>OY282380.1 GCA_958295885.1 Arenicellales bacterium | reverse complement strand
AGCAGCTCCAACATTTAAGCCATTTGTAACATCATAATCTGTATCTGCTGCAACCAATACTTGATTCGCTTCCGTACAATCGTCGGCTGCGATAGCGGTCCCGTCGCTATCCACTAGTGGTACCGCTTCATTCGGATTCGCAACCTGCCATGCTCGATTTGATACCACCCTTGCATTTACTGCAGGTGTTCCATCTTCGGCGGGGGTCACAGTCACAACGGTTGGCGTATTAGCTGTTCCAGTTCCATCCGTCTTAACTAGGCTGGGTGGCGTGCCAGACGTTCCTTCCTGATCTACAACGATCGAGGGTGCCGTGCTTGGCTTACCCACCATAAATTTCTCCTCGGTATCCGCTGCTACGTATCGCTTGCGATGCGCAAAAGCAAGCGTGGCCGCGCCAAGATCCATGCTCAGACCAAATTCATACTGATCCACTCCGGACTTTTCGCTGTTGGCCTTGTCCATCACCAGATCAAGCTGCACGGAGGCCGCTCCGACCGAATTCGAATAGGACACCGCCGGCCCCACTCGATTCGACGTTTTAGAAGTGCCGTACACATACGAATTGTCCAGTATGGCGCCGACTGAATTCCAGCTTGCGCTCCAGATTCGTCCAATGGAGATGGTTCCAAATCCACCGGACAGACCTACGTACGACAGACGATTGCCGGTCGAAAGACTTGCGGTGGCAAGATCCAGCGCTTCCTCATAACGATAGTTCGCCGAAAGCCCTTCTGAGACTTCGTTCGAACCCTTCACGCCCCAGCGCGAGCCGTTGCTGAACATGTGGGTGGAATCGCCAGCGGATTCCAGTCCACCTCGGAACGAACCGTACCAAGTAGCCTCTCCAAATACCACGGAAGGCATGCTTAGCAGACCGGCAAGACCGAGTACTAATAACATTCTTTTCATTTCTATATTTCTCCGATTAAGAGTTTTATTATTAAGTCAGATTTCATGTCTGACTTTTATTCATCAATCAGATTTCGATATCTGACGATGTGTTCACTATTTTAGTAGCCTTGAATGCAGTTTCGAAACCTCATCCGATGAATTGCAGCTGAATCAAGTGGATATATCTTAGATATGTTGCATAAATGCAACACGTCCAATCGGTCTGATGCAAAATTCCTGCGCAGTCCGCATGCCGAATGAGTCTGGACCGCCTGGAATTTTCGCTTTCATCGCATCTCGGTCGCCTGACCTTGATTCAATGACCCCTTAAATTCAGCTTCGCCGCATGGAAGGATTTCATTTTCCAATCCCGGCCAATTTTGGCTTGTTTGATGCTCACCTGAAGCATGCTGCAGGAAAACCTGATGCACGACGTCAATCCCGGCCTCACCAAATGAACCCACCCGGCAAACTGGCATCCGTTCAGAGTCAAGATTTGGTTTAGGCGCCCCTTTTTTCTCAGTAGGCATCAATGATTACTGTCAGCGCACTATCCATTTCACTCTTGTCAAATGAAATTCCCTCTTTTTCGTACAAATTCCTAAAGTGCATTTCCGCGTTTCGGTGAGCATCTAGAACCTTGCGAAGAGGGTCCATCGTCGCTCCCAACATTTCCTGAAAGTCTGGATCGACGTTTATCAGACTTGGCTGATCCCCCCAGAACGTATCTGGACTCAGATTTCTCATGCGAACTTCCAGCGTCTCCTTTGTAGTCGGCTTCAGCCTGTCAAACAATTCCACCAAATCGTGAATGTGTGGAAAGGAATTTTTCTCCTGTTCTCGAATCAGCCATGCCTTCAGTGCGATCTCAATTGCAAGCGACATTATGATCGGCACCGTCTGAATGGTTCCCAAGAAAAGATTTGTGTCCGTCTTCATTTTTTCGAACTTTCTCTTGTCCAGTTCTTCACAGACACCCTTTAAAGACTGCGCGCATTCCATCATAAAATCTGGGTTAAATTTTGAATCACTGCTTTTGTTATCGTCCATCAAATATTCTCCGCATTTTTAGTCCCGCACCTCAGGACGTTCTATGACAAATTATCGAATTTTACAAAACACCTTTCTGTTCTGATGGTGAATTTGATTTGGGCTGTCATTTATGATAGGTTCAAGCCCCGCTTTCTTTGAAAAATTCAACCATTCCCGAATAATCAGTGATTTTCAATGATCATTCCAGCCAGCTTCGCGAAATTAATCATTTGATGATTTCCATACTGAAAATCTATGAACACGATGAGTGAACCTGGCTTTGAACCTGACACCACATGCAGAACTGCGATTGAGATTCTTGATTCAAGCACAATTCGTTCCCGTTGACAATCCTCTTTAGCTTTTTCAGTTCAGCCGGAGAGTCCGCACAGACTCATCAAAACACAATATGCGAAAAGAACATCTGCTCAGCCGACCAGCTTGTTTGGGATCAGACTGTCCTGTGGGCATGTTTATTTGTTCGGCTTTAGAATTCGCGAAGTCCATCCTCAACAGTCAGCAGCATATTCTGCCCATGCTCTCTGACTCCAACTGCTACAAAGGAACACAGTTTCGATTCTGCTTTGCGCGTTTATGTTAAAGATCCCATCGGCCCTGATGTGCGCCTATTGATCTTGACTCAGGTCGGCGATCTTCCACTTCCTGCACTCACGCGCCCAAGTCATTTTTTCAGGAGTAACGCGGCCGATGAAGAAAATCCTTTCGAATCCTGTCCGAGTAAATTTTCTATCGACTCGCTCATCTCTCTACTGCTGGCACCCTTGAGATGCAACCTTGAATTAAATGCCTGCATGCTGCCAGATTTTCGCACCGAAGGAGGAACCAGTTCGGAGCAAGAATTGTCCAACTTACCGTGAATAAAGCACACTTTGAGAATCTCGACGATCACCGGACCAATGCAGGCAACGATTTCTCCCTCGCGCTGACAGCCGTTTCAAACCATGTTTCTATGCTGACAAGACACCAGTCCGAGCATGGACGCGCTGGATAACCGGCACCGACCAATCCAAAGCCGTGGACCTGCAGCAGTCTCTGCAAAACAGAATATACATTGAACTGGGCCCGGGACCGTCAACTGCGGCCAGACACTTCCTTCCAGCCTGTAAAGCTTCATTTTGCACATCTGCGGGCGATTTCCAATGATTCGTCTGGTGCTGAAATCAGATCATTCACAAACACCAAATTCAGGCGAATAGGAATCGATTGCAGGCAATCTGCTGGAATTGACTGAACGTTTTTGAGTATTGGACCTAACTGCCTTTTGTCGATCAATTGCAGTCTGCTCCATTCGCACGATACACTTTCCAGTACCATTCGTACGGGCGCTCATTCCTGTCACTTGTCATATTTTTGTTAAATGAGCTGGGGCAAATTCAGAATATCCTGATCGCTTGGCTGGAGTTGAGCAATCATCATAGAGTAAAGGCAAACAGTCAGGAGCGGCCAATGACCCCCTGGGGCTTGTTTTGTGTATATGGGGGAACCAGTGCCGCGATGGAAACCCCAGTAGACCGTTCGCGCTGAGCACTCCAGAACAGAGATCGGACTATGCATCGCAGCAGCCGGGTCGAAATAGGAATTCATTCAGCTCCTGATGAACAGGAAAACCATCAGGCCTGCCTGATCAACGCCCGGGGTCAGACAGATTCGCCCGCTCAGTTCCGCGCATGGCGGCCCCGGCTTGAATCAGCTGGTGAACTGGATTGCGGACTAAAATGGCGCGGGCAAATCTGCGGCTGTGAAGCTTTACCCAGCTTGGAAAAGTCATCGCTGAAATGCATTTTAAAGATGGAAATTAAGCGGCCAAGTTGGCCCGAGATTTTGACATTCGAAGAGATGAAACATCAAACGTAAGTGGGGCAAAACTGGGGTTTGGCCTGCTTTCCTTTGGAAAGCGATGGCATCTATTTTGGTGTTTGAACTGGCAGAGATTCTGCTTGAAGCGGCGCCGTTGTCGGGCGTCGGTTGGAGCAGTCGATTTTTCGAGTTGGCTGACGAGCGCAGGCAAGTATGGCACATAGGGTGCGCCAGGCACTTTGTACCGATTTTTTAGAAGATGCCAGAAACTCAGCTGCTGTTTTTGGCAGGTTTTGTAAATTCCAAGCCCAGCATCGCGTCCGTCGCGGCCCTTATCGCTGCGGGTACCAGACGATATTTTGCGGCGTATGACATAGACTCGAGCATCATTTTCCCCTAAGTTGTTGTGCAGCGGCGTGTGCGGATGATCCAGCACCCGCAGCTTGGCATCGGGGTTGAGGCGATACTCGCCGAGCTGGCGATACAGATCCCAAATTTCGCTTTGCTTGGCGTCGACCGCTTGGCGGTTGTCGTCGCCGAGGCTTGGCAGATTATACAAGTGTCGTTCCGCATGCACCCAGCACTGCGCATGGGAGCCGAGGCGGAACTGTTTGGCATCGTCGCTTAAGATGACGGTTTCGGTGAAATTTCCATCTTCAAGCAGTGCGCCCCACAGCGCGCCTTCGGTGATGATCCGCACCGGCCGCGAAATCACTTCGCGCTGCAGGATGCCCAAGTCATTCAACGCACAATGCAAGCTTTTCTCAGAGTCGAAACGCTTTATTGGATGATTTTGCAGCAGTTTGATGGTTTTTTGGGGCAACTTGCGTTTGCGCATGTAGTCGATCACCGCCGCGTTGATCAGATATTGGGGATTTTCGCCGCTCAACACCTCAAGGAAGTTAAGGTGGGATTTGCTCTTGCGTGTGGCAAAATATAAGTAAACTGATATTGCCGATGACGCTGCAGTAGCCGTTGCGGTGCTGATGGCGGGCGCCGGTGTCATCGACATGCAGCCATCGGGCACCGGCGATGCCGGCTGCGAGCACCGGCTGGGCTTCATCGACCAGAATTTTCATGTCGTCATTGAGGATGCGCATCACGCTGCGTTTCGAAATGGACGCACCCCAGTCGTTGAGCAGGTCCACGATGCGCGGAACCGTCGATTGTGCTTGGTAATACAAGGACATTGCCATGCACTTTAGTTCGGGACCGAATTGAGAACCTTTCACATGCTCGGGCAAATCCGCGATAATGCGCTTGCCGCAAGGCGCCCGCCAGACTTCTCGACGGTATTCGATCAGCAGCGGAGACAGCACAAGTTCCTGAACATGGTAGAGCTTGAAGCCGATGCGAGTCGAACCTTCGGGTACGTTTTTCGCTTTAACCTCAGTCGTTTTTCACTGGATGCTGTCGCTGAATAATTTGCGGCAGCACCGACGCTTTTTACGCTTGCCGTCGGTCGAATTCGAGATCTTGGCTTTAACTTTGTCATGCATGCCTGAACCCTTGTTTGGCTTGAGTTTAGGGTGCTTGGGCAGCTTCTTCAAACGCTTGATCTCATCCGACAACAACTGCACCTGCTCACTCAGCTTGACGTTTTGTTCCGTCAAGTCGACGAATTGCAGATCTTTTGCCGCCAGCTCTCGGTGCAGTCGCTGATTGCGTCGGTCACGCTTGGAACGAGTCAGGGTCACCGTCGAAAATGCTTCACCGACACCGCCTTCAAACCCAGGTTCACTATCTTGAGCCAACCTCGCAAGAAAAAATATCGATTCCAAATCAATCGCCGCGGCTCACACTCGGGGCGAAACTCCGAACCGCCGATCCATGCAAATGAATTTAAAACAATGGCCATCAACCATAGCTTGCCAAAAAAACGCAGTAAGTCAAGCTCAATTCATCGCGTGCCCCGCCTCCCGTCAATATCTCTGTCCAGACAGCAAGATCACATCCATCCGAATCAAGTCCACAATTTGGCGCTGCTAAAGACAACTATGAAGTCGCCATTTCGGCTTGGCACTGACCTCGAAACACACTGCTTCAACTACAACTATGGATTGCCGTCAATTCAAAATTCGCTCTCGGTTACAGACTTCGAATCAAGCCGACATGGCCCCGACCATTGAAACCCATACTCCAGTTTTGCCCCTTTTACATCCAGAAATTTGAAAATTTGCAACCCCGAATATTAAAGAATTAATTCGACGGCGTAAACCAATTCAATTCTGATAATTTAGATGCTTGCTGCGCGACAACAGGTGCATAGCTTTTCTCGCAGACTGCTACAAACTGTTCGTGGTGGTGTTCGGAATCTGACAAAACATCCTTAGCGACATCTGGCGGAATTTTAAATTTCATCCATCGCTTTATTGACATAAATTCACGTATGTCTAACTCCCGCATTCGCTTCGAAAAATTTTTAATTTGCTTCCAATTAATTGACTCTTCATTTGAACTTTTCAATTCATTATTAACCGCTCGAATTAATATCTCAGAATCGTCTCCAGCATAATCAATTAAGTAAGTTCGAGACAATTGATGTTTTACATCTGTTTCCTTGACTTTTTCTATTAAAATTAACGCTATGTGCGGTGAAAGAGTGTGAAAGTTCGAAAACCAATCCTCTGTGATAGTGGCGCGGGGCTTATGGGCAGCTAGTGAAATAAAGTGTGTTAACTCCCAAAGGCGGGACCACTGGTCAGGTGAAAGTTCTTCTACAAGTGGATCAACTCTCGACATTAGTGAGGCTATTGTGCGCGGTCTACCCCAAGACAACAAGACACTAAGGCACAGATACAAAGATTCGGAGTTGATGTCTGAAAGAACTTCACGCCACCAATCGACATCACCGCTCTTGTGGCGGGCAAAGAACAGCCGCTTTACCAATCCTTTCGTTACAGTAAATCCATTCTCATCCCATGTTCCTGCCGATTTTTCCGATTTTGTCGCTGTAGAAATCATGGCGATTTGGACCATTCTGTAACTACCGGGAGCTTCTTCTAATCCGCGATCAACGAGCTTGGACCAGCATTCGAGATTTGTTTGCCATTCGTTAACATCTTTTCTAAGCATATTGATCAAAAATGATCCAAACGAATTGAGGGAATCAGTCACGTTTGTCTCGCCCCGCGGATTCAATTTCTCAAAGTTCTTGGATGAACCATCAAAAAGTACACGACGAACCATGATATTTAATGCCATAAAATTCTCTTTACTGCGGAATATTCGTGCAAACGACAGCGGTCGTAAAAATTCGGTAAGCAATTCAAGCGAAGTCGCCGAATCTTTCATGAAAACCCAATGATAAGGAAAGTAATTCTCACCGTTGAAGAAAGCTTTTTTTGCCGCAAATTGAAGATTGGGGTCATCTTCAATTGCTTCATAATTACCCTTCAACATGAGCCAGCGTAAATGTAAATCTACTTCATGGCTCGCCAGCGTTGCTATCTCCTCAGTTTCGAAATTATGTATGATGCCAAATTCAACGGCTTCGTCCAACAATTCAGAAGTTAGCAAACCGTCACTCAATTGTGATGTCCAAATTGACTTCAACTCATCGCGATCAGCGTTCTCGGCTATTACCAAACGTAATTCACGACGGCGAGTTGGATCGTCTTCCGTTTTCAATTTTTCCATACAGACTTCGAACAGAAACTTACCTCCCACATCAGACGATAATCCAAAATTTCGGCGACTATATCTATGCGGGCTTTCAATGCTCGTGAGTCGTTGGAAACCAGGATCCTTTGTGACAAATCGAACTAATCGTTTCATAGCTCGTGGGGCTTGAGTAAAAACATGATCTGACAACAGCATCATAGCCAAATTCCTAGGTTGGTTGATTAGGCTATATCCATTAGTTTCAGCCAAAGAAATTATCCCCTCTACGAGGCTGTCCAGTTCGCCTTGATCGTAAAAACCACAGTAGAACCTAGTAACGTTCGTCCAGAAAAAATTTCGAGCTAATGCTTCAAACCGTTCCGGTTTCGTGCCCTTATTATCTTTTCCTGCCGGTGAATAGGGTGCTGTCTTATAAAGGTGGCGCGCCGCAAAATACTCTCTCAAAGGTTGAACTTCAAACTCATACACACCTTCTTTTCGGGAAACAAGCACTCCTACTCGTTCAACGGTACCTTGGAATAGCTCTTGGGCTAGGTCTAATTCATGTTCCTCTTTCTTGAGATAAGTTTGCACCTCATCAATTAGTTCAGATTTGGTTACACTGCCGGAACCTCCGCCGTTTTCAACCTGTGTATGAAGAACCCATGCGAGCACACCGTGTATTGATAAAAGCAACTCCCGATGCCTTCGAACAACCCTAGACTTCTCTGCTTCACGGTGGAAGAAGAGCTTCATGTACTCTTCATAAAGCATAGTTCTTTTCTCAGGAAGCGCCATTCCTTGGACATGGATCAAATGTAGCAGTATCGTCAATTGCATTGGATTGCGCGCAAGATCGCGAAGGTAAGGCTGTTCCATCTTGTCCGCAAGAATCGAGGACACTTGACTGCTGTCATCCTCGTCAAGATCTTGCACCTTGACCCATTTGTCCTTGTAAGCTTCGATATTTTCTTCCTGAAGATCCTTAAGTTCCAAATAAGTCCAATCATCTTCTGGAAATCCCGGTGAGTTTGCGAATGCGGCCGGCCTACTCGTGACAATAATTTGCATGGATTTTGCTTGGTGGTCCAAGCGTTTCGCTGTGTCACAGATTTTCTTGACTATACTCTTTCGAGTCTCAAGATTAGCCACTTCATCGAAACCATCTAGGACAATAATCGAGTGAGACAATTTAAAAAATTGCAATAAATCATCTGTCGTTATTTTCAATCCACCAGTTAATTCCTCCAGGTGACTCACTAAAAAATTTTCAAGAGATGCCTGCCCACTAATTTGCCAATTAGTTTTGCTGGAATTTAAGAAAAGTTCCTTTTCGGTTACCCAACTAGCATAGTCACGCATGTCAATCCGAAACGGGGTGCGCGCGATACCATTCTTATGAGCATCATCAATTTTTTTATCTAGTTCATCTTTTTCATCTAGAAGCCGCATTCGGTTTACCTGACATAAAAACTGAGTCAAGGTGGATTTGCCCTGGCCGGGTGCGCCCTCGATTACAAATCGTAAAACCCCTCTTTCCGGTGGCATGTTCGCTAAGAACTCTGCAGCCTGACCAGAATGTCCAAACGAAGATTCTTGTTGAATTTCGTAATCCTCGTCAATATCAAGCAGATTTATATAAGCGGAAATTTCATCAAGTTCCTCAATATTTATGTCGTGAGATCGTCTTAAACCAGTTGCCGGCTGTTTGTGGCCAATTGGCAAATCGACGAAAAGGTTCGTCAATTTACGCTTCAAATCTACTTGCTTGAATTTGACATCTTTGTCTTTGTCATATTGAATTGCCATATAACTCGTTAGTGCACGCGCTACCCTATCAATACCCGAGTTTGAATGACTTCTTACAAGCAAAGGCAATATGTCCGTTGCTTTAAGAATTTCAGGGTAGTTCCATTTTGTGTCTGGAAAATTTTCAAGACGTCTATCCAAATCATCTCGCCACCAAACTTGCGATGAAATGCTGAATTCTTTAGACAAAGTTTGATTCACTTTGTCGATTGATCCTACATCAAGGTGAGCGGTTCCCTCGACATTGGTGATCAAGAAGTATTGCTTTGCTCCGCGTTGAATAAGTTCATCAACCCTTTCCTTTTCTGATTTAATCACGCTTTTTATAACTTCACGTGCTTTCTTGCTAGAAGGATTCTTCGAAAATTTGACTTGAAATACCGTAAACCCATTTTGGTTAAACTCCGTGTTGATGGAAAAAGCATCTCTTCCACCATCAGGCTGTTCAACTGGCAGACACTGTGTATTAGGGAATTGCGCAACGATCACAGCTTGGCAAAGCTTTTGGAATCGCTGGTGGTTTAGTGTTTCGTAGTGATAATCCATCTGCTCAAATCGAAATATGCGCCGCAGTAAACGGTCTTAAGAGTACCATCAATTGGTTGAGTTTGATTTTCGCACAAAATATGTGTGTCGATTTGTAATTCATACAATGTTAATTGAAATTTAAAATTTCAAAATCGTATCTAATGACTAAGGGAAGGGCTCAGATTTATCTTGATCATGTTCCAATCACATTATTGGAATGTCTAGTTGAAGACTGCTTTTGAGATACTTTTCGAATTTTTGATTTAATGCGCGGATCAATCAGTCGACGAAGTTCTCGGATCAAGGTTTGATCCGGTGTACTACACACGACAACAGCCTGTATACAGATTGTCTATGATCGTGCTTGAAGCCCTTGCTGTTTCTTCAACGAGTTCTGTATATATTCTGCAACTCGTTGAAATTTCGTTGAAACTGTATTCTACACCAGTTGTTGGCACTTCTACTTTAAATTTCGCCGTTTGGACATTTTTGTTGGAAAAATTTTATTTCACGATTCCAAAAGTCTGATTTCATCCTCATTTGTAAGTCTTCCGAGTATTCTTATAAATGAGATAAATCTAAAAAAATCGCAGTCCTTTCTCGGCATCATTGATGCCTACATTCTCACCTCAAGAAGATTTATTCATGGCAGAAGCTGGTGATGCTTTATGGAGCTGGGTGGCTTGGAATGTGCAATCTGTGCTTCAGCACGAAGCGTTGAGTTTATCGGTGTCAACAGAAGCGGCGTTCTAGGGAAGATTGTGCCCAAATGGGTGAAATCAAGGCGGTTGAAATATTGGCATTTTCAGGCTGAAAGCGATGAAAGACTCTGATCTTTACATTTTTGGCGACAAAGAGTTCAAATTTTCTCAAAATTTTTGTGCAGTGTCCGATAACCTTGAGAAGGCAGGGTTGATTCACGCGCCCTTATACTAAACAAGTTGAATCGATCACAACAACAATTGCAAACTCACTAAATGTCGATGTGAGACAAGTTCATGTCTGCCAAAAGATTTCCATGTTTAAATGGATTTTCAGAACGGAACTGAAAAAATCTTTTGATCCAATTCGCGTTTAGGAAATTTCAAATGGAAATACTGACTACTTTTCAATCAGCATTGGCAAACGCAGGATATTCTAGGGGAGTCTCATCCGCTAACGCGTCACAATGCCGGTCGCAGAAGTGCTGCTGAGTTCATTGAATCAGGGTCAAATACACAAGGCTTTACGTTAAGGAAGAACTTATCGCTCAAGTGTAGATTTCACATCTTCACTCGCAACGAATCTGGGTCGCTCGCCTTCGCTTTAGCTTGATGTTTGCAAAATTGAATTGTGTTCACCGATTCCCAATTTTCACATGCCAACGATTGAACCAACACCCCAGTTTCATGCTTGGCTTATAGATGTGCCTTTAATTTCTCAAAATAGATGGCTTCGATGGATTCCAGCAACTGCGTTCGTTCTGAAGATTAGGTTGCCGACGAGCAATCTCACTCGCTGCCTGTAATATACATTCTCGATGAATTTCAAAATAGATCTGAAAATATTTCAAAAGCAACATTCAATATGCCATCCATAACGCAGAAAAACTGAAAAAACATCGCCAGAAGAAAATTTTTTAACTTTTTTTTGCGTAAAGAACAATATAATTGATATATTTTATAAGTTAATCGATTAAGTTTGAATGGAAAAGACGGAAAACCCATCCTTAATAGACAATTTCAACATTGAAATTGAAAATTTTGGTCCGATAGCAAAGGCAAACGTTGAAATGCGACCATTGACTGTGTTCATCGGTCCGAGCAATGTAGGCAAGTCTTATTTGGCAATGTTAATTTATTCGATGTATAGGTGCTTCGGAGATCATAGGAGGCTTAGTCCTTTCAAAACTAGAGGGTTGCATGAATTTGAACTCAGAAAAGCTTACTTAAACGAATTAATTGACGGCCCTAGTCGATTGAATCTATTGAAAGAGTGGCTGAACACATACCACCGCGGTAGTGTCGAACCTTTGCCAAATGGCATTTCTTCGATTATCCAACGTGTTATAGAACAACCCTCAAGCATGAATTTCCGTAACATCAAACTAGAGATAGAGCGATGTTTTGGCGTAGATTCTACAGACGAGCTAATTCGAAGGCGGAGCACCAGGTCCAAGGTAATGCTAGATTTCAGTCCTAACTCGAATGCTACGTCAAATTCACCAAGATGGGAAATTGTGCTGAGCAATAGCAATCGCTCACCCGATAATTTGCCAATGACAAGTAAGTTCAAGTTTAACGGTCCAAATAAAATTTCGGAAGTGTTCACGGGTCCAGAATTTAGTAAATATATTAGTTACCTATTCGATAGATATTGGATCAGTAGTGATACAGAATTCGACAATAGAGATGCAGCAAGGATTTTAACTGTAATTGCTAAAGAAGCAATAAAATCGTCACTAAACTCAATTTATAAAGACGCATATTACCTTCCTGCCAACCGTACCGGCATCATGAATGCCCACCAAATCGTGGTCAGCACGCTGATTCAGAATGCTACTATGGCAGGGATTCAGCCAACTGCGAGTGTTCCACTGCTGACAGGAATCATAGCGGATTACTTGGATCAACTGATTCACTTGCCGAGCTATGACAAAAAGTCAATGCAACCATTCAGGCATGACTCTGATATTCGAGCTAGATCTATTGAAGAAAAAATCATGCGCGGAGAAGTAATTCTAAACCAAGTTAATGAGTTTAGCAGTCCTGATTTTTCTTATCGCCCAGTTGGCTGGAAGAAAGATCTTCCATTCACACGCGTTTCATCAATGGTTTCTGAATTGGCACCAATAGTACTGTATTTGCGTTATTTGGTAAATCCTGGTGATGTTTTGATTATTGAAGAACCCGAAGCTCATCTACATCCTGCAATGCAGTCAAAGCTAGCGGAAGAACTGATTATGTTAGTCAAAATTGGTGTGCGAATCGTAGTTACCACGCATAGTGAATGGTTCTTGGAGAAAATCGGAAATCTGACTAGATTATCAAAAATTCCTGAAGAAAATCTTTCTGAAGAAGAGAAAAAGGTTTCTTTAGACGATAAATATTTGGGTGTTTGGTTATTCCATAAGCAAGATCATTGCGATGGTTCTTTGGTTGAAGAGATTCGTGTTGATAATGAAACAGGGCTTTATCCAAACAACTACAGTGCCGTTAGCGTAGCTCTGTACAACGATAGTGCCTATATCTACAACCGACTGCCTCAAGCGTATAAAGATGGATAGCCTGGTAAATTCGGCTCGTCAATCCGTATCTTCTTCATGTCATGCTAAAAATTGTAAGAGAGATGGCTGCAGTGCTTCTTTAGATTCATGCCCGACAAATCGAGTTGTTATAGATATGGATTGTGATGAAGTCAAAGATCTACAAACTCAGAAGAACTGCGACTTCGTTGTTTTCGCGGAAAAAGATCAAAATTCGTGGATTGTGCCAATTGAGCTAAAAAGCGGTAAATTCAAAGCGAGTAAATCTGCGAAACAGTTACAGGATGGGTTCGAGATTGTTAAGGGTTGGATAAGTCACAAGAGCTCAATTAAAGTTGTTCCGCTATTGTTTCGTGGTAGGAAAGCAAGCATCCACAGAGAGGAAATAAGAAAATTGCAACGATTAAAAATTAAGTTTGGCAATCAAAAGTATCAAATCTACTTGCTAAAGTGCGGCGACCGAATCAGCAAGCACCTAAACTGAATTTTCATCAAGTACATTTGCGCTTTTAATCTTTTCCCCATTGTTCCCATCAATCAAGCTGATTTTTCACTGTCGCTAATATTCGTTCGAACTCACCTGATGTTTTTCGAATACAAACGCTTGCCATGGAGGTAATCGTCAGCTTAAACGTACCTAGGCCACGTCACATTGTCGCTAGCATCAAATTTATTCGTATGGCATAGAAGCGAAGAACAGCTTGGACCTCGCGAATTCGAAATCGTCGTCGCCTAGTCCCTATACCATCACCAACAATCGCAAATACCAGATTCCTTTACCAATTTGAACGCTTCGCGCTGCACATGTTGAATTGCCTGGAAAGTAGTTTCCAAATATTTTGATTTGCAAGTTGCACTGGTTTTCATCTATGCACTCCTACGTTTTCGATTGAAATTTCTGAAGCGCGGGTCCGAACGCCTTAATCGACGCGGATATCCAGTTTCTCCGGAGGCTTCGTGTCCGGATGCAGAAATAACTAGAGACGAATTCGCATGTAGAAAAGTAAGTTTAGAATGGTCCCAGTTGAGAAATAATAGCTTGTTGATTTTTTGCATCAAACCTAGCAGTCATTATGCCTGCCGCATGATCGATGTTCGTGTTGTACAATTTCATGATACGCTCAAAGTCTGGCGCGCATATCCAGACTGCATTATCTTGTTCATCAATCTCAACTCTATAGAATTGGTCAACGACCAGCTCGCGAGATCGAGATTTAGGAGAAATTTTGCTCAGTCACTCTCTTTTTTTCCATTTTTTTATTGTGGGAGCAAGCATCTGAGAACGGAATTGCCTCCAAATTTCTGCTGTTGACGTTGTAGGCCAATTCTCGTCATCACTCAAAGCAGCAATCTCATCGCTATTTAACCAATCAATCATCCCGGAGTAATTGACAAAAGACGGGTTCTGATCGTTTACTATTGCTTTAGCAGCGATCCTAGATGATAGGCCTGCTCTAACGAGCATTGCCATGAGAAATTTTGGTAAACCTGTTTCAAGACACGCAGCCGCACTACCTGCAATGATTTCTGGTTGCCACCCCAGAGCAATGCGCCGCATACGAAGTGCTTCATGCGCCCAAACTAGGCGATATACGAGTATTTCCTCAATAAATTGCAAGTTATCTGGTCCGATGTCTCGAATAGGAGTACCAGAGAGCCAGTCAGTCAAAATACCTTGTAAGTTATCGGGAAGCTGACCATCATCGGGCGCAAAAGGCGTGATAGTTAATAGTCGTTCAGCGAGCGTAGTTAGTTCTTCTTGTAGTAGATAAACGTCGCCACGCGATGCAGCACTGTCAGCACGGTCAAGAGAAACTGCGAGCTCATCCGCGAACTCATCAAGCCGGAGGCCCGACACCAATCCGAGTCCCATGGCGAAATGTCCGCGTCGTTGCTGAATTGTAGTTTTAGACCAAATTAATTCGGAACGGGCCTTAATTATAAAAAGTTGCAACTTACGTATTTCGTCCGAAATCCGAGCGATTTGACGCTCCCAAAGCGACCCATTCAAAGCCTCGTCAATCAATCTAGGAAGATCGGCAGAATCCGCATCTAAAGCCTCGATCAGTCCAAGGATAGAGTTGTCCAGCTTTTCAAGAAGATATTCCAAAGGTTCTTCATCTTGTTCATTATCAGTAATTTCCCAGCTGTCGCGGCTGTTCACCAAATACTCGTAAGCATCCGCTCTGTCAAGAATTCTTCCACGTGAAAGCCGTTGAAGAATTAAGTGAGTTACCTGAATTAATCCGCTTAGAAGTGATCGTTCCTTCGATTCATTTACAAGATTTCGCCAATTTTGAAACCGCCAATTCAGGCGGTTATACATGACATGAATTACGAGCCCCTCAAGATCAACGAATGCGCGGCCAACTACGTTCGCAAATTCTTCGCCAGTGATTCGGGTACCGGCCCTATGCAGGTTGGGAATAAGCAACACAGCTGCATTTAGGTTAAGACCTTGCGCCAAAGTTGGGGAGGATACGGTAACTGTTAAAACCCCTTTATTTAAAAGTTGTTCAATCTCCCTGAGAAATGGACTTGGAAGGCGTGCATGGTGAATCGCCACCCCTATATTAAGGCATTTAACAGCTGGATGTTCTGCTCCTAGCCATTCTTTGCCAATTGAAATTGCTCGTTCAATTGAATTTGGGTCAACAAGCAAATTGGTAAGAAAACCGCGATCAAATAAGTCAACAATTTTACCGGCGTAACTCTCCACGTGATTACGTTGAGTACAGTAGATTAAATTCTTCTTTCCTTCTTTAGCGAATTCCCAAGCTGCAGCAAACGTTAGTTCGATATTGTTTTTGGGAAATGGTGTACGCCGTGGCGGGATGGCAGGAGATTGCATAATAAATCGCTGTATAAATGGACCGTCGTTCATAGCATCAAATTGGAGACGAGCAGCATTTCCTGTCCATTTAAGCGTTCCAAAGCGTTGTCGCGTCGGTTTCCAATCAAGTTTGACAGGAATTCCCTCCGCGTCGCTCCGAATCCAATTTGTAAGGTCGTTAAGTTGTTCACCTTCTGGCAGGATTGCAGAAAGACAAATGATTCTTCGAATATCTGCATCATGTCGGCAAAGTAACCTTTGAACTAGGATTTCAAACCTCAACTCTCGCTCGCTAGGCCCAATTAAATGGCCTTCGTCTAGGACGATAAGTCCAACATCATCGATCAGTGAAGAATCGTTCCTTAATGCAAAGTCTAGCTTTTCAGGCGTAGCAATGACAATATCTCGCTCGCGAAGTGTGTCATCATCTTCTGGAATCATCCCACTCGCGCCATATAGCGAAGATACAGAGAATCCAAGTGGGCTGAAAGTTTTTCGAAATGATCTTTCGGTTTGAGCCGAAAGTGCGCGAAGCGGCGTAACTATCAAAACACGTTTTCCAGTACTTAGTGACATGAGTGCACAAATTTCAGCGATTCGTGTCTTTCCCGCACTAGTAGGCATAGAAACAACTAGGTCGTCGCAAAGGTCTATTGCTCGTCTGGCCGGTTCGAGTTGAGAAGGACAAAGTTCAATTTCCGATACCTTCCTAGAATAGAGAGATGAAATGTACAGCTCTCGCAATTCATCGTAATTGTTAGCACCAACTGGGCCTACGGACGGAAGTGTACAGTGTAGGCTAGTGGACCATAAATCATCAATTAGATTTGAAGCTACTCGAAAAATCCACCAAAAAGTAACAGAACCCGTGTAACTAGCGATCCTAGTGCCACACTCTAAAATCATGCGCGCTTCTCGATGAGATGCGACAGAGCCATTCAGTAGAGCAAACTCAAAATGAGAAATTGCTCTGAAGAGGCTTGTATTAAGTATC
Source organism: Arenicellales bacterium (assembly GCA_958295885.1). Taxonomy (GTDB): domain Bacteria; phylum Pseudomonadota; class Gammaproteobacteria; order Arenicellales; family JAJDZL01; genus JAJDZL01. The sequence goes on along the minus strand of OY282380.1, from coordinate 4,405,109 downwards.
TCCGAAAGAGCGACTTCTGTGTCCATTTCACGGTTTTTTAATCCAGCTTGCACTGCACCATCAAGATGAGTTCCAGCTCGCATCCATGTCTTAACATCCGAACGAAGATTCTCAAGATCTCTTAAGATCAACCGGACAATGGCAAGCTCGCCGGGAGCGAAATTTGACTCTGCCTCACGTTGTTTCATAAGCGAGAAAGCCATAGCCGAATAACCCGCAAGATGATAGGCAGATGCTCCAAGTACTCGCCAAAATCCCCTTTGAGAAACAACTTGAGAACCATTCCTTACAAGTGCCTCAAAAGCATGCCCCACTGAAAGAAATCCCTTGCTCCAAACTGTCGACTCTCCCCTTGCTTCTCGAAGTGTAAGGCATGCTCTTAGCAGAGAAAATCCGTACTCGGCTAGATCGGTGTCGAGGCTCCGCGCAAAGGAAGGAGCATCGTCGGGTAGAACGCCATCTCGACGAATAATTGCTCGAGCCTCACCGCGATTTATGAGTTTGCCACGAATGTTGTGTTGCGAGGCTTTGCTAACAAAAGCGTTTAACTCGTCAATTGTTTCCAAGATTTCCTACCTCTTCGTATACCCAAGCTATAAATTTCTGATGGTGGTTGACATATAAATTTACAGACAGGTGATTATGATCATCGTCTGCTAGACATAAATCGTGTTTAAGATAATTTGTCGAATCGTTTCGAGACAAAAGAAAAATTCCGTGTGTGATCCGTTTCTGAGGCACAGATTGCAGTGCAACTTCATCGCGGATTTTTCGTCCAAGATGTTTGTCATACCCATCTAAACTCATTAATTGATCAGCCACAAACAAAAGTGAGATGGGCGTAGGTCGCCCATCATCGTTACTAAGTTGATTACGTGCCTGAGAAACGACATTTCTTGTGACATTTTGTCTACTCTTGGCTTTTCCTTTTAGCAAGTAAAGGCTATCACTTTTGTCTATTCGAACGCCAATAAAATCATCGCCTCGCAGGGGTACTTCGCGACCATCTTTATACCTGAGACGTCGGACTGGGATTCTAAAACCCGTATGGAATTCTACAAACTCTGTACCGAGAATCTCTCCTAACTCTCCAGAGCGAATTTTTTTTCCTTGAGGAAGTCGCTTCTTCAAAATTGCCGAAGCACCTGGATATCCTAGACAGTCTATGTCCACCTGAATTTGTTTGAGCTCATCATAGTGGGAACGGACCTGTTGGATGAGTCGATTAGCTATCGATTCACGACCACTACTTCGCTCGGACAATCTAATGAGAATTTTTTTTGTTCCTATTGAATACTCATTAATATTGCACCAATCATCAAACATTAATTCACCCTGTTAATTAATATTTCGACACATAATTGAATTCTGTCGGAAATTCTTTCTGCAATAAGGTGCCTTTTCTTTAGTCTCGCGGTTCTCTTAATCATACCAATGATCTCCTCGCTCTGAGGAGTGATTTCGGTAAACCGAAACTTGCCAATCACTTTCCCGAACCTAACCTCAACGAGATTTTCCACTTTGGTTAATTCTTGAATAGCCTCGTCCTTTGCTTTCTCCCAATGCCCTTCAAATGATTTGAGCAAATTTCCTGATTCAGTTCTTGCCAGAAACTATTCATCTATGAACTTCTCAATCAGCTCTTTATTGCTCTGGAGCTGAGTTTTAGAATTGATAATACTGTTGATTACTTTACGTATCCTTTCCTGCTCAAGTAGACATACAGACCGCAAGTCGTACAAAAGCCTGAGAAAATAACAAACATTGATTTCATCTTGACGGATCAGTGCCAATTCGAAATCGATATCATCCTAAATCGATGCTTTTTTCTTCTGAAGGTTAGTTTTAACCTTGTTGTAAACATCAAGATATTCGCCTCTTTTGATTTTCAAAAAGCTGCCAATCCATGGGTACATCGTCAAAACTGAACTCAGTGAAACAGCTGAGCGTGTTTTTTATTTGAATGAGCTCGCGAAAGGGTTGAACGAATTTTGCTTCGTCCTTTCCGGTTAGCAGATTACTCACACTTTCTATTGTAGACGCAATCTTCATCAACTTAGACCCAGTTGCGCTCAGGTCAAATATTTTGTCAAGCGAGCTGCTTGATATGAATTAAATTGCGTTGGAAGCTGCACATTTGTCATCAATTCAAATATAGTTCAACCATCAAGGGTTGAAATGAAAAATCGAGCGCTTTGTGTAAAGCTTTTTGTTATGTAAAGCTCGCAGCAGCAACTGCCCGAAAATCAATCGATTATCGGGCAAATCGCTTTACATAATTTATTGCCTCGCTGCGTCACTTAACATTGCGACCAGGCGATCCTGTGCGTTGTGGAAACTGCCCTTGCTGATGCCGGCCGGAAAGCCTGCAGCCTGAATGTCAAGCTTTTTGCAAGGATCAACTCGGAGGTAAACCTCTGTGCTCTGCAGGTTGCTATGGAGACTGTGAAAGTATTGCCAAATTAGTTTAAATTAGTGGATTATGAATATCTATCTCATTGATTTAAATTATATTAATATTTGTTCTGATTCAGAAATCTACGAAAATGAGAATACTTTCACAGCCTCTATGGCCTAGCCACAGCGACACTTTGCGGATGTCTCCGGTCGCTTCAAGGAAAAAACAAAAAATTCTCGATTCCATAGATTCCAACATGGACCGATTGATTTTTGATGCGATGATTCGAGAGCAAATGCTTCAAGTTTCGTTACAAAGCCGTAAAGTCTATATTGGCTATGTCATTAAATTTAGCTTTCCTGAAACAAGAAATGTCGAGATTCTGATGTTCCTTTTTTATAGCCGATATCGAGATGAGAAAACACAAAAGCTGACGATAACAAACAATTATCGATTCTTACTCGATAAATATGACTTCGAATTTTTATCCAAATTTGTTTTTTTTAAGCCCAAGTTCCAGAGGATTTTAGCGTAAAAAGTGACCTAAATACTTGATTTATCGCAGTAATTGCGATTATTTTAACATTTAATCCTACCCATGTAATTTTATTATTATTATTAATTGATTGACAATATTAATTTAATTAATATAACGATTACCCATGTATGTAGAAACCATCAAAAACAGAAAATCCCCGCCCGCCATTCTCGTGCGAGAGTCCTACTGGCAAGACGGAAAATGCAAGAAAAGAACACTTGCCAACCTGTCAAAACTGCCACCGTCTCTGATCGCAATGATCCGCGCAGAACTTAAAAATTCCTCCCACCCCGTACCCGAACTGTTCGACATCACACGCTCGATCCCACACGGCCATGTCGCTGCCGTGCTCGGCACGCTCAAGAATCTCAGCCTTGACCGCTTGATCGACTCAAAGCCCTCACGCCAGCGCCAACTGTGCCTGGCGATGATTGTCGCAAGAGTCATCGCGCCTCGTTCCAAACTTGCAACCAGCCGAGGCTTCTGCGAAGACGTCGCATCCGACACCCTAGGTGAATGTCTCGGTGTCACCGAGGCTGACTGGAATGATCTTTATGCAGCGATGGACTGGCTGCTTGAACGCCAAAGCAAGATTGAAAACAAACTCGCACGCAGACATCTCCAGGACGGCTCAGTGGTGATGTACGATCTGACCTCGACCTGGGTGTGCGGCGAGAAGTGTGAGTTGGCACAATTCGGCTATTCACGGGATAAAAAAAGAGGGGTCAAGCAAATTGAGTTTGGTCTTTTATGTGATGCCGATGGACGGCCTGTTGCCATTGAGGCGTTTGCCGACAATATCTCTGATCCACAAACCGTCATCTCACAGGTGAACCAGCTCAAGGCGCGTTTCGGACTCAATCAGATTGTGATGGTCGGGGATCGGGGCATGTTGACTGCGGCACGCATTGAGGAGGATCTGAAACCGGCGCAGTATGACTGGATTACGACACTGAAATCAGTATCCATTCAAAAACTTGTAGACGATGGTGCATTGCAGCCAAGTTTGTTTGATAAGCGCGGCCTGGGGGAGATCCGCTGTGAGCGGTTATATCCTGGTGAGCGGCTGGTGGTGTGTCGCAATCCGTTATTGGCAGACAAGCGCAAATCCACCCGTGCACAGTTGCTGCAAGCGACCGAGCGCTTGCTGGATGAAATTGTTTCGGCAACCAAAAGGGACAAGTATCGGTTGAAAAAGCAAAGTGCGATTGTTCGTCGGGCAACGCGAGCGTTGGACAAACACAAGATGCGCAAACATTTTCACATTGAGGCGGGACCGGAACGATTCAGTTATCAGCGCAATCAGCAAAGCATTGACCGCGAGGCTGCGCTTGATGGGTTTTACGTGATTCGCACCAGTGCCAGGGCGGATAAACTGAGCACCGATGAGGTGCTTGACAGCTACAGGCGTCTGTCAAAAGTTGAGCGGGCGTTTCGGTCAATGAAGACCGTCGACTTGAAGGTGCGTCCGATTGATCATCGCCGCGAACGCCGGGTGCGTTCGCATCTTCTGCTTTGCATGCTGGCGTACTATGTCGAGTTTGAGATGCGTAAGAAACTCGCGCCACTACTGTTTGATGATGAGTGTGTAAAGCGACTGGAGGTCAAGCCGGCGAGAAAATCCCCGTCTGCGTATCGAAAACAAAAGACTAAGCTCAATGCGGCAGGCGAGCCGGTACACAGTTTTCAGACTTTGATGCAGGACCTTGCAACGCTGTGCAGGAATCGGATTCGTCCACTGAACAGGAAAGATTCAGAATTCTGGCTGTTTACTCAACCGACCGATTATCAGCAAAAGGCATTTGATCTTTTAGACGTGAAATTCAATATCCTCTGGTATTTTTAATCAGATCATGCACTTATACAGTCATCCCGGCTGGAACTTGGGGCTAACCACAAACTTTCGCCGAATGTCATGCTCTCGGTTATTCGGTGGATGTTCGGAGTCTCCGTGTGTCTGATGGTGACTCCCTCCTGTCCAAGCAGAGAAAGTGCCTTTACTTGTTCCCGGTTGAATTCTTCAATAGGACCGCGGTGAACTCTCGGTCTTCGTTTCGCGTTGGGTGTGCCCTTCTTGTTTGTCTTGGATAAACGTCTCTCCGTAGTCGCGAAACCGATGTGGGCCGGAAACCTGAATCTCCGAGGCGTACTCGATTCCGTACTCGGCTTCGATTAATTTCACAACTCTTGATGGGCACTGGCACAGCTTGTCGACTCCAATGTCCACATACTAACTCAGAATCGAATTACCGCGGTCGGTAACGAGGAACCCGTCGCTTAAAAAGAGGGGCTTGCCAGGTTCGAGAATCTCCATGGCGATGGCCAAGTTATCGGCGAGTTCCGACGATGCGACTTCCGACCTCACTTTTTCGCCATTCGGTGCAGACCTATCGCCCAATATCTGCCTTGTCGTTTTGATTCATTAGTCTTGCCCATTCGAAAATCGTAGTCAATCGACTGCCTCCGGCCGATGCACTATGATTTACCAACAGCGCACGAGCTAGTGGTTACCGATGAGGATGTAGGTTAAGTAGATGGAGCGAGGGGGAGGAATCGAACCTCCCCGCGGTCCACTAAGTCTACAATCGATAGCAAGTGCATGCGTATTGTTACGCATGTTCACTTATCCTGCCAAGGCCCCGCTGGACCGCTAGGTCCCATGCGTCTTTTTTGCACATCTTATTAACCTCAGTACTGATCATGAAATAAATTTCCATGCAGGCCAGCAGGTAAGTTTCATGCGCAACAATACCACAGCTACAAATGCTAGCAATTGATTGAACGACAAATACTTTAAATTCGGCATACAACATATAAAAGTATAACACAAGTTTCTGGATTCAAAATCATCTAATTCAGCCTGATAAAACAGCTGGATCATCATCAATTTCGAGGCTGAGGACATCCAATTAAAGTGAGGCCTCAAGGAATTGTTCGACTTGGCGGTCAATGGTTTGCATCACCAAGTCAAGACTGTGTTCGGTGAGGGTTTTGCCAGCGCGGATGGAACGGCACACCAAGGAACGGAAATAGTTCCACAGGCGGCGGGCGAAACCGAGCATATCCAGCTGTTCTTTGATCTGTTCGCGCACTTCAGGGACGTTTTGTCCATGCCCGTTTAAAGACGCATAATCAGAGTGCAGCTGATGTATGAAGTAAATTTGGTTGAAAGCTGCTCGCCAAATCACCGCACAATGACAGCGAAGCGTATAAGACGGCGCGCGGGGCGGCTGTACGACGACCAACAGTTACACAGGCAGCTGTGACAATGCTGCGCCCTTTTAGGGGAGTCACTGCCGAAGGTGTGGAGGCTGCCTCATAGCATGAGGAATGTAAGGACTGGGTTATGAATAAAATCGCATATAACACCTTAGGAACTTTAAGGGAACTCGAAGCTGCAGGCATGGAGTGGCGTCAAGCTGAAACGATCGCGATCGCCCGGCGCGAGGGCAATCTTGTGGCCAAGTCCGATCTGAACTCGGCCATCAGCAGAGTCGAGTCCGACATCACTGAAATCAGGTTGGACATGAAGCCGAAGTTCAGATTATTGCTTTCTATGCAGTTTGTCGTAATTTTGGCAGTCGTTGGGTTTGCCTTCGCGAATGCCTCTTAAGTTTTTTCCATCGAAAAATGTAGCAGGCATCCAGCTCAATCCGCACCTGACGCTCGAAACTGCTTTCGCGTTTGCGTCGAAGGGCGCATGATTTGGAAAACGCAGGCATTCGGGCATTTCAAAAATGACAGTATTAGACATTTTCTATTGTGGGATTCGGAGAAATGTTTTTATGAATTCTCTCTGGCGTGATTCAGTTAGTGCTTCATGCGGGCACCCAGTAAGTTGAGTCATTTCAATTTCGAAATTTGATGAATTAACTCAACGGTGTAAACCAATCTAATTCTGATAGTTTAGACGCTTCTTGCGCGACAGCAGTCGCGTACCTTGTCTCGCAGGCCGCTACGAATTCTCCGTGGTGAAGTTCGGAATTTGCAAGAACATCCTTCGCAACATTTTGCGGTATTCTAAATGGTGTCAATAACGGTATCGATTTTATTTCACGGTTGCCCAACTCCCGCATTCGCTTTGACAGATTTTTAACATGATCCCAATTGATTGGCTCTTTACTAAAACCATGCAATTCACTATTGACCGCTTCAAGTAACATCTCAGAATCGTCTCCGGCATAATTGATCAAGTAAGTTCGAGTCACTTTGCTTATGAACTCTTGTTCTAAGACTTTCTTAATCATAATCAACGCCATACGAGGTGAAAGAATGCCAAAGTTCGGAAACCAATCGACTGAGAAAGTGGCACCGCATCCAGGGGCAGCTTGTAAAACATAACGCGTCAATTCCCAGAGGCGGGACCACTGATCGGGTGCAAGTCTGTCCACGAGTGACTCCATTCTCGGCATCAGTGAAGCAATTGTGCGTGATTCACCCCAGGAAAGCAAGACACTAAGGCACAGATATAAAGATTCGGGGTTGATGTCTGAAAGAATTTCCTGCCACCAATTGACATCATCGCTCTTGTGGCGGGCAAAGAACAGCCGTTTTACTAATCCTTTCGTTGCTGCAAATCCATTCTCATCCCATGTTCCTGCTGAAATATTTGCTCTTGTCGCGGTAGAAATTATGGCAAATTGCACCATTTTATAACTACCCGGCGCTTCTTCTAACCCGCGATCAACGAGTTTGGACCAGCATTCGAGATCTGTTTGCCATTCGTTAACATCTTTTCTAAGCATATCGATCAAAAATAATCCAAACGAATTGAGTGTATCAGTCACGTTTGTTTCGACCGCTAGATTCGATTTCTCAGAGATTTTGGACAATCCATCAAAATTTACACGACGAGGCATAATATTTAATGCCATGGAATTCGCGTTACTGCGAAGAATTTGTGCAAAAGCACCCGGTTGCAATGTTTCAGTAAGCAGCTCAAGCGCAGTTGACGATGGATTTATGTTCAACCGACGAAGCGGTAGGTGAAGCTCGTCGTCAAAGAAAGCTTTTTTCGCCGCTAATTGAAGAGTGGGATCATCTTCAATTGCTTCATAGCTACCCTGCAACATGAGCCAGCGTAAATGAAAATCTACATCATGGCTCGCTAGCGCTGCTATCTCCTCAGGTTCGAAACAATTTATGATGCCAAATTCAATGGCCTCGTCCAACAAATCAGATGTTCGCAAACCGTTACAGAATTCTGACATCCAAATCGACTTCAGCTCATCGCGATCAGCATTTTCTGCCATTACCCAACGCAATCCACGCTGGCGAGTGGGATCGTCTTCCGCATTGAGTCTTTCCATGCAAACTTCAAACAGAAACTCACCGCCAACATCTGACGACAATCCAAATTTTCGGCGACTATGTTGTGGGCTTTCCATGCTCGTGAAACGTTGGAAACCAGGTTCCTCCGTGACAAATCGGACCAATCGCTTCATAGCTCTTGGGGCTTGGGTAAAAACATGATCTGACAATAGCATCATAGCCAAATTCCTCGGGTGGTTGATTAGGCTATATCCATCAGATTCAGATAAACAAATTATCCCATCTACGAGGCTGGCTAGTTCGCCTTGATCGTAAAAACCACAGTAGAACCTAGTAACGTTCGTCCAGAAGAAATTTCGAGCTAATGCGTCAAACCGGTCCGGTTTCGTTCCCATTTTGTCATTTCCTGCGGGTGAATAGGGCGCTGTCATATAAAGGTGGCGAGCCGCAAAATACTCTCTCAAAGGCTGAACCTCAAACTCATACATGCCTTCTTTTCGTGAAACCAGCGCTCCTACTCGTTCAACAGTACCTTGAAATAGCTCTTGAACTGAAATTGAATCATATTCTTCTGTCTCAAGATAAATTCGCACCTCTTCAATAAATTCATCTTTAGTTATACTGCCGGATCCGACGCCATTTTCAACCTGTGTATGAAGAATCCATGCGAGCACGCCATGAATTGACAAAAGCAACTCCCGATGCTTTTGAACAACCTTAGACTTCTCTGCTTCACGGTTGAAAAAGAGATTCATATACTCTTTGTAAAGCAAGGTTCTTTTCTCAGGAAGCGCCATCCCATGGACATGGATCAAATGGAGCAGTATCGTCAATTGCATTGGATTGCGCGCGAGATCGAAAAGGGAGGACTGTTCCAACTTGCTTTCGAGAGTTGACGACACTTGAATGCTGTCCTCTTCGTCAAGATTTTTAACTTTGATCCATTTGTTTTTATAAGCCTCAATATTTTCATTCTGAAGATCTTTAAGTTCCAAATGAATCCAGTCATCCTCTGGAAATCCTGGTGAGTTTGCGAATGCGACGGGCCTGCTTGTGACGATGATTTGCATGGATTTTGCGTGCTGGTCCAAGCGTTTCGCTGCTTCACAGATTTCTTCGACAATACGCTCTCGAGTATTAAGGTCAGCTACTTCATCGAAACCATCAAGGACAATAATCGAGTGAGACACAGTGAAAAATCGCAGCAATTCATCTAGCGTAATTTGCAATCCGCCAGTTAGTGCCTCAACGTGCCTCACTAAAAAGCTTTCAAGTGATGTCAGGCTATCAGCCGGTCGACTTGTCTCGTCGGATTTCGAAAAAGGGTCACGCTTAGATGCCCAAACAGCATAGTCACGCATGTCAATCCGAAACGGGGTGCGCGCGATCCCATGCTTGTGTGCATCATCAATTTTTTCATCTAACTCATCTTTCTCATCTAGAAACCGCATTCGGTTTACCTGACATAAAAACTGAGTCAAGGTGGATTTTCCTTGGCCTGGTGAGCCCTCGATTACAAATCGTGAAACCCCTGTGTCCGGTGGCATGTTCGCCAGGAACTCTGCGGCCAGCCCAGAATGTCCAAACAAAAACATTTGTTGGAATTCGCAAACCACTTCAATATCAATCAGATTCAAATAAGCTGAAATTTCATCAAGTTCGTCAAAATTAATGTGGTGAACTCCCCTTTGACCAGTCTCTGGCTGCTTGTGACCAATTGGCAGGTCGACGAAAAGGTTCGTCAAATTACGTTTCAGATCTACCTGCTTGAATTTGACATCTTTGTCTTTCTCATATTGCATTGCCATATAACTCGTTAGTGCACGCACTACTTTATCAATACCCGAGTTTGAATGACTTCTTACAAGCAAAGGCAATATGTCTGTTGCTTTAAGAATTTCAGGGTAGTTCCATTTTATGTCTGGAAAATTTTCGAGACGTCTATCCAAATCATCTCGCCACCAGACTTGCGATGAAATGCTGAATTCTTTAGACAAAGTTTGATTCACTTTGTCGATTGATCCTACATCAAGGTGAGCGGTTCCCTTGAAATTGGTGATTAAGACGTATTTCGTTGCTCCGCGTTGGATAAGCTTTTCAACTTTTTCCTTTTCTGATTGAATCGCATCCTTTATAGTTTCACGTGCTTTCTTGCTAAAAGGATTCTTCGAAAACTTGACTTGAAATACAGTAAACAATTTTCTGTTAAACACCGTATCGAAGAAAAAAGCATCTCTTCCACCATCAGGCTGATCAACTGGCAGACACTGTGCTTTAGGGAATTCCGCGACGATAACAGCTTGGCAAAACTTTTGGAATCGCTGGTGGTTTAGTGTTTCGTAGTGATAATCCATTTGCTCAAATCGAAATATGTGCCGCAGTAAACGGTCTTAAGAGCTACATCAATTAGTTGAGTTTGATGTCCGTAGAAAATGTGTCGTTTTGTGATTCACAAGCTGTCAATTGAAATTTCAAAGATCAAAACTCAAGTTTCTGGATTCAAAATCATCTAATTCAGCCTGATAAAACAGCTGGATCATCATCAATTTCTAGGCTGAGGACATCCAATTGAAGTGAGGCCTCAAGGAATTGTTCGACTTGGCGGTCAATGGTTTGCATCACCAAGTCAAGACTGTGGTCGGTGAGGGTTTTGCCAGCGCGGATGGAACGGCACACCAGGGAATGGAAATAGTTCCACAGGCGGCGGGCGAAACTGAGCATATCCAGCTGTTCTTTAATCTGTTCGCGCACTTCAGGGACGTTTTGTCCATGGCCGTTTAAAGCCGCATAGGTGAGCAGCAGATGACGGATCGCACAAAGATGTATGGACGCGATGTACGAGGCGAAACTGCGAGTCTGTTCGGACAGAAACCCCAGGTGTTGCTTGGCCTCCTTGAAATAAACTTCCACGCTCCAACGGAGCGAATATGCCTGCAGCATTTGTTCGGCGCTCAACTGAGGATCAGTGTTCAGAAACAGAGCCCATTTCTTCTTGCTGCCGCTTCGTTTCTCGGCATCCAAGCCGCGCACGAACAGCAGTTTCACCCGCTGCCATCGCTCTGGCTTGCGCGCATCGGTTTCAAGATTCAGCTGTACCGTAAAAGACGCCACTCGCCACGGCAAATTCGCTGCTTTGCGCCATTTTCCGCGTATCGCCGCGGCATACAGTTCGTTGGCGTCCAACAGAGACTGTGAAAGTATCCTCATTTCAGTAGAATTCTGAATGACAAAAAATAAATTATATCAATAAATTCATTAAGATATGTTTTCATAATCCACTCAATCAATGCTAATTTGGCAATACTTTCACAGTCTCAACAGCAGTTCTTTCCCATCTGCCTGGCGCACGCGATATTTCAGATTCCCTTTTTTCATGCGCAGCACCGCAGTCAGCTCCAGTTCCAGCGCAGCGTTGATGATGCATTTGGTTCCATACCGCGAATCGGCGACCAGATACGATGCCTCAAAGCCCATACGCAACGCTTTTTTCAACATGCTGATGACCATTTGCGGCTTGCTTTGCTCCCGCGCACAGCGATCGCGACGAGCCACAACACTGCGACCATCTTGATGCTCATGATTCAGTCCCTGCACGCTCTTGGAACTGATGAACAGATCCGAGTCCAACGGCAGAAAGCCGTCTTCTGCCGCCAGTCCCAAGGTCACCACCTGCTGTCCGATCACGGTTTTCTTCTGGCAGTGATCATAGTGCGCCGAAACGCCTTCCATCTTCTTGCCGCGACGAACTTTAATGGTGTCGTCGATCACAAAGGCCCGTAGCGACGAGCGCTGAAAACCACATCGCTGATAGACCGCTCGAGCCACCCGGCAGTTCAGACTGCGCCAGTTGAGATCCTCACGCTTGAAAAATTCATACACCGCGTCTTTGCGCGCTTGGAAAAACTGCTGCATCGAATCACGGCAGAACATGGCGATCGAAGAGCCACGCAGCCAACGCCAAATCAACAGCAGAAACACCGTTTCGCGCGCACTCAAACCACTGCGCTTGGTCATTCCGGCTCGACCCAGGTGTCCGTTCAGGCCCAATGCACTCCACATCTGGGCTAGCAGATTGTCGATGCGCAGCTGTGGGTCCTTGACCGTCGGTTCAATATTGTGTGGCAGCTTGGATTGATTGTTAAAATGGTTCACGCTTTAGCCTCGTTTGGTTTGTTGATATTTTTGAAAAAATGACATTATACACCATTCGGGGCTAATTTAATACATTGAATCAATTACTTACATTTTATTTTCCAGTCATTTTTGAACCCAGAAACTTGAGTTAGATGATTTTGAATCCAGAAACTTGAGTTATATATACGTATCGACACTCGGAAAACGGAAGGTTATTCAAGCATTGTTCAACTATAGACCAATAAGAGACGGGTTGAACCGGGGCGCTATCTGGCACCGTTGGGAACCACACATTCATGCTCCAGGCACCCTATTGAACGATCAATTTTGTGGCGAAGACGCATGGCCTGAGTATTTGGAACAACTCGAAGCATCAACTCCACCGATTAGGGCACTTGGTGTTACTGATTACTACCTGACTGACACTTATGCACGCGTGTGCGAAGAGAAAGCTCTAGGCAGGCTCACGGGGATTGAACTTATTTTTCCAAACGTCGAAATGCGCCTTGATATCGGAACCGTACGGGGTCGCTGGGGTCAATTTGCACCTGTTGGTAAATCCAGAAGACACAGAACATTTGGACCGACTGCACCAATTCCTCACACGGTTGCGATTCAGAGCTTTTAACGAGTCATTTTCATGCACAAGAACGGATCTCATTCGGCTCGGAAATACCGCAAGCCCTCAAATTTTAGACGAGCAGGCGGCACTTCGATTTGGTGCTAACCAGTTTAAAGTCAACTTCAACGAGCTGAGGGAAGCGCACGAACAGTCGGACTGGGCACAATCGAATATCCTGATCGCCATCGCCGGCAGTAGTACAGATGGCACATCAGGTGTGCGCGAATCAGCAGATGCGACATTACGCAAAGAGATAAATGCTTTCGCGGATGTAATCTTCGCAAGTAGCACTGCCCAGCGCGAGTTCTGGCTTGGGCAGCGCAACATGAGCACCGAAGATATCTGCAAGCATTTTGGTAGCCTGAAACCGTGTTTGCACGGCAGTGATGCTCATAAAATCTCGAATGTTGGCAAACCCGATGGAGACCGATGGTGTTGGGTGAAAGGCGGACTTGAGTTCGATGCGTTGCGCCAAGCCTGCATTGATCCTGCTGGCCGCGCATTTGTTGGGTCGGCACCTCCGGAAGCAGGAACTCCTTCGCAGTTAATTGATCAACTCTTGCTGTCGAACTCACCTTGGGCTAAAACACCCGCACTCGCGTTCAACTCCGGTCTTGTCGCTGTCATCGGTGCAAGGGGTTCAGGTAAGACTGCCCTTGTCGAAATGATTGCTCATGCTTGCGATGCAATTCCGGAGAATTCTCAAGATGAAGCTCGAGATCAACCGAATTCCTCTTTCCTTGCTCGAGCAGGGGAATTGCTAGGAGATGCCGCTGTAAAATTGAAATGGAGAAATGGCGAGTCGGCCGTACGGAAGCTCGACGGTTCTAGCGGACCGGGAGTCACTTATCCGCGCGCTCGCTACCTATCGCAACAGTTTGTAGACAAGCTCTGTTCTGCCAGCAACCTGACCGATGCACTCCTGCGAGAAATTGAACGTGTAATTTTTGAAGCACACACGCTCACCGAACGAGATGGTGCGTTGAACTTTGCAGAGCTGCTTGAATTGCGTACCTCCCGGTATCGCTATGTTCGGTCACGAGAGGAAGCGGCTATCGCCAACATCTCAGAGCGGATCGGCACCGAAATGCAGAAGGCTCGTCTAGTTGATACTCTGAAAGAGAATATTGCGATAAAGGAGCGCGTTATTACCGCCTACACTACTGACCGACAACTCTTGGTTTCAACGGGAGACAAGAATCGAGTTAAGAGACTGGCAGAAATTTCGGAAGCGGCAGAAACGGTTCGCAGCTATATCCGTTATTTTAGTAATCAAGAACGATCCCTCTTGTCCTTATGGGATGAGGTATCAGACTTGCGTACTAATCAAGCGCCAGAAATGCTCCGGATCACACAAGAAAACCACTACGACAGTCACTTGAAACCCGAAGATTGGGAATCTTTTCTGCTTGACTACACTGGTGATGTCGATGCGAAACTGAACGGCTATTTGCAGATCTGTCGCAACGCTGCAAAGTCATGGAAAGGGACAGCTTCAGCAGCCCGGCGTGACAAAAGTGGATCTTACATTCCAGCACATGTGGAATTACAAAAGCTCCCGCTGGCAACACTTGAGATTGAAATTGCGCGATTGGAAAAACTCGTTAGCGAAGATATTGAGACCCGAAGTAAGCTCTCGTCTTTGTCTGTTAAAATTCTTGAGGAAACAACTACGCTCATTGCTATGAGAGAAAAACTTGCTGATGCCCAAGAGGCGCCGTCGCGCGTAAAAAATTTACAGCGAGAACGCGAAGCCTCATACAAGCGTGTCTTTGAAGCAATCGCATTCGAGCAACAAGTTCTTATTGACCTCTATGAACCGTTAATGGAGCGTCTGTCTGGCGCGTTTGGAACACTTGCGAAGATGACCTTCGTTGTATCTCGTACTGCAGATGTCATTGCCTGGGCAGAGAATGCCGAAACCGATCTGCTGGATCTTCGCAGACAGGGACCGTTTCGTGGCAAAGGCAAGCTGGCGGACTTTGCCGAAAATACTCTCAGAAAGGCGTGGGAGAGTGGTGATTCGAATTCTGTCAGCTTGGCACTCAAAAGTTTCTTGGCAAAATATCAGGGCAGTCTATTCAAACATGCAAACGTTTCGAAAATGGAGCCAGTAAAGCGTCGGAAATGGCTCAAGCGATTCGCCCACTGGCTCTATTCGACAGATCACATATCAATGAACTACGGGATTTTCTTTGATGGCGTAGATATCCGCAAGCTATCTCCAGGAACGCGCGGGATTGTGCTTCTCCTGCTTTACCTAGCTCTTGACGCCTCCGATGATCGGCCATTGATCATTGACCAACCGGAGGAAAATCTTGATCCGAAGTCGGTTTATGATGAGCTTGTTCACCTTTTCATCGAAGCCAAGGGAAAACGCCAAGTCATTATGGTCACTCACAATGCGAATTTGGTTGTGAATACTGACGCCGATCAGATCATCATAGCCGAAGCTAACAATCATGAAAGTGGTTCTTTGCCAGATATAACGTACACTTCGGGCGGGCTGGAAAACGCTGAGATCAGAAAGACTGTGTGCGATATTCTTGAAGGTGGTGAAGCTGCATTTCGTGAACGCGCTCGCCGTCTACGGGTGAAATCATGAGAGCACATCCATACTGAAACCCGATTCGTGTTGTCTATCACCATGGCATTTCGACGTTGTTGACGAGGGGACTCACTCTCCAGAAACTTGTGGTACGCGGGGAATATGAGAATATGGACGAATTAAGCACAATTAACGTTCATTTAGTCATCAATAATCCTTCGTTATTCTTCCCCATAGCCATAGTCCTGTAATTGACTTTCTACGTGTGTAGAAAGGTTTAATTTTGAGTTCGCTCAGAGGCAACGGCATGTTTTTGAGTTTTCACACAATAGCGTGTGGCTTCCCAAACCGATTTATTGGTTCGTTGCATATCTGGATATTGAGCATGTAAACGAGTGTTCTTCAGCGGCTGAGATGAAAAAAGGCACCGTCACGGCACTTGGAGGCTGCATACGAGTCTGGGCAATATGAGTCCGGCTGAGTATGAATTGCAGCTGAAAAAAGCGAAGTCAGAGTCCCTTTTCGCCCTTAAGGGCGAAAAGGGACAAAAGGGACTCTCTAATGTTAACGTCTTTACCAAATCAGGGTAAGTCCAAACTGACCTCAATGCCAGCTTCGCGCAACGGGTCATACGGTCTTTGCCAGTAGATGCCGGTCACTTCAATCGCTACCGCTTGCACCTGAAGCGGCAACTCTCGCTGTCCATTGAACAAGGCGCTGAAACTGCGCGGTGCGAACCGCGGGGATTCTCCACCGCTTTCGCACAGCCGCACCGAAGCAGTGATCTACATTTTGTGCATGTTCAAGCGAGCGGCACGGGAATGGACAATGTGTAGTACATCTTTTATCATAATCACTCTTCCTAAAGTGAGGTGAAAAACTTGGAGACACGGTAAAACGGGAGGACTGCAAAACACACAGTTAAACAACCGCGGTGCATTTTGCCGTGCGTCTACGCCATTTGTGACGAGTACAGTTTGGGGCTCGTGCCTGCCTTTTCGGTCAGTTTCACGACGAGGAATAGAGTATTCTTCCCGTCAAATTAAATACGACCACTGTTCCGTATTCATACTCTCATAAGCTTATCAAAAATCGACTCCATATAGGAGTCGTTAAATCACAGCAAAGCGGCCAATTTAATTCATAAATTCGGAGTGATTGAGCCATAACTATGATGTATCACTCCATCCGTTTAATGTTTGGATTCAAAACCATGTAAACAACGAAATTCTCTCATACCTTAGATTCGAGCACTAATGAAATTGAATGAACCTATCGTTTACGAAGATACTTTTATAACTAAAATTCATCGAACCCGTTTACCCAAACCCTGTCTAATTCGCGCGATTCTTTATAGATCACCAAAGCTACGGTTTGCGATAGAGTCTAATGAATTTCCAAGATTTATACTAAATGAATTCAATCGAAAGTCGTTCAAAGTGGCTTTGAATAACGGCATCAAAATTAAGGTGCTTATTAGTCAAATAAATGATATTTCGGAAAGTTGCTTTGAAGGTTCTCTTGATCTAGAAGACGCTCCTAGTCTCGTAGCTGACCCGAAAAATAGACTTCAGTGCGTACGATTTAAGGTTGTAAATTTCAACAAATTTTATGGCTCTCGAAATCAATTGGTCCAGAATAAATTCACACATAAGCTGTTAGGAATGGCGAAATTCGAGACTATTTGTGGTTGGGATATCACAATCGAAGAAGATCCGAATTTCAGAGAACAAGAAAATGCTCTCAAGCAAGAAGATGGATACATTATTACCCATAGAGGCACAGTTAAACGTTCTGATGGCAACGATTTTTCTGTAGAGGAAGCCAAGAATTTTGTGGATGGACTTCGATATTTTTTGTCATTCTTGCGTGGGAAACGATGCGGAATTGTATGCGTGACTAGCGAAATTGCAGACGGCAAGAATATATCATTAATGTGGGGCACAAGCAAAATAGATCCATGGGTGAAGAACTATAGATTATTGTTAGGTACAAACGGGGGTGGCGACAGACTTTCTGCTGCTTTTCCTGGATTTTGGAATTTATTCGCATGTAAATCTTGGAAAAAGACTATTTGTAGAGCAATAAATTTCTATTTGGACAGCCAAGAATACGACATTGAAACCGGAATAGTATTGGTTCAAGCAGCATTAGAATCGCTGTCCTCTAAGATCAATTCTAATCGCTTTCGACCTGCAAGTAGAGCATTGAGGGAAGCATTAGAAGAGCTTGAGTTGCCAAGAAATATTCCTCACAATTGTAAGAAATTAAAGCATCTCGTAAAACAATTCAAAGAGGATGATGGGCCAGAAGCAATCACGCAAATTCGTAACGATATTATTCATGCTGACCAGAGGTATGAAGTTTCGTGGAAAGCTATGATTGAAATTCGAGAACTTTGTTTGTGGTACATAGAAGTGATCCTATTGCGGAAATTCAAATATGGAGGAAATTATTGGAATCGATTGAGTGCGGCGAATGAAAATACACAATGTACGGTTCCTTGGGAGTGTGAGGATATAGAGTCTAAAGATGAATAACAATAGGCATTATTTCGTCGGCACCTTAAGTTCACCTCAAATTCTTAGGTTTACTCCATCATAAAAGTGTCTCAATATTATCGGGATAGTAACAATCCTGTGGCAAGAACTGAGCTTTGTTTCGGTTCACAGATACACAATTAAGTGCCAAACGAATGCTGCAGGTATATGGCTTGCGCTGGAAGCCTTGAAGTCTACTTCAAAGAAGCCAAGCAACAATTTGGTTTGCAATCGGAACAAAACCGTAGTTTCGCCTCATCCATCGCTTCAATCCATCTTTGCGTGATCCGTCATCTTATCCTCAACCATGCTGCTTTAAGCAACCATTTCAGCAACATCGGCGAAGTGGACAAACAGATTAAAGACCAGCTGGGCACGCTCAGTTTCGCTCACCGCTTATAGGACTATTTTCGTACTTTGGTGGGCCGAGCCATCAGCGAAAGCAAAATCCTAACCGGTCACAGCTTCGACATCTTGATGTAAAAAATTGACCAGCAACTCCAAGAAATCCTAGAAATCTCACTTCGATTGGACGCCCTCTACGTCAAAATTGATGACGACTCAGCTATTTTGTCAGGCTAATTTAGACGATATTTGACCCAGATACTTGAGTTCTGATATTCCGTTGATTGTGTTGAAATGCCCGTCAGCAGAAAAATAGTCTGTAATCCCAAACACCTGAACATCAGAGTTGTGTAATATTTCGCAGTACTTATCCCAACAGTTGCTCCCATATTTTTTAAATTGGTTGTTTAACTTCGTTTTCGGCGAATGAAGGTGAAGGTCCCTTTTTCTCCATTCTGACCCTCGGGGGAACGCATTTTTCATAACGCAATGTCTCCTCAGACATATCTAAATCAATAGCTAAAACTCACCACCGACTCAGAATGAGTTCAAATTTGGGGTTAAACAGGAATTTTACCGACCTGTCTACCATGTTTTTTCAGCTTCATTTTACCGATCGATTAGATGATATTTAGAATAAAATCAACCAGTTATTTATTTGAATAGCAAGTGAAGCAAAAGCGGGGCATGGATTTCAGTTGACAGAGTACTATGGATTGATTCCAAGTTTGTTGAAGTTAATTGAAAAATTACTCTGCTGACCCACTGCATCCCTGCCTCCTCACCTCAATTCATGGACCCCTTAAATTCAGCTTCGCCGCACGAAAGGCGTTCATTTTCCAATCCCGGCTAATTGTGGCTGGTTTGAGCTCATCTGAAACATCCTACAGGAATACCTGATGCACGACGTCAATCCCTGCCTCACCAAATGAGCCCACCCGGCAAATTGGCATCCGTTCAGAGTCAAGATTTAGTTTAAGCATCTCTTTTTTCGTAGTAGGCATCAATGATCACTGTCAGCGCTCTATCCAGTTCACTTGTCTCAAAAAAACCTTCGTGTTTTTCGTACAAATACCTAAAGTGATTATGCGCGTTTCGGTGAGCATCCAGAACCTTGCGAAGAGGGTCCATCGTCGCTCCCAACATTTCCTGAAAGTCTGGATCGAGGTTTATCATACTTGGCTGATCTGCCCATATCGAATTTGGACTCAGATTCCTCATGCGAACTTCCAGCGTCTCCTTTGTAGTCGGCTTCAGCCTGTCAAACAATTTCACCAAATTATGAGTGTGGGGATAGGAATTTTTCTCCTGTTCTCGAATCAGCCATGCCTTTAGCGCGATCTCTATTGCAAGCGACATTATGATTAGCACCGTCTGAATGGTTCCCAAGAAAAGATTTGTGTCCGTCTTCATTTTTTCGGACTTGCTCTTATTCAGATCTTCGCAGACAACCTGTAAAGACCGCGCG
The DNA here is from genome assembly GCA_958295885.1 of Arenicellales bacterium. Taxonomy (GTDB): domain Bacteria; phylum Pseudomonadota; class Gammaproteobacteria; order Arenicellales; family JAJDZL01; genus JAJDZL01. The sequence continues at coordinate 4,385,245 of OY282380.1, read as the reverse complement.
CATTCCATCATTGAATCTGTGTCAAATCTTAAATCACTGCTTTTGTTATCATCCATTAAATCTTCTCCGTATTTTTAGTCCCGCACCTCAGGATGTTCTATGACAAATTACCAAATTCGGAAAATCGCCTATTTGTTCTGATCGTGAATTTTATTTGAGTCGTCATTATGATAGGCTCAAGCCTCACTTTTCTTTGAAAAATTCAACTGTTCCCGAATAATCAGTGATTTTCAATGATTATTCCAGCCAGCTTCTCGAAATTGATCATTTGATGATTTCCATACTGAAAATCTATGAACACGATGAGTGAACCTGGCTTTGAACCTGACACCACATGCACAACTGCGATTGAGATTCTTGATTCAGGCACAATTCGTTCCCGTTGACAATCCTCTTTAGCTTTTTCAGCTCAGCCGGAGAGTCCGCACAGACTCATCAAAACACAATATGCGAAAATAACATCTGCTCAGCCGACCAGCTTGTTTGGGATCAGACTGTCCTGTGGGCATGTTATATTTGTTCGGCTTTAGAATTCGCGAAGTCCATCCTCAACAGTCAGCAGCATATTCTGCCCATGCTCGCTGACTCCAACTGCTACAAAGGAACACAGTTTCGATTCTGCTTTGCGCGTTTTGTTAAAGAGCCCATCGGCCCAGATGTGCGCCTGTTGATCTTGACTCAGGTCGGCGATCTTCCACTTCCTGCACTCACGCGCCCAAGTCATTTTTTCAGCAGTAACGCGGCCGATGAAGAAAATACATTCGATTCCTGTCCGAGTAAATTGTCTATCGCCTCGCTCATCTCTCTACTGCTGGCACCCTTGAGATGCAACGTTGAATTAAATGCCTGCATGCTGCCAGTTTTTCGCACCGAAGGAGGAACCAGTTCGGAGCAAGAATTGTCCAACTTACCGTGAATAAAGCACACTTTGAGAATCTCGACGATCACCGGACCAATGCAGGCAACGATTTCTCCCTCGCGCTGACAGCCGTTTCAAACCGTGTTTCTATGCTGACAAGACACCAGTCCGAGCCTGGACGCCGCAGGATAAACGGCACTGACCAATCCAAAGCCGAGGACCTGAAGCAGTCTCTGCAAAACAGAAGATACATTGAACTGGGCCCGGGACCGTCGACTGCGGCCAGACGCTTCCTTCCAGCGTGTAAAACTTCATTTAGCACATCTGCGGGCAATTTCCAATGATTCGTCTGATGCTGGAATCAGATCATTCACATACACCAAATTCAGGCGAAAATGAATCGATTGCAGGCAATCTGCTGGAATTGACTGAACGTTTTTAAGTATTCGACCTAACTGCCTTTTGTCGATCAATTGCAGTCTGCTCCATACGCACGATACACTTTCCAGTACCATTCGTACGGGCGCTCATTCCTGTCACTCGTCATGTCTTTGTTAATGAGCTGGGGCAATTTCGCCTGCACGGCGTGCTACGCACGCCGTGCAGGCGAAATTGCTACGCGTATATTCAGTATGTCTTGATCACTTAACTGAAGTTGAGCAATCATCTTACACCAGATGTGAATAATCGAGAACGGCCAAGGACTCTCTGTGTCTATTTTAAGCGCGCGGTGGAACCAGTTGCACGATGGAAAGCCTAGTGGGTAATTCGCGCTGAGAGCTCCAGTACAGAGATCGGACCGTGCAACGCGGCAGCCGCGTCGAAGTAGGAATCCATTCAGCCCATGATGAACAGGAAAACCACCAGGCCTGCCTGATCAACGCCTGAGGTCAGACAGCTTCGTCCGCTCAGTTCCGCGCATGGCGGCCGCAGCTTGAATCAGCTGGTAAACTGAATTGCTGACCAAAATGGCGCGGGCAAATCTGCGGCTGCGAAGCTTTACCCAGCTTGGAAAAGTCATCGCTGAAATGCAGTTTAAAAATGGAAATAAAGCGGCCAAGTTGGCCCGAGATTTTGACATTCGAAGAGATGAAACATCAAACCGCCGCTTCATCTTCTGACTCATACAGTCGAAGAGTCGTTTCGAAAGGAAGAAGCAAAACAGCTGCATCAATAAAACAAGGAAGTTCAGAATTTGAAAAAAAACGGATGGATTCCGCAGATTGACTGCATAATTTTGTCGCAACCAATCAGAGTCGCATTACCTAAACAGTCGTTGTCATGCGCACCAGCAGAATATCAAACGATGAAAGCTTTGACTTGGTAAGACAGACCATTGAACGGCAATCGAAGCTGCCGTTTTCACCATCGCAGTGCGTCCGCGTTCAAATCGGAGGACTGAAACTCAATGGAGTTCGCGCGCAAATAAAGAAACTTCCTTATGTAAAATGGTTCAAAAGAGACAGATTCAGGTGGATGCATCTGAATTGAACTGCAGTCAACAGCAACAGATCAAACTGTGAGTGCTACAGTAATTCTCGGGCACCGAACTTTCGCTAAGTCATCAAGCTTGATGACGTCCTTTTCTCGAATCCATGACCAAGAGTGTCCAAAGGGGGAAGAACTCCTTTAAGAGGCCGAGTGAACGCGATATTGCATGGTGAAATTGGTGTGGGTCATCAAGACTGCGACGAGCGTCACCACGTCGGTGTTGCAAGCGTGTAAAGTAAACGACACTTCAGGCACATCGAATTGGATACACAGCGAAAAATTAAAAGAAATCCACCCTGCCAAGGGTGGATTCAACGCAATTTGAAATGCAGATCTACTTGATCAGTTTCAGTCTTCGTAAATCATCTTCCGTCCATCCAATTTGCCTTAGTAATTTTTTCAGCAATTTAGGACCGTAAGTCTTTTTGGGATGATAGTGAATTGAAACCCTTTTTATTTGGGTCGGATGGCGAAATATATGTTCGGGCGGCGCCTCTTCCAACATCCAATTTCCATCCGTCTTTTTTTAATGCTTTGACAATTTTTTCTACATGTACGTTTTTTAACTGATCCCAAGTATTTTTATCCACATATAACTATCACGCAAAAGACAGCTTCAAGTTTTCAGTTTCGGCTGAGTAAAATTCACTGTTTGAAATAGGCTGCGATATAGAAGCGACATTATTTTCTGTTTGCTGTTCCTCGATAACTGAAGAGGGTAAAGGCACATTATGCTTAAGCATCGATTCAATATGAACTAATATCGTATCTCTTAAAAATTCTTTGGTATTTTCTAAGGTCTCTCCTTGAACCAATACTCCATCAAGATCTGGGCAGTAACCAAAAAAGTTACTTTCATCTTTTTCAATAACCACCCTGATTTTCAGTGTTATTGAACTGTGTTGCATCACAAGAACTCCTCTAGAAAGCAAAATCATTAAATATAATCATAAATTATGATTATATTTTCAAATTTGTATGTATTTCAAAATTTCAAATACGAAGTCCATACAAATTAGTTCTCACTTATTGACGGGAGTGTTTCGTTGATTTGGTTTGGGAGCAGGCGATTAACTAAAATTTTTTTGACTTCATGCACGCCGCCTTCATAACTGCCTGACCAAGGACGATCTACTTGCCAGAGACTCTGTTTTTCCTAAAGACTCTGCGAAGCAGCAGTCCTTTCTCACTTCCTTCCAGCCTGTAAAACTTCATTTTGCACATCTGCGGGCAATTTTCAATGATTCCTCTGAAGTTGGAATCAGATCATTCACAAACAACAAATACGGGCGCAAAGAATTCGATTGCAGTCTGCTCTGTGCGCATAATACACTTTCTCGCACCATTCATACGAGTGCTCATTCCTGAAACTTGTAAGATCATTTGTTAATGAGTTTATGCAAATTCAGCCTATATTCAGTATGTCTTGGTCACTTAGCTGACGTTGAGCAATCATCTTAGACAAGAGGTGAATAATCGAGATCAGTCAATGACTCTCTGTGCCTATTTCAAGCGCATGGTGGAACCTGTGCCGCGATGACGGCCCCTAGCCTTATCCCGTTTTGGTAGAAACGTTACCTTCACCACGAACGTAACGCCAAGTTTCGTATTTTTTCAGCTGCGCTTTAAGGTCGCAAACCAAGACTTGACCTGCGCACTGTCGTAACAATCCCCCAGACCGCCCGCCGACTGGTCTGATGAAGTGGGCGCAACACAAGTCTCTGCAGGCGATTCAAAAAGTGAAGGTCGAAATTGAGCCGCCTATCCCACGCATTCAAGGCATTGCGTCAGAATAAAACAGTTTTGCAGCAAATCACCGCAATTCAGAAAAATTTAACGCTTACAAAATTCCGGCGCGCCTCAAGTCGAATAAAAATTTGCAAAACGATCAACTAAAAAACTATAATGGTCATAATTTTTATTATGAAACTAAATAATAGGAGGGTCATATTTAAAATGACGACTTTAAACAACCAAAATCTTCTCAATTTCGTAGATCGGATCAAGCTTTCCCAAGAAAAGAAATCCTCGTATTCGTCTCAAATTGAAAACTTAATCCGAAAGGTGAGAGATGCTGTCCAAGAATCAGACTCGACTACTGTCTACAGAGTAATTAGGGCTGGATCCTGGAAAAAGGGAACGGCACTCGCACCGAAAGGAGATTATCCCCTTGATGCGGATATTGTTTTCTTTCTAAAAATTGATGATCACGCATCATTTGATGCCGAAGATCTGCGCAATGAAATTATTAAGGTGCTTTGTAAGGCTTATCCCACCAAAAAGAAATCGGATTTTTCTAATGGCAAAAAGACCATAGGAATAACGTTTATTGGATCTGGCCTTGAAGTTGATGTTGTGCCATTCGTTCCACAGCCCCCTGGCAGTGAGTACGGACTCCAACCTCATAAGAAATTGAACAGTGGGAATTACGAAACCAGCGTTGACGGCCAACTTGAATTCGTAAAAAAAGTCAAGCGTCGCAATTCGAATTTCGCACCGGTAGTTCGAATATTGAAATTTTGGAGAAATTATCAAGAGCTCGAACTGCCATCCTTCGCTATCGAACTTGTAGTTGCCAAGCTGATTGAATCAAATCGCGTTGCGCACTCGGACTCTATTAATAACCTTGTTCTACGATTCTTTGAAACTCTTGGCAGTGGCAGGAGTTTGCGAATCAAATTTAATGGGGCCAAAGGTCGCGTAGGCAGCACGACTCCTTGGGTCTCTGATCCAACCAACAACGCGAATAATTCCCTGAGTCAGATTTCCAGTTCGGAATGGCGCGAAATTGAGTCAGAGGCAGAGACAGCGTTCGAAACCATTGCATATGCTGAAGCTGCTCTTAGCAAAGCAAGAACGATTAAATTGTGGAAGGAAATCTTTGGACCTAATTTTTCGATTGAGAGAGCATAACCAATGAACACACGTACAGCAACATCCACATACACATTGACTGATATACGAAATGTCTGGGAGTGTTTTAGTGCAGACTTGACAATGCTGGCTTGGAGAACCCAAGCTATGGAAATCGAAGAAGCCTCACAGATTAGCGTCGACATATTGACGATGGTTCAAAATAATGTAGTTGATAAAGTGCACATCCAACTTAATGACCAGTTCAACAGGAGAGTCAGAGCTCATGTCTACAGCATTCATGACAATATCAACTGGGTATCCCAGCGCCCGAGTGAAAACAAGTGGCCATGCCTGCCAGATGGACAGCTAATAGTAATAGTAAGAAGTTACGCTAGCACTGAAAAATGGAACCAGTTTTGTTATTCAACCGACCTGAATATAAACTGGTGCGAGTCAAGTATAGATACTCAATACGCAGACATGTCGAAGGTCGGCGACAGAAGGTACGCCAGCAATGGCTACGGATGGCAGCGAAACACTTATTCAATTTTCTAGAGCTGGCGGTGTAGAGAATGATAGACGAAACATTTGAACAAATTCAGGATTTGCCATGCAATCGTTTAGATAGTTTGGCTAAGAGTCTTGTTGGCTTTCAAACTCATTACGAAAGAATATACAAATATCTATTGTTAACTCTTTCTCCTGATGATTTAAGAAGATGGAGCCGCAAACACTACGGCAAAGTTCTTCCTATATGCGGACTGATCGCCCAAAAATATCCACTGTTTATTTTCAGCGGCGACGTAGGAACTGGAAAAACTGTTACAGCTCAGTGTTTGGCAGATCAGTTGACAAGAAATTTGAAGAAAGAAGGTTTCTTGCTTCAACTGAGCACTCGAGTACGCGGCAGTGGACTTCATGGACAGATGAGTCAGCTCATACAGAACGCATTTCAAGAACTGATGAAACAAGCTGGAAAGAAACGTCTGGCGTTCTTATTGATTGACGAAGCTGATGCCATCGCTTCGCTTCGCTCAACCGAGCAGATGCACCAGGAAGAAAAAGCCGCAGTAAATACTCTGATCCAAAAATTAGATGAAGTCCGCCAATCTGATGGGCGCGCAATAATATTCCTTTGTACGAATAGAGCCAAAGTAATTGATCAGGCAATCTATAGGCGTTCAGCTCTTCACGTTGTGTTTGAACGACCAAGTCAGGAAGAATGTTTCGAATTGCTGACTAGAGATTTGGAAGGAACCGGGCTTTCAGCGGGAGAGTTGCTGGAATTAGCATCGCTTATTTCAGCCAATGGTCATCACGGCAAGCTTGGATATACATTTTCGGATATTCGCTTGCGCTTGTTGCCAGAAGCGCTGGTCAGCGTTTTCCCTTACGAACCACTGACTTTCGATGTTCTTCGACAAACCGCAATGTCCACCAAACCTAGCCCTGAAATTCGATCATGACAGGTTCTGATAACAAAAAGACTCTTCTGAAGAAATTGAAACGAAAAGCTGAACTTAGTAGATACGCTTGTTCCAGAATCAAAGATAAAAATCAATCTTGTTTCCGAATAAAACAATTTAGTGTCGTCGTCCTATCTGCGATTAACGCGTTAGTAATCGGACTCTACTTCCTCAACGTAATTGGCAAGGATTGGACGTTAATGATAATTTTGGTCATTCCAATAGCAATTGTAATTTTGGAATCGCTTGATAACACCATATTTCGCTGGTCAGATGGAATTAACAGATATGAATCAGGGGTTCAAGGTTGGGGTTCTTGGATCAGAGAAGCGGATTATGTGGAAAGGAACGCTTCTCCCAATTCGAAAGATTATGACCGACTATTACAGGAATGTAATAGAAAATACATCGAATGCATGGACCGTTCTCCGCAAATTCCAGATAAAAACTTCTTGAAATATAAAGCTGAATTGAGAACTAAGGTGGCGAAATCAAAAAAGATTGATGAGATGGATTTAGATCAGCTATGTAAGACAGAAATTTGGAAGAAGAAAAATCATGAGTGAATTTCCTAAATCCAGCCAGAAATTAGAACGCCTGAAGTTTATTGAGGAACTGGTTTACATTCAGGGATTCATAAACCGAGAAGACCTGCAGCACCACTTTGGAATTTCGGCAGCTTCTGCAACAAATGATCTGTCAATGTACGATAGTTTGGCTGCAAAAAATATTAGATACAACGTAAAAAAGAAGAGTTATGAAATTGGAAAGTCGTTTGAACGTATTTTCCCGCCAAACATTCTACGTCAACGATTGCCGTTATATACGATGCCTAGATTACATGCATTTCTCGATGAAAGCTCGTTGGAGCGAATAAGTAAGATTTCCAGAGCAATTCAGAACCGAGAAGTTCTTGAAATTTCTTATAGATCTGCCTCAAGTGATCAGCCTTCGCGGCAAATCGTACCAGTCGCATTGGCAGATAATTTACTTCGGTGGCACGTAAGGGCTTTCGATAGGAATCGTAGAAAGTTTTGCAACTTCGTCGTTCATCAAATTGAGTCGGTCAAAATTCTCGGTGATAATCCAGTTGAAGAGCATGAACATCCAGATAAAGATCGCGAATGGCATACATTTGTGACATTAAAAATAACAACTCATTCTTTCAATCTGCAAAACAGCGAAACTTTTGAGATGGGCAATCAAAATCGAAAAATTCGCATAAGAGCAGCAATGGCTGGCTATTTCTTGCAGATTTGGAACATTGATTGTTCGCCAAATGAATCTCTGAGAGGGAAGCAATATCAATTCAGATTAACAAACGTTAAGGAGGTGTCGAATGTTGCCGACCTAACAATAGCCCCGGGATTTGTTGATGCGTCGTGTTAGTGTCCCTCCTTGGTGGCGGATTCTTGGTATTCGAGCAGGCAGATCATGAACTTAACGACGCAAATTGAGATGTGGACAGTATCGCGCATGAAAAAGAACAGGATGAAATATCGAGTGCAGGTTGGAAATAGCAAAAATCGGCAGTTGAACGCCAAGCAAATTTATGCCAAGTACGTCAGGAAGAACTGGCGCAAGCTGTCTGAGCTGCCGTGGCAAATGGCGCCCCTGTCTGTGGAACTGGAACTGCAGAGCGGCTCCAGGCAAGACCAGACCTTGCAGCCGGCGCAACTTCTATACGGGTGCGCACTGAAAGAAAACACGGCTGGCGGCAGTCGAAGGGACCGGGCATTATTCCTGTTTACGGACGATCAGTTGGGCGCCGAAAATCTGCTACTGATTTATTCTTCCGCTGAAGCGTGGAAGTTGATTTCAAGGAACCCAATTAGAATTTGGCATATTAGTCGGAATAGATTCGCAGTTTCACCTGGTTCATCGACCTCTATGCTTCTTTGTGCGGTTCGTCACCTGATGCTTTCTTTTGTCAGTTTCAGCGACGGCAGCATCCATCTGTGCGAAACACGCGAACAGTTCAAAGAATACCTCAATCAGTTCAGTCTGGCGCTCCGGCTGTGGCATTATTTTCTCGGGTTGACGGCACAAGTAATCTACCAAATGGAAACTCTGACTAACGAAGGCGTGAATCAGATGGTCAGCACATTGAACTGCGAATTTGAGCAGCTGTTCAAAAGCAGCCTCCAACTGGACGCAGCAACCATGCGATTGGTAGGATGACGCAGCCCCTTGGCATAGTAAATTCATGCGAGTTTGAACTCCGAATCCAAGTGTTTCATATTGGTAAGACTCCATGCAATTCGCAAAAAATGGCCCGGATATTCCAGATCGGATGCTCCAAGAGCATGAAGACGGCAGGATAGTGTTTTTTTGTGGTTCGGGAATTTCCAGTCCGGCAGGTTTGCCGGGGTTCGCAAAACTGGTCGACAAAGTGTATGACAGCCTAGATATTCAATGTAGCTCCTTGGAACAATCGGCAATCAAGTCAAAACACTTCGACAGAGCTATTGACTTGTTGGAACGCAGAATTGTTGATGGGCGCGCTCGAGTCCGAAACTGTCTCTCGCAAATTCTCGTGCCCAACCTCAATTTACCAAAAGCGACCGCTACTCACGAGGCCTTGCTGACATTGAGTCAGAATCGGGAAGATTGCATTCGAATTGTTACGACCAACTTCGACCAGTTGTTTGAGAAAGTGATTGCTAAGAAGCAACTCGCAGTCGAACATTTTAAAGCCCCGCTGCTGCCCTTGCCCAAAAAGCGTTGGAACGGTCTCGTCTATCTGCACGGCCTACTGCCGGATAACCCTTCTGATAGAGAATTGAATCGTTTAGTTCTCTCTAGCGGCGACTTCGGTCTCGCCTACTTGTCTGAACGCTGGGCGGCACGGTTCGTCAGCGAATTGTTTCGCAATTACTCGGTATGTTTTGTCGGATACAGCATGGATGATCCGGTGTTGCGCTATATGATGGACGCGTTAGCTGCCGACCTGTTGTTGGGTGAAACGCCTAATGAGATGTTTGCATTCTGCAGCTACTCGAAAGGCAACAGAGACCAATGCAAAAATGAATGGATAGCAAAAAACGTAACGCCAATTCTGTACCGAGACTGCAGAAATTACTGGTACCTGCACGAAACATTGCGTAATTGGGCGGGCATCTATCGGGACGGTGTAAGCGGCAAGGAAAGTATTGTCGCCAAGTATGCGGGTTTAATTCCCACGGTAAGCACAAAGCAGGATGATTTTGTTGGAAAAATGATGTGGGCGCTGAAGGACGCGAGCGGCTTGCCTGCGAAGCGACTTGCTGATTTTGACCCGGTTCCGTCGCTGGACTGGCTCGCCCCATTCTGCGACGACCGATATCGACAGGACGACTTGCGGCAATTTGGAGTGTCGCCTAACGCGGAACAGAACGACAAGCTTCAATTCAGCATACTTCGCCGACCGTCCCCCTACACACTGCCACCGTGGATGGCATTGTTTGAAGAAAATGCCAATATGATTAGATGGGACAAAGTAATGGATCACTTGGCGCGCTGGCTCACGCGGCATTTGGACGATCTTAATCTAATCCTATGGTTGACTAAGCACGATGAGCCGGTCCATCATACTTTTGCAACTATGATCGAAAATCAGTTGGAAAAACTTGATGAACTGGAGCACGACGGCAATTTGGAAGAATTAAGCCGCATACGCGAAAATGCCCCGAATGCCATTCCGAGAGCGGAGATGCGCACTCTGTGGCACCTTCTCCTTGCTGGACGTATAAGGTCGTGCTCAATGTTCGACATTTATCATTGGATTAACTGTTTTCAGCGCGACGGACTCACATTAATCCTGCGTTTGAAGTTGCGCGACGCTCTGGCTCCGAGAATTTTGATTCGTCGGCCATTTCTGTTGAATGAAGCTGAAGAAATTCCGGATGAGCAAAAGAAACCGAAACATCTCGTGGATGCGAAAATTGTGCTGTCCTTCGACTCGGTATTTTCGGCAGTGTACAAATTGCGCCAGCTGCCATGCTGGTCCAATGTATTGCCTGACTTGTTGCACGACTTCAGCGCATTGCTGATGGACGCGATGGACTTGGCCCGGGAAATTGGTGAGGCAGAAGACGGAAATGATCTGTCTTGGTTGGCGCAGCCGTCAATCGACGATCATCCACAGAACATGCGATTTTTCGATTGGACAGCATTGATTGAACTCAGCCGAGATGCCTGGCTGGCTACGGCGAGAACAGCACCGGAACGGGCGGAGATTATTCTCAAGACTTGGCGCGCCGCCCCTTATCCAGTATTCCGCCGGCTGGTGTTTTTTGCTGCGGCGATAAGCCAGAACGAACAAAATGATATTTCATGTCTGGATCAGCCTCGACAGGTGCTTGATTGGCTGTTGGAAGATGAGCATCGGTGGTTATGGTCGAACCAAACCGAACGTGAAAAAATGCGTTTAGTAATCGCTCTTTCACCTAGACTTGACTTTGAATCGTTGATCAGGCTCGAACTAGCAGTTCTTGAAGGCCCGCCTCGGACTATGTTCAAAGCTGAAATTACACCTGAACGATGGAATCAGTTTGTAGATTCAAGTATCTTTCAGTTATTGATACGGATGGATAGTGCTGGTGCGGTTCTAGGAGAAAGTGCGCGGGATAAATTGGACGAATTAACTTTTCAGCATCCCGATTGGAATCTCGAACCTCAAGAGAGCGACGAGTTCTCGTGGTGGATGGGCGATGGCGACGAACTGATTCAGTTTCTCACCACACCCTCGAGTCTTTCGGACTTGATCGAGTGGCTTAAACGGCACCCGGAAGTAGGTGTTCCGGAGAAAGACGATTGGGTCCGTCGCTGTCGAGAGGACTTTGACACTACGGCCAATGCGTTATGCACCTTGGCCGAAGAAAACATATGGCCAGTTTGTCGTTGGCGCGAGGCTTTGTATGCTTGGTCGGATGAAAATCTGATCAGTTGCTCTGGGAACAAAATGATACCGATGCTAGCCAAGATGCCTGATGATGATCTGCAATCGCTCACAAGTAGCATTGGCCCGTGGTTGACTGCTGTGTCCAAAACCTCCGACCTTGAAGATGAAATATTTTTCGATCTCTGCATAAGGCTATTGAATTTTAATTATCAAAATGATTTGGGCGTGCATATCAACGATCCCGTGCCACAAGCCAAAAAACACCCAGTTGGGTATGTGACCGACGCCTTGCTGAACTTATGGTTTCGAAACCCACTTGAAGACGGGGAGGGTTTGCCGGACAAGCTGAGACCTATCGTTACCAGGCTTTGCAATACAGAATCGGATAAATTCAGGCATGGCCGAGTAATACTTGCTTTTCATGTTGTAACGCTGTTTCGTGTGGACCGTGAATGGACTAAGTCGAATTTATTGCCATTATTCGACTGGTCCAATAACGAGGGAGACGCACTTGCTGTATGGACCGGTTTTCTCTGGTCGCCTCGCCTATATCTTCCCTTGATTGAAGCGATCAAAGTCCCCTTTTTAGATACGGTATCTTACTACCGTACACTCGGCAGGTACGGCGTTCAGTATGTTAGCCTTCTGACATTTGCTGCAGTCGAACTAGGCAACACTTTTACGAAACAGCAGCTCGCTGACGCGACCGAAATGCTACCGGAGAAAGGTTTGCTAACAGCCGCCAGCACTTTGGGGAGAACACTGAACAGCGCGGGCGAGCAACGCATTGAGTATTGGCGTAACCGGGTTCTACCATATTTGAAATCTGTCTGGCCGAGATCAGTCGAAAATAAGAACCCAGCGATCTCGAAAAGGCTGAGTGAGTTGTGTATTAACGCAGGTGATGCATTTCCTGAAGCACTGGAGGAACTCAAGTGTTGGCTGCTGCAATTGCCGAATTCAGGTCACCTTATTTCACGACTGAAACATTCTGGACTATGCAACAAGTTTCCCGAACCTGCGCTTACGTTCCTTTACCTCTTGACTGGAGAACCTCCTTTGGGGAATGATTTGAGAGATTGTCTGAAAAATATTTCATCAGTCGAACCCCGTTTGAAAGACGATGCGCGATTTATTGAACTTCGTAACATTTTTCTCAGTGGAGGTGGGATTTGGGAATGATTCAGCTCGAACAAATTAAGTCGCCAGCTTCCCCAAATCCAAAATTAGAAAATTTTTTTAGCCAACAGGTTCGAGAACGTAGCTGATATTTTGATTTTTCAGTACGCTGTCTGGCGAGAACAGTCCACGGGGATTCTCATTTATCGGTGGTCAAGGTGATCACTATTATCTTTCGGAGAACAAAGTTCCTCTGATAAGACGGATGAAGAACTTCCGCGGTGTCTGAATCGATGTCAATTGGATGTGAGCACCGCCGAAGTCACTGCGTGATTCCTTGATCCGGATTTTTTGAGGCTTCGCCATGCTGATTGTTCTAATACACCACCCAATTACTCATTCCAGTCGGTAGTTAAATCCAGTTCCTTTTCCGCTATCAACTGCCGTTGCACGACCAGATGAAAGGCTTGCGGAGATTCGTCAATCACGTTTTATCAGCGGCACCCAGTCCGACGGCTTGATGGCCGACATCGATTCTTTCACCGAAGTGTCCATCTTGGCGCGGATCACATAGCGAATGTCGTTGGCACTCACAGTAATTGATCACACCAGCCTGGTAAGTGGCTGCATCGGCTCGCAGATGACGGATCGAAACTCCCACCGGCAACGCCGCCTCACATTTCTTGATGAACTCCAGGTTTTCTTTATTCGGCGTTGCACTGCCTTCACGAAAATCAACCTCCACCACCTGTTCAATTTCAGCGAGGTGACCTGCCATCGGCGTATAGCCTCGCGAGCCTTTTTAGTTGAATTCGGTTCCTTTCCTGTTGCATTCGATCACCGTCGCATCAATGTCCAGCGTGACCCGCCTGCAGTGGTGCAATCCGGCTGACAGCAGGTGCTTGTTGATCTCGACCAGGGCCTGCATCGACTGTTCGCTGTTGCCGATACGACGCAGCCAGTTGCCCAGGGTCCTCGCCTCCGGCACCTTCTCGAATCCCAGCAGTTTCATCAGCCCCGGCTCGCAATGCAGATGACGGACATCCTCCAAGCGCTTCGCACCTTCGTGTTTCATCAGCATGAAGGTGCTCAACAGAACGCTTGGACGATAGCCGCGGCTGCTGCCCGGAGCAGGCATGAAACGATCCGCCAATTCGTTCAATCCCAAGCGTTTGAATCAATCCGCAATCACCACCAAACCGGCGCGGGCGGTCAAGTTGCGATTGCTGTCAGCTGTTTTGTAAGGTGGAATGTTCATAAGCCTTGTATTATTTTTGGTTGTTTCAGTCATCACCCATTGGGTGATCCTGAAGATTTTGTTAACATGCTGATTGTACAAGGCTTTTTTCTATTTAGTCATTCCTAATTGCGGATTAGGGAATTAGATGATTTTGAATCCAGAAACTTGAGTCATATACAATACATGAACTGACTGTAAAGGACTTCAGATCACCCCAGACAAGGAGAGTCTACCATGCCCTGCCGAGATGGTGAATCCCTGTATCAACCAACATACTTGGATGACGCACAAAACCTGCCAAATGTTCCAGTCGAGAATCACAATCTGATCCTGACGCATCGAATTCTGTTGAGAACACAGAACGGTGACACATCGTAGTGCCTGTCTAATTCCAACCAGTCACGTTCAAGTATGAGGAACTGTTGACATAAACCTCCATATTCGCAGCTTGAAACGCTTTACACCTATTTTTTGCAGACATTGGACAGTCACCAATACTTTAGACCATGGCAATTCCCGCTGAAATATTGGGCGGGAGCATTGGAACATTCGATAAACAATTGGAGGATTAAAATGAAAACGATCGTCAATCTAACCATTGCCTTGCTATTGGTCATAAGCACGGACTTGTTGGCGGATGAGTATCTAGGCAGTCTGAGTGCTAATCCTTACGACCCAGATTCAGTTTCCAACCCTTATGGCCGTTTCGGCAACTCCTATTCACCAGATGGCATAAACAACCCCTACGGTCGTTATGGGAGCAAATATTCCAATCAGAGTGTGAACAATCCATACGCTACGGATGCACCAAAACTTTTTGACCGGAATGGTAATTATCGAGGCAAATTGAGTACCAACCCTTACGACCCAGATTCAATTTCCAATCCTTACGGCCGTTACGGAAATCCTTATTCACCAGATAGCATTAATAACCCTTTCGGAGTTGGAAGTCCATATCGAACTGACAGTCCCACTAATCCTTATGGCAACGGTTGGTCAATATTTGGTAGTGATTAATTTCATGGACATGTTCGTTGGAACACTGAGAAAACAGTTTATTTCATGTAACTTCATTTTTTGAGAATCTACGCAGGCATTCAGAATCATTATTTTACGAATGTAGATATCTGGACTTTATGTTCAGAGAAAAGAGAAATTTGTAACTGGGAAAAGGGAGAGCGTCAAAAGTAACGGAATGGACACTTTTCCCGAACGGCATCGAAAGCCAATCTGCAGGCAGTCGGAATAACTGGCCAATTTTTCAAGCAGCAGGAAAGCATCCATGAAAGTAAGTGAAGTTGCCAGCGATTTCAAATTAGTTGGACTGGACCGGACAAAAACATGATTCAGGTTCACGAAGTTGACCAGCCGATGTTGAAGAAAAATCTCAGACGCAGTTCGATGGGTGAATATTTTGTAAGGTAGAACCTTGCACAGTAGCCATGGAGGTATGTGACAGTCCCACCACTGGGGGCGGATGTCAGTTCCGATTCAAATTCCCTAAACGATCTGTCGCGGGCAACTTGAGACCATATTGGGGAGACTGCACAGGAAGTGGCCTTTCCTGACCTGAATTTCGACAGAATCTGGTTTCGACTTTGAACGTTATCTGGTTGCCGACAAGAAGAAATCAACGCCCCTCAATCGACTCAAGGGTCTCTAGTGCTGTGCATCCAAATGACGAAGAATCTGATGCATCCATGCCACATCAATTTGCGAGAACTCAAACCTCTCGCGAATATCTTCTAGACTTTCCCCTTGAGTTACCCATAGAGCGAGCTGGGCCGCAACAGTTAAATCACTGTTAAGGTTTGCTTGTTCCACTTCAGTAATGCTTCGCACCACACCATGAATCTCAGCGGGCATGTCTGTAACATCGAACAGGTCGTTGCTAGTTGGATTAGATTTGTCGAAGTCCACGCAAAATGCGACGAATTCGACTGGCGTGCGGCTATTTCCAGGAATGCTCACAAAACCGTGAGTACCGTCGGAAAAAAATGATCCACCACGCCCATATACCTGCGTAGCAACCATGTTTTGGCCTTTCCCTCGATTGGCGAAATAAACTGGAACGTCCAAATGAATGTTGATGTTTTGGACAACGGAGCTTTGATTAACTAGGTAGCCTTTGATGGCTGGCCCTGTTGAGCTACCCGTTCCGACAATTGCCTCTATGGTCAGGTCTCCCTTGGCAATAGTGTCATGCAACTGCTCAACGGCCGATTGACTAGTGGCGTCATAGTGATCAAAAGGCAAGCGGCGCATAACAATAAAGCTGCCCATAGCAAATGAAGTTTGAGAAAGATAGACTTCTTATGAAGCAAAGAAGGAGGTGACTTCATGTAGAATCCAAATATAGCTTGCGGTAATTAATCAGGAAATGAGAAAAAGTGGATGGACAGATGTACAGCCATTGCTCTTTGTGGCAATAATTTTACAAATTAATTTTTAAAATATTCTCTTTGATGGTTTTTCTTTTTTTTAGCTTTGAGCTGGGTCTGAGACCTCAAAAGCATGAATCTTCAAACTAGCGCCGCGTCTTGCCCTATGGTGATGTTCATGAGCGAAGCGGTCAGCGTCTTTACCCATTAGGGTCAAGACCCTGCGGTCGAAACAAGCTACGGCTGCAACGTTTCGGCCGGTAAAGACGGTGCAAGGATTTTGATCTTCGACGAGTTTTCAAAGTTTATATTTATAAATAGCGTTCATCAGAAAACTCTACATCAAATTGAAAATAACGAACAATCGTTCGATATTTTCAAACGAAGAAATTTCGGTTCTGGCGGATTGACGGGTTCAAAAGTGAATATCGCTGCCAAATACCACAAATCAGCAAAATCCTCACTTGATAGAATGAAATGATTAAATATTATTAATGTTTTAAACGTTTTCTGGCAAACACTGAACAATCACAATCTGTCCTATCTTTCGAATCAACATCATCGAGCGAAGTTTAAAAATCCTTTCACAATCTCGGCAGGCATTCGCCTTTGGCGTTCAAGCAGTGCCCAGGATCGCCTCCTGTTCGGTGCTTTTCTGAAACAAGGCGTCGTCACGCAGCATCGCACAGGATGTATCCATTTTCAATACGCTTTCCCACTTCAATGCAGCAAACCAGGATTCCGCCTGAGCATTGTCGCAGCAGTAACGATACCGGCCCCTGGCGGCTGGATTTCAGCAGCGGCGGAGCGGCATGCGCCAGTACAGCACCATCGAATGCAAGTTTTGAAAGACGGCGATGATAGCCGTCATTCACCAGCTTAGCCGTCTGCTCGCAGCGCAAATGACGAATGGCGCGCGCGTCAGAATCAATGCCGATGCGGCGTCGACAGCTTGCGCTTCATGATGACGCTGCCGTCCGGATGCGATTCGATGCAGACGCTGTGAGGCGGCATCAGCGCGTTGATAGACTGACACAGCCTGAACATGGCTTTGATTCTGAAATCTGCGCCGCCCGTCTAAAATCAGCGCGTATCATCTGTGATGCCCGCGCCATAGGCGTTTGACCCCGCAATGTCAGGGGGCAAGTATAATGATCTGTTGCAGACCACCCTATGCAGTCAGGCGCGATGTCTCTGCCTTTTTGTATCGTCAGCGGCAATGATCAGCCGCTCAAGATTCAATCAGAGGGGTGAGCTGCTGCAGTTTACTTTATTTGATGTCTGTCACTGCGCGTATCGACAAAAGATATTGCGAAATGAAATATGAACGCAAAAAATCTTCTATTGGATATTTGGCGAAATCATTTCAATTAGCTCGACGGCGTGTAGATAATGCTTGGCAAGAGTTGGGAAAGGCGGTATTTTTTGTAGATTTTCATCTTGCTCGATAAATCCTATTACTTCACTGGCATGCCGCTTTTCAGTTGAAGTTGATTTCTCGTCATTGACAATTTCTCTGTATTTTTGAAATAGACTCGAACTATGGGATGTGTCTGTGTTCTCGTCATTCATCCTGATGCGTTCTCTTTCCCTCTGTGTGGCAATCAACACTGCTTCAATCCAGGCTCCTTCAGAGGATTGCCGAAGACCTCGCATACCTTCCCGTTCGAATATCGAATCTGCAAATTCGTCATCTGATATCTCACTGTTTTTGAATCGCAAATAACTTTCGAGGTCAATTGATCTTGCAACAAGCGCTGCAACCAACGCGATCGGAAAATTGAATCTTGTATCAAATCTTATTGATGCAAAGACATAATCAAGGCGACGTACATAGTGCGACGCGGTTCGCAGATTAAAATCTGGCGAATCGTAAATTGCGAACATCACATTCATCGCGTCATGAAATTCGCTATTTTCATCATATCTTTCTCTGCATTTTTCGCTCAATTGCGACAGTAGAAATTGTTTGCGACCAGCTGGCGGCAGATGAAATTCAACATCAATGAATCTTTCCATATAACCGATCGAATCGAAGCGTTCACCGTATGCTGATGCGATCGAATGACTCAGTTCACGTCGATTTAGCGCAAGAACAAACACCACGTCACGAGTTGAAAACAAATGCTTGGCGACCTCAAGAATGTCAATCGCAAACATAGGGCGACAGCGATCAAGCTCATCAATTACGATGACTAGAGGGTAGCTATTGGCATTCTTGTAACTTCCGGCCAATTTCCCTAGACTTTGCCGGAATTTATCCATTTGTTCTTTGTAAGCTTTAACTTCAGAAAAGATTTCGCGTCCATTCGTTTTGGATTCAATGTTCAAAATCCCACCGCTTGCAACTTTTATAGATGCAGTCGCGGCTTCTTTTAAAAATTGGACTGCCTTTTCGCGGAGCATGTCTTTGATGCCAAATTTTGCATCGCAGTCGCGTAATTGGGCTGTTAATTCGTGCGTAATGCTTACGATTGCATTTGGGGAAAAGTCGTTTTCCCATGCATTGAATTGAACCACTGGAAGTTCATCGTTAAGCAAACTTTGTATCCATAAATTCAAGAATGTCGTTTTGCCTGTTCCCCATGCGCCGTCAATTGCAACCACTGCTGGACTTTCTAAATTTCCTATAAGATTCTTTAAGTTTTCCACTGGGGTTTGTCGATTGAAAAGATCATTTTTAAATGGATCATTCTCTGAAATATCGATTTGCTTAGCTCGCATTTTTATATTCATTGGGACGATGCTCCAAATTTGTCAAACGTAGATGTTGTAGGTCAATCAGCAGTTGCTTGAATAATACTTGAAGCCGCGAACGCGTTCAGGTTTGCAGGCGATTGTCATGACTTCAATTCAATGCAATGATTTCAGCAGTAATGTGAGGAGATTCTCCCTCATCAAACAGCGTCCATCAACTTCCTTCTTAATTTTCACGCTCGATTTTCTCCAAGAGGAACTTGTTGATTCTGGAATTCCGCGCAAATAACCCTAGTTCCGCACTAATCAAAAAACAATTCTCCGAAAGTATTAAGATAATGTTTTTTTCGAAACGACCAAATCACACATGTAACAACATTTCGCGCTATTTTCTTTAATTTCCCTCACCAGCGCTTCCGATGCAGTTCCGCCTTCATATTCAGCGCCTGTGCCAACCGCGCCTGGTCTGCGGTCGGACGCACATCCTGACGGTTGGTGATTGTGCGATGCTCCTTGGTCTTGAGCGTGGTCGTCACCCGCATCCAGTTTCGAAGACGTCTTCGAATGCTCTTCCAACTCCAGTGAATGTCGTGCTGCTTGAACTGAAATCGCAAGGTGTGAACGGCATGATAAGCCAATACCGTTTTCATTTAGGTCTGCCACCAGGAGCATCCCACGCTAAGCAAGTCAGTGCGAAATATCCGAATTTGTTTGATAATGAGCAAAATAGCCAAGTGGTGTGAGTGTCATTTTAGATGCCGCCTGCCGGATTTTATGGATCAAAAAATAGCATGGGAAACACCTGGTCTGCCAAGGTTTCCCGGCTGTAACACGAACCAGCCTGCAGTCCGAACGGTCAGGCAGTTCCTTTGCTCGCTGGAAGAGGCCGTGAAATTACCATTTCCTTATCAAGCCAACTCTGGTGATACTGAGCGAAGCTTTGAAGTTGAAGACAAATTCAAGCCGCTGACGCGCTGTGTTCTCCACCACTCTACCCGCTTCGGGAACGGCGAAAATGTCGGAACGATGTGATCCATTGAATGATTTCGTTCCGAATTAACTTTTATGATCAGTTTCATTCTAATCTGGAATTCAACACCCGCTGTCTCC
This sequence comes from Arenicellales bacterium, assembly GCA_958295885.1. Taxonomy (GTDB): domain Bacteria; phylum Pseudomonadota; class Gammaproteobacteria; order Arenicellales; family JAJDZL01; genus JAJDZL01. The sequence goes on along the minus strand of OY282380.1, from coordinate 4,365,144 downwards.
TGACAACAGGCGCACGGTTTAGAACTTCGAACTCAATGCGCGTTGTTTCGAAGTCGCTCAACCTGCTCCGGCTTCAAATCCGTAACCTTACATATATCTTCGATGCGCATTCCCATTGCAAGTAATTTACGGGCATGTCGTTCCTGCGCTTTCTCGATACCTTCCCGACGGCCTTCCTCACGGCCTTCCTCACGGCCTTCCTCACGACCTTCCTCACGACCTTCCTCACGACCTTCCTCACGACCTTGTCTGAATTCTTTAGAAATCCAACCATCAAGTCTCTCGACTATCACTCCCATTTTTTCCACTCCTTCAATTTCCTTACTAACTTGCGGATGCCTTCGTACCATATAGTCTTTGACAAACCATTTCAAAATGTCCTCCAACAAGCCTTCATTCCCTGTGTTCTCGCAACTCGACTTGATCTCGTCTGCCAATTCCCTAATCACGCCCATGGAGTCGGCTCCTTCCAAACCCACTAAGCCCGCCATCACGTTCCCCTTCAGTTTCCGAGCTGCCGCACGCTGCTTAGACAGATCAAACAGATAATATTCCTGCTGAACATACCACTGAGTCGGGAACATCGGATCTTGGCTCTCAATCAAATCCCGCACTCCCAAAGCTGCCGTCCAAGGCTTCTGTCCATTATAAATGACGATCGGTATGATCGCCGGATAGCGCCGCACCTGCTTCTTATTTTTCTGTTCGCGCACTGCCTGCTGCAGCAGCAACGCACGGTATACATGCATCCGAACCGCCATGTCGAGATCGACTGACGACTGAAATTCCAGTGCAATAATCAACCAGATCGAACCTTGTTCGGTTTCCACTCGCCACACTGTGTCAGCGTGACGCTGTATTAATTTTGATCTTTCTTTGAGTTCAGCAACAAAACTGGCGCGCATTGACTGCAGCGTATCATATTTCAGACCTTTGCACCAGGCGTCTGAAGAAAAAAAGCCGCGCAGTAGTTCTTCCACTAAGAAAGGGTGAGAAAACAACAGTTTGAAAAGAGGATCGTGATCGATATTGGTTGATGAAGCAGACATGACTAATGTTTCTTTAGCAGGGGAATATAAATTTGAATTCGATTCGCAGCCACCGTCGCACAAAGAAACTTACGAACGACTGAAATCAAAGCATTCCACAGTGAATTTGCCGTTTGACAGGCGAGATTCCAAGACAGCTCAAACATTCAGCGACGGTGAACAGCACAGTCAATTGATTCATGTAAGAACAATCGGTCCATCTATCGCAGCTGCTCACCTGCCCTGTTCGGGGAAGGACGAGCTTTTTTGGACTGTAGATTCAATCCATTTTATTTGTACCAGTCGAACATTTCAACTGCATTGTCGTTCAATGCACGGCTAATTTTTATTGAGTCGATAGAACGATTTCGCCTGCTGAGTTGAGAGAACAAGGCGTAAACCTGATCGAAACAAGGGGGATTTCTGCGCGCCTTTTGTCGAAGTTCATTCAATCAGGGCAGGTTTCAATCAGTTGCTGAGCGCGTTGTATGGCCGCAGCTTGGATTCGGACACGGTCTGTCTGCTGCGGCGACTGTAATGCCGGCCGGATGAGTGATGGCGGCAATGGCAGACGGCGCGTCGGCTGCGCGGCCGAAGTTTCAGCCAGTTGAACGACCGTTAAAAGGGAATTCCCGCCGTCATTCAGCGTGTGACGGATCTGCCGTCTTCGAACTCATTCATCCCGCTCAGCTGACAGCTGCCCAGCATTAGTTCAGCGCAGCCCATTTCAACGATTCCAGATGGTTCAGTCACAATTATGTACGTTTCCATATATTCGAAAATTTGCTGTTGCGTAATATTTTCACAGCCTCTGAAGCTGAACAGCTCCCCATCCGTTCGCTTTACCTTGATGGTGTTTGGCCTGAACTGAATATTTCGCTTCAGATATTTCCAGTCAGTCGGTCTTTGATGCGGTAAAGATCTCCGTCAGCACGACCCGGAAACAAGTTTTTCGGCACTGTATCTGCTTCGCAGCCTTCGATCACCAGCAGCTCGCAGGCCTGTCTTGCAAGACCGAACCGCCCGTCTTGAGATTGGATTTCACATCTTGGTTATTCCCAGGCAGCTGCCTTTTGAATTTGACTCAGACTGAACCTTGTCTTGTTGTGAATCAAGGCCGCCAGCCGATATTGATTTGATGCAGACCTTCGATTTCTTCTTTGAATTCCCAAAGATCGGCTGCTGCGCCTCTTACGCGAAGCCGTCTGGCCAGTCCTTCTGACAGACTTGTTCTGGAAACAGTTGAAACTCACTGTCTGCAGCTTCGTGCGTCACGCGTCGCCGGCTGGCCAAGTCGGCTGTTTCAGTCTGCTCTCTGTCGTACGTCAAGCTGTTTGCCGCAACTGTGGCCAATCAGGTTGAACACCAATGAGGAACCGCGATTCGGTCACTTCCGCGCATTTTCTTGAAACGCTGAATCTCGTTTCTTTGGTCCCCGGAAATTGTGTTGCAGCACTCTCTGAGCTAACTTAAGACATTGATGATGATTGTCGCAAGGACGACAGTTGTGATTTGAGCACCCGCCAAAAACTTCAGCCAGTTGATGTAAGTTGTTATTCTTTTCTCTAACTGGTCGATGTGGGCTTTAGTGGCGGGTTCTCCTTGACCCTTGTGCATGACCATAACGATGGCTTCTGCCTGATCGCGTTCAATTCCTGCATCCTGTAGATGCTTCGCCGCTTCCAGTGTGTCAAAAACTGCTGCCATTGTTCCCTTCAAATTTTGAGTTCATTCCAATTGTTTCTGTGTGATCCATCCAAAATGTTTCAAAATTAAAGCATGTCACCTAACGAACAAGATCATAGTCGAAATCATATACGTACCATCCCCAGGCGTCAGGATCTCCACCGCCGTGATGGGCGTAACATCGACCGCGATTTCCAATAGATCGACAAATCTCCCATCTTCTATTCTCCAATGTCTGAGCTTTAGACTTAGAGCCCACATATTCTTCCTTCCAGTTTCTCAAGCCCACAACTTCACGCTCCCATTCAGCTTTTCGTCTTTCTGGGTTTCTAGTGATTCCAACTCTGCAAGGCATGGTCATTCCTCCAATTCTCCAAGAAGCTTCAGTTCTTTCTGATCAGGATGAAATGATTTTAACAAGTTCTCGCCAATCTCGTCCAATTCACGTCTCGACTTTTAATCTGAATCTTCAGTTGTCAGGATTATGACGCAGACTCTCGAGCCAGATCACTGAACGTCCAGTCTGCCTTCAAGCGTAATGCGGCAGTCCTATCTCGTTTTCTTCCTCCCAGTCTGGAAACCTTCATTTTGCACATCTTCGGGTAATTTCCAATGATTCGTCTGATGCTGGAATCCGATCATTCATAAACACCAAATGACAGGCCCAAAGAAATCGATTGCAGGCAATCTACTGGAATTGACTGAATGTTCTTGAGCATTGGACCAATCTGCCTTTGGTCGATCATTTGCAGTCTGCTCTGCATGCCTGTCCAGTACCATTCAGACGGGCGCTCATTTCTTCCACCTGTCATATCTTTGTCAATGAGCTGGGGCAATTCAGAATGTCCTGATCGCTTGACTGGAGTTGAGAGATCATCTGAGACCAGAGTTGAATAATCGAAAGCAGCCAATTACCCCTGTACATGTGTTAGAGGCGTGGAGGAACCAGTGCCGCGATGGAATCCCTAATGGACCGATCGTGCCAAGAGCTCCAGTACAAAGATCGGACCGTGCATCGCGGCAACCGGGTCGAAATTGGAATCCATTCGGCCCATGATGAACAGGAAAACGACCGTTGATGAATATGAACGTTTGGTCTGGCATTGACTGGGGGCATGAAAACCATCAGGCCTGCCTGATCAACGCCCGGGGTCAGACAGCTTCCCCCTGCGCAGTTCCGCGCATGGCGGCCGCAGCTTGAATCAGCTGGCAGACCGGACTGTTGACCAAACCCGCGTGGAAAAGGCTGGCGCTGCAAGGCTTTTGGCAGCTTGAAAATATCATCTCTGGAATGCAGTTAAAAGCTGGAAATGAAACAGCCAAGCCGGATCAGGAGCCGCGTGAACCAGACTTCCCTCTGGGTGCTGCTTTTTGCAATAACCTCTGCCAAACTGCCCATCAAGGCAAAATTGAACGTATCTCCTGCAAATTGACGATGCACCATCTTTGGTGCGAGATTCGTCGCAGAACATCATAAAAATTCCCCAATAATCTTTGAAATTCCTTGAAAGCGGGAGGTTCTGCCAGACGCTAGACAGTTGATTTTCTATATTTCAATCGCCGATTGTCGAATGCGGGTAAAGTGCCCTCTAGAATATCCACCACGGCTCGGTTGACTTTAAGGTTCTCAATTGATCCAGAAAAATAATCGAATTCATTCTTACCATCCGTTTTGTCAATCGACACGTGAATGATCTGTTCCGCATCAGCCACAACCGCAAGATTGGGGTTGTGAGTGACGATAATCATTTGACGTCGCTTTTTTGCCTGCTTGATGAATTTAACTAAAACTTCGTAAACGCTCTTGTTGTCCAAGTTGTCCTCAGGCTGATCAATGATTAAGGGAATATCCTGCTTATCCAGCATCAGATAAAATACAAGCAACAGACCTCCGCGCTCGCCAGGTGACAGTTCACTTAGGTCCTTCTGATCAATTTTCACGTCATATTTCGTGCTGAGGTAATCAAATCCAAAAAGGTAGTCATATAAATCAACGACAGGCTCATCCTGCCGCTTCATCTGCTTGAACACGTCGCGCTTTTCACTTGCGCCAGACCCAATGTCCTCACGTCTATCGTTGTGAAGGGCGTCAACGATTGTGTGCAATGTATCGAAGACTCGCTCTTCATTCTCCCAACTGTCAACAGCTTCACAAATTTCCTGAATCTTAGCTCTTCCTGCCTCGCTACCTTGAAAAGAGCCTCGCCTATTTTGGTTGATGTACCCTAGAAATTCTTCGATAAACGATGAGGCAAGTCGAAGTCCGGCTTCAATTGAAAGCGTGTAATCACCAAGGTCATCACGATATTTTTCAATCTCTGAATCTATAGACTGTTTTATATCGTTGAAAAAATCAGTGATTTTCCGTTTCAATTGAAAGATCTCCCTGCTGATTTCAATCCGTTTCTCTTTCGCTTTTTCAAGTTCTTCTGGGTAATTGGATTGGATTTTCTCTTTTTCTTTTTTTAGTCCGTTGAGGCTGTCGAGTTCCGGTTCCTGTTCGTCACCACAGATCTTCTTTTCCCGGATTGCCCAAGCGCGCAGTTCCCTCAAGTACTTTTGGTATTCCCGCTGCGGTTTGTCCAAGTTCTCCGACAGTTCAGACCGCTTTTGTTCAAGTCTTTTTTTCTGAATGAGGATGCTCGGGGATTTAGCTTGGTCCTCCTCACTTTCTGCCCCTTCCAAATAAGCACTCTCATTTTCTTCCGTTGAATTCAACAAAATATTGATTTCATCGAGCCTGGTTCTCTTCCGCTTTACAAGGGCATCAAGCCCTTTAAAATTCAACTCGATCTTTACGATATCTTTGAAAGACAGTCCAGCGGACTTCAAAATTGCCTGGTATTGGGACTCCAAATCGGTAAGTTTTCTGGCTTCAGATTCAATTGCCTGCTTAAGCTGACGAAGGTCTTCTATTGACTTTGTAATTTCGACCTTCTCATTTTCATAGTGTGCGATTTTTTTACTACAGTCCTCAATTTTCTGTGTTAATTTATCGATTTTTTCTGATTCGTCGCTTTCAACTGGAGGCTCTTGTCTCTCGGCTGGCTTTGTTTTTTTATGTGCATTCCGTTCTTCCTCCTTTTGACTGATTTTGGCTTGTAAATTATCGAAATAATCTGGAATGAGCTTCTTTTCTAACGCTGCAACTTCTCTGTTTTTCTGTCGGAGATTCTGTTTTCTGCTTCGCAGGTTTCTCTCCTCTTGCTGGGTAAGATAGCGAATGAGGTCGTCAAGGTTATTCTGACCAAAGCGTTGATCTCGTTCGACATAACGAAAGACAACTTCGTTCAGAGTTGTCCTGAATTCATCGTCAGCTATGTTCGTGCAGATTCTTTCAAGGTATTTTTGTGGAAGATATTCAACTTTTTCCGGCAAATTCCTGTTCACTTCATCGTAAAGATTTTTGCAGTCTGCCTCTCCTTCGTGCCAGAAAAGCTTACCCTCAAAGTTTTGAGCGCACTTTTGTTTCAAAAATTTCTTTCTGTTTAGAAATGAGAAGAGTTGCTCAGAATAACTTTTGGCAGCGCCGAATGTTTGGTGATGACTGTTCCCAAGCAGCCCGATAATATCAGTGACGGCACTTTTACCGCTGCCCTTGTTGCCAATAATGGCGACGAGTTCTTTTCCAATTGGAATTTTCTCGTCACTGAACCAATTGCCATGTTGGTTCTGATAACCTTCTACGCTGGTTACATGCAGTTCTTTTATAAATTTAGTTGCATGCTCTCGGACACGCCACTCAATTTCTGGTTCTTTTCCAATATAGACTCGATTCTCTGGCTCAAATACAATCTGTTTGAGTCCTTCAAACGTCAAATCCGCTTTGATCCATGTCGGTTCAAAGCGATATCCGTTCGAATTTGAAACGACGTTTCCCAGTCGTTCTTCCAGCTCATCGATTGAATGTGCGTCGCAGCCAGATAAAACAGGCTTTAGTTCAGTACGTTCATTTTCATCCTCTGCCCGGAAATCGGATAGAAAGTGTTCAACGTTTCCAGAATTCCCAAAAAATCCATGGCTGAATTTGTCTAGTTCATCTGCAATAATTTGCTTCCTTCCTTTTCCACTTTTTGTACGGATGCCGTTATTGTTTACGGCTGTAACAATAAGGAAGTAGTTGAGAAAATCCGCATCTTTGCCATAAGTATCTGCAAGAGCGTTGTTGATAAACTCTCGCGTAGTCACTGCCTTCTCGAAGTCTGCAGTCGACTTCAATTCTGATGCGGTAATGTGCCGACCACTGCTCTCCGTCTTTTCAGTTTTCAAAACCCTAAGAAAATTTTTTATTCTGTCTTTGAAATTATTTAGGCATGGATTGAAGATCAAATGAACATTGACTTCCTCTCTTGCTTTATTTACTACATCTCCCGTTCTCATTTCGACGTTTGGCAGAAAGAGTTTTTTGTGATTAGGAAATCTTTTCTGATATTCCTGGATTGTGTTGAAATACCCGTCAGCAGAAAAATAATCTGTAATCCCAAACACCTGAACATCTGAGTTGTGTAATATTTCGCAGTACCTGTCCCAACAGTTGCCCCTATATTTTTTAAATTGGTCATTTGACTTTGTTTTTGGCGAATGAAGGTGAAGATCCCATTTTCTCCATTCTGACCCTCGGGGCGATTCATATTTCATAACGCAATGTCTCCTCAGACATATCTAAATTAATATTGAGAACTCACCACCAACTCAGAATGAGTACAAATTTGGGTTTAAACAGGAATTTTACCTACCTGCAGCAATTCTCATTTTGGTAATTGAACACTACTTTCTTTACATGATACTTTTCTCCAGATAGGAACGACAAGGTTTCACCGATGGGTTTTATCGAATCATCGGCTCAGGTGCAATCAGGTGGGTGGAGCCCGCGATTGGTGGACGGTTTTGAGCAGTGTAGTCCAATGGTCGAAGTAGTACAGTCGGCTGAGCGCTCTTAACCCTAGTTCCGCACTAATCAAAAAACAATTCTCCTAAGGTATTGATATCATGTTTTTTTCGAAAAAGACCAAATCGTACATGTAACAACATTTCGCGCTATTTTCTTTTCTTTCCCTCACCAGCGCTTCCGATGCAGTTGCGCCTTCATATTCAGTGCCTGTGCCAACTGCGCCTGGTCTGCGGTCGGACGCACATCCTGACGGTTGGTGATTGTGCGATGCTCCTTGGTCTTGAGCGTGGTCGTCACCCGCATCCAGTTTCGAAGACGTCTGCGAATGCTCTTCCAACTCCAGTGAATGTCGTGCTGCCTGAACTGAAATCGCAAGGTGTGAACGGCATGATAAGCCAATACCGTGATGAACAGGTGCGCCTGGATTCGCCGGTTCAGCTGATGCCAGACCGGACGAAGTCCCAGCTCCGACTTCATGCTTCTGAAAGTGGACTCTATATCGGTCAGACTCCAGTAGGTTTTCACAATCCTGTCATCGCTCCAGTTGGCATGGGAAGTGCGCAGCACATAACTGCCGGCCTGATCATCGGCTTTTTGGTGCTGCGAACTGTAGCTCCAAGTCACGGCCGTGGCATTGATGCCTTTGTCGTCTTCGCTGACGTCGACCGTATAGTGCTGGCTTACTTTGCTATATTCGTGTTTGAGGCGGCCGATTTTCTCATGCACCTTGCCGACTCGTTTGGTACAGTATTTTTTCGACAGTCCTTGATGTAGTTTCTGCAGTTTCTGTTCGTACAGCTGGCGTTTTCGAGATACGATGGAGGTGTCGCCCGCCTTCTTGTTTTCGCTTCGTATGTAAAGAAACACTTCCTTGGCATCGTCGTCGGCGCGGTTTTGCGCCGAGTCTTGGTCTGGTGGCGGCAGCCGCCATACGCACACCTTGGAGCCCTGACTCGTGGTTCGCTGCAGATGCGGCTTGCCTTGTGGTACGGGCGGTTTGCCTCGCCGAGAGACCACTACCCAGTCGTAACTGCCTTTCGACAGAAACTCGATGTTATCTTCGGTAGCGATTCGTGCATCCATCACTACGGTGGGTCTGGAATGCGCAGACTCAGGCAGTTTTATCAATTTATTCAACATCTTCTGCAAAGTATCGCATTCCGAGACATTGCCCGGCAGCATCTCGCAGTGCAACGGAAATCCGTGTGCGTCCAAGGCCAGGCCCAAACTGATCAGCGCACAGTCGTTTCGTTTCTGCTTGGAGCGTCCGAAGCACTTCAGCTTAGCCTTACCCCGATTTGGTAGAGACGTTAGTATTTGAGAGTTTGCTTCCGCCCAATTGGGCGGAAGCAAACTCCGACTGCGTTTTTTTCAGCTGCGCTTCATAGTCGATCGGACTCATGTATCCCAGACTCGAATGCAACCTTCGGGTGTTATACCACGATTCAATATAACGAATCACCTGACGTCTGAGCTCCTTGGCCGACTTCAACGGATCCGTCTGCAACACGCTTTCGCGTTTCAAGGTGGCAAACCAGGACTCCGCCTGCGCATTGTCATAACAGTCGCCGACACTGCCCATCGACTGCTCAATCCCATGCGCTCGACACAACCCTTGAAACGCCTTCGCACTGTACTGTGTGCCTTGATCCGAATGGTGAATCACACCTTTGCAACGTCGACCTCGAAGTGCCATCTGCAAGGCCTGGCTCATCAAACCGACATCTTGGCAAGTCTGCATCGCCCAACCCAAAATGCGCCGACTGCAGGCGTCCTGCACCACCGCCAGATACAGCGTGCCGTCCAAAGTATACAGATAGGTCGCATCCGCCACCCACAGCTGATCCGGCTCGGCAACGCCAAACTGACGATTGACTCGATCTTCAATTCCATGCGTCCGAGCACCACGACGGGTGCTCTGCACATACTTTTTCGGCACCGACGCCGACAGACCCGCCACTCGCATCAGACGCGCCACTCGATTCACGCTCACCTTGACTCCATTTCTGCACAACTGCGCCGCCACGCGGGGCGCACCATAGCTCCATTGGCTGGCAACCATGATGCCACGAATCGACGCCAGCAACTTCTCATTTTGCTGCGAACGACGACTCGGCTGGCGCTGGCGCCACCGATAATAACCCGATTCTGAAATCTCCAGCACTCGACACATCAGACGAATCGTGAAATTTTTGCGCTCGACTTCAATCAGTTCGTACGCCTGGTTCCACCACTGTGGGTCACGCCGTCCGCGGCGAACCAGGCCGCGGCTTTTTTTAAGAACGCATTCTCCTGCTCCAACTGCTCAATACGACGCTTGCAACGGCGCAACTCCGCTTCACTCCCAGCGCCCGCCTCCGGCTGACTCGCCTTCAACTTGGCTTGACGCTTCCAATTCTGAATCGTGGTCGCCGACGGCTCGTATCTACGAGCCAACTCTCTCACCGATATCCCCGCTTCATGCTCCGACAGGATATGCTCTTTTAATTCTTCCGGGTAGATCACTTTACTCATCTTGGTTTTCCCTCCAGTTCTTAGGTAAACTCTACAATTAAAGTGTCTCTACATTATCGGGGTAGGACCAGCTCACCATCGGCGCGCCCGTGATAGTGCACATTGGTCAGGTCGTAGAACACCACCGTGGCCGCAATCGAGAACAGGTCGCGTTCGCGTTCGAATAAAGCGCGCTGCAGCGCAACGCGGTGTTTCCACAACAGGTCGTTCAAGCGGTACAGTTTGTCCAGCGAAGGCGGCAGTTGATCGTGCAGTTCCAATATCTCCAAAATCGCGCTGTCTTCGAGCATCCAGCGCAAGGTTTCGCGTTCACTGCCAGGATGCAGCATGCGGGCGATGACCACAGCCGCGCACAGCGCCGCATCTTTGTTGCTGACGTTCAGGGATTCGAGCAGGTTGATGAAGTCGAGTTGGCGCAGCGCATGCAGACAGATTCGTTCGGCGCCTGAGCTGCGCGGCGGTTCGTGCTCGATGCTGTCGAGATCAACGGTCTGCAGGTTGGTCTGAACATCGGTTGGGGCGGACCAGCCGCGCTGTCGCAGGGATTCTGCGATCTGTCGGGCCTGTCGGTCGATTTCAGCGTCGTATTCGAACAGGCTGTTCTGCCCGCTTAAGATGTCTTCGATTCGTTCCACCAGAATCGGCCACTGTGGTTTAGGAAGCGACCATTTGGTGCCGAGGCTGAGCAGCAGTTTGTGTCTGACTTTGTTGTCTGGGGTGCGGATGCCCTGCACCAGTTGGTAGGCATATTGGGGCTGTCCTTTTTTGTTGGTGTAGGAAACTACGGCTTTGATGAACATGCTCATGAAGTGTATTGCCAATGAGGTCATTATAGAGGATTGGAATGGATGATTTGGGGCAGATGCACTGTACATGTAACAACAAATTATTGTTGGATTAACAAAAGCAAAGTAACTACTAATAAACTAATATAATATGTAATTATTTAGTATAAAAATACTAGAAAGATTAATATATTAAAAATATCTTCTAACTAATATTTCTAATATGCTTGATTGGACGAGAAAAGTGCGGAACTTGGGCTAACAGCGCGATTGATCAATTGTTCAAATTCGTTCTGGCGGTTATTCATTAAACCTCCGATTCGTCAACTAGGTGGACATTGCGTCTCGACTTACTTCAGGTTTCTGTACGCGGCTGATTTTACCGCCATCCTCAATGGTCGGCCAACCTGAACGACATTTCCTATGATCTCCGATATGGAACGCCGGGTATGTGTGAACTCAATCACACCGAAAGGTGTCTTGAATTCTCCTTTGCATCCTGTAGTCATGACGGTTAGACGATCGACCGGAACTTGGAAGATCACGTCGTATCTAGCCAAAGCGACGTTTAAGAATCAGCTGACTCTGCCAAAATCGATAATCTCTGATTTTCCTGATACAAAGTATTTCGATGTTTCCAATGAGAATGGTCGCATTGTACTGACACCCGTAAACTCGGAGACTGCTGACAAGGTTCGAGATAAATTGACCGAACTCGGTATCACTGAGTCCGATATTGCTTCGGCTATTACGTGGTATCGACAGAAAAAATAGCCTGAATGCGTTTAGTTCTAGATACCAAGGTATTGGTGTCAGCCTTAATATTCTCTGTTGGGTTGGTATCGTGGTTGCGCGACGCTTGGCAGTTAAAGGCTATTCATCCCTTGGCAAGTCGTGAAACAAAGATTGAACTAAAACGAACGCTTTGCTATCGCAAGTTCCAACTAACTGACGATATGCGCCAATTCCTACTTGGTATTACCTGCCTTGGGCGAGGTAATAGTCATAAGAAATTATCCACCTGTCCCTGTATGTCGAGACCCTCGCGGTCATCAATTTTTAGAACTGACAATCATAGGAAAGGATGATGCATTGGTAACCGGCGATGATGATTTACTAGGGCCAGCCTCGGAATATTCCATTCCAATTGTGTCTTCCAGATCCATAAATAGAATCGTCGGCAGAAATTGACGCAACTCGATTTTTCAATGTAGAGGTATCTAACGGTGGATGGATGAGATGCTGGATCTCAACACGTTGCCACGCAAGGGTTATTTGAGCAAGGCGAGTCGGGTGCGTCAACAGGCGTCTGAATTCAAGGCTGCACGCAAGCAGAATCCGGCAGTTGAATCAGCGATCAAGAATCTGGAGCAACGGGGTTTAGATCGGGTTCTCGGTCGTGGTGTGGACGGTTTTGAGCGGGTGGTTGTGCTGTCGGTCTTGGTTGCCAATTTGCGCCGGCTTGGTCTGCTGCAGCACCAAGAGCGCGAGCGGTTGCGGCGGCGAAAAAGGCGCGATTACGCACCGCCTGACGCATCAGCGTTGCCAGCGGCTCGTCCCTTCAAGCCGCTCGCTGGTAGCGAGCAGGGATGGCTCTGTAGGTAAAACCGGCCATTCCAACAAGATTGGAGAAATCTGGTGCAAGTGGACGATGTCATCGTCTTTTGAAGCACAATTCGTCCGGTCAATCCTCAAAATCTCTTGGAAAATTTACGATATTCCTTTGGAAATAGTCGTTTTCTCGCAGATGCAAGTTACATTGACGTTCCAATAACCCGTCGGATAGGGAATTTTCGTGTAATAAATTACCAGACCATGCAGTATGCCATGTTCTTCTTTGATGAACGTACATGATTCTGTTGCATCACCCCGAACGCATGAAATGGGTCGTGTAGTCAGCAACTGCGTTTGATGGCGGTTTTAGTGTTGTGCTGAGTCGTATCCTGATATGCTGGTGTGGGAATGGAGACGGGACAGTGATCGAAACTATTTTAGCGGCAAGAATCCATCTTGACCCTGTTATGAAACTGACCTAAACGGCCGGCGCGAACCCCGAATTGTACTCGTCATTTCGACGTAGACGTGCGGTAAATTGAGCCACGGTTGTAAGACCGTGTGTCGAATAGTCCGGCCGTTTGCCCTGTTTCCAAGAATTGAAACCTGCCAATGATGGAGAACGCTTATGATCAACGATGAACTGCATGTCGTCCATGCCCGGGCGGCTGGATTGGACGTGCATAAACTGCAGATCACCGCGGCGGTGCGACTTTGCGAACCGGTGCAGCCTGAGCCGCGGTGCGAAACGCGCAGTTTCAGCACTTTGCCCAATGGACTGCGGCAATTGAGGAGCTGGCTGTTGGAGCATCAGGTGCAGGCGGCGGCGATCGAATCCACCGGCATCTACTGGACGCGGCCGCTTGACCTGCTCAACGAGGCCGGCATTGAAGTGAAGCTGTATCATCCCCAGCAGGTCAAGCAACTGCGCGGTCGTAAAACCGACATCCAAGATGCGCGTTGGCTGGCCCGGGTGTGTCAGTTCGGACTCGGACGGACCAGTTACGTGCCCTCGAAATTTTTTCGTGACCTGCGCCAGCTGAGCCGCTACCGGCGCCAGCTGGTCGCGCAGCGCAGCCAGATACGAAACCAAGTGCATAAACTATTAGACGGGTGTGGTCTTCTGATCGGTGGCATTTTATCCGATGTGTTCGGTATGAATGGCCGCCGCATTCTCGCTGGCATCGCGTGCGGACGCGCCAGTGAGCAGATATTGGATTCATTGAGCATGCATGTGCGCGACAAGCGCGAACGATTCGAGGATGCGCTGCAAGCCAACCTCAGCGAAACCATGCGTTATATGCTGGGTGAGCTGCTGTCGCAGCACGATTCGCACGAAGCTCGGATCCAACGCGTAGACTTGAAGCTCAAGGAGCTGCTGCAGCCGTACCAGGATCAGTTGGACCTGATGTGCACCATTCCTGGAATCAAGTGGGATGCTGCCGCCGCGCTTTTCATCGAGTTCGGCGGCGATCTCAGTGAGTTTCTCAATGCCCGCAGTTTCGCCGCCTGGAGCGGCACCGTTCCGGGCAACAACGAAAGTGCCGGCAAGCGTCGCAGCGGTCAGACTCGTCAAGGCAATCCTCACGTGCGGGCGATAACGATCGAGACCGCGCATGCCGCAGCCCGTTGCAAGGGCAGCCAGTATCAATTTTTTCACCGTGCACTAACGGTACGCCGCGGGTATAAACGCGCCACCGTGGCGACCGCTCACAAAATGGTGCGTACCCTCTACGCGGTGCTGCGCGATCAAAAGCCGTATCGCGACCCACAAGCCGACTATGAACAACTGTTGGTGCGACGTAATGCACCGCGCTGGGTCCGCGAACTTAAAAAGTTCGGAATTCTCAGTCGCAATCGAGAGGGCAGCTATGTTCTCGACTGGTCAATGCAACTGAACCTTTGATGGCAGCGACTGCCGGAGGCGGCAGCAAGTGAGCGACTGCGGTAAAACCGGGGCATCGACCGCACGCTTTCACTGACGCACCCAGCCAAGCAATGGCATTTACTTAGTGATAAATACGTGTTGACTTAATAGTACGCACCTCGCGGACGACTGTTTTCATTGAAATATGTTACTTTATGCTACTGGTTCGTCGATTCCTGAGGTTGATTTCGTTTACGAATCCATTTGTTTCGCGGCTGTTTCGATTGGCGCGCATAGGAACGATCAGGACGTTGTTTCTGACGTTGCCTGCTGATGCTGCTGACGATGGCATTGACCGTAGAAGCAATCAGTTCTGCCTGTCGCAGCACCAGCTGTTCCAGACTGCGGGCCATCACCTTCAGCGCATGCTTGAAATTCACCTGTTTTCTGTCTTCTTCGGGCGCGCCCTGGATTCGATCTTCACTGTAGTTGGTGAAGATTCGCGTGAGCGTGATCAGCACAAAGTGCGCATACAGTTCCTGTTTGACGCCACGTTCTGATTTGGCATGAAACTGCTCGATGCTCAGCCAGGATTTGGAAATCTTGTACATCTCCTCGATGCCCCATCTTTGATGGTACAGATCAGACAGGTCCGAGATGGGATAGCGCACTGGATCCTGCAAAGTGACCGCGAGCGTGTAGGTGGTGTCGGCATGGGTGTATTTCACCAGTCGCAGTTTCAGCGGCGGACATTTCACCTGCGCATGGCGGCGACGGATGCGAGTCCGGATTTGCGCGGTTGGCTCAACCTCGATGATCTCATCGGTGCGCTCTGAGTCCATGAACCGGTCCATCGCCACGGTCAGGTTTTTCTGCAGTCGGAAGACTGCCTCCACACCTTGCAGCCAGTGCGCATGCAGCATCTCGTAGCTGTAATAACCGCGGTCATAGACCACGACGTCGTTTTCGTCCAGCTGCTTCAGATGCGTCAGCGCAAGCTTTCGTTCATTGCCATGCGATGCCAGCTCAAAGTCAATTGGAACGCGCGCCTTGAGCTGATACAGGCAGCTCACAAGTCCCTGTGGATAATGCGCCTTGTCATTGGGCGTGCGATAACCGTTTTTAAGCAGTTTCCGCGGCAGGTTGAGCCGGCTGCCGTCAACCGCATGCAGACGATGTCCCTGCCACAGAAAGTCCTTTCGCTGCGCTTCGGAGCGCTGCAGAATGCGCTGCTGCAGAACCTTGAAGACCTGCTCATCCAGCTTGGCGCGCGCCCGGCTCATGGCGGCCGCAGTGACCGGCTGTGGCTGTGGCAGGCGGATCTCCAAGTCGCGGCACTGCGCCCATAATTCGTACAAACAGGTGGCATAACCCTGTCGATTGTCAGAAAACACCAGCCGAAAGATGAACAGCATCAACAACATCGTGTCGATCACTCGCCGCCGAACCCGCCACTTTTCATCAAATTCCGCCGCTACTTCCGAGATTTCGCCGATCAGATGCTGCCACAGCTGCACGAATGAATCCGAACTCGCCAGCGGCTTCGGCATTGCTGCCTGCGCGCGTTTTTTGCGCTTCGCACGAGCCTTTTCACCGTGCGCTAAAATCTCTCGAAAACCTTCTTCCAAAGGATACACATAGACACCTTTAGGGGTTTTTCCGGAACGCTTCTCGGTGGTGCCCAGATACTGCCAGTTGGCCGCCCGATAACTGCTTGCCTCAAAGCGCGTCTCATCCACAAACGTCTCAATCAGCACCGGCCGACAGCCATGTTGGCACTGCCAGTCCTGCGGCAGCTGCCGACACACCAGCGACAAGGCCTTGGAAGCGAGATTTTTCACCCGCACCCACGGAAAGATCAGAAACCGACTGTTGTTGACCGCCAAGTGCAGATGTTTCTTGTGTTTCTGATCCTGCCAGCCAACCCACACATCCCGACACGGCAGCGCCTTGACTGCATACTGAAACAACAAACAGCCCAGTTTGCGACCCTGACCGTCAACGATGAAATAACGCAGGTTCGCCCCGATCGGATGCCGGTATCCCAGATAATGATAACGCTCCACCCATTCGTTGAATTCCCCTGCCTGATCCGCAGAAGTCACCAGCTGCACAGAAAGCGGCATCAGCTCCGACAGCTCCGCCTGCAGCTCCGCCTGTTCTTCGGTGCGCGCCGTCAGCGCCAGCGGCCTGCTCTTGCCGCGCTTAAGATGCGACTGCTTCGGCGGCAGCTGCACAACGCCCAATTGTTCCAGTTCCTCCAGCAGCAGCAGCGCTGACTGGTAGCGATTGACACCCTTTGATGTGTGCCAGCCTAAATGCTCACTGATCGTCTGCGCCAGCTCAGTCCGACTCAAATTCTCAAACAGCGAAACTGTCTGTTGAATCTCACCCAACTGTCTGCGGGTCAAACGATGACCGAAAAATGTCGTTGACTTCAACTTCTTAATGCGCTCATCCACCGCTGATCTCCTGACAAAATGATCCTTACCTCTATTTTGACAGTACTGCACAAGAAAGTCAAATGCGGATGTGCAATTTTTTTACATCCCTCGATTTGCCCGCCATATCAATCTGTTGCCATCTCTACAAAAAACTGCAAATACACTTATCCTATGTTAATGCCATTGGAAGCTCCGCAGCCGAAAGAACCCATTCACATTCCCGATGGGAATAATCTCTTAAAGCATGAAAATAACCAGATATTGGAAAAAATAGTCATTGGAAAATCCGATGTAGACATTGCTGCGATAATCGAAAGTCTAGGCAATAGTGATTGGGTTAAGGAAGGACGAAAGTTCTATGACGACGAAATGCGAATCTGTCCGTTCTGTCAGCAGCGAACTAGCGCTTCGTTACAGAAAAGTCTGGAAAATTACTTTGATGAGACTTTTGAACGTGATTTAGAAGCAGTCAATGAGCTCTATTCGAGCTATAAATCTGATGCGAACAGGCTGTTGGAAGACTTGAAATCAATTTCCCAAAAATTAGAAAATGAAACGGATGTTGCGCAGCTTATTACCTTAATTGATTTACTTGAATCAAACATAGAATTAAATGTCAAGTTAATTGACGACAAATGCAAAGCCCTTGGTTCTAAATTCGAGCTTAATTCTCTTCAAAGTCAACTGAAATCGATCGATGTCCTTTTGAACGATGTTAATTCCAAAATTCAGAACCATAACAAAATGGTTGGAAATTATGCAAATGAGAAGCAGAAATTGACTGCTGAGGTTTGGCGATACTTACTTGACAATGAAATTAACTCGGATATGGCTGATTACAAAACTGAAAAAAAGAATTGTAAACAGGCAATTGCTAACATTGAAAAGCAAATAACAAACAAAAATATTGATTTGCGAACCAAGAAAAGAGAGATTGAAAATCTTGAAAAGAAAGTCACCAGCATTCAGCCCACGATTGACAATATCAACAATTTTCTCGAATCGTTTGGATTTCAAGGATTTAAGATTGTTAGAAGTGAACGCAGCAATTTTTACCAGATTCAACGCGCCGATGGTTCGAGTGCGAAAGAAACACTCAGTGAAGGAGAACGAAATTTTGTTGTCTTCCTCTACTTCTACAATTTAATTGCAGGTAGCAACGCGCAAGAAGGCATTACATCGGATCGCGTAGTCGTGTTTGATGATCCCGTTTCCAGTCTCGATAGTGAAATTCTCTTTGTAGTCAGCAGCTTGATTAGAGAACTGATTGAAGATGTTAGATCTGAAATAGGTATGGTTAAACAGGTTTTTGTCCTTACGCATAACGTACATTTTCATAAAGAGGTGACATTTAACTCAAAGAGACCCGTAGACGGAAAACTCAAATTTGAGAATTTCTGGATTGTAAAGAAGCTTAACAATGTGTCAGCCCTTCAGAGCTACAATTCAAATCCCATAAAAACTTCCTATGAACTCCTTTGGAACGAAGTAATAGATGAGAATCGAAACAATCTCGCTGTTCAAAATTCTTTGCGCAGAATTCTTGAATATTATTTCAAAATCTTAGGAAGCGTAAACTTTGATGAAATAATTAATGAATTTCAAGGAGGAGAAAAAACAATCTGCCGATCTTTATTTTCGTGGATCCACGACGGCTCGCACTCCGTTTACGATTCACTCAATATCGAAGTCAGTGACTCAAAGATCAATACCTACTTAGACGTCTTTAAGAGAATTTTTGAGGTAACCGGTCACAGCGCTCACTACGAAATGATGATGGGCAATAACTAGCGTCTGGCAGAAAACTCCAATTTCAAACCCAATTCAGCCACAAACCGGCGAAAATTCGCAGGCAAGCCGGCCGCAGTGTAAGCGGTGTGATGAAATAGATTGAAAATCAGCAAAAAACGCTGAAATTCATAAATTTCACCCGCGGCCGATCCTCCGGGAGCCAGATTTTCAATCATCAATCAGGGAAAAGATGCACTAAGCGGCGCACGGACGTTGGCGGCGCGCCGCTTTGAACCAGTCCTGAGCTTCATGCTCTGCAGCAGCCGCGCTGGTCCTACCCCGATAATGTAGAGACACTTTAATTGTAGAGTTTACCTAAGAACTGGAGGGAAAACCAAGATGAGTAAAGTGATCTACCCGGAAGAATTAAAAGAGCATATCCTGTCGGAGCATGAAGCGGGGATATCGGTGAGAGAGTTGGCTCGTAGATACGAGCCGTCGGCGACCACGATTCAGAATTGGAAGCGTCAAGCCAAGTTGAAGGCGAGTCAGCCGGAGGCGGGCGCTGGGAGTGAAGCGGAGTTGCGCCGTTGCAAGCGTCGTATTGAGCAGTTGGAGCAGGAGAATGCGTTCTTAAAAAAAGCCGCGGCCTGGTTCGCCGCGGACGGCGTGACCCACAGTGGTGGAACCAGGCGTACGAACTGATTGAAGTCGAGCGCAAAAATTTCACGATTCGTCTGATGTGTCGAGTGCTGGAGATTTCAGAATCGGGTTATTATCGGTGGCGCCAGCGCCAGCCGAGTCGTCGTTCGCAGCAAAATGAGAAGTTGCTGGCGTCGATTCGTGGCATCATGGTTGCCAGCCAATGGAGCTATGGTGCGCCCCGCGTGGCGGCGCAGTTGTGCAGAAATGGAGTCAAGGTGAGCGTGAATCGAGTGGCGCGTCTGATGCGAGTGGCGGGTCTGTCGGCGTCGGTGCCGAAAAAGTATGTGCAGAGCACCCGTCGTGGTGCTCGGACGCATGGAATTGAAGATCGAGTCAATCGTCAGTTTGGCGTTGCCGAGCCGGATCAGCTGTGGGTGGCGGATGCGACCTATCTGTATACTTTGGACGGCACGCTGTATCTGGCGGTGGTGCAGGACGCCTGCAGTCGGCGCATTTTGGGTTGGGCGATGCAGACTTGCCAAGATGTCGGTTTGATGAGCCAGGCCTTGCAGATGGCACTTCGAGGTCGACGTTGCAAAGGTGTGATTCACCATTCGGATCAAGGCACACAGTACAGTGCGAAGGCGTTTCAAGGGTTGTGTCGAGCGCATGGGATTGAGCAGTCGATGGGCAGTGTCGGCGACTGTTATGACAATGCGCAGGCGGAGTCCTGGTTTGCCACCTTGAAACGCGAAAGCGTGTTGCAGACGGATCCGTTGAAGTCGGCCAAGGAGCTCAGACGTCAGGTGATTCGTTATATTGAATCGTGGTATAACACCCGAAGGTTGCATTCGAGTCTGGGATACATGAGTCCGATCGACTATGAAGCGCAGCTGAAAAAAACGCAGTCGGAGTTTGCTTCCGCCCAATTGGGCGGAAGCAAACTCTCAAATACTAACGTCTCTACCAAATCGGGGTAAGGCTAAGCAGAGCCGCCCCTTGCGCGGCAGCGCACATTGTTCCAACTGTTCAGCCAGCTGCGCCTGGTTGGACGCTGAGTGAAAGCACTTGCCGAAACCGAAGACTACAAAATCGGCAGACCGCTGCTGGGTCTGCGACGCGATCAAGACCGCATAATCGACATCGCTGATTTCCAGCATGATCTGATGATGCGACAAGAACCGGTACTGGTTTTCAACCGAGCACACCAGCGCGCCTAGCTCGGTTTGTTGCGTTTCGACTTTTCTCACGGCAGATGAGATGCCGAAGATTTGGCTGAAATTGTCGTTTTAACCCTAAGATTGCGGAGTTGGAGGCGATTTCAGTGTATTCCAGAAGATATTCGGCTCCGATGTATCGACTCTATATATTTGATTTTGGTAACTACTCGCCCCCTCTGATTGAATCTTGAGTGGCTGAACATTGCCGTTGAAGGTAGAAACGAGCAGAGACATCGCAAGCTGATTGTATTGGTCTGCAGCAGATCATTTTGCAGCAATTCTCATTATGGCAATTGAACACTACTTTCTTTACATGATACTTTTCTCCAGATAGGAACGACAAGGATTCACCGATGGGTTTTATCGAATCATCGGCTCAGGTGCAATCACTTGGGTGGAGCCCGCGATTGGTGGACGGTTTTGAGCAGTGTAATCCAATGGTCGAAGTAGTACAGTCGGCTGAGCGCTCTTAAGTTTTCGAAACACTGATAGCGCGCCACCCAGGACTTTCGCGCCTGCTGACAAGGTTTACATAGAAAGTCACTGATGGTATGGAAGGTGAAGGCCAGAAGATTGAGTTGAAACAAGGTGTTGGAGAGCCCGCGCCGGCCATGCCCAAAGTTATGGCTGATGTTGTAATGCCGAAATCGGCATTACAACATATAGCGCGAATTACAACATGGTTGATCAATCAGCGGCGGCTCGGAAATGTATGTCCTGAAATCACAACAAAGACGATTGAAGAAACTAGGCAAAATCAAGATCTATCAGTTAGAGTGCGTGCAGACCGACTCCTTCAATATATCCATGATCAAACGCCGCAAATTGGAGGAGCAGTACCTTTATCGAATCCTGACGTTACATGTCCAGCAATCGCATTCTCTGAATCGATTGACATGGGTGAAGTGCATTTATTATTGGATTATTTGAAGAAACAAAATTGGCTGACAGGAAGTGAATCAGATTCTGACGAACATGATCTCACTGTGGAAGGCTACGCTCGCGTCGCAGAACTTGAGAAGGCGCATAGTGAATCATCGCAGGCATTTGTAGCCATGTGGTTCGATGAATCCATTGCTGATGCATGGGAACTGGGCATTAAACTCGGAATTGAAGATGCGGGATACAAACCGCTTCGAATCGACAAAAAAGAACATGTCAATAAAATAGACGATGAGATAATCGCAGATATCAAGCGATCCCGTTTCGTGGTCGCTGATTTTACTCAAGGAGAAGATGGAGCTCGCGGGAGCGTATATTATGAAGCTGGTTTCGCTCACGGACTCGACATCCCGGTCATTTATTCGTGTCGAAAAGATGTATTGAACAAAATTCATTTTGACACCCGTCAGTACAACCATATTGTCTGGGACACACCGCAGGAATTACGTAATAGCCTTGCAAACCGAATTTCTGCAGTTTTAGGAGACGGTCCTGAAAAAAATTAATTGATTTTACCTGACTCAAGTTTCTGAGTTGAAATTCGCATCCAATGAATAAGGTTTGGGCACCGGACCATGTTCCAATCGCATGTTCGCCACGTCAAGTTGAAGCCAGCTTTTGGAAGACTTTCCAAACTCCCCGTTCAGTGTACCGACCAAGCGTCCGACACCGTACTTGGATAGATAGAGTTTCAATCTAGCAGATCACGCAACCCATCAAACTGAGATAGTATCGCTACAGACCGTGGATGCTGCCTATTGGCTATAGGCTCATCCCTTCGTAGAGTCCGTGTGCCTTCGGTCCTTATTCGATAACTTCAACCACAATTCTGCTACCTGCGTTATGATGCCATAGCGGATATGACTTTCATGGATTTTCTGGTTTCTAGGCGGTGAGGCATGCTTATGTTTCTAATCACCGGCCGCGATGACCCTTCCCAAACTTAAATGCCGATTCCGTCATACCGAAGTACGCACTCGTACACGCAAGTCCTCTAGCACTGAGAGCTTGATCGTCGAATTTACTATTTATAAGCGCTGATTCAGACTGGTAATCTGTACTGGTTTAAAGAGCGCCAGTCTGGGAAGATTCAATGCATCCAATCGAGGAGGAGGCACTGTAAATTTTGGCTTTGTAATTTGAAAGAAGTTTCCAACACTTGGTCGCCGGAATGGAAGCACAAGGTGGATTATTGTTGTCTCATGAACTGAAGAACCTGGTCCCATTCGTTTATCTGATTTTTTCGACTATTTAGAATTAGTCGCCGACGCGACTGATTGTTCGCACCCAAAAACTTAAAAAAGACTCTCACCAAGCCTCACTTTTTGCGCGGGCATTTGCAGTAGGCAGCAAGGTCCTTGGGGCCACTGTTCGTCTCCATATGCATCTCAGTCATTAGATTTGAGTGTGCCGTGGAAAGGCACTTCTTTTTGGTGGGTGCGAACCCCACACAACAACTGTCGCTCCGGTTGGTAGCAATCAGGGCGGAGTATTAAATGGTACAGGTTTATGATGGAGGTAACGACATGGACTGAAGCACTCTGGTGTAAAAAAGGTCGCGGTTGAGCGACTTAGCAAACATGCGGGCCGAAACGTGAGTGAACGCCGAGCAGGCCCCGAAACCGGCAATTGCGAGAGTCGACCCTCCTAGAGTAAGGGGAAGACTGGAAGTAGGAACAGGAAGCGAGCGACAAAAGCACTGTCCACTCTCGCCGGGGTAGTGGCGTCGGCACGTATGGAAGAGGGAAGAAGCAGCAACACGGGAAGCCCTGGCGATGGTGTCGCACGCACCAAACCGACAGCCCGCGAGGGACAGGTCGGGTCGTTTGGGTGGCGGATGGGCTCGTAGTACCGAAGAGGTCGGGTAATGCCGGCGGAGGAAAGGAGCCCTGGTTCAAAACAGGATAAGAAGGAAGCAAGGCAATAATTACTGACGAGAGTCTATCAGAATCAAATAAGCTTCAGAAATTCCAGAAGGTTCTATATGCAAATGCGAAGGCAGAACCTGAGTTTCGATTTTATACGTTGAGCGACAAGATGTGGCGCGATGATTTTCTGCGGGAAGCCTACCGCATGGTGCGCCGAAACGGCGGCATTGCGGGAGTGGACGGTGAGAGTTTCGCACCTATCGAAGCGAAGAGCGTAGATCGCTGGCTCGGGGAATTGTCGCTGGATTTAAGACGTGGGACGTACCAGCCGGGCGCGGTTCTTGAGGTGAAGATACCCAAGAAGGAATCCGGCAGGTTTCGCAAACTGGGTATAGCGTGCATACGGGATCGGGTGGCGCAGACGGCGGCAATGCTGATATTGTCGCCGATCTTCGAGGCCGATCTACAGGATGAACAGTATGCCTACCGTGCGAAACGAAGTGCGAACGATGCGGTGAATCGCGCACACGCTCTGGTTAACCGGGGCTTCAACGAAGTCGTGGATTGTGATCTGAGCAACTATTTTGGCGAAATTCCACATGCGCGGTTGATGAAAAGCGTGGTGCGTCGCGTCAGCGATGGCAGGATGCCTAGTCTGATCAAAGCGTGGTTGGAAATGCCGGTCGTTGCCAAGGACGGCGGTGGCGGAACGTCATGTCGTGCTCGCAAGGAACGAAAGGGTACGCCTCAGGGTGCGCCGATTTCGGGTTTGTTGAGCAATGTGTACATGCGCCGTTTCATTGTCGGCTGGAAGCGGTTTGGCTACGCCCAGTGGTTTGGCGCGCACATCGTGTGATATGCGGATGATTTGAGCATTTTCGGCAGAAGTTCTGCACGGCAGATGCTGACGGCAGTTGAACGGATGATGAATCAGTTGCAGTTGCCGACCAACCGCGACAAAACGCGCGGTCTGCGCGGTCCGCAGGAGTCGATGAAATTTCTCGGCTACCGAATCGGATGGAATTACCGTAGAGACGGCAGTGCCTACATCGGCACTCGTCCCAGCAAAGCAAGCGTACAAAGTCTATGCCGCAAGGTCAGCGAAATAGAAAGTTGTAAGTATGGATTGATGGATTCGCAGGAAATGGTCAAACGTCTCAACTGGATGCTGTCCGGCGGGTCGAACTATTTCCATTTGGGTCAGGTCAGTCCTGCCTATTCCGCGATTGATAATCATACGACCAAACGGCTGCGACAATGGTTCTGTCGGAAGCATCAGGTAAAGGCAGGGAAATACGTGCGTTTCTCCAACAAACGACTGTGGAACGACCACGGTTTGGTATGCCTGTCGCCGAAGACGAAGAACTTGCCGTGGGCGTAAGCAAAATTTTTGAACGAAAGCCGGATGCGGGAAATCCGCACGTCCGGTTTGACGAGCGGGGGTATGGAAACGTAGCTATGGTTGAGATTGAGACACCGACAACCGGCGAAAGCCGTCGGCAACAGTCAACCCCTCAACCTAAAACTAAACGCGCCAGCCCTCGACTCCACCCATTTGTCGTCCGGCTGGACGACAGTTCAATTTAAAGAGCTGACTTGCACGCACCGCTGCTCTTTGAAAAAACTGATGCCCTCAGTGCATATCAAAAGTGGAATCCCATCAATTTCGAGTCCCCTATTAATCACCTCACTCGGATATTGGCCTTCTCGCATATCGAAATTGATGCATTCTTTGTGAGATGGATCGCAACCAAACTGAACAGGAAAGACCGTTTGATCTTGGTCAGTTCGACTTTCATTGAGTTGCGGGAATCACATTGCAGAACGAATCGTTTATGATGCTGTCGGTGTTTTTTCGAACCAGACAGGTTGGTTGATGTTCTGCCTGTTGAGAATTGTTTCAGCGAGAGGCAGCGCCAGAACGCACATGAGATTATTCGCAGTTATTCTTGAAGACGCCAGTTCAGTTTGACCAGTGAGTCATAAATTCGTAATGGCGATGATCTACAACCTTTCTATTCACACGAAGAATTTTGCTTGTGAATTTCACTCAGCGTTCATTGTTCAACAAAAATTCGGCGGCAGAGGGTTTTGTTGGCACATGAGTTCTCTTGGGTATCCGCGCGATCATGGCTCCCACAGATTTTGCCGCTTTGTTGACTGACCGTCGAGCTGCAGGCCTCAGCATGTAATAGTTCCCGCAGCAGGTCAATTGGACCGTATTTTTGGCTGCTGCCCCGGCACTTGAAATTCATCTTTCGACTTTTCCAATAGATCAAGTTCCCGCCATTGCCTGTCATCTCTGTTGAACTGTATACCAGGCATTCTGTGGAAACATTCTGATACAGGCTCGGAAAATTTTCGCCGACAGCTGATTTTGGGTCCCCAACTGACCGATGAACCGGGCCCGCGGCTTCTCGAAACTAGGTTCGCTTCTCAATGATCAGAGTTCGGGGGACCATTCTTAATTTGAGCGAATTCGCGGGCTGTTTCCACCTGGATTGAATTTTGGATTTTTGAAATTAACTATATCAGTCCTGTCACTATCGAAAAGACTTCAGTTTCCGCACGGAAGTCACAATCGCTATCGGGATGAAATTTGAGCAGATCAGCTCGCGGACGGATGAACTCCGAGCGCAACAACACGACGCGGCTGTGACCATCGGTGACCAAGATGGTGCACAGAACACCATGATAATAATTGGTTTCAGCGAGTTTGGCATGGACGTTGCACTGTGGACATTGAACTTTTCTAGAAGGATGAAACTGTACCCCATCCAAGGGGATGAGATTGCGTCCGACGAGAAAAAATAAATTTATAAGTCATTGAATATGCTATAATTATTAAAAGCAAATTATCGAAAGCCGATTTAGTACAGCTGCTAGTCGCAGTCGTCTAAGGTTTGATGGACGTGATGGTCAGTCGGGATGCGACTCAAAGCCGAACAGTGGATGACGGGTGTTGTCGCTGTGTGCTTCGTGAAAATGTTGCTGATGGTCCACGAACTATGATGACTGCATGAAGAACACGAAAAGGCAGTCATGCTGATGTCGTTGAAGCGGTAATGGGTTTTGGTGCCGATGCACGGATCTGGTACTTGCTGGACGCAATGGCGCAGCTCCTGAATGAGAATTTCGACCGTAGGTTTCACGGGCAAAATTTGTATCAATACTGGCGAAAAAGTATCAATACCATAGTATCAATGACTTACGATTCTTTGCGACAATCAGTTCAAAACTGAAGTCACAAAGAATCGCTGACAGTTCCTACTGTGGTGTTCAAAAGCACAGATATTGCATTGATGATGTCATCGCGGCGACTCCGTCGAGAAATGTTTCCGTTTTGATGTATTTGAGAACACTGGAATAGCCTAGGCTGTTCTCAATGGATGCCGAACTTATGTCATGACAGTGGAAAGCCATTCGATTGAATTTAATGACTTCGTAGCTTACACGTATTCTTAAATGATTTGAAACATTGGAATTTTATAAACATTAAATGAAATTAAATGGCCATTAGATTTAATAAATTAATTCAACCTAATAGGGAGATTACAAGTATCCTCCGTTCAGAGAGTGTTCTAGCTAGCAAAGCCGTTGAAGACAAACTTGTTTTCATGTCTCACAAAACTGGCGATCCTCAGGCCGAGAAAGAAGCGAAATATATCTCGAATAAACACCGTGTGTATGTATACATGACAGAGTGGGACAATTATGTCGAAGGTGACTCATACAAGTTGCCAGAATACATAATGAATAACATCAGAATTTGCGACGGGTTTCTGGTCAGTGTAACTGAGGAAATTGCGGTGTCAATGTGGATTGGATACGAGATTGGTGGAGCTCACGCCATGGAAAAACCCCGTGCCAAGATCATGTACAAGGACGTACCTCGTTTGCCGTCCGTCGTAGGGGCTTTGAATTCCTTGGGAAATCGAGACCAATTAGACAAATGGGTCATCGATAATGTGCAGAGTACGGTAAATCTGGAATACCTATTATCGATAATCTAAGATATCGACTGCTAAAAAACATCTGCACAAAAATATGACAAATGTGCAGAAGTCAACAATTGGAGTCGATGCAGTGGGTTTAAATTCAACTTGCACAAGGGCGGAGAAATGAACGATGTCCGACGACCGTCAACTGTTATTTGAAACCTATAAACTTCACGCTGAGCTGGCTGAACAGGTGGCGGCGGCGAGAGAAGGATTGAATAAACTTTATTCAAGCATGGTTGCAGGCATAATCGCAGCATCGGTTTTACTGCACCGCTTTGTTCCGGTTGATGAAAAATTAAATTTGGAGCTTATGTTGCCGGTGGTGGGTTTCGTTGTATCCCTGTCATGGATGTTGGCACTGTTTTCTGTAACGGGAAAGCTGTATGCAAAACGCAAAATTCTCCTGAAGCTGGAAAAAAATTTACCAATCAATTTTTTTGAACAAGAAAATTTCGTTTTCAAGGCAAGCGGCTTTTACAGAAGAATAATGACTGCGTTGTTTATGCCTATCGCCTTTCTGGTTATTTCCATAAGTTGGTTCCTAATTTTAGCGGTGTAGAAATGTTTTTTTTGAAAACAACCTAGAGCCTCATTTTGTACTAATTTGAATTTAACTGTCCTATTTTGAGAACGAAATTGTCATGCACAAAATATTCATCAGTTACCACCACAAAAACGACCAAGCATATAAAAATGAGTTAATTCGGCTCGGTAAGCGCTTTGGAGTGTTCCTCGACAAGTCGGTTGGCAGTGGTGAAATACCCGAATATTGGAACGACCAGACCATTCGAAAAAAATTCGTGACAGCTATCTAAGAGATTCAACCGTTACAATCCTTCTGGCCGGCACGGAGACAAAATCCAGAAAGCATGTTGATTGGGAACTTTACTCAAGTATGTTTGATGGAAAAAGGAATAAGAAGTCAGGAATTCTTGTCGTTAATCTGCCATCCGTAAATTGCTCCAGATTTACTTCAGCGTATGGTTATCAGGAAAAACGCTTGATTTACCCAGACATCAACTCGTGGACAGATATCAATGAACGTGAGGCGTTCAAAATTCTTTATCCACATTTGCCCGAGCGAATCATTGACAATCTGGCCGCGCCGAACGTAAATATTTCAGTCGTTCCCTGGGAACGGCTTTCGCCTGATAAACTTAATTTTCTTGTTGACGCAGCGTTTGATGGAAGGAGCAGATGCCAGTTTGATTTAAGCAGGCCTATGAAAAAAAGAAATGGCTGAAATCGCTACAGCTCGCAAAACATTGACGAAACTGTTCTCCACGACTATGAGAATCGAACATGACTGACTCTGGACAGCTCTTCTTGGCAGTTTATGTCGTCTACCATCCTCATTTCGAACAAGGCCGGCCAATTGCACAGGCAGTAAGGGAGCACTTCAATCGAAGCATCTTCAAAAATGTGTCAGGTGGCAATGACATCAATGTTGTTTATAGAGACACTCCCGAACCGAATTCTGCAGCCCCCCGGTTGATTGATCTGGCTGAGGCTGAAACTACTGCGATATTGGTTTTGATTGATTCGAATTTAATCGAAGATGGTGCTTGGACTGAGTATTTGCAGGATCTTGTAGAGCAGACTGAGGACAAAGGCTTACGTACGCGGATATTTCCAGTGTTGATTGAATCTGAGGCGACTGACTTACCCGATCTGCCGGTGCAGGCGTTGCGATGGTATGATTGGAAGGGTTCTACCGAGCAGAAACTAGTGAAATTGATCGGGAATTTCACATATGAAATTTGCCGAATGCTTCGGCATTATTTGGCGCACTTGAAACACCTTTCAGAACCGGAGGATGGACTCCAGAAATATCTCGAGAAGGTGCAGATTTTTCTCAGCCATTCAAAAGGCGACCATAACAATAATGGAGAAAAAATTGCTCGTGCTATCCGGGACAGAATTCATTATCGTCATTCAATGTCGAGCTTTTTTGATGTCCATGATATTCCGGCAGGATTGCGATTTGACAAAGTCTTATCGGAACAGGTACGATCCAGTGCTATGGTTGCCATACACACAGATTCGTATTCATCACGGATGTGGTGCCGCCGTGAAGTAATTTTGGCGAAGTTGGAAAATCGACCGCTTGTTGTTGCCAACTGTATAAGCAACATTGATGATCGCTGTTTTCCCTACATGGGAAACGTACCGAATATCCGACTGGAGGTTCAGCAGGCTGATCGAATTGACTTTCTCATTTATCGTTTGCTGGATGAGGTCCTTAAGGATTTTCTTTGGCAATGCCAGGTCAGATTGCACTGTCCCGAATCAAAATCAAGTTTGAAGTTTATACCTCGTACACCTGAGCTGATCTCTCTAGCCTCCTTGCCTATCAGGGCAGGGGATGAGGACGCGGACTCGGTGATTGTGTATCCTGACCCGCCAATTGAGAAAGAGGAAGAAAACTTGTTCATCAAGATAGCGCCTAATGTCAGACTGCTAAGTATAATGGAGTGGATAGCAGAGAAATAAATATGATTAATCGAGCAGTGCCTTCAAGACATTGGATCGCGGTATCTACCTCTGAAAGCTCAGACATGGAAGTTTTTGGATTGAGCATCGATCACTTGCGCGATGCCATGGTAGAGATTGCTCGTTATGTACTCCGATTTGGATCCTGTCTTGTCTACGGAGGAGATTTACGTCAGCATGGATTTAGCGAATTGCTGTTTGAGATCGTAGCTCGCTACCAACCTGTAAGCAACGACGACGATGGTCACGCAGGTGTTACAAACTATTTGGCGTGGCCGGTCCATATTCAAATGCCCTTTGACGAGCTTGAGGAAACTGCGGAAAATCTGAATGGCTCCGCCAACCTTGTCTGTCTGGACATGGAAGGGGAACAAATGACCATGCAGCAGCGAAAACAACTCAAGACAATGAAGCCGACAGATGCGCAATGGTCAGAGGGCCTCACCGCGATGCGACGCCATATGCTGAAGCAGACTAAAGCTCGAATTATTCTAGGTGGCAGAACTGAAGAGTATAAAGGGACTATGCCTGGTATTGGTGAAGAGGCGCTGCTGTCGTTAAAGGCAAGGCAGCCGCTATTTGTGATTGGCGGCTTTGGAGGATGCGCTCGCGACATCGCAGAAAGCCTTGGACTTGTTAAAAAACGAATGTTCAGTCAAAATGTTTGGACGGGGCTGGAAGAATTCGAAAATTTTTCCAGCATTGACCTTAACAACGGTCTTTCGGCTAAGGAAAATGCCACGCTCGCAACCACGCCACACATTGATCAAGCCATCGTATTGATTTTGCGCGGTCTTATCAATGTTGTGGGGAAGAGAAGTCGCGAATAGACAAGTTGCTGGAAAATTACAATCAGCATGTGTTTCGATCAATTTTGCAGTTGGTCATTCGCGTAAGATAAACAAAAATTCTGAGAGATTATTCTGCTGCAATGAGAATAGTCCTCTAGTTCATGGTAATCCGGGCAATCCAATGGGAGATCACTCTCATTGAGCTTGTCTCCGCATCACGTGGCTAAGCGGATGTCAGTATGCTGGTGAAAATGAATCAGTCTCGCTAAGGTCTAAATTGTCATGCTAGTTCCGATAACTACACGACATAGATAAGTGAATCGTCATTCTAATGGGCTGGAGAACTATAGCCTTTATATTTTGCGGCCGAGAACTGCTTGATCTGTAGATTCAGTCATTCAGTGAATTAGAAATACAGAATGTTAAAAAACGTATTTATTAGTCATATCCATGAAGACGATGCAGGCCTCTCTGATCTTTGCGACCTCTTGAGGAAGCATGGCATGGAGGTACGCAACTATTCGATTACCGCTGACAAAGAAAATAATGCACAGTCGCACGATTACATAAAGTATCAAATACTAGCGCCTAGAATAAAAGTGTGCAGTACGCTTGTGGTTTATATTACTCCCGATACAAAAACTAGCGAGTGGGTGAATTGGGAAATTGAAAAAGCCTTCAAACAAGGTAAAACTATCGTGGGTGTATGGGAACGGGGGAGCAAGGGTTGTGAAGTTCCAGAAGCTTTAGAGGAATGCTACAACGCAATCGTTGGCTGGAACGGTAAGAAAATCATTGACGCAATTAATGAAGATTACGAAGAGCGAGAGAGTCCAGAGGGTACATGTATGAACATTCCGACACCGATCACAAGACATCCTTGCAGTTGAGCTAATGTCGGGAAGTTTATTTTCTTATGTTGTACGCTACGATAGTGGCTTTGCACCAAATCCCTTTCATAATTGTTGTACGCTGGCAACATGCAAACCTGGAATTCGAAGGCATGCTGAGCTTAACGACTGGCTCGTAGGGACCGCGAGCAACGCAAGGAAAATTAGGCGCGGTGGACATCTTGTCTATGCGATGAGAGTGACAGAAATTCTTTCTACAAAGAAATACTGGGCTGACCCACGATTCGAAAATAAGAAGCCAAACTTGTTCCACAACTGGGTCAATGCATCGGGAGACAACATTTACGAACCGCTCGCTGACGGCAAGTGGCGACCTGCCTATTCCGTACAAATTCAGTCTGGACTTAACTTATGTTGAATCCGACCTTTTAAGTTATGGTGAAACCAGCTTTCTTTTTGGGCTGCCATGTGCAGAGCCAAATCATAAGTCCGCGCCATTGTTGTCAGCATGCTATTCGCTATGAGATGGCAACTCGTCAGCAGGATATGTAAATCATAAGTCCGCGCCATTGTTGTCAGCATGCTATAGCCTTCCCAGATCTTCTTGTAACCCGGTGGCGGATCATTTTTACGATTCAAATAGCCGGCGAGCATGGCCATCGTCACTACGCCGGCGCCGAGATTTTGTGGCACTTTTTTGCGATTTTGGCGTGCGAAGTCCTTCAATACACCGATTTCGGTCTCGCTAAACAGCACTTCCATCGGCAATTCCGGGGTTTCTCGACCCAGCAGCGTCATCGCCGCAAGCCGCCAGGCAATCACCGCGTTGATGGTGACCGCACGTTCGATGCGCTCGCATTTTCGATGCTTGAGAAACTCCACCTTGCAGCCGGATTTCAAAATCTTGTGCCAATCCTCAATTCGCCAACGCAGCCGATAACGCTGTACTACTTGCGTCGCATCGTGCGCGCTGTTGACCGACAGACTGGTCAGCAGAAACCACTCCAGCGGCTTGACCGCGTCGCCGGCTTTTGCTTCATACACATGAACCAGATTCAACTTCAGCGGTTTCTCACCCGAAAAACCGCTCGTCGGCTGAATCTGCACCTGACGCCAGCGCAACTCGACCTTTGCCATCCGCGCCGGCTGCTTCGACATCGCCTTCTGACTGCGGCTGCTGCGCCGCGCCGAACGCGCCAACACCGGCACTTCCAGACTCGCCTGCGCACGTTGCCCGCGGATCGCATCGAACATCTTCGGCTGGCCTTTGCCTTGACTTCGATTATGCTGGGCGCGCACCAGCAACTCCACATCTGACAGCCTTCGACACTCGGCCATCACCTCAAAACAATCCGCCTCGCGATCCATCACCGCCACCATCCGCACCTTTTCAAGCGGCGTCGCCAACTCTGCGCTCGCACGCAGCCCGCGCAGCCATCGCTGCGTCTTGGTGCCCTCGTCATCCAGATGGCCATATTCAATGTGCGGCACCCCCAACGGCACTCCCTGCGCATCGAGCGCCAGCAGCGAATGCATGTGAATCCCCATGGTGCCAGCCGACTTGCGGTTGCGACTGATCAAGCCCATGCCCTGACAGCCACCGTGATTGGCGAAATTCAAATCGGTGCCATCCTGCACGCACAATACTTCCGACTGTGCCTGCATTCGCTCCTGCGTTCGCTGTCGATGCGGCGCCAAGATGTTCTTTGGCGTCACCGCCGATTCCGCCGGCTGATCCAGCAGACGATAATGCGCATGCACCGCCGCTTGATCCGACCTGGACGCAGCCGTGAACGGCTCCATCGGCTGCCGAGCCTGGATGTCCGCACTTTTCACCAGTCTTGTGCTGCGACGCTCGTCACCCAACGGCGCACCTCCAAATTCCTGCTCCGACCATTCATCAATCGCTAGTCCCCGACCTCTGTCACGCACCGGGACGCAAACCTTGTCCAACCCCAGATACGTTCGCCATTTCCGTTCTAATTCATAGATATACACCGACTTCACAGCCGCCGGTTCAGACTTGCCCCCAAATCGACCGCGACCCGTCGTCCAGCCCACATGGCGCCAGTTCGATGCTCGCAGCGATACCCCGCTGTGAGACGCATCCACAAACGTCTCCACCAAATACGGATCAAATCCATAGCGACTCTTGAAATCCCTGCCGACTCGACGCAGACACAGACCCAACACCTTCGACGCCAGATTCTGACAGCGCACCGAAGGCCGGATCAGGAACCGACTCATGCCGATCACTCGATTTAAATATCGAGACTTCAGCTCTGCATCCCAGCCCATCCACTGATCTCGACTGCGCAGCGCCAGCGCCGAAGACGCAAATCCCAGCGCACCCAAATAACCATGCTCAGACACTGCCAGATATCGCAGCTGACAGCCTACATGAACGACCGCTCCTCGCGGATGCTCGCGAATCATCAGCTCGTTCCACAGACGCAACTGCGATTCCTCTTCAACCACCACCAGCTGCAAACCGCTGACCTGATCCACCCGCGCCGGCACACCCTGCGCCAAGGCCACCGCCTGTCCCAATCCACGCGCCTTTACCTGGCGCACCGTACGACTCGAAGCCGGCAGCTCGATCCGACCCGTCTGCTCCAGATCCCGCAGCACCCGAAGACTGCTCGTCACCTGCGCTTTGCCCCGCGCATCGTAAAATCCAAACTCCTCACACACCGCATGCGTCAATTCCGTACGATTCGCAAAACTGCGCGTTGCCAGGATCGACTGCAACTGCTCCAGACCAGATGCTGACCTCAGCTTGCGTGGAATTTGATTCTGCTGATACATGATATTCAAATGTACCAGCTCGAATTTTAAAAGTCAAGCCCCAATTTGTACTGTATAGGTAGGTGGCGACAGCTGAATTCATATCACAGCCAGAGCAATTGTGCTCCGAATAAAGCTCATGTCAGAAGAGACACAAGCGTGCAAAGGATTCTCATAAGTGACGACTACGTATATTTTGGAGGTGAAGGTCCGCGGCTACCGGCCCAATTTCTTAAGGACGGAGAGGCAGAGTTGCTTTGTTTGGGCCAAAACTATAAGCGCGTGAAAGTTAGAGATACAATCGTGGAATTTGAAAACTGGATACGGTCACTTGCTGTACGCGGTTATCAA
The DNA here is from genome assembly GCA_958295885.1 of Arenicellales bacterium. Classification (GTDB taxonomy): domain Bacteria; phylum Pseudomonadota; class Gammaproteobacteria; order Arenicellales; family JAJDZL01; genus JAJDZL01. The sequence goes on along the minus strand of OY282380.1, from coordinate 4,330,695 downwards.
GGAAAGCCGTGGGACTGGGTGCGAAGACGGAAATGACATATCAATCTGACAGTCAGTCTGCACTTGCAATTGAGGATTACGAATCTCGAATTAGTCGTACCTACAAACTGCAATGTTGACAGGCTGATGCCCAGTGCTTCTTGGACTTTTAAGTGAAGTGGGTAGCTAATGGCGGTATCAAAGAAGTTTCATAGGGAATGTTTGCGTAGCCTACGATGAAGCTATCGTTGGGGAACGCAGCGATGTTCTCTGTTGCCAAACTTCGGATTGCCGTCGACTCGATTTTAAGCTGGCAGAAATTGTGAACGAAATTCTAGATGATAAAATTTCACACGATTCAGCCGTTAGTACTTGCTCAGACCAACCAGTTGCAGGTGTCTCGTTTACTAATCAAGACGCCTTTGACGACGTATTAATTGAACTCGGACAACATGCCTCTGCCCTCCGCAAGCAAACCGTAGAATAATCCTTGCATCGAGAGCGCTTAATCGCATCTACCCGGACTTATCTAGAGGCAGTTGAGACATGTGACATTCCCCTTGCACAAATCACTCGACGCAATTTTGAAAGTCCAGGGTTCGCATTCACGCAAAAGAAGCGTCTTTCCACGGTGCACGAAAAATTATGGTTAATCGGACCAGCCACGACCACACCAGCCTGATCGATTTCTTTCAAATTGTGGCCTAGTATTATCAAGGTGAACCGAAAACCTTCGTTGAAACGCCCTATGAATCCATTCCCTGACCTGCCGAGAACTCCACGGATCAGGCCATTTATAAATTGCACCATAGGCATTGACTTGATTGCAATTGTCCGCCAACCTAGGTGGAATCAAGTTTAACCTAGGGGTGTACCCTTTGTAGTCGTAGTGACTTGGCAATAAAATTCCCAGCAGTCCACACCTGGCGTTATTTTTTGTATGTCGCAAGCTGGAACCGATTTCCCAATCGACATGTTTCCTTTGCCAAGTACATTGACCTACCAAAACAACAGTTACAGTAGCATCTGCAATAAATTCATCACGAATTTTTTGGCGAACGGTATCGATCTTAACGTTAACATCAATATCTCCATCCTCAACAGACTTATCGACAAATTCGTTTCCGAGATTTTCGCAAAACAGTTCTTTGTAATATTGGTCGCAAGCATGGTGATAGCTGACGAATACTTTGTGCCGTGGAGTTGCGTTCATTTCAAATCCTATATATTTTAGAGATGGGTCATAGTCAAGTGTAGTGCGTGGTGGAACTTGAGAAAAAGCGGCGAATCTGGTTATCTGTAGATTCACAATATTTTACAAAACAACCAGATAGGTACGCCACTATGGATAAGAATAACGTAATTTCATTTGAAAAGCGAACTTTTGGAAAGGGACCGCTGACTGAATTTGATTCGAGACGGTGCTCGCAAACTGGTTGCCTGTGCGATGGATGCGGAAGTCAACGAGTGTTGGTAAACTACGACGGTGATCACACCGAAAAATGGTTTCGTAACTGGGAGCGGCGTTTTAACACAGCTACTCACTTCCATAGAGTTGAGCGTTGCATGTTCGAACCGACGCGAGCTTCGAATCCCGCGCTGATGCCCATACAGAGTACAGCTTGAGTCGCATCGCCGGATAATACGCTGGATGGCCGACTCCGCGCGGCGTCGTTAGGTGTGACTGAAGCCCAGTTCCTAGCTCCAACGAGCTCACTCAAGCGTCGATGGCATGCACCCCATTGTGTTCCAAAAAACGTCTCGTCCAAGCATTTCGGAAAGCAGCTGAACTGGTCGCGGTCAAGCACTTGCTGATAACGTTTCTCAGTCATCCTTAAGAACCTTTATATGATTGACCTAATAGAGTTAACTATGCGATAACTCAAGCCTAGCTTCAGAACGAACCGTTCTGTGAGTTCTACAGATGATCTCCAAAGCCGATCATTGCAGTCCCAGCGAATTGGCACTGCATGGACTTGTCCTTTCGCAGTCTCTTGCGCTGCGCGGCAGCCGTTGCAGCCAGTCCGTTTACCGCTAATAGGAATTCTTGGCATCATTCAGCGCGCGGCAGATTTGCCGTCTCCGAACTCTTTTCCTCTAGTGCGCTGACAACAACCTTCAATTGCAACTCCAGCTTTCAGCTCGTTACCGCCCATTTCAATAATGCCACATGATTCACTCAAAATCCTGTTCGTTTCCCTGAACTTCTACATTTGCCGATTCGTAACACTTTCACAGCCTCCAAGGTGCTGAGACGGAAAAATCGCGCACATAAATACCGATGGACTGTCCTTAAACAGCTTCTAAGGCCTGATCAGTGAACTTGGTACGCGCTGTCGTCGCAGTCAATGTTGTTTCAGAATGGAGCCGGAGGCACCTCCAGTCACTCTCATCGCCAAACCTTCACCGATCCATAAGCGTGCTTTAGGATTGATCAAAGTCTACTCAGTAGATCAACATTTAGAATTCGGAGTTTCGATTATTGATCAATGATTTACATGTCGTCATGCACTCGAAATCCATTCGCACTAAATTTCCAATCATCTACTTATTGCAGTACGCTACAATTTCAAGTATGATGCTCGATTTAAGCTGCAAAGGGGCTTGAAGCACTTGTTTGATAAAGACGACCGTAGCAGATATATCCCAAACGGATCGCAAAAGTTAGACGTGTTCCTGCTTATCTTGACGAAGCATCCAAATTCAAAAAAACAGTCTTGCTGAATTTGGACTGCACTCATTGAAAACCAATTTGATTGATTGACGAACCGTTAACATGTCTGGCAACTGGTTTTTCACATTCTTATCTTCCGCTACAAAGAATGGAACGCTTTGGAGAATGGACTCGATTTACTGTAACTGCTTTCGGAAAGCAGGGATGTTCCGATGATGCATACGTCCCATCCGGGCAAACCGGAAACTATGTTTGTTCTGGAGCTTCTGATTTGAACTCGGCACCAATCGCATACATGGTGAGCATCAAAAACAAGCCGCTTTCTAGCATCATAATATGTTGATTTGAAAATATTTAACTGGAGATGGTTATTTGTCTCAAAAATGCGTTCGGCGGTGGTATTGATGCTTGGTACCGGCTTAAGTCAGTACGAATGAAACATTTTGTCAAATGTTCATACAAATTTAAATGAAGAGTATATAAACTTGGTGAAAAAGGAGTGATCAATGAAAGCAAAATCGAACGATGGACCTAAAATTTACATCACGTCAAAAGGTGCTCAGTCCGTCAATGCGAATGACCTGTTCAAAAGACCACGAGTACGTAGATTTTTAGAGAAGATGGTCGAAATTGAAAAGGAATCGAAAAAAACTCCAAAATCTTCAGAGTCTGTTGGAACTTCCAAGTAAAAAGCCCCAATAAGTAACAGCAATAGACTAACGCCCAATGATCCAAGGCTTGGGAATATTAATTTTTCCCATGTTGTCCGGATACTGGTTTCTGACTCATCTCAATGTCACAAAATATCGGATTCTCCGAGACTCGGGCTATCACCTCCTTTTTCGTTCTGCAATCGCGGGGAGCATATTGTTTGTCGCATCACATATTGTCATGCACATTGGGAAGAACCCTATTATGAGCATTGTGGACCGAACGACTCGAAGCCGGCAGCTCGATCCGACCCGTCTGCTCCAGATCCCGCAGCACCCGAAGACTGCTCGTCACCTGCGCTTTGCCCCGCGCATCGTAAACTCCAAACTCCTCACACACCGCATGCGTCAATTCCGTACGATTCGCAAAACTGCGCGTTGCCATGATCGACTGCAACTGCTCAAGCCCAGATGCTGACCTCAGCTGGCGCGGAATTTGATTCTGCTGATACATGACATTCAAATGTACCAGCTCGAATTTTAAAAGTTAAGCCCCAATTTGTACTGTATAGGTAGGATGCGCCAGTCGCGCTTCTCGTTGGCTTTCGCAAGCGCGCTTCGGAAAATGCCTCCGGCAAGACCGAGGTGGTACAATTTCGCTCGATGCGCTCGCAGGCAGCTGAGCCATAATCTGAGAGAAAACGCATTGTCCTTCGTACATGAACAGTACCTCCGAGATTGATAACTGCTTTTTGAGGAATGTCGAATGCGACAGATCTCGCTGAAGTCTCGGACACCCTCAAACAAGACTTAATATTAATGTTATCAATCGAATAAAAGATTATTTCATCTCAACAACGGGACACCAGTGATTCTAATTGCACAGTGTGTATGCAGGGACTATTTGCATGCGACATATCCGTGTTCAAATTCGACTAGACCGACAAATCCCCAGAGATTCACTCTTTCAGTCATCATGTAAGCACACAACGGGGAAGGTGAAGAATCTATTTGTAAGAACCCACTCGCTCCCATCTGACATCGCCTCTTGAATCTGCGGCTGTCGAGAAAAATTTGCCAATCATACGGTTTTTCTTATCGAGTATAAGGTCATGATAGGTAGTCGAATCACGCAATTCACCGTGTTCCACAATATGTAACCGAATTTTGTCTCTAGAAAAATACCGTTTTTCAATTACTCCGTCAATTTCTCCTCTGGTTCGATCTGCACCGATATATTCTTTTTCCCCAGTCAATGAATTCTCATTTGTTTTTTCTGATGTTCCTACTATTTCTGAACCTTCACTTGAGAGAATTGCGGTATTCGATAGTGTCATATTTTCGAATGGCCGATACGTTGTTTCATTGATCTCCGTGGTAAGCCGCCATTGCCCTGAAATGTCTGGAATCGGGAAGATGACTTCTCTAGCAAAAAAGAAAATGATAGCGAGAACAATCCCTCCAACTATGGTTGGAAACACCGAAAGAACAAACTTTAACAACATCTTAACAAATTAATTCAGTAGTAGAACTAACCCATATTCGAATAAGAATTGACAATAATAAAAAACTCAAGTTTCTGGATTCAAAATCATCTAATTCAGCCTGATAAAACCGCTGGATCATCATCAATTTGGAGGCTGAGGACATCCAATTGAAGTGAGGCCTCAAGGAATTGTTCGACTTGGCGGTCAATGGTTTGCATCACCAAGTCAAGACTGTGGTCGGTGAGGGTTTTGCCGGCGCGGATGAAACGGCACGCCAAGGAACGGAAATTGTTCCACGGGCGGCGGGCGAAACTGCGAGTCTGTTCGGACAAAAGCCCCAGGTGTTGCTTTGCCGCCTTGAAATAAACCTCCACGCTCCAACGGAGCGAATATGCCCGCAGCATTTGTTCGGCGCTCAATTGAGGATCAGCAGTCAGAAACAGAGCCCAGTTCTTCTTGCTGCTGCTTCGTTTCACGGCATCCAAGCCGCGCACGAACAGCAGTTTCACCCGCTGCCATCGCTCTGGATTGCGCGCATCGGTTTCAAGATTCAGCTGTACCGTAAAAGACACTGCTCGCCACGGCAAATCCGCTGCTTTGCGCCATTTGCCGCGTATCGCCGTGGCATACAGTTCGTTGACGTCCAACAGCAGTTCTTTCCCATCTGCCTGGCGCACGCGATATTTCAGATTCCCTCTTTTCATGCGTAGCACCGCAGTCAGCTTCAGTTCCAGCGCAGCGTTGATGATGCACTTGGTTCCATACCACGAATTGGCTGCCAGATACGATGCCTCAAAGCCCATGCGCAACGCTTTTTCAACATGCTGATGACCAATTGCGGCTTGCTTTGCTCCCGCGCACAGCGCGAGCGGCGAGCCACAACACTGCGACCATCTCGATGCTCATGATTCAGTCCCTGCACGCTCTTGGAACGGATGAACAGATCCGAGTCCAACGGCACAAAGCCGTCGTCTGCCGCCAGTCCCAAGGTCACCACCTGCTGTCCGATCACGGTTTTCCCCAGGCTGTGATCATAGTGCGCCGAAACGCCTTCCATCTTCCTGCCGCGACGAATTTTTATGGAGTCATCGATCACAAACGCCCGCCGCGATGAGCGCTGAATACCACAGCGCTGATAGAGCGCTCGAGCCACCCGGCAGTTCAGGCTGCGCCAGTTGAGATCTTCACGCTTGAAAAATTTATACACCGCATCTTTGCGCGCTTGGAAAAACTGCTGCATCGACACACGGCAGAACATGGTGATCGAAGAGCCACGTAGCCAACGCCACATCAACAGCAGAAACACCGATTCGCGCGCACTCAAACCACTGCGCTTGGTCATTGCGGCTCGACCCAGGTGTCCGTTCAAGCCCAATGCACTCCACATCTGGGCTAACAGATTGTCGATTCGCAGCTGTGGGTCCTTCACCATCGGTTCAATATTGTGTGGCAGATTAGATCTATTGTTAAAATGGTTCACGCTTTAGCGTGTGGTTGGTTGATATTTTTGAATGAATGAAATTATACACCATTCGGGGCTAATATAATACATTTAATCAATTACTTAGATTTTATTTTCCAGTCATTTTTTAACCTAGAAACTTGAATTACCAATCATTGAAAGTATCGTTTGCTACCAATCCAAGCAGTATACATTCCAAACGTAGCCTGACATGTTTACCCGCTCACATCTCCATCATAATGAAAACCGCGTTTCCGACGCTCAGCGACTTCTAGCTCGGTAGCTTCATCATAGGACAATCCGCTCTTTATCACACTAACAGTTGCATGAGATATTGCCAAAAGTGGTGTTTCGGGGGAGTTGAAAAAGCGGCGTATCTGGTTAGTATTCGATCAATTCAATACAAAAACCAACCAGAGAGATACGCCACTATGAATACGGATAACGCATTTTCAATTGTGCCCGACAGAAAAGAATTTTTTCGAATAAATTGATTAGAACTGCAAAATTTCATGTTTTCCCGCTATTCGCACCGTAGCATCCCACGTTCACAGATCAATAAAATCCATTTTTACCCGATATTGGGTAATTATTTTTAGAGGAAAAATTTATGACTAAATCAAAATCCGGTAAGGGACGGAGTTCCGGTGGCACCCGTCATAAGCCTAACTGGCCAAGTAAAACAGGCAATTCATCCGGCAAGAGACGCGATAATGCTCCTGCTAAGAAATAGACGATAGTTGAATTATTCGATTAGAGAATCTTAACATTCGTTAAACTGGAAAGGGGGTGATTTAATCGTTATCCCTTTTCCTAAATTCGATTGAAACAATCGTCCAAATTTGGAGAATCAATATGCATCAAAATGAACTTACTCCATTTCCAACCTTGGTTGAAATCATTCGCACGATTGCCAATGCTTTCAATTCAAAACAATCAAACAAATCCTTAGATGAAAAAGTTTACGATTCAAACGTTGATTATCGACAAATAGAGAAGTTTCTTGTCGATTCCATCGGAGCACCTCTGCAAAAAATTGATCAAGACCTGTCTCAAATTACAGTTGAGAATATCCGGCATGTGATTAAGCAGTATGTCAATATGGTCCAATCAATTTCCTTGGATTTTGTGTCTCGTGCTGACAGCCTACCTTTGTTACTGGAACTGTGGTTTCCGCAATTCGCAGAGAATTTTTTAAATGACATACACCAGAAAAAAGGCGGACCGAAACCGAATGAGCTGGCAGCAGGAAATGTTCTCGCCGTAAGCGCTGTCATTGACTGGATCGCGGAACATGAAACTGAGTGGAAAAAGTTTGTCAAAAGTTGCGTTAAGGATGAGATTGATCTAATTGATTCCTGGAAACGAGGCCGCCAACTTCCGTCGCTTCAACGAGTAAGCTCATTAGGACGTTGGTCTAACACGCTTAATCCGAAATCTCTCGATTGGAATCGAGTCAAAACTCTATTGATTGTTGCCCGTGCAATTGATCAGTTTAGAAAGACAGAGTTAGGGATGCGAGCAGTTAATGAGGTAAAAAACCTTTGTTGGAGTGTAGTACCAGAAAGAAATCTCTTTGATGAACTTGAAAAAATTCAATTGCAAAACAGTCGGATATTTGAGGGAATAGACCTGCCGTTACGTGAAATTCAAAATACGATTTCCCGGGCAAGGGATGGGGAAGAAATTAATCATGGTGAATTGAAAAAAGAACTGCGAAGAGTGAAGAAACTGTTGAAACATAGCGAGACCCGTGAAGGGATGAGTTATCACTTAATTTTTATGAAGCGCGATGGCAGGCGATTAGAGGCAATTTGGACAGTGCATGCAAGCACTATAGAAAAGCATTTAAAGGAAGCTTGTTCAGAGGAGGCGTGAATCAAGAACAGATAATTTTTGAAGCTTTGGTGGTTGCATCTTCTAAAAAAAATCCAGATAAAGTGTTTCTTAAACAGCTGAAAAACCAAGCGATTCTTTTTGGATTGGAATTGCCGTTTGATAGTAGCAGAAGGAAAGAATTTACTTACAAAACTTCTGACATTGTTGAAGAATGGGAGATTGATATGTGGAAATCCCATATGAATCGTTATTTCCCGTGTTATGAAGCAGCCTCTAATTCAGGCAAGACCGGTCCCATACGGCTCAAAGATAAGGATTTCAATCCAGACTACAGACATCCAAATCGAAGAATGAAAATTGGTGACGACCCGAAAAAGACCATGCCACAACTAACATGGTCTGTACTTTTCAGAAGAGTCGATGTTGTGAAAAAACTTCTTGACAAAGGTGCGGACGTGAACCTCTGTTCGAAGCTTAATGAAACGGCTATTGGAGTAGCAGTCGAAAACTTGTATGTCGATAACAATCCCACGCCTGTGGATTTAGAGATTTTTGACATTCTAGCCAAGCAGAAGCACAAAAAAGAAGTATTGAATAAACGAACTGCCAAGAAGCGGTTGCTGCCAATAACGTCTGCCGTGGGTACAGGTCGGCCTGAAGTAGTCGAAAAATTGCTGAAAATGGGGGCTGACCCAAACAGACGTGGTCCCGACGACAATACACCCCTTTATATTTGTATCTTCTATATTACGACAGTAACAAACCCAAAAGACGATTTGGTAGATATAAATTCAATGCCTGTCACGTGCGAGTCTTTGAATTCGTTGCGTAGAAATACAGGTGGGCATTACGGGTTTAGTCTGAAACAGCAGACTGCTGTTATGTTGAAATTGAGAAATGACCCACGGTCCAATGCATTATTGTCGCACTGGACGGAAAAAACACAGCAAATGATGTCAGTTGACGACTTGCATGAAGTCGCAAAACTCTTGTTGGATTATGGGGCTGACCCAAACGCAGTACAACCCAGTCCTTTGCCAGGATATACGCCACTAATGTATGCCGCGCAAATGGATGAAGCTCGGGTATTTGAAATGATGTTAGACAAGGGTGGTGACCCATTGAAAACTTACACAATGTATGGTCAACAAATAAATTGCTGGAAAATCGCACTGGGATTCAGTTCCAGCCGTGTGATGAATATTCTCAATGACAAAGAAAATTGAAGCAATGCACTAGTGCCTGATTACTTGAAGGCATGCGGTGAATTCTCAGTCGCAGGACTCAATCGTTCATTGTGGATGAGTGGTAACTCACATAACTCCATCAGCGATACGAAGTCTACCGCAATGCCAACCCGCAGAAAGTCTTGCGAAAGAATGCTGATCGTATTCATAACGTAAACAGCTCTATCCTGCAAATCCAGAAAACGTTTGACCGCGATTGAATCCACCACACAGTTTACTAGTAACTCAAGTTACTAGGTTAAAAAATGACTGGAAAATAAAATCTAAGTAATTGATTAAATGTATTTAATTAGCCTAGAATGGTGTATAATGTCATTTTTCCAAAATATCAACAAACCAAACGCTAAAGCGTGAACCATATTAACAATAGTTCCAGTCTGCCACAGAATATTGAACCGACGCTGAAGGACCCACAGCTGCGAATCGACAATCTGTTAGCCCAGATGTGGAGTGCATTGGGCCTGAACGGACACCCGGGTCGAGCCGCAATGACCAAGCGCAGTGGTTTGAGTGCGCGCGAAACGGTGTTTCTGCTGTTGATGTGGCGTTGGCTGCGTGGTTCTTTGATCGCCATGTTCTGCCGTGATTCGATGCAGCAGTTTTTCCAAGCGCGCAAAGACGCGGTGTATGAATTTTTCAAGCGTGAAGATCTCAACTGGCGCAGCCTGAACTGCCGTGTGGCTCGAGTGCTCTATCAGCGCTGTGGTTTTCAGCGCTTGTCGCTACGGGCGTTTGTGATCGACGACACCATTAAAATTCGTCGCAGCAAGAAGATGGAAGGCGTTTCGGCGCACTATGATCACAGCCTGGGGAAAACCGTGATCGGACAGCAGGCAGTGACCTTGGGACTGGCGGCAGACGACGGCTTTGTGCCGTTGGACTCGGAACTGTTCATCAGTTCCAAGAGCATGCAGGGACTGAATCATGAGCACCGAGATGGTCGCAGTGTTGTGGCTCGCCGCTATCGCTGTGCGCGGCACAAAAGCAAGCCGCAAATGGTCGTCAGCATGTTGAAAAAAGCGTTGCGCATGGGCTTTGAGGCATCGAATCTGGTCGCCGATTCGTGGTATGGAACCAAGTGCATCATCAACGCTGCGCTGGAACTGGAGCTGACTGCGGTGCTGCGCATGATAAGAGGGAATCTGAAATATCGCGTGCGCTAGGCAGATGGGAAAGAACGGCTGTTGGACGCCAACGAACTGTATGCCACGGCGATACGCGGAAAATGGCGCAAAGCAGCGGATTTGCCGTGACGAGCAGTGTCTTTTACGGTACAGCTGAATCTTGAAACCGATGCGCGCAAGCCAGAGCGATGGCAGCGGGTGTCAATTTCAAAATCGTAAATAAAAAGTGTAAAATTAAACTACGATAATGTTAATTATTAATGTATTGGAATTATATCGTTAGGAGGTATTTGCATGTGTCAAACACGGTAAAAGTTAAAGATCCTACGACAGGTAAATTGGTTGATGGACAAATAGTTAAGGTAGTTAAGGCGGTTGAACCATTCTCTTACATAACATTGGAAGATGGAACAGAATTCTCGATGAGAACTACTGTTACGCGAGTTGTTAGGCACATTAATCAATGGGACCAAGATGGTAATCCTATGTACACAATTGATGGTAATGGCACAATAACGACAGATGCGCCTGAGGAATTAAAAAAGAGATGAAAACTGATGGAAAATAGAAATTCACATTTCAGTGTAACTGGAGATAATATTTACACGTTGTCAAATGAATCGATGATGGACAATCTTAATTCGAAGCGATCAATTCAATGGAATCGATCTACAGTCCAACAAATCTCTGAAAATTATGTCAATGAATTTTCCCGCTTCTCTGATAATTCTTTACATCAAATATTAACGTTGGAGCAGAAAATTGAATACAAAAAAACTTTACAAGGTCTTTTAGAAATTGCTGGTGAGCGAAACTGGGATGGAGAAAATGCTGATCCCGTTACTCTAGAAACAGTGGAAACTGCTTTAACAGTGGTTGAAGAATTGCCAAGTACCGTAGATGCTCCAGAAATATCTGCCGATCCAGAAGGAAACATTGAATTTGATTGGCACCTAGACAATGGAACGATGTTTACCATTAGTGTAGGGCCGATCGGAGATGTTGCGATTTCGGGTTTATACCTAGGGAAAGCAAAATTGACAGGCATGGAGGAGGATTCTAAAGGTACTCCTCTAAATCTTCTTCAATGTGGTCTAGAATGGTTAATTCAGATGCAGAAAAGATGACCGCAAAGAATGGAAAATTATTTGCAAGGTTCGCAATCGAAAGTAAAAAGATCACAAAGGCAAGGGTTCATCAGAAACTGTTCGAGCCTCGAAGAGACGGCACTCTCTCTGTACAAAATATTGATGGCTTGTGTAAATCAGAGGTAGTAAAAGCTGGGACTCGCGTAGCAGAAAAAACCCATAAGACGCTTTACGGCTGGGCAAAAATCACTAGAAATAAAGTGGAGGAAATTGAACTAAGCGTGTGCATAGATAATAACCCTTGGCCGGGTCACGCAATCATCAGAGGTTGGCCTAAAGAGCGTAATGCTCGCCTAGACAAACAGAAGCTGCTCGCCGCCTATTCTTGTGGTGTCTTATTGTGAGAACAAAGACTCTTTATCTACTACTAGCTAATATTTGGCAGAAAACCTCAATTTTGCGTGTAATTTGGCCATAAGCCGGCGAAAATTCGCGGGTACGACGGCAGCAATTCAAGCGGTGCGTTGAAATAGACTGGAAGTCAGAAAAAAAACTGAAATTCGTAGATTTTGCCCGCGACCGAACCTCCGGAAGCCGGATTTTCAAGCAGGGAGGAGATGCGCTAAGCGGCGCACAAGCATTGGCGACGTGCCAGAGTTTTGCGCTGTTTGTCGCGCAACAGTGTGCCGAGTCGTTTCAGATTACCCAGCAGCACCGACAGCGACAACGCTCGGGCGAAACCTTCTTTGCCATGATCCAAAAAACAATCTAATCCGCAGTGCTCCAAACGGTTGATCGCGGATTCGATTGCCGGATGCTGCTTGCGCTCAGCTTTGAACCAGTTTTGGGATTCATGCTCTGCAGCCGCCGCGCTGAGTCGCCCCTTGCGCGGCAGCGCACATTGTTCCAATTGCTTAACCAGCTGCGCCTGATTGGGCATTGAGTGAATGCCCTGGTCAAAACTGCAAGCGACAAAATCGGCAAACCGCTTCTGGGTCTGCGACATGACCGAGACCGCATAATTGCCATCGCTGCAATCCATGTAGCCCAACCCGAGCCTGTCCGACAACACCAAATCACTACCGTCTTCGTAGCCAGCTTGCTTCAAAACTCGCTCCCAATGCGACGATAGCCATAGGTGCCATCACTATGGATCACGCGTCTGTCTAATCTTCGCCTGCAATTGCAATGGCGCTTTGTGACGTGACTTCACGCCATGTCATCGCCAGGCAGAATACGGTTCCGCCTTCGGGCGGAAGCATTGATAACTCCCCAATCTGGCAACTTTTCGATTAGCACAACTGCCTAGTTTACAAGTAGCGCTGACATCGATCATTGCATACGCCTTTTGTTGCCAGCAGCGGTCTCGTTTTCGCTCGCAAACCAAGCCGCCGCTTTTTTTAGATGCATTTTGCATCTTTAACTCCGCCAGTTCCGCTTGCAAACGCTTCAACTCAACTGCTTCACCGCTCATTGCCTGCAACTATTTGTAAATCGTGGTCGGCGTCGGTCTAAATAGTGCCGGGCACTCGCGCACTGTCTCCCCGCCTCGACAACGATCAACATCATATCCTTGACTTCTTCTGAATAAACCTTCTTTGTCATCTTGTTAAACTCGCGTTTTACTATATTGGCAGTTAACAAAAACGCTGGCGCTTTCAGACGCTTATTTTTAATTTGTGCAGAAAATTGGAATAATTTTGCACCAGTCAACTTCGATTTATAATTCTCCTGATTTTAGTGCATTTAAAAAATGAATGACCTGCTTTCATGTGTTTAAGAAAGAACCGAATATTTGAAATGGATATTACTCGGAAGGGGGACACACTGAGTTATTTGAAGGTCTCAGGTGCCGAACAAGATGCTGCAAGTCAAAAGAACTGTCGGACAAGGGCAGGCGTTATTCGTATGTTTCCATATGTGATTTCAGGATGCAGTTTCGTGATGTCCGATCAGTCTGGTGCGGTGTGTCAATGAAAAAAGTGTTTCTGGATGCCAATATAGTAATTTCGTAAATATTCGGCCAACCCTTATCGAATAGAAAAAAATTTGCTTCAGCTATGAACACCACGACACAAATAGTGTATATAAATCGTGCATGTCAAATGAGCTCAACCCACTAAACCCACCTGCGGAGTTTTCGGATTCGGGAAAAGGTGGATCGACGCCTTTTTCCAAACAATTCGTAAGGCTGTCGAAGCAGGAGCATATTCAGTTGAAGTATGATGTGAACCGTTGGCGGGGCCCTGCTCAACAATGGAAAGATAAATGTTACCACTTGGAGCAATCCCAGCAGGAGCATGAAACCCGAGAGTATTTGAAACTGCTGGAGAAGCATCGCCGGCAGAGTGAGGAATTGGAGCGAACAAAGGCGCGGGTATGGCAGTTGGAGAAACAGGTCTATGGTCGTAAAACTGAGAAAAAGCCGGTCAAAAAAAGCGCGGCGCACAGCGCGGCAGCAAGGGTCATGGACGCACGCCTTGAGAGAAATTGGCGCGTGAAGTTGAAACCTTGGATGTTGCGCCTGAAGATCAGGTGTGCGATTCCTGTGGCGTTGCCTATGCGCCGATGTCGAACACCGACAACTCGGAGATTCTGGAATATTTTACGAAGGCGCATATTCGCGAGATCCGGCGGAAAAAATTTGCAAAGACCTGTAACTGCCGTCAAACTCCGGCCGTGGTGACAGCCAAGCCGGCGCCGCGGGTCATTGCCAAGGGATTGCTGGGGGTGTCGGTGTGGGTTGAGATTTTGCTGAGCAAGTATTGGTACAGTCGTTCGACCTGCAATCTGCTGCGCCAGATGCGTGATCAGGGCATGGCGATCTCACAAGGTACGGTGACTGACGGTTTGAAGAAGATGGCGCCGTTGTTCGAGCCGCTGTTGGATCAGTTGATGCAGCGGCAGATGGAAGATTCGGTATTTCACTGTGACGAGACCGGCTGGAAGGTCTATGAGAAGATGGAGGGGAAAATCGGCAGTCGGTGGTATCTGTGGGTGTTTGAGAGCACTTCATCGGTGATCTACCGCATTGAGCCGACGCGCAGCGGTGATGTTCCGATCGAGCACTTCAGTTCACTGTCTGAAAAGCTCAAGGAAGTGTTTGTCATTTGTGACCGTTACAGTGGTTACAAACGATTGGCGAAGGTCAATGCGGCGATCATACTGGCTTTTTGCTGGGTTCATATGCGGCGGGATTATCTCGAAGCTGCGGTGCAGTACCCGCAACTGGAGCGGTGGATGTTCGAGTGGCGGGAGCGCATTGGCGAGATCTATCACCTCAATGCGCGTCGTCAGGAGCATTTCGATGAGTCGAGGCCGTTGGCTCGGCAAAGCGAATCATTCATGCGCCAACAGCAGCGGCTTGAGCACTCGGTCGAGCAGATGGAGCGGACTTTGAAGCATGAATTGTCGACAGAACAGATGCATCCGGCCCAACTCAAGGTGCTGAGCAGTCTGCAGAATCACTGGTCGGGGCTGATGGTGTTTTTAAAACATCCCCAGGTTGCGCTTGATAATAAATCTGGGGAGCGGAAGATGCGCAACCCAGCGATGCTGCGCAAGAACTGCCGCGGCTCGGGCAGTCACTGGAGCGCTTCGCTGGCAGCACAGATGTTCTCAATCATTCAGAGCGTGCTTTTGTGGGATCTCAATCCCCATCGATGGCTGTATGAATATCTCAGCGCCTGCGCCGCCAATGGCGGACCGGCGCCTGAGAATCCTGAGGCTTTCATTCCCTGGCGGATGAGCGAGGCTCGACGGGCTGAGATGTCGCAGCCATCGGCTGCAGTCAGCCAGCGCAGTTCTCTGATCTCAAAGTGCGAGGCAGCGGTATCAACGCAACGCGGCTGTCTTTCAACCGTCTCACAGCCGCCATGACTCGATATTGCGGACGCGACTTCAGTTGCAAGGAGCTGGAGCGCATTCGCAAACTGATTGCCGCCCATCCTGACAGTTCCAGAACCCGGCTGTCGCAGCAGGTCTGTGAGCTGCTGGATTGGAAAAAGCCCGATGGAGGACTCAAACAGATGTCGTGCCGGGTGGCGATGCTGCGCATGTATCGAGATCAGCTGATTGTGTTGCCGCCGCCTCGTCGCCAGCCTCCCAGGGCGGTCATCCGCTTCACCGACAGCACTGCACCGCAGACACCGATCCGTGCGCCGCTGCATGAGTTGCCAACACCTCAACTTTGGCGGGTGTCAACCCCCGCTGATTCACGTCTTTGGAACGAATACATTGAACGCTATCATTATCTTGGATACAAACCCCTGCCCGGCGCTCAGCAGCGTTATTTCGCTGCCATAGACCGCCAGATTGTCACCGCCTTCGGCTTCGGTGCCGCAGCATGGAAAACCGCACCCCGGGATGACTTCATCGGCTGGAATCGGGAGCGCAGAGAAGCCAATCTGGTACGGATCGTAAACAATGCAGGATTCCTCATTCTGCCTTGGATCAAGTGTCCCAATCTTGCCTCGCACCTGCTTGCAAGGCTCGCCCGGGAGCCGCCGCAGCAGTGGTACGATCGTTACAGGATTCGACCGGTGCTGCTTGAGACTTTCGTTGAACAGCGCTTTTTGGGTACATGCTACCAGGCTGCGAACTGGATCAATGTCGGTCAAACGAAAGGACTCGGCAAATGCGCTGCCTCCGCCAAGCCAACATTACCGATCAAGGATATCTGGCTGTACCCGCTGTGCCGGGACTTCAGGAAAATACTCAACAGTTGATCCCTCTCGGTCTATGGGTTGGCCGAATATTTACGGTAAATTCGGTTCGTAAATCTGTATCTTCTTCATGTCATGCTATAAATTGTAAGAGAGATGGCTGCAGTGCGTTGTTAGATTCATGCCCGACAACTCGAGTTGTTATAGATATGGATTGTGATGAAGTCAAGAGTCTTCAAATTCAGAAGAACTGCGACTTCGTTGTTTTCGCAGAAAAAGATCAAAATTCGTGGATAGTGCCAATTGAGCTAAAAAGCGGAAAATTCAAAGCGAGTAAAGCTGCGAAACAGTTACAGGATGGGATTGAAATTGTGAAAGGTTGGATCAGTTATAAGAGCTCATTTAAAGTTATTCCACTGCTGTTTCATGGCAGCAGAGCAAGAATCCACAGTGAGGAATTGAAAATTCTGCGGCGGTCTAAAATTAAGTATGGAAATCAAAAATACCAAATCTATTTGCTAAGATGCGGCGACTCAATTAGCAAATACATAAACTGAATTTTTACCAAGTACATTTACGCTTTTCCTCTATTTCCCCATTGTTCTCATTGACCAAGCTGACTTTTCACCGTCGCAAATATTCGTTCTAACTTACCCGACCATTTTTCGAATCCAAACGTTGCCATTGCGGTAGTCGTCAGTTTAAACGTACGTGGGGCACATCACGTTGTCGATAGCCATCAGCAGCAAGGAAATCACCGGATTGAAGAAAGAGCATGAGGACGGTCGAAGCATAGTCGCCCGGTGATGGCGGCAAGGGACTTCGTATGATTCTGCGAGTCTAAAATCAGTAAGAATTCCGTCAGGCACTCGACAATTCAGTCATGCATCGATTAGATTGCGACTGCTCCACCAAATAGCCCAACACTGGGTGAACTGCTATCGGGAATCCAACGAAATGTTACATGTCCACTGGAGTAAATCGACGAGTCAAACTTCACTCCTGCAGACTTGATCTGTTTGAGAATCTGTGCATTGTATCTTCTCTTTTTTGGGATCGTCTTTGTACTTGTCAAATAGCACTTACTACTAAGACGGCGCAGACGATTCAAGTCACTTTCCCTCGGAAGACGATGCCCGCCCCTAGTCCACGGTGTAACTACTGCTTGTAATGACTGATCAAGCATTTCAATCCACACATCGTCGTTGTGCGCGTTGTATGATCCATGATGTGGAACTTTGAACAAATGGGAGAGTGGTGATTTTCCTTTACGAGCATCAACTACCGCTTGCCAACTCTTTTTTGGATCACTTACCTGTTCTAAATCTGCGCCTAACAAGACACCTTGTTGCCCGACTGTTAAAATCATCGCTACTGAAAGATCATTACGTGACGGTTCAACTATCCTGCCTTTGGTACGCCCCATAATGATTGCTGGAAAATGCTTCAACCGTGTCAGAAAATCTGAGAACTGCTGACCGGAAGGGGAAAGTGCCCGTAGTTCCACTTGCCGCCGATGTGCCAGTGCGTTAGGTTGGAAATCGAAAATTAACGTATCTTCACTTAAAGGTTTAATTGAGCGACCCGTCTCATTAACAATCTTCAAACAATTCAAAAGTTCTGTTCCTCCCCGATCAAGCTTTTGAACGGGCTGATCTTCAAAAACCTGAAGAAATGCAAGAAATTCCGAATACGTTAAAGCTGCGCCAAGCGAAAGTCTTGCGCTGCGACATGCCGCCACTGTCTTCGCCAGCCCCTTGATATGATCATCATGCCAGTGAGATGCACTGACCGAAATTACAGAATCTTCAATCGAAATGCCAAGTTTCGTCAGATAGGAAATTGATGCTGGTTCGCCGGCATCATCAAGGCATGAGTCGACAATTACCCATTTTCCAGATCCAATATGAATAACAATGCACTCACCATACCCAGGCCCAAAAACAGTAACCTCAATTTCATCCGCCCTCGGCATCATCCCAAACTACTTCATCTAAGAGTGCTTTTGCTTTATTCAACGCTCGGTCATAGTCTGCTTTTGTATGAATAGGGAGTTGCCGAAAATGAATTTCCGATACTTTACGAATTTGACCACTTAACAATCGCTCTCGTCCAATAACCCATCGTATAATTGCGCCTACCTTGAGATTTTGTCGGTCGTATTCACTGATATCGTCTTTAGAAAATACTGCTTGATCAGTTGGAAGAGACACTTTTGATCGAACATCAACCATCTTCACGCAAAATTCATCTTCACTTATACTCTCAACATATCCTTCCCATTCGGCTGTGGATGTCATTGTACGAGTCCACTTAGGATGCATGTGACTGAAACCAATAGGCGGCACAACGTCTCTAAGTTTTATTCTTTCTTCGATTGAATCAGTCATGTTAAATTGGGCCGCTGTATCATTTGACGGGAAATCGACAAATTCTGTTGTAGGTAAATGTTTTAAATGGTGTTTTTCTTTGAGTATTCCTCTAATATTTTCTTTCACCAATTTTTCTAGGAAATCATCTGGCTGTTGTTGGGAGCCAAGGCGAGAAGATGCAACTCTCTGTTCGAAATCTAAACTTGAAGCGAGGTTTTTCATTGTTTCTTTCCCTCCACCATTATTGTGTTGAAAATAGTCTCCGATTCTTCCAAAGTCGGTTCAAACCGTTCTGCTAATAGGGACATTGCCTCTTCACTTCCATAACCATCCGATACGCCTTCTATTGAGTGGTGAGCATTGACACGCATGTAGACACCTGTACCATCTGAAATTTTCGAAGAAGGTTCTATAGTGACGTTAGTTTCAAATCTGCTGCCATGAACTATTGATTTTCGCTTCATTGTTAAACTCTGAAGTCCACCGGTTAAATTTCTTTGCTCGACATCCATATCTTGTCCAAATTTGCCCCAAGGATCAACTGGAGCCAATGTTCGACCAAGTCGAACTCGTGCAGCCCAGCTTGATAGCCTGAAATGCACCTCGTGGTTAATTCCAAACGCAGTAATTGGGGTGTGGTAAAGATGTTCGTGAAAAATTTTAGTTGTGATATCCAAAATTTTTACCCACGGAGCAGTGGAGGTAGCAAGTTGAAAACGATCAGTTTGTACGAGATAGGAGCGATTTTCGATTGAGAATTGGGCAAATTCTCGAAGTGTAATGAAATCCCCAGCAAATTCAGAATTTATTTGTTCAATTCTCTTACTATGAAGCCAAGCGGGATGAAATATTGCAGGATTAAACTGTCCGATTAATTTGATCGAGCAAGCTGAAATTTCAGGTTGGAATATCATTGAGGCTAGTGCTGATATGGCTAATTCAACTGCAGAGTTTACGTTTTTGTCAACACTTCATAATGACCTCAATATGAACGAATACTGAACGACTAAATATATCAAAAGTCATAGATTTGCTTATTCAAAAAAATGGATTTGACCGTCTTATGCGGAATTCTGTGAATCCAGTCCTATGAGTATTTACTTTTTTGAATCCGAAAAAGACACTAGCGCTAAGATCGCTCAGCACTTTTTCAATCGAAAAACACTCCAAATTGTTCTGCGATACGTTGATATATGTTACCTTTTGCGTCAAGGTCAATCAACCCGTTTAAATTCCTGATGCGTACGAATTCTCAACCCGCTCAAATTTATAAAGTCCAAATAACGTAAATGGGGCAAAACTGGAGTATGGGTTTCAATGATCGGGGCCATGTCTGCTTGAATCCAAGTCTGTGACCGAGAGCGATTTTTGAATTTACCGTACCCCATAATTGTAGCTGAAGTGATGTGTTTTGCGGTCAATGCCAAGACGAAATCGCGGACTCATATTCGTTTTCAGCGGCGGCAGATTGTGGACTTGATCCAGATGGTTGTGATCTTGCTCTCTGGATAGCGATATTGACGGGAGGCGGGGAGCGCGATGAATTGAGCTCGACTTACTGCGTCTTTTTTTGGCAAGCTATGGTTGACGGCCATTGTTTTAAATTCATTCGCATGGATCGGCAGTTCGGAGTTTTGCCCCGAGTGTGAGCTGCGACGATTGATTCGGAATCGATATTTTTCTTGCGATGTTGGCTCAAGATGATGAACCTGGGTTTGAAGGCGGTGTCGGTGAGGCATTTTCGACGATGACCATGACTCGTTCCAAGCGTGACCGACGCAAGCAGAGAATGCGCCGAGAGCAGGCAGCAAAAGATCTGCAAATCGTCGACTTGACAGAACAAAACGCCAAGCTGAGTGAGCAGGTGCAGTTGTCATCGGATGAGATCAAGCGTTTGAAGAAGCTGCCCAAGTGCCCTAAACTCAAGCCAAGCAAGCCCAGCGGTATGCATAAAAAAGTTAAAGCCGAGCTCTCGAATTCGACCGACGGCAGTCTACCTATACAGTACAAATTGGGGCTTAACTTTTAAAATTCGAGCTGGTACATTTGAATATCATGTATCAGCAGAATCAAATTCCACGCAAGCTGAGGTCAGCATCTGGTCTGGAGCAGTTGCAGTCGATCCTGGCAACGCGCAGTTTTGCGAATCGTACGGAATTGACGCATGCGGTGTGTGAGGAGTTTGGATTTTACGATGCGCGGGGCAAAGCGCAGGTGACGAGCAGTCTTAGGGTGCTGCGGGATCTGGAGCGGTCGGGTCGGATCGAGTTGCCGGCTTCGAGTCGTACGGTGCGCCAGGTAAAGGCGCGTGGATTGGGACAGGCGGTGGCCTTGGCGCAGGGTGTGCCGGCGCGGGTGGATCAGGTCAGCGGTTTGCAGCTGGTGGTGGTTGAAGAGGAATCGCAGCTGCGTCTGTGGAACGAGCTGATGATTCGCGAGCATCCGCGAGGAGCGGTCGTTCATGTAGGCTGTCAGCTGCGATATCTGGCAGTGTCTGAGCATGGCTGTTTGGGTGCGCTGGGATTTGCGTCTTCGGCGCTGGCGCTGCGCAGTCGAGATCAGTGGATGGGCTGGGATGCAGAGCTGAAGTCTCGATATTTAAATCGAGTGATCGGCATGAGTCGGTTCCTGATCCGGCCTTCTGTGCGCTGTCAGAATCTGGCGTCGAAGGTGTTGGGTCTGTGTCTGCGTCGAGTCGGCAGGGATTTCAAGAGTCGCTATGGATTTGATCCGTATTTGGTGGAGACGTTTGTGGATGCGTCTCACAGCGGGGTATCGCTGCGAGCATCGAACTGGCGCCATGTGGGCTGGACGACGGGTCGCGGTCGATTTGGGGGCAAGTCTGAAGCGGCGGCTGTGAAGTCGGTGTATATCTATGAATTAGAACGGAAATGGCGAACGTATCTGGGGTTGGACAAGGTTTGCGTCCCGGTGCGTGACAGAGGTCAGGGACTAGCGATTGATGAATGGTCGGAGCAGGAATTTGGAGGTGCGCCGTTGGGTGACGAGCGTCGCAGCACAAGACTGGTGAAAAGTGCGGACATCCAGGCTCGGTAGCCGATGGAGCCGTTCACGGCTGCGTCCAGGTCGGATCAAGCGGCGGTGCATGCGCATTATCGTCTGCTGGATCAGCCGGCGGAATCGGCGGTGACGCCAAAGAACATCTTGGCGCCGCATCGACAGCGAACGCAGGAGCGAATGCAGGCACAGTCGGAAGTTTTGTGCGTGCAGGATGGTACCGATTTGAATTTCGCCAATCACGGTGGCTGTCAGGGCATGGGCTTGATCAGTCGCAACCGCAAATCGGCTGGCACCATGGGGATTCACATGCATTCGCTGCTGGCGCTTGATGCGCAGGGAGTGCCGTTAGGGGTGCCGCACATTGAATATGGCCATCTGGATGACGAGGGCACCAAGACGCAGCGATGGCTGCGCGGGCTGCGTGCGAGCGCAGAGTTGGCGGCGCCGCTTGAAAAGGTGCGGATGGTGGCGGTGATGGATCGCGAGGCGGATTGTTTTGCGGTGATGGCCGAGTGTCGAAGGCTGTCAGATGTGGAGTTGCTGATGCGCGCCCAGCATAATCGAAGTCAAGGCAAAGGCCAGCCGAAGATGTTCGATGCGATCCGCGGGCAACGTGCGCAGGCGAGTCTGGAAGTGCCGGTGTTGGCGCGTTCGGCGCGGCGCAGCAGCCGCAGTCAGAAGGCGATGTCGAAGCAGCCGGCGCGGATGGCAAAGGTCGAGTTGCGCTGGCGTCAGGTGCAGATTCAGCCGACGAGCGGTTTTTCGGGTGAGAAACCGCTGAGGTTGAATCTGGTTCATGTGTATGAAGCAAAAGCCGGCGACGCGGTCAAGCCGCTGGAGTGGTTTCTGCTGACCAGTCTGGCGGTCAACAGCGCGCACGATGCGACGCAAGTAGTACAGCGTTATCGGCTGCGTTGGCGAATCGAAGATTGGCACAGGATTTTGAAATCCGGCTGCAAGGTGGAGTTTCTCAAGCATCGAAAATGCGAGCGCATCGAACGTGCGGTCACCATCAACGCGGTGATTGCCTGGCGGCTTGCGGCGATGACGCTGCTGGGTCGAGAAACTCCGGAATTGCCGATGGAAGTGCTGTTTAGCGAGACCGAAATCGGTGTATTGAAGGACTTCGCACGCCAAAATCGCAAAAAAGTGCCACAAAATCTCGGCGCCGGCGTGGTGACGATGGCCATGCTCGCCGGTTATTTGAATCGTAAAAATGATCCGCCACCGGGTTACAAGAAGATCTGGGAAGGCTATAGCATGCTGACAACAATGGCGCGGACTTATGATTTGGCTCTGCAAATGCTGACCCAAAAAGGAAGCTGGTTTCACCATAACTCAGAAGGTCGGAATCAACATAAGTTAAGTCCAGACTGAATTTGTACGGAATAGGCAGGTTGCGCATCCGCCGCACCGTGAAGCATTACCGCAAGCGTAAAAAATACAAACAAACCGTTGAACAGTGCGTTGGCATCACCTCGCTGAGTGCCGATCAGGCCGATGCTCAGACCTTGCTGGATTACAACCGCGGACACGGGTCGATCGAAACCGTGCATCGCATCCTGGATGACGCCAACAATTGGAACGAGGACCACTGCCGCAGCGGGCACGGGCCCGAGAACGTCAGCGCACTTCGTCGCTTTGCGATCGCAGTGATCAGACGATACCGAAAACCGGTTGCGCCGACGATGCGCGAATTGCACGGCAACGCACGTCTGCTGCTTGATTATCTGCGTCTGACCAAGAACACCCGACGACGCGGCGCGGCCGTTTTACAATGAGTTGAAACGGTGCACAGCCGACGCGCCGTCTGCCATCGCAGCCATCACTCCTCCGGCCGGCATCACAGTCGCCGTAACAGGCAGACTGTGTCCGAATCCAAACTATAGCCGGAAAACTCGCTCAGCAACCGATTGAAACCTGCCCTGATTGAATGAAATTCGACGAAAGGCGCGCAAACATACCTCTTGTTTCGATCAGATTTACGCATTGTTCTTAAAACTTAGCGTGCAAAATTGTTCTATGGGTCCAACAAAAATTTGCCGTGTGATATAGGATTCAAATTGTTCAGTATCCATACTAGTGTATTCTTATGTTTTTAAATGAGATTTGATCGTTGTACCAAATTTCACACAAAATAAGAACAGAGCCATTGAATTTATTTGGTTCTGTAATATAGAGACACAAATAATTGTTACGACAATACGCCTGCGGAATCTTGGTTTGCGACTTTCAAGTGTGAGTTGATCCATGGTCTGAGCAAGCAGTTATCGTTGGCACAGTTACAAGCGTCGATTATTGAATTTGTAGAGGCTTGGTACAATCGACGGCGGTTACATTCATCGTTAGGATATCGTAGTCCCGAGGCCTATGAGCGGGACTACAAACACGACCAAAAAGTTGGTGATGCGCTCATGAACGCATCACCAACTAATCTAAATCCAGCATGAATGGAAAAAAGAAATTTTAAGTTAACAAAATCACTGGCACCTCAGTTTGACTACAGTGTGCTACTAATACTCAAAGACCCTTTCTCACCAGGAAACACCGCCCCCTCTTTGTTACGCCACATAATAGTTACATTGAGTTCCACGTTTAGGCTATTTGCAATTATCACTAAAGCTTCACATGCATTGTTCGCCGATAGCCCTTGAACTGAAATGCCAATTTCAGCAAGGTAGCGATATCCTTCGTCTTCCTTACATCCCAGCACCATATTCACAGGACAATGCTTTTGAACTTCACTAAAATCACTTAGTTGATTCATCGCATAGCTCAATATCTCATAGACCAATAGATTCCAGTTTGGCTTATGGACACTTTTTCGGTCCAATGACGCAGCCAATACTTTCGTATGCTTTAAATCCGGCAATGAACGTGGGTTAATATTACGCACGTTATCGGTTAGAACTTCATGATCAATATGATTGATTTCGCGTTGTTCAAGTGCATCTAATGCACGATTCACAACTATATCTGGTGTATCTACGAGTGGCTTTGCAAACCGCTGAAGACGTTCAAAAGTTGATTGCTCAATTTCAATGTGTTGCATTATTACTCTCCTTTTATATAGTGTTTTATTAAAATATGTAAATATAATAGATATATATAATAGCACAATTCAATTTGCTTAGTAATACAAATAATTTCCAATCTATCTAGTGATGCAGTTTGGCGAGACCGCGATTGGCGACATTGAGATTGATGCGAAGTCGCGCGACGATGTGCCGGCGGCGCTCAAAGGTCTTCAATGGATGTACTGCCACGAACCGACGCGTTAGCGAGTGTTCGAGCTGCTGCAGGAAAAGATGCAGCCTGGGGTCGATATGAAGGTAGGTAGGTCGGGCATGCAGTTGTGGCGGGTGCTGGTGCTAGCGGTGTTCAAGCACGGTTTGAACTACGATTTTGATCGCTTGCAGGACTACGCCAACCATCACGAGACGTTGCGTCAGATGCTGGGACACAGTGTCGATTTTCACCGCGACAAGCGCAGCCAGTATCAGTTCAGACGCTGATCGACAATGTGTCGCTGCTGAGCCCGGAGCTGTTGTCGGAGATCAGTCAGTTGGTGGCAGCCGGCGGTCAAGAGTTGGCAGGACATCACTCTGGCCAGCCATTACGCGGTCGATGTGACTCATTTGTGGAGGTACCAAACAGGCTGATGAAGTTATAAGCAAACTTTCTGAAGCGGAAACGCTAATCAAGACCATTGCCGAGCGGGCAGTGCGAACTGAGGCCAACATCTCCGCCTTGAAGGAAACGCAGGAGCAGGAACTGGAAATTTTGCGCAGGGAAAATGCTAAGCGACTTGAATCGATCGAAAAACGCTACGAAGCGGAACAAGCAGCAATTGAGGCATCCCATGAAACGCTTTCCCAGATTGCCGAAACCAGAGCGGAAATGTCCGCGCTTGAGGAACTGATTGCCGTTCAGGAAGAACTGGAAAAAAAGCGAGTACAGGTGCGAGCCAAAGAGGAAGCATTGCTTGCGCAGAAGATCAGCGAAGAAAGCAAACGGCTTGAAACCGCGCTGGTGCTTTTGGAATCGGTAAAGTCCTAGCAACGAAGAGCTGGTTTCGACACTTTATGCGCGTACGACGACGCGGAAGTCAACACCATGGCCCCGAAAAGAGCGCTGGGTTCAGATCATGCGGACCTGAAGGGACACGCGGTCAAAATTGCCATAGGTCCTGGAGATGAAACTTTAATGGGTCTTGCGCTCGAAGCCTGGCTGCGGGGACTGCCTGAAATCATCATGGAAGTGTATGCTCGTAATTATGAAGGAACAGTATATTTTGAAGTGCTTTTGGTGTCTGAGCACGACAGAATCACCGGAAAACTCAAATTTGATGAACTTCAAAATTTAAGATAAACAAAGAATATTCTACGCCCGAACAAATTAACGGCTCCGGCGTGCTACACCGCAGACAAATTAAATTAAATGGCACATACTTCAACACCAAAAGAAATAAAGAAGGCTTCTGCTCTCTTGAACTGTCGCCTGAAGTGGACAAGCATAGATTGGAAGGAGAAATGAGATATGATCCGCATCTTAAATATTCTTCTTACAGTTTGTATGTGGAAAACTTGGGCAGCTAGGCTGTGCTGAATCCACGATGTTTAAAACCAAATTCGCTACTGAAATGACAGCTGCTGCCTTCTCGTTCGCTTTGCAATTCATCGACCGAACCGTGCAGTCTGTCTCCTGCCCCGCAAAACGCTCTGAATTTCAAAAACGATATAGTGCTTGAAGATAGAATGGATTGCATGGACCATGCCTGAAAGCCAAGTACAATCAATCTGACGACATTGTCAGTAAAACCGAGCCAAAAACACTCACTTGACCCTGCAAATCACGCTGAATTGGCTGCTTTTAGCGTTTTTCACCTGGATATCGGTAGAGCTGGCGTATACAGATCATGTGTCCAACCGCCTGCCCAATCGGCTCACATTCGCACTGATGGCCGTTGGCTTGACGATCAACACCACTGGGTAATTCGTGCCCTGGACACAAGCGGTTCTTGGATGTGCAGTAAGTTATTTGGGAATCAGGCTGTGCCACGACATCCAGCTCCGCATCCTCGGTAAAGCCGGCATTGGCTTGGGCGATGCCAAGTATTTGGCAGCCTTGGGCGCTTGGTTCGGAATTCAGGCGGTTCCCTTTTTGTTGGTGGGCGCCTCAATCTGTACCCTTGTCAGCTATTGGCACCGAACAGAAAAACCTTTCGGTGTAGGTCTGAGTATCAGCGGGATTGGCATATGGTTGTATACGGCGATCTCCACAGCGTAGTGCGAGCAAGGAGCAGGAATAGTTTCAATGTTAATGTCGATCGACAAGAGCACATGTTGCATCACCACAGGAGATTGAATGCCCTGCAAGCTAAAAACTGAGAAGCAATGCGAGTACCTATCATCCGTCTCCTCGATTTGCAATTTGCGATGGTTCATGTGATAATCAGATTATTGACAAATTGCCAACGTATCAAAGCTTTTCAAAATGTTGGGCACTCCGAAGGGAGTGTAAGCCAGGCAGATGGTCGCCATTGGCGGATCACCTGTCAAAACGCCCGTCCCCGAGGTGGACGGAACGGCAATGACGCAGGTTGCGTCATTAAAAGGAACCGCAGCAAGGCGGTTTCAGTTAGCGGCAAAAAAGCCGCATAAACCCTTCCGGGGAAAGCAACCCGGAAGGAACGCGGCCTCTGGAAATCAGTAGGAGGTCAATATGACTGAAAATATCGTGACTCGTGAAGAGTTCTACAGGGAACTCAACACGGAGCGTCGCATAACGATGCTCGAAACGATGACAGCCGAGATTCAAAAGAATACGGTCGAGCTGCGCGCCTCGAACGAGGATGCGCGAAATGAATACAGAGCGCACCAACGTTTTGTGTTGCGCGTCACGGCGACGATGGTAGTTGCGGTCGTTATCGCATTTTCCGGTGTCGCATTCAACGCGTTTTCCGTCAATGAAAGCTTGGCCGAGTTGACGATCAAAGTGGACCGAATGGATCATCGATTGGAATCCGTCGAGTCCGATGTTGCGAGCCTCAAGACCGATGTGGGTATGCTGCAAGAAGGTCAGGCGAGGATTACCGCCGCTTTGTTGAAGGCAGGCATCATCGAATAGGGCGAAAGTCCTACCCTCAACCATCCGGTTTACTTCCGGAAAGGTAGTCCACTAGGGCGCAATCAATTCGGGCTTCGCGCCCAAAACTAACCCTTCTGGGGAACAATTCCCCAGTACGGGAAATGTCACCTCCGAAGGATTTTCTTTTTTTTGGAGGAAAAAATGAAAAAAACTATTTTAATACTAGCCTCAATTTCTCGTGCGCCGTGGAAAGGCGCTTCTTTTCAGTGGGTGCGAAACCCACACAACAACTGTCGCTCCGGTTGGTAGCAGCCAGGGCGGACTTCGTATCCTTTGTCAAGTCAAAATAGCTTCTCCATTGAGTTTGTCGGCGACATCAAATTGTTTCAGGCAACGGTGGCAGTTGCAGGCAGTTGAGGCTCATACAAAGTGTTGTTCTGCAGCATCGTGCAAAGCACTTTGAGCAAGCGGTCGCCGACGCAGCGTAAAGCATGTCCGTGAGTTTTGCCGCGGGCTTTCAGGCAGTCGTATTTCCGTATGCATTTCGCATCGTGCTGACAGGCGACGCGAGCCCAGTGATACAGTGCATTTTGCATCAGGTTGTTGA
Organism: Arenicellales bacterium; assembly: GCA_958295885.1. Lineage (GTDB taxonomy): Bacteria > Pseudomonadota > Gammaproteobacteria > Arenicellales > JAJDZL01 > JAJDZL01. The sequence goes on along the minus strand of OY282380.1, from coordinate 4,302,391 downwards.
CGGCTCGTCGCTGGCAGACAACCGTCTTTTTGCCCGAACGTTGAGTCACCGGGGCGACGCCACTGAGCGTTCTGAGAGCTTGATAATCTCGCTGTTCAATGGCTTCTGGCGCTTCGGACAGCAGCACCGACACGACATTTCTGCCGATCCCTGGGATCGAACGTAAAATTTCCACGTCGCTGATCGAGTCTGAGTTGGTTTCGAGAGGCGCTTGGCACCAGTGTTCAATCACCGTATCCATTTGACGCTCGAGGTCCTTGATTTGTGACAGCACCAACTGCAATTGTGGTACTAGGACTGCGATCTCAATGGCTTCTGGAGGAGCAATCGGATCGACGCCTGGAAACGGCTGCTGGCGCAGGATTGGCAACAAAGTGTCGGCATCGAAACGACGGATGCGATGTTTTTTGAGCAATATCTGCAGCTCACTGCGGGTCATCTGCTGGGCTCGATGTGGAGTCGGTGCCTGCTGCAGCAAACTTAAAAACCAGCTCTGAGCCACGTCTTCGACAGTCTCCAACAGAGCTGGAAAACAGGCTGCTAACCATTCATTTAACTGATTGGATAATTTGACTTATTGTCGAATCAATCTGCCTCTGCAATGCACTAGGCTGCGCATTGTGCGCTGCTCTTTGGTGAGTGCGGGTGCCTCCCGAAAGGCGTGTTGATCGGTGCGAAGCGCACTGGCGATGACCTGCGCATCGCGTCGGTCGTCCTTGGCGCCGGCGACCGAGAAGCGGTCGCGAAAGCGACTCGACTGCTTGGGATTGATGGACCATAGCGTCAGGCCAAAAGACTGCAGCGCCAAGACCAACGGACCGGTTGGAACTTCCAAGCCGATCTTCAGCTGCTCGACCTGGTGATCGACCCGCTGCAACCGCCACAGCGCCATCTGACGGATCGGCTCGGCCAGATGCTGGCAGGTACGTTGTGCGACTACTTGACCGTCGTGGTCAAGGACACAGAACTGATGGAACTTTCGTCCCCAGTCAATGCCGACAAAACAAGTGAAATTTTCTGACATCATGTGACTCCATTGTAATTTGATTTATACTCGACCTAGATGGGGCATCCTCGCCGTCACTCCGGACCTGTACAGGTGCTCTAAGACACAGACTTCGCATGAGTGTTTTCGGCGAGTTCCCCATCCAGGCACGAATCCGCCCTAGGTGTTCAAAGAAACAGTTCATGGAAAGGTTGCTCTGGATGGGGAGCCCAATCTGAGGGAACATCGCGGCAGTGAATCTGGAGCTCATCGGCTCGGTAATTTAAAAAATTCATAGCGGTACTCGTTCCTGATGATCGGTTCAATTTCTCGATTTTGATCCACCGCAATCAATTAATTGATTGCGGTGGATCAACTCCCTCATTCCTATGAATCAGGGAGTACTAAATGGTACAGGTTTATGGAGGTAACGACATGGACTGAAGCACTCTAGTGTAAAAGGGTCGCGGTTGAGCGACTTAGCAAGCATGTGGGCCGGAACGTGAGTGAACGCCGAGCAGGCCCCGAAACCGGTAATTGCGAGAGTCGACCCTCCGAGAATAAGGGGAAGACTGGAAGTGGGAACAGGAAGTGAGCGACAAGAGCACTGCCCACTCTCGCCGGGGTATTGGCGCTGGCACGCATGGAAGAGGGAAGAAGCAGCAACACGGGAAGCCCTGGCGATGGTGTGGCACGCACCAACTGACAGCCCGCGAGGGACAGGTCGGGTCGTCCGGGTGGCGGATGGGCTCGTAGTACCGAAGAGGTCGGGTAATGCCGGCGGAGGAAAGGAGCCCTGGTTCAAGATCAGGATAGGAAGGAAGCAAGGCAATGATTACTGACGAAAGTCTATCAGAATCAAACAAGGTTCAGAAATTCCAGAATGTTCTATATGCAAAAGCGAAGGCAGAACCCGAGTTTCGATTTTATACGTTGAGCGACAAGATGTGGCGCGATGATTTTCTGCGGGAAGCATATCGCATGGTGCGCCGAAACGGCGGCATTGCGGGAGTGGACGGTGAGAGTTTCGCACACATTGAAGCGAAGGGCGTAGATCGTTGGCTCGGGGAATTGTCGCAGGATTTAAGACATGGGACGTACCAGCCGGGCGCGGTTCTGGAGGTGAAGATACCCAAGAAGGAATCCGGCAGGTTTCGTAAACTGGGGATACCGTGCATACGGGATCGGGTGGCGCAGACGGTGGCAATGTTGATATTGTCGCCGATTTTCGAGGCCGATCTACAAGATGAACAGTATGCCTACCGAGCGAAACGAAGTGCGAACGATGCCGTAAAACGCGCGCACGGTCTACTCAACCATGGCTTCAACGAAGTTGTGGACTGTGACCTGAGCAACTATTTCGGTGAGATTCCACATGCGCAGTTGATGAAAAGCGTGGCGCGTCGCGTCAGTGACGGCAGGATGCTTGGGCTGATCAAGGCGTGGTTGGAAATGCCGGTCGTTGCAAAGGACGACAATGGTGGCGGACCGACATGTCGTGCTCGCAAGGAACGAAAGGGTACGCCTCAGGGTGCGCCGATTTCGCCTTTGTTGAGCAATGTGTACATGCGCCGTTTCATTGTCGGCTGGAAGCGGTTGGGCTATGCCCAGCGGTTTGGAGCGCACATCGTGTGTTATGCGGATGATTTGAGCATCTTCGGCAGAAGTTCTGCACGGCAGATGCTGACGGCAGTCGAACGGATGATGAATCAGTTGCAGTTGCCGATCAACCGCGACAAAACGCGCTGTTTGCGCTGTCCGCAGGAGTCGATGAAGTTTCTCGGCTACCGAATCGGATGGAATTACCGTACCAACGGCAGCGTATACATCGGCACTCGTCCCAGCAAAGCAAGCGTACAAAGTCTATGCCGCAAGGTCAGCGAACAAACAAGTCGTAAGTATGGATTGATGGATTCGCAGGAAATGGTCAGCCGTCTCAACTGGATGCTGTCCGGCTGGTCGAACTATTTCTATTTGGGTCAGGTCAGTCCTGCCTATTCGGCGATAGATCGTCATACGACCAAACGGCTGCGCCAATGGTTGAGTCGGAAGCATCAGGTAAAGGCGGGGAAATACGTGCGTTTCTCCAACAAGCGACTGTGGAACGATCACGGTCTGGTATGCCTGGCGCCGAAGACGAAGAACCTGCCGTGGGCGTAAGCATAATTCTTGAACGAAAGCCGGATGCGGGAAATCCGCACGTCCGGTTTGACGAGCGGGGGTTTGGAAACGTAGTTATGGTTGAGATTGAGACACCGACTAAAGGCGAAAGCCGTCGGCAACAGTAAACCCCTCAACCTAATACTAAACGCGCCAGCCCTCGACTCTACATAAAACTCTGAACGCATTGTTCATATGGACATAATTCCTGAATTTTACGAACGAAGATTAAGCTGATTTGGAACAATTGAAGGGAATTCAAGGCAATTTCAGCACATCTCAAAAGAGATTGTTCGATGAGAGAAGTCGAATATCAGCAAAAGCAGTTTGGCGAGAACAGCAGATCGACTGAGGCCATTGTGAGGAGCCGTCAATGTCGGTATAGGCAGCAACTCCGCGGTGACAGAATCGTGCTGCCGGCGAGGGACTTCATAACTCAAGTTTCTGGATTCAAAAGCCGCCAGTGGTTTCCTGAGTGCTCAAGATCGCCTTTCAGGACAACCATCGCTTTCTCCTTATGTGCCAGTAATGCTTTTTCATAGTCCCGCATTTGCAAGGTTGCTTTGACTGACCGATTTTGCTCTTCTATCGTCGTCGCGAGATTAATGTCACCATCAGCTTCTTCTTCCTCACGCTTTAAAAGCCGAACGAATCCAAAAAGAGTTTGGTCAAGTTTAGGAGAGCGTGTTTTGAAAAAACGAGCTGCTTCTTTCAGAACAGGAGAATCAATCTTGCTGAATCGGGCTGAATTTGATGGCATGCTAAGTGGTCTAGTCTGAGCCCAAGAGACGCTGATCTCCAATGATTCAAATGATTCGACCATCAATGCCAAGGCTTCGCATGAATTAGCGCTTACTCCTTTTTCCACTGTGTTTTTGAATGCATTTTCAATTCCGGCTGTCGTTTGCTCCAATGCTTGACGAGTTGCAATGCTCGCCTCAATCAAACGTTTCATTACCCTACGGCCCATAGGGGCTTCATGATCAATTTCGTCTGGAAAGAGCGATGGCATTGGACTTGGTATGACAGGGGTAAATAAAGTAACGATGAAGCTGCCCTGTTCGGTGTGACCTATCCTCATCTGATTCAAAAAGTCGTTTGCCTCCCTATGCGCGCCGGCTCTATAACTGAACTGAGGCGTAGACAACGAACAGCCTGAAGAAAGCACCATATCACGAGCGCCGGTAATGAGCTTATGTCCGTGATTCAACGCTAGCGTGCCGCCTTCGACCTCACTAACGCGAACGCGGACGACATCTCGGTCTGTGCCCTCCAAACAGCGAAAAATTGTAAGTTCATCAGAATGGCTAACTTCAGCGAATGTCTTAATCAGCGTAGATACAACGCTAGCGTAATCTCCTAGGTGTTCCGTGCGAGGTATGATTATCTCCGGCAACTTTTCTCCAATATAGATATCAGAATGTTCGCGGTAAACTTCAGAGCGGTTCCAACCTACACTGCTCGCGTAGGTGACAAGCGACACAGCTGAAATTTTTGACAATAATTCCCTATCCTGGATACTTACTTTCATCAGATCTCCCCATTTCGTGATTGAATCATCAGTTTCTTTAGGCTCTCAACATCAAGTAGATTAGAATTTGGAATCCGAACAGTAACTGTCTGTTGTCCCTCGACTAAATTTTTCTGTTGCTGGAGACTTAGCCAGTAGGCTCGTCTTCTCAAAATAAGTTTTTTCTGTTAGCCAGAGATCTTTATCCTTTGGCAAATCAAGTACCACCAACAGGCGAAGAATTTGCGTTGGCGCACACAGGTCGCTGTAGTTTTTTTTTCTTCAATCGGTATCGAAAATCGTTTGCGAGCGAAAGCTGGAGGTTTACGATTGCTTTCAATTGCAATCGAGGGGAGGACGATAATATCCACCTGCACGGATACAAAGGTCAATGCTATCTCGGTCTGGATCTGGTATTGAGCACGAATAGCCCGCCCGTATTGCCAGAGCTTTGACATAGACGAGAGAAAGTCCTTCCTTTTGGTCGGCTTCTGATAACAATGCATCGTTCATATTAATCTCTAAATGGGGCCAGTATTCCTGTTATTGGCAGCTGTGCATATTCATGCTGTTGTTCTGATTGTAATTTTACTTGAAGCGACTCGGATTGTGAACTTCAAGTCGGAGCAGTGGGATTTAGGAACTGGCTGACGAGTTCAGGGTGTAACATCGGAAGAACTCGGTGCTTTGAACCGATATTCCAGATGGCGCCAAAAGCTCAAATTCTGTTCGCGGCAGGTTTTCAGCGATTCGAGTACGGCGTCGTGTGCCTCTCGCCGCTTATGGTTGGAGGTGGCAGCTAGGTTGCTGGCATGCAGTGTGCGTCAAACCCTGACGCTCCAGAGTTGAAAACGCGATTGAAGTCTGCCGAATCCGCGCTGTTTGCTCATCAACGATGCACTGGTTCATCTGATGGACTGGACAATGACTGACATAGTCTTATATCGCCGCATTCGTATCTGAAAGTGATGTTCGGAGTGGCGAGCTCAGCGGATTCCATCATCAGAATTAAGCTCATGATGGGAATCAGTCCTTGACCTGAATTGGTCTAGAGGTTGTACCGCTATGGTCGGCGCGTATCATCGTTGACTGCATTGTCATCGCCCTCGGAAAACACAAACTGTCATAGAGTTTCGTTTCACGGACATGATGGAAATTGCGATCTGTTCCATTTTTGAATTCAAGTGCTCTTCACTTTGCTGACTGATGTCCATGCCTCACTTTTGCCTCAATTGTTCATTTGGTTTCAATCCCATGGCGGTTGCTTGCAGCGGTGACACCTTGTAATCGGAAAGACAGCTATGGTAAGGTAAGTATATGGTTCAATCCGGTCATACGGCAGTGCCGCACAGTGGAATTGAACCTAGGGCGCGGACGGACGCTGACTAACAGTTCGCGGAATGTGAGTCGCACTCTAAGCTGTGATCGAACTGAGTCTTTCTGGTGGAAGCCAAACCTCAGAAGGGAGTTCAAGTCGCCGTTATCGAATGAGTAATATAGGAAAATTTCATGAGTAAATCCGAATACGACACGCTCGGAACATCAAGGGAACTCGAAGCTGCCGGCACGGAGAGTCAACAGGCTGAAGTGGCTGCAATCAACCAATGCGAGGGCAGTTCTGCCAATAATTCCAACAACAGTGAATACAGGTACGAAAACAGTTCATTGAAGTCTGAATTTAATGAATTAAGAAAACTAATGAAAAATAATTTCAGATGGACTATCTCATTGCAGATTCTCACATTTACATTAATCGTTGCAGCAATATTAATACGCGTCTTTTCAAAAGGTTCGTAAGTTGTCCCTTTGAGACAAGTGGAGGGCGCTCATCTCAGGCGGAGATCACCGTTCGAACCCGCTCTCTTGACTTTGATGAAAAGCAGATGATTTGACTAACCAATCGCAAGGGCAGGCTGACAGGGATGCTCTGAGAAATCCCTGAGCGAACTGATGTCATTATGAATTTTTCCCTGCAGCTCCAGTTTTCGGCCGGAACTGAGTTGAGGCAACTGCTGCAGGAATTGTGAGTGACGCTGTCTCGCCGGTCTCAGTCGCGTCAGTCAGAGAAATTACCTAAGAGCCTATTTCGGTAAGTGCAAAGGAAAACCGCAGCTCACTTCCCATCCTTCTTTCGTGGAACGGCTCAACTGCAGCCGCGGCTTACACTTTTCCGCTGAACTTCATGGGTTCGGATGCGTCTGAAACGAATCTGATTCCATTGCATTGAAACTCCTTGATCCTGAGTCGCACAATGCTTCTTCTTTAAATGACATCCATACCTCAATTTGCTTCAATTGCTATCATGACGTCATCCTCTCGCAAGTTCTCATCTGAAAATCCGACGCGAAGAACTCTGAAGAATTCAATGTTTGAAATTCATCGGGCGGGAGCAGGATTGCATTCCTAGGACGGTTTCAGGTTCACCCATCAGGTGAAAACCGCGTTTGGGTGACAGTCTAAAGTAAAAATTCAATTAACTTTGAGATTCATCTTTTTTGGTCAAGACAAAAAGAAATCAGTTCACATTCAAAGGATTGTCCAATATTTAACTGTTGAACAAATTACAATTACTCGAATGGCGGAATGCCGATTAAGGATCGACTGCCACAAACCCCACTGCAAGCAGGTCAGAAAGTAAAGCGCGTTGCCGAGACAAGTGCCTTTGTTACGCACTATAGAAATTGGATGTCGAGAGGAGTCTTACTGTCTGGCAATCTGCTGATGGACATACGTTGAGAAACCAATTGGAATAAGCGAGCTGATGAGAAGAAATAGCAGAAAGACGATGTACGTAGACCAAAGCAACGGCGTACAAGATGTACGTGATGGTGAATCTGATCAGAGAACCGATGGAACGCGATCGTTTGCAGCATCGAATGAAGCAATTTCGATTCACTGCCCCGAGGTTGATGAAAATACCAGCGGATTTCTCTCCGTTTCAACTGCTTTAAAATTCGGCTTGAATCGAATTTTCCAGGTACAGCTGGTCGCAGTTTTGACACTGTTGTTCAGCTGCTTTGCGGCGGCTGGAGACATTTATCTGCGTACTGGAGCGGGTCTGGACAGTTCGGCCGAAACCGTATTCAAAGACCGCGACTGCATGAGTACGTCACCGGCGGCTCTTTACGGCTGCGGTATTAGCGGCGACGAAGCGCCTCTTCGTTCAGTCGGTGATTTTGAAACATCTGGCGTGTTTGAACTAGGACTCGGTTATAAAGTCAGCCCTAAGCATCGGTTCGAGCTTCTGGTCGAAAACCGGTCGAATCTTGAATTCCATGGACGCGCCAACTTTCTGGCAACGGATCGCCGGCAGTCAGTTGCTGCGGACCTGTCGTCCCTGCAATGGCATTAACATAGGATAAATGTATTTGCAGATTTTTGTAGAGATGGCAACAGATTGATATAGCGGGCAAATCGAGGGATGTAAAAAAATTGCACATCCGCATTTGACTTTCTTGTGCAGTACTGTCAAAATAGAGGTAAGGATCATTTTGTCAGGAGATCAGCGGTGGATGAGCGCATTAAGAAGTTGAAGTCAACGACATTTTTCGGTCATCGTTTTACCCGCAGACAGTTGGGTGAGATTCAACAGACTGTTTCGCTGTTTGAGAATTTGAGTCGGACTGAGCTGGCGCAGACGATCAGTGAGCATTTAGGCTGGCACACATCAAAGGGTGTCAATCGCTACCAGTCAGCGCTGCTGCTGCTGGAGGAACTGGAACAATTGGGCGTTGTGCAGCTGCCGCCGAAGCAGTCGCATCTTAAGCGCGGCAAGAGCAGGCCGCTGGCGCTGACGGCGCGCACCGAAGAACAGGCGGAGCTGTCGGAGCTGATGCCGCTTTCTGTGCAGCTGGTGACTTCTGCGGATCAGGCAGGGGAATTCAACGAATGGGTGGAGCGTTATCATTATCTGGGATACCGGCATCCGATCGGGGCGAACCTGCGTTATTTCATCGTTGACGGGCAGGGTCGCAAACTGGGCTGTTTCCTGTTTCAGTATGCAGTCAAGGCGCTGCCGTGTCGGGATGTGTGGGTTGGCTGGCAGGATCAGAAACACAAGAAACATCTGCACTTGGCGGTCAACAACAGTCGGTTTCTGATCTTTCCGTGGGTGCGGGTGAAAAATCTCGCTTCCAAGGCCTTGTCGCTGGTGTGTCGGCAGCTGCCGCAGGACTGGCAGTGCCAGCATGGCTGTCGGCCGGTGCTGATGGAGACGTTTGTGGATGAGACGCGCTTTGAGGCAAGCAGTTATCGGGCGGCCAACTGGCAGTATCTGGGCACCACCGAGAAGCGTTCTGGAAAAACCCCTAAAGGTGTCTATGTGTATCCTTTGGAAGAAGGTTTTCGAGAGATTTTAGCGCACGGTGAAAAGGCTCGTGCGAAGCGCAAAAAACGCGCGCAGGCAGCAATGCCGAAGCCGCTGGCGAGTTCGGATTCATTCGTGCAGCTGTGGCAGCATCTGATCGGCGAAATCTCGGAAGTAGCGGCGGAATTTGATGAAAAGTGGCGGGTTCGGCGGCGAGTGATCGACACGATGTTGTTGATGCTGTTTATCTTTCGGCTGGTGTTTTCTGACAATCGACAGGGTTATGCCACCTGTTTGGACGAATTATGGGCGCAGTGCCGCGACTTGGAGATCCGCCTGCCACAGCCACAGCCGGTCACTGCGGCCGCCATGAGCCGGGCGCGCGCCAAGCTGGATGAGCAGGTTTTCAAGGTCCTGCAGCAGCGCATTCTGCAGCGCTCCGAAGCGCAGCGAAAGGACTTTCTGTGGCAGGGACATCGTCTGCATGCGGTTGACGGCAGCCGGCTCAACCTGCCGCGGAAACTGCTTAAAAACAGTTATCGCACGCCCAATGACAAGGCGCATTATCCGCAGGGACTTGTGAGCTGTCTGTATCAGCTCAAGGCGCGCGTTCCAATTGACTTTGAGCTGGCATCGCATGGCAATGAACGAAAGCTTGCGCTGACGCATCTGAAGCAGCTGGACGAAAACGACGTCGTGGTCTATGACCGCGGTTATTACAGCTACGAGATGCTGCATGCGCACTGGCTGCGAGGTGTGGAGGCAGTCTTCCGTCTGCAGAAAAACATGACCGTGGCGATGGACCGGTTCATGGACTCAGAGCGCACCGATGAGATCATCGAGGTGGAGCCAACCGCGCAAATCCGGACTCGCATCCGCCGCCGCCATGCGCAGGTGAAATGTCCGCCGCTGAAACTGCGACTGGTGAAATACACCCATGCCGACACCACCTACACGCTCGCGGTCACTTTGCAGGATCCAGTGCGCTATCCGATCTCGGAGTTATCTGATCTGTACCATCAAAGATGGGGCATCGAGGAGATGTACAAGATTTCCAAATCATGGATGAGCATCGAGCAGTTTCATGCCAAATCAGAACGCGGCGTCAAACAGGAACTGTATGCGCATTTTGTGCTGATCACGCTCACGAGAATCTTCACCAACTACAGTGAAGATCGAATCCAGGGTGCGCCCGAAGAAGACAGAAAACAGGTGAATTTCAAGCATGCGCTGAAGGTGATGGCCCGCAGTCTGGAACAGCTGGTGCTGCGACAGGCAGAACTGATTGCTTCTACGGTCAATGCCATCGTCAGCAGCATCAGCAGGCAACGTCAGAAACAACGTCCTGATCGTTCCTATGCGCGGCAATCGAAACAGCCGCGAAACAAATGGATTCGTAAACGAAATCAACCTCAGGCATCGACGAACCAGTAGCATAAAGTAACATATTTCAATGAAAACAGTCGTCCGCGAGGTGCGTACTATTAAGTCAACACGTATTTATCACTAAGTAAATGCCATTGGTCGTCCCTGTCCGCAATGGCCGTTGTCTATGTCGATTTTCCCAACCCAAATTTAACTGGGCTTGGCGCGTTTGAACCGTTCATCGGATTGGGCATTGGTGCCGCTCGCACCCGGATCGGCGAGACCCGCATGACCTTTCCAAGAACGACGACAGTCGTGCCGGGCGGGAGCGAGACTGAATTCGCGTGGATGCTGACCGCGGGAGTCGCAGTGCCGCTGAAAAAGGGCGCGACACTTGATTTTGCCTTGCACTACAGCGATCTCGGAGATGTTCGTACTGGTCAGGGAGAGGGCCGGGTCATCTGGCGCGACGGAAGCCGGGACCCGTTACTGCTCAATCTAGACCAGACGCGGGCAAGGCTGCGAACTCATGGGATCAGACTCTCTATACGCTTTGAGTTCTAAGGAGTAGTGCAAAATTATCCTGCAGCATCATCATTGGCGATTCGATTCAGCGTTGCAAACCCTCTAGACTATCAACGAGTCAGGTGACTCGTAAAGAACTCTAACTGTTGCTTGCGAAGCTGCAAGCAGCTCGCGGCATCGTGCGTATCAGCAAGAGTGCCATACTCCAATTGATTTCGTGAGATTCAAGTAGTTTGACTTAGGACCGTCATCGCCTGCTTGACTCGTAGACATTGATCTACCTGGTTCTATCTCCGCATCCGATGCCTTACGAGCGATCTGGCAGTTTTTTTCCCACGAATGCCGGCGTGCTCAATAAAGGTGATGGTCATGTCCACCCAATTGAACACCTAGATTACGACGAGCTAAAGGACTATTCTCATTTCAGCAGAAGAGTCTCTCAAATTTTTTTACACGATTGACCAACTGCAAATTTGATCGAAACACATGATGATGGCTATTTCCCAGCAACTTGTCTATTCGCGACTTCTCTTCTCTACAACATTGATAAGACCGCGCAGAATTAACACAATGGCCTGATCAATGTGCGGCGTAATCGCAAGCGTGGCATTTTCCTTAGCGGAAAGACCGTTGTTAAGGTCTGCGCCGGAAAAACTTTTGAACTCTTCCAGCCCCGTCCAAATATGTTGACTGAACATTCGTTTTTTAACAAGTCCAAGGCTTTCCGCAATGTCGCGAGCGCATCCTCCAAAGCCACCAATCACAAATAGCGGCTGCCTTGCCTTTAACGACAGCAGCGCCTCTTCACCTATACCAGGCATAGTCCCTTTATACCCTTCAGTCGTGCCACCCAGAATGATGCGAGCAGTGGTTTGCTTCAGCATATGTCGTCGCATCGCGGTGAGGCCCTTTGACCATTCCGCTTCTGTCGGCTGCATTGTTTTGAGTTGTTTTCGCTGCTGCATCGTCATTGGTTCCCCATCCATGTCCAGACAGACAAGTTTGGCCGAGCCGTTCAGCTCTTTGGCAGCTTCTTCAAGCTTTTTGAAGGGCATTTGAATATGGACCGGCCACGCCAAATAGTTTGTAACACCTGCATGACCGTCGTCATCGTTGCTTACAGAGTGGTAGCGAGCCACGATCTCAAACTGCAATTCGCTAAATCCATACTGGCGTAAATCTCCTCCGTAGACAAGATAGGATCCGAATCGGAGTACATAACGAGCAATCTCTACTATGGCATCGCGCAGGTGATCGACGCTCAAACCGAGAACCTCCATGTCTGAGCTTTCGGAGGTAGATACCGCGATCACATGTTTTGAAGGAAGTGCTTGATTGTTCATAGATTCCTCGTTGCCGTCTTCTCGATTATACCGAGCAGTCTGACTTTAGGTGAGATCTTGGCGAACAGGCACCCAAATCCGCAATTAGAAAATATTTCAGCCATCAGGATCGAGAATTGAGCCGATTTTCCGAATATTCAGTACGCCGTTCGGCGAGAACAGTCCACGAAGAATCTCATTTTGCGGCAATTGGGCCGGTCCATGATGCTAGGCGCATGAAGTTCCTTTGACAAGACGCATGAAAGCCTTCCGCGGTGTCGGAATCGATGTCAATTGGAGAAGAGCAGCGCCGCACAAGGCGGCGAATTCACGACAGTTTGCAGTTGCGGATGGATCAAAGCGCTTCGTCGATCAGCTGCCGCTGCGCTCGATTGAGTTTCAAAGTCCACTGCCGCCCATGGTAGACAATCTGTGCGGCCAACGCATTCAGACGCCAGCGTATCGTGATCGCCCGTCTGCTTTCCCAACCAGCCGGCAGCAATTGTCGCAGCAGCGCCAACAGATTGCAGGCTAACGCACACAGTTTGAAATATGCCGCATTGGCGCCAAAATCCCCACATGGCAGAGGTGCGCCGCCGAAGTCACTGCGTAATTCCTTGATCCGGTTCTCCGAGGCTTCGCCGCGCTGATTGTAAAAATGCACGACCTTATGTTCATCCCAGTTCGTCTGCAAGTCCAAATTCGTGGCCAACGCACGGGGCATGTACTTCCCTTTCTGCGTGCTTTTATCATCTTGATCTAAAAACAAATTTGGCAGCAGGTCCGGCTGTGGATCCGTCTCCTTTTCTTTCTTCAGCTGTCGCTGAACGATCAGATAAAAGGCTTTCGGAGTGGCGTGCATCACATGCAAGGTATGAGCCACCTGCTCAGTTTCCGATTCGGTGCCATCACGTTTGATCAGCGGCACCCAGTCCGACGGCTTGATGGTCGACATCGATTCTTTCACTGAAGTGTCCATCTTGGCGCGGATCACATAGCGAATGTCGTTGGCCTCACAGTAGTTGATCACCCCAGCCTGGTAAGTGGCTGCATCGGCTCGCAGATGACGCACATCCTCCAAGCACTTCGCGCCCTCGTGTTTCATCAGCATGAAGGTGCTCAACAGAACGCTTGGCCGATAACCGCGGTTGCTGCCCGGAGCGGGCATGAAACGATCCGCCAATTCGTTCAATCCCAAGCGTTTGAATCAATCCGCAATCACCACCAAACCGGCGCGGGCGGTCAAGTTGCGATTGCTGTCAGCTGTTTTGTAAGGTAGAATGTTCATAAGCCTTGTATTATTTTTGGTCGTTTCAGTCATCACCCATTGGGTGATCCTGAAGGGTTGTTTAAAACTTTAATTGTACAAGGCTTTTTTCTATTTTGTCATTCCTAATTGCGGATTAGGGAGGCAGGCTTTCTTTTTACTAAACGGTGAGTTAGGACTTCATATTAATCGTAAATCCTGTTTCAATGATAGATTGATGCTGTCGGTCGCATTGCTGTAAGCGGTTATTTAGCAAAGGAAAATAAATTTCTGAAAATTGCAGACTAATATAAGTTTGATTCCATTCGTGAGTTGCGTGGAATTTTCTTAGAAGCCAGATCCACACACGCAGCTGATATAGGAGTGGCTTATGTGGTACGATAATGGAACGAGGGTAGGTAACCGTCGAGCCACTCGGCAGAAACTCCGCAGCAACGATGATTTACAAAATTCTTCAATCGTTCATGTCAATTGTTTATGCTTTAAAAGTGCTAGGTTAAGCGCACATAGCCATCTCGAAACTCCACGATGGTTTCGTGTTGCAATCCCAGTTCTCTGGCGCACTTGGCGTGCGACTTGTGATCGTCGCTGACCACTAGGAAACGGGTTGAGCTAGCACGGGTTTTAGTTGCTTTGCTTTGATTCCTGGGAACAGCGTATTACAGGTGGTTCCACCGCCAACACCGATTGAGCTTCGGCATTGACCTCGTTGATAATCTAAATGGCTTGGGCTTGCTAATGAATCGAAAGTTGCTTGAACTGGGCAATACAGGTTTCAGACAATTCAGCATCCATGCGAATATATCCTTATGTTTTTAAATGTCATTTGACAATTATTGAACCAAATTTCACCCAAATTAAGAACAAAGGCAATAGTTTACTCGTTGATCATTAACTGGAAACAGAATCATTTACATAGAAATCTTGGAAAGATTTAAATAAAATTTCATATTTATGTATTTAAAAATTTATTTGAAACAGCAATTATAGAGAAATTGAATGCATACACGAATTTCAAATAGCAGCACTGTCAAACAGTCAAATTTCAAATCTTGTAGATATTTCTGAAATCCACATCTTGTGACATCAGCACCGAATCAATTCTTACAGAAAGCAGCGGTTTGCTTGACTCTACGATATTCGGAGTATCAGTTGCATCTATTTCCTGATCAGTCAAATTTACGGTACGTGCGAGCGACAGGTCAATTCCTTTTGTTTGAGTTCACTTTAGGAAGGTGCTTGGAATGGCCCGCGCCGATTTGTTAGTAAATTTAGTTCGAGCTGGTGCTAAGGGTGACCAAAATTTGTTTCACAAATGTTTAGAAGCTATAGTTGTAGAAGAACGCGCGAAACAACACCATATTCTGGCTGACCGTTTAGCCGCTCACCTCAATTCGAGTACTCATTCAAGATCCAATTCATCAAATATCTCTACACACCGATTAGAGTCCAATTCGAATTTATTTGTATCAATTACTCCTCAGCGTTGGTTGTCAGACCTTGTGCTTACGGACTCCGCGACGATGGACTGCAACGAAATATTGGAAGAGTTTCAACGAGCTGATCTATTGCGCTCATTTAATTTAGAACCAAGGCATCGGATACTGCTCATTGGACCTCCGGGCAATGGAAAAACTTCACTGGCGGAAGCTGTAGCTACAGAGCTTGCAATCCCACTGTTTGTGGTGCGTTATGAGTCAATAATTGCCAGTTACTTAGGGGAAACGGCTGTAAGACTTTCACGACTTTTTAACAAGATACGCAGTCATAGGTGCGTGTTATTTTTTGACGAATTTGATGTTATTGGGAAAGAGCGGGGCGATGTTCACGAGACGGGTGAGATTAAACGGGTTGTAAGTTCACTTCTGTTGCATATTGACGATCTTCCAAGCCATGTTGTAGTAATTACGGCAACAAATCATCCAGAGCTGCTTGATAGAGCTGTTTGGCGTAGATTTCAAATCACATTGGAACTTCCAGCACCAACGCAGCGGATGGCAGAAAAATGGTTCCATCAATTTCAAAATAGATTCGGTGAACACCTAGGATTTGAGCCTGAGAATTTGGCTGAGCAAATGAAAGGATGGAGTTTTGCTGAGCTTGAACAGTTCAGTCTGGAAGTTCAGAGGGACTACGTGTTAAATCTTCCAACTGGAAACATTAAAGCTATCGTGGCTGGTCGATTGAAGCGGTGGCAGGAAAGAGTACCGCAAATGTCAGTTTAGTTCGTGTTGACTGTTAGTCGTGCCAGATCGCCCCTTACTGATACTGCCTAATTCAGGAAAGTCTAGAGATCGTCAAAAGCTAAGTGGCTTTCGCCCAAAAAATATTCATTGTCCTAGCCGAGACCGGCAATCTGAAAGAATTTTCCCTAAATTCCAACAACTGCAGAAAGCATTGGACAAAAGGCGAATAAAACTCCAGCTTGAGAATTTGAACATCGAGCCGGAACTGGTAGTAGTTCTAGAAATAATTGACAATGTAACAGATTTTTATCGATCAGTACAGCAAGTTCAAGGAATGGAATGGCTTGGGGAGAATGAACTAGAGCAGATCTCGGCCAATGAAGAATTTTTCGAATTAACTGACGATGGTGAACCTAATTTAGCTAAGCCACTTGACAGTAGAATTTACATGGTTTTTGCAAATCAAGAGGCTCTTACCCAATTGAAATCGCTTTGGGATAGGTGGAATTCAAACTCCCCTCTTCCGCACGGGCACAAAAAATGGGAGTCTGTGTTTGAAAAATTAAAAACTATAAGGCTATGGGGGGTCCAAGATCGTCTTGGAAATACGGGAATACTCGAAGATTGGAAAGAACGTATTCAAAATGAGGGGGAGGAATTAGTACCTTGTGAAATTGAACTTTGGTACCGGCGTAATGGTGACCAGCGTAAAGCAGCGCAAATAGAAATTTACGAAGAAGTCGAAAAACTAGAGGGTCAAATTTTATCCGAAGCAGTCATACCGGAAATTGCCTATCATGCACTTTCAGTTAGTCTTCCTGCGTCAAAAATCAAACCAATTTTAGATTCTCTCGATGCGAATATTCATCTCATTCGCTGTGAAGCAGTTCAATATATTCAGGCATGTGGTCAAATGTTTGTTTCACTTCCGACGGATGAGTCAGACGAAGACCAAGAGGACGTATCCGAGAATTTACCTTCGAGATTCCCAGTAATTGCGTTATTTGATGGGCTTCCGTTGCAATCACATAGACGACTTCAAGGTCGTCTCATAGTTGACGATCCAGACAATTTTGAAGAAAACTATCCGGCAAATACGCGTAAACACGGTACAGCCATGGCCTCACTAATTGTCAATGGGGATCTCTCCTCCGACAACGGTGCTCTCTCGAAATATTTGTATGTTCGTCCAATTCTTAAGTATGACTCTCGTGATTGGAACAATAATACTGAAACGGTTCCTGAGGATATATTGATTGTTGATTTGGTTCATCGGGCCGTTCGCCGTTTGTTCGATGGAGAAAACGATGTAGCTCCCGTAGCTTCTAGAGTTGAAATAATAAATCTCTCCATTGGAATTGTAAGTCGACCTTTTGAACGAACTTTGAGTCCACTAGCACGACTGCTGGATTGGTTGGCGTGGCGCTATAAAGTGCTTTTCGTTGTCAGTGCAGGAAACTGTTCGGAATCTCTTGACACTTCATCATTTCAGCAGACAAATCAATTATTTGGAAATCGCCAAAAGCGAATTATCCTGACAGTTGATGCGAATTCGCATCATAGACGACTTTTATCGCCGGCGGAAGCAGTGAATGTTTTAACTGTAGCGTCAATTCATGGCGATGAATCCACTGAACAACCTCAACCTGGCTGGGAAGATCCATACGTCGATCTAAGTCTTCCGAGCCCAATTAATAGACAAGGTATGGGATATCGACGTGGAATTAAACCAGACGTGTTAGCAGAGGGAGGGCGTATTGCAATGCGCCCTAAAGTTTCTCCATCCAGTACTTTTGACATTTACCGACAAATCGGTGCACCCGGCCAAAAAGTTGCCTCTCCGGGTGTTCAAAGTGGTGACTTGGGGGGAGTGTCGTTCATACGCGGCACTAGCGGTGCAGCAGCGATGATTAGTCGTATGGGGTGTTTGCTCTACGATGTGATTGAACAACTTTGTGCAGGGAACAAAGGAAAAACCTTAAATATTATTCCTCGCAGCATACTGTTAAAGGCACTGATTACCCACAGTGCCGATTGGGGTAACGCGGGAAATATTTTGAAATCAATTTTGTCTGATTCGCGAAATCATCAAAGAGTTAAGGAACGAATGACACGATTATTGGGTTACGGTAAAGTTGATCTAAACCGAGTACAGGAATGTAATCCACAACGAGTCACCGCTATAAGTGGAGGAATTCTAACAAAGGACAAGTCTCATATTATTAACTTTCCATTACCAAAATCTCTTGTTGGAAACCGCTACCGGTTGCGAATAATTATAACGCTTGCATGGTTTTCACCCATTAATCCGAATCACCAAGCGTGGCGAAGAGCAGGTCTTTGGTTTGAGCTTACAGATGAGAATTTATTGCACTTGCAACGTTGTCAAGGAGATCATTGAGCAGTTCGGCGAAGTACTTTACAACACGAAATTTTCAAAAGCAATAGACGAGTTGAATACGATGAAGGTTCTGAATTGCAAATTCAAGTAAATTGCAGACCCACTGCTGGAATTCTTGAGGAGGAAATTCCATATGCCTTAGTTACAACTCTTGAAGTTGCTACTGACCTTGGTATTGACATTTATAATGAAGTGCGAGAAGCTATACCTACTAAACAAGTAATACCCGTTATAAATTTAAAACGACAACAAATTCACTCTTGATAGTTCTCAAAGCTGTACGCAAGGCAATACCGTTTTCTAATTTTAGCGTAAGATTTCCGCTAAACTTGCATAACGATAGTTTTATGTAGCCGAATCGTTGCAAATCGCAGTACATGTCGGAGTTTTCTTGGAAAACGAAATGTTCGCGAAGCTGTATGCGATTTCCTTGACTAGATGCCGAACTCATGCCGAGATAGTGGAGCCACTTCGGGGGAGGTGCTACGCTCACCGCAACTGTATGGTCCAAGCTGAAGTCAAATTTTGCCCGTTGGTGTTTTCCAGCCCTGATTGATTGCAGTCAATAGATGCCGTAACTAGTCACTTTGATGGCTGGTTCTCTCTAACCTAATGCCTCAACAGTCTACAAGTATTCGTTCAAGTGTTCGCATGCGAAAACAGGTAATCGGCGACCGCGACTCAAAATTGGAAACGTCACACCAAAGCGAATGCGAGCGACCCAGAATCCCTTGCGAGTGAAGATGCAAAGTCTACACTTTAGCCATAAGTTCATCCTTAACCCAAAGCCTTGTGCATTTGACCCTAATTCAATGAACTCAACAGCACTTCTGTGACCAGCATTATGATGCTTTAGCGGATGTGACTCTCACCAATTTTGTGGCATTTACCAATTCAAATTGAAAAGTCGTCAGTCTTTGCATTCGGAATTTCTTAAACACGAATCGGACCAAATGATTTTTTCAGTTCTGTTCTGGAAATTCGTAAAATAATAGAATTCCGATGTCAGATACGAACTCGTCTCACGTCAACATAAAATTACTTTGCAATTGCCTTTGTAATCAACCCAACTTGATTTAAATAAAATTAACGCCCTGATGCCTCTTGGTACAGTGGTGAGTTGAAGGGGCGAATACAATAAAATCAGCAGGCAGAGTGAATGTGGTTCGAATGCACTGCGACTATGTCCACCAACATAAAGTCTGGGTACATCTTCGGCATTTTCATTGAAAGTGGTATTTTTGATGAGGACATGATGTCGACCGAACTGTGAGTGATGTAATGCGATTTACAAATGCCCAGAAATCAGTTACAGGAAAAGCCAGCGACGTGGATTTGATTTTTTTGTCTGCCTGATTCTTGCTGCGACAGACTTCACGCATATGCAGGGTGCAGCCAATCAGTTCTGCCCCAGCATGTATAATAATGCTTCTCAAAAGTACTGTCCCAAATTGACGTAGCTTAATTGTCAGTTCTTGAAGACTATGTTGATGCCACAGGCAACAAGAATTTAATACGGAATCAAACCCCAGGTGCAGTGGCTATATCGCACAGCCACTTCTAGCTCCAATATCTGTAAAGAGCCGATTCGAAACACTGAATTTGCAGCTCCTTCAGCCGTAGTCGTTCGGCAAGTGCCAATTGGCTGAGCCTTCTTGCAATTCGCGCCTTAATCAGCTAATTCATCAAACGATTCTACCGAAATGATGTAAACATCGGTCGACTAGCGGTTCTCATAATCTTTGATCTCAGCAAGAAGTTCTGCCAATTGACTTGCAAGTGCCTCTTGTTCTGCCGTGATTAATCTAGGATGAACTCGACTGCCCTGTGGGCTGGTTTTAATTTCTGCAACTGCACGTTCGAACTTCTCACGTAATGCACATGATATTCCGTACTGACGCTGATTAGTAATCATGGTCAACTTCCAAGATCAATCTCAACAATTCCTTTGTCTACAGCACCTTGATCAGATTGAAAGAATTCGCGACACAAGATGCCTCCGTTCGCTTTCATCGCAAGTCGACCATTTGAACAATTTAGCAGCACGAAGTCTAACGGGTAATGCCCAAACTGCAGTGTAATCCTTCGTCAATCGCTTTGAAGTAACGAAACCTCATCAAGTAAACCAAGCTGCATTCGCTGGTTCGAGATTGAAATTTGAATTGTACAGTCCAGCGCGAAGCCGTCTGTGGTGACTGTCTCCGCTAAATCTTTTCATGATATCTGCTCATTATGCCTTATTATGCCATTCAGTAAATTTCCTAGAAAGGAGTGCCTGCCCCATTTGATACTCATAGGTTCGCTTTATAAGTACACGGGCGGCGTTTATACGCTCAGACATCGCTGCTCTGATTATTGGGAACTTGAAGATTTATGGTGGCGAGGTAGAAGCAACATGCGATTTACTATGTTGGATTTCCGTCGTACAGCCGTTAGGGGTAGCCCCTAATTCCAATTCTTGCGGAGTTCAACATTGAAATTCTTTATGTGCCCGATGTAACCCTAACCCGAACGTTCGATGCAGGGTTACACTCATCAGCCAGCTTGCTAAATCGACTTGACAGCCACCAACCGGACTGCTTCAGGTAAAATTACAGTCAGTTCATCAGCACTGAAGTCCACGGTTGCTTTTAGCAGGACAGCATACCATGATTCGGTGTCGCCTCATTTGCAATAGGTCGTCGAATTCGTGAAACAATTTTTTAAATCCAACTTGGGTGCCTTGGCTTGAAAAGCGGCATGGAAGTGCTCCAGGATCAACTCATTCACAATAAAATATAAGTTCTTACACCAACAAAATTCCGTTTAAAGCACGGAGTCATACTTAAGTAGAAATTCAAGATCTATTTTCGCTATGCAGCCAGTTCCACTCAAACAGTCGTTTGATTTACTCATTGGATCTCACACCGTTCAGATGGCCCAAGTTTACGGAGCATCTGCGAGTGACCCTACACAATTTGACAGCACTCTGGAGCAGATTATGTCTTTGCTCGCAGAAGCGGAAGTCGACGAAGATGTTGCAACGGTAGCGATCTTAAGAAATTTGCGAAATGACTCAGGATTGCAGCTTGAAAAAATCGAAGAATTATTCGGAACTTCAGTAAGAAAACTCTACAGCGGGACTTTGCAGCTTGACAGCATTTCAGAGGCTCTCAACCGCGGTGACCTGCAGGACAGCACTCCCAGGCGGCGGATTGATTTCAGCCGGATTCTGATCGCCATGGTTGACGATGTCCGCGTCATCGTCATTCATCTGACTGAGCTCCTGGTTCGCATGAGGCAGGCAAGCCAATTGCCGGCGGCGCAAAGCGAGAATCTATCCACGCTGGTGTTGTCTGTGTACACCCCGCTCGCCAACAAATTGGGAATCTGGCGATTGAAGTGGGAACTGGAAGACCTCTCATTCAAATATTTGAACCGTGCGGAATTCGACCGCATCGCACGGTATTTGGACGAACGTCGCGTAGAACGGGAAAACTACGTCCGCCAGTTCGTGATGCTGCTTAAAGATCTGATGGAAAAACTGAACATCAGGGCGACCGTTTCGGGTCGTGCGAAGCATTTATACGGCATATGGAGGAAACTGAATCAGAAAGGATTGACTTTTGAAAATCTGTTTGACGTAAGCGCGGTTCGAATCCTGGTGAACGATGTTGCTGCCTGCTATGAAGCGCTGGGTGCCGTTCACGCAACCTGGTCTTCAATAAACGATGAATTCGACGACTACATTGCGATGCCAAAATCGAATGGCTATCAATCGCTGCACACTGCTGTAATCGGCCCTGATTCGAAAGTCGTGGAAGTCCAAATTCGTACCGAAAGAATGCACCACGACTGCGAATTTGGAGTGGCTGCACATTGGAAATACAAAGAGAACTCCAGTTCGGCTGCATATCAGGACGAGAAAGTTGCTCTGCTGCGTAATCTTCTGGACTGGAAACACGAAGTCTCTGGAGTGCTTCAGTCTGAACATGCGAAATTCCAAGATATCACAGCCGATGTCATTTATGTATTTACACCTGCAGGAGATGCAGTGGAACTTCCTGCTGGCTCGACTCCAATAGATTTTGCCTACGCAATTCACACTGAAGTAGGGCATCGATGCAGAGGCGCGAAGATCAATGGCAAGATTGTTCCACTCACCTATTCGCTTCGAAGTGGAGATTGGGTTGAAATCAGAACGGTGAAAACAGGCGGACCCAGTCGAGACTGGCTGATTCTTCAAAATAAATTTGTAAATTCAGTCAGAGCTCGACGTAACATTCGCCGCTGGTTCAAGCACGAGGAATACGGACGATATCTTGCCCAAGGCAAAGCGACACTCGAGAAGGAACTGACTCGGCACCATATTACGAAAGTGAATATGGATAAGTTGGCAGCAGAAAACGGATTTCAAAACAGCAACGAATTTTTTACTGCGATCGGAATGAGAGAACTCAAGCCCTTTCATGCGATATCAGGGTTGATCAAACGCGATTTCAATCACGAAAAAATTCAAGAAATCGAAATCAAGCGCCATCGTACGTCCGATGTGACACTGCCAGCTTTGTCAATACAGGGAGTCAGCAATGTGCTGACGAACCACGCTTCCTGCTGTCAGCCTTTGCCGGGGGATGACGTGATCGGATACGTTACTGTGAAAAGAGGAATCACAATTCACAAAGATGGCTGTAAAAATATCCAACATATGTTAGTGAATCACCCTGACCGCAGAATTTCAGTGAAATGGCAGGTTGGCAGTGAAACAAAACAGCCGGTGGAATTTGTTCTGGAAGTGGACGGACATCCATCTCTTTTGCAAGACATTTCCGCTGCAATGGATAATCTGAATTTGAAAATCACTGCTGTTAATGTCGGCAGGTTAAAGATCAATGAATCGGGAACAATTCATTTGACCGTGGAACTTGGATCTACGAGCCAACTGCAGAGCGTTTTGCGTAAACTGTCGAATGTTGACCGAGTCCTGAAAGTATCACGAGTCCTGAAATAACTGAATTCCAGTTCAGCGTTCCACCTCGAACTCGAATTTTCTTTTATCGGCATAGCGGTTTAGCACAGGATCAAAAGTCCGTTCTTCAAATTGAACCTTCCCCTCGCGGTCAGCGAAAATTACGGTTGAACTGCGCGTTCCGTAATATTTTGTTTGCACGAATATTGGCAGTTTACCTGACTTCTTACTCTTCAGAGCTGCTTGCGAATCGGCAGGAGCGTCTGCAGAGTTCTCAATTCGAGCGTCCGCAAGAATTTCAAAAAATTGATCCATTTCGATTTCAGAGTGATTCGACAGCACCTCCTTCATCCGTGATTTGCCATAGTCAAGTCTGTACCACGGATAATCTAAAGTGTGGTTGCTCAGACCATGAATTCCATCAGCAATCTCAGCTTCCAGGTCTGTTCGATTGGAGGTGTAGCTGAGCGTCGAAAAATTGCCAAAAAATAACCCGTAACCATTGAACTCGTTTTGGCTGCGCGCCAGATGCTCCTTGAACTCCGACTTGGCATCGATATGCTCCAGGTACCTGCGCACAATTTCCCCTCGACTCCTGCTTTTCGAATTCTCAGCGACAGGAATCGAGTGATTGGTTATCGCTGCAAATCTTCCCAGCGTACTAATTCCCAACCAGGTTCCCAAGCATACGTTATCGCGCCCCGCCAGAATTTGCGGACTGTCAGGCCAGAAGTGAGCGGGGTCAGTGCTGCGCGCGTAATATTCTTCGCGATTCGCTGCGACTACGAATTTGTAACGCTCATTTCGATTCAACGCAGTTAGAATGATGCACATGACTTATTTGAGGTGAATATTTCCCAATGATGAAACGTTAGAAAGATATAAACTAATTGCAACCCGAGGTTTTTGAAATATACATCGGCCCTGTCTTCGTGAAGTCGACAATTTTGGATTGGATCAAACCAGCTGATTGAATGCTCCGGAAGATGATTGATAAGATTTTCATGGCAATCCATTTCGATTGAATAATTTTTTGCTGAGAACGAACTGTTTAAGGATGGTATCTGAATTGAGTTTCCCCTAGTGCTTATTCATCGAATCAGCTCAGATAAGCGAAAAGCATAGTCCGCCTGCCAGTGTCGTAATTTTAATGAAACAGTTCTCCAATTATTTAATACCTATAGTATTGCTGATGCTGGCTGGCGTACTCGCATACTACCTCAATTGGGACCTGTTGCTTTCACTCAACTTTTCCGTTGTCTGGGAGTATAGAGAAGTTCTGCTCAAAGGGCTGCTTCTCACCTTGGCGCTGACTGCTTGTGCTGCCGTATCGGGTCTGATATCCGGCACAATTCTTGCCATAGCCAGTCAGTCTCCGTTTGCCGTAATTCGCTGGACTGTAATCGCCTTTGTAGAAATTTGGCGCAACACTCCACTTCTGGTTCAGTTGATCTGGATACACTTTGCATTGCCGCTTGTAACCGGAATTAATACGACTGCGTTGCAAAGTGGCGTGATCGCGATCACGCTGCAGGCGGCAGCGTATTTTACGGAAATCGTGCGAGCGGGAATTGAATCCGTTCCAAAGGGGCAGTGGGAAGCAGCGTATTCGCTTGCTTTACCCGCTCGAATCCGCTGGACGCGGGTCATTCTTCCGCCGGCCATTCGAACAATGATTCCGCCTTTGGTCAACTTGACCATCAGTTTCTTTAAAGGAACGGCAATCCTGTCAATCCTGCATGTAAGTGAATTGATGACTGTGACAAATCGAATCAGCAACGTCACTTTCAAACCAGTCGAATTATTCAGTGCGATTGCCGTGATCTATTTCGTGGTTGGCTATTTGATGAGCAAAACAACCTTGCGTCTCGAATATTTTCTTCAGAAAAGAGAGCGCTGATGCGATTTGAATGGGATCAGCTTATTCGGTACGGCCCCGATTTGCTCCAGGCATTTGGGGTAACCATTCTGATTTCAGCGATATCTCTGGTGATAGGAGCCGCAATCGGATTAGTCGCCTGTTTTGGTAAGCTGTCAGAGCGCGGGAGCGGTTACTGGATAGCGAACGGATTCATAGATTTTTTCCGAACCATTCCGGAAGTCGTCTTGATTTTTTGGGTGTATTCCTGTTTGCCCTTGCTTTTGTCGATTCGAATTTCGAGCGAAGCCTGTGGCGTCATTGCTTTGTCTCTTTTCAGCGGCGCCTATCTCGCTGAAATTTTCAGGGCAGGCATACTCGCCGTGCCTCGCGGACAGGTGGATGCTGCTTACGCACTAGCGATTCCAAGAATTCACATATGGCGAAAAATAATCATTCCACCTGCAATTCGTCGAATGATGCCGGCGTTTGTCAACTTTCTGACCGAGCTGCTCAAGGCGACCAGCCTGCTTTCAGCGATCGCAGTTGGAGAAATGGCGTATACGGCCAGTGTTCTAG
Source organism: Arenicellales bacterium (assembly GCA_958295885.1). Lineage (GTDB taxonomy): Bacteria > Pseudomonadota > Gammaproteobacteria > Arenicellales > JAJDZL01 > JAJDZL01. The sequence continues at coordinate 4,276,979 of OY282380.1, read as the reverse complement.
GAGCGAAAACTCTGAGTTATTTCGAATTTCTCAGTGCGATCGCAGTACTGTATTTCGTGCTCATTTTTCCTATCAGCATGTTTGCGAGACGTGCGGAGAAGAATCTGCTGCGGCGAACGGGTCACTGAGTCCTTAATTTTTCATCTACCACCGCTTTGATGACAGAGAATCATTTTATTTCGTGTTCCAACGTCTGCAAGTCATTCGGAGACTTTATGGCGCTGCGCGACATTTCAGTCGAAATCAAACAAGGAGAAATCATCTGCATCGTCGGACCTTCCGGCGGTGGAAAATCTACTTTTCTTCGAGTGTTGAATGCGCTCGAGTCAGTCGACAGCGGCGAAATTACCGTTGATCGCATCAATCTGCCCGGCAGTGCGACCGACGTGGAAAACATACGAAGAGAAGTCGGGATGGTTTTTCAGCAGTTTAATCTGTTCGAGCACATGTCAATTCGGGAGAATGTTACCTTTGCTCCCAGGATGTCCAGAAAAATCAGTCTCGACGAAGCCAATCAATTGGCGGAAAAACTGCTGGCCCGCGTTGGAATTGAAGAACAGATCGACAAATTCCCCAATCATCTTTCGGGTGGGCAGCAGCAGCGGGTAGCGATTGCTCGAGCTTTGGCGATGCGTCCCAAAGCGATGCTCTTTGATGAACCGACGTCAGCGCTTGATCCCGAAATGGTTGTTGAAGTCTTGGACGTCATACGCGAACTCGCAACAGAAGGAATGACTATGCTTATTGTCACTCATGAAATGGGTTTCGCGAAAGAGGTTGCTGGCCGGATGATATTCATGGCAGGTGGACGCATTGTCGTAGACGAGGAAACCGACAGGTTCTTCACGGCTTCGACCAACCCGGAACTGGAACAGTTTTTGTCAAATATCCTTTAAACTTGGTCAGAAGCTCCTTCGAATTCGCAAAAATATTTGGGGATCATATAGAGAAGTGCCCAAATACACTTTAGACGATCTTTTTGAGAGGTTACTCGTCCACAAGTGATCTACTGCCATATTTTTATCAATGCCGTAATCAAACTGCCCACGGCCGTTACCAAAATACCAATCATTACGTAGAGCACCCAATTCAGTTTCCGTTCTATCAGAACCTTAACTTCTGAAACATCCGTTTTGTGGTGGCTTCGATTGGAGCTCCACCTTCTCCACTTAGGGAGCTTGTTTGAATGAGCTGAATTGACACCGCTGCCCGAATAGTTGTAAGTGCTCCGCGGTGGACACGATCAAGTCCAAATGTTGACCGGTCATTGCCCTAATCAATGCGCTCAGTGCCTGCATAGAGCCTCGGTGACTGCCGGCACATAGTTCAGGCACACCCAATTTCCACTGCCCAAACAGTTCTCCGCGACCAAATTGATGAGTTTTGATAAATAAGGCGTCTCGGTCTTGCCCTTAGCGCACAGAGTTGACGTGGGTTGGACCGGTGCAAAAAATGTTGCGCACTCTGTGACACGCCTTGGCAGATCGCGACCAACATTATTGGTTGAGTAGTTTCGTCGAAGTCTATGATGCCCTGATCGGAGGCAAACGCGGATGCGCGGCACAAAGTTACACGCCGGCTTGTCAGCGATCGATCGTCGCGGTGAAGGTGCGGATTTCTAGGGAGCGAAGTCGTCGAACGTATTGATCACCAATATGTTCAGCAGCTTACTCACTGTCTACAGCGAACCGCCGAGGCTCGCTGCGACGCCTTCGCAGCATTGAAGATCATGCACAGCGTGACAGAATGGATTCAATTTGGTTCCTGCAATGGTACAGGACTGGAAGATTCGTGAAATTGAAATTTATAACATCTAGATCGAAAATGTCACACTATCTACGATCTCATGGCATGGTTGTGACTCTACGCTCCATTTTCAACACTCGGCTGTGCGGGTTTTAGCCAGCAATTTTGAATGCGTAAGTGTCAGAACTTTCCCTATAATCAATTCTGTTGTAAATTTGGCGATGCACTCTGACCAGGGGCATCCCACGCTAAGCAAGTCAGTGCGAAATATCCGAATTTGTTTGATAATGAGCAAAATAGCCAAGTGGTGTGAGTGTCATTTTAGATGCCGCCTGCCGGATTTTATGGACCAAAAAATAGCATGGGAAACACCTGCACTCTGACAGTTAAGTGCATGTTAATATATATATTGGAGGAAAGTGAAATGAAGAAATTGTCAATTTGGCTGAGTTTTGTCCTAGGCCTGTCTATTTTAGGTTTGGGTTCGGTATTTGCAGCTGACGATCGAATCAGTGTAATCAAGGATCGCGGGGAGCTTTTGGTGTGTCACGCTGAAGCGCTTCCTTGGGGTGCAAAGGACCCCAAAACGAATGAATGGGTGGGAACTGACATAGAAGCAGCAAAACATCTGGCAGGCATTATGGGGGTGGAATACAAACCAGTTGATTCACAATGGGGAACGTTGATCCCAAGTCTGGAAACAGACAAATGCGACATTGTCATGTCACCGATGTTCCGAACCGCTGAACGGGCCATGCGGGTGCTGTTTTCGAATCCATCCGGATATGAAACGCAGGGCACTGCAGTTCATATGGACTCCGACGCTCAGTCACACAGCGAGTTGGATAAGGAAGGAATGATCATTGCGGTCGGTTCAGGAACGGCCGACGAAGCTTTCGCCAATCGCTTTTTCAAGAAAGCGACTGTAAAACCTCTCGTAAGCGACAAACTGTCTACGTATTTTCTTGAAGTAGCCAGCAAGAGAGCGGATGCAGTGCTGACTGACAGTTCATCACTTCGGAATTTCATTAAACAAAATCCGGGCATGAACTTGCGCATTATGGATGATGCCCCGCTGAATCCACAGGGTTACGCCTATGCAGTGCTGCCTGGCGAATATCACTTCGTCAATTTCATTAACGTTTGGCTTGAAACGATTGAACAGCAAGGATTGAAAGATCAGTGGTATGAAATGATCACTGCGGAATAAAACGATGCGTGCATTGTTTGAACTCTATCTCCATCTGCAGCTATTGTTGGCATGAACCAAACCGCTGAGCAGATCGTTTCCCAGCAAAGTTCAATCGCGGGAGGGGTGATGTCGTTGAATCGAGCGATTCATCCCATGCGGGTTTTTGTACGTGCCAAGGGAGCTTACATGTGGGATCACACCGGTAAGCGTTACATTGATTACCATGCGGCATTCGCACCGTACCTGCTTGGTCATGGCGACGATGACATCGATTCTGCCGTCATCGAATCCATGCAGCGTGGAGAGTCTCTGATAGGGGCGGGAACGACGCCTTGGGAACGGGAAGTTGCAGATCTTCTTGTCGAATCCGTACCCTATCTGGAGCAGGTGCAGCTGACCAGCAGCGGCACCGAAGCGGTGGCCTTTGCGCTGCGTATAGCAAGAGCTGCAACTCAGCGCAACGACATTGTATTCATGCAGGGGGGTTACAACGGGTGGATGGATTCTGTCGCTTTCAATCTCATGGATCCAGCATCTGCACTTGAATCCCACAAAAAAGGTCAGGAACACGCGTTGCGGCCTATTTCCGCTGGAATGGATGAATCTACCGCAAAAGGCGCTCACGCAGTCGAATTCAATGATCCTGAAGCACTGGCGAATGTTCTCAGTCAGAATCAGGTCGCCGCCGTCATTCTAGAGCCCATACTGCAGAATGTCGGGATCGTAAAACCCCAGCCCGGGTATCTCGAAGAAGTTCGCTCTTTATGCGACAGACATGGCTCCCTGCTTATTTTTGATGAAGTCAAGACCGGTTTCCGCCACGCTTTGGGGGGTTATCAATCAATTTGCAAAGTTTCCCCCGACCTGAGCGTGTTCGGCAAGGCAGCTGCCAATGGATACCCACTTGGGGTCATTGGTGGCAGAACCGAGTATATGTCGTATGTTTGTCATCCGGACCCTTCAAGAAGAGTGCTGGTGGCGGGCACTTACAACGCTCATCCATTCACAGTCGCAGCGGCGGCTGCCACCGTAAGGAAATTAAAGGAACGCGGCAAGGAAATTTATGCTCATCTGGACCGGCTTGGCGAACGCATGCAAAAAGGACTGACCCGGCTGTTTGCCGCTCAGGACTATCCAACAACAGTAATCCGGCAAGGGTCGGCATTCGTTGTTTATTTTATGGAGTACGAACCGACGTGCTGGATGGACATCGCTCGAAACAACGATGCTGAACTGGATGTCCGCTACCGCAATCTACTGATAGAAAGGGGAGTTTTTCACTTTCCAGTCACAACAAAACAAGGCAGCATTTCGTTTGCGCATACCAGTTCTGACATTGACGAAACTCTGTCGATTACACAAGACGCACTGCAGGAACTGAGGCGATAGACCGAGTCGAGCCACAGACTGCTAATCCGCGGCTTCAACGTACATTCTTTCTCCCCAGAAGCCATTCTTCCAAACATCCAAGCAACTTGACGCGAAGGACTCCAGCTCCTCGATGTCATAAGCGGTTGCGAAAATGTTTCCTGTGTTTCCGCCGCTTGGACCATATAGGTTGTTGCCTCGGTCATAAAACAGCGCAATGTCCACGATGCGATGATCGCTTTGTGGGGTCCATACGTCAGGCGGCAGTAAACCATCCGGATGAAAGATGTACATAAGATCACCAGGAGCTGGGAACATGCAGAGCCACTCTTTAGGCGGATCCTTGCCAAAAACTTCTTCAACCGGCAGCAAAGTATAGATTTCGTGATTGGCATACTTTGCATGCCACATGTCCCCTTCGAAGGGAAGCGCGTCACAAACAATTTGACATGTAGCAGGCGAATTATCCCAGCGCAGCTTTAATTTCACGCTTGCGCCGTTGTTGCGCATTCCCACTCGAACAAACTTAAGCTGATTATTCATGAACGGTTTTGATCCTCCAATTTTATGTTTCGTTTTGAATTCACTGTTCCACTTCCTGATCTCTCCAAGGTTCGACTTAACTAGGACAGATAAAGGTCTGGATCGGAATTTGAATGGAATCAACTCCTAGTGAGTCATTCACAACCATTTTACACGTTTGCTTTCCTGAATTTTTCGACTGACGATTCGACGCCAGATTGATGATTCTGCCAAGATTCAACCAATCGCAACCGCAGGACTTTCCCTGATTCTGATGCTGACGTTTTCGGTTTGTCGTTTACGGCGAAGCCATCTCACAATACTGAGCTCGAGTGTTGAAACTTGTCTAATTCTACATGGTTCGTCGTGAAGTCAGATTTCTGGATTCCCTGTTCGCGGAAAATGTCTTGAGCAGTGCAATATTCCAGTGTCAGCTGCAGAATCTGTAACGAGAAAAAGGACTGATCTGGTAAGGTTCACGAGGTTGAAAAATGCACGGTTGACCATCGGAGACTGGAAATTGAACGATCTGCAGTCTGGATTTCGCAGGTGCTGATTCGATCACCTCAGCGTCAATTCCACTCACTTTATGGAGCGCATTTTAAAATTTAACTTTTGATTCCTTGCCTGCCCGCAATCGTTTTATATTTTCTTTATGACGGTGCAGAATTAGCAGAAATACGATTGCGGCACTCCCCACAATCCAAGGGTCCAGCCCGAAAATCCAAGCAAAAATCGGTGCGGAGAGCATTGCGCTTAGAGATGAAATGGATGAAATGCGAATTACCAGTAAGACGATCAGCCAAACGGCCGTCACACTTCCAAAAAGAGGGAGCGCAAGTCCAAGGTAAGCGCCAACTGACGTCGCGACAGATTTACCACCCGAAAATCCAAAAAAAATCGGGTACATGTGCCCAAGTACAACTCCCAGAATTGAAAATGCCACTGCCATTGGATCTTCGGTGAAAGTTCCAACGAGAATTACCGCAATCGTGCCTTTTAGAACGTCGCCCAGTAAAGTCAGAATCGCAGGCAGTTTACCGGAAATTCTGAGAACGTTGGTTACTCCGGGGTTTCGAGATCCGGTGAAACGAGGATCTTCCAAACTTAGGAGTCTGGAAACAATGACTGCAAAGAGAAGAGATCCTATGACATAGGACGCAACAAATGAAATAATTACAGGCATGTGCGAATTACAACGTTAATCGGTGATAGCCAGTCACAGCAATAATAGAAAGGCCAAACCACAACTGATACAACAATTGTACCAATCATATGGTTAAAAATTGTCGTGGATGACAGCATCCGACAGAATGTATTGAAACGTCGGACCGTTTCCTTACGTCACTCAATTGCAAGAGGAGAAGCGAATGGACATTGTTTTCATCGAAAATTTAAAATTTCAGGCGAGCATTGGAGTTTGGGAATGGGAAGCGCGGATCAAGCAGAATCTTGTTGTTGATCTCTGGCTCGGCACTGACATCAAAAAGGCGGCAGAAACGGATGAATTGGAGTATGCCGTAAACTACAAGAGCGTATCGATTCGAATTTCAGAACTGATCAGCAGTCGGCGCTACAAGCTGATTGAGACTGTCGCGGAAGAGATTGCCAGCACCGTGCTTTCCGAATTTGATGTGACGTGGTGTAAAGTGAAAGTAAGTAAACCCCGCGCGGTCGAAAGAAGCAGGAATGTTGGAGTGATGATCGAACGAACCATTGAGAAATCAAATTAGTCATGTGTTTTGTTTCAAAGATATTTTTTGCGGGCAATGCGCGCCTCTGTACATTATTCAACTCCTGAACGCTTTTTTATTTGCCAAAATAATTTCGAGATCTTTACCTTCAGCAATTTGCTGAATAGGTTGCTCGAATTTCCTTGCTTTTGACAAATTTATCGAATTTCAAAATCATGTTTCAAAACCGCTTCGAGCGCGTCTTCAGGGAATGAAATGCAACTGTTTCCATTTTGATCGACTGCTAGTCTGTGGAAAGTGAATTGTTCGTGCGGGAGAGATTCTTGGGCTGCTCGTACGCACTCTCTGCTTTGAGTAGTTGCAATAATTTGCGTACCGAAGTGTTTGGAAACTAAGTCAATCTGGCGCCAAAAATTCGGCATTAATGAGTAGTGAAAACCGTTTTCGATTTCATCTGCTAACACTACGCCGTTTCTCGCAACAGTCATCGCAAGAATCAATCGGTTAGTACGAATCATCCGTTCACCCAATGCCGTTAATGGAACTAGTTCGGACAGCCCGATATCAGCCCATATCATTGGAGTTCCATTGTGGAAGAGTATTTTGACATCTTTGAGATTCGGTTCAAATGTTTGCAGCACATCAATCAGCAGATGCGTCTGCTTAAGTCTCAACAATTGCTGCGGCCTATCTGCGTCTTCCTCAATACTTCCTGCATGTGGAGAAAGGACAATCGTAGGAACTGTCGAAATCTGTCTTCTTGGTGAGTCTACTTTCAACTCCTTTCCAGCTAAATGTAGAGTCCCTTCCGAATGTTTTTTTCGCAGTCGAAAGTTAGTTTTCAGCACCCACTCATTGATATCAGTAGCAATCGTTGTTAAAACAGGTTTATCAAGACGAGCCTCTGTGCCGTTTGGCCGTTTACAAGATATTTTCAACTCTATTGATCCATGTGAAGAGTGACGGGTAAAAAAATTCTTATGTCTTCATCAATCATGAGCTCAAAGAATAAGGGTTTCCAAATAGTGCTGAAAGCTGCGTGGGGTGGCGCGTTCAGGGGATTACTACGACGATTTACATTCGTATTTATCAACAAATTCGGACTTCCAGAACCCAACAATAAAAGCAAGGCTTCCAATAATGTGATTTTTCCTGTGTTACTGTGGCCAGAAATTGAATTTAATCTATTGAGAAGGGAGTCCATAATTCGCAGTATTTTTCCCGATATTCTTCAGAGGTGCTTTCTCCATAATTTCACCAGAGAGCTCCGAGAAAAACCGATCAACTAGTTGTTCAGTACCGCTAAATACTCATGGATTAAATGAGAAAATTGAAACCTCGGCGTTTTCGAATACCGGCCGTGTAAGGTTTATAAAAATCGTCTTTCCGTGTTCCCAAGGGGCAAAGATACCGACTACAACACCCTTGCTTACATCAAGTTTCGAAACATGGCGGGCAAAATTCGCGGCGATATCCTTTCGGTCTAATAGATCTTCATCAACCTTTTCGATTGGATTATCACCGGGTATCATCCCCTTTTTGTTATGATTCGACAAGACTCCTCCAATTCAGTTGGCATAAGTTAATTGTCATTCAGCGTTATTTAAAGTAGTTAAACTACAGTCAGATCTAGTCGAAACGAAGCGGAAATACTTCAAAGCCCATTCGATGTGTCGAATATAAGCGATTTCATAATCAGTCTATCCCGCGTGGATAAATCAGAAAAATAAATCGTCCTGTCAAACACGTTGTCAAGCGGGTGCTTGTAGGGGCTTCAATTATAATTTCGTGAGAATCATGAAAATGACTAACTCTCTAAGACTTACCGACCAGCAGCATTCTGCTGCTTCAAGATTGTTTTCACCAACGGTATTTCGGGAATTAGCCCGCAGCGGATACTCACCTATGTTTGCTTGCTTGGCAAATGAACTCCTTTCTTTGGAGATAATTGACTTAAGCTCTCCAATAAGAGATTTATTTGATCCAGTTCATCGTCGGTTGAGGTTTAAGGACTATCGATATGAGTACATTTACAAGTCAGCAATTGCTCACAAGGTATTGCTTGGCAAACACTCACTGAACACAGCCGTACTTCTTAACGAATTCCGGGTTGGTGACTGTAAAGCGGATGTTGTAATAATCAATGGCACATCGAACGTCTATGAAATTAAATCTGAACGTGATTCGTTATGCAGATTGGAAAAGCAAATCTCAGCGTACCAAAGCGTTTTCGCAAACGTCAATGTCATCACTGGCAGCAATCATTTAGACTCTGTATTAAAAATAATGCCTGATTCGGTTGGAGTTCTCTTACTGAGTAACCGGCATCAAATATCTACCAAAAGAGAATCCAAGGAATTTAGTCGCAACATCAAGGCTGAATGCATCTTCGATTCAATTCGTATTTCAGAATCAAAAGCAATTCTTAAAAATCTCAAACATGAAATTCCCGAAGTGCCGAATACAAAAGCTTACTCTACCTATAAATCTATATTTAAAAGACTCGATAGTGAAGATGCTCACGAACAGATGGTAAAAGTTCTCAAGGAAACTCGAGATCAGTCCGAGCTTTCTGATTTTCTCGATTCGTTGCCCAATTCAATGATTCCAATGGCACTCTATACTCGTTTAAGCAGGCGCGATCAAAATCAGCTATTGAATGCGCTCAATACTTCTTTGCAAAATGCAATTGGTTGGCAGTAGTTAATAATGTACTTTCCATATTTTCGCGGAAAACAGTTTGAGCTGATTGCTGTCCGAGAATCCGCTGAACTGCTTTATGACTCAAATTTTATCCCTGTAATTGAGCCCATAAGGAGAGATTTGCGCGGGCTTTTTAAGACGTTGGATGAAGTTACTAAATTCCATGGTGAAGCAATAATAATCGCAAACCCAGAATTCGGGAATTTCGAAAGTGGCCGTAACTCCATTGCTGAGGAGATAGTAAAAAAGTATCCTGACTGCGAGAACATATCTTTAGGTTTATTGCTAAAAGAAAATATGTCAGTATGTGACATAGAATCAAATCTTAAATCAAGTGAGAAAAATGTAAATTGTTTGATTCATGCTGGATTTTCGGACGCGAGAGTTCTGGTGGAGTTACTCGGTGAAGACTTAGGCCGATTTCGTCATTTGTTTTTGGAAAATCAAAGTGGGAAACTATATCGGCGCCACATCAATACTTCGGAGGGAGTTTTGATTAGAGATGGATTTCGAAAGCAAACCAATCGCGATTATCCTGATCAGGAATTTTTTTCAGATTTGCATGCGACTTATCAAGACGAAGGTATGAATGGATTCGGTGATTTTCTGACCGTAGGGAATTATTATTCTGGAACAGGTGGACCTGCGTATGCGGTCGCAATTCATCTTACCTATATCGACAACAACAGGTATGGTGAAATGCATATTCATCACTTTAAGTCAATTCGTCAGAATTCTCCCAAAGACCCTGCCGGAAAATTTGCGGAAGCTCTTCACAAATTAGTGGACGAAGTTCAAGATCAAAGCAGTCAGATATTTAGATCTAGTGCCATTGAAGAATTTATCAACTTGAAGAAAATAGGTCATTATCCAGGGCTGGGCTATGTCAAGAAACTTTCAATAAAACATCACATTGAAACGTTAGCGGGTTATTTTAAAAATAGAAGTTAGATCGCGATGAGGTGTTGCGCTAACTGTTTTGGCGATAGGGGCTTACGGAACGAAATTATTCCATCATATTCCGACTCGTCTGGTGTTTGCTCATATTGTCAGTCTGAAGGCGTTAAGCTGGTCAAGCCTGCCAAATTGGGCGATGTTTTTGGATCATTAGTCGAGATTTATGAAACTGACCAGAATGGTAAAAGTTTGGTTGAGTGGCTAAAGAAAGATTGGCAATTATTCGACAACGAGAGGATTAATCACGCTTATTGTGAGAATCTGTTACGTAAGATATTGAACGATGACGATATAGTTCAAGAAAGATTTTCCCCGCAAAGTATCGGTGATGATGGAAAGTTAAAAAGTTGGGAACGCTTACGAACTGAACTAATGTATGAAAACAGGTTTTTTCCAATTACAGAAATTGACCAAAGTAGTCTGAACCCTAGTTCCGCACTACTCAAAAAACAATTCTCCTAAAGCATTGATATCATGTTATTTTTGAAAATGACTGAATTGTACATGTAACAACATTTCGCGCCATTTTCTTTAGCTTCGTTTACCAGCGTTTTCGTTGCAATTCCGCCTTCATATTCAACGCCTGACCAGTAGGTAGGCGCATCTGGGTATTGTTTTTTGTTGGTGTAGGAAACTACGGGTTTGATGAACATGATCTTAAAGAGTATTGTCAATGGGGTAATTATAGAGGATTGTAGTGGCTGTTTGGAGTGCTGTATCACTGTACATGTAACAACATTAAGTTACTTGAGTTATAAAAGAAAAGATATTACTAATAAACAATAATATTTGTAAGATATTAGAATATAAATACTACAAATAATGATTTATTAAAAATATCTTCTAACAAATATTTTTGATATGGTTGATTGAGCGGCAAAAGTGCGGAACTTGGGTGAAAAACCTTTTTTCTCATTTACTTCTTTTTGAGGTTGAATTCGAAGAGTTTGAGACCTGGTATCGGGCTCGTATCCAAAATTCCAAGGACGAAATGTTCAAAATCTGTGAAATGGGCGCGCCTCCCAATCACATCGCATCACAAGGACGCGCAAGTCCCGCTGGAATTCCATATTTGTATCTAGCGTCTACTGAAGATACTGCCGTTGCCGAAATTCGCCCGCATACGGGAGATTATGCTACTGTTGGACGTGTTACTGCAAAATCGAACCTAAAACTTGTTGATTTGCGTAACCTAAGAAAATCGGTTTCACCGTTTTTAGTCGACGATGATGAAATTCCAAAGTTAAGAGAGGACATTGACTTGTTGGTTGAGTTAGGGAAGGAATTAACTCGACCAATTGTTCCAAATGCGGCAGCGATTGACTATATTCCAAGTCAATATATTTGCGAGTTCTTTAAGAAATGCGATTATCACGGGGTGATGTACAAGAGCTCGGTTGGAAAGGGTGTAAACCTGTCTCTATTTGACCCCAGCAATGCAACTGTAAATGATGTCAAATCCTATCTCTTGACTCGAGTTTCTGTCGAGATTGATTCAAATTGAAAGTCATAAAACTCTTGAAAATTAGCGTGATCATATGAGATATGCAGTCTTTTATGGGAACAGGATTCCATTTCAATTAGGTTACTCTTGGTAGGGCCGTACCTCTCTGCGAAAGGGAAAAATTTAACACTCATTCGTCTCATGATGCACGTAATGTTTGGAATTTCGTAGATCATCGATCTGTTATTGGAATTGAAAATCGCAGCCCGGCGAACCTGCAATGACATGGTTGCGAAAGATGTCTGGGAATTAGGGCAAAGTAAGTGTAAATTGAGTCGCTTGACTGATGAGGCTAATCCTTGGACCGGTTCAGAAATCAGCCTCCGAATCACAATTCTTATCTTGCGTGTAATCGCTCCAATTCTCCAGTCTCTAGATCAGGCGCAAGGCTCCTTTTAGACTAAATGCGGAATTGGGCAATTCCTCCTGCTCGCGGCAAAAGCCACCTATTTATGAATGTTTACAGGCTTTCAATTTGACTCAATGAAAAAAACAAGCGAATTTTTTTGATTCAGGATTGTGAAATAGTGCGGCCGCCATCCACTGTCAATACCTGTCCTGTCATGTAGGTTGCATCGCAGGCAAGAAAATTGACAGCGCTGGCGACTTCATCAAGAGTGCCCAATCTTTTAAGTGGCGTCTTTTCAATTATTCCCCCTCTATTCGTAGATGGATTTTCCGGCCAAAGAATTGCGCCTAACGCGATTGCGTTCACTCTGATGTCCGGTGCCAATTCCAGAGCGAAGGACTTTGTCAGGGATTCTAAGGATGCCTTGGTCGCACAATAGACTGAATAATTGACCTTTGGAAAACGAGCATAGATATCCGAAACATTCACGACCGAGCCGTTCGACATTCTTAGCATCGGTGCAGCGAACTGCATCAAGCTGTAGGGAGCGTAAACGTTAACTGCGGACATTCGATGAATTTCTTCCAGGCTGGTTTCACCCAATTTGGTTGGTTCGAATATCGATGCATTGTTAACGAGCACATCCAAGCGTCCAAAGTGTGCAAATGCACTTTCTACGAGTTGAGAACAAGCGTAGAAATCGAGTAAATTCGTACTGCCGAATATTTGTGCCGAGCGCGGTCGGATTTGGTTCAGACAAGCAGACAGTCGTTTTGCATCTTTTTTGGAATCGCGATAATGGATGGCGACGTTCAGACCTCTGGAATGCAATCCCCGAACGACCGCTGCTCCAATTCTCCGGCTTCCTCCAGTAATCAATGCAACCTTACTGTTCATAGGCTGCTCAATTCAGGTGATGATGAATGTAAATTCAACATTGGCCAATAGGAATCTGCATGGACTGTTCGATCTAATTTTGCATTTGATGTAGAAACTTATAATTGAACTGAACATCCAAAATCCGAGTGCTCACATCTATGAATAATTTTGCACTGAATGCGGCCGAGCGCGTTCGAAGTAAGGCATTGAAGGAAAAGATTGTCAAGAAAATTCGCAGTTCGAAGCACCAAAGAATTACGTTTTCTGAATTCATGGACATGGCATTATATGAACCGAACCTTGGCTACTATATGTCAGCGAAAGAATTGATCGGGCGCGGTGGAGATTTCATCACAGCGCCAGAACTGGGAGATTTATTCGGAACCGTTCTAGCTCATAAAATATCGGAGTCACTGAATCAGCTCAATGGACCCAAGATTATTTACGAATTTGGCGCTGGCAATGGCAGGTTAGCCTCTCAGATTCTAAGTCAGTTCCACAAATTGAAAATTCCGTTGGATAAATATGTCATCGTGGAAGTCAGTCCTGCTATGAAATTAGCTCAAAAGCAGGCGATTGCAGCCATGGACGAGCATTCTGCATTTCAGGTAAGCTGGTACGATGAACTGCCAAATGATGGAATGAGTGGCGTGATTCTGGCAAATGAAGTCCTTGATGCGATGCCTGTCGAGCTGTTTCAGCTTAGTTCTAATCAATTGCATCAAGCATATGTAGTTGATAATAATGGAGACCTGAGAACGACTTTTCAAAAACACATTCAAAAGGATGTTCTAGATCTGTTCAGCGAGCTGGATCTTTCCGTTGAAAATTACGATGGTTATTGGTCTGAAATCCATACACATGCGGCGGCTTGGTTAAGAACAGTTGCAGATTGTCTGAACGAAGGGACGATCATCATCTGCGACTACGGTTATCCGCAGCACGAATACTACCACCGTGATCGAAATCGCGGAACTTTATTGTGTTACCGAAAGCAGCGCGTTCGATTTGACCCTCTTGATTGCGTCGGATGTCAGGATATTACGGCTCACTTGAACTTTACCCAGTTGGCCAGAATTGCCACTGAAAGAACTCTAACAGTAAACGGATTTACCAATCTCGAGGCGTTTGTCATTGAATTTGTGTCTAAAGATGTGGACTCTCTGCGCACTTTTGGTGGAAGCCCAGAATCATTCAAGTCCACTTCCGAGTTGTTGGCGCTTACGATGTCTTCGGAGATGGGAGAGATTTTCAAAGTGATGGAACTGACAAAAAATTTTGAATCTACGAATACTGGATTTATGCTGTCTGACCAAAGACATAGACTGCTTGTCCAAATGTAAATGCACTGACGCTTGATTTCAAATTTCTAAACATTAAAGATGGGCGAATACGTCAACACAACCATTCTCGCTTTGATTCAGGGGGCAACTGAGTATCTCCCCATTTCCAGTTCCGCACACTTGATATTGCTGCCTAATTTTCTTGGTTGGAATGATCAGGGCCTGGCATTTGACATTGCCGTGCATGTCGGTACGCTTTTCGCATCAATTGTCTATTTCCGCTCAGACGTCTCGAGAATTTTTACTTCATGGCTTCGTTCATTGGGAGGAAGGCGCTCTGACAGCGACTCCCGAATGGGCTGGTTCATCATCGTTGCAAGTTTACCCGTCGCAGTTGCTGGGGCAACTCTGAATGAATGGGTGGAAACTTCACTTCGAAGTGTTACTGTGATTGCCAGTACGACCTTGATCTTCGGTGTATTGCTTTTCATTGCAGATCAATATCGAAGGAGTGACCGAACCTTGAAATTTCTAACTTGGAGAGATGTCATATTGATCGGCTTGAGCCAGGCGATAGCGATTATTCCAGGCACGTCCAGATCGGGAATTACCATTACCATGGGTCTCTGGCTCGGCTTGACGCGAAATGAAGCATCGAAATTTGCTTTTCTACTTGCGATTCCGGCCATCTCGATGGCGGGCGGGTGGCAGTTTCTCAGTCTGCTTCAGGCAGAATCACAAACGGATTGGATATCTTTTGGATACGCAACTGCATTGTCTGGAATCGTCGCATATCTGTGCATTCACTACTTTCTTCGATTCATCGAAAAGATTGGAATGCTTCCATTTGCAATTTATCGAATTTTACTTGCAATCTTGATATTTAGCTTGGCGTGGTAGGTCTCCAAATTGGAAGATGGAAATATCCGATTTGGAGCTGATTCGGCAAATGCAGGCGCCCCATACTTCTTATGGATTGACCTCAGAATCTGCAAAAGGATGCAGGCAGGGGGAAAGTTGCAGCTTTACGCTTCTGCGCGCGTACTGCTGCGCTCAGTGAAGTAGAGACGACTTTCCGCAGTTTGCAATCGGAACTGGGACTGCGTCCGGTAAATCACCGCACGTTGGTGCGCATCGAGGCGCGCTTGTACATTTCAGTCTTGGCCCTTTAGGCCTGCCAAAATCCGCGCCTTAAGATGCGCTCGAACGGAGTGCGTCTCAGCTGGCGGATCGTGCAGCGAAGATTGGCGATATTGCATCGGGTGACGCGGCCGAGGGCGTTCAGTTGCGAGTGCGTCAGAACACCGAACCCAATGTCGAGCAGCAGCTGTCGGCGATGGATGTGAAGCGGCAGCGCAATCAACGGATCGGGCGATGGCCGGGGGAAGAAGTCACAGAAGTAGTGACATTAAAATTCAGTCGAAAAAATTAAGCATTTGAAAAGCAAAGGATGTTACTGTCCAAAATTGAAAAATGGCAAACTTGGATTGATGACGATTGCCTTGTTGACGTGCGTCGGATGAACTTTACGGCCTTCGGGAATTCAAGAATTCTCGGACGGCGTCGATTTGTGCTTCTTTGATTTTTTGACCCAACATTTCGCCTTGATATTGCTTTGCCAGTGAAGCCCGGTCAATGGCTAGAATTTTGTCTCTCAATACCAAGAGTGCCTCGATCACCTGATCCACTTTTTTGGAATCTTCCTGAGTGGAATATAGGACCGTCCTGCATGCATTTACGACGTTCAAGAACTGTTCCACATTGTTCATCCCCTTCAATTGACGAATCAGGACGACCAGACCGCTGGCTTCCAGCTCGTCCAAAAACCGAAGTCTGTCGGTGTAAAGAGAAACCTTAACTGCCAAATCTCGAAATTTTGCAGAGATTTTTAAACGGCTGCAGAGCTTTTTGACCGTCGTTATTCCATCCATGAATTCGAGTTTGGGCCGCCGTTCTGTGAACTGTTTCACTTCTTGGCTGACGGTGCTGCTGATGCAATATGCCAACACCGCAAACCGATATTCTTCATGATCAGTAAATTGAACCGCATTATCAAGAACATGAATATCACTGCACGCACCTGAACCCGTACCATCAAAACTCAGAACAAGGAGTTCGGGGAAAAGTTGCTCGACTGCTCCTACGCTGTGCAGAATTCTAAAAAAAATGGACGGATTGTTTTCCGAGAGTGCGCTGCGGGTTTCAAGCCAGATTCTTTCTGCGGTCAAATGGAGCAGTTCACCAGATTCGACAATGGTTTTCATGAGTTCTAGCGTCGTAGAGTGAACCTGAAATCCTTTGGAATGGAAGCGTGCAGCAAATTTTGCGACGCGAAGCACGCGGAGTGGATCGTCTACAAAATGTTCCGAAACATGTCGCAGAATACGATTTTCCAAGTCTGAATGTCCATCATGAGGATCAATTAGAGTCCCGTCTGAATTCATCGCCATGGCATTGACAGTCAAGTCGCGGCGGACCAGGTCTTCTACGAGCGAAACGTCACTTGAACAGTCTACTTCGAATCCTTTATAGCCCACCCCAGATTTCTGTTCTCTACGCGCCAACGCATACTCGTCATGGGTTTCTGGATGCAGGAACACCGGGAATTTGCTGCCAACGCGTACGAATCCGAGTGAAAGCATGATTTCTGGGCTTGCCCCAACGACAACCCAGTCACGGTCATATCCTTCAAGTTCGAGGAACTGGTCGCGGACCGCCCCGCCAACGAGAAAACATTCCAGATCCTCGATTTTTTGAATCGGGTGGGTCGGCGACATGATGATCGCTGCAGACTGAAGGAATTAGCGGCCTGCTTTTGCTCGGTAAATGTCGAATGGGTCCAACTGAGGATTCAGCCAGTTTTCAGCAACATCTTCAAATCGGTTAGGCTGTATTCCATAGGGATCCGGAAATTCTTGGTCGATAGTGTTTTCGACCTGCAAAGAAAGCAAGTTGTCGGGTGTCAGTGGTTTGCCAGGGGCAAATTGCAGGAATGTTGCCAACAGACGGGAAAGTGACGCACTGAGAGGAATCATCTTATGGCGTCGGCCGATCATCCTGTCAATGATTAGAATCAGCTCTTTCATCGTGTAAACATCAGGCCCTGCGAGGTCGCAGGAATTTCTTGCTGTTTCTCTATCGTTCATTGCATGCACAATGCAGTGAACGACGTCTCGGACATACACGGGCTGAAGCTTTGATTCTGGGGATACTACCAAAAAGAATCCAAACGCCATTTTCAAAAAATTCGCAAACTGATTGGTAAAAGAGTCATGACGCCCAAAAATGACGGAAGGCCGTAGCACGATGGCATCCAATCCTTGACTGACAGCCTTATGAATTTCTTCTTCGGCTTTGCCCTTCGAGCGAAGATAAGCGCTGGGTGCGTCTGTATGAGCTCCGAGAGAGCTCACATGAACGAATCTTCGCACTTGTTTTTCGATGCATGCCTCAGCAATGGATTTCGGCATCTGAGTGTGAATTCGCTCAAATGAATTCCGCTTTGATTCATTCAAGATTCCAATCAGATTCACCACCGTATCGCCTTCTTCCATCAGTGGCGCGACCGACTCGGGCGTGAACTCTTCGATTTGCTTTAACTTGAGTGTCGGCATGACGAGCAGATCGCGATGACGATGGGGTCGCCGCGTGACGACGTTGACCGACCAGCCGTTGCTGGTTAGCGATTTGGTCAGATTTCGACCGACAAATCCCGTACCCCCGAATAGAACTGCTTGTTTGGTGTTGGTCAATGACATAGTGCAACTGGATGATTGTTTGATGCTAACTCTGTTTGGGAACGTAACGGTCCAAATATGACTGAACGGAATGCGCGAAGGGCTGCAGCTGATCATGTGCTTTTACAAAATCAACCAGGTCAGTCACTGTCGCGAGAGCAAACACGTCAATTCCATGTTTGCGCTGAACATTCTCCACGGATGAGAACATCGAGTCGCCTGCAACTTCCATTCGATCTAGAGATATGACAGCTGCAGTGGGTTTCGCACCGTGCGCCCGGATACACTCAACAGCTTTGTCGACTGACATTCCCGAGGTGATGACGTCTTCGACGATGACAACCCGACCGGACAGAGGGGCACCCACCGTCCAGCCGCCTTCTCCATGGTCTTTTGCTTCCTTTCGGTCGAATGCATAGGGCACTGAGCGACCAAAGTCCCGATATAAGGAAAGTGCGGTCATTGCTGCTAATGGAATGCCTTTGTAAGCGGGACCAAAGAGCATAAATTTACCCTTTATGTTTTCATTGACTGCGGTTGAGTAGAATCGAGCCAGCTCAAAAATATCTTTTCCGTTTGAAAATGTGCCCGTGTTTAAGAAATATGGGCTGACACGTCCTGAATTAAGGGTAAATTCTCCAAACTTTAAGGCTCCCGTCTCATAAGCAAAAGACAGGAATTGGAACGCCCGATGACTCAGTCCCGTATTCTCAAAATTGTTTAGTGGTAAAAGCATACCTTCACAGTTCAAAATTAATTTTTGACGTCTTCAGAGTTGAGTATATCGAAATTTAACTGGATTGTTATTATGATGGTTCTATTTTTCATCCATGCCGGTTAAGAAAAACGAGGGAATGACATTGTTAATCTGCAAGAATTGTAAGCAGAGTATGGACCCAGTTCGACGGATGAAAATCATAGTACAAGAAAATACTGCGCAATTGATTTCGAATCTAAATATCAAAGAATTGATTCTG
Source organism: Arenicellales bacterium (assembly GCA_958295885.1). Lineage (GTDB taxonomy): Bacteria > Pseudomonadota > Gammaproteobacteria > Arenicellales > JAJDZL01 > JAJDZL01. The sequence continues at coordinate 4,258,068 of OY282380.1, read as the reverse complement.
AAAGAGTAACCTGTCATGAAATTTACCGAGAAATAAATAGGGCGGTCTGCAGCAGATGAATTGGGTTGGAAAGGTAGTTGAAATGGAGTTTAAACGTAAATGACCTGCCGCTGCCAGCCGTCAATTCAATGGCCGCTCGAAATCGTTGGCATGAACCAAAGCCGCACATCCCCAAGGTGCTCGATACCTTAAATGAAGAATTACATAGCAAGTTCTACATTCATTCAGATTAATGCTATTTTGTCAGAATCTGTACAGGTGCTTTCAATGACGCTGTAAGCGGACTGAGACGCATCGACTCATTGATAATGAGGAGTGATTTTGAATAGGGTCTGGATTTGGCTTCAGACGGATTGCTGTTCGCGTTTAGTTTATGAAGGTTTCTGCTGAAGCAAGCTAAACCCTTTTGCAGTCAGTAAATTGGATTCTCAGGTCAATAACCGTCAGCGATATGTATAAGTAAAAAAATACTTGAGAGGCAGATTATCCCGTTCTGATTATGACATGCATGCTGCCAATTCTTTCAATGCTGCATTCAAGTATGTCGCCGACTGACACTGGACCGACTCCTTCAGGAGTTCCAGACATGATTACATCTCCAGGATACAGAGTGTAAAACGACGAAGCATACGCAATCAATTTGCGAGTTGAGTATATCATTCTAGATGTATTCGAGTGTTGTTTTCGCCGTCCATTGACGGAAAGCGAGATATCCAGTCTGTCAGAATTTTCAATTTCATTGGTTGTCACCAGCCATGGCCCTAGGACTGAGTGAGTATCAACTGCTTTTCTCAAGCTGCGGTCTTCAGTTCCTCGAATTGTCATGTCAAGGCCAATGGTGTAACCTGCAACATAGGAAAGCGCATCTTCTTCGCTGGCATCGCAGCACTCGCGGCCGATTACGATTGCGAGTTCGACTTCGTGATCAGTCCTGCGGTTTTCAAATCGAAGTCTCACCCCGTCAGAAGGCCCGACTGGAATTGGAGACTTTAGAAATAAACCATAACTTTCAATGTTTCGTACAGCTCCGTACGGACTGACTTCATCATCTTCATTCAGTTCCGCCTGATGGGCGCGATAATTTACGGGCGCTCCAATAATTTTGGAAGGACGGGCAATCGGACTGATCAGACTTAAGTCCCTGAGCGCATGAACTTTCGCTTTATGGCGCAGCCGGTGCATCGCAGGCAGCAAGGTTTCCAGGTTCGCAATGAACTGGTCGCCTGGAGGGGGTGGCCAGGTAGGCTTTTTCAATTGTCCGAGAACTACGCTGACGTCTCTCACGGTACGCCCTTGCACGATTCCTAAACAGTTTTCGTTAAATCGGCAGATTTTCATCAAATCACTCTGTTGATTTGGGAGGGAAGTTTCAGTATTTTTTCTGGATTGACCTAAAGATTAAGTGTACAGCAGCTGATGGGCGAATATCAATTTTTAAAGCCGATTTTTAACCTGCCATTCCGTTAAAAACCCAAAAAGATCAAGCGTACAGGAGAATGCGTCAGCTATTGATTCCCGTTCTGAACGCAATTCCGCACTCGGCAGTTGATTGTGACAGGTATTTCACAGGAATTCCAACTGCCGGCGCCGCCAGTGCTGCAATGCTTCTTCGACTGCCAAAATACAACAGCAGGCAACAGTTTAGGCGATGTTTGACACTGCATAAATTCCGGGATATAGGTGTCAATTTGTTGCAATAAGTGGTATCAAGCGGAAATTCGTGGTATATTGTTCAGATATCGGCGGCATATTCAGAAAAATAGTGAAAAAATGGCAGCAGTCAACGACTTCGAATTCAGCGGCTCAAAGCTCGTGTCCATCGATGTGAAGGGCCGAATGGTCTTTCCAAATGAATTTCGAGACGGGCTCAAGAGTCAATGCAAGAAGAAGGTCGTACTCACGCAGCATTTTTCTGAACCTTGTCTTCAGTTGTCAAGCGATACCTATTGGTTTCAGCTGATGGAAGAATTCAAAAAGGAAGTTGCTGCATCGAACAAGGCGATAAACGAAGCGCGTGAGTCTCGCCAGATCAATGAGGAGCAGCGTTTGCGCCGGAGCCGAAAAAACTTAGAGTGGAAAGCGAGGATCATCTACGGAAGTCATTTGTGCGACATAGATCGAATGGGACGAGTGCTGATACCAAAAGACTTGAGAACGCTGGCAAACCTCGATGAAAAAGTCAGGGTGATTGCCATTAAATCAAAATTTGAGATTTGGGACCAGCAGGTTTATGCAAACCGATTTCAGCGCTTTCAGGACAATGCCCAGGAAGACGCGGATTTTCCATCCATGCTTGATCAGTTCAGCTTCGACTGACTAGGACGACAAGATGATCAATCAACAACAACGACACATTCCTGTGATGGGTAAAGAAGTTACTGAGTTGCTTGTGACTGATCAAAAGGGTGTTTATGTCGACGCGACCTACGGGCGCGGTGGACACTCAGATTTGATATTGCGGAAAATCCACGCATCAGGCAGGCTGTTTGCGTTCGATCGCGACCCAGATGCAATCTCGGCGGCCATCGAAAGTCACGGGCTGGATCGTCGCTTTGAGGCGGTTCACAGCAAATTCTCAAGACTCAAGGCTGAGTTGGCCGACAGACTGACCCAAGTGAAGGTTTCCGGCATTGTCGCGGATTTAGGCGTGTCTTCCCCTCAGTTGGACTGCGCAAAACGCGGATTTAGTTTTCTGAAGGACGCGAATTTGGATTTGCGGATGGACCCGTCCGATGGCGTGCCCGCTTCTCAATGGCTGCAGCACGTCAATGAAAAATCTCTGGCGCGGGTCCTTTCTCAAGCAGATGAAAGATTTGCAAGGCGAATTGCGAGAGCAGTAGTTGAACAGCGAAAAAGGAAAAAAATTCAGTCCACTTTAGAACTCGCGAATTTAGTCGAGGGATGCGTGCCTCGAAAAGAAAAAAATAAGCACCCGGCAACCAGAACTTTTCTGGCTCTTAGACTGTACGTCAATGATGAACGGAAGGAGCTTGCGAAATTCCTGCCGCAGTGCGTTGACATACTCAGGAGAGGAGGGCGCCTGGTCGTACTGACGTTCCATTCGGTCGAAGATCGAATCGTGAAGCATTTCATGCGAGAAAACGCCAGAAGTTTCTCTGCTCCAGATTGGGACCCTCAGCCGACCGGACCTACCCTGAAAATTATCGGTCCGGTTCGTCGGCCATCTCAAGAAGAAATTCGCAGCAATCGCAGAGCAAGAAGCGCAGTGATGCGCGTTGCTGAGCGCATCGGGTAGCAATGATGCGGCATCTGACGTACTTCATGATTTTTGTCTGCCTGTCAACTGCGATAGGAGTGATTTGGATCAGGCATGAGAACCGCGTGAGTTACTCCCATCTCGAAGACAGATGGAAGGTTCGTGACAGGTTGAATATCGAGTGGTATCAACTGCGCCTGGAACAGGCTGCATTTTCGCGCTTCGACCAGCTTGAGAACTGGGCGGAGTCAACCGAAAAACTGGTCAAGCCCCCCGAGCATGTCGTGTTGATCATGCCGAAAACACCCGATGAACATTTTAAAAATTGGAACTCGCCATGACTCGTAGAGCAAGAATCCGAGTCGCAAGGGAATGGGTCGTGCCAGTTCTGATCACGATTGGATTTGGACTCCTGATCTCGCGTGCGGCTTATCTTCAGCTCGTAATTTCAGACAGGCTCCAGGCTGAAGGCAATGCTCGATTCTTGAGAAATATTGAAATTAAGGCGGAGCGCGGAGTGATTAAGGACCGCAATGGCATCACTCTCGCAATCAGCACTCCGGTGGACTCCGTTTGGGCGGAGCCCAAGGTTCTGCTTAGACACAGGAATAAATTGAATTTGCTCGCGCAGGAACTGGGCATTCCGGAAGACGAGATTGCCCTTCGCCTCAAAGATTATGCTGCGCGCGATCGGCAGTTCATGTATTTGAAAAGACATCTTGCACCGCATCACGCCGAAAAGGTGATGGGTTTGAAAATACCCGGCGTTGAACTGATGCGGGAATACAAACGATATTACCCTCAGGCCGAAGCAACGGCCAACCTCATTGGCTACACCAATATCGACGATATTGGTCAAGAAGGAATTGAATATACGCTTGATGCTGATCTTCAGGGGACTTCCGGACTAAAACGAGTGATCAATGATCGTACCGGACGAACTGTCGAAGCGGTTGAGAATGTCCGTCGCGTAGTCGACGGACAGGACGTTCAGCTCAGCATTGATGCCAGAATTCAACAAATTGTGTATAAAAATCTACTGGCGGTCGTTTCCAAACAACGCGCTGCGCTTGCCACCTGCGTGGTCGTTTCTCCATCAACTGGTCAAATCCTGGCCATGGCTACTGTACCCTCCTACAATCCGAATGTCATCAGCGAACGACGGATCACCCGGAACTATACGGTAACTGACGTCTTCGAGCCAGGATCGACCGCCAAAACTTTTGCAGTTGCCAAGGCGCTAATCGATGGCTGGGTGACGCCTTCAACGATGATCGATACCTCACCCGGATTCATGAGAATTGGTGGATTCACCGTCGAGGACATCCGGAATTTTGGTTCGCTGACCGTTGAAGATGTCATTATGAAATCCAGCAATATTGGAATCATCAAAATCGGCACCCAAGTCGCTCCAAATGATCTGGCGGACTTCTATAGAAGTCTTGGTTTTTCCGAAGTCACAGGGAGTGGAATTTTGGGGGAACACCCCGGACTGTTTCCAGAACGAACCAAATGGCGAAAAAATGAACATGCCACTCTGACCTACGGGTATGGCTTTGCAATCACTGCGATGCAGATGGTTCGCGCCTACTCCGCCATTGCGAACGGCGGCAGTCTGATACCGCTTACGATTTTTCCCAATCAAGAGCCAAGTGAAGCGAAACAGGTGATGCCGCAGAGCATCGCGACAGAATTGACGCGGATGCTGGAACGGGTCGTAACGCCGACAGGAACGTCAAGACGAGCCAAAGTTCAGATGTACCGAATCGCCGGCAAGACAGCGACTGTGCAGAAGCTGATCAATGGTAGGTACAGCAGTCAGCAGCATCTCGCAATGTTTGCTGGTTTTGCACCTGCTTCAAACCCAAAACTCGCAGCGGTCATCATCGTTGACAATCCACGGGGAAAATCCCATTACGGCGGCTTCGTCGCTGCTCCCGCGTTTCGTGAGATCATGACTTCCACCCTCCGACTGCTGAACGTTCCACCGGATGATTTTTCGCAGTTCGTGAAAAAAGAAACGGTCGAAACCACTAGCGCAGAATCATGAATCCATCGATTGAACAGCATGCGATTAGGGTGCCTCTGAGCGATCTCTTGGTCGATATTGCCCGCGTTGACGAAAAACACGATGTGACGATTCAGGAACTGGCCTTGGATTCTCGCAGAATTCGCTCAGGAAGTTTATTCTTCGCAATGCCTGGCAGCGCTGGAGACGGCCGAAACCATATACAGCATGCGATCCGCGGCGGCGCAGCAGCGATCGTCTACGAATCTGAGGGCTGGAATCAGAAATTTGAAGAGAAAATTCCAAAAGTAGGAATAAGGAATTTGCGAAAGCACATCGGCCATATCGCTGATGCGTTTTACGACAGACCCTCGTCCAAGTTGCATGTGGTTGGCATCACCGGTACCAATGCAAAAACCAGCTGTGCATTTTTTACTGCACAGTCACTGGAAGTTTTAGCGGCGAAATGTGGAGTTGTAGGCACGCTCGGCACGGGATTTCCCCGAGAACTGCGCGCAGCTTCGTTAACGACGCCCGATCCTATCTCGCTGCAGAAAGAACTTGCACGGCTTGCGGCGGACGGAGCGCAGTGCGTCTGTCTGGAAGTATCGTCGCACGCGCTGGACCAACGTCGAACCGATGGTGTTCGTTTCGGCACTGTAGTGTTCACCAATCTCAGTCAGGATCACATGGATTATCACAAATGCGAAGAACATTACCGCGCCAGCAAAAGCAGACTTTTCACCGAACAGGACAGTGCTTGTGCGATCTTGAATGTGGATGAACGGTTCGGCAGGGAACTGGCGGTTCGAACTGCCGCGAAAAAATTCGTCACCTATGGAAAAAGCTCTGCAGATGTTCAGCTCGTGAGCGCTGAAAGCCATCATCGAGGGCTCAGCCTGACCATCAGGATCGGAAGCCATGCGTTCGATGTTCAGACTTCCATTCTGGGTTCTTTCAACGCAATCAATCTGACCGCTGTTTCCGCGATTCTCCATTCTCTAAATTTTGAGATTTCCCAGATCAGACAGGCGCTCAGCCAGCTTACGGGTGTTCCAGGCCGAATGGAACGGGTGTCTTTCCAGGCCGCCCGTCCGTCTGTTTACATTGATTACGCCCATACTCCCGCTGCACTCGAAGCCGTTCTGACCAGCGTACGAGAAATAACCAGAGGCCGCTTGTGGTGCATTTTTGGCTGTGGCGGTGATCGAGATCAGGAAAAACGCCCAATCATGGGAAACATCGCTGAAAAATTAGCGGATGAAGTCGTTCTGACGGACGACAATCCACGAGGAGAATCACCCGACGGCATTATGAACGAGATTGCGCGCGGGATGCAGAATCGCCCAGCCGGCATTCATGACCGTCGCGCAGCAATTCAGTTCGCACTCACCCGTTCTGACGGGTATGATTCAGTTTTAATCGCTGGCAAGGGACATGAAACCACCCAAACCTACCGAAACAAAACACTTGCTTTCAATGATAAAGATGTAGTTTTAGATCTATTGGAAAGCGAGTCATGATGGATACGCAGACAATTGCTGAAGCCGTTGGAGGTGATCGATTAGGTAGCAATGCCTGGATTGATGCCGTGTCAACGGATTCTAGGAAGGTCAAGGCCGGCAATCTGTTCGTAGCGCTTCGCGGCGAGCGGTTCGACGGACATGAGTATTTGAATGAAGCCTATCGCAAAGGAGCCCGCGCTGCGATGGTTGAGACCGCAGTCGGCACCCAGTACCCGCAGGTCTTGGTCCAAGACACCGAAAGAGCGCTGGGTCAGCTCTCTGCTTTTTGGCGCGGTTCGTTTCATATGCCGCTGGTTGCGGTAACAGGGTCCTGCGGGAAGACCACCGTCAAAGAGATGATTGGAAACATTTTGACGTGCAGAGCAGAAACACTCGTGTCGCAGGGCAACTTCAACAATGCCATCGGTCTGCCGCTGTCACTGTTGAAACTAAAGAAGAAACACCAGTTTGCAGTCGTTGAAATTGGAATGAATCAAATTGGTGAGATTGAATACCTTTCGAAGCTCGCGTCGCCGACCGTCGCCGTCATCACCAACGCGGGTCCCGCCCATCTGAAATTTCTCAGTTCTGTGGACCAGGTCGCAACGGAAAAAGGATCGATCGTCAGCGGCGTGAACGACTCTGGAGTAGTCGTATTGAATCATGATGACAGGTACTTCGATTTTTGGAAGGAGTCAGCAGCGCCTAGGTCCGTGATCTCGTTTGGTTTCAACGATAAGGCAGACGTCAGCGGCAGCTGTCAGCTGAATGAATCCGGTGCTTCGATCAGCATGAAAACGCCCATTGGCAGCATGGTTGGGAACATCAGTCTGATCGGAGCGCACAACGTTTCCAACGCACTTGCCGCAACTGCCGCCGCGATCGGATTAAACGTATCCAAACGCTGCATTTTGCAGGGACTGGCCAAAATGTCCGCGATCAAAGGCCGTCTCCAGATTCGTAGACATAAGTATGGCGGTCGGCTCATTGATGACACCTACAACGCCAATCCTGCATCAGCCGAAGCAGCGATCCGCATTCTCTCAAAAATCAAAGGCGACCGACGGCTTGTCGTAGGAGACATGTTTGAATTGGGCCCGGACCGTATTCGATTTCATCAGGAAATCGGACGCTGCGCACGAGATGCTGGCATCGGCAGGTTGTACTGCGTGGGGAATTTAAGCGAATTTACAGCAAAAGCGTTTGGACGCGGAGCGTCCTACTATCAGAGCAGACAGGAACTCCTATCAGACTTGGAACTGCAGATCGATGCGGATACGACTTTGCTCGTGAAAGGATCTAGAGGCATGAGAATGGAAAAAATTACTGACTTTCTCTGTGCGAATGGTGTTGCTTCGCAGGAGTTCGGATCATGCTAGCGGTGCTGTTTTCGAATTTGGCTCAGGAGTTCAACTGGTTGAATCTGTTCAAATATCTGACCTTTCGCGGAATACTTGCAGTCATTACGTCGTTAGGGATCGGCGTATTGATCTTTCCGATGATCATTCGAAAACTGACAGAACTTTCGATCGGTGAAGTGATACGGGAAGACGACGTGCCGTTGCACAAAGGAAAGGGCGGAACCCCGACCATGGGCGGAGTTGGAATCCTGCTGGCAGTAACCGTCACCACTTTGCTTTGGGCCGATCTTTCATCGAGATTTGTGTGGATTGCGCTGGGCGGATTTTTAATTTTCGGTCTGATCGGTTTCATCGACGACTGGTTCAAGCTGACCACTCGCAACGGCAGGCGGGGACTCAGCGTGCGTCAGAAGCTGATGCTGCAGTTTCTGGCTGCCACCGGGGTCACGCTGATTCTGTACTCGAGTGCGGCATCAAACTTGGAGCTTGCCTATCTCGTTCCGTTTTTCAAGCAGATCATGCTCGATCTTCATTACTGGTTTATTCCCATCACGATATTCGTATTGGTGGGTACTTCAAATTCCGTCAACCTGACGGACGGCTTGGATGGGCTGGCAATTATGCCCATCGTTCTTGTAGCGGGCGGCTTAGGCGTTTTCAGCTACGCTTCGGGCAACGTAGTCTTCTCGGACTACCTGATTCTTCCCTTTATAGAAGGAGCAGGGGAATTGGTGATTCTTTGTGCCTCCATAATTGGAGCTGGACTTGCGTTTTTGGTGTTCAACTGTTTTCCTGCGCAGATATTCATGGGGGATACAGGATCAATGGCGCTGGGTGCAGTTCTTGCAATCGTTGCGGTCATCGTTCGGCAGGAAATCGTTCTGCTGATCATGGGCGGCTTGTTTGTAATTGAAGCAATATCCGTAATTGTTCAGGTCGCATCCTACAAATCAACAGGTCGCCGAGTATGGCTGATGAGTCCCCTGCATCATCACTTCGAGCTGAAAGGCTGGCCTGAACCCAGAATCACAGTGCGTTTTTGGGTCATCTCAGTCGTGTTCGTTCTAATCGGACTCGCAACCCTAAAAATTAGATAAACGGAGGAGGATACATTATGCGACGACATCTGCCAAAATTCACCTCTTCAGGCAACGCAGTCGTTGTTGGCTTAGGAAAAAGCGGCGTCGCCTGTGCCAATTACCTGATTAACGATGGATGGAATGTCGAAGTGTGCGATGTGGTGTCCCGTCCGTATTTGGAAAAACGTTTCAAGTCAACGATGCCGGGCATACCAATTCATGCTCCGCTTTACCCGCAGCTGTTTCTGAATACGGACCTGGTGGCGATGAGCTGCACCTCAGCGGATTCGGACAAGTCGATCCTGCGCCAGGCGGAAAAATACGGCGCGGAAGTTGTGAGCAGTCTGGACCTGTTTTTCCAGCGCTGTTCAAAGCCAACTATCGCAGTATCAGGAACAAATGGCAAAAGCAGCGTGACTTCATTGATCAGTCACGTCATTGAAAAATCCGGTCATTCTGCGAAAACTGGCGGCTGCGGCGGAGTGCCATTCCTGGACCTGTTGAATTCCAGTGATTCCGACCTGTACCTGCTGGAACTTTCTTCCCTTCAGCTGGAGCAGGTGAAGTCCTCAATCAGTCCGAGCGTAGCAACCATTCTGAACGCATTTCCGGATCACTTGGAACGGTATGAAAGCGAAGAACTTTACATTTCCGCAATGTCTCGAATCGTTAAGGATGCCCGTACAGCCGTCATCAATCGAGAAGATGCCAGAGTTGCGAACCTTCCAACTTCAGGAGAACGCATCACATTTGGACGTGACCCAGCCAAATCGGCGCGGGATTTCGGAGTGACTGAAAAGAATGGAGCGAGATGGATTTCGAGAGGAACGAATCCTTTGATAAATTTGGAAGAATGCCAGCTCCAGGGCACGCACAATGAGCTGAATCTGCTGGCAGCCTGCGCGATTCTAGCGGCAGCTGGCTTCTCGGTTGAATCTGCCGCGAAAGACATTGCCGACTTTGCGGAACTTCCGTATCGCTGTAGTTTTGCAGGCGAGTGGGACGAAGTGCGCTGGATCAACGATGCGCGCTCGTCTAATGTCGCGGCGACGATGGCTGCAGTCCAGACCAATGAGGAGAATCCAGTTGTTTTGATTCTCGGAGGGCTGAGCAAAACCGCAGACTTTTCTGAAGTCGCAGAAATCACGAACGGTCGCCTGCGCGGATGCATTTTCTTTGGACGCGACGCTCAAAACATCAGTCAGGGTTTCAGCGGTCAGACGCAGATGGTTTTCGTTGAGAGCATCAGTGAAGCAATTATTGCAGCCGACAGTCTCTCAGAAGCTGGAGACAGCGTCATTTTTTCGCCAGGCTGCGCTGGCTACGACATGTTTACGAGCTACCTGCAGCGAGGCAAGGTGTTCAGTCAGGCGCTGGAATCGTTCTATCGATGATGTTCGTTCAAGAACAGACCGCTTTCATTGAGAATGGACAGCCGCGCGTCTGGCGGTTTGATCCGTTGCTGCTTGTGATTTATCTGCTGCTCGTTATGTTCGGCATGGTTGCTGTATATTCCGCGACCATTGCGCAGGCCTTTGAGACGGGTGATTCGTTTGCATTTCTGAGAACCAATTTGGTTCATGTGTTTATCGCAGTCAGCACAATGGTAGTGGTGTCGTTCATCCCCATTCGAATCTGGCAGAATCTGTCACCGATTTTTCTTTTAGGTGGCATCGTAATGCTGGCCCTTGTCTTCATTCCTCAGATCGGTGTTGAAGTCAACGGCAGCACGCGTTGGATTAACGTCGCAGGCTGGAATTTTCAGCCCTCTGAGTTTGCCGAGTTGGGCTTTCTGCTTTTTGCCTCGGATTACCTGGCAAATCGGCGGGGTGGTCTGGACCATTTTTTTCGAGACGTTTTTCCAATTCTCGTGATTTACCTGATTTTTGCAGGACTGCTGCTGCTGGAGCCGGATTTTGGAAGCGCTGTGGTATTGGGTGGCGTTCTTTTCGGCATGCTGTTCGTCAGTCACATGCGCTGGTCCCACGTCGGAATTCTTGCAGGAATAGGAGTATTGGGACTGGTCGTGCTCATTATTCTGGAAGATTACAGAATTGATCGCCTGACATCTTTCCTGAATCCGTGGGAAGACCCATATGGCAAGGGTTTTCAACTCATTCAGTCCCTGATCGCATTCGGGCGTGGAGAATGGTACGGCGTGGGCATGGGCAACAGCGTGATGAAGCTGTTTTATCTGCCGTATGCAGGATCCGATTTTCTGCTGGCAATCATTGCAGAGGAATTGGGTTTTGTTGGAATTTGCACGGTAATACTGCTGTTTACAACTTTAATCTGGCGGATTTTTTACATCTCCCGACTGGCCAAATATGCAGGAGACAGATTTGCGCTTACCGTAGCTCAGGCATTTGCCATGCTGATCGCCATCTCAGCTCTGATCAATATGGGCGTCAATATGGGCGTATTGCCCACCAAAGGACTGACGCTGCCCTTAATGAGTGAGGGCGGCACGAGTCTGATCGCATTCTCGGCAGCGCTGGGAATCATTTTTTCGATTGATCGAAGCAGCCGCCGGAGACTACAGGATTGAATACTCTGATCATGATGGCCGGTGGCACGGGAGGTCACATTTATCCTGGTCTGGCGGTTGCCAAAATTCTGCGCGAGAAAGGCATCAACGTAATCTGGATGGGCGTACGGGACGGGCTTGAAGACAAGGTCGCACAGCAGGAGGGATTTCTGATCGACTACATTCGCATTCAAGGTTTATGGAATTCTGGCATCCTGCGCCGGCTGAGTTTCCCCATATGGATGATGTATGCAATATTTCAGTGCTTTGCCATCATACTCAGACGACGCCCGGATGCGCTCGTAGGCATGGGGGGTTATGTCTGCGCCCCCGGTGGAATTGCCGCATTCCTGCTTCGACGGCCTTTTCTGATACATGAATCGAATGCCGTCGCTGGGCTCGCGAATCAGATCCTTGCTTACTTTGCATCACAGGTCCTGACTGGATTTCCGGGCGTCAAGATCAAGGGAAATGCAGTCTGTGTCGGTACGCCGGTGCGCAGAGAAATCGTTCAGGCAGGCAAAGGCCGAATCAAGGCAAGGCACGAGGACACGCAGCGGAAATTGCGCTTGCTGGTGCTGGGCGGCAGTCAGGGCGCCAGGACACTAAATGAAAGACTGCCCGAGGTGATTGATTCGATACCGGAAAAACTGAGGCCGAAAGTCGTTCATCAAACCGGAAGGGGTCGAGCGAAAGAAGTTGAGGAACGATACGGGCGATATGCCATTGAAGCGGTGGAAATACACGAATTTATCGATGACATGGCGTCCATTTACGCCAGCGCTGACATTGTCATTGCACGTGCGGGTGCGATGACTGTAGCAGAAGTTTCGGTGATGGGACTGGCAGCGATATTCGTACCCTATCCGCATGCTGCAAGGAATCATCAGTACCTGAACGCGAAAAAGTTGAAAGGAAACGGCGGCGCTTTGATTTGCCTGGAGGAAGATCACTTTGTGGCGACTCTGACGGATCACCTGCAAAACTTACTGAGTCAGCGCAGTGTCGTTGAGAAGATGTCGAAAAGAATACGTAAATTTTCGCGCGTGGATGCAGCTGAACTGGTGGCAGACCACTGTTTGAAACTGATGGGAGCGCAAGGGGTTCCATCGAGATGAAAAGAGCATACGAAATAGATGCGGAAGGACTGCGTGGGGAGATGCGTGCAAATGAACCCATGAGCCGGCACACGAGCTGGCGGACTGGAGGATGTGCGAAGTGGCACTACACTCCATGCGACAAGGATGATCTGCGTGAGTTTCTGCAGCGGGTCCCAAACGATGTTGACATCATTTGGTGTGGCCTGGGCAGCAATATGCTAGTTCGGGATGGCGGTTTTGATGGTGTCGTCATATCCACGCACAAGGGTTTGAAAAGACTGCAGAAAACGCAGGAACACAGAATCTTTGCAGAAGCAGGAGTGCCAAATCCGAAACTCGCGAGATCTTCAGCGAAAAATTCGTTGTGCGGCGGTGAATTTTTAATTGGCATCCCCGGCACTGTCGGCGGCGCCCTGGCCATGAACGCTGGATGTTTTGGATCGGAAACCTATGAGATTGTGCGTTACGCGGAAGTAATCAACCGCTGTGGGGAACTGCAGCTGAGAAACGCAGACCAAATCACCTGGGGCTATCGATTCACCCGTATGAATCCCGGTGAGTGGTTTACAGGTGCCGAGTTTCAGTTCACTCCCTGCCGTTCTGAAATCGGTCAGGCGAAAATTAGGGAATTTTTAAAAAAACGTGCAAAAACTCAGCCTGTGCAGACTGCAAATGCAGGATCAGTGTTCCAGAATCCAGCAGGAGACTTCGCCGCTCGACTGATTGATGCGGCAGGTCTGAAAAATTTTTCAATTGGAGGTGCTCGGGTTTCACCCAAGCATGCAAATTTTATTGAAAACCAAGGTGACGCAACCTCATTGCAAATTGAGGAAGTCATTCAATACATAAAAAAAACAGTCAAGAAGATCCATGGTGTTGAGCTCACTTTGGAAATAAAAATCGTAGGAGAGAGGTAAATAAATTGAAAAATAATTTTGGCAGACACAGGCATCGTAAGGATGCTTCCCACTCGTTGAAGCGAAATTCAGCGGGATTTCAAAACGTCAGACTGACTGCACATGGAGGATTCAGATTTTCAACGATCGCAGTCGTACTCAGTGCGGTCGCCGTGATTGGACTAGGTGTCGACTATATCCTGCAGCCTCATCGGTTTCCCATGAAGCAGATCAATATTCAGGGTGACCTGCACTACACGGAGCCGGTCCAGATCAGTCGAGCGATTTCGAAAGTGGCATCGACGAATATTTTACGAATTGATATTGCCAAAGCGGCACAGGCGGCAGAAGCGCTGCCTTGGGTCGATGATGTTGTCGTAAAACGAAGATGGCCTGACACGCTTGATGTGTATGTGAATGAACGAGTGATTAGGGCGCGCTGGAACAATGACGAATGGCTGGATCAAGTAGGCACTCCCATCAGACTGCTTGACTATCAGAATTCAGACCTGCCGCGGCTCCGAGGCTCCAGAGGTTCAGAGCAGGAAATGCTCGCCAACACGCAAAATTGGGGATCGATTTTTGAAGCCGTTGACTTGAAGCTGGTCGAGATAATGAAGTCCAGTACGGAAAGTTGGAGTGTGCTGCTGCGAGCCACCGATGACATTGCCACAGCATCCGGTCCGGAAGCGGAGAATGAATCTGAGCCTGCGGAGTTTCTGGTTAGATTGGGAAGCGATAATCCACGGTATCAGGCTTTGCGATTCACGCATCTGTACAAAGAATTATTCCAGCCGGTGAATCAGACGATTGCGGCGGTTGACATGCGTTTTCCAGATGGTGTTTCCGTTCAGTGGGAGGATGGGATATCCAAGGTGAAAGGCCACGGCAAATATAAAGTTCAAAAGGGAGTGTAGTACGAGTGTCCACGAACAAAAATTCAGAAAATGAACTGTTGGTGAGTCTGGATTTAGGCACGTCCAAGATTTCCGTCATCGTTTGTGAACTGTCTCCCGAAGGTTCGATGGACATCATCGGTGTTGCAGAAGAGCCCGCCAACGGCATGAAACGTGGAATGATTGCGAACATTGATCAAACCGTAGAGGCCATACAGAACGCCATCAGCGGAGCTGAATTGATGGCCAGCTGTGAGATCAGCGGCGTATTCGCAGGAATTACCGGTTCACACATCAGAAGTTATAACTCTACCGGTGTCGTTGCAATACGAGGTTCCGAAGTGAGGGTCGATGACATAAACCGCGTCATTGAGGCGGCACAGGCGGTCAAAACTTCCAGTGACGAGAAAATTCTGCATGTTCTGCCGCAGGCTTTCATCATTGATGATCAAGAAGGAATTCAAGATCCGCTTGGCTTGAGCGGCGTACGGCTGGAGGCGAAAGTACACATCGTGATCTGCAACGTAAGCGCCGTGCAGAACGTTCTCAAGTGCATTCAAAACTGCGATCTGGAAGTAGAGAACTTAATTCTGCATCCGGTTGCCTCCGGTCATTCCGTACTTACCGAAGACGAACGCGAATTGGGAGTAGGTCTGCTGGACATCGGAGACGGAACAACCGATCTTGCAGTGTATTTTGAAGGTGAGGTTCATCACAGCGTGGTTTTTCCTATGGGCGGGTCACAAATTACGAAAGACATTGCTGTAACGATGCATACGCCGACCATGGCTGCACAGAAAATCAAGCATCACTACGGTTCAGCCATTTCAGATACAGTTGGACTTTCTGATCTGATAGAACTGCCTTCAATCGGCGGAAATGGCAGTCGCACTTTGCCTCAGCATTATCTGGCAAAGGTCATCGAAGCGCGTCTGGAAGAAAATTTCCAACTCATCAATACGAATCTTATCGAGACCAATTACAAGGAGCATATGCGATCAGGTCTGGTTTTGACGGGCGGAACGTCAAAAATCGCACATATTGAAACGCTCGCTGAGAGAATTTTTCAAGTTCCAATTCGATTGGCTGCTCCTCGGTACAACGGAAACCTCAATGAAATCGTAGGACATCCCAGGTTTGCGACGGGAGTCGGGCTTTGTGAATTTGGTCTGTACAATCGAGGACGAATCCCCGAACTGACTGGCGCCGGCGATCTGGGGAGTGGGAATTACTTCATTCGATTAATGAATCGAATTCGAGGAATTTATATACAAGGATCGATCGCCCCGATACCAGCTCGAGAAACCTGGCGTCCGAAAAATAGGTTTCAAGGCGAATATTAAATCAATTATTTCAGAATCATTTCAATCTGTGAACTAGGAGATCAAACAATGACAGATTTCGAAAAAAAACGTAACAATCTATTTCGGAATAGATTTTTCTTGCCGACTGAGGACATGCAGAGTCAACAGGCGAGAATCAGAGTCTTGGGAATAGGTGGTGGTGGCAGCAACGCGGTCGACCGTATGGTTGGTGAACGCATACAGGGAGTCAATTTTTATGTCGCGAACACCGATGCCCAAGCTTTGGGACGCGCCGAAGTGAAGAGCAAAATTCAGTTTGGCACGCAGCTGACCAAAGGCTTGGGAGCGGGTGCGGATCCAGAGAAGGGCCGGCAGGCAGCGATGGATGATAAAGAAAAATTTACCGAGGAACTGGCTGAGGCGGACATGGTCTTCGTCACCGCTGGAATGGGAGGCGGCACTGGTACTGGTGCAGCACCGGTAATTTCAAGAGCCTTGAAAGAAACGAATCCGGAAATTCTTCTGGTCGGCGTTGTAACGACACCATTTCTGTTCGAAGGTCAAAGAAGGATGGACTGTGCCGAGAGAGGGGTTCGGGATTTGAAAAATGAGGTTGACTCGCTGATTGCGATTCCAAATGAGAAAATTTTCGATGAGCGGGAAATGTCTCTCAAAATGGCTTATGAAAAAGTAAATGACGTGTTATTCAATGCAGTGCAGGGCATTTCAGACTTAATCGTCCGTACCGGTTACATAAATGTTGACTTTGCTGACGTCAAGACCGTCATGAAAGAAGCAGGCAGTGCAATGATGGGCACCGGCTCAGCCACCGGCGAGGAACGAGCCAAGGTTGCGACTCAGCGCGCAATCGAAAATCCGCTGCTAGAGGATGTAGATGTTGAAAACGCGCGAGGGCTGCTGGTCAACGTTACTGCAAGTTCGGACATAACGGTGCCGGAGTTTCAGCAGGTTCACGAAATCGTCAGCAAAATCGCTTCGAATGACGCCACGGTCATCGCAGGTCAGATCTTTGATGATGAAATTGGCGACGAAATTCGCGTAACGATTGTAGCGACTGGTCTTAAAGACAATTTTGAAGAAGCAATTGATGAATTTGACGAGTTGATCGCGGAAGAAAAGCCAGATGAACCCATGCAGGACATCTTCCACATCAATTCCGATTACTCTGATCAAAAACCGCTGGAATCAGAAGATGTGATTCCTGCAGTGTTTAGAAAAAAAAGAGTTCCAAAATTTCACAATTTTTCTTCGACAGAAAGTGATCGGTCTGGAATTTGCGAAGAAGAGGAAACGAGAATCAAAGCCTGATTTTTTTTCAAAAAATAGTCGCATATCAACGGAAACCGCAGCATAAGGCAGCAGCGGCGTAGATTCAAATACAGGCATGACTATTTTTAATGTGCGATGACTGCTTGCTGCAGACGGAGGATGGAGCCGGCTGCGCAGCGATAATTGAAATAATTGAACTTGAAAGAACTGCGCTGTTTGAACGGTGTTGAATTCAAACATTGAAATGAAGAGGTGAAAATTAATCTTTCCTCTGCGATTTGACAAAAAAATTACTGTGAATCAGGTGTAATTTCACATTTCTGTGAAGATTCTTTCTCAAGCCTCGCTCGGATTGGAGAATTCACCGCTACAACTGCACACGACCAGATCTCGCATCAAGGGAAAGATGTTCAGCAGCTGCCTGATTCAAAATTTCTGCAAATGGCACTCGACACGAATGAACGGCCATCTTTGATGCGACTATTAAAATGAATACGCGAACGCAGTCGCAGTGATTTGCCTCCTAGTGCCATGATCCATATGATTTTCTCCAGCCGTGATCGGGAAGCGCCTTGTATCGGTGTTTTGCGGATTCTGTTGAACTTTCACGAGACCGATTTACTGATGAGGAAATTGGCTTGCTGTCAAGCATGATGCAGCAGTTGATGAGCCGCTGCCGGAGTCACTGTTGAAATGGAAGGTTTGCTATGCATGATTCAAGCGGTTGGGTGAAGCTCGAAACCAGGCGCGTCTGAAGCGGTGGGGAAGATTCAGTGCGAGGCTGTCTCGAACGGCTTTGAAATCTCCAGCTGCAATAGGCAGATTCATCAATGAGATTGCAAATCTATATGAAATTAGTCAAAATTGGGAAAGCGAGAGAAATTTTGATTTAAAACATTAAAAAAAATTTGTAGTCCAAGCATTATTTTTGCTTTAATAATGCTCAAACTTGTTAAAATCGTGGCAACTGTTCGAATTGGTCTCCTAAAGTGTTGAATTAGTTGCTCACAAAAACAAATGGTAGTTAGAGGTTTGCTTGAGATTTCAAAAATAAAAAAAGCAATTTTCAAATCTACTTTATTCACTGATTCACAACTTAAGAAATTTGCACCAAAAGGTGTTTAATAGAGGATTTCTTTTGTAAAATACAGCGAAATTTGGGACTTCAACCAATTAACAGGTACTAAATGAGTAGCTCGAAAGGACAAGATGCTGAACTGCGGGCAAACGTCAGTGTCGATTCAATTTCGTCCATTGGTGCTATAACTAAACGTAGTGGGTTTTTTATGATTAAACAACGAACGCTTACCAATGTAATAACTGGTACTGGTGTAGGATTGCACACCGGCGTTAAAATCTGTCTTACTTTACATCCAGCTCGGGCGAATACCGGAATCATTTTCCGACGAGTGGATATTGAGCCTGTTGTAGAAATCCCAGCGACGGTCGAGAACGTGTCGAGCACTCGACTGTCAACAACACTGGAGTGTAACAACGTCCAAGTTTCAACCGTTGAACACTTAATGTCAGCGTTTGCGGGGCTAGGAATTGACAACGCTTACGTAGATGTCACCGCGGGCGAGGTTCCTATTATGGATGGGAGTGCCCATCCATTTTTATTTTTGATGGAATCCGCTGGAATTACGCTGCAGAACGCACCGAAGAAATTCATGCGGGTCAAGAAAAAAATCGTGGTGAGAGAAAGTGACAAGTGGGCGAAATTCGAGCCCTATAACGGATTCCGAGTTTCATTCAAGATCGACTTCGATCACCCGGTGCTCAAAAATTCCAATCAAAATGTATCAATTGACTTTGCGAACGAGTCGTACAAGAACAATATCAGCCGAGCTCGTACTTTCGGTTTCATGTCCGACTTGGAAAGGCTTCAGGAAGCTGGACTTGCGCAGGGTGCGAGTGATAAAAATGCCATCGTAATGAATCAGTTTCATATCTTGAATGATGATCAGCTGCGATTTCAGGATGAGTTTGTGCGACACAAAATATTGGACGCAATCGGTGATATCTATCTGTTGGGATATCCTCTCATCGGTTCATTTTCCGCTTATAAATCGGGACACTTCCTGAACAATCGATTGCTGGCTACATTGAAACAGGACCAGTCTGCGTGGGAACTGATTGAATCTGACGATTTTGAAAGAGTGCCAACTACGATCATACGTCCACTCGTAGCAGAAAATTACGGATAACTTTCACCTGAAGGTGAAGCGGCCTGCAGTTTCGTTCAAATTTTCATACGCGGGAGCAGCAATTGAATCAGGTTCTCTGCATGAAAATTGAGAGTGACTGATTCCTCAGCTTATTCCTCCGAGCGAATCCTGCTCATACGTAAGAAAGATTCACGAATATTCGGACTTTTCGATTTCCGCGCGAGGCGTTCAAAAGTTTTTCTCAATTCTGGAGAGATGAGTTTTGGCTGAGGATGTTCTGGAGGCTGTATGTACGCCGTGGCTTTGTTTGAGTTTTTGAGCTTGATTCGAATGGCCATCACACTCAGTTCGTCATGGCCTTCCATGCGCATGCGCTGAAGAATCGTCTCTCGACGATGATTCACGGCATGCGCCCAGATGCTTGAGTCAACAAAAATAACCAGGCTGACTCCTTCAATTTTTAAATCCAGCGTGTGTTTGGCGGTTTTCTCGCCTGCGCTTCTCGTCCAGGCTTGAAAAAGCGCGGATTGGACGAAATTGGGCGCGGGCTTTACAACATCCGTTGTCTTTAGAATGTCAGCGATCTTTTGTATATTGGTACCGCAAAAGGTTGAAATTATGGAGTTCAGGCCCGATATTGACTAGGATGGGATTCAACGCATGCCCCAATTTGACAAGGGCGACTCTGGCAATTTAGCCATTATAATTGTCTTGATTTGACGCAATGGATAATTTTCTCCGTTTTTGACTGAACCCGGAATCACAATCAGTCGCAGGTCTTCTTTCCGTAATTCAATAACGTTTAACCTGAAATCACCTGAGTTCAAAATTTGATGTTTGCCAACACCTTATCCAAAGTCTTCGGCAGCCGCAATGACCGGCTGATCAGAAGATACAGCAAAACGGTAAAGGTCATCAATGGGTTCGAACCTCAGCTGCAGGCGCTTTCTGATTCTGAACTCGCAGCAAAGACCCTCGAATTCAAGAATCGATTGGCCGATGGCGCTAAGCTTGAAGACATTCTTCCAGAAGCGTTTGCCGTTGTTCGAGAAGCATCCTGTCGCACACTGGGCTTGCGGCATTTTGACGTGCAGATGATTGGCGGCATGGTTTTGCATGAAGGGAAAATTGCTGAAATGCGTACTGGAGAAGGGAAAACTCTCGTCGCGACACTGCCGGTGTATCTGAACGCACTCGCTGGACTTACAGTGCATATTGTTACTGTGAACGATTACTTGGCCCGACGCGATGCGCGCTGGATGGGCGCGATCTACGAATTCATCGGAATTTCTGTAGGTGTTGTCGTGCCCAATATGCCACCTGAAGAAAAAAGAGCCGCCTATTCCTGTGACGTCGTGTACGGAACCAACAACGAATTCGGTTTTGATTACCTTCGAGACAACATGGCGTTTACGGGTGACCTGCGTGTTCAGGGGAATCTTCTGTACGCGATTGTGGACGAAGTTGATTCCATATTGATCGACGAAGCCAGAACTCCCCTGATCATTTCAGGGGCGGCGGAAGACAGTGGAGCCCTCTATGCGCGAATGAACGCATTGGTACCTAGACTGACGCGGCAGCAGGAAGAGGATGGCCCTGGCGACTACACTGTTGATGAGAAGTCACGGCAGATTTACCTTACGGACGAAGGTCACGACAACGCCGAAAAATTACTGAAATCCGCTGGATTGTTAGATGCCGACAGATCCTTGTATGAATTTTCGAATGTTGGCATGGTCCATCATCTGCATGCCGCTTTGCGCGCCAATACGCTTTTTCAGCGCGATGTGGATTACATTGTCCATGAAAACAAAGTTGTAATCATTGATGAATTTACAGGTCGAATGCAGCCGGGCCGTCGCTGGTCCGATGGCCTGCATCAGGCAGTAGAAGCGAAAGAAGGCCTGCAGGTTCAACGCGAAAACCAGACGCTTGCTTCGATCACTTTCCAGAATTATTTTCGGCTGTTCGAAAGACTGGCTGGAATGACTGGAACAGCGGACACCGAAGCGGAAGAGTTTCAGCAGATCTACGGATTGGAAGTTGTGGTCATCCCGACTCACATGACGATGATTCGCAATGACATGTCAGATTTGGTGTATCGAACTTCCCGGGAGAAATTTAAGGCGATTGTCAACGGAATTGAGGATTGCCGAAAGCGCCAGCAGCCTGTTTTGGTGGGAACGGCATCGATCGAAACCTCTGAGAGATTGTCCAACCTGCTGCGTCGAAGGCGAATACCGCATGAAGTGTTGAATGCCAAACAGCACGAGAGAGAGGCAAAAATCATAGCACAGGCCGGCCGGCCCGGCGCCGTGACGATCGCAACGAATATGGCTGGTCGAGGCACTGACATCGTGCTGGGTGGAAATCTTGAGATGGAACTGGAAGAATCCAGAATGTCGTCATCCGACGCAGTTCAATCCATTACGAAAGACTGGCAGGACAGGCACAATATGGTGGTTGCCGCCGGTGGTCTGCATGTTCTTAGCACTGAACGACACGAATCGCGGCGCGTCGACAATCAGTTGAGAGGGCGTTCTGGCCGTCAGGGCGATCCTGGATCAAGCCAGTTTTATCTGTCGCTCGAAGATAGTCTGCTGCGAATTTTCGCGTCCGAGAAAGTTTCCAGTCTCATGGGAAAACTTGGCTTGGAAGAAGATGAGGCGATAGAGCATAACTGGGTGACAAAAGCCATAGAAAACGCCCAGAAGAAAGTCGAAGGGCGAAATTTCGACATTCGAAAACAGCTTCTCGAATTTGACGATGTTGCGAACGAGCAGCGCAAGGTTGTTTATGAACAGCGCAATGCACTCATGGACACGACAGAAGTGCAGGACCTGATTCAAAACATGCGGACGGAATTGGTTGAGAATATTGTCGACGGTTTCTTACCTCCAAATTCAAGTGATGAAGCGTGGAATGTCGATGGTCTGACGCGTGAAATTGAGGGCAGATTTGGCGCTTCGTTAAACATTGCGGAATGGATCGAGATTGATCCGAAGCTTACTCAGGAAAGCTTGGCTCACAGAGTTGATGAAATCATAAATGCCCAATACCAGGAGAAAGTGGACACACACGGCGATGCCACCATGAGAATGGTAGAAAAATCAATTATGCTGATGGTGCTCGACTCAAATTGGAAGGAACATCTTGCCAATATGGATTTTCTGCGGCAGGGGATTCATTTGCGAGGGTATGCGCAGAAAAATCCAAAGCAGGAATACAAACGGGAAGCCTTCGAAATGTTTTATGACATGCTGCAGACCGTGCGCAATGAAAGCGTTTCTCTGCTGTCTCGCGTCCAGCTGACCCAGAACCAGAGCGCAGAAGACATTCGGGAATCTCGACGCAGCACCTCGGCCAGGCGCATGAGCTATACTCATGCCGACGCGCCGGCTGCGGCACAAAAGCCAAATGCTCAGCCAGCTTCGAATCAGAGCGCAAAGCCTCCACCTCCAAAACCGTTTGTCCGCAAAGGTCGAAAAATAGGACGAAATGAACGTTGTCCCTGCGGATCTGGCCGCAAATATAAAGTGTGCCACGGCAGAGTTGCTAACTGATGTCCGTCGGTCTGGACCATCCACAGGAGCTGCATCCAATTGCGGGAGTTCGAATTGGAGCTGCAGATGCTGGAATACGAAAATCTAAAGGTCCTGACATCGCCTTGTTTGAAATTTCATCTGAGTCAGCGATCGCTGCGACCTTCACAAAAAACAGAGCGCGGGCAGCGCCAGTTGAAGTCGCCCTCCGACGGATTTCCGAAGAAAGAATGCGAAGCGACGGGCAGGTTCGCGCTTTGGTGGTCAACAGCGGCAACGCGAATGCAGGAATGGGTCAGCGTGGAATTCGTGACTGCGAAACTGTCTGTGAACTCGTTGGTGAATCGCTCGGGATCAATCCCAGGTCGGTGCTTCCATTTTCGACTGGGGTGATTGGAGAACCATTGCCAGTCAGTTGTTTCGAGCAGCATTTGAAATCCTGCAGCCAGGCCAGGTCCGAAGACGGCTGGCTTCATGCTGCTGAGGCAATTATGACGACCGATACGATTCCAAAAGCCGTGTCAAAGCAGGTTCAGATTGAGACCCAAGGCCATATTACAATCACTGGCATCGCCAAAGGTTCGGGTATGATCCAGCCGAACATGGCGACGATGCTTGCTTTTGTTGCGACGGATGCCGCAGTCGAAGCCGACTACCTTCAGCAGGCGCTGGAAAACGTAGTCAACGACAGTTTTAACTGCATTTCGGTGGACGGAGACACATCAACGAATGATTCTTGTGTCCTGATCGCCACAGGTGCTTCTGGCATTCAAATTGGACATGATGCTTCAAATGAAGTGAATTGCATGTTCAACGAGGCTCTGCGAGGCATAATGCAGATGTTGGCTCAATCGATCGTGCGAGATGGAGAAGGGATCACGAAATTCGTTACGATTCGTGTCGACGGAGGATCAAGTCAGAGCGATTGCGCCAAAGTCGCAATGACTGTAGCCAACTCACCTTTGGTGAAAACCGCATTGCATGCATCGGATCCCAATTGGGGACGCATCTATGCTGCGATCGGTCGATCTCCAGTTGAAGTGCTGGACATGTCGGCGGTCGGCATTCATGTGGATGATGTTGAAATCGTTAGAAATGGAGAAAGAACCCCGCACTACAGTGAGAAAGAAGCGATGGATGTCATGCAGAATTCAGAATTTTCGATTCGAATCGATCTCGGAATCAATCCGGTGACTTCTGCCACTGTTTGGACAACCGATTTGAGTTACGAATACATCCGAATTAATGCTGAGTACCGAACCTGATCGAATTTCAGTTGCTGTAGGCATCATTTTTGACGGTCAGAACAGGGTGTTGATTGGCAAAAGAAGGCCGCCTTGCGCATACGCGGGATATTGGGAGTTTCCCGGTGGTAAAATCATGCCGTTTGAATCGGATGCTGAAGCTTTAAAACGAGAACTCCAGGAAGAAATTGGAATTTTGGTGCATGAGTCATTGCCGTTTACGAAATTTGCCTATGACTATGCGGATCGAAAAGTCATGCTGCATTTTCATCTCGTATTCGAATACGAAGGAACGCCACGCCCGCTGGAAGAGCAGACAATCCAGTGGGCAGCGATTTCAGTCCTGCCTGAAATCGGTATGCTTGCGCCCAATGTCAAAGTCATCGAAAGTCTGCAATTGAAATTCAGCTGACGTCGTGAAAAAAAGATTCTGGACTGGGTATTCGGGAATATCGCTTGCACGCAACGCGATCTCCCGTCACCGTAAATGGCCGCGGGTCTGGACGGACCCAGAACCAAAACAACATTATGACGCGGTGATTGTTGGTGCAGGCGGACACGGCCTGGCAACCGCGTACTACCTCGCAAAGCTGCACGGTGTGAAGAATATTGCCGTTCTGGAAAAAGGTTGGCTGGGTGGAGGAAACACAGGTCGAAATACCACGATCGTGCGTTCCAATTACTTTCTTGAGCCCAACGCACACTTTTATGAACATTCCTTAAAGTTGTGGGAAAGCCTTTCCCAAGAGCTGAATTACAATGTTATGTTCAGTCAGCGCGGGGTGTTGAATTTGGCGCACAGCGATGGTGAAATGGAATCCTTTTCAATACGAGGAAATGCCATGCGCCTAAATGGCATTGACTGTGAGCTGTTGATGCGAGATCAAATTCAGCAGATGGTGCCGCATTTAGACTGCTCAGAAGACACTCGATATCCGATTTTCGGTGGACTGCTGCAGAAGCGGGGCGGCACTGCACGTCACGATGCAGTCGCCTGGGGTTATGCGAGAGCTGCAAGCGCGCTGGGCGTGGACATCATCCAAAACTGCGAGGTGACCGGATTCCAGCTGAAAGGAAATCAAGTGGTTGGGATTGAAACTTCGCGCGGCGTGATCCAGAGTAAAAGGGTCGGGATCGCAGTCGCAGGCAACAGTGGTCGATTGGCTGCCATGGCGGGAATTCGTCTGCCCATTGAATCTCATGTGCTGCAGGCCATGGTCACCGAACCGTTAAAGCCGATCATCCACACGGTAGTGACTTCCGGTGCTTCTCACGTATACATCAATCAAACTGACAAGGGGGAGGTTTTGTTCGGGGGAGACTTGGATTTGTACAATTCCTACGCACAGCGAGGCGGTCTGCCCAGAATTGAGTACGTGGTTCAGTCAGTACTGACGCTGTTTCCATGTTTGAGCCGCGTACGCCTCATGCGAACTTGGGGAGGGGTGATGGACATGTCCATGGATGGCAGCCCAATCATCACCAAATTACCCATTGATGGAATGTATCTGAATGGCGGTTGGTGCTACGGCGGGTTTAAAGCGACTCCGGGCTCTGGCTGGTGTTTCGCTCACACGATTGCAAATGACGAGCCGCATGAATTGAATCGCCGGTTTAGTTTGGAGCGGTTTGCCGCGGGTGATCTGATTGATGAGAAGGGGGGAGGCGCTTTTCCCAATGCCCACTAAGATATACGAGGTGCAATCATGCTGCTGATTCCCTGTCCCTGGTGCGGAGACCGCGCGTTAATTGAATTTACGTATCGAGGCGATGCCACTGTAGTCCGACCGAAGGAAAGTGACTCCGATGAACAGTGGTATGACTATGTCTATACGCGGGATAATCCGCGGGGAGAACATTCAGAGTGGTGGCATCACACGGCAGGTTGTCGACGTTGGTTGAAAGTTCATAGAAATACCTGGACCCATCAAATATCAGGAAGTGAAGCTCCTTAACGAAGCCAGCATGGTCAAATTTCAAAAATGAAAAAATTTCGCAACCCTGCTGGTGGTCTGATTGATCGCAATCGGCCGATTCAGTTCAAATTCGATGGCAGGACATATCAGGGCTACCATGGTGATACTTTGGCATCTGCGCTGCTGGCCAACGGTGTGCGGCTGGTTGGCCGAAGTTTTAAATATCATCGGCCGCGCGGAATTTTTGGAATGGGAGTTGAAGAGCCGAGTGCGATGGTGCAGCTGCGTACAGGCCCACGTTCGGAACCAAACATTCAAGCCACCGAGATTGAGCTATTTGATGGACTGGTCGCGGCTTCACAAAATCGATGGCCGACCTTGAAATTTGACGTCGGTTCGCTCGCCAATGTGTTTTCCCCTTTTCTGCCGGCTGGGTTTTATTACAAGACATTCATGTGGCCTGCCACAAAATGGATGTTTTACGAAAAGTTCATTCGAAAAGCCGCTGGTTTGGGCAAGGCAGCGACTTCCGCTGATCCTGATACGTATTCCAAGACCTATGACTATTGTGACGTTTTGATCGTAGGAGCTGGACCTGCTGGAATTGCGGCAGCTCTAAATGCTGCACAAAGTGGGGCACGGGTGATGCTCCTTGATGAAAAGAGCCAGCCAGGTGGGCGGCTGTGTTTTGATGAAGAAACGATCGCTGGTGAGCCTGCATCCATCTGGGTGCAGAACGCGGTCAAGCAGATGTCTCGTTTCGAAAACGTCAGAATTCTGAATCGAACTACTGCGTTTGGATTTTACGACCAGAACATGGTTTGTGCAGTTCAGCGATTGGCGGATCATCGGTCTGAACCGGATATTGGCCAGGACCGACAGCGAATTCGGTTGATTCGAGCACTGCAGGTTGTCATCGCAACTGGTTCGGTTGAAAGAGGAATTCCGTTTGCGCATAACGATCTTCCCAACGTCATGCTGGCCTCTGCGGTGCGCGGTTACGCCAATCGATTTGCAGTTCGATGCGGAACGAAAGCGGTAGTGTTTACAAATAATGACAGTGCGTATGCAACAGTTTCAGCTCTGAAACACGTTGGAGTAGATGTAGAAGCGGTGGTGGACTGCAGGTCCGAAGTTCCTGGTGAATTTGCGCAAAAGCAATTGGGGAGCACAAAATTGATGCAGGGCGATGCTGTCGTTCGAGCGAACGGACATCATAAATTGAGATCGGTTGAAGTCGGTCGACTGATTGATCACGAAAACATCATGGGCAAACCGCAAAAAATCAAATGTGATCTGCTGTGCGTTTCCGGTGGATGGACTCCTTCAATCCATTTGTTTTCCCAAGCGCAGGGCAAACTTCATTTCGACGATTCGATTGGAGCATTCGTGCCTGGCGAACCACTGGATTCGGTCCGTACTGTCGGCAGTGCGAATGGAAAATTTACGTTGGGGAAATGCTTGAGTGAAGGTGCAGGCGCTGGAATCAATGCCGCGCAAGCCGCTGGATTTTCAACTGGCGGGTCAATGGTTGAATTTGATGCGGTCGAAGTGTCTGAACAGCCGACTAAGCCAATCTGGCATGTGCCAGCGATCGGTAAAATTCGGTCGAAGCGTTTTGTTGACATTCAAAATGATGTGACGGTTGAAGATATTGAACTTGCTCACGCAGAAGGTTTTATTTCGGTAGAACATCTAAAACGATATACGACATTGGGAATGGGTACGGACCAAGGGCGTACGAGCAACATCAATGGACTGGCGAATCTCGCCAGACTGAGAGAGTCCAAGATTCCAGAAGTAGGCCATACGACGTTCCGTCCACCGTTTACGCCCGTGACCTTAGGTGCGATTGGAAGTGGTGAACACGGAAAACACTTGAGTGCGGTACGTCGCACGCCACTGCAAAAATGGCATGAGCAGCACGGTGCGCACATGCAGAATTCAGGGGCTTGGAAACGGGCCGCCTATTACGCAAGACACGGGGAGCAGATTCGAGACACCATCATTCGTGAAGCGATGCACGTTCGGGCGAAAGTCGGAGTCTCCGATGTTTCTTCATTGGGAAAAATTGACGTGCAGGGTCGGGATGCTGCCGAATTCTTAGAGCGAGTGTACATAAACCGCTGGAAGTTTCTGCCCGTCGGGAAATGCCGATATGGATTGATGCTGCGAGAGGATGGGTTCGTATTTGATGACGGCACGTCGACGCGGGTTGCCGAAAACGAATTTTACATGACCACCACAACAGCGAATGCCGGTCCGGTTCTCGAACATCTTGAATTTTATGCACAGACTGTTTGGCCTGATTTGCATGTGCATCTGACTTCCATCAGTGATCAATGGGCTGGAATGGCACTGGCAGGCCCTCACAGTCGAGATGTTCTCGGAGCTTTGATTGGTGAAGAAGCTGCGAGTAATGATGCTCTTCCTTTCATGGGCTTTATGACTGCGCAAATTGCAGATGCCGAGGTCCGAGTGTTCCGCGTGAGTTTCTCTGGTGAACTTGCATATGAAATACACATGCCATCCAACCGTGCCGTACGCGTTTGGGAAGCTGTCATGGAAGCTGGAAAATCCTGGGATATAGCACCGTACGGCCTTGAGGCGATGACAGTATTGAGAATTGAGAAAGGGCATGTTGTCGCAGCTGAACTGAACGGTCGAACGACGGCTGCAGACCTTGGTTTTGCGAGAATGATGAAAAAGGATGTCGATTTTATCGGCAGGCGACTGGCAATGCGCTCAGCGCTGGCAGCA
This sequence comes from Arenicellales bacterium, assembly GCA_958295885.1. Classification (GTDB taxonomy): domain Bacteria; phylum Pseudomonadota; class Gammaproteobacteria; order Arenicellales; family JAJDZL01; genus JAJDZL01. The sequence goes on along the minus strand of OY282380.1, from coordinate 4,229,255 downwards.
AACGGTCGTAAACAGCTGGTCGGAGTTCAGTCTCTGGACGACAGACCGATCCCACGCGGCGCGCAGATGCTAGAACGCAGCGATGAGACGCCCCCGGCGGATATGAAAGGTTACGTAACCTCTATTTGTTACAGCCCTCACCTTGAAAAACACATTGGTCTGGCACTCGTGAAAGATGGCAGTCAGCTGCAGGGCAAACGCATGCATGCTGCTTCACCCCTGACGGGAGTCAGTGTGCCGGTGGAGATTGTGCATCATATTTTCTTTGATCCCAGCGGAGCGAGAACTCGTGGCTAGCCGAATTTCCATGCCGGGCGTATATGTGCAGCAGAGAATCCCCAGTCTGCTGTTTCAAGTTCACGGTTTGTACAGCACGGACAATCAGGACATTTTCAAAGATTTCGGAATCGAACAGTTGCCCGCGGACCGACGTTCCTGCATAGGAGACGATGTGACCATCATGTGGAACGGTCCGGGCATGTGGCTGTTTGAGTCAGAAACACTGCCAGCGGAATCTACTTTGCTCGATTTGAGAAAAATGTTCGAGAATGCAGATGCGACGGTGACGGATTTATCCTCTGCGCGCTTTATTGTCAGAGTGATTGGAAGTTCAGCTCGGCCATTCTTGAAGAAAGGTTGTCCTGTAGATGTTGATGCACTGTCTAGAAATGACGTCGCAACCAGCTTGATGGGACATTTGGGAGCGACCATCCATTGTCTCGAAGATGAATTCGACGTTTACGTACTGCAGAGCTTCTGGGAAGACTTCTGGGAGTGGGCACGGAGAAACGCGCGCGAGTTCAATGTTTGATCGTAATTTGCGCCTCCGTTCAATTTGAGTTTTAAAGGCAGATCTCTTTGTCCGTTAAGGTCGATTCATTCAGACGACAGCGTGACAGTAAGCGACGACGGCTGGAACTTTAAAATCATCCTTCCGGTCTGAGAGATATCGATCATTGATGTCTTCGCTCGTTAAAAATTCAGCGACAGGGCATCCACATCCTTCCACGAATTCATTAAATTGATCCGGATCGAAAATGGTATCCAAAGGCTCGCCTTTTTTCGCTACGAATTTAGCCATGGGGAACAGAATTTTTTTCCAATTCTTTGTAGCGGATGAATTCTCACAAAATATGTCGAATAAAACACTCGAACCGGCCGCCCAGGTTTCCGAATTTTGATTGAGGGTTGATTCTACGCTTGCGAATGGCAGGTACTACGTGACCCCGAACCAGGAAAATACTGCTGGCTTCGTTCGGTCGAATCCATTGTGAAGCAGCAATTCAAACATGTCGCGTTAACTGAGGTCGCCGGCGACAAATCGAATGTTGTCAGCCACTGCCAATTTTTTCTGCCGCAGTTTATTCAGCTTCAATTGTTGGGTGGCAGGCTGATCGAGTTCAAAGTCGATTACCTGGTCTTTCAAGTCGGTTCGACGCAGACCAAAGCAATCATAACCGGCGCCCAAAATTACGTACTGTCCGATTCCGGCTTGAATCGCTTTCACTACCTGCTCTTCGCAATACGCTGCACGTACGGGAGTATTGAGCGATATAGGTCCGAGACCCGCGATGACATCGAATACGAGCCAAGTCAAGATTCGGGAGCGGGAGTACGCACGCCAGAGAACTGAGCAAAAGTGTTCAGCAAGATCATCAGCGAATATGGGTGGTTTATGGCGAATTGTATAAATCATCCTGATCGTAGCTACCAGTTCTGCTGTTTTGCTGGGTTTTTGGCGTGCAGGCATGGTGATTCGTAAAGGATTCTGAATTCAAATTTTGGTTAATCTGACTTCGGAACTGGACGGGGCCGCTCAAATGCCAACACAAAAACAGCACTCAGATTTACCTCAGTTTTCATCCAGTTCTTCAAATCAAGCAATTCATACGGCATCGGCAATTGACCTGATCAAATTCTTCGCTTTCCATTGGCATGTGGTCTGCAAAAAACCCTTTCATCTCAATCAATACTCGCTGATTAGAAGGCACTGGCCGTTGTTTATTGATTTGGATTACGGATAAACTCTTATCCTGATGCGATTGAACAACATGGGATAAATCATTATTGAGATATCGCGGCGCATAACCAATTTTGCATCCATCTCCAGTTAGAATCTTGAGAGCGCGAGCGTCCACAGGATTGTCAGGTTCCAACTGCGTCTTCAAATCTTCACCCATATTTAGAGAGTCAATCCTATTCTGTGCGCTTTCATCAACATACTTCCGACCATGCAGAAAAAAAACGGCAGGCAAAGCCATCGTCTTCGCGCTTTTCAAGCTTGGGAAATACTTGATATGCGTCGGTCACTCGCTTCCCGCCGTTGATCGACAAAATTTCCACGGGACCAGCTTTTTCAGTCAGCCCTAAATTCTGTAGATTTTTTCGGTCTGGACGATTTGATGCAATGACTCGATTTGCAAAATTCGAAAATAGCTTGGGGAAAAATAGGCTCTTTTCAAATCTGGAAATTCTAGCAGTGGAAAGAAATGCGCTTTCTCTCTAGCCTTGATTGCCCCTTTGATTTAACGAAACACATGCCACTCCTGTTCACCAAGCACATCTAGTCTGCCCACTGGATGCCAAAGACGTTTACGCTTGCTTTGCCAGCTCAAATACAGGGTTTTCATGTTCATTCGATTAGATTTTTTAATTGCTGCAGGTTGTATCTCATGAGCTCGATCGCGAAATTCTTAGCCGAATCGGTCATCCAGGAACTGGGAACTCGGTTTACGACCGAGCGGATTTGATTGTTATCCAGTACCGCTAGTTTATTCAATGCGAGTTGAAAAATTTTCGGATGTTTTTGGTTGGCTAAACGAACCAATTCGAGAGGCGCGGGTCCGCGGCCGTCACTTTCTGACCAATACACTGCACCTCTTGCTCTTCTTGAATATTTTCCAACTCGTTCCTCATTCAGAAATAGTTCGCGTTTATCATCTTGCAGCTCTCTGCCAAGAGAAGACGCATGATCGAACGTCGGCGCTAGACGAACAATCAAATAACTGTTGTCTTTTTCAAAGTCAAGAAGAACTCCCCAATTCTCGTGATGCCAGTCGGTGTTGCCGATTAACGCATCTAAAACGAAGTATTCCGCAATTTGACACTTCGCTGGAATTATGTCTAAAGCACCGTACGGTCGAATTAGCTCAATCGGTCCAAGTGCCCGTTCCTGAGCATGGAATATGTTATCTAACGTATGCTTAGATTGTCCGGACCTCTATCAAGGCAACAGTCAGTCATTACTCTACTTAGAATTTGATTTCTATGAAAAAGTTCACTGTTTCCTACAAAACTCTTAGTCACAGTAGCGTAATCGTTTGAATACTTTGCTAATTCAACTCTTGCATGTTCAATGTTCAGCAGCAAACAGATTTGTTCTGCAATTTTCTCGGCCCAGTGCTCGCCAGTGTTCTTGAGAGGATACTTGAAGAGCCACATTTCTTCAGGTTCGTCGTCGAAGGAGAACCAGAACTTTTCCTTGTTGCCCATAAATTCATCTCGCAACGAATCTTCATCAAACGAAATTTCAATTACTTCAAACTGGTTTTGTAAATTTTCCATGCTTTCAGCAGACGTTTTTAGAAAAGTTGATTTCTATCAGCAAACAAATCTTGTGTTTTCAATGGGAAATAAAGCTCTGTACGGTCATGTCTGCGCAGTGATTCGAGGATAAAGATTACATCTCAACCATACCCTTAAAATTCCAATCGCAGGTTTACCATAGGCTTCTCATGGCGATTGTACGAATCTGGTTCTGTCTGAAAACAGATTTCGTAGCATTTATGAACGCGGCGATGAGCCAATCTTAGCCAAAATTTTTGAAATTTCATTAAATTCAAACAGTTCCCAAGAGGCCTCAATATTCTTCTTGAAACAATGGAGGTGGCTTTGATGATTTCGTCGGATTTCTAGCGAAGCGATTTACACGAATCCGAGGCCGGGTTCTGTCGATGCTTGTCCAGTTCGCGATCATAATCCAAAGTGCGGCTGTGCTTAAAACTGCGTCAAGCGCAAGCATTCCCGCTGCGCTTGACGCTGCTTAACTGGTATGCGATCGAACCTTGATCCAATCCCACAAAACAGTTCAATCGTTCCTTGTTGAATTCTCTACGAAACAAGTATGATTCTGAATTAATCACCCTGAATTGATGAATCATGCTACAGCTGCTTGGCTTCCGCAACTGCTGTTCATGGATGAGCTGTTTTCAAATCACCTATGCTGGAAATCACAAAGACAAAAAAGTGGCTGTTGAATTGATGTTGGAAGAATCGAAATTATCAGGAGTCAACTGCACGTTGTCAATGCCTTGAGGGTGGATCGAATCCATCGAAGAATTTCGATTTACATCAGCCTCTTGAAGCTGCGCCCGCCCGAGAACCTGAGCGAGGGAGACTGTGAAAGAATTGCCTTAATCGTGCAAATGGAGTGATATTTGATCCTAAAGCTCATTCAATTGATTGAATCATATGGTGATTGTTGAATTAGAATTTTACGAATATTTGGGTGCTTTCGAACTTTCCCTAGGGTGAGGTCAATCTCTGAAATAGAATTTAAAAAACCAAAACGAGCTGAAAGCGTTCAAAATTCTGTAATTTCAACCCATTCCGTTTCGCAGCTGCTCGACCTGGTCGAGAGTCAAACCAGTCAAATCGCAAATCGTGCCGATTTCCATTCCTTTGGCCAGCATCTTCTTGGCAATCTCCTGAATTCCTTGCTGAATCCCTTCTTGACGGCCTCGCTCTTCTCTTCGTTCCCAACTGAATATCGCCTCTTGCATGATTCTCTTACCCTCGTCTTTGACCACAGCCTGTTCAATTCACACGATGTCCTTCAATAGAATTGATGGTCAAGAAAATTCTCGACCGTGCGCGGGATCAGCTCACTGTGTTCGGTCGGCGAAATTGACTCGCTGATCCGAAACAGCCGCTCCAGCATTCTTCTAGAAGTGCTCCAGATCGCACTGAGCATGTAGAGTGTCGGCTCGATAACAAAACCTCGAATCTGCGCACCCATTGAGAGCTACCGCAAATTCACGAACCGAGGCTCGAAATCTGTGATGTTGGCTTCAGACATCTGTTTCAGCTCCACTGGCATCTTGACCAGCGAATTGTGCAGTCATTATGGATGTATTTGAACTTTGCCGGGGGTGAAGTCAATCTCTGAAAAAGAATTTAAAAAACCAAAACGAGCTGAAAACGTTCAAAATTTTGTAACTTCAATCCATTCCGTTTCGTAGCTGTTCGACCTGGTCGAAAGACAGACCAGTCCATTTGCAAATCGTGCCGAATTCCACTCCTTTGGCCAGCATCTTCTTGGCAATCTCCTGAATTCCTTCTTGACGGGCTCGCTCTTCTCTTCGTTCCCAACTGAATATCGCCTCTTGCATGACTCTCTTACCCTCGTCTTTGACCACGGCCTGTTCAATTCTCACGATGTCTTCAATAGTCACACGCGGAATGATGATCGAGATAATAATCCACAGTGCTCGGGATCAGCTCAATGAGTTCGGTCGGCGACATTGACTCGCTGATCCGAAACAGCCGCTGCAACATTCTTCTAGAAGAGCTCCAGATCGCATTGCGCATATAGAGTGTCCCTTCGCTCGCAAAATCCCGGATCTGCGCACCCATTGAGAGCTACCGCAAATTCACGAACCGAGGCTCGAAATCTGTGATGTTGGCTTCAGACATCTGTTTCAGCTCCACTGGCATCTTGACCAGCGAATTGTGCAGTCATTATGGATGTAATTGAACTTTGCCGGGGGTGAAGTAAATCTCTGAAAAAGAATTTGAAAAACCAAAACGAGCTGAAAACGTTCAAAATTTTGTAACTTCAATCCATTCCATTTCGTAGCTGTTCGACCTGGTCGAAAGACAGACCAGTCCATTTGCAAATCGTACCGAAATCCACCCCTTCCTCCAGCATCTTCTTGGCAATCTGCTGGACTCCTCGCTGAATTCCTTCCTGAATTCCTTGCTGAATCCCTTCTTGACGGCCTCGCTCTTCTCTTCGTTCCCAACTGAATATCGCCTCTTGCATGATTCTCTTACCCTCGTCTTTGACCACAGCCTGTTCAATTCTCACGGTGTCTTCAATAGTATACTCGGAATGATGATCGAGATAATAATCCACCGTGCGCGGGACCAGCTCCCTGCGGTCGGTCGGCGACATCGACTCGCTGATCCGAAACAGACGCTCCAGAATTCTTCTGGAAGAGCCCCAGATCGCACTGAGCATGTAGAGCGCCGGTTCGCTCACAAAACCCCGGATCTGCGCACCCATCGAGAGATCTCGCAGATTCACGAACCGAGGCTCGAAATCTGGGATGTTGGCGGCAAACATCTGTTTCAGCTCTGGCGGCATCCTGACCAGAGAATCGTGCAGTCGCAATGGCGTCTGCCATTTGCGTCGGAACCCGCTGTAGACTATGATCGGCAGGACCGGCCGGCGCTTGGTGCGCATGACGATGGCGCAGTATTCGTTCAGCTGCAGCAGCGCATCGGAATCCTTTCGGCTCTTGTGCTCAATGACGCTGATCAGCTGCAGCCTTATGCTGTAGCGTTTCCAGTTCACCGACACCACCAGGTCGGGTCTGCGTTCTTTCCAATTCGAAGTGAAATGAGTGTCGGTATCATTTGACAGAGTGGACCAGTCGAAGGCGTCGAATTCCTCTTCGTTCAGGGCCAGCCGAAACAGGTCGACACAGTATTTCTCTTCCTTGAAGACGGCCCGAAAAAACGCATCGTGTGTAATCTCGAATGTTGAACTTTCCGAAGACGAAGCAGATTCACTCACTGTTTAATATTCTCCTCCTTTTGCGTTCGCAATGGACTTGATGCACCTGTCCAGTCAGCATCGCTTTCCGAAGATCGACAGCGGCGAACCGATAGGTAGAATCGCTGACGTTCGCAAGCCCCGCTTGATTTACGAAATGGCCCCGCGACGGTGAAAGGCTGTGCCCGTGCACAGCTGTGAGCGGTTCACAACTGAAGACTCGCGTTGGCCGATAAGATCAAAAATTGATTTATCAAAAGTGCATATGCTTTGTCTAAAGAAATTCGCTGCTGGAAGCCAAAATCATTGTGTCAGAAACCGAAGTCATGCTCAAATTAACTGTCTAACATCAATAAGGTCCTGATGTACCTCAATTATAACCAATATCATCGGCTGACAGAATTTAGTCCGAAGAATTTCCGTTTCCATCTATCATTAAATTCAACAAATTCCGCAGGGACCGCAATTTACTTCATGGAAAACAGGAGGTGACGGTTGAACATCACTGAATAATGCGTTCGGTTCGGAATGTCATTGCCAATGGGCAGTGTATTGAAGGTGTCAAGCCTATTTAAATTTACGATAATGTTGTTTGATGTAGAAATTCAGATCGTTCTAGTTACAATGCAGCTGAAAAATTAATGGAGCCTAGGATTGATACGAATGCGAGTGTAGGAATCTATGTTCGCAGCATATCAAATCTTGATATAGGTGCTGGCTTTGTTAAATTGCTTAACATGAAAAACATATGTCCCGATCAAAATTTTTCCAGCTGCAATTCCAACTGAAAATCCGACCCAATCAACAGGCAGATTAAAGATAGTGAAAGTTACGTTCGAGAGCAGTCAAGGAACCCAGCAGATTGAACCAATGCCTGGAGAAAGGCTGCTTTACTGCGGTCTGCGTCACGGTTTGAAGCTTCCTTACGAATGTGCCAGCGGCACGTGCAGCACCTGCAGAGCCCAACTCATTTCGGGTGATGTGGAAAGCTGCTGGTCCGACGCCCCGGGCGGCAAAACGCTGAGACCAGCTCGAAATGAGCTTCTGATGTGTCAAAGCATGGCGAAATCGGACTTGACGATCAAAGTTCGACCAGGGCCGCCGTCAGTCATGCCTTTGCCTGTTCCACGAATCCTGCGTGGCGAAATCTCCAATTTTCAGTTGCTGAATGATCAGGTTGCCGTATTTGACTACGATTTGGACAGTCCGATTGACTACCTGCCAGGGCAGTTCGTTACCGTGTCAGTGGACGGCATTGACGGTTACCGCGCATATTCAATGACGGACCACAAAGATTTGCCGACGGCTCGCCTGCCGTTTCTGGTAAAGAAAATGCCGAACGGAAAGTTTACTGAGTGGCTGTTTAGTGAGTGTAGGAATGGAACTCAGCTGCAAGGATTTGGGCCCCTCGGTCGGGCCATATTTTCATCTGATCTTGACGGAGACTATGTTGCATTGGTCGGTGGTACGGGAATTGCGGGCATCATGGCGATCATTCGAAATTCCATTCGCTGTGGACATCTCGACAATCATAACGCCACGCTTGTATTTGGCCTCAATGGAATCGAAGATGCTTTTTTTCTTTCAGATCTGCATCGGCTCTGTGACGAAAACGATAATTTTCAAGTCGCGATTGCTTTTACCGATATGAGTGGTTATGAATCTCTCCAAAGTAGATTTTCACATTTCAGATTTGTTCAAGGCTTCCTGCATGATGCCAGTCAGCATGTGCTCGACGATCTGTCAAATGTGTCGGTGGCGTTCGTCGCCGGTCCGCCCGTTGCGGTTGACGCATCTAGAATGATGCTGTTTAGAAAGAAGAAATTCTCGATTAGGAAAATCAGGTACGATAGATTCGGCTAGGTGAAGTGAACCGTTCGTTTTCCATGCATTGAATCGGTTCGCGCTTCAATGGTTCAACAATTAGGATCTCGTGAACAGATGTCTGCAAGCAGACCGGCAATTCGAAATTCGACGCGTTCTGAAGCTGTTGAACCTGACGCAATAGCAGCCATTGAAGGCAGTGGTCCAAACCTGATTCTGGTTCACGGAATCGGTGCGACACGCAGCATCTGGAGTACTCTTGTACCCACACTGAGTCAATATTTTACTGTCGTTCGTTACGACCTTCGAGGCCATGGCAGTCATCCGACACGAGATCCGCATTTTGGACTGGAAGAGCTGGTTGACGACTTGGAGTGGATTCGCGGACAGCTGGGTCTGAACCAGGTTCACTTGGCAGGTCACTCACTGGGTGGGATGATTGTTCCTGCCTATGCCAGAAAATATCCCGGCCACGTACTGTCCATGTCGCTGTTCTCTACAGCCGCAGGCAGGACCGAACAGGACTCTGCCAATGTATGGAACGTGGTCAGGGCAATGGAACAGCAGAGCGTAGCTGGTGTGCTGCCAACATTGGTGGATCGGTGGTTTACGGACGAATTTACATCAGCTCATCCAGACATTGTCGCAGACAGGCTACAGCAGGTTCTCAGCACCGATGAAGCCGTATTTATGAACGTCTTTCGAATTTACGCGGCTACGGAAATGCTGCCTTGGCTTCACGAGATTGAAGTTCCAGCACTAGTGCTTACAGGTGAAAACGATGGCGGCTGCAGCCCTCGCTTGAATCGTCTCATTGCTACAAGGCTGCACACTTCATCACTCGTAATATTGCCACGATACAAACATTCAATTCTGCTTGAAGCAGGTCCTGAAATTGCAGGTTGTGTTTTACAATTCATCAGCAAGATTGATGCGAGAATTCAATTGAGCGCTGAACTGCTGTAGTGCTGAGGGTCTTTTCGTGGCATAATTTTCGGCTTTCGACGAGCCACCATCATTGTGTAGTAAATCTGCGCTTCCGCGCTCTTCTTTTTTAATTATTGTTGCGATTTAATCGAACGTGAATCAGGAATTTGCCATTACATTTGATTTATGGGACACCGTCATCGTTGACGATTCCGACGAAGAAATGCGGGCTCAGATGGGGCTTCGTCCAAAACGTGAAGAACGAATTCACGTGGTTTGGAATGCCTATCGTCAACATTCGTCATTCGCCTTTGAACAGATCAGACATGCCTGCGTCACCGTTAATGACGAGTTCAATCGAGTGTGGCATGATGAGTTTGTTACCTGGACGGTCCCCGAAAGATTGGATCGGATTTCCGCGGTGCTCGAATGCGGATTGCCAGGTGAAGTCTTAGACGACGCAGTTTTCAAACTGGAAAATATGGAAATTGAAATTCCGCCTCGGGCCATGCCGGGAGTTCGAGAAGCTTTAGAGAAAATTTCTCAGATGTTTTCACTGGGCGTCGTATCCGACGCGATAGTCACTCCCGGTCGCAACTTGAGGAAATGGCTGGAGCTGAACGGCGTACTGAAGTATTTCAGTGCCTTTGCATTTTCAGATGAAGTAGGATACTCAAAACCGCATCCATCCATGTTTCAGTCCGCCGCGCGCCAATTGGACGTGCCGGTCCAAAATTTGGTACATGTCGGAGATCGGGAGCACAATGATATTCGAGGTGCGCATGCACTCGGAATGCGCGCAGTCTTATTTACGGGTTCTAGATCTGCAGATGCGGCAGAGACGACGGCAGACGCAGTCTGTAATCACTGCTCCGAACTGCCGACCGTTCTCGAGAGACTGGTCGGATCAGCTGTTGCAAAATAGACAGATGCAGAGAAGAAATCGCAGTCGAGTTAAATCAAACCATGAATTAATGGATCGTGAATGTTCAACGAAAGTGGTTTAATATACAAATTCTCTTTATTTCAACGACAAAAAGAAATCAATGTTTAAAGATCCGTTTAAATTTCTAGTGGTCGAGGGCTACAAAAAGGCATCTAGAAAAGAGCTCATCGCTGGAGGAATGTCCTTGGCTAGTGATTTGTACGTAAAGATGCTGCACACGATTGCTCCAAATTCAACTATTGATGTTGTTACAGCCGCAGATATAGGGTCTTCTTTACCGATTGGAGTGGAGTTGAAGTCTTACCATGGAGCAACCATGACAGGTTCCAATCTGTCCGTGTGTGATGTCGATAACCCTTCGGTTCGATCACAGGTTGAATTTCAAAGGGAGATTTTTGATCAAGGCGTTCCAAGTTTTGGCAGCTGCTGGGCGCTGCAGATCGGCACCATCGTTGCCGGTGGAAAGGTGGATAAAAATCCGAAAGGGCGGGAGATGGGTTTTGGTCGAAAAATTCAGCTGACTGAACATGGCAGGAAACATCAGATGTATGAAAGGAAGAATTCAGTGTTTGACAGTTTCGCCAGTCATGAAGACGAAATCGTCCAGGAACCGAAAGACTCAAAAGTTTTGTCCAGCAATTCCATGTCAAGAGTTCAATCCATGGAAATCAACTACGGAAAAGGCACGATGTGGTCGGTTCAGTACCATCCCGAATACGACACGAGGGAGATGGCTGCATTGATTCGCTGCCGCGAACAGATATTGATTGACATGGGCTTCTTCAGCAGCAGTCAGAGCGTCCAGGACTACATCCAAAAGCTTGAATTGCTTGCGGATGAGCCTGATCGCAAAGATACGGCCTGGGAACTTGGAATTGACGCGGATATTTTGGACCGGAATCAAAGACAGCTGGAAGTGGTGAACTGGATCAGGCATTTAGTGGGTCCAAGACTGCACAAAATTTAGCACTGGTCCAATATTGCCGATTCAGGCAGTCTCTTCTAGTTTTTGGTTTGGTGCTGAATCATGGAGCAGACGGTTCGAAGAGCTCGTTCCAGGTCGGATTCACTGATGGTCAGCGCGGGTGCCAGGGTTAAGACGCTGCCCATAGACACTTTGAAACTAATTCCGGCTTTTAGGCAGCCGTACATGACTTTTTCGGCGAGTTGATTCGCTTTCAGAACAGCATCTTCCAGCTCGACCCCAATCAACAGTCCCAATCCCCGAACTTCTCGAACGCAGGCCGATTCCCGGAGCTCATCCTGCAGTATTGTCAAGGCTTGATCACCAAGAGACTGGGACCGGCTGACGAGATTTTCTTCGACAAGAACTTCTAAGGCCGCGAGGCCGGCGGCACAGGCGACAGAGCTTTTTTCGTGCGTATAGTGTCCCAAAGCGCGGTCACCCGCGATATTGAATTCTTCTTTGCACAATACTGCTGCCAGAGGCACGATGCCACCTCCGAGTCCTTTCCCCAGCACCAGAATGTCCGGAACTGCTTCGTAGTGTTCGTAGGTGAACATGCGACCCGTGCGGCCAAGTGAATGGGGTATTTCATCTAAAATCAGAAGGGCACCATGTCGGTCGCAGGCTGCTCGAATCCTATTCCAGTAGTCCAAGGGCGGAAAAAAGGGCACGCTCGAAACAGTTTCTGAAACGACGGCGGCGACATCCCCTTCCTTTTCCAATACGTACCCAACATAGTCTGCACATTGCAGATTGCATGCTGAGCCGCATTGAAATGGACAATTCGCAGGGTTTGGTGGCGGTACGTGCTCTGCGCCCGGTAGCAGAGGCCCCGCGTCCTGTCGAAATATGGCTTCTCCACCAATCGAAATTGCATCAAGCGATGCTCCGTGAAAAGAGTCCCACATGGAAATGGTTTTAAAGCGTCCGGTTACTTTCCTCGCAATTTTAAGTGCCATCCCAATCGCACTTGTACCACCCGGTGAAAACAGCACTCGAGTCAGCTCGGCCGCACTTAATTCAACGAGTTTTTCGGCGAGTTCCACCGCCGCTTGGTTTGTAAATCTGCGCGGACAGAATGGCAGTTTTTCAATCTGGCGCCGAATTGCGTCAACAACTTTCGGATGCCCGTAGCCAACCTGATGAACGCTATTCCCGTGAAAATCCAGGTAAGCATCACCTTGGAAATTCTCGATTTCTGCATTTGTTGATGATTCAATGACATCCAGACATGGAGTGGAAAGTGACTGATGTAGAAAAACTTGGCTGTCTCTTTCCAGCCACGCTGCGGTTTCAGCACTGACTGCTCGCTGATTCCACAGCCTGCGTTCTTCTGTGATGTTTAAATCACCTTCGGACTGAAGACGGTTTACCGGATTAGTATTCTGATGCTTTGAGGACATGTATGGACGGCCCGATTTAAGATTTCAGTACGCTCACGGTTTCGTCCAAGGTTTCGAATGCAATACGAATAATGTCGTCGATCTGTGACCGCGTTGTGATCAACGGAGGTGACAGTACCATCGAATCTCCGATGGCGCGCATGACCAATCCACGCCGCGTACTGATGTTGCGACACTTGATTCCGATATTTAATTCTGCGTCAAAGAGCTTTCGAGTCCGCTTGTCTTCGACCAACTCAATGCCAGCGATCAAACCTACGCCTCGCACTTCACCCACGAGAGGATGATCTTCCAGCTCGCGAAGTCGGCGTTGAAAATAAGGGCCGGTGCTTTCGCGGACTCGTTCAACGATCTTTTCTTCTTCCAGAATGCGAATGTTCTCGTTTGCAACCGCGCATGCGACCGGGTGCCCTGAGTAGGTAAATCCGTGTGCGAATTCTCCGCCGTCATCGATCAGAACTGAAGCAACAGCGTCTGAAAGCACCGCGCCGGCGATCGGTATGTAGCCAGAAGACAAACCTTTTGCAATCACCATCAGGTCGGGGTCGAGATCATAAAAGTCCGTACCAAACCATTGTCCCGTTCGCCCAAATCCGCATATGACTTCATCAGCAACAAATAAAATTTCATATTTTTTACAGATTCTGGAAATTTCCGGCCAGTATGAATCAGGTGGCACGATTACGCCTCCCGCTCCCTGAATTGGTTCTGCGATGAAGGCGGCGACTTTGTCTTCACCGATTTCCAAGATTTTTTCTTCAAGCGCTCCAGCTGCAGCCAGCCCAAATTCATCAGGGTCCATGCCATTGCTTTCCTGATACCAGTAGGGCTGGCGAATGTGCTCGATTCCGGGAATGGGCAGTCCGCCCTGAGCGTGCATGTATGCCATGCCGCCGAGACTTGCAGCTCCGATGGTGCTGCCATGGTATGAATTATGCCGACTGATTATGGTAGAACGACCTGGCTTGCCCACGGTTGCCCAGTACAGCCGCACCATGCGAATGACTGTATCGTTCGCTTCCGAACCTGAATTTGTCAAGAAGACATGATTGAAATTTCTTGGAGTAATGGTGGAAAGCCGCTTGGACAGTTCAATGACAGGTGGGTGAGAAGTCTGGAAAAACGTATTGTAGTAGGGAAGTTCTCGCATCTGCCGGCTCGCGGCTTCTGCCAGTTCTTCCCGTCCATAGCCAATGTTTACGCACCACAGCCCGGCCATGCCGTCAATAATCCGGTTCCCGTCGTTGTCCCAAATATAAATGCCATCAGCGCGGGTGATGATTCGGCTGCCTACCTCGTGCAGCACTTTGGAATCGGTGAACGGATGCAGATGATGGTGACTGTCAATTTCTTGCAGCTGTTCTGTTTCCAGGGGAATTAATTTGTACATATTGCGTTAATTTTCAAATTTGGTTTCAGGTTTTCAATCGTCTATAGCGTAAATTCTCAGTTTGAACTACGAAATTATATGGAACAGCACCCCTATTCGTACAAGTACCTATTCAGGTGCATTAAAAGACTTTTAGGATTTGTTGAACCTGCTCGACTGCCTACGTTGAGTATTAATTTATGCCTGCAGGCCAGAAGAAGGACAAATACGTCATACCTAGGATGGGGAAAGCGCCATTCGACACGCTTTGCACAGTACCTGACCGGCTCTTTAGGCCTACCGCGAAACTCCAGAGAACGATGCGCGACTCAATGACAAAGAACTTATACTTTGTTCTCTACCCATTAAATTGTGCGCAATGACGAAGAAGATATTTGCTCTAGCTATGCTGTGTGAAGCAAATGAAAGTAACTTCTGTTTACAAAGTAGCAAGAATTCATAAAATTTTTAGTTTTGTTTAGGTAAGCAATCGATTGCATCACATATTTCACTAAAAACTTCCTTTCCTTGTAGCATTTGATTCAACAATGTCAGCAGTATGTAATCAAAGTCGTTATTGTTAATCGGTGACATATGTGGCGCAATGAGGAAATTAAAGGGTGTGATATACCTTATTCGAGGAACGGCGCGACCTTGAACATCAACTGGCGTGCCATCAATAATAGTGGCACCATCGTCAAGTTCCGCGCGGGTAATTAGACGAGAATCATCTACGAAGCCGTACTCTTCACAGCAATATCCATCTTGCTCGGCTAGCTGGGTTATATCCTCATTTCTTGTTTTGTACAGACCTGTGGGACTGTCAGCGAACGTTTCAACATAGATGAATTTCCGATAGTATATATTGATTCTGTTGACGGCCGCGATTCGGTGAATATTTAGCTCTTGATAGTCCATCAAAAATTTGCGGCCTTGAACTTGTTCAAATTTGCTAATTTGTAAATTTTCATTCCCACGCCACCACCATGCTAAACTTCCTTCTTTGTATCTTAATGGTTGCGACAGCACGATGCCTAAGCGTTCAGCAATCACTTGCTGGTCGTCAATCCACTGTACACTACGAAGACCAGGAAATGCCATTGCAAATCTACGACTGAATTCTACGATGGTCGCTTGACCAAGTGACGGCACCTGAAGCGGCACAGATGAATCGTTGTACGATACAGATTGCTGAGGAATAATATTCGAATTATGCAAATCGGGTTGCCTAGATTGGACTCTACCAATGGCCTCGACCAACTTTCTGCGTTCTTCAGGACAGTCTGAACCTTCCGACAAGTCGAGGTAATAAGCCGCACCAAAAAAAGTCGGTAATTTTTTGGTGCCCTTGACATCACGAACGATTGGAATGAATTTACTTCGGTCTTGAGGGTTTCGAAAGATTTCCGCCGTGCAAATTGTCTTTTCGTAGCCGACACCTTTCTCTCCAATATTGGCTTTCTTGATGTAATTATCGGTACATATCACAAGAACTCTATCCGAGTTTCTTATTCCTTCCTCCATAAATAGCGCAATGTCATCACCTAAAGCAAGGTTCCACTGATCGAAAACTACTTCAATATTATTTTCACTTAGGTATTCTGCCAAGTCAAGTACCCATTGTTTATGAGCTTCGGAATCATGGGAATAGGAGATAAAGACCTTATTTTCAGACACTTCTATTGTTCCAAGTATTAAGGATTTATGGCATCTCGAATATTAGGTGTTAATCTTGCAAAATGAAATTTACTCGCACTGTAATTTACACCGCATTTGTCTGCCAACAAGAGGAATATACATTCTAGATACTATAACCAAACAATTGTGCACTTGGGATGAATTTCGAGGAGAGCTTCCGTCAACTGTTTAAGATATTGTGCCGATGGAAAATCTATTTGTGAAATTTCAAGCTTCTGAAATTGTGTCAGTGTAGTTGTGAGTGAGTTCTTCCCGTTGGACGCACAATTTAGTAAATTCGAAAAGAAGATAGCTTAAAGTCGAAAGATTCAGTTGTCACTAGTAACTCAAATTTGAGCTAGTGAGTGCTGGAATGCCAGTCTCATTCAATGCCTCGATCATCTGATGAAGGATTTCATCCATGAATTGCGTACAGGGGGCAGTTTCACTTCTTTTCTAGAGGTGATGGTTCCCTGCGACGCAACGGTGCCGGTTCAGGCGGCTTGAGCTAACGGCGCGACCAAGTTTCGAATGTGATGTGGGTGTTTTAAGTGAAGGTAGCTTAGTGTCCGCGCCAGCATGAAGCGATTGAGTTTTTTGGCACCATCGGCAACGGCGGTCTAGGGATGATTGCGCTCAAAAGGGTGAAATCAAGTGCAACAAGGCTAAAATTTGACGGAAAGCAATGAAAGATTCCGGTCTTATCATATTTGGCAATAACAGAGTGTAAAAATTCTCGAAAATATTTTGATGGTCAATAGCCTTGAGAATGCATGGTTACTAGAGGTGCCTTTAAAAGAGTTACCCAACAGCGAGATAAACTTTTGATTCAGATTTGATTTAAAAATTTTTGACGACAAAAGCAAGTTTGTTAGTCGTGGTACTTTTAAACACCTACTAACGATAAAACATAATTCCTACAACTGCGATGAAAAAGGGGAGGGCAATCAAAATTGCAGCCCAAATTGAAAGTTCTAAATAAAGCACTCCGAGAACTGACCCTACAAATAATAGTAATACGATTATTAATAATGAACCTTTGATAATTTCCCTATTCACATTAATCACCAAAATTAAACTCGAAAATCCACATTATTGTAATCGAAAAATGAATAACGATAATTCCAAACACCAATTCCGAGGCAGTTGCGCTTTAAAGGTTTTCACAACAATTTGGAGTTGACTGAAACCTAAAATACACGGTCTGAGTCTCCCACAATCGCACATTTGATGACTCATTTGACAAATATCCAAGCATTTGCACTGTCAAATGCAGTCGAACCGAGGCGAACGCCCTTGAGCAGCTCGCAAAAACAGGCGGCTGCTGTATTTTTTGGATTTCAGGCGCGTCATGGTCTCGCCGGCGTCATGGGCGGAGCTCCTTTTGCGATCAGACGGCGGCTAGGTTGCTTAGGGCGGCGTCAAGATCTTGACTAGTGAGCACATCTGATGTTTCCAGTCTGCTGGATTATTGAGCCAGCACCATCATGATGACCATGGCAATGCTGACGCGGGTTTGCATTTTCACCTTTCCGCGTATATAGTGCCGCTCGAAACGACAGCCTTGGTCGAATCGTGAAAAGAGACGCTCCAGCTAGGCGCGCCGCTTGTAGTCCTTGCGCCAGGCAGCACAGTGATGCGGCGTGGGGGTAAAGATGCGAGGGTTCTTGTCGAGCTTGACGCACACCACGCGGATGTAGTCGGAGACCTTGCCGCCGTGCCGCTGGAGACATTCCCGATAGCCGTCGCAGTTCAGCCCATAGATCGCGGCCGGACAGCCGTACTTCAAGGTCCTGCTATCTTTTTCGAATCCACAGAACGCCATCTCCCGCTGTTCTTTGGGCTCAGGACACACAATACACCTGACTTGTACCATTTAATACTCCCTGATTCCTTTGAATTGGGGAGTTGATTCACCGCACCGATGTTCACTCAGATTGGGGGTCCATCCAGAGCAACCTTTCAATTACCTGTGTTCTTGAACACCTGATCTGGACTCGCGCCTGGATGGGGAACTCGCCAAAAACACTCATGCGAAGTCTGTGTCTTCGAACACCTGTACAGGTCCGGTGTGACGGCGAGGATGTCCCATCCAGGTCGAGAGTATAACTGAATTAACAATGGAGTCACATGATGTCAGATGCTTGCTCTCATTTTGTCGGTATTGACTGGGGAAGAAAGTTCCATAAGTTCTGTATCCTTGACCACGACGGTCAAGTAGTCGCACAACGCACTTGCCAGCACCTGCCCAAACTGATCCGTCAGATAGCGCAGTGGCTGTCGGAGCGGGTCGGTCGCCAGGTCGAGCATCTGAAAATCGGCTTGGAAGTTCCAACTGGTCCTTTGGTGTTGGCGCTGCAATCTTTTGGCATGACGCTATGGTCCATCAATCCCAAGCAGTCGAGTCGCTTCCGCGACCGTTTCTCAGTCGCCGGCGCGAAGTACGACCGACGCGATGCGCAGGTCATCGCCAGTGCGCTGCACACCGATCAGCACGCCTTTCGGGAGGCGCCTGCGCTCACGAAGGAGCAGCGCACAATGCGCAGCCTGGTGCATTGCAGAGGCAAATTGATTCGACAGAAAAATTATCCAATCAGTTGAATGAATTGTTAGTGACCAGTTTTCCAGCCCTGTTGGAGATTGTCGAAGATGTGGCTCAGAGCTGGTTTTTAAGTTTGCTGCAGCAGGCCCCGACTCCACATCAAGCCCAGAAGATGACCCGCAATGAGCCGCACAAACTGCTCAAAGAACATCGCATCCGTCGTTTTGATGCCGACACTTTGCTGCCGATTCTGCGTCAGCAGCCGTTTTCAAGCTTCGATCCAATGGCGCCTCCAGAAGCCATTGAGATCGCAGATCTGGTACCGCGATTGCAGTTGGTGCCGTCACAGATCAAGGACCTCGAGCGTCAAATGTATGAGACGATTGAACACTGGTGCCAACCGCCATTCGAAACCAACTCAGACTCGATCAGCGACGGGGAAATTTTATTTTCGGTCCCAAATATCTGCAGAAATGTCTTCTCGGTGCTGGTGCCGGAAGTGCCAGAAGCCATTGAACAGCGAGATTATCAAGCCCACAGAACGCTCGGCGGCGTCGCTCCGGTGACTCAACGTTCGGGCAAAAAGACGGTTATCTGCCAGCGACGATCCGTCAACAGTCTGATGCAAAATGCACTGTATCACTGGGCTCGCGTCGCCTGTCAGCACGATGCGAAATGCAAACGGAAATACGACAGCCTCAAAGCCCGCGGCAAAACGCACGGACAGGCTTTACGCTGCGTCGGCAACCACTTGCTCAAAGTGATTTGCACGATGCTGCAGAACAACACTTTGTATGAGCCTGAACTGCCTGAAACCGACACCGTTGCCTGAAACAATTTGATGCCGTCAGCAAACTCAATAGAATAGCTCTTTTTGAATTGACAAAGGATTCGAAGTCCAGCTCGACCGGATACTCGCAACGAAATTGATCGATGGCGCGGGCGTATAATATCCAAGAAGAAGATACTATCGTGCAAGTGCAGAATATTATTGCTGGTATGGCTAGTAAACGACTTATGTATACAGAAATAATTTTTGGCAAATACGGTAGACGGAATTGAAAATGGTTGATCGAAAGGATTTAATTAGAAAACTCTATTATTCTGATAATTTACCCATTCTTCGATCAATGGAAGATGAATCTGTTGATTTGATTTATCTTGACCCGCCTTTTAATTCTAATCGTGCATACAACATCATTTATCCCGATGATTTGGGGCAGGTAACAGCGTTTGAAGATACTTGGTACTGGACACCAGAGTGCGACGCTCATATACATGACATGACACATTTAAAAACAAGGAGTATTTTGGATGCACTTGCTAATGCTATGGGTAAATCTCAGATTTGTGCATATTTGGTGAATATGGCGGTCCGTTTAATTGAAATGCGAAGAATACTAAAGCCAACTGGAAGCATTTATCTTCATTGTAATCCTACAGCAAGTCATTATTTGAAAATTGTAATGGATGCAATTTTCGGTACAAATAACTTTAGAAATGAAATAATTTGGCATTACAGAAGATGGACAGGTAAAGCCAAAAAGTTTCAGTGTTTGCATGATGTTGTATTTTTCTACACTAAAACGTCAGATTACAGCTTTAATATTCTTTACACAGATTACACCACTGGATCTAGGGAAAGAAAAGTTCAAGGTGTTCTAAACCGTTTCAAAGGTGGCGAAACACATTTTGTTAGTTACAAAAGCGTAGATGAAAAAGGAGTAAGAGAGAACGATGTTTGGAACATTCCATTTGTGGCACCGTCGGCTAAAGAACGTCTTGGTTATCCAACTCAAAAGCCTTTAGCATTATTGGAAAAAATTTTATTAGCATCATCTAACGAAGGAGACTTGGTTCTTGACCCATTTTGTGGTTGCGGAACAACTGTTGAAGCGGCTGAAAAATTGAAGCGTCATTGGATTGGAATTGACATAACTTATTCATCGATCGCTGCAATCAAAGAGAGATTTAGAAGGCAAAAATATAATGTTTGGGGTGAAATTCAAATTTTTGGTGAACCAAAAACAGAGGGAGAAGTAGAAAAAAATCTTATCAATTCTCAATCCGCTAGTGCAAGAAAGGAATTTGAGAAATTTTGCGTAACTTCGATTGGTGGATTGCCAAATGACAAAATGGGCGCAGATGGCGGAATCGACGGAAGAATACCAATAGATAAAAATGAAATTGCAATTGTTTCTGTAAAAAGCGGAAGAATTTCAATTGAACAAATTCGTGCATTAAGAGGACTATTGAATGGGAAAAACAAAATTGGAATTTTCATAACCAAAGTAAAACCAACAAAGAAAATGAAACTATTTGCCAATCAATCTGGTATTTATGAATTTCCCGATAAACCCGAAAAGGTAGTTTTTCGTACACAAGAACTTATACCTAGAATTCAGATATTAACTTTGGAACAGATCCTTAAAGGAGTGCAACCTATTCTGCCATGAGCAATCCCAAATAAATTCTAATGTTTGAATTGAGAACTAGATGACGACGAAGAATTTAAAAAATAAAAGTGAACTTCCAGATATGGTGCTTTTGAGATCGCAGTTTGACGTACCCACAAGCCGAGAAATTTCGATATGAAAATGGGTTTCAATCAATAAGAGAAAGAGGCATTCATTGCAGGTGTAAAGCAATCATTGATGAGGAATCTCATTTTGTCACACTTGCAAATCACAGAAAAAATGAACAGGTAGATAAATTCATTTTATCTTCGATCATACGTCAATCTGGGACTTAGCAGGAAGCTGTTTCGATAAAAATCATTCGTCCCCTATATATGGTTTTCGAGCCGGTTCCGTCCATTGAATTCTGCTTCTGATCGATCTCTGTCTATAATTCTCGCTTGGATTTCGCCGGCAGGTAAGAACAACCACTTCGTAATATTCGAATATTCTCAGTCTGTGCGTTCTCAGATCCCCATCAGATGCATGTTTTATCCGCGTTAAATCAGCTGCTGAGAATTAATTCTTCAAATGAATCCTGGATTCACTGCCACAGACGGCAGTTTTTTGTTTTCTCAAGATTCTACTGAAGTTACGCTCGGATCATCTATGATTCTGAGTTCCCGTCTGTATGGGGTAAATCCTGCTTTTTGATAGGTCGACAGTGCATGAGGAGAATCGAAATTGCATGTATGTACGTAGACTCGATTCGGTTTTGTTGACCAGGCTTTCTGGATCGTCCATCTCAAAAAGTATGTGCCAAGGCCTCGTCCCAAAAATTCTGGAATCAAACCGAAATACGCGATTTCAACATCGTTGTTTTCCTGCTGTTCCAGTTCGCTATAACCCGCTGGAGTTCCGTTTACATAGAGTACGTAGATCTGAACATTAGAATGATTGATAATTTTTTCCAGAGCATCGTCAGAAATCACGTTTCGTTCATACCACAACCAGGGTGTTCCGACGGTTTTGTAGAGATATCGGTAAAAATGAACTGTAGGTTTGTAAGAACGAATGATCGATAAATTTTCTGCCCGAGGAGTCTTGCGTTGATAACTCGGTGGTTTTTTCATTTCCAAATAAGTTATAACCATTCTCAGTTTGCCAAGCTGAGAATGCACATTGTCTGTAATATTGACGTGTGGAGTATCTGGCATTTGAGTAGTTGTGCCGAAGCGGTTGAAATTGATTGTGTTTTACATTGTCAGGTGGATTCCAAGATTCAAATCAGCAACCGTTTTCCATCTGTCGGCAGAACCTTGGAAAATTGTTCAAATCGCAGCACTGAGTTTAAGAGTCCAAAATGAAAATTAACGGAACCCGATTGTTGCCTGTGTCCAGAGCCGTCACTTGGGCATCTTTGTTTGACGCGGACCTGATTCGCGAATCAATCGTCGGCTGTGAAACCCTCGATTGGAAATCAGATCATGAACTTGAAGGAAAAATGACGTTCAAGATCGGTGCTGTTCGAGCAAAGTTCAATATTTTTCTCACCATCACCGACATCATCAAGGAAGACAGCTACTCCGTTGAAATCCGTTCGAAAGCGGGTGTATTGGGTTTTGCCAGCGGCAGCGCACATGTCAGTCTGATCGATGCAGATGAAGGTTGTGAAATGGTTTATGACGCGGTAGTAAAAATCGGTGGTAAGATCGCTCAGCTAGGTTCGCGTTTGATGAACAGCATGGCAAAAAAGAAAATAGACGATTTTTTTGATGCTTTTGTAGAAGGAATTGAAAAACGAGCTGCAGATTGAATGGCGCCCGATCATTAAATTCCTTGTATGAGAGCACTTTGAGCTTTAATCATTTCGAGTAAATTGCGATAATGAATGTAACTTCTCTTGATTCGTTTCAATCAAGAAATATTTTAGAATTATCAATAGGCTAGAGGAGAAATATATATGGGAAAAGCTGTTTCAATGACCATAAACGGCAACAGCGTTTCAGCGAATGTTGAACCGCGGACCATGCTGGTTGATTTTCTGCGTGTAAATCGGAGATTGACTGGCACGCATGTCGGTTGTGACACAAGTCAGTGTGGCGCTTGCGTAGTGCACATGAACGGAACATCGGTCAAAAGCTGTACCGTTCTCGCAGTGCAGGCCAGTGGAGCTGACATTACCACTATCGAGGGTTTGGCGATGAATGGTGAATTACATCCAATGCAGGAGGCCTTCCGAGACAATCATGGACTGCAGTGTGGTTTCTGCACACCGGGGATGATTATGAGTTCGCTCGATTTGGTGAGTCAGAACTCGAACCCGTCGGAGCAGGAAGTTCGCGAGTGGCTGGAAGGCAATCTTTGCCGATGTACTGGATACCACAATATCGTTAAATCGATTCAGGCTGGCGCAAAAGCAATGAGGGAGGCGCAATCATGAGTAACAATGGCATTGGCGTCGCGGTGAGACGAAAGGAAGACTATCGATTCGTACGCGGTGCGGGAACATACACAGATGACATCAGACATGTTGGCGAGGCGTTTGCTCACATTCTGCGCTCACAGCATGCACACGCCAAAGTCGTTTCAATCGACACCGAGGCGGCTGCAGCCTGTGACGGTGTGGTTGCGGTCTATACTTCGGCTGACATGGCCAGTGTGGGTGGAATTCCCTGTGGCTGGCAGGTTACCGGCAAAGATGGCAATCCCATGAATGAGCCGAAACATCCGGTTCTGGCGGAAGGAAAAGTTCGACATGTTGGAGACCCGGTCGCAGTTGTTGTCGCTGAGTCTCAGGCACAAGCTCGCGACGCATCGGAAGTGATTGATGTTGAATATGAGCTGTTGGACGCTGTAGTCGACATGAATGCAGCAATTTCCAATGGTTCTGCAACGGTGCATGACGACGTTGGAACCAACCTGTGTTTTGACTGGGCGTTGGGTGATAAAGAAGCCGTTGATGCTGCGTTCGAGCAGGCTCATCACGTTGCTAAGTTAAGTCTTGTGAACAATCGCCTGATTCCGAATGCGATTGAACCGAGATGCGCGATTGGCGAATACGATCAAGGAACCGGAAATTACACACTGCATACCACGAGCCAAAATCCTCATGTGATTCGATTGCTCATGGGCGCTTTTGTTTTGGGTCTGCCGGAGCATAAGTTAAGAGTGCATGCACCTGATGTGGGTGGAGGTTTCGGTTCAAAGATTTTCAACTACGCGGAAGAGATCATTGTCACTTGGTGTGCGGGTCAGCTCAATCGGCCCGTAAAGTGGATTTCGGATCGAAGTGAAGCGTTCATGTCCGACGCGCATGGACGGGACCACGTCACAAACGTTGAGCTTGCGCTCGATGAAAACGGAAAGTTCCTGGCTTTGCGCGAACACACGCTGGCGAATATGGGAGCGTACCTGTCAACCTTCGCTCCCTGCGTGCCGACCTATCTGCACGGAACCCTGCTGGCCGGTCAGTACGCCACCCCGGTGATTTTCTGTGAAGTCAAAGCGGTATTTACAAATACGGTGCCTGTGGACGCTTACCGCGGCGCAGGCCGGCCGGAAGCAACCTATCTGCTGGAGAGAATCGTTCAGGTCGCAGCAGACGACATGGGGATTGATGCAGCGGAAATTCGCAGAAGAAACTTTATCCAGCCGGACCAGTTTCCATATCAGACGCCAGTCGCCTTGATTTATGACACCGGCAATTACGAAGCGAGCTTGGACAAAGCGCTTGAAACCGCCGACTATGCTGGCTTTGAAGATCGAAAGCAGGAATCCGCGGGTGCGGGAAAACTGCGAGGGATCGGAATCGCTTCTTACATCGAGGCCTGTGGTATCGCACCATCGAACGTGGTCGGTTCCCTTGGCGCACGCGCCGGGCTTTATGAAGCAGCGACGATCCGCGTGAATCCTACGGGCTCAGTGAGTGTGCTCACAGGTTCGCATTCACATGGCCAAGGACACGAAACGACGTTTGCTCAAGTGGTTTCCGAGAAGTTGGGTATTGATTTTGACAGCATCGATATCGTTCATGGGGATACCAACAAGATACCTTTTGGCATGGGCACGTATGGATCTCGGTCCATCGCCGTCGGGGGTGCGGCAATCGTGAAAGCGATTGACAAAATCGTTGCCAAAGGGAAGAAGATCGCCGCTCATTTGCTGGAAACGTCAGAATCTGACATTGAATTTGAAAACGGTCAGTTTGTCGTGCCCGGTACGGACAAGGCAAAAGCATTCGGTGAAATCGCATTGACTGCTTATGTACCGCACCAGTATCCGCTCGAAGATCTCGAACCAGGGCTTGAAGAAACTGCGTTCTATGATCCGAAGAACTTCACATTTCCAGCCGGAACCTATGTCTGCGAAGTTGAAGTCGACCCTGAAACCGGTGTGGTCGACATCCAGAACTTCCATGCAACGGATGACTTTGGAGTCGTGATCAATCCGATGATCGTTGAAGGTCAGGTGCACGGAGGTTTGGTGCAGGGCATTGGACAGGCGATGCTTGAGGGATGCAGCTATGACGAAAATGGACAGCTTTTGTCCGGCTCATATATGGATTACACAATGCCGCGCGCAACGGACGTGCCTTCATTCAGCGTGGATACGACGGTTACCGTTTGTGAACACAACCCGCTTGGAGTCAAAGGCTGCGGTGAAGCCGGAGCCATTGGGTCGCCGCCTGCACTGATCAATGCGATTCTGAACGCGCTGTCGGATGTCGGTGTATCCCATCTGGACATGCCAGCGACGCCGCAGCGGGTCTGGCAGGCAATTCGCGATGCTCAGGCATCTTAACTGGAGGAACGATTATGTATGAATTCAATTACAAAACGCCAGCGACCGTGAGCGAAGCTGCGGACATGCTGGGCGCCTCAGATGACGGTCAGCTGCTGGCCGGCGGCCACACGCTTTTACCAACAATGAAGCAGAGACTGGCCGCACCGAGTGATTTGATTGATCTGTCGGGCGTGAGCGAGCTGAGAGGCATCACTGTCGACGGTGATTCCATAACGGTCGGCGCGATGACAACTCACGCCGAAGTCGCGGGTTCGCAGGACGTTCAGTCGGCAATTCCCGCTTTAGCGGATCTGGCAGAGAGAATCGGTGATCCGCAGGTGCGAAATCGGGGAACAATTGGAGGTTCAATTGCCAATAATGACCCTGCTGCAGATTATCCTGCCGCACTCGTTGGGTTAGGCGCAGCCGTCAATACGAATCAGAGGTCAGTTTCTGCTGACGATTTTTTTGTTGACATGTTTGAGACTGCGCTGAACGAAGGCGAGATTGTGACTTCCGTGACGTTCCCGGCTCCGCGTCGGGCTGCTTACTGTAAATTTCCGAATCCAGCTTCCCGATACGCAATTGTCGGAGTTTTTGTGTCACAGGGATCGGATGGAGTGCGAGTGGCGGTCACAGGCGCTGGCGGCAGCGTATTTCGGGTAAGTGAGATGGAGTCTGCTCTGTCTGATTCGTTTTCCCCATCCAGCGTGGAGAATGTGACGATTTCTGACGAGGGCTTGAATTCCGACATTCATGCCAGCGCAGAGTATCGCGCTCACCTGGTCACTGTGATGGCAAAGCGCGCTGTTGCTCAAATAAGCGGCTAGTTGATCTGCTGTTGCAATAAACATTTTACGGATGCTCGATACATGTTTGTATCGAGCATCCGAAGTTTGGGACTTTACAGGGCAGGTTGAGAGGAACTTATTCAGCATTGGTTGATAAGACCGTCGGTGGCGGGTTGCATGACAGGTTGGCTTGCGTCAGTACTTAAGGAAAGCTGAAGCCATGCGGCATTCAGAAATGGTGTCCAATCAGGATGTTAGCCCAGACCCAAGTGATCGTGCTGACAGTGGAATTGATGGAATAAACCGACGCCTTCAGCAGCTTGAAATTAAAATGACTCGTTTGGAAACAAAATTTGAATGCTTGCCTGTAAAGGAAGACTTGGACGGCATTAAGATCTTGATTGCAGAAATTGACGCGAAAAACACCAAATGGATGATAACGATTGTAAGCGGTGCATGGGCGGTTCTAGCAATCGCATTTATAAGAATGTTCTTTGTTGCTCAATAAAATAAGCGGGCTAGGCTGCCCGCATATTGCTGAGGCTGCTGACAGTCGAACACAAAAAACACGAAAGTCAACCAAAACAGCTTACGGCCCAAGTTCAAAATGCATATGGAACAGAAGGGTGATCCGTTCATTAAAGAAGTGCCTTGTCAACCAACCTTGATAAACTCCAATTTTTCAACAGCTTGACGTTTTAGTGTTCGAATATTCTGACGAGCGTGATATGAATCTGCCTTATGACATCAGTTCTACTCTGGAACTTCTTTCCTCGAATAATTATGTTGCCGACCGCAGTCTCGCGACAGCCGTATATCTGTCGCTGAATCTGAGTCGCCCATTGCTGCTCGAGGGTGAAGCCGGAGTTGGCAAAACTGAAGTTGCGAAAGTGTTGGCTGCGGCGATGGGCCGAAAATTCATTCGTCTGCAGTGCTATGAAGGACTGGATGTGTCTTCTGCTGTTTATGAATGGGATTACTCTCGACAGATGATCGAAATTCGGTTGGCAGAAGCGGAAGGGGTAACCGACCGCAATTCCCTTGCGAAGGATATTTATTCTAGAAAATTTTTAATTGCGCGTCCTTTGTTGCAGGCGCTGACAGCTGCCGAACAAGGCGCTCCAGTGCTGCTGATCGACGAGATCGACAGAGCCGATGAACCCTTTGAAGCCTACCTCCTCGAAATTCTTTCCGAGTTTCAGATTACGATTCCGGAATTCGGGGCAGTCAAGGCGAGCGAGCCGCCTGTTGTCATCATCACTTCGAATCGTACGCGGGAAATTCATGACGCATTGAAACGTCGCTGTTTCTATCATTGGGTTGATTATCCAGACGTTGAAAGAGAACTGGCCATTCTGGCGGTGAAGGCGCCTCGGGCGAAGGGGCAGCTCGCACAGCAGATCGTCGGTTTCGTGCAGCGGCTGAGAGATCAGGATTTGTATAAAGTCCCAGGTGTCGCAGAAACGATCGATTGGGCACATGCGCTGATCCAGATTGACGTTGTCGATTTACGTCCTTCCATTGTGAATGACACTCTTGGCGTACTGCTGAAATATCAGGACGACGTAGAAAAAATTCGCGGACACGAAGCCTCAAGAATTCTTTCTTCCATTCAAGTCGCAGCTGGTATGTGAGGCGTGAAGAATGAACAGTTCCAACCTTTCTGCACAGGATACCAGCAGTCAGTTCGTTCATAATCTGGTTCACTTCGGGCGATTGTTGCGCTCAGCGGGACTTCCCATCGGAACCGGGAGAATTTTAGACGCGGTTCGCGCAGTCAGTTTGGCTGGATTTGAAGATCGTGAAGATTTTTACTGGACGCTGCATGCGGTGTTGGTCAGTCATCCCCGTCAGCGTTATATTTTCGACCAGGCTTTTGAGGTTTTCTGGCGCAATCACAGAATACTTGAAAAATCGATATCCGGGCTGCTGCCTGAAGTTCGAGTTCCTGAACAGGAAGATTCCAAACAGGAAATGGCGCGAAGGCTGTCTGAATCCCTGTATCTCGATCAGGCGATCGACAGTCAGTCAGCTGAAAATGAGCAGGAATGGGAACTTAAGGCGTCGGCGACCTCTTCAGACCGTGAAAAACTGCAGAAGGCAGATTTCGAATCCATGTCTAAACAGGAGATGGAGTCTGCAATGGAAATTCTGGCAAAGATAAGAGTTGCCTTTGATCAGATTCAAACCCGTCGGCAGCAGATTCATTCCCTCGGCAATAAGGTCAATATGAGAAAGACGATGATGCGCAGCATGAGAGGCGGAGCGGATTCGATAAAACTGGTTCGAAGTCGAAACAGACGTCAAAGCATGCCAGTCGTCATCCTGTGTGACATTTCCGGTTCGATGAGCGAATATTCAAGGGTGGTTCTGCATTTCTCCCATGTGATGGGTTTGGCAAGATCAAGTGTCTGGTCATTCGTTTTCGGGACTCGCCTGACGAATATTTCCAGATATCTGAAGATCAGAGATGTTGACTGTGCGTTGAACATGGTCTCAGAAAGTGTTGAAGACTGGTATGGAGGAACGCGGATTGCGGAATGCATGGCGGAATTCAACCGTACGTGGATTCGCAGACTGCCGCTTCACAAGTCGATCGTACTGTTGGTGACAGATGGACTGGACCGTTCGGAATCAGGCAGTCTTGAATTCCAAATCAGTCTCCTGCATCGTTCTTGCAGGCAGCTGCTTTGGTTGAATCCATTGTTGAGATACGGTAAATTTGAGCCGAAAGTAAACAGCATTCGAACAATATTGCGCAACGTAGACGCATTTTTACCGGTACACAATCTCGAAAGCTTGAACGATCTTGCAAAATTGCTCTGCACCGCAACCGATCAGTACAGATTGGAAACGAAGAGCAATCGTGAGTTTTGGAGGTCAAAAATGCAGGAAGACAATATTGGATTATCATTAAAAAACGAAATGGCTTGAATCGATATGAGTCAACAGCGGACAATACTTGAAACGGCAGCCAGTTGGCTGGAGCAGGGCCGCGGCGTGGCAGTCGCTACGGTCATTGCGACTTGGGGTTCTTCGCCAAGACCTGTGGGAAGTCAGCTGGTTGTAAATGATTCCCGACAGTTTGAAGGTTCGGTTTCGGGAGGCTGCGTCGAAACTGCGGTCATTGAAGAAGCCATGGAAGTCATCGACAGCGAACAGCCCAAAACCTTGTCTTACGGAGTAAGCAACGAACAGGCTTGGGAAGTGGGTCTGGCGTGTGGAGGCAGGATCGCTGTTCTTGTGCAGCCGATCATTGACGATTAATTCATGACGGGTTCGTACGTTCTGTGAAAAAGTCGACGCTTCTGCAGATCATCGAGGCGAACAAGCGCAAGCGGTCGATTGCGCTTGTCACCAATTTGGATAAAAATTCTCAGAAAATTTTTCTGCGAAGTGACCTTCTCCAATCCGAAGCATTGCAAAGTCGGATTGCAGATGCATTTTTAAATGACCGGAGCGGATTGGTTCAACTTGATGAGGGTAGGTTCTTTATTCAGGTTTTCAATGTGCCTTTGCGACTGCTCGTCATCGGTGCGGTGCATATTGCCAAGCCCTTGATTTCGATGGCCCAAGAATGTGCTTATGATGTCACGCTGATCGACCCGCGCCAGGCATTTGCTTCGGCATTTCGATTTCCTTCGGTAGCGCTTGTCAACGAGTGGCCGGATGTGGCTTTAGAAAAGCTTGGAGTGGACGATCGCACTGCTGTAGTGACTTTAACTCACGACCCGAAGCTCGACGAACCAGCATTGGTTGCCGCAATTCGTTCCGATGCGTTTTACGTTGGCGCGCTGGGCAGCAGACGGACTCACAGAAAGAGATGCGAACGACTGCTGGATGTTGGCATTGCACAAGACCAGCTGCGCAGAATCTGTGCGCCTGTCGGCTTGAACATTTCAGCAAGATCTCCATCGGAAATTGCAGTCTCGATAATGGCGCAGATCACCCAGAAACTCAGACAGCAGGCAAACTGATGAAATTTGAGCGAATACCTGCTGAGCAGGGCGAAGGATGGATGCTCGCCCATTCATTGAAAGTGCTGGGCAGAAAATGGAAGAAAGGAAAACTGCTGAATCGTCAAGACGTTCAAATTCTTGTTCATGAAGGATTTGAATCGATCGTCGCTGCTAAACTGGAAGAAACAGATGTCGATGAGGATGCCGCGGCAGAAGCGCTGGCGCGGGCAATTGCCGGTGACGGCGTCGAAATTCGGCGGCCGGCAACAGGACGATGCAATCTTTACGCGACAACGAAAGGACTGCTGAAGTTAAGAACCGATCAAATCCACAAAATCAATTCCGTTGATGAAGCGTTTACGGTTGCTTCGCTGCCTCCCTACAGCAGCGTTTATCCAGGACAACTGATCGTATCGATCAAGATCATTCCGTTCGCTGTGAGTCGAGAATCACTCAATCAATGTGTTTCAATGGCAATGTTTGGGATGCCGCCGGTCAATGTTCTAGCGTATAAGTCAATGTCAATCGGTCTAATTCAAACTCAAACGCCTTGGTTCAATCCGACTCTGCTGAAGAAAGGTTCCAGCATGCTGCAGGAACGAGCGAGAGTTCTTGGTTCAGAAATCGAATTTGAAGAAATTTGTGCGCATCATGAAAAAGACATTACCGCGGCGGTCGTCAGAAGTCTAAAAAAGAAACCTGATCTTCTATTGTTGCTGGGGGCATCAGCGATTCAAGATAGGGAAGATGTAATTCCAAAGGGAATTGTCAATGCCGGTGGCAGGGTGGAGCACTTCGGCATGCCAGTTGACCCCGGCAATCTGCTGTTGCTGGCTCGGTATGAAAACACTCGAATTCTTGGTCTGCCCGGTTGTGTGCGGTCCCCGAAACGCAACGGCTTTGACTTTGTAATCGAACGCTTGGCTGCTGGAGTAGAGGTCGCTTCTGCCGACATTCAGAGCATGGGAACATTTGGCATTCTGACTGAACCCCCGCGCAGACCTGTACGACGAACGCCTGTAAAAACTGATTCTCGAGCAACGGCTCGCAGACAAATTTACGCGATTGTGCTGGCTGCCGGTCAATCCTTGCGCATGGGCAGCGAAAACAAACTCTTTCTAAAACTGGGCAAGAGATCAGTCATTCAGAAAGTGATCGCCAACTTGGAACAGTCCAACATTGACGGAATACTTGTGGTTACAGGGCACGAAAGAGACAAAGTCAGAAAGGAACTGCAAGGCCGAGCAGTTCAGTTCGTTAACAATCCAGAGTATAAGCGAGGACTAAGCACGTCACTGCGAACGGCATTGGCAGCACTGCCAAAAGACGTCAGCGGCGTACTTGTGTGTCTGGGCGACATGCCCTTTGTGGATGGCAAGCAAATCAATAAACTGATCAATGCGTATGATCCCGTACGAGAGCGCAGTATCTGCGTTCCGACTTATCAGGGGAAGTTTGGAAATCCAGTGCTGTGGGATAAACGATATTTTCAGGAAATGATGGAAGTACAAGGTGATGTTGGCGCCAAGCACATCATTGGAGATTATCAGCAGTATGCTGTTGAGGTTGAAGTCGATGACGCGAGTGTAATCCAAGACATTGATACACCCTTTGCGTATGCGGATCTGGTAACGAATGATGCGTAACAGGAAAGAATAAAACGCTACGAGACTGCAGCAGATGGACGACGAAATCTATTGGCGACTTGGATTCTTCTTCGCGGTGCTGTTTGCGGCTGCCCTGTGGGAAACTCTTTTTCCAAGACGTGAATGGAAGCTGAAAAGAGTATCCAGGTGGGCGAATCATATCCTGCTTTCTTTGCTCAATACGATATTGGTTCGATTTCTGATTCCGTTAACGATTGCAGCTTACGCGCTGCAGCTGGAAGAAATGAATGTAGGAATCCTCAATTGGCTGAATCCCCCGTTTTGGATGGCTGTGGCAATCGGCGTGATTTTACTTGACCTTGCAATTTATGCTCAGCATGTTCTGTTTCACAAGCTGGACATCTTTTGGCGAATGCATCGAATGCATCATACTGACTTGGATTTTGATGTAACGACAGGGATTCGATTTCATCCTGTTGAGATACTGATATCAATTCTGATCAAGTTTGCTGTGGTTGCCGTTC
The DNA here is from genome assembly GCA_958295885.1 of Arenicellales bacterium. GTDB lineage: Bacteria > Pseudomonadota > Gammaproteobacteria > Arenicellales > JAJDZL01 > JAJDZL01. Next base: position 4,196,760 of record OY282380.1, on the reverse strand, counting down.
TCGGTCCACCCATGCTTGCCGTAATCGTTTTTGAAATATTGCTGAACGCGACGTCGATGTTCAATCACGCAAACATCCAAATTCCGAAAAAGATCGACCGAGTGCTGCGATATTTCATCGTTACACCGGATATGCATCGTGTTCATCACTCCGTGATTCGCAATGAAACTGACAGTAATTTTGGGTTTAATTTACCTTGGTGGGATCGCATTTTCGGCACTTACAGAAGCCAGCCGATCAAGGGACATTTAGGAATGACCATAGGTTTGCCGATCTTCAGGAAAGTTGAAGAGAATCGCATTGATCGATTGATCAGCCAGCCTTTTCGAAAGGAAGCGCCCCATTAACCTGCGTACTAGTTGGGATTGATTCCGACTTTTTCCAGACTCTGGTCGATCGAGGATGCAATTCGATCGACGATCTTGTCTGCAATGGATTCATCGATCGTATAGTGAGGTGCGAGCAGGACATGGTCTCCAACTATTCCATCTATCGTCCCAGGACTCGGATATACCATCAAACCGTTCTGGAAGCATGTTTTCTTGAATACTGAGTGATACTTTAGTTCCGGGTCAAGTCCTTCTTTGCTTTCCTTATCGGCAACAAACTCCACTCCGATAAATAACCCTCTACCTCGAACATCGCCCACGTACCGATGTGAACTCAGCGTGTTTCTAAGTTGTGTGATGAGATAGTTTCCCATTTTCTGCACATTGGAAAGCAAGTTGTCTTTCTCGACCGTTTCTATCACGGCAACTGCGGCAGCGCTGGCTAGAGTATGTCCCATGTATGTGAAGCTGTGTATGAGGGCGCCAGAACCTTCATCGACAGTAGAAAAAATCGAATCAGCGCAAAGTGTTGCTGCGATCGGCTGATAACCGGCGCCGAGTCCTTTTGCCAGCGTTAGGATGTCAGGTACGATATCTTCCTGCGTGCAGGCAAAAAAACTTCCAGTGCGGCCCGAGCCGCACATGACTTCATCCAAAATCAGCAGGATTCCGTATTCGTCACAAATTTCTCGAATTCTTTTGAAATACCCTTTTACAGGCGGAAGCACGCCAGCGGTGGCTCCGCCCACGGTTTCTGCAACGAAAGCGATTACATTTTCAGGACCGAGTTCCTTAAGCTTGTCTTCCAGTTCATTTGCGACGCGTAATCCATATTCTTGCTCAGTTTCATCAGGTTTCTGATAGCGGTAAGGATTGCAGGCAGAAACAGCATTGCTCGCCGACAAAAGAGGCAGGAAGGGACGTCGTCTGCGAAAGTGCTGCCCGACGGATAAGGCGCCGAACGTAGCGCCGTGATAACTCTGTTTACGTGAAATGAAGAATCGTCTTTCATGTTCACCGCGTTCGTAGAAGTATTGACGGGCGAGTTTGAAGGAGGTTTCCATTCCTTCTGAGCCACCTGACATCAATACCACGCGATTTAATCCTTCAGGTGCGATTGACACCAGCTTTTCAGCCAGCGTCTCAGCAGGGTATGATGTGAAAAAACTGGAGTGAACATAAGCAAGCTGTTCCGCCTGTTTCTGAATCGACTTGATAATGGCGGGATGATTGTAGCCTAAGCAAGAGACTGCCGCGCCACCGCAAGCGTCAATATATTCACGGTTCTGGTCGTCGTATACGTAAACCCCTTTAGCATAAGCGGCAACGGGTGGTAGCGAGCTTGTCAGTTTATGGAAGATCTGGGACATCAGAGGCACCTGATTGATAGCGGTTGGAAAATGAAGTGATTGAATTTTAAAAATTTGAGTTTCCAAACTCAAACAGCTGAAAATTATATTTGATTAAATTTTCAGTCTAGGAAAAGCGTGAACGGAATTCAATTGGCTGAACGCACTTTTCAACGAATGATCCCATGAACAGCGGGTGTGTGCGATATAGTACGCACGTCTGCAGATGGCAGGATATGAAGGTGCGGTTCTAGAATTCGAAACATATTCTACAGCCAGGTCTCTCCATACAGAGACATCAATTTTGGGCTCTGAACTTGTGGATTGGCTCCTGTTGAGCGACAGCAGAAATTCAGCCATCAAAGGTGGAAAGTACGGGAAATTAATCAATCGATCGAAAATGAACGGGAGACGATGATCATGTCAGATATTGATCTTTTATTTTTATCAAAAAACGATATGGATTCACTCAACTTGAGCTTGTCTGAAATCATTCAGACGATCGATCAGGGACTGATCGCACATGGTCAGAAGAAAGTCATCATGCCGTCAAAAAGTCACCTCGTGCTGGATTTTCCAAACAAACTGTTCAATATCCTGAAAGGATACGTTGAACCCGTGGATGCGGCTGGCGTAAAAATCATTGGTGATTTTCACGACAACTATCAGTACGGATTTCCATCTGAGTTTGCAATGCTCAATCTTTACGACCCCAAAACTGGCAGGCCCATTGCAATCGTTGATGCGACATTGATCACTTGGATGCGAACAGGTGCAGTAACCGCATTGGGAGCCAAGTATCTCGCCTGTGATAAGCCACGCGTGCTCGGTCACATTGGCGCTCGCGGAACATCGTGGTACAACGTTCGTATGCTGGATCTCCTGTTTGATTTTGAGGAAATTCGAGTGACCAGCAAGAGACCAGAATCGAGAGAACGGTTTGCTGCAGCTTTATCGGCAGAGCTCGACCGGGAGATTCGAGTCATGGAATCGACCAAAGATACGGTTCGGGATGCCGACATCATCATTGACGCGTCTCGACTGCTGGACCATCAGGTCCTGGTTGCAGATTCTGATGTGAAACCGGGCGCTCACCTGCAAGCCTATGGTGCAGTGCTGTCAGTAGAACCAAGTCTGCCATTTACCGTTGACAAATTTGTAGTGGATGACTGGAATCAATGCAAGATTTCGCCTTATGGACAATTTGCAGATCTTGTGCAGAAAGGGGAACTGCAAGATGAGCATGTTTATGGGGAAATTGGTGAGATTGCTGCGGGATTGAAGCCTGGAAGGGAGTCTCCGACGGAACGGAATCTATTCTGGCACAAAGGCTTTGCAGTCAGCGACATCATGCTCGGGATGCTTGCGGTGAAAAAAGCTGCTGAACTCGGTGTTGGAACAACGCTTCGCTACTTCACACAGGCACAGGATATGTAACTCGCGTTCGACAGAACACTCCAAGCGGATTGTCTATGTTCACACAATTGATGATTCATTCGAACGTGGACAAGCTATAATTTTAGAAAATATATGAAATTCGATTCAGAATGGAATTTTTCAGATTGTGCCTGATCGTTCGCAATCTACCACTGGTGCATGCTTGTAATTTACTGGCATGCTCTTTCAATGCCCTTGATTGATTTCCAAGCTGAGAATCAACGGCCTTTTCTTTAAAACCTTCAATTTCACTCCACCTCCTGTGCCTGTTTTGAGTGCTGAGGTGCCAGTGCCTCAATCGTTGGCCTCGCTTGATGGATGTCCAGTGGGCAGTTCGTGCAGAGAGTCCCAGTAGAGGGTTTGAATCGTGAATCGTGGCAGCCGGATCGAAAGATGGATCTATTTCATCCATGATGAGCAGGAGAGCCACGATGGATGTATATAGAACGCTTGGCTGGCATTCTCCGGGGCGTAATAATCATCAGCCTGTCTGATTGATACACAGGGTTGACAGGTTGGCACGCTCTATTCTGCGCATGGCGGCTGCAGTTTGAATCAGCTGGTGAACTGGATTGTGGACCAAGCTGGCGCGGGTTTGGCTGAAATTACGATAGAAGTTCCGCGTGAACACGTCGTCGAAGCCATGATGGAGTGCAATTTCACGGTGCTTTCGATCAATCCCAAGCAGTTGGAAGGGTTCTGGCAGCGCTTTGATAGAATTCAGTTGCCGTTTCAACCTTGAGGTAGGCGGTGGTCTGTCTCGAATTCACTCTTGTGTGGTGCAATTCGACGGATTGCCAGTGCTTCGCTTCCTGACAGCACTCAAGTTGTGAGTCACTTGGAACGAGTCGGGTCAACAGTGTGTCTAAAATCCGCCAAGTTCTTCAGATTCTCGAAATATATTTTTCAATTTCAGAATTCGGTTCCTTTTCAAAGCTTTTAGTTCATCTGGTTGATCGTTATCCTGTCAGTTTCTTCGAAAATGTAGGACAAATCCCGCACCGCCGACATCACACGTTCAAAGTAGTTCATCAATTGTCCGGCGACTAGCCAGCTCCAAATTATCGGGATGATCAGGATTAGTATCAAAGGCGACCGCATTATCAGGAGTATCATCAGAGCTCTTGCTGTCTGAATTTGGAAATCAATCAATTGAGATTGCAGATAACTGTCTTCCATAGCACGAACATCATCAATGAGCGATCGGTGCGTTCCAAACTTGGTCGCTGCGCTCCTGTAGACTACAATGAATGCCCAAAGGTTCAACTCATGTGCATGCCGAATGCATGCGTTGAGCCAGTTGCGCGTGCGGCGATATATGGGGTCATCGAACCGCAGATAACCGTCAGCGGCAAGCATGAAGAGTTTATCCCGAATTTCGAAACAGCTTTGCCTAGTTACATCAACCCACAATGATGTCCAGAGTTTGGAGAAGAACCAGATCAGGAAAAGCACGCAGCACATGATCTGTATGAAATGCACAAAACTTTCAATTCCAATCATTTTCGAATATCCTCCGGATTAGTTTTACCGGTTGGTGTCAAACCGCTTGTTGTACGCTCAGAATCAATTTTAGTTTCTAAATTCTTAATGTGAGATTGCATCTCTTCAGTCTTTCGATGTCGCAAATCACGTTCAAATAGCCCCCAGATTAACAATACGACGATTACGAGCAATGTCGCTAGTGAGGCCGTGCGACTACTGACGTAGTTGACGACGGCATTTATGATCGTAGTTTCTCCAGCAATTTCCTTAATTGACAATCAAATGAAGAAAAACGATCCAATCCAAATTATTGCCTTAACGAATATCCGGACAATATTTTCGAGCGCGTTCAAACGAGCAATCTGGATATTCTCAGACATTCGTTTAGCACGTTTGTCTGTCATCACTCGCTCTTGAATTCCAGAATTCCATTCTTAAAAACTGAATCGCAATACGTGAGATAGCTTTAACGTAGACACCTAATTGTACACTTAGTAGGTGCCCAAATCCGAAATTAGAAAATTTTTCAGCCAACAGGTTCGATTATTCAGTACGCTGCGTGGCGAGAACAGTCCACGGGATTTCTCACTTTGAGGTGGTCGAGCCGAGCCTTTGACTGTCGGGAAATAAAGTTCCTTTGACAAGACGCATGAAAGCCTTCCGCGATGTCGGAATTGATGTCGATTGGAGGAGAGCGGTGCCGCACGAGGAGGCGGATTCATGACAGTCGGCAGTTGCGGACTACCTATTACACACAACTTCAGTCCGGACTCAACACGCAATAGATTCGGCTATTGACCAATTTGTGGACTGACAGTTGGTATGTTTCGACCATCGTGCCGGCTCTGGTCTAGCTTCCCTAAGTATTTTTGTAATCGGTCAACTGAAAACGCCCCTCGATATCGTTAAATTGCGAGTTCCTCGTACACCTGGTGAAGGACAATTGAACGATTGTTAAAGTTTTCCGCATCCTCCAGCACCAAAAGGGAGTGTCTGTCACTTCACATTGCGTGAATTATGGCAAAATTGGTTCTGCTAATACGTAATAGATTAATGGGCCAGCAGCTGAATAAAAGTCAAGTACAGATTTGTACTCTATAGGTAGGTTGCGGATGTACCAAAGCGATTTGTCGATAAGCAGCCGCTGCGTCGATTGAGTTTCAAAGTCCACTGCCGCCCAGGCAGACGATCTGTGCGGCCGGCGCATACAGACGCCAGCGTATCGTGATCGCCCGTCTGCTTTCCCAGCCAGCCGGCAGCGTTAACAGATTGCAGGCTAACGCACACAGCTTGAAATACGCCGCATTGGTGCCAAAATCGCCACATCGCAAATGTGCACCGCCGAATTCAGTGCGTAATTCCTTGATCCGGTTTTCCGAGGCTTCGCCGCGCTGATTGTAAAATCGCACTGCCTTATGTTCATCTTAGTTCGTCTGCTAATCCAAATTGGCAGCCAACGCACGGTACAGGCAGCACCCCTTTCCGGGTGCTTTTATCATCTTGATCTACAAACAAATTTGGCAGCAGATTCGGTTGTGGATCCTGCTCCTTTTCAGCCATCAGCTGGTGCTGCACGATTAGATAAAAGGCTTGCGGAGTGTTGCCCATCAAATGCAAGGTGTGAGCTGCCGCTCGGTTTCCGATTCGGTGCCATTGCGCTTGATCAGCGGCCCCAAGTCTGACGGCTTCATGGCCGATATTGATTCTTTCAGTGAAAATTCCGATTCATAACCATGGAAAAGGAACTCAAAGCCTTTCCATTTTGTTCCTATTATGTGCTTACCTTAAGAAACGCCTTGCAGCTGATTATGATCAGGATTCTGATCCCATCATCGCCATTGATGAACCGGAAGCGCATCTTCATCCGAACGCAATCCGTGCAGTGTGGCATATTCTCAGTGATCTTCCTGGTCAGAAAATCGTTGCTACGCACTCGGGTGATATTCTTTCGGAAGTGCCAATAACGAAATTACGAAGGATAAGCCGGGATGATTCCTCTACGACAGTATGTAAATCAATTCCTCAATGTTTGCTAGACCCAAATGAACTGAGAATGTTCAATTATCATGTTTGAATGCATCGTGGGGAACTATTTTTTGCGAGGTGTTGGTTCTTGGTTGAGGGAGAAACGGATGCATATGTATTCGCTGAATGTGCCAAGCTGTTGGGTATAGAACTTCACTCCATCGGAGTTCGGTTCTTAGAAATTAGCCAAGCAGGCGGAACAAAAACCTATATCAAGGTGGCCAGAAATTCGCCAATTCTGCCAAAGCTCTTCTTGAGGATAAACAGGAGTCGAAGCATATATCAATTGTGAATTACCCCAATGTAGAGGTTCTGTTATGTTGTTCCGGATACAGCAAACCATATCGTGATGCACTCGACTCAAAGAACGGCGGAGAGCTGGGAATATCAGTTGATGATGGACCAGATTACTGGCATGATGTTTACCAAATAAAACAGAGATCATTCTCGAAACCTGCAGCAGCAATAGAAGCTATGCGATTAATGAAGGACAAAGGAAGGGATGGTGTTCCCAGTGAAGTGCAAAAAATCATCCAAAAATGTATTGCTTTGGTGAGGGGTGACGAATGAGCATTTCTATGGACATGTTGAATGCAAACCAGCGTCAGGCTGTTGAGTGGAAAAAAGGACCATTGCTGATTCTTGCAGGGCCAGGGTCCGGGAAGACTGCGATTTTGACATTGCGAATTGCCAATTTGATCAGGAACAGCCCCTCCGAGAGGTTTCGTATTCTGGGACTTACGTTCACCGTAAAAGCTGCTTCTGAGATGCAGAGCCGAATACTTGAACTGTTGGGTGAAAATACAAATAGAATTCAAATCCGGACTTTTCACGCATTTTGCGTTAGTCTATTGCGACAGCACGGAAGTCAAATCGGATTGAAGCCGGATTTCTCCGTCATAACCGATGAAAAAGATCGAATTTCAATTCTGAAGGAGCTGCAATACAGCGAACATGTCGAAATAACCGATCCCGAGGATTCGATTAAGAAGATTACCACAATGTTCACGTATGGCATTGATGCCGAGGACCTGCCGGACTATTTTCCAGCTGGGGAAAACGGAAATTGTCGTGCACTACAAACCATCTTCCGCGGTTATTTGAACATGCTCATAAAAGAAAACCAGCTTGATTTTGGCTCTATGCTGCACTTGGCTAGGAAGTTGCTAACAACGCATCCTCGCATAATCAGCCAGGTTAAGACTGTGTATCGATATGTCTGTGTCGATGAATTTCAGGATACGAACCAAGCTCAGTATGAACTGTTGCGCCTGATAAACCCTGACAACACTTCAAACCTCTTTGTTGTCGCTGACGATGACCAAATCATCTTTCAGTGGAATGGTGCAGACCCACGCAGATTGATCAAGTTCACACAGGATTACACACCAAATTCCATCTATATTCCGGAAAATTATCGTTGTCCTTCAGAAATCATCAAGCGCGCCAACGAACTAATTGCCAACAACACCAATCGTCTTGGATTCAATTTGGACAGCGTATCCCGAAGTGAGACTGACGGATCAATTAGAATCATGGACTTCGATCATTTTGACGCAGAAATTGATGGACTGATCGCTGAGATTCAGGATATTCCCAATAAAAACCGCAAAACCTGCGTTGTAATAGCTCGGACCAATAAGTTGTTGACCCAAGTGAAAACGACAATGGACAATGCCGGAGTCAATGCTGAAATTGTAAGTAGGCATCAGAATTTTGCGAGTCCTGCTGTACAGATGCTGTATTTTTCGCTAAAGTTAGCGAACGCGCCAGCCTCTCGCAGCATTTTGAACAAGCTCTGCGCGACTGTATCTTTGGCTAACGGAAAACCAATATCTGCGGAGGACGTTTTCACCAATGCAAACCTCAAGGACATGTCATTGCTTCGGGTATTTTTCTCCGCCATAGATGAAAACGAAACTCTTAAGGAGTTTGCGCAAATTGGCGTAGAACTACTTTGCGATTCGTTGCAATACTTCACTTTTGCAGAAAAGGCTTTTGTCCTGTTTGACGGACTGAATGTGGCTGATGGAAATGACAACTTAGACTCTGATTACGATGACGATAAGAGAAACTGGATTCGAATTTCCAGAGACATACAGAATTCGAATTCAGAAAGGGTCAATCTCCATATTTTTCTTCAGGAAATGGATTTATTTTGCCGTGAAATTGAATTGGTAGTAAACTTGCGTCGTGGCGCGTAGAATGGTTGCGATGTTTTTTGAACATCACAGTCAGTCAGATATGGAGACTACGCCAGGTATGCGAAGCGGTCGGTTTTGCAGCTGCCCAAGTTATGCTGCGGGCCGGTGTCCGAGTTTAGCCGCCCGGCTGAGTGAGGCGTTACCAGTTCAAAACGAATTCACCGTCGGGATTGCGTTGGAGAATGCCGAACTTTTTCAACTCCCGCACCCAGCGTGGCGCATTGCGTCGCACGAGCAGTTGCTGATAGTCGGCGACGGGGTCGAGATAAGGCTGTTGATCGCGCAGTACTGCATAGATGGTCCGCGCCAGTTTATGTGCGGTGGCGGTAATGGCTCGTTTGTAGCCGCGCCGAACGGTCAAGGCCTTATGGTAGGCTTGAAACTGACAGCCGTTGCTACGTGAGGCCGCGTGCGCACATTCAGTGAGGCTCCGCTTCATGTGGCGGTTGCCGCGCCGAGTTCGTGCGTGTCGGCGCTTGCCGGCGCTTTCGTTGTTGCCCGGACAGACACCACTCCAAGCGGCAAAACTGTTGGCACCGTCAAACTCACTGAGGTTCGGTCCGATTTCGATTAGGATGCTGGCCGCGGATTCATAACTGATTCCAGGAATGGTGCACAGCAGCTCCAGTTGTGACGCATACGGCTGCAGAACCTGCTGCATTTGCTGCATCAGTTCTCTTTCGTGCACCTCAATCTGATCATGCTGGGTCAGCAGGGTCTTCAAGGTGACTCGCACCGTGTCGCTCAAGTTGGCCTGCAGCGCGTCGGCAAACTGTTCGCGTTTGCCCTGCACGTGCCAGCTCAATGAATCAAGCACCTCTGCGGTCGGCTTCTGCTGCAGCACGGCCTTGAGAATACGCCGCCCATTGACGCCGAAAATATCGCTTAAAATGCCACCGATACGAAGCCCGGCCCGGTCCAACACCTGATGCACCCGATTGCGGACGCGGCTGCGGTCTGCGAGCAGTTGTGCGCGACCGCGGCTGAGCTCGCGCAGGTCTCGAAACTGCTTGTCGGGCACGAAACTGGGACTGCCCAGTCCGAACTGGCACACCCGCGCCAGCCAACGCGAATCCTGAATGTCGGTCTTGCGTCCGCGCAACTGCTTGATCTGATGTGCATGATGCAGACTGACCTCGATGCCGGCTTCTCGCAGCACGTCATACGGTCTTTGCCAGTAGATGCCGGTCGCTTCCATCGCCGCCGCCTGCACCTGATGTTCACGCAGCCAGCCTCTCATTTGCCCGAGTCCGTCGGGCAAGGCGCTGAAACTGCGAGTGTCGCAGCGCGGGGATTCTCCTGCGTGCTCGCACAGCCGCACCGAAGCGGTGATTTGCATTTTGTGCACATCCAAGCCGGCGGCATGTGAATGGACAATGTGCAGATCATCATTTATCATAATCATTCCTCCTTATTGTGAGGTGAAAAATTTGGAGACGGGGCAAACGGGAGGACTAAAAAACTCACAGTCGAATGACCGTGGTGCATTTTGCCGTGCGTCTACGCCGTTGATGACGAGTACAATTTGGGGCTCGTGCCTGCCGTTTCGGTCAGTTTCAAGGCGAGGAAAAGAGCTTTCTTTCCGTCAATATAAATACGACCACTGTTCCGTCTCCATTCTCTACAGAGCTTATCAAAATTCGACTGCACTTCCCAGTCGACCAATTTCATGACTTCGGGGTGATTAAGCTGAAATCATGATGTTTCAAAGAGCAAGCTTTTGCCAAATAGTTGCGTCAGGCTTCAAACTGTTCACACAGCGAAGGGGATGGAGTTCCAAAATGTTTTTTTGATCGGGCTGGCAGAGAATCAGTTTCCTACATACTTTGCGATCCAGAATGGTGAAAGGGGAATCGAAGAGGAACGTCGGAACTGCTTCGTTGCAGTAACGAGGTCATCCGCAAACTTATACCTAAGCTATGCACGATGCTACTTTGGGCGGCCAACGCAGCCTTCCAGATTCTTGGAAGAGATGGGTTTGCTTAACGACTAACGAATGCCAGACACCACGGTCTATGAACATTGCATGCGGCTGAGACTCATGGTTTCGCACGTGGTCTTGAAGGCAGAAAAAATCCTCATATAGGGCTTGAGCGGGATGCGTCTGTGCCGTGAACGAAGTATATTCAGGCAGCATCGGCGGATGGGCTTGAATTTGCGTAAAACAAATTCATGGAACTGGAGTTCAAGCAACAAATTGCTTCAGCGACAATAATCCTCGTCATACTGAAATATCTCGGTCTCAGTTCCTGGCAATCAATGTACTTCGTTCATTGGCATTCGAACTTTGCGTACCTGCGTCAGAGCATGACTTCATTAGTTGACCTGAAAAGTGAAAAATGAAATCTTCCCAAGTTTCGTAACTTGAAAAGAACTCTTCAAGAACAATACAAACAGTATTTGCAAATATTTTCGATCGAAAATCAAGTTTTGAGAAGATTCTCAAGACGCGCGGAAGCATCCGCGGTGAACGGATTAATTATTTCTACGCCCTGAAGCTGCCAGCCGTCCGGTATGTTTTCACTGAGGAGCACGGAGCATCCAAACTGTCGGGCAGTGGTCCAAAGCACGGCATCCCAGAATGACAAATTATGGTTTTCGACGATGTCAATGGCCTCGACAAGTGCTGAATCGGCAGCAGAAACCGTTTCAAACACCTCTAGCAAATTTCTCACAAATTTACTGGAATGAGATGTGTCAAGCAAATTCTTCCGAGTTGTTGCATGGAAGAATTCACCAAGCACCTGAACCGTCAAAACGCAATCACAAACAGCTGCTTGTCTGACAAGATTTTTAGGAAAATTGTGTTTATGGCCCGCGTCGCGGTCAATAGCATATATAAGAATGTTCGTATCAAGGGTGAAACGCCCTTTAACGGTCATAAAATTCGTCGCGCTTGACTCTAAGCCCGGCAAGTGATGCACCCTCATCCAAATGTGCCATCATCCGCTGATACGCGCAAACCCATTCAGGGTCGATGGTTTTGTCGAGCTTGTGAGGTGCTAACCTGGCGACTGGCTGACAGCCATTGGTGATAAAGACCCGTTTGCAGACCTTTTCGACATCGTAGATTGGACGCTATCGGCAGCAGTTAGTGACGCGGGAAATCGTAACAGTTGGTACCGACCAATCAGGAATCAGTGATGAAATGTCCAATTTGCTGCAGTCCGGCTGACGACATCACAGAGAGTGGTATCGATGGCCAAACCATCAAGTGCAGGGTGTGCGGGAGCAGCGACATCATCTGAACCATGAAACTTAGGTTTAAGGCGCTTTGCCTGGACCGTCGGGCGGATGCCTTTTGCAAAGCCAAACGATTTGTGAAGCCAGGAATACATCCAGCGATAACCAGCATTTGCGTTTAGCTCGAATTTCTCATTATGGGATTGCAAAAAAGCAAGGAAAAAATATAACTAGTTGAATATAAAAATAATAAAGGAACTAGGAACATCCTCCACACGAGTACTCAACGTACCAAAGTCAAACTCACTTGTCAATTCCCGAATAATGCCAAGTCCAGTCGCATCGAAGCCGACATTTCCAACGGAAATATTACCTCCGACGGAAATGTTCTGCTCACCGCTCAGATCGCCGGCCAAATCCAACTGTTCGAACGCCTCGCCGAATATTTTAACGATCATCGAAATCCGCAGCGAATCGTACATCAACTCGAAAGTCCGATCGGACAGCGCCAGGAATAAGTCCTGGAATGGAGGATGGTATGAAATAACTGAAACCATTCATAGCAGTCCAGCGGGTTCAACTCCCGCCCGGTAAAGGCACAGCTAGCCAGCCGGAAGCGAGTGTTGCATGGCTGACGGCAACGTAAGTCGTGAAGCGTACACAGCCGGCAATGAAGCGTCCTATTGAGCCTCGAAATGACAATTGTCGGTGCTTTCATTTTTCCGATAGTGGGAGCAGCACTCTGAGCGCCGATAAAGGCGAGGAGTTCGGAGGCCGTCCGGGGTCGTTGGAACGGCGCAAAGTTGCGGGATGGACTGCCAGGAAATCTGGGAGGGCCTGTATTTTCCATCTGAGAGATGAACCGGCGAAGGGGGTGCCGGGCAATAATTCCCCCGGCTCAGCGAGGGGTCTGCACCTTGCTGAGAGCGTTCAGAGCGGTACACGTAAAGGGCAGACTAAAAGGTGGTACCGGAAGGTGAATCAATAAGCCGAAGGGATGAAGTGCAGGCAGTCGTAGCACCCTGATAGTACTGATGACGGCGGGGAACCGAGTCCATCGGGACCCGTTCGAGGAAAGCGGGGTGTCGTGTTAACAGAGCCATTGGTGGGAAACGATGGAGAGTACACAGAGATTCACAAACACGTTGACGAAACAACAATGGATAGCCGAGCAGGCATGAACGCCAGCAGTGAATGATGGATGCGGACATTTCGAAATATTTCGATCGCGTTGCGCACCAACGCTTACGCGGGATTCTTGACCTGCGGATCAAAGATGGTGTGATTCGGCGCGTTGTGCGCTCGATTCATGTCTTTTGAGCGAAACTGTTGCATGAGGAACCCAGTGCGTCAATCGCGCACGCTGGGGTCTGTGAGGGGTGGGGCATGGTAACATCCCCACCTACTCGGCCAGCGCATCCTTCGACTGGTGCACGGTTATGAATATCTAACGACCACGAATGACCGCGTAAAGACGAATTGCTCCGTGCGATGCTGGGCTGCGTGGAGTCGTCGCGCGCCGACTGTGAAGCCTTGGCCGGTGAGAGTATGCTCAGTCGACTGGAAGTTGCAGCGGCCGGCCTGCATGCCAAGAAAGGTCACAAGACTCAAGTCGATTTTAATGTTCTGGATCAGCTGCTGGTGTTTTGCGAGGACTTTCCGGTAATGATTCGGCTTCGAACTGCGACCAAGGAAGCCGCCGCGGGTGTAGCTGAACTGATTGAATCGCTGCCGGGCAAGTTCGACCCAACCGAGCAGATGTAGGATTGCAAGGACAACGCCCGTTTCAGCATCACTTCGCGGTCGACCGAAACCCATTGGGGCCGAGCCTTGTAAGAGGATTTCTACCGTCAATGAAAAGATGCTGAAAGCCGACTTCGTGAAGTCAAGTGCGACCTGCTTGCAAAGCGCTGCTCGAGCAATCTGTTCAATGCCTACGCCTTGCGACTGTATCCGAGCTTCAGTCCAGAAATATGGGATTTTTCAGCAGTTTCAATTCCCCAGTGTAAAATCCGGCTATTTGCCCCAAGTCTCAAAATGTCCCAGACGCTAATTAGAAATACGGGCTAGAGGCAGGCAGCGGTCGGTCTGAAATTCACTCTTCCGTGGCGCAATTTAACGGAGTGCCAACGCTTTGCCCTCTGACAGCACTCAAGTTGTGAGTTTATTGAATGGAGTCAGGTCAACAAAGTGTCTAAATTCCGCCAAGTTTTTCAGGTTCTCGAAATATATTTTTCAATTTCGGAATTCGGTTCCTTTTCTTTTCGTGCCATAATGATGCCACTGAACTACAATTTCCTCCAAATGCGAATTAATTCTAAATCGCATGCTTTTTTGCACCTGATTTGATAAATTGCAAAAAATTTTCTAGGATCAAATGAATGAATCAAAATCGAATTCCTAAAAAGAAGAACAATTTGGTATGGATTGATCTTGAAATGACGGGATTGTCCCCAAAAAACGACCGAATCATTGAAATTTCAACGATGATCACCGATATGCATTTGAATATCGTTGCAGAAGGTCCAGAACTGGTAATACACCAAAGTGATGAACGACTGGAAAAAATGGACAAATGGAATCAAAAAACTCATGGAGAAAGCGGTCTGATTGAGCTGGTTCGAGCATCAACAGTGGACGAAAAGGAAGCAGAACGTCAGACCTTGGTTTTTCTTCGTCGTTATGCAGCAAAGAACCGTTCCCCCCTATGTGGTAATTCCGTCTGTCAGGACAGACGTTTCTTAGATCGATACATGCCTCAGGTCTCTGCGTTTCTGCATTATCGACACTTGGATGTCAGTACTGTAAAGGAACTTGCCAAGCGTTGGCGTCGAGAATTAATTGAAGACAAAAAATCAGCCAGCAAACATCGAGCTCGAGACGATATTCTTGATTCAATCAAAGAATTGCGCCAATATCGCGATCACTTTTTTCTGACAAATCCAATCGAATTCAATTGATCATTCTGCGCTGAACGCTTCGATTGACCGATGAAGTGTTGATGAAGCGCCCATTCAACGTGTTCTCGAACAATGGGGGATGCGTGTTCTTTTCTTGAGTTCAGGCACTGAAGAACGCTCGGCGATGGAGGTGCATTGCCTAATGCGACAGCAATGTTTCTCAGCCAGAGTTCATGTCCAAGTCGACGAATTGCACTGCCTTTGGTACGCTCAAGGAACTCTCTTTCAGTCCAGGAGAAAACTTCGCATAGCTGAATGGAATCGAGATGATTCCGCACTTGAAAATCCACCTCCTCAGATGGTGCCGAGAAGCGATTCCAGGGGCAGACGACCTGACAGTCATCACAGCCGAAAATTCGATTCCCAACCAAAGAACGAAATTCGACAGGAATGCTGCCTCGATGTTCGATGGTCAGATACGATATGCATTTCCTCGCATCGACGAGATAGGGTGCGACAATCGCGTCGGTTGGGCATGCAGCGATGCAGGAGCTGCAGTTTCCACAGTGGTCACTCTCCGGAGAGTCGACCGGCAGGGGCAGGTCGGTATAGAGCTCCCCTAAAAAGAACCAGGACCCAGCTTTGCGATTAATCAGATTGCTGTGTTTGCCGATCCACCCAAGCCCTGCTTTCTGCGCAATTGGTTTTTCCATGACTGGAGCGCTGTCTGCAAAAGCCCGATAGCTGAAATCGCCAATTTCTTTTTCAATCCGATTGGCAAGTTTCTGCAGTCTCTTTCGAATCAGCTTGTGATAGTCCCGTCCCGTCGCATATCGGGAAATGAAAGCAGAGGCGGCATCTTCAAGACTGCATTCGATAGGATTGGCGTTTGGCGGAAAGTAATCCATTCGAACTGATATGATTCTCAATGTCCCAGGTATGAGGGACTCAGGGCGCGTTCGATTCAAGCCGTGACGTTCCATGTAACCCATTTCTCCGTGCATGCCTTCCTTCAGCCATTGATTGAGAAATCGTTCGGCTTCGGTCAGATCAGTGTCAGAGATTCCCAACTGCTGAAAACCCAGTTCCTGGCTCCAGCTTTTTATCTTTTGCTTGAGGTGCTGGAGCTCAGCTGAAGAAATCGCCATCGGAGTATTTCAAGCTGTTTCGATTTCTGATTCAGCTGAGAGGCTTATGAGGTTCCTTAAGGCGAGAGCAGAGACTGATCGAATTCATTGAATCTAAACTGTTTTCGCTTCATTCGATTTCATAAAAATTTCGAGTTCAGCCAATATTTCTTTCTCGTGTTCATTGAGCTCAGGAGGACGGCGGCGAATTGGCAGTTCTTCGCTGTTCAGCATGATTGGATGAGAAAAAGTTTCAGTGGCTGACGCACTGCCCGGCAGTTCCAACGATTGGACCCAACCATGATGTACAACCTGCGGGTCGGCTAGAGCTTCACCATATCGGTTGATCGGTGAACAGGGCACGCCAGCTTTTCGAAACACGTCGCACCAGTAATCCGCAGTTTTGGAAGAAAATTCGTTCTCGAGAATTTCAGCGAGTTCACTCTGATGATTGGTTCGATTCAGAGTGCTTGTAAATCGAGCGTCCGTTTTCAAATCCTGCCGCTGCAGAATGTCGCATACGAGCTCAAACAGTCTCTGGTTGCCTGCAGCCAGAACAAAGTAGCCGTCCGAAGCTCGGTAGGCTTGATACGGAGCATTTCTCGGGTGGCGCGATCCCAGACGCAGCGGGTTGACCCCGGTGCCAAAATACTCGCTGGTCTGAAGAGCTGCGATCGCCAGGCTTGAACCAAGCATGGAAGCATCGATATGAACTCCTTTGCCTGAAAACTCTCGTTGAAAAAGTGCGGATGATATGTGCATGGCTGCATATAGTCCTGTTGCAAAATCACTCAGTGGAACACCGCATTTGACTGGCGGCTCACCTTCTTCTCCGGTTACGCTCATGATTCCCGAAATGGCTTGCATCGTGACATCAAATGCTCCTTCCTTTGCTCGAGGGCCGGTCTGACCGTACGCTGAGATGGAGCAGTAAACGAGCCGCGGATTCAATTTTGAAACCGTCTCGTAATCCAAACCCAGACGATGCATTACGCCCGGTCGATTGTTTTCAACGAGAACGTCGGCGAATCGAATCAGGTTTCTTGCAACCTCAAGATGATCCTGCAGCTTCAGATTCAGCGCGATCGCGCGTTTGTTTCGGTTGATAGAAGCAAAATTTTCACTGAACGATTCGTTGAAAGGCGGCCACTCCCGCATGGCGTCGCCCTGAGGAGGTTCGATCTTGATCACGTCTGCGCCAAGGTCGCCAAGCAGCATGCTACAAAACGGACCTGCGGCAATCTGACAGATTTCGATGACGCGGACGTCAGAGAGAGGCAAGCGGACATTCCCGCAGGAAATTTCGCCTGTCTGTGGTTGGTTCATAGTCCCGGAGACGCCCAATAACAGCAGAGGTCAGACCTGACGCGATCGAAAAAACCGCGCCAGGTAAAACCGCATGAATGATTAAGACGGGAAGGAATAGGGCAGACTGCGCGCTCGCAGAAATTCGCCTTCCGTGGTGTTGCTGTAGGTAATTTGCTCCGTACGGTATTTCGACATGCTGGCAAAGATTTTGGCGCTGGATGCATCGTTTGCGACTTGATCCGCAATGATTTCGCCAGCGGCATTTCCGATCGCAATGAGAGCGTCATCGGGGATGACTTTAATCACAACGCCTTCGTTCTGTATCAGAGACTGCAGCTGCGGACCGGAATACGCAGTAAACTCTGACAGGATGTTGCCATTGGTGGAAAACGCACACTGTCTGACGATCGCTTTGAGGTCGTCTTCCAAACTCGCCCAGGCGCTTGGATTGACGAACAGATCCAGCGACGTGCCAGCTTCATGGAATCCTGGTGTGTAGTAATATTTTCCATGCCGCCAGAAGCCCATTGATGCTTCGCCATAGGGGTTGTTCCATTCCACCCAGTCCACTGAACCGGAAGCAAAGGCGCCTGCGACTTCAGAACCAGGCAAGTTGACAACCGTTGCTCCTACCGCGGCCATTGCCGCACCGCCGATGCCTGGCATTCTCATCTTCAAACCTTGAAATTCTTCCAGCGAATTGACTTCCTTGCTCGAATAGCCTGGATGCTGCACGCCTGTGTTTCCGCACAGGATGAATCTGCACCCCAGTTCCGCCTGATACAGCTCGTCACAGAGCTGTTCACCGCCGCCATAAAAGTACCAACCGTTATATTCCTGTGCTGTCAGTCCAAATGGGAAATTGCTGACCAGCTGCGAAGCGATGGATTTGCCTTTCCAGTAATATGGCGCACCGTGCCCCATTTCAACGGTGCCCGATGCGACCGCGTCGATGGATTCAAAAGCTGGAACAACTTCTCCAGATGCATAGAGCTTCACTTCCAGACGCCCGTTCGAGCATGCTGTTACCTGATCTGCAAAATATTGGGCGCCAGTGCCCAAACCAGGTAAATTCTTGGGCCAGGTCGTGATTAACCGCCACTGTTTTCGATCTTGAGAAATCGCTGGTGCTGCAATTGCTGCGGATGCGACACCTGCTGCGGCTGCACCTGATTTCGTCAGAAATTCTCTCCTTTTCATCGTTCAACTCCTACTTCAGTATTTGTGAAATTATTAATGATTCTCAATAAAACGACTCAGCGGTAACTTTGCTGACATCGTTTTCAGAACAGCAATAATGCACTGTATTTTTGATCAATATATTTAAGTATATACGGATTTATTGAGATATCCCGATTCGCCGAATAGAGAGGCAGGCAGACTGTGAAAGAATTCTTATTTTCGTAGAAATCCCAATCCGAATAAATTATTTATATGAGTAATAACAATATGTTATAATTTTACTCTCGACTTTAATTTACTTAATCTGGCAATTCATTCACAGCCTGCAAGGCTATTCGTTTTTCCGGTTGGTCGCACTGGAATGCTGGAAATGCAGTTGAACGGGTGCTTACATGAAGTGCATCTATCTACAATCCGCAGCGAAAACATTACAAGCACTCGTTAGATGTGCATCAATCTCTGTCAATCGCCTCATCATCGGGTGTCATCCGGTACTGAATCCGAATAATCGAATGGTCCTGAATGGAGCGGCAGTTGCGCTGTGGAGATTTTCAGGACGATTTGGAATGGACTGAATCCAAAATACATGGTCTGAGTCTCTCACAATCGTTCATTTGAAAACTCCTTTTACGAATTTCCAACGATCTGCCCCGTCAATTGCAATCGAACCGACGCGAATGACGTTCAGCAGCAGGTAAAAACAGGTGTATGCGGTCAATTTTCGGATTTCAGGCGCACCACGGCCTCGTCAGCGTCATGGTTGTCGATCCATTTGCGATCGGGCACCGGCTAGGTTGCTTTGGGCGGGTGCTATGCCGGCACAATTTAGCAAGATTCGAACAACACCATTTTCTCGAGAAGCTTCAGCCACTGCTCCTTCCATGCCTCGGGCGCTTTCGACATCGCAGTCTTTCGCAACTCCACCATACTGATCTGCAATTTCTTGAATTCAATCCAATTTGATGTCCAACAAGCAGATTGTTGCATCGCGTGATACCAAAATAACATGCAGTCGCTTCTCCCATTCCTGACGCCGCACCTGTAACCAACGCGGCATTTCCTTTGATCTGCATAGAAATGTTTCCCCGCTGGAAATTTCAATTTTAATGCTAAATCGTGGATTGCTAACACAAAGACATCCGTTTTATGCTTGGTTTATTTTGTTAGAGCCTTGCAGACTATGAATATATCGTCTTCCAATTGGACAAATTTTCATCATTCTGATGGCAAATTTGAATTTATTTGCCTGCAAATCTCGTGATTTCCGACTGTTGTCAAAATACGCTGAAAACATCTAAACTTTCATAGCGCACCAATAATTTTTCATAACTGGCTTGATCAAGCTGGGATTTCGAGACTAATCGACGAACCGTTGTATCTTAATCGTTCTTTGGACAATTCACAAATGCCAAAACCAATTGCGAATGCTAGCGGTTAAAATTTTGGGAGCCGTTTACAATTCACTGCGTGAATTGGCTTAAAAAGGTCACCATTTCCTCTTTGTCGAATCGTTTTGCCCATTGTAGCGGTGTATAACCAGAATTGTTCCTTACGCTGAGGTCGGCACCATGATCGATGAGCAGCTTTGCCACCTCCACTGAATTCCAATATGCCGCAGAGTGCATCGGTGTTCGACCATCATTGCTCCTTACGTTGACGTCGGCACCATGCTCGATGAGCAGCTTTGCCACCTCCACTGAATTCCCCCCTGCCGCAGAGTGCATCGGGGTCCAACCATAACTGTTCCTTACGCTGACGTCGGCACCATGATCGATGAGCAGCTTTGCCACCTCCACTGAATTCCCCCCTGCCGCAGAGTGTATCGGGGCCGAACCATATTTGTATTTGTTCCTTACGCTGACATCGGCACCATGGTCGATGAGCAGCTTCGCCACCTCCACAGAATTTCTCAATGCCGCAGAGTACATCGGCGTCTGACCCTTTCTAATCAAAAAAACATCCCTGTTCACATCATAGAGTTTCGAAAAATCTGCCATTAACTGGTCACTGAAGGGTTCGCCATCCGCTTTGATTGCAACTGAAATGTTGATTCCTGCATCTATCAGCACATTGGCCAATTTCGGCATGTTCAAAACAGCCGCCCAATGCAAATCCGTCCAACCGTTCTCGTCCAATGTGTCCGCGGATGGTTCACGCCCGAACAATGCAACGAACTCTTTTACCTCTTTTGCTGCGCTTTGCCACGTCAGGGTTTCTTCCCACGTTTGTCCCCGTTGCAACCCGACAACCGCAAGGTCGGCGTCGTTCGCGCTGGTGGCATCGAGTTCCCCAAAAGTCAATCGTGCAACATCCGCTGCTGTTTTGCCCCTCGGTCCTTGAACGGAAATATCAGCGCCTGCTTTAATTAACTGCGCGACAATTTGCGGATCTCCTAGAACCGCTGACATGAACAAAGCCGTTGCTCCATCCGCTGCTCGAACATCCAGATCTGCACCTGCTTCTACCAAAGCTTCAACAATCAACACGTTACCCTTGTTTACCGCATGCATCAGCGCTGTCCAGCCCTGTTTGTCGAGCCGGTTGATGTCTGCCCCAGCCTCCAAAGATGCATGTAGCCCATCGAGATCGCTAGCCTTCGCCGCCCGGTGCAGTGCGTCAGCCGGTATTTGGGTTGCTACGGTCTGTTCAGGCTGTTCCGCCTCGCCTTGGCGCGCGGAAATCTCGCGCAGGATGCGCAGGGTTTTCGGTGTCAAAGTCTCGGTCACTGGCAGTTCGGCGTCGCCCAAAAACGCACGATAGGCCTCTGACGTGCGTTTTCCCCAAAATCCGTCCGCCGGCCCGGGCGAGTAGCCCAACTGAGCGAGCAGCGACTGCGCTTCCTTAATCGCGCGCGGCGGGGGCGGCCCTAAGTCGGGTGCCGCTGCGCTCGGTGCTGGATCCGGCACGTCGACCTCTACCGTCGGTTGCACTTTGCCGCGCCACTCGCGCAACAGCTTGCGCGCCTCCGCCTGTTCCTCCACGGACATAAGCTCCGCCAGCGAATCGCGCTCCGCCGCCGCTCGAAAGTCATCCTGGCTTGCTGCGAGGTTGAACCAGAAGTGAGCCAAGATGTAGTCCTGCGGCGCGCCGACCCCGCGCTGGTAGGCTCGGCCAAGCGTCATCATCGCCCGAACATCGCCCGCGGCGGCTGCGCCCTCCCACTCTGACAGCGCCTCGGCGATACGACCCGCTTCCCAAGCCTCCTGTCCCGCGGCGTAATCCGACCGCGCCGGCATCGACATCAGCAGAGCCGCGGTTAGGGACGCCATCACAACGACACAACTGCGCATGCCTGAACACTGCAGTCTCATCTGACCAATGAGAAGAAAAGCAGTATGTAGACTATTATAAATAAACCGTGTTCTCATCCCTATCTCCCAAGACTGTAACAATTTTCTAATCGCCGCAGCTATCGAGGCTCGCTCCGGAAATGTGTATCCCAAGGTTTCGCACAAACTGCGAGCTGCCGGGATCTCGGTCGAATTCGTCGACATAGCTGGAGGCAGCCGCTGATCCTTTCGCGCTCGCGATTGCTGAACGGTAAGTTTGGTCCCATTTAGAAATTTCCGATTGAAACGCAGTCTTGCAGGCGTTCGATGTCTGGTTCTGCAAGGTTTTTCTCAAACAACCCAAAGTTACTCGGCTAAGAAAAGCGGCGAAGAGTGCACTGTCTGTCAAACTAGTGGTTGAAATGTGCTTGGTTTGGGCAAGCATCTGCTCTGCGTGCCGCATGTATTTCCCGATAGCCGGTGCTGAACTGCATAGCAGTCTATGAATTTATCGTCTTCTGATTTGACAAAATTCTGTTGATTGTAATTGCAATTTTGAACTAGTTTGCCTACGAATCTCATGATTTCCGACTGTTGTCAAATTACGCTGAAAACATCCAAACTTTCATAGCGCACCCATAATTTTTCAAAGCTGGTTTGATCAATCTGGGATTTCGAGGCCAATCGACGCACCGTTGTATCTTAATCGTTCTTTAGACAATTCACAAATGCCAAAACCAATTGCAAATGCTAGCGGTTAGAATTTTGGGAGCCGTTTTCAATTCGTTTCCTGAATTGGCTTAAAAAGGTCACCATTTCCTCGTGATTAAATTCTTTTGCAAATTCCAGCGGTGTTTTTTTACGCGAATCGTCCCTTACGCTGACATCGGCGCCATGATCGATGAGCAGCTTTGCCACCTCCGCTGAAGTTGTGTTGCGCAACGGCGTATAACCATATTTGTCCCTTGCGCTGACATCGGCGCCACGATCGATGAGCAGCTTCGCCACCTCCTCTGAATTAGCAGAGTGCAACGGTGTTTCATCAGAATAATCCCTTGCGCTGACATCGGCACCATGATTGATGAGCAGCTTCGCCACCTCCGCTGAATTCCCCCCTGCCGCAGAGTGCATCGGGGTCAAACCATAACTGTTCCTTACGCTGACATCGGCACCACGATCGATGAGCAGCTTTGCCACCTCCGCTGAATTCGTCACTGCCGCCCAATGCAAATCCGTCATACCGTACTCGTCCACCTTGTCCGCGGTTGGTTCGCGCCCGAAAGATGCGACGAACTTTTTTACTGCCTCTTTTGCTGCCTCTTTTGCTGCGCTTTGCCACGCCAGGGTTTCTTTCCACGTTTGTCCCCGTTGTAACCCGACAACCGCAAGGTCGGCGTCGTTCGCGCTTGCGGCATCGATTTCCCCAAAAGTCAATCGTGCAACATCCACCGCGGTCTTTCCCCTCGGTCCTTGAACGGAAATATCAGCGCCTGCTTTCATTAACTGCGCGACTATTTGCGGATCTCCTAGAACCGCTGACATGAACAAAGCCGTTGCTCCATCCGCTGCTCGAACATCCAGATCTGCACCTGCTTCTACCAAACCTTCAACAATTAACACGTTACCCTTGTTTACCGCATGCATCAGCGCTGTCCAGCCCTGTTTGTCGAGCCGGTTGATGTCTGCCCCAGCCTCCAAAGATGCATGTAGCCCATCGAGATCGCCAGCCTTCGCCGCCCGGTGCAGAGCGTCAGCCGGTATTTGGGTTGCTACGGTCTGTTCAGACTGTCCCGCCTCGCCTTGGCGCGCGGAAATCTCGCGCAGGGTGCGCAGGGCTTTCGGTGTCAAAGTCTCGGCCGCAGGCAGGTCGGCATCGCCCAAAAATGCCCGATAGGCCTCTGACGTACGCCCTCCCCAAATTCCGTCCGCCGGGCCGGGCGCGTAGCCCAACTGTGCGAGCAGCGACTGCGCTTCCTTGATCGCGCGCGGCGGGGGCGGTTTTAAGTCGGGTGCCGCTGCGCTCGGTGCTGGATCCGGCACGTCGACCTCTACCGTCGGTTGCACTTTGCCGCGCCACTCGCGCAACAGCTTGCGCGCCTCCGCCTGTTCCTCCACGGACATAAGCTCCGCCAGCGAATCGCGCTCCGCCGCCGCTCGAAAGTCATCCTGGCTTGCTGCGAGGTTGAACCAGAAGTGAGCCAAGATGTAGTCCTGCGGCGCGCCGACCCCGCGCTGGTAGGCCCGGCCAAGCGTCATCATCGCCCGAACATCGCCCGCGGCGGCTGCGCCCTCCCACTCTGACAGCGCCTCGGCGATACGACCCGCTTCCCAGGCCTCCTGTCCCGCGGCGTAGTCTGACCGCGCCGGCATAGACATCAGCAGAGCCGCGGTTAGGGCCGCCATCACAACGACACCACTACGCATGCCTGAACACTGCAGTCTCATCTGACCAACGAGAAGAAAAGCAGCATGTAGACTCTTATAAATAAACCGTGTTCTCATCCCTATCTCCCAAGACTGTAATAATTTACTAATCACCGCAGCTATCGAGGCTCGCTCCAGAAATGTGTATCCCAAGGTTTCGCACAAATTGCGAGCTGCCGGGATCTCGGTCGAATTCGTCGACATAGCTGGAGGCAGCCGCTGATCCTTTCGCACTCGCGATTGCTGAACGGTAAGTATTCTCGAATTCAGAGATTGCCGATTGAAGCATAGTTTTGCAGGTGTTTGTCTCGTACGGCAAGCTTTTTTTAAGACAACCCAAAGTTGAACGGGTAGCAAAAGCGGCCAAGAGAGCATCGTCTGTCATACTCGTGGTTGAAAGGTGATTGACTTGGGCGATCACCTGCTCTCCGTGCCGAATGTAATTCCTGCTAGCCGGTGCTGAACCGCAGCTGCCATCTCCTTCAGCTTCCTGTAGTTCCTGCTGCGCGGCCGCCTCAGCCGCGGCTTTCTCGGCTTCAATTCGAGCTTTCTTCTCGGCTTCAATTCGAGCTTTCTCCTTCGCTTGAACATCCATTTTTTTAAGAACGGCGAGGTAATCTTCGGCGGGCGCCGAGTAGAGATGGGCCGTGGACGAACCATCTTCGTTCAACAGTCCCGCCAACGCTCTATCATAAACTTCGCGTGCACTGTCAGCCGTATCTCTGTTCTCACCGGTCGTGTCGTACGATTCATTTCTCCAGCCTTCGGCCTCTGGGCTGGTCCTGGCGTTGGCATTTGGGTCAGCAAAATTGACCCAGAGTTCTATCTGCCGCGCACCTTCTTGTTGCTCTTTGGTCCAGTAGGTATCGACCGGGCAGTCGTCCCAAACGTCTTTGCACTCGCCATAATCGCCGTCATCCGGTTCGTACCCTTCATTCAGATCTGCTACGTTCACCCAGTGCTCATCTTCGCTGGCATCGCTGGCCGCCTCGTCCTGCCACGGCTTCCAGACATCGCCTGCCGACGAACCATCTTCGCCGTTATCCCACGCATCGTTTTCGACTGGTTGAGTGTCGGATGCATGCGCCTCCCGGTTGACGTCGTCACTGTCAGCCGCATCTCCGTTTTCAACGGCCGCGTCGTACTTTTCATGTTCCCAGCCTTCGTCTTCTGGACCGGTCCCAACGTTGGCTTGCGGGTCAGCAAAATTGACCCAAAGTTCTATCTGCCGCGCACCCTCTTGCTGCTCTTCGGTCCAGTAGGTATCGACCGGGCAGTCGTCCTCGACGTCATCGCACTCGCCATAGTCGCCGTCATCCGGTTCGTACCCTTCATTCAGAACTGCTACGTCTACCCAGTTCTCACCTTCGCTGGCATCGCTGACCGCATTGTCTTCCCACGGCTTCCAGGCATCGCCTGCTGACGAACCATCTTCGCCGGTATCCCGCGCATTGTCTTCGATCGGTCGAGTGTCGGATGCCTGCACCTCCTGGTTGACGCTGTCGCCGCCTGCATTGCATTTGGTGCGTTCGCCCTCAAAATGTGAGACGCATTCTTGGGCCTGTTTCTCGAAAACTGGCAGACAGCTGGCATATTCTCGGTTCAATTCGTGCGAGATGAACGTCGTATTGGCGGTGCACGAGTAGATCATGCGATCGATAGTTTCGTGACATGGTTTTCGTTCTTCGGGCAGGTTGGTGAAGAACATCCCGCCAACATCGCCAAACTTTGGTTTGCGCATTTCGCCGTCCGGGGTTTCGCAGTCAAAGCGAAAACCGAGGATGTGAACGTCCACTGCCATAGCAGGCACCCACGCCATCATCGCGGCAAGTGCGATTGCCGATGTAACGAGAAGTTGCATGTTTCCCTCCGCTGGCTGATTAACCCATTGAATCTGTGGATCAACTCTTAGGGCGCTCTAGCGCAAGATTCAGCTTCTGCATGATCTTCTTCAAGGCAGGTCCAAGTATTCATATTATTGTAATATTTCTGATCCAAATAAAATAATTTAACTCAGTTAATACAGTAAGTTAAATTTCTATTGTCGACGATTGTCAGACTGATATTCCGATTCTTTCACAGCCTCCTTCGCCCTGCACACCGAGTCGAACGGCGACAGCTCGCGATCCGTTTGGATAAAAAGCCGGCTGGTTCAATTGGCAGATCGCTGCAGTGTGACCGAAACCTGGTTCTTTCATGTCCAAAATCGCTATCCCAGCATCCAAGGCGCGCCCCGCTTGTGTTCTGAGATTGTCTCACCCAAGCAGGTCGGAAGCCATGTGCTCTGTTCGCGGTCAAGCACTTGTTAATAATGTCTTCCATTCATCCGTAGGAGCATTATTTTGTACGAATATAATACAGCTGATTGTTCCAGTACTCAAGATTCGAAGTTCTTGAGTTCTTACCGGAGGCAAGGTGATTCCGTTTTCTAAATCAATCAAAAAAATGACCGCTGAACTTTTTCGAAAGATAGTTTGATGCAGCTGAATCGCTTTCAATCGCAGGACAACATCGGCATATTTTTGGCGTACGAATGTTCATGGAGGCCTCGCAAAGGCGGCTTGACAAATGGCAGGATGTCCATTTGTCAGCGCAACTGTCTCATGGAGCGTTGAATCAATTCGATTCGATTCGATGCGAATCGAGATCGATTGGCGTCTGCTCAGCCAAACAGGAATTTAGGCAGCCAGGTCGCAAGACCTGGAAAATATGCAAGAAACCCGAGCGCGATGAGCTGCAGAATGACGAACGGAATGACCCCTCGATAAATTTGGCTTGTCTTGATTGTGGAAGGCGCGACCCCGCGCAGGTAGAACAATGCCCAGCCAAAAGGTGGCGTCAGGAAACTGGTCTGCAGGTTCAGCCCGATCATAACGCCGAGCCAAACCGGGTTGATGTCGGTTTTCAGCAGCGCAGGAGCGATGATTGGCACGACGATGAATACAATTTCGACGAATTCCAAAATGAAGCCGAGCAGGAAAATAAGCACCATCACGAATATAAGGGCAGTGCCGGTGCCACCAGGGAGCGACAGCAGGAATTCTTCAACGACTTCGTCTCCGCCGAGTCCCCGAAAGGTGAGTGAAAAAATGGAGGCGCCGATCAGGATGCCAAACACCATGCAGGAGATTCGGGTCGTGCTCCGTACGACTTCACCTAGAATTTTAAAGTTCAGCATTTTTCTGGAAAGCGCCAGGGCCATTGCGCCGACTGCGCCAAATGAAGATGCTTCGGTCGGAGTGGCGAGACCACCCAAAATGGAACCGAGCACAGCCAGAATCAGAAACAATGGCGGAATCAGCACTCGAATGACCTGTCCAAACAGATGACCGCGTGCCATTTCCGCATCATAAAATGCAGGTGATGCCTGAGGCTGATAAATGGCAACGGCGATCTGCCAGAAGACATAGAGTGCGACGAGCAGCAGTCCGGGAAGAACCGCACCAGCGAACAGGTCGATGACGGAAAATGGTTCGATCACGAAATTTCCCATGGAAAGCTGAGCTTCGCTGTAAATTCCGGCCAGGACGTCTCCGAGCAGCACCAGCACGACGGAGGGCGGAATGATCTGTCCCAATGTTCCAGCGGCACAGATGGTTCCACACGCCAGCTTTGGGTCATACTTCGCCCGCAGCATCGTTGGCAGACTCAGCAGGCCCATGGTTACGACTGTCGCACCAACAATTCCCGTGGTCGCTGCGAGCAGCATTCCAACGAGTGTGACCGAAAGACCCAGTCCACCGCGCAAAGCGCCAAAACACTGTCCCATGGTCGTCAGGAGTTCTTCGGCGATTTTTGACTTTTCAAGCATCACGCCCATAAACACGAACAATGGAACGGCAACCAAAATTTCGTTGGTCATGACACCAAAGAATCGAGAGGGCAGGGCATTGAAGAAAAGCATGTCAAATGCCCCCATCGCCTGCCCCAGGAAAGCGAATAAAACACCAACGCCAGCCAGTGTGAACATAACTTGATATCCAGCAAGCATGGCGCCGCACACGGTGACGAGCATCACCATTGCAAGCACTTGTCCGCTATCCACCTGCTATTCCTTCTTTAATTTCATGTTCTTGCGGATATTCGCCGGTAAAGAAGGAGCGGACCGCTCGGATCAGTATGGCAATGCACTGTAGGAAGAGTAAAATGAAAAAGAACAACATTGTCGTCTTAAAGAGAAAAAGGCCGTGCAGACCACCTGCTTCTCGCGAGACTTCAAATCGCTGCCATGACAGCAGTACATAGGGTATCGTGTAAATTGCTATCACGTAAAGTGAAGGAATCAACAGAAAGACGGTACCGATGATGTCGACAATTGCTCGATAGCGAACATTCGCTGATCGGTAGATGATATCGACTCGAACATGGCCACCTGCCATCAGCGTATAGGCCATGGCCATCATGATGATCGTTCCATGCATCCAGACGTAGGTTTCCTGGAACCACACCCAGCCAATGTTCAATCCATATCGTAAAGTGGCTACCGAAAAAGTAACAATCGCCATCGACAGTGCAAGCCATGCAACAGCATGTCCCACTTTTCGATTGACAAGGTCAATCCAAGAGGCAATCTGTTCCAAATAATCTGGAAAGGACTTCACACAGAATTTCTTATGACCGAAGGAATAAAATCAATGTCAGGTGATTTGGATGCGAAGCTTCAGCTCAGGGATTCGCTGACCGGAATTACACTGCTAGTTTACGGACTTCAACCGTAATTTCGCTCCCCGTTTTTGCTGAAGAGCAACCTGTTCCTGCTGCTGTGCGCGAGAAAATAATTGTCGGATTCTTCGTAATGCTTTGTCCGGCTTTAGAAATACTTCGAAATAACCTTCATCGTCAAAGTCGAACATTTCCTGTTGTTTTTCCAATGCCCACAAATCCTGCGCAACTACAGTCGGAAACATTTGTGCGACCCGTTTGGTGGCAGAAACATCCGGGTCGCCTTTCGACATGTGATCCGCCTTGCAGTTTACGGCCCATCGCCACAGGTGATGGCGATCATCAATTGGAGTGTGCGCGTGGAACAATGTATAGC
Source organism: Arenicellales bacterium (assembly GCA_958295885.1). Lineage (GTDB taxonomy): Bacteria > Pseudomonadota > Gammaproteobacteria > Arenicellales > JAJDZL01 > JAJDZL01. The sequence goes on along the minus strand of OY282380.1, from coordinate 4,167,500 downwards.
CTCGAACGGCATCTTTCTCCTTAATTCGTCCCGGTGGCGCCACTCGCATTTCGACACGGGTCAGGCCGGGACTGGTCATGCAGTGCGTGTGCTCCCGGTCGACGACGTCATAAACAAACCAGTCTTCTAAAAAAGGAGGCTGACGATAGTTTGAAGTTTCCCGGGTGGTTTTCACATAGTTTGTGCCATGTGCTTGGCCTTCTTCCAGCTGAATGGGAATTCGACTGTTGCCAATATCACCGATATTGCCATCATGCAGTGGGTAAAAGTGAGTGATGTCCATTAAGTTTTCGATCAGCAGCAGGTAGTTGGCCCGCACTTCCATCGGTTCAGAGTGTATTGATTCCCAAGTTGAGGAACTCAGTTCTGGTGTGGGATGGGGAGTGACTTCTTCGGCTTTTTCAGGGTCACCCGGCCAAATCCATACCAAACCATCCTGTTCGCGAATCGGATAGGCGCTGAGCTGCAGCTGTGACGGAATATTTCCGTTGGGATGTGCGGGAACCGCGACACAGCGGCCGGAAGAATTGTAACAAAGTCCGTGATACGCACATTCGAGTGTTCCGTCGGGCATGATTCTTCCTTCCGACAGCGGCATTCGCTTATGGCGGCAGCGGTTGTCAAATGCAACGACGTTCCCCTGTTCAGTTCTCCACGTGACGATTGGCTTCTCACAGATTTTGTGACCTTTCAGTTCGTTCGTTCCAAACTCATCTGAAAATCCTGCGACATACCAGGCATTCAAAATATAGTGATAAGGGATCATGGTATTACTCCAGCAGCTAAAATCGTATGATGACTCGCGTGTAAGAACTGTTCACTTTTGCCTTAGATTTATACATCATCAAACTGTCTTTCCTGCAAACATTTGGTTTCCGCCCCATCAGCTGTCGATCTGCGCGGCAGGCGTTTGAGCACTGCTGACGGGTTTCGCCGGTTTGAGACTCTGTGTTGTTATAATGAACCGCAACGACAGGAAGCGTGAAATCGTTCGCGGATTTCACGTGTTTTCTGCAAATTTTATTCCAAGCTCAGTCCCTAAATTCATGGCGAGAGTCAGAAATATTGACGTCGGTGAAGTTCCGGATGATGTGAAAGACATCTATGTTCGTTTCGGCACTGAATATGGTCCGTTCGAGAATCAGGTCAAGATTTTTGCACATCGGCCTCCGGCCCTGCGACACCTGATGGGCATGCTGCTGGAATTGTCGGAGGAGGCTGTTCTTCCCAAACGGCATTTGGAGATCGCGCTGGTCGTCGTATCCAAACTGAACGAATGCAGTTATTGCGTGACTCATCATGTGCCGAAATTAATGATCGAAGGCATTTCACAGGAAGCTGTGACAAACATACTGGAACCGGACTGTCCAGGATTGGATGAAGTGGATATGCTGGTGAGAGATTACGCGGTTCAGGTCACTCAGAATGCAAATCGAATAAGCAACAGGATGGTTGCGCAGCTGAAGAAACATTTTTCAGAAGCGCAGATTGTTGAATTGACGCTGCGAATTGCATTGTGCGGCTTCTTCAATCGATTCAATGACGCACTTCAGATTGAAACGGAAGATGACGCTGAATTGAAGATGCTGTCTGCTGAAAAGTCCGGTCGGTCAGCTGCCTGATTGAAACTGAACGGTTGATTTGTCAGTCCTTTCGGAAACCCAGACGAACAGTCAGAAAACACGAGCTTCACTTTTCATCACAATAATTTCGAAATCAGGAGAATCACTTTTGCAGACGTCTGACATTGAAGAAGTTGAGTTTCAGATTCGCATTTCGAGCACTGATGAGGTGTATGTCGTTCCACCCTATGTGAGCATCGTGGAAGTGCTCAGAGAAAATGGCATTGATGTGGACACTTCATGCGAGGAAGGATTTTGTGGAACCTGTCTGACGCGGTACTTGGAAGGTGAACCGCTGCACAGAGACGAGATTCTCGACGATGAAGACCACGAAGAATACCTGACGATCTGCTGCTCCCGCGCCGTTTCTTCGGAGCTGGTCTTAGACCTGTAAAGCAAAATATCCATTTGGAAAGTTTCAGTCAGCGTGCACCGGATGCCGTATTTGACCGAGTCGGAGCCAGACACTCAGGATGAGGCATTCGGAGGTCAGCCGAAAATTCAAATAAATGAGCACTATCAGTGAGTTAACTGACACTTTTTAGAAACGCTGAAACAAGTTTGACGATCATTTAAGGTAACTTAAGTGTTATAATGGCTTGACCTGACCCGCTTCGAATCTAATTGGTAAAAATTAGAAAATTTTTTTGAAGTTCATGGCATCCCGAGCAGTACTTACCCGTTCTCAAGCGCAAAATCTTGACAGATTTCTAATTCATTCCAAGCGGATTGAAGCGTATGAACTGATGCGCAAAGCAGGCGAACGTGCATTTTGTTGGTTGATGTTTTATTGGCCGCAGTGTTCAAAAATTGCCGTACTGTGTGGCAGTGGCAATAACGGCGGTGACGGCTACGTGCTTGCAGCGGCCGCTTTAAGGCAGCGATTCCATGTGGATTTATATCAGACTGCCGAGCCGAGATCTCCAGAGTCGCAGCGCGCTCTTCAGGTTTATTTGGACTTGGGCGGGAAAACGGCGCAGACTTCCGAATTGACGGATTTAGCTCAGTACGAGGTTGTGATTGATGCTTTGCTGGGCATAGGGCTGTGCAGAGACATAAGGAGTGAACTGGCTCTGCACATCCAAAAGATCAATGAACAGGACGTGCCGGTATTGGCTCTTGACATTCCATCCGGTTTGGACGCGGATACCGGTGATGTCAGAGGAATTGCCGTAGAAGCGAATGTTACCGTTACATTCATCTGTCACAAGATGGGAATGCTGACCGGTCACGCCTGCGATTACGTTGGACAGCTGGAATTGGAAACTCTGGATACGGACGAGTTCACGCAGGATGAGCATCCATCGGCTCCGCAGCTGGTTGTTCCGTCGGAATTGGCGGCAGGATTTCCTCACCGCAGTCCGGATGCACACAAGGTGTCAGTGGGTCAGATCTTGATTGTCGGGGGCGCCAGAACCATGGAGGGAGCAGCGCTGATGGCAGCTTTGGCGGCTTATCGCGCCGGAGCTGGACTGGTCTCCATTGCAACCGCGGCAGAGAGCGGATCTTTTCACATTCTAAATTCGCCTGAAATTCGCCTGTTTGAAGTCTCAGACGCAGATTCACTGTCGCCGCTGCTCAAAAGAGCTGGCGCAGTTGGAATTGGACCTGGATTGGGTCAGGATGCCTGCGCAAGACAGATCTGGGAAACCGTTTCCAAGACGGACCGTAAGTTGGTGGTTGACGCCGATGCGCTGAATCTGTTGGCAGAGAATCCCGTACGCAGAGAGGATTGGGCATTAACGCCTCATCCGGGAGAAGCGGCGCGTCTTTTGGGAGTCAGCACTAAAGAGATACAAGGCAATCGGCTGGAAGCCGCAGTTCAAATCACAAAAAAATATGGAGGTGTCTGCGTGCTCAAAGGCACCGGCACGCTGATTGTTTCGGAGCGGCAGAGCTGGCTGTGCAACAGAGGAAATCCAGGCATGGCAACTGGCGGAATGGGGGATGTTCTAACCGGTGTGATCTGTGCTCTTGTGGGACAGGGAATGGGGTTGGACGAAGCGGCGAGAACAGGAGTCTGGCTTCACGCAGCCGCGGGTGATCGGGCAGCCCGAAATTCAGGAATGCTGGGTTTGATGGCAACGGACCTGATGCCGCACCTGCGCCTGCTGCTCGACGGGCTTCATCCTGAAACGAAAGGAGTTCGACAGCGCCTGACGCTGACTCAGAAACGGGGATTTTGCGATGCAGTCTGACAGTTTCAGGGTACGGGTCGAATCGACTCGGGAAATGAAACGGCTTGGCAGTGATTTGGCGGCATTTGCGAAACCAGGAATCTGCATGTTTTTTGAAGGAGAACTGGGCACCGGCAAAACCACGTTGATTCAAGGAATTTTTCGAGGCTTAAAGGTGTTCGAGCCTGTGTTGAGCCCGACATTTTCGCTGCTGGAAACATACACCGCGCCGACCGGTCTGCAGCTGCTGCACATCGACCTGTACCGAATCGAGGACTCTTATGAACTTTATTTGATTGGTTTGGAGGAATATCAAAGAGAAAAATACGCATGGTTCGTAGAATGGCCAGAACGAGGAACCGACATTCTTCCGAGTCCGAATTTTCGAATCAACATTCAGCATGAGGGCAGCGCCCGAGAAGTTTTTGTGCAGGCCCAGCTGGCAGCAGAGACTGTGAAAGTATTGCCAAATTAGTTTAAATTAGTGGATTTTGAATATTTATCTCATTGATTTAATATATATTAATATTTGTTCTGATTCAGAAATCTACGAAAATGAGAATACTTTCACAGCCTCGGCAGGACGGCAATCAGCTCAATTCCCATTTGTAAATTTATGAAAAAACTGTTTTTTCTCGTTTTGTTTCTGTTGTCTGCCGACGCGTTTGCTGTGCAGATTTCCGATATTCGCATCTGGAATTCGCCAGAACGTACAAGATTGGTGTTTGATGCGAGCGCCTCGGTAAAGTACGACCTTATTCTTCTCTCAAATCCCGAACGCGTCGCCATAGACATAATAAAAGGCAAATTTTTCGGCAGAGTGCCATCCGCTTCGAGTCTCGGTCCCCATATCAAGAAAATTCGGTACGGTCTGCACGTTGACAAGGTACGGTTTGTAGTCGACCTGCGCGCAAAAGTAGCCATAAAGGATTTCGTATTGAAACCAAACCAAATTTACGGGCATCGGCTCGTGGTCGATCTTGAAGGTTCGTCCGCCGCGCAGCCGAAACAGAAGAAGCCCCGTCCAAATGGCAAAGAATTTTTAGTTGTGATTGACGCTGGACACGGTGGCGAAGACCCAGGTGCAATCGGCAGTCGCAAGACCTACGAGAAAAAGTTGGTGCTTCAAGTTGCGAAGCGACTGAAAAAATCTCTGGATGCGCAGCCTGGAATACGTGCGGAGCTGACTCGAAAAGGCGATTATTACATACCGCTTCGACGACGCACTCAGATTGCAGTCGACATGAATGCGAACCTGTTTATTTCCGTTCATGCAGATTCTTTTACCCGAAAGAGCGCTCATGGCATCTCAGTGTTCGCGTTATCTGAACGCGGTGCGACCAGCGAACGCGCCCGATTGATCGCAAATAGAGAAAACCTGTCGGATTTGATGGGAGGAGTAGAACTTGAAAACAAAGAAGATGTTCTCGTAAAAGTTCTTGCCGATCTCTCCCTGTCAGAGCAGATTGAACGCAGCCTGGATCTTGGAAGCATGGTGCGCAGCCAGCTTTCAAATGTGGGAAAACTACATGGAAACGGTGTGGAACAGGCTGGTTTTGTCGTTCTCAAGACCCCCGAAATTCCGTCGATTCTGGTCGAACTTGGATTCATCTCAAATCCAAAAGAAGAAAAGAAGCTGAATACGAGTTCGTATCAGAAAAAGCTGGTCAGGCATATTACGCGGGGCGTGGTTCGATATGCGGAGAAATACCCATGGAATCAGGACCAGTGGAGAACCGCAAATTCGGATGCATCCGGCAGCTGAGGTGCAAAAGGCAGATAAAGTCATGCAGACTCGACGCATCACAAGACTCGATGACAAGGTCATCAACAAGATTGCAGCAGGCGAAGTCGTAGAGCGTCCGGCGTCCGTACTCAAGGAATTTCTAGAAAACAGTATTGATGCCGGCGCAAAGTTCATCAGCATCGAAATTCGTGAAGGCGGGATTCGGCGCCTGCTGGTACGCGACGATGGGGAAGGCATCCAGCACGAAGAAATCGGCTTGGCCCTGGCGCGCCACGCCACCAGCAAGCTGAACTCATTTGATGATATTGAGAGTATTGAAACGCTCGGTTTTCGAGGGGAGGCTCTCCCCAGCATCGCGTCGGTTTCGCGTCTGATCCTAAGCACTCGCACTGAAGCGGACGCTCATGGATATCAGGTGAAATGCGCGGGCAGCGGCGAAATGGAAGAGCCCGCGCCGATTCAGCATGCGATTGGTACGACGGTCGAAATTCAGGACCTGTTTTTTAATGTGCCTGCGCGAAGAAAATTCTTACGTTCGAAAATCACCGAAAAAGCGCACTTGACAAAATTATTCAAGCAGATGCTGCTGGCTCGGACAAACATAGGCTTCTCGATTCAGTTTGATGGCAAGAAACCGATTCAATTTGCGTCGGTGACAGGCACTGATGAGCTGAAGAAGCGATTGAAGTATGTATTTAACGAGGAATTCAGCGAGAACCGAACCCGCGTTGAATTTCAGCGTGACAGAATCAAGGTCAGCGGCTGGATTGGATCGCCAGACTATACGAGGGCGCAGCCTGATCAGCAGTACCTCTATGTGAATGGGCGGGCGGTATACGACCGCAGCATTGCGCATGCCGTTCGACAGGCTTACAAGGACCTGCTCTACGATTCCTCAAGATTTCCAGCATTCGCATTGTTTTTGGACATTGATCATGAATTTGTTGACGTCAACGTGCATCCAGCCAAAACACAGGTCCGATTCAAAAATTTCAATGATGTTTATCGTTGTGTTCTGCGTGCGGTCAGCGGTGCGCTGTCAGGTGAAAAACCTGGAACGAAAACCAAGACTCGGCAGGTCTTTTCTTTGGACCCGGCGCACATCGATCGAAGTCAGCAGTCGGGTCTTTCCTTAAAGTGGAAAAGTGACTGGACGAGTCTGATCGATGATGAACAGGGAGCTTCTTCTTCAGCTGAGCCGGCTCAGCCGCCGGTTAAGCAGGAAATTGACGTGCCGCCGCTGGGATTTGCATTGGCGCAGCTGGCAGGAGCTTTCGTACTCGCTGAAAACGCCGACGGACTGATTATTGTTGACATGCATGCGGCACATGAGCGCCTCACTTACGAATCGCTTAAGCATCACTATGACAACTCCGAACTCAGGTCTCAGGTTCTGCTGGTTCCGGTCACCATCAAAGTTTCAAACGAAGAAGCGGAAGCGGCTGAAGTCCATTCAGAAATGCTGCTTGAACTGGGCTTCGATATTTCTAGATCATCAGAAACGGTCATCGCGATTCGTTCGATTCCAGAAATTTTGAAGAAAACGGACTTGGAACAGCTGATTCGAGATGTGATCTCCGATCTGATGGAACGAGGCAGTTCAAAGCGAGTGGAGCATGTACGCAACGAAATTCTCGCGACAATGTCGTGTCATGGTTCGATCCGCGCCAATCATTCCCTGTCCGTTCCAGAAATGAACAGCTTGCTCAGACAGATGGAAAGCTCCGAACATTCCGGTTACTGCAGTCACGGTCGGCCGACTTGGCGGCAGATATCCATTCAGGAATTGAATCGGCTGTTCCATCGCGGCAGATAGCCTGAATTTGATGTCATCCGTCCCAATTGCGGGAGCCGCGAAAGAACCAGTTGTTTTTTTGATTGGTCCGACCGCATCCGGCAAAACCAGCACCGCGATTGAATTGGCGTCGCGCTATCCGTTCGATCTGATCAGCGTCGACTCCGGTCAGGTATTTCGACAGATGGATGTTGGCACTGCCAAACCATCTGCGCACATTTTGAAACAGGTTCCACATCGTTTGATTGACGTGTGTGAACCGTGGGAACCGTACTCGGCAGGACGGTTTCGCAAAGATGCACTGCGGGAAATTCGGAGCATTCATCAAAGTGGCCGCGTTCCGCTCCTTGTGGGAGGTTCGATGTTTTATTTTCGAGCTCTGGAAAAGGGATTGTCCGAGCTTCCCGAGCGGTGCGATTCAACGCGTAAATCGATACGTGAGCGGGCAGAGCTGGAGGGATGGTCAAGTCTGCATGAGGAACTTGCCCAAATAGACCCCGCTGCTGCCGAAAAAGTATCGCCGAATGACGCGCAGCGGATCGAACGGCTGCTTGAAATCCATTATCAGACCAATCAGTTGCCCGCCGCGTTCATGAGAGAGCGCCGCTGTGAACCTTTGCCGTTTCCAATCTTGAAAATTGCTGTCGTGCGGGAAGATCGATCGGTGCAGAACGCAGCAATCAGGAAACGATATTTAGAGATGATTGATCAGGGCCTGCTGGAGGAAGCGGAAATGCTGCAGCAGGACCCTCGATTCGATCATGCGCTCCCGGCCATGCGGCTGGTCGGCTACAGGCAGGTGTGGAATCATCTGGCAGGGCATTGCGACCTTGAGAGCATGATCGAAGATGCCGTTCGGTCGACTTCTCAGCTCGCAAAACGTCAATTGACCTGGATTCGCAACGCACCCGGAGTGTTTTGGGCTGTCGGCAGTCCCGCGAGCAGAAACAGCAGAGTCGTGAATTTGGTGAACTGCATGATTTCAAAAGGAAATCTGCCAGCACTTGCCGATTGTTCGCAAAATCAAGGAGAAAATCACAAAAAAAGTGAGAATGATATATCATTGAAGCAACAAATATAATTTTTTTGGCGGAGTTTTATGAAGAATAAAACAAAGGGCTCCCTCCTTCAAGAACCATTTTTGAACGAGTTACGCAAGCAACAGGTGCAAGTATCCATTTTTTTGATTAATGGAATCAAGCTGCAGGGACAAATTGAGTCATATGATCGTTTCGTGATTCAGCTCAAAGCTGGGGTAACTCAGATAGTATACAAGCACGCAATTTCTACCATTGTTCCTTCTCGACCCGTGTCGATTGCATCAGATAAGAAAATTGAAATTTAAGAAATTTTTCCACACCGAAGAGCAATAGATTTTCAAATTTTTCATTATTGCATTCGGAAAAAAATTTTTAAACGCTAACCGGCTTATTGATGTTCCAATTTGACGAAGGTTCAGCGCGAGTAGACAGCGATCTGGAACTTGCCGTCATTGTTCGGCAGATTGGTCAGCGCAGAAACTCCGAACAGGACGACTTGGAAGAAATCTGTCTGCTGGTGGAATCTGCTGGTGCGAAGGTTGTCGGTTCAGTAATTTCAAGACGAAAGACACCTCACTGCGCAACATTTTTAGGGCGAGGCAAAGTTGAAGAACTTCGTCAGTTCGTCATTGCCACGGATGCATCGGTTGTAGTCGTTGACTATGGCATCACTCCCATTCAAGAGCGAAATCTGCAGCAGTCGGTGTCATGCCGCGTCATTGATCGGACGCGGTTGATTTTGGATATTTTCGCCCGACGCGCGTCAACCCGAGAAGGAAAGCTGCAGGTTGAACTGGCGCAGTTGAAACACCTGTCGACGCGGTTGGTCCGCGGTTGGACGCACTTGGAGCGGCAGAAAGGTGGAATTGGCCTGCGAGGTCCTGGTGAAACTCAATTGGAAGTCGACCGACGTTTGATAGGAGGCAGAATCAAGCGTCTGGAGAAAAACTTGGACAAAATTGAAGTTCAGAGGGAGCTGCGCCGAAAAAGCCGAAAGAAGGTTCCGATACTGACAGTCGCCTTGGTGGGTTACACCAACGCAGGCAAATCCACGCTCTTCAATCGACTCTGCAATGCCAATGTGCTGTCTGAAGACATGCTGTTTTCGACCTTGGATACGACAATGCGCCGACTCGAACTGCCGGGTGTTGGAGCCGTGATATTATCAGATACGGTAGGATTTATCCGCGACCTTCCGCACGGATTAATCACAGCTTTTCATGCAACGCTGGAAGAAGTGTCCAGTGCGTCGCTGCTGCTGCACGTAATCGATTCGTCCAGCGAGAACAGTCTCGAACGAATTCAAAACGTAGAATCCGTACTTTGTGAAATTGGTGCGGATGAGGTGCCGCGTGTTCAGGTCTATAACAAGATCGATCTGATAGATGCCGAATCCGGGCTTCGGCGGGAGATGAATGGTGAATTGAGTCGAATCTGGCTGTCTGCACGGACAGGAGATGGAATTGAACAGCTGCTCGAAGTGATCGTCAGTTTTTTTCAAGATGACCATTTGTTCCGCAGCATCTGTCTGCCTCCCCAGGCAGGCAGACTTCGATCAGTGATTTATTCAAAGTTCGAAGTCGTCAGTGAACGCTTTACGGACTCAGGGGAAACGGTCATGGAATTGAGCATTTCGCCGAATGACATCGGCTGGCTGAATTCATGCAGGGAATTTGACGAAAATTATTGGTGCGCTGAGAAAGCTTCCGCTGTAGACTGAACCGGGCATCGACTGCAGTGTTTCGCTGGTGTCTCTTTAATCTTCGTTCAATATTATTCATATAATTGATTTGAAATCTGACGGGCTAGACCACAGATAAGTAGAGTTGAATCGGAGAAGCAAAGCGATTTTTTTGCTGCATAAACCGGTTATTCATTTAAATTTGATAGAGGATAGTTAAAGATATGCCATGGGATGATTCCGGGCCTGGTCGCAAAGACAGGAAACCCGGAGGTAGTGGCGGGCCGTCTGGACCGCCAGAACTTGATGAAATCGTTGGCGACATTCGTGATAAGTTCTCGCGAATATTTTCAGGATTTGGCGGCAATGGTAAGTCAGCACGCCCAGGCTCAGATGGGTCCGGTTCCGACGGGTCGGGCGTCCGCCCTGTAAAACCGAAGAAATCGGGCGGCAGGCGAGTCTTCCTGCTCATCGTAGCAATCGTTGCGGTTGGAATTTGGTTTTCGAGCGGGCTGTACGTCGTACAGCAGGGCGAACGCGGAGTTGAGCTCAGGTTCGGTGAACATACAGCAACAACACAAGCCGGTCTGCGCTGGCATTTCCCAGTCCCGATCGAGGAAGTCGTTGTGATTGACGTACAAAAAGTCAATACAGTGGAAGTAGGGTATCGCGTAAATGATCGAAATCGAAGCATTACTCCGGTAACCCGGGAAGCATTGATGCTTACCGCAGACGAAAATATTATTGACATCCAGTTTGCCGTGCAATACGACATCAAAGATCCTACAGACTTGCTGTTTAACGTGAGTGATCCGTTGCATCTGGTGGTAAGGCAAGCGACGGAAAGTGCGGTTCGTGAAATTGTCGGCAGCAGTTCCATGGATTTTGTCATCACTGAGGGGCGAGCAGAAATTGCACAGGAAACGAAAGTGCTGCTGCAGCAGATTCTGGACCGCTATAAAACTGGAGTGAATATTCGAGCGGTTGAAATGCAGAATGCGCAGCCGCCGGCAGAAGTAAAAGCGGCTTTTGACGATGCTGTTAAAGCGAGGGAAGACGAAGAACGTCTAAAAAATGAAGCGGAAGCTTATTTCAATGACGTAATTCCACGCGCACGCGGTGAAGCTGCCCGCCTGCTGCTGGAGGCGCAGGGATACAAGGCGAGCATCATCGCCCGGGCAGAGGGTGAGGCATCTCGATTTGAGCAGATTTTAGATGAGTATGAAAAAGCGCCTCAAGTCACTCGAGACCGTCTCTATCTGGAATCGCTGGAAGAAGTATTGACTAATTCGACAAAATTAATAATTGACCAAGAAAATGGGAACAACATCATCTACCTGCCTCTAGATCAGATTATTCAGCGGCGAGATGAAGCAGGTGCTGCAGCCGGCAATGGATTCGGTTCATTCAATAATTCATCCGGCCCGGTAAGCGATGTTACAAGATCAAACCGCTCGACTGATCGCGGCAGTCGAGTACAGGGATAACAGTTAGAGGAATAGTTAATGTCAGTTAAAACCATCATAGTTGGCGTCGTTGTCATCATCATAGGCGTATTAGCATTTGAAACCTTTTATTTTGTGGATGAACGAGAAAAAGCCATTATTTTTCAGTTTGGTCGTATCGTTGAATCGCGCGATGAACCAGGTCTTCACATCAAAAAACCGTTTATCAACAGTGTTCAGTTTTATGATGCAAGAATTCAGACTATGGACGCAGACCCGGAACTTTACCTCACCGGCGAGAAGAAAAATCTGGTCGTAGATTCATTCGCCAAATGGCGGATCCGAGATGTAGCGAAATATTACGTTACGGTCAGTGGCTTGGCTTCAAATGCGCGTGCTAGACTGGCGCAAAGAGTCAATGACAGCCTCCGACAGGAGTTCGGTAAGCGTGCAGTGAAAGAAGTGATTTCGGGTGACCGGGCGGAAATCATGGAACTGGTCCGCAGAGATGTTGACAGCGAAGCGTCTGAATTCGGAGTTGAAGTCGTCGACGTACGACTGAAACGCGTGGACCTGGACCCTGAAGTCAGTGAGCGAGTGTATAGCCGAATGGAAGCAGAGCGTGCAAGAGTAGCGAAGGAGCTGCGAGCGCAGGGTGCGGAAGCGGCGGAAAAAATTCGAGCGGATGCAGACCGACAGCGGGAAATAACGGTCGCAAACGCTTATCGAGAGGCTGAAAAGATACGCGGTGAAGGTGATGCGACAGCGACTCTGACCTATGCGACCGCATTTGGAAAGGACGCTGAGTTTTATAAACTGTATCGCAGCTTGAACGCCTATCGAAGCACTTTCCGATCGAAGCAGGATTTGTTCATTCTTGAACCTAATTCTGAATTTTTCAAATATTTCAAAGGTGAACAGCCAGATTTACGTTCGAGTGATGGAATCGTAGCCTCTGCTGAAGAGAGAGGATAGCGCTGTTGAAGTGAGGAACCTGCGTGTTCAGCTGGAATATTTTTTTAGCAGCGCTCGGTCTGGTCTGCATAATTGAAGGGGCGGTCTGCTTTGCGCTGCCTGACCTCCCTCGAAAAATTCTAGCTGCACTTCTTCAGCGATCTTCGAAATCTCTTAGGCTGATGGGGATTTTCACCGTGACCGCTGGTTTTCTGATTATCTGGATTGCAGGCGCTCTTTAGTTTCATACTTGATCCGAACCGTAAGTCCTCTATTAAAACCAGCGAAATCAACCAGACTTATACTGTTTCTCTGTTTTTTTAGATTCCCCAAATATGAGTGACTCTTGGATCCAGCTCGATGGTGTAGAGCAAATCCTGCCGTATGAGGGTTGGAATTTGGAGCAGCTGCGGCGAAGACTGCTTGACCGCCTTCATCAGAACGGTTATGAATTCGTCATCCCGCCCTTGGCGGATTTCGTCGAGTCATTATCAGGTGGCACAGACAATGGCCTGGATGTCTTGACTGTGAAAACGCCAGATTATGTCAGTGGAAGGCTGTTTGGCATTCGTGCAGATATGACACCTCAAATCGCAAGAATGGCGGCTCACCATCTGCCGGTAAATGACACGATTGTCCGTCTTTGTTACTTCGGGCCAACTTTACTGGCACGGGCGCCTTATCCCGGTTACAGCAGAGAACTTTTGCAGTACGGAGCTGAATTGTTTGGTTCGTCATCACCTGAATCCGACCGTGAAATCATTCGACTTATGATCGAATGTCTGACAGTTGCTCGAGTTCAGTCCCTATCAATTTCTTTGGGTCATGTAGGCATCGTACAGGAAATGTTCAAAATCATGAATTTTGAAGAAAGTTTGGAACATTCAGTTCAGAACATTCTGCAGAGCAAATCAAAACCAGACTTGAATGAGTTGGCGCTTCACAGTGAACTGAGCTCCGATCAAAGGGATCTGGTGTCCGATATCATCACATTGAATGGCGATATTGATACGGTTGATAAGGCGCGAAAAAAATTGAGTGGAATCAGCGTAACCCTGGATTCCCTGCTGCGGGAATTTGAACAGATGGTCAGTCAGCTGAGTTGTGAGAACGAATCCATCACATTTCATTTGGATTATGCACAGATTGGTGGGTATCGCTACCATACAGGCATTGTGTTTTCCGCTTACGGAGCAGGTTACGGCCGAGCTCTTGCAAAAGGAGGTCGCTATGACTCGGTACTCTCTGCTTATGGCACTCCATGTCCTGCCACAGGGTTTAGCGGGGATTTGAACCTGTTTCGCCGTTCAAATTCTGTTGATGGTCCACAGAAAGGCATATTGATTGGTGCTGATGCCAAAGTCCCGAGTGAAAAGATTCAGGCGCTGATTGATGTGGGCAATCGAATAATTCGTCAATTGCCCGACCAGACGCGTGGCAGTCTACGGGCAATTTGCGACCGAGAAATAATCAGTCAGTCAGGCAAGTGGAAAGTAGTCCCTTTCAATGCTGAGGACGAGTGCAAATGACTCAGACATTAGCCGTGATTGGTGGTCAGTGGGGCGATGAAGGGAAAGGCAAGATTGTCGATTGCCTTAGTTCTGCCGTCAACGCAGTCGTTCGCTTTCAAGGCGGACACAACGCCGGTCATACGCTGGTAACTGACGATAGGTCAATTGTTTTACATCTGATTCCAGCAGGAATATTGCACAGAGCGGTAACAGCATTTATCGGAAACGGCGTTGTGCTTTCACCTGAAGCCCTGTATGACGAACTTCAGAAACTTAGCGAGATCGTCCGCGATTTAAAGGAAAGAGTGCGGATTAGCGATGACTGCACTCTGCTTCTCCCAAGCCATGCCGCGCTGGATGTCGCACGAGAAAAAGCAAAAGGCAGTCGAGCAATCGGAACAACCAGTCGTGGGATTGGGCCTGCATACGAAGACAAAATTGCTCGACGCGCTCTGAAAGTCCATCACTTGTTCGACCATGAATTGCTAGGCGAAAAAGTCAGCGAACTGCTTGATTATCACAACTTCCTGCTGGGTCAGCGGTTTGGCGAAGAGGCGATTGCTGCGAATCTGATCCATGATTCTCTATGCGAGGCCTCTCAATGGATGCTGCCGCTCGTCACTGACGTCAGCCGCGATGTATCCAGCTTGGTTGACAACGGAAGTAAAGTACTGTTTGAAGGTGCGCAGGGTGTCATGTTGGACATCGATCATGGCACCTATCCCTATGTGACCTCATCGAACACTGGCATAGGTGGAATCTCGACGGGGGCAGGACTGCCGCTGGCAAAAATCAATAAGACTCTTGCAGTTGTCAAGGCTTATACGACTCGAGTCGGAGCAGGACCATTTCCTACTGAATTACATGACAGTGTAGGAAACCGTCTGGCTGCAAGAGGAGTGGAATTCGGTGCGACTACGGGGCGTCCGCGTCGCTGTGGGTGGTTTGATTCCGTTTTGGTTCGGAGGGCTCATCAGCTGAATCACTTTGATGGGCTGTGCGTAACAAAACTGGACGTACTGGATGAATTGGAGTCAATAAAGATCTGCACGAACTATCAATATGATGGTCGGTCAGTAGACAATATTACGAGCAGCGCAATTCGATTGCAGCAGTGTGAACCGGTCTACGAGGAAATGCCCGGTTGGCATGACGCAACGTACGGAATCACTGATTATCAAAAACTTCCTCAAAATGCAAAAAAATATTTGATGAGAATTTCGGAATTGACTGGGGTTCCGGTCGCAATGATTTCGACCGGTCCGAATCGTCCGCATGTAATTTACCGAGAGCTGCTCTCAGACTGGTAGAAATGGAAGGTCTGATCCAGTCACTCCCTAATCGATTCTCATTTTAAGGAACGAAAATTTCATCCCTGACGTTGATTGTGCCACCTTTGGCAATGTGCGCACGGAGTCCAGCACGATGCATCCACTGTTTCACAAGTCTTGGGTGACCTGTCAGCCCGCTTAAATAAACACAAGGTTCACAGAGTCTCATTCCGGTCAGTGTCACCTCACCGACCTGGAATGATTTTCCAACCAGGCTGTTTAAGTCTACGTTACGCGTCAAAATATTTCTTCTGGATTGGGAATGCTGAAGTTCTATGCCATGTTTTTTAAAAAGCTCCTCGAATGCCTCGGCCTCTATCAGAGAAATTTCCTGGTCCGGGTCGATCGACGGTTTGGAATAGGTCCCGGTGAGAGAATAATAACGATCACCTATCAAGCCCTTGTTTGCGACCGCGATCACTGAGCTGACAGAGATCATTTCCCCACCAGGATCAGGAGTCGTAAAAATTTTCAGCACCTCGCCATTGGACATTACGGATCACCTTTTCGGAACAGACGACAAAAAATTGGAGTTTGAAACGAAAACATTTTATACATCCAACATCTAGGATAGAAGGAAATTTCGAAAAAATTCATATTTCTGCGAAGATTGGACATGACAGGATGGATTCAGGACATAACTTGACTGTTCTGAGAGCGGCTAGTATTGGATTTTTTCTGAACCTTCGGAATATTGAGGAATTGCGACGCAAATTTAAGTAAGGCTGCTCTCGACCGGGAGCCGAACTCACGTTATGATAGTAGCAAAGTTTTGGGACGAGAAGTCACATTCACCTAAGCTGGGCGATCCAGGCTGAAATCAAGTCTTGCCTGCTGGGACCCCTAAACTCTGCGGCAGCTCGGTGACGCCTGCCGGCCCAGCGCAGGCGGTCAGGAATTGGTGGAACATCAGTCTGGCAGGCCCTTGTGCGGGCGGAATAGACAGTTTTGTCGTTGAGACCAACGTGAAGGATCCCACGGACGTAGGACTGTTGCGCGATGCGACGCGTTGCATGGTGCGCGAGACGGCGCAGGCAGCGAAACAATGCGGACTGAAGGGCTGGCGTCAGCACAATAAAATACTGAAAGAGTTAAGCAAGTCGTTCAATCGGGTACGCGCTTCGCGTGGGTGGCGGAAAAAGCGCTAGGTGAGGCGTTATCTTGCGCATTGCCAGTTGATGCTGGAGCGTTCCCAACCGACGGCAGCTAAGCTCAAAAGCAGCGTCGGCCTAGTTCCGCTTTTGCTGCAGATGATTGAGAATTATCAGGCACATGCATTGCGTCAATTGTATCAGGTGAGGCTGCTGCTGGATGATGAAAAGATTCCGCACGAGGAAAAAGTGTTTTCGATTTTCGATTTTCGAGCCGCACGGCCGCTGGATAAAAAAAGTAAAGCCGGCGTGGCGGTCGAGTTGGGCATGCCGGTGTGCATCTTAGAGGATCAGCATCAGTTCATCCTGCATCATGAGATTCTGTGGTAAGGTTCGGATGTGGATGTGGCGGTGCCGATGGTCAAGGAGACACAGGCGCGGTTTTCGGATGTGCGGATGGTAAGTTTTGACAAGGGTTTTCATAGTCCGGACAACCGTCGACGATTGGGTCAGATGCTGGAGCTCAATGCACTGCCGGGCAAAGGCTATTAGAGCAAAGAGAATCGGGCGCGGGAACAGGCGGCTGAATTTGTGGCGGCGCGCAAGTAGCATCCGGCGGTAGAATCAGCGGTGAACAATCTGGAGCATCAAGGATTGGACCGGGTTCGCAGTCATGGTGCGGACGGTTTTGCACGCATGGTTTCGCTGTCGGTGCTGGCAGCCAATGTGCATCGCGTTGGTCTGTTGCTGCAGCGTGCGAAACGCGACCGGATTCGGCGGCAGAAAAAAGCACGTTTGCGCGTGGCCTGACGCAAGGGCGTCGCTCCCGGATGGCTTCCAATCCCCTCTCTGCAGGAACGGGGATAGATGGACGCGTCTTTAAAACCAGCTAAAAGCGAAAAATTGAAAGAATCGCCTGCAAGTCAGGTGTTTCCCATGCTATTTTTTGGTCCATAAAATCCGGCAGGCGGCATCTAAAATGACACTCACACCACTTGGCTGTTTTGCTCATTATCAAACAAATTCGGATATTTCGCACTGACTTGATTAGCGTGGGATGCCCCTGCCTGCAAGTATGCCATAACTGCCAAGTGCTAAAATAATACGGTATGTCGTGTCAATTCAAGACTTGAAAATCCAAAGCATTTCGTACAGGTCAGTGTCCCATGCGAAACACAAGCAACTGTCAACCGGTTTTTGTTCAGAACTTACAGTTGAGTGACTGCAGTTCTCGACTGAACCTGTCATTTGACCTAGCGAAAATTTATAACTGACACCAAGGTTTGAAAGTTTCATTATGATTAAATTTCTAATTTTTTGTTTCATCGTCTCATTCGGATATTTTGGAAATGTGATGATTGGCAATTATTCTGCAGTGCGGTCAGATCAAAACGAACTGGCTGACCCGAACAATGCCACTTCGACAGAACTTGGCAAGAAGGTTTATGACCAGCACTGCGCCAGCTGTCATGGTGGAAATCTCGAAGGGCAGGAGAGTTGGTGGATTCGAAATAGTGAGGGAAAGCTTCCTGCCCCACCACACGATGAGACAGGACACACTTGGCATCACTCCGATGCGGTTCTGTTTAAATTAACCAAAGACGGCATCCAATCAATTGCTGGACCAGACTACCCAACTGATATGATTGCGTATGCGGATGTGCTGAGTGACGAAGAAATCTGGGCTGTCATCGCCTTCATAAAGAGCACTTGGCATAAAGAGATTCAGGAGATTCAAAAAAACGCCCAGTAATCGATGACGAACAGACCTTTATGAAAAGAACTCAGTAAAGAATTTTATTCTTTACTTGTTTGGTACTCCAATTCAGGAGTACTGCTGTGAGGCCGATAGCGGCGATTCTTGACTTGCAATGCAGGCAGCTTGATGTATGCCTGAACGAACATAATTCTGATTCAATCATTCCTGAATTGATGAAAATGGCTGCAGCTGTCTCGCTTATGGAACTGCAGATGATTGCCGGAAAGGCACCACGCTGGCGGTATGAACTGAAAAAGTCAGCATCCTGCGCTTCAGTCCATCGGGCAGCCGTCGTTTCGTTCATTTGCCCAATTTATCCCGTTGATCAAGGATTTTCATCATCGCCACGTCACCAATGCACCGCACGGTTGCGGCGTGCCTGCAGAACTCCAATCCGAGCATTCATTTAACTGACTGCAGACCTGACAAATACATGCGAAGTCCACTTTGTCTGCATAAGTGTCAGATATTCATTCTAAACAGTTCGTACGTTTCCGTAGCATTGTAATCCAGGCATCTTCATTGGTGCTGTGCGAACAGGTGCGGTGGAAGCGGTCTTGGAAACTGCGATTCTGCCTTTGCTGATAAACCCTGCTCCTGCTGTAGTTCGGCGATGCGCGCCAAACTGGCGCGGGGCTGAGAAAATTGGAAAATTCTCAGATTTTGCATGGTGCGAATGTCACAGGCCCTTTTAAATGCGTTGGTTCGCCCGTTGGGGGAAGCGCTGATTTTTCCCAATATCAGGTTGAATGGGCCAGTTTTTCTCTCACAGCAGTTTTCTGCAGAATTTGGGGTTGAATTTTCATGCCACACACAAGGTTATTTGACTCTATAATTGATTTTATAAAAAAATTAATTTGCTCTTCGAGATGTTAGTTCATCCCGGAGAACTAATTTAGATAAAAACAAAATCACAAGTTCTTGTGATTTTTGACAGTAGAGAGGTACTAATTTTGGATGCAAAAATAGTTTGGTTATTTATATTTGTCGTCTTGTATTGGATCTATTGCATTTACTGGGGTATACGAGGTGCTAGAACCGCGCACACTGCGAGTGACTATTTCATTGCGGGCCGCAGATTGTCACTTTGGGTATTCGTACTAGCTGCAACTGCGACATCGTTCTCGGGATGGACGTTTATGGGACATCCTGGCTTGCTATACAGAGACGGGTTTCAGTATGCCTATGCGTCTTTTTACGCAATTACAATACCGTTTACGGGTGTCATTTTCCTAAAACGGCAGTGGATTCTTGGAAAACGCTTCGGTTTTGTTACACCAGGTGAAATGCTTTCACACTATTTCAAATCGGATGTGATACGGATCCTGGTTGTTCTGGTGGCACTGTGTTTTTCAGTGCCGTATCTCGGACTCCAACTCCGAGCTTCCGGATTTTTATTCAACGTTCTGACTGACGGCTGGCTTGGTGTCAGCGTCGGAATGTGGCTGCTTTCTGCGATCGTGTTCATTTACGTCGCATCAGGTGGTCTAAGAGCGGTGGCCTATGTGGATACGCTGCAATGTATTCTGCTTGCGCTCGGTATCGTAGTCATCGGAATCATCGCTTTGAACCTAGTTGGCGGCTGGACCGCTCTAAACGAAGGAATTGCGAATCTAGCTGCGTTGGATTCCAAGCGAACCGAACAGGACTATAGTCATTACATTGCTATTCCGGGAATTATTCAGTTCGTTTCCTCAGGACCGTCCGCGGTCGGTGGCGCGTGGACTGGAATCATGATTTTGACCTATATGTTCGCATTAATGGGAATCCAGTCATCACCGGCATTTTCAATGTGGGCATTCTCCAATAATGATCCAAAACCTTTTGCTCCTCAGCAGGTTTGGGCATCATCACTGGGAATTGGTTTCATATTGTTCTTCTTCACCGCCATGCAGGGCATGGGAGGGCACTTGCTGGGAGCAGACCTTGCGTACCTCGCAGCTCATCCCGAAAGCGTGAACAATGCTCTTGGAGAGGGTTTGCTTGGCAAGGATCTGATGGATTCCGTGGGCAAGCAGGGAATGCTTATTCCACAGTATATTCATGTGATGCAGGATGCAGCACCTTGGCTTGTCGGACTGTTGTCTGTATGCGCACTTGCTGCAATGCAGTCAACCGGAGCCGCTTATATGTCCACTGCAGGTGCAATGTTGACTCGTGACCTGCTCAAGCACTTCATCATGCCGAACATCAACCACGCTCAGCAGAAGCTGTTCGGACGAATCGGTGTTGGAGTCATTGTTTTGGCTGCACTTGTCGTTGCCACTACTTCCAGTGACGCTCTCGTCTTGTTGGGAGGACTGGCTGTTGCGTTTGGGTTCCAGATGTGGCCGGCGCTGCTTGCTGTCTGTTACATTCCGTGGCTGACAAGAGCAGGAGTTACGCTTGGACTGGCCGCCGGACTCATCGTTGTAGTGTGTACGGAAACCGTCGGTCAAAGTTTGGGAATTACCGCTTGGGGAAGATGGCCTTGGACCATTCATTCTGCTGGCTGGGGAATCATCTTCAACCTAGGTATAGCGGTCGCCGTTTCCAGTTTCACTCAGAACGCGGCAGACACAGAGCATAAAATGAAGTACCACAACTTCTTAGCTCAGCATGCAACGCTTCCGGAGTCAAAACGTGGAATGGTTCCAGTCGCTTGGATAATCACACTGATTTGGTTTTTCTTTGCGATCGGTCCCGGTGCCGTAATTGGCAACACCATTTTTGGTGACCCCAATGGCGGAATTGAAGCTTGGACGTTTGGCATGCCCTCAATCTGGGCATGGCAGATTCTCTGGTGGGCCCTTGGCGTCTTTATGATGTGGTTTCTTGCATATAAAATGGAAATGTCCACAATGCCAGCAACTGAAATTGAAGTTCTGCACGAAGACATCGGAGATACAGGAAAAGTTACAACACCCTAATAATCTCAATTTGAAAAAGGGAGGGGAATATTCCCCTCCCTTTTTTATGCTGCTCACTTCTTCTGCACAACGCCCTGAATTAAATTCAGCAGACCATGTCAAGCTTGACCACTTATTGGTTATGGGTGGCGGCCATGACTCTCGCACTGCTAATTCCGGTAAGTCGACTCATTTGGGTTTTCAGTGTTCGACGACTGCAGAAAAAGCTGCAGAAAACACTGAGCGATGCTGAGATTCGAGGGCAGAAAAACCGCGCATATCTGATCGGTTTTGTCGTCTGTCTGATTTTCTCCATGCTGTTTAATTTTAAATTTCTAGGTTAAAGGGCATCTATTGGATCCTCGACTCTACAAATTCCTAAAGTACACAGCGATCATCATGACAGTCCTATGGCTGAGTTGGGGGATTTACGATAGTTTTTTTCAGTCGCGTAATCCAGGTGACACCCACTATCACGCTGGAAATAAACTGTTTGAAGATGGCGCTTACGAAAGAGCGCTGGAGGCGTACGACAACGCTTTATTGGAAGACGCCCATCACATTCATTCAATGCGCGGACGAGCTCGCACCTTGATGCAGCTTGGCAGATTTGATGAAGCTCTGATGGGTTTTGATGAATCCATTGCACTGGAACCTGCTTTTGGCGGCACCTACGCCAATCGAGGAATTCTATATGATCGATTGGGACAGCATCAAAATGCATTGAATGACTATCGTACCGCACTAAAATTAGATCCCGAAATCACAGAAGGGCCGCATTGGCTGATACGCTTCCTAAGAAATCAACCGGAGCGCCCTCCCGGCATTGCCGACCGAGCTGCTTACCTTGCGTTTGAATTGGAGAAACCAGAATCCGAAAGAGTGCTGCAGATTCCAGAAATCGACCAGCAGCAGCGAAGTTACAAGAAATAATTTTCTTCTTTTGAATGAGATGCTGGCGGCTCTGCCTCGTCGACCAGCAGCGAAATCTCAAACAAACAAGCTAACCAGACTCGCTTCCGAGTGAATTACTGCCAGACTTCAAGAACATCGACAAATAGAACGCGAAAGAAAAACAGAAGCGCTATGCAACCGAAAAGAAGGCGGACCGCGTCGCGCTCCCCTTCTTCATCGCGATACGTAAGCGCATGGTAGGAAACGGCGGCAGTGACTATTAAAAAAATGATGTCCAACCGATTATCTTCCCAACTTTTAATAACAGGGTGGAAACATGCAGGGCAGAGTAGAAAATCGAAGTGTCAATTCAGCGAATAAAATGATTAACGCAAGCGCGCTAAACAACATCACCGTATAACGTAATCCAGTACGCACCGACTCTGGTGTCGCACTCGGAAGTCGAGAAATCCCTAGTTCTTCTCGGTCTAACGTGCCGCTGTCGCGCAGATCAAGAACCATTCGATTGTACTGCCGAACCCAGTGCGGAACAATCTTGTTGAACATGTATCTGGAAAAGTGATTCTCTAAAACACGTGGACTTGCGACCTTCCCGAACCACCAGTGATAAGCCAGATTGAAAATATCGTACTCTCTGATTTCCAAAATGGCTGAAATTTCCAGTATGTCTTCAATGTCTTCGGGCAGGCTTTCATCCATGTAGTGAACTCGTTCGTAGTTCTGAAATTTGCTCAGATCGAACGCTTGTTCCTTGAACAATAAACGAGTTGCTTCAAATGCCCAGCGTAGAATAGACCTGCCAGCATAATGGAGAAGTTTTGAGAGAATCGTTTTCACGCGTAAGTGAACTTGTTACGAAGACACTGCAGTTACAATGTTACTCTAATTTCCGAAATGATAGAAATTGACCAATCCTGAATTTGCGCGGAACCCTCTTATGAATAGAAGAGCCCTGTTAACATATGGCCTTACATTTCAGCCAGTGGATGCAATACTGCATCTTGAAACGGTCAGCAAAATTGTACCATACGAAATCCGTGAAACCTCCGGGATTCTCACCAGAGGCAGTTGCGTGTACAAGATTTTCATGCACTTTTGTGAGTTGACTGAATCCAAAAACATTGTCTGAATCTCTCGGCATCGTTCATTTGATGACTGATTTTACGAATTTCCAAGCATTTGCCCCGTCAATTGCAATCGAACCGACGCGAACACCCTTGAGCAGCTGGTGTTGAACTCCCTATTAATCTGTAGAAATAGTTCAAATTTCGAAATAAACTGAACCCGTCCATGGGTGGCAGCCGTTCTTTAGAGCGGCCTTGCCACACCAACGCCATTGACCGAACGCAGTCAGCAGGGGCGCGGCGGTCGTAGACCGCCGCGCCCCTGCCTTTGGATTTATACTCGTTGACGCAATCACCGCATCCGCGTTTTTCGACCATACGGATGCGAAAGACCATGTTTGAACCATACCGAATCAAGGAGCATGGACATGCAGCTGCGCTACGACACACAACTGACTATCGCTGAGTATATTAGCACCGAAGCTTGGGGAATAGCAGCTCTTTCGGTCTGTCCCAACCACCCCAACGGTGGTTGCGCACTCACTCGCCACGGCACCTACGCCCGCAAGTGCGACCGCGGACGCATCGCCCATATCGCACGCTGTCATTGTGCTGACAGTCACACCACTTTCTCTCTGCTGCCGGACTGTCTTGCGGCACGACGACCCGGCAGCCTTAAGCAGTTCGAACAAATTGCAGTCGTCATCGAAACAAGGCCACGAACCGCTCGAAGTGACGCGGCGCTTTCGACGGGCCGGCCCAAGACCGCACAAATTTTACTTGGATCATGTTATTGGCTAGGAAACTACATCATCTTTCTCGGATTAGTTCGTATTGAGCCTAACCATCGACTCAGTGATCTGAAATTCAAGTCAAACAAAAAATCTTATGAGAAATAGGGGCTAATGACACCAATTTTGCTTGATTGAAAGAAGTTGTCTGTTCTTTCTGTGTTTCTAAATTTGCATTCAATTTATCTATTCCAATCATCTGTGCGACTCGAACTGAATTGCCTAAGTCCAGGTAATCCAGCATGGCAGAGAAGAAAATTGCATCATTAATTCCCTCTACTAATAAAAAGCCGGAAATTTCCGGATCAATCATTTCTACTGGAACTTTTTTCTTCTTCAGCGAATTTCCAACTCATTTTCAACAGTGTATTGGAACAGGTAGAAGGGTTGATTAGTAGCTTTCAATTCACCTTCATTCCAACCCAGCCGGCAGTAGTAAAATTCGCTACCATGCGACGGGAAAACCTCGTTGGCTGCTGCTAACATATCTAGACTAGGTGTATTGCAAAAACTCGCACATTTAATCGCTGAGACAATTTACGTGAAAACCCCCTATGGAATCTTGTTGTATATTGAATCGTCTAATTTCAAGCAGTTGAGCAAAAGTGGGACATCGCAGCACTCTCTATGACTGGAGGTTATCGAATCCCCTTCCGGAGACATGCGACAGATGCTGAGCTCTTGCATTTTTCAATTCGTCTGCCAAGGCTATATTCCTGCACTGACAGTTAAGTCGAACCCAGCAGAATTGGAAAGATAGGATGAAAGCAGGCATTCTCGGTGCAGGTCCGGCAGGTCTCTATGCGGCAATATTGCTAAAACGCAGCTTTCCGAAAGCAGAGATCACCATTTTCGAGCAAAACCCCGCGGACGCTACATGGGGATTCGGGGTTGTGTTTTCCGCAACAGCGCTGGAGTTCCTGCGCAAGGATGATCCTGAAACCGCTGATCTGATCGAACCGCACATGGAGTCTTGGTCTGACATCCGCGTCACCCATAAAAACGAAACAATTGTGATCGACGGATTTGGTTTCAGCGCAATTGGTCGACTTGAAATGCTGCTGCTGCTGCAGAAGCGGGCAGCTGAATTCAACATTCGTCCAACCTACAATACTCGAGTGGAAGATCTGTCTGTCTTCGACGACTGCGAAATCGTGATCGCTGCCGATGGACTGAATTCTCTTGTACGAGCTGAAGCATCACATAAGTTCGGTGAGACAATCGTTCTTACCAAAAATCGGTTTTGCTGGTACGGTACCGACCGTTCATTTGAAACTTTGACGCAGACGTTCAAAGACACAGATTATGGTTTCTTTAACGCACACCATTACCGATTCGCACCGGACCGCAGTACGTTCATTGTGGAATGCGAAGAGACCGCCTTTGAAAGAGCTGGTTTCTCCAGCATGCGAGAACCGGAATATCGCGCCATATGCGAGTCGATTTTTGCTCAGACATTGGATGGTGCAAAATTGACAAACAATAACTCAGTCTGGCGGCAGTTTCCGATCATGAGCAATCGTCGCTGGTACAACGGCAACCGTGTTTTGGTGGGTGACTCTCTTCATACGGCGCATTATTCGATTGGTTCGGGAACGCGCCTCGCCATGGAGGACGTGATTGCACTTGTGAAAGCATTGAGGGATACAGAATTCAATGTTTCAAAAGCCCTTCCAAAGTACCAGGCCGAACGACAGCCGATTTTGGAGAAGCTTATGAACGCCGCATCGTCATCAGTGCTCTGGTACGAGAGCTTTGGCAAACATATGTCTCTAACACCCTGGGAATTCGCACTTAGTTACATCACCCGCGCCGGGCGATTGAGAAGCGAAATAATTCAGATGACATCACCTAACTTTGCAGCAGGTCTCGAAGCACATGGCATAATCATCGAAGACATCTGACGTTGAATTTTCAAAAACAAACAATATACAGATCATGAAAGGATTTTTTTCTGATAAGGATATCCGAGCAATGACCGAACCAACTATTCAACAGCTCGCCGACAGGGTCGGATTTAATTTACCGGACGATTACAATGCCTCGCGGCTGCTTTGGGAAAATTTGCCTGAGAATGCCACACGACCTGCTATTTTCCATGATTCAGGGATTTGGACCTATGCTGAGCTAGTGGACGAGGCTGCGCGAATCGGCAATCACCTCAAGAAATACTGCGCACCGGGAAACCGAGTGTTGCTTTTGATGGATGACGAACCTGCTTATCCTGCGGCGATCATGGGAAGCATGCGAGCGGGTTTCGTTCCAATTCTTACAAACAGTCAGTCATCAGCTGATTTGATTGCTTATTTTTTGGAAGACAGTGGAGCGACAGCAGCAGTCGTATCCGAAGAATTTGAATCTTTGCTGAAAGATTTTGAGACGGAAGCACTTTCATGTAAATCCATCTTACAGGCACAGCAAAGGCCGTGGGGACCAGAATCGACAGAACTGTTGGAGCATCCGACCCTGCGCCGAGACCAAGCGTTTTGGATTTATTCATCCGGGTCAACCGGACGTCCGAAAGGTATCGTCCACCGCCATGAAGACGCGCCTTATACAGCAGAAACCTACGGTGCATACATCCTGAAGCTCACTTCAGATGACATTTGTTTTTCGATACCGAAAATCTTCTTTGCTTACGGTTTTGGAAACTCTGTAACGTTTCCAATGAGCAGAGGTGCTGCAGCCGTGCTGCTTTCCGGTCGTCCCACACCGGAGCGCGTGTTCGAACAGATCGCCAAACATCGCCCAAGTGTTTTATTCGGACTTCCGACTCTCTATACACTGCTGATGCACAGCGCCGCGGCCGACACTGCAGATCTCAGCTGCGTACGACTTTGCATTTCCGCGGCTGAAATTCTATCCAAGGAACTGACCGAGAAATGGAAATCGCACTTCGGATTAACAATTCTAGAGGGGCTTGGATCAACCGAAATGCTGCACATCTATTTGTCGAATGACGAAACTCTTCAGAAAGCCACGTCCGCCGGACGCATTGTTCCTGGTTACGCCGTAAAACTTCTCGGCGCAGATGATCGGGAAGTCAGTCCAGATGAGAAGGGCGAAATGTATGTGCGAGGGCTTTCTGGTACAGAAATTTATTGGAACCACCCCAAAAAGACCAGTGAAACCATAGGTGACGGTTGGATTAAGACGGGCGACCTTTTCGTGATGGATGAAGACGGATTCTATTATTTTAAAGGCCGTGCTGACGACCTGGTCAAAGTGTCCGGTCAGTGGGTGTACCCGATGGAAATCGAAACATCACTCAACGAACACCCGAAAGTCAAAGAGTGCTGCGTTCAGGTGATTGAACTTGCAGATATGCGCCATACGATTAAAGCTTGGGTTGTCCTTGTCGACGGGGTCGATGCGAGTCAGAATGTTACAAAAGAGTTGCAAAGATTCGTTAAATCAAAACTTCTGCCGTACAAGTATCCTCGCGAAGTCGTGTATCTGGAGGCATTGCCGAAAACGGGTACGAATAAAATCGACCGTCAGGCACTGAGAAAGTCAATCAGGCATTGACATGGATTAAAGGTTGGATTTTGATACTTTTTGAAAATCCTCGATATGCTTGAACATTATTCAACCACTCTGGAACGGACGCTGACTGATCACTGATGCAGACCTCTGCTCTGCATCCTCGATCACTGCGCGCGGTTCATTCATTCTTGGTTTCTCTACATTTTCTTTCAGCGGAAATTCGACTTTCGAGAAATACAGCTCAGATATCCAAAACATGATTGCCGGAATTTGATTGTCTTTAGCGTCACTGTCGATTTTCTTCTACAGGGAACTTGGCATCCTGATTTAGAAACGCTGATCTGAGTCTAACCCCAATTTCTCGTGTGCCGTGGAAAGGAGGCTGTGAAAGTATTCTCATTTTCGTGGATTTCTGAATCAGAACAAATATTAATATCAATTAAATCAATGAGATAAATATTCATAATCCACTAATTTAAACTAGTTTGGCAATACTTTCACAGTCTCAAAGGCGCTTCCTTTCAGTGGGTGCGCAACCCACACAACTACAGTCGCATCCGGATGGGTGAACACACGGATGCGGTGATTGAGTCAAAGAGTATAAATCCAAAGGCAAGGGCACGGCGGTCTGCGACCGCGGTGCCCTTGCTGATTGCGTTCGGTCAATGGCGATGGTTTGGCCAAGGCCGCTCTATAGAAAGGCCGCCCGCCGTGGACGGGCTCGATTTAGTTCAATCTCTACGGATTAAGTGGGAGTACAACAGCGGCCGGCTTCAATTACGAAACGCGTTGAACCTAAACCGATACCACACTTTTGCCCCTCTTACCTTCGAAATTTCTTTAAGCAGCAGAATCCAAACTTCGTGAAACCCATGTCCTTTCTTATATCCGTCTGCGAGCATCTTAGGAAAGCAGTCTTCCCGCTGATCTGCCTTATTCCACATTTGATTGCACATCCATCTGGCCGCAAACATCTGGAATAGTCGATGTAAATAGTAGCATTTTATAATTTTGTTCTCTCGGCTTACATCGTACTATTACCAATTGCCCCGCGGATTCGATGTGGGCAATCGGCCTTGGACATCGTCCGAGTATTATTTAATTCAGTACAAGAAAATCTGGAGGAACAATATGTTAACCCCTAAAACTCAAGCGAGGCGGCTAAATACCAACATCCGCAAACGTAACAGACTTGCTGCCCGTTTAATTTTGACTGTGCCCTTATTGGCACTTGGCATTACCTTGATGGCTGGTGTATCCAAAGTGCATGCTGACGAAACAGTAAGATGTGCATTCCCTTTTTGGTTTGGTTTTGCCCCAGTGTTTGTCGCCCAGGACCTGGGATACTTTGAAGAAGAAGGCATCGAAGTTACTACCGTATTCGAAAATGATCGTGCCAATGTACTTCCAGCGATCGATAGCGGTGATCTTGATTGCACTATGCGTACTATCGGCGAATACATGTCGCGTCCCAGAACTCAGGACACGTCGGGGACAGTCATAGGGACTATCGATGTTTCTGATGGTGCTGATGGCGTTGTCGCTGCGCCAGGTATTGATAAAGTTACGGATCTCGTTGGAAAAACCTTCGCAGGCGAAGTCAATCATCCCGGGACAGTGCTCCTTCAATATGCATTGGCTAAAGAAGGTCACGATATCAGTGAACTGAATATGCGTCTGATCGCAACCGACGATTCTGCTTCTGTGTTTGAAGACGAAAGTATCGCTGCGGTAGCAACATGGGAGCCGATGATGAGTTCGATCATTAATTCGACATCTCGAACTGGATCAAAGCTGTTACTGACATCGCGTGACTTTCCTGGTCTGATCACCGACGTAATTATTGTTAGGACAGAGGATTACAAAGCCAACCCTGAAAAGTATGCTAAATTTCTCCGTGGCATTTATCGCGCAGTCGATGTGTACATGCAAGACCCTGACAAATTCATCAATCTGTCAGCACCCAAATTCAGTGTGCCCGCGGCGGAGATGAAAGAAGCGCTTGAAGGGGTTATATATACTTCATATGAAGATGCAGTGAAATTTATCGGATCCGGTGGAAACACCGAACTTAAGGAAATCTTTGATGCATTCAATGATATTAACATCGGCCTGAAACTGCAGGACAGTGAGCTAACCTACGGTGATCATGTTGATCCATCCACAATCGATGGATTGTTCGACGGAAAGACACGTTAATTTAATTTTTTCTAAATGGCGGGAAAGTACAAGTTATCCCCAAGTGTCTGCACCATACCGATAAATTTCAGCAACAGCATTTCCGACTAATGTGAATATAGACTAATTGCAATCAGAGGAAAATACCCCTATGCGGCGTTCGCCCACAGAGTTCCATCGCTTATTTGAATTTCGTGCCAAAGTTACCAACCGCACAGAACTGGTGATGGCAATTCTGGCGTTCGTCAGTTTTATCCTTATTTGGCATATTGCTGCATCATCTGGACTGATTCGTCCAGAATTTCTTCCAACCCCTCTGAGCGTCGTTGAGGCATTTTTCAGGCTATTTCCACAGCGCGATTTTGAAGTGGATATCGGCATCAGTGTCGGGCGTGTTTGGTTCGCTTTTTTTCTCTCAGTTGTTGTTGCCGTTCCACTGGGGATATTGATGAGTACCTACCGGATAGTCGGCTCAATTTGTGAACCCATTGTTGATCTCATTCGTTATTTACCGGTACCTGCACTGGTGCCCCTGTTGATTATCTGGTTTGGTATTGGGGAAGTATCAAAGATTGCCGTGTTGTGGATGGGGACATTTTTCCAGTTGGTGCTGTTGATTGCTGATGATGCGAAACGAGTTCCAGAAGAATACATTGAAAGTGCCTTTACTGTAGGCGCGAAGCCGAAGCAGGTGATCGGTCATGTCTTGCTGCCTTCAATGCTACCCAATATGATTGATAACTTCCGAATCACCCTGGGATGGTGTTGGACTTACCTCATCATCGCAGAAATTGTGGCAGCCAGCTCGGGTATTGGTCATATGATTTGGTCAATGAGACGTTTTGTTAAAACGCCTGAAGTGATGGCAGGCATTATTACCATCGGCATTATCGGTTTGCTTACCGACCAGCTCATTCGCTGGTGGCATCGTCGTATGTTTCGATACCTGCAGAAAAACTAGAGCGTACAGTGAAATTTATAACATTCAAGAATGTTTACAAAGAGTTCGTCACTGAACGTGGGACGCAGGTAATCTCCGTCATTGAGAATATATCGATTGATATTGACGAAGGCTCAGTGATAGCATTTCTAGGACCTTCTGGCTGTGGAAAAACGACACTGATGCGCATCGTCGGGGGCCTGGAAACCTTGACGTCAGGCAGTGTCAAATTAGAGGGCGAGGAAGTCACCAAACCTGATCGTCGAAAGGGCATGGTGTTTCAGAGCTATTCATCGTTTCCCTGGTTGACGGTGGAAGGAAATGTGCGCTTTGGTACACGCTACCGGAACGATATCAGTGAATCCGAGAAAGACGACGTCGTAAAGCACTATCTTAATCTGGTGCAATTAAGCGAATATGCATCGTTATATCCGGCACGCATTTCGGGGGGAATGCGGCAACGAGTTGCCATAGCAAGAACGTTGGCAGCGGGCCCCAATGTGTTGTTAATGGATGAACCTTTCGGAGCACTCGATGCGCAAACGCGCGAATCTTTGCAGTTCCAATTGCTCGACATCAATCGACAGGAACGGAAGACTATAATTTTCGTTACTCACGACGTTGAAGAGGCCATATTGCTGGCGGACCGAATCTTAATGTTTTCTGCCAGGCCGGCTCGGATCATCCAGGAATTTGATGTTAACAAGTTAATTCAGGATGAGCCGCGTGGCCCGGAGACCAAGGAAAGCAAACCATTTTTTAAATTGCGCAATGAAATCTTGCACATAGCGCGCAAACAAGGACAACCTAGGGAGGTATGACGTATGGCTACCGGCCCCTATTTCGACTTCTCGGGTAAGCATGTTCTAATTACAGGTGCGAGCAGGGGCATTGGATTGGGGGTCGCTGAAGGATTTGCGAAGGCGGGCGCGGATTTAACGATTGTAGCGGTGGATTCCGATGTTAATGAAGCTTGCACACAGCTAAAAACAGTGTCTGAAATCAAGGTTGCAGCCTATCAATGCGACATCACTGACGCAGAAGAGCTCGACAAACTTTTTCGTGACATGAAGCGTATCGATGTGCTGATAAACAATGCCGGTTTGGAATTGATCACACCCATTGCAGGCGTGAATGCGGAAATAGAAGACACTTTTCGCCGAATCATTGACATTAACGTGATAGGCACCTATCTGGTCACTCGGCGAGCATTGAGAAAAATACCCGATGGCGGCCGAATTATCCTGACCTCTTCAATGTGGGGTAAAACAGCGGTCGCAGAATTTAGTGCCTACTGTACGTCGAAACACGCTAATCTGGGTTTCATGCGCAGCTTGGCAAAAGAATTGGGGCCACGCAATATCAGCGTGAACGCAGTGTGCCCAGGTTGGGTACGCACGCTGGCCAGCATGCGATCGCTGAGCAATATGGCACAGCGATCAGAGCGCATTCAAGAAGAACTGCTTGACGAGATTCTTGCGGCTCAAGCACTGCCAGGATTAATGGAACCCAGCGACATGGCAGCGACCTACATGTTTCTTGCCTCCGATGCCGCTCGCAACATCTCCGGCCAGGCATGGACGGTTGATCGTGGTGAACTCCTAGACTAGGGGAACTGATCATTTGAGCAAGCGTGTTGCCATCGTAATCGGTGCGTCCAGTGGTATCGGCTACGCATGTGGTGCACACTTGTCCAGAGTGATGTTGATGTTGTCGGAATTGACAGCAGGCCGTTTCAGGAAGACGATGAGGCTTTCCCTTTGCTACTGGCGGATGTCAGTAATGAGCAAGCGGTCAAGCAGGCGTTTTCAGAGATTTTTCAGCGCGAGCAACGGATTGATTATCTGGTGTATTCGGCAGGCATATTACGTGATCACGCGTTGATTGATACCACGCTCGATGAGTTTGACGGAACTATTCTCGTTAATCTTCGCGGCGCATTTATCGTGGGCCGGGAAGCCGCCATAGTCATGCATCGGCAAGCGGGCGGTGTCCGCATCATAACAATAGCCTCTGAACTTGCTTACTTGGGCCGGGCGAGTTACGGCGCCTACTGCGCGTCCAAAGCGGGACTGCTTGGCTTAATGCGCTCATGGGCGCGTGAGTTGGTGTCCGATATTCTAGTAAACGCGGTGGCACCCGGGCCCATTGATGCACCGACGCTGAGTGTGGAAAATTTGTCTGAAGACGTCCTTCTGGCAGAAACACAGATTCCTCTGCGACGCGTAGGGTGTCCAGAAGAAGTGGCCGCAGCAGTGTTGTTTCTGCTAAGTCTCGGGGGGCAAGTTTTTTGACAGGCCAGACGCTCGGGCCGAATGGAGGCGCAGTAATGGCCTAGTTAGGCTTAACCATCAAAATGTGGGGATTGTCAATGATCAATAATCCAGTTCCTTGGCCAAACGGTGCACGCTGCGCGGTAGCCATCACCTTCGATATGGACGCCGATAGCTTGATGCATTACGGGTATCCCCGCGATGCGCACACCCGTGTTTCAGGGTTATCCATGCTGCGTTATGGGCCCGAAGTGGCGATGCGGCGCATTCTTGCAACTTATGACAAGTTCGACATCAAACAAACATTTTTATCCCTGCGTGGTGTATCGCGCGTTATCCGGATGTGATCGACGAGGTTAACAAGGCAGGCCATGAAATCGCCTTTCACGGTTATATTCACGAAGACCCTAATTCGTTAGGTCGTAAAGATGAAGCCTACTGGCTCGAGCGCTCGATTAAGCATCATCGAAGAGCATACGGGTCAGCGCCCTCGAGGGGCGCGTGCTCCCTTGTACAATTTTTCGCGCTGGTCAGCAGAATTATTGATGAATGCAGGTATCCGCTATGATGCGTCGCTGATGGGTGATGACATCCCCTATGTGCTGCGCAGCGACGCCGGAGAACTCATTGAATTGCCATCTCACTGGGGGCTCGATGACTGGCCGCAGTATGTGCACTCGATAGATTTGAATTTTGACATGCCTATTAAGGCGGCTTCAGAAGGTATGCAGGTGTTTCAGGAAGAATTCGATGCAATGTGGGAACACCGCGGTATGTGGGTTGCGGTGTGGCATCCCTTTGTTACCGGCCGTTTGGCGCGGTGGTGTGCTGTCGAGAAACTCATAGAATATATGTTGCGCCGCGGTGATGTTTGGTTTGCCCGCATGGAAGACATTGCAGCGCATGTTAGAAAACTGATGGATGAGGGTCGTTATGTGCCACGCGTGGACCAGTTGCCGTACTATGCTGAACCGATCTCAATCAACCGACAAGCAGCAGTTTGAAATCGTTCACATTGGTGCCGGTATTGCCGGTTACAATCAGATCGCCCAAACGCGCCAAGGCTTCATAGACATTGTGTTGCCGAATTGAGCCATTGATGTTGACACCACGTTCGCGCGCCAATTGTGAAGTCGTGTCATCCACAATGCCTCCCGCTGCGTCGGTGGGGCCGTCGGTGCCATCGGTATCCAAACCCAGCCCGACATAGCCCAAGCTATCAGCAAGTTCCTCGGCCAATGCCAGCGCAAAAACCTGATTGGGTCCACCTTGTCCGTGTGTTTCATGTGGATTGATTAATACCGTGGTTTCTCCGCCGCCAATGATTGCGCAGGGTGCAGGCAGAGGTCGTGAATACCCATGAATTTCTTTTGCGACCGCCGCGAACGCTTTGGCCAGCTCCTTGCTTTCTCCTTCGAACTGGCTCGACAATATCAGTGGATGATAGCCCAGCACCTTAGCGTGTTCCGCAGCGGCCGTGCACGCGGCGTCGCCAGCAATCAGCATCACATCCTGCCTGCGAATGTGTGCAAGGTCTGAATCACTGGCGCATTCTTTCGCTGCACCATCTTGCAGATATTGGCTGATGCTCGCGGGCATGCGGTTCCACAAATCATATCTGTTGAGCGTATGCCGTGCATCATCGACAGTCGATGTATTGGGCACGGTGAGGTCGGTGATAAATTCCAGTGGGTCACCCGTAACATCCGATACTGTCAAATTAATGACAGTTGCGCCTGGCGGCAAAGGTTGAATTAACCGCCCCCCTTTTACTGTGCTGATTGCTTTGCGCACCGAATTTATTTCACGAATATCAGCACCACTCGTTAACAGGATACGATTGGCTTCAGCTTTATCTGCAAGCGATATACTTTCTACAGGATCGACAAATAGCGCAGAACTCCCGCCTGTAAAACACGCCACAACGATATCATTTGCGCCGACTTTAGAAATCAACGACCTGCCAGCGCAAGCAGCCGCCAACGAATTTTCATCGGGAATAGGATGCGCGGCAGACAGCATGCTGATGTAGTTTAGCGAGCCTTGCTGACCCTGTTTGCAAACGACCAAACCATTGTGAATGCGAGGTCCAATAATCTCATCCAGCGCATGTGCTATGGGAAAGCTTGCCTTTCCAGCACCAAGTACAAACAGCCGACGCACACCATCCAGCGTATAGCGTTGATCTTGGACGGTGAGTACGTCGTCCTGGAAGGTTATGATTTCATTCGCTATAAGATACGGATCAGCGCCAGCCAAGGCATATTCGGCAATTTCCAGTGCGTCAGCACGTCGTTGGTTGCCGTGATCGAGAAGTTCAGTTCGAT
Source organism: Arenicellales bacterium (assembly GCA_958295885.1). Lineage (GTDB taxonomy): Bacteria > Pseudomonadota > Gammaproteobacteria > Arenicellales > JAJDZL01 > JAJDZL01. Next base: position 4,132,485 of record OY282380.1, on the reverse strand, counting down.
TGGTGATCGTGGACATGAATTAGCTGTTGAAAAATCACTTGCCATCAATCGCACTGGTTTCCGGTGGCGAGTAAACTCGTGGAGCAAATGGTGTTGAATGTTACTCCTTAAACGGGACGACGGAAGTTGTGGCCGGCGTACGCGGCGACATTCCCCAGTTCTTCCTCAATTAACAACAAACGATTGTGTTTAGATGTGCGTTCGCCTCGGATTGGCATGCCGGTTTTGATTTGACCGCCATTCAGCGCAACAACCAAGTCGGCAATCAACGCGTCTTCGGTTTCACCCGAGCGTTCCGAGACTTGAACACCATAGCCATTGCGAAAGGCAAACTCTGCAGCATCAAGTGCTTCGCTAAGCGAGCCAATCTGGTTAACTTTGAACAACATGGCATTTGCGGCGCCTTTCGGGCAACACATCTTCAGGCGTTCGACATTAGTGACAAACAGATCATCCCCGACGATTTGCGTGTCGGGCATCGCTTGTGTTACTTTGACGAAACCGTCGATGTCATCCTCGTCAAGCGGATCTTCCATTGAACCAATCGGGTATTGTTTGCCGACTTCCTGATAAAGTTCGATTAAACCATCCGGGTCATATGTTTTGGCTCCGAGCTCGTAAGTATTGTTGCCCTTGTTGTAAAAGTGCGTGGCGGCGCAGTCCAAGCCGTAGACGATGTCTTCTCCAAAACCCACTTTATACCCCGCTCTTTCGCAGGCGCGCTGCATAAACTCAAACGGTTCCCAGATGCCTGTCATCGGTGTTGCAAATCCACCTTCGTCACCCGTGTTGGTGGCGAGAATGCCGTATTTTTCCACCACCATCGGACGCAATGCTTCGTTGATTTCCGTGGTGATTTGAAGCGCGTGGGCATAGTTCTCTGCGCCCACTGGCATGATGATAAATTCCTGGATTTCCAAATCATTGGCTGTGAGTTTGCCGCCATTGAGAATATTCATCAGTGGTACAGGCAAAAAACGTGCATTGGGATTGATGTAACGATACAACGGCACACTACAGCAAAATGCACCGGCGCGCGCAGCAGACAACGACACACCGAGGATGGCATTAGCACCAAGATTGGCTTTGTTTGGTGTGCCATCAAGGGCACACATGGTTTGATCAATATTACGCTGTTCGGTTACGTCAAGTCCCGACAGTGCTTCGGCAATCGGGCCATTGATGTTTGCAACCGCTTTGAGCATACCCTGACCTTGATAGCGTTTTTCATCACCGTCGATCAACACATGGGCTTCGTAGGTACCTGTCGAACGTCCTTGCGGCACATCCGCACGACCTGCCAATTTTCGATCAACATAGGTATCAACCTGTATGGTTGGCCAACCACGGCAATCAATGATTTCTCGGGCTTTGATGTGTGTGATGTACGGCATTGTCAGCAGCTCCTGTGCAATTGTGTGGACGTAGCGTAATCAGAAGTATAGGCTAATGGGAGACTTTGGAGATTATTGGCCACTGCGAGCCGTGGCGATGGATTCAGCAATCAAGCATAGGATTTCATACATCATGGTGACACCCACCAGAGATGTATTTCCGGTTGGATCAAACGGAGGCGCCACTTCTACGACATCGCCACCACGGAGGTCCAAGCCACGACAGCCGCGCAACAATCTTTGGGCGTCTATGGTGGTGATACCACCTACCTCGGGTGTGCCAGTGCCGGGGGCGTAAACCGGGTCTAACCCATCGACATCAAAACTGATGTATGTTGGCTGATCGCCGACGACCTTGCGCGCTTCGTCGATGACAGCTTCGACGCCGATTTCATCAAACTCTTCAATAAATATGACCCGCATACCGGAGTTGATGGAATAATCCCAGCCTTCTGCGGTATTTTGGGCGCCGCGAATGCCAATTTGCACAGTGCGCTTTGGATCCAGCAATCCCTCTTCCACAGCGCGTCTGAAAGGTGCGCCGTGGGTGAATTTTGAACCCTGAAACTCATCCCAGGTGTCTGTGTGGGCATCGATGTGAATCATTCCGAGAGGTTCATTTCGCGCGATGGCGCGAAAAATCGGAAAGGTAATCGAATGATCGCCGCCGGCGGATATTGGAATAACGTTTTTATCGTGCAAAGTGCGATAGAAATTCTCAATGTCAGCCAGTACATGCTCGACCAAGAATACTTTTTGAAAAGGTACATCGCCAACATCTGCCACACGGCATAATTGGTAAGGATTGATGTGCGTGACATGGTGGATTGCCCGCATCAGGCTCGACATATCACGCATCTCTCGAGGCCCGTGGCGTGCGCCGGGCCGGTTCGTCGTGCCGCCATCATATGGAACACCGACCAGTGCGATGTCCAGCTCATCAAGTGCCCGTGAGAATTGGGTCCGCATAAAAGTAGGAAGACCCATGTACCTGGGGTCCGACATGGATGTTGTATCCGTAGTATGTATCATTAGGTTAGCCCTGATATTTTCAAATGACTTGATTGGCGAGATGTATGCAAATTCCTGTTGAGATGGTGGCGACCGTTTCCAGTGCCGCGCCTGCCCTGGTGCATCTTCGGTCAGCCGCCAGCAACACCGGCACCTCTACTTTGAACAAACCGCGCTTTTATGCCTTGCCACCTCGTCTGGATGACCCGACAATGTCGCGACTACCTCTTTTCGATGCGGTTCCGTCAATTCGTTGGTCGCCGAAAGCCACACTTGAAAGCTTTTTGAAACGAATTTAAAATCCTCTCGTCGTATACCCTTGACGCCTACATTTGACGAATTGAGTCTTCCAACAAATAGCTCAATACGTTATTAACTCGAACTTGTGGGGGTATGTTAACAAGTTACTAATTGAAAGCAAATGCGGTATATTTGATAACAACATCGGCAAATGCCGAAGTTACTTTCTATTGGTTGTCTGTTACAGTGTGTATAAATCAATTCAATTGTTCGTTGCGGATGTAATTGCATGTTCAGCACGGTGAGAGATCTCGATCTTAGGTTGCTCAAAGTTTTTATAGCAGTGGTCGAAAACGGTGGGTTTTCAGCAGCGCAAGCGGCACTGAATGTTGGCCAATCAACCATATCGGGGCACATGATCGATCTGGAGACCCGGTTCGGCATGAGATTGTGTAACCGGGGAATTAGTGGCTTCGGGCTCACGGAAGACGGCAAGGTTGTGTACGAAGTCGCCAAGGAGTTGTTTAGATCGATAGATTCTGCCGCAGCACGCATTCAATCTCAAAGCAGAGCTTTATCCGGGGAATTGAAAATTGCGATCGCCGATGCGCTTTACAGCAATCCTCAGTTTATATTGGACAAATTTTTCAATGAGTTGAACGCCAGATGTGACGAAATTACGATTAGTTTATACGTTGCGAATCCGCTTCAGGTGGAGCAGGGAATTTTGGCCAGCACATACCACATTGGCATCCATACATTTCCCAGTCATGTTCCCGGCATAGCTTATGAAACCCTCTTCAATGAGGAACAGGGATTGTATTGTGGCAAGAGTCATCCTTTGTTCAAGAAAAAGTCTGCAACGCTAGAGGAAATCCAACAGCATGCATTCGTCCGTCGCACTTACTACGGCGGCACGCTGACAACCGGCAAGTTCAAACCGATCATGGTCAAGGCCGAAGCCGATTGTATGGAAGCAACTGCCGTGCTGATCAATTCCGGTTTGTATTTAGGACACTTGCCAAGACACTGGGCCAGAAGCTGGGTAGATGATGGACTGTTTTGGGAATTGCCTCATCCAGATGTTCGTTACCACTCAACATTTCAGGTGGTAACAAAAGTGTCCTCTCGAGGCTCCAAGCTTATCTCTGTCGCACTTGAAATTTTGCTTAAATTGCTTCAGCACTAACTGCAGAGGAATCCTGTTGGCCAATAAATTCACCAATCTTTGGATTTTGAATCGGGACTTGTTCGCGTATCTCGAATCCAGAGGTATGCAAAAGCCCGCAAATGAAATTTGAGTAACAGAGTATCGGTTCAGATCATGTCTTTGAAAATGGTAAAAATACGGCAGGCACTCACATCGTGCCCATTGCCAGATATCGAAACGGAAATATGTGCCGAAATTGAGGTATTGCAACTACAGGGTCGAGTGAAACCTAGTCAGAGTGTTGCCATTGGTTGTTCCAGTCGGGGCATCGCTAACTACGGCTTGATTATTACGACACTGGTAAAGTCACTTCGGGAGATTGGTCTGAAACCCTTTCTGTTTCCTGCTATGGGCAGTCATGGTGCTGCAACCGCTGCGGGGCAAAAACGCGTCGTCGAACACCAAGGATTGGCCGAAGAAAAACTGGAAGTACCAATCAAGTCATCGCTGGATACGGTAAAGATAGGGAACCTTGGTGACGACACTCCAGTGCTGATAGATCGATTTGCGTATGAAGCAGATCACATTGTCATCGCTAACCGGATCAAATCACATACGGAATTCACCCATGTATTCGAAAGCGGGCTGATGAAAATGCTCGCTATCGGTATGGGGAAAGAAGAAGGCGCAACGCTGTATCACAAAGCGTTCATGATTGAAGGCTATCCCGCAATCATCGAGCACGTGGCTACGACAATTTTCAACACTGGAAAATTTTTGTTTGGCTTGGGGATTGTCGAAGATGGATTGCTGCAGACCGCAAAAATTGCGGCATTCGGGGCCGAGGAGTTGCTTGAGGGAGAAATGGAGCTTTTGAAACTGGCCAAGAAACTAGAGCCCAAACTCCCCTTTGAGGATATCGATGTATTGATCATCGATGAAATGGGCAAAGATATCAGCGGTTCGGGTTTTGATGCCAAGGTGGTGGGGCGCATTAATATGCCATTGGTAAGCCCGGAACCCGAAACACCCCGAGTAAAGCGAATTGTGGTGCTCAATCTGACGGATGTTTCCAACGGCAATGCCGATGGCGTAGGCAGTGCGGATTTTATTACCAGGAAACTATACGAAAAAATCGATATGAACGCGCTGTATGTTAACGCGCTGGCGGGATCCGAGCCTGAACACGCACGTATCCCGATGGTCATGGAATCGGCGCGGGCTGCGATTGAAGCAGGAATAAATACTATCGGGAATATTGAGGAAGACGAGATCAAAGTGATGCGAATTCGTAATACCAAAGAGTTGTCTGTAGTCGAGGTATCTTCAGCATACAGTGATGAGTTGAAGCTGCGCTCTGACATCGACGTGATTGGAACACCAAAACCATTCAGCTTCGACGGGCATGGCGAACTTGATATGCTATCAGTGACTGCATAGCATATCTTATAGCCAGGGAGTCGGACAGATAATGTTTACTCCTCGTTCATCCTGATCCAATAGGTGGTATCGCTGGTGATATATGGTGTGCCAGCATGCTCCACACTTTCCCGCAGTTAACTGGATAAATCGTTTAACCGACTTCGGCGTCCTTGGTCGGCCAGGCGATTGATTGCGATTGATCGGAATTTGCAAAATATCTCCTCTGAGGTTGAACATTCGCATATTTATTTAGTATGATGAATGCCTGATGGCGATAGTCTTCTGAAATCTTTTCGGTGTCATGTCGCGAAACTTCAATGTAGTAGCCGTAAACCCGATTGCAACGAACCTTAAGATTCTTTAATTCAGTTCTTTCTCCTTCCCGGGCTTCAAGACCAATGAACGCCTGACCGGAATCATCTCTGAGTCGGCCCAGTTCGTCATGCTGTGCATCATAGCCTTCTCGAATGACTCCTCCGTCTCGATGGCATTCTCAATCAGCTATGTAAACAGCCTCCGTTTTATGCGTTGTTTCGCCAGATTCGCTACGATCGTCACAACTGGAACCGTCATGTGGCGCGGCGACAGCCGCCTGAAACTTGAACTGCTAGGGCAGAAAGAAATTTTTCAAATTCGGTGGCGTCAGACCGGATGAGAAAAGCCGAATTGTCCGAGGTAAGATTGATCCTGCGAACCTTCTCCGCCACGGACCGTTGGCGACAGGCACACTCTGAATTGGAAGAGACTCTACAGACAAAGAAGTGCACTTGAGCGGCTCAACTCCAGATTAGATGACAACTTTCTTCTGCACGATCATTTCATCGCGGCAAAAATGAAATGAAACTTCACCTTAGGCTGAACATGACAGTAATGCTCGCCGGTGCCTGTTTTGCCATCAAAGCACAAAATTCTGTGTTTTTAAACTCCGAAACTTGAGTGATATAAATTCAGGGGCAGGTTGGGATTCAATCACGTTCCGCACCCTAATTGAAGGGTGTTTGGATAAAATAAGCGTATTGTTCACTGGAATATTCCCATGATATGGGGTATTTCACAAAATCAATATTATTCAGTTTTGACGAGGTTAAACTATTATGAGAAAATTCTTGATCGCTGCCATTGGTGTAATGCTGAGCTTTTCGGCCGGTGTTGCAAATGCCGAAAAATGGGATATGCCCCTTGCATACTCCGCTACGAATTATCACTCTGAAAATGCTTCAGCTTTCGCTGAAGCTGTTACATCGGCTACCGAAGGCGCACTGGAAATCGTTACTCACCCGAGTGGTTCACTTTATAAAGGTGGTGAAATCTTTCGTGCGGTGCGAACGGGGCAGGCTCAAATTGGAGAAAGACTGATTTCTGCTTTAGGGAATGAAGATCCGATTTTTGAGATTGATGCGCTACCATTCCTGGCTACAGGTTTTGAGGATGCGAGGAAGCTGTACGAAGCGTCTAAACCATTGATGCGAGAGGTATTGGCAAGTCGAGGTGTCATGCTGCTGTATGCGGTACCGTGGCCTCCCCAAGGTTTGTACAATAAAAGTCCAGTGAACAGTGCCGCTGATATGAAAAATGTGAAGTTTCGCGCCTATAACGCCGCAACTGCGAGATTGGCTGAACTGATGGGAGCGATTCCGACAAAGATCGAAGCGGCTGAACTTTCTCAAGCGTTTGCAACAGGGGTTGCTGAAAGCATGGTTTCTTCCGGTTCCACGGGTTATGACCGAAAACTTTGGGAGTACGTTTCGCACTGGTACGATGTTCAGGCTTGGCTGCCAAAGAATATGGTTATTGTCAACAGCGAATCTTGGGCAAGTCTTGATTCTGCCACTCAGCAGACTGTTCTGGAGACAGCTGCAGCAGCAGAGGCCAATGGTTGGGCCAAGGCAGAGGAGCTGTCCAATTGGTACAAAGAACAACTCGCCGCCAACGGAATGTCCGTCAGTCCACCGAGTGACGAACTGCGAGCCGATTTTCAAAAAATTGGGGATGTCATGACAAGCGAGTGGCTGGAACGCGCTGGTGAACAAGGTCAAGCCGTCATCGACGCCTACAAAGCGATGTAAGCCAAAATCTGTGCACGCCTGTGTTTTGCGTTTTGCGTGCACATCTTTCCATGATGCGAATATTGTCTCGCTTAGACACTGCGTTGAACTCGCTTTATCGGTATTGCGGGTTTGCAGCAGCTATTTGCATGATACTGATCGCACTGCTGGTCTGCCTGAGTATTGGGTCTCGCATTGCTTCAGTGTATATCCCGGGTTTAACGGAGTATTCCGGATATACCATGGCCGCTGCGAGTTTTCTCGCTCTTGCCTACACTTTTCATGAAGGCGGACATATTCGAGTCGAGATTATAATTTCTCGACTCGCTCCCAAATGGCGTCGCTTCGCAGAATTGTGGTGCTTGGGCATCGCCACTTTCATCTCTGTATTTCTTGCCTATTACATGGCTCGACTCGCGTACTTCTCCTGGAAATTTGAAGAACGCAGCGAAGGCGCAGACGCTGTCTTGCTTTGGAAACCTCAACTTGTAGCCGTGTTGGGAGCGATGCTGTTGGCGATTGCGATTGTGCATAGCCTTGTCAGATGTTTTATGGTTAAAAACTTCGAACCCCTGCATCTGGACCATGGATGAACTCGCGTTTACTTTAATTTTCCTGTTATTTCTGTTCCTTTTTCTCGGGACTGGAATCTGGGTCGCGATAAGTCTGATTGGAGTGGCTGCCATCGGTATGATGCTGTTCACCAGCCGTCCAATCGGCGATGCGATGGCGACTACAATCTGGGGAGTTTCATCCAGCTGGACCTTAACGGCGCTTCCGCTTTTCATTTGGATGGGAGAAATATTGTTTCGAACCAAGCTTTCGGAAAATCTATTTCGCGGGCTTACTCCCATAACCCAGAAATTACCGGGTGGTCTGCTGCATGTCAACATCGCTGGCTGCACCATTTTTGCCGCAATTTCCGGTTCATCCGCTGCTACTGTCGCCACCGTTGGCAAAATGTCGATTCCCGAACTTCGCGAGCGAAAATACCCCGAAAAGATGATCATTGGGACTTTGGCGGGCGCCGGCACTCTAGGATTGCTGATTCCACCCTCAATCAGCCTCATCATCTATGGAATTACAGTCAACGAATCGATCGCTCAATTGTTCGTTGCAGGAATACTGCCCGGCATCATGCTTGCATGCCTGTTTATGGGGTATGTCTCCATTTGGGGGCTGGTAAGCGGTACCCGCGAGAAGGCATCGGCCTCTGACGGTCAAAGCAGATTCAAGGATGTCATACAGCTGATTCCCGTTCTGATTCTCATATTCACAGTAATGGGGTCGATCTACACTGGTATTGCGACTGCGACAGAAGCCGCAGTCCTAGGAGTGGTAGGAGCGCTGTTTCTGTCAGCCCTTCAAGGGTCTTTGAATTGGGATTCCTTTCGCGAATCACTATTGGGAGCTACGCGCACATCCGCCATGATCGCTTTCATTCTAGCTGGATCTACTTTTTTGTCATTGGCCATGGGATTCACGGGCCTGCCGAGATCGCTCGCGCAGTGGATTGGTTCTCTTGAGCTGACTCCCTGGATACTGATATTCGCGCTGATGGTGTTCTATATTGTGCTCGGTTGTTTTCTCGATGGCATTTCATCGATTGTTCTGACGATGGCAGTCATAGAACCACTGGTCAGACAAGCTGGTTTTGACATGATCTGGTTTGGTGTTTTTCTAATGGTTGTTGTGGAGATGGCACAGATCACGCCACCCATAGGCTTCAATTTATTTGTGCTTCAGAGTATGAGCGGAAAGGATATGGCGTTCATCGCTCGAGCTGCCGTGCCCATGTTTCTGATTATGATCCTGGCAGTCGCAATTATTTCCGTATTTCCTGAAATCGCTACTTATCTGCCGGACGCGATGCGAGCAAAATCACCATAGCATCAGTTGAAGTCAGGCTGTTTATCGGCCAAGCTCGAAGTATTGAGCGCTCTGCCATTTCATCTAGACGAGATTCAGCAATGCCTGCTCGTGCTTTGAAGCAATTCAGTCTCCAATTCGAAATCCGCTCTCAGTCCTGAAACTTCGCCAGGAGCGATCATAATTTTCAAGCTTCTGTTCAATAGGGATAGGTGACTTGCACACTATGCCAATCGCTGGAGGCAGTCACCGGTTGGGAATCGAAAAATTTTGCTTTTTGCATGCGCATTCAACGATCAGGAATCCGAATTTGCGGGCATCGTAAAATCTCTCTGACTTGCACTAGCGAACGGCATACGCAGAGTTAACCCATTCTAAAGCGTCAACCAAATCAAAAACCGGAAGGTTGAATTGACTTCGCAGTTGATTTTTCCAAGGCGAGAGATTGGTGCATTCTAAAACCAACAGTTCGATGTTGGGGTGTGTGGCGACACAGTCTCGAGCGAGTTGCATTACATCTTTTTCCGCTGAAATTTCGTCCATAGCTGAACGGTCATTGGCGACGCATTGGTACAGCTCGCCCGTCGGTTCCAGTCCGTGTATATGGATGTTTTGCCGCGACTCACCATTGAGGTGCAGTTCGCTTAGTCTTGATGCGTCAAACGTTAAGATGCCAATTTTAGTTTCAAGCCCAAATAAACTCCGTAGAATGGGCATCAGTACCAAAGAAGAGCTGATGAATGGCACTGAAACGACTGTCTGTATGTTCTTCTGCACACAAGACAGGAATCCGCAACTTGTACCAATTACATTCACATTCGATTTTTCAAGCTGCCTTGCTGCGCAAATTAAAGCAGCCAGCAGCTGATCGTTGACGCCCGATGAAGAAACTACAGAGTTGACCGTGGCCGAACGAACTCGAATGTATTTTGTTGGTGAACGAAAGGACGCTGGATTTCCTATATCACCGAGCAGTCGAGGAAAATTAGTGTCAAGCGAGATGATGCCGATCATTTTGATGTTTGGGCTAGAATCAATTCGAATCTTCTTTCGTACGGAAAGTTAATGGAGAGCCACAGGAAAAAATCTTCGCTAACGATTTTATTCGAATGCAATGCTCTGAATGTTTCTGATCTGCAAAACAACAGTTGAATTTTAGATTTTCAGGATGGTAAAAATTTCCTGGGTCATTCATTTCTCTCCGATTCCTGATTGGCTTTCTGTTCAATGGATTGTTTCCAACCTGAATTCTTGTAAAAAATTGTTCGTTCAAGTATTTGAGCTTGAATTTGAATCCAATGACTTAGGTATGTGAGCCTGAGCAGGTTCCAATTTTCGGATCAGCTGGTTGATGCCTTGAAAGGAGAATGCATCCAACCGCCCGGTCGCGCTTCCCATCAAACCGAGAAAATGACGTCACGGCAGGCACCGGCTCTTTCTGACACCCCATCGCAGATCTGCTTGGCGTTCAGCAGCTTCTGTCTGCTGTTCTCACCGAACACCGCCCACAACTGTGATCATAAAGTCTGCAGACCTCGTTCAGCTTTCCGCTGCGAAATGTATGAGACTGCGAAAGATCGGCTGTCTTAACTGAGTGGATAGTCTAGCTTGTTGTTTTTATTGACATGAATTATTCATTCCGATTTGGGGCCCTTCAACAGTAATAATATCCTCACATTATCGATTTCACAATGTCATAAATGACAACAGAAATTATTTTATTTCAATCTCGATTATATTCGTCAATAAATGAATATTAACAGTATATTATACTATATAAATTAAAGTCTTACATCGGAAATATCTGTGTTTTTGAAATTTTGAATCTTCGAATATAGTATTATTTGCATATAATATTTTTTTGTGATTGCAAGAATAGATTGACCTCGAAAGGCATTCCATGGAATCTGAATGCCGAAAAAATCCCGTAGAATAGGAACAGTTGATTTTATTTTTCGCATTATTGAAAACGAAAGTCCGAATTAAAAAGAGTGATTCGCGATGGAATTAATTTTTAAACCTCAGACATTGCCCCTGCAAGAAGCATCTTATGACACTTGGGATCGAAAATATCGCCTAAAGGCTCAAAACGGTGCGAACATTGATAAAGATGTCAGCGGCACTTACGCTCGAATAGCGAAAGCGCTGTCAGACGTTGAACCGGCGGCGAAACGAAATTTTTGGAATTCAAATTTCCTGTGGGCGCTTCAGAACGGAGCGGTTCCCGCAGGCAGGATCGTATCCAATGCAGGAGCCAAAGAGGAAAAACCGGTAGCGAGCACGATTAACTGTACTGTTTCAGGTTCGATACCGGATTCAATGAAGGGAATCCTGCATGCCGTTTACGAAGCCGGACTAACACTCAAGGCTGGATGTGGAATTGGTTATGAGTTTTCGACGTTGCGTCCCAAAGGTGCTTTCGTGAAAGGAGCTGGCGCCAAAACATCGGGGCCATTGTCATTTATGGAAATATTTGATGCGATGTGTTTCACCGTCTCATCCGCGGGCGGGCGCCGCGGCGCCCAGATGGGAGTGTTCAGCATCTCGCATCCGGATGTGCTCAGTTTCATAAAGGCAAAGCGTAAAGACGGGTGTCTTCGCCAGTTCAATCTGTCCTGCCTGATTACTGACAATTTTGTCAACGCCGTCAAAAACGACGAGGACTGGAACCTCGGTTTTCCCGCTACTGAAGAAGAATTTGATCGAGAAGATTTTCCATGGACCTGGCAGCACTGGCCCACTCTTTCAGATAGTCCATCTTATTTGACGAATGACGAGGGAAAAGTCGCCGTACGCATCTACAAAACAGTGAAAGCCAAAATGCTGTGGGACTCAATTATGAAGATGACCTACGACTATGCTGAACCTGGATTCATCCTGATCGACCGTGTGAACGAGATGAACAACAACTGGTTTTGCGAGGACATTCGAGCGACGAATCCATGTGGAGAACAGCCGCTTCCACCTCACGGAAGCTGTTTGCTGGGCTCAGTCAACTTAACGAAGTTCGTAGTTGACCCATTTACTCATGATGCTTATTTTGATTGGGACAGTTTTCGGAAGGTCGTGGGAATTTTCACAAGAATGCTTGACAACGTGGTGGAAATTCACGGACTGCCGCTGGAGCAGCAAAGGCGGGAAATACTGCGCAAACGTCGTCATGGAATGGGTTTTTTGGGGCTGGGCTCCACTCTCAACATGATTAAAATTCGGTATGGCTCACCGGAATCGTTGGATTTTACGGAAAAAGTCGCCCGAGAGCTCGCAGTAACGGGTTGGAAAACCGGTGTCGAATTGGCGAAAGAAAAAGGTCCAGCGCCAATTATGCTGGAAGAGTTTGAAGTAACTCCGTGGATGATGCGTCTGCGTCCGGAAATGGCGGACGATGGCATCAAAGTCGGTGACAGGGTGCGCGGGTCGGTTCTGATTGGAAAGTTCAGTCGGTACATGCAGAATATGCCGCGTGAGCTTACCGATCAAATCGCCCAATACGGCGCGCGGTTCACCCATCACAGCTCAATTGCACCAACTGGCACGATCAGCTTGTCATTGGGCAACAATGCGAGCAATGGCATAGAGCCCACTTTTGCGCATGAATACAATCGAAACATCATCCGCGATGGAAAGAAGTCAAAAGAGAAAGTAAAAGTCTATTCGTATGAACTGCTGGCCTACCGCGCCAGGGTTAACGAAAACGCATCTGCAAATAATCCTTCAAGCCTCCCTGATTATTTTGTAACTACCGATTGCGTTTCACCGTCAGAACACGTAGCGGTTCAGGCGGCAGCGCAGATATGGATTGATTCTTCAATCTCGAAAACCGCGAACGTCCCAACAGACTATCCTTTCGAGGAATTCAAAAGCATTTACATGAATGCCTACGACAGCGGCTTGAAAGGATGTACGACTTTTCGCTTCAATCCAGAAGCATTTCAAGGAGTGTTGGTTCGAGACAAGGACCTTGAGGGAACTGTTTATCAGTTTACGCTTGAAGACGGAGAAGTGGTCGAAGTGAAAGGCGGTGATTTGATTGAGTATGATGGCGAAATTCATACCGCCGCCAACCTTTATGATGCCTTGAAAGAAGGTTACTACGGAAAGTTTTAGGATTTATATTGATGGTTCTTAAAATTCAAAAGCCAATTGTCGACTATAAGGTGGCAGATGCCGCTTCCGAAAAAGAAGAGCAGCAGGAGCGGCTGCAGAACCAGTCTACGGAAGAAGACCTCGTCTACAGCACCATTGATGGGAATTCCGCCACACAGTATCAGTTCGATTTCCAGCGGCCCGAGGTGCTCGAAGGCAAAACCTACAAAATCAAAACTCCCCTGTCGGAACATGCCCTTTACGTCACCATCAACGATTTGGTGTTTAACGTGGATACTGAAGTCGAGAGAAGACGTCCATATGAGATCTTCATTAACTCGAAAAACATGGAGCATTTCCAATGGATCGTTGCTGTGACGAGACTCATATCAGCGGTGTTCAGAAATGGTGGAAATACATTGTTCATTGTTGAAGAAATGGAGGCGATATTTGATCCGCGGGGCGGCTACTTTAGAAAAGGAGGGAATTTTACGCCTTCATTGGTCGCGGAAATTGGATCCGTAATCAAAATGCATATGGAAAAAATCGGGATGATTCAAAAGCAGGAGATGTCCGATGAAACGAAACAGTTCCTCGATGAAAAACGACTGCAGTTCGAGACCCGGAATTCAAAGAATGCAGCGGACAGTGGGAGTAAGTTTCCAGCTGGTGCCGAACTGTGCTATGTCTGCAGCACAAAAGCGATGATTTATCTGGACGGCTGTTTGACCTGTCTGAACTGCGGCGACTCGAAGTGCTCTTAGGCGGCCTCACATTTCGAAACGTTCAGTCGCTGACTCTGACCCCTGACAGCTCATAGTCCCAAAGAAGCATGCCTTTTGGCACTGCATTCTCGACATCTACATTGTCGGTGAAATCCCGCGCTTGACGGGGTGGAACCGTTACAGCAACAAATTCTACGATGTCACCGATGACTACGCATGCATCGGATATCTCGCTTTGACCATCGGGACAGTCATACAGGACGATATTGATCTCGATGTCAGTAAGAGTTTTTTCTGAGGAATTGGTGATCCTTCCAGAGAATTTCCAATTGTCTGCATAGGAGAACTCGGAAACCATATCGCTCAGCGTCAACTGGTCGCGCGGAATCGGAAATTTCTGAATTTCTGATTCTTCAAGATTTAAAAAATAAAGTGCCAGCAACAGTGCGCCGAGTCCACTCAGAAGTGAAAATCCAATTTTGGGAGAATAGTATGTCAGCACTACCAGTGCAACACAGACTAGAGCGAGGGCAATCAAGTGCATGATTTCCTTTTTTACAGCCGATTAAATCTAAAAAAAAACTCTTCGTTAAATATATCAGTTTCGCAGGTGGGCGCACTAGATGGTGATTGAACCCAAATCCAAATTAATTGCACCAGGATAAGTCCTGGGATGGAGGATGATATGAAACAACTGAAACCATTCATAGCAGTCCAGCGGGTTCAACTCCCGTCCGGCAAAGGCACAGCCAGCCGGAAGCGAGTGTTGCATGGCTGACGGCAACGTGAGTCGTGAAGCGTACACAGCCGGTAATGAAGCGTCTTATTGAGCCTCAAGGTGGAAAATGACGGTGCTTTCATTTTCTAATTGGCAGGAGCAGCACTCTGAGCACCGATTTAGGCGAGGAGTTTGGAGGCCGTCCGGGGTCGTTGGAACGGGTACGCCAGGCTAACTGGTATTAGGGTAGTCGGTGAAAGTCCGATGGATAGTAAGTGCCAACCACATGCTATCGCCGCGAGCCGTGCGCTGATATTCGTGAGGGTATCAGTGAAGTATCGGTAGCGGCACGTACAGCCGCAATGATTGAGCATCGAAAAACGAGTCGTTCAGAGTGTCGAGACTGTCCGTTCGGTCGAAGACAACATCGGTTGCACCGATATGGTAAGGTGCAGACGAGCTCTGCGGTGTCGGATGAATTGAGGGATGTACGCACGCCCTGTATCGGGACCTTGCAAGTCGTTGACAAGGTCGCTGAAACTAAGGAGGTATTCCGTAATTGAAGATGAATATGGCAAAGCAGTCGGATGCGCCCATAGTACTGTTGAATGCGGCGAACAAAAAGGACGCAGGTTCTTGTGGAGTCGTACGAGGGAAGGGGTGCAACCAAAGGGAATCCGCGAAGCCTAAGCACGTGCCGTACACAGAGACGGAAATGCGTGTCACAGGCGGCTAAGCGGATACGGAAGGCTGTATCAACGGTTTACCGTCAAACACCTGAAGTAGGAGCCTGTTTGGTTGTGAGCCGCACCGCTGCCGGAGTCTTATTCCGAATTGTCGTTCCATGTTTTTTGATCAGCCTGTTCCAGACTCATAAACTTCAATCACGCTTGTGAGAATTTACTTCCCCGGATCAAAGGCAGGTTTAAACGTCTGCAGCATGATTCAGCGTTGACGGCGGTATGCCAGCCGCGAAAACGCGTTCGGCCGACAAAATTCAGCAGGGAATCGGGTTCTGGAAGATCTTTTCAGCGAATTTCCAGCGAATTGATACGTCTCGCTTTGGTGTCAATTCTTCGGTGGCAGGCCTGTCAGGAATTTCGGTCTGCTCAATCTCATTCCTTTACACATCGCCGAATACTTTATAATCACGTTTGACTGACACTCAACACACTCCTAAGTCTTTGAAATAAATTATATAAATTAATGAATTATTCTTCTGAAATGGACCTCGACTTAATTTGAACCCAATGAGTGCCCGCAATGAAAACCGTTGAATGGACTGAAAAGATACCGCAGCGCCCGGAGAGATGAAGTCGTGCTGACACAACAGAATTCGTTGATGTCAGACAGTCGTTCCGAGCTGACATATACGCGGCGTGAACGATATGACTTCAATAAGTTGAGAAAACGTTTGAGACGGAACGTCGGTCGGGCGATTCAGGATTTCAGCATGATCACCGAACGCGATCGAGTCATGGTATGCCTTTCCGGCGGCAAAGATTCTTATACCATGTTGGACATACTATTGGATCTGCAGCTTCGAGCCCCGGTGCAGTTTGAATTGACGGCAGTGAACCTTGATCAGAAACAGCCGGAATTTCCGGAGCATGTTTTGCCAGACTACCTGAAGAAAATTGGTGTTTCTTATTATATTATTGAGGCTGATACCTACGGGATTGTCCGCGCGAAAATTCCTGATGGAAAAACCATGTGTGGACTGTGTTCGAGATTGAGACGGGGCATTTTGTACCGATATGCGCATGAAAACGGATTCACGAAGATTGCGCTCGGACATCACCGCGAAGATATCGTTGAAACATTGTTTCTGAACATGTTCCATGGTGGAAAACTAAAGGCAATGCCACCAAAACTACGAAGTGATGATGGTAGGAATATCGTAATCAGGCCATTGGCTTACTGCTGCGAATCGGATATCGAGCGTTATGCGAACATTCGGGAATTTCCTATCATCCCCTGTAATTTGTGTGGATCCCAGATGAATCTTGAACGCGTGAAGATAAAAAAAATGCTGCAAAAGTGGGAAGCTGACAGACCCGGACGGGTGGAGAACATATTTCGAAGCATCCGGAATGTGGCGCCCTCCCAACTGGCAGACCGAAATTTATTCGATTTCGAGTTTCCCGCCGATTGAAACGATGAAATTTCGGTCTTCAAAATCGCTCCAAAGATGCAAATGCAGTAACGGGTGCCAAGTTGTTGGATTCCAGCCATCAGAAATATCAGCAGATTGAGAAGTCCATTTATTTGGATTTGCTTCTTCAATTTATTGAAGACTCCCCAACTCCTTTTCATGCATCCAAAAATCTGTCGGAAATGCTTGAAGCAGCGGGTTTTAAACGCTTGAATGAAACATCGGAGTGGAAACTTGATTCACGTGACAAATTTTATGTGACTCGAAATGATACATCTTTGATTGCTTTTAGCTATGGGTCTGAATCTGCGCATCAGGCGGGTCTTCGCTTGGTGGGCGCTCATCTGGACAGCCCCTGTCTCAAGCTGAATCCAAATCCAGTCTACAATCGACACGGATATGAGTCAATCAATGTCGAGGTATATGGGTCCGCGTTGGTTCGCACTTGGTTCGACCGTGAACTGTCGGTGGCAGGTCGAGTCTTCTATCTAGACAGAGATTTGAATTTAAAGAGCCGTTTGGTTGACCTGAACGATCCGATTTCGGTAATCCCCAGCATTGCGATTCATCTCGAACGGGAAGCGAATGTCAAGCAGTCGATCAACTCTCAGGTGCATCTCAATCCACTTTGTTCATTGAGATCTGTATCAGCCCCTGGAGAGCATTCGGTGCTCCATGGAAAGCTGTTTGAACAGTTGGAGAACGTTAATTCTGAATTTGGGGAAGAAGCAATCTTAGGGTTTGACCTGTGTCTGTACGACGTGAATCCACCTCGTCGTTACGGTCGAGTTGACGCAGAGCTGATTAGCAGTGCGAGAATTGACAATTTATTGAGCTGTTTCGCCGGCGCTTACTCCATCATCAATTCAAAGGACGATCATTTCTGCGGACTGATTTGCAGTGACCACGAAGAAGTCGGCAGTGTTTCCGACACGGGAGCTCGTAGTTCATTTTTGGAGTCCGTGCTGAACCGGGCGGTTCCGGATTATGATTCGAGAGTGATTCGCCGTTCGATGTTGATTTCAGCCGATGGAGCGCACGGTTTTCATCCGAATTACCCTGAAAAACACGATTCAAACCATATTCCTCTTCTGAATCTAGGTCCTGTAATCAAAGTCAATTCAAATCAGAGATACGCGACTACGGGTGAAACGATTTCCTTTATCAAGTACCTGTGTATGGAGCACAACATTCCTTACCAAGTCTTCGTATCGCGCAACAATATTCCCTGCGGGAATACCATAGGGCCGATTGTCGCTTCCGAATTGGGGATCAAGACTGTTGATATTGGAGTCGCTCAGTTTGCCATGCATTCCATCAGAGAAACAGCGGGAGCGAACGATGCGTATGAATTCAAGAAACTGCTTACTGCATTTTATGAAAGTGAATTGATCATGATGTCAGCCAGCTAAGAAGGCCTTGAAGATGAATTTTTCTTCAGGTCACTGGCAATTTTCCTGAGTTGGCTGAATCCGGTCATGAGACGAGGAGAAGGGCGTCCCAAGTACGCCTCAGCGATTCTGATTACGGTTTGATTTCGGACAAATTTTGACTCCTGCCAAAGTGGGTTTCGGTATACGACGATGGGTCGGTATTTTTCGAATGGAACCCCGCACCAGGATATGACCACAGCGTCTGGGTCAAGTTCCTTGACATGTTCATCGGTAAGAGGGATGCTCTTTACATCCTTGTCTCCGATTGAATTCGACAGGCCCGCGGCCTGAATCATGTCTTCGACCCAAGATAGTCTGCCGGGCGCTATCACCGGCTTGGGCCACCATTGAATCAATAAACTTGCACTTTGGCACTTGGGCGTTTCGCCTCGAATATGATGCTGCATATCTCGAACGACCGAGCGTGCACGGTCGGTGACTCCGAGCAGCTCTCCAATCTGCAGGATATCGTCGTACACATCATTTAAGCAGACCGGTTCGGGAGCGATGTACGGCAATCCAGCAGACTCCAGACCTTGAATGACCGTTTCGTGACCAGGAACCGTGAGCGATGCGAGAACCAAGTCTGGTTTCAGCTCAGCGACACGCTCAATATCAATCGTTAAGTCCGGTCCGACCCGAGGCAACCTATCAACAACATCCTGCGGATAGTCCGAGTGACTGTCAACTCCGACGAGGTATTCACTGCAGCCCAGTGAGCATACGATTTCAGTATTTGAACAGGTTAGGGAGACAACTCGCATTGAACCGATTTAGGTCAGTTGACACAAGGAATTATTGAGTATAAATCTAAATGCGATTACAGGTTTCAATTCTTGTTTCGCTTCTGATTCGGAAACTTTCTTTATTGTGTAGGAAATAGGAGAATTCCATTTGACGGAGCACTACCGCGTTTTGGTCATCGGTGGAGGTGTCGTAGGTGCCAGCGTGCTGTATCACCTGGCGAAATTGGGTTGGCGCGACGTCGCGCTGATCGAGCGAAAAGAGCTGACTGCGGGTTCCACCTGGCATGCTGCTGGAGGGTTCCATCCTCTTAATAATGATCTCAATATTTCCAGTCTCCAAAAATACACAATCAATCTTTATGACGAAATTCAAAGAGAAAGTGGACAAGACATTGGAATGGTCAGAAGCGGCAGCGTTATTTTGGCTGCCAGCAGAGAACGCTGGGAACATCTAAGGTATCTGAAAACCATATTTCGGACGATGGATATAAATCCTCAATTGATTTCTAAGAGTGAAATCAGGAAGTTATGTCCCATCGTGAAGACATCTGATCTGTATGGCGGAATGTACGACGAATATGAAGGTCATTTGGACCCGCACAGCACTACGATGGCTTATGCAAAAGCAGCTCAGCAGAAAGGCGCCGCCATCATTCTGCGAAATGCCGTATTGGAACTCGTGCCAGGATCGGAAGGGGCTTGGAGTGTGATTACCGAGAAGGGAACCATCGTGGCGGAACACGTCGTCAATGCCGGTGGTCTTTGGGCTAGAAAAGTTGGCAGGATGGCCGGAGTAGATTTGCCGGTTACGCCGATGCAGCACCATTACCTCGTTACCGAACCGATAGATGTTCTGGCGGAAGATGAGGTGATTCCGTCCATCCTGGACTTGGATGGTTACACCTACATGCGTCCCGAACGAAAAGGCATTTTAATGGGCGTATACGAACTCAATCCCAAGATCTGGCATCTTGAAGGAGCGCCTTGGGACTATGGAATGGAATTGATTCCAGAGGAGTTTGATCGAATCGCGCCTCAGCTGATGCATGGCTTCAATCGCTTTCCGATTCTCGAAAAAGTGGGCGTAAAGCGCTGGGTGAACGGTGCGTTCACTTTTACTCCCGATGGCAATCCACTGGTAGGGCCCGTGCCTGGCGTGCGTAACTTTTGGGTTGCATGCGGAGTAATGGCTGGCTTCAGTCAAGGTGGAGGAGTTGGACTGTCGTTGGCGCAATGGATGATAAACGGCGAATCAGAAGCTGACATCTATGGGATGGATGTTGCCCGTTACGGAGAGTTTGCGAGTGAAAACGGATATCTTGCTGCAACGGCAAGGCAATTTTATGCGCGTC
This sequence comes from Arenicellales bacterium, assembly GCA_958295885.1. GTDB lineage: Bacteria > Pseudomonadota > Gammaproteobacteria > Arenicellales > JAJDZL01 > JAJDZL01. The sequence continues at coordinate 4,112,139 of OY282380.1, read as the reverse complement.
GTTTTGTGCTGACCTACCCGAATGAAGAACTTCCTGCAGGGCGTCCAGTTAAGAAGTCACCCATTCACGAACTGCTGAAGCAGGAAAATGCTCATTTTGGTTTCCTATGGGGGCTGGAAGCTCCCTTGTTTTTTACTCCAGAATATCCAAATTTTCAGGAAACGCCAACCTTGAAACGTTCCAACGCTTTCGAATTTGTCAGCCAGGAAGTGCGTGCTGTTCGAAGCAGTGTTGGCGTGGCTGACATAACTGGTTTTTCGAGATTTGAGGTGACGGGCTCAAGATGTGCAGAGTGGCTGGATGGGCTGCTCGCCAGCCGTTTGCCGAAAGTCGGAGGTGTTCGATTGGCTCCGATGCTGGCTGCAAGCGGTCGCTTGATGGGTGACCTGACCATTCTTCGAATTGAAGAAGATCGATTTTGGCTGATGGGCTCGTATTACTTACAGGCGTGGCATATGAGATGGTTCGAACACCATCTTCCCAGAAACGGAGTTCAGGTGAAAAACATCCTTGATCAGCGGTGTGGCCTGTCCATCTCAGGCCCGAATTCCAGAAAACTCATGACGAAACTTATAGAATCGGACGTTTCCAATCAGGCATTCCCATTTATGAGAGTCAAATCATTGGATATCGGTCATTGCACTGCAATTGTCGCGAGACTTTCAGTGACGGGTGAATTGGGTTATGAAATAAACGTGCGAACCAACGACTTGCGAATGCTATACGAAAAAGTACGGGATTTTGGTTCAGAATTTCAGCTGAAGTCATTCGGATTGCGAGCCATGAAGAGTTTGCGCACGGAGAAAGGCTTTGGTGCCTGGTCGCGGGAATACACTTGTGCTTACACGCCTGAAATGTCTGGATTGGTTCGGTTCATTGACTTCGATAAGGCCAGCTTTATCGGCAGAGACGCTGCTCTGCGCCAGCTGGATAATCCATCCAGACAGAAACTGGTACTGCTGCAGATTGACACCGATGATGCGGATGTATCAGGGTTCGAACCGGTTTCCTGTGATGAGCATACGGTAGGTTTTGTCACCTCGGGTGACTATGGACATTGGGTTGGGAAAAGTCTGGCTTTCGCATACATTGACCGTGATTTTATCGACCACGCATCAAAACTCTGCGTTGATGTTGTTGGCAAAATGCGGTTGGCTCGAGTTCTGGATCAAATTCCTTATGACGCTAAAGGACAGCGTATGAGGTCATAAACTTGATAGAATTATCAATATGAAGGCTCTAATTGACAGAAAAACGCTTGCCTGGGGTTTATATGACTGGGGCAATTCAGCATTTGCCACCACTGTGGTAGCTGGATTTTTTCCGCTTTTCTTTCGAGAATTCTGGTCGGTGGATGCCGAAGGCGTGCAAACGACTTTCAGACTCGGAGTTGCGTCCTCAGTCGCGAGTTTTGTCATCCTGTTCTTAGCGCCAATCCTAGGCGCCATTGCAGACCGTGCAGGAATTAAAAAGAAACTGCTGATGGGTTTCGCCTTTATTGGGATTCTTTCTACTTTTGGTCTTTTTCTCGTCCAGCATGGAATGTGGCTGCCGGCGCTCATATTGTTTGCGTTGGGGACGATTGGTTTTTCCGGCGCCAACGTTTTTTACGATGCTCTGATACTGGATGTTGCTCCGACCAGCGACCGGATTCACTTCGTTTCTGGTTTTGGTTATGGCTTAGGGTATCTAGGGGGCGGTCTGCTTTTCGCAGTCAACGTGTTCATGGTGCTTCAGCCGGAATTTTTTGGTCTTGCCGATGCAGGGCAGGCGGTCAGAATCAGTTTCATCAGTGTTGCGGTTTGGTGGGCTGTTTTTTCAATACCAATTTTCTTATTCGTTGACGAGCGCAAGCCATACGCGGCAGAAAAGGGCAGTTCAATTGCTGCAGGATTCACGCAGCTCGGCAATACGTTCCGGGAAATTCGAACGAAGCGAACGATAATGATCTTTCTTTTCGCTTATTGGTTTTACATTGACGGCGTAGATACGATTTTTCGAATGTCAGTAGATTACGGATTGTCTATCGGACTCAGTTCAAATGACTTGATCGTTGCATTATTGATGGTTCAGTTCATTGGATTTCCAGCAGCAGTAGTTTTCGGTCAAATCGGGCAGAAGATCGGAGCGAAGAAAGGAATTTACATCGGAATCTTTGTTTATATGGCAGCCACGATATGGGCATATTTCATATCGAGCGGTGTCGAGTTTTTTATATTGGCCGGTATGGTAGGACTCGTGATCGGAGGAATTCAAGCATTGAGCCGGTCTCTGCTGGGAGAATTGATTTCGCCCGAACAATCTGGTGAATACTTCGGTTTTTTCAATATGGTCGGTAAGTCAGCTGCTGTCATCGGACCGTTTCTAGTTGGTTGGACAGCAACGATGTTTGGTCCGAGAAACTCGATTCTTTCGGTGATTTTATTGTTCGCGGTTGGAGCCTGGCTGCTCTACTACGTAAAACCAGAATCGACAGACACCGACAGGCTCGAAGGCAGAAGCGAAAGCGGCTGAGTCAGCTGGCCACTTTGGACTATTCGCAATCCGGTTCTTCGTCTTCTTCTGCAGTGATTTCAGGGTCTGTAATAACTACAACAGTTTGGCCTTCTGCCGCAGCCGTCGCAGTCTCGGTATTTTCCGACTGATTCGTTTGATCGTCTCCCATTAAAACGCTGGTTTGGAACAGGAAGACTACTACAATTAAAATTTTCCACATATGCTTATTTCTATTTCCGTAGGTGTGGCTAATATGATACTTAATTCGACTGTCTTTCTATGGAATTAATTTAGTCAAGGCACTTCAGCGTGAGTATGTTTTCGCTGGTAAATCGGCGTTTTAGGTTAAGTTTCTTCCACTAGAGATCAGTAAAATATCACCAAAATTCGAACAAACTGAATTCGAATCTGTTCGGTTCAGATAAACAGTAATATGGTGTATTTTAATTCGATTTCAACTTCTGTAGCTGAATTTGATTTGTTGAAGACTTTCCTGAACGTGATTTTTTAGCAGGTTTGAAAACTGAGCAGAAAATACGAGAATTTTGTCGATTTAGGGTGGACTTCCGATGCGCTGGTCTAAGCTTATGGTGCCGCGGTGCTCTTTGGTTGGATTTCGATCGATGGAATGGCAGCGTCCAGCGTCAGCGACAATGTTGCTGCGAGTCGAGAACTTGATCAGCAAATGAGGTTCTGGAATTCGGCAGCAGATACGACCGCCACCTTCCGTTAGGACCGAGCCGCGTGAATTGAGTTCAAATCGACAGCAATTGCATACAAACACCGTTCGGTGAATAAGTCTGGCAGCAGACTCATACGGCGATTGACGAAAATCAGCAGCAATGTAAGCCGCACTTGTGGGCGTGGAATCGTTAACGGCTATTCGGCTGAAGTTTCCCTTTTTTGGATTTTTTTCTTCTGTCGCTGCATAAATCCCTGATCTTGTAAATAGACAGTAATAGCTCTCATGCGAGTCTCTTGTTTTGAACTTGATGGTGAAAACACGCATTTGCCCAATTCCGAGACGGAAATACGCAGAATGGAAAACGCCTCGAACGTACAATAAGATCAGGTAAATTCCAAAAGCTTCCAAGTAGGCGCAAATATAGAGAAACAGACCTGCATACGGATGAAGAGCACTCAGGTTTCAAATTTAGGATGATTCATGGCAAGGCGTAAATCTCGTCGGCGAAGTCTGAAAAAAGCTGTTCCAAAATTTAAACAGCTTCCTTTTCGTCACATTACCAATCGTTTTACACCCCTGGCAGTTCTTTCAGATGATGAAGTGGAAGCAATTCATGAAGCATCGTTAGATGTTTTGGAACAGGTGGGTGTAGAAATTATGTCTGCGCCAGGACGAAAACTTCTCGCAGATGCGGGAGCTCAATTTAATTCCACAGGTGATATTGCTTATATCGATCGAGGTTTGGTTCAGCAGTGTTTACAAACCGTACGTCCGAGTTTCCGCATTCATGCCAGGAATCCAGAGCACAATATTGAATTTGGTACGGATAAGATCAATTTTGCAACCGTAGGCAGCGCACCTCACTCGTCAGATTTAGATCACGGCCGTCGTACTGGAAATCTAAAGGATTATCGAGATTTTCTGCGGCTCACCCAACAGCTGAACATCATTCACTTGATTGGTGGATATCCAGTTGAGCCGATTGACGTGCATCCGTCAATCCGCCATCTGGAATGTTTGCGCGACTGCGTACTGCTTACTGACAAAGTGTTCCACGCCTACTCGCTAGGAAAGCAGCGAAATTTGGATGCCCTGAAAATCATACAAATAGCTAGGCAGTTGACTGATGAAGAGCTCGATGAACAACCAAGTTTACTGACTGTCATCAACTCCAATTCTCCCTTGCGCTTGGATGCGAACATGGTACAGGGCATTATTGAAATGTCTTTGAGGAATCAAATTGTCGTACTGACTCCTTTTACACTCGCTGGCGCCATGGCGCCCGTTTCTTTGGCTGGGGCGGTCACTCAGCAGAACGCTGAAGTATTGGCAGGTTTGGTAATTTCGCAAAAAACCCGTGCAGGAGCGCCGTTCGTGTACGGTGGATTTACATCCAATGTTGACATGCGTTCTGGGTCTCCGGCGTTCGGTACGCCAGAATATATGAAAGCCGCTCTGGCGAGCGGTCAAATGGCCAGACGTTACCGTCTGCCATTTCGCTCTTCAAACACGAATGCCGCCAACGCAGTTGATGCGCAGTCTGCTTACGAATCAGTATTTTCTTTGTGGGGTGCGGTGAACGCACATGCACACTTTGTGCTTCATGCTGCAGGCTGGATGGAAGGTGGACTGACTGCGTCTTTTGAAAAATTTGTCATGGATGCCGATCTGCTGCAGATGGTTGCCGAATACATGCTGCCGATTAAGGTGAATAAAGAGGAAATTGGAATAGAAGCAATGAGGCAGGCCGGACACGGAGGTCATTTTTTTGGCACCGACCATACTCAGGAGCGTTATCGAGACGCATTTTATTCGCCAATGATTTCAGATTGGCGGAATTATGAAACTTGGAGTGAAGCAGGTTCGCCCCAGGCGGCAGAGCATGCGAATCGGCTCTATAAACAGTTGCTGGCAGAGTACGAACCACCATCTATTGATGAAGCGGTGCGAGAAGAGTTAAATGACTTTGTAGATTCGAGAATTTTAGAAGGTGGGGTGAAGACTGATTTTTAGTTCTTCCGATTGTTGTAAAGTTCCATTTTTTAAAGGTACTGTCATCTGCCAGCCGATTTACTCGGGCAAACCTTCAGCGAACTCAGTTCGAATCAATTGTTTTCCCATGTTCTGTGCGTGCAGCAGCTTCAGGAACGCCGCTGGCATATTTTCAAGCCCGTCCATGAAGTCTGTTTTGAATTTCAGCTCGCCTTTATTATGCAGATTGGCGATCGACCTTCGCGCTTCCGGATAGGAATCAAGGTGATCAAATACCAAAAATCCTTGAACTTTAGCTCGAGAAACCAGAATTTGGCGTAAGAATCTCTCACCCATGTCGGGTTCGTCAAATTTTTCGGCCAAACTGATTGTGCCGACGATTATGACTCTGGCGCCAAGTGCTAGGTTTTGCATCGCTGCATCGTGAATGATTCCAGCAGTATTGTCGAAATAGATGTCAATGCCATTCGGACAGACTTCTGCAAATTCTCGGACGAGGTCGTTCGAAGTACGATAATTTACGCCTCTGTCGTATCCCAAATTTTTGCACCACTTCAGTTTTTCTTCTGAACTGGCGACAGCGATGGCGCGGCAGCCTTTATTTTTTGCGATCTGGCCTGCAACTTGACCAACGGCTCCAGAAGCTGCAGAAATCAGCACTGTTTCCCCGAATTTTGGCTGTCCGATGTTGTTCAGAGCGCACCATGCTGTAATTCCGGGCATTCCAAGATAGCTTAACCAGGCATGAGCAGGGCCTATGCTCACATCGACTCGAGTCAGCCCGTCACCGTTTAATACAGAATAATCCTGCCAGCCGAATTGAATCGTTTCGATCAGATCACCTTCACGGAAGTTCGGATGTTTTGATTCTATAACCTCCGCGACCGCACCTCCTGGCATAAGATCTCCGATTTCGACGCCTTTTGCGTATCCTTGTTTTGCACTGATCCTCCCTCGCATGTAGGGGTCGACGGAAAGATAGAGAGCACGGGCTAAAAATTGGTTTGTATCTGGTCTGGGGATTTGAGCTTTTTCCATATGCCAGTTATTTGGTTCGGGCATGCCCGTCGGATAGGACGTTAGATGCCATCTTCGGTTTACTGCATTCGTCATGTTCAATTTAAAGGGAGTTAGTTGATGAAATCGGGTAGTTGACGTTTATTATGAATCATGTCAGATAGACCAACACAAGCTGTTGTGATCTCCAAATGCTGCTGCGCCGCTCTCAATCCCAAAAAATTCTGTCTGTGGCATTTATTATCTGCAAAACCTAGTCAAAAACAAGTCAGGAATCCAGCATCGCTCAGGGACACCAAACAGCGTCGGCTGCAGCTTTGTTCAGCCTGCGTGCCTAATTGATCTCGCGTTAGGAGCTGACCATCGAACCGTTTGAATCGTGACATGACCAAATTTTAGCTTGCGTTGACCTGATGATGTGAAAGCCTCATCTCGTTGTGAGAGTTGCCATTGGACAACGGACCGTGTCAAAGAGCGGAGCAGCCGCAGATTCGGGGCGCAGGCTCTCACAGGAGCGCATAGATCTCTCCGAATCATGACGATTTGAAGGACATGATCTCCATGGACATCATGATGGAGCTTGCTCTGGCTCATTAGCGGGCGCGGACCGGAAACATCAGATGCACTCACCGGTCAAATCCTGGCGTCCGCTCAAAACCGCCTAGCCGGTGGCTAACTGCAATAAGATCGCCGCCCATGACGCTGGCAAGGCCTTGGCGCGCCTGAAATTCGAAAAATCACCTGTACCATTCATTACTCCCTGAATCCTTAGAATTAGGGAGTTGATCCACCGCGGCGATGCTCACTCAGATTGGGCGCCCCATCCAGAGCAACCTAATAATGACTAGTGTCTTTGAACACCTGTACAGATTTGCAGTCACATCTCCAGACGCCGGCGTTTCTTCACCACACTGATGGTGCTCAACGATTACGTCTACTTTGCCAACTGGGAACAGCTGCTGACGCGGCACGTACAGCCGCCGAGGGCACCGCCCTGACAACACTCATCCATCGACCGCCGTGCGTGGCTACCTTCAATCAACCTTAGCAGACATCGGACCTCAATAGGAGACTTAAAATGTACAAGCACCCACAATTAAAATTGCTATACTGTTCACATTATTTAAACAAAAATGGAAATTCTTTCATAGTCTTAGGGGTTCGGAAGTGACCAAGGTGGATACAGCAGGCAGGATTCGGTCGGTGGTCCATTCGCTCGGGTCAGCGTTAAGACCCGCCATCGCCGCGAAGGTCGAATCCGGCGTAAAAAGTTCGTCTCCGCTCTTGGCATCTGCGTCCGATGCCGCAGTTACAATAGCCGGCGTGGTGAATAGGCTCTATAAACATCTTGCGATTAGCATTCCGATATTGATCGGGCTGTCAGGTTGCCTTGCGGACGCCGCCTTTTTAGTGCGTGATCAACCGCGCTTCGTCATGACTACCCCTCCGTCGCACGGTGCGGAAACGGCACCGGCGAAGACCACCCGGCCAAGTTTCTCTTCGTCCTCCGCGATCACTGCCGAAACAAACTCCACCAATGCCGGAAATGTCGAAAACAAGAGATACTTTGTCGCGATCGGAAGAGTCGTGTTGAGAAACCATGTGGGAAGTGATGATTGGTCCAGCCCCGACATTTACGTCAAGGTCAGACGTCGAGATCTGGAAGTTACGGAAATGATTCGTCGCACGAAAGATATGCTCTCCGTCCTTGGCGACCGAAAAACGGCCGTGGAGAAGGAACTAGAGCTGCTTCGTATAAAAAAACAGAATAGTGAATTGGTGCCGGGCGAGCCTCTCTCCTCGAACCAGCTTGAGAGAATGGCCGAACTCTTCCGCAATGTTGGATTTTCGTGCGATGGTTTGTGGAGAAGCGGTACATGCAGTATGTGCGCTCCCTACGACGAACGGGTGATTTGTTCCAAATGCGAGGATTGCAAGGAATTGCATTTCCTCTCGAAGAAAAAGGAGGCGAGCGAACTTGTTCCCGGACCTGCCTTGGACAGTGAGGAGCAGCACAGGATGAGGCAGTTGCAGGAGACGAGAGAGAACATTTCAATGGAGATGAGCGACACTAATCGGGCGATAAGGCAGTTGCGTAACCGAATCATCGGTAAGACGCATACCGTCACGACGCCCGGATTGATCATAGACTACGGGTTCCGCTCTGTCCTAGAAGTCTTCCTGAACGATGAGGTCTGGGTCTCGGTTTATGATGCCGACATTTTCCAAGACGACCTCTACGGATCGACGACATTCCATGTTCGGGAAAGCATGCTAAAGGGGGACGATGTGGAGCTCTCCGCACCCAACGTTTCGTCCATAGTTGTCAGATTTATATCTCGCTAAATGCGTGGCCGGTACAGGTACCCAATGTCATTAATTTGCCATGAAATCAATTAGACGCGTTCCAGTATAAGCGCGAGATTATTCCTTGCGATGTCTTCAAACATCACAGAATCAAAAACACCGATGCAAGGCTCAGTCGGTGCTCCGGCGATTGTGCGGCTGCCCAATTACCGTGGCCGCTTGCACATGGCACCGAACTTGGTTGGCTGCGGTGTTTCCAGTGCAAGCTGTATTCTCCTTCTTGACTGCGGTTGAGTAACCCAAGCTCTTGCAACTCCTGCACCCGGCGCGCTAATGGACTAACTGTCGTTCGTCAAGCCTCGTGTGGCGACCACCACGCCAGTTTATTTTTAAAATATTCTTTTCAATCGTTCTCCTGTTTTCTGGCTGGAGGCTTTGTCTCCAAACTCCAAATGTAGGAAACTACAATCTAACGGCGAGCCTTGCGCATTTTTATGTTCACGACGGTATTCACAAGCAGGTCGTGTGTCATGCGAGAGTAGCAAGTTACCGCGGTAAAGCTGTGGAGGCGGTGAATTTATCGAATCGTCATCGAGCAAAATCTGGTGATTCTGAGCGAAATTATGAATTTGAAGGGGCAATCACTAAATCTTGCTCGGCTGATCCTCAATCTCTGGCTGCTTAGTACTTATTTTGGGAAAGTTTGAATGACTGCATATACCCATTTTGATCAAGTCTCCGGTTATTATTTCCAACTGCTTCAAAAAATGTTTGGGACTTGGCATCAAAGAATTCTTTTTCCCGGTAACTCTTTCAATAGCTTGACTTTTTTTCCGTTCTATTATCATCCACATATACTCAACTGGCTGAACAGTCCTCTAGTAATTGGTCAAACAAACGTTTAGATTGTGACAACTTTTTTCGTTCGCTATCAGACATATCGAGATTAACGAGACTCAAATGTTTTCTCTCGTCATCGGTAGGATAGCGAATACTCAGTTGAGATTGATTTTGCTTAACCTGTTCATATTCATTAATCAATTCATTCATGCTCTCTCCAACTCCCAGTACGCAACCCACGCTTTGCTTCTCGTAATTGCACTAAAGAGACGTTTTCGTACAATTGCTGGATTTAAATGTTTCTGTGAATTATCCCCGGCGTTTACGACATAGACCATGCCTGCCTCACTACCTTCGGCTCGATAGATTCCCGTAAAAACGACCGCATTTCTATCGAAAAACTCGTCCAGCGACGTACTCAATACTAACAAGATAGGTATAAATTCTTCTTCTAAAAAGGAGTGCTCGAATCGGACCGACAGCCTCTACGGTTGACAAAGGGTCGGGACTGATGACCAATATGTCATCATTTCGAAGATCTTCACTCCTGAGATTTTCTGTGATCGCGTGTGAAACCCATAAATCTTGTTCTTTTTTGTGTCGAATTTACGAAACTCAATCAAATCACTGAATTTGTGAGTGTTTTTCAAAAAAACCGGACTACTGTCCGAAATTCGAGAAAATGTTACGCGCTGCCCGTCTTTTAACTCACCGTCACTGACTTCATAACCCACATCGCGCCGAATCTGCGGATGGTTAAATATGTGTATCAGTCCAGTATTTGATTCCGGGTCTTTTTTCCGATGGATTCCGAAACCCTAAGCATGCGCAGTAACTAGGACTGATCTAGAATTCCGGTAACATACCTTGAGAGTTACATCCTGCTGTGGCTCTTCTAATCCTAGTGACGAATTTCTTCTGGTGAGGGAAGTGATTTTGAATCCAAGTTTTGTAGTTCATCATAGGCATAAACCAATCGTTTGTCATCTTTCAACATTTCGAAACAGATTCGTAGATACCAGATTAGTAAATCCTGCGCCTCATCTATAAGAATTAAATCGTAAATTGACTTAGAATTCGGACACTAATTGAGTGCTTTTTCGCAAGCACCGGAAAACTCTCTACCTGCACCAAAATGTCGCTTCGCGTTTTGATAATCAAAATACTCCACATCGTTTAACATGCAAATTTCAAAGTAAATCCCTCTTTGCTCATAGCTACCCGAAGCTCCTCAGGCATGAATAATCTGAAGATTGTCCCAATCTGGCTCAGCATACGAATATTCAATTGCAAAGGTTGTAATCAATTTTCGAAACTGTTCCTTTAAGGACCGAGTATGAAAGGTAACCGCAATTTTCCAATCGGGATGTTTTGCGTGCAAGTAAGCAGCTTTCAAAGCGAGCGCTATTGTTTTTCCGGTACCAGCCAAGCCGCGAATTCGCTGCACGCTATCCACTGTTTCGATCAAAGCCTTATTTTGGAATTTGTCAAGATGTGCGATAGATTCTTACAACCGCTTCAATTTAGCACCGCGAGATTCAGGCCTTAAATTGCCATGATTGATGGGATTTTTGCGAATTGTTTGAACAGACTGAATAACGTTAGTCAAAAACTCAAAGCAATCTGGATACTTCCAGTCTGGAATCTCATCAAAGTAAGATTTCAGATTGCTATCATTGCAAATTGCATACTCACCGTTTTGCAGAGGATCAATATGATCATTCCGTGGCGCAAAAGTCAATGGAACTATTTGCACTGTTAAAGTTCATCTATCCATCAAGCATTTGTGAGTTCTGAGCTTTGACTCCATTACATTAAAGTAATAATCCTGCGTCTCCAAAGAATCAGCCCGGTTCGTTCCCTCTACTAAATGAAAAATTACCAATCGTTTCTGGGGTGAAACCAATAGCGCATCAAAGGATTGTGCTCCCTCTGAGGCTGTGAAAGTATTCTCATTTTCGTAGATTTCTGAATCAGAACAAATATTAATATCATTTATATCAATGAGATAGATATTCATAATCCACTAATTTAAACTAATTTGGCAATACTTTCACAGTCTCCTCTGCAGTACTAAAGATCGGAAAACCAAAGTATAAAGTTCCTTCAATCTCAGAGTTAATGACAAAGAACTCTGCGAGTCGTTTAGCTGAGACGGGCTTGTCGATCGTGCCTCTAATTACTTCTATCATCGACAGTTTCCTAATTGAACTCGTGACAAAAAAACAGGACAGGATTACATTTGAATGTAACTGATTTCAATTGTATGGTGAAATGACTATCACTTCATTTGGCTGATTTTCTGTTCTAAGACTATTCCGTTTTCCAAAATTGACGAATGTTAGGAATAAGTGTTTGATCTGACTCAATTCAGCACTAGAAAAAAATCAAATGTAGCACTGAACATTTCGTATTCGCTGTGGCACAATAGCCACGATGAAGCCAAATTTGTCAAATTTGCGGACAGCCGGGCATGGACCTTGATCTTGGCCAGGTGCGGACAAGATCCACCCGCGGTGGTGCTGGGATACGCTGATGTCGGCGAATCACTACTTGCCCTATTCAGGGATGTTTGGCAATGCGCACGACTCATCGCGCCTTCACACACCTACACAGCAAAACCTGTGGATGCAGCCTTGACGGCCCTTCAAATTCGCCGTTCACATAGTTTCAAAGATGATTTGAAACAGCCGATTCGCCGCCAATCGGAGTATTGTCGGCACTTTTGCAGAAAACGAATTTTCTTGGGAATCCAGGATTGCTTACAAACTCTAGACAGCGTTGGCTGCAGTTATTCTACCGGTGTGCCGAATGAAATTCGCGTTATGAGCTGAATCTTGAACCTTTTGAATCGTGACATGAGCAATTTTTGGCTTGCTTTGATTTGGTGGTGAGAAAGCCTCATCTGGCTGTGAGGGCTGCCATTGGACAACTGAACGAGCAGAAGAGCCAAGCAGCGTAGTTTCGGTGTGCAAGCTCTCACAAGAGCGAATTGGTCCTTCCGAATCATGGCAGATTTGACGGGCAGGATCTCAAATTAGTCGACAGGCGGTTTGAATGTTTGACGCAGTTTGAATATAAATGCGAACTTACTGAATGAAATTTGCCCGTATGAAATTATTTGGAGAAAAATTATGGCGTACGTTTTTTCGGAATTTAGTCAGCCGAGTGTCGCAGTCTGCAATACGTCCTCCAGATTTCCAGTGCGCCGAATCTATCTTGTTGGACGCAACTACGCAGCACACGCGAGAGAGATGGGTCACGACCCAGATCGGGAAAAACCATTTTTCTTTCAAAAGCCTTCAGACGCAGTGCTTCCCAGTGGAAGCGACTTTCCCTATCCGCCGCTTTCGAAAAACGTTCACCATGAAATTGAGTTGGTTGTGGCAATGAAATCGGGAGGCAGAGACATTGGGGTTGACGCCGCGCTGACGCATGTTTTCGGGTACGCAGTTGGAATCGACATCACGCGTCGGGACCTGCAGCAGGAGATGAAGTTAAAGGGGCGTCCCTGGGAAGCGGGAAAGTCATTCGACTGTTCTGCACCGATTACTGACATCGTTCCAGTGAGTATCTGCGGGCATCCGGAACAGGGACGCGTCTGGTTGAAAGTGAATGAAGAACTGCGACAGGATGGCGACGTCAGTCAGCTGATCTGGTCGGTTCCGGAAATCATTTCAATATTGTCAACGTTGTTCAGAATAGAAGCTGGCGATCTGATTTTTACGGGGACTCCAGCGGGAGTCGGGCCGATCACTGTCGGCGATAAGATTGCCGGCGGCGTGGCTGGAGTCGCAGAAATTGAAATCAGCGTTGCTGGTGACAAATAGAATTCTTGGATGTTTGGGAAATTTGAGTCTCAGACGACTGATTCAGGAACATTGCACAAGTTCAAAAAACAGAGGAAACAATCAGATTATTTCAATGAATATGGTATAAATCAAACTAACTTGGGGTATGGTTGAAATTACCCTGTATTTTCTAGACGCGAAACAGCGGCAGACAGGTCGGACAAGGTTTAGATCTTGAAATGTCGCTTTCAATACGAGAGGTATCAAGTAAATGAATCCGAAATACGAGCTGGAACAAGCTTTTACACAAGGCAAACTCACCCGAAGGGAGTTCTTGCAGCGTTCAGCGCTTCTAGGTGCTTCGGTTGCTGCCCCCGGTCTTTTATTGTCAGGAGCTGCGCAGGCAGAGATGAAACGCGGTGGAGTTCTTCGACTGGGAATGGGTGGAGGTTCTACGACAGACACGTTAGACCCTGGCACACACACCGATTCAGTAGGCATCAATTTGGAACATCAGCTTCGAAATTATCTTACCGAAATTGCTCCAGACGGTTCTCTGGTTGGTGAACTGGCTACATCTTGGGAAGCGCAGCCCGGGGCAAAAAAATGGACGTTTGAACTTCTTAAAGGCGTCGAATTTCATAATGGAAAATCATTGACTTCAGAGGATGTAATCGCATCCGTTCAGCATCATATCAAGGAAGGTTCAACATCCGCAGTAGCAGGTCAGATGGGGAAAATTTCCAGCATGACCGCTGACGGAGATCATGTAGTTCACTTTGAACTGTCAGCCGGCAACGCCGACTTTCCGTGGCTGATGAGTGATTACCATGTATCCATCTTTCCATCAGATGTGGGCTGGGAACCTGGAATTGGCTCAGGTCCGTTTTCGCTGGTTTCCTATGAACCCGGTGTGCGCGCTGAAATGAAGGCAAACCCGAATTATTTCAAGGAAGGACGTCCTTATTTCGACGCAATGACGATTACTGTTATTCAAGACGTTGCGGCCCGTGACAATGCATTGAAAACGGGTCAGGTTGACGCAACAAATCGAGTCAGTCAGCGTACGGCTCATCTGCTTGATCGCACAGCTGGGGTCACAGTGATGAAGATCGTCGGAACGAAGCACTACACGGTGCCAATGCTGGTGATGCAGCCCCCATTCGACAACGTTAAAGTCCGACAGGCATTGCGTCTTGCGGTTGATCGGGAAGCGCTGCTGAAAACTATTTTGGGTGGGCATGGAGCCGTCGGCAATGATCTCCCAATTGGCAGAAACCAGGAATTCTACAACACTGAACTTCCACAGCGAGAATACGATCCTGACCAAGCTGCCTTTTTGCTGAAGGAAGCAGGAATGGACGGATTGTCTGTTGAACTGTCGGCTGCGAATGCGGCTTTTGACGGTGCGGTTGATGCGGCTGTCCTGTATGCCGAGCATGCAAAAGCAGCTGGAATCAACATCAACGTCATTCGAGAATCAAATGACGGCTACTGGTCAAATGTCTGGCAGAACAAACCCTGGTCCATGTGCTACTGGTCCGGTCGTCCCACTCAGGATTGGATGTGGACAATCGCATATGAGGATGGTGGGGACTGGAACGACAACCATTGGAGCAATCCAAGATTTCAGGAGCTGCTGATACAGGCCCGCGTGGAGACCGACCAGGCAAAACGCAAGGACATGTATTGGGAAATGCAGGCCCTTCACTGGGAAGAAGGTGGAACCGTCGTTCCATTGTTTGCTGCAGACCTGATGGGCGTATCTGAAAATCTGGCTGTTCCAGAAGTTATCAGTTCCAATTGGGAGCTGGACGGACATCGCTGTGGTGAGCGCTGGAGCTTCGCCTGATTCGAGTTTCAGGAATTATTTGAATCGGTCCGGAAGCAGAGAGCGGGAGTACCAGATCATGGGTTTGACTAAGCTCATTGCGAATCGACTGTTTTTCGGATTGATTACGCTGTTGGTAATAACAGTTCTCATATCATTGGCCTTGGAAGCGCTGCCTGGAGACTTTGCAGAGCAGCGCCTCGGGCAGTCAGCGACACCCGAAACCATAGCAGCAATTCGAGAGCAGCTTGGCCTGAACAAGCCGGTTCTCGTTCGTTACGTTGAATGGCTCGCGAATTTCCTCCAAGGCGATATGGGAGTATCCCTTTCGAACAATCGACCTGTTTCAGAACTGCTTGCGACACGGTTGGGAAACACGCTCTTTCTCGCCGTGGCATCTGCCATCGTCGCAGTTCCTCTGGCGCTGCTTCTGGGAATTCTTGCGGCTTTATACCGAGAATCTCTCCTGGACAAGGTGATTTCCACAGTCACATTGGCTGCAATATCCGTGCCGGAGTTCCTGATTGGTTATATCTTGGTTGCTCTGTTTGCCGTAACCTGGCAGATATTTCCAGCCATTTCCAGCATTTCTGACAATATGTCGCTGGGTGAAAAACTTTACTCGTCCCTGCTGCCGATTGCAACCCTGACATTCGTCATCGTTGCTCACATGATGCGCATGACGCGGGCAGCAATCATTAATCTGATGCAGAGCCCGTACATTGAAATGGCAACACTGAAGGGCCTGAAACGTTCAAGAATCATCGTGAACCATGCGCTGCCGAATGCTTTGTCCCCGATTATCAACGTCATCGTGCTGAATCTGGCGTATCTGGTGGTTGGCGTCGTAGTCGTCGAGGTTGTGTTTGTATACCCGGGCTTGGGTTTGCTGATGGTAGATTCTGTGACACTGCGCGATCTGCCGATCGTTCAAGCCTGTATTTTGATCTTCGGAGCAACTTACATTACATTGAATATGCTGGCAGACATCCTGTCGATAGTCAGCAATCCAAGAATGCGGCATCCTCGATAGAACGATATGAGGCGATTCATAAGCTCACTCAAGCGTGCCGGACTGCCGGCTCATATCGGAATCGCACTATTATTGATTTTCGCTTTTGCGGCGATATTCGCACCATGGCTTGCTCCCTACGGGGAAAGTGAAGTCGTTGACCCAATTCCATGGGCAAGCCCAGAAGAGAGCGGCACGCTGCTGGGCTTGGACCAGTTGGGAAGAGACCTGTACTCAAGAGTTCTGTATGGTGCAAGAAATACGATCGCACTGGCGCTTGGCATTACGATACTCGCCTTTTTTATGGGCATGGTAGGCGGGTTCTTTGCTGCGGTTGTTGGAAAATGGGTCGATCAGTTCCTGAGTCGCTGCGTTGACATCATCATGGCGTTTCCAACGCTGTTTTTTGCTTTGATTGCGCTGTCCATATTTGGCACTTCGATACCCGTCATGGTATTTGTCATCGCGACGCTGGACTCGACTCGGGTCTATAGAATTTCACGCGCGCTGGCGATGGACATCAATGTGATGGAATATGTCGAAGTGGCGCGACTTCGAGGGGAGGGCTTATGGTGGATCATGCGGCGTGAAATCATGCCCAACACGATGACGCCTCTTCTTGCTGAATTCGGACTCAGATTCTGTTTCGTTTTCCTGTTCATCAGTTCACTCAGCTTTCTTGGAATCGGAATACAGCCGCCATCGGCAGATTGGGGTGCGATGGTTCGTGAAAATGGAGTTGCGATTACATACGGAATTTTCACGCCTCTCGTTCCAGCCGGTGCGATTGCTGTTCTAACGATTTCTGTTAATTTAGTGGTCGACTGGTTCCTGCGCAAAACGGCTGGATTACGTGAAGAATATTAATTCCGAATTTCAATAACGAAAGACAAATAGGAACGACTAAAGCATGGGAGAGCGGCTGTTAACGGTCCGAAATCTGCAGATTGAAGGATTTGCAGATGATTCGTGGAAAACTATTGTAAACGGTATGAATCTCCATCTCGACCGTGGAGAAGTCTTGGGCTTGATCGGGGAATCCGGTGCAGGCAAATCCACGATTGGGATTGCAGCGATGGGATATACCCGGCCCGGCTGTCGAATTGTCGGGGGTTCGATTGATTTTGACGGCGTTCAGATTCTTGAGCAGTCACAGGAACAAATTCGTGACATTCGCGGCGTACGTATGTCGTATGTCGCACAAAGTGCCGCGGCGTCTTTCAATCCTTCTCACAAATTAATTGATCAATATGCCGAAACACCCGTGCAGCACGGTGTTTTGAAATACAGACAAGCCACAAATAATGCCAAAGCCATTTATGCAAAACTGGATTTGCCGGACCCAAACAACATCGGCAACCGATACCCCCACCAGGTTTCAGGTGGGCAGCTGCAGCGAGCCATGGTTGCGATGGCGATGTCGTGCGAGCCTGACCTGATTGTCTTTGACGAACCCACAACCGCTTTAGATGTAACCACTCAGATTGAAGTGCTGTCGGCGATCAAGGATGTTGTCAAAGAGTTTAATACCGCCGCAATATACATTACGCATGACCTTGCAGTCGTGATTCAGCTTGCCGACCGGATCATGGTTCTTCGTTACGGGGAACTTGTTGAAGAATCGGCGACGCGCGAGATGCTTTCGAGTCCGAAGCAGCAGTACACCCGAGACCTGCTTGCTGTCCGGACTTTCTCAAAAAATGTTGAAGATCAGGATAAGGAAGAAGTCCCTCTGATCCAGGTTGAGAACGTTGATGCATCGTACGCTGGCACAGTGAAAGTTCTGGAAGACATCAATTTGAGTGTGGAACGATGTCGCACTGTTGCAATCGTCGGGGAATCCGGAAGTGGAAAAAGTACCCTGGCAAGAGCCATAACCGGACTGCTGCCACCGTCTAAAGGAACTGTAAAATACTTGGGAAAAGAGCTTCCGCGTTCTTACAAAGATCGAACGAAAGATCAGCTGCGTCAACTGCAGATGATTTACCAGATGCCTGATGTTGCGCTGAATCCTCGGCAGAAAGTACGCGATGCCATTGGACGGCCGCTCGGATTTTATTTCGGAATGGATGGTTCCGCACGGGAAAAGCGGGTGCAAGAACTTCTGGAAATGATTGAATTGCCCACGAACTTCATCGATCGATTTACACCCGAACTGTCGGGTGGACAGAAACAGCGCGTCTGCATCGCGAGAGCATTGGCCGCTAAGCCCGTTATAATCATTTGCGACGAAGTTACATCTGCGCTTGATCAGTTGGTTGCAGAAGAGATTCTGAAACTTCTAGACCGTCTCCAGAAAGAATTGGATATGACGTATCTGTTCATCACGCATGACTTGGCAACAGTAAAGGCAATTGCTGATGAAATTGTTGTAATGCTGCAGGGAAAAATTGTCGAACATGGTCTAAAAGAAGAAGTTTTAGCGCCACCTCATCATGAATACACTGAACTGTTGCTGAGTTCGGTTCCAGAGATGGATCCGGACTGGCTGGATCAACTGCTGCAGTCGCGCGCCGCAGCGGCATGAGGGAGACGGCAAAACCAATTTTGTTTTGGCATTGGTTAATAAAATATTTAATACGAATTATTATCAATCGTATCTGTTCTCATTCTCCACTTAATTCAGAGGAAAGAAGAACTTCTTTCATAGTCTCAACGGAGCGAATAAAATCAATTTACCCAGATTACAGCTGGTTCATATTATGGGGCGTCATGCCTTCACTTGAGGCGTTTTAAGGAGCCGCGGATTTGGCGCTTCTGATTCTAAAAAGATTCGTATTGATGCTGTTCACGATGCTGGCAGTATCAATCATTCTCTTTTTGCTACTGGAGATTAACATCGAATCTCTCGCTGTCAAAGTTCTGGGCGCTTACAGCACGGAAAGTCAGCGTGCGTTGTGGCTGGAAGCCCACGGTTACAACGAACCCGTTGTGATTCGTTACGTCAAATGGCTGGGAAATTTCCTTGTTGGTGACTTTGGAACTTCAACCATTTATAAGATTCCGGTTGCAGAGGTGCTTTGGCCTCGCCTTTGGAACACTTCGATTCTAGCGTTCTGGGTATTTTTCTTTCTGGTTCCAGTATCACTAGTCTTGGGCATTTTGTCCGGCATGCGGGAAGGATCAAAACTTGATCGATCGATTTCCGTAATCAGCATTCTGACTACTTCAGTCCCTGAGTTTGCAAGCACGGTTTTCTTTTCCGGACTTTTCGTGTTTACGCTGCAGTGGCTTCCGGGCACAAGCAGCATGTTTGATGGTTTCGACTGGAAACAGCTCATACTGCCGGTATTGGTTCTGCTGGTGTATGACTTTGGTTACGTCACGCGAATGACTCGTGCTTCAATGGCCGAAGTGATGACAACTCACTACGTTCGAACGGCCGTCCTGAAAGGACTGCCGTATCGGCAGGTGATTCTCAAACATGCGCTGCGCAACGCTTTGATTGCTCCATTCACCGTACTTATGCTTCAGATTAACTGGTTGTTGTCTGGCGTCATTGTCGTTGAGTTCTTTTACGCGTACAAGGGATTTGGAGCATTGCTGCTCCAGGCTGCACTGAGACAGGACGTGTTCCTGATCGAAGCTTGCACGATGGTGGCGGTATTCGTCGTGGTTTTGACCCAGATGCTGTCTGATATTGCATATACCCTGCTGAATCCTAGAATTAGGTTTTGATTCGCGAGGGCATTCGGTAGAATGATTCATTATGATTCTTGTTGAACGAACAACATTAATTCGATCTGGACGACAGTTCTTCAAGTCCGTCGCACTCATTCGAGAAAGTAAAGTCGGCATGTTTGGAGCGGCGCTGGTTGGAATGTGGGTATTGGTCGCAATTTTTGCACCGGTGATATCACCGCATGAACCAAATGCGACTTTGGTGCCATTTTTGAAACCAGGCGACCTTGGTGCTGATGGCACGAAGTACATACTGGGAACCGATCATATCGGACGTGATATTCTTTCTCGGATAATCTGGGGGTCGAGAACCGTTCTATTCTATGCGCCATTGGCAACTTTTTGCGCATATGCCCTCGGCATTGTCATGGGACTGGTTGCTGGTTATTACCGCGGCTGGGTTGATGATGTTCTGTCGAGAATCAGTGACATGATTCTGTCATTTCCAGTATTGGTTCTGTACATCATCGTAATTTCTACAGTCGGCGCTTCCGGCTTCAATATCGTGCTGGCGATCATATTTGCAAGCGGACCTGCAATTATGAGAATTGTGCGCGGACTGGTTTTGGATCTAAGGAATCGAGATTACGTCGCAGCAGCTCAGACGCGAGGTGAATCCGCCTGGCGCATCATGCTGGTTGAGATTTTGCCAAATGCCCGCGGCCCTCTGATTGTTGATGGTTGTCTGCGCATGGGATATGTGATCATCACCATAGGGGTGCTGGGGTTTCTTGGTCTTGGGCTTCCACCACCGGATCCTGACTGGGGAGGCATGATCAATGAGACCAGACAGATGGCATTGATTTTTCCGCACATGACAGTCATACCCTGCATCGCGATTTCAAGCCTGGTTCTCGGATTCAATCTGTTGGCAGACGGAATGCGAGAGGTGTCGCTTAGAGATTAATGCGCGAATGAATTTTTCAATTGATATAGCTCAGTGAACAGTAAAGATAAAAATCAGGTTGTTCTCAACATCCAGAATCTGGACATCTCGTATTACACGCGCGCTGGTGAAATTCCTGCTGTAGTGGATTTTTCTTTGGAAGTCAAGTACGGTGAGACAATCGGTCTGGTGGGAGAATCCGGCTGCGGAAAATCTACTGTTGCAATGGCCATCATGCAGTATTTGGGTCACAACGGAGCCGTCAAAAAAGGTCTGATTGAGTTTAAAGGACGAGATTTGACGAAACTTCCTGAAGAAGAGCTGCGCCAGATTCGTGGAAAAGAAATCTCCATGATCTATCAAGAGCCGTTTTCAGCGTTAAATCCGAGCATGACGATTGGCAATCAACTTATGGAAGTGCCGCTTGCTCACGAAGACATCAGTGCTGAAGAAGCAAATCAAAGAGCGTATCAGATCTTGGAAGATGTAAACATCCCAGATCCAGATCGGGTCTTGGCGTCCTATCCCCATCAGCTCTCCGGCGGTCAGCAGCAGCGGGTCGTGATTGCAATGGGGCTGTTGTCAAAACCTGATTTGCTGCTGCTGGACGAACCGACAACAGCGCTGGATGTAACCGTGGAAGCGGGAATCGTTAAGCTCATCGCCGGTCTTAGCGAGAAATTTGGAACTTCCCAAATATACATTTCCCACAATTTGGGTTTGATATTGGAAACCTGTGACCGTGTTTTCGTGATGTATTCCGGCGAAGTTGTTGAAGAAGGTCGAATCAGACCTTTGTTTCGAACCCCGCGCCACCCATATACGCACGGTCTTTTTGGCTGTATTCCGCTGCCGACGGCTGACAAAAACGCTGCGCCCTTGACACCGATTCGAGGTCAGCTTCCATTGCCTCATGAAAGACCGCGCGGCTGCAACTTCGGACCTCGCTGCGATCATTTTGTTGCCGGCACCTGTGACCAGCATGACCTTCGAATGGAATCCGTGGATGACGATCCAAGTTCAAGTCATCGAGCTCGCTGTATTCGCTGGCGGGAATTGACACAGGAAAAACTGAGCGGCAGTGTTACCTCTGAATCGGCTTCGATTGGTGAAGAAGTGCTGTCAGTACACGACATGCAGAAGTACTACACTATACATGATCGCTCCATTAAGGCAATAATGGATGGCACCAGCTTAAAACTCGTCAAAGCGAATGAGAAAATTGATTTTGAAGCGCATGAGGCTGAAACTCTCGCGATCGTAGGTGAATCGGGCTGTGGCAAATCGACTCTTGCAAAAGTCTTGCTTGGACTGGAAGTAGCCTCGGGTGGAGAAATTCTGCTCAATGGCGAAAACATCGAAAACGTTTCCGTGCATTCAAGATCACCGAAGCAGCTTGCAACGATGCAGATGGTTTTTCAGAATCCCAGCGATACCCTGAATCCAAGTCACACGGTGGGAAACCAAATTGGAAGAGCGATAAAGAAGTTTGAAATTGAAAGCAATCGCGAGAAGATACGGGACATGGTGATGGCGCTTCTCGATACTGTGAAGCTGCCGCGTGATTTTTACTATCGCAGGCCTCGTCAGCTGTCCGGTGGGCAGAAACAGAGGATCGGAATCGCAAGAGCTTTCGCAGGGCAGCCTTCTATGGTGATCGCTGACGAACCCGTATCCGCACTTGATGTATCGGTTGCAGCGGCCATTACAGAACTGTTGATGGACCTGCAGCGCGAAAACAAAATGACCTTGCTTTTCATCAGTCATGATCTGAGTATCGTGCGGTACCTGTCTGACCGAATATTGGTGATGTATTTAGGTCAGGTGATGGAACAGGGTGACACGCATGATGTGTTTCAGCCTCCATATCATCCTTATACGGAAGCGTTGCTTTCGGCAGTTCCGATTGCCGACCCCGACATAAGCAAACGTGAAATCGTTCTTGAAGGAAATTTACCGAGCGCACTAGACCCGCCCGCAGGCTGTCCTTTTGAAACCCGCTGTCCGCGTAAGCTTGGCTCAATTTGCGAAAATGAACGTCCACCGGTTCAGCTTGCTGATGAAAATCACAGAATTGCCTGTCACATCCCGATGGAAGAACTGCGAAAAGTGGATCCAGTGGTGCAGATTCCAGATTCCACGGGTGAATGAAAGGGGCAATGACTCCGCTGTATTAACTCCTGAACAGCAGTCGTACCGTTTTCAGGTACGTTTTAAATCGGTCGGAAATCAAGCAGTAAACGAACGCAGTTGCATTCACTGCATACGAAGAGATTTCTTCATTCGGTTGAATAGCAGAATAGTAAAGAGGGCTTTCAATGCTGAAAGCCCTCTTTTCAATATGATAGGCTAAACTTCAAAAACTAGGCTTTCAAAGACAAAGTACTGCCAAATATGTAGCTCGTTGGATGATGTTGGAAGCCTACGACTGTATCACTCCACGCTGAATATACGGAACGCCACAGCGGCTGTGTGATCGGACCGTCTTCCTGCATGATGACTTCCAGTTTCTCAATGAGTTCTTTTCTTGCATCAATATCGAGCGTGCCTTCTGCTTCGGTCAGAATCGCGTCAAATTCCGGGTTTGCATAGTGTGACTCATTCCATGGAACTCCGGTTCGGTACGCCAGACCAAGCACCATGAATCCAAGCGGACGGTGCGTCCAGCTCGTAAATCCAAATGGAACCTTATCCCACACATCCCAGAAATCTGAGGATGGCAGCAGATTGATGTTGACTCGGATATTGGCTTCTTTCCATTGTTCAACCATGGTCTGCACTGCAGCCAATTCCCAAGGAGGATCGCCTTTGCATGCGATTTCTATATCGATGCCGTCAGCCATACCAGCGTCAGCAAGCAGTGCTTTAGCGGCTTCTGGATCGCGTTCCATTCTTGGAAGTGCAGCATAATCCGGGTGAATTGGGCAGACATGATGATGTTCACCTGGTTCGCCAGAATTGCTGTGAGCCAATTCGAGGCATCGAACTGGATCGACGGCGACTCGAAGTGCTTTACGTACTCTAGGATCGGTAAAAGGCTCCTGATCGACCTGCCCGCGGGCAACACCGGTTTTTGCCGTGGTGGCTTCATAAACTGTCACGCCGGGCATTCCTCGATAGACTTCAAGCTGAGCGATGGTTCCTTCATAGGAACCTTGCACCTGACCCGAAGAAAGAGCCGCCAACGTAGCGGAAGGATCATCTCCCAGATCAACGAACTCGATTCGTTCAAGATGAGGACCTTCGCCGTAATAGTCGTCTCTGGCAACAAGAACTGCTTTAGAATTTTGTACGTATTCAACAAGTTCAAATGCGCCTTGTCCATTCGAACCGACTTCGAACAATCCGTTTTCATCGGGATCGATCATGGGTAACGGATAATGGAACAGGTGCTCTGGTATCGCAATTTGAGGCACTTTGATGTTCAGGCGTAAAGTCTTGCCATCTACGATTTCAATTGCGTTCGCATCCCACAATCCTGTGCCGTCGTCGTTCATCATGTATCCTTTCATGAGACCAAGAACCGAAGAACCTGTATTTGGGTCCAGTACGCGGTTCAGGTTCCAAGCGATGTCTTCTGCCACGAAATCCCGACCGCTGTGCCATTTCAGATCTGGTCTGATTTTCAGATCCCAAGTCATTAGGTCGTCAGATGCTTCCCAACTGTCCAGCAGCTGGGGCCGAGTAACGTTGTCGTGACCGGTGACGGTCAGGTACTCAACCACCTGCCGCGTGATATTGGAGTCATATACCCATTGAAAAATGTGCGGGTCGGCGATGGAAGGGCATCTCATGGAAACTCGAAGCACGCCACCCTTGGCCATTGTCTCGGCCTTTGCACTCGGGATAAGAGATACGCCAGTGATGTCACCGCTAAACTTATAAGCCGCTGCTGCAGACAATCCAAGAAGGGTGGAATACCGCAGAAAATCACGACGTGTGATTCTTCCTTCTGCGAGCTCTTCCTTCAATTTTGGAATATGCCTATGTTCTTTTTCTGTCATAAAAATCTCCTTTGATTGGTTTGATAATGTCGTTGATCAGCTGATCAAACTAAAACTGTAATTAAGCTTGAATATACAGGAAAAAAATTGCTTTATTTCATTACATGCATGAAAAAGATGCGTTCGTGGCGTGAACTCCACTGATTTGAGGGCTGGTAGGAATTGCCGCAATGCTCTTAGTGTGAAAGAATTTGGCTAAGAAAAAGTTGAGTGCGTTTGTTCTTGGGATTCATAAAAAATTCTTTCGGTTCATTCTCCTCGATGATTTCGCCTTCATCCATGAAAATTACGCGGTTTGCGACCGTTTTCGCAAATCCCATTTCGTGGGTTACGACCAACATGGTCATGCCGCTTTTAGCCAATTGAATGATGACGTCCAGCACCTCTTTAATCATCTCTGGGTCCAGTGCTGATGTCGGTTCGTCAAACAGCATAATTTTGGGATTCATGCACAGGCTTCTCGCAATCGCGACTCGTTGCTGTTGTCCACCTGATAATTGACCAGGATATTTTCTTGCCTGCTCTGGAATCCGCACTCTTTCCAAGAATTTCATGGCGATTGACTCGGCATCCTCTTTTGGCATTTTTCGAACCCAAATTGGCGCTAGAGTACAATTTTCCAGTACGGTAAGGTGTGGAAACAGATTGAAATGCTGAAACACCATGCCAACTTCACGTCGAATTTCAGCGATGTTCTTAAGATTGTTCGTGAGTGTAATTCCGTCCACAATAATGTCACCGCGCTGGTGTTCTTCCAAGCGATTGATACAGCGAATCAACGTAGATTTTCCCGAACCGGAAGGACCACAGATCACGATTCTCTCTCCGCGTTCGACTTGCAGGTTGATGTCTTTCAGTACATGGAATTCGCCGAACCACTTATGCATGTAATTGATTTCTATGGCTAAATTAGAATTATCTTTCATAAATGTTTCCCTCTATTTATCACGATATCCGGTATCGAGTCTCCGTTCCAGATAAAGCGAGTAACGGGACATCGAAAAACAGGAGATAAAAAAACCGATTGCAATAAATATATATAGCTCTGTTGACAGTCCCTGCCAAGAAGAATCTGCTAAAGTAGCACGGCTGATTCCAAGCGGGTCCAGCAGCCCTACAATTACCACGAGTGTAGTGTCTTTGTATAAACCGATAAATGTATTCACGATTCCAGGAATAGAAATCTTCAAAGCTTGTGGCAGTACGATGAGTCGCATCGATTTTGTGTAATTTAATCCCAACGCATCTGCGGCTTCAAACTGTCCCTTGGGAATCGCCGCCAAGCCGCCTCGAACGACTTCTGCAATATAGGCAGCCGCAAACAGAATCACCATAATGATCACGCGTAATAGCAGATCAAAATATGTGCCTGGCGGCATAAAGTAATTGAGCAGGGTAGAGGCGACGAACAACAAGGTAATTAAGGGAACGCCTCTGAAGAATTCGATATACCAGATACTCAATACACGGACAATGGGCATCGTAGAGTGTCGTCCCAAAGATAGTGCAATCCCAAGTGGCAATGATACCACGATGCCAGTGACCCCGATCAATACAGTCAATAAAAAGCCGCCGATCTTTGCTGATTCAACAGGTTCCAATCCAAGACCACCCCAAAGCATTAAATACGCTAGAACTGGGTAAATCAACGAGAACGACAACCACAATTTTCGAAATGGCACTCGGTCGTAGAGAACAGGGATCAGTGCTACAAACAGCAGCACGAATGCAACGTTCGGTCGCCAGCGTAGTTCTGCTGGATAAAATCCATACAAGAACTGCTCGAATCGAGCTCGAACGACTGCCCAACATGCACCACCTGCAATTTCCCGACATTCATTACGATGATCTACATCATCAAAAACCGCATTGAAAACCGCCCAGTCTAATATCGGTGGAATCGTAACGTATAGAAAATAAAGTGCTGCGAAAGTCAGGAAAAAGTTGAATGGACTCGAGAAAAAATTCGATCTCAGCCAACCCATATATCCAACTTGCATTGGAGGTGGCGGTAGGTCAGGATGTTTACCTGGCTCGTAATTCTGTTTGCTCGGTAGGGCCATTTTGCTAGCGTTCCACAAGCGCGATTCTCTTGTTATACCAGTTCATAAATGCCGATATCGAAAGTGATATGCATAAATAAATCGTCAGTACGATGGACATGCATTCCAATGCCCGCCCGGTCTGATTGAGGGAGATGCCCCCAATCGTAGCGACAATGTCCATGTATCCCACTGCGATTGCCAGTGACGAGTTCTTCGTAAGATTCAGGTATTGGCTGATCATCGGTGGAATAATGACGCGAAGGGCTTGCGGAAGAATCACCAAACGCATCGTCCAATTCTGTTTCAAGCCGAGCGCATACGAAGCCTCTGTTTGCCCATGGCTTACGGCGAGAATTCCCGCTCGTACGATCTCTGCAATAAAAGCGCCTGTATAAACCCCCAGTGCTAACGTGAGTGCCACGAATTCCGGAGTAAGTACTAAGCCACCTTGAAAATTAAATCCTTTGAAAGCGGGAATCTCTATAGTCAAAGGTGTTCCGGAAATCCAGAAGACAGCGAGCGGTACAATTACGATCAATCCCGTATTGACCAAAACAACCGGATTCCGTTCTCCAGTTTGTTCTTGTTTGGTTCTCGAGAATCGTGTGAACCATACTGCACCCGCAATGGCAATGAAAATCGAAATGAAAACAAACCAAAATGCGGGTTCGAACAGTGGTTTGGGAATATAAAATCCGCGGCTGGTTAAAAAGGCTTGATCTAAGACGGACAGGGCTTGTTTTGGATGAGGCAGGCTATGAACAATTACACCGTGCCACAAAAGTATCCAGAGTAGAACTGGTACATTGCGAGTGAATTCGACGAACACATATACAATCTTGCTGATCAAAAAGTTTGATGACAGTCTCGCAACACCTGCCACAAACCCAACTATAGTCGCCAAGACAATTCCGCAAAATGCGACCAAGCCTGTGTTAATGATTCCCACCATAGTTGCTCTGAGGTGGGTGCTTCGGGAGCTATATTCAATCAGATGCTGATTGATGTCATAGTTCGAAGGAGTAAATAAGAATCCGTATCCAGCTTCTCGACCGAGAAGCTCTAAGTTACTGAGTGTGTTGCGAATGAAAAATCCGATCAGTGTAAGCACAACGACCATGACAACAATCTGAATAATTAGCTGTCGTGATTTCCTTTCTGACCAGAGGTTGCTAAACAATGTTCAATTTTTCGTTGGTTTCGCTTGATTTTAAATTAATGTTGGAGGATTTAAGTGCAGTGATAATGTAATGAAAGAAGGTGTGTGCCAGTGCACACACCTTCCAATATAGCTTACCGATAAGGTGGTGCGTAAATTAAACCACCGTCAGTCCAGAGCGCATTGACACCTCGCGCCAGTCCAATATCGGTGTTGACTCCAATATTCGCCTCAAAAATTTCACCATAGTTACCGACCGCGGCAAGGACGTCGACCACCCAGTCTTTACTCAGGCCCAACATGGCACCGTATTCACCTTCCGTACCGAACATTCTGTTGAGTTCCGCATCTTTTTGGTCTTCAGCGGCCATGGCTCGGACGTTATCTTTCGTAACGCCTTTTTCTTCCGCAATAATCAGTACATTCAGAGTCCAACGAACGATGTCAGCCCATTCATCGTCGCCATGACGTACGAGCGGGCCAAGAGGTTCTTTAGAAATAATTTCTGGAAGCACGACGTGATCAGCCGGGTTTTCAAGGCTGGCGCGGGTTGCAGCCAGACCGGAGCGGTCAGTGGTATAAACATCACAGCGCCCAGCAAGATAATTTTGGCGGGCTTCCGCATTTGTTTCAATCGGAACTGGCTCATAGTTCATATTGTGGCTGCGGAAATAGTCGGCTAAATTCAGTTCAGTCGTTGTGCCGGTTTGAATACAAACTGACGCACCTTCTAGTTCTGTGGCACTAGAAACCCCAAGTGCTGCAGGAACGATAAAGCCTTGACCGTCATAATAATTGACACCTAGAAATGTGAGTTTCAGGTCAACATCACGACTGTAGGTCCAGGTTGTGTTTCGAGAAAGCAGGTCGACTTCACCAGCCTTTAAAGCTTCAAATCTCGTCTTTCCGGTAAGGTTTGTGTATTTCACTGCAGAAGCATCACCGAATACAGCGGCAGCGACTGCTTTACAAATTGCTACATCAAAACCTTGCCAGTTACCTTCATCGTCGGCGAAAGCGAATCCGACCAAACCGGTATTGATTCCACACTGAACATGACCTTTTGCTTTAACTTCATCTAAAGTGGCAGCACTTACGCTGCCTGCTACACACAGGGACGCGAGCCCCAGAACAATTAACAATTGTTTAAGAAATTTCATACATAATACCTCGTGTTTTTCAATATGTAATTGACTAGATACCAAAATTGTTTCTCTACTTAAATTTAATTCCGTTTCAAAAATCAGCTTTGTGGCATCTACATTTGCTCGCAGATTATATTGGAATAGTTTATTGAGATATTGGAATAATTTATTGAATTATTGGAATAATTTATTGAATTATTATTTGTGTTCGTGATTTTTTCGATATCGAAATCAGAAGATGATTCGGTAATATCTGCGCGTCACGCGCCCGTAAACAATCAATTTGTGCATATTCCCCGGCCCATGGCCCATTGAACCAAGGCTGAACACAATGCTGAGCGAGAGAGCGGCTGCTGAATCCAGGTCATTGCAGTCTTTCGACTGATACCAATTCGAAATTCAGTATGAAATCATCTTTCTTAGTGACGATGCGAAGTGGAAATTCACCAAATTCAGGGGACATCGTTACGGTTATGCTTCGATCTTTTCCCATGGCGCTTTGAATTTCAAAGATTAAAATTTCATAGGATTTCCCATCAAGCACAATTGAATTCGATTTGATTTCATCGTAAACATAGGTTTGAATCTTATTGTTTTCGACGAGTGAGACAGCACTGCCCGAGCGTTCAGTGAAAGGATCAATCATGAGTGAAATCAACCACGATTCCACGTCATACATTTCGCTGGAAGGCATAATGAGCTTTTCGCCATTATGCAGCGTGACGTCGCGATTTTCCCAATTAAAATCTGCACTTTCTACCATCTCTTCACCCTGAGTAGAAATAACAACCCGAATCGATTGAACTTTATTTTGATCAATTCTCATTTGTGAAGTTTGGGAGAGAGGGTTGATTCCAAGTACGACGAGCAACGGGTGAGGAAAAAGACTGTGTTCAGAAACCACCATACCCGAACTGTCTGCTGTTACGGTTCGAGAGCTTGATCCAATCTCGACTCCCGAATCTTGATAGCTGACTTTGTACTTGGCGTGATACGAATCTACGGGATTCGCTTCCGCCCAATATGGAAGCATTAAAAATACAGATAAAAGGATTGCAGGCATTTTAGCTGGATTCGACAATTTATTTTCCTCAAAAATTCAGTTTAACAGGTCATCAGTGAGAAAGTTCGGCAAAACATGGTTTACCTCTCCGTAATACCTGACCATTATCAACACTTAATTCACCATCGGCAAACCACTGGATTGCGATCGGATAGATTTCATATTCACATTCGTGAACTCGATTTTTTAATTCAATTTCTGTGTCATTTGAATAAACGGGAACTTTTTTGTGAATGATGATTGGTCCTGCGTCAAGTTCTTCAGTGACGAAATGAACGGTTGCGCCGTGGTATCTGTCACCAGCGTTCAATACTCGCGCATGTGTGTTGAGTCCTTTGTATTTCGGCAGAAGGGATGGGTGAATGTTCATGATGCGCCACGGAAAACTTTCAATGAATTGAATTGAAAGTATTCGCATAAACCCCGCCAACACAATTAGGTCTGCTTTTAACCGTTTAATTTCATCCGACAGTTCGACATCGTATTCAATGCGACTGCTGAAATTTTTCGGATCGACAAAAATCGCTGGAATGTCTGCCAATTTCGCACGCTGCAGCGCAAATGCCTGAGCCTGATCACTGATCACTGCGACAACTTCAATCGAGAGCTTGCCGCTGTCAGTGCGATCAATGATGGTCTGCAGGTTTGAGCCAAAGCCAGAAGCCAGCACTACGGCGCGGGTCATGAAAAAATCTCCCAGCTATTCGAAAATCGTGGATGAATCTTCAGACTGCGTGATGCGCCCGATTCTGTAATTTGGCATCTGCAGCTGGTCGAGTCGGTTCCGCAGATTCGACTCTGCAGCTGATGAAACAACTGCGATCATGCCGATCCCGCAGTTGAATGTCTCGAACATTTCGTGCTGTGACAATTGACTGTGGCTCTGAATCCACGGAAAAACAGGTGGCATCGTCCATGCGCTGCCATCGATTTTTGCCGCCAGTCCTGAAGGGACGATTCGTTCTAGATTTCCTGGAATTCCTCCACCCGTAATGTGAGCCAACCCGTGCACTGCAGTCGTTTCGACCATCGCTTTGACAGCATCGACGTAAATTGTGGTTGGCGTCAGCAGCACGTCGCCAAGCTCGGCGTCATTTACTTGAGTTGTCAGGGGAATGCTGTAATCTGCGATCAGCTTTCGAATCAGCGAGAATCCGTTTGAATGAACTCCGGACGAAGCCAATCCTACAATCACATCGCCCGCGGACACTCGACTGCCGTCGATGAGTCTGCTTCTGTCAGCGATGCCTACGCAGAATCCGGCTAAATCATATTCCCCCGCTGGGTACATGTCTGGCATTTCCGCGGTCTCACCGCCGATGAGTGCGGTCCTCGCAAGTTCACAGCCTTTGACGATGCCGCGAATGACTTGGACTGCGATTTCCTTGTCGATGCTGCCTGTCGCAAAGTAGTCCAGCATGAAAAGGGGTTCAGCGCCGTAGACAGCGATATCGTTCACACACATCGCGACCAGGTCAATTCCCACTGTATCATGCCTGTTCAGCTCGAACGCCAGCTTCAGTTTGGTGCCAACACCGTCCGTTGCTGAAACCAGAACCGGATTTGGGAACTTTTGGGGAATTTCAAACAGTCCGGCAAACCCGTTTGACAGCTCGATCTGCCCAGGTCGTGAAGTTCGCTTGAAGTCTGGTCCAAGCGACTGAATCAGCGAGTCCGCCTTGGAAACATCGACGCCGGCATCGCGATAAGTTATTTTATGAGAGTCTGATTTTGTCAATTTTCTCAAGGACTCAGCAGTTTGTAAGCAACTTGATTCATTTATAGTCGTACATTTGAATTAGAATCAAGAATTTGACAATTTAATCTGTAAATGTTCGAAAATAGGTGCATCTGTCAGTCTGGAGTCAGCCGAAAAATCGAATTTGTTCATTATTTCGACAGTTATCTGCCCTTGTTTGTTCAATTAAAATATTCAAATGGACTGCACAGTTATATTAAGTCAAACGATCAAAGTCACCGATGATTAACATTTAATGTTGAAGTTTTCCATTATGCTAGCTCAGATTCCCAATATTCTGACTCTGTCTCGAATTGGTGCGGCCCCGATATTGATTTTGCTGCTTCGCGATGAGAATTATTCAGCTGCGTTGGTTTTATTCATCGCTGCGGGCATTACAGATGGATTGGATGGATGGATTGCGAAGAGATACAACTGTACGTCGCAGCTGGGCGCCAGGCTGGACCCGATCGCAGATAAGGTCATCATCGTATCTGCCTACATCATGCTCGTTATTCTCGGACTGATTCCATTTTGGCTGGTCACACTGGTCATTTTTCGGGACTTGGTGATCGTTGGTGGCTATCTGGTGCTCTCAACATTGGATGGACATGTTTCGATTGAACCCACCATGACGAGCAAGACCAACACCTTGTTCCAAATTCTTCTGGTAATTGTCGCATTGGTTGAAAACGCCTCTTGGTCATTCGATTTCGGGCTGACTCCAGTGATGATAATTGTAGTTGCGGCGTCCACCTTTTTGAGTGGCATTCAGTATCTTTGGATATGGGTGATTCGACGCAGCGTGAGACAGCTCACTTGAAGGGTGCGGGATCCGAGTCGGTTCAGGCCGGACTGCCTCTGCGTCTTGTCGATCACGCCAAATTTGAGAATTATCTGAGCCATGAAAATCGGCGTGCCGTCCACTTGCTTCAGCAGTTCCTGAACCACAACTTGGATCAGACGAGCGGTTATCTTTGGGGAGCAGCCGGTTCTGGAAAAACCCATCTTCTTTTTGCCGCTTGCAAGCAGACGCCCAGCAGCATTTACTTTCCGTTGCTCGATCTTCGACTGGACCCCGATTTTCTGGAGGGAGCTGAACAGTACGATCTGGTGTGCATCGACGATGTGCAGTCGATTGCGCGTCAGCTGGCTTGGGAAAGAAAATTATTTTCACTGTTCGAGAAAATGGAAGCTCATAAGAGCCTTCTTCTGGTCGCAGCGAACGTTCCACCTGGACAATTGCAATTTGAACTGAAAGACTTGGTCAGTCGTTTTCTCGGACGACAGATTTTTAAATTGTTTCCTGCTTCTGAGCAGGACAAATTGCAAATCCTGCTTGATTGGACCGCGCGCCGGGGCATGATGATGGATCCTGCGGTTGCTCGTTTCATACTGACGCGGCATTCGCGTGACATGCATTCAATCATGCGTTTATGTGAGCGACTCGACCGGATTTCATTCGAAAGACAGAGAAGACTCACAATCCGTTTTTTAAAGCAGCTGGATGAATTTCAGGACACCGGCAGAATCATGGCATAGCGCAGGTTTCTGAGTCTTGAATTTCTGCTTGATTCAAGCCTGATTCGGAACGACATAGACTGCGCGGAAGTCATTGATATTCGTCAAAGTCGGACCTGTAATGATCAGATCCTCAAGCTCTTTGAAAAACTGATAAGAATCGTTATTGTCTAAATGCTCTTGCGGATCCAGCCCCAGCTCTTTCGCGCGTTGAAGCGCGTCCGGGCGCAGCAGTGCGCCGGCGTTGTTTTCTGTCCCGTCGATTCCGTCTGAATCACATGCGATTGCATATGCCTGCGCAGTCTGCTGCAGTTCGAGAGATAAAGCAAGAATGAACTGTGTATTGGGACCGCCTTTACCATTTCCAGTGACTTTGACGGTAGTTTCTCCGCCTGAAAGCACGACGAATGGCTCTTGATTCGGAGACTGACTCAGCATCAGGCGAATCAAGTCCGCGTGTTCTTTCGCCGCTTCGTTCGCACTGCCTTTGATCGCCGCTCCCAGATTGATTGCCCGAAGGCCAAGTTTTCGAGCCAGCGCCGCACTTTCTTTCAAGCAGGCTGATGGTTTCGCAGCCACTATCACACTGGATTTTTCAAATACCGGATCATGGGGTTTGGGAGTTTCCAGTTCTCCCGAGAGCAGCCGACTTCTAACAGTCTTTGGAACAGTGACCTGATGCTTGTCGAGGATTGCTAGCGCATCTTGACACGTACTCGGGTCGGCAACGGTAGGGCCCGAACCAATCACGGATGGATCATCACCCACCACATCGGAAATGCATAGGGTCAGGGCTGAAGCGGGGCTGATTTTTTGCATCAGCTTTCCACCCTTAACGGCGGAAAGGTGCTTGCGCACACAATTAATCTCCTCAATATTTGCGCCTGCTTTGAGAAGCTGACGAGTGATTGAACGTTTTTGCTCCAGCGTAAGAGGATGGTCCGGCAATGCAAGGAGCGCGGACGCTCCTCCAGAAATGACGCAGACAACCAGAGCGGTTTGATCCAAATTCACCAAGGACTCAACAATTCGCTTTGCAGCAGCGGCGCCGGCTTCATCTGGAACAGGGTGGGCTGCTTCGATTACGTCGACATAACTGCAGTCGACCGCATGTCCATATCGCGTAACGACAATTCCTGAAATGGGTCGTGCAAAATGCTTTTCAGTCGCTCTTGCCATCGCAGCAGCGGCCTTGCCGGCGCCTACGACGTGTATGTTCTCAGCCGTGATATTGGCCAGGTGTTGTGGAAGGCAGCGGTCCGCAGCCCCATTGGCAACGAATGTGCGAAATAGTTTCAGCAGAAGATCTATCGGATTAATCTGGTCAGCGCGAGACATGAGCAGTGAAGTCTGTTGAGTTATGTTCCAGTTTTGGGATGCACGGCAGAACTGCGATTATCGCGCCCTAGGTTGGAGATTTTGACTTTGATTTGTGAATTTTGCCCCAATTTGGGGATTGGACGGCGCCCTGTGGCGGCGCCCGCCCTCAGCTCGAATTGCATTTATGTGATGTGTCGTAGATTAAATGTTTGAATTTAATCCATTAATCGAATCAAAAAAAATTAAAATAGGAATACGCTCAACTGCTTATCTTTGTTCACAAGCATCTCTATTGAATTATGTCAGAATATCGCGCACCTTTAAAGGACATGGAATTTGTTTTGAATCATGTTGCTGAAATCGGAAAAATTCTTGAATTGAACGTCTTCGGAGAGATTGACGAAGAGCTGGTTTCAGCCATACTGGACGAATCCGCAAAATTCACTTCGGAAGTCTTGGCGCCCTTGAATCAAGTTGGAGATCAGCATGGTTCAACGTGTCGGGAAAGCGTCGTTTCGACGCCGCCAGGTTGGAAAGAAGCGTATCAGCAATTCATTGAAGCTGGGTGGAATGGACTGTCATTTGATCCAGAATATGGCGGACAAGGTCTTCCATGGTTGATTGCTACGTCGGTTCAGGAAATGTGGCATTCGTCAAATATGTCGTTTGGGCTGTGTCCTCTATTGACTCAGGGTGCGATCCGCGCGCTTGAATCTCATGGGTCGGAGAATCACAAAGCTACGTATATGTCAAAGCTGATATCGGGAGAGTGGGCCGGAACCATGAATTTGACTGAGGCGCATGCCGGTTCAGATTTAGCAACGATCCGCACTCGGGCCGCTGCCGAAGGAGATCACTATCGAATCACCGGACAAAAGATTTTCATTACGTATGGCGAGCACGACCTGACTGAAAACATCATTCACTTCGTACTGGCTAGAGCTGAAGATTCACCGGAAGGAGTGAGAGGCATTTCTCTTTTTATCGTTCCAAAATATCTGGTGAACGAAGATGGCGCTGCAGGTGAGAGGAATGATCTTCGATGTGTGTCGCTGGAGCATAAACTGGGAATTCACGCGAGTCCAACCGCCGTAATGTCCTATGGCGACAACGGTGGTGCGATCGGTTATTTGATGGGCGAGAAAAATTGCGGTCTGCAGTACATGTTTACCATGATGAATCTCGCCAGACATGCGGTTGGTGTTGAAGGTCTCGCGGTTGCTGAACGCGCCTATCAGCAGGCAGTCAGCTATGCAAAGCAACGGGTGCAGGGAAGTGTCGTCGGTACGAAAGAACGCGTTGCGATTATCAATCACCCGGACGTCAAGCGTATGCTTATGACCATGAAGTCACTGACCGAAGCGATGAGATGCGTAGCCTATTACACTTCAGGCATATTCGATTTGGCTGCTCGGCACCCAGATCAGAAAGTCCGCGAGCAGAATGCGGCGATTCTCGGGCTGTTGATTCCGGTCGTGAAAGGATGGTGTGCTGAAATGGGGAACGAAGTTGCATACGTTGGGGTCCAAGTTCACGGTGGAATGGGCTACATCGAAGAAACCGGCGCAGCGCAATATTTGCGTGATGTAAGAATCACTCCAATCTACGAAGGAACAACAGGCATCCAGGCGAATGATCTGATCGGCAGGAAAATATTACGGAGCAAAGGCGAAGAAATTTCAAAATTGATTGAACTGATCGAAAGAACCTGCAGTGACAGCATCCGAGAAAAATTGACCTGCAACATTTTCTGTGCTTTGGACCGCGCCCTGGTTGAATTGAAGCATGTGACGCGGTGGGTTCTTGAGAATGGAGAAAAGGATCCTCGCATCACAGCAGCAGCGAGCGTAGGCTACCTGCATGTGCTGTCGCTCACTGTGGCGGGCTGGCTGATGGCGATCGCTGCGATTGAGTGCATAAAACTTTTGGAAGAAGGAAATTCTGATACGGAATTTCTGAACGCGAAACTCACTACCGTCAGGTATTTCGCAACACACATCATGCCCCGCGTCAAAGCTCATGCGGATGGCATGGTCGATTCTTCTGAAATTGCTTTGGAACTGACGGAGAACCAGTTTTAGCAGTGTTAGAGTTACGCTAGCTTCAAGCCGTTTTCTACTCGTCTTTCAGCTTGAACGATGACCACCGAGCCATCTTTCTGCGTAAATCCAGTCAGGAGAAATTCCGACATGAACGGGCCGATCTGTTTGCGCGGAAAGTTTACCACCCCTACAATCTGCTTTCCCAGCAGATCCTCGGGTGAGTACAGTTTTGTGATCTGTGCACTGGATTTTAAGATTCCAATTTCTTTTCCAAAATCAGCATAGACTTTATAAGCTGGTTTACGGGCTTCGGGGAATTTCCGTACATCAATGATCGTTCCGGTTCGAAGTTCTACGCGTTCGAATTCGCTCCAAGAAATTTCTTTCACTGTGCAATCTCCTAAAATGATGAATTTGTCCTGATTAATTGATTGAAGGGAACAATTATAATTTTCATTTTTTGGCTTAATGGATACTAAAGATGGAATCGATTTCAAATACATCCGCGGTTCAGTTGCTTGTTCGACAGGCGCGCGCTGCAATGATCGAATTTCGGTCGGCGAGTCAGGAACGAGTCGACGAAGCGGTCACTGCCATCGCATGGGCTCTCTACGAAGATTCCAATGCCGCTGAACTCGCCGAGCTTGCGGTCAGCAATACCAAACTGGGCAACATTACGGACAAAATTCAAAAAAATAAACGAAAAACTTTTGGCACCCTCCGCGATCTGCTGCGCGTTAAAACTGTCGGAGCAATTGAGAAAGACGAAGAAAATGGACTCATAAAATATGCCAAGCCAGTGGGAGTCGTTGCAGCGGTCACGCCGTCGACAAATCCCGCGGCGACACCGATCAACAAGTGCATGATGGCGGTTAAAGGTCGCAATGCTGTCATTGTCGCACCTTCACCCGCAGGATGGATCACGACCAACGCAGCGATCCAAAAGGTTCGAGAACAGTTTTCGATTATCGGCGTGCCCGAAAACCTCGTTCAGATTCTGCCGGCGCCGGTGAACAGGCCAATGACGGAAGAATTGATGAAAGCCTGTGATCTGGTCGTAGTGACTGGTTCTCAGAACAATGTAAGGGGAGCGTATTCCAGTGGAACTCCCGCGATTGGCGTGGGTGTTGGCAATGTTCCCGTTGTCGTTGATGAAACGGCCGATCTTGATCGAGCGGCTCAACTGATTTGCGCCTCAAAGATTTTCGATAATGGTACTTCCTGTTCCTCTGAAAATTCCGCAATCGTTTTGGACGAAGTGTATTCAGCGATGCGAGAGTGTTTTCAGCGACACGGAGGATACATTGCAAATCCTGAAGAGGCGAATCGCATCCGCAGTTCACTATGGACGGAACCGGGCAAGCTGAATCGAAAACTGATTGCGAGAGATGTTGGTGTGCTCATCCACCAGTTCGATCTCAGTGCTTCTATTGAAGATACCAAGTTTATCATTGTTGAAGAAACTGGAATTGGGCCTGACTTTCCGTTTTCCGGAGAAAAACTCTCTTTGGTTCTGACTCTCTATCGCGCTTCCAATATCCTAGATGCTCGAGAAAAAATCAGAAAAATTCTGAGTTATCAAGGCACCGGTCATTCTTGTGGAATACATACGAACCGGCTTAGCCGAGCGAAAGATTTTGCAGAGAATTTAGATGTCGTGCGCGTGCTGGTCAATCAAGCCCATACTTTTGGCAATGGAGGCGGATTCACAAGCGGTCTGAATTTTACGCTGAGCATGGGGTGCGGCACCTGGGCTGGAAACAGCATCAGCGAAAATCTCAGCTACCGCCACTTCATCAACATCACGCATCTATCAACTGAAATTCCCGAAGACAAACCGAGTGAGGAAAGTTTATTTGGTGCGTTTCTTCGCGAATATCATCCCAATTATCGAATTCGAGGGTGATGACTTGTCAGATAGTTTTCTAGCTCTGATCGACGGTTCAGCGGCTCAATACCCGAATCGTCGCTACTTGATCGACCCCGATGCGAATCTTTCAATGACATACTTCGAGCTGCGGAATCATTGTCGTCGTTTCGGACGGCAGCTTTCTGCACGCGGAGCTGCTCCCGGTGCAAATGTCGGCTTTTTGCTGGATAACGGATTTTGGACAACAGTCATCATGCTTGGAACAATGTATTCGGGACGCGTTACGGTTCCGTTAAATCCAGTTGCCTCGAAACAGAATCTCCAGTACGCGGTTGAAAAATCTGGAATCGAGATGGTTTTTGTCGGCTCAGCTCATCGGTCAATGCTGAAGACAGTGCTGTCAGAAGTCCGTCGAGCCATTCAAGTCTTTGAAGTTGATATGCGAAGAGGAATTGACTGGACAGAAGATGACACCATTCGCTCAAGTTCAGGTCCGAAGGAAATTCAGCCGGACTCAAGTGCGATGATCCTGTTTACGTCAGGAACCACCGGGTTTCCCAAAGGAGCGGTTTTAACTCACAATAATCTGATTGCTGGTGGAAGAAACGTTCAGGTTGCACATGACTTGACTCGAGATGACACAGCGTATTGTGTCCTGCCTCTTTTTCATGTCAATGGACAGGTTGTAACCGCAGTTGCTCCGATTGTGAGCGGTTCGCGTGTTGTTATGGCGCGACGATTCAGCGTTCGAAAGTTTTGGGATCACGTCAGACAATTTGGCTGTACGTGGACGAGCATCGTACCGACGATTGCAAAATTCCTGCTCGAAGCAGCGAACCAGGAGAATGCGGAATTCAACGTCAACGAAATACAGAAAATGAGATTCGCGCGTTCCGCGTCGTCTGCGATGCCGTCCGGTATGCACACGGATTTTGAAAAAACCTTCCAGATGCCGATGATTGAAACCATGGGGCTGACAGAGACGGCAGCTCCAATATTAACCAATCCCATGCCCCCAGGGATACGAAAATCCGGGTCGGTTGGAATCCCAGTCGGTGATGAAGTGATGGTGGTGGATCAGGACGAACAGCTGCTGCCAGCCGGAGAAGTAGGTGAGATCGTGGTTCGAGGGGAAAACGTAATTTCCAAGTACTACAATGCTCCGGAAGCGACGGCGTCGGCCTTCACGCATGGAGGCTGGTTCAAAACGGGAGATCTTGGCTACCGGGATCATGATGGGTATTTTTTTGTTACCGGCCGCATCAAAGAGCTCATCATCAAAGGCGGTGAAAACATTTCCCCCCGAGAAATTGACGACGTGCTGTATCACCATGGTTCGGTTTTGGAAGCGGCCTCATTTGGATATCCAGATGAATCTTATGGTGAGACTGTGGCAGTCGCCGTAGTTCTTAAACAGAAACAGCGATGCACATCCTCGGAACTGATTGAGC
The DNA here is from genome assembly GCA_958295885.1 of Arenicellales bacterium. Taxonomy (GTDB): domain Bacteria; phylum Pseudomonadota; class Gammaproteobacteria; order Arenicellales; family JAJDZL01; genus JAJDZL01. The sequence goes on along the minus strand of OY282380.1, from coordinate 4,072,243 downwards.
ACTGTAAACGCGAACTGGGTGAATTTCGCAGTCCTAGCCGGATATTTTTCGTAAGTGAGTTGCCTAAAGGACCTTCAGGCAAGATCCAACGGCTCGAAATTGCGAAAAAACTGCGAACTGGGTCATCACACTTGCGAGTAAATTGAGATCCTTCGACATCCAGCTTAAAGGCAGGTCTGCATTCGTGACAGGCTCGACATCTGGAATCGGATTGACGATCGCACAGGCGCTTGCGTCAGCGGGATGCAACCTCGGGTTAAACGGATTTGGTGAGGTTCAGCAGATCAGGCAGATTGCATGTCAGATAGAAAGCGACTACGGCGTTTCGGTGGACTACTACGGCGCAGATCTCAGAAATCCAGTTGAGATTGAAAATTCGATTCAGGAGTGCATGGAGCGTTTTGGGCGAGTCGATATTTTAGTCAACAATGCAGGAATCCAGCACGTAGCACCTTTGCCGGAGTTCCCTGCTCAAAAATGGGATGAAGTAATTTCTGTCAACCTCAGCGCTTCATTCCACACCATAAAAGCCTGTCTGCCGGGCATGATTGAACAGCGCTGGGGGCGTATAGTAAACATTGCTTCCGTCCATGGCTTGGTGGGAAGTGTCGAAAAATCTGCTTACGTTGCAGCCAAGCACGGTGTTGTCGGTCTCACCAAAGTCGTCGCTCTTGAAAATGCGGAAAATGGAGTTACCTGCAATGCAGTGTGCCCGGGATATGTGCGCACAGAACTCATTGACCGACAGATTCGAGCGATCTCTCGTTCAAAAAATTGGTCTTTCGACGATGCGAAGGCGAGTATGTTATCGGATAAACATCCCATTGGTCGATTCTTGGAGAGCGAGGAAATTGCTTCTTTGGTGATTTTTCTCTGCTCTGAAGCGGCGAGCGGAATTACTGGATCATCGATAACGATTGACGGAGGATGGAGCGCTCAATGAAGATTGCGGAAAATGAGTTGAGAGAACCTGCTTACGACGCGGCAGATTTGAATTCCTTCCATGCTTCTTCAACATGTCGCATTTCCGTTCGGACTGCTCCTGGTACAAACCGAATCAGATACTGGTCGTTCAGGACTGTGTGGGTTGCAAACAGCTTGCCTGACGCGTTTGCAGTTTCCAGAATCTGCCTGGTTTTCGCGTTGCCTTCTTTATGTCGGAAGCAAACCAAGTTGAGAACGGTCTTTTGAAAAAGTTCGAATTCGTCGTCGTCTTTAATCCATTGGGTAAATTGAGCAGCGTATTGAATGTGTGAGCGGATGTGTGCCCGCAGGCCTTCTATTCCATAATGACGAATCACAAACCAAAGTTTGAGTGAGCGAAATCGTCGCCCCAATGATACCTGCCAGCCGCTGTAGTCAAATACCTGACCTGATTCAGTCGCTTTGTTGCGCAGGTACTCAGGCGTAAACGTCAGTGCGTCTACCAGGTCTGACTTTTTCTTGACGTAGAAAAGATCACAGTCAAAGTTGGTGAGCAGCCACTTATGCGGATTAAAGCAGTAGCTGTCGGCGTTTTCAATTCCATTCAGCAGATGACGGTATTCTGGACAGACGGTGGCGCTGCCCGAGTAAGCGCCATCCACATGCAGCCAAATGTCGAATTCGTTCGTAATTTCGCTGATTTGTGGGACCGGGTCGACTGCAAGAGAAGAAGTGGTTCCAACTGTTGCGCATACAAAAGCAGGTTTCTTTCCATCTGACAGGTCTGTTCGAATCATTTCCAGGAGATGATTGGGATCCATTGAGAAATCTGAGCTGACTTCGATCGTTCGAATTTGATGATCACGAAATCCCGCGATTTTCAAGCTCTTTTCTGCTGAGGAGTGAGTTTGGTTCGAGATATAGCCCACAAGCTGAGAGTGTTCGCTGTGCCCGTTGCGCAGTGCTTTCTCTCTTCCTGCCACTGCGGCGCAAAGTGCAGCGGAAGAGGCGGATTCCTGAATGACGCCGCCGCCGGAATTCTTGGAATGAAAGTGTTCAGGCAGTCCAGTTATTTCAACCATCCAATCCAGCATCAGTGTTTCAAGCTCGGTACATGCTGGGCTGGTTGACCACAGCATCCCCTGAATTCCGAATCCAGAGGACAGCATATCCCCCAAAATGGATGGCCCTGAGGCATTGCTCGGGAAATAAGCGAAAAAATTCGGTGACTGCCAGTGCGTCAATCCTGGGATGATGATGTCCTTCACATCCTGCAGCATCTTTTCATAAGATTCGCTTCGCTCTGGAGGATGAACAGGAAAACTGCTGTAGATTTCGCCGGCATCCACTTGAGACAGGACAGGAAATGATTCAATGTCGCTCATATAGTCTGCGATCAGATCAATCATCTGATGGCCCCGCGTTCGAAACTGTTCCGGCGTTAGATGTGGCGCTTTATTTCTGGACATGAAAATTTAGGGAATTGTTGATCAACTGCACAGTCTGCATGGTTCGTGAGCGTCTGAAAAGCACAAGTCACCGATTATTCGGTATGTTCTTCCTGCTTGCGGCATTTGATTCCAAATTTCATTTTGTGCTTGGTCAGTTCACCTGAAAACAACGCATCAAATTCTTCGAATTCCACTGCTGACGACTCATCGGTCATTTTACCTGTGCTTTGAGTTTTTCAATTGTATCTTCATTCGGGATTATGAAGTGCAGGAGCCTGGCTGGCAGCAGGGCTATTCGTTGATCTGAATTCACCACAGAAAATCAGGTGCTGGTCCTACCACGATTGTTTAGAGAAACTTCAATGATAGAGCAATGCCAGAAACATGAAGAGTTTTGGGGAGAAGCGATGAAAAAAAGTAATCTATTCAGAAGAAATAAAGGCACATGTATTATCGGAGCATGAAGCTGGGGAATCGGTTCAATGCACCGGGCGCACCGAGTGCGCCGCACTTTTGCCGGTGTACGAATTTGGCTTCACGCCGACTGCAGCTTGATCGCTGCAGCCGCGGCTTGCAATCGGAGTGCTTGTTATGATACGGTAAATCTTGTTCAAAGCTGCTATGCCATCACTCGGCACAATGGCTGCGAATTGCGGAGGACGGCCGCGGAAGCGGCTGGACGATGACCGCAAGTTGCACAGTCAGCTGCGACAAGACTGAGCCGTTTTTAGGGATGCAAGCCCCCCGAAGGCGTGGAGGCGTCCTCATTGAATGAGGAATGTAAAATTGGGTTATGAATAAATTCGCATATGACACGTTAGGAGCTTCAAGGGATCTCGAAGCGGCCGGCATGGAGCGTCGTCAAGCTGAAGCGGTAGCGATCGCGATCGCCCGGCGCGAGGGCAATCTTGCGACCAAGTCCGACCTCAATTTGTTGAGAACCGAAGTCAAGTTCGACATCAGCAAAGTCAAGTTCGACATCACTGAGATCAGATTGGACATGAAGGCGCAGTTCAGATGGGTGATTTCCATGCAGGTCGTCGTAGCATTTGCAGTCATTACGCTCGTCTATGCGATCGTCCAGTAAGTCATTCCACCGAAAAAAGCAGCAGGCATCAAGCCCAGGCCACCTACCTATACAGTACAAATTGGGGCTTGACTTTTAAAATTCGAGCTGGTACATTTGAATATCATGTATCAGCAGAATCAAATTCCACGCAAGCTGAGGTCAGCATCTGGGCTGGAGCAGTTGCAGTCGATCATGGCAACGCGCAGATTTGCGAATCGTACGGAATTGACGCATGCGGTGTGTGAGGAGTTTGGATTTTACGATGCGCGGGGCAAAGCGCAGGTGACGAGCAGTCTTCGGGTGCTGCGGGATCTGGAGCAGACGGGTCGGATCGAGCTGCCGGCTTCGAGTCGTTCGGTGCGCCAGGTAAAGGCGCGTGGATTGGGACAGGCGGTGGCCTTGGCGCAGGGAGTGCCGGCGCGGGTGGATCAGGTCAGCGGTTTGCAGCTGGTGGTGGTTGAAGAGGAATCGCAGTTGCGTCTGTGGAACGAGCTGATGATTCGCGAGCATCCGCGAGGAGCGGTCGTTCATGTAGGCTGTCAGCTGCGATATCTGGCAGTGTCTGAGCATGGTTATTTGGGTGCGCTGGGATTTGCGTCTTCGGCGCTGGCGCTGCGCAGTCGAGATCAGTGGATGGGCTGGGATGCAGAGCTGAAGTCTCGATATTTAAATCGAGTGATCGGCATGAGTCGGTTTTTGATCCGGCCTTCGGTGCGCTGTCAGAATCTGGCGTCGAAGGTGTTGGGTCTGTGTCTGCGTCGAGTCGGCAGGGATTTCAAGAGTCGCTATGGATTTGATCCGTATTTGGTGGAGACGTTTGTGGATGCGTCTCACAGCGGGGTATCGCTGCGAGCATCGAACTGGCGCCATGTGGGCTGGACGACGGGTCGCGGTCGATTTGGGGGCAAGTCTGAAGCGGCGGCTGTGAAGTCGGTGTATATCTATGAATTAGAACGGAAATGGCGAACGTATCTGGGGTTGGACAAGGTTTGCGTCCCGGTGCGTGACAGAGGTCAGGGACTAGCGATTGATGAATGGTCGGAGCAGGAATTTGGAGGTGCGCCGTTGGGTGACGAGCGTCGCAGCACAAGACTGGTGAAAAGTGCGGACATCCAGGCTCGGCAGCCGATGGAGCCGTTCACGGCTGCGTCCAGATCGGATCAAGCGGCGGTGCATGCGCATTATCGTCTGCTGGATCAGCCGGCGGAATCGGCGGTGACGCCAAAGAACATCTTGGCGCCGCATCGACAGCGAACGCAGGAGCGAATGCAGGCACAGTCGGAAGTTTTGTGCGTGCAGGATGGCACCGATTTGAATTTCGCCAATCACGGTGGCTGTCAGGGCATGGGCTTGATCAGTCGCAACCGCAAATCGGCTGGCACCATGGGGATTCACATGCATTCGCTGCTGGCGCTCGATGCGCAGGGAGTGCCGTTGGGGGTGCCGCACATTGAATATGGCCATCTGGATGACGAGGGCACCAAGACGCAGCGATGGCTGCGCGGGCTGCGTGCGAGCGCAGAGTTGGCGGCGCCGCTTGAAAAGGTGCGGATGGTGGCGGTGATGGATCGCGAGGCGGATTGTTTTGAGGTGATGGCCGAGTGTCGAAGGCTGTCAGATGTGGAGTTGCTGGTGCGCGCCCAGCATAATCGAAGTCAAGGCAAAGGCCAGCCGAAGATGTTCGATGCGATCCGCGGGCAACATGCGCAGGCGAGTCTGGAAGTGCCGGTGTTGGCGCGTTCGGCGCGGCGCAGCAGCCGCAGTCAGAAGGCGATGTCGAAGCAGCCGGCGCGGATGGCAAAGGTCGAGTTGCGCTGGCGTCCGGTGCAGATTCAGCCGACGAGCGGTTTTTCGGGTGAGAAACCGCTGAGGTTGAATCTGGTTCATGTGTATGAAGCAAAAGCCGGCGACGCGGTCAAGCCGCTGGAGTGGTTTCTGCTGACCAGTCTGGCGGTCAACAGCGCGCACGATGCGACGCAAGTAGTACAGCGTTATCGGCTGCGTTGGCGAATTGAGGATTGGCACAAGATTTTGAAATCCGGCTGCAAGGTGGAGTTTCTCAAGCATCGAAAATGCGAGCGCATCGAACGTGCGGTCACCATCAACGCGGTGATTGCCTGGCGGCTTGCGGCGATGACGCTGCTGGGTCGAGAAACCCCGGAATTGCCGCTGGAAGTGCTGTTTAGCGAGACCGAAATCGGTGTATTGAAGGACTTCGCACGCCAAAATCGCAAAAAAGTACCACAAAATCTCGGCGCCGGCGTAGTGACGATGGCCATGCTCGCCGGTTATTTGAATCGTAAAAATGATCCGCCACCGGGTTACAAGAAGATCTGGGAAGGCTATAGCATGCTGACAACAATGGCGCGGACTTATGATTTGGCTCTGCACATGGCAGCCCAAAAAGAAAGCTGGTTTCACCATAACTTAAAAGGTCGGATTCAACATAAGTTAAGTCCAGACTGAATTTGTACGGAATAGGCAGCAGGCCACACCGCAGCAGCAGGCTGGCAAGCGGTTGTCCATGGTACGCATCGCGGTCGTCAATTTCAAAACGTTTCTGATAGGAGCGTTTCACGAGGTCGGTGCCCACTGCCTGCAGGAATTCTTGTTTGAGTTCGTCTATCGTTTTAATCGTCGCTTATAGCGGGATCGGCTGCAGCAACGCCTGCTCTGTGCAGCTGCCCATCATGCTGCTGTTCCCTGTAATACCTTTCGGCTGAAACAGCAGCAGGGGCATAAAATCGAGTTTGCCGTCAGCAATAATGTCATCATCGCGACACTATAATCTCTCGCTCTTTCACTAAATTTGATACAGTTTGGTTGGCAACAAATTTAACAGGCAGAAAATAGGGAGTCAGATCGCCCGAACCGGGCGAGAACTGTAGACGCTCTCACTAATTTTTAGAAGTCAGCGGGGCAATAAAGTCGAAAACACAGCAATTTGGAGGAACTGACCGGATTTCAAGGCAGACTTTTCTGGAACTAAAACCACATTATTTCCAGCAACGGTGAAATAATAGAATTCCTCATAGACGCAACCCGAAGGCCAATCTCCCCAAGTTTTCTTGACAAAAATGTACCAAGTCTCATTCGACTTGATCATTCTTAAATCGGGATGATCTCCACGGCGGATTTCATATCTAGCAGATTTGACCCCTTCAACTTCTGAGTAAAATTCTGCTGCGTAAATTGGACTAATATTGCAGTCATAATCAAAAAAGAAAGATTTGGAGTACGAAAGATACTCTACGGCATGCAACCCCAAATCAACATTCTATTCATCAATGAACTTGTTAACGGTTAACAGCCGTACAGTACCGGAATTCTCGGAGACCAGACCAGCAAAATGTCTGTAAGTTGAGAATGAAATTGTAACCCCACCAGTCTAGGCACAAACCAATCAACCGGACTGACTTTCGCAACTTTAGGGCATTGATTTCGGACTAAAGTTAATACTTGCTCAATTTCACGACTTAATTGGCTGCGACTGCTTTCGTAAGTCAATAAAGCAGGTATGTCTGTTGCCATTCGATGGGTCAAAATTATTGCGTCACTCCTTTTTAATCTCGGAACAGGATCATGTTGGGTGACTATTTGTACTCGAGGTGCTTTGTCATCGGCGAGCGCTGGATTCACCATCATCAGGAAGCCAACAGACAGCAAAAGGCAAGTCAGTAGTCGAAACTTCAACTTACAAAACAATGAATAGATCACTTAGGAACCCAGGAACTTTCTGGTACGTTCGCAGATGTCTAAATCCAATGCCTAAATTGTAACTCTAAGACCATAATTCAGTTCAATTTGTCTGCTAGAGCACTTTCAGCATCATTTCGTAATCGTGAAATCACTCCGAAGAAAATTTCTACAAATTCTTTTTCAAAGATGTCAATGTCTTCTCTAATATGCACGAATGCTTTGCGAGAAGTTTCAGCGTCGTCACTTGGATGATCAATAAAATTTTCCTAGTTTCAAAAAGTCCTTATAGTACTTCTTCAATTATCGAACTGACTTCTTTGAATCAAGTAGCGCAATTTAACGAGTAATATTGTTCTTGTTGAACTCTTGGATGCCAACTTAATGCTCCTTCTCCACCTGTCACGTCGTTTAATTGCTTCACTTTCTGAATAGACTCGTTAAACAAGTCATTTTGCGATTTTTTCCTCTGCTCCTGTTTCAGCCAGAATGTTTTACGGGGAAACAGCAGCGGTGGCGGCTGATCCTTCCATAAGCGACGCTTGAAACAATAGACGAACTCAAACAACTATTCGTGCAGGCAGTGAGCGCTGACCTCCATGAAACGTTCCCAGCAGAAAGCATTTGAGATTGACGGCCGCGATCTGTGCCAAGGGCAACCACTTGCCAGCGTGTTGTCGCCGCGTAACCGAGATTGATGGTGACATTTTCTGCATTGATGCAGCAAATGACGTGACAGAATGTGAGAGCCTGATCGCGGCCGCAGCGTGGGCACTTCGAGGCGTTTGACCTGTGATGACGGTTGAGTTCTTCCAAGCCGACCTGCTGCGTTGAACAGGTTGTGCGCTAGTGGATGAATTTGCTCGGTTTCTGCTGCATGATTTTGGACAGATTAATGTATTTTAACCCTAGTTCCGCACTACTCAAAAAATAATTCTCCTAAAGCATTGATATCATGTTTTTTTTGAAAATGACTGAATTGTACATGTAACAACATTTCGCGCCATTTTCTTTAGCTTCGTTTACCAGCGTTTTCGTTGCAATTCCGCCTTCATATTCAACGCCTGACCAGTAGGTAGGCGCATCTGGGTATTGTTTTTTGTTGGTGTAGGAAACTACGGGTTTGATGAACCTGATCTTAAAGTGTATTGTCAATGGGGAAATTATAGAGGATTGTAGTGGCTGTTTGGAGTGCTGTATCACTGTACATGTAACAACATTAAGTTACTAGAGTTATAAAAGAAAAAATATTACTAATAAACAATAATATTTGTAAGATATTAGAATGTAAATACTACAAATAATTATTTATTAAAATTATCTTCTAAAAAATATTATTAATATGGTTGATTGAGCGCCAATAGTGCGGAACTTGGGTTAATTGATTGTTTTTATTATCTACTATCAGCTGGAATCATATCATCTGCTGAAACGGAAACAGAGGCATATTTCGGAAATCATTTATCAATTTGCAACCAACGACATCGGGCAGTAACGCGCTTGATGCAATTTCCCAAAAGATCTGAATCTCAGAAAATTGAGGTGAAGGTTCGACGGTCATTCATTCCATCTGAAAATTCCGATTTAACTGACATTGACCGCGTGCTTTCGATCCGAACATTTTGAACTTGACCGTCCCCCGCAATTGTAAGATGCTGCTTTAGTTTTGTGATTCCATCCTTGGGCGCAAATTTTCAGGATCATAGGCCGGTTGACTCAAAACGACAGCTTCCATCAATCTGCCCGCTGCGATAACGTGCAGTTTCGAACTCGCGCAAGCCGCGCATGGCTTCACATATGCGAAAGCGAGCACCGCGTTGACGGTGTGACTGAAGACTACCGACGTAACGGCCCCGACAACTTCGCCATCCAGCAGCACTGCTTCTCCACCATGGCCGATCTGGTCGCCATCATGCTCGACTGACAGATAGACGCAAACCCAGGGCAGCTCTGAATCTGCACTTTTTCGAGTCGCATCCTTGCCGATGAAGTCATTCTTCGACAGCCGAACGAGTCGCATCATGTCTGCCTCGGGCAGTGTCACTTCGTTGCTCAGTTCCGATGCACCCTTGAAGGCTTTTTCCATTCTCATGACATTCATTGCAAAGGACCCGTAATGGACGACTCCAAACTTCTGTCCCGAGCTCCACAGTGCGGAGTAAACTTCAAGCATTGAATCGCGAGGCATATGTAATTCCCAGCCCTGTTCACCTACGTAAGAAATCCGAACTGCCAGAAGCGAATGTCCAGCTACGTTGATTTGCCTGGCAGTAAACCAGCGGAAGCTGCGCAGAGACAGATCTGCATCTGTATTCGCCGCTAGGATTGACGGCGCTTTTGGACCCTGTATCGCAATCGCTCCCCACTTCTTTGACAGGTTTTCGAATTCAGCTTCATCATCGTTGCGATTATGTTCCAGACAGTCTAATAGCCGTCGTTCATAAAACGCAGCACAGACCAGATAAAAGCTGCGGTCCGTTAATTTCACGACGATCAGCTCAATTTCTATGCGTCCCTGAGAATTGAGAGCATGTGTCAATGCGATGCCACCGATTCGTCTTGGAAGACTGTTCGCGACGAGTCGGTCCAGGCAGGCAATGGAGTCTTTGCCCGATACTCGCACTTTCGCAAAAGCAGAGATATCCATAATGCCGGCACGTTCACGTACCGACTGAACTTCCCTGCCCACGATTTCATCGACGTTCGTTCGCCTGAAGGAGTATTCGTCGACGGGCGCGACTCCGTCCGGAGCGAACCAGCGCGGCCGCTCATGTCCGAACACTTCTTCAAAGACAGCCCCATGTTTCTTGAGAGTCGAATACAGAGGGTTTGGATCGATCGGGCGTCCAGCAAGACGATTGAAGTGTGGGTAGGGCGTTTCATGACGCAGGCAATAATCTTCCTTGACTTTGGTGGTCTGCCACTTTCTTGTTGCGTAATCTCCAAATCTGCGAGGGTCAAACTCTCGCATCGAAATGTCTGCGCTGCCGTGAACCATCGAGCGCGCCAGTTCCCTGCTTAGGGCAGGTCCCCAGCCAATTCCAATTTGGATTCCACAGCAGCACCAGTAATTCTTAAGCCGCGGGGCAGGTCCGATTAAGGGATTTCCATCTGGGGAATGAGTTATGGCACCGTGCACAACCCGCTTAATTCCAAGTTCCGAGAGCACCGGCACTCGGTTCATCGCGTTGCTTAGGCGAGGCATGATTCGATCATAATCGGCTTCAAACAGCTCATGTTCGGCTTCCCACGGCGCCCCATCTTCCCAGATGCTTCTAGGATTGTCCTTTTCATAAATTCCAATCAGGCCGGATTTTTGTTCCATTCGAATGTATCCTGATACCACGGCATCATCACGGACCACTGGAATGTCTTCACGCAGCTGTTCGAATTCCGGAACTGTGTCTGTAACAAAATAATGATGTGTCATGGTTACTGCCGGCAGAAGCAATCCGGACCATTCGCTGATCTGCCGCGCATACGCGCCACCGGCGTTGACGACGTGTTCGCAGTTAATTTCACCTAAATCTGTTACGACTCGCCACTCGCTGTTGGGCAGCTGGTCTATATTTGTGACGAGACAGCGACGAAATATTTTGGCTCCGCGAGAGCGAGCTCCCTTGGCGAGCGCATAGGTGACGGATGAAGGATCTACGTGACCATCATCGGGAGTGTGCAGGCCGCCCAGTATCCCGGCAAGCCGGTAGAATGGATGAAGTTGATGGATCCGTTCAGGTGTGATGAGTTCAACTTCAGCATCCAGCGATCTGACTACACTGAATGTATGGCGCAGCCAGTCCATTTCGTCTTCACTGTAAGCCACCCGAACTGAGCCGCAGTTGTTCCAGCTGACGGACTGGCCGGTTTCTTTCTCTAGTCTGTGAGAGTACAGCTGAATGTTATAGTCGACGCATTTGCCGAGGCTTGAACTTGATGTTGAGCGGGTAATTTGGCCTGCTGCATGCCAGGTTGACCCAGAAGTCAATTCCGCCTTCTCCAGCAGGACAACATCGTTCCAGCCCTCTTTTGTCAAATGGTATGCCAGTGAACATCCCATGATACCGCCACCGACAATTACAACCTGAGAAGTGGTTGGCATTACATTGTGTTCGATCAATTCAAACTCCGGCCAAATGTATATCGAATCTCGTCATGATCATATGTGCCCTGCATTCCAGGCAGTCGTTTGTTCAAGAATTGGAGCAATGGTGACTTCGGAGCCAGTTTGCTTTTTCTTAATATACGCTAATAAATGCAGGCGATCATTGTCTGTGCTACCGGGAGAACTGCTCTTTGCAAGATTGAATTCGGAAATTTAAACAGATTCGAAGAAATGCTGTTCGGGAACGAAAAATTGGCGCAGTTGATGCATCGCAGTACTTGCGGCCCATCTCTCGACTGGGAAATTAAAGATGCAGCTATGTAGTGGAATTGCCGAAGAAAATCACATCGAGTACATCGCTGTCAAATCGATCATGAATCGTTCTTGGCAAGGAATTCAATGTAAAGCCACAGGCAGGAATATTATCCTTCTTCTCGTTTCATTCCTAATCAAAATATCACTTCAGTTGTCCCAGTATTTGAATGTTCAGAAATATCAGTTTCTCGGTTCGAATGAAATATGGACATGAATGAATGCAGATAAAATGTTCATAGCGTTTTAGTTTGATATGGGAGGGTAAATTTATGCCATCGAATCACAGTGACCAAAAACTAGTTCATGTTACGCAAGCTGCTGCCAGAGAAATTCCCGGCAGGAGAGAGTTTTTCACATATCGAGACCTCGGCGTAAAAGAAGGAAGCAGCGGAAATTTAAACGCTCAGACTATGAGAGCTGTAAAGGGGATGACAGAGCCAACGGGATGGCATTTTCATGAATGTGACGGACAATTCCTTTACATTCTGAACGGATGGATTGACATGGAATTTGAGACGGGAGATGAGATTCATCTTGCAAGAGGCGATTCCATATTCATTCCAGGCGGAATGCGTCACAATGAAACGGCAACTTCAGATGACATGGAATTATTGGAAGTATCTATGCCGGGCACGATGGGCACTGTGCCATGCAACCCGCCAAGCATCAATGACTAGAACGAAATTTAATCAATCTTCCACAATTAAATGGCAGTAGGCGAGCGGACTTGATTCTCGTGAAATTCTTAAGCTCCCAAACTATATGATCAGTTCTTTTTTGTTGCTTTCAGCTGTGGCGAAGTTTTACTTTTGCCCGACTGCAAGAGTAGAATTTCAGTCTGAAAAATTTAGTGTCTTGGTTGGTGAATCCTGGGCTGTTGTCAGCGATTGGTCGAGTTTCGAGCGGTTGCGAGGTTGCGCAAAAAAGTCTGATGAGCCGTTGTAATGGCCGATTACGATGCGACTTGTTTCGACAGATGCAGACCGTGAGGAATTGCCTTCTGCCGACTGCGATTCGAATTGCTATGTGAATGCACTACCATCGCAGATTGAATTCCACTAAGGATTCGTCCTGAGAAAAATCTAGCAAATTTACTTCGTTCTGCCATCAAGCCCAAACGCTTGCCTTAAATCATCCGACAGTTTCTGTGCTCTTGTAATCTCATCAAATGTCATAGAATTGGCTATAAAATTTCTAAAATTCCTATGAGCATCAAGGTTGCCTTGCACAACAGCTATGTTAATCCACGCATATGCCTGTACTCGATCCTGAGAAACACCTTCTCCTCTGTAAAACATAAAACCGAGATTAAACTGTGCCACCGCGAGCCCCTGCTCGGCGGCTCTTAGAAACCAGTCAGCAGCACCAACGTGATTCTGCTGAACACCTTCGCCTTTGTAATACATTACACCGAGATTGTACTGCGCATCAACGTATCCCTGTTCGGCCGATTTTAGAAACCAGTCTGCGGCAGCAGAGTAGTTCTTCGGAATTCCCTGACCGCTCATATACCTCAAACCGAGATTGAACTGCGCCTTAGCGTGTCCCTGTTCTGCGGCTTTTCGAAACCAGTAGCCTGCAGTGACGTGATTCTTCGCGACACCTTCGCCGTTGGAATACGTCAGGCCGAGATTGAACTGCGCCTTAGCGTGTCCCTGTTCTGCGGCTTTTCGATACCAGTAGCCTGCGGTGACGTGATTCTTCGCGACACCTTCGCCGTTAAAATACATCAAGCCGAGATTGAACTGTGCCACGGCATCTCCCTGTTCTGCGGCTTTTTGATACCAGTGGACTGTAGTGAGGTCATTTTTCGGAACACCCTCGCCATTGGAATACATCAAGCCGAGATTGAACTGCGCCTTAGCGTGTCCCTGTTCAGCGGCTTTTTGGTACCATTGGACTGCGGTGAAGTCGTTTTTTGGAACACCCTCTCCTTCGTAATACATCACACCGAGATTAAACTGTGCCTCAGCGTGTGCCTGTTCTGCGGCTCTTTGAAACCAGTCAGCCGCAACAACGTAGTTCTTCGGAACACCTTCGCCGGTGTAATACATAAGACCAAGATCAAACTGCGCCTCAGCGTGTCCCTGTTCAGCGGACTTCTTTCGATCTTCCAACGAATCTGCGGCATAAATGTCAGGAGACAGCCATAAACAAAGCAATAAAGAACTGAATACTACTAAGCAGAAATGCTTCCTTCGCAAAGAAAAATATGTGTTACAGTCAATTGGCATGTCGTCAAGTTTCGGAGATTCAATTCGTTTGCCCGATCATTCCTTGATTTGAGTGACAGAAGTCTCATCAAAATTTCAACGGCAAACAGCGATTTGGTATTCTAGCATACATGACACATGTTCAGTCTGCTTGCCGACCGGAAAAAAACAGAAGAATTCACGTTGGATTTGAGCAAGTGCCAGACTTGAACGACATTACGACAAACATCTACAGGCTAGCTGGAAGCACAGACCAAGTTCATCCAAGAAATATCCTGCAGTTGCTGATTCTGACTTTTACTGAATCCAGTGCAAGCCGACTGAAAATTATTTCGGATTGGCTTTGACGCAGGGGATTGTGGCAGATTATTCGTCACATCCGGAATTGCAGGCGGTCGAATGTCGATTCTGCCATTTCTTGCAGGTTCAGCCGTGGAAACCGAATTATTTATCCAAAATAAAGGATCTATTTCCGTACATGATTTTTCAGGAACGACGAAATAGTTTACATTGAGCAAGAAAAAGTCAGTCATCCTGACGGGCCATTAAATTGAGACAAAGAGGCGCAGTTGATTCGGCGCGGAACGTGAGAAGTGCGCGGCAGTCATTGAATCTTCTTACATCGCAGCAGGGTGTGACGACAACCGGCCGAGCGGCGTATATACGGCACAGGCATACCGTTGCCCACTGTGAGACTAATGTCGTAGCATTGCAGCTGAAACCATAGTTTCAGGGTTTGTCTGTGAGCTGTTATGAATGCGCTTTAACTTTTAAAATTGATGAATTTACAGTCAGTCAGACCGGTCGCCGCGGTTTGACGCGCAAGGGGAATGCCGCTAAGGACACTTCATGAGGCGAATCTAACGACTTTATTTCGTTTTACGGGCAGGCCCGAACGCTTTCCATAATTCATCTGACAGTCTCTGTGCTCTTGCAATCTCATCGCGTGTCATAGAATCGGCAACAGTTTCTCTAAATTCCTTATGAGAATCATCGTTGCTCTGTGCACCAGCTATATTAATCCACGCGTATGCCTGAACTTGGTCCTCGGGAACGCCTTTTCCCCTGTAGAACATCAAGCCGAGACTGAGCTGCGCTCGAGCGTGTCCCTGTTCGGCGGCCATTAAATACCAGTCAGCTGCAACAATATAATTCTGCTGAACACCCTCGCCGAGGTAGTGCATTTCACCGAGATTAAACTGTGCCTCAGCGAGTCCCTGTTCGGCAGCATTGATATACCATTGGACTGCGATGAGGTCATTTTCCGGAACTCCCATGCCGCTTTGGTACATCAAACCGAGACTAAACTGCGCCTCAGCGAGTCCTTGTTCGGCGGCTTTTTGGTGCCATTGGACTGCGGTGAGGTCATTTTCCCGAACTCCCGTGCCATTTTGATACATCAGACCGAGATTAAACTGCGCTCGAGCGTGCGCCTGTTCGGCGGCTTTTTGGTACCATTGGACTGCGGTGAGGTAATCTTCTGTAACCCCCATACCGTTTTGGTAGATCAAGCCGAGACTGAACTGCGCCTCAGCGTATCCCTGTTCGGCGGCTTTTTGGTACCATTGGACTGCGGTGAGGTAATCTTCCGGAACTCCCATGCCGTTTTCATACATCAAGCCGAGATTAAACTGCGCCTCAGCGAGTCCTTGTTCAGCAGCTTTTAGGTACCATTGGACTGCGGTGAGGTAATTTTCCGGAACTCCCTCACCGTTTTCATACATCAGACCGAGATTAAACTGTGCCTCAGCGAGTCCTTGTTCAGCAGCTTTTAGGTACCATTGGACTGCGGTGAGGTAATTTTCCGGAACTCCCTCACCGCTTTCAAACATCAAACCAAGATTAAACTGCGCCTCGGCAAGTCCCTGTTCGGCGGCTTTCAGATACCAGTGAGCTGCAAAAACGTAATTCTTTTGAACTCCCTCGCCGCTGTGATACATTAATCCGAGGTTAAACTGCGCCTCAGCGTCTCCCTGTTCGGCTGCTTTTAAAAGCCAGGAGACAGCTGAGCGGTCATACTCCGGAACTCCCTCGCCATTGTAATTCAGCGCACTGAGAATAAACTGCACTTCAGCGTATCCCTGCTCAGTTGAATTTTTTCTGTCTTTCAGCCAGTCTTCGGCTTGAATGTCCGATGACAGCCACAAACAAAGCACTAAAGAAATGAATGTTGCCAAGCAGAAGTGCTTCCTTCGCAGACAAAAATATGTGTTAAAGTCGATTAGCATATCGTCAATTTTCAATGATTTTATCCATTTGTCTGATCTCGCGTTGGTTCCAGCAATAGGAGCCGCATCAAAATGTCAGCAGCAAACGGCGGTTTGGCGTTATAGCATACAGGAGGAACGATCAGCCTGTTGGCGGGTCGGCATAAAAATGAGAAACCCAAGCTAGACATACTACAAGAGACAGACTTAGATAACTTTACAGCAAAAACCTGTAGCCTAGTTGGAAAAACGCACAAAATTCATCCGAGAAATATCCTGATTATTTGTTGATTTCATCTTTTTGTCAGGCATTTTTGGTCCGTATTCGTAGAGGCAGGATACTTTGACAGTTAAAATATGAACTGGTCTAGTTTTCCGATAGCCACACGAGACCTAATTTGCTGCCACAAGCCGGGAAGAGCTGCGAAAGACCCTCGAATTTCGTCTATAACGGTTCTCATCAGAGTTGATGTCATCGCTCCCATAACCCGAAGCAAAACCCATGACATGAACGCGAACTCTCGGTTTTGCGTTGGGTCACTTCGCGTTCACAGGCCGTGAGCCGTCAGTCACGCAATCACGTCCAGTATCCGCGCAGCTTCCAATATTCCACTGCCCGTGCCGGCTGAGCATGTGCCGTCGAGCTTTTGCAAAAGCCGTATATTTCAGCACAGTCTGATGCGCGACCAATGTCATTCACTCAAGACGCTCACTTATCTTTTGCAAAATGCTACCGTACTCGAACTCATCCACCGGAGTCAATCGAATCAACTGATATTTTCGGTCGGCTGTTTTGAGTATTCTCATAGAAGCGGTTCAGGCGTTGCGGATGACGACAGGTACAGATGCTGTCAGCAGGTCATTAATGGTAAAGATCGCGAGCTAGGCTGTGTGAGCAGCACTTCTGAGAGATGTTGACTCAGCGCGGTTAGAGAATGCCCGCATCGGGTCTGTCCTTCTGTGGATGGACTGATGGAGTCTGCAGAATTCGCCATGTTTTATTGCGCTTCGCGCTTCCTAATTGGCGGACGAGTTTTCGCATTACATTCCAAGTCATAAGGCTGAGAGTCTTCAATTTTTCCATATTGATGGATCTTAAACTGGCACAGCTGACTGGTTTGCAGCCAGCACTGACATTCACAAAGCCCACAGTCACAACACCGGACAGTTACTGTTCGGCAACAGCATCATCTCGACTGTCCATCGAATCGGCCACACACTGTTCGGCTGTAACTGCCAGAAACGAAAACTAAGAAAGAATCGCCCGACTAGCTTAGATTGAGTGGACCTTGAATACTTAATTTATTGAAATAGAATAAATATTTAATAATAATAGATTATATTTTTATCATTGATTAAATTTAGGCTGGATTAGCTATTCTTTCACAGTCTTTTTCGTGACGGCGAGAACTATCCAAGCGCGATTACAAGCTTTGAAATTCCACTCGCTGACAAGAGGATCAAGTCAGCAGGGCCGCAGACTGCCGACTCAACTGCCCGGCCAATAGGTTGATATGCAATGAATCGCAAACAGGCGAATCGGGCGGGGGGACACAGTCAAGCAAAAGTTGCGTCAGAGGCCCCAATGCGTAAGTGACATCTGGACCCTGAAAGTTTTCCTGTTAAAAGCGAAAGGTCTCCGAAAATTCCAAGACCCTATCGCCGACCGGGAACAACCCTCAATCCCATTCTAATGCAACGAGTGGATTTTAGCTGGGTGTAAAAATATTGAATTTCGAGGAATTCGTGCTGTCGCTGCAGCACTCAAAATAACAGAACGCAGGCATGCCCCTGCCAACGTGTTGTCGCAGCTCACACAGGGCCGGCAGCGGGAATCAAGCGGATAAATTCAGCTGTGCTTGGATGAGGACAAGTGTGTGTCTGGCGTATGAGAAATTGTCTGCGCTGGCTGTACCCACTTTAAGATTCTTGTAGTAGATTTACCAACAATGCTTGGTGTGTTGTGAATGAGCCAAACTGCATTTTACTTCTATATGAACCTTTAAGAAATGCCAGCGGACCTATTTTGCGGGGCGAGTAACGGCTATCTCGCATCTTTTGCATTCGACGACTTCAATATTGCCGGCTCCCCCAAAACCGAATTTAACTTCAATGACGCGAAAGTCGTGCAATCCAACTTTACACAAAAATCTTTCGATTTGTTCGGGAAACTTCATTAAATTTTTGGTGGACGATAAATTACGTTATCGCCATACAAGACTGTCGAATCTGAAACGCGTTCGACCGAGCGTAGCGTTTTACATGTTGGGATAATTCGGTCCACCTCCACCTTCTGGGACAATCCAGTTGATATTTTGAGTTGCGTCTTTAATGTCGCAGGTTTTGCAGTGCACGCAGTTTTGTGCATTGATGACCAGTTTTGGGTTTTTCTGGTTTTGATCGCGCACGATTTCGTAGACACCGGCCGGACAGTAACGTTGCTCTGGGGCGTCGTACTGCTCAAGATTGACGTCAATTGGAACCCGACTGTCTTTGAGGGTCAAATGTACAGGTTGATTTTCCTCATGATTGGTGTTTGAAAGATACACCGATGAATTGCGGTCAAAGCTGATTACACCATCTGGTTTTGTATATTCGATTTTTTTGCATGCTGACTTGTTTTTGAGACTGTCGTGGTCGTTATGGTGATGCAATGTCCAAGGTGCTTTGCCGCGTAGGACCCAAGTTTCGAATGCGGCGTTCGCCATGCCAAACCACAAGCCTTTACGAAACCCAGGCCGAATATTGCGCGCCCGATGAAGTTCGTCCCAAAGCCAGCTGTCCTTCAGCGCCTGCGTATAGCTTTCCATTTCTCCGTCAGATTCAGAAGTCAGGTGAGAATAGGCGGCCTCGGCTGCCAGAATGCCAGACTTCATGGATGTGTGAGTTCCTTTGATCTTTGGAGTATTCAGGAATCCAGCGCAGTCTCCAATTAAGGCGCCACCGGGAAATGTCAATTTTGGAATAGACTGAAAGCCGCCTTCATTCAGCGCTCTCGCACCGTATGCGATTCTGCGTCCATTTTCCAGAATTGGTTTAACCGCAGGATGCTGTTTAAATCGTTGAAACTCTTCAAATGGACTTAGATACGGATTTTGATAATCCAGACCGACCACAAATCCAATTGAGACCTGATTGTTTTCCAAGTGGTACAGGAATGATCCTCCGTAGGTCTTGGTGTCGAGCGGCCAGCCAACACTGTGCCAGACATGGCCTTGTTTGTGATTTTTGGGATCGACTTCCCACAGTTCTTTAATGCCAATGCCAAAGGTTTGGGGGTCACAGTCCGAACGAAGCTGATACTTCTCAAAAAGAGTCTTTGTCAAAGACCCGCGACAGCCTTCCGCAAACAGAGTAGCTTGTGCTTGCAGCTCTACCCCCGGTTCGAAATTTGCAGTGCGTTTGCCATCCTTGCCGACTCCTAAGTCTCCGGTCGCCACACCGACCACTTTCCCGTTTTCGTACAGTACTTCGGAACCTGCAAATCCCGGATAAATCTCTACTCCAATTTCTTCGGCTTTTTCAGCCAGCCATCGACAGAAATTTCCCAAAGAGATGATATAGTTTCCGTGATTGACCATTTGGGGTGGTGTCGTGAGCCTATATGATGATTTTTCCGTTAAAAATTCGAATCGGTCACTTTTGACTGGAGTGTGAAGTGGCGCTCCCATATTCTTCCAGTCAGGCAGCAGCTCGTTGAGTGCGCGTGGCTCCAAAACCGCGCCAGACAGGATATGGGCACCGACTTCCGAACCTTTTTCAATGATGCATACACTCAAATCGGTGTCATTTTCGAGGCACAGCTGGCGTAGTCTGATCCCCGCGGCAAGTCCGGATGGTCCGGCTCCGACAATCACTGCGTCGTATGGAAGTGCTTCGCGGTCGGTTCTCATTAATTCAATCTCCCGATTAAAAAATCGCAAATAAATCAGTTATGAATCTTTAGGGATTGTAAATCTTTAATTCAATCTCTGTAGGTTCTCCGCTGTTACACGGATTATTGACTTGGGGACAATTGGAGATGATCACCAATACATCCATTTCTGCCCGCACTTCAATGTAGTCTCCCGCGACAGAGCTCCCTTCAACGAAGACGCTTTCTTCTGTCGCACCATCCTCGTATACAGGCACCGTGCAGAAAAAATTGATGTTGGGAACGATATCCCGCCAACCTCGATCGTACTTCGCTAAGGATTTCAGAAAATTTTCGCGGCAGCCGGGAGTGTCTGGCGCGCAGTAAAGCATTTCATTGCTCCACGAGGAGCAGCATCCAGCGATTGTGTCGTGACCACTGCTGGTTGTATCTGCGGTAACGGTCATCATTGAATTTGCATAGTCGGAGTACAGAATCGAACCCTTGGCAATTCGTATGTTGTGAGCTGCTTTAAGCGTATTTGGCGCATGATATCGCTCAGACAGATTCTTTGCGTTATAGCAGAGAAAATCAACGCCTTGCCGACCATGAACATCAATGATGCGAAGAGTCTGTCCTCGATGGACGACCGCGTCCCAAGGTGATCCTGCAGGGATGATTTCATCATGAATTAAATTTCGCTGGGAAGTCAATGTTTTAATTTCGGAGAGGTTCAATACGAGAAATTCAATGAAAATGCTTCATTCTGAATCTAGTATACAAAATCGTGAAAATCAGCACGTTCTCACTCAGGTGTTTCCCATGCTATTTTTTGTTCCATAAAATCCGGCAGGCGGCATCTAAAATGACACAAATGACACTCACACCACTTGGCTATTTTGCTCATTATCAAACAAATTCGGATATTTCCCACTGACTTGCTTAGCGTGGGATGCCCCTGGTTCTCACTCGTCAGCATTAGGACTGGAACTTAAACCAATTGGAATCAGAATAAAATTTGTTTCGATGAATTGGAGAAATAATTGATATTTCTAATTCATTGATTACATTGAATTCTTCTACAGATTCAATTTGTAATGCAAACCAATGTTTTGATTTGATTTATAAACTGAATGCAAGGTTTGTCTTATAAGACATTTGATGCGCGAGCTGAGACAGTGTAAACCACTAGTAGGAAAATCAATCTATGCAGATAAAAGGAAATGCAGCTGTAGTTACAGGAGCGGCGTCAGGAATGGGAGAAGCTACTGCGCGGTTTCTAGCATCACGCGGTGCAAAAGTTTGCCTGATGGACGTCAAACTGGATGGAATTCAGAAAATTGCAGCGGAATGCGGCGGGTCAGCCGGATACTGTGATGTCACAAGTGCAGAAAGCATGGAGCAAGCCGCGGCTGAAGCCGCTCAGGAAAATGGAACTGCAAGAATCTTGGTGAACTGTGCCGGGATCGCGCCTGCGCATCGAATTGTCGGTCGTGATGGTCCGATGCCGCTGGATGAATTTAAACGCGTAATCGATGTGAATCTGATTGGAACGTTCAACGCCATGCGCGTCATGGCCGCGGCATTGAGAAACGAACAGCCGTTGGATGCGGTCGGAGAGCGGGGCGTGATCATTAACGTCGCTTCGGTTTCGGCATACGAAGGGCAGATCGGGCAGGCTGCTTACAGTTCGTCCAAAGGTGCGATCGTCGCGCTGACCATTCAGGCAGCTCGCGAGTTTGCAAGTGCAGGAATCCGGGTGATGACGATTGCTCCCGGATTGATTGCTACGCCATTATTTTTCGGCATGCCAGAAGGAGTGCGGCAAAGTCTTGCGAATCAGGTTCCATTTCCGAAACGTTTTGGAGACCCTGACGAATTCGCTCGGCTGGTGGGACACATTTTGGAAAATCAGATGTTGAATGGAGAAGTGATACGTCTTGACGGGGCAATTCGAATGCAGCCTCGCTAACGTCTGACTGCGACTCCGTACCGAATGGATTCCAGTCGCTTCATTTCTTCAGTTTGAAACAGATCTGAATCGCTCAGGTAATCAAGCAGGAAATCCAGTGAATCCAATCCCCAGAACATCTGATCGTCAATCATCAGGGTTGGAACGCCAAAAATACCAGTTGACGTTGCCTCCTGCGTGTTCTTGATCAGAGCATTTTTGATCGAAACATCAGTAATTTTTTTCTCTACATTCTCAATTCCAATTTCACACCAGATCGCGTTTCTGCCTTCAACGGTCGCCGGATCAATATTCTGTGTCCAGATTGCTCGGAAAAGATTGGTAATGACTTTTTCATCATTATTCATTGCGATTGAAAGACGCAGGTAAGGAAGGGGATTGAACGGATGCGAGGGAGGGGTGTGAAACTTTACGCCCAAATTCGATGCGACCCAGGTTGACATCCGGTAGGTAAAGAGCTTCTTCCGTTCAATATCAACTGGGCCGACATTGCCCCAATGTTTCAGCAGTCCAGCAAACAGTACAGGAACATACTGTACGTCTGCATCCGAAGGCAGGCGATGCAGCTGCTCATTTAAAATGTAGGAAAACGGTGATACGTAATCGAAATAAAACTTGATGGATCGCATGGTCGACAAGGAATTCTTAAATCTTATTGGCTCTTTCGCGTAAGATGAATTTTTGAATTTTTCCCGTTGATGTTTTGGGCAGTTCACCGAATATAACGTTTTTTGGCGCTTTGAATCGAGCCATATTTGACTTGCAGTGCGCTATCAATTCTTCCGCAGTGGGCATTGGTGTGTATTGTGGCTTGAGATTCACGAATGCACAGGGTGTTTCACCCCAAACTTCGTCCGGTTTTGCAACAACCGCCGCTTCCATGACAGCGGGGTGCCGAAACAGTACATCTTCAATCTCGATTGAGGAGATGTTTTCCCCACCGGATATGATAATGTCTTTTGATCGATCTTTCAGCTGAATGTATTGATCGGAATGCACGACGCCGATATCACCAGAATGAAACCATCCTCCCGCAAAAGCCTCGTCCGTTGCTTGAGGATTTTTCAGATAGCCTTTCATAACGTTGTTGCCGCGGAACATCACTTCACCCAATTCAGTTCCGTCCGCCGGAATGTTCGACATGGATTCAGGGTCCATTACTTCCAGACCTGACAGCGCAGTGTAGGGTACTCCCTGTCTGGACTTCAGCTCTGCCTGTTTTGTGCTGTCCAATTGATTCCACTCTTCATGCCACTCGCAAATCACGGCAGGACCGTAGGTTTCGGTCAAGCCGTACACATGAGTCATACGAAAGCCTTGATTCTCCATTGATTCCAAGACAGTGGCTGGAGGCGGTGCTGCCGCGGTCATTACGTTGACGGGAGACTTCAAAATTTTTCGTTCCATTTCTTCTGAGTTGATGATCATTCCCAATACGATTGGTGCACCGCAAA
This sequence comes from Arenicellales bacterium, assembly GCA_958295885.1. Classification (GTDB taxonomy): domain Bacteria; phylum Pseudomonadota; class Gammaproteobacteria; order Arenicellales; family JAJDZL01; genus JAJDZL01. Next base: position 4,048,987 of record OY282380.1, on the reverse strand, counting down.
AATGAGTGACTCGGTGCTGATCAATCGCGTTGAAGATTCCGGTAGCGTCGACCTTTCTCAGACAGACGCTGGTTCCACTCATCATTGCAATCGTCCATGGAAAACACCAGCCGTTGCAGTGGAACATCGGAAGCGTCCATAAATAAGTCGGATGCAGCCTCATTTTCCAATTTAACGCATTGCTTATAGCATTAAGATAAGCCCCGCGGTGGTGGTACACGACTCCTTTTGGATTGCCCGTAGTCCCCGAAGTATAATTCAATGAGATCGCATCCCATTCATCTTCTGGCTGATGCCAATTAAAATCAGAATTGCCTTGACTGATTAAGGATTCATAGCTCATACTGCCTAAAAGTTTTCCATGTTGCACTGCATCATCTAAAATGTCAATTACGGTGATATCTCGATTTACCTTGCCAAGTGCGCGGTCAATGGTTTCAGAAAACTCACAATCGGCAATCAGCAGTTTGGATTCAGCGTGGTCGAGTATGAACGCGATCGAATCGGCATCCAGTCTGAAGTTTAGTGCATTCAGTACTGCTCCGGCCATAGGAATGCCAAAATGGGCCTCGTACAGGGCAGGAACGTTGGGTGCCATCACTGAAACGGTTTCGCCTTTTTGTATGCCTAGCGCTTGAATCGCACTGGCCAGTTGTCTGCAGCGGGTGAAGGTATCAAGCCATGTGTATCGCAAACTGCCATGAATGATGGAAGTACGATGCGGGAAGACTCGAGCGCTTCGTTCCAAAAACCCAATGGGATTCAGCGGTACGTAGTTCGCTCGATTTTTTGCGAGGTTTGACTCGTAAGGATTGTTGAATGTTTTCACGAACTTTGCATATCTAAAGTGCAGACACTTTCATAATAGTTAACAATTGTCGAAGATTATATTGGCAACGCAGTGAAGTCAACTGAATCTGCGTAGTGAATAATAGCTGTCGAACATGTGGAGGAAACAAATGAGCGATAATATTCATGAAGATTTGCATGGCTATTATTTTGAGGATTTAAAGCTCGGGATGACAGCTGTTCAGGGGAAGACTCTCACTGATGCCGATGTATTAATGTTTACCGGTGTTTCAGGCGACACGAATCCTCTGCATCAGAATCGAGAATTCGCCAGTAAAACTCAGTTTGGTGAACCAATCGTTCACGGATTGCTGACTGCGAGCTTACTGTCGGCTTTGATTGGGACGCGCTTGCCCGGACCCGGCTGCATTTACATGGATCAAAGCCTGAAGTTTACCGTTCCGGTTCGAGTGGGAGACACGGTAAATGCCGAGGTTGAAATCATTGAACTCGACAGCGTCCGTCCGTATGCAATTCTCAAGACGATCTGTTCGGTAAAAGGTCAGACCGTATTGATTGGCGAGGCGCGCGTGAAAGTTCCTCGAAAACCGAACGGACGAATGCCTGACAGCTAGTCCGGCAAAACGACTGACGTCAAAATCATTCAAAATATCTCCTCAATTACTAAAAACCAAAGACTGTGAATGAATATGGATGAAAAAAGTCTGGCAGGCGAGTCATTGCAGCAGGCTGAGATTTTCTCACCGGTTGAATTTTCAAATCAATATTGTCGCATTATGAAAGCCGCGATGAATGCCGCAGGCGATTCCGACATCGCGAGTTTTGGGCTTTCTATCGGTACGCTGTTCATGAAAGCGGCGGATTCCAGTTATGCCGGTCCCGAAAAGCTGGGTGCCAGCTATTTCCGGTTGCTTCAGAAACAGGTGGATCTTTATCACTACGTGTTCCAGAAAGCGCAAGGAAACCGAAACTTTCCAACCGTGGCCGAACCGAGCAAAGGCGATTCCCGATTTCGTTCCGACCCCTGGCGTGAGAACCTATGGTTTGATGCGATGAAACAGTCTTATCTCATTGGCGCTGAATTCATTGATGACTTTTTCTCCTCGACATCTCAGTTGAGCAGTCAGGAAGAAAAGAAACTCAACTTCTTTAAACACCAGTGGATCGATTCGGTGGCACCAACCAACTATTGGTGGATGAATCCCGATGTTCTGAAGGCGACGCAGCAGTCCAACGGTCAAAATCTTATCGAAGGAATGAAGAATTTTGCGAACGACCTTGAAGCAGGAGCCGGTGTTCAGATGGTCGATCAAGATGCGTTTGAGGTCGGTCAGAATATCGCTGCGACGCCCGGAAAAGTCGTCGCGCGCAATCGTCTCTGTGAACTGATTCAATACAGGGCAACCACAGAACAGGTTCGAGAAAAGCCGATTCTGATCATTCCTCCCTGGATCAACAAATACTACATCCTGGACCTGTCACCAAAGAATTCATTTATCGGTTGGCTGGTGGAACAGGGATACTCAGTTTTTATCATATCATGGATAAATCCAGACGAGTCTTACCGAGATACGAGCTACGACGATTACCTTGCGCTCGGTCCGATGTTTGCAGCAAATGTCATCCAAGAAATCACGCTGCAGAAAAACATGAACGTCATTGGATACTGTCTTGGAGGAACGCTGCTTGCCACGTTGCTCGGTTACCTGGCAAAATCGGATGAAGCCGACAACTTCGTCAATTCCGCGACGTTTCTTGCCTCGATGATAGATTTTTCCGAGCCGGGCGATCTCGGTGTATTCGTCGATGAACAAAGTGTGGCTCAGCTTGAGAAAAAGATGAATGAGACCGGTTATTTGGATGGAAAGTCCATGGCTTCAACTTTCAGCATGATGCGTTCCAACGACCTGATCTGGCATTTTGTAATCAACAATTATTTACTCGGCAAAAAGCCCGGAAAATTTGATCTGCTTTACTGGAATTCCGATTCAACGCGGATGCCTGCGAAGATGCACGGTTACTATCTGCGCAGGATGTACATCGAAAATCTTCTCAGCAGGCCGAACGGACTCACAGTTCTCAACCGCTCGATCGATTTGGCGAAAGTGAAAACGCCGGCATTTTTTGTCTCAACTCAAATGGACCACATCGCACCTTGGCCGTCGACTTATCTCGGTGCGAGAATCTTCGGGGGAAATGTGCGATTTCTTCTCGGTGAGTCAGGTCATATTGCAGGAGTGATCAATCCGCCACATAAAAACAAATATGGTTTCTGGACAAACAGACAGCCATTGCCCGAATCATCAGAACAGTGGTTCGAGCAGGCGGCGCGCTACGAAGGTTCCTGGTGGCCGGAGTGGGAAGATTGGCTCAAGCAGCGAAGTGGCGAAACAATAGAATTTCGAGAAATCGGCAACAGGGACTATCCGCCGCTCGCGGATGCCCCCGGTGCTTATGTCAAACAATAGCGAGTGGACGGAGCCGGACGCCCACTCTAGCTCCAGTCAGGCTTTCTTTTCTCGATAAAAGCATCGATTCCTTCCACTGCGGAAGGATAATTCAGGTTGCAGGCCATGCGGTCGCCAGCAATCGCATAAGCATTTTCCAGTCCGTACTCAATCTGTTCGTAAAACAGACGTTTCCCCAACGCCAGCACGTCTCTCGGTTTTCGAGCAATGGTTTGAGCAAGCTCCAGAGTTGCGCCTTCCAATTCCTGCGGTGACGCAGTGCGGTTCACCAGGCCCTGTTGAACCGCAGTTTGGGCGTCAATGAAATCGCCGGTAAACAGCATTTCCAAGGCCTGTTTGCGTGAAACATTGCGGCTCAGTGCAACTCCAGGCGTCGAACAAAATAATCCTAGATTGACTCCGGAAACAGCAAACTTCGCTTCGGTGGATGCGACAGCAAGATCGCAGTTTGCAACCAGCTGACAGCCGGATGCAGTCGCGATGCCCTGTACTCTGGCAATGACTGGCTGCGGAATTCTTGTCATCGTCAGCATCATGCGATTGCACTGCGCGAAGAGCTCCCTTGAAAACTGTTCGCTGTCGTGAGCTCGAATTTCCTTTAGATCATGTCCCGCGCTGAAGGCTTTGCCTTTCGCCGCGAGAATGACGACTCGAATTCTATCGTCTTCGGCAATTTCTTCCAGATTCAGCTGCAGTGCCGTAAGCATGCGACTGCAGAGCGGATTGTATTGTTTTGGTCGATTCAGCGTCAAGGTTGCAATAGCAGCGTCATCGCGACGATAAAGTAGTGGTTCATTCACTTCTACATTGTTAGATTGGATAGATTTTTGCATGATTCCTGTGACTGGAGAAAAGTAGTTCAATTGTAACGAATTCGATTCCGAGGCACAAATTCCATTTCCAAATAAACGCTTGAAATTTATTTGAATTGCCGAGCGCTCTTGCCTGATTTAGTTCGGCGGCGCCAAAGATCACACAAAAATGCGGTGCCGATGCACGACATCTCCAGCAGCCAGGCGGGTCTTGCGACTTCGTATGCGCGTAGGTCCAAGTCTGGAAGATGAAGGCCGATCAAGTAGGACAGGGAGACCGCTGCAGAAGCAGTCCAGACTGTGAAGCTTGGTCGAATCACCGCAAAGGGCAGCAGCCAGATCAAATACCAAGCGTTGATCACTGGAGAAAACAGCAGAAGTGCGCCGAAAATCCAGTCCATTCTGGGGATTTCTAGATTTTGATTCCGTTGAAAGTGTCCAATGTAGTAGTAGCCCAGCCACGCCAAAAGCAAAATAGCGCAGATGACCCGCGCCGAAAGGTCGCTGAAATAGAATCTAAGAATTTCAAAAATGAAGGCGTTAAAGTCCCAGTTGACTGCAAAAAATCCAAGAGTTCCCAGATCGGTTTGCCCCTGAACCACGAACGGCAGATAAAGCAGCAATATTGTAGTGGCTGTAGTTGCCCAAACTCGTTTTGGCTGCCGAAACAGAAAGAATGGCAGCGCCAGCACCGCGAACACCTTGGTGCAGCATGCCAAGCCAATGAGAGCACTAGCGAAATAATGACGCCCTTGGGTCCTTAGAATGAATGCTGCAAAGAGGAAATAGACGCCGATGATGTCCGGATGAGCAGTAAATGCAAATTCTTTGACGACCAAAGGGCTCCAGGCATAGAGCAGCAAGTTTCTGGCAGGAGCCAACTTTCTAAGCATGAAAATGATGGCAAGATCAAACAGCGCACTTATTGTCTGAAGAACATCAACATTGGCAGGTGAGACCCAGTACGCCAATAAAAAAACGTACTCCAGCACGGGTGCGTAAATTGTCGGCAGGTCTGGATTGTTTACCCAGTTCAGGACGTATGAGCATTCAGCAGAGAGCGTGTTTTCCGCGAATAGGCTGGACGGCGCCAATCCATAAGGAGTGCCTCGTTCCGCGAAAATGCATCCGTCCAGCAGGAACCTGTAGAAGTCATCTTCGAGAACGGGCGCCCCCCAGATTCCGATTGCTCTGAAAATCGCAGCCCAGACTATAATCGACCAAACATTTACTTCAAACTGATGTCGAAATAACCAATACCAGTAAATAAACACCAATGCTGCGATCAACCAGAAGGGAATCAGGTATTCTGAAACTGACATGCCTCCCGATGCCTTGGACTGAAATGCCAAATAAAAATAGAGCAGAGTGCACACGGTACCAGCACCCACGTTCGCGAGGAGCGTTGGGTCTATGAAAGAAGTGATGAATTTGGTGCCAGCAAGTATTCTCTTTGTCACTTCTTTAGTTCCGACGAGATCGGTTTGGATCGCAAATAACTGTCACGGGGGCGTAATTTATGTTCGATACATTCAAATTTAACCGACTATGCTATTTAGTTCGCACTTTCATTATTTCAGTTTTTTTTGTGTCTGCCCTATCCTTTGCTTCAGGAGATGGAGGCGGCGGCGGTGGCTCCGGGGGTGGCGGCGGTGACGGCGGTGGCCGGGCTGCAGAAATGAGCTATGAAAAGGGCAAGAAACTGTTTTTCGAAAATGTTGTCTGCGACACCTGTCCATACGCAGATCTGGAGTTAGAAGCAGAAGTGGTAAAAACAGTATGGCCGGACCTGAAAAAAGACATAAAGCGTTCCGGTGAAATTGGAACAAACCTTCGATTCTCCCAGCGAAATTCACTTCGGGATTTCATTAGAAAACGATTTGCTCTTTAGCCGAAGCGATCATCAAAGAAAATGAGCTGCACCAAAATCTATTGCCTATGCTTGTCAAATAAAAAGGATTTATATGCGCGTCTAACCCGTTAGATATGGTTTTAAATTTTAAATTTAGCAGGGTGAAAATTACATCAGCCTTGTTTCTTCCACGGTATTCACGCTCACCTTAAGAAATTCTAATTTTGGGAGTTCAGTTTTGGACTGGTCCTTGCAATGCATCGTAGTTGCTGTTAGAGGCAGTTGCGCTGTAAGGAGCAGTTTGATTTGATTGAGTAAATCAAGGGGCGGAAAATTTTTACGCCAGAATAACGTTGTTTTCTGCGTTTTTCTGAGCATTTTGCTGGTTTTCGGGCCAATTCTACCACAGTCGGTAATAGGCACTTCTCCGGGCACCCGAAGTCAGCCTGTAAATTATTTGAATATCATATATTATCAATAAGTTACGGTTGCAATTTACCAGCTTTTCTGAGATCATTCAGGGCGACGAAAATCAACACATCAAGGCATCTGCAGGGTGCTTCATATGCCTGAAAACAATCCACATCTTTTTGCTTGGAAAACCGAAGACATGCCGGAACTGCAACACTTGATACTGTTTCTCGGGCACCTGCCGTACCAACAAATTGTCGCACAACTTGAGAGACTACGAAAGTATTCAAAAACTAGTTTAAATATTCGGTTTCCGAATCGGTACCGTCGCGCTTGTTCAACGGCACCCAGTCTGACGGCTTGATGGCCGACATCGATTCTTTCAGTGAAGCGTCCATCTTGGCGCGAATCACATAGCGAATGTCATTGGCTTCAAAATAATTTAACACCCCGGCTTGGCAAGTGTCTGTATCAGCTCGCAGACGACGGGTCGAAACTCCCGCCGGCAACGCGGCCTCACATTTCTTGATGAACTCCAGGTTTTCTTTATTCGGCGGTGCATTCCATTCCCGAAATTCAACCTCTGCCACCTGCTCAATTCCAGCTAGGTGACCCACGATCGGCGTATAGCCTCGTGAGCCTTTGCAGTTGAATTCGGTTTCTCGCTTTCTGCATTCGATCACCGTCGAATCAATGTTCAGCGTGACCCGCCTGCAATGATGCAAACCAGCCAACAGGATTCACTTGTTGATCTCGACTAGGGTCTGCATCGACTGTCTACTGTCACCGATACGGCGCAGCCAGTTACCCAGTGTTTTCGTCTCCGGCACATTCTCGAAATCCAACAGTTTCATCAGCCCCGGCTCGTGGTGCAGATGACGGACATCCTCCAAGCACTTCGCGCCGTCATGTTTCATGAGCATGAAGGCGCTAGAGAATGCTCGGCCGGCGGCCGCGATTGCTGCCCGTAGCGGGCATGAAACGATCAGCCAATTCGTTCAATCCCAAGCGTTTGAATCAATCCGCAAGCACCACCAAACCGGCGCGGTAGGTCAAGTTGAGATTGCTGTCAGCTGTTTTTGCAGGGTAGGATATTCGTAAGCCTTGTATTTTTTGGTTTTTTCAGTAATCACCCATTGGGTGATCCTGAAGGATTCTTTAAGACTTTAATTGTACAAGGCATTTTTCTATGTTGTCATTCCTAATTTCGAATTCGGATTTTCTGTGATTTCTCTCTAACGGGTAAGTTAAGTATATAATTCTCAAAACAAAAAGCTGTGCATCAACTGATTTTACGCCTTGACCGCTCTGTTTAAATTTGTGTTCAACCGCAATTCGCTGTTCAATAGTCAGTCCAGTCGAACTTTCATTGAATTTGCCAGCATCTTCGTCATTCTGGTCGGACTGACATCCGTCAGCGTAGCTTCAGGAAGGTCGAACGATCCCGAGGCTAGAGAACACATGAACTATGCATTGGGCAAGGACTTGTTTCGTGAAATTATTGTCTGCAGTTCCTGCCCGTACGCAAAATTAGAGCTTGACAGTAAGTCTGTAGAGGCGTCTTGGCAGAATTTGAAAGAAGATTTAGATGCGAAAGGAATGATTGGCAAAAATTTGAGCATTGGCCAAAGATACGCAATCTTATTCTTCGTGAAGAAACGCTTTAAGATCCCCGACCATTAAGAAAGTTGATCCGAATCGAATAAATATCGAACTGGACGAAGCATCAATCAGAATCTCAAACGAGCCCAAGAAAGTCACTCACTCATTTTCGAGGCTCTGCTGTTCTCGCCAGGCAACTTGATCTTAGTTCATGTTTGAAGCTTTTTCGTTAGTGGACTGGACGATCTATATCCTAGTGGCTCTTGTTGCCGGTTTCGTTCATGGCTCAATCGGGCTGGGCTTTCCAATGCTGTCGACAGCGATCTTGTCAACAATCATCGATCTAAGGCTGGCCATTTTGATTACGCTGCTACCGACACTGGCCGTCAATGTGATTAGCGTTGCACGGGGAGGCAACTGGCGATTTAGCATTGGAAAATACTGGCCGCTCGCAGTCTGGTGTCTGCTGGGTTCAATTCTCGGTGCCTATGTCATCGTATTGAACAATCCAACACCATTCAAGCTGCTCCTTGCTGTTCTTATTTTTCTTTACTTGTATCTGGAGCGAACTCGCAGCAAAGTGCTCAATGTCGTAACCAAGCATCCGCAGTCTTCTAATTTAGGCTTCGGCTTGGTTGCGGGATTTTCAGCAGGATCAACCAATACGATGGTTCCGATTCTCGTCATTTATTCGCTTGAGGCAGGCTGGATGAAAACGGTAACGGTTCAAGTGTTCAACATGTGTTTCTTTTCTGGGAAAGCAGCCCAGCTCGCAGTTTTTTCAACAGCGGGGTTATTCAATTGGCAAGTAGCCGTTTCGACGCTGCCGCTGGCAGTTGTCGCAGCGGTTTCGCTGGTTGCCGGTCAACGGTTGAACGACAAAATAAACATTGATCTCTTTCGAACGATCATCAAAGCCATACTGCTGATCTTAGGCGTGATTCTTGTCGTTCAGGTATTGTTTGAGGGCCTTGACCTTGCACAAGCTGTGACTGGGTAGATGGAGTAAAATTCTTGACGGTTCATTACGATTTTCGACTACCGGTGCTAAAGTTCTCAGGATGGAATTAAGCAAAAATTATCCAACGCTAGATCGGCGTGGATTCTTAACTGCGAGTTTGTTCTCGTTATTCCCCATTCGATTGCATGCGAAATTCAAATCAAATCCAGATGTCGTCATCGTAGGCGGTGGCGCTGCAGGAATCGCCGCTGCCCACGCACTGCAAAAGACCGGACTTTCTGCAGTTCTTGTTGAAGCCGCTGATCATCTGGGCGGTCGAGTTCATACCGAACGCGCTACATTTGGCATTCCTTTTGATGTTGGAGCACATTGGATTCATAGCGGAAAATTGAATCCTTATCAGAATATTGCAAAAAATCTTGGATTTGAACTGTATCCAGCAAGATCAGATTTTCGGATTTTCACTGAAGACCGGGAAGCGACGAATGCTGAAGCAGAGGATTTTTGGAAAACCTACCTTCAGATTTCCGATGCGATTGAAGAAGCTGGGGAACAGGGAAGGGACGTTGCGGCGAGCGAGGTGATCAAAGATATTGCAGGCGCTTGGAGCGCAACTGCGAAATTTGCGATCGGGCCTTGGGACATGGCAAAAAACATGGAAGATTTTTCTACCTTGGATTGGTGGAATTTCTCGGATGTCGAAAGTGACTATTATTGCGCGGAAGGTTTCGGTTCCATTGTGGCCGAATACGGGAAGGGGGTAGAAGCCTCAGTAAATACGAAAGTGAAAAAAATCGATTGGAACGGCAATAATGTCAGAGTGGATACAGACCAGGGTTCCATTGACTGCCGTGCAGTCATTGTCACTGTATCCACTGGCGTTTTAGCCGGGAATGAAATTGATTTCGTGCCGTCATTGCCGCTCGATAAACGGGAGTCGTTCGATGCAGTCTCAATGGGCATCTATGATCACATTGCTTTGCAGTTTTCTGAGGATGTATTTGGCATGGGCAATGACGGATATGTTCTTTTTGAGATTGGCGAATACGGCAAGGGATTTGGAACTCTTACGAATGCTTCCGGCAGCGGCATCGCATATTGTGATGTTGGTGGCAACTGGGCTAGGGAACTGCAGTGGAAATCGACCGAGTATCGCGTTGATTATGCGCTCTCTGAATTGAAAAAGATTCTAGGGAATGACATCGAAAAGCATTTTGTGAAGGGCACGGCAACTTCGTGGGGAACCAATGTGCTGACTCTTGGGTCTTACGCATCCGCACGCCCCGGTGCTTATCACCTTCGGACTGTATTGAGACAACCGGTAGGCGATAAGATATTTTTTGCAGGTGAAGCGTGTCATCGATCTCTTTGGGCTACGGTCGCCGGCGCTCATCTATCGGGAGTCGAAGCAGCTGGTATCGTATCGAGGCAGCTGGCCTCGAGCTGATGCGACCAGGCGGACAGAGAAGCAAATTACTGCAATCTGCCTCAAAGAGGACAGACAATCTCACCAAGCCGTTGCGTCAAGCGGGCATTTTCAGAGTAATCAATTGGAACAACAACCAAACTTGGTCCATCTTCACAGAATGCAGTTTCAAGAACAGCGGCTAAGTCTCTGGAATTGTTGACTTGATGCCCATTCCAACCAAACGATTCAGCGAGCATCGTCCAATTTGGGTTTCCAAATGACAGTTCCGTATGTCGTCCGAACTGGTTGGATTGTTTCCAGGCAATCAATCCATAGGCATGATCCTCCCAAACCATGACAACGCAGTTTACTCCCAGTCGATGGGCGGTCTCCATTTCCTGAACGTTCATCATGAATCCCGCGTCGCCGCAAATTGCCAATATCCTTCGTTCTGGATAAATCAGACTCGCGGCAATTGCTCCGGGCAACGCAAAACCCATAGAACAGAATCCATTTGGGATAAGACAGGTATTCGGTTCGTGGCAGTGATAGTGTCTGGCAATCCACATCTTGTGAGCGCCTACGTCAGAAAGCAGAATGTCTTCAGGACCCAATACCTGGCGAGCATCCCATAACACCTTCTGTGGTCTGATGGTCCCTTCTGTTTCGTCGTCTTTGTGCTCTTCAAAGTCGGACTTCATATCTCTTCGAGTGCCAGACTGTTGTGACAGGTCGAACGACAAACCGCCGATGTCGTCGATTCGGGAATTGATCATCCACAGTGTATGGGCGAGGTCGCCGACGATTTCGAGCTTGGGGTGATAGTGAGAGTCAATTTCAGCTGGAAGAAAATCGATATGCAGAATGTTTTTGTCCTGATCCGGATTCCACAGGTGCGGGTGATATTCCACCATGTCGTATCCCAGTGTGATGATCAGGTCAGATGCATCCAAAGCACAGGCCACCAAGTCCTTTGCACCAAGACCAATGGTATAGAGACAGTAGTCAGAATCCATATCGACGCAGCCCTTGGCCATAAAGGTGCTTACAACACCGATTCCGATTTTTTCACAGAGAATTCGAAGCTGTTTCGACGCGCGTCGTCGAATGCATCCGTTGCCGGCTAAAATAATCGGCCGTCTGGCTTTTTTTATTAATTCGAAGGCTTGATTGACTATTTTGTCATCTGGAACCGCGCGCCGCAGACGTTTTGGGGCAAGAGGTTTCGATGTCGCATCCATGTGCGCAATGTCTTCGGGCAGTTCGACCAGTGTGGCGCCGGGCTTTTCAACTAAAGCGGTCCGCATTGCTTTGCGTACGACTTCTGGAATGTTGTTCGGATGATGGATTTGCTGTGCCCACTTGGTAACCGGGCGGTACATCGCAATTACGTCCATTACTTGGTGAGATTCTTTGTGTAATCTGGTGGAGGCGGCTTGCCCCGTCAGTACCAGCATCGGCGCTCGGTCCATATTGCCATCCGCAACACCGGTAATCAGGTTGGTTGCACCGGGACCTAGCGTGCCCAGGCATCCGGCGGCGCGCCCAGTCAGACGTCCATAAGCTTCCGCCATAAACGCAGCCCCTTGTTCATGTCGACATAGTATGAACTGAATTTGGTCGGACTCTTCAAGTGACATCATGAAATGCGCATTTTCCTCACCGGGCACTCCAAAAATGTACTCCAGTCCTTCCTGTTCTAGGCACTTGACGAATAAATCTGATGCTTTCACCATGGTTCTCCTTCTGTAACGGAAACAAATCAATCCGATTTTAGTTGAATCATGCTACGCAAATCATTGTGATTTCAAAAAAACATGCGCATTGCTTCTTGCGTCGTCAATGACGCAAATTGATCCGTAATGGAATGCATAAAACTATACGACAGGATATGACGTCTAATGTTGTACGTCACGTGTTACACTGCGTATCCTGCCTTTATAATCTTGGAAATATCTTCAATTTTGTTGTTTTAGGCAGGCTGTAGAACCAACATGACGTTTCGCTTTCTTTACACTTCTAACTGGTAATAGAAAAGTCGTTCGTTTCGTTGATTCTGGAACGATGGGACTGCCGAAGTCGTACTAGCATGATGCATTAGTTTATTCAGACATAGGAGAATGAAAAATTGTTTGGCATCCTCACCCGAGCTGAAGTAATTATTCTGATTATTGTTTTTGCCTGCCGTGAAAATCTTTTTTTTCTGGATCTTATCACTTGAATCAGGGGGAATTGCGCCATTGCGCTCCGCACAATGAAGCAGAGCATGGAGAATAAAAGTACTGCAAGTCTTTCACGTTGTGCTTGAATGCTTAAAACTGAAAATGTTGGTTCTTTGGCATCTGTTGCAAATCAAATTCATTGATGTACCGGTTGCGTGGGCTTAGATTGTGAATTTTGTTGCTCATATCCGGCAGTCAGATAATTCAGAACAACCATTAAGCCATCACCTTTCTAATGTGGGAAAGTTGGCCAGTGATTTCGCTTCCAAAATTAATTTGGCCGATGCAGGTTTAGCACTAGGTTTGCTGCATGACTTTGGAAAATACAGTGACAAATTTCAAAAATATCTAAAATCGGCTGTAGGAAGAATAGACCCAGACCAAGATTCCTACATTGATCCGGCCGAACACAAAGGACGAATTGATCATTCTAGTGCTGGAGCTCAATATGTCTGGAAATGTTTGCAGAAATTCGGTGCTGCTGGGCAAGGTCGTTTGTGTGGACAAATATTGGCTTTGTGTATTGCATCACATCACAGTGGATTGATCAACTGCTTGGGGAGAGATGGAAGCCCTACGTTTTGCCGTCGAATGAGAAAGGACTATGCTGAAACTCATCTCAAAGAATGCGAAAGCAATGCAATTTCCTCAGACCCTGATTTAGTCAAAAAGATAGAAATTTTGTTAGGGGAAGATTTCATTCGCAAAATGTTTTTTCGATTACAGGAAATGGTGAACTTTCCTCAATACATCAATGAAGAGTTTTCAGAGACTGATGCCTTTAAACTTGGACTAATAGTTCGATTTCTTTTTAGCTGTCTGGTAGATGCGGATCGAATTGACAGTGCAGAATTTGAAAATCCTGACAGAAAACATATACGAGTAGGTAAAAAGAAATGGCTGAAGTGGGAAACTGCAATTAACCGACTGGAAAATCACATAACGAAGTTTGAATCAAAAAGTGAAATCAACAAAATTCGGTCACAGATTTCTGACGCAGTTAGACTTCGCGCCGCTGGTCCACAAGGTACTTATACATTAACCGTACCCACGGGCGGTGGTAAGACTCTGACTAGTCTGAGATACGCCTTGAAGCATGCTAATGAGCATAATTTGGACAGGGTTCTGTATGTAATCCCATTCACTTCAGTCATTGATCAGAATGCGGTTGTAGTGCGAAAAATTCTAGAAAATTCGGAAGATGAGTAACAAGTGGGTATTAGAACACAAGTTTCTGGGTTAATAAATGACTGGAAAATGAGAAAATGAGGCAATACTGGGGTTTAGCCTGCTGTCTTGCCGGCATCAGCTTCATTTTCTTGCATGTTTGAACTGATGCTGATTTTGCTTGAATCGGCCTGCTTGACAGCGGTCAAGTTGGAGCAGCCCATGATTCGACCTGGACGACGAATGTACTTCAGTACGGCTCAATCGGTGCTTTGAACCGATTCCCCAGCTTCATGCTCCGATCAACATATGGGCCTTTATTTCTTCTGAACAGATTGCTTTAGCTGGTTGCCTGCTCCGTTTTCGGTGGCATAACTTACGGGACTTTCATGTAGACGAGCCCAACGACTGCAAATACTACGAAGATCTGCATAGAGATCACCCATCTGAAGTGCGCCTTCATGTCCGATCTGACCTCCGAGATGTCGGACTCCACTCTAGCGATGTCGGACTCGACTTTGGCAATATCGGACCTGATATCGGACTCGACTTTGGCAATATCGGACTTGATTATGGCAATGTCGGACTTGGTCGCAAGATTGCCCTCGCGCTGGGCGATCGCGATCGCTACCGCTTCAGCTTGACGACGCTCCATGCCGGCAGCTTCGAGCTCCCTTGAAGTTCCTAACGTGTCATATGCGAATTTATTCATAACCTAATTTTACAATTCCCATTTGATGAGGAAGCCTCCACGCCTTCGAGGCTGTGAAAGTATTCTCTCTTCTGTAAGATTCTGAATCAGAACAAATATTTAATATCAATTAAATCAATAAGTTATATTTTCATCATCCACTCAATTTAAACTAATTTGGCAATACTTTCACAGTCTCCTTCGGGGCGGGGGCTTGCGTCCCCAAAAACGGCTCAGTTTTGTCGCAGCTGCCTGTGCTGCTTCCGGTGATCATCCAGCCGCTCCAGCGGCTGTCCTGCTCGGTTCGCAGTCATTGTGCCGAGTTTTGGCGAACAGCTTTCAACAAGATTTACCTTATCATAACCTGCACTCCGATTACAAGCGGCGGCTGCGACGATCAGCTGCAGTCGATATGAAGCCAAATTCATACGCGGGAGATATGCAGATCCGTTACAAAGCGCTGCGCAGTGGAATCCAAGCAAGTGACAGATCAAGAATTCCGACATTCGCGTGACTTATGACTCAGTGCAGGATGGTGAGCGCCGACGTCAGAAATGACGCAATCATCGCAGATTCATCGCCGACCATTGCAGTTCTGAACTGCTGAATTGATTCCGATCAAAGACTGATGTCCATCATGGACTTGATTTCAATGAAAGAATCAGCTCAAGCCGCCCATCCGCACTTCACTCTAGGCTGCAAACTTGTCAGATTGTGAACTATGTCGGTCATGGTCTAATCCGTCAGATGGACCAGCATATGGTACAGGACTTCGGCACCGACTGCAGACCAGCGCATTGGCGTTGAGCGGAACAGCACGTCATTTCCCAGTTTGGTTCATTTGCCAAGTCACGCAAATGGGGCAATTCTGGAGTTTAGCCTGCTTTCTTGCCGGCATCAACTGCATTTTCTTGCGTGTTTGAACTGATGCTGAATTTGCTTGAAGCGGCCCGTTTGACTACGGTCGAGTTGGAGCAGCCTATGATTCGAGCTGGATGACGAATGCGCTTCACAGTTTATTGTAGGAATTTCTTTGATCCTATTTGCCGGCTGACCTAAAGCCGCCAAAGAATCTCAAAAAGCTGGATCTTACAAGTTATGTGCCCAAGGACTGGCAGAACCAACCTCACAAGTTAAACGGTAAAAACAGGATAGAACACCACGGAGTTAAATTTTATCCAGATACAATCCGTGATCCAATTATTCTATAACGCTAACTTCTTGTTCTCATGAAAAGCAACCAGTTGAGGCGGATATATAGTGCATTGAAATTCTAGAAATTTCAATTTAAATTTTTGTTCTTTTATGCTTTACATTAACGCAATTAGCGAAATGGACTTACATTCTTATGTTTAATCAATACCTTGGAATGTAGGGTATCGTGTCCCTTATGGGCGCGTGGATTGAAACCAAAATTAAGTGCCAAATACCTTACGTGTGCAAATCCTTTGTACGCCACTTAAATTGTCTCCGCTGAGTTTTGTGAGTAGTCTTGTCAATTAGTGCCGATTGCTCCGATTATCAAAAAACTCATGACAGCTCCAATTCATCTTTTAGGTCCCTATGGGTATAATTTCTAGCAGCACGATGGTCCATTAAATTTCCACTCGTTTGCAATTCTGTAATATGGAATCTCAAAATTATCTCAACAAAGATCAAATTCAATATTTTCGAGACTACGGTTACTTGATATGCCAATCAGCCATTGATGATCAATTGCTGCGAAAGTTGGATGAAGAACTGGATGCATGGATCGAAGAAAGTCGCAGTCATACTAAAAATTTTGGCGTGACGCACGACGGTAAGGCTAGATTCGATCTTGAGGTCGGGCATTCAAGCGGGCATCCAAAAATGCGTCGTGTTGCAAATCCGGCAGATATCTCGAAGAACTTTCAAGATGTCTTATGGGATAGTCCCATGGTGGACATGGTATCGGAGCTGATCGGTCCAAGCATTCGCTTTCATCACTGCAAACTGAATATTAAACTGCCAGGGATGAAAACAGTCGTGTATTACCATCAGGATCATTCTTACGATCCTCATACGAATGACGACATGCTCGCAATTCTGCTGATGCTTGATGACGCCAATGAGGACAACGGCTGTCTGCAAGTAGTGCCGGAGTCTCATAAAAAACGTTTTTCACATTTCAGGAATGGAGATTATGTTGGAGCAATTGATCCATCGTATTACGATGAATTTGAACGAAAAAGGGTTCCAATTGTCGCTGCCCGCGGTGAAGTATGTTTCATGCATACCTGGACGGTGCACGGGTCAGAGTCAAACCGCTCCAAAACTCCGCGCCGTCTGCTGATCTGCGACTACGCGGCAGCCGATGCTTATCCTCTGCTTTCTCCAGCATTGCCTTCAGCGTACACGGGCAAACTGGTACGCGGCGTTGACAGCGGGACTGCGCGGCTGCGCAGCGACGTAATTGAGATTCGCACTCCTTACCGACACGATTCATTTTTTGGCGTGCAGGGCCAACCCTCTGCGCAATAATCCAGCAGTTTAGGAATTATGACCTTTTCAATTACAGCTTACGACCCAGCCAGTGGTGCGGTTGGAATCGCAATTACCACATCCAGTATTGCAGTTGGCAGTCGCTGTCCTTGGGTTCGGGCAGGCGTCGGCGCCGTTGCAACCCAAAACATTACGGACCCTACACTAGGGCCCAAAATTCTTGATTGTATGGGGTCAGGACTAGATGCCCAACAATCTCTCGATCAAATCGTAAGCTCTGCCAGCTATATCAATTATCGACAGCTGACCGTAGTGGACGTTCGAGGTAATGCGGCTCACTACACCGGAGAACATATATTGGGGTGTTATGCGGTCGCCAGTGGATCAGGATGCGTTGCTGCCGGAAATCTTCTCGCAAATGAATCCATACCGTCGGCGATGGTTGATTCTTTTTTGAATCGTCAGCCAGATAGTCATCTAGCTGAGACGCTGTTGTATGCTTTGAATGCAGGTTTGGATGCGGGTGGTGAAATGGGGACTGTCCACTCAGGCGCGCTATTGGTTGCGACCAAATGCGAATGGCCGGAAGTCAACCTCCGAGTCGACTGGCATGATTCTGATCCTGTCGGTGAGCTGTCCAGGTTGTGGGATGCCTATAAGCTCGAGTGTGATGACTACGTTTTGCGAGCAGTTCAGCCAGATGCCGCACCATCTTTTGGCGTGCCGGGCGATCTCTGAGCTGAAATACAAAAACTAGACGGAGCAGCGAGCAATTGCATCCAGGCATTCCTGGTGCAATTCTGGATTGGCGCTCGCCAGCACCTGACGGCCGGAATTGAGCGTCAGTGAATTTCCCTCCCAATCCGAAATCATCCCGTTCGCACCTTTTACCACAGGCACTAACGCCATCATATCGTATGGCTTCATGTCGGATTCCATGACCACATCAATGCTGCCGCAGGACAATAGACCGTACGCGTAACAGTCTGCGCCAAATCGGCGGCGTTTCGAATGAGAGGTGACTGCATCAAAAATTAATTTTTCGTCTTTGCTGAACATATCGATTGACGTTGCAAGAACGACGGCATCCTCCAATCGAGCATACCCATTCGTAAAGCAGGGCTTGTTCTGCCACGTAGTTTCAAATCCTGTCGCACCACGCCAGCGTTCTTTCATGGCTGGGGATTCAATTATGCCAACAATGGGATGCGAATCGAGAGTCAAGGCGATCAGTACGCCGAACGTCGGCAATCCAAAAACGAACGGCTCAGTGCCGTCAATTGGGTCGATGCACCATGTGTAACGTCTTTCTTCGCTCCGGTCTCCAAATTCTTCACCAAAAAATCCATGATGAGGGTATCGGTCACTAATCTGAGCGTGCAGGAACGTTTCAATTTCCAGATCAACTTCGGTCACAAATGTGTCGTCCGACTTGGTCCATTGCTTTTTGGGCAGACGGTGGTAGTTCAGAGCGATTTCGCGGGCGCCATCTGCCAGCGTGGCAGCGAAATCCAATAATTCCAATATTGTTTTCTGGTCGGGTTTTGTCATCAAATCAATTGTCTTTACCAAGTAAAATCATTTTTCATCTATCGTCGTCAAAACTATTTTCCATAGTTCTCGGTCAATTGCGTTCAAATCAGTCAGCATTATTCACACAGATTTCATTCAGAGATCTGAAATTAGACAACCGAATCATGGTTTCACCGATGTGTCAGTATTCGGCAAAGAACGGCTGTGTTTCGGATTGGCATCTGATGCATTTGGGTCAGTTTGTAGTCAGCGGTGCTGGATTGATTATGGTGGAAATGACAAATGTGGAAGCGCGCGGAAGAATCAGTCCATATTGCGTAGGATTGTACAACGATGAAAATGAACGCGCACTAAAGAAAACCGTTGATTCCTGCAGGAGTTACGCGAGGACCCCCATTGGAATCCAGCTCGCACATGCAGGGCGAAAAGCGTCCACTCAGCCGCCGTGGCTGGGGCGAAGATTCATCGGTCCCGAATCGGGTGGCTGGCAGCCGGCAGCTCCTTCGCCGATCGCTGGAGATTCCGGTCAGGTTCCCGACGTTCTAAGCGTCAAGGATATCAAACAGCTGATCAAAGCCTTTGCAAAGGCGGCAGTACGAGCGAATAAGATCGGCTTTGATGCAATCGAACTTCATGCTGCACATGGTTACCTTCTTCATCAGTTTTTGTCACCGGTATCCAATGCGCGGGACGACCAATATGGAGGTCGTCTTGAAAATCGAATGCGTTTCCCACTTCAGGTGTATGAGGCTGTACGAGAAGTCTGGCCAGACCACAAACCCATCGGTGTTCGGGTTTCTGCAACCGACTGGATGGACGGTGGATGGACGCTGGACGATACGGTCGAATTTGCTAGAATGCTGAAAGACTTAGGCTGTGATTGGATTGACGTGTCCAGCGGTGGAATCATCGGCCATCAGGACATAAAGGTCGGGCCAGGTTACCAGGTTCATTTATCGAAGGCAGTTCGAGAAAAAGCCGAAATTCCGACCATTGCTGTCGGATTGATCACTGAACCCAGTCAAGCTGAGAAAATCATCCTGAATGGTGAAGCAGATGTGGTGGCGATGGCGCGGGGAATGCTTTACAATCCACGTTGGCCCTGGCATGCCGCTAGAGAACTAGGCGCATATATTGCCTATCCAAATCAATACCTTAGATGTAAACCAAGTGTACATTAACAAAATATTGCGATGCATTATCGAAAACATATATTCTGCTGCGTAAACGAACGAACTCCCGATCATCCTAGAAGCTGCTGTTATGCGCGCGGTTCGGTCAGACTGCGAACCTACATGAAGAAACGCGCAAAAGGCCTAGGTCTGACGGACATTCGAATCAATAATGCGGGCTGCTTGGAGCGCTGCGAATTCGGTCCCACAATGGTGGTCTATCCGGAGGGAGTTTGGTATCACTATGAAACCTTCGAGGATGTCGACGAAATTTTAGATCAACATATTATTGGTGATGAATATGTCCACAGGCTGATGCTGGAAGACGGTCAGGCTTTTCCGGAACCACCAGCATATTCTCGTTTGAAACTCAGGGTAAGCTCGGTCGAGTCCTCGATATCAGGCACCCTTCGAGTTGAATTCGTCAATGCCGCCAATCATCCTCTTCCTGAATTTTCAGCGGGGGCCCACATTGATCTTATCATTGAAGACTACGGTTTTCGGCGTTCGTATTCATTGATCAATCATCCTCGGGAAAGACATCGATACGTGATCGGAATTTCTCTTGATTGTGAAGGCCGGGGCGGTTCAAAGTGGTTGCACGATAATTTAAAAACAGGTCAAACAATTGAAGCTGGACATCCCATAAACAGCTTCGAACTTGCTGAATCGGCTGCTTCTCACCTGCTGATTGCCAGAGGCATCGGAGTCACACCAATACTGAGCATGTGTCATCGTTTGCGAGAACTTAATGCAGAATTTCGAGTTCACTACTTCGATAAGTCTGAGTCAGACGGTGCATTTGTCGAAGAACTTAATGATGCATGTGGTGAACAACTCAGCTGCCACTATGACGATGGACATTCTGATCATCGTCTCATTGCTGAAAAGATACTTTCAAACAGTCCGCAGGGCGAACATCTGTATGTATGCGGTCCTCTTCAATTCATGGATGATGTGATCAATGCGGCTGGAGCTTGGCCAAAGAAGAACATACACATGGAATGGTTCAATCGAAGAGTGCCGAAATCCAAACGGAATGAAGCCTTTTATGTAGTGCTGGCACGCCGTAAAACTGTATTGAGGGTCGATGCGAATGAGAGTATTTTAGACGCACTGAAAAGAGCGGACATCGTCAGCGAACATTCATGCGAAGGGGGATTGTGCGGCGTCTGCCGCACCCGCGTTTTATACGGGGATGTCGAACATCGAGACATGGTTTTGAGCAATCGTGAAAAGACGCATGAAAAATTGATGATGATCTGCGTTTCACGTGCCGCTGCGGGAGCTGACCAGCTGGTTTTAGACATCTAAGCAATCGCAAATCGAGCTGATATGGAGTAAAAATGGAGCTTTTGGGACAAACTGCTGTTGTAACCGGGGGTGGTTCGGGAATCGGCATGGCTATCGCAGAAACGTTTTCGATGGCTGGTGCAAGAGTTTGGGTTTGCGATATCAATGAAGAATTGATTCAGGCGCTGAATCAGTCGAATCTTTCCATTGACGGGATAGTTGCCGATGCGGGATTAGAATCAGACGTTGACCTGTTGTTTGATGCGGTGTTTGAAGAAACGGACGGCGCAATCGACATTTTAGTCAACAACGCGGGCATAGCAGGTCCGAATGGACCTTTGGAGGAGCTGAAGCTTGCCGACTGGGAAGAAACTCTACGGGTGAATCTCATCAGTACGTTTTTGTGTTCTCAGCGCGTTCTGCCGCTCATGAAGAAACAGCGTAAAGGATCGATCGTCAATCTATCGTCATCCGCAGGAATTTTCGGATATCCTCTGCGAACGCCTTACGCGTCTGCGAAGTGGGGCATAGTTGGCCTGACAAAATCACTTGCGATGGAAGTCGGTGACTACGGCATTCGCGTGAACGCAATTTGTCCAGGTGCGGTTTCCGGCCCGCGGATGGACCGAGTGATTTCAGCCGAAGCTGAAACTCGCAATTTGGACCTGGAAACGATACGAGAACAGTTTGTCAGCCAAACATCACTGAAATGTTTTGTGGAAGCAAAAGACATCGCTCAAATGGCTTTGTTCATTTGTTCCGATCGAGGCTCAAAAATCAGTGGACAAGCATTGCAGGTTGACGGAAACACAGTATCGCTGGCGCAAATCGAGTAATTTGGCGGGAAAATTAAGATGAGAGAGGACGAAATCGATTAGAAATCATACACATTACTTGGGCAAAGTAGTATAGTTTTAGCTCTACCAGATATTCAGTTGCGGAATCATAATCAGAGCAATGCGGTATTTTGGTGGGAAACAGTCGATAGAATTGTGAAATCTAAAATTTGGAGCTCTAAGTCAAATGAAAAAATTCTTTCTAAGTTCAACAATCACGGTATTTGCTTCGGTACTCACTGTATTCGGACTTTTTTCGTTCAATTCCAGTTTCGCGGCTGCACCCGAGGGTTACCCGGCGCGGCCAATCACGGTGATATGCTGCTATGGAAAGGGGGGAGGTTCTGATCAGGCCGTTGATGCCATTGTAGGTCCTGCAGCCAAAATCATGAATGCAAAAATCAATAAAATCAACATTACCGGTGGCGGTGGATTGAATTGCTTACCTGAATTCCTGCAAGCGCCAGCTGATGGCTATACTCTGTTGCAACATATTGATACCTTGCCATCGCGCTATGTGGAAGGACGAATTGACTTAAATCCGGTCACGGATCTTGAGGCGCTCGTCATCATGAATGTTGCACCGACCATGTTGTTCATCAACGCGGACGACGAACGATTTCAGACTGATGGTGTTCCAGATTTCGACAAACTTGTGGAATATGCGAAGCAGGAAGAAGGAAAATTAACGGTTTCCAACATCAACATTCCAATGGAATTAGTGAGCATGGGGGTAGTTGAGAACCATTTTGGATTTAAATCTCGACAAGTTCTCACGGGTAAATCTGCAGAACGTTTTGGTGCGGTTATCGGTGGTCAGCTGGATGTATTGATGGAACAGCCTGGTGACGTTTCAAAGTACGTTGAAGGTGGTAATTTGAAGCCGATTCTTGCCCTTTGGCCAACTCGATTCGAACTTTATCCAGACACAAAAGCATTGGGTTCAGACTACGGCTTGGATTGGGAACCTCTTTTGAGATTCCGAGGAATGTTCCTAAGAAAAGGCACTCCACCTGAAATCGTCGAATATCTGGCAGAAGTATTTGCCGAAGCTTATCGTTCGGAAGATCATCAGGAATTCGTAAAACGTAAGAGCCTTGACATCGTTGATTCATTTCGAAGTCGAGAAGATACGACAAAAATTTTAGAAGATTCCGTCGGTGTCTACATTGACGCTTTCCGGGAACTAGGTCTGCCAGTACGCGAAGGACTGTAAACTTAGAACTATAATAATTTCCGCAGGTAGTACGAATTTACCGAACTACCTGCGGTTAATTTTTGCTGATTCATAAAATCATCATCTCATGACCGAGTCTAAAAACTCAAACCAATCTTCGAAAATGTCTTTGATCGAAGGTGCAGGTTGGCTGTTGTTCGTCATTTTCGCGTTCATCTATACGTTTCAGTTCGATGACCCGCTTCCGGTGTATGACCTAGGTCCTGCATTTTGGCCAAGGATCGTATTGGCAATCATGTTTATAGCCGCCGTCGGTATGCTGTATCCAATAGTTCGTCATTATCGAGGGTCTTCTTCAAGGATGGATCAAACGACCACAAATCAAGATGATGTCCTTGAAAGATCAATGCAAATTCGCATAGCTCTGCTTTTCATACTGCCAATTTTCTACACATACTTAATCCATAAAATGGGCTTTCTCCTCGTAACTCCATTTTTTCTTTGTGGGTATATGTGGTTGATGGGAGTTCGACGCTGGTCGACGCTGGCAATTATGACTGTTTCAATTTATGCAGCGATTGTTCTCGTATTTGTAAAACTGATCTTCACTTACCTGCCACCTGGCGCTGGCGTTTTTAACGCAATCAATGGAACGATTTTGGGCTTGATAATCTAATGGAAGATTTCTTAGCTGGTTCGCTTCAGCTCTTTAGTGACCCAATCGGAATAGTAATCTTTGTTGTTGCGCTGATTGGAGGATTGGTTTTTGGTGCGGTTCCCGGACTGAGTCTTCTGACATTGGGTGCAGTAATTCTTCCATTTACTGCTTATATGTCCTCTACTCATGCAATCATGCTATACGGAGTGATTTATGTTTCTGGAGTGTACGGTGGTGCAATAACGGCCATATTGTTCAATATACCGGGCTCTGCAGAGAACGCTCCAACCGCGTTTGACGGCTACCCGATGACGCGTCAGGGAAAATCGGGTAAAGCCATAGGCTACGCTGTAACTTGTTCGGCAATTGGGGGTACGCTTGCGGCTATAGCAATGATGGCATTTACGGAACCAGTCGCCGATTTTGCGATTCGAAATTTCGGGCCAGTCGAAATATTTGCGTTTGTATTCTTTGGATTGGCTGTCGTAGCAGGAATCGGTACGTCTTCGATTGCAAAAGGATGGCTTTCTTTGATGGCTGGCCTGATCATTGGAGTAGTTGGAAGTGACCCAGTCGGAGGAATTCCCAGATTTAGCTTCGGCACACTTTACTTGCATGGCGGATTCCACTTTATTCCATTGATCCTTGGATTCTTTGCTGTATCTGAGGTGTTTGTTCAAGGACTTATGCTCGCACGCGGGAGCTATCAGCAACCGAAAATTTCAGTTGCATATCCTTCCTTGTTGGAATTTTGGAAGATGAAATTTGTCGTCGCCCGATCGACGCTGATCGGATTTTTCTGTGGAGTCCTGCCAGGGATTGGGTCGACTTTAGCTGCGTTCATGTCTTACAACGAAGCAGTACGTTGGTCAAAACGACCGAAGAATTTTGGAAAAGGCGAACCCGAAGGCGTTGTTGCATCTGAAACTGCGAACAACGCTGCGACGGGTGCTGCAATGATCCCTCTTCTGGCACTTGGACTTCCAGGCGGTGCGCTGACGGCGATGATGATTGGCGTATTCAATCTGCACGATATGGATGTCGGACCTCTGATCATGATCGAAGCGCGCGATCTCGTGTGGGTATTGTTTGCATCCATGTTCTGGGCAAGTTTAGCAATTTTGGCGGTTGGTGTAGTCGAAGCCAAAATGATTGTGAATCTGCTGCGAATACCTTTTCCGATTCTAGCGCCGTCAATTCTGATTTTTTCCACCATTGGCGCCTTTGCGCTTCGTGGCAATATTTTTGACGTCTACGCAATGTTCTTTGCTGGGATCCTCGGCTTTTTCATGAGGCGTAAGGACTACTCAATACCAGGGTTGGTCATCGGAGTGATTCTAGGCCAAATTGGGGAAGATACTTTCTCCCGAGCAATGGTGTTGCTCGACTATAATTTTTTCGCTCTCTTTACCAGTCCGATTGCAGCGGTTTTAATCGTAGCTGGGCTGTTCACGGTCGTGATGAACATCGTTAAACATCGTAGACTGTTTGGTTCACATTACGCTGAATTTAAGGATGAAAATGCCTAATCGAGCTTGATTAGGCTAGAGTATAAATGACACCAAGAAAGAGCAAATAGCTTTAGAAATGGTGTCATTCAGACTAATTCTCTGGCAAATCTTGATCGACTCGTTTTCAAATCAGCTGTCATCACGCTGCTGATCTGTAAGTTCCTGCATCCCAATTGGAACTGCAAATAGGCACGCTCAATCTGCCGTTGTTGGTTCTTTCTTTTTTGCAGATTCTCTCGATTGCTGAATGAACAGTATCGTCCAAGATTGATCGAAGAGGAAATACTTGGAAAGTTGATTTTTTTAACAGACGCAGTTCGTATCAACGCTCTAGTGATTCAAATGCAGAATTTTTCATCCATCTTCGATTTTTTCACGAGAGATTCATGGAATCAGGACGCCATTTAACCAATAGTTCGAGTGATATACTGAACAGCTTACTTTTACAAAGAATTGAATATCGAGCTGTCAATCTCTCTATTCGTGCATTTGATTCATGCAGATTGGTCCTGTATGAGGAATTTCTCCAGTGACTTGAATCTGTACGGACACCAGCAAATTGAATGAGCAGAATTGTCAATGCTACACAGTAAATTGTTAATCTCAGGAGTGATTTATGTTTAAAAAATGCTTTAGCGTAACTGCACTAGTTGCATTATTTGTCGGATTTTCGGGAATTGCCATAGCGGAGTGCACGAACGATACTTGGAACAAAGTGATGGACAGAGGGAAGGTTGTCATCGGTGTAAAGGCCGACTACAAACCGTGGGGATTTCGAGATCCCGATGGCGCCATAGTCGGAATGGAAATTGATATGGCGATGGATGTCGGCGCCACAATGGGCGTAAGCGTCGAATTGGTTCCCGTTCAGTCATCGAATCGCATGCAGTTTCTGGAACAGGGAAAAACAGACATGTTCATTGCAACCATGTCCGACCGTCCAGACCGCAGAAAAATCGTCGGAATTCCATCGCCGCCGTACTATACATCCGGAACCAACGTCATGTCTCCAAAGGCACTCGCGTTCAAGGAATGGGAAGAACTGCGAGGCAAGCCGGTATGTGGCAAACAAGGAGCGTTCTACAACAAAATCGTGACTGAACGCTATGGAGTCAACGTTGTTGCATTTACCGGTAATGCGGAAGCAAAACAGGCTTTGCGCGATAAAAAGTGCGTTGCTTGGGTATATGATGATTCCTCCATCGGTTCAGACCTTGCTTCAGGTAACTTTGATGAATTCGAGATGCCTCTGATGTCAGAAGACGACAATCCTTGGGGCTTGGCAGTTCCATTGGCCGAAGTAAACTGTATATTTGGTCGTTTTATGTCCGGCATGATCTACAGCTGGCATCAGTCTGGCAAGCTGATCGAATGGGAAAGCAAATGGGGAATTAAACCTACTGTTTATCTCGCGAAGCGAAACGAACAGTACGCGGACTGGCTCGCCGAGTAGTTGGCATAGTGAGATCAGGTGACGGCGAGTCCTCGCCGTCACCGACACTGATCGTCTGTCGAACGGTCCAATCCTACCATCTAAATGATTGAATTCATATCTGAATATTTCGTACAGGTCGCAGAACATTACCCTCGCTGGAATTTCATTTTCTTCTATGAGGAAGCACAGTGGCGGCGACTTGTCAGCGGTCTGAAAACGACAATATTGCTGTCCATTGCATGCATTGTTTTTTCCGTCGTGATCGGCGTGGTTGGTGCTTGGCTCCAGGGTTCGTCCAAGAGGTGGATCCGACTTTTCGTTCAAGGATACATCCAGTTTTTTCGTAACACACCGCCCTTTGTTCAGCTCTTATTCTTCTATTTTGCACTCGGGTCATTGACACCGACCATCACGGGTCCAGATGGCTGGACTGAGATTCCGATCATTTCAAATGTCGGCTGGGCGATAATTTCCCTTTCCTTTTTTGCTGGTGCGTTCAACGTGGAAATTTTTCGGGCTGGCATTGAGGCTGTGCCTCAGTCCACTCGGGAAGCAGCTGACGCCTTGGGTTATTCTCGCATGCAGTCGTACATCGAGCTGGTATTGCCTCTCGCGTTCAGAGTTTCGCTGCCTGCCCTGAACAATAATCTGGTCAATTTAGTTAAAACTACAACACAGGCGATCGGTATTGCGGTCCCAGAGCTTCTTTACCAATGCGTTGGAATTTGGAACGATTATCCAAGTGCGCAGTATCCCACGATGCTCGTTTTGTTTTTTGTATTCATCGTTTTAGTCGGCATTCTGGTTTTCAGCATGCACAAGTGGGAAAGAGCAATGAGAATCCCGGGTTACGGAGAGTGAATATGATTCGCGGAAAAATTCCTGGAGTTGGAAGCAGGCCAACCACTGATCTTCCTGTGATGCTGCCGTATCGTTACCGTAGCGCGAACGAACTGAATGCGGTTTCATTCAGCACTTGGCTGGACTCAGCATCACCTCTGATTTTTATTGTCGCACTGGCTCTTATCACACTGTGGCCATTGACGGCGCATGCTGCCGGTTACGACTATGGGGACGCCATGCGTGCGTTGATCAAATGGCTTCCATTCCTGTTTATCAGCGGATTCCTCTTCAATCTGCTGATTTCAGTACTGACAATGTTAATTGGCACAGTTGCGGGAGTGATGCTGGGGCTAGCGCAGATATCTCAATTTGGTTACGTTAGGCTGACCGCTAAGTTTATTACTCAGCTGTTTCGTAATTCACCTTGGTTGGTACTGCTGTTCATCGTTTTGCTGGCGCTACCGTTTGAAATCGTAATTGGCAGTCTCATTATTTCCGTACCGGACTGGCTGAAAGCAGTGTTCGGCCTTTCTCTCCCCATCATGGCGAATATTTCTGAAGTCGTGCGAGGCGCAACTTTATCGGTGCCCACGGGGCAATGGGAAGCTGCGGAGTCGTTGGCGTTCAGTCGGCGTCAGGCAATGTGGCAGATCATTCTGCCTCAGTGCATCAAGCGTATGATTCCGCCGTGGATGAATTGGTATGCGATCCTGACAATGGCAACTCCTTTGTGTTCTCTGCTTGGAGTTGAGGAACTGATTACGTTGAGTGGACAGGCGATTGAAGCTGAGAACAATCATCCTGAGTTATTGGTTCCATTCTACAGTTTCGCTTTGTTGATATTCTTCGCATACTGTTACCCAATTGCAAAGCTGACGATTCGACTGGAGAAACGATACGCGTTGAAACTTTGATGCACTTCAACCTGATTGACCTGGCTGATTTAACCGCTTTCACATAGTAAAGACACGAGCTCATTAAATTATGAATTGGACAGAAGCTGAACCCATAGTTTCCATAAAGAACGTTCACAAGTCTTTTGGAGATCTCGAAGTTCTGAAGGGAATATCCATGGATGTTATGAAAGGTGAGGTGATTTGCATCATCGGGCCGTCCGGCTCGGGAAAATCCACACTGATTCGCTGCATCAATGCATTGAACGAAATTGATTCTGGATCGATCAAGGTTGAAGGACAGGAAGTACATGTTCCAAGACTCGATAAACTGGAATTGCGAAAAAAAGTCGGCATGGTATTTCAGCAGTACAACCTGTTTCCTCACAGAACTGCATTGCAAAACATAATGATGGCACCGATCAAGGTACTGAAGAATAATCCGGAAGACGTACGAAAACATGCGTTTGAGCTGATGAACCGCGTCAATTTAAAAGGGAAGGAAGATAGCTATCCGGGAGAACTGTCGGGCGGTCAGCAACAGCGTGTAGCGATTGCTCGTTCATTGGCAATGAACCCGAAAGTGATGCTCTTTGACGAAGTGACGGCCGCACTCGATCCAGAAACCGTAAAAGAGGTTCTGAATACGATCAAGGATTTGGCACAGTCAGGAATGACTTGTATTCTTGTTACTCATGAAATGGGCTTCGCTCGAGAACTGGCAGACTGCATTTATTTTACAGATGGTGGCATCATCGTCGAATTCGGGCCGCCTGCTACATTTTTTTCGCAGGCGCGCGATCCTCGCACGAGAGAGTTTCTAAGTCAGATTCTTTGACCGGTACGGGAAACGCCAATGATCCAGATCCCTGAATAGTGAACTGTCGCATGAATTTAGTTCCGGCTGAATAGCAATATGATTATATTAAACCTATGAAATTATTAAATTTATAATTTTATTTAATAGTTGATTGTGGTTAATTTCACGGTTATTCAGCGGGAGAGAGCTGTAAATCCAAGATAGTTCAATCATCGCATGCCGTCATGGAATGATGAAAGTCATCAATT
Organism: Arenicellales bacterium; assembly: GCA_958295885.1. Taxonomy (GTDB): domain Bacteria; phylum Pseudomonadota; class Gammaproteobacteria; order Arenicellales; family JAJDZL01; genus JAJDZL01. The sequence continues at coordinate 4,019,701 of OY282380.1, read as the reverse complement.
CTAATTTAGAAAAGAAAAGGTAACTGCCTGCCCTCTTGTATGCCGATAGTCACACTCTGATGTGACTGGTATTTCACTGTGGTTGTCGTTATTAATGCAGGGACGAGCTGTTGCCCAAATTAAAACATCAACAGTTTCTCGGCGAAAGTACGATGGCCGAATAGAATTTGAACCTCCTGATGCAGGTTGTTCATCGCAATCATTTTGAGAGCGGATTCATTTGTCTGCTCGGACAACCGAAGCGGAATTGATCAAAATGACAGGAATAGAACGCATCGCAAATGAGAGAGCGTCCGCACCTGAAGCGCTGGACTGCCGTCACTGAAAAAACACCGGTAAGTGGTTCGCATGCCAACATCGGCATTTTATCCAATCAGAATAAGCAGCTGCAATGTCGATTGCAGTTCATTTGGCTGCGGCTGCGGTGCCGTCGCGGCGGATGATCTTGCCCTGTGATGTTCGCCCGATTCCATTTTGGGATCGCAGAATATACAATAGTTCATATCGGAAAGTTTGAATTCTCGAACACGATCCGATCACCGCGGAAATGTCCGGTCAGATCAGCTGAGTGGATGTTTCGACAGACATATCACAAGAACGACCGTCCGAATGGCAGATTCGGCAGGCAGGTCATTTTCATTCGACAGCACAATAAGCATGGCAGGAAGATTTATGGCAGAACCTAAGCTTGACAAAATTAAATTCAAGAATCCGCATGATCGGCTGTTCTGCGAGATATATGGAGAGCGGCGCAATTGTATGGATCTGTTCGAACTGGCCTTGACCGATGACGAGTTTAATGCTTTTGACTGGCGGACATTGCGTGCGCTGCCGACGGTTCATTTCATGCCGGACTCGAGCGAAAAACAAATGGATCTTCTGTATTCGGTCAAGTCCAAAAGGACCGGTGCGGACTGCAAGATGGTATTCATGCTGGAGCACAAGAGCTGGCAGGATGCGAAATTGATGGTGCAGCTGCTGGAATATCAGACTGCGGTGTACAGAAAACAGATGATTCCGATCTTGCCGATATTGATCTATCATGGTCGGGGGTCGGAGTGGCCTTACAACTTGGAGTTCCACCAGAATCTGGCATCCGATTCACCGGAAATGATCGAGATATTCGGTCGACAGGTATTGAACTTCATTGTGCGCTGCGTGAACTTGCGCCGACCGCAGGTTCAGCGGCAGATAATGGAAAGGAAATTGGAAACGAGGCTGATATTGTATATATTTGACAGGATATGGGATGCGAATCTTGATACAGTTGACGAGTTGCTTCGTATGGGGCAGGAACTTGACGATACGCGTCGAAAAGTATTGATTGGAAAGGCGGTTGACTACATTTGCCGAGTCAGGCCGGAAATCACAAGGGAGAAGATCATGGAAGTTGAGCGAGAAATCCTACCACAGGAAGTATTGACGTCCCCGTTTCTTGAGGGAACATTGGAAGACAAGATGCAGGAGGGACTCAAGCGGGGACATGAGCAGGGACTCAAGCAGGGACTCAAGCAGGGACTCGAGCAGGGACATGAGCAGGGACATGAGCAGGGACTCGAGCGAGGAGCTGAGCAGAAAGCGCGGAATATGGCGCAAATAATGCTGCAGAACAATGAACCGATTGACAAGATCTGCAGCTACACCGGACTGAGCTCTGGCACGGTGAGGGAACTTTCTCGGTAAACTGATCGGACCGGAAACTTACTTGAACCGGCGATTCAGTGATTGGCGGTGACTGACCTGCCGCCGCACGCTGGACAGATCTGCCTGTCATCATTGATTTAAAAACTATTCGGACCGACTGTCGCGAAGTGTTGGGCGCTGAGGAGTCGGATTCAGGCTGAATTGGATTTCATCGACAGAACCACTCGTTGAGAACTCGGAATGCGACGTGTGACTGCAGAAGTGTACTTAAGGGGAGATGTCCGAAAAACCAGACAAAACGCAATGGGCAGAATCAAGGTGGTGGAAGACACTCGGTATTGAGTTTTCTTCGCAAGTACCGTTTCAACAATGATCGGTCAAATACCTGCACCTGACTGAATGTCATCGTTGAACTGTTCAGTGTCTTTGCGTGCGGCGTATGTATTGACGGCTTCGTTCAGTTGGCTGTGCCAACGATAACGGTGCGTGATGCGCGGTACTGGTCCTACCCCGATAATGTAGAGACACTTTAATTGTAGAGTTTACCTAAGAACTGGAGGGAAACCCAAGATGAGTAAAGTGATCTACCCGGAAGAATTAAAAGAGCATATCCTGTCGGAGCATGAAGCAGGGATATCGGTGAGAGAGTTGGCTCGCAGATACGAGCCGTCGGCGACCACGATTCAGAATTGGAAGCGTCAAGTCAAGTTGAAGGCGAGTCAGCCGGGGGTGGGCACTGGGAGTGAAGCGGAGTTGCGCCGTTGCAAGCGTCGTATTGAGCAGTTGGAGCAGGAGAATGCGTTCTTAAAAAAAGCCGCGGCCTGGTTCGCCGCGGACGGCGTGACCAACAGTGGTGGAACCAGGCGTACGAACTGATTGAAGTCGAGCGCAAGAATTTCACGATTCGTCTGATGTGTCGAGTGCTGGAGATTTCAGAATCGGTTTATTATCGGTGGCGCCAGCGCCAGCCGAGTCGTCGTTCGCAGCAACATGAGAAGTTGCTGGCGTCGATTCGTGGCATCATGGTTGCAGCCAATGGAGCTATGGTGCGCCCTGCGTGGCGGCGCAGTTGTGCAGAAATGGAGTCAAGGTGAGCGTGAATCGAGTGGCGCGTCTGATGCGAGTGGCGGGGCTGTCGGCGTCGGTGCCGAAAAAGTATGTGCCGAGCACCCGTGGTGGTGCTCGGGCGCATGGAATTGAAGATCGAGTCAATCGTCAGTTTGGCGTTGCCGAGCCGGATCAGCTGTGGGTGGCGGATGCGACCTATCTGTAAACTTTGGACGGCACGCTGTATCTGGCGGTGGTGCAGGACGCCTGCAGTCGGCGCATTTTGGGTTGGGCGATGCAGACCTGCCAAGATGTCGGTTTGATGAGCCAGGCCTTGCAGATGGCACTTCGAGGTCGACGTTGCAAAGGTGTGATTCACCTTCGGATCAAGGCACACAGTACAGTGCGAAGTCGTTTCAAGGGTGGTGTCGAGCGCATGGGATTGAGCAGTCGATGGGCAGTGTCGGCGACTGTTATGACAATGCGCAGGCGGAGTCCTGGTTTGCCACCTTGAAACGCGAAAGCGTGTTGCAGACGGATCCGTTGAAGTCGGCCAAGGAGCTCAGACGTCAGGTGATTCGTTATATTGAATCGTGGTATAACACCCGAAGGCTGCATTCGAGTCTGGGATACATGAGTCCGATCGACTATGAAGCGCAGCTGAAAAAAACGCAGTCGGAGTTTGCTTCCGCCCAATTGGGCGGAAGCAAACTCTTAAATACTAACGACTCTACCAAATCGGGGTAAGGCTATACTGTATGCGCCGGGTGCGGCGGTTGCACAGCAGTATTTTCAAGCCGCTCAGTCAGTCATACAGGGTCTTGTGCATTGCGGGCTTGGCGGTGAAGATGAAATCGACATCGGGCATGGTCTGCAGCAGTTCCACCTTGGGTAGTTTGGCATGAAGCGAGTCGCCGCGGAACAGCGGGAGGCGGGATGAGGTGAAGTCGATGTCATATATTCAACCCGTACTGTATGTGCTGATGAAAAATTACCCGGATTTACCGATTGAATCTACACGAAAGCGCTGATTGGCAATTTCTACGGTGTATCGACAATCAACGTGAGAATTCAGCGACATCCGGAGTATGATTGTCGTTATGCAAGCAGGGACGAGTAATTACAAGAAAAGGAAGATTTGAAATGAAGCATGTTCGCGTAAATAGTGATCGACTTTGGGAATCACTGATGGAAATGGGCAAAATAGGCGCCACGGAAAAAGGAGGGGTCTGTCGACTCGCGCTGACAGATTTAGACCGAGTGAGTCGGGATCTACTGACCGAATGGTGTGAAGCAGAAGGTTGCAGCCGTGAAGTGGATGCCATGGGAAATCTCTTCTTCCGACGTCCCGGAAAGTCCAACTCTGAAAAAGCAGTGGGATTTGGCAGCCATCTTGATACACAGCCGACGGGTGGGAAGTTCGATGGCGCCTACGGCGTGCTTGCAGGATTGGAAGTGATTCGAACGTTGAACGATCATGGCATTGAGACTGAACTGCCTGTCGAACTGGTGGTTTGGACCAATGAAGAAGGTTCTCGATTTCCTCCTGCGATGATCGGGTCCGCAGTGTTTGCTGGAGCATTTGATCTGGCTTACGGGCACAGTCGAAGCGATTTGTCCGGGAAGACGATGGGAGAGGAACTCGAAAGAATCGGATACCGAGGCGACGCGGTACCGGAAGATCATGAGTATGCGGCATTTTTTGAAGCCCATATTGAACAGGGTCCGATTCTCGAGTCAATCGAAAAACCGATCGGAGTCGTGACGGGAGTGCAGGGAGTCAACTGGTATGACGTGGTTGTAGTGGGTGCGGAAACTCATGCAGGACCGACACCGATGGATCAGCGCAAAGATGCTCTAAGAACCAGTTCAATGATTCTGAGGGATCTTTATCGGATCGCCGAAAATTCTGGATTCGATGCTCGATTGACAATAGGGGAACACAGAATTTTTCCAGGATCGAGAAATACAGTTCCATCGAGGGTAGAGTTTTCAATTGATATGCGTCATCCTGACCTGCAGGAATTTGATCGAATCGATGAGGAAATTCAGACAGCAGTGCTGAGTTTTAATGACTCCACCGATCTTGAGGTGACCGTAGAGCGCATCTGGCGCTCACCGCCGATTCAATTCAACAGCGAGTGCATCAGCCGAGTTCGAAACGCAGCTCGCACATGCAATTTTGCATTCAATGAAATGGTCAGTGGCGCTGGTCACGACTCAGTGTACATTTCCAGCGTCGCTCCAACTTCCATGATTTTTATTCCTTGCGATGATGGCGTCAGTCATAACGAATTGGAAAACACTTCACCAGAATTCGCGGGTGCCGGTGCGAATGTTCTTCTTCATTCGGTATTGGCGAGTACGGGGAATTATGCGTGACCAAACCTGTTGACGTTCTCGGTCTCGGAAATGCGATCGTTGACATATTGTGCTTTACTCGCGAAGAAGACATCCTCAAGATGGAGCTTGCCAAAGGCACGATGCAGTTAGTCGGTCACGAGGCTGTTCATAAACTCAGGCAAAATTTAAGTCTCGATTCATTTCGTTCAGGCGGGTCGATCGCAAATTCACTGGCTCATCTGTCCGAACTGGGTGCTTCCTGTCAATTTGTTGGCAAAGTTGCTCGGGATGATACCGGTGCCCGATTTACGAATGACTTAAAACAGCTTGGGATAAAATTAACGACTCGTCCATTACAGGATGGAAGTACGAGCGCACGCTGTTACATATTTGTAACACCGGACGGTCAGCGCACGATGTGCACGTATTTGGGAGCGTCGAGCATGCTCTCGACCACTGACCTTGATGAAGAAGCGATCCGTGATGCTTCATGCATGTTCGTAGAAGGATACCTATGGTATTCTGCGACTGCGAGAGAATTAATTTACGAGTCCAGCAAAATTGCTAGATCACTGGGGACAAACATCGCGTTTTCTCTTTCCGATCCTGTATTGGTAGACAGTTTCCGTTCAGAACTTCAGCCTTATGTGGAGGAAAACGTAGACATTTTGTTTGCAAATGAGCTGGAAGCAGAGCAGCTTTTTTGTACGAATGGCGCCAAGGAGACAGTGTGCGCACTGTCGCAGAAAGTAAATACACTGGTAATGACGCAAGGAGCAGCGGGATCTGTCGTCGCTGCAGAAGGACAGATCTTTGATCGCCCCGCGGTTTCGGTCCCCAATGTTGTCGATACGACTGGAGCTGGGGATGCTTACGCTGCTGGAATCTTATTTGGTCTGAGTCGAAACAAACCAATTCCGAACTGCATGGAGATCGCGTCTAGAATCGCAGCCGAGGTCATTCAGCATATCGGTGGACGTTCGGACCGTCAACTAGGGCAGACTGAACAGTCTGAAGCGATCTCCTGACAGAGGTCTCTGCAGTTACAGCAACCCAATGACCGTGTCAGCATCGCTGACTTCAAGCATTCCGGGTTTTTCATGGTTTAAGGCGGTTACGACTCCATCGTCTACAATCATTGCATATCGATCAGAGCGAATTCCCAACCCCATGTCGGTTAGATTCAGTTCAAGTCCTACTGCCTCGGTAAATTTTGCACTGCCGTCGGCGAGCATTAGAATCTCCTCAGCGTTTTGAGATTTGCCCCAGGCATCCATCACGAATGCGTCATTCACTGAAAGACATGCGATTTGGTCTACGCCTTTTGCCGCGAGCTCATCTGCCTTAACTACGTAGCCGGGAAGATGAGCTTGTGAACAGGTTGGTGTAAATGCACCTGGAAGAGCAAATAAAACTACTTTCTTTCCTTCAAATATTTCTGATGTCGAAATATTTTTCATTCCTTCATCAGTCATGATCTGTAAGTCCACGTCTGGGACTCTGTCGCCTACCGAGATTGCCATGTTGTTACTCCTGTTGAGTCTATAATTCGATACGAAATCAGTTTCTTGCCTTAGATGCGATCCTAAATGCTGCTGATTTTGGAAATAGAATACCAGTTTAATCGAGCGGGTTGCGAAAATCCAAGGCAGCTGAAGTGTCATTAAAAAATAAATTGGCCATCTCTGTCAAACAAAAATTGAAAAATTCGGCCGATCTGAAATTTATGAGAGGTTATTTTGCATCCACCACAAGTCTCGGCAATTGACGAACTTGACGAATTGCTTGTTCGATATCCACAAATTGAGTACGTTGATGCATTCATATCGGATTTGAACAACATTGTTCGCGGCAAACGCTTTCCAGTTAAAGACGCTCAAAAAATCTATGTTTCGGGAGTCCAGTTTCCTGAAAGTGTCTTTCTGCTGGATACGCAGGGTGAAAGTGATGATCCTTGTGGTCGAGGTTTTTCGGACGGAGACCCGGACGGTTCACTGTTTCCAATTTCAGGCATGACGCAGTATGTGCCGTGGGGCAGGGGCAACAAAGCCCAAGTTCTGACACAGATGTATGCCGATTCAGGTGAACCGTGCAATGTCGACCCTCGAGTTGTCATTTCGAATGTCCTGGAACAGTTTTCAAGCTTGGGCTATCGATCCAGAATTGCCTTTGAACTCGAATTTTATCTTCTCGATCAAGAACCGGACGTCAACGGACAGCCTCAGTTTCCAAAGTTGCCAAATTCGGAGAAGCGAGTGCGCAGCACCCAGGTTTACTCGTTGGAGGATCTAGACAATCAGTCCGAATTTCTGAACGCAGTTGATCATGCCTGCGATATTCAGCAGATTCCAGCAACGGTAGCGACATCAGAATACTCACCGTCACAGTACGAAATCAATTTGCAGCACGTCAGTGATCCGATCCTCGCGGCCGATCACTGCGTATTGCTGAAGAAAGTGATCAGCGGCATTGCGGATTCATTGGACATGAAAGCCACGTTTATGGCGAAACCTTTTTCTGACCTAAGTGGAAGTGGCACTCACATTCACCTAAGCATGCAAAATGAAGAAGGTGAAAATATTTTTCAGAATGAGTCTCCGTCAGGGAGTGAAATTTTCCAGTCTGCCATTGGAGGACTGCTGGAAACGATGCCTGATTTTTTCGCACTGTTTGCACCCTCTAGAAACTCCTTTCGACGATTTGTACCTGATTTGTACGTACCCGTGAACAAAACTTGGGGGTACAACAACCGGTCCGTAACCGTACGGGTCCCAAGCGGACCGAACGAAGCACGACGTTTGGAGCATCGAGTTGCTGGCGCTGATGCAAATCCCTATCTTCTTCTTGCGGCAGTTCTGGCAGGTGTGCATCATGGAATTTCGAACTCTGTTGATCCGGGTCCGTCAAGTGATTTCGTCAATGTGAGCAATCAGGTTGACCATTCTTTACCGCTTGAGTGGAGCAAAGCAATTGAAGTGTTTCAGCACTCCGAATTGGCCAGGCGTTATTTCACAAGTGATTATGTTGACTTGTACTGCGCTGTGAAACGAGAAGAACTGAACAGTTTCGAGCGACGAATTACCGGCTGGGAGTATCAGCTTTATCTGTGATGGAGACTAACGCCTCTATTGGCTTAGAGCATGTGGACAGTTACTATGCGGCGAGTTTGGAGAACGCTGTTGATTATCCTGCGCTAACTGATGCGGTTCGTTGCGATGTCTGCGTCGTAGGTGGTGGATTTACAGGCTTGTCCACAGCACTCAATCTAGCGGAAAACGAATTTGACACCGTATTGCTGGAAGCCAATCGAGTGGGCTGGGGCGCCTCGGGACGCAATGGAGGTCAGCTCGGTTCTGGATTTAATGAATCACAGAGAGAACTGGAGAAAAATTTCGGCAGACAAAGAGCGGCGCTTTACTGGAATCTCTGTGAAGAAGCCAAGCGCGAAGTGCTGTATCGAATCAGGAAACATCAGATCGATTGCGATTTTAAATTTGGCGTGATTGGAGCAGCGATGACACGATCAGCGGCTGACGATTATCGGCAGGAAGTCGATCATTTGCGCAGTCAGTATGATTACGACTCTGTTCAATATGTAAATCGAAGTGAAATTCAGCAGTTGCTGGGTACCGAACGCTATCGTGCTGGAAAGTATGATCGAGGAGCAGGTCACCTACATCCACTGAAATATGCGATTGGACTGGCAGAAGCGGCATCCGCAAACAACGCTAGAATCTTTGAAAAAACCAAAGTTAAATCGTACAGGAATTTGGGTCTGGAATTTAAGGTCAGAACTGAATCTGGAGCATCGGTGTTTGCAAAACACATTGTATTTGCATGCAATGCTTATATCGGAAAGGTGTCCGCTTCGTTCAGTCGCTGGATCATGCCCATACATAGCTTCATGATCGCGACAGAACCTCTGAGTGAGCAGACTGCAAGACAGATCAATCGCGAGGACATTGCCGTCTATGATTCTCGTTTTTCGTTGGATTACTTTCGCCTTTCAGCGGACCGAAGACTGTTGTTCGGCGGTGGAGAAAAATATTATCCAAATACGAGTGAGGATGCTGTGAAGATCGTACGTCCACGCATGCTGTCGCTTTACCCGGAGCTAAAAGATGTGCGAATTGATTACGCGTGGGCCGGGCAATTTGCATTGACGTTGAACCGGCTGCCGTCGATTGGTCAATTGGAAGAGAACGTATTCTACGCGCAAGGTTATTCAGGACACGGCGTAGCGCTGACCAACATTGTCGGCAAAGCTCTATCCCGGAAAATTGCGGGATTCCCAGATCAGTACGATGCATTCGCTGAAATCCCTCACTCGGCATTTCCTGGAGGTCGTTACCTTCGTTGGCCCATGTATTTTCTCGGGATGCTGTTCTACGTAACGCGTGACAGAATATCAATTTTGTTGGACCGTGCAGGTTCCTAGAACGAATTTTTCAGCGATTCAATTTTCAGGCGTTTAGCCAAACAAAGATTGAAAAATCCAATCGAAGTTGATTGAATCCGCCGATGACGCATAATTTCGTGATATAAACAAAATCATCTTGCCGATTCAAGTTTTACAGAGGTGATTTTTTATGCCCCCCGCAGTTAGTCCAATCGTAAAGGTTGATGCAATTGAAGAGCTCCGAAGCATTTTTGGAGACCGCATTATAACGTCTGAGAGCGCTTGTCACGCGTTTGGTTCCGACGAGTCATTTCATGGAAATTACCCTCCAGATGCCGTGTTCGCACCGCGGTCTACCGAGGAAGTGGTGAATGTCGTGGAAATTTGTGCACAGTATCGTTTCCCCATTATTCCGTATGGTGCAGGAACAAGTCTGGAAGGGCATATCTGTGCATTGCATGGAGGAATCTGTCTCAACATGATTGAGATGAATCAAGTACTACAGGTGAACCACGATGACTTGGACGTTGTGGTGCAGCCTGGCGTTACGCGAAAGCAGCTCAATCAATTTCTGAAAGATACGGGATTGTTTTTTCCGATTGACCCGGGTGCAGACGCATCCATCGGTGGCATGACCGCAACTCGAGCATCGGGAACCAATGCTGTTCGCTATGGAACAATGCGAGAAAATGTACTCTCGTTAACTGTGGTAATGGCAGATGGACGCGTCATCAAGACTGCGAAACGGTCGAGGAAATCTGCCGCAGGATATGATTTGACGCGATTGTTCGTGGGGTCCGAGGGAACTCTGGGAGTGATCACTGAGATTACCTTGAGAGTGTTCGGCATTCCCGAAAAAATATCTTCAGCAGTTGTTCCTTTTTCTGATTTGGGCAATGCAGTACAAGCCGTAATCACGACTATTCAGCTTGGAATACCAGTCGCTCGAATCGAACTGCTGGATGATGTCATGATGCAGGCATTGAATCGATACTCGAACATGGATCATCCGGAAGAACACACTTTGTTCTTGGAATTTCATGGAAGTGAGAGCCATGTTGAAGATCAAGTCGAAACGTTTCGAATGATCAGTGATGAATTCGGTGGCGGAAATTTTCAGTGGACAAAATACACCGAAGAGAGAAATCGACTATGGCAGGCCCGACATGATGCTGCTTATGCTGCGAAAGCAATGAGACCCAACGCAGAGATTTGGGCGACGGATGTCTGCGTTCCAATTTCTCGGCTCGCAGAGTGTATTTTGGATACTAAAGCGGATATTGTCAAATCGAATCTGCAGGCGCCCATTGTCGGGCATGTTGGTGATGGAAATTTTCATCTGGTCTTGCTCGTAGATCACACCGACCCTGAAGAAGTCAAACGTGCTGAGGGATTGCATGAGAGAATGGTAATGCGAGCCTTGGAGATGGAAGGAACCAGCACCGGAGAGCATGGAATAGGTTATGGTAAATTGGACTTTTTGGTAGCTGAGCACGGTGAAGCCGTCAGCGTCATGCGCTCGCTGAAGAAGGCTTTGGACCCAGCGAATCTTATGAATCCGGGTAAAATAGTCAGGCTCTGACGATTTTGGCGAACCGGAACAAATTTTTCGAACGAGAGTAAGTCAGCCGGAAGCCGACTGACTCCAGAGTGCTAAGGAGTATTAATTGGTTTGGAGCTGTAGTAGATTCCTTGAGGGTCATTCGGATCTTGCGTTAGCAAACCTTTTTCTACAAAAAGGCGGAGTGTATTGTTTACCGTGGCCCGCGACACCGGCGGCCAGGGACCATTTACATTCCGGTAAATTTCCTCCGCCGACATCTGGTCAGATTTGTCAAGTATTACACGTGCAATCCGCAGTCTCTGCTGCGATGGCATAATACCGTTGTCGCGCAGGTAGGAATCTAAATCAATATTCGTCATCATAGCGATATCACCTCTTTTGTAGCCGGGATATTTCTTGCCGGGCAACTGGTATTATATCAAATGTATGTCATGATCGCTACTCGACTTTGTGTAAATCTGCTAATGCATTAATGTTACGAAATATATTCATGACAGAATCATCAAGCGAACACAACCAGATAGCACAGGCAGTCAGTGCGCTTACCTCAATCGTTGATCCAGGCCTGGTCCTGCTGATCGGCGAAGCTGCAGCGTCACATTATCGCTCTGCTTTGGATGGTTTGGGCGCGCTGTCAAAATTAGTCATCAATCTCGACTTGGAAACTCCCGTGACCGACGTAGAGTCTGAAATTGCTCTGGACATTCGAGCAGCAGTACATCGGCAGAATTCTAGAGCATTTCTGGAGGACGTCAGCCAACACTCATTAAATCTAGTGGTCGTCGCCGATGATGTTCTTCAGCCTGAACTTGTGAAGCAGATCAAGCAAATGTTGGTGAAAGGCGGCTGTTTGATGGTGCTGACGTCGCTTCATCTGGAACCAAGCAATATTTCCATATCCTCAAAAATATTCTATCGCTTGGAATTTGGTTCATGGATTCTATTTGTCAAAAAAGCATTTCAGCAGCCAAAAGTTCGACGCGGTGGAAGACGATCAAGATTGCAGATTGAGTCGCAGCAGTGATTCGCTTCTGATGTCGGACCTGAGGCGAAGACTAGTCGCAGCCACATTTGAACAGCACCGTCTAAACGGGGCTGAGATATGGGTCAACGACTCGTTTCTTGCTGACGGTTTCGCACATGCAACGATGACTTCTTTACTCTCGGAAGTCAAGTGGGAACAGCCTGTCGTCAGGATGGGTGGCTACAAGTTTAAGTCACCAAGGCTGAGCGCCTGGTTTGGAGACCCAAATGCAGTCTACACCTATTCTGGCTTAAAGAATCTGCCACAGCCATGGAACCGAACCTTGCTCAAATTAAGGGAAATTCTGGATGCTGAGCTTGGCTTGAAATTCAATAGCGTCCTTCTCAATTACTATCGAGACGGAAACGACAGCATGGGCTGGCATCGGGACAACGAGCGTGAATTGGGCGAAAATCCTACGATTGTCTCGTTGAGTCTAGGTGAATCCAGACGATTTTCGATGAAGCATGTTGACAGCAGGCGCGACCGCTGGCATAGAATTTTGACGAACGGTTCTGCTCTCGTCATGCTTGGTGAAACTCAGCACCGGTGGAAGCACTGCCTTCCCAAAACCAAAGTGAATCAGAAAAAGAGAATCAACCTCACGTTTCGTCAAATTCTGGAATCCTGATTTCGTAACTGATGCGGCGAACCGATTCGATTGTCACCAGGAATTTCTGAGCTCGCGCAGTTTCAGAAATACGGATTTTCGATCAGGCTTGTCCGGTAAGTTTGGAAAGGCTTCGCGTAATTTTGCGATGACCGTTGGACTCGTCAATCGGAAAAACGTATTGAATTCCCGCTCCATTGCAAGAGTGGTCACCAGGGCGTCGTCCGGATCCTGATTTCTCAATTCATTCAGATAGGCAGAAGCTGTTTGATTGTCCGGTTCTCGGTCCAGCGTAAATCCCAGATTGTTCACGATGTAATCGTGTCCGGGGTAAATTTTTGTGTTTTCAGGAAGTTGATCCAACTGATTGACAAAGGTTTCGTAGAGAAAATGGGGATGACCTCCATGATGACAGTTTCCCGCACCAGCGTTAAAAAGAGTATCACCGCAAAATAACGCGGGCGCTGCAGAATGGGAAAGCAGACAAATATGACTCATGGTGTGCCCTGGCGTATCAAGCGCTTCCAATTCAACTTTTCCGATTCGAACGACATCCCCCGCTCTCAGTCCTCGGTCTATGCCGGGAATCTTGTTCGATGCTTTCTCGTGGGCGATCAACTTGGCGCGAGTTGCGGCAATCATCGCGTCATTTCCACCGGTATGATCGTGATGTTCATGCGTATTGAGGATGGCTGTAATGTCCCATCCAAGTTCACGCGCTCGAGTCAGGCATTTTTTATGGTCGAGCGGGTCAATTGCCAACGCTTCGCCGGACGCCTCGCAAGCAATCAGATAGTTAAAGTTTCGATAGGCATTATCTGTCCAGATCTGTTCGACAAGCATTTGACTGTTCCTCCAAGTTCAACGATTTCTTTCAGCTGCGTCGCGGGCAGGATTGGTGATGTGTTCTATCTCTTCCAACGCGTTCCCAGTAATCCGATAAGCTTGACCGAAGCCTTTGACATAGACGCCGGAATTGGGTTTGAGAGAGTATAGATTGAAGTCTGCAAGTTGAACCAGAGTGTCAACAATGGCACCAAAACGCTCCCTGTATTTCGGGATCCACTCCTTAAATTCTTCACTGTCCCGTTCGTGACGAGCTGCAATGCATTCCAGAATCAGCCGCTCGCGCGCGAAAAGATTGGATGAGGTCTGTTCATCCTCAATCACCATTACAGATACATTGGCGTTGTTCTTGATATTGCTTGTGTGTATTGCAAGATCACTGAGAAAAACATAGAAACTAAGGTTTCGGTCCGCAACGAATGGTGCGTAGCTCACAGCAGGAATCTGCTCGCGGGAAACTGTGCTCAGCTCAACTGATAGCTGTTTTTCGATTAAGTTTTGAACTTCTCCGTGAATTTGTTCCGATAATTCTGACATTTTTAGTGACGGTTTTTCATTGCACTGAATCCATTTTCCAGGTCGGCAATGAGATCGTCTGGATTTTCGAGTCCTACGTGAATCCGAATTGCCGTACCCTTTGATTTCCACTCCGTTGCAGTACGGTAAGCTGTTGGATCAAAGGGAATGAGCAAGCTTTCAAATCCGCCCCAGCTGAAGCCCATGCCAAAAAGCTGCGTATTGTCCAACAGTGCGGCAATCTCGGTTTCGGATGCAGTATCGACAATGAATGAGAACAAACCGCTTGCACCGCTAAAGTCACGTTTCCAAATAGCATAATCGGGATGACTTGGAAGAGCAGGGTGGATCACTTCCATTACTTCATTGCGTTGTGCAAGCCAATTTGCGACAGTCAGCCCGGACTGATAGTGTCTTTCCAGCCGAGTTGGCATTGAACGCAATCCCCGCAATCCCAGGTAGGTTACGTCCGGACCTGCACACTGTCCCATCAGGCGCACACTGTCCCGAATTTTAAAATAGCAGTTTTCGGCTGCAGTAATGAGACCGAGCATGGCATCTGAATGACCAGTGATGTACTTGGTTGCAGCATGAACGGATACATCCACCCCCAACTCGAACGGCTTGAGATAAACCGGTGTAGCCCAAGTATTGTCAATTATGGTGTTGACTCCGTGCTTTCTCGCGACGGCCGTGATCGCTGGAATATCCTGAACTTCGAAAGTCTGTGAACCAGGCGATTCTAAAAAAACGACTTTTGTATTCGGGCGGAGCAAGTCCTCAATCTGACCGCCAACCAGCGGGTCGTAGTAGGTTGTTTCTGTACCAAATCGCTTCAGGACTCGGTCGCAATAGACTCGAGTAGGCTGATAGACGCTGTCTGAAACCAGGACATGGTCACCCTGTTCTACAAACGCCAACAAAGAAGCGGTTATCGCAGCTAATCCAGAGGATGTGGTAACTGCTGCAAAAGCGCCTTCCATTTCAGCGACAGCGTTTTCCAGGGCAAAACTCAATGGCGTACCGTATCGGCCATAAATTACTTCGTTAAGGTTCTGACGACGGTTCTGCAGTTCTTTAAAGTCCTGATAAGTCTCATATAGAACAGTGGATCCATGATAGATCGGAAGATTGACGAATCCATGACTGGCCTTTGCGTCACGCCCCAGGTGTGCTGCCTGAGTATGGGCCGATATTTTCTGGTGCTTCATGCGAGTCAGTTTAGCTGTGGAAAACCGATAACGGATTGCAGTTCGAGTAAAGAGAAATTTCTGGCTGCGACATAATTTTAAAGCACTCGAAAGTGTGCCTCTGTTGGTTTTCTGTTAACACCGTTTATCGGCAGAATGTCCTGCGGGCAAGCCGAAAAAGCGATCACACAATCCATCAATGCCTTAAACTGAATGTAGTCTCCTGAACTTGACACGGGCGCCTCCCAAGCCAGTTCTCCGGTCGGCGTCCATGGAATATTCATGAACAGGTTCATTGGGCTTGGAATTTCAGGAGTTGCCAGTCCGATTTCTTTCATTGCTGCCACCAGATTGTCTTGGCAGTTGTCGTGATATTCGGTGCATCCAAGCAGCTGATAGCGGTAATTGTCGCAGGCAGCCATAAGCAGATCATGAACGCCTCCAGAATTATCAGCTACGACTTCCAGAATGGGCCGGCGGCGATTCGTATATAGACAGTCACCAGGTTTGAATGTCATGTTCAACAGAGTCGGTCGGGTATGTTCGTTTGACTGAAATTCGGACAGATCGTCTGCATTGAAGGCCCAAGTATCGACGACTTGGGAACCGTGAGTATTGATGACCTGAAACGATTGACCTTCTTTTATGACTGCCGCTTTTCCGCGGCGGGCAGGAATCGTGATAATTTGGCTTTTTGACATTGATCTGTCCCGTTCAATTGAGTGGATTCAACTAGTTTACAACAGTCCTTGCATTGTATAATTTCAGCGGTTAATCTATCTGATTTCAGTAAATAAATTTGAGAAGTCGATCAACCCCGGATTTGATTGCAGAATCAGTCGATATGGCGTCAATTATCTACTTATCAGTCTAGGAATGTCCATAAAAATCATTAGTTATTTGATTAAAAAATGTCTGATTTCGAACTAGTTCGCCTTTTACCGGAGATTATTATCAGTCTGATGGCGTGTACGATTCTGGTGATTGCAGAAACTCGGTTGAAGAAATTTCAGTCTCTTCCTTTCATTCTGACGTTAGCTACCCTGGTTCTTGCCGGCCTGATCGCGAGTTTCGGAATATTCCGAGAATCGAAGATCGTACTGGAAGGCATGTTCATCGGCGATTCTTTTGCGTACCTGAACAAATTCATGATCTGTCTGCTGGTCGTTGTTGTCTTCATTTATTCGAGAGAATATTCAAATTCTCGCAAAATCTCCAGAAGTGAGTACTACGTGCTGGGATTGTTTTCAGTCGTAGGCATGATGATTTTAGCTTCAGCGAACCATCTGCTGACCATTTATCTTGGCCTTGAGTTGATGTCTCTGTGCCTGTATGCAATGGTCGCCTTCCAGCGTGATTCTGGAACTGCAACAGAAGCCGCGATGAAATATTTTGTGCTGGGCGCCATCGGTTCGGGTTCTTTACTTTATGGGCTGTCGATCATATACGGACTGACTGGCTCTCTCGATATCGCGGTCATTCAGACGGTGATGAGTCAAATATCGATTGATAGTCTTCCTTTGATCCTCGCTTTGGTTTTCATAGTTACCGGACTCGCATTCAAGCTAGGTGCCGCACCATTTCATATGTGGGTGCCTGATGTTTATCACGGTGCTCCGACTGCGACAACGATATTCTTGAGCACCGCTCCAAAGATCGCGGCATTCGCGATGCTGCTGCGACTGCTGATCGGCGGCTTGGAATCACTGCTGCCCATCTGGCAGGATATGCTGATCGTGATAGCGATTCTATCGATCACAATTGGAAACGTGATTGCAATCGCACAGGAAAATCTGAAGCGCATGCTTGCTTATTCTGCCATTGCGCATACGGGATTTATGCTGTTAGGGGTGCTGAGTGGCACTGAGGATGGATATTCTGCCTCGCTGTTTTACATCTTGATTTATTCGGTCATGACATTAGGCGCATTTGGAATCATTGTTCTGTCAGCGAAGAAGAACAGTGAAGCGGATTTAATCAGCGATTACTACGGACTGAACAGAAAGGATCCATGGATGGCATTTGCGCTGCTGTTGATTATGTTTTCATTGGCTGGGATTCCTCCCACAGCAGGGTTTTACGCCAAGCTGGTCGTGATTCAGGCATTGATCGACGCAAATTTGGTTTGGGTTGCCGTTGTCGCTGTTCTGCTTGCAGTTATTGGCGCCTTTTATTATCTGAGGGTCATCAAAGTTGCATTTTTTGAAGATTTAACCGATGACAATCCTGTTCTGGCTCACACCATTCCCCGCACAGTTTTGGGGATCAACGCAATTGTATTGATCGCAATCATTCCGTGGGTTGGGGAAGCAATCGCACTTTGCCGAGCAACGATATTCAGCTTGATCTGAATCTTTTATTCATTGATAGTCTTGAAATTCATTTTACGCAGAGACCATCAAATACTGATTGAAATTCCAAGGAGGAATTTCGTATACTACGTAGTTTAGAACTTGGGTATTGCGGGGTGGAGCAGTCTGGAGGCTCATCGGGCTCATAACCCGAAGGTCGTAGGTTCGAATCCTACCCCCGCAACCAATTATTCCGACAGTCCCTGCGAAGGGGTGTCGGATTTGTTTTGTCGGGTGGCATCACAGTTCATCCGACTGGCATTTTCAGCTCGATGTGACGAGCTGCGACGATTCAGGCCAATCCGAACTGGGGATGTACGCGCACTGCCATGCATTCCATCGGTCGCGCAATCGGGCTGAATTCGTATTGGAGCCGTGCTGACGCGTGGAACGAGTTCATTCAAGAATCAGTCAGCAGACGAGATGGCATGACGGCACGGTCCCGTTCGCAGTCGGAGTCTTGGAGTTGGGAGAGCACAGCCAGATCACAGCTGTGACGAGATTTCGACTGAGGAGTTCATTATTTCAGATGAGCGCATTGCGACAGGATTACAATATAGTGCTTTGCTTGATGATTAATTCGCTCGGTCAAGTATTACAGTCTGAGCTCAGTCGCACCATGACAAGTACCTGGACAAGTACCTGATTGACGATTAATTCACACAATCGCTAGTGCGTCATTTTTCCTATGAAAAAAAAAGAAACGTCAGTTGAAGAAATGTTCGATGTGGTTGACAGTTCCGACTGCGTCATTGGATGTAAGACGCGCTCGCAGGTACACGCGGAAAATTTACTTCATCGGTCGGTGCATGCGCTGGCGATCAATCAGCAGAAAAAATATTTTCTTCAATTTCGCGGACCTGACCGCGACTGTGACCCAAGCGTTTGGGATTCTTCTGTCGGAGGACATCTTCATTCCGGTGAAGACTATGACGAAGCGATTTTGCGCGAAACCCAGGAAGAACTCGGCATCACTTTGGATTCCGTGCCGGAAAAACTGTTCAAAATTGATGCAAGTCCGAATACCGGGTATGAATTCTGCTGGGTGTATCGAATATTTCATGAAGGACCATTTAAAATTGACCCGAATGAAGCGGCTGATGGTCGATGGTTTACACACAGAGAACTGGAAAAGAAAATGGAAGAGGAACCGCAGACAATCAGTCCAAGCTTCAGAGTTATTTGGCAGCAGTTCAATCAGATGCCACCGGAACATGAGTAAACCACTGATCGGCGCAACCTGCTATTCTCGAGATGAGAGAAACAGGTTTTCAATACCTGCTGGATATTTGAAAGCGATTGAACGTGCGCACGGCATACCCGTAGTCATTGCGCCTGGCACAGAACCTGAAGAACTGGTCGAAAAACTGGATGGTTTTATGCTGACGGGCGGAGGAGACGTCAATCCTGCGGAATATTCAGGCAGATGCGACGAAGCCGTATACGGTGTGAATTATGAGCGAGATCAATTTGAGCTGGAACTGGCGAGAACAATCGTCTTTCGAGGCGCGCCTGTGCTCGCAATCTGCAGAGGACTTCAAGTGCTGAATGTAGCGCTGGGTGGAACTCTGATTGAAGACATACCGAAAGAGGTAGGAAATCGAGTTGTGCACAGGGCGGACAAGTTCAGTCGAGTTGCTCACTGGGTTGAAATTGCTCCTGACTCAATGCTGTCTCAAATCTGTGGTCTCACCGAGTTTTATTGCCCCTCCTTTCATCACCAGAGCGTACGGGATCTTGCGCAGGATTTTGAGGCTGTTGCCTGGTCTGCTGACGGGGTGATTGAAGCGATGGAATCTTCCAAATATCCGGGTGTAATGGCAGTTCAGTGGCATCCAGAGTATATTTCCAATTCGGATGAATCTCAACAGCGTCTTTTCGATACGCTTGTTGAGTGGTCAAAAAATGGGATACCAAACAGTCAATCGGCGAGTGCGGCTGTAAAGCAACAGCTGAAGTCCGCTTAAGTCAAAGGCCTGATGCCGAAATTGACGGAATATCGTTGAACAGCTTTCTGAATTTCGGTCTTTAGGCTACTCGTTTGCTCAATGAGTCATTGTGTGCTCGTCTGACTTCGTCAGCGATGATTGCCACACCTTTGGATACCACTTCCTGGGAGCCGGCGTAACTCAGTCGAATGCATTCGTGACGATGCTGCCACTCTCCTTCGAGTCCGGGGAAGAAGCAGTTGCCGGGTACGACATAGACATTTCGCTGCTTCAATCTCTGATACAGTTCCTGATCAGAAATTGGCAGGCCCGGGAACCATAGCCACAAAAAGAATGCGCCTTCTGGCTGATGCAGCATGTATGGAAGATCGTGCATTTCGTTTCGAATTGTCGACACTGCATGATCAAGAGCCGAGCGATAGTATGGTTGAATGATGTTGTGACTAAGATCTAGAATTTCACCGCTCTCAACGGATTTTAATGCCAGAACTGCCCCGAAATTTCCAGTTGCAAGCGTCATGATTGCGTTTGCACAGGCAAATAATTCAATAATTTCAGGTTGTGCGATAAGAATGCCGGTTCTGGCTCCAGGCAGTCCGAGTTTTGAAAGACTCAAAACCAAAATGGTGTTTTCATTCCACTCTACAGAACAGTCAGTGTAGACAATGCCAGGGAAGGGAAGACCGTATGCCCCGTCAATAATGAGAGGAATTTGATTCTGTTTCGCAATTTTGGTTAATTCTCGGACTTCTTCGTCAGTTACTACATTTCCCGTAGGATTCGTCGGCCGTGAGATGCAGATCGCTCCAATATCGTCGCTGATATGGATTTTTGAAAAATCAATTTCGTATTTGAAAGTGCTGTCGGAATTTTCAATGATTTTCGGGCGAACAGAGCGGAATCTCAGTTTTTCTTCATCCGCTTCGTTGTAACCGATGTATTCGGGAGAAATGGGCAGGAAAATCCGCTTGTGCTGACCGTCTGCGAACTCTCCTGAAAAAAACCGAAACAAGATGGTGAAGACCATCTGGCTCCCATTTCCCAATGCAATGTTTTCGGGACCAATGTCCCACCCGAATCGGCTGCGAAACAAATTTGCAAGTGCACAGACAAATCGATTGGAACCCTGCGGTCCAGCGTAGTCCCCGACAAGATAGCCAAACGTCCTGCTGGAACGCACGATATGCTCCATTTGGACCTGAAAATACTTTTCGACTTGTGGTATGTGCGCTGGATTTCCACCGCCAAGTACGTACAGCGGCTTTCCTTCACTTGCAACAGCAAAACCTAAGTCCTGCATCAGATCAATAATGCCGGTTTCCGCTCTGATTCTTCGAGTCCAGTTTGAAAGATTCATAATTTTGCGAAGCCTATGCTCAGTTTTTCTGAAGATTCAGTGATCGTGACGAGTAAGAAACCTGCTCTGATTCGGATAAAGTTATCACGTCAACCAGAACGTTCAGCGCTTCGTCCAAATATGCGTCACCTGCGCGCTCAATTGGAAATGCCCCAGCCAGTTCTTCTGCGGCTTCCAGCCCCAGCGCCCCTCGCAAGTCGTTGATTAGGCGAAGTTGTTCCTGCGTGTCCTCTTCCAAGGAAGCGCGGCGTTTATTTTCGTTCAGTTCCACCAAGGTTTTCGAAGCGCGCAATCGTCTCTGTTTTTCATTTTCCAGGTGATAGCGCAGGACTGGATTAAATTTGATTCTTTCAGCGTTTCTTCTTGATACTTCGGGAAAAATACGCCGCTGTCGGTCTGAATCCCTCCAGCGGCTGAAGTAACGAACTGGATTGATCCTACCGCTGGGGATTGTATTTTCAAGCATTCGCTCCCCCGTCGTGGAAACAAACTGGTCGGTCTCAAATATGATGTCTGGAGTCACGCCTAAATGCTGGGTGCTGGTTCCCGTTACTCGGTAAAAACGAGCGGTTGACAGTTTGACCGCACCCGCATTTTTCAAACCGTTCTTTTGATTGAATGGCCAAATCGTCTGTAACATTCCTTTACCGTAAGTGGTTTCTCCAACTACGATGCCGCGTTGATAGTCCTGAATTGCTCCTGAAAAAATTTCAGATGCAGATGCACTGGCTCGATCAACCAGTACGACAAGAGGTCCTTCATAAACCACTTTGTCGTCGACATCCGATTTGATTTCAATTTCGCCACTTGAATCTTCAATCTGAACAACCGGTCCGCTCTCGATGAAAAAACTGGTCAGCTCAACGGCTTCTGTAAGTGCTCCGCCCCCGTTGCCTCGCAGATCAATCACGACTCCGTCTATGTTTTGTTCAACCAGTTTTTTCAGAATTTTACGAACGTCGTTAGAGGAGCTGCGCTGGTGCTCTCCTCTTTCATCTTCGTATAGTTCGGAATAGAAAGCCGGCAAACTAATGACTGCCAACTGCAGCAATTTGCCTTCTGTTTCAATTTCAACTGTTGAAGAATTTGCTATTTGATCTTCCAACCTAATTTTTTCCCGAACGATTTCGACTTCGATTGGCGAGGCACCAGGCAGAGATCCGACCGGAAAAACTTTCAAGTAAACAGTGGTTCCTTTCGGCCCTCGAATCAGGTCGACGACATCTCCAAGCCGCCAGCCCACGATATCGATGTAGTTGTCAAATCTGTTTTTGGCGACCGCAGTGATCTTGTCACCCGCATGCAGCTTTTTGCTGCGCGCAGCCGGCCCTCCTGTAATCACGGAGTGCACCACTGTGGATCCGTCCTCGGTTCGAAGCATCGCTCCAATGCCCTCTATCTGCTGTGAGATGGCGATCTCCAGATTGTCAGAATTATGGGGTGAGAAGTATTCGGAGTAGGGGTCCATTTCCTGGAGATAGGAATTCAAAAATATTTCGACAACGTCAACTGCCTTATACAGCCCAATCGTTTGCTGAATTCGCTGGTAACGATCAAATAACGTGTCGAGAATCTGCGTTCGATCTGGATTGCTCAAACCTTGAGTAATGATCGCATCTTTTACCAACTGCTTCCACAAGGTGTCATATTCTTCCTGGGTCTTCGGCCAATCTAGATTTTCCCGATCGCTCTCAAACTCGTCCGACAGTTCGAAGTCAAAAGGATAGTCAAGCAGCTCCTTTGCATATTCCATCCTTTCGTAGACTCGTTCCTGAAATCTCCTGAAAATGTCGAAAACTACGTTTAATTCAGCATCTTCCAAATAATCATCAAAATAAAATCGATGCAGAGCAAATTCATCAATATCAGCTTGAATATAATAACTTTTGTTGGAGTCTAAAGAAGTGAGAAAATTTTCAAAAATTTCACTGGAAAACTTATTGTCCAATGGCCGGTTTCGATAGTGATATCGATCTGTCAGGGCATGGGTCGTTGCTACGGCAATTCGATGAATTTCATCAATTTCCAGCAGTTTTTCAGATGATGACGAATTAGTAACCTGTCGATCGTCTGCTCTAGGGAATATGGAACTCTCAATAAGAAATGCGCCTGCGATGACCGCAATCAAGATTCCAGTCAGAAAGAATTGTTGGAGCGGACTTCGTGTTTTAGCCATCGTCGATCATTAATATTTTTGGGAACTTCGCACTTAAGCTGACAAAGATGATTTCTTTTTCTGGTCAACGTTTATCTGAAACTTGTGATCGTTCCATTTTTTGATTTTTTTCTCTTCTAGTATAAATGCTTGAATGAAGATATGCTTCGGGGATTCGGAGAAAATTAAGACAATTTCCGTTTTCCAGTTTAAGAACATTATAGGAATCAGTCTTTTGCCTGAATCAGTCCGGTGCTGGAGAAAAAATTGCTTTTGGGAATCAACATTTCGAATTCGTCGCACCTCAGCAAAGGGGTGCGGAGAGCGTGTGACGGCAATTCCGGCGGTTCTTCTGAATTGCCGTTAAACTCATTTTAAAATTCGTTTGAAATGAGCGAACGCTGCCATGTAAGTGCTGTAAAAGAAACCATCGACATCACAGATGCTACACAGACGGGTACGCTGCGCCGGCTCAACTTCAAGTGAGTGTCGGTTCTGTCATTGGTGCTGAGGATGGCGTGTCAGGCGGCATCGTGTTCCCAACTTGTTAGTCAAGGCAGAGAAACTGTGAAGTGTCAGTCCATATTCAGTTTAATGTTTGGTAACTTGCTTGAGCGAATTCGACGATTGCGGTGCTTTACCCGATTCTGCCTCGGCTACGGTTCTTCTTCGTGATAAATCAAAGGCTTGTTTGAGGAAAGATCATTAATTATCGGCACTCCCGTTTGCATGTTGATTCAGCACTGCCTCTACGAAATCAGGCAGGTCCTTCCGTGCGCGTTTCACCAATTCAGAGTGGGGACTATATTTGGACAATTCCTTGCCTTTCCAAACGACATCCACGCGTCGGGCGCTTTCCATCGCAATATGAGCGCAGTCCTCAGGAATCGCCCAATAGCAGGTCTGGTAAACAGCGATCAATTGGTCTATTGTCCAATTCCTGCAGTGCACACACGACCATGATTGCAGCATAAAACGCACTTTCGCCTATCTTGTGTGGCTCTCCAAGATAGTGATGCTCGCGCATCAGCGCCAAAAACTCCGACTCCTCGTCGCGTTTGACCGCTTCAATAACCAGCTCGGACAAATCCCTCTCTCACCAATTCAGTTCAACTCTTGATGGTTGAACTATATTCGAATTGATGACAAGTGTCCGGCTTCCAATGCAAATTAGTTCATATCAGTCAGCTGGCTTGACAAAAAATTAGCCCTGGTTTCGATTGCTGTCAGCTGTTTTGTAGGGTAGAATGTTCGTAAGCCTTGTATTTTTTGGGTTGTTTCATTTATCACTCATTGGGTGATCCTGAATATTGCTTTGAGACTTCTGTCGTACAAGGCTTTTTTCTATATTGACATTTCTATTTTCGGATTTGGGAATCTAGCCAGAGCTAGCAGACACTTATTGGATTGGCACGATTACGCAGTTAAATTTGCAGGTTAAGTAAAAAAGAAACGCCCCTTACGGGGCGTCGGGCCAATGGTACTAGCACTGGCGGGGTCAATGTTCCTTAATATAAGTCCTACTTTAAATTTTGTCAATGTCAATCGTAATTCAATTTATCAAAAACACTCCTAGAAAACAATGAATAGGGTAATCGTATACATTGACGGTTTTAACCTCTACTATGGGCTTAGAAGTCGTAATTGGCGTCGATACTATTGGTTGGATATTCACAAACTCTCGATTAATCTACTCAAGCCTGGTCAAAGATTAATAGCAATTCGTTATTTCACTGCACGCATTACTGACCACGACGGAAACTCAAAAAAGAGAAGACGACAAATTATTTTTTTGGATGCCTTGGGAACACTCCCTATGACCGACATTTATTTTGGACATTATCTTGAAAAAAAGCAAAAGTGCAATAAGTGCAACGCCTCGTGGAAAACATACGAGGAAAAAATGACGGACGTCAAAATCGCAGTTCAATTACTAACCGATGCCCAAGATGATGAATTTGATACAGCGTTAGTAATTTCCGCCGACAGCGACTTAACTCCTGCGGTTGAAACTGTGCTGCGACGATACCCTGAAAAACGCGTTGTCTTCGCTTTTCCACCCAAAAGAAATTCAAGTCATTTAAAAGTTGTTGGATCTGCATATTTTACAATAGGCCGAAAAATTCTCAAGGATAGTCAGTTTCCCAATCAAGTAGAAACAATAAACGGTTTCAAACTTATGAAACCTATTGAGTGGAACCAATGAGAAACAATTTGATTTCTGTTGGTTTTGGTATTTTCGTCGTCATCTCAGCGGTTATCGCATTTTTCCTCGTGTTTGTTGCCGAATACATTCATATTTTTAATAAGTCGCTAGGAACAAAGTTCAATATCATGCGGCAATTACGGATTCGCCTCTAATGGACCTTGGTGTGTATTGAATGAACGAATTTATAACTTATTCGTCCCCAGCCTCGGCGGCCGCCATCACCAACGGAACAAACTAGATAGAAAAGTGCTTGGTAGCGCATTCATTGTGAAGAATCGTTAAGCAGGCGCCGGACGAAGGCCGTCAATTCAATAGTGGTAAAAAAAACAAAGATTAGTTTGGTCTGCCGCACCTCGTTGATCTTCACTCCGGCGCATTAATTTTGTTGACAAAAATTGCAAACAGGAAAGATTGTATATGAAGCGGAAAAAGAAAGTATTGGGTGTGACTCCCAAATCTGAAAATAGAAAATTATTCAGCCAGCAGGTTCGAGAATTCAGCTGATTTTCCGATTACTCAGTACGCTGTCCGGCGAGGACAGTCCACGGGGTTTCTCATTTTGCGGTGGTTGAGCCGGTGCATTGACGTTCGGGACATGAAGTTCCTTTGACAAGACGCATGAAAGCCTTCCACGGTGTAGGAATCGATGTCAATTGGATGTAAGCGGCGCCGCACAAGGCGGCGGATTCACGATAGTCGGCAGTCGCGGATAGACCAAAGCGCTTCGTCGTTCAGCTGCCGCTGCGCTCAATTGAGTTTCAAAGTTCATTGCCGCCCATGGCAGACGATCTGCCGGCCAGCGCGCATACAAACGCCAGCGTATCGTGATCGCCCGTCTGCTTTGTCAGTCAGCCGGCGGCAATCGTCGCAGCAGCACCAACAGACTCAGGCTGACGCACACAGCTTGAAACACGCCGCATTGGCGCCAAAATCGACACATGGCAGATGTGCGCCGTCAAAATCACTGCGTAATTCCTTGATCCGGTTTTCCGAGGCTTCGCCACGCTGACTGTAAAAATGCACGACCTTATGTTCATCCCAGTTCGTCTGCAAATCCATATTGGCAGCCAACGCACGGTACAAGTATTTCCCTTTCTGAGTGCTTTCATCATCTTGATCGACAAACAAATCTGGCAGCAGGTTTGGCTGTGGGTCCGGCTCCTTTTCAGCCATCCGCTGGCGCTGCACGACCAGATAAAAGGCTAGCGGAGCGTCGCCCATCACATGCAAGGTGCAGGCTTCCTGCTTAGGTTTCCGATTCGGTACCATCCCGATTGATCAGCGGCACCCAATCTGATGGCTTGATGGCCGACATCGATTCTTTCAGTGAAGCGTCCATCTTGGCGCGGATTACATAGCGAATGTCGTTGGCCTCACAATAATTGATCAAACCAGCTTGGCAAGTGGCTGCATCGGCTCGCAGATGACGGATCGAAACTCCCGCCGGCAACGCCGCCTCACATTTCTTGATGAACTCCAGATTTTCTTTATTCGGCGACGCATTCCCTTCCCGAAATTCAACCTCTGCCACCTGCTCAATTTCAGCGAGGTGCCCCACCAGCGGCGTACATCCTCGCGAGCCTTTGCAGTTGAATTCGGCATCTGCTTGCTGCATTCGATCACCGTCGCATCAATGTCCAGCGTGACCCGCCTGCAGTGGTGCAAACCCGCTGACAGCATGCACTTGTTGATCTCGACCAGGGCCTGCATTGACTGTTTGCTGTCACCGATACGACGCAGCCAGTTCCCCAGAGTTCTCGCCTCCGGCGCCTTCTCGAAACCCAACAGTTTCATCAGCCCCGGCTCGCGGTGCAGATAACGGACATCCTCCAAGTATTTCGCACCCTCATGTTTCATCAGCATGAAGGTGCCAAAGAGAATGTTTGGCGGGTAGCCGCGATTATCGTCCGGAGCAGGCATGAAACGATCAACCAATTCGTTCAATCCCAAGGATTGAATCACGTTTGAATCAATCCGCAAGCACGACCAAAACTCGGTGAGGACATGATTTTACGGCGCGCTGGCGGCATTCCTTGAAATGACGCATCATCTTTTTTTAGGTATCGAACCGTTCAATAAACTCGGAGAGCTGGATTTACAGACGAGTCGGTTTAGGTTTCTGCAGCATTCATTTGTGTTTGATGCATCATAAATTGAATATAGAGTCTGCAATTCTCTCTGAGTTCGAGAAATCGCAAGCTGGCCTACAAAACTGAGGCTTTTGTCTTTGACTCCAATTGATTCAAGCATGCCGAGGGTAGAGAGCACATAATCTATATTTGCTCCTCTCTGGCCGCTGGCATCGGCGACAATGCTGGCCGTCTGGTCCGCTGTTAAATTCTTGACATACGAAGGATGGTCGCGCTTAACGACAAAGGTGATTGCATTGACCCGCCTTGAGTCTTGCAAAAAAATTTTTTGCATTCTCGGTTCGTAAATTTCATGGAGCATCTCTCGGTCCCACAGGTACTCAATGACCTCGTTTTGGATGCTTGAATCCACTCGAAAGGCGATTCCGTTGCAGGAACCGCCTCGGTCCAGTCCGAACACCAGACCCGGTTTCGAATCGGTGCCCCGATAACGAATCGATTGGATGCATAAGGAGCGGTGAAATCCAAATATTCTTGCGCGGGTTGACTCCACGTACTGAAATCCAGGATCCCACATCAGCGACCCATAGCCAAATACCCAGAAACTGTCCATAGGAAATTGACTTTTCTCAAAATTCACGGGGTTAACCAACATTTAAGTTACCTTTGATGCTGCGTTCATACAAATCTTCAAAATTTTCCAGATCCAACGGAAGTGGATTTGTCGGAGTTGAAGGGTCAATGAGCGCCATTTTTGCGAATGGAGTGATGTTTTCTTCTTCCACGCCCAGATTGTTCAAGGTATGGGGTATTTCTATCTCGCGGCGCAGATCCAACACCCATTCGATCACGGATTCTGCACTGGGGTGGGGCAGGTCCAGGTAACGTGCGAGCGCCGTCAATTTATCTTCGATCGAACTGAAATTGAACTCGAGAACATAGGGCATCACGACCGCATTGGTCGTTCCGTGGTGTGTGCCAAGCATTGACCCGCAAGGATGACTTAAGCTGTGCATGGCCCCAAGCCCTTTTTGAAACGCCGTAGCTCCCATGGAGGAAGCGACCTGCATCTGGGCGCGGGCTTCAATATTCAATCCATCGCGACAGGCAGTCGGAAGCCAGTCCCTGACTATACGCATTCCCTCTACAGCTATGCCCTGCGCAAGTGGATGAAACACGGGACTGCAGTAAGCTTCGAGGTTATGTGACAAGGCATCCATGCCTACGCCCGCAGTGAGCGCGGCAGGCAGTCCCAAGGTAACGTTCGGATCGAGAATTACGCATACAGGAAGCATGTTTGGATGAAATATGATTTTCTTTGTCTGATCTCTATGATCCGTGATTACAGAGGCTCGTCCAACTTCGGAACCAGTTCCCGACGTCGTTGGGATCGCGATTGTGGGTGCGATTTTGTCGGCATTGGCTCTCGTATGCCAGTCCTCCCGATCTTCAAAATCCCAAATCGGACGGGTCTGCCCGCACATCAGCGCAATTGCCTTTGCAACATCCAACGAACTTCCACCACCAAAAGCGATTACGCCGTCATGATTTCCTGCCAAATATCGGGCAACTCCGTCGTTGACATTCTTCTCGATTGGATTCCCCTGCAAATCAGAAAACTGTTCACAATGCTGAAGATTTGATTGACAGATTGAAAGAACCTCACTTACCATTGGCAGATCCTTCAGTCCCGGGTCAGTGACCAGCAAAGGTCGCTTGATTCCGAATTCTTGGCAAACATCGGCAATTTCCAGAGAACGGCCGCTGCCAAATCGAATTGCAGTCGGGTAATTCCAATTGTTGGGGTGAGAGCAGCTTAAAATTGTCATAAATTTCGCAGTTTTAAAATATGTAAACTAATTCTCAGAGTGGAAGTGACTTCAGGAACATTGGCGGTCGGTGAAAGGATAATGACAATCAGGATGAATAAGTCAAATCGCAAAAATCCCTGCGAAAAATCCCTACGCAAACCAGTTGAATGTGCATGCCTATTCAAACTACACTGTATTTTACAGAATTCAATCTTACGACGTTATGAAAAAAATGTCAAACCTGCCAACAATTACGAATAATTCCATGCACATACACTTGAATCCAGTCGGCGGCATCTCAGGCGATATGTTTATCGCGGCCGTTTTGGATCTTTACCCCGAACTCGAAAAACCGATGATGCAGACGCGGGCGAGTGTGAACTGCATCGAAAATGTTCAGGTGAACGTGGTTGAAAATCAAGATTCCGTACTGCGAGGCAAGCAGTTCAAAGTCAGATATTCGGCGAAAGATTACCATTCGACGAGTTACATCCAATTCAGTAAGATTCTGGCTGATGCAGGTCTTGAACCCGCGCATCGAGACATTTCCTTCCAAATCCTAGAGGAATTGGCTGCCGCGGAAAGTTTTGTTCATGGCGTAGCGAAGGAAGATGTTCATTTGCATGAAGTGGGATCTCCAGATTCCATTGTGGACATCGTATTTGCAGGATATTTAATGCAGCAGTTGCGCGGTGCGAGCTGGTCGTGTGATGCATTGCCAATCGGAAGAGGACGAGTGCACACCCAACATGGAGAACTTCCGCTGCCCGCTCCGGCTGTCGCAATTTTGCTCGAGGGAGCGCCTGTATACGATGATGGCCGCTTGGGTGAACGAGTTACCCCAACCGGTGCTGCCATTTTGAAAGTTTTGAATCCTGATTTTAACTTGGGTCGTTCTTCAATGAATCTGATCGGTACAGGCACGGGCTATGGCACTTCTCGCATTGAAGGATTATGTAACGTTCTGCGCCTGCTGGCATTTGAACCTATTGAAATGGGTTCAGACTTTGAGCAGATCTCGTTGGTCGAATTTGAAGTTGATGATCAATCGCCGGAAGACCTGAGCACTGGACTGAATCGGTTGCGCGGAGTTCGAGGTGTTTTGGATGTTGTCCAGATTCCTGCCATCGGCAAAAAAGGCAGAATGACCGTACATGTGCAGGTATTGGGCGAAATGGAATATTTGCAGGATATCTTGGCTGCCTGTTTTAATGAAACTTCAACGCTGGGAGTTCGTTATCAGACGGCTAACCGCGTTGTGCTTAGACGGGCCGATTTGACACTTTCTAGAGAGGAAGACGCAGTGCCCGTAAAAATTGCGAAGCGTGACGGTGGCGTGACTGCGAAAGTTGAATCGGACCACCTGGCCCAGGTTGGAAATTACGGCAGCCGAAAACGAGAGAAGCAGAAGTTTGAATCTGTCGTCGAGAGCAGTGCTGAATTTAGAAATTTACTCAAGTAGCTTGTGCATGCAATGACCGAACATCGTCAAAATCTGCAGGAGTCTGTCGAGAGTCTGCAAAATATTCTCCGTGGAATCAGCGTATTTAACATTGCAGTCAGCGGTGGAATCGACAGCACTTTGCTGGCGGTCATTTCAGGACGGATGCATGAAGTGAACGCGACTATGGTGCATGCCGTGTCACCGGCAGTGCCGGTGCGAGCTACCGCACGAGTCAAACGGTTTGCTGAAGCGGAATCTTGGAATTTGAAAATTTGTGACGTCGGTGAATTTCAGGATGATGACTATATGAAAAATCCCGTAAATCGCTGTTATTTCTGCAAAACAAATCTCTATAAATTTATTCAGTCGCGGTATCCGAATCAAACGTTGTCTGGCGCGAACTGCAGCGATCTTTCAGATTATCGCCCCGGTTTGGCGGCGGCGCGCGAATTCAGCGTTCAACACCCTTATATTGAAGCCGGAATCGACAAGGAGCAGATAAGAGAAATTGCGCGAAGAATGAACTTGGATGACATTTCAGAGCTTCCGGCTTCGCCTTGTCTGTCAAGTCGCGTCGAAACCGGCATTGCGATCCGAGCAGACTGGCTTAGAGCAATTGATCAAGTGGAGTCAGAAGTAAACCAGCTGCTGGATGCCAGGACAGTTCGCTGTAGAATCCGCAGACAGGGGATCGTGATCGAACTGGACCGCAACTCTCTCAATCAGATGAGTGCCAAGACTCGACAGGTGATTCTTGAAGCGGTACAAGAAGCATGTCTTGTCTCTGATATCAGACTGCCCATCAGTTTTTCCGAATACCGAATGGGAAGTGCTTTCTTGCGTTCAGCCTCATGAAACGAGCCGCAGATTATTTGGCTGATTCGGATAGAGCCGCACGAATCGGACTGGAGGAAGCGGTGCTCTGTGAATTTAAAGAGCAGGGGCAGATCGAACGGATTGTTCAATCTGCGATCGACAGTGACCATCGTCAGCTCCTGACGCGCTTACAGAAACACCAATTCTCCAATCTGAGTGATAACCTCAAATCTCGAATCGATTATGAGGAAATCTCAAGAACTGGAATCATTGGCAGCATCGAAATTCATGACGCGAAGACTAGCATTGGAATTGTAACGGCGGGCACGTCCGATGTTGGAGCAGCTCGAGAGGCGGTCCGCACCTTGGCCTATCATGGATATTCGTGTGAAGAGTATTATGATGTCGGCGTCGCCGGCCTGTGGCGGCTGATGCGAGTCATTGAAGATCTGAGGCGACAGCCAGTGTTGATCATTGTCGCTGGAATGGATGCCGCACTGCCTTCCGTTGCAGCGGGTCTGGTTTCCTCCGCAGTCATCGCAGTCCCAACATCCGTCGGTTATGGAGTGGCGAAAGGAGGACAGGCCGCGCTTCAGTCCATACTGTCAAGCTGCGCACCTGGAATTACGACGGTCAACATTGACAACGGCTACGGTGCAGCCTGCGCCGCCATTCGCATTGTTCAAAATAATCACTTGTTGGGAGATCACGCGTGATCACTGTTTCAACCAATTTTGGCGCCCAGAACATCGACATTGAAGTGCCGAATGACGCCACAGTGCTGGAGTTTCAAAATCCGCAGTTTTTGACATCGCCTCAAGACAGGATTCTGGAAGCATTGCGAAATCCGATTGGGAGTCCGCCTCTGGCTGAACTGGCCAGGCCGGGCATGACGGTGGCGATTGCATTTGACGATCCAACTCGACCTCCACTTGCATGGCAGACGATTCTGCCTGTGGTGATTGATGAACTGGTTTTCGCCGGAGTTTCGGCGAAAGACATCGTTTTAATCTGTGCGAATGGAGCTCACCGAAAGTGGTTCCCGCATGAGCTGAAACGATTTCTCGGCGCGGCTTTGTTCGATCGATTTTCGGACCGAGGACAGATCATGAATCATGACTGTCAGGATTCGAATGAGCTGACCTGCCTGGGAACGACTGAGCGAGGGGGATACGTCGAGCACAATCGACGGTTTCTGGAGGCAGACCTGTCCATTTATGTCGGCACCGTATCAGCGACATATGTTGGAGGTTATTCGGGAACCGGCGCCGTCACAGGACTTGCATCAGCCAACAGTCTGGCATCCCATCATGCGCATCGATTTTGGCATGATCCAAGATCGACTACAGGGGACCATCGAACCATGATGTATAGAGGGATGAAAGCGGAAATTCATGAATTCATGGAACAGGCGTTGGGCAGGCGAATTTTTTACGTTAATTCCCTGCTTGGCACTGGTGGTCGAATCGCTGAGGTTTTCGCGGGATGCTCCCCCGAAGTGGAACGTCCCTGCTGGGATTTTGCGGATACTTACAATCTCCATCCATCACCGCAGGCGGATGTCATGATTATTGGTCTGAGCGATTGGTTTGCCTACGGGGAATCAGACAACACTCTGATCGCAGCAGTCGGAATTCTGAACCCACTCAGAATCTGGTTGAATCGACCGGTTCTGCGGGAAGGAGGAGTCGTGATTGGACTCAATCCATCCTCGGGAGAAATCAATTCGAAAATGTATCCATCCTATCAGGCAGTAATTGATTTGTACGACCGGCATCACGATATTGGTGAGTTGGCCCAGCACGAACTCGAAATCAGTTCAAATCCAGCTTATCTTGACGCTTACCATAACGAGAGCGCCTATCACCCCAGGCATCCATTTTGGCTGATGTACATCGGTCACTACACACTGCAGAGAGCAGCTTCTGTGATTTTGGCTGGTACGACGAATCCAGGAGCTTTTCGAAAACTGGGGATTACGCCAGCTCGGGATTTTGAGCATGCTTGGCAGATTGCAACCAAGATCGTAGGGTCAACCCCGACGACAGTCGTCGCTCCAAGCTACTGGTCGCGTCGACTGTTCAAATTCGACGTGGTTTGATGTTGCATGTTGGTCAAAGAAAAGAAGATTCCTGCCAATTGCTATTGGCTAAGGCTGTGCCTGCAGCAGGTTGCGGTCAATACTGAGTGTACTGTGAGTGTTGATTTCAAACCAATTTTGATTGTAAATCCATCGCTGTTTTTTGCTTGGTTTTTTC
The DNA here is from genome assembly GCA_958295885.1 of Arenicellales bacterium. Lineage (GTDB taxonomy): Bacteria > Pseudomonadota > Gammaproteobacteria > Arenicellales > JAJDZL01 > JAJDZL01. Next base: position 3,986,078 of record OY282380.1, on the reverse strand, counting down.
CGTTGCAATGCCTTGGACGGCTGCTTTGGCGCCACTAGGTTGAGTCTTGGCAGAGGTTCTTCTTCCTGATACAGCAGCGGCTTGAGAGCCTGTCGCAGATGCCACTGTAAATTGTGCGCCAGAAGACAGATGAAAAGATACGTCCACACTCTGTCTTCGTTGCGATGCCGAATCGGACGAGTCTGAAAGTCGATGCTTTTCATGCTGCGGAAGGTTTTTTTCACCTGCGCCATTTTCTTGTAGCTACGCACTACGTCGATAGTATTCGATTCTTCCTGGGGCCATTTTGAGAGCCTGGCAATAGTTCATTTGAGGATAATGGAGCCGTCTCTTCAGGTTTCTCTGAGGAGGTAGATAGTTAGTTGGTTTCCGTTTTGGACTTTATACATATAAATGGGAATTAGTCATATATTTCAAAGTTGTATGTCAAACTTATTACAATCTAGAAAATGTATTAGATGACTCTAAAACATGGATACACAAAGACGAAAGAATGAGGTTATTCGAGCTAATCAGTCAATGGTTTTAAAAAATAGCTGGAGCTGGAGCTTTGAATGAATTACATCAAAGTCAGGTTAGAAATCAAATGTTATTTTTTCGTTTTTTAAAAAATTCTCATAATCTAGAACTCAATATCACTCATTCCTTGAAATTAGACTTCTCTCCAAATTCTCTTGGCAGTTTCTATTCAAAGAAGGAGAAGTAGTAAAGATCCAGAAGAGGTAGCTGTTTCCTGATAGCTGCCCAAAGCAAAAACAATCTACCGCAACAATGGAACAAATTACAGGACTAAAAGCTATCTTGCATTCCAAGAGAGCAAATGTTTATTACTTAGAGAAATGCCGGGTTTTGCAGAAAGATGGGCGTGTACTCTATTTGACGGCCGAGAAAAATACTAATCAATACTGGAATATCCCGATTGCAAATACAACCTGTTTATTACTAGGAACAGGTACTTCTGTGACACAAGCTGCTATTCGCATGCTTGCCTCTGCCGGAGTTCTAGTGGGATTTTGTGGCACTGGTGGGACACCTTTGTTGATGGCCAATGAAATTGAATGGCTTACACCTCAAAGTGAATACCGTCCAACCGAGTATGTACAGTGTTGGATGCGAATGTGGTTCGACGAGCCGACTCGTTTGCTAGCGGCAAAACATTTTCAGCAATCTCGTATTGATTATCTGACTTCCATCTGGAGCAAAGATAGAGATTTAAAAACAGAAGGTTTTTATGGTGACGATGTTCAACTAACCTACTTGATCAATCGTTATCGACAACAAATCAATGATGCTGGAAACGTTGGGAAGTTGTTTCAGCTTGAAGGTAATTTGACAAAACAGCTCTACAAATTCGTTGCTTCTATATCTAGATATGGAGATTTCAACCGCAATCGTGAATCTGTGGATAGTGCCAATTCATTCCTGAATCATGGAAATTATCTCGCATACGGGCTAGCTGCAACGACCTTGTGGACTCTTGGAATTCCCCACGGTTTCGCTGTGATGCATGGTAAGACTCGCCGCGGGGCACTTGTATTCGATGTGGCAGATTTGATTAAAGACGCTTTGGTTTTACCATGGGCATTCGTTTGCGCCAAGGAGAATGCCACTGAACAGGAATTCCGACAGCAATGCCTGCAAGTGTTCACAAGGTGGAGTGCTTTGGATTTTATGTTCAATAACGTCAAAGAAGTTGCTTTGCAATATGGTGCAGAAAATTCATCATGATGGTAATTTTCATATCGCAATGCGAAAAGAAAGCACTAAAGCGAACTCGCCGCATTTTAGATGCATTTGCGGATCGAATTGGTAGCAATACCTGGAAAACCATCATCACTAAGGAAGGATTATTTACTGTTAAAAAATTACTTGGTAAGACAGCCAGTAAAAATACAGCTGTCAGTTGCCATTGGATACGCAGTCGTTCACGGTCCGAACTACTTTGGGTGGTTGGTAGTCGGCAAGCATTTAATTTTGAGGGAAAGGTACCTGTAAATTACACAAAAAACAGAGATTACACAAACAGCTGGCAGAACAATTGGCATTATTTACCACTAATTCGGGCGACTACAGCATTAGCTGCACTATTTCATGACTGGGGGAAAGCAACGAGTGGTTTTCAGAAAAAGCTTAGAACTAAAAAGTACTCTGCAGATCCATTGCGCCATGAATGGGTATCCTGTTTGTTATTTCACGAATATGTAACAAAGTTTACAGAAAATTCGTTGCATGATAATTTTTGGCTGACTGCCCTGAGTGAAGGCAATATTATTGAAGACGAATTAATTAAAGTAGTGGAAGATGAACCGGCAAAATATCCGCTAAGAAAATTGCCACCCCTTGCTTCAATGATTGCTTGGTTGATACTTAGTCATCATCGTTTACCAGTATTACAAAATCCGGGAAATGGAAGTGGAAGCAATGATTACCTACGAAGATTTTTATCCCCGCTACCGGATTATCAAGAATTGTTGAACAATTTAACAGCGAACTATGGTTATAAGAATTCATCAAATTCCGAAATCCAATCCTGGTTGAAGTTTGAAAACCATTTATTGACTAAATCATCTCGATGGGTCCAAGAAGTTAGTAAATGGGCAAGAAAGACTCTAAAGATAAAAGAATTAATAGACAACACATTTTCCGAAAAGAGTGTGTATCGAATTGTGTTGTTTCATTCTAGGCTTTCATTGATGTTGGGAGATCATTACTATTCTTCTCAGAGTGCTCATCCAAAATGGCTTTCACCAGTCAAACTATATGCGAATACAGACGGTGCGAGGTTAAAACAAAAGCTGGATGAGCATTTGGTAGAGGTTTCGAAATGTGCAGTTAAAATCGCACATCAATTACCAAGATTCGAAACTGAACTACCAGTTGCTGCAAATATTAAGAGTTTGAGAAAAAAGAGTTTAGCCAGATTCAAGTGGCAGGATAAAGCGGTTGTAAAAATTGCTAACTGGCGCAAAGAAAGTGGCAATAAATCATCAGAAGACCAGTTTGGTTTCTTTGCAATTAACATGGCCAGCACTGGAAAAGGAAAGACTTTCGCAAACGCAAAAATCATGCAAGCTTTGTCTGCCGATGCCAGCAGCCTGCGTTACGTACTAGCTTTAGGACTGCGCACTCTCACACTACAAACGGGTGACGAGTACAGAAATCGACTTGGCCTGAGTAATAGTGAATTGGCGGTTCTGATCGGCTCGAATGCTGTTCTTGATCTACATAATGCAAACCCGATAGGGCACCACCGAATATCCGAGATCAAAGAATTTGAGAAAAGTGGTTCTGAGTCAAAAGAAAGTTTATTGGATGCTGAAATCAACTACGATTGCGATGTTTCTGACTCATGGTTAAAAACTATTCTAGTGCGAGACAAGGATCGACATTTACTATTCTCGCCAGTTCTTGTTTGCACGATTGATCATATTATGGGAGCGACTGAAACAATTCGGGGTGGACGATACATACTTCCAAGTTTGAGATTATTGTCATCAGATTTAGTAATTGATGAAATTGACGATTTCGGTGAAGTGGACTTAAAAGCGATTGGCCGTCTCATTCATCTAGCCGGGATGCTTGGAAAAAAGCTAATGATCTCATCGGCGACTATTCCGCCAGATTTGGCGATCGGTTTTTTTCGCGCCTATCAGCAAGGTTGGCAATTGTTTGCTAAAAGTCGGGAAGTTGATTCAAAAATCGGTTGTGCGTGGGTTGATGAGTTTCGAACATTTGTTGAATTAATAAATCCTGATTCAGGAGAGAGTTTTTCCGGTCTACATAATAAATTTGTTGGGCTGCGAGTTAACAAACTTAAGAATGAGCAGGCAAAACGAAAAGCAACAATTGTGACTTTGGATACTTTCAACGAAAGTAAGCCGAACTTGCAGGAGCATTATTTTAAATCAATTCAATGCGCTATTGAACGGATGCATGAACTACATTCGACACGGGACGAAATCAGTAATAAACAAGTTTCGTTTGGAGTAGTAAGAATGGCAAATATTAAACCATGTGTGGATTTAACTGTATTTTTACTCAATTCAACTTGGCCGGAACCAATTTCTGTAAAAGTAATGGCTTATCACAGCCAGCAACTTATGTTGATGCGAAATCAACAAGAAAAGTATCTTGACGCAGTACTTAAGCGAACCCATTCAGAAGCGGCGTTAAAGAATCAGACGATTAGAAAACATTTATCTGAAATCTCCGAAACTAATGTAATCTACATATTGGTAGCAACACCAGTGGAAGAGATCGGACGTGATCATGATTTTGACTGGGCTGTTGTAGAACCATCATCGTATCGGTCAATTATCCAATTAGCTGGTAGGGTATTGCGCCATAGAAACGGCTGTCCAATTGAACCGAATATTGCATTGATGAACTACAACTTAAAAGGATATGAGCAGCTTTATAAACGAGATAACACGAGTCGTCAACCGGTTTATCGACGACCGGGATTTGAGAACAAAACCAACATGTTTTCATCACATAATTTAATGGATCTAGTTAATGAAGCCAATTTAAATGAGGCAGTCAATGCAATTCCTAGAATTCAGAGAAACGAAGACTTGGACCCGAAACATGCGCTAAGTGATCTTGAACACAGTGTATTGCAAAATGCTTTGAATTCAACAGACAAAAGGGGAGCAGGAGATTTAGAGGGCTGGTTGACTCAGCAATGGTGGCTGACAGGAATTCCGCAGAGATTGTATCGATTCAGAGACAGTTCTCCAAAGGAAATTGTGTATCTAGTTCCAGTGGAAGGTGATGATTTCAGGTTTTGCGTGCGAGGTGCATTTGGGAAACCAGTGAAGGTAGAAATTGAAATGAATTTAAACCATGACAATCGGGAATATGATTTCAATCGACTTTGGCTTTACCGAGATTATCAAAGTCTGCTGACGAAAATCGCCGAAAATTGCAACCTCACTGTCGAACAAGCAGCATTAATTTACGGAGAAGTGAGTTTTCGGTATTATAAAGATAGTAACGGTTACAGTTATTCCCCGCAATTCGGACTGTTTAAGAAATAAATACGTTATATTCTTCTACGCCAAAGGATCATTTGATTGGTACGTTGATCATTTGAATATCTGCATGATATAGTCCAAAAAATTATCAATTTTTTTCCTACCAGATTCTTAAAAAGGCTTTTGTTATTTTGTTGGAATGGCGTTACCAACTGTGTTCTCAATTGCGAAAGGTTCTTCATAAAAGTCTTTCCCTAATCTGGAAACGACTAGACATTACTGTTTAAGACGCATCAAAATCTAAATTGACTATATTGCCGGTAATTTTTTTTGAGGAAGTATAACCACTTACTTGCTGTCCATAATTTTCGAAGGAGGGTATTCATTTGACTCAACTTGACCCAAAAATCGAAGAGTTTATAAAGGAACGAAAGAAGAAAACTAAAAATTTTGAATTAAAAGCTTGGTTAACCAACGCAGCAAAGAGAGCTGGTCAAAGGTCGCTATCTAGTCATCCATGCACCTTTAGTCATCCAAGTAGTAGAAACAGAGGAAAGACAACATCGGTAATTGAATCAAGCAAACGGAGAGATGATGGGTACCTGAGAAGCGGTAACGTGGTTATATCATGCGATTTGGACTCTCTTGGGAATGCAGGGGCATTGGATGTGGATAGATTCCTAATGCTACGACTTCAAGACGGTCGAACTCTTTTGGAACATATTGAATGTGAAACTGAACTATGTAAGTGTCTATTGAACATCGATGGTGAAGATTACAAAGAGCTGCGGAAAAGATTTTTAGCAATCAAAACGCCTTCCTCCAAATTGTCGACCAATGACAAGATAAAACAGGTTTATTTTCCAGTCGACGAAGGCTACCATCAATTCTCGGTCTTAACACCATCAAGGCTTATTACTGAAATGTGTAACAGAATTGACGAAAAGCGCAAAGAAGCGATAGAAGTCAGACAACTAAGAAATGCAAACAAATACAGTGAACTCAGTTTTGACGAATTTCCGAATCTTTGTGAAATCAATTTTGGTGGTCAACAACCACAAAATATTAGTGTGTTAAATACTAGGCGACAAGGAAAATTTTATCTTTTGGAAAGTTTGCCTCCAACATTAAAAAAAGCGAAAGTGAGGTTGCCAAAACGATCCTTTTTCAAGGAATGCCTGTGGTCAGGAAAATTTAAAGACAATTTCGCAGGATTACATCGTTTATTGATGAGTGACGTGAACAACATTAATATACGTAATGGAATAAAAGGCATTATCTTGAATATTTTTAAACATGTTGAACGGCAAGTAATGCTAATTCGCAATGAAGAATCTGGTTGGACACAGCGGTCTCAATTCGATAATTTACCAACGTATCAAAAACATGTACTAGATCAAAAATATATTAATCTAAGAAGCAATAATTTAGAGAGTATGGAGAAATTTTTGAAGGAATGTTCTCGATGGATTGCGATTTCGTATAAAGAAACTATGAGAAATAAAGCTTTGGATATGCACGATGCTGAAATTCAGTATATTTATCAACTAATTGCAAATTACGAGTCTATGTAGTGAAGGGCTTTTTAGTACTGCCGCATCTAATCATTCAAAATGCAAATGCCTTATCTAGTCCGTTTACGATAGGTTTTCCTGCGATAACGGCTTGGTTAGGTGCTGTGCATGCGTTGCAAAGGAAATTCAATCAGCACGAAAACTACCATTCATTAAAATTTCCTTCTGTGGGAGTAGTATCCCACTCAATCGAATTGCAAACTTTTCGAAGTAGTGGTTTTAGACCAAGTTCTATTTTGGTTACCCGCAATCCTTTAGTGATAAACAAAAAGAAAGTAAGTGCCCCATCGTTCGTGCCAGAAGCGCGTTGCCATATTGATGTATCTTTAGTTATAGAGGTAAGTGGCTTAGATCAGTTTATTGAAGAAAGTGAATTCTGCAGAACGTTAGATTCTCATTTGCCAATGTTGAAATTTGCATCTGGAGATTTGCTCCGTTATGAGAAACCACATTTGAAATTTCTAGATGAGAACCATGAAAATCATCGCGAATTATTATGTAGTTTGATGCCTGGATATGCATTAATAGAGCGGAGAGACTTGATGATCAAGGCTATGAATGATGGTCAAGACGCATTACATTCAATTCTAGATGGTGTCTGTATCAGAAATGAATGTGAGATTTCCAACGGGGACATCGAATGGACAAAAAAATGGATTTATAGTGGTTGGATTGTTCCAATTGCTGTAGGTTTCCATGGACTTACCGAACTGGCCGACCCTGGAAGTACATTGAATCAACGAGACCCTTCTGTACCTCATATTTTTGCTGAAAGCGTAGTTACTTTGGGTGAGTTTGTTATGCCATACCGACTGGATTTTATAGAAAATTTACTCTGGTATTATGCTTATGAACCTGATTCAAGAATGTACTTGTGTAAGGTCTGTCGATTCTGGGGCGGTTAAGTTGTAACCAATATTTGTAATGATTGAAGGAGTTTAATAATGGCAATTTCCAAATTACCATCTGTACTCGCATTTGAAAAAAAGTTAGTACCTTCCGATGCTTTTATGTATGGAACGACATGGGGCAAGTTGAGTGAATTTTCCAAGCTGTTGATTCGTGAAAAATCTGTACGAGGCACAATTTCACATCGTTTAAAGAAAAGTGATTTGGAGAACCTTAATGCCAAAATAGAAAACCCGAATCTGCAAACCGTAGACAGTTGTTCACTTGGGCAACGACAAGATACCCTAAAAGTGTGCTTCACATTGAAAGTATTAAGCGGTGTTGAAAATCCCTCTGCTTGTAATCAGCCGGAATTCATTAGTCAATATCAAGAGGTAGCAGAAAATTACATTGCAAGATATGGGTTCAGGGAGTTGGCAAATCGGTACACCACCAATATTGCGAACGCGCGTTTTTTATGGCGTAATCGAGTTGGAGCTGAAAAATTGCATGTAAAAGTGAATATTCTCAATCAAGAAAGCGCAAATGGTTCAGTGACAAATTTCGAATTCGACAGTAAGATAATTCATTTGAGAAATTTTGATCAAAATGTTAGCTCCGAGTTAACAAACATAGTCGCTCGGGCATTGTCAGGAGAGATTGAATTTGCGATATTAGATATAACTGCATATGCCAAACTCGGTGAAGCTCAGGAGGTTTATCCCAGCGAAGAATTGGTTTTGCCTTCTAGTAGAAGCTCTAGAAATGTAAAGAGTAGAAGCCGAATTAACAAAAAGAGCAAAATCTTATATTCTGTGAATGAACAAGCGGCATTACACTCACAAAAAATTGGCAATGCTCTTCGTTGTATCGACACTTGGTATCCTGAACCTAGTGCAAATTTCAATATACATAGTTTAGGGCCAATTGCGATTGATCCATACGGGGCAGTTACAAATATGGGAATTGCATTCCGAAATCCTAGTCTAGATGGACAGGACTTTTACAGCTTATTTCAGCAGTATGTAGAATCCGGTGAGTTGGACGATGAAGATCAAGAACATTTTGTTATGGCTGTATTAGTTCGGGGAGGAGTGTTTGGAGAAAAGTCAGAATAAAAGCATGTGGAAATGAAAGTATACGTAGAAATTACCTTACTACCAGATGCAGAGATTAACTTATATTTCCTTTGGGAAAAAGTATTCCATCAAGTCCATTTAGCATTAGTAGAGCAATTGAACATGGATGGTAATTCATCCGTAGGAGTTGCCTTCCCAGAGTATAGCGACGTAAACAAACAGTTAGGTTGTAAATTACGTTTACTGGCAAATGAAAAATCAAAACTCGAGAATTTGAAAATTTACAATAGTCTCACTAATTTAAGTGACTATGTTCATATCTCAAGTACAAGACATGTTCCATACAAAGTGCTTGGATATGTACGCTATAAGCGGGAGCATGTAAAGTCTAGCGCGGCGAGACTCATCAGGAGAAAAGCAAAACGTGAAAATCTGACACTCAAGGAGGCAGCATTGCCATATGCTAGCTTTAAGGAGCAACGTAGTGATGCACCATTCATAAAAATTAGAAGTTTACACACTGGGCAATTGTTCAAGTTATTTGTCTTGCGCGAAGAGGTGCCAAATTTATCGGGTTGTACGTTCAATAGTTACGGATTATCTTCAACAAGTTCTCTTCCAGAATTTTAACCCATTTTGCCACGATCATTATTATAGTAAATAAAAACAACATGTTATAAAGAAAGAGTTTTTCGTTGGTAAAACTTAGAGATTCTTTCTATACATTTGATTTTACGGTAATATTGTAATAATAATTCGAGTTTACCGCCGAGTAGGCGGCTTAGAAATGTGTATCGGCACTCATAACATGCGGATATTTGTTTACCGCCGAGTAGGCGGCTTAGAAACTCGAAATCCTGACCCAGTTTCGCCTCGACAAGTTTACCGCCGAGTAGGCGGCTTAGAAACGTCGGAATTCGTGCAGTGGTCCGCCCTGTGCGTTTACCGCCGAGTAGGCGGCTTAGAAATCGCTGTGGAATCGGGCAATTGGCAAGTTCATGTTTACCGCCGAGTAGGCGGCTTAGAAAACGGTCACCGTGAATTCGTCTGAAATGGACTTGTTTACCGCCGAGTAGGCGGCTTAGAAAAGCTATCCCGGCAGATACGCAGACCTGAAGATGTTTACCGCCGAGTAGGCGGCTTAGAAAATGTCGTACGACCTCATCCAGGACGCGGATGCGTTTACCGCCGAGTAGGCGGCTTAGAAAATCAATGGTGCCGATGTTGGTGCTCGACAAAAGTTTACCGCCGAGTAGGCGGCTTAGAAAGATGACATACATACCGGAGTTGAGCAGCATTTGTTTACCGCCGAGTAGGCGGCTTAGAAAGGCGATAAGAACCGCATAAAGTTCAGTCTGCTGTTTACCGCCGAGTAGGCGGCTTAGAAATCAACTTCAACTCGCATATCCGCTAATTCTTTGTTTACCGCCGAGTAGGCGGCTTAGAAATCACCAGCAATCTGAATCGGGCCGCCAATTGCGTTTACCGCCGAGTAGGCGGCTTAGAAAATAGAGCTCGCAATCAGCAAGCAACGCATCATGTTTACCGCCGAGTAGGCGGCTTAGAAATGGTCAGGATTGCCAAAGATGTTACGGATTCCGTTTACCGCCGAGTAGGCGGCTTAGAAAGTGCATCCTCAATAAGCCCCATCGCCTCAGATGTTTACCGCCGAGTAGGCGGCTTAGAAAATTGCCAGGCGCATCATTGCCGCCCAGCCGTTGTTTACCGCCGAGTAGGCGGCTTAGAAACGCATCACTGCCACCGCGATAGCGACGACCATGTTTACCGCCGAGTAGGCGGCTTAGAAAAGGGCATCCGCACCGTCGGGGCGATTGAAATTGTTTACCGCCGAGTAGGCGGCTTAGAAAGCAGTAACGCAGACTTCACCGGCGGCTGCGGTGTTTACCGCCGAGTAGGCGGCTTAGAAAGGATGCCTCAGTCGTATGCGGGGATTGTGGAGGTTTACCGCCGAGTAGGCGGCTTAGAAAGGCTCAATAAATGGATCACTGGCGCGGATATTGTTTACCGCCGAGTAGGCGGCTTAGAAACGCAGGACACGTTCGAAGTCAGCTCGATGGTGGTTTACCGCCGAGTAGGCGGCTTAGAAAGACGAAAGCATCTTCAATTTCCTGTTGTGTCAGTTTACCGCCGAGTAGGCGGCTTAGAAAAGAACAACTCATCAACATCGGTGTAGATGAGGGTTTACCGCCGAGTAGGCGGCTTAGAAAGAGTGCGATGCCGCGAAAACCGAGCTGGTCACGTTTACCGCCGAGTAGGCGGCTTAGAAATTGAAGTCGGCATGAAAAGTACCGTTGGTTTTGTTTACCGCCGAGTAGGCGGCTTAGAAAAACAAAAGACACGCGCTACGAATTGCAGATTTGTTTACCGCCGAGTAGGCGGCTTAGAAAGCGAAAGGATATCGTTGAATGTGTGACTGTTGGTTTACCGCCGAGTAGGCGGTTATTGGGTACAGTTCAATTTGAACCTACCATCGCGGTCGAAAATTAACCCACTCACAAGCGCAATTTTTAGGCCCAATTTTGTCTCTTGAGAATCTCTTTTGCTGACTTTGATGGTTTATTGAGATTCTTCTTTTTCAAGTTTCTAATGCTCTGATTTCGTTGAATTGATTTTGGCTAATTTCAAATTGGGCGATGTCGCACCTATTAATCCATAGAAAATAATTGACAACATCCGATCTTCACGCGACAACACCCATCAGATTGGTACCAGCGATATTCATCCCCAACAGCTCCTGAAAGTCGGTCAAGATGGCATAGAAGGTGCGGCAAGGCAAGAAAATTCGAATAAAAATCAGCTTTTTTCTTCATCCAAGTCAAACTAGAAAATTTTTACTGAAGTTAATGCTGATGATGGTTTGGATTCTTATATCAACGCTTATGCTCTTTTTCGGAGTTTAAGGATTGATCAAACTGTGTCAACAATTCTTGTAGCCCTGTAGGGTTAGTATTTGACGAGCGACCTTAGAAATTTGCAACAAGTATTGATCACTCGATGCTTCTTGTTGATCTCTATCCTACTAGTAACAAGAGTCACTACAAAATATGTCCAATAGATTATCTGTCTGCGACAACGTGTCTGTGTCGAGTGCGGAATACCCAGCCTACTGAGAGAGCGAGTAAAACGATCAAAGCGATGAGTTCAATATTTCGTTCGTTGATCAGATAGCTGAAACCGACCGCGGTTACTGCAAGAAACGACCAGCGTTCTGGCCAGTTCAGATCTCGAATGAAATATCCGTAGCACACGACGGATGATGACCACTGCAACAATAGGATCAGCAAAATGGGAGGCGCGACGGCCCAGCTGATGTCAGGGAAAGACAACAGTTCTGGATGGTAGACAAATCCATACGGAATGATGAACGTCGTCAGCATCAGCTTCATTCCATCGATGGCAGTTCCAAGAAACGTACCCCCTGATAGTTTTGCTGCTGCGAGGGCGCTGACAGCGACTGGCGGAGTCAGCGTAGAAAACACTGCAAAGTAAAACACAAAAAAGTGTGCCAGGATCGCTTCAATTCCTCCCTGCTGCAGAAATGGAACCAGCGTGAGGGAAACGACAACATAGGCTACGGGAGTCGGCAGGCCCATTCCGAGAAAGAGAGAGACTATCATCGTCCCAAGCAAAAGCAAAAATTGGCTTTCCGGCAGAACTTTAACCAACATGATGGCCAGTCGATTTGAAAGATTGGTCGTTAAGAAAGTTTGCGCCAGGGGACCGATGGCGACGAGCAGCAGCGACAGCAGGGTGACGATGATCAGTCCGTCGACATAAGCATCGTACATCTCCTTCAGTTTGGGTCGATAACGACCCTGTAACGGGCACAGTCCGACCGCCAGTGCAATTCCTACGACTCCGGCAATTGCGGGAGAGTAGTACCCGACCAGCAGGATGACTACCGCTGCAAAAGAAATGAAAAATGTCGGAAACATGCGCCAGATTGCCTGCGTGTCGACAACGTCTTTCATTTGTTCCAGCTTTTCGTGTTTCGCACAGATGATGACGCCAAATGTGGTTCCACTTAGAAACAAAAGCGCGGGAATTAATGCAGCGAGTGCAACTTCAATGTAGGGAATATTCAAAAATAGAGCGATGACGAAGCCGGCCAATCCCAGAATGGGCGGCATGATCTGTCCTGACGTCGAAGCAACCGCTTCAATGGCTCCGGCCATATCCTTGCGGTAACCGTGGTTCTTCATCATTGGAATCGTCAATCGTCCTGTGAGAACGACATTGGACACAGCCTGTCCCATTACCGAGGCTACGATGCCGCTTCCTATGATCGCTGGAAACGCCGCTCCTCCCTGCACTCTTCGCCCGGTTACTTTACCAATTTCGATCACCATCTTGAGCATTCCTACACCAAGCAGGATGGCTGCAAAAATCACTAGGAAGTACAGTTTGTCTGCGGCCAGTCTCGCCAGCCAGAACATGCCCTCGCTCACGCCGAGCCCCAAATAATGGATCACGAACCCAACGTCGTATTGCGGCAGCTGCAATATTGGATAGGGCACAAGATAGCCAAAGAAAAAATAGCAGACGACAATGACAATCAGAGAGGTTAGAAGCCAACCCCAATGTAAAAAGTTGAGAATCAGCACGCCGGTGACCATGAGCACGCCTATTGTGATGTCGAACGACTCGAAGAATGGATGAACTGAATCGAGACGCAAGGTATTGATGCGGACATAACCGGAACCAAACACTGCGAGAATTGTTCCAACCGTTGCGATGCCCAATCGAATCTTCCAGAATTTTCTTTGAACTTTCTTCAGGCGGTCCTCCAGCAAATCCTTGAATGCAAGCAGTGAGGCCATACACATCACCAAGAAGACGAAAGTTGAATAGAAAATTTTGGAGTTGCTGATCAAACCGAAAACGGAGATGCCGATATAGAGTGTGAGTATCGTGCCCAGCACCGTAAAAACCAGTAGAATTTTGCGATGGAGGTTTTCGGCAGACAGCATTAGATTGCGGGCATGAAGCGGGTCAGAAGCTGGCTGAAACGTCGCCGCCTGATGCAGTTTTTGACATCAGACGGCGATAATCAGAAAAAGATTGAAAGGAAACTATGAACCTGGGTACGTTACAGGTACGAAGTTTGTTCGTTTGTCCCAGATTCCGAGATCTTGATACGCTCGAACTGCACCTGGATGGGTGTTTTCTTCGGACAATCCATCCACCATCATGTCTTCGGTCAGGACTTGCCACAACGCGTTCAGTTCTCGCATCTCATCAAGATGTTTATGTGTAGCAACGACGTAATCGTAAGCTAACTGTTCTGGAAAATCTGGATGAACCGCTTTGTAGCCGCGATTGAAACCTGCAAGGAAGTCTTCTTCCTGATGAGGCAGAGTTCCAGCTTTGATCGTCATGCCCAGCCAGGTTGTGCCAAATTTTTCATTCATCTTGTCGATCGCCCATTGATCCATGGGTATGTAATATAGTTTCTTGCCCGCGGCTTCCAACTTTCGAAGTGGACCACTTTTCAGATGGAAGGATTGTGATGGGTCAGTGCCGTAACCGGTTACGCAGACATCCGTCGTTCCGTCAATCAACTGCTGGGTGAGACCACCTGGATTCAGCAGTCGAATGTCCGTATTGGATCGATCGATTCCGTAAGCGTGCTTCAGGAAAAGACGTGGGTAGACACCCCAGTCACTCTGTCCGAGCAGTCCAACGGAAACGCGTTTGCCTTTCATGTCCTCAATCGTTTTGATTTCCGGGTCGGTTGTGACGAAGAATTTGCCCTGAGACCAATATGCTTCACCGTGCAGCAGTTTAAACTTGACGTCAATAGGGTCGGGCAGGTATTCTTTCACGTCTTCAGACCCGCCATGGAGAGCGAGCTGAATGATTGTGTCTTCCGTGCCGAAAACCGTGTGTTTATGTCGGCGCGTGTCCGATGCCATAACACGGACGTTGTACATGTAACCCGGAGTTTCCTGTGCGGAGATGAACAGGTTGCTCCCGCTGCGTGCAAGAACATTTCCGAAGATCGTGTTCCCTTCCATGACGCCGCAGCCAAATGGGCAGGTCAGGATTGAAACGAAGTCCTGGGCTTTCGCAGTTTGAATTCCTGCGGTGCTGACGAACAGCAACATCAAAGCCAGCGAGCTTTTGAATAATTTTCTCATTTTGCATCCTCCTTGCTAATGAATTTGAATTGAATTTACTCTATAAATTTCTCGAATAAATCTTTAATACGTTTTAATGTAATTCGGTTTCAATCAGAAACAGCTGTTGATCGAACTCAACAAGCTGACCGTCTTCGGCGAAAATTGAGACAATTGATCCATTGACTGGTGATTCAATTGTCGTGTACAGTTTCATTACTTCGATGAGACATAATGGATCGCCTGCAGAAATCTTGGCACCGGACTCAACAAAAGGGTCCGATTCTGGATTGGGACGCCGGTAGAACGTGCCCACCATGGGCGAACGAACGGCGCGATAGCCTTCCTGCACTACGGTTTCCGTCACGGAAGATTCTGAGATTGAAGCCGTATTTTGCGGCTCTGGCGGAGCTGGTTCTGGAACAGAGGCAACGGTTTGGGCCAAAGCGGAAGACGGACCTGCGCTCGTTCTTTTTCTGACGGAAAGCCGAAGGCCTTCAACTTCAATATTGATTTCTTCTGCTTCTGATTCGTCAATCGCTTTCAGAATGTCGGCAATATCGCGATAAGTCAGCGTCAACTTTCTATCCTATCGATCCTGATGTAAAGCAGTATTTGATTCAGTATTTCCGATTCTTCGCGTAATTCAAGAACCAGTAAAAAAATTGCTCGAATATTTAAGCCATAATGAATTTTAATATACCAACAATATATGTTTTGCGTGCAAGTCATTCAGGCAATCTGCTGCCAATGAAGAATATGCTGGTGCTTGAAATCAGTCGGAAGAAATCAGAAGTGAGATGAAAAGAGTCCTGATCGCTAATCGTGGAGAAATCGCCCTGCGAGTCGTACAGGCCTGCCGCAATTTGGGATTGGAGAGCGTTGCGGTTTACACGGAGGCGGATTCACGATCACTTCATAGACTGCAAGCCGACTGTTCTGTTCGAATCGGACCTTCTGTCACTGGCTTGAGTTACCTGAATCAGAATGCCATCATTCATGTCGCTCAATCCCTGAATTGTGATGCGATCCATCCGGGATACGGATTTCTATCAGAAAACCCTTCGTTCGTGCGTATTTGTGAATCTGAAGGAATTCAGTTTATCGGGCCTTCCGCGGACTGCGTGCGTCTGATGGGTGACAAAGCTCAGGCGAGAGCCAAGTGCAAGGAACTGAATGTTCCGGTCGTGCCCGGTTCCTTAGCTGCTTTTGAAGATGTTGAAGCTGCGATGGAAGCGCTGTCTTGCGTTGAATTCCCAGTTCTAATCAAGGCGCGCGGAGGCGGAGGCGGGCGCGGAATGCGCATTGTTGCAGAAAAACGGCAGTTTCATCATGAATTTATGCAAGCTGCCCAAGAAGCTCAGGCCGCATTCTCAGATTCATCACTCTATCTCGAAAAATATTTGACTCGGGTTCGACATGTTGAAGTCCAAATTTTGGGTGATCAGCATGGGAACGTAGCTGCGTTGGGCGAGCGCGACTGCACAGTGCAGCGACGCTATCAGAAACTTGTGGAAGAATCTCCCTGTCCTATTCTAGGGGAACGACTGCGAAATGAACTGCATCAATGTGCGGTGCGATTGGGAGAGGCGATCGGATATGCAGGCGCGGGCACCGTTGAGTTCATAGTCACTGAAGATCTTAAGCAGGCTTATTTCATCGAGATGAATACGAGGATTCAGGTAGAGCATCCAGTTACGGAGCTTTTATTCGGCATTGATCTGATCGAAGCTCAGCTGCGTCTGGCGATGGGCGCACCGCTCTCAGAAGTACTGGACCAGCGGCGTCCAGTCGGGCATGCGATAGAATTTCGGATCAACGCTGAAAATTGGATGGATGGATTTCAGCCATCGCCAGGAGTGATTCAAAAGTGGCGGGTGCCTGCCGGTTCGGGCGTTCGAATTGACACGCATGCGTATGAGTCATTTCGGATCAGTCCGTACTATGATTCAATGGTGGCAAAGCTGGTTGTGCACGGACATGATCGCAGCCATGCGTTAGCGCGAGCTGAAAACGCGCTGGAATCGTTCCAGATCGAAGGGATTGATACGACGATTGGATTTCATTGTAAACTTTTGCGACAACCAGCTTTTCAAAGTGGTGATTTCCATACGAAATGGGTTGAAGAAGAATTCCTAACCGAGAACTGAACAGATGACTCGAACTGTCAATATTATTGATCTCACACTGCGAGACGCACATCAATGCTTGTGGGCAACGCGCATGACCACGGCGATGATGAAAGATCTTGCACCGATATACGACCGAGCAGGCTTCGAAGCCATTGATTTAGTGGGTGGAGCAGTTTTTGATGTCTGCGTACGATACCTGAAAGAAGACCCATGGGAGCGAATGCGAATTCTTCGAAGCTGGGTCAGGGAGACGCCTCTGATCATCCATACCCGCGGTCAGAGTCTGTTTACTTTTGAATTTTTTGCCGATGATGTAGTGGAACTGGCCGCACAGCGTTTTGCCGCGAATGGAATGCGTTATCACACACCGTATGATGCAATCAACGACATTCGCAATCTTGAAATTCCGGTTCAAGCGGCGAAGGAACATGGACTGCACACCATCGGCGGCATCGTCTATACAGAGAGCCCGGTTCACACCGATGAATATTATGCGGCCAGAGCGAAGGAACTGGTCCGACTGGGCGTAGACGGCATTTACATCAAAGATCCAAGTGGTCTGCTGCGTCCCGACCGAGTTCCGACTTTAGTCCCTGCGCTAAAGAATGCAATCGGCGAGCTTCCACTTCAGCTCCATTCACACTGTTTATCGGGTTTGGCGCCTTACGCCGCACTTTTGGCAGTCGATTACGGCGTCGACGTTGTGCATACCGCCACCTCGACTTTGGCAAACGGTGCATCTCATCCGCCCACTGAACAGTTTGTGAGGAACTGCCGCCGTAGAGGATATCAAGTGAATGTTGACCTCGAATCTGTGGAGCTGGCTGCAGATAAACTCGCGTATTTGGCAAAGATTGAGAAGAAGCCAGTCGGCGAGATTGCGGAATACGACGAATTTCACTATCACCACCAAGTGCCGGGAGGCATGATATCCAATCTGAAGTACCAGTTGAGCACAGTCGGTCTTGAAGATCGGCTGGAAGACATTCTGGAAGAAGCGGGTCACGTTCGAGCCGATTTGGGGTATCCCATAGTCGTCAGCCCGTTCGCTCAATATATCATTACACAATCGGTGCTGAATGTAATGGGGAAGGACCAGGGCAAGCAGCGGTATGACACGGTTCCAGATGAAGTGCGCCTGTATGTACGTGGAGGATATGGCAGAGTCGTTGGCGAGATTGAATCCAATCTGTATGACAAGATTGCACGCGGCGAAGAACCGATTGAAGATCGGCCAGGCGCCCATGTTCCCTTGGCTCTGGAAAAGTTGCGACGAACTCGGGGTCCATTTGCATCAGACGATGATTTGCTGCTGGCTGCGTTTTACGCAGACAGAGAGTATTCAGCGCTGAAGGAGGCTGGACCGATTCGGCTTGACACTTCGACTTTGGGCAGTACGCCTCTCATCACTTTAATTAAAGAACTTGCCGGTCGCAAGTCGATACGAGCATTCAGTCTGAACAGCAGTTCCGCCTAAATCGAAATTATCGGGAGTATTAAAAATGTCGAGGCCTTGTATCATCACAGTCGCAATCACTGGCGCGGTTCCAAAAAAGGAGGACAATCCGGCGGTTCCGGTCACTCCTTCCGAACAGGTCGAATCAACGCATGAAGCTTATGAAGCGGGAGCGTCATTAGTTCATATTCACGTTCGCAACGAAGATCAGTCACCGGGTTCCGACCCTGAAAAATTCAGACAGGTCCAGGAAGGCGTAAGAAAATACTGTCCTGGCATGATTGTTCAGTTTTCAACTGGTGGCCGCGGCCGAAGTTTGGCCGAACGCGGCGCCATGCTGAGCCTGCGCCCCGACATGGCTTCACTGGCGACCGGTTCTGTTAATTTTCCAACTTCCATCTATGAGAATCCACCTTCTTTTATTGACGAACTGGCATCCGAAATGCTCAAGTTCGATGTCAAGCCCGAAGTTGAGATTTTCGATGTTGCGATGCTCTATAACGCAGTATCCCTGGTGAAACGAGGGTTGCTCGCTGCGCCTGCGCATGTACAGTTCGTGATGGGCATACCCAACGCATTGCCGGCTCGACGTCAGTTGCTTGATTTTCTGATTTCCGAGCTGGAAGAACTGCTGCCTGGTGCGACCTGGACTGCAGCTGGAGTCGGCAGACATCAGTTCATTGTGAATCAGTGGTGTCTGGAACTCGGAGGTCACTGCCGAACTGGACTCGAAGACAATATCAAGTTTGACCGATATCGACTCGCGCAGAGCAACGCCGAACTGGTTCAAAAAATCGTAGACATTGCAGGTCGGCATCATCGATATCCCGCGGCTCCCGATCAGGCTCGAAAAATTCTGAAGCTGCGAAACGCAGCGTAAACTGACGAAATCAAAATTAGGAGAAGCACAATGTATGACCTGCATTACTGGACTACGCCAAACGGGCATAAGCTGACGATGCTGCTTGAGGAAATCGGAGCTGACTATAAGATCATTCCGGTAAACATCGGGAAAGGCGAGCAGTTCAAACCGGATTTTCTGCGCATTTCGCCGAACAACCGAATTCCTGCGCTGGTTGATCATGACCCAGACGGCAGCCGCGAGGCCGTATCGCTGTTCGAATCAGGAGCGATGATGCTGTATGTTGCGGACAAGCACGGTCAATTCATACCCGATGAAATTCACGGCAGAGCAGACGTTCTGCAGTGGCTGTTCTGGCAGATGGCGAACCTGGGCCCGATGGGCGGGCAGAACCATCATTTTGTGACTTACCTGAATGAAGAAATTCCGTATGCAATCAAGCGTTACGTAGGCGAAGTTTCCCGACTCTATATGGTTTTGGACCATCAGCTGAAAGACAAAGAGTATATCTGTGGTGACTACTCAATCGCAGACATGGCATGTTATCCATGGATTGTTCCCCACAAACGTCAACTTCAGCATATCGAACAATTTCCCAATCTGCATCGGTGGTTTACTCAGATCCGTTACAAACCTGCTACTTTGCGGGCGTATGAACTGGCGAAGGAAGTAAATTCAGGTCAAGGTGGCATGAGTGAAGAAGAAAAGAAAATTCTGTTCGGACAGGACGCGGAAACTCTGCGAAAAGCGAGAGCTGGGAATTAAATTTTGATGTATGATTCAAGTTCGTCCCCTCTGAATGGAATCGTCGTTGTAGACTTTACGACCCTCGCGCCTGGTCCCCTCGCGACATTGATGCTTGCAAGCGCGGGTGCTGAAGTGATCAAGGTTGAACGACCGGGATTTGGTGACGAAATGCGCATTTATGAAAAGGCGTTCGGTGATGGTGGCGTAACCTTTTCCATTCTAAATGCTGGAAAACGAAGCGTAGTCGCTGATTTGAAAAATCAGGATGACGTAATTAAAATCAAAAACCTCATCAGCAGGTCCGACATCGTTATTGAACAGTTCAGGCCGGGCGTTATGAAAAAACTTGGATTGGCGTACGAAAATTTGAAAGCGTCAAATCCCGGTTTAATTTACTGCTCTATTACTGGATTTGGTCAACATGGTCCCAAATCGTCGATTGCTGCGCACGATCTGAATTATGTTGCAGATGCCGGAATGCTGACGATCGGTGAAACGCGAGCCGGCTGTCCTGCAATCCCTCCGCTGCTTGCCGCGGACCTTGCGGCGGGGTCCTATCCCGCGGTGATGAATATTCTATTGGCGCTGCAGCAGCGAAACCAGACAGAAAAGGGCAGCTACATTGATGTGTCGATGACCGACTGCCTGTTTCCACTGATGTTTTGGGCGCTTGGCCTGGGGTGGGGAACCAATTCTTGGGCCAATGACGGAGGTCGACTGCTGACGGGCGGCTCTCCGAGGTATCAGGTTTACAGGACGTCGGATGATCGATTTCTTGCAGTTGCTGCGTTGGAAGATCGCTTTTGGGGGAATTTCTGCGACGCCATTGAGCTGGACCACAGTCGCCTTGACGAAGACCATCATCCACGGGAAGCGATTCGCGCTGTCAGTGATCGCATTCAGGCGAAGAGTTCAGCGCAATGGAGGAAAATCTTTGAGAAGCGGGATGCCTGTGCAGTTGTAGCGAATACACTGGAAGAAGCGGTGCAGGATCAACATTATTTGGAACGAGGATTATTTGATCAGAAGATCGAGAAGGAATCTGGCAGTTTGGTCAATGCTCTGCCGCTGCCCATCGTTCCCGAGCTTCAGAGATCGACGCCGTCTCCTAAAAAGGTCCCGTCGCTCGGCGAACATAACCAGATTTTAGACGTGTGAACAAGGCTTCATCCATTCAGACGGTTGGTGTTATAGGGACAGGTCTCATCGGCTCAGGCTGGGCGGCGCGCTGCACAGCCCGCCAGTTCAAAGTAATCGCCTACGACCCTTCTCCCGATGGCGAAAATTTGCTCAGCCGACACTTGGAGAATGCATGGCCTGCGCTTGACAGGCTTGGTTTTGATCGAACGCAGGCAGCCGAAGTAGTGTTTGTCGACAGTGTCGCGGAAGTTGCTGAAAAAAGCGATTTCATTCAGGAGTCCGCACCCGATAATTTAGACATCAAGCGTGCTCTGATACGTGAAATTGACGGTCATGCAGATTCAGAGGTAATCATAGCATCGAGTTCGTCGGGTCTTTTGCCTTCGGAGATTCAGGCAGGCACCCGGCATCCTGAACGTTTTTTAATCGGACATCCCTTCAACCCAGTCTACATTCTTCCCCTGGTTGAAATTGTCAGTGGCAGTCAGACCAATCCATCCAGTGTCGAGCTTGCTGCGCAATTCTACGAATCAATCGGGATGTATCCGTTAATGGTTCAAAAAGAAATTGACGGGTACATTTCTGACCGAATTCAAGAAGCTGTATGGAGAGAAGCATTGCATTTGGTAAAAGATGGCGTTGCATCGACGAAGGACATCGATGATGCGATTGTATTTGGTCCCGGATTGCGATGGGCGATCATGGGGGTGTGTTTGACCTTTCACCTGGCCGGAGGGGAACAAGGCATGAAACACATGCTCGAACAGTTTGGACCGGCATTGAAATTGCCTTGGACCCATCTGACCGCGCCGGAGCTGACACCAGCATTGATTGATCGAATGGTGGATGGAACTCGAGAGCAGGCCGGTGAACGATCAATTCGCGAACTGGAACGTCTTCGTGACAATTGCTTGATCGAAATATTAGACGTATTGCAGAAATATCAGTTTTCCGCTGGAAACACGCGTTTTCGGTCCGTTTGAATTTTTTCTGATCTCAATCAAGCTTGAACAGACTACAACGGTTATTTCGTCCCAAGAGTATCGCCGTACTCGGTGGAGAACAGGCTAGACGCTGCATCAATCAGTGTGACCGGTTTGGTTTTCGCGGAGAAATTTGGCCGGTCAATCCAAAACGTCGGATGATGGAATCGAGAACTTGTTTTTCATCCGTCGAAGATCTGCCGGCAGTTCCCGACGCGGCGTTTGTCGCCATCCCGAACAAACAGACGGTCAAAGCAGTGGAACGTCTCGCATCCATGGGAGCGGGCGGCGCAGTCTGTTACGCGTCTGGATTTGCTGAGGTACGAGGTGACGGACCGGAACTTGAAAGAAAACTTCAGGAAGTGATGGGTGACATGCCGTTAATCGGCCCGAACTGCTACGGTGTCTTGAATTTCCAGGATGGT
The DNA here is from genome assembly GCA_958295885.1 of Arenicellales bacterium. Taxonomy (GTDB): domain Bacteria; phylum Pseudomonadota; class Gammaproteobacteria; order Arenicellales; family JAJDZL01; genus JAJDZL01. The sequence continues at coordinate 3,963,676 of OY282380.1, read as the reverse complement.
GTTGCTCTGTGGCCGGACGAGCACGGAGGACAGCGCTGTGAGAGAGGGGTCGCCATCGTCAGTCAGAGCGGCAACATTACCGTCAGTCTTTCAATGCAGCGACGAGGAGTTCCGGTCGCATACCTCATCTCAACCGGGAATATGGCGGGATTGAAAACCCATGATTATGTCTACGCGATGCTTGAGAACCCAAATATTACGGCCATTGGTCTTTACCTGGAAGGAATTTCTAATGCCAGTGCATTGTCGGAAGCGGCGCTTGCAGCAATGAATAGAAATCTGCCAATTGTCGTACTGGTCGGAGGGGGTTCGGAGCGAGGCGCAGCCGTCACTCTGAGTCATTCCAATTCGATGTCAGGCAGCAAGGAAACGAATGCGGCTTTTTTTCAGAAGTTTGGAATGATTCAAACATCCAGCATACCGCAACTGCTGGAAACTTTGAAATTCGTCTCAATTCTTTCCACTAGGCGCGAGCGCACAATGGCATCGATCAGCTGTTCAGGTGGTGAAGCCGCTCTGGTAGCCGATCTTGCAGAACAGCATGAGCTGATCCTTCCCAAATTTAACGACGTTCAGTACGCAACCCTCCATCAGGTGCTGGGAAACAAGGTCAAAATTTCCAATCCACTTGACTACCATACCTACATTTGGGGAAATCAGGCAGCACAAAAGGAATGTTTCCAAGCGGTATTTTCGGGTGAACAGGCGGTGACTGTAAAAGTATTGGATATACCTACGGAAGGCATTTGTGACACTCGCGAGTGGGAAGACGCAATTCAAGCGATCATTGCTGCGAAAAAACAAACTCAAGCGCGGGTCGCCGTTGTTTCGACGCTGCATGAAAATCTTTCGATTGAAATTCAGGACCGTTTCGCTTCACAGGGCATTGCTCCGATGCTTGGGCTTGAAGAATGCATTCTCGCTATTTCGGAAACTGCGAAATTTGCTCAGACACGCAGCACAATCAATCAAATCTCACCACTTCGTTGTTTACGGGAAAATCAGAATGGGACCATCACGCTCCGCGAACACGAGGGCAAACAGAAATTAAGGGAAATTGGATTATCCGTGGTGGAAGGCCGCGAGGTGTCGAGTTCGAAGTTAGATGAGCTGGCTGCCGATGCAAAACGAGCTGCCAACGAACTGGGTTATCCTGTAGTCGCCAAGGCTTCATCTTCCAGCTATGTTCATAAAAGCGACATCGGAGGCGTATTCCTCAATATTCAATCCGATTCTGAGCTGGTCTGTGCGCTTGAGAAACTGAAAAAATTAAGCAGTCGCATCCTTATCGAAAAAATGGCTGCTCAACCCTTTCTCGAGCTTTTGATTGGTTTGCGACATGATCCGTTGTTTGGGCACATGATGGTGATTGGCACCGGAGGCATGTTCGCTGAATTAATTGAGGATTCTGTCATTCTGTTTGCACCCTTTGATGAATCAGATTTCGACCGGGCATTTGACCAGATCAGAATTGGCCAGATATTGCGCGGCTACCGCCATTCTGCAGGCGACTTGAACGCTGTTGTTGAAACATTGAGGATTTTGGCTGATCGGTTTACTGAATTCGAGAGCGAGATGACTGAAATTGAGATTAATCCGTTATTCGTCTATGAGAAAGGGCAGGGTGTCTTAGCGGTTGATGTTCTGCTTCGTCAGCTGAATTGAACCAAGGCGTTGGTTCCTGAAATCTCTCCCCCTGGAAACTCGAATAATTTGTCATCAGGAATCAGTGCTGCATTTGAAAATGAAAATCGAACCCGGTCCGGTGAATTCATATGTTTTTGGTTTTATTTCAAACGAGCTCGACAGACTTTGCGATTCAGCAGAAACATATCAATCAAATTTCACTGGCTTTATCCAATTGAATAAAATACTATTGGTGAACCACAACAATATTATGAAATGATACACTTGCAAGATACTACCTAAAAAATCCCGAATCTTGCTAATGAAAATTTCACTTTCCGATATTCACAGCGATGTTCTAGGCGGAATAACCACGGCCGCGGTCGTCTACCCGGCGGCTTTGGCGTTTGGAATCGCTTCGGGATTAGGTCCCTTGGCTGGTCTTTACAGTGCTGTGTCGGTTGGAGTCTGCGCCGCGCTGTTTGGCAGTTCTCGAACAGTGGTTGCCGGCCCGTCAGCCCCGATGACCGTTGCTATGGCAGTCATTGTTGCTGTAAATGCCGATTCTCTTGCATCTGCGTTTGCCACTGTTTTGCTTGCTGGCGTTTTTCAGATCATATTTGGATTAATTCGGATAGGCCGTTTCATCGCCTATACGCCACACTCTGTAATTACGGGTTTTATGTCTGGCATCGGCGTAATCCTAATTGCGATCAACATATTGCCGATTCTAGGTCATTCGGCTGGATCGAAAGGGCCGGCGGATGTAGTACCGTTGTTGCCGAACATGCTGCGAAACATCAACATTGACGCACTTGTTATTGGGATTTTGACTTTAGTCATCATACTGGCTTGGCCTAGAAAATTAGCCAAATTTATTCCCAACATGCTTGCAGCACTGCTTATCGGCACTGCTGTGGGAATATTTTGGTTTCAAGATGCGCCAGTTGTTGGTCAAGTACATTCTGAATTTTTCACTTTTGCAATTCCCATACCGGGAATCGGCGATATTTACCATATTATTGAACATGCGTTTCTTTTGGCCCTGATTGGTTCGCTGTATGCTTTGTTGACCGCGCTGATTTCGGATTCCATGACTTCTGGCACGCATGATCCGAATCGAGAACTTGTGGGACTTGGCTTGGGAAATTCACTGGCTGGATTAGTTGGGGGCCTGCCGGGTTCAGGCAGCGTAATATATACAGTAGCCAATATCCGCAGTGGTGGTCGCACCCGTTTGTCTGTGATCGTGGTCTCAGTCGTGATTCTGCTTGTTGTGTTTGGTTTCGGGGAAGTGGCGGAGCCTATCCCATTGGCTGTTTTAGCTGCACTGCTGATCAAGGTTGGGTGGGATTTAATTGATTTTCATTTCTTGGCCAACATCGCAAAAATCAAGCGCACTCATTCGCTTGTCATGCTGCTGACGCTTGTTTTGACTGTTTTTGTTGATCTGATGACAGGCGTTGCCATCGGTCTGATTGTGTCGGGATTGGCGAATGCAGTGAAAACAGAGATATTTGAGCTTGATAACGTAATTTCTGTCCCCCTGATCAACTTGGAGTCGGACGACCCGTTCACCGCTAGAATTGGACTGTTGAGACTGATTGGCGCATTTTCGGTTGCCTCTTCCAGTTCACTTGTGCGAGTAGTCGGCGCGGACATAAAAGAACATGACGTCGTAATTTTTGATTTCGAACCGACTACGACAATAGACGACAGTGCAGCGATTATTATCAGACAGTTGATAGAAACTGCAATTAACCGAAACACACCCTGTATTGCGATTGGATTAAGTGATTCGATTAAGAAAGACTTAGCAGGATTTCGCGCTCTCCGGATGATTCCTCCGGAACTTAGGTTCGAAACGCTCGAAGAAGCGCGTCATCAAGCACATCTGCTGCTTAAAAAGCTGGATTCAAAGCAATATGAAACACAGGCGGTGAAAGTCAGGTCACATTGATTCCTAGAGGCATCTCTGGGTTCGTCTGGGTTCGCACTGGAATTGTCACACTATATTCAAACTTAATACTTGACATACCGGTCCAGATGTTCACGGCTCATTTTGTGATAGGTTCCGTTGTGCACACGCTTGAGCATCGATCAAAATGACTCAATGTCTTTGACGTGCACATCATCTGCCACATACTCACCGGCCAAATGACGCACAAACTGGTGTTTGTAGCCGTCCAAACTGCTGATAACTGATAAAATTGTCCGTCATCACATTTGCGCTTGTCTCAGCGTGGTCCACGACAAATCCATGCAAGGTGTGGTACACCGAGTGTCATGAATCATTTGAGCGCTACCTGATAGATTCGCGATCCTTAATGCCAACCACCGCAGTCTTGCCGACGCTGCCGCGCCCGGCCTTCAATTAGCAGGATTCGTGTTTGTTGCGTTCCAAACCACCGACGTAGGTCTCGTCCACCTCCGCCATTAAGGGCGAAAGGGGACTCTCAAATGTTAACGTTTCTACCAATCGGGGTAAGACTAGTTTGCTGGTTGCATTTGGACCGTAAGGTACGGAAGTAATTCCAGCAGGCATGCAGCAGGATTATTTTGGAGAATTATATAGTTAATTACACAAAGGTGCGCAAAATGATCTTTATATAGACTGTGGTAAAATCTATTCTGTCGCTTGAAGAAGCGAAAGGGGGCGATATAAACGCCCCCTTTCTTTTAGTCTTATCAGATACGATAGGACAAACAGAGATAAGATCCAGTGAGAGAACGGTAATGTGCAGGATTAGCAAACCTTGGCTCCGTATACCCAAAGTAACGGTTGTGGGTTCAACTCCCACTTGGATCTCCTTTTGAGAGCGAAGATTACACAACTAAAAAGCCAATTTCCATGACAAAACCTACTGTTCATTTTTTATATATAACACATTCAAAAATGAAATATGATTCTAAACCTTGGTGTTTAAGCCACTTTGTTTCGGAACACTGTTCGCAGTGTGTCTGCTCTTCAAATATGAAGAAACGCTTATCTCTTTGTTTTCATCGCCCGTAAAGTTAAGAGTTGGGAATTGCCAATTAAATTAAACAGAACAATTTTGAATTATTTTTATTCTGTTTGCGATTTTCGGCAGGTATATTCATCAATGCTTTCGCTAGAAATCCTGCTTGTTGATGTTGTTTTTTAGTGAATTTGTTCTTTGGAAGTTTTTGGTATGGAGATTTCACAATGAGCCTTTTTAATTGGTGGACTGTATATCAATAATCATTTTTTCTGCGATTAGTAAATGCGATGTTTCGCCGCTGAATCGTTTTATACCGAATGGGCGCAGTAGAGAGAAGTTTTCGAGCCATGCTTTCGGCTCTTACATGAACTTATTTGGGAGTAGCTTTTTTGTAATCAGCTGTGTAGATTTTCTTGCGAGACATATTACGATTTTTCATTGTTTTAGAGCTGACATCAAATATTCCATCCCTCGATCACCTTTGACTTTATTGCAATGACCACAAAGCAATTGAAGATTTTGAATGTGATCAGTGCCGCCATTATTCTTGGCGATGATGTGGTCGATTTCTAAATGCTGGGTTTGAAAATGCGTTTTACATCCATTGCAATCGCCACCTTGTTCGCCATATAGCTTTATCTTGTTTTCAGTCGAGTTGTATTTTGGAATTTTACCTAAATCAGTTCGTTTCGGAGCATCGTTTCTATGAATGATTTCTCAAAATAAAACCTGAACATTCTTAATTCGACTGACCACCAGTTCTCCTGCTTTCGGCGATATGTCAATTCCAATCCATTTTCGATTCAATTTTTCAGCCGCAACACAAGTAGTTGCGCAACCGCATAATGGATCGAAAACTATGTCACCTTCGCTTTAACCAGTTTCGACTCTCTTTCTTTGGCTCCGATCACCGCAGTTTTGCCAACTGCCTTCTGCCAGCATTCAATTTCCTGTCTTTATGCTTGTTCTTTTCCAAACCACCCATTTACGTTTCATCGACTTCAATGGTTCCTGATAATCTATCTGTTTTATCACCAGATGCCTTACGGATTTTATGAAGCATATACCAGGCTGACTTCTGCGTAATACCCAAGTCTCGATGTAACTTCATGCTTGACACACCTTTAAGACTGGTTGCATACAGATATATGGCAATTGCCCATTTGCGTAATGGAATTCGAGATGATTCCATTTCCGTGCCAATGCGAACGCTGAAATACTGACGGCATGGCTTGCACCAGAAAGGCTGTGGTTTTCTGCTTTTCCTTTTCGTAATTTCAACAGAAGAACAACGAGGACAAATCGGCTTGCCTCCCCATCTCCAATCTTCAAACCAATTCGCAGCAGTTTGTTCATCTGGAAACATTTCAAACAGTTCGATAAGTGATATTCCTTTTCTATGCGACTTGCCCGGAGCCTTCTGTTTTTCTACTTTACACATTTCAAATCAATCCGGTAGAACTTTTGTGAATTTTAATTAACTTATTGTAATTATAGCAAAAATTCGCACCAATGTGTAATTATATATATATAATAACCTTAATTTGAGTGCCATCACTTAACTATCAACGACCCATCGCCCAATCTGAATGCACCGGTTGTCGCTGATAAATACTAGATTCACTTCGACAAGGGACAGACGGAAATCACAGCTGAATTGACATCAGGTGAACATATGCTGCAGCTGCTGTTTGATTATTGGCTACATATGCCACATGCTGAACCGGGAGCCTTGGAAGTGATGACCATTACTTGTGCAGCGGGTTTTTTGTCGTATTCGTGTGGTCCAACAATGAACGTCGGAAATTGATATTCGGACCCAGAACTTGCATCGACAGGATAACATTGAGGTAACGCAATTGACCGGGCAGCTGTAGAATCTGTTAAGTTAATTTCAGTTCTTTCTTACACCCGCTGGGATTGACGCGATGAACTGAGGACAGTCTTTCCAAGTTGAGAATTGAGGAATAAATCATGATCGAAAATCCTGTGCCATGGCCAAATGGCAGCAAAGTTGCCTGTGCAATTACATTTGACATTGATACGGACAGCATATTGCATTTAGAACATCGAGAAAAAGCGATCGGCTTGACAGCAACGATGTCTTGGTTGAAGTACGACGAAATTGCGGTGCCTAGATTGGTCAAAATGTATGCCGAATACGGAATTAAGCAGACGTTCTTTTATCCTGCATGGTGCATGGAGCGCTATCCTCATTTGGTAGACATCATTCTTGAAGGCGGGCACGAAATTGCCGCTCACGGCTACATTCATGAGAATGCCAACCAGCTGGAACGGGAAGACGAAATTTACTATTTTGAACGTCAGATTGAAGTTATCGAGAGAATGACCGGCCAGCGCCCGCGGGGCTGGCGTGCGCCGCTTTACAACTTTTCTCAGAACTCAGTCGATTATTTGATTGAAAATGGCATTAAATATGATGCGAGTTTAATGGGGGATGACGTCCCGTATATTCTGTCGGCAAAAAAAGGGCAGGTGATCGAACTCCCAAGCCACTGGGGAATGGACGATTGGCCGCCCTATGTGCATGAACCCAATTTTCACTATAAAATGCCAATAAAATCTCCAGACGAAGCAATGAAGGTCTTTATGGCCGAATTCGAAGCGATGTATGAATTCGGTGGACTTTGGGTAGCGGTATGGCATCCATTTGTTTCCGCCAGACTGGCTCGCTGCCATCGAATTGCGAAGATGATCGAAGAAATGCAGAACCGTGGTGGGGTCTGGTTTGCAACAATGGAACAGATCGCGGACCACATTCAAATCTGTATTGACAGCGGCGTCTGGAAACCTAGAGTTCACAAGCTGCCGTACTACGATTCACCCGTGAAAGAGCTGTATGAACGTAATCTTGCCTAAACCAACTGAATTGAGGATTTCTCCCAAATGAGTAACTCAGTCTTGACGAAACAAAATGAATCGATCCTTGAAATTACGATCAATCGCCCGAAAGCCAATGCGATCAATCTGGAAACAAGTCGTACATTAGGCCATGTTCTTTGTAATTTTCGCGACGATCCTGAGCTTCGAGTCGCCATCATTACGGGGTCTGGCGATCGTTTTTTTTCTGCAGGATGGGATCTCAAGGAAGTCGCTTCCGGCGGCGCCGGATTTGACGATGACTATGGACCCGGTGGATTTGCAGGCATTTCAGAACTGCATGATCTGAACAAGCCGGTCATTTCCGCGGTCAATGGTTTCGCGGTTGGTGGTGGTTTTGAAATTGCGCTGGCATCAGACCTGATCATCGCGGCAGAACATGCGCAGTTTTTCCTGCCGGAAATCAAGGTTGGCGTCGTTGCTGATTCTGCCAGTTTTCGACTGCCGAAACGAATCCCAAGAGCAATCGCAGTCGAGATGCTGCTCACTGGCCGGCGCATGTCCGCACAGGAGGCACAACACTGGGGGTTGGTCAATCAAGTCGTACCCGCCGATGAGCTGATGAGTCATGCCCGTGAGTTCGCCGGCACAATTGCAAGTGGAGCGCCATTGGTCGTTGCGTCCGTGAAGGAAATTCTTCGCATGACTGAGACAGTAGACATTGAGGAGTGTTATCGCATGTTGAACAATGGTGATTTTAGCTTGTATGAAAAAATGAAATCATCGGCAGATGCGATGGAAGGGCCGAAATCATTTGCAGATAAACGAGATGCAAAATGGAGTGGTCGCTGATCTAACAGATGAAATTGACGGCTGATTGTCAGTGAGCGCTGTTCCTGCGAGTGATGTTCACAGTAGAAGAAAATTCATCAGATGTTCCAAAGGTGTCCGCAGATTCCAATTTGCATTTTCAATTTTGTTCGACAGAAAATTTGATGTATAGTAAAAACAGTTGATTTTGATAGTGTAAAACGATTGGTGGACTTTAAAGTGACCTTAAATGATACAGTTGTAGATAAGGATGAAATCTCAGATGAGGGTTTCGACTATCCGTATAAATCAAAATTAAAAAGAAAACAATACGAAGCGCAGAAAGCTGAGCTGCAGGTTGAACTGGTAAAAGCCCAGAATTGGGTAAAGGCAAATAATGAGAAAGTGGTGCTCATTTTTGAAGGCCGGGATGCGGCAGGAAAAGGTGGGACAATCAAGCGTTTCATGGAACACCTCAATCCAAGAACAGCGCGAGTTGTCGCTCTAGCTAAACCTGGAGAAAAAGAGCGCGGACAATGGTTTTTCCAAAGATATATCGTTCACTTGCCTACGAACGGAGAAATGGTATTGTTTGACCGCTCTTGGTACAACAGAGCAGGTGTGGAAAAAGTCATGAAATTCTGCACCCGAATGGAGTATCTTGAATTTATGCGTCAGACTCCTGCCTTGGAAAGAATGCTGGCGTCCAGTGGTATACACATTTTCAAATACTGGTTTTCCGTGACGCGGGGCGAACAGCGCCGTCGGTTTGACGCACGCGCATCCAGCCCATTAAAACGTTGGAAACTAAGTCCCATTGACAACCTTTCGCTCAATTTGTGGGAGGAATACACCGAGGCCAAGGAAACCATGTTTTTCTACACAGATACGCGGGACGCTCCATGGACGGTAGTGCGTTCGGACGATAAGAAGAGAGCTCGAGTCAACTGTATGCGGCATTTTCTTTATAACTTTGACTACCCAGACAAGAACCCGGAGGTTGTCGTACCGCCCGATCCACGGATTGTAGGACTGGCAGGTTCGATCTTTAAATTTCAGTCAGACGGCAGCTATGGATCAAAGGCATCGCGCGAGTAACTTGATCGCTTGCGATTACACCATATACAGCTGACCAAAATTCGGATTGCGGTCGTCGATACCAGCTAACCTCAGGCAGTGCCAAGCCAAGGCGTGATTGCTTGACGTTACCGGTTTGCCGATGCAGTTTTCGATATCGTTGATTACCGGTGCGATTCGCAGACTTGTACACGAAACGAAGACAAGATCAACATATTCTGGTTTCCCCAGTTCAATTGCTGCCTGTTTAATCGAGTCAGTTGAAATTTTAGCTGCTCGATTATCATCTTCCTCGTTAAATGAACCAAATGCGACGACGTTGAATCCCTTGTTTTCAATATAGCGGGCAACTTGATCATTAACGTCTTGTCGATAAGGAGTAAGAACCGCTAAATTTCTGGCATTGAGTGCGCGGAATGCAGCGAAAGCCGCAGTAATCGGTGTCGTACACTTAGCTTCCGGTCGTCTTTCGTGAATTCTCTCGAAAACCCGTTCTTCACCGATAACCATTGACGCGGAAGTGCATCCATAAGCGATCACATCCAGGTCTACGCCTTCCAATATCACCTCCGCACAATCTGGAATTCTCGCTTCCATCTGAGCCAGGGTTGCAGGGGTGATGGTAGGGGAATTCTTGATTCTGCTTTCGTAAAATCCGACTCCCTCAACATCCAGAAACGAGCGAAATTCATACTCAATGGTATGATCGGAGCCAAGCACAATCACGCCGATGGCTGCTCGTTCTGCGATTCCTCCATCCAGTTCATAAGGAATATGGCTTCGGGTCACTCGTTGAAAATGATTTGAGCTGGCAGTTGCTTCCATCAGCAGGTCCTCGACGAATTTAAAGTTGGAACAATCGATTCAATAGATTATAGACGGTGTTCGTTCGTCGTCCGACAGGAGAAAATTCGCGAATTAGGCTGGGCGCAGATCAAAGAGCAGGATTGTTTCCAGATTCATCTGGCGTGAATTCGTTCGGACAGATACTCCAGCCGTTCGGAACCTGACGGATGCGTTGAGAACCAGCTGGTTTCCTCCATACACTCGGATTCAGAGTACGACGGTGAAGTCCCACATATGGATTGATACAGGTTTTTCATGGCATGCAGGAGGTGAATTGGCTCAATTCCGCTGTTTTCCAAAAAATCTACCGCCAATAGATCAGCCTCTTTCTCAAGTTCGCGACTATGGCGAAGCGAATTGACATTCGTTATGAACTGGACGAGGATAGACGTAATTTCTCCGTTGTCACCGCCTGTAAAGTCAAGCACCAATGCTGGTATCAGTGCCATGCCGAACAGTTCAACAATTTTCTCAAGACCGTGGCGCAGTTGCACATGCGCGAGTTCATGCGCAATGATCGACAGCGTCTGTTCTCGATTGTCAAGCGTTCGAATCAATTCGTCTGTAACTAAGATCGGCCCGCCTGGAAACGCAATAGCGTTTGGTCCTAAGATTTCTGACGAGTGAAAGACAATTTCTACACGGCGGTTCGTGTTAGCAGCTGCAATCTTTTCTGCATCGATACGGATGTCCTCCTGCATTCGTGGCGGAAGATGACTTTCTGAGAATGCAAAATGAAAAATCTCATACACACTCTCGCCAAGATCCTGTTCCCATTTTTCTGGATAGAAAAAAACGATCAGGTCGGTCGTTGAATGATAAATCATACGAAAGGCAATCGCGAAAACCACCAAAGTTGCAAGCAATATCAGCACCTTTCGAAAATTAAAGTCTTCAAGCCAATTGACGGCGAGTCGAAACTTGCTTTGAGCAATCGGATAAATTTCCCGAGGAAGGGGTTGATCCGACTTGAAATAACAGCCTGATTCGAAATAGATGTTCTCAGGTTCCTGAATCGATTGAATTTTTAAGTCATCGATTCGCTCAATTTCATCACCATATACGACCAGTCTGCCGCCGCGGGCATTCAAAGTTGCTCTGTAACTTTTCGAAGATTGTGGATAAAAGAAGTAACCCTTAATTTTCAAGAAGGTGCCCCATGCATCAATTGCGGACGTCGGAGTGCTCCAGAATCTTCGTCATATTGGATCAGATGGAAATATCAATTCCTTCCCAGTCGGCATATTCTTCTCCGAAAGCATGGACTTTTTTCAGTTCTTCATCCAAAAATTCGGATTCATCTTTTATAAACAAATAACTGGTATGCTCACAGAGATAGCGGTATTTCCTCACGGTTGCCCACGGGACAAGCAATCCCAGCGAAAGCAAGATCGCCGCGCTGTTCGAAATGTTGATCCAGAGGTAAGTGAACGGATTTAAGTCGGCTTTGAATTTCACACTATCGTTGAGTTTCAGCGTTTCAAGCAGAATATTTCGGCAGAGCGCGAAATAAAGGATATATCCGCAAATAAAGACGATGGTGGCAAGCACCGCAAGTGTCGCAAACGCATCAGAGAAGATAAGCATAAGTGTCTCGTATTCTGTCGTTTCATCAAGTGTTGGACCAATGTAAAATTCTCCCAGAATGACAAATGCGACGATTCCGACTATTACCGGTAACTGCACGGATAGAAAGAACGCTTTGTAGAACTTTCCAATGGTGGGTTCTGCGTAAAAATTTGTCAGTCCAAACGCATGATTCTTTGAATAAAAATCGTAGCGATACTTGGTAGCTACGGGCGCAAACAAACTTAGAGAAATAACGCTCAAGAATGGAAAGACAACAAAATATAGCAGAGAACGCCAGTAATTTCCGTGCCAGTTAAACCGAATATTTCTCCAAGACGTCATTCTTGATCGAAATTTCAGTGATCGATTGATGACCCACGGCAAAACAAGAAAAAATAATATGCTGACAGCGAAGGAAACAGTTGGAAGTTGAATGGATAATATGAAATAGATGCCCACTACACCGATTGTGATTATTTTTCCTTTCAGCAGCTGCATGCCAGTAGCGTGATACCCCAAGGGATAATCTGCAATCTCTGTATGGCTGTAAAAATACTGAATTCGACGGACTTTTGCCCATGCGCTATAGATTCCGAGAGTGACGACTGTCAGTACCAGATTTGAAATCCAAATGCCAAAATAGTCGGTTGCATTTCCTTTGAATTGAATGTTTCGAAATGTCCTGTCGGGGTGAGCTTCAGGTGACTCTGTCATCGGAAAATTATTGCCCTCACTGAATTATGTCTTTGCGCGAATCGAACTCGTCCCGAGCAATGAATGAACTCTTTCAGAGTTCTGATCATTCCGGTCACTTTTCTCAGCTCAATTCGACGAGGAGTTCTGTTTTCATTGGGTGCGCGTGGACCGATAATTTCTTTGATTATATTTGTGAATTTGCTGCAAAACTTACATCATTCCGGCGCATCGCCCGAATGTATAAAATACAATTTCCATGCAGTAAAGAGTCTGTTTGACACCTTTCTCTGTGATCCAGCTGACATGAATACTGCAATTTTAGAGTCCTGCTTGTGTGGTCGGCGCGATTTCAAAGACGAAAGTAACGTTGGCGGAAATCATTCCCACCGTCCGCGTGGGGCAAGGTGTGTTTTTGTCACTTACTTACAACATCCAAACATATTTCACGACAAATATTTTATGATGTTTCGTTTAGTGCAGGCGCGGTAAAGTTACAACGGCATTCGGGCATTGTTGATCGATCTCGGTAGAAGGCGATGACTGCAGTCGCCAATAAAATGGAGCGGGTTGGTTGGGCCATGCTGTCGAAGGAGACAGCTTACAATTCGCATCTGGCCTGACCCCAAAAATCAAGATTTTACGTCTGCCTTCGGGGTTGGGCATCAGATCCCAAATGGGTTGACAGGAAGGAAGTCATACAACTGGAACGAACCAACACGATTCCAGGCAAGGCCATCAAATGCAGCAGAGCATTGAAAGAAAGCAAACCAGAGAACCTGCCGAAAAGGAAGTTGATTAGGTAAGAAAGTGAATGTATGACAAAAAAATGCCTGCGCGGGATGAACCTGAACCAACTCAAATGTGTAAGAGCCCGAAAACTTGATAAGGACCCTGCGTGGGAATTTCATCAATGCTGGACGGACTGAGAAAAATCCGTCATTGACAGGCCGGATATATGATTGGAACCCTATTCTCATCGATATGCACCAAGCCTTGCAATTGTGAGCGAGTACATATATGAGTTGATAAGTTGGCAATGCAAAATTTTTACTTGAATTTTCAGCTGCAATTCAGCAAAAAAGAAAGGAAGAATTTACGGTGAGATTGACAAATTCCGAACAGAAAAAATTCTTCCTTTCCGAAGTTGAGAACATGTCCGATATGGGAGAACAGAAGCGGGCTACTGGGGCGAGCAAGGTTCGAGGAAAGACTGCATCGGAGTGATCAAGAATTTTCGGCGTCAGCCGTACAACTATTTCTCAAGCAATTTCAAACTCGAGATGCCTAAACGATGAGTCAAGATGACTGCAAATAACTTAGTCAGACGCGCAAATATAAAATGGAGGTGTGAAACCTCCATTTTGCTTTAGTATTCAGTCAGTGCACTCAGCTTTTTACTGTTGCTATTAAATGGAATGTTTTCAATAATTGATATCAGATTTTCGAATCCTTTTACCATTTGATCTTCTAACGAAGACATCCGATTTTCAACAGCTGACAATCGATCATCAAAGGCGGTTATCTTAGTTTCAAGTTTGTCTTCAACACCGTGATTTACGCCGACGAGTGAAAAATACATTTGCCCCGCACAGATCAGCACGATTGCAGTGAAAACGATAGCAGATAGAGAAACAGAGATGTGCCGCCAATTCACCTTTCTAAGAGATTCTATGCTCAATCTGAGAGACCTCATATCATCTCTATGATGAGATTGATCCGCTTCCAGTCGAGTAACGCGATCACTTAATTCCGAATTCATGCCAGTTGCCTGTGTAATTGCGCCGGTACAATACTCACACCCCGTCCTAGGAAAGAGGGTTAATCATAAGTCGGGATGCTCTACCGACTTTGACTATCGCTGCTGTTGAGCCGCAGTAACCCGCTCAGGACAATCACAAAACTGCATTATCCGATCTCCGCTGAATGACTGCAAATTGGCAGCCGTTCGGCTTTAAATCAGAATGTTTTTTGCAGAGGCATCTTGTCAAGTAAGTCCAACAACTCAGACATCTGAGTCTAAATTGATCAGAATATAATATGTAAGTAATCGAAGTAATGTATAAAAAATAGGGAAATTTGGTATCTAATGCTGTTATCTGATTTCGATAAGCAAACCATATGAGGTCAAGCGACGAACCAAGCTAAAAATCAACCCAAATTGCCATAAAAATTTCGAACCGACAGCGAAAGTGCTACAGTAACGCGTAGAATATCCTTGGGTTTCAACGGACACCTGGGGCGAACTGTAATGATCAAGTCATGATTGGTGATGGCGATTGCAAAAGACGATGACAAAAGCGACAGACGCCGTACGAACCAAGCCAAGGGAGAGCGCAAAGGCATTGCTCAAGAGTGCCGATCTCGCCGTTGTTGAGCAACCTCTACATACGTCGATTCATACTTGGTTGGAAACAGTTGAGGCATGCTTGACGGCTTTGCACCGAGATCGTCAATTTTGCGGATGACTTCTGTATTGCAGGCAAGTGTCGGCGGCAGAGATGCTGTGGGCAGCGAACCGAATCTTGAAGCATCTGAAACTGCGGCTCAATGTGGACAAGAACCGATGTTTGCAATTTCCGCAAGTAATTTCTCGTCCGAGTCAGGCAAGTGTTGAAAACGTATGCCTTAAGATCAGTGAACAAAGACGCACGGTTCGAATGGATGGAACTTGAACAAGATAGTGGAGCGTCTGAACCGGATGTTGTCCGGGTGGGCAAACTTGGTTCGTCTCGGACAAGTTCTACCGGCTTACAATGCGATCGATCAGCACAGGATGCGACAGCTGTGTCAGTGGCTGTGTTTGAAACACAAGGTGAAATATGGGAAGTTTGTATGTTTCCCCGATCACCGACTGTAGGAGAAATACGGTCTGGTTCGCCTTGCGAGAACGACAGCGGTCCTTCCGCAGGCGAAGACATGATCTTGTCTGAAAGTCCGATGCGGGAAAACCGCGTATTTGGTTTGATGAGCAGGGGTGAGGAAACGAGACTAAGGTTGAGACTGAGGCACTGACTTCTGGTGAAAATCGTCAGAAACAACTTCGCCCCTTCCTGCGGTTATACTCAACTCACCTTGACTCTGCTGGGCATCATCTCCTGCCGTTTTACTGCACCCGAAAGGGGGAATCGTCAATTTCTGGCGTTTGCCCTGCAATCAGGTCCGACGCAATTCTGGCAGAGCCGCAGGCCATCGTCCACCCCATGTGCCCTTGTCCGGAATTGACAAATAAATTTTCATATTTCGTAAATCCGATAAAAGGCGTGCCTCTTGGAGTCATCGGGCGAAAACAGGTATGGTAAACGGGATGATCGTAGGCTGCTCCATTCGGTAAAAGATCTTGAACTGCACGCAGCATGGGCTGAAAATCTTTTAGTTTGTGGGAACGATCATATCCGGCGAATTCCGCAGTTGACGTAACTCTCAGTGCGTTTCCAACCGGAGTGAATGCTACTAGATTGTGTTCATCGACTGTACCGACTGCAGGTGGTTCATGGTCTTCTGTGACTGTCAGTGTTGTGGAATACCCTTTGACCGGATAAATGGGCAGGTCAATGCCTGCTGGTTTCAGAATGAGTGGCGAATGAGCGCCAAGACTTACAACAAACAGGTCAGCATCAATGTTTGCTTTGGAAGTTTTTACGTGCGAGATCCGGCTGCCATGTGTGGTCAATGAAATCACTTTTTCGCTGAGTCGAAATTCTACTTTTCGAATTTGGCAGATTTTCGCAATTTCACGCGTAAACAATTGAGAATTTCCAGATTCGTCCGTCGGGCAGTAAATTGCGCCTGCGAACTTGTCTCGAACCGGACCGAAAGCAGGCTCTAAGTCCACCACTTCATCTGCGTTCAATACAGATAAATTCTGACCTCGATCCTGAAGAATTTTCGAGTGCTCAATGCCTTTTCTGAACTCTTCAGGGCGTCGATGAAGATAGAGAAGTCCCTTTGTGATCTGCTGATATTCCAGTTGATTTTCAGCGACGATTCGGTTCAGCCTTTTTTGAGAATAGCTGCACAGACCGTGCTTTGCGATCGTGTTTCTAACAGCGTCGTTCTCATTGCACTGCTTTAGAAACAATGCGGTCCACTTCCAAAATTGGTAATCGAAGCGCAGCCTTATGCGAAATGCCTGGTCGTCCCGATAAATTGACTTCAGAAGAATTGCAGGAACTTTGGGTGAAGCCCAGGCGAATGCATGGCCGGCGGCGATCATGGCGGCGTTCACAGCGCTGGCTTCCGTAGCTACGTCTTCTGCTTGGTCGATGACGGTGATCTGATGCTGTCCGCTGCGCGTCAGCTCGTAGGCGGTCGTAATGCCAATAACGCCCGCTCCAAGGATGACGATACGCATCGTAATTCTTACTGTTTGGAAGTGAACTGCTGCGGACTATCGATCTGCGGCGGTTTAACCAATCGCCGCTGTCACTGAAATTTCAACAGTAAACTGAGGCATTGCCAAGGTAGATTCCACACATGCTCGAGCGGGTTGATTTCCGGGTGAAACCCACGCATCCCACACTGCGTTCATTTCGTCGAAAGTGGCGATGTCCGTCAGCCAGATGGTTGCAGACAGAAGGTTTGACTTGTTAGTACCGGACTGTGCTAAATAGCCATCAATTCGTTGAAGAACATCTTTGGTTTGTTCCGTCACGCTTGTGCCTGGCGCACCAAATGCGACTTGACCCGCAAGATATACGGTGTCGCCGTGGACCACTGCCTGACTCATTCTTTGGTTTGTATCAATCCGTTGGATCATATTTGGTTCTCCAGACATACCCTGAATACAGGGCCGTTGAAATTAAACTGGTTCGGTAGGATGTAGTGGGTCAATCAGTCGGTCCTTCCATAGCCGACGAAGAATCTGATTGTAATTTTTGTAATAGAAATTCCCGTTTTTCCTCAAAACTTCATCACGATGTTCAAGAAACACTTTAGATACGAGTGACCAGTGCATTTCAGGATCATCATGATGTACCCAGTGAAAGTTGTTGTTTAGATATAATAATTTCGTAATGGCGGATCCTTCAACGATAATGCTGCGTTCATCGTCTAGCGGTGACCATCGGTGTTCTGTATATGAACGAAACAGCGTTAGAGAAATTCCAGGGTAAACAAAACACAAGAGGTATTTCCAGACTGGCATGCTGCCGACGAGAGAAACGAAGTACAGAACTCCAATGCAGGCCAGCATATGGAGCAGCCAGATTCCAATTCGTTTTCTATCGCCAGAATAGATTTGAAGCCATTCGCCTTTCAGCAACTGGTAGTAAGTCACGAACGGTCCGATCAGCAGTCGACCCAGCAGCGTAAAGTGAAACCGATAGATGAATCGGCTGAAGAAGTTCAGCTTTGACCAATGCTCCCGCGGGATGTAGAGAGATTCCGGATCGAATTCAAATTTGGTCAGGCCTTCACAATAGTGATGTACCAAGTGGCTTTCCCGGTATATGGGATACGGGTAGTACAAGGCTAAAGGTGGATAAGCAATCCATGTATTAAGCCAGCGGTATTTTGTCGGTGAACCGTGAACTGCAACATGCTGCAGACTTCCGTGAAGACAGGTAACGTATCCACCTGCGATGAACAGCAGTAAAATTGGCATCTGCTCTCCATACGCGACGAGCAGGACCCAAGCAGCGTATGTGCCTGTTACGGCGAGCCAATCTTTTATTGCGCTGGTTTGAATTGTTTGTGATTGCTTCAGTCCGACCAGATTTCTCATGCTGTAAATTCAATCTGATTAGACAAAGTTGCTTCTTCTAACTTTCGCCGGCAAGCCACTGCTCAAACCATTGCTGACGAATGGACTGAGTTTCGGCATACCACTGGCTGTCAATTCGGATTTCTTTGCGATAGCCTCCGGTTTCATTCGGCATGTGTTTTTTCATGGTTACGTTCGAACCGTGGTGCAGGCCGATGCGAGTCCAGGCAGACAGGCGGGTCGGACTGTAGGGAAGCAAGTTCGAAAACGCCGCCATTCTTTTTGTGCTCGTCGCATATTGGATGAATTTCCTGGCATTTTCCTGATTCTTGCTAAATTTGGAAATACCCCAAACGCCAAATTCCAGCAGCGGGGCTTCATAAATGATCGACAGAGGGAGATTGTGATTCACTCTGGCATCAAAAAAACGTCCGTTGAATCCGACCGCCATCACTACTTCGCCGCTTGCGAGCAGCTTCATGGGTTCTTCACCGCTTTCCCACCAGACAATATGATCTCTGATTTGGTTCATGCGACGCGATACCAGCCTCAGCCCTCTCTCCGTACTGAGCAGATCATAAATTTGATTTACCGGCACTCCATAGGAGATAAGGGCCCACTCCAAAATACCTTTCGGTTCCCGCCGGAGGGCGCGCTGTCCAGGAAATCGTTCAACATCGAAAATGTCACTGACCGAGTTTGGCTTTTCGTCTTGAAATGCTCGGTCGTTATAACCGATCACTGTAGCGTATTCTATGTGTGCGACGCCACATTCGAAAAACGAATTTTCGATGAAATCGTCCTCCGCGTCCATATTTTCAGCAGACGGAGCAACCATTGAATCGTCAAATTGAGACAGCAGTCCCGCTTCACACGCGGCCATTGCGTCCGACTCGGTCATGTCGATCACATCAAAGAGCGCTGATCCATTTTCCTCCGATGGTTTCAAGGGTGCCAAACCACCACTGTACGGTTCTAAATTGACTCTGATTCCGTTATAGAATCCAAACGGCATGTAGTAGGCTTCCAACTGCGCTTCTTCGTAGATGTCGCCCCAACTTGAAATGGTCAGAGTGTGGCTGTCTTGTGCGCTGGTGGTCTGGACCGTCAGCAGCAAAAGCAGGCTTATGCTGAAAATACGATTAAAGTGTTTCATGTTCTTCTGCCTGAAGACGTCTTTCGTTAAGCAAATAGTTTCGCATTACATCGTATGGCCAGACGACTCCCATAAGCTCCTGAGTTTCGGAGTTTACGACGGGCACAATATCTAAATTGAAGAATCGACATGCTTCAACGGCCTGTGCGACATTGGTTTCTTCACTGAATGTCAGAGGCACCGATTCGAATGCAACGTCCACTGGCTGATCTGATTCAAAGTCTCTTGCCTTTTCCAAGGTAACCAATCCCAAAAACCTGTCATTCTCATCAACTACGATGCCGGTTTCATGAAAACCGTCATCAAGTTTGGCTGTCGCTTCACCGACTTTATCATCAGGACTTAATTTCAAAAAATTTTCATGTGCGATTTCAGAGACTTTTTTGTAGATTGCTAGCGCGTGGCTTCGCCCCAAGGAAAGGTCAAACCCTCGATTTAACAATTGGGCATCATACATGGACCTGCCGAAAATTCTATATGCGACAAGATTGGAAAAAACAACCGCTACCATGGATGCAATGGTTAAATCGTAGCTGTGAGTCAGCTCGAAAACGATGAGAATTGTTGCCAAGGGAGCACCTATGACTGGACTTGCTGCGGCCATCATTCCGCATATGGCATATGGCACCACGCTTGTTATCGCCAGGGGCACGGCCAAATCGATGACGCTTTCGTACAGTGCTCCGAATAAGATTCCAATGAGCAATATTGGACTGAATACTCCGCCGGCAAAGCCGAAACTGATGCATAGGACCGTGACTGCGAATTTAGCAATCAGAATCAGTGCCAGCTCGTTGACTTCGAATGCATGATCAATCGTTGCAAAACGCAGGGTTGTTGCTCCAATGCCGAGCACGTCGGGGAGCTTGATTGCCACAATCCCCAGGATGAATCCCGCAATCATCGGGCGTAGGAATATCGGGATGCTTGATTGCTGAACGTAAGCCGTGCAGACCATGATTCCTTTGGCAAATCCGATGGCGAGAAACGCACACAATACTCCAAGCAAGCCGAAAAAAAAGTACTCGTATGGATATTGAACTCCCTCAAACTGAACAGAAAACAACAGGGGCTGTTCAAAAATGAACTGAACAATGCTGTAGGCCACTGCCGCAGCTACCGCCGTTGGAGCAAATGCCTGCATTGAATAGTGTCTCAGAATGACTTCATGAGCAAAAACCAAACCCGCGATGGGCGCATTGAACGCGGCTGCAATCGCGGCGGCGACTCCACTGGCTACGCAGATGGATTGAAAGTTCGGAATGCTGATCTTGAGTTTGCTGAGGGCCGAACCGACAATCGTTCCCAAATAAACCAAAGGTCCGTACTGTCCGACAGAGGCGCCGACTCCGAGTGAAAGGACAGCTGCAATGGAGGACATGATTCCACTGCGAATGGATTCACCTTGGGACTGTGTCTGCACCATCAGGATCGTGTCTGGCGGACCCAGTGATCTTTTCGCTTTTACCATGTATTGAAATATCAGCCCAACCACAAGTCCGCCGATGGTTGGCACCAATATGGTCGCCGAGATCAATAACAGTATTTCATCATCATATTGAATTCTCGTTGATGGAGAAATCAGCAGATGGTCATTCATCCATCTCACTGTTTTTAGAAAAACCTGAGCAATCAAGGAAACGAATATGCCGATGAAGGTGCCGACCAGGCTGAGCGCGAGGATGCGGTAAAACATCTGTATATAAGGCTGTTTGACTTGAAACTGTATGGCCATGGTCAGTATGTCAGTCTAATCATTTGGAAATAAACCGCTCTAGATGATCTCGAGTGCTCGTTCCGGCGGGCGGGCGACGACAGCCTTGCCATTCGCCAAAACAATGGGTCTTTCAATGAGAGTTGGGTGCTGAACCATGGCTGAAATCAAATCTTCATCGGAGTGATAAGATGAATCAAGACCAAGCTGCTTGTATGCCGCTTCTCCCTTACGCATGAAGTCGCGGGGAGACTGGCCAAGTAAATTTAAAATTTGTGCGAGATCATTTGAATCCGGCGGTGTCTTGAGATATTGGATGACGCGGACATTCTCCCCGCGCTTCTGCAAAATATCGAGCGTCTTTCTTGACTTGGAGCAGCGGGGATTGTGATAGATCGTTACGGGCATTGTTCAATCGTCTAAAAGAATTCGATTCTGTCTTTTTTGGGCTCTCAACTGTCAACAAATAAATAATCACAAAGACTCATTACGAAATTCAATCAGATCGTCCGGCATCGCGATAATTGATTTGCACCGATTCTATTTTACACCGTCAAAACAAACTTTTCCGCAGTTCTGACTCGACAGATCATTCATTTCGATGTTTCACAATCCATCGAGTGTTGACTGGTCTGGCACAATGCGCGTCGGAATCAGCGCACGCAAGGCATGACGTTCCGATCATCTTTCGCGGAAAGGCAAACGCGTTTGAATTGTTGAAAAAGCCCATTTTCGGTCGATTGGAAACCCACGGTACTGAAGTCACGATCACTTCTTTCTGAACTACCGGTCCGGAAAAGCTTGATATACTCCCATAGGTTGGCTTACCCGTCTGGTTGAGCAGCACTATGTCAACTGGTTTTATCGAAAAATAACCCAGATGGCATAATCTGCTTTCAGGGCCGGTTCAAGTCAGTTGATTAGACCTGCTCAGCAGGTCTTTGTCTTATATTTCGTAAATTGAACTGATCAATAAACATGACTTAGGAGGATGATCATGAAATTTATCAATAAACTGGCAGGAGCGCTATTCATAATGACGCTGCTTGTGACAGCAGGCGCTCAAGCCGAAACTCTGCGGCTGCTGACCTGGGGTTCCTATGCTCCAGAAGATGTGGTGCAGAGATTTGAAGCAAAATACCCGGACATAAAAGTTGAGGTCACCTTTTCAAATAACGAAGAGATGATCGCGAAACTGCGCGCGACAGGAGGTGCCGGATACGATTTGGCACAGCCAAGTCATGACCGGATTCATGCGGCGCATTTGGAATACAACATTTATAAGCCGATGGATTTGTCAAAAATCAACACGGATGCCATGGAGCCTAGCCTGCTGGCAGGTGTGAAAGCGAATACGACGATAGACGGAGAGGTTTACGCAGTGCCGCACCAATGGGGCACATCCGGTCTTATGGCAGATATAACGAAGGCGCCGGAGCTAAAGAGCTGGGCAGACCTTTGCGACCCTATGTACAAGGGCAAAACTTCAATGCGTCTGAAGCGAACAATCCTCTTGGGAACAGCATTCGCAATGGGCGAAGATCCTTTCGCTGCCTATGCAGACCTTGACAAATATCAAATGATATTGGATAGCGCTGTTGAGAAGCTCATCGCCTGCAAAGACAACATCAAAGCCTACTGGAAGGGTGGAGATGATTTGTCTGCGATGATGCTGTCTGGCGAAATTATTGCATCTGAAACTTGGGATTCCACCGCTTACCGCCTGTACGGGCAGAATCCAAATATCGTTTTCGTGCCGCCGGAAACCGGAGCTTTGGCTTGGATAGACACCTTTGCTCTTCCGCGCAAAGGTGAAGCGGATGAGGCTGCTTACAAGTGGATCAATTTCGTCCTGGAATCAGAAAATGTTACCGCGATGTCAGCCAGCTCGGGTGCTGTCGGCGCGGTCAAAGGAGGCTTGGATTTGCTGCCACCGGACAAAAAAGCTGCGGTAAACGCTGCGTTTACGGCCGAAGATATTGAAAATCTGCAATTTTTTGCGAACATTCCTCCTGGTATTGAAGACATGGAAGGAAAAGCTCTTGAAAAAATCAAGGCTGCTACGGGAAATTAGACCAGATTCAGCGGCATTGCGTTCCGTGCAGTCTTCAAAGACTGCACGGAATCCTTCGGTACAGAAGCTGAATTGGCTTCAATTTACATCTGTACTGAGTCGAAAACATGATTTATGACCTCGAGTGCATTGGTATTTCCAAGAATTTTGGAGATGTTCGTGCAGTTCGCAACGTATCCTTCCGAATTCCTTCCGGCACATTCTTTTCAATTCTTGGACCTTCAGGCTGTGGCAAGACCACAATAATGCGAATGGTTGCGGGATTTGAGACGCCATCATCCGGTGAAATCAAGATTCGAGGCAAGTCCGTCATCCAAACCCCTGCGAACAAGCGCAACGTGAAAATGGTGTTTCAGCATTTGGCGCTGTTCCCGATGATGAATGTCTATGAAAATGTCGCCTATGGGCTGAAGTGCAGGGGTGCGGACAAAACCGAAATTGAACGAAAAGTCAAAGACGTGCTTCGGCGCGTTGACTTGCCTGATGTTGGCCAGCGGGAAATTCATGAGCTGTCCGGAGGTCAGAAACAGCGTATCGCAATTGCCCGATGCATGGTGCTGGACCCAGATGTCCTGCTGTTGGACGAACCCCTGGGCGCCTTGGATTTAAAGCTGCGCGAAGCGATGAAGCTGGAACTGAAAATGCTTCAGCACCAGTTCAATACCACGTTTGTATACATCACTCACGACCAAGGTGAGGCATTGGTCATGTCAGACCGCGTGGCAGTAATGAGAGACGGCAGATTTGAACAGGTGGACACGCCTCAGAACCTGTACCAAGATCCAAAGACTGCATTTGTGGCGAGATTCGTCGGTGAAACCAATCGATGGTTCGGCGAAATTGTCGCGTTTGATGACAGGACGGTCAAAGTGGAGACGAAAGGCGGACTCAGCATCATTTGTTCTTCGACTCACTTGACTGCCAAGAAACTCCACCAACAGGTAGAAGTCTTCGTACGACCTGAATTCATTGCTGCGAAACGGAAAAAACGTACGTCAGGGTCTACGCCTGACAGTCAGAATGTATGTGAAGGCCAAGTTGACAGCGTTCTGTTTAACGGCGCGAACAGTCGAATTCTGGTTCGAGACGAAAATCAGCAGCGGATTGAAGCCTCGGTGACGCTCACTGGCAGCGCTGATGATTTTCGCAACGGTGATAAGGTAAGATTGATTTGGCCAGTTGAGCAGTCCATGTGTTTTGTCGCATCCAGCGCTTGAATGGCAGCGATGCAGAAAGACATAAAACGACTCTCTCTGTTTCTGCTGTTTCTGCCGTTTGCACTGTGGATCAGCCTGCTCATCATCATACCGCATATCGGAATGGCGGTGCTTTCGCTTCAGGAAAAAGTCGCCCCTAGAGTTTATGAATACGGGCTCGGCAACTATATCGACTTCATCAACGAGCCGATCTACTGGAACACCTTGCTCCGCACCGGTTCAATGTCGCTGCTCGTTACCGCGCTCGCGCTGCTCATTGGTTTCCCAATTGCCTACTACATCGCGAAAATAGCAGGATACCGAACCCGCGGCGCACTGTTTCTCTTTTGCCTGATTCCGCTTTGGGTCAGCGATCTGATTCGAGCATTCGGCTGGATTCTCCTGTTGAGAGAAACCGGTGTCGTTTCGGGAATCTTGCAATGGACTGGAATTGTGCCAGGTCCCGTGGAGTTTCTTTATAACGATGTAACTGTAATCGTCGGTCTGATCTACACGGTAATTCTGTTCATGATCGTTCCGATTGCCTCGACTTTGGACGGCATGGACAATTCCATGATAGAAGCGGGCTACAATCTGGGCGGCGGCCACTTTACTGTGCTACGGCGGATCATCGTGCCATACGCGATGCCTGGAATCGCTTCGGGCTGCATCGTCGTCTTCATGCTGACGGCTGGAAGTTATCTGACACCCATCCTTTTGGGTGGAAAAAATTCGAGCTGGTTCACCGAGCAGATTTACGATCAGTTCATTACTCGCTACAATTGGGAATCGGGAGCGGCATTCGGATTTCTGCTTCTCGCGTTTACTTCCATCGTAGTATGGGCTGGTTTGAAACTCGCGGGACAATCCCTGTCCACTACTGTTACGCGGGACTAGTATGAGCTCGTTTTCCACACAGCCGGTAAAACGCAACTCACTGATCTGGCTTTATCGCGCCTATGTTCTGGCGTTTTTGGTGTTTCTCACAGCACCCCTTGCTGCAGCCAGCATCTTCGCCTTTAACGATTCTTTATTTCCAGCTCTGCCATGGCAGGGCTTTACCTGGAACTGGTTTTTCAACGACTCTGAGCCTCAGTTGGGAATGTTTCATGACCGCAGGCTGCTGAGAGGTTTGTACTATTCGTTCATCATTGCGGTGATTGTGTCCATTCTGTGCGTTTTCATCGGAACGTGCAACGCGTTCCTTTTTGAGCGCGGCCATTTCCGCGGCAAGAATTTTTTCTACGTGCTGATGATTCTGCCGCTGGTGATTCCAGGGGTCATACTTGGCATCTCCATTCTTGTATTGGCCAGCACGCTTGCCAATGGCCTTGAGGATTCTTACGGCATTGATCTGGATTTTCTTCGCCCTGGCATAGTTCTCGTCATCCTCGGACAGATTTCCTTCACCACTACCATTACGACGCTGGTAATTTCTGCCAGACTAAAGAAATTTGATCTGGCGATGGAAGAGGCTGCGCTGAATCTTGGCGCCAGCTGGCAGAGAGTGCTGTTTACCATTACACTGCCATTCCTTCAACCGGCTATGATCGCATCAGCCATCGTCGCATTCCTGGTATCGTTCGAAAACTTCAACACGACCTTGTTTCTTGTTGGGTCGGAAGCGCCATTGACGATCACGATGTATGACCGCATGGCCAAAGTGGGCTCTACGCCCGTGCTGAACGCGGTGTCATTTCTGCTGATCATTGGATCTGGTCTGCTCGCACTGCTTTCGATTGTCGTGCAGCGAAGCAAATCGTAGAGCAAGAAACAGGCTCTGTCCGTCGCCTTCAATAAAGGTTTCCGGTTTCGGCTGAGTCTGCAGGCCGCCCGAGTCGAGTGAGGGGAATTTTCATTGAATCCAGTTCAGAAATCAGCGTTTGCCCCGAGTTTCATCATTGTGGGAGCCGGTTCGGCAGGATGCGTTTTGGCCAGTCGGCTGACCGCCAGTCAGAAACACTGCGTTCTGGTGATTGAAGCCGGAGGCAGCGATTTGAATTTTTGGGTGCAGGTTCCAATTGGCTATGGCAGAGCGTTCTATCACCAGGGCTTGAACTGGATGTATGTCACCAAGCCGGATGCGGCTTTGAATGACAGGAAAATGTACTGGCCGAGAGGCAAAGTAATTGGTGGTTCCAGCTCGATCAACGCCATGGTGTACATTCGCGGCAGCGCCGAAGATTTTGATGAATGGGAAGCGATGGGAAATCCTGGATGGAGCTGGCGCGAGGTGCTTCCGTATTTCAAGCGGTCTGAGTGCAATGACCGCGGTGAGGACGAATTCCGGGGCGGACGAGGTCCATTGCACGTATCGACTATGGAGCGCGATCTTCATCCGTTGTGCCAAAACTTTCTTCGCGCCGCGGGTGAGTGTGGATTTCCAAAAAATTCAGATTTCAACGGCATGAGTCAAGAGGGTGTTGGACTTTATCAGAACACTGTGAAAAATGGAATTCGGATGTCTGCCGCACGCGCTTACCTGCATCCTGTACGACGACGTCGAAATTTACGTGTAGAAACGCATTCTCACGTCACAAAGATTTTGTTTGAAGGCCGGCGGGCAGTCGGCGTTGAGTACGTCAAAGGCGGAAAAAGAATTCAAGTTCAGGCCGGGCGCGAAGTCATTCTGTGTGCAGGCGCGGTCAATTCACCTCAAATACTGCAGCTGTCGGGAATCGGGTCATCACAGCTGCTGAAATCACACAACATAGCCGTCATTTGCGAACGCAAAGGAGTAGGGGAGAATCTGCAGGACCATCTTGGCGTCGATTATTTGTACCGATCTTTAGCGCCGACGCTCAACTGTCAGCTGCATCCGATGCGGGGAAAATTGTGGCAGGGAATTCGTTATCTTTTAAGCCGCCGCGGCCCTTTGTCTCTTGGTGTCAATCAAGGCGGCGGTTTCGTTCGTACGCGCAGATACTTGAAAAAGCCAAATATGCAGCTCTATTTTTCACCCGTCAGTTACACCAAAGCGCCGCCAGGCAAGCGACCGCTCATGAATCCAGATCCTTTTCCGGGATTTTTACTGGGCATTCAGCCGACCCGGCCGGCAAGCAGAGGACGAATTGAGCTGGCGTCAAGCGACCCGTTTGAATCCCCGGCGATATATCCAAATTACCTGTCGGTCGACGGTGATGTTCAAGAAATGCTTGAGGGTGCTAAGTTAATTCGAAGAATTGCCGCAGCTCCGTCTCTTTCCAGCATTATCGATGAAGAAATTCTGCCGGGGACCGATGTTCAATCCGACCAAGAGCTCATTGAGGACATTCGAGAACGATCAACTACTGTTTTTCATCCCGTCGGAACTTGTCGCATGGGGCAGAACATCAGCTCGGATGTTGTCAATTGCCAGCTCAAAGTTCACGGAGTAGCTGCTTTGCGAGTGGTGGACGCATCTATTTTTCCAACGCTGACTTCAGGAAACACGAACGCTCCAACGATTATGGTGGCTGAAAAAGCTTCTGATTTGATCATTCAGGAACATGTGAAAAGCTGAACGACGCCATTTGTGGCGCTGCGGCAATCCGAAATCCAATAAATTTGACTGAAGCAAGTTAGCTCTCGAAAGTACCTTCAATTCGAAAGAAAGTAAGCAATTAATGGTCTTATTATGTGTCGTCTGTAACTGACTACGTACCAGCTATCCTGCGATCAATTCAACTGATCTTGGTGGCGTCAAGCTATTTGTTCCTACCAAATCAGAACAACAAAAAATCGCGTCATTTCTATCTGCCATAGACAGAAAAATCGAGCTGGTTGATCAACAATTCGAACTGACTCAGACCTTCAAAAAAGGCCTACTCCAGCAGATGTTCGTTTAGTCTTCAGGATTTTCTCCACGTGCTCACTCAACCAGAAAAAAATCTGGAAAACAAGCTCATCCGGCAGCTGGAAACGCTGGGATTTGAAAAGGCAGGCATAAAAAATGAAGCTGTTTTGGTTCAGAATCTGAAACGGGAGCTGGAAAAACACAACAGAACCGATCTTTCGGAAAACGAATTCAGGCAGGTTCTGAACAAAATCGCACGCGGCAATATTTTTCAAAAAGCCAAAATTTTGCGCGACAAAGTGGATTACACGAAAGATAACGGCACCGTCGGATACATTGAACTGATCGATCAGATCAACTGGTGCAAGAATGAGTACCAGGTCACCCATCAGATCACCATGAAAGGCACATACGCCAATCGCTACGATGTCACTCTATTGGTGAATGGCCTGCCCTTGGTTCAGATTGAATTGAAACGCCGCGGTCTGGAGCTGAAGGAAGCATTCAATCAAACCAACCGGTACTATCGCCATTCCTATAACGCCGGCTATGGCCTGTTCGGATACATCCAGGTGTTCGTGATCAGCAATGGAGTCAATACTAAGTATTTCGCCAACAATCCTGTAAGCAAGCGTGATTTCAAACAGACCTTTTTCTGGGCGGATGAGAGCAACGCCAGAGTGACACAGATCGCTGAATTTGCTGAAACCTTTCTGGAAAAATGCCAGCTTTCAAAACTGATCACCAAATATGTGGTGCTCAACGAAAGCCACGAGATGCTGATGGTGCTGCGCCCTTATCAGTATCACGCCGTTGAAGCGATTGTAGAGCGGGTGAAAATCTCAGAGAAATTCGGCTATGTCTGGCATACGACCGGATCCGGTAAAACCCTCACTTCGTTTAAGACGGCACAGATTCTCACGCAGTCACCGCACGTACACAAGGTGATGTTTGTGGTCGACCGAAAAGATCTGGATTACCAGACGATCCACGAGTTCAACAGTTACAGCAGAGGCAGCGTGGATGCAACTGACAACACCCGGAAACTCGTGGAGCAGTTGGGCGACGATACGCGCTTGATCGTTACTACTTTACAGAAGTTGAACACAGCTGTCACTAAAAATCGCTACTCGAATTTCATGAGCGGACTGCAGGACAAACGCATGGTGTTCATCTTTGACGAATGTCATCGAAGTCAGTTTGGCGATACCCATCAGCGCATCCGAAAGTACTTTCCCCGAGCGCAGATGTTTGGCTTTACCGGCACTCCTATTTTTGCTGAAAACTCTTCTGTCAACGTTCACGGAAAACGCACGACGAAGCACTTGTTTCATGAATGCTTGCACAAATACATAATCACGGACGCAATCCGCGATGAAAACGTGCTCAAGTTTATGGTTGACTACGTTCAGACCATAAAACGAAAAGATGGTGTTGAAGAGATAGAAATTGAAGACATCAATTGGGTCGAAGCGATGGAAGCGGATGAGCGGGTCGATGCCGTCACCGATTACATCATTGCGAATCACAATCGAAAAACAAGCAGCCGAGACTTCACTGCGATCTTCTGCGTTTCCAACATCCGGTTATTGATGAAATACTATGAACGGTTCAGGCAGAAAAAAGAAGCTGGTGAGCACAGCTTGAAGATTGGTACGATATTTTCCTACCAAGTCAATGAGGACGACAGCGACGCCAATGGATTTATTGAAACGGATTTGCCTGCAGATGGAAAAGGGACGTTGAATCCGCACTCTCGAGACAGGCTGGAATCGTTCATTCGAGACTATAACGATACTTTTGGAACCAACTTCAGCACCGACAGCTTTTACGGCTATTACAAGGACATCGGCAAAAGAGTCAAAAGACGCGAGCTGGATATCCTGCTGGTAGTGAATATGTTTCTCACCGGATTTGACAGCCCGACATTGAATACGATTTATGTGGACAAGAACCTCAGGCATCACGGTCTGGTCCAGGCCTATTCCCGGACCAATCGCATCTTGGGGACTAGGAAATCTCAAGGCAACGTGGTCTGTTTTCGCAGCTTGAAGGCAGCGACGGACCAGGCGATTGAACTTTTCGCAAACAAGGACGCTGCTGAAGAAATCATCCTGCAGCCATATGAGAATTTTGTGGAAAAATTCATATTGGCGACAGATCGGTTGAATGCAGTTGCGCCGACTGTTGGCAGCGTGAATGAGCTGCCGAGCGAATCATCGACAGGATCAAAGCGTTTGTAGAGACGTTCGTTGATGGTGTGGATTAAATCAAATCTTTTTTTTCACAGGTATCTCCAATGGAGTCTCAAACGCTTCTTCGTTCTACGCCATCAGGAAAGAAACACGCGACGATTTATTGGTAGTCGGAAGAGGCTCTGTTCAATTTCGTTTTGAGCATTGGTAATTTTTGTTGAGTTACTTCAATAGAATTGATTTTTGTTCAAAAAATCAAATTTCAAGACACACGACGAATTTATTGTGCTGCAAAGAGTGCTCCAACGACATAAGTTGCTTGGTCAGTGCGAATAGTTGGTGTTTTGTACGCTAGAATTTGTGCAGATTTGGTTTGTCAACCGTGAAAATGTGTATTGACTTTGCCAATTCCATCCAGAAATTTGGCGAAGACATGGTTTCGTGGTCTTGTCGAAGCAAGTAGTTTCTCGCATTCATAAGGAAAATGAGCAAGAGGATCGATGGATGACACCAACGAATAAAAGTTTCTAATCTCTAAATATTCTGTTGTTGATACCCGGTGTCTCAGAATATTGCATGGGTGATGAGAATCACAGGGAAGATCATTCCGTGAGAGCCTCATTTGATCACCTGAATTCTGTAGATGCGGAGAAACTTAGGGAATTTGATGGTGAATTGAGCCCCAAATATGAGTGTTTACAAAAAACTCTATGAATTAAGGAGGAGCGAAAGTGATGAACAATAATGCCAATTGTTCAATTTGGGAGGTTCCTGCTAAAGAAAAAAGGACTGGCCGAGATGGACGGCTTTTAGATTCTCCAAGAACCGGAGGCAAGTACTTTATTTCTGGAACTGCTGGACCAATGCTTTAGGAGATTGACAACAATGTCAGAGTTCGGTTGACAAACTGGCTGATTGATCAAAGACAATTGGGTAATTCATGTCCGGAAATCTATACTACAACCGTTAATCAATCTAAGCAGTGGAAAGATAGGAAGGTTGACGACCGCGCCGATAGTGTTCTCAAATATATGTCAGCTAAATCAAAAATTCTGGGAACACCTGTCTATTTCAATTCCAATTGGAATTGAAACCTAAACACCAAGAAATTTGAAAAAACAGAAACAAGGGAGAAACCCAAAATGAATGAATTTACAGATCCAATTGCGGAAAAGTATATAGAAATGAAAGAGGATGAACGTATCCGTGAAGAAGGGCGTAAATCAGGTTACGACATTTACAGTATGAATGCTGAGACTGTAAGAATTTGCCGGGAAAACGAAAAGAAGACACCAAGACCAATTATTGGTAAATTTTCGGATCACGTAAAGAAATATTATTGAAAGAAAATATGCAATATTACGATTACGGTAATTTGCTTTATGAAGCGACTCGTTTTGTTCCAATCTCGGAACACATTTCATTTTCATACGACCTTAAAGAAGAAAATTCTAGCAATGACGAAGTGATGTCTGAAATAGAGGTTGTAACTAATCTTTTCGAAGAAAGGGATTACTCTACTCTCAAAAGAGATTACAACGATCATGCTCTTACTCGGGCTGAACTATCTGGATTTAGATCGCTTCATCTTTTTCCAAAAAGTAAATTTGACACTGTAATTGTCTATAAAAGTCATAAAAAAGGCGCTCATATTGTTTTTCATAGAATTGGCAGCCATGACTGGGTTTACAATCCAGGTTACGAGAAAATGGATAAGAATAGACAAATGAAGAAACGTTGAATTTTATTTAGAGACAGTTGCGCTGTTTTATGCGTTTTTCTGAGCATTTTGCCAGTCTTCGAGCCAATTCTACCCTAGTCTGCAAAAGGCACCTCACCGGTTCCCCAAAGTCAGCCTGTAATTTATAATATAATAATATATTATCAATAGGTTACATTTAATAAACACCAGCTTTTATAAGATCATTCAGGGCCATCAAATTCAACACATCATGGCACCCGCAGGGAGCTTTATTTACCGTAAAACAATCCACATCTTTTTGCTTGGGAAACCGAAGACAGGCCAGAATTCTAGCGACTGATACTGACTCTCGAGAACTTACCGTACCAAGAAATTGGCGCACAACTTGAGTCTCGACGCGGCCGCAACGACTATCCGATGCGAGCCCTGTTCCAGACCCTGATCGCAGGCGTCGCGTTCGGGCATGACTCGGTGAATTCTCTGTTGCGGGAACTAGCTCGAAACGTGCAGCTGGCACAGCTTCGCGGCTTCAATCCACTGCCAAGGCAGAGCCCGCCGAAGCAAACGCTGCAATACGAAGAGCAAGGTCAGGTGCAGGCGGTCGCCGAACAAATCCAGCCGCTTCGTTCCTAACTGCCTGGCGCATGGAACTTTTCATGTTTTCTCAAACAGCTGTTCAAGTTGGAAGCCGACACCGGCCTGGTCACTGAGATGATCGTCACGCTGCGCCATCAGCTGATGACAGAAGCGCCGGATTTCGGTCGCTGTCTGGGCTGCGCTGGCTAAGCATTGTCTTCTCATTCCACCGGCAGAACCCTCGTTGGCAATGATCACACCTCGGACTTTGAGGCCGACTGGGGCAAACACAAGACCAGCAGTTACCGTAAAGATGACGCGCTGTGGTAAAAGATCAAGACATGGTTCGGCTGTCGGGTGTATCTGATCGCCGACGCGCACTATGAAATTCCAGCAGCCGTGCTGCTCCGCAAAGCCTCACAGTCGGAAATTGTCTGTCTGCGAGACTCCATGCTGCTACAACTGTTCGAGCAAACCCCGGAGCTGGCCGAACGCTGCCAGCAGTTTACTGCCGAACACTGCCTTGAATGCTCGCAGCTCAAGGCCACCTTGTATGTGAGTATGAAATTCGTCCGCTGATTGACTGCAAAATAATGTGGCGACAGGAAAAACAGGATCATATCTGCGTTCGGAAGGCGTCCATCACGTGTCTGCTCAACGACGGCGTTCGAACCGACAACATCGTGTATGACGAGCGCGGTCAGCTGTGATTGTGTATGTCCAAAGACCAAAGAACAGCGGGAGCTGGCATTCTGTGGATTCGAAAAAGATCGAAAGACCTTGAAAGTACCGCTGTCCGGCCGCGTGGCGCGCGTCAAACTCGACAAGAACCGTCGCATCTTCACCCCCATGCCGCGTCACACCGCCACCAGGCAAAATGGCTGCAATCAGCACACTTCTCTGGAGCGAATCTTTTCGCGGTTCGACCAAGGCTGCCGTTTCGAGCGGCACTATATGCGCGGGAAGGTAAAAATGCAAACCCGCGTCAGTATTGCCATGGCCATCATGATGGCGCTGGCTAATATCGGGCAGATCGGAAACATCAGATGCGCTCACTGATCAAAACCTGGCACCCGCCCAAAGCAGTCCAGCCGCCGGATTGCAAAAGGGTCGCCGCCCATGACGCCAGCGAGGCCAAGGCGCGCCTGAAATCCGAAATATGACTGCGGCCAACTGTTTTTACCAGCTGCTCAAGGGCATTCGCCTCAGTTCGACTGCATTTGACAGTGCAAATGTTTGGATATTTGAAAAATGAGTCATCGAATGTGCGATTGTGAGAGGCTCAGACCGTGTTTTTTAAGATTCAGTCACCTCCAAATTGTCGTGAAAACTTCTACAGTGCAACTGCCGCGACGAGTTTGTAGTTCGGAATAACATTCGAGAGGAAGGCGCCATTTGTCGAATGGAGATCATTGTTGCTGGTATGATTGGAAGGCGAATTAATTATAATGACTTGGTGTTTGGCGAAGACGGTCGAATGAATTTTGTTGATGGGTAAACGATTAAGGAAATCCGAACAAATAAATTTGAAAACAAAGGGGTAACCCAAGATGACTGATTTTAAAGATCCAATTGCGGAAAAGAATATAGAAATGAAAGAAGATGAACGTATCCGTGAAGAAGGGCGTCTTTCAGGTTACGACATTTACAGTATGAATGCTGAGACTGTAAGAATTTGTCGGGAAAACGAAAAGAAAAAACCAATTCGATGGCCAGACGACCATGAGGCTTACATCGATAAAATTTTTGGCATTCGATGAGTTGTGACTACGATTACCAAAATTTGCTCTATGAAGCACGTTCTCGTGTAATTCAGGTTTCAAGTCACCCTTCATACCTTGCTGACGTAAAAGAAGAATATGTCATTGATGAAGATGTAGTGTACGAAGTAAAAGTTGTAATTCAACTTTTCAAAGACGAAGATTATTCTACGCTTAAAAGAGAATACAACGATCATGCTCTTACTCGGGCTGAACTATCTGGATTTAGATCGCTTCATCTTTTTCCAAGAAGTACAAAAAATGTTGTGCTAGTCTATAAAAGTCATAAAAAAGGCACTCATATTGTTTTTCATAGAATTGGCAGCCATGACTGGATTTACAACCCCGGTTACGAGAAAATGGATAAGAATAGACAAATGAAAAAACGTTGAATTTTATGAACGATTGAAATTACATTAACTCGTTGATCTAAGAAAATATTCTTTCATGTCCACTGTATTATTCGTATAAATACTTGTAAAAAGTATTAGGAAAATGAACAAATCAGAAACAACCAGCTTACCAATCAGGCAGACTCTAATTTGACCTAAAAAGACTGCTGGATGAAAGTCATTTTGGAGTGTTTGAATCCAGTAATTACTCTGAAAGCAAATTAAATCAAGGAAGCGAGAATAACAAAAAAAGAACAGTTAAAACCATTAAATGATAACCATTATCATTTAATGGTTTGTGTAGTATTCCGTAAAATTCCCAAAAAATAAGTGTAATCTGTAGCCTGTGGGCGCGAGAAAATTCGCGATGTGTTGGTAACAACGCGACGGAGAATCTTTTCTATTGACGGTGACTTTAGCGAATCAACGAATCCACGACGGCCAGATGTTATGGTCGTAGTTCGAAGGTCGACTCAACAACTGCTGCTAGTGCGCCTAGTGAAACAAGCTATGGCCCTATGGAGTCAAACGCAGAATGTTACTTTTTCAGTTCCTTCAGCTGGCGCGGTGCGTTGTGGCGTACTAGAAGTGCTCTGTGATACTTTTGGTATTGACTGCATTTGGTTCGAGTGGCGGCATGGGCGATTTTGACAAAGGCGTGGTCACGTGGCTGTTGTCGTGACGAATTCTGCCGCTGAGCTGCTTGCCACCACCTCACTGGTTTCTGACAGCAACTCAGGGGGACAGTAACGACAGATTTTCAATAAGCGTCTACAACTTAATTTTCCTCTGCTTCTCACGGTGAAAGAGGAACTGTGTTCCAGCGTCTGACGCACCGTCTCGTGATGGTTGGCAGAAACGAGCGAACGATCAAAGTCACAGCCTAATTCCTGCTTGGAGCACCGACAACACCAGAATCTGCCACAAGTTCATGCTCGACCGTCCCACCTTCAAATTGATCCAGGCCGAACTGTTTCGGTCAGCGGGTCAAACACTCGCCGACGCGTGGTGTCGTGGCTGCAAGTCTACTGCAGTCCTTTGACTGTTGCTGAAACATCGTCACGCGAGATCGCATCAGTATTAATGTCGCCAATATTGGTCTTCATTCGAGATATTCAACTTATTTATCAATATAAATAATGAATTATCAGATTATTGGACAAACACTAATTCGCAGTTGATTCACAACCTCCTAGGTCACGCGTCGAAAAAAAAACCGCCGGCACCCGCAGCAACGCCGGAAAAAATGCCAGCCCTGGACGGTCCAAAGTCCGCTGCAGACAGAATTTCAGTTTCTGCCGCTGTCTGAGAAATCGGTTCAACCTGCCGAACGCACCGTATGAGCTGCGCTCGAGCACACTCATCAGCCTGCTCGAACAATTCATAGGTCTAACTTGGCGGCCGCCACCGGGTCACTTCAAATTAAATCGCAACAAATTAAATCGCAACAAATTAAATCACAAAAAAAGATGCAGTCGCCGCCGCAGGACAGCAGGTCAAACCACAGTTTTGTCCCATTTGCTATAGATTGTTCTAATGCTTCAGATGAGAATGCTCAATTGAACACGCGAACTGGCGGCAATGTTTTACGTAAAAATCAAGTTGGAGCGCAGTCATTGGGTTATTTTCGAACTGAATCCATCAACCACACTCGAAGGTATAATCTGAACTCCAATATCAGTCACGAATCCTAACTTTACGATGTTTTTGCAATCCAATCAGCTACGCGAGCAGTCGAATCATTTGAAATTGCGTCACGGTGGGAAAATTTTAGCCGACCAGCTGGCCATACAGCAATGCAAAGCTGTTTTCTGTGTCGCTGGAGAATCTTTTCTGCCAGCGCTTGACGGCATGTACGATCATCCGGAAATCAAGACTGTGACCTGTCGGCACGAGGGTGGGGCAGCCATCATGGCAGAGGCGTACGGCAAGATGACAGGACGTCCCGCGGTCTGTTTTGTGACGCGGGGTCCGGGCGCTACAAACGCCTCGTTGGGAGTTCACATCGCCCTGCAGGATTCAACTCCAATGGTATTGATGATTGGCCAGGTTCAGCGTTCTTACCTGGACCGAGAAGCTT
This sequence comes from Arenicellales bacterium, assembly GCA_958295885.1. Lineage (GTDB taxonomy): Bacteria > Pseudomonadota > Gammaproteobacteria > Arenicellales > JAJDZL01 > JAJDZL01. The sequence goes on along the minus strand of OY282380.1, from coordinate 3,926,927 downwards.
TTCAGGAAGTCGACTTTCGGACAATGTTTCGTCCGCTTGCCAAATGGGTGGCCCAGGTTGAAGATCCTTCAAGAATTCCCGAATATGTGAGCAGGGCCTGGGCGACTGCGACTTCAGGACGTCAGGGACCGGTTGTTCTCGTATTTCCGGAAGATGTTCTGTTCGCGGAAGTTGAAGTTGAGGACCTGCCGATGGTGAAAGCTGCCGAAGCGATCGCGTCGGAAGACACCGCGGAGCAGGTTTCATCGTTTTTTGCAGACGCGCAACGACCGCTTGTCGTGGCAGGCGGGAGCGGCTGGAGCGAAGAGTGCCGCATCCGTCTCGAGTCATTTTCCAAGCGCAATGATCTTCCGGTCGCTGCCGAATTTCGCTGTCAGGATTATTTTGACAATCGGCATCAGAATTACGTTGGCGATCTTGGCATCAGCACAGGACCTGGATTGGAATCGATGATGCGCGAAAGTGATGCTGTTCTTTGCATTGGCGCGAGACTCGGGGAACTTCCAACCCAAAAATATTCACTTGTCAATGCGCCGATGCCTCGGTCAAGATTGTTTCACGTGCATGCGGACGTAGGCGAATTGGGACGAGTTTATCAGCCCGCGGTCGCTTTCAACGCTACATCGTCGTCGTTTATCTCCCGCCTTGATGACGTGCTGCTGGACAGCCGGGAAATCTGGTCAGACTGGACGAGTCAGGGGAGAGAACGCTATCTTGATCATTCCTCTACAGTCGGCTTGGATAATCCTCCATTGAATGATAAAGTCATTGAGTGGCTGCGGAACCAACTTCCACCAGACACCATTGTTACGAGCGGCTCAGGAATCAGCACCGGCGTCCTGCATCGTTACTATTACTATGGCGCGCGCTATCGCACGCAGTTGGCGCCGATTGCCGGTTCAATGGGGTATGGTATACCGGCTGCGATCGCTGCAAAAATGTGCGAACCCACTCGCAAAGTTGTCAGCATCTGTGGCGATGGATGTTTCATGATGACTGCCCAGGAACTTGCAACTGCTGCACTATTGGACCTTGACATTACGGTGATTGTTGTGAACAACGGCGTTCTTGGCACCATTCGCAAACACCAGGAACAGCATTACCCGGGGCGGGTTATGGCAACGGATTTAGAAAATCCTGATTTTAGTCTGTTCGCGAGAAGTTTCGGTGCATTGGGATTCACTGTGAATTCATTTGCAGAATTTAAAGAAGCATTTCCAGCGGCTGATTCTCACAGTGGTTTATCACTGATCGATCTTCAGCTGGACCGTTCGGTTTATATTCGCTCTTTGATGTCTTGACACTTTGGCATTGACTTGGCAAAACCCGTCAGCTGTCGTCGCTCATTGAGAAATTGAACTGAATTTGAAAGATGTATTCCTCTTTTGACCTAACTGGAAAAACTGCCCTGATTACAGGCGCTTCAAGTGGCATCGGCAATCATTTTTCGAAAACGTTTGCATCTGCCGGCGCCAACGTCGTGCTCGCAGCGCGAAGAACCGATCGCTTAAAGGAAACGGCTGCAGAAATCGGAAGCACAGGAGGCAATGCGGATTGGGCGAGACTCGACGTCACCAGCCGGGCGAGCGTCGAAGCTGCGTTTGCAAAATCGATCGAACGGTTTGGTAGAATTGACATAGTAGTGAATAATGCCGGCATTGCGTCAGCTTCCTATGCGCTTGATGTTTCTGAGTCCGATTGGGATCGCGTTCTCGATACGAATCTGAAAGGAGCTTGGCTGGTTGCTCAGCGAGCTGGACGACACATGGCAGAAGACCAAAAAGGCGGGAGCGTGATAAATATCGTATCCATTCTTGGACGCCGCGTCATGGGCGGTGTCGCCCCTTATGCTGCGGCGAAAGCAGCTTTGGATCATCTGACTCGAGTGCTGGCGTACGAATGGGCGCGTTATGCCATTCGCGTCAATGCGATTGCGCCAGGATACATTATCACCGACATCAATCGGGATTATTTGAATTCGCCAATGGGACAGAAAGCCATTCGGAAGATTCCACAGAGAAGATTCGGCCAGCCGCAGGATTTGGATGGTGCGGTTCTGCTGCTCGCAAGCGACGCATCCTCGTATATGACTGGCAGCACGATCGTCGTCGATGGCGGACACCTCCAGTCTTCTATGTAATAACACAGCGAGCCTTTGATTATGCATTTTGATATAGACTCTGAAGTTAAAGATTATCAGCGAAGAATTCGCAAATTTGTCAATGAACACATCATTCCGGTTGAATCGTTGCCGGATGCCTACGATGAGGGTGAAAATATAGCGGACCCGTATTTTCTGCCGCTTCGAGAAAAGGCGCGCTCCGAAGGACTCTGGTGTCTGCAGATGCCGAAAGAACGAGGTGGCGGTGGACTGGATGCGGTGGGCATGGCAGCCTGCTACGAAGAAATGGGACGTTCAATCTTCGGTCCGGTAGTGTTCAATTGCGCTGCGCCTGACGACGGAAACATGATCATCTTGGAGCGCGTCGGTACAGCCGCGCAGAAAGAACGTTGGCTGCAGCCAATCATTGATGGAAACGTTCGCTCAGCCCTTGCCATGACGGAACCAGCTCCAGGCTCCGGCTCCGACCCGCTGGGAATGATGCTGACCAAAGCTGAGAAAAAACGCGACAAATGGATCGTTCATGGACACAAGTGGTTCATTACTGGCGCCGGAGTCGCCCAGCATTTCATCCTTTTGGCGAGAACCTCCGATCATCCCCGCAAAGGACTGACTGCATTTTTATTTGATCGAGATGATCCTGGCTGGGAACTGGTGCGCCGAGTGCCAATCATGGGCCCCGAAGAACACGGCGGTCATTGCGAGCTGAAATTTGACGGCCTTGAGATTCCTGACGAAAATCGACTTATGGAAGTCGGAGATGGCATGAAGGTCGTGCAGATACGATTGGGAACCGCGCGGCTGACTCACTGCATGCGATGGCTTGGATTGTGTCGGCGGGCACTGGAAATCGCAAGTGATTACGCAGGGAATCGCAAAGCATTCGGCAGGTTATTGACCGATCACGAAGGAGTGCAGTGGATGCTGGGAGAAGCTGCCAGTCAAGTTCACATGGGACGTCTGTTGACCATGCATGCCGCCTGGAAGCTGGCGCAGGGAGATTTCGCACGAAAGGAGGTCTCGATCGCCAAAGTTGTGGTGGCAGACACACTTCACAGTGTTGTTGACACGGCAATTCAGCTGCTTGGAGCAAAAGGTTATTCGAAAGATACGATTTTGGAATGGATGTACCGCTACCAGCGGCAGTCCAGACTGGTAGATGGTGCGTCGGAAGTGCATAAAATGGTATTGTCAAGATATTACATGAAAGAAGGAGACGAATTCTTCAGATGGGGAATCTGAAAACTGGTTCTAAATTGCGGATGTTCGATAACGTATCACTCGAAGACAAATACACGAAGCAGTCGGGCCGTATTTTCATTTCCGGCATTCAGGCCCTGGTTCGGCTTCCGATGCTGCAGTCCGCGCGGGATGCGGCAGATGGGTTAAGCACTGCCTGTTATATTTCAGGATATCGAGGTTCACCGCTTGGCGCCTTTGATCTGCAGCTGTGGCAGGCCAAGGAATTTCTAGATCGCCACAACATCGTTTTTCAACCCGGGATCAACGAAGATCTCGCTGCTACGGCTCTTTGGGGAACGCAGCAGGCTGAAATAGACGGTTTCGGCAAGTTCGATGGCGTGTTCGGCATCTGGTACGGAAAAGGACCGGGCGTAGATCGATCAGGTGACGCTTTTCGACATGCGAATCTCGCTGGAACATCCAGGTATGGAGGGGTTTTGGCTGCGATGGGCGATGATCACGCATGCGAGTCGTCCACGACTGCGCACCAGAGTGAATTCGCCCTCGTGGATGCCATGATGCCGATCCTGAATCCTTCCGGAGTTCAGGATATTTTGAACTTTGGCCTGAGCGGCTGGGCGATGTCGCGTTATTCGGGATGCTGGGTAGGCCTGAAGTGCGTCCATGATACGGTTGAATCGGCGGCTTCCGTCGATATTGAGTCATCCAGCCTTAAATTTGAAGTTCCGAATGAATTCAGACTGCCACCGGGCGGTCTGAATATTCGCTGGCCCGATACGCCGCTCCAGCAGGAACAGAGACTGCACGAACATAAGCTGCCAGCGGCTCAGGCGTTCTGGCGGGCAAACAGCTTGGACCGACTGATTTTCAATCCACGCGGCGCTCATATTGGAATCGCAACCACAGGTAAATCGTATTCTGATGTTCGGCGCGCCTTCAATGAATTAGGCATTACCGCACAGTCAGCACACGGTCTCGGAGTTCGCTTATACAAAATCGCCATGAGCTGGCCTCTTGAACGAGAAGGACTGTACAGATTTGCAGAAGGCTTGCACAGAATCATAGTCGTAGAAGAAAAAAGAGGCCTGATCGAAGATCAGATCAAGACTCTGCTCTACGGCAGAGCCAATGCCCCTGTCGTTGTAGGCAAGTTCGACGAGTCTGGAAATATTCTTCTGCCATCAACTGCGCGTCTTGAAGCGATGCAGATTGCTTCCGTAATTGGCCAGCAGCTGCTTAAGCACATGAATTCTGAATCGGTCCGGCATCGGTTGGATCGAATCTTTGCCAAGATCAGCAGAGATCCGGGTCAGTCGCCGCTGCATCGGGTGCCGTATTTTTGTGCTGGATGTCCTCACAATACATCGACCAAAGTTCCCGATGGGAGCATTGCCTTGGCCGGGATAGGATGTCACTACATGGCACAGTGGATGGACCGATCAACAGCAAGATATACGCAGATGGGCGGTGAAGGCGCCAGCTGGATCGGAGAGAGCAAATTTTCAGAACGCGAACATGTTTATCAGAATGTAGGCGACGGGACTTATCTGCATTCAGGCCTGCTGGCCATTCGCGCCGCTGTTGCATCGGATACTACGATGACATTTAAACTCCTCTACAACGACGCAGTCGCGATGACTGGCGGACAGCCTTTTGATGGACCTCTTTCTGTTGCGCAAGTTGCGCGGCAGCTGCTGGCAGAGGGAGTTCGAACGGTAACTGTAGTCACCGATGATGTCCATGGCTGTCGGGCGCGCAACAGCATGCCCGTTGGCGTCGAGGTTCTTGATCGAAAAAATCTGGAATCTGTTCAGTTGGAACTGCGAAAACAGTCTGGGGTGACCGCGATTGTTTACGAACAGACCTGTGCTGCTGAAAAGCGTCGTCGAAGACGAAAAGGGGAATACCCCGATCCACCGAAACGAGCATTCATCAACACGGCAGTGTGCGAAGGCTGTGGAGATTGCGGGGTTCAGTCCAACTGCGTAGCTATCCTGCCGCACGAAACCGAATTTGGACGAAAACGGCGCATTGATCAGTCTGCGTGTAACAAGGACTACACCTGTGTTGAAGGATTCTGTCCCAGTTTTGTCACAGTGCACGGCGGTGAGTTTCGAAAACCCAGCTCCGGTGGGATGGCCGATACTTTCAAATGGTCCGATCTTCCTGCACCTGCCGTTCCTGATCTGAATGAGGAATACTGCATTGTAATCAATGGAGTGGGAGGTACTGGAGTTCTCACTGTGAGTGCGATTTTGGGAATGGCGGCACATCTCTCAGAATTAGGCTGTTCGGTTTTGGATATGACGGGTCTGGCACAGAAAGGCGGCTCTGTAATGAGCAACGTAATCATTGCGAAAATGCCTGAGGACATCTCTTCAATGCATGTTGCCAATGGCGGCGCTGACCTGATTTTAGGAGGTGATCTTGTTGTAACGGCAAGTGAACTCGTGATGTCAACAGCGCAGGCAAAAAAAACGCATGCTGTTGTAAACGATTACGAAATGATGTCTGGTGATTTTACCAGGATCAGTGACTTCCAGTTTCCGGCGGTTCGACTGAAGTCTATGATTGAAGATGCCGTCAGCAGTGGGAACGCAACGTTCCTGAACGCGAATCGATATGCAGAATCCCTTTTTGGGGACACGATTACATCAAATATTTTTCAACTTGGAGCTGCAGTTCAGCTCGGGCGTGTTCCCATTCCGCTTCAAGCCATTGAAAGAGCGATTGAGCTGAATGGTAAATTGGTTGACTTAAATAAGATAGCGCTGCATCGCGGACGCCAGTTTGTGGCGGACCGCAAAAAACTGGACGAGGACTTATCCAGACTCAAAGGCGACGTGAAGATGTTCGAACCTTCTCAGACAAGGACTCTTGACGATTTGATTCAGCATCGGGCAAAAATCCTAGTGAGTTACCAAAATGAAGCCTACGCAGAGAAGTATCGCAGTCAGGTCGCAGTAGTACGCGAAGCAGAGCGCAGAAAGTCGCCCGGCATGAACGGTTTGACTGAAAACGCAGCGAAGTATTACTTTAAGCTCCTGGCCTACAAAGATGAGTATGAAGTTGCAAGACTTTTTACGAGTCCAGATTTCATGCGGGATCTGGAAACTCAGTTTGAAGGTGACTACAAACTTCAGTTTCACATGGCGCCACCAATACTTGGCAGAAAAAACAGCGTGAGCGGAGAACCCGTAAAATCCACATTCGGGCCCTGGATGATGACGCTCTTAAGGGTGCTGGCAAGGTTTAAATTTCTTCGCGGCAGCGTGTTGGACCCGTTCGCTCGATCAAAAGATCGAAAGTTGGAGAGAAAATTGATTTCCGACTATGAAACGATATTGCGTGAAATTGTAGAAAATCTTGAATTGGAAAATCATGCGCTGGCTGTCCAGATTGCGAGTTATCCGGAACAGGTTCGGGGTTATGGACACATCAAGCGTCGACATGTTGACGCCTGCTCGAAAAATGTGGCAGAGCAGCTGTCTAAATTTAAAGAGGACTCAGCTGCCCGCGAGGCTGCATGATCAAATCAATTCAATAAAGGACTTAACGGATGCTGCAGGAAACGAAACAAACTTTTTCTTGGGCTGACCCATTTCGACTGGAAGAACAGCTGGACGAGTCTGAGCGGCTTGTGCAGCACTCAGTTCGTCGATATGCCGAAGAATCTCTGTTGCCCAGAATCATTGAAGCCAATCGCAACGAAGTGTTTGATCTTGAAATTGCAACAGATATGGGTGAACTTGGACTGCTGGGAGCAACAATTGACGGGTACGGCTGTGCGGGATTGAATAATGTCTGTTATGGCCTGATTGCGCGTGAAATAGAACGAATCGACAGCGGTTATCGTTCGTTTATGAGCGTGCAGTCTTCGCTGGTGATGTTCCCAATCCACGCCTATGGGAGTGACAGTCAGCGCGAAAATTACTTGCCGCAGCTGGCAGCCGGAAAAATTATCGGATGTTTTGGATTAACTGAGCCAAACCACGGTTCTGATCCAGGAGGAATGACGACTCGAGCCCGAAAGGTGGATTCTGGTTATGTTCTATCGGGTCAGAAGACATGGATTTCCAACGCTCCGATCGCAGACCTGTTTGTGATCTGGGGCAAGGATGACGATGGGATTGTGCGCGGATTTTTACTTGAGAAGAACTTTTCAGGCTTGGAGACTTCTAAAATACAGGGAAAGTTTTCGCTTCGGTCTTCTGCAACAGGAAGCGTATTCATGAATGACATATTTGTTCCTGAAGACAATGTACTGCCGTTGGCGTTTGGACTGAAAGCACCGTTTTCCTGCTTGACGAAGGCGCGTTATGGAATTAGCTGGGGAGCGCTGGGTGCAGCCGAATTTTGCTGGCACGCGGCTTTAGAATACGCGATGAATCGAATACAGTTCGGACGGCCGATTGCGGCTACACAGCTCATTCAGAAAAAATTGGCAGATATGCAAACTGAGATCGCACTGGGTTTGCAAGGCTGTCTGCGTGCTGGCCGAATGATGGATGAAGGAAAACTGCCGCATGAACTAATCAGCCTGTTAAAACGCAATAATGCGGGAAAGGCATTGGATATTGCAAGAATGGCTCGCGATATTCATGGGGGCAACGGAATTTGTGATGAGTTTCACGTCATTCGTCATTGCATGAATTTAGAAACCGTCAACACGTATGAAGGAACACATGATATACACGCATTGATTCTGGGCAAGTCTCAGACCGGAATTTCTGCATTCAATTAATTAGGGAGAAACGATGAGTAGAAGTTTAAATGATTCGTCACTGCTGCGAGAACAGTGTTACATAAACGGTCAGTGGGTTGATGCGGATGACGGCGAAGTCATTCAGGTTGCGAATCCATCCAACCACAAGGTTATCGGAACAGTACCCAAACTGGGCGCCGCCGAAACGAAAAGAGCGATTGATGCCGCCGAATCTGCCTATAAAACCTGGCGGCACACCACAGCAAAACAACGCTCGGATCTTTTGCGCGCGCTCACGGCTGCGATTGTTGAAAATCAGGAAGACTTAGCCGCATTGATGACGCTTGAACAAGGCAAGCCTCTCGTTGAATCTCGAGGAGAAGTGCTCTACTCAGCTTCGTTTTTTGAATGGTTTGCAGAAGAAGGTCGCCGTGTCTATGGCGATGTCATTCCCACGAATCTGCCAGACCGTAGAATCGTGGTGATCAAAGAACCGATTGGTGTATGCGCTGCCATTACGCCGTGGAACTTTCCCTCTGCGATGATTTCGCGCAAAGCGGGGCCTGCGCTGGCAGCGGGCTGTACGATCGTGCTCAAGCCAGCTAGTGCAACACCGTATTCCGCTCTTGCTTTGTGTGAGCTTGCCGAACGCGTCGGCATCCCCGCTGGAGTGATCAACGTAGTTACTGGCAACTCAAGGACGATTGGGGGTGAGCTGACTTCCAATCCGACCGTGAGAAAATTGAGTTTCACGGGTTCTACCCATGTTGGCAAGATTTTGATGAAACAATGCGCGGATACCGTCAAAAAGCTGTCTTTGGAACTAGGTGGAAATTCACCGTTCATCGTTTTCGATGATGCAGACGTTGATGAAGCCATAAGTGGCGCATTGCTTTGTAAATATCGAAATTCAGGTCAGACCTGCGTTTGTGCGAACCGTTTTCTGATCCATTCGCGAGTGTATGATGAATTTTCGGAGAAACTAACCTCAGCGGTTTCCAGGATGAGAATCGGTGATGGATTTGGAAGCGGAATTGAGTTAGGGCCGCTCATTGATGACGCCGCGGTGCAAAAGGTTGAAGAGCACATCATGGATGCCGTTGGCAAAGGTGCGAAGGTCGTTGCCGGTGGCTCCAGACATGAATTGGGAGGAACGTTTTTTCAGCCTACCGTACTGACCAATGTTCGATCCAACATGGTTGTTGCTAACGAAGAAACCTTCGGGCCGCTTGCTCCTTTATTCAGGTTCGATAGCGATGAAGAAGCGGTTCAAATGGCAAACGATACGGAGTTTGGACTTGCTGCATATTTGTACAGCCGCGACATCGGTCGGATCTGGAGAGTCTCTGAAGCGCTCGAATACGGAATAGTTGGCATCAACACTGGCGTCATTTCGACGGAAGTCGCTCCGTTCGGCGGCATGAAGGAGTCTGGATTTGGGCGTGAAGGTTCTAAGTATGGACTGGACGAATACCTTGAAATCAAGTATCTGAGCATGGCTGGAATCTGACGGTTCGAATTTTTTTACTATGCTGCATACCATGGACTTACTTCGGATTCCGCCGTTTGAAGATCCATTCGAGTTGTTTGAAAATTGGATGGATGAAGCGGTTGACGCGGGGTTCAGAGAACCTTATGCGATGTCCATTGCTACTGTGGGAGCGAACGGCAGGCCTTCTGCACGGCAGGTTCTGCTGAAGTCGTACGAGCTGTCACAATTTGTATTCTATACGAACTATGACAGCCGGAAATCTTCTGAATTGGACTGCGTGCCATTTGCCAGCGCGGTTTTTTGGTGGGACAAGCTGTACCGTCAAGTTCGCATAGAAGGCGGAATCGAAAAAGTTTCAGAATCGGAATCAGACGAGTATTTTGCGACGCGGCCGAGAGGGAGTCAGATCAGCGCCTGGGCATCCCCGCAAAGTCAGCCCATCAAAGATTTTGAAGAGCTGACGCAGCGATTTGTTGAGTTTGAAAGAAAGTTTCAAAGCGGACCGGTGCCGCGTCCGTCAAACTGGGGCGGCTATCGGATTATTCCTGATTTCATTGAATTCTGGCAGGGGCGCGAGGACCGGCTTCATGAACGATTGCGTTATAAACTCATAAAAGGGACATGGGTCACCGACGTGCTCGCTCCTTAAGCATCCATCTTTATTGTATCGATCAGTCGATTCACTCAAACAGCGACTTGAACAAATCATTATTTCACTCTGGCGCCGGTCATTTCTCAAATTGTAAATATTCGGCCAAGCCCATAGGCCGAGAGGAATCAACTGTTGAGAATTTTCCTGAAGTCCCGGCACAGCGGGTACAGCCAGATATCCTTGATCGGTAATGTTGGCTTGGCGGAGGCAGCGCATTTGCCGAGTCCTTTCGTTTGACCGACATTGATCCAGTTCGCAGCCTGGTAGCATGTACCCAAAAAGCGCTGTTCAACGAAAGTCTCAAGCAGCACCGGTCGAATCCTGTAACGATCGTACCACTGCTGCGGCAGCTCCCGGGCGAGCCTTGCAAGCAGGTGCGAGGCAAGATTGGGGCACTTGATCCAAGGCAGAATGAGGAATCTTGCATTGTTTACGATCCGTGCCAGATTGGCTTCTCTGCGCTCCCGATTCCAGCCGATGAAGTCATCCCGGGGTGCGGTTTTCCATGCTGCGGCACCGAAGCCGAAGGCGGCGACAATCTGACGGTCTATGGCAGCGAAATAACGCTGCTGAGCACCGGGCAGGGGTTTGTATCCAAGATAATGATAGCGTTCAATGTATTCGTTCCAAAGACGTGAATCAGCGGGGGTTGACACCCGCCAAAGTTGAGGTGTTGGCAACTCATGCAGCGGCGCACGGATCGGTGTCTGCGGTGCAGTGCTGTCGGTGAAGCGGATGACCGCCCTGGGAGGCTGGCGACGAGGCGGCGGCAACACAATCAGCTGATCTCGATACATGCGCAGCATCGCCACCCGGCACGACATCTGTTTGAGCCCTCCATCGGGCTTTTTCCAATCCAGCAGCTCACAGACCTGCTGCGACAGCCGGGTTCTGGAACTGTCAGGATGGGCGGCAATCAGTTTGCGAATGTGCTCCAGCTCCTTGGAACTGAAGTCGCGTCCGCAATATCGAGTCATGGCGGCTGTGAGACGGTTGAAAGACAGCCGCGTTGCGTTGACACCGCCGCCTCGCACTTTGAGATCAGAGAACTGCGCTGGCTGACTGCAGCCGGTGGCTGCGACATCTCAGCCCGTCGAGCCTCGCTCATCCGCCAGGGAATGAAAGCCTCAAGATTCTCAGGCGCCTGTCCGCCATTGGCGGCGCAGGCGCTGAGATATTCATACAGCCATCGATGGGGATTGAGATCCCACAAAAGCACGCTCTGAATGATTGAGAACATCTGTGCTGCCAGCGAAGCGCTCCAGTGACTGCCCGAGCCGCGGCAGTTCTTGCGCAGCATCGCTGGGTTGCGCAGCTTACGAGGCTGTGAAAGTATTCTCATTTTCGTAGATTTCTGAATCAGAACAAATATTTATCTCATTTAAATCAATGAGATAGATATTCATACTCCACTAATTTAAACTAATTTGGCAATACTTTCACGGTCTCTTACGCTCCCCAGAGTTATTATCAAGCGCAACCTGGGGATGTTTTAAAAACACCATCAGCCCCGACCATTGAAACCCATACTCCAGTTTTGCCCCTTTTACGTTAAGGGCAATGATGGAATTCTGCGGCAAATTTTTATTAGATGGCCTCTTTTGGCATGTTGTCGTTTCCAAACAATCAGAATCAATAAACATTATGGGTAAATTTATAAAAATAATTCAATATATTAGATCAACATCCAGGAGCATCCCACGCTAAGCAAGTCAGTGCGAAATATCCGAATTTGTTTGATAATGAGCAAAATAGCCAAGTGGTGTGAGTGTCATTTTAGATGCCGCCTGCCGGATTTTATGGACCAAAAAATAGCATGGGAAACACCTGGATCAAAATCTTTTAAATTGCGACATTCTGTGCATTTGAACTCCGCAACTTGAACTGCATATAATTGTCATACGAGATTCTTAAACAATCTTGAAACCCAGTTTCGGCCGCAGCCGCAAGCGGGCCGCTCATTTGGATTCAATCTGCGATGTCTTCTCCTTTCGCAGGCTGAATATGAACAACCCCAAATTTTCATCATTGAGGATATTCCATGTCAGAGTCCGATCATTCAGCCGCTTCCGGCAAAAAGCCTGCCAATATTCACGACAATTTCTTCAAGGATGTCTTCAAGGTGCGCAGATATGTCACCAGCCTGATTCGGGCGGGCGCGCCAAAAGAGCTGTTTGAGATTATTGACTGGGATGCTTTGAGGCTCGAGCCGCAGTTGATCAAAGCCGACCGGCAGGGTGGGAAATTGGCTGATCTGGTGTTTTCCACGACGCTCAAAGACAGTGAGCGCACGGCCAGAATCGTCCTGTTGTTTGAGCACAAAAGCTATCGAGACAACGCGCTGGACAGGCAGATGGCCCGCAATCAGTTTCTGATGTATCTGCAAAATGATTTTCAGTCGCTGATTGTGCCGATCGTGGTGTTTCAGGGTCCGTGGTTCAAGCATAAGTCGGTAACGTTCAGCAACCTGTTTTCCGGCTATTCGCAACAGCATCTGCGAACTCTGACGAAGTATTCAGTCAACTTCGAATGTCTGCTGATCAACGTCAATGAAATTGATCGCAAGGGGCTGGCGAAAGAAACCATCCTTGACGCGGTGATCCGTGTGATGTCTACGGTGCGAAACTTTGATGAAAGCGGTCTGCCGGATCTAATGGATCGAATCAAGCATGTTCCAGCCAAGGACCGGGACTGGCTGTTCAAGTTGGTGCTTTGTTATGTTTGCGATTACAATAAAGACATTAAACAGGAGCACATTCTGAAACTTGAAACCAAAACACCGGAGGAAAAACAGATGGTTCTTTCAGCTGTGGAAGCAATCCGTCAAGAAGTTCGTACGGATATCGCAGCGAATTTGCTGCAAGCAGGCATGGGGCTGCAGGAAGTTGTCGAGGTGACGAAGCTCAACCGGGAACAGGTCGAATCGCTTTGGCAGGAGTTTAACGGAACCTCAGAACTCAAGGCTGGCAAATTTTACGCGAGATGAATCAGTTGTTTATATCAGCTGAAGAAGCATTTCGGGAATAAGGCCATACAGATACTGCGGCGAATTTGTTGAATAAAGGCGTGGAGCGCAGGAAGCTGTCGATGCTCAGTGGCTTTGGGTCTGAAATGTGTGTTGCTTATCTAAAATCGGTGTGTTTGGGATTACTCCAAGTGGAAATATTTAACTTTCCGTTGTTTAGCCAGAGAGGGTGTGTATTTATCGATTCCTTATCGAACCGACTCTGGTGAGTCTGATCAAAAAGATGAATTTGAAGGGGCAATCACTAAATCCTGCTCGTCTGATCCTCAATTTCTGAATCAAGCAGCCAAAATTGGGACTAAAAAGCCTCAATTGCTCCTCAAATCACCGTTTATTTGTGTTTCAAGCGCATTTCGCCCTTATTTCCTAATTTTGGGCGCAATACGACATCAGAGCTTCGAATCCCACTAGATTGAGTGCCCTTTTGAAGTTGTAACTCAGAGCCATCAGCGAGAATTCACCCTGACATTTGGGCAGGGTTCGCATCATGAAATGACGCATCTGCCAGTTGTGCTTGAAGGTGCCGAAGGGATGTTCCACGATTGAACCGCGTTCGCGGGCCTGAGCAGGATGGTCCTTGAGGCGTTGTCGATTGCGTTCTACTGAAGCTTCATGGATCGAGCGATGGATCGTTCGAGAGCGAGCCTTCGGCGACAGACACCGCTTACTCAGAGGGCAGGCCTGACACTGTGCCGTACTGGCGCGATAGATCACATACTGTTTGTTTTTATTGCGGATGGTTCCACCGCGCTTTAGTGTTTTGTCGGCCGGACAAACATAGACATCGGCCTCGGCATCATAGTTGAAATCGTCTCGACCAAAGCGTCCGCCGCGTCCTTTACGACTCGCATGCTGAGGCTCGGCCACGGTCACTTCAAATCCCTTCTGCTCGCAGGCATCCAGCTGTTCCGCGCTGTGATACCCGCTATCGGCCAGACCCTTGAGCTCGTCATTGCACAGCGTCTCGGCGGCGTCGCTCATCATCGGCTGCAGCTGCTACTTGTCGTTTCCGTCCTGAGTGACTTGTTCTGCCACGATTAATTTGTGTTTGTCATCAACGACAATCTGTACGTTGTAGCCGGGTGTCGTCTTCCCGTTTTTTTTCAGCAGACGCACATCCGGATCCACCTCGCTGATCTGACTGTCACCACTGGCTTCGAGCTTCGCCTGCAATTCCTTTTTTTCTTTCTGACGCTCGAGCCAATAATCCATTTTGGCTTTCAATTCAGATACTTCCGACAACTCTTCGGCTTCAGTTTCGTCGGCATCGAATTCGTCCAACTGCCGATAATATTCCTCAATGCGCGCCTGCATCTGCTCGAGCTGACGCTGCAGCTGCCTGTCGGTATGGATGGTGCCGGCATTGGCATCGGCTTTCAAGTAGGTGCCGTCAATCGCCACCAGCTGTCCGCCAAACAATTTCAACCCCTGGCACAGGCTGACAAACTCACGCTGCGCCGCTTTCAACGCCTCAACGTTGTCTTTTCTGAAATCGGCAATCGTCTTGTAACACGGAGTCGCCTTCTGACACAGCCAGATCAACTCCAGATTGCGCCGCAGCTCCGCTTCCAAACTGCGCGAACTGCGAATTCGATGCTGATAGCCATACACGTATAACTTCAGCAGCATTTTCGGATGGTAAGCCGGCTGTCCAACACCGCTGCTGACTTGGCTCTGTTTGAAGCCGAGCTCCTGCAGTTGCAAGGATTCCACCCAGGCATCGATCACACGCACTGGATTATGTTCATTTACATAGTCGTCCAAACACGCCGGCAGCCACGCCGGCTGGTCGCGGCTGAGCATGGGTTTATAACGTCTTTGATTCATTGAATGTATTTGATATCTTATTGATTTAGTGAAACTAATTATGGCATATTTCACTGCTCAAAGATCATTGAATTCGACCTCGATGGACTTTTTCAGTCGACTCGCCTGCGCCCGCTCAGCCAGCCTGCATGCAACCACCGTTTCCGCCTGTCTGCTTGCAGAAATAAGCATATTCCCGCCATCACTCAGCATGCGACTGAGCTTGCCGCCTTCAAACTTTTTCAGGCTGCTCAGCTGACAACAGCCCATTTTCACAGCTGCGCAGCTCATTTCAACGATTCCAGATGTTGTCACTCACAATTATGTCCGTTTTCATCCATTCGTAAATTTGCTGTCTATTAATACTTTCACAGCCTCCATTGCCCGCCAAGTCGAACAATTCCTTGAGGCCTCACTTCAATTGGATGTCCTCAGCCTCGAAATTGATGATGATCCAGCGGTTTTATCAGGCTGAATTAGATGATTTTGAATCCAGAAACTTGAGATTTCAAATGCTGCTCTAATCGATTTCGCCGAAGGGGTTTGAATAATTCGCTTTCGAGTTGGGTCTAGTCATTTGTGTACAATTTAATTTACGGTTTGATTTTTCCAAAATATTAACGAGAGTATGGTTGCTTCGTCATTCTCATCATGTCAATTGGGTATTCTCAAGCGAATTCAATTGCTTCTACAGTCACTGATTTGGAATTGACCATGGGCGGAGAAGACACCGATACCTTACTGCGCAACGCAGCCTTCGAGCGTATCCGAAGACTGAGTGAGATGAATAATCACCTGAGATCGGAAGATATAAAAGCTGGATTTAATTTTTGGGGTGAGCGTATACCTTTTGGCCATAGACCACGAGGAATTTTCAAACCGCGCCAAATGCGATATTTGCTATCTATCAAAACAGTGTTTCCTAGACCAGGTAGGCGATATTGGTATGACGATCAACGGCAAGTTCACTCTCAAATTTTTGAAAGCAGTGAAGCAATCAATTATTCATTTATGGGAGAAAATCCAGAGGCGGCTCCGAATCAGTGGCTCCGTGAAGCATTCGAGAACCAGATTCCCATCATTTATTTCCTTGGCATTGCTCCGGGACGTTATCAAGCAATTTTTCCAACATTTATTTCGGATTGGGATCGAAATTCATTGAATGTGCGTTTAGTTTTTGGCTTACGTCAACAGAAAGAATTAATATCACCTCGAGATTACCTCGAACGGCGCTATGCACTCCATGAAGTGAAGAGCCGACTTCATCAGGCTACATTCCGCGAGGCAGTAATTGCGGCCTACAGAGGGCGTTGTGCAATTTCTCAATTTCCTGAACAGCGACTTATAGATGCTGCACACATTATTTCTGATAAAAATGAGAAATTGGGGCAACCTATAGTACCAAACGGATTACCACTCTCCAAAATTCACCATGCGGCATTCGATTCTCATCTCATTGGAATAGACACAGACTATCGACTACACGTATCAGAACGCTTACTCCACCAGAAAGATGGTCCTATTCTTGAAGACCTTAAGCAACTTGATGGTAAACTGCTTCACCTTCCTGTTCGAAGTGATGATTACCCAGACCGTGACCGGCTTGCTTTACGATTTGAGCACTATAAAGCGGTTGCATAATCATTGCCTGTCAGAAAACTCTTAGTACATTGTTTTTGTATCTAAAAATGAAAATTACTTCGATCGATGATGAAACATCTTTGATATCAGTGATGGGAATTTGAGTCAATAATGGCAGATCCACGAGGGGTTAAGGCGATGCGGGAAGAGGAAAACCAACAGATGCAATTTGACGAGAACGCGATTGGCGACATTTTCATTGATCTGAAGCCGCGCGACGACATCCCAGCGGTGCCGGCAATTGAGTATTATCTGGGACAAGCGCAGCGTCAGTTGGAGCAGGTGGAACGTCACCTGCAGGACGGTGAAACGATTTCACACAGGGAGAAGGTGTTTTCGATTTTCGAAACGCACACGCGCTGGAAACAAAAAGCAAGTCGGGCGTAGCGGTCGAGTTAGGCGTTGCGCTATGCATCGTAGAGGATCAGTTTCAGTACATTTTGCACCATAAGATTCTGTGGCATGGTTTAGACGTGACCGTGCCGCTGGTGGCGGAGACGCAGGCGCGGCATTCGGAGTTTCGGATGGTGAGTTTGGCTCGAGGGGTCCACAGTCCGAACAACCGTGGGCGTTTGAATGATATGCTGGATCTCCACGCGTTGCCCGGTAAGTGCAATTTGAGCAAGGCAAATCGGGCGCGTGAACAGGGGCCTGAGTTTGTGGCCGCGTGCAAGCAGCATCCGGCCGTCGAATCGGCGGTAAACAGTCTGGAGCATTGGGGTTTAGGTTGGGTTCGCAGTCATGGTTCGGACGGTTTCGAGCGCATGGTTGTGCTGTTGATCTTGGCGGCCAATCTGCACCGGCTTGGTTTGCTGCTACAGCACCAAGAGTGCAAATGGAGGCGGTGGCAGAAAAAGCGCGCTTGCGCGCCGCCTGACGCATCAGTGTCGGGTGCGGCTCATCCTTTCAAGCCGTTCGGTGGCAGCGAGCAGGGATAGCTTTTGTCTGTAGAACCGATCATCTCAGCAAAATTGGAGATATCAGCTGCAAGTGGACGATGTCACTATCTTTCGAGTCACGATTCTCCGGTCCATCATCAAAATCACTTGAAAAAATTACGATTACTATTCGAAAATGGGAGTTTTCTGGCAGGCACTAGTTACTCACTTGCTAGTGATGACTGAATATGAAAGAATTCCTGAATCACCGCTGAAACATCTATGCGCTTCAACAGGAGCTTGCCATGAGCAATCTGGTTTCTAAGTTGGTAGAACTGTAACGTTCGTTTCCAATTTTTGCTTCCTTTTTCGAGAACCAGTGTCAAGCGATTCTCAAAACTTAAGCCAGATAGCCTACGATCATTCAGGTTGTATAACGTCCAGACACGACGATTCCTCCAATCGCGATGAGATTGCCCATGTTCAATAATATTTCGACAGGCTGATTTGATGTCTGTTTCCAATTGACCCCACGCAAGCACGAAATATGCTTGATCGTTTATCCTCTGCTTGCGGTCAATTGCACCACCCACATTGGTCGTGTTATCATCTGTTAGTTCCGCCTTATCCCGCGAATTTTCAAGATAGTTGTCAACCTGTTGATACAAGCTGGCAATGTGTTGAAGATTGTCTACCGAAGTATTCGCGTCAACCATTTTTCCCGTGCTTTTTCATGCTCAAACCTGTTCTCAGCACGGATTACATGCCAGTCCGGTTGCTCGAAGTTTTCTGCGAAATCGACAATGAAGAAATGTTGGCCGGCGTGCTTCAAATCAATTCGTCCATTGCCACCGATGAGCCACAGTCCTCGAGGTTCGAGTTTGACTAATTCCCCCGACTGGCTGAAGAGTTTAAGCGTCGGAATCTGTTTAGCCGAGATTCCGAACTTGCGCATTAATTCCTCATGCATGACGACGGGTTTCCCACGGCGCGCTTGCCATCCATCTGGCAGCCAATCGCTAATCTTTTCGTAGAGGTTGTTCACGCGTTCTTCCCAGTCATCAACGCGTCGTTGTATGTGTTTCGCATCAACAGATTCGTTCGTAACGTCATCAAGAGCTGTGCCAATCATATGTTACCTCCGTTGTTTTACGTATTAGTGGAGCTATTTTAAATTAATCACACGACTTCTTGTGAGGATTGACAAAAGCTCAATTTAACACTTGGCGTACTAGAATTCAATTCGCTATTACCTACAAGTGTCTTGCCATCCTAAGTCGTTTCGTACGGTACTGCGGTTTTGTATGACTCGCAACGAGTTATTGCTCAGAGTAATGAAATGGATACTTCTCCATTCACAAATATTTTGAGAGAAGTCCAACGCAAGATATTGCCACGACCAGCGTTCATCTAGCAAGAAATGTCATAAAGGATGACAGTTGCGCTGTGGAGTTTTTCAAGCACTTTTGGAATTGACTGAATTCAAAAATATTGTCTGAGTTTATCACGATTCATTTCATTGACTTAATTTAAGAAATTACAAGCATTTGCCTCGTCAATTGCTACCAAACCTATACGCGAATGACCTTCAGCAGCTGGTAATACCAGACGTCTGTGGTCATTTTAAGGTTTTTTGGCGCACGACGTCATCATCCGCTCTCAACGGTTCGCCTTGAACACAGACTCACTGCCATTGCCAGTCTCAATGATCTCCAAGTGATGCGTCAGCTCTTCATCCTCGAACATCTGATTACACTCGCCGAGACTCAAGTTGGTGGTCACCAATGACCGAGATCCGATTCTAAAGTTTCGAGAGCAGATGAAACAACAGCTGTCCTCCAGCGGTGCGAAAGGGAGAAAAATCAACTCGTCCAAAACCACAAATCTACAGTGATTCAACTGATCGACCCAGCGCCCGCTACCTCCCTCGCGTTGTTCCGTTTCCAACTGATTGACCAAGTCAATGACATGGAAAAACCGACCGCGAGTGTTGACTCGGGTCAAGAGCCGCACCAAGCCCACGACCAGATTAATCTTGCCGTTGCCGAACCTGCTGTAATCCCGATGGCAACTGCCAGTCGACAAACGGCGCATCATTTTATTGGCCTCCCGATATCCGCCTTAAAGCAGGTAAGTATTGCAGCGGATCATACGAAATCTCGCCCCGGACGAAAGATGCTGATGTGTATCTACCACTTCACCGTCCAGACGCATCACCATTTGGTCGCTGTAGACCTGCCGGCCGAACGCATGCTCCTCCCCACAGCAGAACTAGTAGACAGCTTCTCTTCCGTTGAAAGTCGCTGAATGATCTCAACACTTTCGCCGGAGGCGAGGCTGCGATGAATTTGGTGCTGCCGATACATAACACAATTCTGCATACAAATTCAATTGAAATATTCAGTCTTGATTTGTGATTGAAGAGTAGGGCGCGGCCGAAGCTGAAGAACCATCGTGATCAGTTCAAGGCGTTGCTGGAATCGAAGGCAAAGCTGGTTCGCAAGCAGCGTTGTACGCTGCACCAGCTGTATGAGGTGCTTTGATTTTCTGCTACAGCACCAAGAGCGCGAATGGATGCAGCGGTGAAAAAAGCGCGTTTGCGCGCCGCCTGACGCATCAGCGTCGCGACCGGCTCGTCTCTTAACAGCTCGCTTGCAGCACCCAAGGATGACTTTGCCTGCATAGCGGCCATCCCAGCAATTGGAGATATCAGCTGCGAGTGGACAATTTCACCGTTTTTGGAGGCACAATTCGTCCGGCCAATCCTCAAAATCACTTGCAAAATTCACGCGATTTGTTCGAATATGGGAGTTTTCTGGCAGACACTGTCTAGTAGATTTACATTCAGAACTTGGACTTTCGCTTATCCATCTATCATTTGGCTGCTACTACGGTCTGGAACCATGCCTTGATTTTGTTTGTGTAGCAGTCTTAATGACAAAGCCTTGTCCGAATCCAATCTTTTGCTGCGAGCGAGTCAAATGCCTTGCGGCCATAACCTTCATTTAGCAGAAATTCTGGAATAAATCTATCGTATTTGTCAACACGCTTGTTCTTCAGCTCACGAGCTAGCTCAGTCTCAGTGGGTAATTCACAATTTGCTAAATCTGTTAGACATTTCTTTACTTCGTCTTTGGCAGCATCTTGAATCTCAACGACACCGCCAAATGAACTAGCTACAAATCCCTGCTGCTTTAAAAGGACTGTCAAAGTGTTGATGATCTTGTCTCCCATCCAAGTAAATAGATAACAATTGGTCCCGATTTGTACAATCAATTGATTTTTTAAATCTGCCCGGTGAAAAAATTCAGCGGCTTCTTGAAAAAGATGCCGTGCCTGATCGTCTGCAAAGTCTATCTTTCGAGAACTAACTTCAATCCGATAATCTCCTGCGGAATATATTCGATACATCTCCATTCGCACGGCATCATGGACAGATATTCCGCTGCCGTTGAATTTAGGTGGATTTCCTCCTTTCGCTGAAACCACGTTGACGACTCTTCTGACATCGTCTATCTCGGTCACCTTCCAGCGTTTGCCGCCAAATACGATATGCTGTTCCTTGAGAATGACATTTTGCGCCGGCAGCGACCCCAAAGTCTTGTTTTCAGTGACGACTCGATAGTCGATCGGCGTATGAAATACGGAATAAAACGTGTAGTGGTTTACTACTCGCTCTCCTTCAATTCCAAGCACCAGTTCGCCGCTGTTGAACTGCTGTAACAATTTCTCTTTTCCCATATGGGTTAGAAGCTGCTTGTAATGCCCAACAGAAATTTTTTTGAATGGACCTTGGTCACAGAGCAGAACATAAAGCTGGTCAGTCCTTATGCTTCCCCATTGTGCGATTACGGCGAGTATCTGGTGAACAAAGGTAGAAAGGTGCAATTGCCTTACATCTGGCGGCTCAAACCACTTGCGCACTATCATTAATCGAACTATTGCCAACGATTGCACCAGCTCAAGTCGAAGATGATCGTTAATGTTTGACGACTTGTTTATTTGTTTCTCGGCAATGAGCATTTGGAGAACTGCAGGAGAGTTTCGCCGACCTGACCGTCCCATTCGCTGGCGCAGACTTGATACTGAGTGTGGTGCTGTTACCTGGACGACAGAATTCACTTTGCCAATATCAATTCCAAGTTCTAGTGTCATGGTACAGACTGCCGTCGTCGGAATGGTTTCTATTTGCAGTCGAGCTTCCAGATCTTCCCGTAGATTTTTCGCCAGAGAGCCATGATGAGGGAAAAATTCGTTAGGTACGCCATTCTGTTCACAAAAGTCCGCTAAACTTACCGCTATGCTCTCCGTTCGTTCTCGGGAAACTGCGAACACCAGGTGTGAATCTCCACGGCATCTTTGGTAAATCTCGCGGCAGATCTGATGCTCAGCAGGATTGTTGGAATCATCCTCCAATACCTCAGCCGGTTCAACGAATCCCTTTACCTGAACTTTAATCGGATTTCGAAATTTGCTGCTAGTGATCGTTTTACAGGGTAAGCTTCCGTTGGGTCTGAGAGAAAGTGGTACTTTATCCAATTCTCCAAGTGTTGCACTTAAGGCAATTCTGGGTATGGGGTCTTTGAGCCGATTCAGCAGATGTTCCAGCCGATTCAAAAGAGAAAGCAGCTGCTGTCCTCGCTCAGTTCCGATGAACGCGTGGAACTCGTCAACACAAACATATTTCAATTGAGAAAATGACGGTTTTATCCAGCCTGCTTCGCGGATAAGAAGGGACTCCAAAGACTCCGGTGTAATTAACAAGATTCCTTGGGGATTCCTTTTGAAGTGCTTTTTTTTCGATTGCGAGACATCTCCGTGCCACGGAGTGACCTGCATGTCAAGCATGTCACATAATTCTCTGAGTCGCCGATACTGGTCGTTAATCAACGATTTTAGGGGGCTTATATAAAGAATGCTGACTGCTTGTTTTCGGCCGACAACAGCACTGCAGCCTGGAAGGAAAAATGCTTCGGTTTTACCCTCAGCAGTGGACGCGCTGATTACCAGGTCGCGGTCGCAGGCTAAAATTGGAGGAATTGCCTTCGATTGGATTTCACGTAAGTTTGTCCAACCCTGCTTGTATACCCATTTCTGGACTTGTCTGTCTAACTTCGCAAATGCATCAATCATATCCTGAAGCTGGCTAAATCATCGAATTTCGAATTGCCTTTATCATGATTGGCGACAATTTCGTCAGTGTCACTTGGAGATTCCTTCTCAACTGAAATTTCATCAATTAAGTCTGACCAACGCATTTCAGGGTATTGTTCGAGAACTGCCAGCAGATCGAGGAAAGCTTTTATGGTATTCCTTGGTGTCCGGAAATATGCATCACCTATCTTTTTGCCACAATGTTCTAAAAAGGCAAATAATGCTTCATCTTGAACCAGATACTTGGATGCATCACCTCCGGAGAATACATGACGTAAATTTTTCAATAGGATGAACATTTCTTCAGGAGTCAAGCTGGCCAGATGCAATGTGGGGGATGAATAGTCTATAACGCCTGCTCTTTGCGCGAATTTGTTTTCCGCCAGCCGGGAATTCAAGGCCTCATAGCTGAATAAGCCTTTTCTAGGGTCTATCAGAAACTCTGGAGTGCCTCCCAGTAAAAAGCCAATATGCTCTGCAGATCCTTGATGACAATCATTCAGGATCCGCAGAATCTGCTCGTAATTTGAAGTGCGCGCCTGTGTATGGCGCAATTTATAGAGATTGACCACTTCATCCAAGTTAATCAGCAGACCTTTGTATCCGGCCTGGCGTACGAACAGACTCATCAGTTTTAGAGCGTCGTAGAATACGCCGTCAGAAATAATGTTCCTTACTCCTAGGTCTTTTCTCGCTTCCGTTTTAGTAGTGTATTCGGCGCGCAGCCAACGAATGGCATTTGACTTCAGTTCCTCATTGCCAGTTTCATATCCCTGCCAATAGGCATTGACTACATCCGCGAAGTCGTAACCGCCAACCATTTCCTTCAGAGAAGCCAATTTTTTATGTATAAGAGTCGAAACCGCTGCTTGATTCTGATCTGCCTCATTGCGTGTCAGGGTAATAAACCGCTCCACTACGCTAGGCAGCGCATTGCCATCGGGTTTACTGAGCGTGGATAGGTTCCGCATCAGTTCGGCGTATAAATTGCGCGCCTGCCCGGAGGTGGAATGAATTCGTCGGTTCGGAGACAGGTCAGCATTCACCGTTACAAGTTTCTTCTTCAGTGCGATTGAGCGGATGACGCTCAGAAAGAAAGTCTTGCCTGACCCGTAATCACCAATAATCAACCTGAATGTCGCGCCGCCGTCGGTGATTCTTTCAATGTCCTTATAGAGTGCTTTGATTTCATTATTTCGGCCAACTTGAATATGCTGAATACCAATTTTTGGTGTTACCCCGGCCTTCAATGATTGAATAATTGCCTCTTTCTCTTTTAACCGTATTTTCCGAACCACAGCATCTAACCTTCCAATTCTCCAACAATTTCTTGATCGATATATATTACATCGGCTCCCTCTTCAATTACCGGTGCATCAACCTTTTCAATGGACCACTCGTTAATAAAATCTATGGCCGCACCGCTCATTAAGCCCAATTTTTGGCATGTTGAACCAAATTCATCAAGCGACCACTCAGACTCAGCAGTTAGGATTTCATAAAGTGAAGAGTGTTGATCGTCAAGACCGCCGACTGCCTGATCACTTGCAATTTTATCTTGTGTATCCGTTTCACTTACTTGCTGTTCTTCTTCGCCGAGTATTTCACTTAAAAATGTTTGAACTTGTTCGGTCTGTAATTCATGGGCTGAAATTGAACTTTCATCAAGCTGAGCATCTCTGACTGAGCTGTTTTCCCCAGTGAATCGCCGGTGAATATCAAGGCTGACCAGTGATTTATCGAGACCGAGCAAGGTGTAAAGTTTTTCCAATTGCCGGATTCCTGTGGGATCAGGCTTAGAACCAGCCAAAGCGACGTCGATGAGTATTTCGCCAACAGCTGCTTTTTCCGCGTCGTTCAGCTTTTCTAGAAGCGCTTTCAGCCCGATTCTATCAGCCGGAGTATTTTGCCTCCACGAAAGATAGGAATGCAGTGAACGACTCTCTACGGATGACAGCTTGGTGTCATTATCAATGAGCTGTTTCAACAATTCAAATTGTGATTGATTTACAAGAGAATCATTGGTTGCTAACATTGCGCCGAGCCGTAACGTGACTGCCATTTCATAAAAGGATTTGGAAGGTATGAAATTCTCCCCGTGCCCTCCGTGAAATAACGCCAGTTTCCCATCTACTTTTGGCTTGGCATTGTGGTATCTGGTGTCCGGAACCACTCCGTATCCTGTTTTCTCCGCCAAATCTTGAATCAGCTTATACTGTTTTTTGTTGATCTTGGCCGGGAGAGGGATGTTTGTGAACCGCCAGTATTCGCAAACATCAACTAAACCGCTGTTTTTTGAAATGGATTCTTCTGCCCATGTCTTAAAACTACCCAGACCGAGCGAATCTGCCAGATCACTTAGCTCGTCAGGAAGCAACAGAACGGCGTTAATGTCAGTTCGTGAAGTATTGTTTCTTCCCAAGTAACGACTATATGAATCCAGTGACATTGTGCACTGGTCCGCGAGAGCGATCAGACTCCTCAATGGTTTTCTAAAGTTGCGCGGGTGCGGAAGCTCTTCTATTGGAATATGAAACTTACGCAAAGAACGATTCGCAGGTGTGAATTTGATTTTTAATTGTGTTTTGAATAATTCGGGATCTGTTCGAGCCAATTTCGCATCGACAGCAATTCCATTTCTATGTTTTTTGGTGTAAAGTCTGCAAAATAGCTGGGAGAATTCATCTTCACAGCGTTGACCAGGTTTTGTAAATTTGTAACCCGAAAAGAGCTTTAGCCATGCCCATGCCAGATCAGGAGGAAGTGGCTTTCCATCATTAATTGTTTTTGCAACCTTATATCTGACTAAAAGTGAATCTTGGTCAATTGTTTCTTCCAAATCCGGATATGAGACCACGTTTGGACGCAGAATGCACATCATTTCCATAAGCTGACTTGAAAAAAAATCAAATGAATGTGACTTCAGCAACTCAGCAGCGTCATTCTTGAATGAAAGCGGTTCGCCATATGTCTGATTAAGTCGATGCACTTCTTGAAAGATGATCTTAAATTCTTTATTGCTCAGTTCATTGTTTTCTAAACTTTCAGCAACCCGTCTTTCTAATCCGTATAAATAAAAAAAAACATATCCAAGCCGCGCTGTGAGGTCATCTCGGCTGCTTGCCAGCCAGTTTAGGTAGGCGCCTCGGCAATCTGCTGAAATGGAACTGTATTTTTCTTCAAAGCTGAGGCTTTCATCTTCGTAGCTGAATGGCTGACTTACAGTTACTAGCGAATCGTCAACCAATGACGCGTCCGGTCCGTAAGAATTCTCAGCAGGCAGCCACCCGCCAAAATAAAAGTTCCCTTTTGAAATTTCATATCCTCTGATTTTGACTTTCTCGTGCGATTTCAACCATGTGGCTGGTGTTCGGTTCTCACTATAGTTTTCGTCATATTCATCTTCATCAAAAAATATTGAGAATTCGTCGTCGTATTCGTAATCGTCGTATTCGACATAGTCTGGTAGAATTTGGTGCGTTGAAGCAGACCGATCAGATTGATCATGGTCGAACAGTTCAGCATTAGATTCACTGTCAGTACCAGGATTGTCGAAAATTTTGTACAGCTCGTCTGAATTCAGTATCTCCTCCAGCTGTCTGTTTAGTTTCGAATCAACCTTGTAATTGTTCCTATCATTTTCAACCTTGAACCAGCATAGTCGAAAGCACTCCTCAAGCAGGTTTAAAAGCCCGTCATTTTCGGTTCCTCTCGCGGCTACGAGCATCTTGAGCCAGTCTGCTTCTGTCACTTCATTGTTATCAATCACACAAATCTTTATCGCACGGGCCGCGACCGCGTACCATGCAACGGCAGCTTCAACAGAGTTTTGATCCCATTCCTTCTCGATCTGCATCGAGCATTCCAGCAGTTTTTTCCTTTCAGCTGAAAGGGGACGGCGAAGTTGAATAGCCTCACCGTCAAGAATAATCGTCTTGACAGGTTTTGCGGTCATTTTGGGTCTGATAAATTTGTAATATAAGAAAAAGATTATTACTGACAGCAATATTAAGCCAAATTCCATCGCCAGCGCTCTGTTGTTACTCTGATCCAGATTGTAGTGATCACTCTTAAGGTATTTTCTCACAACCTCAGTGGTCTGTAGGCAAACTGTTTATTCATTGGAGTTGTTCTTGACGAACCCTTGTGTGTAAGGAAGCGACACAGACCGGGGCGAATATTCACTCGACTGTGCATTTTGGGTGAAAATATTAGCTGCTGTATCTCGCGAGCAAAACAC
This sequence comes from Arenicellales bacterium, assembly GCA_958295885.1. Taxonomy (GTDB): domain Bacteria; phylum Pseudomonadota; class Gammaproteobacteria; order Arenicellales; family JAJDZL01; genus JAJDZL01. The sequence continues at coordinate 3,900,009 of OY282380.1, read as the reverse complement.
CTGTCGCAATTCGAAATAGCAGTATCAAGCCAGCTTTTCACATTATGGGTTTTTATACATTTTTATTCTCCTTTTGAAGTCCGATGTTTGCTGAGGTTGATTTAAGGTGGCTCCGCACGACGACCGATGATGAGTGTTGTGAGGGCGGTGTACGAGGCGGTGGTGAGAACCGCGTCAGCAGCAGACTGGACTGTTCTTCGCGACCATGGCCGAAGTTGTCCTCTTGCGACAACCGTTATTTTTCAATTTGCCGAACGATTCTTTCTTGATCTTCCAGCGGGCTTAGCCCTAGTTCCGCACTACTCAAAAAACAATTCTCCTAAAGCATTGATATCATGTTATTTTTGAAAATGACTGAATTGTACATGTAACAACATTTCGCGCCATTTTCTTTAGCTTCGTTTACCAGCGTTTTCGTTGCAATTCCGCCTTCATATTCAACGCCTGACCAGTAGGTAGGCGCATCTGGGTATTGTTTTTTGTTGGTGTAGGAAACTACGGGTTTGATGAACATGATCTTAAAGAGTATTGTCAATGGGGTAATTATAGAGGATTGTAGTGGCTGTTTGGAGGGCTGTATCACTGTACATGTAACAACATTAAGTTACTTGAGTTATAAAAGAAAAGAAATTACTAATAAACAATAATATTTGTAAGATATTAGAATATAAATACTACAAATAATGATTTATTAAAAATATCTTCTAACAAATATTTTTGATATGGTTGATTGAGCGGCAAAAGTGCGGAACTTGGGTTAGGTACAGTTGGCCAGAGCCGCGATGTTGGCGTTTTTCGGTTGGATTGAAGTGATGAAACTGTTGCGATAGGTGCTTTTGCCTCGGTATTTTTTTGCATGTCGAATCACCACACCTGTGATTCGTCTTGGTCATTTTTGATTGGCACGCGCTATTCGTACCAGCGTTTGGTTCGGGTCTTTCGGCCGCGGCATTTGGGGCGTGTAAGGCGCGTGAGTTGGAGTCCATCAAGTTAATCGTAGAGGGCTGGATGTGGGAACTTGGCTTGGCAGTGAACAAAATATCGCCGCCCGTACCAGCAGGTCTTGGCAGAACGTCTGGCGTGCAAACAGGTCATCCGCCAGATTGATCGGAAGAGGCACTGGTAACGGCGCAGGTTTTTTTCGTATCCAGCGTTTGCCGGCGTTCAGTAAGCAGTCCTGTATGTTACTGCCATCCTGTAGCCTAAATTTGCCAGTCAGCAATGCCGAATACGCAGCTCTTCGCAGCAAGTGGTAACGATGCGCTGGAGTTTTGCCAATCGTGACCGACCAGCTGCTTAAGGCTGCCTGAGAGAAGTTGCAGAATCAAATCATATCTGACCCTGATCATCCAACATACGAACTTGCTTCATAACAGACAGGGGGAGAGGCAGTGATTGCGAAATTTCAGATTCACAATCCGGCTTGAAAAATGGCAGGATGTTTGCCTCAGGTGCCTGAACGTGTGATTGAAGCGGATCGTACCAGGGGAGCGGCGGTCGCAATCAGAATGATGGAAGTCGCGATCAGAGACGGTGCGAAACTGTCGGGCATACCCCAACTGTATCCAACCAAGGATGAAACGACGCATGTAGAGGCGCGTTATTCCTTGTGAGTTCAATTTCAGCCTTTGATATTCCGTTTAGACGACCGATTTGTAAACGATAACAACTTTTAAAGCTGAAATTTCTGAAATTCAACCGCATCAAAAAAAATAACTGATGCCTTTCACCTGTCGATGACGCAGATTTGCATCATTTCCAGCCAGCGCACGAATACAATGGACTTGAGCTTTTCAATTCCAAACGCCTCGGGATATGTTGATCCATATCCAACCACTGCAGTCTTGTCTCGACAATAATATGTGTGGACAGATGGCATTTAAATTTCCTGACAGCGATCTTTCATTAGTCCTTACGGCTTTCCATAGCGGTGCTCAGCCGCGCCTGCAAAACCTGCAAATATCGACCAAGAGGCTTCGCCCCTTGGAACCCCGGATGCAGGAGGTAAAGAGGTAAGGATTCATGGGGTAAGCGTCCGGGCAACGCGAAATCCGATAATGCCGTACCGGTTTCCTGTATCAAGCCAGTTGCGAACCGCCGCACGCACGTTCCTCGCAGAGTCACCCCAGGAACCGCCGCGCAACACGCGTCTAGCGCAATTCCCTCCCCATGTCCAGGCTCGACCATCTCCGGGGGCACCAGCATAACTGTCATGCCAACAGTCCTCAACCCATTCCCAAACGCTACCGTGTACATCATGCATACCAAATGCGTTCGATGGAAAACTCCCCACCGGCAAAGTCTTTTGACGATCAACACCTTTTCGTCCGGATCCGTAGACATAATCCCCGTTATAATTCGCTTGATCGGTCGATATTGTTGAGCCAAAATGAAACGGCCCCGTGGTCCCCGCTCTTGCGACATACTCCCATTCAGATTCAGACAGCAGTCGATATTGATGTCCGGTTTTCCGGCTCAGCCATGCCACATAGGTCTTGGCCTCATCCCAAGATACGTTAATGACGGGGCGATTACCGCGCCCCCAGCCGCGATCACTCGGACGATGGCCACTACAGCCACCGTCATTCACACACGCATCCCATTCGTTAAAAGTCACCTCGAATTTTCCAACGGCGAAAGAATTCGAAATGGTCACGCGATGCTGCGGACCTTCAGCTGAACGACGATCTTCTTCGCTGGCCGGACTTCCCATCGTAAACGCTCCGCCGGGAATGACGACTATCAAGGGACAATCGGTACAGTCGCGAAACTCCTGTCCTGCAGCCATTCGGCTTTTCTGCCGCTCCTCTTCGGCCTTTTTCGCCAATTCCAATACTGCCTCTTTACCGGTCGCCGCCAGTGCCGCGAAACTGTCTTCAGGATAAGTTTCAAGATAAGCTTTGTATTCATCCGCGCTGTCACTGTCTTTGATCGAATTCCAGAATACAGCCTCGTGTTCCTTGTTCGTCTGATCTCGCTCTGACACTGCAATCGCAGGCGGCACTTGTGCTGAAACGGATTCCTGGCGATCTGGTGGTGAATTCAGATACGCTCCTTTTGCTGACAAGGAACCGTAGACGAATGGATCCTGGCGACCGCCCGTCTGTGCCAATACTGCATCGCGCATCTGTCGAAACATGAGCCCGACCTCCAGACCCGGCTGCTCGACATGCGCCAGCAGCGCCTTCGTGAAAGGGCTGTTACAACCTTCTCCGTCCAGTGCAACGGTGCCGCCCTTGGCCGCATACGCAACCAATGTTTCGCCAGACGGCTCAGTCCGAGCCAGACCCCGTCCGATTGATCTTGTCGCTCCCGCGCGACGCATTGACGCAATAAACGGGTAGTCTCGGCAGGCGTCCAGTATGACCAGTCGCAGTTCAGACGCGCCTTTCACTGTTCCCGACACCAGTTCCAGCGGCACCGTCTCGTATTCCACGTCCTCATCGCTTACCAGGTTTGCGTCGACTGGCGCCAGGAAATTTCGATTGTCAATCACGATTCCGTGGCTCGCATAGAAAATGACTGCAGACGCAGACGCCGCTCTTTTGAAATCCCTCAGCGTTCGTCGTAACGAGTCGGAGTCTGAATTGGCAACGAGAGTAACCGCAAATCCGAGTCGCTCGAAAGCCGCACCGATGTCGGTGGCATCGTTGAGCGGATTGGCAAGTCCCGGCGCATGCCGGTACTGTGCATTGCCGATCACCAACGCCACTCGCGGTGACGACCAGGCCTGATCCGCAATAATCTGTAAAAAGAAGAAACCGAGCCCAGCAAGCAGAATCATCTTACGCACTGAATGATCTCTCACTTTCCGTTCTGTGTTCATAGCCGAACTTGATTTGAATCAAGGGTTTTCTTATTCATCACACCGACAACAGCTATTTTAACCAACTATTGTCATCATCTGCCTGTCCATTGCTGTGAGGCGTTTTCGAAAGCTTTAAGTCATTGAAGTTACGCGAGAAAGCACCAAACTGAGAAATTTCTCACCCCACGAATGCGCCCAAATGTGGCGATTTTGAGCCCTCTGCGACCAAAATTGAGAAAATCGACCCCACTTCCAAGTCAGCCTTTGCGTGGCCGTCAAAGTCAACGCCAGAGTCGCAGATAGGGATCATTTGGTAGAACAGACATCTAATCACCAAATATCACGACAGGGAGTTGACTCATGGCAGTGCTCAATCGCATGATAGATTGGTGCGGCGAGGCAACCATGGTGCTTGGTGCGGTTAGTCTGCGCACTTCACTCTCGGTCGTGAATATTGCAACATAATGGTCATGTCACACAGTGTTCAGCTGCCGAGATGGACCATCACATCGCCCAGTTGATATCGGAGCCGTTCAGAGATCAGCGCATAGTGCCGTAGCAGATTGCACTGATTCATCAAAGTGCGGTGACTTTTCCGCTCTGAGTCGGCGCGAGCTGGCAGACGCCGAACGGGGACAATCGGGTTCGGTGGTGTCTGGAATTTTTAGAGCGAAGGGAGGCCTTGGCTCTGGCGGAGTTGCCGGCGAAAGACTGCAGCAAGGTGAGTATCGAGCAAAGGCAGCTGCGCGGGGGATTTCCACGTCGGCGCGAGGGAGAGCACTGCGGCGGTTCGGTCGCTCGCAATTATGCCTCGCCGCTACGCGCTTCATACTGAAGTCCGAATCGCAATCAAGACCGATGTCGCCCAAAATCTATCCCAGCACCTGCTCCATCTCGAAATCGAGGTCGCATTAAACTCTGAGCCCGTCATGTTCGCTCAATTGCTGACACTGTCTGTGTTTGATATAAGCCAGATTCTTATCGTTCCACATTCTTTCCCACCGCTTGACAGTCCGAAGGAAGATCAGCGGACAGACGATCATCGCGTTCGAAATAGGCTGCGCCTATCGGCACCTTTTCCAGAACTGGCGTACTGAAGGCCGGCATCGCATCGGGACTTGTTGTCGCTGTCCGCCCGTATCTCACAATCCTCGCCTGCGTGGCAGCGGTCACAGGATGTGCAGTGGTGCGTAAAGCAAATTCGACAAGGCTACACTGAGGGAATTTTCCGATGCCATCCAATGCCCGGCAAGCTTTTCCGTATTAAGACTGATGGTCAGCTGGCGCGGAGATTGTCACTAGGTCAAATTTCACACGCTGCTGGATCTTCTGCCGGTGCAGGCTTTCAATGCCTCGCCGCTTATTGGGAATGCCGTCACAGATCAATAGCGAATGGATTGGCTGGACATCAGGCACGTCGTCACATTGACTGCGCTCATGCGGCGACTTTCGCAAGATTCTCGATACCACCTGTTTTTGAAAAAAGACGAACAAATCCGTTGGTTTCACCGTCGAGCAAAACTCCCACGTCCGGACCGACTAGAAACAACAATGCTAGATCGAGTCGCGTAGTGCGGAAAATTGGCCGTAGTCGCTGGTTGGGTACGAATCTGAATTCTACTTGAGGAGTGTTGTTATGTTTTCAGAGCGAAATGCCAGAGTCGCTGATAATAGCAGCTGGCCGGGCGAGTTGTTTATAACTATGCCGTAAAATTACGCTAGCTGGTTGACGTGCGAACTGGAAATTTTCATTTGGCCGCAGTTTTGGTACGGCAGTGCTGTTTGCAACAGCATCCTTGAGAATGTATGCCACTGCGCAGACTCTGACTGGAATTCGATGTTTTTCATTTGCAGTGCCATAGAGACTGTGAAAGTATTGCCAAATTAGTTTAAATTAGTGGATTATGAATATTTATCTCATTGATTTAATTGATATTAATATTTGTTCTGATTCAGAAATCTACGAAAATGAGAATACTTTCACAGCCTCCATAGCGAAAACACGGTTAGATTGATGTGAGTTGCCGCTGTAATTCAGCAGATAGGAATATTTTGACTGAATTTCACCATTTTGCAGTGCTGCTCGCAGATTAAACTGCAGATCAATGAAAGTCCAATACTCGTAGATCGAAAATTGCCAAGTCAATGACCCGAACTCAGCGCACCATGTCCAATTTTCACTAAACGAATAAAATATTTTAAAAAATTCTTCCATCGCAGATTTTTTGGATACATAATCCAATGTTCAGAACTGTAAAATAAAGATGCTAACTTAAACTCGTAATCTAAAGGAGGACATCGTGAATAATCGTTCCAGCTTAAGGAAACTTCGAAATTTTTGTGTATTTTTAGCAGTACTGTTTGTTTTCAGCGGCGGTGTTTATGCTGAAGGCACACTGAATGTCTACAACTGGGCAGAATATATCGGGGAAGATACGATTGCGAATTTTGAAAAAGAATTCAACATTGACGTCACCTACGACAACTATGACTCTGTTGAAACTGTCGATGCCAAGCTGCTGGCTGGAAACAGTGGTTATGATGTTGTAAGCCATTCCAGCAGTGCCGCCGCACGCCTCATTCCGGCGGGTGTCGTCGCCGAGCTTGACACCTCTCGACTTCCAAACCTGAAGAACATCAGCAGTGAAGTCATGAGTCAGGTTGCCAAAAATTGGGATCCTGAAGGCAAGTACATCGTACCGTATATGTGGGGTACGCACGGTGTGACCTACAACGAGGAACTGGTGAGAGAGGTATTTCCGGATGCCCCAATCGGATCAATGGATTTGATATTCAAGCCAGAAAATATGGAAAAGCTGGCACAGTGCGGAGTTGCTTTTCTAGATTCTCCGACTGACATCATACCTATGACGCTCGCACATTTAGGACTGGACCCCAGCTCAGGCAATAAAGAGGATTACGCTGCCGCGGGAGAACTTCTTGCCTCCATACGTCCGTATATAAAAACCTTTGACAACTATGCTTATGCACGCATGCCGGAAAAAGAGTTTTGCGTAGCGGTCACTTGGGGGCCGGACGCATCATTTGCAACAAGCGCCGCTGAAGAAGCTGGCACAGGCGTGGTTCTCGACTTCTTTCTACCGTCTGGTGAAGGCAAGGCGAATATTTGGGTAGATGGCTGGATCGTACCTGCAGATGCGAAGAATATCGATAACGCGTACTTGTTCCTGGACTATATGATGCGGCCGGAAGTGGCGGCAGGGGACTCCAATCTTACTTGGTATGCCACCGCGAATGAACCCGCGAAGGAACTCATTGATCCCGCAATTACGGGCGCTCCTTCAATATTTCCATCCTCAGAATCAGTGGCAATGATGTATCCCTTGAAAGTTCTTCCGCGTAAAGTTGAAAGAGTGCGCACGAGAACCTGGACGAATTTCAAGAGCGGCCAATAGCACACTGATCGGGTACGTCACTAGAATATTAATTCATTTCAAATTAAAACTGAGAGACTAAAATAGCAGGATGGCAAAACAGGACATTGATCAAATCTTCGCAGACCAGCCCTGGCTTGATCCAGAAGCTGAACCGTTTGTAAAAATTCGAAGTTTAACGAAAACTTTTGGTTCAATCACTGCGGTATCTTCAGTTGATCTGGATATTTATGAAAGTGAATTGTTTTCCATGCTAGGCGGCTCCGGCTGCGGCAAGTCAACTCTGCTCAGAATGCTTGCAGGATTTGAAACGCCGACAGCCGGCTCGATCTTCATTGATGGAGTGGACATGTCTGACGTTCCGCCTTATGATCGTCCGGTCAACATGATGTTTCAATCCTATGCTCTGTTCCCCCATATGACTGTCGAACAGAATGTTGCCTACGGATTAAAACAGGATCGTGTCGGCAAAGACGAAATCACAGAGCGCGTCAACAGCATGCTGGAAATCGTCGAATTACCGACGTTTGCAAACCGTAAACCCCATCAGCTCTCGGGTGGACAGCGTCAAAGAGTCGCACTTGCGCGGGCGCTGGTTAAAAATCCGAAAGTGCTGCTGCTTGATGAACCTCTCGCAGCACTTGATAAGCGTTTGCGAGAACAGACTCAATTTGAGTTGATGAACATCCAAGAACAATTGGGGATTACATTCATCGTCGTTACGCACGATCAGGAAGAGGCAATGACTTTGTCTACGAGAATCGCGGTGATGGATCAAGGGCAGTTCGTCCAGATTGGAACGCCTACGGACATTTATGAGTATCCACAAACGAGATTCATCGCTAGTTTCATTGGAAACGTGAATATGTTTGAGGGCCGAGTCGTTGAAAATCACAGCGACTCAGTTCTTGTAAATTCCGTAAATTCAAACATTTCGTTTTATATTGATCATAGCATGGATGTGCACGAAAACCTTCGCGTGTGGATTGCTCTCAGACCCGAAAAAATACTGGTTTCGGACACGCCTCCAGCGAATGGCGCCAAGCATAACGTCGCAAAGGGGATTGTGGATGACATCGGTTATCTTGGCAATTTCTCAACCTACAAAATTCGCCTGGATAACGGTCGAATCATCGAAATCGTCCACCCCAACCAAACTCGACCGCGCGACGGCCGACATTTGGTTGAATGGGAAGAAGATGTCTACTTGAGTTGGCAGCCATCAAGCCCGGTTCTTTTGATGAAATAATTGTGAAAATTGATTGACGGTTAGGACAGGGAAGTGATTGGATTGGTGCATCGATTTAAGCAGTGGATTGATTCTGCCACAGCATGGCAGTCGATCATCGTTGCGATTCCCTTCGTTTGGTTGTTGATTTTCTTCCTTGTTCCTTTCTTCCTTGTTCTAAAAATCAGCCTGGCGGAATACGTTCTTGCCAGCCCACCTTTTTCTGCGCTGTTTGAAGTTGTTGACAGCACCATTGTCAACGTCACCTTAATTTTTGACAATTTCATATTTTTATGGGAAGACGATCTTTACATTCGCACGTATCTGAACTCGGTTAAGATTGCGGCAATTTCAACAGTTCTCTGCTTGCTGGTGGGTTATCCGATTGCCTACGCCATTGCAAGATCCAGTCCTACTGCGAAGAAACTTCTGCTGCTCGCGGTAATCCTGCCGTTTTGGACATCATTTCTTTTGCGCGTTTACTCTTGGATGGGTTTATTGGCCGATCAGGGAACCATCAACAGTCTGCTGATTTGGATTGGAATCATTGATCAGCCGATCAGATTGCTGTACACCGATTTTGCAGTTTACGTGGGCATCGTCTACACCTACGTGCCCTTCATGATTCTGCCTCTATTTGCAAGCATAGAAAAACTGGACCTGACACTTTATGAAGCAGCAGCGGATTTAGGTTCGCGTCCGTGGAACATATTTAGAACCGTAACAATACCTCTTACCATGCCTGGAATCATTGCCGGTTCTCTGCTTGTGTTTATTCCAGCCACTGGAGAATTCGTGATTCCGGACCTGCTGGGGGGAGGGAATGTGCTGATGATTGGCAAGGTTCTTTATAGTGAATTCAATTCCAATCAAGACTGGCCGATTGCATCAGCCGTTGCAATCGTTCTATTGGTGCTCCTCGTTCTGCCGATGATGCTCTATCACAAGTATCAGGCCAGAGACACGGAAGGGTAGTCGACTCGAAATGCAATCAGCCAAGCAATCAAAATTTACAATTTCCATGCTGGTTTTCGGGATGGCGTTTCTCTACATCCCAATACTGCTAATGATGTTTTATTCGTTCAACTATTCGAAAATCGTTCCTGTTTGGGGTGGGTTTTCAATACGTTGGTACGTGGTGCTGTTTCAGAGCGAAGATGTGTGGAAAGCGGTTGCACTGAGTCTGCAGGTCGCTTTGATGAATGCTACGTTCGCAACATTGCTTGGAGCTTTCGCCGGAATCGCCATGGCTCGAATCAAGCGATTTCGAGGCAGAACGTTGTTTTCAGGAATGATTTCGGCACCTCTGGTAATGCCGGAAGTGATCACGGGACTTTCGCTTTTGCTACTTTTCATTTCCATGGCTGAACTGATTGGCTGGCCGTCGCGAGGAATTACCACCATTACAATCGCACACATCACTTTTTCCTTGGCTTATGTTGCAGTCATTGTTCAATCCCGTTTGGTTGGCGTCGATCAGTCACTGGAAGAAGCCGCCCATGACCTCGGAGCAAAGCCGTTTCGCGTGTTGATTGATATTACGATTCCACTTCTGGCTCCAGCATTGGCTGCTGGATGGCTGCTTGCGTTTACATTGTCGCTGGATGACCTGGTCATTGCGAGTTTTGTTTCCGGTCCGGGTTCCAATACGTTGCCGATGCTGATTTACTCCAGAGTGAAATTGGGTTTGAGACCCGATGTAAACGCTCTGGCAACAATCATCATTCTGATTGTCGCGGCGGGAGTATGCACAGCAGGCTGGATCATGTCGCGGCAGGAACAGCGCCGAACGAAAGAAATGCAGCTCGCAAGCGCTGCAAAGTATGATTTTATGAAAGAAGAGTCTTAGACTCGGCCCATAACATTTTCTGGTTCAGTTTGCGAATTGAACCAGCAGGTGGTTGATCTCTCAGTTTTGCTACCGGCAGCAGACGCTGAATCGCTTGATGGTATGCCGCTACACCGACTTCTGCCTCACTGTGAAGACTCCATTCTGGATAAGCGGAAGATTTCAGTCCTTCCTGGATGGTAACTGTGTACGCTCTATCTTCCAGATCTGTCGCATTGTTGATCCGTCTGTTGAGATAGCGAACTGCTTTTATCATAGGACGATCATCGGGTAAGGCGTATACTCTGGAAATGATTTCGGTTTCCGTCAAAGACTTCGGAATGGTCATATAAATTTCCATCATATCTGGGTAAAGAGCAAAAATTATGTTCGGAAAAATTCCGAAATACAGCCATGAATTCTTGTGTTCTTCCCTCAAATGCTCAAAATCCGGTAGTAAATTTCGATAGTTTTTCACGCTCCAAAGCGAACCGTTTCGTTTATTGAAACGCCCGACTGAAAAAGGGATTTCATCGACAAAACTATCGACATAATCCTGACCATACAGCTGATTGAGACTCGGGTGGCCAATGGGAACGTGGTATCCTTCATTGTCAATGTCATGAAACACTTTCCAGTTAACAGGGACCGTGTATCGGTCAACTTGGGAAAACGGTTGAACGTCTTCCAGTCTGTAATCTTCGATGTCCGACACAATGGCTTTCATTTGAGTCTGGAGAGATTCGCCTCCAGAGACCAACCGAATGAAAACAAAGCCCTGCCAAATTTCAAGATCAACGGGCAAGAGGCCAATGGTTTCTTTATCGAGAGAAGGAAAACCTTCGTATTTTGGAATGAACTGAAGCCTTCCTTGCAAGTTGTATCGCCAACCATGAAACGGGCAGATCAAGGCTCTGGGGCAATTTCCTTCTCCTTCTAGAATCTTCGATCCTCGGTGACGGCAGATATTGTGGAAGGCATGAACTTTACCGGTTTCCGCGCGGATCACCAAGATCTTTTCGTTGAATCCTTCAAATGTCAAAAAGTCCCCGACCTTGGGGATGTCACTGACATGACCGACTAGCATCCAGCTGGGCTTGAACAGTTTTTCAGTCTCCAATTCAAACAGCTCTGAACTGCAGTATGTCCAGGGCGGCAGCAGTTCGACCCGTTCCGCCTCGTCTGTTTTGGATTCAGCCTGACCAAGCATTGAAACCAAGTTGTGGACATAACGAAGACAAAGATCAATTGAACGTGCTCGATTAATTTCTCCGGTGTCCATCAACGCCTGCTGCCACAATCGATCAATCAAACCATGCAGACCAATGACCATCACTTCGACGTCAATTTCGTCGTGTTCTTCAGTGCCGATCAATGTTCCTATGCAACGTAGCAGAAGCTCGTGTTCACGCTGGTCATTTTCGTCGCAAATCTGCTGGTAATCTGTCCGCGCGTTCATTTCGCTCCAAAATGCATACCAGACGGCGACTTTGTCCTTTACGAAAATTTTCTCATCAAAACTCGCATGAATGTACGCAGTCAACACTTCTTCAGGAGTATTTGCCGAAGCGAGATGCCGCTGCATGACTTCCTGGTATTCCTGAACCAAGTGTTTCAGCGTTTCCAGCATTAACTGCTGCTTTGACCTGAAGTAGAAATTAATGATGCCGTTTGAGAACTGAGCGCGCTCGGTTATTTTCGACATTGTGACACTTGACAAGCCATTTTCAGCAATTGCACCTATCGTTGCCTGAATTAGTTGCGTTCGAGTATCTCTTTTGTTCGATACTTTAGAGTCAGATGATGCTTTCATAAATTAAGTAGTAATTTATTATTGAACTATTTTTTAGTTATTTTGAATGATTGTACAATTAATTTGTAAAATTGACGCCTTCATTTGGGACTGTTCATTCTTTTGGCCGCTTTACATGTGATTGGATAAGTCGGATGATCCACTGAAATGTTTGGCCTTCTCTGCGGTGACGGTGTGTCGGGGCTTGGAGCTGCAAAAGATGGCCAAAAGCGAACCCGACCGATTGGCCAGTGAAGTGCTGGAGCTCGATGAGATCTCGGTACAGAGGATGTTGCCAGCTGAACTCGTTCCCAACTACAACAGCTGACCGTCGCCGGAGCTGACGATTGCCGAAAATGTGATGGACTAGGGGCGAACCGTTGGCTTTGAGCCAACCAAATGACAACCGATACCGGGAACCAAAATCTTATGGAAAGCAATGAAAAATCTGCTGATCTCAATACAGGCAATCAATTTGCACGAGGGACTGATACCTGCTGATGTAATTGACGGATTTTCGGATTCAAGTGTGGGATGTCGATAGACTCTAGTCCGTGGTTCCAGTAACTAGAGCGCAGTGTGCCTACATCAAATGTCTTTTCATATCTGAGATGTTTCCTGATACTTAAATATTTAATATCTTCAATTCAGAATAAATCTACGAACAAGCGTAATATTTAGAGATGCTTGCTAATCATTCTCATTCAATCTAGTGAAGTGTAGAATTCCAAAAAAGATCGGTACCAACTGGGAAAAGAGATACGATTTCGAAACTAATATTGCTTTACCCTGTCAGCAGACTACTTCGCACACATTGAATCCGCAATAACAATGAACAGCAAGTGATTGCACCACTAGTCAAACCGAATTTGCTCAGACATTGGCTTGAAACGAATATTTGCGTTCACATGTTTTGCGCGACTGCGAATCCTAGATCGAATCATCGATAAAATTGATCGAAACCGAAAATGTCGGCATGCTCTGGTACAGAAAGTTCCGATGTCGCCGACCCCTTGCCAATAAGTTTGAAGATCGAATCCAGAGTCTTAAATTTCTATCACCAATAGTTAACAATATCTTGGAAAAAATATGACATATAGATAAATTACGCAAGTGTTCACAATCAAGATTACAAAAGTCGCAATGCGGCAACTCAATCGAATGCCTAGTAATATTGAACAGACTGTCATAAGAAAGATTCGCCATTTTACTGCGGACCCGTTCGCTCCGAACAAAAACATCAAGACTCCGCGAAACAGCGGATTTTTGCGCCTGAGAATCGGTGCTTGGCGAGTGCTGTATGCACTTGAGAGCGAATCGGAAACAATGACTGTCATCAACATACTTCCGCGTGGAAATGCATACAGATGAACACCAAAGCAAATTATCAAATACTTACATTGGGTGGCGAGGAGTACGCAGTCGTCCCCCTCGGCGAATATGAAGCGTTGCGAAATTCGGTTGACGAGGATAGAGCAGACATCGCTGCTGCTCACTGCATACTTGAGGATCCAAGTGAGGAATTAGTACCGTTTGAGTTAGCCGAACGAATTGCTGCGGGCGAGCATCCTGTTCGTGCGTGGCGCAATTATCGTGGCTTGACCGCTAGTGGCCTTGCAACCAAAAGCGGGGTCGCCCAGTCCTATCTGTCCGATATCGAGAACGGAAAAAAACCTGGCTCAGTCAAGGCATTGAAACGCATTGCTACCTCCCTCAATATAGCATTGGACGATTTAATTTAGTCTTTACTCGTCACACATCGCGAGTAGACCGCATGTGGCGCAGACTGCTTTTTTCGTGCAGTATGTTCTCCACACTGCACGATGGATCGAATTTGCTGTCCGCGCTCAGTTTGAAATTCTCTCGATTTTCACGATTTATCGATATTTTCACAACCCTATGATTTTAATGACTCATTTCAAATTGTGGATTGTTTTGCCTAGTAAATTTGTTGCATTTGACACAGGCCCATGCCTGTGCTCTGGCATCCACCCTGTTCACACGCGTGAAATCTACCCTCAACAGCTCTCGAAAATCAGTGCAGGTCATACAGGGCGTGCGCCAAGGCAAGAAAGTTCAAAAGCGCATCGTGAGGTGCCATGTCGGCGTCGTCAACAACGTACAGAACCCAAGTTCCGCACTTTTGCCGCTCAATCAACCATATTAAAAATATTTGTTAGAAGATATTTTTAATAAATCATTATTTGTAGTATTTACATTCTAATATCTTACAAATATTATTGTTTATTAGTAATATCCTTTCTCTTATAACTCTAGTAACTTAATGTTGTTACATGTACAGTGATACAGCACTCCAAACAGCCACTACAATCCTCTATAATTACCCCATTGACAATACACTTTAAGATCATGTTCATCAAACCCGTAGTTTCCTACACCAACAAAAAACAATACCCAGATGCGCCTACCTACTGGTCAGGCGTTGAATATGAAGGCGGAATTGCAACGAAAACGCTGGTAAACCAAGCTAAAGAAAATGGCGCGAAATGTTGTTACATGTACAATTCAGTCATTTTCAAAAAATACATGATATCAATGCTTTAGGAGAATTGTTTTTTGAGTAGTGCGGAACTAGGGAGAAGCTGCCGCACCTGAAACATCTGACTGAAGTTATCAAAGCGCAAATGCAGGAATAATTCCAGTTTTCTTTGTTCAGTGCCGAATCGCTTCTCTTTGGTTCTCGACCGCCCAGTCAGACCAGCCAGAATTGTGAGCTGGGCTTGATGAGTGTTGTTAAGTTTGCCACATATGGGGAATCAGGCAGTCCAAATTGATTTGCCCAGAAGTCTCAAGCACTCAGATTTTGTTTGCGGAAGGTTGATCATGCCAAATGCCGGAAATATACCTGTATCAGGTTGCACGGTTATCTGTGTGCACTGCACAATCTATGACGAAATTCTTACAATCACTGTTTGAATCCGCTTGCGTTTTGGTCAATCGCATTGACATTGGACGTTGTTCGGCGATGAAACTGAACAATGAATCGTCTTGCGTTATCTCCAGTCTGGCAGATCCAGAATCTGCTCAGCTGAGAGGTTCAAACTATGTAATTTGCAGCAAAAATCTCTGCCTGCCAGTGTCCGAACCAGCAAGCCATTGAAACTGGTTAAACACTATGCTGTTTGGCAACGATGTCTAGAGCAGCTTCCAGCATGTCGAACAGGTCGTTGATCTGCATTTCTGAAATGATGAGGGGAGGGCAGATGCCGAGAGTGTCGCCAGCCGGCAGCGCTCGCAAAATCAAGCCTTGCTCAAGACACTCTTGATAGACCTGAATCGCCATCTTAAGTTCCGGATCAAACGATTCTTTCGTAGACTTGTCGGCAACCAGTTCTACGGCGCCAATCAGCCCCGAACCTCTTGCTTCGCCCACCAGCGGATGTGAACCAAGCGCCTCCAAGCGTTTTTGGAAAGAACCCATGACTTCTCGAACATGCTCCAGAATGTTGCGCTCCTCATAAATCTTCAATGTTTCCAGTGCAACCGCGGCGGCAACTGGATGACCACCATAGGTGAAGCCGGTACCAAACACCCCATGGCGATTGCTTGCTTCAGCGATTACTCGGTAGATTTCTTCAGAAATCATCGTCGCACCAATCGGAATATACGCCGACGACAGTTGTTTGGCGCAGGTTATGATGTCAGGCTGCACAATCTCAAATGTTTCACTGCCCCATAGATTTCCGGTACGTCCGAATCCCGTGATCACTTCGTCAGCGATCAGTAGCACATCATATTTTTTGAGAACTGACTGAATTTTCTGAAAATAAGAACGCGGAGGTGGGATCACTCCTCCAGCGCCCATAAGTGGTTCTGCAATGAACGCGGCAATGGTGTCTGGGCCTTCTGCCAGAATCAGCTCTTCCAATTCCGTTGCCCGACGAGAGGCAAATTCTTCTTCGCTCTCACCAGCTTCGGCATATCTGTAATAGTGAGGAGTTCCAGTTTGCTTGAACCGACTCATGGGTGCGTCAAATGCCTCCTGAACGACAGGAATTGCGGTCAGGCTCGTGCAAATGACTGTGACTCCGTGATACGCTTTTGTTCTAGAGATGATTTTTTTCTTGTTTGGTCGGTCTAAGGCATTGTTGTAATACCATACAAATTTCACGGCCGAGTCAACGGCTTCGGAGCCTGAAGAAACGAAGTACGCTTTGGACATCGGTTCGGGAGCAAGAGAGGTGAGCTGGTCGGCAAGCTCTGTTACTACAGGTGCTGTTCGACCCGCGAAACTATGATTGTAAGGAAGCGTACTCAGCTGTTTTGCAGCTGCATCAATCAATCGCTGTTCGCTGAATCCAAGAGAAGTGCACCATAATCCAGCAAGACCCTCTAGAAATTTCTTACCGTGTTCATCCCAGATGTACACGCTTTCGCCACGTGTGTACGTCTTAGGTCCGACTTGTTCATGGACAAGATAATTTGTGTAAGGATGCAGATTAGAACTAATGTCTTTTTGAGCAAACGTGCGGGCAGCCAAAATCTATACCTCAATGTGTATTCGATGAAGAACTGTCATTTTACCGAATTAAGCCGCTGAATCCGGGAATGATTGCTTGCGTCGCTCCATGTAATCGACCAGTGCCTGATCGATCGCGGGATCGAGTGGCGGAGCTCGATAGTTTTCCAGCATTTTCTTCCATAGGACATTCGCTCGGTCAGAAGCGTGCAGGCTTCCATCTGCTTCCCATTGTTCGAAACTATTGTTATCCGCGATGGTTGAGCGGTGGAAGGCGGTTTCAAAATTTCTTTGTGTGTGCTGGCAGCCGAGGAAGTGGTTTCCTGGACCGACTTCTCGGAAGGCGCCTAATGCCTGAGCATTGTCGTCCGTTTTGACACCGCTGAGGAAAGTCTGCAAAATCGCTGCCTGGTCAGTATCCATCACGAATTTCTCGTAGCCCATTACCAGCCCGCCTTCAAGCCAACCTGCAGTATGCAACATGAAATTGACTCCAGCCAGCATCGCGGCCTGCAGCGTATTTGCTGATTCATAGGCTGCTTGGGCATCTGGAATTTTTGATGCGCACAAGCCGCCGCCGCTGCGAAAGGGAACATTCAATCTGCGTGCAAGTTCTGCACAGATAAACAGGACAAACGAAGGTTCAGGCGTACCGAACGTCGGAGCTCCTGACTGCATTGAAATGGAACTGCTGAACGTTCCAAAGATGACAGGCGCTCCAGGACGTACCAATTGAGCAAAAGCCATGCCGGCGAGTGCTTCTGCCAGAATCTGCGTGCAGGTGCCAACGACAGTCACCGGCGACATGGCGCCCGACAGTATGAAGGGTGAAATGACCGTTCCCTGTAAATTTGCAGCGTAGGCTTTTAGCGCTGCCAACATCGTATCGTCAAAAGTCATCGGCGAATTCACATTGATCAGCGACAGGATGCAGGTGTTGTTGGCAACAAAATCATCACCAAAAACAATCTTTGCCATATCTACTGTATCCTGCGCGCGTTCGCCGCTTGTAACGGACCCCATAAACGGTTTATCGGAGTACTTTAGGTGACTGTAAACCATGTCAAAATGCCGTTTGTTCACAGGTAGGTCAACAGGTTCGCAGACCGTGCCGCCTGAATGGTGCAGTGAAGGTGACATGTACGTCAACTTAACGAAATTTCGAAAATCTTCGATGGTGGCATAGCGCCGTCCTTCGTCCAGATTCCGGATGAAAGGGGGGCCGTAGGCAGGCGCAAAGACGGCTGTGTCGCGGGCGATTCTTATGCTCTTTTTAGGATTTCTGGCATGTTGGACGAATTCGCTTGGTGCATTGTTCTGAATTGTTTCACGAAGCATCCCGGGCTCAAAGCGGACGCGTTCACCGCTTACAGCCGCACCTGCCTGTCTCCATAAATCCAGCGCTTCAGGATCATCTCTGAAATCGATGCCGATTTCTGCCAGCAGCAGGTCCGCATTTCGTTCAATCAGCTCTAGTGTTTCGTCCGGCGCGACGCTGTAAACTGGAATTTTTCGTTCGATATATGGAACTGATTCAACTCGTGTTTTGGAACGCGCTGCTCTGCGTGCAGCGCGTCCTCCTGATCTTGTTCTGCGTGCATTCATGGCTTATTGCTTCGTTTCGATGATAGTGTTTGCTTGGCAGATTTTATCGCGTCAGCTTTCGGTCTCGGAAACATGTTGGATCTTCGATAAGGAAATACGTCCACCAATACGCCAGCTTTTATGAGTTCCTGCTTTTCCTGCCAAAATTCTACCGTCATTAAATCACCATGCGCCTGAAGAAAGTGCCTGCGAATTAATGGATGAACCAGAAAATACTTCTCAAATTCTTCTGGGAATACATCGTCGTCCCCAACAGAAAACCAAGGCTCGGCGGCCATATCGTCATAAGGATTGCGCGCAGGTGGAATTTTCCTGAATTTGCACTCTGTCAAATACCGGATTTCGTCATAGTCGTAAAATACAACGCGTTTGTTTCGGGTGACTCCAAAATTTTTCAGCAGCATATCACCAGGGAAAATATTCGCTGCTGCCATTTCCCGAATGGCGTCTCCATAACTATGCGCAAAATACTTTGCTTCATCATCATCTTTTATGCTTCGCAAATATAGATTCAGGGGTGTCATTCGATGTTCGATGTATACATGTTTCAGTACTACGATATCTTCTTCAACGGCGATTGATTTTGCGCAGGTTTCAAGAATTTGACTCAGCAGTCCTTCTGAAAATCGACTGCGCGGCAAGGCGACGTCGGAGTACTCAAGCGTATCTGCAAGACGGCCGACGCGGTCATGCTGTTTTACGAGCTGGTATTTTTCAATGACTGTTGAACGAGATAGTTTTTTCGGAGGTTCGAACGCGTCTTTTATGATTTTGAAAACGTATTTGTAAGAAGGTAAAGTGAACACCATCATCACCATTCCTCGCGTGCCCGGAGCCTCGATAAATTTGTCAGATGAGTGGGATAGATGATGCAGAAAATCTCGATAGAACGCAGTCTTGCCTTGTTTATGGAAACCAATCGCAGAATAAAGGTCGGCTTTGCTTTTGCCTGGCAGTATGTCCATGAGGAACTGCACTGTTGCGGAGGGCACTCGAGTCTCCACCATGAAGTAAGCTCGGTAAAAACCGAAAACAGCATCCAAATCGTGAGGGTCCAAAATCAGCGCGTTTACATAGAGACCGCCGTTTTCGTTATTGAGTATGGGTACGATAAAGGGGGTCGTCTGGTGGTCGTTGATGACGCGTCCGATCAGGTATGCTGCTTTATTTCGGAAAAACAACGAATCCAGGACGTCAATTTGATAATTGAGTGAAATTGAACGTTTGTCTTTGGGCAGATGCTTCCCGAGATGTCTCAAGATGTAGCGAACATCCCGCACTAGGTTTTCGTACGGCAGATTGAAATCAAAATTTCTGAGAATCTCCGATATGGTAGCAGGCAAACCGCGTACGGACGGATAGTAGGAGCGATAGGTAGGTTTATCGGTAAGAAGATACTCTCTTGAAACTGAAGAACGGACGAAAATATGTGAATTGTTGTAGTACTGGCGATCAAATAATCTACAGAATACAGAATTAAAGAAACTTTCCGCCAGCTCTGGCTGCAGGTGCTCCAGAAGGAGATGAACATACCGGATCTTGACTCTTGTCCACAGTGGTTTGTTTAGTTCCTTTATGTTTAGCTGGCTGCGTAAGGCGTCAACCGTTTCTTGAATTCTCTTGTCGTAAAAATTGATTCGCTTTCGAGCCGCTTCCCGAATTTCATGCCACTTCGCCTGTTCGAATCTTTCTTGCGCGCCGGAGGTGATTTCTTGAAACAGAGTAAAGTGATTTTCAAAACCCTTAAGAATCGTTTTCGCAATCTCTGTGGCCTGATCGGATTCTTCAAATTGGGAACTTGGTCGTGATGTGATATCAAGTATCTTGGCCTGTAGATTGGATTCAAATTCAAGAATGTTTTTCTGCATTAGTTAGTCGGCTAAACAGTATTAAAGTGATGCTCGTCACCGTTGATTTAGAATCAGTAGTTTATCACAGTCGATGACATCGACATCAAAAATCCCGGAAGTGCGGTGAGAAAAATCAACGCCAGTCAGAGCCTACTTTGAGTTGGAGAATGAAACCAGCGGCGCTCCGATGCCCGTCTATCCAATGAACTCGAAATGTCTCCGCCAGATCGTTCTAACCTGATTGAATTTAGAAGATTCCATGAAATGAAATTTTTGCGTTAAAGCGGTAATCAGCCGAAAATAAATCTTTACAGGTCCGCAATTGAAATTTGCGGTTTTTGCGGGCAGCACGACCTGGATCGAATCTTGCATTGATTTCCACTTTCGCGCTTCTGCTCGTTTTCATTTCGCGAAATTCGACCGAGATAAGTCGATTCTGCAAGGTAGAATGAAGTAAAAAGCTCTTCGAAATCGTCGGAAACCGATTTTTCAGCGAGCCCAGTTTCGAGTATGTCTTTCTGCCATGCCCTGACTCGCGGAAAATCTTCAAGTAAGTCGTAGCCAGTATAAATTTCAATGATAGATGCGCGATGCAGGAGTGGAAGCCAGGCAATGTCCACCATGCCGATTGAATTCCCCCTCACGAATGTACTGTCGCCTAAGCATGGTTCGATCTTGGCGAAGGCAGCGCTCAACTTTTTGGCGCGTTCGCTTAAGGTATTGGCATTAGTACTGCGCTGCATGCTGCATTGAAGCAGGTAGTTCTTAGATGCCAGATACGACCATGCTCGATCTTGCGCTTTTTCGACTGGTTCACTGGGATACATCGGTACTTCTGTGACTTCTTCAATGTACTCGACGATTGCGTCGGATTCAAACAGCGCACTGCCGTCATCAGTGAAAAGAACTGGCACCTGACCGTGTGGCGACACTTCGAGAAACCAGTCGGGTTTGTCACTCAAGCTGATGTATTCGATGTCGTAGGAAATTTCCTTGGCTTCAAGTAGTGTGGTAACACGCTGCACGAAAGGGCAAATTTTGTAACTGACGATTTTCATTTTTGACCATTCTCTTTTTGGATTTCCAAACAAATATTTCTAATATATCAAAAGAGATTAAAAGTAAATATAGAGTATTCCATTCCACGAATCGAATAATTTAAGTCGTTTGATTCGACTGCTGTTCGGCGTCTGTAATTCACACCGCTCCCTTAGAGTCTTGCCTATGCGATGTTGTAATTTACAAGGGAAAAGATGCATCTTAGCTGGGGGTCGCAGAGCTCAAATTCGCCGGATGAGCGCAAACTTTTGATTTGTATGCAGGAAATGGAAAAAAGCAATATCCGACATTATCAGCGACAACGACGGTTTGCTCGATCCATAGAAATTATTTTTTGAATGGAACTGCCAGAAAAGTATTTCAAATAGACCAACCCTTCTAGCATTTGGCTTCAGCAAAAAATTTAGATTTTAGGCCGGCCGGTTCACACTGGAGGTGTTGTCAGAGTGCTGAAAACGAAGTTCTTTCATTTCCAAGAATTCCATCCGAGAATCCACAGCTCACGCAGAACTTTCTTCACTGACAAAGTTCTTGAAACAAGCCGGCAAAATTGCGCTCCAGCTGTAGCTGACGACCGGTTGACAGCGATGTAGATCGAATACGGTCAACGTCTTCGAACCATGACAATGCTTTGTTCAGGAAATCTATCGAATAGCGCCTGCCGTTTCCAGAATGCTGAAAATTCTTGTCTGCCCCTTTTTTAGGTCGGCAACATCGACTTTCATGATTTCAATATCATCCTTCATGATTTCAACATCATCCTTCATGATTTCAACATCATCTTTCAAGGTTTCAACATCATCCTGCAAAATCGCCAGGTCCGTTTTGATCGATGAAATGTCGCTCTGCGTCAGCGTAAAAAATGCAATTGCCGCCGCCACGAAAACTGACATGAAGCCAAGAGCTATTTTTCTGTCGAATCGCTGTGCATCTTTAACGCTGACAGCGATTTGCTCTAAAGCCTTTACTCTTGCTTCAATATCAAGCTTGGTATTGATCGTATAAAATTCTTCCGCTGCCAAGACAGTTGGTCAATTCTTTTTTGACTCGTTGGGTGGATGCGCCTTCACATCGCTGGACCGACGCCTGCATAGTGACTCGTCTTGAACCGTGTTCAATAAAAAATCCACAGGAGGCTGAAATTTGCAAAAAGTACTGAACCGTCAGGAGGTGGATCTTTTTCTTGGCAATTTACTGGATCATGCCTTCGGTTTCCAGGATGTTGAAAATTCTCGTCTGCCCCTTTTTTAGGTCGGCAACATCGACTTTCATGATTTCAACATCGACTTTCATGATTTCAACATCGACTTTCATGATTTCAACATCATCTTTCAAGATTTCAACATCATCCTTCATGATTTCAACATCATCTTTCAAGGTTTCAACATCATCCTGCAAAATCGCCAGGTCCGTTTTGATCGATGAAATGTCGCTCTGCGTCAGCGTAAAAAATGCAATTGCCGCCGCCACGAAAATTGACATGATGCCAAGAGCAATTCTTCTGTCGAATCGCTGTGCATCTTTGACGCTGACAGCGATTTGCTCTAAAGCCGTTACTCTTCGGTCAATATCAATCTTGTTGTCAATTTTCGTGTCAATCTCTTCCGCTGTCAAATAATTGGTCATATCTTATTCTAACTCGTTGGTCGGAGATACATTTTCTCTGCGCGCTACAATGCCGCAAGAACTTATAGGATACTTCTACTGTTCGTCAAAATCAAGATATCCGGTAATTTTTGAGTTTTGCCGTTGGCGTTCAGTGATCAAAAACAGGTGAGTGCATCCACGTTGCGCTTCGTCACAAAAATCATGAGATGCGTAATTTAGCAAAATTCCCTTCCTGCAGCTCTAACGGGATTCAGTGTTTCAAATGGAGTCTATGAGGAAATCTAACAGCCGTAGAAACCCTGGCAGGTGCGAGAGGCGTCATTTTCGTTGAAGACATGGCTGGAAAACACTTCGACTGCGAAATCATATAAATGATCATATCTGTCATGGGATTGTTCGATCTGCTCTTTAATTTTTTGCCCACGCATTGGGTAATCGAAAAATCAATTCCTCGCAGCAGGAAAAGTACAGTCAATCCATAACAGAGAAAATTTCATAAAATAGAATCCTCAAGTCGATACTGGTGTTTTGCCAATGCTGAGGCGGCAGGCAATAAGTATAAGTCCACCTTGGCAAAGGCCGGGCGCGTCGGCTGACTTAAACCTAAGTTCCAGCCGGGATGACTGTATAAGTGCATGATCTGATTAAGAAGACCAGAGAATATGAATTCCCGCTACTGGGCAGGATCAGAGGATATTGAATTTCACGTCTAAAAGATCAAATGCCTTTTGCTGATAATCGGTCGGTTGAGTAAACAGCCAGAATTCTGAATCTTTCCTCTTCAGTGGACGAATCCGATTCCTGCACAGCGTTGCAAGGTCCTGCATCAACGTCTGAAAACTGTGTACCGGCTCGCCGGCCGCATTGAGCTTAGTCTTTTCTTTTCGATATGCAGACGGGGATTTTCTCGCCGGCTTGACATCCAGTCGCTTTACACACTCATCATCAAACAGTAGTGGTGCGAGTTTCTTACGCATCTCAAACTCGACATAGTACGCCAGCATGCAAAGCAGAAGATGCGAACGCACCCGGCGTTCGCGGCGATGATAAATCGGACGCACCTTCAAGTCGACGGTCTTCATTGACCGAAACGCCCGCTCAACTTTTGACAGACGCCTGTAGCTGTCAAGCACCTCTTCGGTGCTCAGTTTATCCGCGCTGACACTGGTGCGAATCACGTAAAACCCATCAAGCGCCGCCTCGCGGTCAATGCTTTGCTGATTGCGCTGATAACTGAATCGTTCCGGTCCAACCTCAATGTGAAAATGTTTGCGCATCTTGTGTTTGTCCAACGCCCGCGTTGCCCGACGAACAATCGCACTTTGCTTTTTCAACCGATACTTGTCCCTTTTGGTTGCCGAAACAATTTCATCCAGCAAGCGCTCGGTCGCTTGCAGCAACTGTGCACGGGTGGATTTGCGCTTGTCTGCCAAAAACGGATTGCGACACACCACCAGCCGCTCACCAGGATATAACCGCTCACAGCGGATCTCCCCCAGGCAACGCTCATCAAACAAACTTGGCTGCAATGCGCCATCGTCTACAAGTTGTTGAATGGATACTGATTTCAGTGTCGTAATCCAGTCATACTGCGCCGGTTTCAGATCCTCCTCAATGCGTGCCGCGGTCAACATGCCCCGATCTCCGACCATCACAATCTGATTGAGTCCGAAACGCGCCTTGAGCTTGTTCACCTGTGAGATGACGGTTTGTGGATCAGAGGTATTGCCGGCAAACGCCTCAATCGCAACCGGCCGTCCATCGGCATCACATAAAAGACCAAACTCAATTTGCTTGACCCCTCTTTTTTTATCCCGTGAATAGCCGAATTGTGCCAACTCACACTTCTCGCCGCACACCCAGGTCGAGGTCAGATCGTACATCACCACTGAGCCGTCCTGGAGATGTCTGCGTGCGAGTTTGTTTTCAATCTTGCTTTGGCGTTCAAGTAGCCAGTCCATCGCTGCATAAAGATCATTCCAGTCAGCCTTGGTGACACCGAGACATTGACCTAGGGTGTCGGATGCGATTTCTTCCCAGAAGCCTCGGCTGGTTGCAAGTTTGGAACGAGGCGCGATGACTCTTGCGACAATCATCGCCAGGCACAGTTGGCGCTGGCGTGAGGGCTTTGAGTCGACCAAGCGGTCAAGGCCGAGATTTTTGAGCGTACCGAGCACGGCAGCGACATGGCCGTGTGGGATCGAGCGTGTGATGTCGAACAGTTCGGGTACAGGGTGGGAGGAATTTTTAAGTTCTGCGCGGATCATTGCGATCAGAGACGGTGGCAGTTTTGACAGGTTGGCAAGTGTTCTTTTCTTGCATTTTCCGTCTTGCCAGTAGGACTCTCGCACGAGAATGGCGGGCGGTGATTTTCTGTTTTTGATGATTTCTACATACATGGGCAATCATTATATTAAATAAATTAATATTGTCAATCAATTAATGACAATAATAACTAATATACATGGGTAGGATTAAATGCTAAAAAAATCGCAATTACTGCGATAAATCAAGTATTTACGTCCCTTTTTACGTTAATATCCTCTGGAACTTGGGCTTAAACTTCGCAGCGATGCTTTTTGGCCCCTGACTTTACGGGCCAATTCCGAAAAACATGCGCCTGTGTTCTTACTGCCGCCAGACTTCTACATTCATTTAATTTGATGAAATCTATCTGTTCATTTATTGTAAAGTACGAACCTGATTTTAGTACTGTTTTTGGGCAACTGTCTGGTAGGAAACCCATAGCGCAATCGTTGAAACCAGTTCAAGGCTATCTGTAATGCAGACAGCATTTATATGAAAATTATTCGGGAGTTAACCAAGCACAATGGAAAGTCATGTAAGAGTAGTCATCATTGGAGGAGGTGTCGTTGGAGTCAGCACGCTTTACCATCTGGCGAAGATGGGGTGGAGTGACGTCGTACTTTGTGAAAGAACAGAACTCACAGCCGGTTCTACGTGGCATGCAGCAGGTTTGCTGCCGCTGTTTAACATGAGCTACGCGGTAGGCCAGTTACATAAGTATTCCGTTGATCTCTACAAAAATCTGGAAGCCGAAACTGGACAGGACGTTGGATTTCACGTCACCGGAAATTTGAGGCTTGCGCGCACGAAAGACCGGATGGATGAATACAAAAAATACTGTGGTACCGCCAATACCATAGGCGTACCCTTTGAACTGATTACGCCTTCCGAAATCAAAGACCTGTGGCCATTGATTAATCCTGATGGATTGATCGGCGCACTCTATCACCCCGATGACGGACACATTGCCCCTGTCGATCTCACAAACGCCTTGGCAAAAGGGGCGCGTGCACTCGGTGCGAAGATTTATCAGGGTACGGAAGTAACCAATATTTCAAGGACTTCAAGTGGAGAGTGGAACCTAAAGACCACAAAAGGGGAAATCCGGTGTGAACACATTGTGTGCGCTACCGGCAATTATTCTCAGACGATAAGTCGTCTGCTGGGAATTAACATTCCGTCAATACCAGTTCAACATCAGTACATTGTTACAGACGTTGTCGAGGAACTGAAATCATACAGGGAAGGAGGTGGTGCTGAGCTTGCAGTCTTAAGAGAATCGGACGCCTCCTATTACCTTAGAGAAGAACGGCTGGGCTATATCCTCGGTCCCTATGAAAAGGGCGCCCCTGCCGTCTTTGCAGATGGCGTTCCGGATACGTTTGAAAAGGACTTGTTTCCTGGTGACTTGGACCGATTGATTCCTCACGTTGAAGCAGCGATCAATCGGGTGCCTTCTTTTGCAACTGCGGGCATCAAGGACATTGTGAATGGTCCGATCGCTTATTCGCCCGACGGCAGTCCTCTCATTGGTCCAGCATGGGACATTTCCAATGTCTGGCTCAATGAGGGTCACAGTTTTGGAGTTACCGCAGCCGGTGGAGCTGGCTGGCAGCTTGCACAGTGGATGACTGAAGGAGAACCTTCAGTCGATCTGCTTGCAGTCGATCCACGACGCTACGGGGATTACGCCCGAGGTCCGTACTTGGTGCAAAAGAATGAGGAGGCTTATGAAAACGTATTTACTGTTCATTTTCCAGATGAAGAACGACCTGCCTGCAGACCGTTAAAGACCAGCCCAATTCACGATAAACTTGATCAGATGGGTGCCGTGTGGGGACAGCGCTACGGATGGGAAAGACCAAACTGGTTTGCTCCTCAAGGAGTCGAACGTGTTGATGACTGGAGCTTTCGTCGTTCGAAATACTTTGAACACGTTGGAAATGAACACAACAACATTCGAAACAACGTAGGCATAATTGACATTACAAGTTTTTCTAAGTTTCGGGTTTCTGGGTCCGGTGCCGAACAGTACCTTGATCGTATGGTAGCAAGAAAATTACCGAAAAATCCGGGCCGAATTCAGCTCTGTCATGTTCTTACCAAGACCGGCGGAGTGCGAAGCGAGTTTACCGTAACTCGAAACCTGGACGGTTCCTTTTACCTTGTAAGTTCCGGGGCAGCTGAACGATTTGATTGGAGTTTTTTGCAGAAACATCTTCCGAATGACAATTCTGTCCAGCTGGAAAATTTAACGACTTCGCATGGCACGCTCGTTATTGCAGGACCGAATTCCAGAAACGTGCTGCAGAAAATCACCCAAGCTGATCTTTCAAACCAATCCTTTCCGTGGCTGACGGCAAGGGATATTTATGTCGGTCTGGCTCCTCTTCGTGCGATGCGAGTCAATTTTGTCGGCGAACTCGGCTGGGAACTGCATCATCCCATTGAATATCAGCGGCACATCTTCGACAGGCTGATGGATGCCGGACAGGAACTCGATATTGGACAGTGCGGAATGCGAGCGATGGATTCACTGCGAATTGAAAAATCATACCGAATGTGGGGTCAGGATCTGACTCGGGAGTACACAATTTTCGAAGCCGGTCTGGGAATGTTCGTTCATATGAAGAAAGGGGATTTCACTGGACGGGAGGCTTTGCAAAATCAGCTCGAAAACGGTGTTGTACAGGAGTTTGTGACAGTCTCTGTTGACGGTGTCACCGATGCAGACCCATTGGGCAACGAGCCGTTGTGGGATGGCGAAAAAATGATTGGACGTGCGACTGCAGGTTCCTATGGCCACTTTCTCAAGCAAAGTCTCGCGATCGGCTATGTCGAAACCGGATATGGGAAGATCGGCACAAATTTAGAAATCGAAATTTTAGGGAATCGGTATAATTGCACAATTGTCGAAAACTCGCCTCACGATCCAAAAAACGTCAGGCTCAAGTCGTAGCCAAAAACTATTTGCACTAATTTAATCAATCAGCTGAGGTAGCTGTATGAAAGTTATTGTTCCTGTAAAACGTGTAATTGATGCCAATATCAAAGTTCGAGTGAAAACCGACCGCTCTGGCGTTGAGTTAAACAACGTTAAAATGGCCATGAATCCGTTCTGCGAAATCGCAGTTGAGGAAGCAATTCGCATGAAAGAATCTGGTGCTGCAGAAGAGGTCATCGTAGTCGCGGCCGGTGAGCTGAAAAGCCAAGAAACGATTCGTACCGCATTAGCAATGGGAACAGATCGTGGCGTTCATATCAAGACTGATATCCCGCTGGAGCCGCTTGCCGTCGCGAAACTGCTGGAGGTAGTGATTGAAAGGGAACAGCCTGGCCTCGTGATCATGGGGAAACAGGCGGTTGACAATGATCACAACCAGACCGGTCAGATGTTATCTGCCATGCTGAATTGGTCACTCGGTACTTTCGTCTCTGACATTAAGGTTCAGGACAATGGTTTTCAGGTCGTTCGAGAAGTGGATGGCGGTTTGGAAACGGTTCTGCTTTCTAAGCCAAGTGTAATTACAGTCGATCTTAGATTGAACGAACCGAGATATGCCTCTTTGCCGAACATTATGAAGGCAAGACGAAAGCCCATAGAGGCTCTCACTCCGGAATCGCTTGGTGTTGACATCACTCCTAGGGTTACAGTTCTGGAAGTTACAGAACCGCCTAAAAGAGAGGCAGGAGTGCTCGTGAGCAGTGCCGAGGATCTCATCGAAAAATTAACAACTGAAGCGAAGGTGTTGTAATGTCTGTACTGATACTGGTAGAGCATGATAATCAAGAAGTAAAATCTTCAACTCTCAATACCGTAACTGCGGCACGGCAGTTAGGTGATGATCTGCATGGTTTGGTCATTGGCAACGGTTGTGCTGAAGTCGCAGCCGCGGCTGCAAGAATCGACGGAATTGACAAGGTTTACCTAGTTGACTCCGCGGAATTCGAACATGGATTAGTAGAAAACTCAGCGATCGTTGTTGCAGACTTCGCTAGAAGCTACACGCATGTACTCGCACCTGCATCTACTTTTGGAAAAAATCTTATGCCAAGAGTTGCAGCGATGCTGGATGTTCAGCAGATCTCCGACATCAGTTCGATCCTGAGTGAGGATACCTTTATTCGTCCAATTTATGCCGGCAACGCGCTTGCGAAAGTTCAGTCGTCGGACTCGATAAAACTAATCACAGTTCGTACCACTACATTTGATGCAGCCGCAGTGAATGGGCCTGACGCACCGGTCGAAACGCTGGATTCTTCAGCAAATGCCGGCTTGTCTGAATTTTTGAAACATGATTTGACGCGAACTGAGCGACCGGAGTTAACCACGGCAAAAATTGTGATTTCAGGCGGAAGAGGGATGCAAAGTGGAGAGAATTTTCAGATGCTTGAACGCGTTGCAGACCAACTGGGGGCAGCGGTTGGCGCTTCCCGCGCCGCAGTCGACGCTGGATATGTTCCCAACGATTATCAGGTAGGTCAAACCGGAAAAGTTGTTGCACCCGACCTGTACATCGCCGTCGGGATTTCAGGTGCGATTCAACATCTTGCAGGAATGAAAGACTCCAAAGTCATTGTTGCAATCAACAAGGATGAAGAAGCCCCCATATTCCAAATATCCGACTACGGATGGGTTGTGGATTTATTTGATGCGATCCCCGAACTCGAACAGGCTCTGAAGTGACTTTTGAGTTTTAAATTCAAACCGACTGACATAATTTCTGCCCATTCTCGCAACATCTTGTATTGATGAGAATGGGAATGTAGTTCGTCTAAAACGGAATCCGCTGAAGAATTAAACACTATTGATCGCGAAGCAGCCGAGTTTTGATTTGACTCGGATTGGTTGTCTTGTTTCAGCTGATGTCTGACAGAATACGCCCATTTTGATTCGAAAATTTTTCAAGCACTTTCTTTTTCATAGGATAAATTTGTTAAATAATTAATTAATATCAAAGCATTAATGAATTTATCTAAAGATAAATATCAGGTGAAGTTAACATAAAATCAAAGGGACTTAAAGGAATTTATAGCAATTGGATGGTTAAATTGGGACTGATTTCATATCAGTCTCCAGCCCCGGCGAGCAGCGGCGCCTCCATCATCAAAGGAACCCACTAGATTGAAAAGTGCTTGGTTGGGAATTCATTGTGAAGTATCGTTAAGCAGGCACCGGACGAAGGCCGTCAATTCAATGGTGGTTAAAAAACCGAATATTATTCTGGTCTGCTGCACTTCGTCGATATCACTGGCGGTGCAGTAATTTTGTTGACAAAAATTGCAAACAGGAAAAATCGTACATGAAACGGAAAGAGAAAGCGTCGCGAGTGACTGTGGCGCGCTACCCGCATTGCGCTGCGATTGATGTTGCGATTGACCTGCATGCGGTGGCGGTGCCGGCGGATGCAGAAGGCGAACAGGAAGTTAAATTCTTCGGTGGTTTGACCCAGGATCTGCATGCAATGGCCAAATGGCTTAAGAAGCACGGTGTGATGCAGGTGGTGCTGGAGTCGACCAGCGTATACTGGATCCCAGCCTATGAAGTGCTGGATGCCCAAGGATTTGACATGTGGCTGGTGAATCCGGCCGGACTGGCGCGGCCGGACCGTCGAGAATCGGATGTATTGGACTGTCAGTGGCTGCAGCGGCTGATGAGTCTGGGACTGCTTTCGAAGTCGAATCGGTCAACGGATGCGATCCGCGAGCTGCGCGGTTATGTGCGCAGCCACCAGCGGAGGACCGTGGATCAGGCGCGCTTCGTGCGGTATATGAAAAAAGCTTTGCAGCAGATGAATGTGAAGCTGGATTCGGTGCTGAGCGACATTACCAGCAAAAGCGGGATGGCGATCATTGAGGCGATCGTGGCGGGTGAACGGGATGCCCGTGTGCTGGCGAAACTGTGTGGTCGTCGAGTGAATATGCGCGAGTCTGAGATTGCGTCAGCGCTTCTAGGCAACTGGCGAGAAGAGCATCTGTTCTCCCTGCAACAGGCGCTGAAGAGTTATCGGCACTACAGTGGCCAAGTGCAGCAGTTGGAGGCGCGTATTTTGCCGTTGGCCGAACTGCTGGCAGTGAAGATGACTGAGGAGGATGATTCAGTTGGTGGCAGCGCAATGTCACTAACTTAAGAAAATACACTTTTTTCTTTAGTAGAAACCCGTTATTTCGGGTCAGAAGAGGGTATTTCGTCGAATTCACTCTCTACCCGGACGCGGTCGACTCTTATTTATTCTTGTTGCGCGTCCATTTGCTTCTCGGCTGTTTGGAGACGCGAGGATAAGAACGCCACGGGTGCTGGATGCAACGAAAATTGCTGATGCCGCTGGCAAAAATCGTGATTGCAGTGGTTGCAATTTGTGTTTGCTGGTGTTGCAGCTCTTCCAGATGAGGTGAAAACAAAGCCAGGGTATGCTTGAAATTCGCCCGGATTTTCTGGTTACGTTTCGGTGTCAGCTGTCTTTCGCTGGAATTGGTCAATTGGCGCAGCGGCGTGAACTCAGTCAGGTCGAATCAGTTCTTTCAGTCGAGCTACGAGATAAACCACTTGAAATGCAAGGTTCCTAAATGGGGTATTTGGGCATCTTACAATAATAAACCCTCAATTTTCAAGTTGTGAGAATAAATTAATTTGCTCAATTTTTACTTGTTCCATAAATTGATGCGCAATATCTGGATATTCCAAAAGAACACAGTAAAAATAACTGATAACGAGATGCAACAGTTAGAGTCAAGAAGAAATTTGCTTGGAACTTGCTCTCGGTCCAATTCAAGGAAATACTTTCAAAACTTGATCAGGAAGAACTTGGCATATCAAATAGAACTCAATTTCCCTTTAGTTCTTTCGGTAAATTTTTGACAACTCGGTCGTAAATGTCGGTCATTGCATCGAGAAACGAATTCTTCCGATTCCAAAAATCCGGGTAATCGCCCTCGCGCCTCAAAAGAAGTGCAGAAACGGGCGGAATCTGGCGATCCATCGCCGATTCTGCCGGCAGCGTTTTACCACACCAGAAAGCGCGTAAATCTGAAGGTGCGACGCCGCAATCACTCGGACGTACCGGATGAAACTTATTTTCACGAACTTCAGTCGGCGATATTTCATCGTCTCCAGCAGTGCTCAGGAGTGCGGCGCCGAAGCTGGATTTGGACAATGCCTGATTCAGGCCAGCGCGTTTCAAACCTCTCAGTTCAAACAGAACGATTGGGTCCTGATCCAAAATTGACGCAAGGCGAATGTATGTGGCAGCCACATGTTTGCAAGGGTTGGCCCAATCTGGACAAGAGCAGGAGGTTCGAAGTTCATCCGGTGTCTTCGGCAATAAACTCACGTTCGCATTCTTGAACGCTTCGTCAATTGTCGGTGGCACCTCGCCTAAAATAAGGTGCGTCACCCAGTTCGCGTTGGCGCCGACTCTCGACAGAATGCTTTTCCAGTGTTTTGCCGCAACTTTATCGAACGTGATTTTAACGTTGTAGTATGGAGTTTCATGTACGCCAAAATATGGGGATTTATTGCCTCTCACTACTGATGTCACGTTGTTCAGTCGCACGTGGAATTTTCTGAGCCTGTAATCGGTCGCATACCTGTTTCCTCGCTTCAAACGCCCTTCGTCCATAATCTGCTCGAGCGCTTTTAGGAATTCCGGTCCCCACCAAGTTTTTTTGAAATTTTGCATTGCCCGTTTCTCGTTCAATCAACAACAGCGGTTCCAGTGTTCAGCGCAATCAATTGGCGAAACGAATCATTGTCAAGGTCAGCCAGCCAGGACTCTTCGCTTCCGATAATTTCTTCGGTAAGGCGCTTCTTGGACTCAATCAGTTCGTCAATCCGTTCTTCCAGCGTCCCCATCGTGACCATCTTGTGGACGAATACGCTCCTTTTTTGTCCGATCCGATATGCCCGGTCCGTTGCTTGATTTTCAACGGCTGGGTTCCACCAACGGTCGAAATGGATCACATGATTCGCCTTGGTCAATGTGATTCCCGTACCACCTGCGCGAAGCGAGAGCACGAAGATCGCATGCTTCGTGTTGGGGTTCTGAAATTCCTCTACCATATGTTCGCGTCGAAATCTTGATGTTCCACCATGCAAGAAGTAAATTGAGCCATCATAACGCTGACGAAAGAGCGTCTCCAGCAATTTTCCGACTTCAGAATATTGAGTAAACACCAACACACTTTCTTCGTTGGCCTTGATCTCGTCCAGCATTTCGCAAACGCGAGTGAGCTTGTGTGACCGCGACGCAGTGAAAGCGCTGCCGTCTTGCAAGAACTGAGCAGGGTGATTGCAGATTTGTTTCAGACGAGTTAATGCTGAAAGAATGAGGCCTCGCCGCTTCATCCCTTCAGCACCGTCCAAGTTCTCATCTATCGTGCGCAAGACAGCCTGATAAAGGGTCGCTTGTTCTTTCGTCAAGTTGCAAAATGCGTTTTGTTCTACTTTATCGGGAAGTTCCTTTATGATTGACTTGTCGCTTTTCATTCTCCGCAAAATGAAAGGCTGCACCATGCCCCGCAACCGCTTTGTGAGTGTGTGATCTCGATTGCGCATGATAGGGCGTTCGAAATTGGCACGGAACTGCGTCATGTTGCCCAGGTAGTTCGGATTGATGAAGCTGAATAGCGACCACAAATCCATCAATCGATTCTCTACTGGCGTTCCCGTCATGGCAATTCGCCGCGGCGCGCGGATTTTTCGCACCGCACGCGTCACCGCTGCTCTTGGATTTTTAACGTGTTGTGATTCATCCACAACAAGTCGATGCCAGTTGAACTTGTTCAGCATTGCATTGTCAATTCGAAGAATTCCGAATGAAACTATGACGATATCGACTTCGTTCACAATTTCCTTGAATTTTTGTTCGTTTTTGACTCGGCGCGCGCCGTGATGAATATAAGTCGATAGTGAGGGCGTAAAGCGCGCCGCTTCGCGTTGCCAGTTCCCCAGAACAGATGTAGGAGCAACCAGCAGCGTCGCTCCGGCTTTTTCATTTCGATTTTTTTCTTCCAAAATCGCGGCAAGCACCTGTATCGTTTTGCCCAGACCCATGTCATCCGCAAGGCAGGCGCCAAACCCCAGCTGCTGCAGGTACATCAGCCAGGAAAATCCTCGAATTTGATACTCGCGCAAGGTTCCAGTCAACCCCGCTGGCTGGTCTAAAATCTTCAGGGCGCCAGTGTTTTTCAATGCGCTGAGCTTGGCGCCTATATCACCCTTGTAAATTACTTCCACGCCCAAGGAGTCAGCGTCTGCTTCTGAACGAATTAGTTCAGCTACAGACATATCGACAGTCTGACTTCCTAAATTCCAGAACTCTTCGAGACGAATTACTTCATCCTGCTGAAGTTCCATCCACTCGCCTCGAACCTGAACCAGCCCCGCCTTGGCTGCAACAAGCTGTTCCCATTCTTCCGCTGTAATTGGTTGACCGTCTATGATGATTTGAGCGTTAAACTCAACCAACGAGTCAAAATCGAACAAACCGGTTGAATCAGCGGCAGTTGAACGGCTGGAACCCGAAGTCGTGAGTCTCAATCGCAGACGGCGTCTTCCAGTGGCCGTCCACCAGGACGGTACGATCACGCGGAATCCAGCGGCTTGAAGTGTCGGTGCCTGATGCTTGAGAAATTCCAATGTTTCGTCCCGATTGAGAGCTGAATGAGAAGGCGCAGTACTATTCATGCCTTCCCAAAGATCGTTGTAAATCCGAGCAGCCTGACCTAGCTGCAGAAGCACTTCTTTAATTCTTCTAGACGATGGTTTAAATAAGGAGTCATTCGCCCAAAATTCCTGCAACGGTACCAGTATTGACGGATCTCGACGAGATGAAAGCAGCCACTCCAAATGCCAATCATCGGTCGAACCATTCGCCGCTTCCACCAACCGAAAGCAAATTCGTTCATCAGCGTCCTGTGTTTTACGCTGCAGTCTTGCGTACCAGCGAGCCCATTGCGTCCAAATTGTGGCGTCTGTCAATTCTTTTGGAGCTGTTCTCGAAGCTCGCGTGTGATCGCTTAACGCGTTGGATATTAAGGTTTCTTCAACAGATTTTTCAATTTTGAGAGTGAAATGAGTGCTGTGCACAAGCTGTTCCAGACTGGTGACAAGAAAATTTCGTACCAGACTGACTGCGCCGTGGATCAGCGGCTCACCCTTTTTGGTTGAGGGCTTTTTTAGCCACATCGCTTGACAGACACTGGGAATCGACGCAGAAAAATCAGCGATGATGCCATCTTCGACCGATTGTGCGAATTCCCAACCAGCCCGATAACCAAAACCTGATTTCTTCGCTGTCTTTCTTGAATGCGTCGGCGATCGTTTGTGTGACAAGACTGGCAGATATTCATGACGTCGAATTGACCATGCAATGCGCCTAACCAAGCGATGCCAGAATTCAAGATCTTGGCCAATTCGTACGAAGTTGTTTCTAGCCGCTGATTCAGGATCAAAGGAACCAAGCATACGGATTGGATCACTTATTTCTAAAGTGTTGATTCGCCAGGCGCCCCATGAATTGGGCTGGGCGACTTCTTGCTCAAGCAGAGCCTGCAGCTCGATTGATGGAGATGGACCGGAATTGTCGCAAGGCGTTACTAACCATGCCTTTTGGTTGGGTTGCTGTACGAGAGAATCTTTACTGCCAAGATTAGGCCAGACGATGGACAGTACGCTCGCAAGTTCTTTCTTTTGCAGCTGAAATGGATGTGCTTTCGAGCCTTTTCGTTTTGTTTCTTTCTCGCTCTCACCCCATATAAGCAACTGACCACTTAAGTCATCCGGCACCCAACTTGCATGCAATACGCACTTAGTAGATAGACGATCCTTATTTTTGAGATTTTTTTGGGTGATTGGCATCGAATCACATTAAAGTTCAATGTTCGAACACATCGCAGACTCTGCTTAGATCTCAACAGATATGATGGGTCGATGAGAAAATTTCGCTGTTAAATAACACTTGTAAGTATTGAAAATATTTATTTTGCGTTGAATTTCCACCATTTTTACGTATTTTATCGTGAAAATTCGCAATTTCAGCAAGAAACTTCTCCAACTGCAAGATCCCCCTTCAGAGTCGTGTAAAAACTGACTGTAGGTTATATAAGTTCTTGTTTTAATAATAAAAATAATTTCCTTGAACACACTTCTTTATGGTGATATTGGGAAAGGAAACACATGCAAAAAGGCAAAATTAACATCAGCATAATTCGTTCTTGGCTACAGTCAAAAATTTCCGACTAATTGAAGCTCCAACCAACTATGGCGATATGTCGGTCAGCTGATTGATCGGAGTAGGGTGTAAGCATTGAACCACTATCGCCGTAGCGCGCTACCGACTTCATCGCCTCGGGGGTGGCACAGTTGATCCTGACCGAACTTAGGTGTGGGAAATGACAGCGACCATATTTGGAATGGTCAGCCAATTGCCGATTACACGCGAATTGTCACTAGATATTTCGTTCTTGTGCTTTGCTATATGTTTTAACTCATCTTCAATTTATTCAGATACCATTTGTGATCTTCACAACGGGCTAACGCTATACGATTCCAATGCTGCTTGATAAGTTGGGGAGGAAATCTCTCTGCTGTTGTTTTTAAATTCGTTTGGCCATCCGTACTGATGTTAAGAGACTTAAATTCATTGGAAGCAGCATATTTGTAGTGAATAATTTTCTCGAATATCGAACAAATACAACTGATTATGAAAATTGACCGTCACTCAGCACTACAGTTTTTTAACTGTAAACCTGGGTATTGTTGGGTCTTCACCCTTACCGATTAAATATGGTGCGCTTAATTCCAACAGTTTTTGTTCGTAATCTTTGTTTCTGAAACGGTATGAATTTTTTAGTTGCATTAGCTTTGTATTTATTTCTTTTGCTTCACTTCCGTCAACAGGAAACCACTCGGGATTTTTGTATCGGGTTTGGCATAACCCGCGGTATCCCATAATTACGTATCGCAGTTCTAATGATGATTCTTCCCCGCTCGGACGTCGATCATGTTTTTCACAAATGATGTTATCTAACTGTTGAGACAGGAAGCGCTTGACAAGTTGAAACCGTTTCTGATCTTCATTGAGAATCTGTCGCACTAAAAACCTGCGTGCCAGCGGGTGTGATACAGCTGCGAGCAGGAACTTGTCCTGTTTTTTCCCTCCTTTGTTTTCCCACCGTCCGAGCAAGGTATCGTAAATTATTCTTAACGACTCCGCACTATTGACTGTTCGTCCAACCCCCGAGTAGATTGACCAAGCAGATGAATTTCTATTCATATGCAATGTTGTTCCTGCGTTTCCATCTGGATTAATGATCGCGTCTAAAAGAATGTTAGTGACATCTTCCGGACATCCTGTGAAAAGCCATGTAAGTCCCATGTGCAAACGATTGGCAACACCAAATTTCAATTTAATTTGACGGTCTACACAATACTTGAGATCTCTGACCAAAATACTTATCGCATCTCCCAATAGTCGCTTTGCAGAATTGTAATCCTGGCCATTGCTTGTACGAGGTCGTTGTCCATCCGAACCCAGCGGGAATTTTCTACTTTGCCATTGCGCTTGCGTGCACTTGTACAATTTATTTCTAAGCGAGATTCTAAGTGAGGGATCAGTCCCATGGCGACCAGACTCTACTATTTTTTCAAGAATGGGCTTAAGATTTTCCCATCCTTCTTTACTCGCTCTGAAGATATAAAGTTCGGGAATGCTACGAAGCTCTTGTGGTTGCTCGTCAGTCAATTTATCCCATCTAATGTTGGTAAGCACTTCAATCTCGTCATTATGTGGATGCTCAACGATCTCTATGCGAGCTACTTCTGAAAGTGGACGCACTCTCACCAGGGGCTCCACAACTCGGACATGATCACTTGGTTCTATTGCATGTTGCGTATAGCGCTTATCCCATTTATCTTCGTCTCTATTACGACGAAGATGAATGTGAATGTATTCAATGCCCGGTGCAAGAATAACGCGCCTTTTCTTTTTAGGGTCAGGTTGTGTATAGTAAATTTCTCCTGCAGGCACTACCTCGCTCCCAGAAACCACCACTTTCCAATTGGTGTTGCTACTTCCAGGACCATCGCCTGATTTTTCTTGCACTTCGAGTTGAATCTCCGGTACCGAGTCCAACCAAGCTGGACTCTGCGGGTGATTTGATTCAGCAAGGACTTTAGCGAGTCGCGCTGCTGCCTCGATTGTGCCTGCACCGGATACGTAATAAATCTGGATTTTGTCATCTAGAATTCGGTGCAATGGCCAAATTTGGTCAAGCATCTTATCATCAACAGGATTTTCTATGATGACCGCAAGCATTTTTTCTTTTTGTCGGCTTAGAACTATCTTGATGATTTCTTTTAATTTTTTGAGTAATGTATCTTTCGCGTAGTTTATCGGTACATCTATTGGGGAATCCGTCTGCCACAATACATTCTCTCTACTTACCAATGGCCAAGTCCGGTGTTCAATCGCACTCGCATCTATATGAAGTTGGTCGAGTGTTTCTGATGAGGCATTAGTTACAAGAATCTCCATGTACCTAGTCCATTTCCTAAGTTTCTTGAAATTGACAGAATTCTGATCTTCTACTCTTTCCAGTAGATCCTCCATCCATGGTATTTCTCCCGTATTGCTGTCATTTTTGCTCACATTCATGGGAGTTCTTTCGATGCGAATTGGACCCTTGTCCGAATCTTCGTGTGACCAAGGGCGAAGTTTTAACACCCTCCAATGTATTTTTTTGTTTATGCTAACTACAAGGACTTTCCCAGACTGATCTTTCAAGTCCCCTTCATCTTCATCCAACACTGCCTGAAGAACTGCCACTGAACGCCAAACAAGTTCTATTCGACTTCTCATTAGACCCGAAGATTGCCGTGCCGAGTAAAGCGAGTTGTATAGAATTTCTACTCTCGTCTTTCCCTTTTGCACATCCCTTGGGTTACCGAAAATCTTGTCGTCAGGAACAATGAGAGCGAGGTGAATTGGATTGTCAGCTGCATAATTTTTGGTCTTCACCAAATTCCATAAGGCAGAAGGCAGAGGCGAAGTCTCTTGATGTTCAGGTGAATGTTGGCAGCGACCAGCTGCGAAATGGAGAGCGTCTATTGCGTCAATGGTATCAGTTGAATTTGCAAGCCTTGCTGCAGCGAGCGCTTGTGCCCCAACAAGCCACTGGTCTTGGTGTTTGTAGAGGCAGGATCGAAATCCGAGTGCCAGTTTCTTATCGTCCGGGTCTAATATGTCGTCCGGATCTAATATGTCGTCCGGATCTAATATGTCGTCCGGATCTAATATGTCGTCCGGATCTAATATGTAATCAAGCCAACCGTTGATATCGACAGTAAGGAATCGGTTCATCTTAGGGCACGAGCCAGTTTATCCACTCGTTTAGTTTGGAGTCCCATATGGAGTCCCGTTTATGTTCAGCATCCCAAGGAAATGCTCCTACTCCGATCGAACACTTGCCATTGTCGCTATACTCGGGTACGCCGTACCATAATAACGCGTTCTCTCTGGAAGAATTGACAGAGAAATCTATTGAGGTGAGTGCACCGAGAGGTAGGTCATCATCCAAATTTACGGTACGGAATTCGTAAATGCCATCTTTTTTTGATCCGTCGTGAAGGATTCTATATGTTGCTTGGATTCCGTCGCTGTCAAGATGACATCCTTGATTTTGCATGCTTCCACTTGCCCCTAAAACTGGATGGTGTGCAATAATGCCATTGTTGGGTGGGTTGCACGTCCTTCGAAAAAACAACATTGCGGCACGAAGTCCAAGGAGTTCCATAAACGTCCGATGTTGCCACATCCAATCAAGTTCGGTTGCGGAGCTTTCTCTACGCAATGCCTGCCAGGCATGCCAAATTTTTTGGTATCTCGGGTCGTAACGTAACGGAAAATTTGGCCGAACATGGGGGTGTGCTTCTGGAACGTTACGCTCACGAAGCATGGTTTCGATTTGCCGAGCACGGAAGCAATGTGCTTCCAATATCGCTTTGTATGGCGCGATTTCCGGAGTGTTTTTTGGCAGAGCTTTCGTCGTACGTACGGTCAATGCTGCGAATGCTCTGAGCACTTGATTTTCGAGTGTACAAATAGTTTCGTAACGCCTTGGAGCCTTAATTCGTTGTCGACTACCAGCTCGTTCCGCAGTATTCCGCCCAGGTTGCGCTAAGAGCCACTGTAGAGTCTTTGCGTCAATTCGACGTACGTTTTGTAGTTTCTGCATCCGATGTTCTGTTTTGAGTATTGCTCGCGGCCGAGCGCGCAGATCTTCAAACACAGTTGGCAACTGCCTCGCATGCTTTATGAGCAACTCAACTTGGGGGTCTTTTTTTCCTAGGCTACAATCGATCCAGATTTTCTCAAGATTCTTGTAAGCTTTCGCTATGGATGAAACAGTTGCAAACGCATCGGGGGCTGCTTGAAGAATGTTTGCTGCACGTCTAATTTGTTCGATTTGCTGATCATCATAAGGAGCAGGCCATTCTGAGACATCGAAGCGAATGACGGTTCCTGACTTAAAGGAAATGTGCATCGTTCGGTCCATGCCGATACGGCATGGTACAAACCATGCAGCTAGATGTTTTTGAGAAAAATTTTCATTATTTTGTTTTCCTGCGAGCAACCATTCTGGAATTCGTCCGGGAACTTGCGGAAGTTGCTGACGATGACGCCCCTCCAACATGGGAGAGTCTTTCATCTGTGAATTATGTCCTACGATGACGGGCGGCCATTTTAAATTTGACAGTTTTAGTGAATTTCTTGATCCGGGGATGATGTTGACAATGCAATCGGACGCGTTGCTGACACTGGACCTCTTCTGAGTGTATGTACCCGTAACTTCCAATATAAAATCACGATATGACTTGTAAAGCCACATGACTAACAGATCAATTCGTATTTTATTCGTATGTGTAACCAGGCCACATGAAGATTTGAGATGTTTTCGAGGCATTTGCAGCCTTGTCTAGTGCTTTTCCAAAATCGGGATCATTCAAATCGTCTTCGCACAGCTTCTTCAGTTCATTCAGCGTATTTTCGCAATCACTCATTTCTGAACCGGAAAGCTTCGGTAGAAGACGCATATTAATTTGGTCAATCATCGGGTCTCGCCAGTCTCGTCCTGGGTAGCGATCAACATAAGCCTTTATGCTCTGTGCGATTCTGAATCCAAACCCACGCCCCGCATTTTGCATAAATTTCGCGAGCCGTTCTAGAGTCTTGTCGATTTCTTTAGTTTGATTTTCTCGAATTCGATCAGACCATTGGAGCCAACGTTGGTATGAAAGAAATCCGTCAGCTGCCTGAATGTTACTCTCTGGTGCAGTGCTATGCGCCCGCAGTGTGCTTGGTTCCGGAGGTGCAAATCGTATTGAGTTTGCTCGGTCTATAACCTTGTCCGAGAGTGCTTGAGTGGTCTCGTCTTCGTTCAATGTTCCAACCCACAGAACATTGTGCGGAACATAGAGGTGTTTCGGCCTTTCGTCTTTGGCGTAAGGCAGGTCAATTACGATCTGCGCATTTCTAAGACTTTCTTCGTCTTGATCAATGCGCGTTCTCGGACCTCGCATCTCAAGCCGAGATAGAAATTCGGAAAAGTAGTACTCCGTTCGCGCTAAATTCATTTCGTCTAGAAGGATGACAAGCATCCTATTGCTCCAGTCTTGATCGGTTTCTATCTTTATGTCTTCTGCGAATCGCCAGTCGAAGTGGCCAAGCGCACGAGCTCTATCAGTAGGCCGGTAGCGTTCAGCTACGAAGTCGTAGAAGCCAAGTATGTCTTGCGGCGAATCCCAACCAGGTTCGACAGGCACATGCAAAAAATTTATCCCGAAGTAACGAGTGTAGACTCGCGGCAGTTGACTTTTTCCGGTGCCGCTCAACCCACTCAGAACAGTCAGAGGAGAAAGGTCATTCACTTTCAATGCCGTATGAAACGCACGAATGATTCGCTTTGGGTACTTTAATCCTACTTTGTTAAGAGCATTCTCGAAATTACCTAACAAATCTTCTTCGTCTGTATCAGACCGCCGGCGCTCGCTATTGAATTCTTTCAAGCATTCAGGTAAGTTGCGAAACGCACCGAGTTTGTCGTCACTTTTTTTATGACGTTGAATCGTTGGCATTTCCTTTATGGAGACGCTTAATTCATCATCTGGAAACTGGAACGTTGCACTTCTTATAACTTCGGACGCTTCTTTTTTTGCTTCAAGAATTGCCTGAGCTTCAGCGATTGCTGATTTGATTTTTTCGAGTTTGTGCGTATGTTCTTCTAATGCATTTTTCCCTTTTTTCAATTTTCTTTCGAGTTCATTCAACTCATTAATTCTCTTCGCTTGCGCTTCGTTAAGTTCGTCCAGTTCTGCCTCGGTGGCGGCAATTTCCTTTTGTAGTCTGTCGTGCGTTTCTTTACGTTTGCTTATGAATTCCTCCCAACGTTCGTTTTCCTGTTGCATTTCCGGCGGATATTGATCCAGCAGTGTTTGAATCTCTCGATATCGCGAGGCAGCTTCAGCCCGATGTCTTTCGAGTTCATCGATCCGATTCGATTCTTCCCTTTCGAAGTCTTCCAGTTCCTGTTGCATTTTTACGAGATTCTTATGATCGTTCCTGATCGATTCCCAACGCTCGATATCCGCCTTCGCACGATACCCATCCTTTATGACTTGCTCTTTCTCCTTGCGTAAAACATCAAGTTGAGCCTCTTGTCGTTGAATAAGAGTTCTTAGAGCCTCTTTATTTTGCTCCTTCGTATCTAGGCTCCTTATCTCGTAGTATCTGCCGATGAGAAAGGATGCCACAAGCCAGGTAATCGCACCCGCGAAGAAAACAAAGTCGATTTCGCTGATTGTCATCATTCTGTTGTTCCCGCCTCATTACCGAGAAGTCCCACTTCTTGGAGTTGGTTGAGCATAGTACGGAGTTGGTGACGGATTTTGGTTTCCCGACTGATCAGATTTTGGAGCCTAGCCTCAGCTGCTTCTTTGTTTGTACTCGTCGTATCCAGCAACGCTTTCACTCTGTCTAGTTCATACTTGGTTGAGTCCCTTTCCTTCCGTAGTTTTTCCAGATCAGCATGCGTACCGTCCAATTCAACGCGAACCTCAGTCAACCGATTCTCTGCGCTCGAAGTTATAGCGATAAGTTCGTCAGCTTTCATTTTCAAGTCACCAATTCGACGATTGATTGAATGTTCGTCTGCGACTACTTCGTTCAGAAATTTAGATCTTGTAGCTAGTGATTGTTCCAACTTTGAAAGTTCGTCATTCACTCGGTCGCTTTCATTGCGTTTCGCAACAATTTCATCACTCGTTTTCGCAAGTTCCCCCAGTTTTGCATCTAACTCAATTTGCACATCCTCCAAACGCTTTCGTTCGTCTTGAGATCGGTTTGTTAATCTCTCTAACTCGCTCCTAAGATTACGTTCTCGGTCGGTTAGCTCATTGACGATTTCTCGCCGCACCGCAAGGTCAGATTCAAGTGCTAAGGCTTCCTTTGACAAGCGATCTCGATCACCTCGTGCTCGTACTTCCTCGGCTTGAAGATTCGGCAATTCCTGAGCTAGAGTTCGAGTTTGTTCTGCTTCTGCTCGGTGGATTTCAACTTGGTTTTTTAGATTCGCGATCTCGATGTGCAGTGTGTCCCGTT
This sequence comes from Arenicellales bacterium, assembly GCA_958295885.1. Classification (GTDB taxonomy): domain Bacteria; phylum Pseudomonadota; class Gammaproteobacteria; order Arenicellales; family JAJDZL01; genus JAJDZL01. The sequence continues at coordinate 3,856,393 of OY282380.1, read as the reverse complement.
CAGTTCGAAGTGATTGCAATCGAGCAGCAATCTCAGCAGCTTCTTTTCTATTTTCAGGCATTGTCAGAATTTCCTCACCCAATGCAGCCCACGCGACACCGAGAAATACAGCCGACGTAACCAGAAGTGAAAGTGTAGTAAGTCCTATTTTGGTGCGGCGTTGTAGTACGTTTGAGGATGATATTGCCATGAATCGGTCTCCATTACTTAATTGGCATCAACAGGTTCACCTGCTGATGCCAATTGGTTAAGGATGCGTTGGATGCATCCCAAATTGTCTTTTTCGATTTCGTCGGTCCAGAATCGGACCGGTCGCCAACCAAAGCGTCTGACGATTTGATCGCGCCTGTCGTCGGACGGACGACGTTTCCCTGGAAGTTCTTCGTGCCAATACCGACCGTCGACTTCGATGTCCAGTCGTACAGGTAATCCGTTCAGCATGTCAACGACGGCGAAATCCCAAAAAAAATTTGCAACAGCCTTTTGTGGTTCAGGATCCAAGCCCGCGTCAGATAAACTTTCTCCGAAATGCCGTTCAATGTTCGAAATCGTTGGTGAGGGGCGAATGAACGGATTGGAATCGAACAGGTAACGATGTCGCGCTTCCTTATGCAGATTGTCAACAATTCTCGAACTTGACCCTACGGCGGCAATTACGTGAATCACGAATCCGCGTGCTCTTCCCATATCGATGAGACGTGTAACCGAAGTGTGAGAACCAGGGTATCTGACCCAATCACGTTGAATCATGATCAGGTCCGGACGTTCGCCCCCGGTTTCCAGCCGAATCAAAATGTCATCAGCCGATGATTCATCGGCATTGACAATTCGGATATTGCCAGACTCTCTCTTGGCCACCTGCATTTCAATTTGTGCAGTTTCTGCGGTACTTCCTGCGTCAACAAAAGTCCAGCCAATTGTTGCTTTGTTTGCCTCAAGGATTCGCCAACGGTTAAAGCCATTAAGAGACAGCTCACCGCGAACAAGTGCTTTGCGAATTGCGTCAAGTCGTCCCACCCTTTTTCTCTCCGAAAGTTCAGGTCTGTAAACTCTTAGCCTTCCTCCAAGTGGACGTCGAAGCGACCGGCCTTGCAATTGGAGCATCGAGTAAGGTGAATTCTGAATCGATGCTGTTCCATCGTCCGCTTTTTTGTGATTCTGTTCGCTGGAGCGGTCAGCTGTGTTCATCGCGGCGATGAAGCGAGAGCTCATCTAAAGCATCTTCAGCGCGCAAGTTTCGCTCAAGAAATCTGCGAAAGCATTTGTCAATGTTCAAACTTCTGTTTCGGAACATGTTCTAAAGGTGGATTTCAACAGTACTGAAATCCATCCGAACTCGGTGAGGCTCGTGAATTTGTGTCGAGAGTGGGTTGTGAGAGCTCAGCGTGGTGTAAAAACAATTTCGTGACTATTACAGCCCACGTACATATGGCTTCATCGGAGGTGAACTCGACTCTACTCATCAATATTGCAGGCGACTGCTGTCGCGGGCAGGCATGCCTAGAGATCAGCATGAAAATTCGGTTAATGCGCCGGATCGGACCGTTAAGGTCACATCAGCGTAAATGGAACGCGAGTGCATTGCACTCGCGCTCACAAAACTTTTGAGATCGACATCCGAACAGCGAGACTTTTCATCAGTTTCTCACGAATCACAACTTGAGTGAAATATCCAAGATTAACGATTCGGCTCGGTCGCGTCGAATTGACCTGAATCAATACCCATTAAAGAAATGGGACGATTCACGAAGGTTAAGTCCTCAAAAACATCTTAAAACTGAGATGTTTCCGTTGAATCTGCCATCGCTACGGTTGAAGAATCCCCAGCGCCCGCCGTTGCTTCATTTACCGCATCGAAATAGCTGACACCGACCTCATGCTGGTGGCGCGTTGCTGAAAACCCAAATTCTTCTGCTGCGAATTCCGCCTGCTGCAGGTCGGAATAACCTTCCATTCCGCGCTCAAGGAATTTTTTCGCAATGTCGAAACTGGAGTAGTTTGTGCTATGAAAGCTGGCTAGCGTCACAAACTGATATCGATATCCCATATCAGCGATATCCTGCTGGAATGTTGATAAGTCCTTGCGGCCTAAATGCTTGCGCCAATTGAATGACGGCGAACAGTTGTAGGCAAGCATCTTTCCTGGAAAATGAGCGTGAATTTCATCCGCAAACTGCTGCGCATCCTCAAGATTCGGTGTCGATGTTTCCATCCAGATCAAATCTGAATACGGCGCGTAGGCGAGGCCGCGCGCAATGCACATGTCAATGCCACCGGTAATTCTGTAAAAGCCTTCACTCGTTCGTTCACCGGTAATATAAGGATGATCTCGTCCGTCAATATCGGAAGTCATCAATCTGGCTGCTTCCGCGTCGGTGCGAGCGATAATGACCGTCGGCACACCCAACACGTCGGCCGCGAGCCGCGCAGAGTTCAGGTTTCGAATTCCATGAGCGGTTGACAGAAGCACTTTGCCCCCCAGATGACCACATTTTTTCTCCGAAGACAGCTGATCTTCAAAGTGAATGCCCGCGGCGCCTGCTTTAATCATCGCCTTGGTCAGTTCGAAGACATTCAAAGGACCGCCAAACCCTGCCTCCGCATCAGCAACAATCGGAACAAACCAATCAATGTCAGTCGTATACTTGCCACTCAGACGCTCAAGAGTCTGGATTTGATCCTGTCTCATGAACGCATTGTTAATTCTTTCAATTACCTGAGGTACGGAACTGGCAGGATAAAGAGATTGATCAGGGTAAGTTTGACCTGCATTGTTCGCATCCGCTGCAACTTGCCATCCTGAAAGATAGATCGATTTCAATCCGGCGCGTACATGCTGAACCGCCTGACAACCTGTATAAGCACCGAGTGATGCTACAAACTGGTTATTGTGTAGAAAGTACCAGAGCTTTTCTGAACCCATCTCTGCCAATGTATGGCGGATGTTGATCGACCCTCGCAGTCTCTCTACTTCGGTCCAATCGTAGTCTCTGCTAATCCCATCCCACCGATTCGGTGCGTAATTCGGTACTGGAAAGTCCTTGATGTTTTCTGTTGGACTAATCCCCCAACTGTGTTTACCATTTGGCAATTGAGACATCTTTTGTGCACTCCATAGAATCTAAAATTTTATTTCTGCAATCGAGAAATCATGTTGATTGCGTATTATATGTTTAGAATTCCGAGTACGACCAAAAGTTTAGACTAAATGCCAGTATCAACGGAGAAATACATAACGACGTCCGCTCGCGAGTAGATTTTGTTCTTCCTCGCGAGCTTCTTTCCCGTTGTTACATGCCTTGGTTCTATAACTGATGCTAGTTATGTTCTTGTAAATGTATTCCTGCGTTTCTTTGTTGCTTCGATGACCGGCTCCAAATGGCTTTGGAAGAAGTGAGGTCATTCGATAAGCGACATTTTTACTGTACCCGACCAGCACCCATCTTCGAGCTTCATTGTCATATAGTTCATAGATTCCAGGACCTAGGGGTGCTGAAATGAACTCACCCTTGCGGGGGTCTGGAAAAGGTATTAGCTTCGTCCAATCCATAATATTCCTCCAACTTTCACAAAATCAAAAAAAAAATATTGCTTATTTTTGGTATGGATTTACGAAGCCAAACAATCATTTTAATTGGACTCCGTAACCTCCACCACCGGGAGTTTCGATTACAAAAACATCATTGGCCTGCATTTCAGTGCGATCGGTCGAATTCATGATTTCAACTTCGCCACTTGCTCGGACAACGCTGTTTCTGCCCGTTTGTCCCGGTTGTCCCCCCGCGACTCCGTAAGGGGGAATTCTTCGATGTCCCGACAATATTGCTGCCGTCATCGGTTCCAGAAATTTGAGTTTTCTGATAGTGCCGTTGCCACCTGTATGCTTGCCGATGCCGCCGCTGCCATGCCGAATTTCAAAACGTTCCAGCTGAATGGGAAATCGCCATTCCAAAATTTCGGGGTCAGTGAGCTTGGCGTTTGTCATATGAGTATGCACTGCGTCACATCCGTCAAAATCCGGACCTGCACCTGAGCCTCCACAAATGGTTTCGTAGTACTGGTACTTGTCGTTGCCAAATGTGAAGTTGTTCATTGTGCCCTGTGCGGCAGCCATCACTCCCAACGCGCCATATAAGGTATCGGTGATGACTTGGGAAGTTTCGACGTTTCCAGCGACAACCGCAGCTGGATACACAGGCTTTAGCATGCAGCCGTCTGGAATGATGATTTTTATCGGCTTTAAACAGCCTTCATTCATAGGAATGATGTCGTCGACAAGCGTGCGAAACACATACATCACTGCTGCCCGGGCCACCGATGACGGTGCGTTGAAATTGTTATCGGTCTGAGATGAAGTGCCGGTGAAATCTACGACTGCGGTTCGATCATCATTGTTGATGCGAATGCTGACTTCGACGGCATTGCCGTCATCCATTTCATATCTGAAGTGCCCATTTCGCAGCACCTTCAGCACCCGCTTGACGGATTCTTCCGCGTTGTCCTGAACATGTTGCATATAGGCAGTCACGACATCCAGTCCAAAGTGATCTACCATTGAATGAAGCTCCTGAACTCCTTTCTCGTTGGCAGCGACCTGGGCGCGGATGTCGGCTAGATTCTGCTCGATATTTCTTACGGGGTAAACCGCGCTCGTCAGAAGTTCCCGAATTTCTGACTCTAAGAGTTCTCCTTCACGCAGGAGCTGCACATCATCAATCAAAACGCCTTCATCTTCAATTCGATGGCTGTCGGGCGGCATTGAACCGGGTGTGATTCCACCAACATCGGCGTGATGTCCACGCGATGCCGTGTAGAACAAAATCTTGCCCTCGGTCTGTTCGAAAACCGGGGTGATTACCGTAATGTCGGGTAAATGGGTTCCTCCATTGTAGGGATTGTTCAGAATGTAAGAGTCGCCGGCCTTCATCGTTCCAAGGCGATTCTTAATCACGATTTTCACCGATTCACTCATCGAACCCAAGTGCACGGGCATGTGAGGTGCATTTGCAACGAGATCTCCCAGTGAATCGAAAACTGCACAGGAAAAGTCGAGGCGCTCTTTGATATTTACTGAGTACGCCGTATTCTCAAGGGATGCACCCATTTGTTCCGCAATGGACATGAAAAGATTGTTGAACACTTCGAGCATCACCGGATCAGCATCAGTGCCAACCGCTTTTTGAGTTTCTCGCGGCATGACGCGTCGAAGAATCAGATGGTCAAGCTCAGTTGTCTCCAGTTCCCATCCTTTTTCAACGATCGTAGTTGCATTCGCCTCGATCACGATAGCTGGTCCCTGTATTCGATCTCCGGGCAGCAGATCGTCTCGAAGGTAGACGTGGCCTGTATGAAACTGTTCATCAAAAAACATGTCCGAAGATTCAACAGGCTCGAGAGGCTCTGTTCTATTTGTCTGGCCCCGAGAAGTTTCATCCGGCACCTCAGTCTTACCGACCGCTTCTGTAGAAATCGCCTCCACAATTACGTTCTTGTGCGGCATGATGAATCCAAATCTCTGCCGATGAGCATCTTCAAATTCCTTTCGAATCTGACCGCTGCCGCCGGCATTGACAATCACCGCCGAATCCGTTCCCTCATACCGAACATGAGCTCGTTCCTGCACGCTTATTCTGTCTTCGGGAATTCCCTGTGCAAGAATTTCTGCCTTGGCTTTCTGAGCGATGCTGACATATCGCTCATTTACTGAGTCAATCAATTCGTCTGAAAGGGTGCCTTCCACGGCCTCTTCGTACATCGCTCGGATGTCAGCCAAGCCTATGCCATAAGCAGAAAGCACTCCGGCATAAGGATGAATGAAAACAGTTTCCAGCCCGAGCGCGTCTGCGACCAGGCAGGCATGCTGTCCGCCAGCTCCACCGAAACTGCACAAGGTATATTCAGTTACGTCATAACCGCGCTGCACCGATATCTTCTTAATCGCGTTGGCCATATTGTCAATGGCGATTTTGAGAAACCCTTCAGCAACCGCGTAAATTGACCGGTCATTTCCTGTAACGCGGTAAATTTGATCTCTCAATTTCTCAAATTTCTTCTGTACGATTTTCGTATCGAGAGACTGATTTCGGCCGCGGCCGAAAATTTTGGGGAAATAGGAAGCCTGCAGCTTTCCGAGTATCAGATTGCAGTCCGTGATGGTCAACGGCCCGTTTCTTCGATAGCAGGCTGGTCCGGGATTGGCCCCGGCAGATTCAGGTCCTACGCGGTACTTGAGGCCGTCAAATTTCAGGATGGAACCGCCTCCCGCCGCTACCGTGTGTATGCGCATAATCGGAGACCGGATCCGTACGCCTGCGACAAAGGTATCGTAGGCTCTTTCATAATTCCCGGCGTAGTGAGATACGTCTGTTGACGTACCCCCCATATCAAACGAAATAATCTTGTCAAATCCTGCTATGCGACTGGTTTCGACGGCGCCAACGATGCCACCCGCTGGCCCGGACAATATGCTGTCTTTTCCCTGAAACCGATGAGCGTCGGTCAATCCCCCGTTTGATTGCATGAACATCAAAGGAACGTCCTTCAATTCGCTGGCGACCTGATTGATGTAAGCTCTGAGAACAGGAGACAGATATGCATCAACGACCGTCGTATCGCCGCGACTGACGAGTTTCATCAGAGGACTGGTCGCATGAGAAGTTGAAATCTGCGTAAACCCAATCTCGCCTGCAATTTCTGCAACTATTTTTTCATGCGTATGAAAACGGTACCCGTGCATGAATACAATCGCACAGGAACGGATGCCTTCGTCATAGGCCTGTTTGAGGCTGGCGTACGCTTCGTCCCGATCAAGTTCCTGCAAGACTTGGCCGTTTGCACTGTGGCGTTGGGAAATTTCAATCACCTTTTCGTACAGGACGTCAGGCAGAACAATTTTTCTCGCAAATAAATCAGGTCGAGATTGGTACCCGATTTTGAGAGCATCATGAAATCCTTTCGTGATGACCAACGCGCACCTCGCACCTGTGCGTTCCAACAAAGCATTGGTTGCTACTGTAGTGCCCATTTTTACGGTTCTGATCAGGTCTGGTCCTAAAGTTTGTGACTCGACACTTAAGACTTCTCGGATTCCTTGAATCGCCGCGTCTCGGTAATGTTCCGGATTGTCCGAAAGCAGCTTGTAGGTAATTAGCTGTCCATTTGGATTTTGTGCGACAATGTCCGTAAATGTACCGCCGCGGTCAATCCAAAATTGCCACCCTACGCTGTTTCCGAAATGAATCGGCATGACGCCTTGCTCAAATGGAATTAAAAAACTCATAAATTTAGACACCTCTAATATCGATTTAGTTTTGTGGATTCAGCAAAACTGATGAAATAACTGATTACTGGAATAGAAAACTGATTCAGCCCTTTCAAATTACGCTGCTATGAAATTACTGCCGAATGGACTGATTTATGGAGTTGAACACATTGGTTCGCCAAATTTTGATGACCGGCCCTCCAACACAGATATTGAAGTCATCATCGTTCATTCCATAAGTTTACCCGAAGGAATTTATGGCGGAAACGAAATTCAGGATCTGTTCTGCAATCAGCTCGATCATTCTGCTCACCCGTCTTTTGAGGATTTGGTTGGATTGAAGGTGTCTGCGCACTTTCTTATCCGACGAACGGGGCGCCTGATTCAGTTCGTAGCAGTCGACAAACGCGCCTGGCACGCCGGCAAGTCATTTTGTTTGGGACGGGAAAGAGTCAATGATTTCTCTATCGGCATTGAACTGGAAGGCTGTGATGGAGACACTTTTGAAAATGAACAATACGCCAGACTGGATGGGCTGATTGATTTACTGGTATCTGAGTTTCCCGCAGTAAGCCGGAACAATATATTCGGGCATTCGGAAATTGCACCTGATCGAAAAACTGATCCAGGACCTTATTTTGATTGGGGTCGAGTTCGCCCGAGACGTATTTAACGTTTCTTTTTTTTCTTGAATTTAGGTTTCGATCTGTCGTGTTCCCACAAGATATCGGAGTGATCTGCCTTTAGGTTCAGGTAACGTGCGATGACAAAAAGCAGATCAGACAGACGATTGAGGTAATTTCTGCAGTGAGGAGAAATGTCTTCTTCCTTTGCGAGAGAATGAATTCGTCGCTCAGCTCTGCGGCAGACGCTGCGGGCGACGTGAGCGTGAGCTGCTGGAGCAGTTCCACCTGGCAGTATGAATTCTTTCAGGGGTTCAAGTTCGCTGTTGAATTGGTCAAGAAGCGATTCCAGCTGAGTTACTCGGTCAGCTTCAACCATTCGAAACCCCGGGATGCTCAGTTCACCTCCAATATCAAACAAAGCATGCTGTATTCGAGCAAGACAATCGTCGATTTCTTCAGGAACGTCATGGGCAAGAATCACGCCGATATAGCTGTTCAGTTCGTCAATTTCGCCGATCGCTTCGATGCGATGAGAATCTTTCGCCACTCGAATGCCATCTCCCAATCCAGTTGTGCCGTCATCACCGGTACGAGTGTAAATCTTGGAGAGTCGATTTCCCATGGATGTGTTTCCGCCTTCAGTTGCAATAGAAATCCATTGTCAATATATCAATAATTTAAATGGGTGTGATGGGAGTTGTCACGAGTGTTGGTCAATGCATTTGGAATTTTGACGCTTCATTTTCGATCGGACTTTGGGATTGCTGCTTCGTTAAAAAAACATCTGCGAATCGCTTATGTATGGTGCCATGCATTCTGTAGGCAACTATAATCTGACCATCTACAAACACATACTTTTGGAGAAGTAAGAGCAATGATTACAGGCAGTATTGTGGCAACTGTTACGCCGATGCATGAAGATGGATCCGTTGATCTGGAGTCTCTTGCGGAATTGGTTGAGCATCATATTGCATCCGGTACGGATGCGATCGTTTCAGTTGGCACGACCGGAGAATCTGCGACGTTAAGTCACGACGAACACCACACAGTAATCGAAAAAACGATTCAGTACGCGAGCGGTCGAATTCCCGTCATTGCCGGAACTGGCTCAAACAGTACTGCGGAAGCTTTGGAGTTAACGAAGGTTGCCAGCGAGCTGGGGGCGGATGCCTGCCTGCTGGTTGTTCCTTACTACAACAAGCCGACTCAGGAAGGCCTGTACCAACACTTCAGACTTATTGCGGAGTCCGTGCCCGTTCCACAAATTCTGTATAACGTGCCTGGTCGAACCTCGGTTGACCTGCACAACAGCACTGCTATTCGGCTGAGTCAGATCGATAACATCATCGGCATTAAGGATGCGACTGCGGATATTGAACGCGGCCGACTGCTGATTGAAAAATCTCCCGATGATTTTGTTTCCTATTCCGGTCAGGACACGCATGCGATGGACTTGATGTTGGCCGGGGGCAAGGGAACGATTTCCGTAACGGCCAATGCAGCGCCAAATTTGATGCATCAAATGTGCACGGCGGCTGTCGCTGGAAATGAGGACAAAGCGAGGGAGCTGAACGACAGGCTCCTGCCGCTTCACGAAGCGATGTTTATTGAATCAAACCCGATTCCAGCAAAGTGGGCGCTTTCAGAGCAGGGATTGATTAAAAACAGTCTGAGGCTGCCACTCGTTCCACTTACTGAAGAAGCTCAGTTTCACGTACGCACGGCCATGATTTATACTGGCGTGCTGTAATTCGCGTCACCGCGTGCAGCACTGCACGCAGGAAAAAAACATCCGACACACCTGTTCATAATACGGGGCTGGCTGCTGAATCTAACAGGTCATTTTAATGATCAATTTCTTAAATTTACTAATCTTCTGAACAATTTGGAAATCACATGAAACGAAGAGATTTACTTTATACCGGTAAAGCCAAGTCGGTATTCCGTACAGATGACGATCAAAAACTGTTAATTGAATTTCGAGACGATACATCTGCTTTTGACGGCAGAAAAACAGAGGCTCTGAGTCGAAAAGGTACGGTAAACAATCATTTCAATGCCTTCATAATGCAGCATCTGGAAGCTGCCGGAATTCCAACGCATTTTGAGAGTCTGGTGGACGATACGCAATCTCTCGTAAAGTTTCTCGATATGATTCCCGTAGAGTGTGTCGTACGCAATATCACGACGGGCTCGATCTGTCGGAGGCTGGGTGTTCAAGAAGGTATCGAACTGGAAGCCCCTACATTCGAATTTTTTCTGAAAAATGATGAGTTGCACGATCCGATGATCAATCGATACCATATTGAATCGTTTGGCTGGGCTCATGCTTCGGAAGTCGAGCGCATGACCGAATTGACCTTTGCTACCAATTCGGCACTGGTGCCGCTGTTCCGAGATGCTGGAATCATTCTGGTAGATTTCAAACTCGAATTCGGACGGTTCGGAGATCAGATCGTACTTGGAGACGAGTTTACTCCGGACGGATGCAGATTGTGGGACAGCGAGACTCGCGAGAAGCTTGATAAAGATCGATTTCGACAAGATCTCGGCGATGTCGTTGAATCTTATGAAATCGCCGCGTCTCGTCTGGGCATTTCAATTCCATAATTTCCATATAAAAAATTTTTTGTTAGGTTGGACGATCACGTCGAAAAAAACGGCTTGAGATTGGACTCGTTGTCGTAATTCCTAGACTTCATGACGATCAATCACCAACTTTCAAAAAATTTCCAAAAAATTTTATGCGTGAGAGGTCAGCAGGCAAAATCTGACTTCAAGATTCTGCAGCTGCTTGATGACATACGTCATGGAGTGCCCGAGCTTCAGCAGCTTCGCTGTCGCTACGTTTACTTTGTCGAGCTGAGTACGACGCTAGCGGAAGCTGACTCGTTACGGCTTCACTCTCTGCTTGAAGGAGACCCAGTTCGAACAGCGCAGCTGTTTCGCAATCAATCCATAGTCGTAGCGCCTCGAATCGGTACTATTTCTGCGTGGTGTTCGAAAGCCATGGATATTCTCCATCAATGTGGCTTTTCAAATGTCACTCGCATTGAAAGAGGCGTGGCATGGAAACCTACGCTCAATCAGCCTCTGTCTGGAGCTCGACTGTCAGCTCTGCAGCTGGCTCTCCATGACCGAATGGTTGAAACGATTTTGAACAGTCGCAGTCAGCTCACGCGGCTGTTTGAGACTGAATCACCACGAGAGCTTCAAGACATCGATTGCATAAAACATGGACTGCAGGCACTCAGAGATGCGAATTCGAATCTCGGACTCGCAATGTCCGAATCCGAACTTCAATACGTTCGGAATTGGTATGCATCGCAATGTCGGAACCCGACCGATGCTGAATTGATGATGTTTTCTCAGGTGAATTCGGAACATTGTCGTCACAAAATATTCAATGCAGACTGGGAATTTGACGGAAGGGGAAAATCTCCGTCGATGTTTTCGATGATCCGCCAGACGCATCAGGCATCGTCGGATAAAGCGTTGGTCGCATATGCCGACAATGCAGCAGTGATTGCGAGCAGTTCCAAGTCGGTCAGTGTTGTTCCAAGTCAGGTGGACCGCAGATATATTCCTAAGCGCGAAGCGCTTGAAATCGTGTTCAAGGCGGAGACTCACAATCATCCGACTGCTATTTCTCCATTTCCAGGTGCCGCCACAGGGTCTGGCGGGGAAATTAGAGATGAAGGTGCGACCGGGAGAGGCGGTCAGCCAAAAGCAGGCGCGTGTGGATTTTCGGTATCCAATTTACGGATTCCTGAATATCCACAACCTTGGGAAAACGAGGAGCGACGCCCGGAACGAATTTCTTCTGCTCTTGACATCATGCTTGAAGGGCCAGTTGGAGCCGCTTCTTTCAACAATGAATTCGGCCGCCCGAACATCTGTGGATATTTTCGTACACTTGAAGCGCGTCAAAATGGCTCGGACCAATGGCATGGATATCACAAGCCGATTATGTTCGCTGGCGGGTTGGGGAATATTCGACATTCCCAAATTCGTAAGCGAGCGCTGAAAGAAAGTGATCTATTGATCGTTCTCGGCGGTCCGTCAATGCTGATCGGACTGGGCGGAGGCGCAGCATCCAGTCTGGGGCAGGGCAGGTCAGACATAGAGTTGGACTTTGCTTCCGTACAAAGAAGCAACCCAGAAATGCAGCGTCGCTGTCAGGAAGTGATCAATCGCTGTTCAGAACTCCACGATGAAAATCCGATTCTTTCCATTCATGATGTTGGTGCGGGCGGTCTTTCAAACGCAATTCCAGAAATTGTTCATATCGATGGACTGGGTGCCCGAATCGATCTTGACAGAATTCCAAACGATGCCCCGAGCATGTCACCGATGGAAAACTGGTGTAACGAAGCACAGGAACGGTATGTTCTTGCGATTGGACCTGGGGAGCTGGATCGGTTTTCTCAAATCTGTAAAAGAGAGAATTGCCCCTTCGCAGTGATTGGGGAAGTGGCTGCCTCTCCTCTGTTAATTGCAGAAGGGTACGATCTAGCGGCAGACGATGTCGAAGTCGCTGTACATTCTGAAATGGACTATTTGATGGGAGGATATAGCAGCTCGACATTTGCAGGTTCGATTCAGCCAAGTAGTGAAAACAGTGAGCTTCTCTCAAAACTGAATCTTGCAGATTGCATTGAGCGAGTTCTCCGATTTCCCAGCGTCGCGGACAAGACATTTTTGGTTACGATTGGTGATCGCACCGTCACCGGGTTGGTTCATCGTGATCAGATGGTCGGACCCTGGCAGGTTCCGGTTGCTGATTCGGCAGTGACTCTTGCAGGTTATGAAGATGTACACGGAGAAGCCATGTCAGTTGGCGAACGATCACCGCTTGCAATCAACAATGCTCCAGCGAGCGCTCGAATGGCCGTCTGCGAAGCGCTGATGAATCTTCGGTCTGCTTCGGTCCCACAACTGAGCACTGTCAAAGTCTGTGCAAACTGGATGGCAGATTCAAAAAATCAAGGTGAGCTGAATGCTCTCTATCAGTCGGTGCGAAGCGTTGTATTCGACATTTGCCTGGAACTTGGAATATCAATACCGGTCGGCAAGGATTCGCTTTCAATGTTTACCGAATGGCAGGAGTCTCCTTCGTCCCGGTGCCGAGTACGCGCTCCTGTATCGCTGATTGCTACGGCTTTCGCCCCTGTGAATGATGTTCGGTCATCGCTGACGCCTCAGCTGATTTCGCATCCGGAATCTAAACTGCTGTTGATTGACTTAGGCGGTCAAAAAAATCGAATGGGAATGTCCGCTTTGTATCAGGCCTACCAGCACTATGATGGAAAGGTTCCAGATATTGATTCGGTTGCTGATTTTGCAGCTTTTTTCCACGCTGTAGGCTCGCTTCTGGACAGCGGGGATCTGCTTGCATACCACGACAGGTCAGATGGCGGTGCATTCACCACGCTGTGTGAAATGGCATTCGCGGGTCGATTGGGAATCGAAATTCACATCGATGAAGGAATTGATCCCATTCGATATCTTTTCAGTGAAGAGTTGGGAGCGGTAGTACAGGTTCGAAGGGCAAAATTGCCGCGAATTTACGAAGAGTTTGAAAATCGCGGAATACGGGATTCAGTTTCTGAAATCGGAACTGTGACCGAAGCCAATCAAATTCGGATTTTCGCCGGCAAGGACCTGATTTACAAAAACTCCAGGACTGCACTTCACAGGATGTGGTCTGAACTGACTTGGAAAATGCAATCGATTCGAGACAATTCCGTTTGTGCGCAGCAAGAGTACGATCGCATACTTGACGTTGATGATCCCGGTTTGACACCAACTTCCCGTTTCAGTTTCAAGGCCGATATTTCGGACATTTCGAGTCGTCGGATCATTTCACGACCGAAAGTGGCCATTTTGCGAGAACAGGGCGTGAATGGACAGCTGGAGATGGCTGCGGCATTCATAAGAGCAGGTTTTGACGCTTACGACGTTATGATGTCTGATTTGCTTGCAGGTGAAGTCGAGCTCGATCGGTTCGATGGCATGGCTCTCTGTGGAGGATTTTCATTCGGTGATGTTTTTGGCGCTGGCAGGGGCTGGGCGGCGACAATTTTGCACAATGAACAACTGAGCCGCCAGTTTGCTGCATTTTTTGAAGACACCTCGAAGTTCGCACTGGGAGTCTGCAATGGATGCCAGGTGCTGGCTGAACTGAAATCCATCATTCCTGGTGCAGAAGCGTGGCCGAAAATCAAACGCAATCAGTCCGAACAGTTTGAAGCCCGAGAATTAATGGTTGAAGTGACACCCAGCCGCTCGATTGTCACAAAAGGTTTTCAGGGCAGTTATCTGCCAGTTCCTGTTGCACACGGCGAAGGTCGAATTCTGTTTTCCGACCCGAAAGATCGATCGAACCTCGAAGAAAATGGACAGGTCTGTTTTCGTTATGTCGACAACCGACGACAGGTGACGATGAAGTACCCGTATAACCCGAACGGATCGGAAGGATCGATTGCCGGTGTTACGAATGCGGATGGTCGCATTACGGCACTGATGCCACATCCAGAGCGAGTCTTCAGAACTCTTCAGTATTCATGGGCGCCTGGAAATTGGGGTGAGGACAGCCCTTGGCTTCAACTATTTGTAAACGCGAAGAACTGGCTCAACTGAGTTTATATTCCAATGTTGGGAGTTTAAATCCGGCTCCGTGCCTTAGCCGTCAGATACGAATTTGAACTTCAGAAATTGCGTACTGGTCAATGCCTGATGGATTCTCAGTTCAAAGCAACGCCAATTTTATTTTAGCTGTGTGACTCCATATCGACCGAAAAATCAGCATACAGCTATAAAGTTCAATTCTGCTGAACAAGTTCACTCAACTGACTCGTTCTCTCGATTGGCGAGTGCATTTGAAATGGCGCGTTAAGAACCACCGACTGAATTGAGAAATATTTTCCTGACCAACATTGAACCGTTTGACTCTCCACAAATGCGTCTCTAATAATTTGAAATCATTAGACTCAATTCGCAGATGGGCACTGCAATCCCGTCCCTGCCGGCAGGGTTTTTCCACGACATCATCTTTCGTTATCGTCAAGCTTTCCGAAGATTCTTTGACGAGGGTTCTCGAACTTTCTGACTGACTGCTAGATGTGCTGCGTTCAAGCTCAGCCCAAGAATTCGCATCTCTGAGCGCCGGAGTATTCGGTTGGCGATTATGACATGTCCTTGCATACGTAGCCGATGGCGCAAATGCTGCAGGCAGCAGAAAGCTATGTAATAGGTCGCAATGTGAATTCGCAGGCGACGCATTATTGACCAATGAATAATGGACGGATCTTCAGGTACTGGTGGTTTGTGCAAATAGACGGCTCAATCTACCACAGCCGACGATACAGCAGCACCTGTATCCCCGCATTGAAATAGCCGTTACCTTTTAAGCCGGTTCCGTTTTATCTGCCCGGATTAATGGGGCAACCCTGCATTTGAATAGAAACCGGCTTCTTTACCTTTGCAATTGGAAGTGATTTTACACTTCGAGACTTGAGTTAAGTCAGTTGAACTCGAAAAATATGCTGGCAATCTTGACTGGTGGGTTTAATACATGCACATGTGGCAAAATTCGCCGAGTAAGTCAAACATTGTCAGCAATGCGAATGATTGACTTAGAATTTGCAGTGAATAGGCCCAACCCTGAAAGTACAGGAATAGAAACTAAGCGTTAATTTTGGACTGTTCATGCAGGTGGTTACACTCGACATCCATGGAAGAAAACTAGACAGGAGGATGATTCACGTTCCTTCTGAATTTTGCGAAATGCTGGTCTGTGGTCAAAGCGAGACTATGAGGCCGACGACTGCAAAAACCGTTACCATCTGCATGCCCATCAACCACCTGAACTTAGAGTCGATTTTCGTATCCAACTCGGTTCGTAACGACACCATCTCCGCTCGCAGAGAGTCAATTTTCACATCCATCTCGGTTCGTAACGAAGCCACCTCCGCTCGCAGAGAGTCAATTTTCGTATCGAACTCGAATCGCACCGACTTGATATCGTCTTTCACCGACTTGATATCGTCTTTCACCGACTTGATATCGTCTTTCACCGACTTGATATCGTCTTTCACCGACTTGATATCGTCTTTCAGTAAATTAATATCATACTTTGTCGCGATATTGCCTTCACGTTCGGCGATAGCGGTTGCTACCGCTTCAGCTTGTTTACGTTCCATGCCAGCGGCTTCGAGTTTCTTTGAAGTACCGAGCGTATCAAATGCTAAACTTCTCATGACAATTTTCTCATTTGATGAGGAATTCATCCCCCATTTCTAGATTTATTATCTCCAGAAAGACTCGATTAATTTTCGTAGCTTCATGTGAAGTCGCTCTCGGACCTGCTTTCCTGATGCCTGCCAGCAGTCGCACTTAGTTACAATATGGCACTTTTCTTCGTACTTACATTTTAACGGAATACGAGCCTAAGTTGCAAACTGCGAATGTACCGTACATATTTGTTGCTTACAGTCAACCCTAAAAAAACACGTTGCTGAACAGCTTGACTTCTGCGAGTAAAGGAGACGAAAGTTTGAGTTACCTAGCCCAAGCATTTGGAGTCATCTGATGCTTGCGATGTCAGACGTGGTGGTGAATTCTCGCTGATGACTCTAAGCGGCAACTTCAATTGGTTCTTGAATGAGTAGGATGCTGCGATCTTTTTTAAAATGCCGCAGGTAAATCTGCGCCGTCATAGGGCAATGGGTAAAAAACCACGCGAACCTAAGCGATTGCTGACATCAATATAGCATTTCGTACTCCATTGGACTTGCGGAATAGAAACGTAAAGATTTGATTATTATTACTTATTAATCTCTATGGAAATACATTAAAGACAACGCACGAAGTGGATTGTCTTTTGCAGATGATTGTCATTTTGCAATTTAATTTTGGCTCCAGCGCGGATGGCGCTTTACTCCAAATTTGTCCAGCCACTACGGAGAAGCCCGTGACTTCAACGGTCGCCTGCTACAAATCGCGTATGGCCTGACAGCACCGTCCATAACGAATGTGCTAAATTGCACGCGTTGGGGTGCGCAGCAAACATAAACGCTAAAGCCCACGCTTGTAAAATCCATCTGCAGTCCTCACGCGGAGTCTGAGTGTTGAATTCTCCATGCAGTTGAGATCATCGCTCTCTCCCCGCTTTGAGCTCACCCCAGCGAGTCGCGGCAAACGCTCCTATGGATGCGAACGGTTCAGGCGGTAATTTTTTGGGCTGAGACTTCTGCATGACGATGTCAAGTGAAGAAGACGAATGTCCACACGCCATTTGAGCGACAAGCTTTCCATGAAGAGTGCCCTGTGCAACGCCAAGTCCGTTTTGACAGCATGCAGAATATAGTCCGGGCTTGAGTTCTCCAAATGCAGGAACAGAGTTCCGACTCAGACAAAGCAAACCGCCCCAGCAGTATTCCAAATCGACACCTGCTAATTTTGGAAACCGACGTTTGAAGGCGTTGTAATGATGTTTCTTGACTCTTTTCAGACGAACATCAGAAACACTGCGATCCGGTGCCCAACTGATGCCGTTTCTGACGATAATCCTGTCTCCACTAGAACCGGAAATCCGTCTGACGGTCGTACCAAAGGAATCAGCCGGAGTAAATCCCCACCGAGGCTCACCACCGAGAGTTTTGATTTCATCGGATGTCAAACGCCGTGTAACTGAACCGTAGAGATAAATGTGCATCAGCTTACGTCGAAAATAACCGAAGCTTTCCACATGACCATTTACGGCCAAAATCGCAGCAGCAGCTTCAACTGAACCATTGGATGTAAAAAATTTCCACGCATTTCCTACCTTCTCAAATTTAAGCACGGGAGAATGTGTGAAAATCTCTACGCGACTTCGATGCAATCCACCAGCAAGCGCGTCGATGTACATTGCAGGATGTATCATCCCGTTCCCTGGAGTTGCCAAACCACCTTTGTAATAGCGCGATCCGGATATTTCAAACATTTGTTTTTCATCTAGAAATTCATACGGTTCTTCTAGACGGTCCAAATGTTTCGAATACTCCAAATTGTGCTTGACCCCAGCCTCGGTGGCAGCAGCATTGACTTTCCCGCTGATGTCAAACGCCTCGCTTGGCATCAAATATTCATCAGCAATTTCAACGGCGAATTCGATTGCCTCGCGGTTCAATTCGATTTGTTTTCGATCTGATTCGAGCTTTCCTACATAATCTTTAGAGTCAAGATTGTGCGGCAGATCAATCATGAATCCAGAATTGCGTCCTGATGAACCGTCACAGATGCCGCGAGCTTCAATGACTGCGATTCTGCTATGAGGTTCAAGTTGCCGAAGGCGTCTAGCGGCCGATAGACCTGCAAACCCAGCACCGACGATCGCGAAATCAACGACGATTTCTTCGTCCAACAACGGGTAGACTGGTGCTTTGCCGTTCAAATACTGCCATACGGCCGGCCCTGGGTCATAAGGCAGAGTGGTAACTTTCATCTATAACCGTGACAGGTCGTCGGAATTTTTAAGCAAGTTCAACTCGCCCAGCCACGAGAGCAGATTTCTGCGGCTGAATGACTGGGAGTGCAAAGATTGTTTCGGATGCTGTCAGTGTGTCCAATTCAGTTCGTCGACCGCTGGGATTTCTCGCTCCCGGCGTGCGATGTAATCCAACAAGGCTTCGTCAACTGCCACATCCAGTTCAGGCAACTCGTACGAATCAAGCATCGCTTTGGCGGTTTGGAGAGCACGATCTGTGATGCTCAGTGCACCATCGGCTTCCCACTGTTCATAAGTATTGTTGTCAAATAGTTTTGGCATAAAAAACGCTCTCTCAAAATTCAACAACGTATGTGTGTGACCGAGATAATGTCCACCGGGACCGATGTCTTTGACAGCTGCCATCGCTTCTTCGAAATCGTCCCAACGAATTCCTTCAGCCATTCGATATCCCATTTCGCACTGTTCAGCATCCACTACAAACTTGGCTACTGAACAATGCATTCCTGCTTCGTTCCAACCGGCTGAATGCCAGATGAAGTTTCCACCAGCCAACAACACCGCCATCATCGTTGAGGCGCTTTCGTAACCGGCTTGCGCATCCAAGGTTTTGGCACCTCCCAAAGTATTTGAAGTGCGCCAGGGCAGCCCGTAATATCTGGCCATTTGACCAATCATGAAGTTCATCAGGCTGATCTCCGGCGTACCGGCCATAGGCGTACCGGATGCCATTGATACCGTTGACAGGTAGTGCCCGTAAATTGCAGGACATCCTTTGCGGACAACTTGCGTATAAGCGAGCGCGGACAAAGCTTCGGCATTGAGCTGAGCAACTGCTGGCGCTGTTGAGGCCGGTGTGTTGGCGCCGCCTAAGACGAAGGGCGAACACAGAATTGGTTGATTCCGTTTGCAGAATTCACGCAGCGCACCCAGCATCGTCTCATCCCACACCAAAGGTGAGTTTCCATTGCAGTTGCCGGTAATTACCGGGTGACTCTCCATAAAATCGTCACCAAACAGGATTGCGCACATATCCAGCACATCTGAAGCATTTTTCGGCGATGTCGTCATCCCCATAATGGTTTTGTCTGAATATTTCATCGACGAATAGGTAATTCGAAGATGACGGTGGGCAACGACATGATCCATTGGTTCAACAATATGGTGTGAAGTTGAATGGATCGCTGGAGCAAGGTGCGCGAGTTTGTGAAACATTGCAAGATCGTCAAGCGTCGGCGCTCTGCGGCGGTCTTCTAGATCTCGAAGATACGGAGCCCCCGCCATTGGTATGAAAATGGACGAACGACCTCCGACATGAACGCTTTTTTTCGGGTCTCGTGCGTGGAGCGTGATTTCGGAAGGAATTGTTGAGATCAATTCTCGGACGAGAGCCCGGTCCAAATGGACCCGATTTTCGTCTCGAACTTCTGCACCGGCTGCTTTCCAGTCGCGAATGGCCTGAGGGTCGCGAAAAACCACTCCTACATTTTCCAGGATGTCCATCGAAGCAGAATCGATCCGTTCGACTTCTTCCTGCGACATCGGCTCTGTCAACGGCAGCCGACCGACTAGAGCCGGCAGCATCGGCTCAATAAGATTGCTTCTTAAGGTTCTTCTTTGATGTCGACCGCCCCTGCGCTGACTGAGAACCTCGACGTCAAGAGGGGCGTTCATCCAACGCTCTCCCGCGGAGCCGCGTCGGATAAATCAATCCATATGGTCTTAAGTTCCGTATATTGATCATGGGCGAATATGCCATTATCCCGCCCGCCGAATCCAGATTGCTTATATCCGCCAAACGGAGTTGAAATATCACCTTCTCCATAACTATTGATGGTTACGGTACCCACTCTAAGCGACCTGGCTGCACGAATTGCTTTCTTGGCGTTGGCAGAAAATACGCTTGCGGTCAGACCATATTCAGTTTGATTGGCCAACTCCATTGCCTCATCGAATGATGAGACAGTAAGAACCGACAGAATTGGCCCGAAAATTTCTTCGCGAGCGAGCGGACTGTCTGGTTTAACGTCATCAAAAATAGTTGGTTCGATAAAGTTGCCATCTGCTTTCCCTCCCGCAATCGTAGTAGCGTTTATTGCGCCATACTTCAAGTAACCGGAAACTTTATTGCAATGATCCGCATCGATCAATGCACCGAGGTGATGAGATGGATTGAGCGGGTCTCCTGTTTTCCAATCGCGAGTTCGAGCGGCGACCCGCTCCATCAGAGCTTGCTTCACATTCCTGTGCACGATCAGACGTGAATTCGCAGAGCAGTTTTCGCCCATGTTCCAAAAAGCCGCGTTCACAATATGACCTGCAATCAAGTCTAACTCTTCAGCATCATTCAAAACGATCGCCGGGTTTTTGCCTCCGCATTCGAGCACAATCTTCTTCAAATTGCTGTCAGCCGCGTATCGTAAAAACTTACGGCCCGTATCCGTTGACCCCGTAAAACTCACCATGTCCACATCGTTGTGCAAGCCGAGTGGTGCGCCGGTCGATGGGCCGTCTCCTGGCAAAACCTGCAACACACCGCGAGGCAGACCTGCTTTCATAGCAAGTTCCGCGACGCGCAGTGCAGTCAGTGAGGTTTGTTCGGCTGGCTTGACAATCACCGAATTTCCCGCTGCAAGCGCAGGCCCAATTTTCCAAGCCATCATCAATAGCGGAAAATTCCAAGGCAGCACGGCCGCGACAACACCAACCGGTTCGCGAATAATCATCGCTATTGCATCATCCCCACTTGGGGCCGTGTGGTCGTAAATCTTGTCGATGGCTTCTGCATGCCATTTTATGGTGTTGATCGTCTCAGGCAGATCAATTGTTTCGCAGTCGCGGATCGGCTTGCCGCTGTCCAGACTTTCCATCACGGCGAGTTCCCGTCGATTTCGCGTCAACAGTTTGCACAGCCGAATAAGAACATCCTTGCGGTCTGATGGATGTATTTTCGACCATCTGCCTTGCTCAAAAGCCTCTCTGGCCTTGACTACGGCAAAATCAACATCATCTGCGTTGCAGGCATTAATTTCGCAAATCAGCTGATTGGTTGCCGGATTTATCGTCTTCAGCATCGAACCGCTGCCGGCGCGAAATTTGCCGTCTATGAATGGCGTTCTTGGAAAATCTATATTTTCAGCGATCGCCTGATATTCGCTGAGCGTGAGTAATTCACTCATTGCATCTCCTGGTCGACTGTTACATTCATCGTACGAATAACTTCCGCTAACTGGCGCTTTTCATCTTTATTTAGAGGTTGGAGTGGCTTGCGGGGCGGACCTGCGTTGATGCCCCGCAAGGTTAATCCATGTTTGACGCACTGTATAAACTTACCACCCTGCTCAAGCACTCGCATGAGCGGCAGCATGGCTGACATAATTCGTCGCCCTTTGACGAAGTCTCCATTGACGGCACAGGTCTGATACAAAGCCATATGCGCTTCCGGTGCGAAATTTGACCCAGCGCAAACCCACGAACGAGCTCCCCAGGCGAAAAATTCCAAGGCCTGATCATCCATGCCACAGGACATCTGAATATGTGGATAGTCTCGAGCAAGCATATGCAGGCGATTGATATCGCCAGAACTCTCCTTGATTGCACGGAAATTTGGACTGCGTCCCAGTCGGTCCAATGTGTCTTCATCCATATTGACGCTCATGCGACCGGGATAGTTGTAAAGAATCACGGGCATATTTGCCACCCTGTCAATTGCCAGACAATGCAGCGCAATTTCGCGTCCTGTTGGATATGCATATGGTGGAGTAGCGACTAAAAGTGCATCGGCACCGACTGCTTTCGCCTGTTCAGCGAAATAAATGCTGTCTTCAGTTCGGATGGCGCCTGTACCGACGATAACAGGTATTCTTCCATTCACAACATCCTTTGCATACGACATCATCTCCACACGTTCTTGTGCAGTTTGGGCGTAGTACTCGCCAGTAGTGCCGGCGACAACAACGCCGTGAATCCCAGAATCAATCAAGAATTCAATGGTGTCCGCGTAAGACTTCCAATTGATCGAAAAATCCTGGTTGTAAGGGGTTACGACAGGAGTGTAGATGCCTTCAAATTGCATTGTTCACGAAACCAAAGGAATGCGATTTACGCAAGGAAAGCAAATTCATTGCTTTCCTTGCAGTTTGCTGTTCCAGCAGAAAATTCTACATCGCAGCTTTTTTGCCGGCTTCAACCCAGCTGTTGAAAGTGTCCTGATTCGCTGCAATCCACTCATCAACGTGCCGCGCGATGTCTTTGATGGAATCCTCACCGCCACGCATCATATTGTTTTGCGCGGAGATGTCGTTAATGTCCAATTCTGCTGCTTCGAAGACTGCGCGTGCAGCAGGATTGGCATCCAGAAAATCATTATTCGCAACGACGCGCAATGTATTGACTTCAAATCCTAAGTCTTTTCCTTGATACATCGTGTCAGCTTCTCTTCCATCTGGCAGAGACGAATACGGAACCGAAATCCATTCGACGTTCATTCCAGGTACGAGAACGCCCGATACCCAAAACGGCGTCCATGTATAGTAAACGATCGATTCACCAGCCTGTTCACGAGCAACGGTCTCGGCGATGATCGCGTTGTATGCCCCCTGATTGTGAGTAACGGTGTCGCGCAGACCATATTCCGTCAGGTGATGTTCGATAACTCTCTCGCATCCCCAACCGGGAACGCAGCCAGCTAAATCGGCGGTGCCGTTGCCATCGGCGTCAAATCGTTTTGCGACTTCCGGGTCTTTCAGGTCGCCGAAATTTTGGACGCCCGCGGCGTATGACGCAGAATCAACCAGATAACCCTGTAAGGCGCCTCCGATATAGTTTCCGACTTTCGTCAATTTTTCTTCACCACCGGATTCATCGAAGAAAGCCTTATGCAATGGATCCCAATGAACTGCCGTAAAGTCGCCGTCACCAGTGCCGAGCGCCAGGTGAATGGTCTGATATTCCACTTCCTGTGGTTCTCCAACCTCGTAACCCAATTCCATCAAGGCTCGATAGATTATCTGATGCTGGAATTTTTCCTCCAAATTGGTGCCTTCAATCGGACGAACTGTCACACCCTTGCCGGGCATCATTGAATCCGCAAAACCTGTCGTGGCAACGGCTAGCAAGCCAACTGCTAATACAGCAGCCGAAGTGAGTTTACGTAAACTTATCATATTTGTTTCCTCATATATGTTGAATAATATAATTGAATGATAATAGAAAATTGGAAGACATGCACTTGATTTTATTCAGATGAGTTTAAACCTAAGTTCCAGCCGGGATGACTGTATAAGTGCATGATCTGATTAAGAATACCAGAGAATATGAATTCCCGCTACTGGGCAGGATCAGAGGATATTGAATTTCACGTCTAAAAGATCAAATGCCTTTTGCTGATAATCGGTCGGTTGAGTAAACAGCCAGAATTCTGAATCTTTCCTGTTCAGTGGACGAATCCGATTCCTGCACAGCGTTGCAAGGTCCTGCATCAACGTCTGAAAACTGTGTACCGGCTCGCCTGCCGCATTGAGCTTAGTCTTTTGTTTTCGATACGCAGACGGGGATTTTCTCGCCGGCTTGACCTCCAGTCGCTTTACACACTCATCATCAAACAGTAGTGGCGCGAGTTTCTTACGCATCTCAAACTCGACATAGTACGCCAGCATGCAAAGCAGAAGATGCGAACGCACCCGGCGTTCGCGGCGATGATCAATCGGACGCACCTTCAAGTCGACGGTCTTCATTGACCGAAACGCCCGCTCAACTTTTGACAGACGCTTGTAGCTGTCAAGCACCTCTTCGGTGCTCAGTTTATCCGCGCTGACACTGGTGCGAATCACGTAAAACCCATCCAGCGCCGCCTCGCGGTCAATGCTTTGCTGATTGCGCTGATAACTGAATCGTTCAGGTCCAACCTCAATGTGAAAATGTTTGCGCATCTTGTGTTTGTCCAACGCCCGCGTTGCCCGACGAACAATCGCACTTTGCTTTTTCAACCGATACTTGTCCCTTTTGGTTGCCGAAACAATTTCATCCAGCAAGCGCTCGGTCGCTTGCAGCAACTGTGCACGGGTGGATTTGCGCTTGTCTGCCAAAAACGGATTGCGACACACCACCAGCCGCTCACCAGGATATAACCGCTCACAGCGGATCTCCCCCAAGCCGCGCTTATCAAACAAACTTGGCTGCAATGCGCCATCGTCTACAAGTTGTTGAATGGATACTGATTTCAGTGTCGTAATCCAGTCATACTGCGCCGGTTTCAGATCCTCCTCAATGCGTGCCGCGGTCAACATGCCTCGATCTCCGACCATCACAATCTGATTGAGTCCGAAACGCGCCTTGAGCTTGTTCACCTGTGAGATGACGGTTTGTGGATCAGAGGTATTGCCGGCAAACGCCTCAATCGCAACCGGCCGTCCATCGGCATCACATAAAAGACCAAACTCAATTTGCTTGACCCCTCTTTTTTTATCCCGTGAATAGCCGAATTGTGCCAACTCACACTTCTCGCCGCACACCCAGGTCGAGGTCAGATCGTACATCACCACTGAGCCGTCCTGGAGATGTCTGCGTGCGAGTTTGTTTTCAATCTTGCTTTGGCGTTCAAGTAGCCAGTCCATCGCTGCATAAAGATCATTCCAGTCAGCCTTGGTGACACCGAGACATTGACCTAGGGTGTCGGATGCGATTTCTTCCCAGAAGCCTCGGCTGGTTGCAAGTTTGGAACGAGGCGCGATGACTCTTGCGACAATCATCGCCAGGCACAGTTGGCGCTGGCGTGAGGGCTTTGAGTCGACCAAGCGGTCAAGGCCGAGATTTTTGAGCGTACCGAGCACGGCAGCGACATGGCCGTGTGGGATCGAGCGTGTGATGTCGAACAGTTCGGGTACAGGGTGGGAGGAATTTTTAAGTTCTGCGCGGATCATTGCGATCAGAGACGGTGGCAGTTTTGACAGGTTGGCAAGTGTTCTTTTCTTGCATTTTCCGTCTTGCCAGTAGGACTCTCGCACGAGAATGGCGGGCGGTGATTTTCTGTTTTTGATGGTTTCTACATACATGGGTAATAATTATATTCAATAATTTAATTATGTCATTCAATTAATTACAATAATAACATATTTACATGGGTAGGATTAAATGCTAAAAAAATCGCAATTACTGCGATAAATCAAGTATTTACGTCCCTTTTTACGCTAAAATCCTCTGGAACTTGGGTTTAAAGAAATTCTGTTTGAAAATTTTCGATTTGTGACTCAGTTTCTTCCAAACCCTGCTGCTAGCTGATCAAACTGCTTTAAATTACTGCCGACTTCAAATACTCCAGCTTCCTCTTTAAGCGACTCCGTTTTGTCGAATAGGTCCATTGCCGGTTTCTTTTGACCGACAGGTCAGTATTTTGGATTTTTCGTAATTCGCTGGAATTCACTATGATCGGATTTGAGATTTGTTTTGAATCATTCTATCGTGGAAATTTTATTGCGAATCATAGTGAAGTTTTCTATTCAAACGCAGCTGATTGCGGAATTCTAAAGATGCTTCTATCGTCCGACCGAACTTTTGCTCAAAATTGCAGGTGCGCTGAACAACATCGTGAAAATTTTTTTTAAAGATTAGGGCAACCGCTCTGATTCGATAAATCCAAAGAGATTGGATGCTTTTGAGGCTGTGAAAGTATTCTCATTTTCGTAGATTTCTGAATCAGAACAAATATTAATATCATTTAAATCAATGAGATAAATATTGATAATCCACTAATTTAAACTAATTTGGCAATACTTTCACAGTCTCTTTTGAACAACTGCGGAATTTTGTTTTTGATTCTTGGAATTTCGATGAAAAACTACCCGCAAGATCAAATCTCGCGGGCGATAAGTCCTAACCTCAAATTTGACTGTTGGATTTTCTGATTTCAAACCGCTTCCTTTTCAGTAGGCTTCTCATTCATCCGCACCTTATGTTCGATTCGCCTGCATTCTACAGGCCAGCAGACACGTTCCGATGATATTTGACCTTCTTGCGCGGATGACAGAGCAGAACTCAATTGGAGATGTGATTCAATCCGACCTGAGGGTTGTTATGCTTGAAATCCAATTGGCGTTCATCATCAAGCTCTCTATCGCTGCCTGAACGGGGAGACCCGAACCTTTCAAATGAATTTCTCTTTCATTTAAACTCTAGACACTTTGATGCCATCAGGTTCGATTAACTTGAACGTCGGTTCAAACCACAGCGCCATCTCTTCAGCTTTCTCTGCCTGGCTTTCCGCTCCTGTGAGTTATTTTGTTTGACATGATGTCCTTCCTTTCCATTCGTTTCAGGAGTCATCTTAGAAGGGGAGAATGCTGCAAATCAACGGGCAATCTCTGTAGCGGACAGAAGGAACGCGCGAGACGCAGACTAGTGTTCACACCGTCAAAATGCTCAGCTGTACTAACAATCCTTGTGACAGATACGAAGTAAAGATTTCTTTGCAGCAGGAGAGATTCCTGATAAGTTTAGAAACTTCATCAAATGAGTCGAAGGTTTTCGAGCCGCGGTCAAAACTTGAAATGCGGGAGATTTTTTACGTGGCCTACTCAGGAGCTGTTTCTTTGGGATTTTTTCCAAGCAGCCGAAGGACAAGTCCTATAGGACCGCCTTGCCACCAATGACGATGCCCGCGTTCCCTTCCTGTCCGTCCCAAACCCTGCGTAATTCTGTCTAAAACGATTGCCAGCACAACGATTCCAAAACCACCGACGATCGCTTTCCCTGCGTCTAGTCTTCCCATTGCCCGCAGCACTTCGTTGCCGAGGCCTTTCACTGCGATCAATGAGGCGATTACGACCACCGACAGCGCCATCATGATTGTCTGATTCAGTCCTGCCATGATTGAGGGAGTAGCCAGCGGAAGTTCAACTTTAAACAGAATCTGCCTCGGTGATGAACCAAACGCGCGCGCCGCTTCGACGACACTGGCATTTACCTGCCGAATGCCGAGCGACGTTAAACGTATGATGGGTGGCAGTGCAAAAACTACAGTGACAATGACGCCAGAAACGTTTCCGATGCCAATCAGCATCACAACTGGGACTAGATAAACAAACGCCGGAATGGTCTGCATTGTGTCCAGGATGGGGCGAATCGCGATTTCGAAACGATCACTTTTCCCAGCAAGCAAACCCAAAGGCAGACCGAAAAGAACGCAAATTACGACGGATGTTGCCACTACCGCAAGGGTAGTCATTGCGAGGCTCCATGCAGTTGGGTCGCTGAGTCCCAGCAAAATCAGGCAGACAACAACAAATGCACTGACTCTTGCGCCTGCGGCCTGCCACGCAATCACTCCAATGATCCCGAGCATTACAACGGGCGGTATGGACTGCATGACGCCTTCAACACCAACAATCACGTCATTGACGAACCATTTTACGGGTTGAACGACATCTCGATTTTCTGCTGCCCAAGCTTTGATGCCATCTGCCCAGTCGGCAATTCCAAAGTCTATGCTCTTAAATGGGTTTAGAAGGTTAACGCTCTGTTCGTCAGCCATGAACCGATCTCCTGGATCTAATTGGTTGTGTCCTCATACTGTACGGTTTTGCCCTGAATCCCTCGCAACAGCGTCCGCTTCGTCACGACGCCAGCAAATTCTTTGCCTTTCACTACGATGATCGGATGGTCGGTGTCGATTGACATGTTGACCAATGTGTCCAGATTGTCGTCCAGTCTGGCTTTTGGACAGCGTTCTGCATCAAGTGCGCCAGTGGTTTTCTCGTAAACGGCGATCGACTGCATTACTTTCTGTGCCGTTACCAGCTGAAGCTTTGATATGCCTGCGACAAAATCGGCTACGTATTCGTCTGACGGTTCCGTCACAATTTCTTCCGGGGTGCCAATCTGAACCAAAGCGCCGTCTTTCATGATGGCGATTCGATCTCCGATTCTGATCGCCTCATCCAGATCGTGGGTAATGAACAGAGTCGTTTTTTTCATTTCTGCCGCAAGATGCAGGAATTGATCCTGCAACTGCCTTCGAATCAAGGGATCAAGGGCGGAAAACGGTTCATCCATCAGCAGAATGTGCGGGTCAGCAGCGATCGCACGCGCCAGACCAACACGCTGCTGCATGCCTCCGGAGAGTTCATCTGGATAACATTCTTCCCAACCTTCAAGTTCAACCGTCCTAATCGCTTTATTGGCAACGACGTAGCGTTCGTCGCGCACCATACCGCGCACTTCCAGCGCATAAGCAACATTGTCCCGTACGGTGCGATGCGGCATAAGCGCCATGTTTTGAAAAACCATTCCGATTTTTGTTGATCGTAATGATCTAAGGTCTGCGGCTCCCAGTTGGTTGATGTCCTGTCCTTCGATCAGGACTTTGCCAAACGTCGGTTCGATAAGACGGTTGACATGTCGAATCAGAGTTGATTTGCCGGAACCGGAGAGTCCCATGATGCAGAAGACTTCCCCTTCCCCTACGGAAAAACTAGCGTCCTGCACGCCTACTACGCAGTTATACCTGTCGCGAACCTCATTTTTGGATAAGCCCTGGCTTTGAACCGCTTGCATAGCGGCATCTGCACGGTCGCCGAATATCTTCCATAGATGTTGACACTCAATTACTGTTTCAGTGTCGTTAAAGGTCGTAGTAGGAGTTGGCTGCACTGACAATTCGTCTGATGTCTGCTATGCGGAGGTCCAGCTTGCGTTGGAATTCACCGCAGCGGAGGACTGAACAATGATGAATCGAAAATTTACAGTCAAAATCCGAAAATGTGAATTCATATTGTTGTTGTGCACTTCCGCACTGTCGTTACACCTCATTGTTTTGGTGGGTTATCTGGCACTCAATTCTCATCCCAATCGCTTAAGAGTCAGCAGCGCGGTCAGCCGAGCAGGCTGTAGATTTCAAGCCAACAAACAAAACGATCTAGCGGATTGTTCCTGTATTCATTGGGTTAAACCAATCTCTACGGTATGATAAACCTGAATGGAGCGTCAAAATTTCTGTTTTGCTCGATAACTTCGCAATCTAAATGGCGACCATGGAATGGTGTGATTTCACAGCAAGAGTCTGACCAAGACATAACATTTTCAATTTATACACAATTTTAGCGGAGGACTCAGACATTTAACCTCAGCCAGGCAGGTATGAATTCATGGTCAGAAGACCAAAATTGCCTCTGCCGCTCGTACGAAGTACGTATCGAAAATCATCAGGATCGAGAATCTCATGCGAAACCTGCCATGAATCGCCGTAAAATGAACGGACTGCTTTTGCAGAGAACTTCACGAACGACGCCTAGGAAAGCCTGCAGGAACACTCCGATGCCCTTGCACTTCCCGAAAAGCGCCTCAGAGAGAATTTTGGAAAATCTTACGGTCATTCGAGCGAATTCCAGCAGAAGAATTTTCTGCAGTTAACGGAAGGAACTGTCGAACTGCCGTCGGAAATGTTGAACGTCTGCGACAGAGTGTTCAGGCGCGCTCATCGGAATTCTGCGCTCGAAAAATTAGAAACGATCGCGATGGATGGTTCGAAAAATGGTGCGGGCGAGGTTGGGGCACAGCACTGAACTGCCCGCTGCATCAGTCTGTTCGCGATGCGCGCACCTGGAGCAATTGACGAAGTGCAGGAATCACAGACGGCAGGGAAGGTTCAACTGCCAGGGCGATCTTCTGAATTGAGGAAGAAGGCGGAATCGTGCTGGGAACCAAAATGCTTCTCATGCCAGCTCGGTGAGCTCCCAGAATTCCAGGTTCAGCGTCTTCAATCACTATGCATTCATCTGCAGGAACCGCCAGCAGTTTCGCAGCGAGCAGGAACAGGTCTGGCGCCGGTTTTCCTTGTTTTACGCAATCACTGGAAACAATGACTTCAAAGCAATCGTACAAACCCGATTTTTGTAGTTTGAGCAGTGCGCTCGGTTTCTCGGACGACGTTGCCACTCCCATGTGAATTGAATTCAGATTTAGAAATTCTATGACATCTCGGACGCCCGTCATCACTTCAATGCCATGCTGCTCCAACGACTGGTAATAAAGTCTGGACGAATGTTCAACGTAGGCGTCGACGTCAAGCGCAGGCACTGATTCTGCAATCCTGGCTTTTGCGTACTTCACGGAAGTTCCAGCAATTTGAGCGTACAGAGATTCGGCAAAATCGAATCCGTAGTCTGCTGCGCCTTTCAGCCAAGCCTGTTTGGAAACAGTTTCGGTGTTGATTAGCAGACCATCCAAATCGAAAATGACAGCCGAAAAGCTCATTTTTTCGCGGGAGGAGTATTTTCTGCGAGCTGAACAAGCTTGGCTTCGGTTTCTTCCACTTGCTGAAGCCACCACATTTCCGCAAACAAACCATTAAACTCCAATAATTCGGAGTGAGTGCCTTGCTCCACGATTTCCCCTTCGTCCAGAACAAGGATCATATCAGCATCGGCAACGGTTGACAGTCGGTGTGCGATCACCAGCGTAGTCCGGTTCTCGGCGATGACTTCCAAAGCAGCTTGAATTAATTTTTCGGATTTCGAATCTAAAGATGAGGTTGCTTCATCCAGCACCAATATCGGCGGGTCTTTCAATATCGTGCGAGCGATGGAGACCCGTTGCTTTTCACCCCCTGACAGCTTGAGTCCGCGTTCTCCAACCACAGTTTCATACTTTTCTGGAAGAGATTCTACAAACTCGTACAGATTTGCCTGTTTCACTGCCTGCAGAAACTCTGAATCAGTGCAATGGGGCGCGCCATAGCGAATGTTGTATTCGATCGATTCGTTAAAAAGCACGGTATCTTGCGGAACGATGCCAATTGAAGCATGGATGGACTGCAGGTTCACATCGCGCAATTCCTGTCCATCAATTGAAATGCTGCCGCTGGTAACGTCGTAAAAACGAAACAAGAGCCGAACCAGAGTCGACTTGCCAGAGCCGCTTTTTCCTACAACCGCGACTTTATGACCCGAGGGCACGTTGAAACTGACATCGTTCAGAATGACCCTTTGCTCAGAATAGCCGAAACCGACATGATCGAACTGAATGCTCGCGTTCGAAATCATCAGTTGAGGAGCATCCGGAACTTCCTGCAGTTTATCTTGAACATCCAGCAGGTCCAACATTCGAGCCATATCCGTCAGTGCATGATTAATCTCTCGAAAGGTAGACCCAAGAAATCGCAGCGGAATATACATCTGCATGAGAAATGCATTAAGCATGATGAACTCGCCGAGAGAAATCTCTTCGGCGACCACCCCTTGGCCTGCAATATAAAGAAGCGTTATTGATCCGGTTGCAATAATAGCACCTTGACCGATGTTCAGTAACGCAAGCGTCTGTTCACTGATTACCGAAAGTCTTTCCCACTCCTTCATATGAAAGTCAAACCGGTCGTATTCATGGTCTTCATTGCAGAAGTACTTGACAGTTTCATAGTTCAGAAGAGCGTCCACGCTTACCGCGCCCGCACGTGACTCCGCTTCGTTCATGCGAACGCGAAATTTAGTTCTCCAACGCGTTACGAAGTAAGTGAACCAGAAATAGACAAAGATCGTTCCAGCGGTGATCAGGACAAACTTGGACTCAAAATTAATGGCCAAGATTGCACAAATGACCGAAATTTCAAAAATTGTTGGGATAATGCTGAAGACGGTGTACCAAAGCAGATAAATGATGCCTCGGGTGCCGCGTTCTATGTCCCTTGAAATACCGCCTGTATGCCGATTCTGATGATATGCGTGAGAAAGCTGATGGAGATGTTGAAAAACATCCAATGCGATATTTCTGGCTGCACGCTGCTGGGCGCGCGAAAAAAGTGCATTTCTGAGCTCTTCGCAGAGCGTGCTTGACAGGCTTAATAAGCCATAAGAAACGATCAGAAATACGGGTACGATCAAGATCGTTTCAGGACTTACAGCGGCGTCGAACCAGTCGACAATTTTCTTGAGCGTAATTGGAACGTTGATGGTCGCGACTTTGGCCAATATCAAGAATACGAATGCCACAATGATGCGCACTCGAAAAACCATCAGATGTTCTATGAGACTCCTCAGAGTCTTCCAAACGTTGCGCTGGCTCTGAGATTCAGTTTGATCTAGAAGATCTGCATCTTCCATTACACAAAATTCTTTTTGCTGTTAGTTGCAGGCTGACTGACAAATGGGAGTCAGTTTTAATAATTCAACGTTTTTTTGGTCTGCGATAGCGTTGAACGACGCGAAAGCCCAGCAGCACTGCCAGTATTGCGCCATAGATTACAGGTTCCGTTATATCGGCTTTAACCAAAAGATAATAATGGACTATGCCACATATTCCGATCGGATATACAAGCTTGTGCAGACGAATCCACCGCTTACCGCCCAGCCAGCGCACCATTCGGTTCGTTGACGTTGCGGCAAGTGGAATCATCATCACAAAGGCAAGAGAACCGAACAGGATGTAGTATCTCTCGATAATGTCTTCAATAATCTGACGAAAATCGAAATAATGGTCAATGACCAGCCAAGTAAGAAAATGCAGCAGGATGTAGAAGAAGGAGTACACTCCGAGCATGCGCCGAAGCAGAATCAGCTGATTGATTTTTGTGATGGTCCGAACTGGAGTGATGGCCAGCGTAATCAGAAGGAGCCGCAATCCCCATTCACCAGTGACTTTTGTTATGTCTTCAACAGGGTCGGCGCTGATGTTGCCTGAAATCATGTCTGCAACCAATAGCGCGAATGGAAGCAGGCACAGAACGAAAACAACCGGTTTTGAACGACGAATCAATTTTCGCCATTGAGCTGGAGACATAGGAATACCGAGCAATAAAAAAACGCGATTATAGTTGAGGAACTACAACCGCGTTCTTGGGGAAAGTGAGATTAGAAATGAACGGTTAAATCCATTCCACTGTAGAGACTTGCCACCTGTTCCTCATAGCCGTTGAACATCAAGGTAGGTTCTCTTCCAAACAAAGTGCCGACGCGTCTTTCCGAAGCCTGACTCCAGCGAGGATGGTCAACGTACGGATTTACGTTTGCATAAAACCCGTACTCCCTGCTGGCCTGTTCCTGCCACGTATTCAGTGGCTGTTCTTCCATGAATTGAACTGAAACGATGGACTTGATTCCTTTAAACCCGTATTTCCAAGGTACGACGAGTCGAATTGGAGCGCCGTTCTGATTGGGCATGTGCTCCCCGTAAAGACCAACTGCAAAAATGGCAAGCGGATGCATTGCTTCATCAATCCGCAGTCCTTCTCGATAGGGCCAGTTCAGACTGGAACCGAACAGCCCAGATTTTTGACCTTCCATTTCTTCGGGGCGATAAAGCGTCCGCATTTCAATGTACTTGGCTTTAGAGGTAGGCTGATGGACTTTCAGAAAGTCACCCAGTGAAAATCCAACCCATGGAATGACCATTGACCAAGCTTCCACACATCGGTGACGATAGATTCGTTCTTCTAGCTGAAAACCGGTCAGAATATCTTCGATATTCCAGGTTTTTGGTTTTTCGCATTCACCAGATACTTCTACCGTCCAAGGCCGCGTGGTCATTCTGTGTGCGAGCTTTGCCGGACTTCGTTTATCCGTACCAAATTCATAAAAGTTGTTATAGGTGGTCACATCGTCATAGTCCGTCTGCTCTTCATTGGTCGAGAGCGAACTTTTCGCGATGTTTTCAAATTTAACTGCTGCATCGGCCGACTGCGTGGACAGCGCCAGCAATGACGCTGGGCCAGCGATCGTCAGAGCGGCAGTGGACTTTAAGAATTTACGCCGATTTCTATAAATGCTCTCAGGCGTAATTTCGCTTGGTTTAATGTCAGGATTTTTTCGAATTAAAATGGCTCTTTCCTCCCTGTTCTACTCTAGCTCGTGCTATAGGACAAATTTCGTTTATAAAAGTTCAAAGGCAGCGGCAATTCCCTGACCGCCGCCGATACACATCGAAACGATCGCGTGTCTGCCGCCTGTTCTTCTCAGCTCGTGCAGAGCTTTGACTGTCAGAATGCACCCGGTCGCCCCAATTGGGTGACCCAAGGAAATACCGCTTCCATTTGGGTTGGTAACCTCGCTTGACAAGCCTAAATCTTTCATGACCGCAAGCGCCTGAACCGCAAATGCTTCATTGAGTTCAATGACGTCAACGTCATCCAGGTCCAGCCCGGTTTTCGCCAGTAATTTTCGAATGGCGGGGACAGGGCCGATTCCCATGTAGTCAGGTTCGACTCCGGAATGTGTGTATCCAAGCAGCTTTGCGATTGGGTTGTGTCCTGCTTTTTCCGCAGCTTTCGACTCCATCATGACAACAGCGGCGGCGGCATCATTAATTCCAGATGCATTGCCGGCAGTCACTGATCCATCCCTCTTAAAAACGGTGCGCATTTTAGCCAGCGATTCGACGTTGCAATTGGGTCGAATGTGCTCATCGGATTTGAATTCAACAGTCTGTCTGCGCTGTTTGACTTCAATTGGAATGATCTGCTCGTCAAATCTTCCTTCTTCCGTCGCACGTGCTGCCCGCCGATGACTTTCGACAGCAAGTTCATCCTGCTCTTCTCTGGAAATTTTCCATTTTTCAGCAATATTTTCCGCGGTAATGCCCATATGGCAGTCTTTGAACGGATCACTGAGAGCACCGACCATAATGTCAACGAACTGGGCGTGTCCCATTCGCTGTCCCCAGCGCATGCCCGTTGCCCAATAAGGCGCTCCGCTCATTGATTCCGCACCACCTGCAATTACTGTTTCAGCATCTCCAAGCTGTACAATTTGCGCTGCGTTTACAACTGCCTGTAATCCACTTCCGCATAAGCGATTGACTGTTAAGGCTGGAGTTTCTATGGGAAGGCCTCCCTCAAGTGCAGCATACCGCGAAATATACATGTCTCGCTTGTCCGAGTGAAGGACATTTCCAATCACACAATGACCAACGCTTTCGGGGTCAATTCCAGTTTTATCTAAAACACCGCGAACCGCAATTGCACCAAGTTCACAAGCAGAAAATGATTTCAGACTTCCTCCGTAATCACCGATCCCAGTTCGTATTCCATCCAATACAACAACTTCTTTTCCTATCAATGGATTCTCCTTTTACTAGTTTCTATTAATAATCAATGTTGAACATTCATGAATTTTCCAGAGAAAGTTCATATACGAGATAATTTGCAGGTTCCATACCCAAGGCTTTGTAGGTATTTTTCGCAACATCGTTGTCCCTGTCTACGTACAATCTGATTCCACATACGTTCTTTGCTTGTACAGCCTTACCGCGTATGAATTCGTACATCAAGTGAAAGACTCCCATGCGTCGAAACTCGGGATGCACATATACACTCTGCAGCCACCATTGTACACCGTCGCGCCAGTCGCTCCATTCATACGTAATCATGAGGCAGCCGATTATCCTGTGTTCCTGAACCGCTACGACATAGAATCCGTAATGTGGATTATTGAGAAATGATCGCACTCCCTTCAGCACGACATTGGAATTCAATACAAGCTCCTCAGTTTCGCGCGCCATGGTTTGAGTGTAGTTGGCAATGACGGGAGCATCGTCATGTGAAGCGAGTCGAATCTGAGTCTTGCTGTCAATGGATCTGATCAAGGTGTTTTCCTCCGTTCGGGACTGATTTCAAACTGTTATAAAATCCGCAGTTACCTGAGTCAAGAACAGTTTGCCTGTGACTGAACTGATCTAAGCGCCAACGTCGGAACCAATTGGCACAGACCGTCGTCATTCTATAATGGCACCTTTGTTCATTCATATGGGATTTGATTCGCAGGTCCCAGACAAGGAGTTCATAAAATGTCATCGAAACCATTGAAAACAGCATTTCTCGGGCTTGGTGTAATGGGTTATCCCATGGCTGGTCACCTGGCTGAGAACGGCTATTCCGTCTGTGTTTACAACCGAACGCGCGCAAAATCTGAATCTTGGCTGCAGCAATACTCGGGGTCCAGTGCAATGACTCCAGCAGATGCGGCGGCAGATGCGGATGCTGTATTTGCCTGTGTTGGCAACGACAGCGACCTTGAAGAAATCTGCTGTGGAGAAAATGGGGCATTTTCGAACATGAAACGCGGAAGTATTTTTGTGGATCACACAACAGCCTCAGCCAATATTGCGCGGGAGCTGGCGAAACGAGCTTTTGACTTGGGCATTCAATTTATTGATGCTCCGGTTTCCGGAGGTCAGGCGGGTGCTGAAAATGGCGTGTTGACGATCATGGCGGGCGGTGAAAAAGAAATTTTCGACGTCGTTTCACCCATTATGGCCAGTTACGGCAGAATGGTTACTCTGATGGGTTCGGTGGGTTCGGGCCAGCTCACGAAAATGGTGAATCAAATCTCAATTGCCGGGCTTCTTCAGGGACTGTCGGAAGCCCTTAATTTCGCAACCCGCGTTGGACTGGACGAGAAGTTGGTGCTGGATGTGATATCAAAAGGTGCGGCTCAGTCGTGGCAGATGGAAAATCGAGGGGTGACCATGGTGAGCGATGAATTCGAGTTTGGATTCGCTGTAGATTGGATGAGAAAAGACCTATCGATCTGTCTGGATGAGGCTGATCAAGTTGGAGCTCGTTTGCCAGTCACCGCGTTGGTGGATCAGTTCTACGCTCAGGTTCAGGCCATGGGCGGTTCGCGATGGGATACATCCAGCTTGATTCGACTCCTGAGTCGCCCCTAGTGACTCAGCAGAACTGTCCATGCATTGCAAAGTGACGGCAGAATCACATCAAGGCCGCTTGCTCAGACGGGCAATATCTCGATCCTGCTGGTCTCGAATATTCTGAACACTGACTTCCTTCCGCCCTTTGACTTTACTCCTTTTTTTGGGTTTTAAACCGCGAAAGGTTCTTCTGAATTTTTTTCGTTTGGGTGCGCGTTTAACTCGCATACGCCACAATATCACGGACGCATATGCGACATAAATCACGGCCATGTACAGGAAAAGAGCATGGTGTCCGAAAATTTCCATCGCAAGTGACGCCAAAATCGGGCTTATGATCGCACCAATGCTGAATGCGGTCAGCATTCCTGCAGCTGCAGAGAGCAGCTTCTCTGGAGGCGTAGCATCATTCATGTAGGCCAACGCAATTGGATACACTGTAAATGAAAACGCTCCAAAAGCTGCCGCCGCCACCAGAAAGATCCAAAAGGAATAATTGGTGCTTGCCACTAAGACCAATGCGACAACGCCAGAGATCATGCAAATGACTGCCATTAGTTTCCGACGTCCCAATCGGTCCGACAACCGTCCGACAGGCCACTGCAGCAGCACTCCGCTGAAGATCAGCAGAGCCATGAAATAAGATGTTGCTTTGGGTGACAGTCCGGCCCCCAGCGCGTACACCGGCGCAAGTCCGTACAGCGCTGCTGAAACAACTCCACAGCAGAGCGCCCCTGACATTGCAACCGGATTGGATCGGAATACGTGAATAAGACGCGCCTTTTGTCTCGGCGGAATCGGCGGTGCGACCGTTCTTGTGATTGAGACAGGAATCAATGACAGGGCGTAACCTATCGCTGCGACGGAAAACAGCTGAAACGCACTCGGTTCTGCGAATGGAATGAGGAGCTGTCCGGCGCCAGAGGCCAGGAAATGAGTAATCATATACGTAGAAAGCACCTGACCGCGGGTCGCGCGGGTCGCTTTAGCATTCAGCCAGCTTTCGGTAATCATCAAAATGCCAGCAGCACAGAAGCCGGTGCCGAATCGAATTACCATCCAGGCATACGGGTCTACGATGATCGGGTGCAGCAGCGCGCAGATTGCCCCCATGCTGGCAAAGGCAGCATAGGTTCGGTTGTGCCCGACATTGGCGACAAAATATTCCGTGTATTTAGCACCGACGTACAGACCGAGAAAATACGCGGTATTGATAAATCCAATCTCCAACAGCAGGAAGCCTTCCGTATCCGCACGAAGTGACACCAGAGTTGTCAGAAGTGCGTTTCCGCAAAACAGAAACCCGTAGCCGACAAGCAGTGAAGATATTGATATCAAGGTGTTTAGCACTGACTTCACCCGTGGTCAATCAATAATGAGAAATGATGCATAAATTTTACTTCTTTAAACAATATATATTTGTATTCATGCCGAATATTTTTCGAACATTTCATGGAAATTCGAGCCAATCCTGTACTGACAAAAAGTTCATTCTTTTCTGCCGCCAGCCATTGATGCAATCGGATCCGAAGCTGAAAATGCTTTTTGGCAAGGCAGATCCAACTCATCGAATCATGGTGGAAATCAGCATATAAGCTATCATAAATATTTATTTTAACAATAAGATAAGAAAAATAATTAATTTAAACGAAAGAATATGTTCCTAGATGCATCCTCACAAAAGTGGCTGTTTGACGAGGTTGTTCAATCTTGGTTTGATGATACGTTTTCGAGCCCAACCGGATGCCAGAAGGCGGCTTGGTCGGCTCTTCAGGCTCAACGCGACGTGCTCGTATCAGCACCCACTGGATCAGGAAAAACTTTGGCAGCGTTTCTCGCGGTCATTGACGAATTGGTGCGAGAGGGTCTGGAGAAAGGCGCCGTACCCGTTGAAACTCGAATTGTTTACATTTCGCCCCTCAAGGCGCTGTCGTACGACATTGAGAAAAATCTCAGACAGCCATTGTGCGGCATTCACGAGAGACTGACGAAAAAGGGATATAGGAACATCCAAATTCGAACAGCGGTTCGAACGGGAGACACGACACAGTACGAGCGTCAGAAAATGACGCGGAATCCTCCTCATATTCTTGTGACGACGCCAGAGTCACTCTATCTGCTTTTGACGGCAGAATCGGGTCGGCGCATGCTGCAGACTGCCCGCACCTTGATCGTGGACGAAATTCACGCGTTGGCGAGCAACAAGCGAGGGGCACATCTGAGTCTTTCAGTCACGCGGCTGGAAATGCTGATACAGGGGAGAACTCGAAAAATCGGCCTGTCTGCGACGCAAAAGCCAGTTGATTCGATTGCTTCATTTTTGACGGGAAGAAAAAATCACGAATGCTGCATTGTGGACATGGGACATCTTCGAACCTGGGATTTGGCGATCGAAGTTCCAAGCACTCCTCTGGAGTCAGTCATGTCAACGGCAGCATGGGCGGAAGTGCATCAGAAACTTGTTCACTTGATCAAGGAGCATCGAACAACTCTGATTTTCGTCAACACCAGGCGTCATGTGGAGCGAGTCACCCGACACCTCGCAGAAATTCTAGGAGAAGAGCATGTTGGCTCACATCATGGGAGCTTATCCAAGGAACATCGCCATCAGGCGGAACAAAAGCTCAAGTCAGGTTCGCTTCGTGCGCTCGTAGCGACCGCATCTTTGGAACTTGGCATTGACATCGGGGATGTTGATTTGGTATGCCAGCTGTGCTCGCCCCGTTCAATTTCAGTATTTTTGCAGAGAGTAGGGCGTTCGGGACATGCTGTTGGGAAAATTCCCAAAGGCCGATTGTTTCCGTCCACCCGCGATGAGCTGGTTGAAAGCGCCGCACTTTTGAAGTCAATTCGAAATGGTGAGCTCGAATCACTTGAAATCTGCTATGGGTCGTCGGATGTTTTAGCGCAGCAGATCGTTGCAGAAGCCTGCACGCGGGAATGTGATATTGACGAGCTGCATTCAAACTTCAGAAAGGCTTACCCGTACCGCAGGCTGGAGCAGGACCATTTTCACAAAATTCTCCAGATGCTTGCAGACGGTTTCACTTTGCGCCGCGGCAGACAGGGATCTTACATTCATTTGGACGCTGTCAATCGGAAAATACGAGGTAAAAGGGGAGCGAGAATTACCGCGGCGACCAATGCAGGCGTAATTCCTGATCTTTTTGATTACGACGTGATTCTTGAACCAGATGAAATTCGCATTGGCACGATCAATGAAGATTTTGCTTTCGAAAGTCTGGTTGGCGACATTTTTCAACTGGGCAATGCCTCGTATCGAATCCGGCAGGTAACCAAAGGCAAAGTTCGTGTTGAAGACGCAAAAGGGCTGCCTCCGAACATTCCATTTTGGCTGGGAGAGGGCAGAGGACGGAGCTGCGCTCTAAGTCAGGCAGTGAGTGATCTGCGCCACTTCGTGGATGAATCACTTGAACGTGGTGAGTTGAAAGCAGTCATCGAATCATTCAGGTCCGAATATGAGCTGGACGACGCGGTTGCCGCACAGATCGTCAATTACCTTGCGGCCGGGAAACGTTCGCTGGGGATCCTGCCAACCCAAGATAGAATCGTCTACGAACGATTTTTTGATGAAACCGGTGACATGCATCTGGTCATACACAGCATCTTTGGTTCTAGATTGAACCGCGCTTGGGGGCTGACATTAAGAAAACGATTCTGCGTTCGCTTTAATTTCGAGCTGCAGGCTGCGGCGTTGGAAGACAACTTCGTCCTGTCGCTCGGCCCCACGCATAGCTTCGCTCTCGAAGAAGTGCAGAATTACGTCAAGAGCAGTTCGGCGCGAGACACATTGGTTCAGGCAATTTTCGCTGCTCCAATGTTTGCTACACGCTGGAGATGGGCAGCCAATACCGCACTCGCAGTTCTGCGTTTCAGATATGGCAAAAAGGTGCCGCCGCCGTTTCAGAGAAACGACTCTGAAGATCTGCTGTCTTTGGTTTTTCCAGATCAGGTCGCATGTCAGGAAAATTTGACCGGCCCGATTGAGGTGCCCGAGCATCCGCTCGTCGAACAGACCATTTATGATTGTCTTCATGATTTGATGGACATCAATGGTTTTGAAAATCTGCTTGAAAAAATTGAAAATCAGGATATTTCAGTCCACTGTCGGGACCTGCCGGAACCATCGCCGCTCGCACACGAAATTCTCACAGCGAAACCCTATGCCTTTCTCGATGACGCACCTGCCGAGGAAAGAAGAACCTTAGCAGTTCAGACCCGTCGCTTTAGTGATGCGTCTGATCTCAAAGAGTACAGCGGCTTGGATTCAATTGTCATTCGAGATCTGCAGAAGCAAGCCTGGCCTAATCCTCGAAATGCTGCGGAGATGCACGACGCTCTCGTCAACATAGGATTTGTTCGAGCGGATGAAGCGCACTCCAGATCGAACGCGGCTGGTGTGCCTGATCAGGAAGGTCAGACTTGGGTTTTTTACCTGAACCGATTGACCAAGCGTCATCAAGCAACGAAGCTCAAGACGGGCAGCGGGTCTGTTCTTTGGGTCTCAGCGGAACGTCTGGATGAATTGCTGCTTCTGCACCCCGACTCGCAGCAGGTCCCGAAAATTCAAGCCGTAACGTTGATAAAAAAAGAAATCGACGGTCCTGAAACAGCGTTGAAATTACTATTGCAAAGCAGACTTGAAACCTTGGGGCCCTGTACTCGGCATGAACTGTCCAGCTCGATTGATGTACCTCAAAATCAGGTTGAAACAGCCTTGCTGATGCTGGAATCTGAGGGCTCGGTGATGCGTGGACGCTTTTTAAATCAGAGCAGCGGCATGGAGTGGTGCGACCGACGCTTTCTGGCTCGAATTCACAAGAAGACGATTAAAAAATTAAGAAACGCAATTCAGCCTGTCAGTCAGCAACAGTATGTCCAATATCTATTCCAATGGATGAGATTTCGGTCTGATGACATCGGAGAAGGCATCGATGCGCTTGATTCGGTACTCGGTCAGCTTGAAGCTTACGAATCACCATCGGCAGTTTGGGAATCTGACCTGCTTCCGCCCCGAATATTTGGTTACACTCCGGAGCTGTTGGATTATCTGAGTGCATCGGGCAAAATCGTTTGGACGCGATTGTCAAGACCTTCCAAGTCAACAGGCCGCGGACGTGCGAAAAAGCATCGATATGGAACGAGCAGTTCGATCAAGACAGTGCCTCTGACTTTTTTGAAGCGAACTCGAATTCCAGTTTGGAATGCCCTTGTTGCGAATCGACAGAGCGAGCAGCTGATTCCATCCCCAACAGGGCAGATGATCAGCGAGGCGCTGGATGACTACGGTCCAATGTTTTTTGATGAAATGCTGGATGAACTGAACCAGCTTCCCACTCATCTGGAACAGGGGCTGGTTGAACTGTTTGCACTTGGCATCGCAACATGTGACCATTTTGGCGGAATCCGCGCACTCCTGACTCCTGAACGACTGAGACGAAGAAGGTCCATGATGCGACGCATCTCAAATCACGGTGTCCAAAATTCCGGTCGATGGTCGCTGATCAATCGTACGCTCCGAAGGTCTCGCACTGCTCCGAGCGACGATGAAATCCTGAACTGCTCCGCTCAGGTTCTATTGCGTCGATACGGAATTGTTTTCTCCGCTCTTTTGACGAACGAAAATAAAATTTTTCCCAGCTGGCGTGAACTGAGGAGTGTATATCGGCGAATGGAAGATCGGGGAGAAGTCAGAGGTGGCAGATTCGTGAATGGTGTCGTGGGCGAACAGTTTGCACTGCCACACGCTGTAGAGCTTCTAA
Organism: Arenicellales bacterium; assembly: GCA_958295885.1. Classification (GTDB taxonomy): domain Bacteria; phylum Pseudomonadota; class Gammaproteobacteria; order Arenicellales; family JAJDZL01; genus JAJDZL01. The sequence continues at coordinate 3,813,604 of OY282380.1, read as the reverse complement.
GGGCGACGAAAAACTACAAAATGCGACAGAGCACAGTAACGGTTCATGCGGCTGATCCACTCAATTTAACGGGCGTAATGGGATCTGAAACCAGAGTCGCTGCCCTGAATCGAAACTACTTGGTGTACAGAAACGGCAGTCTTCTCAATGTCATTGAAGGCGGCCAAAAACGCAAAATCACTCCGTTGGAGTAAATAACTTCGAATCCATACTGGAATAGAAAGCCGCAATATCTTCAATGTCTTTGTCACTTAAGCTGTTTACAAAGCTGTTCATGACAGGATTATTTCGGGAACCAGAACGATAGCTTTTCATCGCCTGTATCAGGTAGTCTTCATATTGACCTGAAATAATGGGGGTGGCCACACCTAGCACCGTATCACCAACGCCATGGCAGGTTAAACACGTAACCGCTTTTGCTTTTCCGGCTTCAATGTCACCCGCAAACGATGTAGCAGAACTGAGCAATACGGCGAGCAAAATCGCGAAAATTCTATATTTCGGTGATGTAGTTGTTTGTTTCATGTCGACTACTCTTTAACAAGTTGTGAGAAATAAGCAGCGATATTGACGATGTCTTCATCTGATAACTGTGCAATTTGAGCGTGCATTGTTTTGTGGTCGCGGGTACCGTCGCGATAAGCAGTCAATGCGGCTACCAAATAGTCCGCCTGCTGACCACCTAATTTAGGTACGGTGTATCCGGGATAGGCATTTCTATATCCCGGTGAAGAATGGCAACCAGTACAGGTAAATGACTTATCTCTGCCGGCTTGCGCATCACCTTCGGCGAAGGCGTGAGCGGAAACAGTGAGAAAAGCGATACCTACTAGAATCCGAAAACAGGATCGCATAGCAATATTTTCTCCTAATTTATTCGCAGCTTACTTTATTCGGTCTCTTGCATATCTGTAGTTGAACAGACCAATGACCTGCATGGGATACTAAATTATAGTGAATTGAAAATCAAATCTAACCAACAAAATTGAATTTTACCCGTCTGCTGGCAGTTCATTGTACTCGCGAGAGTTAAATTGTGCAGGTTAAGCAGCGGATATGCCACTGATTCATGTGCATTCTTTTGTGGGCGCCCTGCAGGAAAGCTGCCATTTTGACAGCATAAGGAAGATTGAAGTCGCGTTTCCAAACCATTGAATCGATGCCGCCGACCGCTGAAAATCTCACCGGCTCAAATGAAATCGATTCAGCACTGTCATTTTGCTTCGTCAGTCAATGTAACAGGCATTGCTTTGTCGTTAAAGTCTGTCAATATATATCGGGACAGGAGCTGCCTGCATCGCACCTTCTGCAGTCCAGTTCTTACAAGGCATTGACTTTTACAGCGCACGCCTGACATCGAAAAGTTTTCGGATTCAAAGAAAAATGTTCGCTTGGCAATCGTTTCATTGCCAAGCGAACATTTCTAAACTTTAAAGTCACTCCACAATTGTGGAATGACTTTTTGCGTCACTTTAAGCTAGAAGGAATCAACATTTATCCACTTCATTCTGCCATCTGCAGTGCGAACTGTCCAATGACCATTACGCTTGTCGCCGACAAGCCGACCTTGTGCTACAGTACCGTTGATATATTGAAAAGTCCAGTGACCGAGACGTTTTCCGTTCACATACGGACCTTGTGCCACAGTGCCGTCGACATATTGGAATATCCAGTGACCGTGCTGTTTTCCTTCAACATACGGACCTTCTGCCGAAGCGCCGTCAGAATCACGATAGGTCCAGTAACCGTTAAACTTGCCGTTCGTCAAAGAGCCCATCTGCTCGAAGGAAAAATTGCCGTCCGTCCAAACAAGCCTTCCATCACCGTTTCCGACACCGTTATCGCATACGCCAGACCACGTTACAGTTTGAGCAACGTTCAGCACTTCGTCCCACACGAAGCAGCCAGATCTGTTCGCCACTTCTTTCCAGCATTGCGCACCGTTCTGCAGCCCATAGCATTTGGGTTCCAAGGAATCTTGTAGCGAATGGGGTTTGCTCCCGACTATGCCGCAGTCGTCATCCGCACAAAAAGCTGCGAGCAGGCTGAGAATTTCGAAAATTGGATTTCCAGTTGCTTGGGAATCGTTAAAATTTTCTTGGTATGAATTTGCCAGCCCCGATGTTGGCAGGCTGGCAAAACTAACTGTTACAAATAATACTGCTATGAAAATCTTGATCTTAGACATTTAACCGTTTCCTCCAAAAATTCATCAATTTCGATTAACTGGCAGTTTATTTCACTCAACTTGACGTTGACTTGATGGCTGTGTCATCCAAATTTCCCTGACCGTAAAGACGACATTTGCAAGCTTGAGCTCAATGCTGTCGAAGTAGTGATTGGTGCAAACTGGATGATTGCACCGATTCTCATTGAACCGTGCTTCTCCAAGTCCCAGACAACTGCTCAGAACCGTTCACGAAATAAACGGATATTGCTGACTGTCATCAGCGACAGATATTTACAACGCTCAATTCACAGCATAGTCTGAAGACCAGCTCACTGTTGATCATCTGGCTCCAACAGTCTTTCCAATGTCATGCAAACAGCAGCACCCGACGCAGGCGAGAGTGCGATTCATAAATAACGATGTAAGAATCAGAGATCAATTCTGTTTTTAGATTTGAAAAATTGAACTGTGCAGAAGAAACTGCGGAGCATTTGTACAATGCCGGGAAACATCTCTAACTGATCGAAGGAGTGTCCAGTGAACCGACTGTTGTAGCTGAAAGCCCTCTCAACCGGTCCGCGTCAACCCTTGTCCAGTCATACTGAGATACAATCTTCTACTGATGTCAATATGATGATTCAAGAAACGAATAATAGACTGGCCATGTCAATTAAACGCAGATTAATTGGTTTCATATCGTTACCACTAATTTCATTACTTCTATTGATTGGCGCGCAAGCAATAAGTATCGCTACCAAACCGCTGATCGATTCGGCTTTCGCACAAACCGATACGCCGGTATGCAACGAGGAAGATGCGCAAGAGCACGTCAGGACATGGTTAGGTGATGATGACGTTGAATTTGTATTCGTACGTTATGACGGTCCAACAGGCATATACTGGGTTCGTTTCGTTGACAATGCAGGGAATATGCAAGACGTTTACGTGGAACAGGCGTGCAGCGAATAAAACAGCTGAAATGAAGCACATGCAGCGAATTGGCGCTGCCAATGCTCAAACGGAAAAGCCCGTGGTGAATTTCTGCAATTGCTTCATGCGCGGGCGAACTCCGTTTTTTTATGGGTTGCCGACATTCGCCAGTCATCCTATGTCAGGCATTTCAAGGCAAACGCACGCGCCCCCTAATTTTCTGCTGTTGCGAAGTTTCAAACTGCCACCCCAAGCGTCCAGCCCTTTCTTCACAAAATACAGTCCAAGTCCGGTCCCGAAAGTGTCGGTGGTTCCGCGCTCGCCCCACTCAAGCAATTTCATCGATTCTTTTTCATCTTCAGGAAATCTATGCCCGTCGTTATGAAATTCCATCTGAATCTTCCCAGCTGATTTCCACACTCGGATGAAAACGCTCTGGTGTGAATATTTTGCGGCGTTTGTCATCAATTCAAAAAGAATGCTCTGCAGGATGTCAGTCGGCAATGAAGCCCACATTTCATGTTCCAATCCTTCAAATTGGAACTCTATGTCGCTGTTATCTTTCTCAAATAGAAACAAGATGACTTGAAATAAGTCACATATCTCAGTTTTCTCTTCCTTTACTGGTATCTCGTCACGGTTCAATTCGAGCATTCTGTTGATGAAATGATCAGTATGTTCCACCACAAATCTTATTTTGCTGTCGACAATATTCTGTTGCGACGACCCAGGTGAGCCGGAATCATAAACTTTTTGAAGCAGGTTGTTTCTTTCGTGCCCCAACTGCTTGGACAATTCGAATGCCCCGCGAAATATTTCTCTCCGGATTTCCCGAATCTGTAAAACATAACTTTGCAGCAACTTGATAAAGCGAGACAGATCGCGGGTGTAGCCGGATTCATTAATTGGAATTTCATGAATGATCTCACTCAGTTGAACACTGTCATCAGACCATAGGTCCCGAACTTCCTGTTCCAATCGGACCAGCTGGCGTAAAACGCTGTAAATCAAAAATATCAATACAAGTGAACAAACAGATACTGGCAGCCAAAAATTTCTTGTTATGTTTCCCAAGATTTTGTTCACTGTAGACTCTATGAACAAGGCGGGATAGTTTGAATGCTGAATTATTTGAAATTCAGGCACAGTTCCTGCATTATCCGGACACATCAGATTCTGAAAATCAATTTGGTATTTGCATTCTGGCTCCTCAATGATTTGTCCAGATTTACTAAATCTACAGAGCAGTTTTTCAGAATTTTTCGATTCTCCTCCTCGAAGTTCCGACTCTTCTGCGAAATTTTCCCACTTCCAACTGATGTCTTTACTGGAAATGCAAGCAAGTTCAACGGCTGTGAAGAATTGTTCTATTTTCTCGAAGTCTTCATCCAGATTGGCTGTCGGATCCGCTGTTTCCAGGGCCGAATCAAATGCCTCTTCCAATGCTCTCAACAGCGGCATTGCCTGCGCCACCAAGTGTGTGTTCCGTAATTCTTCTTTGCTTTCAATCTGTTTGTTGTCAAACAATATGTATGACCAGACCAGCGCGCTTGAAACTGCTGCAACAATCAGTGAATTGATCAGGAAGGGTATTGTGAATTTTTCAATAATGCTACGAATGAAAGACCTCATTGCCCTGAATGGACTCAGTAATGTTTCAACCGCGCTGTTGGCCACGCTAACCAGGTAGGTAATTTGAAAAATCTGCTTCATTCCATCTTAGGGCGCAATTGTCAGTGACGAGCGTTTTTTACTGCCGAGTAGGTGGGGCATGGTAACATCCCCACCTACTCGGCAGTTTTTTAGTATTGTAGTGAACTTAATGAAGGCATACAGACGAGCCAACGTAGCGGTTTGGATGATTAGCAACCGAATGATTATGCGTCACTGATTAATTTAAAAAAATTAACTCTTAACTTGCTTGAATTGAACCAATTACGTCTAAGCACGGGCAATGATTCTAGATTCTTCGATTACAGATAAAATAATGAATATATTAAGTAATTTATTATTACGCAATACGAGTCCATGAACTTGCTTCATTTGTAGTCAAAATTCTCCACAGAACGGGTCTGCATCCGGGAACTCGCTCGCAATTGTTAGCGAAACGGCTTCGTCTGCCCCGAATGCAGCCATGACCAGGCTTGTCGAATAGACTGATGGATGTAATTTTGAAGCTTGGCAATTTAGCACATACGAAGTTCGGGCCTGACATAAGTGCTGCCATAGATCTGATGCATAGTTCGTAGGTAGGAATCAGTGAACGGATAACGCGACGAATTCTGCTACTTATCATTGTAAATCCAGTTCGGCGTTTACACTCAATTTTCCAGTTGCCAGCACCCAGGTTAAAATTGGACCGAGGGTTGTGTGGGTAAACATACGTGCATTGTGAGGCCGATTCCCAAAACTTCGTCCGAGATTTGGACTTTACGTGCACGGACTGCGAGTTCTATAGCGAAAATCCAGTCATCTAGTGAACTTTCACGGCGAAGAATGCGGGTAAGATGGGCTAGTAATCTTCGGTTGAAACTCCGTCCATTAAGCGTGATACTGTAATCAAAACGAGCTTGTTAAAATCATCGCCAAAAGGAGTGCCAATTAGCTGGTGATTTGTATCGAACGCCTGAGCTTTGGTGGTCGCTGGAGTCTATCTACTTATGCAACCTCACCCAAAAGGACATGCTATGGATGCAATCGTCGAATGCAAGAATGATCAAAATTGATTTACACTCCCAATTTAAAACACAATACACAACTTGTTATCTGAAAGGGAGTGTGAACTCGAATCAATGAAAATTGCTAAAATCTCGCGAGCATCCTAATTTAGCATGCCACACCAATAAAATTTGAAACAAACCAGCCGAAGCCCAATGATGCAATAAAACTAGGTAATAGCCATCCATTGAATAACAACCTGCTCGCGGGTGGTTGATTGCCACTGTATCCACTTTCAATACAGTTTACGTTGGAATGACTGTATTGAAGTGGTCGTAAACAGAGAAGTTGTGCATCAGGTTGAACAATCGAACGATATCAAATCGTGCGTGAATTGGTTCTCAGCACTCGTGCCGCCAGCTTAACGACAAATAAAGTGATAATTTTCAGTTACAAGGCGGGGTTGTCTGTATCGTCTATAGGCCAGAAAATCCGGTATTTCAGATTCTTATAAACGATCGGATTAACGTCGGTTATGCTCCGTACTTTTCGACGAATTCTACTGATAAAAGTCTGTATGTTTTGTCGATTATCCAAGTATTTTTTCTTGTCCGTATTTCCGTATACATGAGAAATTAGCTCATCCATCGTTGCATGCCTTTTTTGCATTATGCAAACCAGAACTTTAAGCTCCATGGGTGTGAATTTATCAAATTCACGACCTGAAATATGGACTACCGACTTATCAACATCGATTGTCACTGGACCTCTTTGAATGACTGTGGATTCGAGCGTCTTTTCATCCTCTTCAGGAGTGCCCATATATATTAATGCGGATATGGCCGCAACGAATTCATCATCGCACAAACTTTGAGCTCCGATCGGCTTACGCATAAAGCATACTGCCCCCATTCTATGGGCCCTGACACGGGTATCAAAATCAATGTACGCTGAAAAAACCATGAAAGGATAACGCCCGCCTTCATCCTGTATGGCCTGAATCAATTCCAAGCCTTTCAGTTTAGGACCATCGATCCCGCCCAAGTTGAGGTCAACAATTGCTGCGTTATATCTGTTCTTGCACCCCAATTCGAATCCACTCTGATAGTCGAACGCCAATTCAACGCTACAAATTCCTTCAATCTCAAGAAAATTCTTCACTGCAGTCGCCAATGTACGATCGTCTTCGACGATCAAGATTCGATGTGGATGAGCTAAGCTGCTTTTCACTTCATACAAATTTTGTCTGTTTCCCCGGAAGTTGATTGGTACTTTTCGTCATTAGTTCAATTGATTATAGAGAACAAAGTTGCAACTAGCTTTGTCATATCTGATGACTTCGTGACATAGGCGTCTGCACCAGCCCTATGGCTCTCAAGCCGAGTTTCCCAGTCGTTAAACCCGGACCAAATCAATATCGGAAGATCGTGCATTTCCCGACGCAATTTTTTAACTAGATCAAGGCCTACTGTTGGTTCGTTCGGTAAGTCGTCCAAGCCTAAATCGACGATGACGGCGTCGTATCTGCTTTCGCGACTGAGTTGCAACCCCTCAGCACTGTCATGAGCTAAGTCGACTTCAATACCCGCTTTTTGTAAGGATGAATTTAGGCGCCTTCGCTGCCAGTCCAAATCCTCAACCACTAAAGTACGCATATAACTTCCCAAATTTCAAAATTATTGTTATCGCCACCCAAAAAAATTCTACGTAATTTCTCATAACAATGCATCGTGCATTAACTACGTAATTTGAACCGAACAAGTCAACGTAATTGTATTCGTTCCCACTTGACGTTTGTACAGCGAGATCCCTTATCCAAACATTGAAACATCAGTTCAATAGAATAGCCTTGTGCAATCAAGCTATTACTGAATAAGCGGTTTCACTCAATGGGTGAAATTTGCAAACCGGCGCAAGAGCCAAGGCTAATGAAAACTCTACACCGTATCCTCAAATATATCAAATCCAGATTCAGTTCACGCACCATGCGGCTGCCGTGGCTGACGTTCAGGGAATTTATCGAAAATATTTTGACAACGCTCCAGAAAGGGGCCATTTCATTTAAGCCGTGTTTGCTGTTCACTGAATTGATGTCGCCGACGGGTGATTATCCCACCGGCTCAACCGAAAGCGATTCAAGTCTAACTTTTTAACTTCGTCAGTCAATGCGTTCAGGATGACAACGACTCCTGCGTCACTGCTAACGACTAACTGACCGGGGACCGTCCCTTCTGTCGGAGCTGGCGATTGAGGCGGTCAAACGCGACGAAGAGTCGGAATTTTTGGTGCTGATGCGGTTTCCAATGGGTCTTGGGCGAACAAGACTACAGACATATGCCGGCTGCACTGATGCCGCGGCAAATTAACAGAAAACGCTCCCTTGGGCATGTCTATCCAGTGATTCCGTTGGCACTTGAACGAATGCGCTCGAACAGTTCCTCGGCAGTTTCACAGTGAATGATCCAGTCTCCAAACCGGTCCAGCGCTTCGGGCGTCGTGAGTCGCAGCAAGGTCTCGGTCAACTGTCCGCGCACCGCAGGCCCATACTTGGACTCGATCTGCCGGATCAGCAGATCGCGCTTGCCTATTTCCAAATCTTGAACCCGACCTTCCTCAATGCCTTGAGCCCGGTATTCAACGGCCCATTTTTTGAAATTCTCTGCCAGCATTCCCATTTCTTCTACTCCTTCTATCCGCTCTCGCAGCCGATCATCGATCGATGCTTTCAGCCACTTCGCCAAATCCGTTTTCAGTTCACAGTCGCCCGGTTTCCAATACCATTATCTAAATTCTTTAACAACCTGCCGCCACTCCGCCTCGGTTTCTGCGCATTCCAAACGAATCAACATGCCCAGCGGATGCTCTGAATGCGTCAGCGCGCGTTCCCTGTACGCCGCAAGCTCCATCAGAATGAATTGGCACTGACCATTCTTTCGAGCCTTTGCCGAACCCCTGTCTGAGAACAGTTCCATCAGCTCCAGCGGTGCCTTCCACCGTCGGGCGCCATTATAAATGACGATGGAAATGACCGACGGCAGCCTCCCATCGGGGTCCAAACGCCGCTGCCGAACCAGCTGTTCCGACAGCAAAGAACAGTAGGTGTTCATCCGCAGAGGCATAAACCTCTCCACCTTCGACTGAAACTCCAAAGCTAGGTAGACGGCAATGCCGGCCTTGGAGACTGTGAAAGTATTGCCAAATTAGTTTAATTTGATTGGATCATAAACATATAATTTATTGATTTAATTGATATTAATTTTTTATTCTGGTTTAGATTTCTACGGAAATGAGAATACTTTCACAGCCTCCTTGGCGCCGCACGCCTTCCACACCAGGTTCTGGCGGCGCTTCTTCAGGCTTTTTCTCACCTGTTCGGTACCCGTCAGATGCAGGTCGTCCATGTCGACGTCATCCAGCTGCGGTGACAGATACCGCACCAGTTCGCGGATCATTTTAGGGTGAGAGAAAACGCGTTTCAACGCTGAATCATAATCAAAACCGGCAGCAGGCTCAAAACCTCCTTGAATCAGAGTGGTTAAAGAAACCGAGCAGCCCGACACAGCATATCGAGGCCCATCACACCGAAGCGGAGCTCGGCGGTGTGAGACAGCGGCGCTTCAAAGACAGCCCTGCAGTTTTCAAAACGGCAATTGCAAATCTGCTGACCTGCGCAGCCGCATGCAAGGGAGATAGTCTCGCCAACAAACAGTGTTCCCCAAATCGACTGACGATGGCAAGCGTTTTTGATTCGTCTCCAGGGCTAATTTTTTGTCAAGCCAACTGCTTGATTATCTGCGTCTGACTAAGGACACCCGAAGCCACTGCGCGGTCGTTTTACAATGAGTTGAAACGGTGCGCAGCCGACGCGCCATCTGCCATCGCAGGCATCACAGTCGCCGCAGCAGGCAGACTGTGTTCTGATCCAAGCAACCGCCAGAAAACGCGCTCAGCAACCGATTGTAGCCTGCCTTGATTGAATAAAATTCGTCAAAAGGCGCGCAAACGTGCTCCTTGAATCAAATTTACACATTGTTCGCGCAACTCAGCATGCAAAATCGTTCTATGGAACCAACAAAAATTTGCCGTGTCTCAGATCCTAATTTCTAGTTATTTATGCGCCTCAAAAGAGGGATTGGTACGCTGGCTGCCAAGTGTTGCCGTTGAATCACCTAGTTGTGTTCCGCACTTTTGCAAAGACAGTCATGAGTTTAATTTGATTCAACAAATTTGCTACCGACGACGGCCTTTCAGTGACAGAAAATGCAGTCGTTTACTTCACTATGGAATCCCACTCATGCAATCAATCCACAGAAGTCTCGGTACAGATTTAAGCACTGACTGCAGTCCTTAATTTACCCGTTTCTTCAACACGACACTACTACTGCGATCGGAAGACAGCTGAAAATTAAATGGTTGATTCTGCCGCGATATCGGTTGATGCATACTTGCCGGAATTTCGTACTGCAAAGAGGATTTTATCTTGGAAACCACGTCAAAGATTCGAAGGAGATATTACATTCATAGCAGGATTCGTAGAATTTCCAAGGGACACAGACTGTATCGAAGAACGATTCACATATTTGTGCGAAAGGACTTCACACAAGACTGGCACTGCAGCAGAAGGTCGGGGTGCCGGTCATCTCTATTTTTCACAACACACATCAGTGCCCAAGAGATTCTGCAATGGCTGCACAAACCGCCGATTTAGGTCGCTCCAGGCACCCAGCAAGCGGTCGCTGCCAGTCCGAAATTCGCCTTCGCGAACTGGAATTCAATCGGCGTCAGCTGCGTAATACTGACCGCCTCGTGGAGCAGCTGATCAAGGGATTGACTCAACCGCCAGCAGATGAAACGGGAATAAACTGGCAGCGTGATGTGGCTGTATTGTCTTCGATTCCAGAGGTCGGACGAGTGGTCCGCACCACGCTGCTCGCCGAAGGTTCCGATTTGCTGCAACGACGCGATTTTCCGGCCCTGCGCAGTCTCTACGGGACGCCCCGTCGCTCGTAGCTCCAGAAAAACCTACATCGTGGTGCACCACCTCATCTGCAACCAGCACCTGCAGAATGCCCTCTACTACTGAGCACGAATCGCAGTGCAGCACGATAAGGTCAGCAAAACGAAATATAGCAGATTGTGCACTTGAGGAAACTTGCAAGCGTGAGTGCTGCGCAGTGTTGGCGATTGATTGCTGAAGGTCGCTTGTTCGATTTTCTTCTCTCAAACAATTCAGCGTTTCTTCGTCCGTCTAATCTTATCCTTTTTCTGATAATCTGGATCATAAACCTTTTCATGATCGCCAATTCTATGGAAACTAATATGGTCGCCATCTCGATGCTTTTTATAGACAATTATTACATCTCTTGTAGTTCCATAAAAAAGATGAAGTGATCGATATGCCTTCAAGTCACGATCCAATTGATGGTCGTTGTATTCGCCTTTAAGTGTCGAGTAATCCCTGTCTTTGAACAGATTGGTTACAACGTCTATTTCAGACATCACTTCGTTATTAGTAGAAAATTCTTCCTTAAAGTCGTATGTAAATGAAATGTGTTCCGAAATTTGTACGAAACGAACAGTTTCATAAAGCAAATTATCGTAATCGTGATATTGCGTTATTTCTTTCAATAATATTTTTTCACGTGATCCGAAAATTTACCAACAATTGGTCTTGGTGTCTTTTTTTCGTTTTCAAGACAAATTTTTCTAGTTTCATCATTCATTTTGAAAACGTTGTACCCTAATATTTTTCCTTCTTCAAGGATACGTTCATCTTCCTTCATTTCTAAATGCTCTTTCGCAATTGGATCCCCTGATTTTTTTCATTTTGAAACACCTATTTTCTACGTGAGTTCGTATCAATCAATTTGTTCATTTATTAAATTCATTCTGCCGTCTTTACCGGATACCAAGATTTTATACATGATTCGCCTTCCAATCATTCCAGCAACAATAGTCTCCATTTGGTTGATGGTATCTTCCTCACGGATATTATGACGCACTAAATATTCGTTTGCATTGCGATTCAAATGTTTCTTGCTGATTTTGTGATAAGTGCCTTTATTAGCTCGCTTTAACATTACCTAAATGATTGAATTCCGTTGATATGAGCTTGTTCTTTAACATACTCTCCGACTGAATGCTTAGCAAAATCGTGTTTGTATCCATGTAGATTGTTGTACTCCTTAATGTCATCTGAATACACGGTTGAACCAGATTCTATACATTGTCTTTAATGACATCGTGCAGAGTATCTCTTTGAGTGTGTTCGATTACTTTTGCTTTGACTTTCTTTGATTCCTCGTTCCTTGATATCAACTACGATTGATTTGCAAGTGCCACTTCGACCCGCATTCAATTTCTTATCTTTAAGTTTGATCTTTTCTAATCCGCTCACAAAGCTTTCGTTATCTGGAAACAGTTAAATTTAGAATAAAAAATGAAGACAGAAAGAGGCCTTTGACAGCATTTTTGACGGTTACAGAAGAACTTTGAATATCTGTATGTCGCTGCTGGATTTGCAATGAGTGGATTAGTCAGTGCTTGGAAGAAAACCAAAATAGTGTATTATTATCGAATAATATCATATATATAAACACGATACATCGGAAGCCAAGCTTTTCTGGAAAACACCGAAATCGCATCCAAAATCCGCAATATGATGGTCAAATCCTCAATTTTAGCCAGTTCTTCGGTACTTTATCTGCCTGAGAGAAGTCTAATTGCAACCAACCGAGCTGGGCGGTTCATTCATTAGCGAAGTCAAGATTAGTCCAAAGTCGCAAGACGACATTGCGGTGTTGCTGCGGGGTCTGCAGCAGATTTACAAAAAACAAGCGGTGCGTGACAGGGTGTTTGAGCTTCTGAGCGCTCAGCTGCATACCAAGGGGCGATACCACACCGGTCGCCCGGGCATGGATGGGTTGTGGATTTTGGTTCTGACCAGGCTCAAGCAGAGCTTGAACAGCTGATTATGATCGGCTTGTTGAGTCGACCAACGAGCATGGCACCCCGCGTCAGATGCTGTGTCACGGCATTTTGCCGCATCACCATGACCGGTAGAGCGTGGCCGATAATGTGCAACTGCTGACACCGCAGCTGTTGACTGCGAACGGTGATTGTCCGATCTGCTTAATGTTGAACAGGTTGAAGAACTGATCGAACATGTGCAATAACTTTAGATTTACATTCATATTTTTTCAAATCATTTATATATGTCAATTCATGCGATACTTGCCTAGGACTTGTCTGCCATCTCTATCCTCTTTCTTCTAAAAGAAAAATCTGAAAATTCATTTAATTTTTGAACTGGTTATAAAAGGCGTCAATATCGTAAATTGGAATAGGATTATTTTTCCTATCATTTTCAAGGCAGGATTTTCCAATATTTGCTATGAAATCCGGGACGATGTGCAGGGATTGCAGACGCGTTGAGATGTCGCAAGATCTTCGAGGATCGCGATCTGTGTGCGGTTGTGAAGGCCACCGCTGCGGAGGATCAACGAAGTGACGACGTCCCCGAATCTTTTAGGTCGTATTCGCAGTTTCGCAGGCAGTGAAGCGGCCGGGGCTTCAAGAGTCCCAGTTAACGGTCACGCTGCCATCTTGATGTCGCTTAAGAATGTTGAATTGGGTCAATTGCTGTATCCAACGCGGGCGTTGCGCCGGATCACCCGTTCTTCGTAGTTCACCGCAGGATCGCGGTACGGTCGTCGGTCGCGCAGCACCGCGTAAAGGGTGCGAACCATTTTGTGGGCGGCAGCGACGGTGGTCTTAACGAGGCGGTGGTCGGTATCTTATGGATGTCCAAGCCGGCGACGCGGGCATGGACAACATGCAGTTCATCGTTAATCATAATGATCCCTCCATTGATATTGTAAAAAATGGAGACGGAGTAAACGGCAGGGCCGCTAAACTCACGGTGTCGTAACAACCGTGGTGTAATTTGCCATTCGTCCACGTCCCAAGGACGGGTACAATTCGGGGTACACGCCTGCCGTTTCGCTCAGTTTGCCGTGCGGGGTGAAGACCAAGCTTCCCACCAAAATAAAATCGATCTCTGTTTCCGCCTCCTTCGCCAACTTAATGTATCAGAAATGATTCGTCAATTTGCGATCAGATGCCTTGACGTATTTCATCCTTTCGGGGTGATTGAGGCGCATTCATGCGCGTTTGCCGTGAAATATCTTGGATGTCGTGGAAAAAAGTGACAAAAACACCCCTTACCCCATGCGAACCGTGGGATTGATTTCCGCCAACGTTACTTTCGTCCTTGAATTCGCACCGACCACACAAGCAGGCCTCAATAATTGCTGTATTCGGATCAGCTGAATCATAGAGAAAGTGTGTCAAACAGACTCTTGATTGGATGGAAATTATATTTCATGCGTTCGGGGTGATTAAGCCCAGATCATATTCGTTTAACTTGATTAATCCGTTTCAAATTAATCTGGAATTCAACAGGGCTCTGCCCCTTGGAACCCCGAGGTAAGGATGTAAGGACTCACGGTGCAAGCGTCCGGGCAACACGGAACCCGCTGAAGCCGTAACGGGTCTTACCCCAGATACCCGACCGGGCACGGCGATGCGCAGAGCGAAGTCTCCACGCTGGGTCGTGCCAGGAACCGCCACGCTGCACGCGGCGATCGCAGTCACCGCCCGTAGTCCAGGCACTGCCGTCCCTCGGCGCACCGTCGTAGCTGCCATGCCAGCAGTCCTCCACGAACTCCCACGCGTTGCCATGGACATCGTGCAACCCAAAATCGTTGGCCGGAAAACTGCCGACCGGCACCGTCTGTTTTCGACACACTACCGTAAATCCGCTTACATTACAGGAATTCGCTTGATCCGTCGAGATCGTCGACCCGAAGTGATACGGCGTTGATGTGCCCGCACGCGCCACATACTCCCACTCAGATTCCGAAAGCAGACGATAACGCTCTCCGGTCCTTCGGCTCAGCCAGTCCACATATTCCTTGGCATCTACCCAGTGGACATTGATCACCGGACGGTCACCGCGTCCCCAGCCATTATCATGCGGAAAATGAAAACAACCGTCGTCCAATGCGCACGCATCCCACTCCCGAAAGGTCACCTCGTACCGGCCGACCGCAAAGTCCCGCTTGATTGTCACCCGATGCACCGGACCTTGTTCCCTATCATCACGACTACCTGCTACCTCCGATCCGTCCGAACCCATCATGAACGTCCCCGCAGGCACCACCACCATCTCGGGACATCCAACGCAGTCCCGAAAGGTTTCCCCCGCTGTCTTTTCATTCTGAGCCTGCCTCGTCTCTTTTTCCTTATCGCGCAGCGCTTGCAGCCCCTCTATTGTCAAAAACTCACTTTCGCGCAAACCCATGTCCCGCAGAAATTCCCCATAGGCACCCGCCGTACGCTCCTCCCACAGGTAGTCGACAACACCCGGTTCATAGCCCAGTGCCGCCAGCAATTCCTGCGCCTCGATAATCGCCCAAGCCGGCACCCCTTCCGCAAACGTCGACGGAATGAGGATTGCCGTCAGACATTCCCGCGCTTCCCAGGCTAACCTGTCTTCAGGGCCCTTATCGTAATAAGCCTCAATCAGTCCCGGTGGCCAACTCTCGCAATCAACGGTGCGCTCGACCGCATCGTCGCCTTTAACTGTCATCGCCACTAGCTGAAATGACATCAGCAACGCAAGAGAAACCGCCAGCCTCCCGATGTGTCGCAATGAAGTCTCGGCAACCTCCGACCTTCCCTTGCAACCAAACACCTCGAACATCATCCGCCGCATCCGCCTCAACATTACGAAATTCATCCAGAGCACCTCCCTCACCAAATCAGTTTCATCAACAATCACCACACAGTAACTACTCGCCCCTAATCGGGCAGGCTAGTTCTTGAGGATATTGATTTTGAATGATTTTAAATGAATTGGTCGAGAATTTCAACCGCATTGCCGTTGAGTGCGATTTGCACCGCGGCAAGCGAGTTGTAGCCTTGGAGGCCGTGAAAGTATCGATTCCTTATCGAACCGACTCTGGTGAGTCTGAGCAAAATGATGAATTTGAAGGGCAATCACCAAATCTTGCTCGATTGAACCTCGATTTGTGAATCAAGCAACTAAAATTGGGACTTGAAAATCCCAATTCCACCTCAAACCACAGTTTTTTTTGTGTTTCAACCGAAATTCAACCTCATTCGCTGCATTTGGGCACAATACGACATCAGCGCTTCGAATCCCACTAGATTGAGCACCCTCTTGAAGTTGTAACTCGGAGCCATCAGCGAGAATTCTCCCTGACATTTGGGCAGCGAGCGCATCATGAAATGACTCATCTGCCAGTTATGCTTGAAGGTGCCAAAGGGATGTTCCACGATCGAACCGCGATCGCGAGCCTGATTGGGATTGGCCTTGAGACGCTCCCGATTGCGTTCCACCGCGGCTTCATGGATCGAACGCTGGATCTTTCGATAGCGGACCTTCTCCGACAGACACTACTCTCGCAGGCGGCAGGACTGACACTGTGCTGTAGTCGCACGATAGGTCACATATGCCTGTTTTTACTTCTACTTTTTCCACCACGCCGTAGTTTTTAATCGGCCGGACAGACATAGACATCGGCTTCGGCATCATATTTGAAATCGTCCCGGCCAAAGCGACCGTCGCGTCCTTTATGACTCGCATGCTGGGGCTCAGCCACCAACACTTCAAACCCCTTTTGTTCACACGCGTCCAGCTGTTCAGCACTGTGATAGCCCGTATCGGCCAGCCCCTTGAGCTCGTCATTGCCGAGCGTCTCGGCGGCGGCTGTCATCATCGGCTGCAACTGCTTTTTGTCGTTTCCATCCTGCGTGACCTGTTCCGCCACGATGAGCTTGTGTTTCTCATCGACTGCAATCTGCACGTTGTAACCACCGACCGTCTCACCGCTTTTTTCATCAACGCTGCGCTGGAGCTGAAGCTGACTGCGGTGCTGCACATGAAAAGAGGGAATCTGAAGTATCGCATGCGCCGCGCAGATGGGAAAGAGCTGTTGTTGGATGCCAACGAGCTGTAGGCCAAGTGTTGTACTCCCACTTAATCCGCAGAGATTGAACTAATCTATCGAATTCCTCCAACGCTTCCTGCTGACATTCACGTTCAAACAAATACGACTTTTCCAACTGAATCACCTGCTGCTTCTGCTGTAACATCAAGACTTGATTGATGCCTTTTATTTTCCGAGATTCAACCGTAAAACGCGAATCTTACCTCGGAATAAATAGACGCGCCCTTAAAGACCTCATACCCGTTTCGTCCTTAGGGGTTCTGATCCTAGAATCTTGTCATCCAGAAATTAATTCATCATTCGCTACGCTCGATTCGTGTCAGCTGCATCTTGAAAGCCTGCAATATTTTTCTCACACCGCTAAGCTTGAAAATTAGATTGGCAACACGCGCTATGATTTGGATGCGATTCAGTAAATTTGAAATCTTGTAACAATAGCTCATATTTGATGCGATTGAGTCCGAGAGATTGAGGGATTGTGGCGAAAACCAAGTAAATTCCTGTAAACATTACGCCTTCACAGACAAGCTTTCGTAAAAGAGTAGGTGAACATACTTCGAACGATCTCAATGAGTAACCTAAATTAGGACAAATATTGAGACATTATTGTTTCCATAATTAATTATATATTTCTCATAACTATCTATAATAACTAGATAAATTATGAGTTTTTAACTGGACAATAATTTAGAAATTAATATGGAATATAAAAAAAGAATTGAGACATTTCGATCTGGAATTTTTACATTTCAAATTGGAATCGATTTTGAGAGAATTCACCCACTAATGCAAAGGGTGAGAGACGCATCACTTCGATTCGATTCCGTACCAATGGTGAATGAAATTGCTATGCGCCTGGAGAAGGAAGTGGTTGTGTCTAGTATCTATGGTACAAATACCATTGAAGGTGGCATCCAAACCGAAGAGGAGATAGAGGTCATAATTTCGAGTGAAGTGTCCAACAATGAGGAAGCAAAGCGCATACTCAATCTCAAATATGCATATAACGAGGCAGAAAAAGCAGCCAGACTGTTCGCAGTACGATCGCCTCAGCAGTCAAATCAATCTGTGTCCCTGTCTGAGGAGACAATCACCAATTTACACGCGATCATTACTGATGGGTTAACGCATCCTGACAACACACCTGGTCGATATCGTGATAATCCAAAGGGACAATTGACCAAAGTCGGAGATTCTGCTCACGGAGGCGTTTATGTACCTCCAAAATGCCGGGCCGATATAGTGATTTTGATGCAGCACTATCTGGAATGGATCAATAGTTCCGAACTGTTTACGCTTGACCCTTTGATTCGAGCATCGTTAGCACATTTTTATTTCGAGACAATTCATCCGTTTTGGGATGGTAATGGTCGAGTCGGCAGAGTTTTGGAAGCACTAATTTTGATGTCATCCGGTGTGAAGTACGCACCATTTGCACTCTCAAGATACTACTTGAAGCATATAGACAGATACTTTACGGTTTTCAATCTTGCAAGAAATTCTCAGAAAAAAAAGGAACCCTATCCAAACACTGTATTCGTTGAATTTGTACTTGAAGGTATGCTGGAGGCGTTAAACAATTTAATTACTCGCGCACATCAAATCATCGGAATTTTGATTTTTCAGGCCATTTTAAATCGTAAGCTGCGAACTAAAGAAATCAATTTTCGACAATTTACGATTATTGACAATCTTCTAAGTCGGAATATCAAGCCATCACTAAGCAGTCTGAAGGCAGAATTGTGGTATTCCGAACTTTATAGAAAACTCACTGCAAAAACTCGATTAAGAGATCTAAAAGGTCTGCAGCAACAAGCTTTGATTCGGATTACGGAAGACAAAATTGTAGAACTCGTTTTACCTTAGCATTGTCGTACCGATATTTGACTTCAATTACAGAACGGAACGTGAGAAAATGCAGGCAAATATGATTTTTATGTGTGTCACCTGCTGAACTCACACTCAAAATTGGGGGTTGGACAACTGCAATCAACATAAATGAACGCGTAGCTGCGGTTTCTAATTTTGTGCCTATGCGGCAATTTACCCGTGCAAGTCATTTATTTTTGACGGAACCGACCTCTTAATAAACGCCACCGAAAAACTTGTACTGAGCAAATCAATATTCCCAATAATTCTGAACCATTCAGTATAATTTCTTCCTGCATGGAATCCTTTGAAATTAGTTAGATAGTTATTATTATCAATATATTAAGATTATGACGGTACGAAAAATACTGAAAATGGGCAATCCACGATTGTTCGAGGTCTCTCAACCAGTGAACGAGTCCGAGACCGTTGGGCTGAAGGATCTCGTTGCGGACATGATTGATACCATGGTTGCCGCGGACGGCGCAGGATTGGCAGCTCCTCAAATTGGGGTGATGAAAAGAGTCGTTATCTTCGGATTTGAATTCAACCCAAGATATGCCACTGCAGAACCAGTTCCGTTTACGGTTCTCATTAATCCTGAAATTGAATTTCTGGAAGCGGAAACGCGAGCTGGATGGGAAGGCTGCCTGAGTGTTCCAGGAATGCGCGGTTTGGTATCGCGGCATTCAAAGATCAGATACACCGGAATTGACTTGCAGGGAAACAGAATTGATCGAACCGTTACCGACTTTCATGCCCGAGTCGTTCAGCATGAATGCGATCATCTGGACGGAATTCTCTATCCGATGCGTATTGAAGACATGAGAAATTTCGGGTTTGAAGAAGAATTGGCAATTTTCCCTTCTCAATGTCCGGCGGAAGAAGTAAACCGAGCTGAAAAGGTCGCCTGATTGCGAGCGAGCCGCTCCTTCAGAGCTGCAGTCGAACGCAAATATTTCTTGATTGAAATTCGTTCGTCAGTACACCGCACTTGAAAAAGATCCGGACTAGCTCGACAGCGGAATTTCATCATTCGGGGTCAGGCAGTCGAGTATGAACATCGCACTCCGAACTCTCTTTTCTCCAGAGAGCAGACGATGAGAGAAATTAATTTCTGAATCCGAACTGTTCAGCCTCACGACACCGGAGTACTCGTGAATCAGCCGGTGGATTCCTGCAAAATTGATTCTAGGCTGTTCAACGAAGGAGATACGACCGCGAGACTGGCGAACGTGCAGTCTCCGCACCCCAAGACGCTTCGCCCGAAGGCGAATGTTTCCGACCTCAAAAAGATTGTTGACTGAATTTGGAAAGGCCCCAAAACGATCGACCATTTCTTTCCTGAGGTCGTATAACGCTTTTGAATCAGCTGCGTGAGCAATCCTCTTGTAGAGCGTAAGGCGCAGACTCACGCTGGAAATCCAAGATTCGGGAATCAGTGCTGGAATTTGGAGATCAATTTCAATATTGCTGCTGTTTTCGACTTCAAATTTTGCGAATTCCTGCTGCAGCCGCTGTTTTTTCTCTTCATTGGCCGCACCGTTGGACATCGAACGATTCAGTGTGGACACCGCTTCTCGCAAAAATCTCGAATACAGTGAGTAACCAACGTCATCGATCACACCGCTTTGTGCTTCTCCCAGCAGAGTTCCCGCACCTCGAATCTCCAAGTCGTGAGTCGCAATGACATAACCGACACCCAGCTGATCGAAGGATTCAATAGCTTCGAGCCTAAAACGGGCATTCCTAGGTAAGTATTTCAGACTTCGTACGAGCAGATAAGCATAAGCCTGGTGATGCGAACGGCCCACTCGCCCTCGCAGCTGGTGTAGCTGCGCAAGTCCGAATTTATTTGCAGAGTTGATGATTATTGTATTGGCGCTGGGAATGTCAATTCCGTTTTCGATGATTGTCGTACAGACGAGCGTATCAAAATTCTGCTGATAAAAATCCTTCATGACCGCCTGCAGCTGGAGCTTGGGCATCTGACCATGCGCAGTCTTGATATTCGCTTCTGGCACAATTTTCTCCAGCTGCTTCGCAGTTCGAGTGATGGTTTTCACTTCGTTGTGCAAGAAGATGATCTGACCGCCGCGTCCGATCTCCCGCAGACACGCTTCCCGTATCAATTTGGAGTTCCAGTCTCGTACGAACGTCCGCACACTCAGGCGATTGTCAGGTGGAGTGCCTATGATTGAGATGTCGCAGATGTCGTGCAGAGCCATGCTGAGGGTGCGAGGAATCGGGGTTGCAGTCAGCGTTAGAATGTCGACTGAAGTTCGGAGCTTTTTCAGGTGTTCTTTCTGGCGTACCCCAAATCGATGTTCTTCATCGATGATCAATAAGCCTAACTTGGAAAATTCGACGTCCTTTTGAAGCAGTCTGTGCGTGCCGATGACGATGTCGGTCAGATTTGATCTGAGATCTTTCAATATGCGTGTGACTGTCAGTTTCTTTTGCATTCGCGACACCAATTCAACGCTCACGCCCATCTCGGCGAATCGTTCCTGGAATACATCAAAATGCTGCTGTGCCAATAGTGTGGTGGGTACCACTAAAGCAACTTGATACCCATTTGCAACAGCAACCAGAGAAGCTCTCAGGGCAACTTCCGTCTTGCCAAATCCTACGTCGCCGCAAACCAAGCGATTCATGGGGCGACTCGAAGCCAGATCGGTCAAAACCGCTTGAATCGCTGACAGTTGATCTAGAGTTTCGCGATAGGGAAATCGAGATACGAACAGCTCGTAATCCTGCTCGGGAAGCAACATGACATTTCCCTCGCGAGAGTCTCGGAGCGCTTGAACCTCCAATAGTTCACTTGCAATGTCAAACGCTTTCGAACGTGCCTTAGCAGTCGTTTTTTTCCATTTTCGAGAACTGAGCGAGTGAAGTTCCACTTGATCTGCATCGCTCCCGAAGTAACGGTTCACACAGTCAAACGCATAAACCGGCACATACAATGTTTCATTTCCTTGATACTCAATGGAAAGATATTCGGCCAGCGTATCGTTAATGCGCATCGTCACAAGTCCTTGATATCGCCCAATTCCATAAGTTTCGTGAACGACAGCATCACCGATTTCCAGTTCCTCGTAGGAAGCGATGATGCTCTCTGAAGACTTGATTTTTTTCTTGGCTTTGGGAGCTGGATGCCAGTTTCCAAATAGCTCAGCTCGGGTAATTACCGCCGCATTGATGCCGGGCAAATTCACACCTGCCGTCAGCGACGCCACTGTAACTGCGAATCGCACTTCCGAATTCAGGAAGGAATTCCACGAATCTATGCGCGATGCATTCATCCCCATTCCAAATAAAATTTTCTCAAGATTTTCTCTTTGTGCGTAGGCATCAACCGTAAATAAGACTCTTTTATGGGGTTCGGATAAGAATTTTTTGAGTGCAGCCTGGGCGGTTTTAGTTTGAATTCTCTGAAATGATTCGCCAATCGAAACAGTATTGAATGGCAGAGCTGTTTTTTGCTCAGATTCTCCTATGCAAACGTGCGGAAAAGTTTTGATCTGAAGATCCAAATCACTTGGAGAGAGATAAAGCAGGTTCGGTGGCAGCGGCAGCCGGTCTCGTTGATCACTCGTTGCTTCATGACGTTCATGGACATGCTGCCAGAATTTTTCTGTTTCAGCATGAAAGGAATCCAGAATCACAATTACAGCCGATGATGGAACATAGTCAAGAAAAGTTGATGTATGTTCATAGAACAGAGGCAGGTAAAATTCGGCGCCACTCGGCACTTTCTTGGCATCAATTTTTTTATAAACATAGTTTTGACGGGGGTCGCCTTCAAAGTGTCTACGCATTCCTTGCCGAAACGAACGAATTGCCGAATCCGTCATGGGAATTTCACTGGCTGGAAGAATCCGCATTTCGTTGATTTTTTGTTTGGTCAGCTGAGTATCGACATCAAACAAGCGAAGGCTGTCGATTTCATCACCAAACAGCTCGATGCGGATTGGATCGTCCAGTCCCATGGGAAATACATCGATAACTCCTCCTCGAATCACATAATCTCCTGGGCTTTCTACCTGATTTACCGAGTGGTATGAAGTTTTTTCCAATCGAGTTCGAAACAGTTCGAAATCCAATGATTGCCCGACTCTAAATTCAAAACTGTTTGATTCTACGTATTCAATTGGAGGAAGCCGCTGCATCAAATTGTCGACTGAGATGACGACCACGGCCTTGCCGAGCATTGGGAGCTGGTTCAACAGTCTCATCCTTTGTGAAGTGATGTCTTGGTGAGGACTGAACTCATCGTAGGGAAGGCATTCCCAACTGGGAAAGTTATAGATTTTCAGCTGCTGGTCACTGTCTGCATAGAATTCCAGATCTGCATCCAGCTCCTCGGCCTCGCGGTTCCCTGAAGTGACCAAAACAATCGGCCTGTTCCACTGTGCAGACGCGTTGATTGCCGCAAGCGCCAAAGCGCTTCCATAGAGCCCTGTCCAAACTTGGTGGGTTCCCAGACTTTCAAATTTGGGAATTTGAAAAGGAAAATTTGGAGATTTCATATCAATGGCGAAATTCAGCTAGGTATATGGAGAGCAGCACAAATAAAATAAAGATTCAATTTTATATTCAGAAGATTCTTTGAAACTTCAGCAAAATTGTACCGTTTGGTTCACATGAGTTTTCGATTGGATATGAAATTTGCCTGGGAACGGCTGATGTTTTTACGAATCAGAAAAGTGTATTGATTGAATAATGGTGAATTATTGGGGAATAATACCTGCGGCTGGAATCGGCGCGCGCATGAACTGCGATACGCCCAAACAGTTCATGAACATAGGCGATAAGTCAATTCTGGAATGGACCGTAGAAGCCGTAGCTTCTTTTTCCAAGCTCAGAGGGCTGTACGTTGGATTGGGTGCAGAACCAGACCGTCGTGAATGGGCGATTGGCTTGCATCCCAAAATTAGAGCTGTTTACCGAGGTGGTCAGTCAAGGAGTGAAACAGTTTTATACGGACTCACGCATATGCTGAATGAAGGACATTCAAAAGATGACTGGGTACTGGTGCATGATGCAAACCGTCCATTGTTGAAGCATGAGGATGTGGAGTCTCTTCTTCTGGAAGTCGGAGATGACGAAGATGGTGGCATTCTGTGTCTGCCCATCCATGACACCGTAAAACGCGGCATTCGCAGTCGAATCACGAAGACCCTGCCTCGCAGTGAGATATATTCCGCCCAAACGCCACAGTTGTTTAAATTGGGCTTATTGCATGATGCGCTTGCAGAGTGCAGGAAGTTCGGCAAAGATGTTACGGACGAATCGCAGGCAATGGAATTGAAAGGATATCGGCCAAAGTTAGTGCTTGGGAGTCCGACCAATCTAAAAATTACCATTCCAGCCGACATTGAAATTGCTGGAGCGATTCTACAGAAAAAGTAGATCTAACGCTAACGTATTGAATTCAGCTGGAGGAATCGAAGAACTTGAAATTCAGAGTAGGTTTCGGATTTGACGTACACCAGTTTGTGACGGGTCGGCAGCTGATACTCGGTGGAGTGCGCATTCCACATAGTAGAGGATTATCTGGGCATTCAGACGCCGACGCTGTCGTTCATGCAGTGATGGATGCATTACTTGGAGCCGCCGGTCTCGATGATATTGGCGTTCACTTTCCAAACACTGATTTGAAGTATCGAGACATCGACAGCCGAATCCTTCTGCGCGAAGTGAAAGAAAAAATTTATGAATCAGGTTTTGAAATCTCCAACATCGACATCACAGTCGTGGCGCAGGCTCCAAAAATTTCACCTCATGCCAAGCAGATGAAGATGAACATAAGTGCAGATCTGAATGTCGCCGTCAATCAGGTTGGAATCAAAGCGACTACGACCGAGAGTCTTGGATTTGTCGGGCGAGAGGAGGGCGTGGCAGTGTGGGCGGCAGCGGCGCTTATCGCGTAAGTTGACTCGACCGTCAGTTCAGCGGGTGGCCGTGCGTCAAAGTGGCCAATTGGAATTTGCAGGCAATATTAAAAGTTCGAAATTAGATGGGAATCAAGCAGCAGAGACGCATGTTCATCAGCCATCGCTCAATTCAACTTCGATTTGACTTGGCTGCGCGATTATTTTTAGTGACGGCACTTTAGTTTTTACCTTTTCGTCTTCTTAACAAAACGTATTTCGCGCCAGCGCCACCGTCATTGCCTTTGGCTTCGCAATAACCCATAACGAACTTGTTCAACCTTAAAATTTGTTGGGTGGCAAGTTTGAGTTTGGAGATTCCGTCTGGAGAGTTCAGCCCTCTTCCATGAATAATTTTCACGCAGGATTTATGCGCATTTACGGATTGCGAAATAAAATTATGAATTCGTTTTTTCGCTTCTGCTACGCTGAAGCCGCGTAGATAAAGCTCATCCTGTCGATGAATTGCCCCTTGTTTCAGCTTTTTGAATCTTTGATGGGTGAGGCCGGGTTTTCGCAATTCAACATCGCTTTCAATTTCATGCATGGAAGCGTACGGATCGATTGACAATGATTCTTCCAATACCTGACGACTTTCCTCAATGCGAAACGGTATTTTTGGTTCAGCTGGAATTTTGTTTTTCGGTCGAATCTTGGTGCTGGATTGCAATGGAATGACGCCAGCCTTTTTCATTTCATCTTCGAATGAATCATGCATGACTGCGAATATTCCAATTAAGCTTCTAAAAATCTCACCGCATCAAGTGCTGCCATGCAACCGGCTCCAGCTGAGGTTACGGCTTGTCGATAAACATGATCGCTCACGTCACCTGCCGCGAAAACACCGGGAACACTGGTCGCGGTAGCTCCGCCATTCAATCCGCTTGTCGTAACGATATAGCCGTTGTGCATTTTCAGTTGACCTTCGAAAATTCCAGTGTTTGGTGTGTGTCCAATCGCTATGAAAACACCATGAACATTAATCTGCCGCTGTTTCTGGGTGATTGTATGAGTCAGGTTCAATCCTGTTATTCCAGATTCATCCCCGAGCATTTCATGCACGACATGATCCCACAACACGGTGATAGTGCTTTTGCGCTGGTTGGCTCGACTCAACAGTCGATCCGCCAAAATTGCTTCCGCTCGCAGTTTATCACGGCGATGAATCAGCGTTACCGAAGAAGCGATTGCAGAAAGGTATAATGCTTCCTCAACAGCGGTATTGCCACCACCAACTACTGCAACCTTCTGATTTTTATAGAAAAAGCCGTCACAAGTTGCACAGGCAGACACGCCTCTGCCTTCATATTTTTTCTCGGATTCCAAACCGAGATACTTTGCAGAGGCACCCGTCGCAATGATCAAAGCATCGCAGGTGTAGTCTCCATAGCCTCCCGTAAGCCGAAGAGGCCTTTCGCCAAAATCCACTGCGTCAATGTGATCCAAAATTATTTCCGTATCAAATCGTTCTGCGTGGAGATTCATACGATCCATTAAATCCGGACCCTGCACTCCTTCGTCATCGCCGGGCCAGTTGTCCACGTCGGTTGTCTTCGAGAGCTGTCCGCCTTTTTCACTACCTGTGATAAGGACTGGGGACAAATTTGAACGTGCTGCGTAAACAGCAGCTGTGTAACCAGCCGGTCCGGAGCCGAGTATCAATAATTTACAGTGTTTGGCCATGTTTATTTTCGAGTTTTAGATGATTTAGCTGTCTCCAACACGTGATCTTACGAACTAGACGGGCGCGAGTCGTTGAATATTCCACAAAATATGAACGAAATGGAACATCCAACTGATTAAGTCATTGGATTATAAGATTTTGGCTAGTAATTTTTTGTTTAGTTGAATATTTAAACTGCGATTTCATGATCCTTCCGCTCTATTCAGATGAAGCGGATTATGATTCTAAAGAAGCCGTGATTTCAAGCAGATAAGGTCGATCAGGGTTTGACATTCAGTTCAGGAACCTGTCACCCTCAACCGGCCTGTGGACCGTCTGATGTCGGTTCGCCCAAAGCTCGCAGATTCTTTCAAGTTCGAGTCAAATGACAATATCGGCTGCGGTTGTGACGAACTCTGTCCACTAAAAATTTGTCCAATTTCGTACGGTTCCATCACAAAAGAATCATAACGTGCGCATAACTATTCGAAAGGCAATTTGCACATAACCTCGTGGCTGCTTGACTCCAACTGCCCGAATTCTGACAGCAAACTCAGGAATCAGCAGCGACACACTGTCAATGAGCGTCTGCAACGCATAGAAACTCGGCTGTTCAAGGTGCAAAACATCAATGTACCCATCATCTTACGCACCGTCCGGTTCTCGTTGGACAACTCCTACAAGCACTTAAAATTGCAGCCCAGAGCCTTGATTGAGAACTACTGGCACCGACGACCGCCATAAATTCGTGCCCGGTCGAACCTTTATCGGCAATGGTTAGAACGCTTGTTGGCGCGTGAGCTTGTGAGCGTTAATCCATTGCAGATCTTTCAACACCGCTGGAAGGTCGTCGCGCGACTTCAGATCGATGAAGATCGCTCCGATAGCAGTCTGGCCGCACTACATTGGCTGGCCTTCGAATTTCTCATCGCCCAAGTTTCTCAAAGATCTAGCAAATAAACTTCATCATCGTTCAAGATAACCATAATTTATAAATATAAACAATATTTTATTAGTTTCCTGACGGACAATTACCGTAAATATTCGGCCAAGCCCATAGGCCGAGAGGAATCAACTGTTGAGAATTTTCCTGAAGTCCCGGCACAGCGGGTACAGCCAGATATCCTTGGTCGGCAATGTTGGCTTGGCGGAGGCAGCGCATTTGCCGAGTCCTTTCGTTTGACCGACATTGATCCAGTTCGCAGCCCGGTAGCATGTGCCCAAAAAGCGCTGTTCAACGAAAGTCTCAAGTAGCACCGGTCGAATCCGGTAACGATCGTACCACTGCTGCGGCAGTTCCCGGGCGAGCCTTGCAAGCAGATGCGAGGCAAGATTGGGGCAGTTGATCCAGGGCAGAATGAGGAATCTTGCATTGTTCACGATCAGCGCCAGATTGGCTTCTCTGCGCTCCCGATTCCAGCCGATGAAGTCATCCCGGGGTGCGGTTTTCCAGGCTGCGGCACCGAAGCCGAAGGCGGCGACAATCTGGCGGTCTATGGCAGCGAAATAACGCTGCTGAGCGCCGGGCAGGGGTTTGTATCCAAGATAATGATAGCGTTCAATGTATTCGTTCCAAAGACGTGAATCAGCGGGGGTTGACACCCGCCGCAGCTGGGGTGTTGACAACTCATGCAGCGGCGCACGGATCGGTGTCTGCGGCGCAGTGCTGTCGGTGAAGCGGATGACCGCCCTGGTAGGTTGGCGACGAGGCGGCGGCAACACAATCAGCTGATTTCGATGCATGCGCAGCATCGCCACCCGGCACGACATCTGTTTGAGTCCTCCATCGGGCTTTTTCCAATCCAGCAGCTCACAGACCTGCTGCGACAGCCGGGTTCTGGAACTGTCAGGATGGGCGGCAATCAGTTTGCGAATGCGCTCCAGCTCCTTGCAACTGAAGTCGCGTCCGCAATATCGAGTCATGGCGGCTGTGAGACGGTTGAAAGACAGCCGCGTTGCGTTGATACCGCTGCCTCGCACTTTGAGATCAGAGAACTGCGCTGGCTGACTGCAGCCGGTGGCTGCGACATCTCAGCCCGTCGAGCCTCGCTCATCCGCCAGGGAATGAAAGCCTCAAGATCCTCAGGCGCCTGTCCGCCATTGGCGGCGCAGGCGCTGAGATATTCATACAGCCATCGCTGGGGATTGAGATCCCACAAAAGCACGCTCTGAATGATTGAGAACATCTGTGCTGCCAGCGAAGCGCTCCAGTGACTGCCCGAGCCGCGGCAGTTCTTGCGCAGCATCGCTGGGTTGCGCATCTTGCGTTCCCCAGAGTTATTACTCAAGTTTCGGAGTTCAAAATCGCTTTAATTTCTTATGTTTAGGGAGCAGGTTCATACTCCAGGCGCATGCTTTCGGGGTCAAGTTGGAGACTGTTTTCGAAAAACTGTTCAAATTTTCGGTTCAAGGTGCAGGTCAACTGTTTGACCGCGTCATCGGTCAGAGTTTTCGTCTGGCGGATGACGCGTCCCATCAACGCGAGGAAATAATGCCACAGCCGCCGCGCCAGGCTGAACTGGTTGAGCTGGTCTTTGAACTGTTCTCGGATTTCGCACAGATTGTCGCTGCCGTCACTCGAACTGGCGTAAGTGAGCATCAGGTGACGAACCGCACAAAGATGCAGCGAGGCGACGAACGAAGCGAAACTGCGAGTCTGTTCGGACAAAAACCCCAGCTGTTGCTTTGCTTCCTTGAAATAAACTTCCACACTCCAACGCAAAGAATAAATTTGGAGCAGCTTTTCAGGACTCAATTGGTCGTCCGTGGACAAAAATAATGCCCAGTCCCTGCGACTGCCGGCGGCTCCGTTTTCTTTCAGTGCGCGCACGAATAGAAGCTGCACCGGATGCCAACTCGGATCTTGCTTAGGATCACTCTGCAGTTTTAGTTCCACTTTCAGGGAAAACACCTGCCAAGACCGCCCGGGCAGCTTGCGCCAGTTCTTGCGCACGCACTTCGAATAAATGTCCTTGGCATTGAGCAGCTGTTTTTTGTCGGTACCAACCTGCACTCGATATTTGGTTGTTCCCTTTTTCATGCGCAGCACTGCGCACATTTCATTTTGCATCGCTAAGTTCATGATCTTCTTGCTCGAATACCAAGAATCCGCAACCAGATAAGGAGCCCGAAAGCCCTTGCCCAAGACTCGCTTGAGCATGTCCTCGACCATTTGCGGCTTCGTCATTTCAAGCCCCTGCCGCCATAACCGGGCGACTATGCTTCGACCGTCCTCATGCTCTTTCTTCAGACCGGTGATTTCCTTGCTGCTGATGTAAATCTGGCTGTCCAACGGCAGAAAATGCTCTTCGCTCACCAGTCCCAACTGCACCACCTGCTGTCCCATCACACACCGACCCGAGGTGTGATCGTAATGGCGGCTGACGCCCTCCATGTTTTTGCCGCGGCGAACTTTCACCGTGTCATCGACCACCAACGCACGCAGTCCGTTTGGATTCAAATTCAAACTGCGATACACTTTGCGCGCCATCAACTGATGAAACGAACGCCAATTGACTTTTTGATTCTTCAACAGGTCGTAGAGTGGATCTTTACTGGCTTGAACGAATTCCTGCATCGACTTGCGACAGAACATGGCGATTGACGAGTCCCGCAGAAACACCCGCGTCAGCAGCAGAAACACCGTTTGTGCAACATCCAAACCGCTACGCTTGGTGATGCCCGCTCGGTTCAGCAGCGTTTTCAAATGCAGCGAGCGACAGCACTCGGCATACAGATTGTCAATGAGAAGGCTCGAAGCAGTCAGCGTTTCTTCAAAATTTGAGGGTAATCTTGGCATTTTGCTACAATGTTTCATTCCATAGCCTCTTTGGGGTTAGTTGTTGATTGTTAAGAACCAACATTATACACCATTTGAGGCTATATTATTAAATAAAAACAATACCTTATATTAATATTATAGATCACAATGCCGTGTGTTTTCCAACTCCGAAACTTGAGTTATTATCAAGCGCAACCTGGGGATGTTTTAAAAACACCATCAGCCCCGACCAGTGATTCTGCAGACTGCTCAGCACCTTGAGTTGGGCCGGATGCATCTGTTCTGCCGACAATTCATACTTCAAAGTCCGCTCCATCTGCTCGACCGAGCGCTCAAGCCGCTGCTGTTGGCGCATGAATGATTCGCTTTGCTGAGCCAACGGCCTCGACTCATCGAAATGCTCCAGACGACGCGCATTGAGGTGATAGATCTCGCCAATGCGCTCCCGCCACTCGAACATCCACCGCTCCAGTTGCGGGTACTGCACCGCAGCTTCGAGATAATCCCGCCGCATATGAACCCAGCAAAAGGCCAGTATGATCGCCGCATTGACCTTCGCCAATCGTTTGTAACCACTGTAACGGTCACAAATGACAAACACTTCCTTGAGCTTCTCAGACAGTGAACTGAAGTGCTTGATCGGAACATCACCGCTGCGCGTCGGCTCAATGCGGTAGATCACCGATGAAGCGCTCTCAAACACCCACAGATACCACCGATTGCCGATTTTCCCCTCCATCTTCTCATAGACCTTCCAGCCGGTCTCGTCACAGTGAAATACCGAATCTTCCATCTGCCGCTGCATCAACTGATCCAACAGCGGCTCGAACAACGGCACCATCTTCTTCAAACCGTCAGTCACCGTACCTTGTGAGATCGCCAGGCCCTGATCACGCATCTGGCGCAGCAGATTGCAGGTCGAACGACTGTACGAATACTTGCTCAGCAAAATCTCAACCCACACCGACACCCCCAGCAGTCCCTTGGCAATGACCCGCGGCGCCGGCTTGGCTGTCACCACGGCCGGAGTTTGACGGCAGTTGCAGGTCTTTGCATATTTTTTCCGCCGGATCTCGCGAAAATACGCCTTCGTAAAATATTCCAGAATCTCCGAGTTGTCGGTGTTCGACATCGGCGCATAGGCCGCGCCACAGAAATCGCACACCTGATCTTCAGGCGCAACATCCAAGGTTTCAACTTCACGCGCCAATTTCTCTCGAGGCGTGCGTCCATGACCCTTGCTGCCGCGCTGTGCGCCGCGCTTTTTCTTCGGCGCCGCCGACGCAGGTTCCAAAGCCTCGCTTTTTTTGACCGGCTTTTTCTCAGTTTTACGACCATAGACTTGTTTCTCCAACTGCAATACCCGCGCCTTTGTTCGCTCCAATTCCTCACTCTGCCGGCGATGCTTCTCCAGCAGCTTCAAATACTTTCGGGTTTCATGCTCCTGCTGGGATTGCTCCAAATGGTAACATTTGTCTTTCCATTGTTGAGCAAGGCCCCGTCAACGGTTCACATCATACTTCAACTGAATATGCTCCTGCTTCGACAGCCTTACGAATTGTTTGGAAAAAGGCGTCGATGCACCTTTTCTCGAATCCGAAAACTCCGCAGGTGGGCTTAGTGGGTTGAGCTCATTTGACATGCACGATTTATATACACTATTTGTGTCGTGGTGTCCATAGCTGAAGCAAATATTTTTTCTATTCGATAAGGGTTGGCCGAATATTTACCAATTACCAGTCGGATCTGCCGACCCAATTCGGGAGTGCCTGCCACTTTACTGACGAAACGAAATCTAGGAAAAAAGTCGCACGATGAATCGTTCACCGTCTTCGATCAAGTCAGGGTCAGTTTGATTGTGTTCTTTCATGCCGCGAACTATTTTTCGAGGCACACCCATCCCCATGTGTTCCAAATAACCGTAGTCTCTCATTACATCCTTAAGCAGCAGATTTCGTGCGGACCTTGTTCCCGCTCGCATTCGTTCTGGCGTTATGCCGTTGAGGAGTTTGCCTGGTGAAATTATTTCCAACCGATTTTGATATACCGCTAATTCGATGTCGGTATTCACCAGAAGGTAATCCCGATGAATCAGAGCGTTAACCAATGCTTCACGAACAGCTTCTTTGGGATATGCCGGGCGCACTACGCGGCGTCCCCCTTTATCTAGATATGCTGTCAAAGCTGTATTGCGTTGGACGAACTCCAGTCCTTGGTCGACGATCCCGGTTTCCAGAACATTGCCTTGTTTGTCCATTAATGGAGTCATTGGACCGTAACAAGTCATACGCTCTGCAATCGTATAATCCTTTTCCACTCCTGTAAAGGCCACAGCGTCAACACCCGCCTGCGGAAGAAATCGCTTTGGCGTTTGTCCAAAGAGCAACAATCCTGCAAGAGTTACTCCTTCTTCCACCATAATTTCGGTGTTGACCAGCAATCTATGCCATCCAGAATCGTCAACATCCCTTGGAACTTCCTGCTGTCGAATTCGACTGAAATAATCCTTGAGTCGTCTCCGGTCCAAGTCATTGATTTTTGACCCTGAGATCGGTCGTAAATCAGTGCGAAATGCACCGCGCTGCTGGAATAACCGACTTAATTCCTGCGGCGACGGTTCCCGACTTACCGAACCAACCCGTATGTAATAGGTGTTTCTATTGTTGTGCCACTGACTGTGCACAGCAAATCCGCGCAGTACTTTAACAATCGCTACATCCTTATTCGGTTCTACATTACTAATTGTCCCGAAATATGGAATGATTGCAGGTCTTATCTTGTCCCGACACGTAGTCATAACCCATTCTTCCAGACGGTCCCGCGTTAGCCCTGTTACCGTTCCATCATCATCCACACCCAATAAAACCATACCACCGTCAAGATTAGAAAAAGCAACAAGCGTTTTCGCAAGCTGATGGTTCGTCAGAACATCGCGCTTGAAGTCTACACCGGAATTCTCACCATTACTGATAATCTCCAGAAGCTCTGTTTTTGTAATCATCATCAAAACCCATATTTTGAACGACGTATCTCAAACGCGTCCTTGCCACCTTCCAATATTTCTTCAACTAATTCTTTGACGGGCGGAAAATCTATAGAACCCATACGTTGGCGAGTAATTCTCGCTTGACCTTCCTTTGCTTCGCCGGAAGCATCAAGTCCAAAGATTTGCTCCGCATCACCGAGCACCGGAATATTCGCATTATGAGTAGAAAATACAAACTGCCGCCGTCGTTTCTCCTCCCGCATTATTGGTACGACACTTTCTGTGATAAAGCGGTTGTCGAGGTCGTCTTCAGGTTGGTCGACTACTAAAGGACCTTCCGACTCAAGTAACAACAGCAACAGAATGGCTGTCGCTTTCTGACCGGTGGAGAGCTCACTCAGTTTCCGCAATTCCGCCTGCACATCTTTTCTAGCCGTATTCAATTCAATTCGAGTTGTAGCTGGCAGCTCCAGTTCCTCAAGTCTCATGAATAATTCAGCGTCGGCCCCTGCAATCCTCTCAGCGGCACCGGGGGGGCAATCCGTAATTTTTCATCAACGACTCCTTACCTTTCCGACAACATTTGGCGAACTCAGGTAAAGACAGTTTGTTCAGGGTGCGAAGTCGACCTAGAGCAGGGGCAAGGTTTCCCCCAACTTCTCACAAAAGTTTTTCCAATGGAGTACGATCTCCCGCCTCTGTGACCTCAACGCGAACTCTGTCAAGAAGTTTCCCTGAAACCTTTTTGGCTGCTATGTTGACAAGACGGTAATCAGCAGCCTTAATGTTTTTCCATTCGTTTAACAAACTAGAACGGTGTTCTTCATACGCTGCCAATTTACGCTTGAGCCTTTCGGTTTGCTGTTTCAGTGGGCGAAGTTCCTCTATTTGCCTTCGGAGTTGTATGAATTCTGCGCCGTCAATCTTGGATTCCTGCAGCTCCCGAAGCAGTTGCTCATATAGATTCTCAATAGCCTTGCGCCGACTGCCCCACCGCGCCTTTACATCAGTGATGGCTCCTTCGACATCGGACAAGGCCTTGGCATACTGCTCGCTGACAGACCGGAGCTGTGAACTTAGAGAATCGAGAATTCCTTTTAGCTCCGTCAGCTGTTCTAGGTTCGGCAAACCTGCTAGTGCTCTATCAGACACAAACGTCGCATCGAATGGAAGGTTCTCGACGAGATTTTCGTGATGCTCATGATAAAAACCAAGCCGTTCACGGAGAATTGAAAACACGCGTTCTTCCTTAATTAAAAGGCTTTTTTCCTTGAAACGTTCTTCCAGCCCGGCTTGTTGAAAGTGCTTCTCTTTTTCTTCAAGTGCAGGCAATGTCGCGAGCTTATCTTCAAGTGCTTTGACATCGCGCTGCGCACTTAAAATCCGGCCGCGGGATCTCTCCATCTCCAATATCAGCTCCGATTTCCGGGTGGTCATTGAACGGTCACGAAACACAAACCGTTCTAGCAGTAATGTAAGCTTGCTAGGTTTTTTGGCAAGGTCGGAAATTTCGTGCTGACCATAAACTTCCACGTCGGGTATCACGTCTCGCGGCAATAAAGAAAGCACTTTACCGGATTCGTCCTTAACAATTGGAGGGTTAGGTACTGTACGTTCAATAAGATAGCAGCGTTCGAGTGGCGAATGTGACCGTGCTATCAGTGAAATTTTAGTTCCTGGTTTCAATACATCGCGGATTATGCCCTCGTGAGCTTTTCTGGCGTCTTCGGTGATAGGATCAAGACCGAGCACATAGCGGATGCTTTCGATCATCGTAGATTTTCCGGTACCACGTCCTCCAACCACTGCATTTAGATTGCCATTGAAACGAACAGCTGAGTTTCGTAGAAATCCACCTTCCCAAGCCATGGCGAGAATTTCGACATGAGGTTCTGGCTGCTGGCCACTACACAATCGAATACGAGACTCTGGATCAAGAAATGCTTGGCGAAATGCTTCAACCGAAACATCCGACATTTTAATGAAACAGGACGCATGGTCCTCATTTAGATCATTAGGATGGATTACATCCGATGCACTTATTATCGCCATGGCATGCGGGCGCTTATGCTGCGGATCTTTGTTCTTTAGGATTTGTCTAATTCCTTCAGGTGTCTGATATGCATGTCTGGAAAGTGCGCAGGCGAGCAAATCAGGTGAGGTCCAGATTTTGACCCTTGTTTGTCCCGAGAGTTTATTGAGCAAACCTCCTTTCGTTGCTACATGAGCGGCAATACATACAGAACCCCATTCCTTGGAACGTTCCAGAAGTTCAGCTGAATCCAAACTCCCTATCGGAGACTTTTTATTTTGATTGTAGATCCCGCAATCGCCGATGTATCGTTCCAGAAATTTTTCCTTGTCACTGTCAAATAGGCACAGGAAATGAACTCCATCCTTTGTTACGGCTTCGAAGCCAATGAAAGCAAAGATGCCGGACTCGCGGGCTTCGGCGATTAATTTCCAAGAATCCTTCACGCGATAGTGATCAGTGACTCCGATTACTTCAATATTTTCTTCAAGACACTTCTCAATTATTTTCCTGTTGTATTCGGTTTCCGAAGTGAAAGGGGTCTGCTTCCTGTGCCGTTGTAGATATGCGAAGGGATTGACCTGTAAGGCACAGCGATAAAACCGCGCACCATCTGGAAGTTTCATTGCGGCTTGCAGCGGTTGTGGCAAATCTACAAAATTTGTAGTCACAACAGTCATATATAGTCCAATATCAATACTTTCTGGGCAGGCCTCATTTTAATATTTTCCCTCTTTTGCAATCATCGAAGTTTCGTTCGACCACATCTCACACATCCTCTGCTAGGAGCAACCATAGCCTCACGAGGAGATGTTTCAATTTGTCAAATTCACTCAAACCAAATTTAAAATCGTGCCAGAAATTCAAGACTATTTTACTATCTAGTATCGAAAAGAGCTTTTGAGTTCATATTCGACCAGAAATTCAAACTAGAGTTGTGTGTTCATTCTAATTTCCTTTACGGTTGCGTTGTCAGCCAGGTGGATGAAGGCAGTCACGCACAGCGGTCGGAGATAGGTGCGAGTTTCTCGGCTGCGGGGTTTGGCTTCTTTGCAACCGTGGGCTTGGCGAAAGCATTGTCGATGACTTCAGGAATTACGGTGACTGCATGAAAAACACGGAAAAGGCAACCATGTCGATGCTGTCGGGGGTATTGGCGGCACTTTGCAGATCTGGCAGTTTCTGGAAGTACCGGCTCAGATTCGGAATGAACACATCGACCATGACTTTAGTGTTGATTTTTAAATCATAATCAGATTGAAACTACAAGAACAATGATACCAACGACTTACAATTCATTATGGAGAATCAGATCAAAACTTGAATCCCAATATTGATACTTCTGCAGGTTTGTGTCTTACATAAACACGTGAATTTGAATAAACTAAATAGGGAGAAATGATAATTACAGTCTCCAACCCCCATGGGCAGTGACAATTCACGCTCTAAGGCTGATATGGCAGTTTAGGCGGATGGGTCTCAAATTCTGAGGTAAGTAGATTTGAAAGCAAGAAAATTTTTATACACTTGGATATCACTTTCAGTGTTCGTTTCCATTTTAGTATTGGCAGGAAGTGCCAGCGATGTATTTGCGACGCATCACATGACTACTGAAGAGAAACCTCACTATCGAATCGCAATCAAGACAGACCGTCCTTTCACTCTGAAAGACTCTGCCGAAACATGGCGGGGACTGACATCGGAACTGGTGGAGTTACTTGCAGATCAGATCGGTTTCAGATACACATATGTTGAAGTGTTCAACATGAAACAACTGCTTGACTCAGTGCGAGCGGGTGCTGTGGATATTGGAGTAGGAGCGATCTCGATCACATCAGACCGAGAAACCACTCTCGATTTTTCACATCCCTATTTTCGAACCACGCTCGGAATGCTGACTCGCAGTTCAGCTTGGACCATGGATGTGATCTTGGAAGTAGGCGGAAAAATTCTGCTGGCCCTAGGAGTGCTGGCAGTATTGATGTACGCGATCGGTGCAACAATGAACTGGTGGGATGGTGGTGGGTCCATACGTACCAATCACGAAGGCGCTTATTGGGCCTTGACGACGCTGACGACAGTAGGCTATGGCGATTTTGCGCCTCATTCTCCACGCGGCCGCGCATTCGCTGCCGTTTGGATGGTTGCAAGCATGTTTCTGGTATCTATATTTACAGGTGCGGTTGCGAGTTACTTTACAGTCACTTCGCTAACGCGCGCGCCTGCAAATCCTAGCGTGCTCGCACACTCCCGCGTGGGAGCGCTGAGTGGAACTACGGCTGAACAAGCCCTTGCGAAACTCTTGATCCCCTGGGATTCTGTAGAGGATCTGGATCAGGGAGTGGAAGCCATTGAGAGTGAGAAACTTGATGCTCTAGTCTACGATAAGGCCTTGCTTGATTACGTCGTTCGTGACCGAGATGACTTGATCGTTCGCATTTTCGGCGAAGAGTCCGAAGAATACGGGCTTGTTTTCGCACAGGGAAGCGAGCTGCGGGAGAGAGTCAATATAGCACTTGTTAAGACATTGAATTCAGACGTCTGGCGCGCCAAAGTGAAACATTATTTCGGCAGAGACCTATAGATGATCATCGCTGCGGAATATTCGGAGCGATGCCATTCGATTCGGTCGGCCAAACACCTCTTTGTGACGTGAAATTCGATCAAAGACAAATAAATTCATGTGAGCTGGACCAGAAGCATCGCTGAAAAAATTGAATTGCAAAATTTCCTGCGGACCGTAAACTTCCAGGCTGTCTGCTTGCCGAGCTGGAAAATTAGACTCATTCTCTTGACTTGGCCGGCATGTCAAAGTTGCCTCATAGCCCGGAACCGCCCATTCGAATAAATTCTATTTTACGAAACGAAGATCGATTTTCGTCTGAGAACATCTATTCTCTCTTTCGTTAAGTGAGAGAATTCCGAAAAGCCTATGCTTTCTGCTCTTGCCAGATGCACCAACCGTCTGCCACAGATTTGGATGCGATTTGGACGCTGGTGCTGCCGAAGGGACAGTGAGATTACTTTTTCTCACTCCGTCCCTACAGTCAGGACCGCCAGTTCCCGTCCTCCAAAAGGCTTGCAAAAATTGTTGAGCCGTCTCGCATACAGCTGAGATTTTTCGACAGCTTGATGAAGTGCATGCTGGAATTCTCGTCAGCTGAATGCTCCAGAGGACTTGGACGACTATCGGACCCGCTTAATTGCAAGACTTAGAGACATAAAAAAATCCATGTGATTGCAGCATATAAAAAAGCAATCAAACAAATTGCGCCCGGACCAAGTTTCTTTCCGCTTAAGTGCTCACCGTGAACACAACTGGTATTTTTCGTCTGATTCACGTACCAGTGAATTATGCATGTGACATGACTCGCGTCCGCGTTCCATGGCCAGACAACAATAGAAAGAGACGAAAATTACAACACATCAGACCGAGGTCGCGGAGTTTGTCTTCCAGCTTGCGCAGTCGGAGTGA
This sequence comes from Arenicellales bacterium, assembly GCA_958295885.1. GTDB lineage: Bacteria > Pseudomonadota > Gammaproteobacteria > Arenicellales > JAJDZL01 > JAJDZL01. Next base: position 3,775,068 of record OY282380.1, on the reverse strand, counting down.
TGGTTCCTCTTGACTATGCAGATTTTCCAGAAGGTCGAATAACCTCGCCTGCAAATTCTTTACTCACCTTATGAATCAATAAAGCCACATAATTTATTGATTATGATAATATATTTTACCTTATTCTACTCGGTCAAGCGTTCGTTGGAATTTCCACCAATGGTTCTGGTGTCTCATCCAGTTAAAGTGGCTGTCGAATTTCTTCGAGCAGGTATTTTTTAGATCTTCTGGTTATTCAATTGCATTCATCCCTCCAGTTTGACAGGTTTAGACGCCGTTCTAATTCAAGAGCCAAACGAAAATCAGAACACAATCAACCTAAGGCTTTTTTCTCTCGAGTTCAGCTGCCTGTTGTTTGGTGAGCCTGTCACTTGCCAATTGATTTTCGATTATATTTTTGCAAGGGAAAGTCTTCCCAAGACGGTCGTTTACTGACGGTTCCGTACGCAACGACTTCAACACGCACGTTTGTTTTTATTGGACCTAGTGCTTCGTCAATTCGAAAATATTCCCAAATAACGACCTCAATGGCAGTTTCCAAGTCCATTGGCAGGGGTTCTCAAATGCTGGTTCAGCATTTAGCGGAAGAAAACTCTTCAGTTGACGCAGATCTGCGCACCCTAAATCATACTGGAGATGACTGACTTGAATCTAATGTTGAACGATTTGTAACTGGACAATTTCATATAATCAAAATTACCGAATTGTCTTTAGTATTTCAGACCGCACTGGCAGGTCCTTTGGGTTTCAGTTGTTGGTTTCGATTCATCTTATTCACCAGTTTCAAATAACCTGACCGGATAGTTATGCTGTTTCTAGGACGAGTGTTTCGTCTCATAATTCCCTTTTCTTTCTTCGCATTCGCAATGGCCTATGCTCTTGTTCTTTTTACTTATTCATCTGCTGATCCGGGATGGAACAACTTAAACTCACCTGAAATTGTTTCCAACCTCGGCGGAATACCAGGCGCCTATATTGCGGACATCAGCTTTTATCTGTTTGGATTTGTTTCTTTTTTGATCCCGATTTGCGTCATTCAGTTCTTGTGGAACTACAGGATCAAATGGAAAAGCCAGAAGGACAGACACATTCTCAATCCCGTTCTTTTTTTCGTCGGTTTTCTGCTTGTTTTACTCGGTGCCTGCGGGCTTGAAAATTTGTACGGCAACTACTCAACCAATTTTCGGTATGGAGGAATTTTGGGATTTGAAGTAGCGAGAGCTGTCGAACCCTATATGGAGGCGTATTGGGGCGCTGTTTTGTTTTCAGTACTCAGTATGGCAGGCATGTCGTTGGTTGGCATACCTTGGTTTCGAGTCATTGAGATGACAGGAAGTGCAGTGCTTTCCTTATTTCCAACTCGGAAGGCTTCTAAAGCAGAAGACATAAGAGAAATGAAGATCGCACCGAAACATCCCACCAGTTCACCTAGAACCCGGGTTAGAGAGACGAAGAAAAGGCAGGTTGAAGCTGACAGCATTCCGCGCAGGGCAAAACGAACAAAACCATTAGCTGTTACGAAAAAAGATTCAAAACTTTCAAAAAGATCGTGGTTTCCCAAGCAACGAAAAGCTAAAGTCAGTTACAAGAAAACCCTTGAGCGTAGAGATCCTGTAATCCAGCCAATCTGGAACTTGGATGCCGATGACAAATCTTCAGTTCAAGCCGAATTGATGGATTCGAAAAGCAATGTTGAAAATCTCACAAACGGAAATCAGCAGTTTGTGGACAGGGAGCATCAAGAAAGAGAAAATGAAACTCATTTCTCAGATCGCGAAGGCAACCGTGAATATGTCGAAAATAAATCCGATTCTGGGGATTTTTGGGATGATTCGTTTGGTGTTGATCCCATAGACAATGAGCTTTTGGATGAAGAAAAGTACCGTCAGGAGCAGACGATTTACTCAGATGAGATGGATGTCGCGGACGAACAAGACAATGAAAGCAATGCATTTCCTGATACTTCCGTACTTGATCAGACCGGCCGTTCCAAGTTTGCTTACTCCCAGACGGAAATCATTGAGATTGGACAGAAATTGGAAGCGATGCTTGCGGATTTCAATGTTCCAGTCAAAGTTCGAGATGCTAAAGTCGGGCCGGTGATCACTCAGTTTGAAATTGAACCAGCAGCCGGAATCAAAGCAAACAGGATCGTGAATCTAGCCTCGGACCTAGCGAGAACACTTACCGTACAAAGCGTGCGCGTGGTCGAAAACGTTCCTGGAAGTCCGTACGTTGGAGTTGAAGTTCCAAACAAAAAACGTGACATAGTGCAGCTGGTGGATGGACTTGAGTCGTCCGAGTATGGGTCTTCTGATCATCCGTTAACCATTGTTTTAGGTAAGGACATACGAGGCAACACTGTAATAACGAATCTTGAATCGATGCCGCATCTGTTGATTGCCGGTACCACTGGCGCCGGAAAATCCGTCTGCCTCAACGCTGTTCTGCTAAGTTTCTTATTTAAGTCAACACCAGAGGATTTGCGTCTGATCATGATTGATCCCAAGATGCTTGAGTTTTCTGTGTATGAAGGAATTCCACACCTGCTCGCACCTGTGATTACAGATATGCGGAAGACAGAGAACGCTTTGAAGTGGTGCATTTCGGAGATGGAAAGGCGATTCACCCAAATGGCGCACATCGGCGTTCGCAATATGGAAAATTTCAATGAACAGATTCGTAATTCCGAACACCCTGTTCTGGATCCCAACGCGCCGGACCCTAGTGCTGCTTCACCTCTGAAACCATTTCCCTATATTGTTGTAATCATTGACGAATTATCAGATTTAATTATGGTTTTAGGTAGAAAAGCTGAAGAATTGATAATCCGAATTGCGCAACGGGCCAGAGCAGCAGGAATTCATCTTATTGTGGCTACCCAACGACCTTCAACCGATATCATTCGAGGTGTATTGAAAGCCAATATTCCGACCCGCATTGGCTTTAAGGTTGCTTCAAATGCAGATTCCAGAACCATTCTTGATCAGGCTGGGGCGGAAAATCTATTGGGCAAGGGTGATATGCTGTTCATTCCACCGGGCAGCGCAGTGGCACAGCGAGTCCATGGAGCGTTTGTTTCGGATGACGAAGTCAAAAGAGTTGTCGATAGCATCAAAATGACAAGTTTTCCTCAATACGACCAGAGTGTAGAACTTGCACTGGAGGGGAACGCCGGTACAGCAAATTCTAAATATGCCAACAATCTTGATCATGAAGAAGATGAACTCTATGGTAACGCACTTGATTTCGTTTTACGGACGCGCCGGCCTACGATCTCCTCGGTACAGCGCCACTTACGCGTGGGTTACAACCGAGCCGCAAGAATTATCGAAAGCATGGAAAAAGCAGGTGTGGTTAGTCCAGCAGGCGCAGGTGGAAAGCGAAAAATCCTAATTCCCAAACCACAGGATTAACATGATTGATTTTCCATCATTACGGCAATACTTAGTGTTGATTGCAGCAATGGCAGCATGGGGGCTGTCCCATGCGGTGCATGCATCACCCGCTTTGGAGCGGTTGGATGAATTTTTTTCAAATGAACAGACCTATTTTGCCGAGTTCTATCAAGTTGTGCTGGATGAAGGTCTGCATGTCATTGAAGAGAGCGCTGGCTTGATGTGGTTTGCTCGCCCCAATCGTTTTCGTTGGGAATATCGAGAGCCTTTTGTCCAAACCATCGTCAGTGACGGAAAAGCGATTTGGATTTATGACTCCGAATTACAGCAGACTACCGTCAATAATTTTGAAGAAGTGGTCGATCGTTCTGCCGCACAGATCCTTGCCGGCCTTTCCGATTTAGAAGAACAAAACATCCTTGAAGACTTGGGAATTCAGGGGAAATTAGCGTGGGTGTTGATCACGCCCAAGGAAGAGGGGGCTTCACAGTTTTTATCCATGCGAATGGGATTTGATGAAAACAGCCTGAAAATCGTCGAATTTATTGATCTGCTGGACAACACGACGCGTCTTCAGTTGATTGACGTCATTCTGAATTCTAAGTTTGATGACAATACGTTTCAATTTAAAGTGCCGAAAGGTGTTGATTTGATCGACGCCAGAGAGCAGTAGCGAGCGCTTGCTGTGAGGAAAATTGAATCAGCCTCCAAATTTTGAATGATCCAAACGACAGTTTGATCGAGCTCAAATCGCACCTTACGCCTCTCGCCGAACTTCTTCGGCCGACTTCGATCAACGAGATATTTGGCCAGGACCACATTCTCGGGCCTGATAAGCCTCTTCGATCGGCTATCACTAACAAAGTGGCGCACTCCATCATATTTTGGGGACCTGCTGGTTCCGGCAAGACAACTCTCGCAAGGATTGTAGCCCGATCTCTAAATGCCAGGATGTATGCGATGTCAGCGGTCCGAAGTGGCATCAAGGAAATTCGCGAATATGTTCAAGCCGGCCAAGCTGCGAAGCGCGAAGGAAAAGCAACGGTGCTTTTTGTAGACGAGGTTCACAGGTTCAACAAGTCGCAGCAGGATGCATTTCTGCCTTCTGTTGAAAATGGCGATCTCATCTTTATTGGAGCAACAACCCAAAATCCGAGTTTTGAGGTCAATGCCGCACTGTTGTCGAGATTGAAGGTATATGTGCTGAAACCTCTTACTGTTCATGCTTTGAATCAAGTCATGGATCGCTGTATGCTGGTTGGTAAAGAGGTATTCAAGAGTGATTTTCAAATTGCTCCAGAGGCTCGAGAGGTTTTTGCGCATGCAGCCGGCGGTGATGCACGCAGGGTGCTGAATTTCATTGACATGGCAGTTGGCATTTTGAAACATGATGAACGAAATGCCGTTACGCTTGATCTTGCCAAAGAAATCGCTCAGGAGGCAGGTACAGCTTTCGACAAATACGGCGACCAGTTCTATGAGCAAATTTCAGCACTTCACAAATCAGTGCGAGGCTCTGATCCAGATGCTTCCCTTTATTGGCTTGCGAGAATGCTCGAAGGAGGGTGCGACCCCCTGTATGTCGCAAGAAGAATTCTACGAATCGCAAGTGAAGATGTTGGAAACGCCGACCCAAGTGCACTGAACATCGCGCTGAATGCATGGGATACCTACCATCGGCTGGGATCACCCGAAGGGGAATTGGCAATCGCTCAAGCCGTCGTTTATCTCGCCTGCAGTCCGAAAAGCAATTCGGTTTACAAAGCGTTTCAACGCTCCAGCGAAGATGCAAAAAAATTCGGACACTTGGAAGTGCCACTTCATCTACGGAATGCCACGACTCGATTGAACAGAGAACTTGGGTACGGCAGGGATTACCGTTATGCTCACGACGAACCGGATGCATTGGCAGCAGGCGAGAACTATTTCCCAGCTGGAATGAGAAAATCGATTTACTATCTGCCAGTTGAACGTGGAGTGGAAAAGAGAATTAAAGCCTATCTTGACTGGATTCGACAGCGAGATGACAACTAAATTTGATATGCAATACTCAAACGGCGATGCTGATGAAGGCGGCTCGGACAAGTCTGAACAGTCACAGAGAGAGGCCGCATGCATCAATTCTTCGAATGCGGAAATATTTCCTGAATTCACCGGCGTGCAAATTGAGGCATTTTCCAGAGATTCAGATTGAGATAGTTCCAGAGGCGTCAATTCTCAACAGATTGCGTCGCTTTGATGCCTATTTTTTGGGCTTGTCAGGCAGCCGTCAAGATTTCGGGGTATGACTTTTACGGCAATTTTTATCCTGAACTGTTCCAGCGCGCAGCGCTGAATGAGCAGTTGCAAAGATCTCTATCTATCACCGAAATTCAAACCCATGAAAACTGGAGAGGAAGTGAAAGTCAGCATTTCATTGGATTTGATTTTGCTAGATTCGCTTCATAATTAGCTTGTGAAGCGTGGAATTTTGTCGAACGAAGCTGTTAGATCAGCGACCATATGCGGGCGCATGTAAACTGTCGGATTCACTGGTCCGATTTTGCCATTCGACGAATGAGCCCGCGGATTGGTTTTGAATAATCGGTGATTTTCTTTATTTTCCATAAATTACAAAACTATTGATTCTGCAATCGAAAATTTGTGAAGTGGCTTATTTTATAATTGCTGGAACTTGGATGATTCTCTACATTTGCGCCTTTGTGGGAATTGGAATCGTCGGATCAACCAAACGAGAATAAATCGCTTACCAATTTACAAGAGTTAATACGAGGACGTTATGCTTGATCAACAGTATCTGCGCAAGAAATATAAGGTGATTGCCGAGCAACTTATTCCACGTGGATATACGCTGGACATTGAGTACTTTGAAAACCTAGAGTCTCAAAGAAAATCCATTCAAACTGAAACGGAAAAGGCCCGGCAGAAACGTAACCAGTTATCAAAGCAGATCGGCATCGCCAAATCAGCGGGAGAAGACGCTTCCAAACTACTTGCAAAAGTGCAGGGGACTCGAAGTGAACTTCAGTCTCTGGAAAATCAATTCCAGCGGATTCAGCGAGAATTGCACGATTTTTATTCAGGGATGCCAAATCTGCCACACGAAACCGTTCCCCTTGGCGGGTCGGAAGAAGACAACAAAGAAATACGCCGCGTCGGTGAAATAAGGGAATTTTCTTTTGAAGTGAAAGACCATGTCACACTCGGCGAACGCCTCGGCATGCTGGATTTTGAATTGGCAGGCAAGCTGTCAGGTGCGAGGTTTGTCCTGATGAGAAATCAACTTGCGGCACTTCACAGGGCAATCTCGCAATTCATGCTGCGGGTTCACACTCACGAACACGGGTACGAAGAGATCAATCTGCCGTTTATAGTAAAGGGAGACGTACTGTACGGCACGGGACAACTTCCGAAGTTTGAAGATGATCAGTTTCACCTTGAAGATTCTCGAGACTTTTATCTGATACCTACTGCAGAAGTGCCGTTGACAAATATTGTCAAGGACTGTATTGTGGAAGCGGATCAACTGCCGATGCAATTTGTCGCCCACACCCCTTGCTTCAGACGTGAGGCCGGTTCTTACGGTAAAGATACTCGAGGGATGATCCGTCAGCATCAGTTCGAGAAGGTAGAACTCGTACATATCGTGACTCCCGAATCATCCTATCAGACGTTGGAACGATTGACCGCCAATGCCGAACGCATTCTTCAAATGCTAGAATTGCCGTATCGCGTCATCGTACTGTGTACGGGAGATATGGGATTCAGTGCTGCCAAGACTTACGATATCGAAGTTTGGCTGCCTGGCCAACAGAAATACCGAGAAATTTCATCCTGCAGTAACTGTGAAGATTTTCAAGCGCGTCGGATGAAGGCTCGCTGGCGAAATCCTAGAACTAATCGGCCAGAACCATTGCACACCTTGAATGGTTCCGGTTTGGCTGTCGGTCGAACTTTTATTGCAGTGATGGAAAATTATCAGATGGCTGACGGAAGCATCGAAGTTCCAGATGTGTTGAGGCCATTCATGAATGGACTTGAGGTTATTGAGGTTCCGCACTGAACAGTGGCGTACAAAACAGCCTGCACTTAGCGTTGAATATTCTTCATTTTCTTGGGGATGTAGAGGTCCGTAATCGTTCCTTCGTAGGTTTCTGCCGCAAAACCCACTGATTCCGATAAAGTGGGATGCGCATGTATCGTCAGCGCAAGATCTTGCGCATCAGCGCCCATTTCGATTGCCAAAGTCGCTTCAGCGATCAGTTCACCTGCATTGGGGCCTGCAATTCCGGCGCCGATCAATCGATTGGTGGCTGGGTCAAACAACAACTTAGTCACACCTTCGGTTCGTGACATGGATAGCGCACGTCCACTTGCACGCCACGGAAAGGTCGCTTTCTTGTATTCGGTACTGAATTTTCTTGCTTCCTTTTCCGTCACTCCGACCCAAGCAACTTCGGGGTCTGTGTAGGCTACCGAAGGAATGATGGATGTATCAAATCCTGACTTCAGTCCAGCAATGACTTCCGCAGCAACTTTACCTTGATGGCTTGCTCGATGCGCGAGCATCGGCTGACCTGTAATATCTCCAATCGCATAAATTCCTTCAACATTGGTTCTTTGTTGTCGGTCTACTGCGATGAAGCCTTTTGAGCTGACATTCACTCCCGCTTCTCTTGCACCGATTTTATTCCCATTCGGTGTTCGGCCGACTGCAGTTAGTATCATGTCAAAAATTCGCTCAATGCGGCCGTCTTCATTCTCGAAGGTTACGTTCAAACTGTCTTTGCTCGCGTCGACTCCGACCAGTCGCGTTTCGAGTAATATTTCTTCGTATTGTTTTTTTATACGCGACAACAGCGGTTTGACAAGATCTGCATCTGCTTCGACCATCAAGCCATCCATAATTTCAACAATTGTGACCGAGCTTCCCAACTCATGATAGACCGTCGCTAATTCAAGACCGATGATTCCTCCTCCGATGATCAGCAGTCGCTCGGGAACCGAATTCAGAGCCAAAGCACCGGTAGAATCCACAATACGAGGGTCGTCTGGCAAGAACGGCGGTGTTGATGCTTGAGAACCGGCGGCAATGACTGCATCCCGGAAACGAACTGTGATGATATCTTCGTCACTGATGACGTCAATTGAGTCGCCATTAATGAACTCACCATAACCATGAACAACCTGAACAGACCTCCGCTTCGCCAGTGCTGACAGCCCGCCCGTAAGAGTGCCGACTACTTTGTCTACCCAGCCTCGGAGTTTTCTTAAATCAATTTCAGGTTCTCCAAACACGACTCCGCTGGCTTTGAGTTCACTGGCTTCGTTCATGACTTTTGCCACATGCAGGAGTGCTTTCGAAGGAATGCAGCCAACGTTGAGACACACTCCACCTAAAGCAGGATATCGTTCTATCAAAACGGTTCTTTTGCCTAAATCAGCTGCTCTGAAAGCAGCAGTGTAGCCACCGGGTCCAGAGCCTAGAACGGCGACATCAACATCTAAATTAACGTTTGGCATATCGGTTGGTGTAAAAGCAAGTCAACTGAAGGATAGAAATGAATCTCTTAAAGCAAGATTCTTCGTGAGTCATACAGCAAGTCGCAGACAAACTTCGTGAATCTCGCAGCTTCGGCGCCATCGATTACTCGATGGTCATAAGAAAGTGACAGCGGCAGCATGGTTTTCCACGCAACGCCATTTTGACTGGGCACCGCTACCGGATGATGCCTGCTAACGCCCAGAATAGCAACTTCAGGTGGGTTGATGATGGGAGTAAAAAATCGACCGCCAATTCCACCAAGACTCGAGATTGTAAAACAGCCACCTTGAAAATCGCTTGGAGTTAGTGTTCCTGTTCGCGATTTTTCACCCATTTCCTGTAAAGTTTCGGCGATTTTCAGCACCCCTAATTTATCGATGTCCTTAATTACCGGAACAACCAATCCGTTCTTGGTATCGACCGCTACACCGATATTGAAGTATTTTTTTAGGATGAGGCTTTGTCGGTCCGTCGACAATGACGCATTGAACGATGGAAACGTCTGCAGAGCGTTAATGATGGCTTTACAGATAAACGCCAGGATGGTGACGCGTGTTCCTTTTGCCCGCTGCTCGTTGTCAATCGCTCGTCGAAAATCATCCAGTTCAGTAATGTCCGCTTCATCATGGTGAGTGACATGTGGAATATCAAGCCAGGAACGGTGCAGTCGATCACCCGTAATTCGCTTAATTTTGGACATTCTGATTGATTCGATATCCCCAAATTTTGAAAAATCAATTTCAGGCAGGGGAGGTGGTCCAAAATGATGTCCACCTGAAATCTCAGCACCGCTTTGCAGAGATTGTTTCACATATTGTTTAACGTCTGCGCGAAGAATGCGTCCCTTGGCGCCACTTCCTCTGATTTTTGAAAGATCTGCTCCTAACTCTCTTGCGAATCTTCGAACGCTGGGACTTGCATGAGGGAGTGTGGCTTTTGCACGTTCGACTGGAGGCGGTAAAGTCGGTGGTGGCGCATGCGGCGTAACAATAACCCGCTCAGCAGGCTGCTCCACCCGTTTTGGAGAACCTGTCTGTTCTACGACAGGTGGTTTTGCAGTCTCTAACTTCGATTTACTCGTGATGTCTTCTGTAAACGCTGAAGATTCAGATGATGTTCGAACTGTGAGAATTTGATCGCCCTGAGAAATTTTAGTTCCGATGTCAACGGAAATTTCCGTAACTTCACCTTCAAGTGATGAAGGGATGTCCATGGAAGCTTTGTCGCTCTCTACAGTAATGACTGGATCTTCGAGAGCAATTGTGGATCCCACTTCGACGTGTAATTCAATGACTTCTACATCAGTGAAGTCACCGATGTCAGGCAAAATGAGTTTATTCTCTTGACTCATGCTAATTTGGAATTTAATTGTTCAAGCGTACGGAAATTGTACAACTCCAGAGATCAAATTCGAAACCAGTACGACTGCCGAGGAACACAAAAATTTGACAGTTCACTACTTTGAACACGTTGCTATCTGAAGTGGTGCAGGTGGTGAATCGACAAACAGAACAGTGATGATCAAATTCAGTTACATCACCGCTTCTTCCTGCTGCAAAGCAAAAATTGACGTATATCCTCCAGACCAGTCAGGTGGAATCTGACAAGATCGAGAGTCATGATGCGCCCAACGGGCGTTAGAACCTCGAACGATCGCTTGGTAAAATTTGGACGGTGTTGGTACGGGTGTATAGGGCATCGCGTCGGCGGCAGAATATGCGTTCAGTAATAGAGGACGGCTGACAGGCGAGCGATTTGGCATCGAAGAATGCAGTAATCGACAGTTGTGTATCGTAAGTGAACCCGCGGTGCCACATAATTGGGTAGCCGCACTCGTATCGAGCGCATCTGCGTCCTCAGATGAGAGACATCCTATCCACTGGTCACTATCGTTGTACTGATCATACAATTTTCCCCTGTGACTCTTGGGCAGTACGGCAAGCGGACCTTGAGCTTCAGAACAATCATAAAGATAAAGTCCGACAGTAAGGGGACTATAGTTGGTGTGAGGCCAGAACTGAATGTCTTGGTGCCATTTCACTTCTTCGCCGCCTTTGGCCCACTTGAAGTTTAATTTTGAATGGTGAAATTTGACATTTGGACCGACCAAATCCGCAACAATGCTCGTAATTAACGAGCCTGAAGCATAATTCCAATATTCGATATGATGATCATTCGGACTCGTCAGGCGTCGCAGGCGCGGTTCGTCTGCGGCATGTCCATTTTCGAGATCCCAAACAGCGTCTGAGGCGGTGATCGACCGACTGCGTTCGATCATTTCGTCAGTTGCTGTTCGCAAACGTTCCAACTGATCGTCCGGAACGGCCTTTTCCACGAGCAGATAACCATTTTCAAAATAAAAATGTCTCTGTTCGTCGGTTAGAAATAAAGGCGGGATATTCAAGACTTCAGTCACTTCCATACTCTCTACCTCCTTAGTTCAATCCCAATAGTTTATCAGGTAGCCAAATTACGATTTGAGGAAATGCGATCATGACTCCCAGAGTGATCAACTTAAGCACGATAAAGGGGACCATGCCTCGAAACATGTGAGATGAGTGAAATCCGGTGGACAGAAAATCGCAGGCGCCATCGGTGGCGTGAGATAGCTCGTTTGAATGATCACTGAAAACAGCACGTAAAATTCAAATTGAGAGGAGGAACAAAAGCCTGCACTGTAACGAATAGTTTTTGAACTAAGCTGGCTTAATCCGGTGAAAGGGGAATGCGAGTACCGTTACTAGGACGCAATCAACGTCAAATATTGATGCAGACCATGTAAAGACCGGCCATCAGAAGCCCTGGAAAGTCGTGCCAACGAAAAGATCACCGACTGACGCATCCGCTACTGCAGATGCACTGCACGAATCAGTTCAAAATTGAAGTGCCAAAATTAGAACTGCCGGACGGAAATGAGAACGCCAAGAGAAAGTAATATTGCTCAAAGCAGGAAGAGTGTATCTTTGGCTGGCGAATTAAGTCACATTTCAAAACCAAAAATTCTCGGTGCTCCTACTGCAAGCTGACTTGAATGGTTACTATATCGGTGTCAAAATATTTTTGATGTTTGACGCTGGTAGCGAGGTGGTGCAGCATTAATAATGAAAGTGAACCTGTGTTAAATTCTGACGCAGATTCGTTAAGCAGCGCCACTTGATCTTCGATGTTGTCGGCGCCGACCGCGGCAATGTATTCGATTTCCGCAAATCCCGACCTTCGCACCAGCGTAACAAGCAGCGTTCGGGATTTTCCGCTCGTCTCGACTTGATTTTCCTCCAGCAGGCTGAGGATGGTTTCTTCATTGGCCAAACACAGTCGCTGAAGTACGGCATCGCTAATGTTCCATCCCACGGTGTTTGCGCGTATGAAATTCTCTACTATCGGCAGCTTGTCCAACTCTAGCGCCGAAGTGAATTTTACTTTTCGCTGTAAGGAAACCCGCCAAATCATCGTAAGAACCAGAGCTGTAATTCCACCGGAAGTCATGCCGTTCTGAAGTAAATTTCCAAATGACCCGGTGAAGAAATCCGGAAAAATTAAATTGAACTGAAAGCCCATTCCAATCCAGAATGACACTCCGACGATAATCCCCTTGCGGAAATTGATCTGATCTGAAATCACCAATCTCATTCCGGTGACAAACAACATTGCCAGCAGGACAGTCACGTAAGCTGCAACAACCGGACTAGGGATAGCGATGATGATGGATTGGAATTTCGGAATGAAAGCGATGAAAAAAAACAGTATTCCAACACAGATTCCAACCGCACGGGAAGCAACCCCCGTCAGTTCAGTGACCGCTAAACTGGTGGAGTACGTTGTGTTCGGGACCGTTCCAAGCAAGCCTGAAAGTAGATTTCCGACACCATCCGCACCGACCGCACCTTGCACTACACGATAATCGGGTGCCTTTGATTCACGCCATGAAACTCGTTGAATGCCAACGGCGTCACCGACTGTTTCCAACAGCCCCACCATCGTAACAAAAATAAAAGCTGGCAGTAGAGTCCAGAATGTAATATTGAACTCGAAATCAAATCCCGGCCAAGCAAAAGAGGGCAGTCCGACCCAAGCCGCTGAACTCACTGCGGCGAAATCGTACATTCCCCAATAAGCACTGACGATCGTGCCAACGATGAGTCCGATCAATGGCAGCCACAAACGCATGATGCCAGTCGCTTTCATTGCGAGTCCTGCGGCAATGAAAAAAGTGATCAGAGCAGACATCGGCGCTCCGGTACTTTGATGTTCGGGTGCAACGTCGGTCAACAAGGAGAAAACGATCGGCATTACGGTGACAGGAATCAACATGATGACGATTCCACCGACAGTCGGCGTGAACAGATTTCGCAGCCAAGAAAGTCGATATGCAACGAAAAATTGGGCGAATGACGAAACAACAACCAAAGTTGCCAGCATAGCGGGGCCCCCTTCAGCCAACGCCGTGACACAGACTGCAATAAACGCTCCAGATGTCCCCATCATTAAAACGTGTCCTGCCCCAAATCGACCAATTCGAACAGCTTGCAGAATTGTCGTAACTCCAGCGATTACCAGAGCAGCAAAAATCGCCCACAGAAAATAATCACCTTCAATACCGGCAGCTTTTATGACGATCACCGGAGTCAGAATAACACCGGAGATGGTAAGTACTACCAACTGAAATCCAAGTCCGAATACTACTGGCAGCGAAGGCGTTTCATGAGGTTCGTACTGAACATCAGCTTGTTTGTTGGAATTTTTGGAAAGCTGCACCATTCTGGTCACCTCTTAACGGATTGTTGCGGATTATCCTCTCTTCGAATATTCTGAAATTGGAAAACTGCCTGGAAAAATTCGGATAACAGCTCTATTGTAATTTGCTGACAAAAATTAATCTACTTAACGACTGCTTTGCTTTGACTTCAAATGGCAGTCGACAAAAAATCAATACATATCACTAAGAAAACTGCTCACTCCGGTCTGAAAATGTGTTCTGTGGCACTCTCCAAAATTTAACTTGCATATCGTCACTGTTTTTCTCTGATGTTTCTACAACGTTTTTAGGCATTGAAGCCAACCCCCGACCGGTTTTTTTAGGAAAGTCCAAATCGCACTGTCGGTTTGTGAAGGTGCGATAGATATCATTGAAGAACCGAAGCGGGAAATCGGCGGGCGACAGGAATTGTTTGAGCGTAAACCTTTCGCCGAACTGTGCAGGTAGCCGCAGAAGTAATGATCAATCAGGCTGGACTCAACAGCTTGATAAGGTCTTTCGTCTAGCAATCGAATTCTCAAAAAACAAGAGAGTGCGAAGGCATTGACGTACAAAAATTCTTGGTAGGCGGCAGAAAAAATGCAGTAGATCACTGTGGTGAATGGATGGATGAATACAAACGACTACAGGGTTCGGCATCAAAGCGTTGGAATAATATATTTAATATTATTAATATTAAATATATGAATTGTAGTTAATGAACTATATGATTCAATTAATCAGTTACCCGTCGCACAATGCCATTGCCCTACTGTGGTCTCAGCTGACTTCTGGCGACCCATCCCGTCTCCTTCCGAATCCGGTAGCCAATGACAGGGCAGCAGACCTCCCATCGTAATGCGCGCGACCTTCCCACTCATGCCTGCCGCATCAACACCCACGGTTTCCGTACAAGTATCGGGCTTTGAATCTATGGTCTTTATTACCTGCCGTGTCCGCCTCGTATGCGATTCCTGTTCGTCAGGCCAGTAGTTTGCCTTCGGCTTCCTTCAGATTCAGCTTCGCAACGGACACCCTTGCCGTTCGGCTAACCGTTCCCGTTGTCAGGTCGGCAGCGGACATTCACAGCCAAGTCATCCAGGCCATCACCACATGTGCCGGAATAATGCCAGATATGGCACACCACCCAAACGAATTATTTGATTCGAAAGGTTATTTCAGATAGATTCTTCCTTTCAGTGAACTCAGATGTAAAACCGATTCTTCATCCGAATTTATTCAGATCACGCCGGTAAAACGGTTCGTACGAAGAGAATTACGGAAAGAGCCATAAGGACGAAGAGCGCAATCTTCTTAAAAGTCTCCGGATCAGTTTTAATAAAGCCGTGATTACCGATCCAAACACCGACGATCAGTATCGGTAGAAATACTACCGTACGCCAGTAGGCGCTAGGGTCGATCAGACCCTGAGCCGCGAACATGGCCGTTCCAACGCTATCAGTGCCGATGAAATAGGTGATGATCGAGGCCCGTCCTGCAACCAAGCCAATCGGCGAGGAGAAATAGAACAGGATTACAGGAGGACCCACAATCCCCATGCTTCCGTTCAGAACGCCTGCCATAAGCCCAACGCCTAATGTTGCCAGCGACCCAGGTTGTTTCGTAAGTGCGAAACCTCGAAGAATCAAGACCGCAGCAATGAAGACGACGATGCTGAGCGCTATGTACACCGGCGTCGCAGGTAGAGTGGAGAGGGCATAAATTCCGATTGGCGTCGCCGCCCAACTCCCTACCAGCAACAGTCCGATGGATCGCCAACGTACATTCTTCCAGATCTGCGGCAGAAGCGTAATGCTGGTGACTACCTCAAACATCAGAACCATCGGAACAACCTGCAGGGGTGAAAGCACGAGAGAGAGACTGGTCACCCAGAGCATCGACGCACCAAAGCCGGTATAACCTTTGAGGTAAGCACCCGCAAACACAGCAATGAGACTGAACAGGAAACTCGAAGCAGTAAGTTCTGTCAGGCTGAGAATCCCACTTAGCATCCCACTCATGCTCCCCTCGCTTACTCTAAATGCTGTCTGGTAGAAAAATCCCAATTTTACGCCCAATTTGGCCACAAGCCGGCGAAAATCCGCGGGCGCGACGGCAGCAATTCAAGCGGTGCGATGAAATAGACTGGAAATCAGCAAAGAACGCTGAAATTCGTAGATTTCGCCCGCGTCCGATCCTCCGGGAGCCGGATTTTCAATCATCAATCAGGGAGGAGATACGATAAGCGGCGCGCAAGCGTTGGCGGTGCGCCAGAGAATTGCGCTCTTTGTCGCGCAACAGTGTGCCGAGTCGTTTCAGATTGGCCGACAGCATCGACAACGACACCGCTCGGGCGAAACCTTCTCTGCCATGATCCAAAACACGATCCAATCCGCAGTGCTCCAAACAGTTGATCTTTTGTTCGACTGCTGGATGCTGCTTGCGCACAGCCTTGATTCAGTCTTGGGCTTCATGCTCTGCAGCCGCTGCGCTGAGTCGCCCCTTGAGGCTGTGAAAGTACTACGAAGCAGCAAAATTACGAAGTTATGGAAACGAACATAGTTGAGACTGAAACATCTGGAATCGTTGAAATGGGCTACGCTGATCTGAAGATGAGCAGTTGTCAGTTCAGCTGGATGAAAGAGTTTGAAGACGGCAGATCAGTCGCACCGTGAATGATGGCGGTGGCGGTGCACGATTCATTCCAGACGCTCTTGCAGCCGACTCGCTCATCACCTCAGGACTCAGCGGCAGTCAGCACTTCAAAGGCAGTTGGAGAAAGGAGCTGGTTCTGCTGTGTTTGAATCCACCAGCGATCCAATCCTTATCCAAATTCTGCACATGCTGACTAAATCTCTTCGACTTCAATAACCCTGAGAATGTGTTTGGCTCGAGAACGACCAACATAATTTACAACGTGGTCATTGCTTCTTTTTCTAGGAAGAGATTTGGCAATCATAATGACGGCTTCGGCTTCGAGTCCCTTGAAACTATGTGCTGTAATTATCAAAACGCCTTGATTCTTTTGCCACTGTTCAGGATCCTGAGTTACTGGAACTGACTTGAACCCGTTTGGCCACTGCTGATAAATGTCACCGGCGATTGTTGAATATTTTGGAGCGAGGACGACCACTTGAGAATATGACAGTGGACCGGCTGTCGACACGCAGAGTTTTCGAACGATATTTCCAGCTCTGGAAAAAGCTTGTCTGACATTCTTTTCTTGGTAAATCTTGAGTTCCGCCAGACTCTTCATCGGCCGGATGCTTGACTCAAAGGAGATGCCTACAAGACTTGCACAATGTTCAGCGATTTGGGCTGAGTTTCGACAGTTCTCTCTCAGAGTTATTTCTTTCCCTTTCAGTTCGTCAGGAAGATTCCAATTGTTTCGAACATAAAGGTTTTGGTTCGGGTCAAAGAAAACATAAAAGCATCTGTCGTCGGGTGGACATCGATAAACGCATTCCAGACTCATCCACCACAATTCACGGAAGTCCTGTCCCTCATCGACAACAACTGCATCAAACTTTTGGTCTTCACTTATATGTTCAGCCGCATCAATCAGTTTTTCAGGTGCGATCGAATTCCAAAATTCGCCCTTCCTCCCGTACGTTTTAGGATTGAATTCTTCGCCTGCCATATCACAAAATCGATGAGCAAGACTGTGATAATTGCAGATCGTGAGATTTTCAGAAGAAAATTTCTGCAGCCAATCGGCAAGCGCCTTATTGTAGCAAAGAAGTAAGGTTTTGGATCCAGACAGAGCCAACTGTTGGGCTTTCCACACTGCGAGCAGCGTCTTGCCTGTTCCCGCACCGCCTTCTACGGCGAATTTGTTCCATTTCTGCAAAGATAAGAAAACTTTCTTTTGGTCTTCCGTACATCGATACAGTTGTTCTTCCTGCCGTTCAATTTCCCGGCAAAGCACAGGGAAAATAGAAAATTTTCCCTTGAGCGCCGCGTTTATTGAACTCATCATCCCAGGTGAAATCCCTTTGAAGGCCTGGTTCGTTCCCTGCCAATAGATATTGAATACTTTAGAGACTGATTTGTTTAAGTCTCGGAAAGATTCATGATCCCAGATTTGATTTTTATCCATTCCGGGTGGTGGTTGACCGGCGAAAACAAAATCCGGAAATGCAACGGCACAGGAATAGGTAAAAGGCAGGCTCCTTAGCCCAAGATTATTTTTGATTACATCCGCAAGCTGGTGCATGCTGTTTTTGGCTTGTGCGAACGGATCTTTAATGTTTTGGAACTTCTGACCGCGTACTATGACGCGTCGCCAGACTCCTGAAGCGTTATCGTAATGAATACTGCCGCCTTTGACTTCGAGAAATAGAATTCCTCTTTTCGGGTCTACAATTGTGAAATCACATTCTCCTTGGACGAAATAACGATGTTTAGTTCGACCGAGCCAATCAATGCTATGGTAGATATCAACAGCTTTCGGCAGCTGATTTAGCAACTCCTTAGCGACATACCTTTCTCCTCGATTGTCAATTTGATCGGGGTCAATTCTTGGAATCAGTCTTGCCATTTTTCAGCACCACCTTTAAATTTGCAGATCAGATTCGGACACTCGCCTGAGTCTGTAACTGGTTGATTGAAAAGTCAGCATTTTGACGATGTCAGGAAATTGAAAGTTGACCGCCTCAATTGATTCTTGCTGTGTAGAATTTCATCCTCGAATAGAAACATCGAATCACTTCAATGTCTGTCAGCGAGCATTGGCTAGTGATTCTTTATTCTGCGTTTGGGCTTTGGGTAAAGCGCATGTCAGTTTTCAAGCCATTTTGTCAGGCTGCATCATTTTCAACCAAATTCCTATCAATATGAACCGACCCATGGTCCGATTGCTCTGGCATTGCTCTGAAGAATCGTACTGTCACGTTCGCCGTGATTGAATTTAAAATCTATCTGCGATGATTCATCAAAATTTCCAAGAGTTGGCTATCTGCGAAGCTGCAAAATCAATTTGCTGTTAGTGGGTTCGATTTTGTTGAATCCACTCCTAATTTTCGAGCAGATTTCGATACTTCGTCCATGCTTATTTGAGACTCATCTGCCAAAGCTTTCAGAGCAGCATAAGCAATATGATTTCGATTGACTTCAAAGAACGCCCGCAAGTTGGTTCGAGTATCAGATCGGCCATACCCGTCAGTACCAAGTACGGAATAACGACGG
This sequence comes from Arenicellales bacterium, assembly GCA_958295885.1. Taxonomy (GTDB): domain Bacteria; phylum Pseudomonadota; class Gammaproteobacteria; order Arenicellales; family JAJDZL01; genus JAJDZL01. Next base: position 3,756,203 of record OY282380.1, on the reverse strand, counting down.
GGAACGAATTCTCGAATTTGATCCGCATAAGTTTGGACGTAGTCAGTCGCTGCGATCACCGGCCCTGGAGTATCTGCTAAACACCGCTCAACATAGCTCTTTTTTTGTTCTCTCAACGGATTCAGCCGGTTCCAACGTTCCACTGATCGACCGTCTCGAGCGAGCTCATTGAAACTCGTAACACTCCAAATGTCACAGCTGGTGGAGTATTCGTTCTCCAATATTTCAGCAGCAGCTTCCACTTCACGTAAAATCGCACCGCTGCCAAGCAGCTGAACTCTGCGTTTGAATTTGTATTTGGATTGGCGAAGTGGGTACATTCCCTTGATGATTCCTTCTTCCACGTTCTCGGGCATCGGTGGATGTACATAGTTTTCATTCATGCAAGTAACATAGAAGTAAACTGAATCTTTTTCAAAATACATTCGGCGTAATCCATGATGAATAATCACTGCCAGCTCATAGATATAAGCAGGATCATATGAAACACACGACGGAATGGTCGAAGCCAAAATATGACTGTGTCCATCCTGATGTTGGAGTCCTTCGCCAGCAAGGGTCGTGCGGCCTGCAGTACCTCCGATTAGAAAACCGCGCGTTTTCATGTCGGCGGCCGCCCATGCTAAATCCCCAACTCTTTGAAATCCAAACATGGAATAAAAAATAAAAAATGGAATCATATTTACATCGTGATTGCTTGCGGCTGTCCCGGCTGCGATCCACGAGCAGATGGCTCCGGCTTCGTTGATGCCTTCCTGCAGAACCTGCCCCTCCTTGGATTCCCGATAAAACATCAGCTGGTCTGCATCCTCTGGTTCGTATAGCTGACCATGCGGCGAATAAATGCCGAGCTGGCGAAACATTCCTTCCATGCCGAATGTACGGGATTCGTCTGGAACGATCGGTACGACGAATCGACCGATCTCCTTGTTGCGCGTGAGGTTCGTCAGAATTCTGACAAAACCCATAGTGGTTGAAATTTCTCGGTTTCCAGATCCCTTGAGCTGCATGCTAAAAATTTCAAGGCCCGGAACTTTGAGAGACTTTCTTATGCGCCGGCGTGCGGGCAGGCAGCCTCCAAGTTTTGTGCGTCGGTCCAGCATGTACTGGATTTCTGCGCTGTCTTGAGGAGGTCGATAAAATGGGGTAGATGCAATTTCTTCGTTGCTTAGAGGAATTCGAAAACGGTCTCGAAATGAAATCAGCGATTCCTCCCCAATTTTTTTCTGCTGATGAGTGATATTCTGTCCTTCTCCAGCCTCCCCCATGCCGTACCCTTTAACTGTTTTCGCTAGAATAACTGTGGGCTGGCCTACATGCTGTACCGCGGAGGCGTATGCTGCGAAGACCTTGTGAGGATCATGCCCGCCACGATTCAGGCGCCAGATGTCTTCATCGGTCATGTTGGAAACCATTGCTCTCAGCTCATCGTATTTGCCGAAGAATTTTTCCCGAGTATAAGCGCCGCCTTTGGCTTTGAAAGCCTGGTATTCACCGTCTACCGCTTCTTCCATCCGACGTCGAAGCAAACCTTTGGTGTCTCGCATCAGCAGAGGGTCCCAATAAGACCCCCAGATCAATTTGATGACATTCCACCCGGCCCCACGAAATTCTCCTTCCAGTTCCTGGATAATTTTGCCGTTGCCTCTGACGGGACCGTCCAATCGCTGCAAATTGCAATTCACGACAAATATCAGGTTGTCAAGGTGTTCGCGTCCAGCGAGTGACAGCGCTCCCATTGATTCTGGTTCATCCATTTCACCGTCACCAACAAAAGACCATACCTTTCGGTTGGACGTGTCGCAGATTCCTCGATTGTGAAGATACTTCATGAATCGCGCTTGGTAGATGGACATGATTGGACCCAGCCCCATGGACACGGTTGGAAACTGCCAAAAGTCTGGCAGCAGACGCGGGTGAGGATAAGACGACAGGCCATTTCCATCCGCTTCCCGACGGAAATTTTCAAGATCTTTCTTGTTTAAACGTCCTTCCAGAAACGCTCGCGCATATATCCCGGGAGCCGAATGTCCCTGAATGAAGATCAAATCTCCGCCATGGTTTGGGCTTGGAGCATGCCAGTAGTGATTAAATCCTACGTCATACAAGGTGGCGGATGAAGCAAAACTCGCAATATGGCCTCCGAGTTCCTTCGATTCCTGGTTCGCTCGGACTACGATTGCAAGCGCATTCCATCGAATCAGAGAACGTATTCGCCACTCGAGCGCATGGTCACCATCACTTCTCTGCTCTTGTGCAGCACTGATGGTATTGACATAGGCTGTGGTCGGTCGATGAGGTATGTGAACGCCTGAGCGTCTTGCACTGTCAATCAGTTTTTCGATCAGAAAATGAGCTCTCTCGTGCCCCTCTCGATCAATCACACTGGAAAGCGCATCCAGCCACTCCTGAGTTTCGTATGGATCAACGTCTCGTGTTACTTCAGAGTGTGACATGTGCAGTCCCTATGATAAATGAATTAAGCAATAACTTTGTCTCCAAAACCAGCTTCTTGGCTTAGGAATATATTGTTAGATGTCATTTTATTTTGTTCATGTGATTTGGATTCAATAATTCGTTCCACTCATTTGATGAATCTGTGGCATTTTCCTTGAAAAATACTTTGAAAGACTTCGCCCGGTGTAAGATTCGCTGCTTTGGCAGACATCTTCCGGGGTTCCAGCTGCAACGACGAAACCACCATCGTCGCCACCTTCAGGCCCCAAATCAACAATCCAGTCCGAACACTTGATCACATCTAGGTTGTGCTCAATGATGATGACGGTGTTTCCTCGATCGCGCAGCTTGTGAATGACTGAAAGAAGCTGCCTGATGTCGTGAAAATGAAGGCCTGTTGTCGGTTCATCCAACAAATAGAGGGTGTTGCCGGTATCTCGCTTTGACAGTTCCAGCGACAGCTTCACACGCTGTGCCTCCCCACCTGACAGCGTAACAGCACTTTGTCCGAGTCGAATATAGTCTAGACCTACATCGCGCAAAGTTTTCAGTTTTCGATAAATCGATGGAACCGCCTTGAAAAACTTCAGCGCTTCACCTACGGATAAATCAAGAACCTGTGATATGTTCAGCCCTTTATATAGAATTTCAAGTGTTTCCCGGTTGTAACGGGATCCGTCACATGTATTGCAGCGTACGAACATGTCTGGTAAAAAATGCATTTCCACCCGCACCAAACCGTCACCGTTGCAGGCTTCACAGCGTCCTCCAGCAACGTTGAACGAAAATCGCCCTGGTTTATAGCCGCGGGTTCGGGCTTCCAAAGTTCTAGAGAACAGGTTTCTGATATCTCCAAAAAGTTTTGTGTAGGTAGCTGGATTTGATCGGGGCGTACGACCGATAGGCTGCTGATTGATGCGAATCACCTTATCGATGTGCTCACGGAACTGAATCTGATCATGTGGTGCAGGAGTATGTTTCGAACGGTGCAGTCGGTTGGAAATCGCTTTGTACAAAGTGTCGTTGATCAAGGTTGATTTTCCTGATCCGGAAACGCCAGTCACACAAGTAAACAACCCAACTGGGATGTCAATGCTGATATTTTTGAGATTGTTCCCTCTTGCTCCTTTCAGTCGAATAGTCCGACTAGGATTGAATGGCACTCGCGTGACGGGTATGGGAATCTGCAGATGACCGCTAAGATAGGCACCGGTTAGTGATTCGGCGCAGTTTTCAATTTTGTCGGGGTGACCCGCAAATATGACTCGACCGCCGTCTGACCCAGCGCGGGGGCCCATATCCACAACGAAATCTGAATTTCTCATGGTTTTCTCGTCATGTTCAACGATGATCAGGGTATTCCCTATGTCGCGAAGCTGATTCAGGGTATTGAGAAGCTTATTGTTGTCCCGGTCGTGCAGTCCTATGGACGGCTCATCCAATACATAGGTTACTCCAACCAATCCGGAGCCAACCTGGGAAGCCAATCGAATTCTCTGCAGTTCGCCGCCCGACAGGGTGTTTGTCGTTCTTTCGAGGTCTACATAATTCAGCCCTACATCAGCAAGAAACTTCAGTCTGCTTTTGATGTCTCGAACGATTCGCTCAGCGATGGGGGCGCGCCTTGTGTCGAACCACATTTGATCAAACAGTTCTATGATTTCGTTGATGTTCAGTCTAGTGATCTGATAAATGGGCAGATCGGAAACAAAAACATTTCTCGCACCGACTTTGAGCCGACTTCCCTTACATTCAGTACATTTCGTTTTTTCCAGGAATTTAGAAAGTTCTTCCTTTACAGCGTTCGAAGTTGATTCCTTCAGGCGCCGTTTGAAATTAGGAATCACTCCTTCGTACGCTCTGCGATTTCGGTAAATTCTGCCGTTTGAGCTCTCATACTTCATCGATATTTTTTCATTGCCGCTGCCGTAGAGGACGATGTCCTGACATGACTTTGGAAGTTTCTCAAATGGTGTGTCAAGATCAAACTTATAGTGTTTTGAGATCGACTTGAGCATGCTGTAGTAATACCCATGCTGACTGTTCCACGTCTCAAGCGCACCTGAAGCAATGCTTAAAGAGGAATCTACGACAATCTTTTCCCTGTCAAACGTTGAAATGTATCCGAGACCATTGCAGCGCGAACAAGCCCCTTGAGGATTGTTGAAAGAAAAAATTCGCGGTTCCAATTCGTCCAGAACGTAGCCGCAGAAAGGGCATCCAAATCGGTTGCTGAACATCGTGCCTGAAGAATTCAACTTCCCTTCAGCATTCACTTCAAAGCAAAGCACTGAACCATTCGACAGCTGAACTGCGGTTTCCACGGATTCAGCGAGTCGCTGCCGGGCTCGAAGAGACACGACAAGCCGATCGACAATTACGTTGATCGTATGTTTGAGCCTCCGATTGAGTTTAGGCGTCTGTTCGATTTCATACAGCTGACCATCGATCTGGAGCCGGACAAAACCCTGCTTTTTCAATTGTGCAATAAGAGTTTCGTGCTCTCCCTTTCGGTCACGCACTACAGGAGAAGCCAGAGCAATCCTTGTTCCTTCCGGCTGCGATAGAATGAGGTCAACGATTTCCGCAATCGGTTTTGCATTCAATGCGACTTGGTGTTCCGGGCATCGAGGTTCTCCAACACGAGCATATAGGAGACGCAGATAATCATAAATTTCAGTCACGGTCCCGACGGTCGAACGGGGGCTGAAACGAGTTCCTTTTTGGTGGATGCTGATTGCGGGCGACAGTCCTTCTATCGAATCTACATCAGGTTTTTCCATAAGAGACAGAAACTGCCGGGCATAGGCGGAAAGCGACTCAACGTACCTTCGCTGACCTTCCGCATATATGGTGTCGTAGGCGAGTGAGGACTTTCCAGAACCTGAAAGCCCCGTGATCACAGTAATTTCGTTTCGAGGCAGCTCGACCGTGATGTTTTTGAGATTGTGAGTTCGAGCGCCGCGAACAATAATTTTTTCTAATTGCACGTGCAGAATGTTTTAGTTGGAACTGACTTCAACGACCGTAACGCTGATCCGATTCGTTCCATATGTTGGCTGCATGCAGACAGTGCGGATTTGGAATGATGCATGATTGATAAAAAATAAAGTAATAGATGATGATTAAGATTCGATAATATCCGTCAGTTTATCTCACCAACACATCATGAACTGGGAATTCAATTTCATCAAAAGTCAGAATGAGAAAATTTTTCCATCCATGTATGAATTCGAAGAACCCTTTGTTAAACACAATTTGTCTGTTTTACTTTTTGCTTAGACAGAGAATTTGCTGAATATTTTACTTTTTACGTCCAATCGAAGTTTGAAACTCACGGCAACTCGTCCGAAATGAAATTTACTCCTTCTGAAAGGAAATCTGTTCTGGGATTATCCGGAGTGGTCGCACTTCGCATGGTTGGGCTGTTCCTGGTCGTGCCGGTGCTCGCGCTGCACGCTGGCGAGCTGGCTCATTCCACACCGTACCTAATTGGATTGGCACTCGGCATTTATGGATTGAGTCAGGCGATTTTTCAAATTCCCTTCGGCGTAGCATCGGACACCTGGGGTCGCAAACGAATTTTAACTCTTGGTCTGATCATCTTTGCAGCGGGCAGTGTCGTTGCAGCTGAAGCGGATTCGATTTACGGAATCGTTCTCGGACGCGCGCTGCAGGGCGGAGGAGCCATCGCTGCAGTCGTGCTTGCTTTTATTGGAGACCTTACTAAAGAAAGCCAACGCCCGAAGGCGATGGCGATTTTAGGAGCTTCGATTGGCAGCGCATTCACGCTGGCTCTCATGCTTGGACCAGTGCTGGTGCAGTGGCTTGGCATCCGCGGATTATTTTGGATTTCATTCGCCATGGCCGCAATCGGCCTGCTATTGGTTTGGACAGTTGTCGATGATGAGCCCACTCATCAGATTCGCCGTGCCGACCGTTATACGCTGGCCGGCTTCAAAAGAGTATTTAGAAACAAGAACCTGATTCTTCTGTCGTCAGGAACTTTCACCATTCACGCCGTAATGACAGCCATTTTCTTAGCCTATCCGCTGACGCTGATTGAAGCGTCTGATTTGGATGCTTCAACGACGTGGAAAGTTTTTGTTCCGGTGCTGCTACTTTCATTTGTTGCGATGCTGCCACTGATTCGCATCAGTTCCAATGCGAAACATCGTAATTCAGTTACCATACTGGCAGCTTCATTACTAGTGATTTCTCAGTGTATCTTATTTTTCGGAGCAAGCAGCTTGTCTTTTCCGTTATTGGTATTTGGCTTGTGGCTGTATTTTGTAGGATTCAACGTTTTGGAAGCGATGCTTCCGTCGATTACGATTGAAAATGCTCCAGAAGGTCAGCGAGGCACCGCGATGGGCATGTTTAGCACAAGTACTTTTGCAGGAGCTTTTTTTGGAGGGGTGTTTGGCGGAATCGTATACAGTTACTCAGAACCAAGCAGCGTATTTTTATTTTTGGGAGTCGTATTGCTGCTATGGATCATCTCGATGCTGGTGCGCCAGTCGTTTCGAAGTTAAATTTCGATCATTTCTAACTCGAACATCTTTCTGTGATGTTGTTCGGTGTCTGACCAATATTCCGCCTAAATGTAGGTTTCAACTTCAAATTAGCTTTCACCACTGAGTCGCATGTGCTACCTGGCCTCTCACACTGGTCACTGACAAGCGCGTTCTTGTAGTACGGGATCAGCCTCGTTCAGTTGGCTTGCGGAGTACTAGAAAAAATTGCATTTGTAATGGCGACGTCTGCACTTTATCTGTTCATCGCGCGCTTGGCGCCGATGAAAGCATCGTCAATTTCGAGAAAGCCGCGCGCCTGAAACCGTTCATCCTGATCGCTCATGGCAATTGGCAATTTGCGCAGTATTCACTTTGTCCCCGGCGAAGTGACGCACATCATGTGCGCCGGTCAACTCGACGAAATGAAACTTTTTGCAAACTCGTCACGGTCAGATGACCGTAATCCATTTGGGTAGGGGCGGTTTCGTTTGTCAGAGAACGCACGTGCGGTGATCGGCGCGTGATGGTGGCGCACGACGTTTTGAGGCAAAATCTGACGAGATGAAATGTGAACTTGGTCGCCTTCCGCAAAGGGGCGCGACCAAGCGGTTCTTCGGCTAACGATTATTTTTGAGTCCTTCCAAGCAAGCATGCTAGGTTGAATACGCGGTGCATCCATCGGCGAAATTAGTGAGTTTTTTTGGCATGTAGACGGTTCATCTCTTGCAATCCATTTACTTGGATCTGTCAATAAATGATGGGTCTCTGAATACATACCGCGACCTGAGGTTGCGCTATGTACGCAGTTCGACCGCTTATGGTCCGTTGTCATGGCCTTCAGGATGACGATTCGACAAACGACTTAAGGGCTTTTGAAAATGATCCAAAATTTGGGGATGCTGTCGAACGACTTCTAACAGCTGAGACGCTTCAATGAAGTTTCCATAACTTCCAGCCCAGTCAGGAATGCCTGAATCGTCTAAAAGCCCAGAATAGGAATTTTTGAATTTTGACCATTTCAGCTGTCCATTCGTTATCGTCATCGACACCGATGATTATTTCGCATCCAAAGTAATAAATCCACCATTCGGAACCGTTGAATGTCACAGGGTCAATCGAAGGAACACCGTCAACAAAACTGACCACCATGAAGCAGCAGTCATTTCAGTGCCAGCGGATGAAAGCCACATTGGAGTTTGTACCCTTTCACTCTCACAGTCCGAGACAGTGTTTTCAGGGACCAATTTTTGGATTTGCCTGAAATCCTTGTAATGTGGCGCGAATTGACGTACTATTGGCAGGAACAGCTGTTGCTGACAGACCAGCAGGCAGAGTTCGAAAATCAGGACATCATTCGTTCGCTAACTTCTAAAGAAAATTCCGAGACTACGGTCTGATTCCCTATTGTTTTGGTGCATTTACGACTCACGCGGTGAAACGCTTGAATTCGTGGAGTTTCAAATAGTGCTCAAAACAGCGGCTCAGTTAGATCATCAATGGCATGGAAAATTAGTTTTCTTTGGCAGAGACGATGCCAAGGCGAAAATATCAATTCTAATTCGTTATGTTTCAATTTTGGCACAATGGCGGAATCTTTGACTGCAGATCGATTTCACTGTTCATCGTTTCGAAATCAGGCGGCTGATCGTTCGCAAGATCAACGCTCGCGATCAGAGTGGCTTGAACGCCAATGCGTTCAGCGCGTAACGACATTGGAGATTTTCGGTGAATCCGTTCGCAGTCATTCGTGAATTGACAGTGAGTTTACAGCTTTATTGAATTGATATACTGATATGAATTGCCATGCTGACGGCAACACTTTTCACGTTCAGGAACAGCTGATCAATACAGACTAAAGGCACTCTTTACGAGCAGGAGAAAATATGGCAGGTCGTGGTTTAAACAAAGTCCAAATCATAGGAAATTTAGGAAATGAGCCAGAACAGAGACGCACTCAAGCTGGAGCTCTAGTTGTTACTTTGAGCGTAGCAACGACTGAAGCCTGGAGAGATGCAGAATCTCAGCAGCTAAATGAACGAACTGAATGGCATCGGGTAGTAATGTTCGGGAGGCAGGCAGAAACAGCCGCTGAATATTTGCATAAGGGAAGCAAGGTTTACGTTGAGGGCAAATTGCAAACTAGAAAATGGCAGGATGCCCGTACGGGAATTGACCGATATACAACCGAAATTGTCGGCAGAGAATTGATTTTTCTGGATCGAAGACCGATGAATGAAGGGCAGGGCGCCGCCTCGTATTCGCGAACCAGGCCAGGTCCATCGGAGGCAAGCGCTCGAGTGGACCAACCGAAAGGAAGCTCGGCTCCTGCAGATCAGTTCGCCGACGACCCAATCGATGATATTCCTTGGTAGCCTGCTTCGCTTCCATAGCGGAATCTCACAGAGGTTGAGCCAGCGAAAGTTCATACGATTTCCCTGAAGTCTTTTTAAATTCATTCAGACGAATTTTTCTTAAGGCCATCGGTCTTAAAGACCGCTCTGCGCACGAATTTTCGCGTTAATGTACTCTGCTTGAGGAATATACAATAATCCTTTGATTTTCCTCATTAAATGGTTTTCATTCGGATCAAGATAGTTGTCGCTCAATACAACTTTCCACATCGCTTCAATGAGATGAATTTTCTGATTCAGACTCCAGTCTCGATTGACGATGTTTGTGATTTCATACAGACATGTTGCAGCATCGAGCGTTTCATGCGCACCCAGCAGAGTCTGTTCCACTTCATTGACGCGAATGCCAAATTGGTTGGCAAGTGAGTTTTTGATTTGTGTCAGCTCGTCGTCTGACAGCTCTGAATCGGCCTGCGCCGCTTCAATCAGCAGTGCGGTGGCAGCAAATGTCGCAGCTGTTGATTGTTCGGCACTATCAGCAGTGTCATCTGGGGCAAGTAGATTTTCGAGTCGATTTCTGAATTTATTCAGCATCAGAACGGGTTCAGGCATACAGCAACCATAAAATTCGGACATTATATTGCTTGAATTGAAATTGACTCATTCAACGCAATTATTGGTATTCAATATAATTCATGACTTGACAGAATGTGGCATTGCCGTGCGGCAAAGGCTGCCGGAATTGAGTTATTTACTCTTTTTCCAATTCGGCATTGAATTTGCCGAAGATTAAATTGTGCATGAATTTTAACTGGCAAAATTAATGAAACACAGAGGCGGATTTACCGTCGGTTGGCAGGTGGAACGAATGAGCATGGAGACCTTTAAGTCAGATGAATTGGACATACTCGGCATGCGTCAGTCAGTGACCGATCAACCAAGAAACATTTTTGACCAAACTTGCCATAGTCGAACTGCTGCCATATTTGAACGTTGACAGCTGGCTGACTGAAAATGAAAAATAGAATAAAAGTTGGCGTTGCCGGTGTCGGATACATGGGAGAATTCCATGTCAGGCACTATGCGGCAAATGCAAATGTTGAACTCGTTGGCGTTGCCGACATCGATGAGTCTAGAGCGAAAAGGATTTCACAGACCTATCACTGCGATTGGTATGCGGACCCAGCTGACCTGGTCGACAAAGTTGAAGCGGTCAGCATTGCGGTGCCATCTATCGAGCATCGCAACGTAGCCGATTTGTTCATAAGCGAGGGAGTGCATGTTTTGATGGAAAAACCTCTGGCTTCGACCGTTGATGACGCTGAACACATCGTAAATCAGGCCAATCGACATAACGTTCAGCTTATGGTGGGGCATCAGGAACGATTTAATCCGGCCATCATTGCACTGACTCAGCAAATTGATGAACCGCAATATATCGAAGCACATCGATTGGGTCTGTTCTCCGGAAGAGGCGGGGATGTAGACGTGATCACTGATCTGATGATTCACGATATTGATCTGCTGCTTGCCTTCATAAAGTCACCGGTAAAATCCGTTTCTGCTCTTGGGTCGTCGGTAGTAACATCGTATCTGGACATCGCCAATGCGCGGATTGAATTTGCGAATGGTGCGGTAGCCAACGTAACGGCATCTAGAGTGGCGCAGGAAAAAGTAAGAAATTTTCAGGTCTATACGCAAAACGAATATCTCAATTTAGACCTGCTCGAGCAGACCATTACGAAAACGACTAAAAACAGCAGTGCACGAAACGATGGATCCATAATTTTGGTCAAAGAACCGATTGAAATCACTCCCAACCTGACGTTAAAGGCAGAAATCGACCACTTTGTGGAAATACTGGAAGTTGGAACAAAACCGTTTGTCACGGGTGAAGATGGACTGATGGCGCTTCAAGTGGCTCAAATTGTCCGTGAAACTGTCGGCTACGGTCATTGAAAATGCGAAAGAACATCAACTATTTTGATCTGACCGAACAGTTTTCGAGCTTGAAGCCGCAATGGTTTGCAGAGATCGAAAAACTTGGTGCAAAAGGCAATTTTATTCTTGGCGAAGCGGTTTCCGAACTTGAGCTCGAACTCGCTGAGTTTTTGGACGTCAAGCACGCAGTTTCAGTATCCAGCGGCACCGATGCTTTAGTGCTGTCGCTCAAAGCGGCGGGCATTCAGCCTGGTGATTCCGTATTGGTCCCAAATTTCACTTTTTTCGCTACCGCAGAAGCGGTGTCTCTGGTTGGAGCAACCCCTAAGTTCGTAGACATTGAACCGTATGAATTCAATCTCTGCCCGAATCAGCTGGAACAGGCAGTTGATGACACCTGTCGAGCAGTGATACCCGTTCATCTGTTCGGCGCGCCCGCTAAAATGGAAAGAATTTGTGAAGTTGCAAATCACAGCGGTTTGGCGGTCATAGAAGACGCGGCACAGGCCTTCGGTTCAACCATTGACGGAACATACGCTGGAAATTTCGGCGACTTGGGCTGCTTCAGCTTCTATCCGACTAAAATTTTGGGCACTTACGGAGATGGCGGCCTGATTACGACCAATGACGACGCGTTGGCCAATCAGTTGAAATTGTTGCGCAATCATGGAATCACAGGCGCCAACGAGCATCAGCTGATCGGATTCTGCAGTCGGCTGAATCCAGTGCAAGCAGCACTTTTGAAAATTAAACTGCCCCGGGTGAAAGATGTAGTCCGCCGTCGCCGCGAATGCGCGAACCGTTACATGGAGAGATTGCAGGGACTTGACCTAATGCTTCCGAATCATCGAGACAGAGCCGGCCACGTCTTTAACATTTTTACGATAAGAACTTCTGCTCGAGATGAAATCACTCGTGCGTTTCAAAAGCAACGGATCGGGTATCAGATTTACTATCCGAAACCTCTGCACAAGCAGCTGCCTTATCAGGCGATGCACTGTCGAGATGAGGATTTTCCGGAGTCTATGCGCGCGGCATCAGAGGTTTTGTCTCTGCCTCTGTACCCAGAATTGCCGTTTGAACAAATTGATCAGATCTGCGACGTTATTCAACAAGTGCTGGGCTAGTTTTGCAGTTGTAGCAATTCTGCTCTCGACGGGCGAACTGCTCTCGACGGGCGAGACACAGCAAAATGTGGAGGATCAGACCTGTCAATTCTTCACGCCTCAGTTTCAAAACATGAATTTTCGAATCATAGAGTTGGTACGTTCGGACGGCCATATGATTCGCAGTCAGCCTAAAATTGCGGATGACTCTTCTGAGCGCAGTGCTGGATTTCAGCATATTTGTCCTGAAATCATCGATACAAGTTCGATTTTGTTCGTTTATGAAGAGCCACTTCTGACTAGGTTTCACATGTTCAATGTTCACGCTGCTCTTGATATCGGTTTTTTCAACGGAGATGGAGAACTTGACGCATTGATTCGCATGACACCGCAAAAGTATTCCGACCCCAATTCGGTTACGTACGGAGTAGAAAAGGAGTTTAAATACGCACTCGAAACAAGAGCTGGCTTTTTTGAAAAGAACGGACTGAAACCCGGCAACACAACCTTAATTTTTCCTTGAATCGAGCTTAATTCGACGCGCCTTATTCAGTCATCGACTCCAAAACCAGATGAAAACTCTACAGATTTGGCTTTTAGGTCGGATGTGCTCGTCAATTCTTTGGAATTGATTCACGCTGCACCGTAGAGACTGTGAAAGAATCGCTTTATTTGTTCAATTAGAGTGAATATTGAACCTACAAATCGTTCATTTAATGGATGTAAATGATGAGTTCTGATTTAGAGTCCTGTGAAATTCTGTAATTTCAATCCATTCCGTTTCGCAGCTGCTCGAAAGACAAACCATTCAAATCGCAATTCGTGCCGATTTCCATTCCTTTGGCCAGCATTTTCTTGGCAATCTGCTGAATTCCTTCTCGACGACCTCGCTCTTCTCTTCGTTCCCAACTGAATATCGTCTCTTGCATGATTCTCTTACTTTCGTCTTTGATCACGGCCTGTGCAATTCTCACAACGTCTTCAACAGTTTACTTGGAATGATGATCGGGATAGTAATCGATCGTGCGCGGGATCAGCTCACTGCGTTCGGTCTGCGACATCGACTCGCTGATCCGAAACAGCCGCAGCAGCATTCTTCTGGAAGAGCTCCAGAACGCATCAAGCATGTAGAGCGCCGCTTCGCTCGCAAAAACCCCGGATCTGCGCGCCCATCGAAAGATCCCGCGGATTCACAATCCGAGGCTCGAAATCTGGGATGCTAGATCCAAACATCTGTTTCAGCTCTGGCAGCATCCTGACCAGCGAGTCGTGCAGTCGCAATGGTTTCTGCCGTTTGCGTCGAAACCCGCTATAGACTATATCGGCAGGACCGGCAGGTGCTGAGTGCGCATGACTATGTCACTGTATTCGTGCAGCTGAGGCTGTGAAAGTATTGCCAAATTAGTTTAAATTAGTGGATTATGAATATCTATCTCATTAATTTAAATGATATAAATATTTGTTCTGATTCAGAAATCTACGAAAATGAGAATGCTTTCACAGCCTCAGCTGCACATTGGAATCCTTTTGGCTCTTGTGCTCGATGACGCTGATCAGCTGCAGCCTTCTGCTGGAGCGTTGCCAATTCACCGACAGCACCAAGTCAGGTCGGCACTCATTCCAGTCCAAGGTGAAAAGACTGTCAGTTTCATTCTATAAGGTTATCCAGTCGAAGGCGTCGAATTCCTCTTCTCTCAGGGCCTGTCTAAACAGATCAATACAGTATTTCTCATCCTTGAAGACAGCCCCAAAAAAAGCATCATTGGAATACTTGGAAATTGATCCTTCCCTGGTGCAGCGGATGAATTCACAGTCTTAAATCATCCTCCTTTGCTGTTTGTGATGAACTTGGCGCACTCGGTCCAATCAACATCGTTTCGTGAAGATGGACAGCGGTGCTCTGGACAGGCAAACTCGATGACATCCGCATTCCGTGCATGATTTTCGAATGGGCCTGACATCGATAGTCGGCCGTGGCTGCACAGCTGCAAGCATTTCACAATTGAAGACTCAACTTGGCAGATAGGTTCATCAAATCATTTTTCAGCACTATCTTCACTTTTTTCGCGGCAGGCCGTTGCCGGAAGGCAAAGCGACTGGATTGGAAACTGCCGCTGTTCACAGTTTGACGATCCAACATTGGAAATTGGCACATCGACAACAGACGTAATTTGGTTTGAGACTTCACCTGCGATGAAGTCTGCTACGGGCACAGATCAGTAAATTGCCACAGAATATGACCATCTCGATCCTCCGCTGCCACGGACAATCTGATCATATTCCACAGTCCTACCGCTGCTTTTTCGACCGCATCTAGTAAGCTTTGGAACTGATTCTCAAACCGACCCCCGACTAATTGTTGCCGCACTTGGGGTCTCGCCGCAGGATGTCTGCTTCGATCGGGTCGGAGAGGGCGGCCAATCGTTCGCGCCAAAATGCCGAAAACAGACCTTCAACAGGCCTCTCATGCGGTGCTGCTCTCTGCAGTCTGCAGCGAAATCCTTGCGGCCACTGTTCGCATTGGCTTGAATTTCAGTCACTGGAACGAACATCGGGTGCTGTCCTGCACTGAAACCGGTCGAACGAACAGTCCTGACGACGAGTGCATGAACAAAGAAGGGCAGGGACTTCAAACTGTATAATTTCACAACTTTTGTCAAAAATAAGGTTGAACCTATGAGTGCTGTTGAAACTTCTTTCAATGATGGAATTTTCGAAATTACCATGAACCGTCCGAAGCAACTGAATGCGTTGAATCGGGACATGCTTGAACAGTTGCTGGACGTCATCGCTCAAATTGAAACGAATCATGATGTTCGCTGCGTAATCATCCGAGGCGAGGGCAATCACTTCATGGCAGGTGGCGATATTGTATTTTTTCACCAATCAATCAATGAAAGCAAAGAATACAAGGTTGGAATGTTCAATCAGTTGATCTGTGATGTTCACTCACTTGTTGAAAGGCTCGCAGCACTGCCCGCACCGGTGATTGCAAGCGTGCGCGGTGCAGCAGCGGGATTTGGAATCAGCTTGGTTGCAGGATGCGATTTGGCAATCGCATCTAGCAATTCTTTCTATACGTCAGCCTATAACTTGCTGGGAACTTCTCCAGATGGAGGGAGCACTTACTATTTGCCCAGATCCGTGGGCAGCAAAAAAGCAATGGAAATCATTCTGTTGACGAAACGGTATTCTGCTGAAGAGGCGTTGCAGATGGGTTTGATCAACTCGGTTGTGGATGACCATAAGTTGGAGTCTGAAACGCGGGCAGCCGCTCAGGTCATCGCAAACTCCGCGCGCAATGCGGTGAGTTCAGCGAAACGGATGGTTCGCCAGTCACTGCAGAATGATCTCAAAAATCAGCTGCAGACTGAATTGCAGAATTTTCTTAAGTGCGCAGTGTCTCAAGATTTTACCGAAGGGGTGCGAGCTTTCGTCGAAAAAAGAAAACCTAAGTTTGCCGACTAGACTGACCGCGTGATTTGGCGCTGCTTCATTCGACGAAAAAAGTTTTGCCAGTTGAAAGGATAAAGTAATAAAATTAGTGTTTCCGGTATTTTCATTCACTCCTTGCCTTGGCGATACCGGTCATCCAAGGCTGTAATCCTAAAGGAGACAAACTATGCGTCACTATGAAATTGTCGCACTGATTCATCCTAATCACAGCGACAACATTGACGATCTCGTTGCGAAATATCGACGAATGATCGAGACATCAGGCGGTGTCATACATCGTTTAGAAAACTGGGGGCGACGACGGCTGGCGTACCCGATCCAGAATCTGTATAAAGCCAACTATATACTGCTGAATGTTGAATGCAGTCCAGCAACTAAAAATGAACTTGAGAATGCGTTTCGCTACAACGATTCAATCATTCGAAATTTAGTCATTCGAGTCGAGAAAGCGATTTCAGGTCATTCTCCTGTTTACAAGAAACTCCAAGAACAGTGGGAGGAAGAGCGAATTGCCGAAGAAGAGGCGCGAGCTCAGCAGCTGAAAGCGGAACAACAGGCTGAACAAACTGAAGCAGCAGCATCCGCATCGACGAACAATGCGTCTGCTTCAGATAAAGGTCAAGATTCAAGAAGTAAATTGGCCGCACGGAAAACCGCTGCAAAAGGGGAAAACTAATCATGATCAGGCGAAAAAAATATCGAAAATACCGAAAATACCGAAGATATTGCCAGTTCACAGCTGGAAAAATCAGTGAAATCGATTACAAGGATGTTGATATGCTGGAGTCATTCATATCCGAGTCTGGCAAAATTTATCCAAGTCGAAGTACGGGTACGAAAGCAATTTATCAGCGACAGCTTGCACGGGCAATCAAACGCGCACGATACTTAGCCCTGATCCGATATACAGACTCACAGTAAACTGGGAGTGCAGCATGCAGGTTGTATTGTTGAAAACGATTGACACACTCGGCGAGTTTGGCGAAACAGTCGAAGTAAAGAAAGGATATGCTCGAAATTTTTTGATTCCACAGCAACTTGCTGTAAGAGCAACGACTGAAGCGAAAGCTAAAATTGAAAAACATCGCCAGTTGCTGGTACTCGAGGAAAAGGGACGATTGGATGTAGCAAAAGCTCGAGCAGAATCCGCAGTAAAAAAACTTACGTTTGTTCGAAAAGTAATTGATGCTCAAGAGCGTTTGTTTGGGTCGGTAACGGAAACGGACGTCATGCAGCGGGCAGCTGAAGTAGGTACGGAACTGCTTCGCTCAGAGATTACGATGCCGAGCGAAGCCATCAAAACCACAGGGAATTTTGCAGCCGCAGTCAGTTTTCACCCAGATGTCAGTTTCGACATTGAGCTGATCGTAGTGGCCGATACTTAGTCTTAGAGTCAGAAAGATTAAATGTGTGATGGATTTTCAGTGCAATCGCTGAAAATCCATCTAATCAATCACAGCCGATTCAGGGTTGTGAGTACAAAACGGAGTCTGTGTTGGCCGACGAACACTTACGGCAAGACAAAATAATTCGGGATTCAGCCGCCAATCCATCCAGTGCCTATGCACCTCCGCCGTTTCCTGCAGAAGCTTCCCAATCCTATGCTGGAAATCTTCCAGTTCCACCAAATAATGAATTTGCCGAACGAGCGATTCTCGGTGCGATCATTCTGGATGATGATCAGATCGAGAAAGTCGTGACCAATTTACTTGCCAAAGACTTCTATGTGCCCAAACACAGAATGATCTTTGAAACGATGTCAGCTCTGTATGAGGAGCGCGAATCGATAGACTTGGTCACGATTCAAAATAAAATGAAACGTCGCAATGAGTTTGATGCAATCGGAGGGCTGGCCTATCTTGCCAAGCTGGCTGATGACTCCCCGGTCTCCGCAAATTTAGAATCTTACGTCAAGATCGTCAAGGACTGTTCGCTGCTGCGAGCGATACTTGAAAGCTCCAGGGACATACAGAAATCGGTATTCGCACGCGTAGATGAATCAGCCGAGGACCTGCTGCTCCGCGGTCAGCAGCTTCTGATCAAATTGAGCGTGCAATTTGAACGGGGAAAAGGTTTAAATCCAATTGGTGATGCTGCCGGTGCCGCCTTTAACCGAATTGAGGAGCTGTACAGCAATCCCAGTCCAAATTTCATCACAGGAGTTCCTTCTGGATTTGTCGAACTCGATAGAATTACCGCCGGTTTTCAAGGTTCCGATTTAATCGTAATTGCGGGACGCCCGTCAATGGGCAAGACGGCGTTGGCAATGAACATAGCAGAGCATGCTGCGATTGTCGGTCAGAAGACAGTGGCAGTGTTCAGTTTGGAAATGTCACCGATCCAGTTGGGAATGCGATGTCTGTCTTCCATAAGCGGAGTTGCCTTCAACCGAATTCAGAAAGGAGATTTGGGCAACGGTCGAGAAGAACAGGAAAATTGGAATCGCATATCCTCCGCATGGAACCTACTCGATACTCTTCCAATTTACGTGGATTCGACCCCAGGAATTTCTCCTCTTGATATCATTGCAAAAACAAGACGAATTTATCGAGAAGAAAGTCTTGACCTGGTCATTATTGACTATTTGCAGCTGCTTCAGATGAAGGCAACCGATGCAACCCGCGCAACTGAAATTGCAAATATCACCAGAGCACTGAAAGTTTTGGCGCAGGAACTGAATATTCCGGTCATCGTTCTTTCACAGCTCAATCGAGCCCTTGAACAACGAACGAACAAAGTCCCGATTTTAGCCGACCTGCGTGATTCCGGTGCGATTGAACAGGATGCGGATCTGATCATTTTCATCTACCGGGACGATTACTACAATGAAAAGTCAGAAGAGCAGAATTTAGCCGACTTGGTCATTTCCAAGCATCGAAATGGTGAAACTGGAAAAGTGAAACTCATGTTTATGAAGGAATGCACTCGATTCAACAATTTCACTTCTTCTTCCATTACTGACGCCATT
Organism: Arenicellales bacterium; assembly: GCA_958295885.1. Taxonomy (GTDB): domain Bacteria; phylum Pseudomonadota; class Gammaproteobacteria; order Arenicellales; family JAJDZL01; genus JAJDZL01. The sequence goes on along the minus strand of OY282380.1, from coordinate 3,737,407 downwards.
TGACCCTGATAAGTAAGATCCCAGCTATTCTTTTTGTTTGCGCACTTTCTGCTTAATTGACACCTCCGCACTGATCCACAATGTTTCTGTAGTGCGGGAACATGCACCACATTCGCGGCTGATGGCGGTTGTAAAAGGCAATTCGTATGGTCACGGCCTGCAGCAGACTGTCAATGCCATCGATCCTTATGTAGATGCGTTCGCTGTTGCAACGGTTGAGGAAGCGGTCGAGCTGCGCGAGACAGGTTCAGAAAAACCAGTGTGCCTCCTGTCTGGATTTTTTGCGCAACATCAACTTCGAGTTCTGAACAGACTGGATGTTGATGTGGTGATTTACTGCGACGAACAGCTGATGAAGCTAGAGCAGTCCAATCTTCCGAATCGAATTGGGATTTGGCTGAAAGTCAACACCGGCATGAATCGTCTGGGCATTCCGGTGAGCTGCGTGCCAACGAGAATCCGCCGAATTCGATCCTGCCGTTTCGTGAATTTGAAAGGATTGATGTCCCATTTCGCGGTTGCTGACGAATTGGAGTCAGGCTTTACGCATCATCAGACTGAGCGGTTCCTGGCATGCGCGGACAGTTATAAGGTTCCTTTGAGTCTGGCAAACTCCGCCGGCATCCTGCGTTGGACGAAAAGCCATTTGGACTGGGTAAGACCTGGGATCATGCTCTACGGCGTTTCGCCGTTTGCAGACATCAGTGCAGAGGAGCTGAATCTCAAACCGGTGATGAGCTTGTATTCCACCATCATTGCCGTCAATCTTTTACAGCCAAATGAAGCGGTTGGCTACGGCTTGACCTGGGTCAGCTCCGGTCCCGCCCGAGTGGGAATTGTAGCGTGTGGATATGCCGACGGTTATTTTCGAAGTTCGTCACGCGGCGGAGAGGTGCTGATCGGCAAAAATCGAGCGAAATTGATTGGGCGAGTCTCTATGGATTCATTCGCAATTGACATAACCCAATGTCCGGAGGTCGGCGTCGGAGCCAAAGTGCAGCTGTTTGGCAAAGGCCTGCCCGTGGAACATCTGGCCAAAAAAGCAGGAACAATTCCCTATGAGGTGCTGACTTCGATTGGCACTCGAAAAGTGGACAAGTGCTACCTGTAAGAGTCTCAGTCCACTCTCAGCAATTCATTCAGCGCAGTTTTACTACGAGTTTTCTCATCAACCTGTTTCACAATCACTGCGCAGTACAGGCTATATTTGCCATCTTTGGATGGCAGGTTTCCAGAAACAACGACCGACCGGGGCGGTACATGGCCGTAACTGACTTCATCGGTTTCACGATTGTAAATTTTGGTGCTTTGACCAATGTATACGCCCATTGAAATGACCGAACCCTGACCTACAATGACACCTTCCACGATTTCGCTGCGTGCGCCAATAAAACAATTGTCTTCAATGATCGTTGGCGTCGCTTGGAGCGGCTCGAGTACGCCACCGATTCCAACTCCACCGGAAAGATGCACATTTTTGCCGATTTGAGCGCATGAACCAACGGTTGCCCAGGTATCGACCATGGTGCCATCACCGACGTGTGCACCGATGTTGACGTAACTTGGCATGAGAACCACATTCCTGCCAATATAAGCACCTTGTCGAACCGTAGCGGGTGGAACGACTCGATACTGTCCCTCGACGAAGTCTTTTTCATCAAATTCATTGAATTTTCGAGCGACTTTATCAAAGTAGACTGCGTTCCCGTCGCGAACAAGTGAATTGTCTTGGGTGATGAAGGACAGCAGCACGGCTTTTTTAACCCATTCGTTGACCTGCCAGGATCCGTTGATTTTCTCGGCTACTCGCACACGACCATTGTTAAGCGCCAGCAGTGTTTCCTGAATGGCCGACCGAATATCCTCACAACACGTGCGTGGACTTAATTCTTGTCGATTCCTGAAGGCATCATTGATTGTTAGTTCAAGATCCGGCATCTATATTCCTCTTTCTAAATGGTGGTGAACTTGATTGGGCGGTTTCGAGAGACTTCAGGATTTCGCTGCGGAGTGACTGCTGAGCTACTTCATCGTTTAATGGATGTCCGTCTCGGTCAATCAGAAAGAAAACATCCTCAACTCGGGCTCCGATTGTAGTGACTTTTGCCGAAAGCAGCAGAAGTTTGTGATTCAGCAGGGTGCGAACGACGAGATAGAGCAAGCCTGGTCTATCACGAGCGGAAACTTCCATAATGGTGTAATCGTTGCTGGGTGACGGATAAAAAGTTACATTGGCAGGAAACGACAAATGCCGTGCGACCCGATCCGGCGCGATGGTGCTAGGCGCATGATCAAATCTCTGTTCAATCATGGAATTCCTGACTTCGTACTCAAATGCGTCCAAGTTGCGCTCCGAAGCGCTATCCACTGCGTCTCTGACCAGCACAACGAAGGTAAAAGCAGTCAAACCCGTCTGCAGCGGATGATTGCGTGCGTCTAGGACATTCAGATAACAGCGGTCGAGCGCGCCTGCAACAACACAGAATAATTTTTCAGAGTTTGGGGCGAGTATAAAGATCTGAATCACTTTGATTGACGGATGAACTCGGAAAGAAACCACGGGCAGATCAACTGCCGACAATCTGGAGCATTCTCGGATATGCCAGGCAAGTGTGCTTGCGTCGTTGCTTAGAAAGTAATCATCTTCCATGTATTTCCAGAAATTTTCGGCAGCGGACGTCAAGTTGGCGTGACGACCGAGTATGGACAGGACGTCGGATTTGATTTCCTCAATTCTAGGTTCGAGCTTTTCATGGGGTGGAGCGTCCATCAGAAGCGATCTTGACGTCTCGAGATAAAGCTGTGTGAGCATCTGCCCCTTCCAATCATTCCAGACCGTAGGACCCGTACCGCGCATATCCGCAATCGTCAGCAGATACAGATGATCCAAATAGTCCTGATTCCCCACAATTTCAGCGAATCGAGTAATCACTTGTGGATCATTTAAATTTTTCTTTTGGCTGGTGTAACTCATCAGGAGATGGTGTTTTACCAGCCAAGCGACAGAGTGAGAATCATATTCACTCATCCCGATGCGCCTGCAGAAATCGTAGCTTACGGTTTCGCCGATTTCAGAGTGATCGCCATCCTGTCCTTTGGCTATGTCATGAAAGATCGCAGCAATGAACAGTCGTTCCGGTTTAACTACGCGCTTCATCGCTTCTCTGGCAAACTTTAGCTCCTGCACTTTCGCAGACTTTGTCAGCTGCTGGAGATGCCAGACTACATTCAGAAGGTGAGCGTCAACGGTGTACACATGAAAAAGATCGTACTGAAGCTGGCCTGTAACGTTTTTGAAATCTGGAATCAACTGACCAAGAATTCCCGTATCGTCCATCAGACTCAGTGTTTGAAAAATTCGGTCAGGTTGATTAAACAGCTGAAGCAGCATGGAATGAACTGCCGGGTCTGATCGAATCTGTTCATCAATCAGTTCCTTTTTTGAGCGCATCAGACGAAGTGCCGAAGCGCGAACGCCTCGAACGTTTGAATCATGGTGAAACAGCATGCAAAGTTCCATCAGTAATTTGGGGTTTTTCTCAACGAGAGATGAATCTACGAAATCAAGACACCCATCCACTGTCAAAAACTGATTATTGATGCGTTTCGTCATCCATCGTTTTCGGGGCAGAAAGCTTTCGTCAAAATGCTGCAGCAGCATCAAGTTAATGTGCCGCAGTTCCTTGACTGTCCGAAAATAAGGTTTCATCAACTTTTCAACTGCAATATTGCGGTCGTCATCTAGAAGACCGAATCTCTTTGCAAGCTGCAGCTGATGTGAAAACAACAGTCGGTCTTCACGTCGACCCAGCATCATGTGGAGTTCATTGCGCAACTTCCAAAGGTAATTGCGACCGCTGATCAAGATTTGGTATTCGTCTTCACTCAATAGTCTTCGAGTGACGAGTTCATGCAGGCTTCGAGTTCCAAACTGTCGCATGGCAATCCATGCGATCGTGTGGATATCGCGCAGCCCACCGGGTCCATCTTTGATATTGGGTTCAAGATTGAAGGCGGTATCTGCGAATCTATGATGTCTTAACTCCTGCTCTTTGACTTTTGCTCTAAAGAACTTCTTTGCCGGCCAAATTTTTGAATTTTGCAGCTTGACCTGCAGCTGCTCAAATAGCTGCAAAGAGCCTGCGCAATGGCGTCCCTCCAGCAGATTTGTCATGACTGTAACGTCACCACGGGCCTGTCGCATACACTCGTTCAGACTTCGGACGCTGTATCCAATTTCAAATCCAATGTCCCACAGAAATCGGATGAGCGGCCTGATTCTTTGCTCAGTCAGTGTGTGATTTTCGCTGGTCAGCAATATCAGAATATCGATATCCGAATAAGGATTCAGCTCTCCTCTTCCATATCCTCCGACCGCGATCAGGCTCGCGCGTTCATTGCTGTCGACATGGTTTCCAAAAAACAGGGTCCAAACATCTTTAAGAATCAAATCAACCGCCTCGGCTCTGGCTGCGACCAGATCCTCTGGAGAAATTAGAGCGGTATGCAGCTGTTCGAGCGAAGCGACCTGTGCATTTACGCGGGATCGAAAACGGTCGACGTCAACTTGATTGTCTTTCAGACTCGCAAGGGCATTTGACATGTCAGACTGGTGCAGGGCCACTTTGTGAGGGCAAAAAAAACCGAAATGCAAAACTGATGGATTTAGTTCTCCAGCTGATTTGGAGACAGCGTCAGGATTTCATACCCTGTTTCGGTCACCAATACGGTGTGTTCCCACTGCGCGGAGAGGCTGCCATCACTGGTCACTACGGTCCAGTTGTCTGCCTGAACCCGGGTTTCTTTTTTTCCAGCATTCAGCATGGGTTCTATGGTAAACGTCATACCCGGGATAACTTCAAACCCTGTCCCGGGCCTGCCGTAGTGCAGAATGTGGGGGTCTTCATGAAAATTCCGTCCAATTCCATGCCCGCAGTAATCGCGTACCACAGAGAAGCCATTGTTTTCGGCATGCGTTTGAATGACATGACCGATGTCGCCGAGTCTCACGCCTGGCTTCAATATTTCAATGCCTTTCATCATGCATTCATAAGTGATTCGACATAATCGTTTAGCTCGAATTGTGGGCTTGCCAACCATATACATGCGGCTCGTGTCACCGTGGTACAGATTCTTGATAACCGTCACGTCAATATTGATGATGTCCCTTCTTTTGAGTTCGCGAGGACCAGGAATCCCATGGCATACGACATTATTGATCGATGTGCAGATTGATTTAGGAAAGCCGCGGTAATTCAGCGGGGCAGGGATGGCGTTCAGCTCTTCTGTAATGAATCTGTGACAGATCGAATTCAATTCATCCGTCGTAATCCCGACGATGACATGCGGTTCAATCATATCCAGCACAGAAGCCGCGAGCTGTCCTGCAACTCGCATTTTTTTTATTTCATCGGAAGTTTTTGGTACAAAAATGCTCATTAAAAACCGGACGTCTGAATGATCTAAAGTGAGTAGAAAATCTGTATGCATTATAGTTAAGTTATTCTCTATCTCACTTCTACGCTACGAGTTTTGTAATTCGTTCATCAGGTCTTTATCTTTATGCGAAAGGATGGAGCTCGATGAGTGGAGTTTTATGCAATGAGTGATAATGGTCAACTTGTGGATCTGCGATTTTTAAATGAAGCTTGAGTCTTTGCCACTCATGCTGCAGAACACTGTCAGAATCGTTTCAGAAATGTTATTGAATTCAGTCAACTCACAAATGTGCATGAAAATTCTGTATAGTGCAACTGCCTCACCCACGGGTAGCCCTGTGCTGCCAGCTTCTGCAGATTCGCTTCGGTGCCAATGCCGGCGTGCATGACCACCGTCGGGCGTGCCGCTTCGTCGTGCCGCTTCGTCGTGCCGGGCCCGCAGCTGGGTCAGCATCTGCTGCAAGGTCTTGGATTCGGCGACATTGCCCGGCAATATTTCACAATAACACGGAAATCCGGCGCGGTTGATCGCCAGCGCCATGCTGATCAGGGGACAGTCGCTGCGCTTTTGTTTGGAACGCCCGAAACACACCAGGCTGCCATTTTGAAGACCATGGCAGTGAACAGTGGTCAGATCGTAAAACACAACGGCAGTTGGCGTTCGCGCTGCCACAGTCCCTGCTGCAGGTCGCTGCGAGGCTTCCACAGCAGATCACTGAGACGATACAGTTTGCTCAGCCAAATAGTGAGCGCTTGGTCCAGTTCCAAGATTTCCAAAATGGCGCTGTCTTCAAGCATCCAGCGCAGGGCTTCTCGTTCGCTGCTCGGATGCGGCATGCGCGCGATCACAAGTGCGGCACAAAGCTTGGTGTCGCGTTCGGTGATACCCAATGTCTGCAGCAGGTCGGACCATCCGAGTTCTTCAAGCGCCTTGAGGCTCATGCGTTCGTCACCGACCGAACGAGGCTCTTCGTGTTCCAGCGAATCCAGATAAACCTCGGCGGTGGCGTCGGTTCGCTAATCCGGCTGCGGCCAGCCGCGGGCGCGCAGCAGCCGTACGATGTCAGCGGGGTGTTGTTCGATCTGAAGATCACCATCCCACAGACCCAGTTGTCCGTCGAGTTTTTCCTGCACGCGTTGGGTCACTGCCGGCCACAGCGCTTTGTCAACCGGCCATTTGCTGCCTAGGTTCAGCAGCGTTCGCTGTCTGACTTTATCTTGGACGCCGTAATTTTCGACCAGTCTGCAGGAGTGCCGGGGCTGTCCGTTTTTGCGGGTGTAGGTTTTGACGGCTTTGATTAACTTACTCAGCAGTATAGACGAAAAAAGACGGTGCTCAAGAAAATACAATAATACATATCCCTACATTAGACTGAAGTCGAAAGATCAGCAATAAACTTGCATGTATGAGTAGAATAGTAGAATGATTTTCTGACAAATATCGGAAAAACGAATTGACTATTCTATTGCATTGGGCGAAAATCATAAATATGCCCAAAATCAGTGAACAAAGTGATGAACTAAGGTTGACGACTTTCTGACTTTTTCCATGCCCGTTTACCCATATATTTTCCATCATCAATAATGCGGCTAACAGTCTCCATCGACCGGTGCCAAAACATGAAATTAATATTGAGGTTTGTCGCGACTCCTTGCAATCGCTTTCGATATGCGGCGGTAGGTAGGCAAAAAATTATCAGAATCTAGCACTGCCTGAAACTTCTTTCTAAGGTTGTCCATGATTCAAATTAACTTTCTGTGACAGTACTGTTGCATCGTATGTTTTCAAGAGACAGACCGTATAATTTTTCGAATCAACACTCCCAACGACAAATTCAGAGAGGTGTTGCCCATGCGAGTGAAATCGCGGCGTGTACTCCGAAACAAGTTTTTAGACGGTATGAGCCACGCCGCCTGCACCGTGAACATTATTACAACGGACGGTGCTGCTGGACGCGCAGGCGTGACAGTGTCGGCAATGTCCTCGGTCTCTGCCGACACGCCAAAACCGACTCTGCTGGTCTGTGTGCATCAGCTGAGCCCGACAGCACAGAAGATTATCGACAATGGCGTATTCTGCGTAAATGTTCTGAAAGATGATCAAACCTATGTCTCTGATACCTTCGCGGGACGCTTTAAGGATGTAGTTGACGATAAGTTCGAATGTGCCGAATGGACTGCCATGCCATCAGGCGCACCTCGAGTGATTGATCCTCTGGTTGGTTTTGACTGCGAATTGATTTCTTCGAATCTTGTCGGCACACATCATGTTTTCTTGGGCGAAGTAACTGACATTTTTGTAGCGGAACGGGGGTCACCTTTGATCTATGCCCACCGTGCTTACGGTGCCGTCTCTCGGATTGAGCGCGCATCTTCCATCGCGGCAGGCAAGAGAAGAGCCCAGAGTACGCTGTCGGTCGGCTGCTTTCACACTTTTGGACCGTATTTTTTGCCGGAATTAATTCAACGAATGATGGCCAATGACTCGATACTGACAATCAATCTTGTAGAAGGAGATCAGCGCAGGATTCTGGAGAGCCTGCAAGCCGGTAAAACCGAACTGGGACTGCTTTTTGATCTTCATCTCCCTGAAGATTTGGCCGTCATTCCTCTTACTCAGCTGACTCCGTACGTTTTGTTGGCTGAGGGTCATCCTCTTGCTAAAAAACAGGCGTTGACTCCGGCAGAGCTAGTCGAATATCCGATGGTTCTTCTGGACGATCCGCCCTACTTCACAGAATTCTTGGAAAATGCAGGCCTTACGCCGAAGATCGCGCATCGCTCCTCCAGTTTTGAAATGGTACGCGGAATGGTTGGGCATGGTCTAGGCTATACCTTGCTCGCCACGAAACCGGCTTCGCCCATGACATATGACGGTCGTGCACTTGTCAGCCGACGTCTGATCGCCGAGGCTGAACCAAGCCGGGTTGTCCTGATTTGGCGCAAATCTACGAAACTATCCAAATCAGCCGAACAATTCTTGTCTATCTGCCGCGAATTCTTTGGCGTTTCAGATTAGTCGAACGAATATTTGAACCAAGACTCGAAGTTATTGTCAGTGAAGAGCTGGAAAGACTTCAAGGTTTTAATTCAATTAGAGGCATTTGCGCTGTTAGATACAGGTTGATTTGATTGAGTAAATCAAGGGGCGGAAATTATTATTCACCCTAAAATAACGCTGTTCTCTGCGCTTTTCTGAGCATTTTGCCAGTTTTCGAACCAATTCTGCCCCAGTCGGCAAAAGGTGCCTCACCGGGCACCTGAAGTCAGCCTGCGAAATATTACAATACCATATATTATCAATATGTTATGGCTTATATTCACTAAGTTTCTTGAGATCATTCAGGGCCATGATATTCAACACGTCAAGGCACTTCCAGAGATCTTCGTATGCCTGAAAACTATCCACATCTTTTCGCCTGGGAAACCGATGACATGCCGGAACTACAGCACTTGGTCTTGATTCTCGAGCACCTGCCGTACCAAGAAACTGTCGCACAACTGGAGTCTCGACGCGGACGCGGCCGCAACGACTATCCGAGCCCTGTTCCAGACCCTGATCGCAGGCGTCGCGTTCGGGCATGACTCGTTGAATTCTCCGCTGCGGGAACTGGCTCGAAACGTGCAGCTGGCACAGCTTTGCGGCTTCAACCCGCTGCCACGGCAGAGCCCACCGAAACAAACGCTGCAATACGATGAGCAAAGTCAGGTGAAGTCGGTCGACGAACAAATCCAGCCGTTTCGTTCCTCACTGCATGGCGCATGTAATTTTTCATGTTTTCTCAAACAGCTGTTCAAGCTGGAGGCCGACACTGGTCTTGTGTCTGAGATGATCGTCACGCTACGCCATCAGCTGATGGCAGAAGCGCCGGATTTCGATCGTTGTCTGGGCTACGATGGCAAAGCATTGTCTTCTCATCGCACCGGCAGAACCCTCGCTGGCAAAGATCGTACCTCGGACTCCGATGCCGACTGGGGCCGGCACGAGACCAGATACGCCGTCAAGATGGCGCGCTGTGGGAAAAGATCGAGCAATGGTTCGGCTACCGGGTGCATCTGATCGCCGACACGCAGTATGAAATTCCAGTTGCCGTGGAGCTGCGCAAAGCCTCGCGGTCGGAAATTGCCTATCTGCGAGATAACCTGGCGCCCGCCCAAAGCAGCTTACAGCACCGGATCGCAAAAGGATCGCCGCCCATGAAGCTGGCGAAGCCATGGCGCGCCTGAATTCCGAAAAATTATTGCAGCCGCCTGTTTTTACCAGCTGCTCAAGGGCATTCGCCCCGGTACGATTGCAATTGACGGGGCAAATGCTTGGATATTCGTAAAACAAGTCATCAAATCAACGATGGCGAGAGATTCAGACAATGTTTTTGGATTCAGTCAACTCTCAAAAGTACTTGAATATCTTGTACAGCGCAACTGCCTCGCTGAGCGCATTGGTCAAGGATGCGAATGGCAATGCGTTACAATCTAAACAGGATAGTGTATTGGCAGACGATAAACTCAGCTGTCTTGACAGTTGTTTGGGCAGATAGCCGGTTGAATTCGAGACAGGCGCCACAGTAACGGCACTGGGAGCCGGTTCGGCGACGATGACCGGCAGGTGAAGGCAAGCGTTGGAAATGCTGCCACGGTGACAGTGACAAGCTGATTTGCAGCTGCTGGTCTCAGAGTCATAGCAACAGGCTTATGCGAAATATGATTTTGATTCTTCAGCTAAAACGTAGTACACTATGTTGATTTTAATTACTCACATGGATTGCCGGTGATCGGTCCGGGTGCCTTAACTGGTCGGCAGGTCACACCATGGTGGTCGAAACCCGAACAGGAAGGATAATATGTCAAGAGTAACCATGCGTCAGCTGCTTGAGGTTGGCGTACATTTCGGGCACCAGACTCGATTTTGGTGTCCAAAGATGGAACCGTATATTTACGGTCACCGCAGTCGAATTCACGTCATCAATCTTGAACATACAGTTAGAATGTTCAACGAAGCGATGGATTATCTTGAAAGTGCTGCTGCGAGGGGACAGGTCGTAATGTTTGTCGGCACGAAGTCGCAGGCAGGCACCATTGTTCGCGAACAGGCGCAGAGGGCGAACTGTCCGTACGTTTATCACCGTTGGCTGGGTGGCATGCTGACAAACTACACCACCGTTCGAAAATCCATTGACAGACTCAATGAACTGGATGAGATTATCAATTCCGGTGAAGTGGCAAAATTAGTTAAAAAAGAAGCGCTTCGGATTCAGCGTGAACAGTTTAAGCTGGACCGAAATCTCGCAGGCATTCGAAACATGGACGGGCGTCCCGACATCTTGTTTGTGATAGACGTAAAATATGAAAGCAATGCAGTAAAGGAGGCGAATAAATTAGGCATCCCGGTCGTGGGTATTGTGGATACGAACTGCAATCCCGATGGGATCGAGTACGTGATCCCTGGCAATGATGACGCAATTAGTGCGATCCGTCTCTATTGCACGCATGCAGCGGATGCCGTGATTTCTGGGCAGACTTTGGCTGCTTCTCAAAACCTGTATTCCGAAAGTTATGAACTGGATTCAACGATGGCGCCGGAGGACCTGTCGATGCTGAACGTTACAGGAGCGCGTGCTGCAGTTGCCCCCTCTCTTCGCTCGACAGAGGAGGAATCAACAGCCGCTGCGCCACCGGAGACCGCTTCAAACCCATAACCGACAGCGTTAATCTGGCTTGGTCAGCACAAACCAGAATAGTCAATTATGCCCCTGTTGAGCTGATTTCCAACGAATCGCTTCTCATAATGTGAGGCGGAGACCGAACATGGATATTTGTGAAGCCCGACTACGGCAAACATCAAATTTCAAAATAAATTTCATTAAAGGGAGATAGTAGATTGAAAATCACTGCGCTCATGGTGAAGAAACTTCGTGATCGAACCGGAGTCGGAATCATGGATTGCAAGAAAGTGCTTGTAGAATGTGATGGTGATGAAGAAAAAGCCATCGAGGAATTGCGCAAGAAAGGTGCGGCTATGGCCGATGCTCGATCTAGCCGTCAGGCGTCCGAAGGACTGATCGTCAGCCGGCTGTCGGCAAATCAGGACTTCGGGGTGCTTCTTGAGGTGAATTGTGAAACTGATTTCGTCGCACGAGGTGATGCGTTTCAGGCCTTTGCAGCGAAACTGGGAGAAGTTGCGCTCCTGCTTGGTGAGGATTGTGATGATGTCAGCGTCCTCAAGCAAATGGAGTATGAAGATGGCCGGACGGTAGAAGAAAAACGTCTGGAAGTTCTTTCAAAAATACGCGAAAACATATCAATTCGACGAATTGCCGCGTTCAAGGCTCCTGCCGGTTGTGTCGTCGGCAGTTATGTACATCGAGGCAAAATGGGCATTCTGACGGAAGTCACCGGGGAACAAAACGGTGATGTTGCGAACGACATGGCAATCCATTCCGCGGTGAAGAAACCCCGCTGGCTGGATGCCTCCTCCATTCCCGATGACATTTTGGAGAAAGAACGCGAGATCTACATGGTACAAGCCCAAAAAAGCGGCAAACCTGAATTTATTCTTGATCGCATCGTCACTGGAAAAATTCGTAAATTTTCTAGTGAAAATACGCTGCTGGGTCAGTCATACTATGAAGACGAAAATAAGGCTGTAAGCCGCGTATTGAAAGAAAAGAATGTCTCATTGAACCGATTTCGATTGTTTCAATTGGGTGAAAAACTCTGATTTTGGTAAGTTTCATTGACTGACGAGAACGCAGTTTCAAAATTCGAAACAGTTCTGTTCAAGCTGAGCGGTGAACTGCTTGGCGGTAAGGATGGAAGAGGGATTGATGATCGGAAGCTTAGAAGAACTGCAGACGAGCTGGTCGATTTGGCACACCGGGGGCTTCGTATTGGAGTAGTAATCGGTGGAGGAAATTTTTATCGAGGAGGAAGTCGAAGTGAGCCGTCGATCTTCGCCGAACGCGGACATCATATGGGGCTGCTTTTTACCATCGTAAATGCGTTGGCGTTGGAACAGGGCGTAATCCAAAGCGGGGCTGACGCGATTGTGCAGTCAGCTGTCCCAGTGCCGTCTGTTGTTGAAGCCTATGACGGGAATGCATGTCGAAAGCATCTGGATGCCGGCAGAGTAGTCATATTTGCCGGAGGAACGGGTCATTCGCATTTTTCCACGGATACGGCAGCCAGCCTGCGCGCCATTCAAATTGGCGCGAATGTCCTGCTCAAAGCTACGAAAGTCAACGGTGTCTATGACTCAGACCCAGAATTAAATCCTTCCGCTGCACGCTACGCATTCGTAACGCACAGCGAAGTGCTCGAAAAAAATCTTGGATTCATGGATGCGACTTCTATCGCACTTTGCCGCGAACACCGTCTCCCAGTGCGTGTTTTTGATGCGTTGACTGAAGGAGGATTGATCCAGGCAGGAATGGGGGAGGAAATAGGATCTTTGGTTTCAGAGGAGAATTAAGATGATTGACGAGATTTTTGAGGACGCTGAAATTCGCATGAAAAAATCGCTGGGAACACTTCGCAAGGAATTATCCAAACTGCGTACGGGTCGGGCGAATACAGCGCTCCTGAACCATATACGAGTGGATTACTACGGTACGAATGTTCCATTGAATCAGGTGGCGACGCTGGTTGTGAGCGACGCGCGGACGATCAGCATCAATCCTTGGGAAAAGTCAATGATTCCAGTGATTGATAAAGCCATTATCGAATCAAACCTTGGATTGAATCCGATGAGTGCAAGTGAAATCATCCGCGTGCCAATTCCAGCCTTGACGGGAGAACGGCGGCAGGAGATTACAAAAGTGGCAAGGGCGGAGGGAGAATCCGCGAAAATCGCCATACGCAATATCCGAAGATCAAGCAACAGCGACCTGAAATACTGGCTTAAAGAGAAGGAGATCACTGAAGATGAAGAGCGTTCCGGTCTGGCAAGAATTCAGGAACTGACCGATCGGTTTGTCGCTCAGGTCGATGTGATCGTAGCGGCGAAAGAAAAGGAAATCATTACCATCTAGCCACAGATTCAAGTAGTCTTTTGCTTTAACCTTTTCCCAGGTCAACGACTCTATGTCAGACAGTTCCGAGTCAGCGCTATTTCCAATTCGCCCAAATCATGTAGCGATCATCATGGATGGCAACGGCCGCTGGGGTACGAAAAAAGGGATTGGTCGACTGGAAGGGCACCGACGCGGAGTCAGTCGGGTAAAAACCGTCGTTGAAGGTTGCATCCAATTGAAGATTCCTTACCTGACCTTGTTCGCGTTCAGCAGCGAAAACTGGAATCGTCCGCGTCAGGAAGTGGAGTGGCTCATGCGACTTCTGTCAAATTCCCTGGACAAAGAAGTCCAGGAACTGCATGAAAATGAAGTTCAGCTGAATTTTATTGGTGAAATTCGCGCGCTTTCGCCCACGATCCAGGAAAAAATCGACAAAGCAGTTCAGACGACTTCGAATAATACCGCTCTCGTCCTGACGATCGCGGTAAATTATGGCGGACGCTGGGACCTGACTCAGTGCTGCAGGCGAATCGCACGATTCGTTCAGAATGAAAAACTGTCAGTGGACGAAATCAGTCCGGACCTGATCAGTCAGCAACTCATCACCGGTTCGCTGCCGGAACCGGATTTATTCATTCGAACCGGCGGTGAAAAACGCCTTAGCAATTTCCTGCTTTGGCAGCTGGCTTATACGGAGCTGTACTTTTGCGACATTCAGTGGCCTGATTTTGATCAGGAGGAGTTTCTTACGGCTCTTCAGACTTACGCCAAACGAATACGGCGATTCGGTGGCATCGTCACAGACTCCTAGGAGCAGTACCGTCGCTGTGCTGAGAACACGCATTGTTACCGGGCTGGTTCTGGCTGCTGGTCTGGCCGGCGCATTGTTCCTGCTGCCGCCTTTGTGGCTGTTTTTTTTTATGCTCTCAATTGCAGTTTTGGCTTCAATCGAATGGGCTAGACTTTTTCAGCTGAAAAGCAAACCGGCGATGGCCGCGTTTGCAGCTGCTGTTGCATTGGCGAGTTTCGCACTTTATCTCATGCAGGACTATGGCATCGGTTTGCTTCTCTTTGGAACGGTTCTGTGGTGCGTACTGGCATTGCATGTAATTCGGTCGAAGGGCGGGGCGCGTTTCTCAATTGCGTATCCCGTCATCGCGGTTGCAGCATTGTCGTTTGCAGTGTTCAGCATTTCGCATTTATTGTTGCATGCCCACTTTTTTTGGGCGCTCGGATTGTTCGCGGTCGTATGTCTGGCTGACATCGCCGCCTACTTCAGCGGAAAACGATTTGGGAGAAGGCCACTTGCACCTTCAATCAGTCCTGGCAAAACCGTTGAAGGCCTTATCGGGGCACTGCTCGCGGTTTTTGCAGCTGCTTTGGCCAGCGGAACCTTGCTCTGGGAAAATCAATTTCTGCAAGTTATCCTCTGGGGAGCCGTCTGTCTGATTGCAGCAATGTTCTCAGTCATTGGAGATTTGTTCGTCAGTCTCAACAAACGCCGAGCCAATGTGAAAGACAGTGGGAATCTGATACCTGGACATGGAGGCGTGCTTGATAGAATTGACAGCACTCTGGCAGCATCGCCCATTTACGCTCTGTGTGTTCTAACGCTGTTCAAATGAGAGAAATCAAGACAAAATGAGCCGGTCAATTGCCATTTGGGGTGCAACTGGAAGCATAGGTCAGCAGACGCTTGACGTCATTCGACGCCATCCGCATGAGTTTGAAGTTTTCGCACTCACGGCTCGTTCGGCATCAGACCAGCTGATTCGGTCGTGTGAAGAATTTAGGCCCAGGTTTGCAGTCGTACGGGATCACGCGGTTTCCGAACTGGTCTCAAAGCTGAAAGGAGTAAATTCAAAGACAGCGGTTCTCAGTTACCGAGATCAGTCTGCATTAACCGAAATTTATGCTGCACAAGTCACGGTCACGGCAGTTACTGGGGCAGCGGGTTTAGACTCTGTTGTTGAATCAATTCGTGCTGGGAGTCGGGTGCTGATTGCAAATAAGGAACCTGTCGTCATGCTGGGACGGCTGCTGCAGGATCTTATTCATAAACATGGAACTGCGGTATTGCCCGTAGACAGCGAGCTGAACGCGATCTTTCAGTGCAGCGGAGGACTGTCAGGTGGACAATTTCAGCCATTTCAAAAAATTGCTGGGCTGCGACGCATTCTGCTGACGGGGTCTGGCGGTCCGTTTCTTAAGACTGAATTGGACGCCTTGATTCACGTCACTCCTCAGCAGGCAGTCGCTCATCCGATTTGGTCGATGGGAGCAAAAATCTCAGTCGATTCGGCAACCATGATGAACAAAGGCCTGGAGATCATAGAAGTGCGGTGGTTTTTTGATACGCCTCCGGAAAAAATCAAAGTTGTTGTTCATCCGCAGGGCATCGTGCATTCGATGGTTGAATATGAAGACGGTTCGGTGCTTGCTCAATTGGGTTCACCAGACATGCGAATTCCGATCTCAAACACTCTGTTTTGGCCAGACCGCCGTTCAAGTGGAGCCGAATTTCTCAATTTGACTCAATTGTCAGGGCTGAATTTTCAAAAACCTGATTTCATTCGCTATCCCTGTTTAAAGCTGGCTCATGCCGTTGCTAGGGCAGGGGGAACTTCCGCCGCGGTCATGAATGCATCCAACGAGGAGGCAGTTGCAGCTTTTCTGTCATCAAAAATTCATTTTCCTTGCATTGCCCGAGTGGTGCGTGAATCTGTTGAGCGGCTTGGAGATCATCGCGTGGAAAGCATTGAACATATCCAAGCTGCTGATGCGCAGGCAAGAATCGTTGCCAGAGAGTCAATACAAAAAATGAGCATTTAGTGTTATATATATATTTCTTTTCATACGTAAAGTCATGCATGAACATTCGTTTTATCTCTCGGATCATTTGTTTGTGGGCGGGTAAAATTACCAATGGGTGATATTGTTTACAATGTCTTATCTTTCATCGTCGCGATCGGCGTACTGATCACCTTTCACGAATACGGGCACTTTTGGGTCGCGAAAAAATTAGGTGTGACTGTTCTCAAATTTTCAGTTGGATTCGGTCCGACCATCTACAAATTTCCTGCCAAGAAATCGGCTACCGAGTATGTAATCGCCGCCATACCTCTTGGCGGGTATGTGCGGATGTTGGATGAATCCCGCGATGACGTGAGTGATGACCTGCTGCATACCGCGTTCAATCGACAGCCGCTTTATAAAAGATCGGCAATCGTAGCGGCAGGCCCGCTTGCAAACTTTCTCCTCGCCGGACTGCTCTACGTGCTCGTCTATTCGATTGGAAACACCGGCCTGATTCCGAACGTTGGCGCTGTTGCAGAGAACGAATTGGCAGATCGGGCGGGTTTTGCAGTCGGTGATGAAGTTCGTGCAGTCAATGGGCGCGTGAACAAAAGCTGGGACGACCATCATTTTTTTCTTCTGAATCAAATTGTCAGTGGCAACGATGTTGAGTTCACATTGTCCAACGATGGTGTGGAGAGAAACGTTCATATCGACTTCAGCGAACTCGAAGATATTGATCTGTCAACCGATTCCATTGAAAGAGTCATGGGGGTATACCCGCAGTTGCCAACGATTCGGCCGATTGTCCACAGTGTAGTCGCCGGAAGCCCGGCCGACCGAGCTGGAATTCAATCAGGTGACCACATCGCGCAGATCAATGGCGAATCAATTGGCGAGTGGCGCGAACTGATTCGAATTGTGAGTGAATCAAATGGAGAGACACTGACTGTTCAATACCGGCGGGACAAAGCCCTTCACAATGCTACGTTAAACGCAGAGCCGCACCGAGTTGAGGAGCGGACGATCTGGCGCGTTGGAATTCTCATTGATGTCGAAGAGCAATGGCAGAATTCAGATTTGGTGGTGAAGGTCCGACTCGGTCCGGTTGAAGCAATTCTTCGGGGCTTTGAAACGACTTGGTCCATCATTACTCTCACCACCAGACTGCTGATCGATTTACTGAGATTCGAAGGATCTGCCGACGCCATCGGCGGACCGATCGCGATCGCCGAACATGCTGGACAGGCGGCTCAGGCAGGACTCAACAACTATCTGAGTTTTCTTGCGCTGCTGAGCATTACCTTGGGTATTTTGAATCTGCTGCCCATTCCGGTTTTGGATGGTGGACACCTGATGTTTCACCTGTATGAAGCCATCGTCGGATCGCCTCCGACTGAACGAATGCTGATTTGGGCCAATCAAATTGGTTTCGCATTGCTACTGGGAATTATGGGATTCGCGTTCTATAATGATTTGAGTCGTATTTTTTAAATTCCGCAGAGGACTTATGCTTAAACGATCTTTCATCTCATTGTTATTTCTATTTATGCTGGCTTCGCCTAGTTTCGCGGCTGAGCCTTTTTTAATCGAGAACATTCAGGTTGAGGGTTTGCAGCGAGTCCAGCCGGGAGCTATATTGATTGTTTTGCCTGTAAAGCAGGGAGATGAGTGGAACGATTCGCTTTCGGATAGAACCATTCAGCTTCTTTATGGTACCGATTTGTTTGACTCCGTTGAAATTCTACGCGACGGGAACGACCTCGTGATAAGAGTCACTGAGCGCCCCACCCTGGTAGAAGTGACATTCGCCGGCAACAAAAAGATTAAAGATGCCCAAATTGAAAGCATACTGAACGCCGCCCAGGTCGTATCGGGAGGAATTTACAGTCCGAACAAAACAGATGAAATTATTGATTTGATCAAAGAACAGTACGGACGAGTTGGATATTTCGCAACGGATATTGAATTGTCGGTTGAGCCTCTGGAAAGGAATCGGCTCAACCTCAATTTTGATATTTTTGAAGGCGACGCTGCACTGATCAAAGAAATTTTGTTAATCGGGAATGAAGACGTGCCGACAGAAGACATCTTGGATGTCATGAAATTGTCGACTAAAAAAACTCTGGGAATCTTAAATCGAAACAACCGATACAACCGGCAGGTGCTGATAGCGGACCTGGAAAAGATTACTTCCCATTATTATGATCTAGGGTATATCGATTTCGAAGTGGTGTCGTCAAGAGCGTTTATCACTGAAGAACGGGATGGTCTGCTGATTACGATTACAGTATCGGAAGGGGAACAGTATACACTTGCCGACGTTTCAGTAGAATCGACGAGCGATGTTGTTTCTCAAGAGCGATTGGACAGCTTAATCGAGGGAACTCCAGGAGATTTATATACATTTTCAGCGACCAATGAGACCCGCACTAATTTGACTGAAGAATTTACCAATCAAGGGTACGCAAGAACAGAAGTTGATTCAATTCCCACAATCAACGATGAGGACCGTACTGTCAGTGTTAAATTTGTTGTGAATCCGGGGCAACTGACCTACGTTAGAAAAATTACATTTGTCGGGAACGTGGTTACTGCCGATGAGGTGTTGAGACGTGAAATGCGATTGCTTGAGGGTGCTGAATATTCTGAAGAAAAAATTCTTCAATCGCGATCGAGAATTGGTCGACTTGGTTTATTTAACAATGTTGACATTGATGTGCAGCCAGTACCGGGAGTTAGTGATCAAGTTGACATTTTGGTTACAGTATCGGAAACCCTGACTGGGTCCGTATTGTTTGGTGTTGGTTATAGTGATTCTGAAAAAGCTCAGCTGAGTTTTAACGTCTCACAGAAAAATTTATTTGGCACTGGAAAAGAGTTGGCCCTGAAAACGAGAATTGGCAAGGTTACAAAACATATTGACGTTCGATACACCAACCCATACTACACTTTGGATGGCATATCTCGAGGATTCAGCGTAAAATACACAGAAGACGACACAGCAGAGTCGGACGATACTTCTGTATACAACCTCGGGCTTACCGGATTTGGCGTTCATTACGTTTTGCCAGTGTCTGAGGAAGGTTCCATTGGGTTGGATTTTGGTGCTGAGCAATACTCTCTCTCTGCTCCTCCAACATTGCAGCAAGATTATCAAATCAATCAATTTATCTCGGAGAATCCGGATTCAAACGCTGCGCTGGTTGGAGTCCGATACACATTGGATACCAGAGATCGAGCGATTTTTCCGACTTCAGGGCATCAATGGACGCTGGCAGGGGAATTTTCCGTAGGGGACTACAGCTACTACGTCTTACGGAACCATTATTCTCGATTCATGTCCCTCGGCGAATCCATGACTTTGAAACTGACAGGTAATTTTGATTATGCCAACGAGGCACTTCCATTTTTCCGTAATTTCTACATGGTCGGGTCTTCCACCATTCGAGGATTCGACAGCGCCAGGCTCGGACCAAAAGAACTCTGCCGTTTAAAACTCTTAGATAATGATGAATATTCGTATGGCATCTGTCCGACCAACCGAGTCGTTGGCGGGAACGTACGCATACTTGGTCGAGCAGAATTGTATCTGCCACTTTTTGGGACTGAAGACTCGGATGACAAGCGAGTCTCCACATTCATAGATGCCGGTAATACATTCAGGGTCAAAGACGATGAGAATACTTTCCTTGGCGAATTTGTTGGTGCTTACGAACCAATGAAAGCTGACAACTTAAGAGTATCCTCTGGTATAGCGTTTGAATGGCTGTCACCGATCGGCCCGTTCTCGATCAGTTACGCATTGCCTGTTCAAAAAAAGGATGGAGATGATCTTGACCGATTTCAAGTCACTCTAGGATATTTCAACTAGACCATAGATGATGAATTTTGGACATCGTTGGATTAACCCAATTCGGGGAATTTTCCATGTAGGATTTCTAGGTATTTTGCTCGCGTTCGTCTCTGACAGCGTTTTTGCGCAGGAACAGACTCCGATAAAAATTGGCTATATCAACGCCAATCTAGTTATCGACCTAGCGCCGCAAGGCAGGCAGGCATTCGAACAGCTTCAGCAGGAATTTGCGCCCCGGCAGCAGAGGCTGGCAGAAATCGAAGCTGAGCTCAGTGAAGTTCAAGCGCAGCTGCAAAACTCGGCTGCAGCAGATCTTGCAGAAGATGAAATTCGAAATCTTCAGAATAGAGAAAGAGCCTTATCACGCGACGTCCAACGTTCTACGTCTGAAATGAATGAAGACTTCAACTATCGTCGAAATGAAGAACTCGAGGAGCTGCAGCAGTTCATCAGCGATGTCATTGTCAGAATGGCAGAAGAACAGAAATTCGATCTGATCGTACAAAGCCCGGTCGTCTGGGCAAGTGAAAGGATCAACCTCACGGATGACGTTGTAGAAGAACTCCAGCGGATGTTCAATCAGTGAGTGCGACAGGTGTTGTGTATAAAAAGTGGTGGACACTCGCTGAACTAGCTGAACACGCAGGCGGGCAGCCTTCAGGCAATTTATCCAAATCAGTAACTCACGTTTCTGGTCTGAAAGACGCGTCTGAAGATTCAATTTCTCTCTGTTCCAGCCCGCGCCACCGTCAGTATCTGGAATCCACCAAAGCTGGAATCGTAATCCTCGATCATGAAATTATTTCAGAATATCTTGGCCCTCGGATCCTTGCGGAAAACCCTCGCGTCGCGTTTGCCAAAGTGGTGGAGCTGATGCATCCGTCTCAGCCAATGGAACCAGGAGTAGATGAAACTGCAGTCGTCGGTTGCGCCAGTCCAATTCCTGACTGTGCGCAGGTTCAGGCGCATGTGGTCATCGGAAAAAACGCAGTCATCGGAAAGAGAGTCTTTCTGGGCTATGGAACGGTGATTGGGGATGACGTATCCATCGGACCAAACACCAGGATCGCACCGAATTCAACCATCTTCAGAAATACCGTCATCGGTAAGAACTGTAGAATTTCCTCGGGTGTCGTGATTGGGGCTCCTGGACACAGTTACGAGTGGGATGACGAAAAGTGGGTGGCGATTCCAAACATTGGGAACGTTGTCATTGGAGATGATGTTGATATTGGAGCCGGAACGTCAATTGACCGGGGCACGATTTCAGTGACAAAGATTGGAAATGGCGTGAAGATTGACAACAATGTCCAGATTGCCCACAACGTTGAGATCGGTGATCATTGCATGATCGTCGGCAATGTCGGTATTGCGGGCAGCGCGAAAATTGGAAAAAGATGCATTTTGGGTGGTCAGGCAGGTGTAATCGACAACGTGCACATCACCGATGATGTGGTAATTCATGCGTCCAGCCTCATTTCAAAATCGATTCTGAATCCAGGCACCTACTCCGCTGCGATTCCAGCGAGGGAGGCAATCGCTTGGAAGCGGACCCTGGTCAAGTTGAACAAGATCGCGAATGCCGACAGTTCAGAAGGACGGAAGGATAATGCGCCACAAAAGTCGACTCCAATTCGCAAGGTGGAATAACCGAGACGGAATGCCAATATGCCATCACTCAACATAAATCAAATTCGAGAGATATTGCCTCATCGATATCCGATGCTGATGATTGACCGAGTAGTCGACTATTCAGATAAGTGGTTGGTTGCGGTGAAGGCAATCAGCGTAAACGATCCGGTATTTCAAGGGCATTTTCCTCATTGGCCAATTTACCCGGGGGTTTTGATTCTAGAATCGATGGTTCAGGCATCGGCGATCATGGCCAGCCTGTCACTCGGTGCCAAAGCAGAGGATTCGAGAATTTATTTGTTCGCAGGGATTGACAAAGCTCGATTCAAACGACAGGTTCTTCCCGGGGACTATGTGAAAATTGAAACGCACACCCTGCGTCGAATGCGGAATGTCTGGCGAACTGCTGCAAAAGCTACGGTGGAAGACGAAGTCGTCTGCAATTCAGAGCTGCTGTTCACTTTTCAGGAATTGTGAATGATTCATCCTACAGCAATCGTTGCCGAGGATGTGGTTCTTGGTGAAAACGTACGGATTGATGCTTATGCTGTTGTCCAAAGCCAAGTAAAAATTGGGTCAAATACGAGAATTGGCAGCCACGCGGTGATCTGCAGCCATACCAGCGTTGGTTGCAACAATCACGTTCACGAGTTTGCGGTACTCGGTGGAGATCCGCAGTCCATTCACTATCGCGGTGAAGCGACTAAACTCAGAGTCGGGAATCACAATACGATTCGAGAATTTGTCACAATCAGCCGCGGCACTGTCATTGACGCGCAGACGACGCGCATCGCGGACCACAATATGATTATGGCGTATTCGCATGTTGCACACGACTGCCAGATCGGCAGTCATTGTGTTTTTGCGAATGGAACGAATCTAGCCGGGCACGTCACAGTCGGAGATTATGCGTTTCTAGGGGGATTTACTTTGGTTCACCAGAACTGCAGAATTGGGGCTCATTGCATGACGGGCATATCTACGATCATTCGGCAAGACGTCTCGCCATACGTAACTGTAAATGGCAACCCACCCAGTGCAATTTGCGTTAATTCGCGAGGACTCGTTCGTCGCGATATTTCGCAAAAATCCATTCATCACCTAAAAAAAGTGTTTAAGTTGTATTTCCGTGAAAAGATGACTCTAGGCCAAATTGATGCAAAAATTGACGATAATGTAAAGCATGACTATTATGTATCTGATTTAATTCAATTTATTTATTCTTCTTCACGCGGAGTCATACGATAAGAACAATCATCATTCCCTCATATCATATTGTGTAACTGCTTAGAATCACGCGTCCCCTGTGTCAGACCAAGCAAAAAAAGCCGTTCGAATAACGATGGTCGCTGGAGAAAAATCCAGTGATCTGCTCGGTGCCAAATTGATTCGTGCACTGCGAGCTCGGATTGACAATGTTGAAGTTTCAGGGATCTGTGGACCGGGAATGATCCGAGAAGGCGCGTCAGCGCTGTTTACGATCGAGGAGATCAACAGCATCGGCTTTGAAGGTCTGCTAGGCCGAATTTTCAAGATACTTCGAATTCGAAAACAGTTGACGAATGAAGTCCTACGTACTAAGCCAGATTTGTATATCGGCATCGATGCGCCTGACTTCAATCTGACGATTGAAAAAAAAGTGCGCAGCGTTGGAATCCCTACGATTCAGTATGTCGCTCCATCGGTCTGGGCGTGGCGTCGATATCGATTGCGCAAAGTAAAAAAGGCAGTTTCCAAATTATTGACAATTTATCCGTTTGAGAGTCCGCTTTACGAGAAGGCCAAAATTCCTTTTACATTTGTCGGACATCCTTTAGCAGACGAAATTACGACGCCTTCAGATACAGATGTGATGCAAACCCAATTTGGCTTGAATCATTCAGACAGGATCATTGCCCTTCTGCCCGGAAGTCGAGTCAATGAGGTCAAAAGAATCGCACCCGTATTCATTAAGGCGGCGGCACGCCTGCGAGAGAATAACTCCAGTTATAAATTCGCTGCGGCATTGGCAACCGATGAAACGCATCATTTATTTGTCCAAATCAAGCAGGATATAGCACCTCATTTATCGATTAAAATTAGCAGGGGCAATGCTCCTGAAGTGATTGCCGCATCAGATGTAGTCCTGCTCGCGTCGGGTACTGTTGCGCTTGAATCTGCTTTTTTTCAAAAACCGGTGGTTGTCGCTTATCGACTGTCTGGATTTTCTTATGCATTGATAAAAATTTTGAGTCCGGTCAAACTGTATTCGATTCTGAATCATCTCGGAGAATCACCGGTAGTGCCTGAATTCATCCAAAGTGAATGCACTTCAGAGCGCATAATTCCTGAGATCTTGAAAATTCTCAACGACGACATTTACCGCGAGAACATGATATCGCAATTTCGTAAGTTCAAAACACAGCTGAAACGCGACGCCAGCTCCAGAGCAACTGATGAGGTTATTAAAATTCTCCATGACCGGAAACCATAAATATATTGCTGGAGTCGATGAGGCGGGCAGGGGCGCTCTAGCAGGTCCTGTCATTGCGGCAGCTGTCATCATGGAGGAACCATTTGAAATTCGAGGACTGACCGATTCAAAAAAATTGAGTCGAAGTCAGCGAGAACGACTTGCTCCCATTTTGAAAGAAAAGTGCCTCGCGTGGTCGATTGGCGTTGGCAGCGTCCAGGAAATTGACGAAATCAATATTCTCAAATCAACTTTGCAAGCGATGAAGCGAGCGGTCGAGTCGCTTCTGATTCGTCCGGACGAAGTCGTCGTGGATGGCAGTCAACTGCCTGCAATTGACATGCCGGCAGAAGCGATTGTAAAAGGCGACTTGCTTGTTCCAATCATTTCTGCAGCATCTGTTCTCGCGAAAGTGACCCGTGACCAGATGATGCGCGGCTATGCAGATGATTATCCTCAATATGGGTTTGAAAAAAATGTTGGTTATGGCACCGCATTTCATTTGAAAGCCTTGTCTCTATACGGAATATCCCCTATTCATCGACTCAGCTTCTCGCCGGTAGCTGCTGCAAATCAACAAAAACTGTTTGAGTCGTCACCGTGAGTTTTGTTCATTTGAGAGTTCACACTGAATATTCGATTTCCGACAGCATAATCCGCGTCGACGAACTGGTCGATCATGTGGCTGAATCGGGCATGCCCGCAGCAGCGGTAACTGATTTGCAGAACATCCACAGCGCCGTGAAATTCTATACGGCCTGTCTGCAGAAAGGATTGAAACCGATCATAGGGGTTGAAGTATCCATCGAGAATCACTTTCAATCAGAATCTCCCTATCTTTTGGTCCTGCTGTGCCAGAACCTGCTTGGTTATCGATCACTCTGCGACCTGTTGACCCGCTCTCAAACTCACAGTCAGGATTCAGGCGGTTTGTACTTGAAAAAAAAATGGCTGACTGCAGAGGCATGTGAAGGAATGATCGCTTTGTCTGGCACTCACGAAGGCGAGGTCGGCAGTTTACTGCTTCAAGGAAACATTGACGATGCGCGTATTGCTTTGGAACAGTATCAGCGCTTATTTCCTGGTCGATTTTATTTGGACATCGCCAGAATCGGGCATGTTGCAGAAAACACATACGAAGACGCGGCGTTAAATCTAGCTGAACTGACGAAAACTCCGGTCGTAGCGACTCATTCCCCAAGATTTCTGAAAAAAGATGAATTTGGCGTGCATGAAATTAAAGTGTGCATCCATGATCGAACAGAACTATCAGACCCACGTCGTCGAAATGACTTTTTAAATCAACAGTATCTGAAATCTCCGAAAGAAATGACCGAGAGTTTTGAGGATTTGCCACAGGCAATTGAAAATTCATTGGAAATCGCAAAACGATGCAACTTTCGATTCAATCTTAAACGAACGCTGATGCCAGCATACACCTTGCAGGATAAGTCATTGGACACCGATGCACACCTGCGCGCGCAGAGTAAAAATGGGCTGAAAAATCTCATGGATGAAGCGGTGCCCGATCATTACTGGCAACGATTGAATGAGGAACTTGAGATCATCAAGAAAACCGATTACGCCGGCTATTTTTTGATTGTGGCGGACATAATCTCCTGGGCGAAGTCAGAAGGCATTCAAGTCGGACCTGGACGAGGGTCTGGTGCTGGGTCATTGGTTGCTTATGCGCTGAAAATTACGACAATCGATCCTATCGAATATGATCTGATCTTCGAACGGTTTTTGAACCCCGACCGAATTTCACCACCTGATTTCGACATTGACTTTTGCGTTGAAGAAAGAGACCGAGTCATTGATTATGTTTCGCAGCGGTACGGAAGAGAACAGGTCGCTCAAATTGTGACGTACAACACGATGGCAGCCCGCGCCGCAGTCAGGGATGTAGGCCGCGCGATTCGTCCGGACTATCTGTATTATGACGGTTTGGCGAGACTGATTCCGCGCGAGCTTGACATCACGCTGGAAAAAGCACTCAATAAAGTATCCGTGCTCAAAGAACGATATGACAGCGAGCCGCGAATGAGAGAGCTGATTGACACCGCACAGAAACTGGAAGGCACGATCAAAAATGTAAGCAAGCATCCCGGTGGAATTGTTATCTCTCCTACAAAGATAACCGACTACTCCGCACTATTTCTTGATCGAGAAACCGGACGGGATGTCACTCAATTCGACAAAGATGATCTGGAAAAGATCGGTCTGGTTAAATTTGATTTCTTAGGATTGACAACACTGACGATCATTGCGCATACGCTGCGAAGCATCAACTCAAATCGAAACGTTGGTAAGCGGCTGACACTCAAGGAAATCCCCCTGGATGACAAACAGACGTTTGATTACATCTGCAGCGGGAGGACTGTCGGCATATTTCAGCTGGAATCCAAAGGAATGCAGCGTCTGATCCATTCGATGCAGCCAACTGAATTCAACGACCTCGTCGCATTGCTGGCTCTGTTTCGGCCCGGTCCTTTGCAAAACAACATGGATCAACTTTATATCAACAATAGAAAAGCAAAGAATTACAGAATATTACATGAAGATTTAAAAGAAATACTTGATTCATCTCATGGCGTGATTCTGTATCAGGAACAGGTCATGAAAATCGCTCAGGTGCTGTCTGGCTATTCCCTTGGAGAAGCAGACATCCTTCGGCGTGCAATGGGAAAAAAACTCAAGAATGAAATGAAAGTCCAACGAAGTAGATTTGTGAGTGGAGCGTTGGAAAAAGGATATGATCGTGTTCTTGCTGCAGAAATTTATGACTTGATTGAGAGTTTCGGGGGGTACGGTTTCAACAAGTCACATTCCGTTGCTTATGCGGCTCTAGCCTACCAGACAGCCTATTTCAAGACTCATTATCTAGCAACATTTCTGGCAGCCTGCATGACGGTTGATCCGAAAGTTGACTCGATCGCCAAAAAATTCCACGATGCTTTAAGACATGGCATTCAGGTTATTCCACCTGACATCAATCGAAGCGAGCACAAGTTCAAAGCAATCAGTGAAATCGAGATCCTCTATGGCTTCGGCGCTCTCAAAAAAGTCGGTTACGCTGCTGCTGCGTCGATTGAAAAGAACCGAAATGAAGGAGGTCAATTTGAAAGCATATCAGATTTTTGCATGCGAATTGATCTTGAACAAGTAAGTAAATCGACCTGTCAGGCTCTGATTGATGCAGGAGCATTTGATCAGATTGATTCCAATCGTGCAGCGGTGTGGAAACTTTTGGACAGCGCTTACGGAACTGCCCAACAGCATGCTCAGGAGCAGATGGTAGGGCAGGCAAATCTATTCAGTTTCGACCAAATTTCACTTCCGACCCTGGAACAGGCTGCTGTGCCACCTTGGTCAAGCAGTGAGAAACTGAGACGTGAATTTTCAGTTCTTGGACTCTATATAAGTGGACATCCCTTTGATATTTATGAACAAGAAGTTAAGACATTGCAGGAATCGATTCCCATTAGGGAGGTCAGGAAGGCCAGCGAATCGAGAGTCGTTGTAGGTGGATGGGCTGTCAATCAGCAGGTGGTTGATGTAAAGAACGGCAGCGGAAGCAACGCCTATTTTGATCTGCAGGATCGAAACGGCATGCTGTCAGTGGCAGTCTTTTCCAAGGTCTACGCCGAATTTAGGGACTCGGTGAAAGAAAACAAGCCGCTCATAGTGTTCGGAAAACTAGAGCGAACCGAGCAAAGAGGAGAATTTCGATTGGTCGCGAGACAAATTCTGAATTTTCCTGCTTTACGAGCCTTGCCTCAAGTAAAAGTTCAACTGAATTTACATTATGATCGAATTCAGGTTCAGGACATTCGACGGCTGAAGTCGATCATCAGCGAAAGTCCGGATGGCGATCATGAAGTCATCGTCCAGTATTTCTCCGAACATGGGTCGAGCGCACAATTTCCATTAACAGATCGCTGGTTGGTTACAATTGGTGATGAATTGTTGGATGCGTTCCGGAATATTCTCGGCGAAGAGTGCGTTCTTGTGGATTACTCAGAAATTTCCTTTGACTCGATTCGACCAAGCGATCGAAGGACTTCGACTTCACCAAACTTAGAGAGATAACACGGTTGTGACGGTACATCTTGATTTTGAACGACCTGCAGCGGAAATCAATGAAAAAATTGAAGAGCTAAAGCGTGTCAACACCAACAAGAATGTTGATTTTTCCGACGAAATCAGCCGACTGGAAAAGCAGAGCGCCAATCTTACACAGAGCATTTTTTCTTCTTTAACCCCGTGGCAGATTACTCAGTTGGCGCGGCATCCGCTTCGTCCTCATACGATGGACTACATCAATCGCATCTTTACTCACTTTCAGGAGATTCATGGAGACCGCGTGTTTGCGGATGACCCTGCAATCATTGCAGGTTTGGCAAGATTCAACGGTCATGGGGTCGTGGTCGTAGGTCACCAGAAGGGTAGAGACACCAACTCGAAACTGGCGCGAAATTTTGGAATGCCTAAACCAGAAGGATATCGAAAGGCTCAGCGGATCTGCAAGTTGGCAGAGAGATTCTCGCTGCCTATTTTTACATTTATCGATACACCGGGGGCGTATCCGGGAATTGAAGCTGAAAAGCGCGGGCAGAGCGAAGCCATTGCATCCACTCTTTTTACACTGGTCGAAGTCAGGTCTCCGATCATTGCTTCGATAATCGGCGAAGGAGGTTCAGGCGGGGCACTCGCAATCGGCGTTGCTGACAGCATTTTCATGCTGCAGTATTCAGTCTATTCAGTGATTTCACCAGAGGGATGTGCTTCAATATTGTGGAAAGATTCCAGCCGTGCACCCGATGCAGCAAATGTCATGGGACTGACTGCAGATTCTTTGAATGAGCATGGATTGGTGGATGCGATAATTGAAGAACCCTTGGGCGGCGCTCATCGCGACTACGACGAAATTGCCCGTCGACTCAAAGTTCACCTGGAGATGGCTTTTGATGAGTTGTCAAAACATTCGACGGAAACACTGCTGGAGCAGCGTTATCAGCGTTTAATGTCATACGGAAAATTCAAACCCGCATCCTGAGGTAAGACCTGTGGCATCCGTCGCAGCACCAGTTCCGGATACAGATTCCATTCTGGAAGAGTTACGCCGCATAAGGGAAGATGCGGACATCACAACCGTTTCTGTTGCCTGCAGCGGCGGTGTCGACTCCATGGTATTGCTACATTTAATGGACCGAATCTGCAGAGGTTCAAATCATTCCTTAACTGCACTTCACGTCAATCACGGAATCGATCCCAATTCAAATCTTTGGGAAGAGCACTGCAGAATATTCTGCCAGACTCTGGGGATCGATTTTCGTTCCACCCGGCTTGATTTATCAAAGTGCTACACCAAAGTCAATGAAAACAAGACTCGACAGCTTCGCTATGGTTGGCTGGCCCAGCAACTCTCAGAAAATGCTGTGTTGCTGACGGCTCATCATCAAGATGATCAGGCGGAGACTTTGCTGTTGAATCTAATGCGAGGATCGGGAGTCCGAGGCCTAGCTGGGATGCGGACTTTTAGAAGATTAGGCAATGGCTACCTGCTTCGTCCCTTGCTGAAATACTCCAGAAATTCTATCCTGCATTATGCGAAATGTCACCAGCTGAGTTACATTGAAGACAGTTCAAATCTGGACGTGGAAATTCGAAGAAATTTTTTGCGGCACATCACCTTGCCGAGCCTGACAAAGCATTGGCCGTCAGGAAATCAAATAATCAGTCGTGCTGCAAACATACTGTCAGACGCACGAGATCTGCTTGATCAACTTGCTCAAATTGATTTAGAAACCTGTCAGGTACAAGGTGTAAATTTCTTTTGCACTGGCAAGCAGATCAGTGCGGCAAGCATAGCTGCGCTCCCTAAAGCCAGACAGATCAATCTAATTAGATTTTGGATTCGAACAAATTCAATTCCTGAACCTAATCAAAAAGTAATCAAGCAAATATTAGGTGGTTTGAAGAATGGAAGCCAGACCTTCGGTTTTGTACAATGGTCCAAATATCGAGTTTACCTGTACCAGCAAATTCTCTATCTTTCGATGATTCCCAAAGTTGCAGAGCATAGCGAATCAATCCAGTGGAACTTGAAGGATTCCGTGGAAATTCCAACGATGGGCATGCAGCTCACTGTTCGAGAATCTGCAGAAAATGCAATCTGCCGCGAAAAATTAAATGGCGAAATTTCGATCAGGTTTCGCCGCGGCGGCGAACGAATCATCCTGCCGAATCGCAATCACTCAAGCAGTTTGAAAAAGTTGTTCCAGCAGCACTTGATTCCACCTTGGGAACGAAATCAATTGCCTTTGATTTACTGCAACGAAGAAATGGTAGCCGTCGTGCCGTGGCTGACTGCAGGGAAGTTTCGTAGCGAAAGAGGGCAGACCGGAATACGAGCAGTGATTGAAAAACTGGACGAAGATAGGACTGTCCGTCTGTCTGACGACACCGCTTAATGTCGTATCCGACATGCGAGGTGAAAATGTCCGCGACCGCAGGAAAAAGATCGGCCGCGTCTGTACATTGTTTTATCGATTTGACAGACTAAGCGGCCATGAAGCGCAAGGTGGCAGTAAATTCGACTGAGCGCGCCGACCAGCTTATTGATCTGCGACAGGCCCGGGTGTGGCGAATTCTAAATCAGCACCTTGGCCATGCTGTTCACAAAAGAAGCGCCGGCCTTGAAACAAAAATACCATGCGGCAATGTACACCGTCAGTGAAGTCGCCCCGGTGATCAAACATTCCGGGCGCAAGCAAGGCTGCGACCAAATAGGATTTGCCGGTGCCTCCGAACAGTACAGTTGCTGTCAGTGCCAATTGAAAAGTTGTCAAGTGATGGCCTGTCCTGCCACTTCAACACCCGGGACGACGAAAATGGTTCCAATTCTAGGATGATCGGATATGCGAAGTCCCTGGGTGGCAGTGCTTCACTCATCTTTGTACGCACCAAAGATCAAGCCAACGAGAGTCACACCGCACTGACCCTGCAAGTGGATATCCAAAGAGGTCCGCCTGTAGAAAAGGAGAATATGAGGTTCATTCGTTTGTTCTCCGCAAAACAGCCTGCAACAGAACGGGGGTGTACGCAAAGTGCACCTCGTTCTTAAATCGTGCAGAATCTGATTTCAGAGTCAGAACAAAAGCGTCACTACCTGAATGCCATACCCTATCGAAGCAACTTCCCTCTGCATGAATGACTTTTCAGGATGCGCTTTACCAAAAAAGTTGACCGTCTCCATTCTTGTGGATTCGGCGTATCTGACATCCAATGCGTTTGAACTCGCCCAGTCGGAACGCATCGCAGTCGGTGCCTGTACCTATTGACAAGAACCCATTTGCCATCTCCGTCATCCGCCGTCACGGGCATTCTTATTGCATTACAAGGTCAGCCGCTGCGCCTCCAATCGCGCGGAGGAAGCTATGTAACTGATTCCCAGACCGTCCCGACTGACTGTTGAGACTGCTGCAGCACCTGGGCGCTCGCTGGCGGTGTGCCGCACTTAGATCGGAAAGTGCGGCCTGCTGGCCCTGCCAAAAGGCCAGAAGCAGCCTGCACCAAACATCGCGCTTGATGCAGGCGGCTGCAATCTGCGACGAAAACCTGACAGTCATGTTTCGCATACGCATGAATCTCAGACTTTTGCACTATCATCGAACGTCGTCATCACTGAATCCATGATCAGCAGATGGTCCTGAGGCCGAGAATAAGATTGAATCAAGCGGAGTATAAATTATCTATAATGATTTCAATTGGCTAATCTATGAGCGTAATGAACGCCCATTTCGGGTTGTTGATTCTTCTAAATTTTCGCTTCTCCAACGGCAAGAATCCAAAGTAAAGTGCAGAAATTTATATTTGTAACAGGCGGCGTAGTGTCCTCTCTGGGCAAAGGCATCGCATGTGCCTCTCTAGCGGCGTTGTTGGAGGCGCGAAAGATCTCAGTCACCTTGATTAAGCTGGACCCCTATATCAATGTTGACCCGGGAACGATGAGCCCGTTTCAGCATGGTGAAGTTTTCGTAACCGCGGATGGTGCGGAAACTGACTTGGATCTCGGGCACTACGAACGGTTTGTGAATGTCACCATGAAACAGGCCAACAATTACACCACTGGAAAAATTTACGAACGCGTCATTCGTCGCGAACGCCGCGGTGATTACCGAGGCAAAACCGTTCAGGTCATTCCTCATATCATTGACGAAATCAAAACCTGCATCTATGAAGGAGCCGGTGACCACGAAGTCGTTTTTGTTGAAATCGGCGGTACTGTGGGAGATATCGAATCCCTGCCGTTCATGGAAACGATTAGACAAATGCGGATTGATCTGGGGCCCGAAAGCACTCTCTTTGTTCACCTTACTCTTGTTCCCAGTCTCAAATACGCAGGTGAAATCAAAACGAAACCGACGCAGCACTCGGTGAAAGAGCTGCGGAGCATCGGAATTCAGCCGGACCTGCTCCTGTGCCGTACAGACGAATATCTGCCGACTTCCGCCCGAGACAAAATCGCACTTTTTACCAACGTGCAAAAAAATTCCGTTATTTCCGCCCTGACAGCAGAAAGTGTGTATGAAATTCCGCTTTTGTTTCATGAGCAGCGTGTAGATGAGTTAATCGTTGAAAAACTGGATCTTGATGCGACTGAAATCGATCTTTCAGAATGGAAAGATGTGGTCAATCGAAGCCAACAGGCAACGAACAATGTATCAGTCGCCTTCGTCGGTAAATATTTGGACATTGCTGATTCCTACAAATCTTTAGCCGAAGCGATCGTACACGCCGGAATAAAAACCTGCACCAATGTCGATATTGACTATATCGACGCCGAGTCTTTGAGTGCGGACGGTGTTAAATCTCTAGCCAACGCCGACGCGATCATCGTTCCAGGTGGATTCGGCAAACGCGGGACATTGGGTAAAATCGAGGCCGTTCGTTATGCCAGAACCAATGGCATTCCTTATCTTGGCATCTGCTTAGGAATGCAGATTGCCATGATTGAATTCGCAAGAAACGTGATTGGACTGAAAGATGCTCATAGTACGGAATTCAATGCAAAAACGCCTTATCCAGTAATTGCATTGGTTTCGGAGTGGATGTCGTTGGATGGCCGGGTGGAAACGAGAACGGGCGACGAGGGAATCGGCGGAACGTTAAGATTGGGCGAGCAGGATATTCACCTGCTGCCGGGCACCAACAGCCATCAGATCTATGGGCAGAGCAAGATAAGGGAACGTCATCGCCATCGGTACGAATTCAACAATCAATTTCGACAGCAGTTTGAGCAGGAAGGGGTGAAATTTTCCGGATTGTCATCGGAAAATTTAGTTGAACTTGTGGAGCTGCCGGCCCATCCTTGGTTCATTGGATGCCAGTTTCATCCAGAGTTCAAGTCGAATCCACGCCGAGGACACCCCTTGTTCATCAGTTTTATTGAAGCTGCATTGAGTTACAAGCAGTCTTTTTCATCTTTTCAAAAGGTAGCGATCAATTGAAAATTGCAAATGCAGAAGTTGGTTCTGACCAACCTTTTTTCCTACTCTCCGGACCTTGTGTGATTGAATCAGAAGCTTTCGCGCTGGATACCGCCGGGGAAATCAAACGGGTCTGCGATAATTTGTCGATCCCATTTGTTTACAAGTCGTCGTATGACAAAGCCAATCGCACATCAATTCATTCTTTTCGAGGACCAGGTCGAGAGGAGGGACTGGAGATTCTTGCGAAGGTGCGGCAGGAACATGGCATCTCCGTACTGACGGACGTTCATTCCCCGGAAGATGCTTACATCGCAGCAAAATATGTTGATGTTCTGCAGACTCCTGCATTCTTGTGTCGGCAGACCGATTTGATAATGGCCGCAGCTTCAACAGGCAAAATCGTCAACATCAAAAAAGCGCAATTTCTTTCACCTCACGAAATGAAGCATGTAATTGACAAAGCGATGCAGGCAGGCGGCGAAGATCGAGTCATGGTCTGCGAGCGGGGTTCGACTTATGGCTGGAACAATTTAGTTGTTGACATGAGATCGCTGGCCATTATGAATGAAATGGGGTGTCCAGTCGTATTTGACGCTACGCACTCGGTACAGCTGCCTGGCGGCAACAACGGTGCTTCTGGGGGACAGCGTGAATTCATTCCAGCACTGTCGAGAGCGGCAACTGCAGTCGGCGTAGCGGGATTGTTTATGGAAACGCATCCAAATCCAGACTGTGCGCCAAGCGACGGACCGAATGCGTGGCCTTTACAAAAACTGTCCGAGCTGCTGGAAGAGTTGAGAGAAATTGATCATGTCGTGAAAAACACGTTGGTTCACGTCTAAACTTCCGTTTTATCCCAAGCAATGACCAGTCTATCCATATCCAAAATTGAAGCCCTTGAAATACTTGATTCTCGAGGCAATCCTACCATTCAGACTACGGTTACGCTCAGTGACGGTTCGATTGGTTCAGCAGCAGTTCCTTCGGGTGCTTCTACCGGATTGAAAGAAGCGGTCGAGCTTCGTGACGGTGATCGCAAACGATATTTCGGCAAAGGAGTTCAGAAGGCGGTTGCGCATGTCGAGCAAGAGATAGCAAAGGCGCTGGCGGGATTGAACCCATTGAA
The DNA here is from genome assembly GCA_958295885.1 of Arenicellales bacterium. GTDB lineage: Bacteria > Pseudomonadota > Gammaproteobacteria > Arenicellales > JAJDZL01 > JAJDZL01. Next base: position 3,702,601 of record OY282380.1, on the reverse strand, counting down.
CCAGGCGGCAATCGACTACGAAATGATCGAGCTTGATGGAACTGAAAATAAAGGCAATTTGGGGGCGAACTCGATTCTGTCGATATCACTTTCAGTTGCAAAAGCAGCCGCGACTTCACTTTGCCAGCCACTATATCAATATCTGGCAGAGGAAGATTCATACGTTCTGCCTGTTCCTTATTTGAACATTCTTAATGGCGGCGCTCACGCCAACAATAATTTGGATATCCAGGAATTTATGATCGTACCTCTCGGGTTCTCCAGTTTTCGGGAGGGCTTTCGGTGTGGTGTCGAGGTTTATCACAGTCTGAAGTCGCTGCTGAATTCTCGCTCCTACAGTACTGCAGTCGGCGACGAAGGCGGTTTTGCACCGGATCTGGATTCAAATGAACAGGCTTTGGATTTGGTCTGCGAAGCGATTGAAAGGGCAGGTTTCGAAGCAGGTAAAGAGATTGGAATTGCGCTGGATGCCGCGAGTTCCGAACTGGTCGCTGAAGATGGTTACTACCTTGAATCAGAAAAACAGAGGCTTTCGTCAAGCGAATTGATTGATTGGTTTGAATCTTGGGTAGACGGCTATCCGATAATTTCCATTGAAGATGGAATGGGTGAAGACGACTGGCAAGGTTGGAAGGAAATGAGCAGTCGACTCGGCAGCAGAGTTCAACTGGTTGGCGATGATGTCTTTGTCACCCAGTCAAAAATACTTCAGGAAGGAATCGATAGTTCCGTCGCCAATGCAATTCTCATCAAGCTGAATCAGGTTGGCACCGTGACCGAAACGCTGGAAGCCGTTCGGTTGGCAAAGTCTTGTGAGTATGGCGTTATGATTTCCCACAGGTCAGGGGAAACGGAAGATACTTCGATCGCAGACCTTGCGGTTGCAACTTCCGCCGGTCAAATTAAATCAGGCGCGCCTTGTCGTTCTGATCGAACTTCGAAGTATAATAGGCTTCTGACAATTGAAGCTGAGCTCGGAAGCAGAGCAAAGTACTTCCGACTTCAATCGCCTTAATTTATTGTTCGTCTAGATTCATGAATAAAATTTTTGTGCTGCTGCTGTTCACCGCACTTGCTCTGAATCTGCAGTACAGTTTCTGGTTTGGAAAAAATTCAGTTGCTACATTGGTTGATACTCGTGAGCAGATTGAGCGGGAAGTTTCACATAACAAACAGCTCACACAGAGAAATAATGTTCTAAAGGCTAAGGTTGTTGATCTGAAATACGGTGAAGACGTGATGGAACAGCGGGCCAGGGTCGAACTGGGTTACATCGAAAAAGGGGAAACGTTTTATCGTATTGTAGAAGTGGAACAGTTACCCGTCGACCTCGTCGAACCAAGTGTCAGGTAGCAGGCAATTCCGGCTGAAGCTTAATCTACATTTTTCATTGGCACAAGTTTTTTCAGCAAAGCAGATGTCTCTGCTGATCCAATCGCTAAACACTGCTGACTTGGTAGGCTGACTCGCTTAACCATTCAGGATTGATTTCCACGCCCCAGCCCGGTGCATCAGTGACCATTGCACATCCATCTTCAATCTCGAACGGTGAGGGAAGAAACAGCTCCTGCTGCCAAGGATAATAGTCTGCTCCTTCGATCGAAAATTCCAGATATTTTCCTGCATTGGGAATCGCTCGAAGCAAATGCATGGTAAAGAGCGTGACCATGCTCAAGTTGGCAGCATGCGGCGTACACGGTAATTTTGCTTCATCGGCCATCTTTGCGACTCTCAAGGTTCGACTGAGTCCCCCCATGTAACATACATCCGGTTGAACAATGTCGACAATACGCCTGCGTATCATCTCGCGCCAGTTCGGCAGCTGACAGTCCTGCTCTCCACCAGTTACATCAATGGCAAGTGTATCCGTGACCTGTTTCGTCTGTCCGTATTCCCAGTATGGACAGGGCTCTTCATAGTGACCGATGCCGTTGTCTTCAAGAAGATGGCCAATTGAAATCGCTTTCTTCGGGGAATAGCAGGAATTGGCATCAACCAAAAGGGCAACGTCATCATCCATCGACTTTCGGATCAGAGGCACAATTTCTTCGGTTCGTCCTTCCCACTCGTCCTGATCATGCCCACACTCTGATCCAATGCGAAACTTGAACGCGTCAAAACCAAATCTGTCTCGCAATGACATGAATCGATCAGCCTCATCGACCGGTGTGATTTCCCGTTTCATGGAGGACGCATAAGCTCGGACCTTTCCAGCACTGCCACCAATCAGACCACAGACTGGCTTGTTCTGCAGTTTGCCATGCAGGTCCCACAGTGCGAGATCCAATCCGCCAATGGCTCGACACAGATAGGAACCGGGAAACTTATGTTCTCGCTCACCAATCAAATCAGTCAGCGAATCAATGTTGACAGCACTGCATCCCAAGGCATGCGGCGCAACTTGGCGATGCACTATCTGTGCAGTGATATCCGCGAAGTAGGGCGCGGTTTGCCCCCAGCCTTGTGATCCATCGTCTGCAGTCACTCGGACAAAACAGATGAATTCGTTTGAAAATGTTTCAATCTTCTGTATTTTCATTTCGTAAATTAGCTCATTGAAATTTTTTAATCGAAGTAAGGTTGGAATTGATCGAGAAACTGCTTAATTGCGTAGCTTCAGCCAAACAATTTAATTCGAAATTTCCGGTATTCTGTACGGCAGGCGATCGGGAAGCAGCGCAACTTCAGTATTGTCGTCAAGATAAAGGAATTTGTGCTGAATGAACTTAAGAGGCGTAGACACCAAAAGCTGCTGATGTTGACGGTCTCGTCCGAGCGCGCTGTTTACGACCATAGCAGTTTGGTTTCCAGGCAGTGCGTGGCATTGAACCAAAGCACCAGGTACGACTTTAGCTTCTGCTGCTGCATTCGCTCTCAGCAGTCTCCGATTCACACCTCCTCGATAATGAAGCCTGGCGACAATTTCCTGACCTGGATAGCACCCCTTTTTAAAACTTACACCCCCAACAAGATCTAGGTTGATTGCCTGAGGCACCAGCTTTCCAGTTGTTGCCAAACCAATAGAAGCGATCCCGCATTCAATGTCTTCCAATTTCCAAGTCTCTGTTTTCGAACTTTCAAATGAACCAAAATTATTCTGTATCCGGGACTTTGCACCGATCAAGCAAAATCTCGCATCTGTACCCGGAATTCGAATGATGATTATGTCGTCGCGAGTGATGCTTTGATAGTTCCGTTGAGGAAGCAGGGTCTTTATGCCCTCTGGGAAATCATCGAGATATCCTCCACACACTGTCATCCTGTCCACGGCATTTAGGGCGACTTTGTCTCGAAGTACAAACATTTTGATCCGCTTGCTGACGGAATCCATAAGATTTTTGTTAAGAACCAAGAAGAATGCTTGATTTTGGCGTAGAATTAGAAAATTTGAAAGGATTCGTCCTTTGGGCGTGAGATAAGCTCCCATGCTCGACTCACCGCAATTGAGTCTGGATACATCGTTGCTAAGCTGTCTTTGCAGGAAATCAGGCGCGTCCACACCTGAAATTTGAACAATACCAAGATGGTCAAGTAATATCATGATTCCTTTATAGGTTGTTCTCTCGATTTGAGCGGTCTCGTGGCTGAACCTGAAACAGACAGGCGAAGATCAGCGAAGGTAAAGATTAGAGACCAATCAATCGAAAGCGTTTTCTTTCGTAATACTATGTATTTTAATAATTGTTTTGTTACTTGAAATGGTTAAAGAAAAACAAAATTTGACAGATGGAATAGAAAATTTTCCATCAGAGAAGTCCCCAACTAACGAGAAAGCTGTTGAAAAACCAGCGAATGCCGTTGATAAGAAACGGCTTGACCCGACTCGATACGGAGACTGGGAAAAAAATGGCCGCTGCATTGATTTTTGAAGGATTGCGTTTTTTGACCCTGAATCATTTCTAATTTTGAAAACAAACGTATTTTTTGGTAGGGCTTTGGTGTGAATTTCGACTCTAATTTATCAGATAAGTCTAGCAATCAAGTCATGAATTCCGGCTCTGAACGGGAAACCTCGGAAGATTCCAGACTTTTTGGAATTTGGGCGCCCTGCATCACCCCAGTTGACGAAAACTATGCAATTGATGTTCCGAGGCTCTGCTCGCTCATAAACTGGCTGCAGTCAAATGGATGCCACGGAGTTTCGATCTTTGGAACGACAGGTGAAGCAGCTTCATTTTCTGCGCATGAAAGGATGTCTGCACTCGAACAAGTTCTCGAATCTGGAATTTCACCTGATCGACTGATGGTTGGCAATGGATTTCCTGCCATTACGGATACCGTTGACGTAACTCGTCATGCGTTGGATATTGGCTGCAGCAACGTGTTGATGCTGCCCCCATTTTATTTCAAAAATCCGACGATCGACGGGTTATGCAGGAGCTATCGATATGTATTCGACCAAGTGAATTCAAGTGATCTAAAAGTGATTCTATATCATTTTCCACGGATGAGCACGATTCCGATCCCTTCTCCTCTCATTGACGAATTAGTACGTTCCCATGACGGCCTGATTGCAGGTCTGAAAGATTCAACCTGTGATTGGGACAGTTCGAAAGACTACATAGAACGCCACCCGCAGATGGCGATTTTCCCGGGTACCGACGCATTGTTATTGAAAGGACTGGAGTGCGGTGGAGCTGGCACAATAACGGCAACTGCAAATGTGAATGCCGCTGGAATTCGCGAAGTTTATGATTTATGGAGCAACGGGGAATCTGCAGAAAAGGCACAGCAGAAAGCAGAAACGATCCGCAGCATCATCTTTGAATATCCTATCGCAGCTGCACTCAAGTTTCTTCATTCACATTATCGTTTCGACTCTGCATGGGAAATCGTTCGTCCGCCTTTGTCAATCTTGCCTTCTTCAGACAAAACCAAGCTGATTCGGTCCTTACAGAAATCTGGGTTTGCTTTGGATTTCCGTGAATAGACACTCGGTGCAGGTTCGTACGATTCTCTGACGCTGATTCAGTATTGACGCCATAACTGTCGAACCTGTTCAGAAAGGACGCGGTCTTTGTCGAAACTTGCAATAAAAGGTCAAGTTCAGATAAATGATTTGACCAGCACCGTAAAACCGTCAGCGGCGATGATTTGGACCGCAGGGCATCGGTCCCAGGCTTTTCACCGCCGCGCCGTCGGTCAAGCACAATCGACAGTTCGAACGGACTGACGAGGCGTATCTGAGGTTGGAGAAAGTGGGTTTCATTGTGCGTTCGAGAGGTCTTGGACTGGCGATTGATGAATAGTCGGAACAGGAATTTGGAGGTGCGCCGTTAGGGGACCGGCGCAGGAGCAGGCGACCGGTGAAAAGTGCGGACATCCAGGCTCGGCAAGCCGATGAGTGTGTCTACGACTGCGGCTGTGGTGCGGATCGTACGACGGTGTTTAGGCATTATCGTCTGCTTGACCAGCCCAAGGAATCGGCGGCCACGCCAAATAACATTCTGGCACTGCATCGGTAGCGTACGATGGAGCGCATGCAGGGACAGTCGGAGGTGCTGTACGTTCAGGACAGCACGGATTTGAATTTTGCCGATCACGGCGGCTGCAAAGACTTGGGAGCTGATCAGTCGCTATCAGAATTTGGCCGGCACGCTGGGGATTCACAAGCATTCGCTGCTGGTGCTTGATGCGCAGGGGTGCCGCACGTTGAATATGGCTATCTGGATGACGAGGGCATCTAGTCTACGTCTCTGATCCTTAAGCCTGAACTCCAACTCAGGTTTGCTTTTCAATCTTCCCTCGAGTTGCAGCAATTCTCATTTTGGCAATTGAACACTAATTTACATGATACTTTTCTCCAGATAGGAACGACAAGGTTTCACCGATGGGTTTTATCGAATCATCGGCTCAGGTGCAATCAGGTGGGTGGAGCCCGCGAATGGTGGACGGTTTTGAGCAGTGTAGTCCAATGGTCGAAGTAGTACAGTCGGCTGAGCACTCTTAAGTTTTCGAAAAATTGATAGCGCGCCCCCCAGGACTGTCGCGCCTGCTGCCAGGGTTTACATAGAAAGTCACTGATGGTATGGAAGGCGAAGGCCAGAAGATTGAGTTGAAACAGGGTGTTTGCGAGCCCGCGCCGGCCATGCCCAAAGTTATGGCTGATATTGTAACCTCTTGTTTTCAAAGTATTAAAACTCTCATTTTCAATGCGACAACGACTTCTTCCGGCCTGTGCGATGGTCTCGACAGTGTCTTTATTGAGTGGCAGGGAAGTGATGAAATCATTGTGGTAAACGACTTTGCCCCGATGGCTGACTTTGACCGACAGCCAGTTGACTTTGAGTGCATCTTTACTGCCACGGATCGGAACTTCACAGAGCCACTTGAACTGAAAAGTTTCAAATTGGTTGCGCTTGTTTTTGCGCCGGCGTTGGAAGTGCGGCAATTCAACGCCTTGCAGGTATTCTTGGATGAGCTTGTGCGAGCCGGGTTTACAGTTGAAAATGAAGTCACTGTTGGGTTGTTCGAGAATTAACTGGCTGATAGGCTGGTGGGCGTAGAGGTCATCGCCGAGGTAGACCGGCCGGAAGCGTTGATCGAAGGCGCGGCCATGCTGTCGCAACAGGCGCTTGACGGCTTTGGCTTCGCTGTCCTGTTTTTTGTCGCCGTCCTGAGGAGTGATGAACTCCACTGCCAGCGGCAGGATCTGTTTGTGCTGGGGCGCTGTCAGCACCGCCACTGCGGCGTTGTGATGATATTCGGTGCCGGTGGTTTTGTGATTTCTCGTAGAGCATTGATTGCAATGGATTTTATAAGAAGTGTGAAACTGTGTGCCATCGACTGCAATGAGCGTTCTGTCGCCGAATATCTGGAAATTTCGGTGAACCTTGGGGTGTTGCAGAACCAGCCTGGGCGCGATTTCAAAGGCGCGGTTGAGCGCGGCCGGTTCAATCCCATCGAGTTGGGCGCGGATGTGATTGTCACTGGGGATGCGCTGCATTTGGTAGAGCGAACGGCAGTTGTTGCGGGCGAGTTGGGCTTTCATGATTCTCTGGTAATGTAAAAATGACGGAGAGAGCATATGAAACACCGAGAAGGCGGCCATGGCGATGTCGGAGAATTGGATTTGGATGTTTTTGCCGCTGCGCGGGTCCGGCAGAGACTTGAAAACTTGCCGCAGTGATCGGATGAGATGGCCGCTCAGAGAATCCATCCACCTGCTTATAACACAAAACAGGAAAAAGTACAAGTACCTGATATTATAGAATATAATTAATGCAGAAAAAGGAACTTCCAGAATATGGAAAAAGCAGGTATGGGCTCAGTTTGTGGTTGCAGTGCAATGATCAGACAGTTCACTGGACAACGCAACTCAAACTGTGAAATGAGACTGTTTCAGCGACCGACTATGACCGATTGGTCTACTCATCACTTGTGAACTTGAAGAATTTTTAAAATGAGAATTGCTGCTCGAGTTGGCGCAACCGTGCTTTTTAACGAAATAGGCGTCCTTTGTCTCTTTGAAAGAACGATGACTGTCTCCAATTTCAGCGACCTCATCAATAACATCAAATAAAGCTTGCCACCCCATTTCAGCCATAGTTGCGATCTGGCCTTGCGAATACAACCTTACTGGAAATCGCTCAGGCGCTACGATCTGGCGGGAAAATTCCGTAACCCACCACTGTCGGATTGCGCCTCAATGACAATTCCCTTTCTGTGAGAGGCTAACACAAGCGGTGCGAAACGTCACTGCTGGTTTTGTTCAGCAACGGATACTCGGGTCAAAAATCTCTCGCGTTCTCGCGGTGCCTTAACTTGTAGTAAAATTTTCAACAAGCAAGAGCTGTCTTCAAATGAAACCGCTCGCAACACTAATGTCTTGTACTCGTTCAATTTCAAGCACACACAATACGGTCCATCGCCTTGAGTATATGCTTAGCTGCCGACACATGTATTTGTTGAGCGAAGCGGCATGTACGAGTCCGATGTATGAAGGCTGAATATGATTTTTCGAAAGGTGAGCGTGGAAGGTTCTACCGAGGTAATTCGGAACTCAACTTTCTTACTTCGGATAAGAAATCGCCTTGGATTGGCCCAACAGGGCAACTCGCTAAGTTTATTGATAAGGAGGCAAAAAAGACCATTGACTCATACCGTGCTCAACCGCGTCTCGTAATTGAGCATGCTAATCTTGAACATGATACGGCCCACGGCGGATACGCTGACCGACAACTTTTTGAACTGATCCAAAACAGCGCTGACGCCTTGCTTGACTCGCCAACGGGCAAGAGCATTCTGATTCGCCTGACAGAAGACTTCCTCTATTGTGCTGACAACGGAAGCCCTATCGACAGGGATGGAATCGAGGGGCCCATGTTCGCACACATGTGGAACAAGCGGAATACTGATGCAATCGGCCGTTTTGGTCTTGGTTTTAAATCCGTCATAGGCGTATCCGATGCACCTGAGTTCTATAGTCGTCCGGTATCCTTTCGTTTCGACAGATCGCGAACGGCAGAGTGTATCTCGAAGTTCGTCCCCGCTGAGCGTTTTCCGGTTTTACGTTTGCCTGAACCCATTGATCCCGAAATGGAGAAAAACACAGACGAGGATCTGCGAGAACTGATGCATTGGGCAAGCAATGTAGTCCGTCTACCGCTCAAGGCAGATGCGCATGCCCATGTCACTCGACAGATTCAAGATTTTCCACCGGAATTTCTACTTTTTGTCAATCACGTCAATTATTTGACGCTTGAAAATGGAGAATATTCTCGAACATTCAGCCTGAGAGAGCGACAAGGTGAACTTTATTTGAATACGGACAAAGAGACAACGCGTTGGCGGCGTTTTAAGACGACTCATTGCCTTTCCAAGGAAGCTCGGAGTGACCGGCCCTCTGGGGACGATAGCAATAAGGTTTCAATTTGGTGGGCAGCACCGCTGGAAAGGTTGACGGATCCAGGCCAATTCTGGGCGTTCTTTCCGACGAAGACAATGAGCCTAGCCGCAGGTATACTGAATGCGAGATGGAAAACAAACGAAGATCGTCAGAATCTGTTACCCGGGCCGTATAATGACGAACTGATCAAATCTGCGGCGAGGATGATTGCCAATGAGTTGCCAGGACTTGCGACGCAAAACGATCCTGCTCGTCACTTGGACGCACTTCCTCGCAGGCAAGAATCAGGTGACTCGGAGCAGAGCATTTTACTTCGTGATCATCTGCTGTCTTGTCTACGCAAACGGGAAGTTGTTCCGGATCAGATCGGGAAACTGCAAGTAATCGAGAATATTTCGTATACTCCGAAAAAATTGTCGCATCTCTCGGAATGAACTCCATTTGAACGCTGGGCGTCATGCCCGGGCCGCCCGTGCGATTGGCTTCATCACAAGGCACTGACGCGTAATCGGCTAGCTAGCATTGATCGGTTGTTTCCTCCGCTTTGGCGAGGACGTTCTCCAACAGCTCCCAAGGCTACGATTGCCGAATGGTTGAAAGCTCTCATCAAAGACCAGGAAGCTCACAATGCCATTCTAGCTTCTAGGGCGGCTGTCCAGACGGCGGCAACGATACCGATAGAGATAAGATCTAACGAAGCACTAGGCGAAATCGTCCTGACAGCAAGTGGTGATTGGCGGTCGCCTGATTCTGAAAATGTATTTTTGCTTGACGAGACGCTAGTTGAAAGTTTTCCCATGAGTACAGAATCATATGTTCATCCAGAATTGTTGTCCGATAGCGATACATTCTCGGCACTAAAGAAATTGGGCCTCAAGCCTCCGTCTTTTGCAAGTGTCTTCCAACACCTAGTCGCTCGAATTTTCAAAACTAGAAACTGTCGAGATTTCGATAGCGACCTACATAATAGGTTCTGGATGCTATCTCGCAAGCTGCAGTTGGAAAAGGTGCACGCAGTCATTCGTACCCATACCTCTTTCTGTGGTGTAAAAAGGTGGCCGTCTAAACTTCGGGTCCGAACTCTGTCAGGAAAGTGGCGTCTATTTCACTCGGTGCTTTTGCCGGGTGCCATTGTGCCTGACGATGGCAGTCGGGACGGCGAGGCGACCGTGGATACAAAATTCCATAAATTAGACCAAGAGCTACTGCGCAGTCTCGGAGTTACGGAGATGCCTTACGATGGATGCAACTTATCATTTGAGGCGAATTTCAAGTCATTTCTCTCCTTGCATCGCAAAAGATATGCAGAACAGGACAATTTGCCACATAATCCGGATCGGCGCTATCTGGATTTTACGTCGACTAAGGGCGTAGGTCCGCTTGAGATTCTAGCTGTCCTCTCTACTGAAGGAAATTCACTTTATACAGATGCTCTTTTGAATCTCGATGCATCTTTCGAGACTTGGACAATGCACCATACCGGCACTACGTCTCGAGGATATCCTAAGATGCCATGCGAGTCGCTCACTATTCATATGCTTCGGAAACATGGAAGTATCTGAACGCCAAGCGGTATTGTACCGTTGGCGGACGCCTTAGGATCATACCCGAAAAGCCTGGCCGCCCTGCATCAATTGTTCGTTCATCCAAAGGCTGGAAGATCAAAGCAGCTCTTGATCTGCTGAAACCCACACCGGAGTTCTTCGGTCAAGGTGATCCGGTACCGCTGATCGATATTTGGCCTGGATTGAACACATTTCTGCCGTCGCATCTAAGACAGTGCCGTCTCATTTCTTGTGAACGAATCCTGATTATCGATCAAGAGACGGAGTGCGTTTTTCATGCGCCCGACATATATCTCGTCGGCACTGTTGACGATGATGAGAAGCGCAAATTAGAGCTTGTTGCAAGTGAGCTAGAGCTCTCCCTGAATAATCGGCAATTCGAACTGATTGTGAAGCGCCGGACGTCGTACGAGGTCAAGGAACGCCGTGCCGAAATCCGTCTGTGTTCAACAGACGCTGAGCGACTACGTGCAGCGGTTGGCGAAGAAGAGCTACGCTCAGGGCTTCCGAGTTCACTTCTAGCTGTATTAGAGAATGACGGAACCTCATTAACAGGTACCGAGATCGCAGAAACCGCTATCGTTATGTATCAAACCGATGCGCTGAAACAATACAGGAGGACATTGAAACACTTCGACCCGCCAACTAAATGGGCCGGGTCGTCACGGGCAGTCGAGTTTGTACAGAGTCTAGGGTTTTCCGCAAAATGGGCTGGAGAGCGGAATGCTAAGCGTGATCCTTTTCTGGAAGTCGAAGGGCCGTTTTTGCTTCCAAACCTTCATGGCTAGCAGCGGACCATCGTAACGAATGTTCGGAATTTGATACGTAACGGATATGGAGCCAATGCCGAACGACGCGGAATGATCAGTATGCCGACAGGTTCTGGCAAGACGCGCGTCGCCGTACAGGCAATAGTTGAGGCGATTCGTGAGGACGGCTTCCGTGGTGGAATCCTGTGGGTCGCGGACCGCGACGAATTGTGCGAGCTGGCCGTAGAATCGTGGAAGCAAGTGTGGTCGAGCATTGGCAGCGAAGCAGTACGACTTCGAATTTCCCGGATGTGGGATGGGCAACCCTCGCCAATTCCAACAAACGATCTACACGTAGTCGTTGCGACAATACAGACGCTCAATTCCAGAGTTCATAGACATACCGGAGAGTACGAATTTTTAGCGGATATCACACTTGTTGTCTTTGACGAAGCACATCGGTCGATCACGCCGGTTTTCAGTTCGGTTATGAAGGAGATCGGTCTCACGCGTTTTCAACGGGCGAACGAGCCATTCATGATCGGTCTTACTGCCACACCTTACCGCGGACACGACGCTAAAGAGACGGCGAGACTCGTCCGCCGTTATGGAAGCAAGCGACTGGATTCGGGCGCATTCGCGAACGACGAGCCAGCTAATGTTATCCGCGAATTGCAGGAGAATGGCGTACTCGCACAAGCGGACCACGAAACTATTGAAGGCGAAACTTTCTCGCTTGATGCGAATTTGGATGGTTCACTCGACAAAAGCGAGTTGATGCAGGAATTGGACAAATGGTTAAATCAGAAGCTACCTTGGCTCCCTCAAAGCGTATAGGAGCACATCGCCATGAGCGTTGAGCGAACCAAACGTATCGTTGAGGCATATTTCGAATATATTCATCCGGATTGGCCGACTCTCATTTTCGCAACATCGGTTGAGCATGCACAAACAGTGGCTGCGCTCCTCAACCATAGGGGCATCCGGTCTCGCGCAGTCAGTGGAAACACTGAAACGACGGTCCGTCGCGGCGTGGTTGAAGAGTTTCGTCTAGGGGAAATTAAAGCATTCGTTAATTATGGAGTATTCTGCGAAGGCTTTGACGCACCAAGCAGGTGTTTCCCATGCTATTTTTTGGCCCATAAAATCCGGCAGGCGGCATCTAAAATGACACAAATGACACTCACACCACTTGGCTATTTTACTCATTATCAAACAAATTCGGATATTTCGCACTGACTTGATTAGCGTGGGATGCCCCTGCGCACCAAGAACCCGTGCAATTCTTGTAGCCCGTCCGGTGTACAGTCCGAACCTCTACTTCCAGATGATCGGCAGAGGTCTGCGCGGTCCGAAGAACGGTGGTGATGAGCGGTGCCTCATTCTCAATGTCCGGGACAACATCGAAACATTTGATCGGGCACTCGCGTTTACGAAACTGAACTGGCTTTGGGCGTGACGCTTTACATAGTTTCCCTACATTTCTCCAAATTTCTATATTCGCTTCAGAGTGTTCCTGAGATCGAGCAAATACCTAGACAATAGGAGAATCAGTCAAAAGAACATTACACCTGACTTCGACGGTTTAGCGAGATTTCTGCGTTTTTTAATTTATCTAAATCTCTGATTTCATGGTATTGTTTCTGACTCATTTCAATTTCATTGATGTAGTGCCTAGTTAAATTTACATAATTTTACAAAACTTCATTTTCATTCGATGACACCCATCATGTTCGTAAGCGTGAAATCTACCTCCAACAGCCCCCGAATATCGATGCAGATCGTACAGAGCGTGCGCCATATCGGCATCGCCAACAGCGAACAGGGACTGCTGCACCTCAAACATCTGGCGGAAATCATAAAAACGCAGATGCAGGAACAAACCCAGCCTTGATTTTTAGCACCGAAGAAACCGCACCGCAAAATCCAACAGGCGCCGCGGTGAAACCACGGTGTCGCTGGGGCTTCATGATGTCTATGGCGAGCTGTATCAACAACTGCAGTTGCATCGCATCTTGCCGCGCTATCGGTATCGGGCGTCGAATCCAGTACTGCTTCACACAGTGATGGCGCGTATTGCCATCCCGGACAGCAAATGCGCCAGCGTGCGTCATCTGGGTCAAGATTTCGGTGCGCAACTATCGCTGGAGAAAATGTATCGGATGATGGATCATCTCAGTGAAGAAGTTCCGCGTCAGCGACGGCAGCGTTTGGCCGTGAAAAACGCCCAACAGCTGTTCCAGAAGCCCTTGGATGTGCTGTTTTTTGACTTAACCACGCTTTATTTCGAGTTGTTTGTCGTAGATGAACTGAAACAACCCGGCTATAGTAAGGATGCCTAGTTCAAGGAAAGCCAGGTGCTGTTGGCACCGTTGGTCACGCCACAGGGGCTTCCAGCCAGTTGCGAGCTGCTGCCTAGAGCCATCTTTGAAGGCTGTCAACGTTAATTGAGAAGTTGCCAGTTTTTCGATTTGAAAGATCTTCAAATGCGAATCGGATCGAAAAATTTATTGGATTCGGTGTGGTCCATGAACCAGCCGCGGAGCATGAATTTGAAAATACGTCTGATAATTGCGCCCGCGCAGTTTATCCTTTCTGAAATCAACGGCGCATTTAGCAGAGTTGAATTGCAGAATGAGCTCGAAGTCGAAAATTTTTCAGCATCCGAATACAGTGGAAATATCTGTTAAAAGCGGAACAGCGTCGATTCAGATTTTTCTTGGTTTTTGGAATGCTGTCAGGTCTGAAACAAAGTTGTACGATTTATGTAAGTTCTTCATTCACATTCATTGCTTATCGAGAAAGTACTGGCCGAATTCACAATCATCAATCAACCAATCCGAGCATTGCACAAACCAAATATTGGTGGAAAACTAAGTTTGTCCTCCCGATTTGAAAGATATTTGTTATTGATATCTTTTGGGAGCAGTACTTCCACATTTGCATAACCGCAATCCTGAACGAATTTTTCCACATTTTCCGGTTTGAATCTCGTGATCATAGGCTCGCCTTTTTTAGCTACAAATTCAATCATTTTGGACTGTATGTGCCGCCAATCTTTCGGAGTAGAAAATGGATTGAACTGAAAATCGAACAGAACGCTGGAGCCTGGGCTGCAGGTGCTCGAAATCTGCTGAAGCGTCGACACAACAGAATCCCGCTTCAAATAGTAGGTTACTCCGAACCATGCGAAAACTGCTGGTTTTGAACTGTCAAATCCATGTTGATTCAAGCATTCAAACATATCGTCAACATTCAAATCTGCGCCTACATAAACTGCGTTGTCGGGTTTGGCGATGCCATGTTTGGCCATACGTTCTAGTTTTGATTTTTGCGTAGCGAATTGATCTAACTCGAAAACCGTCACTTTATTTTTAAGATCGGCTCGCCGCATGGCAAACGAATCATAGCCAGCGCCCAAGATAACATACTGATTGACGCTCGAATCTATTGCTTCTTCCACTAAATCTTCGCAAAATCTGGCACGCACGAAAACGGCCATAACTATTGGCTGTACCACGTGCAGCTTGACTTTCACTACAAGCCAAGTTAGAAATTTGGAAGAGATGATCGTTCTCCATATAGGTCCGCACAAATGTTCCGCATATTCGTCAGCAAAAATCGGCGGCTTAGCGGTACGCGTGTGTGAAGCTCTCGCAGCTGCAACTAGTTCAGCGGTTTTGCTAGGTTTTTCAGTCTTTGGCATTTTCAGTTCACCATTCCAGCAAGCTGGTTGGATTGCTCCGATGCAGTCGCCGTTCATGTCAAGATTTCGTGCGATGGAAAAGCACTTGATCGTCAATTTTAATGCCTGGAACAAGGATGTTTCTATGTAATTTTGACAATATCTCCCATTTCGAAAGAACTGGTTCGGTCAAGGTCGATGAAATTAATATGGATGGACCAGAAAATTACAAACGCGATCAACAAAAAATACGATGAAATAAAACAAATCCACATGACTCAGCGGTCAGCTGTCGAAAATGAAGTGCTTAGTTGAGAAAGTAAATTGATGACAGAGACAGTGATGCCTCTGCAGGAAGGACCTGTCAGAGCTTAAAGGTGCAATGACCCGATAAAACTACGAAGACACCTTGCACCAAGCTTTTAAGGCTGGATGAACATTGAGATTGTTGGCCGCAATCTTGTTCTCATCAATTCGCATTCATGCCCTGAGCATGGGCCGAACCCAAACTTGATTCATTTGGCAGTGATGCTTGAAGGTGCCGAGTGGTTGTTTCGCGTTCAACGCATTCGCGCACCTTCGCACGATCCGCCTTCAAATGTTGCCGATTGCGCTGAACTTCGGCATCATGCTGTGGAGCTGAAGAGTCCTAAGGTTAGAACTGTCTCGGCACAATCAATTTCTTCGGATGTCTTTCCTTAAGACTTGAAATAAACTGACTTGGTTTATTCTGCGGGCAGTTCCTCCGGAAGCAGCAGATTTAGGATGATCGCAATGATGGCGGAGGGCAACAGTCCCGAACTTAACAAAATCTGCGCGGTTTTCGGCAAGTGCTGCAACGCGCCTGGCTCGAGCTGAAGACCGAATCCGATCGATAAAGCCACGGCAAAAATCACCATGTTGCGTCGGTTCCAGTTAACGTCTGAGAGCATGTTGACGCCTGCTGAAGCAACCATCCCGAACATTACGATGACGCCTCCACCGAGAACTTCGATCGGAATCGTCAGAATAATCGCGCCGATCTTAGGCAGGAGCCCAGCAGCGATTAGAAAAATCGCACCGAAAGTTACGACATGGCGACTCATTACACCCGTGATCGCAATCAAGCCCACATTTTGCGAAAATGACGTATTTGGAAGCGCTCCAAATAGACCAGAGAAAGCTGTGCCAATACCATCAGCGTAGGTCGCCCCTATGATCTCCTCATCGGTCGCTTCACGACTTGCACCTCCCTTCGTGATACCTGAAACGTCACCGACTGTTTCAATCGCCGAGATTACTGCCATTAGGCAGAAACCGATTATCGCCGCTACGGAAAATTCAATACCGAAGTGAAAAGGATCCGGCAATGCGAAAAAATCAGCTCGTCCGACGTTGCTGAAGCTCACCATCCCAAGCATTAGGGCAACCAGATAGCCAGCAATGATTCCGAGCAAAACGGCAGCCACGGAAGAGAGGCCGCGAGTAAAAAACTTCAAAATCAGTGTAACAAATATTACACAGGCTGCCAGCGACCAGTTCAGCAGACTGCCGTACTCCGGCGTGCCTATGGCTGGCACTCCACCCGCAGCGTACTGGATTCCTACCTTGAGCAGCGTCAATCCGATCATGGTAACGACAAGTCCGGTGATCAGAGGAGGCAGTGCGAAACGAATGCGTCCGATGATCGGCGCAAGACAGGTATGGAACAATCCGCCAATGAGCACCCCGCCTGCAATTGCAGCCATTGCCTCAACACCTTTGCCTGCTACCAGTGGAATCATGATCGGAATGAAGGCGAAACTCGTACCTTGAACAATCGGCAGTTTTGCCCCAACAGGACCGAAACCGATGGTTTGCATCAATGTGGCAACGCCAGCGAACAGCATTGACATCTGGATCATATACAGGAGATCTGGCATGCCCGGAGATCCGAAACCGAAACCCGCTGCTCCTGCAACGATGATTGCGGGTGTAACGTTGCTGATGAACATGGCCAACACATGCTGAATCCCAAGTGGGATTGCCGATGCTAGCGGCGGTGTGTGATCTGGATCTTTAAGTTGCTGTGGAGTCCCGAGCTTAGAGTCTTTTGATTTCACTTTTTTCCTTTCAACGATTTAGTTACTTACATGTAGTTCTGTCGGTTTGAAATGCGACAGCTTATCAAGAAAACTACTGATTTTTTATATTTATCTGATAATAACTAATTTAATTTTACCACAGCCTAATTCTCGCAAATCTCGACATCCAAGTGTTTCCCATGCTATTTTTTGGTCCATAAAATCCGGCAGGCGGCATCTAAAATGACACTCACACCACTTGGCTATTTTGCTCACTATCAAACAAATTCAGATATTTCGCGCTGACTTGCTTAGCGTGGGATGCCCCTGTCTCGACATCACACGCATTTCAAGATCACTTGTTTGTCCGATTTCAGCGCGGAACGACACCCGATGATCGTTCCGGTGACTGAGATTCAAACGAATGCGGACAGCGGCTTAAAGGATTTCGCTGCAGACTGCAGAGATTCGCACCGCGTGGGAGACCGGCTGAACGTATTTCTCCGGTATACTGGCGCGAATGATCGGTCGAGACTGTGAAATTTTGGGGTTTTACCAAGCAAAGTTCGGGGAATTCTGAAATTTGAAATGAGTGTGCATACACTTTTGCTCAGCGAAGCACAAAGGGCTGGCTGCAGTCACTGAAAATGAGGCCGCCAAGTCCAATTTTCGCCCAAAAAGCAACCTTAATGCCATCTTTTTGACGTGATTTGACTCTGATCTCGGGTTCAAGATGCAATTCGACATCAAGGCTTCGACTCCGACAATTTTGAGCACTCGCTTGAAGTTGTAACTGAGGCTCATCAGAGAGAATTCACCGCGTTATTTTTCCAGACCGCGCATCAGAAAATGATCCATCCCATCCCAGCGCTTGAGCGTCCCGAACGGATGCTCGACCAAAGCACTTCGCGCTCACATCATGCCCGGATTGTCCGCCATCCGCTGCCGATGCCGCTCCACCACGTCCTCATGTTCTCAACGTTCGATACGACGGTAACTGCAGACTTGGACAAGCACTGTTTCGCCTTCTCACAGCGGCTGCAGGTCGCAGTGTCACTCCGATAAGTCAGATAGAACTTGCCTTGTTTGCGACAGCTGCCAGCGCGCCGCAGTTTTTCATTGGCCGGACAGACATACACATCCGCGTCGGCTTCATAACGAAAAACTGCGCGCCCGAAACGACCTTGGCGGCCTTTCGGCGGCTCCGGCATCGCCACATACACCGTCATTGACTGCACATCACACTGCTTCAGCTGCTCGCCGTTGTAGTAACCTGTATCGGCAACTCCGCTGATTTGCTTG
Source organism: Arenicellales bacterium (assembly GCA_958295885.1). Taxonomy (GTDB): domain Bacteria; phylum Pseudomonadota; class Gammaproteobacteria; order Arenicellales; family JAJDZL01; genus JAJDZL01. Next base: position 3,684,410 of record OY282380.1, on the reverse strand, counting down.
CACTGCATCGCTTCTTGAGCCGACTGCATCATCGGCACCAGCTGCTGCGTATCGTTGCCATCCTGCGCGGTGAATTCCAGATTAATTTGAATAAGCCGTTTCAAATTAATTTGGAATTCAACAATCGCATCCATAATCAACATTCCACCTTTGCCGGTAATGTCGCTCAACACGCTGTCCAAATGCAGATTCATCTCGTGCAGCAACTTCTGCATGCGCTGAACGCAGCGCGCGATCGCACGCCAACTGTTGATGTCCTCTCACATAAGAAAGCAGCTCGCACACCTCGTCCTAGGGCCGATGCGAAGCACTCAGCCGACCGAAACACATCAACTACTGGATCCACTGACAGTCAAGTACATCACTTTTGCGCTGATCGCGGCGCTTCGTCTGCTGCGGATTGACCAGCCGCACGTCGAATCCATCGCGGTCCAGTAAACTCATAGACCGGTATCCAGTAGACCCCGGTCGATTCCATGTCAACCTGCTTGATTTTGTATTGCTTCAGCCAACTCGACATTTCCTACAGAATTGACGTGAAACCGCCGAATTTACGGACTCGATGCTAGCGTTCGACCGTCGCAGGCAATGCTACCCAATGCTCGCTTTTGGCAATGTCTATGTCGGTGCTGTTGGGATATTTCACTTCCATGACGGGAGCTTTGGCGCCAAAGCCGCAGGAAGAAGGATCAGAGTGGCAGGAGCATCCCACGCTAAGCAAGTCAGTGGGAAATATCCGAATTTGTTTGATAATGAGCAAAATAGCCAAGTGGCGTGAGTGTCATTTTAGATGCCGCCTGCCGGATTTTATGGACCAAAAAATAGCATGGGAAACACCTGTCAGAGTGGTTCTCAACCTTGCTCTTCATGCTATACTCCTTTAACTGAGTTTAAATGGATGTGCCAGGCATTCCACAGTGTAAGCTTGCATTCTCTCAAACGAGGTCACATTGGATATGCGCCATCAGTGAATAACGTTGCTTTAACGGTAGCACAGATTCACGCCCTGGAACGCAGTCAATCCACTTGGAGCGGCGCTCCAGCGTGTTCCTTTCGTGATAGCGGCCGCCCGCGGAGCTGGCGACTCAAATTAATCAAATTACTATAGCGATTTGGGAAAGTTCGGGTTTGTGAGTTCCAAGTATTATCTATTGGGGAGCCGCTCGAAATACGTTTTGTGAAGAAAATATTCCAACATAATAGATGCAAATAAATATGGTTAAACCTGTAACACCGACGCGACGAATAGGCTACGCATGACATTTCGAAAAGGTGTGTGTGCAATCTTGGCAGTTTTTGCAGTGTATGCCGTGATGTACTGGTATCACGTAATCGGATTAGGAATGCCGTTCAACGAGCAGTTGACCTATTTTGTTGGTTCCTGTGCGGCAATTAGCATGGCGCTCGGGATAATGCTCGCTACGCGTCCACGAGTTATTGAGGATTCGTTCGGTGGTCTCGATAAAATGTACAAGTTGCACAAGTATTTGGGGGTTGCCGCCCTGTTGTTGTTTATCGCACATTTTGCGACCATCCCGTCAGGTGGGGACAATGATGAAAGTGAGACCCGCATTGTAACTGTTGAAAGCACAGCAACCACCACCGAATCCAGTGATAACAGTGCGACCCAGACCGCACCGGTCGCAGCTGAAGAACTCGAAGATGACGACGACGGTTTGCCCATCGACATTATTGGTCTGGTTGCGATGATTGGATTCATTCTGTTGATCATCATCACGCTGAACCGCAAATTTCCTTATCACCGCTGGATCAAAACTCACCAGTTCATGGGGTTCTTCTTCATCGTCGTAAGTGTTCATATCTTTCTGGCGCTCTACGATGACTCGGCTATCGCGCTGTTCTCGACTCCCGGCGTGTTTCTCGCGCTTACGCTGCTTGCCGGTCTGGCGGCCTTTATATATAAACAGATTTTCTATCCGAAGAAGAAAAAACACAACTTCAAGTTAGTCGCTGTCAATCGGCTTGAGCGTGCAACCGAAGTAGTGATGAAACCTAAAAGTAAAATGTTTTCTTTTGAGCCGGGGCAATTCGCATTTATCACCATTGACGACGCCGACTTTAGGGAAGCCCATCCCTTCACTATATCGTCCGGTGCACACGAAGACGAGTTGCGATTCACAATGAAGACACTGGGTGATTTCACCCGACGGGTACGCGATAAATTAAAGCCGGGCGCTGATGTTGACATCGAGGGCCCGTATGGACGGTTCAATCCATTGCAAGGTTTAAAGAAGCAGGTGTGGGTTGCTGGTGGAATCGGCATCACACCGTTCCTGTCAACAATGCGCTCAATGGAACCGGGGCATGGCAAAATGATTCGATTCTATTACGCCGTGCGGACCGCGAAAGAAGCTCTGTTCTTCGACGAATTGGAAGCGCGTGCGGCTGACGTGGGCGGTGTTACGATCAACCGATTCGATTCTGACGCTGGCGTGTTGGTTGATGCAGATGTGATTCTTAAGGATCTAGACGACGATATCAGGGATTGGAGTTTTTATTTCTGCGGTCCGAAGGCAATGACAGTTGCCATTTGCAAAGAGTTGATGAAACATGGCGTATCCGCGCGCCGCATCCATAAGGAAGAATTCGAATTTCGGTAACTGTACCCCAAATTCTTGGTACGGGCGCGGAGATTCCTATCAATGATTGCTTGATTTTACACGGAGATTAATACGTTGATACCAATCGACGAACGGACCAACATCCCAAAATCAGATTTTGATTCGCCTTTGATGCCAACTCACGAGCGGCTTTGTTGAACGACAGCAGTCCATTGGTTCGCCGGAACTTGGACTTAAAAGAAGTTGACGGGATGTGACAGGAATGTCTACGATAGCACATGTGACACTGACTCGAAATCTTACAAGAAAATCAAGCCATTGTTCTCTAACCTGCAAATCCCAAAATTACCCTATGTGGTTGAGACTGTCTCGGCAATTTCCCGTACAAATCTGTGTACTGACGTAACCAAACCGGGTTGCGCTATGTGATTTTGGTCAAGATTTTCTTTTACAAGATCCACGATTGCAGAACCGATCACTATGGCATCGGTTTTTTCAGCAACAGCTTTGGCGTATGAGGAGGTCTTGATTCCAAATCCAACTGCTATGGGTTAAATCCGTATAGTTTCTAAGTCGAAGCTCAGCTTTCTCAATATGATCTGCCATCGCTACGCGCGTTCCGGTAATCCCTAAGACGGCAACGTAATATATAGTGCTTGGCAGAAAACCAAAATAGTATGTAATTAGTAAGCAATATTAAATATATAAAGTAGATACATCAGAGGCCAAGATTTCCTGGAAAACAGCGAAGTCGCCTCCAAACTCGCAATATTAGCCCTAGTTCCGCACTAATCAAAAAACAATTCTCTTAAGGTATTGATATCATGTATTATTCGAAAACGACCAAATCGTACATGTAACAACATTTCGCGCTATTTTCTTTTCTTTCCCTCACCAGCGCTTCCGATGCAGTTGCGCCTTCATATTCAGCGCCTGTGCCAACCGCGCCTGGTCTGCGGTCGGACGCACATCCTGACGGTTGGTGATCGTGCGATGCTCCTTGGTCTTGAGCGTGGTCGTCACCCGCATCCAGTTTCGAAGACGTCTGCGAATGCTCTTCCAACTCCAGTGAATGTCGTGCTGCCTGAACTGAAATCGCAAGGTGTGAACGGCATGATAAGCCAATACCGTGATGAACAGGTGCGCCTGGATTCGCCGGTTCAGCTGATGCCAGACCGGCCGAAGTCCCAGCTCCGACTTCATGCTTCTGAAAGTGGATTCCATATCGGTCAGACTCCAGTAGGTTTTCACAATCCTGTCATCGCTCCAGTTGGCATGGGAAGTGCGCAGCACGTGACTGCCGGCCTGATCATCGGCCTTTTGGTGCTGTGAACTGTAGCTCCAAGTCACGGCCGTGGCATTGATGCCTTTGTCGTCTTCGCTGACGTCGACCGTATAGTGCTGGCTCACTTTGCTATATTCGTGTTTGAGGCGGCCGATTTTCTCATGCACCTTGCCGACTCGTTTGGTACAGTATTTTTTCGACAGTCCTTGATGTAGTTTCTGCAGTTTCTGTTCGTACAGCTGGCGTTTTCGAGATACGATGGAGGTGTCGCCCGCCTTCTTGTTTTCGCTTCGTATGTAAAGAAACACTTCCTTGGCATCGTCGTCGGCGCGGTTTTGCGCCGAGTCTTGGTCTGGTGGCGGCAGCCGCCATACGCACACCTTGGAGCCCTGACTCGTGGTTCGCTGCAGATGCGGCTTGCCTTGTGGTACGGGCGGTTTGCCTCGCCGAGAGACCACTACCCAGTCGTAACTGCCTTTCGACAGAAACTCGATGTTATCTTCGGTAGCGATTCCTGCATCCATCACTACGGTGGGTCTGGAATGCGCAGACTCAGGCAGTTTTATCAATTTATTCAACATCTTCTGCAAAGTATCGCATTCCGAGACATTGCCCGGCAGCATCTCGCAGTGCAGCGGAAATCCGTGTGCGTCCAAGGCCAGGCCCAAACTGATCAGCGCACAGTCGTTTCGTTTCTGCTTGGAGCGCCCGAAGCACTTCAGCTCGCCATCGGCGCGCCCGTGATAGTGCACATTGGTCAGGTCGTAGAACACCACCGTGGCCGCAATCGAGAACAGGTCGCGTTCGCGTTCGAATAAAGCGCGCTGCAGCGCAACGCGGTGTTTCCACAACAGGTCGTTCAAGCGGTACAGTTTGTCCAGCGAAGGCGGCAGTTGATCGTGCAGTTCCAATATTTCCAAAATCGCGCTGTCTTCGAGCATCCAGCGCAAGGTTTCGCGTTCACTGCCAGGATGCAGCATGCGGGCGATGACCACAGCCGCGCACAGCGCCGCATCTTTTTTGCTGACGTTCAGGGATTCGAGCAGGTTGATGAAGTCGAGTTGGCGCAGCGCATGCAGACAGATTCGTTCGGCGCCTGAGCTGCGCGGCGGTTCGTGCTCGATGCTGTCGAGATCAACGGTCTGCAGGTTGGTCTGAACATCGGTCGGGGCCGACCAGCCGCGCTGTCGCAGGGATTCTGCGATCTGTCGGGCCTGTCGGTCGATTTCAGTGTCGTATTCGAACAGGCTGTTCTGCCCGCTTAAGATGTCTTCGATTCGTTCCACCAGGATCGGCCACTGTGGTTTAGGAAGCGACCATTTGGTGCCGAGGCTGAGCAGCAGTTTGTGTCTGACTTTGTTGTCTGGGGTGCGGATGCCCTGCACCAGTTGGTAGGCATACTGGGGCTGTCCTTTTTTGTTGGTGTAGGAAACTACGGCTTTGATGAACATGCGCATGAAGTGTATTGCCAATGGGGTCATTATAGAGGATTGGAGCGGATGATTTAGGCAAATGCACTGTACATGTAACAACATATTATTATTGGATTAACAAAAGCAAATAATCTACTAATAAATTAATATAATGTTTAATTATTTAGAATAAAATTACTAGAAAGATTAATATATTAATAAATTCTTCTAACTAATATTTCTAATATGCTTGATTGGACGAGAAAAGTGCGGAACTTTGGATAAATTCTCGCTCAAACGTAGCACATCGACGCTGACGGTTGAATTCGGCTATTTTTACGCAGCAAAAATACGATCCCAAGTGATATTAATCTCAAAATATCTCATCACTGATCATTGCAATTGAAAGAGTTTGAAAAATGTCTTTTTTTGACACTCGAATATATAATCAATACAAATTATTCGAACTGATCCCCCGGAAGAGAAATTTTTATATTTGATTAAAGAGTTGAAATAAAGAATATGGTGACTAGAACCGTGTCAAATAAACAAAAAAGCCAAACTATGGTTGGCACAAAACATTCTTTTGAAAGTCCCAAGGCTTTCAGAGAAATGAGCCGGCGTACATTCCTGAGTCGCGCTGCCAGTCTCAGCGTCGCTGCAACTGCTACAGGATTGTTCGGTGGCACTGCGTTCAACGCCGTTGCCGAGGATGAAAATCTGTTTCTGATTGGCCTGGAAGAGCATTTCGCAACACGCGAGTTGCAACAGCAGCACATCGTCAAGGAAAAGCGGCTCTTTTCAGGTGGCGGTCGCAGACCTGAACTTCTTGACCTTGGTGCTGGTCGAATCGCAGACATGGACGAGGCAGGTATTAACATCCAAGTACTTTCGGCCGTGACACCCGGTGCTCAGAACCTGCCCGGGCCTGAAGGTGTGGCATTTGCCCGCAAGCTTAATACCTGGATCGCCGACGAAGTCATCGCGGCCTATCCCAACCGATTCCGGGCTTTTGCGACTATTCCGCTCAGCCAGCCAGAGGCTGCGGCCGACGAACTCGAACGTTCGGTACGCGAACACGGTTTGGTGGGTTGTATGAGTTATGGGGCCATTGCTGGAAAGTTTCTTGATCACGTCGATTTCGAACCGGTTCTCGCCCGCGCCGAGTCGCTCGCTGTACCCATCTACATTCACCCAAACTGGCCTTCTTCCGAGGTGATGGATATCTACTACGACGGTTTGGGAGATGAGCTGTCGAGCAAGATTCTCGGTGGGCCGGGTTATGGCTGGCACCAGGAAGTGGCACTCCAGTGCCTGCGCTTGATTATCAGTGGTACGTTCGACCGGTTTCCCAAATTGAAAATCGTCGTTGGTCACATGGGCGAAGGGCTTCCTTTCTATTATTGGCGCGTTGGTGAAGATCTGGCACGTATCGCAAAGGAAAAGTTGCATAGGCCCGTGCAACAGTACTTCCGCGATAACCTGTGGATTACGACTAGCGCATTCTTCCAAAACGAACTGCTGAATCTGGCCCTGGCGACGATGGGCGAAGATCGGGTCCTGTTCTCGGTCGATTATCCCATGGCGAGTGGCAAGTTAGGTGCCGATTGGTTTCGGGCAGTTGATCTACCCCGTGCCGTCAAAGAAAAGATCGCCCACAAAAACGCCGAGAAACTTCTCGGGATAGGTCCCTTTTGAGGACGAAATAACGTTCGGTGCCAATGAAGTGATCAGCGGTTGGTCGACAGTTTGGCATCGGGAATCTTAGAAGCGTGACAAAGTGGCAGAACAAAACCACACTATCGCAGGCGGCATCTAACCAACAACGCGCACCATGCGCGGTGCGTTGGCTGATTTAATCTGATTCACCCTCCGTAATACACGAACGCCATTTAATCCGCTCCGGTTGGGTTGCAAGTTGCTGGCACTGAATTCAAGTGTACTTGGACACTGAGCGAATAGGAATTACCTAACTTAACCTGATCGAGACCCGATACTCGGCACTTACCCACTTAAGGTGCGGAGTTCAAAATCGCATTAAATTCCCAAGTTAAGGGAGCGGGGTCATGCGCAAACCGTATGGTTTCGGGGTCGAGTTGTAGACTGTTTTCGAAAAACTGTCCAAAAATATCGGTTATCGGTCGAGTAAGCGGGGGCGTTACCGGGCGCTGCTCCTCACAGACCCGAGCGTGCGCGATTGACGCACTCGGTTCCTCACGCAACAGGTTCGCTCAACGGGCATAAATTGAATGCACAACACGCGCAGAAGGCAACGGAAAGTTACGTAGAACAGCCGCCATACGTGTCCAGTTCAGACGACCGTCACGGCTACGGTGCGATAGCGCCGTCTTCCATGCACGTTCGACCTGATACCGAAAACACCGTATACGTCTTCGATTCCCCGTAATCCCATAATAGGCACAATGACCGCGAACAACACGAGCCAAACGGGCGTGCTGATCTGGAAGCGGCCGATGCCGGTTCGCCTTGCAAAGTCGGCTGAGCGCGTACCGGAATCCTCGCAGCGTCCGTTTCGCATAGTCTTGCTCAGCAAGAGACTTGAGAAATCCTTCGCAGTAACAAAAGAGCCAGAATGAATTCGTCGACACCAGTGTCGAAGAAAGGATTTGAAAAGACTTCATAAATTCACCTCCGTTGATACTGGATTGAAGGAGGTAAATATGACGCAAAACCGCTGCAGTCAGGCTGCTGTAATTGTGATTCCTTGTCCCGGTGGCAGCCGGCATGCAATGGCGAGAGTTTGCCCCGCAGATGGAGGTTAAGTTTTTTATGCCGATAAATATCCCGACATTTCCTTTCCAATCAAGGGCGTGAGAGGAAGTATCGGCATTACCATATGACGCACAGCTTCGGCTGCGGTCAAAAGGAACTGTCCAATTTGCTGCTGACGCTGAACCTCATCGCCTCTGCTTTCCACACCGTCTGCGATCAGGTGTGCAAGCTGTGGAACCGGGCCCGCAGCCGCATCTCCAAAGGCCAGCGTTTCTTCAGCACAATGATGGCACTCAACGATTACATCTGCTTTGCCAACTGGGAACAGCTGCTGACGCGGCTCGCCCAGCCGCCGCGGGCACCGCTCTGACAACACTCATCATCGGCCGCCGTGCGCGGCCGCCTTCAATCAACCTCAGCAGACATCGGACCTCAATTGGAAACTAAAATGTACAAAAAACCAAAATTTGAATTGCTATCGACAAATGCAGTTTATATAAAAATCACTTGAAATATAATGTAATATCTCAACTATGAACTCAGCAAATCGTCCAGTTTCCCCCCATATTCAGATTTACAGGCCTCAGCTGACGTCTGTAATGTCGATTCTGCATCGTATTTCGGGAGTCATGCTCGCGATTGGGGCAATTCTATTTGCATTTTGGATTAGTTCTCTTGCTTACTATCCCCATGTTGCACTTGCCATTTTTGATTTTTTAGCGAGCATTCCAGGCCGTTTGTTTCTCTTTGCCTGGACGCTCACACTTTTCTACCACCTATGCAATGGGATTCGACATTTGTTTTGGGATGTCGGCAAAGGATTCGAAATGAAGCAAGTTTACCAAAGCGGTTGGATTACCGTAGCCGCAACCTTGATCCTGACCTGTGCTGTCTGGATCGTTGGCTATGCGGCCTCCTGTCCCTGAGTAATGATGAATTACCGTTCACCGCTCGCTCGCGTAATTGGACTAGGGTCGGCAAAAGAGGGTTCTATGCATTGGTGGTGGCAGAGACTCACCGCAGTAGCGCTCGTTCCTTTGTCCATCTGGTTCGTGTTTTCAGTTGCTTTTTCATTTACGGGAGAATGTCAGGTCGCTGTTTACGTGTGGATTACCTCCCCCATTGTTTCTACATTTTTAATCGCATTTGTCGTCTCTCTCTTCTATCACGCTCAACTGGGAATTCAGGTTGTGCTGGAAGACTATGTGCACCACGAAGCAATGAAACTGCTGCTAGTGCTGGTGACGAAATTTTTGTCGGCAGTTCTTGTCATTTTTTCCATCATTTCAATTTTACGCATCGCTCTGACATAGACACACGATGGCTCTGAGCTCTTACAGAATTATTGACCATAACTATGACGTAGTCGTGGTTGGGGCAGGTGGTGCTGGGCTGCGCGCAACTTTCGGCGCCGCCTTCGAAAATTTATCTACCGCCTGCATCACAAAGGTATTTCCTACGCGAAGTCACACCGTGGCAGCTCAGGGTGGAATCAGCGCAGCGCTGGGAAACATGGGAGTGGATGACTGGCGTTGGCACATGTACGACACTGTCAAAGGATCGGATTGGCTCGGGGACCAGGACGCGATCGAATATATGTGTCGTGAAGCGCCGGATGCCGTTGTGGAATTGGAACACTATGGTGTTCCATTTTCACGAACGGATGACGGACGCATCTATCAACGGGCTTTTGGAGGCATGACAACTCATTTTGGAGAAGGACAGGCAATGAGGACCTGTGCCGCTGCCGACCGTACTGGACATGCAATTCTTCATACGTTGTACCAGCAAGCTTTAAAACATCAAGCGGAGTTTTATTTGGAATACTTCGCCTTGGATCTCCTGATGCATGACGGTGAGTGCAGGGGCATTCTGGCATGGTGTCTGGAAGACGGCACGCTTCATCGATTTCAGTCGAAGATCGTTATCTTGGCGACCGGAGGATATGGAAGAGCTTATTTTTCGTGCACTTCTGCCCACACCTGCACAGGCGATGGAAATTCAATGGCTTTGCGAGCTGGATTGCCTTTGCAGGATATGGAGTTCGTTCAGTTTCATCCAACTGGAATTTATGGCTCTGGCTGTTTGATCACCGAAGGGGCGCGCGGCGAAGGAGGTTATCTGACGAATTCCGAGGGAGAACGGTTCATGGAACGCTACGCACCCAATGCAAAAGATCTTGCTTCGAGGGATGTTGTCAGTCGCTCGATGACCATGGAGATCAACGCTGGGAGAGGCGTAGGTTCGGAAAGCGATCACATTCATCTCCACCTGGAACACCTTGGCCCGGAAGTGATTCAGGAGAGATTGCCTGGAATTACAGAAACCGCCCGAATTTTTGCTGGAGTGGATTCCACGAAAGAACCGATTCCCGTATTGCCTACGGTGCACTATAACATGGGCGGGATTCCGACGAATCATCGCGCCGAAGTCGTCACTAAGAAAAGCGGTGACAATGACTATGTCATTCCGGGTCTTATGGCGATTGGTGAAACCGGTTGCGTATCAGTGCACGGAGCAAATCGATTGGGCTCGAACTCGTTGCTGGATTTGGTTGTATTCGGTCGGTCTGCCGCGGTTCGGGCAAAACAGATCATTAAAAGGAAAGAAGGCAGACGATCGCTTCCAAGAAATATTGAAGAAAGGGCAATCACTCATTTTGATCGGTATCGGTACGCAAGTGGATCAACGAGAACAGCGCATATTCGATTGAACATGCAAAAACTCATGCAGCAGCACTGCGCGGTATTTCGAACGGAAGAGTTACTGCAGGAAGGCTGTCAGAAAATCGTTGAAGTCTGGAATAGCTTGCAGGACATCAGCGTTACGGACCGTTCAATGATCTGGAATACGGATTTGGTTGAAACACTGGAACTGGACAACCTTCTTCGACAAGCCCTGACGACGATATATTCAGCGGCGAATCGGAAAGAGAGCAGAGGCGCGCATGCCCGCGAAGATTACACAGAGCGCGATGACGACAACTGGATGAAGCATACGCTTTCGTGGCTGAACCAGACAGGAGATGTAGAAATCGATTATCGGCCGGTGCATCTCTACACGCTTACAGAGGACGTCGATCTAGTGAGTCCTAGAGCAAGAGTATATTGAGACTAAGCTGAAGGCGAGCTAATCGTGGCAAAAATTCGACTCCCAAAAAATTCAAGAATTCGCAAAGGAAATAATTTTCCTTTAAAACAGTCAGCGAACCATGTAACGCAGTTCCATATTTATCGCTGGAATCCTGAAGACAATAAATCTCCCCGGCTCGATACTTATGAACTAAATCGAGATGATTGCGGTTTCATGGTTTTGGATGCGCTTATCAAGATCAAAAACGATGTTGATGCCACGCTTACTTTCCGACGTTCTTGCCGAGAAGGAATTTGCGGGTCCTGTGCAATGAATATAGACGGCACGAATACATTGGCGTGCATCAAGCCCCTTAGTGAGATTAAGTCAACAGTCAAAATTTATCCTTTGCCTCATTTACCTGTGGTTAAAGATCTGGTTCCGGATCTGACACATTTCTATGCACAATACGCATCGATCAAACCTTGGCTGCAGAAACAATCACCACCGTCTTCCAGTCACGAAAATCTGCAGTCGGTCAACGAGCGGGCTGAACTGGACGGATTGTACGAATGCATACTCTGCGCATGCTGTTCAACCAGTTGTCCAAGCTATTGGTGGAATAGTGATCGTTATCTCGGTCCGGCAATACTGCTGCAGGCGTATCGCTGGATTGCAGACAGTCGTGATGAAGCCACAGGAGAACGTCTGGATGAACTGGAAGATCCATTCAGACTCTATCGCTGCCATACCATCATGAATTGCACGAATACATGTCCGAAGCATCTCAATCCCGCAAAAGCGATTGCAGAAATTAAAAAATTAATTGCCATGCGAACATGAGCGCATGTTCAAAAGATGCTCGAATAGAGAAAAATCGACTCGTCTGGCGCTGCAGACAAGGTACCCGCGAGTTGGAGATATTGCTAATTCGCTATATCGACTCCTGTTTTGACTCATTGACTCGCACGGAACAACTGACGCTCCAAGCACTCCTAGAGCATAGCAATCCCGACTTGAATGATTGGTTGGTCTACGGAGCAGCCGTCCCAGACAGGAAATTCAGCTTGCTGGTACAGAAAATTCGAGCGTTTGCTGCTTAAGTTCAATAAAATACGGAAATCATGCCAACACACTCTGTTCCTGAAGAATTACAACGCGGTCGACTCCTTCTGGAGCTGCCGCGGATCAATAAAGGTCTTGCGTTTTCACGCGAAGAAAGGGTGAAAAAGGGATTGCTGGGGCTTCTCCCATATGGGGTTGAAACCTTGGATGATCAAGTACAGCGAGCATATCAGGCGTACGCTCAAAAAAATACAGCGTTAGAACGGCACATATACCTGCGTCAGCTGCAGAATGTTGATGAAGTGCTGTTTTTCCAGTTAATTATTGATCATTCATCGGAAATGCTTCCGATCATTTACACTCCAACTGTAGGTGATGCCTGTAAATACTTCTCAGAAATTTACCGAAAACCGCAAGGATTATTTCTAAATTATCCCGAACGAGAGAGCATTGACGCCATTATTTCCAATGTTCCCAACGAAAACATCGAAGTGGTCGTCGTAACGGATGGAGAGGCGATCCTGGGAATTGGAGATCAGGGGGTAGGGGGCATGGGCATTCCAATTGGCAAGCTGAGCTTGTATTCTGCATTGGGGGGCATTGATCCGGAAGTGGCCTTGCCCGTTGCATTAGACGTTGGCACCAACAACAAGGTGCTGTTGAATGACAGTGTTTATGTGGGATGGCGGCACAAGAGATTAGACCAGAAGGAATACGATGAATTTGTTGAAACAGCACTCATTTCAATTCACAAACGCTGGCCGCACGCGGTAATTCAGTTTGAAGATTTTGGCTCTGCAAACTCACAGCGCTTGCTGGACAAATACATAGATCGGTTTTGCTGTTTTAACGATGACATTCAGGGAACCGCGGCAGTCACGCTCGGATGCCTGATTGCAGCATGCAGAGCCACAGGAAACAGACTGATCGATTCGAAATCCGTGATCGTTGGCGCAGGTGCAGCCGGTACTGGAATTGCAAACAGTCTGGTTTCTGCGATGATGGATGCAGGCTTGGAAAGAGAGTCTGCCTTCAAGCGAATTTACGTGTTAAACAGTAAAGGTTTGATTCATAACGGTTCAACAATAATCCGCTCTTCACAGCAACCCTTTGCCCGCGATGAGAAGGAGCTGACCGACTGGAATGGCGATTATCAGTTGTTAAACACGGTTCGACAGGCGCGGCCAAACGTTTTGATTGGCGTGAGCGGACAAGGAGGTTTTTTCACGGAACAGATCGTCCGGGAAATGTCGCGGCATTCTGAACGACCATGTATTTTTCCGCTTTCAAACCCAACCTCACAGGCAGAGGCGTTGCCGAGCGATTTACTCAAATGGAGTGACGGCAGAGCAGTAGTGGCGACGGGCAGTCCATTTGGGTCAGAACAATACAACGGAACTACCTATGAAATCGCCCAATGCAACAACGCGTATGCATTCCCGGGGCTAGGGCTTGGCTTGAGTGCTGTAAAGGCGCGCCGAGTGACCAATGAAATGTTAGCTGCGGTTTCTCATGTAGTGGGATGCGCCCAGCCCAACGTGGACAAGCTTGGCACATCATTGCTTCCACCTTTGACATCCGTGCGTCAACTGAGTCGGGAAATTGCGATTGCGGTGGCAAAAATTGCAGTAGAACAAGGCCTCAATGATAAGGAAGTCATCAGCGATGTCGAACAGATGATCGACACCAAAATGTGGTATCCGTCGTATTGATTCGAGAGTGAAAATCAGTTTCTGAAATCGGGAACGAGTACCGTGTCGTGCGCCATGTCTGGATTCGAAGCAGGGTAATCAATAAGATAGTGCAGTCCTCGGCTTTCTTTTCGCAATAAAGAGCAGCGAACGATGAGTTCCGATACCTGCACTAGGTTTCGAAGCTCGACCAAATCTCGGTTTACTTTGAACTGACTGTAGAAATCTTGGACCTCTTCAGTTAGTACTTCAACTCTTCTTAGAGCGCGTTTTAATCGTTTCTGGCTACGAACGATACCGACGTAGTTCCACATCAGTCTTCTTAGTTCATCCCAATTGTGAGCGACCACAATCATTTCATCCGGGTCGGTTACCTGGCTTTCGTCCCAAAGCGGAATATGATTCGCATCGGGCATCGTAGAATCGAGATTGTGACGGATATCTTCGAACGCAGAATGAGCCAACACAACGCATTCAAGCAAAGAATTACTGGCAAGACGGTTGGCTCCATGCAATCCCGTACAGGCACTTTCACCTATGCAATAAAGACCTGGCAGATCGGTTCGGCCATGATGGTCTACGCGAACTCCTCCACAGGTGTAGTGTGCTGCTGGGACTACTGGTACTGGCTCTTTTGTCATGTCAATGCCGAATTCAAGACACTTTGCATAAATGTTTGGAAACCGTCTCTTCAAATATTGTTCCGGCTTCATAGTGATATCCAAGAAGACGCAGTCATAACCGCCCACTTTCATTTCATGATCGATAGCTCGAGCGACGATATCGCGTGACGCAAGTTCTTGCCGACTGTCATATTTGTGCATGAATGGGCTGGAATCCGGCAGAATCAGTTTCCCGCCTTCACCTCGAACAGCTTCAGAAATCAGGAATGATTTCGCATGTGGGTGATAAAGACAGGTCGGATGAAACTGAACGAATTCCATATTGGAAATACTGCATCCTGCCCGCCACGCCATGGCCATTCCGTCGCCAGTTGAAGTGTCCGGATTGCTTGTGTATAAATAAGTTTTTGATGCACCCCCGGTAGCCAGTACGACTGCGTTGGCAACAAAGGTTTTCACTTCGTCAGAGTCAATATCGAGAGCGTGCACGCCGATACATCGGTTCTTCTGAGGCGGATGATTTTTGTGTTCCGTTATCAGCTCTATTGCAATAATTCTTTCGTAAATTGAAATGTTCTGGTGATCGCGGATCATCGATTCCAGGGTTGTTTCAACTTTTCGTCCTGTGGCATCTTCCGCGTGAATGACTCGTCGACGGGTATGGCCACCTTCCTTTGTCAAGTCAAATTCACCTGGATATTTGGTTTGGTTGCTGCGACGACTGAACATCACACCACTGTCGATGAGCCAACGTATGGCAGCTGGACCGCGATTTACGATGAATTCAACAGCTGAATGATTACACAATCCTGCTCCTGCATGCAAGGTATCGTGAATGTGGGACGCAAAGGAATCATCGAGTCCCCAGACTGCGGCAATTCCACCCTGAGCATAGTAGCTGGAACTCTCTTTCAGATTTTCCTTTGTGAGGATAATGACGTGAATTCCAGAATTTGCGGCCTTCAGGGCAGTCGCGAGACCGGCCAAACCGCTTCCGAGAATCAAAAGTTCAGCCGTATTAAGAATAAAAGAGCAGGGCGTGTTGAAGTTGACGGAGGCTCAAGATGTTGAATTCAACAGGAACAAGATTCACTCCTGACTCAGGCAGGAAATCCAACACTATCAGCATAACACTGATTTCGTTTCATCTATGCCTCATGTCTGAAGAAAAGCACTGACTGCCTCTTCATCAAGCATCTGGAACTTTAAGCGAATTTAATTCTGCTTCCATTATCAGTTGTAAGGACTGTATCTGCCGCACCCACGCAAAAGCGTGTTCGGTGCGTCAGTTCAATTGTACATCTTAGCAATTTGATATTCGCCCACTTTTAGGTCATGGACAGGACCATTCGTCTATCCGATTTCAGTGCCGGACAATGCCTGATATTGATGCGGATTTAGCCAGTGATTGAAACGTTTGCGCTACGGACTGTATACATATGCACATTGTGTGAGCCCTTGTTCAGGCGTGTTTCCAGCATTTGAGTATGACCAACCGGATAAACGAATAGTCTTGCGCCGCCATTGACGGCGCAGCTCAGCCGACCGCACCAATTTATAATTTTGTAATGGCGTGGTTCATTTTCAGGTTCACTATTGTCAGACAAATTGAATTGCATAAATTTTTGTTGTTTTGTCAATGTTGGGACAAGTCCACTACTTCAAATTTAACGGCAGATTGAAGGTCCGTCAGGGTTACAGTCACAGGTTTTGCTGCTTCCCAAGTGTTGAGGTACGGTGAAAGTGAAACATTCAGTCCGAGAAGTGAATTTATTCCACTCAGAGACTAATTCCTATAATGTGCTTGATTTAGAAAACGGAATTGTCTTGACTCAAAAAAACGTTGATTGAAGATTTCCTCGGTGTCGGCGTCATCATAACACTGCGCAGTTTCTTTGCAACTGTAAAACTCTAAATCAATGATCGATTCAAGGCAAAAGATGAAATTTTTCACACTCTCTATTGAAGTTGATTGCAGTACATCATTCTGGTCAGGCAGTGCAGTACACATAGTCTTGATTTGAGGTCTATCGTAGACAACGCGATACGTCGCAATTGACGGAATTTATAAGAGGTAGAAATAAAATGCGCCAAGCATGTCATGGTTTGGGACGTTCAAGAGTGAGTTGTTCAAGCGGATGAGCAGGGAGTGACGTTCAAGTGGATGCAAGCCAAATTCGTTAAACATTGGAAGCCGGGTACAATCAACGATGGTTGCATTGTGTCTTTGTCAATCGGAGTTCGGAGGCCTCTGTGCGGGAAAATAAAACAGTTCTAGAATTAGAAACTTCCACACAGAAGGCACAACCGTTCTACAATCTTGGTTGAATCCAGCGCGTTGATTGCTTATGTTTATCGCATGGAACATTCATTTTTTGATCTGTCCATCCTTAGATTGTATTTATTTCAGTCAATTTCGTGAATTTGCATTATTTCATCAAAACAATTGAACTTTCTCATACGGAAGTTGTCAATACTATAAGCAAGCTTGAGTTGGCGAGCAAATAATGGGGGAACCAAAATTAATTCCCAAAGATACCAGCGAGCAGTTGCTCGTTGACCAAGCGAGGCGAGGCAGTGAAGCTGCATTCAAAATCCTGTTCGAGAAACATCGGTCGGCACTATTTGCTTTAGTCACTAAAATGAGTAGAAGCAATTTGAATATTCGAGATCACGAAATCGAAGACGTGATTCAGGAGACGATGATCAAGGCTTGGAATGGTCTGCCTAATTTTAGAGGCGACGCCAAATTTTCGACATGGCTCTATAGCATCACTCGAAATCACGCAACAAATGTCTCGATGAAAAACAAGAAATATAGCAGTACCTTATATGCATCAGACATGAAGGATTATAGTTTTGATAATTTAATGAAGGATGAATCAGATCCTTTAACGTTAGCCGAACAACAGGAATGTCGTAATTTTATTGCTCGGGAAGTTAAGAAACTGCCGTTAAAATTACAGACAGTCTATCTGCTTCGTGAGCGCGATGAACTTTCCTACTTGGAAATTTCAAGAGTGACCAATACTCGATTGGGGACGGTTAAAACACAAATTCATCGAGCACGTCAGATTTTGATTTACAAAACGAAGGATTGGTATTGCATGGAAAATGAGAAATAGAGTATCATGAAAGAAAATTTATCAGCACTATATGATGGTGAACTTAGTTCGGAGGAGCTTGAGCCTTTGCTTGAGTGCTTGTGTAGTGATGAAGAATTTCAGCGCGAGTGGAAGATGTACTGCCTGCTGCGAAGCATGACACGCGGCGAGTGCACCAATTCTTACTTCAATTCGGTAATGGCTGATGCAACTCAAACCGAAACGGATGATCTTCAGGCGATTGAAAACAAACCCAAGCGATCTGAACGATTTTTTTCCAACTGGAATTTCGGTTTTACAAGCTTAAGTTTTGGACAGGGAGGCTTTAGACTGGCCGCTAGTGTCAGCGTAGCTGTATTAGTAGGATTCATTTTCGGCTTTTCCTTTCAATACTCCCCCTATGACCCCAACCCTCCAGTCCCTTTTATCCATGAAGCTGCCACGGTGGGTGCAACGCCAGCCGAGCAATTTGAAACCGACGCCGTTGCTGCGATTGATGAA
Organism: Arenicellales bacterium; assembly: GCA_958295885.1. Lineage (GTDB taxonomy): Bacteria > Pseudomonadota > Gammaproteobacteria > Arenicellales > JAJDZL01 > JAJDZL01. Next base: position 3,666,342 of record OY282380.1, on the reverse strand, counting down.
TCAGCGGCTACACGCTGGAAGTTCAAAGATGTTTCAGCTACATTGGATAGAGAAATGAATTTAAACAAATTGCTGCTGGAACACTCTTTATTCAGCCGCGGCCCCGCTTCGAGCAGGCATTTCGGATCCAGAGTGATGCTTATCAACTATGATTATTGACAGAACTCTCTCCATCGAATTTACTTAGGTATTCTATTAAAATGAGTAGATTAATGGTTGATTTTATTAATAAATATTTCATTATCTCACTATATCTACTCTGCCTTGCAACAGCGCCAGCCTCGCATGCGACAGGGCATGCAGTCTACGATATCCTAATGAGTCTGACAAACGCAGCTGGCATGATCAACTATAAGGGAACTTTTCTCTACAGCAGTGGTGAAAACACCGAGACGATGCAGATTTATCATTCTGCAATGGACGGTGAAATTGTTGAAAAAATTGTTACTCTGAGTGGTGATACGTCAGAAATAATTCAAACGAATCAGGGCGTATGGTGTTATTTTCACGCAGACAAATTAGGATACTTTAAATTTGGGAATTCTCACCTTTTTCGAACTCCGGGGATGCATGCTGAATCTTTGCAGGGATTAGAAAACTACTATAGAGCTTCTACCATCGGCGAAGAACGAATCGCTGGCCGGCTTTCCAATCGAATCGTATTGGAGGCGAGTGACCGATATCGATACGGATATGAACTCTGGCTGGACCGGGAATCCGGTTTACTGCTGCGCACAGACTTGTTCGATCAAAATTTGAAGTTGTTGGATCGATACATGTTCGTCGACATTTCAATCAACGAAATGATCACAGAGAATGAATTGAAACCAAAATATTCTGGAAGCAACTACATTTGGAACTTCGACAAGATGGTTAATTCAAAAGTGCTTGACGATGACTCTCACTGGAATGTTGGCTGGATGCCAGATGGATTTTCGAAAACAAAACATGTCCTAAGTCAAGGGACGAACCCTAAGGAACACCTCGTTTTTTCAGATAGAATAGCGAACGTTTCGATTTTCATTCAACAACTGCGTGAAGAAACGTCGAACATTAAATTTGAAGGCAGAAGTCAAATGGGATCTGTTAATGCCTGGGGCAAAGTGATCGAGGATTTTCAAGTCACAGTGATGGGGTCGGTTCCCGCTGATACCGTTCGTCTGATCGGAGAATCAATTTCTCTCAATGACTGACTCGGATCAATCCTTCCTGCTGGCCATTCTAATTCACAGGGTTCTCGAATTCATACCCTCAGCTGTATAATTTCGAACAAAACGAAATCGGGCCTTCCTTTATCATTACTCCAATTCTAATTTTCTGTACGGCAAAACCAAGTAAGTTTCGCCTTGCATTGAATATTCCACAGTAATTTAAAATTGTCTGAAATGGACTTCGCACTCATATTAGCGATTGCTGTACTAGTAACGGGTTCAATCTGGTTGCTAGACATCATTTGGCGACTGCTAAAAAGAATATTTGTCCGATACAGCACTGACTCGCAAGGTAAAAGAAACTGGATAATTGAATACGCCAGGGCCTTCTTCCCAGTCCTTTTGATCGTATTTCTTCTGCGCTCATTCATCATTGAGCCTTTTAGAATTCCGTCCGGTTCAATGCTGCCTACCTTGCTGGTTGGTGATTTTATTCTTGTAAACAAGTTTCGCTATGGAATCCGCTTGCCCGTACTGAACGACAAATTAATTGATATGGATTCTCCGGATTATGGAGACGTCATGGTTTTTCGATTTCCAGGTAACGAAAAAGTAAATTTCATAAAACGAGTGGTTGGACTGCCAGGAGACACGGTGATTTATAAAGATAAAATCCTGCAGGTCAATGGGAAGAAAGTCGCCCACATGGATATTGGAGAATACGTGGTTGAAACATCGTCCAATCAAAAAATTCAAACCAGGCATATAACCGAAAGTTTCGACGAAGTCGAATCTCATTCAATTCTGATTGATGACAAGAGAGCATCTCGAAATCTGACTTTTGTGGTTCCTGACAACACTTATTTCGTGCTCGGCGACAATCGGGACTATAGTAATGACAGTCGATTTTGGGGATTTGTTCCTGAAGAAAACATAATCGGTGAAGCATTCCTGATCTGGTTCAGTTGGGATAGCAAAGGCGGAAAAGGCATAAATTGGAGTCGAATTGCGAATGCGATTGAGTAGTCCGTTCTCCCGATGTGTAACAGATTGTCTCAATTTTGTTCAAAATTCTCCTCTTGCTTCACTGCAGTTCATTTGGGGCGTGTCCTCATAATTTTGTTCGATGAATATTCAGCAACTGGATTTTCCGGCAGAGTTATACGGCTATAGGTTTCACAACCCAGCTTTATTGAAGCAGGCTTTGACACACAGCTCAACCGGCGAACCTGATAATCAGACTCTTGAGTTTTTGGGAGATGCCGTTCTCAATTTCATAGCTTCTGTTTATCTTTTTGAAATAAATGCTGAGACAACAGAAGGTGAGCTCACGAAAAAGCGCAGTCAGATCGTGAACAATCGCAATTCACTCAGTGCAGTGGCGGAACATTTGAATCTAACCCAATACATTCGGGTGGGAAAATCATTTCCGGAATCAAATGAAAGGGCATGGCAGAACTTACGGTCAGATGCGCTGGAAGCAGTGCTGGGAGCGATGTATTTGGACGGTGGATTGGAGGCAGTCGAAACTTTTTTCCATTCTCACTTTCTGCCAGCGACGAATTTTTCTACGCCACAAATTCAAAAAGACTACAAATCTTCCCTTCAGGAGCATTTGCAAAGTCTGTCGCAGCCGACGCCAGTTTACAAGACCACTCAAGTACGAGGCGAAGATCACAATCCACATTTCACTGTAGCCTGCCGCGTAAAGGGTTTAAGTTCACCAGTCATTGGTGAAGGAAGAACCATTAAGGAAGCAGAACAGTCAGCTGCCTCAAAAGCATATGGCCTACTCTCCGGGTGAATCCGTAAACGAAGGCTTCCGTTCGGGAATCATCGCCCTGGCAGGGCGTCCAAACGTCGGTAAATCAACTTTGCTCAATTGCTTGTTAGGCAAAAAGATCAGCATTACTTCACGTAAAGCAAATACGACCCGCCATCGTATTCTTGGGGTGCTTAGTGAAGAAGACCACCAGCTCATTTTTATCGACTTGCCGGGTTTCAACCCACATTCAAAGCGATTGCTCGAACGTTCCATTCATCGTTCGGCAGTGGCAAATATTGCCGGTACGGATTTGGTGCTGTTTTTAGTTGAATCCAGAGGATGGCAGGATCAAGACATGATGGTGTGGAAAAAAATTCAATCAGAAAATCTGCCGGTGGTCATTGTTGTCAACAAGATAGATCGTATGAAAGACAAGCAGCAACTGTTGCCCATTATGAAGCAGCTGTTTGGAATCACCGGTGTATCGGAAATCGTACCAGTTTCAGCCAAGAAGAAAGAAAATACAGAACTGCTGAAATCCACACTGACTCAGTTGCTACCCCACAGCCCACCGTTGTTTCCCTCTGATTTCGTCACCGACCGCGACGAAAAATTCCAGGCATCTGAACTCGTTCGAGAACAGATTTTCCGATGTTATGGTGATGAGCTGCCTTACGCCAGCGCCGTTCAGATTGAGAAATATGAACACACTGACGGCTGCCTGCACATTCATGCATTGATTTGGGTGGAGAATCGCAATCAGAAGAAAATTATCATTGGAGCAAAAGGCAGTAAATTGAAAATTATCGGCAGAAACGTTCGGTCTGTACTGGAAAAGGAACTGAATCGCAAAGTTTTTTTGAAGCTGTGGGTAAAGGTTCGGACTCAATGGAGTCAGGATCACCGTTTGGTTTCGTTACTGGGATATTCCGAATTTGACTGACGAATGTGGGTTCGCAGGGAAAATTGCTTTATTCTTCGTACTAGTCCTTTTTCGGAATCCAGTCTGATCGTAGATGCCTTCAGTCGAAATTACGGCCGAATCAATTTACTGGCGAAGGGGGCGAGACGAGCAAAATCTCGATTACGCGGAAAGCTGAGACCGTTTTGTCCACTTTTGCTTAGCTGGTCAGGGAAGGGAAACCTGCCCACTTTAACCCAGTTGATCCCGCAGCACAGCTATACGGAATTCATGGATGAGATACACTACAGCAGCTGTTACGTGAATGAGCTGATCGTGTCCTTGTTACAGCCGCAGGACCCACACCCAGCTTTGTTTGACGAATACAGCTGCGCGCTGCGTCAGCTGCGTCAGCAGACCGATATCTTCCATACCTTACGTGTGTTCGAAAAGTATTTGCTGAAAGAAATTGGGTATGCGTTGGTTTTAGAAACTGAATCGGACCGCAAAACGCCAATTCGGGAAAATCAACAATACTATTATGACTTTGCCTCAGGTCCTACGACTGAGAAACTGAGCGGAGGAGGGAATGCCGTTAGTGGTCGAGCCTTGCTTGCCATCGCTTCGGAACAGTTTGCCAGTGCAGGCATTCGCAGAGAAGTAAGGGTTTTTCTGGATCGGGCTTTACAAATGTACCTTGACGGCAAACATCTCCACAGTCGAGCCGTATTCCGCCAAACTCGAGAACTGCTTACGAGCAGGAAGAACTGACTGTTATTTCTTTCGATTCGATGAAGTGAAGCCGGGTGGCAATTGACCCAGCTCACCTTCCCCGAAGATAAATCCAAGCATATGCTGTTCAATCAGTTCCTGCGTCGCTGGATCTCCTGTGGTAAGCTGATTTTCATTGATGATCGTAACCAGGCGTTCCAGCCACGTGTTCCACCCTTCCTGCGATACATTTTCTAGAATTCTTTGTCCTAATTCACCGGGATAAGGGGGACTCGGAAGAGCCTCCGCCTTTTTTTTGAGAACCACGCAATCGATGAGTTTGGGCACAGCTGCAAGAGAAGATGTAGTGAGCGGAAATTGACCTAATGATAGTTGATTTTACTCAACAATCTTAAAGCAGATTATACAGCTCAAAAAGTTGTGAAAAGTCGGTCATAAATGGCAGCTGCAATTTTCGTTCCATTGATGCTTAGGGATGTGACATGCAGATCGATCACTGGCTTAACTTCATTCACGTCATGAATTTAGGGTAATTTTGACTTGCTAAATAAACACGATCTCAAGACCATCAAATTGGCACACTCTACACCGGCGAAGAAACGATGTTTCATTGGCCACATGCAAATCGGAATTCTCCGACCGACAATGAAATCATCTGGCAGTTCCGCCGAGCTGTACGCGTGGATGATTATAGCCGTTACCAGCTGGCGAAAGGGTGATGCAAGCGTTTGGATCAGCGAAAATATCCAGGCCAGCCGCGTCAGACCCAAGCGCGCGGGGCATTCGCGGAAAGCAAATTCAACAGCATCGGAAAGAGCAGGGGGATCTCATTCAAAGCTGGAGCGAAGAGATTTTGCTGCAGTTCTTGAGCCAAGAACGATATGGCCGCGGAGATGCCACTTATGACAGGTGTGTTCGGTGCTTGTGCCGTGCCTTGTACGAGCATCAGCATCGATAAATTGAAAGTCAGCGTCCAATTTTAAAATTATTCGACCGAAATTTTCTTATGGCGATGACTGCTCTGCCATATCGTTCTCAAAATTCCCAGGTTTTCCAACGATTGACTTCGCTGTGAAAACGAAATGGAAATTATTCGACCCGGCAGATCAGGGCACTGATTTGGAGCTGATCGATACCCAGGAATTTAGTTGAACAAGACGACCGCTGGGGTGCCAAGCAGAATTGATTCTTGTTCTACACTGAAGCTGACACTAATTGCATAGATTGGTTTCTCAATATACTCGCTGGAATTCGCTGATGCAGTTTCACCTTCCATAACGGGATCACTCACAGGGAAGAACTCAAATTCAGGGTCTAGAGTCGGAAATTCTACGTACGCCGTATAGATAGAATCGTCAATCTTCACTGAAACTGCGTCACCAGCCTGCAGAGTATTCCGAATTTCGGAAGGTACGTTTACTCGAATCACATACTGGCCGTGACTCCCGAGAGTCATCAATCGTTCTTTGAAGTAGATGTCATGGAGATAGTTCATTCCGACGTGAACATTACTCATCACAACAATTGCATTATCCATTGGTGAGAGCAGTGCAGTATCTTGCAGCTGATATTGAATGGCAGCCAATTCTGCTCTAGTAGCTCCGAGTTCGGATCGTGCTACCATAACCTCGCGTTCAGCTTCTTCAAAATCCAAAAGCGACAATGAACCACGATCAAACAGTTCCTGCTGTCGATCAAATTTGTCGCTGACGCGTTTTAATTCTATCTCTAACCGTTCAATTTGGCTTTTTACTATCCGGGCTTGAGATTCCTGCCAGCGAGAGTCAAACTGTATGAGAATTTGTCCTTTTTGGACGATATCCCCGACTTTGACAGGAACATCCACAATCGTCCCACTAATTAAAGGCTGGATCGGGATTCTCACCCGATAGTCAACATGACCGGTAACTTGATGTGCCTGCGCCATACAAGAAATAAGCAGCAAGATTGGCGTGACCGCAGCTATTAGGCGTGATTTCACTTTTCGACTCTTCAGAATTTGGCTCAACTTCGAATTAGCAATTTTATACTACGTAAACATGGCTCGAAGTGCACTTCTAGATTCGGGAATCGACTTTTGACTGTTGCAACGATTCGATCTCAAACCAAAGAATTTTTGACTTCATACCATTGCGCGTGAATTTTCCGAATACAAATCCTCATTTAGGAATAACCGTCGCTAAAAACCAGAATGTGGAGCTCTAGGGACAGACTTTTCACTGGCGGTCCCGCGTATTCCATTCGCTTAGGTTTATGGAGACTCTCAACCGGGGTTGCAGGTACGCTTGACTGGATTTCAGGTGCGCACCTCTCAGCGGACGGCCAGCCGACTTTAGCGGGCAATGGCAATCAATTCTTTTTATCCTGATCTGCGGGCTATCTCACAATGCTTCAAGATCAATCACCGACTTCGTCTCCAATCCAGTGAACTACGTTCCATTGCCAGTACGGAATTTCTGTCATTGAACTATCGAAAAACTTATCGCTGTCACATGAATGGAAGGACTTGGTCAATTCAGTGAGAAGCTCCGCATTAATAATGCCGGACAATCAAAATACGAACAGTTATGCATACGCCAGCAAATACGAACTGTCCATTTGGCAATATCAAATAAACTGCTCCCGAGAATCTAACTCAAACTATCTGTTTCACTTGATTTAAAATATTCAAATACCATATCTAACGATGATTTCGACACCAACGACCAAATTCGTTGCAAAAATTTTTGGAGAACAGCATGCAGCAGGGAAGCTATCAAACTGAAATTACGAATTCAGAGATCAATGTAACTGAAGCTGCCGGGCTCAAGATGGCAGAGCTGATTGACTCTACAGATGAAAATATAAGAGGAATTCGTGTCTACGTATCCGGAGGAGGCTGTGGCGGCATGAATTACGGAATGACCTACGCGGATTCGGAGTCCAAATTTGATCGCATACTGGAAGGAGACAGCTTTCGACTATATGCCGATGTTGTTGCTCTGCAATATCTTTCAGGTGCTGAAATCGATTATGTTGATGACGGAATACAGGCAACCTTTGTATTTCATAACGTATTTCAATCGGTCGGTGGAACGGGCTCTTGCGGCGGATGTGGCGCCGCACACTGATTTTCCTGTCGCTGTTCAAAGCCGACTGGCCCGCCGATAACCAGCGCTAAGACCGTCGTATTAATCGCGCCGCACTTCAGCTATCGTGCGGCGGTTTACTTACAGGCGGCTGAAAATATTCCCATCAGAATACTGTTCGTTTCAGACGGCGACGCTGATGTCATTCCTCAATCCCGTTCAGGCATTCGAGCCAATCTTAGCGACCCGGATTCAATCGCCGACACAATTTCCCAGCTTTACGAGGATATTGACATTTGCGCGGTAATCTCACCGGATGAAAAATTTGGAGAGCTGGCGGTTCAGGTGGCCGAACTGTTAGGCGTTGTCCATAACCCGATTTCGGCAGTACGAAATTCTGCCAATAAAAATCTATCAAGAAACACATTGCAGAATCATGGACTTCCGGTGCCTGAATTTCGATTGGTTCAACTTGACCAAGATCTGCAAAGGCAAATTTCGGGCGTTCGGTTTCCATGTGTTGCAAAGCCCGTCAATTTATCCGCGAGTCGTGGTGTCATTCGAGCCAACAGCGAGATAGGGTTGAAACAGGCATTGGGGAGAATTACTTCACTGTTGGAAAACGAGATCGGACCGGATCAATCCAAAGAAATTTTGATCGAACAATACGTTTCCGGAACAGAGCATGCTTTGGAAGGATATTTGATTCGGTCTGACTTGGAAACGATCTGCATATTCGACAAACCCGATCCATTGGTCGGTCCATATTTTGAAGAAACCTACTATGTCACTCCATCAAGACTGAACCTTGAAACTCAACAAAAGATCCGGGAGCTTGTGTCTCAAGCATGTCGGTCTTTCGGTTTGGAGGTAGGCCCCATTCATGCAGAGGTTCGAGTGGAAAAAGAAAGGATTTGGATATTGGAAGTCGCAGCAAGATCGATTGGAGGTGATTGTGCCAGACTATTCGAACTCGCCACCGATTCCACTCTTGAGGAATTCATACTTCGGCGATCAATTGAACAGAAAGTAGAGAGTCTGAGGCTGGATGCAGCAGCGGGAGTTCTGATGATTCCAGTGCCGGCAAACGGCATTCTACGAAGAGTCGAAGGCGTAATGCAAGCTCAATGCGTAGAAAATATATTGGAGGTACGTCTGGATGTCCGCAGCGGCGACAGGCTGATTCAATGGCCGGAAGGAGGAAAATATCCTGGCTATATTTATGCTAAAGCCAAAGATCCAGCATCAGTCGAATCTTCATTGCGAAGCGCTTTTTCCTGTTTAAACTTCGTCTGCACGCCAGATTTGCCAGTCGTAGTGCACTGACTGAACTGACCCCCATTAAAGAGACAAAGGTCAGCGCTACTTGTAAACTAGGCAGTTGCGCTAGTCGAAAAGTCGTCAGTTTGGGAAGTTTGAATGCTTCCGCCCTCGAGCGAAAGCACTTAAAAAATTCGCTTTCCAACATGGAAAGCGACAGCAAAATTTACCTGCCATACACGAGGCATAAAGCATGACAACAGAAGGAGAAAATTTTGTGTTTGGTGAACTGAAGTACCAAGGTCTGAGCACCTCTGAGCCCGCTTGACGCAGCGGATTTAGTATGTTGCTTTCCAAGTCTGAAATCAGTACGGCAGTCGGGTCCAATCGATTTATTCCAGATGGCTGATTCGAGCTGTTTTCAGACTTCATGCAAGGCATTTCTGCGCAGGATGACTCAGATCACGTTGAGCAAACGATCACCCTCCGTCCGCAAGGCCTGCTATTTTTGCTGGCAGCGAGGATCGCGCCAACAGGTTTCCATGAACTTTTCAAGACTTTGCTCGTTTTGATTTGTGGTGCTTGCAGCTCACTTCTGTATATACGATGAAAGGTAGGACGACTGTGGATATGATTCTACCTGCCAAGTCTTCAACAGGATCCTAGGTTTGCGCGTGTTTATAAATTCAAGAAAAATAAACTTGAAAGCAATTATTATTTGCTTGATCTAAGAAAAATTCTACGAATTGAATACATGAAAAAATCCAGTAAATCTGAAGTGTACAGATCGATTGCGCGTGAGCTGGCGAGAAAGTTCGCACCAAAAGCCGCCAAATGGGATAAATCCCGCGAATATTGTTGGGAAAATGTCTCCGATCTTACAGATGCCGGATTGATGGGCATGACAATTCCTGAGGCTTTCGGCGGTCGCTCTGCGTCATTTTTTGATACGGTGCTCGTGATTGAAGAGATCGCTCGAGCCTGCACTCTCAGTGCCCGCATTGTTGTCGAATCGAATATGGGCGGAATCAGCGCAATTATGGCCTACGGCACCAACGCGCAAAAAAGCTATTGTGCTCCGCATGTGTTGTCTGGAGACAAGCCAGCGATTTGCATTACGGAGCCAGAGTCAGGCAGTGCTGCTACTGAAATGAGAACCACAGCAGTCAAGCGCGGTAGAAAGTATGTCATCAACGGAGCCAAGCACTGGATTACCGGCGGTGGCGTGTCGAAACTGTACTTGATTTTTGCCAGAGTGACGGAAGAAAGCGGAGCCGAACTGGGTATCGGGGGTTTTATTGTTCACTATGATCCGAAAAATAAAATTGAACCACCCGGTTTTTCGGTTGCACGACTTGAGCACACGCTCGGCTTGTGCGGAATGCCGGAGGCCGAACTCCACTTTAACGATCTGGTGGTGGATGAGAAATTCATGCTCAAAACACCGTCAGGCCTACGCCGTGGATTCGCCGACTTGATGAATGCCTATAACAGTCAGCGCGTCGGAGCCGGAACCATTGCCATGGGTGTCGCAGCTGGTGCACTGGATCACGCGAAGCGTTACCTGGTTGATCGGCGTCAGTTCGGTCGACCTCTCGCTGAGTTTCAAGGGCTGCAGTGGATGATCGCCGATATGGACGCGAACGTACATGCTTCGCGATTGCTTCTGTATGAAGCGGCAAAGTCGCACAGCCCGAACGACAGTTTGTTTCCTGACATTCTTTTTGCGGCCCGTGCGAAGATGTTCGCATCTGAAACTGCGATTAAGGTAGTCAGCGACTCTCTCCAGATGTTCGGTGCCCGAGGTTACGGAGACAAGGAGCCCTTGGAGCGAATGTATCGAGACGTTCGAATGTTCACGATTGGAGGAGGTACGGCTCAGATTCTGAAGACTCAGGTGGGGAGCAAACTGCTGGGCATCAAAGCTCCACAAACCAGAGACGGATATCTTAAACTTGCTGAATTGGAAAGATCGTGAATGAATCAGTTTGATAGAGGAGTAATGCATCTATCCAAGCAGGTGGTTATTTGAAGCAGGCTGGAAATTAATTTTCGAGATTCCCGGCTATTCTGGTTGCCACAATAGGAACGCAAGCGACCATCGGCACTCAACAATTTCCACAAAAAAAGCCTGTTTGGATGACTTGAAACGCCACTGCTGGAATAACAGTTTTCAATGTCTTCGCTGTGGGCATGATAAAGCACATATTCTAACCCGTCATTGCCGCCATCAGTACACAAACTGCGACGAGCCATGGTCAAACGAGACCAGTTCCGTGTCCTGATTGGCTTGGTTGAAGCGATGATGTCCCTTCATCAGCGTCGCAGCAGACACAAGAACATGGTTTTACAGCATGTGCTGGCCTGAAAATAATTTGATTCGCATTGAGGACGACTTGAATATTCTCCTCAGCGACTCACTGCAAATCATCTTTCAGCTGTCTCACCATTTGAAATGTTCGTCATGCGCAGTCCGCTGAAAAAAATGTTTTTTCAGTACTTGATTTCTCAATGTTTAATTTCATAAATTATTATTATCAAATATTAAATTAAATAACCTAGTCTTATTAATCAGATTTAACCTGATGAATATTCGATTTCTGATCTGAAACTGCTTTCTAGGAATTGATATTAGGTTGACCACTCAATATATAATTCCCTAAATCGCAATGTGATCTGGTTAATTCACTTGACGAAGTGATCAATAGAAATTATCATTGTGCGACTTAATTCCTCGGTAGCTCAGTTGGCAGAGCGGGTGGCTGTTAACCATCTTGTCGGCGGTTCGAGCCCGTCCCGGGGAGCCATTTTTAGTGCGGATGTCAGATGCCGCGCCGTTTTCAAACAGCGCGGCATCTTCTTTTGTAAATTCGAATTAGAGCGGCAGGAACAGCTGCTCCATGCAGCGCCTTCAGCTGGCTGAACGCAGTGAAAGATTTAGGATCTCATTCGGATGGACTGCGGATCGTAGAGGCCTTTGAGCTCTAGACTCACCGGAATTCGTTTCTCTTCCACTTCTAATTCATACCGTCCATCTCGGAGATATTCATTCGAAACTCCGTCAGGGCTGCGAACATACCCATAGGCGATGTTCTTTTCTACGGTATATCCCCAACCCGCACTGGACGTCCATCCTACTCTTTTTCCATTTCGATAAATCGTTTCCCTTCCCAGCAGAGTGAGGCGCTCATCGGTGGATGAAAAACAGGCGAACCGTCGAATCAGAGGATGTTTGTCTTGTTCAATCAACGCCGCCTGACCTAAAAATGGAATCACGCTGTTCAGTCGAACAAGGTTCCTCATTCCGGCTTCAAGAGGTGTGTAATCGGGGCCGATGTCAGAACCAAGAGCCCTAAATCCTTTTTCCAGACGCAGCGATTCAAGCGCACGGTATCCCACATGAGCCAAGCCCAAATTCCTGCCTGCCTTTAGGATCGCACTGAAAATCGATTCGGTTCCGTTTAAAGACATGTAAATCTCGTATCCCAATTCTCCAGCAAAGGAAACCCTCAGAACCAGCACTTCATATCTGCCGAATTTCAAGCGCTTGAAGGTCAAGAACCGAAACTCAGCATTGGATAGATCTTCAGAAAACACGTTCTGCAGCAGTTTCCTGGAATTCGGGCCAGCGACCGACAAGGTCGAAAATTCATGAGTCACATCCGTTACATTCACTCTCTGATCTATCTGATGAAGGCTGTCTCGCAGGTGGCAGAAATGGTGAGTTGCATATCCCGTACCTCCAACCACTAGAAACTCGTCATCGAACAGGCGGGTTACGGTCACGTCACATTCAATTCCACCTTGTGAATTGAGCATCTGTGTATAGGCAACTGATCCAGGTTCTTTTAAAACTCGATTGGAAGACAGCTGCTGCAGAGCTTCCCCGGCATTTGCACCCGCAACAATAAACTTTGCAAAGGACGACTGATCAATAATGCCGACTCTTTCTCGAACGGCCTGGTGTTCTTTCCCGACCTGGTCATGCCAGTTGGACCGTCCATAAGAATAAATGTCGATGGGTTCGTCTCCTTCTTTTGCGAACCAATTCGCTCTTTCCCAGCCTAATTTTTCGCCAAAGCAAGCATTTGCCTGTTTAAGTTTCGAGTAAAGAACGGACTTGGTGTGAGGCCGAGCGCTCGTGTGTTCCTCATGGGGCCATGACATCGCGTAGTGTTTGGAACAAAGTTCAATGGTTCTTTTTGAAATCCATTCCTGACTGCGATGAACCTGACCAAATCTTCGTATGTCAACTGCTCGTAAATCCATGGAAGGCGCACCCGACTGCACCCACTCTGCAAGTGCTTTTCCCGCTCCGCCAGCGCTTGCGATTCCGAATGCGTTGAAACCCGTGCCCACAAATAAATTCCTGAGCTCCGGAGTCTCGCCCAAAATGAAATTGCCGTCAGGAGTAAAAGATTCAACCCCACAGATCATCTGCTTGATGTGTGCGTCATTCATGGCAGGAATTCTCTGCAGTCCAGCTTCCAATATGGATTCAAAATGACCAACTTCAAAATCAAGCAGCGCAAACGAAAAATCAGGTGGCGGCTGATCGACTTTCCACTGTTTCGGATTGAGCTCGTAACCACCAAAAACCAAGCCGCCGACTTCCTCCTTAAAGTAAATCAATCGATCAGGATCTCGTACGGTAGGCAGCGACTTTGATACGCCCTGAACCTTTCCCGTTACCACGTAATGATGCAGCATCGGCACGATTGGGATATTGACTCCCACTTTCGACCCAAGCGCTCTTGACCATAAACCGGTGCAGACCACTACTTTTTCACACTGAATATCACCCAAGCTTGACGAGACGCCAGTCACTCTGCCTTTGGACTGCAGGATGTTTTCAACCGCACAACGTTCGACAAATCGGATTCCTTTCGATTTCGCACCTTTAACAAACGCCTGAGTCAGGTCGGATGGATTGGCCTGTCCATCAGTTGGCAGATACGCCGCTCCTGCAACATCTTCCACGTTGAGAACAGGGCACAGTTCGACAGCTTCCTGAGGAGTCAGATAATGCATCTCCAACCCGAAAGCGCGGGCAGTTGTAATTTGCCGCTTGATTTCGTGAATGCGTTCCCGACTGCAGGCCAGACGCAGTCCGCCACTCATTTTCCATCCTGTAGCCTGACCGGTCTCACTCTCCAGCAGGTCATAGAGTTCGACGGAATACTTCAGCAACTGAGTGACATTCGCATTGCTTCGTAACTGACCGACCAAGCCCGCTGCATGCCACGTAGAACCATTTGTCACCGTACCCTGCTCAAGCACCACGCAATCGGTTTCACCCAATTTGGCGAGGTGATAAGCGGTAGAAGAACCAATGATTCCACCTCCAATAATTACGGTTCTGCAGTGTCTGGGGATCATTGTCTGAAATCCTTACGACAGACCCAGCGCCTGTTTTCGCCGATTTGCAGCGGCAGATATCAACCGGTCTGCAATGATTGCGATGAATGCCACCGACAGCCCTGCGACAATTCCGCGACCTGTATCGGCCTTTGTCAGCGCAATATAAACTTCCTGCCCTAGATCTCTGGTGCCAACCAATGCAGTGATCACCAGCATGGATAAAGCAAACATAACCGTTTGATTCAACCCGAGCATGATCTCCGGCCAAGCAAGCCGAGATTGAACTTTCGACAAAACTTGCAGCTTCGTGCATCCTGACGTTTTTGCAGCTTCAATAAGCGACGGCGAAATTTGCTCAATGCCGTAAAGTGTGTAGCGGATTGCTGGGGGCAGGGCATACAGTACGACTGCTACCATCGCCGAAAAATCACCGACCCGAAACAACATTACAACTGGCAGGAGATAAACGAAACTCGGCAGAGTCTGCAATGTGTCAATCACAATCAATACAGGCTTTTTGATTACGTTGGTGCGTGATGCAATGACGCCAATCGTAATTCCAATGATGGATGCCGCCGCGACGGAAATTCCACACAGATAAACCGTAATCATAGCTTTCGTCCACTGGCCTGTGATCAGGATGAAGGCAGCCAGTGAAACAACTAGAATGGCAAGTCGAACTCCTCCGAGCTGATATCCTGCAAGCGCGAGCAACAGGATGACTCCTGGCCAAGGCAGGGAAAGCAGGAACAGCTTGACCGGCTTTAGAACATTCAGAAGAATGAACACCTTAAACGCTTCGAGTTGATCAAAATAATTGATGTTGATCCACTTGACGACGTCATTCCAAATTTGTCCTGTTGAAATTTCCAGACTTTCCGGCCAATGAGCAAACAGAGGGAAAACAAAACTCGCAAATGACGTGACCAAAAGCAGCAGGAGAGCAACAATCAGGTTCTTGTGGTGGGCATACCACCGTTCTTCTCCTTCGACATGAGCTTTCTGACCTCTTGCAGCCCAAGACTGCGACAGGCGGTCCAGAACGATGGCGATGAGAGTAATGGCAATTCCCGCTTCCAGACCGTCACCGATTGCCTGTCTTCGCAAGGATGCAAGCACATCAAACCCAAGTCCGCCGGCACCAATCATCGAAGCAATAATGACCATATTCAAGGACAGCATGATCACTTGGTTGACTCCAACCATCAAACCTGGTTTGGCCGATGGAATCAAGACGCGCCAAGTCATCTGATGTTTTGTACAGCCGGCCATTTTGCCGAAATCCTTGATCTCTGCTGGAACTGTTTTCAGCGCAAGAATCGTTACTCGAACCATGGGTGGCATGGCGTAAATCACGGTCGCAGTAATGGCTGAAACCGGACCAAATCCAAACATGAACAGCACCGGAACCAAATAGGCAAAAATTGGAACAGTCTGCATCAGGTCCAATACGGGAGTGACTGCTTTTTCGAATTTTTTCGATTTGAATCCAAGTATTCCAACCGCCACTCCAAATAAAATTCCGATCGGAACTGCGACTGCAATTGACGATAGGGTGATCGTCGCACTCTCCCACAGGCCGAAAACTGCGATGTAAGCAGCGCACAAAAAGATCATCAGTCCCAGTTTCCAGTCTTTCAGCGAATAGCCCATCCAGGTCAGCGCCAGTATGATCCCGAACCAGGAAATTGGAGGAGTCTGCCAGGAATCGTCTTCGCCCAAAGGTATCGTGAAACCACTGGACAGAAGTGATCTGATGAACTGATAGGGAATTTCGATTCCAGCTGCAATCGTTCTTGTGAATTCCTTGAATGTCCAGGGGAAAAGATAGGCTTCATCGTTGACCAGCCACTTCATAAATCCCGTAACGCAGTAACGAACGCTGGTGCAGCTGCCGAATGATTCAATATTCCAGCGCAGCTCTTTCGGTGCTTTAACCGCCCATGGCCAAAGATCTCCCCCAATCCAGATTGCGGCGATTATGAAAACCGTCAGGAGCCAGGCGAAAACTCCCATGTTTTTCTGATTGATGTTCGCGGCAGCGACAGTCGCCAGACTCATGGGCTGGAGTCTGCAGAGGAACGCTGGTCGGTGTCGACAAGGACTCCTAAAACTGCTTCTTTGGTAATCTGGCCTACGACACTTCCATCCGCATCGATCACATCAAAAGGCAGATCCGATTGAATGATGTCTTTCGCCATATCTTGAATTTTTACGGTTTCCAAAACCTGACCGCCTGCTGGGGTGCCATCCTGTTTTTCAGTCATGACTGTTTTTGTCGAAAAGACCCGAGCTCTTGAGAGATCGTACGTGAATTCTTCAACGTACTGATCGGAGGGCTGAAGAATCAATTCTTCCGGAGTGCCGATCTGAATGATCGAACCATCCTTCATGATTGCGATTCGGTCGGCCAGACGAACCGCTTCGTTAAAGTCGTGTGTAATGAATACGATGGTTTTGCTCAGTTTGGACTGAATGCTTAGAAATTCATCCTGCATTTCTCGCCGAATCAACGGGTCGAGCGCCGAAAAAGGCTCATCAAGAAACCAGATTTTAGGTTCTACGGACAGTGACCGCGCGATCCCTACCCGCTGTTGCTGACCACCTGAAAGTTCCCGAGGAAAATAGGCTTCTCGATCTTCCAAACCGACAAGTTCAATGACTTTTCGAGCTCTTTTGTCGCGCTCTGTCCGATCAACACCTTGAATTTCAAGCGGGAATGCTACATTTTCTAATACTGTAAGGTGAGGCATAAGCGCAAAATGCTGAAAGACCATTCCCATTTTGTGACGACGAATTTGAACCATCTGTTTCTCTGTCTGCTGCAGCAGATTCCGTCCTTCAAACATAATCTCACCGCCAGTTGGTTCAATGAGTCGGGACAAACACCTGAGCAAGGTCGATTTGCCAGATCCTGACAGTCCCATGATCACGAAAATTTCACCTTCGTAAACTGTGATGGTGGCATCACGCACGGCTCCGATCAGGCCTGACGATTCCAGCTGTTCGTTTGTGATCGACTGATGTTCGGCAAGAAAGCGTTCAGCACCCTTGCCAAAAATTTTCCACACGTTCCTGCAGGAAAGAATAGGTGCAGTACTGGGCATTCCGATTAAAGTGCCTTGGATTGGTATGGAACGTACGGAGAAGCTGCGCGCCAGTGTCGCTTGAAACGCTGGCGCGTCAGTTTATTGTGAATATGGACTTACATCGTCCAAGCTTTCCAGACAGATTCATTGCTTGCCATCCACTCGGCAACCACATCTTCTACAGAATGACCCTCTAAATCCACTTTCACAATCAGCGAACTCATAAGATCATTGTCAATCGTAAAGTTTCGAATCGCCTGATAAGCCTTCGGCCATTTTTCTTCGCCGCCGACCCAGCCAACCGCCTTGATCCAGCCGCGAGGTTTGCCGCAGTCATAGCTCATATCAGGATTGCTTCCCCACGCGGGGTCCTTGTAGCATTCGTCGGTATAAACGGGAAAGTCAATCCACTCTCCTTCATACTTCGCGGGCGCCCAATGAGGTGCATAAACCCAAGCCAATATGGGTGCCTGACGCTGATAGGCAGATTCGATTTCCGCGAACAGTGCGGCATCCGTCCCAGCATGAACGACTTCATAATCCAAACCGAGAGATTCCGCCCGTTCGTCGTCATAGCCGCTCCAGGTGACAGGGCCGCCCAAATACCGACCTTTAGGATGAGTCTCGGGTGTGGAAAACGCTTCGGCGCATCCATTCAGAGCAGTCCAATCTGGCAGACCGGGGCACTTTTCTTTCATATACAGGGGATACCACCACTCTTCGATTGCATCCATGCCGGTTTCACCTAAATCTATGGTGTTGCCGGTTGCAAGAGACGCCTCCAATGCATCCTTTCCAGTTGTTTCCCAAATTTCGACGGCCACGTGAAGATCGCCGGATTCAAGACCCACAAATTGTGCTATGTAGTCTGCAGGAACATACTCGACGCTGTATCCCATCGACTTGAGCATTTCACCGATTAATGTTGCGGTGATGAACTGCCCGGTCCAGTCGTGCCAGGTGATCTTAATTGGATCTTCTGACTCTGCCTGAGCGCCAGCAGTTGGCGCGTAGCTTAAAAACGCCAAAATACTAGCCAAAATTAGAGCTTTCAGACAATTTCTCATGTCATTTTCCTCCTATCTAAATTGTGAATAGCAAATAATAAATCGGGACCTTCTACGACCAACTATCTGACAGATCAATTCGAATTTCACTTGAACCTGTGTTCAGATAAACGCTCTACCAGGTCATTAGTGTAAACATAGGAACCGAACTACTCAAAAAGCTCTTGAAACGTCGCCCAGTTTGATTCAAATCTTTCTCGATTCAAATTCGTGTAACCTTCATAACCGGGGTCTTGGTCGGGGTATAGCTCCGTCATCGAAGCTGCCACGTTCGCACTGTCCAGATCAGACACTGCTTCTTGAACCATGCCCCAGGTGTACTCTCTTAGATTCAAAACCAATTTAAATGCAGTAAGCTGTCTAGTCTGCTGATCGGACAATTTTCCATAATACATTTCAAACAATGCAGTCTCGTGTTCGGCTTCCATGTCGGCATTGCAGCTGACGCCTACCAGGTCGAACATCGGATGACCATAGCCTCCATAGTCCCAATCGATAACCCATATCTTTCCGTCATCGTCAAACATAAAGTTTTGAGGCACAGTGTCATTGTGAGTGAACACCGGCTGAAATGGTTCAATTGTCTGTTCGAGCAGGTTATTGATCCGCAGCAGCTCAGGAAACTGATCGGTAAGTCTTGAGTTGTGCTGGTAACCTACGCTGATGTACTGCCGTACGACCTGAAACGGCCAGAAGTAGGTAAGCGGACCGCGAATTTGACTTGAACCTTCGTGGAACTGCTTCAGACGCTTTACGATTGATTCACAGCTTTGCTGGCTGCCACCCATATCTTCTGGACGAAGACAGCCGCCCGTCAAAAAATCAACGATGGCGAGCCCGCGCTCAATGTATCGTATGGCAGGACTCACGCCAATTTCAGCGGCTGCAACCATTGACGTCTGAACTGAGGTCTGAGTGATTCCGTGAACCAGGATGTCGGTTCCAATGCGAGCGACGGACCGGCTCGAATGATCAGTTACAACAAAACTGCGATTGCACAGACCGCCGACAAGCGGTTCCATTTCGATGCTGCCATCCCAGCAGTCCAGCTGCGTCAGGTAGTCTCTAACATTCTCGTCTGACCATTCAGGATTAAACATAACAGAAGAAACTCCTTGTAG
Source organism: Arenicellales bacterium (assembly GCA_958295885.1). Taxonomy (GTDB): domain Bacteria; phylum Pseudomonadota; class Gammaproteobacteria; order Arenicellales; family JAJDZL01; genus JAJDZL01. The sequence goes on along the minus strand of OY282380.1, from coordinate 3,646,827 downwards.
AGTGTTGAAAACGATTAAGGAAGGAAGAATTCAGAATAGACTATGAATTCTTCTCATCGCCTCTTGGATCGAACCCATGTCCGTTGCAAACGAGAGGCGGATATAACCTTCACCGCCGAATGCACTGCCCGGCACAACTGCTACGTCGGCCTCGTTGAGAATATATTCCGACAAAGCTAGATCTGAATCAACGCCATTGAGTGAATCAATCAAATCCTGACAGTTTGGGAACGCATAAAAAGCGCCGTCTCCCGGCAGACAGTTCATTCCTCTGACCTGATTTAGGCTGGACACGATAAAGTCGTGCCGTTTTTTGAACTGACGTAACATTTCACCGATAAATTCCTGCGGTCCATTCAACGCTTCCACCGCAGCTGCCTGTGCAATCGAATTTGGGTTGGAAGTGGTTTGTGACTGTATTTTTCGCATTGCCGCTGCGAGCGGAACGGGCGCTGCACAATATCCAATCCGCCAGCCCGTCATAGCGAAAGCTTTGGAGACGCCATTGACGACGACCGTTCGCGCTTTCAATTCCGAACAGGCATTGACTATGTTGCAGAAAGGCCGGCCGGTCCATTGAATATGCTCGTATATGTCATCGGTTACAATCAGAACATCGGGATGCTCCAACAATACCTCGCCAAGCGCCACAAAATCGCGCTGAGTGTATGCAACGCCCGTAGGATTGCTTGGACTGTTCAGCATCAGCAGTCGGGTACGCGGCGTGATCGCCTCGCGCAGCTGTTCAGGCTGTATTTTGAAACCTTGTTCAATTCCCGCGTCTACGATGACGGGAGTGCCTCCCGACAGAAGCGTCATGTCCGGATAAGAGACCCAATACGGAGCCACGATTATGACTTCGTCATTTTCATTAAGAATTGCTGTCAGCAGATTGATTAAACTTTGTTTTGCGCCAGTGGAAGCGACAATGTTCGCGGTTGAGTAGACCAGATTGTTTTCGCGTTCGAATTTATCGACGATCGCTTGCTTCAGCTCCAAGGTTCCGTCAGCAGGTGTATACTTTGTCTTTCCGTCGCGCATCGCTTTAATCGCAGCTTGCTGAATATTTTCCGGTGTATCAAAATCTGGTTCACCTGCACCTAGGCCAATGACGTCGCGACCTGCTGCTCGAAGTTCGCGGGCTCGAGTGGATACAGCGATTGTCGCTGATGGTTTAATCGCGTTGACCCGCGCGGATAATGGAAAGTTACTCAATGAAGTTACCCCCTAATACAATCAATATTACCTGTAGCCAATAGTATATCGAATCAAGATTTCAAAGAGGTTGACCATTGAGTCCTTTCAAACTAGTCGCAGACTATGAGCCGGCGGGAGACCAGCCGGAAGCGATTCACCAGCTCGTCTGCGGAGTTCGAGCCGGCAAAAGGCATCAGACTCTGCTCGGGGCCACTGGCACAGGAAAAACGTTCACGATTGCTAAGGTTATTGAGCAGACTGGGCATCCGACTCTGATCCTGGCGCATAACAAGACGCTGGCTGCACAGCTCTATTCGGAACTCCGAGATTTTTTTCCGAGCAACGCAGTGGAATACTTCGTTTCCTATTACGATTATTATCAGCCGGAAGCCTATGTCGTCGCTTCTGATACGTACATTGAGAAAGATGCTTCGATCAACGAGCACATCGATCAGATGAGATTGTCCGCCACCAACGCGCTGCTAGTGAGAAAAGATACGATTATCGTCGCAACGGTCTCGGCGATTTTCGGCCTGGGCAACCCTCACGAATACAACAAAATGATTCTGCATCTAAGAAAGGGAGCAATCGTCGACCAGCGCGCAATCCTGAGAACTTTAGCTGAGCTTCAATATTCCAGAAATGACGTGGAGCTGCGCCGAGGCACTTTCCGCGTGCGGGGAGACGTAATCGACATATTCCCGGCTGATTCAGACCGCGCGGTCATACGGGTCGAACTGTTTGGAGACGAAATTGATCAGCTGTATCTGATCGATCCGCTCACAGGCGAGCTGATCGATCAGGTAGTGCGCTACACGGTTTTTCCGAAGACTCATTACGTTACCCAGCGAATCACTGTCGAAAAAGCGATCGAACGAATTTCCAACGAGCTGGAGGAAAGACTGAAAGTTCTGTATGCACAAGACAAACTGGTCGAAGCTCAGCGCCTGCAGCAGCGTACGACCTATGACATCGAAATGATGAAGGAACTGGGATACTGCTCCGGCATTGAAAACTACTCACTGCACCTGTCTGAAAGAAAAACTGGTGACGCTCCAGATACGCTGATTGACTATCTTCCGAGAAAATCTCTCGTCGTCATTGATGAAAGTCATGCCACAATTCCTCAGCTGAAAGCAATGTACCGAGGCGACCGGTCCCGCAAGGAGAATCTGGTCAGTTTTGGATTTCGCCTGCCCTCTGCAATGGACAATCGCCCCCTGCGTTTTGACGAGTTTGAAAGCAAGGTTGCGCAAGTGATTTTCATGTCTGCAACTCCCGGCCCTTATGAGTTGGATAAGTCAATGGATGTCGCCGACCAAGTCGTGCGGCCGACCGGCTTGGTTGACCCGGTCATCGAAGTTCGACAGGCGCGCACCCAGGTAGACGATCTTTTGTCTGAAATAAAAAAACGTGCATTGATCAAAGAAAGAGTATTGGTTACCACTCTTACCAAACGCATGGCGGAAGATCTGACTGACTATCTGAGTGAACACTCGGTTAGAGTTCGCTACCTGCATTCTGACATCGATACCGTGGAAAGGGTTGAAATCATTCGAGATCTTCGAAGTGGAGTTTTTGATGTTCTGGTAGGCATCAATTTACTGCGCGAAGGACTTGATCTGCCAGAAGTGTCTCTCGTTGCAATTTTGGATGCAGACAAAGAGGGCTTTCTTCGATCCTCTCGATCTTTAATACAGACCATTGGCAGAGCTGCTCGCAACGTCAACGGAGCCGCAATTTTGTATGCGGATGTAATAACGGCATCCATGCAAAGCGCGATCGAAGAAACCAATCGAAGGCGGGAAAAACAAAGAATTCATAATGAAATCAATGGAATTACTCCAGAAACCATCAACAAGGAAATCAAGGACATCATCGATGGTTTGAAACTGCGCACTTCCAGGAGAAGTCGTCGCTCCGGACAGCAGACAAGCTCCAGAGTCAGAAAAACAGACAGCATCGAAGTAGACTTGCAAGATCCAAATCAAGTTTCCCGCGAGTTGAAGCGACTGGAAAAACAAATGAATCGCTTCGCTTCAAACCTGGAGTTTGAAAAAGCCGCACAAATTCGAGATCAGATTTACGAACTTAAAGAACTGGCTTTTATTTCATAAAACAAATTCACAGGCGGCTGGAAGAACTGCCGTTTTATCGTCAAAAAACCGCATGATTGCGATTTTGACCGAATGCAGCTTGTGATATATTTCTGAGTTGAAACCGCCGCAAGTTGACTGCAGAATCTGCCAGCTCAATGCAGCGATCAGATTGGGCGCATAGCTCAGGGGGAGAGCACTTGCTTGACATGCAAGAGGTCCCTGGTTCAATCCCAGGTGCGCCCACCATTCGAATGAATTCAAACCATTGCCTGCGCTTTTGATCGTTGGGCAATGGTTTGGCGTTTGCAGGCGAATTAATCGACAAATCAGGCGAGGCAGTACGGCTTCCTGAAATTCGGGTGTTTCCCCTCAAATTTTACACATCCCAAGTGATTGCTGAATACGAGTGCTGAATCGCTTGTATTGACCTGAGGCAGTTTTTGAAATTGGATAGTCTTTCCTCAGTCAATTCAATTGGCAGACCCTGAAAATAATTTTTGCGGGTTTGCGGCAGTCCAGGAATTTCCATCTGAACCGTCTCTATCGTTAATAATGCTTTGTGGAAAGCCTGACGTTCATTACCCTTCACCAATGAAATCAAATTATTTCCTGCATCATCTCTTTTCAAATCGCAACTCAGATTCTTTTCGTTTCAGCAGATGCTGGAAACCCTGAATAATTTTTGAAGTATCTTCTTCTACCTTACCGAAAAACGAGTGCATTTGTTCTGGCGACGAGAATCAATCTTAGATTTCATCGAAACTACTTACCCCCCCCCCCCGAAAAGCGGACTGCTTAATTTAAAGCGGCTGAATCACCTAGTCGTCGCATACACTTTCCCAAGAGGCGTTTTTTGCATTTGTCTTACGGCTGAACGACAGTTTAATCTGAAGAGCTGACTTGCCAGCGCTGCTGCTCTTTTCATTTATGAATATTTATCTTATTGATATAAATTCTTAGAAGAATTGCAAGGCGGCTTTGACCGAACTTTTGGAATTAAGGGGTAGAATTATCCAGCAGTTACGTCCAAACGGAGACTCTCGGGAATAAGTGCCAAAGACTGAGGTAAAATATATTTATTCCCTGAATTATCATTATCATATCAACAAATTACAGAACATGCGCAGAACTCCTGTCATCATCAACACTTCAACTGCGGTGCTGTCTCTGCTGTTATCGCACAACGAGTGCGGGAAATAACAAATGTGGTCGGCTGCGCCAAGCCCATTTCATAGTTTGGAAGTGGTCGCGAAAGAATCACGTGGAATTTATTCTGAACTTTACTGCAGGAGAGTAAATTGACTGACATTTGGAATTGGCCGGGTTCTCGTTGGTGGCGGTTTGACTTGCATACACATACCCCAGCATCCTATGACTTCAAACCGCTAACCGACTTTGAAACTTTTGATTGGAAAAGTTGGATAAGTGCTGCGCAAGAAGCCAAATTGGATGCCGTCGCTATTACTGACCACAATACGGCAAAGGCAGTGAATCTACTCAAACAAGCAGCTGAAGGCCTAACTGGCCCAGTCATATTTCCAGGTGTTGAGATCACAGCAAGTGACGGCACGCATTTATTGCTGGTTTTAGACCCGCAGAGTACAGCTGAGGATGTAAGTTATGTTCTTTCTCAGCTTGGAATTCGTGAGAACATTAAAGAGCCAAAAACCAATCGTACAAATTTTAGTGTAGAGAAAATTTTGGACTTAGCGCGTGACGAAAATTTTCAGGGCTTGTTTCTCAGCGCCCATATCAATGAAAAAAAGGGGTGCTCAAAATTGCAGGGGAACAGAGAATAGCGGTACTAAAACATGAAGGATTGACTGCCGTTGAAATCACTCCAATTATTTCTCCCGAAGACGAGAATTTCTTAAATGGCTTACCTCAGGTCGGTCGTAAAATTCCTCGAGTTTTTTGTTCTGACGCTCACGGGCTTCACGACCTCGGACGGCGATATACGTGGGTGAAGATGACCACTCCCAATGCTGAAGGACTGCGTCTCGCTTTGCTTGATGGCGAGGATTCTTTGAAACCGATTAACAACGAAACAGGACCCAACCCAAATACATATCCAGACCTCGCAATTGAAAGCATTCAAATTGAAAAAGCCAGGTACCAAGGAAGAAGCAAAAAGTTTATTGTTCCGTTAAACCCCTGGTTCAATTCAATCATTGGTGGCCGTGGAACAGGCAAATCCAGCTTGATTGACTTTTGTCGGATAACATTCCGTCGGGATTCAGAGCTTGACAAATTTACGGAATTGAAGAACACATTCGATCAACGTTTTAAAATTCCGGAATTTCGTAAGGATGAAGGACTTCTTACGGCCGATTCTATCGTTAAAGTCATTTATCGCAAGAATGGAGAAAGATTCCAGCTCTCGTGGAACAACGACGGATCAATGTCACCCATTAGTCGTCTTGATGGGGACGATGTTATCGAAGAAAAAGGAGATGTTGAAAATCGTTTTCCGGTACGAATATTCAGCCAAAAACAATTGTTTCAACTGGCTCAAGACCCTAATGCGTTGTTGACCGTAATTGACGATTCGAAAGAAGTCGACGCAAAAGCAGCTTGGTAGAAAATGGAACAGAAAAAAGCATCTTACTTGGCTTTACGCGCAAGGGCGCGGGAGTTGACCGCTCAAGGGAAAATCTTGCCTGACCGTGAAGCGGAGCGTTCTGAAATACAGCGCAAACTAATGGTACTCCAAAAAAGCGGTCATTCTAACGCACTAAGAGAATACCGTATCCGGGAGAGCCAAAATAGAGCTTGGCAAGCAGTAAAAGATGACACTTTGGATTCAATTAATAACATAACGAACGTTGTTAAGGATATCGAGGTTGCTGACTTAAATTTAGTTGACGGCAAAGCAGTTCCAGAACTCAGCCGTGTTCATTCCAAATTAAGTAGCATCATTAGAATGCTCAAGATTGAAATTCAACAATCCGTCGATCGTTCGCGAGAATAACTACAGCAACTGTTTGATGGTCCAGATTTGGAGAAATGGGCAGGCATTGTTCATCAAAGTGAAGTTGATTATCAGAAAGTCAGAGAGAAACTTGTGCTGGAGAACGTGAGAAATCCGAACGAATATAGTGACTTGGTCAATCGACTCGCTGCACTAGACAAAGAGATTACTGTAATAAAGGAAAAATTATCTTTGGCTGATGCCCATGAATCAGATGCTGAGAAAATACTTGAGTCATACCGCAATATTCGATATCAGCTGAGTTTGAATCGGCGTAAATTCGTTCGAGAAAATTCGGGCAAATTGGTACAAATTGACATAAAAACAAGTAATAATCATGATGGCCTCAAGAGTATTTTACGAAATACATTTGCTATTGATAGATTTGATAGAGACTATATGGAGATTGAAAATAAAGTAAAACAACAGAATAGCCAATCGTGGAATTGGAATGGATTTGATTTGGTTGTCAAAAACCTCCGAAGCTTTCATGAAGGTGATGACAGCGCATGGGATGTTAAGGATAGACGATTCGTACAAGCCTTTAGAAATCTCAATCCAGAACAGATTGATCATCTTGAACTCTATTGCCCTGAAGACAAGGTTGAAGCTGGTATAAGGAAGAAAATGGGAGATTCCAATGCTTCGATTACTCCACTTGGGCAAGGGTCACCAGGTCAACAGACAGCTGCTTTACTTGACTTTGTGCTCGGCTACGGGTCAGAGCCTATAAATCTTGATCAGCCAGAAGACGATCTTGATAATGCACTAATTTACGAGCTAGTGGTTAGGCGAATAAAAGCTAAAAAAGTTTCTCGTCAAATTTTAGTCGTCACTCATAATCCGAACATCGTGGTGCATGGTGACGCGGAGCTCGTTCTATCTTTTGAAGCTCGATCTGGAGAGACGAGAATAACTTGTATGGGTGGACTTCAAGAGCAGAAAGTTCGAGACGAAATCTGTCGTGTTATGGAAGGTGGGCGGGACGCGTTTAGAGATCGCTATCGTCGCATTATGCTAGTGGAAGGGAACGAAAATTGACTGAATCGGAACTAATTCGGCGTATCCGGCTGGGTGAAGATTCTACATTCGAGCTAAAGCAGGTTTTATTTGCAGGCTCTCGCGTAAACGCTCCAAATCGCCAAAAATTAGCCGAAGAGTTAACGGCTTTTGCGAATGGGAGAGGGGGCACGCTCGTGTTAGGTGTAGATGATGAAACTAGAGAAATAGTTGGAATCCCTTTTGGTAAACTAGACATTGTGCAAATTTGGGTTCGAGATATTTGTAAGGATTTGATTGAACCCTCACTTGAAATTTTCTTTCAGAAATTCGAGCTGCCAAATAGCATTGGCAATGATGTTGCGGTCATTTGCGTCGAAGTTGAGCGTAGTCTCTATGTACATTCTGTATCAGGTGTTTTCTTTCGACGATTCGGAGACACTAAGCGGAAATTGTCTGCCGAAAGCGTAGCTCGACTATTTCAGGAACGCAATCAAATGCGGCTGATTCAATTCGATGAATTTAGTGTACCTCGCACATCGCTTTCTGACCTTGACGAACTTCAAACGAACCGATTTTTAAGAGAATATCTAAATTTAACCGAAATTAATGCAAAAAAGTTAGGAATTGCAGCAGATGACGATGCCGGAATTACTCGCTTGACTGTCGCGGGAGTTCTTTTATGCACAAAATCGCCTCAAAAGTGGCTTCCTCACGCACAGATTCAAGCTGTCCACTACAAAGGCGAGCGAGATGACATCAATTATCAGTATGACGCTCAAGATATTTCAGGACCTCTAGATGAGCAAGTCAACGAAACTCTCTACTTCGCAATGCGAAACATGCGCACACAAGCAACCAAGCAAATTCGTAGAACCGAACGTTCCCAGTACAGCAAGCGTGCTCTGTTTGAAGCATTGGTTAACGCAGTTGCACATCGTGATTACTCAATGGCCGGCACACGAATAAGATTTCATATGTTTCGAAACCGAATTGAGCTGTGCGTACCAGGTGGCATTCCCAATACGCTATCTCCGGATAATTTGCACTTGCGACAATTCTGTCGTAACGAGGCAATTGTTTCGCTACTTGCCCGCTGCCCAACATCGACCGAACTAGGTCGCTCATACATGATGGATCGTCGAGGCGATGACGTTCCAATAATTCGAGAGGAAACGAAAAAATTGACTGGAAAATTCCCGGAGTACCGTCTAATTGACGACAGTGAGTTACACCTGATAATTCCAGCTGCAGAGTTGGACAAAATTTGATGTGACGGGAGAGTCTGATTTTTGAACGGAATTGTGATTCGTAAAATGATTTGTGCTTATATCGAGTTGATTTAGTATGTATTTCCCACGGTTGAATATTTTCAAAAAACGGACCGTCCAGGTTGAATCGCTAAGTACCTGATTCTGTTCCAATAAGCGATATGCCTCAGGATTTGCTTGATTGTTAGCTGTTACGAATCGTTTTATTTATTTTGGATCAGCTGATGCCATTTGTGTTTTGTTGGAAATGTTTAATGATTTTAATGACTTGCGTATTCATCTTATTTTTCAGCAAACTATGCATCTTCAATCCTTGCAGAAATTAAAGCACATACGGCATACCCGACCAAACCAGTCTAAAAATCAATTTCGCGAGTAAATTTTGTTTTTTTTCCGTTGGCTATTTGGATGTCCCTATAGACGATCACCCAAATTACTGTTTCCCCAATCATCAAATGCCGCGAGGTTGTCAGCCAGCGGACGTTCTCGTATTGCATCTGGACCGTTGAGAGGCTTGTAAAGCTGCGAACCTTTCCTGTTCCTGAACAAATAATATTAGGCTCTTCGCAAGTACGTCTGCCGCTAAGGTGTAGCCGTCTCCGAATGGGATTGGACTGATGGTCAGACTTGCTACTTCCAATTCCAAATCGATTGAGTATGTGTCAGGAACGCTGAACACTATCAACTTTTCAACCTTCTGTTCTGTTAACTTGCCCCAGACTGATCGTCTAGCGACATGGGGAAATAGCTGCAGTAGTTCTTTGCACGATTCTTAGAATTTTTTGACTATCGCGCCGTCGATTTGATCTGTTCTAATTTCAATGGCAACTTACTTGCAGCCACGCTCTTCCAGAAATGCTATTACGTGCCCATATAAACCAGAGAACAGTTCCACATGCATGGACCGCATATCGATTCTTGGACTGCCGCTTTTATGTCTCTGTTCAGGGTTCATCTTCCGAGCTTCATCGATAGATTCCTTGTATATCCGTTTTGTTTAAAGATGCCAATCGTTTAGTCCTGCAACATGAATTGCGTGCCAGAAGCAAGGAAGCCTCAGTTTACTGATTGCGTCTCAACTGTTGCTGCTCAACCTCTTTCAGGGTAGCAATCCGTAACTTTCCGGTAGAATTTTTATGACGAAGGTAATTTTCCTGCAATGTGGAATGAGTCTCAAACTGAAGTTCCTCCGGTACCAAGAATCCAGCGAATACTACTGTTTCTCCCGGGTGAGTTTCTTTTTGATTCGTATATCCTTTTGCTCCGAATTCGCTTGTGGTCCAATTACGCGTAAAATTTGGGGTTTTCTGACAGACACGAATTAGTCAAACTCAACCCTCGAGGACTGTGGATCATAGACGGCAATGGACGTATTGATTTGAAGCGCACCCGCCAACATTACTTCATCGTCAATCTTGCAGAAAACTTCGCGCACTCGGATTGGCAGGCAGTTCGTGCGAATAAAAGGTCTGAGCATGAAAAAGTAAGGCAAGAATGGTTCACGCGAATTCTTCGGTAGAAAATCTTCAACGCGTTGCCAACTTGTACTCCTAATTTCAGAGTTCAAAACTGTACTGACTGGAGATTAGGTGTCTCTTCGTGTACGATTCCAAGCAAATCTACGAAACTGCAGCTCGCGACAGACAAAGTTCCTCTTTAGATCTCACGCGCTTGACTCCACTGAATGCGAAAAAACATGCAGGGGCCGAGTAAGCGGGGTCGTTACCGAGCCCCGCTCCTCACAGATCCGAGCGTGCGCGATTGACGCACTCGGTTCCTCATGCAACAGGTTCGCTCAACGGGCATAAATCGAATGCCCCTCCTTGATCCGCAGGTCGAGAATCTCACGCAGTCGGGCATGACTCAGACTGTCGAAATACTACGTCAAGTCTGCGTCTGAAACCCACTGCTGACGCTCTCGCCTGTTCGGCTATATATTGCTGTTTCGTAGACGTGTTTGTAAGTCTCTGTGTACTTTCCATCGTTTCCCACCAATATTTCTGTATGCATGACGCTCCGCTTCCCTCGAACGGGTCCTGATGGACTCAGTTCCCCGCCGTCATCAGTACTATCAGAGCGCTACGACTGCCTGCATTTCATCCTTTCGGCTTATTGATTCGCCAACCAGTACCATCGTAGTCTGCCGTCTTTGTGTGTTCCGCCTGCGCGCTCCCGTCGCACCGCAGACCATGCGACGGGCCGGGGACTTTTCTGCTCCGACTCCCCTTTGGCCGGATACCCTGTCCGATGGAAAATACAGGCTCTCTCAGGTTCCCTGGCAACCCTTCCCGCGACTTTGCGCCGTTCCAGCGACCCCGGACGGCCTTGCAACACCTCGCCACTCGCGGTGTTGCAAGTGCTGCTCCCAGCTAGTTAACACTGAAAGCGCCATCGATAGCAATTTCGAGGCTCAATAGGACGCTTCATCGCCCGCTGTGTACGCTTCATCGCCCGCCGTTGCCGACTGCCATGCAACACTCGCTTCCGGCTGGCAGGCTGTGCCTTTGCCGGACAGGAGTCGAACCCGTTGGGTTGCGATGAATGGTTTCAACTATTTCATTATTTCATAGCATTCCCCCAATTCCAGGACTTGTCCTGACGCAATAACAATTTACAGCCCTACCGTTTGATTCACCGCGCACCGGTGGATTAAAATTAGATCAGAACACTTTTTTAGGTACGTAACACAATGAATGAATCGCATGCAGCAAAAGTCGGGACAGATTCACCTCGGGCGACCTATCAGGATGTTCTGGATGCGCCGCCACACAAGGTTGCAGAAGTCGTCAACGGCAAGCTCTACACCCACCCTAGACCCGCCCCTCTTCATGTCATAGCCAGTTCTGGGCTTGGGGGCCTGATCGGCATGCCTTTTCATTTTGGTGTAGGTGGTCCTGGCGGGTGGTGGATTCTTGACGAACCAGAACTCCATCTGGGCGAGGACATTTTGGTGCCTGACATCGCAGGATGGCGACGTCAGCGAATGCCTGAGGCCCCAATTACTGCCTATTTTGAGCTGGCTCCAGACTGGGTGTGCGAAGTGCTTTCTCCATTGACGCGAAGGCTTGATCTTGGCGGGAAGCGGGCGGCGTACGCCCGAGAGGGCGTCAACTTTCTTTGGTTGATAGATCCAGATGCCCGTTCGCTGGAAGCATTCAAGTTACGCGGCGCTCACTGGGCGCTGATCAACACGCTGTTTGATGATGCGCCTGTTTCCCTGCCTCCCTTTGATGCCATACGTTTCAATCTCGGTGATTTATGGCCGCCGCACGCTGTGCACCAAGAGCTGCCAAGCAAGCCGACAGCTGGAGCTGAGCCCGAGCTGACTGAAACATTAAAATAAATTTCAGTCGCTCAACCCTTGTTTTCAAATCGGTTTCGAGTCGATTATCTTTTACTTGAAGACTGTGAATTCAAGGATTCGGAATCGATTACTCACCGTTGAGTGAAATTTTCATTGAGTGATGATCGATTAGCTCGAAGTTCCAACACTGGCACCTAAAATGCATTGTTGAAGTTCAGTGCAATGAGATTCGAAAATTCATTTCTGAAAGAGATCGCAACAATTGCAACCGATCCCACCAACAGCCAAATTCTTTCAATTATCGAAACTATTCACCTTAAACGAGAAGACGATTGATCGGATATGCGCGCTTCTGAACCGTATTTGGTTTCGTGCGTCAATAGGAAAGCGCACACACCAAAAAAGCGAAAAACCTTTACATTTCCCCTTGGTTTGAGAAAGCGAAAACGTATGTAGAAAGCACAGAGCAACGTTGGTTCATTTTATCGGCGAAATATGGACTTGTTGACCCGAACCGCAAAATCAGTCCTTATGATCAATCAATGAATTCCATGCCAGTCAAGGAGCCAAAGGTGTGAGCAGAAGATGTGTTTTAAGAACTAAGACCGCACATCACTGACATCGATGCAATTTACATTCCAGCTGGTCAACGTTATTGAGAATTTCTCGTGGCAAAGTTACGTAATTAGTGTTCATCAGAAAACTATACATCAAATTGATAACAAATAATAATTATGCGATATTTTGAAACGAAGATATTTCGGTTTTGGCGGATAAACAGGTTCAAAGGCGAATTTCGCTGCCAAATGCCACAAACCAGCAAAATCTTCACTTTATAGAATGAAATGATTAAACATTATTATCAATAAATTAAACGTTTTCTGGCAGACACTGATTATGATGATGTGAATAATTGTGTTCCGATGGAAGGCCTGCGAATAAGTGTGCAGCTAAGGTGGCTGAATGAACGAACCAATAATTGATCGTTTGAAAGATTTGAAGTGCTTTTATGATCACAGCGCTGAACAGCTGGACGGCTGTGAGTAAAAGGGATTTGAAGTCGTGGTGGCCGAGCCCAAGCAAGCGAATCATAAAGGACGCGGCGCTTGCTTTGGTCAGAACGATTTAAAATATGATGCCGAAGCCGATGTCTATGTCGGTCCGGCCGATGAAAACTGCGGCACAGTGGACCAACCCCTAAAAAAATCAAGCAGTATGTGACTTATCGCGCCAGTACAGCACAGCGTCAGTCCGGCCGCGAGAGAGCAGTGTCTTTCGGAGAAGTTCCGCTGTCGAAAGCTACAGCGCTCGATGCATGAATCTGATGTGCAACGCAATCGACAGCGCCTTATGGACCATCCCAATCGGATTCGCGATCGCTGTTTGATCGTAAAACATCGCTATGGCACCTTCAAGCAAGGCTGGCAGATACGTCATTTCATGATGCGAATTTTGCCCAGATGGCAGGGTGACTTCTCGCCGTTGGCGCTGAGTTACAACTTCAAGAGGGCACTCAATCTAGTGGGGTTCGAAGTGCTGATGTCGAATTGTACCCAAATGCAGAGAATATGGTTGAACTTCGGTTGAAACACAAGAAATCTGTGATTTGAGGTGGGATTGGGACTTTGGAGTCCCAATTTTGGTTGTTTGATTCAGAAATTGACAATTAGCCGAGCAAGAATTCGTGATGGCCCTTTCAAATCCACAAGCTTCCTCAGAATCACCAGCTTCTGCTCGATAAGGAAACGATAAATTCACGGTTTCCCAGAGCATTGCGGCCACGCGTAAATCCAGGGTGAAATCGCTTTATTCCAATAAAGACATTGATTAATTGCAAGAAAATGAGGGTGTTTCAATTAATCAATCTGGCATCTAACACCATAGCGCGAGTTTGCAATTTTGGGGAAGGCAGTTTGAACCGATACTGCCGGGCGACATCACATGAATTACTGTGCTGGCTTGAATGGAATTATGGACTACGCCTCAGACCCTGCTGCCGATGCAAGCCCTTTATCGAAAGTCTTGATTCGGTCTATCCCGCGTCTTTGACAACTTGCGAGGTGGCACAGGTCTCTCGCTGACAGAGCGGGGTACTGTTCCTGAAGTCTACAGGCAAGATACACGTCTTCGCTTTCCAGAGGCCAGACCTCTACTTTCGCTTTGACGATGAGTGATATAGCCGCTTCAAGTGTATGCTTGCGATTCACGGAAAGGTAGCAATATAGCATTTCCTGCAACACTTCAGCAGATGTGCACAAGGATCTTTGCTCGCGGCTAGCGACAATGAAAAACTCGCGAGCAATTTCCTTGAGCGGGTGTGCCCGACCCACCGAATACATGAATACATTGGTATCAACGAAGGTCACGTACTTGTCGTACCTCGATTGCGAGCTTCATTTATGACGGAGAGGTGTTGCTCCCAGTCAGGCTCTGTTCCTCTGGTATCAAGTTTGTCACACTCAGTGAAGAAGGCTTCAAGGTCCGCAACAGATTCAAACGGTTGAACTCGTGACTTCTGTTCAAGCCGTTCATCAGCGGCGGCGCGCAGCCAAGCACTCAACGTCAGGCCTTCTTTGCGAGCCTGATGAATATACCGGCTACGTTTTTCATCAGGTATTATCAACTGAACCCTCGCCATATTTTTACCTTGTATATTTGTGTGTATGTGTAAAAAGTATACACATTATATGTATTAATTTGTCAATGGTATTGACTAGCGTTTGTTGGTATGTGCTGAATTCAATCGCCCAACAGCTAGATACAATAACCACTGGTAACCCGATAATGTAGAGACGCTTTAATGATTGATTAACCTTAGCAATTCGAGGCAAAATGAAGATCAGCGAGTGATTTATTCGAACGTATTGAAGGTACATGAATTATCGTGTCCAGATCAAGCAGAAGCAATATATACGCATTTCGGCTGTTTTTGAACCAATCTGATTTACATGATCAACTGCTGCTGGTCAATCCAGTAAAATACCTTAAGCACTTGTTACGCTGCATAGTGACTGTTCGTTAAACCGAACTCTTTGAGTTACAACATTTTGTGGTTGTAAGGATAACCATGCACGACAGTGCCCGGAATCTGGCCAATAACGAGCACGTGAAGAAGGCTTATCTCGGCATTTGATTCCATGCCAGATCTGTGGTGGTATGAGCTTGCAGTTTCCCAGCAACGGTACTGTGCAACCTAGATGTAAGTGAAGGAACATCCGAACAACATACTGCGGACATGAACACAAGATCATTTGAACCAGTCCAATAGTTGCAATATAGGTCCTATGTTGTTATACCTACATATAACATCGGAGTTGAATAATGCATACGACAAACTTACGCAAGGTTGGCGGTTCAATTATGCTCGCTATACCTCCCGTTCTTCTCAACCTGGTAAATCTCCGGGTTGAAGACAAGGTTGATATTGATGTCGAGAATGGTCGGATAATCATTGCACCGCAAAAGAGATATAGCTACACACTTGATGAACTTCTGGCACAGTGTGATGCAGAAGACTACATCCTTACCGACGAGGACCGTGAGTGGGATGAAGCGAAACCTGTGGGCAAAGAGTTGCTATAGTGAATCGGGGTGATATTTGGTCAGTTAGGCGGGAACCCTCGGTTGACCACGAACAGAAAGGATTTCGACCTGTATTGATTGTTTCCGCTGCTGCTTTCAACAAAGTGACTAACACACCGGTAGTATTGCCAATCACCACAGGCGGCAGTTTTGCGCGCAGACGCGGATTCGCAATTTCTCTCAAGCAGTCAGGCACCCGAACAACTGGAGTAATTCGTTGCGACCAGCCTCGTGCCCTTGATCTTGTTGCGAGAAAGGGGCGGCATGTCGAAACCGTTCCAGAAAAAATTGTGGATGATGTACTTGCTCGCCTTGCTACGATACTCGAATAGAAAATCGCGCATACGACAGACCAGCGTAGAATTAGTAGTCTTAACCGAAGTTTAACAAACGATAACCTAAATCATTGATAATAAATAATTAATAATTATCAGTGGTACTACACCATGCTCGCCAATCATTTTGCAGCCGGTTGATGCTCGTCAGCAAGAAGTCAGATGATGTTCTTTTGAATGCTGCGAGGCGGCGGAGCGATGCCCATGGCATCGTTAATCGCAACCTGACCGGAATCCGCCGCCGCAGTTTTGCAAACGGATCCATTGAAGTCAGCGAAGGCGCTAAGACGACAGGTGATTGTTTATATCGAGTCGAGGTATAACTGTCAGAGGCTACATACGAGTCTGGGCAATAGGAGTCCGGCTGAGTATGAATTGCAGCTGAAAAAAGCGAAGTCAGAGTCACTCTCAAATGTCAACGTCTTTACCAAATTTGGGTAAGTCCAGGCTGTACGTCGACAACGGCGCCAACTATCGTTCGCAGTATCTGGCCCCGGCGTGCGCCCGACTCGACATCGGACTGATCCATGCGCGCCCTTATTACCCGGCCGGAAAATCAATAGCAGAGGCTTATTCTCAAATTCATCTTTGCCTTGATTCTGTAGATTATCAATCATATATCTCCACCCATGGATTCGTCCGCTCGTCTGAATGCAGAACATAGTTTGATATCGAGATTAAATTCAGAAAATTTCTATCTCGTCCGCAACCAGCCTAGTGCGAAAATCCAGGTAAGAATTAATTTAATTCGTTTTAATATTGTCTCCTTCTTACTCGCTTGTGGTCTTGTTTAGATTTTCCTGTTCTTCTAATCCTGCGAATTTTAGTCTTCCTTTAGTTCTTCAAACCAATTGAAAGACTCAAGATTTCCGTCCCGAGCATCAGCAATTCTCATTTTGGCAATTGAACACTAATTTACATGATACTTTTCTCCAGATAGGAACGACAAGGTTTCACCGATGGGTTTTATCGAATCATCGGCTCAGGTGCAATCAGGTGGGTGGAGCCCGCGAATGGTGGACGGTTTTGAGCAGTGTAGTCCAATGGTCGAAGTAGTACAGTCGGCTGAGCACTCTTAAGTTTTCGAAAAATTGATAGCGCGCCCCCCAGGACTGTCGCGCCTGCTGCCAGGGTTTACATAGAAAGTCACTGATGGTATGGAAGGCGAAGGCCAGAAGATTGAGTTGAAACAGGGTGTTTGCGAGCCCGCGCCGGCCATGCCCAAAGTTATGGCTGATATTGTAACCTCTTGTTTTCAAAGTATTAAAACTCTCATTTTCAATGCGACAACGACTTCTTCCGGCCTGTGCGATGGTCTCGACAGTGTCTTTATTGAGTGGCAGGGAAGTGATGAAATCATTGTGGTAAACGACTTTGCCCCGATGGCTGACTTTGACCGACAGCCAGTTGACTTTGAGTGCATCTTTACTGCCACGGATCGGAACTTCACAGAGCCACTTGAACTGAAAAGTTTCAAATTGGTTGCGCTTGTTTTTGCGCCGGCGTTGGAAGTGCGGCAATTCAACGCCTTGCAGGTATTCTTGGATGAGCTTGTGCGAGCCGGGTTTACAGTTGAAAATGAAGTCACTGTTGGGTTGTTCGAGAATTAACTGGCTGATAGGCTGGTGGGCGTAGAGGTCATCGCCGAGGTAGACCGGCCGGAAGCGTTGATCGAAGGCGCGGCCATGCTGTCGCAACAGGCGCTTGACGGCTTTGGCTTCGCTGTCCTGTTTTTTGTCGCCGTCCTGAGGAGTGATGAACTCCACTGCCAGCGGCAGGATCTGTTTGTGCTGGGGCGCTGTCAGCACCGCCACTGCGGCGTTGTGATGATATTCGGTGCCGGTGGTTTTGTGATTTCTCGTAGAGCATTGATTGCAATGGATTTTATAAGAAGTGTGAAACTGTGTGCCATCGACTGCAATGAGCGTTCTGTCGCCGAATATCTGGAAATTTCGGTGAACCTTGGGGTGTTGCAGAACCAGCCTGGGCGCGATTTCAAAGGCGCGGTTGAGCGCGGCCGGTTCAATCCCATCGAGTTGGGCGCGGATGTGATTGTCACTGGGGATGCGCTGCATTTGGTAGAGCGAACGGCAGTTGTTGCGGGCGAGTTGGGCTTTCATGATTCTCTGGTAATGTAAAAATGACGGAGAGAGCATATAAAACACCGAGAAAGCAGCCATGAAGATGTCGGGGAATTGGATTTGGATATTTTTGCCGGTGCGCGGGTCCGGCAGAGACTTGAAAACTTGCCGCAGTGATCGGATGAGATGGCCGCTCAGAGAATCCATCCACCTGCTTATAACACAAAACAGGAAAAAGTACAAGTACCTGATATTATAGAATATAATTAATGCAGAAAAAGGAACTTCCAGAATATGGAAAAAGCAGGTATGGGCTCAGTTTGTGGTTGCAGTGCAATGATCAGACAGTTCACTGGACAACGCAACTCAAACTGTGAAATGAGACTGTTTCAGCGACCGACTATGACCGATTGGTCTACTCATCACTTGTGAACTTGAAGAATTTTTAAAATGAGAATTGCTGCCCGAGCATCTTGCACTGCAGCTATCGTTTACAATTTTGTCTCAATCGTATCGAACGGAAATGCCTTTTTATCAGCTGCACGAGCCGCCATGATGCGATACCCATCGGACTAGGTTGATCCAATGCTAGCAAGCACCGCAGTTGTTTCATTTTTCTACCCACGTCAAATTTGGCGTGAATAATTGTGTCTTTGCTCATGGTTTTTCTCTCGCTAGAATTAAATTCTATCAACGAATTGCTGATGTGGCGGGATTCGAATTTTTCTAATTTAAAAAATGTAGCTCATTGAAATAATTTGTTAATAATCCTATCATTATTTACAATTTCGATTTGGTGTTGATTGGGAGATACCTTCATCTCCATGTATTCGTACGTTGTGAAACTTAATGCAAACATGCGGTAGCAGAATAGGGCGCTACAAAAGATAATTTTCTTGAACTGCAGCTTAGCTGAATGCAATTTTATGCATCAATGATTTTATGCACTTGCATACCGTTCAAGTTTTAATCAGACAAGTGGTTAGTTGGAAATGTTCGATTTAAGTGACATTGTGGCTAAGGTCCGGATACGTTGCGACCAGATCCACGAAATCCTGACTGATTGTCGCAGAAGACCGCGGAGTTTAAATTTCTGTATTTCTCTGTTGCGATTCAGGCCAATCTAGGAAACTGCTGTTCGCGACAGACAGAGTTCGTCTTTAGTTCTTGGGGGCTCGAACCTGCCGAATTTGAACCCCGATGCAACGTGACAAATTACAGCCGTACCGTTTACTTCACCGCACACTGATGGATTAGAATTGGATCAGAACACTTTTTAAGGGACGTGAAACAATGAACAAATCGCATGCAGTCAAGTCGGCTGCTGCTTCTTCCCAAGCGACCTACCAGGATGTGCTGGATGCGCCGCCTCACAAGGTTGCGGAGATTGTCGACGGCAAGCTCTACATCCAGCCTAGACCTGCCCCTCTTTATGCCTTCGCCAGTTCCAGACTTCGGAGTCTGATCGGTATGCCTTTTGATTTAGGTGACGGCGGACCTGGCGGGTGGTGGATTCTTAGAGAACCAGAAATCCACCTGGGCGAGGACATCGTGGTGCGCAACTGCACAGGATGGCGCCGTGAGCGAGTGCCTGTGTTTCCGACCGGAGCCTACTGCACGTTGGCTCCTGACTGGGCGTGCGAGGTACTTTCCCCGCTGACGCGAAAGCTTGACCTTGGCGGCAAGCGGGCGGTGTACGCCCGCGAGGGTGTCAGCTACCTATGGTTGGTAGATCCAGATGTCCGCTCGCTGGAAACATTTAAGCTGCGCGGTACTGAATGGGTGCTGACCGACACACTGTTTGATGATGTGCCAGTTTCGCTGCCGCCATTTGAAGCGATCAGTTTCAATCTCGGTGATTTATGGCCGCCGCCTGCCGCGCACAAAGAGCTGCCCAGCAAACCGACAACTGAAACTGGACCCGAGTCAATTGAAACTTCGAAGTAAAATTCGGCAGATCAATCCCTCTCAATAGTTGATTTCGAGAAGTTGTTTTTTCTTTAATTGTGACATCAAAGACTCTGGAATCGATTTTTAAGCGCTGAGTGAAGTTTTTATCAAGTGATGATCAGTTAAGCTCAAAGTTCCAACACCAGCAGCTAGATTGCATTTGTTCTTCCATTGATTTATCCTGTAGACGTCGGACAAATACCATTGATTGAAAAATGTTTGGAAAAGAACGATCCAAAAGAGATGAATGAGTGGATTAAGGAACAGGTCGATAAAGCCGTTGAGGAAAATTACTTATGGTAATGTCGAAAGAGTATAAAGAGAAAATGCAAAAAGCATTTCTCAAAAGGACTGAAAAATTTAGAAAAGACAAAGAGCTGAATAAAAGGCTGAAGAAAGAATGGGAGCGGTGGAAAAAAGAAATTAGAGGAACAGATCAGAAATTCCTCACATTGAATGAGTTTAAAGAGTCCAGATTCCGATTCTGGGACCGAATGGCATCATCTGATGGTGCGTGGGAAATCATAGGAAAAGTACGTGATAAACGAACAAAAGCTGGAAAAAATAAGAAAAGCGATAAATAGCTTGGATGAAGCAACTATCACGCAAATAAATGCAGAAACAAAAAAAGGCATTTACGATCTCGCTATTAAGCACGGCGTAGTAGAAAAAGACCCTAGTCCTGAAGAAAAGTTGATACGTCTGTATCGGCGATGGAGATATCTTTTTAAGGGTGTGGTGTTACCGCTCAAGTATCCGGTAACATCAAAACAGAACCCGATCATCGAACGATGCATTGAGAAGAATGATCCAAAAGAAATGCAAGACTGGCTGAAAGAAAAGGAAGATGATCGACAGAAAAAAGGAATAGTCTGGTAAAATGTCAATTATCAGTAGGATAGGCCGAAGCATCAGGACTCTAGGTGCAAAACTAGAGAAACGGAGTCAATATGACAATCGTCTGACACACGGCGGTCTGATGAACACACACCGGCCTAGGAACTGCTTACGACAAATCTCAGTCGAATTTCTTTATTCCAACGAGATTTTTCCACAGATCTTATACGTTCAGTCGCCCGTAGCAAAATGTTCAATTCAGTGGGATTTCGAAGCGTAGTTCCGAAAAGAATCCGATTCTTTCCTTCTGAGATCAACAAATCCTGACAGATTGCTGCAAAATGCCCTCGGAGTTCAAATTCATGTGTTTCTTCGTGTGTGATTCAGGCCAATCTACGAAAATGCTGTTGACGACAGACAGAGTTTCTATTCAGGTCTTGAACCTTGAGCTTGCTGAACACGAAACTCAATGCAAGGTGACAGCTTACAGCCGCACCGTTTGATTCACCGCGCGCCGGTGGATTAAAATTAGATCAGAACACTTTTTAGGTACGTAACACAATGAATGAATCGCAGGTAGCAAAAGTCGGGACAGATTCACCTCGGGCGACCTATCAGGATGTACTGGATGCACCGCCGCACAAGGTTGCAGAAGTTGTCAACGGCAAGCTCTACACCCACCCTAGACCTGCCCCTCTTCATGTCATAGCCAGTTCGAGACTTGGGGGGTTAATTTGCTCGCCTTTTGATTTCGGTTATGGTGGTCCTGGCGGGTGGTGGATTCTTGACGAACCAGAACTCCATCTGAGCGAGGACATTTTGGTGCCTGACATCGCAGGATGGCGACGTCAGCGAATGCCTGAGGCTCCAATTACTGCCTATTTTGAGCTGGCTCCAGACTGGGTGTGCGAGGTGCTTTCTCCATCGACGCGAAGGCTTGATCTTGGCGGGAAGCGGGCGGCGTACGCCCGAGAGGGCGTCAACTTTCTTTGGTTGATAGACCCAGATGCCCGTTCGCTGGAAGCATTCAAGTTACGTGGCACTCACTGGGCGCTGATCGACGCGCTGTTTGATGATGCGCCTGTTTCCCTGCCTCCCTTTGATGCCATACGTTTCAATCTCGGTGATTTATGGCCGCCGCACGCTGTGCACCAAGAGCTGCCAAGCAAGCCGACAGCTGGAACTGAGCCCGAGCCGACTGAAACATTAAAATAAATTTCAATCGCTTAAACCTTTTTTTCATATTGGTTTCGAGTCGATTATCTTTTCCTTGAAGACTGTGAATTCAAGGATTCGGAATCGATTACTCACCGTTGAGTGAAATTTTCATTGAGTGATGATCGATTAGCTTGAAGTTCCAACACTGGCACCTAAATTGCATAGTTGAAGTTCAGTGCAATGAGATTCGAAAATTCATTTCTGAAAGAGATCGCAACAATTGCAACCGATCCCACCAACAGCCAAATTCTTTCAATTATCGAAACTATTCACCTTAAGCGAGAAGACGATTGATCGGATATGCGCGCTTCTGAACCGTATTTGGTTTCGTGCGTCAATAGGAAAGCACACACACCAAGAAAAGCGAAAAATCTCTACATCTCCCCTTGGTTTGAGAAAGCGAAAACGAATGTAGAAAGCACAGAGCAACGTTGGTTCATTTTATCGGCAAAATTTGGACTTATTGACCCGAACCGCAAAAGAGACAGTTGCGCTGTATAGGTATTCACGACGATTTGTAGTTGACTGAAATGAGAAAACACGGTCTGAGTCTCTCACAATAGTACATTTGACGGCTTATTTTACAAATTTCCAAGCATTTGCCCGGTCAATTGCAATCGAACCGACGCGAATGCTTTTGGGCAGCTGGTAAAAACAGGCGGCAGTCCGATTCGCGAAGCCAAACTGAGCAGCGCCGCGAAATGTCCGTGTGGCAGTGAGCGTTGGACGGTGAATGCCTGGTCAAGGGAGTGGACGATGACGCTGCCTTTCAAAAGGATGGGGATGGCATCGACGATGTATGGAGGATATTTGGAGAGATTGGCGAGGGTTTTGCGTTCAGTATTGAGATTAATTCAAGATGAAGTTCGGACTAATGTAGCAAGATATTGAATTGCCTTCGCAGTTCCGCATCAACATTCGAATCAATGTAATCAGGGTGGTGATCTGCCAGAATCTGTCTTGCGTACGCATTGGCTTGTTCATAAATGGTCGGCTTACCGTCCTCCATCCATGAATCAGGGTCCTGGCGGTTTGAGAGCTTGGGATAGTAGTAGTCTCGCTCCATGGCTGCCAAGGTGTGTTGACCACCCAGAAAATGACCTTCTCCAAAAACAGCCTCGCGAATCGCCTCAAATCCAATCGTCTCTTCGCAAACTTCAATCCCCCGCAGAAGTCGGTAAACATGTGAAAGCATTTCATCATCGATTACGAATGCTTCAAATGACACACCTAGCAGACTCGCCATCATGCCTGAGGATTCGTAAATTAAATTTCCGCCAGCTAATCCAACAGCCGTGGCAGATATCGCTTTCTCGAAACCCATTTGAGCATCTACGGCCTTTGTATCCGCCATGCAGCTAGCGACTCCGGAAGGAAGTCCCAACCAGTTGGTGATCTGCGCAGCCGCAGCGTTCAAGACAGAAATCTCTCCACCGCTGCCCGCAAATGAACCTGTACGCAAATCGATAACAAAAGGCCAATTGGAAAATATCATCGGGTAACCGCGTTCGAAGACGTTCACCATAATCAATGCGGCCAAAGTTTCCGCCAACGTTGAAACCAGCATTCCAGCTGGAGCCGCGGGTGCGGTTGCCCCAGATTGTGCTGCGATGATACTGTTGAGCGGCATTCTGTGCTGTATCGCAGCCAGCGCGACAAGCACCGCATCTTCTCCATAGCGCAACGGTGATACAACCGGGCTAATGTGGACCTTGCAGAATGGTCTTTTACGAAAACTGCCCTCGCCTCCAAGCACGAAGTCGAACATTTTCACCACTGGATCAACATGATCATCAATAAAGAAACTTGTTCCAATCGGTTTAGTTGTTCCTCTCAATAACGCATATGCCGTATTCACGTCAAGATCGAGTTGATTCGGTATGTCAGTGGCGACACAGCAGCGCGTAAACCAAGCAATATTCTTCAACTTATCGGCGAGACGGGTAAAGTCGTAAAGATCTTTTAACGTAGACTGACGATAATCACCGCTGTCGAGATCCATCGTTTGCACGGCAGCGCCACCGGTGCCGAAGTAAACCCGGTCACCACCAACTTCAATGTCATGTTCTGGATTCCGGCCGTAAAGAGGAAATGATTGACAGGCAGAGGCAACGATGTCCTCAACCATGCTTCGTGGAAAACAAAGCCTTGCCGTATCGCTGAGTTGTGCGCCAGCTGACAAAGCTTTGTCGGTGAGCGCTCGGCAGGTGTTTTCCATTCCGATTTCTTCCAGAACTCTTATCGCAGAGTCATAAATTGACTGTATTTCATTCTGGTTAAGCGGTTGGTAAAACCCGCCCGGTATCCCTACGGGACACGGATTGGTGGCGGGAGGCTGGGCACGCAATTTACGCATTGCGTCTCTACTGGATAGACCATTTCGTCTATTGTGACGACTAACCATCAGGCCCTTGCTCGCAAATTTTGAGGATCAAACATACACCGGGCAGTTAACGCAACGGAATAGCAATCTCCCAGAATGCTCACCTCTAACTTTGAGGTGTCGTCTGCCAACGCACTGGTATCGACATAAGCGTACGCAATATTGCTTTGCACCCTGTGCCCGTAACCGCCGGAAGTAACTGTACCAACATGTTGTCCGCGCAAATAAACAGGATCACCTGAATGAGCCGGTGCATGTTCGCAATTTACGGTCATTACTACAAGTCGTTGTCTGTCTCCGCGTCGTGATTCTTTCTGCAGGACATCCTTTCCAATGAATTCGGGTTTGTCCATTCTTGTAAACTGTTCCAAACCCGCTTCTAGTGGATTGCGCTCGTTAATTATTTCGGCTTTCCAGTGCAAGTACCCCTTCTCCAAGCGCATGGACTCAGTCGCGTACAATCCGAACTGAACCAGGGCAAACTTAGTTCCAGCCTCCCTAAGCAAGCCATAAGTAAAAACAAGATGCTCGTTAGCAACATGAAGCTCGTAGGCCAGTTCACCTGAGTAACTAACCCGCATTAGCAGAACTTCAAATTTTTCCAATTTCAGGTGTTTTGCCTGCATGGTTGGAAACGCTTCGTTTGACAAGTCACTGCCGGGTGACAATGATTGCAAAAGATTCCTTGATTGTGGGCCAGCCAGCACCAGTATCGTATGACTCGTTGTCATTTCGTTCAATGACACCGAATCTGGCATGTGTTGACACAACCAATCCCGATCGTGCCATTCAGCTGGTGCTGCAGAGCCATACCAATAGTGTTCTTCTCCCAGTCGTGCGATAGTCGCTTCGGAAAGCAAATGGCCTTTCTCGGTCAAAAAATAGCATAGATTTACCTTGCCATCCTGCTTCGGAATGGTGCTGCATGTCATGCGGTCCAAATACTCACCAGCTCCATATCCCCGAATTTCATATCGATTAAAACCTGACACTTCCATAAGCCCAACTGAATTCACGATTCCTGTTATCTCGTGCGCAATGATGTCTTGAGTCGGCGTGAAGTGGTATGAGTGTTGATCCTCGAAATCAGGTGATGGTTTGAAAAACAACGCTCGCTCCCAGCCATTTACTACACCCCAATGACAATGCTGCCTGTCCAGTTCGCAATAGAGAGGCGTTGAGCGCGCCAATCGGGCAGCAGATCGATACTCATGAGGTAAATTGTAATCGAATTCGCGTTGATACTCTTCAACGGCCTTGCGGCAAGTTGCGTCGACTGTCGCCCAGCGAGTCAAACGACGCGGGTCCAGATACCAGGCATCCCATTCACATTCCCCATAAACAATAATCTGTGCCAAAACTTTGCCAAGCCCGCCTCCCTCTCCAATTCCAGCCCGCAGTCCGAGGCAAGCGAATGCGTTCGTCAATCCAGGGACGGCACCAACCAAAGGCGCACCATCCGCACTATAGGTAATTGGCCCGTTGATTACGGTGTGAATCCCTGTATCCGCCAAACAGGGCAATCGCTGAAATATACTTTCCATGTTATCCAGACAACGGTCGATATCCGATGGACAAAGTGATTTTGTAAATCCGGGATCAATGCCATCTAGTCCGAACAGTTGACAGCCCTGCTCGTAAACCCCGACCAATAGTCCGGTCTTTTCCTGACGGCAGTAGAAGTTGTCACGCGGGTCCCGTATGATCGGTACGCGAAAGTCAAGTTGCTCAAGTTCTTCAATCGGCTCGGTCAAAAAGTACATGTGCTCTAAAGAAACTACGGGATGGGTCACACCAAGCATAGAACCCACTTCATTAACTCGGTATCCAGATGCGTTGACAACGATCTCACAGCTAATATCACCGTTCCTGGTATGAACAATGAATTCTCCGCTTTGTTTACGAGTGATGTTCTCAACCGGGTTGAAACGATAGATTTCACACCCTGCGTTTCGTGCGTGTCTCGCCAGTGAAAACACAAGTTGAGCAGGATCAATATCACCGTCCAATGGGTCCCACCATGCTCCCAAAAGGCCGTCCGCTTGCATCAAAGGATGTCGTCGTCCTGCTTCTTTAGCATCAATGAACTCCATATCTACGCCAACCCCTGCCGCCATACCGATATAGTGTTTGTAAGTATCGACTTGGGATAGTGTATGCGCTAGGCGCATGCCACCCGTGATGTGGTAGTTAATGGGATATTCAGGATCGTTGGCCAGTTCGCGGTACAGGTTGATTGAGTGGCGCTTCAAGGCAACCATGGTTTGATTGGAACCAAACTGAGTCACTTGAGCAGCTGCGTGCCAAGTCGACCCAGACGTCAATTCATCTCGCTCAACGAGTATCGCGTCAGTCCAACCTTCCTCGGCTAAATGGTAAAGTGTTGATACTCCGCCTATTCCACCGCCGATAATGACGACTCTAGCCTGTCTCTTCATAACTCCACCATCTATATTGCCAAGTAATTCAATGACCGGAGAAATTTTTGGAGTTTGAGCACAGTACTAGCCAAACCTGAATTCAAAATTCGATTTGAATTAGACCTTTGTTCATGTGAAATTATCAATCATTGTGATATCTTCTCTGACAGAGAACGCGCGCAATCTCATGGAAGTCTTATAAGCGCAGTTTATACAAGAACAATCACAAATTCATTGAGCTGAATTAAGGTCAAGTGAGCAAACCATGGACTTCTGAATCGTGCATCGATTTGCTGACCTGCATGATGGATTTTACGGTGGACACAACAAAGAGCTCAATCGCGTTCATTTTTCAGATTATGCAACTAGTGGACTCAAGTTTCGAAGTGGTACTAACCCGAAAATGTAGAGACGCTTTAATGACAGAGTAACCTAAGAAATTCGAGGAAAAATGAAGATCAGCAAATGATTTATTCAAATTCATTGAAGGCACGCATATTATCGGGTCAGGAGCAATCTATACGGATCGCGGCTTTTGTTGAACCAATCTGTTTTACATGATCAACTGCTACTTGTCAATCCAGTAAAATACCTTAAGCACTTTTTACACTGCGTAGTGAACGCTCGTTAAACCGAACTCTTTGAGTTACAGCATTTTGTGGTTGTATTGAACACGGCGCGTTTCTCGAAGTTAACGATATCTATGTTGAATGGCAATTACGCAAAAAGCTCCGATACTTTGCGACCGCGCCCACTGCTACATTGAGTAAACGACTATGGCAACTAAACAAGATATCCTTGAACAACTCGTAGAGGAATATTTGATCCACCAAGGGTATTTTGTTCAACACAACATCAAATACCGACCGGACAAGCACCGTCCAGATTATGATTCAAAAAAGGATTCGAACTACAGTGACATTGATGTCATAGGATTCCATCCTTCGCGAAGCGATAAGAAAAAAGTTTTGGCTGTCAGTTGCAAGAGTTGGCAGAACGGACTTAATCCGAATTATTGGAAAAATAAAATCGAGAAGGACGAGAAAGTGGGAGGAAAAGATGCTTGGAAAACTTTCCGGGAACTAGCAAACGAAAAATGGTCGGAAGCCTTTGTAATGAAAGTACGGGAGGTGACGGGTGAGAAAAATTTTACTCACGTTACTGCGGTTACTCGCTTGAATGGAGAAAAAGAAATTTGGGAGAATCACAAACCATTTCAAGAGGCATTGGATGGAATTCCTGTAGAGATCTTGACACTTCAGAAAATGGTCAAGCAAATTCAGAAAAACCTGACGACGACTCTTGCTCGGACCGAAGTCGGTCGTTTACTGCAGGTGTTTTTGGCAGCTAAAATTAAATTGTGATATTCCGATAATTCGGAATTTGAATATTCGCTATGAATACTGCGCAGTCTAAAATTCAGCGCGAGATTGAACAAGTGTATTTCCAGCCATGTTTTGACTCACTTTTTGGTGGCAGGCCAAATCTGTTCCAGCATTTTAGACAGGATTCGATTTCTTGAAGGGTAGTGGTTAGAACATTTGTATGAAATCTCCATTGGAAGTCACAAATTTCAAGTGCTAGTTTCCGAATGCGAAATCAAATTACAACCGATTAAACTTGCGGGGCGGGATGAAACGACCGAAATCCCGCAGGGAGTGTTTGAGACAATTTGCCGTAGATACGGTTCTGTTGCAGTAATAGCTTACTGTAAAGGTAGTGTCTTGACTTCGAGAAAGTCAATCTCGAACGACAATTCAGCCGAAGCTCGAACTCTTTCATTCCACAGCTCTACCAGTAACATAAAAGTCGCCCGCAATCGGTCAACAAGATTAATCTGCCGCGTTTTGAACAAGGGGCATCAAAGCCGGACCTAGTGAAACGATGGATGCATCAGGATTGATTTGAGTAGTGCGTTATTGGGATTGAAGAATGTTGAAATATCTGGATTTTTACTTGTAGAGTGCACAAACGGTTCAGAAACAGCAAACCTGTTAACATTTGAAACAACACCAGCCAGTCAATCCCTAACACAATTGCTCGTCGAGCAAGATTGACTTTCGAATTACGATAATCAGAGTAGTGAGGAATTTCACCTGATCTGTTTCCAGTAAAATACATAACCAGGGTAATTTAAGGTGGATAAAGAAGATGGTCAAAGCAGTGATCAACCGAGACCCGAAAATTTTGGGCGGGACTCCCGTATTTACCGAAACCAGAGTTCCAGTTCGCATTTTGTGGGACCATTTGGAGGCGAATGTCCGGCTAGATGAATTTCTGGATGATTACCCTACAGTATCTCGAGAACAGGCTATTGCTGTGTTGGAAAGCGCGACAGGTGTGCTCATAGGCAATGAGCGTGAAAGTACTGCTTGATGAATCTGTTCCAAAACAACTCTCGTGGTGCTTTCCCGATAGTTTTGATGTGTATGCTGTTCAGGATATGGGTTAGTCGGGTAGAGCAAATGGTGAGTTGCTACAACTTGCCAAAAGCCGTTTGTTTGATTCGCTGGTTACCGTAGACAAAGGCTTCCAATTTCAGCAAAACCTCGAATTCTTACCGGTGCCTGTCATCATTATGATTGCACCGAGAATTCATTTTCGGGGGTTGCACCCACTCGTCCCGAAAGTAGTCTCCGTGCTGTCTAGTAAACCAACATGCGATATTTACCGGGTGCATGCATGAGGTGAACTACATAAGCAGACCATCAAGCATGATGTATTTGAAAATAAACTGGCTGTTCTTCTTCATGCGTTTGCATTAGGTGCGTTATCGGAAAGACTTAATTCTTTTGATCTATACCTTGCGATGATTAAATTTTAGAATGACAAATTTTCCAATGTTCGAATACATTCCTGCTAGGCCCACCAATAGAACACAAACTTTATTTTCAAAGATTCTATATTTGAGAATCAAGTCGGACTCAATATGTCGCAATTGATGGTCTCTCCAGTTACCTATCAGCGCGCGATCGAGAAATTGCGCGTTGACCGTCTCATCATTGGTGAGGCGTTGCAATACATCAGGTAAGAATTAATTTAATTCATTTTAATATTGTCTCCTTCTTACTCGCTTATGGTCTCGTTTAGATTGTCTAGTTCGTCTAATCCTGCGAATTTTGGTCATTGAAAGACTCAAAATTTCCGTCTCGAGTATCTTGCACTGCAGATATCGTTTACGAATTTGTCTCTATCGTATTGAACGGAAATGCCTTTTTGTCAGCTACACGAGCTGCCATGATGCGATACGCATCTGACTAGGTTGATCCAATACTAGCAAGCACCGCAATCGCTTCATTTTTCCACCCTCGTCAATTTTGGCGTGAACAATTGTGTCTTTGTTCATGGATAATCTCGCTAGAATTAAAATCTATCAACGAATTGCTGAAGTGGCGGGATTCGTTTTTTTTCTATTTTAACAATGTAGATCATTGAAATTATTTATTATTAATCCTATCACTATTTACAAATTCGATTTGACATTGATTGGGAAATGCTTTCATCTCCATGTATTCGTACGACGTAAATTTTAATGCAAGCATACGGTAGCAGAATAGGGCGCTATAAAAGATAATTTTCTTGAACTGCGGCTTACTAGCTGCAAATTTCTGCATCAATGATTGTATGCACTTGCATACCGTTCATGTTTCAATCAGACGAGTGGATAGTTGGAGATATTGGATCTAAGTGACATCGCAGCTAAGATCCGGATACGTTGCAACCGGATCGACCAAGTCCTGATAGATTACTGCAAATGACCGCGGAGTTTAAATTTAGGTTTCTCTTCGCAGAGGCGATTCAGGCCAATCTACGAGAATGCTGTTCGCGACGGACAGAGTTTTTATTCAGGTCTTGAGCCTTGAACCTGCTGAACACGAAACTCGATGTAAGGTGACAGCTTACAGCCGCACCGTTTGATTCACCGCACACCGGTCGATTAAAATTGGTCCGGAACACTCTTTAAGGCAAGTAACACAATGAACAAATCGCGTGCAGTCAAATCGGCTGCTGCTTCTTCCCGAGCGACCTATCAGGACGTGCTGGATGCGCCACCGCACAAGGTTGCAGAAATTGTCGAGGGCAAACTCTACATCCAGCCTAGACCTGCCCCTCTTTATGCCTTAGCAGGTTCTGGGCTTGGGAGTCTGATCGGTAGGCCTTTTCATTTCGGTGACGGCGGTCCTGGCGGGTGGTGGATTCTTAGAGAACCAGAAATTCATCTGGGCGAGGACATCGTGGTGCCTAACTACACAGGATGGCGACGTGAGCGAATGCCTGTGTTTCCGAGCGGAGCCTACTTCACGTGGGCTCCTGACTGGGCGTGCGAGGTGCTTTCCCCGCTGACGCGAAAGCTTGATCTTGGCGGCAAGCGAGCGGTGTACGCCCGCGAGGGTGTCAGCTACCTATGGTTGGTAGATCCAGATGCCCGCTCGCTGGAAGCATTTAAGCTGCACGGTACTGAATGGGTGCTGATCGACACGCTGTTTGATGATGCGCCCGTTTCGCTGCCGCCATTTGAAGCGATCAGTTTCAATCTCAGTGATTTGTGGCCACCGCCTGCCGTGCACGAAGAGCTGCCGAGCAAGCCGACAAATGAAGCTGGCCCCGAGTCAATTGAAACATCGCAGTAAAATTCAGCAGCTCAATTCCTCTCAATTGTTGATTTCGAGAAGTTGTTTTTTTGTGACATTAAGACTCCGAAATCGCCGTTGACGACCAATTCGTACGAATTCTAAGTCAAATTTTCGCTCAAATTCGCATACTCAGGAAGGACTGAGGGCTCAGGAAACAGTTCATTCATAGGAACCGATATTCTGTTGCTTTGGACAATTCTGACATGTGTGCGGTTCATCAGTCTGGGGCGAACTACGCCACATGAATGAGAAATAATCTGAACCTCTCGGATTACTTTCCAGAAGTAGTTGTTGACCTTGACGGATTTGTCAGCAGGGTTCAATCCTTTCTGTAGTCTTGGGTTGTGAGTAGTGATTCCAGTCGGGCAGGTGTTCTTGTTACATTTGAGAGACTGTATGCAGCCAAGCGCGAACATGAAACCACGAGCGGAAGTTACAAAATCAGCACCAGTCGCAATTGCCCAAGCGACTTCAGATGGGGTAACCAGTTTGCCGGAGGCGATGAGCCTGATTCGTTTGGATAATCCATACTTTATAAGAACGTCACTGACCAGCGGCAAAGCTTCCCGAATAGGCAGGCCAACATTGTCCATTAGCGGCATTGGAGCTGCACCAGTGCCTCCATCTCCGCCGTCAACGGTAATGAAATCGGGAGCGGACTCGATGCCTCGCGCATGCACTTCTTGGCACAGCTCTTCCAGCCAGTCGAAGTTCCCAAATACTGACTTAAAGCCAATCGGTTTACCGGTAATATCACGAATCTGGTTCATCACGTCAAGGAGTTCCGAAACATTGCTAATTTCAGGGTGGCGATTTGGTGAAATGGATGGTTCTCCAACCGCAATTCCTCGAATTTCCGCGATTTCAGGCGTAACTTTATTCCCAGGCAGTATTCCTCCTTTGCCGGGTTTTGCGCCTTGGCTGAGTTTTAATTCAAACATTTTTACATGTTCATTGGCTGCAACTTCTCGCAACTTGGCCGGATCCAGGTTACCGTCCGAATCTCGGACACCATACTTTGCTGTTCCAATTTGAAAAACGATGTCGCACCCTCCGGTAAGATGATGAGGAGCCAGTCCCCCTTCACCGGTGTTGTACCAGCAACCAGCCATCGCGGCACCTTTGGAAAGCGCGAGCACAGCCGGCTTTGATAGTGCTCCATAACTCATTCCGGAAATATTAAAAAAGGACTTAGCGATGAAAGGCTCCTTACAGTATTCTCCGATCTGCATAGAAACCATTTCGACAGCGTGTTCGGTCAGCGTTGGGAATGGGAAGTTGACAAAAATCGTGGTTCCGACAGGAGACAAATTCCGAGTCGAGCCAAATGCGACGGTGTTGTCCGCATTGTTGGATGATCGACCGATCCACTCCCTTTCTGCACGATTGAACGGCATTTCCTCACGATCCATCGCGAAAAAGTATTGGCGGAAGAATTCGCCGAGCATCGTAAAGATTTCTCGAAATCGACCGATGACAGGGTAATTGCGTCGAATGGCATCCTTTGTTTGACGGACATCCATGAAGTAAATGACGACTATCACCGCAACGGAAAGTCCGACGCAGAATACAAATAGGGTCGTGAGAAACTCCAGACTTGCCATCATGATCTGATCAATAACCATTTGAATATTCCTCTAATTTCATTTGTGAAAGGTTAGTGCGGTTTTGTCTGAACTATCGGTGTCAGCCGAACTCCAGACTATTATTCGAGTCGCGCGCTGGCGATATACATCAAGAATGGTTCACATCACACGACAACATTGTCATATTTCGTTTACATTGAATCAATCTGACAGCTGATATTTTTAGTGGCCAAGAGAATGTGTTACTCCAATTTCGGATTCAAAAAATATTTTCAATCAACCGAAAAGAGACAATCGAATGAAAAATTGTAGCAGAAATCTAAAGTTGCCCTCAACGATTCCGGTCCATTTTTTTAATTAGTTTCAGTACCATACAATGCCTCATTACGGTGCGCTTGACTGAGATTGATGATGATTTAACCAGTGTTGGTAACGTTTTTGC
Organism: Arenicellales bacterium; assembly: GCA_958295885.1. GTDB lineage: Bacteria > Pseudomonadota > Gammaproteobacteria > Arenicellales > JAJDZL01 > JAJDZL01. Next base: position 3,613,518 of record OY282380.1, on the reverse strand, counting down.
AATGGATTTTCGGACATATGAGCCTCATGTGAGCCCCCGTTCAAGGATATTCCCAGAATTCGAGTTCAACCAATCGGATAAACGAAAAGCTTTACTCAACGATTGAACCAACAGAAACTACAGTCATCCATCATGACGCAAGTCGCAGAATTGCTGCTAGGCTCCTCCAGTTCGGATGAAATGCTCATAGCTTTGTACCTAAATTGAATTTATGGGTGAAGGGTAGGTTGCTATCGCATGCTGCGTACAAAGAGCTACCGTGCAAGCCGACAACTGAAGCTGGAACCGAGTCAATTGAAACATCGAAGTGGAGTTCGGCAGCTCAATTCCCTTCACTTGTTGATTTCGAGAATTTGTTTTTTCTTCAATTGTGATATTAAAGATTCCAGAATCAATCGCTCACCGCTTAGTGAAATTTCAAACTAGTGATGATCGATTAGCTCGAAATTCCAACACTGGCACCTACATTGCATTTGTGATGTTCAATTCAGTGGGATTTGAAAGTGTAGTTCCGAAAAGCTTCGAATTCTTTCCTTCTGTACATACCGACAATTACTGATTGCTGTATTTGATCCTGGCGTTTAAGACGATGTGTTATTTCGTATACGATTCCGAATCAACCCATAGATCCGCTTTTCACGACAGTCGAGGTGCCTCCATTGAGCCTGCGTACTTGATCCTAATTAACACGAAACCCGATGCAAGTTGAGAGACTACCGACGTACCGTTAGATTCACCGCGCGCCGATGAATTAAAATTGGGTCAGATCACTTTTAAGGTATGTTAAACAATGAAAAAATCACATGCAGCCAAAGCGACTGCAGCTTCTTCTCATGCGACCTATCAGGATGTGCTTGATGCACCGCCGCACATGGTTGCGGAAATTGTCGGTGGCAAGCTATACACTCAACCCAGACCAGCCCTTCCTCATGCCATAGCCAGTTCGAGGCTTGTGATTTTAATTGGCCCACCTTTTGACTTTGGTTATGGCGGTCCTGGCGGCTGGCGGATTGTCTTCGAGCCAGAACTTCATCTGGGCAAGGACATCTTGGTGCCTGACATTGCAGGATGGCGACGTGAACGAGTACCCGTGTTTCCGACCGGAGCCTACTGCACGTTGGCTCCAGACTGGGTGTGCGAGGTACTTTCCCCTTCAACCCGAAAGCTTGATCTTGGCGGCAAGCGGGTGGCGTATGCCCGCGAAGGTGTCAGCTACCTATGGTTGGCAGACCCAATTGTTCAATCGCTGGAAGCACTTGAGCTGAGCGGCACTCAGTGGGTGGTGATTGACACGCTGTTCAATGATGCGACGGTATCGCTGCCGCCCTTTGAAGCGATCAGTTTCAATCTCGGTGATTTGTGGCTGCCGCATGCCGTTCACCAAGAGCAGCCAAGCAAGCTGTCGGCTGAAGCTGAACCCGAGCTGATTGAAACATAAAACTAACTTTCAGTGGCAAAAACCTTGTAGTTATTGCTTTTGATTTGTTCCTTTTGAATTGATTACTGTGAATTCGCGGATTTGAGATCGATGTTTCACCCCTGATTGATGTTTTCATGGCGCAAAGATCGATAGTTTCAAAGTTCCAACACCGACCGGCACAATTACGTTTTTGGTGTTCAGTGTAATGTGAATTGAAAGTGCAGGTCCGAGAAGGTTTGAATTCTTTACTTCCGCGCTCACCGAAAACCAGCTGATTGCTGTATTAGACCTTGGTATTTAAGATGATGTGTTTCTTCTAGTGCGACTCCAAGCCAATAGACAGAACCGCTTTTCACGACAGTCGGAGTGCAGCTTTTGAATTTGCTGAATACGAAACCCGATGCGAAGTGAGACATTAAAGCCGTACCGTTTGATTCACCGCGCACCGATGGACTAAAATTGTGTCAGTACGCTTTTAAGGTATGTGAAACAATGAAAAAATCTCATGCAGTCAGCGTAGCTGAAACTTCTTCTCATGCGACCTATCAGGATGTGCTAGATGCACCGCCGCACATGGTTGCGGAGATTGTCAGTGGAACGCTATACACTCACCCCAGACCAGCCCTTCGTCATGCCATTGCCAGTTTGGGGCTTGGAGGCATCATCAATCAGTCATTTCACTACGGTCGCGGAGGACCTGGCGGCTGGTGGATTCTTGGCGAACCAGAACTCCATCTGGGCGAGGACATTTTGGTACCCGACCTTGCAGGTTGGCGACGTGAGCGAATACCCGTGTTTCCGACCGGAGCCTACTGCACGTTGGCTCCAGACTGGGTGTGCGAGGTACTTTCCCCTTCAACCCGAAAGCTTGATCTTGGCGGCAAGCGGGTGGCGTATGCCCGCGAAGGTGTCAGCTACCTATGGTTGGCAGACCCAATTGTTCAATCGCTGGAAGCATTTAAGTTGTGCGGCACTCAGTGGGTGCTGATAGATACGCTGTTCAATGACGCACCAGTTTCGCTGCCGCCATTTGAGGCGATCAGTTTCAATCTCGGTGATTTGTGGCTGCCGCATGCTGTTCACCAAGAGCAGCCAAGCAAGCTGACGGCTGAAGCTGAGCCCGAGCTGATTGAAACATAAAACTAGCTTTCAGTGGCTCAAACCTTGTAGTTATTATTTTTGAGTCGTTCCTTTTAAATTGACGACTGTGAACTCGCGGATTTGAGATCGATTTGTCACGGTTGAGTGACATTTTCATGGTACGAAGATTGATATTCTCAACGCTCCAACACCCACCGGCGCAGTTACGTTTTTGATGTTCAGTGCAATGTGAATCGAAAGTGCAGTTCCGATAAGGTGTGAATTGTTTTACTTCCGCGTCCACCGAAAACTAACTGACTGCCGTATAAGATACTGGCGTTTAATCTGATGTGTTTTTTCGTGTGCGACTCCAAGCCAATAGACAGAACCGCTTTTCACGACAGTCGGAGTGCAGCTTTTGAATTTGCTGAATACGAAACCCGATGCGAAGTGAGACATTAAAGCCGTACCGTTTGATTCACCGCGCACCGATGGACTAAAATTGTGTCAGTACGCTTTTAAGGTATTTGAAACAATGAAAAAATCTCATGCAGTCAGCGTAGCTGAAACTTCTTCTCATGCGACCTATCAGGATGTGCTAGATGCACCGCCGCACATGGTTGCGGAGATTGTCGGTGGAACGCTATACACTCACCCCAGACCAGCCCTTCGTCATGCCATTGCCAGTTCTGGGCTTGGAGGAATCATCAATCCGTCTTTTCACTACGGTCGCGGCGGACCTGGCGGCTGGTGGATTGTTGACGAACCAGAACTCCATCTGAGCGAGGACATTTTGGTGCCTGACATCGCAGGATGGCGACGTAAGCGAGTGCCCGTGTTTCCGACCGGAGCCTACTGCACGTTGGCTCCAGACTGGGTGTGCGAGGTACTTTCCCCTTCAACCCGAAAGCTTGATCTTGGCGGCAAGCGAGCGGTGTACGCCCGCGAGGGTGTCAGCTACCTATGGTTAGCAGACCCAATTGTTCAATCGTTGGAAGCATTTCAGTTGTGCGGCACGGAATGGGTACTGATAGACACGCTGTTTGATGATGCGCCAGTTTCGTTGCCGCCGTTTGAGGCGATCAGTTTCAATCTCGGTGATTTGTGGCTGCCGCATGCTGTTCACCAAGAGCAGCCAAGCAAGCTGACGATTAAATCTGAGTCCGAGCTGATTGGAACATAAATCTGGCTTTCAGTGGCAAAAAACCTGTACATATTGTATTTTGAGTCTTTTCTCTTTTTTGATGACTGTGAATTCTCGGAATTGAGATCGATTGCTCATCGCTGAGGGATGTTTTCATGGCGCGAATACAAATAGTTTCAAAATTCCAACACCAGCGGCTATTTAGCATTTTTGAAGTTCAGTGCAATGGGATTTGAATGTTTCATCCTGAAGTAATTCGGAACCTTCCGGGGCACTTATTGATAAATCAAAAAATAGTTCGTCAAATAACAAATCGGTAATTTCAAATCAAGAAATAATCGATTCAGATTTATCTAGCGTATGAAGATGAAATGTCCAGTGTGTACCAGTTCAGCTGTAGATATAGCACTCTCAAATTTCGACTGTAAGTGATTCAAGAGTGACGAATGCCTTGAATCCTATAGTGTAGGAGGCAGGATCATCCCACGCTAACCAAGTCAGTGCGAAATTCCGAATTTGTTCGATAATGAGCAAATCAGCCAAGTGGTGTGAGTGTCATTTCTGATGCCGCCTGCCGGATTTTATGGACCAAAAAATAGCATGGGAACCACCTGGCGCTATCCGGCGATCATACCGATCATCATTTATATGGACTGAAGCCTTGGACGGCAGCTTTGGGAGTGCGGGAATTGATTGAGAGCCAATATCCGATGTTCCCGGCGCAGTGGTATGCTCAGCAGGAATATTTTCTGTTTGACCTGTCTCAGCAGGGTGCGGCAGCTCAGAAGCTGAAGGGGAACGTGATGGCGGGCTTGGTGGGTTTGGAAGGAACCGATTCCTTGGGCGTGACTAGAGAATTGGTAGCCGAGATCAAGTCGAGTTGCGAGAACACAGGGAATGAAGACTTGTTGGAGGACTTTTTGAAATGGCTTGTTGGGGAGTATATGGTAGGAAGGAAGTCGCAATTGAGCTAGGAAATGGAAGGAGAGAAAATCATGGGAGCGAAAGTCGAGAAAATTGAGGGCTGGACTTCTCTAGAGTATAGACAAGGCTTTGAGAAAGGCTTTGAGGAAGGCTTTGAGGAAGGCTATCGAGAAGTTGTCGAGGAAGCACAGCAGCGATATGCCTGTAAGTTACTTGCAATAGGAATGCGCATCGAAGATATATGTGATGTTACGGAATTGACGCCGGAGCAGGTTGAGCGGCTTCGAAACAACGCGCATTGAGTTCGAAGTTCTGAAACGTGTGCCTGTTGTCAGGAGACAGCGGGTTTCAAACCGTATTTTGAAGCTGTAAGCCATCGCCTGAATCAGTGTGGCTGGAGACGGAGACGCGGCAAAATTTTGTTGGGTCCATAGAGCGATTCGCATGCTGAGTGGTGCGAACAATTCCTATCTCTGATCAAAACAAGGGGTATGTTTGCGCGCCTGCAGTCGAATTTCATTCAATCAGGGCAACTAATCACTCCTCCTCTGGTTGAATCTTGAGCGGCAGATCATTGCCGTTGAAGATGCCATCGTGCAGAGGCATGGTAACCTGATTACATTGATTTACAGCAGAACATTTGATTCGCCCCTTGACATAACAGAACAGCCAGTCTATGATGTCAGCATCGTTGAATACACAACCCATTCTAGATGGGAAACTTAAAATTCGGATCCAAAACCACGGCCGGGCTGTGTCACGCCATCATTGCGCGGATGCTGCCTCACAGCGTTTGCATCGAATCGCATCTGGCCGGCAGCACTATCTTTAAGCGCGAGCCGGCGGCACTGCACAGGATCAGCATCATCGCCTTCGCAACCGACCTGATGATTTCTCAGATGGTGCCGCTCAGCGCACCGCGCAGTTGCTCAAGATGACGTGTGGACGTCAGTTTTGTGAAGCGACGCTTTTGAAACGGGTGCGGCGCCTGCATGAGACCCTAGCCGGTCGGGAACATGCAACCTTTGAACGGCTGCTGGAGATGCCGGTGCTGAACGCCGATGAAACCTCTATCCGCGTGAACCGCAAAAACCGCTGGATCCACAGCTGCTCGTTTGCCGACATCGTGATCAAAAAGCGCCATCCAAAGCGAGGCGCCGTTCAGCAACAGCCGAGCCGAGCGCGACTTCTGAATGGCAAAATGCAAAGAGAAAGTCTCAGGAACCTTCTGAAACTTCGATCATGTCCGAGCCTGCTTGTCAATGTCCTGCCAAGGATATTGCTCGCTTGACGCGGTGCAATTCGCACTTGACGGCAATGCGGCGCAAATGCTCGGACAGTCCAAGTAAAATCATTCTCATTCAATTTTGCTGAAAACTCCCTGCCCGCTTCGGGGAGGGGGCAAGTAGTTACCATTTGGTTTGTTTTAGTGATACTTGCAATACTATGAAACATAAAAAAAGTAAATTGTTAATCCGACTGCACCAGCTTTTGCCTGAAGGATTACTGGCGGATGCTGCGTGGCTGAATGCTGCAGGCTATTCGAGCTCGGTGCGCAGCCGATATGTGACAAGCGGCTGGCTACAGCCGATTACTCGAGGCGTGTTCCGGCGTCCGCAATACAGACCGGGTATTGAGGATGTGACTGCACCATTGCTTTGGCAGCATGTCGTCGTTTCCCTTCAATTGATCCTAAAGCAACCGATCGTGGTTGGCGGACGTACCGTGCTGGAACTTGATGGACTTGACCACAATGCTTCTGCGGGACTGACGGAGATTCACCTCTACGGTGAGCAACGAGCACCAAGCTGGCTTTGCAGACTCCCGTTCGAGACTTCATTTGTGTTTCACAATGCCCAGAAGCTGTTTCGCGAGGAGCCGATGATCAATGCTTTCGAAAATCTTGAGACCGCAATGGCCGGCGATCAGCCGTCGCAGCTCGCGACTATTCACGGCAGCCTTACATGGATTCACTTCGGGAATGAAGACTGGCCAATCGTAATTTCGACACGTGAACGGGCAATCCTCGAGGTGCTGGACGAGATTCCTAACAGAGGGACGTTCCACCAAGCAGACGTACTGATGGAAGGCCTTGTCAGCATCAGTCCAAGACGCATGAACCGCCTTTTAAGTGAATGTCGCAGCGTAAAGGTCAGGCGACTGTTTCTGTGGTTTGCTGATCGACATCGTCACGCGTGGGTCGAACAGATTAACCGCTCAGAAGTGGATCTCGGCAGCGGTGACTGGATTTTGTTCAAAGGCGGAAGTATCGATAAAAAATACCATATTACAATTCCCGAAGATTTTGATGATCATGGATGAGCAATACGCCGACAGGTCGAGCTGCTGGTATGCATCCTTCACTTTGTGGGGGAGGAGATTTGCTTTTCCCTTAAGGGTGGTACAGTCATCAGTCTGTTCATTAGGAACGCGCCTCGACTGTCGGTGGATATTGACTTGGTCTATCCGCCAGCAGCTGGTCGCGAGGAGTCACTGCATAGCATAGACACAGTAAGTGTGTCAAACAGACTCTTGAATGGATGAAATTTATATTTCATGTATTCGGGGTGATGCGACAGAATCATGTACGTTTACTTTGGTAATCGATGACATCTATTTTGGGGTTTGAACTGGCAGAGATTTTGCTTGAAGCGACGCGGTTGTCTGAACACAGCTTTCAGGTCAATTTTGAAAACTGACTGAAGTGTAGGCTTTGATTTTTTGAATCGAGAGAAATTCAGTCTTTAAATCGATGCAAGGCAATCTGCAAATTCATTGCCACCATGGTTCGAATTGATTTATTCAGCGCCCACCAAATTATGACTGATTGTTGCAATGGAACACGGAGTATGAATTTAGGTGTCTCTTCTTGTACGATTCTAACCAATCAGCTAATGCGGTTCACGACAGAAAAAGTTCCTCTTTATATTTTGAGCACCTGAACCTGTTGAACGTTAAACCCGATGCAATATGACAATTTACAGCCATAGCGTTTGCAGGGGCATCCCACGCTAAGCAAGTCAGTGCGAAATATCCGAATTTGTTTGATAATGAGCAAAATAGCCAAGTGGTGTGAGTGTCATTTTAGATGCCGCCTGCCGGATTTTATGGACCAAAAAATAGCATGGGAAACACCTGATAGCGTTTGAATCACAGCGCACCAATGATTTAGAATTGAATCAGAAAACTTCTTAAGTTACGCGAAACTATGAACAAATTTCAGGCGGAAATAGTCGAGACAGATTCACCTCAGGCTACCTATCAGGACGTGCTGGATGCGCCGGCGCACAAGGTTGCAGAAATTGTCGACGGCATACTCTACACCCACCCTAGGCCTGCTCCTCTTCATGCCATTGCCCGTTCGAGGCTTGTAATTTTAATCGGCCCGCCTTTTGAGTTCGGTAATGGCGGTCCTGGCGGGTGGCGGATTCTCTTTGAACCTGAACTCCATCTAGGCAAGGACATTTTGGTGCCTGACATCGCGGGATGGCAACGTCAGCGAATGCCTGAGGCTCCAATTACTGCCTATTTTGAGCTGGCACCGGACTGGGTGTGCGAGGTGCTTTCTCCATCGACGCGAAAGCTTAATCTTGGCGGTAAGCGGGCGGCGTACGCCCGGGCGGGAGTCAGCTATCTTTGGTTAGTAGATCCAAATGTTCAATCGTTGGAAGCATTTAAGCTGCGCGGCACTGAATGGGTGCTGATTGACACGCTGTTCGATGATGCGTCAGTGTCGTTGCCGCCCTTTGAGGCAATCTGCTTCAATCTCGGTGATTTGTGGTCATCTTATGCTGTGCACAAAGAGCTGCCGAGCAAACTGACAGCTGAAACTGAGCCTGCGCTGATTGGAACAAACAAATAGTTTTCAGTGGCTGAAACCTTGTATTTATTGTCATTTAATCGTTCCTCTCTTATTCTATGACTGTGAATTCTCGGATTTAATTTCTCACCGCTGAGAGATGTTTTCATGTCGCGAAGATCGATAGTTTCAAAGTTCCAACACCGACCGGCGCAATTCAGTTTGCGGTGTTCAGTGCAATGTGAATTGAAAGTTTATTTCTGAAAACACTCGAATCCTTCCGGACTACCAAGTTTGAATTTTTCCAGGAATCCCAGGCGCAACAGAAAGGTGTTTTCTTGCATTTGAGCAATGGACTTGTGAAGCTGGCTGTTTTCGCTGTGGCAACTCGCGGTGTTTGTTCTCGCTAAGGGTTGGATCTTCGAATGTGATGGTCGCAGTTGTTGTAACGCAAACGAACAACATCAGTCACTGACGACTCCAATCCGTTGTAGAAACTTCTTCCAAAATTACTGAGCGGCGTCTTACGGCGTCAGCCTTTCTTCATGTCGCTCAAACCCCTCATCATCGGTTTCAAAGAAAGCTGCATTCATCAGCCTCGTTACAAAATATGCGACTGGAGAACTAGGAAGGACATTTTCTAGGAATGAATATGAGATACCTCCGATTCCGTATTTGTCTCTGCCGTCATCAACTGTGATGGGGTCGGTACAATACTCGCGTCCTCGGTTGACGATCATGCCTTTAATAAAGCGGCGGTCAAACGCGAAACAGAGCAGCCTCTCAAATCCTCTAATTGAATGATCTTAGCATTGGCACACTCAAAGCAATCTTGAATAACGCAAAATTCGGTGTTCTGGAAATCGCTGCGGCCTGTCTCATCACATTTGTGCTTGACGCGGTTTTTTGCGACTTTAGACTGGGAAGGTTTACCTTCCGAATTTGTTCTGCCTTGTGGCACATTCTTTGCTTCCAAAACTCGCAGCAACATTTGCACAACATCAAGACAAGCATCGATTTGTTCGTGCAATGCTGATTGGCTTGCCGTCGCAGGCAATGCCTTGACGTAGGGTAGGGGAGTGGATGTCCAGTCACAGGGTTCGATAAAATAGGAATCACATTCACGTCGACCACGTGCACTCGCTCTAATACTCGCATCATCTCTTGTTCCACGCAGTAGTCCGAGTCGAGAAATTCTGGACTGACAAAAATCAGAAACAGTTCGATGAGCTCGACCCGTTTTGTGATTTTGGAATTGATATCCCCGCCTGCCATAATTTTTCGATCAAACCATTCGTCGATAAAGTCATCGCGGTGAGGCACGGCAAAATGGGTGTGTAATCAATTGAGTGTCGCTTCGCCCTTGCGTGACTACGAAATAGATGCCGTCGTCCAAGCGAATTTTCTTGAGCTATTGATTCTTAGTTTTTGTTATCCCGCGAAGGATTCGAGCCGTCGCTGAATGACACTACATCGGAGTCTCGCTATCAACAATCACAGCCCTGAATGCGAATATTACCACCACTGAAATACTTGAATGAAACTCTACGACTCTTTCCCTTGATTCTTTGAAGCGAATCTGCATTTGAGTTTAAGAATTTACAAAATTGAAAACTTTAAGTGATTAAGATGAATTTTATGTCAAACTTACATTTGGTTTGATATGGTGAAATTTACAATATTATGAAACATCAAAAAAGAAGATTGTTAAACCAAATGCACCGGCTTTTGCCTGAAGGATTACTGGCGGATGCTGCGTGGTTGACTGCTGCGGGCTATTCGAGCTCGTTGCGCAGCCGATATGTGGCGAGCGGCTGGTTGCAGCCGATTACTCGAGGCGTGTTCCGGCGCCCACTATACAAATTGGGTGTTGAGGATGTGACCGAACCATTGCGTTGGCAGCATGTCGTCGTATCCCTTCAATTGATCTTAAAACAGCCAATCGTGGTTGGCGGACGTACCGCGCTGGAACTTGATGGACTTGGCCACTATGTTTCTAGTGCGGGACCGACGGAGATTCACCTCTACGGTGACCAACGAGCACCAAGCTGGCTCCGCAAACTCCCGGTCGAGACGTCATTTGTGTTTCACAATGCCCAAAAGCTGTTTCGTGCGGAACCGATAATCAATGTTTTCGAAAATCTTGAGACTGTAATGGCCGGCGGTCAGCCGTCGCAACTCGGGACCATTCACGGTAGTCTGACATGGATTCACTTTGGAAATGGAAATTGGCCAATCGCCATCTCGACACGCGAGCGGGCCATCCTCGAGTTGCTTGACGAGCTGCCTGATAGAGAGACGTTCCACCAAGCAGACGTACTGATGGTAGGCCTTGTCAGCATCAGCCCAAGACGCATGAACCGTCTTTTACGTGAATGTCGCAGCGTAAAGGTCAGGCGCCTGTTTCTGTGGTTCGCTGATCGACATCGTCACGCGTGGGTCGAACGGCTTAACCGCTCAGAAGTGGATCTCGGCAGCGGTAAGCGGATGTTGTTCAAAGGCGGAAGACTCGATAAGAAATACCAGATTACAGTTCCCGAAGATCTTGATGAGCATGAATGACAGATACCGCCGACAGGTCGAGCTGCTGGTACGCATCCTTCCTTTTGTAGCGGAGGAGAATTGCTTTTCCCTTAAGGGTGGTACGGCCATCAATCTGTTCATCATGAATTTGCCTCGACTGTGGGTGGATATTGACTTGGTCTATCTGCCGGTTGCAGGTCGCGAGGAGTCACTATATGGCATCAACATAGTCCTGCGAATGATTGAAAATCGCATCAAGAAGTTACTGCCGTTGGTTAAAGTGCAACGAGGGAAATTGCTCGAGGAGGGCACTATCAATAAGCTGTTCGTCCGTGAACGACATTACAGATAAAGATTGAGGTAACTCCTGAGCTGCGCGGCTACGTGTTTGAACTTTCAGTAAGAGACGTCTCAAAATTCGTCGAACGGCAGTTTGGCCATGCCACGGTCCAAGTGGTGTCCTTCGCGGACCAGTATGCCGGAAAAATAGTCGCAACACTCCATCGCCAACATCCGCGCGATCTATTCGATGTCCGCGAACCCCTGTTAAATGAAGGCATTGACAAACGGTTGCGCGCAGCTTTCGTCGTCTATCTGATCAGCCATCACCGGCCCATGGGCAAGTTGTTGGCACCGGTTCGCCGCAAAATGGAATCGGAATTCACTCGCGGTCTTTCGGGCATGACGGAGTATTCGGTAACGCTTGATGAACTTATGCGAGTGCGCGAGGAGTTGATTGCCGATATAGTAGACCGAATGTCTGACGCGCATCGGCGCTTTCTGATGTCTTTTCAAAAGGGCGAACCCGAGTGGGCACTGCTTGAAGTGCCGCACGCGAAAACTCTGCCCGCCGTGCAGTGGCAGATGATGAAGCTAAGGAAACTTGATAAACTAGAGTGCGCCGAACAAACGGCACAGCTTGAAGCGGTGCTTGCCGAAAGCGCTCTGGACGGTTAGGGGATGCTGTTTAGGTGTTCGATCTTACCCAGAATATGCCAAAATAATTGCAAACTGCGGGGTTGTGAATAATAGTGCGTGGGGGATTATTTCAAACGGCTGCCTAGTCAATGTTCTTCACCTCGCACCCTACTTGGAATTCAACTATTCGTATCATTTTACCGACATGCTGGAAACCTCACGGTCTTCTCCATCTCAACACTTTGACCCAATTTGAGCATCATACACAGCATCCCCATGCGAATCAAACTGCCAACGTGCTACGAAATCTCTTCGAAAACATCGATTCGACCGAATCAGTGGCTGCGAATGCTTTGCCAATGCGCAGCTGGAAAATCATAAAATGCCAACGGCATCACGCGATCTATTTCGAGACACTGAGAGACCATCGGCTGACTCCACTTTGGCAGTCTGTCGGGCACTTTGGCAGTATTTGCGCAAAATGTAAATTGATTCCGACAATATCGACACAAATGCTACGCTTGTCTGAACACAGTTTTCAGGTCAATTTTGAAAACTGACTGAAGTGTAGGCTGTGTTTTTTAATGTGAGAGAAATTCAGTCTTTAAATCGGTGCGAGGCAATCTGCAGATTCATTGCCACCATGGTTCGAATTGATTTATTCAGCACCACCAAATTATGACTGATTGTTGCAATGGAGCACGGTGTATAAATTTGGGCGTCTCTTCTTGTACAAATTCTAACCAATCAACTAATGCTGTTCACGACAGAAAAAGTTCCTCTTTAGATCTTGAGCACCTGAACCTGTTGAACGTTAAACCCGATGCAATATGACAATTTACAGCCATAGCGTTTGAATCACAGCGCACCGGTAGATTAGAATTGAATCAGAACACTTCTTAAGGTACGCGAAACTATGAACAAATTGCAGGCAGAAAAAGTCGAGACAGATGCACCTCAAGCTACCTATCAGGACGTGCTGGATGCGCCGGCGCACAAGGTTGCAGAAATTGTCGACGGCATACTCTACACCCACCCTAGGCCTGCTCCTCTTCATGCCATTGCCAGTTCGGGACTTGTAGGCATCATCAGTCCGTCTTTTCACTACGGTCGCGGCGGCCCTGGCGGGTGGTGGATTCTCTTTGAACCTGAACTCCATCTAGGCAAGGACATTTTGGTGCCTGACATCGCGGGATGGCGACGTCAGCGAATGCCTGAGGTTCCAATTACTGCCTATTTTGAGCTGGCACCGGACTGGGTGTGCGAGGTGCTTTCTCCATCAACGAGAAAGCTTGATCTTGGCGGCAAGCGGGCGGCGTACGCGCGGGCGGGTGTCAGCTATCTTTGGTTAGTAGACCCAAATGTGCAATCGTTGGAAGCATTTAAGCTGCGCGGCACTGAATGGGTGCAGACTGACGCGCTGTTCGATGATGCGCCAGTGTCATTGCCGCCCTTTGAGGCTATTCGCTTCAATCTCGGTGATTTGTGGTCATCTTATGCTGTGCACAAAGAGCTGCCGAGCAAACTGACAGCTGAAACTGAGCCTGCGCTGATTGGAACAAATAAATAGTTTTCAGTGGCTGATACCTTGTATTTATTGTTTCTGAATCGTTCCTCTCTTATTCTATGACTGTGAATTCTCGGATTTGATTTCTCGCCGCTGAGTGAGTTTTTCATGGCGCGAAGATCGATAGTTTCGAATTTCTAACACCGACCAGCGCAATTCCATTTGCGGTGTTCAGTGTAATGTGAATTGATAGTTTATTTCCGAGAAAGCTCGAATCCTTCCGGGCCTCACGTTGTTAAAATTCATAAAAATAGTTCGTTAAATAAAATCGGTAATTTCAAATCAAGAAATAATTGATTCTGGTTAAACTACCGTATGAACATGAAAAGTCCAGTTTGTACCGGTTCAGCCGTAGAGATAACGCTTCCAGATTTCAACTGTAAGTGATTCAAGAATAACGAATGCGTTGAGTACTATAGTTTAGCGAGTGCAGAATCTAAATTATGGAACTTAATATAGACCGTCTGAAAGAAGGAATTTCTCAAGGCAAAACAATTTGGTCATTGTCCGTATATCGATGCCCGTTGCATCTAACTGATGATTGGTTTGGATTGATTGAGTCTAAGGCGAAAGATTTCAAATTTTCAAATGAACATGTCACTTGATACACTTAGGGCTTCGTCGGCTGACGACCTGCTTCACAAGATAGATTCGTGCAATGTTAGCGTGCCACCTCGCGGGTGTGGTCAAACAAAGTACCGTAGCGAAAGGCGGGTTGCATTTCGTTTTCTGCGCACTATCGAACGTTCTATTCTTTCTTATCCACTTCGAGTCGAATTTAGCGATAAGCCTGACTTGATTCTTGAGTTTGAGAGAGGGGAACCGAAGTAAATTGGCATTGAGATTATCGAAGCAATTTCACAAAATGCGGCGAAACTCCAAGCCGAAATTGAGCAGGAAGGCATAACTGGCGTTTTTCCTATTCCAGCGTATAAGTACACCGATTCTCGAAAGGAATTGGAAGTGCAGAGAAAGATTGTTCGAGGCGAAGTGCCTCCGCGTCCAATCATGGGTGATGTTCTGGAGCAGAACTGGTATGATGCAATTCTTCAGATTATTTGTAAAAAGACAACAAAATTCAAGCATTCGGACTTCAGATGCTACCCCGAAAACTGGTTGCTAGTTTTTGACAACTGGAGACCTCACGTACACGATTCAGAAAATACGTAGAGTGAGAAATGACTGGTTGGTACGAACAATGGATGACGAAAGTATATTCGGTGTCGAACTGTATCGTCGGTCCTATCACGATGCTGTCGACAACGAATGGCTGTGCGATTATCGCATAATCGCAATTGGCGTCAATGACGCCGCGGCATTCGACCACTAGCAGCTCTCACATTAGCAAATTTAGCTCTTGACTTGTGTGAAGAATTCGACTGGACGAAAAAGGAAGACCTTAAAGCAACAAAGATTGTTGATTTAGCATGCGGCAGCGGAACTCTATTAGCTGCGTGTCTCGCAGAAATACGTAGACGAGGAAGAAGCGGAGGAGCGGATAGGACACTGGTTAGCATGCTTCATCGAACCGCAGTAGAGAATTCTCTAAAAGCCTTTGACATCAATCCATTATCTCTTCAATTGGCTGCTGCACAATTGAGTATTGGAAACGCAGAAATCCGATTCAACAACATGGGATTGTACCGTATGGCTTACGGTCGAAATATTCGAGAGCTTCGCACTTACGCCGGATCACTTGAATTTCTTAGTCAGGATCAAATGGTGCCTAAACGACGACATGCCCATCTGTTGGACGACAAAATTAAATCAGCAGACGTTTGGAATACTTACCAAGAAAGTCAAGATGTGCGACTTGAAGCAGCTGTAGACGCTGTAAAGAATGCACGCGTTGTGATCATGAATCCTCCATTTACTAATCGTGCCAAAATGGGAGAGAAATTTTCAAGCGAAGATCAGCAATCTCTGCGGGCCCGAGTTAACGAACTTCAACAGGCACTAGAAGAGGCTGACCCGGTGCCGTCTCAGGTTATAGATAAGAACTCTATTGGACCGTTGTTTGAAGTAATGGCAGGGTACTGTCTTCAAGACAAAGGTGTTCTTGCGATGGTACTGCCAACTTTAATTCTTTGTTCTACGTCGTCTCTAAACAAAAGACGTTATTTTGGAGACCTTTACCATATTCACACCATAGTCACTTGTCACCTGCCTGGTCAAATTAAAATGAGTCAAAACACTAGTATTAATGAGAGTCTGATAATCGTACAAAAGCACATTGGCGAAAACAAACCACCTACACATTTTGTTCACTTAGATCGATTTCCGATGAAGGAAGATGACGTGCACGAGTTGTGTAAACTTCTCCGAGAAGGACGGCAACTAAATAACGGATGGGGAGAAGTATCATATTGGCCGGCGGAAAGGATATTAAGTGGCGATTGGTCACCTGGTATTTGGCGTATTCCAGAATTGGCAAGTGAGTCTTGGAAGTTTGCGAATGATGTGACTAGCATTCCACTACATAGCATGAAAAATGTTCAAGTCCATGAAACCGGTCGAGTATTGAGAGGTAATTTCAAAAGTTCAAGTCAAAAGTCTAATAACAGTTTTCCAATTATCAAATCGAAAGGTGCTGACGGTCAATTGAC
The DNA here is from genome assembly GCA_958295885.1 of Arenicellales bacterium. Taxonomy (GTDB): domain Bacteria; phylum Pseudomonadota; class Gammaproteobacteria; order Arenicellales; family JAJDZL01; genus JAJDZL01. Next base: position 3,597,537 of record OY282380.1, on the reverse strand, counting down.
TCTGAGATCGAATCCAGATGCGCACTGGAGGTGTCAGCAAAAAGGAAGTGTCGGTGAATCAAAAACAAACAAAGTGCTACGAAAGGCCGGCCATTTACTAATATCTGCCGGTCAACGCTTGTCAACCGCTCGCTTAAACGCAGTAGCTAGTGAAAACAAATATTTAGGAAACGGTTGGACTCCGATAACGGGTTTAACTGTTGATGAAGCAAAAGCTTTGGCGGTCTTTCTCAATTCGTCAATAGAAAGACTTCAGATAATGCGGAGTCGTGGATTGACACTTGATTTCCCTAAATTCAGCACCAAAGAAATCGGGAACACTATGGTGCCTGATATACAGAACGATGAATTTGCTCTAACTGTTTTGTCTCAATGCTATGATCGGACTTGCGATGCACATGTTCCTCAATATCGTGATGGTGAGTGCGAAGTCAGAATAGAATGGGATCGCGCGGTTGAAAAAGCTCTAGGTTGGTCTGATGGATATCTTGGCAATACTCGCGCTAGTTTGCACAAAGAACCATATGTAAGGGGGATGGGAATCAATCAGTTTAAAGAAGCCGTCGAATCATTTGATGAGGTTGAAAGTTGAACTAAATTCGATATGACCTTAAAGAGATTGAATCAGGATAGTAAATTGATAGATCGGCTTGTTGAATCGAACGGTAAAATCAATCCTTATGATAAATCAATGAATTCCATGCCAATCAAGTAACGATAGAAAGACTATTCGTTCATCCGGTTGGTCGTACTTGAATGCTGTAAACACACTTGAAGCACCCACACTTATGGCGCATATGCCTGAGTCCGCCGAGAAAATGTCTCAATCTCTGAAATGATTGCTCGTTCACAACTGAACTATCGTTGTATTCTACATTTTATAATTCTGCATGGTCTTCAAAAGCTTACTCACCAACAAACGCAATTGCGAAAACCTGAGTAAATATTCCACCTTTGATGCCATCAGTGGATAAATCAAATGCCGAGTGGTAACCAACTCAAAGCACTCATACAGTCATATCTTGACGGGGATGATTCACATTTCTATTCTGTCGCTATGCAAATTGCCGCGCATGAAGCGAGATTGGGACACGGCAAACTTGCCCGCGAGCTTAGAGACTTAATTGATCAAAAGAAAAAAATTAAACCACCAGCTCCTAACCCCAAGTTCCAGAGGATTTTAGTGCAAAAAGGGACGTAATTACTTGATTTATCGCAGTAATTGCGATTTTTTTAGCATTTATTCCTACCCATGTAAATTAGTTATTATTTCCATTAATTAATTGACAATATTAATTTATTGAATATAATGATTACCCATGTATGTAGAAACCATCAAAAACAGAAATTCCCCGCCCGCCATTCTCGTGCGAGAGTCCTACTGGCAAGACGGAAAATGCAAGAAAAGAACTCTTGCCAACCTGTCAAAACTGCCACCGTTTCTGATCGCAATGATCCGCGCAGAACTTAAAAATTCCTCCCATCCTGTACCCGAACTGTTCGACATCACCCGCTCGCTCCCACACGGCCATGTCGCTGCCGTGCTCGGCACGCTCAAGAATCTCGGCCTTGACCGCTTGATCGACTCAAAGCCCTCACGCCAGCGCCAACTGTGCCTGTCGATGATTGTCGCAAGAGTCATCGCGCCTCGTTCCAAACTTGCAACCAGCCGAGGCTTCTGCGAAGAAATCGCATCCGACACCCTAGGTGAATGTCTCGGTGTCACCAAGGCTGACTGGAATGATCTTTATGCAGCGATGGACTGGCTGCTTGAACGCCAAAGCAAGATTGAAAACAAACTCGCACGCAGACATCTCCAGGACGGCTCAGTGGTGATGTACGATCTGACCTCGACCTGGGTGTGCGGCGAGAAGTGTGAGTTGGCACAATTCGGCTATTCACGGGATAAAAAAAGAGGGGTCAAGCAAATTGAGTTTGGTCTTTTATGTGATGCCGACGGACGGCCTGTTGCCATTGAGGCGTTTGCCGGCAATACCTCTGATCCACAAACGGTCATCTCACAGGTGAACAAGCTCAAGGAGCGATTTGGACTCAATCGGATAGTGATGGTCGGGGATCGGGGCATGTTAACTGCGGCACGCATTGAGGAGGATCTGAAACCGGCGCAGTATGACTGGATTACGACACTGAAATCAGTATCCATTCAACAACTTGTAGACGATGGCGCATTGCAGCCAAGTTTGTTTGATAAGCGCGGCTTGGGGGAGATCCGCTGTGAACGGTTATATCCTGGTGAGCGGCTGGTGGTGTGTCGCAATCCGTTTTTGGCAGACAAGCGCAAATCCACCCGTGCACAGTTGCTGCAAGCGACCGAGCGCTTGCTGGATGAAATTGTTTCGGCAACCAAAAGGGACAAGTATCGGTTGAAAAAGCAAAGTGCGATTGTTCGTCGGGCAACGCGGGCGTTGGACAAACACAAGATGCGCAAACATTTTCACATTGAGGTTGGACCTGAACGATTCAGTTATCAGCGCAATCAGCAAAGCATTGACCGCGAGGCTGCGCTTGATGGGTTTTACGTGATTCGCACCAGTGTCAGCGCGGATAAACTGAGCACCGATGAGGTGCTTGACAGCTACAAGCGTCTGTCAAAAGTCAGGGCACTCCCACGCTAACCAAGTCAGTGCAAATTATCCAACGATCCCAGTAAATTGCCGTCAGGGGTGGCTATTTTCGTTCCGATGTAGTATATATGCGGACATGAACGAACATGGCCGCAGAAATAACCCACCCATCCAAGCTGGCGAGGTCAAGGTACGTCTTGCCCGCACCAGCGAATATCCGAAGTGGGACCGACTGATGCGTCAGCATCATCAGCTTGGATTCAAGCGTTTTGCCGGTCGCGGATTGCGATACATCGTTGAGTATAAGGGGCGGTGGGTGTGTCTGAGTGGCTGGCAGACCGGTTCATTGAAGTGCGCTGCGCGCGACCAATGGATTGGCTGGGCGCCGGAGCAACAGTGGCGTCGATTGCATTTGATTGTGAATAACACTCGCTTTGCAATGCTGCACGAGGCGGGTCGATATCCGAATCTGGGTTCGCATGTGCTGAAATTGATCTGTCAGCGAATCAGTGATGACTGGGAAGCGGCCTATGGTCACGGTCTGCTGTTGGCGGAGACATTTGTAAATCCCAAGCAACATGGTGGAATCATGTACCGCGCGGCTGGGTGGCAGACGTTGGGAAAAACCGCCGGCTATTCGCGCAAAGGGGGCAAGTATACCGAGGCGCATGGTGAGGTCAAGCTGTTGTCAGTCAAGCGATTGCGTCGCGATGCCAGGCGCGCGTTGTGTCAGCCAGGCGAGTTGGAGTCGCGCTGGCAGAAAAAGGGCAAGGCGAGCGGTCATTCGCTGCCGACGTTGCGCAGTTTGCATGCTGAGTTTTCCGAGATGCGGGATTTTCGTCGCGCACAGGGGCGCAAGCACACGCTTGCGAGTGCCTATTCAACGCTGATTCTGGCACAATTGAGTGGATTTTACGGTCCGGTGGCGGCGGCACAGTTTGCCGCGGCTCTTTCTCAGGAGGAGTTGGCTGCGATTGGCAGTTGGCGCAATCCGAAAACAGGCTGGTATGAGCCGGCGTCGAAATCGACGTTGCACCGGGTCATTCAGTATACCGATACGGAACAGTTGCAAGGCGTGTTGGATCGCTATTCTGGATGTCGAAACAAACAGTTGTCGGCACTTGCGGCGGACGGAAAGCGGATTCGCGGCGCCAATCGAAATGGAGACAGCCACTATGAGACGGTAACGCTTGTTGAGCATGGCAGTGGGATTCCGAAAGCCAGCCGCAGTTTCTACAAAGATGGGCAAGAGTTGGACGCAACCCGGCAGTTGCTCAGTGAGATTGATGTCGCTGGACGAGTGATCACACTGGATGCGCTGCACAGCACTTTTGAGAGCGTCGATTTGATTTTAGATGCCAAGGCAGACTATATGCTGACGCTCAAGGACAACACATCTTTGCAGTTGAACAAGGTGCAGTCAATGCCGTGGTGCAGTCAGCGGGTGCGGCGTTGGGAAGAGGAGTTGACCAAGGCGCACGGACGCATTGAACAGCGTCGTATTGAGGTGCTGGAGGTGGACGATCCGAAGCGTTTCGATTTTAAGCAGGTGCGGCAGGCATTTCGCATTGAGCGCGACCGCGAGGTGATCAAAGAAGCGGACAGTGCGAGCACAGAGGTTATGTTTGGCATCACTTCGGTTGGTGCAGAGCGAGCCGATGCGCAACAACTGCTCAAGTGGAACCGCGGACACTGGAGTGTTGAAAACTTGAACCATCACATTCGGGACCGTACATTCCTTGAAGACGCCTGCCTGACCCGTACCAGCAATGGTCCGAGCAATCGTGCAATGTGCAACAATATTGCGCTGGCGCTGATTTTTCATCACAGTTCCTTAGAGTCAGTGCCGCAGGCGCTGCGCCATTTCAACCTGAATCGTAAAGAAGCCTTCGCCGCAGTATTCTCACCGACCTGAAGCAGCGCTTCAGACCCACATTGAACTGACAGTTACCGCTGCTGCGGACCACCGCGGATACGCTCGGCTGTCCATCGGTCGAGACCACACAATTCGTCCGTAGAGTGACAAAAACGACCGTCAATTACCGAATTTGTTCGATAATGAGCAAAATAGCCATGTGCTGTGAGTGTCATTTCAGATGTCGCCTACCGGAATTTATGGACCAAAAAATAGCATGGGAAACACCTGGTCAAAAGTTGAGCGGGCGTTTCGGTCAATGAAGACCGTCGACTTGAAGGTGCGTCCGATTTATCATCGCCGCGAACGCCGGGTGCGTTCGCATCTTCTGCTTTGCATGCTGGCGTACTATGTCGAGTTTGAGATGCGTAAGAAACTCGCGCCACTACTGTTTGATGATGAATGCGTAAAGCGACTGGACGTCAAGCCGGCGAGAAAATCCCCGTCTGCGTATCGAAAACAAAAGACTAAGCTCAATGCGGCCGGCGAGCCGGTACACAGTTTTCAGACTTTGATGCAGGACCTTGCAACGCTGTGCAGGAATCGAATTCGTCCATTGAAGAGGAAAGACTCAGAATTCTGGCTGTTTACTCAACCGACCGATTATCAGCAAAAGGCATTTGATCATTTAGACGTGAAATTCAATATCCTCTGATCCTGCCCAGTAGCGGGAATTCATATCCTCTGGTATTCTTAATCAGATCATGCACTTATACAGTTATCCCGGCTGGAACTTGGGCCTAACTCTCCTATACCTCTTGCGCAGCCAAAAGGTGAACTATCAAGTCTGTTGTCAGTTTCTTATCCTAATTTGAAGCTGACGGATATGGTACTCTCATCCAGCACCCGAAAACGCCTCAATCGCCTAATTGAGGAACACACATTAATTCAATTAATTCGGTCACATGGTCTTAATCCACGTACGAAAGTGTTACTGATTGGCCCGCCCGGCACAGGCAAGACAATGACTGCATCTGTTCTATCAGGAGAGCTTGGGCTGCCATTGTTTGAAGTTCGAATTGACAGTCTGATGACTAAATTCATGGGAGAGACCGCAGCGAAACTTCGAACAATTTTCAATGCAATTCAGCATACCAGAGGAATTTATTTATTCGACGAGTTTGATAGTATCGGTTCTCAGAAAGGATTAGGCAACGACGTTGGGGAAATTAGAAGAGTGTTAAATAGCTTTCTGCAGATGATTGAGCATGACAATTCAGATAGCATCCTTATAGCTGCTACAAATTTTGTAGATCTTTTGGATCGCGCATTATTTCGACGATTTGATGACGTTATCGAATATCGGCTGCCAGAGAAGGAGGAAATCGCTTCTTTCTATAAAAATCGATTGACACGCTACGCTTCACCAAAATTGCCTTGGACTGAATTAGCTGAAGCTTCTTGTGGTCTAAGCTATGGGGAATTAGCCAGAGTATGTGAGAGCGCTATTAAGTGCACAATTATAAAAGGAAAAAAAATTGTTAGTGACGACGACCTGAAACAGTCCGTTAGCGAGCAAAATAATATTAAGCACTCATAAACCAGCAATTCGACTTTAATATGGTTGACGAGAGAACGGAGCACCTTCCACACATTCATATCAAGGGTACCGCAAAAAGTGAAGGGTACACACGACCACCTGGCGGGCGTGGTCCAAATTTCAATCTACCCAGTAGGAATCGCCAAGATCATGCTAAAAATTTACTAAATCAGCTGGCTGACATACAGGAAGAAGAATCAAACCTGATTTCTAAACAAAAAGCACTAGGGCTTGATGCAGGTAACGGAATATACGTCTCTTTCGAAAGTGAGCCAGGCTTTGAGTTGAATTTCGAGAGTCTTGAATTTCGACCCAGTGGCATAGAATTTTGCTCGATCAAACAGATAGACGATAAAACCATGGCAACCGTTTTTGTGCCAGAAGGTAAACTAGTTCACTTTCTGAAAAAGGTCAAACGATACAGGGATGAAGATACACGCAGAAAAAATCCCAAAAACAAGAATCTAATTGAAAGTGTTTCAGCCATTAAACAGTCCGTATTGAAATCTCTTTGGACCGATGAACATTCACTGTTTCCTAAAGCCAATGTTGAAATTTGGTGGGAAGTTTGGTTGCGTCACTCCGACAAGGTCGACTATGAAGAATTCCTGCGCGAAAATGTTAATCGTTTGGAAATTGATGTTGGCGATGAAGCAGTTCGTTTTCTAGATCGATCAGTATTGCTTGTCAAAGCAACTAGAGAAAAAATCGCTGAGTCGATTTATTTGTTATGTGCAATCGCAGAATTGCGTGCTCCAAAAGTGACCGCTGAATTCTTTACTGAGATGAATCCTTCAGAACAGTCGAAGTGGGTGGATGATCTCTTGGGACGCTTAAGTATTCCACCTGAAGATGCGCCTTGGATCTGTTTACTTGATACTGGGCTTAATGAAAAGCACCCTCTACTAAAATCCGTTGCTGCTACCGCAGATATGCACACTTACAACTCTGCTTGGGGAACGGATGATAGACATGGGCATGGAACACCAATGGCTGGGTTGGCAATATACGGTGATTTAATCGAAAAATTGTCATCTTCCAATGCAATCCAGCTATCTCATAGACTTGAATCTGTAAAGATTACACCAGCACCCGGATATCACACAGATAGAGCTCTTTTCGGTGCAATTACCAAAGAAAGTGTTCATCGCGTTGAAATTGATCCCTTTAGAAAACGAATCTACGTGATGGCCGTGTCCGCAAGTGATAACAGAGATCGCGGCTGACCATCATCATGGTCTGCCGCTATTGACGCGCTTTCATCTGGATGTGATGATCACCAACGGCGATTAATTATTTTATGCGCCGGTAATACTGACCCTAACGAAAGGCACCGCCATCCAGATAGCAATATGACCGATTCTATTCACGACCCTGGTCAAGCTTGGAACGCTTTGACTGTCGGAGCGTACACCGAGAAAGAGATTTTGGATGCCCAAAAATATCCGGGATGGAAAGCGGTTGCAAAATCTGGTGACCTTTCTCCATCTAGTTGTACATCGATGGAATGGGGTGAGAAAACATGGCCTATTAAACCTGATATTGTTATGGAAGGCGGAAATATGGCTGTCAATCCCAATTATGTTAATGCTGACTACATTGATGACTCATTGCAGCTGATTAGTACCGGCCACCAATTTGACACTAACAAGTTACTCATATCGTTTGGCGATACAAGCGCAGCATCAGCGCAAGCCTCATATCTTGCAGCATTGCTTCAATCTCATTACCCAGATTACTGGCCAGAAACTATCCGCGCATTACTTGTTCACTCGGCAAGATGGACTCCGGAAATGAAGGCACATTTCCAACCATTGAATACTCAAGAAAAAAAACGACAACTACTACGGTATTGTGGATACGGAACTCCCGACCTTGAAGAACTGCTTTGGAGCACAAGTAACTCTCTAACATTAATTGCTCAAGATGATATTCGACCGTATTTTAAGAATACAAAGGGGCGCGTTAAGACAAAAGATATGAATTTACATAAGATTCCATGGCCAACCGATGTGTTGTATGATTTAGGGGAAGCTCAAGTGGTATTGAGAATTACGCTTTCCTATTTTGTCGAACCCAATCCAGGTGAACGAGGTTGGAAAAACAAGTTTCGGTATGCATCGCATGGTCTACGATTTGACGTTAAACGGTCATTGGAGAATTTGAACGATTTTAAGCAACGAATCAACAAAAAAGCCCGAATTCAGAAAACTTTCAAGCCTTCGCCTTCGCCTGCATCTGGAATTTGGACTCTCGGAAAAAATTTACATAGTTTAGGTTCTATACACTCTGATGTGTGGCGGGGTACAGCCACCGACTTAGCGGAACGTAGTTACATAGCAATATATCCGGTTATTGGTTGGTGGAGAGAAAGACGAAATTTCGAAAGATGGAACAAACAAGCACGTTACGCATTAATTGTCACCATCAAAACAGACGAAATTGAAACGGATATTTATACTCCTGTCGCAAACGAAATTAACATGCCTATTGATGTTCAAATTCAATAATCGAAATTTCAAAATTTTGGATTGCTAAGGCGAAGTAAACTTTTTTTGGGTCTTTAGCTTTGTTTGATACAGCGAGTACGTAAAAAGCATTTGTCGAACTGAGAGTAATGTACTAGGGTTTGCCACATTCCGGGTCAGTTGCCTTCATATTGCTGGTGCCGAGTGTCTGACGAAGCGGCTAATCAGATTGAGATATGAAAGGTATTCTGTTGCAGAAATTCCCTTAGATTCTTAATCCTTCTTTCAATTCAATATACTGATTACGAGTTTCCTGTAATCCTTCAATTACTGATTTTAGAATTTTGACTCGTTTTTCAGATGCTTAATTTGCTTTCGCAATGGTCCGGCTACTATAGTCCTTCAGCGATAAATTCAAAAAAGTTATTGGGGCGACATTCTTCCATTCTCAACTCTTTATTCTTAAGTCGAATTAATTCTGGAATACAGATTCTCATTTGTTTCACTGACTTAAGTGACTGTAGAGCCACAAGATGAGCGCTTCATAATCCCAGTTACAAGGTGAACTAGATTGTGAGCACATAGGCTGTCTTGATTGTAAATAAACCTTGCTTCCTTGTATTTCCTGGCCAGGTTTTTCTATACGATTCTCGACGTTTTCGGACAGATTCCCATAATAACATCACTCTCGCGTCGTGCTATCCGTAGGCTCGGCCAAGCAGGCTAGTCGTGTTCCGAGGATCAAGATAATTGTTCGTATTCAAAGGTTTCCCGCTCCTGTTAAACGACTCACTTTCGGTCTAAGCCGCTGAATAAAGTTCAAATTTAACCTTCCCACAAACACAATTTATAGATCTAAATTTGTCTCTTGAAAATCTATTTTCATCAAGAAATTTAAATCTTCGCAAATGGAGAAACCAAAGAGGCGTAGCCCGACTGAAGTTTCTTCGTTTGCGCAACACCGCCATCGAGTTCCAATCCTCCGCCTTGAATGCGGACTCACTGCGATGGTTAATACGCCGGCTTTGATCACCAGTCTCAATGATCTCGAAGTGATGCGTAAACCGGTCCAGCAGCACCATTGTCTTCTTGGAGTCGGTAAACCCTCGATTCCACTTGACGAAACTCAAGTTATTGGTGACGAATCAATATGGCATAATTTTTCTGGAACCTTGTGTATTGGGATTTGGATCATCCACGGCATGAAACTTGGCATTTTTTTTGACCCGCCTTGCCAACAAGGCTTTTTGTCGTACAACGACCCTCTATAGTCGTTTCAGGAGTAAAAGATAAGGAGTTTCACGATAACATGGCTAGTTACAATTTGGCACCGCTTAATAAAATTGACATTCGTAAGGTATGGAAAAATGAAGCATCAGATTTTACAAATTGGCTCGCAAAACCAGATAACCTGCAGATTTTAGGTAACGAGATTGGAATTGACATCAGCCTTATTCGAACAGAGGCACCCGTCGGGAGATTTTCTGTAGACATTCTTGCCGAAGTCGAAAATTCAGATAAACAAGTTGTGATAGAAAATCAACTCGAATCTACGGACCATGACCATCTTGGGAAAATTATTACCTATGCAGCAGGTTTTGATGCCAGCATGGTTATATGGATTGTGAAAAAGGCTAGGGACGAGCATCGAAAAGCAATAGACTGGCTCAATCAGTACACAGATGAAAATTTGAATTTCTTTCTTATAAAAATAGAAGTTTGGCAGATTGAAGCTTCTCCATTTGCTCCGAAATTTGAATTAATCTCGAAGCCGAACGATTGGGCTAAAACTACCAAACAGTTGATTAAAAATAGTCAATATTCCGACTTACAAGCGCGGCAGTTGGAGTTTTGGCAGGAATTTAAAAATCACGCACAGGAAAATAATACGACCCTGAAACTTGCAAATCCGCCTGCGAAACACTGGTTCACTATTAGTATTGGAACTAAATATGCTTATATCGATCTTACCCTAAGCTCAAAGGATGATGTCATAAGAACAGAGTTTTATATTAAAGACAATAAAGACTTGTATTTCTTTCTGGAAAAACGTAAAAACAAAATTCATGAATCACTTGGATATGAAGTTGTATGGATGGAATTGCCTGACAAAAAAGCCAGTCGTGCAAAAATCGAAATGTCAGGTTCAATTTACAAGACTGATGAATGGAAAATTTTTTTCAAATGGTTGCAAGAGAAAGCTGAACAATTTCAAAAGGTGTTTGGGGAACAAGTAGAATGCTTCAAAAAAAAGCGAAACGAATGAATTATTCGCCAACCATCTGGAGTTTTACGTATGGGTGTTCGCGAAAAAAAGTTCTTTGATTTGCTTGACGAACTTAAGTTCAAGGTGGAAAGACGAAAATTTAACTGGTTGACGAACAAAATTACTCCGTCGGAGAAAGAATTGTGGAGGATCTTTAGTGCCCTCGGGGGCGACGCGGAAGCAATGCAAAGTAAGGGTTCTCGTCGACTACCACCTGACGGATATCTCCCGAAATTCAACTGCATAATCGAGTTTGATGAACTGCAACATTTCACAGAATTTCGGCTTCAAACATTGCTTCACTATCCTGCAGATATGTATCTTGGATTTGATATCGAATCCTATCGTTCATGGTGTGATGAACATTCTATCAAAGCACTAAAAAAAGGCCTCCAGGTTACCGGAAGCCAAAATCTGAATTTCCATTTGAAGATGGTCGTTCAGCTCAGCGTGCGCTGTTCGATACATTTCGAGATCTATTGCCATCCCGTCACGGACTCAATCCCACAATTAGGATATCGGAATTCCAATTGCCGTCACTCAGATCTGACAAAGAGAAAGCTATGGCTGAAATTGGTACAGCCCTTTCAAGAATTAAATTAGGTTCATATTTGAGATGAAAAGTTATGAATCTAACGCTAATTGATTGAAAACCCTATATTTTGTCTTGTTACGGAATGTTTGGTTAGTGACGATCATGTGTGTGACCAATTTACGTACGTCTTTGTCTGGAAGAATTCTACTTCAAAACGAAAACCCGCCAAGCTTCGCACAAATTGCGACCGTGCCCACCAATTTCTAATTTTCGTAACAAGCCCGCTAGAGGGTACCGAGTGAATTCGCTATCCGTGCTTTTCGAAAGGGTTTGCAAACGCTTTGTCCGATGTATTGAGCCAAACTGACTTCGTGGACATGTAGGCGAGCACCGATTCAATGCCTCCTTCCCGTCCATGACCGGACCAGCCGAATCCTCCAAAGGGAACCATGGGCGACACGTTTCGGTAGGTATTGACCCAGACCACTCCCGCCTTGATCTTAGAGGACATGCGATGCGCCCGGGATAAGTTTGTCGTAAAAACCCCGGCGGCCAATCCATAGGGAGTTTGATTTGCCAGCTCCAAAGCTTCATCTTCTTCGTCGAATTCCAAAACCGACAAAACGGGGCCGAACAGTTCAAGACGGACGCTCGGCGCGCTCACATGGTTTGAGCAGTCTAAAATTGTGGGCTCAAAGTAATATCCGGGCCGATCAATGATATCCCCGCCGCAAATCAGCTCTGCGCCCGCTGCGACTGATTCAGAAACAGTTCGAGCGATAAACTGTCTTTGCCGGTCAGTGCAAAGAGGTCCCATATCTGTTTTCAAGTCAAGCGGGTCGCCAATCACAATATCCTGCGCTTTTTTCTTCAGCTGCTCCAGAAACTTGTCTTTGAGCTTCCGAGCTACAATGAGTCTTGAACCCGCAATGCAGCTTTGCCCGCCCGTTAGAAATACTGCCGCGATCTGTGCGTTGACGGCACTTTCCAAGTCACAGTCGTCAAACACGACAAAAGGGGACTTGCCACCGAGTTCAAGCGAGGTGCTGGCAAGGCTGTTCGCGGAGTTTCGTACGACGTGTCTTGCCGTTTCAGGTCCGCCGGTGAAAGCAATGTGATCAACGTCCGGATGAGAAGAAAGCGGTTTGCCGCAGTCATCTCCAAATCCGCAGATGATGTTGACAACGCCTGGCTGAATCTCAGCTTCTTCGATCAGTTTAGCAAATTCCAGCATCGGCGCAGGTGCGTCTTCCGAAGCCTTGAGAACTGCGGTGCAGCCCGCTGCCAGCGCCGGTCCAAGTTTGACTGCTGACAGAAACAGCGGACTGTTCCATGGAACGATGGCAGCTGCCACTCCTTTAGGTTCGCGTCGCAGCCAAACCGCGGAGTCAGGGTGATCGATCGGAAGGTAGGCTCCTTCAATCTTGTCTGCCAATCCCGCAAAATAACGATAGTATTCAGCGATATAGGTCGATTGTGCTGAAGTTTCACGTAAAGTCTTGCCGGAATCCAGCGTGTCCAATTCAGCAAATCGAGCAGCGTACCGTTCAATCAGATCTGCGATTCTGAACAGCAGCCTGCCTCGCTGCGAAGCAGTCAGCCGGGTCCATTCTCTGCTGCAGAACGCCTGCCGCGCAGCTCGCACCGCAATGTCAACCTGTTTAGAACTGCAGGCGGGGATTTTCGCCCAGTGCTCGCCCGTCGCTGGATTCACGCTCAGAAAAGAATCGGCGCCATCGACGAACTCCCCGTTGATATAGTTTTGAAATGCTTCCATATTAGTTCCAACCCATTGGCTTTATCACGAAAAGTCTGAAATCCAATGATAAAGTTGCCAGTTAATTTAGAGTGGTTCGTATAATACAGCTTTCTACATTGGTGTCGAATAGTTCACTCTCTCAGTAGTTTCCCAATTTTTAATTTAAGTGCTTGTATTTGAAATGCTGACAGTTACATTACCGGATGGTTCCAACAGGGAATATTCGTCAAACGTTACGATTGACCGAGTTGCCGCGGACATCGGTCCGGGGCTCCGGAGAGTTGCGATCGCAGGTGAATTCAACGGTTCATTGCTTGACACATCTCGCGAACTTTCTCAGGACGGAAACCTAAAACTCGTAACCGCGAAAGACGAAGACGGTTTGGATATCATCCGTCATTCCACGGCGCATCTGCTTGCGCAGGCCGTCAAGCGAATTTTTCCGGATGCTCAAGTCACCATTGGTCCTGTGATCGAGGATGGATTCTATTACGATTTCGCATTCGATCGGGGATTTACCGAAGACGACCTGAAGGCGATTGAAGAATGCATGCGCAAAATTGCGAAAGAAAATCTCCCAGTCCGCCGCGAAGTGGTGGACCGAGATGACGCAGTGGCAATGTTTCAGGACATGGGTGAAGAATACAAGGCGCAGATCATCACTGACTTGCCCCGAGATGAAGTCATTTCTCTTTATCGACAGGCGGATTTTGTTGATTTGTGTCGAGGTCCGCACGTGCCCAGCACCAAGTTTCTAAAAGCATTCAAGCTGACCAAGGTCGCAGGCGCCTACTGGCGCGGTGATTCCAACAACGAAATGTTGCAGAGAATCTACGGAACCGCCTGGGCGACGAAATCGGATTTGAATGCTTATCTGAGAAGGCTTGAGGAAGCCAAAAAGCGCGATCATCGACGAATCGGAGCGGCGATTGATCTGTTTCATTTTCAGGATGAAGCGCCTGGATCGGTATTCTGGCATGAAAAAGGCTGGGTTCTGTTTCGACTGGTTGAATCGTACATGCGTGAACTGCTGGAAAGTTACGACTACACCGAAGTGCATACGCCGCAGCTTATTGATCGTTCTTTGTGGGAGAAATCCGGTCATTGGGAAACATTTAAAGAAAACATGTTTACCACGCAGATCGAGAAACGTTCCTACGCACTCAAACCAATGAATTGTCCAGGACATGTGCAGCTGTTCAATCAGCAGCTGCGCAGTTACCGAAACCTCCCGCTACGGATTTCAGAATTCGGTGCCGTGCATCGCTACGAACCGTCGGGCACGCTTCATGGATTGCTGCGCGTTCGCAGATTCACTCAGGATGACGCACATGTTTTCTGCACGGAAGATCAGATTCAGTCTGAAATTGAAGTCTTGATCGAAATTGCAATGAGAGTCTATTCCGACTTTGGATTTAAGGACATTTCGGTTGGTCTGTCCACCAGGCCTCCGAAAAGGGTAGGGAGTGATGAGCTTTGGGACCGGGCGGAACTCGCGCTTGAGGCAGTGCTGAACGAACGCGGCATGAACTACACCGTATATGAAGGTGACGGCGCATTTTACGGCCCAAAAATTGATTTTGTTCTGCAGGACTGCATTGGTCGAAAATGGCAGTGTGGAACCATTCAGCTTGATTTTTCCATGCCGGGCCGTCTCGGTGCTCAATACGTTGCTTCCGATGGAAAAAAGCACACTCCAGTAATGATTCATCGCGCAATTTTAGGTTCGCTGGAAAGATTTATCGGAATCTTGATTGAGGAACACGCGGGAAAATTTCCGGTCTGGCTGGCGCCTGTGCAGGCGGTCGTGATGAATATTTCTGAAGTTCAGTACGACTATTCGATTAAAATATGTAGACTGCTCCGGTCTTCTGGCATTCGTGCGACGCACGATTTGCGCAATGAAAAGATCGGATTTAAAGTTAGAGAGCAGACGCTGCTGAAAATTCCGTATCTGCTGATCGTCGGAAACCGCGAAGTGGAAAACGAAACAGTGTCTGTTCGAACTCAGGCAGGTGAAAATTTAGGATCGTTTTACATTGACGATTTTGTTGCTTTGGTCAAACAGGACCAGGGGCGTAAAATTAACAGGAAAAAGGAGAGTTAGTTACGATTACTCAAAGGAAACATCGAGTCAATAATCGGATTCAGGCTGGCACCGTACGCTTAATCGACCAGAAAGGAAAACAGGTTGGAATAGTTTCACTTGATGAAGCGCTGGCGTACGCGCGGAACCGCGAGCTTGATCTAGTGGAGGTTGAACCCAAGGCAAAGCCCCCGGTCTGCCGAATTCTAGACTATGGCAAGTTTCGATACGCGGCGAGCAAGAAACGGCATGACGCGAAACGAAAACAAAAACATACGGTCATCAAGGAGATCAAATTTCGCCCCAGTACCGATGTCGGTGACTACGATGTGAAATTAAATCGATTGGAGAAATTTCTAAACAATGGAAATAAAACGAAAGTTACGTTGCGGTTCAGAGGACGAGAGATGAGTCACCAGGATCTTGGACTGGAAGTACTGCAGAGGGTCGAACGTGACCTGTCTGAAATCGCATTTGTAGAGCAGCACCCGTCCATGGAAGGGCGGCAGATGGTCATGTTGCTCGCACCCATAAAATCGTAGCCCAGATCAAACGAAACAGGCGAGAAAAAATTATGCCAAAAATGAAAACCAACAAAGGTGCGGCGAAGCGTTTCAAAAAGACTGCGTCCGGTAAGTTTAAACGCGGGCATTCTCATGCAGCGCATATTCTGACCAAGAAGAACCCCAAACGTAAACGCAAGCTTCGGAAAGAGACATTGGTTAATGCATCCGATAAAGCCAAAGTTCGCCGAATGCTTCCGTACGCCTAATATCGGAGGAATAATTCAATGCCAAGAGTCAAACGCGGCGTAACCGCTCGGTCGAGTCACAAAAAAATTCTCAAGCAGGCCAAAGGCTATCGAGGCGCGCGCAGCAGAGTCTATCGCGTGGCGAAACAGGCTGTAATCAAATCGGGGCAGTATGCCTATCGTGACCGTCGAGTCAAAAAACGTAAATTTCGGTCGCTTTGGATCACGCGAATCAACGCTGCCTCTCGCCAGTTCGGGCTTAGTTACAGCAAGTTGATGCACGGTCTGCAATTGGCTGACATTGAGCTTGATCGAAAAGTCCTCGCCGATATAGCAGTCAACGACCCAGAAACATTTTCATTGCTAGTGGAAGAATCGAAGCGAAAGCTGGCCGCCTAGGCATCATTTTTCGCCAGATTCTTCGACTTATCGTCATCTGTCTGTTTTCCTTGTCTTTCCTGTGTAAGCTGGGTGATGCCTGATCTTGAGGCTTATAACCAGCTGGAGCGGCATGTCCTGCAGGCTGTTGAGGACATTCAGTCAACACAGAGTGAGTCTGAATTAGATCAGCTGCGCGTGTCCCTGTTGGGGAAAAAAGCGCTTGTCACTCATTTGATCAGATCCATTCGGCACCTGCCGAGTGAATCCCGTCCAGTCGCAGGAAAATCGGCGGCGGCTGCGAAATCACGCATCGAGCAGGAGCTCCAGACCAAGCGAGTCGATTTAAGGATTGCTGCTCGCAACAGGCGTCTGGAATCGGAAAAGGTCGACGTCACTCTGCCCGGACGAGAATGCTCCAGAGGAGGCCCACATCCTCTGTCACGTACGATGGATAGAATGCTTGAAATATTTTCCGGCATCGGATTCGATATTGTAGTCGGACCGGAAATAGAAGACGACTATCACAATTTTGAAGCGCTGAACATTCCGCCGGAACATCCTGCGCGCGCCATGCAGGATACGTTTTATTTCAATGATCAGAAACTGCTGCGAACCCATACGTCACCGGTTCAGATTCGATATATGGAGAACAATTCACCTCCAATGCGAGTGGTCGCGCCCGGCCGCGTATATCGATGCGATTCGGACATCACTCACAGCCCAATGTTCCATCAGCTGGAAGGTTTGGTCGTTGACGAACATACGACCTTCGCAGATCTCAAAGGGGTGCTGGAGTACTTCGTTCAGGAATTTTTTGAAGTTGATTTGAACCTGCGCTTTCGACCATCTTATTTTCCGTTTACGGAACCGTCGGCAGAGGTCGACATCAGTTGTGTATTTTGCGAAGGAAGCGGATGCAGCGTGTGTAAGAAAAGCGGCTGGCTGGAAGTTCTGGGCTGCGGCATGGTCCACCCAGCTTTGTACCAAAACGTGGGAATTGATGGTGAGCGCTTTACAGGATACGCATTTGGAATGGGGGTGGAGCGTTTCACTATGCTTCGATACGGCGTAAACGATCTGCGCCTCTTTTTTCGAAACGATCTCGAACTGCTTCGGCAGTTTCAGTGATAGCCAAAATGGTGTGATACCGAATGCTGGTTAACTTAAGCTGGCTTAATGATTTCGTCGAACACAGGCTGGACCGGGCTGAACTTGCTCGTCGCCTGACACTGGCAGGTCTGGAAGTCGAATCGGCAACTCCCGTCAATCCATGCCATGAACGGGTTGTGGTAGGTCTGGTCGACGAAGTTGTCCCTCATCCTGACAATCCAAGGCTGAAAGTCTGCAGTGTTGACGTAGCGAAAGAACACAATTTACAGATTGTGTGTGGTGCGCCGAACGTAACCGGCAATCGAAAATACCCGGTCGCATTAATTGACAGCGAAATCAATGGCCTGACGGTCAAGGCAAAATATCTGGCTTCAGTACCGTCAAATGGCGTTTTATGCTCCGAGAGTGAATTGGGCGTTGGCGACGTATCTGACCGCCTGATGGAACTGGATTCCACCGCCAAGGTGGGAACTGCCATCAATGAACATCTGAATCTGAATGACTCCGTTTTAGACTTCGAGCTGACCCCAAATCGAGCTGACTGCCTTAGCGTCGAGGGGGTCGCGAGAGAAGTGGCGATTCTCAGCAGTCAAGCATTCATCACCCCATCAATTCCCTCAGTTCCTGCATCCATTGAGCAGACCATTCCGATTCAGGTTGACGCGCCCTCGGACTGTCCAGTTTACTGCGGTCGGCTGATCAGGAACATCCGCAGTGATTCAGTCACTCCAGACTGGATGAAAGAACGCCTGCGAAGAGTTGGCCTGCGCCCGATTCATCCAATTGTCGATGTTACAAATTATGTGATGATGCAGCTTGGACAGCCTATGCATGCCTTTGACGTCGACATTTTCAACTCTTCGAAAATTGTCGTTCGACATGCAGCTCATGGGGAACAACTGAAGCTCCTTGATGAATCCGTGCTGGATTTACATGCCGGCTCACTGTTGATTGCCGACCCGGACAAACCCATTGGACTGGCAGGTGTAATGGGGGGTGAATCCAGCGGAATACACTCGAACACGAATCATGTTTTCCTGGAGGCGGCTTTCTTCAGCCAATCTGCCATTCGAAATTCAGTCGCCAGATATAAACTGCATACGGATGCATCTCATCGTTTTGAACGAGGAGTAGACCCGAACCGACAGGCTAGAGCCATTGAACGCGCAACCCAGCTGATTCTGGAGATTGCACAAGGACAGCCGGGGCCTTTGCAGGAAGTTCGGCACTCCGATTTCGTACCTAGGAAAAAAGTATGCAAAGTTCGAGAAAAAAGAATCGAACGCGTTCTAGGACTCAAGATTCCTCAAGACAAAATCCAGCAGATCTTGGAATCAGTGAATGAATCAGTAGAGAAAGCAGACGATGGCTGGAACGTTATGCCACCAAGTTATCGGTTTGATCTGGAAGAAGAATACGATCAGATCGAGGAAGTATCCAGAATATATGGTTACGATAAGGTTCCAAGCACGCTGTCGTTCAATTACGATTCTCGTTCCCGCGTCAGTGAGTCTGCTGTCCGCGAAGTTTCCATCAAGTCGGAACTGCATTCACTTGGTTATCATGAAGTGATCACCTACAGCTTTGTTGACCCGGAATTGCAGGAATGTCTAAAGCCAAATTCGTATGCCAAGCCTTTAGCGAATCCGTTGGCAGTCAACATGTCAGTGATGCGCAACAGCTTGTTTCCAGGTTTGATCGATGCGTTTTTGGAAAATTACCGGCGCAGCAAAAATCGAATTCGAATTTACGAAATTGGCAAGGTGTTTACCGCCGACAGTGAATTCAAGAAGCTTGGTGGCCTCTTATTCGGGAGTCACGCCCCTTTGCAATGGGGAGTTCAGGAACGACAGGTTGATTTCTTCGATCTGAAAGGTGACGTAATGCGAGTCCTGAATTTGACTCGGAAGACGAATCAGGTGAGGTTCGCAGCGCAAGAACACGAAGGCCTGCATCCTTTCTGCAGCGCTACCATCTTTCTGGAAGGCAGTCTGATGGGAGTGATCGGACAGATTCACCCAAATGCGCTGGACAGCTTCAAAATTAGCGAACCTGTGTACGTATTTGAATTGGATATGGATCGATTGCAGGAGCGTGATTTATTCCACTATTCGGCGATTTCTATCTTTCCTTCAATCGTCCGAGATCTATCGATTCTTGTGCCCGTTGATCAGCAAATCGCCGACATCTCAGACAACATTCGGGCAAGCGCTGGCAAATATTTGCGTCGATTACAGCTTTTTGATGTATATTTTATTAATAACATCAAAGGAAATACGAAAAGTATTACATACAGATTAACCTACCAATCTGATGAAAAAACTTTGACTGATTCAGAAATTGATGTAAGTGTAGAACAAATTTTGAGAAAGTTGGCAAGTAGATTTGGAGCTAAGCTGAGAGATTGAGCGAAAAATATGCCATAATAAGCAATCGGTTCGCAAAAATCGATTCAGTTTTTCAATTGAATACCATAAATAAGTACTGCTTCCAGCTTAAGCTTCTGATCTTATAATAAATCTTTGGCTGATTTAAAAGCTGAAGTAAGTGCAAAACAAATTTTGAGAGAATTGGTAGGCGAATTCAGAACCAAACTGAAGGATAAAGCGGAAATACTGAGATAATGAAAAGGAAAGTTGTCGTAAAGTCTGATTTAGTTAATCAGATAAATGCTAAAGTAGGACTGAATCATCGAGAAGCTAAAGACTTCTTAGAAAATTTTTTTGAACAGGTACGAAGCACGCTGGAAAGTCATGAAGATGTAAAAATATCCAATTTCGGACGTTTCTGTGTAATTCACAAGTATGCCCGGCCGGGTCGAAATCCGAAAACTGGGGTTGATGCTGATATCAGCGAACGTACCGTAGTAACTTTCAGGGCGAGCAATAAATTTCGTTCAACAATTCACGGCAGTGAAGTGATCAAGAAAAAATTAAGTCAGATGCCATAAATTTTCTAGATCATAAAGATTGAAATTTGTTGATGGAACTGTCAAAACCATCAATTGGGTAACTAGTCATAGAAGCTGAATTTCTAGAAATTCCGAATAAGCGCTATTTTGCGATTGGAGAAGTTGGCAGACTTTGTTCGCTGGAACCGCACGTATTGCGTTACTGGGAACAGGAATTCCCTGAACTTAGTCCAACTCGCAGAAAGGGAGGGCGAAGATATTACACTCGTAACGAAGTCGAGCTGATCCGAAAAATAATGATTCTGCTTTACGAGCAGGGTTACACAATCAACGGGGCTCGAAGGCAGTTGAAAATGAAATCCGAGCCTTCGCTTGAAGGCACGGATTCGGTAAAGCGGCACATTGACAGCTCGATCGCGCAGCTGAATGAAGTTCTAGAGATTTTAGCCCCCGATTGAATCAATTCCTAAACGGGGCGTAGCGCAGCCTGGTAGCGCACTTGCATGGGGCGCAAGAGGCCGGAGGTTCAAATCCTCTCGCCCCGACCAATCACTTATAATCCTCGAATTAAGTTTACACCTCAGTTCCTAATTGGAGTTGCACATGCCCAAAACGATCGTAAATTCTTGGAATGACTTTGATCCTTTGAAGCATATTATCGTCGGTCGTGCCGACCACTGCTGCATTCCAGCAATGGAGCCCGCGCTTGAAGCAAAAATCGACCGCAGCAGCGACATGTGGGGAATGTGGGGACCGCGTTCGCTGGCAACCGTTGAAAAAGCGAACGAAGAACTCGATTACTTTGTTCATGTACTGGAGTCGCGTGGCATTCGAGTTGACCGTCCTACTCCTCTGCAGTGGAATCAACCCGCACAAACACCTGATTTCTCAACAAAAACGTTGTTTGGCTGCATGCCTCCAAGAGATGTTCTCCTGACCGTCGGTTCTGAGATGCTGAGTGCGGCAATGATGATGCGCTGTCGCTACTTCGAGTATTTGGCATATCACCCGCTGATGCTGAAGTATTTCCAAGAGGACCCATCATTTCGATGGGAACAAGCTCCTCGCCCACGGCTCACGGACGCTTCTTATAAACTGGATTACTTTACGGACATCACTCCGGAAAAACTGCTGCAGAAAGCGCGCAACCTGGATTTTGTCACGTCTGAACATGAACCGCTGTTCGATGCCGCGGATATTCTGCGACTTGGCAAAGACTTGTTTGTTCAGCATGGGCTCACGACCAACCGAAGAGCAGGGGATTGGCTGCAGCGTCACTTTCCAGATCACCGAATTCACATGATCAATTTTCCGGACGATCCAAACTCGATTCACATCGACGCGACATTTGTTCCACTTCGACCTGGACTGATCATCAATAATCCGGTTCGACGACTGCCGGATTCACAGAGAAGGATATTTGAAGCCAATGACTGGGAAATTCTGGACGCTGCAATGCCAGCGCACGACAGGCCCCCACCATTGTGTTATTCAAGTGTGTGGCTGTCCATGAATGTATTGGTGCTTGACCAGAAGACGGTCTGCGTCGAAGCCTCCGAGTTCAATCAAACCGAACAGCTCGACTCGCTCGGGTTTGAAGTGATTCCAATTCCGTTTCGAAATGCATTTTCTTTTGGTGGTGGACTGCACTGTGCTACGGCTGACGTGCGCCGTGAAGGTCGGTGCGAAGACTACTTTCCAAATCAGATTCCCGGCACGCAAATCAGATCAATTTCGTAAATCCCGCGTTAACTTCTATGAATGGCACCACCGCTTGGTTCGCGCGAATGCAGGACCAAGTGATGACCTTTGTGAATCATAAGCATGCTCCTGCATATCTCAGCGCGATTAGTTTTTTTGAAGCTTTCATTGTGCCGATTCCGCCGGACTTTTTTCTGATTCCAATGTCGATCGCGGCCAAGCACAAGGCATGGTTCTACGCATTCCTCACATCTTTATTTTCAGTGCTTGGGGGCTTGTTCGGATACTTGATCGGCGTGTTCCTATATGAATCAGTTGGTCTTTGGATCATAGATCTGTACGGTATGGAGGAACATTTTGATTCGCTCCAGACCTGGTACGTTGAGTATGGAATCTGGATGATTTTTGCTGCCGGATTTCTTCCGATCCCCTATAAGGTTTTTACGATCGCATCCGGCGTTTTCGCGATGGCGCTACTGCCGTTCCTGATTGGTTCGATAATCGGCAGAAGCACTCGGTTTTTCTTGGTTTCCGCCATATGCTATTGGGCAAGCGATTCAGTTCTGCGAATCATGGAGAAATTTGGCTCCACAGCGATGATTTTGACAAGTATCGTGTTGGTGATTGGATTTGTTTACTGGACTCTTCAATAAGCTCCTTCTCATCGCACTCATCCTATCGGCGCTGCTTACTGTCGCTTGTGGGACCAGGCAGTCAACGCCCGCGCCAGTAAGTCATATTCAACTTTCCGATGACCCGCTTCCCAAACCGAGAACAACCTATCCGGGCCGAACTGCAATCGTTAAATCGGGTGACAATTTCTATTCGATTTCATTTCTGGCGGGGTTCCGCGCACAGGATGTTGCAAGATGGAATGACTCGGACCCTGATGCGAAACTTTCACCCGGCCAGAAAATCAGGCTTTATCCGCCTGCCGGCGCGAAATCCGAGCGTGCTGTCACTCCATCAGCCGCTGAAGATTCTCGGAGCGATGCAGCAAAAGTTCAGCCGACAGCGCCTGCTGCAGCGCAGACGACCGCTGCCGTTCAGCCACAGCCAGCAGTGAGCCGGTCAGGCGCCGCACCCAAGGGGGGTTGGTCATGGCCAGTTCGAGGTGAGCTGGTCGGAACATTTTCAGAGCAGCACCGACGCAGTGGGATTGATATTGCTGGTGAGCTCGGCACGCCCGTACAAGTCGCGGCAAACGGACGGGTGGTTTATGCCGGTTCGGGTTTAATTGGGTATGGGCGAATCATCATCGTTAAACACGACGAACGTTTCTTGACTGTCTATGCACACAATTCCAGATTGGTGGTCAATGAAGGCGATAACGTCAGACGAGGTCAGAAGATCGCAGAAATGGGGAACACGGATGCCGATCGCGTGCAGCTTCATTTTGAAATTCGATTGGATGGAAAACCCGTCAATCCTTTGCGATTCTTACCAAAAGCCTAAGATGGGAATACCGTTGACGCCTATTTGTCGACCAACAGTGCAGCTACGACAATTCGGCCGTCACCCACTAAAATGTTGAACGTATTGCATGCCGAGTATGAATTCATGAATTCGTACCCGCATTTTTGATCTACGAACGGCTGCAGCAGTTTTCGATCAGGGAATACGAGAGTCCTGCCAGTGCCGATGATTATAATTTCAGCATCAAACTCAGCGATAAACTGAAAATCTTCGATGGTCAGCTCCCGGACCGAATTTCGAGTCCAGCCATCAACCACTTTATCAGCGGTAACGATGATGCTGCGCGTATACAATACATCGTTTACACGAAACTCACCTGGGCCCAAGGACTTGATTAAATTCGCGCCTTCTGCGTCAGAACGACTGAGTTCCATCTCAAATTTTCAGTTTTAACTAACATTTACAGTCAATCGATTTGCAATATCAGAATTTTAGCGTGAAAAGGCATCGATCATGAACCCGGTACGAATTGGAATCTTAGGCTTAGGAACCGTAGGAACTGGCACTTTAACCGTTCTCGAGAGAAACGCCGAGGAAATTTCCCGACGGACAGGGTGCCCGATCGTTGTCCGCAAAGCAGCAGTAAAGCATCTCAGCAAGTCTAGGGCACCTATTGTAGATCGAATTGAGTTGACTGATAATCCATGGCAAGTCGTGGAATCTGCTGATATTGACATTGTAGTTGAACTTATAGGGGGAGAACAGCCGGCCTACGACTACGTTGCGGGCGCTTTGCAAAATGGCAAGCATGTCGTTACCGCCAATAAAGAACTGATTGCCGTGCGTGGAAATGAGTTGTTTGAGTTCGCTCAGCGTCAATCCCTTGTCATAGGCTTTGAAGCGGCGGTAGGCGGTGGAATATCAATAATTAAAGCGATTCGGGAAGGGCTCGCTGGCAATCGGATTCAATCTCTGGTTGGAATTATCAATGGCACCAGCAACTACATACTCACAGGGATGAAAGAAATGCAGGCTTCTTTCGATGAAATTCTGAAGCAGGCCCAAGAAAAAGGATACGCTGAAGCTGACCCGGCATTTGACGTAGAAGGCGTTGATGCGGTCCACAAAATCTCTATCCTGGCTTCTATCGCATTTGGAATTCCTTTGCAGAGCATTGAGAACATTTACAGGGGAGGCATCGGTGAAATTACGTACGAAGACATTTGCTATGCTGAAGAGCTGGGTTACCGCATCAAGCCGCTGGCCATTGCAAAACATGCGGAGCAGGGCATTGAAGTCAGAGTTCACCCGTCGCTGGTTCCGCATCAGCGACTGTTGGCGAAAGTCGATGGAGTGATGAACGCTGTTTTAGTGACCGGCGATGCAGTCGGACGAACTCTTTATTACGGCGCGGGCGCCGGCTCCGAACCTACCGCCTCAGCCGTCGTTGCTGACTTGGTTGATGTCGTCCGAGCGTCAAAGACTGAGCCAGATGGCCGAGTGCCGCCTCTTGCCTTTCGGCCGGGTCCGGCATCTTCCTGTCCAATGCTTCCAATGAGTAAAGTAGTCTCTGCGAACTATCTGCGCATGCATGCGATCAATCAAGCGGGCGTGCTGGCAGATGTGACTAAAATATTGGGAAACCATGAAATCAGCATTGAATCCATCATTCAAAAAAGCTCAGGCGTCCACGAAGACATGGTTCCCGTTGTAATCGTGACTCAGGAAACGCAAGAAGAAAATATTGCCGCTGCCGTCGAGCAGATCGAAGATTTGAATACCGTAGTAGGTCGAATCATTCGAATTCGAATCAACGAACTGTCATAAACCCGAAAATACCGATTCAGAGTTTGAAGTTTCCGAAGTCAATCGTCCGCAGAGGTCGCGATACAGCTAAAAATCTCGACTTTCCAGGGATTCATCCGATCCTGAAAAGGATTTATTCCAATCGCGGCGTGACAGACGCGGCGGAACTCGACAATTCGCTGTCCCGATTGTGCCTGCCTCATGAACTTTCAAACCTGGATGCCGCGGTTGAGATCATTGTTGACGCAGTCATGGCGGATGCCTGCATCATCATCGCAGGCGATTATGATGCAGATGGTGCGACCAGCTGTGCTTTAAGCTGCCTTGCCCTTCGGGCATTCGGTGCCAGAAATGTCGAATTTGTATGTCCGGACCGTCAGAAATTTGGTTACGGCCTCACTGAACAGTTTGTGAAATACTTCTCTCCTGCCGCGCCTGATCTGGTGATAACCGTAGACAACGGCATTACAAGCATAGAAGGCGTAAAACTGGCGAAGCAGCTTGGCATGACCGTGATCGTGACGGATCACCATCTGCCGGGTGAAACACTGCCTCAGGCCGATGCAATTGTCAATCCAAGGCTGCCGGGCGATAAGTTCAAAAGCAAGAATCTGGCCGGCGTAGGAGTGATTTTTTATGTTTTGAGCGTCGTTCGTGCGAAACTGATTGAACTCAACTGGTTCAGAGATGAACGAATTGCCGTACCGAACATGGCTGACTATTTGGACCTTGTCGCCTTGGGAACGGTTGCCGATGTCGTGCCTCTGGATCACAACAATCGAATCTTGGTCGCTCAAGGACTGCGTCGGATTAATTTGAAGCGCTGCAGAATGGGCATTCGCGCCTTATTGGAAGAAAGTCGCAGAACGATTGGGCTCATTTCAGCGGAAGATCTGGCATTTGCTGTCGGGCCGCGACTCAACGCGGCAGGCCGATTGGACGACATCTCTTTCGGGGTACGATGTCTGATCAGCGACAATCGGAACGAGTTGGTTCAGCTGATTGAGAAGTTGGAACGATTCAACAACACTCGGAAAGAGATTGAAGCGAACATGCTGGATGACGCGCTTCGAGCGATTCAGGAAATTGAACCTAAACTTCAGAAAAGTCAGGCAACCGTCTGTTTATTTGACGAAAAGTGGCATCTTGGAATCATCGGAATCTTGGCTTCGAGAGTGCGAGAACGGACCGGAAAACCAACCATCATCTTTTCTAAAGCCGAAGATGGTTCAATTCGAGGCTCCGGACGTTCAATACGTAAATTGAACCTCCGCGATGTCATCGCCGATGCAGCGACGCTGCGGCCGGGACTGATCACGCAGTTTGGAGGTCATGCCATGGCTGCCGGCCTGACGATAAAAGAAGCGGATTTTTCTGAATTTGCAGAACTGTACGAAAAGCTGGTTACAGACCACACAAAAAATCACAGCGCCTCGAATGTGATTTTTACCGACGGGGAAATTAAATCACTTGATCTTGAGACAGCCGAAGCGATTCAAAACGGCGGACCTTGGGGACAGGGATTCGAACCTCCGGTTTTTGACGGAGTCTTCGAAATAAGAAATTTTCAAATTCTCAAGGACAGACATGTAAGGATGCGAATATTTTCACGTATGCACTCTGGTTTCTATGATGCGATTTACTTCAACTACTCACTGGAATTCGATGCGCCGCCGAAATTGTCCGAATACCAATTGGTTTATCAGCCGCAGGTTCAAGAGTACCGCGGACGAAAACGGCTGCAGTTAAGAACTTTGTATATGCAGCCCTGCTGAGATGAATGACGACTTGACGAAACCTGAAACTCCATTCATTATTTTATGATTGTTGCTTTCGATATTGAAACTGTACCTGATTTTGAGTTCGGCAGAAAGCTATACGGTCTGGAAGGAATCGAAGACAGAGAAGTCGCAAAAGCCATGCTGGCTGCGCGCCGAACCAAGGTGCCCGATGCAGATTTTCTGCCATTGCACCAGCAGCAGATCATCGCAATTTCGGTGGCTGTTCGCTGGGACGATAATAAATTCAGGATCATGTCGCTTGGCGGAAAGGACAGCGAAGAAAAATCAATCGTCAAAGAATTTTTCCGTGCGATCGACAAAGCCCCGAATCTAGTGACCTGGAATGGGTCCGGCTTCGATCTTCCGGTATTGAACTATCGCGCTCTTCGATATGGAATTCAAAGCAGAGTGTATTGGGACACTGGAGAGACAAATCAAGAATTTCGCTGGAACAATTATCATAACCGATATCATAAGCGCCACGTTGATCTCATGGACATGCTGGCTCGATATCAGGGCCGGGCATTTGCTGGCCTGGATGAAGTATCAAAATTAATCGGACTTCCAGGAAAAATTGGAATCGGGGGCGAAAAGGTTCTGGACGCGTATCTTGAAGGCCGAATCCAGGAAATTCGCGACTACTGTGATATCGATACCTTGAACACTTATTTGATTTACCTTCGGTTCAAGTACATTCAAAGGGGTTTCACAGTCGCCCAATATAGGAAAGAATTAAACATCACCAAAAAGTGGCTGGACCAAAGGCAGGAACCGTATTTACGAGAATATCGCGAAGGCTGGAATGAGTTTGCGAACTTCGAACAGATGACGTAACGCGAATGCTCTCATTGCTGACAGTCAGCCAGACACATTCCAAAATTCAATGTTCAGCTGGGTCGATGCCCGAGCTGCGCAGGTTTCTGCCCAGCTGAAAATTCTCTGGATGATTGAGCGTGAGCCCAATCGAAATCCGCCGTCAACGCGGATAAATCACTTTATTCACTAATTTCGTGCGGTTGAGACTGACTGCGTGCTTCGCTCTTTTTCGTTTTCCTGTTAGGTCCGCCTCGATTGTAACGCTTTGAGTTCGATCGTGAATGATGCGTATGTCGTTTTGTCGAGTAAGAATTTTTTCTCCTTCCTTTGTAAGGCCTCGACACGTTTTTGCCTTTTTGAACCGTAGCGCCCTCTACAACGTTGTTATTACTGTTTTGCTGCGCCGGCTTCTTTTTTGCGTAATTTTTCCTGCGCGTGTGTTTCTTTTGAGGCCCGCTCAAATTCCCTTTGTTGTTGCGATTTGGTTTTTTTCTCCCGCGATTTGCAGCTCCTGAATGAGTTTTCGGCTTTCTGTACGTTTTCTTATTCGCATTCTTTGATTTAACCGGAGGCGGTTGTGGAGGCGAAACAGAATTCGTTTTCGGCGGGGTGGGTGAAATAAGCTTCTTCACAAATTTCGCAATGCCGGATTCAGACGATTTCTCAGCATCATCTTTGATCAGGTAGGGAGGTTCGACACTGGTGCCTATATCAACACCGCTGGTATGGACGACGTTATAGATTTCAGGAGGGTGATCTCGAAGCTTCAGCGTATAACTGAAAGCGTTGTCGAACTTTTTGACGTCCGTATGCGTAAATCGATAAATTCTGTGGTCGGGCGTCAGCATTGACTTGGTTGGAATAACAACAATTCGAGTTCCCATTTTCTGCTCGATCATTGACAGTTCCTGACGTTTTTCGTTCACAAGGAATGTCACTACCTCAACCGGAAGATGAGCGTGAATGAGTTCGGTGTTTGCCTTTAGCGCTTCTTCTTCGATTAATCGAAGAATGCTCAGTGAGCTTGACGTTACGCTGCGAATGAAACCGCGGCCTCGACAGCGCGGACAGGGGTCGTAACTCAATTCTTCAATCGAAGATCGCATTCGCTGTCTGGACAGCTCCAGTAATCCGAATTGAGAGATGCGGCTGATGCGGGTTCTTGCTCGGTCTGATTCAACAGACTGCAGGAGTCTATCTTCAACTTTTTTTCGATTTTTCCGGGATGACATGTCGATCAGGTCAATGACGACCAAGCCGCCAATGTCGCGAAGTCGAAGTTGTTTGGCGATTTGTTCAACAGCTTCCAAATTCGTCTGCAGCGCCGTTTCCTCAATATCAGCGCCTTTCGTTGAACGTGCGGAATTGACATCAATTGCGACGAGAGCTTCGGTTTGTTCAATCACAATCACGCCGCCGTTGGGAAGATGCACACGACGCGAATACGCGTCTTTAATCTGAGATTCGATCTGAAAGTGAGGAAAAAGAGGTTCGGTTTCATCATAGTACAGAACCTCTGCCGCTACATTGGGCATCACGTCTTCAACAAACTTTTTCGTATTTTCGTAAAGTGGTTTGTCATCGATGAGAATCTGCCCGACATCATCCCGCAAATAATCGCGCAGGGTGCGAACAACCAAGCTGCTTTCTTCATAAATCAGAACAGGGGCCTTGCTTTCGCCGGCTTTCGCTTCAATAGCCTTCCACAGGTTAACCAGATAGACCAAGTCCGCATTGAATGAATCCAGACTCTGTCCGATTCCAGCAGTTCGAGCGATCAAAGAGTGCTCAGCTGGCAAATCCAGCTCGGACATGATTTTCTTTAAAGCTTTACGTTCTTTACCGTCGATTTGACGGGAAATGCCGCCACCGCGCGGGTTGTTGGGCAGAAGAACCAGATATTGGCCGGCAAGGCTGACGAACGTGGTCAGAGCAGCGCCTTTGTTGCTGCGTTCATTTTTTTCGACTTGAACGATAAGAGTGTCGCCGACGTTTATTACGTCTTGAACTTTGACCATCGCCATCGGCGTGGTCGGGGAGTAATTGTCAGAAAAATATCGTCTGGAGATGTCTTTGAGTGAAAGAAACCCTTGCCTCGAGGCTCCGTATTCAACAAATACGGCTTCCAGACTCGGCTCGACTTTGGTTACTCTTCCTTTATAGATGTTTCCTCTTTTGTTCTCGCTGTTTATAAACTCGAAATCGAGGTCAACAAGGGATTGACCATCGACAATAGCAACTCTCAACTCCTCTGGGTGAGTTGCGTTGAATAACATTCGTTTCATTATTTTTATCCTCAGGCAGCATCGCGTACAACATTGCTGATTTATTCGGCTTCTCTGAAAAATAATCTGATTGAATATTCTTTGAATCCATGATTATTATTTGCTTCTTACTCTACGATGCTTAGTTTGTTTGATGCTTGGACTGTCAACAAGCACATTTATATTCAATTCGCTCTTATGGAGCTTTTATTCAAAAAATTTCAGCTGAACTCTAAAAAATGAGATTATTTTGCAGCAGGACCAAAATTGCATGTATTCCTGTGCTTAGACAATCAGTTCAGACTAGTTAAACTGATGAGAAATTCAGTTGAATGGTTATTAAAATTATAGCAAATTCGAATGTCACTTCGGTGTAAGATTTCAGTAATGATGATTCAGCGCGTGGAACAAATTATCGCGGTCGTCGAGTGGAATCAATGTAACCTGCGATGATCGGGCTGGGGGAAGTCGTCCAGCCAATATTCAAGAACCAAGGAGTGGAATCCCTGAATTCAGCGGTTCGCTTAAAGTGTGTTCTTCATTGGAGCAGGGCGGCAGACTCTGCTTCTTCAATCTGCAGATTCGAGCCAAGGGCGGTCTCTCAATACAGCACGACACCAGAGACTGTGAAAGTATTGCCAAATTAGCATTGATTGAGTGGATTATGAAAATGTATCTTATTGATTTTATTTATATAAATTATTTTTTATCATTCAGAATTCTACTGAAATGAGGATACTTTCACAGTCTCGCCAGCAGCGCCGTATCTGAAACTGGAAAATATGGAGCAGGTTTTTTTCATTTACAGAGATTTGCAGACTCCAACTAAAGTATATTTTTAGTTCCTCTGGCAACACTGAGCAAGCAAGTTGAATTCCCTCAAACCGACAAAGCACGAATCAATCCGATTTCGTTACCGCAAAATCGACTGACCGATGCCAAGAACTGAATGGCAGCATCAAACCGTAACGATCCATACAGTTGATCAAGGTTCTGATGATCGACGGATTGATAATCTGCTGATTGGTCTGCTGAAAAGTGTTCCGAAAAGCCACGTATATCGATTGATTCGATCCGGTCAGGTTCGCGTGAACAGCAGGAGAATACGACCTGATTATCGAGTCAGGCTGGGAGATCGAGTCAGGATTCCACCCGTACGATTGAAAGTCCCACGCGCCAGAGAGAATGTCTCGGCGAATCTCAAAACCGCCATCAGCCGAATCATCTATGAAGATGAATTCATCCTGGCCATTGATAAACCATCGGGGATTGCAGTTCATTCCGGAACGAATCACGCAATGGGACTGATTGAAGCTGTTCGGAATCTGCGAGAAGACATACCCGATGTCGAGTTGGTGCACAGACTTGATAAGGATACGTCAGGAATCTTACTTCTCGCGAAAGACAAGAAAACATTGCGTAAAATTCATTCAATGTGGAATCAAGAATCGAATCGTCCAGTTTTGACTAAAATATATGTCGCTCTGCTCCAAGGACAATGGCGATGGAATACAAAACTGGTTGAAACGGATTTTACAAAAATGAAAATTCCAACGGTTGACTACCGGAAAATTAAAATTCGCAGAGAGGTGAGTCATTTCACGACAGCGGAACGATTTGGCAACAGTTCCTTGGTCAGGATAAATTTGCTTACGGGAAGAACACATCAGGCAAGACGACAGGCAGTTCAGATCGGGCATCCGATTGCAGGCGACAGAAAATTTGGGACGAGAGAATTTAACGGTCAAATGCGAAAGCTTGGACTGAAACGACTGTTCCTGCACGCAGGCACAATTAAAATGGAACATCCGGCCAATGGACGGCAGATAAAACTCGATAGTCCGCTGCCCCGCGGCCTGGGTCAAGTGTTGGATCAATTACGTCAAAAGGAAATCAACCTATGAATCGTGCAAAAAATCCGAATCGAGTGATCTGTAAATCGTCTGATCTTTCAAACGGTGGAAAAGGAGTCTTATTCAGCGTGTTGATGCAAGGTCGCGAACTGCCGGCATTTGTGATTCGACACGATGAAAAAGCGTATGCCTATCTCAATCAATGTGCGCATCTTTTTCTGGAATTAGATTGGGACACCGGTGAATTTTTCGATCACGACGGGGAATTCATAGTCTGCGCAAACCATGGCGCTTTATTTGAACCCGATACTGGCTTG
Organism: Arenicellales bacterium; assembly: GCA_958295885.1. Classification (GTDB taxonomy): domain Bacteria; phylum Pseudomonadota; class Gammaproteobacteria; order Arenicellales; family JAJDZL01; genus JAJDZL01. The sequence continues at coordinate 3,565,276 of OY282380.1, read as the reverse complement.
TGCATCAACGGTCCCTGTTACGGCTTGTCACTGACAGGCATTTCGATTTCTGAGTCCGGCGGCTGCGTCCTGATGGAGGACGGCCGCATCAGTTTGGTCGATTGATCCGGCGAGAATCAGAGAATCTGAAAATTCTCTTTCTGGAGCATGTCGATCAATCGAATCAGAGGCAATCCGAGCAGGATATTCGGGTCGGAGCCTTCAAACTTCCGCAGCAGAACAATTCCCAATCCTTCAGATCTCAGACTGCCGCAGCAATCGAACGGCTGATCCTGATCGATATATCTTTCGACCGTCGTTTGAGTTGCCTCTCTCATATGGACGCGGTACGGCAAAGCGTCTGCCTGCAGATTTCCTGACGCTGAATTCAGCAGTGCAAGTCCACTGTATAGCAGAACTGATTTCCCAGCTGCTGAAAGCAGCTGCTGTACAGCGTGCTCTCGATTCCTGGGCTTGCCGATGATTTCGCCATCAAGAAAAGCAACCTGGTCAGAACCAATGATCAGATGCTCCGGATAGAACTGGGCTGCCTTCCTTGCTTTTGCGATTGACAATCGCCGCACAAGCTCAGCGGGAGATTCTCGGTCGAGTGGACTTTCGTCAATTTCAGGGGCAATCGATTGAAATTGAACACCCAGTTTGGCAAGAATCCGCTTACGCGTTCTAGAACCAGATGCTAATATTAGCTTCGACATGTTTTGTGTTCAAATTGTTGAAATTACCATAACAATAGTGATTCAAATTTGACATAGTGTATATCGAAAAGTATTATTTAGCACCAGTAAATCCTATTGGCTCCTGTCAATGCAATTCAGCTTCAATTCAGTGATCGCGTTCAAATTTTTGTTCGCCAGTTGAATTGAAAAGTAAATGAACTTTATTTTGAGGGTCCGTCGTGGCTGTACAAAAACGAAAAAAATCCAAATCAAGACGCAACATGCGTCGTTCACATAACACATTGAAAAGTCCCGCACTTTCCATCGAACCGGAAACTGGTGAGCTGCACCGACGCCACCATGTGTCAGACGACGGCTATTACCGCGGCGAACAAGTTATCCCCGAAGCTCCAGTTGAAGATTTTTAGTCCGACGGGCAGCAGACTTTTCCTGGTTGCACATCACAGCCCGGGCTCCGAATGGCTACATCTATTTCGATAGATGCGATGGGCGGCGACTTTGGGCCACAGATAACGGTTCCTGGCACGCTGTCCGTTTTGAACGAAACCATCAACGTGGATTTTTTTCTTGTCGGTGACCAGAATGAAATCGAACGCCAGCTGGAGAAGCATGCGCCTGTCGACAGATCTCGGCTACACCTGATCCACACGACGCAATGCGTCGAAATGGATGAACATCCAAGACGCGCATGGCCCAAGAAAGACTCGTCCATGCGGGTTGCGATCAGTTTGGTCAGAGAAGGCAAGGTGAAAGCCTGCGCCAGCGCCGGAAATACAGGTGCACTCGTGATGATTTCTAAAATTCTGCTGAAGACATTCCCTCACGTACATCGACCTGCTATCATATCCGCACTCCCTACAATTACAGGTCACGTCAATATGCTGGATTTAGGTGGCATTGTCGACTGCAAAGCAGAACATTTGTTTCAGTTTGGAATTATGGGGTCAACGTTCGTGAAGTATATGGAAGGAATTCCAAGGCCTCGGGTTGCGCTGCTGAACATCGGAAAAGAAAAATACAAAGGCAACAGAGCCACCTCAGACGCAAGTGAGTTATTCCGTTCAAGTAAAATCAACTATCAAGGGTATATTGAAGGTGATGCAATATTTACAAGTGAAGTTGATGTAATTGTGTGTGATGGTTTTGTCGGCAATGTAGCGATCAAGACCAGCGAAGGTCTTTCCAAATTCATACAACAGGCATTGCGTCGAGAATTTGAACATAGCATAATGAGTAAACTGGTTGGGTTCGCAGCACGTCCAATCATGGAACGTGTGAAGTCCCGCGTTGATCCGCGGGTATTTAACGGTGCTGCATTGATCGGTCTGCGCGGAAGCGTGATCAAGAGCCATGGGGGAGCCGATGCGGTTGCATTCAGCTATGCCATTCGCAAAACATTAACGGAAATTTCGAACGACGTTCCTTCAAAAATTCAACATGAAATTAGTGCAGCTGCGGGAGCAGCAGTTTGATTTATTCAAAAATTGTCGCAACAGGCAGCTATCTGCCATCCAACTGCGTCACCAATCACGAACTTGAGAAAAAAATCGATACCACTCACGAGTGGATCGTTGTTCGGACAGGCATCGAATGCCGTCACATCGCTGATGAAAGCGAAACAACCTGCGACTTGGCAGAACATGCCGCCCGCGCCGCGCTTGAGAACTCCGACAGTGATGTCGGTGATATTGATTTAGTTGTTGTCGCAACCACGACTGCCGACCAGGTTTTTCCAAGTTCCGCGTGTCTGCTGCAGGAACGGCTCGGCATTAGCGGTTTCCCCGCATTTGACGTTCAGGCAGTCTGCGCTGGATTCATGTACGCGCTTGACATCGCCGACAAATTCATTCGTACCGGAAGTTCGACAAAAGCGCTGGTTGTGGGCGCTGAAACCTTTTCTCGAATCATTGATTGGAACGACCGGTCTACATGCGTTTTATTTGGTGACGGCGCTGGTGCGGTCATTCTGGACGCGGCGGACGAGCCCGGCATTCATTCAACGCATTTGTATGCGGATGGCCGGTACAAGGACCTGCTGAGCGTGCCGGTGGGCGTATCCAAGAATTTCAGTGAGGTCGTCAATGGTTCCGCATTCACTCAGATGCAGGGCGGCGAAGTATTTAAGATTGCCGTCAAGTGCATGGAAAAAGTCGCAATTGAAGCATTGGACGCCAATGACATCAGCGTCGATGAGCTGGACTGGCTTATTCCACATCAGGCGAACATGAGAATCATTGCAGCGACTGCCAGGAGATTGGGAGTGCCAATGGAGAAGACCGTCGTAACTGTCGACCGACATGGCAACACCTCTGCCGCTTCCATTCCACTGGCGCTGGATGCTGCCGTGCGTGATGGCAGAATTCAGCCCGGTCAGAAAGTTCTCATTGAAGGTTTTGGCGGTGGTTTTACCTGGGGCGCAGCCTATTTGACAATTTAGCGATGGATTCAGAACAAAACCACATCAGTTTAGTGACCGGCGCGACGCGGGGGATCGGACGAGCGATCGCGGAGCGACTGGCTCTGGATGGAGCCATTGTCATTGGTACGGGCACGACAGAAGAGGGGGCTGCGAATATTTCGGCGCATCTGGAATCTTTGGGGGCCGTTGGAGAAGGCGTCAAACTGAACATTACGGACAACGATGATGTCACCAAATTAGCCCGACATATCAACGGCAGATACGGGAAAGTATCGATCTTGGTCAATAACGCAGGAATTTCAAGAAACAGCCTGGTGATGCGGATGCGTGAGGATGAATGGGATGCCGTCGTGGATACCAACCTTAAGTCGGTTTACCGCTTATGCAAAACCTTCGTGCGCGGAATGATGCAGCAGCGCTTTGGAAGAATCATCAACATTTCGTCGGTAGTCGGTGCGGTGGGCAATTTGGGACAGGCGCACTATGCAGCGACAAAGGCGGGAGTGATTGCTTTCTCGAAGTCGCTGGCGGTTGAAATCGCCACTAGAAACATCACTGTGAATGTAGTTGCTCCCGGATTCATAGAGACCGATATGACGAACCAACTTCATTCTCGAATAAAGGAAGATTTGTTGAGCAAAATTCCCGCGGGCTGCATGGGCACTCCGCAGGATGTTGCGAACGCAGTCGTATTTTTGGCGTCACCAAGCAGTTCGTACATAACGGGTACGACACTTTATGTGGATGGCGGAATGGTACGCCGTTGAATTTAACACATCAATACTTTGTACAATTCAAGTTTTATTTTTGATGTCTATGTCTTAGTCAAATTGGAGGAAATAGTAAATGAGCGATAGTGCCAACATAGAAGAACGAGTCATTAGGCTTTCAATTGATCAGTTGTGTGGAGATAAGAATCCTGTTCCGGAACTTACTCGAAACACTTCTTTTATCAATGATTTGGAAGCAGATTCTCTTGATCTTGTTGAATTGATTATGGCGATCGAAGATGAGTTTGACCTGCAAATTCCCGACGAAAATTCGGAAAGAATTTCAACTGTCGGAGATGCTGTCGACTACATCCAGGAACTGATGTGATCCGTGATTTGCATTCTGAAATCCGCAAATTCAGGTCAGGTTGCAACTGATGTCTATTTCTGAATGAAGCCCGCATGAGTTTTCGACGCGTCGTTGTAACAGGTCTGGGGATCATCTCGCCCCTTGGAATCGGGAAATCAGAAAACTGGGAAAACACTCTGCTCGGAAAGAGTGGAATCGGACCGATCACTTTATTCGACACGTCTGGATTTCCAGTCACCATTGCTGGAGAAGTGAAGTCCTATCGGCCTACGGCTTATCTTTCTTCGAAAGAAGCGCGTACGATGGACCGATTCATTCAGTTCGGCGTCATTGCCGCCGACGAGGCAGTTGCAGACTCAGGTCTGGAAGTCACCGACGAAAACGCCGATATGATTGGCGTTCTCATTGGCGCTGGAATCGGCGGTCTGACCACGATTGAGGCAACGACAATTCGAACCAGCAAGCGAGGAGTGCGACGCATATCTCCATTCTACATACCCATGTCCATTATCAACATGGCAGCCGGCAACGTTTCAATCCGCCATGGATTCAAAGGCCCAAACCTGGCAATTACCACCGCCTGTACCACTGGAACTCATGCAATTGGTGACGCTATGAGACTGATTCAGTTTGGTGATGCAGACGTTATGATTGCAGGGGGCACCGAAGCAGCGATCACACCAACATCGGTGGGTGGTTTTGCAAACGCGAGAGCTTTGAGCCGACGCAACGATGATCCTGAAGGCGCCAGCCGTCCCTGGGATTTGGGACGGGATGGATTTGTGCTGGGAGAAGGAAGTGGCATTCTCGTCTTGGAAGAATTGGAAACCGCCAAGCGCAGAGGCGCCAGAATATACGCAGAAATTACAGGTTTTGGATTAAGTGCTGATGCACACCACATGACCAGTCCGTCGCCGGGTGGACGAGGCGCCTTCGTGTGCATGAAGAACGTTCTGAGAAATGGAAAAACAAATACCGACGACATCGATTACATCAATGCACATGGCACCTCGACTCCTCTAGGTGACATCGCTGAAACACTGGCGGTTAAAGAATTATTTGGACAGCACGCCCGCAATTTGGCACTGAGTTCTTCAAAGTCGATGGTGGGGCACCTCTTGGGAGCCGCTGGCGGCGTTGAAGCAATTCACACAGTTCTTTCCATTTATCATCAAGTTGCGCCACCCACAATTAATTTGGTGGAACAGGACCCAGAATGTGATCTCGATTACATACCTGAAGGCGCTCGCCCAATGAAAATCAGAAATGCAATTTCCAATTCCTTCGGGTTCGGAGGTACGAATGGTTCGATATCATTCAAACAGTTCAATTGATTTGATGGAATTTCTGATGCTGCATGAAAAATTCCAAATTTTATTGAATTAAAGAGTACTTGAAACGCAGGCGAAATCGGACTCGAGGGTTTAGGCTGTGGTTGATCTTGGTTCAACTCAGTCTGCTGGCTGTCTTTCTGACGGCAGCTTACTTTAGTTGGCATATTAAGCGGCCGATTAACGTTTCATCCGAAACTTTAATTCAGCTGCGTTCTGGTGAGAATGTATCCGACCTAGCTCGCATGCTGCAGGAGCATGGTGATTTCGATCAGCCATTTGTGTTGCTTTGGACTGCTCGAATTGGGGGATATGAACGGAATTTACAGGCGGGTGAATATCGTTTTGAACCTGAATATAGCTTATTGGATATTTTGAATCACATTGCCGAGGGACATTTTGTAACCTACTCAATTCGATTTTTGGAAGGCTGGACTTTCAAAGATTTTCTTTCAGAACTGAGTTTGGCAGACAACATTGAGCACACGCTTGCTGGAGCCGCTTACGAAGACATACTGGATGAATTGAGTATTCCATCACAACATCCTGAGGGGTGGTTCTTCCCTGACACGTACCACTATAACTCGGGTCAGACTGACGTCTCAATTCTAAGAACATCCCATCGGGCCATGCATTCTGCATTGGAACGAGAGTGGTCTCTAAGAAAACCTGATCTGCCCTATGACACTCCGCAGGAAGGGCTGATTGTTGCTTCAATTATTCAAAAGGAATCGAATGTTTTTGAAGAGTATCCAATTATTGCCGGAGTGATTGTCAATCGACTGCGAAAAGGTATGCGTCTTCAAATGGACGCGACCGTCATTTATGGCTTAGGCGGAATTGATGGGCCACTTACTCGCAGTCACTTGGATACAGATACAGAGCACAACACTTACACGCGAGCGGGTCTGCCTCCAACACCGATTGCCATGCCAGGTCTTGCGGCACTTCAGGCGGCAGCACAGCCAGCAGATACAACCGCTCTGTATTTTGTTGCTCGCGGAGATGGATCTCACACGTTTTCCGATACGCTGGATGAACACAATAAAGCAGTACTTGAATATCGAAAACTGCGAGATAACTGATCTGCATGGACATCTATTTCAATGCTCACAACATTAACATTAATTCAATGGCATGAGCAAACATAACAACGAGCCGAACGCACCAGGGCATTTCATTACAGTCGAAGGAATTGACGGCGCCGGCAAAACCGCTGCCACCGAAACCATCGCTTCAACCATTGAAGAAGCAGGTTTTTCCGTAGTCTCAACACGCGAACCGGGTGGAACGGCAGTGGGGGAGGCATTGCGCGAGCTCGTGCTGTCGCGAGATTTCGAATTTGAAGCGGAAACTGAGATTCTCATCATTTTTGCATCTCGAGCTCAACACATGCGAGAAGTCATTTTGCCCAGCCTGGAAGCTGGGCATTGGGTGCTCAGTGATCGATTTACGGATTCAACGTATGCCTATCAGGGAGGCGGCAGACAGATCGTATTCGAAAGAATTCGACAGATTGAAAATTGGCTCCTTGGAGATTTCAAACCCAGTTTAACCCTGCTTTTAGACGCTGATACGGACATCGGCCGAGAGCGCATATTAGAATATAGAGATGATCTTGATCGATTTGAAAGTCTGGACCGAGCATTCCACAACCGAGTTCGGAGCGCCTACGTTAAAATTGCCAGCCGTGAACCCGAGAGGGTAAAATTCATCAATGCGGCAAACAGCATCAGCCAGGTTCGCAGCGAAACCAGACAGATTGTTCAGGAATTTATTGGAAAACGTATGGAATAAGAACCCAGTGCTGTGATCTGGGCATTCACGAAAGACGAAGAAAATCCCGCCTTTGATGAATATCGGAAGAATTTATTGAGGTGTTTGTGTTGTTTATAGTTGTTCGATTTTATGAAGTAAATCAAGGTCTAGAAATTTAATTTACTCCAAACAAAACACAGTTTCCAGTAATTTTCTTAACCATCTTCGGGCTTTTGGGTCGATTCTATTCCAATTCGCAAAAGGCACCTCACCGGTTGCCCGAAGTCAGTCCGTAATACATGACAAGAACATATATTATCAATCAGTTACATTTGACATTCATAAGAATTTCTGTAAATATTCGGCCAACCCATAGGCCGAGAGGAATCAACTGTTGAGTATTTTCCTGAAGTCCCGGCACAGCGGGTACAGCCAGAATTCCTTGATCGGCAATTTTGACTTCGCGGAGGCAGCGCATTTGCCGAGTCCTTTGGTTTGACCGACATTGATCCAGTTCGCAGCCCGGTAGCATGTGCCTAAAAAGCGCTGCTCAAAGAAAGTCTCAAGCAGCACCGGTCGAATCCGGTAACGATCTACCACTGCTGCGAGAGTTCCCGGGCGATCCTTGCAAGCAGATGCGAGGCAAGATTGGGGCAGTTGATCCAAGGCAGAATGAGGAATCTTGCATTGTTCACGATCAGCGCCAGATTGGCTTCTCTGCGCTCCCGATTTCAGCCGATGAAGTCATCCCGGGGTGCGGTTTTCCATGCTGTTGCGCCGAAACCAAAGGCGGCGACAATCTGACGGTCTATGGCAGCGAAATAACGCTGCTGAGCGCCGGGCAGGGGTTTGTATCCAAGATAATGATAGCGTTCGATGTATTCGTTTCCAAAGACGTGAATCAGCGGGGGTTGAAACCCGCCGCAGCTGGGGTGTTGACACTTCATGCAACAGTGCGCGGATCGGTGTCTGCGGTGCAGTGCTGTCGGTGAAGCGGATGACCGCCCTGATTGGCTGTCGACGAGGCGGCCGCAGCACAATCAGCTGATCTCGATGCATGCGCAGCATCGCTGCCCGGCACGACATCTCTTTGAGTCCTCCATCGGGCTTTTTCCAATCCAGCAGCTCACAGACCTGTTGCGACAGCCGGGTTTTGGAACTGTCAGGATGGACGGCAATCAGTTTGCGAATGCGCTGCAGGTCCTTGCAACTGAAGTCGCGTCCGCAATATCGAGTCATGGCGGCTGTGAGACGGTTGAAAGACAACCGCGTTGCGTTGACGCAGCTGCCTCGCACTTTGAGATCAGAGAACTGCGCTGGCTGACTGCAGCCGGTGGCTGCGACATCTCAGCCCGTCGAGCCTCGCTCATCCGCCAGGGAATGAAAGCCTCAAGATCCTCAGGCGCCTGTCCGCCATTGGCGGCGCAGGCGCTGAGATATTCATACAGCCATCGATGGGGATTGAGATCCCACTAAAGCACGGTCTGAATGATTGAGAACATCTGTGCTGCCAGCGAAGCGCTCTAGTGACTGCCAAAGCCGCGGCAGTTCTTGCGCAGCATCGCTGTGGGTTGCGCAACTTGCGTTCCCCAGAGTTATTGTCAAGCGCAACCTGATTGTGTTTTAAAAGCACCATCAGCCCCGACCAGTAATTCTGCAGACTGCTCAGCACCTTGAGTTGGGCCGGATGGATCTTTTCTGCAGACAATTCATGCTTCAAAATCCGCTCCATCTGCTCGACCGAGCGCTCAAGCCGCTGCTGTTGACGCATGAATGATTCGCTTTGCTGATCCAACGGCCTCGACTCATCGAAATGCTCCAGACGACGCGCATTGAGGTGATAAATCTCGCCAATGCGCTCCCGCCACTCGAACATCCACGGCTCCAGTTGCGGATACTGCACCGCAGCTTCGAGATAATCCCGCCGCATATGAACCCAGCAAAAAGCCAGTATGGTCGCCGAATTGACTTTCGTCAATCGCTTGTAACCACTGTAACGGTCACAAATGACAAACACTTCCTTGAGCTTCTCAGACAGTGAACTGAAGTGCTTGATCGGAACATCACCGCTGCGCGTCGGCTCAATGCGGTAGATCACCGATGAAACGCTCTCAAACACCCACAGATACCACCGATGGCCGATTTTCCCCTCCATCTTCTCATAGACCTTCCAGCCGTTCTCATCACAGTGAAATACCGATGAAAACGAATGTGAGGCCGCGATTTCGTCTTGGCATTGACCGCAAAAACACATCACTTCAGCTACAATTATGGGGTACGGTAAATTCAAAAATCGCTCTCGGTCACAGACTTGGATTCAAGCAGACATGGCCCCGATCATTGAAACCCATACTCCAGTTTTGCCCCATTTACTGTGATTGTCGGCATACCATTGGGCAAGCAGTTACCAAATAGCAATAATTTTTTGAATTTACTAGGAGTCGCATAATGCAAACATTTAACGTAATTGATGTGGAAACAGCCAATGCTGATCGGGGAAGTATTTGTCAAATCGGTATTGTTCATGTTCGAGACGGAGAAATCGAAGATCAGTGGAAAACCCTTGTTAAACCGGAGACTTGGTTCGATCCGTTCTTCGTATCATCAATTCACGGAATCAACGAACAAGATGTTGGCAATAGTCCAACTCTCCCCGAACTGCACGGAGAGTTGCACTCTCGGTTACATGGATCAATTTTAGTAAGCCATACGAGTTTTGATCGAGTTGCATTGGAACGTGCGTTGAAACGTTATAGCCTTGAACAACTCAGGGTGACATGGCTTGATAGCACTCGAATTGTCCGCCGGGCCTGGCCGGATAAGTATGCAAGGAAGGGTTATGGACTTAAGAATGTCGCAAAAGACTTCAACATCTCATTAAAGCATCATGATGCATTGGAAGATGCCAGAGTTTGTACAGAGATCGTGCTGCTTGCTTGCGCAGACACTGGAACAGAAATAGAACAATGGTTGAGCCGAGTTAATCGAGCCATCTCTCCGGCGTCTCCTAAAACTGCACCATCAGTGAGTAGAGAAGTGAATGTAGAAGGAGCATTGTACGGTGAAAAAATACTATTCACAGGAACGCTCCAAATTCCACGGCAAGAGGCCACTGGTATGGCAGCCAGAGCAGGGTGTGTTGTAAAGGATGGGATCTCCAAGAAAGTGACCATGCTTGTGGTTGGCACTCAGGATTTGAGTAAGTTAAATGGCTATAGTAAGAGTAGAAAACATCGAAATGCAGAAAAGTTAATTAAGCAGGGTACGCATATTCAAATTCTCTCGGAGAGCGATTTCCTCAAACTCATGAATGTTTCCAATCCCGGATAAAAACACGAAATGGGGTGGAGTGTAACCGAGACCGCATCACGCCTGAGCTGTGAGCGAGGGACATAGTTCGACCGGATAGGCAGTCCGCACAATCGAGTGTTTCTCCGAACGATTTTTCCTGTTGACCGGCTTGATCAACTTCTAAATCTTGAACAGCGCATCCTAGACAAAATAGCCGTCGCAGCAGCGAGTGTTGGGGTAGAAGCTCCAATTGAAGGTGCCATTCATGGAAGGCAGGTATTCACAGAAACTCGCGAGGAAATTGAAAAACTACTTGGTCAGGATGCATCCCTATTTGAACGTGGTGGAACCACTGGTGCAGCGCAGACTGGAGAAGAATACCGGCAAACCTTACGCAAGGCTCTCAGTGAAGATCGTGATCGAATTATTCGGCTTCCGTGGAAGATTGGTTCCGGTATGATGAAGGGAAAGAAGCGAGGTGTGTTTTTCTGTGCGGTTGTCGGCGTGGAAAGTAAATTTGAACGAACTTATCTGCGGTTTATCCCGGCTGATGTTAACTGGCAGCCTGAAACCGATAAAGGAGTGTTGGAACGCGAGTTTGGAACCTGTCTACGGCTGATCGAATGTACCGTTGATACTCCGCTCTGGTTTCCTGCTGAAATTCAAGAACGGGTCTATGATTTTTGGGAAACGGCGAGGGATGACATTTGGGACGACTGGATGCAACAGACTGATCCTGCCAATCTGCAACCCAAGGTTCGACCCTTAAACTATCGAGTCGCCGAATTCATTCGCGCCAATCCGCCCCCGGGGGGTATCGCAAAACAAAGTGGCCCGTGCTTTAGACATTCTAGAATCTCCTTGGCCACGCCGGGAAGAAATAATGTTACGTGGTTGGTTCGAAACGGAAAAGCGCAATGGCAGTGTGCTCTCAAAAATTCTAATAAACAAAATAATTGAGACCGGCCTTGAAGCAGTTGAACCTCCTTCACCCCTCCCACCGATAAGACCAGAGGATATTGAGTTGCTTTGCTGGTTAGGAATCGAATCGACTTAACACTGTTTCTATAAATAACTAGTTAACTTGATTCGTGCTAACTCTGTTCGACGATTCCAGCAACCTTTAATCAGGATATTTGTCATCGAAGTTAAGAAGAACTGCTTCAGCGATCTTGTGCCAATTTTAAGGAATTCGTACACCCAAATCCTGGATTCTTAGGCTTCCAATTTGCGTTATTCCACGTTGATCGACTTTGGATTCGTTTTTCTCGAATATTAACGATCAGACTGAGTCATTCATTCCTTGATAGTTACATAAAGTATAGCGGCGCGTATAGATGAAGTACCCCTGTGTTGATGTACGATGAACACCCAGCATTCAGTCCAAAATGTATTTTTTTCTCTGGCAACGAATTGATTCAGGGCAAAGACTGATTTCTATAATGTGCTAAACTTGGAAAACTGAATTACCTTAAGTTATGCGCTAATTTGTGATAACCAGTTAGGTTGCAGGATTTTCAAGCCCTTGCGGGCCAACCACAGAAAATGGGGTGAGTCAGTTCAAATCAGGTATAAAGAAATCAATTGCTTGTTACGTGTTTATGTTGATGTCAGCCAAAATTTTTCAATTCCTTTTTAGGCAATTGCATTGAATAAGATTCCAGAACCGCTGCCTTGGCACCAGCGAGAGTGGAAGGGCATTGATGCATCATTTCATCGATTCCCGCATGCTTCCCTGATTTCGGGAGCTGACGGAGTCGGCAAACTGCAGTTCGCAACGCGGCTCGCGGTGAAACTTCTCTGCAGCGTTCCAGAAAACAGCCCTTGTGGCGTCTGCAGAGACTGTCGAATGTTCACTGCCGCTTCACATTTGGACTTGCATGCAATTACCTCAGAAGCGGTCTCTCAAAACTTGGAATCGCCGATGAAAGAGTATTCTGAACGATACCGCGAGTCGGGGCGAAACGCATCGAGACGCAAAAAAGTAAGAACGACGATTCTGATTGCACAGACAAGGGCTTTGATTGAAGCCGCGCAGACAACGGCTCAAATCTCCAAAAACAAAGTAATACTTCTCGTGCCTGCGGACACCATGACCATCGGCGCTTCCAATTCAATTTTGAAAATTCTGGAAGAACCGGCATCGAACAATTTTTTGATTTTAGTCGCAGAAAACGCTCGAAAATTAATGCCGACGATTTCCAGTCGATGTCAGATCATTCATCTGTCTCAGCGCGCAGACAGTGAAACGGCAAAATGGCTGACTCAAAATGGATTGAACGACGAAGAAATTGAGAGCGTTCTTATCTCAGGCGAAGGCCCTCTGCGAGCGCTGAAAAACCGCGCCAGCAATATGGAGAGTCAATTTGCCTCGCTGGAACAGATGGTGTTCAGGATACTAACCGACCCAACGCCGGTCAACGTTCTGCCAGTCGCACAGCTTGCGGTCAGCATTGGCACAGCCGAAAGCCTGCGAAAACTGCATATGCTCACCGCAGCCTTGATTCGTCTGAATTTGACGAACGCGGAAGATGAAGGCAAATTGGCTGAACTTAAAAAAATTGCAGAAAGTCTGAATGCCAGAGACTTGTTCGCAGTCTATGATTATCTTGGACATATTCGAAATGAGATTGCAGGAGGTGCGCTGGACGAGCAGCTGGCAATGGAAGATGTATGCTTTCGATTAGCCAAGATCAACAAATTTCAACGACAGACGCGAAGTTCGCCGCGCAGATGATTTACTGGGTCACTCATGCACTTCGCTGACAGTCACTGCCACATTGATTTTCCAGAGCTTGCGGAAAACATCAATGAAATTATTGATTTGGCCGCGCAATGGAATGTAGCCTATCTGCTCTGCGTGGCTGTCAACCTGGAAGATTTCCCAAACATTCTCGCGTTGAGCGACGCTTATGAACACATTTCTGCCTCAGTCGGCGTGCATCCGAATACAACGGGTGCGGAAGACCCGAGTGTGGACCGACTGGTGCAGCTGGGCCAAGACCCGCGGGTGGTGGCGATAGGGGAGACTGGTTTGGATTATTTCCGCAGCAGCGGAAACCTGGATTGGCAGCGCGACCGATTTGCCCGACATATTGAAGCTGCCCGAATCCTCGACAAACCCATCATTGTCCACAGCCGCTATGCTCCTGAAGACACGATATCCATCATGCGAGACAGTCACGCCGACCGCGCCGGTGGAGTCATGCACTGTTTCACCGGTGATTATGAGATGGCTCAAAAAGCGATGGAACTGGATTTTTTCATCTCGTTTTCAGGCATCGTTACGTTCAAAAACGCACAGGATCTGGCGGAAGTCGCAAAGAAAATTCCCATTGAACGCATGTTGATCGAAACAGATGCGCCGTATTTGGCTCCCGTTCCAAAAAGAGGAAAAAGGAATCAGCCGGCGTACGTGCGTCACACCGCAGAATTTCTGGCAGACCTCAAGGGTATGAAACTGGAAGATTTTGCGCACGAGACAACACAGAATTTCTTAAATCTATTCAAGATTCCCGCATTGGTGCAAGAGTAAAGGTTCTTTTTACTCGCAACCTCCATCTTTTTCAAACTTACGCCAGGAAACCCAGCCATCGGGGCAGGCAAAGCCCCAGGTACGAAGGACAGGTCCGGTACAGAACAGCGTGACTGCGGTCTGCTGTTCAGGCAGTTCAATTCGATGTAAGAATTGGGGACTTCGAATGGTAATCCGACCGCGTCGGATGACCCTGTGCTTTTTGTTCGGCAGATGCTCGATCAGATGTCCTTTCAGCACAATGCTCGCAGAATACCAAGGATGGTCGTGCAGAGCGCGGGCATCGTCGCTGCCGAGAAAGTGATGAAGATAAATATTCATGAATCGGTTTCTGGGCAGCAGATAGCGGCGCACCAGGTAATCCTGCTGATCGGGTCCAGCAATTCTGCGTACGGATAAAAAGGTTCCATACCGATCGGGCTTAAGCCGGTTGCCCAGAAGCAGCCACAGCGCAAACAGCGAACTCAAAATAATTGTTGGAACCAAGAACATAAGAACGAACATAAGGTTGATGTAATTTCTTCCAATTTTATTTCACACTGTGTGTGAAATTAAAGGGCAGTCGGCATTTAGACGTCAAATTTTGACAGATTGTATCGATTGAATCTCGCTCGCAGCCCGCGAGCACTCAATTTCAAATTTCTTTACGGTTGGCCCGAACATGCCTCACTTGAATTGCGCATAAGGTGCATTATGTAAAGTTATACATGGAAACACAAATATAGTCAATAGACTAGAAATGGAAAATTTTGGCAACTTGGCCGATTAAAAATCTATAATTTAGAACGTGAAGAAGCCGATGCTATTAGCCATGACTGTTTTTGCCAGTTCCGCTTTAAGGTCAGCTGGTAGTCTGAATTGCCAAAAGCAGTCTGTTTAAATTAGTTTCTTTTACTAGTTTTGACTTCTTGACTCGTTCCAGCGGTCGATCTGAATCAGACAGTCAGCATAGGAATGAGTCGAGGAAATAAAATTGCTTAATGCCTCACTTAACATCTTTTCTTCTGTCAAGAAAAAATCTCACAAAGTATATTGAATCAAATTTGGAGTCACAAACATGTGGAAAAAAGGTAACGATTTGGATGAATCGAAAGATATTTCAAAGGAACGCATTGAACGCCCTTCTAATCCAACAAGACCAACTAAAGTAATGAGCAGCGGTAAGCAACCGACTCAAAGTGTAATGAGAACTCAGAATAAAACGATTATCTGCGCGAATTCTACGGTAACCGGTGATGTAACTGGAAAGTCGGATGTCGTAATAGCCGGTATGTTTCAGGGCAAAGTCAATATTCCTGAACACACGGTTACGATCGACACTGGTGGAAAAGCGAAGGCTTCAGTCAACGCTGCCAAAATCGTCGTGCATGGAACGATTATTGGCGATTTGCAAGCTGTCGAACTCGTTCATATTCCTTCTACCGGTACAATTCGAGGCGACATTCGCGCTGGAAATTTAATTTTGGAACGAGGATGCACGATCAATGGCTCAATTGAAATGCCAGATCAAGTAAGAAAACAAGGCTCTCACGCCAGAAAGCCTAAAGAAGCTCGGCCAGCACCGTCGAAACCTACCGTGCTTAGAGATTCATCCGTTAAACAGCCAAGCGCTGCGGTAAAGCAGGTTCCTAGCGCTCAAAAATCAATGACTCGTTGAATGAGCCTTGCCCGAGGCTGAAATAATACAGTGAATCTTTTGGTGTTAGGCGTCTTTCACTAATTATTAATCTAGCGCTCTCTTTCGCATTTGTACAGTCATACATCTGCGATCTGCCAAAGTCGTGATAAAGAAATTTTTTACCTCTAAGATTGGAGTAGACCAGATGGACAAGGACAAGTCGCCTTTCTGGTCTGAGAGTTGGAAATTTCCTTCTATGGGTCTGAAGATCATCAGCGAAACCATGGAGGATTTCGATCGCGGCAAGTCAAAAAACGTTTTACTGGACCTATCCTGTGCACGCCAGTCCGTTGTGGATTTCGCTAGGGAGATCAGCTGTGTTTACACCATTTCCGATGCAATCACTCCGTTGGTTGAAAACAAAAATGGACAATTCGATTCAGCGGACCCAGTCGACTCTTTTGTAGACTATGCTGAAATGTTCGAATGCTTGTCTCGATACAGCCGAAAAAATTCTATTCGCCGGCCGGTAAGCGTCATTTTAGCTTGGGATTTGCTGAATTACCTGGAACGAACGGAAATTATAAATTTGATGGCATACCTGAGTCCTTTCTGCCATCCAGGCACAAAGCTGTTTGCAATTTCGTGGATCACCGAGACGATACCAAAAAAACCAGGCTGGTTTGAAATAACGCCGCAGCTGGAACTGATTTACGAGTCGATGATCAATGAACATATTGTTTCGCCGGAGTATTCCGCTCCAAATATTGTTGATATGATGCCGAGCTTTACGCCTCATCGGCTTTCAATTACGAGAATGGGGATGCTTGAAGTCGTGCTGCAGTTCAAGGATTTGATTCAGCCCCCAAGCACGACCAGGATCCCCGCTCACAAACTCTCAGCGTTCAGCAAAGTCTGAAGCAGTTTTTGCAAAGGAAAATCCTATAGAATCATCTCTCGAAGTCGATCAATCAATTCTTTGCGATATTCAAGGCCTTCTTTAAACGCAATTCGTCGATTTAACATTCGGTTCTGACCTGGCAGTCTGGTGTTGGGCTGACTCAAAATCTGCCCAACCAACTGCTCTATGCGTTCAAAAAAATCCGGATTGTAGGCGTGTGGATCGATACTGATGATCAGTTGACCTACCCGTGGAGACTCCCCTGCTCTGGTGAAAAACGAAGACGCCTCGTAGCCAAAATTACTGCTTACAAACGCTCCGGCCAAAATCTCAATCATCATCCCTAGAGCTGCGCCTTTATTTCCGCCAATGGCATTCAATTGCCCCTGAAGCGCTTCTTTCGGATCTGTTGTCGGGTTTCCGTACCGGTCGGTTGCCCAATCGGCTGGAATCGGTCTGCTTTCCTGTTCAGCTTGCTTAATTTTCCCTCTTGCAACCACCGTCAGCGATAAATCAACAATGATTGGATCCACACCTTTCCTCGGGCAGGCGAAAGCGATGGGATTAGTGCCGAAGAGTGGACGATCCCCACCAGGAGGCGCCATTGCTTTTGGCGTATTGGAAACGACCAAGCCGATTCTGCCATGCTTAGCTATTTTTTCCACGATGTGTCCAGCAACTCCGCAGTGATGAGAGTTGACAATCGCTGCCATTGCTATGGCTGGGAAACTTCGACTGGAGATCAATGTCTTCAATGCGATTTGTACCGCTGGATAGGCGAACCCTCCTCGTGCGTCAACTTCAATGGACGCTCGATCTTTGTATCTGACTTTAGGGACTACGCTGCCGTCAAGTTTTTTGCTGACCAACTGCTCGACGTAACTGGGAATTCGCATCAATCCGTGTCCCGTCAATCCGTCTGCATCTGCCGATACCAAAGCAGCGGCAACGAAGTTTGAGACTCTTGGCAGCGTATTGTGTTTATACAGTACCCGCGCAGCGAGACCGTGCGCTTCATTCAGGTGCAGTGTAACGAGTTTGTTCTTAGTCAAGTTCAATGTTTTTTGCTCGGTTTTTCTTGTTAGGGCCGCAAAATGATTTTTGGTGAAGCTACTCGGCCGTCAATCAGCTCTTGAAATGCGGCGGCGCCGTCAGATAGGGGCCTTTCATCAACCCAGTTCAACGGTTGGATCGCACCATTCGCAATTTTTCTGGCAGCTGCTACAAAATCATATGCCGTATAAGTGTATGCTCCAATAAATGTGATTTCCGATAGAGTCATGCTTCGAGCATCCATTCCTCCTTTTGCAGAACCCAGTCCAAGATGCAATACAACCCCTCCGTTTTTCACCGCATCAATGGAAGTCTCACGCGTCACCTTGATTCCCACGGCATCAAAAACTGCATCGTACCGTTTTGATTCTACTGAATGTTTCTCTACGTCAATAACCTTGCATGTCTGAGTGTCTTCCACTGTCTTTCGCCGAAGAGGATTGGTTTCCGTCAGTGTAATTTCAGTGCAGCCGTAATCTCTCAAGAAGTAAACACAGAACAAACCAATGACACCACCGCCAATCACCAAAGCTGATCCTTCCGATATGGGACGTGCCAATACTCTATCGGCCAGCCGAACAGCATGCAGAGAGACTGCTGCAGGTTCGGTCATGGCCAAATCCACAGAGCTGATACTGTCTGGGATGTTGACCAGGTTTGTGGCTGGAATGCTGATTAGGTCTGCAAATGCGCCAGGGCGATTCATGCCAATCAGCTGTCGATTTTCACAAAGATTGGTTCGTCCATCCAAACAGTCATCACAGCTGCCACAAGTAATCAAAGGATTGATCACTGTCTTTGACCCTGGATTTGGACCTTCAACAACGGTGCCACTTACCTCATGTCCCAAAATTATGGGAGGCACTCTCCTGCTGTCATGCCCAAGATATGCATGAAGGTCCGAACCGCAAATCCCGACTGCATCGACTTTAACCAATACTTCTTCCGATACAGTCTTCGGCGGAGGTTCATTTCGAAATACAACCGTACTGGGTGCTGTATATACAAGTGCTTTCAATTCACCATCCTTGCCTTAAAGCAGATAAAAATAAATAATTGCGGTTATTTTGCGGTAAATCCACCATCAACAAATAAGATTTGACCTGTAACGTAATCGGATGCTGGAGAAGCGAGGAACAAAATTGGACCATGCAGATCTTCCATGCGTCCATTTCGGCCAATTGCAGTCGCTTCTGCCATTTTCATTTCAGTTTTTTCGCTCTCGAAAACAGGTGCTGTAAGTGATGTAGGGAAAAATCCTGGTGCAATCGCGTTACACATGATCCCATGTGCTGACCACGCTTCTGCCATCGCTCTGGTCAGCTGGGAAACTCCTCCTTTGGATGCTCCATAGGCAATGCCATTTTTGAACGCTCGCATGGACTGCAGAGACGCTACATTTATAATTTTTCCCCTGCCCTGCTTTTTCATAATTCGCACGAACTGACGAGAAAAGAAAAACGGAACGGTCAGGTTCAATTGAACTGTCTTGTCCCAACTGTTCCAACTGATTTTTTCGGTCGGTTCCCGAAGATTAATTCCTGCAGCGTTTACGACAATTTCTGGTGCGCCGAAACAGCTCAAGACCCTGTCGTACGATTCTGCAAGCTGACTGCGGTCGAGAAGGTCAATGCCCACCCATTTCGCAGCGCCACCCGTACTTTCAATCTTTTGTGATTCCTGTTCCAGTAACTCCGTTCGGCGGGCCATCAAAACGACTTTTGCCCCAAACTGCGCCAAAACCTGACCAATTTCCAGCCCGATGCCGGAACTGGCACCAGTAACTACAGCTATGCGATCCTGAACGCTGAAAAGGCCCAACACTTGAACCTGCGTCTAATTTCGCAGCTGGAAATTTTCATGAGGAAAATACTTCGCCAACCGATCATCGCCGGTAAAAGCATGCGCTTCCATTCCTTCCAATCTTGATATTCGTGCGGTAACTGCTCCGATCTGACGATTCGCTTCACGATTCATTTTTTGATATGTTACTGTTTTTATGAATTTACCAACACTCAAACCCCCCGTGTATCGAGCTGCTCCACTAGTCGGGAGTATATGATTCGTACCGGTGCACTTATCGCCATATGCAACGGTTGTTTCTTCTCCCAAAAACAAAGATCCATAATTGGATAGACGGTCCAGCCACCAGTCAAGATCCTCGGCGTGAACTTCCAGATGTTCAGGGGCATATTGATCGCTCAATTCAACTGCTTCCTCTCTGCTGCCGACGAGAGTGACTTCACCATGGTCTCGCCACGCACATTCCGCAGATGTTCGATTCGGTTCCGGCAGCCTTGCAATGTAGTTTGGGACCAAATCCAGAACTTTATTTGCAAGTGCGCGTGAAGTCGTAATCAGCCATGCAGGTGAATCCGGTCCATGTTCTGCTTGACCGATTAAATCTGAAGCAACGATTTCGGGATCAGCGGAGTGATCCGCCACGACCAAGATTTCCGTAGGCCCGGCAAATAGATCGATTCCAATTTGGCCAAACAGCAGACGTTTCGCTTCTGCCACGAACCGATTTCCGGGCCCGACCAGAATGTCAGCCTTATGGCCGCTAAACAAACCGTTTGCAAGTGAAGCAATCCCTTGAACGCCTCCGACCGCCAGAATGAAATCCGCTCCACACAGGTCAGCCGTGTATGCGATTGCTGGATGGACCCCTACATTTGGTTTTGGAGGCGAGCAGGCAACTACGTTTTTCACACCGGCGGTTTTTGCAGTGGTTACACTCATCACCGCAGATGCGATATGAGCATACCGCCCGCCCGGTATGTAACATCCGGCAGTCTTCACTGGAATCAGCCTCTGACCGGCGCATACTCCAGGAGAGATTTCCATCTCAAATTCTGAGAGGCTCGCAAGCTGCTTTTCTGCAAATGACCGGACTTGATCGTGAGCAAACTGAATGTCTTTTTTCAGTGACGAACTGAGCTTGCCTGCAGCAGCACCAAAATCAGAACGATCCAACAGGTAAGGTCCAGGCCAGCTGTCGAGCTGCTTTGAATACCGGTCTACTGCTTCTTCCCCTCCATTTTCAATTTCCAGTAGCATGGTCTGGACGATATTGACTACTTCGTCCGAAACCTGCTTCTTGGAACGAGTCGCGGAAGCTTGTTTGAGTACTGTAACCGACATGCTCGCTAACCTATGCGCTTCGATAGAGCTTTGTCATCACGAATTCGCGATGGCCCAGCGCTTCCGCCGCTGTAAGTCGACCGTTGCAGGTACGTAAAGTCATGTCAATCAGCAAGTCTCCCGCTTCGTCCAGGGTCATTTCACGGCGCAGGATGCCGGACACATCAAGGTCAACGTGCTCACCCATCGTACGAACGGTTCGTGGATTTGCCGTCAGCTTGATTACAGGTTCAACCGGATGGCCGATGATGTTGCCCTGCCCTGTCGGAAATACATGAACTACAAACCCAGCAGCAGCCTGCAGAGTGACGCATTCTGCCGCCGCCGAGGAAGTATCCATAAAATACAGTCCCGGACCCCTACGAGGCATTTCCGCGGGCGTCAGGACATCGATATAGGAAGTTTTTTTACCAATTTTGGTTAGGTTGCCGAGAGCTTTTTCTTCAATCGTAGTGAGCCCCCCTTCGATGTTGCCTTTTGTTGGCTGACTTTCACTCAGATCGTCCGTTTTGTGCGGTTCGATCACTTCATCCATGTAGGCTTTCCACGTATCGTAAAATTTCTTTCCGATTTCAGGATTGATCGCACGCTGCTGACACAGAAGTTCAGCACCCGTTAATTCGGAGGTTTCTGCAAAACAGTTCGTCGCTCCCAACGGATCCAGCTTGTCAACCAGATTTCCAACCGTTGGATTTGAAGCAATTCCCGATGTAGTATCGGATTCGCCACATTTATGAGAAATCCATAAATCTTCAACACCACAGGGCTCGCGCTGCAGCTCGGATGCCCAGTGCAGGAATTCCTTGGCAGTTCTCGATGCCCTTGCAATCGTGCTGATGTCACCGTTTCGCTCGATAGCGAATCCCTCAACCGGTTTTCCTGTTTCGGCAATTCCATCAACTACCCGCTGAGTCCAGCCTGGTTCGATTCCAATGACTACGCACGCAGCGACATTTGGGTTGCTGCCAGTGCCGATCAGAGTGCGAAAGTGAAGCTCCAGATCTTCTCCGAACTGTAATCTTCCGTAATGATGAGGCAGTGCGAGCGTGCCTTTTATATTGTTTGCAACCGCTTCGCATGCGGCGTTTGAAAGATCATCAAGCGGCAGAATGACAACATGATTTCGAATGCCGACTCGACCGTTTTCTCTTCGATATCCTCTAAATTGAAAGTTTCTATCCATCACCATTTTTCCGTTTTAGTGTTGTGAACGTGCAGATGTTCCCCCTTCTGGATATTTGCAACCGTGCGTCCGATCGCGAACCCGTACTTAATTACATTGTCTCCATGTCCATGATCGCGCAGTGCAATTTTATGCCCAAGAGGGATCGCATCCAGTGCTTGGACGCTAATCGTTTGATCTGTATCCATAATCCAGCCAGACAGCACTTGGCCAGCGGAAGTATCCTCCACAACAACCACGCCGACTGAATCTGCGTCATCATGAACCAGAAAATCAGGTTTCTCATGCTCTTGATTAAGTTTCATTTATATCTCTTTGTATTAGAATTAATAAAAAAAATTAATTTGTTTTTTGTTACATATTAGGAGTCAGATTTTTGTTGGATTCCAACTGCGTTAGTATATTCGCGACATAGGGCTTGTTGTTTCGAATTTCGTCACTCGTGAGTCCCATGATTTCATGTGGAAATACTACCCAGTCATTGGTTGTATTGGCGTAGTAATCGGGAACGCGGTCTGTTTTATTTTTTTGCGGCTTGAACCAGGTGGCTGCAACTCGAATCTGACTCGGAGCGTTTCTGCGCGCTCTTTGGTTAATGACTCGAATCAGCGTGTCAATGGTGATGCCAGTGTCAAAAATGTCGTCGACGATCAGCAGCGAATCTTCCACATTGACTCGGTCAATAAAGTAACCAAGTCCATGAATGCGGATCGTATCCGCTCTTTTCTCAATCCCTTCATAGTGCGATGAGCGAATGGCAATGTGGTCTGTGATGATTCCGTAGTACGCCAGAATTTCCTGTATTGTAATTCCAACTGGAGTTCCTCCGCGCCAAAGAGCCAGCAGGTAATTCGGACGGAATCCACTTTCCAGGACACTCGCTGCCAGCCTGCAGGAATCTTTAAACAGAGCCGAAGGAGTGATGTAAATTTTTTCTATTTCTGAGGACTCATTCATACAGGATTCCGATTAAGTTCGGCTCAACAGCAATCGACGTTGATCGACATACTCAAATTTAAATGACGCCATTGCCACGTTTTAAATTTTGGAAATATTGCATACTATATAATTTTGAAACTCAATCAGGAAATATTATTTCCTGATTCTCCCTGTTTTTACATTACATCCATCACGTTCAAACGGTACATTCCCGCATGAAATTCTGCGTATTTCTTGGATCATCCAGCGGTTGCGATGTGCAATATGCAGCCGCTGCTCGAAAATTAGGCAATCATCTTGCCCTGTCAGGCATCGGACTGGTGTACGGAGGAGCGTCAATTGGTTTGATGGGAGAACTGGCACAGTCCTGTACTGATGCAGGCGGTGAGGTCATTGGAATCATTCCTGAGCGAATTGCGGAAATCGAAATGAAGGCCGAATTCATTTCTGAATTGATTTATGTCGATTCGCTCGCAGAACGGGAGGAATTGATGTTTCAATATTCCAATGGCTTTATCGCAATTCCAGGTGGCGTCGGAACTCTGGAAGAGATTTTTACCGTTTCAACCTGGAATGCTCTGAAATACCATGACAAACCTCTTGGCATGTTAAACACAAATCGCTACTACGATGGTCTGCTCGATTTTCTCAAATTTCAGTCAGAACAGGGATTTGTGTCTCAAAATTGGATTGACAGCCTGATCGTTGACGAACGCGTCACCAGACTCGTGGAACGAATGGTGCGAGCTTGTTCAAGCGATGATCAAGACGCCGAATCCAACCCGCGCCGAAGAGCCGCCTCTTCTGCTCAAATCTGATGGTTCCGTCACGTGCATTCAAAGACTTTTGTGGTGCCCGGGGCCGGACTCGAACCGGCACGGAAGTCACTCCGAGGGATTTTAAGTCCCTTGCGTCTACCAATTTCGCCACCCGGGCAGGTTGATCTTCCGTTGCAATAGTTTGGAGGCCGGGGTCGGATTCGAACCGGCGTAGACGGCTTTGCAGGCCGCTGCATAACCCCTCTGCCACCCGGCCAGATTGAATGATTTAAACGCCGAACTGAGCGCAAAATCTGATTTGTCTCATTTTTAAATGATTTGGAGCGGGAAACGAGGCTCGAACTCGCGACCTCAACCTTGGCAAGGTTGCGCTCTACCAAACTGAGCTATTCCCGCTCCGGCTTTGCCAATAGTATACTTTACTCCAAAATTTTTCGATGTCAATCCTTAACAAATTTCTCGTCTGATAAGGGTTTGACGTCATATCACAATTCAGATTTCAACTTTGTGCAGTACGCCAATTAATTTATTTACATCAATCGATTACAATCGTGACTTGGTACATGCGACACCAAAATTGGAAGTCCAGGTCCACACGATATGCGCCCGCTGCACCCGGACATGCGAACCTGTCTTTTCTCTATCGACAACCAGCGTAAACTCTCTTCACCAAGAATTCACTCGATTGACTTTTCACGCAGCTGATCCTGCCGCGCGGCGCACTACGATCAGCGAATCGAGCTCAAATGCTTCCACGCTATGACTAAAAACTGAATCATCGTCCAAATTGTCAGCACTGCAGCAATATACAGCAGAAATTCTCCAACCAGCAGCATCGAAAGTCCGCCCAACTCGTGTTCGTAAACCAAGGCGATAATCGCCACCATCTGCGACACAGTTTTGATCTTTGACAGAAATGAAGTTGCAACGCTGGTGCGGTCTCCCATCTCGGCCATCCACTCTCGTACCGCAACCACGCTAATTTCACGCCCCACGACGATGATGACTGCAATGATGAAGCAAGACTGAAGTTGAACGTACGAAGTTATAGTGCTGTCAGACACCAATAATATCAATGCGGTGCAAACCAATAGTTTGTCTGCAACAGGATCTAAAAACGCACCAAATTGAGAGACTTTGTTGAGTTTTCTCGCCAGATAACCGTCCAAAAGGTCAGTCAATGCAGCCAACACGAAAATAGTGACAGGCATGATTTTGCTCTCTTCGGGAGCAAAAAAATAAGCGACCACAAACAGCGGGATCGCCACTATTCGACCCAACGTCAACCAATTTGGAATTGTCAGTAACCTCATCCTTAAAATTCACTATGAAATTCTGAATAAACCTTTTCCGCCAATGCGAGACTGATCCCCTTGACCTTTCGCAGTTCGTCGACGTTCGCTCGAGTTACGCCCTGCAGTCCTCCGAAGTGCCTGAGCAGTGCCGCCCTTCTTCGATTTCCAATTCCAGGTATGTTCTCTAAGACAGACTTTTTTCTGGCCTTGTTGCGACGGCTTCGATGTCCGAGCAGCGCAAACCGGTGTGCTTCATCCCGAATCTGCTGCAGTACGGTAAGAGCCGGCAGATTCATCTTCACCGGATCACTCTGATCCGGCACCCAAATTTGTTCGCTGCCAGGCTTTCGCTCCGGACCTTTTGAAATTGCAGCAAGCTGGATGCCCGCCAGCTGCAGTTCATCCATGACATCAACGCCAACCTGCAGCTGTCCTTTTCCGCCATCAATCAATATCAGTTCGGGGAGACGGCCCTCACCCTCTTTGACTTTTCTATAACGACGGGTCAGTCCCTGCCGCAGGGCATCATAGTCGTCACCTGGCTGAATCCCAGCGATATTGAAAGTTCGGTATTCCGCTTTCACCGGTCCTGCGGCATCGAATACCACGCACGACGCGACGGGCCTCTCTCCCGCAGTGTGGCTGATGTCAAAACACTCGACGCGGCGAAGTTCCTCATCCAAATTTAAAATTTCAATCAATTCAGCAAACGAAGACTGTAATGATTTTCGCTGGCGCAGTTGTCTTTCTACGGCGTTGCGCGCATTTTTCCTTGCCAGATCGGTCAGCTTTACTTTTTCGCCGTGTACCGGGCAATGAATTTTGGTGTGCCTGCCCAGCTTCTCATGCAAAGCGTCCACAATCAATTTGTGGTCGTCAATTTTGCGGTCGACCAGAATGAGAGGCGGCAGTTCGTGGTCCAGATAGTATTGAGGAATAAATTCTGAGAGAGCCTCTTTCAAATCCAGATTGACACTGATCTTGGGAAAATGCGTTTTGTAGTCAATGTTGCGGCCGCTGCGGCAGATCACCATCTGAATGCATAAGATTCCACTTTCGTAAATCAGTGCGATGGCATCCAAATCACTCGTCTTTCCATCAACAGACTGCAGCTCGCGCAGACGCTGAATGGCGGAAATTCTATCTCTATATTTTGCAGCCAGCTCAAATTCCAGGTTCTTCGCCGATTCTTCCATTTTTTGGATGATCATCTGATTCAGCTCCTGGTTTTTTCCCAATAAAAAATCTACAACCTGATTTACATCCTCTGCGTATGACTCCGAATCGATCAGACCCACACAGGGTGCGGTGCATCGATCAATCTGATATTGCAGACAGGGTCGGGAACGGTGCCGGAAAAAAGTGTCTCGACATTGTCGAACAGGAAACACTTTCTGCAGCTGAGACAAAGTCTGTCTCACTGCGGCTGCGCTGCTGAAAGGGCCGAAAAATTGACCCGGTTCCTTTCGATTTCCGCGGTAAAACTCCAGTTTTGGGAAATCGTGGGAATCATCAAGATAAATATATGGATAGCTCTTGTCGTCTCGTAACCGAATGTTGTAAGGAGGCTGATTGGACTTGATCAGATTGTTTTCCAACAGCAAAGCTTCTGTTTCACTCCGCGTTACAACGGTGTCAATCGAAGTGACCTGCTGCATCACTTTTTCAATTCGATGAGACAGGCCCGAGGGACGAAAATAAGATCGAAGGCGATTTCTGATATTCCTAGCCTTACCGATGTAAAGAGCCGCATCATTTTTGTCTTTCATAACGTAAACGCCGCTCGAACAAGGAATCTCTTTAAGAAAATCCTTTATGTTTGAATTTGGGAAATTCAAATTTGAACCAAAAGTAGCAAGATTGTATCTGTACTGTTTTATATTGTGGCACGGTGATCGAAATTATCTGAATACATTCATTAAATCAAATTGGAGAAAGCATTTGTAACTTATGAAAATTTCTGCGTATGAATCAAGAGTGGGAAATTTAATCGAAATGGACGGTTCTCTCTGGAGAATCTTACGGAAATCACACGTCAAACCCGGCAAAGGCGGTGCATTTGTCCAGCTGGAACTTAAGAATGTAACCGTGGGCACCAAAAGAAATGACCGCTTTCGCTCCGAAGAAAAACTCGAAAAAGCTCATGTCGACTTTCGCAGCATGCAGTATTTGTACCTTGATAATGACATGTACTGTTTCATGGATTTAGATACCTACGATCAATTGGAACTCCATGCAGACGACATCTCCGATCAGATTGAATATTTGATTCCAGATCTTGAAGTTCAAATCAACATGTACAACGGGTCACCAATTGGTATCGAACTACCGGATTCGGTAGTGCTTGAAGTCGTTGAAACAGAGAGTGTTGTGAAAGGACAGACAGCCTCTGGATCGGGCAAACCGGCGGTTTTAGAAACTGGAATTCGCGTGTCTGTGCCTACGTTCATCAATGTCGGCGACCGGGTTCGGGTAAGCACTGACAGTGGCCAGTATCTTGAGCGTTCGAATTAGAAACCGAAGAAAAACTGAAGTTTCGGGGATGCTCATCGACAAATTCATCTGACGCAACTTCCAGATCAATGGGACGAGCCGGCAGTACGCGCAGCTCAAGACAGCCAGTTCAGACGCCTATTCGATCATTTCCAGAAACTCGTCACGCAGAGTTTTAATCTCATCTCGAAATACAACCGGTTCGACACGCAGCTTCTCCAGCTGCCAGCTTGGACTGTGCCACATATCCTGATAGCGCATTAAAGCCTCGATTGCTTCGTCAGTCTCGTCCAAGCTCTGACAGATCAGCACGACGTCGCATCCGCTTGACAGTGCAGCCAGAACGCGGGTTTCCATATCGCCTGCTTCTGCAGCTGCGCTCATCGACAGATCGTCACTGAAAACTGGTCCGAAAAATGTCAATACTTCCCGCAGAATGTGTTCGATCCAAAAGGATGAGTAAGTCGGAATCGCGGAAGTAATTTCGTGATACAGAACATGTGCTGTCATGACTCCGGTCAAGCGTTCACCCAGCCGACGATAAGGAATCAGATCACAGTTCAGCACTGCTCGAATATTGCGCGGATCTTCGGGAACTTCATAATGTGAGTCTTCCGCTACGCCGCCATGACCCGGAAAATGTTTGCCAACTGCTTTCATGCCCGCCTTCTGCATGCCTCGAATCCAGCTGTCTGCAAGTCGAAACACTGCGTGCGGGTCGCTGTGAAAGGCTCGGTCTCCAATAACTTTTGAGGCGGTCAGCGCTACATCCAATACTGGAGAGAAGCTGACGTCAATTCCCAAATCAATCAGCTCTCTTGCCATCAGATGACCGCCCCACTCCGCGGCATCGCACCCTAATTCTGAATCCGTCTCGTAGAGGTCGCCATAAAATTTTTGAGACGGCAGCCTCGTGACTCCATTCTTTATGCGCTGCACGCGCCCGCCTTCCTGATCCACTGCGATCAGGAGAGGCGGTGATCGAAGCTGATGAATGTCATCTGCCAGCTTGCGAATCTGCTCTTTGCTGTCACAGTTGTGAGCGAACAGCACAACACCGCCGATCGCCGGACTCATCAATCGCTCTCTGTCTTCCTGACTGAGTTCGACACCGGAGACCGAAGTCATTACGGGGCCGAGGGATATTTCAGGAGCGCTGTTCATTTTCGCTGCCATCCGTAATGTATACCCGCGTACCAGCCGGGACAATTTTAAACAGGTGAATTATTTCGTCATTTCTCATTTTTACACAGCCTGATGAGCTTTCAACTCCCATCGAGTCCTCTTCCGGACAGCCGTGTATGTAGATGTATCGACGCATCGTATCTACATTCCCAAGACGATTGAAGCCGGGTTCCAGTCCGCTCAGCCACAGAATACGGGTCAATATCCAATCTCGGTTCGGATATTGCTCCCTGAGCTGCGGCGTGTAAATTTCTCCAGTGGGCCTGCGACCGCGAAATACGGTATTAACCGGCAAACCATCGCCGATTTTGGCGCGGATCTGGTGCCATCCACGCGGTGTACAAAGGCTGTTTTCAACTTCTCCGGGGCCGTTCCTAGCTGTTGATACCCTGGTCTTTAAGAATGACTGACTGTTCGCGTCAATCAAAATCATTTGTTGAAGTTTCAGATTAACTTCTATATGCATATTATTGATTTATCTATAGATTTATATTTCTACTCCGAATTTCATCAACGAGACCCTGAGAAGCATCTTCAATCATGTCAAGCACTTTTTCAAAAGCGCCCCCACCGATGTAGTAAGGATCAGGCACTTCGGTTTCGCGATAATGAGAAGCATAATCCATAAAAAGGCCGATCTGCCCTTCATAATCTGGAGGCGCCCAATATAGAAGATCACTTAAATTCTGTCGGTCCATGGCGATGATGTAGTCGAAAACGTCATAATCTTCCCGACCCACTCGCCGCGCTCTCAACCTGCTGATGTCAATTCCCCGCCTTTTCGCCGCTTTTACTGCGCGCCGGTCCGGGCCCTGCCCAGTGTGGTAGCTTGCAGTTCCTGCTGAATCGATGTAGACATCAATATCCTTGAGTTCCCGAGCCGCGGTCCGACGAAAAACACCTTCAGAGGTTGGAGATCTGCAGATGTTTCCCAAACATACAAATAAGACACTGACATTTTTTCGTTTCGTCTGCTGGTTCATCATTTTCCCTCGTCAATTATTGTCCTGCTGCTGAATCAGCTCTCGCACTCGTTCCAAGTCCTTTTCCGTATCGACTCCAATTGATTCGTACGTATCTTCCATATGGACGACAATCCTGTCGCCGTGATAGAGCACTCTCAGCTGCTCAAGCGATTCTGCCGCTTCCAACGCGCAGACCTCTCTCTTGGCATGCAGCTGCAAGTACGCTGCGCGATAAGCATAAATTCCAATATGCTGCAAATGCAGCGATGGTCGGAGTTTGCCCGAGGTAACATAAGGAATCGGAGATCTCGAAAAGTAAAGGGCATTGTCCAGCTCATCAACGACACATTTGACCGTATTGCGATCGGTCAAATCCTCATTGCTGCGAAGAGGCGATGCCGCGGTGGCAACCTGAGCGTATTCCGACTGATACAGTTTCATTGCAACCTGATCGATCAACTCCCCGCGAATCAGCGGTTCATCACCCTGCAAATTGACGACGATTCGGTCCTGCGGGAGATTGAGCAGAGTCACTGTTTCGGCGACGCGGTCGGTACCGGAGGGATGGTGAACTGACGTTGAACAGACCATGGCATCTGTATGTGCGGCCACTTCCCGACCGATTCTTTCGTCATCCACTGCGACAATCACGCGCTCAGCTGAACTTCTGAACGCGCCATCGACGACGCGATGAATCATGGACCGCCCACATATGTCCAGAAGCAGTTTTCCTGGCAGTCTGCTGGACTCGTAACGTGCGGGAATTACTACGTCAAAGGGTGCTTTCAAAAGACTGCCTGTTTTATTGAACGGAAAAAAGATTCGGTCTGATTTCTGCGAGCTGTTTCTCAAGCGCTGATACAAATCGAGGCTCCGGAACCAGGTCAATCGCTAGATACCACCAGTGGTTCCCTGCAAATCGTTCGCACTTCACTGCATCCTTTTCAGTCATGATCAAAGTCTTGCCTGACTGATCAAACTCTTGAAAATCAGCCAATGTGTATTGATGATGATCTGGAAAGACAACCTTCTGGAAATTGATCTGAAACTGACTTAACACTCGAAAGAATCGTTCCGGATTGTGAATGCCCGCAACAGCCACGACATTTTCATTCGCAAACGACTGAAGTTCTTTCGACTGGTTCGGATCACAAATTTTATATGCTGAGTCAATGCGGTCTGTCATGGAATACTCATTTTCCGCAGCCGTTCCCCGAACAAGCGTTAAATCTACGGACTTCAGTCGGGCCGCGGGCTCTCGCAAAGGTCCCGCCGGCAGACAAAAGGAGTTTCCAAATCGCTCCTCTCCGTCAATCAATGCAATTGAAAGATCTCGCTGAACCGCCAGATGCTGCAGTCCGTCATCACTTACAAAAATATTACAGCGGGCCTGCTGCTGCAACAATCGAATCGCGTCAGCACGACGTTTGGACACTGCAACATGCGACCGAGTGCGACGTGCAATTAAAACAGGTTCGTCTCCAACTTCCCGAGCGTCGCTTGTCGGCTGCACCAAAACTGTAGTCAGCACGTCACTTCTTCCATACCCCCTGCTGACCACGCCCGGTGTAAATCCCCGCTCGCGCAAAAATTTGACGAGCCAAATTGTCAGGGGAGTCTTACCGGTTCCACCAACCGTCAGATTTCCCACCACAATCACGGGTTGGTCAAATTTTGTGACAGGAAAAAGACCGATCCAGTAGAGAAATCTTCGTATTTCAACTACGCAGCAGTACAGAAGACTTAGCGGCCAAAGCAGCCACGCGATCACATTGCGATCTTTCCATACGGAATGCAGAGTCTGTTGAATCGTCACCTTCTGCGTACAGCAGCAAATTGTTTGTTGGCAGCGGAGGTGCGCCGTTTGGGGATTTGATCATATTCAATCGTCTCAACTCCGTTGTAGACCAAAAAATGCTTCCCTTTCGCGCGTGCAATCATAGTGACACAGAGATCTTGTGCCAATTCCAGGCCCATGTAGGTAACTCCGGAACGCGACAGCAGGATGGGAATACCCATATGCGCCACTTTCATGACGATCTCAGAAGTCAATCGACCCGTCGTATAAAAAATCTTGTTCCCTCCGGCGATGTCCTCCATCCACATTTGGCCTGCGATGGTATCGGCAGCGTTGTGCCTCCCCACATCTTCCACGAACAGTTCGATTTTGGTTTCTTCGCACAATGCACACCCGTGCACGGCGCCGGCCTGCCGATAGATTTCGTTGAACTGAGCAATATTTCGCAGCAATCCATACAGGGTGGACTGACGAACAAACGCTTTCGGCAGAGGATTTTCATAAATTTTGTCAAGAGTGCAGCTGAAGACCGTACCCTGCCCGCACCCCGTCGTGACGGTACGTTTGGCCATCTTGTTTTCCCAATCTATGATTCCATTGCCGTGATGCGTTCTGACCCATGCGGTTTCGCGCTCCCATTCCACTTCAATGGAGCGAACCTCGTCAATGGACTCAATCAGTCTTTGATTTCTGAGATAACCCAACGCAAGCAGTTCGGGATAGGTGCCCAGAGTCATCAACGTGACCACTTCTTTTTCATCCACTTTGATCGTCAGCGGAAACTCACCGGCAACGCGCATGTCACGCTTGCCACCAAATTCATCGATGACTTCAACGGGATGTGTGGGGTGAAGACCTGACGAGGATAGAACAGGTATTTGTTTTGGATTTTTTAGCGTTGTCACTGGACTGATCGAATTCTGATTCGTTACTTTAGGTCAGGTCGGCAAATCATGATTTCTTTCTGATTTTAAAACTTTTGAAGGAATAAGCATCGTACGACATCATAGTGTTCCAGTCAATATGGCAACTCATGAATTGAAATGTCATTTCCGTACATGATAATGCCTTTATCCGATTATCTCACAAATTGCAGCAGCACACCGTTTTACAGCAGGGCTAATTTTTAGTCAAGCCAGCTCCTTGATATGAATAAATTTGCGTTGGAAGCTGAACAATTGTCATCGATTTGTATATATCTCAACCATCAAGAGTTGAACTGAATCGGTGAGAGATGGATTTGTCGGAGCTGGCAATTGAAGCGGTCAAACGCGACGAGGAGTCGGAGCTTTTGGCGCTGATGCGCGAGCATCACTATCTTGTGGCGCCGTACAAGATAGGCGAAAGTGTGTTTTATGCTGCAGTTTTGCAAGGCCGATGGGTTGCGTTGAGTTCATTTTATGCCTGTACCATTAACTGACAACCAATTTGAATACATTCTGCCATGTTTTATGATGAAAGATCAATTACTGTAATACTTCGCACAAAGTGGGATTTAAATCCCACTTTGTGCGAAAACGATTCTCTCGACACGGCGATGATGCACAAGATGAATATGGGATGGTACGAACTTGCGCATGATCGCCATTGTCAAACGGATTTGGCACCCCATCTAGAGCGGCCCTTTTTATGCCAGTGTCTTTGCACACCTGCAGCGGATTCGCGCCTAGATGGGGTAACGCCCAATGATCACCTATACGAAGTCAGAGTTCTAGCAACCCTAGTACAGGCTCCGTGGCGTTGGGTGTCTGTGCCTCATCCGTTTTTGAGTATAACTCAATCCCATCCCCGAGGAACTTAACCATGCAATCTCAACCCAACTGTTATGTCGGCATCGACTGGGGACGAACTCGACATGAAGTCTGTGTGCTCGATGCAAATCTGCAAATCCTCGCTCGGCGTAACTTTGTTCACACCTCTGAGCATCTCATTGAGCTGGCGCCATGGCTGCTGCAGACCACAGGCGGCGATGCGCAGCAGCTGAAGGTAGGGCTCGAAGTACCACATGGCCCGCTGGTCTTAGCCTTGCAGGCGCACGACTTGGAAGTGTTCTCCATCAATCCGCTGCAGTCCAACCGCTTCCGCGACCGACTCTCGCCTGCCGGTGCCAAAGATGACCGCCGCGATGCGTTCGTCATCGCCCGTGCGCTTGCGACCGACGGCGATGCTTTTCGACTCGCTCCAGCACTGACCGAACAGCAGCATCTGCTGCGCACCTTGGTTCATGAAAGAGACCAGCTGGTCAAGCAAAAAGTCAAATATTGCAATCAGTTGAAGGAACTTCTATGGCCCTATTTTCCAGCCGCCTTAATGGCCGTCAAAGATGTCTCACAAAAGTGGTTCCTGCAGCTTCTGCTCAAAGCTCCAACCCCCGATCAGGCGCGTCGTCTGCAGCTTGGCACTTTGAAAAAATTACTCAAGCAGCATCGCATTCGTCGCATTGATGCCCCGACCCTGCAGCAGCTGCTGCGTCAGCCGCCGCTGCCAGGAAGCAAACTGATCGCCCCGGCGCGAGCCCTTCAAGTCAACAACCTGGTGCAGCAGTTTCGGCTGCTGCTCCAGCTGCTTGAAACCTGCGATCGGAAGATCAAAGACATCATTGACACCAAGCAGAATTCTCCGATCGAAGACGACGATGCCAGCGCCACCGACGCTCAATACAGTGATGTTGAAATCTTACAGTCGGTGCCCGGACTCGGCATCAACACCATGGCGGTGCTGTTCTCAGAAGCAGAACCGGCGTTGAAACAAAGAAACTATAGTGCTTTGCGCACGCTCAGTGGCGTCGCGCCGGTGACCAAACGTTCCGGACGTAAACTCGTGGTGTGCCAGCGACGCGCAGTCAATCAGCTGCTCCAAAACGCGCTTTACCACTGGACGGCCAATGCCTGTCTGCACGATGCTCGCTGCAAGCAGAAATATAAGGCCTTGCGTCAGCGAGGGAAATCTCATGGACAAGCCTTGCGAACGGTCGGCGATCGCTTGCTCAACGTAGTCTGCGCCATGCTTCGCAGCAATTCCTTATATCAAGCCCCAGACAGTCTACAAGAGGCCGCCTAGAGTCAATCAATTGGAGCGGACATTCTTACTGGTTTTAGACTTGACAAATCATACGAAGTCCGCTGCGCTGAAAAACAGGGCTCGGGACGAGTGGCTGGGCTGGCCTTGCGTCAGCGAGGGAAATCTCATGGGCAAGCCTTGCGAACGGTGGAGGGATCGTCTACTTAACGTAGTCTGCGCCATGCTTCGCAGCAATTCCTTATATCAAGTCCCACACAGTCTGGAAGAGGCCGCCTGGAGTCAATCAATTGGATCGGACATTCTTACTGATTTTAGACTTGACAAAATCATACGAAGTCCATTGGGTGCGCGACTGGCCGCTTTGACTCGGTCATCCGGTGCTGCTGATGGAAATATTTTTCGATCCGGCGCGCTTCAAAGGCACCTGAGACTGTGAAAGAATAAGCAAAATTATGGTCAATGTTGCTGGAAATTGTTGCAAGCGTAGTTTTTTTTGACCACATGCGTTTTATTCACGAATTAGTCCATCAAAATTTGATCTGTGGCAGGTGGAATCGAAGAACTCATACACCCAAATTCGTCATCGCTGGCCTAACACGTGCAATGTGTTGCTCGCTGGTACGAGCACTGCCGTCTTAGGCGATAGTTCATGTCCGTTTGAACTTTATGGGGGTTTAGTGCTCAGTCAGCGTTCAAACTTCTCGAGACAATTCGCATCGTAGGGATTTGGTCATCAACGACACCAATTGATACTCTTCTCAACAATTCTCTGTCGGAATCTTCAACGCGGGCAAGATTGCCGTCTTCAAACCATGTCAGTGCTCGTAGTGATTCCATGACTGGAAATGCTCTTCCGAACAGCGCTAAAGCCGCACCATAACCCTGCGTCAAAATCTGTCCTGACCTCAAAAGGGCCGCAATATCAGCGTAGTCTTTCATTTCCGCGCGTCGCAAAATGACCTTTAACTTAGTTGCTAAAAGGTCAATTGACGATGCTACAGGCACTTGCGTGTCAGCTGTAACGTCTGGAACACCGACTCGTCCAAATTTCAATTCCCCAAAGAATGAAATCAGTACTCCACCACTAGTTCTGACGGTCAATGTTTTTGGATCTTGTCGAATCGTCTGTCCACCAGCGATAAAAGGTAGTTCCGATGCCAATGAATTGACATCAAGCTTCTGTTCGGTGAAGAAATCGAAGTCAATCGAACAGCGATGAGCGCATCGAAGAGCGATTGCGGTTCCACCATAAAGTGTGAATCCCATTCGTCCTATGGGTTTCAAATCAGGCCAAAGTTCAGCCTGTCCTGCGCTAAAAATTTCCAAATGAGGTTCAAACACCACAGTTCCTCAGTCTTTGCACAAAGCAGATCTTTGTCAAACTACTTTGGTATTGTTCTTGTACGCCGAAAAGGTGGTGTTGTTAAACCAACTCGATAATGCCACCAGCTCCAGGATCGACCTCGAAACCAGCCAGGTTCTGCGATACTGAGTACATGCTGTAGAAACTCAACACCAAATGTCCGCTCAAGTATGCGACAATCATCAAATACACCAATATCCATCACTTGTGCAACAACGCGTACAGGTTGTTCAACAGCTTGCTCCGCAGAATCCCACCAGATATATTTTCCGGCGAATTCGTGAAGTATCGCAAGCTGATGCGTAGTCAAAGGTGCATGAGCGGCGGCCATTAGGTCAAACCAGCTTTAATCGTTAATGTCAACAGAATCGCTCTACTTTACTAGTTGACTGTCAATCTGATTCTGAATTATACCATGTAACATATTGATATAATGATAATAAATGGAATTGAAGAATCTGATTCAGATAATAGTGAGCCAAAGATCAGCTTAAACTGTCAATAACTGGGCGTGCGTACACAAATGTTACGAGACGTGGTTAGAACAAATTAAAAGTTGTCGAATTTATTTTTATACTAACTAGTTTTTCAGAGCACAACTCGTCGTATTTTAATGACATCAGCCGATTTGCGTTCAATGTTTAAAAGTCATCTTAATGTCATTTGGATGATCGCACCTAAATTGAATCAGGTCATCTTCGCGCTAGCGGGGGTGGTTTTTTGTTCAAGTAAGCTCGCGAGGCAATCTTCTTAGTTTGTATAAACCATCATACAATCAAAAATAGGGAATTATATCGTTGGCTACACAAGGTTTAAATGATAATGATTATCATTTCTTGGAAGTCCTTATAATCATATCCACTCTTTTTTTCAATTCTTTTTCTGATAAAGGTGGGAGCCCCATAAATCTTCTTGTTGTCACCATTGCTTTAAGGTGAACTTCATCAGGAATTTTATTAGCGGATAATTTTTTGTTCATAATTTCAATTTCTTTTTAAGTCTCTTTTTCTGTTCTTCAACCAATTGTGGATTGGTTTTACTTTCAGAGTAATTGCTGGATTCAAATACCCCGAAACCACTTTCCTTAACCAGTCTTTCTAGTATGGAAGTCGGTTGTTTTGGCTCGTTCATTTTCTCAACGCTTTTACAGGTATTTATACGAATAATACACCACGACTGTAGAAAAAATACTCAAAATCAAAGATT
Organism: Arenicellales bacterium; assembly: GCA_958295885.1. Lineage (GTDB taxonomy): Bacteria > Pseudomonadota > Gammaproteobacteria > Arenicellales > JAJDZL01 > JAJDZL01. Next base: position 3,528,242 of record OY282380.1, on the reverse strand, counting down.
TAATAAATACATGTAAAGAGTAATTTTACAAAATGGAGTTAAAAATGAACGAATATTATTTCATTAGTTTTATAGTTTTGATTCTTTTTTCGGCTTGGATTGCTCTCCCGATTTTTGATTCGATTGACTTGGGACGGCTTTCGGAGCCTCAGGATCATTGTGAGCATTTCGATCAGGGGAAGAAATAGTAGCTTTTGCACCTCGTCCGCCAAACCAAAAGCTGACAATGGACGCAGTTAAAGTTGATAAACCAGTATAGATAGTAAGTAATTCGCTGTTCAATTCTTTATTGGCGAATAAAACCATAGCGCCTAAACTCACAGTCCAAACACCATAAAAAAATTGGGAGAGAAACATAAGTTTCTCCCCCTTGCGTCCGCAGTTTAATTGGACAAAACAGACTTTTTGCTATTTGTGTCTCATTTGACTGGATAGTAATGAACCGCTGTTACGCCATCACCTAAATCTATTGAACCATATTTTTTTTCTAAAATTTCAAAAAGTTCTTTCCTTCCAAATTTTTCTAAATCGGAGTTCAAATCATGTTCGTGTTTGAAAAAAGAATATGCAAATAGTTTTTTTGACGCTGGCATTTCCTTTCTCCAAAATTCCTTATCAATTGGAAGGTCATCTATGTCTTTAGTCATTGATTGAATCCTCTCGTAAATAGTTTTTTGTTTTCCAAATAGTTGCTCATTAATATTTTCAACACCATAAGTATTTTCAAATTGTCTGGCTCTTTTTCTACCAGCAGGCCAAGCTGTAATTATTCTCAATTTGTCGCCTCTCTTTGTATATAAACAACTATACGCCTTGCCATCTTTTGCCTTCCCAACTACCCTTATTCTTTTCTCTTTGCTTTTATAGTCAGTTTTAATTTCAAGCAAATTTCCATAAAAAATAGTGCTGACCATACGAAAATCAGTGTTTTGGTGGTTATTGCTTTCTCTGAATCCCATTCAAAGATCTTGTCATATGTAATGGTAAATCCCTCTTCCAACAACCATTGTTTGTACAAGACTTTGTCTTGATATACCTGTACAATCTTATCAATCATAGTAATTCATTCACTTGTTTTCAGGAACTTTCAATAAAATTCATTCTGCCGTCCTCGCCAGACACTAAATCCTTATACATAATCTGCCGTCCGATCATACCAGCAACAATAATTTCCATATGGTTAATGGTATCTTCTTCACGAATGTTATGACGCACTACGAACTCGTTTACATAGCGATTCAAATGCTTCTTGCTGATTTTATGAAACGTACCTTTATGCGCTCGTTTCAGCATTGACCAAAAGGACTCAATCCCGTTAATGTGAGCTTGTTCGCTTACATATTCACCGACTGAATGTTTAACAATATCGTGCTTGTATCCATTCAGATTTTTTATACGCCTTAAAATCATCCGTATTTACAGTTGAGCCAGACTCTACACTGTCGTTAATGAAATCGTGTAGAGGATCCTTTTTAGTGTTTTTTTATCACTTTTGCCTTAACCTGCTTGGAGCCTCGTTCCTTAACGCCGATTACGACTGATTTGCCAGTTCCACCGCGGCCCGCATTCAATTTCTTATCTTTGTGCTTGTTCTTTTCCAGTCCGCCCACAAAGGTTTCGTCAACTTCGACTGTTCCAGACAATAGTTCTTCTTCAACTGCAAACGATTCACGAATTCTATGCAACATGTACCAGGCAGATCTTTGAGTGATTTTTAAATCCCTGTGTAATTTCATGGACGAAATTCCTTTTAGGTTGGTGGTATAAAGGAATATCCCGATAGCCCATTTCTGCAATGGAATTTTTGATTTCGCCATTGGAGTGCCAGTTTTAACACTAAAATACTTTTTGCAGCATCCAGAAACTCACACATCCGTTCCGCACCATCCAAATTTCTGACCGTATGGCGCTGCAGTAGGTCTGGCGGTATGAAATACAGACGGCCTTGCTTTACCGCCGTTATGGACGGCCACTGATGCCATTCATCGAGCCAGTCTGGCCTCTGATCACCGTGCCCGCTCGCGATTATCACATGAGGGTCCCGCCGCACTACCGTTTCTACACTGATTCTCGGAGCCATCGGCAGCGCATCCGAAAAAATGTTTTTCCCGCCGCACAAACGCATCACACTGGAAATCAAGTGTTTTCCGTTAATGGTCACGAGCGGCTTGTTCCAAACTTCGTAAAATACTCGCAGGATTTCCCTGTCGCGGTAGAGACTTTGCAGCTGCTTCAATCGACGGTTGAAGAGGCGTATTTTCGGTTTGGTGACATCGCGTGTGCCAAGAAGTTTTCCAAGACGAGCCAATGTTGATGCAACATCTTTGAGTTCGCGCGGTTCATCGACATATAACGGTGTAGTTCAGGTCTCGCAGACGATTGATCATTTCCCAGCCATTGCCGCCAAACGCAAAAATCAGGTCCCGGTCTAATCCAACGACCATCTCAAAACTGAGTTTCTTGTAACTGCCAATTGTTAGCAGCTGTTTGGCAGCTTCAGGAAAGTTGCTGTAGTTTACGGTTGCTACGATTCGGTCTCCGCCACCCGCCGTAAAAACCTGCTCGGTCAGATGGGGTGCCAGCGTAATGATTCTTTGCACCGGTTTTTCCAGGACGATCTTCTCACCTGCGTCGTCCACTACTGAAATCGGAGCGCCCAGTGCTACCGAAATGCACAGGTTCACCGCAATGTCAAGAAGAACCGCGATGAATCGGCTGGGAGATTCGCGGTGAGTTTCATTCCAGGATTGACCGAATTGGGCATTCAGTCCGCGGAGTCTGAACTTGCTGACATGCTGGTTCATATCCGAGAGTAGCTGTCTGCTAAAAATAACAGCACCAATGCAATTGTAGTGAACAGAATCCAAATTCCGATCGTACGCCACACCAGCCGTATCGATCGAATGATGTCTCGCGATTCGACTTCGCGCCCGATGCCAAGAACTGGGCGTTGATCAAGCAGCCCGTGATAAACGACCGCACCGCCAAGCTTTATTTCCAATGCTCCAGCGCCCGCTGCCATCACCAGCCCGGCATTGGGTCCTTCCGACGGCGCTTTTTGGTGTTTCATGCAAAAGTAGGCGCTGAAAAACCGTCCGCAGATCGCGTATCCAACTGCTGTCAGTCGGGCAGGAATCCAATTCAGAAAATCATCTATTTTTGCCGCGCTCCGTCCGAAGTCAAATTAGCGCTCTGACCTGTTGCCCCACATGGCGTCCAACGTGTTGGCAAGACGAAACATGAACGCACCGGGCGCAGCAAGCAGCAGATACCAGAATATGGGCGACAGTACGCAGTCGCTGCCATTTTCGAGCACTGCTTCGACCGCACCTTTTGCCATACCCTGTTCGCCCAGTCCTTCAGTTTCGCGACTGACGATTTTTCTGACGGAGCGACGCGCCTCGTCCATGTCGCTTTTGATCAGATGTCTGTGCACCTCCATTGCATGCTCCTGCATGCTCTTCCATCCGATCGTGAAATAGAGAATCAGACCCTCCAAGACCCATTGCCAGGGTGCAGGCAGCGAACTGATCAGCAGCCAAACACCGAATGTGGGCGGCATGACAAGAAGAAACCAACAGATCAGACCGCGATTGAAGGGTGAAATTCGCTGAAACGCGCCTGATTCGCCAATCCGCTCGCTGCGTTCCGCGATGGAGCCAAATAACACCAGTGGATGAAACCGCCTGGGTTCGCCGATAATCCAGTCCAGTGCGATCGCTGAAACAATGACGCAGGCCGCAGTCAAGTCGCCAACTCATAGGTTACGAAAACCAAAAGCAGTACCAGCTCTGACAGTTCAACCAGCAAACCAATGCAATTACCGGTAAAGCCTTGCAGTCGACTCTTCATGGCGAATCTCCACAGCACGAATGTGACAGCCGTAACAGCGGTCAGAAGCAGCCACTGCCACAGCCCTGCGAACAGCAGAGGCGAAAGCAGACCCACCGCCACGATCAACATAGCAAAAGTTCTTTTCTGATCTGCCAAAATCAGCTGAATTTCGCCGCCCAACCCGTATTCCTTTGCATAAGGCAGCCACAAAAACGCTGGAAGGATCATGATTCTCGCCAATGTCGGAGTCAGCAGCAGCATGACCCAGTTGTGAAACGCCGCCAGAGCTGCAGTTTTCAGAATCAGCGTCAGCGTGACAGCTATGACCGCCATAGAGGCTGTGAAAGTATTATTAGACAGCAAATTTACGAATGGATGAAAACGGACATAATTGTGAGTGACAACATCTGGAATCGTTGAAATGAGCTGCGCAGCTGTGAAAATGGGCTGTTGTCAGCTGAGCAGCCTGAAAAAGATTGAAGACGGCAGCTCAGTCGCATACTGAGTGATGGCGGGAATATGCTTTATTTGTAGGCAGACAGGCGGAAACGGTGGTTGCATGCAGGCTGGCTGAGCGGGCGCAGGCGAGTCGACTGAAAAAGTCCATCGAGGTCGCATTCAATGATCTTTGAGCAGTGAAATATGCTATAATTAGTTTCACTAAATCAATAAGATATGAAATACATTCAATGAATCAAAGACGTTATAAACCCATGCTCAGCCGCGACCAGCAGGCGTGGCTGCCGGCGTGTTTGGACGACTATGTAAAAGAACATAATCCAGTGCGTGTGATCGACGCCTGGGTGGAATCCTTGCAACTGCAGGAGCTCGGCTTCAAACAGAGCCAAGTCAGCAGCGGTGTCGGACAGCCGGCTTACCATCCGAAAATGCTGCTGAAGTTATACGTGTATGGCTATCAGCATCGAATTCGCAGTTCGCGCAGGTTGGAAGCGGAGCTGTGGCGCAATCTGGAGTTGATCTGGCTGTGTCAGAAGGCGACTCCGTGTTACAAGACGATTGCCGATTTCAGAAAAGACAACGTTGATGCGTTGAAAGCGGCGCAGCGTGAGTTTGTCAGCCTGTGCCAGGGGTTGAAATTGTTTGGCGGACAGCTGGTGGCGATTGACGGCACCTATTTGAAAGCCGATGCCAATGCCGGCACCATCCATACCGACAGGCAGCTGCAGCGTCAGCTGCAGCAGATGCAGGCGCGCATTGAGGAATATTATCGGCAGTTGGACGAATTCGATGCCGACGAAGCTGAAGCCGAAGAGTTGGCGGAAGTATCTGAATTGAAAGCCAAAATGGATTATTGGCTTGAGCGTCAGAAAGAAAAAAAAGAATTGCAGGCGAAGCTCGAAGCCAGTGGTGACAGTCAGATCAGCGAGGTGGATCCGGATGCGCGTCTGCTGAAAAAAAACGGGAAGACGACACCCGGCTACAACGTACAGATTGTCGTTGATGACAAACACAAATTAATCGTGGCAGAACAGGTCACTCAGGACGGAAACGACAAGCAGCAGTTGGAGCCGATGATGACCGACGCCGCCGAGACGCTGTGTAATGACGAGCTCAAGGGTCTGGCCGATAGCGGGTATCACAGCGCGGAACAGCTGGATGCCTGCGAGCAGAAGGGATTTGAAGTGGTGGTGGCCGAGCCTCAGCATGCGAGTCGTAAAGGACGCGGCGGACGCTTTGGTCGGGACGATTTCAACTATGATGCCGAGGCCGATGTCTATGTCTGTCCGGCCGAAGAAACACTAAAGCGTGGTGGAACATTCCGCAATAAAAACAAACAGTATGTGATCTATCGCGCCAGTACGGCACAGTGTCAGGCCTGCCCTCTGAGTGAGCAGTGTCTGTCGCCGAAGGCTCGATGTCGAACGATCCATCGCTCGATCCATGAAGCTTCAGTAGAACGCAATCGACAGCGCCTCAAGGAGCATCCTGCTCAGGCCCGCGAACGCGGTTCAATCGTGGAACATCCCTTCGGCACCTTCAAGCACAACTGGCAGATGCGTCATTTCATGATGCGAACCCTGCCCAAATGTCAGGGTGAATTTTCGCTGATGGCTCTGAGTTACAACTTCAAAAGGGCGCTCAATCTAGTGGGATTCGAAGCTCTGATGTCGTATTGCGCCCAAAATTAGGAAATAAGGGTGAAATGCGGTTGAAACACAAAAAAACGGTGATTTGAGGAGCAATTTTGAGGCTTTTTAGTCCCATTTTTGGCTGCTTGATTCAGAAATTGAGGATCAGACGAGCAGGATTTACTGATTGCCACTTCAAATTCATCAATTTGATCAGACTCGCCAGAGTCGGTTCGATAAGGAATCAATAAATACACAGCCTCCATAGTTCCGCATCGGGGGTCTTCCATTATTTTAAGGTTCTTTCCCGACTGCCCAGTCCTCCCACCCAGGCATCGGCGCAGTCCGCCAGCCCATCCAAATGAAGACCGCCTGTGATAGTCACCCCAAAGCGTCACCAGCAGCGCAGCCTGCAAAAAGTCAGGCAGCGGTGCAGCAAGCCATTCACCCAGAATCAGAATGAAGCCGATCGCAACTCCGACCATTGGATACCAAAACAGTATGTTATTGCGCGCGGTCGCCGGCACATCATCCGCGGAACCTGCTGGCAGGCACGTCATAGACTGCACGGCCGCCCTGAAGGATTGAAAATGATGTGAGATGGGCGGCGGATTCAGCATTGTGTGAGATCAGCACCGGGAAAATTTCATCCTTTTCGTGATAAACCCGAATTCGAGTCAAGCATGCGTAAGGGACATCAATTCGAATGGCGTGTGAAAGCGGCATTCCCAATATGTGAGTCAGCAGCAGACGGGCCGTACCGCCGTGCTGAATGACCAGCAGGCGTTCGCCCCGGTACAGTTCAAGCGATTCGCTGAACGCCGCCGCCACCCGGTCCTTGGCTGCAGCAAGAGGTTCTCCTGCAGGAGGCGTAAAGCTTTCAGGCTGCGAGTAAAACAAACGCGCTTCTTTCGGGTGCTTCCGATAAATCACCGCGATCTCCTGACCGTCCCATTCTCCGAAGTCGATCTCCCGCCAGCGTTCGTCTATGTGAAGCGCGATGTTGCGGCGCCTGGCGATGAGTTCAGCATATGCGCGGCAGCGTTTGAGCGGCGAGCTGATCACCCTCTTCCAGTCCAGATGCTGCCGTACAGCAGCGTCCATCTGGTCCACGCCTTCCGGCAGCAGTTCAACATCGGTTGATCCGCGCAAGATTTCACCGCCCTCGCAGACTCCATGTCGGAGAAGGTCGATCATAGTGCACGAAACCGGATCAGGTTGATTTGCTGCTGACACTCGCCTGCTCAAAGGTAGCCATTTCGGCGTGAAGTTTCAAGGCACACTGCAAGATGGGACAAACAACCGCCGCACCGCTCCCTTCCCCCAGCCGCAGCCAAATGCTCAGCAGCGGAGCCGCGTTCATAAGAGCCAGCGCCTCTTGGTGACCCTGGGAAACCGCGGGCAGTCCCAATACGGAAGACGGAAAAAGAAGCGTTCCGAACACAATGACAAAACTTGCCCCAGCTGACGCATGGCCGACACGCCAATCAGGGATGGATCAGCCAGGGAGTTCTGAACAGTCCTTGAAGAACGGCTCCACAACTGGCCAAAACGGTGCCGATCAGAAAACTCAGCAGCATGCGCGGCAGTCTGATCGCCTGAATGATCATCTGGTCTCGAGATTGGGGTTCATCAGACGTCAGCATGTCCAATAGAACGGCAGGCGAAACCTGAACTGGTCCGATCAGCAGTCCAGCAATGCCGGCCGCAATCGATTAAACGATCAACAAAACAAAACAGGATTTAGGCAGCATCAGTCGCATTGGGCAGCTTCAGGACTCGGGAAGTCAAACATGACGTTAGCTAAATTAGGAAAAAATGGCATGAATTGAACCAATGAATCAGGCAGGATTGGCCGCTGTCGAATCCGAAAATTCAGGTCTGATCGATCGCGTCGCTGCATTGACAAACCGCAGGTCATGACGGGCCAGCCCCAGCGAGTCAAAGGTCGACGCCGGGGCGCGCTTTGATTCCTGACTTAAATGCGTGCTTGATTTCTTTAACTTCCGATACCGTATCCGCCAGTTTCCTGAGTGCGCCTCCGCCCCCGCGTCCGGTAACGACGACACTCTGCTCGGTCGGACGGCTGGCGATGGCATCAAGGACTTTTTCTGCATCCAGATACTTGTACCCGAGCATGTAAGTCAATTCATCCAGCACAACCAGGTCGTACGTCTGGTCCGCCAGCATCCTGCTGGCGACCTGCCAGGTCTTTTCGGCAGCTGCAATATCGCGGGTTCGATCCTGGGTGTCCCAAGTAAAACCCGTGCCCATCTGGTAATGATCGACTTCGGGATGCACACTGCCGAAAAACAAAGATTCGCCCGTAATGCGGTTACCCTTGATGAACTGCACGACACCGACTTTCTGTCCGTAGCCGATCGCTCTGAGAACCATGCCGAAAGCAGAGCTGCTTTTTCCTTTGCCGTTGCCGGTCAAAAAAACAAACACGCCGCGTTCGATGGATGCCCTTTTCACCCGCGCATCGACCTTCTCCTTCAGTTTTTGCATTTTTTGTCTGTGTCTTTCATTGATGTTGGGATCACTCATATCATGCTCACTCCGTTAGTCCTGAACTGATGGGATGCTCTGCGAGTCTTCATTTGATTCTCAGATTGGCGCGCGGCCGCAAAACTTTTTGACAGATGCGCAGTTAAAATCTGTACTCAAGTGTGACTTCAATCGTTCGCCCTTCATTCTGGTAAGCGTTATTGGACCCTGCCAGATTGGTGACATATTCCTTGTCGAACAGGTTATCGACATGGCCTGATATCAACAGCGAATCTGAATATTCGTACTTGGCGCTGATCCCCCAGAGGGCATAGCCAGGCAGCGCCTGCTGTGGTCTTTGATTGTCAAATCGAGAATGTTCAAATATTGCATCAACTCCGACATAAAGCCTGTCAATCTGTTTTCCCAGTTCAAAAGAACCGGAAGCTCGCGCTCTGTCTTCCAGGAATCTGCCAGTGTTGTCGTCTTTCGCATCCAAGTAGTCCAGGCTCGCATTGAGAACGTAATCATTCCATTCCCTGGTCAGCTCAACTTCAATCCCTTTCAATGTAGCCTTGTTGATGTTCGAAGGTTTCCATATGCCAGGAGTAACCTGTGCCCAATCGATCAAGTTATCAACTTTTGTCTGGTAGCCATTAATCTGCCAAAATAAGTCATTGTGATTGGACCGTAAGGATAACTCGAACGATTTGCTCTCTTCGGGTTTTAAATCTGGATTGCCTGAATCAGGCCAATATAAATCATTGAACGTTGGCGCTCTGAACGCGGTTCCGAAACTGGTGACGAACTGGTATTGATCTGACAGGTCAAACGACTGCTGCAGACTGTAATTCGATTCTGAGCCATAGCTGTCATTTTTATCATGACGGGTGCTGAGTACGGTACTGGAGCGGTCGCCTTCCCGCTGCCACAGGAAAAACATTCCTCTGTTGGTACGCTGTGCAGCCTCATACGAGGTAGTAGAATCGACCTTGTCCCGCTGGTAATCCACACCGAAAGTGAGCTGGTTCTGCGAGGACAGGATATAGTTTGCCTGAATCAATGAATCTGTTTTTCGTGTGTTGAAGTGTGTTCGCTGCACCGATTTGTCCGGCGTGTTATCCGTCCGAAAAATTTTGCTCGCGCCAAAAATTCCTGAAATGCTCAATTTGTCAGAATAGTCATAATCAACGTGTGCGGATGTGGTATTCAACTTGGCGCGCTGATGCCAATTTTTACCCAAGTTGGCTTTCGAGGAACTTCCAAAGTTGCTGATATTGTCGTAATCCACGTTGACCCTGCTTTGAACATGACTGAGTCTCAAAGACAGATCATCTTGCAGGAGTGTTGAAAAAGAAACGTTTTCCGAGGCTTGCTCAAATCCATCGCGGTCTTCATTGCCACCCCCTTTGAATTCCGTGCTGTCGATGCCGTCAGTCGATTCTTTCGACAAAGATGCTGTGATGCTGTACGTCTCCTGCCCGTAGCCGGCTCGGGCTTCGTAGTGACGCAGCTGATTGCTGCCAGCCGTCGCTTTCATGGTCGCGAACGAGCCTTCCTGCTCGTACTTCTTGGTAAATATCTGGATGACTCCGCCAATGGCATCCGCCCCGTACACCCCCGACATCGGACCTTTGATGATTTCGATGCGCTCGATCGATTCGAGTGGAATCTGCTCAATCGCAGTCGCACCATTCGTCGCGCTCGCGGTACGTATGCCATCGATCAGAACAAGAACTTGGATGGATGCCGAACCTCTAACGAAAAGCCCTCCAATCGAACCTCTGCCTCCGCTGTCTCTGAATCTCACTCCACTTTTGAGGGACAGCAGCGTTCCGAGGTCTTTGGGCTGAATCCGTTCAATATCTTCGGAAGTAATGATCGCGGTTGAAGGCAAGGTGTCAGCTAGCGGTGTAGGCACACGCGTAGCCGTGACTACAATTTCGTCGAGCGCGTTTTCGTCCTGTTCCTGCTGCTGTGCGGACGACAACGGCGCTGCAAGCATCAACAGAATACACGCGTAAATTTGAAAGTGTCTGTACATCTTATATCCTCATCAAAAGCAAAAAATGGTGTGAAAAGAGAAAATCAGGGGGCAGGAATTAAGATTGCCACCGTTGAAGCCCTCCGCTAAAACAGATTGTTCTGGTCTGCAGGAGGCCGGTTCCGGACTTACAGCACAGGCGCTGATCGCCGTTGCGGGGGCAGCGCTGGGATTGCGAAGCACAAACCCAAGCATCAGGCTTTGCTCACCAAGCTTCCCAATTATGCTGTTGCCTGAAGTTCGATCTGATCCGGCAACAAGCACCTCGTACAAAGAGTGAATAATCAAAAAAATACGTCTTTTTGAATGACGCGAACAGATGAAATGAAATTCAATAAGATCACGGGAATTCAGATGCGAAACAACCAGCTTGACCAGCCGCTGCAATCGGCTGCAGGACCGGGCTGATCGGTTCGAATTCCTGTTCTCCACCTGGCGCATTTTCATTGTCTCAGCAAAATCAACTGTCCGGTTTCAGGGTCTTGAAAGAGCTGACCGACAGGAACCATGCCCGCTCCTCCCTCTTCGCCGGCCTGCGGCATTTCAGCCAGTTCCTGCCCCCGTTCAACCGGTTGTGGAGCAACCGCAAAATATTCCTGCAACTGAGAGCTCATTGCTACGAGTGCGACAGTCAGTCCACACGCAAAAACCAGCATCAGATCAAGCAGGTTGGCCAAAGGGCCGACGGTTTCCTGATCGGAAGATGAAAATCTTCCCTGTTCCCAGCGCCGGCTCACGATCCGCGTTCCATCTGTTCGGCTTCCAGACTAGTCAACAGCTCGTCATACCAACGGCGCCCAAGTCTGCCCATGACGAATCCTGCAATGCCAACCATTAAGCCCAGCACCGTCGTATCAAAAGCGACGCTGACTGCGGTCGACAGGATGGTCAATTCTCCCTCGCCCAATGCGGCCAGACCCGGACCCAACGGAATCAGGGTGCCCATCAATCCCAGCATTGGTGCGATTCGGGCCAAAAAGTCACAGTGGTCGATTCTGCGTTTTGCCAAGTGCTCTACTGCGTAAATGTCACCATCTGACCGCATCCCTGGCAGCGTTCGAAAGTATTCAGCCAGCAGAACACCGACTTCGATCAAGGCCCAGACAGTCACCGCCATCAGCGTCCAGATGACAGGATGCAGCAGCCAATTGACGACAGAATGAAGAAACCCGATCGTATATCCACTAAACATTGTCCTGCATCCCTAAGCGGTGACTACGTGGCGCCTGGTGCCAAGAATCCATCCCAATGCAATCAACGCCAGGCACGCGGCGAGCAGAATGTAAACCGGCGGTACGGGCAATGGCTGTTGGCGAACGGCGTCAGCTGTCTCGTCGATTGACTGGCGCGCTGTGGAATCGGCCACGCTGGCAGGTTCTTCAGGCTGCATTACAATTTCAGAGATTTCCGCGGGGCCCTGGGCGATTTGATAATCGACTTGTGCTGCGGTGACGACTGCCCTGAGCTGCGCATATTTTTCGGGCGGAAAATAAGTTTCCAGCCAGTCATATAGCAGGTGAGAGGGACTGGTATCGCCGCTTCCAGGCAGTCCGTTGGCCAAGACCAGTTCGGCAAACCGTTCGGCAACTTCGGCAATCGTCTCCTGACTGGCCTCCCAGAATTCTTTCTGGGCAGAAACCAGCATGATCGCCAGCATGTTGGTCAACACGTGGACATTGTGTCCCTGTTCAAGGAATTCATCGAGCCCCAGCCCCAGACGGTCGTCCAAATACACGCTCTTGACTTCATTCCAGACCCAGGATTTGACAATTCCCGGGTTGGTGACCTGCCATCCCCAAAGGTACTCCAGAAATTCGCTGCCCATGGTACGCGCGCCGGCGTATCCCTCTTCCATAAGCGGCTGCAGCCACTGAGGATTGAGATGCTGCCCTCGAAGTTCGCGCAGCAGCGCTTTCTGCAGCGGTTCAACCGAATAGTTGTGTCTGTCCGCATGTAGCAGAATGTAGTTGTCCGGCGCTTCGCCTCGCTGGGTTTCAACTGCCAGGCTCAATCCGCCAAGGTAATCGAAAGAGTCATTGTTATCCAGTATCCCGTATAAATTGCCGGCTCTTCCCAAATAAGTGTTTGAAACGGTTGCCAACCGCTCGCTGAAATCAGCCTGGCGAGGCTCTCCGGCAAGTTCAGGTCCGTAGGCATGACCCATCCGATTCAAGGAAACCCGTGCAACTTCCTGTCTCTGCTCCCAGCTGCCGGAGCGCTCGACCATGCGATTGACTCCCGCACCATAGGCGCCCGGCGGCGCGCCAAACACCCGGTAGGCGGTTCGTTTGCCCGCTTGCATGGGAGAGGAGCCTTCGGCCAGCGACTTGCGTGCGTCATCAACCCAACGGGCTGCCACGTGATTGACTGACAGTGGCTCCCGACCGGGATTCTGCAGATTTCCGAGCGGCTCCAGCGCATGATTCAGCGCAATCGTCAGAGCCGGGTAATTCTGCTGAACATAAATGACCGATGCATCCAGCGCCATCAATGCCGCACGCTCCAGCCAAACCAGCTGAGCGCCATATAGGTCGCGAAACAATCCGGATGTCGTAAAAATCATGTCGCGCCTTCTGCGGGGCTGCCGCCTTCAGCGACTCCGGCGATGTCCAGGCGTTCCAGACCCTTAAAAATCCCACGGCTGTTCCAGACTGGTTTCAGGCCCAGCATGTCGAAACCGAAGGCGATCATCGCTCCTTCATCGCGGACCGTATCGGAAGCCCAGAGCACCAGCGCGTTCGCATCGGGAACTTTCTCACTACTGGGTGGTGTGGCCGCACGTTTAAGTCTCGCTGCTGCTGCCATTTCCACGCCGAGCTGATAGCCAACTGGCGAAGGGATCAGGCTGCCATCCAATGCAAAGAAATTTCGGCCCGTCGGCAGTACTTCCGGTGTTCGTATGGGATCATTGCCTTTCCCGGGAGAGATGTATTTTCCGTCCAGGCCGGCCAGCAGAGCGCTGGCTTCCGCAGACGGGGAACGCCGGAGCAGCTCCCGCCAGTTTTCAGCGATTTGCGTACCCATTCGTTCGGCAGTCGGCAGCGGAGCTTCCCGCTCGGTTCCCTTCGTCATTGACCGCACCATCGTGTCCAACGCCTCGTTCGACCATTCACGTCCAAAGGTATGAAGCCCCAGCGACATAAACTGTTCCTGAAGTTCGGTCAGATAGTGTCCGATTTCATGAACCAGCAATTCATCGTCGATCTGATAAAATTCGGTGATCCCTCGAACCTCCAGTTCGCCCGACATGCTTTCAAACAGCTCTTTTTTCAGGTTCAGTTCGGCAACCAGGCTTTTCATTTCATCCACGGTGCGCATTCGCAGGACCTCGTTGGCGTGCGAACCCGTCTCGTAGCTTTCGACGAGCTGCCTCAATTCCAGCAGCCGGTCGTATAAGGCGGTACTGTCCAGCGGTGGCGTCAGGTGATCAATGATGACCGCCAGTCCGCGCCGTTTCGCCTGGATTCCTTCGCCCACGCCGTCTACGATGTAGGGATAGATGCTGGGCAGTTCTCCCACAACCGCGTTCGGATAGTCCTCCACACTGAGTCCGACCCGATGCCGCGGCAAGAATTCATAGGTTGAATGTCGGCACAGGTGTACGATTGCATCGGCCTTGAATTCATTTTGCAGCCAAAAATCAAATGCCAGGTATTGATGAGGTGGCGGAAGCAACAGATTGGCATGCAGCAGCTCCTCGTCCAACTCCCACCCGCGCGGCGGATGCGGGCCGACAAAAACGTTGCCAAACTGAATTCCTGGAATAACCATCGATCCGTTGTGAACCATCACCTGTCCGGGCGGCGGCCCCATCCCCGCAAACCTTCAATGCCGCTGGCGGCGATGGCTTCGACTAATTTCTGTGCGTCCACCCAGCGGACATTTTTCAGACTTTTTGCGAACTCCTGATCAAGATGATCGATCAGGTTCAGCACACGCTGGCGGGCCGGGTGGTCCGCGCCGTCCACGACATGCCGCAGATCCTGGATGACCCGCCTGCTCAATTGTTTTGCGATTTTGCCGCCGCTGTCATCAGGAAGATTGACTGCGCGTTCTTGCAGAAGATCCAGCAGCTCCGCTTCCGATTCCGGCAGTGAATCGAGTTCGTAGCCCTCAAATTTCAGTTTATGCAGCAGTTCGAACACTGTTGACGGAACATTCAGATTATCGGCCCCGATTTTGTGTCGCCCGGGCGGATGGTTGTAATAGATCACCGCAATCTTCTTTTCGGCATTCGACTTCCGCTGCAGAGCGATCCATTTCTTGATGCGGCGCACAAACCTCTTGGTCTGGTCTTCCAGGGGTCTTTGCTGAGTCACTCGAATCCCAGTCAGTTCGTCAATCCGGGGTACGGTGTTGACAGATAGCACGGTTGGTTCCGCAATCCCCTGGATTTCCGACATCGCAACCCGATAGTGAACGCTGTCCCAAGCCACACCGTCTTCTGACAGACGCCGCATCTGTTCAGTTCTGTCGCTCAACCTGATTCCCTTGAGAACCGGTACGCCAAGTCTGGCGAGGGCTGAGTTGACTTCCGCCCGTCCTTCTCCACCGCCAGTCACGAAGTTCTGGAGAGAAACGATCAGTGCAACATTTGAGCGATTCTGCTGCAGCATATCGACAGCTGCGACACTGGCATCACCCCAGGTTGCAAGCAGCGAAACGCAGTCGATATCGGCGTTCTGCGTCTGCCCGCAGAGTGACCGATGCAGATCCGCCGCACCCAGCCGACTGCCAGTTTCATAGTCGAGAATCACCACCCAGCGTCTGTCTTTTCTGTTCAGCAGTTCAGACAGTTTTGAAACGCTGTAGACTGAACCTCGATAGTACGTCCGAACTGGCGCCGACGGTACGGGTGCTGGAACAGCGATGGTTTCCCCCGCTAGATTGGCCAGGTGCGCAAACATACTGGTAATATTTTCGGTACTGCGTCCGCTCCAGAACAATCTTGTCATGAGCCACGGACGGTACGCAGAATGCTCTTCGAGCAGCCTGGCAGTCCAAAATTCGGAGTCACCATCGACAGGCGGATCGACCATGAGCTGATCAAGGCTGGTGTCAGTCAGCAGCACTTTTCCTGCCAGCCGAGAAAGGCCGACCAATCGACGGTCCGAGTGAACTGCGATAAAGTTCTGCAGCCATCCGGCTTTTGAAGCGGCCAGAATATTTTCTCCAGCTGCGGCAAAGACACCTCCGACAAAAACAATGTCTGCAGATTCAAGCCACTGTTTCTGCGCCTGCTGCGACATTTCCAAAAACTGTTCGTTGGTTTTAAGTTTCAGCAGATTGGCAGGATAGGACTGCAGAAACTGATGGGCGCCTGTTACAACGTCTGCGGCATTACGAGAGGACACGACAGCAGCAATGGCAGCCGATAAGGCAGTGTTTGGAACCAGAGCTGCCAGCACGAAAACGAGTGCCGGACCAAAGATCAGAAAATTCCGCGGCAGCGCGGGGGCGGCGAAATTTTCAAAATTGTGACGCATAGGATCCATCCATTCAAAACCAATTGGAAGCAGCGTTGAAGGAGGATTTCGGGAGTGGATTGAATTGCCACGTTGAAGCCCTCCGCTAAAACGATACGTTCTGGCCTGCTGGAGGCTGGTTCCGGACTTACAGCACAGGTGCTGATCACCGTTGCGGGGGCAGCGTTGGAATTGCGAAGCACAGATCCGATGCACCGGCTTCGTTCACCAATCTTCCCATTTAAAGTGTTGCGTTGAATTCGGACCGATTCGGCAACAAACACCTCAAACAGCAGTTGATTATTCTAAAACATTTTTTTATCAGCTACCTGGCATTTTTCATTATCGTTTGACAATTTGGTTGAACGAATCCGCAGGCTGCAGTGGGTCAGGAATTTTCAAGCACGAAAGAAATAGGCACCTGCACGGTCCCTCGAGCCGAACGTCCGTCTTTCTGCGCAGGCTGAAATCTCCACTTGCTGACTGCTTTCCTAGCTGCCTTATCCAGTCTTGAATAGCCGCTGGACTTGATGACTGTGACTTCATCGGCTCGCCCCCTGCGGTCAACCACGACCTGCAGAATGACTCTCCCCTGCTCTCCATTCGCGCGGGACCTGAATGGATACCGCGGCGCAGGATTTGGCAGTCCTCTGATTCCATACCTGGGATTCGATTCACCTGAAGCGCTGCCGAGCGATGCCTGCTGCCGGGATTTCCCGGTCGTCTTCTGCTTAACCGGCGAGATTTTTTCAATTTCGGGCTGGGTTGGCGCAGCCTGATTCTCTTGGGCCTGTCGCTTCGATTTCTGTTCACTATCCGGCGGTGCATCACCCGCGGCGGCAGGCCGTGGCAAGCGTCGCTCTGCAGCAGGCGGATCCGGCGGCAGCGGTTTTTTCAAAGCCTTCTGCCATTCGTCAGCTTCGGAATCCGGCGCTTCGGCCTTGGCCAGCAGGACTTCGTCGGGTTTCGCGTCCTGGGGAGCAGTCCGGACCTGTGATTTTTCAGCCGGCGTCCGCGAGTCATCAGAACCTGAAATTGTCACCTGACTTGGAGCCAACTCACTCTCGACGCCTCCTGGCTCAATAGAATTGACTGCGTCCGATTCCGACTGTGCAAACTGCTGAACCTGGGCGTCAAAGTCAGAGATGCTTGCGAGCTGAGCATCGGGGCGGATTTGTACCGGTTCTGCCGCGTTGACTTCTTCTGCCGGTTTTTCTCTCAATTTCCAGGCATCCTGAACGTTCTCTGAACTCGGCAGAATTCCTGCAATCCAGTCGGCATCCGCTGTCGCCGGAATGTATGCGGCGGATGCGATCATGGGTTCAGACAACGTTTTCATTTCCAAACTCGCAGCATGCTCCTGCTCGGTTCGCGTCAAACGTTCGAACTCACTATCGAAAACGAAGGATTCCAACTGCCTGAAAGCAGCGGGGTCCGCCGGGGTGACTGGCTCTGGCGTGAGTTCCCATTCAGATTCAACTGGCTCTTCAATTTCGTCGGCTGCAGGAATCAAAGCGGTCGCCAGTCGGTCCCAATCGCTGCTGGACTTGAATGCAGGCTCTACAGGCAGACTGCCGACTGAAGGCGCATCATGCAAGTCAGAACTTGGCGGCGAAGATTCAATCTTCACCGATCTGTCGGCAGGAGCAGTCATGTCAGATTGATGATCGATTGAATTGATCGCCAGTTCGGGCTCTGCTGAGGCAGGCAGTTCAGCGTGCGCAGCAGGTGCGACCTGCATTGGCGCTGCAGTCGGCTCAGCGACCAGTTCAACTGATTGTGCGCCAGCATGCTGTGTCAGTTCAGAAAATTGTTCTGTCGAATCGTTCGGCGCTTCCGCTGACAGCATACTGGACTCTGATTCGTCCGGAATTGAGGCGCCTGCCTCTGCCGGTAACGGGTCAATGTCGATGCTTTGACCGGACTCGGTCGTCGAATTTTCTCTGCTGATCTCATCGTGCAAGGCACTATCGTCGTGAGACGGCGCCGTCTCCGGTTTCGAGCCGATGCTTTTCGAGAGGCTGCTGACTGCTTCGTTCACTGCGTCGAGCGGGGTTGGTCGCATGACTTCTGCTTTTTCTTCAGCAGTCCGCGCCGACTGGAATTCGGCAGCCTCTATTGATTCAGTTTTGGGTTCATTGGCTGCCTCTTCCATTAATGGAAATTCAATGCGATTGAAACCGCGGTCCCCGCTGCCGGCCTGTAAGAGCGGGCTTTCAGTCTGTTCAATCTCCTCTCTGGCCGGGATTTGAATATATTGCTGACCAGGCCCGGCGCTGTCGGATTCTGACGCGCCGTCTCCGACTGCATCAGCATAATCTTCGATCAAAGTCACCTGAATTGGTCTGACAAGCTGAAGTGGCTCGGGCTTGAATCTGACCGCGTGGACGAAAGTCGCCGCGATTCCTGCATGCACGAGGAGCGACAGCAGTACGCAGAGAAAAAGATTTTTTGCTCGGTGGTGTTTCACAGGCTTCGCAGATTATTTGGGAAATTGCCAGACGTGCAGAATTTGAGCGGCTGGGCAACACCGCCTGAACGGCGCAATAAAAATTGAAGAGGCCAGAAAATTCAACCGACCTGCTGAAACATTTTGCGTAGCGCTGAAAGAAGAAAAACCCAAATCACGGTGTCCTATTGCAATTTTCTAAATTACAAACTGGCGCGCCACCGATAACGGGTTCCCGTCCCACCAGAACACCCCGTTCGATGGTTGGGTAACGCTGGCAGTGGCAGGTTTCCTGGCTTGCGGGTTATTGCTTGTGCTCGGCCTTCCCAGTTTCCCAGTGGCGTTGTTGAGCCGTCGCTATCCGCACACAGTTGCGGGGGCAGCCAAGGCATCGGTCAATCCTTACCCTGTTCCATATTGCTTCCCAAATATAGGAACCACTGCTGTCAGCGATTATATATACAAGGTGGGACAGGCAGGAATTTATTGAATCTGCGAGGCAATTGCGGTCCGCGAATTTTTGACATTCGACGCCCGGCTAGAATCTATCGTCAACAGTTTGATGCGTTGCGGCTGTTGGCGGTCAGTTGCGCTTCATGCACATGCCTATATTTATTTCGTTGAAGTTGAGCTAGAAATACGTTCTGCAACCGATCATTCCATTCAGTTTCGGGTTAAGCCATAACCCAGCCAAACTTTTATGCATCAGTTCGAACACCTGTTTACGCCGGCTTCGTGAGTGTAAACGCCATTGCATACCTTGGAGCACCGTCGGAATGTTATCACGCGACTTCCGATCAATGAAGATGTCTCCAATGACGGTGTCACCCAACTGCGTTGTTAATTTTCGGCTTATCGCATCAAACACTAACCTCCTTGAAGATCAGCTGAATTAACCTGACTTCGCTTTCAAGGAGGCAATTACACTTTCATCTTCGGTTAAGATTATTAAGTTTTAATTGAAAAAATCCTGTAACTAAGACTAGAAACTGATATGTCATTTGATCAAACAATGAGAATTCTAGAATTGCTTGGAACTTGGGTCGCTGGAATCGGAACATTCGCTGCCGTTGGCGTTGCCCTTTGGCTGGCTCGTCGTAGCGAGAAAATTAAGCTGGAAGCTCGGGTTGGTCATCGTCTACTCATTGGTAATGGCGTTGCAGAAGAGTGTTTGGATTTTGATGTAACGAATCTCGGGGAACGACCCGTAACTATAAATAGCATTGGTTGGCGTATAGATAAAAAAAGAACAGGCAGCATTCAATTCAAACACTGACTCGTTCAACACGAGATAACTATCCGAAGAAAATCGAGTATGGGGAAAATGCATTGTTCATGGTTAAATTTAAGGACTCCCCAGACTGGTTTACAGATTTCGTCGAAAGAATAATTGCAGATTACCCCTTGGAGACACTCCGCGCACAAATTCATACCTCTGTCGGCTATACCAAAGTCATAAAGCCAGAAAGAATATTTTTGAAGAAATTGGAAGAAGCTCAGAGAGAACTACGTTGATAGTGATACATTGAATCTATGTTCTGAGTTTCAGTTCCGAAAAATACTTTCCCCCACAAAATCTAAGTGAATTTTCCAGTTTTGAGATTCTAAATCCGATTATCGAGGAGCGAAGGCGTTTATCGAACGAATGTTTCGAGGCTACTGGAACGGTGTAACTCATCAGTTGCGCGACACTTGAAACTCGTTCAGGTCATCGAGTTTCGCACTGATGTCCGGTTTGATTAGCGTTAGTGAAGAAATTTAACTGCAGGCGTTTGATTCAGACCTGTAGCGAAGGCGACGAACTAGATACCGCCCCCTAAGCGCCATTCGTCAAATCTGCCAGTCTATTTTCTATTCATTTATGAACCTGGAAACCTGAGAAATCAGAGTGTGTATTGATCTGGAGTACGGTTGAGATTCAGATTGTCAATTAAAATTTCAACTTTTCAAATTCCATGAACTGTTTTAAATTGATGCACTCGATATCAAAAGTAATTACAAATATTGGGGATTCTTGATGCATTAGGCTTTAATCTCTCAGTGGTTACAACACAACTATTGTTTAGACATTTGGAACGTGCGATTACAAACGGGTCGGCTATTGGGTTTTTGGAGTTTCTGTCTTTCCTACTCATCAAATTTTGGAAATGCGGAACCTTAAAAATTTCTGCAACGAAATTAAGTTCCTGATTCGACGGTGTAACAAATAAACTTCGATTTTGCTTACACCAATTTTCTGCCTCATCTTCACCTCGTTCCAATTCTCTTTTCACCTCCCGCGTTGAAGTTATAAGACGAGCATCTATCAAACGTTCCAACTCTGACCAAAAAGACGGGAAAATACTACGATAGTAGTATCGAAACATAATTATAAATGGCCCGGTGTCAAATACGTAGAATCTGGGATTTTTAGACATTAGAAACTTTGTGAATCTTTACACTTAATTTTTCATTTAGTTTGAACGTCTTCGAGACACTCTTACTTAGCAAACCTACTATGTTTGCTCGAACTACCTCAAATCCCGAGACCCAAATTAACGATTTTCATTGCGGCCTTATCAGTTCATTCTCTTCTTGAAGTGAATTAACCGCGCAGTATCATGCATCCTAGCATGTACAGGACAAAGTGAAAAGCTGCAGGCAATATGCTTAATCGTCAGTATGAAATCAATAATGAACTGTTCTGCGAACTGACCTCGCTACTCTTGCATTTAATCCCATGCTTATCACCCAGAAAATCTAAGTTTCAGGAACCTGTCTTCCAAGCCAGTCACGTTTTTCACTTTCATGTCCAAGTAGTCCGCTGCCTGCTCAATCGTTATTCGTCTTTGACTGTAGTTCCAGAAGACGGCAGATATGTATCGATCTCCTAAATATGCAATTTTTGTCAGGTAGTAATTTCCGCCTCCGCTTTGCTGACTGCCTGTTTGATTTGACCACTGGCTGACTTTTCGGTCGTAGACGTTCGGATTTGAAATTTCGCAATCCACAAGTTTCCTCAAAACTGCCTCACGACTCACGTGATACTTACGAGCCATTTCTACGATGAAATCATCAATATTCGAGTTTATGAGATCACGGTCCAGATAATTTTGAAAGTCGCGCCTCGGAACTAAAAATTCGCCTGCAAATTTATTGCATGTGACCTCAATATTTTTGTTATCTTGGGTTTCGTGACGTTCATACTCATCCATTCGAATATCAATTTCGCTAGACTTCATCAGCAAGTGAGCTAATTCGTGGAACAAGGTAAAAACCTGTCGAGTATATGTGTCATTGTTGTTGATGAAGATAATCGGGAACTTTTGATCATAGATACAGAAACCAGAATAACGACTTCTACTTCCTCCTGGCTCTTTAAAGGAATCTTTAAATACAAAAATTCCACACGATTCAAGAGACGAGCGCCAACGCTGGAAAGCAGTTCTGACATTATTCCAGCTTTTCTGGGTGATTAAATCAATCTCCAGATAAGACCGAACCTGATTGGCCCGTTCTTCAACATTGTCCATTTCATCCATCTGCAAATCATCTAAGATTCTTCGTCTGGGATCGATTACACCTTGAAACAATTCCGCCAGATTAATCTGTAGAATTCTCGCTTTTCTTATAAGCAGGCGAATTCTTGGGGAAATGCTTTCCAGTTCCTGATACGGCAGGGTACGAAATGTTTCTTCAACTGATTCTTCATCAGGCGGGTTTGGAAAGAAGAACAAAGCAACCGGTCGATGATAAACAGAGGCCAACTGTTCCAGTTGAACGTAGGTTGGTGCAGAATTTCCTGTTTCCCAAGCAACAATATGTTCTTCCGGCTTATTCATTTTTTTTGCGACTTCAACACGCGAAAAATTCAACCCTTCCCGAGCCCAACGAAGTATTTCTGAATTTACAGGAATGTGTGACATAGCCATTTTCTGCTAATACTGGAAATTCATGGAATTGCCTTTAAAACAACCGATTATATTCTACATAAAAGGGCCGAGTAAGCGGGGTCTTTACCGGGCCCCGCTCCTCACAGACCCGAGCGTGCGCGATTGACGCACTCGGTTCCTCCTGCAACAGGTTCGCTCAACCGGCATAAATCGAATGCACAACACGCGCAGAAGGCAACGGAAAGTTACGCAGAACAGCCGCCATACGTATCCAGTTCAGACGACCGTCACGGCTACGGCGCAATAGCGCCGTCTTCCATGCACGTTCAACCTGATTCCGTAAACACCGTATACGTCTTCGATTCCCCGTAATCCCATAAATAGGCACAATGACCGCGAACAACACGCGCCAAACGGGCGTGCTGTTCTGCAAGCGGCCGATGCCGGTTCGCCCTGCACCACTGCGAGACCGATTTCACGGCTCGCGCAAACCGCGACTTCGAGGTCAGTTGCCGCAACACCTTGCTGCCTTTCCGCGAGGTTCCCCAAACATGGGTGAAACCGAGAAAGTCGAAACTGGCATTGTTATGCAACCCTGCCTCCTGCGGTACTCGAAAGTCGATAAAGCGCGTCTTGGTCTCATGGAGCGTAAGCCCGTATTTCCCAAGCCGCTTGCCCAGCACTTTCAGCACTCGCATCGCATCGCGTTTTTCACGCAACAGCATGACGAATTCGTCCGCATATCTCACCAGCCGACAACTCGACCCCATGCGCGGCAACACCACCTCCTCAAACCATTCATCCAGCACCGTGTGCAGATCAACATTTGACACTAAGGGAGAGATTACCCCGCCTTGCGGCGAGCCCGCTGATGGGCGAACCCATTCTCCGTCATCCATTATTCCGGCATTGAGCCATTTGTCAATCATGCGTCTGATTACGCCGTCCTTGATCCGCAGGTCGAGAATCTCACGCAGTCGGGCATGACTCAGACTGTCGAAATACTTCCTCAAGTCTGCGTCTAAAACCCACTGCTGACGCGCTGCCATGATGCCCTTACGCAGTGCATTCAGCGCATCGTGGCACGACCGTCCCGGCCTCAAGCCATACGAGCATGACTTGAAATCCTGCTCATAAATCGACTCCAAAAGCATCACCACCGCCCTTTGTGCTACCTTGTCCTCGAACGTAGGTATGCCCAGCGGCCGCTTCGTTCCATCGGCTTGGTAGGTAGTGCCTGCGCACCGGCGGCGCAACATAACGGCCTGACTTCATCCGATTCAGCAAGTCTTCCAAATTGGAATCCAAGTTCTCCTTGTAGTCTGCCGCCGTTACACCGTCAATGCCCGCAGCACCGTCCTTGCGCGTGCGCCGATACGCCTCACGCATCCAGTCGATGTCAATCAGATGATGCTGCTCCCAGCTAGTTAACACTGAAAGCGCCATCGATAGCGACTTCGAGGCTCAATAGGACGCTTCATCGCCCGCTGTGTACGCTTCACGACAGCCGTTGCCGACTGCCATGCAACACTCGCTTCCGGCTGGCAGGCTGTGCCTTTGCCGGACAGGAGTCGAACCTGTTGGGTTGCGATGAGTGGTTTCAACTATTTCATTATTTCATAGCATTCCCCAATTCCAAGACTTGTCCTGACGCAATAACAACTCGCCCCAAATTGGGCAAGCTAGTTCTCGGAGATGTTAATTTTGAATGATTTTATTTGGATTGGTCGAGCATTTCCACTGCATCAACGTTGAGTGCGAATTGCACCGCGGCAAGCGAGTTGCAAGATTGGAGGCTGTAAAAGAATCACCATGTCGGCTTGAACGGAATCGAAATTGAATCGCTCGCTCGGTCATTCAATTGAAATTGATGATTCGCTCTGAATTGAAATTCTACGAGAGCAGGAATGCTTTCAACTTTCTATGTCCCCAGTGCTGAAACACGGTGAGACCTGCGCATTTGTAATCTATGCTCCGGGACTGAATCGTTCAGCACCTGCCGCGGTACTGTTTCGGTGATGGCGAGCGCATCATTCAAATCGTATTTCTGACTTTTTACATATTGTTTCGCTTCATGTAGCGGAATCAGCTCCAGCAGCTTCCTACTCCAATAGTGGGAAGTGGAACCCGCTTCCATTGCGATCTGATCCACTTCCAGATTCGACAGCTGGTTCAGCAGCTGATTTGGCCTTAATATCCCTTGCGTGATTACTTGATTGCGGACTTAAATGATCACATCACGAAAAATGCTCTTTGCAAGGTCCAAAGCGAGCATTGTAAAGTACATCTTCTCCCCCTCTCTGGATTGAGAGTAAAGAGGCAGTTGTGCTGTAGAGGTTTTCATGACAATTTGGAGTTGACTGAATTCTTAAAAACATGTTCTGAATCTCTCACAATTATTCATTTGACGGCTTATTTTACGAATTTCCAAGCTTTTGCCCGGTCAATTTCAATCGAACCGACGCGAATGCCCTTGAGCAGTTCGTAAAAACAGGTGGTGGCACTTATTTTTCGGATTTCAGGCGCGCCATGGCCTCGCCAGCGTAATGGGCGATGATCCTTTTGCGATCAGGCGGCGGCTAGGCTACTTAGAGCAGGCCCCAAGTTTAGACCAGTGAGCGCATCTGATGTTTCCAGTCTGCCTGATAATAAGCCATCCCCATTATGATGGCGATGGCTATGTTGACGCGGGTTTGCATTTTCATCTTCACAAGCATATAGTCCCGCTCGAAACGGCAGCCCTGGTCGAATCGAAAAAATTCGCTCCGGCGAGGTGCGCTGACTGCAGCCCATTTGCTAGGTGGCGGTGTGACGCGGCATAGGGGTGAAGATGCGACGGTTCTTGTCGAGCCTGACGCGCTCCACTAGCCGTACCAACTCTTGATCTTTTTGCACTGCGCGCAATCTTGACCGCGGTCGCTGGTCTCGTGTTCGCCCCAGCTGGCCTCGGGTCCGAGGTGCAGTCTTTGCCAGCAAAGGTTCCGCCGGTGGAGTGAAAACTGCTTCTGACAGCACAGCTGCCTCATCTGCGCGGTGTTTCAATCAATGGGTGATCGTTTTGATTCATTCGCAGCATTCCCGCAGCGACAGTGACTTCAATCAGCGACATACTCAGTTCGCGGTATTGCATATATTTTAATGTGCCATCGGAATTCAATCCGCGGCAGCACGGAGTTAAGACTGCGGACTGCGAGTCTGGAAACTGATCGAACAATCCAAAAATTTATCTGATGACTTGAGCTTGGAACGGTTAACGACGCCACTGAATACGAAGAGAAATCTGCAGCCATGAAACGCGCGGCGCTGATGATCCAAGGGACTGGGTCTGACGTCGGAAAATTCATTATTGTTGCCGGACTGTGTCGGGTGGCCAGACACCGCGGCATCAGCGTCGCACCCTTCCAGCCACAGAATATGTCAAACAATGCCGCCGCATGTCCTGGCGGTGGTGAAGTCGGCCGAGCCCAGGCGCTGCAGGCCCGGGCCGCTGGCGTGGAACTGTCAGTCGATTTAAATCCCGTTCTACTGAAACCTCAAACCGACCAAGTGGCACAGGTGATCGTTCATGGCAGGGCGATTTCCAATCTTGGGGCGAGAGACTATATCGTTCAACGACTGGCCTTGATGACGCCAGTCATGCAAAGTTTCAGGAAACTGACCGAAACGTTCGATCTCGTTTTGGTGGAAGGCGCGGGAAGCGCGGCAGAAACAAATCTGCGCGAATGAGACATTGCCAACATGGGTTTTGCCCGCGCGGCAAAGGTGCCCGTCTGCCTGCTGGCTGACATTGAGCGAGGTGGCGTCATTGCATCACTCGTTGGTACGAAAGTAGTGCTGGAGCAAGCTGATTCGCACTGATACGCAGTTTTATTGTCAACAAGTTCCGCGGCGACATCACGCTGTTTGACGATGGCAGGCGCGATATAGAGAAACGAACATCGTGGCCCTGCGCGATGTGATTCCGTGTCTGAAATCCGCTCGTCGACTGCCGCAGGAAGACGCAGTGGTGGTGGAGCAGCTTTCGAATGAAACACCGGAAACCGAAGAGCAGATTTTGAAGATAGCCGTGCCGATGCTTTCTCGCATCGCCAACTCGGACGATTACGACCCACTGCGAATGGAACGAAATGTTGAGCTGGTTTTCGTGCCGCCCGGTACGCCCATTCCGCGGGATTCAGATGCTGTCATACTGCCGGGAACAAATTCGACGTTGGGCGATCTTCGATTCCTGCGAGAACAGGGCTGGGACCATGACATCATTGCCCATGCGCGGGCGGGACGAAAGGTGATCGGCCTTTGCGGCGGCTACCAGATACTGGGTCGCAGAATCCGCGATCTGCATGGGGTCGAGGGCCCGCCCGAAGAAGTGGACGGACTGGGTCTGCTGGATGTTGAAACTGAAATGCTGACAGACAAGACGGTGCGTCCGTTAAGCGGAGAATGTCTAGATAACCGCAAACCAGTGGTCGGCTACGAAATTCACATGGGCAAGACCACTGGAGCCGATACGCAGCGCCGATACATTCGCACTGCAGACGGAGAGGACGGTGCGGTCAGCGCCGACGGCAATGTTGTGGGGTGCTACGTGCACGGCTTGTTCCGGAGTGATTCATTTCGTGCGGCATGGCTGAATCAGCTGCGGCAAGGGGTGGCGTCCGAGCTCCTCTATCTCGAATCGGTCGAGCAGGCGCTGGATGAACTGGCTTATGAACTGGAGCGCGCTCTTGACATTGATGCTTTGCTGGCAGATGCCAACTGGACTTGAACCTGTCAGATTGAGTCTGGAATATTCAAGTGAAATCTGCGAAATCCCTTTGAAACAAGGATGAAAAGAGACTCTCAAATGTAACGTCTTTACCAAACTAGGGTAAGGCTAGATTGACAGTTGTTCACCGCAACTCTCAATTCGGTCAAATCTTCCGCCTTACATTCAACAGCTGGTTCCCGGCTTACCTGTGATCTCTGCAAGAAAGATGTCAGCAAAATCACGTAATTTGGCCGCGCCGACACCATTAACTTGAGCAAATTCTCTGCGCGTTGCCGGACGGCTTTGCGCCATTGACTCAAGTGAACGATCGTGAAAGATAACATATGCAGGCACTTCACGTTCTTTAGCTAGCTGTAGTCGTAACACTTTAAGTCTGTCCAACAGTAATTTGTCATCAGAACTTAAGTGTGCTGACTGCGAAAATTTGTTCACTTCCTGAGTCTTTGGACTACGCGATAGCTTTACTGGCCTGCAGTATTCAAAGGTGCAATTTCCCTTTAGCAGGTCTCGTCCAATTTCGGAAATCCTTAAGCCGCCATACGCAGCAATATCCTGAATAAGAAATCCAGAGCTGACAAGCTGGCGAATCAATGCACGCCACTCCTGGATTGTTATCTCCTCCCCAACTCCAAAGGTCGGAAGGTGATCATGGCCGGCGCTTGCGACTTTCCTGGTCTTCTTTCCTCGAAGAACATCGATAATATGCACAGTACCGTAACGTTGTCCGGTACGATAAATCGCAGACAACGCCATTCGTCCGTATTCCGTCCCATCCGCAAGTTCAGCAGGGTCAAGACACACATCGCAATTTCCACACGGATCAATCCATTCTCCGAAATACGCGAGCAAGGCGCGTCGGCGGCATGTCGGAGACTCGCAATAGCCAATCAGAGCATTCAATCGTTGACGCTGTCGACGCTGTCGGTCCTCACCCACATCTTCCTCGTCAATGAAGAAACGACGCATACGGATATCGTCGAGCCCAAACAGCATATGCGCTTCGGCAGGTTCCCCATCACGACCGGCACGACCAAATTCCTGATAGTAAGCCTCAATAGACCCAGGCATATCCGCGTGCAATACAAATCGGATATCAGACTTATCAATCCCCATACCGAAAGCGATGGTCGCCACCATGACAACCCCAGGATCAGTCATGAAAATGTTCTGGTTCGCATCACGCTCATCTTTATTCATACCGGCATGATAGGCAAGCGCACGAAAGCCCCAACTCTCAAGCAATGTCGCCGTTGCCTCGGTTTTCTTCCGAGACAAGCAGTAGACAATGCCACTGGTTCCTTTGTGTGGCGTAAGGAAGTCCAGCAATTGACGTTTATTCCCGACTTTGGCAGTGACTGACAGCTTGATGTTGGGTCGATCGAACCCTTGCACATGAACTTCGGCATTACCTGCGAACAAAAGTTTCACAATTTCCGAACGAGTCACCTCGTCCGCCGTCGCCGTAGTCGCAAGGATTGGAATTTTCGGGAAAATTTTGTTCAATTGTGCAAGTTCAGCGTACTCCGGTCGAAAGGCGGGGCCCCACTGAGAGATGCAATGCGCCTCATCAACAGCGATCAGCGTCAGCTTTTGCTTCTTGAGCGTATCAAGCATCATCTCTGTCATCAGTTTCTCAGGCGAAAGATAGAGCAGCTTCAGCGAACCGCCTTTCAAACGCTTCCATACTGCGTACTTAGCTGATTGATCACTCGATGAGTTGATCGTATCGGCGTCAACCCCGGCTAGCTTGAGTGCGCTCACTTGGTCGCGCATCAGAGCAATCAGCGGTGAGATCACTACGGTGAGTCCTTCGTGCATCAGCGCCGGAATCTGATAGCAAAGTGACTTTCCAGAACCGGTCGGCATCACAGCTAGCACACTACGACCGGAACTCAATGTGTCAATCACAACCTCCTGGTTCGGTCTGAACGAATCGTGCCCAAATACCTCACGCAGAATCTCGCGCTTGCTTCCATGACGATGATGCAAGCATTTATCTTCCGCCAATTGGTCAGTCTTTTTCAAGTTATCCAGCATAGAGCGATTCTCAACATGTATGGCATTCGGAGAAAGTGACATTGTACGGCTTTGTGAACTTTCAAGTCATCGTGACGACCGGTTTGACTCGACCCCGTGAGAAAGAAAGAAAATTGCTTTCGATGTGCAAACTGATACTTTGCATGATTGGTCTTATTCATTTTCATAAATGTGTGGAGTAGGCTTCAAAATTGAACGCACAAACAGTGAACAACCTTTGGCCCCTTAAGCCAGTTACGGTGTCGAGCAATTCGCCCGGCAACACTGGCCCAGTGTTGATTTTTAGTCCGGTGGGAAGCGATGGTTTGCAATTGGTGCACCTGGGGTCACTATAGCAAACTCGGAACGAAGTTCTCGCTGGATCGGGTAGTGGGCGCGGCAGGAACGCATTCGAACCTTGACAGAAAAGAGAATTAGAGGTTTGAAATGACAAAAAAAAGACATCCAGATCAGAACTTTGAAGACTTTCTCAAAGAGCAAGGCGATTATGAGCAAACTGCTGAACGGACTGTGAAGCGCGTGTTGGCCTTTCAACTCTCTGAGGAGATGAAAAAGCACGGAATTTTCAAAGTGGAGATGGTGAGGTTCCGATGTACTAGCCGGTCGCAACTTTCTCGCATGCTTGTTCCTGAAACCGACAGTGCTGTAGTCGGCGCCCTAGTACGTGCTGCAAATGCCGTCGGTCGTAAACTGCGACTCGAACTCTCTTAGTCCAGCAAATCCAGCTCCATCAACTGCATCACTGATTGGACAACCCATGTACATGAGTTACAGACCAGTTGTGCGATGTTGCAGAGTCTCTGTAACAGCCTTGGGCAAGCGCCGGTAACTCTGGTTTGATCGAATTGTGCCAGCAGAATCTGTCACTAAAGATTGAAATTCCAAGCTGGCGGGGCTGGGCCAGAAACGGAGCCTGTTGTACCAAGAGTAGTCACGAACACGGTCATCCGTTCGACTCAAGTCTCCAAATCACTTCAATGAGCTGTTATACAGTTGGCATAAAACCAGTATGCCATACTACATCAATAGTATGATTTTTGTAATTACAGAACAGTGCGAGATAAACTGGCATGGATAAATTCAGAAAGATAAACACTGTCACCAGACAACAAAACGAGTGGATGGAGGCACAAATTGAATCAGGCATTTACACGAACTACAGCGAATATATTCGCGACCTTGTTCGTCGCGATCAAGCGCAGCTACTGGAAATTGAAACAATTCGCAGTGAATTGATAAAGGGCGAAAAAAGCGGCAACCCTGTTTCGTTCGACAGCGAATATTTCAAAGCGAATATGGCCGCTAAACATGCCGGATAATCTTGCTGAATGCCAATTATCTCCTGAAGCAGAGCGAGATTTGGATTACATATGGGTCTGTACCTATGGCAACTGGGGGATATCACAGGCCAACAAAAATATTGACAAATTCAGCACTGCTTTTGATCAACTCATCAACAATCCACAACCTAGCACAAAATGTGATCACATTCGCAAGAACTACCGCCGTCTACCAATTGCGCGTCACGTAATCTATTGTCGGCTCACCGAAAATGGTATTTCTGTGCTTCGTATTCTTCATCAACGGATGTCTCCACTGCGGCACTTTGAATGAGTTAGGCATATGATTTGATTATGCATTGACTTGGTGAGCCCAGAAGAATTCGAACCGTTGCGGGGGTGTATCTTCGAAATGAGATTCGCTAATTGTCAAATGTTCGCTAAGTCGCTCGAACCGCGACCCTTTTGCACCAGGTTGCTTCACTCCATGTCGTTGCCTCCATAAACAGCCCTGGCTGCTGCCAACCGGAACGACAGATGTTGTGTGTTTCGCACCCACTGAAAAAATCTCGTTTACACGGCGCACAGTAAATTGAGGATAGCAAAACGAATTACGTTTCAATTCAAAGTTAACCGCATCGCACGGGGTCTAGAAAACTCCAGCACTGCAATTCCGATTCAAAGGGCACTCACTCTCTGGCGGGAAACAGAATGAGGGTGACGGGAAACGCCAAACGTAACTGATCGTCAATAGTGGTCTCTGTCGAATCTCTGAAGTTCGGACCTGTGATAAACCTGATTCTCCTGTTCCCAAGCCGTCACCTCGGATTCAAGATAAAAACTTTCCGTGTCCGAATACAGCTTAGTGCTTGTCAGAGTTCTCACCTGCCAGGATTCACCTCGACCGAATTCCCATTCCCATTCGTATTTTGCGTTTGCCGATAGTGGATCATCGGCATCGATCGCGTACGTCTGCCAACATCTCGATGCCATTTCAACTTCATTGTCTTCAAACCTGACTTTACCGTTATCAGTGAATATCTTGAGTTGATGCATCTGTGTTTCAGGGTCTACGTCCACCACCCGCTCCTGCTTGAATTCTCTAAGTTGGCTGGTGGGCAGATCATCGCGAACGACCGGGTCTGCAAAATCAGTCAGATTTCTCACGCCTCCGCTTTCTTGCCGCAACGGAAGACTCAAGTGGCTGTTTTCTGTCGCAATCACGACTTTTGCTGCCCAAGGAGCAGGCCATGCCATAGGCCAATAACTTGTGGAGACGGCGAGGCGTAGATTGTGCCCGGCCGGTACGACATAACCCGTGTGATTCAGGCTGATGGTTACTGTGTAACTTTGATCTACAGCCAATTCTTGCGGTTTACTTTTCGACTCTCGATAGCAAAGATTCAGCAATCCACGGGTAATGAGTGTGCTTTCACCATTCGGCCAGACATCGCAAAGACGAACTGCCAGCAATGCCGCAGGTTTATCACACGTCAACTTGACCTTAAGTTCTGGATTCCCCAGAATTTCCAACGGTTCTTCGAGAATGTCGGTATCAAAACAAAGGGATCCTTGATCTTCGACTTGTTGATCACCCGGCAGTTCATCAGCAACCCCAAATGCGAACCATGGCATGTATTCGCCTGATTCCAATCCGACGGTTTGCAGTGATGTGATTGAAAGTTCCACCGCCTCGGCACTTGAGGTCATAAGACTTTCGTTTCCTAGGTGGAATCGCTCGGATTTCACGAAAGGAGACGGCCAGGCAGGCTCGCTCACCCATCTCCCTGGCCGAACGTCATAGTATTTCTTTGGACGAACACTGTCTTGCATGTAGACCTGATAGGCATCCTCTCGCATGATGCCAGTGTCCTCGCCTTTAAGCCACTCGTCGAACCATCGCTTGGCATCTTGCAGAAAGCCGACTTGCGGACCTGGAATTCCCAAGTGCGGGTACCGATGACACCATTGGCCCTGTAATCCGCGTTTGCTGCACTGTAAGTTTTCCAGTAAGCGGCTCACGGTGTTCGGCCAGCAATCGGCATGACCGCTAACTGCATAAATCGGGATTTTGATGGCGGAATAATCGGTACCCACCGTGCCTCGCAGCCAATAACTGTCTTCGCGCTGGTGCTCCAACCAATAGGTAAGGTAGTGCGGTGCGGTGCGGACGCGCTCCAGCCACAAATCTCGCCATCGGTCTCCGATCAATGCAGGATCTGGAGGGCGAGTATTGTAACCGAACATGATCGCGCCCCAACCGATTGTTTGGCCGATCATGCACCCCAAATAGTAACCGCCGTCATCGTAATATCGAAATTCAGTAGTCCCCACTGCGATGACTGTTTTCAAAGGTTCGGGATTGCGGCTTGCGAGCTGCAGTCCTGTCACGCCTCCCCAGGAGATTCCGATCATGCCGACATTTCCGTCACACCAAGGTTGTTTTGCCAACCAATTGACTACTTCTATGCCGTCCTTGATCTCGATATCGGAGTATTCGTCATACATTACGCCATCTGAACTTCCCGAACCACGCATATCAACACGCACACTCACATAGCCTTGCTTGGCAAACCACGCGATGGTTGTGGAATCTCTGATCGCCGTAAAATCATCCTTGCGATATGGAATGTATTCAAGTACTGCCGGCAGCATTTGCGACTTGCCGCGATCTGGCATCCATATTCGTGCACCAAGCCGCGCACCGTCTTGCATCGGAATCCAGGTATCCGTTACATGCAAATTCATCTTTGTTCTCACACGTACCAAGGTTGACTGGTCATCTGGGGAAATGGCAACTCAATGCCTGGCTGTCACTCAACGCCTCAAACGGTGGAGGAATTTCAGCACAGATATCTGCCGCAAATGGACATCTTGTATGAAATTCGCACCCTGACGGCCGATTGATCGGACTGGGAACCTCACCTTTCAATTCGATTCTATCGGCTTGCTTGTCAGGGTCTGGGCTAGGACTTGCTGAAAGCAAGGCCAAGGTGTATGGATGCCGCGGTCTGGAGAATATTTCTGCAGTATCACCCTGTTCTACAATACGCCCCAAATACATAATCGCAATTTTGTCGGACGTATGTCGCACAACATTCAAGTTATGGGTAATGACCAGCATGCTGATTTTCAGTTCATCCTGCAATTGGTTCAATAGATTGAGAATTTCTCCCTGCACAGAAACATCCAGCCCGGCCGTTGGTTCATCTGCTACGATCAGCCGAGGATTCAATGCCAGCGCACGCGCCACTCCAACCCGTCGCGCCTGCCCGCCGCTTAACTGATGGGGATACCGATCTCCAAATTCTTCCGCAAGGCCGACTAGATTAAGAAGTCTGCTGCTCAATGCGCGTTGATCAACATCTGGCAGCCTGTGAATTCTCGCGGGTTCTGTAATCAATGAACGTACAGTCATTCTGGGACTGAGCGACCCTATCGCGTTCTGCCACATATAGCCGATTCCACGTCGATATTCCCTGATCTCGTGTGCCTGCATCTGCGAAACTTCCTGCCCCTCAAACTGAATGGAGCCCTCTGCGATTCGCTCAAGTCCGGTTATCGCCAGCGCCAGAGTTGATTTCCCGGCGCCGCTTTCTCCTACCAGTGCCAGCGTTTGCCCTTCGTGTAAGGAAAAACTGGCATCTCGCACCGCGTCAAAGCTCGCAGGGCTGGTTCGATCGAATAAAGCGCGCATGGAAGACTTGACGCGGAAACAAACACGCACGTTTTTAAGTTGCAGTATGGCTGTCATGTTGGCAACAGATGACACTTGGCTGAATGACCAGATGTAACTTCCCTTCTTTGCGGCACGTGAGTTTCACAAGCCGGCAGGACGCAATGGCAGCGACTGCTAAAAATGCACCCGCCGGATAAGTTAACGAGATCTGGAATCTCACCGGGAATGACAGGTAAAATTCTCGTTTTTGTTTGGATGTTGGCCGGATCACATTCAAGCAGTTTTTGTGTGTAGGGGTGAGCGGGATTGTGGAAAACATCCCTCACCGTTCCTTTTTCGACCACTTCTCCGGCATACATGACGACCACATAATCGCATAGCTCCGCGATTACGCCCAAATGATGCGAGATGAATAAAATTGAACAACCGACCTCTGCTTGAATATCCTTCAGCAGATGAATGATTTGCACCTCCAGTGTCGCATCAAGAGCAGTTGTGGGCTCGTCGGCAATCAGTAGTGAAGGTCGCGCCTGCAAAGCCATCGCGATCGATATCCGCTGCAGCATGCCGCCCGAGTACTCATGTGGAAACTGCGCGATGCGCTTATGCGGATCTGCGATCCCCACGCTTTCAAGCATAGCGAGGGACTTTTTGAGTTTTGCAGATCTGGAAGTTTGGTCGCGATACTGTATATGCGTCATCTGCTGCTCAATTGACAGCACTGGATTAAGGCTGGTCATAGGATCTTGAAATACTATGTTTATTCGGGTTCCTCGCATTGCTCGCATTTCGTTTTCGCTGAGATCAAGCAGATTGACACCCTCGAATTCGATTGTTCCATTGCTGACCGATGCGTTATGCGGTAACAGTCGGCTAATTGATGAGATCAGCGTCGACTTGCCGCAACCACTTTCGCCGACGACTCCGACAATCGATGCTTTTGGCACATCGACACTGACTTGACGCAACGCCTGCAATCGGCCTGCTTCGATTCGATAGTCGACCGACAAATTCCGGATGGTGAGAAGAGGTTCGGTCAAAAGCTTTTTCTCAACTTTGGATCGATAAAATCTCTGAGCGACTCTCCAAGAAACGTAAAACCAAGCGTAATCAATATCAGCGGCAGGCTGCCAGCGATTATCGGCCAAGGAGTCACGCGTATCAGTGCGAAACCGTCATTGAGTATGCTGCCCCAGGACGGGGTTGGTGGCTTCACTCCCATTCCCAGGAAACTCAAACCTGCTTCCAGTGCGATGACTGTGGGAATATCCATTGATGCGAGTATCATCAGCGGCCCGACGATGTTTGGCAGTACGTGCATACCGAGTATGCGAGTTGTTTTTGCGCCCATCACCTGTTCAGCTTTGATGAATTCGTTGGATTTGATGGATAGTGTCTGCGTTCGTACGACGCGGCCGTAGACTGGAATCGTGGTCACTATTATGACAACGATGACAGTCTGAAGAGATGGCCCGACGAGGGCAACTGCAGCGAGCGCGAACATCACAGTCGGAAAAGAGCGGATCGTATCAAAAAACAGCAAAATAGCCTTATCCAACCAAGGTGGGCCAAATCCTGCCAGCATGCCGAGCACGATACCACAGACTAATGCCACACCGATTGCTGCCAAAGCAACACCCAGTGCCACTCGCCCCCCAAATAACACTCGGGAAAAGAGGTCGCGTCCCAGCTGGTCGGTACCAAGCAGATGGCTTTGAGACGGCGATTGCAAGCGATCTGCAATATTTAGTGCGATCGGGTCGTACGGAGCGATTATTCCGGCTAAGAGCGCGCTGCTAACAATAAACGTAACCAGCAACAGTCCGAACAAGCCGGTCGGTTCTTTGATTACCCGACGAATTACAGCAATCACAGCGTCGCCCGGGTCCTTGGGTCCAGCCAGGCATTGATCAGATCAGACATCGTCGTACTGACAACAAAGAGGATCGTGCTGGCCAGCACTGATCCCATTACTACAGGATAATTTCTTGTGATGACTGAATCATAGATCAATTTACCGATGCCGGGGCGGGCGAAAACTATTTCGGTAAGAAGGGCCGACGACAAAAGAAATCCCATGCCGACTCCTATAACCGAAACCGTCGGCAATATCGCTAATTTCAAAGCGTAGTGATAGATGATTCTCCGTTCAGAGAGACCAAATGCACGCGCTGTTCGAATATGACTTTCCTCCATGACTTCGAGCATTGAGGCGCGCACCAATCGCGCGAGATAGCCCACCCATGCCAGGCCAATAGAGATTACTGGCAGAACGAGATGTACTGCCTGATCCAACAGATCGCCTTTGTCGCCGGCACCAACTGCCGGAAACCATTGAAGCGCCACTGCGAATATCAATAACGCGTACAGTGCGACTACGAAAGACGGCGTCGTGATGAACGAAACGGAGATAAAACCGCTGATGCGGTCAAATAGAGAATTTCGATGAATTGCCGAGTAGCATCCCAGCGGAACGCCGATCAGTCCCGCAA
Source organism: Arenicellales bacterium (assembly GCA_958295885.1). Taxonomy (GTDB): domain Bacteria; phylum Pseudomonadota; class Gammaproteobacteria; order Arenicellales; family JAJDZL01; genus JAJDZL01. The sequence continues at coordinate 3,491,742 of OY282380.1, read as the reverse complement.
AAAAAATTGCAAAAAAGATCAGCCACAAGGTGTACGGCAACTGTCCGACGACGATTTCCACAACTGGACGATTGGTGATGACATCCATCCCAAGGTCGCCACGCAGCAGATTCATGAAAAAGCGCCCGATTTGTACCGGAAACGGTAAATCCAAGCCAAGCCGCGCAGACATGGCAGCGATCAGCTCTGGTGTGGCTCTCGGTCCCAAGAGTATTCGCGCCGGATCACCAGGTATCAAATGTATCATACAGAAAAGCAACGCCACTGCCAGCAGGACGATAATGACTCCCAAGGCAGTGCGTTTGATTATGTACAGAAGCAAAGAGGCCTCTCTGTATTTCCGGTGATGAATTGAACAGAAAATTTTAGTGCAGGAATATAATATCAATCCCACAAGTCAATGTGAATACAGATTGCTTTTACAACACAACAAACATTGAACACGCTCCGATAGAGATGTCGGACGGCACCCGGCTCTCTGCGCGCATCTGGCTGCCAAGTGATGCCGAAACTGCTCCCAAAGCAGCGATTCTTGAATATATCCCGTATCGAAAACGAGACTTGGTTCGAGCTCGCGACGAACGCAATCATGTCTATTTCTCTCAACATGACTTTGTTTCGATTCGAGTTGACATGCGCGGTTCAGGGGATTCCGAAGGGAATATGGAAGACATGTACGGCACACGCGAGCTATCCGATGCCGAGGAAGTTATCGAATGGACTGCGGCACAACCCTGGTGTAACGGGCGCGTTGGTATGATGGGCACATCCTGGGGTGGCACCAGCAGTCTGCAAATGGCGATGGCAAAACCAACCGAATTGAAGGCCGTGATTGCGGTATGCGCGACCGACAATCGTTTCGAAGACGATATTCACTACATTGGTGGATGTGTGACGACTGACACCATCGAATGGGCGGCGACCTTGCCTGCCATCCTAGCATCTCCTCCAGACCCGCAAAATCTTGGTGAAGGATGGAGAGACATTTGGATGCGGCGTCTGGAAAAATCCACATTTCCTGTTGAAAACTGGATTGCACATCAAAAATTTGATGACTACTGGGGTCAGGGTTCAGTAGGCCAGGTGAACAAAGCATTTGATTGTCCCGTTTTGCTGATCGGTGGCTGGTGTGATCGATACAGCAACACGATAATCAACTGCCTGAGTCGCGATCCGGTCAATTGTTGGGGAATCATCGGGCCTTGGGGACATCACTATCCAGATCAAGCCAGTCCCGGTCCCGGCATCTCATTTCAAAGAGTTGCTGTGAGGTGGTGGAACCACTGGTTGAACGACATTGAGAACGACGCTCCTAATGACCCTAAATTAACTGTATGGATGGGCAGTTTCGATGAGCCACGGGACAAAATTGACCGACGTACTGGGTTCTGGACAACACTGCAGAAGTGGCCTTGTGGACAGACCGAATCAGAAACATTGTTTTTCTGTGATCAATCATTGCAGACTGAACCAAATGCGATTGATTCAAACAAAATAATCCCCGTTGATCCTGCAGTTGGCTGTTCCGCAGGTGATAGTGGTTACTTTGGGCGCGTCGGAGGGTTGCCATTGGATCAGCGGGCAGACGATGAACGGTCGCTTGTTTTCGAAACGGCACCCATCGCAGAAGCGATTGACATGCTAGGTTCAGCACATCTCAATCTGTCTATCGCTGCAGATCAAAAAAATGCGCAAATTGCCGCACGGATCTGCGATGTGGCGCCGAACGGCAGCATTGCGCAGGTGAGCCTTGCAGTGCGGAACCTAGCGTTGAGCGATGACCTGAAGTCGCCGGTCACATTGCGTCAGAACATCGCTTCTACGTATGCAATCAATTTCCCGAACAAAGCTTATCGATTTGAAGCAGGTCACCGATTAAGGCTCTCAATATCCGGTTCGTACTGGCCGCTCATCTGGCCGTCACCAAGATTCTCGAAACTGAGCTTGAGTACCGCGAATTGCTTCTTGCGTATTCCACTTTATCCGCGAGATTACGGGGTCGACTGCAATCTTCCGGAATCAGAATCAAATCGCTCTTCATCTGACACTTTTGTTGTCATTGCGAACCCTATTCTTGAAAGGCGGATTGATATCGCCCCGAATGGTCAAATTCGGACAGACAGCTGGAAGCAGCCGAAAAAAGTTGTGCGGTTTCCGGCTATGAATCTGGACTTTGGTGTCGAAACCGACGCGTGTCACACAATTTGTACAAACGATCTCACGAGTGCACGAAGCGCATTTACACATCGCTTGCAATTCTGTCAAGACGACTGGGTTGTAGAAATCATCGGCAAGGCTGAATTATCCTCAACCGAAGAGCTTTATCGGTTGCGGGGTTCTCTAGAGGTTAAGGAAAACGGAGAAGCGATCTTTTTGCGAATATGGAATCCAGAAATACCACGCACAGATGGCTAGTCATCTAGATGGGGTTTTGCGATGGTAATATTAGTCACGGGCGATTGGTGTATTCCCCTGCTTTGATAACATTCAACTATCGTGGCTTGAATTTATGCTGTATAAACTAATTGTTGCTCACTAACTGGAAATCGGAGAATTGAAAATGAAAAAAAATGCCTTTCACAGTGCGCTTAGCAGAAGGGACTTTCTAAAAACAGCCGGCGCTATAGGGATTGCCAGTTTTGCTGGCAGCATGAGTCAGGTAGTCTATGCTCAGGACAAAACCATTCTCAAGGTCCGCGCATACTCTGACATAAGGAGTCTGGACCCAGCGCACTCCGTCGGTGTTGTGGACGAGGAAATTCATAGCAGTATTTACAGCAAACTGATCCAATACAAGCCAGGACGCGAGTGGGGATGGCAACTGGATGCGGCTGAATCGATCACTCAAGTTGACGATACGCACATTGCTTTCAAGCTGAAACCAGGAGTTATGTTCACAAACGGTTATGGCGAAATGACCGCAGAGGATGTGAAGTATTCATATGAGCGAATACTTGATCCAGACGTGGCATCTACCAACACTCCTGATTGGGGAACCTTGAAGGAAGTCATTGTAGAAGGCAAGTATGAAGGAACTATCGTATTCGATGAACCTTACCCGCCTGCGTGGACAATTGCCATGCCGTACATCGTCGGAAATATTGTCAGTAAAAAGGCTTGGGAAGAGATGGGTGGCAAAGTGGAGACAACAACGCCGTGTGGTTCGGGACCATACAGTCATCACGAATGGCAGCCGAAACAGAAGACCATACTTGTTCGCAATCCTGATTGGCACGGCGGGCACGCTCCTTTCGATGAAATTCATATTTTGCCGATTGATGATGAAAATACCGCTCAGATTGCATTCGAGTCCGGCGATATCGACTACACGAGAGTATCACTGAGTTCTGTCGCGAGTCTAAAGGAATCACCACCGGCCAACTCCATAGTCTCTGAATATCCGTCGCTTTACTACGTATGGGTAGGCATGAACATTGAAAATGAAGCGATGACGAATGAAAACCTGAGAAAAGCCATTCAGCATTGTATTGACGTTCCGTCCATTCTTGAGGCCTCCTATTTCGGTGTTGCTGAAGCGGCAACCGGCATTATTGCTCCCGGTCTGTTGGGACATCGTCCGCAAAGCATGGTGCCTCCGCAGGCGAACATTGAGAAAGCGAGGGAACTGCTCGCGATGGCTGGAATGGAAGGAGGCGCCAGTGTTACGTTGGATATTCTGAACAAGGCAGCCAATGTGACTACGGCTCAGGTCATTCAGGCAACGTGTGCTCAAGCAGGTATTGACGTTGAAGTCAACCTTCACGAGTCGGGCGCGTTCTGGTCACTTGGAGATCAAAACGCTGGCGAGCAATACAAAAACATTCAGTTGATTCTGAATCGATATTCGATGGGACCGGATCCATCCTATGCGACCGCGTGGTTCGTTAGCAGCCAGAAAGGAATCTGGAATTGGGAACGATTCAGCAACGATGAGTTTGATAGTCTTGAAGCGATGGCGAAAGCTGAAACTGATACAGTGAAACGGGGTGAAATGTATCAGAGACTGCAGGACCTGATGGAGGAAAGCGGAGCGTACCGATTCATCACGCATGAGGCGACGCCTGTAATTTACCGAAATACCGTCAATCCGGCATTTCGTCCTGACGGGCTCCCGTTGCTTCGGTATTTCACTCCGGCTTGATTCAGCTGAAATTACAAGCCAATCAGATTGGCTTGTAATTTCAGGCATGCTTGGCGGGGAAGATACCCGCCAAGCATCCATAATGTTCATGGTGGTGTCAAACATATGCGTATCTGTCGATACGCCCACTGAGTCATTGGAAAATTTCAGCCATTGAAGCGTGTTCAATCAAGATTCTCCTGAGAAGCATCAACTCTTCAGCAAACGTAGCAATCCCCGCACTCACAGCGGCTTGTCTCTTCAGCATTTCGTCAAGTCGTCAAAATAGTCGAAGATTGAGCACTCCTCTACGCCACCATCTCCACCTTTGTCTCCAGGGTTGTGATTCATCTTGGGCACTAATGGCACCACAACCTATTTTTTGAATTCGAACAGACCTTATTTAGTATGTGACTGCATGCCTAATTTAAATAATTTCTGTTAAAATGTTACGTAATACGTAATATTTTTGAGTAGTCAATTTGCACATTACTTTCTCAACCCGCAGGCAAGAAAAAACTTTCAACACAGAAAAGGCATTAATTCGGAACTTTGGGGACAGAATGAAAAATGTAATTGCTAAAAGAATGGCAGTTCTAAATGCAGCCGGTAATTTGGCACTGGTGCCAACCACTCCACCCGAGAGGATGCATCAGCTGACCGGAAAATTAAATGAACTATTTGCCGTTGATCTCGTTCACCCATTTCGGCTTGTTTTTAAACCAAATCACGAACCGCTCCCACGTAAAAATGATGGTGGAATAGATCGGCAGCGCGTTGAGGCGATAACAATCTTAGACGTAATCGACTATCACTAAGAGGAAAGATAAATGGTGGCAGCAAATCACCAATTCAAGCCAGACTATACAGTAGCACCAGGGTCTGTGCTTAAAGAACGATTGGAAGTACAGGGGATTTCTCAGGCCGAGTTTGCTCGACGATGTGGGCGTTCTGCTAAACTAATTAGTGAGATCATTGCAGGCAAAGCAAGGATTGAACCGCAAACCGCACTTCAGTTCGAAAAAGTGCTTGGCGTTGACGCTAGCATTTGGATTGGAATCGATTCAATTTACCAAATTCACAGAGCACGAAAGATTGAGGAAGAGAACGCGGCTGCCAATATAGAGTGGACAAAAGCCTTTCCAATTCAGGAACTAGTGAATCGAGAGTGCTTTCAGAATCCAAATTCAGCTTCAGACTCGGTAATAAAGTTGTTGGAATTTTTTGGTACTGGTTCAGTCAATGCTTGGTCCGAACGATACAAGCCTGCGGATTTTTACTGGCGTCATTCCCCAAGTCACAAGAGCAACGAAGCGGCATTGACTGTTTGGTTACGGCTTGGTGAACTTGAAGCTGAGCGTCAAATTTGTAAAAAATATAACGAAAGAAAGTTCAAACAAGCAACTGTTGAAATTCGGAAACTTACGCGTAAACCAATTACAGAAGCTTTGAAAGAAACATGTACATTGTGCAATCAAGCGGGAGTTGCATTTGCGTTGGTACCGCCGTTACCAAAAACGGCAATTAGTGGTGCCGCTTGGTGGTGTTCATCCCATAAAGCTGTGATTCAGTTGAGTGCACGACATAAATCCGACGACCATCTGTGGTTTAGTTTTTTCCACGAAGCAGCTCACATAATTCTTCATAGTAAGAAGAAAATCTATATTGATGAAACTGTCGGTAAATTAACCCATTTAGAATCAGAAGCCAATGCCTGGGCAAGCAATGCACTTGTTAACAAAAGCTCATGGAATAAATTTTTGGCGAAATCTCCAAAGAGTGCTAAATCTGTTCAAAAGTTTGCCAGCCAGGAAAAAATAGCTCCTGGCATCGTGGTTGGCATGCTCCAACACGAAGGTCACTTGCCTTGGTCGCACCTAAATGGGTTGAAAGTACGCTATCAATGGAAAGAAAAATGAACTGAAGGTGATTTTTCCTTTTTTCAACCCCTGTAACGCATTGCATTTGTACATATCTCATGAGAAAAACTCTGCAAATCCAATTTGGTGGCCAACGCACGATACAGGTAGCGCCCTTTGCGGGTGCTTTTATCATCTTGATCGACAAACAGATCAGGCAGCAGTTCCAGATGTGAAGCCGGCTCCTCCTCATCGATCAGCTGGCGCTGCACGACCAGATAAAAGGCTTGCGGCGTGGCGCCCATCACATGCAAGGTGTCAGCCACATGTTCGGTGTCCGAAGCGCTGCCATCGCGCTTGATCAACGGCACCCAGTCTGACGGCTTGCTGGCCGATATCGATTCTTTCATTGCAGAATCCATCTTGGCGCGGATCACAAAGCGAATGTCGTTGGCTTCGCAATAATTGATCACTCCGGCCTGGTAAGTGCAGCGTCGGCTCGCAGACGACGCACCGAAACCCCCGCCGGCAACGCCGCCTCACATTTTCTGATGAACCCCAGGTTTTCTTCGTTCGGCTGCGCATTGCCTTCCCGAAAATCAACTTCGATCACCTGCTCAGTTTCAGCGATGTGACCGACATCGGCGTATAGCCTTTTGTACCTTTGTAGTTGAATTTGGTGTCTTTCCTGCTGCATTCGGTCACCGTCGCATCAATGTCCAGCGTAACCCGCCTGCAGTGGTGCAGACCCGCAGACAGCAGGCGCTTGTTGATCTTGACCAAAGCCTGCATCGACGAGTTGGTTCAATCCCAAGCATTGGAATAAATCCGCAAGCACTACCAAACCGGCGCGGGCGGTCAAGTTGCGATTGCTGTCAGCTGATTTGTAGGGTAGAATGTTCATAAGCCTTGTATTCATTTGGGTTATTTCAGTCATCACCCATTGGGTGATCCTGAAGGGTTGTTTAAAGCTTTAATTGTACAAGGATTTTTTCTATGTTTTCACTCCTAATTTCGGATTCGGGAAACTCAATTCCCAATGCATGCGGAGGCATAGATGGCAAATTTAATCGTACGAAACGTTGATGACGAAATTGTAAGAGCTTTGAAATCTCGAGCCGGCAGGAAAGGCATTAGCGCGGAAGCCGAACATCGAAATTTGTTGGCAGATGTGCTGTTGACTCCTCAAAGAAAAAGTTTTGCGGAAGTCATTCAATCGATCCCTCCAGTGGGTCATGATGACGATTTTTCACCCAGGCAAGACAACCCGCCAAGCCGTGTATTTACTTGACACCAATATCGTTAGTGAGTTTCGAAAAAAGTCGAACGTCAAAAGAGGAGTTCAGGCGTTTTTGTCAGAGACGACGAAAGACAACCACCAAATCTATCTGAGCGTCATAACAATTGGTGAGTTGAGACGCGGCGTTGAAATGATCCGGCATCGTGGCGATCATGAGCAAGCAAACCTGCTGGAAACATGGCTTGAGGAAGTTACGACAAAGTATCGAAATCACGTCTTTTCTTTCACTGAACTCGAAGCACAGGCGTGGAGCTGTCTGCGTGTACCTCATCATCAGAATTCACACGACAGGCAAATCGCTGCTACAGCGCTGACACATGATCTATGCGTGGTTACAAGAAATACCTCTCATTTCAAAGATAAAAGTGTTCGACTACTCAATCCATTTACTGGAAGCGAATAGCAAATACAGAAACTTTCAGGATTTGTTGTGTCGTTCCCTGTGCCGTTTTCACGCCACCTGACTGAAGTCAATACGTTTCAATGCGCTTGCGTCAACCATCTGACGTGCTTTTTGTAGATCAAAACTTCTTTGTAAAGACCGCCAACTTTCAGGCGAGCCGCCAAGCACTGTGGAAAGCCGAACAGACAATTCCGGAGAAATGCCAGACTTACCTTTCAACAACCGAACAAACGTACTGCGAGCCATCCCCCCCCCCCCAACTTGTCTGCGATACCGTTTGCGGTCATCTCTTTAAATGGACCAATATAAAGTTCGCTGAATCAGCGCATCAGAGCGCGGTGGGTTATATTGTTGAAAATTCGTTAGTGATATTACCTTGTAATTCAACTCTCGAATATCGAACGTGGTGGGTCGGATAGTCGGATGATTCACATCAGAGTGCCGCGGCGAATTTCCCTATGATCAGACTCAGGCACGGAAATTGTGCTAACACTGTCCGACTTTTGCATTACGATGTGGCTACCCCGTCGCCTTACCTCCACAATTCCGTGCAACGCCTGTATGTGACAAACATCTCGACCCGAAAGTACCCTAAGTTTAACCAACGGCGACTTCAATATTGGTAATGTAAACCTCCCCTTTCAAACGCTTGTCGGTTTCTCCTGCGGAGGTAGTCTCAAAAAAAAGAGTTAGTGCTTCGATAAGATTAGCGCGCTTCAGTAACTGTTTCACCTTGACTGGCAACATCCACATCTTGAGAGAAAGCAACATATACATCGCCGTCGCGTTCGACAATAGCAGTAAATCGTCTATTCATGCTGTTTGTCCGTAAAACTGAATTTACTATGGTGAGTGTATATTCGCGAATGCAAATTTACGATTTCCCACGCTGTTGGTTCGGCGCGTGAATTGAAATCAGTATTTCCTTCATTCTCTCTCCAGATATTATCAACAGAAGCGAAACCAAGTATTATTCATTATGTATAACAGTGGTAGTTGATCAAGTACCTGTATATGGTACACAGGTCTAATTTTTAGTGAAGCGAGCTGCTTGATATGAATTAATTTGCGTTCGAATCTGAACATTTGTCATCGATTCATATATAAGTTCAACCATTAAGAGTTGAACTGAATCGGTGAGAGATGGATTTGTCGGAGCTGGAACTTCGGTATAAATGAGTGCTGTTGCATGCCAGCCTGCGCGCCTCCAAGTTCAACAGCGCGCAGGCTTACCATCGCGACCTTGTGGCTCAACCACCCAAATCGTCATTAAATTGCCACAAATAGGTCAACTTTGACCTACACAATAAAATAACGGAAATAAGCTCTGTGGTAGTAACCATAATAACCAATTGCTTGAATTTCTGCATATACTTAAAGTAGACCAACAAACTTTAGCGAGCTCAATTGGAATCGGCAACAAAACCTCGACCTGCTTTCACTTTATCTGTGGTGATGGAATGCCACGATAAAATCGTAAATCGGTGGTCATCTCGACAATGGAAGCTCTCAGCTATACTTTCCGATTCAAACGGACCAAGCTCGCTCGAAGGACCAGTCTTAATTCGAAAAGACCGCTCAAAAGCGCAATATTTGTGGAAAGGACTCCGGCTGCAGCTGTATCACGATGCAGCCGAAGGCTACTGGTACAATCTGCTCTCTGACGAACCGTATGCCTTCGTTATTTGTGAAACCGATGATAATGACGAAGATGCAGTGCCAATGCCTTATCTGATCACCGCTTCGCAGGATGAAGCAGGCGCCCATCTTGAAACAGACGGTCTGGTATTGTCTGCCCCATTGCCAGCGGATATTCGAGAAAAGATTGAACAGTTTGTCGTAAACAACTATGTTCCGCATGTAAAAAGGAAAAGAAAGAGAAAAAACTGGTTCCGAGATTCGGTGCGCAGCAAACCTGGCCTGGATCGATAGTAAAGAAAAATTATGACTGAATCAAGATTTCATCGTTGGTCAAAGAAAAAAGCTGAGACGCAGCAGGAAACGACGGAACTGCAGGAAATAGAACCTTCAAAGACTCCCGAAGAGCCAGAAGGCGCAGCTGAAGAACAGACATCCGAAGAGCAGGAAAAAGTTGAACTTCCGCCTCTGGAATCACTGGGAGACGAGAGCGACTATTCCGCATTCATGTCTCCCGAAGTTGACGAACAGCTCAAAAAAATCGCATTGAGAAAACTGTTTAAGGCGCCTTTCTATAACGTTTTGGATGGACTGAACGACTACGATGACGATTTCACCAGCTTTGAAGCGCTCGGGGACATCGTTACCTCCGACATGAAATTTCATCAGGAGCGTAAGCAAGCCGAACAGGAACAGCTTGAAAGAGAAAAATTACAGAATCAGACTGAAGAACAAGAACCGATCGAAACCATGGCAAGCGAGGAGACAGAACCTGATGAATCCGATTCCGGTGAAGAAACAGATCAAACCGAAGCAGCTGCCGACGAACTCGATCAAGGCGAAGATCAATCTACTGCCTGATTTCGTTGGCTAGATAATGTTTGCTGAACATATTCATCTTCCTGCGACCACAGCCAACGGTCGCGCCCGACAGCTTTCAATCCAATCATTGGCTGACAGCCCGGTCAATATTCAACCCACTTCCTTAGTGTCCTACACTTCCCGCGGGCGCTTGTTGATTGCTGGCGCAGAACATGCTGCATCGGCAGTGATCGAGAAACTGACCTCTTCTGAATTAGTCTGCATCTGCCTCGTGAATTCAGACAGCGCCAAGCAATTGCAGGTGCGGGACGTACGAACAAAACCAGATGTCTTTCGGGCGGACAGTTACGAAGTATCGGGACATTTAGGTGCATTTTCGGTTGCCGTACGAAAAGATGGTCGAAGCTTCGACTTGGGACAGGTTATTTCAGCTGATTCAAACCACTTCGACCTGGTGCTCGAATTTTCAAGCGCCCCCGGAATGCAGGCGGAAATTCCAGCCCCCGGTTATTACTGGATTCACTCAGAACAGCCCGATTCGGCTCGTTTGGAAGAGGTTTTACAGGAAATTCCCAGTCTGATCGGCAACTTCGAAAAACCAAAGTACTACAATTACGACCCCGACATCTGTGCACACGGTCGAAGTGGGATAACAGCGTGCACGCGCTGCATTGATGTCTGCCCCACTGACGCCATCATTTCGATTGGAGAACAAATTCAAGTCGATTCCTATCTGTGTCAAGGCGGCGGGGCCTGTTCAACGGCATGTCCCACAGGAGCCATCACTTATGCCTATCCCCCTGCCCGAAATCTTTTGGAGATTTTGCGGCAGCTGATATTAAGATATTTACAGGCCGGCGGAACCGCCCCGCACATTCTGTTCTTCGACCAGGAACAGGGGCGTCCAATCGTTGAGGAATGCACATCGTCCCTGGCTGAAAATGTTCTGCCGGTAGAGGTTGAAGAAGTCGGCTCGCTTGGATTGGATGTTCTGTTCGGAATGTTGTCCTACGGCGCCTCCCGTGCAGTGATTCTTTGCGAAAATGCAGCTGAATCCGTCATTAAAGAATTGAACGCACAGCTGGTCATCTTGGACGAAATGATCAGAGGATTGGGTTTTGATCGCAGTCCAGTTGAATTGATTTCGTCAAAATCATTGCAGGAATTGACTGAAACGGCTCATCAGCCGCCACCTGCTCTCAATATAGACTCAGCGAAGTTCATGCCATCCGGGATAAAACGAACAGACATTCGAATCGCACTTGAGCATCTGCACAGTGAGTCCCCACTCAAACCCGAATCCATATCCCTCCCGGCACACGCCCCGTTTGGAGAAGTTCATGTTGACGTCGACACGTGCACCCTTTGCATGGGATGTGTCTCAGTCTGCCCTGCCTCAGCCTTGGAAGCCGGTGGAGATGTCCCAAAACTGAGCTTTATCGAAAACAACTGTGTGCAGTGCGGACTGTGTGAATCCGCCTGTCCGGAAACGTCGATTTCACGAACCCAGCGATATGTTTTTAGCGCAGACGCCCGATTGCGTTCCAGGACTATGAATGAGGACTCGCCTTTTCATTGCACAAAATGTGGAAAACAATTTGCGACTCATGTAATGATGAATCATATGAAAAGCAAATTAAAGAATCACTGGATGTTTGCCAAACCTGATGCGCTGGCTCGTTTGGAAATGTGTGAAGACTGTCGGGTGCAAGACATGTTCATCACCGAGCGGGAGCGATTCCAGAGCTGATAGTTCAACAAAATGAGGCGGTTGCACAGTTAGGTGCGGTTTGATTTTATTGAGTAAATCAAGGGGTGGGAAATTGATTTACCCCAAAATAACGCTGTTTTCTGCGTTATTCTGAGCATTTTGTCAGTTTTCGAGCCAATTCTAACCCAGTCGGCAAAAGGCACTTCACCGGGCACCAGAAGTCAGCCTGTATTTTATTACAATTCCATATATTATCAACAAGTTACGGTTGATAATCACTAGCGTTTTTGGGATCATTCAGGGCAACGAAGTTCACCGCATCCAGGCATCCGCAGGGAGCTACATATACCTGAAAACAATCCACATCTTTTTGCTTGGGAAACCGATGACATGCCGCAACTGCAGCGCTTGATACTGATTCTCGAGCACCTGCCGTACCAAGAAATTGTCGCATAACTTGAGTCTCGATGCGGCCGCAACGACTATCCGGTCCGAGCCCTGTTCCGGACCATGATCGCAGGCGTCGCGTTCGGGCATGACTCGGTGAATTCTCTGCTGTAGGAACTGGCTCAAAACTTGTAGCTGGCACAGATTTGCGGCTTCAACCCACTGCCACGGCAGAGCCCGCCGAAACAAATGCTGCAATACGATGAGCAGAGTCAGGGGCAGGCGGTCGACGAACAAATCCAACCGCTTCGTTCCTCACTGCCTGGCGAATGGAACTTTTCACGTTTTCTCAAACAGCTGTCCAAGTTGGAGGCCGACACCGGCCTGGTGTCTGAGATGATCGGCACGCTGTGCCATCAGCTGATGGCAGAAGCGCCGGATTTCGGTCGTTGTCTGGGCTACGATGGCAAAGCATTGTCTTCTCATTCAACCGGCAGAATCCTCGCTGACAAAGACCGCACCTCGGATCCCGATGCCGACGGGGGCCGGCTCGAGACCAGCAGCCGCCGTCAAGATGGCGCGCGGTGGGAAAAGATCAAGCAATGTTTCGGCTACCGGGTGCATCTGATCGCCGACGCGCAGTAAGAAATTCCAGCAGCCGTGGAGCTGCGCAGAGCCTCGCGGTCGGAAATTGCCTGTCTGCGAGATTCAATGCTGCCGCAGCTGTTCGAGCAATCGCCGGAGCTGGCCGACCGCGGCCTTGAATGCTCGCAGCGCAAGGCCAGCTAGCATGATGAGCATGAGATCCGTCCGCTGATTGACCACAAAATGATGTGGCGACAGGAAAAACAGGATCAGAACTACGATCCAACGGCGCCCACCACGCACCTGCTCAACGACGAAGTTCAAACCGACAGCATCGTGTATGACGAGTGCGGTCAGGTGTATTGTCTGTGTCCTGAGATCCAAGAACAGCGGGAGATGGCGTTCTGTGGTTTCGAAAAGATCGCAGGACACTTGAAGTACCGCTGTCCGGTCGCGGTCTACGATCTAGACTGCAAGGACTATCGGCGATGTCACCGGCAGCACGGAGGGCAGGTCTCCGACTACGGCCGCGTGGTGCGCGTCAAGCTCGACAGGAACCGTCGCATCTTCACCCCTATGCCGCGCGTCACACCGCCACCTGGGAAAAGGACTGCAGTCAGCGCACCTCACTGGAGCGAATCTTTTCGCGGTTCGACCAAGGCTGCCGTTTCGAGCGGCACTATATACGCGGGAAGGTGAAAATGGAAACCCGCGTCAGCACTGCCATGGCCATCATAATGGCGCTGGCTCATCATCGGGCAGACCGCAGACATCAGATGCGTTCACTGGTCAAAACCTGACGCTCGCCCAAAGCAGCCTGGCCGGCGCCGGAAAAGGATCGCCGCCCATGACGCTGGCGAGACCACGGCGCGCCTGAAATCCGAAAAATTACCGCAGCGACCTGTTTTTACCAGCTGCTCAAGGGCATTCGCCTCGGTTCGATTGCAATTGACAGGGCAAATGCTTGGAAATTCGTAAAATAAGTCATCAAATGAACGATGGCGAGAGATTCAGACAATGTTTCTTGATTCAGTCAACTCACAAAAGTGCATGATAATCTTGTACGGCGCAACTGCCTCAAATCAATTAGATTTGACACGAGTGCTGAAGATAGTGTAAACTTAATTTTAAACAGCCTGAATGCTGAACTTATTAAAGTAAATAATAACAAATGGTTGTTTGAATTAGTTTCAGAATTAACGAAGCTATATAAGGAGAGTAAATGAAGCTAGATAGCGTTGCTGCTAGTGTCGTAGACGATTATCAATTCCGCGCGCACTACTACTACCTACTTTCGAAGCTGTTATGCGAACCTCCTACCGAAGAAACTCTTCGCGCAGCAGCTTTATACGGCGTTCCAGCTTCTGACGCCTCCAACCGCTTCTTGATCACTTTAAACGCGTTGGCACAATCCGCAGCCGAGCCGCAGGATCTGGAGCAGTTGGACGATGAATATCACGATCTTTTTGTCGGCATCGGTCGTGGTGAACTCGTGCCCTATTCTTCCTGGTACATCACTGGAATGATGATGGACAAGCCGTTGAGCCTGCTGCGGCAGGATTTGAAAGCGCTTGGAATTGAACGGGTGAAAAACAACCGCGAGCCTGAAGATCACATTTCCGCGCTGTTTGATGTAATGGGCATCATCATCGATTCTGGTGCGGAATTCCAGTTCAGGACGCAGCAGACCCTATTCAATCGGCACCTGAAACCTTGGGTGCGCAGATTTTTTAAAGACATGGTAAATGCTAGAAAAGCAGATTTTTACCAAAAAGTTGGTGAATTCGGCGTCGAATTCATGAACTTTGAAACCGATTACCTCGAGATGCCAGCCTGATGATTGAATTTTCAGCCAGAAGGAAGGGGTCACTAGGTATGTATGTGACGTCACTTTTAAAACATACACATGAGGAGAGAAGCTATGATCAATAGCAAATTAGTTGACCGGGAATCCCGGCGCAACGCTCTCAAAGGCCTGGCGCTGATCAGCGGCGCTGCCGCAATGACGACTGCGACTGTTTCCAGCGCAGCTGTCGGAACGGACCAGGTTGAGAGCGATGCACCGAAGAATCTCGGTTATCGTGAAACCGCTCATATACGAGAGTATTATCGGCGGGCAAGATTTTAGTAACATCAGGAGGCAAATCTATGAAATTAGTTCGAAGCAGCGATAGCGGAACTGTTCCGGGCCTTGCCTCGGTCGGTGAAGCTATCAACCGCAGAACGTTCTTGAAACGTTCTGGGGTCGCCCTCGGTGCCGGTGCTGCGGCCTCAATGTTTGTTCCCCAGTTGATGAAAAAAGCTCAAGCGGCAGCTGGCTTTTCACCCATGGCTGGAGTTCAGACTGAGATTCGTCGCAGTGTCTGTACGCACTGTTCGGTCGGCTGCGGAGTTGTAGCTGAAGTTCAAAACGGAGTCTGGACTGGTCAAGAACCAGATTTTGACTCTCCGTTTAACCTCGGTTCACATTGCTCCAAAGGCGCAACCGTACGCGAACATGGAATGGGCGAAAAACGCTTGCGTTATCCGATGAAACTGGTCAGCGGAAAATGGAAAAGATTGAGTTGGGATACAGCAATTGATGAAATTGGTGATCGACTGCTGGAAATCCGCGCACAATCCGGACCTGATTCCGTCTACTGGCTCGGTTCAGCGAAACATAGCAATGAACAAGCGTATATGTTCCGTAAGATAGCAGCGATGTGGGGAACCAACAACGTTGACCATCAAGCAAGAATCTGTCATTCAACGACCGTCGCAGGTGTTGCAAACACCTGGGGTTACGGCGCCATGACAAATTCATATAACGATATGCATAATTCAAAAGCAATGTTCTTCATCGGCAGCAATGCCGCAGAAGCACATCCGGTTGCGATGCAGCATATCCTTAGAGCGAAAGAATTGGGATCCAAGATGATTGTCTGCGATCCTCGTTTCACCCGTACTGCCGCACACGCCGATCACTTCGTACGGCTCCGACCCGGATCTGACGTGGGACTGATATGGGGTGTCCTGTGGCATATTTTTGAAAACGGCTGGGAAGATGAGGAATACATCCAACAGCGCGTTTACGGTATGGACGAGATTCGCGAAGAAATCGCAAAGTGGACTCCCGAAGAAGTGGAACGAGTCACCGGTGCCAAACCAGAAGTAGTCGAAACGGCTGCGAAGATCATGCATGAAAACCGACCCGGAACCATCGTCTGGTGTATGGGCGGCACTCAGCATACGATCGGCAACAACAATACGCGGGCCTACTGCGTGCTGCAGCTGGCATTGGGTAACATCGGTAAGTCCGGTGGTGGTGCGAATATTTTTCGTGGACATGACAATGTCCAAGGCGCAACCGACCTCGGCGTTCTCTCACACACATTACCAGGTTATTATGGACTTTCAAACGGTGCATGGAAACACTGGTCTCGTGTTTGGGATCTAGATTATGATTGGGTAAAAAGCCAATTCGACCCCGGCGAAGTTGATGGGGACAATGGCAAACCTACACACCCGATGAACTATAAGGGTATTCCAGTATCACGTTGGATCGATGGCATTCTCGAAGACAAAGAGAACATCGGTCAGAGAGACAATGTCCGAGCGATGATCTATATGGGTCACGCTGTGAACAGTCAGTCGCGTGGTCCAGAGATGAAAAAAGCAATGGAAATGCTGGACCTTATGGTCATTGTGGATCCACATCCAACGCACGCAGCCGTAATGAACGACCGCACCGATGGCATTTATCTGCTGCCGGCGGCGACGCAGTTCGAAACCTACGGATCTGTCACTGCGTCAAACCGCTCGATACAATGGCGCGACAAGATCATTGATCCGGTTTGGGAGTCATTACCTGACCACACTATTTTGTACAAGTTCGCAAAGAAACTTGGTTTCGGCGAACAGTACACGATGAATATTGAAGTCAACGATGACGAACCAAGGGTTGAAGACATTACGCGTGAAATCAACCGCGGCATGTGGACCATTGGATATACCGGGCAAAGCCCTGAAAGACTGAAGCTGCACATGGCGAACAAGCACACCTTCGATACCACCACTCTGAAGGCCGAAGGCGGTCCTGCGGATGGTGATTATTACGGAATGCCTTGGCCGTGCTGGGGCAATCCAGAAATGGGTCACCCAGGCACTCCAGTTCTCTACAACACGGAATTGCCTGTTGCCGAAGGTGGACTTTGCTTCCGAGCGAGGTTCGGCACCGAGCGCAACGGCGTCAATCTGCTGGCAGAAAATTCTTATCCAGTTGGATCTGAAATCAAGGATGGTTATCCGGAATTCTCCGCTAAGCTGTTACAGCAGCTTGGCTGGTGGGACGATCTGACCGATGAAGAAAAAGCTGCTGCCGAAGGCAAGAACTGGAAAACCGACCTGTCTGGCGGCATCCAAAGAGTCGCAATCTCGCATGGCTGCGCACCATTTGGAAATGCAAAAGCCCGATCAGTCGTTTGGACTTTTCCAGACCCAGTTCCGATTCATCGCGAACCACTGTATACGCCCGACCGAGAATTGGCTGAAAGGTATCCAACTTACGAGGACCGCAAGCGATTTTATCGTCTGCCGACGCGTTATGGTTCCATTCAGGCTGACGATCATTCCGGCGAATACCCGCTGATTTTGACAAGTGGCAGACTGGTCGAATATGAAGGCGGCGGTGAAGAACAGCGTTCGAATCCGTGGTTGGCTGAGCTGCAGCAGGACATGTTCGTCGAAATCAACCCGAAAGATGCCAATGATCTTAGCATTCGGGATGGTCAGATGGTATGGATCATGACTCCGGAAGGAGCCAGGATCCGCGTCAAGACCATGGTTACGAAGCGAGTCGATGCCGGTGTAGTGTTTACGCCATTCCATTTCGGTGGATGGTTTCAGGGTAAAGACCTGGTGGATAAATATCCCGAAGGGACTGCACCTTACATCCGAGGTGAGGCATGCAATACGGCGTTTACCTACGGATATGATTCAGTAACTCAAATGCAGGAGACGAAAGTCACTCTCTGCAAGGTCACAACTTAGGAGGTATGAGATATGGCTAGAATGAAGTTTCTATGTGATGCCGAGCGCTGTATCGAGTGCAACGGTTGTGTTACTGCCTGTAAAAACGAGAATGAGGTCCCATGGGGCGTCAATCGTCGGCGCGTCGTCGTCTTGGATGATGGCAATCCCGGTGAAAAATCTATCTCGGTCGCTTGCATGCACTGCACAGACGCGCCTTGTGCTGCAGTCTGTCCTGTCGATTGTTTCTATACAACGGATGATGGGATCGTTCTGCACGACAAAGACCTGTGCATTGGCTGCGGCTATTGCTTCTACGCGTGCCCCTTTGGCGCACCGCAGTACCCGCAGGAACAGGCGTTTGGCGTACGTGGAAAAATGGACAAGTGCACCTTCTGCGCCGGCGGTCCGCTGGATGACAATTCGGATGCGGAATACGAAATGTATGGACGCAATCGAATTGCTGAAGGCAAACTACCGTTATGCGCTGAAATGTGTGCGACTAAAGCACTCATTGCAGGTGACGGCGACATAATCGCTGACATTTACCGCGAACGCATTCTGCAGCGTGGTGGTCGTCCTCAAACTTGGGGATGGGAAACTGCTTATCCATCTGGATAGCATTAAGTATGAGAAAAGGAGGAAGAAGACTTCCTCCTTTTCCCTACATGATAAATAAATTGATTTTTTGAAATAATCAGTAGATTAAACCGGAGTGGTTTGAGTGAAATGAGAAAGCTATTTGTGATTCTTATCCTAATTGCTAGCTTGGGCATGCTGAGCGGATGCCTTGAAGACGCAGATGTAGTCTTACATCAACCGGGGGTCTATTTGGGCAGTGACGATGCGCTGCTCAGTAAAGGATCTCAGTCGAGTGTGCTCGGTGAACGTTTTCAAACCGTTCAGATTGATCGGTAATTTGGCTAGTAAAGATGCTCCTGCGCTGGCGCATCATCAGAACGAATTAATTAACGAGTAAAAAACAAATTAACAATTGGCTACATAGCTGATACTGAAACGAGGAGTTATACATATGGCCACGCCAAATAGAATTTTGAATTCTGGAAGGTCGAGACGCCGTCGCATGATGACATGGAGCTTAGTCCTCATCGTCGCATGTGCAATGATCTTGCCAATGACAGGTTACCTGCTCCCGGAATCACTAACAACAGTTCAGGCACAGCAAGCTGCTAGCGATACAAATCAACGATCCAATTTTTGGCGGGTAGTCCGAGAAGGCGGTGTTGGATACAGTTCAGTCACAGGGTCCGATACTAATATCGAAACCAACGTTTTGTACAACATCACCGGGCAAAATTGGCGACAGGTTCGCAATGGACTCATCGGCAATTACGGTGGCTGGTTTCTATTTGTCGTCGTTGTCGCGATAATAGCCTTCTTCGCATCGCGGGGACGTATTGACCTTGATAAAAAACCATCTGGAAAACGTGTTCCACGCTGGACAGTCCTAGAAAGAACCCTTCACTGGTACACTGCAACCTTATTTGTAGTTCTTGCGATTACCGGCTTGAGCCTGCTGTTCGGACGAGCTGTCCTCATACCTCTGCTAGGCCCTTCAGGATTTTCTTTTTGGGCCAGCTTCTCAATCAACGCACACAACACACTGGGGCCATTCTTTGCAATTGGACCCATTCTGATGTTCTTCTGCTGGCTGCGGCACAACATACCGACCGGAACGGACATCGCTTGGTTCGCGAAAGGCGGCGGTATCGTAGGTTCAGCACATCCAAGCGCCGGCAAGGCGAACGGCGGTGAAAAACTGTGGTTCTGGATTGTGATTCTGCTCGGACTCGGCGCAGTCTGTATTTCCGGATTTGCGTTGATCGGCTGGCTGGATCAATACTTTGGCGTCGAAAATACCAGGGAAATGGCACAAACAATGCATACAGTACATGCGGTATGCGCTCTTTTATGGATTGCAGTGTTCTTCGGTCACGCTTATATCGGTACTTTCGGTTCCGAAGGTTCTCTTGACGCAATGACAAAAGGACACGTTAGCGTTGAATGGGCAGAACAGCATCATGATCTTTGGTATGAAGACGTGAAAGATACAGTAGTGGATGCTGAATCTGCGGAGGGTGCACCGAGCCGGTCCGCACAAATGAGCAGCTGATCCTTCAGCTCAACGAAAAACTTCAGACGCATCTTTAGTCTTATGGCTGAAGATGCGTTTTTTATCGAAAACGCTATGCAGCAGCATCGGTCAGTGTCATAAACCGTGAAGAGATTTCCAGAATTCATTCGAAAAAGCATGGATTACACTGGCTCTGGCGCCACATGCCTGCCGGTGCAGATTGACGGTGGTGATTGGGAATCGGCAATCTTTTTTCAGTTAGGGGGAAGAGAAAGCAAGGACGATCGAAGAATTTTGTCCCGTCTCAGTTCTACCGTTCCAGTCAGTGTCGAAACGGACCTGATTGACCATAACAATGCAGCCGTGATCGTGATTCGCTTTGAAGTGTTTACCCGACAGGACAATCCCCTCATCGGCGAAGTGCTTCTAACACCGGGTCACATCAGTGCCCATTTTGAAACGATTCGACTGCTGACTCAGCAGAATGCGCTAAAATGGTTTTTCTCAGATTCAGCGTACTGGATCATTCACAGCCAGCAAAATCGTTTGGGAGGAACTGAACACGCAGCATTTCAGCAGGTGCTCGATGATGCAACAAGACATGATGCATTTATTCGATTGACCGGAACCTACGACGTTGAATCGGCTCTTCGGGAAGTAGTTTCGCATTACGAGTTTCGCAGCGTAGGCTCCAATCGAGCGTTTTCTTCTTCATCCATACAGTAATATTATTTATGATCTATGCTGTTCAAACAACTTTCAACGATCGTAATAGCCTTTACTCTCATTGCGTTAAAGTCTGTAGCGTGGGCAGATACGACAAAGTTTTTAAAGGCGCTTAAAGAACATGACTTTGATCGATTAAGTGCAATGATCGATCAAATACCTGATGTCGATGCTCGATTGGCAGACGGCAGAACCGCTCTGATGCTGACGTCGAAGCACGGACTGACGGATGTTACGGAAGCTTTATTGCGAGCGGGTGCCGACGTGAACGCTCGAAACAACAATGGGGGCACCCCATTGATGTACTCAGCAATTCAATCCAATCAATCTATCGTAAAACTGCTGGTTGACCATGGTGCGGAAGTGAATGTAACTGCCAAATTTGGCTGGACAGCTTTGATGGTCATGGCCGCAAAAGGTCATAGTCAAGCAATTGAATACCTGCTCGCACGCGGAGCAGATGCCAATCATCGCGACACCTATCAATGGACACCGCTGATGCGTGCGTCATTTGCGGGATATCGAGAAGCGGTCCACTCACTGCTGGAGCATCCTGAAACGAACATCGACCTCCAAGATGAAAATGGCGCAACTTCGCTACATCATGCGGTTGCCAATGGAAACAAGGAAGTCGTAATGGTTCTGCTTGAATATAATCCAAACCTTGATATTGAAGACAAATTCGGATATACAGCCTTAGGAAGAGCCGCCGTAGCCAACCAGACAGAAATTGCTGAACTCCTTCGTAAATTTCAACACAATGAATAATTCAGATCGGAAAAATCGAAGAAAATTTTTAAAAGTATGCGGCACCTATGCGGCAGCATTCGCCACTTGGCATCCCACTCACGCACAGTCCGCAACCACCAGGCAGTACGCTGAACGCGTTCAGCTGATGCGCAACAAGACTCCCATTGGAGCCGAAGACTTCCAACCTGGACAAACCTACATTTTCAATTATCCCTATGTCACCACACCATGCATGATTTTCAATGTCGGGAATCGCATCAGTCATCAAATCACATTGACCACCGAATCGGGAGAAGATTATGTTTGGCCAGGAGGGGCGGGTCCGGATCATTCAATCGTGTGCTATTCTGCAATCTGCGCTCACCGAATGACATATCCGGCAAAAGCCGTCAGTTTTCTGAACTACAGACATTCCAAAGTTGTCTATTTTGACGAGAATCAAAATCGTCAGGAGAAAGAGAAGATAATTTACTGCTGTTCAGAGCGCAGCGTGTATGATGCCCAAAACGGCGGCAAGGTGTTAGGTGGACCGGCGCCTCAACCCATTGCGACCATCTTGCTGGAATATGATGAGAACGAAAACTGCTTTTATGCTTTGGGTGCGCTAGGCGGCACCCTCTTTGAAAAATTTCTAGACGAGTTTGAATTTCGACTCCAGCTGGATTTCAGAATCGCGAACGTTCGAGAATCAACGGTGAATCAAGTCAATTTATTTACTTTGGAAGAATACTCGGAGGTTGTCGTTCACTGTTAGCCACCTGCCTGATCACTGTTCATAGACCCTGAGCACGCCGTCTTGGAGCTGATAGATTCGGTTCATTGAAGCTGCCAGCTGCATGTCATGAGTCGCTACGATCAAACTCACCTGCAAATCTCGGTCCAGATCCACCATCAACTGCTGAACGGCTTTCGCGTTCTGACGGTCGATGTTTCCTGTCGGTTCATCCGCAAGCAGGCACAAAGGCTGAATGATAAGGGCGCGGGCGATCGCCGCTCGTTGCCGCTCTCCACCGGAGAGTTCACCGGGTTTGTGATTGATCCTGTGCGAAAGTCCAACTTTGTCAAGCAGACTCATTGCCTCCTGTCGGACTTTTTCCGTTTTTCTTCGTCTGACCAATAGTGGCATCATCACGTTTTCGAGAGCTGTAAATTCGGGCAGCAGGTGATGAAACTGATAGACAAATCCTAAGACTTCATTGCGCAGCTTACCCCGGTCCGATTCGTTGAGGTTCGATAAATTCAACCCGTTCAACTCGATGCTGCCGCTCGTAGGAGAATCCAATCCAGCCAACAGATGAAGCAGCGTGCTCTTGCCCGTACCGGATGAACCGACAATTGCAATCTGCTCTCCATGTCGGACTTCCAGTTCAATGTTCTTCAATACGCGAATTTCACTTTTCCCCTGCCAAAAGTATTTTGAAACCGCATTGGCTCGAAGCACTACATCAGTCATATCTCAAAGCCTCGGCTGGCTGAACTTTGGATGCGCGCCATGCAGGGTAAATTGTTGCCAGCAGACTCAACACCGTAGATGCGCCGGCGATTTTTATGACGTCATCCCATATCAGTTCTGCGGGAAACTTGGAAATGATGTAAATGTCATCTGGAAAAAATTCCGTTGCAAACAGCTCTTCAGCCCAAGGAATCAGTGTTTCAAGGTGAATCCCGGTGAAGACACCAGCAATTACGCCGATGACGGTTCCAACAATTCCAATCGTCACACCATGCACGATGAAAATTACCATGATGCTCTTCGGACTGGCTCCAATTGTTCTTAAAACAGCGATGTCCGATTTTTTGTCAGAAACCAGCATGACCAAGGAAGATACGATGTTAAAAGCAGCGACTGCGATAATCAGCAGCAGGATTATGAACATCACCCTTCGTTCGATTTTGAGCGCTTCAAATAGATTCCGATATTCCCGCGTCCAATCCCAGACCTGAAAACCACCTCCCAGCGTCTGTTTGATATCACGAACAACCAACGGGGTCTTAAAAACATCATCGGTCTTGATTCGCAGACCGGATACTTGATTTCCAGTTCGCTGCAGTACCGAAAGATCATCAAGATGAACCAGCGCCAAACCATTGTCGTACTCATAGAAGTTCAAATTGAAAACACCAACTACAGTAAATCTCTTCACGCGTGGTACGACCCCCACCGGTGTCGATCTTCCGACGGTGCTGATCAATACAACAGCGTCACCAATATCGGTCACTCCAAGTCGTTTTGCGAGCTCGTCGCCGAGAATAATGCCAAATTCACCCGATACTAAGCTTGCAAGCTCACCAACCTCCAAATGAGATCCGATTGATGAAACATCATCCTCGTACTGGGGAACCACACCTCGAACCAGTGTCGGACTGACTCTATTGTTCGCTTTGAGCATTCCGTGACTGAGAATGTACGGCGACTGAGCATCCACATCCTGAACGTTTTCGACATTGGTCATTACTTGCTGCCAATTTCTCAACCAACCGCTGGAACCGCTGATTTGAATGTGCGAAGCAACTGTAAGAATTCTCTCCTTCAGTTCGCGTTCAAAACCATTCATTACCGAAAGCACTGAAATCAGGGCCCAAACTCCAATAATGATTCCAAGTACTGATGTGCCTGTAATAAAGGAAATAAAGCGAGTGTTTCGCCTTGCTCGGATGTATCGAAAACCAATGAACAGTTCGAAAGGACGAATCATGTGTCAGCGAGTCGACGGCTTCAGGTGCGGGAATAAAATTACATCACGTATGGACTGACTGTTTGACAGCAGCATCACAAGTCGGTCAATTCCAATCCCTTCTCCGGCTGCGGGTGGAAGCCCATACTCCAACGCTCGAATATAGTCTTCGTCAAAATGCATCGCTTCTTCATCTCCGCCCATCCTCTGTTTCAACTGTTCACGGAATCGATGAGCCTGATCTTCTGGATCGTTCAATTCCGAAAAGCCATTTGCGATTTCCATGCCAGCCACGAAGAATTCAAAACGATCCGTTATTGTTGAATCTGAGTCATTGATCCTTGACAGGGGGGAGACCTCGACTGGGTAGTGCGTAATAAAAGTTGGCTGAATCAACTTATTTTCAACGGTCTGTTCAAATACCTCAAACTGAAGCTTGCCAAGACCCCACGCCCTGCCGGGCGTTCCGCCCAGCTTCTGCAGGTAAGTTCGAAGAACTTCTTCATCTTCTACACCGTTTTCGGAAAGTTTGGGATTGTGCTGTAAAACTGCATCCAACAAGGAAATTCTCCGATAAGGCTTCTCCAGGTTGATCGCGTGCTGGCCATATGGAACAGTCAGCGATTGCGATACACCTTCCGCCAATTCTTCCATCAGGTCCTCAGTCAGCTTTATGAAGTCTTCAAAGTCAGCATAGGCTTGATAGAACTCCAGCATCGTGAATTCGGGATTGTGCTGAGTGCTGATCCCTTCGTTACGGAAATTTCGATTGATTTCGTAGACGCGCTCGAATCCACCTACCACGAGTCGCTTCAGGAACAGTTCAGGTGCAATTCGAAGAAACATGTCAACAGACAATGCATTGTGATGAGTCGCAAACGGTCTTGCAATTGCACCGCCAGGAATGGTGTGCATCATTGGAGTTTCTACTTCTAAAAACCCGTGCCGACCCAAAAATTCGCGGATAGATTGGATGATCCTCGTTCGAATTCTAAAAGTTTCTCTAACGTCCTGATTGATGATCAGGTCTAGATATCGTCTTCGATATCGAAGCTCCCGGTCCGATAAGCCGTGAAATTTTTCTGGAAACGGGCGCAATGCCTTAACCAGCAAAGCTATCGTTTCAACGCCAATGCTCAATTCACCAGTTCGAGTTCGAAAAACGGCTCCACTCACGCCAATGATGTCACCAATATCATATGCCAAAAATCTGTCGTACTCCAGCTTGGAAACTGTTGACTGTCGAATGAACAGCTGAATTCTGCCGGACGCGTCCTGCAAATCTACGAAAGTTACTTTTCCCATGCGCCGTCGGCTCATCAAGCGTCCCGCAAGACGCACAAAAAAATTGATTTCTTTCAGGCTGCCTGCGTCGTAGTCTACAAACCGATCCTGTAATTCTTTGGCGCTGACGGTGGGACGAAAATCATTCGGGTAGACCCTGCCCTGCTCTCTCAACAGAGTCAGCTTTCGCTTTCTTTGTTGGGATTGATCGTTATCTTGTGACATGAATCTATAAACCTGCTTTTAGACTTGCTTCAATAAATAAGTCGAGATTTCCTGCCAGCACAGCGTTGACATTTCCGGTTTCCACTTGTGTGCGTTCATCCTTGATTCGAGACTGATCCAATACATAGGATCGAATCTGATACCCCCAGGATATATCTGGTTTTGATGCTTCGATCTCCTGTCGCTGCTTTTCTTTTTCCTGACGTTCCAGCTCATAAAGTCGGGCACGCAGCATGGACATCGCTTCTGCTTTGTTTCGATGCTGGGATCTCTCGTTCTGGCATTGAACAACGACTCCGCTTGGCCTGTGCGTAATGCGAACTGCTGAGTCCGTTCGGTTAACGTGCTGTCCACCTGCTCCACTCGCGCGGTAGGTGTCAATTCTCAAGTCTGCAGTGTCAATTTCAATTTCAATTTCATGATTCACTTCTGGGTAGGAGTATATGGACGCAAACGACGTGTGCCGACGCTGACCAGAATCGAATGGAGATTTACGCACTAATCTATGGATTCCACTTTCGGTGCGAATCCAGCCAAATGCATAACTGCCTATGATCTTTAACGTTGCGCTTTTGATGCCTGCAACATCACCGGGTGAATAATCCACAGTCTCAAATTTAAAACCTTTATTGGTCGCCCAGTGCTGATACATCCGATACAGCATCTCCGCCCAGTCCTGTGCTTCCGTGCCGCCAGAACCTGGTTTGATATCTACAAACGCATTGGCCGAATCCATTTCCCCGCTAAAAACGCTTGTAAACTCAAGTCGGTCAATTTTTCTGACATATCCCGCCAGCTCACTGCCGATCTCCGCCAAAGTGTCAAGATCACCCTCCTCTGAGGCGAGTTCAGCCAGTTCTATGGAATCTGACACTTCATCTGAGAGTGACGAGATCGGCTTGAGTGATTTTTGAATGGCACTCTGTTCCTGACTTAACTCTTGAACCAGCGAATAGTTTTCCCAAATTTCCGGATTCTGCAGTTGCTGATATATCTCTTGCAATCGGTGCTGCTTGCCAGCGACGTCAAAGAAACCTCCGTAAGGAATCAACACGTAGTTGGATACTGATCAACTGTTCAATTACTGATGACTTTTCCATAACAAATCCCATTTTAAATGCGGCGAAAATTAATAATATTTGCAAATTTCGTGGTTCAATGATTCCGAACAATCCTTGGTTTCAATCAAAGAAGAAACAGCGAAAGCGATATATATAATAAAATTATCTTCGATTCACATAATTCTTTGAAATTTCCATCTCCTTTAGCTTTTCAAACACAATGAAAGTCGGAATTCCAAAAGAAATTCACCAAAATGAACGACGAGTAGCGATTACGCCTGACGTCGTCCCTGCTCTTATCGCGAAAGGCTTCGAAGTACAAATAGAATCTGGTGCTGGTGAACTCGCAAATCTAAGCGATTCAGCTTATCTGGAAGCAGGAGCCAGAGTTTTACCTGCTGGCAGCGACATTTGGAGCAGTTCGGATATTGTAATCAAAGTTCGCGCTCCAGAGAAAGATGAAAATCAAAACCTTGACGAATTAGATCTACTTCATGAGAGTCAGACTCTGATCGGCTTCCTGTGGCCGGCACAGAATCCGGAGCTTCTCGAACGTTTGGCTGAATCCGGAGTCAGTGCGATTTCGATGGATGCAGTGCCGCGCATTTCAAGAGCGCAAAAATTGGATGCGTTGTCTTCAATGGCAAATGTGGCCGGCTATCGAGCCGTCATTGAAGGAGCTCATCATTTCGGCCGATTCCTAGGGGGACAGATTACTGCCGCCGGTCGAGTTCATCCGGCAAAAATCATGATCATCGGCGCTGGTGTCGCCGGTTTGTCTGCGATTGGTTCAGCGACAAGTCTTGGTGCGATCGTACGCGCGTTTGACACCCGACCAGAAGTGAAAGAGCAAGTCGAAAGCATGGGAGCTGAATTTCTAGAGCTCGAATTTGAAGAAGACAGTGCTGGTGGCGGTGGCTATGCCAAAGTAATGAGCAAAGAGTTCATTGAAGCTGAGATGGCATTGTTTGCAGAACAAGCCGAGGAAGTCGACATCATTATCACAACTGCCTTGATTCCAGGTCGCCCTGCTCCCAAACTGATCACAGCTGACATGGTCAGGTCAATGAAAGAAGGCAGTGTAGTCATCGACCTGGCAGCGGAACAAGGCGGAAACTGCGAACTGACTCAGGCTGATGAGATTGTAGATGTCAACGGGGTGAAAATCATTGGTTACACCGATCTGCCGAGTCGCCTGCCGACACAGTCCAGCCAGCTGTATGCGTCCAATGTTCTGAATCTGCTCGACGAATTATGCCCGAACGATGACGGACAGCTGCATTTGGATATGGAAGACGAGGTGATCCGCGATTCCACGGTCGTCAAGGATGGAGAAATCATCTGGCCTCCTCCGCGGAAAGAACCACCACCACAGCCTAAGAAAGATGCTGCCACAGAAGCATCCGCCACTGCATCGGATACTCCGAAAAAGAAGTTCAAAGTCGCACCGTATGCATTCGGTCTGGCGGTACTTTCCATTTTGGGAGTAGGTCTTTTTGCACCATCATCCTTTCTGTCACATTTCACTGTCTTCGTACTGGCAATTTTCGTGGGCTGGCACGTGATCTGGAACGTTACGCCTTCCCTTCACACTCCATTGATGAGTGTGACAAATGCAATCAGCAGCGTCA
The DNA here is from genome assembly GCA_958295885.1 of Arenicellales bacterium. Taxonomy (GTDB): domain Bacteria; phylum Pseudomonadota; class Gammaproteobacteria; order Arenicellales; family JAJDZL01; genus JAJDZL01. The sequence continues at coordinate 3,463,463 of OY282380.1, read as the reverse complement.
TAATTGTTGGTGCTCTGCTGGAGATCGGCGCGGTAAACCCCTATGTTCAGGCACTGGCGGCAATTTCAATCTTAATTGCGTCAATCAACATATTCGGTGGCTTTTTTGTTACTCAGCGCATGCTGAAAATGTTCCGCAAGTAGATCTGTAGACATGTTTGACGGTTTCATCAATTCACTTTATATCCTTGCCTCAATATTTTTCATTCTCAGCTTAGGCGGGTTAAGCCACCAGACCTCTGCAGTACGCGGAAACGTTTTCGGAATCTTAGGAATGATTCTTGCTGTTTTGGGTACGATTGCAGCAAGAGTTACCGACAACCTGGAAATCGTGGTTGCGATGATGGCCATTGGAGGTTTAATCGGGATTCTTGTCAGCAGAAGAGTTCAAATGACCGCAATGCCGCAGCTGGTTGCCATCCTGCACAGTCTCGTCGGATTAGCGGCGGTATTTGTGGGATTTGCGAACTTTATCGAACCTTTAAAAACCTACGAGGGTGTCGAAAACATCGTTCATGAAGTTGAAATTTTCATCGGTGTGTTTATCGGTGCCATAACGTTCACGGGTTCGGTTGCTGCTTTTGGGAAATTGCAGGGAATCATTACAAGCCGTCCCTTAATGTTACCGGCGCGACACTGGCTGAATTTAGTCATCATCATTGTCAGCATTTGGCTGGGCGCACAGTTTTTGGGAAATGAGTCTCACGCTGCTGCGACGAACTTCTTACTCATCATGACACTGCTCGCGTTCCTGCTAGGACTGCATCTCGTACTGGCGATCGGCGGCGCAGACATGCCCGTCGTAATTTCGATGCTGAACAGTTATTCCGGCTGGGCTGCTGCTGCGACAGGATTCATGCTGGAAAGCGATCTTTTGATTCTCGTCGGAGCGCTTGTGGGCAGCAGCGGTGCAATTCTGAGCTACATCATGTGTCGTGCAATGAATCGTCACTTCGTCAGCGTAATAATGGGCGGATTTGGAACCACAGGCGGGTCAGCATCCAGTGCAGTAGAAGGTGAAATTTCTGAGATTTTGTCTGACGAAGCAGCCATGCTTGTTGAAACCGCTCGATCTGTCGTAATCGTTCCTGGATATGGAATGGCTGTAGCTCACGCCCAGCACCCCGTCGCTGAACTGACCAAAAAACTGCAGGCCCACAATATTGACGTTCGATTTGCAATTCATCCGGTGGCAGGTAGAATGCCGGGCCACATGAACGTGCTTCTAGCAGAAGCTCGAGTGCCCTACGACATCGTGTTTGAAATGGACGAGATCAACCCTTCAATGCCGGATACGGATGTTGTTTTGGTGATCGGCGCAAATGATATCGTAAATCCATCCGCTCAAGACACGCCAGACAGTCCGATCGCTGGCATGCCAGTGATAGAGGTATGGAAAGCAAAGCACACGATTGTCCTGAAGCGCAGCATGGCATCCGGCTACGCGGGAGTTGATAATCCTCTGTTTTACAAAGAGAACAACCGAATGTATTTCGGTGATGCGAAAGACAGCGTAGATCGGCTGGTCGCTCTCGTATCCTGATCGCTTGAACTGACGAAATTCAAGTCGTAAAATCACCCGCTTCAATTGACTCTTTTCTCTGGCTTTCGGCCGATCAGATTTGGCGGAGAGGGAGGGATTCGAACCCCCGGAAGGTATTGCCTTCAACGGTTTTCAAGACCGCCGCTTTCGTCCACTCAGCCACCTCTCCAACGCACCATATTGTACCGCTTAAATTCATTCCCATCCTCACCAGAATTTCAATTCGTTCTGTCTGGCAATGGCAATCAGAGTTTTAATCTAACTTCAGTCATTCAGCTCGATGTGGTGTGCATCTTCATCCAATACTTTAACTGAAACAAAAAATTACTAATGATTTCATATATATAAATCAATATTAGTGACCTTTTATATTAGCCTTGTGGCACATTTTGGACAATGCGAACTTCGTAGTCAGAGTCACAAATAAATCTTACCTAGGAGAAGACATTTTTCCATGTTCTGCTACTAGGTTCGATGACGCTGATGATTATTCTCGACTCAATCAAATTAGGTGTCGTAGTAGACTCACATTGAGAAAAAACGGACAAACGCCTCCGTGCAACGGCACACTTTCGAAGACAATTTCACAAATTTCAGTAGGTAGCAACATTGTGCGGCATTGATCACTCCTTCGCTTAATATGAGTACTGGGGTTTCTTACACCATTGACTCAAGGTCAACCAATTTTCGAGTGACTTCGTGTCATTTTCCAAGTCGATACATTGTTAACCGACAAATCGTTCCATCCAAACTTGGTAAAGAACTTTGGATCATCACATTTTGAAGCGAAATATCCTATAGCCAGCCAGTGTCCGAAGCAGAACTGAAACGAACTGTTGATGTTTTATGAATTTTCATCCAATCACTGACAGAATTTGCGTACCATCAACCCAATTGAATCAAACTTCGCTACGATTCGACTTCACAGCAAATTATCAACTGGTTGATTAAATCACACCGTGATGCCATTCAAGTTGGAGCGGTAAGTGCAACAAAAATGAAATTGATTACGAGGCTTTTGGCAACTTGGAAAAATCATCGCTGGAATGTAATTTAAGGATGGAAATGAAGTAACCAAGTTAGACTAGGCAGCCGCGTGAAACTAGGTTCCTCTCTGCGCACTAGTTTCCGCAGTAACTCGATTAACCCTCCCCCTACACACTATGCTACACGAATGCTTTATCCATTACAGTTCCATTTTGAAGAAGGACAAAATCAGAGGATAGTGGCACTGTGATGTCGTCCTACAGTCTCACCTGAATTTGATCAAAGTAAAAATTGAAAGGGAATTATATACCTGTTTAACCCTTTGAAATAACTAAATGATAATGATTGTCATTAGCAATATCATAATGCTACTTTTTCCTTTTTTTTAGTATTTCTTTTTGGGATTCTGGTGGGGTATTTAGTAGGCGTTTCATGACCAGTCTTGCTTTCAAGTGAACGTCTTGTGGAATCTTATTTTGCAGTAATTTGTAAGTCTTTCGTTTTTTTTCCATATATTAGTTTCCGTGCAGTCCGTAGAAAAGTTTCAATTCCGCTTCTTTTTCTGCTTTCATTATTTCAACAAATTCTTTCATGCTCTTATTTCCTTTCCGTCTATTGCAATTTGGACAGAGCAATTGAAGATTACTGATGTGATCTGAACCGTTTTGAGAGCGAGGAACAATGTGATCAATCTCAAAAGTCTTAAATCGAAATTCCATTGCACAACCATTGCAAATTCCAGTTTCTTCAGGCTTTCGGAATAGCTTGTTTCTTTTTTCGGCGAGTCACTACAACAAATTACCAATTAATGTAATTTCCCGCATTCAGGCTTCAACTAGTTTATTTTCATGTAAAATTCTAGAACGCTCCACATCATTGCGCGCTAATTCCATCAATTCGTTATTTTTAAATTTTGAAATATGAAAAAGATAGAGAGCTCTATCTCTTTCATCTTCAAGAAATAGCGCCGCATCCCATTTCATTCGTTTACGTTTATTCATTACCAAGTCTCCTAGCTATTTGAATATCTTCTTCTTGTGTTGATTTACTCCCACCGTGTAGTATCACAATGGACTTATTATCCATGTATTTAAAATAAACTCTATATTTCATCCCAATTCTAATTTCCCACAATTCCTCACCTTCAAGATAATCCTCATATCTTGTTAAATCTAACTTCTTTTTATCTCCCTTTTCGTATTGAATGAAATTCTTGATGTGTGAAGTGATTTTATTTTTGGATGATTTATCTAATCTCTTTAACCATTCAAAGTAATTATATTCATATTCAGCATTAAATCTCGCTGGTGCTCTACGTCTAGCTTCTTGTAATAAAGTGATGTATTGAACTTTCTTATATGCCGCAATTATTGGATCTGTCATTTGAATCTCTAATTCAATGGACGTTTACCTGTATTTATTTTCAATACAATCGCCCATCTACACCAGAAACCAGCTCTTTGTATTTCAATCGTTTTCCGACCATGCCAGCAACAACTCGTTCCATCTGGATAATTGTGTCCAGTTCTCGAAGGTTATGCCGTCCAGCAAATTCTTCAACATAACGACCTAAATGTTTCTTACTCATTTTGGGGTAAGTGCCTTTGTGTACTCTTTTGAGCATTGACCAAAACGATTCCATACCATTGATGTGAATTTGACCTTCAACATATTCACCTACGCTATGTTGTACAGTCCGATGTTCACAGCCTTCAAGCTTTTCGTAACTTTTGAAATCATCCGTATTGACTGTTGAACCTTCTTCGACAGTGCCTTCAATGAAGCCATGCAAAGTATTTCTTTTGGTGTTTTCAATCACCTTCGCTTTAACCTTTTTTGATTCTCGTTCTTTCACTCCAATTACAGCAGTTTTACCGACCGTACCGCATAGATGACTTCGGCGTTTTCACTCCGAATTCATGAGCATTGCTGGTATTTTTTGCTGAGGTTCTTCTCCTATATTGTGGGGCTGTTAAAGTCGCTTCGTAGTAAATTTATGAAATCGATCAAAATCTTGATCTTCAGTCAACAATGCCGTTACTCCATTTTCGCGGCAGACTGCGACAATTTGTGCATCAAAAACTAGATTTCCGGCAGCATTGGTTTCTCGTATTGCAGAGGCAAGCAGTGATAGATAATTGGCACTTGGATAGAGCAATTTGAGTGTTGGTGCTTGGACAAGCCGGGCCAGAGCTTCAATTGCTTCAGATGGCGTATAAGGGTTGGAGAACACCTTAGGATGTGTGATTACGCGAAGAAATTCTCCGATACAGAAAACAGGAATTCCCCAACCCACTGAGGAATTGACAGACTCGGTCAATTGATATTTGGCTTTTTTGTGTAACGGCGACGCTTCATGATGCGCGTAAACCAGCATGTTGGTATCAACGGCAATCAATCTTGAATTTCCATCAAGGCGTAGAGAGCATTTCTATCAGCGAGACTGGCATCAGAAATGAATCCGCAATTCTTTGTCAGCAACTGGATCTCAATTGGCTCACTGACTCGGTTCAACTCATCCAAATAACCGCGCACAGCGCATTCAATCAGTTTTGTCAATGACATGCCGTCCTTAGCAGCTTGTTCCTCTGCATCCCGCATCAGATCATCAGCTAAGTATAAAGTTGTTTTCATAGGACTAATTTTATAAAAATTGCCAGAACTCCGTCAATGCGACAAAGGAGTCGTCAAATGAACGATTGTGAGAGACTCCGACCCTGTATCCTTGCATTCAGTAAATTCCTAACCGTCATGAAAATCTCCACAGCGCAACTGCCTCTCTTAAAATTGCTGATTTGGGTTAAGGAGTTATGTGTAGTAAAATAGTAGATGGAAGTCTTTGTTCATTCACCAAATCAATGATTTTTCAATTAGACTGCTGGATTAAAACACATATAAACTCAGACCCCTGAAAACCTTCAGAGCTCTTGATTTTTTGCCAACAGCCGTTATATTAACTACAATAGATTTTTGGAAAAGTTTTCGTGGTGTGAAGGCTTTATTTCGTTAATTTGATTTTATCGAGGTTACATTCTTATGAGATTTAATGAACAGGTGCTTACTCGTGCTCCGTCAACCGCTGTAGCCAACAGAGTACTTCGAAACACCTATATCCTGTTGTCGATGACTCTGCTGTTCAGCTCAGCCGTAGCAGCGTGTTCGATCATATTTCAATGGCCTCCTATGGGCCTTATCATAACTTTAATAGGGTATTTTGGACTACTGTTCTTAACCAGTATGTTTAGAAATTCTGCACTTGGTCTTGTATTTGTCTTCGCGTTAACTGGATTTATGGGTTTGACCTTAGGTCCGATATTAAGCTACTATCTGACCGTTTTGCCCAACGGTGATCAAATCGTTATGACCGCATTTGGCGGTACCGGCTTAATCTTTCTTGGACTTTCGGCATATGCCTTGACCACAAAAAAGAATTTTGCGTTTATGGGCGGAATGCTGTTTGCCGGAATTTTAGTGGCGTTCTTGATGTCACTGGCCGCAATATTCTTCCAGATTCCCGCGCTGTCAATTGCTGTCTCCGCCATATTTATTCTTCTGATGTCCGGATTGATTCTTTACCAGACCAGCGCAATTGTCCATGGCGGCGAAACCAACTACATCATGGCAACAGTGACTTTATTCGTTGCCATCTATAACCTGTTTCTTAGCCTGATTCAGATTCTAGGCATCTTTGGTCGAGAATAAAAGCATGTGACAACAGACTCGTTCTCGCCGAACGAGCGCAAGCGATCACTTTAGATTTGTCGAGAAACCGTTATCCAGTGTTATCGGATAACGGTTTCTTCTTTATGCAGCGTCTGCAGACAATAAGGCATTGTAGAGTCACGAGCTTGGATGAGAGCTGCACAAATCGCTTTGGCTGCCGATAAAGTCGTGAAATAGGCAACTTTTTGCTTCAGCGCTTCTTTCAAAATCGTTTCAGAGTCTGTCACGCTGATTCTCTTTCGAGGGACGTTTACAATGAGATCGATTTCATTGTTTTTGAGCATATCAACTACGTGAGGGCGTCCTTCCCTGACTTTATTCACCCGAAAAATTTTTATGCCGTGTTTTTTCAAATGTTCGGCAGTGCCTTGCGTGCCGTAAAGTTTGTAACCTGATTTGATTAGGGACCGCCCGACTTCGACAATCCCTTTTCGATCTTCTCCCGCAACGCTCAAAAGAGCGTTCCCAGTATGAGAAATCGAATAGCCGGTCGCATGGTAAGCTTTCCAATAGGCTTCACCAAAAGTTCTACCGATACCCATTACTTCACCTGTACTTTTCATTTCCGGTCCAAGAATAGGTTCAGATTGGGGAAACTTATCAAAAGGAAACACCGCCTCTTTTACGCTGACAAATGATGGCACGATTTCCTGGGTGATTCCCTGCTCTTTCAGTGATTGCCCCAACATGCATCTAGCGGCTATTTTTGCAAGCGGCAGTGATGTGGCTTTCGACACGAAAGGTACGGTTCTGGACGCCCTGGGATTCACCTCCAATACGTAGACTTCGTCGCCTTTCACCGCAAACTGTATGTTTACCAATCCTATTACATTTAGAGCATGAGCGAGTTTTTGAGTCTGCTTTCGAATTTCCTCCTGCAGGTTAGGCGCAAGATTGTAGGGTGGCAATGAACAGGATGAGTCTCCCGAATGAACTCCAGCTAGTTCAATATGTTCCATAACACCCCCGATATGGGTGTCAGTTCCATCACAGATCGCATCCACGTCAACTTCAATCGCGTCACTCAGAAATTGATCAAGAAGTACTGGTGATTCGTGAGATACATCGATCGCCGCCGCCATGTACTTGCTCAATTGTTCGGCATCCCGTACGATTTCCATTGCTCGACCACCTAATACATAGGATGGACGCACCACTAATGGATAACCAATTCCTTCCGCTCTCTGTAACGCTTCGTCAACAGTAGAGGCAGTCGAATTTGGAGGTTGCTGCAGTTTCAGTTTATGCAGCAAAGATTGAAAGTACTGTCGATCTTCCGCGTGATGGATTGATTCGGCAGAGGTTCCGATGATCGGAACATTTTCACTGGTAAGTTTTCTGGCAATTTTTAGAGGCGTCTGTCCTCCGTATTGCACTATTAATCCGTCTGGCTGCTCAACGCGGCAGATCTCCAAAACATCTTCTACTGTCAGTGGCTCGAAATAGAGACGGTCAGAAACGTCATAGTCGGTTGATACTGTTTCTGGGTTGCAGTTGATCATGATGGTCTGAAAGCCATCTTCACTCAACGCCAACGCTGCATGAACACAGCAGTAGTCAAATTCAATGCCCTGCCCTATTCGATTCGGACCACCACCCAATACGATAAACTTCCTTTGTTGAGTTGGATTGGACTCGCACTCTTCCTCATAAGTTGAATACATGTAAGAGGTAGGAGTATCAAATTCACCAGCGCACGAATCCACCCGTTTGTAAACAGGGTGAATATCGAACTGATATCGCAACTTCCGAATCGCATCTTCGGTAGTATCTTGCAAATGTGCGATTCGATGATCGGAAAACCCTTTCTTTTTCCACTCCAGAAGTAAATTCTCAGCTGTTTTTCCAGATTCCTGCTGAATTTGATGCTCCGTTTCAACAATATCCTTAATTTCAGCAAGAAACCACGGATCAATGCCTGTCAGTAGGTAAATGTCCTCAATGGTAAACTCAGAGCGAAATGCATCCGCAATAAACCAAAGGCGATCAGCGCCAGGCAGCTGAAGATGAGAGACAATTACATCCTTTCGGCTCTCAATTGACTCATCCCACTCCAAGAGCTGGGTCTCAAATCCAAACGTGCCGGTTTCGAGACTGCGGATGGCTTTCTGCAGCGACTCCTGAAACGTTCGTCCAATCGCCATCACTTCGCCGACGGATTTCATCTGAGTCGTCAGTGTCGAGTCAGAGTGAGGAAACTTTTGGAAGTCGAATCTCGGAATTTTTGTAACAATGTAGTCGATCGTCGGTTCAAAGGAAGCGGGAGTTGCCCCACCGGTAATTTCATTCTGCAGTTCGTCCAAGGTATAGCCAACAGCAAGCTTTGCAGCAACTTTTGCAATTGGAAATCCGGTTGCCTTGGAGGCGAGAGCAGAAGAACGAGATACACGAGGATTCATCTCGACAATCACCATTCTTCCATCTCTTGGATTGACCGCAAACTGTACGTTCGAACCTCCGGTATCCACTCCAATCGCACGCATGACTGCAATGCTGGCATTTCGCATGCGCTGATATTCTTTATCCGTTAGCGTCTGAGCGGGTGCGACCGTTATCGAATCTCCAGTGTGGAGTCCCATCGGATCAAAGTTTTCGATTGAACAAACGATGATGCAGTTGTCCCGGTGATCTCGCACAACCTCCATTTCGTATTCTTTCCATCCAGCGATGCTTTCCTCGATCAACAGTTCGCCGGTTGGGGATGCATTCAGTCCCCTGACACAGATTTCATAAAATTCGTCTCGATTGTAAGCAATGCCTCCTCCAGTCCCTCCTAAAGTAAATGAAGGGCGAATGATCGCAGGAAAACCGACTTTCTTGAGAATTTGAAGAGCTTCATCCATGTTGTTGGCAAGTGCGCCATTGACTGATTCCAAACCAATCCCATCCATGCATTCTCTGAATTTCTCCCGATCTTCCGCTTTATCAATTGACTCTCTGTTTGCGCCAATTAATTCAACGCCATGCGTTCTCAATACGTTCATGCGAACGAGATCCAGCGCGCAGTTGAGTCCAGTCTGTCCACCCATAGTCGGAAGCAGTGCATCGGGACGTTCGATCTTGATAATCTCAGCCAAGGACTGCCATCGGATCGGTTCGATATACGTAGCATCGGCAAACTCGGGGTCCGTCATGATCGTCGCCGGATTCGAATTCACAAGTACGACTCGATATCCTTCCTGGCGAAGCGCGCGGCAGGCCTGCACACCTGAGTAATCAAACTCACAGGCTTGCCCAATAATGATTGGACCTGCACCGATAATCAAGATGGATTCGATGTCAGTTCGTTTTGGCATGTCCTGAATCTACTTCGACCGTCTTCTTACCTGCATCAATTCGATAAAGTGATCAAATAGATATCCACAGTCGTGTGGACCAGGACTTGCTTCGGGATGTCCCTGAAATGAAAAACAAGGGTACTTCGCGTGTCGTAGTCCTTGAATCGTTCCATCGAAAAGAGATGTATGGGTGACAATCAGATTATCTGGCAGTGATTTTTCTTCAACTGCAAATCCATGATTTTGACTGGTGATCATGATTTCACCTGTCTCCAAATTACGTACTGGATGATTCGCGCCGTGATGTCCAAACTTCATTTTTATGGTTCGAGCGCCTGAGGCGAGTCCCAGCAGCTGATGCCCCAAGCAGATTCCAAAAATAGGAATCCGCCACTTCATGAGTTCACGAATCGTCTCGATGGCATAGGTGCAGGGTTCCGGGTCACCCGGACCATTGGACAAAAACACACCGTCGATTTTCTGATCCAGCTGATCGGCGCGGGTTTCTGCGGGCACGACCTTAACCTGGCAGTTTCGCTCAGCCAGCATCCGCAGAATGTTGTGCTTGATGCCATAGTCAAATGCAACCACCACGAACGGACGATCAAATATCAGACTTGGCTGCATATTTCCCTGATCCAGATCAATCAACCCTTCCGTCCAGGCGTACTCCTCCTTCGTAGACACAACCTTTGCCAAATCCATGTTTTTCAATCCTTCAAACTTTCTGGCTTGGCGGACCGCATCGTCCCGATCAATTCCGTCACCTGCCATGACACACCCGTTCTGTGCGCCCTTAGTTCGAATCAATTTCGTCAGCTTTCTGGTATCAATATCATAGATGCCCAAAGTGTGGCTGTTAATCAGAAATTGATTGAGTGACGAAGTCGAACGCCAATTGCTGAACTTTTTCGGAAGTGTTTTAACTACTAACGCAGATGCGAAAATCTGATTGGCTTCCACATCGTCGGAATTAACTCCCACATTTCCAATCTGGGGATGCGTCAGCGTAACGATTTGTTTCGCGTACGAAGGGTCGCTGATGATTTCCTGGTAACCCGAAATTGACGTATTGAATATGACTTCACCGACAGTGCTGCCGATGGAACCAAATGAGCGACCTTCAAATACAGTGCCATCTTCAAGTGCAAGAACAGCATTAGTCATTGAATCAAACTATCGACTCGAAAATTAAAAGGAAACTCTGACAAAAAAGAAGTATGGTTTACGGTACTGCAAGTAATTTTGCATTCGTTGTTAACGTCTTCAATTCTTAACGCGTGATGGACTACACAGTTGCTCAAATTTTTTGTGACTTTCCACTTCGACTCCATCCAGTCAGTGAGTTGATTATGAATTACTTTAACGAAGGTCGCATGACTGCCGCTGAGTTTCTTCGTTATTTCTCCCTGCCCAATTCGGATTACATTGAAATCGCCGCCTGCTATATCAATATGATAACCGGAGCCAACCTTCCTTTAGGTTAACATCTGCGACCTTCAACCTAAGTTTAATCCGAGCACTTCAGTCATATCATACAATCCTGCGGGCTTGTCCACCAGCCATTGCGCGGCTCGCAATGCCCCTGCAGCATAAGTCATTCTACTGCTGGAACGATGAGTAATCTCGATGCGTTCGCCTTCCGCAGCAAACATCACGGTATGATCACCCACAATATTGCCCGCTCTCACAGTGGCAAATCCGATGGATTCTCGATCCCTGGGTCCGGTCCATCCATGGCGCGTGAATACGCCATGTTCATCCAGCGTACGATCCAATGCATTCGCAATCACTTCCCCCATTTTCAATGCTGTGCCGGACGGTGCATCCACTTTTGCTCGATGATGCGCTTCTATGACTTCAATATCAACGGAGTCACCTAGCACTTGTGCGGCAGTTTCAAGTAACTTTAAACAAAGATTTATGCCAACACTCATGTTGGGCGCTGCGACAATCCGGATAGACTCACCGGCATTCCGTAGTCCTTGTTGGTCGCTGGCAGTCAAACCGGTGGTGCCAATAACCATTGCCTTGTCTGACCTGACGCACTGCTGAACATGTTTCATAGTCGCTTCAGGGGAGGTAAATTCAATCAGCACATCGAATAATCCCGCATCAAACTGATCGGTAATCCTAACTCCGAGATCGCCCACGCCAGCTAGCGTACCCGCATCAATCCCTAGCAACTCACTCAAAGGATGCTCAAATGCCGCAGTCAATTGTGTTTCTTCTGTTTCTGCTGCGGCTTGAACAAGCATTCGCCCCATTCTGCCTGCAGCACCTGAGATTCCAATATTTATCATGATCCAATATATTTAAACTTATCGATTGAATAAATTGCTGAATGGCTCTTTTGTTGATGTATGTAACCGCCAATTATAGATTTTAACCAATGAAATCGAACAACACTTCCGTGATCATTTGCAACTTCCCGCGAAGCTTTAAGTCAGTCGAGGTCACTAAGTTGATATGAACATTCCATTTTATAGATCATCAATGATACTGTTTCAATTGGCAGCCTTTTGACTTCATTAAATTACTTTTGAAAAACCGTCGGCGTTGCAGCAGCACTTGTAGCGGCGGTCCATGCTGAGATCTGACAAATACGAATTTATCAGTTCGAAAATTGAATTAATCTCCAGAACCGGATTGGTTCAGGTCAAATACTGATTCCCATCACGCGTTTGAACTGGAAAATAAAATAAGCTGATGACCAACCGATCGCTTCCAGTAAAATCACAAATCAGTTCAATTGCGCTTCGCTGCGAACTTCCTGAAAATAAAACATGCGATACACCAGTTTTGCCTAACGTACAATGATATTACTGCACAATATTGTCACATTTACAGAAACACTTGAGCTAAAACGTGAATTTCATTTCGATTTAAAGCCTGCGTTTGAACACAGGCAGCAAAAATTATTCGAGCGAATTCTGCGACATTCTGAGTAGAAATGCTTCGAATTCAGACATAGGAGACAGGCTTCATGAAACTACTCGTTATTAACATAAACATATGTCGATATATTTCCATATTTCTCATTGCGATTTTCATGTCCATGCTGCTTGGTTGCGCGGGTACCAAAAAGATAAGCTCCATGGCATTGATGGTTCCGGAAAACCATGGCCTCTCCGCCGACCAGTTTTCAGTCCAACCCGGCATGTCCGAATCCCGTGGCAACGTCGAGTTTTCGTGTCCCGCTGAAGGCAGCGCCTGCAGTATAACGATTGCCGACGACGGCAGTGTCAGTTACAGCGCAACAGGTGGAACGCCAACTGTCATGGCCGCCAGCAGAACACTGAGCCCGCCGATGAACCACGGCCTCACCGCCGACCAGTTTTCAGTCCAACCCGGCATGTCCGAATCCCGCGGCAACGTCGAGTTTTCGTGTCCCGCTGAAGGCAGCGCCTGCAGTATAACGATTGCCGACGACGGCAGTGTCAGTTACAGCGCAACAGGTGGAACGCCAACTGTCATGGCCGCCAGCAGAACACTGAGCCCGCCGATGAACCACGGCCTCACCGCCGACCAGTTTGCAGTTCAACCCGGCATGTCCGAATCCCGTGGCAACGTCGAGTTTTCGTGCCCTGCTGAAGGCAGCGCCTGCAGTATAACGATTGCCGACGACGGCAGTGTCAGTTACAGCGCAACAGGTGGAACGCCAACTGTTTTGGCCGCCAGCAGAACACTGAGCCCGCCGATGAACCACGGCCTCACCGCCGACCAGTTTGCAGTTCAACCCGGCATGTCCGAATCCCGTGGCAACGTCGAGTTTTCGTGCCCTGCTGAAGGCAGCGCCTGCAATATTATGATTGCCGATGACGGCAGCGTCAGTTACAGCGCAACAGGTGGAACGCCAACTGTTTTGGCCGCCAGCAGAACACTGAGCCCGCCGATGAACCACGGCCTCACCGCCGACCAGTTTGCAGTTCAACCCGGCATGTCCGAATCCCGTGGCAACGTCGAGTTTTCGTGCCCTGCTGAAGGCAGCGCCTGCAATATTATGATTGCCGATGACGGCAGCGTCAGTTACAGCGCAACAGGTGGAACGCCAACTGTTTTGGCCGCCAGCAGAACACTGAGCCCGCCGATGAACCACGGCCTCACCGCCGACCAGTTTGCAGTTCAACCCGGCATGTCCGAATCCCGTGGCAACGTCGAGTTTTCGTGCCCTGCTGAAGGCAGCGCCTGCAATATTATGATTGCCGATGACGGCAGTGTCAGTTACAGCGCAACAGGTGGAACGCCAACTGTTTTGGCCGCCAGCAGAACACTGAGCCCGCCGATGAACCACGGCCTCTCTCCCGGGCAGTTTGCAGTTCAACCCGGCATGTCCGAAACCCGTGGTAACGTCAAGATCTCATGTCCGTCGGGCGATTATGCCTGTAGATTGACTGCAACGGAAGATGGGATGGTCACCTACGACCTCAGCGGTGGCATGCCTACGGTTACATTGCTACCTGTTCTTCAGGTTAGAACTGGCCTGAGTAAGAGTCTGAATGAAACTGTAAATTCGAACGACGCAAACAATATTCCATTCGACCAATTGATTCTAAATTCAGAAAATGTTTTCGCACCCATTACGACTGCGTTAGACAGGATTTCAGGTGATCCAAGCAGTGCGGAAAGTTCGGATGCTGCGATTAAGTCGATTTCAAGCGATGGTGACGGTGGATATTTTGTGACGTTCGTGATTGATGATGAGGAATGGATTCAACACTATACAAAACAGCACTATCTACCAAATTTTGATAGCTTTGGGTCTAAGTCTGAAGACAACGCCCCTTTTTCCAACGGTGTCTGGTTCGAGCGTACCGGATTTACGTATTTTGCTGTTTACGGTGGACAAAGTAGCAGTCTCGATCCCAACAAACGGTCTCGTTTATACTTCATCGGCGGCGCTAAGACTGGAAATTTACCGGATGCTACAGCTAGATATGTTGGGAGTATGAAAGGTGAAATTTGGCGAAATGCGAATCAGTTGGATAGAACGCATGTAAGTGGCGTAGGAGTTCTGAGAGCAAATTTTGGAGAAAGTACTGTAAACGGAGAAATTTCGAAAATTAGGGTACGTCCAGAATCTTCCGACAGCTATTCTTCACTCGAAGACAACAGATTCATAATTGAAACCGGCAACATAGAAAACGGTCAATTTCTGGCAAATCTAAGGGGTGCTGACAGCTCATCTGACTTGAGCGATACACAAAATTCAAATGAGGTGATCGCGAGTATTGAGGGGTTTAGCGGCAATGTTCTGGGTGAGTTTTTCGGACCACAGGCAAATGAAGTCGGAGCAGTTCTCAATGCCACTCGCAGAAATGCGGTTCTGTTTGGGTATATGACAGGCAGTAGTCCATTCAATCCTACAGGTCCTCTCGAACAAGCCAATTCCGCACCATTAGACGCGACAGTCAAACGAGATTTCTCTGACAACAACAAGAGTGTTGAACTTTCAGACGATTCTACACAAGTAGTGTCAATACAAAGCAATGACAGTGGCGGAATTACCCTGACCTATATGGTTGATGGAACTCAATATTCGGTTCAGTTCGAAGACAGCGACGTAGTTTCCAGTTCTAGTTACAATAAAGTTTCAAATAATCGCGATCAATGGATTTGGACCAACAGCAATGGTTTTTCGACTCCAGATTTCAAATATATTAATTCATACTATTTTTCAAGTCGTGCATTAGGTGACACTCAGCATCCTCTTTCCCTGTTTGTAAATGGACTTCAAACAGATGTCGATAATATTCCAAGTGGTAGAGCCACCTATTTGGGCAAAGCCTGGATCGATTCTTGGACTGACTGCTGTTTGAATTTTCGTGATAGAGCATCAACGAAAGGCAATCTTAGCTTGAGAGCTAATTTCGTGGAAAATACGATTCGTGGCTCGATAGATGAAATCGAATACAGAAGAAATGCCGGAAGTTCTTTCATTTCTGTCCCAAACGCCAACGGGGTTATCAGCGACGGCACAATTGATGGAAACAAGTTCAGTGCAAATCTTGAAGTAACAGGTGCGACGGATGAATTTAGTGGTGAAATGTCTGGTGCATTCTACGGTCCAGCGGCGCAGGAAGTTGGCGGTGTGATCAAAACTACGTCAACCTCAAATTCGGTTGGAATTGGCTGGTTCGGCGGCAGCCGTGAGGCTGAATAAAAGACTTTCTTGTCGTATTGCTGTGCGTGCTGCAGCAGCGATCATATTTCTTTTCGCTGCTGCGGTACATGCAGATTCGGACAATCCGTCCACTTCTGCTGACATTGAGATTACGGATCTGCAGGCTGCACGGCTGCTGATCGCGGCCGACAGGCTGCGGGACGCGCATGTTTTCCTCGAACGTGCGCGGCCTCAGAATGAAGAAGAATGGACTGAACGCCTGTTCCTGCTCGGGCGCATCGAAATGCGTCTTGGGATGCCGCAAAATGCTGCCGAGCGATTCGAGGCCATACTTGAACGGCGTCCTGACCTGACGCGTGTGCAGCTGGAACTCGCCGCCGCCTATTACGCCTTGGGAATCGACAAGAAGGCAAAACTCCACTTCAAAACATCACTCACGGAAAATCTTCCGCTCTCGGTCGAATCTGCCGTCGTGGAATTTCTTCGGCAGATTGACGCCCGCAAGCCATGGTCAGCTTCCTTTTCTTTTTCCGTGCTGCCAGAATCAAATACGTTAAGGCGTTCGGACCTTAAAGTCGTTTCAATCGGTGGCCTGCCGTTTCAGCTGGACCAGGATTCAAGACCGTCTTCGGGCGTGGGCGGTCTGGTTTCTGCCGGCGTGTCGCACTCGCCAAACATCTCCTCCAATCTTCGCGGCCTGCTCGCGATCTCTGGGGCCGCGAAAATCTATGAGCGCTCCGAATGGAACGACGTCACCGTTGCCGCGGATATTGGACTGTCGCATCATTATGGACGAAGAAGCCTGTCGGAAGGATTTCGGTTCGGCTGGCAGTGGATTGGAGGCGAGCGCTTCCGTCAGAGTCTTGGTATTTGGACTCAGATGCGCTGGCAGTTGTCTAGGTCAGTCGAGTTCGAATTTCCCATAAGTGTGGAATATCGAAAGTACGATACCCAAACCTATCGGGATGGATCTCAGATTTCATTTGCTCCCCGTTTCAATTTTGCGATCAATGATCGGACCCTGATTGGAGTAGAGCCTAAAGTGGAACTCATCGGGGCGAAGAGCGCACATCACCAAATGCAGGTTGTCGGAATCGGGTTCGGATTCAATAAATCTTTTGAGAGCGGTTTATCAATTGCACTGAATCCTTCTTTTCACAGGAAACGACACGCAGCGAAAGATCCACTGTTCGGCGTGAGACGTTTGGATAAGCAGTTCATTTTCAGTGTCGGTTTCTCACATCGAGCATTGCGGCATAGAGGATTCGTACCTGCCTTCAGCTATGTCTATGAGCGAAATCAGTCGAATATTCCAGTGAACGAATATCGGAATCAGGGCTTGAACATCAACATTTCCCGCGTATTCTGAATCAGTTCTGAATCGATTCAACCAAAGGCAGATCCTACGCCTTCCTAAAATCAAAATCCTGAAGTTCATCAACTGATCCTTTCATAATTTTACGGTTGCTGCGTGTGCCTGCCTTCACTCGACCTGAACTGAAATCACGCTCTAATTGGAGAATGAAATGAATGCACTCCCATCATTACAATTGCTGATACTTATTGTTTTTCAAATGAAATTACGTTATTCTAGTCCGTAGTGACACACCTATTCTGGTTGATCTGCAAATGTTGTGAGTCTGCATTTCAATGGATCCGCCGTTTCTTTCTAGTCCTTCCTCAAGCATGGCATCTGCCTATAACTGACACACAATTCTTGACGGAAAACAATCTCGAAAAACAGCACTAAACCAATTGGAGCAACGAAATGAAAATCGGCAAATATTACACTTGGGTTCCGTGGTTCAATGAACTGGTAAATAAGATTTCTGAAAATGATAAGTCGTATTTGATTGAGAAATCAAAAAATGTAAATTGGATCAAGCGAAAGGATAAAGTCCCTCTTCTAATGTTTGGAGATGAAAATATTGACCCATTTTCCTTCATTTACTTTCTCGCTCAGAAGAATACGACACATCAAGTTCAGCCAGTGTACGATAGTATTCACAATGTTTTTGAGTTGTCGAGCGAAAGAATTTCAGACCAAATTCTCATATTTCCGATTCCTGTTGCTAGAGCTAGTGTTCTGTTTCACAATGGTGAAATCTTCCGACCGAAGTTGCTTTGGGGGCTACTCGGTCAGGCTGTTCAAGGAAACAAAAAGATTGACCCTCAGCTATTTGGTGCGGTGTTAGCAATAACCGGGGTAGGGGTAGCTAATCTGACACAAACTCTTTTTCTAATAAACCCTAAGAATTTTCTTGGCATAGATAAAAATTTAAATCCAATAGCGAATTTATTTTCCATTCGTGACTCTGATGCATTGAAACACAGAATTGAAAAAAATGGTTATGCAGAATACCAAAACACAATTAAGAAAATAAAGGATTATTTCCCACGATGCCACTTTTACGAAATTAATCTGTTCTTGTACTGGCAAGCAAGCGAGGAACTTGTCACAAGTAACTCAAATTTCTATCAGATTAGCACTGATATCAACAATGATGGACGAGACTGCTGGGAAGCGAATGAAAATAACACCGATGATCAATTGACTTTCAAGGTAAACTCTTTTGTCTATCTGAGTCGCTCCATGGCCGAAAAAGCAGATCCAGCTACAACTCCGAAAACAGGAGATATTATTTTAGTAAGACATGGACAGCGAAAAGGCAGAGGAATCGGTGTCGTTCTAGACAACGAATATGATTCGAATGGAAGATTCGACAAAAATTTTAGGATTCATGTAGTTTGGATAAACAAGTCAGCAAGCAGCTTGGATAGTGCGACAGAACAAGCCAGCTTTGGTAAAGTAAATGTCAATTCAAAGACATTTCTAGCATTTAGAAATTCTGAAGCGTATTGGAACACATTTAAGTTGCTGAACACTCTAGGTGTAAGGATTGATGACGATGATGTTATACCCGACATCGTTCATCCACTCAACAAAATTCTATATGGTCCCACAGGAACTGGAAAAACTTTCACTGCCATCAGACGTTCCGTTAAAATTTGCGATGGCGTTACAGGACTTTCTAATGACGACAATAAGTCCCGCTATAACGAACTTGTCGAAAAAGATCGAGTCATGTTCGTGACTTTCCATGAATCATATGGATATGAAGAGTTCGTTGAGGGCCTGCGTCCTGAAACCAATTCAGCCAATGATGACAAGGAGAACTCTTCCGGTTTTCGGCTCGTGACAAAAGATGGCATCCTCAAGCACATGGCTAAACATGCGAGAAAGTCTGAGAATCAGCGACATGTTTTAATAATTGACGAAATCAACCGCGCTAATGTTTCCAAAGTGTTAGGAGAACTTGTTACGCTCTTGGAAGAGGACAAAAGGTTAGGCAAAGAAAACGAAGTTACCGTGACTCTGCCGTACTCTCAAGAAGAGTTCAGTCTGCCAGCCAATCTGTACATACTTGGGACCATGAACACAGCCGACCGTTCCATCACCTCGTTAGACACCGCACTGCGTCGACGTTTCAAATTCGAAGAACTAGAACCCAATTCCTCGCTTCTAGTCTCTTATGCCAATAAAACCGGAGTCGAACTGGACAAAGTATTAGACGTCATTAATGCTCGTTTGGAATGGTTCCTTGACCGAGATCATAGAATCGGCCATGCTTGGTTTATGCAGGCAAAAGAGAGGTCGGATGTTGATGAAATAATGCGGCAGGATATCATTCCTCTGATTGCGGAATACTTTGTCGAGGACTGGCAAAAAATTCACGCTGTACTTGGCGGCGGAAACCAGTTCTTGGAAAGAACAAAATTAAGCATGCCTCCAGGCCTTGATAACGTCCAATATGATCACGTTGATGATCGTTATCAGTGGAGGGTGAGAAGTGATTTTGACAAGAATGCGTACGAACACCTTATCAATGGAAAAATTTCTGCATCTAAGCCTGAGCTGAGCTAGGCAGTTATGATCCTTACCTGTCGGGAGTGGCAAACACTTCCTGCTGTAGATCACAGGCTTACGGAGCGTAATCTTCAGCAATTTCAAATTCATGCTGAACGCTCGGCTAAACGATTGAATTTAAATAGCAATGCTATTTTAGCTCGTACCAGCCATGGACTAAAAGCAGGTCAGGTAGTAGGAGTGCTGTCCACGCCTAGCCATACTCTTGAAATACTGCCTAAAATAGACGACAAAGACGAAAATGTCCGTAAAGCACTTGTTCGAATGATCAATGTTGCGAAAGATCTCAAAGTAGCAGACGGTGAACTCGCGGCATTGGATACCCAACGCTATAATCTCCTCGAAATCGTCACTCAACTTTTCGCTACGAAACTGGTTGCTCAAGTTCATCGCGGTCTGTCCCGTCGCTATGTTAACTATAGAGAAGACCTTCGGTTGTTGCGAGGAAAATTAAACGTTGCGCGTCAGCTAACCCATCTTGCAGTTCGACCAGATATCCTCGCCTGTGGTTTTGACAACTTGTCGGTAGACACACCACTGAATCGTATCTTTAAGGCGATAATCTTGCGTCTGTCCAGAAATACCAAATCACTTACGAATTATCGGCTATTGAGGGAGCTCGAGACACGGTTTGAACAAGTGAGTGACGCGACCGACCCGCATTCTCTCCTTAAATTCGTTCATTTTGATCGAACCAATACAGCCTATAGAATTCTGTTCAACCTTGCTCTCGTTTTTCTGGATGATCTGTGGCAAAGTACGAAAAGCGGTTCAACACAAGGATTTTCTTTGTTGTTTCCAATGAATGACTTGTTTGAAAAGTATATTGGAAATTCTCTAAAACGAGTTCTGCAACCCCAAGGCAACGAAGTATTCTTACAGCAGCAGAAGCGATCTGCGTTGAAACAAAATGGAAATTCTCTTTTCAGCCTGCGCCCAGATGCAGTGATCGGGTCACAGCAAAACACAATCATTCTTGATACAAAGTGGAAACGCCTCGAACCCAATGCTGACCAAATGGGAATAAACATATCCGATATTTACCAAATTCTTGTGTATGCTCAAGCGTACGAATCTAAGCGGGTAATTCTTCTATATCCATGGCATAAAGACTTAGGAAAATCAAATTCAATTCACCGTCGTTGGCGGGCGTCTAGTTCGGATGTCGTCGTAGACATAGCGACAGTTGATGTTGGAAATTTAAGCAGTGTCCCCAAAACACTCGATAACATTGTTAAAAACAATTTTTGAGTTTAATCTCAAGATTCATTTCCCAGAAACTCCAAGTTCCAAAAGTTTGTATTCCAAGACAGTGACATTTTTCACTTTCATGGCAAAGTAGTCCGCTGCCTGTTCAATCGATATTCGACTATGACTGTAGTTCGAAAATCCGGTAGATGTCTACCAGTCTCCTGATTGTGCAACATTGTTTAGATCTAAATTTTCATCCCACTTTGTCGACTATCTGCTCAATTCGACCGCCGCATGACTTTTTGGTTGTAAATGTTCGAGTCTAAAAGTTGGTAATCTTCAAGATTCCTCAAAATAAATTTGCGATTCCCGTGATGTCCACGAGCCATATTTACGCTGAAGTCATCGATGTTGCCGAAGATAATCGAGCGATATCGCTCATACAAACAAAAACCGAAATTGCGACTTCGATTTTTTTCTAGTTCTTTAAAAGAGTCTTTAAATACAAGAAATTCGTAAGACAAAGATCAAGAATTCTGGCTTTTTGCAGAAGGAAGCGATTTTTTTATGAGAATGCTTTCTAGTTCCTGATGTGGTAGAGCATGAAACATTTCTTCAGTAGGTTCTCCAGCGGCTGGGTTTAGAATAAAGATCAGAGCGATTGGCCGAGGATAAACTGTGGAGGCTGACTGTTCCAATCGAACATAACTTGGCTTCGCGAATTTCATCCTGTTTCTCCAGCTGCAATATCCTCTTCCGTTTTTTTCTATTTTATTGCGACTTCTGCACGTGAAAGAATTAACTCTTCCCGAGACTAACACAGGATTTCAAAAATTTCAGGAATGTGTGACTTTGTAATTGTCTGCTCAAGTTCTCATATTTGGCCCTTCTCTTTGTCCCAATCCAACGGCATTGAATAATTTCTCGATCTGTTTTTAAGTGACCCAGTAAACTAACTGGCAATATTTAGCAGCAACGGATTCTGCGAACGACCGCCCAAAGTTACTGTATTTTACAGAGTATGCTAGAAATACGTTGAACGTCTGAGGGACATTAAAAATTCGATATCAGAATAAAGACAGGCCAAACAAGACATTCGATGTTGCCCAATTGAAGTCTGATTTTACCGTTCTCAAAAACGATGTTGCCGTTCTTAAAAGTGACGTCGCGTTTTTGAAAGAGAATGCGGTGTTGAAAACGGATGCCGAGTTCATCAAGCAATGGGTGTATGAAGTCCTAGATGAAACCGGACTGCTCGACATGGCAGCTCGACAGTGAACAGCTGTAATTCTACTCGGATTCATTCAAAATGGAATTGCAATGACAGATTAGCCGCAGTCTCCGCGGGGCATCAGACGATCACTGCAGGGAGTATTTCCTGCGCAGTCAGTGTGACATGCTATCCTGCATTATTTTGTGGACTTCCTCAGAATCAAGAGATTTAGGCATCATTGAACAATGATGAGTGAAGTGGCCTCTTTTCATAGATTGAGCAATTTTGGAGATTCTAGAATCCAAGGAGCACTCTCTTGCAATTCAGATTCACTGACAGGGTGAAGATTTCGGAACCCAATATGAGGCATGCGTCTACTTCTCCCGAAGGAGTGTTAGCAACCGACTACCTAGCGAAAAATGCTGCTGACCTCCAACGTTGCCGGATCACAATCTGACAATTCTTCCAGCGAAGTGACAGATTCCTTTCACTCGACTACTGCTCTTGCTGTCAAGTCGACAAGGTTCGTTATAAAAATGGATTCTCAGATTTCTACTGCATAGCTTTCCCATCCTGCTGAGCGTAAAGAGTAACCGACGGAATCCGCTGTACCGGACTTGGAAATTGAAGAATTTGAGAATGTTCTCGAACTTGCTCATCAATAGCGGTGGAAAGATTTAATTTTTCCACCACCAAACCTCCTCTAGGCGAATTAATTTGTGATATTAGGCAAAAACTGGTTCTGCAAGCTGCTGGCACCAAAATCACTGTATACTACAGGGTGTGCAAAAATTCTTCGCATAACTATAGGAGCGAGGGACGGTCGCAAGAAACTTCAAGTGCGGAGACTTCAGCATAAAAGCTAAGTCAAGTAAGGCTTGGTTTAGCGAACGAGGTTCAGGTTCCGAATTCATCAACCTTTCGGTGTAAACGAAACTCGGAAGAGAGAGTTGACCTGTGGAACCACATTCGATTGAGGAATGACATGGAAAATGTTGTAACACGCGACGAGTTGCAAACCGAGCGCAGAGTTACAGCACTTGAAACGTCAAATCGAATCCGGGAAAAATATTTTTTCTGGATTACTTCGATTTTCGGTGTTGCGATGATTGCAATCGTGGTATTGATGATAGACATCAGAGATGATGTCGCGCCCTCCTAAAGTCCGACTTTACTGTTCTTAAAACCGACGTCACTGACCTTAAAACCGATGTCACGTTTTTGAAAGAGAATGCGGTGTTGAAAACGGATACCGAGTTCATCAAACAGCAGGTGTATGAAGTCCTAGATGAAACTGGACTGCTTGAGCTGGCTGCCAAACAGTGAACAATTGGCAATGCTACTCGGCCGATTATCCATACTGGAATTGTAAAGACAGATTAACCGTAATCCCAGCGGTTCATTCCGCGGAGCATCAGACGCAACACTACTTGGGAGTGTGTCCTCCACAATCAGTGTGATATGCTTCCGCACTCAGCTGCGACAGATCAAGCAATCCGGACAGCTGTTCATCGAAGAGATTCGACAGGACGAAGCCGCGCAGTTGATTTGATTCATGTTGTATTGAGGAATTACATGGAATATGTAATAAGATGCGACGAGTTGCAATCCGAACACAGGGTTACAGCACTTGAAGCGTCAAATCGAATCCGGGAAAAATATTTTTTCTGGATTGTTTCGATTTTCGGTGCTGCGATGATTGCAATCGTGGTGTTGATGATAGACATCAGAGATGAGTCGCCCTCCTAAAGTCCGACTCTACCGTTCTTAGAACCGACTTCACTGCCCTTAAAACCGACGTTGCCGTTCTTAAATCCGATGTCGAGTTTTTGAAAGAGAATGCGATGTTGAAAACGGATACCGAGTTCATCAAACAGCAAGTGTATGAAGTCCTAGATGAAACCGGACTGCTCGGCCTGGCTGCCAAACAGTGAACAGCAGGTAATTCTACTCCGAATCTTCTGATTCCGGCCAAGCGTCTCGCACTGCTTTGCCCAAGCTAAATAAGCTGGCAAATTTTTCATCCAACCACTCAGTATGATTTTGAGTTTTAAGTTTAGTCCATTCGTCGTAATCATAGAAAATCAGCACCTTGAGAGGTAACAGAACCCTGAGCAAGGCATACATTTCCTCGCGAACACTTTTACTGTTGTTTTCATGTTCGACGACCGCATGCAGACAGTTCGGATATACATGATCAGGATGACCCAAAAGGAATTTATCCTGTTCTCTTTTTTGCAGTACACAACATCCAAATAATAAATTTCTCTGTGAATCTCGAATTCCATGCAATTCGCTAGCCTACTTAGGAATGAATCATCATTCTTTACCATAAAGTTCGTCCATTCACTGTCGCTGTCAAACGCGCCAAAAAATTTCATTTTTACGGTTGTCTGTGTCCTCATTCCATTGTTCTGCAAACATGTTGCAAAACCGCAAAGCATGCTATAGCTAATCCCCCATTAGTTTGCTTGTCTTGGAGTCAAAGTCTTTTCGTATATATTGTTGCTGCCGGTTTGCAGCATCCTCATTTTGTTTTGCCGCCGGCAAATGCTTCCATATTCATGAAAACATGTGAAATTGAATCGCGGGTGCTCCAGACAACTCCGTAGCGTAATCCAGTGGAGATACTGAAATTGCTGGCCGAGTTGGTTTTTTCCAAGTCCCTGAAGGCAAAAGTCAAGAAATATTTGCAAGAGTTGAGAAGGTGCATTCTATGCAATCGCTTTCTTCAACGTTTAAGATCAATCAAATATTTTGATTTTTTCAAGGCGAACATTCTGCCAAGCAGCGTAATGCATTTCATTGAATTCCATATTTAAGAGATTATCGATTTATGAGAAAATAAAAAAAGAATGCGGAACAGTCTGAAATTCGACTGCAATGACGAATCGATTGAATGAGGAGGAGAATTCCATCATTCGCCCATACTTTACCAAAAGTTGGCATTCACGGAAAATGCACTTCAGGTTTTTGAGAGATGCTGGCAACATTTGCTCAATGTCAGTTCGGTTCAGTTAGTTTGTGTGATAAAAAATCTGGCATCTATTTCCTTTGAATCACTGATTTCAATGGTGACATTCTAATTTCGTCAATTACAGTACCTGCACGGCTGTGAAGCATAAGCGAAACCGCATCGGCAACATCCTCAGGTCGAATAAAATTTTCCGGCAAATCTCCATGAGTGAATTTCGCAGCGTCATAAAATTTTGATTTTGTCATTCCCAGAGTAACGACGCCAATATGAACGCCACTCGCAGAACATTCACTTCGCAATGCTCTTGCTATTCCCTGAATTCCTGACTTTGAAGCGGTGTAGGCGACTCCTCTTCGTCCCCCTGACAATGCCGATTCCGATCCAATAAATACAAGATTTCCGCGTCTTCTTGATTTAAAAAGAGAAAGAAAAGCCTTGGCCAAAAAAAGTTGTGCAGTTAGATTGACTTCAATGATCTGTGCGATTTGAACATAGGAAAATTCTTCCAGATTGCCGAATCTGCCAATGCCAGCGCAAAACACAATGGAATCTACATCGGGATACGCTTTAGCCAACTTTGGTAAACTTACTTCCAGCATTCGTAAATCAGACAAGTCAACTGATTCGAACTGAAATTTCGAATCAAAATCAACACTGGATCTGCCCCTGCTTCGGGACACTCCCAATACCTGGTGTCCTTCTGCTAGCAGACGATTGGCGACCGCTTCGCCAATACCTGAACTGCACCCGGTGACTAATGTAAATCGATCCGTCAATTGGGACCCTCAATCAATGCAAAAAATTTGCCGATCTTCCTGCAAATATTGATTGATTTCACTGAAACACCACGTTTTCATTGCATTATCAATATGTCTTGGATACGAAACAACGCCATTGTGAGTGTCAAAGGGCTGCGCCATAAAATTATCGCTCCAATAAAGCCGCTCCATTCTTTTGTAGAATACCGACGGCAGCCGAAAAACACCAATACTGACTGAGTGCAGCAGATCAAGATCAATTCGAGAAAATATGCTTCGAAAAAGATCAGAATATTGATCTTTGAAATCAGCTGAATAAATCAATGGATCAAAGCGCAGTCCTATTTTCCAACCCGCTTCCTGAAGATTTTGCATCGCTGATATTCTCTTGCCTACAGATGGAACTCCGTGTTCCAGTTCGTCCGATATATTCTCAGGAGTAATGCTGAAAGCAGCAACAACATTTGATGCTGGAGGCCTTTCAAGCAAAGAACGTATCTGTGTGCTCTTTGTACGAAGTTCCAACCAAATATTCTGCTTGGAATGCAGCGCATCTATAAAAAATCCCGCTAATCCGGCCACCGGTTCTAATGCAAGACTGTCGCAGTCATAGCCAGAGAAAAACCAAATCTGCTCTGACTCTTGATGACGTGAGGAAACATCGTCAATTGCCTGTTCAAAGTCTTCGTAATTTACGAACAATACATGGTGTGCCGATCTGTACATCCCCTGCAAAAAGCAGTAACGACAGTCAAATACGCAGTTCAACATTATGGAAAAATAATAATTGTGCGTACCACCTACTCCGTAACCAGTTGGAATTGACTGCACATGTCCTTGATGTTTTCGTGCCAAAATCAGAGCTGAATTATTTTTCTGCAGTCGAAAGTTTTGAGCTTTACGATTGAAAATTTCCGTATATCGATCGCAATAAATTACTTCCGCGAGCGGAAACTTTTGAAGCACCGACGAAGTTCTGTGAGAATGCTGAACATCATATTCAACATATATCGTTCTATACAAGATTCTCTCCTATATTGGTTTCCAGTGAGAATCCAACGTTTTTTCAATTGTGCGAATCACCGCGCGTGAGTCACGACAGTGTGCTATCGACTCGGACTCAGCAGTGATTTCATATCCTAGAACCGCGCACCGATTCAAGAGCTTTCTCATCAGCAGCTGCTGCGTTACGGTAAATCTCCATTTTTGTGAAAAACTTTCGGTAAGGTCTTGTTGAAGATATTTGTCCGACACAATCTGAATTCGATTGTCCAATTCATCAATCAGAACTTTGATGCTGGCTAAATGAGAATTCACTAGCTGATTTACCAGTGAACGGGTTATGTTCTGAACAGGATGAGTCATGTTGTCCGATATGACTTTGTAGCAAAAAATCAGGTCGATAAGGGAACTTCGGCATGCTGTTGGATAAAAGCCGGCAGCTTCCATGTCGAAACAGGCATCTTCTTGGTAATCCAGTTCAGCTTCATCAACTGTAATGACCTGACCGCAAGTCCAACTGGCGCTGCAGAATGCTGACGGATACCAGGATCTTCCTGTTGCTTGGTCAACGACTTTATTCACTAAGACACCCGTTCCGACTGCAAACGAATGATGACCTGCTGTTCCAACATTCAACCAAGCTCTATAACGCGAAACTCTGTCAGAATTCGACAAGAATTCCGTAGCTCTAATGACTGACTGCTTCCCTACTCCACTGCGTATCAGCCTTATGCGCTCATTCTCGTAGACCGGAAACTCTGAGAGTTCATGACTTAATTCCAAATCGAAGCATTCAATTATAGGTTTGGCTTCTGAGTGTAAAGCGACGACGATGTTTACCGGAAATGACAATTATTCTGCCTGCTGCAAGTTCGAATATTCCTTCAGTGACCGCTCATACTTTTGCACTCTTGCCAAGTTGCCTCTTTTGCGAGCGCCGTTGATCAAGATTTCCAGTTTCTGGATGAGAGTTGTCACAGCTAACAGTTTATCCTCTTTTTCCAGAGTTTCACTATTCAACAGCTTTTGAATTGCATACACTCGATAGCGGTCCATTGCTGGATAAGCCCTTGACAGCTGATCACTGTGACCTCCAAATTTATTGACAAGTTTCTCGTCAACATAACCGACTGGATATCTCGAGCAAATTCTCAGCCAAAGATCGTAATCCTCGCAGACTGGAAGATTTTCGTCAAAAACGCCAACATCTGAAAATACGGATTTATGAATGACGGCAGCTGATGGTGAGATGAGACAAAGAGACAAGCAGCGAGGAAAAATCCGGCCTCCAGATTTTGCGTGGCGTTTTTTGCTATTCACCCGAACGCCGTTGCGAATCCAAATTTCGTCACAGTGAAGAATTTGAAAATCTGAATGACTGCACCACCAAGTCGCCTGTCTTTCCAACTTTTGCGGATGCCAATCATCATCTGAATCCAAAAAAGCAACCCAATCTCCGCTGCTGCTTGAAATGCCCTTGTTTCTCGCCGCGCTTACGCCTGCCCGGTCCTGGGAGACCAAGACAACTTCAGGGAATTCAGTTCTTACGAAATCATGAGTCAGGTCGGTTGACCCGTCATCAACTACGATTACTTCAAGCGGCTGCAGTGACTGACAAAAAACGGACTCAAGCGCACGCCTGAGAAGTCTGCAGCGGTTGTAAGTTGGAATTACAACGGAACATTTGAACTGGTCAGAGCAAGTCACGGATGGCGTCGCGTTCTTCGATCAATTCGTTTTCAGTGACCGTCATTCGTTCTCGACTGAATTCGTTAATGTTCAAACCTTGAACGATCTTGTATTTGCCTCTTCTGCACCTTACAGGGAAGGAATACATGATTTCCGATTCAACTCCATATGAACCATCGCTATAAACGGCCATGCTTGTCCAGTCATTCGATTTCGTTCCTTCAATCCATGTACGGATATGATCCATCGCGGCAGACCCAGCTGAAGCTGCGCTCGAAAGACCTCGCGCGGCAATAACTTCCGCACCTCGCTTCTGAACTCTCGGAATGAATTCTTCCGTCATCCACTCCTCATCAACTAGATTCATCGCTGGCTTGCCATCCACCAGTGCATGATGAATGTCCGGGTACTGTGTAGTTGAATGATTGCCCCAAATGGCAACGCGTTTTACCGAAGTAGTTGGTCTTTCCACTACGCCTGCCAACAGACTCGTGGCGCGATTGTGATCTAAGCGAGTCATCGCTGTCACCTGTGTGGAGTCCAACCTGCTGAGTTTACTGACTGTAATCAAGGCGTTGGTATTTGCAGGATTGCCAACTACCAAAACCCGTACGTTGCGACTGGCGCTCTCATCTAGAATTGTGCCCTGTTTTGTGAAAATTCTTGCGTTGGCCTGCAAAAGATCTTTTCTCTCCATTCCTGGACCCCGCGGGCGTG
This sequence comes from Arenicellales bacterium, assembly GCA_958295885.1. Taxonomy (GTDB): domain Bacteria; phylum Pseudomonadota; class Gammaproteobacteria; order Arenicellales; family JAJDZL01; genus JAJDZL01. The sequence goes on along the minus strand of OY282380.1, from coordinate 3,434,334 downwards.
CGCCAACCATCAGAACATAGTCAGCATCTCCGAACGCAAGCTCCGGATTGTCTGTCGCAATGACTTCGACTAAGGTTGGAAATGCACAATCATCCAGCTCCATCACCACCCCAGACAGTGCTTTCATCGCTGGTTTAATTTCCAGCAACTGCAGTATGATGGGTTGATTTGGCCCCAGCATGTGACCCGAAGCAATTCGAAATAACAATCCGTAGCTGATTTGCCCGGCGGCACCAGTAACCGTAACTCTAACTGGACTAGCCATACTTTTTTTCCTCTTTCTCGTTTTTTTATCAGTGACGTAAATTCCAACGACAAATTCATTCAGTTCACGTGATCAATTGGCAGCGCGTCGTTCTCCATAAACCAGCAATGCGGCTGATCATCTCACTTTACAAGTACTCTATGATATTTAATCCTCAGAGGGTTTTTTCTTTACCTGACCGAAATTTTCAGCACCGGCAGCAAGATAATCGAGCTCCGCTTGAGTTGAAATTCGACCGAGAATTTCATTTCTGTGAGGAAAACGACCAAACTGATCAATGATTTCTTTGTGCAATTCCGAGTATTTCAGAGAATCTTCCGCACTTTGTCTGTGAACCTTATTATCGGCTGCAGCAATGAGCTTTTGGAACGTCTCAACAGACAGCTGCTGCACTTCCACTTCCTCCGAGTGCTGAAGGGGCATATAGACGAACAACCGCTCTACATACGTAAATGATTCATCCAATCCCGTCTCAATCAATTTTTTGGTCAGTCCCAACGCATACGAATCGTAGGCGAATGCTTTCGGTGTGCCTCTATAGACATTTCTAGGAAACTGATCTAGCAGAATGATCAGTGCGAGTATTTCTCTAGGGTCGCTGCTTGAGCATTCTTTGCTTCGTTGCACCGCTCGTTCGATGCAGGGTTCAAAACGATTTTGTATTTCTTCATCAAACTCATCGGCTGCCATAAACCAAGTTTCCAGTCGCCTTGTGAATTTATCTGTAGAGTGAATGCTGTCACCAAACCAAAATTCCAATACTTTGTCGCTATCGATCATCAATTTGTCCTCAATCTATCTGTAAATGGTCACCTACTGCTATTCCAAATTTTTCTGCAGCTGAACCCTGACTGACCGCTAATTCCAACAGACCTATGGAATTCACATACCAAAATCCTTCGCCCTCGTCGACTTCACAAAACGTATCGGCATGACGAAATTGGTGAACTCCAATGGTGATCGTGTTTTTTGTATGAATGCCAGGTCCCCGAACTCCAGTAAAACAGTTGCCGTAGCCGTCAATATAAATGATTTCGCAACAATCATCCGGCCACTCCTGACTCAATTTGACCGTCGCGGAGCTCGATATGCCTTTGCGTAACATTTTAGAAGGATCCAGAAAAATCCGAGCGGCAGCCGGCGCAAATATGTCGCGGCCGTGAAATGTTAGAGAGGCATTGGCATCAACATCAGCAATTTCGTTGATGTGACGGTCCGAAATATACGGGTCTGCCGCAAATATTCGTGATAAGATTCCGTTGTCGGGTCCAATGAACCACTTGGATTTACTACGGAAATAAATGGGTTTTCTCTCACCTCCGACGCCAGGATCAACGATGCAAAGTACGACCGATGACACCGGCAAATGTTCTGCATAGGCACTCAGCAAATAGGCGGCAGCTCGGACATTGTAGGCATCTAAGTCGTCAATTGCGTTGACTGTCGTTATATTTGAATCGATTGCAAGTATTCTAGCAATGACTTGGCTGGAGTATATGGAATTCTGATAATCAGTGCAAAGAAAAATCATGCACGAATTTTACTTGAAATCAGCCAATATCTGGATGACTGCTGAGCTGTTGCCGATTTTCGTGTGTGTGTAGAAAAAGTTCATGCGGCTGCCTGGCCGATGTCGTGGACTTCAATTCCGTCATTGAATTGCATTCGCTCAAATTCTTAGCTAATCCGCTTAAATCCTCGCAGCTTTCACTTCAATGACAGCCGAAAAAAGCAGCAAAGTTGCGTTTCATTTCATCGTTGCGGGGTGATTTTGAAACCCCAGGTCATACGCGTTTCAAATGAAATTACAGAATTGACTTGATGACTGTCCGTTCGATTCACCATTGATGAAGGACATACTGAACTCAACTTTCATCGTCGCCCCAGAGAACATCAGAGTCAATCAGCTGAATATAGGCCATCGGAGCGGCGTCTCCGGCGCGATATCCACACCTTAGAATACGAGTGTATCCACCAGGTCTGTCGCGATACCGTTCGCCCAGAGTATCAAACAGTTTTGTTACCATCTCTCGGTCACGCAATCTCGCAAAAGCGATTCTGCGATTGGCGACTGATGGAGTCTTGGCGAGAGTGATTAAAGGCTCTGCAAAACGCCTTAACTCTTTGGCTTTCGGTACGGTGGTTTGTATCTGTTCGTGCCGAAACAAGGACGCAGCCATGTTTCTCATCATCGCTTTACGATGACTTGATGTGCGATTCAAACTTCTTCCGGATTTTCGATGTCGCATAACTGCTAATTCCCAAATCTTTCAATCTCTGCAACCTCTCGACGCAGAAACATGGGGGGCCAATTTTCAAGAACTTGTCCTAACGTAAGATTTCGTTCCGCCAATACATCTTTGATTTCCGTAAGTGATTTTTTTCCTAAATTGGGGGTTTTCAGCAAATCAGTTTCAGTTTTTTGAACCAAATCCCCAATGTAGTGGATGCTCTCGGCCTTGAGGCAGTTTGCAGAACGAACTGTAAGTTCAAGCTCATCAAGGGGTTTAAGGAGAATCGGTTCAAACTGAAGTTCTTCGATTTCTTCAACAACAGGAACCTTTTCTTCCAAGTCGGCGAAAATGCTGGTCTGCGTATGTAAAATTTTAGCGGCATAGCGCACTGCATCTTCCGGATCAATCGTTCCATTTGTTTCAATATTGATGATCAATTTATCCAAATCCGTTCTTTTCTCCACCCGCGCATTTTCTACAGTGTATGAAACCCTTCGAATGGGAGTGTAGTAAGCGTCGACTTTCATCAGTCCAATGGTAGTCGATTGTTCATTTGTCTCATCAGAATCCAGCAGGCGATATCCCCGCCCTCGAGTTACTTTCAACTCCATATCCAGTTTCGCTCCTGACTGCAAATGCGCGATGACATGGTTTTCATCGACGATTTCAACATCATGAGAGAGTTGAATATCCGCGGCTGTCACGACGTGAGGACCTTCTTTCAAAAGTTTTAATGAGACTTCGTCTCTTTCCATTCCTGTGATCATGATTGCAAGATTCTTCAGGTTCATTAGAATTTCGATGACTTCTTCTCGAACTCCCTCCAGCACAGTGAGTTCGTGCAGAGCTCCTTCGATTTTCACCTCTGTGATTGCGGAGCCAGGCATGGAAGACAACAATATTCGACGTAAAGCGTTCCCCATGGTATGACCGAAGCCGCGCTCCAACGGCTCAAGCACAATTTTAGACCGATAGTCTTCAGTGTTGATTGAAATAATTTCTGGAACTAAAAAGTCTGATGTATCGTACATAAAAATATTTTCTATAACAAAAAGATATTGGTATTACTTAGAGTAATATCCAATTACGAGTGTTTCGTTGATGTCGTAGGTCAGATCTTCTCTTTCCGGCAAAGACAGAAGTCTGCCTTTAAATTGACTGGAATTGACATCTACCCAAGTTGGTGGATTTGAATCCTGAAGTGCGGCTTTAATTCGGTCCTGATCTTGGCTTTTTTCACGAATGCTGATGATGTCGCCGCGTTTCACTTCGTAGGAAGGAATATTGACTCTCATTCCATTCACTTCAACTGCGTTGTGATTCACCAGCTGCCTTGATTCAGCCCGCGTGCAGCCAAATCCCATTCTATAGACTACGTTATCCAATCGAGCCTCTAGTATCTGAAGCAAGTTGATGCCCGTTGAACCTGGACGTCTAGCCGCTTCTTTGTAGTGTCGGCGAAACTGTTTTTCCATCACGCCATACATTCTTCGCAGCTTTTGCTTTTCTCGCAAAAGCCGTCCATAAACCGTAACTCGCGGTCGACGCCCCGTGACTTTTTGACCGGGCAGCTTTGAAAAACGACACTTTGTATTTAATGTCTTTCTCGTAAGCGACTTCAGATCAAGATCCATCTGCTCTCGACGCATCAATTTACAAGTGGGTCCAGTGTATCTAGCCATTATTCAAACTCCACTTAAATTCTTCGACGTTTTGGAGGACGGCAACCGTTATGCGGAATCGGCGTGACGTCGGTGATCCGACTCACTTCGAGACCTGCCGCATTGAGTGCTCTCACGGCAGAATCTCTGCCCGGTCCTGGGCCGCAAACTTCCACGTCAATGTATTTCATACCCATGTCAATTGCAGACTTCGCACAATCCTCCGAGGTGATCTGCGCTGCAAATGGCGTACTTTTTCGTGAACCCTTAAAGTTCATTTTCCCAGCAGCTGACCAACACAGCACATTGCCCTGTCGGTCGGTTATCGTAACTATCGTGTTATTGAAGGTCGCGTGAATATGCGCGATCCCTTCCGTTACGACGCGTTTGATCCTAGCTTTTCGTTTTCTTGTTCTACCCTTTGCCACGTTTCCACCTATTTCTTAATCGGACGTCTTGGTCCTTTGCGAGTTCTGGCGTTTGTAGAGGTTCTCTGACCTCGTACCGGCAAGCCTCGACGATGCCGAAGTCCGCGATAACAGCCAAGGTCTTTTAGACGCTTGATGTTCATCGATACTTCTCTTCGCAAATCACCTTCAATTCGATATCTGGCGACTTCTGCTCTTAGTTTCTCTGCTTCTCGTTCGGTTAAGTTTCGAACTCTTTTCGTTCGCGATACACCGGAATCGACGCAGATCTTCTCAGCAGTACTAATGCCGATACCGTAGATTGACGTCAGTGCAATCCGAATATGCTTTTGAAGCGGTAAATTGATCCCTGCTATACGTGCCAAGAGAATACTCCTAATGACAAAATGATGATTTATCCCTGTCGCTGCTTGTGCCGTGGGTCTGAGCTGCAAATCACTCTCAATACACCATGACGCTTAATTATTTTGCAGTTGCGACACATTTTTTTTACAGAAGCTCTAACTTTCATGTTTCTGTCCTTGTTCGAGTTAACGCGTAATCCCCAATCCACCGGTCATCGTTGATTTCTTCATCAGGCTTTCATACTGTCTGGACATCAAATGTGACTGCACTTGGCCAATTAAATCTAACATCACAACCACAATAATCAATAGTGAAGTACCACCGAAATAGAACGGCACGCTCCACTGCACCACCAAGAATTCAGGGATCAGACAAACGATCACCAAATAGATTGCCCCTGCCAAAGTCAGTCTTGATACGATTCCATCGATATGCTTCAGAGTCTGTGAGCCTGGACGAATGCCCGGAATGAACGCACCTGATTTCTTCAAGTTGTCAGCCATATCCTTCGGGCTGAAAACCAGAGCAGTATAGAAGAAACAGAAGAACACAATGAGAGCTGCGTACAGAATCATATAGATTGGCTGACCCGGACCAATCGTAGTTGCAATGTCTTGAAGCCAGCGCATGTTATCCTGCTGTCCGAACCAGCTGCCCAGACTGACTGGAAATAAAATTATGCTCGATGCAAAGATCGGAGGAATAACGCCAGACATGTTGATCTTCAGGGGTAAAAAAGTAGTCTGTCCAGCCAGCATTCTTCGTCCGCGTTGGCGCTGAGCATAATTCACTACGATCCGTCTCTGACCACGCTCAAAGAAAACCACACAGCCTGTCACGAGAACTGCACCCGCGAAAAGCAACAGCACGCCGATTGGCGTAAAGGCGCCCGTTCGAGCCAGCTCAAGGGTTCCTGCAACGGCGGAAGGCAATCCTGCGACAATACTTGCGAAAATGATCAACGAAATTCCATTGCCTATTCCTCGCTCGGTTGTCTGTTCACCCAGCCAGACCAGAAACATTGTTCCTGTCACCAAACTCGCCACTGTAGTCAGCTTGAATCCGAGTCCAGGTGTCAACACAACGGCACTCCCACCTGCAACCTGACCTTCAATGGCAATTGCAATGCCAAGACCCTGAAAAGTTGCAAGCAGAACCGTTCCGTAACGCGTGTATTCGGTTATTTTTCTACGACCTGCTTCCCCTTCCTTTTTCAGCTGTTCCAACTGTGGAATCACTGCGCTCATCATCTGCATAATGATTGAAGCGGAGATGTATGGCATGACACCGAGAGCAAATATTGACAGCCTCGACAGCGCACCACCCGAAAACACATTAAAGATATCTACGATCGAGCCGCGAGTCTGCTCAAATAATGCAGCTACCGCAACTGGGTCAACGCCTGGTACGGGAATATGCGTACCAAACCGAAACACAACCATCGCGCCGATAATGAACAGCAGTCTCTTCCGCAGTTCACTTAACGTCCCTAAATTGGGCAATCTTCTTGATGTTTTTGGGGCTGCCATTTGTCAGTCCTCTTTTATCGTTCCTTGCGCAGCTTCGATTGCGGCGCGGGCACCTTTCGAAACGAGCAATCCTTGCACAACTACGCTCTTTCGAATGCTGCCCGAGGCAATCAATTTTGCTTTTAATGCCTTACGAGGAACCAATGAATGTTTTTTGAGCGTCTCCAGATCGATAACATCTGCATCACACTTTTCCAGATCCTGCAGTCTGACCTGCGCGGTGTCCTGGCTCGTCAATGACTTAAATCCACTTTTCGGGAGCCTTCTTTGGATAGGCATCTGACCGCCTTCGAATCCAAGTTTGACACCGCCACCCGATCTGGATTTCTGTCCTTTGTCACCGCGCCCGCAAGTGCTGCCGCGAGTCGACCCGGCGCCTCTTCCAACCCGTTTGGATTTTCTTCTCGCGCCTTTCGTGCTTCGAAGTTCTATTCGATTTTTCACTGGATCACCTTTTCGCTTTCCACCATATAGGATACTTTTCGAATCATTCCTCGCACTTCTGGCGTATCTTCAAGTTCTCTAACATCGTTAATCTTGCGCAGCCCTAATCCTCGCACACACGCTTTGTGTTTCTTGAGGCGTCCATTTAAGCTGCGAACCAACTTTACTCGCACTCTTCCAATTTCTTCAGCGGCCATATCGTCACTTCCTTGTTCGCGCTAGTGAAACAGCTCCCAGACTTTTTTGGAACGCTTTGCGGCTACGAATTCTGGGCTATGTATCGACTGCAGTCCGTTAATTGTTGCTCTCGCAACATTAATTGAATTCGTTGTGCCGATTATTTTTGAAAGCACGTCACGAATGCCCGCCAGTTCGAAAATGGCTCGCATGGTATCACCTGCGATTATTCCAGTCCCCGGCGCAGCCGGTCGCATGATAACCTTTGCAGCACCATGCTTTCCACTCACCGCGTACTGTAATGTTCCATTTTTGATGTGAACTTTCACGATGTTACGTTTTGCGTCGTCGAATGATTTTCTAACGGCAACCGGCACTTCTCGTGCTTTTCCGAGTCCAATGCCTACATTTCCGTTGCCGTCGCCAACGACAGTCAACGCCGAAAAACTGAAGATTCGTCCGCCTTTGACCACTTTGGCTACGCGTCGAACTTTTATCAGTTCTTCTCTAAACTCGTCTCGATTGATGCCATCCTGCTCAGTAATCGCCATAAACGAATTTTCCTCAATTTAAATTTTCAAACCAGCTTCTCGAGCTGCATCAGCGAGCGCTTTCACTCTTCCATGATAGCGATATCCCGAACGGTCGAATCCCACGGACTCAATATTCATCTGCTTCGCACGGTCGGCAATGACTGCACCAACCAATCTCGCTGCCTCCACATTTCCACCGTATTTCACCTGACTGCGAATCAACGGTTCGTTTGTAGACGCAGAGGCAAGAGTTTCACCGCCATCTGCCGAAATCACCTGTGCGTGAATGTGCTGCAAAGACCGGTGCACACACAAACGCTGTTTCCCCTTAAGTTTCAGCAGAGCTCTGGTTTTTCGAGATCTGCGCAATCGCTTTGATCTTTTTACACTCATGATTTAACCAACACTCTTAATTGTTTTGCGCCGCACTCGTTCGTCCGAATAGCGAACACCTTTTCCTTTGTAGGGTTCCGGCGGGCGCATTCGGCGCAGGTCAGCGGCCACCTGTCCTACTTCCTGCTTGTCAATTCCCCGCACAACGAGCTTGACTTGCGCACTCGATTCAGATTCGACATGAAAGGTAATTTCTTTCGATGCCTGATACACAATCGGATGCGAAAAACCGAGGGAAAGATTAACGGTAGAACCGTCTGCCTTCGCTCGATATCCAGTACCGATCAAAGTCAGTCTCTTTTCAAACCCTTCACTGACACCGATCACCATGTTATTGATCAATGATCGGGTGGTGCCGGACATCGCTCTGGACTTCACGGTGGAATGTCGGGCAGCTACCGTAACAAGCTGATCTTTCATCAAGACCTTTACCGCTGGATGAACTGACATTTCCAACGCTCCTTTTGGTCCAATCACGGAAATGATTCCATTTTCGACAGAAGCGCGAACTTTGTCTGGGATTTTCACCGGTTCCTTTGCGATTCTCGACATGTCAGCAATCTCCTGCTTTAAGTTACGCTGCACAAGACTTCGCCACCGATGCCAGCAGCCTTTGCTGCTTTCGCAGTGAGTACGCCTTTGGACGTTGTAACGATTGCAACTCCTAGTCCGCCGCTGATTACCGGCAAATCATCAATTCCTCTATACACTCTTCGACTTGGCTTGCTAATGCGAGTGATGGTTTCAATAACAGATCGGCCATTATAGTATTTCAGCACAATCGTCAATGTCGGATGAACCTTGTCGTCACTCACGGAGTAGTTCGTGATGTAGCCTTCGTCTTTCAATACCTTGGCAATGCTGCACTTCATTCGAGAGCTTGCCATACTCACTTCGGAATGCCTGGCACGGCAACCATTCCGAATTCTTGTAATCATGTCCGCAATTGGATCTGCCATCGTCATAAGACTAATTCTCCGTCCGTTTCGCTCTCTTATTACCAGCTGGCTTTCGTAACTCCAGGCGCTTCACCTTTCATTACAATTTCTCTGAGTTTGTTGCGCCCAAGGCCGAACCTGCGGTAGTACCCCCGAGGCCGTCCGGTCAGATTACATCGATTACGCTGGCGGTTTGGATTGCTGTCACGCGGCAGCTTCTGCAAATTCATCATCGCCTCCATTCTCTCTGCGTGCGACAGATAAGGGTCAATGACCCGCTGCTTCAGCTGCGCTCGTCTGGTCGCATATTTTTTCGCCAGCTTCACTCGCTTGACTTCACGAGCCAACATCGATTTTTTTGCCATGATCTAGTTCTGTTTCATTGGAAATTTAAATCCACGCAGCAACGCTCTTGCTTCTTCATCCGTTCTTGCTGTCGTGGTAATAGTAACGTTCATGCCCCGAATCGCATCAACATTGTCATAATTTATCTCGGGAAACACGATTTGTTCCTTGATCCCGAAAGAATAATTGCCGCGGCCGTCAAACGACTTCGGCGACAAGCCGCGAAAATCTCGGATTCTAGGGATCGCAATAGCGATCAGCCTATCCAGGAATTCGTACATTCGGCTTCTGCGCAATGTTACCATGCAGCCGATCTCATATCCTTCTCGGATCTTAAAAGCAGCAACCGCTTTTCGCGCTTTGGTAATTACGGGTTTTTGAGCAGAAATCAATTCAAGATCGTCGCGCGCATTCAACAAGAGATTTTTGTTTTTGGTTCTTATCGCATCGCCAACGCCCATGTTCAGAGTAATTTTCTGGACTCTCGGAACCTGCATCGGGTTCTTGTAATCGAACTGTTCCCTCAATCGGTCGAACAATTCTTCCCGATAAAATTTTTCTAGTCTGGGATTTTCAGCCATGTCAGTATCAGTCACTTATCACTTCACCGTTGGATTTGAAATAACGAACTTTTGACCCATCCTGCAAAAATTTGAATCCTACGCGGTCGCCCTTCCCAGTTGCAGGATTGTACAACGCAAGATTGGATATTTGAATGGGCGCTTCCTTTTCGATTATTCCACCAACCTGATTCGCATTCGGATTCGGTCGAGTATGTCGACGCACCAGATTGATATCGTTGACGCGCGCTCTTTTGCCATCACTCGAAATGTCCAATACGGTACCGCGCCGACCCCGGTCGCGGCCGGCCAGCACAATGACATCATCACCTTTCTTAATTTTCTTCATGCATTCATTCTCAGATGACCTCAGGCGCCAGAGAAACGATTCGCATGAATTGTTTTGTGCGAAGTTCTCTTGTAACCGGGCCAAAAATTCGGGTTCCAACAGGCTGCTTCTGTGCATTGAGCAAAACTACAGCATTGCGGTCGAATCGAATCAGCGAACCATCCGCCCGCCTTACCCCTTTTCTGGTTCGAACGACGACAGCAAAAAAAATATCACCTTTACGCACGCGACTGTTCGGAATCGCTTCCTTGATCGTAATCCGAATGATATCGCCAATGCCAGCGTACCGACGTTTCGAGCCGCCGAGAACTTTAATGCACTGCACTCGTTTCGCTCCGCTGTTGTCGGCTACATTTAACATAGTCTGCATCTGAATCATAGCTTATGGACCTCAGACACTTTGATTGGGTTCTAGTTTCTTGATAAGCCGCCAACTCTTTGTTTTCGAAATTGGGCGACACTCTTGAATCAACACTCGATCCATTTCCTGACAGATATTGTCTTCGTCATGAACATACAGCTTCGTAAACCGCTTTACGTACTTTCGATACAGCGGATGTGCGACCTTTCGTTCGACCCTGACGGCAATTGTCTTGTCCATTTTGGCACTGGTAACCAAACCCGCCACAGTGCGCGGTCCGCGTTCTTGTGAATGCACCATATTCAGCTGCTCCCTTTTTCGTTCAAAACGGTTTTGATGCGAGCGACATCGCGCCGATATTCCTTAAACTTTGAAATATCAGCGAATTGTCCGGTCGATACTTGAATGCGAATGTCCAACTGCTTTCGACGCAGATCAGTAATCATCTGATTCAACTCGTCAACAGTGTGCGTTCGAAGTTCACCTGCCGTGTTCATCACACACCCTGCCTTTTCGCAAACGTGGTCTGCACGGAAATCTTCGCACCTGCGCGGCGAAATGCTTCACGGGCCATGTCTTCACTGACACCTTGAATTTCATACAGCATATGTCCAGGTTTGACCACGAATACCCAGAATTCGGGATTTCCTTTGCCTTTGCCCATTCTGACTTCCAGCGGCTTTTTTGAAATGGGTTTGTCGGGAAAAATACGAATCCACAGTTTTCCACCTCGTTTGACGTAGCGATTGATTGCACGTCTTCCAGACTCGATTTCCCGTGCTGTTATTCGACCTCTCGTCGTTGCTTTCAGACCGTATTCTCCGAAACTAACGAGATTGCCGCGGGTGGCATAACCGCGATTTCGTCCCTTTTGCTGTTTACGATATTTAGTTCGCTTTGGCTGTAACATCGTTCATCGACTCACATTATTTTATTCTTACGCTTTCGTTTTCCTTCTTTAGAAAACTTCTCCGGTGAATAACCAAACTTTCACACCCAACACACCGTATGTCGTATGCGCTTCAGCAATGCCATAATCAACGTTGGCTCGAAAAGTGTGAAGCGGAACTCGGCCTTCTCGGTACCATTCCGTACGCGCGATCTCAGCGCCATTCAATCGGCCGGAAATCATGACCTTCGCGCCGAGCGCTCCAACTCGGATGGAATTTTGCACCGCACGCTTCATCACGTGCCGAAACATCATCCGTTTTTCGAGCTGCTGGCAAATGCTCTCTGCAACGAGTTTTGCATCCAAGTCCGGCTTACGAATTTCCTCCACTGAAACGGAAACCGGCGCCCCGTTGATCTTTGTCAGTTCCATTCGCAACTTGTTGATATCTTCGCCTTTTTTTCCAATTACGGATCCAGGCCGTGCGGTATGAATAACAACCTGCATGTTTTGCGCCGGACGCTCGATCGTGATTTTACTGACGGCGGCATTGGCCAGACGCTCCCGGATGAAGCTGCGCACCCGCAAATCTTCCTTCAAATTCTTCGCATAATCTTGACCCGATGCATACCAGCTTGAACTCCATTCTGAAGTGATGCCCAAGCGAATGCCAACTGGCTGTACTTTCTGTCCCATACTTTCCTTCTCTAGGTTTCGTCCGATACTATGATCGTGATATGGCTGTTTTGTTTGTGAATTCGGTTCATTCGACCTCTCGCTCTCGCCCGCCAACGCTTAATCACTGGGGCTTGATCAACGAATGCGGACCGAACCACCAATTCGTCAATATTCGCGTTGTTATTCACCTCCGCGTTTGCGATTGCGGAATCAAGTGTTTTCAGCACCAACTTCGCAGCCTTTTTATTGCTGTAGGTCAAAACATCCCGCGCCTGCTCAACCGGCAGCCGACGAATCTGATTCACCACAAGCCTCACCTTGAAAGGTGAGGATCGAACATACTTTGAAACGGCTCTTACCTGCATGATCGTGTTCCCTATCGGCCTTTCCTGGCTCTTCGATCTGCTGCATGACCCTTGAATGTGCGGGTCGGCGCGAACTCACCCAATTTGTGCCCAACCATGTTCTCAGTAATTAAAATTGGCACGTGATAGCGACCGTTGTGCACTGCAATCGTCAAGCCGATAAATTCAGGCATAATCATCGAACGACGTGACCATGTTCGTATCGGCCGTCGAATATTATGTTTCTTTGCTTCGATAACTTTTGCCCACAGGTTGTGGTCAACAAAAGGACCCTTTTTTATCGATCTGCCCACTCAATCTACTCCATCAAATTATTTGCGCTTACGTCTTCGAATGATTAATTTTCCAGTTCTTCGGTTTCGACGCGTACGGTACCCCTTGGTAGGAACGCCCCATGGCGATACTGGATCCCTTCCGCCTGAGGTCCGTCCTTCACCGCCGCCGTGAGGGTGATCAACCGGATTCATCGCCACACCCCGCACTGTGGGCCGAATGCCGCGCCATCTTTTTGCACCGGCCTTGCCCAGCTTACGTAAAGCATGTTCCGCATTGCCCACTTCACCAATGGTTGCCCGACAATTCAAATGAACCTTGCGCATCTCGCCTGACCGCAGACGCAAAAGAGCATAGTTTCCTTCCTGTCCGAGAAATTGGGCAGAAGTTCCGGCAGACCGAGCGATCTGGGCACCTTTGCCTGGTTTCATTTCGATGCAATGCACGACTGTTCCCTGTGGCATTCGACTCAGCTTGAGGGAGTTTCCTGGTGCGATTGATGCCGAACTTCCTGATTGCACTGTCGCTCCAACTTTCAAGCCTTTGGGTGCGATGATGTATCGACGCTCACCATCTGCGTAGAGCAAAAGTGCAATATTGGCGCTTCGATTCGGGTCATACTCGATTCTTTCAACTTGTGCCGGAATGTTCTCTTTATCTCGCTTAAAGTCTAGGATTCGATAAAGTCGCTTGTGCCCGCCGCCTCGGTGACGGACAGTAATTCTTCCGTAGTTGTTCCGTCCGTCGGTCTTTCGAACCGGTTCAACCAACGGTTTGTAAGGACGCCCTCGATAGAGTTCCGCGTTTTTCACGCGCACCATTCCCCTTTGACCGGGCGTAATCGGATTTTGCTTGACCAGTGTCATTTCTCTAATCTTCCATTAACCCAAGGTCTGTGAAAAATCAATGTCATCGTCCTTGTGAATTCTCACGAATGCCGTACGCCTGCTGGACTGCTGGCCCATCGCGTTCCGAAATCTCTTTCGCTTTCCTTTTCGGTTCAAAACCTGAACTGAAAGTACGCGCACATCGAAAATCTTCTTGACAGCTTCGCGAATTTCGCTTTTATTTGCGTCCGGCGCAACTTCAAACATAAACTGCTTATGCCTCTCAGCGACTAAATTGCTCTTTTCCGAAATAATCGGATAGCGAATCACCTGATACATGCGTTCTTCGTTCATTGCAGCCACTCTTCCACAAATTTAACCGCGCTTTCCGTCATCAGCACTTTACCGATATCAATAACATCCACCAGATTCAGCATCGATGGCGCAATAACATGAACATGTGGCAGATTTCGAGTCGCCATATCTAAATTCTCACTTACATTGTCATCCACGATCAGTACGGACTGACATTTTAACGCCTGAAGTTGTTTAAAGGCTTCTTTGGTTTTATGAGACTCAAGATTCATGTCATTGACGACGATCAAATTACCTAACCGCCTCGTTTCTGACAGCGCTGAACGCATCGCAGCTCGATAGGATTTTCGGTTCACCTTTTGCGAATAATCTCTGGGTGACTTGGCAAATGTCTGACCTCCACCTCGAACTATTGGGCTTGAAAGCGTTCCTGCTCTCGCTCTACCGGTACCTTTCTGCTTATAGGGTTTTGCTCCTCCACCGCGGACTGCTGAACGATTCTTACCCGCATGAGTGCCGGCGCGTCCCCCTGCGCGGTAAGCTACTGCGACCTGATGCACCAAAGCATTGTTAAACTTTGCATCGAAGACCGCGTCGGAAACGTCCACCGATTTTTCGACGTTGCCCTGTCTGTCCAATACATTCAACTGCATGACCGTTTACTCGAATATTCTGTTATCGATTCTTCTGCTTAACTGCAGATGTCACAACAATGTCCGACTGCCGCGAACCCGGAATTGAGCCCTGAATCAACAGCAAGGATCGAGATGCGTCAACTCGAACAACTTTCAAATTCTGTTGAACTTTTCGCTGATTGCCCATATGCCCGGCCATTTTCTTACCTGGAAAAACTCGACTTGGAGTCTGATTTTGACCAATCGAGCCCGGTTTTCGATGTGCCTTCGAATTGCCGTGAGTGGCCCGACCACCTCCGAAGCTCCAGCGTTTCATGACCCCAGCGAATCCTTTGCCGATCGATGTGCCCTGCACGTCAACTTTCTGACCTTCTGCGAAAACATCTACACTGAATCGATCACCGGTCTGAAATTTCCCTACTTCACCGTCTTCAATTCGAAATTCCCACAGCCCTCGACCCGGTTGCACACCAGCTTTTTCAAAAGTTCCTCTTTGCGGCGCTTTCAGCTTACGGTCCGCGATCGTTCCGGTCGTCACCTGCACCGCGCTGTAACCATCCGTTTTTTTGGATTTCACCTGTGTCACCAAATTCGGCTCGACCTGCACTACCGTGACCGGAATCGATGCTCCTTCCTGCGTAAACACGCGGGTCATTCCGATTTTCCTGCCAACCAATCCTATGGACATCGTTCTCTATCTCTCGCTTATTTGAGTTTAATTTCTACATCTACGCCAGATGGCAGATCCAACTTCATCAGCGCATCAATCGTCTTATCTGTCGGATCAACAATATCCATAATGCGCTTATGAGTGCGAATTTCAAACTGATCGCGTGACTTCTTGTCCGCGTTGGGCGAACGTAGAACGGTATACCGTTCCATCCGGGTCGGCAAAGGAATTGGACCTCGCACGATCGCACCGGTACGACGTGCCGTCTCCACGATCTGCAAAGCCGAGCTATCGATCATTCGATGATCAAATGCCTTCAATCGGATTCTTACTTTTTGACTTTCTGCCTTTCTAGCTGCGGACATTGCCAGTGTTCTCTATGGTTTCAGAATTACTTCAGGATTTTGGTTACGATTCCGGCTCCGATGGTGCGCCCGCCTTCGCGAATCGCAAAACGCAGTCCTTCTTCCATGGCGATGGGCTTGATCAGATCCGTGGTCAGCCGGCAGTTGTCTCCCGGCAGCACGATCTGCTCGCCCGCCGGCAACGTCACCTGACCGGTCACGTCGGTCGTGCGAAAATAAAACTGCGGCCGATAGCCACTGCCAAAATGCTTGTTGCGCCCGCCTTCTTTGGCCGACAGAACATACACCTCCGCCTCGAAATCCGTGTGCGGCGTGATCGAACCCGGCTTGGACAGCACCTGCCCTCGCTCCACCTGGTTTTTCTTCACGCCCCGCAGCAGGATGCCGACGTTGTCGCCCGCCCGACCCTCATCGAGCAGCTTGCGAAACATCTCCACGCCCGTCGCCACCGTCCGACTGGTGCGGCGCAATCCAACCATCTCCACCGCATCGCCCACCTTCACGACGCCGCGCTCGATGCGACCGGTCACCACCGTGCCGCGACCGGAAATCGAAAACACATCCTCGATCGGCATCAGAAAAGCTCCGTCAATCGCCCGCTCAGGCTCCGGAATATACTCGTCCAAGGCGTCCGCCAAGCGGTAAATCGACTCCACACCCAATTCACTTTCTTCGCCTTCCAACGCCCGCAGCGCACTGCCGATGATCACCGGCGTGTCATCGCCCGGAAATTCATACTCGTCGAGCAGCTCGCGTATCTCCCATTCTACCACCTCCAGAAGATCCGCATCATCCACCGCATCCGCCTTGTTCAGATACACCACCACATACGGCACCCCCACCTGCCGCGCCAGCAGCACGTGCTCGCGCGTCTGCGGCATCGCGCCGTCCATCGCCGACACCACCAGCACCGCACCGTCCATCTGCGCCGCGCCGGTGATCATGTTCTTCACGTAATCCGCATGACCCGGACAGTCCACATGCGCATAATGACGGTTCGCCGTCTCATACTCCACGTGCGCCGTCGCAATCGTGATCCCCCGCGCCCGTTCCTCCGGCGCATTGTCTATGTCATAAAAATCCTTGACCTCGCCGCCGTAACGCTGCGCCAGCACCTTCGTGATCGCCGCCGTCAGCGTCGTCTTCCCATGGTCCACATGACCGATGGTCCCCACATTCACATGCGGCTTCGTTCGCTCAAATTTCTGCTTCGCCATTTTCAGTTCTCAGTTAATGGTTAAGTAATTCAAGTTCTTCAGCTCGCCATTCTGAAAGTCACGCCCGCTTCGCGCAGACTGACCGGCAGATAAGAGTTGAACTTCATGGAATAAGTTGCTCGTCCCTGCGTCTGCGAACGCAGAGAAGAAACGTAACCGAACATCTGAATCAATGGAACCAGCACTCGAACTACCTTTCCACTAGCAACATCAGCCACGTCTTCAATGATTGCTTTTCTCGAATTTAAATCGCCGGTAATCGAACCAAGGTATTCTCTCGGTGTTACAACCTCGACCGACATAAAGGGCTGCAGCAGCTGCGGAGCTGCACGCAGAGATCCATCTCGAAAAGCCATGGTACCCGCTACTGAAAACGCTTTTTCCGAAGAATCAACTTCATGAAAAGAGCCATCCATCAACGTTGCCTTGATGTCAACCATGGGATAACCCGCGACAACACCTGAGGCCATAGCGTTCTGGATTCCTTTTTTCACAGCGGGAATAAATTCTTTCGGAACCGCGCCTCCGGCAATTTTATCTTCAAACTCAAAACCATTTCCCAATCCCAGCGGTTCGAGTTTGATCACGATATGAGCATACTGTCCCCTGCCGCCAGTCTGTCGAATATGTCGTGTCTCATGCACAACTGTTTTCGTGATTGTTTCTCGGTACGCGACTTGAGGCTGACCAATATTTGCTTTTACGTCAAACTCGCGTCGCAGTCGGTCCATGATGATTTCAAGGTGCAATTCTCCCATACCCGACACGATGGTCTGACCTGATTCAGAATCAGTCCGCACCTGGAACGACGGGTCTTCCTTCGACAGCTTAATCAGCGCCTTGGACAGACGCTCTTCATCGATTTTGGTTCTTGGTTCAACCGCCTGAGACACTACCGGTTCTGGAAACTCCATACGTTCAAGGGCAATTTCCCCGCTTGGATCGCAGATGGTGTCACCGGTTGTCACATTTTTCAAACCGACAACAGCAACAATGTCTCCGGTTCTGATTTCCTTGATGTCCACCCTGTCGTTTGCGTGCATTTGCAGCAGGCGGCCAATTCTCTCTTTCCGGCCACTGGAGATGTTCAAAACTTTCTGACCGGACCTGAGGATGCCTGAATAAGCACGCAGGAACACCAATTGACCAACGTAGGGATCGGTCATGATCTTAAAGGCAAGCGCCGAGAATTTTTCGCTGTCGTCGGCCACTCTCTTCTCGAGTATTTCGGCATTTGCGTCAACGATGCCTTCAATCGGTGGAACATCCATCGGATTTGGCAGGTAATCAATCACTCCATCGAGCAGCAGCTGGACCCCTTTGTTCTTGAATGCTGATCCACAAAACACCGGAACAATCGCGTTGTCCAGCGTCATTTCCCGTATGCCCTCTCGGATCTGATCTTCAGTCAAGGTGCCATTTTCCAGCCACTCAGTAGTCAGATCATCATTTGCCTCAGCTGCTGTTTCAATGATCTGCTCACGCATGATTTCGGCTTCATCGGCCAAATCCTCAGGAATGTCCGTCAGATAGTAACGTGTTCCCATACTGCCGTCATCCCAGTACCAGGCTTTCATAGACACCAAGTCTACGATTCCAACAAATTTTTCCTCAGCTCCGATTGGCAGTTGCATTGGCAATGCCTGAGCGCCGAGATACTTTTTTATCTGCAACAGAACGCTTTGAAAATCCGAACCAATGCGATCCATCTTATTGATGAAAATCAGACGCGGCACACCGTATCGATCCGCCTGCCGCCATACGGTTTCAGTCTGAGGCTCTACGCCACCCACAGCGCACAGTACGGTAATGGCGCCATCCAAAACCCTCAGCGAGCGCTCCACCTCAACGGTAAAATCCACATGCCCCGGGGTATCAATAATATTGATGCGATGCTCCGGAATCCGACTTCTCGCTCCACCCCAAAAACAAGTAGTCGCTGCAGATGTAATCGTGATCCCGCGTTCTTGTTCCTGAGCCATCCAGTCCATGATCGCGTTACCGTAATGAACTTCACCCATCTTGTGTGAAATTCCGGTATAGAAAAGAATTCTTTCAGTCGTCGTCGTCTTACCAGCATCAATGTGTGCCATGATGCCAATATTTCGATAACGCTCCAATGGCGTTTTGCGTGCCATTTTTCGGTCTGCCTCTAATGCTGAATATTTTAGTATCTGAAGTGAGAAAATGCCTTGTTCGCTTCGGCCATGCGATGCGTGTTTTCACATTTCTTGTAAGCTTCCCCTGCCCGTCTGGAAGCCTCCATCAGTTCGCCAGCCAATCGATAAGCCATCGATTTTTCACGACGTCTGCGGGCTGCTTCGATGATCCATCGTATTGCCAATGCGTTGCGTCTAATCGGTCGAACGTCCATCGGAACCTGATAGGTTGCACCCCCTACGCGGCGGCTTTTGACTTCAACCACTGGGCGAACATTCTCCAATGCCTCTTCAAATACGACCAGAGGATCTCCGCCCTGCCGTTCCACAATGATGTCGAACGCGTTGTAAAAGATTTTTTCGGCAACCGATTTCTTGCCGTCTTTCATTAAGGCGTTAATGAATTTTGTCACCGTTACCTGGTGATACTTGGGGTCAGGCATCACCTTTCGCTTTGGTACTAATCGACGTCTAGGCATCGTAAATATTCCATCAGTCTCAATTCTGTTTTGCTGTTACCGGTGGGGGCGTTTTGCACCGTATTTTGAACGGCCCTGGCGCCGACGGTCAACACCTGAGGCATCGAGCGCTCCACGTACCGTGTGGTATCGAACACCTGGCAGGTCTTTGACTCGGCCACCCCGAATCAAGACTACCGAATGCTCCTGCAGATTATGACCTTCACCACCAATATAAGTTGTAACCTCATACCCGTTTGTCAAGCGCACGCGGGCAATTTTCCGCAACGCTGAATTCGGTTTTTTTGGGGTTGTCGTATAGACGCGAGTACAGACTCCGCGCTTCTGGGGACAGCCCTCAAGCGCCGGCACATTCGACTTCTTCGTCTGCTTTTTCCGTGATTTTTTCACTAACTGATTGATCGTTGGCATTGCTGAATTTCTATATGAATAAAAAGACAGACCGCTTACAGTCTGTCCTTAACTGTCATCCTTTCGGTGAATTGAAATTATGCATATAAGTTTAAACCATTTATCAGTTGAATTCAACCTATATGAAGATTTTTTTCAGTATATTTTTCTGCTTCATCGGCTCAGATCCGCGCTGGTCGATTGGCAAAAAATACTTCCTTATCCAGTACCGAGGAATCGTCCTTATCCCTGTCTGACTGCATCGTCATCGCCTCGCCGATATCAACGTCGCTAAACATCTCCTCAAAGGCTTTTGACTGCTCGATTGACATCTGTCGCTGGCGTCTCCGTTCTTCGTGGTGAACCAATCCGGTTCCTGCTGGAATGAGACGACCGACAATTACGTTTTCCTTGAGGCCGCGCAGTTTGTCCACACGCCCGCTCACCGAAGCATCTGTCAGCACTCGGGTGGTTTCCTGGAACGAAGCTGCGGAAATAAAGGACTCAGTCATCAGCGAGGACTTGGTGATTCCCAAAAGAACGCGGGTCGCGTTGGCCACTTCTTTCAATTCTTCCATCTGTTGCGATCTGGACTGAGCTGCATTTTCGGCTTGAATGATTTCATTTTCCGCACGAATGATTTCATTTTCCAGACCAAGTTTTTCATAATTCGTACGATTTTTTTTGTTGTCCGCACGATATTTTTCATTCTCCGCAACAATATATTCATATTCCGCACGAATTTTTTTGTTTCGCACAACAATTTTTTCATACTCTGCGCGAATTTCTTTAATTGTCTCACCAGCGACAAATTTTTCATTCTCCGCACGAATTTTTTTGATCGTCGCATCAATTTCTTCATATCTCGCACTGATTTTTTTGTTTTCGGCTCGAATGATTTCATTTTCCGCGGCAAATTTTTCGTTCGTTTCCTGATAGCGCGCCCGTTCAACAAACTCATCTGGCAGAAAAGTCGTCGGACCGGGATGTTCGATGCGAACTTTGCGCAACATCTGTCGAACAATCACTTCAATATGCTTGTCGTTGATGGTCACACCCTGCAAGCGATACACTTCCTGTACTTCCCGCACGATATAAGCGGTCAGTTCCTCAACTCCCTTCAGTTCGAGAATATCGGAAGAAACTGGAGCGCCATCTACGATCTGTTCACCTCGTTCAACTGTTTCACCATCAAATACCATAAAGGTTCGACCCTTGGCAATCAGCTCCTTATGTTCCTCACCGTCTTTATCGGTAATGATAAGCCTCACCTTTCCTTTCGTTTCTTCCCCAAAACTGACGGCGCCGGTATACCTAGCGTAAATTGCCGGATCCTTGGGTTTTCGAGCTTCGAACAGCTCAGCTACGCGCGGCAAGCCGCCGGTAATGTCGCGGGTGGAATCGTACTCATGCGGAATTCTGGCGAGCACATCGCCAACTTCAGCAACTGAATCGTGCTGCGCCAATATCTGGGCGCCCGTCGGCAGCAAATATCGGACTTCGCGGTTGGTGTTGGGCAGCATCATCGTTTCATCGTGCTCATCGACCAGCCGTATCGCAGGACGGTCATCAATCGAGCGCAGCTTGGACTCAAGCACCGTGAAGTAAGGATGCGATTTGTCCTCTCCAACATGATCGAATTCATCAGTAGACTGAGAAACGGTCAGGCCATCAACGATGTTTTCCAGCTTGACGATACCTTGCACTTCGTTGATGATGGGGTGCACATGCGGGTCCCAGCTGGCGATGGGCTGTTCCGGAGAAACTCTCGCACCATCTTTCACAAACAGTTCCGCACCATACGGAACCTGATATCGCTCCGCAACGACACCGTTGAGATCAAGAATCTTAATTTCACCGGATCGAGTCGTAACGATGTAATTCCCTTTCGAATTTTCTATGAACTTGATTCGGTCGAACTGCAGTATGCCCAAGGTCTTGACCTTAATTCCAGTAGACGACTGCTCCCGTTCCGCCACGCCTCCCATGTGAAAAGTTCTCATGGTCAACTGCGTCCCGGGCTCACCGATGCTTTGTGCCGCAATCACTCCGACCGCTTCGCCGCGATTGACGGGGTGACCGCGACCAAGATCGCGCCCATAACAGGTTCGGCAAATTCCGTACTTGGTCTCGCATGTGACCGGAGACCGCACCATTACCTGATGGATCGGGTGCCGCTTCAGATCTTTGATCACCTGCTCGGTTATCATTTTTCCGGTTTCAAGAATCACCTCCCGAGTCGTTGGCGAAACCAGATCAACTGCGGTACTGCGTCCCAGGATCCGATCTGCCAGCGGTACGACAATCTCACCGCCTTTAATCAACGCTTCAAGAAGAATTCCCTTGCCGGTTCCACAGTCCGTTTCTGCGACAACCAAATCCTGGCAGACGTCAATGAGCCGACGCGTCAAATACCCTGAATTTGCAGTTTTCAACGCGGTATCCGCCAACCCTTTCCGCGCGCCGTGCGTAGAGATGAAATACTGCAGCACATCCAAGCCTTCCCGGAAATTCGCCTTGATGGGTGTTTCAATAATGGTTCCATCCGGTTTTGACATGAGACCTCGCATGGCGGCCAGCTGCCGAATCTGTGCATGCGAACCTCTTGCACCAGAGTCCGCCATAACATGGACTGGATTGAATGAAAGCTGCTGAACTTCTTTTCCATCCTGGTCTATCACTTCTTCAGTACGTAAATTTTCCATCATAGACTTGGCGACCTGATCGCTCGCACGCCCCCAAATGTCAACCACCTTGTTGTAGCGTTCTCCATCCGTAAGCAGTCCGGCATTGGCCTGCTTCTGCACGAATTCCACCTGATCATCGGCATCTTCTAAAATCTTCTTTTTGTCGCCTGGAATTGCAATGTCATCAATACAGATTGAAATTCCGCCTTTGGCAGCATATTCAAATCCCAAATACATCAGCTGGTCGGCCAATACGACGGTTTCTTTCAAACCAACATGGCGGTAACAGGAATTGACAATCTCAGAGATCGCTTTCTTATTGAGCACCCGGTTGATCAGTGCAAAATCCATCGTTGGTGGCAGAATATCCGAAAGCAGCGCTCGCCCAACCGTCGTATGATAGAAATTGTTGGTTTGCTGAACAATGTCTTTGCGAACTTCGCTTCTTTCAATTCGGACTCGAATTGACGCATGCAATGAGACTGCTCCTACGTAATATGCTCTTCGCACCTCGGAAACGTCTGCAAAGGTTTTTCCGGATCCCTTCGGATTGTTCGCGTCGCGCGTCATGTAGTACAGTCCAAGCACGATATCTTGGGATGGCACGATAATCGGTTCGCCATTGGCTGGCGACAAAATGTTGTTGGTCGACATCATCAGGGTACGAGCTTCGATCTGCGATTCAACCGTCAGAGGAATATGCACCGCCATTTGATCTCCATCAAAATCCGCGTTGTACGGAGTGCAGACCAGCGGATGCAGCTGAATCGCTTTCCCTTCGACCAAAATCGGTTCAAAAGCCTGAATTCCAAGTCGATGAAGCGTCGGAGCACGATTTAGCAGGACGGGATGCTCTCGAATTACAGCTTCCAAAATGTCCCACACTTCAGGAATTTCCTGATCGGTCGCTTTCTTCGCACGTCGTATATTCGCTCGGTCCGGATACCGATTGATCAATTCGTGATACACGAATGGCTTGAACAGCTCCAGCGCCATTCGTTTCGGCAGTCCGCACTGATGCAGTTTCAGCGTCGGCCCGACGACAATCACTGAACGGCCCGAATAGTCCACGCGCTTGCCCAGCAGGTTTTGTCGAAATCGACCTTGCTTGCCTTTAATCATGTCAGCAAGGGACTTCAGTTTCTGCTTGTTCGCACCGGTGATCACCTTGCCGCGCCGTCCGTTGTCGAGCAACGCATCCACTGCTTCCTGCAGCATGCGCTTTTCGTTGCGTACAATGATGTCTGGCGCGTTCAGATCCAACAGCTTCTTGAGCCGATTGTTGCGATTGATGACCCGTCGATACAGATCATTCAGGTCAGATGTTGCGAAACGCCCTGCATCCAATGGTACCAACGGCCTTAAATCCGGCGGAAGAATGGGCAACACCTTGAGAATCATCCATTCGGGCTTGTTGCCCGACTCGATGAAGGACTCTATCAGTTTCAAGCGCTTCAGCAATTTCTTAATCTTCGTTACCGATCTGGTTTTGCCAATTTCCTCACGCAGTTTCTTTGATTCTGTTTCCAAGTCAATGCTGACTACCAATTCGCGAATGGCCTCCGCACCCATGCGGGCATCGAATTCGCTGCCGTAGTTTTCGATCGCTTCGTGATACTCTTCTTCGTTCAGGCAGTCGCCGCGCTTGAGATCCGTACTGAATCCCGGTTCTACGACAACATAGGCTTCGAAGTACATGACACATTCGATCTGCCGAACCGTCATATCAAGCAACAACCCGAGTCTTGACGGCAGGCTCTTCAAGAACCAAATGTGCGCGACTGGACTCGCCAGTTGAATATGCCCCATGCGCTCGCGTCTGACTTTGGACAGCGTGACTTCAACACCGCACTTTTCGCAGACAACGCCCTGGTGTTTCAGGCGCTTGTATTTGCCGCACTGACATTCGTTGTCCTTGACCGGCCCGAACAGTTTTGCGCAGAACAAGCCGTCTCGTTCGGGTTTAAAGGTTCGATAGTTGATCGTCTCTGGTTTTCGCACCTCTCCCCACGACCAGCTCTTGATCTTTTCTGGAGAAGCCAGTCCGATTCTGATTTCGTCAAAATCATCGGAGCGTCCCCGACGTCTCATCAGGTTTTCAATTTGTCTCATCTGTCAACTCGCTGTCTTGTTTGTAACTTGAGTTTCAACTGCGATTTTTCAATACTTCAGCTACTTGGTTTCGCGCATGTCAATGTCCAATCCCAGTGAACGGATTTCTTTGACTAGAACGTTAAAAGATTCCGGCGTTTTTGCTTCCATCCGATGTCTGCCGGCAACAATGTTTTCGTAAATTTTCGATCTTCCAAACATATCATCTGACTTCACCGTCAGCATTTCCTGCAGGGTATAGGCAGCGCCGTATGCCTCCAGTGCCCATACTTCCATTTCTCCGAATCGCTGCCCGCCTCCCATGGCTTTTCCGCCCAGCGGCTGCTGCGTAATCAGACTGTACGGACCTGTGGAACGCGCATGCATTTTGTCATCGACCAGATGAGTCAATTTCAGCATGTACATGTAACCGACTGTGATGGGATGATCAAAAGGTTCGCCCGTCCGACCGTCGTAGAGTACGGCCTGGCCGCTGCTTGGCAGGCCTGCCATTTCAAGCATATCCTTAACTTCATGCTCGGTCGCGCCATCGAACACCGGAGTAGACATTGGCAGACCTTTTCTCAGATTTTCCGCAAGTTCCACTACTTCGTCAGTATTCAGAGATTTCAAAATCTCTTTTTCGGAACGAGATGTGTAGAATTTGCCCAAATACCGCCGGATCTGCGTGGGTGTTGTCTTTTTCTTATTTTTTTTATCGATCATAGCTCCAATCTTTTTTCCGATTTCATGTGAAGCCCAACCCAAATGAGTTTCAAGGACCTGACCGATATTCATGCGCGACGGGACTCCCAAGGGATTCAGGATGATGTCAACAGTCGTTCCATCGTCCAGATGAGGCATGTCTTCAATCGGAACAATCTTAGAGATCACGCCCTTGTTCCCGTGCCGTCCTGCCATCTTGTCACCCGGCTGAAGTCTTCGCTTGACTGCTACGAACACCTTAACGCGCTTTAGAACGCCCGACTTCAGGTCATCGCCTTCTTCGAGTTTGTCGCGTTTTTTCCTGGATTCCTCTTCATATATTTTCTTCCGCTGCTCAATTTGAGCTTGAATCAATTCAAATCGCTTTGCAACTTCATCATCTCGAACCCGAATTTCCGACCACTCGTTACGTCTTAACTTTTCCAGATATTCTCTTGTAATCACCGCTTCCCGTTCCAATCCGTCCGGTCCGCCTTCGGCAATCTGACCATCCAGCAGCGTAGCGACGCGATCAGCGGCAGCACGCTCTTCAATTCGAAACTGATCATTCAGATTTTTCTTGATTCGCATGATGTCTGCTTCGATATTCTGCTCAGCTCGGGCATCTCGATCGATGCCAGCCCGCGTGAACACCTGAACGTCAATCACCGTACCGGACATGCCGGATGGGAGCTTCAAGGAAGTGTCTTTAATGTCTGAAGCTTTCTCACCAAATATAGCAAACATCAACTTCTGTTCCGGCGTCGCCTGAACATCTCCTTTCGGAGAAACTTTCCCTACCAAAATGTCACCGGCAGAAACTTCCGCACCATTGAAAATAATTCCCGATTGATCTAATTTTGCCAGCGCTGCTTCACCAACGCTCGGGATGTCACGAGTGATTTCTTCAGGTCCTAATCGAGTATCACGCGCTTCAACCGAAAATTCCTCAATGTGAATCGTCGTATAGACTTCGTCCTGAACCAATCGTTCTGAAATCACGATTGAATCTTCAAAGTTGTAGCCACTCCAGGCCATGAAGGCAACCAGAATGTTTCTCCCTAGCGCCAGTTCACCCAAATTGGTTGCAGGTCCATCTGCAATCGTGTCGTCTTTTCTGACCTCGTCTCCCTCTTTGACCAATGGTCGCTGATTGATTGTGGTGCTCTGATTGGATCTTCGATATTTGATCAGGCTGTAAATGTCTACGCCGGAATCATTCACATCTGAATTTTCGTCATCAATCGTACGAACGACGATTCGTCCTGCATCAACCGAATCCACAACGCCGCTGCGTTTTGCGGTCACAGTAACTCCCGATTCAATACCGACTGTCATCTCGTTGCCCGTGCCAACCAGTGGAGGTTCGGTTTCGATGGTAGGCACCGCCTGGCGCTGCATGTTCGAGCCCATCAGCGCACGGTTTGCATCGTCGTGTTCCAGAAATGGAATGCAAGCCGTTGCGATCGATACGATCTGTGCGGGTGCAACATCAACATAATCAATTTCATTTGGACTCGACAGCATAAACTCATTGCCGCGCCGACTTGGCACCAAATCTTTGGTCAATCGACCGCGGCTGTCGACTGCGACATTAGCCGGTGCAATTACATAGTCACCTTCTTCAATTGCTGACAAATAGTGCACATCTTCATCTTTATTGGACACTCTTCCGCGCTGCACTCTGCGGTATGGAGTCTCCAGAAATCCATAGTTATTGATTCTCGCGTACATCGCAAGCGAGTTGATCAATCCAATATTCGGACCTTCTGGAGTTTCAATGGGGCAAACTCGGCCATAGTGTGTGGGATGCACGTCGCGCACTTCAAAACCAGCACGCTCGCGCGAAAGCCCGCCTGGGCCCAACGCAGTCACGCGGCGTTTGTGAGTCACTTCCGAAAGCGGATTGGTCTGATCCATGAATTGAGACAATTGGCTCGAACGGAAAAATTCACGCACGACTGCCGTTACCGGCTTTGCGTTAATCAGATCCTGTGGGGTCAAGGTATCCGAGTCGACCTGACTCAAACGTTCTCGTACTGCTCGTTCCACTCGACTTAAACCGGAACGAAATTGATTTTCGACGAGTTCGCCTACAGTTCGAACTCTTCGATTTCCCAGGTTATCGATATCATCAACAACTTCCTTTCCGTCTTTCAGATCAATCAAAAATTTCATGACATCAATGACGTCCTTTTGTTCCAGAATGGTGGGGCCTTCAATCGAATCTCGACGCAGCCGTCTTGACAGCTTCATCCGACCTACTTCAGACAAGTTGTATCGTTCGTCGGAAAAGAACAGATTCTTGAACAGATTCGAGGCGGCGTCATCCGTTGGTGGATCACCAGGCCGCATAATCCGATAAATTCTTTTCTTTGCTTCCAACTCGCTTGGACGACCATCAATTTGCAGAGTTTCAGAAATATATGGCCCACGGTCGATGTCGTTGGTATATATCGTGTAAAACTCCTGAATATCGTGTTGCTTCAATCGTCCAATTTTGTAACCGTCGCTATCAAAGGTTTCATTGGCTTGCATTAAAACTTCATCTTCTTCGTGCGGTTTCGGCATCAACGTGAAATGACTGATTCCAGCCTGCTCTAATTTTGCCAGCGTGTCTCCCGAGACATCAAAAGGTGCGGAAGCGCCGACAATGACCTTGTTTGTAACTGGGTCCACAAGATCGCCAGGCGGGCAGCGACCATGCAGGTAGGACGGTTCAACGGACAGGCGCTTGGCCCCGGAATTTCTAAGCGCGATTATCTCTTTTTCGGTAATTTCCTGATTTTTCGCCTGAATCAACTTGTCGTCCACAGTCCGCAAATCAAATTCAAACTTCAGATTACGCAGACGGTCCAATCGATCAATGGCCATTGTGAGCCGGCCGTCCTTGCGAAGCGTGAATGATTCAATCTCAGGAGGTGAATCACTACTTCTGATGGCGTTGGCACAAGCTCGCCCGTTTAGAAAAGACAGGTCCACTTCAAAACGGCTGATTTTGGATTTTCTCAGCTTGATGAGATCGAGCTGATTGATTCGCTTTCCTTTTTCAACAACCACATTGCCGTTGGAATGCTTAATGTCAAAACTGAGCACCTGTCCGCGAAGTTTGTTCGGGTCATCCAAATGAAGAAAGATTTTTCCGTCTTTGCCGATCGTAAACTTATCGAACTCAAAAAAGTGTCCGAGTATTTCTTCCTCGCGCAAGCCCATGCCCCTCAGCAGAAGGGTTGCCGGTTCTTTCTTTTTGCGGTCGATGCGCATATAGAGGTGATCCTTCGCATCGAATTCAAAATCCAGCCAAGACCCCCAATATGGAAT
Organism: Arenicellales bacterium; assembly: GCA_958295885.1. Taxonomy (GTDB): domain Bacteria; phylum Pseudomonadota; class Gammaproteobacteria; order Arenicellales; family JAJDZL01; genus JAJDZL01. The sequence goes on along the minus strand of OY282380.1, from coordinate 3,405,706 downwards.
CACGCGGCAGCCAAACAACAGCTTGCCAGAAGAGTGTGATTTTCCTTTGTCATGATCGAAAAACACGCCTGGAGAACGATGCAGCTGCGACACTACGACGCGCTCGGTTCCGTTGATGATGAAAGAACCGCTTTCGGTCATCAATGGAATTTCTGCGATGAATACGGAATCGCTTTTCTTTACATCAATGATTCTCCCGATTTCACTTCTGCCGCTCTCGGAATCAACGGGGTCAAAATTCACCAGTTTGAGAGTTGCTTTGAGAGTCGAAGTGTAAGTCAAACCGCGCTGACGACACTCTACCTCGTCAAATTTTGGAGGTTCAAGCTGGTATTCATCAAACTGCAGTTCAACATCGCCATCATGACTTGCGATTGGAAACGCTTTATTGAAAGCGGCCTGCAAACCAACGATTTTTCTCTCTTCAGGCGGTACTTCTGCCTGCAGGAACTGGCGAAAAGAACTCTTTTGAATCTCAAGCAGGTATGGAACCTTGAGTACGTCAGTTCGTTTGCCGAAATTTTTTCGAATTCGTTTTTTTTGAGTAAAACTAATGCTCATATGAGATTTCTGTCTATTGGAATGGATTTATTTTGCACGCGCGCACTCCGACCCTGAAAAATAGGGTCATATATGCTATGCGGCCGAAAATTATTTGTAATTGTTATTCGCTGAATATTATATCTGCTAACGACTTACTTTATTTCGGCCGAACCACCGGCTTGTTCAACCTCTTTCTTGAGCGTCTCAGCTTCCTCCTTTGTAACTCCTTCCACGATTGCCGCAGGCGCACTCTCAGTCAGGTCTTTGGATTCCTTCAAACCCAGCCCAGCGGCCGCTCTAACCACTTTGATGACAGCGACTTTCTTGGCGCCAACTGCGGTTAGAATGACTGAAAATTCAGTTTGTTCTTCTTCAGCTTCTCCTTCCGGTTCAGCAGCAACGGCTGCCATGCCCATCACAGGCGCAGCTGCTGATACGCCAAACTTGTCTTCCATTTCTTTTATCAATACAGAAAGATCAAGCACTGACATTTCCGATATTGCTTCGATTATTTCTTGCCGTGACAAAGACATATAAATTTCCTCACGAGTAAATTATTTTAATTCGTAACAAATGTTTAGTGATCCTGGGAATCATGTTTTCCTTCAGCTGAGTCCCGCACTGCCGCCAGACATCTCACAAAGCTGCTCGGAATCTCATTCAGAGTCGAGACAAACTGCTGGATTGGAGCTGCAATTGTAGCCAACAGTTTCGCCAGCAGCTCATCGCGGCTCGGCATCGTTGCCAGCTGCTGAACTTCTTCGACCGAAATCAGCTGCCCCTGAAAAGCTCCGGTTTGGATCTTGAACTCATTGTGTGTTTTTGCAAATTCAGCAACCGTCTTCGCCGCCGCGACCGGGTCATTCGCAACCGCAATAGCGACCGGCCCGGTGAAATGTTCAGTCAGACATTCAAATTCAGTAAATTTTACGGCTCGACGAGCAAGTGTGTTTTTGACAACCTGAATGTGAACGTCGGATTCACGCGCTCTGCGTCGCAAATCGCTCATGCCCGCTACGTCCACACCTCGATACTCCGCAAGTACCGCTAGCTTCGATGAGAGGAAATGGTTGTGCACCTTCTCCACGATCTGTTGTTTTCGTGCTAAGTTTTCGTTCATAACAATTTTTTCGAACAGCTGTTTTTGTTTAATCGGAAGCGTTACAATCTCCCAACTTCCACGGCGTCCACTCTGATGCCAGGCCCCATGGTAGTCGACAGAGAAACTTTACGGATATATTGCCCCTTGGCCGCCGCGGGCTGCATTTTTTTGAGAACGCGCACCAATTCCTGTAAATTTTCGGACAAAGCTTTCTGATCAAAAGACACTTTGCCGATTCGACAGTGAATGATTCCCGCTTTATCCACTCTAAAATTGACTTTTCCGCCTTTTGCTTCGCGAACTGCAGCCCCGATATCGGTCCGAACCGTTCCAGTTTTTGGATTTGGCATCAATCCTCTCGGTCCAAGAATTCGACCGACGGAAGCAACTTTCCTCATGACATCCGGTTCTGCGATGCAGGAATCAAAATTCAGGCTGCCTTTTCTGATCTCTTCCAGGAGGTCATCCAAACCAACCAGGTCCGCACCCGCTTCTCGCGCTGCTTCTGCGTTTTCACCCGTCGCAAACACAGCCACGCGCACCGTTTTGCCGATGCCGCGCGGCAGCACCGCTGTTCCGCGGACATTTTGATCTGACTTTCTGGCATCAATGCCAAGATGGATTGCAGCTTCAACTGTTTCGTCAAATTTGGCAGAAGCCGTTTTTTTGACAATGCCCATGGCGTCTTCAACTGAATAATTCGCAGACCGGTCCACCAGCGCCTGCAGCATTTGGTTTCGCTTGCTCAATTTAGCCATCTGCGTCCTCCACAACGTTCAGTCCCATGCTTCGAGCGCTGCCCGCGATAATTCTTACGGCTACATCTTGATCGTAACTGTTCAAGTCGGGATTTTTCACCGCGACAATCTCTTCGAGTTGCGCCCGCGTTACCGAGCCCACTTTGTCTCGATTCGGTTCGGCACTCCCTTTTTCAATGCCAGCTGCTTTTTTCAGCAGATAAGATGCTGGCGGCGTTTTTGTCAGAAACGTAAAGCTGCGGTCTGAGTAGACCGTCATGATCACTGGAACCGGCGTGCCGGGCTCAAGGGATTGAGTCTTGGCATTGAACGCTTTGCAAAATTCCATGATATTCAATCCGTGCTGTCCCAGCGCAGGTCCTACCGGCGGCCCTGGCTGCGCTTCTCTCGCCTTAACCTGAAGCTTTATGAATGCTGTAATTTTCTTTGCCATTTATCTCGTATATAACTCGTTGATATCTAACCTTTTTGAACCTGGCTAAAATCCAGTTCAACCGGTGTCGAGCGACCAAAAAGAGTGACCGTCACTCTCAACTTATCGCGTTCATAATTCACGTCTTCAACGGTGCCGTTGAATTCTTCAAAAGGTCCGTCGATAATTCGCACCACTTCGCCGGGGGAGTAAGTAAACTTCGGCCGCGGGTTATTCACGCCCGCTTCAACCAGATCCATGATCACCTGCGCTTCCTCATTCGAAATTGGCGTGGGATCCCTGCCGCCCAACAGGCTGGAGATGTGCGGGATGCTCTTGACCAAATGCCAGGTCTGCGGTGTCATTTCCATGTTGATAAACACGTAACCCGGATAAATGACTCTGTCCGTTGTGCGTTTTTTGCCGGCGCGTAATTCCACGATTTCTTCTGTCGGAACCAGAATTCCGCCAAACATATGCTCCAGTTTTTCCCGATCAATGTAATGCTGAAGCGAACGCTGAACACTTTTTTCCTGTCCAGAATAAGTATGTAATACATACCATTTCCTATTGTCTTCATTTCCAGCGGAAGATGGAGACCCGACTCTGTTGACAGACATCTTTTTTTGATTTTCGCCAATTTGCATCGTCCATCATCCTCCCAACTGCAGAAATAAATCATAAATTGCCCAAAAAGAAAGCGTATCCAGCAACCACAGAAAGAGCCCGATCAGGACAACCATCACAATCACGATCAGCGTTGTCTGAACCGTATCTTTACGCGTAGGCCAGACGATTCTTCGAAATTCAACCCGCGCGCTTTTCGCAAATTCCCACGCGTTTTGACCTGGTGCAGATGTCAATGCAACCGCAGCTGCAGCAATAACACCAATGATCAGGAGTCCGACGCGGATTAAGTCTGACGTTCCCTCCAGTACATAGAAGCCTGCAATCCCAGCAACTACAATTGAAATTGCTGCGAGCAGTTTAACTTTGTCAATCACGTTTGCCATCAGTTTATTGCCTGTCCTAGCTGGCAGGCCAGGAGGGACTTGAACCCCCAACCTGCGGTTTTGGAGACCGCTGCTCTGCCAAATTGAGCTACTGGCCTAATTTCAGCCTTAGAATTCGATCGAAATTACTTCAGGATTTTGGTTACGATTCCGGCTCCGATGGTGCGCCCGCCTTCGCGAATCGCAAAACGCAGTCCTTCTTCCATGGCGATGGGCTTGATCAGATCCGTGGTCAGCCGGCAGTTGTCTCCCGGCAGCACGATCTGCTCGCCCGCCGGCAACGTCACCTGACCGGTCACGTCGGTCGTGCGAAAATAAAACTGCGGCCGATAGCCACTGCCAAAATGCTTGTTGCGCCCGCCTTCTTTGGCCGACAGAACATACACCTCCGCCTCGAAATCCGTGTGCGGCGTGATCGAACCCGGCTTGGACAGCACCTGCCCTCGCTCCACCTGGTTTTTCTTCACGCCCCGCAGCAGGATGCCGACGTTGTCGCCCGCCCGACCCTCATCGAGCAGCTTGCGAAACATCTCCACGCCCGTCGCCACCGTCCGACTGGTGCGGCGCAATCCAACCATCTCCACCGCATCGCCCACCTTCACGACGCCGCGCTCGATGCGACCGGTCACCACCGTGCCGCGACCGGAAATCGAAAACACATCCTCGATCGGCATCAGAAAAGCTCCGTCAATCGCCCGCTCAGGCTCCGGAATATACTCGTCCAAGGCGTCCGCCAAGCGGTAAATCGACTCCACACCCAATTCACTTTCTTCGCCTTCCAACGCCCGCAGCGCACTGCCGATGATCACCGGCGTGTCATCGCCCGGAAATTCATACTCGTCGAGCAGCTCGCGTATCTCCCATTCTACCACCTCCAGAAGATCCGCATCATCCACCGCATCCGCCTTGTTCAGATACACCACCACATACGGCACCCCCACCTGCCGCGCCAGCAGCACGTGCTCGCGCGTCTGCGGCATCGCGCCGTCCATCGCCGACACCACCAGCACCGCACCGTCCATCTGCGCCGCGCCGGTGATCATGTTCTTCACGTAATCCGCATGACCCGGACAGTCCACATGCGCATAGTGACGGTTCGCCGTCTCATACTCCACGTGCGCCGTCGCAATCGTGATCCCCCGCGCCCGTTCCTCCGGCGCATTGTCTATGTCATAAAAATCCTTGACCTCGCCGCCGTAACGCTGCGCCAGCACCTTCGTGATCGCCGCCGTCAGCGTCGTCTTCCCATGGTCCACATGACCGATGGTCCCCACATTTACGTGCGGCTTCGTTCGCTCAAATTTCTGCTTCGCCAATTTCAGTTCCCTCGCTTTTTAAAACAATGACTGATTCCGTTCAATTCCAATATTTCATGGAGCCCACAACCGGATTTGAACCGGTGACCTCTTCCTTACCAAGGAAGTGCTCTACCTCCTGAGCTATGTGGGCTTCCGGTGCCTGTGTTGCAGACTTAAGATAGTTTTCCATTGTCAATAATTCAAGAAGCTGGAGCGGACGATGGGAATCGAACCCATGTCATCAGCTTGGAAGGCTGAGGTTCTACCGTTGAACTACGCCCGCATTACTATTTGTACAAAGTCCGAAATGCAGTTCCGTTATCAGCTCATAATTCCCGTGGTGGAGGGGGGAGGATTCGAACCTCCGAAGGCTGAGCCAGCAGATTTACAGTCTGCCCCCTTTGGCCGCTCGGGAACCCCTCCGGAGCAAATCCAATGTAAACTGATATCCTAGCACATAAATTTCATTTGTCAAATTCTTTGATCGACGAATTCTTCCCGTTCAGTAATTTTCATCATCAGGCTTATAGAATAATTCTGGAGATTCCAATAAACCTTTTTCACTTATTAAACTTTTGATATCTTTACGTTTATCAAAATATTGCATTGAATATTTCTTTGGATTATCGGAAAATTCAAACTTAGAAGACCGCTTTTGATAAACGCAAATGTCGTATCGACCCAAATGATCCGGACCTCACCCTATCTCCACCCTGTCGCAAATATCATTTGTAGAGTCGTCCAGTGTCATATCCAGTACAGAGTTCATAAAAAAATTCTCACGCTGCTGAAATTTCCAGTAGAAATAGATAATGAACAATCTAGAAGATGGTTCTTCTTTAGACCTAGAGTGAATATTTTCAATGTATGCACGAGTAATTTCATACAAAATTCTGACACTAAAAACGAGCAGCGTCTCTTGATTGATTTTTTCAATTGGATAGTAACGCCAATGAATCGACCCATGAGAATCACTTTGGGATTCACCTAAGTCAAAATAAACAAGAAATTCGGCTAGACTTGCAAATGAATGCTCTCCCAAATTACCGCTGAATTAGTTCCTGACAATCAGTGTAACATTCATCCAGGCTTTCTAGGATTTCCTCTTCATGTTCCTCAAATCGTTCAGAAAGTGAATGTATTTTAGACCTTTTCCTTTCTTTACCGAGTTGAATGTGCAGCAATGCCTTGAATGCTGATTCTGCAAGTTGATAAGCAACAATAACATAACCCCAACTCTCTATTAATGGGTCAGTATCTGCTACATGGGATGCTATTGGACGGGAAGCAAATTTTTCCTCTTCTATTTTCAGGGCCCTATTCAAATGAATTCTGATTTCAGACAGATCTGTGTAACACATTGATTGATCTTTCTTTTAAGCACCACCTACTGTCAATTTCTAATGCATGCATTCACTCTCAGACTTCAGGGTCACAATTCTCCTTGAACTAATTCGGGCCAAACTAAATCAGAGAGACTTTTGACAGTTGTAAACAGCGAAAAATGTTTGAAACAGGTCAGTTTTCGATAGGTCAGCAAAATTGAGCTGGCAAAGGGACATGCAATGCATTCCCCAATGGTGAAATATTTCGCGCGAAGACGCGCTTGACCATTTATAGAAATGCAAATTTCTGCAGTCAGCCAGGATTATGGATTCGTTGCTCTTTGCGGCAGATGAAAATTCAACAGTTTGCCCTTGCAGCAGTACTCGGGATTATTTACGAACAAGTCGTAAATCGACGTTAATCGTAAATTTTCTGAGCCGCGCTGAAGGTGCAAAGGATGGTACTCGCCAAGAATTACGGCACTGTCGCCGATCAAATGCCCCTTATACCCAAACACATACTCATTTGGATTAAGACTGGGGGAGCGAATAACCTGAACAGTACCATTTCGAAGTGTTCCCAATCTGCAGTGGTAATGTTTGTCAATGTTAGGTGGAACAAATGCAACTATCTCATTTTGAAAACTTCGGCAGCGCGAGAAAACTTCGAACGCATTCGGTCCGCAAAGTATCCAATTATCTCGACCTGAACCCGTCGCCTGTTGAATGTAATTTCTGCACGGTCAATATTGATTTCAATATCGCAGAAGTAATTCCTGTTTCTGGAACCAGTATCAAAATTCAATTCAATATCCGCGACAGCGTTGTCGCAGATCAATTTCTCCAAATGGCTGTCTCGTGCCTTTTTGACATCGAGTGCAATCATTTCTTAGCGATCATACAGCGCAGCAAAAAAAATTTCATCAACTTTTTCAAATGAATTTGACTTAATTCGATGTTCCTGCGCATTGACTGCAGTTGAATACATACCAGCTGAAGAACGTGAACCAAACACGTTGAATATGAGTGAAGAACATTCGTCTACTTGGTTAATTTCAGCTCCGTTGAGAGCTTGCCACTTGAGTGTAGTGATCTCTCCGTCTCTACGATCCAGCATCTGAATATCAATTAAATTCGTCGCAATTTGATATGGATAGAAGAGTCTCACAAGATCAATCAGCCATCGGCTTAAAAGTTGAATCTCGGACTGTGATGCTGAAGCCTATAAACATGAGCGCCTCTAGACTGCTGCTCCAGTGCAGCCACAGTAAGAGTCGCTATATATTTTCAGCGAGATCATCACTTTTCAGCATTGCAGGAAGCGAGGAATCGGACAATGCAGTTGCCCATTTTCCCCTATAGAGCAGTTGCCATCTCATCAACCAGTTTCTGTTTGGTAATTTGAAAATAGGTCAGGTTCATTCCAGAATTAAAGCGTCGAATCACAAGATTAAATTGAAACGGGCAAGAGGTTTCGACAACGGATAGCAGGAATTCGTCTATTGGCTGATCTATTTGAAAAATATCCAAAAGAAGACCTAGACTCATTGACACCTAGAGCAACGATATTGAAGTGACAAGCACGACACTTAACATCGTCGCCGCTCGTACTTCGAACTCTCTTAAAGAATGATAATTTAACTGTTAAATGTCAAAAACCGTTCTGATTCACTACCTGCGAGACATTTGTCTCGGTCAAGCCGGTTAAAAACCAACATGGTGGGCATATTACTCATTCGAGGCTGGACTATTCAGTACATTACTCTGCCCTGCCAGCATAGATAGGATACTGCTGTGGCAACTGCCCATTAACTGCCGTCACCCTGAGAACAGGACTATTCGTTTATCTGAATTCGCCACAGAATTTCAGATGCGTCATATGATGTGACAAATATCTGCGAGCGCAGTAAAAAAATCAGTCAAGGCTGTACATTCAGTTGTCGATTTGGTAAATTAAGCTGTCACGAACCGCGAGTCAGCAGACATTTCGACGCAACATGAAGCAGGGTTGGTTTTTCAGCCAAACATCGTCAGCGTTGATGTCGCGCCTTCACTGCCTGCTCCATTGAGGTCTGCTTGGCAAGGCAATGCACCATATCGCATGCTGGCAAGAGCAGTGCTGGCTCTGACCGGCTGGCAGGGCGGGACCTTCAAGCTGGGACCGAGAGACCGCTGGAGCGCCGAGCAACAGTTCGAACGTCTGCATCTGCGGGTTTTCCACTTCTCTTATTGCACCAATTCCTAGAAGAACTGCCAAATTTGACTAAATTTTTCTTCGATTATGCCAAATACGCTTCATCTTCGTCCGAAATAATCACAAATTATGAAATTAAAAACAATGAATTAAGAGTTTTCTGGCAGTCACTAGCTAGAATCATATTTCTGCAATTGAGAACATTTCAATCGGTATTGATGTCACTTGGAAGTTTTACGACTAACAAGTAAATTACTGACTTATGAGTTGCTCTGCGGTTGAGCTAGTGTATTCTCCGTCTAGAATTATCAAGAAACATTTACTAGCTTGGTTCAAAAAACTTCGTACTGCTTGGCATTTCAGCATACAAAATGACGCAACATGTTCGGAAGTAACGTCACGGCCCCGCAAATAATTTCGGGTCCATCCTTGTCCGTTTTCAGCGGCACACATTGCATAATGTCGATTTCTTTCCTTCTTTCTCCATTCGTTGCTTCGGTTTAATCCACCTTCAGTAATATAGGTTACAAAATTACTAGATACAGTGAAGTCGGCAGGGACAACATTCGATTCCTGATCATAGTTCGGCAAATTTTCTTGGATGGCTGTCAACTTACTTTTAAGCTCCGAGGATATTTTCTTGTAACTTATTTTTCCATTTGCCCAATATCGAACGCATTTATTACCTCCGGCTTGTTTGCATTGTTTTTTTGCGTTTTGCTGCAGTTTGGCGAGATTACTAGATCCCCAGCGCCAAGAACAACCCATTGAATCATCGACATCAGGGTCGAAATAGCAATAGGATTTAATACTTTTCGCCAAGGGGATGTGATTTTTTGCGTACCAGTGAATAACCATGGTTTCAAGAACTTCATCCATGTTGCGTCCGTGTGGTTCATAGTGTAATGCATACGCAGTAGGCGCAGTCAATAGCACAAGATTCAACAGAACTAGTGCCGTAAAGAACGATATCAATCGTTTAGTTCGACTGTTATTATTGAGTTTTGACATTCTTTTCTCCTTATTTTTGTTTGACGCCCCAAATCCGAAATTAGGAACCTTCAGGATCACCCAATGGGTGATAGCTGAAAAAAACAAAAAAATCCAAGACTTATGAACATTCAATTATATAACCCTAGTTCCGCACTAATAAAAAAACAATTCTCCTAAGGTATTGATATCATGTTTTTTTCGCAAACGACCAAATCGTACATGTAACAACATTTCGCGCTATTTTCTTTTCTTTCCCTCACCAGCGCTTCCGATGCAGTTGCGCCTTCAAATTCAGTGCCTGTGCCAACCGCGCCTGGTCTGCGGTCGGACGCACATCCTGACGGTTGGTGATTGTGCGATGCTCCTTGGTCTTGAGCGTGGTCGTCACCCGCATCCAGTTTCGAAGACGTCTTCGAATGCTCTTCCAACTCCAGTGAATTTCGTGCTGCTTGAACTGAAATCGCAAGGTGTGAACGGCATGATAAGCCAATACCGTGATGAACAGGTGCGCTTGGATTCGCCGGTTCAGCTGATGCCAGACCGGACGAAGTCCCAGCTCCGACTTCATGCTTCTGAAAGTGGATTCTATATCGGTCAGACTCCAGTAGGTTTTCACAATCCTGTCATCGCTCCAGTTGGCATGGGAAGTGCGCAGCACATAACTGCCGGCCTGATCATCGGCTTTTTGGTGCTGCGAACTGTAGCTCCAAGTCACGGCCGTGGCATTGATGCCTTTGTCGTCTTCGCTGACGTCGACCGTATAGTGCTGGCTTACTTTGCTATATTCGTGTTTGAGCCGGCCGATTTTCTCATGCACCTTGCCGACTCGTTTGGTACAGTATTTTTTCGACAGTCCTTGATTCAGTTTCTGCAGTTTCTGTTCGTACAGCTGGCGTTTTCGAGATACGATGGAGGTGTCGCCCGCCTTCTTGTTTTCGCTTCGTATGTAAAGAAACACTTCCTTGGCATCGTCGGCGGCGCGGTTTTGCGCCGAGTCTTGGTCTTTTGGCGGCAGCCGCCATACGCACACCTTGGAGCCCTGACTCGTGGTTCGCTGCAGATGCGGCTTGCCTTGTGGTACGGGCGGTTTGCCTCGCCGAGAGACCACTACCCAGTCGTAATTGCCTTTCGACAGAAACTCGATGTTATCTTCGGTAGCGATTCCTGCATCCATCACTACGGTGGGTCTGGAATGCGCAGACTCAGGCAGTTTTATCAATTTATTCAACATCTTCTGCAAAGTATCGCATTCCGAGACATTGCCCGGCAGCATCTCGCAGTGCAACGGAAATCCGTGTGCGTCCAAGGCCAGGCCCAAACTGATCAGCGCACAGTCGTTTCGTTTCTGCTTGGAGCGTCCGAAGCACTTCAGCTCACCATCGGCGCGCCCGTGATAGTGCACATTGGTCAGGTCGTAGAACACCACCGTGGCCGCAATCGAGAACAGGTCGCGTTCGCGTTCGAATAAAGCGCGCTGCAGCGCAACGCGGTGTTTCCACAACAGGTCGTTCAAGCGGTACAGTTTGTCCAGCGAAGGCGGCAGTTGATCGTGCAGTTCCAATATTTCCAAAATCGCGCTGTCTTCGAGCATCCAGCGCAAGGTTTCGCGTTCACTGCCAGGATGCAGCATGCGGGCGATGACCAGAGCCGCGCACAGCGCCGCATCTTTGTTGCTGACGTTCAGGGATTCGAGCAGGTTGATGAAGTCGAGTTGGCGCAGCGCATGCAGACAGATTCGTTCGGCGCCTGAGCTGCGCGGCGGTTCGTGCTCGATGCTGTCGAGATCAACGGTCTGCAGGTTGGTCTGAACATCGGTCGGGGCGGACCAGCCGCGCTGTCGCAGGGATTCTGCGATCTGTCGGGCCTGTCGGTCGATTTCAGCGTCGTATTCGAACAGGCTGTTCTGCCCGCTTAAGATGTCTTCGATTCGTTCCACCAGAATCGGCCACTGTGGTTTAGGAAGCGACCATTTGGTGCCGAGGCTGAGCAGCAGTTTGTGTCTGACTTTGTTGTCTGGGGTGCGGATGCCCTGCACCAGTTGGTAGGCATATTGGGGCTGTCCTTTTTTGTTGGTGTAGGAAACTACGGCTTTGATGAACATGCGCATAAAGTGTATTGCCAATGGGGTCATTATAGAGGATTGGAACGGATGATTGGGGGCAGATGCACTGTACATGTAACAACATTTGATTATTGTAGTAACAAAAGCAAAGATACTACTAATAAACTAATATAACTTGTAATTATTTAGAGTAAAATTTCTAGAAAGATTAATATATTAAAAAATTCTTCTAACTAATATTTCTAATATGCTTGATTGGACGAGAAAAGTGCGGAACTTGGGATAAGACAGCTTACAGCAATTGAAACTTGACCTCCCGCGCCAGTTTGGTGGTACCTGCGGATTTATTCAAACGCTTGCGATTGAACGAATTCGTTGAACGTTTCATGTCCGCTCCGGGCAACAATCGCGGCTGCCGGCCAAACATTCTCTTTAGCGCCTTGATGCTCATGAAGCATATTTGGAATCTCACGCTATTGCACGATCAGATCACGCATTGAATAACATTCGAGTTGCGGACTTCGTATCCTTTGTCAAGTTAAAAAGAGTTTCTCCATAGAGTTGCAATGCGATGCCAATTTGTTTCAAGCAGTGATCGCAAATTAAGTTAGTTTCGGCTCGTACAAATGAGCTGTTGTGCAGCATCGCACAAAGCACCTAGAGCAGCGATCGCTGAAGCAGCGTAAAGCCTGTCCATGAGTTTTGCCGCGAGCTTTCAGGCCGTCATATTTCGGTTTGCAGGCCGCATCGTGCTGGCAGGCAACGCTAGTCCATTGATTCTGCGCGTTCTGCATCAGTTTGTTGACCGCTCGGCGCTGGCGAACGACAGTCCTTTTGCCCGAACGCTGGATTACCAGGTCGACCCCGCTGAGCGTTATCAGCGCTCGATAATCTTTGCGCTTAAGTGCACAGAGGCTTCCGAATACAGGCCCGAAGAAACATTGCTTACCCACCCTGACATCGAACGCAAGGTCTCCATGTCACTGTGCAAACCCGAGTCGGTTTCAGCGGGCTGAGCCTCTTGCGGTGACTGGCAACGTTGTTCAAGTGCCGCATCGATCTGGCGCTTGATGTCTTTAGTTTGTGACCGCACCAACTGCAGTTGCGGCACCAGACCTGCGACCTCAATGGCTTCTGGCGGTACTATCGGGTCAACATCTGGAAACGCCTGCTAGCGCAGGATCTGCTGCAAATCTTCGGAGACTGTGAGACTATTGAATTTTCTCAATCATTCGGAGCGATTCAGTGGCTGAAATTGACCGCCGAGGAGCAGTCGAAGCAACGCGACATAGCCAAATTGCTCACCCTCCCGAAATTCAAAAAAATCTGATTCAGAAGACCGATATTTGATCCAAAAACCGCAGTTGTATTGGATTACAGGACACTGTTTTAAACATTCTTCACGATTTTACTGAGATTTGTACACAATAATCCATCATCGCCTTGAGCCCAAGCAGATTCAAGGACCGCTTGAAATTGTAACTCAGCGTCATCAGGCTGAACTCACCGCGGCACCGGACAATGCCGCACACCAGAAATTTGTTCAATTCCCGCCCAGCGCTTGAGCGTGCCGAACGGATGCTGGACGATTGCACCGTGTTCTCGCATCGCCGCGGGATGCTGCTTCATCCTTTGACGATGCCAATCCACCATGTCCTCATGTTTCCAACGATAGATCCGGCTCGTGCTGTGTGACTTTGACCGACATTGATGCGACAACGAACAGGCGTCACAGGTGACAGCGCCAGCGTGATAACACAGATACTGTTTGCCATTGTTGTTTGAGCGGCATCGCCGAACCAGTTTCTCACCGACCGGACAGACACATCCTCGTCGTCATAACGAAAATCTTCGGTCCCGAACCGGCCATCCTTGCTCGCAGGAACCGAATGCTTCGGGATCGCAACATGCACCTTCATCTCCTGAGCTTCGCAACACTTGAGAGGCAAGTCAAAACACATCAGTAATACGAAATAGCAAATTTACGAAGTTATGGCAATGAACATAATTGTGACTGAAACATCTGGAATCATTGAAATGGGCTGCGGTGATCTGAAGATGAGCCTTTGTCAGCTTAGCTGGATGAAAGAGTAGTCCCAACTGCACCATCTGCAGCCCCATCACACACCGACCCAAAGTGTGGTCGTAATGTCGGTTGACGCCCTCCATCTTTTTGCCGAGGCCAACTTTCACCGTGTTCCCCACCACGAACGCGCTTATCTGGTTTCGATTCAAGCCCAGGCTTCGATACACTTTCAGCGCCATCAACTGATGAAACTGACGCCAATTGGCCATTTGACTCTTTAACAGATCGTAGATCGGATCTTTCCTGGCTTGAAAGAATTCCTGCATCGACTTACGACAGAACATGGCCATTGACAAATTCCGCAGAAACACCCACATCAGTAGCAATTACACCGTTTGTGCAACCACCAAGCCACTGCGCTTGGTGATTCCCGCACGGCACCGCACCGTTCTCAAATTCAGCAAGCGGCAACTGTCGGCAAACAGATTGTCCATGAAGGTGCTTGAAGCAGTTGCAATTTCTTCAATACTTGCTGTGAAATAAAATTCCGTTTTGGAATTTTAAAGGCGCGGCGAAGTTGCGCGATGTACATGGAAACATCGCGATGGTGGATCTTCTCTTTCGACGGTGACTCGAGCGAATCAACAAAACGGCGACGTCCCAATGTTATGGTCGCAGTTCGAGGTTCGGCTCAACAGCTGCGTCGCTAGTGTTCCCAGTGAAACGAGTAGCAGCCCTGTGGAGTCAAGCGCAAGATGTCAATTTTTTCAGTTCCTTCAGCCAGCGCGGAGCGTTGCGTCGCACCACCAGTTCTTCATTATCGACCACGGGGTCTCGATACGGCTGTTGATCGCGCAGCACCGTATAATTGGTCCGCGCCAGTTTGTGTGCGGTAGCCACGATTGCGCGCCGGTAGCCGCGTCAATTTTTATTCTTGGACTGAATTGCAAATATTGAACTTGAAAACCGATATGCCAAGTCCATAAAGTCTAAAAAAATTGTCTGCAGTTGATTTTTTAGAGATATTTACAGTGAATTTCTGAAGAACTGCAATTACAATTTAGTCCTACGCCCGTATAGCTCAGTTGGCCAGAGCAGTTGATTTGTAATCATCAGGTCGGGGGTTCGAATCCCTCTACGGGCTCATATTCCATTAACACGAGGTAAACAACTCGTTCAGAATGCTTGAATTTGTTTGAAAATCTACTAGGAGGAGACAAAGTGAAAATTCAAAAATTGCTGACTGCATTGAGTGCGGCTTTGCTTACGTCAACTGCAAGTTTAGCGGCGCCACCGACTGAAATCGGCCCAGGTGAAGGCTTGCTCGACATCGTAGCGTGGCCTGGTTATATTGAGCGCGGCGAGACCGTGGCAGAATTTGATTGGGTTACCAGTTTTGAAGAAGCGACTGGCTGCATGGTACGTATAAAGACTGCGAACACATCCGACGAAATGGTTGCGTTGATGAACGAGGGAGGTTTTGACCTTGTCACCGCATCAGGTGACGCTTCACTTCGATTGATTGCGGGAAAGAGAGTCCAGGAAATCAACATTGATTTGATTCCCAGCTGGGGCACCGTTGACGATCGCTTGAAGAATGCCCCATGGCATACAGTAGATGGAAAACACTATGGCACTCCCTACATGTGGGGTCCCAACGTGCTCATGTATAACACCGAGGTTTTTCCAGAACCGCCAACAAGCTGGTCTGTGGTGTTCGAGGAGCAGATGTTGCCCGATGGCCAATCGAATAAAGGTCGAGTGCAAGCCTATGACGGCCCTATTCATGTTGCTGATGCAGCCCTTTACCTGATGCATCACCAGCCAGAACTTGGGATGGTCAGTCCTTATGAGCTGAACGAAGAGCAGTATGCCGCAGCGTTGGATCTTTTACGGCAGCAGCGCAAGATCGTAGGGAGATACTGGCACAACGCGTTCATTCAGATGGACGATTTCAAAAATGAAGGTGTTGTCGCCTCCGGGTCTTGGCCATTCCAGGTAAACCTGCTCAAAGCTGAGGGAGCGCCCATTGCTTCAACGATTCCGGTCGAAGGCGCTACCGGCTGGTCCGATACGACAATGCTGCACTCCGAAGCTGCTCATCCAAATTGTGCATACATGTGGATGGAACATTCTCTTGCTTCCAATCTACAAAGTGACCTGTCTGTATGGTTTGGTGCGGTGCCACCCGTACTTGACGCCTGCACTGACGGCAGAGGCATGCAAACTGCCGAGGGATGCGCTACGAACGGTTTGGGCGATTTCGACAAAATTCGTTTCTGGACCACTCCAATCTCACGTTGTCCAAGTCAAGGAGAATGTGTTCCTTACTATCGATGGGTCTCCGATTACATAGGAGTCATTGGCGGTCGATAATCGGCTGATTTACAACCTATTGTTTAGCTGCCTGGTTTTAAAATCCAGGCAGCTTTTTCAATTTGCGTTTGGGTGGGACATAGATGAATACTGCCGTTCGCTTTGAGAACGTCATTCGAAAGTTCGGCTCAGTTCATGCAGTTGACGGCATTGATCTTGAAATTGAAGAAGGGGAATTCTTCGCCCTTCTCGGGCCTTCTGGATCTGGCAAAACGACGTGCCTGAGATTAATCTCCGGCATAGATCGACCAACTGGCGGGCATATCGAGATATTTGGGATACGCTCGGACGATATTCCTCCCAACAGACGCCCGGTTAACACCGTTTTCCAAGACTATGCCCTGTTTCCGCACCTGAAAGTGAAAGAAAACGTCTCTTATGGGCTGCTGGTTCGCGGAGTTTCAAAGGAACAGCGATTTAAGGAAGCGGAATCAATGTTGGAACTTGTTAAATTGGGAGGTTTTGGTGAACGGTCGCCAAGTCAGCTGTCCGGCGGACAGCGTCAGCGAGTTGCGCTTGCCAGAGCCTTGATCAACAAACCACGAGTCTTGCTGCTGGATGAACCATTGGGCGCACTGGACCTTAAACTGCGCGAACAAATGCAGGACGAACTTAAAACCCTGCAGCAATCATTGGGAATCACTTTCATTTTTGTGACTCATGATCAAAACGAAGCATTGTCGATGTCCGACAGAATGGCAATCGTGAATGACGGAAAGCTGGTGCAAGTTGGCACTCCACAGGAAGTCTATCGTAGACCCAGAACGAAATTCGTCGCAACTTTCGTTGGATCTTCCAATGTTCTATCGCCCGAAGTCAATGCTGCTTCAGGCGGGGATTCCAACTGGTCCAGTCTTCGGCCTGAAGCTGTCACTATTGGACATGAGGGTGCAGGCAGAATTGACGGTGTGGTGAAATCGGTTCGTTATGTAGGTGCCTCAAATTTTGTTACGGTCGTCGTGCCTGGTGGACAAATTACAGCACAAGTCAACGCAGACAATGATCTGCCATCACCCCAATCCACCTGCTCTTTAAATTGGTCGAACCGCTCCATACACAAACTGGAAAGTGACTGATGCAGCCGCTGGCGATGACAGGCGCCCCAAGCATTTGGACGAGATTGTCCGATGTGTTCTGGAAGAAACCCGGTCTGGTCATTTTTCTTCTCCTTTTGCCTCCCTTGCTGTGGTTGGGAATCGTCTATATCGGTTCGTTATTTACATTATTGCTTCATAGTTTATTTTCCATTGACGAGTTTTCTGGCTTAATTCGTTACGAGTTCACCTTTAAAACTTACCTGGAACTTCTTTCGCCCGCAAATTTCGACGTTATTTTCAGGACGATCCTAATGGCATGTGCAGTAACGATTTTCGCCGTCGTCATTGCGTTTCCAATTGCCTATTACGCTGCTCGATATGCGCCGCCAAGAATGAAAGCTCTTTTTTATCTTGGTGTGATGCTTCCACTCTGGTCCAGCTACCTGGTTAAGATTTACGCATGGAAATTGATTCTCGCAAAAGAAGGCATTATCAACTGGATTGTCGAAGGAACCAAAATTTCCTTTCTGATGGACGCAATATTGGCAATTCCAGTCATTGGAGGAAATTCTCTCTCAGTCAGCTATATCGGTACTTTTTTAGTCCTTCTTTATGTTTGGCTGCCATTTATGATCCTGCCCATACAGGCTGCATTGGAAAGAATTCCCCACAGTCTGCTCGAAGCTTCCGATGATCTTGGCGCACAACCTGCGCAGACTTTTCGGCTGGTGACGATCCCACTGGCGCTGCCGGGGATCATCGCGGGTTCGATCTTCACTTTCTCACTCACTCTGGGTGATTTTATTGTTCCACAGATTGTTGGATCATCACGTCGGTTCATCGGTCAGGCCGTCTATGCTCATCAAGGAACCGCTGGCAACATTCCACTTGCAGCAGCATTCGCGGTCGTCCCGATTTTGGTGATGGCTGTTTATCTGTGGATGGCAAAGAAGCGAGGGGCGTTTGATGCACTTTAGTCAGCAGGCGTCCGTCAAACTCAAAATTGGCGCGGTTTCAGGTTTGCTGTTCCTGCACGTACCGATACTATTGATTTTTCTGTATGCATTTACGACGGAAGAAAAAACCTACCAGTTTCCACCTCCAGACTTAACTTTGAAGTGGTTTGAAATTACCTGGAACCGACCCGACGTATGGCAGTCGCTTGCACTCTCATTGCAAGTCGCCTGCATTTCCACCATCATTGCGATCATCTTGGGAACTTTATGCGCCGCAGCTGTTTCAAAATCACGATTTTTCGGTAGAGAAGCGATCTCACTCCTGGTAATTCTTCCCATAGCTCTGCCTGGAATCATCACCGGGATTTCACTTCGGTCAGCGTTCAATATCTTAGATGTGCCATTTTCAACGTGGACCATCATTCTGGGGCATGCGACGTTTTGTGTCGTGGTTGTATACAACAATGCAATCGCCAGATTCCGACGTTTGTCCGGTTCGTTGATTGAAGCTTCCTATGATCTTGGCGCAAACCACTTTCAGACCTTTCTCTATGTCTTGCTGCCCAATCTCGCCACAGCTTTACTTGCAGGAGGGATGCTGGCATTTGCTTTGTCATTCGACGAAGTCATTGTGACAACGTTCACTGCAGGTCAGCAACAAACTCTTCCGATCTGGATGCTCGAAGAACTCGTGCGTCCGCGCCAGCGGCCGGTGACCAACGTAGTTGCGATGGTTGTCGTAGCGGTGACGTTTTTACCGATTCTGGGAGCATACTGGCTAACCAAAGGCAGGAGTGTCGACCGACCGCATTAGAATCATGCCAGACATCGAATGGACTCACCGAGTCCAGGAGTTTTGATTGTTGAAAATGGTTGCTTTTTCGGTTCGAACTTCTTATTGATCCAACTACAGCTTCAGATGCGGTTGCCACCGCTGCCGGCAGCCCTATTACTCTCCGTTTATCCTGAAGGCAAGGCTTTGACATCTGTCACTCATCGGCAGCGTTCAACAGCACTTAAGCCACCCGCATCATGAGAGCCAACCGGAGTTATTCCTCCGAGATCTTCTTGTGTCCGGGCGGTGGAGCATACATGCTGGGTTTGCGCTTTTGCCAGATTCCAACATCGGAGTTGCTTCCGACGAAAGAGTTATCTACATAAACGGCACTGCATTCACACGCGACGAAGAAGAATTGACTTCATCTGGTGTCGGACTGTCGCTTTGGATGGGTGGGGAGTACCAGCACCCTTTGAATGAGCGTATGCGACTGAGAACCGATGCTGACGGTTCGCTGCGCGAATTTGAGGATACTCGGTTCGATGAAATCTTCTTGACGAGTTACACCGGTCCAAAGTGGTTTATAGGTACAAACTCAGAAGCGAGCGTATTGGCCACAGGTGTTTCCCATGCTATTTTTTGGTCCATAAAATCCGGCAGGCGGCATCTAAAATGACACTCACACCACTTGGCTATTTTGCTCATTATCAAACAAATTCGGATGTTTCGCACTGACTTGCTTAGCGTGGGATGCTCCTGTATTGGGCAGCGCGCAGCAAAGATGGAGTGCGGCGGATGAACCGAACTCAGACTACAAAGCCCTGGGTCTGCGAATTGAAACCGAGGACAGACTGTCAGATCAGGCAACCATGAAGGTGCGAACAGAATGGCATTAGCGACGTTACAGCACTCAAAAGTTTTTGGATGGTGAGGCTGCTGACTTGTTCCTTGCTCTGGACCGGGTGATGACCCCGACAGTGAAAATACAGTTGGCAATTGGTCTTGGACACGACAGTACGAAAGAGAAAAAATGGCGCAACGACCGACGCTGGCTGCGAACGGGAATCGAAGTAACTCTGCCAAAGGGCTTTAACGTGGGCGGTCAAGTGAGCCTGCGCTGGAATGACTACGAGGGCAACTGGTTTCCTCACACTCCAGCAAACGAATCTCGCAAGGACCGCACTTACTCTTATAGAATCTCAGTACACAATCGGGCAGTTTCCTGGCAAGGCTTTAGTCCCCGGTTTGCTCTCGTTCATGAGGATCGAAAGACTAATTCTCAGCTTTATGACTACAGCCGAACCGGAATCGATGTTAGCTTTGTGCGGCTGTTTTAGCCGATATCCACTTGTGTCCGTTCAGCCTGTCACTTAATGCAGCCGTTGCATTACAGAAAATACAAGTAAGCGGGGCAAAACTGGGGTTTGGTCTTCTTTCCTTAGGACAGCGACGACATCTGTTTTGGTGTTTGAACTGGCAGAGATTCTGCTTGAAGCGGCGCGGTTGTCTGGCGTCAGGTTGGAGTGGTCGATTTTTCGAGTTGACTGACGAGTGTGGGCAAGTATGGCACATAGGGTGCGTCTGGCCCTTTGAACCGATTTGTTAGAAGATGCCAGAAACTCAGTTGCTGTTTGTGGCAGGTTTTCAAATTTCCAAGCCCGGCATCGCGCGCGTCGCGTCCCTTGTCGCTACGGGTTCCAGACGATATTTTGCGGCGCATGACGTATGTTCGCATATCATTTTCCCCTAAGTTGTTGTGCAGCGGCGTGTACGGGTGATCCAGCACCCGCAGCAGATCAGGCTTATTGGCGGTATTCAATCAGCAGCGGAGACAGCACAAGTTCCTGAACGCGGCAGCTCTTGAAGCCGATGCGAGTCGAACTTTCGGCTACGTTTGTCGCTTTAACCTCAATCGTTTTGCGCTGGATGTTGTCGCTGTATTTTTTGCGGCCGCGCCGACGCTTTTTGCGACTGCCGTCGGTCGAATTCGAGAGCTTGGCTTTCACTTTGTCATGCATGCCGCTGGACCTGCTTGGCTTGAGTTTAGGGTGCTTGGGCAGCTTCTTCAAACGCTTGATCTCATCCGACAGCAACTGCACCTGCTCACTCAGCTTGACGTTTTGTTCTGTCAAGTCGACGATATGGGCCGTCAGGTCGACGATTTGCAGATCATTTTTCCACCTGCTCTCGGCGCAAGCTCAATTCAGCGTACTCCCCGCCTCCGGTCAATATCCCTATCCACACAGCCAGATCACTCTCATCCGAATCAAGTCCACAATTCGGCGCTGCTGAAGACGACCATGAAGTCGAAATTTCGGCTTGGCATTGACCTCGAAACACACTGCTTCAACTACAATTATGGGTTACCGTAAATTCAAAAATCGCTCTCGGTCACAGACTTGGATTCAAGCAGACATGGCCCCGACCATTGAAACCCATACTCTAATTTTGCCCCTTTTACATTTAATGGGATCAGGGGCATATGTACAAGAACTTGCATGCATGTTAAAGCTCCGGTTAAATCGCCGCTGAAAACCGACTTGCCGCCCAGTTATCAGGAAATCCGCAGAAGTCATCTCCGCTAAACCATCAAAATACGGTTCGCACTAGTGTTGCTGAGTTCATCAATGAGGAGCAGATGCACAAGGCTTTGCGTCAAGGATGCACTTATAGATTAAGGGTAGGGAACGGCTACTAGGTATCCGCCACGCGATTGAATATCTTGTTAAAACGGACCGCAATTTCAGATGAAACCCCGGCTTAGCAATCGACGATAACTGAAAGCTGTTTTTGGTTGACCCATAGCGCTACTGCAGCTTCTTTGAAACTCAATTCCAACGGCTCAAAACGGGCATACCGAATCGAATAAATTGGAGTGAGGAGAACTCTTCATGGGTACTCAATAGTCCTCCTCACGGTAATCGACCATATCGACATCCCGAAAATTCCCGCCTTCAAAATGACATACAACCTGCTAATTTTTCAATACCCGTTTCGATACCCGGACCGCCCCAACTTTGCGAAATGACTCACAATTTGATGATGTCACTAATATGGGCAGATTCATGTCCTTTTGTTCAGCCTGATTTCCAAGGGAAATCCCGGTTTCAGGAATTTTGCGATTGCTTACTTCGTAAATGATCCCGGACTAATGCCTTGAGCAAACCAATGCCCATCAATATTAGAACCGCCGTAAATGGAATAGTCCCCACAATCATTGCGGACTGAATTGCTCTCAATCCACCGGCAAGCAATAAAACTCCGACCACTGCGGTGAGTGCGATACCCCAAATCAGGATATGTTTCTGGCCGGTCTTAACGTCGTAATCTCCACCAGAGTTGATCGTATTGATCACCAGTATTGCGGAGTCAGCGGAAGTTACCAGATAAGTGAGCAACAGAATCACGATCATAATTGACATCAATGTGGCCAGCGTCGGGGACAGCATGATGTTAATTACCTCATAGAGCTGATACGTTAGATTCGAACCAAAGATTCTTCCATCTGCGGCACCGCTCAATTCCAGGTCAATGGCTGTGCCGCCTACAAAAGTAAACCAGATAAAGCACATAATTGAAGGAGCGACGATGGCGCCTAAAACAAATTCCCGAATAGTTCGGTTTTTTGATATTCGTGCAAGGAAAATGCCAACAAAGGTGCCAAATGCGATCGCCCAGGCCCAAAAGAAAACAGACCAGCCAGTTTGCCAGCCACCAAGTTCTGTTGATGGGTCCCATACAGTCAGTGTCAGGGCCGGCAGATGAACGATGTAACTGAAGATTCCTTTACCCAGCAGTTCAAACGCGAACATAGTCGCTCCAAAAATCAGGAAGAACGTGAGCAGGGAAAAAGACAGCACCATATTCGTGTTACTGAGCCATTTGATGCCTCTTCCTACGCCAGACAATGCTGACGAGGTAGACAGGAGCATCACAACTGCTAAGGATAACAGCAGCGCACCTGTAGTTGGTCCAGGGGATTCGCCGGTTGTCATCAGCCAATCCGCCCCGGTAATATTGTGTAGTCCCGAAGCAAATGCGTTGAGACCAAGACCGATTGTTTGTGATATTCCGAGTAACGTTGATAACACGGCAGCGATATCGACAATGCTCCCAAAGGGTCCTTCCATTGAACGGCCGAACAGAGAACTCAATCCAGAACGTATTGTTAATGGCAGATTGCGTCTGTAGGCGAAAAATGCAAGCGAAATACCGACCAGCGAATAGGTTGCCCAGGTCCCCAGACCCCAATGCAGAAACGCATAGTGATATGCACTGCGTACTGCCGATTCCGTTTTGGGAATGGCTAATCCATCGATCGCTGCGACCGAACCGGCAGCAAGTTGCTTCTGGTATTCGGCAAATACATCGGCACCTTCTGCAAGTTCTATATTGCTACTGACGAAAAGTGTTTTAATCGCCTCCTTGCTCATAATTATTTCCGGGTTATTTCCCAAATGCCATATTGGTTCCGCAGCTGCGTAACCAAGCATTCCAATTCCGATTCCTGCACCAAACATCATTGAAAACCATGAGAAATCCGAGAATTCCGGCTTCCCGTCTGGTGGACCGAGCTTAACTTTACCGAAGGGTGGGTACAATGATATAAATAAGCAAACACATACGTAAAAGGCGACTGCGTAGATATAGTAGGCATTGAAATGCTCCAGTGACCAGTTCTGTATGTCGCTGAGCACCTGTCCTGCCCGTTGCGGGTCCATTGCCGCCCAGATGACAATTAAAGCGATTAGCACCTTCGCTGGCAATGCAACCGTCTGGCTGAATCCTTCATAAAAGCCGGACTCTTTTTTTTCTATTTTCAACTCACTGAGCGGTTGGGGAATTGGCATTTTTATCATCCTCCTTAGTTAGTGTTCATCCGAAAACTATACATCACATTGATAATAAATAACAATCATGCGATATTTTCAAACGAAGAAATTTCGGTTTTAACGGATTAAGGTTCAAAGGCGAATTTCGCTGCCAAATGCCACAAACCAGCAAAATCTTCACTTGTTAGAATGACATTATAAAGTCATTATTATCATTGTATTAAGCATTTTCTGGCAGACACTAGTTAGTGCTTGGCAGAAGACCAAAATAGTGTATGATTACCAAGCAACATCAGACACATAAAGTTGATACATTGGAGGCGAAGAATTTCTGTAAAACAGCGAAATCGCCTCCAAATTGGCAATATTAGGGTCAAAACCTCGAGATTGACCATCAAATTCTCCAAATCAACTAAATCTTCGGTCTTTTTTCTGCCATGAGACAAGTCGAATCGACACAAGCCGAGCTGGGCGGCACCTTCATCAGCGAAGTGAGGATTAATCCGAAATCGCGCGACGACATACCGGTGCTGCGGCGCAATCTGGAGTTGATCTGGCTGTGTCAGAAGGCGACTCCGTGTTACAAGACGATTGCCGATTTCAGAAAAGACAACGTTGAGGCGTTGAAAGCGGCGCAGCGTGAGTTTGTCGGCCTGTGCCAGGGGTTGAAATTGTTTGGCGGACAGCTGGTGGCGATTGACGGCACCTATTTGAAAGCCGATGCCAATGCCAGCACCATCCATACCGACAGGCAGCTGCAGCGTCAGCTGGAGTAGATGCAGGCGCGCATTGAGGAATATTATCGGCAGTTGGACGAATTCGATGCCGACGAAACTGAAGCCGAAGAGTTGTCGGAAGTGTCTGAATTGAAAGCCAAAATGGAGTATTGGCTCGAGCGTCAGAAAGAAAAAAAGGAATTGCAGGCGAAGCTCGAAGCCAGTGGTGACAGTCAGATCAGCGAGGTGGATCCGGATGCGCGTCTGCTGAAAAAAAACGGGGAGACGACACCCGGATACAACGTACAGATTGTGGTGGATGACAAACACAGATTAATTGTGACTGAACAGGTCACTCAGGACGGAAACGACAAGCAGCAGCTGCAGCCGATGATGACCGCCGCCGAGACGCTCGGCAATGACGCGCTCAAGGGTCTGGCCGATAGCGGGTATCACAGCGCGGAACAGCTGGATGCCTGCGAGCAGAAGGGATTTGAAGTGACCGTGGCCGAGCCTCAGCATGCGAGTCGTAAAGGACGCGGCGGACGCTTTGGTCGGGACGCTTTCAACTATGATGCCGATGCCGATGTCTATGTTTGTCCGGCCGACGAAACACTAAAGCGCGGTGGAACAATCCGCAATAAAAACAAACAGTATGTAACCTATCGCGCCAGTACGGCACAGTGTCAGGCCTGCCGCCTTAGTGAGCGGTGTCTGTCGCCGAAGGCTCGCTCTCGAACGACCCATCGCTCGATCCATGAAGCTTCGGTAGAACGCAATCGACAGCGTCTCAAGGACCATCCTGCTCAGGCCCGCGAACGCGGTTCGATCGTGGAACATCCCTTTGGCACCTTCAAGCACAACTGGCAGATGCGTCATTTCATGATGCGAACCCTGCCCAAATGTCAGGGTGAATTTTCGCTGATGGCTCTGAGTTACAACTTCAAAAGGCACTCAATCTTGTGGGATTCGAAGCTCTGATGTCGTATTGCGCACAAAATTAGGAAATAAGGGTGAAATTCGGTTAAAACACAAAAATAACGGTGATTTGAGGAGCAATTGAGGCTTTTTAGTCCCATTTTTGGCTGCTTGATTCAGAAATTGAGGATCAGACGAGCAGGATTTAGTGATTGCCACTTCAAATTCATCAATTTGATCAGACTCGCCAGAGTCGGTTCGATAAGGAATCAATAAATACACAGCCTCGTTGGCCACGAATTTGGATTTGCAGACGAACTGGGACGAACATTAGGTCGTGCATTTTTACAATCAGCGCGGAGAAGCCTCGGAGAACCGGATCAAGGAATTACGCAGTGACTTCGGCGGCGCACATCTGCCATGTGGCGATTTTGGCGCCAATGCGGCATATTTCAAGCTGTGTGCGTTAGCCTGCAATCTATTGGCGCTGCTGCGACAATTGCTGCCGGCTGGCTGGGAAAACAGACGGGCGATCACGATACGCTGGCGTCTGTATGCGTTGCCCGCACAGATTGTCTACCATGGGCCGCAGTGAACTTTGAAACTCAATCTAGCGCAGCGGCAGCTGATCGACGAAGCGCTTTGGTCCGTCCGCAACTGCCAACTGTCGTGAATCCGCCGCCTTGTGCGGCGCTGCTCTTCTCCAATTGACATCGATTCCGACACCGCGGAAGGCTTTCATGCGTCTTGTCAAAGGAACTTCATGCGCCTAGCATCATGGACCGGCCCAATTGCCGCAAAATGAGAATCTCCGTGGACTGTTCTCGCCGAACGGCGTACTGAATATTCGGAAAATCGGCTGAATTCTCGATCCTGATGGCTGAAATATTTTCTAATTTCGGATTTGGTTGATAAATTCCACCAGGAGCATCCCACGCTAAGCAAGTCAGTGCGAAATATCTGAAATTGTTTGATAATGAGCAAAATAGCCAAGTGGTGTGAGTGTCATTTTAGATGCCGCCTGCCGGATTTTATGGACCAAAAAATAGCATGGGAAACACCTGTAAATTCCACACATTTCACGAATAAAGCCATTATCATCAGGCCTTAATCATCAAGTGTTTGCCAGAAAACGTTTAAAAAATTGATAATATTTATCAATCATGTCATTCCATTAAGTGTAGATTTTGCTGGTTTGTGGCATTTGGCAGCAAAATTCGCCTTTGAACCCGTTAATCCGCTAAAACCGAAAATTCTTCGTTTGAAAATATCGAACGATTGATCATTATTATCAATTTGATGTAGAATTACCTGATGAACACTATCTAAATCATGACCCTCTCTGCATATTGTAAAATGCCCCGACAATCCCAATTTTCATTCTTATTGCGAGCTACTGATGTAGAAGTCCTCGGTATTAGCAAGTTCGAATGCGCTCCCTCAGTTCTCAGGTCGAAACAGAGGTTTCGTATTTTTTGGATTCTGAGTCTAGCTGCTGCAATCGTTTTTCTAACCGCCTGTGGAGGTGGAGGCTCTTCAACAGCCCCGCCACCCCCGCCGCCCCCTGATTCAGCCCCACCCCCGCCACCCCCAGAACCAGGTGGCTACATTCCTGAGACTGAAGAGGTTGTCGCTTTCCCTGAAACCACGTATCCACCAGAAGATGCAGTCCGAAGAGAGGAGATAAGAAGAGTACTGGCTATGCACAGCCGCGGTGGAACCGGAAGGGGAGAAAGAGTCGGTTCTGTCGATTCCGGCACAACCGAAAATCATCCAGATTTGGCCGGCCAGTTCGAGTTGGCCTGCGCCCTGGGACGCTGCGAGCATGACGGTCGTCCTGATCTTAATAGAGCAGATGGCAGCCCATTGGAAGACACAGATGAGCACGGCACTTTTGTCAACGGGGTTCTCGCGGCAAAAAAGAATGGACAGGGAGTGATTGGCATTGCCTACGAAGCGAAAATTATATCTTACGGAAACACGGACACATCCGGTCTTTCTCCTCCATGGGGTAAGCCAGATGTTGAAGAACACGAATGGGGGCCGGAATTCGACCGGCAGATCGCGCGAGGCATCGATTGGATGAGATCTCTTGGAGTTGGCGCTACGAATATGAGTTGGTTCAGGTCGTATCCTTGGGATGAGGTTCCAGGAATCAGTCGAAGTTACTACGATGACATGATGCCTTGGAGCTTGGAAGCATTTAAGAAATATGTTGAGGCAGGCGGTGTGTTAGTGTGGGCTGGCGGAAACCGCACCAGCCTAGCTCCACAACGCGAACAGAGCCTCGAAAAGATTCTGCCCAAATATGTTCCGGAGCTTAAGGACGGGTGGATTTCTGTGGTCGGCCTTGAAACGGACGGCAGTTTATCTCGCGGTTCGTTTGAATGCGGAGAAACCAGAGACTGGTGCATCGCTGCGCCAATTGTCGTCTTAACGACAGTACGCAATGGAAAATGGAGTGTCGCAGGAGGAACCTCAATCGCTGCTCCTTATGTTACGGCCAGCTTGGCTGCGCTGAAGAGCATGTTTCCGAATCTTACGTATCATGAGGTGCGCAAGCGTATTTTCAGGACTGCTGACAAGATGGGTCAATACAGCGACAGAGCGAAATTTGGACAGGGACGGCTGAACCTAGACGCTGCATCACGTCCAGTGGGCGGCACCAATTTCGCCTTAAGCAGCCGCGCTAAAGGACCGGTATTTTCGACCAGCGGCACGCAAGTCACCTTGCCGACTCAGGTGATCGAACAAAATCTCAATGGTCAATTTACCCTGGTTTTTGACACTTATCAGCGAGCGCCTTTCAAAGTCGGGCTAGAGAACTTCGCCAAACCTCGAAGCTCTTATTTCTCAATGGAAGATCTCTCTCTGACTCAGTGGCAACAGCACAATGAAAAAGTTGATGGGTACGCATCGAGAATAGCGTCGGACGGTCAATTCCAAGGGTATGGTTTTCAAAAGAGCAATTCGTACGTCGGTTTTGGCCGAGGTTCTGGGGTAACGCGAGGTCTTGCACGCCTGGTCGGGTCGCCGCTTCCTGGCAATGACCATCGAATGTCAGAAAATGCGATTGGCGTTGCTCTGAGGTTTGACGATGCATTCGGAATCTGGCATGCCAGTGTTGCCTCCGGTGCGGCAGAGCCGGAGACCCCGGGGTTCGGGATCTCCAGCTGGCACCCAAAAACAGTTGCAAATCTGTCATTCGTTCCAGAACTCGGCAGACAAACGACTGGTGCACAAGCATTCGGAA
Source organism: Arenicellales bacterium (assembly GCA_958295885.1). Classification (GTDB taxonomy): domain Bacteria; phylum Pseudomonadota; class Gammaproteobacteria; order Arenicellales; family JAJDZL01; genus JAJDZL01. The sequence continues at coordinate 3,377,114 of OY282380.1, read as the reverse complement.
TTTCCTTCGCGTCAGGACTTGAGCGGCCGATGGGGTGGTATGGTTCCGGAGCTCTCGAGTTGAAAGGTGACAGCGTCGAACTGGGGTGGAGGCGCAATATTGTGAAGCGCAAATCCGTTCGACTTGACTTGACGAATCGTGTGACTCGATTAGTGCTGCAAAGCGGTCCGCTGCTGCAATTTGACAACGTACTATTGGGTTCTGCGAGCCTCGCAGTCTCGTTTCAACCCAGCAGTTCCGTAACTTTTGAGACAGAGCTTGGGGTTGAGCGACTGATCGCACCGTTCGAAGGGGTCATCAGAACCGCAGCGAGCGTTGACGAAAGCGGCACGATTGCCTTTCAAGATGTGGCCATTAACGGTCGTAAACTGCTATCCTTTGACAAAGTCGCTCTGCGCGCCGGCATCAAAGGCGGCCCGAATTCGTATTACTCCGTTGGGGTCGCGGCGCTGCGAGACGGATTTGGCCGCACAGAATCCTTGGCAGGATTTCAGATGAACCGCAAGTTCTGAACAGATCGGCAACCGGAAAGCCGGATGATTCCAGCCCTGATTCCTGAATTTTTCGGTTCAATTTTGCGAGTGCTTAACTGCTTATCCCCCCCTTCCCCGAAGCGGGCAGGGAGTTTTTGGTGGAGTCGAGGGGAGGCGCGTTCGGTTTTAGGAAAAGGGATAAACTGTTGCCGACGGCTTTCGCCTTTAGTCGGTGTCTCAATCTCAACCATAGCTACGTTTCCATACCCCCGCTCGTCAAACCGGACGTGCGGATTTCCCGCATCCGGCTTTCGTTCAAAAATTATGCTTACGCCCACGGCAGGTTCTTCGTCTTCGGCGACAGGCATACCAGACCGTGATCGTTCCACAGTCGCTTGTTGGAGAAACGCACGTATTTCCCCGTTTTTACCTGATGCTTCCGACTAAACCATTGTCGCAGCCGTTTGGTCGTATGATTATCAATCGCCGAATAGGCCGGACTGACCTGACCCAAATGGAAATAGTTCGACCAGCCGGACAGCATCCAGTTGAGACGTCTGACCATTTCCTGCGAATCAATCAATCCATACTTACAACTTGTTAATTCGCTGACCTTGCGGCATAGACTTTGTACGCTTGCTTTGCTGGGACGAGTGCCGATGTAGGCGCTGCCGTCGTTACGGTAATTCCATCCGATTCGGTAGCCGAGAAATTTCATCGACTCCTGCGGACAGCACAGACCGCGCGTTTTGTCGCGGTTGATCGGCAACTGTAGCCTTACCCCGACGGTTCTTTGCACCGTCGCATGCGGCATCCATTTTTGGCGCACACTATTGAATTTGGCAGCCAGATCATCCGAAGCTTCTGGGGTCCTGCAGCTCAAGATCGCTTAATTTACCAAATTGAAAATGGAATGTTTGACCCAAGATGATCACTTTCTCAATGTCACAGCAGTATTCACTTCACTTGATGTATCCGACATAAAGTGGCGGAACCAAATAATTCGAACAATCCCACACCATGCTAGAATTGAATTAATTTGGAAAGAACAATCGTTTAAAATTCTACGAGTTAGCGTTTCAGAATTATGGAGTAAAGGTTCGCTAGCGGAAATTGAGCAATGACAAAAGGCAATCCCAATCATCCATCTTCCGCCTCACTTGAAAATTTATTCTCAAGTTATGAAATCAATGACCAGTACTTTGATGAAATGTTCTTTCCCAATGGTGAGCCGCGGTTTCACTGCCAGGCATTTTGGAATGACTTTAAGAGCAAATCTGTCTCTGAAATCGCTGATTTACAGGAACGTGTAGAACGATCCTTTCTATATGAAGGCATAACATTTGCGGTTTATGGCGAGGAAGGCGCTCAGGAGCGCATCATTCCCATCGATTTATTTCCGAGAATCGTATCTGCTGAAGACTGGAATTTCATTGAGCGAGGAGTAAAACAGAGACTTGAAGCGCTAAATTTATTCATTGGTGACATCTACAGCTCAAGGCAGATTCTTTCAGATGGCGTAATTCCGGAGGATCAGGTTCTAGGCTGTCCTCAATATCTTGTGCAGATGCGGGGCGTGGAGTCACCGCACGGCGCCTTTGTATCGATCTGCGGCAGCGACATCGTACGAACCCGTGATGGCTTTATGGTACTGGAAGACAATCTTCGAGTGCCGTCCGGAGCTTCATATATGCTTGCCAATCGACAGGCCGTCAAATCCAGTCTGCGACAACAGTATCGCAAAAATCGAGTCCGCGCAATCGACAACTACGGTCAAATGCTCCGCGCGACTCTTGCCGAGATGTCTCCGTCAGGGGACCCGGACCCATGTATTGTGCTATTGACCCCGGGAATCCATAACTCCGCGTTCTACGAACATATGCTGCTGGCGCGGGAAATGGGCGTGGAACTTGTTCAAGGACTAGACTTGGTCGTACACAATGCACATGTATACATGCGTACCACAAAAGGATTGCGTAAAGTCGATGTGATTTATCGCCGAATTGACGATGATTTCATCGATCCACTTGTTTTTAGAGAGGATTCATTGCTCGGTGTTCCAGGGCTGTTTTATGTTCATAAAATTGGAAATGTGACCATTGCAAACTCACCTGGTACGGGTGTCGCTGATGACAAGAGTGTATATGCTTACATCCCAGACATCATCCGTTACTACTTGTCCGAAGAACCTATTCTTTCAAATGTGGACACATTCTTATGTCGAAATCCAGAACATTTGGAATACACGCTCGACAATTTGGATAAATTGGTAGTCAAAATCGTTGGAGGTTCCGGAGGATACGGCATGCTCGTAGGACCGCATGCATCTCCAGCAGAACGAGCTGACTATGCCGAAAAGGTTCGGAAAGATCCGTCCAATTTCATTGCACAGCCAACACTCAGCCTATCCCGTTCGCCATGTCTTGCAGAGAATGGGTCCGCACCCCGCCATGTTGACCTGCGGGTGTTTCTATTGCAGGGACAGAATTCACGATTAGTTCCAGGCGCGTTTTGTCGCGTAGCTCTTACGCCAGGTTCTCTGGTTGTGAATTCAAGTCAGGGAGGCGGCGGTAAAGACGTTTGGGTTCTGCCGTCTTAGCAATATGCTTTCTACCACAGCAAACGGACTCTATTGGCTCAGCCGATACTTGGAAAGAGCGGAATTTGCGACGCGGCTGCTGTCAGTTCAGTTCGAAGCTCTAGAAGATCGAACGGTCGAAGAAATTGACGAGAGTTGGAAGCGAGTTTATGGAACAATGCACCAGGAACCGGTGGGCGGGTTCTTTTCCAATTTGGATGAGGAATGGTTTATGCTGACCGACTCGTACACACTGACGGACGAATTGACATTTGACCGAGACAATTCCAATTCGATCTGCAATTGCATTGCTGCAGCGCGAGAAAATGCCAGAGTGGTCCGCCACGTCATTGGCAGTGAAATGTGGTCGCGTTTAAATGCACTGCACCTGGATTTGCAGTCGGTCAGTCTTTCGAAAATATGGAGTCACCAGCCGCGGAAATTTTTCCTGCAGCTGGAGGATGATTTCAGAACCTTATCTGGAATTACAGACAACACACTGTATCGTGATCACGGATGGCATTTTACTCAGCTAGGTCGATTTATTGAACGAGTACAGTTGGTTGCATCTTTACTGAGTGCGCAAATATCCGTAGACAAAGGCAGTCGAATTTTCGATGAATCGAGTTGGCTGTCCGTCTTGAAAGTTTGTGAAGCCCGCGTTGCCTATTTCCGAGTGTATTCATTGGCCTATGAATCGACTCGCGTCCTTGATTTAATTGTGCGTGATCCAGTTTTGCCAAATTCAATTCGATTTTCGCTGGACAAAATTTCGGAATCGCTGAGCGTAGTCGCTGACGGTCATTTCAGCGCCTTTAGCCAAGAAGCAGTTGAGCGCAGTCAATCAATGATCGAACAGGTGGAAAACTTTGAAGATTCCATGATAGAAACACACGACCTGCTGCAGAAGCTTCTGGATTCAGCGTACAGATTGCATGAAAACACCACACTCGCTTTTCTTCAATATGATTTAGAAAGTTTTCTCAGCAGCGATGCCTAAGCCGGAATTGCACCGATTCTGCGTAGAACATACTACGCTGTTTCGCTACGAATCGGTACTGCAGCACAGCGTCATGTCTCTTCGGTTGAAACCTCGCAGCGACTTGCAAAAATTCCGGAATTTCGATATTCAAATTAGACCCGATTCGTTCCCAGTTGAATTCAGGGATTGTTTTGGTAACGCGGGTCATCTGGTAACCACGATTCAGAGTCACCAAGAACTGCTGATTTCGACAAGCATGCATGTTGAAACACAGACCTTAAACGCCTATCCACCTCCGTTGACGAAAAGCGACTGGACCCTGTTCGAAGAAATCGCACCACTCGTTCAATACTGGGATTTTTTGAAACCAAGTCGTTTTGTCCAAATCTCTTCGCTTTTGTTCAAATTTCTGTCCGATAACAAGATTGAACGCGGCAGCGATCCACTGGCATCACTCGCGCATGCAGCATCAGTAATTTTTCGCAGTTTTCGCTATGCGCCTCAAAATACTAATGTAAATTCAACCATTGACAGATTGATCGAAACAGGTGGAGGCGTTTGTCAGGATTACACGCACATGTTTCTTACCATCTCCAGATTATGGGGTATTCCAGCACGCTATGTTTCCGGTTATTTCCAGATCGAACCTACAGAGGAAGTACCAGTGCCGATTGGTGCCACCCATGCGTGGGCGGAGTGTTTATTGCCGAATATTGGCTGGTTAGGAATTGATCCGACGAACGATTGTCTGTCAGATCACCGACATATTCGCATCGCTGTAGGACGAGATTATGCAGATATTCCGCCAACGAAGGGAGTAATTTTCGGTGGCGGAAACAGTGAAGTAGAAGTACGCGTGAAAGTCGTGGACATAACCGACACACTGAATGCCTGAATTAAATTCTGTGCCTGGACAGATTGACATTTACCTGACCGGTCCCGAACTGCAGTGTCAGGTACATCGCCGTCTATTTCGAATTACGTTAAAGTAAAACTTTAACTAAACCAGCGCGTTAAATCAAATCCGGTGAAAGCAGACTATTGCTACAATAAGATTTGATTCTCATTTTTTATTAAAGAAATAAATTAGCTTTTCTTCAATATTTATTTGTAATTAAACTATGTTTTTGTTATATACTGTCTACATCTAAAGAATATATATGCACTTGAACCTCAAAATGCACATATGGTTCAAGCTGCAGACGCTGATGACATCACCCGTTCATTCGGAACGTGAAGCATTTCTGAGAATTCAGAGATTTGTTTAAAATTTTTGCTGACCTTCGCGGTACATGCCCGCCAGCAGTCCGCGAATATTGGATGCGAATGCTTGATCGGGTTCGATCTTCAAGAAGAAGAAATCCGTTGAGATGAATTGGTTCATGACCTCAGGGAAAGTCTTTTTTGATTCAACGGTGCTATCTTCGCGTTTCATCGCTACCGTATTGAAATAGCGGCAACGATGAATTTTTCATGGGAGCGGAAGTCTCAGATCTGTGACTTGCCCTAGTTTGGACCGGAGCTTCAGCGAGAACGCGAAAAAATTGCTGTTTTCGTTCCGATTTAGAAATATTCAAATGTAAGAATATCTGCATGCGCGCGATTGATAAGATGTATCGCGGTCCTGCCGCCCGCAGATTATGCACCTGTAGGGCGACCTGAGCCACGCCTATGTCAGTCGGTACGATTCCACAGCAAGGCGAAACGTGTGCGATTCAGCCGCATTCGCTACCATCTTGAAATAGTATCGCATCCGATGAGTGAACGCTGAAACCGTCGGGCAACATGTCAGCAGAACGTCCGTGAATGTGGCCGCGGGCACCACCAAAGTTGTTCATTTCAATCCTTACATACGCAACCGAAGACTGTTTATAGTCCTTGATTTGCCTCATGAGCATCCTTCGTCACAGATTGGTTTCATCTCGTCGCAGGTTGAGAAACGGAATAAGAACGCATCCCGTCAGGCATTCTCAATCACAATCACCAGCAGCCATCCGCCGTTCAGTCCAACTGTCCGGCAAGTTCAACAGCCGTGCACAATTTAACAAATTTTTCGTCAACCTGGCCCAATCTTTCGTCGCCATCCATCACTTTGATCAATGAATTCAAACTGTCAACATCTTCTGCATATTCTTTCAGGCGTCGCTGATAAGTCGCTCTGTTTTTTGTGCAGACAAGAGTATAGGGCCTTCCTTTTCTTTCCGTTTCATGCAGAAGGTCAAGCTGACTGCCGTCAATAATTTGATGTAAATGCGCGCGCAGATCTTTTCTCAGTCTAAACCTTTCCTCGCGTTGTTCGCGGTTCTCGCAGAAATGGCGAAGCTTTATGCAGTGTGAACAGCGACAGGGAATGGCAGCAGGAATTTTCCAGTCATTTGGCGGCTCTGGAGGAGTACCGCTCCGCTCTAGAAGATAGCTGGCAGATATGTACCACAGCGATGAATACGCTTCCGAATGACATACTTCGCTGAATTCTCTTAATTCAGCAAGTGCCTCGGGCACTTCACGGTCAAGCGATGCAACGGTCGGGTATTTTTCCAACACTTCGGGTACGGCAAATGCAGCATCCATCTCATTACCGCGCCAAAACAGCATCAATAGATTCTTTGTCGCATCTTTGCCAAGCGTTTTTGGTTTGGGTTTGTAGGAACGTTTTGATTCTTTCGTCATTTGGGACAGGGTTTGAGGCAGCAATCGAAGAATCTCTCGAGCGCATAGGCTAAAGATGTGCTGCCTGCTGCTGACGGAATACTCGATTCTGCCAGCCAGCAGCATAAGCATTTGAAGAAGATTTTCGGGGACAATGGAAAATTTCTCACCAATGAGCAACAGAAGGATTTCTTTTGTGTCAGCCGGCTCAAGTGTGGACAGAAGCGTTGCGAGCTCTTCATTATCGCGACCTCTGTAGTTTTGAATTGCAATTTCTCGCAGAAACCGCGCAGAAGTCCGTTGACTGCTCAAATTGAGCAGCAATTGTAGCATTTCCGAAATGCCCTCCGAGCGGCGAGAGAAGTGAATTGGCGGAGGCCAGATGTCAATCAATTTTTCTGCCAACCCGATGATGCGGTCATCAACGGTCCCAGCATTGCGCGTTAATTTTTGGGTGATCCAAGCAACTCCAGAGGCTGCGCTTTCTTTGACAAGTTCGACCAATATTCCTGCCCTTCGCAACAAAACCAGAGCAGTGAAACGATAGGCGCGGTCCAGCGTTGTGCCTCCATTGCCGGTTGCTTCGTCAACCTGTTCATCATCTGGCAATGCGTCATCCAGTGCACCCGCTGGCATCAGCTTGTTCCCGTCAATATGGATTTCCCCGAATTCTGGATGGAGTCCATCGGGAGATACCCAACTGTCCATCCAGGTTGTGCGTTCGATCAGCTCGCCGGCTTCATAATCATCTGGGGAATCGTCTCCGTAATAGCCGTATTCGTCGCCAGAATACCACGCATCAAATATTTCACTGATGTGCACGATGGAAGCAAACAGTTCACATTCAGCCTGTTCAGATGCCGAATGAAGCGCACTGGCAATCGCGCTGTCGCCATTTTTGAGAGTGTCGAAAGACAGTCCTGCCTGGCTGTATTGATGCTCGAGAATCCAAATGAGCTTATTATTTTCATCGCTGCCATCACACCAGACCTGCAGCTCCTCTTCAATTTCTTTGACTTCCTTCGTATAGTCAGGAGCGGCACGAAACGTTTCATCGTCGTCCGGTTCAAGACACAGATTGTAGACAAGAGCAATTCGATGACCTGAACGGATCTTTTTGATTTCGTGCTGGCAGTCTGAATAGAATGCTGCATAAGCCAGTTCAGACGGGTCATCGACGTTCATCTCGATTGTCATCTCTCGGTCTCTGTGCTGCACCACAAGTTCACCGCCCGTGCCTTGTACCGGCAGAGAGACTGTAAGCGTGGCAATCATGCCGTCGCATTTTTCCGTGTCTCGATGCGGAACGAAAAATCCTCCCGTTTTGTAAAAAAGAAGCTTATAGAGCTGTGAACTGAGTCGGTTACGCGGGCAACCCAAGCCGTCAGCAGCCAAATTTTCAAAATGACGGACGGTTTTGTCCCAAGAGCGCCCGCCCAAAGAGAATTGATCTACGTTGATTTCCCAGCAGTTTCGTACCGATGCGTCGACCAAAGTTTGAGCACCTTTTCCGTATGGCGCTCGGTCCGCTGTTTTGATCAACTGTTTAATCTGCATCTCAGGTACCGGAAATGACAAAACTCCAATTTTTTCCACTTCCAGTCTCGGCATTGGTTTGGCAACTCTGCCAAATGTACAGAATTCTCCAGGTCGGTTGATAGACTGAAGAATTTCTTCTAGCCGAGGATTCACACTCTCATAATTTATTCTTATTGACATCGATTTTCTTGCTCCTTTTCGGCTACAGAATCTGTCGTTCATTTTCAGGCTGATTCAGCAGCAGTTTTTTGCGCATAGAACTCCAGTTCTCGAATTCATTCATGGATGCCTGCGTTCGCTATAATTGTAAGCATATACCATAAATTCTATTCTACAGTTCGAGAACTGGAGCAATCTGACGACGGAAACTTCAATCATGCAATTAACGAAAAACCAGCTGGAGCAATTTCATTCAGAGGGATATCTGCTGCTGCCAGACCTGTTCGATGACACGGAAGTTCAAGTGCTCCGAGAAGCCGCAGATACGGTTTACGCTCTGGACCGCCAGGAAGTTTTTCGGGAAAGCGACGGCATTACTCCTAGGACTGCGTTTGCCGCACATCATTACAACGAGGCGTTTCGAAGGCTCGGACGTCATCCTCGATTGATCAGACCGGTCGAACAGATTCTAGAGGGCTGCGTCTATATGCACCAGTACAAAGTCAATGCGAAAGCACCCTTTACGGGTGATGTTTGGCAGTGGCATCAGGATTATGGAACTTGGGCTCGGGATGATCACATGCCGGAAGCCCGAGCAATGAACATCGCGCTCTATGTAGATGAAGCGGTTGAATTCAACGGTCCGCTTTGGATTATTCCAGGTTCTCACAAACAGGGAGTCATGGAAGCCGGTCACGACCTACAGACAACCAGCTATCCGCTTTGGACTTTGGACAAAAAAACGATCACCGAACTGATTGATGAAGGAGGGATCGTTGCGGCGCATGGGAAAGCAGGAAGCGTACTGATGTTTTACAGCACCCTGGTGCACTGTTCACCTCCAAATCTGTCGCCTTGGCCGAGAACGGTCGTCTACCTTTCGCTTTGTCATGTGGACAATCATATTCGCCGTTTCAAACGACCGGAGTGGGTCGCACACCGAGACTTTACTCCGATTGAAACGATGCCTGATGACTGTTTGAGAGAGCTTGCGCTCGAGTGCGAAAAAACGGCAGCCTAAGAACTGACTGAAGAAATTGTTCCAAATGAAAATAGATTAGAAAGATTTTTCGCGCACGCTGATTTCGCCTGAATTGACTGAATAAACGTCACCGTTCGAAAGTTCCAGCAACAGCGCCCCGCGTTGGTCTATTCCAATCGCTTTACCTTCAATCGAGATGTTTCCGCGCGTATATACCCGTTTATTTGCATGGGCATGCAGTTCCAGCCAACGCGTCCTAAACGCATCCAGTTTCTGTTGAGAAAATGTCTTGAGTCCCTGGTGAAGTAAATCGACCAGTCGAACAATGAGTTCATTTCGGTCGAGTGAATCGAGCGAAAGCGCAGCCAAACTTGTAACCGGGGTACCGATGACCGATATTTCGTCTTCTGACAGATTACAGTTGATCCCAATGCCGACCACCGCATGTCTGTCCATCGTTTCTATTAATATTCCGCTTATTTTCCTGTTTTTATACAGAATATCATTGGGCCATTTAACTTGAAACTTCACTCCCGCTACCTGTTGCAGAAAGTCACTTACAATTACAGCCACTGCCAGACTCAGCCCGGACATCTGGGAAAGACCTCCTTCGAATTTCCATCCAAACGACAGAATGATGTTCTGGTAAGCACCGCCCACCCATTTTCTCCGCTGTCGACCGCGACCGCTTGACATGAATTCTGCGACACAAATGTGCTTATGGATGGACTTTGACGCAGTCAGCTTCAGTAAATATTCGTTGGTCGAATCGATTTCGTCAAACAATGTAAAATTGCCCGCGATTTCAGAATTTACTAATTCTAGATTTTTAACGATCCTCTCCACGTCCAGAGGACAAACCGGCTGCAAAAGACAGACAGACTTCTTGGAGTTCCACTTCAGTGGAACTCCAATCTCAATCAATCGCTCAATCGTGGTGCAGACCTCAGTTGACGGCAGACCTGATTTCACTGCGATTTCCGAAATCGAAACCGGTTCAAGATTTTGTAATTGGAATAGAATCTTTGCGCCAGACATGATCTGAATTGCTCTGATTTTCGAAATTGTCTTACCGTTAATTCTAAAGATTATCAGTCATGCGTCACTTCCTATCACCAAGTATGTCCGCGTTCATGCTTCGTATAGTCCTGCGCCGTTGTTCAAATTACGGCAGTCAACCATTCGTCTCAGACCGGTTCGGTCTGAGAATCGGATAAAATGTAGCCTTGAGGAGGCCCACAAGCCCATTCTATGCTCTTGGCCGCGATGTTACTCTTGATTCGACAATGAAATTTCTTCATATTAGTTTAACTTCTTTAACGCTGCATTGCCCCGAAGCATTCAACTCATCGTCAATGATTCAACCTGAGCGAGTTCGGTGAAAGTGAAACACAAAAGAAATCCTACAAAAACGATGATCGTTGGCAGTGTTTCGATCGGGTCGAAACATCCTATAGTCGTTCAGAGCATGTGCACTACCCACACCCGGGATGCCAAAGCAACGGCGCAGCAGGCTGTTCAGCTGAGCGATGCCGGTGCTGGGATTGTCCGAATCGCCGTTGACAGCAAGCGAGACGCTGAGGCTCTGCCATACATCCGAGATCATTGTGATGCAAATTTGAGCGTAGATCTGCAGGAAAATTATCGCGTTGCGAAAGCCGTGGCGCCTTATGTTGATAAGATTCGCTACAATCCGGGACATCTCTATCATCACGAAAAGAAAAAATCTGTTGAAGATAAAGTTGGATTTTTAGTGGATGTGGCTGCTGCTCACGATTGTGCAATGAGAGTTGGCGTGAACTCAGGGTCCGTTGATCCCGATAAAAAGAATGTTTTTAAAAAAGAGGATGCAATATCACCGATGGTGGCAAGCGCTCTTGAACATTGCGAACTCATGGATAAAATCGGATTCGATCAGTTCTGTGTTTCGTTAAAAAGCTCTCATCCAGACCGAGTGATCGAAGCCAACAGACGATTTGCGGAACTGCGCCCCGACGTTCCACTGCATCTCGGCGTAACCGAGGCAGGCATGCCTCCAGATGGAATCATCAAAACTCGAATAGCATTCGAACAGCTCTTTGCAGCAGGAATTGGTGATACGATACGAGTATCTCTTACTTTGCCTGCAGCTAAAAAACATGAAGAAGTTCACGCAGGACTGCAGATCATTGAAGACTTCAAGTCGGGACGGGTTCGGTCCGTAGTTCGATTTGATCCGAACCGGCTCAATATCATTTCCTGCCCCAGCTGTTCAAGAGTAGAAAACGAAGCCTTCATTGATCTGGCAAAACAGGTCAAAGAAATTACAGATGATGTCAAAGAAGAAGCCATCACGATTGCAGTCATGGGCTGCCGAGTCAACGGACCGGGTGAAACCGACGACGCTGATCTCGGTCTTTGGTGCGGACCGAATTTCGTCAACTTAAAGAAAGGCGAAGAAAAACTCGGCGCTTATCGTTATGACGCGATATTGCCGCGTCTAAGACGGGAAGTTGACGCGCTCATCCTAGAGCGGCAGTAAACGGGGCAGAAGTGCGGGATGAAGTCAGTTAAATTCGAACTGTGTAAATTCATCAAGCAGGTGGCAGATCGAAATTTCTGACATGTTCGTAATGCATTACGCTAAGCATGATTGTGTTTTTTTGGCCAATGACAGAATCTAGGATTCATCACCGACGATAGTAGTGCGGAATTGTCTGACGGCTTGGATTTGGATGAGACTGCCGTATTGGTTTTCGCTGCAGCGCCAGATCTGCACTTGACTCTCGGCTGCAGACGTGCGAAATTACTCCTGTGGACGTTTGCGAGATCAAGCGCGGTGCAGGATCAAGGAGTTTCAAGCAGCGGCGACAAATTGGTACCAGAGCAGTTCAAACCCGAGAAATCCTGCTGACAGGCTTAAGAATCAGCCGCGGCTGTGCTATTTCACAAAACAGGAATAGAAAGTGAGCCGCCTTTCGTTGGTTCAGTCAATGAGCTTTCAAGCACTCTTTTTTTCAACTCCCGCAAGCCTGGCCGATGAGGCGACCTTATTGATCAATCCTGAAGCTGCCGCGTTCGCCTTAGAATCAGCAGAATCTCGAAACTCGCAGCTGCCGAAAAAGTTTGAAACGACGCGACTTCATTCAGGGACTTATCACCCCGATCTATTTGACAAGCCCGAATGACTGGATTCCGCAAATCATGTGCCCTATGTCGTGATCACGAAAGCGGGCTAGAACGTCAGGTGCAGCTTGAGCCGGATGTCTGCCGCTTTTTTCGGTGGAATTACTTACGAGCCGTTCGCGAAGGCGTGTGCAAAGACCGCCAAAATTACGACGACCTGCATAGAAATCACCCATCTGAACTGCGCCTTCATGTCCGATCTGATCTCAGTGATGTCGGACTCAACTTTGCTGATTCTGGACTCGATGTTGCTGATTCTGGACTCGACTTTGCTGATTCTGGACTCGACTTTGCCGATGTCGGACTTGATTTCGACTCTCAACAACTTGAGGTCGGATTTGGTTGCAAGATCGCCCTGCTGCTGGGCAATCGCGATCGCTACCGCTTCTGCTTGACGACGCTCCATACCAGCAGCTTCGAGTTCCCTTGAAGTTCCTAACGTGTCATATGCGAATTTGTTCATAACCTAATCCTGTTCATTCGTCACTGGATGAGAAAACCTCCACAGCTTCGGCAGTTTCGCTTCCTAAAAAAGCTCAGTTTTATCGCAGCCTCCTGTACGACTTCCGGTCAATGTTCAGCCATTCCCACGGCCGTCCTCCACGATTCGCAGCCATTGTGCCGAGTCCCAGCGCAGCAGCCTTGAACAAGATTACCGTATGATCCTAATCCGAAATTTGGAATGACAATTTAGAAAAAAGCCTCGTACGATAAACGTCTTAAACACAATCTTCAGGATCACACAATGGGTGATGACTGAAACAACCCCACAAAATACAAGTCTTATGAACATTCTACCCTACAAAACTGCTGACGGCAATCGCAACTTGACCTTCCGCGCCGGTTTGGCAGCGCTTGCGGACTGATTCAAACGCTCGGAATTGAACGAATTGGTTGATCGTTTCATGACCGTTCCGGGCAGTTACCTCGGCTGACGGACAAATATTCTCTTCAGCGCCTTCATGCTGATGAAACTGTTGGGTTTCGAGAAGGTGTCAGATGCTAAGACTCTGGGCAACTGGCTACGCCGAATCGGCAACACCAGACAGTCAAAACAGGCCCTAGTCGTGATCAACAAGTGCAGGCTGTCAGCGGGTTTGCACCAATGCAATCGGGTCACGCTGGACGTTGATGCGACGGTGATCGAATGCAACAACAAAGAAACCAGATTCAACTGCAAAGGCTCGCGAGGCTATACGTCTATGGCAGGTCATCTCACTGAAATTGAGCAGGCGGCAGAGGTTGACTTTCGTCAAGGGAATGCGCCGCCGAATAAAGCAAAGCTGGAGTTCATCAAGAAAAGTGAGGCGGCGTTGCCGGCGGGAGTTTCGATCGTCATCTGCGAGCCGATGCAGCCACTTACCAGGCTGGGGTGGTCAATTATTGTGAAGCCAACGACATTCGCTATGTGAGCCGCGCCAAGATGGCCTTTTTCCTGAAAGAATCGATATCCGCCATCAAGCCGTCAGACTGGGGCCGCTGATCAAGCGCGATAGTACTGAATCGGAAACTGAGCAGGTGGCTCACACCTTGCATGTGATGCACGCCACTCCGAAAGCGTTTCATCTGATCGTTCAGCGACAGCTGATGGATGAAAAGGAGCCGGATCCACAGCCGGAACGGCTGCCAAATCGTGATCGTAGATTAAGATGAAGAAAGCACTCAGAAAGGGAAATATTTGTACCGTGCGTTTGCTGTCAATTTAGATTTGCAGACGAACTGGGATGAACATAAGGCAGTGCATTATTAAAATCAACGCGGCGAAGCTTCGGTAAACCGTATCAAGGAATTACGCAGTGACTTCGCCGACACACTCTGCCATGTGACGCTTTGGCGCCAATGCGGCGTATTTCAAGCTGTGTGCGTCAGCCTGCAATCTGTTGGCGCTGCCGCGACGATCGCTGCCGGCTGGCTGGGTAAGCATGCGGGCGATCACGATACTGGTGTCTGTATGCGCCGGCTGCGCAGGCCGTCTGCCATAGGCGGCAGTGGACTTTGATACTCAATCAAGCGCATCGGCAGCCGATCGACAAAGCGCTTTATGGTCCATACGCAACTGCCGACTGTCGTGAATTCGCCGCCTTGTGCGGCGCAGATCACGTCCAATTGACATCGATTCCGACACCGCGGAAGGCTTTCATGCGTCTTGTCAAAGGAAACTTCATGCCCGGTACATCAATGGACCGACCTAATCACCACAAAATGATAATCCCCGTGGACTGGTCTCGCTGGACCGCGTACGGAACATTCGGAAAATCGGTTAAATTCTCGAATCTGCTGGCTGAAAATGTTTCTGATTTCAAATTTAGGGGCCGACCGCCCAAAACCAAAAAGCAGGTTTCGGGCTATAATCCAGACTGATCCTCCGGCATCCCAAAAGCAGGGATTTTTCGGCAGTGCTTTTGGGGAAATTTAAATGGGTGTTTACATGCGTTTCAAATGAGAGTACGTCCCCGGCGTCCGTAGAGTGGGTATTTCTGAACGGCAAGGAAAACGGGACGCTGAATTCAGATGACCTGTGGAAATTCTGAATCAAGGCACGCAACGCGGCCGAAATCGCGGCGGATGCGCTGCTTCATGACCTGCGCCGCTCGCACACCTCGCCCGCGGTCATGAACGTCGAAAGCATGCATGTCGCTAGATATCTGCTCGGATACCGGCGGTTCGCCACGGCGAACCGCTATGTTTGTTTTTGCTATGCGACGCTGAGTGAAGCCGCCGGTCGGGTGGCGGTCGCGATGCGTTACAGACCATGCAGCCAAACATCCACGTCGCGACCGAAGGCACAAACAAGCTCCTCCGAAAATAAACGGAATGAATATACAAGGCGGGATCCATGAAACGTGTGTTGATTTACCTTCTCGGTGCAGTCATTATCGCTGCCGCAGTTTTCTTCTTCCTGAACTTTCGCCCCGATATCGGGGCTAGGGTCTTTTTTGGAGTTGATCCCTCACCAGTAGAGATCAATTTCAAGCAAACTTACGACGTGCCTGCCACAGACAAGAAGACCGCGGCCATCGTAGCGGCTGCAAAGCTCTTTCTGGATTCACTGGGCAACAATCAAAGACAAGCAGCGACATACCGGTTCACCGATAACACACAGCGCTCGAACTGGTCCAACTTGCCTGAGGGCATGGTTCCGCGCGGTGGAGTAAAGCTCGGCGTCCTCTCTGAATCACAGCGGGCGAAACTCGACAAGCTCCTCGGAGAACTCCTGAGTGAGTATGGTGTGAAATACATCACTTATCAATTGGCTGCGGAAGACCTGCTGATCCCGAATGGCCTGTTCGATAACACGAAATACGGCAGTGAGTACTTTTACGCTGCATTTCTCGGTGAACCGTCAACTACGGAGCCTTGGATGTTCCAGTTCGGCGGACACCATCTCGCGATCAACGTTACAGTATTTGGACCGCATGCTTCCTTCTCACCGATGCTTACAGGCGGGCAGCCGCTGCACTTGCGCCTTGACGGTGACGACATCTTCATTGTGCAGAGGGAAACTGCGGCAGCGCAGGCGTTCATGGATAGCCTTACGGACGAACAGAAGAGACAAGTCGTTCGTGCAGAGCGGCCCATTGACCTCTTGCTGGGGCCGGGAAAGTACGGTGCATCGGCTGCGCCGGAGGGCATCAGGGGAAGCGAACTTACGGCTAAGCAGAAAACACTGCTCCTGGATGTGATCGATGCCCGCTTGGGTATCATGAACAATCACGACCATGCCGAGAAAATGAAATCCGTGGTGGCCGAGATCGAGAACACATATTTTGGATGGTGGGGGCGGGAAGGTGTCTTGGGTGCCGCGTATTACCGCGTGACCAGTCCGTCCATGGTGGTCGAGTACGCGGTTCGAAACGGCGAAGACACCGTAGACCACGCTCACAGCATCTATCGTGAGCTCGATAACGACTACGGTGCTGCGTGGATCAAGGCCGAATGAATCCAGCGAGACATGGAAATGCGGGGTGAGACATGGCGCAATCGGCAAGTCAACAGCCGTGAAAACCGCAGCTGATTGCGTTCGGTCCATGGCGTTGGTGTGGCCAAGGCTGCTCTACAGAAATGCTGCTAGCTGTGGACTGTTTCGGCTTATTTCGAAATTTGAACTATTTCTACGGATTGATTAGGAGTGAAATAATAGTCCTTGAAGCACGTAGATCGACCCAAATCATCAATTGCGAAATCGTCAGAAATCGCTCTCTATCGCATGCTTGCACTCAATCGCACATTGCTCCGTTCACCGACATCCACGCCCCGGATTCGCCTAATTAGCGAGCGGCATACCTAAGAATTGGATTTTGACCGACTATCATTCGTCGGTGACACAACCTTGACTTGCAGTCTTGACAGTCTTGATATAGCGGTACAAAGTCCCTCGCTTCGCCTTGTATTCAGGCATTACCCAATTGGACTTTCGCTGACTGAGTTCGTCATCACTTAGATGAACATCGATCGTGTTGGACACCGCATCAATTGTAATCGGATCTCCATCTTCCAACAGTGCAATCGCCCCGCCCTTTTGGGCTTCAGGCACAATGTGTCCAACGATAAATCCATGTGACCCTCCGGAAAATCGGCCGTCCGTTATCAAAGCGACATCGGAACCCAATCCTGCACCTACGACAGCAGAAGTTGGAGTCAGCATTTCGGGCATGCCAGGACCGCCGGTCGGTCCTTCATAGCGAATCACAATCACGTCGCCCTTTTGAATGCTGCCTTGTTCCAATGCAGCCAGCATTTTTTCTTCACCGTCAAATACACGCGCCGGCCCAGAGAAAATCTCACCTTCCTTGCCTGTAATTTTCGCAACCGAACCTTCCGGAGCAAGATTGCCTTTCAGTATTTGAATATGACCCGTTGGCTTGATTGGATTGTCCAATGAGTAGATGATGTCCTGCCCCGACTCCAAATTCGCTACACTCTCTAAATTTTCCGCGACTGTCTGACCTGTAACCGTCAGGCAAGATCCATCCAATAACCCTTCCCTCAATAGAAATTTCATTACGGCAGGGATTCCACCTACGTTGAACAAGTCTTCCATTACATACTTTCCACTCGGCTTTAAATCCGCTAGAAACGGAATGCGGTCGCTGACTGCCTGAAATTCGTCGATTGTCAGGTCAACGTCGACCGCTCTAGCCATTGCAATCAAATGCAGAACCGCGTTTGTCGAACCGCCCAGAGCGCTCACGATCACCATCGCATTTTCGAACGCCTCCCGCGTCATGATGTCTTTGGGCAAAATATTCTGTTCCAATAGATTCAACACCGCCGCGCCAGCAAGCCGGCACTCATTTGCTTTGTCTTCATGGTTCGCAGGTGTTGAAGAACTGAAGGGAAGCGACATTCCCAGCGCTTCAATCGCACTGGCCATCGTGTTTGCTGTGTACATTCCTCCACAAGCACCGGCTCCCGGACACGCCTTGCGAACGATGTCCATTCTTTCTTTCTCGTCAATCCTCCCGGCAATGTACTCACCATAACTCTGAAATGCTGATACGATATCCACTTTCTGCGTGCCAACGGTGCCTGCTCGAATGGTGCCGCCATAGATCATCAGTGACGGCCGATTCAAGCGTCCCATTGCCATCAGGCATCCAGGCATATTTTTGTCACAGCCCGGAATCGTGATCAACGCATCGTACCACTGACCTGCGACTACGGTTTCAATCGAATCAGCAATCAGATCACGCGACTGCAAGGAATAGCTCATCCCTTCGGTTCCCATGGAAATTCCATCACTGACCCCGATCGTGTTAAATCGCATGCCAAGCAATCCCGCTGATTCAACACCTTCTTTCGAGAGTGCTGCCAAATCATTGAGATGCATATTGCAGGTATTGCCTTCCCACCAGTTGCTGGCAATGCCAACCTGAGCTTTGTCCATGTCCGCGCGCGTCATTCCGGTTCCATAGAGCATTGCCTGTGAAGCGCCCTGCGCTTTTGACTGCGTTAATCGCGAACTTATTCTGTTCAGTCGGTCCATTCTTCTCTCCTCATCGCTCGATTCGCTAATTCAATTAATTCACTTGGGGTTCAATCAATTCTTCAATTGCCGATTTTGCCGTATTTATTCTTACCTGTGACAGTTGAAATGCCCATCCGTCCCAATTTCGGTTCAACCGTTGAACTTCTTTCAGAATTTCAGGTGATGCATCATTTTCAGCTCTGGCTTCAAACATCGCATACTGACTTAAGCTGTCAGAACCGATATATGCAGTGATGATCAAACCATCCGAGGTTTTCATTCTTATTTCTGATGACGACTGCCAGTCCGAGACTTCAATAACACGTTCAAAGATTAACTTTCTAAATAATCCACCAATATTATTGACTAAAAACTGATGTCGTACCTGAAAGCCTTCTGGAACATCCGCCAGATCGAACTTTCGAGCGTCTCCATTGGATTGCAATACGCGAACATCGGTTTGACTGGGCAGAATGAGCTGAACTTCAGAAACTTGATCGTCATTGATGTCAATAATTTCTCGATTGATCCAATCCAAGGAATCCATCGGTACTTCAAGCGCAGTTTCTGTAAGCCAAGCCTGAGTCTGTGCTGGGCTTCGGACGTACATCAGACTCAATTGAGGTTTGCTCTTTGAAGATCTCGATTTTCCAAGCAAAAGATCAGCCAATACCTCATATTGCGTTGAAATCAATTGAATTCTAACGGTTTGCGAATTTTCAACGTCAACACCCGCCAGTCCCAACTCTGCAAATCGCTCCGCATCGCTCGTCTTTTTTTCTAGTTTTCGGACTTGACTCATGCTGACAATCGCGTTCTGCACTTTTTTAAAATCTGCGAAGTATGAATTTTGCTGCTGCACTCTCCAAACATCATCAACCAAGCGAACGATTATCTCTCTCTGTGCATTTTGAATCCTGATTTGACCAATTTCGTTTACTTGATCAAGTAAATCCGGGAAGAATAATTCGTCAGACTCAATCTGTGTCTGCGACTCCCGCTCGATGGCAGCGACAATGACAAAAACGATCACGCAAGCAGCTGTGATTCCAGCTGGAATGAGATATTTCAATTTCATTGGCATTTGGATGCGGCAGTCACTTCCCGCAGCAACTTCCTACCTCGATACTTCGCTCCGAACGCAGCGACGGAAATCCCCAAAAACACGACGATTAAAGGTGACAGCAAGGAATTGATTAATATGACGTTCTGCTTCAACTTCTGAATGTCTCGATCAAGATTTCGTCTCACTTCCCGCAATTTGGTTCGAATCTCGGAACGGGTAGTCTGAATCTGCCTGAGATTCTGCCGCTGTTCTTTTGTGAGGATGCGTTGCGCTTGAGCATTCGACTGGTTCGCCTGTAAATCAACCAATGTATTTTCAATCATTTCGAGTTCCTGAGCGAGACGCGCTTCCTGTTCTCGATATCGTTTCTCGGCAGCTTGACGAATTTCCTGAATGCGCAAAAAAGGACGCAGATAACCACCTCTGCTCGGTATGCCGATGAGCGCATCGTTGTTGGCCAGATTGTTGATTGAATTGAGAACCAGTTCCCCATTCGAAGCTTGGGGAAAGACAACGACCTGCCCGAGAATCTCCTGCGCAGTCACCCAAAATCGATCATGAAGAAAATCCGTGTCGGCAATCACAATCGCGTTGACAACTCCTCTTGCAAGATGTGCCTGACCGCTTCCGTATTCTCCGTTCGCATCTGATTCTCGATTTGGAAAAGCGGTATTCGCCTTTCCACGAATTCGAACCGCAATCAGCAGACTCCTGCCTAAAGGCTGATAATCTTCCAGCAGACTTTGCAAATCAGTCGAATCAGAAACTGCTTCAGGGCCATACAGTTTCGCTTCCTCAGTGGTTGAAATGAGAGGAACAGCGTCGATCCCCTCTCGTGAGCTGAGTTCGAGCACCCCCGTCGTTCCCATGAATATATTTCCGATCATAGAAGTGACTACATCTTCAGCATTCATCTGGTCAGGCTGAATGTTCATCCATAACGGATAATCCACAACCTGTGGCGTGGATGAACTGTTATCCACCACTCTTGCGGCGATTGGCAGATCGCCGATAATCTTGTCATGGACGAGCTTCACTCCCCAATTTTGAGTCAGAAAATTCAAGTCCGATTTTGCCGTGTCAGTTTCGTTGGGGACAGTCGCGCCGCGGGTTGTCGCAATCACTTCTGAATACGGATCGACAAGAATGAGTACGGCTTTTCCGCTCAGTACAAATTGATCAATTTCATAAAGCAGCGATTCTGAATAGTTGACCGGATGAATCACTGCCAACATATCAATGTCATTTGGAATTTCTTCTTGCAATTCATCAAGCAGTCGTACATCGAAGAAATTTGACAGCTGCTGGTAAATTGCCCAGCTGGAGGTGCCCATGTTAGCTGCGCCAAACGGAGGAGAATGTATGGGGAGCGAGCTGATGACACCCACCATCTTTTGCTTTTTGCTATTGAGTTTGGCGATCAGTTGTGTGAGTTCATATTCCAGAAGTTCTTCCCGCTCGGGGAAAAAAAGTGGAATAATTTCTATATCATCAACAGAATTACTGCCCACTAATCCGAAATACAAAGACTCACCGGAATCTCCTGGAACTCCTCGCAGTCCATTTCTGATCGCCAAGTCTTCTCCACTAGAAAAGGGTTCTGGTTCTATTACTCGATACGAAATCATCCCGTTCGCGAGTCGAGCATAGGTCTTCAAAACATCTTCAACTCTACTGGCGTACGCATGCAGCGCAGGTAGTTGAATCAGTTTGGCTTTTGATACAAATAAATCCAAACCAATGGGTTCCGATAAATTTTGAAGCACAAATTTCGATCCTTCCGACAGCGAGTACAGGCTGCGTTCGGTCAAATCAAATCGATGCTTCGACAAGATTTCATTCGCTGTCAGATTCACAGCCAGAAAAACGATTCCAGCAACTGCGACCGTAACTATGGCGTATGAAGACCTTCCGAAAATTTTCATCTTTATCGATTATTTCGGATCTGAATCGCAACAGAGCTGAAGAAAACAAACAATACGATCATGGAAACAAAATAAATCACGGCAGGCAATGCAACGACGCCTTTTACGAATTCATTAAAGTGCGTCAGGTAATTCAAGCTGACGATCGTTTCAAGGAGCAGAAACGGCACGAATTCAGATAGTATGTTCTCGATCAGAGAAAATCCACCCAAGGTGAAAACAAAATTAGTGACTACCGCGAGGATGAATGCGATCACCTGATTCTGAGTCAGCGTAGACATGCACGAACTGACTGCGAGATAGCTCCCGGCAAGCAACCAGCTTCCGAAGTAACTCGCGATGATCACGCCATTGTCTGGATTGCCCAGATAGTTGACCGAAAACCAGATGGGAACTGTGAGCAGCAAAGCAAAAGTCGTGAATGCCCAAGCAGCGAGAAATTTTCCCAGAACTGCAGACAGGATACTTGTCGGTAAGGTCAGCAGGGATTGTATGGTGCCGGTTTTTCTCTCTTCTGCCCACAGCCTCATGCCAAGCGCTGGCGCCAATATCAGAAAAAGCCAGGGGTGGGACATGAAAAACGGAATTAGGTCTGCTTGCTCTCTTTCAAAAAACGCCCCGACATAAAACGTAAAAACACTGTTCAGAAAAAGGAAAATTATCAAAAAAATATATGCTATCGGTGTATAAAAATAATCCGCTAACTCCCGATTTAGAATTACGGCCCAAGTAGGGAGAGCATCAAAATTAAAATGGCTGGATTTGAATGCTCGAAACTGAATTTTCACGACGATTAAACCGAATAATCTCTGTGTTCATGAAGAAATCTGTATTTTATTGTATGAATTGGAACTTTCAGTTAGCAACCACATTTCCTGCCTGACAGATTTGCGAAACTGCTGCATTTGGTTAGGCCACTAATTTTCGAACCTATTGTCGTTCTCGCTCATTAAAGAAATCACGCGCGAAAACATATTGTCGCCCAATCTAACGGGTTTCAAGATTATAACTTTTGACAATTGTGAATGAATATATGAAATACCACAAGAGAATTGATCGTCTAAATCGAACCAGCGGTCAAATCATCCACAAGATAAAACGTGGTATCGAAAAAGAAAGCCTGCGAATCGATTCGACGGGACGCCTGTCACAATGTTCGCATCCTTCCAAACTAGGGTCTGCTCTAACCCATCCATTTATCACGACAGACTATTCCGAAGCCCTTTTAGAGCTCGTAACTCCTACTTTCCACTCGTGTGAAGAAGCACTTGGGCACTTGGATGAATTGCACAGAATCGTTTATTGCCATATCGACGACGAGTTGTTGTGGGTCAACAGTCTGCCCTGTCTTTTGGGGGATGAATCACAAATACCGATTGCCGAGTATGGAAATTCCAATATCGGTCGGATGAAGCACATTTATCGCAGAGGCCTAGCTCTCCGATACAGTCGTAAAATGCAAATCATTGCTGGAATTCATTACAACTTTTCGGTGCCGAATGCGTTTTGGAAAATTTTTGATTATCGTGAGAATGACCGAGACTTCAAAGATCGAGTTTCGAACGGATATCTGGCTGGAATCAGGAATTTTCACCGTTACTCCTGGCTGCTCTTTTACCTGTTTGGCGCTTCGCCAGCCGCCTGTGGTTCTTTTTTTGACAATGCGCCTGCTGCCGACCTGCAGAAAATGGACTCTCATACGTATTATGGACCCCATGCAACAACTCTAAGAATGAGCAACTATGGATATCGGAATCCGGTCCAATCAGAAATTTTCATTGATCAAAACACGATTGAAGGCTACATCAAAACTCTGGAAAATACGGTCAGCACTCCATATGGGCCGTATGAAAAATTTGGTGTCAAAAAGAACGGAAAGTTTCTGCAGCTCAATACAAACTTACTGCAGATTGAGAACGAATATTACTCTGTAATTCGACCCAAGAGACGCATTTATCCTCTTGAAAAACCAACAGTCGCACTGCAGAATCGAGGCGTTGAATACATTGAAGTCCGGTGTTTGGACCTAGACCCTTTCGAGCCGATTGGACTGTCTCTTGCTCAAGCTCGATTCATTGACTTGTTTCTCATGTATTGTCTGCTCTGCCCCAGTTCATTATTTACAGACGATGAAATTGACATCATTACCAAAAACAAAAATATCACTGTTCTGCAGGGGCGGCGTCCGAATATAAAACTGCAGAAAAACGGAGAATTCGTGCTGCTGAGAACCTGGGCGATGGAATTGCTGCATGAGTTGGAACCGGTCGCTCAGGTTTTTGATGATGTTTTAGGCGGTGACAAGTACCAAAAATCGATTTTTGAGCAAACTTCGAAAGTGATCAATTCCGAACTGACTCCATCAGGCAAAATTCTCACGAAACTGCAAGACAATTCGGAACCGTTTTTCACATTGGCAATGAAACTTGCTCAACAGACCAAGAAACGCCTTACGGAAGACCCGCCAACTCTACGTGACATCCGCTACTACGACAACTTGGCGAAAGAATCCTTGACGGATCAGAAAAACATTGAAATGCAGGACGACCTGAGCTTGGATGAATTTCTAAAACGGTACTTTTCGCAATAATTCAAGCCATCCGCTGCGCCAGAGCGACAGCCCGCGTGCAGGCGAATCACAGTCCTGCAGTTCAGTGATCAGTATGCTTTTACTCGATCGACAATTCCCTCTACTTCATGTCCCTGCTCCATCAGCCTGATTTTTTCCAAAATTACTGCACTTGCAGTTTCCGGATCTGGCTTGCTCGCGCAATGTGGAGTTACCTTTACTTTGGGCTCATCCCAGTATGGATGCTCTGGCGGCAGGGGCTCCGTGCGAAAGACATCCAAAACCGCGCCTGCGATCTGCCCGCTTCGCAAAGCTTCCAGCAAAGCATCGTCGTCGATCGACTCACCTCTTCCACAATTGATGATGCAGGCTCCTTTGGGCAATTGAGATAAAGTTCTGCAATTGATCAAATTGACCGTCGACGGAGTATTCGGAAGCAGGCAGACCAGAATATCAGTTCTAGAGAGGAACGTTTCCAGTTCTTCTTCCCCTGCATACGATTCGACGTGAGACCGCTGCTTTCTGCTACCGCTGTACGCAATTACCTTAAACCCGATCTGATTCAGAGCTCTGGCGCTTGCGGCACCCAATACTCCAAATCCACATATCCCGACACACGTGCTTCGTGGAGCTTTGAATTCAGACTGAAATGGATGATGCCAGATCCGAGGCTTGTACTCGGAAATCTGGAGATGAAATCCCGTCACATGATGGACTACGTAGGCAACAATTCCATTTGTAAGTCCTGGTTCGGTCATGCGAACGATCGGTATTTCGCTCAAGCTGGCGTCTGCGAGAAGGTCATCTACGCCGGCCCACATTGAAAAAATCGCCTTCAGATTCACATAGCGTGCCAAGTCACCTTCGGGTGGACGTGCAACAATTGCATACTTGATATCTTCAATACGCCCAACATCCGGCCAGATACGAAGGTCCAGCTCTGGAGCCTGCCGGCGCAATTCTCCGGTCCAGCGTTCTACATTTTCTTCGGTGGTAGAATAAAGGACCGCCTTTTTCAGATTCAATGTCATTGGGCAAATTCAGTCAGCCACAGCGCGACGTCCTGATTTCGGGCAAAATATCTACGTTTGGCGCGACTTGAAAATTCTAATGCGATTCAGTTGACTTCAATCAGCTCGATTTCAAAAACAAGCGTGGCGTTCGGTGGAATTACCGGCGGGGCTCCTCTTTCGCCATAAGCAAGTTCAGGCGGTATGACCACTTCCCAGATTGATCCGACAGTCATTAATTGCAATGCTTCCATCCAACCTGGAATAATGCCCTGAACATCGAAAGCCGCCGGTTGATTGCGATCATAAGAACTGTCGAAAGGCGTCCCATCAATTAGCATTCCACGATAGTGAACAACGACCGAACTCGTTGAGACCGGTTTATGCGTTGAATCGCCATCGACAATTACCCTGTACAGCAGCCCACTGTCCGTAGCCTGCACGTTTTCCTGTTTTGCATAATTCTCTCTGAACATATTTCCCTCTTCCATGATCTGTTCCACCATCGCCTTGTTTCGGCTCTCAATCTCTGCTGTTGCATTTTCAATCGCAGTATTCATGTCCTCTTCACTAAATTTGAAAGGCTGATCAAATAACGTGTCCATTAGCCCGGCGCTGACAGACTTTAGATCCAAATCGGCACTGACTTGTTCAAGCTGCTGGAGAATCTGCGCTCCGAACTGTACGCCGAGTACATAACTGAACGTATGGAGCTCATCTTCGGACTCTGTGCTCTGTGCGTGTGTGGCGAAAGAAGCAAAGAAGAAGCAGGAGCTGATGATGGCTGCGGATAGGCGAACAAATTTCATATTGGGATACCTTAATTTATTGTTTGTGATGTGTTGAATCTGTTGTTGAAAACCACAAGGTGCGCCCGCGATTATTGCATTTCAAACGAATGGATTACTGATAAACTCTAGAATCTGCTCGCAATGTTCACGATGGGAATCGCGGTAAAACTCGAATTCAATATATGATACTTAACGAATGAGATGGAGAGAACAGGCATTTCAAAGTATTTTGCACATCTAGATTTCTGACAGTCCTGGCTTCATAAGGTCAAAGACTCCGCAGCATCCGAGCAATTTTCAATGAATCGCCAGTAGAAAATGGACGAATATCACGAGTAAGGCCGATGAAGCAAAACTGACACGTTCTCATGAGCAGCGAGACCGTAAAGATTGAGCAGCAGATGGACACTCACAGGTTTCCATTCTCTCCGTAGTGTGAATTGTATACTGATTACACAGAACGTCTGCTCAACAGAGTCGCAGAATATCAGACTGTTGATTTCGCTGAGCAGTCGACATCTTTAGAAAAAACACGAATAAACTGGAGTTGCCATTGCCGATTCATCGAAAATTACTGGAAATCCTTCGCTGCCCAGTGACGAAACAATCCCTTTCACATTTATCCGGCCAGAAACTCAAGGCACTCAATGATCAGATTTCTGAAGGAACAGTGCACTATTCTGATGGGTCCCTGGTAGAAGATGTCCTGGATGACGCCCTGGTCACAGACAATGGCAGTCTGATTTATCGAATTGACTCGGACATCCCTGTAATGCTCCAAGATCGAAGCATTCCAAGCGCCGAGAGCGCAATCACTTAATCAGTTTCTCTGATAGTATTCCATTAAAATACTTGCGACCTCTGGCCGCGAAAACTCTGGTGGAAGCGCCTCACCCGCAGACAGCATCTCTCGAACTTTTGTTCCGGACAGCAGAACGAAATCTTCTTTGGTGTGACCAGACACATCTCTCATCATCACGACCTGCTGCAGTTTCTTTGACCAAGCCGTATGGTCGGCTTCAAATATTTTGATGTCCAGCACTCCAGCGGGAACATCGGTGTTGAATATATATTGAGCATCAAAGTCACCGTAGTAGTCACCGACACCCGCATGGTCTCGTCCCACAATCATCACCGATGCGCCGAGGTTCTGACGAAAGATCGCATGCAAAACCGCTTCTTTCGGGCCAGCATACAGCATGTCGTATCCATATCCGCAAATCAGCGCGGAGTTTTCTGGAAAGTACAGTTCAACCATTTTCTGAATGGCCTGAACTCGAATCTTCGCAGGAATATCGCCTGGTTTGAGTTTGCCCAGCAGCATATGAATCACAACTCCATCTGCATTCGTGCGGTCCATCGCGATTTTGCAAAGTTCTTCATGTGCCCGATGCATGGGATTGCGTGTCTGAAAGGCAACGGCATTGCGCCATCCGCGCTCTGAAATTTCTGTGCGGATCTGTTCGGCAGTTCGAAAGGTTTCTGCAAAATCCTTCTCGAAATAGCTGTAATTCAATACTTCGATCGGACCCGCCACAACATGCCGTCCCTGATTCAGGAAGGTGTTCACCCCAGGATGAGCTTCGTCAGCTGTGCCGTATACGGACCGAGCGACATGCCGGATTTCTTCCGATGAGAGTTCTTCAACTGAAGTAACCGTCTGAATCGCGAGCGGCGGACAGCCTTCGACCTCCGAGTCTCTCAGCGCAATTCGATCACCCTCCCTGATGCCAGAAACCTGATCGAGTCTGTTGACAACCGGCACGGGCCAAAATAGTCCCGTACTCGTCGTCATGGAATCTGCGACCGACAGCATATCAGAACGGCTCATAAAGCCGCGCAGGGGCGTGAAGTAACCGGCGCCCAGCATCACTGCAGAAGAAGCAGAGGACGAATCAACTACAGCCGAGCGCAGCCGCTCCGCTTCTTTCGTTAATTGTGCGTTCCGCTCAGAATCTGAAACGTAAAGCGGAATCAGTCTTGACGACTGATAGGGCTGAATCACGAATCGATGTAATGCTGGCGCGTCAGAGCGCGACCGCACTCAAGGATTCCGAATCACGCAGCAGTTTCCGTCGTTGGTGAACTGCCTGACTTAGTGTGTCCAGCAATTCTACAGTCTGATCCCAACCGATGCATGCGTCAGTGATGCTCTGACCGAAAACAGGTTCTTTCCCGTCAACAATGTTCTGCCGGCCCTCCACGAGATGACTCTCAATCATAACGCCCTTAATGCGAGTATCGCCGCCGGAGATCTGTGAGGCGACATTTGCGCCCACCAACATTTGCCTCTGGTACTGCTTTGAACTATTGGCATGACTGAAGTCGATCATAACCGCTTCGTTCAATCCCCGGTCTGCTAACATTTCAATGGTGTTGTCGACATGTTCTACCGAATAGTTCGGACCGTTTCCGCCACGCAGAATGACATGACAGTCTTCGTTTCCCGCGGTTTCAAAAATAGCAGTCTGGCCTTCATGGGTGATTGACAGAAAACGATGCTGTTTCGACGCAGCGTGTACCCCATCCACGGCAATTTTCACGTTCCCTTCCGTTCCGTTCTTCATGCCGACCGGACAAGACAGTCCGGATGCCAATTGGCGGTGAACCTGGCTTTCAGTGGTACGTGCGCCAATCGCTCCCCAACTCACGAGGTCCGCAATGTATTGGGGGGTAATGATGTCTAGAAATTCAACTCCCGCAGGCATCCCCAAATCATTTATGTCGCGCAGAAGCTGTCTGGCTAGTTTCAGTCCTTTGTTGATGTCAAACGAACCATTTAGATCTGGATCATTCATCAAACCCTTCCAACCGATGGTGGTACGTGGCTTTTCAAAATACACACGCATGACAATCAGTAAATCCTCCGACAATTTCGGAGCAGTGGACGCGATGCGACTGGCGTACTCCATAGCTGCCTCGGGATCATGTATGGAACAAGGTCCAACGATTGTGATCAAGCGATCATCATGTCCGTTCAGTACATCATGAATCTGATTTCTTGTTGTTGCAACAACGTTAATCGCTTTTTCCGACGCAGGAATATCAGCCATGATTTGCACCGGAAATGCAACGTCCCGAATGGAAGCGATTCGAAGATTTTCAATTTTTGAGTTGATCAAGATATTTCTTTTCCTTTAGCATTGAATTCACATCATATGCATGCTCGCACCATAAATACGGAATGAGTGCGGCAGTGCGAAAGGCTAATTATAAGTGGATTATGCTATACTGTTCAATCCATTTTCGATTAGATTCTGGAATTAATTTTGAATGAAAAAAGGATTGAAATGAAGACTAAAATTTCGTTGTTGATGGTTGCCTTGAGTCTTGCAGTCGTTCTTCCAGCGCAAGCTAAAACCCTTAGACTCGCTTACGATGCAGATCCTGTTTCACTGGATTTGCATGAACAGCTGTCAGGCGGCACGCTGCAGTTGTCCCATATGGTATGCGATCCGCTGATTCGATGGAATCAGGACTTAGGATTCGACCCCCGAGCTGCAAGCAGCTGGGAGAGAATCAATGAAACCACCGTACGATTCAATCTTCGTAAAGGCGTAAAACATCACTCTGGACGAGAAATGACGGCGAAGGATGTTGTGTTTACGTTCAATCGATTGAAACAGAGTGAAGACTTCAAAGGAATTTTCGTGAATTTCGAAGGCGTTAACGCAGTCGATGATTACACGGTCGATGTCGTTACCGTCGGCCCATATCCACTGGTTGAACATACGGCAACCTACATTTTTCCTCTCGACAGCGAATTCTATACGGGAACAGATGACCGCGGACTCGACAAGAGCGAAATCGTCAAGCACGGTGACTCGTTTGCTTCATCCAATATATCCTGTACGGGGCCGTTCACTGTGACGTCCAGGGAACAAGGTATTGAAGTGGTCTTTGATCGTTTTGCAGACTATTGGGACACTGATTCTCCAGGCAATGTCGATCAAATTATTTTTACGCCCATCAAAGAAGACCCAACCCGCGTTGCCGCACTGCTTGCAGGCGACATTGATTTTGCAGCGCCGATCCCGCCCACCGATTTGGATCGAATCGCTTCTACGGAAGGCGTAGACCTGGTTACCATGAGTGGAACTCGAATTATTACATTCCAACTCAATCAGAAACGCCGTCCAGAACTTGCCGACCCCCGAGTCCGGCTGGCAATCGTACATGCAGTGAACAACGAAGGAATCGTAGAGAAAATTATGAAGAAATTCGGCACGGCTGCGGCACAGCAGAGTCCGAAAGGATATCAAGGTCACAATGAAAACTTAAAGCCTCGCTATGATCTGGAAAAAGCAAAAGCGCTGATGGCAGAAGCTGGGTACGCAGATGGGTTTGATGTCACGATGATGGCGCCCAACAACCGATACGTAAACGACGCTAAAATTGCTGAAGCCGTCGCAGGAATGCTGGCTAAAATCAATATCCGCGTTGATTTGACGACCATGCCAAAAGCACAGTACTGGCCAAAGTTTGATGAGCGAGCTGCTGACATCATGATGATCGGCTGGCATTCTGACACTGAGGATTCAGCGAACTTTTCGGAATTCCTCACGATGACTCCAGATGAAGAAACCGGCTACGGCCAGTATAACAGCGGGAATTATTCCAATGCAGAGCTGGACCAATTGGTTCTCGCGAGCGCCAGTGAAACAGACCCTGCAAAACGCACCGAAATGCTCCAGAAAGTCGAGCAGATTTTGCACGATGAAGCTGCGTTCGTTCCGCTTCACTGGCAGGACCGCGCCTGGGCCGCGCGCAGCGGAGTCAACATTGCAGAAATCGTCAACGTAATGAATTTTCCGTATTTAGGCGACCTGGTAATGGAATAGTTCACTCCTCAACTTGAAACAAAGATGGGACTCTGTCCCATCTTTGTTCTTTTATCGGTCGTTAGAATTGCTTATTCCAACTGCTTCCAATATTTTCCATCGGTTCTTTTTACAGGAATCATCAGATTCTCCGAACATTGTCTGTTCCTTGATCCAACAAGGATGAATGCAGATTTCCTACTCGTAGCAAACTGACTGAGTGCATATGTTTGCATTCTTAGTTCGCAGATTAGGCCAGTCAGTCATAGTGATGCTGGTGATCAGTTTACTGAGTTTTTCCATCCAGGATGAACTGGGTGACCCGTTGCGAGAACTGGTCGGACAGTCCGTATCCGAGGAAATTCGAAACGAACTTCGGGAAGAACTGGGTCTGAACGACCCTTTTCTAGTGCAGTACTGGCGGTTCTTAAAAAACGCCGTCAGAGGTGATTTGGGAACTTCTTACTTTTTTAAGCGCCCTGCTCTTGAGGTCATACTCGATAAACTGCCGGCGACCATTGACTTAGTCATCTCGGCCAGCTTTTGGATTCTACTTTTTTCGATACCAGTGGGCATGTTTGCGGCAATTCGACCACATCATTGGATTTCAAAACTGACGATGGGGTTAAGCATTCTTGGAATTTCCATTCCAGTCTTTCTGACCGCAATCTTTCTGATTCAGATTTTCGCAGTCGAATTGGGCTGGGCTCCCTCCTACGGCCGGGGCGACACAGTAGTTCTTTTCGGTTTTTGGGAGACTTCTCTACTGACCTGGGACGGTCTGACTCATGTGCTATTGCCCAGCATATCTCTGGCTTCAGTAATTCTGCCCTTGTTCGTGCGCATGATCCGCTCTGAAATGATGGAGGTTCTTGAAACTGAATACGTAAAATTTGCTTGGGCGAAAGGTCTGTCCAAACCTCGAATCTGGATCGTACATGCTTTCAAAAACACCTTGTTGCCCGTCATCACCGTCGGCGGAGTACAGCTTGGAATCATGGTTGCATACACCATACTGACAGAGACGGTCTTTCAATGGCCTGGCATGGGATTTATGTTTTTAGAGGCGATCAATCGAGTTGATACACCCCTTATTGTGGCCTACCTGATCGTTGTCGGTCTGATTTTCGTAATCACGAACACCATCGTTGACATTATCTATG
Organism: Arenicellales bacterium; assembly: GCA_958295885.1. Taxonomy (GTDB): domain Bacteria; phylum Pseudomonadota; class Gammaproteobacteria; order Arenicellales; family JAJDZL01; genus JAJDZL01. The sequence continues at coordinate 3,345,275 of OY282380.1, read as the reverse complement.
GCTTTGTGAATCCAATGGTCAAACTTACAGGACGATAGGGAGTTCTAGCATGGAAAGCCAGACATTTGCCGTTCGTCCAAGTATCTGGACGCGCATTCGCAGTTCACTGGTGTACTACAGTTTCACGCACAGCCGCACTGCCATGGTGTGTGCGACAATCGTTCTGATCTATGTGCTGCTGTCTGCGCTGGCGCCTTTCATCGCTCCCTACGACCCGTGGGACCAGACGCAATTTGACATCATGGATTCCGAAATCCCACCTATCGGCAGTCCTGAAGCGGATTCGCGCTTTCTCTTAGGGACTGATGCGATGGGCAGAGATATGCTCAGCACGATTCTCTACGGTACTGGCATCTCCATTCTGATTGGAATATTCGCAACCTTATTGCAAGGAGTATTGGGAGTTTCCATCGGTTTGATTGCAGGTTATTTTGGCGGTCGCTTGGATAGCTTATTGATGCGGATCGCAGATATTCAGCTGTCATTTACAACATTGATGGTGGCTATCGTCATACTGGCTGTTTTTCAAGCGACATTCGGATTGCATTTTTACGAAGATTTCGCCATTTTGGCGATTATTTTGGTAATTGGTGTCGTAGAGTGGCCACAGTATGCAAGAACGGTGAGAGCCTGCGTGCTTGCCGCGAAAAAACAGGAATATGTGGATGCCGCCCGAGTGATCGGTTTACATCCCGCAACGATCATCTATCGGCATATTCTGCCCAATACATTTTCGCCCCTTCTGGTTATCTCGACCGTTCAAGTTGCGAATGCAATCATTACAGAAGCGGCTCTTTCATTTTTAGGATTGGGCATGCCCATTACAAAGCCGTCGCTAGGTTCGCTCATCCGCAACGGATTTGAATTTATTTTCAGTGGTTCATGGTGGATTACCGCATTGCCGGCGATCGTTCTCGTCATACTGATCCTAGCGATCAATCTGCTGGGTGACTGGTTGCGAGATGTATTGAATCCGAAACTGTATGATTGAGATCGAAGGTTAATATCAGCACAAAATGACATTGCTCAGCGTAAAAAATTTGGAAGTCACATTCCCACTGCGTACGGGAAAGGTGGTTGCAATTCGTGATGTAAGTTTCGATCTTGCACACGGTGAACGCTTAGGAATTGTGGGAGAAAGTGGAGCCGGTAAGTCCGTTTCGGCATTTGCGATACTGCAGCTGATCAGCAGGCCCGGCTTCATGTCCGCAGGGTCCATCGACTTCGATGGTGTCCGGCTGTCAGAGCTCAGCGAAAATGCCATGCAGCAGATTCGAGGCAATCGAATCAGCATGATTTTTCAGGACCCAATGATGACATTGAATCCTGTTCTGACGATCGGAACACAAATGATTGAATCAATAGCAGCCCACAGCAAAATGAGCCGCGCTCAAGCCAGTGAAATTGCGATACAGAAGTTGAAAGCGGTCAAGATTCCATCTGCAGAAACTCGTTTGAAACAATATCCTCACGAACTGTCTGGTGGAATGAGGCAGCGCGTCGTCATTGCCATCGCACTGCTGACCAATCCCCAGCTCATCATCGCCGACGAACCGACTACTGCTTTGGATGTCACAATTCAGGCTGAGATCCTGGAGCTGCTGCTGGACCTATGCAGGGAATTCGACGTCGGTCTGATACTGATCACCCATGATTTAGGCGTCGTGTCTCAGGTTACCCAGCGCGTGATCGTCATGTACGCCGGAAGAATCATCGAAGAAGGCAAAACGAGCAGAATCATCCGCCAGCCCATACATCCTTATACCCAAGGACTAATCGCAGCTTTGCCGGAAATGACAACACCTGGACAAAAATTGAACCAAATTCCTGGAGTCATGCCCACACTGCAAAATATTCCTTCCGGCTGCCCCTTTCACAATCGATGCAAATTCGTGCAGGACATCTGCAGATCGACTCTGCCGGCTCTCGCACTTCGAGGCGAACACCTGGCTGCCTGCCATATTCCAATTACCTATAGCTGAACCGATTGAAAATGAGCGGGACCGACAATAAATACCTGATGCGAACGGACGGCTTGGTCAAACATTTCAACGTTTCGGGTGGATTGCTGGATCAGATTACGTTCACAGGTGGTGTTCCTCACCGAAGAGTGGAATATGTAAAAGCTCTGAATGGAATCAATCTTCAAATTGAAAAAGGTGAAATCTATTGCTTAGTCGGTGAAAGCGGGTGTGGCAAGACGACCGTAGGAAGAACGATCATGGGCCTGCTGTCACCTACTCAAGGTTCGGTCTCCTATCAAGGAAATCGCATTGACGACCTAAATCGACAGGAACTGATTCCCTATCGACGAAAAATGCAGATGATTTTTCAGAATTCCTATGCATCATTGAATCCCAGAAAAACAGTTGCTGCGACCTTGCTTGAGCCGGTTCGTTTTCATAAACCAGAGCTTTCTTCGCGCGAACACAAGGAGAAAGTCAAAGAAGTAATGGATTCGGTCGGCGTAGATGCCGGTTGGGGTTCGCGCTTCCCACACGAATTTTCCGGCGGTCAGCGACAGCGGATCAGCATTGCCCGCGCACTGATGGTGGACCCGGAATTTATTGTCGCGGATGAACCGATTTCCGCATTGGACGTTTCGATTCAAGCGCAGGTTCTCAACCTGTTGGGAGATGCTCGAGAAGAAAGAGGGCTCACTTATCTTTTCATCACCCATGACTTATCTGTAGTGGAACATTTTGGAACTCGCGTGGCAGTCATGTATTTGGGACGCATTTGTGAACTTGGAAAAACAAGAGAAATCTTTAGAAGTCCCAGACATCCTTACACACAGGCGCTGCTGAGCGCAATCCCCAAACTTGCCGAATCGAAATCTTCTCATATCAAAATGAAGGGTGAAATTCCAACTGCTCTAAAATTGCCATCCGGCTGCGTTTTTCACAGTCGCTGTCCGCATGTTCGAGAGCAATGCAGGCATGTCGTTCCGGAACTTAAGCAAAATGCGGAGGGTGTTCAAGTAGCCTGTCATGGAATTGACGAGGGATGGATCTAGACGTTTAAGGTTCTGACCACAGTGGAATCTATTAGAGCAGATGGCTTCAGCGAACCAAGCCTTGCTATTTTTCTCAATTGCGCAGCAGCGAAGAGAAATTTGCGACGGGACTTTCTAATTGGAATACGGCTATCGTCTCTGGATTCTTCAATTTGGAAACCCTGAATCCGCGCTAGCAGTGTCAACGAAAGAAAAAATCCTGTTAGAATTTGACAGTCTCGGTGCGGACATTTTCGGCAGCTCGGTCACTCCTCACGCTCGCAAATGGAGCCTGCGTGGACGCAGCACGCCGCCCCGTCGCTCGGTGCTTCATCAAAGAGGCTTTACAACGCCATTGCGTAAACGTCCGCCGCGTTGAGCAGTCTCAGAAATGCTCAGTCCCTGGTTCTTCAGTTCATGAAACAAAAAATTCTCCATGTTTTATTTTATCTCTGCATCTCCTTTCGGAAAATGACCAGCAGCATTGTCCTCCATGTTAAGCGGCAAAATTTTCGAAGCGGCTCAAGCTGCAGAGTTTATAACCAGCACTGACAGGGAGCGGTTTGTCTGAAGTCCTTAATTTTGCGGCACTGTTCGTCAGTTCACCAGCCATTGGGGGAGAATTCAATCCTTGCGCTATGAGAATCGTCAAGTTTTGACCCGATCCCAACGTGCGAGGTCCAAATTATTCGAAGCAGTTCTAATTCTGCAGTGCCAACTCCGATTGAATTAATTCTTTCAGCTTTAAGCTGGTCATTGATTCTGACATGTTCAATTCCGCTCATCAAAATCATCAACATCCCTCAAGTACTTTTAGAATAATTAACTGTTAGACATCACAGTGAAATTTCCAGACTTATGCGCATTTTTCCAGCGAACGTTCAGCTAATTTAGAAACAACCCGTAGATTCTGCCAATGCTCCTCAAAGCCACAATCATCGCATTCGTATTCATTCTTCTATATGGCATCATCTGCCTTTGCTACTTCTATTTTCAGAAAGGCATGATTCACCTGCCTAGAAAGGATTACCTCAACATGCCAGATGTTTTTGATTTGCCATTCGAAAACGTCAACCTGCCCAGCTTGGACAACCAAGCGGTCATCAGCGGGTGGTTTTTTCAAAGCCCGTCTGACAGTCCTGTGATTGTTTTCTTCAGTGGGAATGCGGGCAACATGTCTTACCACTTGGATACCGTCGAAATTCTGTATGAATTTGGATATTCAATCATGACATACGACTATCGGGAATTCGGTGCAAGCACTGGCGTGCTCACTGAGCAGGCTCAATACGAAGATACGGAACTGATATGGAAATATTTGACGGAAACGAAGAACTTCGCCCCTGAGAAAATCATACTGCTGGGGCGATCGCTTGGTGGGGCAATGGCGAGCTGGCTCGCAAGTCAGCACAAGGTAGGAGGTCTCATTATGGAGTCCAGTTTTACTTCAATGCTCGACATGGGAAGAGTGTATTACAAGTGGCTGCCGACCGAACTGATATTGCGGTGGAAATATGACAATGGGTCCCGCATTTCCGACTTGAACTGCCCGATCTTATTCATTCACAGCAAGGAAGATGAGCTCATTCCATATCAGCAGGCTGAACAATTGTATGAAAAAGCGAAAAACCCAAAGAAATTCCTAACCCTGGAAGGGGGTCATATGGAGGGCTATTTGGTGAGTAGAGATGTGTATTTTGAAGGAATCCGGGATTTTATTGAACAGTACGTAAACTAGTTTTGAATTACTGGCGCCGTACGATCGACAACTTACAGGTGCTCACCGCCGTTGATGTGTATTTCTGATCCTGTAACGTAACTGGAATTGTTTTCACATAGAAAATAAATGGTATGCGCGACCTCGTCCGGGGAGCCTAGACGGTTGAGTGGAATTTGCTCCACTAAAGCACTGGTACCTGGAGATAGAATGGGCGTGTCAATTTCACCAGGGGCTATCGCATTAACGCGGATTCCTTTATTTCCGAAATCGGCTGCCATTTCTCGAGTCAGAGCTGCCAGCGCGGCCTTGGACGTCGCATATGCAGTACCTGCAAAAGGGTGAACTCGAGTGCCAGCGATTGAAGTAACGTTCACAATGGAGCCCTTTCCTTTAATCAATTCATCCATCAATCCGCGAGCAAGCACAATGGGAGCGAAAAAGTTAACTTCAAACACCAGTCTCCATATTGGCATTGCGGTATCGGCAGGTCCAAGTCTTCGTCCATCCTTATTTTTTGGAGATATTCCAGCATTATTCACCAGAGCATGCAATGCTCCGTCTGCGAGGCGTTTTTTTAATTCTGCAAGACCGATCGAACGATGATCGGGATCGCCCAGATCAATCTGAATATGATCTTCAGGGCCGGCCTGCCAAGGACATTCGGTGGAGAATGCTCGTCGAGAGCATGTAATTACACGCCAACCGTTCTCTTCAAACAGTTTTGCAGTAGCATGACCGATCCCCTGACTGGCTCCGGTAAGCACAAGAGTCTTTTGTTCACCGCTGCGGCTGGCTTTTGCCAGTGGAAGTATCTGTCCCGTAACTGGACACTTTTCCACTTGAGATAATTCTGATTCTGCCATTTCTCAATTCTCCGATTCCGTCTCTAATCATCATCAGGTTGATTGTACTCTGCACTCAATCGACGCTGCACTTCGACAGGTGCAGGTTCATAGGAACCAAATTCCATTGTAAAAGCACCTTCCCCTCCTGAAATCGCGTTCAGTCTGGATTGAAAATCTGACATCTCCGCAACAGGAACAGCACAAGAAATCTGAATGAATCCCGATGAGTGAGTATCAGTATCACTGATCCTTCCCCTCCGCGACGCCAGTTCGCCTGCGATGTCTCCCATGTTCACGCTGGGAACGACGACTTCGACATCGGCAATTGGTTCCAGGATGATAGGACCGGCCTTTGAAATCGCGTCAATAAATGCTTTTTTTCCAGCAGTAACGAAAGCAACTTCTTTGGAATCAACTGAATGGTGCTTTCCGTCATAGATCACGACTCGCACATCTTCAATCGGAAATCCGGCAAACGCACCATTCTCAAGAACCTGTTTTACGCCTTTTTCAACTGCCGGGATGAACTGTGATGGAATCACACCACCTACGATATTGTCAACGAACTCAAACCCTTCTCCTCGTGGCAGAGGTTCTGCCCGCATAAATACTTCCCCAAATTGCCCTGCACCACCGGTTTGTTTTTTGTGCCGGCAATGTCCCTCTCCCAATCTCGTTACAGTCTCTTTGTACGGTACCGTTGGAATGGAGGTTTCGACTTCCACGTGATACACTTCTTTTAAGCGTTCGAGTGCAATGCGAAGATGCAGGTCACCCATACCGCGAAGTATGGTTTCATTCGCTGCTGGGTTGCGATCTATTGAAATACAAGGATCCTCGGCAGCAATTTTGTGCATGGATTCTGAGACCTTCTGTTCGTCGCCGCGGCTGGCAGGAGTGACTGCCAGTCCCACCATCGGTTTTTGAGTGCGAGGGGCATCAATTTTTGCCACAACATGTGCGATCGTCTCGTGCACAATGCTGTCCTGCATTACTTCTGCCACCTTTGCGATTCCTAGAATGTCGCCTGGGATGCCTCTCGCAACATCTATGTTCTGCTTCCCTCGAAGGGCATATAAGTTACTGAATCGTACGGTTTTTCTGTTGTCGTCAACATATACAAAAGCGTCTTTATTCAATTGGCCCTGATAGATTCTGAAAACAGCCAATTTGCCGACGAATGGGTCAAACGCTATTTTAAATACGCTTGCAATCAATTCGCTGTCTAAGCTGGCTTCCAAATCAATCTGTTCGTTGTCACGTTCGCCCCAAACGAGCCGCCTGGGTGACACTGCATTCGGACTAGGCAACAATTCAGCCATCAGAGCAAGCAATTCTGCAATACCGGTGTCCTGGGTCGCCGAGGTGAAGCAAACCGGAATCAAGTGCCCTTCCTTCATTGCCTGCTGAAACGCCGGCTGAATCTGGTCATCATCAATTTCACCCTCTTCGAGGTAAAATTCCATCAGATCATCATCAACTTCCACGATTTGGTCGGTAATTGCTTCATTTTCGTCATCCACGGACGAAAAATCAGAGTGACCTCCTGAGTTATACAGGCAGCCGACAACCGCGGCCCCATTCTCACTGGGCAAATTCACCGCAAGACATTCACTGCCAAATTCTTCCTGAATGGATTGATATACCTTCTCTAGATTGACGTCCGGCATATCCATACGATTGATGACAATCGCAGTTGATACATTTTCCTCTCTAACTCGTTCGAAAAATCGACGAGTCATGGTTTCAATTCCGCTTGAGGCATTAATCACAATGATGACAGTTTCAACCGCTTGAATCGTTTTCAGCGCCTGTCCAGCAAAATCTGAATATCCTGGCGTATCAATCAAATTGACATGTCTTCCTTGATAATCAAATGAGAGTACTGATGCGGTCAGAGATCTTTGGTGCTGTTTCTCAAGCAGGTCCTGATCGCTGACAGTATTCTTGCGTTCTATTTCGCCCTTGGTCGGAATGATTCCAGCTTGATGAAGAATGGCCTCGCTCAGCATCGTCTTACCAGCACCTGCTTGTCCAAGCAACGCAATGTTTCGAATATCGTCAGTCGTATAGGACATTAATTCCTCCGAAGTAATGAGTTAGAAAAATTGAAATCAGATGTCAATGAGTGTGACTCAAAATTCTGTAATTCTGCTGATTATAGGGTATGGCTGTTCCAGCTCGATTTCCTCGGTGTTGTCATCGGGATTCGATCGGTCAATAACCACAAATTCCTGTACAGACCCAACCGTAAGCAGAAAATGATGCCAAACCCCTCGCTTGAAATTAATTCCTTGACGGCCATTTGTGACGAACAGCCGCAAGTTATTCAAACTTAAATTATCGGAAGGTTCTGCTACGACCACGAAAAATTTCGAGTCATGTTTCGGAATAAAAGCCTGACTCGCTCTAGGATGGCGTTCCATGCGAGTTATAGAAAAAGGGAAGCTGACGGGTTTTGTCTTAAATATGCTCAATGCCGGTTTTCCTTGATCCATCAGGTCCAGATCAGCCAAATTTTCATATCTTTCGGCGTATCCGTAATTTATGGTTCTGGACGGATGATTCTCAATTTCAATCACATCACCGTATGGCTGAAACTTTTTCACCGTAAGCGACTCGGGCGTTAGAATCATCGCACTTTGCGTCTGCACCCTACCAATCACACGAAATCGACTGATTCCGCCGTCTGGATACATTTCCAGTTTGACGTGAGACACGTCACCAATGTCTTGAATTTCCTGATCAAAGGCATGTTTTTGATCCGCATGGGTCTGTGTAGGCGGAAGCAGCGTGTTCCATTCGAGCTCTTCGTTCGTGAGAAAATCGATAGATGCGCCTGGCGCCATCAGTCCTCGTACTGCGCACTTTGCAGGATAATTTCCTTTAAAGTGAGCTGTATCAACGATGATTCGGTCTACGCGTCCGGGATGTCCAAGCTTCACAATCGCCCAGTCTTTCCCTTCTCCCCGACGCCGACGGGTTTCCCAGCCATCGCCCATGTTAACACCGTCTTTTGGACTCAAAATATTCCACATGTCACCAAAGTACATGTCACTGCATGCCACTGCAACCCCACCGTTTTCGAGCCCAGCCAAGTCAACTTCTTCGTCCTGAGCGACATTTCTCCACTTCCGAAATACTTCGCCGTAAACTCGAAGCCGCGCTACACCTCCGTCCGGATAAATGTTTAATCGCAAGTAATTCCAGTGTTTTTCGGAGCTCACCAAGAAAATGTTGTGAGAATCGCCCCTCAAAACTTCCTGAGGAACGAGAACCTCCCAGTCAGTCGACTCATCCGGAACCGTTGCCGTATCACAAGCTTCAATCATTGCACTTTCCGGAAAATTGCCCGTAAAGTGAGTCGTATCGATATTCACGCCGTGAATCACTCCGCGGCAAATGCGGATCAAGCAGTAATCATGCCCAGGTTCACGCCGACGTCTTGATTCCCAGCCATCCATCCACTTTCCACGATCAGTAAATTTATCTTCGATGAACTTCGGTTCTTCAGGCTTGATCAATCCTTCTTTTTCAGCAAAAAAATCGTCTGAAGTTGACAGCACTTCCGCACCAAGCCTTGGTTGGGCCAAATCTACAAACAGCTTTAGATTTTCGATGGCAGTCATTTTCGACTTTATTAGGTCAGGAAATTTTCAATCCAATGATTTGCTATGTCAATACGTCGGCAGATCCAAATATCATCAAACGAAGTGATGTATTCCAAGAATCGAGCCAGACTCGCTGCTCTTCCAGGACGTCCGGCCAATCGACAGTGCAGTCCGACCGACATCATCTTCGGCGATGTCTCACCCTCCATGTACAAATAATCAAAAGTATCTTTCAGATAAGAGAAGAACTGATCTCCCGAATTGAAACCCTGCGGTGATACAAACCTCATGTCGTTGACATCCAAAGTATATGGAATGACCAAATGAGGCGTTCCATACTGATAATCCCAAAACGGCAGATCATCGCTGTAATCGTCGGCATCGTAAGAAAAACCGCCCTCCTCTACGACTAAGCGGCGAGTGTTCGGACTGGTACGTCCCGTATACCATCCAAGTGGTCGCCGACCGGTTACATTTTCGATCGCAGAAATTGCCAAGCCAATAAGACTGCGCTCGACCTCTTCAGTTACATATTGATAGTCAATCCAGCGATAACCATGACTGCAGATCTCATGACCGTCATCGACCATTGCCTCAATTACACCCGGATTGCGCTCTACCGCCATTCCAACTGCAAATACCGTGACCGGAACCTGATACTTTTCAAACATCCTCAACAGTCGCCAGACACCCGCCCGCGAGCCGTACTCGTAGACGCTTTCCATGCTCATATGGCGTACGCCTTTACGCGCCTCCGCTCCAACGATATCGGACAGGAACGCTTCAGACGCCAGGTCGCCATGCAAAATGCAGTTTTCGGCACCCTCTTCATAATTGAGTACGATCTGCACGGCCAGCCTTTTTCCGTCTGGCCAATTTGGATTGGGTGGATTACTTCCGTAACCAATTAGATTTCTTGGATAGATGTCCATAAGCAGTCACGTCGCCCTAAAACGGTTTTTATTGAGATGCTCCGCTCTCTATGTTAAATCTCAGATGTCAAGGCTGCAAATTTGAATTGACTATGCGTGCGAACCAGATTCCAACGACTGCAACCCAGAGAACCGATGACTCATGATTCAACCGCTTCCGGCTGACTTAAAACCTCGCAATTTGTCGTATTACACAAAAATTAGATCAACTATTATCCAACAATTGAGCCAAACTCTCTCATAGACTTCATCACCTTATTATCACCGCGCCAAAGTTTCCAATTCGAGATTTTTCACGAATCCCGAACCGATTCAGAACTGAAATGGATGAAATTCTGCTTGTTGCAATGATCGTCGTTCCAGCTGAAATATTGCTTGCAACTGTTTTAATTATCCTATTGAAACAACTATATATTAACAGACGAGCAAGGGAACTGGATTCCTTGAATGCAAGTTTCGACCGGCACTTCTCCAAACTCGCGGACAATGCACTTCACATCAATAGCAAAGACTTTCTAAGGCTGGCTGAACATAAATTGGAAAAACATGGTTCTGTACCGGTTTCGAATTTCGAAACACGAAAGCCAAATATCCAATTTCCAGTTGACCCTTTGAGCGATCTGCTGCGCAGGCATGTACAGCATCTGCAGTCTGTGGAGAAATCGAGAAGCGGTGCATACCCTTCTATGGAGCAGAAACCGAAACAAGAACATCAGCAGACTATAGGCCTTGAGATATGAAACGGGCCGACCAGCACAAGCCTTGCGTCAACCTGAAACAAGAGCAAGAGGAGGTGAATTTCAACTGCGAGAGTTCTGGAAAACTTCGGAATGTCTGAGAACATCGACTCACTTGAACAGCCTTCATTTCGAGTGGACAAACTGACCGAAGGCCAGATCTTCTGCTAAAAGTGACTGAGTTTGAATTGCAGCAAATTCAGCACGCAGAGAAGGCGTAACAGATTGCCATGCTTAACGGTGAGCTGCAAGACGCTCTCAGCACTATTTTAAAACTAGCGGGTCAAGATAGCCAATCACTTGAAAAGTCTTTAAATGCTCGCTGCAAAATGGTCCACTCAATCCAGCGTGAAGCAGTACCGACAGCAAAGAAGACGCAAGACCTGCACGTTGGCACTTCAAGCAAAAATTTGATAGACTGAATCCAATTTGCAAGTCCCGTTCAGGATTAGCAGGCAGGCTCCAAGTAATTCAGAAGAAACGAACATGATTCTGACTTAATCACTCTGATTTGACGAAATAGGCTGCAACTGTCTGACTGCCGGAACTTCCACTGACGAAATTGTGTATTTTCAGATCAAAGGGACGGAGAAGCACGGATTCGGAAAATTAGCCGCTGATTGAATGGTGCAAAGAATTCTCATCTCCCCGAGCAGACGGCGCGTGCCGCAAAATGCGCCCATCAGTAGTGACGCGGTCAAGCGGAACAATCAACCACGGCACCCAACCCGTGCGTTCACTTGCCTGTCGTTTGCTCCATCTCTGAAATTATGAACTGGAAAAGTTCGCCATGTCCTGCGTTTTCAATCAACAGGAGCAATCTTCGCTACACTCGAAACCGCGAGTGGCGGCGAATGGCGGAAGGAAACATCAAACCGCGACCACCACCCTCAGGCCGTATTCGTTTCGTTGATTCGCTCAAGCAGCCGTCGACAGAGATCGCTACCATCGCGATGTTAACCACTGCACAGTTTCGGCGCACGCTCAAAACTCCGAAGCATCAATTCACGACACAATGCCAAAATGGAAATCCGTTCAGCTGAAAGATAATTTATCGCCTCGAGAGTGGTGAACTTCAATGAAGTCAGGCAGCGGTTGAGAAGCATGAGAAACGAATCTCGCCTTCCATTAAAAATTTGGAGGGTGACGAAAGGCTGGAGACTTCAAAAGCAGAAGGTTCTACAAAAACCTCAGTAACCCGCGAGTTTGGCGAACTGCCCGGACTTCAAAGCAACATCCTCTGGAACCAAAGTCACGTTGTTTCCATCAAACGTAAAATAACTGACTGCTTGATTTATGCAGCCCGAAGGGCAGTCTCCCCACGCTTTCCGTACGAACATGTACCAAGTACCGTTCGACTTGGTCAGTCTTAAATCGGAACTGTCTCCAAGATATGCATTTGCTTCAGCAAGCACGACTTCTTCGACTTCTAAGTATCTGCGTGCGGCGATTATTGGATGAATGTCCCTGTCAACATAAAAAAAGAAATTATTGAAGAGGCTAAGATGCCGTACGGCGTGCAATCCCATCTGAACATTCAATTCATCAAATCTTTTGTTGCCGGTAGACAGATGAATCATTCCGGTATTCTCGTTAACCAGATCAGCAACAACATCTGTAAATTGAGAATCAAATTCTAAGGTTATCAGCCCAGGAGCGTAGTAATCGACCGCAGTGACCTCTGCAGTTTCAGGGCATTGTCTTCGGACGAAAGACAATGCTCGCTCAATTTCCTGGCTCAATTGGATGCGTGCGCTTTCATCAGCATGTTCAGCAGACAGGTCTGCCATCATACGACCAGTTAGAATTTCTACTTCAGACCGCGAAATTTCTGGCACAGATTCATTTTGCGACAGAATCTTTACAAGAGGCGCATTGCTGTCTGCAAGTGTGAGATGCGCAGCCATCAGGAAGCTGACAGACAACAGAAGGCAAGTCAGGTATTCAGGCATTTTTAATTTGATTGACAATTTCTATTTTTTCCAGCTCTCATGATTTTTCAGATTTTATTTGGAGATGATTCAAGACTGTCTGCGTTTTTCAACTCAAAGAAAATAATTCCATCATATCGTCTTTTCTGGTGGCTTTAGGATCTTTTGTCCTCACTGTGCCTGCGCTGAAAAATGTTCCTAAGGACTATGGAATTTTTTCGATGGCTTCTGTATCTTCACTCATTTGCAAAAATAAATTGCGAAATTTCTAAGTGTCGCCACTTGTTTCTTCGATAGAAATTCTTCCAGTTTCAGCAGCGTTCATCAACTAAATCCTTTGAACGAACAAACGCGATCTTACGAAACGCATTTTTCGCCCTTTCAAACTCTTTCACGTTCACTTCGCGCTCTCTTCCTCACTTGCCATTTCTTCGAATTTCGTCTTTCTCAACAATCATTCGAAACAGGTCATTTTTCAAATTCAGATACGCTTTGAAAGTTTATTGTGACTGCAATCGTCGACGGTGCGATTACGAAAACTGTAAAATTTGAAGATTTTCAACGCAAATTGGCGTTGTCAGCGGATGAAGGAGAAACCTGAGACAAAGCGCTGTGGTCGAACATCCGTTCGGCATTTCCAAGCGCGGTACCGCGATGGATCATTTTCTGCTGCGGGATTTGAAAAAACGTCGTGGAGAATTCAGTCGGATTAAATTAAGTTACAAGCTCAAGCGGGCAATCAATCCTCGCGGAACCCAAGCCCTGATGTCGTATTGCACTCGTGAGCAGCGAATAAGGCTGCATTTGGAATAAAAAACCAAACAGGCTGCTATTTGAGGCAGAATTCAGACTTGGCAGTCCAACATTTGTTCATTGATTCAAAAATGGGGGATCGACGGAGTAAAAATCGGTGATCGCCCCTTCAAATTCACAGTCTCATTGGTGTCGTTGCGCGGACTTAGCAGTTGTTGAAGGCAGCGATGCAGCAGGTGGAGGAGAATATCGACCGTGGGTTACACGGTCGATATTAGTAATAGAAGCGGCTTGAAAGTCCAAGTGCAGCAATAACAAAGACTTACGATGCATTGCAAGAATTAGTTCAAAACTGAATTCCCAAAATTGGAATTGCTGTTTGCTCGTAACATAATGCCAATCAAAAATAAATGACTCATTAAGCGACGAGATGAGTGAGTAAAAACAGCACGACTACTGCGCCGATAAATGCGATTCCTACTCGATCATGGATATTGTGAAACATTGTTCTACTCCAAATTTAAGCGACCAATTTATGTGTTCGTCTGAATCAGCGCTGGTTTTGCATTACCTTACAAATTGTTCAACTGACTCATCAATAATTTAATGCAATTACCAATTAAATCAAGTGATTTATTTTCATTCATACATGAATGAACACTTATGTTTCCAACCATAATATTCCCCTTATATTTTTGATTTAAAATAAATAAATACTCTAATTTCTTTCGGATCAATTTGATGTTCAACCAACTGAATTCGTAGAATTTTGATGGTGATAGTCAATCGCAGAGCAGCGGTCGCTTAAAGAGCGATTCCAGCTGATTTTTCGGCGTTTGCCGGTTGCAGTCTTACTGTCGTTTTCCATTGAAATTTGGTTTTAGGCAGAATGACTCCCTGATGACGGCTATGCGGACATCAAACAAATTCCCACAGCCACCGACAATAGCAGCAGCAGTAGACAGTGCAAGTTACTGAAATTGAATTTACGGCAAGTTGAACGCTATACGACACAGTCTGTGATCAACACGCTCTCTGCCACCAACTCAAGACTCGACAAGGCACTGCCGAACAGGACATCGTTCACGCATCTGCACAGGATTGGGAATGACTGATCCGGGCACGACTTTAGCTCGTGGCAATTCACACACTTCGACTCACCGCGCATTCGGTACGCTTTCCTTTGGAATCGGTGCAGCTCAGGTCGTAATCGCCTAAGACGTCATCCTTCATGAGATTGAAAAGGGCGTCAAAGGCGGGATTAGCAATGCCTACGAATATGCGGGCTGGACCATCGAAACCATGGCAATGGAAGAACGGATGACGGTCTGCAGTTTGTCCATCTAAGGCAGTGTGAGAGCCGGTTATGCGAATCCAAACCAAGTCATCTATGATTACCTTCATAGACAACGGCATTCACTTGAATCACGTTCTTTACTAAATCAAGGCTGTGTTAAATTGAATCTTCGGATACGTCCTATAACGACAATTGAATTTGGACCGGTCCATCCGGCTCGGCAAATTTGATGCCGTATTTTTCCAGAGGCGTCAGGCAGACTGTCTAGGTTTATGTCAGCGAGAAAAGGTCACTCAAAGTGACTGATTCCGGCATCCATAGATCGCAATCAATGCGTGCCGAAGCACGCTAACGGGCATGACTTGACTGCAGCCAAAATGTCATGTCTCTATCCGTCGCACAGCATCTTCTCAGCGTGCTCGATCTGATTGAACAAATCAACTGCGAAGCCGGAATGATCTTCTGCTTTTCATGGTTATACGGCAAGTGTTTTACATCAATAGATAGTTTTGCGAATGGGCAATCAATTTTCCACTTCAATGCGACTCAATGGCCTAAACCAATGTCGGCGTTTTTTCGGAAAACGGAATGTTCGTGAGTTGCACTTCATGTGAGAGTGTGAAATAATTGGACTCATGTTAAACTGCCTGCGCAGTAGCATTTCAAGCGCAGGGCACTCTGTAAGGAGTGTGTGAATGCGGTGATTCTCAGCTGAGGAAACAACCGCCACAAAGTTTCACCCCTGACTGTGGGTGAAACTAGAATCAGATCCACATTGATCCGCTGATTTGCCGTATTTGTGCGGCAAAAAACAAATCCTTCCGGGGAGATGAACCCCGAGAAGGGGTGAAGCACCTCTGGAGCGAACCTGGCTGAAGGAAGTCAATATGAACAAAATTGAAACGTACCGCGCAAGTGCTCAAAGACGCAGGGATTCAGCCCGTACATGCTGAAGCGATTGCGAATGTGGTTGTCGCTCAGCGTAGCGATCTTGCGACAAGATCCGACATTCAGCGTCTCGAGGAAAAACTCATCAACCTTCGCTGGACGATGGTCGTGGTCGGCGGCATTATCGTCGCTCTAGTCAAATTCGTGCCCTAAGACTGTATTCGGAATAACAGACCTTTCTTCGCGGCTCAAGCCGCACAAACCCCAAATATCCATGAAACCTTGATGGACATTTGACCCCACAATGTTGTTGTGGGCTACAGAAATCCACGCAGAGAGAAGCGGGCGTGGTGAGTGGCACTGCACTCTAGCCTGCCTTCAAGGCAGGTAAGGACGTACTGCCAGCACCTCATGACGTAGCAGCATGGAGAACGTAGGTTCACTTCGGGATCGCAATCGGAAGTAACGTAGCCGCCTGACGAGGATACGCGTATGATTGCAACATACAAACGTCTCGTCAAGTCAACCCTAAGACACAAAAAATGGGGCACGATTCAAGTCTGAATAATTCCGCGCAGTCGTCACACAGCGTGCGGCAATCAATGGTTTGCAGTACAGCTGAGCTGGCAGAATGGCGCAATCAGGAGAGCGACAGGGACGACGCAAGTAGGCGAGCGCCCGTGGCCCCTAAAGAAATCCTGTTGAAGAGGACGCGACTTGCTCTTCAACAAATCTTGCGAGCAACCGGGTGCGCAAAAGTTGCTTGAACAGCCGTCATCCTTTCAAGGATGACGGCTGTTTATGTTTCAACGCCAATTAAACAACACCGGCCCCGATAAATGAAATACATTCCAAATTCGGCCGTCATCATGGCAGAAGGCACATTCGAGTACCGACATGTTCCTGCGTAAGAAGCACAGATCTGAATCAATCAAGGTCAGTATGTCTCAACCATCGGCTATCGTGAGATCGCAATTGCAATGAGCGAAGTGCTGAACTGCGTTCCACCTGCAGTCAACCGAGTGATCGTTATGATGCAGTCTGGCGACGATGCGCTGGTATTTCAGTTGACGCTGCCTCCAGGTGAACGTCGACCGGTAGTTCACAAAAATGGACGAGAAAACTTCCAACGGATAATAGAAAACTGTGAGAACGGAATTCTTAAGCGGATCCGGTAAGAATTCCCAGAAAAAGCGCATCAGCGCAAGTAAGTAGTGTCTGACAGAAAAACCCTCTTTTAGTGCGTCATAATCTCCGTGAGGAAGATACCGTCAACCAAATGGAGATCATTGTTGCTGGAATGAATGGAAGGCGAATCACGCATAAAGACTTGGTATCTGGTAAAGACGGCTGAATGAATCTGAGAAACGACAAATTTTTGTTGAGTCCATAGAACGATTTCGCATGCTAGAGTTGCGTGAACAATGTGTAAATCTGATTGAAGGAGCACTTTTGCGGCGCGCCTTTCGACGAATTTTATTCATTCAAGGCAGGCTACAATCGGTTGCTGAGCGCGTTTTCTGGCGGTTGCTTGAATCACAGGACACAGTCTGCCTGTCGCGGCAACTGTGATGCCTGCGATGGCAGATGGCGCGTCGGCTGCGCACCGTTTCAACTCATTGTAAAACGACCGCGCAGTGGCTTCGGGCGTCCTTAGTCAGACGTAGATAATCAAGCAGCTGGCTTGATAAAAAATTAGCTCTGGATCTAAGATCTTATATTTCTGCATAAATATTAATGATAATATGAATGCTAATTATTCTTATTAACTTAATCATAATATCTATAATCTGCATTTAGAAGTTTTCTATTGATGATTCAATGAACCATAAATTCCTCGCATCCGCAACGTAGTGAGCTGAAACTATGTCTGACAGAAATCTTTTTTTTACATTGTTGTTGCTCTTGATTTTCTGTTTGACGCTCTCTTCGGCTGTCAATCGGGCAGCAGCTGATTCAGAAAGCGAAGCATCTCGTGTTGCCAAAGTCACTAAAGCCACAGATGACTTCTCCAAAGCTGAACGCTACGAACTTCGCCCGGGTGGAGCCGCCACATCCTTCAAAAAAGTCAATCGAGATTCGTTTTCAAATCCATCGGCAAACATGTCATTTGAACGAGAGTTGGACTTTAGAGTTGGTGACGGCATATTCAAGAAAATTTGGGTCTCAGCCCCAAGTTCGACGACCTCTTCGGATGGACTAGGTCCGTTGTTCAATGCTCGATCATGTCAGAGGTGTCATCTGAAAGACGGACGAGGAAGTCCACCAACTGCCAATGAACGCGCGACATCACTGTTGGTTCGAATGTCGATTCCACCTCAGAACGGAGATGATCGGCACGCTCTTGAAAGTCATCGAAAGTCAGTGATTTCCGAACCGGTCTATGGCAGTCAAATTCAGAATTTTTCCGTACAGGGCCGGCTTGCAGAGGCCGACATCTCAATTGTCTATCGTCCACATTCGATTGAACTGGCAGACGGTACAATCGTCAGTCTGCGCGTGCCCGATTACGCTCTGACGAATTTAAGGTATGGCCCTTTGCATGAAGAAACCATGCTTTCTCCCAGAGTAGCTCCACCAATGATTGGAGTCGGCTTGCTCGAAGCAGTTTCGAGTGACGATATTCTGAAGCACGCTGATCCGAACGATGAAAACGGTGACGAAATTTCAGGTCGACCCAACTGGGTTTGGAGTGATGAAAATAATGAAGTGATGCTTGGCAGATTCGGCTGGAAAGCAGGTCAGCCCAGCGTGTCTCAGCAGGTGGCGGGCGCATTCAGAGGAGATGTCGGAATTTCTACGCCACTGTACGCCCAGCATTACGGGGAGTGCACAGAATCTCAAATCCAGTGTCGCAACGCTATTCATGGTGGCACTTCTGGTGAGGACGGTACTGAAGCAAACGCGAAAATGATGGCGCTTTTGAATTTTTACAGTCGGAATCTTGCTGTTCCAGCTCGAAGAAACATCAACGATCCGCAAGTGTTAAAGGGCAAAAAACTGTTTTATCAGGCCAACTGCATCGGTTGTCACGTGCCTAAATTCGTCACTTCCAGAGATTCCATCAGTGAAGAACAGTCATTCCAGCTAATTTGGCCATATACCGACCTTCTTCTTCATGATATGGGTGAAGAACTTGCCGACAATCGACCTGAAGGCGTTGCTTCCGGTCGAGAATGGCGGACTCCTCCGTTATGGGGCATCGGACTCACGAAAGTCGTCAGCGGACATACCAACCTCCTGCATGACGGTCGAGCGCAGAACGTCTTGGAAGCTATTTTGTGGCACGGCGGTGAGGCTGAACGGTCGAAACAAAAAGTTGCGAACATGTCCAGCGATGAACGCTCCGCATTGCTTGCGTTCCTAGATTCGCTTTGATTGGCAAGACAATGGGCAGATCAGTCAACTTCATTGGTGCTGTCACCGCCCTGCTCTGCTCTCTTAATCTGGCGCCGACGTACGCCGAAGACGAAAAAAGCAAAATGTCCTTTGAACTGGTCAATTCCGCTCTTGTAGATTCTCATGTCTTAACCTGCTATCAGCAGCTCGCAGACCAGACACAGGAGTTGGCATCCATTGTTGAAACTTCCTGCAGCAGTAATGACCCGTTTGAAATTGAACCTGTCAGAAATGAGTTTCACGAGGTGATGGATGCGTGGATGGCTGCAGAACATTTAAATTTCGGTCCGATTGAACTCTTCATGCGCAATCACCGCGTGTATTTTTGGCCACAGGCAAGATTCAAAACGGCCAACGCTATTCACGAACTGATCGCAACTCTCGACGAAATGTCACAAGACAGTTTGGATGTCAGTGAAATGAATGTCGCGGTTCAGGGTCTGTTGGCAGTGGAATATCTCCTGTTCAGCGAGAACGAGGAGAAAGTTCAGCTTGAACCCGATACGGTTGGCTGTGATCTTCTTACAGCAGTTTCTGACAATTTGCACAACATTGCCGCTGACACTCTGGATGACTGGACAGGCGGAGAAGTTGACTTCGCCAATCACTTGAAACAACCGCAATCAGAACAAGGTTTTTTTGAAGATTATCGAACAGTGACTCGAGCCTTCTTCAGAAGCCTTGCCAACGAACTGCAGCTGATCTCCGACGTAAAGTTGAAACCTGTTATTGGCGAGAACATGGATTCTGTACGGGTGCATCTGGCAGAATCAGCACTGAGCAGACGGTCGCACCGAAATGTAATTCAGAATCTTCATGCTCTGCAGTCTCTATATTTAGGGAATGACGGCCCTGGGCTCAGTGCTCTGGTACTTCCCGCGGACGAAAAGCTAGACAAACTGATGCGCAAAGCTTTCCGAAAGACCATAGCAAATGCTGAATCGATAGATATTCCGTTGGAAATTGCAGCTGCAAATGCCGATTACAGGCCAAGCGTGGAAAAATTACTCATTCAGGTTCAGGCAATCGGACAGATCGTGAGAAATCGAGTTGCCAATGCCTTGTCTTTTCGAGTCGGATTCAATTCTCTGGATGGAGATTAATCGCCGACAGCTTCTCACAGTTTTTACTGGTATGGCGGCATGTGCAGTTGTACCGCGCCATATGTTTGCAAGTGCGGAAGACCGCCTTTACCTGGCAGCTCGCGCTACTTCAGAAAACGAATATCGGATGACTGGATTCGATGAAACCGGCAAGTGTATGTTTGATTTCCAATTGCCGGCAAGAGGACATTCCTTTGCAGTCCATCCAAATCGGCGCGAAATCGTTCACTTCGCCCGCAGACCAGGCAGATTCGGGATTGTAATCGACCCAGTCTCCAAAACGGAAAAGCGGTGGCTCCCGATCTCTGAAAATCGGCACTTCTACGGTCACGGCGTGTTCAGCTCCAATGGCAAATTTCTGTATGCAAGCGAAAATGATTTCACCAATGAGCGCGGAGTCATCGGTGTTTACGATGCAGACCACAAATACCAGCGCATTCAGGAGTTGGATTCCCACGGAATCGAACCGCACGAGATCAATCTTTTATCGGATGACCGAACACTTGTTTCAGCGAATGGTGGCATATTGACTCATCCATCTTTGCCGAGAGTAAAGCTCAATATTCCTGAGATGCGGTCTTCCTTGTGTTTCATTGATCGAATAAACGGCAATTTGATTGAGGAACATCGGCTCAGTTCCGAACTGCAGCAGCTCAGCATCCGACATCTCGCGATCAGCAGCGACGATACGGTCGCTGTCGCCATGCAATACCAAGGCCCGAAACAAAATATTGTGCCGCTCGTCGCCACTTTGTCCAAGCAGGAGTCAGGCGCTGCTTCAGCACCAAGGTATCGCTTGAAGCTGCTCCAGGCGCCAAGCGAAGTTTTGCGCGCAATGAAACAATACTGTGGTGACGTACGGTTTGACTCAAGTGGCCAAATAATCGCCGTTACTTCACCGCGGGGTGACATCATCACCTTTTGGAACGTAAGTACGTTCAGCTACATGAACTCGGTCCGACTCACTGACTGCTGCGGACTTTCGCAAGGGACGGTCCAATGGCATTTACTTAGTGATAAATACGTGTTGACTTAATAGTACGCACCTCGCGGACGACTGTTTTCATTGAAATATGTTACTTTATGCTACTGGTTCGTCGATTCCTGAGGTTGATTTCGTTTACGAATCCATTTGTTTCGCGGCTGTTTCGATTGGCGCGCATAGGAACGATCAGGACGTTGTTTCTGACGTTGCCTGCTGATGCTGCTGACGATGGCATTGACCGTAGAAGCAATCAGTTCTGCCTGTCGCAGCACCAGCTGTTCCAGACTGCGGGCCATCACCTTCAGCGCATGCTTGAAATTCACCTGTTTTCTGTCTTCTTCGGGCGCGCCCTGGATTCGATCTTCACTGTAGTTGGTGAAGATTCGCGTGAGCGTGATCAGCACAAAGTGCGCATACAGTTCCTGTTTGACGCCACGTTCTGATTTGGCATGAAACTGCTCGATGCTCAGCCAGGATTTGGAAATCTTGTACATCTCCTCGATGCCCCATCTTTGATGGTACAGATCAGACAGGTCCGAGATGGGATAGCGCACTGGATCCTGCAAAGTGACCGCGAGCGTGTAGGTGGTGTCGGCATGGGTGTATTTCACCAGTCGCAGTTTCAGCGGCGGACATTTCACCTGCGCATGGCGGCGACGGATGCGAGTCCGGATTTGCGCGGTTGGCTCAACCTCGATGATCTCATCGGTGCGCTCTGAGTCCATGAACCGGTCCATCGCCACGGTCAGGTTTTTCTGCAGTCGGAAGACTGCCTCCACACCTTGCAGCCAGTGCGCATGCAGCATCTCGTAGCTGTAATAACCGCGGTCATAGACCACGACGTCGTTTTCGTCCAGCTGCTTCAGATGCGTCAGCGCAAGCTTTCGTTCATTGCCATGCGATGCCAGCTCAAAGTCAATTGGAACGCGCGCCTTGAGCTGATACAGGCAGCTCACAAGTCCCTGTGGATAATGCGCCTTGTCATTGGGCGTGCGATAACCGTTTTTAAGCAGTTTCCGCGGCAGGTTGAGCCGGCTGCCGTCAACCGCATGCAGACGATGTCCCTGCCACAGAAAGTCCTTTCGCTGCGCTTCGGAGCGCTGCAGAATGCGCTGCTGCAGAACCTTGAAGACCTGCTCATCCAGCTTGGCGCGCGCCCGGCTCATGGCGGCCGCAGTGACCGGCTGTGGCTGTGGCAGGCGGATCTCCAAGTCGCGGCACTGCGCCCATAATTCGTACAAACAGGTGGCATAACCCTGTCGATTGTCAGAAAACACCAGCCGAAAGATGAACAGCATCAACAACATCGTGTCGATCACTCGCCGCCGAACCCGCCACTTTTCATCAAATTCCGCCGCTACTTCCGAGATTTCGCCGATCAGATGCTGCCACAGCTGCACGAATGAATCCGAACTCGCCAGCGGCTTCGGCATTGCTGCCTGCGCGCGTTTTTTGCGCTTCGCACGAGCCTTTTCACCGTGCGCTAAAATCTCTCGAAAACCTTCTTCCAAAGGATACACATAGACACCTTTAGGGGTTTTTCCGGAACGCTTCTCGGTGGTGCCCAGATACTGCCAGTTGGCCGCCCGATAACTGCTTGCCTCAAAGCGCGTCTCATCCACAAACGTCTCAATCAGCACCGGCCGACAGCCATGTTGGCACTGCCAGTCCTGCGGCAGCTGCCGACACACCAGCGACAAGGCCTTGGAAGCGAGATTTTTCACCCGCACCCACGGAAAGATCAGAAACCGACTGTTGTTGACCGCCAAGTGCAGATGTTTCTTGTGTTTCTGATCCTGCCAGCCAACCCACACATCCCGACACGGCAGCGCCTTGACTGCATACTGAAACAACAAACAGCCCAGTTTGCGACCCTGACCGTCAACGATGAAATAACGCAGGTTCGCCCCGATCGGATGCCGGTATCCCAGATAATGATAACGCTCCACCCATTCGTTGAATTCCCCTGCCTGATCCGCAGAAGTCACCAGCTGCACAGAAAGCGGCATCAGCTCCGACAGCTCCGCCTGCAGCTCCGCCTGTTCTTCGGTGCGCGCCGTCAGCGCCAGCGGCCTGCTCTTGCCGCGCTTAAGATGCGACTGCTTCGGCGGCAGCTGCACAACGCCCAATTGTTCCAGTTCCTCCAGCAGCAGCAGCGCTGACTGGTAGCGATTGACACCCTTTGATGTGTGCCAGCCTAAATGCTCACTGATCGTCTGCGCCAGCTCAGTCCGACTCAAATTCTCAAACAGCGAAACTGTCTGTTGAATCTCACCCAACTGTCTGCGGGTCAAACGATGACCGAAAAATGTCGTTGACTTCAACTTCTTAATGCGCTCATCCACCGCTGATCTCCTGACAAAATGATCCTTACCTCTATTTTGACAGTACTGCACAAGAAAGTCAAATGCGGATGTGCAATTTTTTTACATCCCTCGATTTGCCCGCCATATCAATCTGTTGCCATCTCTACAAAAAACTGCAAATACACTTATCCTATGTTAATGCCATTGAGGGACGGTCCCCGGTCAGTTTGTCGTTAGCAGTGGCGCAGGAGTCGTTGCAATCCTGAATGCATTGACTGACGAAGTTAAAGAATTAGACCTGAATCGCTTTCGGTTGAGCCGGTGGGATAATCACCTGTCGGCGACATCAATTCAGTGAACAGCAAACACCGCTTAAATGAAATGGTGCCTTTCTGGAGCGTCGTCATGACAGTTTTGGAAAATTCCCTGAAACTCATCCACGGCAGCCGCATGGTGCGTGAACTGAACTGGATTTGATATTTTTGAGGATACGGTGTGTAGAGTTTTCATTAGCCTTGGCTCTTGCGCCAGTTTGCGTATTTCACCAATCGAGTGAATCCGCTTATGGAGTAAAAGCTGAATTTAGCAATGTTTCGCTGTTCAGTTTTTGAATTAGGGATTTCTTTGTTCAAGGAGCAAATGAATGCGCACGCGCTTGCATTGACCGGTTTGGTTTACTTTTCATGTTTAATGCACAGTGTATTGTGTCAGGAAAAAACGTAGAATCTGTTAGAGTTGTGAAAACGGAAAATTTGAAATTAGGGGGAGTTGTATGCGTGCTTTAGTGGTTGAGGATTTGGACCGGAAGCGAAGGCGCGTAAATTCAACTTTGCAGGAAGCGGGCATTGAAGTCGACTTAGCTCATAACAGTGCTGAAGGGCTGCAGCTCAGTCGCGAAAGCAGATACGTCGCTGTCATTGTTGATTTAGGATTGGACGACTTGCCGAATGAACCAACAGTGGGTCTTGATTTGGTGAAGAAACTGCGTAAGGAAGTGCACGACGTTCCTATTTTGATTTGGTCCGGGTTCAACGACTGGGAATCTCGGCTTGAGAGCCGTAGGGTTGGAGCAGATGCCTATGTCGCGAAATCAACAGATATGACAAAGTTAGTTGCCGTTTTGGTCTCTATCGTTGATTCCGCCAGATGATGGCAACCACCTGTTAGCAGCCGGAGAAACAGACAGAAATTGCATACAGTGAAAAGCAACATCGCTTAAAATGCCAGCATCGCACAGCGCATCAAATGGACGCTGCCAGTATACTCCGGTCGCCTCCATCGCCGCCGCCTCGAATTCAGCACCTGTTCGCGCACCCAATTCTCTTGACTCAAGTATCCCTTGCCTGGCAGTGCATTGAGCTCCAGCATCTCATCCAATCGTCGACGGTTGTCCGTACCGTGAAATCCCTTGTCAAAACTCACCATCCGCAAATCTGAAAACCGCGCCTGCGTCGCCGCCACCATCGGCACCGCCACATCCACACCCGAGCCTTTCCACAGAATCTCATGATGCAGGATGAACTGATCTTGATCCTCTAAGATGCACACCGGCACCCCCAACTCTACCGGCACGCCGGCTTTGCTTTTTTTAATCCAGCGGGTGTGCGGTTCGAAAATCGAAAACACATTTTCCTAGTGCGGAATCTTTTCGCCATCCAGCAACCTACGCCTCACCTGATCGATTTGACGCAATGCATGTGCCTGATAATTCTCAGTGATCTGTAGCGAGAGCGGAAGTTGGCCGTCGCTGCTTTTGAGCTCAGCTGCTGTCGCTTGGGAACGCTCCAGCATCAACTGTCAATGGGCAAGATAACGCCTCACCTTGCGCTTTTTCCGCCACACACGCGAATCGCGTACGCGATTGAACGACTTTCATTAACTCTTTCAGTAATTTCTTGTGCTGACGCCAGCCTTCCAGTCCGCATTGCTTCGCAGCCCGCGCCGTCTCGCGCACCATGCAACGCGTCGCATCGCGTAACTGTCCTACGTCTGTGGGATACTTCACACATTGGTCCTACCCCGATAAAGTAGAGACACTTTATGATAGAGTGAACCTTATATATGGCTGAAAGTCCAGGAGGTGTAGAGTGATCTACTCGGAGAAGTTGAAAGCGCATATCTTAGCCGAGCATGAAGCTGGGTTATCAGTGCGGGAACTGGCTCGCAGATACGAGCCGTCGGCGACCACGATCCAGAACTGGAAGCGTCAAGCCAAGACGGCGCTGAGTGAGCCGGAGTCAAGCGAAGGTGAAACTGCGAAGCTGCGAAGCCTGCAGCGTCGGGTACAGCAGTTGGAACAGGAAAATGCGTTCTTAAAAAAAGCTGCAGCCTGGTTCGCTGCCGAGGGTGCGACCGCTGGTGGTGGAACCAGGCGTACGCCTTGATCGAAACGGAGCGCAAAAACTTCACTGTGCGTCTGATTTGCCGGGTACTGGAGATTTCAGAATCGGGCTATTACCGGTGGCACCAGCGCCCGCCAAGTCGGCGTGCGCAGGAAAATGAGAAGTTGCTAGGGGCGATTCGTGGGATTTTGATCGACAGCAATTGGACTTATGGTGCGCCTCGCATTACGGCTCAATTGCGCAGAAATGGGGTCAAAGCGAGCGTGAATTGGTATTACCCCGATAATGTAGAGACACTTTAATGATAGAGTTTACCTAAGAACTGGAGAGAAGTCTAAGATGAGTAAAGTGATTTACACTGAAGAAAAGAAAGAACATCTCTTGTCGGAGCATGAAGCGCGGCTGAAGAAAGCACGACCGGAGTTGGCATCCGCTCATTCGGGCGGAAGCCAACTCTAAATTACTTACGTCTCTACCAAATCGGAAGACTATGGTAACAAACTGCGAACATTTAACGATGTGGCATACCACCAGCGCCTCAGCCGATCGGACGCTTAAAACTTATTTTTCGGACTCAATCACTTGAATATCACTTAAATTCTGACTTGCAAAGACATACGAAATTCAATTCTTCATGAAGCGCATTGGATATCTGGCTGCCAAACAGAGTTCACCTGTTAACTTAGTGAATTAGATCAGAGAAAAAAAGTCATGAAATTATTGAAATACTGCTTCTGGATCATCAAGGCTGTCGGAACCTTCAAATTCCATCAAATCCAATCCAAGTGCTGCAACTGCGCTTTCAATGGCAGAAGTCTGATTTTTAAGTGCATCAATCGCATCTTGCACAGTAGAGTTTCCGTCCATGTTACCCTCACCAATCATCTGATCATATCTTTCGACGTCTGTCGCACGGACAACAAGCGCTCCCATATTTTCAATCGTAGCATCCAGCTGCTTGCGCAGGGTCATATCAGCTTCTGGCGAAGCAGAGGCTACCAAGCTCGATAGGCTAGGTCCAGAAAGCACGCTCCCATCAAGACGCTTGTATTCACCGAGATAAACGTTTCGAATGCCGAGTGCGTCGTAGTAATGTGAAAAATGAGTGTTGTCACTAAAGCAGTCGTGTTCTTCTTCCGGATCATTTAGCAGCAAACCAAGCTGCATACGTTCCCCAGCCAGTTCTCCATAAGACAAACTTCCCATACCAGTAAAAATCACTGATAAACCGCCTTCCATTGCTTGTTGGCGCGCTTCGCCTTCTAGTGCCCACTGTGCAACGATCCACGTTAAGTCATCAATCAAGAGGTCAGTTACAACTCTCAGGTAGCTGGCCCTGCGTTCACAGTTTCCAACTGAACAGTTCGCCACGTCATAATCCGAAGCCGGTCTGGCACCAGCTCCAGGCCCTGTGCCATTCAAGTCTTGTCCCCAAAGGAGAAATTCTATGGCATGGTAGCCTGTAGCTACATTGGCTTCTACCCCGCCGAGTTCATGTAGAGTATTTGCAAGCAGTTCCATCGAAATTTCTGCAGCGTTGATCGTACTTCCCGAGTATACAAACGAAGCGTTTGCCACTACATTGGCGGTATAGGCCGGATTTTCTTCAGAGTCAACACCATATCCCGCATCAACGTAGTCAATTAAACCTTCGTCTAGGGGCCATGCGTTTACTTTGCCTTCCCAGTCATCAACAATAACATTGCCAAAACGGTAAACTTCACTCTGCTGATACGGCACACGCGCCGTTACCCATGCTTCCCTGGCGGCGATTAGATTGTCTTCGTTCGGTGTTTCGATGAACGTGATCACAGCATTCTGCAAATCAAGCGCCGTGCTTAATGAGTCTTGATATTTTGCATGTGCGATGTCCGCGTAGTGTGAGAGAACGTCACTTTCTGAAACTTCTGCGATTGCAGATTGCGCAAACAGTAAGACAATTCCTCCCCAAAAGAAATTTTTTAAGAATTTTTTCATAGTATTGGTCTCGTTTTAATAATAATAATGATATGCATTATCATTATTATATAGATTTGTTTTTATTTTTCGTAAAAATTCCCAGTACTGCTTTTTTTGAGCAATTCTGTTGAGAGGCATCTCAACTATCATCTCCAAACCACGATTGTGAGCGTGATCTTCAATAAGGATTAAAGTCTGTGCGACATACCGACCTAGCCGATGCACTCACAACCCTGCAGCTGAGCGAACACGCAAATTGCACTCTGACCTAAACAAGTGCTGCTCCTGTAACAGCCATCTTCGCCCAATTCATGCTGCTGATCTGATTTTGTCGCGAAATTATTCGTCGGCATCTGTTTTTCAAACCTGATGAACCCGCGCGATTTAATTTCATATTCGCGCACAGACCCAATTTTCATTGACGAAACGATCAATACTCGAAGAATAGGCAGCCGACCAATCACTCCATCAAGAACGTCTGCACTCGGTTATTCCAGTGTAACGAGCCACCGCATTGTGGACTGCAACGCAGGATGTCAACTTTGCCAGGTCCAGAAATTTTGGCTCCATCGAAGTAATTCCGCCATTGGCGCGGTAAATAAATTGGAGATGGAGCAAATGGCAGTAAGGTGAACCCTCGGACTCAAGACCGTGGTGCATTTCGCTACTCGTTCACGTTATCTCTAACGGGTTGAATTCGGCACATGCGCCGGCCTCTTCAATCAGTTTCCAAAAGGGGAAACGAGAAATCGTTCCATCAATAAATTGGCGACCGCGGTTCGGTCTTCATTGATGCCATTCGCAGCGTTCAGTAGCAGTCCATCGATTCAAGGCAGTTTCGGGAGTAAAGCTTCCACAGCCTATTCCATTAATTTGGGGGATTGCGCCTGCATCATGTTGGCTCCCGGTGAATTCTGCCGCGATCTGATGCCAGGGTAAATCGCAAAGCTGCTATGGCATGCAACGAAATTCAGTTCCAGTGGTGATGGGAAAGGGCTCACAAAAGTACAACGAAGCGATGAGACGCCCTGAACGCAGCGCCTCTGCCAGGTTGCAAATGCGTTGGGACACTTCCAACTAAAAATGCAGTACGTAATTTCCAAGTTAGGTACAATTAAATCAATCGGTTAAACAATAAAGCAGTCAAAGTCGGGAAAAATTGCTAAATTTGGTGAGCAGCGTAAACGAACCATTCAGCCAGCACGGACTTGAAAGGATGGAGCATGAGTTGATATTGAACGCTTTGTGCCATATAAAAGCTTGGAAGGCAGTCATGTTTACAGTTGTATGACATAATGTGTTGTGCCCAACTTTATGGACATCACCTGCGCTGCTCCGGCCACACATGACTTTTTCACCTCACACAAAAGAATGTGTTCGCCGAAAGCAACAGCCAGACTTTGGAAGCTTATCAGTTGGGGGTTCCTAAACTACACCAACCGGAAACGGTTCGGAAAAATATGGATAAATTTAGCTTTGCTGCAGATGACTCAAGTAGATCAGCCCCGTAGCCTGAGAGTGCTTAAACAATCCATTTTGCAAAATTAAATTCCTGAAATGCGAGAAAATTACAATCTGGATCAATGCTCTCGATAATCGAATGAAAATCATATTGAAATCATTTATTTCGTGGAAATCTCTGAAGTGGGGAAGTTTCGTGGCTTTACTTGTCTTTTCGACTTCCGCCTATGCTGCGACAGTGCACGTCGAAGTCATCGTATTTGCGAATCTTAGTACGAAAGATTCAAATGGGGAAATTTTTGAGAAACCAGAAGAAATAATTCGAATCGAGAAGACTGACGAAATTGACAGTGAACTGGACCGCGCTTTTACCAATTTGCCCGTCGCAGCTGAAAGATTGACTGAGATCGCGAATGCATTGGAAGCTCATGCTGATTTTGAAATATTGAATTACTTGAGCTGGATTCAAGAACCTGTCCCAAAATCAAGAACCAATCCGGTTCTTTTGGAGATCGACTACCCGAATCTTGTGTTTTCCCCACGAAAACTGCTGTCCGGCGAAGTTTCGCTGTTTGAAGTTCAGCAGCAGATTCAGTTCGAAGTGAACGCGTTCTACAAGCCGCTGCGGGATGTTGTGAAAGATAGAGTGTCGCTGACTGACTTGATTGTATTGTATGCCCCTGAGTTTGAATATCATTTGAATGAACGACGGCGTGTATACATCAATGAAATTCACTATTTTGACCACCCCAAATTCGGTGTCATCGTTTCTTTGGTTCGTCCGTAAAAGTTTGAGCCGTCCTGCTAGCGAAAGACTTTAGTTTCAGGAACAATTTCTCGGACCGATGCCAGTATCTGAAGGGTCTCCTTTAGAAGAACATTCAAATCTTCGCACCCTTTCTTCTGAGCCTCTTTAATTTCTCCAAAACTGATTTGCACAGGACTGCGGCCAGCAGCTGGATTCACGATTAAGTTTATGCACGCATAGCACAAATTCAATTCCGCCGCCAATGCGGCTTCAGGCATTCCCGTCATTCCGACAACATCACCACCGTCACGGTCAATTCGATCAATTTCTGCGGGCGTTTCAAAACGAGGCCCTTGGAAAATGGCATAAACTCCACCGTCCACAATAGAAATTCCGCAGTTTGCAGAAGCCTGCAGCACAGAATTTCTGACTTGAGTCGAATATGGGGCAGTGAATTCCAAATGTCCGACCTGATCGTCGAAAAACGTCCACGAACGCCCCCAAGTGTAATCAATCAATTGATGCGGCAACATCAGATCACCCGGCTTTAAGTCAGAACGAATTCCCCCGACCGTATTGATGCCGATGACCGCTTTGGGATTCAGCTGAGAAAGTGCCCAGATATTCGCTCGATAGTTTATTTTGTGCGGTGGAATTGTGTGCTCGACCCCATGCCGATACAGAACCAGCACCTCGTAGTCGTGGAATTTGCCTCGCTGAATTTTGGAGGAAGATTCACCGAACGGTGTCTTTGAACTTGACTCTGAGGAAACACTAAGCTGAGAAAGCAAGACATCTGACCGAGAGCCAACAATTATTGCGACAGCACCACTGCTCATTGAGCTCAGAGTTGTAAGTTAAGTGTCAATGCCTGATGTTCTTCGCGCTGATGGCAGCATTCGAGCCGGAATCAAGGTGTTCCAATCTCTACAGCCTGGACATTGCCAGTGTAAAGTTTTAACAGAATAACCACAGCGCTGGCATTTATAGCTGCGCACAGATTCGAACTGTCGCTTTATGATTTTTTCAATCAGCTGAAAATCACTCGTCGGTCTTTCTGCATCTTTCGAATTCAACTTGAGCAGAATGAGACGAAGCAAACAGGACAATGACGAATTCTGTCTGATCCAATCCGTTAGAAAATCTTCAGCGAATTCATTCTTCTTCTGCCCTTCCAATGCGTCCACATAAGCAATTGCCAAATGCGGGTCCAAGGTGGACTCTGCCGTTCTTCGCAGAAATTCTGTAAGTTCTTCGGGTTTATGAATTGCTTTATAGCTTTCGACGACCAGATCAAGCGTTTCTGATATGAATTTTGGATTCTTTTTTTCGATCGTTCGCCAAATTGAAATCGCTGCTTTATGATCTCCCCGAATCGCTTTCACTCGTCCAAACTGAATAATGGCCCGAACACAGTTGCTGTCGGCTCTCATGGATTGGAGAGTGTTTTCCTCAGCTTGGTCATAACGCCCTTCACGAATTGCTTCTTCTGCTTTTTCACAATAGTATTGGGCCAGTAACGAAGAATAGTCTGTCGATGAAATCTGGTTCAGAATATTGGTAATCCTGATGCAGCTGTCCCATTCTTTTTCCTGCTCGTAGATGTCCCGCAGCACTTCATAAGCCTGTTCCTCGAATTTTCCATCCCCTGTCAGTTGCGTAAAAATTTTCTCGGCGCGATCGAGAATTCCGGCCGTATAAAAATCGTAACCCAGCTCAAATATGGCTTGAACTTTCTGTTCACCAGTAAGGTCAGTTCGCTCCATCAGATTCTTGTGGATCAATGAAGCCCGTTCAATCTCACCACGTCTGCGATATAGGTTTCCCAGAGTGAGATGGATTTCAATCGTGTCGCTGTCAACCTCCAGCTCTTTCAAAAATATTTCAATCGCCTTGTCATGCTGTTTATTCGCCAAATAATTGATTCCTTCCAAGTAAACGGCCGGAATCTTTGATCGTTTTCGCGAAGAAATTGAGGAAGTTCCTCGCGCCAGCCATCCTGAAGCAGCGGCGATAGGCAACAGCAAAAGAAGCCAGATTGGGTCCATTATCAGAGAATTTGAGGTGTCAGGGGGTTAGCAACGAACTTGTCTTACCGAAATGTCGAATCGGAATCTCTTCTTCTAAACAGTGGCGTAAGCAATCCACCTAGATAACCGATCAGACCTCCGATAAGAAAAACCAGGAAAACCAGCATTGCAAGTGAGCTTTCCCATGACCAGCCGAAATAATATTCCAGTTTGACAATCTGCCCGTTTTTCAGAGTGAACGTGATTGCGAAAAGAATCGCAATCACAACGCCGACAATGAGTAATATTCGCTTTACAGATTGCCAACTAGAGAAAATTTTACCAGCCATGCTCGAATAAATCAGAACAGGAACTGACTGAACGAATTAAGTTAGTGATCGACGCGCTCACGCAAGGCTTGACCAGCTTTAAAGTGCGGAAAAAACTTTCCTTCTACAGGGACAACAGCACCTGTTCGAGGATTTCGGCCAAGTCTCGGTTTTCGATAGCGCAGCTGAAAACATCCAAATCCTCGAACTTCAACTCGCTTACCATCCGCAAGCCCATTTATTATTGTGTCCAACACCGTGTCCAATGCTAATCGAACATCTTCTTTAGTCAAATCCTCACTACTTTCTGCTAGCTTCTGAATCAGTTCTTGTTTTGTCATATGTCTGTTCTATTCTTCCCCTCCGTGGAAACAGCTAGTTTGATGAAAAAAAGAATTTTTCTTTCAGTTTCTCACCTAGCGTACGAGCTGGTGTATTTGAACTCGTAGCAAATTTTTGGAATTCTTCATTTTCAAGTGCCTTGATAGACAAGGAAATCCTTCTGTTTTTTCGATCAATTTTGGTAATTTTAGATTTTACTTCTTCACCAACTTCCATATTGGATTTTGCAACTTTGTAACGATTTCTAGCAACGTCCACATTTCGAATTGACCCATAAACGTTCCGCGCAAGTTCGACGCTGATTCCCCGATCATTTATTCCTGATATTCTTGCATTGACTACATCGCCTCTTTCGTGGGCATCCGCATACGCCATAAACGGATCCTTTTCGATCTGTTTGATGCTCAATGAAATTCTTTCCCGTTCTGGATCAATCGCCAAAATCATAACTTCAAGCTGTTCACCCGTTTTGTAGTCCCGAATTCTCTCTTCACCGTCATCACTCCAAGTAATGTCATTGATGTGCACCAGACCGTCAATTCCGTTTTCAAGAGAGACAAATATTCCAAAATCAGTCAGTGACTTGATCTGGCCGACGATTCTTTCACCTTTCCTGTGATTGACTGCAAATTCAACCCATGGATTGGGGACACATTGTTTCATGCCAAGCGAAATTCGATGACGTTCTGAATCAATTGAAAGAACCATAATTTCGATTTCTTCGCCAATTGACACAACTTGCGAGGGATAGATATTTCTAGAAGTCCAGTCCATCTCTGAGATATGAACCAGCCCCTTGATTCCTTCCTCGATTTCGACGAAAGCACCGTAATCTGTAATGCTTCTCACGGTGCCGAACAATCGGTCGCCAATCTTATAACGCCTGTCGATGTTCGTCCAAGGGTCTTCGGTCAGCTGCTTCAGTCCAAGTGAAATCCGAGACCTTTCTCGGTCCCACTTTAGAATTTTGACTGAAATTCTCTCACCTACTGTCAATACGTCCGATGGATGCTTCACTCTTCGCCAAGCGATATCAGTGATATGCAACAATCCATCGATTCCGCCTAAGTTGATGAACGCACCGTAATCTGTAAGATTCTTCACCGTGCCTTCAAGGACCTGACCTGTCTCAATGGTAGCGAGCAGGGCTTTCCGTTCGGCTTCCAATTCTTTCTGCAATACAGCCTTTCGAGAAACGACTACATTATTTCTTGCCCGGTCAAGTTTGATGACCTTAAACTCCAACGGTTCGGTTTCGAGCTGAAAATCATCATCTTTTGAAAATCGATATCCATATAACGAACCTGGCAAAAAGCCTCTGACGTTCTCAATCATTACCGAAAACCCACCTTTAACTCGACTCGTGAGAACTCCTTCGATTACGGTTTGGTCATTGTATGCAGCTTCAATCTGCTCCCATGCTCGAGCTCGGCAAGCCTTTTCTCTAGACAAGCGCGTACGACCGTAACCATCTTCTACGGTTTCGATTTCGACTTCAACTTCGTCCCCGACATTCACGTTGTACGTTCCGCGCATGTCTTTGAACTGCCAAAGCGGAATCTCTGCTTCCGACTTTAACCCTGCGCTGACGATGACTGTTTCGCTGTCTACGTGAATAACTTTGCCTA
This sequence comes from Arenicellales bacterium, assembly GCA_958295885.1. Lineage (GTDB taxonomy): Bacteria > Pseudomonadota > Gammaproteobacteria > Arenicellales > JAJDZL01 > JAJDZL01. The sequence continues at coordinate 3,310,955 of OY282380.1, read as the reverse complement.
GTACGACTTCTCCGGATCGCATCTCCGTATCCTTGATGCTTTCCTCAAATAGTTCAGTAAATGATTCTGTCATGTGTTTAACTGTTTCTCCGAATTAATGATTAATGTGAATCTCCATATTGTGCCCCCCAATACTTATTTTTCATTACCTTCTCAACTTCTTCAACAAGGCGACCCGTTACTTCATCAAAAGAAAGGTACGAAGCATCCAGTACAAATGCACCATCAGGTATGGTCAATGGTGCGTAGCTGCGGTTCGAATCTCGATCATCCCTTTTTTTTATATCATTGTATATCTTTTGAAATTTAGCATTTATTCCTTGTTCATGCAACTGATTATATTTTCTTTTCGCTCGAACTCGCAAATTTGCAGTAAGGTAAATCTTCAAAACCGCGTCTGGAAAAACGACGGATCCCATATCACGTCCATCGGCAACCAACCCCTCCGAAGAGCAATAGTTCCTTTGAACTTTGAGCAAATGTTTCCGAATTTCAGGACTGGTGGCTAATTTTGACGCTAAATTCGCACAAAGTGGAGCACGAATTTTACTGCTAACGTCCTCTCCGTTTAATAGAATTTTCGCTTCGCTGCCATCTTCTGAAGGTATTGATCGAAAATCGATTTCCTGCAGATGATCAATAATCGACTTCGCATCAGATACTGCAATATTCCTTAAACTCGCAATGTAGGCAAAACACCGATACAGTGCCCCACTATCCAGAAATTTCCAGCCTAACTTCAGCGACAATCTCTGTCCAACTGTACTTTTGCCCGACCCAGCCGGACCATCAATTGTAACGATGGGAGAAGGCGTTTCAGGCACTGGCAGTCACTTCCAACTTCAGCCCAATGTCAGCTGCACAACGCGCAAATCCAGGAAAGGATGTACTTACACAGTCGACATTGTTCACAACAACGGGTGAAGACGCTATGCTGCCCGCAATGGCAAAGGACATGGCGATTCGATGATCCCCATAGCTGTCAACGGTACCACCGGAAAATTGTCCACCGTCGATAATCATGCCATCGGCATTCTCCTGCACTGAAATGTTCAGCGCTTCCAGCCCTCTGCAGGTTGACTGAATTCTGTCACTTTCTTTATTTCTCAGATCAGCGCATCCCGTCAGCACGGTTTGTCCTTTGGCAGCGGCGGCGGCTATTGCAAGTATGGGAATCTCGTCGATCATGGTCGGGATGATTGATGGGTCGACTGCCGTGCCAGAGAGACCTTCACAGCTGCGAACCCTCAGATCACATACAAGTTCCCGCCCCAATTCACGCTTATTCAAATATTCAAACGAGCCGCCCATCGCTTCCAGCACTGTCAGCAGACCCGAGCGCGTCGGATTTATTCCCACCGACTCTAACGTAAGGTCAGACCCGGGATTAAGAAGTGCGGCAACAATAAAAAATGCAGCAGACGAAAAATCAGCAGGGACCAGAATGTCTTGTCCAGTCAGTTCGGTTCTCCCAGAAATCGAAATCTTACCGTTTCGCCGCCGCACATCGCAACCGAAGGATTGGAGCAGAGTTCCTGTGTGGTTCCGGGTCAACTGCGATTCAATGACACTGGTTTGACCGTAAGCAAACATTCCTGCCAGCAGAACTGCAGATTTGACTTGCGCACTTGCTACGGGAAGCTTCCACGTAATTGGACACAGATGACGCGTCGGATGAATTACGATGGGAGCGGTATTTGATTCAGAGAGTTCGATCGATGCACCCATCAAACGCAATGGCTTTACCACGCGCAGCATCGGACGAGCGGATAAAGAGTCATCACCATGCAGAACGGTTTCGAAAGACTGGCCTGCAAACAATCCGGACAACAATCGCATTGAAGTGCCAGAATTCCCGCAATGAATCGGTCTTTCTGGAGGTTTCAAGCCAAAAAGTCCCTTACCATGAATCTTGACATTGTTATCAGTTTGGTCAATTTGAATACCACACGCCCGGAATGCGTTCATCGTCGCGTGCACGTCTTCACCCAATAACAAATTCTTAAAATTTGATTCACCATTCGCGATGGAACCGAAAATGACGCAGCGGTGGGAAATCGATTTGTCTCCCGGAACTTCATGCGGACCAGTCAATCCACTGTTGGAGGGATAAATTCTAAAATTTTTCAAAGGGATGATATTAATGAGAAATGATCTATCCTAACCATTGAGCAAGATTTTCATCGCGAGCTGATTTGGCAACCTTTATCAGCTGTTCGAGCGCTTTTCTATCGTGGTTGGAAATAGTTTTACAAATGGAAACCAATTCTTCAATGTATCCGTCAAGTTCTCTGGCAATGGCAGTGGAATTAGCCAGGCATATGTCTCTCCACATGGAAGGATCACTGGAAGCGATGCGCGTAAAATCATAAAATCCCGACGCAGCCAGATCGAAACAAGCCTGACTTCTCTTGTGATTGGCAATATAGTGAACCAGACCAAACGCGACCATGTGCGGCAGATGGCTGCTTGCGGATACTAAATCGTCATGCTCATCTACCTCGAGCTGACTGACGACCGAGCCTGCATCTTCCCACATTTTTCTTATGACTTCAACGGCTTGTGAATTCGTTTGGGGAGTAGGAGTGAGTATCGTGCGCTTTCCGTCAAATAAGTCGGCGGTGGCCGCTGTTACACCCGAGTGTTCCCGACCTGCAATTGGATGCCCCGGTACAAACTGACAGAAATCGGCAGCCAGATGCCGCTTTGCCGAATCGACAATGCTACCTTTCACACTGCCGACATCCGTAATGACGCTAGAAGAACAATCAGCTTTTGAAATTAATTTGAAAACCGAGTCTACCGTCATGACAGGCGTAGCCACAACGACAACATCGGCATTCGATACTTCTGCTGTCAAATCCGTCGTATACCGGTCTATTACACCGAGCTGAATCGCTTTTTCCAGACTTGCCAAAGTGCGGCCCGCCCCCACTACCTCTGATACGTTATCTGCTCTGCGCAGAGCTAGAGCCAGCGAACCGCCGATCAGTCCGACTCCAATAACAAGTAATTTCAACCGACCGGTCATGGGAAAGTTCAGATCAAACCCTGATTTTTGAGAGAGTTGAAAGTGTCAAGCAACCGCGAATTTTCTGATGCTGTTCCAACCGATACTCGAAGGTGGTTCGGCATGCCATAGCCTCCAATGGGCCGAAGGATTACCCCTCTTTCAAGCAGTTTCTGATAAGCAGTCATTGCCGAAACTTTCATATCAATGCATAAGAAATTTGCAACCGAACCGATCGTTTCATATCCCATTTCAGCAAATCCCTGACTGAGTATTCTCAACTGCTCGCGATTCAGCTGTACACTTTTTTCACAATGATTTTGATCTCTAAGCGCGATCAATGCACAAGACATTGCCAGAGTATTGCAATTGAACGGCTGTCGCACTCGATTCATAAGATTTGATATTTCCGGGCTGGAAACTGAATAACCGATGCGTAATCCCGCCAAGGCAAATATTTTGGAGAAAGTTCGGGTAACTACCAAATTTGGATATTTCGACAGCCACGCAATGCAATTTGGATATTTCGGTTCAGCCACGTATTCTGCATAAGCTTCATCAATCACGACTATTACAGAAGAAGGCACTTCGTCGAGCAGTCTGCGAAGTTCTTCCGCGCGCGACCAAGTACCTGTTGGATTATTTGGATTGGCGATATAGATGATGCGGGTACGCTCGTCGACAGCTTGGATCATCGCACCAACATCATGTCCGTACTCGTTCGCTTTAGTGATTTGTATATTCGCATGAACATAGGCCAACGAAAGGTAGTACACAATGAAAGCATGCTGGGAAATGATCCCCACGTCACCTGCACTGACAAATACGCGCGCTACCATGTCAAGTACGTCATTCGACCCATTTCCAAGACAAATTTGATCCAATCCTACCTCGTGACGCTCAGCCAATGCTGTTTTCAGTTCGAAACCGCTTCCATCGGGATAACGATGAAGGTCTGCTGCTGCAGACCGCAGATATTCTGAAACGGCTGGAGGCGGGCCCAGCGGATTTTCATTCGACGCGAGCTTGATTGCATCTGATATTCTAAATTCGCGCTCCAATTCCTCGATTGGTTTTCCGGGATCATACGGTGCGAGGCCTCTGACGCTGGAGGTTGCCAAGGCGTAAGCGTCAAAATTCTTTGACATTATTTTGCCGACTGAGGATAGGAACCCAAGTGCTTGAACAACAGAGCTTCCTCTTTGAGAATTTCAAACAGAGCAACGATCGATTCGTCTTCGGCATGTCCTAGAAAGTCAATAAAGAATACGTAGTCCCACATCGCTTTTCGACTCGGCCTTGATTCTATTTTTGACATGTTGATTTTCAATTCGGCGAACGGCTGAAGCAGATTCACCAAGGAACCAGGTCGGTTCTGCTTTGAAAGCAAAATACTAGTCTTGTCATTACCAGTTGATTTTGTTGATATTTTTCCGATGACAAGAAATCTCGTTGTGTTGCCTTTCTGATCTTCGATATTGGTTGCCAAGGTGCTCAGATTGTAAATTTTCGCTGTTGCTTCACTTGCAATTGCAGCATGATGAGAAGAATCCAGAACTTTGACTACTGCTTCGGCATTGCTGCTTGCTGGAACCAGCTCGACATCGGGCAGATTGCGCGACAGCCATTTTCGACACTGAGCAAGCGCCTGAGGGTGAGCGAGCACCTTTTTAATTTTCGGCATGCGAGACGCCAGACTCAGCAGAGAATGATGTACCTTCAATTCAATTTCCCCACAAAGGCTCAATGAAGAATCAATCAGACAGTCCAAGGTGCTGTTTACGACTCCTTCCGTTGAATTTTCAACTGGCACTACCCCATATTCCGCTTGGTTCACTTCAACAGCGCTAAACACATCATCGATCGTAGGTCGAAACACAGCAGTGAATGCATGGCCAAAATGCTGCATTGCCGCCGCCTGCGTAAATGTGCCTTCAGGTCCCAATATTGCGATTTTTATGGGTTGTTCAAGATTGCGCGTGGCGGAAATTATCTCTCGAAAAATTTGAACAACACTGTTTTCAGATAATGTACCGTCGCACCTTTCCGCGACTTTTCGCAAGATCTGAGCTTCTCTTTCGGGTACGAAATACTGTGAATTATTCTGCTGCCGCTTCAATTCTGCGACTTTTCGGCCCAAATCTGCTCGTTTATGAATTAGATTCTGAATTGCAGCATCAATCTCATCAATTTCCGCTCTTATGACTTCCAACTTCATGACCCGTAACGCTTCTATGGATTCAATTCAAACAAACCAATGGAAGCAAGCTGGCGCACACACGCTTTTGCCATGGAATTCGATGGAAGTCTGATTCCTTGATGCTCAATACCTTGCTCATTTTCAATAACTACCGCCAGCTTCGCATTAGGTTGACGCAACGAAAATCTCCAAGTCAGGACTTCCGCGTATCTCCAATTTCAATCCAACGTTCTAAAATTTGTAGATTGTAAATTAACTTGAAACCAACTGACGAACAGATTTACCATTTCTTCAACCCGCCTTAATTCTGCTCATCACTGAGCCATACTGAATCAACCGCAGCGATAGAATCATCCGGTGCCAAACGCATCAGGCGAACACCGCCGCTGACTCTGCTGATTTGAGCAATCGATCTGACTTCCGTCTGCAGCAGCAGTCCGTTGCGCGTAATCAGCATCACATTGTCAGAATCAACGAGCAAAACCCGTTTAAGCTTGGTTTCCGCTCTCTTTTTCGCTGATATCGCATAAACTCCCAGACCGGCTCTAGCCCTTCTTGGGAACTGATCCAATTTCGTTCGTTTCCCGGAACCGCTTTCATCAACAATCAACAGTTCGGCATCGCCATCCGCGACTTCCACCGATACCATCGAACAGACTACTTGATCGTCGATCAATTTAATTCCGTTTACTCCCATTGACGTTCGACCCATCGAACGCAGCCCGCTCTCATGGAATCGAATTGCTCTGCTACCGCTAAAGAGCAAAATTTCCGAGTTGCCGTTCGTAAACGCAACATCTACCATTTCATCACCTTCTCGCAGTACGATAGCTTTGAGTCCATTCGAACGATGATTTTTAAACAGGTTCAACCTGCAGCGCTTGATCTTACCCAGACGCGTGACCATCACGATGTATTTCTTGCCTTGCGCGTTTCTAAGTGATTGAATTGCAGTGATTTTTTCGTCAGTTTCTAACGCAGGCAGTGCATTTATGAGAGGGCGTCCCATCGCTATCGAACTTCCTCGCTCCAGCCTGAGAGGTTTCGTCCAGTAGACTTTTCCATAATTGGTAAAGCACATCAGAGTATCGTGAGTATCGGTCGACAGCATGAATCTTACCCAGTCACCTTCTTTTTTCTTGGTAGCAAAGCGACCTCGTCCACCTCTGAGCTGTGCGTTAAATGTCGAAGTTGGCTGCTGTTTTCCATAACCCTGCTCGGTGACGGTAACGATCACATCCTCCTGTTTGATCAATTCTTCATTGTCAAAGTCTTGTTCAACCTCAATAATTTCGGTGCGTCGCTCATCATTATTGCCATACTTGTCTCTAAGTTCCCGCAGCTCGTCACAAATCATTTTCATGAGAAGTTCAGCTGAACGAAGAACCTGCTCTTTTTCTTTTATCGCAGCCAGAAGACTTTTGTACTCATCGAATATTTTTTTCTGCTCCAGTCCTGAGAGTCGATGCAGACGCATATTCAATATCGCTTCAGTCTGCCCGTCAGACAGCCAATAACGGTCACCCCGGATGCCCTGAAATGGCAATCCGTACGGGGCCGAAGGAATTTCTGCCTCCGAACGGCCTAGAAGTTCCAGCACCAATGATGCGTCCCAGGCAATCGCCATCAATTTTTGCTTGATTTCTTTTCGGCTTTCATTCGGAGCGCGAATTATGCTCAGCAACTCATCCAGATTAGAGAGAGCAACAGTAAAGCCTTCCAACTGATGCGCCCGAGCCTGGGCATGACGCAGCTCATATTCCAGACGTCGAGTTACAACCTCGCGGCGATGCCGGATGAAACCGTTCAACAATCGTCTGAGGGTGCACAGCCGCGGCTGGTTTTGCTCTAGAACGACAAAATTGATGCCGTAAGTCGACTCTAGCCTGCTGCTGGAATAAAGTTTATTTTCAACAACCTGCGGGTTAGCTCTGATTTTCAGTTCTATGACGACCCGAAGCCCTGACTTGTCAGATTCATCACGCACCAAGTCAATTCCGTTCAACGGGTCGGTACTGTCACTGGCTGCCGCTAGTTTGGCGATATGTTCTACCAAAGGGGCCTTTTTGACGGCATAGGGCAGTTCGGTGACAACGATTGTCTGTTTTCGACGATTTTTACCGGTTTCAACATGTACTTTTCCTCGCAATCGAATCGTTCCTCGACCAGTCAAGTAAGCTTTGACGATGCCAGACTTCCCGTTAATAATGCCACCTGTGGGAAAGTCTGGCCCGGGGATCAGCTCAACTAAATTCATGTCGGACATTTCTGGATCTGCAATCAGCGCCAAACATGCATTGATGACTTCCGTGAGATTGTGGGGCGGTATTTTGGTTGCCATGCCAACCGCAATGCCTTCGGACCCATTCAATAGTAGATTGGGCAGTCTTGCGGGCAGTACCAGCGGCTGCTCTTCGGTTTCATCATAGTTGGGACCGAAATCAACCGTTTCTTTCTCAATGTCGGACATGAGTTCATGTGCGATCCGTGAAAGCCGTACTTCTGTATATCGCATTGCGGCAGGCGTATCTCCATCAACGGAACCGAAATTTCCCTGACCGTCAACCAGCGGATAACGCATTGAAAAATCCTGTGCCATCCGCACTATGGCGTCATAGATTGCAGAGTCTCCGTGTGGATGGTATTTACCGATCACATCACCGGTAATTCGAGCAGACTTCTTATACGGCTTATTCCAATCGTTTCTCATGTCATGCATGGCGTACAAAATACGCCTATGCACTGGTTTCAAACCGTCTCGGATATCAGGTAAGGCTCGACCAACAATAACACTCATCGCGTAGTCCAGATAGGACTGTCGCATTTCGACTTCGAGGTCAGCAAAAATAGTTTTCTTAGCGAACGAGGACACTAGCTTATATTTTGATTCTAAAGTGAAATATGAAGATAAATCCAGCGTAGAACCGCTTGATTTTGGGAATGAATATCATCTCGGCTTGCGCTAATTTTACTACAGAACACATCAAATAGGCACGAATATATTCAATTCAGCGGTCATTGTTCCGCGATCTGAAAACCCCTGCTCAATTCTCAATTCCCGATGCTTCATTTTCCATAGGCTGAGATGGATGATCCGCCAATTTCATTTGCCGAAATTCGAATGGAATTCACAGGCGCTCGGCTGCCAGTACGCGCGAGTGCGCACGAAAATTGGATGAAATATCCAATGTTATAATACGGTTCCATGCAACACGTTGACACTGTAATTGACGCGCGCTGGGTTGTTACAGTTGATCCCTTAAACAGCGTTCTGGAACGACATAGCGTCGTAATCTCCGGCGATAAGATTCAAGACATCCTGCCTTCGGGTGAAATTGAACAAAACTATTTCGCCGCACAGCATTTACGGCGAACGGACCATGCCATTATCCCAGGATTCATCAATGCACACACACATGCCGCAATGAGTCTGTTACGGGGTGCGGCAGAAGACAAACCTCTGTTCAGCTGGTTGAATGATGTCGTTTGGCCACTCGAACAAAAGTGGGTTGATGATGAGTTTGTAGAAGATGGAACCAAGTTGGCAATCGCGGAGATGATCCAGAGCGGTACGACCTGCATGAACGATATGTATCTGTACCCAGAAATCTCAGGTAAAGTTGCAGAACAACTTCACATGAGAACGCGTCTGGGCATGGTCGTACTTGATTTTCCCACTTCGTGGGCGAAATCTGCAGATGAATATCTAGCGAAGGGCCAGGCGCTGTTCGAACAGTTTGAAGGCTCTGACCTGGTTTCGACAATGCTGGCGCCACACGCTCCATACACCGTGTCGGACCAAACTATCGAAAAAGTCATGCAATTGGCAACTGATGAGGACCTTGGTGTCCATATGCACCTGCACGAAACTGAACAGGAAGTCGAAAGTGCAGTTCAGGAAACCGGCATTCGACCCATTGAACGCTTACACAGACTTGGAGCAATCAACTCAAAATTCATTGCGGTGCATGTTACTGCTCTAAATGAGGAAGAAATTTCCCTGCTGTCCGAATCAAACAGCAGCGTGGCACATTGTCCAAAGTCAAATCTCAAGCTTGCAAGCGGCGTCTGCTCAACTGGTGAATTGTTAAGACATAATGTAAACGTTGCCATTGGAACTGATAGTGCAGTAAGCAACAACAGTTTGAATATGCTGGAGGAATTACGATTTGCGACACTGCTGGCAAAAGGATTTTCCGGTGATGCATCTCAAGTCCCAGTTCATGAAGCACTGAGACTGGCAACAATCAACGGTGCAAAATGTCTCGGACTTGATACGGTGACAGGATCGCTGGAACCCGGAAAGTTCGCCGATCTGTCGACGATAGATTTAAGCGAAATTCACTGCAGGCCGCTCTATGACCCCGTTGCTCAGATCGTTCACTCAGCCTCTCGAAACCAAATCACAGATGTATTCATTGGCGGCAAGCCAGTTCTGCAAGACAGAGAGCTATTGACGATTGACGAAAAAGAATGCATCGAAACTGCAAATCGATGGCAGCATCGAATTGCAGCAGATTTGTAAAACCCATGACCATATGTTAGGATTTTCGATTTGACATTGGAAAATGTGAGTGAAGGAGAAGTCCGAAAGTTCTCCAAGATCGCGGAACAATGGTGGGATCCGCAAGGTAAGTTCCGTCCCTTGCACCTGCTCAATCCCTTGCGGGTGGAATTCATTCAAACGCACTCGCGAGTCGAGGGCAAATCGGTGCTTGACGTGGGCTGTGGGGGCGGAATTCTTGCAGAAGCGCTTGCTGCCAACCAAGCCCAAGTCATTGGTCTGGACGTGAGTGAAGAGTCACTCAATGTCGCAAAACTGCATCTCTTGGAAAGCCAAGTAACAGTCGAATATGTGTGTTCAACCGTCGAGAATTTTGCAGAACAGCATGAATATCAGTTTGATATTATTACCTGCATGGAAGTCCTTGAGCATGTCCCTGACCCCATTTCTGTCATTCGAGCCTGCAGTCGACTGCTGAAAGCCGGTGGCAGCCTGTACTTTTCTACACTCAATCGAACCGTAAAGAGCTGGGTTTTTGGAATTGTCGGGGCGGAATACATTTTGAACATGCTGCCGAGAGGTACGCATCAGCACAAAGACTTCATTCGTCCATCCGAGCTGTATCGATGGTGTTCAAGCTGTGGGGTCAGGTTGGAAAACATTACGGGACTCCACTATAACCCGGTCACTCAGACCTTCCGGCTGGGTCCGGGAGTCGCTGTCAACTACCTCGCACATTGTCTAAGAAACTAAGCAGATACCAGCTCGTTCTATTCGACTTGGACGGAACACTGGCTGACACAGCGCGCGACATGATTCTCGCGCTGAACCTTCTGCTGCGGAGAAAATCAAAAGAAATCGTTTCTTTTGATGAGCTGCGCTGTCATGTTTCAAACGGCACTCCGGCACTGCTGAAAAATGGTTTCAATCTTACACCCCATGACGGGGATTACGAAGAATTGAAAAACGAATTTCTCACCATTTACAAAAGCGTCATCTGTCAGGAAACCATATTGTTTCCTGGGATGCAGGAGCTTCTTGATGATCTGGTTGAGGCGGGTGTCGCTTGGGGCATTGTCACCAATAAACCTGAATACCTAACGGTTGAGCTGGTTGAAAAACTGGGATTGACGAAAACGGTGAGCTGTGTTGTCGGCGGAGATACTTTACCCTACCGCAAGCCTAGTCCGATTCCAATACTGCATGCCTGTGATCTTGTCAAGGTTGCACCGAGTCAATCGGTGTACATCGGCGACTCTTCACGCGACATCGAAGCTGCTGAAGGCGCTGGACTGAAGACGATCGGAGTCACATACGGCTATATCGTTCCTGGCGATGATCCGTATCAGTGGGGAGCAGACGAAGTCGTTGAATCAGTTTCAGAAATTGCGCAACACATCTGGCAGCCGATGCATGAAGACCGATGCTGGATCTGAATTACTGGAACGGCGTTGCCATGCCGCCTGAATTGACGTGCACGGCAGAAGTGGGCTGGCGCCAGTCTGACGTGACTGAAGTCGACGACAATTGGAGACTGCAGCTATTGCCGAATGGTAAACTCCGAACGTTCCACTACTGAATCGAGTCTCTGGAAAAGGCATATTTTCATCTGTTCTCAGTTGAAATGCATCGTCAAATTTTTTCGTCTACAGTCAATGGTACGCTCAAACGATTCAGTAAGTTTTTAATTTCTTGTAAATTTCCAAGTGTGGCGCCTCGCTTGACCAATATACTCCCGATCAATTTATATGAAAATAGAGCTGCGAGTCGGTAAACGGTTTGTTGCTGCTTCTGAACTTCACAATTTTCCAGCAATCGTTAGATTCCTCTTTCATATTTGATCATCTCAGAAACAACAATCAGGTTAATCGTTCCACACTCAAGCATGTAATCTATCGCTGACTTGAAATTCAGTTTGGTTCGAGGCTCTTTGAGCCAGCTCAATTCCGCTTTCAAATTTCCTTTGAATAAAACATCAAGCCCTAAGCCGATACCTATCACATATCCGGCGCGATCTTCCACATCACGCGACAGCTTGCAACCGGGGCGCTGGTTATGATACGGTAAACCTTGTTCAAAGCTGCCATGCCATCACTCGGCACAATGGCTGCGAATTGCGGAGAACGGCCGCAGAAGCAGCTCGACACTGACCGGAAGTCGTATAGGAATCCGCGACGAAACTGAACCGTTTTTGGGGACGCAAGACTCCCGAAGGCGTGGAGGCTTCCTCATCGAATGAGTAATGTAAAATTAGGTTATGAATAAATTCGCATATGACACGCTAGGAACTTCAAGGGAGCTCGAAGCTGCCGGCATGGAGCGTCGTCAAGCTGAAGCGGTAGCGATCGCGATCGCCCGGCGGGAGGGCAATCTTGCGACCAAGTCCGATCTCAAATTGTTAAGAACCGAACTCAAGTCTGACATCAGCAAAATCGAGTCCGAACTCAAGTCTGACATCAGCAGAGTCGAGTCCGAACTCAATTTGTTGAGAACCGAAGTCAAATCCGAAATCAGCGAAGTCAAATCCGAAATCAGCGAAGTCAAGTCCGACATCAGCGAAGTCAAGTCCGACATCACTGAGATCAGATCGGACATGAAGGCGCAGTTCAGATGGGTGATTTCCATGCAGATCGTCGTAACATTTGCAGTTATTGCACTTGTCTACGCGAACGGCACGTAAGTCATTCCACCGAAAAAATGCAGCAGGCATCCGGCTCAAGCTGCACTAGAGCGTTCGAACTCGCTCTAGTGACCACGATAAAGGGCCCGTAATTTGGGGAACCGAGTCATTCGGGCATGTCGAAAAGATCGGGTTGACAAGTCCCTGAGTGAAATCGCGTCGTTTCAAACTTTACTCTGCAGCTGCGAGTATCTCGATGCCGCTGAGTCTAAGGCGGCGGCCGCTGCTTCATAGTTTATTCGTAGGGTCGCCGCGTCGGTTTGGCTTGCGGCAATTGGAGAAAAGAGCGCTCGACAGCCCATTCACTGAGCCACAGAAAATTGGCGGCTCACTTTCTATTATTGTTTTTTGATAAGGCGCAGCCACGGGCTGCGCCTTAAACCTGTGTGCAGGATTTCTCAGGCTTGAACTCGTCTGGTGTGAATTTGTCGCCGATGCCTTGAAATTCCTTAATCCTGCAGCCACGCTCGATCTGGCAGAAGTTCACAGGAGAAATTTTGCCCAGCTGCTGCCGAATGCCAATTTGGCAACGTCAGATGATTTCGCATCATGACCGTCGGTGATGAGTTCTCGATATTTGTCACTGACCACAGAAAACACAATCATGTCCAGAGGTGATTTGGCCCCTGCAAAAAGTTCAGGCAGATTTTATAGCGTCAACGCACTGAATGATTTACAAGCTGGCGGAGCTGCCTGACATCATAACTCGCCAGCTCCAGCCATGCCCCAGGTTTCAAATCAGAAGGCAGAGAAACAGTGCCGTACTGAATGCGCTTAAGTCGGCTGACCCGGTATCCAACGGCCTTCCATGCCCGGTGAATTTCCCGATTCCTGCCTCGGGAAAGCACAATGCGAAACCAGCGGTTGGCGCCCTTTTTTCGCCTGCACTCTATTTCGTCAAATTTCAATATTTCGTTCTTTGAAATGACTCCCTTGCGAAGCCTCTCCAGAACATGCTGATTGACGTCACCCCACACCCGGCATAGATACACTCGCCTGATGGAACTGGACGGATGCATCAGGCGATGAACCAATTCTCCATCGTTCGAAAATAAAATCAATCCAGTCGTATTAATGTCCAAGCGTCCCACAGCAATCCAGCGACCGTCTTTGATCTCTGGCGATGCCTGAATCAGCGTAGGGCGATTTTGAGGATCCCTGTGCGTGCTGATTTCACCGGATTTTTTATGATATAGAAGAACTCGCGTAGGTGATTTTCGTTCGTCAACTTCGATTTTCTTTCCGTGAACGAATAGGATGTCTTTGGGCGAAACTCTGTCGCCGAGCTGACAAATTCCGTGAATTGTTCGAATCTTGCCATCAATGAGCCATCGTTCAATCTGGCGTCGAGATCCAAAACCCTTACTGGCGAGGTATTTTTGGATGCGCTCGCTCATGTAATCGATTCTAAGGCTAGAAAGAGCAACCAAGGAACTCGCTCAGACAATCCGATTGCAAAGTCCCAGCTGCGTAGACAGATGCTTCTATGATCCGATCAATATCCTTATTCTCCAAAGCCAAGGATACATGGAGCTTGGATGGAGTTTTAAAGATTCCTTTTTGTCGGAGAAACTGATTAAATCGCGTCGCGACTACAGTGTAGCCCTTTGCAACCTCCCAGTAGTCGTTCGCTTTTTCGTCAGAAATTACGACATGGAACAAAGCTCGAATTCCGACGATCTTGTGTGCGTGTCCGGCTGAATTCAAACTGTCACTTATTGCTTGCATCAAGATTGTTCCAGTTTCATTCAGTTATTTGTTCTGACCCGGACGCCTGAAAATTTCGAGAGTTTTCAATCCTGCGATTGATGCAACTGAGTCAACCATTTAAAGTTCCAACCTGCATAAGGAATTTCTCTTCCCCGAGTCTACTTCGATCAAAATGCGCCATGATTCCAGCTTTGCCTGCAATTGCCGAGAGTGGCAGACCACCTCCGATCAATTTTCCAAGCGTGCGAAGATCGGGGCCTACTCCGTACTGGCATTGAGCACCACCGCAAGTAATACAATAACCAGTTACGCCTTCGTCAAAGATTAAGACAATGTCGTGCTTGGTGCAAATTTGACGCAAGTTCTCGAGGAATCCGCGTTCCAGAGGAATAATCCTCTGAAGCGGTTCAACAATTACACCGGCAATTTCAATTGCGTTGCTTTCAAATATCCAACTCGTCAGTTCTACGTCGCTGAACGGTGCAATTGGAATTTCGTTTCGCACAGAATCCAGGATTCCCGCGAAATCGTGCACCGGTCGTGGAAATATATGGCATGCGGATACTGCAATCTTTCTTCAGTGCACATCCACAAAATTAGCTGGATTCTCGATAGAAGCTGCTTGTCCGTCAAGTACGCAAATAAGCAGCAATACAACACTCTACGCGATCAGAGAAATTTCGCTTCGGTGAGACTTGCCAGGGACTCGGTTATTCGAATTCATTGCGATTGCTCGACTGGTTGAACTATTGCAAAATGAAGAATTTTTTCATTGATATAGTCTATGTATGCAATCTCCATAACTTAACTACGCCGCTGACTTCCGAGGCGTCACATGTTCGGCAATCTCTCTACCCATATCGATCTCTGCCCGACGCTGCTCACAGGATTTCTGAAAATCTAGTCACAAATTCGGTGTAGTGCCAAAGTATCGCGCAAGCCGCAACGCTGTATCTTCGCTCACTCCTCGTTGACCATTCAAGATCAAAGTAATTCGGTTGACTGGTACGCACAGTGCTTTTGACAATGCATTCGCAGAGATGTTGAGTGTCTCCATTTCTTCTCGGAAAACTTCACCGGGATGTACCGGCATCATTCCATTCCTCGAACTTATATCAATTCCTCATTAGTAATAATCCACAATCTCCACTTAACTCGGACCGTCCTCTGTCCAACGAAAACAGATGCGCCACTGCTGGTTGAATCGGATGCTAAATTGACCAGAACGGGTACCGCGCAATACGTCCAGTCGATTACTCGGCAAAGCGGCGAGGTCTTCGAGTGTCTCGGCGTTGTCCAAGATAGTCAGGCGACGTGTTGCTTGAGATGAAAATCCCTGAAACTCTGCAATACGACGACCTTCGAAAAAGCACTGTGCTCCGGTGCTTGAAGGTCTTAATCACACTCGTATTATACTCAGTGTTACGCTATCCGAAAATGACTTGAACAGGTGTTTCCCATGCTATTTTTTGATCCATAAAATCCGGCAGGCGGCATCTAGAATGACACTCACGCCACTTGGCTATTTTGCTCATTATCAAACAAATTCGGATATTTCGCACTGACTTGCTTAACGTGGGATGCCCCTGATGACTTGAATGGTTCGAAAGTGGTTCTTTGCCAATAATTCGGATGGCATATTTGGCTTGTACCAATGGCCAGTGTCTTCCAGATAAATCTTAAGGCATTGTTTATATATATATATTTGTTCGTTTTGTCGGACGAAGATGAAACGTTTTTGGTATAATTGAAGGAAAATCAAGTCCATTAAGACAGAACTTCGAGGAGTTAGGGCAATGAGAGAAGTGGAAAACCCACAGATGCAGTTTGGCGAGCCTGCGATTGGCGACGTCTTCATTAATCCGAAGTCACGCGACGATGTACCAGCGTTGCTAAGAGGTCTTCAATGGATTTACTGCGACGAACCGACGCGTCAGCGAGTTTTTGAGCTGCTGCAGGAAAAGGTTCGGCCGGGGGTTGATCTGAAGGTGAATCGGCCGGGCCTGAACCTGTGGCGGATCTTGGTGCTGGCAGTGTTGAAGAAGGGTTTGAATTGTGATTTTTATCGCTTGCAGGACTACGCCAACAATCACAATACGGTGCGTCAGATGCTGGGACACAGTGTCGGTTTTCACCGCGGCAAGCCGAGCAAGTATCAGTTGCAGACGCTGATCGACAATGTGTCGCTGCTGAGTCCGGAGCTGTTGTCAGTGATCGGTCAGGTGGTAGTGGCAAGCGGTCACGAGGTGGCGAGAAAAAAAGCCTGGCGAGCTGTTGTGCGGGCAAATTGAAAGTTTTGATGTTGAGACCAGTGTGAAGTAACCAGCGGATGTCGAATTGCTACGTGACTCTGCTCGCTGTACGGTGCGAGAGGCGGCGCGCAGGCAGCATCCGGCGGTGGAATCGGCGATCAACAATCTGGAGCTCGGTTTAGGTCGGATTGGCAGTCATGGTGCGGACGGATTTGAGCGCATGGTTGTTCTGTCGGTTTTTGCGGCCAATATGCACCGTCTGGGCTTGCTGCTGCAGCGCAAGGATCGCGAACGGATGCGGTGGTGGAAAAAGGCTTGTTTGCGAGCCGCCTGACGCATCAGCGTCGCTGCCGGCTCGTCCTCCAAACAGCTCGCTTGCAGCGGGCAGAGATGGATTTTCCTGCAAAACCGGCCATCCCACAGCAAAATCGGAAAATCAGCCGCAAGTGGACGATGTCACTGTCTTTGGGGCACAATTCGTCCGCTCCATCATCCAAATCACCTGGATAATTTACGATATTTGTTCGACAATGGGAGTTTTCTGGCAGACACCAGCTAGTCATGGTGGGAGCGGAAGGATTCAATTAGAACATTGACCAAGACTTTTTACTGTTTC
Organism: Arenicellales bacterium; assembly: GCA_958295885.1. Lineage (GTDB taxonomy): Bacteria > Pseudomonadota > Gammaproteobacteria > Arenicellales > JAJDZL01 > JAJDZL01. The sequence goes on along the minus strand of OY282380.1, from coordinate 3,293,983 downwards.
ATTTTCTTCCTGACTTTGAAGATTTGACTGCCAAAAAACACCACCTATTGAACCTGACACAGGATTCAGATATTGCCTTAGCCATCACAAAATGAAGCTCAGACAATGCAGTGAAATCAATTCATCGGCGACGGTGGCCGTAAACCGTCAAAGTCAGGAAATATTTCCGTCGTAGCATCTATCTTTGACGAACTCAATCCAGCTTGTCTGGAAGGTCAATCACCGGCAGATCATCCAACGACTTCAGATTGAAGTCTTCGAGAAATTTTCTTGTCGTACGAAAAAGAGCCGGACGACCGGGAACCTGTTTATATCCCGTCTGCTGCACCCATTCATTGGATATTAAAGTGCGCATGATCTCTGTCGAAACTGACACGCCGCGGATATTTTCAATTTCGCCGCGGGTGACCGGCTGTTGGTAGACGATGATTGAGAGAGTTTCCATCAGAGCTCTGGAATATCGGCGAGGCCGAATTTCAAAAAGTTTCTGCAGCCAGTGAGAATACTCTTTGCGCGACTGGTAACGATAACAATTTGCAACTTTTTTAAGCTCAATCCCTCTGTGATCACAGTCTCGTTCCAGCTCGAGCAAGGCTCGTTCCACGTCTCTGACATCCGGTCGTTCGTCATCGGAAAACAGACTGCGAATCTGTTCGGTTGAAATGGGAGTCTCTGACGTCAGCACCGCGACTTCAATGATTTTTTTTAATTGGGATTTATCTGTTTGACTGGGCAAACCCTTTCTAAATGACTAATTTCAATTGTTTTAGATCTTCAAATACTGCGTGTAGATTCCCCATTTGACCGACTGTTTCCGAGTAAGCTTTGGTCGCCGTGTACCTACATCAGCATCTGTTCAGCCGCAAATGAGAACTTCAATTGAACAGTTTACCGCATAAAGCGATCATTCACATTTGCTTTATGGCGATTTTGATTCTTCATGGACCGCTGAAGTGCTGCCCAAATGCACAAAATGGCAGAGCATTCAATTTTAGTCGGGCGCGTTCAGCTGACAGTCATTCCTTTAAGTGCAGGTGAATGGGAGCTTCTGCTTCCGGCTGATAGGCATAGATTTTACCAGACCCGATCAACTCCAGGATCGCAAGGAAAGCAACGACAATCCCCGCTTTGCCTTCCGATGAATCAAATAAATCGATAAACTGAATCGTTTTGACAGACCGCAACATCTCATGAATTGATTCGGTTTTTTCCTTCACCGACAGAGGCTCTTTATGCACTTCCACGACTGACAGTTCCGAGGCTGCCGCTACAACCTGCTTGAAACTTTTTACCAATTCCTCAATGGGCACTTTGCGAAATCTCGGCGGCGGCCTGTCTGCCACGCTTCGAACGTGGCTTGCAAAAACGTCCCTTCCAACTCTGGGGTGACTGTCCAGCAGCTTTGCAGTGATTCTAAATTTTTCATAAATCTGCAGTCGCCGCGCCAGCTCCTGACGAGGGTCGACTTCCTCTTCTTCCTTGGCTTCTGACTCTTTAGCCGGGAGCAGCAATCTAGACTTTATCTGTGCTAAAGTTGCAGCCATCGCCAAATATTCACCAGCGAGTTCCAATTGAATTTTTTGCATGACTTCAACGTACTCAGCATACTGCTGAGCCACTTTCGCCACCGGAATGTCGAGAACATTGAAGCGGTTTTTCCGTATCAGGTACAGCAGAAGATCCAATGGACCTTCAAATGAATTTGTAATGATTTCGAGAGCATGCTGGGGTATGTACAGATCGCTGGGAATGTCTGCAGATTTATGCGCAGAACCTGAATCCTGACTATCGATGACGTCGCCTGTCATCTTATCGGTAACTGCTGGTTCCCACGTATCTTCGAACATCACTCATCGTGTCCTCGGCCACAACGGCAGCACGCTCGCAGCCTTCGGCAACGACTTTTTTCAGATAGGTTCGATCCTTAATGTACGGCTCTGCACGTTCTTTATGACTCTTTTGCTCAGCGAGAACACTGTCAATCAGCGGACCCTTGCAGTCGACACAACCGATTGATGCGTCTTTGCAGCCTATCGTCACCCACTTTTTCGTTTCTTCGGCAGAGTAAATTTTGTGCAGATCCCAAACTGGACATTTCTCAGGATCACCAGGAATATGTCTGTGTGTCCGCGCCGGATCCGTAGGCATTGATCGAATTCCCTTACTGATTCGATTCTCGTCGTCTCGAAGAAAAATGGCATTGTTGTACGATTTCGACATTTTCTGTCCATCCAAGCCCGGCACTTTAGACGCTTCGGTGACGTAAGCGTCTGGTTCAACCAAAATCTGTCGCCCTCGTTTTTCAATATATCCCCGCAGACGTTCGCGGTCCCCTCTGGAAATGTTCGAATTGCTTTCCAACAGATTTTTCGCTTTTGCAAGAGCCTCATCATCTCCTCTCTCGGTATAAGCCTGTTGATACTTCCTGTAAAGACCAGCGTTTCTACGACCGAGTTTTTTGATGGCTTGTTCGGCCTTTGTCTGGAAATCCGGTTCTCGTCCAAATGCATAGTTGAAGCTTCGAGCGATTTCACGCGTGAGCTCGACATGGGCGACCTGGTCTGCTCCAACCGGCACGATCGATGCACGATACATCAGAATGTCTGCGCTTTGCAGCACAGGGTATCCCAAAAAACCGAAAGTCGACAGATTTCTGTCCTGCAGGACCTCCTGCTGACCCTTGAAACTTGGAACGCGCTCAAGACGGCCGAGCGAAGTAACCATTGACAAAAGGAGAAACAATTCAGCATGCTGGGAGATTCTCGATTGAATGAAAATCGTAGCAATTTCAGGATCTACGCCGCTCGCCAGCCAATCAATGAGCATGTCCCAAACATTTTCTCGCATCCTGCTCTCTGAAAAGTCTTCATACTCAGTAGTCAGCGCATGCCAGTCGGCCACGAAAAAGTAACAGTCGTGGACGTGTTGAAGCTGCACCCAAGGTTTAATCACTCCGTGATAATGTCCTAGATGAAGGGGACCGGTCGGCCGCATGCCCGAAAGCACGCGACTAGGAGGCTGTCCAATTACATTCATGTATGCGGTTCTCCGTAAAACGAGGAAAGAGCTAAGAAAAAAGTAAACACAGAAACTAAGGTTCGCAAATGAATTTTATAGCTCCAGTCTTTCTAAACCTTGGTCCTGACATTCGAGAAGCAAATCAATCGCTTTGCCCTTCCCAGGGATCTCGATGTTCGGATCCATTTCGACTAAAGGTTCAAGAACGAAACGACGTTTATGCATCCTAGGATGAGGCAAAGTTAAATTCTCACTCTTCGTGCTAAATTCTGCGTAAAGAAGCAAGTCGAGATCGATTCTGCGCGGGCCAAATTTCATGCCACCGCGAACTCTTCCCAATCGAGCTTCAATTTGTAACAGATTTTCGAGCAGTTCGTTTGGTTTTAACGTCGTACGAATTCGACACACTGCATTGATAAACTGTGGTTGGTCGTGAAAACCCCAAGGCTCGGAACGATAAAGAACCGACTGAGCGCTGACGAGGCAGTGCTCGGATTTGTGCAACAATTCAATTGATTCCTGCACGAGACGAACTGAATCATCAAGATTGCTGCCGATGCCAACATAGGCTGAAACTTTCTTCTGTCGGTTCAAGATTGAAACTTTCGTTTTCTAGACTTGCGTTTGTATCGATAGTATTTTCGTTTCTGCTGTTTGCGAAAGCGAATCCAAGGTTTGCAAACTTCCGGCGGGATTTCACTAAATCTCGAACGCAATTCCAGCAGTCGAAGGGCAGCTCTGAAGTTAGCCTGACGTGATATGCTCGCTGCATCGCCAGATTGTTGTTCCAGCACATACTGCAGCCTCCAGATCTCCTGGACCCGATAGGTCTGCTCTTTGCTCAAAAATGTACTTTGTTTCTGCCGAAGCAGCACATTCTGCGCAATGCTAGCGGAGTCCCAAAACTTGCGCTTCATTTTTTGAGCGGTCAAGCGTTTGTAAGGAAACCACAAAATCGCTGCCATCGTGTAGATCAAACTGAGCGGCTGACCACTTCGAACGCGGGAATCCGTTTCTTGAAACAGCAAATCCAGCCACGTCACGGACTCATCATCAATCTGATCGCAATAACCATCTGCGTAAGCTGGGAACAAAGGTGCAAACAAGCCGTTTTCGCGTAGCAGCAGAAATACCGACTGAGCATTGCCGTGAAAAAAAAGTTTGCTGATTTCGTCCACCAGCCTCATGTGGGACACGTCGGTGATCAGCTCGGCCATTTTCGAAATGGGCTGCAGTGATCTCGAATCAATCCGAAAATCCAACTCTGCTGCAAATCGCACGGTTCGCAGCATTCGAACAGGGTCTTCTCGATACCGGTGTTTCGCATTCCCAATGACTCGAACAATTCCATTTTGAATGTCGCGATAACCGTTGGTGTAATCTGCAATTCTCATATCCGAGGGATCCAGATACAAGGCATTGATCGTCAGGTCTCTTCGTTTGGCATCTTGTTCTATATTGCCATAATAATTGTCTTTCAGTACCTTCCCCTTTTTGGAAACGGCGCTTTTTCGATGACGACTTTTCCTAAGCCGAGGCTGCGTTCGATAAGTCGACACTTGAATGGTTTCTCGACCCATTCTAACAAGTACGAGACGGAATCGACGGCCAATTACATTACTGCGTCGAAACACCTTTTTTATTTGATCCGGAAGAGCATTCGTACAGACATCAAAGTCTTTTGGTGTTTTACTCAGCAGCAGATCTCTAACACATCCACCGACGAGCTCACACGAATATCCTGAAGACTTGAGTGACTGAACTACAGCCATTGCCTGTCGATTGATCTGCGCGGAGGATATTCCGTGTTCGTTCGCAGTAATTGTTCTAGGAGCTGCCAATACTACTAGCCAAAAATCTGGAACATCATTGTGGTACTATTGTGCAAGATTATTAAATTCATAGTCGCTCCCTTCGTCTAGCGGTCAGGACATCGGCCTCTCAAGCCGGCAACAGGGGTTCGATTCCCCTAGGGAGCGCCAGTTAAATTGATTCGCACCTTTTTTCGAATGGTGAGGTGCGATTCTTTTGTCAAATATGGAAAGGGCATCAAGTGTTGTGTGTGCTATGCAGCAAGGTCTGCCAAGTTCTGGTACAACCGCCTCAAGTTCGATAGACTCAAGCAATTTTCGCAAAACCAATGCTGATTGCGTACCTTTTTGTTCCAGTGTTGTCTGAATATTAATTAGTCTGTTTTCAACCCACTGAATTGGCAGCGTTTTGATTGCTTTCGCATTAGCGTTCTGGAGAACGTGAATCTCATCCTTCAGATCGTCATTATTGTTTTCACTGTCCACCAGTGCTTGGTTGAGTGATCGGGTTCCTTTTCCTTCACCGATAAAGTTAATGAAGTTGGTGAGTTTTTGTTCTTCTAAGGCCAATTCCTTTTTTTTCTGGCGAATTTTATTTGGAAAATCTGAATAGATGATTTGTACCTTTTTCTCAACCATTTTTAGAATTTGTTGAATATTTTCTGGATTTGACGGTCTGAGTTTGGTGTCTAGAAGCATTATATTTTCGAAGACAGTTCGTCTTGCTTTTACTTTGTTGTCACAGATACCTCTACCTATTCCAAGACATCTGAGATAACCTCCACTTTTCCGCTGATTGTTCCTGCACTCGAACCTCATTGTATACAAGTCATGGCACCAGAAAAAAGCTCGTTTGGGAAGTGTTTTTCTACACTCCCGCGTTTGGAATCAAGTCCGCGTTTACCCTTTCCTCCAGGCGACGCTTTTTTTCTTTCGATCCTTCGAGCTCGAACTTCATCCCAGAGACCTTGAGGATCAATTCGTAAACTTTCGTCAATCTGCACAATCCATTCGGATTCTGGTTTTGTAAATTTTTTCTGACGTCCGGTTCGAATGTTTCAACGAGTTCCAGTTTTATTCCAAATCCACTTTCCAATATATTTTTCGTTGTTGAGAATACGGCTTACTGTAGCAGCCGACATGCTCTAGAAAAATTGTTTCGGCCTAGAACGCCTTCTTGGTTCAGAATCTTTACAATCTTATCGCTTGAGTTTCCGTCCCGACAAAGTTCATATACTCTCTACACGACCGCAGATTCACGAGTTTCAATTTCCTTATTGCAGCCTTCTGGTCTTTATCTCCCCATTTTATCGAATCGAATTTCACCCATAGCGACTGATGTATATCCAAATGTGCGATCACCTGCTGAAAACCCACGCTGTTTTTGCCCTATCATGCCTCTTATAGTTTTCTTTTTGAGGTCTTGCGATTGAAGTTCGTTAAAACATTGAGGTTAAATTCCATGGTTAGACTCTTGGTCATCGCTGTCTGAACCATCTGCAACTGCAATTACTCTAATTCCTTCGAAATTTAATTATGCCAGCACTGTCAGCATAAACAATTGTCTCGCGCCAAACGTGACAAACGATCTACTACGACTACTTGAAACTCGTGTTTGCGGGCTGCTTCAAAGAATGAAGTTAGGCCATTTCGATTTTTGTTTGAAATTCTAAAATTATTTGGTTGTTTGCAATAATATGGTGTCGAAAAAAGTTGATTAAAGTAGGGCTGAGAAGAACTATGTGCGTGCGAAAATTCGCAGCATGGCCTATTTGTTCTGTAGTAACTGTAATTCGACAATTCAGAATTCAGTGAACGTACTGTGCCAAAAAGGAAGCAACAGTATCTCGAACAATCCAAGATGATTGCCAACCGCACTAACATTCGACGATTTCGTCGAGAAGAGGCTGAAAGAAGCGGAAATCAGTAAGTCATCAAATGATGTAGACTGGAAAAAAAACGCGAGAAGTTTGAATTCAGAAATTGAACGATTTGTATTCAGAAATGGAAGAATACCTAAAAAAATATATAGAGGCTGGCGAAATACAAGTCACGCGGACAAACATCCAAATTTCCGAGGAATTTCTGGGCAGTTACGAAGTGCCGAAACTTTCGTTTCAGATTGGAAGTGAAAGGGTTGTTGCCAAACCAATAGGTCACCGGGTGATTGCGGCAGATGGGCGCGTGGACTTAATTGGGACACGCGGTACGCTTCGGCTCGTTTTGCTTGAGAAAGAAAGGCCAGCAATTCGGACGAAGATCGTAATCGGGGAAAGAGTAGTTGAAGAATCTAGCAAATCTCTAAACCCAGCCAGTGAAATCAACGAAATAGGTTGGTATATTGCCACTTTACCGCCGCGCATTACCAGAACAGAGATTAGTGCTGACGCTTTCCGTGACGCTCTTGTTGAATTGTCAGATGGGTAGGCGTGTTGATCTTTCTGAGAGTGTTCTGGTGTTAGTTGAAATAGTCGAACACTATGACGTATTCGTGAAATCCATAAATTGGCCAAAGATTCCGGGTGTATAGATGAACAAGTCAGATGTACAGTTTATTAAAAAGGATGGAAACCCACAGTACGTCGTTATGCCAATAGAGAAATACCGAGAATTTCTGGCGTTGCTGGATGACATTGCAGATTATTCTGCAATCGACAAAGTGCTCATCGACTATCAAGATGGCGACACTGTTCCAGGTAAATTTGTGAATGCAATTCTGAAAGGTGCTCCGCCACTACGGGTATGGCGAGAATATCGGGGCTTTACATTAGATTCGCTTGCGAGTCGTATAGGGGTGTCAAAAAGTTATCTTTCGCAAATCGAAAATGGTCGAATGTCTGGGTCGCTTCGTTTGTATTGCCAAATTTCAATCGTTTTGAACGCTGCAGTCGATGATTTAGTCGATTGGAGTGTAGATAACGCCAGTTGAGATTGCTGCAAGGTCGATTCTAAAAAATTTTGACAACGCTTTGCGGCCATAACGTATTATTGGAGTACGCCAAGACGACCTCCTCAATCAACGCCTTCTCGAAGAAATACATCTTGATAACTTTGAAGTTGCCCACACCAAGGATAATATCCAGTTGTATGAAGATGACAGGAGCAAGTGGAAAAAGAGCTTGAAAGTCAGATCGCCAATTTGATTAGTACTGCCTGAACACCATGGAAAAATCAAGATGAGGAAAGGGGACCTTCTACTGGTGAAACAGATGTAGCAATTTCTGAATTGAGGGATGAACTTCTTTTGCCGGAGATGGTTGTTAGAGTCAAGGGGAGCCGCGTTCGATTTGTGGAGTCGAGGGCTGGCGCGTTTAGTTTGAGGTTGAGGGGTTAACTGTTGCCGACGGCTTTCGCCAGTTGTCGGTGTCTCAATCTCAACCATAGCTACGTTTCCATACCCCCGCTCGTCAAACCGGACGTGCGGACTTCCTGCATCCGGCTTTCGTTCAAAAATTATACTTACGCCCACGGCAGGTTCTTCGGCTTCGGCGATAGGCATACCAGGCCGCGATCGTTCCACAGTCGCTTGTTGGAGAAACGCACGTATTTTCCCGTCTTTACCAAATCAGGGTAAATCCACGAATGCTCAGGCCTTGCTGGGCTACAACCGCGGACACTGGTCAATCGAAACGGTTCATCGCATTCTGGATGACGCCAACACTTGGAATGAGGACCAATGCCGCATCCGCACCGAGCACGAGCACATCAGCGCACTTTGGCGCGTTGCGACCGCAGTGATCAGACGATACCGAATATAGGTCGCGCCGACGATTCGCGAATTGCGCGGCGACGCATGTCTGCCGCTTGATTATCTGCGTCTTACCAACAACACCCGACGACACAACGCAGTCGTTTTACAATGAGTTGGAACGGTGCGCAGCCGACGCGCCGTCTGCCATTGCAGCTATCACTCATCCGGCAAGCATCACAGTTGCAGCAGCAGGCAATCGGTGTCCTGTCCAAGCTGTAGCCGGAAAACGCGCTCAACCATCGATTGAAACCTGCCCTAAATGAATAAAATTCGACGAAAGACCCAGTAAACCTACCCCTTCCAGATATACGCATTGTTTGCACAACTCGGCATGCGAAATCGTTCTATGGATCCAACAAAAAATTGCAATTTACAAGGCAATTATTATCAATAAATGCTGTTACTTGTACTGAATATAATAAAGAACATCGAAGCCGCTTTGCCATCGTTGGAGTAGAATTTCAAGAAAATCGTGAAAAATCGCTCTAAATTTGCAAAAGCAACCGTTTTGTCTCAAAATAAATTTTTCGATTTATTTTCATAAATAATTTCAATGCTTTAACAACATAGAAAATATCATGACCAATAGTTTCATTGTGATTGCATTTTTTTCATCACTCAGGTGCCAGATTCCAAAATTGAGGTACCGTTATTTTTTCCAACCGAAATGTTGTTGTTTCAATTCGTTCAGAATTCTATGCGACATCAAGGCTAAATCTAAGTTGAGCAACTCCTTCAAACAAGTGAATTATGTTTTTTCTGACTGAAAGTCTGAATCAGTATGCCTGCCACAATTGAGCAGATATTAAACGGAGCTATCGGCCGAGCACTTCGAAAAAAACACCCGAAGTGGTTGCAGTGTATCAGCGTTGAACAAACCAGGATATTGGAAGGTGAACCTAGCTTGCGTCCAGACATTCTGTTGTCGCCTACAAGGCTTTCGCCTCTAGTGGTTGAAACGGAAGTCATGCCTGCACGCACGGTCGAAGCAGATGCCAGAGCGCGTCTAGGCAAGCGCCTGCAACGAAATAACAGAGAAATCGAGAGTGCTGTAGCGCTTCGGATACCTTCTGTACTGCGAGAGATTAACCAAAGTGAAATTGACAATGTTATTGCGGATTCTAAATTTACATATTGCGTGTGGAAGTTAGCTGAAGAAGGCAAACAGCTCCGATGGCCTGAAAATGGTTGGTTACAAGGCGGCATCGATGAGCTGGCCGATAGTCTGGAGTCAGTGACGCTATCAGATTCATTAATTAACCATAGTACAGACATACTTGAAACGGCCGTAACCCAAGGGGCAAACATTCTGACGGATTCCAGTGAGGCGCCGCAGCAGGATATCGCTAAATATCTGAGTCAATCTCCAAGCGAGCAAACGAACCGCATGGCGGTCGCCATTATCGCCAACGCGATGATGTTTCATTCTCGAATTGAAGGTCAACAGGAAATCCAGCTACTGAGTGCACTTGCGAATCAGGATGCAGTTACGAAAGAAAGTGTGATTTCTTGCTGGAACTGGATTGTGAGCAACGTGAATTATTGGCCAATATTTAAAATTGCGTCAGATTTACTGAACGTCATTCCTATCGCGTCCGCCAATGAGATTTTGGAACTGCTTTACGAGATGACGAATAAATTAGCTCAATTCGGAGCAACCGGACTGAACGACCTTTCGGGTCGCATGTTTCAGAGGCTGATTGCCGATCGGAAATTTCTTGCCACATTCTACACACTGCCGAATGCTGCAGCGTTACTTGCGGAAATCGCAGTCGATAGGTTGGGAAAGAGTGATCTGGAATCTTCAACTGTCAAGAATCTTAAAATCGCCGATTTTGCATGCGGCACCGGAACGCTCATTGGTGCAGTCTATCAGACAATTTTGGCTCGTCATAGACGAACTGGAAATGACGATTCTGAAGTTCATACCAGCATGATCGAGAATGCCCTTTACGCGTTCGACATTATGCCCGCCGCTACCCATCTTACAGCATCCACATTATCGAACGCGCACCCAAGCAAAAGATTTGGCAAAACGAATATTGTTACGATGCCTTATGGATACGACGAGCATAACATCCCACAAGTCGGATCACTGGACCTGATCGAGGACGAATATGCGGAGACTCTCTTGCCTTTCGGAAGACAGCAGATCATCGGTAGTCATCAACACCGAATACCGATTGATAATTCAGGAATGAAAATTGGCGTGCCACACAATCTGATGGACATTGTGATCATGAATCCGCCATTTACCAGACCAACCGGGCAAGAATCTGAAAAAATAGGGATTCCGGTGCCATCCTTTGCAGGATTCAACACACAATTTGACGAGCAGAGGGCTATGGGGAATCAGTTGAATCGAATCAACAACAGGCTCAGAAAAAGAAGACCATTACAGGTCATTGCGGGCAACGGAAACGCTGGATTAGCTTCTAACTTCATTGACTTGGCACACGAAAAAATAGCTCCGAATGGAGTGTTGGCTTTGATACTTCCATTCACGTTCACGTGCGGGGATTCCTGGAGTAAAGCGCGAAAATTGCTTCAGTTGAATTACTACAAGATTACGGTGGTTGCAATTGCTACAACAGGTTCTACAAATCGTGCGTTTTCAGCAGATACAGGGATGGCTGAGGTGTTGGTTGTTGCGAAACGAAAAAAGAAATTGGACTTGGAATATACACAGTTTGTTCAATTCTTTAATCTTTACCGTCGCCCCAAGTCTCTTTTGGAAGCTACCACAATTGCAAAGCTTATTAATAACCAACCAGAAAATACTGATGGAGGGGTACTCCGGCTGTCCGATGATTCAGAGGATATTGGAATCGGCAGTTACATTCATGCACCTTTTGAGATGAGCGGATGTGCGGGTGTAATTTCCGTGTCAACCTTGTGTAAAGCGATGATCAGTTACTTTTGTTTCAGACCCCTAAAGTTACCTCGTACAAGCCGGGTGTTCAATTTACCCGTTGTTCCATTGGACGAAATCGGCTATCGCGGCGCACATCTACTGGACATTTCCGGAAATCCCCCCTCGCTTGGTCAACCCCCGAGAGGTCCATTTTCTAAGGTCCGGCTGCGACCAGGGCAAGTTGAACCTGAATATCCAGCGTTGTGGAATCATGATGCAGAACGAGAGCGAAGCCTAGTCGTAGACCTTGATCATCAACTGATAGTGAAAGACCAGTGCTCCGATCGTGCTTACAATCTTTGGAAAAAGATTTCCTCACGGCTACACATCAACGTCGATTTCCGAATCAATTCGCAGTCGCTTTCCGCATGCCTCACTTCCGGGAAATCGATCGGAGGGAGGGCTTGGCCAAACTATTGTCTTGATAACCCAGATTGGGAAATCCCTGTAGTTCTTTGGATGAACACAACCTTAGGCTTAATTACATTCTGGTGGCTGGGCACGCGTCAGCAACAAGGCAGGTCTATACTACCTGTCTCACAGCATCCCAAGTTACTTGTACTTGACCCGCGAAGTTTGACAAATGGTCAGCACGATCAGGCTGTCGAAATTTTTGAAGAATTCTTCCAAAAATCGTTTCTACCAGCGAACGAAGCTTATCGTGATGAAATTCGAATTGCACTGGATCGTGCGGTTCTAGTGGACTTGCTAGATTGTACTGAAGATATATTGGAGCCACTGGCTGTGCTTCGTGATCAGTGGAGTGCAGAGCCCAGTGTTCATGGTGGAAAGTCAACGCGTCCAGGGGCATAAAGCAGCACATAGAATATCCCAAGGCGATCATCTTTGTTTGAATGTAAGGCCCTTCGGCATCTACAGTAGCAAAAGGGCTGACCGGTGGTCACTTACCAGACAAACACAGCCGAACCGGTACTGTCGATCACTGTGTGATCACAGAAAACATTAGAAAATTTCTTCATGTGTTGGATAAATTTAATGAAGGTTGTTTTCTTGAAGTTGATGTTGAAGCTGGCAGTGCTATCGTTACAACGAAATCTTGGTGGACTTTTGATGTTTATTCGCCACGCTGGATTCTGCTCTAGAATCAAGCGATGATCTTCCGCCAGTACTTGCGAAAAAAAAAGAGGCTGAGTGGTGCCATGCTCATTTGTATCACTATCGAAGGCAGTGAAAGCAGTTCTCTCTCTTTCCTCGCGCAATCAACTCAGCCAAACGAACCTCAATTTCGTATATGTGCTGGAACTCATCGATCTTAGGTTTAACGAGAGTTGGTAGAAAAGAGGCGGCGCAAGGACCGTCGTACGGGAAGGTATGGCAAATTGATCAGGTTATATTCGTCATCTGTCTCGAAATGCCAATGCATCAATTGGAGTTGCGCAGACGATCTATCTGCTGCCATTTTCAACCAGCTTTCTCAATACCCAGAAGGCGACTTGTACCGAATCGTCAGCAACTTCAACTACTGGTCTTTCTGCCTAATGTGAATGACCGCCGTTTGGAGCATCTCTCCAGCAATAAGCAGTGTCTGTTCGATATATTATAACTGATTGATTTAATGAAATATATTGGAATAATAATCAACGATGACTTCCCAAAATTGGTAATATAAGGAGAAAAATAAGTCATTTTCACCCAATCTGGAAAATCTTCGTGGTTGACGGCAACATAAGGGCGACCGAACCTTTAAAGCCTCGACTTTCTTCGGTGTCGATTGAACGAATTGAACTGGAGGCCATATGTCGCAACGACACCACCAAGGTCCTGCTAGGTTTGCAGGTGCTGTATGGCAATGATGACACTCGACGGCAGTTGTTCGCGTTATCAGAGCAGCAGCTTGGGGCGTCCTAGCATAAATCCGAGGAGCATCGTGGTGCTGACGGCTTTCAAGCAGAGGATCAATTTGACTTTGATTTTCTTTGAACGTTTGCCAATTACTGCGCGCCATTGAGGCAGCTGCTGGTGCACGGTCGCGAGAGGTTTGATTTCGGTCAGTGTTCGCACCAGAGTCTGGAGAATAACATTACGCTTTTGAGTCCCGAGCTGCTGGCTGCCATCAATCTGTTGGCAGTGCAGGCCGATAGTCGGATTTGCGGGGTTGACACCGAAACCAAGCTGCATGCTCGAAGCGATTCATTTGTCGTTGAGATCAATTTGAAGTATCCCACGAACATAGGACTGTTGCACGATGCTACGCTGCATCGTGCGCGAGACGACGCGGGCAGCTTATGATGGCGGGATTCGAGTAACCAAGTTGTATAAAGCGGAGCGTATAGGAGGAATTTAGAAAAATAAGTCATGGAGTAATCTTAGATAGATATAGTGGCATTCTCACGCACCGAGCAATTGATTGACCGATAAACATCGCTCGGTCTTCGTCACTGGAGCTTGGAACACCCACTATCTCCGCATGCGATAAATCTGGTTTAAATTCTTCGGTAGCAGGCAACGGAAATTTAACGAAATTCAATGAAACCTAAGGTATCTTACAGTTTTCTCGAGCACATACGATTCTGTTTCACCCACGTTCAATTTTTGCAAATCGTCCGTTCTTCTTTAGTTCCAGACGAATCAGTTTCCTGATTCTGTCAAAACTTTCGGGAGAATTTAACCCACTGAAATACTCCAATCAATTTACTGAAACTTCTGAATCACCAATTCTCAGTACGAATGCATGTCCATCAACGGTATCATCTTTGCGGATAAATGATGGCTTAATTTATCGAACCACATGATGCTCTTCCGGTAAATTTTCCACTGTCATTCAAACATAATATTGTCAAGATCAAACTTTTTTATTTGATTCATCGTCTCTTTGAATTCACCCCTCCCATACGGTCTCGATGCCGAGCTATTTGGGCCAGATTTGTTGAACAACACATATTGAACGCGTGAATCTTGTAGAAACTGAAGTCCTATTTCAGCATCATTCTCGCCTTTCCATATTGCTCGAAGATTACCGTTGTCAAGCAAAACTAGATCAGCGTGCGCCAATCGTGGATGTTTTTCCAAGAATTTAGTGAAATTGGCGTAGGAGGACTCGTGCAAATCGTATCCGTCATCTCTTGCTAGTTCTTTGAGTGTTTCAATTCGTTCAGCATACAAATTTGCTACATTCTGACTTGGAAAATTATGAATCATATTCTCGATAGTTGGTTTTTTTACAGTTTCGTCGATGGAAGATAAAGCTATAGAGGAATGGGAACTGTCAAATAGATTCAATAAACCGTCTGAACTGCGTTCTACTGGTAAAGAAACATTGGGTAGAAAAAATTCCTTTTTGAGATTAAAAACTTCGAGACCATACATACTTACACCTTTTTTCGAGTTTCCAGAACTGTCTTACTTAGTCAAATGAAATTTTGCTTGAGCGGATAATATCTTTGCTTTTGCTCTAAGGTGGAATTATGTTGGTACTACTTTTTGTTGGAATGTGAAAATCACTCAGCGTAAGTGCAACCATAAATTCAAACAAGTTACACCCTTAGAATCGACGGCTGCTTCCTCGCCCTTTTGCGTCAACTCCGTCAGGTAAGATGACGCGTTTTTCACATAAATAAATTCATTTATGCTGTGATTGGTCGAGTAATCTTGCAATTTGGGTCAATGTCCACTCTTCCCTACTCATCATTCCTAATATCAAATCAATTCAACTTTCGAAGTTAGGCAATAACTACTAACCACACATTTCCTATAGATTTAAACAAAACCGACACTCCATCCAATTAATTCATGAATAAGCTATTTCGGGTAATTGTTATCGTAACCATCTAATGGCTTTCGATACAACTTGACGACGAACTTCTAAAATTCGTGCTATTCTACGATGGCTAAATCCAATATCATTTAAGTTCGACGCTCTATAGGCAACCTTCTGATGAATTGGTAATTTATTTGGATCAATTATAGTGATTGAAATTGGCGCACTCCATAAAGTGCGAATCAATTTCACTGGGGAGCACCAATCTGCGGTCATTCATTGGAGATAATTCATTGGTATACATTCTAAATCCGGACCAAGAAGAAGTGGATTCAAACATCTTCGACGCCAATTCTCAAGACTTTATTCAAACTGTCATCCAAAAATCACAAGAAGTTCCCGTTGTTGTGGATTTTTGGGCTCCTTGGTGCGGTCCCTGCAAAACTCTCACCCCTATTCTCGAAGAACTAGCCCGTGAATTTGATGGTTCTTTCCAGCTCGCCAAGGTCAACATTGACGAAGAGCAAGGATTGGCACAGCAGTTTGGAGTGCGTAGCGTTCCAACTGTCGTCATGGTTAAAGATGGAAAAGTGGCAGACGGTTTCATGGGCGCGCAACCGCGCAAATTGGTTGAACAGTTCCTTAGAAAACACATCACTGATTCGCAGGAAAATGTTGACGAAATTCAAAACCTGATCAATCATGGGCAGGTTGAACAGGCGATAAGAGCTCTTGAAACCGATGGCACGGACGAATCGTTGGTCCGACTTGCCGGAATTTATTTGAAGTTTGGCGAATTCGTTCGGGCACGCTCAACCCTCACGCGGGTTAAGGACAGCCAAAAACATCCTGATTTTAAATCCGTATCCGCCGCTTTGGACTTTATTGAAATTGCGCAAAAGAGTGAGGCTGAAAACGAACTCCTGCAAAGGATTGAAAACGACAGCGAGGATTGGAATGCACATTACCAGTTGGCGGCCATCTACCTCTCGCGGGGAAACCCAAAAGCTGGATTGGAGAAGCTGCTGCACATCGTTCGATTTGATCGCGGCTTCAACAACGACGCAGGACGTAAAGGAATGATAAAAGCATTTGACATGCTTGGCCCAAACCACAGGCTCGTTCCAGAGTATAGAAGACGCCTGGCATCTACGCTGAATTAGCCTCTCGGATGATGTCGTCGCAGCAGCTCCGACAGACGGTGCTTCGAAACGTGCGTATAAATTTGAGTTGTTGAAAGATCGGCGTGACCGAGCAACTGCTGAATCGTCCGAAGATCTGTTCCATTGTTCAGCAGATGGGTTGCAAAGGAATGACGCAGTGTGTGCGGTGAAACCTCAGCATCAATTTCTGCTTTTGAACAATACTTTCGCACGTTCAGCCAAAATGCCTGCCGAGTCATGCGTTTCCCTCTTGCCGTGATGAACAAGTCATCGCTCACCTTCCGCTTCAGCATCTTGGTTCGACAGCTGTTCATATAGACACCGATCCATTCAACCGCGTATTCCCCCAGAGGCACGAGTCGTTCGCGCGCTCCCTTTCCTGTCAGTCGCACCCAGCCGTATTCAAGATTAACGGAATTTACGCTTAAACCAATCAACTCCGAGACTCGCAGTCCGGCGCCGTAGAGTGTTTCAAACATTGTGCGGTCGCGGCACCCAATCGCTGTTTCGGTATCTGGAGCCAAAATTAATCTCTCAACTTCCTCCTCAGATAAACTTGTCGGCAAAACGCGGCCGACATAGGGAAAGTCAATATTTTCGGTCGGAACTGACTGAATGAGTGATTCAGCTAAACAAAATCGAAAATATCGCCGGAAGGTGCTCAACTGTCGAGAAACAGTGCGAGGACTAAGCAGAACGCGACTCGCTAAGTAATCCAAAATATCGCTTCTGCTGCTTGACAGCAGACTTTCGCCTTTTTTCTTCTGCCAGCTCGCTAGATGAATCAGGTCGGATCGATAGGCTTCAAGAGTCTGTTCCGAAAGTCCGGATTCAGACCAGACCGCATCAATAAACTGATCGATCAAGCCAGCGTCGCTGGAGGATACATCCAGCTGTTTTCGGTCCATAATCTCCAGATTCCGCTATTGAATGATTGGTAAATTCTTCAGACGGTCTTCAACTAGTTTCTTACCACGCGGGTCAAGGGTGTCATTTTTGAGTTCTTCATACAGATGTCGAGCGTCTTCAATCAATCCGCCGGCTGCCAGTTCATCTGCTGCTTTGAGGCGCGCCGCCTGTCCCCATTCGTCGCTCCAGTCGTCACCCAGCTGCGCGGACCGAAGCATCAGCTCCGCAGCTTCCAAATTTCTATCCTGTCCGGTAAATGAGTCAGCCAGCCAACGCAATATTTCCCGTTTGAACTGAGTTGCCCCAGCATGTTCATACAAAGCACCTAAAACCTTAATCGCCTCTGCATGGCGATTCTGTCGTTGAAACTCAAACGTCACGAACAATATCCGGTCAATGGTTGACGATTCCACATCGGATGGAAGACCATTGATCAGGTCCAGAAGCAACGCCAGAGCAAATTCATACTCCTCCAGAAGAATTGCGGTTTGGGTGCGATGCAAATGCCAAAGCAACCGTCTTTTTTCATCACTGGGCATTTCCATGCTATTCATGATCTTCAACGTCGCCCGATAGTTTTTCCTGCGCAGGGTTCGAGCGGCGACATTTGATTTCACAGACTCCGACGTAGCCAGAATATCGAATTTCTGGAACGTGACAAAGAGCTGATCCAGCAGTCGATGAAGCTCCTCTTTCTGCAGACTGTCGGCCAGAGCGGATACGCTGTTCATTCGAATTTCGTAGTCAGCGGCATTCATTGCAATAAAGGAATACAGTGCTCTGGCAGTAAGTGGCGAAGTAATGTCAAACTCTTGAGCCAGCTGCACCCAACTGGGATCATCTCCAACGACAAGATTGAAGCCGTTACCGAGATCTGATGCGTATTCGTTATAGATATCAATTAGATAATCGACATTAATGGATTGCATCATCAGCAGTTTAAACGGTTCCAAATCTCCGCTGATTGGAACAGACAATCCGCTTTCAACCGCGATGATCTGCATTTCCAAATCTTTTAACTGTTTCGCGGCTTGTTCAATCAATGCCCACAACTCAACTCTCAACAATGGTTCGGAAGTCAACTCAGAAATCATCACCAGTCCAGCCTGGATCACTTCAGAGGGAGACAGTTGATTGTTCTTAAATTTGGCATGCAACAATAGAATTTCGCTTTCTCGCGTCTGCAGCGGTGAAAGTCGAACCTCAGCTTCTTCATACATCCCTTCTAAAATCATCAGTCGGGCGTAACGATGTTCGAACTGTGGAGAGTCGGGTCGAAAATCAGTGCTGAACAAAGACATCGAAATCAGAGCATCTACCAGATTGCGCTCGTTTATGTAGGACTGAATGATCAGCTCCTGCCACGAAATAAAATTTTCTATCTGATAAGGCTGAGACCAAATCAACTGCAGCAGTTGTCTACGCGCTCGTTCATGTTCTCCGAGCTCAATCAAAGCCCGAACAGCATAGCTTTGCACGGTCAAATAGAATTCCGGGTCCTGTGTGGGAGAAACCGTTGTGCTTCTATCTAAAATTCCATTCCAGTCTTCTAGCTGAACCGCTGTTTCAAAAAACAATTTCATCCAGTCACGTATGTTTTCCGGAGATGCGAAATCGGATAATACGTTTTTTATATTGAAATATGCCAGCTGAAGTGTCCCAAGTTCGATGAGTTCCTTCACTCGGTCGAACGAAGGAGTGGCTACAAATTGTCGGGCTGCATCAGGAGTCGCTTCAGATTCCTCAGCAGCTGGCGCCTGCACTGCGCTCTCCTGTCCAAAAACCTTTGACGCGGGCACTGAGAAAGTCAGCGCGCAAATCAAAAAGCTTCGGAGAATTGCCAAATAGCAACTACGCACTGAACGGTGTGGGCAAACGATCACGTTCAAACTCCTGATGATCGCTTCGCGGTACAAATCTGAATGAGAGAATGAATGAACAGGTGCGAACTAAAACGCGGGCTCCAAAATTTTTGGAAACAATGGTTCAGAATATTATGAGTCTTATCTGATTTTCTCTTTGATGCGTGCAGATTTGCCAGTGCGCTCCCTGAGATAGTACAGCTTGGCTCTTCGAACGTCGCCTCTTCGCTTTACTTCTACACTGTGAATTAGTGGACTATGAGTCTGAAATACACGCTCGACGCCTTCTCCGTATGAGATTTTTCTTACGGAAAAAGAAGAATTCAGGCCTCGATTCCTCTTTGCGATGACAACTCCCTCAAAGGCTTGACGTCGTTCTCTTTCGCCTTCTCGCACATATACGGTCACACGCACAGTGTCGCCGGGCGAAAACTCCGGAATACCGTGCCGCATCTGTTCATGTTCAATTTCGCTGATTACGTTACTCATTATGGTTTCTCCATAACTCTTTGTTCGTTCTGAATTTCTTCCAATATTTGCTTTTGCTGTTCATCCAGCTCAGCATTTTCCAATAAATCCGGGCGTCTTTCCCAAGTCCGACTAATGGATTGTTTCAATCTCCACTGCTCAATGGAAACATGATCTCCTGACAAAAGAACATCAGGAATTGATCTTCCCCGAATCGATTGCGGGCGCGTATAATGTACGCAGTCCAACAGTCCATTGGCGAATGAATCGTTGTGTATGGATTCACAATTTCCCAGTACGCCATCAATCTGTCGCACAACTGCATCTATCAGCACCATCGCTGCCAGTTCTCCGCCGGACAGCACATAGTCACCAATCGACCACTCCTGCGCACGAATTATATCCAATGCCCGCTGGTCTACACCTTCATAACGACCGCAAAGGAGAATAAAATGCGACAGGTTCGAAAACTGATTTATCTGCTTTTGCTCAAGACGCCGACCTTGAGGACTCAAGTACATCACAGGGATTTCGTCACCATATTTCCGTTTCAGCTGTGAAACACACTGAATGATCGGTTCGGCCAACATAACCATTCCCGGCCCGCCGCCGAAGGGTCGATCATCAATTTGCCTGTAATTGCCTTGACCGAACTGACGTAAATCTATGACATCAACCGTTACCAATCCATTCTTAATGGCGCGCCCGGTAACTCCGAATTCCTTGACTGCGCTGAACATCTGCGGAAAGATACTGATAACGCTGATTCGCATAACTCATTCGCATAACCCTGCGATCAAAAATTCTCAAACCACTCCACAAGTACAACGCCTTCTGTAAGGTCGATCTCTCGAATCACATCCGAAATGTAGGGAATAAGGTGCGTGCTCTCGCCTTCAACTAAGAGGACGTCATTTGCACCCGTTTCCATCAGTTGGTCAATGCGGCCGTATTCAATACCATTAATGTCAACGACCTGCAGACCGATTAATTCAGACCAATAGAATTCGTCAGTTTCCAATGCGGGCAACGCATCGCTGGACACATAGACCTTCGCACCCTTTAGTTTCAATGCTTGATCTCGGTCTGTAACCCCTTGTAGAGAAGCGACAAGGAAACGGCCGTGCAATTGATTCTTTTCGACGGCATATCGCTGAACTCCCTGACTCGGAACATCCAAAATCCAATCCTGAAAATCAAGTAAATTTCTTGATTTTTCAGTAAAAGACTGAAGCTTGACCTGTCCTTTTACTCCAAATGCGTCTACAATTCGAGCGACTAGAACTGACTCGTTACTTGGTTTCGCCAAACAAGCTTTGGAGACTACTCAGAACTCGCTCTGGCAGATTTTACGAGCGTTCGAACTCGGTCGGACAATTGCGCACCGCGTGAAGTCCAATAATCCACTCGTTCCAGATCAACCCGCAAGGCCTCTTCATTTTTATTCCGGCTAATGCCTGCAATTGGATTGAAGAAGCCGATTCTTTCAATAAATTTGCCAGTCGGCGAACTACGACGATCAGCCACGACAATCGAATAAAACGGCCTTTTCTTTGCACCACCGCGCGCCAGACGAATTACCACCATTCGTTAAATACTCCTAAATTCAAGAATTAGATGAATCACTCAATTATAGAGGAAGTGTGTATTTTACGACAAAATTACAATTCATTTTGCTTTACCAAACGACCGAACGACCGGTATTTGAGTCTATTGCCACTCGCTGGACCCAAAAGATCAGGCCTTTAAATCAAATGGACTTTGATGCGATCGGTTCGCTCCGCCCGTAAAACTGATTACGGTCTTCTTTAGAGAACACAAAATCTGAAGTCTCACAATAGGAAAATACTGCAATGATGCGCGGCTGCTCACCTTCCACCTGCGTAATCCGATGAGCGGAATTTTTCCCTCGAAAGACATTCAGAGTTCCAGGAACCAGGTCGACTGTCTGTACGGATTCGTGATTGCCGCTGAGCAATTCACCCACACCTTCGTAGTTAGGGTCTGCATCACTTCTCAAATTACTCGAAATTTGAAATAATCCACCCTGTCTGGGAGCTGAAAGCAGCAGGACCGTAGCGAATTCCGCGCGGTCGAAATGCCAGTTCAAGGCCTCACCCTCACCATAAACCATCACATTCAGGCGAGCTAAGGGGTCTGCCATTGGAAACAATCGAGACATTCCTAATACTTTCGCTAAAAATTCAATCAGCGGCGGCCATTCGTAAATTCTTTCCAGCAGACTGCGTGCCAGCAGATCTCCGCAGAGCGTGTGATTTACGGTATTCATCCTCTTGAGTGCCGGGTGACTGGAATCCAATCCATCAACATTGTCATCGAAATAAATATTGTGTTGCCGAGAGTGCCTGAACGCTGAATGACGAAGCTTGGCTTCAATTTCCTGCAGACAGCGCTCAATTGCGCTACATTTTAGAAATTGATCCAGATTGAACCTGCCGTCCTCGTTGAGTTCTCGCTGACAGCGGCTTAACAATCGTTTTCCGAACGGGCTTTCCAACTCGTTCAGAGGAAATCGCACTAAGTCGAGGTATTGCTCCATCACAGGCTGAAACAAAGCAGAATGAATCTTATTCAAGAATAATGTCATGCGCTTAAAAATCCATCCAATACATTGACTGCATTCATGCCGATTTCGGATACTGCATACCCTCCCTCCATGATGAATAGAGTTGGAACGCTGAGCCTGCCGATCAATTCACCATAGTTTGTGAAATCGTCACTCTCCAGCCTGAAAAAACTGATTGGATCATCTTTGTATGTATCGACTCCCAATGAAACGACAATTGCATCGGGAGCAAATTTCTGAATGTGCCGGCAAGCATCTTGCAATGCTTCGTTCCAGGCTGAAAACTCCGTGTTTGGGCGTAATGGATAATTTCGGTTGAAGCCTTCTCCCGAACCAATGCCGCGCTCATCTGAATATCCCAAAAAGTGAGGAAATGCATCTTCGGGATGACCGTGAATTGAACAGAACAGCACGTCATTTCGATCATAAAAAATATCCTGGCTTCCGTTGCCATGATGAAAATCGACATCCAGGAGAGCGACGCGTCCGGCTCCGTCTCGCAAGAATCCTTCCACAGCCAGCGATGCATTGTTCAAGAAGCAATACCCGCCGTAAAGGTCCTTGCCAGCATGATGGCCGGGTGGTCGACAAAGCGCAAAAGCCGGGTCGCCTGCCGAAACGAGTTTTTGTGCTGTAATCGCACACGCTGCAGCAGACTTGGCCGCTTCCCAGGTTCCACCTGTAATCGCAGTCTCAATCGCCATACAGTAGTATCCAAGTTTGCCGTCAATGTGCTTCGGCACTCGATTGCTGTGCATTCGCCGCGCTGGAATTACAGTAGGTATGGCCTCTCCTTTCATGCCTTCTGCCGCCCACTGCTCCCATGCAGTTTCGAGAAATTCTATGAAATCAGGCGTATGAATGGACTGAGCCAGACCAACATCAAACTCATCCGGGTCATTGCAATCTTCATATCCTCTTTTTGTCAATTCCTCAAGTACGATGTCCCAACGCTCCGGACACTCGAAAGGACGGACTAATTCACCTCCGTAGAGTTCGCCTTTGGGAAAATGCAACCGATGTTTCTCGCTTCGTACTACTTTCATATCCATCCCCGGAACTTAATTAAATGAACAGCGAAATTGTCAGATTAGCCAATGCTGCGAATCTCGGGCAGCAATTTTCAATTTTACTGTAATGGTAGACCAGTCCAAATTGCAGTGTACTTTTCCTGTTACATGCGGTAGGCACAGTGAAAAATCACTGCCTGCCACAAGCTCTGCTGGATCAACAACATCGGACACATCTAGCAACCTCTTCTGGCATATACGTATTTGAAACTTGCCATCTTGAAATTTGGGGATTCATTATAAATCAAGCTGATATCGCGAAAGTTTCGATCTCAATTAGTGGAAAAGCCTGCAGCCTCTGAGGTTAGTTAAAGCCGCCGTACATCAGAAAAGACTGGTGAACAGCATCAGATAGGACTGGGAAATCTCACTGAGTGGTGACATCGGACGAGAGCTTACCTTTTTGAACGATAACAGACAAGACTAATTCAACCTATGTACGGCAAAGTGATCAAATAGCAATGGGTTTTGCTTTCTCTATGCGAACTCTTCGTTTTTCTATGTTCAGGGTTTTCCACAGATCAATGCACTGTCGCAAATTTATTTTCAGCGTTTGCCCGGCTCATGTTCAATGTGAATTGCGTCAAATAAAATTGGTCGAAATCGCATACCGTTATTAAAGTGGTCAAGTAGTATCACCGTCTTCAAATTTCCAATCTCCAGAATTTAGTGCTTTAACTCTGTTTCGAAAGGTTCTATCAAAACTCTCAAGTGTCTGAATGAACCATTTATGTTGAATCAGCCAAGATTTTTCGTCTTTTGGATTGTATTCCTCATTGTAAAGTGCAATTCGAGAGCCTTTTTTTCAGGTAATTCCATCCATTCAAGTTCCGCTCCAATTGATTCTTCGATTTTCTCTTTTTCTTGAAATAAGAGTTGATAGTAACTTTTCGCATCATCGTCATACATCGTCAATTGAACACCGAGTCTATGTTCACGAGTATTGATCATTGCGGCTAACTCGAAGCCTGAACGCCCGATCCGTAGGTAGTCCAATGCTGAGGCAAAGGCTTTCTAGAGTGAATAGAGCTCCCCTTTTTAATCAGTGCCGATTTCAGTTCAGACCAATAAAGTAGTTGTGTTTCTTGTAATGCGTTGAGAGGTTCGTCTGAAATCCGCTTTGCTGACTGAGACACCGAGCGGCTCCAGTCATTTGGCTTCGAAACTATATTCAATTTCGGTGCAGCAGGGCTATTTCCGATTCGCCAAAGTTCGATCTCAAGACCGAAAAATTGAAATCGATCATCAGTGATCTCGTTCAACCAATCCAGTGTTGCTCGATGCTCCTCAGTGAATGTTGCAGCCACCTAGACGACAGTAACTGCATGTAACCCTGCCGCATAGGTTAATAATTGTCCAAGATGCCTGTGATCAGTGACCGCCAATTGATTTTCAATTAGTACCCAACTATCGTTGCCCGTATCCTTACAGAGGATGTCTGCTCTAAATGGACCGACATTCTTTTCCTGAGCTTCGAGTACTAGATCTATTTTGATAGTCTCACCCAAAATTCGAATGCCTTCTTCTGTAGCAAGCCACGGCGTAAACTCCCTTGGTTCGGATTCCCAAACATCACGCAATTCCACTTTTTCCAAAGTTCCTAGTGGTTCTGGCATTACAATTACCCTCTTCGCAGATTTCCATGTAGATTCATATGAATGTATCCACTTCAAATCAAAGCTTTGATTGATTGCTCAAATTCTACTACTCGTCAAAAAACTCAGTAGTAAATAGTTTGACAATATCCAAGTTTGGAAGATGCGAATTAGCTCGAACTTTCGATTTCATGACCATGGAATTTTCGAATTTGCAATTTTCATGAATTATCAAGCATCTGATTGATGCTACTTGACCACACCTCGCCAGCGTTTTTCAGAGAGGAAAGGCGTCTTGCTAATTTCATCGATTTCATTGGAGAAGGGGCGACGTAGCAGTGCACTCGGTAAGGCTTTGGAACAGACAGAACGCAAAGTCAATGATCTGCACCTTGATCTTGAAGGATCGTGCCTAACTCGAAAAAAAACGTTTCAAACTCCTCCGATAGAATGAACAACAGTACGAATCATTGGTTTGAAAAATCGTCTGGATCAAAATACAACCCAGTCAGCTTGAGTTTTACAAGATATCCTTGAACCTATAGTTTGTTGAACCGACTTATCCTGACATAGATAAGCCATACCACATCGTACACAGTGCCATCAACACACTCGCAATCGTAACCAACCAGAAGAATCAAATAGTATGGACAAAGGTTCGCACCAACTGCGATGGTGGGCACGGTCGTAACGTATCCGAACCTTTGCTGAATTATCATTCAGTTTAATGATTTATCTCCGATGACACGAATTTCAGTCGTACATACTCAACAAAATTGAACATCGATTCACGCTCAGTTCAGGACTGATCTTTACTGTGAAATAAGAATACTTTCACACTCTCCTAGGTCACGACACCGCGACCGGCTGGTAAATGGCCTGCCGAGGTACGCATCGCGGTCGCCAATCTAAAGCGGCTTCCGCCAGGGACCTTTCAGAGCGTTAGTGTTCGCTGCTAACTTGAATCTATTTTTGAGCTCGTCTAACGTTTCAATTGGCATTTCTTGACCGACCAACCGCCGCGACGGCTGCTGAATGCAACCGCCAATCACGCAGCAGTTTCTTTGTAAACCATTAGACTGAAACAAGAACAGAGGAATTACATCATTTTTGTAGACCCGTCCAAATTGCGGTGTACATTTCCTGAACGTGGGGTGGGCAGGGTGGAATAAAAACACCGCTTGCCACCAGCTCTGCTGGAACAACAACTTCGGGTGCCTGCAGCAACTCTTCTGGCATATGTGCATCTGAACCGTCAATGCCGTTTGCATATTTTGCAAATGACGAAATCAATGCTGCATTTTCAGGCAACATTAAGAAATTTTGAAATAATTTTGCATTTTCTACATTCTTCGCATCAGCAAGTACCACTACATTGTCCATCCATAGAGGAAAACCCTCTCTCGGATAACCATACTGAATATCTGAGTTTTCCAGGCGAGCTCGGTAGCTGTAACCATTCCAGTTTACCGAAGCAGCCACATCTTCACTGACTAATTTTTCCTTTGTGCCATAGTCGATTGATTTCCACGACTCTTTGGCTGCCATCAATGTATCTCGCACCTGCTTTAGAATTTCCTTGTCGTCCGTACACGCTTCACCACCAGCATGAAAGATCGCCATGCTCATTACATCTCCCATTTCAGGAACGACATTGATTTTGCCGACTAATTCTGCTGGAGGATCTAAAAATAAGGTACTGGTGTTAATATCTCCACCATACATGGATGTATTCACGGAAATTCCAGTACTGCCCCACGTCCATGGAACACTATAGAGACGACCTGGTTCCCAATCAGGATTACGCCATGCCTCCGAGACATGTCTAAAGTTCTCCATTTGGTCCGGACGAGTCTCCAGCAGAAGACCTTCACTGATCCAGATTGGCATGTGCGTTGATGTCGGAACAACGATGTCGAATCCATGACCTCCTGGTCTAATTTTAGCAAGGGCGGTCTCGTTGGAATCGTAATCAGTTAAAGTAACTTCAACGTCAAATTCCTTTTCAAACTTTTCGACCAATTCGGGATTTGTATAGTCTCCCCAATTAAAAATGTGAAGTTCGCCAGCTCCGTATGCGATCGGAGCCAGGACGAAAGTGACTGATACCACAAACCATTTAAATATTCTTTTTTTCATGTCATTTCCTATATTTCAATGCAAATTCAATTCTATATTTCTGATTTCGTCGATCTAGGGACCAACGATAAATTTGTTATGTAGAGGCAAATCTAACTAACGTCATCAGTTACGACGCTCGATTCGCACTTTTGCGTTCTGGGTTCAGCACCAAATTCACTTGAAAGTACGCCAAAAACTAAACGATTCATGATTTTCATGGTTTACTAGACGAACAATTTCGAAATCCGTAACAGTGACTTTTCAACTAGAAGTTTCCGCACTCAATACGGAATATTATATGAAAATCATAGATATTTCAATTGCATATTACCCTATCCGCAGCTCGCAGCCTATGGTATCAAGGGACTTTCGAAAACACCAAGCTATGATCGAGGCATAACAGAATGGCTGAGTAAATGAGCTCAAAGGATTCCTGCTCGTAACTTCAATATGCGTTCTTCGCAATTACCATTTTTCCTGCACTTCTGGCAAAATTATGAATCTCGATTCTGCAGATTCGACACGAACTGATTGCGAATTTTCGGAATGTAAGTCTGGGTGCGCCATATCCAGCTATCAACAAATCTGGACAATTACAGATCAAGCGGCCGCGCGTACCGTATTGAGTCATGTATCGGCAGTGCCAGATTCATCGCAGTCTCGCCCCCTTCGAAGGTGTTGAGTGCAAACGGCGCACGGTCATCCGGATGCGCTTGGTTTTTCGGCTTCAGCTTTGAGGCTGGCCTGTCGCGACGAGTGGATCGGCCGGGACGACGAGCGGCGTCCGGAGTTGCATCGGGTGGTGTGTCTGAGTCGTTTTTCTGATCCATCTGGGAGAATTCGCCACAGCCAGGTTGGCGGGCTATCTGAATCTCAGGCATGATCCGCCGCCCGAATGCAGGTAGATCTGGAAGGGTAACATCCGGCTGACGATCATGCAGCAGGTCGCAGAAGTGCCGCCGAGCGCCGCCGAGGAGGGACAGCTGTACCAGACCTTACATCCCAAATCAGCGGTCGATACCGAAGTTTTGAGCTGTGCGAGTGCGCATTCCAGAACGAGCATGCGAGGTTCGGCATGGTTGAATTGAGCGGCGTTTGGAACCCGAAGCTCTCATGCCGCCTTGATCCAGAAAGTTCGGGAAAGTCACGTTCGATCAATCAGGATTAAGCAGGTCGCAGAAGTGCCACCAGTCTCATCAAGTGCGGATCAAATGCTCAGGGAAACTTGCGTTAAGGATGAACTCATGGCTAAAGGACAGGACGCGGCCGGTTGAGCACACCCTCAAAATTTGTAGGGCGCGTCAATTTGTTCTGAGGCAGGATTCGTGTTTTACGGTTGAATTCAGGACAATAAAGGACACCAATCAAGCGTCCATGATTCAGCAGAAGCAGCAGGTGTTTCAGATGGAAAAGCCACATTATTTTTTGAATGTGAACGTCAGCAGGAAGCACTGCAGAAATTCGATAATATAGGTTGGCTCAAGAAGTTGGTAGAGCGAAAATTGTTCCGAAAACAGCTTGATAATCAAGGCAGTCTTTTACTTGCCGATTCTGTTTTCGAATTATTGACAATACTTGAGAACAAACACTCGACTCAAATATCCAATAACCATCAACGATTTCTAAATACGTAAAAAGTAGTCACCAAGAGTATCGATATCGCCAACAGTGCACTGGAAATCGCGTTCATTTCAGGGGTTATTCCTCGACGCAACTGACCGAGAAGGTAGGTGGGCAAGGTATCTTGACCTGCAGATTTAACAAGTTCGGTGATGACCACGTCATCCAAAGATATGACAAAAGCCAGCATAGAGCCTGCCAGTATGCCCGGCCACATCAGGGGAAGAGTGATCCGACGAAATGTACGCCAAGGTGTCGCGTATAGATCTTGTGCCGCTGTCTCAAGCGTACTATCCATGCTTTCCAAGCGCGCCCGAATTGGCAGATAGGCAAACGGAATGCAGAATGCCGTATGCGCCAAAATCAAGTAGGTAAGGCCATGATAGCCAGTCGCCGACTTTATAATCGCAAAAAATACGAGCAATGCAACTCCAGTAACAATTTCTGGCACCATCAGGGGTTGGTTAATGACCGCATAGACTGCTGTCTGTCCACGAAAAGGCACATTTCGAGTCGTACCCAAGGCTGCCATCGTCGCTAACACAGTGGAGGAAACTGAAGCGACCGTAGCAATAATGAAAGATCTTATGGTAACGACCTGTACTTCTTCATTCTTCCAAGCTTCAGCATACCAATGCAGCGAAAATCCTTCCCACAGCGCAAGATTTGTGCCTGCATTAAATGAATAGATGACGAGAGCCGCAATTGGAGAATAGAGCAGAAAGAAACAAACTGCAGCCATCGCCGTGAAACCGGGTAATTTTCGAATCAGAAAGGGTTTCTGCGGAACAGCCGCTTCAGCCATGTCCATTGCCCCCGCGTCGGGCAGCTCGCACATAGAGTAAAAGAGCAACCAAAACAATTACCAATAGAGTAATCGATAATGCCGCCCCTAGCGGCCAGTTCCGCCCCTGCTGAAATTGCAGTTCTATCAAATTTCCGAGCATTAAGTTGCGCCCTCCACCGAGTACTCTAGGAGTGACATAGGCGCCAAGTGATGGTATAAAAACGAGAATTGAACCAGCAACAATACCCGGTTTTACGAGTGGAATTACAATTTTCCACAATACCTTTAATCGGGTCGCATATAAATCATATGCTGCTTCAACCAATTGAAAATCCAACTTTTCCATGCTCGCGTACAGAGGCAGCACCATCAACGGCAGATATACATAGGTCATGCCCGTCATAATTGCAAATTCGGTATAAAGCATTTCGATCGGTGACCCAATCAGTCCCAATTTGATTAAGAAAGTGTTGATGATTCCTTGATCCCGTATGACCTGCATTATCGCAAAGGTGCGAATCAACAGATTCGTCCAGAATGGAATCGTAATCAGGAACAGCCATAAACCGCGAGTCTTTTCAGGACGAGTCGCGATGAAAAAAGCAGTTGGAAAACCAAGTGCTAAAGCAAGTAGAGTGGACTGAGTGGATAAATTGACCGAACGCCAAAAAATGGACAGGTGCGCGTCAGCAACAGAAACCGTGCCATCAAAAATGTCTTGATGGAAAAAGACGTTAAACCAACCGTCCGTGGATAGGTTCCAAATCACACCGCCGTACGGACCGGCTTCGAGAAAAGAATAAAGCAGCATAATGAGTAAAGGTCCGACCGCAGCAATCGTCAGTACAACTAGCGCAGGCGTACACAGGAACAGATTTCTACGAACCTTCAGACGTCGTATGGATAAAGCAATTTCCTGATGCTGAGCAGTCACAACTTAGGCCGTTCAATCGAGCTCTGCTGCTAATCAAGTAAGATTTGCATGGCAGTTTCCTCAAACACAATTCCAACCTCGCTGCCGATTTGAAACTGAGGCTCGTGTCCGCGTAAATTTTGCACGTGAGCAGTAAATTCAGAACCACCTGAAAGTCTGACAACGTAGTGTGTGTGCGTACCCAAATAAACCATGTTTCGAACGACACCATTTATCGTAGCCCCATGAGCCGATTCCTTCAGTATCGCCTGTTCAGGCCGAACAGCCACTGTGACTGCATCACCCAAAGACATGGTGTTGTCTGCAGGCAACGAGAACTGCATCCCCGATTCAAGGCACAAGGTAGCGGATTCAGCGTCCACTGCAATCACTTCAGCCTCTAAAAAATTAGTATCGCCAATAAATTCCGCTACGAATTTTTCTCTCGGAAAGTTATAAATATCACTCGGAGAACCAATCTGCAGCACCCTTCCCTCGTTGATTACGGCCAATCGATCCGACATTGTCAACGCTTCTTCCTGGTCGTGAGTAACGAACAAAAAAGTAATGCCGGTTTCGTGCTGCAGTCGCTTCAGTTCAAGTTGCATCTCCTGTCTCAATTTGTAATCGAGAGCTGACAGAGATTCATCCAACAATAGAACTCTCGGCTTCGGCGCAAGCGCA
Source organism: Arenicellales bacterium (assembly GCA_958295885.1). Taxonomy (GTDB): domain Bacteria; phylum Pseudomonadota; class Gammaproteobacteria; order Arenicellales; family JAJDZL01; genus JAJDZL01. Next base: position 3,262,992 of record OY282380.1, on the reverse strand, counting down.
CGAGCCAGCGCGACGCGTTGCTGCTGACCGCCAGAAATTTCAGTCGTACGACGCTTGGCCAGTTCCTGCATTCGAACGAGCCGCAGCACGGACCGAACTGTATCTGCAACTTCTCTTTTTGACTGACCCAGCATTTGCAAGCCGAATGCAATATTCTGCTCAACGGTCATGTGTGGAAATAATGCATAGTTCTGAAATACCGTGTTCACCGATCTCGAGTACGGAGGCAAAAAGGTAATATCTTCTTCGTAGAGCTTGATTCGACCTTCGGTCGGACTTTCAAATCCCGCGATCAGGCGCAACAGTGTCGTTTTCCCGCATCCAGACGGTCCCAGCAAGGTAAAGAATTCATTCTCCCGAACCTGAAGTGAAACACGATCCAGCGCGATTACTGAACCGTCTCTGCTGTCAAAAATTTTGGTGACGGATTCTAAAGTGACCGCTGTTTTCAATTTCTCTTTCTTATTTTGGTTTACGTTAAAAATTAACTTGTATTATTCACTACTTTATTAGTGCAAAAACAGAAATATACAATCAGGATAAGCAAATCTGTGGCATCTGCAGTTCGAAATCAAATGACTGTTTTCCTTTTGAAAATTCGGTCTGGTCTGATCCCAGTTTCACGACCTTCCGACAAGAAAATTTACCGCGGATGAGCATCAAGGAACTTTAAGGCAGCCCAAATCTCTTGACAAACGGCTTCAGCATCAGTTTGTTTGCTTTTCCTTGATTCGGCGGGACATTGACGAATGCCTTGAACTGCAGTGGGTAGTGACTGTCGGTTCGTATCTCAGTTTGCGCTGAGGAGGCTCGAGGTACGACGTAAACGGACACAGCATCACCGCGTCAGCTTCTGCACTTAAATTTTGTAATAGAATCACACATGGTTCGATTTGTCGAATACGAAAAAAAACACCATGACTCGTTTCCTTTCAGCATCCGTTGCCACTTCCAGGCAAACTCAAAATAATTTCTGTAGATCTAAAAGAAAATCGACCGAATGCACAGAAAAAAATTTCTACTGGAAATGCTGCTTTACTCGGCTTGGCTGCCGTTATCGATATTGTTGATATCGTTCTACCGATTCTACAGTTTCCATCCCGACGGCAATGCTCTGGCAGCCGATTTAGTACCAATGCTAGTGAATTTCATTTATCTGTTCCTGATTGCTCTGCCTAGTGCGGTTCCTGTGACAATTGCGCTGCGTCTGATCTATCGAAGAACAAAAATAACCGCTTTTGCTGTTGGTGCAGTCACCGTTCCACTTGCCACTTTCGCAGGCTTAGTGGGAGGCTTGCTCGGCCCGCTTGGAATCTTTCTCTATGTTCAGGTCGCAGGATTGCCTGCTTGGATTGCACTCGGAACCCTTGTGCTCATCGGCAACATTCGAAACCGGAAAAAGGTGTAAACCGAACATCTATCTCATTCGGAGTTTTGACATCAGGTCCTCCATGTCCGGCATTTGATTCATGCCTGGCATATTCTTCATTTTGCCTTTTTTTCGAGTCATTTTCTTCGTCATTCGCTGCAATTTGTCGAACTTGCGCAACAATTGATTGACGTCGCGGCTAGCAACCCCTGCTCCAGTCGATATTCGCACTCGTCTCGACCCTCGAATGATGGACGGAAATCGCCTCTCATGAGGAGTCATTGAATTGATGATTGCGATTTCTCTGCGAACTTCGGACTCAGCATTATTGAGATGCGGCATAGCGTTCGTTGGCATGCCAGGCAATAATTTTGCAATGTTTGCAATGCCTCCCATGTCCTGTGTCATCATCATCTGATCTCGATAATCACTAAGGTCCATTCGGCGGCCCTTTCGCAGCTTCTGTTCTAGTTTCTTGGCTTTCTGCTGATCTGCTTTCTGCTGCGCGCTTTCAATAATCGAGAGAATGTCGCCCATCCCCAGAATTCGGGAAGCAATTCGATCCGGATGAAAATGCTCGATTGCGTCTACGTGTTCACCCACTCCAATGAACTTGACGGGTTTCCCGGTGACATGCCGTACGGAAAGCAGTGCACCCCCACGCGTATCACTGTCGAGTTTCGTCACGACGACGCCAGTCAGGTCCAAAGCTGAATTGAATTCGGCAGCGCTGTTGACTGCGTCCTGCCCGATCATGGCGTCGATCACAAACAAAGTCTCAGTCGGCTTCACTGCTCTAGCAATTCTTTTCAGCTCATTCATCATGGCGCTGTCAACATGCAGCCGACCTGCCGTATCTAGAATGATCACGTCCGAAACGTTCTTAACCGCTTTTTTGACTGCAGATTTCGCTATGACAACGGGATGTTTTCTTAAATTAGGTTCAAAGAAATCCACACCGATCAACTCTGCATGTGTCCGCAGTTGATCTATCGCAGCGGGGCGATAAACGTCAACGCTGGCAAGCATGACCTTTTTCTGATCCTGCGTTGCAAGCAGTTTCGCCAGTTTTGCGGCTGTCGTAGTTTTTCCTGAACCTTGCAAACCCGCAATCAGTATGATGCTTGGTTTCGGTCCCTTTAAGTCAAGCGGAACGTTGGAACGTCCGATCACATTCGTGAGTTCTTCGTGAACAATGGTCAGAATTGTCTGGTCAGGAGTGAGACTTGTGAGAACGTCGGCCTGTGAAGCGCGCGCCTTGACCAGGCTGATGAATTCTTTTGCGACGGGCAGAGCGACGTCGGCTTCGAGAAGCGCTCTTCGCACCTGACGTAACGTGTTCTCCAATACTGATTCAGAGATGACTTTCTTACCGCGCAATCCCCCAAAAGCTTGGGAAATGCGATCCCGAATTGTGTCAAACATGGTGTAGGATTCTCGCTAAAATTTATGTTCTATGGAAATCAAACTGGCAAACCAGCCCAATTTTTTATACACTGCATTTATACACTGTAACTTCTATCTGAAAATAATTCAAATACTCGCTTGGACGACTTACCGATAGGCATATTATTTGCCTGTTTAGTACTCTTAATCTTTCTTTCTGCATTTTTCTCAGCTTCTGAAACCGCAACGATGGCGTTGAACCGTTATCGTCTGGCGGACCAGGCCAACAAAAAAAACCGAAAGGCTATGTTACTTCAAAATCTGATCAATGAACCAGATCAGCTTCTAGGCACGATCCTGCTTGGCAACAATTTAGTCAACAATGCCATAGTCGCAATCTCCACTATGATTGCATGGCAGCTGCATGGAGAAACGGGTGTAGCGGTCGCAACTGGAATCATTACGGTCGTTATAGTCGTCTTTGCTGAAATTCCACCAAAAACATATGCCGCTGTCTACCCTGAAAGGATCGCCTATTTCGCATCTTACTTTCTTCAAATCCTGCACAAGCTGCTGTTTCCTTTTGTTTGGCTGGTCAGCGCAGCCGTAAGATTCTTCGAATTGATTATTCCCATCGACGATAGAAGATCGACAGCAGACCCCCTGAATTCAGATCAGCTGAAAGTTGCGGTTGAAGCATCAAGCACCGACATCAGCAAAGATCAGCGCGATCTTCTGCTCGGCGTATTAGATCTTGGTTCGTACTCGGTGGAAAGCGTCATGGTGCCGCACAATCGAATCCAGGCAGTTGACTTAGAGGATGATTTACAGGACATCGTTGAACTGATTAAAGAGGCTCGCTATTCTCGACTTCCCGTTTATGAAAAATCATTCAAACAAATTCGAGGCGAACTTGATGTTCGAGAGTTTCTTCAGAAATTCAATCTGCGCGAAATTACGAAGCGAGACATTGAAGACGAACTCAGAAAACCCCTGTATGTTCCGGATGATGCCGGATTGCTTGAACAGATTCAAAGGATGCAGGATGAAAACCGAAACATGAGCATCATCGTTGATGAGTATGGCGAGGTCATGGGTGTCGCAACTCTGCGCGATATGCTCGAAGAAGTTGCAGGCATTGTCGGAAGTCAAATTGAACAGCAGCATGGCATCATCCCGGAAGACGGCGGAACGTATATCGTCAATGCCAGATTGAATGTTCGAGACTTGAATCGAATATTGAGCCTGGAGTTGCCTACGGGGGAAATTCACACTCTGAACGGGCTGATTCTTGAACTAAATGAAGATATTCCATCACCAGGCACAACCATTTTGCTAAATGGCTACCCCGTGGAAACGATTCGGGTTAGTGAAACTGCAGTCGAATTAGCACGGATCAGCCCTCGAACGAAAGACTACGGGCTGAATTTGAATGAGTGAGGACCAAATTCAGACCAATTAATGGGAGGAATAAGGCGACATGTAGTTTGGAATCGCCAAGTAGGCAGGCCTGCCTTGATCTGACTGAAGAAGATTTCGACCGATCAAAGCAATTTCCTCTGCGTGGGGCTTTTGTTGAGCTGCCCAGTCAGCAATTAAGTTTTCATTTTGCCGGTAAAATCGGTCCGCGTTCGAATCCCAGCCTGATCCTGCACCGTACCATCCACTGCCTTGCAATTTCAGTCCGGAAACACGCGTCAACTGCTCTTTATCCTGCAAATTCATGACCGCGCTGCTGTTGCGGACGTAACAGGCCCAATACACTTGGCTGCGTTTGGCGTCAATTGCGGCAACAACCTTTTTTTGACATTGTTTCTGAGCAATCGCTGCAAGACAGGATACAGGCAGAGCAGGAATGTCTGCTCCGAATGCGATGCCTTGTGCCACACCGGCCGATATTCGAAGTCCAGTAAATGAACCTGGACCTTCCCCAAAAGCAATTCCGTCCAGCTGCTGCATCGATATCCCAGCGTCCGACAGCAGATCATCGATCATTACAAGAACGAACAGGTTGTGATTTCGATCTGAAATTTTTTGCCTGGACCTGGTTTCACCGTCCAAGTTCAGCGCAGCAGAAAGTGTGGATTCGGATGAGTTTATCGCTAGAACATTCATCAGGAAAGAAAATTTGACAGACTCTCCAAACTGGACGCTTTCTGCATTCTTGGCAGACTTTCTCGAAAGTGCCTGCCGTATTGCTTGGTAAGGATTCGCGGATCACATATGACGAGAATGCCCCTGTCATCAACATCCCGAATCAGGCGTCCCACTCCCTGCTTGAGAGTCAGTGCGGCATCGGGCAGGCTCCAGTTCATAAAGAAATTTTCATTCGCTGCCTGCATCCTGCGCTGCCTTGCCTGCAGAACCGGGTCGCTCGGAACGCGGAATGGCAGTTTTGCGATCACTACGCAGGATAAAGCACTGCCCCGTACGTCAACCCCTTCCCAAAAACTGGACGTGCCAAGCAGAACCGCGTTCCCATCTTCACTGAAATCGTGGAGCAGCTTTGCATTGGAGCCTCTGCTCTCCTGACGAAACAGCGTGTAGTCTATCTCATTTGACAGAATTTCATACACCGTGTTCAACGCACTGTAACTCGTAAACAGAACCAACGTTCTACCCCGGGTCACGGTGACCACCTGCTTTACGACTTCTGCAACTTTTATGTCATAATTCGGATTGTTGAAGGTCGGAGGCGGGACATTTCGTGGAATATAAACGCGCGTCTGCTCCCAAAAATCAAATGGACTCTCCCACTGTACGCTTATCGCATCCTCAAGCCCCAGCTGTCGTTTAAAGAATGAGAAATCCTCACCCACTGCGAGAGTTGCTGAAGTAAATATAAGGCTCAGCTCGTTCTCGTGGATCAATTCAGCGAATCGCTGACCAGGTTCAAGTGGAATTTGAGCCATGTTGAAACTGTCTCGGGTGTTCTCAAACCAGCTTGCATGATCATCATCTTCGCGTTCTAAGATGGCGTGAAGATCATTGGCGACCGCAAGGATGCTGTTCTGAAGCTTTTCCATAACTGTCCAGGTATCAGCAAAATCATCCAGCTGCGATGCATATTCGATCAGGTTTTCGCAGAAATTCATCACTGCCGGCATCAACTTCCTGTTTTCTGCGACATCTCGAAGTGGAACTCGATGTGAATACCGACGAGTCAGTTTCTGAATTTGATCAACGAATTTTTCGACAAGCTCATGAAAAGCCGCAAGCCACTCCACCGGTAAATCACCTTCAGCATTTGCATCCTCTAAATCTGAACACAGCTGACGCAGCCGGCGGGCGGAGATGGAAAATCCCATCGATTCTGCTGCGATTTCCGGGAAGCGATGCGCTTCGTCAATGATGACGACTTCAGCTCCGGGACTCAATCCTTCAATGCTGCCGTTAAACAGATGGCTGCACAAAAGAGCGTGATTTACAACCAAAACGTCCGCACGCTGCGCTCTATTTCTAGTCCGGTTGAAATAACACTCGCTCCAGTAATCGCAGTCAAACCCTACGCAGTTCTGCGACGTCGACGTGATCTGCCGCCGCGCTTCGGCAGAAAGGCCGCGTTGTTCCGAAAGATCTCCATCATCGTGCATCCGCACCCAGTCATGAACTCGTTTCATCTGACTGACGCGGCCAAACATATCCTGCTGACGAGTTGCCATCTCATAGCGATGAATGCAGAAATAGTTTTCCCGGCCTTTGAGCAGCTGGACGTTGCTGTCCAGATTGAGCGCTTCACAAACCCAACCGATGTCTTGGTGAAACAACTGTTCCTGCAGGTTCTTCGTCCGCGTAGAAATGATGATTTTCTTTTTGCTCAGAAGTGAAGGGACCAGATAGGCGAACGTCTTGCCGGTTCCTGTACCGGATTCGGCGACCAGATGCTGCTCTGCTGCAATCGCGGCATCAACTGCGTCGGACATTTCCTGCTGACACTGACGAACTCGAAACCACCTGTAATGCCTGACAAATGGTCCATTCGGCCCAAGTATGTCAACGACGTCAGGCAATGTATCGGAAGCGGATCCAAACTGCATGTTGGAACCGCGCCTCAAATGGAAAAATCAGGCGGCGATTCTTTCCCAAAACAATCGAATTCTTTGAGACCACTTGCCTACCTGTGGAGTGTGGCGAGAACCGCTTTCATTTACTGATACTTCAAAATCGTGCAGGATTGACTTCTGTTTATTGGTTAATTTGACTGGTGTTTCGACCGTCAGTTCGCAGTATAGATCACCGATGGCTCCGGATCTTATGTTCCGAATGCCCTTGCCTCGCAGCCGCATCACTTTACCGGTCTGGGTTTCAGGATTGACTTTCAGGTTGGCGCGGCCGCTTAAGGTCGGAATTTCAACGCTCCCTCCCAGTGCCGCAGTTGTAAAACTGATGGGAATCTGGCAGAAAATATTGTCGCCGTCCCGATTGAAAATGGAGTGCTTTCGCAGTCGAATTTGAACGAATAAATCACCATTTATGGAGCCCGGACCTGGACCTGCTTCACCTTTTTCTGGAATTCTGATCTGATTCCCGTGATCAATGCCCGCGGGAATCGATACGGACAATCGAGTGACATCCCGTACGCGGCCCTGTCCGTTGCATGTTCTGCAGGGATTCGTAATGATCGTACCATTGCCTTTGCATTTCGGGCAGGTCTGTCGCAGCAGGAAGCCGGGCTGCTGCACGCGCACCTGTCCGCGTCCTTGACAGGTATTGCATGTGACTCGATTCGTACCTCTTTCCGCACCCGACCCATTACAGGACTGGCACCCGACAGTCCGCGGCACTCTGATCTCTTTTTCGACACCTGCAACCGCCTCTTCCAAATCAAGATCGAGAGTATATTTCAGGTCGGCTCCCTGATGATGACGCTGGGCGCGCCGACTGCCGCCGAAAATATCACTGAAAATGTCACTGAAAATGTCCCCAAATCCTTCGGACCCCGGAAAACCGGAAGCCATTGACGCCAAACCCTCATGCCCAAATCGATCATACTGCGCACGACTTTCGGAATTCATCAGCACTTCATATGCTTCTTTCGCTTCTTTAAATCGAGCTTCGGCCTGTGAGTCATCCGGATTTCGGTCAGGATGGTATTTCATCGCCAAACGCCGAAAGGCGCGTTTGATTACTTTTTCAGACGCGCCACGATCAACGCCTAGCACTTCATAGTAGTCGCGCTTGCTCATATCGGTTTCGGGTTTGTAAGCAACACATCAACATCAAAGTTTAATAGTTTGTTCAGCACAGCGTCAGAGTTTTCTGCTCTACTTGTCTTTCACTTCCGTGAAATCCGCGTCGACAGCATCCGAATACTGATTGGTGCCCGAAGAGGGGTCGGCCTGGTTTGGAGTTTCTGCCTGTTCACTCTGCTGTGAGTACGCTTTCTGCGCGAGATTGTGACTTGCCTGTGCCAGCTTATCCATTTTCGCCTTAATTTCTTCAACGTCGGCATCCGCTTGAATTGCAGACTGCAATTCACCGATGGCAGCCTCGATTTCTGATCTTTCGTTCTCCTCCACTTTGTCTGCCAGGTCCTTGAGCGTTTTTTGAACCGAATGAATGAGACCCTCAGCCTGATTGGTCAAATCCACTTTTTCCCTAAGCGACCGGTCGGCGGCAGCATGCTCTTCGGCTTGTTGAATCATGCGGTCAATTTCAGCCTGGTCCAGTCCTGAGCTCGATTTGATGACAATCCTGTTTTCTTTCCCGGTTGCTTTGTCTTTCGCCGATACATGCAGGATGCCGTTTGCATCAATGTCAAAAGTGACCTCGATCTGGGGCATGCCTCTGGGAGCCGCCGGAATGTCCGACAGATCAAAGCGGCCCAATGACTTATTGTGCATCGCCATTTCGCGTTCACCCTGCAGCACGTGTACTGTCACTGCCGTCTGGTGGTCGTCGGCGGTTGAAAACAGCTGGGTTTCGTTGGTCGGAATCGTCGTATTCTTCTGAATCAGTTTTGTCATCACTCCGCCAAGCGTCTCGATTCCAAGCGACAGAGGCGTAACATCCAACAACAGCAGATCTTTCACGTCGCCGCCAAGAACGCCGCCTTGAATCGCAGCGCCTGCGGCAACCGCTTCGTCCGGATTCACATCCTTTCGGGCATCTTTGCCGAAAATCCGCGACACGGTTTCCTGAACCTTTGGCATCCGGCTCTGGCCGCCGACCAGAATTACATGATCAATTTCCGAGGCGGAAACGTCGGCGTCCTGCAATGCAATTCTGCACGGCTTGACCGTTCTGGCAATTAAATCATCGACCAGAGATTCAACTTTGGCTCGAGAGATTTTGTAATTCAGGTGCTTGGGTCCGGTCGCATCTGCAGTAATATACGGAATGTTGACCTCAGTCTGAGAACTCGTCGACAGTTCAATCTTCGCATTTTCTGCGGCTTCTTTCAATCGCTGCATCGCCAATGGGTCGCCGCGCATGTCCATGCCTTGATCTTTACGGAATTCATCCGAGAGGTAATCGATAATTCGACGGTCGAAATCTTCACCGCCCAAAAACGTGTCACCGTTGGTAGACAATACTTCAAACTGGCTTTCACCGTCCACTTCTGCGATTTCAATGATTGAAATGTCGAATGTTCCACCACCCAAATCATATACGGCTACCCTGCGATCTCCCTCCTGTCGGTTCAAGCCATAAGCTAGAGCGGCAGCAGTGGGTTCGTTAATGATCCTTTTGACATTCAAACCGGCAATTTTTCCGGCATCTTTGGTCGCTTGGCGCTGCGAATCATTGAAATATGCGGGCACTGTGATCACAGAATCCGTAACCGTTTCACCCAAATAATCTTCTGCCGTCTGTTTCAGCTTCTGCAAGATGTGAGAAGAAACCTGCGGCGGCGCCAAATCCTTATTTTTTACGCGCACCCATGCATCGCCATTGCGCGCAGGAGTGATCTTATATGGCATGAGATCCAGGTCCCGCTGCACGACATCCTCTGAAAATTTGCGACCAATGAGCCGTTTCACCGCAAACAGGGTATTATGAGGATTTGTGACTGCCTGTCGCTTTGCCGCCTGCCCGACTTTAATCTCATCATTGTCCGTAAAGGCAACGATGGAAGGAGTCGTGCGATCTCCCTCCTGGTTCTCAATAATTTTTGCAGAACCACCTTCATACACTGCGACGCACGAGTTGGTTGTTCCCAAATCAATACCAATTACTTTTGACATGTTTTTCCTCCAAAAACATTAAAAAACGTCCAAAACACAATAAAGTGAATTTAAGATTCTTCAGTTTCATCTGCATCACGATCCGCTTTCGCCGGCACCTGTTCAGCAGCAACAATCACCATCGCAGGCCGCAGCAGCCGATTGTGAATTCGATAGCCTTTTCGGAACATAACCGCCACATGATTTGCTGGGATGTCAGCGCTTGGCTGCATTGAAATTGCCTGCTGTTCATCCGAATTGAATGGATCGCCCGGCTGGGGATCGATTTCGCTGATGGAAAACTTTTCAAAAGCGTTCAACATCTGCTTTCGGATCAGTTCAACTCCTTCCCGTATCGCCTCCACAGCCGTCTCGGAAGAATTCTGCTGTCCAACTTCGCAGGCCTTGTCGAGACTTTCCATCACATTCACCATTTCTTTGGCGAATTGATCAATTGCAAATTTCCGGGCTCTTTCAAGTTCAGTGGAATGACGCTTCTTCAAATTTTCCATTTCAGCCAGTGAACGGAGATATGAATTCTGCTGTTCGTCCAGCTGCCGCTGCAGGGCTTTCGTCCTGCCGAAAAACTGAGATGACGCATCTTCCGCCGAGGCCTGTTCCGTCTCTTCAACTGACTCATCCTGAACTTCTCCGCCAGTTTCCGTTCCGACTTGATTCGGTTCCTGCTGGAAATCGGCTTTCGAATCGTTCCTAGTTGATGTATTCATTCGAATTTGGTTCCTTTAGTGCAAAATGGTTTTTTGTATGCGGGATAGATAAGTATGACGCGATGGAAATTCAAGCCCTTCACAAAAAATATTTCGAACAAAACTACGGTTCGAAATTTTTAAGTCAGGCAACTCTGACAATACAAGGAGCTTAGTGAGAACTTACCGCTTCTGATTCAAATGAGAAAGTGCATTTCCCAACATCTGCGCTGTGACATCAACAACTGGGATCACGTGTTCGTAGGCCATGCGCGTAGGACCAATCACGCCGATCGCGCCAATATTGTGTCCACCGATCTGGTATGGCGCCGTTATCACACTGCAGTCATCCAAATTTTCGTATCCCGATTCCGCGCCGATGAAGATAGAGACACCGCGGGCTTTTACGCTTTTGTTCAGCAGGGTAAGCAATGAATGTCTCGCTTTGAATATTTCAAAGATTTTCTTGATTTTATCGATGGCGGCCAGATCTGGCACATCAAACAGATTGGACCGTCCACTGACTACGACATCATCGTCCGAGTGGTCGTCAACAAATAAATTTGCTGCAATATTGACTGCCGTCTGCAGCAGCTCATTGATCTGCTGACTGTCTCGTTTCATCTCTAAGAGCAGCAATTCCCGTACCGAGGATAACGATTTGCCGCGGAACGTCTCATTAAAGTAATTTGCCGCGCTGACCAGTTCTGATGGAGAATACTCGCGGTCCACGGAAATAACGCGATTTTGCACCTGCCCGTCTTCGGTAATCAAAATTACCAGCACTCGATGCTTGGACAGCCTCACAAATTCGATCTGCCGAAGTTTCGCGATTGATGAATCCGGCAGAAACACAACGCCACAGAACTTTGTCACTTCAGACAGAAGCTTAGACGCTTCATTCATCAATTCTTTTGCATCGTTTTCTTCATTGAGCCGAATTTCAATCTCCTCTTTCTCTTCGTTAGGAAGAGGTTCGAGTTTCAGCATTGAATCGATGAAAAGACGATACCCTAGCACTGTTGGAATGCGTCCGGCAGAAATGTGAGGAGACTGAATCAATCCCAAATCCTGGAGATCCGCCATGACGTTGCGCACCGTCGCCGCACTGATAGACAGCCCGGGTTCATGAGCAAGCGTTCGCGAGCCGATGGGCTGACCCTGAACGATAAATCGCGAAATCAGCAGACGCAGCAGTGTTTCGGATCTTTGATCTAGGACCGGATGGCTCATCTAACTCTCAAAAAGCACTCATTAGAGACAGCATGTACAGCAATTGACGATTAAGCATTATCGCAAAACACAATGATAAAATTTAATCCGTGAAGTATAAACCAAATATTACGCTCAGATTTTACTATGACGAGCCAACTTACCCAGTTGGTTCAAATTTCACAGGAACAACAGCATATCCTTCAATTATAAATTAGCTCTCGTTTCAGAATTTACATTATATATTCAATGGATTAGGATGAATTTAAAATCGTTTGACCTAATTGAGATCAGTCAAATGCAGTCAGAATTATCATCTAAAGATCGTACTGACGCTCCAAGCCGGGTCCAACCGCATCACGATGACTTCAATCAACGGATAAACTGAAACCACAGCCCAAATTTGGCCTAAGCCTCACTTTTACTGAACTTAAAGAATAAATTTAGCCCAAAAAGCTGCCGTATGCCATTGAAGAACATCCCAAGCTGCCTGCTGCTGGAACAAAGATCCGCAAGACCGGCAACACCGGTTTTCGGCCATGGTCATTCAGGATAGAATACAGTTTGCAGATTGGTCTGCAATAAGACGGTGACGATGACTTCCTTTAAATCAGTTGGATTATTTGGAAATTTCAACAGTGACGATGTCAAAGATGTCGCTGGGGAAATATCAGGCATCATTGATTACTACCGGATTGGCAGCAGACTGTACTTCGCGTCCCCCATGGAAACCCAGGAGATGGAAGGTTTTGACGACGACGAAATTGATCTAGCAGTAGTCATCGGCGGTGACGGCACCTTTCTAAACGTCGCCCGAAAAAGAGCTGGTCGGCGGTCTCCCCTGCTAGGCGTGAATCTTGGTCGGCGCGGATTCCTGACCGATGTTGCGGTGAAAGAAATCAAGGAATCATTTGACCTCATTTTCGGCGGTCAATACTCAACCGAAACCCGAACGCTGCTGGAAGTTCAGATTGAGGATGACTGTCAAAATAAGACTGCATTCAACGCATTCAACGATATCGTTGTTTATAAAACGAATTACGGACGCCTTCTCGATCTGGAAATCAGTGTAGGGCAGGAGTTTGTTACTCACGTACGATGCGACGGCGTCATTGTTTCGACTCCAACGGGCTCCACTGCTTATGCCCTGTCTGCTGGCGGTCCCGTCCTGTATCCGACTCTTTCCGCAATCGAGATCGTTCCTGTAAGTCCTCAGACGCTGACCCATCGTCCCATCGTGCTCAGTGACAGGAGCGAAGTATTCATCCGCTTGATCAACGCAGATGAAGGTCACGCTCATTTGGTTGTCGATGGGCATGTTCGACAGGAGCTGGACGGAGAAGAACTGGTGACGATTCATCGGTCGGAGCTGACCGTCAGCTTGATTCGAATCGCCGGGCATTCGTTCTACAGCGCACTTAGAGATAAATTGAGCTGGGGCGTTTAGATCAGCGGCAGCCGACAGATATGCTCAAATCGATTTACATCAGGAATTATCTTCTCATTTCAGAAGCTCACATTGATTTTGATTTGGGCCTGACCGCAGTAACGGGTGAAACCGGGGCCGGAAAATCCTTATTGATTGATGCCCTCGCCATCGTAATGGGTTCGAGAGCAGGCGGCAGCGTGGTTCGCAGTAATTGCGAATGCGCGGACGTCACTGTTGTATTTGATGTCACTGGCTTCGAGGCCAGACAATGGCTGGGAGAACTTGGTCTATCCGATGGACAGGAATGTTTTGTTCGACGTCTGATTTACCCTGACCGTCCCTCGCGTTCTTACATTAACGGACGACCCGTTACGCTGAAATATGTTCGATCACTGGCGTCTCTTCTGGTCGAAATTCATGGCCAGCATGAACACCATTCACTTTCCAAAGGCGGAACTCAGCGATACCTGCTGGACGCATTTATCGGACATCTGGAGGACGTAAAGAAACTTGCGGAACTCGCGGCGAAAATTCGAACCGAACAAAGAAAGAGAAAGCAATTGACTGAGAACCAAAAACGACTGCAGTCTTTACTGGAACTGACGCGGCACCAACACGGTGAACTAGCCCAGCTGTCTCCTGAGCAAGGTGAATTTACCCAGTTGAAAGACCGTCTTTCCCGGGCGTCAAATGCCGAAGAGCTGATTCGTACGCTAAGCACGATTTCAGAAGAACTCTTTTACGGGTATGACCGAACCCTGAGCAGCATGATCAGCGAATTTTCGGTTCAAATTTCGCAGCTTGCAAAATACGACGGACGGCTCGAGCCGATCAGTGATTTGCTGAATGAAGCTGTAATTCGAATTGATGAAAGCGCACGAGAAATGAATCTGCTGTCCGATCAGATCGAGCACGACCCGGCTGAAATTGAAATTCTTCAGTCCAGAATGTCGGAATTGCATCACCAAGCCCGAATTCATCATGCAGACGTTGATAATTTGGCTGAATTACAACAGGAACTCGCTGGAAAAATCGAAAAGGTAGAATTGGAACTTGCCGAAATTAAGGAGTTTGACAACAGACTGGAGCAGTTGAAACAGGAGTACCACAGCATTGCGAAAAAAATTCGGAGCGCTCGGCAGCCGGCTGCAAAGGATTTTGCCCACGAAGTCACCCAGCAGCTTCAGCTGCTCGGTATGGAAGGCGCCGGTTTTGAAGTGTATTTGGTTGATCAGGATTCGAATTCTTACTCCAGTTTTGGGTATGAAGATACAAAGTTCCTGATTGCAACCAATCCCGGGCAGGAGAAAGGATCGATCGGCGCCATTGCATCGGGAGGTGAACTGTCCAGAATCAGCCTTGCGATTCAAGTTGTGGCCGCCAGCACAACACAGGTGCCAACGATTGTTTTTGATGAGGTTGATGTAGGCATCGGAGGCGGCGTTGCCGAACGGACCGGAACGCTGCTTGCCAAGTTAAGCCGGCATGCCCAAATTATCTGCATTACGCACTTGCCTCAGGTTGCGGCAAAAGGGCACAGTCAACTGAACGTCATTAAATCAGTCGATCATGATTCAACGGTGACCATTCATCTTTTGAGCCCTCAGGAACGAATTACGGAAATTGCGAGAATGCTGGGTGGTGTTAAAATAACGACTCGCACTACTGAACATGCAAGGGAGATGCTTTCTCAATGCGAGTGATGATTAAACCTGCTTTCGAGCTGAAAATTTCGCCGACAGTCCGTGCGGCGAATACACAGGATATTGATGGCATTCATGCGCTTATGGCGGATTATGTAGCGCACGGCGTGCTGCTTCCAAGATCCAAATCCGACATCTGCGACAATCTGATGAAGTTCATCGTCATCGAATTGGATGATGTCGTTGTCGCATGCGGAGCCTTAGAAATTTTTAACGAAAATCTGTGCGAAATTCGGAGTCTGGTGGTAGCTGAAAATCAGAAACGTCACGGCTTCGGACGAATTCTGGTCGATAAATTAATAGAAAAAGCAATTTCACTTGGATTGAAGCGCATAATGGCACTGACCTATGTTCCGAGCTTTTTCCATAATGCAGGCTTTCGAACTGTTCCAAAAGAAATCTTTCCGGAAAAGGTGTGGGGAGTTTGCTTTAAGTGCTGTAAATTCAATGACTGCGACGAAATCGCAGTATTAAAGGAGCTTAGCTAATCTTTCGTTTGTGAGATAAACCACATGTTCAAACCTTACCTGCCCAAATTAAATTCTGCTGTCATCAGTCTGCTTTGCATCACTGCTCTCCTGCTCGCTTCCTGTCAGGTCTATCGACCGGAACTGCAGCAAGGCCAGCAGATTGAACGAGAAAACGTAAATCAGATCCGTCAAGGGATGGAACCGTCTGAAGTGCTGGACATCTTGGGAACGCCGCTCGTCGTTGATCCGTTTCATCGGAGTCGCTGGGATTACGTGTACTATCTGCTGAATGAAGATCGAGAAACCGTGAAAGAAGCAACTGTTACGATTTACTTCACGGAAGGCAAAGTAACCGACGTCATCCATTTTCTGCCCGCTGACTCAGAAACGGATGAGGAGGCAGAACTTTCAGAAGCGAGTGAGGAGGCGGAAAGCGCTGACGCAGACCTTGATACGGAAAGTGCCGACAGCCAAGGTGAAGAAAGTGACGAAGCGAGTGAGGAAGTGGAAATTGCTGAAGTTGATCAGGCAGAAGACAACGTCGACAGCCAAGCTGCAGACAGTGCAGAATCGAGCGAAAATACGGAAGCATCCGAAGCGAAAGAGGGATTCAAGATTCCAGGCGTAAAGTGGATCAGAAATATCTTCAAAAAAATCAATAAAAAAAATTAGGCCGAGTAAGCGGGGTCGTTACCGAGCCCCGCTCCTCACAGATCCGAGCGTGCGCGATTGACGCACTCGGTTCCTCATGCAACAGGTTCGCTCAACGGGCATAAATCGAATGCCCCTCTTTGATCCGCAGGTCGAGAATCTCACGCAGTCGGGCATGACTCAGACTGTCGAAATACTACGTCAAGTCTGCGTCTGAAACCCACTGCTGACGCTCTCGCCTGTTCGGCTATATATTGCTGTTTCGTAGACGTGTTTGTAAGTCTCTGTGTACTTTCCATCGTTTCCCACCAATATTTCTGTATGCATGACGCTCCGCTTCCCTCGAACGGGTCCTGATGGACTCAGTTCCCCGCCGTCATCAGTACTATCAGAGCGCTACGACTGCCTGCATTTCATCCTTTCGGCTTATTGATTCGCCAACCAGTACCATCGTAGTCTGCCGTCTTTGTGTGTTCCGCCTGCGCGCTCCCGTCGCACCGCAGACCATGCGACGGGCCGGGGACTTTTCTGCTCCGACTCCCCTTTGGCCGGATACCCTGTCCGATGGAAAATACAGGCTCTCTCAGGTTCCCTGGCAACCCTTCCCGCGACTTTGCGCCGTTCCCGCGACCCCGGACGGCCTTGCAACACCTCGCCACTCGCGGTGTTGCAAGTGCTGCTCCCAGCTAGTTAACACTGAAAGCGCCATCGATAGCAATTTCGAGGCTCAATAGGACGCTTCATCACCCGCTGTGTACGCTTCACGACCGCCGTTGCCGACTGCCATGCAACACTCGCTTCCGGCTGGCAGGCTGTGCCTTTGCCGGACAGGAGTCGAACCCGTTGGGTTGCGATGAATGGTTTCAACTATTTCATTATTTCATAGCATTCCCCCAATTCCAGGACTTGTCCTGACGCAATAACTGCTTGCCCCCTTGCATGGCGACTATCACACTCTGATGTCGCTGGTTTTTCACCGTGACTGTCGTTATAAATGCAGGGCGAGCTATTGCCCAAAATAAAACATTAGCAGTTCCTCGGCGAAAGTACGATGGCCGAAGAGAATTTGAACCACCTGATGCATGTTGTTCATCGCAATCATTTTGAGAGCGGATTCATTTGTCTGCTCGGATGACCGAAGCGGGATTGTTCACAATGACAGGAATCGAACGTAATCGCAATTGAGAGAGCGTCCGCACCTGAAGCGCTGGACTGCCGTCACTGAAAAAACACCGGTAAGTGTTTCGCATGCCAACATCGGCACTTTATCCAATCAGAATAAGCAGCTGCAATGTCGATTGCAGTTCATTTTGCTGCAACCTGCGACTGCGGCGCCGTCGCGGCGGATGATCTTTCCCTGTTATGTTCGCCTGATTTCCATTTTGGAATCGCAGAATGTACGATAGTTCATATCGGAGAGTTTGAATTCTCAAACGCGATCCGATCTCCGCGGAAATGTCCGGTCAAATCAGCTCAGTGGATGTTTCGACAGACATATCACAAGAACGACCGTCCGAATGGCAGATTCGGCAGGCAGGTCATTTTCATTCGACAGCACAATAAGCATGGCAGGAAGATGTATGGCAGAACCCAAGCTTGACAAAATTAAATTCAAGAACCCGCATGATCGGCTGTTCTGCGAGATCTATGGAGACCCGCAGAATGGTATGGACCTGTTCGAGCTGGCCTTGACAGCTGACGAGTTCAATGCTTTTGACTGGCGGACATTGCGTGCGCAGCCGACAGTTCATTTCATGCCGGACTCAAGCAAAAAACAAATGGATCTTCTGTATTCGGTCAGGTCCAAAAAGTCCGGTGCGCACTGCAGGATGGTATTCATGCTGGAACACAAGAGCTGGCAGGATGCGAAATTGATGCTGCAGCTGCTGGAATATCAGACTGCGGTGTACGGAAAACAGATGATTCCGATATTGCCGATATTGATCTATCATGGTCGGGAACCGAAGTGGCCTTACAACTTGGAGTTCCACCAGGATCTGACAGCCGAGTCACCAGAAATGATCGAGATGTTCGGTCGACAGGTATTGAACTTCATTGTGCGCTGCGTGAACTTGCGCCGAACGCAGGTTCAGCAGCAGATAATGGAAAGGAAATTGGAAACGAGACAGATATTGTATATATTTGACAGGATATGGGATGCGGATCTTAAAATGGTCGCCGAGTTGCTTCGGATGGGGCAGGAACTTGACGATACGCGTCGAAAAGTATTGATTGGAAAGGCGGTTGACTACATTTGCCGAGTCAGGCCGGAAATCACAAGGGAGATGATCATGGAAGTTGAGCGAGTAACCATACCGCAGGAAGTATTTACGTCCCCGTTTCTTGAGGGGACACTGGAAAGTAAGATGCAGGAGGGAGCTGAGCAGAAAGCGCGGAATATTGCGCAAATAATGCTGCAGAACAATGAACCGATTGACAAGATCTGCCGCTACACCGGATTGAGCTCTGGCACAGTGAGGGAGCTTTCGCGGTAGCTGACCGGACCGGAAACTCGCTTGAACTGGCGATTCAGCGATTGGCGGTGACTGACCTGCCGCCGCACGCTGAACAGGTCTGGCAGTCACAATTGATTCAAAAACGATTCGGACCGACTGTCGCGAAGTGTTGGGTGCTGAGGAGTCGGATTCAGGCTGAGATTGGATTTCATCAAGAGTACCACTCGTTGAGAACTCGGAATGTGGCGTGTGACTGCAGATGAGGCTGTGAAAGTATTCTCATTTTCGTAGATTTCTGAATCAGAACAAATATTTATATCATTTAAATCAATGAGATAGATATTCATAATCCACTAATTTAAACTAATTTGGCAATACTTTCACGGTCTCAGATGCGTGCTTAAGGAGAGATGCTCGAAAAACCAGACAAAACGCAGTTGGCAGAATCGAGGTGGTGGAATACACTCGGTATTGAGTTTTGTTCGCAGGCGCCGTTTCAACATTGATCGGTCAATTGCCTTCACCTGACTGAATGTCATCGTTGAACTGTTCAGTGACTTTGCGCGCGGCGGGCTTGGCGGTGAAGATGAAATCGACATCGGGCATGGTCTACAGCAGTTCCACCTAGGTTGTTTGGCATGTAGCGAGTCGCCGCGTAACAGCGAGTGGCAGGATGAGGTGAAGTCGGTGCCACATGGATTCAGCCCGTACTTTATGAGTTGATGAAAAATTACCCGGATTTATCGATTGAATCTACACGAAAGCACTGATTGGAAATTCCCACTGTGTAACGACAATCAACGTGAGAATCCAGCGGCAGTTGGAGTGTGACTGTCGTTATGCAAGCACGGGCGGGTAGTAACAAGAATTGAAAGTGTTTTCACCGTATGACGCAGACACCGCCCTGACAGCACCGCCACCGGCTGCTGTGTGAGCGACCGGCTTCAATGAACCTCAACAGACATCAAACCCCATCAGGAGACAAAATTAAACCAATGCTGTTAGTGAGAATTGCTGTCAACTTCACGATTCCTATCAATATCATCAGTATTTTTCCCGATAACCTGACGATGAATCCACAGTCTCATCAGGGTCGGAAGGGCGCGGGTTCAAAATTCAAGAGCGAGGAGCACTGCTTGAATTCAAAGACTGCGACTTCTTGATCAACGGGACTGAGATGAATGAACCATGGAGTGTGAAATCTCAAATATCAGCAGTATGCTTGGAAGCTCGCTGACACTTCCTTGTGGCGCCGTTCTAAAAAATCGGCTCGCTAAATCTGCAATGTCAGATTCACTTGGAAACGGTGAAGGTGATCCTACCGACGCTCAGATTCGACTTTACGAAAAATGGGCGCAAGGCGGCGCAGCAGTGTCGATCATTGGTGAAGTTCAAGGTGATCCTCGTTATCCGGAGAAACCTGGAAATCTAGTATTCGGAGCGCTCGCCGATCGGCAGGCGATAGAATCATTGGTCAGCCGCGCTGTGATAGAGGGCGCGCACCTATGGCCGCAGCTCGGGCATGCAGGCGCTCTCTCGCACATACCGATCAGTCAGCCGAAGGGACCGTCTGCGCTGGATGTCGAAGGTCTTCGGTGTGGGGGCATGTCAGTTGAAGACATCCAAGAACTGCCGCACATTTATGCAAGAACAGCAGCATACGCAAAGAAAGCAGGATTTAGCGGCGTTCAGATTCACGCTGGGCACGGATTTCTGCTCAGTCAATTCCTGTCTCCACTGTTCAACCGCCGGGATGATGGCTACGGTGGTTCGATCGAAGCTCGCTGCCGGATTGTGCTCGAAGTGATTGACGAAGTGCGTCGCGCCGTTGGTCCGTCGTTCCCCGTCGGGATAAAGATCAATTCGACGGACAGACTGGAAGGTGGCTTGATAGAGGATGACGCTTTGGAGGCAGTTCGTCTTCTCGACCAAACCTCGGTCGATTTAATCGACATTAGCGGCGGCACCTATTTTCCCCGAGCGAAGGCAAGCTCCGAGGGAGCGTCGCGTGGCGAACCATACTTTCTCAAATTTGCCCGGCGCGCAAAAGAAGTAACCGATGTGCCGCTGATGCTGACAGGGGGGTTTCGAAAGCGCGAGCAGGCGGTGGATGCAGTTGCCAGTGGTGCCGTCGACATGGTGAGTTTAGCTCGAGCCATGGTTCTAAATCCGCGACTTGCCGAGGCCTGGCTGACCGAAGAAGGTGGTGATCCTGAATTTCCGAGATTCGAATCTCCGCCTCGGGGCGGGATAACGGCCTGGTATACCATGCGATTGACCGCGTTGGGGGAGGATGAAGAGGACCGGTTCACACTGGACCCTCAGTCCGCCTTGCGTGACTATGAAGAACGTGATGCGCAACGCTGCCTTAGGTGGCGAAAGAAGTTTTCACAACTGCCACAATCGGTCTGAAGACCAAAACGGAGCGAGCGGGCGCCGCCATTCGCGTGTTTTGTTCCCTGTGTGCAACTCGGCTAACATTTACAAGACACAGAGACGCTCGCGTCGCGTAATCCATGTATTGTCGTAAATGTTAAATGTTTCAGCGAACGGCGGCAGATGCAGCACTACCTGACAGCACCAGAGCAGTCGGAATGCGACCGTCTGTCCGATATTATGCGCATGGGCTCAATTGCATCGCAGAAGGTGATGAACTCGCTGATTCTTTCAGGCATCATCGTGAATCGCTGACAATCGTAAAATTTAGAAATTACTTTCTAATGCAGAAACTTGCTTTCAATCGGATCAAATTTTTATGCGTAATTTGAAACATGTTCGAGTGAGACTTTAAGAATTCATGAGTCGGTTTCAAAACGAAGCTGTTGCAAGGAGTTAAATTGAGTCATTGCGTTGGCCGGAGATCGAACCTGTCCTCGGTGCGGCTCAGAGCGACCGAGTCAGGCGGACCGCAAGACAGCAGCAAAGCGTGCAGAAAGCCTTTCAGCTCCAAGACTGACACGTTGATGGAAGGCAGCAATCTCAAATGCTGAAAATGGCTGACGGCAGTCTATTTGCGTTCAGCTTCGCTCATGGAGGCACATAGCACGAAGTTATCCAATGATCCGAAAATTCAACATTAGAACGCCTGGTTCATGGCGCATCGTACACGAGCCGATTGGGCAAACAACGCGTCTGATCTGTTTAGCTGCGAGGATGAAGTGGATGAAACCGTCAGGCACTTGATGGGTGAGCACGTCAAAGAGCAGGCTAACGTCAATGGTGCGGAGTCGTCCGGGTCTTTGTCTGAAACGCGGTTACTATGACGTTCATCGCGAGATGAGTCCATAGAATTTGCAAAAAAATGTTGATGAGTTCAGTGCCCGGAGAAATGCTCGGGCTCGCGATACGCTGGCGCAGATTGATTGTACGAATTGCGGACCGTTTGAGAAGCGGCTCAGATACGCATTCTTAGCTGGCAGCAAGAATTGAAGATTGTATTAGAAATCAATGATCTATTCGACCGAGCTTCAACTGGAGCTGGTTGGATTGTGGATTGCTGCGTTACCTGGAACCCACGCGGAGAGCGGACCTGATGGTCAAAATAAGCTGATCAACCAACCGCACCCGACTTGCCACCCATGACCGACTTCGAGACTCACGAAGTGATTGCCATTCAGATGGGTTTTAAACCGAACGAGCGGCAGGAAGATGAAGAGAAAAATTATTGAAAATCTAGAAGACTTGAAATAATTTTACATTTGTCAACCTTCAGCGGCAATTCCCAAAAGCAAAAAAGCAATTCCTAGCCATATAAGCAACCGCACTCGAACTTTTTTAGATTTATCTGAAAGTTTGCTCACTAATTCTGTAATTCTGATGGGTATTCATAGAAGTTGATGCAGCAGGATTCGACAACTGTCCTATCCCATTCGACCCATGAGACGCCCGCCCAGCAGATGCATGTGAACATGAAAAACTTCCTGGCGTCCATCCCGGTTGCAGTTTACAGTCAACCGATAACCGCTTTCATCAACTCCATGCTCCTTGGCGAGTTTGGAGGCGACAACGAACATGTGACCCATTGTTTGTGCATCTTCCTCCGTTATGTCATTGACAGTTGGAATGTCTTTCTTTGGAATGATTAAAAAATGCACCGGTGTCTGCGGAGCAATATCTCGAAACGCCATAACCGTGTCGTCTTCAAAAACGATGTCTGCTGGAATTTCTTTTCGAATGATTTTTGAAAAAATTGTTTCACCCACTTTTTTGACTCCATGATTTAGTGCTGTGAGTTGTATGAAGTTCAGGAATTATAGGAATTTTGGGAATGGAATAGAAATGCATGCTCCAGAGTCCGCTGCGCTGTCTCACCGTCGTACAATTCAATTGTGATTTGAAACCTGGTTGACGGCGCTGTCTGTTACAGTTTGGAAATTTCAACGGCACATAGCCGGTGGAATTGCGATTTAAGTTTGCAGCATAGGTGCACTGAATCGGCGTGTATTCGGTTCGGGCGTCCAGACTCACGCCGCGCAATTTCGTTCGGCTTTACTGAAGCCAATCTCGGCAACAGGCGATCCATCAACTGTTTCGATTCACGCTTTGAACGCGGCTGCCCCGGCATCGCGTAGCAGTGCTTTTGAGGAACTGCTGATTCTGATGCTGTGGAGACGGTCAAAAGCTGTAGCGAATCGATATGTCCACGCACCGTTGAAGAGAACCATTTTGATTCTTTTCAGTCCTGTGGCTATGAAACGTCAATCGCGCCGGTTTGAATGCAGCTCAATCCCATAGGAAGATCTACCACGCCATCTCGACCCAGCCGCTGCTTCGACATCGAATGAGGACAAATGAAATATGTACTCGGGTGGAAAACCATCGCAACCACCGATACTTTCAAAGTAAATTGCACCAAAAGTAGCCATTTGACGGTGTTTCATATCAGGCGATAACCAGCGTTTCTCAAGGCTCTCGGGAGTTTTTTTGGTGCCGCAGAAATGTGCATTCAAACCTGAAATGCGGTGCTTCTGCGACAAATCATGAAAGAACACATATAATTGCCGCTTTTTTCTTGTATCTGATTACAAACTCTGTACAGAAAATGTAATTCTCTCCTTGAGAATAGAATGTACGGACTTGTAAATTTCTTCAATAAAATGTTACATCGCGTTGACTCTTGAAAATGCTCGCAAGTTGGGGAGTCAGGGAGCTTCAGATGAAATTTGGATTCAGTCGTTGTGATATACAATACTGCAAATTCAATTACCTAAATTCAACCCGTCGTTCCCAAGCAGTCGACAAATTGTTTGCAACCATAAATTCACCCACATTAAATTACGCACTTGACGTTTCAAAATTCTAATAGGAGAAAGCGATGACAGCTTTTCGCAGTTTCAGAATTCATCTAAATGATGATCGATCAATTTCCGCTGGATTTGAAGATTTAACAGTAGATGACCTTACTGACGGTGAGGTTCTCGTCAAAATAACATACTCATCCATTAACTACAAAGACGCATTGGCTGCGACTGGCAAAGGAAGAATCTTACGCAAGTATCCATTGAATGGCGGTATTGATTTGGCAGGGCACGTAGTTCAGTCATCCGACCCGAGATTCGCCGAAGGTGATTTGATTCTGTCGTGTGGAGGCGGACTTTCCGAAACAATCGACGGTGGATATTCAGAATACGCCAGACTGCCCGCTCACTGTGTCGTTCCAATCCCTTCTGGCATGTCAGATTTCGAGGCCATGGCTTTCGGAACTGCTGGATTTACCGCAGCAATTGCCGTGATTCGAATGGAGGCGAACGGTCAGATTCCAGAACGTGGACCAATCATTGTCACCGGTGCAACCGGAGGCGTTGGCAGTTTCGCCGTGAACATGTTTTCCAATCTCGGCTACGAAGTCGTCGCTTTTTCGGGAAAAAAGGATCAGGCAGATTACCTAAAAGCACTTGGGGCGTCTGACATCATTGATCGACACACACTTGAAATGGGTAAACGCCCTCTTGAAAAGGCAATTTGGGGTGGAGCGGTTGACAGCGTCGGAGGTGATACTCTCGGCTGGTTGACCCGTACTGTGAAACCTTGGGGGAATATCGGTTCAATCGGCCTAGCAGGTGGATTTGGCCTGAACACTACGGTAATGCCATTCATTTTGCGCGGTGTCTCACTTTTGGGAATTAATTCGATCGAAATGCCGGATGAAATTCGAGAAGAGGCCTGGCATCGGCTTGGCACTGACTTAAAACCGTCTGATTTGGACTTGATTGTCAAGCAAGTCGTTGACTTTACAGAATTGCCGAGTGCATTCGATCAGTTCATGGATGCCTCCATACTAGGGCGTGTCGTGGTTAAGATCAGCGCATAGACCGGCGAGCAGTTCAGCTGCATCTTGGTAAACCGGCTGACAGATTTTTTGGTCGCCATCTGGCACTTGTCGGCACTGAAGGTGATCGTGTTTCATCAAGAAGACTCGACTTGGAATCAATCAGATGCCTTAAGGAAGCCGGCATCGCCTGGCAAATCTCGCTTTCATTCGCGGCCCTCCCATTTCTCTAGACTTTCATCATTGAGATTGCTCTGATGCGGCTGGGCATTGATACAGGCGGTACGTTCACCGATGCTGTGCTTTACGACAGCATCAATGGGGTGCTGCGCAGTGCAAAGTCATTGACGACGCATCACGATCTTTCAATTGGCATTCGCGATGTAATCGATCGTATCGAGAGCGATGAGCTTCCACTTCACCGCGTCGTCGAGTTCACGTCAATATCGACCACGCTGGCGACCAATGCGATTGTAGAAGGACGCGGTGGCACGATCTGCCTGCTTCTTATCGGGCATCCGTCGGACTCGTTAAATCGCTCTAACCTGAAGAGCGCACTTCAAGGTGACCCCGTTGAATTTATCGATGGAGGTCACACCGCGTCGGGTAACGAATTTATGCCACTCGACGTCGAAGCAGCAAGAACATCAATCCTCAAACATGCTTCAAGTGTGACGGCATTCGCCGTTGCAGGAATGTTCTCCGTCCGAAATTCATCCCATGAGATCGCAGTGCGGGATTTGGTGCTGGAATTGACGAATAAACCTGTTACGTGCACTGTCGAGTTGACCAGTCGTCTGGACGCTCCCAGGCGCGCCATGACTGCAGTGCTCAACGCTCGACTGATTTCGCCGATTACCCTATTGATTCGATCGGTTCAGTCTGAACTGGAAGCTCGAGGCATGAACTCACTGTTGATGGTAGTCAATGGTGATGGAACCATGATGAGCGCAGAGCTAGCGATTACCCGTCCCGTTGAAACGATTCTTTCCGGGCCTGCCGCCAGCATTATTGGTGCCTGTCAACTTTCGGAAAATGCCATAAAGGTGGTTGCCGACATCGGGGGTACGACGACTGATGTTGCGATCTTGAGCAACGGCAGACCGTCAACGACGCGTGAAGGAGCGCATGTCCGTGGATTCAAGACCTTCGTCGAAGCGGTGGAAGTGCATACCATCGGTTTGGGAGGCGATAGTCAGGTCTCTTTTGAAAGACCGCTTCAAGTGGGACCATCGCGAGCTTTGCCGCTTTCCTGTTTAGCATATCAATACCCCCAAATCACTGGAGTGCTCGAACATCAGCTGGCGCATAAACCAAGCGAATTTCAGGGCTGCTTTGCGCTGCGGCGACGTTTTACCGACGATCTTCGCCGCTTGAGCCGAACCGAACAAAAACTATGGGATTATCTGGAAAGCGGGCCGGTAAACTGTGAAACATTGTTTCGAGAATCTCGAATGCTGTACGCTTTCAATCGGCTGAAAAGATTAGATCTGGTTCACATGTCAGCCTTCACTCCAACCGATGCCTTGCATGTTCTTGGGCTGATGGACCGATGGAGCAGAAAAAGTGCAGAATTAGCCGCCCAGCTTTGGGTGCGAGGTTTTGTAACCCGACAAAAACCAGCTTGGGACAGCTGCGAAGAATTCTGTCAGCGCGTGATCGATAAAGTCATTGAGCGTTCAGGTGAATTGATCGTACGAGCAGCTGTCGCGCATGAACATCCGGATGTTTCACCTGAGAAGCTAGGAGAACTGCTCCTGCTGAAAGGCGTCAGTGCGCAGATATCGAAAACAATGAATGTTGCATTCTCTATTGAAGGCACTCTGGCAGTCGTGGGAGCTCCCGCACGTCCCATTTATCCGCAGGTCGCATCAAGACTGAACACGACGCTGGAAATTCCCAAACATGCAGAAGTAGGCAACGCTGTCGGAGCAGCGTCCGGAAACGTCTCACAGACGGTATCTGGTCTGATTACGTCGCCTGCAGAAGGAGTTTACCGCACTCATACACCTTTTGGAGTGCGGGACTTTCAAGATCTGGAAGAAAGCGCAGATTTTGCGGTTTCCGAACTTCAAAAGATCGCAGCTGAACGGGTCAAAGCCGGCGCCGCTACAGCATCGAATCCAATCGTAAAACGGAAAGACATTGTGGTGACGGGATCGGGTGGAAATAAAATTTTT
This sequence comes from Arenicellales bacterium, assembly GCA_958295885.1. GTDB lineage: Bacteria > Pseudomonadota > Gammaproteobacteria > Arenicellales > JAJDZL01 > JAJDZL01. The sequence goes on along the minus strand of OY282380.1, from coordinate 3,235,995 downwards.
GTGGAGTCGAGAATTGAAGTCACGATTGCAGGCGAGGTCATTCACACTAAGAACGAAGTGTCTTTCGAGACCATTAGGTATTAGATTTATATGGAAAGCGGCAATGATTTGTTACGCGGTATTGTAGAAGTAGACGAAACTTATGTGGGTGGACTTGAAAAGAGCAAACACAGATCAAAAAAACTCAATCAAGGTCGTGGTACAGCAATGGCATTTACTTAGTGATAAATACGTGTTGACTTAATAGTACGCACCTCGCGGACGACTGTTTTCATTGAAATATGTTACTTTATGCTACTGGTTCGTCGATTCCTGAGGTTGATTTCGTTTACGAATCCATTTGTTTCGCGGCTGTTTCGATTGGCGCGCATAGGAACGATCAGGACGTTGTTTCTGACGTTGCCTGCTGATGCTGCTGACGATGGCATTGACCGTAGAAGCAATCAGTTCTGCCTGTCGCAGCACCAGCTGTTCCAGACTGCGGGCCATCACCTTCAGCGCATGCTTGAAATTCACCTGTTTTCTGTCTTCTTCGGGCGCGCCCTGGATTCGATCTTCACTGTAGTTGGTGAAGATTCGCGTGAGCGTGATCAGCACAAAGTGCGCATACAGTTCCTGTTTGACGCCACGTTCTGATTTGGCATGAAACTGCTCGATGCTCAGCCAGGATTTGGAAATCTTGTACATCTCCTCGATGCCCCATCTTTGATGGTACAGATCAGACAGGTCCGAGATGGGATAGCGCACTGGATCCTGCAAAGTGACCGCGAGCGTGTAGGTGGTGTCGGCATGGGTGTATTTCACCAGTCGCAGTTTCAGCGGCGGACATTTCACCTGCGCATGGCGGCGACGGATGCGAGTCCGGATTTGCGCGGTTGGCTCAACCTCGATGATCTCATCGGTGCGCTCTGAGTCCATGAACCGGTCCATCGCCACGGTCAGGTTTTTCTGCAGTCGGAAGACTGCCTCCACACCTTGCAGCCAGTGCGCATGCAGCATCTCGTAGCTGTAATAACCGCGGTCATAGACCACGACGTCGTTTTCGTCCAGCTGCTTCAGATGCGTCAGCGCAAGCTTTCGTTCATTGCCATGCGATGCCAGCTCAAAGTCAATTGGAACGCGCGCCTTGAGCTGATACAGGCAGCTCACAAGTCCCTGTGGATAATGCGCCTTGTCATTGGGCGTGCGATAACCGTTTTTAAGCAGTTTCCGCGGCAGGTTGAGCCGGCTGCCGTCAACCGCATGCAGACGATGTCCCTGCCACAGAAAGTCCTTTCGCTGCGCTTCGGAGCGCTGCAGAATGCGCTGCTGCAGAACCTTGAAGACCTGCTCATCCAGCTTGGCGCGCGCCCGGCTCATGGCGGCCGCAGTGACCGGCTGTGGCTGTGGCAGGCGGATCTCCAAGTCGCGGCACTGCGCCCATAATTCGTACAAACAGGTGGCATAACCCTGTCGATTGTCAGAAAACACCAGCCGAAAGATGAACAGCATCAACAACATCGTGTCGATCACTCGCCGCCGAACCCGCCACTTTTCATCAAATTCCGCCGCTACTTCCGAGATTTCGCCGATCAGATGCTGCCACAGCTGCACGAATGAATCCGAACTCGCCAGCGGCTTCGGCATTGCTGCCTGCGCGCGTTTTTTGCGCTTCGCACGAGCCTTTTCACCGTGCGCTAAAATCTCTCGAAAACCTTCTTCCAAAGGATACACATAGACACCTTTAGGGGTTTTTCCGGAACGCTTCTCGGTGGTGCCCAGATACTGCCAGTTGGCCGCCCGATAACTGCTTGCCTCAAAGCGCGTCTCATCCACAAACGTCTCAATCAGCACCGGCCGACAGCCATGTTGGCACTGCCAGTCCTGCGGCAGCTGCCGACACACCAGCGACAAGGCCTTGGAAGCGAGATTTTTCACCCGCACCCACGGAAAGATCAGAAACCGACTGTTGTTGACCGCCAAGTGCAGATGTTTCTTGTGTTTCTGATCCTGCCAGCCAACCCACACATCCCGACACGGCAGCGCCTTGACTGCATACTGAAACAACAAACAGCCCAGTTTGCGACCCTGACCGTCAACGATGAAATAACGCAGGTTCGCCCCGATCGGATGCCGGTATCCCAGATAATGATAACGCTCCACCCATTCGTTGAATTCCCCTGCCTGATCCGCAGAAGTCACCAGCTGCACAGAAAGCGGCATCAGCTCCGACAGCTCCGCCTGCAGCTCCGCCTGTTCTTCGGTGCGCGCCGTCAGCGCCAGCGGCCTGCTCTTGCCGCGCTTAAGATGCGACTGCTTCGGCGGCAGCTGCACAACGCCCAATTGTTCCAGTTCCTCCAGCAGCAGCAGCGCTGACTGGTAGCGATTGACACCCTTTGATGTGTGCCAGCCTAAATGCTCACTGATCGTCTGCGCCAGCTCAGTCCGACTCAAATTCTCAAACAGCGAAACTGTCTGTTGAATCTCACCCAACTGTCTGCGGGTCAAACGATGACCGAAAAATGTCGTTGACTTCAACTTCTTAATGCGCTCATCCACCGCTGATCTCCTGACAAAATGATCCTTACCTCTATTTTGACAGTACTGCACAAGAAAGTCAAATGCGGATGTGCAATTTTTTTACATCCCTCGATTTGCCCGCCATATCAATCTGTTGCCATCTCTACAAAAAACTGCAAATACACTTATCCTATGTTAATGCCATTGCCCAGCCAAGCGCCTGACAGACTGTGCTTTTCCGTGGTGCCGAATCACACCATGGCAACACCTCGCGCCCGCTGTCTGCAGACTACCCTAATCTATTTCACGGTAAATATTTGGGAGTTTAGATTTGGAAAGTCTAGCGGAAGCACTTACTGAACGACTTAAGATAGATGACAAATAATATTTTGGAGTAGGATTTTATCTCCATGAAATGAACGGGTTACAAATTCATCGTTTGTTTGCACCTATGACAGATTACATTGAGACAGAGTCTGGTGAAGTTTCTTGAAATTTAAAAATTTCGGAGAGTAGTCTTAAAGGAGATGAAATAATGCACATCAGGATTTTAAACGGGCAGACCTTGATGCAAGGGGTAACCTGTATCAACGTATTGCGAAAAAAAATTGGAGTGTTTCTCGATTGCAGAAGTGCTGAGTAATCTTAGCGTTAGTGTTTTTTTCCGATTCAAAAAAGTGCATACTTGAGGACTAGATTCACAGAATTCGACAAAAAACAGTCAGATTTATTTTTTTTGGTATAAGCAAATCTATGACTTTTGATATATTTAGTAGTTCAGTTTTCGTTCATATTGAGGTCATTACGAAGTGTTAACAAAAACGTAAAATCTGCAGTTGAATCGGTCATATTAGCACTAGCCTCTCGCCAATGATATTTCAACCTGAAATTTCAGCTTGCTCGATCGTATTAATCGGACAGTTTAATCCTGCGATATTTCATCCCGCTTGGCTTCATAGTAATAGCATTGAACAAATAAATTCTGAATTTACTGGGGACCTCATTACACTTCGAGACTTTGCCCGATTCTCAATCGAAACTCGCTCCTATCTCGTACAAACTGATCGTTTTCAACTTGCTACCTCCACCGCTCCGTGGGTAAAAATTTTGGATATCACGACTAAAATTTTTCGCGAACATCTTAACCACACCCCAATTACTGCGTTTGGAATTAACAAAGAGGTGCATTTCAGGCTATCAAGCTGGACTGCACGAGTTCGACTTGGTCGAACTTTGGCTCCAGTTGAGCCTTGGGGTAAATTTGGACAAGATATGGATGTCGAGCAAAGAAATTTAACCGGTGGACTTCAGAGTTTAACGATGAAGCGAAAATCAATAGTTCGTGGCAATAATTTTGAAACTAACGTCACTATAGAACCTTCATCGAAAATTTCAGATGGTACAGGTGTCTACATGCGTGTCAATGCCCACCACTCAATAGAAGATTTATCGGATGGTTATGGAAGTGAAGAGGCAATGTCTCTATTAGCGGAACAGTTTGAACCGACTTTGGGAGAAGCGGAGACTATTTTCAACATAATAAAGGAAGAGGGAAAGAAACAATGAAAAACCTCGCTTCAAGTTTAGATTTCGAACAGAGAGTTGCATCTTCTCGTCTTGGATCCCAACAACAGCCGGATGATTTCCTAGAGAAATTGGTGAAAGAAAATATTAGAGGAACTCTCAAAGAAAAACACCATTTAAAAAATTTACCTACAACCGAATTTGTCGGTTTCCCGTCAAATGAAACTGCAGCTCAATTTAACATGACTGATTCAATCGAAGAAAGCACAAGACTTAAAGACATTGTGCCGCCTATTGATTTCAGTCACATGCATCCTAAGTGGACTCGTACAATGACACCCACAGCTGAATGGGAAGGATATGTTGAGAGTATAAGTGAAGAAGAATTTTGCGTAAAGATGGTTGATGTTCGATCAAAAGTGTCTCTTCCAACTGATCAAGCAATAATTTCTAAAGACGATATCAGTGAATACGACCGTCAATATCTCAAGGAAGGCGCAATAATACGATGGGTTATTGGACGAGAGCGATTGTCAAATGGGCAAATTCGCAAAGTATCGGAAATTCATTTTCGGCAACTCCCTATTCATACAAAAGCAGACTATGACCGAGCGTTGAATAAAGCAAAGGCACTCTTAGATGAAGTAGTTTGGGATGATTCCGAGGGCGGATGAAATTGAGGTTACTGTTTTTGGACCTGGGTATGGTGAGTGCATTGTTATTCATATTGGTTCTGGCAAATGGGTAATTATCGACTCATGGCTTGATGATGCGGGCGAACCAGCATCGATTTCCTATCTGACGAAACTTGGTATTTCGATTGAAGATTCTGTAATTTCAGTCAGTGCATCTCACTGGCATGATGATCATATCAAGGGGCTGGCGAAGACAGTGGCTACATGTCGCAACGCAAGACTTTCGCTTGGTGCAGCTTTAACGTATTTGGAATTTCTTGCATTTCTTCAGGTTTTTGAAGATCAGCCCGTTCAAAAGCTTGATCGGGGAGGAACAGAACTTTTGAATTGTTTGAAGATTGTTAAAGAGACTGGTCGCTCAATTAAACCTTTAAGTGAAGATACGTTAATTTTCGATTTCCACCCTAAAACACTGGCGCACCGGCGGCAAGTGGAACTACGGGCACTTTCCCCTTCCGGTCAACAGTTCTCAGATTTTCTGACACGGTTGAAGCATTTTCCAGAAATCATTAAGGGGCTTCCCAAAGGTAGAATAGTTGAACCGTCACGTAATGATCTTTCAGTAGCGATGCTTTTAACAGTTGGGCAACAAGGTGTCTTGTTAGGTGCAGATTTGGAACAAGTAAGTGATCCAAAAAAGGGTTGGCAAGCGGTAGTTGATTCTCGTAAAGGAAAAGCACCACGCTCCCATTTATTCAAAGTTCCACATCATGGATCATACAACGCACACAACGACGATGTGTGGATTGAAATGCTTGATCAGTCATTACAAGCAGTAGTTACACCGTGGACTAGGGGAGGCCACCGTCTTCCGAGGGAAAGTGACTTGAATCGATTGCGTCGACTTTGTAGTAAGTGCTATTTAACAAGCACAAAGACGATCCCAAAAAAGAGAAGATACAATTCACAGATTCTCAAACAGATCAAGTCTGCGGGAGTGAAATTTGACACGTCAATTTACTCCGGTGGACATGTAACATTTCGTTGGATTCCCGGTAGCAGTTCACCCAGCGTTGGACTATTTGGTGGGGCAATCACAATCTAATCAGTGTATGACTGAATTATCTAGTGTCTGATTGAAGAATTGTAACCTATTGATTTAATAAAGATTAATAAACGATAATTATCCCGATAATAGTAAAATAAGAAGAAAATTCTCTAATATTTTACGCAATTCAAGCAAAGTTCGAAGTTCCTCTCCGCATGAGACACGCTGAGCACCTGCAAAGCCAGCTCACTTCGATTCCGATTGAGCAGATTTAACCCAAGTTCCGCACTTTTCCCGCTCAATCAACCATATTAAATATATTTGTTAGAAGATATTATTAATAAATCATTATTTGTAGTATTTATATTCTAATATCTTACAAATATTATTGTTTATTAGTAATATCTTTTCTTTTATAACTCTAGTAACTTAATGTTGTTACATGTACAGTGATACAGCCCTCCAAACAGCCACTACAATCCTCTATAATTACCCCATTGACAATGCACTTTAAGATCATGTTCATCAAACCCGTAGTTTCCTACACCAACAAAAAACAATACCCAGATGCGTCTACCTACTGGTCAGGCGTTGAATATGAAGGCGGAATTGCAACGAAAACGCTGGTAAACGAAGCTAAAGAAAATGGCGCGAAATGTTGTTACATGTACAATTCAGTCATTTTCAAAAAAAAACATGATATCAATGCTTTAGGAGAATTGTTTTTTGAGTAGTGCGGAACTAGGGTTGAGTTTCATCAGATTTGGCAATGTTTGCTAATACTCGTGCATACCAAGGCCAACTATCCCATATCGTACCGTCTAAATTGAAAACTATAGCGACTGAATCCATTGCTCGTAACTCGAACTCGACGCAGGGTCTGTTGCAAAAACTCTCGCCTCGGAAGATTCTTTAATTACACGATTTCCAGCTGTGTCATTTGAATTGTCATCCTCAAAAGTTGAAATTGGCCTTTTTAACTCTTTTCCGAAACGATAGGCGTTCATCGACCCGCCCCTTTTGGAAGATTGGGCGATTAAAACACCTCTCGAAAGTGCCACAATTAACTTATTCCGCTTTCGAAGATTTAAAGATGAAGTTCCCATTCCGAATGCGAATTCACTTATGAACACTGCGCCTTCGTAATTAAGAAACTTCTCCCAAAGTCGTTTGTTTTCAGGCGGGAAGAAACGATTGAGTCCACATGGCATCACACAAATTGTTATTCCATTATTTTCGAAGGCTGTTTGATGCCCTATTTTGTCGGCACCTAAAGCGAATCCAGATGTAATGCTTTGTTTCAAACTGCAGGCAGTGCGGACAAATTCTTTCTCGCGGTTTGAATATGGAGGTCTGATCAATCTGGACCCGACGACAGCGATAGCCTGATTGTTAAGAAATTCTGGATTTCCTCGGACATACAGAACGGGTAAGGAATGATTACTCGCATATACGGTTTTTGGGTAATATCTGCTCTCGTATGTAAGTATGTATGCGGAACATCTTTCGGCAGCATCCAACTGCCGCATTGCACGGTCCCTGCATAATTTTGAATCTTCAGGTGAAATAGACTGCAGCAGCAATCGAAGTTTTTCTCCAACTTTGCCAATCACCGGCAAACTTTCTGGATTATCCAGAACACTCTCAGGTGATAACCCTTGCTCGTGTATTAATTTAAACTTGCCTGGCCCAAACCCTCTTATTGAATTCAGTACAAAGAGTGCAGTCAAGCGTTCAACGTCGGGGGTTTTGCCATGGTAAACAGTTGGCTGATCTCTAAGGTTCAAATCTGCAATCGGCAAACTTCTTTGAACACCTGCCAACTGTCTATGCTGTTTTTCGCTCATGTTTGAACACCTCATTTACTCAAAAGTAAATTTCATGGAATGGGTAATTCGCCTAGAAAAAATCGGCACTGATTCCAGTCAATTGGGGGCGTACCCAAAACAATCTTCACATTACCGAAGAATTTACCAATGAAATTAGTCAGTAAGTCATTACTACCATATTTGAAGTTGATTTGCCAAGATCTGTCAACTCAATCCCCTTGCTAGGAATTTAACGAGTTCACGATTTGACAGTTGGAATCAAAGATTCTACGTTATTCTCCGCCATTCTATTGAAAAGTCTCACACAAGACCTTAACTTTGAAACAATTTGGGAGCGGTAATCGAAAGATAGCGAATCACTCTTGATTAAACGAAAAATTGCGCGAGATTTTCCAAATTTTGTGTAAGGAGGGCAGAAGCTACGGTCTGATTTTCCGCTAGAATATCTAAACTGCTTGGGATTCTTCGCCAACAGCCGTTCACGGCAATCGTTTGACTTTCTTCAATCAAGATCATGTTTTAAATTCCGCTTCGTTTTGGGTGGTAGGATCTTGAGCATCCCGTTCAATCCATTCACTGTATTAGGTACCCATCGACGTGGGCTGTGCGCAGAAGTAGGAAGCACCTTAGTTAGTCACCCAAAACCTCATTGCAAGTTGGGAGGTCGACGATCATGGGCCACCATCCCGCGCAATTGCAACGACACGCAGCTGTTTCGACACTCTCACACTGGTGCTCATACGGTGGCACACCCATACTAGCCTTACCCCTATTTTGTAGAGACGTTAGAATTTGAGAGTTGGCTTCCAGCGCCTCTTTAGTGCTCGGCTTCAACCCTTCAAACAAATTCACAAAATCATGAGTGCGGAAAACAGATTTTTTCTCCTGTTCTCGAATCAGCCATGACTATCAGTGCGACTTCTATCGCAAACGACATTAAGATTGGCATTGATAGATTGGTTCCCGAGAAAAGATGTGTATCCGTTTCAATTTTTCCGAATTCGCTCTTATCCAATTCTTTACTGACACGCTGTAAAGACTGTGCGCTTTCAATCATACAATTTGAGTAAAAGCTTAAAGTGCTGTTTTTGTTATCAGCCATTAAAAAATTCTCCGCATTTTTAATTCCGCATCTCAGGTCGTCCCATGACAAATTTCAGAATTGAAAATCCGTAAGCTCGATGACTAAGCCTGGTTATGATCCTAGCACCACATGCATTACTGTCTATCGGGAATCATATTTCAAGCAAAGTTTGTTCCCGTTAACAATCTTCCTTAGCTTTTTCAGTCCAGCTTGGGAGTCCGCACAGACTCATCAAAACGCAGTATTTAAGAGAACATCTGCCCATGCCAGCTGACCTCAATTGCCGCCAACGCACACAGCTTCGATTCCGCTTTGCATGATTCGTTATAAATTCAGTCGCCCCAAATATACGCCCATTGGTCCTGACTCAAATCAGCGATCTTACTTTTCTTGCACTCATCCGCCCAAGTCTTTTACTGGCATGTTACCGCGGATGGCAAAATTCGTTTCGAATCCCGTCCAAGTAACTCGTCAAGCACTTCGCTCATCTCTCCACCGCTGACACACTTGTGATGCAACCAAGATATTAATTCCTGTATGCTGGCAGTTTTTCGCACATAAGGAGGAACCCGTTCGGAGTGAAATCGAACCGGCTGACGACAATTGGAACACACTTTGTAAATCCTGACAGTCACCGGACTCGGGCTGCCAGCCGATTCAAACTACGGCTCTGTGCCCGCTTTCGGCCTGTCAGCCCTCATAACTGCCCAACAGCATCTGCAACTTAAATTCCACCGCTTGAGCAATCAGCCCGCGCGCGTCATTTCGAAGCAGTTCGCTTAGCTGGTCCAAGTCAAGCTAGACTGGATTTTCGTAGTCAATTACGATACTTTTGTCCGTAGTGGCGTACCATCTTTGGCTTGCTTGTTTTGTTGAATGAATTCAAAGTTAACCAGATGCGCCGTGTTTATCACCCCCCCTCACGCACTGCTTTCGGTAATTTTTTTCAAGCGGACTCCAGACGGTACGATTAGCGTGAGAATGGCTTCGGCGGTCAAGTCTAGCTGACGGGAATTGCGAGTTTCGTTTGTATGTACGCGAGTGTCTCGACAGAACAGTGAAACGCGCTCAAATTGTGCAATCCATACAAAAGACTTTGAAGCAGTAGAAATGCAAAGATCGATATTGATTCATGCGATTGATCGATACATACAATCAAAATAGAAATTTATAATTCGTTCTTTGAGAGAAATTGATTAAACATATCAGATGGCACAATCTTAACGTCCTTTACGAGTTCGCGAGATAACTGACTCTTTAGCTCATTTGAGATGAACGATACTAAATATTCATAAAATATATGGTCTTCAAGCTTGTCATCACCACTCGATACCAGTAAGAATGTGTAGCTTTTATTTTTAAGTAAATCCTTCAGTTGATTACACTTTAGAGTCAAACGGCAAATTACAAGCATAGATCCATACACTTTCATCCAGTTTTCCTGTTTAATCAGTTTAGAGATAATTTTTATAATCTTTTGATGATCTTGTAAATAATCAAATTCAGCCTTATAGTTCCTGATGGTTTTTGTAAGGTTTGTTTTTTCAATCAAAAATATTGAGTGATTATTCAGTGTGAAATAATCACAGCAGCTACAAGTTCCCAATCCAACATTTTTTCTCATCTGATTATCGCCTACGTGATTATCCATCCGGTAGGCTTCAAATTTGTCATCAAGTGATTCACCTGCAACCTTGATAGGTTCTAAATATCGAGAAAGTCTGTTCACAAGCCTTCCAAATACAAATCAGAGAAAGGTTTAATCAATTCCTGTTTTATTGCAGAAATCTCGTCGTCAAAATTGTCATTGACAATTCCACCGGTCGTTGGAAACTGGTTTAAAGAGATAAGCTCTTTACGGGCGGGATCTTTATTCGCATGCACTTCCAACCACTTGAGAATGTCAATACTATGTGTTGCTATAACAACATGGACGCCATTTTCCGCCAACTCAAAAAGAGTATCGGCCATAATCACCTGCCAAGCTGGGTGCAAGTGTGCCTCAGGTTCATCAATGAAAATGAATGAGTTTTTGTCTAGAAGCTTGCGTTCAATCAATAGAGCCAAAAATCCTACATTTGCAATTCCTGTAGCTGTTTGCATTAATGAGAAATTACGACCGTTTTCTTGAAATGACAATCTACCGTCCTTGGAAATCGCCAGCTTTCCTCCCAAGACTGATTCACTGGTTAGCTTTTTGTGCAAGTCTGGAAACGCAATTTCTCCAGTATATTCATAACGTAATGCACTGGCTAAATCGTAAAAATATTGTGGAATTCCAACTATGGGTTTTCGCTCACTCCAAAGGGTGCTGTGCACGAGTTGAATTTCTTCTAATGCAGTCTTAAGCTTCCAGTAAATTGGAGATTCCATATAGATCAGCCTTGAAAACGGCAACACATGCTGCCGCCAAGATTTGTGTAAATCTGATCTAGTGTTCCCATTCAAAAACCGGAAAATTCCAATTTTGTCTATGCTGATTTCAATTGGTAAAGATTCGTCATTCGCTAGCCGCGAGATTCTAGCTGCTTGGAAATTGTCCTTCAAATTTTTATTAAGGTCGATCTCCATTCCTAGTGAAATTATGTCGCTTACCTCATGTTTTTCGAGATTCCGTCTCAATTTAATTAGAATCGATTCCCAATGACTAAATATTCGACTTTCCTCGGATACATTAATTTTTTTTACCAATTGAAGAATTTTGTCTATTCGATTGCAAATTATTTTTATGAATTTCGTCAGTTCATTCATATTTCTGTAGGGACACTTTTTAATCATTGATCGTAGTTCTTTAACTTCATCAACTACTTTTTTCTCATGCGAATCTACGGGTGCAAATTCTACTTCCCACATGATAAATTCCAATTCTTTGTCAAAACGCGACAGAAAATGAGTAAGGTATGTCTGCGCATGATTGGTTCTCATTGCTTTAATAATTGAATAAAGAATTTTAGATACAAAACTCTTTCCGGAGTTGTTTGGACCAGCAAATACAGTGAAGTTATTGATACAAACCTCTTCGTTTTTTAGCTTGCCAAAATTCTTTATTCTTACATTTAATATCATTCGAAAACTCTAATGGCGGTGCAGTCCATGCTCGTTGAATTGAACTGATTATACTTAGTCGATGATTTTGACAATGTATTGTTCTAGGACGAGTTATTGCCGAAAGTGGTGCGTGTGGAAAATGAGTGCATGCGGCTGCCTGGTCTAAATCGTTGATTACCGAGTAGGTGGGGATGTTACCATGCCCCACCCCTCACAGACCCCAGCGTGCGCGATTGACGCACTGGGTTCCTCATGCAACAGTTTCGCTCAAAAGACACAAATCGAGCGCACAACCCGAGCAAAAGGCAACGGACTAATTAGGAGTACAACAACCGGTTGGAACTTCCAAGCCGATCTTCAGATGCTCGACCTGGTGATCGACCTGCTGCAACAGCCACAGCGCCATCTGACGGACCGGCTCGGCCAGGTGTTGGCAAGTGCGTTGTGCGACTACTTGACCGTCGTGGTCAAGGACACAGAACTGATGGAACTTTCGTCCCCAGTCAATGCCGACAAAATAAGTAGAATTTTCTGACATCATGTGACTCCATTGTGATTTGATTTATACTCGACCTAGATGAGGGCATCCTCGCCGTCACTGCGGACCTGTACAGGTGTTCTAAGACACAGATTTCGCATGAGTGTTTTCGGCGAGTTCCCCATCCAGGCACGAATCCGCCCTAGGTGTTCAAAGACACAGTTCATGGAAAGGTTGCTCTCGATCGTTCGCCTGGTCTTAGATGATCTATCCACTCCAACAAAATTATCAATACAGTAGGTAAAATTTACGCATAGCAAATTCGCTTTTCACTTCGTACAAAGCGAATTTGCCTCAAATCATCAAAAAAGATACAACAAGTGGCAGAAATATAGTACCTGTATAAATGGTACAGGGGGGAGTAGTTACAAAACTTCAAATTATTTCGATCGCGGATTTTGGGAGATTGCATCGAAAAACTGCCGATAGAGACAACTAAAACATCGGGAATTACTGACTATCTGTATCTTGGCTGGACGAGGTTCGTTATGAAAAAACCAATTTGAAACTTGAAATCTTTATTGATGACCGCTACATTCAACAGTAAAATGTTGAAATTCAAACAATTGAATAAATGGATGTGCTCTCATCATGGTAATAGGATCACTAAGATTACTAACCTGTTGATTGTTTAACTTTGAAAAATTGTGGTTGCAATAACAAATCAGATGCTGTGGCAATGGACTAAAAATTGGAAGTTCGCATGTAAGGCTATGCCACACTTGCATGGTCAACGAATGAATGCATTATTAATAGAGAAAGAACTTGAAAACGACTGACCAGAATTTTGAAAATATGTCTGTTTCTGAAGTGGTGAACCTAGTTGCTGAAAGAATTGACGCCGATGTAATTTGCTTTGGAGGCCCAATCCATCGTCCTTTGGACATGGAATAAATAGAGAATTGCATTAAGAGACGTAAGCGTAAATACGTACTATTCATACTTCTGACAAATGGCGGTGATGCCAATTCGGCATATCGAATAGCGATATGTCTTCAGACAAAGTACGGTCGCTTTTTTTATATGTATCTGGTTATTGTAAGAGTGCAGGCACTCTTGTTGCTACTGGTGCGCACAAACTGATTATGTCCGATCATGGAGAACTTGGGCCTCTTGACGTACAAATGTCCAAGAAGGACAACTTTTGGAAAAAGGAATCAGGACTTATTGTCATGAACACATTGACAGCTTTGCAAAAAAGGCTCTAGAAACCTTTGAGAATTTCTTGTTAAGCATCAAAGCGGGAAGCCAAGGTTCAATTACTTTAAAAACAGCAACGGAGGTTGCCACAACGATGACTACCGGCTTGTTCGCGCCGCTGTATGGCTAAGTGGACCCACTGCATTTAGGCAAAGCAGGAAGAGCGATGTCCATCACCACCTTTTATGGCACGCGAATGCTCAATGAAGGAGCAAATATTGATCCGTTGGCACTTAACGCGATAATTTCAGATTATCCGTCTCACGGATTCGTTATCGACCGGGGGGAAGCGACAATATTATTTAACAATGTTCGAGAACCAAGTGAAATCGAAGTAGTTTTAGCGGAAAAACTAGGTATTCGAGCACGCCGGCCTATTACTGAGGATAAACAAAAGACAAGATTTGTGTTCCTATCTGACGAATTGCCAGTTGAGGACGTCAACCACATTAACATAGCTGAGGAAGGGAGAAAGTATGACACGGAAAATAGACATGCAGAATGGGCCGAATTTGGAAACGATGCTGAAAAGACGCAATAAAAGCTTGTGGCAGACAATGGGGACAATTAAAACAACAACGAAAATTGAGCCGACCAAACGAATCCGCAGCGAGAGCATTACACAACACCAGAAGAATGCTCAAGCAAGTTAATTGTGCCTGTCCGAAAAAGCTGATTTTCAGAAAAATTGAGGTGCACTAGATCAATAGTTTCAGTTCTAAAATTTGCTAACGACACTGTTTTGGGCAGTTCGGACGGAAATTTTAGGGGTTGATACTGCATCGCAGCGGAATCGCCGATTGCGGGTACAGTCATCCCTATGACTCCACTTTCGAAAGAGCTGCCTACGTGACCTGCCGGACGGGCTCAGGCTGCCCGTCCGCGTTTTTTTTAATTGCTTTCCTGAGCAGTGCGCCGAACCGATGACAGTTTGCAGCCAAGACCGCTAGTAGCACCGTCCGCGCAAAGTCTTCTTTGCCGAGAGTGCGAACCCGGTCCAATCCGCGCTGCTACAAATGATGAATTGCCGATTCCACCGCCGGATGCTGATCCTGCTCCTTTTCGGCAATGCTCATCCGACCTTTCTTTGGTTGAGTAGTCGCGAAGACAGAGTGCATTTTGGTGTTGGAGCGAACCTCAAACCAAGTCAAGAATACACTCTAGTTCATCAACAAGAACTAGTTTGGACACACTTCAGCTTAAAGTCTCAAACTGAACTGACTTCTCCATTTGCTGAAACTAGGAGGATTGGAGGAATTAGCTTGTAGTCGGTCGCTTCTCGTGAAAATGATTTTAGACGTTTCTGTGAAAGACCGTAATCCATCAGATGTAAATCCGTTGTCTGACTATCGCCGACAGGAGCACCAAATCCTGCATCAACGCTGATGCCGCCTTTCTCTGTCAATAGATATCGTGCATGGAAATCTTCACCGTTTTCTTTCTCTGCCCAGCAGTAAATGTCTAATCCAATACCATTTGGAACGACTTTCTTGAATATGAATTTTGATTCCTTTATCCATTTTTTATTACAATTTCGACACTTCCTTTTGTTCCTTCGGTAGTGGATTTCAAAAATTGCATTTTTAGGGTTTATATCTCTAACAATACTAAGTAGCTTATGAATCATTGTTTGATACCACCGATTTTGAGCATCAAAGAACGGGTCAACAATAAGAATCTTGCTACAGGTGCGGAGCATAGGCGTCATGGCAGATGCAAGCGATTCTACGTCACGAGGAATAATTTGTCCTTTATTTACTGCTATCAATGGGTGCTGTTCATATATATCATTTACACACAAAACAGAATCGTCATCGCCTTCAGATTTCTGAGCGATTATTGCGCGGAAAGGTCTTTCGCTGTGTGATGCTATTGCATTTTCAAGCCAAGTATTCAGATTTGAGTCGTATTGACGGGAAAAATTGGCGATTTTGTTTACACCAGCGTCTTGCAATGCAATTTCAAGACGTTTTCTCTCCAAATCTGAAAAATTCTGCGATGCCAAACCGTACACTAACTTGAGCCATCGCTTGGGGAATTTCGAAATCAGCCGTCCCCGATCATAACCAAACTTATCGATTGTGTATCGAAAGTTTTGCCAGTTTGATACTAATGCCTCTGGTTCCACTGCATATTCATAATGCACTAGAAAAGTTCCTCTATTCTTTCTTCAAAGAAGCCTTGTGGCCATTGATCGATAAAATCGCCTTCTTCATCAACGCGTAGCTGGCTGAATTCAACCCCATTTTTCCCCATTTCTACGAATATGACAGACAGATTTTCTGCACTGAATTCTTTTACGTATGATGGTAACTCGTTTTCTTTCGTTTCTCTAATTCTACGTAAAACGCGTAAGATGATGTGCTCGCTGTGTGTTTCTATAATTAATGTTGTTCCGTGTCCAGTCAGTAAATTAGCATAATTTTGAGTGGCAAAAATAAAAAGATCTCCCATCCCCACCTGTATGCTTGGGTGAACATGCAATTCTGGTTGTTCAATTGCCAATACACCGCCCTGCACATTAATGGCGCCCACGACAATTGGAATCATTTGAGAAATTCCAATACCCACATCAGAAGGTGCCAAAAGCAGATCGGTTTGAAGGTCGCGCACCTTCAGTTCCGTGTGTGTCGCTAAATTTATGTATAAATCTTGCACTTCAGCAAAATTAATTCCGTCGTCTCCACTCTCTAACAACCGATCCAGCTCACTGGAAACGAAAATTTTTTTAAATTCTGTTCGTTCAAGTTTACACTTGGTACGTAGTCTTTTTTCGTCAGACATCCACTCATTTACTTGGTGTACCAAACGTCCGCTGCGATAGAGTTTATCCCATGCTGAAATTCCAGTCGCCCAACGAGATTCATCTGGTGTTACTTGAGGTTTAAAATTTCGAGTAGGAACTTCACGGAGAGGTCCAATATAGGTCAGTTGAGACAGGTAGTCGCGAGTCAACCTAACTGGACTTAATACTATCTCAGAAAGCAAACAGTGGAGATCTTTAACTCTTGCTAAATATTCTTGAAACCCAATATTTAGTCGTTCTTTGACTTCTAAAATTGCATCTGTGCCAATAGCTATATCTAAAAGTTGAAGTTCTCTATCCAAGTCCGGGAGAGTCCACCCCTTACCTTTCTTCACTCCGATTCGCAAGTTTCTAGTTGATGTATAGAAAAATGCTTTGTCGGTTACTGTGTGTTTAAAAAAAATCAGTTCATTCAAAAGTGGTGAAACTAAGTTTTGAGATGAATAATCTGATGAATGTTTGACATCTTCTACGTAAGGTTCAACAGGTTGCAATAACGGATGTGCGAAATTGAATTTTGTTATCTCTGCACACATCTCATCAGGAGGTCGTGAAACTATAGACGCGACTGACTCTCCGTTTAGTTCAACTTCTAAACATTCGACAATTGGAGCCTCGTATTCCTCACTCCACTTAACATTAACTGAAACTGCGGTTTCTTTAATTAATGTGTCAAAATTGGATTTTTCGCGATCACCAATGATATATCTGACCGGCAGTCCGATGAAGTCAAGTTCATTGTCCGTGAAATCGAAATTGAGTGGGAAGTATTTTTGAATACTTGAAAAATTAAATTCATTGATTTCGTCAGACAAGTCCACCGTAACTTTAATCGAAATGGTTTGATCGAGCTTTCGTCTATTCACTAAAGTAGAAAATCCACCTAAATCGATCGACCCGCCGGAGATAGTTAGGTCCGGATCGATATTTCCGCGTTCTAAAATCTCACGCAGATAGTGCAGTGCTTGCAGAACCGTGCTTTTGCCTGCGCTATTTGGTCCGAAAAGCATCGTTAGTGGACGTATTTCAATCGTTTGGCGACTCTGTATGCCTTTAAAATTTTCGATTTCCAGTCGAGTTAAAAACATCACCAATTCTCCTTAAGCTCACCCCGAAAAACACGATTAGCAAGACTAGACAATAATTCATTGAGTTCAATGAATTGACTATCGGAGTGATGAGTCAAATTTTCGATCTTTTCACTGAGATTTCGGTATTTTTCTTGTAACAAGATTGGAGGAATTGGAATTTCGATGCTCTGTATTACCTTCGTACTCAAATAAAACGGTGTTCTCTGTTTTTTGTAAGTTGTCAGAGTTCGAATTCGATTGGGAAACAAAGAGAAGAGAGCAACAAAGTATTCGGCAGTTAGCGATTTCGAATTTAAGGTGACCCGAACAAGATACGGCTCCATAATCGAATGTTCAATTTTCGGTCGGGCAACGCACATGCGAAAATCAGTCTCCGTTCGAGAGATCAGGACATCACCAGAACATACTCTGAATCGGTGTAATTCATAGTACTTCTCTTCCGACACAAATTTCTTTATCCTGTCATTGAAACGAATGGATTGCACATTATCAGCACCCCATACTGGTATTCCTTTGGCAGCATATTCAATTCTATTTGGCATTGCCCTAAAAGAACCATATATGGGCGGTGACCGTTCCCTGCTTAAATGAAGTCCAACTCTTTCAACTTCAAATTTTTTAGGATTCGACATAGGGTCGCCAAAAGTATCTAAGAACACTGACCTATGTAATGCATTCACCATAGTTTGAAATTCCTCGTGTTTAGCACGAGCAATTTCTCCTTTATCAAAGATTGAATTTGCCAACTCTTTATATGAATCTGATTCATAGTTTGCAGGCAGTTCAATTCTCTCGAGAAATTCCTTAGGTAGGCGATTATTTACCATTCCCCGAAATCCCTTTTCAATCAGTCGAATATGTGATTTCAAATAATGATATGCGAACTTGGCATCATCAATTCTGCCACTTTTTGGAATAGCAATATAACAATCGTTAGAGGCTGAGAAATGATTTTCAACGTACTCTATTGAAGCGGAACCGCGACTGCTGAATACAAGTGCTGGACCTTTGCAGTCAGCTACATCGGTCCTCAATAAAACATTTTTTCTAGAAGTGAAAAACGGGTATCGTCCTTGTTGGGAACCTAACGAAGCAGCTCGTCTGGAATTTTGAGAAATTGTGAATTTCTGAGAAAATTTTATCTTAACATCTCCGTCAATTCAGTCAGGTTGGATTGAATTTCCCGTTGTATTATTTTCATTCGTTCCAAGATTTCATCTGGCTGTTCATAATCAACTTCCTCATCGACTGGTTCTGCATATCGACTGTATGAAATATCGTAGTCGGACTGTCTGATTTCCTCAACCGGAACAAAAAATCCTCTGTTGGAACGATCCTTATCTTTGGCTATGTCGCGTGTTCGCCATCGGGCAATGCATTTCGAAATTTGATTCTCGTCAATTGGTTTGTGTTTGTGGCCGGGAGAAGATTCAATTTCCTTTATTTCGTAAAAGAAAACATCATCTGTACGCCCGTCTTTTTTGAAAACTAGAACGCCTGCTGGAATTCGGTGATAGGGAGGATATCCACTTCTCGGCAGAGAGATTACAGCTTCTAGCTGATGCTGATCTACTAGGAATTTCCTGACTGTCAAATACGTACGGAATGAGTTGAACAGTACGCGGTCGGAAACTATGACGGCTGACCTTCCTCCCGACTTTAGCATTCGAATAATCAATACAAGAAAAAGTAACTCTGCGCTCCTTGTCGCAACCTGTCGTAACAATGACTTATGAACGTTGTCTAAATTTACTTTCTGATTGATAGGAGGGTTTGAAAATATGATGTCGAACCCTTCCGAAAAGACTTTAGGAAACCGTTCTGGAAAATTTACATTAAGCGTATCCTGATTGTGAATTGCGAATTCGTCAACGCCGTGCAGTGCCATATTTAATGCCGAAATGCGGAGCGCGGTGGGATCAACATCAAACCCATGAAGCATGTCTCCTCGAAAATGTTCCCGGCATTCCTTAAGTTCATTTCCTGAAAATGAACTTTCAATGACTTCTTTCTCGGGGTCGGTTAGTTGAATTTTTCCATCTCTTAAGGTGTGGTCTTGACGTACGTAGTCCATCACACCTAAAAGAAATCCACCGGTACCACACGCTGGATCGCAAATTGTGTCGCTTGGCTTTGGTTCAAGAATGTTTACCATTAAGCGAATGACCTGCTTTGGAGTAATAAAACTGCGAGTGCTTCTTGTAAGGTTTTGGAGCAAGTATTCATAAAGGTCGCTTCTTGCGCCGATTTCGGTCAGAGGTAGATTTTCGATTGTTTCAATTAAATTAACTGCAAGACTTGGCTTGTTTATTGTGAACTGAGCGTCCTTCATAAGTTCGGCAAATGCCGTTCCAATTGTCATATCTGATCTCAAATGAGGAAAAACTCCGTCTCGCACGAACGATATGATTTCTTCCTCTGGCAGGCGCCTTAAGTTCTGCCAACGAAGATGTTGCTCATCTTTACTGAATTTTCGCCGGAATGGCTTATCTGAAGAATTCCTACGAATTTCGACAGTAGTTTCTTTCATGTCCAAAATTCGGGAATACATTAGAAGAGAAATTTGTTCAAAGACCGTAATCGGACTTTCATCTGCTTCCTGAAGAATCTCAGTCCAAAGTGCGTCAATATCGCGTTTTACTTCTTGGGCAATCATCGGTTCAAACAATACACATTCAATTTATTTCGCTGATTTGCTACCGATTATTGCTCTCATTAGCCTTGACGGAATCGTTTAATCGTTGTTTTTGCCGAACACCAAAACAATCAATCAGTTGAACTGTTCGTCTAATGGTAAATGTACACCGTATTAATGTCCAACATATTGTAGAAAATCCGCTGAAGAAAATTCTTGATTCACTCACTTACCGAAAGTTAGTCATTTAACTCTTCATCATTCTTATCGCGCTGAACACGAAATTGGAATTTCGTATCTGCGTACGGGTTAAACCCACTAATTACAATTTGATGTCCTGTCACTTGTAGATTATCTACCTTTTGGGAGGATTCCAAAGTGTGGTGATTCGATCTGGTTCGTACAGCACAAATTCTAATTTCTGCATCAGAAGTTGATTTGACGGATTGAAATCAACAACACTGATGGCGCTAAACGATTACATCTGCTTTGCCAACTGGGAACAACTACTGACGCGCACCGCGCAGCTGTCTGCCGAGCGTGGTCACCTTCACTCAACCCCAACTGACGTCGCACCCGAACAGGAGTTTAAGGTGAAAATTGGCGCTTAATCAGATTTGCTGACCTATGGGGCCTGCAAATCAGTTCACTTTCAATTTCTAGCACAATAGACTGCATTCGACCTAAACAATTGAATTTGAAGTATGAAACCATTTATCCTAAAAGGTAAAAAAAGTTCCATCCGAAAATTCGCCAAAAAGCGGTTGCATCTACGATTCAAAATTACAGCTTTGGATGGAACGTGAGACGGGTATTGCACTGGTTCTTTCTAGCTTCGCTAACCCGTCAACTCGATTTGGAGAGACACTGCTTACTGAGACCCGCGAAAGTGCCGACCAAAGCGAGATAACTTCGTTTATTCGAAATTTTCCCAGTAACTCAACGTCAATCGAATCTGATTTGAGCACCGATGAATTAGACTTTCATTTCATACAAATTTTGGTAGTCCACGCTCCTAATTCTCACTTCTGATCAAGATTAAACTGCTGACTATCTCATCGTAGAATCAATAAGACGTCGCCTACCTTACTTCAGATCAAATACAGAAGAACTTTCCCAAACAGGTTTTACATTCGCACAAAATTGTTCAGGAACCATTCGAAACATTTCAGTGGATTCGAAATTGGTTGATTTGAGCATGAACGCTGCTGTTTGGTACAGACGCTCAATTCACAGATCGCCACAGGGAGACCTTACGATGGCCGAGCGACACTATGTTTAAGGTGAATTACACCATCCAACGATGGGGCTCATGTTAGATCCAAAAATTTTTGGGTCAATCCAATCGACAAGGTATCTGTTGCCGAACACAAGCTTTACCAGTTGCAAATAGCCGCCGCTCTCGGCTTTCAAGTCCCGCGTACTTTTGTTTCTGCCGATGCAAATGAAATACGCGATTTCGCTTCGGGAAATGCAATAGGCACAATTTGTAAACCGATATTCCATGGGAAGTTCTTTGACGGATTTTTCAGTCACTCAATCTATACCCGCAGACTGAATATTGAAGCGTTAGATACAAAAAGCCTTCGTTACTGCCTGATACTCCTACAGGAAGAAATCCCCAGAGTTTCGGATGTGTCCGTCCCAAATTTATCGGCCGGCATTGCTATGTAGCCGACATTCAAAGTGATACACCCCTTGTTGATTGAAGAGACACTAACATTGTTCTGGATTACAGTGTCTCCAGTCTCGACGCACGCCATTGCAGTTATGTAGATGAATGTTGAAAGAACTCGGGTTGATTTATGGTGCGTTTGACTTCGTACGGATGCCAAATGGCAAACTTGTTTTCCTCCAAATTAACCCGACTGACAAATGGGCATGGCTTGAAGAAAAATTAGATTTTCCTATGCGAGAGGCGTTCGTAGAAGTTTTTTTCGGAGCCGCGGTGCAAATCGCACTCAACGGCAATGCTGTGCAAATGCTTGATCATTCCAAGTAAAATCATTCTCATTCAGAGTTACTAAAAACTCGTCTACCCGCTTCGGGGGGGGGGGCGAGTAGTTACGAATTCGAACCTAGTTATGAAGCGAAATTATCTCCTCCAGAATGCTGTACCGTCATCTTTGAGGAAAGTAACTCGTGAAACTCACAGCTGCGATTGTAAATTGGAAGCATTATTGGAAGTTCCAATTGACTTTCTATCAAAGATCAATGTTTTGTGGAATTTTTCGCCTATCTGAACCATATTACATCTCGAGTCTTGAATCCAATCTCCAGTGGCTAGAATTATGGTAATGCACAGAATCACATGCCAAGTCACTGAAAAGCCAGCCAGCTTTCAGGCTAATTGTCTCAATGCCATCTCACAATTCTTCATTCAAGCCGAAACACTACAGATGTACCAAATCTACGGAGATTTTGATAAATCACAAAGAGAATAGTAGCTGTCAGCAAAATAGCGTGCCATGCCCTAGTTTTGTCCTTTTAACCATTCTGTCAAACGCATTTTGGCTTTAGATGACGATTTATTCCATGTAAAAGAACCAATTGTCGGCCCGGTATTCAAAATTGGAAAATCTTGAAAATTCAAATATGACAGATCGTGTCATTAATTTCAGAAAATTTCCCCTAGAGACACTTGTCCCTCTAAATCTGCGAAAGATTCCTTGAACAGGAAAAAACGCCCTATTAAAATATTAATTTGAACCTGTTGGGTTGAACACTACATTCAAAAGGGTTTGCATGTCAATTTATTCTGCTGTAGAGTTCATTTGAATTTCCGAGATTGGAAAAATATTCAGAGATTATGGAAGTATATGGAAGAAACTAATGTGATTGTAAATTGCACTGAACACATAAAAACTGGAGGGAGTTAAACTATGCATAAGCTATTACGGGAGATGAAAAACAAAAATTTTGATACGAGGCACATCCATATTCGTAAAAATGGAGATGTGAGCATAGACATGGCGATGGTGTTGAAGTCAAAAGAAATGCAAAAAAAGTTCAAGAGATTGGAACGAATTGAGAAGAAAATGTTTGCGAACAGCAATTAATGCAGTTACACAAATATTTCTAAATACATTGCGTGTAGTTAGATAAAAAAAATTTGATGTCTGGATTCAATATCTTTGAACCGCTAATTCTTCTAATGTTAGCCGGGTATATGCTTCTTGTCCGACTGAAGTATTTGATTTACGCGATTCAATGGGACTCTGGATATCACGTGATCCTGAAATCGACATTTGCAGGATTTATTTTGCTAATGGTCTCATCATTTGTTGTGTATATATTTAACTTCTGTTTTGAAAACTCTGTGAATACTCTAGAAGAGATTTTGAATCAAGTCCTTCCCCTAGAGTTCGATCTGTCAATTTGGGTAATGTTCTTTCTGTCGATTGCTTTACCATCGATTTTCAATCAAATTCGTGACGAAGAAAACGACTATAGAAGATTTTTACTTCAGAAAGGAAACACAATAGACATATTGATTTATTATTCCTTCCTAAACAGCGAACTTCTGCAAATTACCCTTCGAAATCGTAAAGTCTATATCGGAGTGATCTCACACGTTGAATTTTCTGATCGTGAAAATTCTATTGTTACAATTCTCCCATTCTATAGCGGGTACCGAGATAAGGATACTCACGAGTTTACACCTACTACCAATTATCGACCGATAATTCAAAAATTATTTACTGCTTCAACCTCAATGGACAACGATGAAGAATTTAATGTGTCTTTTCCAAAATTGGACATCATTGTCATTCGCCAATTCGATGAGCAAATATACGAAAATTTTTTCGGTGAGTCCATTGACAGTTACTGATGGGTTTCCGAATCGTTCAAATGGAGTCAAAGTAAAACTTAATCGACAATTGCATCAATCCGCTGGCAACGCTTTTTCAATCCATCGCTTATTGCTCGATTCACTCATGCGCCCTTCCTCACGTTGATCGTCAAATTCGCCGTGCCCGTTGCAAACTCTCTCAATTTTTAAAATTACAATTCAATTTCTCCACTTTGAGAAATGGAAAAAACTGGTCTTTCCTAATCATCATGCGAGATCTCCAAGAATTCTTAGAATTGCCAGTCATTGGTTTGCATCACTCCTAACAACACGGCCCGAAACATCACCAGCACATACTAGTCGAAAGTTCGCGCCGTTCTTCTGACAAGTCCCGATGTCTTTCTCCAAACGAGTGCGAAAATCCTCCCGCTACTCCTATTCCTCATCCCGAAACAAACCATCCGATTCTGCCAGTGCTTCCTACTGATGTTCGCGGTCGAATAAATGGGAATCTAAAATCAGAATTACATGTTGCTTAGGCCCAAATCCGAAATAAGAAAATTTTTCAGCCAACAGGTTCGAGAATTTAGCCGATTTTCCGAATATTCAGTACGCTGTTCGGCGAGAACAGTCCACGGGGATTCTCATTTTGGTGTGTTTGGGCCGGTCCATTGACGTTCGGGGCATGAAGTTCCTTTGACAAGACGCATGAAAGTCTTCCGCGGTGCCCTAGCTGATTACGTTCGGTCAATGGCATTGGTATGGTCAAGGCTGCTCTACGGCAAGGCTACCAGCTCAGGACGGGTTCGGTTTATTTCGAAATTGGAACTAATTCTACGAATTAATTGGGAGTACAACACCTGTGCCCGTTTGATTCGACAGCAGCGATATTCAGCCTGTCAAGACTGAATCAGATAGGTGTGAGTAGTTATTAGTTTTTCTATTTTCTCGCGGACTTCAAGACTGTGGTTTAGAATTTTTGCGACTGGTTTTGAAAACAGTCTAAGTTCGCTTTTTTTTGATCATCACAACCTTTCTCGCCTTCTGAACATTGATTTGATTCTGCCTCCGTATAGAAGTCTGAAAGTCAATGCAACAATTGGAATTGAAACTTAAGCTGACCTACGAATAGATAAAAATACCATCCAGCAAAACTCATGATGGGCAAGTGTACATTTTAAACTCCTATTCAGATGTAACGTTAGCTGGGGTTGAGTGAAGGCGGCTATGCACGGCAACCGGCTGTGCTGATGCCAGCAACCTACGCAATGCAGGAAACCTTCCTATTTTTAGTTGAAACAACCAGAATTTTCCTTTGACTCTGGAGTAGCGGCAACCTTCGGCTAATTGGCGTAATGAAACAGCTCAGATCGCTTGTTCGCAACGGAAATAGCTGCTGGACAGGTAGAATTTTGATGCTGAAGATTCGTTCAGTTGCAATTCGACCGGATTCCTCCAGCCAGTTCTGCCGAGCCTATCTAATTCGAGGTCAATGGATCCCTCAGCTGGAGTAGGAATTCCTCCACGCTCAAGATCGGCTTGTCATACGACCGGGCCTTACGGGCTTTGCCCGACTGACTTGCAACATCGGCGGATACCAAGATATCACATCCTTTTTTTGTAACATTACTGACTGGATTGAGGCCAGCGAGAACAGCCCGCTGTTCCAGTATTACGCGGCTGATTACTTCACCGCTGATGCATACGCTTCCGGTAAAGCAGATGTGCATTCCTACTTCCAGAATTTCAGTGCTGTTGAGTTCAGTTACTTTGGGAAGATCCTGGTAATCTATCCCTAGCGTATTAGCGAGCCGCGTAATGTAATCCCGTTCCATTGACGAAAAGACGCCGTCGTATTCAGCACTCGCAATAACTGATGCAAGATGCAATTTGCGAATCGCTCGCTCATCCTCAGGCGTTAACCCGAGTTCGCTTGCCAACGCACTAAGTTTTCGTCGTTCCGCACGATCAATGACACCATCGTCAAGCGCATGATTGAGAGCATATCTGTAGATTCCGGTCGGCTGGTCTCTCCACGGTGAATGGAAATAGGAAATCTTGCGTGACATCGGATTCCCTGGCAGACCGGCAGCTTCCCGACGAAATGTACGAGGATTCGGTTCGCCACTGATCGAAAAATATGCAGATGAGCAGGATAATTCTGAATCATATTTGAAGAGTTGTTTTGCAAGTTCTGCAGTGGCTCGGGCATCACAAAGCGCTCGGTGCTGCTGCTCCAGAGGAATTCCGAATCGTTTGCAGGCCTTAGGGAGACTGACACCAGTCTCCCGCAGTGTGCACAATCCATTTCCCATATTGAACCAACCGTCCAGACGATTGAATTCTTGGGTAAGCATTCGGTTTACGTCAAATGACAGATTGTGGGCGATGAGCACTGCACCGTCTAAACGTCGCGCCACAACTGGGGCAATCTCTTTGAAAACCGGTGCGTTCTCTGCTGCGGAAGCGCTTATTCCGTGTATATGAACTGGTCCCATGTCGCGTTCAGGATTTACGATGGTGTCGTATTCTTCAACGCATTCGAAACTCTTCGCGTCAAGCGTAATCAACGATATCTCGCATATTCTGTCGAATTTCCCAAACCCCGTAGTCTCACAGTCAAGAACTACAAACCGATCAATAGAATTTCTAACTGACGGCTCAATATTTTGTGTCAATTTAGATTTACCGTTAGACTGGCTCATGGTTCAACTCGCCTGGTTTTCTGATGCAGCTCTAAAGAACCGAATTATATATTCTACTGCTGATAAATAATACATTAGATCAATTGTTTATATCTTCAACCTGATCAATTGTAAACCCAAAAGCATGAACTACTTCGAATCCTGCTGCAGATAAAAATAGATGTGTTTCCCATCCTCCGACAGGAGTTTGAGAAGACCTAAGTGCCGTAGTCGTTCAGCCGAATTATCGGGCTGGCTTTTTCTGATGATAAGTCGTGATGAGATGATCGTCATCTGAGACCACCAGCACCTTGCCCTTCAATCGCTCAATATGGGCGATTTGTTTCTTCAGTTTTCCGACTGCCTCTGCGGCTGATCGATCAGACCGCCGCATGACAATGCATGCACTCTTGCGCACTGCCCTTGACTGGAACCCGCGTAAAGGCCGTGCAAAAAGCGACTGCCTGCAGCTATCCGATCACCATGAATCTCGCTTTCCCCTCGCGATGAACCTTGAGCATCAGAACTCCTTCAAAATCAACGATGGCTCGTTTAAAGTCCTCGATATTGCGTACTCGGGCGCGATTGACCTCGGATACGAAGTCACCTTCCCGCATACCTGCCGTCCATGCCGTACTTCCCTTTTCTACTGACGATATGACAATTCCAGATTCCTGATTCAAACCCGTGTTTTCGCTGTTTGCAAACTCCGCACCGTCAAGCAGGTACGACAGATCTGCACCGCTGACCCTGCGAATCTCCCGATCTCCGATGATCCCATAATTTTCGAACCAATCTCCGTCCCGAAAGTATCGAACATCCACTTTCTCACCCACTCGAATAAGTGCAATCAATGATCTCAATTGAGATCCGTCACTGATTTTTACACCGTCCACATGGGTAAGAATATCTCCTTCCCGCAGCCCAGCCTGCATTGCTGCAGATCCTGGCTGAACGCGGGTGACCAGGACACCCGTCATATGCTGAAGTGCGAAAGCTTCGGCCAATGCCTGAGTCAATTCCTGAAATTGAATTCCTAAGATTCCTCTTCTGACCCGACCGTACTGAACGATTTGATCTGCAATGCTGACAGCAGTGTTGATCGGAATTGCGAATCCGATTCCTATATTTCCGCCACCCGGAGCAAAAATCGCCGTGTTGATGCCGATCACCTCACCCCTGAGATTGACCAGCGCGCCTCCCGAACTTCCCGGATTTATGGCGGCATCGGTCTGAATGAATTCCTGATATTGTGACTGTGGCAACCGCAGCCCACTTCGCCCCAGTGCGCTGACGATTCCGGAGGTGACCGTGGCGGCCAGACCGTAATTGTTTCCGATCGCAAGGACGAAATCACCCACTCGCAAGTCATCGGAATTTCCAATATTCGTCTCGGTTAAATTTGGTAAGTTTACTTTCAGCAGCGCCAGGTCCATTTCTGGGTCTGAACCTACAGCTTCAGCGTATGTTTCTCGACCATCGGACAGCGTAACTCTAATTTGAGATGCGTTTTGCAGAACATGTGCATTGGTAAGGATCAGACCCGCTTCAGCATCATACACAACACCGGAACCGAGATTCATGCTGGGACGTTCCCGCCGACGGTCGTCGAATTTGAAAAACCTGTGAAAAAACTCTTCGTCTTCAAAAAATTGTTCAAATTGGTTGCCAAAGGAATCTCTGCCATAGTTCTGCGTGGCGGATGTCGAAATATTTACAATTCCGCCTTCAACTGCCTCAACCACGCCTGCTAGCGACGGCAGCTGCTGTCCATCCACGCTTGCCGGCAGTGCCACTGCAGAACTTGTGAAAGGGAACAGGAACAGAAGAAATGAGGTAAGTATTAGCAACGGATATTTTTTCTTATTCATGAATTCTCAACATTTTTTCAGTTGTCTGCTTCTCCATGTGAAATTTTAATTGATGACCAAGCGTTCGCAAAGCTCTCGATCAGTCTGCAAAAAGCCAGAACCAATGATCGAATTGAAGCCGCTGATGCTCATTGAATCAAATTCTTTCAATTCCAATCCTGTGTTAAATCATACTGATGTACGGAATCGAATCCGCAAAATCCAACGACTGATAAATTCAGGTTCAACCCAGTCGCCCGTCAAATGAAAAACACTCTGAAGCTGTGAATGCGTCAGCTTAATTCTGCAATGTTTGTCCAACTAAATCCAAGACACTGCGCATTAAGTACATTTTAGTTCATAGGCAGACAAGCAAAGCAGCAGACACCGCGATCAAACGGACATTGCAGGAATTTTCCTGAATGAAGTGAATGCTTCGAGCAGATGATTTGACACATGTTTCTAAGCCAATTGGTCCTCAATGTCCGCCAAGTTCATCCGAATACTGCTGCTGAATTTTCCTAGTCCATTCTGCCAGCAGTGATTTGGAATTGAATTTTCCCGCATCTGCCTCACATTTTTTTCAAAAGCAAGGTTCACCCTTAATCAAGTCTCCCGAATATTTATTGATTTGCACTTGACTTTTTGAAGTTTAAAATTATATATTCGTCAAATTGTTCTAAAATAGTTACCATTTAGAATCAGTATTAGAATTATTTTTCACGATTTGACAAGAAATAGAGAAAAATTTGCAATGAAGTTAGACTTACCATACCTGTTAGAACCATCAGAACTTGAGCGGATTATTGATCATCCAGATCTGATGGTGATCGATGTCGGTGACACGGATGCGTACGAAAAAGAGCGCATACCGCGAGCTGTTCACGTAGACTATTTAGACATCGTATCTGGAAACGTACCAGCCAGCGGCACCTTGCCTGATACCGAACAGTTATGTGAGGTTTTTTCCGTGATCGGCCTGACCAAGGCCAAACATGTGGTAGCTTACGATGCCGAAGGGAACGGTCGCGCCGCTAGACTGCTGTGGACTCTGGACGTTTTGGGACATCCAGCTTCTTCATTGCTGAACGGCGGATTCACCGCGTGGAAAAACGAAGGACATGCGACTGAATGCTCTCCCCCTCCGGTCTTTGCGCGAAGCAACTATCCAGCATTGGTCAATGGTAAATCTCAAGCTGATAAGAGCTACATTCTTTCGAAGCTTGGTGATCCGGAAATCGGACTGCTCGATGCCCGGACTCCGCTGGAGTTTGAAGGTTTCGATGTGCGCGCTTTGCGCGGTGGCCATATACCCGGTGCTCGCAATCTGAACTGGCTTGACACGGTCGACACCACCAGAAACAATCGACTAAAGCCAAGTGAAGACCTCAGGGACATGCTTAGTCAGCGCGGCATCACTCCTGATAAGGAAATCATTACATACTGCCAGACCCATCACCGTTCATCTCATAGTTATGTGATGCTGAAATCACTTGGTTTTACTCGCATTCGAGGTTATCCTGGTTCATGGTCGGAATGGGGCAACTCTCCCGAAACACCAATTGAGTGAATGATTCACTGATTTTTTCCTTTGGATTTTCATTAAGCCAAGCAAAAATCATTCACGCTGTCCGGGGTTGAAAGACCGATTCATATTTCCCGACCGCCTTCCGCGGGCTGAAAAAGCGTCTAGTGGAACTGGACCGTACGACTGCATGCAATCTCCGACCTAGCGTGTTGACAACGGAGATGGCGCTCAGGCTTGATACGTCAAACCCAGCGCGTGAGCGTTCGTTCGGAATTTAGATCGCGATTGAGACCTGCAGCTTAGATGTCCTGCCATCGTAATTCCGTGAATGCGAAATTCTACCTGACTGGCAGGCTTCGGCGCTTTTGATTTATATTTCCGAAAATTATGAGTAACCAACCGTTTTCGAACAGAGACTGCAGGCAAACCATGCATTGGAATGTCGCCCAAATATTTGAATTCGAATTTGAGTAAAAACCGAGAACAGGAAGCTGCAGCCGGAATGGAGAACATCTAAGCGACCGAGAGCCTGTTTTGAGCTGGAATTTCGCCGTGGAAAAATAACAATGAAGTCTCATAGTAGGAATTCTGTGAGCTGGCGAGGTCAATAAAGGAAACCTTGGAGGATGCGTTTGACAAAGGTGGGGCTACCCTAAATGATTGGATGAGCCCATCCGGTGAGCCAGGAAAATTCTTGCATTTGAAAAGTCACTTTGCATATGGAAGAAAAAGTTTCGCTGCAAAAATAAATTTGGTGACCGAATAGGTCATTGTCAATCTCGTTCACTCGGACCATTCCACGTCTTGGCCAATCTAGGATTCGCTTTCTCTGCTGGAAAACATGATTGAATCCTCGAGTGAGTGGGCGACGCCGAACCGCCGCCTGAAAGCTTCATTTTCCGGTTCTTCGTAATTTTCCCGTCTTAAGCGCGATGAGTTGAAACAGCCAGAAGTCCCTAACGTTGGACTGGAATTTCATTTCAGACATGCTTTCCATCCTCAGACAGGAGCTTGATGCGACCTCAGGTCACATTGTCATTCGACCGTATCATTGGATTGGCTTTGTCTTATGATAAGCCGTGAGGAGTTGACCCTCATCCGAGACCGCGAACACCTTGTCCTTCAATCGCTCAATATGGTCGATTTGTTTCTTCAGTTCTCCACTTGCCTCTGCCACATCCCGTTTTTTCATCCTGAAGCGGTTCTGGCCGACCCCGGTGCCTCCGGCAAGGGAGCTTCATTCCCGACGATTCTTCGAATTCTCTGTTGAACCTGACGCAGTTGTTATTGCACAACTCGTACAACATTCTGCTCATTGTTTGAATTCTTCTTCAGCAATGGTCAAAACTGAGGGCGTTCTGTCAATCACCAGCTGAATTGATCTGTCCTTTCATGCCCCAATCATCAACCACCACAGGCGGCATGCATGAAAGGACTTGAGTTAAAAAAATCAAACGAATTGAAACTTATTGTCACTCGTACGCCGCCGCCCATGACGGACCAATCTGGAACGGCATAGACGATGAAGTTAGAGATGCCATTGGATCAGAACAATATTTCAGAATCGATAAAAGCTGTTGCAGCCCATGAAGGAGAATTTGAAGCTGCAGCACGGACGGCTGACACATCTGGAATGCGCCATTAAGCGTTGACTTCATGATCCCGAAAATCGCTTTCCCCGCTTGGAATATCCACAACAATTCAATGAATTGATAAAAATTCAGAAACGCGCTCGGTTCCGGCGGCGGAAAAAGGCACAATAGAGGGCCGGTGGTCAATTGATGCAGGAGCATCCCACGCTAAGCAAGTCAGTGCGAAATATCCGAATTTGTTTGATAATAAGCAAAATAGCCAAGTGGTGTGAGTGTCATTTTAGATGCCGCCTGCCGGATTTTATGGACCAAAAAATAGCATGGGAAACACCTGCAATTGATGTTCCGTCTCCTGAGAAAGTTGTATAAGATTGATCCACAAGCGGAGTCTTGAGCTCTGCGCAGTCCGCGCAGGAGTATCTGAACTCAACCTAACAGAACACATTACGGAGAAGAAAAATGGTCAAACTTGCAGCCGTCATTACATTTTTGATGCTGTCGTATTCTTTGCCCAGTTATGGAGACATAGACAGCGAACCCAAATCGGATTCAGGCGCAGGGAGCATCGATGCAACTGCCCCGACAGCGTTGCGGAGCAAATGCATAAGAACCAGAAGCAGGTGTTATTCGCCAACACAGTATCGATTTTTAGCTGAACCGTATTCGTTAATTTTTAGAGAGTCGCGGGATTTTACCAATCAGTGGGGATTGGCCGCGATCAATGCCGATAAAGCGTATGCAAATCTCTATCTTTCAACTGGGTCCCTAACGTTACCCCCTGGTCATGGAGTGACCGTCGGTTTCATTGATACGGGAATTGACCGGACTCATTCCATGTTCAAGTCCTCGAATATTACCGAACAATTTCTCTTTGGCGCGAGAGACGAAAATCCTTTCTTTGGCTCTTCTCACGGAACGGCGACCGCAAGCATCGTCATCGCTCAGCCAGACTCGTTACCTTATATTGGTTTTCAAGGAGTCGCTTACGGTGCCCGTCTAAAAATGTTTGCGATCCCCCTAGGCACTGCTGACCCAAATCAGCCATACACTCCAATTCGCCTGGAATTGGTGCGATCAAACGATGCTCCCTATGCAAACTTTCTTCGGAGAGTTCTCGCCCAGAGAATCGATGTCGTAAATTTCAGTTTCGGCTATCAGGGAATCATTGAAAATTACAGCGAAAGTTATATTAGAAGAAACATGCCGCAAACGATTTCCGCGCTGGCGCAGTCCAATAAGCGAGAGAAGGCAATTTTGGTTTTTTCCGCAGGTAACTCACACGGATATACCTGCAGGTTAGGAACCGACAACTGCGTGATGAGTGGTCACCGACCAGCGATAAATGCCAGTTCAGTCGGAGTGATGCCCGGTTTGCCAGTTCGCATCCCGGAGCTGCGCGGGCATATGGTGGCTGTCATTGGTGTAAACAGGGAGGGGTACATTACCGATTATTCCAATGCTTGTGGAATAGCCGCTGAATGGTGTATTGCAGCGCCTTCAGACTATGTAGTGACTGCCTATCACGGACCATCCTCATCTTTTATTTCTGACGCTTATTCTAAAGGTGTGGTCTATAGCGGGGAAAACGAAGGGATTTCTTTCAATTCCAGAGGTACGTCATTTGCAGCACCCTTTGTGACGGGTGGGCTGGCAGTAATGAAACAGATGTTCCGAGGCCAGTTGAAGAATACAGAGCTGCTTGACCGTCTCTTTAAGACCGCCGACAAAACTGGCCCGTATCAGGATTCAGCCATTTACGGTCAGGGAATGATGGATTTAGGTGCGGCAACATTCCCAGTTGGCACGGCAACTGTGCCTCGCAGCAGCACAATCGGACTGGGCGTTGACATTCACGCGATGAATCTGAAAATGGGCGGCGCTTTTGGAGATGCACTCCAGATTTCCTTGGCAGGCCAGGAAATTGCCGCATTTGACAGTCTCGGAGCGCCGTTCTGGTATCGGCTGGACGGCTTGACGGCATCAGCCGTGAAAGAATTCTCGCTGACGTCTGAACTTCGAAAACTGTTGGAATCTGAACCGGAGACTGCAGGAACTGGCAGCCGGGACTCGATTTTCACAATCGACGGAATTGGACAGGCACTTGATCAGCGCGTCGAACGCGGGCGCTGGGAGTTTGGCCTCTTGAGAAATTCGACGAACATCGAGGACAGCTTTTTCGAATTGGCCGAGGACGCAGTGACACTCAGTTACACTGCTATGAAGGGCGTAACTGCGAGCGCATTTACCACATCTGAATTTGCTCAGGCAAAGCCCGTATCAGGTATGACGCTGTCCTGGAGTCCGACTAACGTTCCATTTCAATTTCGAACGGGCGTGATTTCAGAGCAAAAGACCATGCTAGGCAGCGAATCCGCCGGAGCGTTTGGAAATCTGTCGGCAAATTCAGCCTTTGTAAATGTCAGATCGGGATTCAGGGCTGGAACATGGCAAATTACCGCAGACGCGGAGCTCGGCATAGCGAATCCCAAATTTGAGGAAGGAATTATTAAGGATGCGTCGGACTTGACGGCGAGCGCGTTCAGCATTGTCAGCAAACGACAGCTTGCGAGCGGTCGCACCATCGAACTCGAGATTGCCCAGCCGCTGCGTTTGGAGAAAGGAAACGCTGTTCTCTCTGTTCCAATCGGGCGTACCAAGGAAGGTGAACTGCTCAGATCAACCTTGATGCCTCGCCTGACTCCATCCGGACGTCAGATCAACTTTTCGGCCCGGTGGCGCAATACGCTTGCCAATGGCAGTACATTGGTGTTGGATGCGACATGGATGCATGAGCCAGGACACGACGCTGCCGCTGAACCTGAAATTCGGCTGCTCGCAGGCTGGCGGCATGACTTTTGACTTTCTGCTGTTCTGACGCAGTTCGGCAGCATTGGAACGAATCGGAGTGATGCGTTTCCAGAGCCAGTCTGGGGGACGGCAAACCCGACCAAAACCCTCAGGAACAATGCAGACATTGATGTGATACTGTTGGAAAGATCATCGCAGATGAATGAGAAACTCAATCGGCTGGGAGCACAGAAAAGCGGAAAATTTATCTGAACACAGAAGAATTAAAGTGATTGACGAAAGAGATGTGAGCGCTGACCGCTGAACTGTCCGATTGTCGAGAAACATATGACAGCCGATTTTCACCGGCCTTCAGTTCCTTGCGAGTTTGTGGTGCCGAGCCAGTACATTGCGATGAAGTTGATGACTGAAAGACGTTGTCAACAAGCGCCTGAGCGCGATTGGACCAACATAGATTCGAAACTTTTTCGATGTATTGGACTCAGTACGCCATGCGGTACAGCGCCATGGTTGCTCGGGTAAAAACTTTGGACTTGGCAGAACAGGGGTTTGATCACATGGAATCCGCACGATCTTCACACTGCAGCCGTAAACCAAGCAGTGCAGATTGTTCGCCGCCGAATCCGGCGCTGGATGCTGCTTGCAGGCTGCCGCTGGTTCATGCCCGGCAGCACCACCTTCCAGCCGACACCGGTCGAACCTTTTCCAGCAGCAGTTCGATTGAGACTGTGAAAGACCGTATGTTTTGACCTGTTCCCCGCACGAAGTCTAAGTGTGCATATAACATATGCGTAAATTAGAGCGACCCATTGGAGGAACAGGCATGGGATTTTATACGAACATACCCGATTTAGAGCCGTCAGAAGCTGTGACCGCGGCGGTGCATATTGGACTGGATGTGCACAAAGACTCAGTGGTAGTTGCGGTAGCTCGGCGGTGTGAATATAGTCGTCGGCTGGAGGTTTTGGATCGCGGTTCGATTGCGAACCGAGCACTGCCGATCAAGCGTTTAGCAACGGCATTGGCCGACGAATTCAAGGAGGAGTTACATTTTGTGTATGAAGCGGGGCCTTGTGGGTTTGTCATTTGGCGTCAGCTTCGAGAGTTGGGAATTTCGTGTGCGGTGGCAGCGCCATCGTTGATTCCGAAAAAGTCTGGCGACCGAGTCAAGACGGACCGTCGGGATGCCAGGGAGTTGGCGAGGCTGTCACTGTTAGGATACTTGACACCGATCTGGGTGCCCGGCGAAGCGCAGGAGGCACTTCGCGACATGGTGCGCTGGCGGATGGATTTAAAACGCAGCATCCAAAAACAGCGCCAGCAGATCAGTCATTTTCTGCTGCGCCACGGACATCCGTACAAGGCGACGAAGTGGAATGAAAAACATTTTGCATGGATGAGGAACTGCAAGTTTGTACAGCCGGCGCAGCAAATCACCTTGGCGTCGTCGCTTGATTCGCTGGAGACGCAGCAGCGGCACCTGGAGGAATTGGATCAGGACCTGATCGCTCAGGCCAAACAGGGCGAATGGAAGCCGCTGATCGATTCGCTGCGGGCACTGCGCGGCGTCGACTACCTGGCTGCAATCACGATCATAGCGGAAATCGGAGACCTGCGACGATTTCGCTCGGCCCCACAGTTCATGGCTTATGTGGGGCTGGTGCCGAGCGAGTTCAGCAGCGGCGGACGACGACGCACCGGCAGCATCACCAAAACCGGCAACGGCGCAGTGCGGCGGATCCTGGTCGAAAGCGCATGGACCTATCGTTTCGCACCGCGCCAAACGCATCATCTGCAGCGCAAGGCAAAAAACGCTTCAGACTATGCCCGCGAGCGAGCGTGGAAGGCACAAAAACGTCTGTGCGGACGCTATCTTGCCTTGTGCAGAAAAGGTAAGAACCATAAAACCATCGTGACCGCCATCGCCCGCGAGTTGGCCGCATTCATTTGGGATATCGGCTGCCGTGAACTCAACCAAATGCAACCGACAGACACACAATGACAGATCAATGATAGAAGGTGCGGACCTTGGTGGAAAAACCCTCGATAATACTTTGTTGGCTCGTCAGCAGAGGCTGACGATGATCCACGTTGAAAGACAGAGGCAGTTCCGTGACGCAGTACGGTCATGTGGTATCCAACCCACGCATATCAGATTGTTGACTAAGGTCACGTGCCAAGCCCGTACCATCTATCAGGTTGATCAAGCCGAAAGGAGAAACTGACAGTACAACCTTTGAAAGGTCAGTATACAATTAATCCGTAACCGCGAGGGAACAGGTCAAAACATATCAGTATTCTCATTTTCGTAGATTTCTGAATCAGAACAAATATTAATATCAATTATATCAATGAGATTTATATTCATAATCCACTAATTTAAACTAATTTGGCAATACTTTCACAGTCTCGATTGCCTGCTGACGCGGAAGTTCGCGGGTGTAAGTCAATCGCGGGCCTTTGAGGACCGATCAAATATTGCCGCGCGGTTTCGGACCTACGGAGAATTCACAGATAGCGGTCTCGCGAAACAGCACCTGCTCATTTTCCCCTTATCTCACCGTCCAACTCCTGGAAGATCTGCCAAAATGAACTTGATTTTCCTTCAATGATGCTGAACATGCTGAAGCGTTATTTGAGAACATCAAGAATGATCGACATTTAAAGCAAATCCATGCCTTGATCGCTGATCATAAGGGCAGGTTCGGACATGGAGTACGACCTGAGATGGATGCCCTCCACCTTTGTAAGTGGAAGAACTTACGAGCCGTTCTGGTAGGCTAGTGCAATTATTGCCAATGTTACGATGACCTGCATGGTCATCAGCCATCTGAACTGTGCCTTCATCTCTGAAGTGACTTCAGTTCTCAACGAGCTGATCTCGGATTTGACTCCATCAATCTCGGATTTCAACCCATCAATGTCGGATTTCAACCCATCAATGTCTGACTTGGTGGCAAGATTGCCCTCGCGTTGGGCGATCGCAGTCGCTACCGCTTCTGCTTGATATCGCTCCATGCCGGCAGCTTCGAGTTTCTTCGAAGTTCCGAGCGTATCATATGCGAATCTATTCATGTGCTCTATTTCTATGTCATTCGATAAGCTGGTGCTACACATCTTCTGCGGCCATGCTTCCCTGGAAAGAGTCGCATTTTGTCGTAGCTTCGTCTGCCACCGCTGTCCAATATCAGCCGCTCTGAAAACTGTTCTCCTCGGCTCACATCCAATGTCCTTAGCCTCGTCTCGCGGGACACCTTTGAGTAAGATTTACAGTATCATATCCCGCACTTCAATTGCAAGCTGCTATTGCATGATCTACATTTAAAGCAAATCCATGCCCCGATCGCGATCGTAAGGGCAGGTTCGGACATGGAGTACGACCTGAGATGGATGCCCTCCACCTTTGTAAGTGGAAGAACTTACGAGCCGTTCTGGTAGGCTAGTGCAATAATTGCCAATATTACGATAACCTGCATGGTCATCAGCCATCTGAACTGTGCCTTCATCTCTGAAGTGACTTCAGTTCTCAACAAGTTGATCTCGGATTTCATTCCATTGATATCAGACTTGACTTCTGCCCTTAATGACCTGATTTCGGATTTGACTCCATCTATATCGGACTTGACTCCATCTATATCGGATTTGACTCCATCAATGTCTGACTTGGTGGCAAGATTGCCCTCGCGTTGGGCGATCGCGGTCGCTACTGCTTCTGCTTGATATCGCTCCATGCCGGCAGCTTCGAGTTTCTTCGAAGTGCCGAGCGTATCATATGCGAATCTATTCATATGCTCTGTTCCTATACCATTCGACCTGCTGGCGTCGCACGCGTTCTGCGGCTGTGTTTCCCTGGAAAGAGTGACATTTTTTTTCGCCTCTTCGTCTGCTGCCTCTGTCCAATTTCAGCCGCTCTAAAGGCTGTTCACCGCGGCTCGCGTCCAATGTCCTTAGCCTCGTGCCGTGGGACGCCTTTGAATAAGAATTATCGTACCATTTCCAGCACTTCAATTGCAAGCCATTGCGGCAGAACAATTTTTTCATCCGGTTTCAGTGTCTGACGACGCATGATGACAGTGATGAATACCAAGACCCATGCCGAAACAACAGCGACTGCAATGATTTTATTATAGATTGCAGACATCGCGGTTTTCGGATCAGCACAGACAGCTGTTCGGGACCCGTATTGACTCAAAAAAACTCAGCGCACAATCGAATAAACAGGATTCATTCCCGCTTTGTTAGTATTTGCGACAGCGTTTGACCTTGACGGCTCTACGCCGTCCAAACAGCTTCCGCTGGAAATGAAGTTCTTCGTCTACCAAGTCGCGAGCTCAGCAGCGGCTTCCTGCTGCAGAGACTGAAAAGCAGCTTCGCCATTGTCTGATCTCACACCTTGTTTCAGTCTCAGCACATCAAAAGTGACGAAACCGGCTGTACGCGTCTGCCGCTTTTGACACCACGGCCGCGAATCCAGTTGAGCTGGCAGCGCTCAATTTGGACAGCCACCGTAGCTGACCTGCAGTTTCGGTGGAAACGTGGGAAATATTGTTGCACAGCAGTATCTGCTGAATTGAAAGGAGCAGCCTAAGACAGGTTTAAGTTTCAGAACTTCACAATCTGGCAAATCTCTGCATTCCAGTCTGCAGCAGGACCAGAATGAAACCCGCGATCATCAGCAGTCCTCTCTTTTCGGAGTCCAGCGCAGAGAACGGAAATTGGCGAACGGCATTAACAATGGCGCTACAGTTTTTTTTGCCGGCGCTTTTGCGACTGGGCGCTAATAGTCCTTAGTTTCGAACGAACCTTGACAGAATGATTGAATTCCAGCCAAAATTCGCAGATGCTTCTCCTCAATCTGCAACGTTTTCTGTCTCCATCGAACCCAAACAGAAAAACTTCTTGACATGAATCCAATTCATCAAATAAACTTGCGGGCAGAAACTGAATCTTTTGGTTTTTAGCTACCCTAATTTGACGACCTCATACAGGTCCAACTTTTTTTGGAGAATTTAGATGTCAGTCTCGTCGTCATATCTCAGGGTTTTCCTGATTGGTCTAGCACTTTCGCTAGTGTCTTTTTTAAATGTATCAAATGCAGATGAAAGAGACTATATAAGTATCGTGGGATCTTCAACGGTGTATCCATTTGCGTCTGTAGTTGCAGAGCGTTTTGGGGCCAGCAGTGAATACTCGACTCCCATCATAGAATCTACCGGTTCCGGTGGTGGACTTAAATTGTTCTGTGCAGGCCTTGGTGTTGATCATCCCGACATCACCAACGCATCCAGAAGAATCAAACAGACAGAAATTGATCGCTGTGCAGAGAATGGCATTGACGACATCGTCGAAATCAAGTTTGGTTACGACGGCATCGTTATTGTAAACTCTACCAGCTCTGATCGGTTCGAACTCACTCTCCGAGATGTATTTCTCGCTTTGGCGAAAAATGTTCCGTCTCCTGACGGCGAAGAGAAACTGGTCGCAAATCCCTACATGACTTGGCAGGACGTAAACGCTGATTTACCCGATATTCCAATTCGTGTTCTGGGTCCTCCTCCGACTTCAGGCACGCGCGATGCGTTCGCTGAATTAGGCCTCGAAACAGGATGCAGGTCCTTCGAGTGGATTAAAGCGATTAAGAAAAGCGATAAGAGTCAATACAAATCGATATGCCATGGCATCCGCGAGGATGGCGCCTGGGTCGAAGCAGGTGAAAATGACAATCTGATCGTTCAGAAACTAAAAGCCGATCCGAATTCAGTCGGTGTGTTTGGCTTCAGCTTTCTTGATCAGAATTCTGATGTGGTTCAGGGCGCAGTTGTTGATGGCGTAGCACCTGAATTTGAAAATATCGCAGATGGTTCTTACGCAATCTCACGATCTCTGTATTTCTATGTGAAGTCCGATCATGTGAATCTAATTCCTGGAATTAAAGAATACATTGCTGAATTCACAAGCGACCGCGCTTGGGGAGAGGAAGGGTATTTGATTGACAAAGGAATGATTCCTATGCCGGAGGCTGAACGTCAAGAGTTTAATACAGTAGCTATGAATTTAGTAACGGTTCAACTCGTTGCTGAATGATCTGAATTAATCAGATCCAAATTTCCCAATAATTTCATACAGATTCAGGGAAGTCTATTTTCTGATTGCAGCTGCCTGCTTTCGTATTCCGTGCTGACGAAGGCAGGCAGGATTTTGAATGCTCGGTGAGAATTTCAAATGCAGAAACAGTCGGCCCTGACGCAGCTGAACAGAACTGCCCGTCACTCTGCACGCTCAGGCACAGATTCAGTTCTACACATTGGAGTTCAGACGCCGCAAGCTGTAAACGGCATTACTTGGTTCTGCTGTTGCTCTCTGACCGCCGAATGAATTGCAGACATAAACGATATCCATGAGTGCTACAGTACTGGTAATTCTGCTGCTTGCGTGTTCAACGCTCTTTTACTACCTGGCAAAGCAGCGTTCGATTAAAATCGCAGGAAGCATGGGTGGCATTCGCTATCTGCACTCTGCACCGCGCTATTATGGTGAAGTTGCCGCCCTGCTGTTCGCAGTCCCCGCACTGGCAGTGCTGAGTTTGTGGGTAATGATCGATGAAGAGATCATCCTGCGCATCATCCTGTCAGAGTACTTCCCCGACTTTGAGGATGGTTCACACCCCCGCGTAGAATGGCTGATCAGCCAAATTCAAATCCTCGCACAGACCGACCAGGTGGTGGAATTTGAAAATTTGGCGGTTCTTCAGGCTGCTGCAGCTCGTTACAACTACCTTGTTGATCTCAGTTCCACGCTTCGAAACGCTTCTGTTTTTGTCATCGGCGCCAGTTTGAGTCTGGTATTCGTCGCTAGGATTTCTGAAAAACTTCGAGCGCGCCCGATCGCTGAATCCATCGTCCAGATTCTGCTTTTAATCTGTTCGCTCATCGCAATATTTACGACTGTTGGCATCGTACTGTCTGTATTGTTTGAAACGATTCAGTTCTTTCGCCTCGTTCCCATAACTGAATTTCTTTTCGGCCTTGAATGGAGTCCGCAGATTTCGATCCGTGAAGATCAAGTCGGTTCGTCAGGGCTTTTTGGAAGCGTTCCCCTATTCACAGGAACGATTCTTGTCGCCGGTGTCGCCATGACTGTTGCTGTGCCAGTTGGATTGCTGTCTGCAATTTACCTGGCGGAATATGCTTCCAAGAAAGTCAGGAACTTCACCAAGCCAGCCTTGGAAATTTTAGCGGGCATACCTACGGTCGTATACGGATTTTTCGCAACATTGGTCGTAGCCCCATATCTGCGTGAATTTGGCGGCATGCTCGGACTTGACGTCGCTCATGAAAGTGGACTCGCGGCGGGAGTCGTCATGGGGATCATGATCATCCCGTTTGTGTCCTCATTGTCGGATGATGTCATAACCGCGCTGCCGAACTCGATTCGAGAGGCGTCCCTTGCCTGCGGCGCAACCCAGTCTGAAACCATCAGGAAAGTCGTAATTCCTGCGGCTCTGCCCGGAATCATCGGCGCCTTGCTGCTGGCTGTATCGCGGGCGATCGGTGAGACGATGATTGTTCTGATGGCGGCGGGGCTTGCTGCAAGACTGACCGCAAATCCCTTGGAGTCGGTCACAACCGTTACAGTGCAGATCGTAACTTTACTGGTCGGAGATCAGGAATTTGACAATCCAAAAACACTTGCAGCCTTTGCACTCGGACTTACTTTATTTGTTTCGACCCTGCTGCTGAACGTAACCGCGCTCTACATCGTCAGAAAATACAGTGAACAGTATGAATAATCAGCAGCAGAGCAGCTCTTATGTCTGGGGCAACCCTGACTTCAAGCGTCGACTGGCGAAAAGACATGCTGCTGAGAAGCGTTTTAAGCTTTATGGCATTGCGGCGATACTGCTGGGAATTTTTCTGGTCGTCAGCTTATTTGTCAGCATCGCCCTAAATGGCGTCAGCGCCTTCTGGCAGACTCAGATACAACTGGAAATTTTCTTCGACCCGAAGGTCGTCACTACGGAAAATATTACGACGGCAAACTACGGCAAGCTGGTCAGTCAGGCGCTTTATGCCCACTTCCCAGAAGTTACCAAACGCAAGGAAAAGCGGCAGCTGAAAAAAATCGCGAGCATAGGAGGCGAAGTTCATCTGCAGCGAATGATACAGGGCAATCCTTCATTGATTGGAACAACGCAATCGATTTGGCTGCCGGTCGACGACGAATTCGACATGCTGAACAAAAACAGAATTGACCTGAGTCAGACCGGAACGGGCGCCCGAATTTCGGAATCGCAGCTGAAGTGGTTCAACGCGCTGAAACAACAGGAATTGATCGAAAGTCGATTCAACAAGATATTTTTTACGTCAGGGGATTCCCGCGAACCTGAACTCGCCGGCCTCAGAGGCGCGCTGACAGGCTCCTTTTACACGATCTTGGTCTGTCTGCTGATTTCCCTGCCCGTAGGCGCGGCAGCGGCATGCTATCTGGAAGAATTTGCGCCGCGCAACCGATTTACAGACTTCATAGAAATCAACATCAACAATCTCGCTGCCGTTCCATCCATCGTGTTCGGCCTGCTTGGACTCGCAGTTTTCATCAATTTTTTCGGATTGCCCAGGTCCGTTCCCCTCGTTGGAGGATTCGTGCTCAGTCTGATGACGATTCCCACCATCATCATTGCTGGACGCGCTTCACTTAGAGCAGTGCCGGCCTCAATCCGAGAAGGCGCTCTTGCCATGGGCGCATCGAAGACGCAGACCGTCATTCGGGAAGTCGTTCCACTGGCAATGCCCGGAATGCTTACCGGCACGATCATTGGACTCGCACAGGCTCTGGGAGAAACGGCTCCTCTTTTGCTGATCGGCATGGTCGCATTCATCGTGGACATCCCTTCGGGACCGCTTGATCCGGCAACCGCATTACCGGTACAGATCTTTCTTTGGGCAGACAGCCCTGAAAGAGCTTTCCTGGAAAAAACATCCGGCGCAATTTTGATTTTGCTGCTGTTTCTAATTACAATGAACATAGCGGCAGTGCGGCTTCGTCGGAGATTTGAACGGCGCTGGTAGTTCCCGTAAATTTTTTGAGACATACAATATGCAAATCTTAAAAGAAGAGAATAAAGACAAAGTCGTATTTAAAACTGACCCGTCAATCATAGCTCCAGCTGCAAAAAATGAGTCGAATCATTTTCGAAATCGCATGACGGCTGAAAATGTGAACGTTCATTATGGAGACACTCATGCCATCAAGGATGTGAGCCTGACGATTCGCGAAAATGAGGTTCTTGCCATCATTGGTCCGTCCGGCTGCGGCAAGTCCACTTTTCTGCGATGTCTGAACAGAATAAACGACATCATCTGGGGCTGCCGAGTCACAGGAACAATCAAGCTGGACAATCAGGATATCTACTCCGATAAACTCGACGTTGTCGAACTGAGGGCCCGAGTCGGCATGGTATTTCAAAAGCCCAACCCATTTCCCAAGTCGATCTATGATAATATTGCGTATGGACCAAGATTGCATCATCTGGTCAACAATCGGGCTGAGACCGACGAAATAGTCTATTCGTGCCTGGAGAAAGTCGGACTGCTGTCCGAAGTGGAAGATCGGGTTCACAGGTCAGGCACCGAACTTTCGGGTGGACAGCAGCAGAGACTCTGCATCGCGCGGGCGATCGCAGTCAAACCGCAGGTCATACTGATGGACGAACCCTGTTCCGCGTTGGATCCAATCGCCACCGCGCGCATTGAAGATTTGATTGACGACCTTAGAACCCAATTCTCAATCGTCATAGTCACCCATTCAATGCAGCAGGCTGCGCGCGTGTCCCAGCGCACTGTTTATTTGAATTTAGGCAAATTGATCGAAATGGGAGATACGGTCCAGATATTCACAAATCCACAGCATGAACTGAC
Organism: Arenicellales bacterium; assembly: GCA_958295885.1. Lineage (GTDB taxonomy): Bacteria > Pseudomonadota > Gammaproteobacteria > Arenicellales > JAJDZL01 > JAJDZL01. The sequence goes on along the minus strand of OY282380.1, from coordinate 3,191,886 downwards.
GGAAGACTACATAACGGGTCGTTTTGGTTAGTCAGCAGTTTTCAAGTATTGCCAATGACCTGCATTTTTTCGGAGGTTCAAGACCCAAATTTTAGCGACTGACGCGTTCCAAAGCAATTTTTCTCCGACACATCAGTTGACTATTTGAATGGTCGAGAAGGTTTTCCAGTTGAACTTGAATTCACTTTTCACTATAAAATTCACTATGGAAGGGGAACGGAACAATCAACCCTAGATGAAGACTTTCGAGGTTAGCGTTTTTATGCTCAGTCGCTGTCAAAGCTGAACGCGGCCGCCTCATTACTGAACCAGCTCTAAGCCAATATTTTTTCCATCGACAACCATATGATTGAATCGAAGAACACTCACCAATCACAGATTTCAGCGAAGCAGGACTCAAATTCGGCAGACGCAGCTTCTTCCCAGGGATCCGCTCACAGCAGTAACGTTCGATTGGATGATGGCGATCAAGATCAAACGAATGCCCGCGTCTCTGCCAAGAACAGCCATGTCGAAAGCCAGACGGAGTTTAACGGCGGCCGGAATGCTCAGCGGGAAGCGTCTCAAAATGATTCAGAACGCACGAAAGGAAAAAAATCCGAAGATGCAAAGGAAAGCAAGCCCCGAAAACCCAAGCGCTCCGAAAATACAAAGAAACATTCCAAAGAAACATTCGATCTGTACATTGCGACGAAAGAGCTGATCGATCAGGTGACCACAGCGCTCAACGATGGTCAGCTGAGCGAAGGAATAGAGCTGCACAAGCGCTGCCAAAATCAACTGCATCAGCTCAGTGGCCTGGAATTTGAGCGCAAGAAAGTTGTGCAACTGCAGAAAAAACTAAATGTCTGCTTTTTTCAGATTCGGGAACTGCGGGACTGGAGACATTGGGGCGTAGATCAAAATCGCATCAACTTGATCAAGAGTCTGCAGAAACTGAAAAATTACGAAGGCAGCCCTCAGGAACTGTACGCAAGAATCAACGCAATTCAAAAGCTCTGGAAACATTGGAATCAAGCCGGAGATTATCCCAGTCGGTCACTGCGAGATCAATTTTCAAAAGCCTACGAAGAAGCGTTCAAACCCTGCCGCGAACACTTCAAGGCGCAAAAAAACATTCGGCGCGAGAATAAGAAAATTCGCATAAGTATATGCCGCGAACTTGAGGAATTATTCGACTCGGTCGACTGGACCCAGCCGGATTGGGCAATGATCAGCACTGCCTTGCGCGAATCTCGAAAACACTGGAAAAAGGCAGTTCCTCTGAACAACAAAGATTGGAATTCAACAAACTCGCTCTTTGATGCGGTTCTAGCGAAATTTGAGCCTCACATCAAGCAGGAAAGGGAAAAAGGCATCAGGTTCAGAAAACAGCTGATTGAAAATGCGAAGCAACTTGATTCGCTGCCAATCAAAGTTGCCATAAATAAGGCCAAGGAGTATCAGAACGACTGGAAACAGGTTGTGATTCGCGGTCACAAAAAGAAAGAAAAAGAACTGTGGAACCAATTTCGCACTGCGTGCGATCGACAGTTTGAACGCAGGTCGGAACTTCGAAAAACGGCTGACAGAAAAAATCAGGAGATAGTAGAAACGAAGAAAGCGTTGATTGACAAGATTAAGTCACTCAATGAACTGCCGGACGATGAGGTAACAAAATCCAGGAAAAAGGCGCGGAACATCCAGCACCAGTGGAAAGAGGCTCGAGTGTCAGACGCACGAGCAAAAAAATACCTTGAAGTGAAATTCAACCATGAGATTTCAAAGTTCCAAAAACATGTTCGTTTGGCTGAGAAGAAATCCATCCAGATCAATCTCTCAGTCCTGGCGACGAAAGCGGCAGTCTGTGAGACGCTGGAGCTGATGGGTATCGGGGGCGAATGTGAAAAAGATCTGCAGGAGATCCAGCAGAAGTGGGAGCGCATCGCGGGAGACTGCGGAGAGTTTGAAAAAGCCATTGGCGAAAGATTCACATCAGCGCTCAACCTGGCCCGAAATTATCAATCGGAGAAATCTGAAGAATTATCTGAGCAGTTGGCTAGGAATCTGGAATTGAAGCAGCATATCTGCCTGCAGCTGGAGGTTTTTTCGGAACTGGACTCACCTCCTGAATTTTCACGGGAGCGGATGCTGCTGAATGTTCAACGCCTGAACGCGGCGATGACAAAACAGGAAAAAAACTTCAGCTCTGAAGAGAAGACTCACAAGCTGCTGATCCATTACTGGCTCACGGGTGCTGTTCCGAGCGAAGCCCATGCCCCCCTGCAGCAGCGATTCAATCGGATTTACGAGGCTTTTCAGGCGAGAACCGCCTAGCTCTTTCATCATCAAGTCGCACACAGCTCGAATATTCTGAAACAGTCGGATCAAAACTGAGGTCATCTTTGCCAGTCATCCAGCAGGAACACCTAGTTCAGAGCGTCGCCGACGGTCTGCAGTATATTTCCTACTATCACTCCCCGGATTTCGTGCGGGCGATGACTTCTGCGCACCAAAAAGAAAAATCACCCGCTGCAAAGGATGCGATCGCTCAGATTCTCATCAATTCAAGGATGTCAGCGGAAGGACATCGCCCCATCTGTCAGGATACGGGCATCGTCGTCGCTTTTGTCAAGGTTGGAATCGGTGCGCGCTGGGACGCGGACCGATCCCTTCAGGACATGATTGACGAAGGGGTCCGACGGGCCTATCTCGATTCGGACAACCCATTGCGCGCTTCTGTTGTCAGCCCTCCTTATGGACAGAGGAAAAATACCGGAGACAATACGCCTGCCGTCATACATACTGAACTTGTGGCTGGCGACAAAGTGGATGTTACGCTGGCTGCAAAAGGAGGAGGATCTGAAAACAAGGCCAGAATGACGATTCTCAATCCAGGCCAGAACCTGGTGGACTGGATCATCGAAACCGTTCCCAAGCTCGGCGCTGGCTGGTGTCCACCCGGAATTCTTGGAATTGGAGTCGGCGGCTCACCGGAAAAGGCGGTTGTTTTGGCCAAAGAAGCATTGATGGACCCAATTGACATTCAGGAATTGATTGAGCGTGGCGCCGTCTCTCCTACGGAAAAACTACGCGTCCGACTGTACGATGAAATCAATAAACTGGGGATTGGTGCCCAAGGACTCGGAGGAGTGACGACTGTGCTTGACGTTAAAGTACGGGAATTCCCCACCCATGCAGCATCCTTGCCGCTTGCCTTGATCCCCAACTGTGCCGCGACCCGGCATGTTCACTTTACATTGGATGGAAGCGGACCGGCAGAGCTCAAGCCACCTTCACTCGACAATTGGCCCAATATCGCTCGGGATGATTCAATGGCGCGGCGAGTCAACCTGAACCAACTGAAAAAGGAAGACCTTCTCAGTTGGAAAATCGGTGAAACTTTGCTGATTACCGGAAAAATTCTTACTGGCAGAGATGCGGCTCATAAGAGAATGATCGAGTATTTTGATAAAGGCCAATCTCTTCCAAAAGAAGTAAACCTTAAGAATCGATTCATTTATTACGTCGGTCCGGTTGATCCAGTCGGTGATGAAGCAGTCGGCCCTGCAGGTCCGACAACGGCTACCCGGATGGATATGTATACAGACCGACTGATTCAGGAAACGGGCATGATCGGCATGATCGGAAAAGCTGAACGGGGTCCAAAAGGCATTGAAGCGATAAAGCGCCATGGCGCGGTTTATCTGATCGCAGTCGGCGGAGCCGCTTACCTCGTGTCGAAGGCGATCCGTTCCGCCCGAGTGATCGCTTTTGAAGACTTGGGCATGGAAGCGATCTACGAGTTCGATGTTGAGAACATGCCGGTAACGGTAGCGGTGGATACCAGCGGAAACTCGGTTCACATTGCCGGCCCCAAGAAATGGCGAACTGAAATATCGCCGATTCCAGTCATTGCCCGCTGAGAAAAACGGATAGGCTGAAGACTGCGCGGGAAAATTTTCTCGGTTTCCGCAGCCCCTGCCAACATCAGTTCTGAGTTCAATGAGTGCAGATGCGACTAGGTTTCCTCGAAGTTCCGCATCCAGTTTTCGTCATAGGAATAGAACCGAAATGGCTTTTTATGTTCATCTCCAAGCGCGATCACTTTCTCCATATACTGGACTTCTGAAATGTCGAGAAAAATGCGCTTGAGTCTTTTTGAGATTTTTGCAGTTGGAGACAGGTAGTAGATCTCGTCCCAGCGCCGCAGTTTTCGGGCGTTCAGGTGAGCGATCAGGATCGACCTGTATCGACTCTCCTGCTTAACGGTTCGTTCTACTTCGATCGCAACCCGCACTCCATCAGGCCGAACCGCGACAGCATCTGGGTAAATGTCGTGCTTCCTGTTGATTCGCTTGTGAAAATGACTTTCCCACCCGGACCAGCCGCCGCGCTCAGAAGCAATTCGCAGATTTTGAATGTCCAGCCTGTGCCGCATGGAGATGGGATTGACCGCACTCTTATAGAAAATCGGCCGTTCATCTGTAATCTGCTCATTTTCCAGCACCTGATGCATTCCAAATTTGGATATGCCCCAAATTTCTTCCAATTCACTTTTCCCAGAAACTGCCTTATGATTCCTAATCAACCGTTCAGCTGCAAGTTTCGTCAGCAGCTGACTGACTTCAGACTGTGTGCATTCGTCCAGCAGCTGAGTGATGATTTTCAGTGAAGTCCAGGTTTCAGCGTATAAAAACAGAAGCAAACGCCTTTCGGGTCCGCGATCGAAAATTGATCCTTGGATGTTTTCAGCCTGGTCTTCTGCGATTTGTTCCTGTGGAATACGCTTCAGCAGATTCAGTTGGTCGTCACTGACCAAAGGAGCTGCTTTAATGCCGATGACCTGTTTTCTGACTTTAATTGCTCGAATTCTTGCCAGTCTGGGAGTCCCGGCCCCAATACACACGGCGAATTGTCTGGGCAGGCTCAATATCGTATTCGTATCAATTAGATTCCTCGGTGTTTCACTGATCGAGCGCGAATCCAGAATCGTCTCCGACAGCTCCGGATTTCGAACTGCGGTCAATTGCTGAGCGGATGCCAATATCTGACCTGTCTGTTTAGAAATCCAGTTTGCCGTTTCCCAGTCAGAGGCGCGGTAGAGCCACTTGATCGGGGTGGTGTCGAGCACTGTCGCCCGCACAGCCGCTTCACTGATATCTGCTGCACAGCTCGCAAAATCTCCCAATGATTGATGTGCCAGCAAAATGTTGCAGCCCTTATCTCGAATCGAACCGAGTGCATTGACCGCTGCTGCACTGAGAAGGTACTTGAATTCATCCAGAAAAATTGAGCAGTGTCTGCTTGAGACATTCTGTTCAATGATTTGAACGATTCGCACAAACAGCATTTTCTGAAGATAAATTAAAGGTTCATTTCGCATCGAACCGATGATATACACACATCCACCTTCGCGTAATGGAGAGGCTAAATCCAATCCTTCCCGAGTTTTGACGCAATTTAATTCCGCTACTTCCGTAAGAGCGGCAAAAAATGACTTTGCCCCCTGCAACAGATCCGGATCAATCCTTTGCTGCGACTGCCTCAGCATTTCCAGAAGTGTCAAGTCTTCGGATTCAACGAGCGATGCAGCGAATCTGGCTGCCTTGCGGTCATCCAGCCGATAAAAATCTGCATCGGTGCCTCTGCGCCCCAGCTCTAAGGCAGCGTAAAGCATTTCGGCTGTTTCATCGGATGTGGCATTTGTCAATGGATTCAGCTGAGGCACGGGCTCTCGTAAATTGATGAAGCAAAACGGTACGTTCAACTTCCGGCAGGCATCAAAAAATACGCTTGGAGCCCATTCATCGCTCTTCGGGTCGAATACAAAAACAGCATCGCCGTGCTTTAAAGACTGAGTCAGCGTCACGGCGGCCTGAATTCCCTTGCCCGTCCCAGGCGGACCCATGACTTGAACATGGCTGGCTTTCCAGTACGACCGATCTATTGTGATTGGTTTCTGTCCGTGCTCGACACCGAGAAAGACCTGATCGCGGTCGAACGCAGTTTCGATTTCTGTATCGAGATCAATATCTTCCTTTGAGCTGAATTCCTTCTGAACTGTTCGAATGTCGGTCAGCGCGTCTGAGCTGCCAGCGCGACGGGTCTGGCGCTCCAAGAACTCAACTGCGCGCGGTTCAAAATTTCGGCCCAGCAGATAGGCGATGGCGCAGCCGAGGAGCAATCCCGAGATCAGAAATGCAAGGGTTCCGGATCCGATGCCGTTCGATTCGGCGACTGTTCCGGAGTATGCGGCAATAATTGTCGCCAACAGCATTGATATGGCGACTGGCACAGCAGATCCGAAAATTCTGATTAAGAACGTAATCCAGCTTCGATAGGAACGGAACAGAAAAGCTGTTCGAAGTCCAACTGCAAGCAACACTGGAATCGAAAACAGAGCGAGATTCCACAACCAGCTCCCAGGAAAAATTGCCGTTGCCCAAAAACTATCTAGCCTCGCAATGCTGTCCATAAACAGTCAGGAATGAATTAAAGAGCAATCTCAATAAAATTATCGAATTTGAAATATGGAATATCCGGAATCGATGACGTTGGAATGTACATTTGATGTTGATTACACAATAATTTTACGATTGGCAGGAACGGAAGCCATGAAATCTTCGCGCCATAAATTCCGATAAATTTAATTTAGACAGACCGCCAGCACGATGCAAACACAGAATGCTCCGAAAAAAAGACCAAGCGTAGTTGAAAATGTAGACCTAAACAATGTTCTACGACCAGATGCGAACTCTTGGCAGTTCATCGAGAAGTCAATATACTCATCAGCGCGGCCTCGAATTTCGTCATAAAGTCTGCGGTACAGTCGTTCCTGCCACAGGTAGAAACCATCCAGGAACCAAAATAATATGACCAATCCGAGTGCCAGAGCGATGAGGATTCCAACACCTGAAAACTCGGAGCCATCTGTTTGGGCGAACAGCACGACGATCGCCGCAGCTATAGTCCACTGCTTGACCCGAGATGACGTATTGGCAAGTCGGTTGATCACGTCTTGGACAAGTTCGAGATGTTTCAGCTTTGCTTCCATCGTATTCGCGCCGAGAGCTGAATTTCGAATTTTAGCCGTGGAATTTGACGACATCGATTTTCAAGAGATCAACGAAGTCTACGCTAATAAAATGAATTCAAAAACAAATTCCAATCGCTTAAATTTATTTTTCACTGGTTGATTCAAGCGAATCTTCAGTCGGTCTGCACTGCATGTCTGACCTTTTTCGACCGCAATTAAATTTCCTGCAATGATCTTTCCTAGTATATATTTCCCCTGATTTGAAATCAGGCTTTCACCAGGATCTCAGCCGCGCCAGAGACGGAAATTCATATTTGGGACCGGACGGTCTGCTTTCATTGAGACGCCATATCCCGCAACCGGCCTTGTACATTCAATGGTCCCCAGCCCCCGGGCGGCTTGCCGATAGCAGCTATCGCCAAAGGAATAAATTTTATATAATCAATAGGATATGAATTTATTCCTTGAGAGTTGAGGGCAATTCTGGAATTCTGCTACAATTTTTCATTACATAACCTCTTTTGGTATGTTGTCGTTTGCAAATAGTCAACATTATAAATCATTATATTATTTATTATTCTATCAAATCAATAGCTTAAGTTAATATTTTAGTACACAATATTCTGTGTTTTCAACTCCGAAACTTGAGCAGTTGCTGTCGATGTCCATTCTCTGTGGCAGGAAAACCATCAAATCATCCAAAAGTTTTTTGCTTCGGTGATTGAAAAAGCCGCCGATAACGATCTGTCACTCTTGCCTTACCGGGAATTTCCTGTGCTCAATACAGTTGAAGCGTTACAACATATGGCAAGTGCCGGACACATCGGAAATCTCATGGTTTCAATGAACGGTTTAGAGCAGCAGTCGAAAAGCCTACAACGTCCAGCAGCTGTAAAGCAGAATGCGACCTATGTCATCGCTGGTGGAACCCGAGGTTTTAGTCTTGCAACCGCGCGATGGTTAGTAGAACAGGGCGTCTGATATGTCGGCGTTATCCGCCGAACCCCTGAAGCTTCAGAACCATTGAAAAAGTAGCGGATCTGGCGGCTGACGCAGGTAGCACAATCGAACCAATCGCGGCCGACATCACCGACACTGATTCACTTCAGGGGGTTTTGAGTGCTGTTTAAAAAAAGTATGCCGCCAGTTCGCGGTGTATTTCATTGCGCGATCGAAATCAAGGACAGTGCGATCGTAAATTTAGGGCGCGATAGTTTTATCAAACCCACCTCTGCGAATTTAACTGGCACCTGAAATTTGTAGCAGTCAACGTGTAATTTTGAGCTGGATTTCTTCGTACTTTACTCGTCGGTCACCGCAGTCCTTGCGCCTGCAGGTCAGGTGGCCTACTCAGCCGCGAATTCCTGACTTGACGCATTTGCCAGTTACCTGAGGCAGGAAGGTGTCGCGGCGATTTCAAATAAGTGGGGAGCAGTTTCCGATTACGGACATGTTGCTGAGAATCCAAACCTATCAACTACGGTCGCCAGCCAGTTCGGTATGGATGCATTTCCCGCGAGCGATACGCTAGCGAATCTTAACGGGCTGCTAGATTGTTCCACTGGCACGCAAGTGATCGTCGCTGGCGGTGCCTGGTTATCAGCGGATCACAAAGGTTGCGTTAAAAAACTGCCAGCTTGCAATACCGTTTTCTTCATCGTTTGTGTTCTCCTCTCTGTCACCGAACCACTGCAGCAGGTTACCAGACTACGAGCGTAAAGTCCTTCAAACGCAAAATTCTCTCACAATAAGTAACATTTATGATACCATTGAAGCATATGATTGAGGTTAGGGAATATATTGATTCACAGGGAAATAGCCCTTACACCAAATGGTTCAATCGTCTCGACCCAGTTGCCGCCGCCAGAGTAGCTACGGCAATTTATCGCATGGAGCAAGGTAATTTTTCTAACGTCAAAAGTGTAGGTGGTGGGGTGCATGAGTACCGAGTCGATTTTGGACCTGGTTATCACATTTACTTTGGAAACGATGGAGATTTGCTTGCAATTGTGTTAGCTGGTGGAACGAAAAAGCACCAAAATTCAGACATAGCGCTAGCAAAGAAAAATTGGCAAGATTACAAACGACGGAAACGACAGGAGATGTGATGATGGCCTTAACGAAGGATTTTAAAGAAACCATCCAATTGCGTGCACAACGCGACCCTGTTTTTCGCAAAGCCCTGTTGCAAGAAGGCATTACGTGTCTTCTTGCAAGTGATATTGATACTGGCAAAGCCGTTTTACGGGACTATATCAACGCGACTATTGGATTTGAGGAGTTATCTAAAGTCTTGGGGAAACCAAGTAAAAGCCTTATGCGTATGTTTGGGCCAAAAGGGAATCCTCAAGCGAGTAACCTGTTTGCTGTAATTGGTCATTTGCAGAAACATGAAGGCGTACGCCTTGAAGTTGAGGCAAAAACGGTAGCATGACCTTTATGAGTGTTCAATACCACCTTTTCGATTGACAAGAAGGAAAACTCTCGAATTCCTGCACTTCGGATTTATTTCCAAATTACTTTAAATATTTCCCTGCGTTTTCCAACAAATTTTGCAACGAAATTCCAGAATTTGCTCCCAATATACAACTAGCTGCTGAGTAAGTGGGGATATTACCATGCCCCACCCCTCACAGACCCCAGCGTGCGCGATTGACGCACTGGGTTCCTCATGCAACAGTTTCGCTCAAGAGACATGAATCGAGCGCACAACCCGAGCAGAAGGCAGCGGAAAAATACACAGTATGACCTGCATCTATAATCCCTGCCTTCGGCCACTTGTCAATCGTGCGCCGAATCACACCATCTTTGATCCGCAGGTCAAGAATCCCGCGTAAGCGATGGTGCGCAACGCGATCGAAATATTTCGAAGTGTCCGCATCCATCATCCATCGCTGGCGTTCATGCCTGCTCGGCTATCCATTGTTGTTTCGTCAACGTGTTTGTGAATCTCTGTGTACTCTCCATCGTTTCCTGCCAATGGCTCTGTTAGCATGACACCCCGCTTTCCTCGGAAGGGCCCCGATGGACTCGGTTCCCCGCCGTCATCAGGACGATCAAGGTGCTACGACTGCCTGCAATTCATCCCGTCGGCTTATTGATTCACCTTCCGGTACCACCTTTTAGTCTGCCCTTTACGTTTACCGCTCTGAACGCTCCCAGCAAGGTGTAGACCCCTCGCTGAACCGGGGGAATTATTGCCCGGCACCCTTTCGACGGTTCTTGTCTCAGATGGAAAATACAGGCCATCCCAGAACTTAATCCTGGCCCAACAAGTTTCGGAGTTGAAAATCGCATTAAATTCCTAAGTTAAGGAAGCGGGGTCATGCTCCAGTCGTATGGTTTCGGGGCAAGTTGGAGACTGCTTTCGAAAAACTGTTCAAATTCTCGATTCAAGGTGCAGATCAACTGTTTGACCGCGTCATCGGTCAGAGTTTTCATCTGCCGGATGACGCATCCCATCAACGCCAGAAAATAACACCACAGCCGTCGCGCCAGGCTGAACTGATTGAGCTGGTCTTTGAAGTGTTCTCGGATTTCGAACAGATTGCTGCTGCCGTCAGTCGAACTGGCATAAGTGAGCATCAGATGACGAACCGCATAAAGATGCAAGGAGGCCACGAATGAAGCGAAACTGCGAGTCTGTTCGGACAAAAACCCAAATTTTGCGTTGCCTCCTTGAAATAAACTTCAATGCCCCAACGTCCATAGTACGCGTCCGACAGCGATGTGGCTGTTGAAGCGGGTTGATCACCAGGTTGAGCATCTGAAGATCGGCTTGCACAACTTCCTGAACTCGTGACACACGCTCCCAAGTTCACTAAGTCGCTCAACCGCGACCCTTTTACACCAGAGTGCTTCAGTCCATGTTGTTACCTCCATAAACCGGCCTGGATGCCGCCAACTGGAGCGACAGTTTTTATGTGAGTTTCGCACCCACTGAAAAGAAGTGCCTTTCCACGGCACACGAGAAATACGAGTTAATCCAACGCGGTAGACAACTTCTGAAAATCAAACAGGGCACACAGTTACCGTCTCAAATTTTCTTCTTCCAAACCTTTGCTGCCACTTCGTGCTGAAATTCCCCTACTTCTGCCGATTCGGTCGGTAGTCTCTTGGATCGAGACAGGCATCGTATAGTTCGCGTTCGATAGGAAACCAATCCGTCCGGTTTATACCGCGTTTGGAAGACGCATTCGGTCCAGAGGGAAAGGCCGACACGATCTTCATCCACCGATTTTTTTCCTTCGAGATACTGCGAATCTCACGCGCCAGCTCTTCCAAGTCCTGGTCCTGGCTGAAAACTACTGCTACATCCAATTGTCCGGTACGCGCCATACGGACCAAATCAAGCCCCAGTCGCAAATCAATTCCCTTCTCGCGTGGAATAGCAATCTCGCGGGTCGTCCCGTCCGGCAATGTAACGCTCTCATTACTGTAACGTAAGGGCCGTGTAGCAACTTTAATGCCGCTACGACTCATGGCAGTTCTACGACGAGCCCAGTAACCATGCCACATTGGTGAGTGTTCCACACTCGGAATACCCGTATAAAACCGGATACCGTGGTTGGACCATCCGTTTGCAGCGCACACTGCATCGGTGAGCTTATGCAAGTCGTAATTTGGATGATGATGGCCGAATGCGTCCTTAGCATGCCGAAACAGATTCTGACCGTCAATAAAGGATACAGCGCGTTCGGAAATGGCAGATTGAAAGAAAAGTGTGAAGTGATAACAGAAAAACATAACCCCGTCGGGGCCTTTCAGGCGTTGAAGCCTTTATGGGCAAGTCCGACGGGGAGCAAGTTAAGTGCAAGTTATTATATGGATTCAATTTTCGAATATCAAAACTATATTTGCCCAAATCCGAAATTAGGAATGACGATATAGAAAAAAGCCTTGTACGATTAAAATCTCAAACAAATCTTCAGGATCACCCAAAGTGTAATGACTGAAACACCCTCAAAAACAGGGCTTATGAACTTTCTACCCGACAAAACAGCTGACACCAATCGCAACTCGACCTCCCGCGCCGGATTGGTGGTGTCTGTGGATTGGTTCAAACGCTTGGGATTGAACGAATTTGTTGATCGTTTCATGTCCGCTCAGGGCAACAGTTTCGGCTGCCGGCCAAGCATTCTCTTTAGCGTCTTTATGCTCATGAAGCACGATGATGCTAAGCGCTTGGAGGATGTCCGTCATCTGCACTGCGAGTCGGGGCTGATGAAACTGTCGGGTTTCGAGAAAGTGCCAAATACGAAAACTCTGGGCAACTGGCTGCGCCGCCAACGACTGCGCTTTCGACGCCAGATTCCGCACCTGCAACTAGGCGAAAATCAAAAACCGCACGTTTTGCACCACTGGCTTCAAACCTTCCTGGTAGCGCTCTGACGCCCACCCGATCTATCGGTCGCGGCACACCAGCTTCGCCGCCGCCTGCTGAAACAGCAGACAGCCCAGACGCCGACTCTGTCGATCCACAATGAAATAACGCAGGTGACATCCCATCGGCTGACGATAACCCAAATAGTGGTAAAGGTCCACCAATTCATTCCATTGCACCCGCTCACAGTCACTGCCAACGACCTGCAGCTCTATCGGCTGCAACTGTCCCAGCCGTGCTGACAACGGCTCCCCCGGCTCGCTGTCATCACTCCAGCGAAGAACCCGCCGCGCACCTCGAACTTTGTGCTCTCATCTTTGGCCGGCAACCGAAACACCCCCTTACAGTCCAACTGCTCGAGCATATTCAATGATGCTTCAACACGTTTCTCATCGGAATTGGTGCGCCAGTTCAGATGCTCACATACCGTCTGTGTCAACTCCTTGCGACTCAAACCCGGATACTGCTCGACCGTGCGCTTGACTTCCTGCAACTGCCAGCGCCGAAAGAGATGACCGAAAAAAAGTCGTCGTTTTCAACCGCCTGATACTTTCATGCATCATCACTCTTCGGCTCAAGACATTAACGCTCGAAGGTATTGTCTCAAAAATGGAAATGGTTGTTAAGGGTCGATAGTAAGAAAAATTTCCGATAGATTTATCCCAGCCAATTCAACAGCTTGGTAGTCACGCAATATTTACACGACAGAAATGGCTTAAAAGAATGCCGTTGCTTGGACATTGTCTTGGTCAGGGTCAGGTTCGCCTCGCCCGAGATGGTGATTCCGGGGAATCATATTCGGTGCTATCGAGATCTGTTCGTCAAGAATGATACGGAATCAATACGAATCAAAAATTATGGATTGACGAAATTGGACAGTGAACCTATGGCTTGTCGAAAGCAAAGATCGTCGGTCTCGGAATTCATTGATTCTGAACAGTTTTCTTCTTTTTACAGAAAAACATCAGACTCTTTCTGTCGAATCATGCGGGAACACGCGCGAACTGTCGCGGGCCAGTGTGTAAAAATCTTCACAAAACCGCGTTTAGTTTTGAATTTTTCGAGATCAATCGGCGGCTCAGCCACTATGGATGAACTTGGATTGCAGGCAAAGAATCCCTCGATTCAGGTGATCCTGGTCACAGCGAAACTCACTGGTTTGACGTCAGACCTTCCTCGAATTTTCTTGAATGAACATCCAACGGGAAGAACTCTCAATCTCACAGAACCGTGAAAGTTCGCGAATCATCGTATAATTCTCAAATGTTGATTGCTGTCAATTCAAATTAAAATCATGAATTACATGTGTCGGGTTGAGCATGCCGAAGTGTTCTTGTGCCCAAATTCACGATTTCTGAAATTAATTCCGCCGGTTCGCAGTGATTTCAGTTCGCCTGCCTAAATTCGCCAACTGGATTTTAGATTGTTGTTATTGAGTGATAACGTATGTAATTCATTCATGTTGAGCTTTTGCTAGTGTGTAAGTGTAAAAAGACTGACTATGACATCCGTTAAACAGGAATTTAACAAATGGGAACGCGAGGTTCCTGGCGCTCGTTGGTTTAAAGCAGATTTGCATATACACACAATTGACGACCATTTTGGCAACAGAGCACAGATTCCACCAGAAATTGGCGGGCGGGCGGATTCGCCGGATACGATAAGTCACTATGCACGTCGTTTTCTCCAGGCGCTGGTGAGAAATAATGTCCAGGTTGCTGGGCTGACACCACATTCACCTCGCGCGGGCGACCAGCCGCAAACCAGTGCGGTCTGGAAAATTGTTGAAGAGTGGCTTGAGGGAAAAGATGATGACAGAGTGCCTTTTCGCGACAAGATCTATGCTGTATTTCCAGGTTTTGAACCGTCGTTGAACGCGGGTAAGAAGGGATTGCATCTTCTATTTCTTTTCGATTCCGAGATTGGCTTGGACCGTTACTTGAGAGCATTTGACCAAATTATGGGAGGCGTCTCTCCCTGGAACGGTGAGACACTGCAAGTTTCTGAAAAGAGACCTGAAATTGCACTTAAAGACTTACGGAATTTTCATAATCGGGAGTGTCAGAATGGAAATTGTGGCAGCTATCTGATTCTAGCCCCTCATATTGATGCCGATAACGGTTTTTTAGGAACACGAAAGGCGCAAGTTCTGCAAATATTTGAGCATGACGTAATTTGTGGACTCGAACTTGGCGATCACAAATTACCCGAACATACCTTAAAAGACCGTTCGTGGCTCCAAAAAGGAATGCGGAAACACCGTCAAGCTCTCTTTCACGCGAGTGATGCATATTCTTTTGACGAATTGGGGCAGCGGTATGTTTGGATCAAGCTTGCCAGCCGAAAAATCGAATCCTTGCGTCAAGCATTTTTAGCAAGTGATTCCCGCGTGCAATTTGCTTTCGAAAGCAGTGGAGGCAATGAATCGCAGGCAATTTCCGAACTGCCTGACGTTAGACTGAATCACCACCCTTGGCTTCGAGAAATTACAGTGAGCGGTGCTGCCTCTTATTTTGGCGGCCAAAACAGCAGCAGCGAAGTTAAAGCAAGCAAGTTTCGATTCAGCCCCGATCTGACCTGTATTATTGGTGGCAGCATGACTGGAAAGAGCACTCTTCTTGACGGACTGCGAGTTTACTCTAAAGCGCCACTGCCCGAAGACAATGATATTCGTCAAGATGTCGATGCTAGGGGACTTCATTTCGCGGCTGCTGCCGATATAAGCTGGGAATGTCCCGGTTCGGACAAACTTTCGACACTCAGAGATCAATGGCCGGCTCAATTTTTCGCCCAGAACGAACTGCAGCGGCTGACTCATAACCCACGCGCAATCGAAGAAATCCTCGCGAAGCTGGTTTCACACGAAATAAAAGAGATTGAAGACTGTCATGAGAATTTACGGGTACTTGACAGACAGATCGCTAAATTAGTGAAAGAACTCAATTCACTTGATAAGCGCATAGAGAACGCAGAGCATTACTATCAAAAGTCTCTCGCCGCTAAACGAGAATTGAGCGCATTTTCGGAAGCTGGCGTAGATCGCCTTTTTCAAGCCAGTCAAACGACTCGCAGTTGGAGTTTGGTACATTCTGAAGCATTAGAACTGCAGAGTCACCTCCATAGCATGCTTGAGCAGTATAAAAATGCACCAGATATTCCTGCAATCGATAAGGGATTGTTAGAGATTCTGCATCGTGAGAAACTGGACTTGGATTCGCGATGGCAGAATATTTTGGTCAGTCTCGAGAATATATTTCAAACCAGCAAAAGTTGGATCAGTGATGTTGCAGAAGTCGTTAGAGTTACCGAAAAGTTGGAAACAGACCAGCGTATTCTCCTTGACCGCGTGCTCGCTGAAATGGGATTTTCCAGTAGCAAACTTCAGGAGATTAATGCTCTCCATCGGCGCGCTTCTTTGGCTGCATACTTTAAGGAGGCTTTGGATGAAATTGAACTAAATCGGGAGAATTTAGAACAATCACTGAGAAGAAAAAAGACGGAGCGTAGAGAATTTACGAAAAGGTTGCGGGACGCGTATGATCGCGTGATTGAATACATCAGGCGTACGTTTGGGAAACGAGTTCAAGTGCATCGCAATAACCAGGGCGATCTGGCTAATCTTGACAACTTTCTTGCCAACCTGAACCAAAAAGGCATTTCGAGGTGGTGGAACGATCTGGATAATGACCAAAGACCGGATTCCGATACATTAATTGATCATTTTAATAACGATTCACTATCTGGAATTGGAATGAGTGATGCCGTACAGAAAACATTCAAAGAATGTCTTATAAGGTCAAAGCGCAGAGAATTGGAATCCATTCGCTGTCCCGATCGATATAGCTTGGAACTGCGAATGGACGATGGATCCTACAGGCAATTGGAATATTTGTCAGGCGGGCAAAAAGTCAGCGTGCTGCTGTCGCTGCTTTTGGAAACTGAAGATTCTCGGCCGTTAGTGATCGATCAGCCTGAAGACGCGCTCGACAATCAGTTCCTGCTCAACACTGTGCTGCCGGCTCTCAGAAAATTGAGAGGGCGACGCCAAGTAATTGTCGCGACTCACAATGCAAATATCGTGGTTAACGGTGACGCCGATATGGTGATTCAGCTCGAGGCAGTTTCGAATCACGGCTGGGTGGCCTGCTCTGGAACAATTGACCAACCTGAAATTCGAGATGCAATCGTTCGCACGGTAGACGGCGGTAAAGAAGCGTTTCGCCTTCGCCAACGCAAATATGGGTACTGAACCAGCAATGGACTGGGCAGAAATACTGGAACGAATCAGTTCAGGCGAGAACGAGCGAACAGAATTTAAGCGTGAACTTGGTAATTTATCTGCTATCGGCAAGGTGCTGTGCAGTTTCGCAAACGGTGTCGGCGGGCTGCTGATTCTAGGTGTTGACGACAACGGACAGATTCTAGGAGTAAAGGAAGACCCCGAAAAAGTTCAGGAGCGGATGACAAGCTTTCTGCATACGTGCTGTGGACAACCGATTATTGCGAATGTGAATAGACACCTATCGCCTGACGGCTGGGTGCATTGGATTGAAGTTAAAAATCAAGGTCGAGGATTTAAGCCCTTTTCCTATAAACATCAATTTTGGATTCGACGAGGACGCAGCACTGTAGCTCCGTCGGAATCGGAATTACGAGGTCTGCTCAACGTATTTGGTGTTGTTTTTACCGAACAGCAGATTATCCCATCTTCTAACCCGGGTGATATTGACTTGGATGCTTATCGTTCATTTATGCGCTCCCAAGGAAAATTAATGGATGAAACACCACAGCTGAACATTGAGGTCGATTTGAAAAACTCTTCGATTTGTGACTGGCTCGACGATGAGCTTCGAGCAACCTTATATGGTCTCATGGTTTTCGGCCGAGAGCCCCAGAAATTTCCAAACATGACCAGCTTCTTCATTTCATGTGCAGCTTATGCGGGTGCTGACAGGGCTGCCCAAGTACTGAGCGCCGCCGAATCGAAGGGTCGGCTCGATGAGCAGGTACATCGGGCTATGGGCTGGTACCAAAGTCTGGGACGAAGAGAAGTTTATCAGGGATTGATTCGCAAGGACATACCACTGCTGCCAGAGGCAGTTCTCCGTGAAGCGCTTGTAAATGCCGTCATTCATCGAGACTATTCGGTGTTTGGATCACGCGTGCTGCTTGAAGTGTTCAGTGACCGCATTGATGTGACGAGTCCCGGCAGTCTTCCGAATCATATGACAGCGCAGCAGGTGCGTTTCGGAGGCGCTCCTCGTTCCCGCAACGAAATGATGTCCAACGCAATGGTAGTGCGCAAGTTGATGGATCGACGCGGCCGCGGTTGGCTGCTCATGCGTCATGAGATGCGCACATTCAACGGTTCGGAACCAGAACTGATCAACGACCAAGAAAATCGATACGTCCGCGTGACGTTCCGCCTTAGTTCAAAGGATGCAATTACGGAGCCTTAAAACTTTGACGCAGTCGAAAACCTACCGTATGACCGAACAGATGCGCCTGCGAATTCAGTCAACACTCAAAATGAACTCAGACTCCTGACGCGAATTAGATGCGCTAGATTCACGAAGTCGCTCCAGTCAGCCCTGTTCCTCAACTGGTCCCGTTTCGGCAACAGGCCGGGCACAGCCAATTCACACCATGATCTCTTTCTCGTAACGAACGATACCAACCATAGTGGCCAGATTCCACTTCGCCCCAAACGTCACACCTTGAGACCGGTCTGACATTGATCATTACCTTCAGAATCGGTGCCTTGGCATTTGCAGAGCGTCCTGCCAAGACTGCTATCGTACGACATTTATACCGGCGCAAAGACTACACCAATGCCATCTTTATGATTGTTCAGGCCCAGACACAGCTTATACTTTTCAGGAAATTTCCGTCCTCATTGATGTGTAGTTGAAACGTCACTTTGATTCACAAACGATTTGCCTCGAATGGATAAACCAATTTCGAATTTCGAAAGGGTCAATCCATCCTGTCAGCCCTGAAGGGACACCCGTTGAATTCTCTTTCCATAGTCGGAGTCAATGAGTAATCTGATGCTGAGTCATCTCGAGCGGCAATCTGCATCCGACACCAAGAAGCGAATAGCAATCGGTGGTATTTGGCACGAAACCAATACATTTGCCTCCGGTAAATCCGATTACTCAGCATTTGAAACCTATCAGCTTGCAAAAAGGGATGAACTCATACGTCGCTACCGCGGTTCCAACACAGAACTGGGAGGATTTATAGGCCATGCTGAAACAAGTCGGTTTCAATTGGTTCCAACTCTATTCGCCGCAGCAGTTCCATCTGGAATCATTGAACATCAAACAGCGATGAAGTTATGTCATGAACTGATCGACACAATTCACAATGCTGGTTCTCTTGACGCTATATTTCTGTCTCTGCACGGTGCCGCAATAGCCGAAGAAATTGACGATCTTGATGGATTCATACTTGAGCGGCTCCGCTCAATATTTGGACCGCAGATCCCGATTGTCATTACCATTGACTACCACGCAAACGTAACCGAAAAAATGGTCAGGCATGCGTCAGTGATCATCGGCTATGATACCTATCCCCACGTTGACATGGCTGAACGCGGCGAAGAAGCAGCCCAGGTTGCCGCCAGAATCCTCGAGACGAATCAGGTTCCGCACTGTTCGTTCAAGCGCATACCCTTGATCACTTCACCGCTGAATCAGCAGACCGATAAAGAACCCATGCGAGGAATTTTTCAGCTTCTGCACGAAATCGAAGAATGGCCGCAGATTCTTTGCGGCACCGTTGCCATGGGCTTTCCTTACTGTGACGTCGATCATCTCGGCGCTTCGGTGCTCGTCTATGGGACGGAACCGACAATGACCGAAAAGGCCGTAAATTCTCTCTCGAACAGGATATGGGCAAAGAGGAAGAGTTTCACTCCAGAAGTTGTGTCTGTCAAAGAAGGCATCCGACAGGCAGTCAATGCAGAGTCATTTCCGGTCGTAGTCGTAGAAGCGGCCGACAATATTGGAGGTGGGAGCGCTGGAGATGCGACTGACGTTTTAGCTGAATTGATTCGAATTCAGGCCAAGGGTTCAGTCATGCTGATCGCAGACCCCGAAGCCGTCCAAAAGGCGATTTCTTCTGGTGTAGGGCGCAGGACCGCTCTCAAAATCGGTGGAAAATCAGACAGGTTTCATGGTTCTCCAGTTGAAATTTTCGTTACCGTACGATCAGTTTCAGATGGCGAGTATGTCCACAAAGGATCCTATATGACAGGATATGTGAGCTCCATGGGCAAATCCGCGGTCGTAGACGCTGATGGCATAACCATTGTTTTGACGTCCAGACGCAGCATGCCTTTCGATGCTGAACAATTGCGATGTGTGGGAATTGAGCCTCAAAAACAGAAAATCATCACAGTCAAATCAGCGATTGCATGGAAAGCGGCCTATGGAGACATCGCCAAGCAGACAATCGTGGTTGACTCTTCAGGAGTATGTCCAATCGATCTGAGTAAATTGCAATATCATTCACGACCAAAACCCTTGTTTCCCCTCGACGGGTAACTGAACAAAGCCAGCAGACCGAAACAGGACATGACGATACCTCAGGAAATAGTTTTTGCTGCAGAAGAATTTGCAGTACGGCGAAATAACGTTCGAAAGCAAATGTCTGCCACGGGAATCGATACCTTGATTCTGCATTCCGCACCGAACATCTATTATCTCAGCGGACACCACACTTTAAACATCTGGGATTACCAATGTTTGATTCTGCCGCTTCAAGGTTTACCGGTCATGGTTTTATGGCAGTTCGAACGAGGCAGATTCGAAGCATCGGCAGTTTCGACAGAGCTCTATCTGTATGAAACGCACGCCGACCCAATTTTCGAAACGATCAAAGCACTGCGTCAATTCAATCTCCTCAGTGGAATCATTGCAATTGAATACGAGTCGAGATACCTGACTCCGCACCTTCGAGATTTACTGCGCCACGCTCTTGACAGCATCATGACAGTCAATGGCTCCAGAATCGTCGATCAGGTGCGAAACATCAAATCTGAAGCCGAACTTGAAGTGATGCGTCGAGCTGCAAGGATCACAGATGATGCAGTCACCGTCGGGTATTCCGCAATCAGACCTGGTGTTTCCGATTCTGATGTTGCCGCTGACGTTGCCGCCGAACTCATTCGCAACGATTCCCTTGGATTTTCGGTATACCCGATCATATCTGCCGGTTATCGGGCGGGAATTCCACACAATAGCAACTGTGGCTACCGCATTTCCGAAGGAGATGCCGTTTTTATTGAATGTTCGCCCAGCCTGCACTGGTACCACGCGCCCTTAATGCGTACTGCCGCAGTTGGGCAGGTTTCCAAGGAAATTGAACAGTTCGCAAGTCTGGAACAGGAAATCGTCGCAGCAGTATTGGATGCGGTTCAGCCTGGAGCCCTTGCATCGGATATCGCAAAAACCGCGGAAACAATGATTGCACCCGTAAGAAACAGAATCTTGTTCCATGAAGTCTATGGCTATCCGGTAGGAATTGGATTTCCACCCACCTGGGGCGAAGAATCCGGGTTTGGCATCGTGGTCAACAATCATCGTCCCCTGGAAGCGGGAATGGTATTTCACATTCCCATGACATTAAGAATGAACGGACAGTTTGGGGTTGGTCTGAGTCAGACCTATGCTGTCACGGAATCCGGCTGCGAAGTATTGAGCAAGCTGCCTTTGGAACTGCATCGAGTTGCCGTATGAAACCAGGTTTTGAACGATCGGAACAGCTTTTTGCAGTCGGCAGTCAATACCTGTCTGGCGGTGTCAGCAGCAATTTCAGATATCAAGGCTACGGCGAAAGTCCGGTGCCGCTTTACTATTCAAAAGGACAAGGCTGTCGAATCACGGATGCTGACGGCAATGTTTACATTGATTATGCGCTTGGAAACGGCCCGGTGATCTTAGGGCATGCCCCAAAATCCGTGCTGGCCGCGGTATCCGATACCTTGTCCATGGGTCAGCTCTTCGCCGGTCAAACCGAGCTGGAAGCACAACTGGCGAAAAAAATCGTTGACATCGTGCCCTGTGCAGAACTGATTCGCTTCGCATCCAGTGGAACCGAAGCGATTCAAGCCGCTGTTCGCTTGGCACGAGCTTATGCCGAACGCTCCAAAATCATAAAATTTGAAGGACACTATCACGGATGGACGGACAACGTATTCGTCAGCGTCAATCCGCCTCTCGACCAGGCAGGAGACGAATCAAAACCGAATTCAGTGTCTCAGACTTTAGGTCAGTCCATTTCTGCAGTTGAAGACCTGATTACGCTGCCTTGGAACAACTTGGACGTCTTGACTCAGCTCGTCCGAGCCAAACATGCGGAAGTTGCCGGAATCATCATGGAACCCATGAACTGCAACACCGGAGCGATTTTTCCTGAGCCGGGGTATCTGGAGGGTGTGCGTGAACTTTGTACAAAATTCGGAATCGTTCTGATCTTTGACGAAGTGATCACCGGATTTCGAGTAGCATTGGATGGCGCCCAGGGTCTGTTCAACGTTACGCCAGATCTGGCGGTTTTTGCCAAGGCGCTTGCAGGTGGATTTCCGCTCGCAGCCGTTGCCGGCCGACGCTCCATTATGGACCTGCTTCACACTAAGTCCGTGATGCATGGCGGAACCTATAACGCCAATGTTTTGGCGGCAGCTGCCGGACTGGCAACCATAGAAATGTTAGAGGCGGATGACTGTGCAGCCTACGCAGACATGAACGAAAATGGTCGGCTGCTCATGGAAGGTCTCAGCAGGCTGTGGTCAAAATACAATGTGAATTTTTCGGTCCAGGGTCTGGGGACCGTGTTTCATCCCTTGAATTTGCCAACGGGCAAAAACAAGGTGAAAAACTACCGGGAATTCCTGCAGTGCGACCGTACCTCCTTGGACGGATTTTACCGTAAGCTTCAGTCAGCGGGAACTCGAGTCACGGCACGGGGAACCTGGTTTTTGTCCACGGCACACAAGAAAGAGGATATTGAGGAGACTTTGGAACAGGTCGAATGGGTATTGAGAGGATAAAGCAATGAACAACAGAAATTATCGGCTGGGTTTCGTTTGGCCCGGGGGCGGTGCAGAACATGATTTTTACAGATTCCTTGAAGAAATCGGAGACAGCATTCGACTCTACATCTCCTGCACCCGCGTCGGGGGTGATGGAGAAAATGACCACGATATAAGCGCCCTTGAACAAACCGCCCGATTGGACTGGCTGGTTGAAGCCTGCCAAAGGCTTATTCCGCTGGACATTGACTGTGTATATTGGCCGTGCACAAGCGGGAGTTTCGTACTCGGACGTCACCATGCTGAAATTCAGACGTCTGTTCTGGCGACAGCTGCAGGAGTGCCCGCCGGGAGTACGTCGCTTGCGTTCATCGCAGCCTTAAGGCACTGCGGATTTACTAAAGTGAGCATTCTTTCTAC
This sequence comes from Arenicellales bacterium, assembly GCA_958295885.1. GTDB lineage: Bacteria > Pseudomonadota > Gammaproteobacteria > Arenicellales > JAJDZL01 > JAJDZL01. The sequence goes on along the minus strand of OY282380.1, from coordinate 3,169,026 downwards.
TTACCCTAAACCGGCATCGGATGCTTTTGCTTCATTCCTGAATGAATTTGAAATTGAAGTTTTGCGGATGAAGTGGCTGGGTGCGCCGTCTGGCTGGGATGCTGCATTGTTTGAACCGGATTACATCATTGAAAACATCCCCTCAGCGCTGCACGAAGATGCTGAAGTGCTGCTGATCCCGGATACAGCAATGCCTTCAATGTTTTCTATTGAGGATTTTGAACAGGCGGCAGAATTGCCGACATTTACAGCCAACGGCGTATCGATGTGGAACGCAATGAAACTAATGGGAGCAAATGCTGAAATTCCCAATTTTGGTTCGCTTTTTGCAGGAAAACCAGATCCTCGATAAAATTCAGGGAATCAACGGGAATGGGAACCTGCAATTGTCTGTGTCTGCTGAAAATTCGCAGGCCGTGGATCTGCGTGCCGCTTTTTCGTTGGAAGCGGCGGGCCTCAACCCCTGAACTTGACTGCGACACTCATTGCGCGCAATGAAGCTCCGTTCGAACGTGAATTTGGCAGTGATTTGACCGCGAGACGATCAAAGCGAAAGTCGTCAGCGAAATGGCGTAAGATGCATCAGCGAGATGGATATGTCAAAGGTGCCTCTCAAATCGGCGCGCGCTCCCGCGCATACTTTAAACTGCAGGAACTGGATAAAAAGTTCAGACTGCTACAGCCGGGACACACGGTGCTCGACCTTGGTGCATCTCCAGGAAGCTGGTCCCAATATGCTTTGTCGCGCGTCGGCAGACGCGGAAAGGTGTTTGCCTGCGACATCCTGGAAATGAAGCCGCTGGCTGGCGTTCAATTTATTCGCTGCGACCTTCGAAATCCTGAATCTGTGGCCTCTCTTGTCACTTTAGTGAATGGGAAGGAAGTAAATTTAGTCCTGTCTGATATGGCGCCCAATATTACAGGCAATTCAAGCATTGATTCCAGAAATTTTTCGGACTTGCATGATGCAGTGCTCAGTGTGTGTGAACTGACGTTGGTTGATTCCGGGTCGCTGGCGTTCAAGTTGTTTCAAAGCGAAGATTCTGCTTCCTTAAAACAGCGATGTGAAGCTTCATTCAGACTTTGTCAGTTTTACAAACCGAGTGCGTCACGTCCCAAAAGCAAAGAACTTTTCATGGTCGCAAAGGGTCACAATGAATGATTTCAACAGGTATGAGAAGGTGATTCAATGCTGAGTTCTGCGCGTGTCAATAACATCGGTTTCTTTTTGTTTCTCAAAACAACATGCTTAATCTGATAAAATTTACTTATTGGCAGAAAGGTGATTTACTTCTCTTGATTATTTTCATTTCGTCCCAATATTAATTTTCAGAGCGTACGAAAAACGCAGATGAACTCAGCTTTGTTCATATTGAGAAATATAGGAAAAATAGGAAATTGGGCAACTTAACTAAAAACTTGATTCTTTGGGTTGTCATCGCCATGGTGCTGATGGCAGTTTTCAAAAATTTCGCACCGAGTGAAAACGTCGCACGTAAAGAACTCGAATATTCAACTTTCCTTGCCGAAGTGACGCAAGGGAGAGTCGAGAAGGTCGTCATAGACGGTCGTACAATCTCTGGCAATTTTACAAATGGGGAAAGCTTCCTCACCTATTCTCCAGATGACCCCAAGCTGGTGGATGAGCTGGTTGAGGCTGGAGTTGTCATTATCGCTAAAAAAGAAGAGTCCCCATCTCTGCTGATGCAGCTGTTCATCAGCTGGTTCCCACTGCTGCTTCTGATCGGTGTCTGGATTTTCTTCATGCGCCAGATGCAAAGTGGGGGACGAGGCGCACTGTCTTTCGGAAAAAGCCGCGCACGTTTGCTGACAGAAGATAAAAACCGCGTGACTTTTGAAGATGTTGCAGGAGTGGAAGAAGCCAAAGAAGAAGTTGGCGAACTCGTCGAGTTCCTCAGCGCCCCTCACAGATTTACGAATCTGGGCGGCAGAATTCCACGAGGTGTGCTGATGACTGGCAGTCCTGGAACTGGTAAGACCCTGTTGGCGAAAGCCATAGCAGGAGAAGCAAAAGTGCCTTTTTTCTCGATTTCCGGGTCGGATTTCGTGGAGATGTTCGTCGGTGTAGGCGCATCAAGAGTGCGCGACATGTTTGAACAGGGCAAAAAGAGTGCGCCCTGCATTATCTTTATCGACGAAATTGACGCGGTAGGACGTCAGCGTGGCGCCGGACTGGGTGGCGGTCACGATGAACGGGAACAGACCTTGAACCAGTTATTGGTTGAAATGGATGGATTTGAAGGCAGTGAAGGCGTCATCGTCATCGCCGCAACAAACCGCCCGGACGTACTTGATCCAGCGCTGCTGCGCCCGGGTCGATTCGACCGGCAGGTGCATGTCCCGCTTCCGGACATTCGCGGCCGTGAGCAGATTCTGAAAGTTCACATGAGAAAAGTTCCACTTGACGCCGATGTCGTACCAAGTATTTTAGCTCGAGGCACTCCAGGTTTTTCTGGGGCGGATCTCGCGAATCTGGTGAATGAAGCGGCATTGTTCGCGGCTCGATCAAATCACAAAAGCGTGACCATGGAACACTTTGAAATGGCAAAGGATAAAGTTGTCATGGGGGTTGAGCGTCGCTCCATCGTGATGCCGGAAGAAGAAAGATGGAACACCGCTTATCATGAATCCGGGCATACAGTCGTTGCAAAACTGCTGGAGCATACAGACCCAGTGCACAAAGTAACAATCATTCCGCGCGGGCGTGCGCTCGGAGTGACGATGCAACTGCCAGAAGAAGACCGCTACAGCCACAATCGAGAATATCTGCTCGCTAGAATCGCAGTATTGATGGGTGGTCGCATCGCAGAAGAAATTTTCATGAATCAGATGACAACCGGTGCTTCAAATGATTTTGAACAGGCCACAGATCTGGCTCAGAAGATGGTTTCGCGATGGGGAATGAGCGATTCTTTGGGAACACGCGTCTACGGTGACAATCAATCCGAAGTTTTTCTAGGCCGGGATGTCTCGACCCACCAGAATTTGAGCGATGCCGTAGCCCAACGCGTTGATCAGGAAGTCACTCGCATCATTGACGAGCAATACGTGCGAGCCAGGAAAATCATTGAAGAAAATAAAGATAAGATCCAATTGATGGCGAAGATGCTGATCGAATGGGAAACATTGGAATCAGAACAGATCGACGACATCATGGAAGGACGGGAGCCAACGCCGCCGTCTTCTGAATTTGACCAGTCATCGTCTGTAGATGATTCCAAACCATCCGGGGGGCAGCGCAGAAAACCTGTCGTCAAACCGCGTATGGATCGACCGGCTAGCGGTGAAGCCTGATTCAATTTCCTGACTTCAGTCAGCAAGCAAAGAGTTCTTTCTCTTCATAGAAGTTATTCCTACCATGGCTGACTAGATGAAGCTGTTTGGGACAGATGGCATTCGAGGACGGTTCGGGCACGAGCCGATCACGCCGCAGACAATTCTCAAGCTGGGCTGGGCAATCGGATCCATAGTAAGGATTCAGAATCCGAACAGTCCAGAAGTTGTAATCGGAAAAGATACACGGATTTCAGGTTATCTTCTGGAATCCGCGTTATCCTCTGGTTTACTTTCGGCAGGTGTGAATGTGGCCTTGCTCGGTCCCGCGCCAACCCCTGCCGTTTCCTATTTTTGTCGAGCTGTTGACGCCGCAGCTGGGATTGTCGTCAGCGCTTCTCACAATCCAGTTCAAGATAATGGGATCAAACTGCTATCGAAATCAGGGAGCAAGATTTCAACTTCAATCGAACGCAAAATTGAAGAATTGATGCGTGAGAGCGTACCGATCACCACCACGGAGTTTCCAGGAAGAGCACGGCGTATCGACGGTGCCGTTGAACAATACGCGAATCATCTGTGTTCAATTGCAAAAAGTCGACTGGATGGAGTTAGAATCGTAGTCGACTGTGCCAATGGAGCAAGCTACCAGCTCGCACCAGCAGTGCTGACAGCGCTCGGTGCTGAAGTGATCTCAGTCGGAGATCAGCCCAATGGATACAACATCAATCATGGCTGCGGCTCGACGACTTCTGAATTTATTCAGTCCTGCACGATTGAACATCGAGCTGATGTTGGAATTGCGTTGGATGGAGACGGCGACCGAGTAGTCATGGTAGACGAGAAAGGAAATTTAGTCGACGGCGACCAGATCCTTTATATCATCGCAGTCGCACGCAAAAGAGATGGCAAGCTGGCTGGAGGAGTTGTCGGAACTCACCTCAGCAATAATGGTTTGGCCCACGCTCTTTCAAAAAGTGAGATCCCGTTTGAACGCGTGGATGTGGGAGATCGTTTTATCGCTGAAAAACTTAAGCAGCTTCAATGGAGTCTTGGCGGTGAACAGTGCGGGCACATTCTGAATGGAGAAGTAGGCGTACCGGGAGATGGATTGGTAGCGGCATCAGAAGTTTTATCCGAGATGGTTAATTCCAAGGCACCGTTGAGTTCATTGACGAAGAATGTCAAACTTCTGCCGCAAAAGAGTCGCAATGTTCGCCTGAATAATCGAAACTCTCCCATTCGAGACTTCAACCTGAGTGAGTGGCCGAATACAAAAAAAGCTGTCGTAGAGGCAGAATCCGAGCTGAACGACAGCGGCCGAGTTTTCCTTCGCGCGTCAGGCACCGAACCTGCCATTCGAATCTTGGTGGAAGGCAGTGACATCGAAGCAATCGACCGGGTCACAAACCAACTCAGCAGCGTTGTTGAAGAAGAATTTTCCCGTTTCGAATTCAGTAGTTGAGCCTTCAGCTCGGGCCATGCTGTCGGGAGTGATTTTAACATTCCTGACCGAGTTCAATCCCGTAAGCCATTATTTCTCCTAGCTGTCTGTTCTTATCTTCGATGATTCATTCCCGTCAGTGATTGAAGTTATTGGATCCTGCATGGTTTTTGGGTCTGTCAACACCTCACACTTAGAGCAGAAAACTCGTCATTTGCCTCAACGCACATTAGCTCCTTCTTCCTCCAGCTGCTGATGGAGAACGGCAATCTGCGTCTCCGACTCTTTCGAGCATGCCTCCGCATGCGGACCGGACCTGCTCGCAACGACCCTTGAAAACCCTCGTCAATCGCAATGCACTCAGCACTTGGCAACGACAATTTCCGACACACTGGGATTATTACCCGATACGTCGGTCGGCTTTACGGCCTAGCCGATTTACCTGCGAAAATTCGCAATCTTTTACATAACTCGGCTGAACAGCTGTGCACAGCCGCATCTCTTGAGGACGGTCGTACATTGCACGTTCGAACCGGGCAGACTTTTAATCCCGCGCTAATATCCACGTCAATAATGTAGAAAATAATTGGCAATGCATCCGCGGGCAGTACCAATATCTACAGTCAAAGTCATCTCCTACATCCCCTATTCGATCGAATTTTTGAAATTCATATCTTGATTCATTCACAGTCTCGGTCGCTATAGGACTTAGAAAACGTACGTATCGACCCGTACTGGAAAATCCAGCTTCGTCAGCAATTCGGCGACATGCTCTCGACTGGCGCGGATGGTGAGAAAATTGGAATATTCGAGATTTTCGAACATCATAGTTTTTAAGAACATTTTAATTGGGGGTATATACTTCTTGACTAAACCAATGAAATGTTCTTTCGAATTCTGTCCTTTATTCGAAATTATTTTGCTTAGCGTTCTGCTTTTTCAGCACGCTTGCGTATTTTCATCGGTGACGCTGCCAGCACCCGGCATGTAAGCGGCCTCGTCCGCAGGTTCTCTTCAGCGGAAATCTGCGACGGCCTGACTTTCAACCGATCCGACCTCATAACATCAGTACAGCCGGCCGTCGACTCCAGCAGCCAAGTCCTCGTTCATCAAATGCTGCCCCACAAAGCCCGCCACAATGGCTGCCATCTGATCGGCAGTGTCGAGCTCGCGAATATTGTGCTGTCCCGCAAACTCACTGACATACCTGCCGAGATGCTTGCCACTCATCTTGTGATTGGCGCCCTTGTGTGCACGCCTGAGCATCGACAAGTACGACTCGATTCCGTTGACAAGGACATCACCCACCGCAAATTCGCCCACTGAACGACGCACAAATTTTTGCCTGTAGCCGTCAAGTTGCTGATAGCTGATGAAGTCATCGCCCGACACCTCAGTGCCTTGTTCAGCGTTGGCGGGGATGAATCCGTGCAGTATTGTGCGTTTGGTGTCCACTACCACCTGTGCGACAACCGGCCTCAATTCGCGTTCTTTCAGTCCCACTACCACAGTCTTGCCGACACCGCCGCGCCCGGCCTTGAGCTTGCTCGAATCGTGCTTGTTTCGCTTTTGACCTCGTAGGTGTTGGTGCCGCCGCAGCGGTGGCACACCGCGACGCAGTCAAGCTCTTATAGTAAAATTGGACTGCGGAAAAAGATGAAGTGAAATTCCTCAACGAAAATACACGAGCCGGTCCATCGGGTGCATTGGCGGTGCGCGTTACGATTGTCTTTGCGGTCATTGGATGCACGTTAGCAAAAGTAGCGAGCGCAGCCGACGACGACTATTTGTATTGCTTCGCCAGTGTCCAAGAAGATAAGGTCACGTATTTCAGCGAGATATTTCTTGGCGACTATCTCTATGACTTTACCCGCGCTCAGCTTGATTTCCGTATTGATTTGAAAAATGCAGGAATTATGTTGAGTTATCTCTCGTCTGTCCACTGTACTTTTGAGGATACCTTTAAGAAGGCGCGACTGGAGTTGGAGTACGTTGCATTGCAGCGGCAGCGATTTCCATATGAAGACTGGTCCGTCGTCCATACCAATTGGATACCGGGATTTGCCCGTCCGCTGCCGCCGAATTACAGTGACGATTCTTACGGACGCGAGAGCGGCGGAGATGGTTGTTCTTTCGGCGAATGTCTGGATGGTTTGAGCACTTCACACCGCGCAGTTTGCTCGACACTGTCGGGTTGGTGCGAGACCTCCGAAGAACTTCCGATCGGCCGGCATTGCTATTGTGTGGACTTGTATGGGCAAGACCTTGAAGGTATCACGGTTCCGAGGCAATAAAGGTACTTTGTTCTGAGACGGGATGAGCGGATGATGATGATGAGTAGACGGGTAGCATTGATAGTGCTGCTCGGCGGGTTCGTTGGCTACCTCCAAGGTTCACTCGGTCATTGTTGTACTCCCACTTAATCCGTAGAGATTGAACTAAACCGATCCCGTCCACGGCTGGCAGCGCTACCGATGAATATACGCAAGCGTGCTGAAAATGCAGAACGCAAAGCGAAATAATTTTGAACAAAGGATAGATTTCGAAAAAACCTTTCATTGGTTTAGTCAAGTATTTAAGCCCCTATTAATTGGTGTGTTTTGATCATTTGGTAAAATTGAAGTTCTTGGTGGACCTAGATTTGAACTGGATGTTTTCTTTTGTAGGAACGCCATTTCGCCAATTTGGGAAAATTCTCTTTCATTGATGGAAAGAGAATTAGGAAAGCAATCACAATCAATCAAAACATCGTTACATATGATTTCAAAGCGAGGAATACATAAATGACAAATTCAGACACAAAGCAAATTTACACCATGGGAAGAAGCGAAGGCGAAACTCAGCGCTTGATAAAGCAGTCGCAGCTCTATGACGCGATAACAAGAAATTTCTTTGCCAGAGCTGGAATTTCGAGTGGAATGAAGGTGCTGGAAATCGGAAGTGGAGCTGGAGACGTAGCAATGATTGCGGCTGAAATGGTGGGGTCAGAGGGTCAAGTCGTTGGCGTAGATGTCAACGCTGACATTCTGAATATCGCCCGAAGTCGCGCTGAAGCCGCCGGATTGCAAAATATTACTTTCATAGCCGGCGACGTTCGTGATGCTGATCTGGATTCAGAATTCGATGCGCTCGTTGGCCGTCTGGTGCTGATGTACATTCCCGAAGTTGGAAAAGCATTTGAAAATCTTTTGAGTCTGCTGAACACCGGGGGCATTGTCGCTTTCCAAGAAGTCGATATGACTCCGTATACAGCCACAAAACATCCTGATACGCCCGTAACAAACAACTTGATCGACTGGACTCTGGAAGTGTTCAAACGCACCGGTGGCAACACTGCGATGGGTTTGGACCTCTACAAATTATTCAAAGAAGCAGGGCTGCCGGACCCAGACATGCATTACGAAGCGCCAATCGGATGCTCAGAGTCGTGGCCAGGATTCTCTTATGTCGAACAGAGTTTCAGAAGTTTGCTGCCACTGCTCGTAGACCTACAGATTGCGACCGCTGAGGAAGTCGGGATAGACACGCTCGCGGATAGAGTGAAAAATGAAGTCAACGCGCTGAAACGGCCCTTTTTTCTACCGCCACACGTGACCGCTTACACGATCAAGTCCGGCAGTCCGGATTGAGCTGCCGAATTAGTGATTGACTTGAAACGATATGCTCCAATATCTTCGTAGTAACAGCATTGCAGGGAAATCTGGTTTTTTCGAATCGTTTTTCTTAAGCGCTGCGAAGCCGCTGCCAGGCAGAAAAGGTTCGATTTGCAACGAAGTGATTGGAAAACAATGCCATCAGCGCAAGGACATAGTTTTAATTCAGGTAAGTAAGTAGTAAAATAAAGCTTTCATTCTTGAGTCGACTGCCATGTCGACTTGAGAAGTGCTTGTTTATTTCTTATGTCTAATAACACTCGAATACTAGAAGGATAAATCGCGCATGGCAAAAATTATGTCTGACAGTGAATTTGGTAGATCATTCTTCAAAATGATCGTTCTCTTGATAGTGCTTACGCTGTTACTGATCTTACTTGGTGTTTGGATCGGAGGGTCTATTGATTCCAAACTTAGAGTTCAAGCGGAAGAATACACACAGACTGTAATTGCGCAGCGCACTCAACCGGTCGGATCACTCAATGTAGGCGAAATCGAATCGGCAGAATCGGCACAAGCAGTAGAAGAAACCGTTCAGGTCGCGCAAGCATCAAAAAGCGGTCAGGAAGTCTACGATACAGCATGCTACATCTGTCATAATCCCGGATTGACAGGAGCGCCTAAACCCGGAGACGCCGAGAACTGGAAACCGAGAATCGACAAAGGCGTTGAAACTCTGTATGCGAACGCGGTTGGTGGTTTTCAGGGGCAGGTTGGAATCATGCCTCCAAAAGGCGGTAATTTACTGCTCTCAGATGAGGAAGTGAAAGCAGCCGTTGATTACCTGGTCAATCTCGTCCAGTAGCTGAAATAGACAGACTCCAGGCTTCAGGCCCGAATCCTTCGAATGACGGAACGGTCATTCGAGCACATCTTTCGTTGATTTGGAACGTTTGAGTTCTGACTCCAAAGCGTCGACTCTTGATTCCAACTCGCGAATCTTCATTCTCGCTCGACGCAGAACGATCTCCTGCACCTCTATTTCTTCTCGGGTAACAAATTCCATATTCTCAAACATCAAGCGGATTGAATTAAGAAAATTTTTCTTGACATCCTCCTGCAGTTCCGACGGCAGGAGCAGACCGACCGCAGACATCAGCCGGTCTTTGCTTCCCATGGAGTTGGAAGAACTTTCAAAGCCCATCTTCTGAGACAAAGAAAACGGTCTGAACGATCATCCAGCTAGAATTGAGTTCGATATTCAATCTCAGCCCGTGCACGAAGCTGGTCCAAGTTTTTGAGTCTCACATTATTTAGCTTGTGGGTACGCAGAATGGACCTCACATAACTGCGTTTTCGCTCTTCAACATTGGCATCGCGAATCCCGACCAGCTGCAGCAAAAAAACCGTATTTTGCTGTACCTGAACTTCTGACACGTCTCCGACCTGCAGATTCGACAGTATCTCAAGATGATCAAACTGCAGATTGTCTTCGGATCGCCAACCTAAATCACCACCTTTTTTTCGAGTGCGATTGTCATGAGAATGCAGTTTCGCAAGTGCAGCAAAATCTGCCCCATCCTGCACGTTCTTTCGTATGTGTTCCAACTGTTCCTGGATGAGTTCCAACCCAGATTCGTTTGACGCCTGGAGAATAATGATGGCATAGTGAAACTGCCGGACTTCAGGGAGATTTACCCCTGAGCTGGACCGAACATCCCTGACTCTGGCAAATATTAAATTGCCATCGATTTCAGCCGGCCCGACTGTTCTTTTGTTTCCCCTTCTGGAAATTACCGCATACAGTTCAGGGGTAATGTCGTCAGCGCGTCTCCAGCCCAGCTGCCCCACGTCAATGCCGCCAATTCTTTGCACAGCTACTGCAATGTCCTCAAATTTAGCGCCTCGATTCAATTCACTTTCGACTTCCGCTGCGACTTGTAGCAATTGCTGACGGTGTTCGGAAGATGCCACCTCTCCTGCTCGCACTACGATGACGTCCAGATTGTACTCAGAGATGCCCTGGTCAAAACTAGCGGCGTTCAGCCGCAGATAACGATCAATTTCTGTTTCTCGAATTTCCACATTTGGTATCAGAACGCGCTGAGTCAGCTGCTCTTCCGCCAAGGTTTGCAGCGCTAGTTTTTCAACGTCATCTTGAACCATGTTGAAAGCTTTGAACTGATCGACAAACTCTTCTACAGTCAGCCCGTTCTGTTCGCTCAAAGCAGCTAAGCGCTCGGCGACATCGTCCGACGTGATTCGTCCACCAAATCTCGCCAACTGCCTCAGCTGCAGTTCATAGGAGATTTCTTCTTCAATCGCCCGCTGTCGCAATACATCGTCAACGGGTGCGTTGACCGTCTGATTTGCCTCCAGACGCATGAATTTGATTCTTCTCTGAACTGCCGACTCGGTAACCGAATAACTGTCTACTGTTGCTACAATTCGGTCGAGCTTCTCGGGCTGCGCGCGAAGGTTCACAGACCAGAACACGCAGATGAATACTGCCAGAAATATCGCTAAAAACTCGAAGCAGCATGAATGTTTCGTACTTGACTTGAATGTTGTCACTTTAATTTGCCTTGAATGCCTGTAAATCGAAGATTAGATTAATCGAATTATCTCCTATCCCGTTCTTGTCAACTGATCGTTCCAAGCTGATGCTCGCACCCCAGCAGCAGGACCTGTGCTGAAAGAGAATTTCTGATTCTTGCAGCGGACTGTCATCCAGCGCCGTCGCATGTCTCAATTTCAACGACCAATAAGGGTTCAGGTTCGATTCCAGAATTCCCGAAACTTGCTCATCATCGAGAAAATATTGATAAAAACTCCGTATCTTGGTTTTTGGGGTCAATTGAAAAGTCCAGCTGGACGTCGCCTGCTGAATTTTGTCCGCATCGCCGTTGAATAAAACTCCGGCGTCGAATTCCCAATCTGTCCGTACAAACTCGGTTCCAACAAAATATCCGGAGTACTTCTCTTTCAGCATCAGCGTATCTGCATCTTTTTCATCAGCATTTGGAAAGAGTACTCTTCCGAAATTAATTCGGCTTAGCTGATTTGGATTCGCCGGGTCTACGTAGCTGGCGGACAACCCAAGACTCGCCTGCTTTGTATCTGCTACGCGGTCACCACCGGCATAGAACGTGTCGCGATACAGATGCGAGTATTTGTAGATGTTGGTCAGCGTTGTATTGAACTTGGGAATATTCGATTGATCCTTGTCCTTTGCAAAATTCAGCTTGACCCTCGGTTCAAGCGTCCATCTGCCGCCGTTTTTCGAGCTGGCGGTCTGATCCAGTGCAAAACTGGCGTCGAGACTGTAATGTGCGCCTGAAATCGAAGCTTTTTGAGCTCTGTGCCCGTTCTGCGGACGAACTCGAGAATTGATGAATTCACCACCCAGTTTATGCTTGATCAAAAGAAAATCCAGCTGCTGCTCGTGTTCGACATAAGAATCGACTCGAACTCGTCTGCCCGAAGGATCAGAAGTGTGCCGAAATTCGTGTGAGGAGACGATGGTTTTCCAGCGCGTCTGATCGGTCAGCCTGAAGTCCCGCTCAACAGTCATCCAAGGCAGTTGGTTCGGTGGCAGCTGATCTTTGGTCACTGTTGAAGATGAGACCGAAAACCTGTCGGCCCCGAACGAGGCTTTGTAATCGGTTCCGACCAAGCTGAGCTGGGCGCTTTGATTCAGGTAAATGGACTTGCGGTCTTCAAAAACGCTGTCAAAATCCGAAAAATAATCGTTGTCCGATACCCACTCCGCATCCAAACTGGAATAAAAACGCTTTTTGTTGTGCCAGACAGACTCGACATTTACCGCTTCGCGCGAACCTTCCCCGCTCCATGCCCGATCTTTAGACAGAAATTCTGCTTCTACGACCGTATCAGAGTGCCTTCCTGCGTACCGAAATTCAGTCTGTAACTGAACGCCTCGCTTTGAAATGACGTTTGTGCTCAGGGTTGCATCGGCATTGGGAGCCAAATTGAAATAATATGGCACATGAACGGACAATCCTGAATCTCTGTTGAACCCCAATTTAGGCATCAGGTATCCACTTTTTCTGACGTCTGAAATTGGAAATATTAGGACAGGAAAATACATAATGGGCACGTTCTTGAATTTCAATGTCGCTTTGCGCGCCCTGGCGAACCCAGTATTGGAGTCAAGCTGAATGTCAGGTGAACTGAGCACCACGTCATAATTGCCCTCAGGGCAGTTGGTGAACCTGGCGTTCTCGAATTGCAGCACCCCAGAATCTAAAGTAAGAGAGTCTGCGATGGCCCGAACCAACAGCTCTCTTTCGCTGGAATCTTCATCATCCGCGTTGAACACCTTCAAATTCATCGCTTCAATTTGAAAGCTCTCAACTTCTTGGTCAAATGTCATGGATTCAGTTTGCATCAGCAATCTAGGATGTTCCAGCCTTACGTCACCTGTTGCCTGAAAAAAGCCATTGTCCAACACTATGAATTCATCAGCGGTCAGCTCGCCCGAAGCTCTATTTTGGCCTTCGGCACTAGGGTCCGATTGAGCACTTCCGGTCAATTCAGGTGTAAATTCGTCTGGATCAGCACAAAGAGAAGTCTGCTGCGCACTGACAGTGTTTGGGTTAAACATCAGCAGCAATGGAGCAAACAGTATAATTGATATTCTTCTAAGTGTGCATCTATTCAGTATTCTCATTTAGTTTTATTAGCTTGTTATCCCAATTTCGTCTCGGGAAAATTCTTATCATAATGTCGGCCGCTCTTCCACTCAGACAATTCGCTCGGAACGACCCGCGTATCCGAGAACTGATTTACTGGGTTTCAAGTATTTTAGACAACAACATCACTTCAATTGAATTCGCCTCAGAAGACGCCAGTTTTCGCAGGTACTTCAGAATTTTTCATGGTGATCGTAGTTATATAGTTATGGATGCACCAGTTGAACATATGTCGATCGAACCTTTCGCTCGCATTTCAAGAAAATTCATTGAACATAATATTAATGTTCCAGAGATTTTTGCTGCTGACTTCCAAAAAGGTTTCATGTTAATCACAGATTTTGGCACAACAACTTACCTACAGATTCTAAACAACTCCACCGCTGATTATTTATATGATGACGCATTGGAAACACTGATCAGGATCCAGCAGGCAACAGCGTCGGACCCGGAGTTTCTTCCTCCGTATGACGACAGTTTGCTGCGTACGGAAATGAATTTGCTGCCTTCATGGTATATTGCAAAACATTTGAACCTGTCATTGAACGCAAGATGGACTGACGTCCTCGAAAACACATTTGAATTTCTCATCAGCAAAGCACTGGAACAACCGAAAGTTTGGGTTCATCTTGACTATCACTCTCGAAACCTCATGTATGTTGATCGCAGGAATCCTGGAGTAATCGATTTTCAGAATGCAGTTCTCGGGCCTGTAACGTATGACCTGATGTCGCTGCTGCGAGATGTCTATATCGTGTGGTCCGAAGAACAGGTTCAGAAATGGATTCGACTTTATCTGTCCAAAGCCGACCAAGCTGGATTGAATCTAGGCTGTGATGAGAGAGAATTCGCACAGTGGTTTGATTTGATGGGAGTTCAGCGTCACCTAAAAATAGCGGGAATTTTTTCTAGATTATACTACAGAGATGGCAAGGAACAATTCCTGCAAAGCATTCCAACCACATTGCAGTACATTGAAAATGTTAGCAATAAACATCAAGAGCTGAAGCAACTGCATGAACTCATCAAGAACTTGAATTAAATCATTTTTCTATGGATGCCATGATTCTGAGCGCCGGCCTTGGCACAAGAATGAGGCCGCTCACACACACTCTTCCAAAACCGCTGATTGAAGTTGGGAAGTATCGACTCATCGAGTACCACCTCGTCAACCTGAAAAAAGCCGGTGTCAACCGCGTCATCGTCAACCGCTCCTATCTTGCCAGAAAGTTCAGCGAATTCATCGGAAGTGGTTCCAAATACGATTTAGAAGTCGTTTACTCAGACGAAGGGGAAGTCCCTCTGGAAACAGGTGGTGGAATCGTACGGGCATTGCCGCTCATTGAATCGGACTCCTTCATCGTCGTCAGCGCTGACATCTGGTGCGACTACAATTTTTCGGACCTGCTAATGCTGGATGCTGATAAAAGCTGCCTGGTTCTTGTCAGCAATCCTCATCATCATCCAAACGGCGATTTCGTATTGTCGGATGGACGGGTCGATCTTCCGACCAATCTTAAAAATTCTCCGACTTTGACCTATAGCGGAATTGGACGACTTCGCAAAGACATGTTTGCGTGCGCTCGAGAATCTGTGTTTCCGCTGAACCAGCTCTTCAAGTCGGCAATCGAACTTCGGCAGTTGTGGGGGACTGTTCACACCGGCATCTGGTTTGATGTTGGCACTATGAAACGGCTCGAAGAAGTCGAAGCTTACCTAAAAAATACTTGAGAAGCAGAATCTGGAATCGGATTCTCAGATTCCAGGAACTGCAACAGCCATCAGAGGCTGAATTCTTAAACAGCGCAATCGATGTTACAGCGGGATTGGAGGCAGGCTCTCCAGCGACCAGCGGGGCCAAACCTCATAACTGAGAGATTCCCGGTTGCCAGTCCGTAATCTGAGAAACCCAGCATAGGCAATCATTGCGCCGTTGTCCGTACAAAGCTGCAGTGAAGGAAAATAGGCTTTACCATTCAAACTGTGCATAAGTTCCTGTATTTGCTTTCGAAGCAGTTGATTCGCACCGACTCCGCCAGCAACAACCAAAGACCGATATCCCGTATGCTCAAGAGCGAATTTGCATTTGATGATCAAGGCGCCCACCGCTGCCTCCTGGAAAGCAAAGGCTAAATCACATCTCGTCTCTTCATCCATGGCATGCTTCGCCGCTTCCAGACTGGCATGTGTTTTCAAACCGGAAAAGCTGAAATCAAACGACTTGTGCCGTGCCATGGGCCGTGGAAATCTGAAGCGCCGTTTCGAACCGAATTTCGCAATTTTCTCAATGCTGGGGCCGCCCGGATAAGGCAGTCCCAAGACTTTCGCGAACTTGTCAAAGGCTTCACCAACAGCATCATCACGCGTTTGCCCGAGCAGTCGATAGCATCCGGGCGATCGAACATCAACCAACATCGAATGACCGCCTGACACCAACAGCGACAGAAATGGATATTCTGGAAATTCGTTTTCCAGCATGGGCGACAACAGGTGTCCTTCCATATGATGCACGCCAATCGATGGAATAGACAGCGCCATGGCCAAGCTTCGACCGACAGTCGCGCCAACCAACAGAGCGCCCACGAGTCCTGGACCTGCAGTATAAGCAACGGAATCAATATCCGATGCTTCGAGACCGCAGTCTTCCAGCACGGACATGACCAGAGGAATGACTTTTCGAATATGGTCGCGTGCCGCAAGCTCGGGCACGACTCCTCCATACAGCCGATGGATTTCAATTTGAGAGGAAAAGCGATTCGTAAGAAGTCCCTTCGCTGAATCATAAACTGCGACTCCCGTGTCGTCACAAGAGGTTTCGATTCCGAGCACTACCATGTTGTCAATGCATGTCTTTGATGGAATGGCCTTACAGAAATTTCACAAGGTTTCAAATCCGTCAACTGCGGGAACTCCGGCCGTCTAATGCTGGTCGGCAGTGCGTTCCTTCAATCTTGAGGTCGGTTCAGCTCCTGCTGACTGCGCTTCAGCGCTCGTTCAACTCTTTCCAAGGTCTTTCGAGATTCTCGAAGTTCGTAGATAATCTGCCCTCTTACGTTTGAGACCTGCGTGATTTCACTTTCCTGCTGAGTTTTATGCAGATTGTTCAAAACCACAGCAATGAACATGTTGATCACAACAAATGCAGCAACCACAACAAAACTTACAAAGTAAACCCACGCTAGATGATGGAGTTCCATCGCTGTGTACATCACGTCAGTCCAGTCTTCAAGCGTCAAAACCCGGAACAGAGTGATTAAAGAGATGCCGAGTGAGTTCCAGTGAAAAGGATCATGTTCATGAAAGAGATGGTAACCTGCGATTGCATAGATATAGAAAAGCACTGCCAGAAGCAGAATCACATGACCTAGGCCGGGCAGCGATCGAATCAGCGTGACCACGATCAGCCGCAGCTCCGGTACAGCCGTGATGAGACGCATGATGCGCAGAAGTCTCACCATTCTCGCAATCAGCGCATACTCGCCCGTTTGTGGAATGAGAGAAAACACCACGATCGTGAAATCGAACAAATTCCATCCATTCAGGAAATAAAGTTGAAATCGAGGAGCGACTGCGATGATTTTAATCACAGCTTCGACAACAAAAACAATCAGCACCAACTGATTGAACGTCACAAATTGGAGATGAAAGTTGGATGCAAGAAACGGGTACGTTTCCAAACCAAGCACAACTCCATTCAGAACGATCAAAGAAAGAATTGATCGCTCGAACCAAGGCCATTCGACAATTGATTTGCAGACTTTAATCACTCGATTCCTCCGGATTCTCAGCAATTGCAACGGCGCGCAAAATTGCACGGGCCTTGTGCATGGTTTCAAACCATTCAGTTTCCGGAACTGAATCTGCGACAAGCCCTGCCCCTGCCTGGACATGAACCTGATCCCCGATCAGAACTGCTGTGCGAATCGCAATTGCGGTATCCAGATTTCCATTCCAGCCAATGTAACCGACCGCGCCTGAGTAAATTCCCCGTTTATGCGGTTCCAGCTCGTCAATTATCTCCATCGCGCGAACTTTGGGAGCGCCGCTCACGGTTCCGGCGGGCAGCGCAGCACGAAGCACGTCAATTGCGTCCATCCCTTCATTGAGTTCCCCCGTAACATTGGAAACAATGTGCATCACGTGAGAATATCGCTCAATTTCCATAACGTCATACACTCGAACCGTCCCTAGTTTGGAAACCCTGCCCACATCGTTCCGTCCCAAGTCGACAAGCATTACATGTTCTGCCCGCTCCTTCTCATCAGCTAGCAAGTCTTTTTCAAGCTGTCGATCCTCTTCCTCGTCCGCGCCTCTCGGTCTGGTTCCGGCGAGAGGCCGAATCGTAACAATGCCATCTTCAGAGCGCACTAATATTTCGGGAGACGCGCCGACAATTTGGTAAGAATCCAAATTCAGGTAGTACATATAGGGGGACGGATTGAGCGTTCTTAACGCACGATACAGGTCAATCGGATTCCCTTTAAATTTCGCAGACAGTCTCTGCGAAATGACAACCTGGAATACATCTCCTGCCAGAACATATTCACGACACTTTCGGACCGCATTCTCATAGGATTCTTTACCGAAGATCGATTCGAATTCAGATTCTTTGGCTTCCGAATGAAGTGACAATGCCGGCCTGGATGCAACCGGGGCCCGCAGTTTTTCAGTCAGTGAATTCAATCGTGCGACACCGTACTCCCAATCCTCACCGCGGGTCGTATCGACATGCACCACAATAAAAAGCCGACCCGATAAATTGTCGAATACGACAACCTCATCCGACACCATCAAGCATAAGTCTGGGACATCCATGTCTCTTGGTTTTCGACCATCCTGCAGTGTCGGTTCAACGTAACGTACGGTGTCGTATCCGAAGTAGCCGACCAATCCACCGGTAAACTTGGGCAGTTCCGGCATCTCAGGGACGCGAAACTGCTCATGAAACTCTCTGACGTCTTCCAGCGGGTCTTCGCTGTTCCAGCACTTGGCAATTCTGCCGTTTTCCCAAAGTGTAAGCTCGTTCTCGCGAGCTTCAAGCCGGACTGAATGTGGTAACCCAATAATGGAGAATCGACCCCATTTTTCACCGCCCTGCACGGACTCAAACAAGTATGAATACGGTTGATTCGCAAGTTTATAGTAGGTGCTGAGCGGCGTATCGAAGTCCGCTAGAATTTCCCGTACAAAGGGCAGATGGGTGTAACCCTGACGACAATAATCGTAAAATTGATCGTGCGTAAGCATGAATGTCTGCTGAACTTGTGAGGCCGAAATCTGGAACGATAATGAGCGGTTACGGCAGCGTCACCACATTATGCGAATTAAACCGAATCACGATACGCTAAAGGCAGGAAAATCAGCTCGCTTTTGCAATTTCATCCCGCATCAGACGAATGGTTTCTTCGTATGACTCCGACTCAAAAATTGCGGACCCTGCAACAAACGCATTCGCTCCTGCTCCCGCGATTTTTCCAATATTGTCAATTTTTACGCCGCCGTCGACCTGAAGTCTGATCGGTCTGGACTGACTGTCAATGCGGGATTTTACCTGTTTGATTTTGTCCAATACATACGGAATGAACTTTTGTCCCCCAAATCCAGGGTTGACCGACATGATCAGAATAAGATCAATGCTGTCGATGGTGTAGTCCAGCCAAGTCAAAGGAGTCGCTGGATTCAATACAATGCCAGGAGAACAGCCGTTTTCTCGAATCAGGCTGATCGTTCTGTCAACGTGCTGTGATGCTTCGGGATGGAACGTGATGGAGTTTGCGCCAGCTTCAATAAAATCTCCGATGAGGCGGTCAACAGGCTGAACCATCAGGTGAACGTCAACCGGTGAATTGATTCCGTAGTTTCTGAGCGCTTTACAGACCATCGGACCGATTGTCAGATTGGGCACGAAATGGTTGTCCATGACATCAAAATGGATCCAGTCAGCACCCGCTTCAACTACCGCTTCAACCTCCTGCCCCAACCGCGCAAAGTCAGCGGAAAGAATAGAAGGTGCAATCACACTGTCCATAATTGATTCATCAAGTCAAGCAAATTCGTGAAGCTACGAGGAAACAAAAATTATAACGATTTAATCAATTAAATTTCCTGCACCGAACCGAAAACATCCATTCTTAATCTGCAATACGGGACTGCCCTGACAGGAAAAGGAATGCCGTGCACCTCCATTTTCATGGACTGCCAATGTGTTCTTTGTTGATCTGACATCAATGCCGAAAGAAGAGGGCAAGTCATTCAGGTGACTTCGCGCCATGCCGGGAACATCGGAAAATACAGGCCCATTCGAATGGTGCGCGACTCCATTCCCGCCATAATTCTTTTGCAGTCTACGAGTTGTTTTCTGTACCGCGATACTTCCGCATCAAGAAACTGCTCAATGTTTCCCTTTGTCGAACCCGTCTTGTAGTCTACGATCCAACGAACATCGTCCGCATTGACAAACGTACGGTCCAGTGCGACATTTCTGAATGCGCCGTCAATATAGCCTGTGATACGAAATTCTGATTCAGCGTGACGGTGGTGTGAGTTGAGCAGCCAGTGTCCGCGTCGGTCAGAAAGAACATTGGACAATGCAGTCTCGATTCTGCTGAGCGCATGGGACAGCTGCTCTTTATCGTCTGCGAGACCTAACTGCCGAAGCTGACTCTTCCACTTTGACCGCTCTCCCCTGAGTCGGTCGATACTCCACGTTTCCAGTCCCGTAAGGGCAATCCGTTCAAGCCATCTGTGAACGACTGTCCCAACCCAAACTGCTACGCTGCCCGCCCAGTCGAACTTAATGAAATCCAAATCACCGGGAGTTTCCAACTCCTGATCGGAAAATCGCAGTGAAGCGGGGGCTTCCGGCATCACCCAGGGATTCGGCAATCGGGCTAAAACAGGCAGCGTAGAGGATTGTCCTTCTGCAAGATGTTCAGCTTCACTCTTTTCTTCACTACCGAACCATGATACATACTGGCATTCGCTCGCAGCAATACCAGGCAGCAGACAGCCCAGCAGCGAACCTTTATAGGCGCTGAAATCCAAATTCGAACCAGGCGCCTTTTTGATTTTTCTCACAGCGCCGTAGATATAAAGCTCTCCTTTTGCGCGAGTACATGCCACATAGGCAAGCCTGATCCTTTCCTGATCGTCCTTATCACTGTTCCATTTTCTAATGTATGGGTAAATCACTTCAATGTCGTCTGTGCCGGTTCGTTTGATGGGGCATACGATGAACTGCTGTTCTTCTTTCTCTGTCACAACTTCAGACCATTCAATCAGAGAATCTTCGGAGCGGCCTTGTGATCTGTTGAAAGACGGCAGAAAAACCGCGTCAAATTCCAGGCCTTTGGCATTATGAATGGTTGAAACATAAACGTCGGCATCGTCTAAAGTACATTCCGGCACAGCGTACAGACTGCTTAGTTTCTGCTCAAATTGGTCCAAGTGTTCGACTGACGAACCTTTCGAATACCGTTCCACCAGGTCAAGGAAAAGCTGGGCATTCCTAAGGTCACTTGGGGAGACGCAGGCGGGACCGCCGAGAAGCACCCATGTGTCCTCCACCAGCTGTCGAAGTTCCATCTGTCCACGCGCTGAGAACGCCCGCTGAAATGT
This sequence comes from Arenicellales bacterium, assembly GCA_958295885.1. GTDB lineage: Bacteria > Pseudomonadota > Gammaproteobacteria > Arenicellales > JAJDZL01 > JAJDZL01. The sequence continues at coordinate 3,148,363 of OY282380.1, read as the reverse complement.
ATTCCGCACTCTCTTAATTCGAGTGCGGCCGTCTTCCGACAGACGACTGAGGACAGTATCTTTGCTGATTGATCGCCAAATTAAGTTTTTATCCGATGCAATCGTCAGCAGATCGTCCAGAGTCAAGCCACACCACGGCGCACGTAATACAGCCAGCCAGGCTGTTCTGCTCTCGAGCTTCAGGAGAGCCCTGGTGAGTGACAGCAAATCTTTGATCACCAGCCGCTCAGACAGCGTGAACATTTGGTCCGCGTAGAATTTTACATTGTCTTTTCGCAGCAGAGGAACGATGTCGTTTGCGTGTTTTCGAGCTCTCAGCAGGATTGCAGCGCGCACATTGGATTCCCGATTTCGCTCCAGAAAATTTTTGAGATCGGACACCAGCTGAGCGGCTTCTCTAGGCAGCGTGATATGCTGTTTGAGCTTATTTGGCTGAAGTCGAATCCGTACCGCCTGAGATCCTAAGTTTTCATTCGCAGATGCAGACCGCGCGTAGGCGACTTCACTGCGAAGTATGTTTGGATTGATCGGGAAAGATGCCTGGAAAACGACGTTAAACCAATTGACTAAATCACGATTCGACCTGAAGTTCTGGGTGAGGTGCAGCGGCCTTGGCATCAAGGCGCCGATGCCATATTTCATGACCGATAGAAAAATCCCAACTTCAGCTTCCCGAAATCGATAGATCGACTGCATCGGATCACCCACCATAAACAAGGTTCGACCATCGTTCGGCTGCCAGCCGCCAATAAGAGACTGAATCAGATTCAGCTGGGTAATTGAAGTATCCTGAAATTCGTCGACGAGAATATGTTGAAACCGATAGTCAAGAACAAACATCAGATCTGTCGGATTTTCGGGAGTGCCGAGCGCTTTAACCGACTGTTGAGCGATCTCGATAAAATCCACTTCACCTCGTTTCCGAAATTCCAGTTTCAGATGAGCCAGCGCAAAGGTCAATACCACGGAAATTGCCTGCAGCAGCTCCCACTGTCTGTCTTCATACTGATAGAAAGGACAGTAGCGGCCGTAGCGGCCCAACTCTGCATCCAGATTGGGTACTTTCCTGCATTCGCTGATGACTTTCTTGATTTCATCACTGTCTAGTCCACGCAGGGCTGACAGCTTTTTAATCCTCTTTCGCCAAGCATTGCTCTGAACCAGCAATCCGTCAGCGATTTCGTTCCAGACTTTGATATCGTCTCGATTTAAATGATCTAACTCATGCAGCCGCAGAAGCTTGAAAGCTTCGCGTGGGAATTTGTCTCGCAGGTCATCCAGCAGACGTTTCACAAATGAGCGACCTACCGTTTCGATTCTATTTCGAGCCTGATCATCAAATTCGAAATTGTTTTCCTGGAGGATGCGAATCCATTGATCTCGTTTTCTTAACATGGTCACGATCAACTCGACCAGCCTGTCAGCGTTATTGTCCACAGCAAAAAGAAGTGCAGCAATCGCATGACTCTGCTCTGTGTTCGGCTGGATGGATTCAATCGTACTTTCCGCAGCTGCGGTCAGCACCTCATCCAATTTGTCCGTGAATCTCGGGACCGCACCGTATCTTGAAGACCATGGCATATTTCGAACAAGTTCGTTCGTCAGGCTGTCAATGGTTTTGATCTGCAGTCTGGATGGCTGATTATGCAAATCCCAGCCAAGTTTCTGCGATTTTTCCCGTGCCTTATCGACTGCGCGTCTTGCGGCTTTGGAGTGCAGTTTGACACCCGACTGCGGGTCCAAAGCTTCAAGCACTCGACTTCGCATCTCAGCGGTCGCTTTGCGCGTAAATGTCATTGCCAGAATTTCTTCAGGCTGCCTGACCACAGCGAGAAGACAGATGTATCGGCTGATGAGAAGCTCCGTTTTGCCGGAGCCCGCGGGCGCTTGAACGATGAACGATTTCCTCGTGTCAAGAGCTAGTTCGCGTTCGCGCTGGTCATTCATGGCTTTGTTCAGAAGATTGCACTGAAACCTGGTCCGAAGTGTCTCCAATTCGACATAGAGAGTCGAGATGGCAGTAACTGCAGACATTGGAGTCCAGCGGTGAAACCTCACTTTCACCCTCTAAAAATTCATTGGCGAGTTTAAATATGGTTTCCCTCCAGCTATCGATGACTTCCTGAGTCAGATCGCCGTATCGACTGTAGCCTGTAACATCCTTGACTCTGAAGTCTGAAAGGGCCTTGAGTCCGACGTCACCCCGTTTGATCTGCGCATATGCGACATCATCGATTTTGTCCATGGAACATGCATAGATCATGAGCTGAGGATCTCTCGGGCGTTCCCCAAGAATATCATTCAAGGTGCAGTTTCCAGTTTTGTAGTCAATGACTTCGATTTTGTCGCTGCCGACCTGGTCGACCCGATCAATGCGAATTCGCACCGGAATTCCTGCAATGTCAATCTCTTTCAACTGCTCTTTCTCGATTACTTTAAAGTCAGCACGATAGAATGTTTCCACTTCAAACCACTGTCCTGCGAGATCGGTCAAGCGCTGCAGCTCAATCTGCAGCCATTCATCTGGAATGGGCTGGAGCCGTCTGGCATTGAACTTTTTCAGAATCTGCTGACCTGCCGTTCTGGCAAGATTCTGATACCCGCTTTTCCCGCACTCTTTCAGCTCAGAATGGGAAGTCAGCACATCGTAGATTTTTTCGAACATCCGGTGAGCCAAACTCCCTTTGTCCATTGCATGAAATCCGACTGTTTTGGTATTTATGGGGCCCGCATCGAGTCGATGTTCAGCAAAGGCGCGGAACGGACAGTTGGATTGATTCTTGAGAATTGCCCTCACACTGCGCAGGGATTGGAGATCTTCGACAGCTCGAACCTTCCAATCAGCGAAGAGCTCACACTGATTTCTTTCCTCGGCGATGACCGTTTGAAAGTCTTTATAACGAGACAGGTCTGAATCGGCATCGTGCTGATATTCCTGCGGGTGCCCTAACATTGGGCTTGGCTGATAACTGTTGCCGCCATCTGATTTGGCACAGGACCGAACCACATTGCGACTGCTGCTGAGCAGCATGTTCATACGATAATCGACTGACTTCTTGAACAGTTCGGGAGAACTGTTCGGAACCTTGTGCTGTTTTTGAATGGAACGAGGGATAAATGGATTTGGATTTGCTGAACCGGGCCAAGTTTCGTTGTTCATGTTCAGTATCCACAGATGGGTGAAGGATTGTCCCAGCATGGAAACATCTTCCCCGATCTGAATCGGCACTCGAGCCGCCTGAGGCTGAATATTCTGCTCACCTGCCGATCTGGTCAACTTGGACAACGCAAACTCCGAACTAACCCGACCTGACACCAAGCCGAGCTCAGCGAGGCCGTCAATGGCCGACATCCAAGCTCTGTGCGCGTTCAGTTCGTTGGAACCTAATGATCCACGATGTCCTGCGGTTTCCGTAAAGCGCGCCAGCCAGTCCACGAAATAACGTCCCCAAAATGAAAATTCTGCCGTTTTTGGGGCTCCCTTTCGTTCTTGATCCGCGCTCTTCAACAGCCGGATCAGGCGCGGGCACTGAATCTGTTGTTCCCGTTTTGCCAGCTCCACAACGTTGTCAATGGAAACATTGCCGCCGCCGACCGATACCAAAGCGTCAGCCAGCCGAAAGCGGTCTTCCCACTCCACAGACCACCCTTTGATCCGATCAGAAGCAATGATGTCCTGCATCACGGCTGTGTCGATTCGAGGTCGAGTCAACTGAAGCAGATTATACGCATCGACGACCAACGGCGTATGAGTCAGAGGTGATCCAACAGTGACATGAAAAGACAATTGGCCTGGCTGTCGATCTTCCAAGAGCGAATCCGGATTCAGGATGGATGAAAACACTCGACGCACCCGAACCTGCATTTCAGCAATGCCTGGAATCACGACTCCCACCTGGTGCGCATCTGGATTCGTCTCAATGGCAGCCCGAGCCCACCTTGCACAGGTTTCCAGTTCCTGATCCAGGTTCTCGAATTCAAAAGATGGACCGCGGCTGCAGTCATCTTTGATCGAGTGCTCCAGCCGTTGGACTGCTGCTCCGTTTTCTTTCAGCCATTCGAGAAATGACTGCTGCTGAGGGGACCACTCAGAAAATCCGACCAACGCGATCTTCAGGCCAGCCGTCAAATTCGCTGAATCAGGCATCAAAGTCATCTTTTGGGGAAGCGACTCCGAATCCAGCCAATGATTTTCTTTGAGAATCGCTTCGTACCTGTTCAGCCAACCTAAGAAATGCCGCGCATCCTCACTCATCCAATCCTTAAATTCATCTTTTGAAATTTGGTAGTTGCACAGAATTTGGTACGCAGACTTCGCCTTCGACGCCGTCGAACTGATGTTCCATAACAGATATTCAAATTCTTCTTCGTAATTTTGGCGCACGTCGCGACCAATCACGTTTTCCCACAGCTGCTTGGTCTGACTGGGGTAAAGGAGAAGCGGAGACTCTTTCTGCGCGTGATTTTCATAATTCACCCAAAGACTGCGCATCCAGACGTCCCAGGTAAAAACCGGGGGAGTCTGCCAGCTGGTGCGGCCTGCATTTCGCGCTGACAGGTTGTATGCATCATCGATCAGATGTTTCAGCCTCCGAGTATCGGTCACAATGGTCAAACCGCGATTGAGCAGTTCAACTGCTGTTTCCACAGTGCTCGCTGGAGCGCTCGACTCTATTGGAATAAGAACCATGGGAAGCGCAGACTAGCTGGCAATCCAATCCAGCGCTGAATTGCGAACAATCTCAGCGAACATGAGGATGTGCTGTGGATGATCATTCAGGCAGGGTATGTAATGGAATTTTCTGCCGCCGGATTCAAGGAACAGCTTTCTATAGCCAATGTCGACTTCCTCCAGGGTTTCCAGACAGTCCGCGGCGAATCCCGGACAGATGACGTCAACATGCTGAATGCCCTCTTTGGGCAAATTCCGAAAGACCGACTCGGCATAAGGCTGCAGCCATTCTTTGGGCCCGACCCGCGACTGAAAGCATACAAGCCACTGGTGTTCCAGCAGATCAAGTGCTTCGGCCAGCGAATCTGCCGTCGACAGGCATTGCGAATGATAGGGATCACCGTCTCTGCCGCATGTTTCTTCGGGCAGGCCATGAAACGAAATCACCAGCTTCTGCGCCTGCCCGTTCTGATCCCAATGTTCCAAGACTGACTGTTGCAAAGCTCGAATGTAAGATGGTTCCTGAGCATATCCGTTCACAAATCGAAACGATGGAACGACGCGCCTTTGTCGAAGCACGTTTCCAATTTCATCCGAAACGGATCCTGTTGTCGCCCCTGCATATTGGGGGTACGTCGGTATTACCAAGATTCGATCAATTCCAAGATTTTCATATTCTTCAATCGCGTGCGCAATTGACGGTTCTCCATAACGCATCGCACAGCCAACATGAGCATTGCTCACTTCCGCGGATTTCAGGTAAGATTCCAAAGCGTCGCGCTGTTGAAGCGAATTGACCAGAAGTGGAGAACCCTCTGCGGTCCAGATCGCTTCGTAAGCGTGTGCGCTCCGCTTCGGACGCAGTACCAAAATCACCCCATTCAGTATGCACCACCATATCGGTTTTGGCAACTCAACGACGCGTGAATCCGACAGAAATTGTCGCAAATAACGACGGACATCCGAAGTCTTAGGAGATTTTGGAGTGCCCAGATTGACGAGCAGAACTCCAAAGCGGTTGTTTTCGGACGGGTGGACGAAGTTATTCTTATACTTCGCCATCAACTTTATGAAACTGCGTCAAACAACCGGCAGTCGAACGGTATGCTCTCTGCCAAATTCAACCATTCTTCGAATCGAACGTTCCGCCTTTTTGCGAATTGATTCTTCAATCACAACTTCACCTTCAAAACGGGTCAGAATTCGTTTCACTCCGAACAGATCATTCATTTTCATCCACGGACAGTGCGAACAGCTTTCACAGGTCGCACCTTCACCGGCAGTTGGAGCGATCACAAACTTCTTGTGAGGCGCCAAGGTCTGCATTTTGTGCAGAATTCCCGATTCAGTTGCGACAATGAACGTATCTTCTTTCATTGACAGCGATGCATTGATAATCTGACTCGTCGACCCGACCGCGTCCGCCAATGAAATTACGCTTTTGGGAGACTCCGGATGCACGAGCACCTTGGCATGAGGAAGCTTTTGCATCAGATTTCTCAACACGACCGCTTTGAATTCTTCGTGAACTATGCAGGCGCCGTTCCACATCAGCATGTCCGCCCCTGATTCTCTCTGAATATAGTCACCCAGATACTTGTCAGGAGCCCATAGAATTTTCTTGCCCTGTTCATGCAAATGCTGAACTAGTTTCAGACCGATTGCCGAGGTGACGACCCAGTCCGCACGCGCCTTGACTGCAGCGCTTGTGTTTGCATACACGACGACCGTCCGTTCTGGATTCTGATCACAGAACTGGCTGAATTCATCAATCGGACAGCCGAGGTCCAAAGAACAGTTCGCCTCGGTTTCAACTGCAAATACATTTTTTTCAGGACTCAATATTTTCGCTGTTTCAGCCATGAATCGCACGCCGGCGACGACAACCGTTGAAGCCGGATGTTCAAAACCAAATCGAGCCATTTCCAATGAATCTGCAACATAGCCTCCGGTTCGTTCAGCCAGGTCCTGAAGATCACTGTCCACGTAATAGTGAGCGACCAGAACCGCATCCCGCTGTTTCAGGAGATCACTGATTTCCTCAAACAGAATTTCCTTCTGGATTTCATTCGCTTCAATACCCGGAACACTGCGAGCGAAATTCGCTGCATTAACGATTTCGTTTACCGTAGACGAATTTTGCTGTAATTCAACTACCATTCAGACGCACTCCTCACTTAACAATAGACACTCTTGGTAAAAGCATGCCAAATTCAAGCCGTCAGTCAATTAAAATCACTGATTTTTCGGCGGCCTTCAATCAAGATTTCGACAATTTCATTATAAACAACCATGATTTAGACTGACTAAATCAATCCGAAAACATGAAATGGATAGGATATTTCTCCCACCCTGTGACCTAAAACCTAATCGCAACTGCATGAAGAGCACTTCTGAAGTTATTCACGGTAACCTCCCATCCAATTGCGTTGAATAATAAGTTACTGTATTATAGCATTTGGGAGTGAATAATATCAAATTAAATCAATTGATTACAAAATCTTTAAGGCTAATGTTGAACTCCGAATTTAAATTATTTCGAAACGATAGAATCCAACTTCCGAATCGGTTTATTCACTAAAATTCTTCAACGATTCGCTCTCGTTGTCCCAATATACTGGTTCAGTTGAATTACATTGTGGTGATTAACTTAGTTTTCGCTCGAGGCAGCTGATTAATTTTCTGAAAAAATTCGGTTTCGGTAATTTCAGTCGCCCACTCCACGCGCACCCTAACAAAGTATCTATTGAAGTCGAATCTTTCGTCGTCCTCTAGCCGAACAGAAATTGCTCTCATACTCGAAAGTTTATTTAAGTCGCGGACAAATGCACTCAGAGGTTTTTTTAAGTTAGCGTATTGCATTTCCAATTTCTCATATAACTCCAAATATTCTATTTCTTGATCTCGAACAAGCAATTCGTTGAGAATTTCACATTGCCGTAAAGCTAAAGCACGTTTTCGCTTAGAACGCAATCGACCAAACATCTTTGTCATAACGTCACGAAAAAGAATTTTCTGAAGGTGAACACGGATTTGCTGGGCTAATCGCTCACACTGTAGTGCGATTCCACGGAGGCCAAATTTAATAAACGGAGTGAGGTCATGGTTGTTCAACCTCACTTGACTCAAGCTATCTAGATAAGCATCCTTTTCTTCATAATAGTAATTGGACATTGCGACAAAAAGTGAATTCTTCAGTCGAGCACGTTGAAGAACTAGAGCCTCAATTGCTCGCGCTGTTCGTCCATTTCCATCTGGAAAAGGATGCATTGCTCCAATATGGTAGTGTATCGCCAACGCTTTGATTAAATCATCATGCGCATTGAATTCTCCGTTCACTGCCTTCACAAGTAACTGCACAGCGGACTTACATTCAGACCCGCCTTCAACTCCGCTGTGCCGTGGACGACCAAAAGTGACATTTTGATCAACTTCACGATATTTGCCAGGTGGGCAGTGGTCGTCGTCACAGCCAGTAACTATTCTTCTATGTATCTGTTTAATTAGCTCTTCATTGATTGACACATCCGACGGTAATTTCGCTATCCAGCGGTATGTATTGATTGCGGCTCTCGCCTGTCGTTGTGATCGACTGAAATATTTACCAGCAACCTCACTCGATACTGCTACTTCAAACTCATGATCAGTAAATTCAGCACCCTCAATGCGGGAAGTGCCGGCCACTTCCCGCTTTAGTTCCAATTCTTGGAGGTTTTGCGCCCAAGATTGTTGATAAGGTAAGCTTGCAATTGAAAAAATTGATGCTTTTGCATTTGCTAATTCTTCAATGACTGCCACAAGATCATACTTAATCCAATGTTCTGGAATTCTATATCGTAGTGTCATTTTATCCTAATATTATCGTTAGTTTTGTAGTTAAAATCTATATCTATATGTATTTATGCTGTTTTTTATTAAATATATTTTATAAATTTTGAGTTAATTATTCATTCATTTGTTTATTATTTTAAGTCAATATCTTGATAAATGATTGCACAAGTGCTGCCTGTTGAATCCCAACTATGAATTCTTGAAAATTCTTCGTATATGGCTAGCCGAATTGGATGAATTGACCTTTGAATCACCACCGAGAGCCCTGGCCAACCTATCTCCTACCCCGTCAAATGTCTTTAACCACAATATAGAAACAGTTACCAAGCTCTAGCGTGCTATTTGACTTGCTTCTGATTAAGTTCACTCATTTGAACTTTTGAAGCGATTTGGGGAACAACATCCTGTCCTAAGCTGCAGGAAACTCATCCTGATGATTCAGCTGCCTGCTGGATGTCGACATATTTGCCAAACTTTTTGCAGATTCCGGACTTCACATCGTCAGTTGATGGCATAAAATAAGAGGAACCTATAAACCAACTGGTTTTTACCCGTGCCCAGTTCAAATACGATTCAATCCGGCCAAAAACTGCGGGGGTACGAAAAATTAAATCGCATTCCCGTTCGCATTGAGCCTCAATCCAAGTCAGAAAGACTGAGAAAACCTCCTTGGATCCGCGCAAAGTTTCCAGGCACGCCCGAAGTCATCAAACTAAAGAAAATTCTTCGGGAAAACAATCTGAATACAGTTTGTGAGGAAGCATCCTGCCCCAATATCGGTGAATGCTTTGGCAACGGAACCGCCACCTTTATGATTCTGGGGGACATCTGCACGCGCCGATGTCCATTTTGTGACGTCGCACACGGTCGTCCCAACCCACCTGACGTTGCGGAGCCCTTGAATTTGGCACGTACCGTCAAGCACATGAATCTTCGATACGTCGTTGTCACTTCAGTCGACCGAGATGACTTACGCGACGGTGGAGCGTCGCATTTTGCGGACTGCATTCGCGAAATGCGCAAACAGTGCCCTGCTACTGCAGTAGAAATCCTAACACCAGATTTTCGTACCAGAATGCACAAAGCCCTGGTCAATCTAGCACTTGCTCCACCAGATGTCTTCAGTCACAATATCGAAACAGTGCCGAGGCTCTACCGCGCCGTTCGACCTGGTTCCGATTACATCCATTCACTTGAACTTTTGAAACGATTTGGGGAACAGCACCCGGAAGTTGAAACGAAATCGGGAATTATGATTGGAGTAGGAGAAACCAAAGAAGAAGTCATCGAAGTGATGAAAGATCTAAGAGACTACGCAGTCAGCATTTTAACCATCGGACAATATCTGCAGCCCAGCCGCTATCATCTGCCCGTCAAACGCTATGCCCCACTCGAAGAGTTCGAACAGTATAAAGAAATTGGAAAAACGCTCGGGTTCAGTCATGTCGCATCGGGACCTTTGGTTCGTTCATCCTATCGAGCGGACCAGCACGCCCCTGGAGTCATCAAAAAACTGAATTCTGCCTAGAATCTCTACTTCTAAGGTATCGGAAGTTATGCCTCTGTCGACTTACCTGCCGGACAAGATGGGCACCGCCGCCATTTCCCCTGCAGGTGAGTTTGAAGCAGGATCGTTTCAGGAGTTCACGCTCACCTATACCGCCGGCTACTTTGGCATTGACGACACCGGCTCGATCAAGGTGGTTCATCGATTCGCATCCGATATGGGACGCCCTCAGTTCACGGACCCGACTGCTGCAAATTACACAACCGTGGAAGCATCGAACGGTGCGGTTTTACATGTAGAGTACGACCCGAAACGAAATATTCGCCCATGGGACAAAACGCTTTACATTAAAGTAGTTCGGGGATTTTTGCGCGCAGGCGACCGAATTACGGTTCGATTTGGCGACCGACGCAGCGGCGGACCTGGAATCCGCGTTCAGACCTTCTGCGAAAAAACGTTTGAATTTCGGATTTTAGTCGATGCATTTGCGACCTACGATTATGTGCAGCTTCCGATTCAGCCAGAAATTTCCATTGTCCCGGGGCAGCCCGCACAGTATCAGGCGGTCATTCCGACCCAGCGTGAAATCAGTCAGTCGTTTCGCTTGTGTCTTAAGGGAGTCGACCGATGGGGAAATCCTTCAGATCAATGCAGTGACCGAATGAAGCTGACCGCGAATCTTCCCGTTTATGGCCTGCCTGAAGAAATTCAGTTCACTGAAGGCAGATTTGCGCTGGTGATTGGGCAGCTGACCGTTGAAGAACCGGGAGTCCTGATCATTTCGCTGGTGAATGAGCGCGGAGAAACCGTAACTCGAACAAATCCCTGCCGCATTGTTCAAAGTGCGTCACTCCTGCCGTACTGGGGTGATCTGCACGGACAGTCCGAAGAAACGATCGGAACCAATTCCGCACGCGAATTCTACGACTTTGCCCGCGATAAAGCATTCTTGGACATCTGCGTGCACCAAGGCAATGATTTCCAGATTACAACTGAGTTTTGGCAGCATCTCAACGAACTGTCTGCCGAATTCAACGAAGATGACCGCTTCATTACGTTTCCCGGTTGGGAATGGTCGGGCAATACTGGACTGGGAGGTGACAGAAATGTTCTTCTCATGTCCGAAGGGCGCCCAATCCATCGTTCATCACATGCGCTGGTGTCTGATCACTCCGACATCGCTGACGATGCAAATTCAGCAGACCATCTGTTTGCCAGCATCAAAGATGAAGACTGCGTTGTTTTTGCCCACATAGGCGGACGATATGCGGATATCAAACTGTTCCATGATTCGCACCTCGAACGCGCGGTTGAAGTGCACTCTGCATGGGGCACCTTCGAGTGGCTGCTTCACGATGCATTCGAACAGGGATATCGAATCGGCATTGTCGCGAACTCGGACGGACACAAGGGACGACCGGACGCATCCCATCCTGGAGCGACAAAGTTCGGTGCCTATGGCGGCCTGACCTGCGTGCTGGCGCCAGAGTTTACCCGCGCAGGCATCATGGATGGTCTGAGAAGACGGCATCATTACGGAACGACGGGGAACCGGTGCATCCTTGACACGCGTTTGATGTTTGAACAGGAAGCAGAATTATTGGCTGACTATCCAGAGCAAAATCCAAATTGTTCGAAACTCGTACGAGAAGCGATGATGGGAGATGTGCTTCGGTCACAGGCCGACCGAGTTAAATTTTGCGTAAATGTACATGGACCTTCCCCAATCGAGCGCATTGATCTGCGAAATGGATTGGAAACGGTGGAAACATTTCGACCTTATTCCGATCAGGACCTTGGCCGGCGAATTCGCGTGGTCTGGGAAGGTTCTGAATACCGAGGTCGAGGTCGAGAAACCATTTGGGACGGTTCAGCCGAACTGAAAGACAATCGATTCGAAGATCCTTCACCCATCAATCATTACAATTTGGACAAGAAATTCGAACAGACGGCTTCCAATCGGATTGAGTGGACTGCGCTGACCACAGGAGGATTTGGGGGATTTGATTCATTTTTGCAGGACCCGAGTACAGGGACCCTTCGAATACGAACGAACTTGGTTGAGCAAACGATTCCTGTTGCTTCGATTGGACGCGATGATCTGATTTTTGCTAACGGAGGAATTGACCGACGCATTCGAGTTTTTCGACTGCCGGATGCAAATCCTCATTTACAAATTACTTTGGAGCGACACTTTTCGGTGTGCAATGACCGTGACAATGCCTTTTATGTCAGAGTCACTTTTGAAGATGGACATGTGGCTTGGTCAAGTCCTATCTACATCATTAACTGACTAATCTTAGCGAACGCCTCCACTGAAAAAACGCCGACTCGACAAGTATGTGCGAAGAATCAAAGCTTGGGAGTTCTTCACTCCGGATCTTCAACTACCAACAATCAGCGGCAGTCGCTTGATGGCCAAAGCGCGGTTTTTTTATTGTTTCACTCGGTTTGGATGTAAAATTCTTTGGCTCGCCAAGTTCCTGTTACCCTTCCATCGACTGCCTTTCTTGCTATTCCTCAAATGACAATACACAGAAAAATTTAAGAGGGAATAAATATTCCCAGCGGATTTTGTTAGGCTCGGCAATCGCGTTAGCCAAGTGCTATTTGATCCGGTCGCAATTCATTTTGCGACTCGTTCCAACAGGGTCTTAGCATTTCACGATTGAAGATAGGTATTTTCCGGTGTTGCTATAGCGAATTGAGTCAAACGGGTTCCTGCCTTTGTTGGAAACCTTTCCATCTGAATTTGTCAGGCCATGAATGTAAATGCCAACCACGCCCATTTCTTTGTTCCACGATTGAATGATTTCGTAAGTGATCCATTTGCGCCGGGCAGTTTTTGTACCAACCAATACGACCGTACAGGATCGACCTTTTATTTGATCGGCAATCCATTTCTCGATAGCCGTATCTCCACCTTTCTTCACGGTTTCCCAATCATAATCCGATGCGGGCTTATTACCTTCAATCACATCGATGCCGCGCACCCGTTATTTGGCGTGTGATGGAAACTTAAAACACTCTGTGCACTGGCTTGCTGTTATCCCTGAGAGGCGATTGTTACACCCGCTACGACGATAACAGCAAGAATCAGAACGCCGTGAAACGGTATTAATGTTTTCGAAAATATGGCTTTCGCCCACGTTGGCGAACGGTCTTCATTTTCGAATGGTTCGGTATCCATCGAAAAATCAATGTCGCTATCATTGATCTGGCGGACATGATCATAGAGCTTTCTATACAGTTGTTCCTGCCATAGAAAAAAGCCGTCTAAACCCCAAAATACAATTACAGGAATAGAAGCTAGGAACACAAAAGCGGCTTGCCCGTCGGCAGCAGAAAGCACAAATAACGCAGAAACCAGAATAACACTCCAACCCTTCAATAAAAACGAGTTTGTAGAAAGTCGGTTAATTACGCCTTGTATCAGTTCCAAGTGTTTTTGCTTCCGTTCATCGGCCATTGCTAATCTCTTTCATACGGTCCCCAAAAGTCTTTCCCCATTGACGTTAATAAGGTTGGTCGGCCCATCTACTCACGAAACTTCGGTTTCCAACAATATTTTACTCAAATATTACTCCATCACTCCATCACTCCACAATCTGGAAAAGCCACCACGTAAACAAGGCAACAGTTGAACCCACGATCAATTCACCTAGTTCTTTATGGCGTTAAGCGTTTGCCAAACCTTGACTGGTCACTGACTCAACAAGCAACAGCCAGTCTTTTACGCCAAAATCAAGAATCACGTCTTGATGAAGTATGCCGGCCCTTCAAAAGTTTTCCACTCCATACCCGCTGCAAAACGGCAAATTTTTGTTGGGTTTATAGAACGATTTTGCATGCTGAGTAGTGCGAACAATGCGCAAATCTTATCGAAACAAGGGGTATGTTTGCGCGCCTTTCGTCCAATTTAATTCAATCAGGGCAGAATTCTATCGGTTGCTGAGCGCGATTTCCGGCTACAGCTTGGGTCAGGACATAGATTGCCTGTCGCGGCGACTGTGATGCCTGCCGAATGAGTAATGGCTACAATGGCAAACGGCGAGTCGGAGGCCGTGAAAGAATCGCCACGTCAGTCTGATTATCGTTGATATTAGAAATATAACTTATTGTTTTAATTTATTTAAATTTTTTTCTGAACTAGGAATCTTACAAAAATAAGAATTCTTGCACAGCTTCCTGGCTGAAGCTGCGGATAGACTAAAGCGACTCTTCAGGATAGGTTAATTCGCATCCATTTTTTTGCCACTAATTGTAGTGCGTCCATAGACAGAGCACCTTAACAGTGTTCTCGTTTTCCAGCTCTTGATAAACCAGTCAGTGTTGGAAGTTGATTCGTCGGAAGTACGCACCCGCTAGATCGCCTACGAGTTTTTCAAAAGGAGGTGGAGTTTGAAAAGGGTCATTCTGAACAATTGAAATCAGTTCCTCCGCTTTTTTCTTAAAGCCAGCAGCAACCAGTTTTTCTGCGTCCTTTTTCGCTTGCCGGGTGAAGCATAGTTTCCACGCTACCAGTCAAGTTCCTCATGACATTTTTCAATATCGGCATCCATGCCATCAACTATGGATTCGCCCATACCGGGAATGGACAGTAAGTACAGCGTCTCATTGATGGAATTCCAGTCTTCTTCCGCGAGAAGCACTGCGTTGCCTCCTTTTCCGGTGATGACGACCGGCTTGTGCGATTCCACTGCTTCGTCAATCAAACTGTACAGCTTAGTGCGCGCCTCTGAAACGCTGATCTTCGTCATCTTTGTTCACCATGGCAGAGATCGCACGAAATGGCGTACGATTTGTATTTTTCTAATCTTGTTCATTAGACAGAACGCATTTCATAACATATATTTTACGCGCATTGTTATCTTGAGAACATTACAACAATCAATTTGCAAAGAAATTGCAGTTGAAATTTGAATTCTTTCCGTAGGAGCCCACCGATGCATTGCATAAACGACTATGGCAACTAAAGAAGTCACTCTTGAGCAACTCGTAGAAGAATACTTAATCCACCAAGGGAATTTTGTTCAACTCAATATCAAATACTGATCGCATAAGGACCATCCAGATTTTGTAAAAAATATGGATTCGAGCTACAGTGTCATTGATGTCATAGGGTTCCATCCTTCGTAAAGCGATACGAAATAAGTCTTGGTTGTCAATTGCAAGAGTTGGCCGAACCGATCCGTCAGATGACGCTGTCGCGGTTGCAGCGGGTCAATCACTAGGTCGAGAATCTGAAAATCGGCTTGGAAATCCCAACCGTTCCTTTGGTCTTGGCACTGCAGGCTTTTGGCATGACGCTATGGTCGATCAATCCCAAGCAGTCGAGCCGCTTTGGCGACCGTTTCTCGGTCGCCGGCACCAAGGACGAGCGACGCAATGCGCAGGTCATCGCCAGTGCGCTTCGCACCGATCAGCACGCCTTTCGGAAGGTGCCCGCGCTTGCCGAAATGCACAGCGCACAATGCGCAGCCTGGTGCATTGCAAAAGCAGATTGATTCAACAATGAGTCGATTTATCCAATCAGTTAAATCAATTGTCAAAGGCCTGTTTTCCAGCCCTGTTGGAGAATGTCGAAGATGTTGCTCAGAGCTGGTTTTTGAGTTTGCTGCAGCAGGCTCGGACTCTACATCAAGCTCAGAGGATGACCCGTACTGAGCTGCAGAAACTGCTCAAAGAACATCGCATCCGTCGTTTCGATGCCGATGCTTTGCTGCCAATTCTGCGCCAGCAGACGTTTCCAGGCGTCGATCCGATGGCTCCTCCAGAAGCGATTGAGATCGCAGTCCTAGTGCCACAATTGCAGTTGACGCTGTCAATAATCAAGAACCTCGAGCGTCAAATGGATGAGGCGATTGAACACTGAAAAAGCACAGCTTCCGCTTCGTAAATAGGTGATTTCGATTTACTGTCAACTAACCGATTTGAAGGGAATTGCGAGCATGAAGCTTCATAGAGATTTAGGTGTTACTCAGAAAACAGCTTCGTTTATTGAGCATCGAATCCGAGAATCCGTTATGGATGTTGAAGAATTTGCTGGATGACATAACCTTCGAGAACTAGACACAATTATCCAGATGGAACAAGTTGTTGCTGGTATGGTTGGAAAAAGATTGAAGTATAAAAATTTGGTTTCTGGTGAAGATGGCAGAATGAATATTATTGAAAGCAATTAAACAAAGAAGAAGTGAAATGAGTAAAAAATTAAACTCGTTTAAAAAATTTTTAGAAGAAAAGAATGAATGTTCCCTTAAAGAAATTGAGGCATTGGAAGATAAAATTGACATAAAGGATACGAAGAAGGTACTAAAATTTTATGAGAAGCATCCAGAAAGATTTTTGCAATTTGAAGACTTTATAAAGATTTGGCGGGGTTAAATAAATTGCCAAGAAAAAACAAAACCTGCAGTCAAAATGGAAGCACAACATTTATGATAATGTAATGGATCAAATTGATTCTTATGATTTTTCAGAAGATGAAAAAGATGATATCGAAGAATTTTTAGCCGACATAATTAACGACCCCTTAGAAAGCGCAATAAAAAAATTAAAAGGTTTTCAACATACTTATTGTGCTTATCATGTTCAGACAATATTCGTAAACATAGATGGAATACTCAGAGCCAAAGACGACCATTACAGGTTAGTCTTTAAAATCTATCCAATTAGAAAACTAGTCATAGTTACTAAATTTGGAGACAGGGCAACTGTATATGATGATATTAACGAACAGTATGTATGGGATGACGAGTAGATTTATGAATTTATGAGGAGTGAGAGTGAATAGAATCATTTAGCCGATGACTGTTTGAGTGTTTTGACTGATGAAATTGCATGGCCAACGAGCAGTGTGGATTTGATTTATCTTGATCCACCATTCAATTCCAAAAGCACATATAACCTTCCATTCAAGGGTAAATATAAAAATCTAAAACCTGTTGAAGCGTTTAAAGATACATGGATGTGGAGTGAACAAGAGGAAGAGAATCTGAAAATTCTGGATTTGGGTCATGTTACTAAAACTCTAGCAAATATCATTCGTTTATCTCAAAGTATTACAGAAAAATCGGGGGCCAAATAAGCACCCCCGCTTATCTGACAAATTTGAGCTCATCGCGACCGTTGCGCCACAATAAAAATGAAATGTTCAGTCCGAAATAAGACTTAATTTCTCTAGCACTGCATGATTCAAGTCAGAGACTAAATCCAATATTTCGCTAAATTTGAAAAAAGAAATTCTCTAGGGCAGGAACTCATCCTTTTGAATATTGGCAGAATCATTTAAAGTTTTAACGCATTCGGCCAAAATAGTGCCAGATCACTAATCAGAATTTCCTTAAATGGCAGTTTGAGGCTACAGACCTCTCTCAAGGCGTGGGCACGAGCTTGATTTAGCCAATCCAACATCAACTCACTCGAAATCGATAGATCAGCGAGATTCCTCTCCTTTCGCCTTGGTCGAAGCTGATTCAGCTGCTCCAGAATCTGTTCGTCTTGCAACAGTATTAATCCATTCCCCTGTCCTTCCGTAACAGCAACGACCACTTGACGTAAGTGAACCTGCCGGCTCGTCACCGCATCCTGTATCTGAAACACCGCCATTGGATGGTTGGACTCTCGAAACAGCGCCAATCCACCGTCCATGTCCGCCGCTTGGGACAGTGCTTGATCAAACACCTGATGCCCGACGCCCACAATTTGTATGGCCTCCTCAGTGTCGCGGAGACTACGGCGAAAGATCAAATTATCGTAACGCTGCCGTACGCCTGGGGAGCCGAGCCACTCTTTAGGTGTTCTGAAGCTGAACGACCTGCCTGTCCGGTCCGGTCTGCGCCGATTCTTGATAAGTGATCCGTAGAAGAAAGGCTCCAGATCCGGCAAGTCCATTTTTGGAACATCCTCGAGTTGGGACAAATCGAAGCTTTGGCAATGACCTACCAAGTCTTTCACGGTCTCAATCGCAGACTTTCCGCCTAAACTCCGAGAATTCGCGTCGAACCACTCGTCAAGGCGTTCCGGCCCTACAGACTGTCCCTGCGTAAACAGCTCATTAAAGAAATCTGGACCAGCCATGCCGATGACCATCTGCATCAAGTCCTCGGGCTCGTCCATGGCATAGCTGAGAGCCTCCATGATGTGACCAAGCTTGGTTTCCAGCTTAGTCCAGATCCTGGATTCTACAGTACTAGGGTTTCGTATAGTAACGACATCAACGGGTAGAGATTGACCATAACGGTTCAATCGACCAACCCTCTGATGGAGTCGCATCGGATTCCACGGCAGATCTACGTGGATCAGCGTATGGCAGTTCTCCTGAAGGTCGATTCCTTCACCGCCTGCTTCTGTGGAAACGAGAAATCGAATTCTGCCTTGGTTGAACGCCGCCGCTGTCGTTTCACGGTTTGCCGAGAGTGTGACTTCTTCGCCTGATGGTTTTCGAACGCCGAGCAAACGATCATCCCCATTGATGAAGCCCACTTGGTCTTCGCCGAAGCGCATCATGAGCGTCGAAACCATCAGGGCCTGGGTTGCTTTATACTCAGTGAACAACAGAATAGAACGGTCTCTGTACTGGTTCTCAATGATCTCGCCAATGCGAGCGATTTTGCTTTCTTCCTCTACTTGCTCGGCAGCTTCAAGCAAAGTCTTGAGGTGAGGCAGCTCGTCCTCCAGCAGCCGAAATCTTTGTTGATTCATCCAGCGATTAAGTGCGCCGATTTCATCGGCATCCTCCACGCCCGGAGGATATTCTGCCTCAAAACGTTCTCGCAGTTCATCTACTTCGTTATTGAGTTTGTACAATCGTCTGGCCAGTGCTGCACGGATTGCAGCGACCGAGCTGGATGCGATCTTTTGCATGGCGATGAGAACCAGATTCACCTGTTGACGCTGGCTCAGCCTCAGTCTTGACGCATAGGCGTTCCCCGCGAGAATGAAGTCTGTCAGGAGCTGATAGAATTTCTCTTCCGTATCTGAGTAATCATAGGTTTCGGGATTGTTGTTGACAGACTGAAACAACTGTTCACCCGCCATGTCGGTAACCTTTTGCTTGAAGTTCCTGATCAGCACATCCCTCAGCAGCGGCAGTTGCTCATCATCCGACAAGTTGGGATCGAAGTCCTCCGGACGAAGCAGTTTCAACAGTGACCAAAAACCGTATGGATCACCTCGATGCGGTGTGCCCGTAAAGAAAAGGCATGACTGTACGCGTTGCTCCGTAATCAGACGTCTGACAAACCTATAACCTAGCGTACTGCCTGTTTGTTCGTTGGCATTAAGATGATGCGCCTCATCCACAATTAGCATGTCCCAGACAGGAGCGTCAAAAAGCCGTTCGTGTCTCCCTGCGTGATCGCTACGCAATGTCTGCAGGGATGCAATGACTTGGTGGTGGGTATTCCAGAAGTCAGCTCTGGGCCGATCCACATCAGGGCGATACATTGACATACGAATGTCGAATAGCGTTCGCAGCCGGAACTGCCATTGCTCCACGAGTGCGGCAGGTGTCAGGATCAACAGCCTCCTGACTTTGCCGCTCGAAAGCAAGGGCCACAGAATCAACCCAGCCTCTACGGTTTTTCCCAATCCGACGTCATCAGCAACCAGCAGCCGGATAGGCCACTGCTGCAACGCCCGGTGGCAGACCCAGAGCTGATGAGGAAGAAGATCAATGCGCGAACGGGAGAATACCCCCCATGCATCGTTCAACGAACGTATGGCCGCAGCCTGGCCTTTAAGAGTTACATTCAGCAACGGAGACCATTGGCCCTGCTTCACCTCATCAGCAACTGCCAAGCGTAGGGACAGGCTATCAGCTTCACAGGACTCTATGTGATCTCCGAAGCGGACATAGACAGTGTTGCCTTCTTGATCAGCGATCACACGTCCTGTCCCGAAGCGAGAGTGGTGAACTTGCTGATCCTTTCTGAACACTACAAGGCCTCGTCTTTCTTAGGATTTACATGTCGATTCAACGACTTCTCTACACGAAATATCATAATATTCACCATAGCTTATAAAAGAATTTTATCGCGTAACGAAGCAGAAGCAGAAACAATCCGAAGTGGAATGTCGTAAGCTCCGTTGAATTTGGCCTTTTCCTCACCTAAGTGTTCCGTCAGAATCTCGTGAATTTTCTCTGACGTTTCAATTTCTTCATCAAACGCGCGAAAAAAGCGCCGAATGCGTTCTATTGGCGCATACGCATGCGGAACTGCGTGGCGGTTGTTGACCACACCGCGATATAGCAGTTCCCGAACGACGAAAGGGAAACCGACTTTCAACGTTCTTGTAAGCGGGGGTGGGTCAATGCCGCCACCCTGAAATTCAGAGCTAGCCTTTGGAGCAAGAATTGTGTCGCGATTGAATGGTCCTTGAAATCGGTTAATGGACAGGAAGAGGTTGATGTAATCGTCCAGCCAACGACGTAGCCGATAAAGCTTAGGGAATTGCATTAGCCATTGAATCCATTTCTCATCATCATGCTGCTCGTCGGCGTACTCCTCAATGACATCCATCCACCTCTCGGGTTGTTCCTTCGGATCACACTCTGTAAAGATTTGCCACCATCCCTTATCCCGACAAAGGCGGATAAATCTACTATGTTGTCCATCTTTGGTACGGCCAATGCTCTGGAAGCTTCCCAATGCGAGAAGCAGAAACCATGAAGGTTGGTGGAGCAGTCCAATCTTTGGGGCTAAATCACGGATTGGGGTATCGTTGGGAAAAATGTCACTTCTGTAATTTTTGATCTTCTCGCAACCCTCATTTTCCGACCATTCGTAAAGTCGATTCATAGCGACATCAAGACTTACATTAGGGAGCAGATCATCATGATCGAGCGGGTGTTTTCCGTTCTGAGAAACGGCTTGATGGATTTGCCATTGTCGGATTAGAAGACGACGTAGCTTGTCCAGTTGTTCTTCTTTTAACCATTCCTTTAGATTGGGAAGATAGAGCGCAGTCTGCAGCCACTCTTTTCCACGCACGAGCTCAGCGACTCGCTCACCATGCTCACCGTCGACAAGGTAGAAAAGAGCGTTGCGTCGTTCCTCGTCAGAGTTCGCAGCCAGCACCCAATCAGCGATCTTCTCTGGAGGTGCCTGCATACGTTGGCGGCAAATTCGGAAGAATGTTACTGCCGGCTCATCGGCCGATTCCACGTAGTAGTCGGAGTGCATGCGACATTTACGCGGTGCCAACGAGTGTCTTCGTGGCTCATCCAAGTCGAGACCAGTTCCGTGACTCGCTAACAGCCTCTGGGACTCAGTCCACCGGTCATTCTGGGACAGAAATGACAGCTTCTTGAGACGTTTCATCAGGTTCTTCGATCCCCAGTCCGGCGCATTCTTGGTCAGAAGGTACAACCGTCCCAACACTTCGGCATCTTCGGAATTGACCCGGTCGTTCTCCAACAAATTCACCAGTGCAAAGAGGTCAAGGGGCTGTAGCTTATCCATTTGGACATCGGTATTTCTCAGAATGTCAGCGATTTCTTTGGAAACACACTCCTCGCCACGATATTTAGATTTAAAACGTTCCCAGTTACTCAACCATTTCCCTATTTCTTCGCCTAGCAAAATCCCCCTAAACTCGTAGCGTATCTCTTTCACATTCGAAAATGCACGCAACGACCCCTTCAAACCGTTCGGAACCACACGAGGACAGTCACAGTTGCACAGTTGAGTAAGCGCGCCAAATGCGACCTCCCATGTAAGATTTCCTCCGTTGCCACGATGGCGTTTCAATATTCTCTTTGTCAGTCCCAACCAGATGCTCTCCCAGAAATTCAGTATGTCAAGGTTCTTCGTTAGACTCAAGTCCGATTGTACAGAGACCCAATTTTCACGAGAATGTTTGGAATGTTTGAACAAGACACTAAGAGCTGCACCGGCCTTGCTGCCAATTTCCTTCGCTTTTTGCAAGTTGTTCTCTGGGTTGCCAGCCAATCGTCCGCGGCCGGCATCTAGATCAAAATCACTATTGACAGCGAAGCCAACATCCGAGGATTCTCGGGTCGGTGCAGTGACCCATAGTGCAGGTACGTCATCCGGCAAAGAACGAAACCCTTGGGGTCCGATGGCCATTAGTACACTACCGTTGTCGGTGCGGATACAAAGTGCCTTTGTGCGAACGCCCTTGCCATTCAGGTCCAATTCTCCAATCTCCACGCCGTGGCAGATCTCTCTTGGCTGCCATTGCCAGCGGAAGTCCGTTTGCGTCTCTGAATTAACATGCTTAATGGTTCGGATGGCTCGACCGAAGACACAAAGGATTCCCGCTAGTTGCCGAAATCGTTGAAGAAGATAATCGCGGTGCTCTTTGTTTACGTCTGGCAAATCGATGAGTGTTCCAGGTAGCCTGCAATTCTGGCGGCTATGAAATCGGAGTCTCTGCTGCGCTTCATCGGGATCATCCCAAATTTGTGGCAATATTCCCGCCGCGATACGGATGGCCAAGTGACCGCTTAGAATTCGAGGTTGCTCGGAGGCAAGCAATACGCTCTTGAACCCGAGTCCGAACTTGCCGGTCACAATGTCATCATTGAGCTTGTCGGTGGAAGACAGGATGAGCATCTTTTCCAAGTCGCGGTGATAGCCTCGATTTTCACCGTCGAATCCAACTGGACCGCGGGCGTTGACCGGCCGCCCCCAGTGAATGAACCTTAGACCGTCTTCCCGTTCTTCCACCACGAAGTACTGTGCTTCAGATGGCACTTGACGACCTTCGAGAAGAGGGGCATGGAACTGGCCCAGCTCGACGGCAGCGTCGTCGGCATTCTGGAACAACTCCAACGGGATGCTGGACAGATCGTATTGATATTGTTTGAGCTTATCCTTGACAGCCTGCACCACAGCATTCTGTACATTCGGGTTTTGGTCGATGCAACAAGCAAGATTGTCGAGTGCGTTTTGCCATATCTGCCTGTAGTCATCCGCTAAATTTTCGTTGTCAATTTCTGCCTCGGCTATCCGATACCGTAAACGATCGAAAATCTCCAGATGCTGCTCAATAGTCTCGCATCTTACGGTGAGCTGACGGAGGTAGAACGGGATATGGTTGAGAATCAGGCGACGGGCAACCTCAATTTCGAGCTGATGGCTTTGATCCAGCTCTTGCCAAAGATTGTCGAAGTTTACGTTATTTTGATTGTAAATACGGTGATAGAGGATTTCAGCGGTAGCACGCAGCATTTCGCGGAGCTGCGCTGGATTGTATTTGCGAACATCAATGCTACGAAAGGAAATCCTCACGTTGTACTCATTCTGCCGCTCAATTCCACCGATAAGTAAATTATCAATATTCGGGTCGAGAGAAACCTCAATACAGTCACCCTGGAGGTTCAGCACCTGAATTGTATCTTCCAAATGGTGCACTCCCACGTTCGCGACAATGCAATCCAGTGCCTCATATATGTTTCTGCCTCCCATCCAGTTATCTATCACTCGCCACTCTTGAGAGTACGAGTCAAACTTATAAGGACGAGAGCTCGGAGCACGCCACGGCAGCTGTCTGACAATCCACTCAAAGCTGTGCGGACTCAGGTAATCGTTGGCAATTGGTCTGAAATCCTGCCCGAGCAGAGCCAGTACCAAACCGATCATCGGTCTTGGCACAAGATTCGCATCCCAAGTTTTAAAGTAATTACACAGGACATCACCGACATGATTTTCGTCAAACTCGCCATTATTTTGACGCCTGACCTCATCATATTCGCATGCAATCGCGTTGCAGATAAGGTTCCCGAGCATGTGTAGCTGATGCTGGTCTAAAAGTTTTTCTGCAACTACGCTGTGCGCACCGGCACACAAATTTTTCGCATTCTGCCAAGATTTGTTGGCGGCCGCAAGCTTCAGTTCATTGAGGAAAGCGGCTCCATTTTGATTGCGCGTCTGCAGTTGACTCGCCAGTTGTCTCAAGTAAGAATCGTGGGCTGATTTTCGGACATCCCATTCGTCTCTAGACTCGGCGAGCCAGTTGAGCACTGTTGTCAATATTTCAACTTGGATCTCTTGCGAGAGTGCGCCACTAAGTTTGGCCCACGCTGTCTCCAGGTCGAACGAATTAGCTACCCTCTCTAACAATCGCCAGCCCGGAAGATCTTTGTTGTGAGCCAATAGTCTCATTACATAATCAGCCGGCGGCTCTTGCCAATCTCCGATACGATAGTCCGGCAAGTCTTCCAGTAACCGCGCTAGAAGATCCAGCCCCTCATCTTCAGCTGAGAATCCTACATCACGGATCAGCTTCCACGCATTGTGAGCTTGTACTTCTGCACTGAATTCATCGGGTACAGCGTAACGGGTCCTATTAGGGTTCCGATGATTGGTGACGATGAGATGGGCTTCATCTTCAAGACACTCTCGGAATTCGATGACATTTCTAGGCTTGACCGGTGTGCCGTCAGCCGTTGGAAGCCAGACTGTTTCTCGTAGCTGATCTCCCAAATCGACCGGAATATTGTCCTGCAACCCGTTCACCGCGTCCATGATCTCACACCAGTAAACTTCAGGATTCGGGGTGTTCAACCAGATTTCTATTCCGGCAACGCGGTCCAGGGGACGCAGCCAGCGCCTTTGTTTGTCTGCAACATCCTCGTTCTCGTTCAACGCGATCAAGGTCACTCCGCAGTTCGACGGTACATCAAAGTATATCTGCGGGTTTTCCAGATAGACATATTCAGTAACCGAGGTGAGGCGTTCATCCACCGTCGAATGTAGCGGCAGCCGCCGCCAAAGACCCATATTCGTGATTTTCGATAGGATCTCGTTGCGCTCTTCGACTAAGAATTCCTCCGGATTCTCGATGGTAACTTCCTCTCGGTCCAACAATTCGATAAGATTTTGGGCGTCAATCTCAGCGATTTGCGCCCGGTTCCAGAGGTTACGAGGCACCACGTCGACAAGTTCATTGCGTATGAGGCTCCACTCCCTATTGGGGTGCGTTTCAGCCCAGAGGCTACGCCAAGCTGAGTGTTGGTCAAGCCGCTGGACCCAGAGCTGAATTTCGTCGTCTTCGCGATTGCCGCGCGAGCCGTGCAACAGGAATCTCAGGCCGCGCAGCGCCATATCGTCTGTTCCCGGATTGTTAGCGCTTTCAAGCAATGCTCGCCGCTCGGCAATGCTTCCCAATTGACCACAATAATTACCTACGGCCGCCAGACTGGCTAATTCATTGTTAGCACCGGAAATGTCGTGTTCGTCCCCAAAAATATCGCGGCAGGTATAGGTGTTGATCAAACAGACGTTGGCATCGGGAATCGCCCTAGCAAGCCGCGGAGTGATTCCCATCACTGCCCTCCTTAGTCCTCCCGCAAAACGGAATAGAGTGCCAGCGTTCCTTCTCTGATTTAGGTCTTCGACAGACAGTAGATTATCCGCGCCGTTCGGTGCATCCTGCACCTTGATGATTTTGAGTGTCTGATGCTGCTGTAGAAATTGCCGCCGCTCTGCCTCGGGCAAAGCTCGCAGCAACCCTTGTATTGCCCCGATTATCCGCTCCCGATCTCCATGATTCGCTCGTAATTTTAAGGCTTCGTCCAGTATCTTCAGCCATTCAGCCAATGTCTCCTCATCGGGAGAAGCTTTACCTTTGGGTTCCGAATCCATTCCGTTTGGGACAAGCAAAAGCGGTGCGTCAATATTCCACAAATCGTCTAGAATCGACTCAGGTAAATTAGTCGAGATTTCCAACCGCATATTCGAATCGAGTATTCCGACGAGTCTGCTTCCCTTTTTTGCCACTTGACGCCTTTTAGCGGGCTCGGAATTTGACAGTCCGATTCTCATTATGTCCAGCAACCGACGCTGAAAGCGGCAGGAACTTCTGTGTTCATCGCTCACACAGGTATTGAGGAACTCGATCAGATAATCCATGTGCGTAGCACTCTCAAACAAGCCATGTACCCGAGTCAGCAGTTTATCAAGTTCCTCGTTCGGCCACGCGCCCGGACTTTGCATACTGCTTAGGTACGTTTCGTCAACATCATAGGGTATAACGTGATCGCTAAGTTTAGGGAACACCTGCCAAGGTCGATTTAATTCATTATTCGGCGGATTTGGGAGAGGTCGCAACCGAGAACAGCAATCTCCCTCGATCAGACGCCATTGAGAGTCGGCACCGCGCTGTAGTGTGCGCAGCCATATGCTATTCCCACAGATATACTGCTGGAATTTAGTGAAAAAGTCAGATTTGCAGATAGCCTCAGTCAGTAAGGTACACTCACTGTCGGATAATTTCTGTTTCTTGACGTGCAATTGCAAGGCAGGCAGCACCAGTGGGAGCAAGACCATTTGGGCCAGTCTTTGATTCCAGGCCCTGCGAAGCAATCTTTCGTCGATAGTAGTTCTATCTATAGCCTTCGGCTCATCGTGCAAATGTTTAAAATCATGGATCTTTTTTCGTCCTGCATCAAGGAAAAACTGGCCGTGAAGAGCTAGAGAGTAGGTTCGTTTTTCAAGTTCTTCAGCGTGGTCCTCCACCGGCAGGAACACTGCCCAGTGAACATGAAAAAAGATTTCGCTGCTCGGACGGGAGTAGAACAGCACTGCCGCCTCCGGCTTGGATCTATCTGAGGCGTAGCACACGTGTCTCAATTCGTCGCGATACCGAGTGCTGGGCCACGTTTCCAAATTCCTCATGTCCTTAAAACAACTGTCCTCACTCATGTCCCTCAGCCCAGAAAAGTCAAGTGGCTGATGTCCGCCAAACAGCTGAACTTCGCCGCAGATTTCGGTACGAGGACAACTGGCTAGAAGCCGTTGCTCAACAGATAGTTCTAACACGAAGGAGTTTTTCTCCCCTTTGTGCTCAATGCTCCCAAGATGTCGCAGTAACGGAAGGATCTCTGCCATGTCGTAAGCAAGGCGTTCATCATATAGAAATTCAAGATCAGGATTGGGATCGTCACCCGGAAATCGGCTGATGATGCACCCCATCTCCTCATTTGCACTTGTTTGCAGATGCTCTCTCTTTCGCAAGGGAAGCCACAGCAGAAACCAAGTTCGATTTTGACTTGAGTCGGCAGCCAATTTCTTACCGAGATCTTTCAAATAATTCCAATCACTTTGACTGATTTCGTCCCATTCCTCATGTAGTGTACGGCGCTCTTTTTTCCTGTGTTTACGTCTCTCTGGAATAAACTTCATGAAACCACGTTTTCGTCTATTGCTGTCTGTTATCCAGGGGCTAAGTCCCTCGCAATAAAATTGATCCTTGCCTTTCGCTACGTAGAACAAAGCTTCGCAAAGGTGGAATACGCTCTTCATCCCGAGGCCGAATTTACCGATAACATGGCTGTCGCCGGCCCTGCCGCTGATGCCAAAGGATCGAAGATTTTCGGCATCGCTCTCTGTGAATACACCATCGTTGAAGACCCAGAGACCGGGACCTTTCAGTAACGGGTGGTGCGTGTCCGGGAAGCCACTATGTGTTCCAAAGATCAATCTGCGAGCCTTGGCGTCATCGGCATTCTGAATCAGCTCCTTGAGGATTGGGAAGCCGTTCTGATAACGGTCCCGAAGATTGTCTGCAATCAGATTGACGTAATCTGTAGTGTATCCCCTCATTGCTCGACTCCAAAAAAGTGCTCGCTTTCCAATCTTAATTCTCGATGCTGATGCGCTCGCTCGGTCGTCCCGCGATATCAAGTTCCATCTTTGTAATCGTCATGGTATTGGACTCTGGCGCGTTTCGAACTTAGGAACTCCGTTGTCAGTGCAACTCAGATCATTTCCTGTGAACGCTTTTACGCAACCTAGTGATTAAAACGACATTCTAACATGCCGCTGAACTTGTCGGCACCGTTGTTCATTGAGTACGAATGAAACAGTATTTTTGCTGTTGACGTGGTGTTGGCTGGAATTGTTCTCAATCGCCATGTTCTATCGGAAACAGATGCAGGAATTTTTCAATCAGTAAGACCTCAACTTGTGAAGTCTAAACTCACGTGTGGTTTGTGCGATCTGCCGATGCTGTGGACACTAAGCGGTCGCTGCTGCGGGGATTCTTTGTGATTGATAACACAATTCAAAGTCGCCGCGCCAACAAAATAGAAGGTGTTTCGGCACGCTTTGATCACAGTCTTGGAGGGACGGTGACCGGCAGCAGATAGTGACTCTAGGACGATCTGCAGAATACAGTTTCCTGCCGTTGGATTTGGAACCGTTCATCATGCTAAGAAAGTGCATGCATCAATTCACGAGTACCGAAACAACTGCAGTGTGGAATTCGCATTGGTCGGTCAAGCTTGAATCAGTAAAATAGACGAAATTCTGAAGTAAATTGGAGATTTGATTTGAATTGAAGCGAGTCAATCAAGTATTCTGAATAATAACATTTGACTGGCACAGATCTCCAATAGCAGAACAACGAGGAACTTCAATGATAGAAGGCCATTATTCCGCTAAATTCGACGTACTGTTGACTGAACTGAGCAACGAAACCCTGATGATGGGGCGACTCGTCGAGAAACAGTTGAGATTTGCGATTCGAGCGCTGGTCGATGGGGATCTTCTGCTCGCCGCCCAAGTCGCCAAAACTGAAGATCAGGTCAATCGCCTGGAAGTCGACATTGATGCGAAATGCATTCAGCTGCTCGCACTCCGACAGCCCAAGGCCAGTGACCTGCGATTCGTGCTGATGGTGATCAAGACTGTGAACGATCTTGAACGCATGGGAGACGAAGTCTGCCGCGTTGCGCTCATGGGAAGCCGAGTTACTGAAAGGCCCGGTGAGTTTCCAAATTTCAGTAACATACAGGAACTCGGATTACGCGTTTCAAAGCTGCTTCATGAAACGCTCATTGCATTTGAACAGACTGACGAAGTCAGATCTCTTGAACTCATTCGGCACGACAAGAAAGTGGATAAGGAATTTCGGGCGACGCTGAAACGAATCCGCAAATGGATGATGTCAGACCCGGATTCAGTTCCCGACGCAGTGGATATTCTGTATGCAATTCGTTCGCTTGAACGCGTCGGAGACCGCTCCTGCAATATTTGCGAACACGTCATCTTTTTCGTGAAAGGAGAAGACATTCGTCACCTTAACATTGACGATATCGCGAACTGATCGGCTATTGCAGACTCGAGACTGATTTCAGCCACTCGATGACCGCTTCCGCAAGACTGTCTTCATAATCCTCGAAAAAGTGATCGGCACCGGGGACTTCGACGGTCCTCGATTTGCCATTTCCGGCATTTTCAATTGCGATTCTGCGACTGACTGCACCTTTGATCACAGCCGGATAATCGTCGGAACCATACACATCCAAAATGGGAACCGTCATATCCTCAAGCGGAAACGGTTCGAGCATGGGCTGCTTATAGTCCGTCGCTCCCATGCCAATCCCGACATATGCGTCGATCTCACGATCGCCCCGAGCTCGAATCCAAGCCATTGACATATGGACGGAACAGCTGTGAGCGATCACTCCAATCCAACCATATCCTTTGCTTACAAGAAATTGGATGCCGGCATCGATTCTAGGAAAAGAAAGCGGAAGAATTTCCAGATACTGGTAGTATTTCGCACCCTTTTCGAGAACCGGCATCTGCAGTGCCAGCGTCGTCAGGCCCGCCTCGGTGAATTTTTCTCGCAGCGGCCCTGCAACCTGCGGCCAGTCAGGATGAAATCCCCTTCCATGCAGCAGTATGAGTGCAGCTTTGGAATTCGCATCTTCTCCTTCCGTGAATAAGGACAGAAATTCTCGACTGCCAGCGTTCAGGTAAACGACTTCACCATCAAATAGTCCGGCGATTGCTTCCTGGGCGAGTCTCTCTTCCCGCTCATAATCCGGTGATTCAGCTGCTGCAGCGACGAACGGCAGCAGACTTAAAACAATCACTGCCGCCGCCAATCTGCGGACCAGCTGAAAACTCCGCCTGACCGGCAGATTCAGACTGTTTGCGACAGTCCCGATCCCCTGTCTGATCGATTCACGGTGGAATTCGGAAGACTTCACGAAACGAGGAAAGAGTCCGCCGTCAGGGCAATGAATTCCTCCTGCTGACTCAGCTGACTGATTCGCTTGATTCTGTTTTCGAGCATTTTTTTCACAAAATCCATGCTGATCTCTGCAAAAGCCTTGCTGCGCTCCACATCATCGAACCAATATCTGCCATCAATGCAGCCATTGGTTCGATAATTCTCCGACAGCAAAGTTCCAGCTTCCAAATTCGTCTGCAGCAGGCGAAAATCTCCCTCGACGCTGACGTCATGCCGTATTTCTTCAACCAGATTGTGCCGAACGACTACAAGTGAAGGCATGCAAATGGACTCAATTTAGAAGGATTTGCTCAGCGGAGCATACCCCATGCAATTTCCAAAACAGTACGGTGCGTTGTCGGACTGCTTGCATCCGCACATATAGAACTCGCCGGATATCGGCGCTACAAACTTAATCGGCTTGAAATCCGTACCCTTGTGCGCACCATCGCACCATGGCTGTATTCTGCTGAGTCCGCAGCTGCACCATGCGTATCTGACACCCGACTCTACCATCACAACGTAGGGAGCTTTGCGCGGGCAGGCGGGAATTTTCATGTCGAAAATTAAGGATCGGAGCTGATTTCGACGACTGGAAATCCCTGCTGCTCTGCCTGTTCGCCAAACATGCCGACTGCTGCGCCGTTTTCCAGGATGAACCATTTTGCAATGCCCTGTTCTGGGCCCGGCCAGGCCGCGAACAGCTCGCTATGCGTCGAACAGGGCGCTCCACTGGTCAGCTTCATGGCGATTACGCGCTGGTCTCTCAGCGAGTATGCGCGCGTATTGCGATAGGAAATATCTTCCAGCAGTCCGGGCAGAACATGTTTGAGATCTGCCATGAATCTTCAGGGACTACTCCGCCTCAACATTGGACGCTCGGAAACCTCCAAACCCGTCTTCAACGATTACATATGTCACTCTCTGGCCTTGAGAAAGCTCTTTGAGTCCGCTCGCTTCAACAACACTTTTATGAATGAACACATTCCGTCCGCTTAAATCATCGGTAATATAGCCTCCGAACGGATTCCGCAGTGCGTTGTAGACGGCAACTTCGCCTGCAGACGGTCCAGGTTTCAGACCTTTTGTCTGCTTCTTGTCCATTTCCGTCGTGCCCGCTACCTGCAGATAGGATAAATCCTCGCCCGTAAATTTCGACCAGATCTGAAGGGCGTAGTCCTCTGCAGTACCCTCTGAAGTATCAAAAGCCATCGTGGGAGCAACTGGCTTTGCATCTGCATACAACAGATTGCTCAGCTGTTCATCTTCTCGGTCGCGTGCGGCCACTCCGTCCCCAATCTGTCTGGTTCGGCCACCTCCTTCTTCGCGCCGATGCTCCCACCGATGATTCCTGACATCGTCGTCAGCTGTCAGGTGCACAAAAAATATGTCGTCCATCTCGTGCAGCACAGCATCCATGAACCGACTTTCTAAAATCAGGACCGGGTCCGACCACGAAACCATCGACCTTGTTTCTTCGTCCAATTTACGATGTACGTCCAGATCGATTTCGATGCCGCCTTTGAGCTTGTCCATCATGGCCAACGTCGTAATCCATTCGCCGCGACTCGCCAGTTTGTATCCGGTCAGCCTCGAAATAGCGCGGGCAACATCGGACTTTAAGCAGCAGGTTTTTCCATAAATCGCAATGATTTGACTCATTTATCCATCTCAACATTAGTAATAATTGACTGATTTGCTTTCTGCATCAGACCTTTGATCGACCGAATGCGTTTTTTTTCGAGCAGATCAGTCTGTGAATTCATCAACCTTCCGATCGGGGTTGCACAGGAATGCGCAAGCCGATGAGCCGGAACGTATACGATGAATGCCAAAGAACCGAACACGTGAAAATACCACAGGGGCGTGTACGCGCCACTGAACGTGGCACCGCCGCTCGACATCATCGATGCAAGAAACCACCCGGCAAATGAAATTCCACTTCCAGGCGGAATTCCGTCTTGAATCAGGCGCACTGCTTCAACGAAAAATCCCGAAATGACCACGAAAAACAAGAAAACGGCAGACGGGGTATCGGAATACTTCTTTTCTTCGGTGCCAGCCGCTCTGATTCGCCAAAGAAATGAAAGCAGGCATCCGACCAAAACCATAAAACCAAAGAAATCGAATGCAAAATCAAATGCAAGACGAACGGGATGATTAGAGATTTCCCAGATGTCCGGGAATCCAAAGGCTGGAAAACCCTCTCGCACGAACACGGCAAATATCTCAACTGCGAACATCAGTACGAATCCCCAAAGCATCAGCGTGTGCCGCAGCCACCTCAATCCACTCTGGGAAAATAATTTCGTATGAAACACCACGTCCTGCATCAAAACTTTTCGCATTCTGTCGGGCTGCATGTGCTCGCGGGAAATCACATCTCGATAACGCATCCATGAAGGTTTATTCTTCTGAACTACGATTCGATAGATGCCGATGTCAAACAGAATCAGGCTGATGATGGCAGCGGGACCGAAGAAGATCCACTTCAGGTCGACGCGACCAGCGAGCGCTTCACTGATGAAGTATCCGGAAAGTGCGAGAACTCCGATGACATAAAACCATGCGCCCAGCCAAAATAACCATCGAGCCGAATGACTTAGCGCCTTCGCAGAAAATCCCCTGGTCAGCAGCAACAGCAAAACAGAACAAAGACTTCCGAAAAGCGTGATTACCGAAACCAGCAGCAGTCCGTAGCCTAAGCCTGCTCCGAACTGTCCGGACAGCTGAAAGCCGAAAACAACAATGCCTGCCGTGAGAGGGAGCACTGTCCTTCTCAGCCTTTTTCGAGTTTGAACAGCCGTTGTATCCATCTACAGCAAATCCAAGTGATCAGAACCAATCAAACCAGAACCTACTCTGACTGCGCCGTCATCATCCACCTGCTTCTGCAGCCTCCAGTTCCACCTGCGCTGCCTGCTCTGCAACCCGCTGCACATCCAAGGCCAGCATGGCGCCATGCAATGCAGCATCACCCCCTTTGATTTCCTTGTATTCCTGAACACAGGCTTTGGCTTTTTCAACCGCAATAAGGGCGTCCGCTCCATATGCATCGGCACCGATCTTGTCACACCAGGTTTGGCTGATTGGGGCGCCTCCTACAAAGACTTTTACATCCTGCCGCAGTCCTTCCGCTTGAATATGCTTAATGGTTTCCCACTGCATGTTCATAGTCGTCGTCAGCAGCGCTGAAAAACCAACGATCTGAGGTTTGTGTTCTCGAATGGCCGCAATGAAATCTTCCGGCGGCACCGTGACGCCGAGATCAATCACCGTAAAACCTGCCGCTTCGAGCATCATTGCCACAATTCTCTTTCCGATATCGTGCAGGTCCCCCTGGACGGTGCCGACAACTACGGTTCCGATATCTTCCGATTTTTCCGCAATGATCAAGGGTTTCAGGATGGCCAGAGCCGCATGCATGCATTTTGCGGACATCATCACTTCCGGGAGAAAGTACTCATCCATTTTGAAGCGGCGGCCCACTTCTGCGATTCCAGTCGCCATCGGACCTGCTACCAGAGTTCTTGGCGAGATTTCGTAGTCAAGTGCGGGATGGATCAGATCGGGAGTGTCTTCATGCTCACCGTCAATGATGTTCCATTCGATTTCGTGAAAGAGTTCTTTCACATCCTCAGGTGCATCAGTCCAACGATCAGTTTCCAAAGAATCTTCAAAGTCGTACTGCAGATCTTCCAGATCCCATTCTTTTTCCGTTTCGATAATTAGGGGCATAACAATATTTTCAGGGTGAACAAAGAAAAACGTTTAGAAAACCGGCGTCATCGTCTTTTGGGTCTTCGTCTGCGCTTGCGCGCGCCCGTCCAGGGTTTATAGCCTTCGCCGGTATCAGCACCCGGAGGGGGTTCACTGGGCAAAGGATATTTTCCGTATTTCCTTGCTTCATCAATCATGGCGATGACGTTGGGCGTTGGCACGTCGTGTTCCAGTCGATGGGACGAACTGAGCAGGTAACCTCCGCCATGTCCCATTTCCCAGATTCGCTGACGCACTTCACTTCTCACGTCTTCAACGCTGCCCCAAGGCAGAGTTTCCTGCACATCGATTCCCCCATAAAAAAACATCTCTCTGCCGAGCTGTCGTTTTTTTGCAGCTGGATTTGAGTGACGCGCAACTTTTGGGGGCAGACTGTCGTATCCGTCAACACCAGATTCAATCAGACCTCGCATGAACGGCTCAGGGATCGCTCCACAACTGTGAAACTGAATTTTTCCTTTGGGATTCTTTTTCAGATAGTATTCTTTGATTTCCGTAAACGCTCGGATGTAATGCGGCTTGATCTGACGGTCAAACATTTTGAGTGAAAGAAACGCAGTTTTTTCGCTGGCAATATCTTCCGGGCTCATTCGCATCCAATCCAGGTATTCACCACACTCATCGATGATGGCTTTATTGAAGTCGATTTCAATGTCAGTCAACCGCGTGAGCATGGCCTCAAGAAAATCCGGAGATTCAATAAAATCCGAAAAAATCTTGGCGTAACCCACCATGTACTTCGCCTGCTCGAAAATCCCGCCTCGCCCGCCTTGTCCCAACAGTGCAAACGGGGTTTCTTCCCGAACGAACCTGCAGTATTCGCGCAATGTCATTCCGGGTATGGGAGAGTCATCCCAGCAGGATTCATCCCACGGGTCAGGCCAGGGGAATTCGTCCAGAATTCTGAGGCCTTCCTCCAATGGCGCACTGGTGGCATGGAACAGGGGATAGCCGATCATTTCGTAGTAACCGCCCTGTTCATGTGGCGTCCATTTTCGAATCACACCCCATTCATCTACATTGATGTCCATATCCGGCGGCGGAATGCCCATGTCAAATGGAATTTCGTCAAAGGCTATTTCTCGGAATCCGGGCGACCCCCCCGGAGTGCCGATGGCTATTCGTACGAAATCAACGCCCAGTCGGTCCGCGACGTCAAGTTCAAAACTCACGTCCGTGGTCCAGGTCGTCGAACCCGTTCGATAGTCATCGGGATCAGCCTTGTAGTCCATGCCAAGACCTTTGCGCAGATTCTGGTAGCCTTCGATCGTGCCCCACAGGCCGATCGGGACATAATCCGGTTCTATCAGGTGCAGGGCATCAATAGTTCGTTTGCGCTGCGGCGGCATTGCATTGCTTATGATTTCGGCCATCACCAACCTCCGATTAAGATAATTTCAGGTAAACTGCGTGCTTGAAGAACGTCACAGCTAAGATCCAAATCTAGATGCAGCATCCGCGACGATTCCTGGAAACCCCTGAGATGCCAGACGTTTCGCAGCACTTTTACGATTGACATTGGCAAGTTCCGCCATTGATCCTGACTGAATCGCACCGGTAGGACAGATTTCTTCGCAGGCGCGAGGCATGTCCAATGGTCTTTCCTTCCCAGGTGTCTGACAAAAATTGCACTTTTCCATCTTGCCCGATGTGGAGCTCAGCTGGGGCGCATTGAACGGGCAGGCCCAGGTGCAGAAGCCACACCCGATGCAGGCGTTCTGATCCACAACCACGATCCCATCTGAGACTCTCTTTGTAATCGCATTTACCGGACAGGCGCTGCGGCACGGAGCATCACCGCAGTGCATGCAGGCCATTGAAACGTTCATCGCCGTCACATTGGGGTAGGTCCCCGATTCAATCTTGACGACTTCCCGCCAGCGCGGGCCAACATCTATTTCATTCCACGACTTACAGGCGATTTCGCAGGCGTGACACTTCACACATTTTTTGTGATCAAAATAAAAACCATATTGCATGACGCTTCCTCCTGCTCAATTCAGCGCTCGAATGCGAACTTTGCACTCGTTGTAACAGTTCGCCCCGGTGATTGGATTGGTGTGGATGTCCATCAAATTGTTGGAATGCGCACCTTGGCCTTTGGCTGTAGAACCCATCGCCCAGTGCCCGAATCCGTGCCCATGTCGGACACTGACGCAGCCGGGCACCAGTCCTTCAACCACTTTTGCCCGAATTTCGATGTGGTCTTTGGGCGATTCAAGGACTACCATGCTGTCGTTTTGAATTCCATATCTTGCAGCATCGACACTGTTGATCTCAACCCAGTTTTCTCCACAGATCTCCATCAGGTACGGGTTGTTCTGAGTTACGATATTGCAGTGCATGCTCAATTTCGAGTGCGTGAGCTGCAGTGGATATTCATGATCTGGAATTACAGTTCGATCCGTATATTCAGGATAAGCGCTGAATCCGGCATCCGCATAACTGCTGGAGTAAATCTCAATTTTACCAGACGGCGTCGGCAGCCCTTCCGGCACTCGGTCATATCGGATCTCGCCAGCCCAAAAACCCTGACTTTTCAATTCGTCGAGAGACATGGGAACATTTTCCATCATGGTTTCACCCCAGTCTTCCCATTTCTCGTAGGAGAAGTGTTCGCCCCATCCCATCTTCTGCGCAATTCCCTGCGCAATTTCATAGGGAGGCTTGGATTCCCCGACCGGGTCGACAACAGGCTGACACAGCACCACTTCTGGCCCCAGCCACATGCCCTGGCGAATTTCCGCCTGTTCATAAAACGAAGTTTCAGGCAGTACGATATCGCATTCCAAGGCAGTTTCACTCATATAGAGCTCACATGCCACTGCAAATTCCAGATGCCTGAACATTTCCAGCACGCGGTCGCGGTTCGGATCGCTCATGACAGGATTTGTTGCGTGTACGAACAGGCCCTTCACCGGATAAGGATTGCCGTCGATCACGGCCTCGGGAAGCCTGGAATTTGGCAGATCCGGCGCCAATGGGTAGCCCATTGCCGCATGCAGAGGATCCTTTGTCGGCGCACGTTTCACTTCGTCTGGAATGATGATGGGCAAGCCCAAGGGCGCCCAATCCTTCAAGTGCAGATTGCCGGGCTTGTCAACTTCACCGCAAATTGCATTCAGCGCGTAACATGCTCGACCTGCATCCGCGCCGTTTGTGTAATAACCCGAGCCCTTGAAGATCGCAGACATCGCGGGTTTCGTGGTCGCAAATTCTCGAGCCAGCCGCTCAATCGTTGCCTTGTCGATGCCACAGATTGATTCAGCCCACTCAGGCGAGTAACCTTTCTCTGACAGATGATCTCGGAATCCATCAAAACCGCTGCAGTAGGAGCTCGTGAAGTCTGAGTCATAAAGTCGATTGCTGATGATGCTATGGCACATCGCCAGAGCCAGAGCGCCGTCGGTTCCGGGTTTGATCGGAATCCATTCGCTCGCTTTTTGTGCTGTTTCGGTGAAGTTTGGGTCCACAACAACCAGTTTGCATCCTCTGGACTGCGCATCAATGAGCGCCCTGCTCTCCCAGAGGCCTTGATTTGCACCAAGATTGTTCATGCCCCAAAGCATTACATACTTGGAATTTGCAAAATCGTGCATGGGGAAGACATGCCCGAACAGGGTGAGACAGGCAGATCTTCGATCCTGTTCGCACCCGGAAGTGTGAGAATACAGATTGGGGGAACCATAGAGTTCGCCAAGAAGATGACGATAAAACTGGGTGTTCGGATCGTGGTGACAGGTGAGTGCGACCGCTTCGGGACCGTACTCTTTCGCAATTGACTCCAGCTTTCCCGCAATATACGAATATGCTTCGTCCCACGAGATTCTTTTGAATTGGCCTGGCTTTCCTTTGGCATTCGTACGCAGCAGCGGATGCTTCAGGCGATCCGGATCGCGCGTTACATGCCAGCTCGCCATGCCCTTCGCACATCTGGACCCGATATTGTTGGGGGCCTGAGGGTTTCCTTTGTGATAAACGATCTTGTTATCCCTCACAAAAACTTCAGTCGGGCATTGCCATGGACAGGTATAGCAAAAGCTTTTGATGACTTTCGCCCCTTTGATTTTGGCAAGACGCGAACCGAGGTCCGTCGACGCTTCCATATACTCTCCTCCTGATTCAAAAGTTGAATCAAGCAATTGATGAACTAATTTTTTCTTATTCTATAAATTTACTTCTATCCCAGCTGTTTGTAAATAAAAATTTAAGAGAAGCAACGCTAGATAGTATATTTTGAATATATTATCGCGAAACGTTAAATATGGAACACTAATTTTGCAATATTTGGTCGAAAATGTCCTGCATTGGTGTATTCCAGCACACGCGAACATCGCCTCAGTTGAGCCAGATTGCAAAATTGAATGAGAAACTTCACTCGCGACTGTACTTATTCTACTTAACTTACCTGATTTCCTAGTAATAAAATGCAGGTCTCAATCAATCCATCTTAGTTCACTTTCCGGTAAAACTGCTCGCAAATTACTGATGTCAGACCCTTCGGCAGATCAAAATCAGTCAGACGTGCCTCAATTGATCGCATCGTCTCGGCAGCTTGCCGGCTCAATTCGCAGTCTTCAGTTCGTTCGTGCGCTTTCACTGCCGATTCTCGCAGACGAATTTCGGCTGGAGCTTCTTGATGAAGCAAGTCGGTACCCGCTGCGAGCTGCCCGCAATACCGTAGGAAAGGGAGCGAATCAGGTCAGTCAGGACATGCTGCTACAGGACCAGCTGAGATCAGACGGCCTGTTTGCCCGGCTGACGAAACTTTTTCAGGAGCTGTTTGACAGTTCGGTTGATCACAGACTTTATTTCGATGACCGCGTCGTGTTCAACGACATGATCGTTCAGAAGTACGAGGTCGGATCGGGCGGCATCACTCCGCATCTGGACCGAACGGACTATCGCCACATCATCTGCCTGTTCGTTCTTTCCGGGCGCGGACGATTCTTTATTGCCGAAGATCGACAGAAGAAAAATCAGACTGAAATTTCAAACTTTCCCGGTGACGTGATTCTGATGCCTGGTCCTGGCTTTAAAAATTTGGAGAAAAGGCCCTTTCACTATCTTGAAGACATTGCCGAAGAAAGATGGGTTTTTGGACTCCGCCATGATGAAACCAAGCTGCGCTGAAGCTGAATGGGAAGTCCTTTTCAGTATTTCTCTGAGATTGATGGACGCGCCCGCGCTGCGATCAGCCAGCCTCACAGCATTTACTGAACTGACATTCAGCCCATGAATTATTTTTCACTGCAAATTGAACTGGACTATTCATACTCGGTCGGAGACTTAAAACCCTACTTTGACGCACTGTCCGAGGGCCGAACGCTTGCGTCCCGCTGTCTTGAATGCGATTACGTCAGTTATCCACCTCGGCTGATCTGCCATAAGGACCATGAACAGACCGAGTGGCTGGAGCTGAATGGAACGGGGCAGATCGCTGAGATCACGCAGTGCAGAGATTCAGAAAACAGGGCGATTTACTTTGCATTGATCAAGATGCAAGGTGCGGACAATTACACTCTAGGTCGTCTTTTCTGTGACACAGCTGCGAAAGGGGATCAGGTCAGGATTACAGCGGCGAGCGCGGCAGCAGACCACCCTGCACAAAGTGCATGCTTTGAACGCGTTGCGCACGGCTGACAGCCTGGTGCAGGCGATTCAATCCTGAATCAGCCACTGAAACTGATTTCCATCTGCCGCCGCAATTTGTGGGCCGTAGTGCGCTCATTCACTTTCACATCGTTCCAAGTCACGATTCTGTCCCGCTGAATGGGGCGGACAACCTGCAGTTGAGCGGACAGCCCGATCGGCACGGCTCTTGATTTAAGTGAAGTTTCAGCCGGCAATATCTTCCCCCAAACTGTTCCGCCACCTTCTCCATCTAAAATTTCTCCGACTTTCAAATCGCGTTTTGCAACTGAAACTACATCCGCAGAAAATGAAACCGGCACTCCAGTTGGTTCTCTTCTCAGCGCTACGGACGCGACGCTGACTCCCAGTTCCAGACCGATAAGGTGGTATGGTCGATAAAGTGCCGAATACTGACCGGAACGATCCGTAACCAGTCCATATTCTCGAAAACACCTGCGGACATATTCCGTTCCTGCTTCAAACACGACGTACACACCCCACCTCAAATCTCTTTCAATTTCAGATCCATCGCGATTCAGAGATGAAATGACTTCCACCATCCCACTTTGTTCCAAAACCCCTCCTTGCGCTTTTGGAATCAATACTGAACTCAGGTCATCGATGGAACATGCTGGAAACGCCAATCCATCGGCTGGGGACTTCAGTCCGGTCGCGTTCGCAACTGCAGTCATCTCAATCGAAGACTTCGTTCCATCCAGAAACGAATTGAACATTTTGCTGTTCATGCCTCCGAGTGCGGCTTCTTCCGGCGTCAGCCCGTAATGGTCCCATACCGTTTCAGGGGTAGACTGATGGTACGACGGCATATATTTTGTGCCCTTGCCAGCACAGACAACATCCAAACCCATCGACCGAACGGTATCGACCTGTTCAACAATCAATGCGGGCTGATCTCCGTATGCGAGGGAATAAATGACATCATTCTCTCTCGCCTTCTTTGCGAGTTCAAACCCAGCCAGCACGTCAGCTTCAACATTAACCATTACTACATCGAGCCCTTGATCGATGCACCGAATGGCGTGCTCGGTGCCGCAGATCGGATCACCGGTTGATTCAATGACAACGTCAAGCATTCCTTCCCTAAACATTTGGCTGCCATCATCCGTGACGAACACTTCGGCTTTGGAGCAGGGACTTCGATGATTTTCACGCAGCAGCTCTGAATCAAATCCTGCTTTGATTAAATTTTCTCGCGCGCGTTTTCGGTCTAAGTCAAAAACGACATCAAGGCTCATCCCGGGAGTTCGAATGACTTGTGACATGAACATGGTCGCGAACTTGCCCGCACCAATAATTCCGACCCGCACCGGATTGTTTTCGAGTTCGCGTTTCTGCAGCAAGGAATAAAGATTCATTGAATCAATCCAACTTTTTGATTTTAAAATTGTGGAAGTCAGGCATTCAGACAATCGAAAGATTCAATTATCCTTTAATCAACGGAAGATGCATGAAGTTTTACCGGTCAGTCCTGCAAGCGAGAAAATTTTCGACTCAGTTCAGTGCCGAAAATCAAATTCAGTTCAAATTAATGCAATTTGATCTCCGTGATGCCTGAGTTTCTAGACTGAAGAGAATGCCATGTAAAAATGTTCATGATAAACTATTCTTATGTTTCATATAATTCTTTGAAACAATGCGCAATATTTATTTTTATGAATGTGTGTTTTATTATGAGTGAATTGACTATCGTCTTCAAAAGAGGAGGTTTGTCATGTTGAATCGACTTCCGCCAATCGGTGCGCTTCGCACTCTCGAAGCTGCATCCCGACATTTAAGTTTTACAAAAGCCGCGAATGAGCTGTATATCACGCAGAGTGCGGTCAGCCATCAGATTCGAAGCATTGAAAAGCTATGGGAATTCAAGCTGTTTGAACGACAGGGCAAGCACTTGATCGTTACCAAAGAAGGTCAAATGATAGTCCCTATCGTACGAGATTTTCTCGGCAGCCTGAACCGCGTATTGACTGAGATCACGAATTCAGAATCGAGATCATCCATTCGAGTCAGTTTGGTGCAGTCGTTTGCGGTGAAGTGGTTGGTGCCCAGATTGGGTAAGTTCAACGAGCTGTATCCCGATTTGAGCGTCTGGATCTCAACCTCGGACGAGTTGGTTAATTTCGACAGGGACGAAGTGGATATTGCAATTCGTCTGGGACATGGACCATGGTCAGATATGCATGTGGAACTTC
This sequence comes from Arenicellales bacterium, assembly GCA_958295885.1. Taxonomy (GTDB): domain Bacteria; phylum Pseudomonadota; class Gammaproteobacteria; order Arenicellales; family JAJDZL01; genus JAJDZL01. Next base: position 3,106,734 of record OY282380.1, on the reverse strand, counting down.
TGCTTGATGAGTACGTGTTTCCTGTCTGCAGTCCACGATTTCTGGTGCGATTGACTCCGCCCGAAAAACCAATAGATCTGCTTCGATATCCGCTGCTGTATCGACATTCGTTTGATAACTGTCCTCGCTGGCGCGACTGGTTCAGAGATGCAGGTTTGATCGTAAGAACACTGCCGCGAGGATCCCGATTTCCCGATACTTCCCTTTCGATACAAGCTGCGATTGACAGTCAAGGAATTGCGCTGGCGCGAAGTGCGCACGTAGAAAAGGATTTAGCTGCAAATCGATTGATCAAACTCTTCAATGTATACAGCAAGTCACCGGTTTCCTACTATATTGTCTGTCCTCACAAAACAATCATAAAACCGAGAATCAATGCATTTCGAAAGTGGCTTCTGCAGGAAGCTGCAATTTCTCAAAAAGCCTTTGATAAAGTCATGGAAGACTCGATGCCGGGTAAAACGGCAGTCAAATCTCGAAAAACCGCGGCTGCATGAACTAATGGCTTGAAGTGATTGCTGCATCTGACTGCATCTGTCAGCCGATTCTGCATTCATAAGTGAGATCAGAACTATCCATCAAATGATTATGTATGCCGCCAATTTCATAGATTGAGCTTTGAGCTTCGATTTTTGTCAGCATCGCACAAATAGAGTTGCGTTTGGTTTTCAAACCGAAGTTTTCGGTATGAACTCACCGTACAAAGAGCTCATTGATAAGAATCGAAACCTTCTTTATTGTGTCTTGGCACTCTGACCTCGCTTGACGCACTAAGCTGCAATCTCAGAGATCGACTCTATGCCGACGACGCTGGAAATTCAAAATTGTGGAATACATTGATTCTGCATTCGAAAACCTCAAGGTCCAAAGCGAAGGTTTCCGAGACGCGCCGCAGCCATGTGAATGAGTTGGTTTTGCAAATGGAGAGAATTGGGGCATGGCATCCTGTCCTGCCAGCAGCTCGAATCCTGGCGGTCAAGTCAATTCGGATAGCTAGTGTCGCATGTTTTTCGCCTGTCGCAACTGTTGGCGGCTGCGGAATTACTACGACACCTGACCTGTGGCAGCAACCTCGACGCCCGTTTAAATTTTCCGTCAAACCTGCTCGAAGATCATTTGATGCAACCGCATCGCTGCCAATCTCACTACCATCAGCGTTTTTTTAGAAAACAGATTGTGCGTCTAGAGTAAGGCCCTTTCTCATATTTCAACTAATATAATTGCCAACTCATTTTTAGTATTTGCTTTCGTTTCTCTCCTTGAAACGGTGAATTATTTTGAATGGTTAATTATTGAGGCGTTAATCTAAACCAAGAAATTACAGATGAAGAAAATATTATTTGGCTTAGTTGTGGGTGGAGTCATCGGTTTTGCCCTGGGAATTTACAGTTTGCCCATCCTCATTGAATGGAGAGCAGCGAACGATAAGCCCATTACGGAACAAGTCTTTACTCAAAGTGATCCTAAAGGTCAATTTGATCGAAACAGTCCAGGTTCCGACGCATTGCATTGGGGAGAAGGTACGGTGCGAATTTCATCAGGGAAATTGTTTTTCGGAGAGGACGTTAAATTGGCTCCTGGACCGGATTATCGAATTTATATGACAAAGAAATTTGTCGATACCAGGGATGGATTCAGCAGAATCAAGTCACAGGCGCTTCAAATTTCAAAATTGAAGACATTTTCCGGTCCATTGGAATTTGAGCTCCCGGCAGACATCAATCTTGACGAGTTCGACAATGTCATTGTTTGGTGTGAGGCATTCTCGCAATACATCGCGAGCGCACGCTTGGATTAAATCCTTTCAGTTGATTTTCAGGATCTGATCATGCTGCACCAAATTTCAATCCCGCGAGCAATCCACGTCTGCTGGTTCAGTCTTTGCCTGTCACTCATCGCGTGCATTTCAGGTACTGTCAAGGCGGATGATGAGTTTCGATTTCAAAACCGCGTTCTTTGCATCGATTCTCCTTGGGCATATGATTCACAGGGCAAGAAAGTCGGCAAGGTTTTCGCACACATGCTTGCTCAGGAAGGTCACACAGATGAACTTGTTGGCGCTACATCTACTGCCGCAAAATGAGTCGAAGTTCATGATATTCTGGTCAAAAGTGGATTCGCGGTAATGGAGGCTGCAAATGATTTGCAGTTCAGCCACACCAAACCGCTCATACTGAGCCCGGCAGGACTGCACTTGATGTTACTGGAAACCAATCATCCGCTTGCTGCAGGAAGTACGATTCCAGCAACTCTCAAATTTGCAGAATCTGAAACAGTAGAAGTGGATGTCAGGGTTATCGCACAGGATGAAATTCCACCGGCGCCCGACATGGCATGCGCGCCAGACACACTGAATTGACTTAAGTCCTATTTTCAGGTTGCTTACAAATAAAAAAAAGCTTTGGCATTATTGAGCTGCTGTTTCCGACTCAGAGCTTCGGGTCTCGCGGTCAGTCTATACACAGCGCATGAAACCATTGAATGCGTCGTCACCGACTCCTTGTCTCAATTTAAATCTTAATTTAACAGGGTGTTTGGAACGTCAACTCGTTCTCTAGTTTCGGACATTGTCTGCCGCTAATGTCTCAAATGCGAGGCCTGTGAAGCAGAAGTAGTTAAACCAATTTTCTATTTTATTGATATAAATACAATCTTTTCAGTGTTCTCGAAATCTTGAGTCGCAGTGAATTGGGAATCAAACCAACAAGGGATCAAACTTATCAAATTGCCGGTGTAGCTCAGTTCGGCAGAGCAACTGATTCGTAATCAGTAGGTCGGAGGTTCAAATCCTCTCACCGGCACCAATATCAAAATTCTTGATTTCTGTTCTTAGAGAAAAACAGAGAAGAGGTAGGAAATTTAAACTTTTAGAGATTTAAATTAAATGCCACCTCCGTCCTAACTCATCTGATGGATGGCTGCAAACCTCTCTGAGCCTGGATCATGATTTTGGGCGGAAAGTAGCTCGCTATTGTCTGGGCTCGTCAATAAATTCTTCTCGATTTAGGATAACGCTGCTCTAATTCAATCAATGCTCAAAATGATGTTGCATCAGAAGAATTTCAAGAGTAGCTGGCAGTCAGTTCGGCCTTGTCTAGTATTCCCCAAATTTCTTTAACGCTGTCCGAAATCTTATTCACATACTCCTCTCTATCACTCTTATCATTGAGCAGCTTGATTGCAGCTTTATCAAATTTCCTGAAATCCACTTCTCTATCTTCTAGCTCCCTCCACCAAGGCCACCACCAATTGCTTTGTGATATTCCTTTGTTTTCTTTTAATTTCTTGTAAAAAACTTCGTAATCTTCGTTGTGCTTTTTACTGCAACGTACCCCAATATTTATCTGCCCTTCGGCCAGCATTTCAACACCTAGTGTAGCATTGTCACCCTTCAACGAATAGTAAAGGCCAACATAATGGAACTTACCGAAATTAATTTCGTCATTTGAACCATTTTTCGGATTCACCGCCCATTTCATGATGCTGTCGTCTTTAGCTAGTTGAAGCTCTGGAAGCTTTTCCGTTATTGAGTAGTAAATTTCCCGCCAGAGTTTTCGAAAGAATGAATCCTTAATCGCAATTTCCGCCTCTTCCAAGTCTTCAACGAGTTGCTTTAAGTCTCCGAAGATACAAAGGTTGTTGTCGGTCCGCAATAGTTTCTTTAAGTGACTCATGTATTCGTATTCCTTGCACAGTTTGTTGACGAGTTCAATGTATTGTCTAATTGCACTCTGCAATGCTGATTCGTCAGTATTACGTAGACAGCTTTCTAGCCATTTGGGAATTTCACACTTGTAGGAAATAGTCTTTAACAGTTCAGGGGCAGATTTGTCCAATCCATTAATACTAGAATCCGAGGGTAAGCGACCATCAAGCGTTAGGTATATCAACTGAATATCCCGGTAATCACGTTTCTCCAGTTCCTTGTAGTACCGATAGAGTTGTTGAGGTTGGTCGACTGCGTAGATTTTATTCTCGATGATAATCGCCTGCTGCCGGCCGTTCGTGATCAAGAGGTCAATTCTGTACTTTTCACGCGCCACTTTCAAATCAGAATGGCTAAAATTGTCTATCCCTACATGCTCCAAAAAATCCACTAAATTCTGTTTCCCTGGCTGGTTAAGTAACTCATACAGAAATTTAGAGTGCAAATTCACTTCATCAGATTCCTTACGGAGGACAGTGAACAAATTAAATTTTTCTGGGGTGTGGAACTTTTTTCGCTTTGAAGCTGTGTCGGCAAGAAGGTGGCTGTATTCACGTCCTACAAGGGAAGTGTAGTTCTCCAATGCACCGGTAGCTTCTTCCAATGACCGGAGGTCTTTTGTTTTTGTTTGGTACACCTTAGAAATTCTCAAATTTAATCCCTACCATATCTGCACTTTTGATAGAGAAATAAAATTTAGCGAAATGCGATGTAAGATTCCGATTTTCACATTATCGACCATAACCGACCGCAATAATTTTTTTAGAACTTTCGCACTGTGCTCGATAGCCTTGAGAATCTGGAATTAATAGAGGTTCCTATAACATTGCTGATCCTTGCCGGGAGCAGGCTAACAGCATTTCGATTAGGATTCGATGTACTTGAACACAAATGTTTCGACTTCCCAAAACAGATGTGAACAGAATGAAATGATTTTTCTCGCTAGGTTGCTGGAGACAACAATAATGGATGGCAAAGCGGGTTTGAACATGGATTGGACCAACTCAATCCAGCATACGATGATCAATCAGTTTACAGATGATTCTTGAAAATCGAAAATAGGGTTCAAGCATCCATTGTATATCTTTGGAAGACTTTCTGGTTTATCCATCCATCTGGAAAAATTTGGACATTTTGTACGGATTTGATTCAGACCAATGTTTAACACAGCAAGTGTTCCCAAAATTGGTTTTTCATAGCTCTCAACGAGTGCTTGTAATCGTTGAGAAGGAGTTTGATTGTGTGTTTCATCTATCTCTTCAGGATTCGCAAACTGATCTCGATTTCTTTGAAATTTTTCGATTAGTTCAGGCCGTCCGATTCTGTGAAAAAAACTCTTACAGTCGCTGAAGAGAAGTGCTTCAAATTCGTACATCATCAAGTAAGGAACAAAACGACTCTTGTAGTAGGTATTCCCCATTTGCGACTGGACAGCTTGCGATATTCGGTCCTTCACAATTTTGGCTTTCATTGTGAATGGACTACTTGAGGACTCTGCGCGGCCTGATTATTCTCTGGCCCCACCCATCGGTATACCATAATAGTCCACGACGATAGTCGCAATGCAACCATTGATTTACTTTGTGCGCCGATGTCTTATTTGACCGCTTGTGATGGTACTATCCTTGTACTATTTCATTCTGTCGTCTGTTACACTCGAAATTTCATTAGACTTGTACAAGTTTTTTAGAAAGTGAATTTTCCTAGGAAAAATTGATGCGTTCAGAACACGAGATATTTGATGATCTGGCAGCCCTTTGCCGTTCGCAGGGATATATTCACGCCATTGCTTCAATCTTTATTCGGGATAACTTTGTTTTCTTCAAAGATGAAATGAATGCCGAAGACATGGCGAATTTGCACTCGGAGAAACGTCTGATCCGAACCGAAGTGACAACTCTAATTGGACTGATGATGCGCGCACCGATAGATTTTAATTTGCCAACGCCTAGAATCATCTCTGACTATATTTGGCAAACAGAAGCATTGCTTGAAGAGCTGCATCAATCCATGTCCAATTTTTCCACGTTTAGCAATTTTATTCGTGAAGCGATCTTCTATCGTGGGGATTCCGCGTACTCTTTCCAGTATCGTGATCTGGCACCTCGAAAATACAGTGCTGATTCTAACTGGCTAATGCGAACCAAGGGTATTGACCTAAAGGTTGGACGGGAGATGTGCCGAATCCTTGTTGAGCTCTTGAATCGGCGAATTGTCAAAACATTGCAAGATCTTAGTGGAAAACCAATGGAAGAAAGGAACATCTTACCCGGGTTTACTTTTTCTTGTGATGAACTAGCTATTCGCACAAACCAGTCTCTGAACAGTATAAAGTCCGTTGTTGAAGCATTTACCTTACCGGAGAGCGAGCGAAACTGTACTTTTACCTCTCTGCATGCTTTCAATTCAGCCTATATCTATCCTTTTATACGGATGAGGGCAGATAAGTTGCTCATGTTGCAATTTTATGGATTTCCCGAAGCACTCTATGAGACACCGTTTTACTGGATGTTCGCTGACAAGTCATATACTTCAACCGCTCTCAAACATCGCGGAGAGTTCACTGAAGCATTTGCGGCCGAGCGGCTTGCTCGAGTATTTGGGTTTGGCCGGGTGTTTAAAAATGTTGAAATCTTCAAATCAAAAAGCAATATTTTGGGTGAAATAGATGTGCTCGTGCTCTTCGGAAATCGAGCCATAGTGCTACAAGCGAAATCGAAGAAGCTAACACTCGAAGCCCGAAAAGGTAATGAACGCCAACTACAAAATGACTTCAAAGCAGCTATTCAAGATGCCGTTAACCAAGCGTTGAATTGCGCTGAGTTATTGGGTGACCCTTCCGTCACTTTGTGTTGCAAGGACGGGAAGAAGATTACAATTTCCGACCAACCGCAGATGATATTTCCGCTAACTGTGATCGTGGATGATTATCCAGCACTCGCGTTACAAGTTCGCCAATTCTTAAAATTTAAGACAAATAGGCAAATCGCACCTCCGCTCGTTACCGATGTCTTCGCCTTGGATACAATAACTGAAATGTTAACTTCCCCACTCAGATTCTTGAGCTATCTCAACCTTCGCGCACAATTTGGTGAAAAATTCTTGAGGAATCACGAGCACACGCTTCTTTCCCATCACCTAGTGCGAAATCTATGGCTTGAGAATAATGTTGACTTTGAAATGCTTAATGACGATATCTCCGTACACCTTGATATCGCAATGGCAGCGAGGCGTGACGGCATTCCCGGAAAAGAAACTCCAGATGGCATTCTTACTCGCTTAGAGGGAACACCTTTTTCCAAGATTATTGATGAGATTGACAATGAACCGAACACGGCGGCAATCGATCTTGGGATTTTGCTGCTGGAGTTGGGTGAAGAAACTATTCGCGAACTCAATGAAGGCATAAACGAAATCTTGTCGCGCACTGAAGCAGATCGTAAGTTGCATAATTTGTCCATGGGATTTCGTGATGCTAGTACTGGACTGACGATTCACTGCAGCAGGCTAGTTTACAGCCAAGCTATGACAAAATTGCAAGACCATTGTGCGTACCGGAAACACGATATGAAGGCAGATCGTTGGTTTGGTCTTGCTCTACGACTAGATGGATCGATTCAGTTTATAGTCGAACTGACCGACCCCCAGGAATCCGATAGTGACATGAAATTCATACTTGGTTTGCGAATCTATTTTGTTTCTGCCTGAGAAAGAGAATTAGAAGAAATAGCCAAAATTATCCTTGACTCAGTGGTAATGGCAAGAAAAGGTGACAAAGCGCTTACGTTAGTGTGGAGACAATTTAAATTTATTTGTAGTAACCGATGATGTCGCCTTCAGTCGTGACACCCAGTCCGTTCAACAGACGATTTGCGTAACTGAAATATCCAACGACCTGATTCAGCTCAAGAATCTCACCGTCGTCCCAGCCCGCATCGAAAAGTGCGGTGACATCTTCCTCGACCATATCGGAAACGGCTAACGTCAGCTTTTCAACGTACTGAAGCATCGCCAGCTCTTTTCCTGAAAATACGCGTTCAGGTTCGCGTCCGCGCAACGCGGACATAATGTTTTCGTACCGTTCGTCATCAGAAAGCAGTCTTCTGAGATTCGAACTGTGGTGGGTCGCGCTGTATTCACATCGGTTCAGAATGCTCGTATAGGTGCCTGCCGTCTCAAGGAACCACAATTCGACTGCGTTGCTTTGATGGTGGAGAACACTGCGATAGAGTGTGGTATGACCGTGCATCGTATGCGGGCGGAGACTGTGAATCCGCATCACATTATCAACCGTTCCATGAGGCGTCCGCGCCTTGTCGAAGGCCTCTTTTACCTGCCCTTGCGCTTCCTGGTCTGAAATCATTCGAATCCAGGCGCTCATTTTCGTGATTTCCTCACCAACTCATCAGTGCCTGTAAGCAAAAGAGCGATTGAATCGACCTGTAATGTAACTCTCACATTCAACCGCTTCATATTGGGGCGCTTCACCGGAATTTAAAATCGGACGGATCGTCGTCTGTGAATCTGGGTCTACGAATACAACGACGGAAAAACGCGCATCCGTCTCTTCGTTGATCACACAATGTGGGACAGAACGAAAACGACCATTGGTCCAACGCGTCAATAAGTCACCTACGTTGACGACAAGAGTTCCAGCAATTGGATCAACTTTGAACCATTCTCCACTTTTCGCTTGAACCTGCAGGCCGCGCGAACGCTGCGCAAGCACTGAAATACATCCAAAATCGGTATGCGGAGAAACACCGTAGTCATTGCGTGCCAACTTGCTCGGCGGGTAATAGATCAGGGAACCTCTAGAAGTAGGGCGATTGAAATGTTCAACAAAAAACCGGTCGTTTTGACCGAGCGAAACTGCGACGGCGCGCAGCAGCTTGAACGAACACTGATGAATCGCGTCAAAGTAGGAGCAGAGCACCGTTCGCATCCGTGGCATTTCAGATGGCCAACGATTGGGCGCAATCAATGACTGATCGAACTGACTCGAGTCATCAACATCCAATCCCCAGATGTAACTTTCCTTTTGGTCAGCACCTTGATAACCCTCCATCGTAGATTCCCCGATGGACAGAAACCCACGATGAGAATCCGAAACTTCGACCTGATTTTTCTTATTCAGGGGTAAAAGAAAAAACTGTTCCGCAATCTCGAAAGCGGAGTCAATGATACTGGCATCAACCCCATGTCCGCTAATATAGAAAAATCCCATATTTTGCGCCGCTTCGCTCAGCTCGCCGCCCACCTTGTGAAAGGCAGCTGCACTACCATCGTGCAAAGAGGAAATGTCGATTTCAGGAATCCAGGACAATTGAAAGCTACTTCGCGAGACAGTTGCGTGGTTTACATGGTATGGAATTCATACGTCAAATCTTCTATATGGAGGGTTGAATATTATTTTTCCCAGCTGATTTGAAGTAGCATCATCGTGATTCAGCGTACTTTCGCACTGTTGCGAGGACTCTCTGCATATCTCGATTGGCTGAATTTTTTATGACAGTCGCCGTGGCGTACCCTTATGGAAATCAAATCAAACTAAGACACCTAGACTATACGCCATGGCGACTGCACATAATAATATCGTGTTTCGATTGAATGTTGTGTAACAATTGCCCGATATGGATAACCCCTACAAATGACGCTGTACACCCGTAAGCGGCATTAAAACTGTGTTTTGCGCAGTGACATGGAGCGTACATTCAGCCTATTGCATTTCGATTTTGAACAAAAGCCCATGCGCGTTCCGCGTAAGATTTGGCTGCACTTGGAATTGGTGACGGCACTGCTGACGAGTCAGTGAAAGTATTACGAAATTGCAAATTTTCGAATATATGGAAACGTACATAATTGTGATTGAACCATCTGGAATCGTTGAAATGGGCTGCGCTGATCTAATGCCGGGCAGTTGTCAGCTGAGCTGGATGAATGAGTTTGAAGACGGCAGATCAGTCGCACGCTGAATGGTGGCGGGAATTCCCTTTTAACAGTCGTTCAATTGGCTGAAACTTCGGCCGCGCAGCCGACGCGCCGTCTGCAATTGAAACCATCATTCATCTGGCCGGCATTACAGTCGCCGCAGCAGGCAGACTGTGTCCGAATCCAAGCTGCGGCCATAAAACGCGCTCAGCAGCCGATTGAAACCTGCCCTGATTGAATGAAATTCGACAAAAGGCGCGCAGAAATCCCCCTTGTTTCGATCAGGTTTAAGCCTTGTTCTCACAACTCAGCACGCGAAATCGTTCCATCGACCCAATAAAAATTAGCCGCGCATTGAACGGCGATGCGGTTGAAATGCTCGGCTGGTTCAAATAAAATTGATTCAATCTACAGTCCAAAAAACTCGTCCTTTTCCCGAACAGGACGGGCGAGCAGCTGCGATAGATGGACCGATTGTTCTTACATGAATCAATTGATTGTGCTGTTCACCGTCGCTGAATGTTTAAGCTGAACTGGGATTCTCGCCTGTCAAAAGGCAAATTCACTGTGGAATGCTTTCATTTCAGTCTTTCGTAAGTTTCTTTGTGCGACGGTGGCTGCGAATCGAATTCAAATTTATGTTCCCCTGCTAAAGAAAAATTAGTTATGTCTGCTTCATCAACCAAGATCGATCACGATCCTCTTTTCAGACTATTGTTTTCTCACCCTTACTTGGTGGAAGAACTGCTGCGCGGCTTTTTTTCTTCATATCCGTGGTGCAAAGGTTTGAAATACGATACGCTGCAGTCAATGCGAGCCAGTTTTGTCGCTGAACTCAAAGAAAAAGCAAAATTAATACAGCGTCACACCGATACGGTGTGGCGAGTGGAAACCGAACGAGGTTCGATCTGGTTGATTATTGCACTGGAATTTCAGTCGTCAGTCGATCTCGACATGGCAGTTCGGATGCAGGTATACCGTGCATTGCTGCTGCAGCAGGTGGTGCGAGAACAAAAAAATAAGAAGCAGGGGCGGCGCTATCCGGCGATCATACCGATCGTCATTTATAATGGACTGAAACCTTGGACGGCAGCTTTGGGGTTGCGGGATTTGATTGAGAGCCAAGATCCGATGTTCCCGACTCAGTGGTATGTTCAGCAGGAATATTATCTGTTTGATCTGTCTAAGCAGCGTGCGGCAGCTCGGAAACTGAAGGGGAACGTGATGGCGGGTTTAGTGGGTTTGGAAGGAGCCGACTCCATGGGCATGATTAGGGAATTGGCAGCCGAGATCAAGTCGAGTTGCGAGAACACAGGGAATGAAGACTTGTTGGAGGACATTTTGAAATGGTTTGTCAAAGACTATATGGTACGAAGGCATCCGCAAATTAGTAAGGAAATTGAAGGAGTGGAAAAAATGGGAGTGATAGTCGAGAGACTTGATGGTTGGATTTCTAAAGAATTCAGACAAGGTCGTGAGGAAGGCCGTCGAGAAGGTATCGAGAAAGCGCAGGAACGCCATGCCCGTAAATTACTTGCAATGGGAATGCGCATCAAAGATATATGTGATGTTACGGATTTGAAGCCGGAGCAGGTTGAGCGACTTCGAAACAACGCGAATTGAGTTCGAAAATCTGAACCGTGCGCCCATTGACAGGAGACAGCGGGTGTCGAATTCCAGATTAGAATGAAACTGATCATAAAAGTTAATTCGGAACGAAATCATTCAATGGATCACATCGTTCCGACATTTTCGCCCTGCTTGAAGCAGGCAGAGTGACGGAGAACTCCGCGCTTCAGCGGCTTGAATTTGTCTTCAATTTCACAGTTTCGCTCAGAATCACCAGAGTTGGCTTGATAAGGAAACGGTAATTTCACAGCCTCTGACGCCTGCAGTTGCAGTCGATCACATTGAACGAGCTCCAGCACGAAAAGAAACAATGCCTGCGAACCTATTTAAGCAAGGCCGTGACGAGCAGAATGCGATCAAAAGTAAGAAATCTATCCAGATGTCTGACACCAAGAAATTCATCACAAAGGCCAACGCGGATTAGTCTCGAAAAACCGAGCTGCGCGCACTGCTGACGTCGGAGTTCGGCGCAGTCCTTTGCCGATGATTGTTGAAACGCTGTAAAGATTGGGCGTTGTTATCTCAAATTGTACTAATGTCTAGAACGACGAGGCATTGTAGATGAATCAAACCAACCCCGATGAAATGTTTACCGTTCAAGTTCAGCTGAAAGTCATGCTGCTTATGCACGCCGAGCTTGACAGCATTTACGACAAATACACATGCAACCCATGAAATTCAGCACTTGGCTTTACTTGAGCGACTCAAGAAACTCAATAGAAGACTGATCGAAATCTTCATCCGATTTCCGTCCACAGCGAAGCGAGCGGGACAGCAAAAAGCTGTTCACCAAAAGGTACGATGTCAGTACCTGGATAAACAACAAATCCACGAACAAATTTTTCACCAAGATCTCTTCTCAGCGATTCAAGGTGGCGAAAATCTTTCGACGTCACGTTACTTGTTGATTTGACTTCAATGCCAACGATGCTGCCCTGCGGCCCTTCCAGCAAGAAATCAACTTCCTGGCCTGAACTCGTCCGGTAGTGAAACAGCTGAATTCGCGTATCCGAAAAAGTTGCCTGCTTCGAAATTTCGACAGCTACAAAATTTTCGAGAATCTGACCGAAAATCAAATTCATTTGTGATTCGGATTCAGTGAGATCAATTCGTAGAAGATGCAGTAGAAGATTTAAGTCCGTCAGATAGACTTTAGGTGTTTTTATCAACCTCTTTTTCAATTTGAAGGACCATGCTGGCAAGGTTAAAATCAGAAATAAGCTTTCCAGCAACACTAAGTATTTTTTTATTGTGACGTGATTTAAGCCAGCATTTCTTGCCAGTCGGGCCACATTCAGTAATCCACCGGACTGAATTGCCAGCAATTGAAGCAGATTTGGCAATTCTTTTATTTTCTGAACATCCAACAGAATTCGTACATCACGTTGCAGAACAGTATTCAGATAACTGTTGCACCACTCATAGCGAATTGAACGATCTTTGATTTCCAACAGCTCTGGAAAAGAGGAGTCTTTCATTTTTATTATGTGCCGCAGGTCAGAGAACTGATAAAAATTCCAGTCTGTTGCAAACGCCCTGTCAATAAAACTAGTGGCCGGTTCTGCGCTCACCTCTACTGCCGAAAACGGCAGCAACTCGTGCAACGCGACGCGTCCAACCAGCGCATCCGCCAGTTTCGGCAATGTCAAGACACTGGCTGAACCAGTTAACAAAAAGCCGCCACGGACATTGTTATTTCGACGACTTTCGTCTATCAAAATTTTCAAAGGTCGAAAAATTTCAGGTACGAGTTGAATCTCGTCCAGCACGACAGGCTGTTTCAATGAGCGTAAAAAAACAGTCGGGTCACGCTGAGCAGCAGATCGCGTCTGTATATCGTCGAAAGAAATGTAGCTCGCTGGATGGTGATCTTGAGCAATATATCGAACCAGAGTCGTCTTACCTGATTGCCTTGGTCCAGCAATATATACAGCTGAGAAGGATTTCAGCGATCTAACGATTCTGCGTTCAATATATCGAGTGATATATTCCATCTATCTATTCGATAAATTATGATCATAATATAATATTATCTTATATTCAACGTCAGTCGACAAGTATTCACATCCACTGCCACTCATCACTGGCAACATAGACCCGATTGCGTTCATGCAATTGATTGGGCACATGCTTGGAAATTCGTAATATCAGTCAACAGATGAACGATGGTGAGAGACTCAGAAAATGTTTTTGGATTCAGTCAACTCCTAAAAATGCATGAAAATTTTGTACGCCGCAACTGCCTCCCTTTGGAACATTGAGATTTGAGACTGAACTGAAAGTGTACAATGTTCTAGCATCCAGAAGGTTGATCCCTTACTGAATCAAATTTCCTCAAATATGGGATCCTTTTTATTTTCAAGGCTATATCAGACTACGGCTGTACTGCTGGTCATGTCGTTTGTTTGCTACATGCTGCTTGGGCTGATGCCCGGTGACCCCATTGATTTGTTAATCAGTGCGGACCCTCGCCTGACTTCTGAAGATGCCGCTCGCCTAAAGAGCCTGTACGGATTGGACCAGCCTCTTTTAAAGCGCTATTTCAACTGGCTGCTTGCCGCTCTGCAAGGCGATTTTGGATACAGCCGCCTGTACTCCAAACCTGTTTTCGTCGTTCTCTCCAGCGCTTTGAAGAACACGCTGATACTGATGCTGATCTCTTTCATGCTTTCGATCATGATCGCCATTCCAGCAGGCATTTTTGCCGCAAGCCGCCTTCACTCGTTTTCCGATTACTCGATCAATATTTTTTGTTTTGCGGGCATTTCCGTTCCGCCCTTTTGGCTGGCTCTTATGTTGATTCTGATTTTTTCCGTAGGATTGGGATGGCTGCCGGCGAATGCGATTCCACTGGGGGATGCTTCTTGGCTGGATCGCGTCAAAGGTCTGATTCTGCCGATTCTCACTTTAACCATCGTCAGCGTTGGCGGAGTAACTCGGTATGTGCGGGCATCTCTCAACGAAACTCTGCAGATGGTTTTCATTCGAACCGCGTACGCCAAAGGATTGAGTCTCTCACAGGTCATTCGAAGGCATGCTCTTCGCAATTCCATGATCCCAGTAGTAACCATCCTTTGGCTGGATTTTGGGGCTTTCTTCTCTGGCGCCTTGATTACTGAAATCATGTTTGGATTCCCAGGCATGGGCAAACTGTTATTCGATGCGATTCAGGGCAGCGACTACAACCTTGCGCTCGTCGGTCTGCTGCTGGCTACCAGCGTGACCCTGCTGGCGAACCTGTTGGCAGACGTGTGCTACGCCATGCTTGATCCTAGAATTTCGTACCAGGATTCGCAGCTGTGAAACAGTTTTTGCAGATTCTTGCCCGATTACGCCAGCATCGGCTGGCCTTGCTGAGTGTATTCATTCTTATCCTGTTGATATCATTTACCATATTTGCTTCATTCTTTGAAGTTCTGCTGAATACCGATACAACAAAGGTAAATCTGCTGGCTCGTTTTCTGCCATTTTCCTTGGAACACCCTCTGGGAACAGATGAACTTGGGCGGGACCTGCTCGTTCGGCTCGCCTATGGAGGCCGTGTATCGCTGACAGTAGGTTTTGTATCTGCGGGCGCAGTCGCAGTGATCGGAACTCTGATTGGGTTGGCTGCCGGTTACTATGGCGGATGGTTGGACAGCTTATTGATGCGTGTGACAGACAGTGTGATTTCCCTGCCTCTGCTCCCACTCTTAATCGTGCTCGCGGTCATTGACTTGGAAAAAATAGGCATCCCCGCCGAACTCGCAAATCACAAAGACATTGGATTTTACCGTATTATTGTCATTGTGAGTCTGGTTGGCTGGACGGGAGTCGCTCGGCTGGTGCGCGGTTCTGTTCTAGCCATTCGAGAACAGCCATTTGTTCAGTCTGCGCGCGCATTGGGAGTGCCGGCGCGTCGGATCATTTTTATACACATTCTTCCTGGCCTTACATCTCCGATCATCGTTGCCACAACCCTGTCGATCGGAAACATCATACTGTTTGAATCCATTCTCAGTTTTTTGGGTCTCGGAATCTACCCACCGACTCCAAGCTGGGGCAACATGCTGACAAACGCCCAGGAATTGACTCTGATCGCACCAAGTCTGGCAGTATTGCCGGGGCTTCTGATCTTTTTGACTGTCATCTCCTTTAACTTTCTCGGTGACGGTCTTCAAGATGCTTTGACACCGCGTTCGACTGACAGAGGCAGGCATTAGAGTGAAATTCCGCAGTGACTGAATTTCGATGACGTCGAAAGTCTGATAGGGACGCGCGAGTCCGACCTAAATCAAAAGACTGACGGTTTCCGTTAATGATGTTACTCGAAAATCGGGATCATAGTCATTTTCCCAAGATGCGCCTTTGCGCTGAATCAATATTGTTTTCATACCGACTACCTTTGCGCCGTATACATCTTTGAGCGGATGATCTCCAATGTGAAGCGTATGACGAGGCTCAGACTTGGCAATTTCGCACGCCCTTAAAAATCCGGCAGAGTGCGGTTTGCAGTATCCGACAGAAGCTGCACTTATGACGCCGACAAAAAACTGTCGGATGCCGATCTGATTCAGGTCGCTGTTTCCATCGGTGAGAGCAACTAGAGGATAATTGGACGATAACACAGTCAAGGCAGGTACGACATCACTGTAGAGACTGACTCGATTTCGGTCTGCCAAAAATTGACCAAGAGTCTCCTCAACTCCAGATGCTGAACAACCAGACTGCTGAAAGACATAGGCAAGCGTCTGCCTTCTGACTTCTGTCAGGTCGTGTTGAATTGCTGGTCTCGACCAATAAATTTGCTCTCGAATTTTACGTATGTCTTCAAGAGTGTATCTGCGGGCAACGCCTGGGTAACGCTCGCGCAGGAAGTGATAGGCATTCCGTTCCGCTCGCTCAATCGTGGGCCTGATATCCCAGAGAGTGTCATCAAGATCAAACACGATGGCCTGAACATCATCCAAACGAGACTTTGGTCCGACCGGCTGCAAACTGAAACGGAACTATTTGCCTGCGAATTCTTCGAGCTTCTTGGCTCGAATGATCTGGCCGTCCAAACCTGCTTCCTTCGCCGAACCACCGTAAGCAACCGTCATCAGCTGACTGTCGTACGTCACTGGCATCTTGAAATTCGTCCTGTAGGTTTTGTTGATTGTCTCCTGATAGAACTCAACGTTCATCTGACAGACCGGACAAGGCGTAACGATCATCTCCGCACCGTAGTCGTAAGCAGACTCGACGATGTCTTCGATCTGCGCCTGCCTTTTTTCTGGCTCTGAAAATGCCAAGGCTCCGCCACTTTTTGATCATATTCTTCAATGGGTTCGGCTCCGACAGTTTCGACCATCTTATCCAAATACATCGGATTCTCAAAAGACTCACCGTCAATTCCGAATGGCCGATTGGTCTGACAGCCCACATACCCTGCAAACTTGATGCTTTCCAGGGGCTTCACGATCGAATTGGCCATTCCTTCGTAATCTATGTCTTCGATCAATGCCTCGACCATGTGCCGAATCGGCACTTCATTCTTGAAACCCATGTCCAGACCGACTTCTTTGAGGACCTCCATCGTATCTGCCATTAAACTGACTGGACTCATCTAATCGTTCCTGCGACTCTTTGGCTCCAATCCAGTAGACTGTACAAGTGGCGTCAATGTCCTGTCCGTCGTTGTGTTTCTCTGACAATGCAATATTTCTTGCATTCACAGCATGCCGCGGCAGGTCACCGCCTTCGACGTATCCAATTGACGCAGTGCAGCAGTTCCAGTCCGGAATTTCATTGAGCTGGATGTCCAATTTTTCACACATGGATTCGGAAGATGGACTGCTATTCCATTTTAGAAGATTCAGTCGGTCTCTTTGCAGAAGAAAATCAATCTGGAGACGGAATACTACCCGTCTAAAACCAGCTCTGCAAATTTTTTTGCAATCTTGACGTCCGATACTTCCTGCAGTCCTCGCCACGCAGGAACACCATTAATCTCCAAAACTTTCCATTGTCCCTGTCTGTCTTGGATGACATCGACTCCTGCATAAGCTGCACCGACGGCATCCGCCGCTCCTTCGGCCAGCTCCAGCACTTCACGGCTCAGCTGAGCAGGTTTGCATTCTGCACCCTGCGAACGATTCGTGATCCACTGCGTTGAACGTCTTTCCATGGCGCTGATCGCCTGACCCCGTACGACCATGATTCGCCAATCATGCCATAAGTCACCTTTCGAAAGTACGAATTCCTGTAAATAGTAAACTCCATTCACTGCTTCTTCGTCAGGAATGTCGACCTCGGATTCAATCAGCTTCAGACCTCGTCCGCGTGACCCAAAAAGAGGTTTCAGCACAAGTTTCTTCATTTCTTTCTGCTTCTTCTGAATCAGTCGGCAAGCCTGATTTCTCGACTCAGTCGTCCATGCGGGCACGGTCGCGACATCTGCATGCTTCAGCAGATGGCTCGTCATTGCCTTATCCACGGTTTTTTCGATCACCCGCGCGGAATTCACGACCCTGACGGACAACTCCAGCAGTGCGTGAAGAACATCCAAGCGCAGCGTAACCTGTTCAAAAGATCCAGCTGAAATACCTCGGACGAACACTGCATGGGGCAATCGGTCATGACACTGTGGGATCGACAGACTGCCAAAGTTGCTTTCCTCTGAAAAGCCACAATTCGCCAGAGAAACCAAAGTCGGTTCAACTCCAAATTCACCGAAAGCCTCCACCAGTTGTTTTTCATGCCAGCCATACGCATCGGTGAAAATGACGACGTTCGTGCTCACGATTGACCAAAGAAAGACTTCTCAAGCAATTCGAGATCAACTTTCCCACCAAAAAACGTACGTCCTGATTCCAAGTCTGTCACCGCGACCCTCGCTGGACTGAAAAGCATTGGATCAATCCCAAAAAAATCATAATTGTACTCCGCAAATTTCAGAGCGAACGGCGTACCGTAATCTCGAGAATTAGAACTCGGCAAATCATTTGCCAATTGTTCTGCTGATTCCATTCCGCAGTTGACGAGCAGGGCGACCTGCCCGGCGAACAGAATCGTGTCATTGGTTCGTCCCATCGCGGCCAGTGAATCGGAAATCGGCGGGGGCAGCGGAGTGGAACCGCTGCCTTCCAGAACCGCCTGCAGATCAAAACCCAATTCATGCGCCTTGTGCAGCGCGACTTCCACGACTCGAGCGGCGATCTGCGTGACGCCCGCGGGGCTTCCCGTTGGCGTCAATATTAAAGTAAGGCTTTCCGGCTCGACTCCACAGTCCTGCGCAATTCGCTGTGCCAGGCCGTCCGGCGGATGCTTGCCTGTTTCAATCACCAAGCAGGTACGATGGTAATCATCCGCGTAACTTATATGCTGAAACAGCTTCTCTTTCTGCGCCAACGCCCGCGCCGGTCCCGAGCCGAGAGCTCGAAAGGTCTTTCCATTGGAGTGCTCAAGACTCCAACCGGCATATTGGCTGCCCAGGCAGCTAATGACAGGCTGACTTGTAACCACTTCAACATTGGTGAGATTCAGCCCAGCGCTCACATCCGCGCGAAAGGAAACTTGCCCCAAGCCGGCCATACAGATCTCTGCGATGCGTCGCCCTGCTTCAAAGCTGCCCTGACTGTCAATTCCAGCATCAATCACCTTGCAGCCCTCCGCGGAACGCCGAACCTTGAGCTTGAGCTGGTCCGCACCTTCAATCAACCGATCGACCAACGGAGATGCCAGTGCGTTTACGCTCAAAGTGGAGTTCAATTCTTCATTCATTCGTCAATTCCATGCCAGAATGCGCGAAGTCATTTCCTTATGGCGAAAGTGCGCCATCGTTTTGGCGCATGCGGAGTCTCTCGCATTAGCGAACACCGTACAAACCGGGTCGCCGGGTTCAAACCTTTCTCCTTCCGCAGGCAGGTCGCGCACCCAGTCCGGCCATTCCATCTCATCTGGCACGCGAAACTCATGACCGGCGTAAATTACAGAATGTGCGTTGAATTCTCCGTCCAATGTTGATGATCTAAGGTGGACCGGTTCATCAGAAAAGGCTTTTAAGTGCGCATCAATAAATGAATCTTCTCCTTCATGCAGTTCAAATGTTGCACTAGGTCTGGGATTCAATTCCAAAAGAAACCACTGATCTTGAGTCATTACCCAATCTAAGGATGCCAATCCCCTCAATTTAAATGCAGCTGCGAGCGTTTTCGCCGTGCGACTGACATCCTCAACCATATTTTCTGGCAATTCTGATTCCGATATGGAAACAGCACCTCCATACACAAATTGACCAAGACAGCATTCGTCAGCGCACCACTGTTCCGAAAACCCGACAATTTCCGTTTGATCATCATAACAGTTCAAGGTCGCAGTGATAATTTTTCCATCGATATATTTCTGATAGTAAGTCGAGTTTGAATTTCCTGCATTCGCACGATTTGCATAATCGACATGCAGTCCTCCACTTCCACCGAGGGATTTGCTCAGCCAGGTTCCAGTGGAGTCGGGACCATCAAATCGAGTTTCTGGGAAGCGTATGCCGATTCGCGTCAATACATCTAAAAATTTTTCGGACGGCTGCAGCAGCGGGAATGTATCTGGATGAACACCGAACAAGCGTCTGGATTCTGACAGCCGGAGCAGCTGCTGCGGATTGTGCTCGAATCCACCTGCGTAAATCAAAGGCATTCTGCAACTTGGGTCCAGTTCCGCCACACATTGATAGAGAGAAGCGCTATCCAGCCCAACGCCATCAAAATCCGCCCTTCGCGTACGAACTGAATTTTCTTTGGTGTCAACATCCGAAAACATGTCAACTGAATACACGTTGAATCCTGCTTTTTTCGCGGACGCGCATAGTGGTCTTACTGTCACTCCGACGATCAATACGTTCTGTTCATCCGACATGTGCAACAGCAGCGCCGTAGGCATCGGCCAAACCGATGATCAATGCGTCATTGGAATCAAGCATCTGTTTGAACAGGCTGTGCTGAACCTTGTACTTGACGCCTCCGACACCAAGTGCGCCTATGGAGTAGAAGGACCCCCAGCCCGTCTGCACTTTCGCTTTGTTGTCCGTTACGCCGACTCCTTCAATGCCAGTGGGCGGCACTGCATTGACATCGGCGGCAACGAGCAGGTTCTCTGCATGCTCAAGCGCTGATCGATCTAGAACCTGAATGCCTGCTTTGGCTGTACTGATCAGAACCTGTGCGTCGCCAATCGCCTCGGTCCGTTCGCTGTTTTCAACCGCTCTTTCCGAATGTATCTCAACGTCAAAACGCCGCGTAAACTCATCCACTGCACGTTGACGGGCACTCGGAGTAAGTCGAACCAGGCTTACGGATGCGCCTTTCTGGGCGGCCAAAACCGCGGCACAGATACCGACTGGACCGCCGCCCAAAATCTTAACAACCTGCCCCGCCAAACTCTTGCCCTCATGCTCTCGGAGACAACTTTCAATTACGGCAACCAAAGATGCAGATGTTGTAAACGCACCATTTGGATCTGCAAAGACAGATAACTCAAAAGGGGGCACCATCGCCTTTTTTGCTGTCTGCAGCATGTCCGCGGCTACATTCACATCGTATCCGCTAATGAACATGCCAGACCACGCTGCGCTTTTTGGAGGACGGGAAAAAATTGAATCCTGCACCAGACCTGGCACATCCGAAATGTCAACGTTACAGTGAGGAAAAACGATCTCGTACCCCGCATCGGCCGCCATGTTCACATCGAACGGAGAGACATGAGCGGATGGACTGATCATATGTAAAATTTTTGGCTTTGGCATCGTGTTCTCCGATCGTTTTCTTCTGAATAAGTATGGTCTTTCCGGTTCAATCAGCAACTGTCAGCTGCGCACCCGCATTGCGCGCTTGTACGATTTTAATATGAATGCCGTCCGCGGCATCGGCAGCGAGTATTGCTGCTCGTAGATTCTGTGCGTCCTTTTCACTTTCTGTCAGTATAAAGCCAGTTGGACCCCACGAACTCTGTCCCACTCCGGCAGCGCCTAGTTCAGTAGCAGCTTCAAGAATTTTACTGACATGTGGACTTAAATATCGTCCTCCTTGAATGGGTTCGAAAAAATCTCCAACCTGATTTTGAATACGGGTGATTCCTTTTCCAAAAGAGATGATGTCACGCATCTGAAGTGACGGAATCACATGATCCAAAAGGATTTTTTGCAGCTGCTGAGTCAAACGGGATGAAAAACCGCCAAGTTCTCCAAAAGCATCTACTTCAATCGCTCCATGAGCTCCTTTCAGTTCGTCATCCAAAACCAGCAGAATCTTCCATTCTTCTGGAAACTTAAACCGCATAGATATCGCTCGAGATTCATCTGCAGTTTTCGATGCACAATCAATCAGGAATCCACCTGCCGAAAACGCTGCAGTTCCAATTCCTGAACGCTTGCCTCGCCCCAACAAAGCGGAAAGTTTTTCGATAGAAACTTTCCTACAGCTTACAGCACAACATGCAGCAGCAATGGCCAAAGCCAGCTGAGTGCCTGATCCCAATCCGACGTGAGGCTGTATGGTTTCGGATACATCGACCTGCATGGGTTGATCCAGCTCAAGTGCCTGCTTTAGCATTGACACATACTGATTGGCTTTCTCCGGTATCTTTCCACAAATTTCCCAATGTTCACTCTTGGAAACTCGAACGCGAACCACCGGAGTATTGATCGCAAGCCCAAGTGCTCCAAATTCTTCAGCTGAATCACCAACTAGTCCAACAAATCCTAAATGAAGCCGAGCTGGTGCTGTGATAGTCGCAGTTTGCATGCTTAGGTTGATTTAAAAGGAAATTTCTGCTCATAAGATTATAGGAAAACCGCAGTTTTTTCATGCTCGGCTGACCGCCGTCCTGCCGAAATTCGAATAACTGCGAGAATCACTCAGCCATATTGGCCCAACGACAGCAACGATCATCCATGAGCGTTTTTTGACGCTGATCCCAATTGATTGCGCACAACTTGAATTTCGGACCTACTTTGGTTTGAATGTCCTCTTTCGGAAGCGTCAATTCAATTTAAGGAAATAATCAAGTATCAATTATATCAATACTTTAAGAATTTATTACAGCCACGAGCCAGTAAATATTCGGCCAAGCCCATAGGCCGAGAGGAATCAACTGTTGAGAATTTTCCTGAAGTCCCGGCACAGCGGGTACAGCCAGATATCCTTGATCGGCAATGTTGGCTTGGCGGAGGCAGCGCATTTGCCGAGTCCTTTCGTTTGACCGACATTGATCCAGTTCGCAGCCCGGTAGCATGTGCCCAAAAAGCGCTGTTCAACGAAAGTCTCAAGCAGCACCGGTCGAATCCGGTAACGATCGTACCACTGCTGCGGCAGTTCCCGGGCGAGCCTTGCAAGCAGATGCGAGGCAAGATTGGGGCAGTTGATCCAGGGCAGAATGAGGAATCTTGCATTGTTCACGATCAGCGCCAGATTGGCTTCTCTGCGCTCCCGATTCCAGCCGATGAAGTCATCCCGGGGTGCGGTTTTCCAGGCTGCGGCACCGAAGCCGAAGGCGGCGACAATCTGGCGGTCTATGGCAGCGAAATAACGCTGCTGAGCACCGGGCAGGGGTTTGTATCCAAGATAATGATAGCGTTCAATGTATTCGTTCCAAAGACGTGAATCAGCGGGGGTTGACACCCGCCGCAGCTGGGGTGTTGACAACTCATGCAGCGGCGCACGGATCGGTGTCTGCGGCGCAGTGCTGTCGGTGAAGCGGATGACCGCCCTGGTAGGTTGGCGACGAGGCGGCGGCAACACAATCAGCTGATTTCGATGCATGCGCAGCATCGCCACCCGGCACGACATCTCTTTCAGTCCTCCATCGGGCTTTTTCCAATCCAGCAGCTCACAGACCTGCTGCGACAGCCGGGTTCTGGAACTGTCAGGATGGGCGGCAATCAGTTTGCGAATGCGCTCCAGCTCCTTGCAACTGAAGTCGCGTCCGCAATATCGAGTCATGGCGGCTGTGAGACGGTTGAAAGACAGCCGCGTTGCGTTGATACCGCTGCCTCGCACTTTGAGATCAGAGAACTGCGCTGGCTGACTGCAGCCGGTAGCTGCGACATCTCAGCCCGTCGAGCCTCGCTCATCCGCCAGGGAATGAAAGCCTCAGGATTCTCAGGCGCCTGTCCGCCATTGGCGGCGCAGGCGCTGAGATATTCATACAGCCATCGATGGGGATTGAGATCCCACAAAAGCACGCTCTGAATGATTGAGAACATCTGTGCTGCCAGCGACGCGCTCCAGTGACTGCCCGAGCCGCGGCAGTTCCTGCGCAGCATCGCTGGGTTGCGCAGCTTGCGCTCCCCAGAGTTATTATCAAGCGCAACCTGGGGATGTTTTAAAAACACCATCAGCCCCGACCAGTGATTCGGCAGACTGCTCAGCACCTTGAGTTGGGCCGGATGCATCTGTTCTGCCGACAATTCATGCTTCAAAGACCGCTCCATCTGCTCGACCGAGCACTCAAGCCGCTGCTGTTGGCGCATGAAGGATTCGCTTTGCTGAGCCAACGGCCTCGACTCATCGAAATGCTCCTGACGACGCGCATTGAGGTGATAGAGCTCGCCAATGCGCTCCCGCCACTCGAACATCGACGGCTCCAGTTGCGGGTACTGCACCGCAGCTTCGAGATAATCCCGCCGCATATGAACCCAGCAAAAAGCCAGTATGATCGCCGCATTGACCTTCGCCAATCGTTTGTAACCACTGTAACGGTCACAAATGACAAACACTTCCTTGAGCTTCTCAGACAGTGAACTGAAGTGCTTGATCGGAACATCACTGCTGCGCGTCGGCTCAATGCGCTAGATCACCGATGAAGCGCTCTCAAACACCCACAGATACCACCGATTGCCGATTTTCCCCTCCATCTTCTCATAGACCTTCCAGCCGGTCTCGTCACAGTGAAATACCGAATCTTCCATCTGCCGTTGCATCAACTGATCCAACAGCGGCTCGAACAGCGGCGCCATCTTCTTCAAACCGTCAGTCACCGTACCTTGTGAGATCGCCAGGCCCTGATCACGCATCTGGCGCAGCAGACTGCAGGTCGAACGACTGTACGAATACTTGCTCAGCAAAATCTCAACCCACACCGACACCCCCAGCAGTCCCTTGGCAATGACCCGCGGCGCCGGCTTGGCTGTCACCACGGCCGGAGTTTGACGGCAGTTGCAGGTCTTTGCATATTTTTTCCGCCGGATCTCGCGAAAATACGCCTTCGTAAAATATTCCAGAATCTCCGAGTTGTCGGTGTTCGACATCGGCGCATAGGCAGCACCACAGTGATGGCACACCTGATCTTCAGGCGCAACATCCAAGGTTTCAACTTCACGCGGCAATTTCTCTCGAGGCGTGCGTCCATGACCCTTGCTGCCGCGCTGTGCGCCGCGCTTTTTCTTCGGCGCAGCTGACGCAGGTTCCAAAGCCTCGCTTTTTTTGACCGGCTTTTTCTCAGTTTTACGACCATGGACTTGTTTCTCCAACTGCAATACCCGCGCCTTTGTTCGCTCCAATTC
The DNA here is from genome assembly GCA_958295885.1 of Arenicellales bacterium. Lineage (GTDB taxonomy): Bacteria > Pseudomonadota > Gammaproteobacteria > Arenicellales > JAJDZL01 > JAJDZL01. The sequence continues at coordinate 3,081,952 of OY282380.1, read as the reverse complement.
CTCCGTCTGCCGGCGATGCTTCTCCAGCAGCTTCAAATACGCTCGGGTTTCATGCTCCTGCTCGGATTGCTCCAAATGGAAACATTTTTCTTTCCATTGTTGAGCAAGCCCCCGCCAACGGTTCACATCATACTTCAACTGAATATGCTCCTGCTTCGACCGCGTTACGAATTGTTTGGAAAAAGGCGTCGATGCACCTTTTTCCGAATCCGAAAACTCCGCAGGCAGGCTTATTTGGATGGCTTCATTTGACATTCAAACTTTTATAAACTATTTGTGCCTAGGTGATCCATAGCTGAAGCAATTATTTTTTCTATTCGACAAGGGTTGGCCGAATATTTACCCTTTGCCCATATCGTGTGCATTGTGCTGCGGCGAAGTTTGAAAAATACCGCATGGGCTGGTTTGCAGCCGGGCACCCTGCGTTTGAAGCTGTTGAAGATCGGCGCCTGTGTGACCCGCTCTGCCCGGCGCATTCATGTGGCTTTGTCCAGCGCTTACCCGAATCAGAACCTGTTCATGCATGTCTGGCGGCGGTTGACGCCCTCGTGATGATCCCCAATTCCCCTGCCTGAATTCGACTCCAGCGCAGCGGCAGTGCTCCAGCAAGGACATTGCCGGATTCGGTGTGTACGCGTTTCGAAAAAAAGCCGTCACCCTGTGTTTTCGGCTTCGAAAATTGATGATAATCCGAGCTTTTCAATCCAACTTTACGGGGTTTTTCAGCAGTTTCAATCCCTCAAGTGTGAGATCCGGCTATGTGCCCCAAATTTCAAAATTCCCCAGAGGCTAATGAGAAATACGGGCTAGCTGCGAATTCCATTGCTTCATCCGGTGCTAGCGGTAACATCACTAGTACTGAGGGCTTAATTTCTTGCTTGGATCTGTCATCTCTCTCCTCAGAGATCACTGATCGAAGAAAAAATTCATACTGCATTTGATCATCAACCGCAACTTCTGCCGGTGCTGATTGTTTTACTTCCATCTGAAAATCCAGAAGCGGGAAGTGCTGCTCGAATTCTGCGATGTCGAGATGGTTGTTCCAATCTGACGGCCTACAGGACACGATCACATGCGCGAATGAAAATTTTTAATTAGTGTCTGCTAGAAAAATCATAATACATTGTTATTATAAGCATAAATAGTCAATCTCTCGGACGAAGATCAAACCTCTTTTGTATAATTAACGGAAATTCAAGTCCATTTTGACAGATCTTCGAGGTATGAGGGCAATGAGAGTAGTGGAAACTCAGCAGATGCAGTTTGGCGAGCTCGCGATTGGCGACATTGAGATTGATGCGAAGTCGCGCGACGATGTGCCGGCGGTGCTCAAAGGTCTTCAATGGATTTACTGCCACGAACCCACGCGTCAGCGAGTATTTGAGCTGCTGCAGGAAAAGATACAGCCTGGGGTCGATATGAAGGTAGGTCGGCCCGGCATGCAGTTGTGGCGGGTGCTGGTGCTGGCGGTGCTCAAGCAGGGTTTGAACTGCGATTTTGATCGCTTGCAGGATTACGCCAACCATCACAATACGGTGCGTCAGATGCTGGGACACAGCGTCGGCTTTCACCGCGGCAAGCCGAGCAAGTATCAGCTGCAGACGCTGATCGACAATGTATCGCTGCTGAGCGCTGAGCTGCTGTCGGAGATCAGTCAGTTGGTGGTGGCCGGCGGTCACGAGCTGGTTGGACATAAGCCTGGTAAGCCCTTACGCGGTCGCTGTGACTCGTTTGTGGTTGAGACCAACGTAAAGTATCCCACGGACGTAGGACTGTTGCGCGATGCGATCCGTTGCATGGTGCGCGAGACGGTGCGGGCGGCGGACCAATATGGACTGGCGGGCTGGCGTCAGCACAAGAAATTACTGAAAGAGTTGAGAAAGTTGTTCAATCGGGTACGCTCTTCGCGTGGGTGGAAGAAAAAGCGCAAGGTGAGGGACTATGTTGCCCATTGTCAGAGGTTGTTGAAGCGTTCTCAGGCGACGGTATCGGAGCTCAAAAGCAAACTTGAGCAACTTCCGCTTTTAGTACAGATGATTGAGAATTATCAAGGATATGGACTGCGTCAGTTGGATCAGGTGAGGCGTCGGCTGCTGGACGGTGAAACGATTGCGCACGAGGAAAAAGTGTTTTCGATTTTCGAGCCGCACACGCGCTGGATCGTAAAAGGCAAAGCCGGCGTGCCGGTCGAGTTGGGCCTGCCGGTGTGCATCTTAGAGGATCAGCATCAGTTCGTTTTGCATCATAAGATTCTGTGGCAAGGCTCGGATGTGGATGTGGCGGTGCCGATGGTCAAGGAGACACAGGCGCGGTTTTCCGATGTGCGGATGGTCAGTTTTGACAAGGGCTTTCATAGTCCGCACAACCGTCGGCAATTGGATCAGATGCTGGAGCTCAATGCACTGCCGTGCAAAGGCAAATTGAGCAAAAAGAATCAGGCGCGGGAACAGGCGGCTGAATTCGTGGCGGCGCGCAAGCAGCATTCGGCGGTAGAATCGGCGGTGAACAATCTGGAGCATCGAGGTTTGGACCGGGTTCGCAGTCATGGTGCGGACGGTTTTGCACGCACGGTTTCGCTGTCGGTCCTGGCCGCCAATGTGCATCGCATTGGTCTGGTGCTGCAGCGCGCGGAACGCGACCGGATTCGGCGGCAGAAAAAAGCACGTTTGCGCGTGGTCTGACGCAACGGCGTCGCTCCCGGATGGCTTCAAATCCCCTCTCTGCAGGCACGGGGAGATAGGGACGCGTCTGTAAAACCCGCCAAAATCGCAAAATTCAAAGAATCGCCTGCAAATTGACGGCGGCGCCATCCTTTGTGCGAAATTCATCCAAAATATTCTGAAAATCCCCTAAGAAATTTGAAAAAAGAGGGGTTTTCTGGCAGACACTAATTAATCACCTTTCGCAGTTTTCTCAATGCGATATTGAAACTTCCGTCTCGTAGCTTCAATTCATCGACTGCGTCCAAAAAGAACCAAGCCTCGTTTTTGGGCTGCTGCAGCCAATTGGAGAGTGATCGTTCTTCTTCGTGACTAAGAACCTCATCGACCGCGTTATCGTACAATTGATCCAAAGGTAGGAAAAACGCCAATTTTCCCTGTTGATTCAGATTTGCAACTTGTTGCTTGAATTCATGAGTCTTTCCGCATTTTGCTTCTCCCAACACAACCGTTCTCATTCGGGAAAGAATATCGGGCCATCCTAAAGTTAGAGTTCTGTAGTGAATACCCAAACCTATTTGATAATCTGGATCACTAAGTTGCTCAGTTTCGGATCCCGCAAATCTGCGTTCTATGGGGATATGAGAGTGTTTCATAATTTGAAAAACCAACCTATTTGTTTAAGTGCATTTTACCGATGCAATATGTGCTTTTGCTGATAGTTCCTGTTTGTCTCTAATTCAGGAAAACGTCTCTACACTTGTGTAAGCCCGATAGGATTGGGAACATGATCAACAGTGATTTGAGTTAAGCGTTGCGAACATGTTGCTTCTTAAATTTAACGGCAGAATCGTCACACAAATTCATACAAATGCTTGTGGAGAACACGGTGACAAATACCATGATAGATGTTCAGAATAAAAAATTAGAAGTGAAGAATCAAATGATGCTTTGTCGGCAACGACTTTTCGATATCATGCACCCTCGCTTACCCTATGTTTGGTAGTTACATCCTTTCGCCGCGTGTCGGCAACGAAGAAAAACATCGCTGTCAATGGAGGCACCGTGTCGGTTTCTCTGACCAAACTGACGCACGATGTGATAATGCCGATATCGGCATTATCACATCGATCATAAAATCCGGCGGTGGACGGATGTCATAGCTTGATTTGATGTCGTGCAACAGCACCCACTGCACGTAAATCTCTGTGGTGCTGAACAGGTCACTGGCCAGCCGCTTCGGCTCATGTTTGTTTCAGCTCATGTTTGTCCAGCCTTTGCAGATCAAACATCCGCCATCGAATAACGACGATCAAGGTGAGAAAACAGCGACAATCAGGGTGTGATTGTCGTTATGCAAACGGGAGCGAGCAGTTACCGGGAGGTTTATTTGCATGACTGTAATTTAATGAAAGTTCTTTTCCTGTTTGCGTCGGTAAGGTCGACGGTTATTCTAGTTAGGGTAATTGATCTAATCCACTAAGACGGAAATGTATGTCAAATCGATATACATGGAGGGAGGGAGCCTGCTACGCGCAATCCACAATCCAGTCAATGTTCTCCTATGAACTCGAAGTCGTGTACAAGAATAGCATGAGTGCTGGCACATTGATTGGTGCTAGATTCTTATCTTGTTTGCTACGCCAAACTATGCCAGAAATTCAATTTCAATAGAGTTTCGGTTGAGATCTTGTAAATTTCCAGTTTGAATGAAAGGCTCATAAAAGTTGGAATACAGTCCTTCCGGGCCCACCAAGTTTCGCTACCGTTATAATCCCAATTCGCTATGTGAACCTAAGCGTACCAACTGAAGTCCGTTGTCGTCAGTAAACCTGTAAATTAGAACTAAATCAGGGGCAAAATGGCAGTCACGGTGATCCTTCCAGTTTCCGATTAATGCATGGTCGCGATATCGTCGGTCAAGCGGAAGGTCATTCGCCAAGCGCCGAACAATTGAATTTAGACGAATTTCAATGACAGTCTTATAGCGTCCCTTAAGCTCCCGTTTGTAATCTCGGCGAAATTTCTTTGTATGTTCAATCCAGCGCATTCAAATCTTTGAATAATTCTTCTACGCTGCGAAATCGTTTAACACATCTTCCATCTCGAGCGTCATTCATTGCGGCGATGGTTTCAGTATTGGGAATCAACGGGTCGAATGTCAGTGATTTTTCGTTTGCGATGCGAATTAAGAGCAATCGAACAGCATCCGACACTGTCAATCCTACTTCGGCTAATACAGCGGCAGCTTCGTTCTTAATGTCTTCGTCAACACTCGCGCGAACAAACGTAATTCCAGCCATGTTTTTTACTCACTTTTCGGTTCCAGTCTCATTCTATTTTAACATTACGGACAGTAATTGATAACTCGAAGGAAAATCGAAGCAGTTGCGTTGTAGCGGTTTTCACGACAATTTGGAGTTGATCGAATCAAAACAACACGGTCTGAGTATCTCGAAATCGCACATTTGATGACACATTTAACAAATATCCAAGCCTTGGCACTGTCAAATGCTGTCGAACCGAGGCGAATGCGCTTGAGCAGCTGGTAAAAGTAGGCGGCAGCAGTTATTTTTCGGATTTTAGGCGCGCCATGGCCTCGGCAGCGTCATGGGCGGCGATCCTTTTGCGATTCGGCGGCGGCTAGGCTGCTTTGGGCAGGTGCCAGGTTTTGACCAGTGAGCGCATCTGATGTTTCCAATCTACCCGATAATGAACCAGCGCCAGCGCCATCATGATGGCCATGGCAATGCTGAAGCGGGTTTGCATTTTCATCTTCCCGCGTATGAGACTGTGAAAGTATTGCCAAATTAGTTTAAATTGAGTGGATGATGAAAATATAACTTATTGATTTAATTGATATTATATATTTGTTCTGATTCAGAATCTTACGGAAAAGAGAATACTTTCACAGCCTCGTATGTAGTGCCACTCGAAACGGCAACCTTGGTCGAATCGAGAAAAAATACGCTCCAGCGAGGTGCGCTGATTGTAGCCCTGTTGCCAAGTGGCGGTGTGACGCGGCGTAGGTGTGAAGATGCGACGGTCCTTGTCGAGTTTGACGCGCACCACGCGGCCGTAGTCGGAGACCTGGCCGCCGTGCTGCTGGGTGACATTCCTGATAGCCCTTACAGTCCAGCCCGTAGACCGCGGCTGGACAGCGGTACTTCAAGGTCTTTCGATCTTTTTCGAATCCAGAGAACGCCATCTCTCGCTGTTCTTTGGTCTCAGGACACACAATACACCTGGCCGCGCTCGTCATACACGATGTTGTCTGTTCGAACGCCGTCGTTGAGCAGGCGCGTGATGGGCCCATTCGGGTCGTAATTCTGATCCGGTTTTTCCCGTCGCCACATCATTTTGTGGTCAATCAGCGGACGAATCTCGTACTCATCATACAAGCTGGCCTTGAGCTGCGAGCATTCAAGGCCTCGGTCGGCAGTAAACTGCTGGCAACGTTCGGCCAGCTCTGGGGTTTGCTCCAACAGCTGCGGTAGCATGGAGTCTCACAGACAAACAACTTCCGACCGCGAAGCTTTGCGCAGTTTAACAGCCACCGGACTTTCATAGTGGGTGTCGGCGATCAGATGAACTCGGTAGCCGAACCAGGTCTTGATCTTTTGCCACAGCGTGCCATCTTTACGTAGGCCGCTGGTCTTTTGTTTGCCCCAGTCAGCATCGGGGTCCGAGGTTCGATCTTTGCCAGCGAGGGTTCTGCCGGGAGAATGAGAAGGCAGCACTTTGCCATCGTAGCCCAGACAGCGCCCGAAATCCGGCACTTCTGCCATCAGCTGATGGCGCAGCGTGACGATCATCTCAGAGACCAGTCCGGTGTCGGCTTCCAGCTGGGACAGCTGTTTGAGAAAACGTGAGAAATTCCAAGCCTCGGGCAGTGACGGACGAAGCGGCTGGACTTGTTCGGTGACCGCCTGCACCTGGCCCTGCTCATCGTAGTGCAGCGTTTGTTTCGGCGGGCTCTGCCGTGGCAGTGGGTTGAAGCTGCAAAGCTGTGCCAGCGGCACTTTTCGAGCCAGTTCGCGCAATAGAGAATTCACCGAGTCATGCCCGAACACGACGCCTGCGATCATGGCTCGGAACAGGTCTCGGATCGGACATTCGTTGCGGCCGCGGCCACGTCGAGACTCAAGTTGAGCGATGATTTCCTGGTACGGCAGGTGCTCGAGAATCAGTATCAGGCGCTGCAGTTCCGGCATGTCATCGGTTTCCCAGGCAAAAAGATGTGGATTGTTTTCAGGCATATGAAACTCCCGGCGAGTGCCTTGATGTGTTGAAAATCATGGTCCTCAATTATCGCATAGACGCTGGTTAATATAAAACGTAATTTATTGATAATAAATGGTATTATAATAATATACAGGTTGACATCGGGTACACGGTGAGGTGCTTTTTGCCGACTGGGGTAGAATTGGCTGGAAAATTGGCAAAATGCTCAGAAAAACGCAGAAAACAGCGTTATTTTGGGGTAATAAATATTTCCGCTCCTTGATTTACTCAATCAAATCAAACTCTTTATAAGAGTGCAACTGCCTCAGTGATTGTCACTTCAAATTTATCATATCGCACATGCTCAACAAAGTTGGCTCAATAAGGAGTCAATCCTTTCCCAGCCTCCTAGGTGCTGAATTCTTGATTATTATGACACCAGCCGCAGAAAAAACTTCGAGCTTGGGGACGTCCTCTTCCGAATCTTCCAAATCAAAAAACCTAATCTACGAATTTTATTGATATATTGATAAATTGATAAAATTGATTATTTTTGAATTCGCCCATACGCTTCGCAATCACATGCGAGTACCCATGATCCAACGAGAGCAATAAATCACAAAGAATGAGAAATGACTTACAAATTAGCAGTCAAGGAACACCTGACACGGGTTTGTACCGCCCACAATTTGAACGAGACGGGTGCGGTTTTGGCTTGATTGCACACATGGATGGTGAAGCCTCTCATGCGATTGTAGACACCGCCATTCAGTCACTGACCAATCTGACCCATCGAGGGGCTATTGCGTCTGACGGGAAATCAGGAGATGGATGTGGCATCTTACTGTGCATTCCGGACGAATTTTTTCGCAACCGCGCCAGAGAACAGCAGATTTCCCTTGCTAGAAGATATGCGGTTGGAATGATTTTTCTAAGCCAGGATTCGCAGCTAGCCAAAAAAACAAAGATTATTCTGGAGGAGTCACTTACCGAAAAAGGGCTAATTCCTGCTGGTTGGCGCATTGTTCAGACCAACGCGGACGCTCTGGGCAAAGACGCCATTGTTGCAAAGCCGAGAGTAGAACAACTATATGTCAACGCCCCGGATCAGCTGTCGCCAGGGCGATTTGAGCGACAGCTCTACGCTGCGCGAAGAGTGGCTGAAAAGAAAATTTCGAGCATGGACAAGAGTTTTTACGTCTGTAGTCTTTCCTCCAAACTGGTGGTCTACAAGGGCTTGTTCATGCCGAAAAACATCACGGTTTTTTATCCGGACCTTAAGAATCCCGAGTTGAAGTCTTCACTCGTCATATTCCATCAGCGATTTTCCACGAATACCGCCCCAGCCTGGCCTCTGGCTCAGCCGTTTCGCATGCTCGCGCACAACGGGGAGATCAATACAATCCAAGGAAATCGATTTTGGTCCGTAGCCAGGGGAAATCGGTTCTACGATTCCTTGCACGACAACGTGGATGAACTGACGCCTTTGGTCGACTTTGATGCTTCCGATTCCTCCAGTCTTGACAACATGCTCGATTTTTACGTCAAAGGCGGCATGGACATTTTTCGAGCCATGCAGATTCTGGTGCCGCCCGCATGGCAGAACGTTGATTCGATGGATCCAAATCTGCGAGCATTTCACGCGTTCAATTCTTTGCATGCAGAGCCATGGGATGGACCTGCAGGCATCGTACTGACCGATGGACGATACGCTGCCTGTGTCATGGACCGAAACGGGCTGAGGCCGGCGCGATATGTCATCACAACCAATCGTTGGATCACACTTTGCACCGAGATTGGCGTGCACGACTGCAAGGATGACGAGCTGGTGGCAAAAGGCAGACTGAAACCCGGACAGATGATTGCCGCTGACACTCGTACCGGTCAACTGCTGTTGCCCGATGACATCAATGATAAACTTAAAAATTATCAACCCTATAGTCGTTGGCTTCAGCAAAAGCAGTCCCGAATCAGAACGCACTTGCACCGTGACGCAAAGAATATCAGTTCAAAGCTGAATCCATTTGAACTGAAAGTGCACAAGAAGCTGTTTGGCCTGTCGCATGAAGAGCAGGAACAGGTCGTTCGCGTGCTGTGCGAGATTGGACAAGAGGCCGTAGGGTCCATGGGCGACGATACGCCGCTGCCGTTCATGTCAAACCAAATTCGATCACTTTACGATTATTTCCGACAGCAGTTTGCGCAGGTGACAAATCCACCAATCGATCCCCTTCGAGAAAACATTGTCATGTCTTTGGAAACAATTCTGGGGATGTCGTTTGGACTATTTGATGAAGGTCCGGAACATGCGGAGCGACTGATAATCGGATCGCCGGTCCTGTCGGGTGGAAAGTTCTATTCGATCGTGGAGCGGAATCATCCTGCCTACAGAGTTTTCAATATCTATCTCAACTACCTGCCGGACGAAGGACTGAAAAACGCAATTCAGCGAGTCTGCGACGATGCCGTCGAAGCTGCTCGAAATGGATTTCGAATTCTTACCCTCTCCGACCGAAATGTTTCAAAAAAGACCATCCCGATTCATGCACTGCTAGCGACGGGGGCAGTCCATCACCGACTGATCCGAGAAGGACTGAGGTGCGACGTCAATTTAATTGTTGAAACCGCAACTGCGAGGGATCCCCATCACTTTGCGGTTCTGCTGAGCTGCGGCGCAACTGCGGTTTATCCCTATTTTGCCTACGCTGTAATCCGTAGCATCGTCGAACTCGACAGTACGGTAGCTCAAACCATTTCCGTACTGCGCACCTACAGAAACGGAATTAAAAAAGGCATCTTGAAAGTCATGTCCAAAATGGGAATTTCTACGATGGCGAGTTATCGAGGCACCCAGTTGTTTGAAGCAGTCGGGCTCCATTCTGAAGTCGTAGATCTGTGCTTTTGCGGCATGATTTCAAGAATCGAAGGCACCAATTTCGAGGACATCGAGCGCGACCAGCTGCAGCTGGCGAAAAATGCCTTTGACCCGCGGGTGCCGGTCCCGCATGGCGGTCTTCTTAAGTTCTCAATGAACGGCGAATATCATGCGCTGAATCCAGATGTCGTGCATGCCTTGCATGCTGCAGTTGCAAGTGGCAATCCAAAAGACTACGAAAAATATTCGGAATTGGTCAATCAGCGAGAACCAGCATTCCTGCGAGACCTGTTAAAACTAAAAAAGCAGGTCACCCCGCCGATTCCGCTGTCGGAAGTCGAACCGGTCGAATCCATCTGCAAACGATTCGACAGTGCTGCCATGTCGCTTGGCGCCCTGTCACCTGAGGCGCATGAAGTGTTGGCTGAGGCAATGAACGAAATCGGCGGTCGATCAAATTCAGGCGAAGGCGGAGAAGATCCGAATCGGTACGGAACCTCCAGGACTTCCAAAATCAAACAGGTTGCCTCAGGAAGATTCGGAGTCACACCAAACTACCTGATCCACGCGGAAGTGCTGCAGATTAAGATCGCCCAAGGTGCAAAGCCCGGAGAAGGAGGCCAGCTGCCCGGCGACAAAGTCAGTAGAATGATCGCATCACTTCGATACTCTTCACCCGGCGTGGCATTGATTTCACCTCCTCCCCATCATGACATCTATTCGATTGAAGACATCGCCCAGCTGATTTTTGATCTGAAACAGATTAACCCTGACGCTCTCGTATCCGTAAAACTGGTTTCCGAAGCAGGCGTAGGAACTGTTGCAGCAGGCGTAACCAAAGCTTACGCGGACCTCATCACTATCGCTGGTTATGACGGGGGAACAGGAGCCAGCCCATTGACCTCGGTGAAATACGCCGGCAGTCCTTGGGAAATGGGTCTTGTGGAAACTCAGCAGACCCTGCGCATGAACGGACTGCGTCACCGCGTCCGACTGCAGGTCGATGGTGGACTGAAAACCGGCCTGGACGTCGTTAAAGGCGCAATTTTAGGTGCGGATTCATTTGGATTTGGAACAACCCCGATGCTCGCGCTCGGATGCAAGTATCTAAGGGTATGTCATCTCAACAATTGCGCGACAGGTGTCGCGACCCAAAATCGCCAGCTGCGCGAGCAGCATTTCATCGGAACCAAGAACAGAGTCATACGATTTTTTCGATTCGTCGCTGAGGAAGTCCGAGAGATCCTGGCGTCAATTGGAGTGCGCAGCCTGGACGAACTGATCGGGCGCACCGAGTATCTGAAAGTTGTCGAAGGCAGGTCCAGCAAACAAAAACGCTTGAACCTGCAGCCTCTGCTGTCCACAGCGAGCGTTGCCGATGATGTTCCTCGTCGATGCACAAGCACCCGAAACGAACCGTGGGATAAAGGTGAACTGGCAGAACAAATGATTCAGGATGTCCTGCCGAGTATCCGAAGCGAGTCTGGAGGCGACTTTTATTACTCGATTTCAAATACCAACCGATCAATCGGCGCTCGATTGTCTGGAGAAATTGCAAGAGTCAACATGAGTCGGCTGGCGCCGATCAAGATGCATTTCAAGGGCACTGCAGGTCAGAGCTTTGGGGCATGGAATGCAGATGGCTTGGAACTCTATCTTGAAGGTGATACCAACGATTATGTCGGCAAGGGAATGGCCGGTGGCAAGATCGTTCTTCGTCCTCCGACCAATAGTCCATTGGAGTCGAGAATTACGCCAATTGCCGGCAACACCTGCTTATACGGAGCGACCGGCGGACGATTCTTTGCAGCCGGAACCGCCGGTGAACGATTCGCAGTCCGTAATTCGGGTGTGATTGCAGTGATCGAAGGCTGTGGTGATCACGGCTGCGAATATATGACTGGAGGGGCAGTGCTGTCTTTAGGGCAGACGGGTGTGAATTTTGGTGCTGGAATGACCGGAGGCATTGCCTTCGTGCTTGATCTGGAACGAGTCTTTGTGGACTGCTACAACCATGAATTGATCGACATCCATCGCTTGACTCATGAAGACATGGAACCGCATCTGAACTACCTTCACGAATTAATTGACGAGTATGTGCGAGAGACAGAGAGCAAATGGGGAAAATCAGTCAGCGACGACTTTTCTGAGCTCGTTGGCCGATTCTGGTACGTCAAACCGAAAGCTGCGGATATTCACGTGCTGATGGAAACCCTGCGCAAAGCCGCGTAAAATACATTTGCCGCATTCATCGACATGAAAGAAAACTTCCAATTTCTAAATCTCCCGCGCCAGAATCCACCAAAAGACGCGGCTCAATCCCGTATTTTTCATTGGAAAGAAATTTACAGGCGCTATGATCCAAAAACCGCATCAGTCCAAGCTGCCCGCTGCATTTCCTGTGGCAATCCTTACTGCGAGTGGAAGTGTCCCGTCCACAACTACATTCCAGAATGGCTGGACCTAGTCGCCGAGGATAGACTGTTTGAAGCTGCAGAACTGTCACACCAGACCAATTCTCTTCCCGAAATCTGTGGTCGAATCTGCCCTCAGGACCGTCTATGTGAAGGCGCTTGTACCATGAATGACGGATTTGGCGCCATTACGATCGGGTCGATCGAAACCTACATTACCGATGAAGCCTTTGATCGGGGCTGGGAACCCGACATCTCCGAGGTACACCGCCTCGATAAGAGAGTTGCGGTGGTAGGCAGCGGTCCCGCCGGCCTGGGCTGCGCAGATATTCTGATTCGAAATGGCGTACAAGTGACGGTATTTGACCGTTATCCCGAGATTGGAGGACTTCTCACGTTTGGAATCCCTCCCTTTAAACTTGAAAAAAATGTGGTATTGAAACGCCGGGCCGTATTGGAAAACATGGGTGTCGAATTCATACTGAACACTGAAATTGGAACCGATGTTCCACTGCAGACTCTACTTGATGACTACGATGCAGTGTTCCTGGGTTTAGGAACATATACTTACATGAAAGGCGGATTCGCGGGAGAATATCTCACAGGAGTGCACGAAGCCCTGCCCTATTTGATCGGGAACAACTACAGAGTAGAAGGATGGAAGTCGCGCGATTGGCCGTACATCGACATGAATGAAAAGAATGTTGTCGTATTGGGCGCTGGAGACACCGCGATGGATTGCGTGCGAACCGCCGTTCGGCAAGGCGCCAGTCGAGTAACCTGTGTTTACCGAAGAGATGAAAAGAATATGCCAGGTTCCCGCCGTGAAGTCTGGCATGCCAAAGAAGAAGGCGTGCGGTTTCTTTGGAATCGACAGCCGATCCAGATTTCTGGCAATGGCAGGGTTGAATCCGTTCAGGTTGTAGAAACTCGACTCGGAGAAGCCGATGAACGCGGCCGGCGACAGCCTGAACCGATACTCGGCAGCGAACAGGACATTCCCTGCGACAGCATCATCATCGCCTTTGGATTTCGACCCAATCCTGCAGAATGGTTTGTTGAATACAACATCGAAACTGACCCGTTTTTGCGAGTCAAGGCGAAACCGACCGGCGAATTCCCTTTTCAAACCTCGAATCCAAGAGTTTTTTCCGGTGGTGACATGGTGCGTGGCGCAGACCTGGTCGTGACGGCTGTCTTTGAAGGCCGGGAAGCAGCTCGAGGAATCATGAACTACATCGGTGTCTGAGAATTTGGCCATCTCGCCCAACCCAAGCGAGCGGCTGATTGTTGCGTTGGACGTTCCGACAGCGACCGACGCGCTTGAGATGGTTGATCGACTCGGTGACGTCGTTCAATTCTACAAGGTAGGCCTGGAACTGATCTCCAGTGGCGCGGGAGTCCAGCTGATGGAGCAGCTCATCGCCAGAAACTGCAGAGTCTTCGCTGATTTCAAGCTGTTCGATGTGCCAGCGACCGTGTATCGAGCCGTTCGCAATTTAAACGACCTGGGAATCACGTTTCTGACTGTTCACGGAGAACCTGAAGTCATGACAGCTGCGGTGAGTGCAGCGAACAACCTCTCAATTCTGGCGGTTACGGTTCTGACCAGCATGGACGATCAAAGCCTGCAGGCGGCTGGGTACCAAGTGACGACCGAGGAACTGGTGCTCATGCGCGCGGTCAGCGCTGATCAGTGTGGATGTGCGGGCGTCATCTGTTCGGCTAGAGAAGCACAGGTCATCCGACAGCACGTGAAGCCGAGTTTCCTGATCGTGACACCAGGGATCAGACAGGGTTCGGACATTGTGCATGACCAGAAGCGCACGATGAATGCCGCCGATGCAATTCAGGCGGGAGCAGATTATGTGGTTGTCGGCCGTCCGATTCGGGACTCTGCAGACCCGAGACAAGTCGCAGCGGATTACCAGGAAGAAATTCGCAGAGCCCTTGCGGCAGGTCGGATCAGTTGAAACCATGACCAATCGAACACTCAAAAACGACCGTTTTCTTCGCGCCATTCGCAGACAGCCCGTGCGTCAGACTCCAATTTGGATCATGCGGCAGGCCGGTCGCTATCTTCCCGAATACCGCGAGGCGCGGAAACAGGCAGGCAGTTTCCTCACTCTCTGCCAGACACCTGAGCTCGCCTGTAAAGTGACTCTACAGCCGCTTGAGCGATACGCTCTCGACGCAGCGATCATCTTTTCGGACATTCTGGTCATTCCCGATGCAATGGGGCTTGGTCTCACAATGGTCGAATCCATCGGGCCTGTGTTTGAAAACCCGATAACCAGAACCGATGACATTCGTCGACTGGGAGTTCCAGATCCCGAAAGTGATCTTGGTTACGTCTTGGCTGCGGTGCGAACGACCGTAGATCATTTGGCGGGTTCGGTGCCGCTGATTGGTTTTTCAGGCAGTCCGTGGACGCTCGCCGTCTACATGATAGAAGGACGCTCGAAAACCGATTTTTCAAAAATCCTGTCTTTTGCAGAAAGCAACCCGAAAGAACTGCATGAATTATTGAGAATTCTTTCTCGTTCAGTGTCGGTTTACCTGACGGCAAAAGCAAAGGCGGGAGCATCTGCTCTCATGATTTTTGATACTTGGGGCGGTTTGCTGACCACCCGCCAATACCAGGAATTCTCGCTTCAGTTCATGACCCGAATCGTCAAGGAACTGGCACATTCTGTTCCGGACACTCCAGTGATCTTATTTACCAAAGGCGGTGGAAAATGGCTCGAATCCATGGCACAGTCCGGCTGCCATGCAATTGGAATCGACTGGACCACAGACATCGGCGAAGCACGTTCTCGAGTCGGTGATTCCGTTGCCTTACAAGGCAATTTAAACCCTGACTCGTTAAAGAACAGCGATCGGGAGATTGAAAACGAAACAGCAGGGATACTTGCAGCTTTTGGCCGCGGCAGCGGTCACATTTTCAATTTAGGTCATGGCATCAAACCCGAAATCGATCCAGCGAAAGTTTCCGTTCTGGTGCATGCCGTTCAAGATATGAGCCGGCGTTATCACGAATGAGTTCCGACCAGCGTAAAGCGCCGCGCTGACTATTCGTCCAAACGATAGCTTGAATTCAGTTTCGGTTCGGTGTCACAGAGCACTTTTTTCTCTTCCCACAATTTAATCAATGTCGCAAATAACGACCGAGCCGCCGCTGCGTGCAAAGCTCTGTCCGTGTTCCGATACACAATCGGCACGATTTCGCCTACAGTTGTCATTCCAGCCTTGAGACAGTCCACGATCTGTTCTTCTCGTTCAATGCGATGGGCCTTGTAGGCTTGCACGAACGGATTTGGGTCTCGAATCGACGGACCATGAGTTGGGTAAAATACTTCATCGTCAGCCTCAAGCAGAAGATCCAGGCTGTTCATGTAGTCTGACATTGAACCTTCTGGTGGAACAATGACGGTAGTCGACCAACCCATCACATGATCTCCAGAGAAAAGCGCTTTTTCCTCCAGCAGTCGAAAACAGAAATGATTCGACATGTGACCGGGCGTGTGGACGCATTTCAGCGTCCAGTTTTTCCCCTTTAAGACATCTCCATCTGAAATTTCGACAGTCGATCGAAAATTTGCATCGATATCTTCCTCGACTGGAGCGGAAGGTCCATCGGAATGATGTTGAACTGGCAGCCGGCAGCCGTAAATGGGAGCTCCGCACATTCTCTGAAGCGGCCGTGCAGCTGGTGAATGATCGCTGTGGGTGTGAGTGACAAGAATGTGAGAAATCGTCTCACCTTCCAGCTGATTCGCAATCGCGGAGATATGACTGTCCAGAAGCGGTCCGGGATCAATTACGGCAACCTGACCCCAGCCAACGACATACGTACCTGTGCCGCGGAAGGTAAACCTGCTGGGATTGTTCGCTACGATCCTTCGGACAAGGGGCGAAATCTGATGAATTTTTCCGTATTCGAAGTCATCATCATATCGAAACGGAATTTTTACAGCCACTTTAGAATCCCATTTGCGCTCAACTGTAAACGCAGGCCTCAATAAACGTGCAGCGCCATCAACTGATGAAACTGACGCCAATTGACCGTCTGACTCTTGAACAGGTCGTGGATCGAATCTTTGCTGGCTAGAAAGAATACCTGCATTGAACAGCGACGGAACACGGCTGCCGACGAATCCCGCAGAAACACCCACATCAGCAGCAAATACACCGTTTGTACAAGTTCCAAGCCACTGCGCTTGGCGATGCCCGAACGACACAGCGCAGTTCTCAAATTCAGCGAGCGGCAGCTGTCGGCAAACAGATTGTCCATGACGGTGCTCGAAGCAGTTGCGAATTCTTCAATGGTTGAGGGTGATCTTGGATTTCTGCTACAAATTTTCAGTACATGACCTCTATTGGTTTTGCTGTGCTCTCTTGGTTTCATTGTCGGCTGACAAAAATTGACTTTATCGACCAACCGAGGCTATTTAATCATATGAAATCAATATATTGAATCACACTATCCTGTGTTTTTGAACTCCGAGACTGAAGTTAGGAACATTCAATTGATGAGTATCAACATCCGATACCGATAATTCAAATACTAACTTTGGAGCATATTCTAAGAGCAGAACAACCGTCACTGCTATGAATCCAAGAAAATACAAGTACAACGAACCTCCATATATAAATACTAGAAATAGCATAAGGAAACCCAGCTATTGTATTATCAAGTCGAACGACTTGAAATTTAAAACGAGACAAGGGAAATTATGGCTGTTTTTGTAATTGTATTAGGGAAGACAAATTCAGAAGTTATCAATCGTATTAAGGATGCATACCCCGATTATTACGAATTATCTGATACAACCTTTCTAGTTTCTTCCGACCAGATTTCGCAGAACATTTCTAAAAACATAGGAATTGGTGAAAACAAATTGGGTGTTGTTTTCAAGTTGAACAAGGCCTATAGCGGCTATTTTAAAAGATCACTTTGGGAGTGGCTCGATCAATGGGAGAAATTGAGTGGCAAATGATCACCTTCAAACGGTTGACGAACAATTCGAACCACCAGTTAGGGGAAGCTCGGGCGATGGAGGTGGAGATAGTCTTGGAGAACGATTAGCACGACTTGAAACGCGCATTGAATATTTGGCCACTAAAGAAGATGTTTCGGAAGTTAAGGTGCTGATGGAAAAGAAATTAAACTGGAAGTTCAAATAGTTCCGGTCCTCATTTCCTCAATCAAAGTTTCGGTCAACGGAGACCGACGACCTGGGTGATTTCCATTGACTGGATCAGCCAATTTGCTCTCAATCCCAGTGATTACCGAATCTTTGACTGGAACAATGGAGGTCATAGAACTTCAACCACTGAGTGAAGCAGAAAAAAACCGCGGAAATGGAAATTTCTTGCTCGAATTATTTCAAGGCAACCTCGCGCAGAACGGTAGAAACAGGCGAGCTACGAATAAAGATTTTTCTATCGGGAACCAAGTAATGTCCGGTGAATATACTGAACCACTTAAGCAGGCTGAGCAACGTGCGAGAGACTGGAGAAGACAGTACTTAAGAAATATTGTCGAGCGAAATGTACCTGAAAAATTTGATGTTAGAAAATCCGGAATGCTGTCTCGTTTGTTGGAACTGCTCGCGTTTCGGACTGGACAGCTATTGAGTGTTACTGATTTGGCCGGCAGACTCGGCGCTCATCGGATCACAGTGGAACGTTATCTCACTTATCTTAAGCGAGTGTATATCATACGCCTACTTCCGACTTGGGATTCCAATTACACTAAACATCTCGTTAAGTCACCTAAAATTCTCTTTGTCGACAGTGGTCTTGCTGCAACACTTGTGAGACTAGCTGTCCAAGATTGGAAGAAAAACTGAATTTTCTTTGGTCACTTATTGAAATCTCTTGTAGTTCAGTAAATATTTACTCAATTGAGATGGACCAATTCCGATTTGCGCATGTGGCATTATCGAGATAAGGAGAAAATCGAAGTTGATCTGGTTATTTTACTAGGAGCAGGAACCTAGGGAATTGAGGTGATATCCTTTTCGATGGTGAGATCAAGCGACATGTCAGGTTTGCTGAGACGCGCTGCAGATGTGGAGATGATTCCCAGAAAGGTATCGTGCTGTACTACGGCGACAAGATTATGCCTTTTGCCTCGGGGCGAGTACTGGCGGTACCACTATCCGAACTCTGGACTCGATGAGTTGCTTCACCGAAAATTTACCACAAGTAACGCATCCTCCGGTGAGTAGGAATTGTGTCTGACATTTGCATCAAGCCAGACAAGATTGCCTTTCCTGTAGCGACGCCCGTCAAGGTTAGTCAGCTTCCTTTCAAGCACGAAATACTCTTCGTCGCCCGAGTGAACACGGGCGACTGCTGTCATAATGCAGTAAATTATCATGAACATGTGAAACCAAAATAATACGTTAATTCAATGCTATGTTAGACAGATGGATGCTTTCCAGAAGCTATCTGAAACGGAGGATTATGAAATTGATTCGATTGACGTTCATCGTAGTCATCTGGTTATCGGGTGTCGCACTTGCGAGCGAAACACCATCGGTCAAGTCGTTGACCGTCACCAATCCTTCACACCTGCTCTTAGTCGGAAACAGTTATCTTTACTACAACAACAGCCTTCACCATCATCTGCTGCGAATGGTCATTTCCGCCGGGCTATTCGTGCATGATGACACGAAGTTCAAATCCGCTACCATTAACGGCGCTAGACTCATTCATCACGATGTTGCAAATTACCTTAAACCCGGTCAACTAGGATTTGACGAGCCGTTTCAGGTGGTTATTCTTCAGGGGCACAGTACTGCTGTGCTGACAGAGGAAAATAGCGCACTATTTGCAAATTCTGTCAAACAGCATTCAGAATCCATACGCCGCCGAGGTGGTGAAGTGGCACTATACATGACACCAGCTTATGTGCTTCCCCACAAGCTTCAACGTAGTGGCCGGATGCGAGATATCGAATCACTCTACACAAAAGTGGGGAATGAAGTCGATGCTTTGGTGATTCCAGTGGGTCTCGCATTTGAGGAATCGTATCGCCGTCGTCCGGAGTTGCAGTTACACAGGTCGTATGACGGAACACATCCGTCTTTACTCGGTACTTACTTGGGCGCAGCCACTGTGTTTGCGAGCTTGTACAATCAGTCTCCGATAGGTAATAGTTACGATTATTTTGGCGAGATCGATACTGATACGAGGTTGTTTCTACAACAAGTGGCGCATGATACAGTCAATCAGTTCTACGAGCTAACTGATTGATGTTTCGAGAAAATAATTATAAACTTAGAGGGTTTTCGGTGAAAGCCTCCACCATGGTGAGATTATGCGCTCTCTCTGGTTTGCTGAGACTGGCTGCCTGATATAGAAATGATTAGAAAAAAGCATCATGCCATACAACGGAGACTGGAATCTACCCTTTGTTCGGGAGCGAGCACTTGCGGGTCCTTCATCTGTACTCTGAACTCAATAAACTGATTCACCGATAAAATACCACAAGCAACGCGCCATCCGGTGAATAGGAATTGTGCTTGGTTTTTGCATCAAGCCAGACTAGGTCGCCCTTCTTGTAGCGATGCCCGTCATGGTCAACCAGCTCCCCTTCAAGTACGAAAAATTCTTCGTCACCCTCGTGGACATGGGCTGTCGTAGTGTGTCCGGGTGGCATTCTATAAACATGAAATCCATATCCTAACTTTGTATTTGGATTGATTTGCAGTACTTCGCCATCTTCTCGGCCATCGTCGTCGATAAGCGGCAAAAAACCGCCGTCCTCGATATTAATTACTCGTCTTCGTTTTTCATCAATTGGTTTCAATTCACTGTTCTTTTCTATGTGGGGCTTGTTACAAAATTTCTAAAAAGAAAATATAAACTGTTCTATTTAGTAGGCTGTCAAGTATACAATTCCCGATATCTTCCTCGATTGGAGCAGAAGGCACATCGGAATAATTTTGAACTGGCGGCCGGCATCCGTAAATGGGAGCTCCGCACATTCTCTGAAGCGGACGTGCAGCTGGCGAATGATCGCTGTGGGTGTGGGTGACCAGGATGTGAGAATCGTCTCACCTTCCAGCTGATTCGCAATTGCGGAGATATGACTGTCCAGAAGCGGTACGGGATCAATTACGGCAACCTAACCCCAACCGACGGCATACGTGCCAGTACCGCGGAAGGTAAACCTGCTGGGATTGTTCGCTACGATTCTTCGGACAAGATGTGAAATCTGCTGAATTTTTCCGTGTTCGAATTCGTCATCATATCGAAACGGAATTTTTACAGCCACTTTAGAATCCCATCTGCGCTGGACTGAGCGAACGTCAGGCGGCTGCCGAACGCTCATTTCTCTCGTGGTGACCAAATTGAAACTCACCGCTACTCCATATGACCCTAATTTCATCACCCGGCGAAAAGTTGCCTTCAAGTATTTCTCTGGCCAAGGAATTTTCAATCATCGACTGAAGCGTCCTTCGCAAAGGACGCGCGCCATAGACCGGATCAAAACCGATTTCAGCCAGCTTGTCAATCGCCTGATCATCCATGTGCAGTTTCAGATCTCGGCTTGAAAGTCTTTGCTGCAGTTCTCGAATCAGGACTCGTGCGATTCCGCGCATGTGTTCGGTGGACAGAGAATGAAACACGATCATTTCGTCAATTCGATTGATGAATTCCGGCCGAAAATTTCTGGTGACTACGGCAAGCACCGCGCTTTGAAGACTTTCATAGTCCGACCTGCCAGCCATTTCCTGGATCAGGTCTGAACCAAGATTGGATGTCATGACCACAATCGTATTCCGAAAATCGACCGTTCTGCCCTGCCCGTCGGTCAGGCGGCCGTCGTCTAGAACCTGCAGAAGAATATTAAAGATGTCCGGATGTGCTTTCTCTATTTCATCCATCAGAATTACGCTGTACGGACGACGGCGAACCAATTCAGTCAGATAACCACCCTCGTCATAGCCAATGTAACCTGGCGGTGAGCCGATGAGTTTTGAAACTGAATGTTTCTCCATGAACTCCGACATGTCGATACGAATCAGCGAGTCTTCCGTGTCGAAAAGAAATTCTGCCAGAGCTTTGGACAGTTCCGTCTTGCCAACACCTGTAGGTCCCAGAAACATGAAAGTGCCCGAGGGTTGATTCGGATCGGACAAACCGGTCCGAGACCTTCGAATCGCATCAGAAACAGCTTGAATCGCCCTTTCCTGACCGATTACGCGTTTTGCGATCTCCTGTTCCATCCGCAGTAATTTAATGCGTTCTCCTTCGAACATCCTGCTCACTGGAATCCCAGTCATATTTGAGACGACTTCCGCGATCTCTTCTTCTGTAACTGAACTTCGAAGCAGTTCGAACTCCTTGACTTCATCGGCGCGGGACAGCTCGCGTTCCAAGCTGGGTATCACTTCATTTCTGAGTCTCGCCAGCTGTTCAAGATGTCCTGCTCTCTGCGCATTCATTTCCTCGATCCTTGCCGCGTCCAGCTTTTCGCGAACATGATGAACGCTCATTGCGGCCGCTTTTTCACCAAACCAGACCTGTTCCAGCTTCGAATACTCGCTTTCGTGTTCCTGCAGGTCGTTCTCAAGATTTCGCAGATTGTCCTGTGACGTCGGGTCCGTATCGTTCTTCAGCGCCTCCCGTTCAATTTTCAGCTGAATAATTTTTCTTTCGAGTCGGTCCAGTGCCTCCGGTTTTGAATCGATTTCGATTCGGATTCGACTCGCAGCTTCGTCAATTAAATCGATCGCCTTGTCCGGCAGGTTTCGATCGGTAATGTAACGCTGAGACAGCTGCGTGGCCGCAATGATCGCGGGATCCGTGATGCTTACGCCGTGATGAACTTCATACTTTTCCAGAATGCCGCGCAGCATTGCAATGGTGTCTTCGATGCTTGGTTCCTGCACCAGGATTTTTTGAAATCTGCGCTCAATCGCGGCGTCTTTTTCAACATACTTTCGATATTCATCCAGTGTGGTTGCTCCGACACAATGAAGCTCACCCCGCGCCAATGCAGGCTTGAGCATGTTGCTTGCATCCATTGAGTTACCATCGGTCCGACCGGCTCCGATCATCGTGTGAATTTCATCAATGAACAATATGACCTTGCCTTCAAGATGAGCAAGTTCCGAAAGCAGGGCTTTCAGCCTTTCTTCAAATTCGCCCCTGAATTTCGTACCGGCGATGAGAGCGCCTACATCAAGAACGAGCAGACGATTGTTCTTCAGGCCAGAAGGGACTTCCCCATTCACAACTCTCTGCGCCAGTCCTTCAACAATCGCAGTTTTTCCAACACCTGCTTCACCAATCAGCACCGGATTGTTCTTGGTTCGTCTCTGCAGAACCTGAATGGTTCTGCGAATTTCGTCATCGCGGCCGATGACGGGATCCAGCCGCCCCTCCTGTGCGCGTTCTGTCAGGTCGATCGTAAATTTTTCCAGAGCCCGGCGCTGTCCTTCTTCCTGAGCATCATCTACCGTTTTGCCTCCACGCATCCGTTCGATTCGCTGTTCCAGATTGCTGCGGGAAGCGCCTGCATTCTTGAGCAGCTTGGCGGCGCGGTCTTTTCCATCCAGCGCGGCCAGCAGCATGACTTCACTGGAGATGTACCGATCCCCTTTTTTCTGAGCATCACGGTCCGCGCGATTGAACAGCTGGAAGGTGGCCTGTGAAATCTTGACGTCACCCGTTTGTCCGAATACCTGTGCCTGCTGGTCCAGATGCCTCATCAATTCGGCGCGCAGCTGACCGACGTCAACTTCCGACTGCTGCAGCAGATGGCGTACAGTGCCGCCTTCCTGGTTGATCAGCGCCAGCAGCAGATGGGTGGGTTCAATGAACTGATGATCTCTTCCTACCGCCAAACTCTGCGCATCACCAAGCGCTTCCTGCAACTTAACCGTAAATTTTTCCAATTTCATAAAAAGATGATCCCATCAATGAATAATGTCTTGTTCACTAGCAGCCTGAATATAAGGCCAGCTAGACACAAATCAAGCTAGTCTGTTGATTGGAAACAGAATGGAGATGTCTGATCAAAACGACAATCCTTTTCAGGTCTATCGTAAATCAAGGACTCGACTGCAGAAGCGCTCCAGTTGAAATTGAGATTTCTCTATCCGACTTCGTGTTCCCGAAAAGCGTCCGGCAGCTGAGAGAGAGCGTTTTTGCCGAGTGGAGTTTTCGGCAGTTCTTCCACCAGGGCGAAACGCGTGATCCGGTTATGTGCAGACGCACCGTTGTTGTATTGATTAAGAATTTCCCTTGCCGCCTTCCTGTTTTCATCTGGATTTTCCATCGCAAGCACCGCGCAAGGACGCTGATTCACTTCGATCACCCCGGCTTCCTTGATGTCGGGGTGTCTCTCGAGCAGCGTTTCGATTTCTTCGGGATAGACATTTTTTCCAGCTTCTGTAATGATCATGCGTTTTGAGCGCCCGGTCAGGCTCAAGTTTCCGAAATTGTCCAGCCGTCCTATGTCACCGCTTCGAAACCAGTCATCCATCATGACTTCCTGAGTCAATTTTGGGTCGGTATAGCCAATCATGATGTTGTCCCCTCTGATCAGCACTTCGCCGCATCCATGTTCATCGGGTTCATGTATCTGGACTTCGACTCCCTCAATTGCATAGCCAACGCTGTCGAGATTGGACGGAAATGCTTCCTGAATGCAGGTTACAGGGGAGGTTTCAGTCAGTCCGTAACCCTGTCTCAAGCTGATTCCCAAATCTCGAAAAAACTGAGCAATTGTCGGGTCCAGACGAGCGCCGCCACTTACCCAATAGCGTAAATTCGGACTCAGCTGCTTGCGTATCGGCGCGTTGAGGCGGCGGCGCAGCGCCAGCGGCAATGAACGCAGCAGACTGATATAACCCCGCACCAGGAAGCTTTTGTCCTGAAACTTTTTTTCCATGCCAATCTTAATGTTTCTAAAGAGTCGAGGAACCGCAAGCACGACCGACACATTCTCTTCCAGCATCGCATCCATCACTTCTTTTGCCGTCAGCACTTTGGGTATTACGATCGATGCTCCAACATACAGGGGCAGCAGCATGCCGCCCACGAGTTCAAATGTGTGTGACAGCGGAAGCAGACTGAGAAAACAGTCACTTTGATCAATTGACACGGTCCTGCTGCACGTCACAAAATTCGTAGAAATATTTTTGTGCGACAGCCGCACCATTTTGGGCTTGCCCGTACTCCCCGAAGTATAGATCCGCACGGCTTCTTCAGCTGATAGATTGTTGGCAGGCTGCTGCATTTCCGCATTGCTTGATTCCGAGCTTACCTCGATCGGCAGCGCCTCTACGCCGATGTCCTGAATTTTTCTCTCAGCATTGTGATGCAGCAGGATTTTTGGGTTCAAAATGCCGATCTGACTTCGAATGTCAGATTCCGTATTTCCAATATGAACCGGGGCAAGAATCGCTCCAACTTTCCAGGTCGCAATCGCACCAATCCCCCATTCTGGTCCATTGGGTCCGATGATCGATACGACATCGCCCTGTTTAATGCCAAACTGGCGAAGTTGATTCGCCAGATGAAGGCTGCCGTCATAAATCTGCCGATACGTATAAACTTCCGGACCGCCAGCGCGCAATCGTCGAAGCCAAGCTGTATTTGCTTCGTTTGACAGAAGCTGTGGACTCAACGTCTCCCAAATATCATGAGTCATGACCAAATTTCACCAAAATATTTAAAAACAAAGACTATAACATTACATTAGAGTATACCGCGAACAGCTGTGCATCAAGTCTTATCCGTCTGCGCGGCTGGGCTGATTTCGGTTAAATTAAACCTTGAGTTCGATCTGTCGCAACATTTATTTCTCGGTCCTCACCCATCTTTCCAAAATCTCAAATTTCAGAAGAATCAATCAGGTCGGTTGCCGCTGCACTTGCAGAAGATCTCGGGTCCGGAGACATTACCGCCTCATTTGTCAGCGACTCCATCAAAGCAGAGTCGCACGTAATCGCCCGAGAACCAGCAGTTCTATGTGGAATCCATTGGTTCGATGAAGTTTTTCGACAGATTGATGACGAAGTCGCAACCCATTGGTTTGATCAGGACGGCGACCCAATCGACGCTGGCAGGACGGTATGCATCGTAAAAGGCAGAGCCAACTCTCTTCTGAGCGGAGAACGAACTGCATTGAATTTTCTTCAGACCCTGTCGGGAACAGCGACGGCAACCCGTAAATTTGCAGATGTCGTCGCGCCGTACGGCACGCGCATACTAGATACTCGAAAGACGATCCCAGGCCTGAGGATCGCCCAAAAATATGCTGTAACCGTCGGCGGCGGCGTGAATCACAGGATTGGGCTTTATGATGGAGTGATAGTCAAAGAAAACCATCAGCTGCTGACTCAGTCTCTGCCGGAAGTTTTCCGTCAGTTCAAGAATGAAAATCCGAAAAATTTTCTGATTGAGATGGAAATTGAGAGTCTGGAAGAACTTCAATCTGCTTTGGACAGCGGGGCAAATCGCATCATGCTGGACAATTTCAGCATCGAGAACATGGCAAAAGCAGCATTGATCACAAATCGTCAGGTCGAACTGGAAGCATCGGGAAACATCACTCTTGAAAACGTCGAGGAAGTCGCAAAAACCGGCGTCGACTTTATTTCAATTGGAGCGATAACGAAACATCTTCGAGCGATTGATTTTACGATGCTGATGGAATCAGCTGATACCCGACCGCCGTAGACCTTTAGGATTCGAACTGCGCGACCTGCTTTGATAGTTCGTCGATCACTTTCTGCTCAGTGACTGCGCCAACCCAATCGGCGACGATTTCCCGATTTGGTGAAACCAAAAACGTAGTCGGCAGTCCTTTCAGAGGCTCGAAGGGTATGAGCGGCGCCTCACCGACAATGAGCACCAGATAATCCATCTGCAGCTGGTCCATGAATTCCTGCAGCACATCTTTTTCAGCTTCTTCAAAATCTATGCCTATCACAACGGGCTGAACCGGTTCTGTGGTTTTCGCAATTTTTCTGAGGTGTGGTATTTCCTGGATGCAGGGTGAACACCAGGTTGCCCAAAAATTAATCACCACCCACTGCCCTTCAAAATCTGACAGACTGTGCAATTTCCCATTTATATCGGGCAGCGTAAAATCAACCTTTTCCGAATCTCCCGCTGCATTCGCAGCAGTCAGGAAAAGCATTGCGACGAAGAAGGACTTAAAAATATTCGAAAGAAATTTAATCATGACGGTTTCTGGAACTGCTTTTTTTAAGTGTTGGTGAAGTGAACTGCCGTATGCTGAGCGCACTCGCCTCCATTCAGGGAACCGCACCAAAATTTGACTGGCACGTTCATTCATCATTCAATGATTCAACCCCTTCAACGAACCAGTCCATGTCCTTGAGCTCCTGATCCGTCAATGCTTGAGATTCAGCGACGATCTGTCTTCCCTGACTGTCGAAGATGGGTCCGGTGAAAGGATTGACTGTGCCGATTTGCATGTCGTGTTCCAGCTGCCGTATCAGCGAGATTTCCTCTTCGCTGACTCGAGTGGAATGGAAATGCGTCAAGCGAACACCAGGGCCTTCGGGTCCGCTCCACACATCCGCCGACTGCCAGTTGCCGTCCAGTACTTTCTGAACTCGGTTGATGCAGAAAGGAGTCCAGTCATCCGTTATCGAAGCGAGCTGGGCATTGGGAGTGACATGACTCAAATCGGAACCCTTGGCAAATGCCAGCACTTCTCGATTTCTTGCTACTTCCATCAACGCAGACCCTTTGGTATGCGGCACGATGACATCCACCCCCATATTGATCAATAAATCTGAAGCTTCAGCTTCCGCCAGATCGTCACTCCATGCATCTATCCAAATCGTGAATACTTTGGCGTCCGGATTGATCGTCCGTGCGCCGAGCGCCACCGCGTTGGCCCCGCGTACAATCTCTGGAATTGGGAACGGACCGATATAACCGATGAGTCCGGTGGAGGAATGAATTCCACTGAGCACTCCAGCGGAATATCGCCCTTCATAGAATCGCGGCGAATAAACTCCGACATTATCTGCTCGTTCGCTTCCAGTCGCTATTTCAAAGATCACGTCAGGATACTCTTTGGCCAGCGCGTGAGTGATGCCTTCGAACTCATAGCTGGTCACAAAGAACAACTTATAGTCGTCTTCCAACAGACTGCGCATCGCTTTCTTTGTTTCACCTTCATTCAATTCATCCTGTTCGTAAATGTAAATTTCTTCGACCTTGTCACTAAATGTCTTTTCGATCGCGAGCTTGCATAGAAAATGACTGTAACTCCAGCCGAATGTTCCTACGTCTCCGCCCATGATCATGGCGATCTTCAGCGGCTGACTCCACGCGCTGAATGGCAGCGCACTCAACACAAGAACTAAAACTAGAGCAAATTTACGCAAATGTTGACTTTTCATGTTCAATATCTCGAAGTTCCATCCGTTTTCATTAAATTGGAAATCAGTAAAACCGTTTTCTTGGGTCAATGCTTATGGAGAACAGCATTCCCTAGCGAAGTAAGACGCTGTCATCATTCAAAACTAACCTGATGCCAGAAAATTGTAATACTTTTCAAATTTTACAATCGTTTGCTGAATTCGCCCTACAGATGCAAAAGTTGGGGAGTGTTCGGTGTAGTTCTCTGCCGGCTGAACCTTGGAGGCAGTCTTTAGCGAGGACCGCAATGAATTCAAAATCGCGGATAGGTCGGCTGGCCCACAAGCGGATCGAACTCCATCTTTTTTGTTCAACTTTTTAAAATTAACTTTGCTTAATTTCAAATTTAGAGCGAACAATCATTTGAAAAGTTTGTTTCTATAACTTATGGTACAGCTAAATTTCGATGCCAGTGATTTTTGTGTGATTTACTTGAGGTAGACACATGCAAAATAGGCTATCACTTCATTACTTACTGCTCAGGAGGAAATATGATACGTAAGTTAATTGTTACGATTCTGGTTGGGGTCATTTGGATGGTCTCGTCATTGAATATCATGGCAGAGTCGAAACCAGTTGGAATCACACCCGATATCATGTCGATTTCGGTCAACATCAATGGTGAAATGGTTGAGTTCAAGCGCAATCAGGACAACGACGCGACCGTCAATCCAGCATTCGCAAAAACATCTCGACCATGCCCGCCGTTCTGCATTCAGCCATCCAATCTCGCCACTGGCGTAGAAACGATTGGTGAAGTGGAATTAATGCATTATGCAAAGGAAATGAACGAAGGCGATGAATCGATTACCGTGATTGACTCTCGAACACCAGATTGGGTTGCCCGCGGCACCATTCCTACCGCTATGAACGTTCCATGGACGAACCTGAATCCTGCGAAAGGCGCAACACCGCTTGAGATTGCAGAGATCCTGGAATCGGTCTTTAACGTAACCGAAAGTGAAGGATTGTTTGATTTCTCGAAATGCAAGACAGCAGTTATGTTCTGCAACGGAATGTGGTGCGGTCAATCACCGAACAATATCAAAAATCTTCTGAGACTGGGTTATCCATCTCATAAGATCAAATGGTATCGAGGTGGCATGCAGGACTGGGAAATCCTTGGACTGACAACGATTCAGTAAGTCCTGCCGGTTTCGTAGGTTAGTTTCTTTTGGATATGGCGCCCGCTGCGGCAGATCGCGGCGGGCGCTGTTCATTGAATCTGGTTCAAATTCGACTTCAGCAGAAGAATCAGCCGCTTCATGTCTTCTGGCATGAACTGATGCCAGTGCATGCGTTCGGCCGTGCCCGGGTGCAGAATGCTCAGATACTCAGCGTGAAGCGCCTGTCTTCTAAATTCCACGAGAGCCGAAATCAACTCTCGACTCGCCCCTTTCGGCAATTTGACTCGCTGTCCGTATTCCAAATCGCCCAGAACTGGAAAACCAGCATGCTGCAGATGAACGCGTATCTGATGCGTACGGCCCGTCTCAAGCATCACACGCACTAATGTGTGAGCGCGGTATCGCGAAACGACGCGATAGTGGCTTACTGCGGGCTTTCCATGTCCGACCGTCATCTTTCTGCGGTCCCGTCGACTGCGCCCGACCGCTTCACTGATCGTCCCGCCAGAAATGATTCGACCCACGACAATCGCAAGATACTGGCGACTGATGGTGCGTTTTCTAAACTGTCGAATCAAGTTTAGACGCGCAGACTCGGTTTTCGCAACAACCAGGAGTCCGGATGTGTTTTTATCCAGTCGGTGTACGATTCCGGCCCGGGGCAGCAGGGCGAATTCATCCGAATGATGGAGCAGCGCATTCAGTAAAGTTCCGCTCGCGTTTCCTGCCCCTGGGTGAACCACCAATCCGGCAGGTTTATTGACAACGAGGATCTGATCGTCCTCGTGCACCAGGTCGAGTGGAATGTTTTCGGGTTTCCACTCCAGATTCTTCTTCTCTGGAACATCAATGGAAACATGCTCTCCACCTACAACGGCCTGTCGTCGCGATGCGCGCAGATCATTGACAAGAATGAAGCCTTCATCCAGCCAATTCTGAACGGTCGTCCTTGAACGGTCTGTCAATATGGAAGCCAGCGCTTTATCGAGCCGCACGCCGCGAAATTCCGGTGGGATAAGAAACTGCCTGTTCTCCATAGAAACGCGCTAAGTGTGGAATTTGTCAGAAAAATGAAAGTGCAATGGAATAATTTTCAGTTGTTCATGATAAAAAGAGGATGTAGAAGTCAAGTGAAGCATCGATGTCGTTTTTCCATGATCGATAAATCACTCAATTTTGAAATTAAATGTCCCGGTCAAATCGCAAATCCATCTGTAAACGCGCTGGAAATTGATGCAGATAGAATACCAGATGAAAAATTGCGGAATTCATTCCGTAAAGAGCGCTCTGCCATTGCGATTTCGTACGCAGCACATGCTGATGCCGCTGCCGCGGACATCGTCAGCATCGGAACGACAGCCTGATGCCTGGAATTTCCCGCTCTCTGGCGGGAAATGCCATCGCTTTGACTGCTTCTCGGACAGCCGGCAGGCATCGGTCCTCTTCTGCCGCTGCATCGATTTGTTGTGAGGCCCTGCTTGACTCAGTCTTTCGTCTTCGCAAATCACAATGCCTTCCCGCCTGTGTCGGCTGTGCAGCAGTTCACATCAAAATCGATGCCATCCGGTCGGCGCTGCATATTCGTGCAGTTTGATTTGTATAATTTCTGCCAGAACCCGTTTGGCACTCACTCGAGCCCAGAGCGTAAAGAACTGACCAACATCAATACAAACATGTCAAAGTGACCGATCTCATGAAAACAATTCTACTGATTCTTCTTTCAATTTTTTTGGTTACAGGCTCGTTAGCGGGATGTTCCAAAAATAAAAAATCCAAAGGCACCCTGTCTGAAAAAGAAATGTATTACAAAGCAAAAGCAAAGTTGGATGCTGGAAACTACGAGCTTTCAATTGAGCAGTTCATCGAACTTCAGGCAACGTATCCTTATGGAGATTACACGACGCAGAGTGAAATAGAGATCTGTTACGCTTATTACAAAACTCGGGAGGCTGAACGAGCCATACCCTGTGTTGATCGATTTTTAGTGTTCCATCCAACTCACCCGCACATTGACTATGCCTACTACCTGCAAGGACTGGCCAGTTTACCCGTTCGAACTCCGAAATTCGGCGAGAAATATTTCAAGAGCCAAGAACAGTTCAGTGACCACGACGTTGAGTCAGCCCGCGATGCCTATAACGCATTTACGATCGTTGTGGAAAAATTTCCACTGAGTGACTATGCTGAGTCAGCGAGACAGATTCTGATCGATTTAATCAACACTTTCGCTCGACACGACCTGCGAATCGCCCGATTTTATCTGCACCGCGATGCGTACGTCGCGGCAATCAACCGTTCGAAACAGGTTCTGGAGCAATATTCGAACTCTCCTCATACAGAAGAAGCGTTGGCCATTCTGATGTATTCCTATGGGCAGCTCGAATTGGAAGAACTGGCGCGCGACAGTCAGCGAGTGCTGGCGCACAATTTTCCAGACAGTAAGTTTCTTCGCAGTGACACCTCGGTTCTGGACGACGAACTGGTCAAAGCGAAAAACCGGCGCGTGCTGCTGGGTCTGTTTCAGTAATGTCGATTTGTTATCGGATACCGTCGGTCTCTCCCGAAAGCTTTGGGCGTGATGCGCACTCCAGGGCACGCCTGCCGACGCTTGTATTCGTTTCGATTCACCATCTGAATCACCTGACGAACAACCGCAGGATCAAAACCCTGGCGAACGATTTCGTCTGCTGACTGCGCATACTCGACATACCGTTCCAGAATCGGGTCGAGAATTTCATACGGAGGAAGACTGTCGCTGTCAAGCTGATTCGGCGCCAGCTCCGCGGTCGGTTCGCGCGTCAGCACGCGCTCTGGTATGACTCGACCCAGTTCTCGGTTTCGGTAGTTCGCCAATTCATACACAAGCGTCTTTGGCACATCCTTGATTGCTGAAAATCCTCCAGCCATGTCACCATAGAGCGTAGCGTAACCGACTGCGACTTCACTTTTGTTTCCCGTTGAAATTACGAGCTTCCGTTTTTTATTTGACAGCGCCATCAGCAACATTCCACGAACGCGCGCCTGAATGTTCTCTTCTGTGACATCCGGTTCAGTTCCAGCAAAGGACGGCTCAAGCTGGTCCAGCGTGCTTTGAACGATTTTGTCGATGGGAATGATTGAATACGAAACACCTAAATTTTCAGCTTCGGTCACGGCATCCTCAATGCTGAACGGACTGGTGTATTGTGAAGGCATCAGTACAGCTTCTACATTTTCAGGACCGATCGCATCAGCCAAAATTGCGAGCGTAAGCCCTGAATCAATGCCACCTGACACTCCAACAATCGCACCCTGAAATCCATTTTTGCGAATATAGTCAGTCACCCC
Source organism: Arenicellales bacterium (assembly GCA_958295885.1). Classification (GTDB taxonomy): domain Bacteria; phylum Pseudomonadota; class Gammaproteobacteria; order Arenicellales; family JAJDZL01; genus JAJDZL01. The sequence continues at coordinate 3,049,893 of OY282380.1, read as the reverse complement.
CAATTCAATCGCACGATAGACACTGGACAGGAAACTGGGTGACTCAATCACGGTATCTGGCACGACCTGGAAATCAGGTGTCTGCTGATAAGTGATGCGAACAATGCTCTCTTCAAAATGTGGAGCTCGCAAAACGATCGTTCCCTCCGAATCGGTAACGATCGAACCTCCGTCAAAAACCAGTTCGTCTTGTCCGCCGACCAGATTCACATACACAATGCTGACTTTGTTACGCCTTGAGCGTTTGGAAACGACGTCCTTTTCCCGAAAGCTGATTTTCGAAGTATCAAAGGGCGAACCATTCAGCGTGAATACGATCTTCGCACCATTTCGAACCGCCTGTTCAACGGGGCCGTCGTCCCACACATCCTCACAAATGGTCAGGCCAATCAGGATCCCGTCAACATTTACAACGCTCGGAGCAGATCCTTCCTTAAAGTAGCGTTTTTCATCAAACACGCCATAGTTGGGCAGATGTTGCTTACAATAGGTTGCAATGATCACTCCGTGATCAATCAGCGACGCTGCATTGTATAGATGACCTTGGGATTGATGAGGATGGCCAACGACGAGGGCTATTTCAGGAACTGCGCTTTTCAGACTGCGAAGGATGGATTCGCATTCCTGAACGAATTTTTGACGCAGCAGCAGGTCTTCAGGTGGATACCCTGAAATTGTCAGTTCAGGAAATACAACAAAACGACAGTGCAGCTGGTCCCGCGCGTATCGAGCGGCCTCAACGACGCGTTTTCGGTTTCCGTGTAAATCGCCAACGACAAGATTTAACTGAGCGAGAGCTACGCCGAACTTCTTATTCATAACTGAGAATCTGTGAATCTAATAGAACTTATTTTTCTGATCAATGGACGCTTCATTCAAACCAAACACTAGGTTGCACGATGATCAAATAATGTGGAACGTTATTGATTCCATTGATCAAATTAGCTCTAGTGACTGGAATAGCTGTGTATCGTTGGAGTCTCCGTTCCTTAAGCACCAGTTTTTACAGGCATTGGAAAACTCAGGTTGTGTATCTCCGAAGACCGGATGGCTGCCACAGCACATTGTAATACGTAACTCAAAGCGTAACGGCGGGCGAATTCTGGGAGTGGCTCCCATGTACCTGAAGGGGCATTCTTTGGGTGAATACATCTTTGACTGGGACTGGGCTGCTGGGCTCCAGCAATATGGCTTCAACTATTATCCAAAGCTTGTCTCCCAGATTCCGTTCACACCCGTATCTAGTTCGAAACTGCTGGCGGCGCCCGATACGGATGCATCCAATGTCGAGCTTCTGCTGGCACAGGCGGGACAGGAAATCATTGAGGCGCTGGGAGTCTCGTCGATGCACTGGCTGTTCATAAGCGAACAGGACAGGAAATCATTGGACGCATCCAAAGGAATTTCTCGAAAAAGCACAATCGAATACATCTGGGAAAATCGCGGTTATGCATCGATGAAAGATTTTCTCAGTCAATTATCCCGTCGCAAGCGAAAGAATATCAATCAAGAGCGAAAGTACGTTGACAGACAGGGAATCAGCATCGAGATCATTGAAGGCGAAGAGATGAACGCCACGCACTGGAAGTTTATTGAAAGGTGCTACACGGAGACCATACGGAAATATGGGTCTTTCAAGTACTTGTCCTATGAATTTTTTCGAATAGCTGGAGAAATGATTCCGCAGAATTTTGTTTTGTTCCTAGCGCGTCAGCATGGGCGACCTGTAGCGAGTTCGATCTGCCTGCAAGGTGGTTCAAACTTAATCGGACGATATTGGGGCTCGGTAGAAAAAATATTACATCTGCACTTTGAAATTTGCTACTACTCTCCCATCGAGTACTGCATTGATCAAGGATTGGCCTTCTACAATGCCGGCATTCAGGGCGAGCATAAGCTAAGCCGAGGATTTCTTCCAAGACTGGCAAGTTCGTATCATTCATTCAACGACGATGAATTGCGTGACGTGATTCGAGAGTACGTCAATCGAGAATCAAAGCAGCTGAAAGCGTACCAGCAAGATCTTATGAAACATTCAGCGTACCAGAAAACCGGAGAATTCAGTTGTTCGAATTTTCCATAGTAGAATTAATTCCCGATCAGCCCATTCCCACTTTTTTACCGCCTGAATTTTCCCCGCGGGAACTTCCTGTTGCAATTGGTGGAGACCTTTCAGTCGAACGCCTGCTCGCGGCCTACCGACAGGGAATATATCCGCATTTCAATCAGGATGACGACATCATGTGGTGGTGTCCTGACCCGAGAACAGTTTTGTACCTGGATGACTTCCGCGTTTCTCGCAGTCTCAGAAAAAGCATGCGGAATCGAAATTACACTGCTACTTTAGACACTGATTTTGAAGCCGTCATTCACAGCTGCGCAACGGTACTTAGAAAATTTCCGGGGGGATTTTCGTCAGATACTTGGATTACGCAGGGAATGATGAATGCGTACATCGATCTGTTTCGACAGGGATACGCTCACTCGATAGAAATCTGGCACGGCCAAAAGCTGGTTGGAGGGCTGTACGGGGTGAGTCTCGGGCTTATGTTTTTTGGAGAAAGCATGTTTCACACGATGAGGGATGCATCAAAAGTCGCTCTCTGCCATTTGGTGGAACATCTCAGAAAATGGAATTTCACGCTGATTGACTGTCAGCTTCCAAATGAACTGCTGTTCAGTCTCGGCGCTCGAGATATACCGCGTCCCGTATTTCTTGCGCATGTGCGCGAATCCGTTAAAATTCCGCAACCAAAATATTTATGGAAATTAGTATAATTTCAGTAGGCGCAAAGTTGTTTCTGTCTTGAAAGTCTGTAAGTAAACCTAGTACTGATGATTTTGCTGGGTCAAGATCAGTAATTTATCAATTCGATTATTTATTTGCAATTACGACTGATTTTCGTATTGCAATTCTGCGCATAACAATATTGTTATAATTTGCTGTTAATATTTGGCTGACTTACTGAGGATAGTATGAAATGAACAAACAAGTTGACTCCTACATCACCCGCGGATTGATTATTGCTGGAGCTATATTTCTCGCGTTGAATCTTTCTTCTTGCGCGCCAAAGAAGGAAGTGATGGCGATGGAACCTGAACCACCGATGGAAGAAGAAGTTCCAGAAGAGGTCGTAGAACTAATTGTAGCCGACGATATTTATGTAGTCGTTTCAGGTGATAGTTTGTGGGCTATTTCGGGTTCAGTGAGTATTTATAACAACGCGTTGCGCTGGCCTTTAATTTATGCCAACAACGATCAGATCGAACACGCAGATCTTATCTTTCCCGGCCAAGAATTAGCGATACGACGGGACCTGTCGCGAGATGACATCAATGCTGCTGTCGAACATGCAAAAAATCGTGGCGTTAGAATGTTTGGGGAGTTGTTAGCCTACGATTCCTCATACCGAAAATCCACCATGATGATGGAGCAGTAAGTCGTCAGAAGCAGTCACAGATTAAGTCCGACAAAAATATGTGAGAAACAGAGAGAACTGATTCAAGACAGCTGCCAGCATTGGTGCTCGCTGAGATTTTCTGTTTCAATCACAATCAATTAAGTTTTCAATCTGGCAGTCAGGCAACTATGCCTGACTGCCAGATAGTGTAACACCACCAAAAAAGTCTGGTTTGGAGCACGCGTTTCCTCAGAATTTGAGGAACGCTCTGATGCAAGGCTTCTATCCGCCACTTGCCAAGTCCGAGAAAATGCGTGCCAATTCCAAGAATTTATTCCTGACTTCCTTTCTAGCGACTCCACTGCTTATTTTTTGTCTGACTTTCCTGCCTTTCGCTGCTTTAACCGCGAACAGCTCTCCCTCTGAATTAAGAAAAACTTTTGTTGAAGCGGAGCGGCTGCTTAAGAAGAAGCGTCTTTCCGCCTGGTATAAACTCAAGCCGACTCTTAAGGAATATCCACTTTATCCGTACCTGCTCATGCGAGAAATTCGGGCGGATTCATCGAGTTTCTCAAACACCGAAATATCAGAATATATTGAAAAATGGGAAGTGCCGGTTTCCGGCTATTTCTTCAGCTGGTGGCTGAGCCGGCTGCATGCGCAAAAAGATTGGAGTTTAATTGCGAAACATTTTGCAAAGGCCAGGGATACCAAGACGCGCTGCAGGTACGCCTACGCGCTGTACAAGTCAAAACAATTTGAAAAAGCCTATCCTAATCTAGAAAAACTGTGGTTGTACAAGCGATCGCGGCCCGACGCGTGTGACCCACTCTTTCAATTCGGACTGAAAAATGGGATTATTGATGATCGCCTTGTTTTTAAGCGAATGCTGCTCACCCAAGCAAGAAAAAACCGAGGATTAACCAATTATCTGCAGAGTCTGCTTCGCTCCAAAAATGCCAAGCAGTGGGGACATGAGCTTGCGAAAGCTCATAAGAATCCCCGCGACGAACTAACAGAGCATTTTCTTAAGTGGAGCCAATCCGAATTCGGAAGAGATCTGATTGAATATGCATTTGTCAGGATTGCCCGCAGAGACCTGAACGAATCCATTCAAGTCTGGAAGAAACTGAAGAATCGGCATCCCGCCGCATTTTCCAAGCTGGCGGCGGTACAGAAAACGCTTGCGATCAGATTCGCGCTCTATCACCATGAAGATGCATACAGGTGGCTGTCAACGCTCCCCACAGAACTGCAGGATAGAAAAGCACTGCGACTTCAGGTGCGCAGCGCCCTCGCATCCGAAAGTTGGCAGCACGTACTGGACACCATTGATTTAATGGACGAAGAAGAAGCGAGTGGCAGTGAATGGATATTTTGGCGGGCTCGCGCGCTGCACGAAGTTGGTCAAACTGAAATTGCAGACGAACTGTGGCGCAGCATCGCAAGTGAATTGAATTTTTACGGTTTTCTTGCAGCTGACAGATTAGGGCTGGACTATGCGCTCTCAGAGGCAGCTGAAAGCCTTTCACAAGAAGAAATCACTGAAGTTACCGCAAAAGTTCCCGGTTTTCTTCGAATTCGGGAATGGCTGGCATTGAATCGAATGTTTAGCGCTCGGCGCGAGCTGGTCAATATGAAAAATACACAAAACGACACATTCTGGCAGGCTGCTGCGGAGATGTTTCATCTTTGGAATTGGCATGATGGGGCCGTGCGAGCGACTTTTCAAATCGAGCAGCCCAGTAAAGTTTCATTGAGCGTTTTCTATCCCATTCCTTACATCAAAACCGTACGGAAAGAAGCCAAGCGATATGATGTCCCAGCGCACTGGATCTATGGAATCATGCGGCAGGAAAGCCTGTTTATCGCGGACATTCGTTCGAGTGCTGGCGCTATCGGACTCATGCAGCTGCTGCCATCAACTGCTCGCATGACTGCGAAGCGGCATGGACTTTCAAAACCTTCGAAAGCACAGCTGACTCGAGCATCATTGAATGTCCGATTGGGAACTGCTTTCTTCAAACAGCTGCTGAATCGAATGGATGGGAATCCTGTTCATGCACTCGCTGGATACAATGCGGGACCGTCGAGATCGTTTGCCTGGCAGAAACGATTCAGAGCTTCTGACCCCGCGATCTGGGTAGAAACCATTCCATTTAGAGAAACTCGGATCTACGTAAAGAAAGTTCTAGCCAATTTCATCATCTATGACAGCCTGTTCAATGGGAAGTCTGCGAGAATCAGGAATTATCTTGAAGTTGCAGACGTGCAGCAGGCCTATTCCAGTGGTGAATATTAGCCGGAAAATTGTTGTAAGCGGCCTTGTTCAAGGGGTCTGGTTCCGAAGTTTCGTTGTCGATTCGGCCAGGAATCTCTCCATCAAGGGCTGGGTTCGAAATACGGACGATGGCCAGGTAGAGCTGCTCGCACGCGGCTCGCCTGAAAATGTTGATCTTCTGGAACAGGCTCTTTGGATTGGCTCACCCCTATCGCAAGTCAGTGACGTGCACAGCCGGCAGTCAAAACAAACTCCGATTTTGAACGGATTCAAAATAATCTGGTAGCAAAACAGAGTGTCCGCCCATCATCCCTGCGGACCGAGAGTCAGTCAGGAAGACTGATTTCAATTCAGTTGAATTCGCTGACCGATTTCTTCCATCAAGTCTGATAAAGGCAGATCAATAATTTCACCGCTCGCACGGTGTTTGTATTCGACCGTACCATTGGCAAGTCCTTTGTCAGATACCACAAGACGGTGTGGAATTCCAATTAATTCCAAATCAGCAAACTTGACACCGGGCCGCTCTTTGCGGTCATCAAGCAGCAATTCGTAGCCTTTCGAACTCAGCTGATCGTGAATTTCTGTAGATATGCGCGCAACATTTTCTGGTTTTCGGGAGTAAATGGGTACGATGCCGACGGTAAACGGAGCAATCGGGTCCGGCCAGACAATTCCATTTTCGTCGTGATTCTGTTCTATGGCAGCAGCCACGATTCGAGATACTCCAATTCCGTAACAGCCCATCCACAGAATCACGCTTTTGCCATTTGAATCCAGGCAGGTCGCCGAAAAGGCTTCGCTGTATTTGGTGCCCAGCTGGAATACGTGTCCAACTTCAATTCCTCGCTTTACCGAGAGCGTCTGCTCCGGATGATCTGGAACAGGGTCTCCTTCAACTACCTTGCGCAGATCACGAAATTCAGGTTCTGGAAGATCCCGCTCCCAATTCACCCCGGTGAAATGTTTATCTTTCTGATTGGCGCCGCAAACAAAATCAAACATTTCACGAGTTGAAAAATCTGCTATGACTGGAATCGAAAGACCAACCGGTCCCACGGACCCTGCTTCGGCGGAAACTTCAGAAAGCATCTTTTCGGGTGATTCAAACTGAACCGGTGATTTGATCTGCTTAATTTTTTCAGCCTTTAGCAGGTTTAATTCATGGTCTCCCCGCAGCACGAAAGCCAAAGGTCCTGACTCACCCCGTAGAATGAGCGTCTTGACAGTTTTCTTAAGCGGCACGGACAAAAATGACGACAGCTGTTCCATGGTCGTCACACCGGGAGTGTCGACGCTTTGCATGTTCTGAGTCGCTTCAGGCCGAGCAGCGGTGGGCTCAGGCAGCGCAACGAGTTCGACATTGGCAGCATAGCCTACCTCGCTGTTGATTCCAATACCGTCTTCACCAGACTCTGCCAAAACATGAAATTCGTGAGAAACACTGCCTCCTATCGCGCCAGAATCTGCGGCTACTGCAACAAAATCGAGTCCGAATCTGGAAAAGATTCGACTGTACGCATCGTACATGACCTGATACGACTGTTCCATTCCAGCGCGGTCGACATCAAACGAATAGGCGTCTTTCATAAGAAATTCACGACAGCGCATGACACCGAATCTTGGTCGAATTTCGTCTCTGAATTTCCACTGCATCTGATAAAAGTTCGCCGGCAGCTGACGATAGCTTCGGATTTCGTTGTTGATCAGAGTCGTGATGACTTCTTCATGCGTGGGCCCAAGACAAAAGTCGCGCTGATGGCGATCTTTGAATCGCAGCAGTTCAGGCCCGAAAAAATCCCATCTCCCTGATTCGCGCCAAATCTCTCCTGGCTGAACTGATGGCATAAGCACTTCCTGCGCGAGCGATTGATTCATCTCCTCTCGGACGATATTTTCAACTTTCCGAAGCACTCGCAAGCCGGTCGGCAGCCAACTGTAGATCCCAGACGCCAGCTGACGTATCATGCCCGCCCGCAGCATGAGACGATGGCTGACGATTTCGACGTCCGCAGGCACCTGTCGGACGGTAGCCAATAAATAGTTCGATACTTTCAAGGTTCTTTCTCTGGGTTACCAGCGATTTTTGTTCCACTGATCAGGATTTGCCCAATTTTTTGCATTCAGCCACTGTGGCACCGGCTTGTAAAACTGCAGGCTGAACTCATACCAGCACAGAGTCTTTTTCCCAAACTGCTGCGGGTCCACCAATCTGAGACCCTGAGCTACCGCATCCTGTTTTCGATAGCTTTCAGCATCCGCATCGTCATTGATCATTACCCACAACAGCTTTGCATGCAGGTCTCGCAATCGAGAAATCATCTGCTCAGTCGTCTGCTTTGCAAGCTTGCTGAAATCATCGAATACGACGATGAAATCAAACCGTCCCAAACCGGAAATTTCAGATTCAAGGTCAGTAAACGGGATGTGGGTCACCTTCACATTCTCACGTCGGCTGAAGCAGTCCTGCAATTCAGACGGAATGTCAGCTGCGAGCATCAGTACGGTTTTCGGTTCTTCAGATCGAATTCGCTCTATTAGGGCGTGCACCAAGTCAGAGTTCAACTTGAATCGATCATTCAGAAATGAGAATCCCCTAAGTTGTGGAATTTCATTCGACAAGACTCAGATTCAAAGAAGAGTCCCTCAGCAGCTCCGTGTTTTGAGAAATTTGGGCGTATGCTGAGTGATTATGAATAGATTCGAAATTCTCAGACTCCACGGTATAAGCGGAGATGCGTTCATCGTCGTTCAACGCACTTGCGACATCTCGCACCATGTCTTCTACGAATTTCGGGTTGTCATAGGCTTCTTCTGTAACGTACTTTTCATCGGGGCGCTTCAACAGGCCGTACAGCTGTGAACTTGCATTGCTCTCCGCCAGTTCAATCAGTTCTTCAAGCCAAACAAACTGTTCGGACAAGACAGTAATGGTGACATGAGAGCGTTGATTGTGAGCGCCATAGCTTGATATCTCTTTTGAACAGGGACAGAGGCTGGTAACTGGCACAACCACGCCAGTAATAATGTTGACTTTTCCGTCTTTGAGTTCGCCAAGCAGCGTCGCTTCGTAGTCGACCAAACTCTTCACTCCAGTGACCGGCGCGCTCTTTTCCATGAAATATGAAAAAGTCATCTCAATACGGCTCGATTCAGAGTCAAGCCTCGCTGCGACTTGTTTTACGATGTCTTTGAAAGACTGAACCGAGAAAACGTTCTCATGCTCGTTGAGGACTTCCACAAAGCGAGACATGTGCGTTCCCTTGAAATTATGCGGAAGTCCAACATACATGTTGAATAAGGCAACTGTATTCTGATCGCCTCCGCTTCGGTCGCGCACCCTAATGGGATGCTTGAGCCTTCGAATTCCAACCTGATCGATAGCAAGTCGGCGGGTGTCTTTAGAAGACTGAATATCCGGAATGGGTGTTTCCACATTGTCTATGGGAACTGGAATCAATTTCGGAAAATTCATAAGCTTATTCTCTTTTTGAAGTCATATTCGATACAGGACTCAATCAGATCAACGACCGATTCTGCGTCTAATCCACAATCTGCGAGCACATCTTTTGGAACACCGTGCTCCAAGTGTTCATCTGGAAGACCTAAGTTGATGATGCGCGTTAGAATACCATACTTTGCGAGGACTTCATTAACTGCAGAGCCGCCGCCGCCAGCCACCACCTGCTCTTCCATCGTGATAATCAAATTATGCCTCATTCCAACATCCCGAATGAGCTCTTCGTCAATCGGCTTGACGAATCGCATATTGACGACCGTCGCATTGACCTGCTCACCTGCCTGCAGCGCTGGGGCCAGCATGCTGCCAAAAGACAATATTGCTACGCGATCACCTTCTCTTTCGACTGAAGCCTTACCGATTTCGAGCAGTGTCATTTCCTGTTCCTGTTCCACTCCAGGTCCGGTTCCTCGCGGATACCGAACCGAACTTGGACCGACATGTTCGTAGGCGGTATATAGCATGTTTCGGCATTCCCTTTCGTCAGCAGGAGCCATAACCACCATGTTCGGTATGCATCGAAGGTACGAATAATCATAGGCGCCTGCATGAGTTGCTCCATCACCACCCACATAGCCCGCACGGTCGAGTGCGAACATCACATCCAAGTTCTGAACACAGACATCGTGAATCAGCTGATCGTAAGCTCTCTGCAGAAACGTCGAATAAATTGCAACCACAGGTTTCATGTTCTCACATGCAATGCCTGCGCCGAATGTAACGGCATGCTGTTCGGCAATGCCAACATCAAAGTATCGAGCCGGAAACCTCTTTTGAAACTCCACTAAACCTGAACCTTCTCGCATCGCGGGTGTGATGCCAATCAGACGCTCATCTCTTTCTGCCATATCGCACAGCCACTTGCTAAAAACTGACGTGTAGGAAACTCCAGAAGATTTTTTCTCCAGTTTTCCAGTTTTCGGGTTGAACGGCACCACTCCGTGATAACCGAGTGGATCTGCTTCCGCCGGGTCATATCCTTTTCCTTTCTGAGTGATGATGTGCAGGAACCGAGGCCCCTCAATTTTCTTCATATTTTTAATGGTCCGCATTACGGTATTGAGGTTGTGACCATCAATGGGACCGATGTAATAGAATCCCAATTCTTCAAACAGCGAACTTGGAAGAAACAAGCCTTTGGTATGTGATTCAATTCGCTGTGAAATCTCCTTTACCGGTGGCATCGTGCTAAGCACGGCGCGGCTTCCTTCACGAACGGTCATGAACGCTTTCCCGGACAGAATCCGCGCCAAATAATTTGAAAGCGCTCCAACATTCGGTGAAATCGACATTTCGTTGTCATTCAGGATAACCAAGAGATTCGCTTTCGAATTTCCAGCATTGTTCAGCGCTTCATAGGCCAGACCGGCTGTCATCGCTCCGTCTCCAATGATGGCAACCACATTACGGCCTTCATTCTGAACGGCTGAAGCAACCGCCATCCCATAGGCTGCAGATATTGAAGTGCTGGAGTGCCCTGCCCCGAAACAATCGAATTCACTCTCGTCTCTACGCAGAAATCCACTCACCCCGCCCGGCTGGCGTATGCTGTGCATCGCATCACGGCGCCCGGTCAGAATCTTGTGTGGATAAGCCTGGTGACCGATGTCCCAAACGAGTCGATCATGAGGCGTGTCAAATAAGTAGTGCAAGGCGACCGTCAGCTCCACCGTTCCCAGCCCAGCGGCCAAATGTCCACCGGTCTGAGATGTTACGTCAATCAAATAATTTCGAAGCTGATCGACAACAGTCTGCAGTTTGGTTTTCGGGAGCTTCCGCAAATCTTCGGGAGATTCGATCGTCATCAAAAGATCAAAGCGTTCACTGTAAATCGCAGACCGCTGCTCGGAATTCTTAGATGATCGGGTTGATTTCGCCATAATATCTGCCTGTGTCAATAAAGGCGCTCGACTGTAAATTCAGCAATCTTCTGCAAATTCGTCGTGTCGTGTGAAAGTGTCTTGAGCGCTCCAATCGCCTGATCTCGCAGTTCAGACGCACGCAGGCGTGCAAATTCAACGTCATGTTCATCGTCAAGAACATCATCCTGATACTGAAATGACAGGCCAATGAGTTCTCCGTATTCACTCAAGGCAGCATACTCTTCGTCTTTGAGGTTTTCATAAGCGAGAGCTCCCAATCGCACAGAAGCCTGAATCAGTTTTGCAGTCTTCAATCGATGGACTCTCAACAACGAATCCGCATTCGAACTGTCGAAATTCAAATCCAGAGCCTGGCCGCCCGCCATGCCTCTGGATCCGGACGCTTTGGCGAGTACGGAGATAAGTGAACTCCTGCGCCCTCCCATATGATTCAGCTGATCACTGGAGGCGATAATTTCAAATGCGAGTGTCTGAAGAGCATCGCCAACGAGAACGGCCGTTGCTTCATCATAAGCCGCAAAACAGGAAAGTTTGCCACGGCGATATTGATCATCATCCATACACGGCAAATCGTCGTGAACGAGTGAATATGCGTGAACGCATTCAATCGCAACGGCAGGGTCCAGCAAAACTTCCGTATCGACACCAAGCATTTCACCGGTCATGATGAGAAGAACGGCTCGAAATCTCTTGCCGCCGTCCAAAGTCGCGTAACGCATCGCCTCATGGAGTTTCTCGGGAGACTCACTTACCGACGGAAGCTGTACATCAAGTGCGGATTCGACCGCCTTTCTGCATCGCTGCCAGTCTGCTTCAAAACTCATGACGTCCAATCAGTCCCGCGTGAGTGGCTCTTCTTTATGCCGGCCATCCTCGCTTTCGGTCAGTTGGACGATTCTCAATTCAGCTTCTTTCAGCCGCGACTGACACTCGCGGACAATCTGGATTCCTGCTTGAAAATCCTGCAAAGAATCTTCCAACGACTGTTCACCTCTTTCCATTCTACGAACAATGGTTTCAAGTAATTTCAACTGTTCTTCAAACGAAGACTCGTTTTGCTGTTCTGAACCGCTCAAAAGTTCACCCCAATTCCCTTTAATTCTATGGTTAGATGCGTAAGCAGACCTTACTGTTTGATTATATTGTTCCAATACCAGTTCAAATTCAGATTATTCATACCTGCAGCTGCGAGATGACGAATTTGACGGTAAAATGGGAGCATGCGATCTGCCGCGCGATGAAGTGATCCCGTCCAACAAAATTGATCAATGACGCACCTGCTATTCCAACGCTCATGATTCAGGAAGTTCAGAACACCCTGAAAGAATGAAACAGGCAGACAGCATCTTTCGCCCCATGACGTGATTGCGAATCGTGGATGCATGAAATGAGCTTCTAATAACCTAGGTGACGCAGACGGAACCGAATTCGAATTAACTTTAGTGGGAAGGCAGCTCTTCACTGCGCACTTTCAACTTACTGTGATCGAAACGACGATAGAACTGCGTCATCAGTTCAAGCGGATTGTACAACGAACTTGTAAATAATTGATTTGAATAATTAATTATGATCATGATCTGTACGTAAACAGAACTTTTTTCACCTTCTCCCAAGGCGAGGCTGCAACCGAAGGTTCATTTGGAAATCGCATTGAGCAGAAAGGATTTGAAATTGTGTAATTTCAATCCAATTCGCTTCTCAGCTGTTCGATCCGGCTGGGAGTTCAATCAGTCAAACCGCAAATCGCACAGATTTTCATTCCTTTGGCCAACATTATTTTGGCAGTCTGCTCTTCTCTCTTTTCAGCTCCTTGTTTGATTCCTTACTGACGCCCCAGTTCTTCTCTTCGTTCCCAACTGAATATCGCTTCCTGTGTGATTCTCTTACCTTCGTCTTTGATCCGGGCCTGCTCAGTTCTCAGATGTCTTCAATAGTATACTCGGGATGATGGTCGATAAAAATAATCGACCGTGCGCGGGATGAGCTCACTGCGTTCGGTCGGCGACATCGATTCGCTCATCCGAAACAGCCGCTGCAGCATCCTGCTCGAAGAACTCCAGTTCACATCAAGCATGTACAGCACCGGTTCGCTCACCAAACCCTGAAACTGCCCAGTCATGGCAAGCTACCGCAGATTCACGACTCGAGGCTAGAAGTTCGGGATGTTAGCTCCAAACATCTGTTTCACGTCAGGCGGCATCCTGAACAGCGAACCGTTCAGTCGAACGGTTTCTGCCAATTGCGTCGAAACCCGCTGTAGACCACGACCCGCCGGTGCTGGGCGCGCACGATAATTGTGCAGTATTCGTGCAGCTGTCTACCCTCAAGCCATAAGTTGATCCCTAACGCTAGGCCTTGTGCGTTAGACCTTCACTCATTGAAGTCAGCAACACTTTTGTAACCTGAGTCAAGATGGTTTTAGCGGAGGCACCCTTGAGGATATTTCATTGTTCGATGACCATCCACAAATTTGATTCTCCTGTTCCAACTGCTCAATACGACGCTTGCAATTCTGAATCGTGGTCGCCGACGGCTCCCATCTACGAGCCAAACTCTCTCACCGACATCCCCGCTTCATGCTCCTACAAGATATGTTCTTTCAATTCTTCAGTGTAAACCACTTTACTCATCTTAGATTTCCCTCCAGTTCTTAGGTAAACTCTATCATTAAAGTGTCTCTACATTATCGGGGTAATACCAACTCTTCGACAAATACTGGCACTCTCATCAAAATGCCGTCTTCCAAAGGTAGCGCGCAAGACGTTTAGATTACATTTGGTGATAACCTAGTTGCCGAAAGAAACATCTGCAATCTAAGGCTGACTCATCAGTTAGGTGTTTCTTTTTGTTGTTGGGTAAACCGTATGATTAGGATCCCACCAAAGAATTTTCATTACTTGTGATGAATCTCGCACACACCAAACCCGCTCTTTCGAAGTAATACGAAATGACATAAGATCTACTATTTCATCTCGACCAATATGCTTAAGTCGATTCTGTGCTTCTCTTGATATTCATTCAATATCAATAGGATGATTACCAGCTGCTTCATTTTGATCCCAATTCATTGTTTCAAAGTCTTGAAGCTTCTCAATTACTTTTAAAAATTTATCCGGTGACTCTCTGAGTTTGGTCCATGCCCATTTCCCTTCCCTGTCACATTTACTAAACATCCAAGAAAAGGGAATGTTACTTAAATCTTTCCGATATGTAGATTTAGATTGCTTTTTAGGGGAAGGTCTACTTTTGACCCTTGCTTTTTTTCTAGCCAAGAGTCATTAGATGCTGGAATAATATTCCGCCATGGAGGCTTCTGAAATTATGCATTGTCCGCGCTGTCCTTTAGCAAGTTCTGCTTCTTCTCTAGCATTTTTCCAAGGATCTTCCATGTGAGATAAATCTCTAAGCCAAATAGATGACTCGTCACCATAGAATTCAAGAACTGCATCAACTGTCTCGCGCTCAATCTCTCCAAGCAGTTCAGGATCACCAATAGCAATTTCAGACACCATGAACTGTCCACGATGTTCCTCATACAGGTTTCTGATCACTGGTCCATAGACCCATGCTTCAATTTCGTCTTCAAAAAGGGGGTTCTCATCCCAGACAAGAGACCATGCTTGCGAATAATAAACGAGTTTTTGGAGCTTCATCGCTGACATTTTTCCCCGTACACCCAATATATAGGCAGCGACGTCTACTGCTCTTAAGTTCTCCATCTCAACATTCCTCAGCCACTATTGACAAGAACGACTAAATTTATTCGATTGTAAATCAAAAATATATATGTCACATTCCCAAATCCGAAATTAGAAAATTCTTCAGCCAACAGGTTCGAGAATTCAGCCGATTGTCCGATCATTCAGTACACTGTCCGGGAGAACAGCCTACGGGGTTTCTCATTTTACGGTGGTTGAGCCGATCCATTGACGTTCGGGGAATGAAGTTCTCTTGTTTTCCGTTTGCATTCCTTATGCATAAGACAACCGGAAACTCTTGTGAATAGGCTTCAAAACAAAGGCTATTTCGAAAAATCTTACCCAATTGCCACAGGCGTTAATCTCAATGCGGCTTGTCTTAGGTCGGCAACACTCATGCTGAGATCGTGAATCTTCACATTGAGATGTTCCAGATGCGCTCCGGGAATTTAAAACAAAAAGCGGTGTTTGGTATGCAGCCAACCTTCTTTCAGTGACTGTACACGCATCAAGATTCGAGGCTAGGTAGAGTCTCACAAACGAAAAGAGGGTTAAATTTTGGAGCAGGATAGATCATAACTGGTTTCAAGCAGATTTCTTCCATATCACTGTAATTTCAAAAACCATTTACGTAACTTCCTCTCAAAGTCTAATTCAGTGGAATAATTTTGGCTGGGTGAGCTACTTCAAACACTAACGACCATAAGCGAACACTCATATTTCAGAAAATACAGACGTTCATGAATACCCAGATAGAGTAGGTTGGCTCTAAGGCTGACACACTTGTATACCCGATACCCTACGTGGATGGATTTATCACTTGCCTGCAATCTAACAGTTTTGTACCTTCTGCTCCAGGACGCTCTTAACAATTTGAATTCATTCATTTGGCGGGCAACGCGAATACCCGAAATATTCGCTCTCTAAAATAGTTTATCTGGCATCCAAAGCCTCAGAGCTACATATCAAAAAAGACGCTCTAGTTGCGTCTCGGGTGCACCGGGGGTTGAGTCGTCAATGGCTTCTCCAGATGATTCAGCCGCGGGGCCGGTTTATTTTGGCGGCCAATGTCTAGCTTCATGAAGCACTCTAAGCACGCGCACGTGGCTTTCAACAGTGTCATAGACCAACTAATAATTCCTGTGAACTATGAGTTCGCGCGTTCCTTCAATTTGGCCAGGCCACCCTAGACCCGGAAAGTCGACTGGAAGATTCGCTTTGCGGGCGATCAACTCATCGAGGTTAACCGCAGCAAGTGGCTTAGCTATTTCAATATAATCGTAAATTTCTTGACGATCAGCGATAGCTTCTGGCGTCCAAACCAGTGTTGTCATCCGCTGTTGAGTGTGCGTCGCGTTTCTGCTCTGCGAGCTGCATAATCAATTTCAACCGCTTCGTTGGGTACAAGTCGACCTGCGTTAGCCGAATCTAGTCCAATCTGCACTTCTCGGCGAATCCAAGCGTCGTATTCTTTTTCGGTTTTATGCTGTGAGTGGACGAATTCTCGCATAAAACCACGTAAAATCTGTGCGCCAGTGCGATCCAGCGATTCTGCTGTAGCTTTGAAGTGATTTTTTAATTCTTCATCGACACGGAAGGTAAAAGTTGTTTGGGTCATGACTTCATCAGTATTGTTGTGCAACACAATAATTGCAACGTATGCGTCATCAGTTCAAGCGGATTGTACAACGAATTTGTAAATAATTGATTTAAATAATTTATTTTGATCATGATCTGTACGTAAACAGAACTTTTTTCACCTTCTCCCAAGGCGAGGCTGCAACCGAAGGTCCATTTGGAAATCGCATTGAGCAGAAAGGTTTTGAAATTGTGTAATTTCAATCCAATTCGCTTCTCAGCTGTTCGATCCGGCTGGGAGTTCAATCAGTCAAACCGGCAAATCGCACAGATTTTCATTCCTTTGGCCAACATTATTTTGGCAGTCTGCTCTTCTCTCTTTTCAGCTCCTTGTTTGATTCCTTACTGACGCCCCAGTTCTTCTCTTCGTTCCCAACTGATTATCGCTTCCTGTGTGATTCTCTTACCTTCGTCTTTGATCCGGGCCTGCTCAGTTCTCAGATGTCATTCAATACTATACTCGGGATGATGGTCGATAAAATTATCGACCGTGCGCGGGTTGAGCTCACTGCGTTCGGTCGGCGACATCGATTCGCTCATCCGAAACAGCCGCTGCAGCATCCTGCTCGAAGAACTCCAATCGCATCAAGCATGTACAGCACAGGCTCGCTCAACAATCCCTGAAACCGTCCGGTCATGGCTGGCTCCCGCAGATTCACGATCTGTGGCTAGAAGTTCGGGATGTTGCCTCCAAACATTTTTTTCAGCTCCGCTGGCATCTTGACCGGTGAATCGTGCAGTCGCAATAGTCTGCGCCATTTGCGTCGGAAACCGCAGCAGATTTTATTCAAATGGAGATTATTGTCGCTGGAATGATTGGAAGGCGAATCATGTATAAAGACTTGGTGTCTGGTGAAGACGGCCGAATCAATTTTATTGAAAGCAATTAAACGAAGAGGAAATGAAATGGGTAAAAAATTGAAATCGTTTAAAGAATTTGTACAAGAAAAAAAAGAACTTTCCATCAAGGAAATTGAAAAGTTAGAGGATGAAGAGGACATTCGAGATTTGAAAAATAATTCAAAGATATATGAAAAGCATCCAGAACAATTTATCTCTCTTGAAGAATTTAAGCGTAGAGTTCTCTAATTCAAATGGCAAGGAGAAGAAAGCCTAAATGGGAATTGATTATTCACGCAGATTTAGAATCTAAATTTAATGAATGTGATTTATCAACCAGAAGAACGGCAAGATATACTTGATCTTCTTGACGAATTAAAAACGAATCCTTTTATGCATGGAACAATGAAGTTAAAAGATTCAAAAAAAAGTTGGCGAGTTCGTTAAAAACAATATCGTATTGCATATAGAGTCCATCCACGCATGAATACAGAAAAAATCGTTGTCATGAATTTTGGTAAGCGCACTCCCGATTTTTATGATGGTATTGTCGAGCAGTACGTAAGGCAAAAATCGGCTGAAAACAAAATAATTTGAGAGAATGCCAATGACTCGCAAAGAACAGTGAAAAACAATCAAAGCTTTGAAGATAGAATTACCCGCCAATAACATTCCCGACGAAGTTCACTTAAAAGCAGGAATGTTTGCCAAAGCATTTATGAAACTCCCACCAAAAACATAAAAGCGGATGCGTCCTGTCTGCATACGTTGGACGGCAAGCTGTATCTGGCGGCTGACTTGGCATACTTTGTCAAGTCAAAAAGAGCTTCTCACTAGAGTTTGCCGGCAACACTAAGTTGTTTCAGGCAGTGGTGACAGTTTAAGGCCGTTCAGGATCACACAGGGTATTGTTGCGTAGCATGACGCAGATCATGTTGAGCAGATGATCGCCCACCGTGCGCAAAGCCTAGCCATGAGTTTTTCCGCGTTGACATAAAGCCAAAATTTTTTTTGCAGCGAGGATCGCGCCAACAGGCTTTGGCCGTCCAATGATGAACTGCGTTTTGGAGCAGACCCGAGCTGTGATCACCGATCCTGTACCGTCCCGCGAATCGGTGCTGACAACACGGCAGCTGCTGCAGGCTTCAGCATCTTCCGCGCGCAAGCATCACGACTGAATGGCTGAGATATAGTACAGTCAATTCATCGGATGTTCTTGAACATCAGGGTGATTGCGGTGACAGGAGCTGATTCATCGCCATATTGCATTGCTTCGATCATCAATGTGCAGGACCTGTCAATTTCGGCATCATGGCTTGCGGAATTAAGGAGGCCACACGATTGACCAAGGAGCGTTTCAAACCAAAACGCTAAAATATTTTTACAAAAAAATGCAATTTAGATGTTTAATTTTTCACAACAGTCACTACATATTTGGTATTGAAATGCCATCGTAACGAGAATGATGCATCCCACGCGACATCAGGTTGTGCCGTCACTGCTGCTCCACAGACTGGAACAGCAGAAATGGTTCTGACTGACACAAATTAAAACGAATGTCTGTATCGAGGTGTTTTTATCATAAAATTATGTTTTCTATCACCTCAAAATGACAATCTAATACCAACAGAATTTGGAGATTATCAATGGAATTAAAAGGTTCACATACCGAACAGAATTTGAAAGACGCATTTGCAGGTGAATCGCAGGCGAACCGGCGCTACCTATATTTCGCGGCGAAAGCGGATATTGAAGGCTACAACGATGTATCTGCAGTATTTCGGTCAACCGCCGAAGGCGAGACCGGTCATGCTCACGGACATCTCGAATATCTTGAGGAAGTGGGAGATCCAGCTACAGGGCTTCCAATTGGCCATACATCGGAAAACCTCAAAGCCGCCATTGCCGGCGAAACCCATGAGTACACGGACATGTATCCCGGCATGGCCTCAGCCGCACGCGATGAGGGCTTTGAAGAGATTGCCGACTGGTTTGAAACCTTGGCGAAAGCTGAACGATCCCACGCCAACCGTTTTCAGAAAGCTTTAGACAATCTCGATTCCTGATCCGGCATAAATCTACGCTCCTTCTTAAGCGGAATCGCGCTCTAAGCGATTCCGCGAAAATTTTCTGATCTTAACGCATTCACAGCTATGGTTACCGAAATCAGGGAAGGGTCCCTTGAAGCGCCGACTCGACATCCTGTTGAATGGAAGTCAAAACAGTTTTACGACGAAGAGTCACTGTTTCAGGAGCTGGAACGGGTATTTGACATCTGTCATGGCTGTCGCCGCTGCTTCAGCCTCTGCAACTCGTTTCCAACCTTATTTGATCTGATCGACGAATCCGACACCATGGAAATTGATGGCGTCGAGCCTTCCCAATTCTGGGATGTCGTCGACAACTGCTATCTTTGCGATCTCTGTTTCATGACAAAATGTCCGTATGTTCCACCTCATGAGTGGAACATCGACTTTCCACACTTGATGCTGCGAGCGAAGATCGTGGGACATCAGCAGGGACGCACTCGTTTTCGCGACAAGGTGATCACATCGACAGACCGTATCGGAAAACTTGCCAGCGTGCCCGTCATGTTCAACGCGGTCAATGCCATCAACCGCTCTGAGACCGCCAGAAAAGTCATGGAGAAGACTTTAGGGATTCATAAGGACGCGAATCTGCCGGACTATCACAGTTCCAGCAGTCACCGAAATCTGTTGCGGCGGCAGCCGCTTGCCGATGAAGCGAAAAGCGCCGGGCCAACGAAAGGACGCGTTGCAATCTTTGCGACCTGTTACGGCAGATACAACCATCCGCAGATGAATTCGGACCTGATCGCCGTTTTCGAACACAACGGCATTCCTGTCCAAGTTGTTGAGAATGATCGTTGCTGCGGCATGCCTAAACTTGAGGTCGGCGACATTCATGCTGTTGAGCAGCTCAAGAATCGGAATATTCCGCGGCTTGCCCGACTCGTCGATGAAGGCTGGGACATCATCACTCCAATCCCGTCATGCAGTTTGATGTTTCGCCAGGAAATTCCACTGCTGTTTCCTGATGATGAAAATGTGAAAAAAGTGCAGGATGCCGTATTCGACCCATTTGAATACCTGATGCTGCGCCATAAGAACAAACTGCTGCAGACAGACTTCAAAAATTCCTTGGGTTCTGCGGTTTACCACGCAGCATGTCATCAGCGAGTGCAGAACATGGGCGCCAAAACGAAGGCAATGCTGTCGCTGCTGCCTGGAATTGAACTGACTGTCATTGAACGCTGTTCCGGTCACGATGGCACCTACGCAATAAAGAAAGAGTTTCGAGATGCTTCACTGAAAATCGCTCGTCCGGTCGTCAATCGAACGAAGAAGGCAAAGCCAGATCACCTTGCGAGTGACTGCGTGCTGGCAGCTTCACATATCGCCGATGCGGTCGGAGATCCAAACTTGCAGCCGCAGCACCCAATCAGCTTAATTCGCTATGCTTATGGAATTTAAATAATGTACCATCTCACACGAGCTGACTTGTTCTCACTGGAAGAATATTCAATAAAACGTTCAGAATTTCGCAATAAGGTTTTATCCCACAAACAGAACCGCCGAGTGGGAATCGGACCAAATGCATCGTTGTATTTTGAAAACCGCCTGACGATTCAGTATCAGGTTCAGGAAATGCTTCGGATAGAGAAGATCTTTGAAACCCCTGGAATCGAAGAGGAACTTGACGCGTACAATCCACTGATTCCAGACGGCGACAACTGGAAAGCAACGTTTATGGTGGAATTTCCGGACCCCGAAGAACGCCGCGTCAAACTGACGCAGCTCGTTGGAATTGAAGACCGCGTCTGGGTGAAAACAGGAAGCGAACCGAAAATCTGGGCGATTGCGGACGAGGACTTGGACCGCACTACGGAAGAAAAGACTTCAGCCGTCCATTTTCTTCGGTTTCAGCTGCCTGATTCTTTCGTTGACTCAGTCAAATCCGGAGCTGCGGTCTCCATTGGCATTGATCACGCCAATTATTCGTTCATGATCGATTCTCTGCCAGAAAACACTCGAAATTCACTGACTCAGGATTTGGCTTGAACCAATCCGGCCTACTCCCACTCGATCGTCGCCGGCGGCTTGTTGGAGATGTCGTAAGTTACGCGGCTGATTCCTGGTACTTCATTCACGATGCGACTGGAAACGAGCTGAAGAATCTCAAACGGAATTCTCATCCAGTTTGCAGTCATGAAATCAAGCGTCTGCACCGCCCGAAGGTTAATGACATGTTCATAGGCCCGATTGTCGCCGACTACGCCGACTGACTTAACGGGCAAAAATACGGCAAACGCCTGGCTCGCTTTGTAGTAAAGATCATTCTTGATCAGTTCTTCGATGAAAATAGCGTCTGAACGGCGCAGCAGTTCGACGAATTCCTTCCTGACTTCTCCAACGACTCGAACTCCTAGACCAGGCCCAGGGAATGGATGACGATAGACGAGGTGATGAGGAAGTCCGAGTTGAACGCCAATTTTTCTTACTTCGTCCTTGAACAGGTCACGCAGAGGTTCCAACAGTTTCAGATGAAGCGTTTCGGGCAGCCCGCCGACATTGTGGTGGGATTTAATCACCGTCGCCTGACCGGTGTGCGCCCCAGCTGATTCAATGACGTCCGGATAGATCGTACCTTGAGCCAACCAGCTTACGGCCTCGATTTTTTCTGCTTCCTCCTGAAAAATTTCGATGAAGATACGGCCGATGATCTTGCGTTTTGTTTCCGGATCATCAACTCCAGCCAATGCCCTGTAAAATCGATCGCTCGCGTCAACGCATACTGCTTTAACACCAAGCTGCTGAATGACTTCGCTGTAGACCGTCTCTGCTTCGTTGAGTCGAAGAAGTCCATTGTCCACAAAAATACACGTCAAATTATCCCCGATCGCCTGTTGAACAAGCGCCGCGCAGACCGAGGAGTCCACTCCGCCCGACAGTCCAAGCACCACCTTGTCTGAACCCACCTTTTCCCGAATTGAATTCACCAGATCCTGAATGATGGAATCAGTCACCCACAGAGGCGAACACTGACAGACGTCATGTATGAATCGTTGAATAATCTGCTGTCCTTGTGGAGTATGGGTAACTTCCGGGTGAAACTGCAGCCCAAATAAGTTTCGTTCATGATTGGCGATCGCTGCATAGGGCGATGCTGCAGACTGTGCGATCGTCTCAAATCCATCCGGCAGCTGAATCACGCGGTCACCATGACTCATCCATACGTCAAGTTTCAGCGACTCTCCTTTCACATCGGCCTGCACCAAATCGCTGAGGAGCAAAGATTCATTCACTGTGCTGATTTGCGTCGCGCCGTATTCATGAACATTTGAATTTTCAACTCGACCACCCAGCTGATCAACCATCGTCTGCATCCCGTAACAGATGCCCAATACGGGAATCCCCATTTCTAGGACATCGACTTCTACTTTGGCTGTGAATTTTTCAGTGACCGTAGCGGGACCGCCGGACAGAACGATTCCAGTTGGTTTGAACCGAGCAATCTCGACGAATGGGATATCGTGTGAACGAACCTCGCTGAATACACCGGTTTCCCGAATTCTACGCGCGATCAGCTGCGTGTACTGAGAGCCAAAATCAAGGACTAAAATCCGTTCCTTAAGCGATTGCGCTAGACTTGAGTCAACCACGAAAACATCTAACTGCGCTGATAGTTCGGAGTTGCCTTGACAATTTCAACATCATGGACGTGACTTTCTCGAGCGCCGGCATTGGTGATTCGTACGATTCGTCCCTTGCTTCGAAGTTCATCCAGGTTCTTGCAGCCAGTGTAACCCATGCTTGAACGCAGCCCACCCATCAGCTGATAGACGATATTGTTGACCGTACCGCGATATGGAACCCGTCCTTCGACCCCTTCGGGTACGAGCTTGCTGGTTTCAGAATCAGCGGACTGAAAATACCGATCCTTTGATCCCTTTGACAAAGCGCCGATCGATCCCATCCCCCGGTACGACTTGTAGGTTCGACCTTCGTAAACCTCGATGTCGCCGGGCGATTCGTCGGTGCCGCCCAGAAGACTTCCTACCATAACCGAATGTGCGCCAGATGCGATCGCCTTTGCAATATCTCCGGAAAATCGAATTCCTCCGTCGGCAATGATTGGAATTCCATCGTTCCGAAGCGCTCTTGAAACATCGGCAATTGCTGAAACCTGAGGAACTCCCACACCGGCCACGACCCGCGTGGTACAGATGGATCCTGGACCTACCCCGACCTTGACCGCGTCCGCTCCCAGGTCTGCCAAATCCAATGCTGCGACACCAGTCGCGACGTTTCCGGCCACCACTTCAATTGCCGAGTATTGACGTTTGATGTTCTTCAGCTGATCCAGAACTTTTTCTGAATGCCCATGAGCGGTATCGAGAACCAGAACGTCAACACCGGCAGCTGCCAGCAAATCAACTCGTTCAAGCTCCTGTGCTCCCGTACCCACCGCGGCTGCCACTACCAATCGATCTTCCTGATCGGTATTGGAATTTGGATAAACTTCCGACTTGAGAAGATCCTTTACCGTAATCAAGCCCTGCAGTTGAAAATCGTCATCTACGACCAAGATCTTTTCGATCCGATTGGCATGCAGCAAATCAAGAATTTTGTCTCTCTGCTCACCTTTTTTCACTGTGACGAGCCTTTCTTTATTGGTCATCACACTTGTCACGAACTCAGCGCTGTGTTCATAAAAACGCAGGTCTCGGTTGGTGACGATTCCCGCCAGTTTCTCGTTTTCCAGCACCGGCACTCCAGATATTTTATGTTTCTTCATCACCTCGGATACCTGAGCAATGGACATATCGGTGGTTGCAGTAATGGGGTCTGTAACCACTCCGCTTTCGTGTTTTTTTACTTTGCGGACAAGATCTGCCTGCTTCGCAGGCGGGAGATTCCGGTGAATCACGCCCAGACCGCCCAGCTGTGCCAGACTGATCGCCATTTCCGCCTCGGTAACCGTGTCCATTGCTGCCGAAAGCAAAGGAAGATTCAGTGGAATGCGCCTGGTGAGCTGAGTACGTAAGTCCGTTTCGGCGGGCAGTACGGAAGAACGACCTGGAACCAGCAGAATGTCGTCGAAAGTAAGCGCGATGTCGATGCTTTCCATTTAGCCATTATAGAACCTAAGCCGGGATACGGGCGCTGTTCAATCTTAAATTTAATTGGAGCTCGGGAAATTGAACACGCGATCGGATTACAATAACTCCTGCTGCAATTCTTCTCAAATTTGCGAATGCACTGTTCTGCCTCACATCACATTTTTAAAAATGAAGTTCTTGAATGGATGGTTTCTTATGCGAAATCTCGATCAGCCTGAAAAAATTTATTCAGTTTCTGAACTGAACAGCGAAGTCAAGAACACGCTTGAGCACAGTTATTCGAACATCAAACTCAACGGTGAGGTTTCCCAACTCCAGACCGTACGCTCCGGACATACCTATTTCACTCTGAAAGACGAATCTTCAACCATTGACTGCGTCCTGTTTCGGTACAACGGATCAGTCATCCGCAAACGGCTGAAGGTAGCGTTAAGCGACCTGGCCGGTCAGTCTCTGCAGCTCACTGGACAGCTGAGTCTTTACACAGGCCGTGGCCGATACCAGTTCATTACGCGAAATCTCGAAATTCGAGATGAAGGAGCTCTCCACATACAGTTTGAAGAGCTCAAGAAAAAACTGCAACAAAAAGGTTATTTCGACCCGGCGCACAAGAAAATAATTCCAAAATTTCCGCAGCGCGTAGGTATTGTGAGTTCTCCGACGGGGGCTGCGCTGCAAGACATTATTCGCACTTTTGAAAGACGAAACCCAAGCATTGCACTGATTCTCTACCCGACTGCCGTTCAAGGCGCAGAAGCAGCAGAACGGATCGCGAAAGCCATTGACCTTGCGAATCAAATAAAATCGGAAGACGTACTCATCGTCGCCAGAGGCGGCGGTTCTCTCGAAGATCTCTGGGCATTCAATGAAGAACCCGTCGCCGATGCAATATATCGAAGCGAAATTCCCGTCGTTACGGGAATTGGACATCAGACCGATTTTTCGATTGCAGACTTTGCCGCTGACCAATTTCAGGCAACGCCCAGCACTGCGGCCGAACGCATCACCACGCCATCGAGAGATGAAATTTCAGCGGGCCTCAGTCAATCGGCAGAACGTCTGCAGGATCTGGCTTTTTCGAAATTGAACACTTTGACACAACGCGTCGATTTAGCTGAAAAGGGGCTGATTCACCCACAGCAGAGAATTGAAAATTATCGAAACAAATTCACCCATCTGGCCAGCCGAATGGGGGACCTGACAAACGGTCAGATTCAGTTTCAGAAAAGCAGAATCACCGCGGCCCGACAGTCCATGCTGGCACACTCTCCCCAAAAACAGATTCAGATTTGTCGTGAGAACCTGTCCAGACATCAAATCATACTAACGCTTCGCATGGAAGAACTTGTAAAAAGGAACAAAGCATCTGTAGATGCGCTGAAGCACGAGCTCGAGGCAGTCAACCCTACCGCGACATTGAATCGAGGTTACTCTATCATTCGTCGAGTGCGAGACGGTTCCATCGTAAGTCAGGCTAAGAACGTTGCCGTCGGTGAAAAAGTGACCGCACAGCTGGCCGAGGGTCATTTGCTGCTTGATGTCGAAGCCGCAGATCCCAAAAATCCAGAAAGACTCCGTTAATTCGAATGCCTGTCGAATGGATTTTTGCCGGAACGAAACACCACTCTTACATCGGCGCCGAAGAGATCAAATTTTTCACGAAAAAATTTTTCTAAAAATCGCTGGTAATTGCTCGCGACCGAACCCACGTTGTTTCCATGAATCACGACCACCGGCGGATTTTTGCCGCCTTGATGGGCATACTTGAGGCGAACGGGCCGACGATTGGACATGGGCGGCGGCATGCGCGTGACGGCTTGTCCGAGATATCTGTTCAGCACTGCGGTTGGCATTTCAATCATGGACGAGCGGTAGGCTTTTTCCACGGCCCTCAGCAGCTTTTTGAGTCCATATTTTTTAAGTCCCGACACGAAAAATGACTCATGATGCGGTGCAAATGCCAGTTTACGTCGCAGATTGCGGTTTACATCCGCTCGGTCCCTCTTACGAATCCGGTCCGATTTGTTGACGACGATCACTACCGGCCTGCCCGCGCGGCGAATCAGACCTGCCAAAGTTGCGTCCTGGTCCGCGATTGGTTCGGTTCCATCCAATACCAAAATTGCGACGTGTGCCGCTTCAATTGACTGCAGTGTCTTGATTACAGACAGCTTTTCCAGTGAATAACCAACTTTGGAGCGCCGTCTCACACCTGCAGTATCAATAAAGCGAAACCGCCGGTCTGCGAACTCCACCGGAACCATCACACTGTCCCGAGTCGTACCGGGAATTTCACTGACGATAAGACGCGAATCATCGCAGATTGAATTCACAAGAGTGGATTTCCCAACGTTCGGGCGCCCGATGACTGCAATTTTCGGACCCGGGTCCTGCCACAGAGGATCTTCAACCTTGGGCATTGACTGCAAAATGAGCTGAATCAAGGCGGCGATTCCGCTGCCGCGGCTCGCCGAAATCGCAATCGGTTCACTGAATCCCAGCGCCTGAAAGTCTAGACAGGCCATTTCTGGCGCGAGTCCTTCAGCCTTGTTGACTGCAATCCAGACTGGCAGATTAAACTGATTTAATCTTTGAGCGATCTGCTGATCGACTACCGTCAGCCCCTCGGTGGCATCCACCAGGAGAATGATCGCGGTTGACTCCTGGAGTACGGATTCGACCTGGCGGAAGACCTGTTTCGACATGAAGTCATCGGATTCTCCAATTCCACCGGTGTCGACTGCCAAAAAGCTGCGGCCGTCGTGATTCGCTACTCCGTAGAGCCGATCCCGGGTGACGCCCGGGGTGTCCTGTACGAGCGCATCGCGGCTGCGCGTAAGTCGATTGAAAAGCGTTGATTTACCAACATTTGGACGACCAACGATGCTGATGACCGGTAACATGAAATCCACTCATTTGCGTAGGTTTGAACCAGCTGCGAAGCGTGTCTGACCCGACCAGCCGTTCTCAGGATTGACTGACAGACTCCGTGGCCTTACCCATGCTTTACCTGGGACGGATGACGTATGTGTCGATGGATCCCGATTTATAGGCTACGTACAACCTGTCACCTTCAACTATGAAGCCATCGAACCGGACTCGCTTTTTGGGTCGGATTCTCGCCGCTATATTTCCAGTAGCCGCTTCTAAGACATGAAGATAACCGTCACCGTCGTCTACCACAACGTAATTGCCGACGCTGGCAATATTGGAAACTGTGCGATACAGAAATGCCGTTTGATTCCACAGCGGCTGTCCGTTCAGCCTCGATAATGAAAACACTGTTCCATTTCGCTGAATTCCAAACAGAAGAGTTCTGCCTACTGCGAGCTTTCGAGTCACGTCCCGGTCGTGACGCCATTCCAGCTGCCCCCGGGAAAGACTGTAGGCAACGACTGCATGACGCGAATCAGCGACGTACAGGTGATCGCCTGCGATGTGCAGGGGCGCTTCGGCCTGCTGCGAAACATCAGCCAGTCGTTCCGAACCAAGATAGACCTGCCAGCTCTCGAATCCCGTTATCAGATCAACGGCAATGATTCGCCCTTCAGCATTTCCGAACAATGCCAGGTTTTCCAGGGCAAGAGGACGCGGTGAACCATGAACAACGAAGGGTGGCTGATCAAAAATCGCATCCCACAGAAACTCACCCGTCAAAGCGTCGAGACAGACGATATCTCCGTCGATCGTACGCAGGACAACATTCCCGCGATACACCAGAGGAGGTGCGAAAACCGTCTGGGTAATGGGCTGTTCCCAAAGCAGATCTGAAGTCCTGGAGTCGATTCCAATCGCTTTGCCGGCCCTGGTGACAACAACCGAAACTCCATCTCCTTCACCCACTCCTGCAAGTATGGAATGATCCAGATCGATCTGCCAGTTCACCTTCCCGGTGTCTTTGTTCAGCGCCACTACGGTTCCGTTTTCGGAAGCTGCGATAATCTGGCTTCTGGTTACCGCAGGCAAAACGGTGCTGAATTGAAATTTGGATTTGGATGTTCCGAGCGCAGCATCACTGTCCCAGAGCAGTTCCACCTGAGCGGTCTCATCAAAATCGGAAAGCTTCGTGGGTTTGGGAGGCTCAATTGGACTCTTTTTTCCGCAGGCGGCGAGAGTCAGGCTCAGCAGTGCTGTCAGAATAATCCGAAGGTACATATCAATCTAATTCTTAATTTTCGTATCATTGAGTTTGGCTCTGAGAATTCCTGCATACTGAGATGTCAGAGACAGTTTCTCCAGACTTGTTTCATATTCTTCGCGGGCTTTGTTGATCTGGTTGAGTCCG
This sequence comes from Arenicellales bacterium, assembly GCA_958295885.1. Taxonomy (GTDB): domain Bacteria; phylum Pseudomonadota; class Gammaproteobacteria; order Arenicellales; family JAJDZL01; genus JAJDZL01. Next base: position 3,021,203 of record OY282380.1, on the reverse strand, counting down.
CGGTAAGCGTCTCCGCGCAGTTCGTAATAGTGTGAATCAAGCCCGCCCATTTCCGTAATATTCAGCAGTTCCAGCGTTTCTGTGAATTCCCGCTGAGCCAGCATGAGCTGAGCCAGCCGAATTCGGGCGACATGCTGAATCGATTTTTCCTTTGCAGAAGCCAAAACCTGCGAAAGCAGGTCCCGCGCTCCAGCCGCATCCCCCCGCTCGAACCTCGAGCGCGCCAGGAGCAGCTGAGCGTTGGTGAGATAGCTGGTTCCGGCATGCTCGTCAAGCAGCTGCTGTGTGACATTTTCAGCGGTTTCCACATCACCGGTGACCACCGCGACTGAAACATCCTGAAAATATGCGGATGCTGATTCCTGTTGCACTCTCGTGTATTCCTGCCAGCCGGTCCAGCCTCCAATCGTGCCGACACCAATTGCAACACCGCCGACTATGGTCCAGCGATACTCCTGCCATAACTGCTTCAGCTTATCGATTCGTTCCTGCTCTGGAGTCATTTAACGTGTCCGCATCACAAATAAATTTGGAAATCTGTTCATTTAGGATTCAATAGATCGGTAACAGCCGCTCCAATATCATCAATCGCAACGATTGTCTGAGCCCGCTTCGCATTCATGTCTTTAACGACTGCCGTGTTCGTGCCAGCTTCTTGGTCCCCGATTATAATGCTTACGGCTGCTTTCAATTTATGTGCTTTTCGAAGCTGCGATGCAAGTTTGCCGCCGCCGCAGTTCAACGTGGCGCAGATCCCCAAATGCCGCAGGCTCTCAGCAGCTTTAAAGCCCAGCTTGGCAGCGGAACTGCCCAGTACGCAGACGTAGACCTGTGTAGGATGACCTTCAGGCTGCATCTTGCCGATGTTGACGAGTTCGACCAAGCGTTCCACACCCAGCGCAAATCCCGCACCAGGAACGGACCTGCCGCCCAGCAATTCCGCCAGTCCGTCATACCGGCCTCCGGCGCAGAACGCGTTCTGCGCTCCTAAGTGTTCTGATTTCCATTCGAAAACCGTGTTGGTGTAATAATCGAGTCCGCGAACCAAACGATGGTCAATTTCGAACGAAATATTCAGAAGCGACAGGTATTCGCAGAACAGATCAAAGTGTTTCCTGGACGCGTCATCCAAATATTCGATCATGGTCGGAGCATTCTGAATCAGGTCCTGCATCGCCGGATTCCTGCTGTCGAGAATGCGAAGGGGGTTCATGTCCAATCTGCGTCTGCTGTCGCGGTCCAGGTCGTTTTTAAAGCGTTCGAAGTACGTCACCAGATTCCCGCGATATCTCGCTCTGGATTCAACGTCACCGAGCGAGTTCACCTGCAGCGTCACGCCTTGGCCGATTCCAAGCATTTTCCAAAGCTTCACGCCCAGCGCTATGATTTCGGCGTCGATATCGGGGCCGGTCCAGCCAAACGCTTCGATTCCAAACTGATGGAACTGTCGATAGCGTCCTTTCTGCGGGCGCTCATATCGAAACATGGGGCCCATGTACCACAGTCGCACCTGCGCGTTATGAAAAAGACCATGCTGCAGACCTGCCCGAACACAGCTCGCCGTGGCTTCGGGACGCAGGCTGAGACTGTTTCCGCGCTGGTCTAAAAAAGTGTACATTTCTTTCTCGACAATGTCTGTAACTTCGCCGATCGAACGTTTGAACAGCTCCGTTTTTTCAAGCAGCGGCAGCCGAATTTCCCGATATCCGTACTCGACTGCCACACTGCGAATCGCCCGTTCCACCGCATGCCAGACTTCAATCTGACCGGGCAGCAGATCATTCATGCCTCGAACTGACTGAATTTTTCCGATCACCTCAATATCCCTCAATCTGTTTTCGCGGAGCCTGGAATTCCGATTACTGGACAGCCAGACGAGCGGAACGCTTGGTGCGGTCGTGAAATTTTCCAACCAGCTGACCACAAGCGGCATTCACATCATGCCCTCGAGTTTTTCGGGTAATGGTCATGATCCTTGAATTCAAAAGTATGTCACGGAAAATATCGATGTCATCCTGGGCGGTTCGCTCGTAACTCAGACCTTCAACTCGATTGTATGGAATCAGATTGACTTTTGCGCGCACTCCCTGAAGTATCCGCACAAGTTTCCGGGCATGCCAGATCGAATCATTGATGCCCTTGAGCATAATGTACTCGAAGGTAACGCGTGAACGACGGTCTGATGCAACATACCCGCGGCAGGCTTTCATTAAATCGGCGATCGGATATTTCCGATTGATTGGAACAAGTTCGTTTCGCAGTTCATCGTTGGGAGCGTGCAGCGATACCGCTAAACTCACTTTGCATTCTTCTGCCAGCCGCTTGATTCCTGGAATGACCCCTGCCGTGCTGACCGTCACTTTTCTTTTACCAAAACCGTAACTGCAGTCGTCGAGCAAAAGACGAATGGCGGGAATCATGCTGTCACAGTTGTAAAATGGCTCGCCCATGCCCATGAACACAATATTTGTGACCACCCGTTTTGAAACGGTTGATTCAAGCCGGCTGCAGGCATGCCAGACCTGTGCAATGATCTCGGCAGCTGTGAGGTTGCGGTTGTATCCCATTCGACCTGTCGCGCAAAATGTGCAGTTCAGAGTGCAGCCAACCTGAGATGATACGCAGAGCGTGCCTCTCGTCCGCTCTGGAATAAACACCGTCTCCACGCAGTTTCCATCATCAAGCCGCAATAACCACTTGATTGTCCCATCTACAGAAATCGATTCTGAAACTGCTTCCAGTCCCCGGATCTCAGCAGTTTCGTTCAGTTGCCGCCGAAGCGGTTTGCTCAGATCCGTCATTTCATCAAATCGAGTCTCCCGCCGCCGGTGCATCCACTTCATGATCTGACTGGCTCGAAACGAAGGTTCGCCGAGCTCTGCAAAATAGCCGGTCAAGGCATCTCGATCATAACCGAGAAGATTCGTCGTCACGTTTGTTCCCAAGGCGGTTTCAGGACTGTCGGATTGCGAACTGGCTTCTCGAATGAATCTCATCTTCAGAAAAGAAAAAGTCGATTTCGATTTTTGCGTTTTTTCGAGAATCCGATCCGTGCACTGAGTTTCGTTCCAAAGATTCGGCGAAATCCGCTCGAATCGTGCCTGCTGCAGCATTCGCCGGATTCGTCGCTCCCATTATTTCCCGGTTTGTGGTGACTGCGTTTTTCCCTTCAAGAACCTGAACGACAACGGGCCCAGTCTGCATGTATTTGACCAAGCTTCCATAAAATGGGCGTTCGCGGTGAACACTGTAAAATCCCTCAGCCTGTTCCTGTGTCAGGTGCAGCATTCGACAGGCAGCAATCGATAAACCTTCTGCTTCAAAGCGACGGTTGATTTCACCAATTAAGTTTCTTCTGACTGCATCTGGCTTGATGATCGATAAGGTGCGTTCTATTGCCATTTCAAATTATCCTTTTGCAATTCCCTGTGTTTGACGTACATTTGTTCCTGTTGCGTGAAGCGATCCGTTCTTTGAATCGGTCGAATCGCGGCTGAATCCAATCTGTTTTCTTAAGACGGTTCGGCATCCGGCGCTGACGCTGACTTCGTTGGAGACTGCACGAATCAATCAACTCAAACTTTCCTGCCCGGCAATCAGTTCGCCCTGCAGTCCATCTCGAAATATTCCAACGATTTTCATCAGCTCGAAACAGTTCTGACTGCTTCCGCTGTTCTTAAAGTAGACGGGTATGTAATTGTCGAGCCGAGCACGCGACAGATGACTCGCCTGATCTATCGAGCCCTCTACCAAAGCCGTCACCTTTTTTCCGATAAAGCGTCTGCGCACGGCATTGAGGACTTCCACACCCGTTTCACGCAAATGCTTCGCTCTTTCCTTACGAATCTTAAGTGGTATCTGCTTTGGAATCCGAGCCGCCGGGGTGCCCTCTCTTTCTGAATAGACGAAAACGTGAGGATACGCGACCTCCAGTTCCTTGATCGCGGTCTTCGTCAGTTCGAAATCCACTTCTGATTCTGTTGGAAATCCAGCCATCACATCAGCCGAAAGCACGAGATCGGGCCGTACGCATCGAAGTTCGTAAACGACTCGATACAAATCCTTATCACTGTAGCGTCGCTTCATTCGTTTCAAGATGATGGGTGAAGCACTCTGTAGAGACAGGTGAATGTGCGGACAGATATTTTCGTACCGTGAAAATACGGACACCAGATCGGCTGTGATGTGACATGGATCTATCGAGCTCAATCTGAATCTGCAGCGGTCGAATCGGGCTGCGAGTTCCTGCAGCAGGGACGCAAGGTCAATCGAAGATTCGATGCCTTCTGACAAATCTTCTCCGTAGGAGCCGACATCGATTCCGCAAATCACGATTTCCCGAAAGCCCTGTTCAATGAATCTCTCAATCTGGCGCGTAATGGTCGTTGGCAATACGGAACGGCCAGGGCCCCGCGCTTTATGAATAATGCAAAACGTGCAGCCGTTGTCACAACCCTGCTGAATCTGAAGAAACGCTCTGCTTCTGGTTTCAAAACCGTTGATCGCCTGCGCCGGCAGCTGCGCTGCAGGCGACACCGCGTGATTCATTCCCGAGTGAATGGAATCGAGCTGACCTGACAGCAAGCGGGGAATCTGCAGCTTTTGGGTGCCTGGGACAACCAGGTCCACGCCGGTGATTGAAGCGCACTCATCTGGATTCATCTCTGCGTAACACCCCGTCACGACAATTTCTGCGTCAGGATTGTTGCGTATTGCACGCCGTATTGCCTGACGCGACCGGCGGTCCGCCTCCTTGGTAACGGTACAGGTATTGACAATGCAAAGGTCCGCACTCTGGTCTTCGGAGCGTTCCCAGCGGCTGGAGTCCAGCTGGCTGTAGATGTACTCTGACTCAAAAAGATTGACTTTACAGCCCAACGTATCAATCAGCACGGACTGTTTGCCGACGCTGGAATTGATCGGCAGCACGTCCGACATCAGACTCAAGACAGGTTAGGGATGGGAATTCAATATGAGAGCGTCATTCAGTCAACGGTGAAACTCTCACCGCAGCCGCACTCTGCGCTCACATTTGGATTCTGAAATACGAAAGATTCAGCAAGTTTCTGTTTCGTGAAATGAATCGTCGTTCCGTTGACCAGATTCAGACTCTTGGGATCGACGAAAACATCAATTCCCTGACTCTGAAATACATGATCATCGGCCTTCGCTTCGTTAGCGATATCAACAACATATGCAAAACCGGAGCACCCAGTTTTCCGCACTCCAAAGCGCAGGCCCTGTCCGTTTCCGCCGGCTAGATAGTTACGAATTCGTTCTGCTGCGGGTTCTGTTAAGCTGATGGCCATTCTGTAGCTCTTTGTTATGGATGCATCCTATATATAGGAATCAGTGATTGAATTTCAAGTAGAGCTTCTATTTTATATCAGTTGCAACAATTCAATCAATTTTTGAGCGGCCTGACAGCAGTCCGACAATTCCAAATCCTGGCAGGCGCAGGCTCAGATCCAAAGGATCAATGCCGAAATGAACGCATCCGATATTGAACTCGATGCCTTCTTCAATGCCTACGGTAACTCCCAGCACACCCAGCAGCGTCACCTGGAATCCAGTTCCACTTGGAGCGCTCGCAATAATCTGACCTGATCCCAGCCAGTCTTTTCCGATCGCAGTTGGCGGAAGGTCCACGCGCAGTTCAGGCACTCTGCGAGCGATCCAGGCGATAAACGAGTTGCTGTTGGGTCCTGGCCAAACCCGATATTCGTGCGAATGCGGATAACTCAGTGCAGCATGGTGAATTTTGTTGATGATCTCGTCCACTCCTTCGCCTTGAACATGAGCAAGCAGCTGAGGCCGATTGCCATACCAGTGCCGGTCCGGAACATCTGCCCGAATCACGATTGCAGTGCCTGCATAACGCATGCGCCACCCAATTTTCTGATACACGGTATAGGTATCGGCATTGGTCGGCTTTACGGCAATCCAGGTGTGTACCGCAACTGAACCTCGAGCTCCCCAGGTTCTCGCTGCATAGACCTGAACCACAGCTTCTTTGACGGCCGAAGGATGAGGGGCAAGATTCGCGGACCCCGTTTCAGCCGTAGACCAGTGTTTATCTTTTTCGTTCAAGAGAAAATAAACGGGTCCTGAGAACAGGAGCAGGAAAAGAACAATGGCGCAAATGTGCCACAGACGCAGCGAGATTCTCAACATGGAGGCAGTTCATTCCCACGGTGGATTCACTGCAGCGACTTTTTTCATGACTTCTGTCAGAATGCCTCGCAGAATGTTGACTTCTTCCATGGTTAATCCCGGACGTAAAAAAATGCGTCTGATCTTTCGCATGAGTTTCTCCCGAGGCTGGCCGGAAATGAATTCGACTTCAATCATGACCTGGTGCAGATGCTCGAACAGGCCTTCAATCTGAGAGCGATTGGCAGCCTGTTCGGCAGCATCTCGGTTTACATCTTCAGCCGCGGCCGGGTCACTGAAGTTTCGGGCGACTCGAAGTTCGTACAGCATCAGCAGCACTGCGCCTGCAAGATTGATCGATGGAGCCTTTTCGGACGTGGGAATGCGCACGAGAATATCACACAGATCCAAATGTCGATTCGAGAGCCCTGAACGTTCTGGTCCAAATAGAATCGCGACTTCGTCGCCTCGACCATCGAATTCTGCCAGCCGAGTCATCGCCTGTCTCAGGGGCAGACTCGGCCAGCGGATCGTTCGAAGTCTGGCGCTCGTGCCGACGATGAAGGTGCATTCTGTGACGGCATGCTCCAAGCGGGTGCAGACCGAAGCATTGAATAAGATCTCTTCATTGTTCGCGGATCGAACTCTTGCCTCTTCAACCAAATGATCAGTCGGCCGAACCAGCGTCAGCTGGGAAAATCCCATGTTTCCCATCGCTCGAGCGACACCGCCAATATTTCCTGGATGTGAAGGCTCGACCAGTACTACTCGAACAGGCACGATGATTCGGAGAAAAGCCGATCTTTATTGAATGATGAAGGGATTTGGAAGCTCCGTGGCGGTGGACAGCCAGACGCTTTTGACCTGCAGGTACTCGCGAATGGCCGCAACCCCGCTCTCTCGACCGAGACCGCTTCTTTTCATCCCGCCAAACGGCATCATATAGCTGAAGGCCCGATAAGTATTCACCCAGACCGTACCTGCCTTCAACGCCTTGGTAAAACGCATCGCCCGTCGAATGTCGCGTGTCCAAACACCAGCGGCGAGTCCGTAAACGACATCGTTGCCGATCTGAATGGCTTCATCTTCATCTTTGAATTTGAGCACGGACAAAACCGGTCCGAACACTTCTTCCTGTGCGATTCGCATGTCATTTGAGACGTTCGTAAAGATCGTCGGTTGAACAAACTGATCACCTGCGCCGCCTGGGACGGTACAGGGTTGACCGCCAAATACCAGTTCTGCGCCTTCTTCCTTCGCAATTTCAATGTAGGAAATCACTTTTTCATACTGCTGGCGCGTGGTGATCGGACCGACATGGGTATTTTTATCCATCGGATTTCCAATTCTTGCATTTTTTGCCAAATCCAGCAGTCGATCCATGAATTCGTCATGAATGCTGTCCTGAACCAGCAGACGCGATCCGGCAACACAGGTCTGACCGGATGCTCCAAAAATTCCAGACACGGCTCCTTTGGCCGCCATGTCCAAGTCAGCGTCCTCGAAGACGATGTTTGGAGATTTTCCGCCCAGTTCAAGTGAAATGTGCTTGATTGAACGAGCCGCATTTTCATAAATCTTCTGTCCCGACAGATCCGATCCGGTAAACGTAATTTTTGCAACATCCGGATGATCGACCAAAGCTGCGCCTGCCTGCGCGCCGTAGCCGCTTACGACATTGAAAACTCCGTCGGGAAAACCTGCTTCTTTGACAAGCATGGCATATTCAAGCGAACTCGCCGAAGTAAACTCCGACGGCTTGACCACCACCGTATTTCCTGCCGCCAAAGCTGGCGCACACTTCCACGCGATGAACAGAAGAGGCGAATTCCAAGCTGTAATCGCGCCGACCACGCCAAGAGGTTCGTACAGCGTATAGGAAAATGCGTCCTTCCTGTCGATAGGCATGATTGAGCCTTCGATTTTATCGGCCAGGCCACCAAAGTAGTACCACCATTCAGGGTGATACAGCATCTGGGCTTTCATTTCGGCAAACAGCTTTCCATTGTCTCTAACTTCCAGCGCTGCCAGACGATCTGCGTTTTCATTAATCAGGTCGCCGAGTTTCCACATCAGTTTTCCTCGCGCAGTTGCGCTCAGTTCTGCCCACGAGGGATCTTCAAATGCACGTTTTGCAGCCGCTACTGCGCGGTCAACATCAGCTGAGTTGCCGCTTGGGACGCGCGCCCAGACTTCACCGGAATATGGATCTTCACTTTCGATCCATTTTCCACTCGTTGAATCTACATACTCTCCATCAATAAAAAGACGATACGTTTCCAAATTTAATCTCCAATTCTCTATAGTTTCGCAGGAATCCTTTTACCCATAAACTATGAACAGCCATTATTAAGATAGAATAACCAATTGGCAGGATTTCTACTTCCAATTTGATCAGTACACAACTCATACAGCCATTGCAATTCGGCTTGAATCCGTTCGTCTGCTACATCTTCTGCATCGGTGACAAACGCCGTAGAGTGTCCTGACCGAAGTAAAATTATAGTTTTCATTTGAGCGAAACATCATGCATCCCATTCTGAATATTGCGGTTCGTGCCGCTCGGCGTGCAGGCAAGTCCATCATGCACAAGTCTTATCGAATCGATCAGCTGCGATACGGCACGAAGGCAGCACGCGACTACGTCACGGAGGTGGACATTCTGGCCGAACGTGAAATCGTCGAAGTCATTCATGAAGCTTATCCGTACCATGCAATCGTCGCAGAGGAAATGCACTCCAAAAAAGGAAGAGGCTACGAGTGGATCATCGATCCTCTCGACGGAACGACAAATTACATTCATGCCATACCTCAATTCAGCGTGTCGATTGCCGTGCGGCGCGACAGGAATATAGAACATGCAGTAATTTACTGCCCGGTGAATGAAGAGCTGTTTACAGCTTCCAGAGGAGTCGGCGCTTATCTGAACGACCGTCGGATCCGCGTCAGCAGTACGTCCAAAATGCATGAATCGCTGCTCGGTACCGGTTTTCCCTATCGCGAGCTGGACAATGTGGAACTGTGGATCGAGATTTTTCGGGAGTTTTCCAAGCGCACTTCGGGCGTGCGGCGAATCGGATCTGCGGCGATTGATCTCGCTTACGTGGCCTGCGGGCGATTTGACGGGTTTTGGGAAAGCGGACTCAAAGTATGGGACATTGCGGCAGGAGCGCTGCTGATACAGGAATCAGGGGGACTGATTTCAGATTTCCAAGGCGATCAGAACCATCTTCAATCGGGAATGGTCGTCGCTGCCAATCCTCATCTTTTTCCTGATTTCCAGAAAATCATTCAGCAGAAATACCAAAAATACGGCTCAGCATCTCAAGAGTGACGATGTCCACTGAAAAATTTAAAATGACGCCGATGATGCAGCAGTACCTCAGCATCAAAGCCGAGTACGAAGACACTTTACTGCTGTACCGAATGGGTGATTTTTATGAACTCTTTTTCGAAGACGCCGAAATCGCATCCAAACTGCTGGGAATCACACTGACAAGCCGCGGACGCGCAAACGGCCGCATCAAAATGGCAGGCGTTCCGTTTCACAGCGTGAACCAGTACATTCAGAAATTGATTGCTCAGTCAATTCCGGTAGCGATCTGCGAGCAGGTCGGAGATGCAACCGGCAAAGGTCCGGTCGATCGCAAGGTTGTGCGGGTTTTTACCCCTGGAACTCTGACAGACGATAATTTACTGGATGCGCGATCGGAAAATTTACTGGTCTCCGCCCACCAAATCGATCACAGCTGGTCTTTGGCGATCCTTGAAATCTCGAGCGGACGGTTTTCTGCAAGAGACTATCCGGATTTACACCAGATTCAGTCAGAAGTCGAGCGCATCAAACCTGCCGAAGTTCTCGTTGAGGAAGATTCGCCCTTGGTGCAGTCGCTTCACTCAAAAGGCGTGCAGGAAATTCCGGGCTGGTATTTCAGTTATGAAAGAGCAGCCGAACTGCTGAAAAAGCAGTTCGGCGTACGAGATCTGACCGCGTTTGAGTGCGAACGCCATCCGGGAGGGACCGCAGTCGCCGGTGCTTTGCTTCAATATGCAACCGATGTCTACGGCAAAGATCTCCCGCATATCGAACGCTTGAAATTCAACAGCCCGAATGACAGTCTGCAGATTGATCATTACAGCTGGCGAAATCTGGAAATTGAATCGACGCTGGCCGGAGACACAAAAAACAGCCTGCTGTCCTTACTCGACAAGTGCACCACGAGCATGGGAGCGAGGCAGCTGCGCCGCTGGCTCAGATTTCCAGTACGCGACAGAAAGGAAATTGAGCGTCGTCACCAGATCATAGAACACCTGCTCATTGACAGCCGTTATGAAACGGTCAGGAAGAGCCTGAAGGAATTCTGTGACATTGAAAGAATCGCTTCCAGAATTGCAACAAGGTCAGCCAAGCCAATTGACCTGGTACGGCTCAAGGAAACCTTTGAACTGGTGCCTCAGCTGATCGAATCCGCGTCTGCTGACGAGTGCAGAGAAACAACAAAATTATGCCGTTCAATCCAGGCCCTGCCAGAATTGACTGAACTGCTGCACAGGGCAGTCCGCGTTCCACCTGCCGCAGTGCTGCGCGACGGAGGAGTCATTCAGCAGGGTTATGATGATGAACTTGATGTTTTGACCAAACTTCGCGACGACTCCGGACTCGCTCTCGTAGAGATGGAGACCCGAGAACGCAAACGAGCTGGAATTAAGAACTTAAGGATCAAATACAACCGAATCCATGGATATTTCATTGAGGTTTCGAGACTCGCGGCGGACCAGCTTCCAGACGACTACGTCCGTCGTCAGACACTGAAGCACAACGAGCGTTTCATCACTCCTGAACTTAGAACGTTTGAAGGCAAGATCCTCAGCGCAAAAGAAAAATCGATCGCGCGTGAAAAGTTTCTCTACGAAGAATTAGTTGAGAACATTCAGCGCTTTGTCTCCGACATTCAGATCACTGCGCGGGCCATCGCCGAGCTTGACTCGCTCTGCAACTTCGCTTTCATTTCCAGAGAGTTGGAGCTGACATGTCCGGTATTGACCGACAGGCCTCAGGTTTCCATTGTCGGAGGCCGGCACCTGCTGATCGAATCAGTATTGAATACGCCATTTGTGGCGAATGATACGGAGCTGAATGAAACAGACCGCCTGCTGCTGATAACGGGACCGAACATGGGCGGAAAGAGCACCTATATGAGACAGACCGCCCTCATTGTTTTACTGGCGCATACGGGATCGTTCGTACCCGCGGTTTCAGCTACGATTGGACGAATTGACCGAATATTCACGCGCATCGGCGCTTCTGACGATCTGAGTTCCGGCAACTCAACCTTCATGGTTGAAATGACCGAGATGGCGACAATACTGCATAATGCGACGAATCAAAGTCTTGTGATCGTTGACGAAATCGGACGTGGAACGAGCACCTTTGATGGATTGGCGCTGGCTTGGGCCTGCGCCAAGAGCCTGTTGGTCGATGTTCGGGCACTCTGCATGTTTTCCACCCACTATTACGAAATCACCGCGCTTGCCGATACGCTGCTCGGGGCCAGAAACGTTCATTTGGATGCAGTTCAATACCGCGGCGAAATCGTATTTCTGTTTACGGTGAAAAGTGGAGCGACGAATCAAAGCTATGGCATTCAGGTCGCTCAACTTGCAGGAATCCCCAGCAAAGTGATTTCAACCGCGTCGGACAAGCTTTCCGAACTGACGGACTCGTCCTGCAGGCAGTCATCGAATCACATGGAACTGCCTGTTCAGCCAACGATATTTGATCTGCTGGTGACGCCGCCCTCGCCTGTTTTAGACAAGCTCAGTGACATTCAGCCCGACGATTTAAGTCCTAGGGAATCATTGGAGTTATTGTACGAACTGAAACAGCTGCAGGAGGATTCCACCAAGAAATCCAAATGAAGAAGTTCGTTGTTCAGGCGTGACAACGTCGTGCTGGTATAGAATATTGACTTTATTTTCAATTCACACCATATGAAACTCAACTTAAACCAATTAGGAATTAGGCGACAGTAAAAATGACCTATATAGTCACTGAATCCTGTATCAAATGCAAATACACCGATTGTGTAGAAGTCTGCCCTGTTGACTGTTTTCACGAAGGGCCGAACATGCTCGTAATCGACCCCGAAGAGTGCATCGACTGCAGTCTGTGCGAACCTGAGTGTCCGGTAACCGCGATTTACGCTGAAGACGATCTTCCCGATGATCAGGCGGAATTTCTGGAGCTCAACACCGAACTGAGTCTGATTTGGCCAGTCATATCCATGATCATCCCGGCCCCAAGCGATGCCGCGGAGTGGGAAGAGGTCAAGGAAAAACGTCAGTACCTGGAACGCTAGAACTTTAATCCGCGCGGAGAACGACCACTATGTCAAACGACCGACCCCGCCGAACTGCAGCGGTTCTTTGGGCCTTGCGATGCAGTGGTGAAACCATTGAAAAACTTCCGCCCGACTGCGCGCTGAAAAATGAAAGTCAGGGAAGAGATGCCCAGACTTATTATTCGGAACTGTCCGGTCAGTCGGTCGGCGGCTGGAAACTCGCTGCAACCAGCGAGGGCGGACAGAATCACATCGGCGTAAGCGGCCCCTTGGAAGGCCCGTACCTCAGTTCTCACATCTATTCGTCCGGAGTGACGTTGTCAATGTTTGGCAATCAGCTCAAGGTTGCTGAAGCAGAATTCGCCTTCTGTTTCGGCAGAAGCCTGGTGAGCCGCGATCGGCCGTATTCCAGAAAAGAAATTATTGATGCGGTGGCGAGCCTGCATCCCAGTCTTGAAATTCCCGACACGAGAATTTCTGATTATGCGAATGCCGGGCCTGCCGCACTGCTCGCAGACTGCGCCTGCGACAAGGACTGGATACTCGGCGATGCCGCGACGCAAGACTGGAAATCGATTGATCTTGCAGAATGTCCAGTCAAACTCCACATCAACGATGAGACAGCGACCGAGGGTACGGGGGCCGATGCTTTGGGCGGTCCTCTCAATGCACTTGAATGGGGCGTCAATCGCATCATCGCGCGAGGGATTTCCATTGAAGCCGGGCAGTACATCACCACTGGCGTATGTGGTTTGCCCAAACCAATTCAATCCGGTGATTTCGTTACGGCAGACTTGGGAATCTTTGGTACGGCATCCGCGAGTTTAGTCGACTGAGCCAAGATTCTAAATCAAGCGAGGCTCGAGGATGTAAGCGATTTTACCTATCGGTTCACCGCTGTCGATCTTCGGGAAACGATTCTGACTGGGCAGGTGCGTCAAGTCCATTGCGAACGCAAAAGGAGGAAAATTTCAGATTGTGAGTGAATCTGCTTCATCTTCGGAAAGTTCAAAATTCGAGATTACACACGATGCGTTTTTTCGGGCCATCTTCAAGGAAGAGAAATACTGTGTCGACCTGTTTCGGCTCGCCCTGAACGAAGAGGAATTCGACGCGTTCGACTGGTCCACTCTGTCAAATGATACCGACACTCATTTCACTGCGAATTGGAAAGAACGCAGACCCGACCTGGTGGTGTCGGTGAACTGGAAACGCTACAGCATAAGGCTGCAGCTGATCAGCGTCATTGAGCACAAGAGCCGAAAGGATTCCGATGTGCTGCTGCAGCTGAACGAATACTGCGCCATCGTCATGCGCGCCAAGCGCCGGCCGGTCCTGCCGATCATAGTCTACAGCGGGTTCCGACGCAAATGGCAGACGCCATTGCGACTGCACGATTCGCTGGTCAGGATGCCGCCAGAGCTGAAACAGATGTTTGCAGCCAACATCCCAGATTTCGAGCCTCGGTTCGTGAATCTGCGAGATCTCTCGATGGGCGCGCAGATCCGGGGTTTTGTGAGCGAACCGGCGCTTTACATGCTCAGTGCGATCTGGGGCTCTTCCAGAAGAATGCTGGAGCGGCTGTTTCGGATCAGCGAGTCGATGTCGCCGACCGACCGCAGGGAGCTGATTCCGCGCACAGTGGATTATCAGGTGTTTCCCATGCTATTTTTGGGCCCATAAAATCCGGCAGGCGGCATCTAAAATGACACAAATGACACTCACACCACTTGGCTATTTTGCTCATTATCAAACAAATTCGGATATTTCGCACTGACTTGCTTAGCGTGGGATGCCCCTGAGTGGATTATTATCTCGATCATCATTCCGAGTATACTATTGAAGACACCGTGAGAATTGAACAGGCCGTGGTCAAAGACGAGGGTAAGAGAATCATGCAAGAGGCGATATTCAGTTGGGAACGAAGAGAAGAGCGAGTCCGTCAAGAAGGGATTCAGCAAGGAATTCAGGAGATTGCCAAGAATTTGCTGAATGAAGGAGTGGATTTCGGTACGATTTGCAAATGTACTGGTCTGTCTTTCGACCAGGTCGAGCAGCTGCAAAACGGATTGAAACGATAGTATTTCAAAATTGTTTTTGACCGATTTGAGGCTTTAAATTGCGCTTCGTTGGCAGCTTCACCCAAAGTAGAGTGTGAAAGCACCTGTCATTTTGCAGAGCTCTAAATCGGCACTGTTCAAATATTTAAATTCACAGATTAAGTCATTTGTTCGATATCCGTTCTTTTTGAACGAAAATGGCGATTCATTCACGGTCTCCGTGCCGAGCAGACTCCAATTGAAATGGTAGACATCGTGAGAATTGAACAGACCATGATCAAAGAAGAGGGATAAGAGCATCATGCAAGAGGCGATATTCAGTTGGGAACGAAGGGAAGAGCGAGCCCGTCAAGAAGGGTTTCAGCAAATAATTCAGGAGATTGCCAAGAAGATGCTGGCCAAAGGAATGGAAATCGGCACGATTTGCGATTTAACTGGGTTGACTCTCGATCAAGTCGAGCAGCTGCGAAACGGGATGGATTGAAATCACAGAATTTTGAAAGCTTTCAGCTCAATTCGATCTCTAAATTGCTCTTCGTTGGCAGCTTCGCGCAAGGAAGTGTGTGAAAATGCCCATCATTTTGCAGAGATCTAAATCGGAACTGATCAAATATTTCAATTCACAGATTAAGTTATTTGTTCAATATCCACTCTATTTGAACAAGTATGGCGGCTCTTTTCCGGTCTCCTTGCCATACAGACTCCAATAGATAAGGTAGACATCGTGAGAATTGTGCAGGCCGTGGTCAAAGACGAGGGTAAGAGAATCATGCAAGAGGCGATTTTCAGTTGGGAACGAAGAGAAGAGCAAGCCCGTCAAGAAGGAATTCAGGAGATTGCCAAGAAGATGCTCGATGATGGAGTGGATTTCGGTACGATTTGCAAGTGGACTGGTCTGTCTTTCGACGAGGTCGAGCAGCTGCGAAACAGAATGGATTGAAATTACAGAATTTTGAAAGCTATCAGCTCAATTCGATCTCTAAATTGCGCTTCGTTGGCAGCTTCGCCCAAGGGAGTGTGTGAAAACACCCATCATTTTGGAGAGCTCTAATTCGGAACTGATCACAGATTAAGTCATTCGTTCATTTTCCACTCAATTTGAACGAAAATGGCGATTCTTTCACGGTCTAGTCGACGTACAGACCATGGTAGTGTCGTCTAGGCATTGGGGTCCAGTTCAATCTGCTCAATCGGTACCGAAGTGAGCTGGTGTTGCAGGCACTCGGTGTGTGTTATGCTAAATTCAACTTTGAAGACATCTCGGATCTGGTGAAAATGCTATTGTTTGTCTTTTTTTCCATATTCGTGATATCTTCGTTGATTATTATTCGATTTATCTTCATTAATTCAATAATTTATAATTTTCCGAACAGACTCTAATGAGAATCTTCTCAGTACATATCCGCCGTTGCTCATTCTTATTTACTTCTCATTCTCTTCTATAACCTCAGCGTTAGACTACAAATGGCGATGAACGCTTTCATTCATGCACGTCCATGATTATTGATGGAATACGCGGTCTGTATTGAGTCTAACCAATAGGCGCTATCTTGATTGATTTCTGCTAAAGCCTCTGCGGGAAAAAAACCAACAAAGCTATTCAGATTAAATAGAAAATATTTATCGGCTATTATTTCTTCGGTACGTGGACATACAACAATTCCTGTTCTCTGTCAGTAATTGTCAAATCAAAGGACTGTTCGAAAGCTGAGAGTTTTCCGCTGTATTTTTGACTCTTCGTATCGTAAAAATTCCTCAGAATAAATTGGATAAAGTGATAAGGGGTTAAAGGAGCACTTACAGGAATTCGGCAGTTTTTGTGCTGACCAAGTGTAAAATGAGATTTAGGATGAACGACATCGACTGCTACATCCTTACGGCAATCAAAATCGAAACGAAGTGGAATCGGAACAATATTTTGCATTGTTACATTGGCAAAAATTTCATCTGACAGATATTCATCTGGAATTTTCCTAAAACTTTCCAGATCTGGTGACGGAAAAAACGCCAATACATGAGCAATAATCTGTTTGTCTCGGAAGCGGTACAACATTTGAACAAGTGCTCCATCAAGCATTCGAAAGTTGTAGTAATTTTCTTTGGTCAACGTTTCATAAATTTCGTAGTACGGGCGATTTTTCATTGCGATTGAAGTGCTCCTTCCCGTTCCAGGACCAATTTCCTCGATCCCTGGCTGCTTTGCACTTAATTTGGGAAAATTTGGACGACTACATATACCAATTTCTATCAAGTCTCCGGTTATTCTTTCCAACTGCTTCAAAATATGCTTGGGACTTGGCATCAAAGAATTCTTTTATCCAGCAACTCTTTCATTCGCTCGACTTTTTTCCGTCCTATATCATCCACAAATACTCTACCGGCTGAAAGGTCGTCAAGCAATTGGTCAAACGAACGCTTAGATTGCGACAACTTTTTTCGTTCGCTGTCAGACATATCGCGATTGACAAGATTCAAATGTTTTCTTTCGTCTTCAGTCGGATAGCGAAATCTCAATTGAAATTGATTTTTCTTGACCTGCTTGAATTCATTAATCAACTCATCCATGCTCTCTCCAACCCCCAGTACGCGAACCCACGCTTTGCTTCTTGTAATTGCACTAAAGAGTCGGTTTCGTACAATTGCTGGATTTAGATGTTTCTGTGAATAATCCCCAGCATTTACGACATAGACCATGCCTGCCTCATTGCCTTTAGCTCGATAGATTCCCGTAAAAGCGACCGAATTTCTATAGAAAAACTCGTCAGGTGACGTATCAATTCCAACAAGATGGGTATAAATTCTGCTTTTAAAGAGGAGTGCTCGAATCGGGCCGACAGCCTCAATGGTTGACAAAGGGTCGGGATTTATGACCAAAATGTCATCATTTCGAAGTTCTTCACTTCTGAGATTTTTTATGATCGCGCGTGAAACCCATAAATCTTGTTCTTTTTTTGTGTCGAATTTACGAAATTCAATCAAATCATCGGTTGGTGAGTGATTTTCCAGAAATTCCGGACTTTCATTCGAACTTCGAGAAAGTGTTACGCGGCGCCCGTCTTTTAATTCACCATCACTCACTTCATAGCCCACATCGCGCCAAAGCTGTGGATGGTCAAAAATTTGTATCAATCCAGTATTTGACTCCGGGTCTTTTTTCCGATAGATTCCGAAACCCAAAGCATGCGCAGTAACTAGGACTGGTCTAGAATTCCGGTAACATACCTTGAGAGTTACATCCTGCTGAGGCTCTCCTGTTCCTCGTGACAAAGAACTGAATTTTATTGGTTCGATTTGGGAATAATTAAAGATTTCTTCTGGTGAGGGAAGTGGTTTTGATCCTAAGTTTTGTAGTTCATCATAGGCATAAATCAATCGCTTGTCATCTTTCAACATTTCGAAACAGATTCGTAGAAACCAGATTGGTAAATCCTGCGCCTCGTCTATGAGAATTACGTCGTAAATTGAATTAGATTTCGGACACTCCTTGAGTGCATTTTTGCAAGCATGGGAAAACTCTCTACCTGCACCAAAACGTCGCTTCGCGGTTTGAAAATCAAGATACTCCACATCGTTTGACATACAAAATTCATAGTAAATCCCTCTTTTCTCATCGCTGCCCGATGCCCCCCAGGCATGAATAATTTGAAGATTTTCCCAATCTGGCTCAGTATGCGAATATTCAATTGCAAAGGTCGTAATCAATTTTCGAAACTGTTCCTTTAAGGACCGAGTATTAAAGGTAACCGCAATTTTCCAATTAGGATGTTTTGCGTGCAAGTAAGCGGCTTTCAGAGCGAGCACTATTGTTTTGCCGGTGCCAGCCAAGCCGCGAATTCGCTGCACGCCATCCACTGTTTCGATCACAGCCTTATTTTGGAATTTGTCAAGATGTACGATAGATTCTTCCAACCGCTTCAATTTATCACCGCGAGATTCAGGCCTTAAATTGCCACGATTGATGGGATTTTTGCGAATTGTTCGAACAGACTGAATAACGCTAGTCAAAAACTCAAAGCATTCTGGATACTTCCAGTCTGGAATCTCATCAAAGTAAGATTTCAGATTGCTATCATTGCAAATTGCATACTCACCGTCTTGCAGAGGATCAATATGATCATTCCGTGGTGCAAAAGTCAGTGGAACGATTTGCACTTTTAAAGTTCTTCTATCCATCAAGCGTTTGTGAGTTCTAAGCTTTGACTCCATTACATTAAAGTAATAATCCTGCATCTCCAAAGAATCATCCCAGTTCGTTCCCTCTACTAGATGAAAAATTATCAATCCTTTTTGGGGTGAAACCAATAACGCATCAAAGGATTGTGCTCCGTCTGAAGTATTAAAGATCGGAAATCCAAAGTATAAGGTTCCTTCCATCCCAGAGTTAGTGACAAAGAAATCTGCAAGTCGATTAGCTGAAACGGGCTTGTCGATCGTACCTCTAATTACTTCTATCATGGACAGTTTCCTAATTGAACTTGTGACAAAAAACAGGACAAAATTACATTTGAACGTAACTGATTTCAAATATATGGTGTATTGATTATCATACCACTTGACTGATTTGCTCTCTAATCGGAAATTCGATCACTTGGTCCAGCCACCGTTGATGAAGTTCACACAGCGAATTCTTTTTCCTTTTTCAAGTTCTATTTCACATGCGAACAACCGGTTCGCATGAAGCCGGCACCTTACCGCGCCGTCATCGAGTTTCAACTCAAAGGACATGCCGAATGGCATAACCGTACGCAAAGGTGACGGTCATCAAGACAAATCTAAGAAAGCACGAAATTGATATTGTCTTGACTTTGGTTAAATCAAGCATGAATGCCTAGAATTATTTTGATTCAGCTACAATTTCGTAGTGAGCTCCGAGACTGGATAAATTCGATCGTACTAGGACAATTTTGTGCACCGACCATAGAATCGGTTCGATACTGTGGTGAATTTTCCTCTGAAACCGCCGCGCCAAAGTAACGTGCGGAATAAATTTTCGATGTTCTTTTTTGAATTTCAGGTTTTGTCGTACGTATGCCAATAAATTCGATAATTCTGGTTCTGCCCTGCTGCTGCCAACCCAAGCCACTCTATTTCTGGGCCAAGATCCAACCTGATCCAGCTTCATCATAAACGGTTCGAATTTGATGGCACGGACAGTTTCGACGACATGGTCGACTTCTTCCGCGGCCACATCACCAAGAAACACCAGTGTGACATGGAAATTCTTCGATTGGATGCATCGCCCGAATCGATGGAGCTGAAAGTCATCTTGGAGTTCCGAAAGCTGAGAACGAATCTCAGAACTGGGCCAAATTGCGACAAACAATCGGCTGTGAGGCGATTCAGTCAATTGTTCTGACTAAATTGCTGATGCCTTCAATCGCCGCGCGAACCGAAGCTTCGCGCACGGTGCGCCGGTCGCCTGAGAATTGAAAGTGCTTGGTGACTGCATTTCCCGCCTTATCGGCCCATCCAATCCAGACAGTTCCTAACGGCTTCGCTGGACTGCCGCCATCGGGACCTGCAATTCCAGTAACAGAAACTGCCACATCTGCGCGACTGCTTTTCAACCCGCCGAGCGCCATTTCCAATGCCACCTGGCCGCTGACTGCTCCGTGGGCGCTCAATGTCTGATGATCTACGCCAACCAGTTCGTTTTTTGAATCATTGCTGTAGGTTACAAATCCTCTTTCAAACCAATCAGAACTTCCTGGCAGATTCGTCAAAGTCTGGGCAATCCATCCCCCGGTGCATGACTCAACCGTCACCAGCTTCAAATTCTTCTGTAACAGAAGCTTTGCCGTTGACTCAGTTAACGTCTGAAGTTCGAAGCACATTCATCATGACCTAAAGTGGCGGAAAGAGTTTTTGTTCACTCTTAAACTGTTCTCGAGCCGTAATCACCATGATGGTCCCATTCTGCAATTCGGTCAGCTCGTGATTTTTACCAAAACCTAAAGTCGTAAGGCGACCATGGGCTTTATTGATCAACAAATCAGCGGCGAAATTCTGAAAATCCTCTCTTCGTAAATTCTTTAGCGCTTCGGCAACTCGTTCCAACTGATCAAATTCATAATCTTTTTGATCAATTGCAGTCCAGTATCGACTGGACCTGTCGCTCAACGTAGCATCATCTTCCAGAATCTGCTTGATCAGACCCGTTCTATATTTTTCAAACTCCTCGTCCGATAGGTTAGAGAGCTGATTTGAAAACGCATCTAAAAAATTGGAAATAGCGATTTCCATATCCTCTGGAGAAGTATTCGGCGACTGAATGACAAACATGATGCCCGGAACCTGCCCAATCGGTATATAGGATGCAAAAACAACATAACCTAGCTGCTGAACCGACCTGAGTTCTGAAAAAAACGGAACTTGGATGATTTGAGTCAAAAGAGAAAAGCGCACTCGTTCGGAGATCGAACGCCCAGTACCCTGAATGTACACTACAATCGCTGAATCTTCATCCTGAATTTCAAGAGCTCGGACGAATCCATTATTCTCAGGCAGGTCGATTACATCATTTTTAGCCACCGTCGCAACCTGTTCCGGATTCAGCAGATTTGTCGTCACGTAATTGCCCATTGCTACTGTAGCGTCGCGCGGTACGTTTCCATGAGACAGGACAACAATTTTCACACGTTCCAAGAACCTTCTCGAATAATCGACAAGGGCGTCAAATTCAATACTGTCCAATGCTTCAAGTTCTTCAGCGTCGGTCCAATAAGGTTCCACAATCAATGAGTAGAACTCAGTGAGTGTCTGCGTATAAGCATTTTCTTTTGTTCGATTCTCAATCCCGCGTTTCACTTCGTCTTTATGTCGTAAAAATGCCTCGTGGTCGAAATTCGGGGATTTCAGAACATCTACAATGCGTTCCATCAGCACATTCTGCTTGTCGCTGTATCCTGAAATTCGAAAGCTGAGCCCGCGTGAATGCCCGTATAAGCTGAATTCGAGTCCGGCAACCTGCGCTGGATAAGCAAATTCGTTCAACTGATCGTTGATCGCCCTTGTATAGAGTGACAGCAGAATTGAATCAGTCACATTTTTAACGACAGGGCTTCGAATCGAAACAAAGAAACTGGCTTTGGGCACGTCAAAAGAAGTGTCGGTCTGGTACCACAATTCATACCCCGGACTGTCAATGATGCGCTCAGGAACATCAGTCTGCGGATCGTCCTTCAACCCGACATTCTCAGGCAGAAAAATATTCGGTTCTGGCAGCCAACCAGACGAATCAGCTGCATCCGCATTCCAAACTTCCTGAGTTTCCTTGGGAATTCCAACCAGTGAATATTCAGAACGAATGAAGGGAGTGACTGCATCCGTTTCAATCTCCGGAGAGGCTAAAATCACCACCACGTTCTGCGGGTTCAGCTCTTTCAACAGCGATGAAATGAGCTCAGGATCAAACTTTTCAACCAAATAAAGCGCCGGTAAGATTTCATTTCGAGGATATTTATGCAGAGCGCTCGCGATGTATGTAACGTAACTGCGCACATCGTCAATCTCAGTAAATTGGTAGGTCAGTTCGTCCAGTATTTTTTGTTCTGTGAATCTCCACTCGTCAATTCCGCGCTTATCAATTTCGCGAATATATTGGAATACATAAGCGCTGACTGTTTCCCAATTTCGGAATCCCTCATCGGTTAGAGAAATTCTGACATTCATTGAATAAGACCTGAATCCGGCATTGCCGGGGCTGACATACAATCCTTCTGCCCATCCAGCATCCTTGAGAATTGAGAGCAGGCTGCCTGTGCCTTCATGTCCAAGCAGATGAGAAATATAGCTGTCGGGACTTTCTCGCCATAGAGGCTGCAGATCCCGCACAGGGAACAATAATGTAAGACTCGGATTGTCTTTCAGGGTTTTCACCTTCAGCATCAACGGGATGTGATCACTGAGAAAAAGCGGTTCGGAAGACTGAAGCTCCGCTGCCTGCGTATTCACTACGGGATCAAATTTTGCTTTGACCCAAGCCTGCAGGACATCCAATGATTCCTGGCCCAAGACGACTAGATTCATCAGGTTAGAACTATAGCGATTTTTATAAAATTCGACCAGTTCGCCTCTTACGTCACCACTGAGCGTCTCCCCAGTGCCTGAAATGAATTTTGCGGACGGATGCTCGGGGTTGTAGGCGTGTCGCATCGCAGCCCATCTCCGTACGGCGTCTCGCTGCGTACGCATCTGGTATTCCGCATCTACTACACCACGTTCTCGATCAACCTGTTCAACTGGAAACAGCGGAGCCTTAAAGAACTCAGAAAATTGATCGAGAGCCGGCTCCAGATGCGAAGGGTCGATGCTAAAGTTGTAATTCGTGATGTCAATTCCAGTGTAAGCATTTGTGTCACCGCCATGCTGTTCAATGAATCTGCGGTACCCATCCAATTCTGGGTATTTTTCGGTACCCAAAAAGAGCATGTGCTCGAGCAAATGTGCCATTCCAGAACGGGTTTCCGGATCGTCCGCTCCGCCTACGCGGACGGCGAGCGACACCGCTGACTCAATGGTTTCCGGATCGGAAATGATGAGAACCTGCATTCCATTGTCCAGATCAAATGCACGATATTCTCGATGGTCATACTGACTTTTCTGAAATTCCGCATGACCTTGCAGGGGGACAAGCACCCAAAACAGCGCGAGGATGACGAAAAATGTTCTTGATGCTACTTGCATGATTTAAATCCGTTTCTGATTTCAAATATATTTGATTCGGAAGTAACACAATTGTGCCATCATTTCTGCAACCGAAACTTTACGATGTTGTAGTACTCAGCGCCAGCCTTCCATTTTGTGGACGAAAACCGACATCCTCGCCGTCTGTAAAACCTAAAGCAATAATTTGAGTTCGCACGCATAAGAAAATCCAATTGTCTGATCAGTTCATCAAACAATTGGATTCAATCTAAATTCCAGCGAGATAAAGTGTGGCGTCTCCAGGGGGATTCGAACCCCCGTCGCCAGCGTGAAAGGCTGGTGTCCTAAACCTGACTAGACGATGGAGACAGCAATACGAGAAGTTCTCTTAATTTTAGAAATCGGCAATTATATAGTTTTTGATGAACTTTGTTGCAAAGTATTTTAACCCGATGCATGTGCTATCGACTGAGTTTACAAATTCCGACCTTAAGAATCTCTACGCCAGTACAAGTGGTGGCCGACGCGACTCCTGTAGTGCAGAATTCTTTTTCGTTGCTCGTTACAACGACAAGTCTAAGACACTTCGCTGAACTTGCTTTTATTGCATCTGCAACGTGATTGTCAAATAGATCAACTGCTATAGGGCTTGGACGAGCACGCATCGTTTAAGCGACAGTCGCAGTCAATTTTTGTGCTTATCCAGCAACAAAACCGGCTGACGACCGAACCGCTCATTCAGAAACAGATCTATGCCACGCTTCGGTCCAAAATATCGTCGAAATACTGCCGATGGTTTGGAAATCGGTTCCGATTTATTTTTGATTTTATCGAATTAGCCTTCGAACGAAATCTTTCACTGAAATGCCGACGAGTTGTGCCTCTTGCTTCAGCCAAGAAGTGTCTATAGAATCAATATTACGAACAGTTAAGGTGGTACTGACGTCGTTTCACGTCGTTAATCTCCGAGTTAGAGCATCAAACCCAAAATCTTTTGTATTGCCAGCAGATTTTGCAACTAAATTTTCCAAGGAAATTTATTTTAACATTCTAAATTGAAGTAATTCGCTACGGGATTCAAGCAGACACCAAACTGTTTCGATTGAGCACTATTTCCTAGCTTCAGTAAAATTCACAAGCACAAGATCTTGATTATTTGGTTAAACTTGGTTATATGTTCTAAGAGTAAGACAAATCGGACAGGCCCAGCTGATCATTGACAGCTTAAAATCAGTGGATCTAATAAGTACATCTGAAATTTTAACTTAGAACCTTTACCAAGAAGAACCAAACGCCGCTTCAGATGGAATTTTTAACCCGGCCACCTTTCGCACTCTACGTGTTATGGCATTCGGCCTATATTGAAGGCGAGTCAATCGCAGATAACCTGTATAGTCATTTTCGGGGTGACTTATACAAAACTTTTATCGGAGACTATGGTGTAAGCGTCCTCTATCGAAGCGCACCTCAACCCAAATCTGAAGTACCGTCGCCTATCGATTGGAATGATGCGCAGATTACTGCGGTTGTTGTGCTGATAGAATCCTGCATGACTAGCAGCCCTGCGTGGCGCGAATATATTTGCAGTATCGCACAGACTGCGCGGGAACGATACGATCACAGCAGCTTCTTCCCCGTGATTTTAGAACATTGTGACTTCAAATTCGAGTTTGCAGAGCAAGCACTGAGGTGGGACCTTTGGAACATACCTGGCGTTGACCGAATTGATCGGCTGATAGCCGACTTAACACACGAGTTCTGCCGCATGATTCGGCATCGTCTACATCGGCTTCGCCATCCCGACGATGCACATTCCCAGTTCTCTCGATATCTGGAAAAAATCGAGGTTTTCATCAGCCATTCGAAGCATGATCAAGATGGCGAGAAAATTGCCGGTGAAATTCGGAACTGGATACACCAACACAGTGCGCTGTCGAGTTTTTTTGATGTTCATGATATCCCGCCCGGAGTGTCATTCAAAGATGTTTTGCAACTCAAAATTGGCAGCGGTGCCGTCATTGCGGTGCAGACGGACTCTTATTCTTCGCGTGAATGGTGCCGACGCGAAGTAATTGAATCCAAGCGTCGGCGCGTACCGTTGATCGTCGTTGATTGCCTGCGTGATATGGATCCACAGAGTTTTCCTTATCTCGGCAACGTACCGGTTGTACGACAGAACCCGAATCAACCGGATCAAATAGAACGAATCCAAAGGATTATGAGCGTGCTTCTCAGCGAAATTTTCCGCAGCTGGCTGTGGGATTTTCGCGTTGAGGGCATGAGGTGGTAAACACCCACTACTATATTTACCGCTCGGCCGCCCGAATTCCTGACGCTAGCACCACTGGTTTCTGGAAAAAAAGATCAGAAAGCCGAAATCGTCCATCCGGAACCCACACTGAGCACCGACGAAAAAAAACTGTTTTCTGAAATTGCGCCTAACGTGCGCATCCTCACAATAACGAACTAGGTTGAGGAACACCAATGACAAATTTTCAAAGGAAAAATTTACTCGCCGTAGGGGTGTCGATCTCAGAGAGCCCAGACATGCAAGCACTTGGATTGAGCCAACGTCATCTCAGGGATGCAATGGCCGAAATCGCGTTGCATATTCTGGCCTCAGGTCTGAGCCTGGTTTATGGTGGAGACCTTAGAGCACATGGTTTCACTTCGCTGCTATTTGAATTGCTAACGCGTTATAGAGATCATCCGGAACACCGTGGAACCATAACAGTAACAGACTATCTTGCTTGGCCGGTGCACATTAGGATGACAGAAAAATATCTGACAACATTCTCTGAGGAACACGAAAATACCGCTCAACTCATACTGCTATCGCGAGATGGCAGACGCCTTGATTGGCAGGAACGACTAGGTCTTGCAGCGCATGAACCGGACGAGAATGAATGGGCAGAGGGATTAACCTCTATGAGGCAAACAATGTGCGAAGAGACTAGCGCCCGCGTCGTGGTCGGCGGCCGTGTGGCAGGCTACAAGGGGAACATGCCGGGAATTGCGGAGGAAACATTGCTGTCCCTCCAAACCGGGCAACCTGTCTATCTGCTCGGCGGCTTCGGCGGCTGCACCCGTGACATCGCTGAAACCGTAGGGCTCGTCGGCCGTTGGGCTGGATCACGGAACGACTGGGCTGGCAGAAACAGCTTTCGTTCATTCAAGGTGGATGATCTCCATAATGGTTTATCGCCGGATGAAAACGTACAACTCGCACGCACTCCGCACATCGGAGAGGCAGTAACGCTCATGCGTCACGGCTTGAAACGCAAATTGAATGGAGGTGGCGCCGATGCACAAGGTATTCATTAACTATCACCACTTCAATGATCAAGCCTACAAGAGTTACTTGGTTCACCTCGGTGAGAAGAACTCAATTTTTTTGGATAGATCCGTTGACACCGGAGATATTTCCGATCATTTTAGTGATCAGCAAATTCGCGGAAAAATCAGGGATGAGTATTTTAGAGATTCAACCGTTACGATTATTCTTAAAGAAAGGAATACATCGTTGAACAAAAAGAAGAAAATCTTGGACATCTTGTCACTAGCAGAGGCGTCTTTGGGACTAGAGTTAAGGTTAGATGTCCAGTGTTTAAAAAATTGAAATTTGTGAGAGTGAAAAATCAATTGCGACTTCAATTGAGTGAATTGGAAAAAATGAATCAAATTCAAGACAATTTCGAATGGAAAAGTGGCGATTAGAGAAAGTAGTGCAAAATTTACTTGGTCCTATCGAACTTGAACCGATGCCAACGGAACCTGTTATGCCGTATTACCTATCGCACACGGTTTAAAAAATTATCACTTTCAAAAATAAAATCGCACCTAACACCGGTCGGACAAAGGTGCGAATCAAATTCAATGGTGGAGCCAGGCGGGATCGAACCGCCGACCTCTACAATGCCATTGTAGCGCTCTCCCAACTGAGCTATGACCCCTTTAAAACCAGTTATTTTACTAAATGAAAGGAACCTAATTTTTGCCAATATTCAACCATAATTGAAAGAATGCAGAATCACAGCAATTCAAGTTAATGCTTCTTTCGTAAACTAATTTTGTACATATTGAGATTTCCCTTAAGATTGCGCATGGCGAGTAGCAGCTCAGAAGATAAATTCGACTAAAGCAACAATTATTCCTGCGACCGTCACCATTGTCCAGCAAATTTTTTGGAGATTTTCTGTTAATTTTCGAATGTGACTGTCTAGTGCAAAACTCAGTGATTCAAGATTAGATTTGGTTGCCAAATCGCGGTTTGTAACGACTAATTTCGCAATAGCCTCTGCGTGGTCTGGGTGAATTCCTGCCTGTTTAAACAACTTGAGCCGTACCTATAGTCTCTATAGTCTCGTAAATTTCGTTCACAGTCCATAGATTTCGGCACAAGTGGGGCATTACCTTGTCCGGTAGAAAATGACCTAATATCAGTATATTGCATGCAAGTTCTTCCCTGAAATGCAGGTGTTTCCCATGCTATTTTTTAGTCCATAAAATCCGGCAGGCGGCATCTAAAATGACACTCACACGACTTGGCTATTTTGCTCATTATCAAACAAATTCGGATATTTCGCACTGACTTGCTTAGCGTGGGATGCCCCTGCCCTGAAATGAATTAGAATAAGCTCATGGACATTATGTTTTCTTTTATGAATTAATGAGCTACCGATACGTAAAGATAACTGCCATGGTTCGGCAGACGCTTTTTTCGTTTCCATTTCGCATAATTTTTGTGCCCTCGGCTGCTCATCATCTACAAATTCGCAAGAATATGACAGTTTCTGACGAGATATATTCGATTTCTAATAGATTTGTGCAAATAATTTGTGTACATACGAATAGAATTTAGGTAGGCATTTGTTATGTCTAGACCGGTCATTTTTTGATGTGGAAGCATAAATCATGAATTATCTTGTCGCAAGTTCCAATGAATTTAAATTTTTTCGAATGCGTGCTGTAGCGCGGAAAATCTGACAGTACAAATAATCAGTCTAAAATAATTCAAGTATGACGGGAGAAGCAATCGCAAACAGAGTTTCGGCGTGGGGTAAATACGAGTCAAATTCATCGTTTCATTGTCTTGAACACCATTGCGCGGACGTTGCTGCCTGCTTCGAAATTCTGTTCAAAGAACCGGTATTGAAAAAGAGGTTTGAACGAGCGGCAGGTGTCGACCATCTCGGTGCAGTCACTGAAGCTAGATTAACAGTAATCGCCTTCTTGCATGATTTCGGAAAAATCAATTCTGGATTTCAATTCAAAATACTTGACCGATGCAACCTTCCGTCTAATCCACCACCAAAATCGGGTCATATCGGAGAGGCGTTCTATTGCGTAGAGCAACAACATATCTGTGAAGCACTCGGATTTTACGAGATGTACGACAAATGGGGTGAAGCCATTGAATCATTGCTATGTGCTACTTTGAGTCATCACGGACGTCCTCCATCACGCTCCAACTATTTCGGCAGTGGTCCCTCAGCATTGTGGAAACCATTCAACTGTTATGACCCACGATTCGCAGCAGAGCGTCTTCTCAAGTGTTGCAAGATGTGGTTTCCAAGAGCCTTTGAAGATGGTCCCAAATTACCTCAAACACCAGCTCTTGCACATCTTTTCGCCGGAATTGTGGCAATTGCAGATCAAATTGGTTCTGCCCGAGACGAATTTCCGTTTGAATCAACTCCTGATAACACATACATTGAGCGAGCCAGAAAACAAGCCAGAATAGCGATGCAGAATCGCGGATTCTGTCGAGAAAACCGTCCAGAACAGTGTAGTCCAATAGAATTTACTCGAATATTTGATTTCAAGTCGCTTCACCCAATGCAAACTGCCATCGCAAATGCTCCGAATTACTGCCAACTTCTTATCTTAGAAAGTGAAACTGGCTCTGGAAAAACTGAAGCAGCTCTCATACGCTACATTTCACTTTGGCGAGAAGGCATAGTTGACGGACTATACTTCGCAGTTCCGACACGCGCGGCTGCGAAGCAACTTCACCAACGGATTAATCGTGCGCTAGGACGTCTTTTCCCTCCAAAATCTTGGAGTGAAGTTGTCCTTGCCATCCCCGGTTACCTAAAATCAGGTGCAGTACGAGGATACCCTGAGGAAAATTACAAAATTTTCTGGGAAGATCAACCGGATGAGGAAATCCGAGCTGCGCGTTGGTCCGCCGAGTGCGCTCGAAAATTTTTAAGTGCAACCAATGCTGTTGGGACCGTAGACCAAGCACTTTTAGGAACTCTGAAAGTAAAGTGGGCGCATTTTAGGAGCGCTTCTCTCGCACGAAACCTTTTGATCGTAGACGAGGTGCATGCTAGCGATACCTATATGACCGAGCTACTTCGCCAGTTAGTCCATGACCACATTGGACTCGGTGGGCATGCGATGTTAATGTCTGCGACTTTAGGAACAAGCGCGAAATTCGCATTCTGCAATCAAAGTATTCGAGGTAATTTACCGAGTATTCAAGAATCTAAACTCGAACCTTATCCTGCTCTCACGCTTGTAAAGAACGGGAAATCAAAAGTGCAAATTTTTGATCCCGTGAACACTTCTAAAGTAGTTGATGTCCGATTGAAACCATGGATAAACAAGCCGGAACAAATCGCTGAACTAGCGTTGTCAAAAGCACGAGAAGGAGGAAATGTCCTCGTAATTAGAAATACAGTTTCTTCAGCGCAAGCGGTTTTTAAAGCATTGTCAGCCAATACAGGTTCAGAATATTTGCTTAAGGTCAATGGAATACATACTTTGCATCACAGTCGGTTTGCCGTTGAAGATAGAAATCGTCTTGACGACAGTGTTGAGGAATTTCTTGGGAAACATCGAGGTAACAGCGGATGCATTGTGATTGGCACACAAACTCTTGAACAGTCATTGGATATCGACTCAGATTTTCTAATCTCCGACCTTTGTCCAATAGATGTGCTTTTGCAACGTATCGGTCGCCTGCATCGACACTTGAATACAGTAAGGTCTCCATCTATGCTTCAGCCACATTGTATAGTGCTCGAACCTGATGATGAGATAGCAATCGGATTGGATGGAAAACTCCTAGCACATGGACTCGGAATTTCGAAAAGTAGCGGCCGAGGAATTTATCGTAATTTATTATCCGTAGAACTGACGAGAAATCTTATTGCCGAAAATTCGGAATGGAAATTGCCGGAAATGAATCGAATGCTTGTAGAGCAAGCTACTCATCCAGATATTATTGAACAACGCGCCAACACGCTTGGTGGTGCATGGATTGAAAACGAACAGAAAATTTTCGGTGTTTTTTCAGCTGAAAGGCAACAGGCAAAATTCCATCTGCTTAATCGCACGCAAGAAAAATTTAATGACTGCTTAGAATTTCCCGATATAGACGAACATGTTCGAACCAGATTAGGAGAAGACGGGCCACGTCTTAAATTAGAGACTGCAATTCCAGGTCCATTTGGCAGTGAAGTTCAAACATTTAATTTCCCGGCACACCTGCTCAATCCAGAGGATTTAACTCTAAATAACAAGAATATTGGTTCTGAGAATATTAGTAGGGTAACTGATGATGGATTCTATATCGAGTTTGAACAAACATCATTCCGCTACGATCATTTAGGTCTTAACAAATGTTAAAAACAAACCATAGTCGGAAAGTGGATGAATTTCGCTTTTGATTTTTCTACCGGCGAGACTGGAATTCCGATATGACAAAACAATTATTCGAATATTTGGAGAATGGGATGGAGAAACAAGTTAGCTTTAATTTGTTGACCGAAAAACTAATTCGCGTACAGAATTATGAGGGAAGGATTATCAATTGCTCCTTACCTGATATTTATTCACTATTGGCGGCTGACAAAGTTTTGGATTTTCCTGCTCTTCAATCTCATCAGCGTCACGCGTGGCATTCGTTCCTTGCACAATTAGCGGTAATCGCCATGCACAAATCAAGTTTACAGGAAGAACTGATAGATAGTAGTGAGTGGGAACAAATTTTGCGGAACCTAACGTCTGAGTATTCTGAAGACCAACCCTGGTGCTTAGTGGTGGAAGCCGTACAAACTCCGGCATTCATGCAGTGCCCAATTCCAGACAGGGATCTAAAATTCACTCCAAAATTCACTCCCGATGACCTTGACATTCTGGTGAAATCCAAAAATCATGACGTAAAACAATCTATTGCATTAAACAACTTTCCAGAGGACTGGGTTTTTGCATTGGTGTCTCTTCAAACCATGGCTGGATTTTTGGGCAGAGGAAATTATGGGATTGCACGAATGAATGGTGGATTCTCAGCACGCCCATGCCTCGGTTTAGCACCTGTTGAAGGTGGAATTGGAGCAGAATTATTTTTTGATATCGAGCGGATGACCGACAAACGCGATGAGTTACTAGAGTCCTATCCAGATTACTTTCAGGATTCAAATGGAATAGCCTTAGTTTGGTTGGTTCCTTGGAACGGTAAGGATCAAATAGACTTACGGCAACTAGACCCTTATTTCATCGAAATTTGCCGACGAGTAAGACTCGTGAAACAAAACGGTGAGATATCTGCAATAGCAACTGGATCAGGAAAACAGCGAATCGCAGCAAAGGAGGCAAAGGGAAACGTAGGAGATTTCTGGACACCTGTCAAAATCAAGGATGGAAAAGCATTGTCTGTTTCGACCGGTGGTTTCAATTATAGACTTTTAGTTGATTTAATCCTGCAACACAAGAAGTTTCGACTCCCCAATTCTATGCATGTCAAAGGAAAGTCTTCTGATCGTTGGCGATTGATTGCGAGAAGCATTGCTGGAGGGAAAGGTAAAACAGAGGGGTATCATGAACGCAAGAATATTACATTGAGCAACCCATCTGTCAGTGCTCTGTTCAGACCTGAGGAAAGTGATCTCTTGGCTGAAATCGCCGAACTTCAAATCAAGGAAATTGATGAAATTATTTATGCTCTAAAACGTAGTGTCGCTATAGTAGCGAGTGGCGGAAAAGACTACAACGAACTAGTAAAAGATGACCCAGCCTACACATACGCACCTCCATATTTAAAACGTCTGGAAATATTCGCAGATTCATGTTTTTTTTCCTACTTAGAGAATCGCTTCCTTGCCCCAAACGATTCATCGAAAGAATCATATAGAAAGGAATTCGTTCGCTTATTGATACAAAAGGCGGTTACCCTCTTGGACGAGGCAAACGAGTCTGTGCCATGTACCTCGATTTATCGCCGTCGTTCTCAAGCTAAGTCCATAAGTGAATTTTGGCGATACTTGCGAAGAACGAACGGTATTTTTAATAATCAACCGGAAATCTTCAGTTACAAAGAGAGAGCCAATGCCTAAATCACACAATCAGAAAGCGACAAATAGGAATGACAAATTTCCAGATTTAAATTTGTTAATTCCACGGATAGCGATGGATATCGCAATGCTGGAGCGAGGGCTTTTGGCTGAATTGCGACGAGGGCCGCTTAATGGCGCGGGTTCAGTCGCGTTTTGGAAATTGGTGGCAAAGTATGAAATTCCAAATTATCAAGAAAAAAATTGGGCGGTATTGACGCAGGCGATCGCTATCCTTACACCCCGGGGTGAAATTTCAACAAAAAAATCAGCGCATGATCCCAATTTTTCTATGGGTAGGGCGTTAAATCAAGCGAAATTCTCGGATTTAAGAATCGCACGACTATTATCAGCAAGGCGAGACATGCGACTCGAAATTTTAATTCGCTCCTGCCGGAGACTAGTTGCCGAGAAGTGCAACATTTTCGACCTCCGAACATTGGCAAAATTCATCCTTTTTCAAAAAGTTAAAACAGATCAACAAATTGCTAGAGAATTTTATTCTTATAGTTCTCAAGCAAATCAGAAAACAGAAATCATTGAATAAAGCAACCAATTAAATTACTTGAGGATTGATTTATGGAAAATCTAAAATTCCTTCAAATCCATAGTCTCCATGGATATCCTGCCGTTCTCCTTAATCGCGATGATTCAGGCCTTGCGAAACGCTTGAAATACGGCGGCAGATTAAGAACACGAATTTCTTCTCAGTGTCTCAAACGACACTGGCGCATGGCAAACGACGAGAACAATTTAAAGCATATTAGTGGTGTTACCGCAGCATCACGTTCGCGCGAAATCGTGACGCGTAAAGTAATTGACCCACTGAGGAAAGATCACGAACAAAATTCAATTGATTCAATTGAAAAGGCATTTCAAATTTCTGTCTACGGCTCGAAAGGTGATGTGAAATCTAGCCGACAACCGTTATTGCTCGGTGAACCAGAAATCAAATATTTAGCTAAGGAAGCAAAAAATATTGCTAAACAAATTTCAGAAGCAAACGAAGAATCTGTTAACGAGACTCTAAATGAATGGCGAGAAAATAACAAAAAAATCGTGGACCAACTGCGAATTAGTGCGGATGCCGCAGCATCATTCTCAGGCGAAGTCGTGACGAGAAAAGTAATTGACCCATTGAAGGAAAAACACGATCCAAATTTAATTGAGTTAATTGAAAAGGAATTTTATCGTTTTGTCTACGGTGATAAAGGCGATGTGAAATCAAGCCACCAATCGCTATTGCTAAGTAAATCAGAAATCGAATTTTTAGCTAAAGAGGTAAAAAATATTGCTAAACAACTATCTGAAGCATACGAAAATAATGCAAAAAAGATTCTAAGTGAATGGCGAAATAATTACAAGAGTAACATGAAACAATTGCGCGATACTTGCAAACTCCCAGGCGGTTTAGTATCCGCGTTATTCGGAAGAATGGTCACTTCCGACCCTGAAGCCAATATAGATGCTGCGATTCATGTTGCTCATGCGTTTACGATTCATGAGGAAGAAAGTGAAAGTGATTATTTCTCAGTTGTTGACGACCTACAACGAATCGAAGATGAATCCGGTGCCGATCACATCGGTGAAACCGAATTGACTTCGGGAATTTTCTATGGTTACGTAGTGGTCGACCGAGATATCCTTTTGGATAATCTTAGCAATGACAAAGAAATGGCATGTGAGATAGTTAGAAGACTCGTGCATTTAATCGCAAAAGTTACACCTGGAGCAAAATTGGGGTCTACTGCTCCTTACGAATACGCAAGTTGGATGTTGATCGAAGCCGGCGACTGTCAACCACGAAGTCTAGCAGAAGCATTTAGAAAACCGTGTGAACCAAATATTGAATCTGGTGAAAAAGCACTAAATGAACATATCAAAAGGTTGGACGAAACTTATGGGTGTAACGAAATTCGACGATTCTTGAGCTTGACAAATTCACCTATTCAAAATGCTTTGCGACTTACGTTGCCCGAGCTTGCCGAATGGACAGGACAGACAATCCAAACAGGGAAAATGTGATGCGTTGGATACTACTACAACTCCATGCGCCAATGGCATCGTTCGGAGGTGTGGCAATAGATTCTCACGGTATAACTCGTGAATTTCCGGGACAATCTCTTTTGGTCGGACTTTTCGCTAATGCTTTAGGATGGACTCGAACCATGGATTGGAAGCATCAAGCGTTACAAGAACGAATGATATTTGGTGTGATATATGAGAACGATGCCGAACATCATCTAATAACAGACTATCAAACCGTTGAGCTTAGGAAAAACGACAAATCGTGGAGTACGCGAGGTCATTCTATAGGTCGTGATGGCGGTCCAAAGACGTATAGAGGTGCCCACCAAAGGTGGCGCCAGTACCTAAATGATATTAGATTTCTTAGTGTAGTTAGACTTAATGATTCTAAAGTTAACCCAACAATAGATGACTTAGCTAATGCTATACAGTTTCCTGCGAGACCATTGTTTATTGGACGGAAATCATGTCTGCCTTCGGGTCCAATTTTCCGCGGCTGGGTGCATGCTTCCAATGCAGTTGATGCTTTGCGCTCTACAATTGAAACTGAGAATTCAAGACCGAAAGGAATGTGGCCTGCATCGGAAAATACGATAGACTTGGTAAGAAACACGACTATTGCGGATGAACGCAATTGGATAACAGGTTTGCATGGAGGCTCTCGTCAAATCTGTGAGGGTCGGTTATCAAAAATGAGAATAAAATCATGACAAAGCAGTTGATCTATATACCACTTAATATGAAAAATTTTAAGCGTTGGGCAGGTCAACGAGGATTGATTCAACGTAGGGTGTTCGACGAGGGGCTGGCTCTTCATACTCTTTTGAGTAGTGTATTTGGACAATCAACACTTCAACCCTTTCGTCTATTTTCTTCAGATCGGCGGACAGCTGCAACTATCTATGCTTACGCGGACCTAGACGCTGCTTATTTGAAAGAAATTGCGGAATTTACCGCCACACCAGATTGCTTAGCAGTAATAAATACTAAACGAATTCTCTCAAAACAAATGCGATTGGATTTTACAAATGGACAAACTTTGGGTTTTGATGTTCGTGTTCGTCCTGTTCGTCGTCTTATGCGCGATCTTTTCGATAGCCAGTCAGGAAAGACGCTAACAAAGGGAAGTGAAGTCGATGCATTCAGAGTTAACGCGCTTCGGCAATTTCCAAATGGTTGGAATGATGAAAAAGTATGTGCAATCCGAATGGGACAGTCTCGCTCAAAAATTTATATCGATTGGTTAATTGAGAGGCTTAAAGATAGTGCAGAAATTCAACTTCAAGATTGTCATCTTGTGCAATTTCGCCGCAACAGAATTTGTCGACGTAACGGTATTAACACCGAGGGACCAGACGTTTGCATTCAGGGAAGTTTAACGATAAAACGATCATCTGAATTTGCCTTAAAAGTGAGCAACGGAATTGGACGTCATAAAGCATATGGTTACGGTATGATGATGTTACGTCCACCAAATTTCACGATTTCGAGATAAGCATTAGATCAACATACAAATAATTTGTCCAATTCGAAATGCTAAAAGGGCGCCTAGGACTTGAAACCGCTAGAATTCTTCATGCGGACCGCTCTGGATTACTTTGGCTTTCTAGAGGAACGCTGTCGGTCAGGGATGGAACTTTGGCTTTTGAACGACGAAGCGATAAATCAGAAGACGACCCGTTAGAATCAGGCGATTACATAATACCTTTCCAAAGTATTTCGATGATTCTTCTCGGACCGGGTTCCAAGGTAAGCCATGACGCACTTCGTCTTTTGGCGCGTCATGGAACTGCTTTGGCAGCGGTTGGTCAAAGTGGCGTGAGACTCTACACCGCACCCCCACTTGTTGGAAATAACTCTATTCTTGCTAGACGTCAAGCCAACCTATGGGCAAATACGGATTCTCGTTTGCAGGTTGCCAAACGGATGTACGCTTGGCGTTTGGGAACTGATTTGCGTCAGCGAGATATCGCTGTATTACGAGGAATTGAAGGCGCACGCATGAAAGAAAGTTATCGTTTAATTGCCGAACAGATTGGAGTAAATTGGAAAGGTCGTCGTTATGATCGAGCGAATCCTTCCTCGGGAGACTTACCGAATCAAGCGATAAATCACGCAGCCACCGCAGTAAAAGCCGCTGCGGCGATTGCGGTTTCAGCGACAGCAACAATTCCACAACTAGGTTTTATACATGAAGCCTCCAGTCAGTCGTTTGTTTTAGATATCGCAGATTTACACCGGGATTCGATTACTATACCGTCGGCATTTCGTGCTGCTAAGCAAGGAAATTCTCCTCCCTACAAAAGCATTGAACGACTTACAAGATATGAAGTAGGTAAAATGCTAGTAAAAGAACGCACAATTCCCTGTATGATTAAACAAATTAAAGACTTATTCTTACCCAAAAAACAAAAATAAATGTTATGCCGATGACCGTTGTAGTTACTCGAGATGTAGAAGCTCGATATCGTGGATTTCTCGCATCAATTATGCTTGAAGTTGCTCCCGGAGTTTACGTTTCACCAAATTTAACGAGCGGTGTCAGAGAACGCATTTGGGCAGTCATTGAAGGGTGGTACGGACATCTGAGACGAGGTGCAATAGTAATGATTTGGCGTGATATTACTGCAGACGGAGACTTAGCTCTTCGACACCTAGGAAACCCTCCAAAAGAAATAGTTGATTCTGAAGGAATTCTGTTGGTTAAGAGCCAATAGTTTTTCATTGTTCTTTAACAATTTGTTTTAATTCAATATGTTATAATGTAGGGGTTTCCCCACATGCGTGGGGATAGACCCAATAAGGGTGCAGGATAACCGCCATTAAAGCAGGTTTCCCCACATGCGTGGGGATAGACCCCATATAGGACTTGAGCTGTCAATCCTGATTTTGGTTTCCCCACATGCGTGGGGATAGACCTTAATGAATGCCGCGCCGAGAAGCCGTAGCGATGGTTTCCCCACATGCGTGGGGATAGACCCAAAGCATGATTCCGAGCGTCGCACAGTGCAGGGGTTTCCCCACATGCGTGGGGATAGACCCAGGCCCGTGTAGTTCTGCTTGATCGAAAATTCGGTTTCCCCACATGCGTGGGGATAGACCCTTGATTGATCAGACTGCCAGAAACGCCGCCGCGGTTTCCCCACATGCGTGGGGATAGACCTTAGAGCTTACAGGCAACAACGTTACTCGCGAAGGTTTCCCCACATGCGTGGGGATAGACCTTTTCCGCTATAGATTTCCCTGATCTCCCCGCGGGTTTCCCCACATGCGTGGGGATAGACCCTTAACACGCTTGCGTTTTTGGCCGGCAGAAATGGTTTCCCCACATGCGTGGGGATAGACCCGGATAAATGATCCGTCAAATTTGCAACAATATGGTTTCCCCACATGCGTGGGGATAGACCTGAATATGCTTATCGAGGTCAAGATAAATTCGTGGTTTCCCCACATGCGTGGGGATAGACCCTCAAAGGGGAGGACGGTCGGGAGATGATCTTAGGTTTCCCCACATGCGTGGGGATAGACCCCTGATTAGCAGATTCAAACATCGAGAATCGGTGGTTTCCCCACATGCGTGGGGATAGACCTTACGGCTTCCGCGGCACCAAGCACAAATGGCTGGTTTCCCCACATGCGTGGGGATAGACCCTAATACGCTATCCTGGGAAATTGTTTTCGACGGGTTTCCCCACATGCGTGGGGATAGACCTTTATCGCTCTCGGCTGATGTGTGCCAAGTTGGGGTTTCCCCACATGCGTGGGGATAGACCCTGATTGCCTCACTCGCAAGCCACAACCTCAGGGGTTTCCCCACATGCGTGGGGATAGACCCGGAGAACAGAAATGGCCACAAGACCACAATACGGTTTCCCCACATGCGTGGGGATAGACCCTGGATGATGTTTTTGTCGGCGCGGTCGTCAGTGGTTTCCCCACATGCGTGGGGATAGACCTTACGAAAGCGTTTCTGTTGAATCTATTGGAGCGGTTTCCCCACATGCGTGGGGATAGACCCTAAAACATCAATACAAAAGGATATTGTTGCAAGGTTTCCCCACATGCGTGGGGATAGACCTTACTAGCAATTCGCTAGAGTGATAGCACTGGGGGTTTCCCCACATGCGTGGGGATAGACCCATGTATAGGTATACTACGCTGTATGTCGAGTAGGTTTCCCCACATGCGTGGGGATAGACCCGGATTGATCGGCGGTTTTCCGACGCTAGACATGGTTTCCCCACATGCGTGGGGATAGACCTTGAACATGAAATGTATATGCCTTGGAGTTCCAGGTTTCCCCACATGCGTGGGGATAGACCCGACCCAAACGGCAACCGCCGACTGGTGCCTGTGGTTTCCCCACATGCGTGGGGATAGACCCGTTTTAATCGGTTCGTTTGATGAGTTTGTCCGGGTTTCCCCACATGCGTGGGGATAGACCTTACGATGACGTCACGATTCAGAAGCAGACAGCGGTTTCCCCACATGCGTGGGGATAGACCCGCGTTAAAGCCCGTGTCGCAATACACGATAGGGGTTTCCCCACATGCGTGGGGATAGACCCTCATCATCTGTAGCCAGAACCGAGTATGGACTGGTTTCCCCACATGCGTGGGGATAGACCTTTCGAATAAATCGTGCTGGACCTGTTTTTTTGGGTTTCCCCACATGCGTGGGGATAGACCCCGATATGTAACAGCCCGGTGGGGCTCGGTGCAGGTTTCCCCACATGCGTGGGGATAGACCTCCGACTGACAGCCTCGGGCGGAATTTTCGCGTGGGTTTCCCCACATGCGTGGGGATAGACCTTGACTGCACTTTTTGATGCGTTGCCTGATCCGGGTTTCCCCACATGCGTGCGGATAGACCCAAAATAGATGCAAGAAAACATTTTGATTCGGTGGTTTCCCCACATGCGTGGGGATAGACCTGAAGGGCTGGAACTGACCGGACATCCCCCCAGGGATTCCCCACATGCGTGGGGATAGACGCCCGAACCGCATTCATCGCTCGTTTCCCAGCTCGGTTTCCCCACATGCGTGGGGATAAATCTATCAAAGGGACAAAATTAACGCAAATGAAAAAAGAGTCTAAATTGTTCGCATGAAAGTCGGTATGTATCGATACAACAATGAAGGACATCCAGTGGTTCTCTCAAAGCGATAATTGGCGACGATATTAATGATAACCGGCTCGAGAAAGAGTTATGTGAATATTCAGAATGTGGAATTACACGAGGTCAGTTATGTCAGTCCTTGGTGCGAAAAACACTGCCGAAACTTGCTAAAAGGTTAGGTCTTCGGTCACTCACATAGAGGTTTCGACTCTTTGGTTTGCGACTCTTGTCATTGCTGATCGGTAGGTCGTTGATAAACTGGCGGGCACTTTTATCAAATCACATAGACGCGTCGCATTCGGGAACAAGTTACGAAAAGGCGGTTTAGCATTAATGTGGCGAAGTACCGATGAGAAAGTAAGAAAATCGGCCTACGGGTCGCTTTTTCACTTTTCATTTCCTACTTTCAATCCACGCAACAGCTGCTTCCAATCGCTTCAAAACACTCTGTCTCCCAATTAATTCCATAGTGACATCAATGCCTGGAGATACGGTGCCTCCTGTCTGTGCAACTCGAACGGGTTGTGCGAGCACTCCAAACTTGATTCCATACCTATTTAAAATTTTTGTAAATATTAAATGAATATTCTTCTTCTTCCAACATTCGACTTCTTCCAACTCATTCCTTAAATCCTGTAAAGGTTTCACAATCTC
The DNA here is from genome assembly GCA_958295885.1 of Arenicellales bacterium. Lineage (GTDB taxonomy): Bacteria > Pseudomonadota > Gammaproteobacteria > Arenicellales > JAJDZL01 > JAJDZL01. The sequence goes on along the minus strand of OY282380.1, from coordinate 2,980,861 downwards.
CAAAGTTAAGAACTTATTTGCTGCTTTTGATTCATATTCGTTGACTTCCTCGTAAAAATACTTACTCTTTTCAACAAAATCCAAAAGCGTCTTGCAACGGGTTTTTTGCACCTCGAATACATCTTCGAGCGAAGGAAATTCACATTGAATTCCTCTTGACAAGAAAAATCCTTCCGCCAGCTCAGCGGCTTTTTTGGGAGGTAACTTCAGCAGATGCTGTTGATTGGTCCACTCCATTTTTTTGGGATTAAGCGAGCTCGGAGACCGCCCAATGTTTCTCGCATCAAAGTGCCGGATCAACTCATCTACTCTAAAAATTTCCTGATCTTTGTGTGACCATCCGAGCCGAGCCAAGTAGTTAATAACAGCTTCCGGCAAATATCCGGCATTTCGCAGTTCAAGTACGCCTTCCACATTGTCACGTTTCGATAACTTTTTTCCTTGCGGTGATAGAATTAGCGGAATATGCCCGAAAATTGGCAGCTGGTAACCAAAAGCGTGAAATAAATTGATTTGACGGGGCGTATTGTTCAAATGGTCGTCACCCCGAATCACATGGGTGATTCCCATATCAATTTCGTCGACGACGACTGAAAAATTGTAGGTTGGCGATTGATCACTTCGAACGATGATCAGGTCATCAAGTTCACTGTTGGCATAAACGACTCTACCTTGAACCATATCATCCACTGTCACATCACTATCAAGAGGATTCTTAAAACGAATGACTACATTCGAATCTAGAGATGGCTGAATCCGCTTATTTCTACATTTTCGGTCATATTTGGGTTTAATCCCCTCTCTCATCTGCTTCGCTCGTACACGTTCTAGCCGTTCGCGACTGCAATTGCAGTAATACGCATTCCCCGTCAGAATTAAGTGTTGAGCTCGTTCCAGATACAATTCCTTACGTTCTGATTGATACACTATTTCATCATCGTGCTTCAACCCCAGCCACTCTAGGCTTTCAAGTATCTGTTTGGTTGCTTCAGCCGTAGACCGCTCGCGGTCCGTATCTTCGATTCGCAATCTAAAAATTCCCTCATGCCGCCTAGCGTAAAGCCACGAAAAGAGAGCGGTACGTGCTGAACCAATGTGTAATAGCCCCGTTGGACTTGGCGCAAATCGAGTAATTACAGTTGACATTCTTTCAATGTATTTTCCTTTGTTTTATGCTGATATAGAAATTAAAGACTATTCCAGTAGGCTTCATTGCACAAATTCTTAGTTGAACTACCCACAATTACAGCATTTCGCATACAGATTCAACCCAATGACAGGCAAATTCATGATCAATACGACAGAATTTGTCGTTCAAGTAAAATATATTGAAATGAATTGAAAATATTTGCATGAATAAGCCAATAATTTGATATTAACACTCTTTTCAAGCGGAAACTAGACGAGAAAGCTGACTAAGCACTCAGATTCAAGTCGATTTTCCGTTCAATAAGATTAATGATATTGTGATGATGAGAAACACCTGAAAACCTGCATAATTCCTGCAGGCAGGTTGGACTGGTTACGTTGACCTCAATCAGCATCCCTCCAATTACATCGATCCCACAAAAAAATATGCCTTCTCTAAGCAGTCCAGGTTTTATTGCAGAACAGATTTCAAGATCTCGTTCATCCAGTTCTGCATAAACAGCTTCGGCGCCCTGATCAAGATTGTTAAGTTCTTTTCCTTCGGCATGTACGCGCAAAACCGCTCCGATGGGATCGCCATCAACCAGCAAAATTCGTTTGTCCCCTATTTTTGCGTCCGGCAAATACTCCTGTGCAATCACCCAATGATTGCCGCCATGTGTAATTCGCGTTACCTGCTGGCGACTGTGCTCATCATCGTTTCTTAAAAAAAATATCCCTTTTCCACCGTGTCCATCAATTGGTTTGACAGTGATTCGGTCAATTTGTTTGACAAAATCAAAAATCTCTTCTGCTTGATTCGTGATCAGAGTCTTTGGCGTACATTTCGGGTACAGTAGCGCAGCCAGTTTTTCATTCCAGTTTCTGATCCCAGAGGGCCGATTCAAGACGAGCGTACGCGTCCCAAGGAAGTCCAGCAGCAAAGTCGAATAAAAATACGATCGATCAAAAGGCGGGTCGGTGCGAACAAGAATCACATCCATACAGGATAAATCGACGTCGGTCGTTTCCAAAATCGTGAAAGGCTGACTGATGGATGCATGAACTTTAAGACTGGAAATTCTCGCACGAACGGCTCTGTTATCTGCTTGCATCGAAGACTGGTTAAAATAAAACACTTCATGCCCAAGTTGGTCCGCAGCCAACATCAGGTAGTAAGTCGTGTCCTTGTAGGCTTTGACCGTCTCTAGAGGATCCATCAAAAAGGCGAATTTCATTTCTAATTTCCCAATTGCCTCTGCATCTGTTTCAGGGTGTAAAAAGACACAATAATTATAATTTCAGCAAAAACAAATAAATTAGTTATTAATTTCAGACAATAAACTCCAACCGTCATTCTGGATTGGCATGCCGTCCTTACCGTCCAAAAAAAACGGTTCTTCAGAACTCAGAGATAACCAGTGGACGATGATTTCGTTTGCTCTCACCGCCAACGACAAGCGTCACTAACCTTGAAATTACGAAACTTTCCCAAGTTTCAGTACTCAGTCAGATATGGGGCTTTCTTTACGTGATTCTTACAAAATCTGATGATTTAAAACCATGATATACAGATTTTTTGTTGCCTCGCAAGATCTATCCTCAGACGAGGGTCAACGTCACAAAATCCCCGCGTAACATCAGAAAAATTTCAAATAGCGGCTGACTTCCCAATCAGAAACATGATTGTGATATTCCTCCCATTCCTGACGCTTGAAATCAATGTATGTTTCAAACATCAGATCACCCATCACTTCCCTGCTTAGAGGGTCCGCTTCAAAAGCGTTAATCGCATGTTCAAGCGTACGCGGCAGGTAAAAAACTCCAAGGCGGTCGAGTTCTTCGTCTGATTTCAGATACATATTTTCGGTATGCGGCAGTCCTGGATCCAGTTTCTCCCGAATGCCTTCCAATCCGGCAGCAAGTACCATCGCTCCTCCCAAGTATGGATTGTTGGATATGTCTGCCGCGCGCAGCTCCACTCGTCCTCCCCCCAAAGGTATGCGCAAAGCATTTGTTCGATTGTTGTTTCCAAAACAGGCAAAAACCGGCGCCCAGGTTGACCCGGACATGCTCCCCTCCTTAATCAGGCGTTTGTAGCTGTTGACCGTCGGTGATACCACTGCGCAAATCGCAGACAGGTGCTTCAAAATGCCGCCAATAAAGTAATATCCGACTGTTGACAGATCACAGCCTCGATCATCGTTCTTGGATTCAAATAGATTCTTGCCGCTTTTAGAGTCGGCGAGCGACATGTTGTAATGAGCGCCGCTACCGGCCCGGTCTGCAAACGGCTTTGGCATGAACGACGCAAAATATCCATGCTTGTGTGCGATTTCATGAACGAGCAGACGGAAGAAAACGAACCGGTCCGCCATCGTCAGCCCATCGAAATAATGAAAATCAATCTCAAACTGTCCGTTTCCATCTTCGTGATCGAACGAGTAAACGTCGTAACCCAAACCAGATAGCTCCGCCACGATTGTTTCAAGCAGCTCAAAACTGTCCAGGGTGGAGCGAACGTCATAACAGGGTTTTGCCAAATTGTCACGAGCACCGATCGGACCGTATTCTGACTCATTGATTTGTTTCAGCAGAAAGAATTCCGGTTCAATGCCAAAATTGAACCGATATCCCATTTCATCTGCCTGCGCCAGCACTCTTTTGAATATTGTGCGCGAACATGCTTCAAACGAAACTCCTTCGCAGAAAAGATCACTGGCAAACCAGGCGACTTCTGGCTGCCACGGCAGAATCAGACATGAAGCCGGATCAGGATGAGGAGATACTTCTTCATCGCTCACGTCCTGTGGAATTCCATCGAGTGCTGCGCCTGTGCAGAGTTCCGAACCCTGCATCATTCGGTCCAAATGCGAAATTGGAACGAATTTGGACTTGGAGACTCCGTGGATGTCCACGTAACCCGCAAGCGCATACTTCACGCCTTGTGCTTTCAATTTGCCTGACAGTTCTTCGTTCTTGGTTTGGTTCATGACTGAGATGGCACCTTTGTTAATGATCAGCCGCAATATTGATTAATTGAATATGGAACATGTAAATATTCTACATGCAATCTACAAATCCCGATTGTCCTTCGACTGCTCTAAACTCCTCAATCCATCAAAGGACATGAAATTTGAGTTCGGAAGCCAGACCATTCGAGGTGTTTAGGCGAAAAATCCGCGTGATGCCTGCAGGAGAGTTCCATTTACTGCGGAATCTTGAGCTGGGCTGCGAAACGACGACGTTCCAATATTAGTGTTTCTAGAGCAATGATTTCAGTGAAAACGTCAATGGTGGATTTTTCCAATGCTGCAGCCGAATCTGTTTATTTCTCCAGTCTTCTGTGAATGATTCAAATCGCATCGACAGGGGCTGAAGCACCGCGGCTCCTATTCAGATATTGTAGGATTTTCTCTTGCAGCAAGCCACCAAACGACTGTTGAACGCATCCATTGTGACCTCAGGTCCGAAGCGTCTTCTGCTGAACCGCTTTTTCCAGGCGTTAACAATGCGAATCCGTACGAACTCGAGTGGCAGTGCGTCTGAGGCTGTGAAAGTATTCTCATTTTCGTAGATTTCTGAATCAGAAAAAATATTAATATCTATTAAATCAATGAGATAGATATTCATAATCCACTAATTTAAACTAATTTGGCAATACTTTCACAGTCTCGTCTGCCGATCCAATCGTCGCCGGTGACAAAACCAATCATCCCGCGGACTTCTGAACGCGCCGTTCACGCTGCAGCATCCGCAGAGGAATGCCTCCTGATTGTCAATTCAGAAATTTAGTGTCATCGAATAAAGAAAGCTAAATATACTACTAGTATTTTCGACACTCCAAGCCCGCATTTGAAAATTACCGAGTCTCACTGTGACTACTAACTTTATTCGTCAGATTATTGACAGAGACATTGCCAGTGGAAAACATGGCGGTCGGGTCACTACCCGATTTCCGCCAGAACCCAACGGGTATCTTCACATTGGTCATGCGAAGTCGATATGTCTTAATTTTGGCATCGCCGAGGATTATGGAGGAATCTGCAATTTACGATTCGATGACACCAACCCGAGCAAAGAAAACATTGATTATGTGAATTCCATCATAAGCGACGTGCGATGGCTGGGCTATGCATTGGATGCAGAACCCCTGCATGCATCTGATTATTTCGATCAGCTGTATGAATTCGCAGTTGAACTGATTCAGAACGGAAAAGCCTATATTGACAGTCTGTCGCCGACTCAAATCCGAGAATATCGAGGGACACTGACAGAACCTGGAATGAACAGTCCCTATCGAGAACGGTCCATTGAGGAAAATATGGACCTGTTCACACGGATGCGAAATGGTGAGTTTCCGGAAAATGCACACGTTCTGCGCGCAAAAATTGATATGTCTTCGGGAAATATCAACATGCGAGATCCCGTAATTTACAGGATCAAGCATGAATCGCACCCGATAACCGGTGCGAAGTGGTGCATCTACCCGCTCTACGACTTCGCGCACGCGCTTTCCGACGCCATTGAAGGTGTGACGCATTCTCTCTGCACGATGGAGTTTGAAGACCACCGGCCTCTTTATGACTGGTGCATCGAAAACGTTTCAGCGCCGTACAGGTCTGAACAGACGGAATTTTCCAGACTGTCTCTCGAATACACGGTTTTGAGCAAACGATTGCTCACAAAACTAGTGGAAGACAGACTGGTTGATGGTTGGGATGACGCAAGAATGCCCACCATTTCGGGACTGCGCAATCGAGGTTATACGCCTGAATCAATTCGTGAATTCTGCAGCCGCATCGGCATCACGAAAAATTTCAATACCGTCGAAATGGGCGTATTGGAAAACTGCATTCGAACCGATCTTGATTACAACGCACCTCGAACAATGGGCATCCTCGACCCTCTGCCCGTCATCATCGAAAACTATCCGCCAAACCAAACGGAATGGATGTTGGGGCAGAATCATCCAAAACGTCCCGAACTTGGCACCCGCGAAATACCGTTTTCGGGAACAGTTTACGTTGAGCGAAACGATTTTCTCGAGAACCCCCCAAGAAAATTTTTCAGGCTGTCACCAGGTGCGGAAGTCAGGCTGAGATATGCGTATCTGGTCACATGCACTGAAGTCATCAAGGACGGCGCGGGAAATGTCACCGCGCTCAAGTGCCGGTACGACCCCAAAAGCCGCGGCGGGATTTCACCGGACGGCCGAAAAGTCCGAGGGACCATTCACTGGGTCAGCAAGAATCATGCGGTCCGCGCTCATATAAAGATTTATGATCGATTATTCACCGTAGCAAACCCGGTTTCCATGAAGGAAGGTGGATTTTCAAAAATCGTCAATCCCGACTCATTAACCTCTGTCGAACATGCCTGCGTTGAAGCGGAAGCGGCCAGCGCAGCTATGGGAAGTCGATTTCAATTCGAAAGAAACGGCTATTATTATCTCGCTCGCGCTGCCAGTGGCGATGAACCTCCGATTTTTCATAAAATCGTTTCATTGCGCGACTCCTGGAAAAAGAAACGCAAATGACTTCGTCTGGAGAATCAAATTGAAACTCAGAACAGGCGATCCCTGGATTCCTGCCCCTGAATACGGTCGATCCCTAACGGGACTGACGTTGAATTTATTGGTGAAAGACATCGATGTTTCTTTACAGTTTCAAGCTCGGGTGCTTCAGACCAATGTGGTATATTCCGATCCGGACATCGCTGTGATTCGAGGGTGTGGCACAGAATGGATGTTTCATGCAGATCACACTTACGACAGCAATCCTCTGTACGGTCTTTTATCCGATCAGAGAGGGACCGGCGTTGAGATTCGACTTCACGGGTTCGACCCTGACCAGGCAGTGCTAAGAGCAAGACAGTTTGGTTACACCGTACTCGCAGAAGCCGCAGACAAGCCACATGGACTGCGAGAGTCCTATCTGATCGACCCAGATGGCTACCTGTGGGTGCCTGACATGCCATGCGAAACTGACTGACGTTCAAGTCAATTTTTGACAGTCATGTATCGCAGCATCAACTAATTTATTTCCTTAGTGACACTTAAATGGAATACCTGCTAGACTACATTGCATTTTTTGCCAAGACCATTACCATCATCATCGCTGTTCTGATTCCATTGATCGCAATTGCCGCAATTGCCTCGAAACAGCGCCAGCATCAGAAGGAATACCTTGATGTGACCCATCTGAATCTTCGCTTCAAAGAAATGTCGAATGCGATTGACGCACTCCACATGCCGAAAAAGGAGTTTAAGGAAAGAGTAAAAAAACAGAAAAAGGAACGTAAGTCCACCTCTAAAAAAGCAACCGACGATACTGATCGAAAACGGGTTTATGTCTTTGATTTCGAAGGTGACATGGAGGCTTCGAACATTGACCGATTACGCGTCGAGATCACAGCTGTACTGACCTTGGATCCGCTGCCTGATGAAGTTGTTGTGAAGGTGGAAAGCCGAGGGGGTGTCGTTCATGGTTATGGACTGGCCGCGTCTCAGCTGACTCGAGTCAAAGACAAGAAGATACCTCTCACAATATCGGTTGACAAAGTTGCTGCAAGCGGCGGCTACCTGATGGCCTGCGTGGCGGACAAGATTATTGCCGCGCCCTTTGCGATCGTTGGCTCTGTCGGCGTGCTTGCGCAGATTCCAAACTTTCACCGCGTATTGAAAAAGCGCGACATCGACTACCAGGAATTCACCGCAGGGGAATACAAACGCACCGTTGGCATGTTCAGTGAACCAACTGAAAAGGGCCAGACAAAGTTTAAGGAAGAAATTGAAGACGTACATGAACTGTTCAAAGATTTCGTCAAATCGAACCGCCCGCAGATTGATGTTGACAGGATTGCAACAGGCGAACACTGGTATGGCACGCGGGCTTTAGATTTCAATTTGGTCGATGAACTGCGAACCAGTGACGACTACCTGCTCGAAGCCAGCAGAGACGCTGAAATTTACGAAGTCAAATTCGTGCGGAAAGAAAAAATTTCAGACCGTCTGAGTCATTCCATGGCTGCGCTTGCAGCCTCAATCTTTCGTAAAAACAGTGAACAGTATTCCGATTACTACCACAGGTTTTAATCCAATGATTTACTCGCTTGACAATGGCACTCCGCAGTGCGGAGAAAATGTGTATGTCGCACCTACCGCAACGGTCGTAGGTGACGTAGTTTTAGGCAGAGATGTCGGAGTCTGGTTTGGTGCCGTCATTCGTGGAGACAATGAACGAATCACAGTTGGAGATGGAACCAACGTTCAAGACTGCTGCGTTCTTCACACCGACCCCGGCTGCCCACTCAGCATCGGCGAAAAAGTGACCATAGGACACAAAGCCGTTCTTCATGGCTGCACCGTGGAAGAAGGCTGTCTGATCGGAATCAACGCCGTCATACTGAACAATGCCCGAATCGGCAAAAACAGTCTGATTGGAGCCAACGCACTCATAACGGACGGAAAAAAGATTCCACCGAACAGCTTGGTCGTTGGTGCGCCGGGCAGAGTGATTCGGCGGCTCAATGAAAAAGAAATCGATATGCTGAATCGATTCAACAAATCCTACATTCAGAAAATTCATCGATACAAATCCACCTTCAAAGAAGTGCCTCATGCATGAATTATCAATGAAAGTTGTGGAGATTGCTCAATCCGGCGGCCCTGAAGCGCTCCAGATCAGCGAACGCTCAATACCAGAGATCAAAAGCGGTGAAGTGCTGATTCAGGTAGCCGCAGCGGGTCTGAATCGAGCGGACATCATGCAGAGAAACGGAAAATATCCGCCGCCACCCGGCGCTTCGGACATACTCGGCCTTGAAGTTTCCGGAACGGTCGCCGCGGTCGCGGATGACGTGACGAATCTGACTGTGGGTGACCAGGTCTGCGCTTTGCTTGCAGGAGGTGGTTATGCCCAATACTGCACTGCGCCCGCATCATCGTGCCTTCCGATTCCGGGCCGTCTTGACTGGATATCTGCAGCAGCAGTTCCAGAAACGTTTTTTACGGTCTGGACAAACGTTTTCATGCGAGGACAGCTCAAGCGCGGTGAGTCAGTTCTGATTCACGGTGGTTCCAGCGGAATTGGAACTACCGCAATTCAGCTGGCCGGCGCCTTCGGCGCGGAGGTGTTTGCAACTGCAGGAAGCAGAGAAAAATGTGATGCATGCCTGCAGCTGGGCGCCCGTCATGCGATCAATTATCGAAAACAGGACTTCGTAGAGGAAATTCGCGAACAGACCAATGGGCGCGGCGTAGATGTGATTTTGGACATCATCGCCGGCAGTTATCTTCCAAGAAACATAAAATGTCTTGCTATGGAAGGTCGCATGGTGATCATCGCAACTCAGGGCGGATACCGAACCGATCTGAACGTGCTTCCTATCATGATCAAACGTCTGACAGTTACAGGTTCGACACTACGCGCCAGAACCGCTGAGCAGAAAGCAGAAATTGCCCGCGAACTGCTGCAGCATGCGTGGCCGCTGCTGGAAGACGGAACCGTATCTCCCATCGTTGATTCCGTTTTTTCGATGCAGGACGTTCGTAAAGCGCACCGGCGGCTTGATTCTGGCGCGCATGTCGGCAAAGTGATTCTGAAAATGGACGCTTAGAACAAAAAAACTTCCCAATGCTAGACATCCTGACTGACCCAGTCAGCGCCTCCGCCTGGTGTCACAATCATCGAATGCTGAATCACTCCATTGGCTATGTGCCTACGATGGGTGCGCTGCATGCCGGCCATCTGTCGCTGATCGAACGGGCGATTGCGGAAAACGATGTGAGCTGCGTCAGTGTTTTTGTAAATCCTCTGCAGTTTAACGATCCGCAGGACTATCGGAGCTACCCCCGCGACCTGAAGTCCGACTGTAAAATTCTGCGGGAATTCGGCTGCGACATGGTTTTTACTGGCGGCAACCGTGAAATGTTTCCAGAAGCATCTTCAATAGAAGATGTTGAAATTGTCGATCCCGGCAGATTCGCACATGGCTTGGAAGGAGAGTTTCGGCCCGGTCATCTGGAAGGAGTCTGTACCGTCGTAGATCGCCTGTTTCGGTTCGTTGGACCTTGCCGCGCGTATTTCGGCCTGAAGGATTTTCAGCAGCTGCTGGTCATTCAGAACCTGGCTGATCAGCTGGGATATCCAGAAGTGATTCCCTGTACGACGATACGCGACAAGCTCGGACTTGCGCTGTCCTCGCGCAATCAGCTGATCAAGCCCGCAGATTTAACCATCGCCGCCCAGATCCATCGCGCACTGTTGTCCGCCAGACAGCACTGGCAGTCCAAAGACCGCGATTGTGATTCGTTAAGAACGGCCATGGACCGCGTTCTCTCCGGCACCACCTTGAAAGTAGAATATGCTGACGTTCGAGATCCAGTCAAATGGCAGGGAGAGTCACCGACGGGCGAGATGCCGCGTGCGGTTGCGCTGATCGCAGCTCGAATCAACGACGTCCGACTGATCGATAATTTAAGGCTCGATCAAAGCGAGTGTCTGACCGAGCCTCAGTAACCGAATTTCAGTTGTCGTCGCTGCCGCGTTTGAAGTGAAATTTTGCGCCTGATTCTATCGCGTCTGGCCAGCGCGCAGTGATCGTCTTCATGCGGGTGTAAAATCGCACGCCTTCTGGACCATGCATATAGTGATCTCCAAACAGCGACCGTTTCCAACCACCAAAGCTGTGGTATGCCACGGGAACAGGGATCGGCACGTTAACGCCCACCATTCCTATCCTCACATTCGATGTAAAGTTCTGGGCATAACCGCCATCCCGGGTGAAAATTGCGGCGCCATTTCCATATTCATGCTCACTGACCAGCCGAACGGCTTCGTCATAGGAGTCAACCCGCACGACACTGAGAACGGGACCGAAAATTTCTTCCTTGTAAATTTTCATATCCGGTGTGACGTTGTCAAACAGACAGCCACCGAGAAAGGCTCCGTCTTCATAACCTTTCAGTGCAAAATCTCTGCCGTCTATGACGAGGTCCGCACCTTCTTCCACGCCGAAATCGACATAGGACTTTACCTTGCTGTAGTGCTCTGGCGTAACCAGCGGGCCCATTTCCACGCCGCCGTCCGTATACGGTCCGATGTCAAGATCCTTCACCCGCGGTTTCAAGCGATCAATCAATTCGTCAGCAGTTTCGTCGCCGACCGCAACTACAACCGCTACAGCCATGCAGCGCTCACCTGCAGAACCATAACCTGCTCCAATCGCTGCATCCACAACCTGATCCATGTCTGCGTCTGGCATAACCACCATATGGTTTTTAGCGCCGCATAAAGCCTGAACGCGTTTGCCATGCCTGCAGCCTGTCTGGTAAATGTATTCACCGACAGCCGTAGAACCGACGAAACTGACTGCATCGACTCGAGGATGCGTCAAGATCGTATCGACCGCTTCTTTATCGCCGATTACAACATTGAGCACACCGTCTGGCAGCCCTGCTTCTTTCATCAGTTCAGCAAGCATGAGCGGACACGATGGATCTTTTTCTGAAGGCTTCAGAACAAAAGTGTTTCCGCATGCAATCGCAACCGGAAACATCCACATCGGGACCATTGCGGGGAAATTGAATGGCGTAATTCCTGCACAGACTCCAACCGGCTGTCGAACGGAGTAGCTCTCAACACCTTTGGCAACGCGTTCTGACATCTCACCTTTAAGCAGCTGTGGAATGCCGCAGGCAAATTCCACGACTTCCAGGCCGCGGCCGATAGAGCCCTTTGCATCTTCAATCGTTTTGCCGTGTTCCGCTGATAAGGCAACCGCCAACTGATCAATGTTCCTGCGCACAATTTCACGAAACTCAAACATCACCTGTGCCCGAGCCCCCGGAGGTGTTGCCGACCACGCCGGCAATGCTGCAGCTGCAGCATCAATGGCAGCGCTGACTTCTTCTGCGTTTGCATAGGGAGCCTGCTTGACTACGACCCCTAAAGCCGGGTTGTATACGTCGCCGTAACGATTGCTTGTTCCTTCAACTCGCTGTCCGTTGACGTAGTGGTATAGAACTTTCTTTACCTGCATATCCATAACTGTGAATCCAACCTCGCTTCTGTTTTATAGTAAAGTGGACATTTTAATTTAGTATAGCAAGAATGAAGTTCGCTCCTTCATGCAAATTCGATTATTGATTGCATTCATTTCACTCGCTGGCGCCGCACTCCCCGCCCACGCCGACTCGGAATTGGTCATATTGCACTATGACCTTGAAATTGCTAGCTATTGCGGACTCGTTGATGATCAGGTACTGCTGGGTTTTCAGGCCCTGCTGCTACAGAAATTGGAACTTGAGCAGCTGTCGAAATCAGAGTTGGAGCAAGCCCGCATGCAGGCGTGGAAGGAAGCTCATCGAGAATGGGAAAATCGAGGTCTTGGCGGTTTTCGGGCTTGGTGTAAAAATGAAGCAGCACAGGCTGCGCAGCGGCTTCGCGCAAACGCGGATTTGGATAAGAATCCGTAACGACTACAGATTCTTCGCGGCTTGACACATATTGTGCAGCTTGGCGCGCGAGAGCCTGCGTCCAAGCAGTCCGAGTCCACAGTCAGGCGCCGCCAGCAGTCGGTCCCGGTCAATATGTTCAAGCGCCTGATTCAGTCGAGAGCGTATTTCGTCCACGGTTTCAACGCGGCTCATTGCAATCGCAACCACGCCGAAAATAACCTTTGTGTTCTGAACCCGGTCAAGCAGCGTCAAGTCGTTGTGCTGATGCGCATCCTCGATTGAAACCGCGTCAATACAGCTTTCATCTATGGCATCAATTATTTGAAAATAAGCACTGCGGTCCGCTTTTGGATAGTCCAGACGGTCCAGCCTGTCGGGGTATCCGCAGCACATGTGCATCGTTTTTACGATGTGATCGGGGACTCCGTGAAACACCCGTTCGAGATTTTCTACGCCGTATTGCAGTGCGACATCCGGTTTGCGCGCGAACACCGGCTCATCAACCTGAATGTGAACGCATCCCGCTTCTGCAAGCGCATGAACTTCCTGATTCAGCGCATCGGCAACATCCGCACCCAAGTCCTTCTCGGCCCCATAAAATTCATTCGCGTTCGTATCAGCAACCGTCATGGGGCCCGGCATCGTAATTTTTACAGGGCGCTGCGCATGCGACTGTGCGAGCTGCCAGTCACTGACTAGAAAACCGACATCTCTTGCTCGGATGCGTTTTGTGATCGTAGGAAGTTCTGCGGAATAGGTTCCACCGCGCAGCTCGCGCACGGAAAGTCGTGCAAAATCGATGCCGCTCAAATGCCGACAGTGGTAATGAATATAGTTTTCGCGCTTGACTTCACCGTCGGTCGGAATATCAATGCCGGCTTCCGCCTGGTCATCCATGACCTGCCTGCTCGCTCTCGCGATGATTTCATCTGCAGAATCACCCATCGCATTGAGAGCCGCCTCCCAACTTTTTGTCGGGTCGGCAGAATCCGGACCGTCAGGCAGATTAAACCAGTCCGGCAGTGTCAAGTAAGAAGGTTTGGGATAAGCGCCAATACATGTCGTCAGTAGCATGAGCCAGAAATACCAGAATGGTTTAACAAAAGCTCTTGATTCTAATTGTTTTCAGAGCTTGAATCAACCTGAATCTGGAGATTTTCAGGTGAAAACAGCCCCGTATTGCCGCTGCTTTCTGCAGGTTCGCTTTCCTGCTGCCCTTCGCCTACCTGTTCCTGCAGATTTTGTGGAGCAAAAATGCCTTGATACCCTTCTGAACCTGGGGCTGTGACTTTGGGCTGATCGACTTCCTCTTTGACTTCGGGCTGTTTGCCGAGCTGTTCAGCAGTCTGCCTGAACATGTCTTGGGCTTGGCGTCGTTCAACCTTTCTTTTAATCTCGGCCTGTTTCGCTTCTTTTACCACAACTTTGCACTCATCGACTCCGATGGTGCCGGCAAAATAAATTATCCCAAATCCAGCGATGGTAATTGCCAAAACCATTATGAACGCGGGCTCAACAAAGAATGACCGCTGTTTTATGGCATGCGTCGCTTTTCCACGAGCGACCGCCGCCTGCGATTTTAATTTCTTGGCTTCCCGCCGCTGCGAGATTTCGTATATGACTGCACCAATCAGGGTCAGCGCCACAATTGACACTGCCAATGCACTGATTGAAGGGTCGATGCCGTACCGAACTTTGCTCGCAAGAACCGTTGTCAGGGTGCTGCTTGATACGATGGTGAAAATCGTCGTGTTGTAGTTTTCGAAAGAAGCCAAGAAAGCAAGCACTGCAGCAGACCCAATTGCCGGTTTCAAAAACGGCAGCAGAATCTTTGTGAATACCTGTACGTGCGAAGCGCCAAGATCCAGGGCGGCTTCTTCCTGCTCGACATCAAATCGCTGCAGACGAGCGATGAAAATCAGCATTGCATAAGCTGAAATAAAGGTTGACTGGCCTATGATCGTCAAAAATATTCCGTCATAGAAAATGGATCCCTCTCCTAAACCAAGGATCAGACCGATGCGATCCCAAAACAGGAGAGTAGAAATGCCGAGAACAACTCCAGGAACCAGAATTGGTGCAATGGTAATCGTATAGTACCAAGGCCGAATTCTAGGTCTGGCCTGCATCAGCATGAGTGCGCCGGCAAGACCCACCGGTACTGCGACAAGGACAACACCGAGTCCGATGAACACGCTGTTTCGAAGTCCTTCCATCAAGCGAGTGTCGCTCATCAATACGTCGAACCACTCGACAGAGAAACACTCCCACGGCGCCACTCTTGGGAAAGTCGACGAATTGAACGCCGAAAGCCCCATTACGATCAAAGGTCCGAACAAATACAGAAAAAAGAATAGGACAAAACCAATTATCAGAATCTTTTGTATTCGTTCTCCGATCATTTCATCATTTCACCGAATTTGACTTTGAATGCCTTCATCAGCAAAAGCACAAGGATGATGCAGGAAATCAGCAGGATGATCGCGTATGCGGATCCTCTCGCCCAGTTGCCCGCCTGATTGAAGCCTTGATAAATGATCTGCGTGAACCACAGACTGCTGGGACCACCCAGAATTTGAG
Organism: Arenicellales bacterium; assembly: GCA_958295885.1. Taxonomy (GTDB): domain Bacteria; phylum Pseudomonadota; class Gammaproteobacteria; order Arenicellales; family JAJDZL01; genus JAJDZL01. The sequence goes on along the minus strand of OY282380.1, from coordinate 2,965,692 downwards.
GCGCTGCCAATGCGCCTGCGGTCAGCATGAATACCATTGTGCAGCCGGAAGTGATGCCGGGCTTTGCATGAGGTATGACAATGCGCCAATGAATGCGCCACCACGGCGATCCGAGATCTCTGGCCGCTTCAATCTGATTTTTATCGAGACTCTCAACTGCATTGTAAATGGGGAAGACCATCAGCAGGATGAAGGCGTAGCTCAGTCCTGCCCACAACGCAATGTCGTTCCTTATGAAATCATAAGGCTGATCTAGAATACCGATGGCCATCAAGACGTTGTTGAATACGCCGGCAGAACCGAAAATAATTTTGAATGCGAATGCACGCAGAATTTCGTTGACCCAAAATGGAACGATCAGCGCCAGCACCATCAGCCGGCTCCATCCTCCCATTGCGACGTGCGCCAGATAGAAGGCAATTGGGTAACACAATGCAACATCAATCAGCGTGACGAAAATCGCGGCGCCGATGGTTCGGACAAAAACGGTCAGGTCAATGATGTTGAAGGACTCTGTCGACTTCGCACTGCCAAACAGCATGTATCTGTAGTGCTCAGTCGTGTAGAAGTGTTCTTCCGTTCCAAACTTCGGCGGCGGTACGTTCGCACGGATGGAAAAGTCGAACATGAACAGCTGAGGAAGAATGATCATCATGAACAGCCAGAATCCGACTGAGATAATCAGAAACAGTGCGACTGCTGCCCCGTTCCGGCGAAAAAATTCTTGCCAGTATGCAACCACGGCTCTATTACTCCAATTGCTACTCTGCGGCTAACGCTCCCTGTGGCAGAGCAATTGCGGAATTGGTTGAAAATCCAATATGCACGTCCTCGTTTCTGTGATGCTCCTGATCAGAGCCATCGTTCACAAACGACATCTTCACGCGTTTTTTCTGAGGGCCGACATCCAGAAAAACCTGCCAGAACTGTCCCTCGAATTCTTTGTGGTATACACTGGCCTTCATAACGTTGTCCAAGCTTGAGCCATTTACGTACCGCAGCGACTCGGGCCGTACGAAAACAAATGCGTCATCACCTGCTTTTAGAGGCGCGTCGCTGTTTGGTCTGCAACGCGCGTCAATTGTGCCCTCTGGAGTCTCAACCATTGCAAAATTGTTGTCGGTGGAAACCACCTTGCCGCCGAATCGATTGTTCTCACCAACAAACGATGCGACAAAAGCCGTGTCAGGGTGATCGTATATTGAAGTGCTGTCCGTCACCTGTTCTATGATGCCTTCTCGCATGACCGCGACATTGTCCGACATCGTAAGAGCTTCACCCTGATCGTGCGTGATATAGATGAAAGTGATGCCTACCCGCTGCTGTATTGAGCGCAGTTCAGTACGCATGTGCTGTCGAAGTTTCAGGTCCAGCGCACTGAGTGGTTCATCCAGCAGCAGAACCTCCGGCTGAGCAGCCAGCGCCCGCGCTATTGCCACTCTCTGTTTTTGTCCACCCGACAGCTCGTTGACCATCTTTTCACCCTGGCCGGTCAAAGCAATCAGTTCCAGCAGTTCATCCGCTCGCTTTCGTCGATCTCGCTTGCCAACACCCTTTACCTCCAGTGAAAAGGTGATGTTCTCCCAAATCTTCATTAGTGGAAACAAAGCCAGATTCTGAAAGATAAGAGCGGTTGGCCGAAGATTGGGGCCGATGCCTGCCATGTCTTGCCCACCGATCAGTACGCGCCCTTCCGATGGGTCCAGAAAACCAGAAACCGCTCGCAGAAGAGTGGTTTTTCCACATCCTGAAGGACCGAGAATCGTAAAAAACTCTCCACCCTGGATATGGAGATTGACTTCGCGAGCAGCTACAAAATCTCCGAATCGGATCCAGACATTTTCAAGTCTTACATCTGCGCTCATTCATTTACACCTTCAGATCGACAAGCTGCCACTTGTCGGTTTCGTTTGAAATTACCGATGCTCACACTTAAAAATGCGAGCATCGGCTGTCTTGAAACTATAGAACGATCAAGCGTTTACAAATTTGTTTCGATACTCGGTTCGAACATCCGCATACCACTGTGGCTCAGCAGGCCACGGATTTAGATTTGCCAGGGCTGGGCCTGGATACGCTTCGGAAAAGTTCTTCTTGTAGTTGTCGCTCGCGTGAACGTCAGCACCGATGATGGCGGAATTGTAACCATGCTGATCAATTGCTTTCCCAGCTGGCTCCTGACGGAATGCGAACTCAACGAATGCATACGCCTGATCCACGTTGGCCGCTGCTTTGGAGAGTGACATGCCGTCTACCCAAGCAAGGGCGCCTTCTTTTGGCGCTTGGTACTGAACCGGTTCACCGGCGGTTTTCATGGCCAGCGGAGGACCATCCCAAGTCTGCCCGACAAGAACGCCATCATTCAGAAAACCATTCTTCTGTGCATCGGCATCATTCCAGAACAGCTTGATCTGTCCCTTGTTTGCGATGCAGAAAGCGGTGATTTTTTCCCAGATCGGACGCATGATGTCTTCACTTTGATAGGCGCGCCAGACATCACCGGTTCCCAATTCGCCGATTGTTTCCATGTAGAGCCCCGCACCCAGCATTCCGGAATGAGGTCGAATCATCGTATTTCCTTCTGCGGAACCATCCCAAATGTTCCCGTAGCTGGGTTCACCGCCAGGAGGCGAATATAGATCGACTCTCCACGAAACCGCTTCGGTGCCCCAGATTTGTGGGAGCCAATGCGAACCGGCATCGCCAAAATTCCATTCCTTATCACCAACTTTCAGCATTGCAGGATTGACGTTTCCCATATTTGGGATCCGGCTGTAATCCCAAGGCTGAAGAAGGTCTAGGTCGATCCACTGACCGGAACGCACGTTGGTGGGGCTGCAGATGTCTACGCCCTTCCCTTTCGTCGCTTTCATTTTATTGATGATTTCCTCATTGGACCCGATGCCGGTGTAGTTGACCGTGATACCTGATTCGGCTGTAAAATCAGCCAAATAGTCAGGTGGCAGATAATCGGACCACATTAAAACGTTCACTTCTCCAGATGAGGCCAAAACTTTTGAACTGACTACCCATGGACCAATCGCCGCAGCAGCACCGACAGCACCCGTGGCCTTAATAAATTTTCGGCGACTAACGTTGCCTGGAGTTTTCATTGCCATATTGAGAACTTCCTCCCTAAGTAAATTATGAAAATTGCATTATCAAATTTTTTTAAATTCGAATGCTCTGTAACAATCCTGTTATTATGCACTGAAAATAAACATTGTAAGTCAAATATCCATCTACCTTAATTTTAGATCAAACAATTGTCAGGACCTTTTTCAGCTTGTAATGAATTTCGTCGACATGTTCTTTCGTTGAAATCAATGGCGGCGCGACAATCAGCACATCCCCCGTCGACTTTACGTGCAGTCCTTCCCAGAACAGTTTCTTCTGGGTTGTGATGCCTGCGTCGCCCGCAGGACCTGAAGGCGCCAAATCAATTCCGGCAAGCATTCCATAGCCGCGGATGTCCGTGACGCTGCCGCAGTCCTGCAGCGAAAAAATCCGGTCCAGAAAATAGTCGGAGAGCCGTCTTCCGCGTTCGAACAAGTTTTCATTTTTATAGATGTCCATCGTAGCAATCCCCGCCGCACAGGCTGCTGGGTGCCCCGAATAGGTATATCCATGAAACAGCTCGATCGTTCGCTCCGGTGCTGCATTGACAATCGTGTCATACACTTTTCGGCCCACCGCAATCGCACCCATGGGCTGAGCAGCGTTCGTCAAGGCTTTGGCCAAGGTCATCATGTCGGGCCTGACGCTGAAACTCTGCGACGCGAACGGTTCTCCCGTACGTCCGAATCCGCATATCACTTCATCAAAAACAAGCAGAATTCCGTTTTCGTCACAAATCTCCCGCAGTCGTTCCAGATAACCCACAGGCGGTACGAGACATCCGGTTGAACCTGCGATTGGTTCGACAAAACAGGCTGCGATTGAATCGGCGCCGTAGTTGCTGACGATTCGTTCCAGGTCGTCAGCCAGTTCAGCACCCCGCTCAGGCTGTCCGCGGACAAAGCGATTTTCTGGCAGCCAGGTATGACGCAGATGAGCTACTGCGGGCATGCCTACGCCGAATGCCTGTCGATTTTTCACCATTCCACTCAGAGCCGTGCCCCCTAAATTAACACCGTGATAAGCCCGTTCCCGCGAAACCAGCCGCTGTCTCTGTCCTTCCCCGCGAACGTAGTGGTAAGCAAGTGCGATCTTGATTGAAGTGTCAATCGCTTCTGAGCCTGAATTGACGAAAAAGACGCGGTCCAGACCCTCCGGGGACAGTTCGGCGACGCGGCGCGCCAGCTCGAAAGAGAGTTCATGCCCCATTTGAAAAGGTGCGGTGTAAGCAAGTTTGCTCAGCTGTCGCTGAACTGCTTCTGCGATTTCAGGACGGCTGTGTCCAGCTGCACAGCAGAATAAACCCGACGAAGCATCAATGATCTGATGTCCGTCCGTAGTATAGAGGTAGACGCCTTCGGCGCGTTCAATTAACCTGGGTTTCGATTTGAAATCTCGATTGCTTGTGAACGGCATCCACAGATTTTCTAATGACTTCAAGTCTATGCGCATGGTCGCGGACCTCGAATATTGAACAGATTACTTAAACATTTAGTCAATATAAAGAATGCTGGCATTTTGTATTGTATTTTACACGGAAACACCCGACCAAAAGTCTGCCATTCACCGCGTCTGGCACCCGAACTGAACGGGAAGCCGACTAAAACCGCACGGACTGCATTACGCTCCTGCGTTTTATACCTGTCGCCAGCATGCTGATTATTTTTCTGTATTCGGCATTAATAGAATATCATAACCGCTACTTTGTTCATTGCTGAAAACCAACTGATCTGCAGTACGATACGACATGAAAATTGGAGTTCCCACAGAAACTAAAACCGATGAGTACCGCGTCGGTCTGGTACCCGGAAGCGTTCAGGAACTTGTAGACGCAGGGCATGGAGTTTACGTTCAGTCCGGTGCTGGACGCGGCATCAGCGCAAGCGACCAGGACTATAGGGCTGCCGGCGCGAAAATTTTCGAAACACCGAAAGAAGTTTTCGAATCGGCGGACATGATCATCAAGGTCAAGGAACCAAATGCTTTGGAACGCGCCATGCTGCGTGAAAATCAGATTCTGTTCACCTATCTGCACCTGGCCCCAGACCCGGACCAGACGCGCGACCTGGTCGACAGCGGTGCAGTATGCATCGCCTATGAAACCGTCACTCACGATGACGGCAGCCTGCCAATTCTGGCTCCCATGTCCAAAGTTGCCGGCCGCATGGCCGTGCAGGAAGGCGCATGGTGCCTGGAACGCCCGCATGGGGGTTCGGGAATGCTGCTTGGCGGAGTGCCCGGCGTTGAGCCGGCGAAAGTTGTGATCCTCGGCGGCGGCGTGGTCGGCACCCATGCGACGCATATCGCAGTCGGAATGGGCGCAGACGTCTGGCTGCTGGACCGCAATGTAGACGTTTTGGATACGCACTGGAAAATGTTCAAAAGAACCACAAACGGAATTTATTCGACCAGAAGCGCACTGGAAAAACACGTCGTTGAAGCCGACCTCGTGATTGGCGCTGTCCTGATACCCGGTGCGACGACACCGCGGCTGGTCACCGAGGAAATGATACGCGCCATGCGACCGAGTTCGGTCGTCATTGACGTGGCAATCGACCAGGGCGGCTGCTTTGAAACATCGCGCGTCACAACACACTCCGACCCCGTCTATACCATGCATGATGTGACGCATTACTGCGTTGCGAACATGCCAGGGGCAGTTCCAAAAACTTCCACCTATGCACTGAATAACGTCGTTCTGCCATTCGCAATTCAAATTGCCAATCTTGGCTGTCGGGAAGCCCTCGCTAGAGATCGCAACCTGATGAACGGCCTGAACGTCTACCGAGGAAAAGTCACCTATAAAGAAGTCGCAAAATGTCTGGGCTATGACTACACGCCGCCAGAACGGGCGCTTCAAGTTCATTAAATTCGCCACATTACTATTAAAAAAAGGATTAATTCTATGCCTCGAATGACACCCAGTGAAGCATTCGTTGAAACGCTCGCATCATATGGAGTAACGGATGTATTTGGAATCGTAGGGTCTGCCTACATGGATGCTTTGGACATATTCCCTGCAGCCGGCATTCGCTTCATACCCACCGTGCATGAACAGGGCGCAGCGCATATGGCCGATGGCTATGCGCGCGTCAGTGGTCGTCACGGCGTTTGCATTGGACAGAACGGTCCAGGCATTACGAACTTCGTTACTGCAATTGCAGCAGCTTACTGGGCCCATTCACCGGTGGTTGCGATTACGCCTGAAACAGGCAGCAATACCATTGGACTCGGCGGTTTCCAGGAAACTGAACAGCTGCCTATTTTTTCCAAGATTACCAAGTATCAGGCACACGTAAACGGTCCGGCGAGAATGGCGGAGCTGACCGGCCGAAGTTTTGACATGGCAATGGCAGAACGCGGCCCAACCCAGCTGAACATACCGCGTGATCATTTTTACGGCGACATCAATGTCAACATTCCCAAGCCGCGTCATATTGAACGAGGAGCAGGTGGAACCAATGCGCTGAATGACGCCGCACGCCTGCTCGCACAGGCAGAATTTCCAGTCATACTGGCAGGCGGCGGCGTCGTCATGGCCAACGCCGTGAACGACTGTGTCGAACTGGCTGAGTATCTGTCCGCACCGGTCGTCAACAGTTACCTGCACAATGACTCTTTCCCCGCCAGCCACAGGTTATGGTGCGGAGCTCTCGGTTATCAAGGGTCAAAAGCTGGCATGAGACTGATTTCGAAAGCCGACGTCGTACTGGCGCTGGGCACGCGCCTCGGCCCGTTTGGCACCCTGCCTCAATATGGAATGGATTATTGGCCCAATGACGCGAAAATCATCCAGGTTGATGTGGACTATCGCAAGCTGGGCCTTGTGAAACCGATCGAAGTCGGCATCTGCGGCGACGCCGGAGAATCCGCATCCGCCCTGCTCGAACGACTCAAGAACCAGGAACAGATCACCGCGATAGAAAATCGGGATTCGCGTCTGGCGACGATTGCCAATGCAAAACATGACTGGGAATCAGAACTCGACGGGTGGTCTCAGGAGGTCGATGACTGGAGTCAGATCGTGTCTGCTGAAGACGAAGGCATGCTCCACCCGCGGCAGGTGCTGCGCGAACTCGAAAAAGCAACGCCATCGAATGCCGCGATATCAACGGACATCGGGAACATCTGCTCGGTGTCCAACAGCTATCTGCGATTTGAACGGCCAAGAAGCTTCTTTGCTGCGATGAGCTTTGGAAACTGCGGCTACGCTTTCCCGACCGTCATGGGCGTGAAGACGGCAGCGCCCGACCGAGCCGCCATTGCCTATGTTGGAGATGGCGCCTGGGCGATGAGCATGGTTGAAATTTTAACCTGTGTTCGGGAAAACATCGCAGTAACTCCTATTGTGTTCAACAATCGCCAATGGGGTGCGGAGAAGAAAAATCAGGTGGATTTTTACGGACATCGATTTGAAGGCGTAAATCTAGACAATCCCAGCTGGGCGGGCGTGGCTGAATCCATGGGATCGCAGGGAATCGTCGTTGACCATCTTGACATGGTTGGCGATGCTCTGCGTACGGCCTGCGACGCTCAGAAAGACGGCATAACCACAGTAGTCGAAATCATGTGTACGCGGGAACTGGGCGACCCTTTCCGTCGAGATGCCTTAAGTCTGCCCGTGCGTCACTTGGAAAAGTATAAATCTTATGTATAACGCGTGATTTTTCTCGACGAGCTCACGCGGATTGCTCAGCATTCATCGCGCGTCGTAGTTTTTGCTGAAGCTGCCGACGCGCGCATGATCGGCGCGGCGCGCCGTCTTGTGGAGCGCAGAATTGCAGATGTGATCCTGGTAGGCTCTGCAGAATCCATCCAAGACGCCGCCACCGACAGCGGCCTTTCGCTCAGCGGTCTGAGAATCATTGATCCCGCACGCGATGCGGCGGAGTATATGAAACAGTTCGTAGAAGCCTGTGCATCAATCCCTCGTCCCCTAAAACCCAAAATTGCCAGGAAGTTCATGCGCAGACCCTTGATGTTTGGCGCCATGCTGGTGAGATTGGGAATCGCACATGCGATGATTGCAGGCGCGACGGTGCCGACCAAGCGGGTGATTAATGCAGGACTGTTCGTCATTGGAACGGACGCGGACACATCAACTGCGTCGAGCTATTTCGTAATGCTCTTTCCAACCGCCGCAGGCCAGCCGGAAAAGACGCTGATTTTTGCAGACTGTGCTTTCAACATCAGTCCGTCTGCCAGTCAGCTGTCGGAAATCGCCATGTCCACCGCAAAAACCGCTCAGAAAATACTCAGCGAAGAACCCAGAATTGCGATGCTTTCTTTTTCTTCCAAAGGCAGCGCCAGCCATCCTTATGTGGATAAAGTCACTGAAGCCCTTTCATTGGTAAGGGAACAGCAGCAGAATCTCAATATTGATGGCGAATTTCAGTTCGATGCAGCGTTCGATGCACGAACCGCCCGCTACAAGCTGTCCGAACCGAGTCCGGTTGCAGGAGCTGCGAACGTATTTATTTTTCCGGATCTGAACGCGGGAAACATTGGCTACAAAATCGCTCAGTATCTTGGCGGCGCACAGGCAATCGGACCGATCCTGCAAGGCTTCGCGCATCCGATCAGCGACCTCTCAAGAGGCGCTTCAACTGACGACATCGTCAACACAGCCATCGTTCTGCTTGCTGCGACATCGAATTCACACTAGCTGAAGTTCCGTTGAAACCAACCCGCGGACTGCAAAGTAAATTCAAAGGAACCGAGCGGAGACAAAATGCTTTTCAAAACTCTTCAATGGGAAGCATCATTCCAATTCGATGAAACTGCACGGGCTCAGGTCCGGTCCTCAATCTGCACATAGGCGCGTGGCTGCGGACCGTCATACACGGTAAGCGGACGAATCAAAATATTCCTCTGCAGCTGTTCCAGAATCTGAATGATCCAGCCGGGAGTTCGTCCGATGGCGAAGATTGGCACGAACAGGTCCGCCGGCAGGTCATGCAGGTGATATACCACGCCAGAGTAAAAATCAACATTCACGTTCACGCCGTGGCGCGCCCACGGTTTCATAACGTCCACCAAGGCCTGCAGAATATCGTACCACTCCGGCTGCCCTGCTTCCAGCGACAATTTGCGCACTCCTTCTCTCATGTGACGGGCGCGGGGGTCTTCGGCTCGATAGACGCGGTGACCGAAACCCATGATCGCTTCTTTCTTTTTTCGCTTCTCCTTCACATAGGCCGCGGCATTGTCTGGATGTCCCACCTCTTTTGCCATTTTCATCACGTTCTCAGCCGCGCCGCCGTGCGCGGGGCCCGACAAAGCGGCGATGGCCGCCGTCACCGCGGCATAGACATTCGCCTGTGTGCCGGAAACAACTCGAGCGGTGAATGCAGAAGCGTTCGACCCGTGTTCAGCATGCAGAACCAGGTCTCGATCAAACAGTTCAGCTGCTGCGTCGCTCGGTTCCGAGCCTTTCAGCAGATACAGAAAATGAGCCGCGTGGGCCAGTTCGAACGACGGATCGACCGGGTCCTGTCCATTTCGGATCCTATGATGCGCGGCAACGATCATTGGAACCTGCGAAGTAAGTCGAATTCCTTTTTCGATGACCGCCTCGGCGGAGTCATCACCCGCGTCGGCATCCAGCGCGCCAAGCGCCGACACGCAGGTACGCAGAACATCCATCGGATGCGCCTGTTTCAACATTGAAATCAGATCCAAAATCGGGGACGGAAGCTGTCTCTCGCGTTGCATGTGACGGGTGATCTGCCGCAGCTGATCCGAGTTGGGCAGTTCCCCGTGCAGCAGAAGGTAAGTCGTCTCTTCGAAATTTGAAAATTTCGCCAGATCGTGAATCGAATATCCTCGATAACGCAGATCTCCGGCGCGGCCGTCAATGGAAGATACCGCAGAGCGTTCAAAATACACGCCCCTTAATCCGCGGTGAAGGCTGGGTTTGTTCTGTTCAGTCAATGTATTGATTCCCTTTTCTTTCTGTTAACTTTGCGGCGGCCATTCGAAATACTGAGGCAGACCGTCACCAATATCGTACCAATCCGGTTTGTGGCTGACCCAGATGTGGCCGTAGGCTTTCATCCCTGGTTCACCGTCCAAGGCGCCGATTCGCAGAATGACGTCGTCAGGGTCTCGGTCGCAGCGCGCGAACACATGCGTTCCGCAGTTCTTGCAGAAGTATCGAATTTTCCCCGGTGAAGAACAGTATTCGGAAAGCATGTCCTCACCGCTTCGCATCCGAAACGCAGACGCATCGACCAGCGCGCTCGAACCAAACACCGTGGCGTGAGCTTTTCGACAGGTTCTGCAGTGACAGTGATGAAATCTCCGGATTTCAGAATCAAACTCAAACTTCACTGATCCACACAAGCAGCTTCCACTGCGCATAATTTCATCTCCTGAGCAAATTTAGAAATTTTCAAACAGATTCAGTCCAGCACTACGGTAATGCGTCGATTCCGTTTCCCCTTGTTCACAATTTTTACGACGCTGGCGTATCCAATTTCCCGGGTGTTTGCGACGTGGGTGCCACCGCAGGGCTGAACGTCAATTCCTTCGAAATGAACCAGGTTCAAGCGATCCACATTCTTCGGAGCCGGCACCGACAGAGATTCTGCCAGTTCTTCGTCCGCGCACAGTTCATCCGCCGTCACGAGCAGGTTCCGCCGGTCTGCGTGCTCCTGAATCAGTAAATTCAGCCGATACGTTATCTGATTTTTGTCGAGCGGTTCTGAAACGTCAAAATCAAGCCGACCCCGACCCGGATGGACCTGGCACCCCGTAACCCGACTCGGAATGACAGCGCACAGCAGATGCAGACAGCTGTGCATCCGCATCAGCAGGTAGCGGCGATCCCAATCCAACCGAAGAGTGAGCCGATCGCCTGCCGAAGGCAGCGATTCTTCATCTTCGACAAAATGCAGGATGTTCCCTGATGTTCGATCTCGACGCGCATCGACGATCTGAATGGACTGAGATGGAGCATTTTCATTGAGAACGACGCCTGAATCACCGGGCTGGCCTCCACCCGACGGGTAAAAAACGGTTCGGTCGGTAGTGAAGCATCGTTGGACCGAGTCAGCAGACTCGACTCTGGCATGACACTCTTTTCGATAAGGGTCCAGCCGAAACAGTTCAATCGTCATGACTTTCCGCTATTTGCTGCAACTGTATGAATCAGGAAGACTGCGCTAAGATCTCGGGCGCCTGTAGGTCGGATCATACATCGGACGCAGCGACGCTTTCACGGGGAACAGTTCACCGGCAACTTCGATTTCGAAACGACCTGAATTGACGAATTCAGCAGTCACCCCGCCGCCGCAGCTGACATATCCAAGCCCAACACAGGAGTCGAGTGTAAATCCATACATGCCTGAAGTGACGCGTCCCACCGGTTTTCCATTTCTGTAGATCGGTTCTTCGTGATAGATCAAAGGCTCGGAATCTTCAAACAGAAACTGTACCAGCCTTCGCTTCTGGGCCTTTCCCCGCAGGTTCATAATCGCTTCTCTGCCGATGAACCCACCCGGTTTGTCCCAGGCGACGGCGAAGCCTAATCCTGCTTCGAGTGGATTGTCTTCGTCCGCAATATCATGACCGAAGTGTCGATACGCTTTTTCGATTCGAAGCGAATTGAGCGCCAGATAACCGCAGTGCGTCAAACCAAATTCAGCACCGGCCGCGACAATTTCATCGTAGACATGCTGCACGAAATCCGTGGCTATGTAAAGTTCCCAGCCAAGCTCGCCAACATAAGTAATGCGCGAGGCGCGCCCATAGGCGTAACCCAGTTCGATTTCGCGAGAGTGCAGGAACGGAAACGCCTCATTTGACAGATCTGCATTCGTCACCTTGGAGAGCAGGTTTCGCGACTGGGGCCCCATGACCGACAGCACCGAATAACCCGAGGTCACATCCGTAACGAAAACATGCTGATCGTCGTACAGGTGACGCCGCAGCCAGGATAAGTCCCGCAGGTGAACCGCTGCGCCCGTCACTACCATAAATCGATTTTCTGCGAGTCGAGTGACCGTTAAATCCGCTTCAATCCCACCTCGTTCGTTCAGCCATTGGGTATATACCACTCGTCCCGGTTCTACCGCAATGTTGTTCGCACAGATCCGATTCAGGAAGGATTCCGCATCTTTGCCTTCAACTAAAAATTTAGCGAACGAAGTCTGATCAAATATTCCGACGTTATTGCGTACCGCTTCATGTTCCAGACGCGTATGCTCGAACCAGTTCTGTCTGCCGTAGGAATATTCATACTCTGGGGAAGATTCACCAGGTGCAAACCAATCGGTGCGTTCCCATCCGTAAACTTCGCCAAAACAGGCGCCCTGCTTCGCCAAACGATCATGAAGTGGAGACTTGCGGACATTTCGAGACGACATTTTCTGTCGAAACGGCCAATGCATCGCGTAAAGCAGACCCAGCGTTTCGGAAATTCGATCTCGCAGATAACGGCTGTTGTTCTGAAAGGGAGCAATTCTTCGAATGTCTACGTCCCAGTAGTCGTGCAGTGGATGTCCGTGCGTAATCCACTCAGACAAGACTTTGCCGGCTCCGCCGGATGACTGAATTCCGATTGAATTAAAGCCGGCCGCGACGTAAAAACCCTTGACGGCCGGCGCTTCACCAAGATAGTAAAGATTGTCCGGTGTAAAGCTTTCCGGACCGCAGAAGAAGGTATGAATGCCGGCGTGATTCAGAAGTGGAACGCGTTGCAGCGCATTCTGAAGCACTGGATCGAAATGGTCCCAGTCATCGGGCAGCTGATCAAAGGAAAAGTCTTCTGGAATTCCATCCATCCCCCAGGGTTTCGCCTCGGGTTCAAAGGCGCCGATCAGCAGTTTTCCCGCATCTTCTTTGTAGTACGTAAATTTGCTGGGGTCCCTCAAGACCGGCAGATGGGCTGGCAGGTCAGCAATGGGTTCGGTAACAATGTAAAAATGTTCCGCTGCATGAAGTGGAATCTCGACGCCGCACATCAATCCTATTTCTCGAGCCCACATGCCACCGCAGTTCACTACGACATCCGACGCGATATCTCCCTGATCGGTAGACACGCCGCGCACCCGCCCCCGTTCGACGATGATGTTCGTCACTTTGATGTTTTCAAAGATCGATGCGCCGTTTCTTCTGGCTCCCTTGGCATACGCCTGAACCACGTCGAGGGGATTTATCTGCCCATCCTTTGGGATATAGACCGCACCGACAATGTCCTCAATGTTCATGATCGGATACAGTTCCAGAGCGCGTTCTGGAGTGATCACTTCCGCCTCCAGACCGAAGGCTCGACACATGGACACCTGCCGCTTCAGTTCTTCGAAACGCGATTCATCCGGGGCCACGGACAGCGATCCATTCTGCCGAAAGCCAGTCTCCTGGCCTGTCTCCTGTGCAAGAGATTCAAAGAGTTCAGCAGTATATTTGGCGAGCTGAGTCGTGTTATAGCTCGACCGCAGCTGTCCAACCAGGCCCGCCGCATGCCATGTGGTTCCACAGCCAAGTTCCTTTCGCTCAAGAAGAACGACGTCATCCATGCCGAGCTTCGCCAAATGATAAAGGACACTGGTTCCTACTACGCCGCCACCGATAATGACAGCATTTGCCCGCGCTGGTAAAGGCCTGTTCATTTTATTAACCCTGACTTTTTTGTGTAACTTTGAACTAGAGTGCCATAATTTGATAGAGTGCAATTTTATAGCAAGAATCGGATTGCAAGTTGTCTGCATTCAACCGAAAATTCATTACAAGTGAAACTTATCGACAAACACAGCCGCATCTTTGACATGAATGACTATCAGAGAATTGAACAATCCATTCGATTTCTTGAAGAAAACTTTTTGCAGCAGCCCTCCTTAAAGGAGGTCGCTGATCATATCGGGCTGAGTGAATTCCATTTTCAAAGGCTGTTCAAGCGATGGGCGGGTGTATCGCCCAAGCGATTTCTGCAGATTCTGACGGCACAGTTCTGCGGTTCTCTGCTGCGCGGTTCAAAGTCGGTCCTCGATGCGAGTTTGGAAGCAGGACTGTCGAGCAGCAGCCGCCTGCACGACCTGATTGTGAACGTCCATGCGATGACCCCGCGCGAATACCGTGAATTTGGCAGGGATCTCAAAATTGAGTATGGATGGCATCCCAGTCCGTTCGGCCTGTGTCTGATCGGGATTACCGACAAAGGACTCTGCTGGCTCAGCTTCCATTCTGACAGGACCGGACTTCCAGACCTTGAAAGTGAATGGAAGGCCGCACAATTCAATGAAAATCCAGTTGCCGCCAGCGCAGCGGTCCAGCAGATTTTTGATGCTTCAGAAGGTGCGGGAGATTCGATTGCTCTGCACCTGAAAGGTACAAATCTACAAATTCGAGTCTGGGAGGCTTTGCTCTCACTTGGAAGAGGAGAGGTCGCGACCTATACCCAGGTCGCGCGGATGGCGGACCGGCCTCTGGCGGTTCGAGCCGTCGCTTCGGCAGTCGGGCGCAACTCAGTCTCCTACCTGATTCCGTGCCACCGGGCGATTCGAGCGAACGGCACGATAGGCGGTTACCGCTGGGGGACAACCCGCAAACGAGCTCTGCTGGCGTGGGAAAAGGCTCAGCAGGAAACGAATTCGCCTAACGCTCACTGAAGCGCGGATGCAAGTATGCGCACCTGTCGGACGAAGTAATCGATCTCGTTTTCAGTGTTGTAGTAATGGACCGGGGCGCGGATGAGGGAATCGACTCCCCAGTCATCCAGATCAATTACCGCGATGCTGCGTCTTGAGACGCCGCACTTGATGTTCTTTGTGCGCATCTGCTGCTGGAAATCCCCTGCGTCGACTCCGTCGATCGAAAACGTCACTATGCCGCACTTTTCCTTTCCTTTATCGCGAATTTCAACAGCTTCGATGTCGCTGAGCAAATTTCGCAGTCTGTCTGCTAGAAATCTGACCCTGGAGTAGATTTCCGTCAGTCCCCACGACATGGCGTACTCAACTGCGACGCCAAGGCCGATTCGGGCGGCGATGTTGGATTCAAAGGATTCATATCGACGCGCACCCGGCTGTATTTCATACTGATCCTCGGCCGTCCATACAGCTGCGTGCAGATCCAGGTTTGCGGGCGGGAATTTTTCCAACGAGCTTTGCCGAACATACAGGAATCCAGTACCGCGCGGCCCTCGCAGAAACTTTCTTCCCGTCGCGGATAAGGCATCACATCCCATCTGGTCCACATCCAATGCCATCTGGCCGACCGACTGGCATGCGTCGACAAGATATGGAATGTTGTAGTCGTTTGCGATCTGTCCGATTTCGTTCACCGGATTCACCAGTCCATTGTGAGTTGGTACATGGGTTACCGCAATCAGCCTGACGTCGAGGTCAATCATGTCTTCGAGCGCCTTGACGTCGAGCTGTCCATGCTCATCATCCGGCACGGTCAGAACTTTGACCCCGGTCCGCTCCGCCACCTGCAGATAAGCGATCATATTTGAAACGTATTCCGATCGAGCAGTCAGGATCTTGTCTCCTTTCTTTAATGTCTGAGCAATTCCATAGAAGACGGAATTCCAAGAGGCGGTCGCACTTTCGGACAGCGCAATTTCGCCAGGCTGGCAGTTCAGCATTCGCGCGATCGATGCATAGGTCGTGCGCAGCTGATCCTTGGCTTCTTCTTCGGCTTCATAACCTCCCCTCATCAGCTCAAGTTCGAGATGATGGCGCACCGCTTCAATCACGGGCGATGGCATCAGAGAAGCGCCCGAATGATGCAGATAAACCGCAGCAAAACAGCCAGGCGTATCCTGGCGAGCCATTTCTACATTAATTGCCATGCTTGGAACCCCATTTGAAACCAGAATTCGTTTTTTCAAGGTTAGTCAATGCTCACAAAAACGAAGCGAACGCAAAGTCAGGTCATACAAAAATTCAGCCAACCGAATTCAATTCGCCGAATCGGCTGCTTTCAACCTGTAGAGATTTAATAATATAGCAGTGTAAACCGACATCAGAAGATAATTCAATGTCCGCCGGACTGAATTTCAGAGTGAAAAGATCGAGTTGGAAATTTACAGAGAACAACATGAGTGAAGGGGCTCGCCAGAATGAATAAAAAACTTTATGCTTCGTCCATTTTTGACCGCTTCAAGCAGAACTGTCGAACCGAATGGCATTCCTATTGCCATCACGAATTTGTAGAACAAATCGGTCATGGCACGCTTCCGATTGAGTCATTTCGATATTACCTGGAGCAGGACTATGTTTTTCTGGTCCATTTCTCCCGCGCCTGGGCGCTCGCAGTCTATAAATCCCCAACCGTCGCCGACATGAAATGGGCATCTGAAATTCTTCATTCCACTCTGAACACGGAAATGCAGCTGCATGTGCTGTTCAGTGAACGTTTCGGTGTCTCAGAATCAGATCTTCAGAACGCTGAGGAGTCGCTGGAAAATCTTGCCTACACGCGTTATGTATTGGACATGGGCTTATCCGGTGACATTTTGAACCTGTATGTGTCGCTGATGCCCTGTGTCGTTGGATATGCGGAGATTGGCCTTCGGCTTTCTCTCAATTATGCGTCGGTGTTCGACACCAATCCCTACCGCGAGTGGATCGAAATGTACAGTTCCGAGGAGTATCAGAAGTTGGCGCTCAAATCCATCAGCAGTCTTGAACGGCTGAGTCAGCAGCTGGGCGGAAATTCCCGCTATGGCGAACTGAACGAAATTTTTCGTAAAGCCACCAAACTCGAAGAAGGATTCTGGTCCATGTGCATGAACCCTTCCATCGAAACATCCAGCTGAGCCCTCCTTCGGTGCGCGCGGCAGGAAGAATTCCGACCTTTTCATCTCCGGCGGGAGCAGGGCGCAATATCTCACAGGCGGCGCTGGACTGCCCTGGGTTGCAGAGCCGATGGAGATGCCGTCCACTAAAATTCAGTGAGAACCCAAGCATTCCGATATACAATTCGCAGACTTGTCGACTCTATTGAACAAATCAATTTTTTAATTATTAAGAGTCGCTTAGAAAAAACAGACTCTGAAATGAATCGAAGACAGTACCAATGAGTTTTACACAATACACACCGTCGCGAACGCGGCTTCAGCGCAGCGAGCTGGCTGTGCCGGGTTCAAGTCCGGAGCTGTTTGAAAAAGCGGCAAAATCCAGCGCCGACTACGTTTTTCTCGATTGCGAAGACGCAGTGATTCCGGATGACAAAACAGCCGCACGCAGGAATATCATCGAAGCGCTGAATGACATTGACTGGGGGAACAAGACAGTTTCGGTCAGGATCAACGGTCTTGATACACATTACATGTATCGCGACGTGGTTGAGATCGTTGAACTGGCAGGAAACAGGCTTGATACTCTGCTGATTCCGAAGGTGGGGCATCCTTCTGACGTTTACATGGTTGACTGCCTGCTGTCCCAAATTGAGCATGCAAAAAAACTGGATGGAATAATTGGAATCGAGTGTCTGATTGAGACTGCTTTAGGCGGCGCCAACGTGATGTCCATCGCCCAGTCCAGCAGACGACTCGAAGCGCTGCATTTTGGAGTTGCAGACTATGCGGCCAGCATGCGGGCAAGAACGGTGAACATTGGTGGATTAAATCCCGATTATCAGTGTGATGGAGCCATTGGCGATCAGTGGCATGCCGCGCTGGTCAACATGGTTACAGCATGCCGAGCTTACGGTCTTCGGGCAATTGATGGACCATTTGGGGATTTTAATGATCCCGACGGCTATCGGGCGGCTGCAAAACGCGTCGCCGCTCTGGGGTACGAAGGCAAGTGGGCGATTCATCCAAGCCAGATTGAACTGGCCAATGAGATCATGTCGCCTCAAGACGCAGAGGTTTTGCGCGCACACCGCGTGCTGGAAGCATTGGAGGCCGCCGCTGCGAGCGGAAAGGGCGCAGCGCAATTGGATGGAAAAATGATCGATGCGGCGTCAGAGAGAATGGCGCGAAATATTGTCACGCTGGCGGAACTTATCGCCAGGAGTTGTCAAGGCTAGATCGAATGAACACATTGCTTGAAATCGGTGCGATATTGACCGCGGGAGCCCTGACCCAATCATTCGGGCAGGGCAGTTGCGCCATGCCTGCGGCCGGAGTTTTACCCGGATTGGATCTGTTACCAGACATCTTGACGCGACCCTGAATCCGTGTGCCTGCTTACAGTGCAGATGGGAGAGTAATTTTCTCGCGGCGGAAATTCAACTAGAGGACAAAATTTAAATTTACTTACGGAAATTATCGAAAACATGGACATACACGAGTATCAGGCCAAGGAATTACTGTCGGAATTTGGAATTCCGGTTCCCCGAGGGGGTGTGGCGTACAGTCCCGAACAGGCAGTATACCGCGCCAATGAAATGGGTGGCGAACAATGGATCGTCAAAGCCCAGATTCATTCGGGGGCGCGGGGCAAGGCCGGCGGAATAAAGTTATGCAGCGGCAATGAGGAAATTTGGAATGCGGCTGACAGTCTGCTGGGGAAAAGGCTTGTCACTCACCAGACTGGCAGGCAGGGCAAACTTGTCCACCGTCTGTACGTTGAAGAAGCGTTTGAAATTGCGAGCGAATATTACATTGGCTTCGTTTTGGACAGACAGCAGGAGCAGGTTGTCGTAGTCGCGTCTTCGCAAGGCGGGGTTGAAATTGAGGAAATTGCCGTTTCCGAACCCGATTCGATCATCCGAACCACTGTCGAGCCGGCAGTTGGAATGCAGCCGTTTCAAGCTCGGGAAATCGCTTTCAAGCTAAAGATCAACAAGCCTCTGGTCAGCCAGGTTGTCACCATTTTGCTGGGCTGTTATCAAGCATTGATAAATATGGATGCAATGATGGTTGAAATCAATCCGTTGGCAGTCATTCAGGGTGGCGGACTGGTTGCACTGGATGCAAAGATGAGTTTTGATGACAACGCGCTTTTTCGTCGACCCAACATTTCGGAATTGCGCGACAAGTCACAGGAAGACCTACGCGAAATGAGGGCAGCTGACCGAGGATTGAGCTATGTCGGACTGGATGGAAACATCGGCTGCATCATCAACGGGGCCGGGCTGGCGATGGCGACCATGGACATCATCAAACAGGCCGGCGGGGAACCTGCGAACTTTTTAGACATCGGAGGCGGAGCATCTCCGGAACGAGTGATGAAAGCATTCAATCTGATCCTGTCCGACGAGAACGTCGAAACGATCGTGGTGAACATTTTTGCCGGCATCAACCGCTGTGACTGGGTCGCTGAGGGCATCATCCAGGCCGTCTCTCAGATTGATCTTGAAATTCCCCTGATCGTGCGGCTTGCGGGAACGAATGTCGAACTGGGGAGACGAATGCTCAAGAACAGCGGGTTTCCGATCATTTTAGCGGATACTTTGAAAGAAGCCGCCGAAATGGCAGTTGACTCCTGGCAGGAACATAGAAAACGAAAGGGACGCTGAATTATGGGAATTTTGATCGACAAAAACACGACTGCCATCGTTCAGGGGTTCACTGGACAGACGGGCATGTTCCATTCAATGGAAATGATTGAGTACGGAACCAGGATCCTGGGCGGAGTCACACCCGGAAAAGGGGGAAGCAGATGCCTGAACCGACCGGTTTTTGACACCGTGAAAGAAGCGGTTGAAGAAACTGGAGCGACCGCATGCATCTCCTTTGTGCCGCCGCCATTTGCGGCAGATGGAATTATGGAAGCTGCGGATGCCGGCATCCGATACTGCGTATGCATCACCGATGGAATTCCAGCACACGACATGATAAGGGTCAAACGCTACATGCGGCGGTACAAGATGGAGAAAAAAATGGTGCTCACCGGCCCGAACTGCGCCGGCACGATCAGTCCTGGCAAATCCATGTTGGGGATCATGCCTCCAAACATCTACATAAAGGGAGAAGTGGGAATCATTGGACGTTCCGGCACATTGGGATACGAAGCTGCTTCGCAGTTGAAGACGATGGGGATTGGCATTTCGACAAGCGTAGGCATCGGCGGCGATCCCATCAACGGCAGTTCATTCAGAGATCACCTCGCGCGATTCGAAGAGGATTCGGAAACCAAAGCTGTCGTAATGATCGGTGAAATTGGCGGTCCTCAGGAAACCAATGCCGCGCTCTTCTTCAAGGAGAACATGCAAACACCAGTCATTGGCTATGTTGCCGGTCTTACGGCTCCGAAGGGCCGCCGCATGGGGCATGCGGGCGCCGTCATTTCAGCATTTGGTGAAAGCGCTGCGGAGAAAGTGGAAGTCTTTGAGGAATGTGGGATCAAAGTTGTGCCCAGCGCCGCTGAATTCGGTCAGACCGTGGCGGATCTACTTTCTCGTCTTTGAAACGCGGCCAAAATGGATGATGTGATTCCCTCGTCCCGACAAATGGCAGGATGTCCGCCCTCCAGAGCGAAATGCAGATGCTCGATATCGTTGGACGCGTTCCTAGCTTCGCAAATTGTTTGGCTTTGCGAAGGGCATCCGACCGATTCTCTGGGCATAGCGCCTCAAAGCGGAGCTTCACGGTCCCCGCGATCTCGTAGATCCCGCACACACTGCACCTGATGGTCCGACCATCGAAATCACCTTCTGAGATATCGTTGGCCGGGCTGCAACAAATTGGACATTTCATCACTGCCTCGTCGATTGACCGGTTCCGATTGTCACAACCATGCAATCAATCTCGGACAGCAGCTCAGGACTTAGCAGCGAATTCCGTCGCAGATTCTTGCCCAGCCAAAACTTTTCTCACACCAGTTTGAACACCCGTTGACGCGCGGATTCGAATCAATGACGATGCCACCGATGGCGGTTCCTCAAACTGGATTTGCCGGTTTTCGACTTCTCTCATAACAATCAATTCCGAGAAAATCTACCAAATTCACTTGATTTTCCTTCCAAGAAATTCAGAACACTTTCATACTGGCTCAAGAAATTCAAATATTATGTAAACACAAACAATACTTTAGGATTTTCCTGACAAAAACTGACGAGTTGTTCTTTTGAAGATTTTCTTTCTTCCAGAGTTCTATATCAGATTTAGGGATGAAGTCTGAACTGAGTGTCCGACTGGAAGAACTCTTTTGCGAATCATCGCGTCTGAAGCAGCAGATTCATACTAGTTTCGGAGTTCAAAATCTTACTAACTGGAGTTTAGTTTCAGGTGTCACTTCGGATACGAGTCCAAACCAATCTACAAAACTGCAGGTCATGATAGACAAAGTTCATCTTTAATTCTTGCATGTTTGGAACCTGCTGAATACGAAACTTGATGCAAGGTGATATTTTACAGCCGTACAGTTTGCTTTACCGCGCGTCAGTGGATTAGAATTGTACCAGAGCACTATTGAAAACACACGATACTATGAATAAATCGCATGCAGCCAAAACCTTGACAGCATCGCCTCGAGCGACCTATCAGGATGTGCTGGATGCGCCGCCACACATGGTTGCGGAGATTGTCGACGGCAAGCTATACACTCAACCCAGACCAGCCCTTCCTCATGCCATAGCCAGTTCGAGGCTTGGGATTTTAATTGGCTCACCTTTTGAGTTCGGTTATGGCGGTCCTGGCGGCTGGTGGATTGTTGACGAACCGGAACTCCATCTGGGCGAGGACATTGTGGTGCCTGACATCGCAGGATGGCGACGTGAGCGAGTACCCGTGTTTCCGTCCGGAGCCTACTGCACGTTGGCTCCGGACTGGGTGTGCGAGGTGCTTTCCCCTTCGACCCGAAAGCTTGATCTTGGCGGCAAGCGGGCGGTATACGCCCGCGAGCGCGTCAGCTACCTGTGGTTGGCAGACCCAATTGTTCAATCGTTGGAAGCATTTGAGCTGCGCGGCACTCAGTGGGTGCTGATAGACACGCTGTTCGATGATGCGCCAGTTTCACTGCCGCCATTTGAGGCGATCAGTTTCAATCTCGGTAATTTGTGGCTGCCGCACGCTGTACACAAAGAGCTGCCAACCAAGCACGCCAATACCTGACTGTTTGTCGCAAAATACCGCGGAGTTTAATTTTAAGTGTCTCTTCGCGTACGATTCAGGCCAATCTACGAAACTGCTGTTCACGACAGACAAAGATCCTCTTTAGATTTTGAGTTTTTGAACCAGCAGAATTCGAAACCCGATGCAAGGTAACCATTTACAGCCGTACAGTTTGCTTCACCGCGCATCAGTGAATTAGAATTGTACCAGAGCACTATTGAAGGCACACGATACGATGAATAAATCGCCTGCAACCAAAACCTTGACAGCATCGCCTCGAGCGACCTATCAGGATGTGCTGGATGCGCCGCGACACATGGTTGCGGAGATTGTCGACGGCAAGCTATACACTCAACCCAGACCAGCCCTTCGTTATGCCATCGCCAGTTCTGGGCTTGGAAATTTAATCGGCATGCCTTTTCACTTCAGCCACAGCAAGCCTGGCGGCTGGTGGATTATTAACGCACCAGAACTCCATCTGGGCGAAGACATTGTGGTGCCTGATATCGCCGGATGGCGACGTGAGCGAGTACCCGTGTTTCCGACCGGAGCCTAATGCACGTTGGCTCCGGACTGGGTGTGCGAGGTGCTTTCCCCTTCGACCCGAAAGCTTGATCTTGGCGGCAAGCGAGCGGCGTACGCCCGCGAGGGCGTCAGCTACCTGTGGTTGGCAGACCCAATTGTTCTATCGTTGGAAGCATTTGAGCTGCGCGGAAATCAGTGGGTGCTGATAGACGCGCTGTTCGATGATGCGACAGTTTCGCTGCCGCCATTTGAAGCGATCAGTTTCAATCTCGGTGATTTGTGGCTGCCGCATGCTGTGCACAAAGAGTTGCCAACCAAGCCCGCCAATACCTGACTGTTTGTCGCATAAAACCGCGGAGTTTAATTTTATGTGTCTCTTCGCGTACGATTCAGGTCAATCTGCGAAACTGCTATCCACAACAGGCAAATTTCCTCTTTTAATTTTGAGCTCTCGAACCAGCAGAATTCGAAACCCGATGCAAGGTGACACATTTACAGCCGTACCGTTTGATTCACCGCAAATTGATGGATTAGAATTAAATTAGAACACTTTAAGGTACGTGACACAATGAAAGAATCGCATGCAGTCAAATCGGCTGAAGTTTCTCCTCATGCAACTTATCAGGATGTGCTGGATGCGCCGCCGCACATGGTTGCAGAGATTGTCGACGGCAAGCTATACACTCATCCCAGACCAGCCCTTCGTCATGCCATAGCCAGTTCTGGGCTTGGGAATCGGATCGGTACGCCTTTTCATTTCGGCGACGGCGGTCCTGGCGGCTGGTGGATTGTCTTCGAGCCAGAACTTCATCTGGGCAAGGACATTTTGGTGCCTGACATCGCAGGTGTTGAATTCCAGATTAAGTTGAAACGGCTTATTCAAATTAAATCGGAACGAAATTATTCAATGAATCACATTGTTCCAACAAAATTGTCGGATTCAAAATCGAGGCAGCGTGGCTGGCGGCGATGTGCGTCAGCGGCTTGAGCTAGGGATTTTGGCGATGTTTTGAGAGGCACAAGAGAGATTCCAGCTGGAGCGGGCGCTCCAGCTGGGGTGGGCTGGCGGCCGATTCAGGCCTGCCACTCTTCGACAGCTTGAGTCATGTGCTGCAAGGTAACGCATCGAGCCTGGTCCTGCGCTGCGGCTGACAGCGCATAATGTGCCAGACGGTTGATCCTGCGGGGCATGCCGCGGGCTTGGGCGTGCATCATTTCGATGGCGTTGGGCTCGAACAGCTGCACCTTGTCGGCGGCGCCGGCGAGGCTGAGCCGATGGTGCAGATAGCGTTCGGTTTCGTCGCGGTTCAGCGCGCCGAAGTGATGTCGGATGACCAGGCGCTGGCTGAGGGATTGGTGCACGCCCATGTTCAGACGTCTTCTCAGTTCGGTCAGTCCGATCAGCAGCAGGCACATGCGCGGTTCTGAGTCCATGGCGAAGTTGGTCAGAAGACGCAGGTCTTCGAGCACTTCGTTGCGCAGATGATGGGCTTCATCGATGATCAGCACCGCCAGTTGTCTTTGCTGCTGCACCAGGCGTGTGATTTCGTTGCGAATCGCATGCCACTGACTGGCGCGCTGTCGCTGTTGGCTCAGTCCGAGTTCGAGTGCGAGGCAGTTCAGGGCATCAAGTGCGCTGCCGGTGGTCAGCGACACGTAGGCCGGTCGATACAGACCCGGCGGCAGCTGCTGCATGACCTGCCGGCAGCAGCTGGTTTTGCCACAGCCGGCTTCGCCGGTGATCAGGCCGAGGCCGCGCAGTTCCAGCAGGTGGTTGATGCGGGCCTTGGCTTCGCGCATCGCTTCGGTGTCGAACAGTTCGTCGGCCGCGAGCGAGGCTTCGAACGGATAGCGGGTGAAGGCAAAGTGCTGTTGGAACATCAATCGTCCTCCTGCTGCTGTTCGAGGCTGCTGAATGAGATGCCAGGTCGGGTCCGCTTCACTTTGGTGTTGGCGTATTCGTCGAGCAGCGTGGCTTGGCCGAAGCTCTGTCCCTGATGCACCACCAGCAAGGGCCGCGTCGGCGGCTGCGTCGGGTCATAGCGCAGCGTGACGGTTTGTCCGATCAGGGCGGCGTCGACCTCGTAGAGGTGGCAGTTCAGGCGTACGGTTCGATCTTTGTACACGCGCCGCTGTGTTTCGAACAGAAACAGGTCATCGAGATCGAGCTGCGGCGTCACCCGGCGCACGTTGGCGGCGCACTGCGCCCATTTGTCCAAGGGCGTCAGGGCGTCGATGCCGCGGTGTGGACGTCGATGATACTCGCCTTCGACCCAGCTCCACAGCTCGCGGTTGAGCGCATCGAGTTCCAAGGGCGATTCAAGCCGATTGACGAAGCCGTCCCGCGCACTTCTGAAAAATCTTTTTATGTAAAGTTTATTGTTATGTAAAGCTCGCGGCAGCAACTGCCTGAAAATAAAATGATTATCGGGCAAATTACTTTACATAAATTATGCCCTGGTCACAGCGACACTTTGCAGATGTCTCCAGTCACCTCCTGGATATTCTCGAACGATTTAGCCAAAGCAAAAAATTGCGAACAGTGCTGAGCGCGCTCTCGATCATGGTCTGCGAAAGGTTCGCGCCACAGATGCTCGCAAAACTCAACGGGATATGCACTGAGCGGATCGAGCGTCAGGGTGAAATCCGGATCCGATTTGATTTTCACTGTCATGTGGATTCTCCTGTCGTGGATGACTTAAAGGAGAAGTCACCATGTATTTTTATGTAAAGCGATTTGACCGATAATCTATTGATAGTGAAGCAGTTTCTACTGAGTGCTTTACATAACAATAAACTTTACATAAAGCGCTTTGTGTAAAGCTTTACACAAATCTTTCAATTTTTCCTTTACCGGCAGGGTGATAGGGGCGCGCATGGATCAGCGCGATGTCGAGTCGGGCGCACACCAGGGCCAGATGCTGCGAACGATAGTTGGCGCCGTTGTCGACGTACAGGCGCTGCGGCAGGCCGCGCCGCAGCAGCGCCTGTTTGAGCACCACCAGGAAGTCCTGCGCCTTTTCCGAGCGGGCAAAGGCCGCATAGGGGATGACGCGGCTGGCATCGTCAATGATGGCGGTCAGATAACTGCGATGACGACGTTGGCCGACCTTGATTTTGGGGCCGTGCATGACGTCGGACATCCACAGTTCGCCGGCGTCGCGATAGGCGAAACGCCGACAGTCCGGGGCGCTTGCCGCGGCCGCCTGCATCAGACCTTCGCGGTGCAGCAGGCGCCGCACCGTTGAGTCGCGCAGCTGCGTCTTCGGCGGCAGCTGCGTCTTTGCCTGTTGGATGACTTCGCGCACCGCCAACTGCGGTTTTTCACGTTTGATCGAGATCAGACATTCCATGGTTTCGACCGACATGCGTCGGAACTGGCCGCGGTCGCGGCGCACTTTGGGCTTTAAGGCTTTGAAGCCGCCCTGACGATACAGGCGCATCCAGTCGCGCAGGGCCTGTTCCGACACTCGGGTGCGGGTTGAACCCGGAATGAGGTGCGGCTGCGCCGCCAGCTGGCGCAGGCGTTCTGCGGTTTCGGCGCCAGGTCGCAGTCGCGAGAGTTCGCAGATCAGTCCGTGGCGAAACAGCGCCACGTCCAGACGATGCTGTTCAGGGTCTTTTTTCATACATTTGCTCCATGCTTGGCAGTGTTGCATTCGATTCAGACCCACGTTTTAACCGATCCGCTCGGACCATGCCAGTTCAACAAGTGTTGGCGCTCTGTGGCGGGTCGGTCGACGAACGAATCTGAAAAAATCCAAGCGGAGGCGGCAGACAGTGCAGATGTTCGGCGCAGTGCTCTCGCAGCGCCGACAGCAGCCAGGGCGCATCGAGCGCCACCCGCATCGGCAGCACCGCCGGCGGGCAGCCGGCAAAAACATCAGGCAAAAGCCCGCACACCGTCACCAGCACCCGCTGCAGCGCCGGCAGCTGACGCGCCAGCCAGCTAAGCTGTGCCGCCGGGTCGACATGGTCGGCGTTGGCTCGAAAGCACTTCATCGCTTCAAGCGGTTGTTGATTTTGTTCGATGGCCGCTGCAATTTGTTCGAGCTGCCTGAGGCTGCCGGGCATTCGCGCCGCAAGACAGTCCGGCAGCAGAGAGAATGTGGTGTGACTGTCGGCACAATACCAGCGTGCGATCCGGGCGATGCGTCCGCGCCCGCACTTGCGGGTGTAGGTGCCGTGGCGAGCCAGTGAGCAGCCGCCCTTGGGATGGTTGGGGCAGCTCGAAAGAGTTGCCTTTTCCCAGGCTTTGGTGCTAATATACTCGTTGACAGTCAGTTGTGTGTCGTAGCGCAGCTGCATGTCCATTACTCCTTGATTCGGCACGGTTCAAACACGCTCTGTCGCATCCGGATGGTCTAAACACGCGGATGCGGCGATTGAGTCAAAGAGTATAAATCCAAAGGCAGGGGGCACCGCGGTCGGCGACCGCGGTGCCCCCTGCTGTTTGCGTTCGGTCAATAGCGTTGGTGTAGCCAAGGCTGCTTTTCAGAACGGCTGCCAGCCGTGAACGGACGGGCTCGGTTTATTTCGAAATTTGAACTATTGCTAGTCGGAATATTCCGACTAGCAATAGTTCAATCGCTACGGACTAATTAGGAGTACAACAGCAGGATGGCGACGTGAGCGAGTACCCGTGTTTCCGACCGGAGCCTACTGCACGTTGGTTCCGGACTGGGTGTGCGAGGTGCTTTCCCCTTCGACCCGAAAGCTTGATCTTGGCGGCAAGCGAGCGGTATACGCCCGCGAGGGCGTCAGCTACCTGTGGTTGGCAGACCCAATTGTTCAATCGTTGGAAGCATTTGAGCTGCGCGGCACTCAGTGGGTGCTGATAGACACGCTGTTCGATGATGCGACAGTTTCGCTGCCGCCATTTGAGGCGATCAGTTTCAATCTCGGTGATTTGTGGCTGCCGCATGCTGTGCACAAAGAGCAGCCAAGCAAGCTGACGGTTGAATCTGAACCCGAGATGATTGGAACATAAAAATGGCTTTCAGCGGCTCAAACCTTGTTTTCCAATTGGTTTTCAGTCATCACCCATTGGACGATCCTGAAGGTTTGTTTAAGCATTCAAGGCGTTTTTCAATACTGTCGTTCCTAAATTCGGACTCGGAATTTCACGCGTCAATCGGCCCATTGATTTCTTCTGTCGAATTTGGAAAGCAATGCGTTGCTCTGGCAGATTGTCAGAGCATCCGCTTCCAGTCAGCGCAATTTAAAATTTCGCAGCCAGATCGACTGCTTTCCTCCAGCGCGTCAGCAACTGCTGGCGCTGTGTCGGCTGCATTGAGGTTTCGAAGCTTCGGTCAATGTTCCAGTTATTTTCAATCGCATCCAAAGAAGGGAAAATTCCGCAGTGCAGACCTGCAAGATAAGCCGCGCCCAGCGCGGTTGTCTCCGTATTTGAAGGTCGATCCACTGGCAGGTTCAAGACATCGCTCAAGAACTGACAGAACCAGTTATTGTTTGCCATGCCGCCATCGACTCGCAGCCGATTGACAGTGCTGCCATCGGAATGGATGGCATCTACAAGATCGGCGGTCTGATAGGCAACGGATTCCAATGCAGCCCTCGCAAACTGCTCCTTGCCCGTGTCTCTGGACATGCCAAAGATCGTACCGCGGGCATCCGGCAGCCAATGCGGCGCACCCAGCCCAGTGAAAGCAGGCACCAGGTACACACCGCAGTTGTCGTCCAGCGAAGCCGCCATTTCAGCAGATTTGGCTGCATCGTCCAGCACATTTAGTTCATCCCGCAGCCACTGTATTGCTGCGCCGGCAACGAATATCGAGCCTTCTACCGCGTAACAGGTGCTGCCGTCGAGACGATAGGCGACTGTTGACAGCATCTGGTGCTGAGAGGTGACGAGTTCGGCACCCGTATTGATAACCAGAAAGCAGCCGGTTCCATAAGTGCTCTTGACCATTCCTGGTGCAAAACATGCCTGCCCAATCAATGCGGCCTGCTGATCACCGGCGACACCGCAGATTGGCAATGACTGACCCAGTACCGAAGCATCGGTCACCCCAAAGTCGGCAGCGCAATCCATTACTTGCGGCAGACAGTTCTGCGGAACGCGAAACAGATCAAGCAGCTCAGGGTCCCACTGCTGCTTTCGAATGTCGAACAGCATGGTTCTGGATGCATTGGATGCATCGGTCACGTGTGATCTGGCACCGGTCAGGCGCCAGATCAGAAAGGCATCGATTGTACCGAATGCCAGCTCTTCGCGCTCGGCGCGTGCGCGTGCACCCGCGACATTGTCGAGAATCCATGCGACCTTTGTTGCCGAAAAATATGGATCAAGCAGCAGTCCGGTTTTCTCCTGGACGCCTGCCCCGACGCCGTCGCGCTTAAGCGATGCGCAAAGACTGGCGGTTCGCCGGTCCTGCCATACGATCGCGTTATATATGGGCTCGCCGGTTTTGCGGTCCCAAACCACACTGGTTTCGCGTTGATTGGTTATGCCAATTGCCTTGACTTCGCCCGGCAGCTGCTTCGCATAGTCCAGTGCGGCGCGGGTTACTGCCAAAGTGGTCTGCCAGATTTCGTCGGGATCATGTTCGACCCAGCCGTCCGCCGGAAAATACTGAGTAAATTCCCGCTGCTCAGTGTAGAGCACTCTGCCGTTTTGGTCAATCAGGAGTGCACGGGAGCTGGTTGTACCCTGATCGATGCTAACTATGTAGGCTTGCATTGACAGCCACCTCCGTTAAATCTTCGAGTTGTAAAACTGATTCAATATATTCATTTGGCTGCGAAGTCTGAGCAGAATTCATCGAAACTCCGTGACGCGAACGTCGTCAGACGATTGTATGCTGTCCAAGGTCATCCTTTTGCGCACAGCACGGCCCTGAGTCCTCTGCCCGCCGCGTCCCAGGCGATGCCGGCTCCATTGATACGGTTGCCGATTACGGCAAGGTCGCAAGTTTCGCGTTGACTCAGTTCACTTTCCATCGCGTCTCGCCCGATCAAATTTAAACCGACGACGCGTTAAACGCGCGAGAACACAAAGCCAAACCAAATGACCGATAGAACCAAAGCTCCCCAAAGCGGCGTCGAAAATGCCCAGAGCCACCCCAGAAAGATGAAAATACTGCCAAGCAGACTGATGAACAGACGGTCGCCGCGTGTAGTTTCCAATCCAAATATTCCGCGCCTTTGACCGCCGCCCGGGCTAATTTTCTCCCACACACCCATTGACACGATGCAAAGCAGGATGAATACGAAGAAGGCCACTGTGGGCCAGGTCCATGCCATCCAGGAAAAATCCAGCATGCCTTCTATACCCGACCTAGGGAGAAGCCCTTGGCAATGTAGTTTCTGACAAAGTAAATGACAATCGCTCCGGGGATGATGGTCAGTGCTCCAGCTGCCGCCAGCAGGCCGAGTTCGTAGCCTGCCGTACTTGCCGTCCGCGTCATGGTGGCAGCAATTGATTTGGCTGCCACTGACGTAAGCGTCTTTGACAGCAGCAATTCCACCCAGGAGTACATGAAACAGAAAAACGCGGCGACACCAATTCCAGAAGCAATAGCCGGCATGAAGATCTTGACAAAGAACCGCGGAAATGAGTAGCCGTCTATATACGCCATTTCGTCCAGTTGTTTGGGTATGCCTGACATAAAACCCTCAAGAATCCAAACTGCCAGCGGAATATTGAACAGGCAATGTGCAAGAGCCACCGCGATATGAGTATCGTACAGATCAAAAGCAGCGTAAAGCTGGAAAAACGGCAGCGCAAATACAGCCGGTGGCGCCATGCGGTTGGTCAGCAGCCAGAAGAACAGGTGTTTGTCACCCAGAAACCGATAGCGCGAAAACGCATAGGCGGCAGGCAGCGCAAACGATACGGATATCACAGTATTGATGACAACGTAAATGATTGAATTGATATAGCCCCGATACCAGGTTGGGTCGGTGAATATCTTGATGTAATTCTCCAGCGTAAACTCCAGCGGGATCAGGGCGAACGTACCCAGAATCTCGTTGGTGGTCTTGAACGACATGTTCAGCAGCCAGTAGATCGGCAGCAAAAGAAAGATGATGTACGCCGTCGGCACCAGCCATCGGTGCACAGGGACTGTCATAAATTTTCTATTGCTGTTCATTTTTCATCATCAAGGTATAGAACACCCAGCATATCAACAAAACGATAAAGAAATAGATCAGTGACATGGCTGCCGCCGGTCCCAGGTCAAACTGTCCCAGCGCGAGTTTGACCAGATCGATAGACAAAAACGTGGTTGTGTTTCCAGGCCCGCCGCCGGTCAGTACAAACGGTTCGGTATAAATCATGAAGCTGTCCATGAACCGCAGCAGAATCGCAATTGTCAACACGCGTTTCATTTTCGGCAGCTGGATCCACAGAAAAACAGCCCACTTCGACGCACCATCGATCTTGGCGGCTTGGTAGTAAGCTTCCGGGATCGCACTCAAACCGGCATAAGCGAGCAGTACGACCAGCGACGTCCAGTGCCAGACGTCCATCAATATCGTAGTTGCCCAAGCCGCCATCGGCTGCCGGGTAAAATTGAAATCTATCCCAATCGCATTGATTGAGTGGCCGAGCAAACCAATCTCCGGCAAGGCAAAAATGTTCCACATCGCGCCGACTACGTTCCATGGGATCAGCAAAGGAAGCGCCATCAGTACCAGGCAGACTGAGACCCAGAATCCTTTTTTGGGCATGCAAAGGGCAATGGCAATGCCAAGAGGGACTTCGATCAGCAATATGATCGCAGTAAACGTAATCTGGCGAACAAATGCACCATGAAAACGATCTGAATTCAGCACCTGCTCAAACCAGGTCAGCCCCTGCCAGAAAAACACGTTGTCGCCAAAGGTTTCCTGCAGCGAATAGTTAACCACAGTCATCAGCGGAATCAGTGCATTAAACGCCACCAGCACGACCACCGGAATGACAAAAAACCAAGCCCCTTGTTTGATCGTTTTGTTATTCACGCGCTTTTGGCTCCTCCTGCCAGCCACCCGTTTACGTACAGAAACGTACGCTCTACGTCAAATTCAATTGTTGCATCGTCACTCGGAACCACCTGCTCTTCGGAACAAATCAATTTTATTTCGTGCTGCTGGTGCGTGACGTGAACCAGCTGATGACGTCCAATATCATCGACCCGACGGACCTGTACTGGCAGACTCTGAGCGTCGTCGCTGAATCGGATAAACTCGGGACGAATGCCAATTTCAGTACGCGCATCCGCAGCCGGCACGGCTGCAGATGCAGAACTGTGATTGCTGCACCTAACATTGACCCCCTCAAATGACACCTCAGTGCCGCTTATCTGGCAAGGCAGGATGTTCATGCCCGGTGAGCCGATAAAATAGCCTACGAAGGTATGCATGGGTTTTTCAAACAACTCGACGGGGGTGCCAGTCTGCACTACTTCACCTTCATACATTACCAGCACTTCATCGGCAAAAGTAAGCGCCTCGATCTGGTCGTGGGTAACGTAGATCATTGTGGTACCAACGTTTTGGTGCAGTTCCTTGAGTTTCGAGCGCAGTTCCCATTTTAGGTTTTGGTCGATTACAGTCAGCGGCTCATCAAACATCATGACGTTGAGATCTTCGCGAACCACGCCTCGGGCCAGTGAAATTTTCTGTTTGCCGTCAACAGACAATGACGCCGCGCGTCGATGGATGCCTTGTTCCAGATCGAGCATCTTGGCGACTTCGAGAACCCGGGTCTGGACTTCCTGATCCGGAACGCCGCGATTGCGAAGCGGGAAGGCCAGGTTGTCAAACACTGACATGGTGTCGTAGATGACCGGAAACTGAAAGACCTGCGCAATGTTCCGGTGAATTGTATCGACCCCGGCCATGTCCTGATCGTTGAAGCGAACGGTCCCGGCTGTGGGTGCCAGCAGCCCGGAAATAATGCCCAGCAGTGTAGATTTACCGCATCCAGATGGTCCCAGCAGCGCGTAAGCGCCTCCGTCCTCAAACACTGTATTGATTTGCTTGAGGGCATAGTCCGCATCTGACTGCGGCTCGGGCAGGTAGCTGTGGCGGATGTTTTCAAGAGTGATCTTTGCCATCGTCGCGGGTTCCTGTCAGTGGATCGCGTTGCCGGCCTGATCGAAGTAGAGGCAGCTGTTCAGGTTCACGAAAAATTCAACTTCCGCCCCGATGGAGTGCTGATGCACTCCGCTGGTTTCCGAAATCCAGTCACTACCTTGCACTAGCAGGTGAATGAGACTGGATGAGCCACTGATTTCTGTCAGCTTCACGGTGCCTCGAACCGTGATGAACTCGCCGCTGACGGTCCCCTTGGACAGAGTCAGATGATGTGGACGAATTCCCAGAGTGTAGTCACCATCGCCTGCGCCCGACAGTCGGCTGGGGCACAGGCAGTCCGTCAAGCCGTGCAGCAGCATTGTATTGCCTGACTTGGAAATCCTGGTCGTGTTGATCGGCGGGTGCGAGAAAATGCTGGCGCTCGTGATATTGCAGGGCTGTCGGTAAATATCGATCGTTCTGCCATACTGAACGACATTGCCTTCATGCAGTGTCGCGGTATATCCACCGAGCATCAGGGCTTCTTCCGGTTCACTCGTTGCAAAGACGACGGTTGAGCCGGATTTGGAAAACAGCCTCGGCAGCTGTTCGCGCAGCTGTTCGCGCAACTTGTAATCCAGATTTGCCAGGGGCTCATCCAGCAATACCAACGATGCATTCTTGACCAGCGCCCGCGCCAGCGCGGTGCGCTGCTGCTGACCGCCGGATAGATTCGAGACATCACGTTCCAACAGATCGGACAGATTGAGCAGCTCGGCGATTTGCCCGACGCGACGGTTGATCTCAGAGGTCGCTTCGCCTGCGACTCGCAGAGGGGAGGCAATGTTTTCGAACACTGTGAAGTTCGGGTAATTTATGAAATCCTGGTAGACCATGGCGACATTGCGCTTTTGCACGGCCACCGAGGTTACGTTTTGACCGGAAAACCAGACCTCTCCCGATGTCGGCTTTTCCAGACCGGCCATCAGTCTCATCAGAGTTGTCTTGCCGCTCAGTGTCGCGCCCAAAAGCACATTGAACTCTGAATCTTGCAAGACCAGGTCGGTTGGATGGATGTGAGTCACGCCATCCACCACTTTGGTCACGTTTTTTAGTTCAAGCGACAATTTTTCAGACTTTAGCGGCTAATGTTGGCCCATCAAGGCAAAAATTCCCTGCGGGGGCGGTGCCGGTTACTTGCATGCATGAACCATTGTAGAGTGAATCTTTGCGGCTTGCAGGAAACTCTCTGGCACATTTGCATCGGTGGTGAAATAGTCTATTTTTCCAAATCACAAAGGAAAACTGGCGCTATACGCTGAAATTTGTGCCATCGGCGAACCATGATTACGGTTCTTGCATGCTGGATCATGGCTACGAATCTGCCCACAGGCGATAAACACCTTCATCCGGTCCGACTGTACCAGTATATTCAGCACGTTGAGGTTGTTGGTGACGAACAGCAGACCGGCCGGGAAATTGGTTCCGGTCGCGGCGAATGGTCTGGGCAGTCACGTTGAGTTCATCTGCCAATCGATCAACTTGACCCAAGCCTTCAGATTCCGAAATTTTCCACGACTCTCTTTGACGCAGGTTCAGCGTAACGTTGTCGTGAGCTTCTTCTGGCATTGCCGTAAGCGTCGATTGGATTTCATGGCACTTGCAATGCTGTGAGCCAAAGTAAGGCTGTACTCGCGGCCCGGCAACTCGGCTGGGTTCGCCGGCAGTGCGGGCCAGGTCCAAAACCTGTCCCGCACTGTCAGCAGCTTTACGCGAACATCTGGTCACGGTCGGTTCATCACAGACCGAGCCAGACCATCAAACTAACTTGCGCTCCAGCGTTTGACAAGTTCGTCGTAGTTGACGGTTTCACCTTGCGGCTTTTCTTCAACTTTGGCTTTAGGTGAACCGGGCTTGTTCAGCCATTCGGCCGGGTCGCTTTCTTCATTAAGTCGCGGACCGCAACCACCGTAGGTGCCGTTTCGTTCGTCAGCGACCTGCATCCTTGCCATCACCTGGTCCATTTCCGAAGCCAGTCGATCCATGGCTTGCTGTGGCGTGAACGCACCGGAGTTGACATCACCGATCTGTTGCCACCAGATTTGTGCCAGTTTTGGATAATCCGGAACATTGACGCCAGTGGGCGACCATCGCACTCGATCAGGAGAGCGATAGAACTCAACCAAACCTCCGAGTTTCGGCGCACGTTCGGTGAAGGACTCATGGCGAATGTCGCTGTCTCGTATGGGGGTTAATCCCACGTGAGTCTTTTTGAGAGACACGGTTTTGGAAACTGTAAACTGAGCGTATAGCCAAGCAGCCTTGCGGCGGTCAACCGGAGTTGACTTGAATAGCGTCCACGAACCGGCGTCCTGATAGCCGAGCTTTTGCCCTTCTTCCCAGTACGGACCATGGGGTGAGGGAGCCATTCTCCAAAGCAGGTTTCCTTCGTCATCAACCGTATTGTTACCGTCGCTCTTGGAAGCAACCATGGATGCGGTGAATGCGGTATACCAAAAAATCTGCTGGGCGACATTGCCTTGCGAAAGGGCTGGCAGCGACTGATAAAAATCGTAGCTGGCGGCACCTGGAGGTGCATATTTGCGCAGCCACTCATCCCATTTGCGAATCGCATACACAGCTGCCGGTGCATTGGCCGCTCCACCTCTGGACACCGATGCTCCAACCGGGTTGCAGCTTCCGCTTTCCATGCGAATGCCCCATTCATCAACCGGAACACCGTTGGGGAGTCCCTTGCTGCCGGCGCCGGCCATTGACAGCCAAGCGTCAGTCATACGCCAGCCGAGGTCAGGAGCGCGTTTGCCGTAGTCCATGTGTCCATAGACGCGCACGCCGTCAATTTCCTTGACATGCACGGAGAAAAACTCTGCAATGTCTTCGTAGGCCGACCAGTTAACCGGAACGCCCAGGTCGTAGCCATAGAGTTCCTTGAACTGAGCCTGCAGCTCCGGTCGATTGAACCAATCGTAGCGAAACCAATACAGATTGGCAAACTGCTGATCAGGCAGCTGATACAGCTTGCCGTCTGGACCAGTCGTAAAGCTTTTGCCCATGAAATCGTCGACATCAAGTGTCGGCAGCGTTACATCCGCACCTTCGCCGCCCATCCAGTCGGTCAGATTGACCGCGAGCTGCAGGCGCGAATGGGTGCCGATCAAGTCGGAGTCGTTAATGTAGGCATCGTATAGGTTTCGGTTAGTCTGCATCTGTGTCTGCACAGCCTGCACCACTTCGCCTTCACCGAGCAGCTGGTGGTTAACCTTGATGCCGGTAATCTCCTCAAATGCCTTGGTCAGAATCTTGGACTCGTATTCATGAGTCGGTATGGTTTCGGACAGCACATTGATTTCCATGCCCTGGAAGGGTTCGGCGGCTTTGATGAACCACTCCATCTCTGCCATCTGTTCTTCCATCGAAAGCGTAGAGGGCTGAAACTCTGAATCAATCCACTCCTTGGCCTTGCCCATATCGGCGGTTGCGACGCGCAAGGCTGAGCCAGTCACCACAAGTGAGGCTACAGCCAACGTCAGTAATATCTTTTTTGTCATAGTGTTCTTTCCTCACCTATGTCGTCAACTAAGATTTTTTGATTAGTCGTTTGAAAGTTTCGTAATAATACAATAATTTCGTTTTCTGCAAATACTATTATCGCTTTCAGGTGATTTTCCTTCAAATTACGAAAATAATCATCATTTTCCATCATGAAAACGAACTTTATGGCACATTCAGGAATTCTGCAAAGCTGTGCCAA
Source organism: Arenicellales bacterium (assembly GCA_958295885.1). GTDB lineage: Bacteria > Pseudomonadota > Gammaproteobacteria > Arenicellales > JAJDZL01 > JAJDZL01. The sequence goes on along the minus strand of OY282380.1, from coordinate 2,929,300 downwards.
GCGAGCTCTCAATCGCAAGTACTTGCGTCTCTACCAAATCGGGTTAAGTCCAATCCTTAGCAGGATTTGTAGGTGCAGGCGTAGCGCAGTCTGTAGCAATTGGAGCGAGTGCCGCCAGCGTAGTCAAACATTCAACAGCAGTGCATGGGCTCGATGTGAAATCGGTTCTGTCTGGAAAGTTATGTACTCAAATCCGATCTCAAGATCTAATTTGAACAGAATTAGGCACCAAACTGCGATGCTAGTGCTTACAGATCATGTGTCTCGGGTAAATCTAGAAGTTGTTATTCGCCAAACTTAAAAGAACAAACTTTTTTTCTCTGCATTTCGGGAAAAATTTTCAATTTCCGACAGTTTGTGAATTCTTTCGGATGAATCCCTTCGCCGTGGACGCCCCGGCGCGTCTTGAGAAAATTCTCAAAACTTAATTTTCAATCGAAAATTTCCGCAAATTTTGTTTGTATTGTTGATTGAAGAGTTCTTTTCGAGTTACGTAATTGGAGAAGAAATCACTTATCGCTACTCAGGTCGACTTATGAAATCATGCTTTGACGCATATACGCAAAGTTCGAACGCCAATGAACGAAGTGCGCTGACTGTCTGGTGCCGAGACCGAGAAATTTCAGCATGATAAGGATTTTCCTCGTTGATAGCTTCCGTTGCTCGAACTCCAATTTTTTGAATTTGATTTACGCTAATTTGGGCCCACCCATTAAATTTGCTAGAACGTTTCTCAGCTGATTCGTCACATAGCGGTTTCAAAAAGTCTACAACATTTCGATCAGCTACTCTTACTCCTAGTCGATCAACGGACAAGTTGAATGCAGTTCTTTTATCGAGAAATATATCGATTTTGTACTTGAGCACACCATTAGTTTTATCGAATACTCTACTTCCGAATGTGCGACGACCAACAATTTCCTTCTGACTAATATGTGTTGGCGGGTACCATCTGTTCATACTTCCAAATTCTTACATAAATTTTGCATATATTCAGAAATATCGAACTTGGATTGACTGGTGAGGGCGAAGACTTTTTCGGAAAAACTTCCTCGAACGTACGAAAGAATTTGGATATCTTCTTCTGAAACGATACACGTTATCCTTTCTTGTTTAAAGAAAAAGTCAACCACCTTTCCATCATATGGGTCGGTATATGTTTCGGACCTAGTAAACCCCAGAGGAATCAAATAATTCGATAAATTCGAAATATGCTCATCGAAAAGATAAAAAAAGCCAATATCAATAGCGAACGGGAACTTTTTTGGGTTTTCAGTTATCGAGCTGTACGCAATCAAACGAGCCAACTGAATTCTGCTTGTTTGCACTTCGAGCAAGTTCTCTTCGAATTCCCATAAAGCGTCGATAAACCTCAATAAGTTGGATCGTTTGATAACTTCATACTTTGTCTGACTACCGCCCTTGATTTTCAATTCACCAACTGAGTAATTCGACTGCGGGGAAAACTGTTCCTGTCGTATAGATTTAGACATTACAGAAATCATAATTCTACTACCATTTTTTTACCAAACATTAATTTAAGTGCAGGTGTGGTGACTGCATCAAACTGTTTATGGAGACACTTATGAGCAGCCTGAAACCATCGCTTGACAGAATCTAGTGAAATAAAGGATGAATTAGAAAAAATACCTTCACAGCTCATCTCCATGACCAAAGCATCGGTTTCATTCATTGAACCTGGTGCAATTTTTATTTTTCCGATTGATCCATCAGGCAAAATATTCTGAAATCGACTTTCGAAAACATAAGACAATTCGGTATCACTTTTCGTGCATGTCCTTAGAAATTCATTCGACAGTGGTGGCTGAATGCCGAGCATGGCCGCTGCAAAATTCGAATATTCAATGAACCCGAATCGTTTGTCGAATCCGTCAATGTACCGTAAGTTAAGCTTTTCTATAGATAATGTAATTGGTGCTAGTGGGTAACACTCATATAAACCATCAATCAAATCAAAAATAAAACCTTCAAACTCTTTCCAACCATTGTATGGTGGAACAATATTTGCTGTAAGAATGCCTGGCCCTGCTTGAACAAGCGGCCATTGATCTGGTGCTGACCGAATTCTTACTCTAGGTTGATTCGGAAGAATTTCGAGAGGTACAAAATTGGGGAGCAGTTCTTGTACATGGATAAATTCAATTTTTTTTAAATAATTTCGAAATTCGGTTATGAATGACTCGTAGTGAGGGTCAATTTTCGCTTGTGGGTCCAATTGCAGCGGCTTCAGCATCCAGTGAATTTCAGCAATAACCTCAACTAATGGCGCATTTTCGTATAGAAAGTCCTTATCCACTCCACTTACGCTTGAATTTCTAGTTTACTGAATCTATGAACACATTAAAACAGATTGTCGAAATTATTCGTAAATCTATTTAATAAGTTATTGAATTTACATTTGAATTCGTCGATTGACCTCTTCTCGATTGGCCTCTTGGATCTTTGCGAGTTGGCGAATTTCTAATGCTTTAGACCCTCTTGTTATACTTAATAAATATAACACCTTAATACCACATTACAACCCAAAATTCACAAATTGCAACCAAAATTCACCACATTGCAACCAAAACTCACAAATTGCAACCAAAATTCACCACATTGCAACCAAGATTCGCGATAGAACCACGCAAATTCCATTTTTTCCTGAACAGATTCAGGTCGTACTGTGATTGGCAGCGATGTGGCTGTGTCAATTCAACTTTGATGCAAGTTGAACGAAAAATTTTAGGATCCGTCGGAGTTGTCGTGCCAAAATTCGCTGTGAGCCCTGATGTTGAGGCACAACAAAAATGAAATGATCAGAACCAAATTTAATTTATCGCGGGTGCGAGGACAGATTCAGATAAAAAACTGATTCCCATTATGTGTTAAATCGAAAAATTGAATTGCCGTTATCTATATTCAGGTTGAGATTTTCAAGAATAGATTTACCATGCAGTAGTGATTTTTCCCTAATCGGTAAACCACAACATTCCAAGAAGGCTTTCGAAAAGCCGTACCCTAAAAATTCGCGGCACTTCCCATATTCTCACTGCCTGCCCAAGCTTAGCTTGCGTCGTCAAGTTGATTCCTAAGCTTGGTATTCTAGTACAGAACGATGTGCAGTTTCCTCCAAATTCCTGCAAAATCCCCAAATCCGGTTTTTTTAACTTTGGAATTAGGAGTATCTAAGGATAGGAATTAATTTCTCGTACTGTTAAAATCTAAGAGAATATCTTGACGGGGAGCCCTCGGGCTGAGATGCAGTTTTGCAATGACCCGTTGAACCTGATCCAGATTATGCTGGCGTAGGGATTCAGGATGTCCACCGGTTCACGCCACCCGGTCATGCTTTCTCTATCGCCACGCAGAGTAAGTACAGAATTAGCAAGCAGATTGATGACCGATATCGCAGCACATACTCAGAATTCGGTCGGTTCCGACCATACCCTGCGGAAAGTGCGGACTCGCAATCCCTTCGTTCACTGCATCGTCAACGAAGCCGCCGCTGCCATCACCTCAAATGTACTGCTAGCTGCCGGAGCACATCCTTCACTTACACATGACCCCGACGAAATCAATTACTTTATTGACGATGCGGACGCGATCAGCATCAATTTAGGCATGTTTTCCCGCTTCAGATTTCGATCTGCACAGCAAGCCGTTCTGGGAGCGGCTGCCAGCAATTTACATTGGGTGCTTGATCCGACGATGATCGACCGGTCCGAAAAGCGACAGCGGAACTGTCTTTCATTGATCGAAGCCTATCCTCCTGCAGTCATCCGCGGAAATTTTGCGGAAATTAAGACACTGTATGAGCATTTTGAAGCGAACCCAGACGAATTGAGTTCTCGCATGGACACCGTTTTCGTCATCACCGGAGAAACTGATTTGGTGATTTCTTCCGGACATTCAGTGGAACTCAAGACCGGCCACCCCTGGATGAATTCTGTGACAGGAATGGGCTGCGCTCTATCGGCATTGATCGCAGCATTCATCTCAGTCTATGACAACATTGCGGAATCAACCGCTGAAATTCTGAGAATCTATGGGAGAGCTGGACAGCTGGCGGCTGGAAGGGCGAATGGCCCCGGCACTTTCTCAAGTCACTTCATTGACTGTCTGTACGATGAATCTGTGCTATAGCGAAAATCACAACAGCGCATGCGCACCGATGAGAACGGAAAAAAAATGTATTGAGCTTGATTTGTACTTGGTTTTGAATCCTCATCAGTGCATCCATCAGAGTCCCGTAGAAACCGCAGCTGCGGCTGCGGCTGGCGGAGTCAACGCAGTTCAGATTCGAAGCAAAGACATGAGCGACCGCGATCTGGTGGACCTGACGAGACAGACTGCTCAGGCACTCGCTCCTTACGAAGTTTCTCTATTGATCAACGATCATGTCGAACTGGCGATGTTCACTCAAGTCGATGGCGTCCATCTGGGACAGGATGATTTGCCAGTTCTGCAGGCCCGTAAAATGCTCGGTGAAGACTACTTGATTGGTTTGACCGTACGCTCTAAGGAAGAAGCAGAACGCGCAGATCTAAATGTCATTGACTATCTCAGCATTGGAGGCATTTATTCTACACGCAGCAAGTGGAACCCAGCGTCACCGATTGGAGTCGACAGTCTTCAAGAGATACTGAACTTGGTTCGACAACGAAATCCAGATCTGCCGGTCGTTGCCATTAGCGGCATTAACGAAACGAATGTCGTAACTGTATTGAAAACCGGTGTTGACGGCGTCGCCGTAGTCTCATCCATCTGTGAGAGCAAAAGTCCAAAAAACGCGGCTCTGCGTCTGAAAAACTTGATCAATTCTGCAAAAAATCAGCATCTGAAACTATGAACATTCCAATTGCATTGACAATCGCAGGTTCCGACAGTGGTGGAGGAGCCGGGATACAGGCGGACTTAAAAACGTTTTCGGCGTTGGGAGTCTATGGAGCAAGCGTGCTAACCGCACTGACCGCGCAAAATACGCAAGGCGTGAGCGGTGTTTACGAAGTCACACCGCAATTCATAAGCGAACAAATATCCACTGTCTGTTCGGACCTTGAGGTATCCGCGGTCAAAATCGGCATGCTTCATCGCCCCGAAATCATTGAAGCGGTTGCAGATTCGCTGGATCAGAATTCGATCGGTCACATCGTGCTTGATCCAGTCATGGTTGCAAAAAGCGGCGATGCGCTTTTGGTGGATGAAGCGGTCTCTGCGCTTAAGTCCATTCTCATCCCGAAAGCTTCGATCATCACTCCGAACATTCCAGAAGCGGCGAAACTTCTTCGACGACGAATTCCAACCGTTGAGGCGAACATGGAGCACTCGGCCGAACGCCTTCTCTCTTTGGGGTGCGGCGCCGTGCTGTTAAAAGGCGGACACCTGGATTCAGACAATAGCACCGATGTGTTTTTTGACGGGAATCAGCACAGGCACCTTGTCAGCAGGAGAATATTCACAAAAAACACTCATGGAACCGGTTGCACGATGTCATCTGCAATCTGCGCTTTTTTGGCAATGAAAGTCGGCTTGGTTAAAGCCGTAACTGAATCCAAGAATTACATCACAGAGGCAATTGCAGCAGCCGACCGGCTCCAAATCGGGTCGGGACACGGTCCCGTCCATCACTTCTATAAATTCTGGCAATAGGCGAAATCTTGAAAAGAAGAAAATTTTTACAAACAACTGCAGCCGCAGCGGCTGCGGCCGCGCTGGCTCCAGCGAGTTCCAGCGCATCAGATTCAATCGAGTTGAAAATGGCGATGTCGTGGATCAAAAACAGTCCGGCGACAGGAACGACGGCGGCTCGGCTGGCGAGTCGAATCGAACTGCTGAGCGGCGGACGAATCAAGATCAAACTGTTTGGAGCAGGTGAAATCATCGGGCCCTTTGAAGTGCTTGACGCAGTTGGTTCCGGCACGGTCGATCTGGGGCACTCCGCGTCATTTTTCTGGCAGGGGAAAGCTCGTGCGGCCGCTTTCTTTACAGCCGTTCCGTTTGGATTGATCCCTCAGGAGCACATGGTCTGGATCTACCACGGAAACGGGCAGGAACTCTGGGATGAACTGTATGAATCATTTGATGTCAAACCGTTTTTGGCATCCAATACCAGCATTGGCATGGGTGGCTGGTTTCAGAAACCAATCAACTCCATCGAAGACATTCTTGGAATGAAATATCGAATGCCGGGCTTGGGCGGTGAAGTCATAAGAAGACTTGGGGCCGTACCGGTCAGTCTGTCTCCCCTCGAAATTCTTCCTGCTTTGAGTACGAACGCGGTTGACGCGGCAGAATGGCTTGGTCCTTGGTCCGATCTGGCAATGGGATTTTACAAGACCACTCCCTACTACTACGGGCCGGGATTTCACGAACCCAACGGCGCAGCGGAATTTCTAGTGAATCTCAGACTGTGGAACGAACTGCCCGAAGATCTTCAGCAGATCATTGAAATCGCTTGCATGGCAGAACACGTTTATGCACTGACTGAAGTGGACAGGTGGAATCCAGCCGCTCTTAAGACTTTGGTCGAAGAACATGGATCGATCGTCCGCCAATTTCCAAATGACTTTCTGTCGGCCGCTCGACAGGCCGCAGAAGAGGTTCTGGACGAACTGGCCCAACAGGATGATCTCACAGCGCGGATCACGCAGTCTTACCGCGAGGTCAGAAGTACTCAGATCGAGTGGTCCAAAGTTTCTCAACTTCCATTTCTACGGGCACGCGTGGTTTAAGCTGAACCGTGATAACCGTAGACATCGAGCTGAGTCTGAGCTATGGAAACGACTGTCTGTTTGACAACTTCTGTCTGCGATTGAGAGCAGGCAAACTGATTTGTCTTTTGGGAAAAAGTGGGTCTGGAAAGTCCACCTTGCTGCGATTTATCGCGGGACTCGTTTCGCCCAAGATCGCCAAGGGCAAGGTCGCTGCAGGCGACAATTGTTCCCTTGAAGGGAGAATTGCATGGATGGCGCAGCAGGATCTGCTTCTGCCGTGGCTGACAGTCATCGACAACGTCAATATCGGCGCATTATTGCGCGGAACCCGTACTGATCAAGACCGAAAAGCCGCACAGAAACTGTTGAACCAAGTGGAACTGAAAAACGTTGAACATCGTTATCCGCACGAACTTTCTGGAGGAATGCGACAGAGAGTTGCGCTGGCCAGGACTCTGATAGAAGAGCGACCGCTCAATCTGCTTGATGAACCGTTTTCTGGACTGGATGCGATCACTCGCCTGCAACTGCAGAATCTCGCCTGCAGCCTGCTGAGCAATCAACAGACCACTCTGCTCGTCACTCATGACCCGATGGAGGCTTTGCGCATGGCCGACGAGATTTACGTGCTGCGTGGACGTCCAGCTGCTGTCGGCTCAGCGGTAATTCTGCCAAACGCAACTCCTCGAGAACTTACGGATTCTTCGATCGCGGAAGCCTACACCGAGCTGATGTCCCAGCTGAATCAGACAGACTCACCCGTTCATGCTGTATAGATCAATCGTCATCGTGATTTCGTTAACGGCGCTGTGGCAGTCGATCGTCTGGCTGACCCAATCACCGCCTTTCATTCTGCCGGCGCCCATTGACGTTGCCGCGGCACTGATCACCAACGCAAAATTGATCGTGTTCCATGCTTCCGTCACGATTTTCGAAGTTCTTGTCGGACTGATTCTGGGGTGTTTCGTCGGGATGATCACTGCGTGGGCGATCCTGCAGTTTCACGCCATTCGCTCCTGGTTCCTGCCGCTGCTCGTCGCCAGTCAGGCTCTGCCGGTTTTTGCAATCGCACCCGTTCTAATGCTGTGGCTCGGATTTGGGATGGCTTCCAAAATTGCCATGGCCACTTTGATCATCTATTTTCCGGTGACTGCCGCCCTTTATGACGGTCTTCGAAACACCGACCCAGGCTGGATTGACATGGCAAGAATAATGGGAGCTTCAAAACATACCACACTGAAGTACATACGACTGCCGTCGGCCCTGCCTTCATTTGGTTCTGGATTGCGGATCGCAGCTGCAATTTCACCCATAGGCGCAGTTGTTGGTGAATGGGTTGGTTCCAGTTCCGGGCTTGGATTCCTAATGCTGCATGCCAACGCTCGAACTCAGGTGGACCTGATGTTCGCTGCTTTGATCGTCTTGGCATTTTTTGCAATAATTCTGTATTTCAGCATCGATAATTTTGTTAAACGCGCCATTTTCTGGCAAGCCGACCACGTAATGGAGGGCACTTAAGACACCATGAGAAAATTCATTCCTACCCTGCTCGCAGCACCGCTGGCTCTGATGCTCAACTGGGCACAGGCAGCCGAACCGTTTACCGTTCTTTTGGATTGGTACGTCAATCCGGATCACGGGCCGCTCTATGTTGCCCAGGCTCAAGGATATTTTGAGGATGCAGGACTGGAGGTGGAACTGATCGCTCCTGCAAATCCCAATGATCCGCCCAAGCTTGTAGCAGCGAAGAAGGCCGACGTGGCAATTTCCTATCAGCCGCAGCTGCACCTGCAGGTCGCTCAAGGTCTGCCGCTTGTTCGAATCGCAACCTTGGTCGCAACGCCACTGAATTCTATCGTCGTGCTCCAGGATTCTGACATTCAGAACATCAGCGATCTTAAAGGGCGGAAGATCGGATACTCGGTAGCGGGATTTGAAGATGTGCTGCTGGCGTCAGTATTGGAAGCCAATGGTCTCACCCTGGAAGACGTTACATTGATCAATGTTAATTTTTCCTTGTCCCCGGCAGTGATGTCAAAGCAAGTTGATGCAGTCATCGGGGCTTATCGAAATTTTGAACTGAATCAGATGGATATCAATGGTGTCCCCGGTCGGGCATTTTTCCTCGAAGAAGAAGGCATTCCAGCGTATGATGAACTCGTTATCGTAACCCATCAGGACAATGCCGACAAAACCCAAATGCGTGATTTTGTCGACGCATTGGAACGAGGCGTTCAGTTCATGATCAATCATCCACAGCAAGCCTGGGAAAATTTCGTGAGCTTTGACAAATCGCTCGACGATGAACTGAACCGAAGGGCCTGGAGAGACACTCTTGCTCGATTTGCGCTCAGACCGGGTGCGCTGGACCGAGCGAGATACGAACGTTTTTCGGATTTCCTTCTCCAACGCGGCCTAATTCAGCAAAAGCCAAAACTGGACAGCTATGCTGTTGAACTCCCGTCATCAGCTGCTGAATAAGAGGTCAGCAGCTCATGATTCTTGAGTCATGGAAATGGACTTCATTTCTGTGGAGCATCCGCACTCATCGTGAAGGCATGCGTGAAATCAATTCTCAACAGCTGCGATAAATCTGTACAAACTGTTGAATTAGCCGTCAGCAGCAAGCGATTGTGACAGCGCGTTTTTGCAGTGTCGGCATCGTTATGAATCAAAACAAAACGCTTGACCGAGCGCGCAATGGAGACCTGGCAGGTTGTCTGAGCAAGTGAATTCCAGAAAAGAGAATGATCAGCATTGTGGCAGCCCTCGCCGTTAACTGAGACCTAGTGGAGAGACAACCACGACGCCATTGAACGATTTCGCGGGCGTGAGCTGGAGCTCGAAAGATTACTGGCATTGTTTCGCAGATCGGGCCGGAAATGTCTATCAATGCGAAGCCGCGAGCCACATAGACTGAGCGCACGTCTGAAGCGGCAGCTAGATGATCGCATCAGACTGCATTCATCACACTGTTTTTTTCTTCGCAGCAGAAAATGATCCAATCCAGCCCAGCGTCCGAAAGTGTGCCGAACGGATGCTTGACCATAGCGATTCGTTCCTGCATCATCTCAGATTTTTCTCGAATCCGCTGACGATGCCGGTCAACCGCGTCCTCATGTTCCCATCGGCCAATCCGCGGTACCGCGGACAGCCGCCAGACTAGGACAGAAGCTGCTCCGACATCCGACATAGACTGCCGGGCGCGGCATCGCTGCGGTCCATGCCATACCGACACCCAAATTTGCTGCCGCTGTCCGAAAGAGCCAGCCGGCAATTCACCGAACTGGCCTTTCGGGTGATTTAATCGCGATGTCTCGCTATTGGACAATAACGCCGCATGCAATGCGCGGACCTGCATCTCCCGCTGGGTCTGACGTGTAGTCGTCACCCTCTGCATGGATCACAATTGCTGCACCATCTTCATCAAACAGCGATGAATCCAGCTTTACGTACGTATTCAGGATCTCGATTTCGAGGCTTCCGGATTCCGGCACATGGATGTTGGGCATATCACCGGCGTGCATTCCAGCATCAGCTAGCAGTCCATGACTCTTTCCCTCCGGATTAAAATGACCGCCTGCAGACTTGAAAGGTGCTTCACATTCACCTACTGCGTGAATATGGAATGCATGGGTTCCGGGCGGCAGATTGCTGAGTGTGGCATGCAGCAGAGTGCCATGCGGAGTCATTTTAAGGGCTACCTGCCCTACGGATTCTCCATTTGCGTCCATCATCTGGGCTTGTGTATGCCCTGAGGCGCCTGCAACTTGGGACGCGGCGAACAGCGCAAAACCGCCAAGCACCGTTATCAAATAGCTTAGTTTCCTGTTCATGTTTTCTACCTCTCTAGCTTTGTGTTCGGGTAAAGGAGCCAGAAATAAAACAATTGATGTTAAAACCTTAATCCTACTGCTGCAGGTTACCAGTTTAAAATCATACAATTATCTTTATTGCCTAAACATCAAATATAGCACTAATTTAATGCAGTTGGGTCGGAGCGTGTCACAGCAGTTCCAATATTAGCATTCGAGGTTGATCACTTGTTTCGCGTGCAATGCAGATGAATGATTTTATTCATCTTCAGATCTTTACTCCAATTTAATGTAAAAAATTTGCATCGATCTCATCGCGAATAATTTGATTGGCCGTCCACGCAGTTAAAGCCCACATCTCTCCGACCCACGTACCACTGCAAATTCCCCTTGGAGAACATTGCAGTGACTTCACTTTCGGATTTTTTCCTGCAGTCACTCTCCTTCCTCGACTTTATCGACGCAAGTTCAATAAAGCCTATGATCGCCGCCAGTCGCCATTTGGTCTGCAGCGCATCCCTGCTGTTCTTCCGGCACATGTGCAAGGTCACTTCGGCATCGACCTGCACCGTTTAGCGGTAAAGCTGCATCATCAGGGACAAGCGACGGCTGCACACATCACCGAGCTGCTCAACGACTGGGAGTTAAGAATCTCCAAACGCAGCGTGATGTACATGCCCAATGAAGGCACGCCAAACTGGTCGACGAAGCCCGTGACGTGCTCGCTGCATGTCGATGACACCGGTGCCCGCTACCATTACCGAAAGCGCACTCTGGGGCACGCCGATCGAGGTGGAAAAACTCACCGACACCGTCAACCTAAGCGACGATTCCGGTCAATTCAAGCTCGGCAGACACGCGATTTGGTGAGTGCATGCCGAACGACATCTGCAAATACTGCTCTGCCCAAGCGAAAGCAGCCGCCAGATGACCGAATCCAAACGCAGCCAAATCTGGGACTATAACCACCAGCTCTGTCAGCATCGCCAACAGCCACAGGCGCATGAAGCTCAGCTTTGAGTGTTCGATCGCGTCTTCAAAGAAAAAACGGCTGCCATTCGCTCAATGTGCTGCTGCGCGGCTTTATGCCAACTAGTCCGAACTGCTCCGAGTGGTCCATCATACACACACGATTTTGCACAATGATCTCGCCGAAAATGACATTCGAGCCTAGGTCACGCTTCGCATAATCTCCGTCGGCACCCGCAGAAACGAAGGACGCTACGCCGGTGTCGGACTGCTCGAAACCCACCGCAAACAGATTGCCGGTTTCTGGTATTATCCGGGAGATCTGCTCAAAGCACCAGACGCAACGTTTGAGCCGCGTTGGAGCACTCTCGACAACCAGTTCGAAGAATCGATTGGTCCAACTTGACGGCCACCAACCGAACCGCTTCACGTAAAATCACAACCAGTTCAAATACGAAAAAAGAGGCAGTCTCTGCCAGCGGGACAACAACCAAGCCCCAGTTTTTCCCAGCTGCGACTGAAGCAATTTAGTCTCTATTTTCACAATGAGTAAATTTACAAAGTTGAACCTTTGTTGGTAGGTACGGCCGTAACCTGTCCAAATTTTTTATTGAACTGCCAATTCTTGAATAATTTTTTACTAACAATGAAAAAATCTAACCAACATTTTTGAAAAGGCAGTGTAACTCACGGTATCAATGGGGCTCAAGGCACCGATGTTGAAAAAATATTCTCGAATTGGTAGGCTGCCATCTCCGAATACATCCTGAATGACACTAACTTGGTTACTCTTATTCGAAAATGTGAACACTGTCAAATCAAAGTCTGATTGTGGCTGTGCAATTTATTTAACGTGAGTCCGCAGGTTCAGACATCAGCAGTCGACAAATGTCGCTCAAGAAGGACTAACATAAATTCAACTCATCCGCAGCCTGGGCCTACACCAGAGAGTCAATGAGTTTCACTAAAACAGACTTGGGAGTACCAACTTCGGCGTCGCAGCTTCAAATTACCTTGCCTAAGTCTTCTATTTCTACTTGCGAAGATTCAAACTGTTCAATGTTTTGTATCGGGCAAGTTATCAGAGAGACTGCTTTCAGACGTCAAACTTCTCCTCTTGCTCTGTATATTTCCCAGAATGTTCTGACTTTAACTCCAATGTCTAGAAATGGACTGGGTGGAAGTCGATTGGGCTGCCCTAGACTTTGCATATAACCGATCAGCTCGTTATCTGCCCGGGAGGCCATATCGGCTGCAAGCAGGCCGCTTATCGTTCCTTTTGTAACCCCAATCGCGTTCTGACAGACGCAGGAATAAATGTTATCGGCCACCTGCCCAAAACCCGGCGCACCATTGCCAGACAAGGTGACAAAACCGGTCCAAGTGTATTCCATACCAACGTCGCTCAGCAACGGAAATCTTTCGTCAAAAAGCTTTTTGTGATGCCGGGAAATCTTATCCCGATAGCTCTTGGATTCCCGCATTTTCCGATTGAAGTAGATGTTTTGACGGACTAGAATACGGTGGTCCTGCGTATACCTCATCGTAACAGAGGCGAAGGCATTGGCAGGTGTGACCCCCCATTCTGTTTCACAGCCAAGCGAGCTTATCTCCTCAGGTGTCAGTTGACGTGTTAGGCTGGCGTTTGCTGCGAAGGGCAGCAGATGCTGGGTGTAAAATCCAAAATATTTCGCAAAAGCATTTACCGCCAGAATCATCTGATCGGCCTGAACGTTTCCTGATTTTGTTTCAAGATTTATGCCACTGGAAGTATCAATGCCAGTGACCGGAGTGTGTTCGTAGAGTGTGACATTTTCCGGTAGAGTGTCTGCCAAACCTCTTACCAATGCCGCCGGATTGCACAGCCTGCATCCTGGAGTGTAGACTGCAGCCTTGAAATGCTCAGTTCCCAAATTTTTCTTGAGCTCCGAGCCTTGAACCCAAGTATGAGATTCACCTAGCATTTCAAGTTCGTCAGCAAAGGGTACGAGATAATTTTCCGTACCCCAGTCTGTAACCGCTGTCTGGAATTTTCCGGTTTGACTCCAGTTGCATGCAATAGCGTGTTTGGCAATCTGTGTTTCATGGTAAGCAATCGCTGCTCTCGCCAATGCCATATGACGCTGGGCGCTTTCCAGTTCGTCCATGCTGCTGCTGGTCACATGGGGAAGATCAATGGCAAATCCGGAATTTCTACCCGAAGCGTTTTCTCCCACTTCGTGTGCTTCAAGCAGCACAATTTGGTCGTCCGGGCGATTTTCAGCCATTCTTCGAGCGGCGGCCAAGCCAGCGAAACCAGCACCTACCACAACAGTGTTGGCCATGATATTTGAATTTAATGTTGATTTCGGGCTTCGAGGAGGGAGAATGCGACTCCAACCGTTCGTCCGGTCGTTGATAGGCAGCAGTCGGATCGATTTTATTGTCATTTAGCTGATGATCAGATGGGCGGATGCGTAGAGAATTGCATTAGAGCGCGTTTAGCTGCATGGAACAGTCCGGTTCGTATAGGCAGCCACGAAAAGTGTTTCCCGACAATCATGAATAAAATTTCCCGGGTCTTTATACGGCGATAATGTTCAGATACCGTGAACGATTCATTGTACTTCGTTGTCCCTGGAATCTGAGCGGCGATGAATAATACTCAGTGCTCTGAGTGCCGTACTTTCGCTTGACCCGTACAGTTCAACAAACTTTTACCATATCATTGAATTTGAACTGTAGTAATACTCAAGCTCATTCAACCATTTGACCTGACTGGGAAGCAGCTAGATTTTGTTTTCATACTTTGAATTACACTAAAGATCAGTCATAAATTGATATTTGAAATGTTACTGCCGATCATGTTCAGCTGCCACCAGCTCGCATTGACTATACAATCTCCACATGGCTGCTGCCCGCCGGAAAAGTCGCTTTTCACCAACTCCTTGATGCGGTTCTCACTGTGTGCAGATCAATGTCAGAGTCACTGTCGTACTAACTTCGATAATGCCTAACTTCTGCTTCGACACAACGCACCTCGCTGAGTGTGAGAACTTCAAAAGTTCAGAATACCAGGGCACAGTTTGTATGTCAGTTGTATTCTGGACTGATCGATCCGACTCGACCTTTGCCGGCAAGTGACAGTCTGCTGACGGCAGGATCAAGTGACTGACAACGGCAAAACCGGGGCAGCGACCGCACTAAATCACTGATTCATCCAACGAGGTGCCTGATACGAAATTTCATTCCGGGACACCGGCTGACACATGGCATTTTTTCGCGCCTGAAGGCCAAGTACCGCCCTGATTCGTTTCACGGAAAACTGCAGTTGAACCTTAATTTGGTTGTCCGAAACGGAGTTGAAAACTGCTATATTCCAATTTCGTTGATCTACCACAGATAAAGGCAACGATAAAAATTTTCAGTTCACGCAGAATTTTGGAAACATAATCAATACGATACTAATATGAATTTGATGTACGGCGTAGACTGGCAGCCGGGAATGATGCTGAGAGTGAAAAGAATTGGAAAATAAACAACTGACCCCATTAGTTCAAAAAACAATCACGTGGGTAACCATAGTGCTGGCTCTATATGTACTCCTCGTTGCAGTCGGTGTGGTTGGCCAAGGATTTCGACGGGTGTTTGGCGGGTCGGATGGAATCGAATCTCTGTTCGTATTGGCAACGAATCCGTTCATTGGGCTGGTCTTCGGAATATTTGCAACCGCACTGGTCCAGTCTTCGAGCACCGTCACTGCAATTATCGTTGGTCTAGTCGCTGGCGGACTGCCAATCGCTGTAGCAATACCCATGGTGATGGGGGCGAACGTTGGCACCACGGTAACCAATACGATTGTCAGTATGGGGCACATGAATCGGCCATCGGAGTTTAAGAAAGCTTTGGCCACTGCCACTGTACACGACTTTTTCAATCTACTCTGCATCGTGATCTTCCTCCCGCTGGAACTCGCATTTGGATTTCTGGAGAAGCTCAGTTTATCGGTTAACGGAGTCGTTGAAAGCATTGGGACCGTTGATGCTTCTGGAAAGAGCATCTTCAAGACTGTAGTGGGTTCGGGGGCAAATTTTGTGAAATCCATGTTGTCTGGATTGCCCGACACGTGGGCCGGAGTTACTCTCATCATAGTTGGAGTCGTGCTCATTCTCATCTCCATCATGCTGCTTGGAAAAGTGCTAAAGGATGTGTTCGTCGGGAAAGCTCGGAATTATCTGCAGTCCGCTGTGGGCAAAGGCCCCATCACCGGCATATGTTCTGGAACTTTGGTTACGGTTCTAGTTCAGTCATCCTCCACGACGACCAGCATCATCGTGCCATTGGCGGGGAGTGGCGTGATTGAGCTTCGTCACGCCTACCCATTTACTCTTGGTGCCAATATCGGCACTACGATTACTGCCATATTGGCTGCGACCGCAATCACTGGGCCAACTCATGAAGTGGCACAACAGATTGCTATTGCTCACTTTCTCTACAATCTGCTCGGTGTCGTCGTAATTTACAGCATTCCGTGGCTACGAAACATTCCAATTGCAGGAGCAAGGTGGATTGCGCAGGTTGGAAGCGAACGTAAAGAATTGGCAATTGCCTACATTTTCTTCGTGTTTTTTGGCATTCCGGGGGTACTCGTGCTTTCCAGAGCATGGATGGCTTGACAGCTTCTGCTCAATAGGCCGACATTCGAGTCGCTACCGCGCCTCGTTATTGACTGACTTGTCTAAAATGATTCCCAAGTTCTCCTCATCAGCAGTGCAGTATCTGAGATTGATCTGAAAGCATACCATGCCAAAGTCAGTCAGAAAGATCGATGCCGTTTCAGGACTTATTGAGTTTCTGAACTAAATCAGAAGTATGTCTCTAGAGTGCCCAGAAAGCATTTATTCTCGATGGAGAAAGTATTCTGGCATATGATGAACAGATCATTATTGCCCGTCAAGGCAATGCTGGTGAACCTAAAATGCATGACATTTATAGACGCGCTGGAACGAAACATACAGTTCATGATCCATCATCCACAGCAAGCATGGAAAAATTTCATCAGGTTTGATACGCCGCTCGACTATAAATTCAACCGAAGACCTCGGAATTTACTCTGGGTCATTTTACGCGCAAGCCAAGCGCGTTGGACTGAACTAGTTATGATCGCTTTAGAAATCTCATTCTCCAACGCGGCCAAATTCAACAAATGTCAATACCAGTCGGATGTGCCGCTGAACTGGAATGAACTCTGAATTACTCAAGCCGAATGGTATCAGAAATGGTATGCTCAACTCCCAGCTCGGTCACACTCAGTTCAACCTTTGCATTCAGAGTTTCTGATCCAGTCAGCTGACCAGATTCCAAGGCATCGCGCACGGATTTTTCAATTTCCCGCTGAGATTGAATTCCTACTCGTTTTAAAAATTTTCGAATTTGCATGTTGAATACATCTTCATTCATCGTTTTTCCTCTTGCGTGTGATCAATTGATTACAATTTTATTTGAAAACATGGTGGACGAAATTGCTCGTATTGAGTATTTGAGCGTGTCTCACAGTGTAATCGAGTCCGATTCAAACATAACTATTACTTTCTGATGAATTTCAAATCGCAAAATCAATACGACTGCTTTGATCCGCACAGCGGTTTAATCCCACTTGCAGTCGCGGAACAAAGCATTCAACAGGCAGTAAATCCAATTCAGGATACGGAATTCGTATCCCTTTCGAACTCTGTCGGCAGAATTCTAGCCGGTACGGTGACATCGAGGATTGACGTGCCTCCTCATGCCAATTCTGCAATGGATGGATTCGCAATCGCGGCAAGTTCACTGCCGGAAACCGGCAGTCGAAGCTTTCGGGTTGCGGGCACCGCCCTTGCTGGAAGGCCCTGGCCCAACCCCTGTTCTGAAAATGAAGTCGTCCGAGTAATGACGGGAGCTGTCATGCCGCTGGGCACCGACACAGTGATCATACAGGAAGACGTGCAAGCTGCAGATGAGAAGGCGGAGATTCGTTCCGGACATAGACCTTATCAGAATGTCCGTCCTGCCGGCGAAGACCTAAAGAGCAATGAACCGGCTCTTAAGTCAGGGATTAGAATCGGCGCTGCAGAGATGGGGGTCCTGGCTTCTACAGGTGTTGGCGAGGTTGAAGTGTTTAGAAAACCGGCTGCTGCAGTCTTCTCGACCGGCGATGAACTCATGAACGCGGGCGAACCGCTGCCGCCTGGAGCAATATATGACAGCAACCGCTATGTTCTGATAGGACTGCTCCAATCGACTGGGATGGATGTCAGGAATCTGGGAATAATTCCAGACAATCAGCTCCAAACCATCAAATCGCTTCGGAAGGCAAGTGAAGATGCTGACGTCATCATTACCTCTGGAGGGGTTTCAACGGGCAGCGCAGATTACGTCATCAATGCATTGGCAGAACTCGGGGAACTGAACCTATGGCGCATTGCGCTTCGTCCTGGCCGACCTTTTGCTTTTGGAAAAATTGGCAGAGCCTATTTTTTCGGCCTGCCGGGAAATCCAGTCGCAGTCATGGTCACATTTTATCGACTTGTGCAGCCGGCTCTGCGCAAGCTCATGGGCACATCGGAACACTATCCGGTTCAGGTCGTAAAAGCCCGCGCCGTTACCAAGTTCAAAAAGAAACCCAATCGCTCGGAAATCTATCGAGCGGTGCTCTCTCATGACGAAAACGAAAACCCAATCGTTTCGAGCACAGGGTTTCAAGGCTCAGGTCTATTGAGCAGTATGTCGCATGCAAACTGCTTCGTATTGCTTGGCGATGACGATGTGGCTGTAAATCCAGGGGATATGGTGAATGTTCAGCTGTTTCGTGGATTGACCGGGAACTGAATTACAGTTTAGTTCCTTAACTTGAATTCAGCTGAGAGAGGCAGTCGCTCTAAGTTTCTGCGTCGCGTAGTTGGCAGCTTCGGTTTGGACATCAGTCTGTGTCCGGCATTTTTCAGTGACGAGGCCAGCACACTTCCAATTGATTTTAAAATCTAGAATTCTTCTCGTTCCGGCTAGGAAGAAAATTGGATCTGGTCAACTCCATATTTATCGGAAAGCACCTCAATTTTTTTCGCAATTGCCGGCCCGCTGAAATTGGAATAAAAATAAATTGTCTGACCATTCCATTCAAATTTAGAGTACTGAGTTAGAATGTCTTCACTAGGTATTTCAAGACAAATGGCAACATGCTTGGGGAGTTTCCCGCCAACATGATGTGGAAGACTGATCGGTAAGTCCGAAGTTGATATTTTTCCAACAGACAATAAATACCTGATGGATTGTTTTAAGCAATCTGTGTACGTTAGTTTACTTACCTGTTCACTCTTTCCATCTGGAAATCGAATTTTCGCAGGTGGCCACGGTCGATCCTTTTGAATACAATCCTTCAATGTAAACCATTCCGTTTGCGATACAAGAGCAGGGCCTGAGTCCGGGTCAGTTTTGTCTGGAGGATTAAATTTACGGAATATGGGTCGATTTGCTTTGGAAAGCGGCTGACTTGAATGCGCGTCAGGAAAGGCATTCCTCCAAATTGACAGGAAAGAGAGAGCGGCAGAACTTGTAGAGTCAGTCTGTAAATTAATTTCGAATTCGACCTTGTCTTCAAGAATTCCTAGTTTTCCCATGTTGTAAAGAATCCATTTGTTACCATTGGTAAGCAGGATATAAGGCACGCCAGTTGTAAGCAGATACTTACCTAACTGTGCCTCTAATGATTTAAATGGGTCGTTTAGCTTCTTCGCCTCAACAATCAACAGGATTTCGCCATTCTCATCACAAAATGCATAATCAAAAATCGAACCTTTAATTGAATGTTCCAGTTTCACAAGCCTGGGATTGGCTGTGTCCCACCCTAATGCCTTGAGCAGAGGATCGATTAAAACTATTCGCGTACGCCACTCAAGTCCCGCCAGGTAATCTTCATGCTCCTTCATTCGAGACTTGACTTGTTCGATGGATTCAATTAATTTTTCCAACATATATTTGATTTTCCTTTCAATTCATCATTCTTGATAGATGTCAAGCTGTTCAATTCCCAATTTTATAGTGTGTACAGGCAGTTTCTTAAAGAGTTTGTTCATATGGACTCCGTTCATTGCTGACGACCAAAATCAGCCAATGTTGATTTGAAACGTAAAAAGGTTCAAAGCAATTTAGGTCAACGCATTCTGTAACCATGCAATTCAATTCGTTCAATGGCTGGTCGCCATGGCAGTTCCTCTACAAGCTGCACATCCAGGCTCGTCAGCTGGCGGTTCTGCTCGCAAAGTGTTCTGACCTGAATAAAAATGAAGTGGCGTCAGAACGAAAATATTTTTACTGTCGCTTTACTGACAGCACGGTCTTTCGACGAGCATCCAAATATTCGACTCAATCCTAGCTGTACACATATCTTCGTCATCAAATGTGCCAAAGCGTTGACAATGTTGACATTTCCAGCGTAAGCATTCACTTGTGCCGTGGTGGTTGATCAGATTGTACTGTTTTCAGAAGCAGTTTTGGATTTCCCTGAATGAGACCGGTTGATTCGGAACCTGGCTGACAAACCTGACCGAGTTGCCCGCAACTCTGCCTGAAGTTCGGCCGCTGAAGTTCGAGATGATCCAAGCCGAGCCGCGCTCGCCGATCTGGAATTCGTTCATCGAACGTTATCACTATCTCGGTTACAGTCCGCTGCCCGGTGCGCAGATTCGTTATCTGGTGCAAAGCGCAGACGGCGAACCGCTGGCGCTGCTCGGCTTCGGCACCGCCGCCTGGAAGACCGCACCGCGCGATCGGTTCATCGACTGGTCGCAGGAATGTCGGCAGCGCAACCTGCCTCTGGCAGTCAACAACGCCCGCTTTCTGATCCCGCCTTGGACCCGCATTCCAAGTCCGGCCTCGCATGCTGCCAGCGACGCCTGTGTTGTACTCCTAATTAGTCCGTAGCGATTGAACTATTGCTAGTCGGAATATTCCGACTAGCAATAGTTCAAATTTCGAAATAAACCGAGCCCGTCCGTTCACAGCTGGCAGCCGTTCTGAAAAGCGGCCTTGGCTACACCAACGCCATTGACCGAACGCAAACAGCAGGGGCACCGCGGTCGCCGACCGCGGTGCCCCTGCCTTTAGATTTATACTCTTTGACTCAATCGCCGCATCCGCGTGTTTAGACCATCCGGATGCGACAGACCGTGTTTGAATCGTGCCGAATCAAGGAGCAATGGACATGCAGCTGCGCTACGACACACAACTGACTGTCAACGAGTATATTAGCACCAAAGCCTGGGAAAAGGCAACTCTTTCGAGCTGTCCCAACCATCCCAAGGGCGGCTGCTCACTGGCTCGCCACGGCACCTACACCCGCAAGTGCGGGCGCGGACGCATCGCCCGGATCGCACGCTGGTATTGTGCCGACAGTCACACCACATTCTCTCTGCTGCCGGACTGTCTTGCGGCGCGAATGCCCGGCAGCCTCAGGCAGCTCGAACAAATTGCAGCGGCCATCGAACAAAATCAACAACCGCTTGAAGCGATGAAGTGCTTTCGAGCCAACGCCGACCATGTCGACCCGGCGGCACAACTTCGCTGGCTGGCGCGTCAGCTGCCGGCGCTGCAGCGGGTGCTGGTGACGGTGTGCGGGCTTTTGCCTGATGTTTTTGCCGGCTGCCCGCCGGCGGTGCTGCCGATGCGGGCGGCACTCGATGCGCCCTGGCTGCTGTCGGCGCTGCGAGAGCACTGCGCCGAACATCTGCACTGTCTGCCGCCTCCGCTTGGATTTTTTCAGATTCGTTCGTCGACCGACCCGCCACAGAGCGTCAACACTTGTTGAACTGGCATGTTGCGGGCGGATCGGTTAAAACGTGGGTCTGAATTGAATGCAACACTGCCAAGCATGGAGCAAATGTATGAAAAAAGACCCTGAACAGCATCGTCTGGACGTGGCGCTGTTTCGCCACGGACTGATCTGCGAACTCTCGCGTCTGCGACCTGGTGCCGAAACCGCAGAACGCCTGCGCCAGCTGGCGGCACAGCCGCACCTCATTCCGGGTTCAACCCGCACTCGAGTGTCGGAACAGGCCCTGCGCGACTGGATGCGCCTGTATCGTCAGGGCGGCTTCAAAGCCTTAAAGCCCAAAGTGCGCCGCGACCGCGGCCAGTTCCGACGCATGTCGGTCGAAACCATGGAATGTCTGATCTCAATCAAACGTGAAAAACCGCAGTTGGCGGTGCGCGAAGTCATCCAACAGGCAAAAACGCAGCTGCCGCCGAAGACGCAGCTGCGCGACTCAACGGTGCGGCGCCTGCTGCACCGCGAAGGTCTGATGCAGGCGGCCGCGGCAACCGCCCCGGACTGTCGGCGTTTCGCCTATCGCTACGCCGGCGAACTGTGGATGTCCGACGTCATGCACGGCCCCAAAATCAAGGTCGGCCAACGTCGTCATCGCAGTTATCTGACCGCCATCATTGACGATGCCAGCCGCGTCATCCCCTATGCGGCCTTTGCCCGCTCGGAAAAGGCGCAGGACTTCCTGGTGGTGCTCAAACAGGCACTGCTGCGGCGCGGCCTGCCGCAGCGGCTGTACGTCGACAACGGTGCCAACTATCGTTCGCAGCATCTGGCCCTGGTGTGCGCCCGACTCGACATCGCGCTGATCCATGCGCGCCCCTATCACCCTGCCGGTAAAGGAAAAATCGAGCGCTTCTTCAGAAGTGCGCGGGACGGCTTCGTCAATCGGCTTGAATCGCCTTTGGAACTCGATGCGCTCAACCGCGAGCTGTGGAGCTGGATCGAAGGCGAGTATCATCGGCGTCCACACCGCGGCATCGACGCCCTAACGCCCTTGGACAAATGGGCGCAGTGCGCCGCCAACGTGCGCCGGGTGACGCCGCAGCTCGATCTCGATGACCTGTTTCTGTTCGAAACGCAGCGGCGCGTGTACAAAGATCGAACCGTACGCCTGAACTGCCACCTCTACGAGGTCGACGCCGCCCTGATCGGACAAACCGTCACGCTGCGCTATGACCCGACGCTGCCGCCGACGCGGCCCTTGCTGGTGGTGCATCAGGGACAGAGCTTCGGCCAAGCCACGCTGCTCGACGAATACGCCAACACCAAAGTGAAGCGGACCCGACCTGGCATCTCATTCAGCAGCCTCGAACAGCAGCAGGAGGACGATTGATGTTCCAACAGCACTTTGCCTTCACCCGCTATCCGTTCGAAGCCTCGCTCGCGGCCGACGAACTGTTCGACACCGAAGCGATGCGCGAAGCCAAGGCCCGCATCAACCACCTGCTGGAACTGCGCGGCCTCGGCCTGATCACCGGCGAAGCCGGCTGTGGCAAAACCACCTGCTGCCGGCAGGTCATGCAGCAGCTGCCGCCGGGTCTGTATCGACCGGTCTACGTGTCGCTGACCACCGGCAGCGCACTCGATGCCCTGAACTGCCTCGCACTCGAACTCGGACTGAGCGAACAGCGCCAGCGCGCCAGCCAATGGCATGCGATTCGCAACGAAATCACACGCCTGGTGCAGCAGCAAAGACAACTACCGGTGCTGATCATCGATGAAGCCCATCATCTGCGCAACGAAGTGCTCGAAGACCTGCGTCTTCTGACCAACTTCGCCATGGACTCAGAACCGCGCATGTGCCTGCTGCTGATCGGACTGACCGAACTGAGAAGACGTCTGAACATGGGCGTGCACCAATCCCTCAGCCAGCGCCTGGTCATCCGACATCACTTCGGCGCGCTGAACCGCGACGAAACCGAACGCTATCTGCAGCATCGGCTCAGCCTCGCCGGCGCCGCCGACAAGGTCCGACTGTTCGAGCCCAACGCCATCGAAATGATGCACGCCCAAGCCCGCGGCATGCCCCGCAGGATCAACCGTCTGGCACATTATGCGCTGTCAGCCGCAGCGCAGGACCAGGCTCGATGCGTTACCTTGCAGCACATGACTCAAGCTGTCGAAGAGTGGCAGGCCTGAACCGGCTGCCGCCAGCCCACCCCAGCTGGAGCGGCCGCTCCAGCTGGAATCTCTCTTCTGCCTCTCAAAACATCGCCAAAATCCCTAGCTCAAGCCGCTGACGCACATCGCCGCCAGCCACGTTGCCTCAATTTTGAATCCGACAATTTTGTTGGAACAATGTGATTCATTGAATAATTTCGTTCCGATTTAATTTGAATAAGCAGTTTCAACTTAATCTGGAATTCAACACCTGCCCGAGGACTGGCAGCGGCGTTATGCCATCCGCCCGGTTCTGCTCGAGACCTTCTGCGAGATTCCTTGTTTCCGCGGCACCTGCTATCAGGCGGCCAATTGGATTCGAGTCGGCCAGACCCAGGGCCGAGGCAAACTGGATGTGCGAAATGAGTATGCGCTGCCGATAAAGGACATCTGGCCCAGACCGCCTGCCCGGCAAAACTCGATCCAAGTAAAATACTGCCTTGACCGCGTCGACTCATCGCAAGCTGACAATGACCCGCCATCTCAATTTGCAATGGCGCTGCCCTGAAGATTGAATTGCAATCAACGCGGGTCTTAGAAAACACCTCAATCACGGCAGAAGTGAATGCTTACGTCCAATCGAATGTATAGAGCTAAGTAAACCTTTTGGAAGAAAGTCTATGTTCTGAAAGTAAATATTAATTCCGGTGAAAGAGTAATCTATATCAGGCCCCAGATGGAGAGAAAATTAATCGGGAGCAGTTTTCACTTTAGCAGGCATCACTAGTTGACATTCAATATCGAGGAAAATCAGATGGAAAGGTTAGAAGCAATTTAATAGTAAACCATTTGTAGTAAATGCACAGCAGTACCCGGTCTGTGAAGGCTGTAAAGTTGAGACGCGGATACCACGTGGAACATAATTTTGGACATGGCGTCGTAGGACTGTCAAACACCCGGCTGATGCTGAATCTGATTGCCTTCACATAATGCAGTGTGTGATTAGCCAC
Source organism: Arenicellales bacterium (assembly GCA_958295885.1). Taxonomy (GTDB): domain Bacteria; phylum Pseudomonadota; class Gammaproteobacteria; order Arenicellales; family JAJDZL01; genus JAJDZL01. Next base: position 2,904,852 of record OY282380.1, on the reverse strand, counting down.
GTTCGATTTGACAAAATGCCCGTTAGCAGTGTTTCCGCGGAAGCGATTCTTTCTCACCTTAGACTTGGCTGCTCAATGGCAAAACTTCGAAAGCTGGTACGTCCTGCTCAGCACGAATTCAGCATGCGAATTGAGTATAATGACTATAAATATAGTCATTATTTTCATTGGAAGAAATATGAACATTTCCATCGCTCAAGCAAAAGCAAAATTTAGTCAAGTCATACGCAAAGCAGAATCAGGGGAATCCGTGACAATTACCCGTCATGGTGAACCGGTCGTTACGTTGCATGCCGTCCAACATAGCCCCACTGTGCCAAAAATAGGTTCGATGAAAGGCAAAATTCATATCGCGGACGATTTTGATGAACTTCCCCCGGAATTCATGTTCGCATTTCTATCCGAGCAGAAATCGAAATGAGATTGCTTGTCGACACCCATATCCTGCTATGGGCATTGAGCGATGATCCAAGATTGAATTCGAAAAAACGACATGCACTACTTGAGGCTCAGGAGACGATTGTTAGTGCTGTAACAGTTTGGGAAATCTCAATCAAGCGAGCGCTCGGCAAACTCAACGTAAGTGAGAATCCTCTAAAGTATGCGGCAGCCGCGGGCTATATTCCGTTGCCCATAACTTGGACCCATGCCGAAATTGCCGGTGCGTTAATTCCGCATCATGCGGACCCATTTGACCGTCTGCTAATTGCGCAAGCTCAATGCGAAGGACTCACAATTCTGACTAAAGACTCGGTATTTCGCCGCTACAATGTCAGTGTCGTCTGACTCGGTGGTTGGCGAGGATGTACGGCAATTCTTGGAAACAGAGGCTGTCGATCCAGTTTTTGGAAAATCCTACTAGATCGTTCAAAGCTCAATTGTGCGATCGCTCTTCTCGAAAACACACCCTCCGATATTGATGCGGAAGGTAATTTGACTACGTTGCGCATGCACGATGTGAACATTCATGCCTGGCTGTTGGAGTATCTGGGGGCATGTACCGCCAATCAATGCACACAAGGTGCCGGTCGATGTCGGCAGCTGGCTGCCTTGGCAGATCAATCGGGAACGTCTGATGCGGCTTCGGCAGGGCGGCAGGGCCTTTGAGGCTTTGAAAATATTACGAAGCAGCAAATTTACGAATTTATGGAAGCAAACATAACTGTCACTGAATCATCTGGAATCGTTGAAATTGGCTGCGCTGATCTGAAGCTGGGCATTTGTCAGCTTAGCTGGATGAAAGAGTTTGAAGACGGCCAATCAGTCGCACCCTGAATGATAGTGGGAATTCCCTTTTATCGGTCGGCAAACTGGATGTGCGAAACGAATAAGCGCTGCCGATCAAGGACATCTGGCTCAGACCGCTGGAACGAAACTGGAAAGTTATCATGAATTCATGCAAACCGTCCAGCCCAGACCGCCGGCCCTACAAAACCCGCTCCAAGTAAAATACGGCCTTGACCGCGTCGGTTCGTCACAAGCTGAAGACGACGCACCATTTCAATTTGAAATTACCCCACCCTGAAGATTGAATTGCAATCAGCACGAGTCTGAGAAAACACTTCAATCACGGCACAAGTGATTGCTTACGAAATTTGATTTGTTCAATGGTTTCAACTAATTTTTCCAACATGTATTTGCTCTGGCTTTCAATTCATCATTCTTGAGTAGATGTCGAGTTGTTCAATTCCCAACTTTATAGTGTGTATAGGCAGTTTCCCGAAGAGTTCGTTAATATGGACTTCGTTATATTGATGACGATCAGAATCAGCCAATTTTGTTTTGAAACGTAATGAAGTTCAAAGCAGGTCAGGTCAACGCATTCTGAAGCCATGCATTTCAATTCTTTGAATTTCCGGTCGGCATGGAAGTTCATCTCCAAGTTGTACAGGCAAGCTTTGCAGATGGCAGTTTTGCCCGTAGAATACTCCCACTTAAAAGGAATAATGCGGCGCCAGAACGAAAAATGTTTCTTTACTGCCGATTCACTGACAACATGGTCTTTCGACGTCTATCCAAAGATTCGGCTCAATCCCCGCTGTACGCATGTCTTCGTCATTAATTCTTCCAAAGAACTGACTACATGGACATTTCCAGCTGCTTTGCTGTCTGAAACACTACCAACTCCCAATCCATTGATGCAAATTAATTAAACAGATGGTATCAATTTTACCTAGAGGCGATTTGTTCTGAATATTCGCTGGATCTAGACTTCGAACACGGTTGAACCATGAGTTTTTCGAGATTCAAGATCTTTGTGTGCCTGCACCGCGTCGGACAGCGCATACCTTTGCTTGACCGGTATCTTGATTGCTCCAGAAACGACCATCGAACATAACTCATCAGCCATCTCGACCAGGTCTGCAGGGTCGGCAGTGTATGTCATGAGTGTGGGTCTCGTCAAATATAAAGAGCCTTTCACACTCAGCACAACCGGATTGAATGATTCAACTCCTCCAGATGACTGCCCGAAACTGACCATGTAACCTTTCGGCTGAAGACAGTCGAGAGATTTGTCGAAAGTCGTTGCACCGACCGAATCATACACAACAGGCACCCCTTTGCCATTGGTAATGTCGCGCACGCGCTCAACAAAATCTTCTTGGTTGTAGAGAATCGGATGGTCGCAGCCGTGCCGACGGGCAATTTCAGCTTTCTGTTCATTTCCAACAGTTCCGATTACGGTGGCTCCCAAATGCTTCGCCCACTGACAGGCAATGAGTCCAACACCACCCGCAGCAGCATGGAATAAGATCGTATCTCCCGCTTTGACCCGAAAGGTCTGGCGTAAAAGATACTGAACCGTCAATCCCTGCAGCATCATCGCCGCGGCTGTAGTGTCGTCGATTTCATCGGGTATCCTGATGACGCGGTCCGCTGCGATGATTCGCTTCTCTGCATAAGCACCCAAAGGCGGAGAAGCGTAAGCGACTCGATCACCAACAGACACTTCCGAAACCTCGGCCCCAACCTGTTCAACAGTACCAGCGCCTTCCAAGCCCGGCGTGAATGGAAAAAAAGGAGGTGGATAGACGCCCTTACGAAAATATACGTCTATAAAATTCAATCCGACTGCGCTATGGCGGATTAAGATTTCGTTTGCAGCGGGACTGCCCACATCAACGACTTCCCACTTCATTACGTCAGCATCGCCATTGTTATAGACTTTCATCGCTTTCGCCATATTCGGACTCCAGTTCTAATCAGTTGTTGGTGATTGAAGATTTTGATTACTGCGCTTATTTCTAAGCATTCTTCAGATCTTGTTTTATACGCTTATAGGCGGAATTTAATTTTTCTGACATACTGTTTGCGTATTTCATCATCTCGTCAGGCAAGCCTTTTGCAACCAATTTATCAGGATGATATTGGCTGATTTTTCGGCGGTAGGCACGCTTGACATCGTTTAATTTCGCATTACGAGTCAAACCCAATAATTCGTAATCCTGGTCTGTTGCTGCAGTTTCCGGCGCGCGTTGACCTTGTTCTCCTACTTGATACCTAGACAAAATGATTTCAACTACTTGCCTTTGAATCCCGAGAATGTCAGCAATTCTATAAATGACTCGCTCTTCTTCTTTTCCCAGATGTCCGTCAGCGAGTGCAGCTTCCAACTGAATTCCCAAAAAAATGCGTTTTAGGTTCGTGTTTCGACCCAATTTTTTCGCGAATTTCTGCATCACTCCTTCAAAATCAAAATCAGGACTTTTGCCGCGCCGAAAATACCGAACCGCCATTTCTTTCTGCTGGGGATTCAGTTCCATGCTTTGCATTGCGCGCTCTGCGTAATATATTTCCTGGGGGCTGACGCGTCCGTCGGCTTTTGCGACATACCCTAGAACGGAAAAAATCGCTTCAATATAGAGCCCTTCCCGTAATTCGTGCGACTGTTTGACGCGGGACCTCCGCTTATCGAAGATGTATCCGATTGCGCCGCCAAGCAGAATGCCAGGCCAACCTATGATCAGGTATCCCAGAATTCCACCAGCAATTGTTCCCCAAATATGCATATTGAATATTAGCCCGCCAATTCAAGTGAGTGCTTGAAGTGAATATAAGTTTCAATTAGAAATTAGTGAATTACATTATATGCTACCCATTTGAGACATGGTTCTTCTGGAGCGGCAGATCTGCAATACGACAAATTATGTCACTCAAACGGCGAACTCTCGGCATTGCAGTGCTTGCCTCCAGATTCATGAAATCGTCGTAAATTAAGCTGAGTGACGCAAAGTGTAGTAGGCCTGACCACCAATCGCAGAAAGCACGATCAGTCCGCCAATTAGAGTCATTGCTCCTGGAACCTCTTGAATTACGAGCCAGACCCAAATCGGCCCCAACACAATTTCGGTCAATGAAAGCAGCGTAATTTCTGCGGCTGGGAGATACCTGGAACCATGAGTGAAAATGACCAGTCCAAAACCTATTTGAAACACTCCCATTACTGCACATAGCATAAAGTCGTACAAACTGACCTCAAATCCGGAATCTGTTACCAGAATCATGGATCCCGAAATGATCGCTGCACATGCTCCTGCCCAAAAAACTGCTGGTACCAACTCCGTATTCCGACCCTTTCGCAGGAGTACGGCGAATAAGGCAAAGCCCAATGCTGACAGCAGGCTCATCACTGCTCCGAACAGTGTGCCGAACTGATAGCTTTCGGCAACCATTACTCCAACACCCACTATTGCAAACAATATTGCCCAGATCAGTGATTTCGCCACCCTTTCACCGAGTATCCACCAACCAGCGATTGCTGCGATAAATGGCGCAGTAGACAACAAAAACAATGCATTGGCAATGGTCGTATGGGTCAGAGCCCAGATCCAAGTGCAAAATGCCAGACTCAATGCACCACCCGCAATGAATCCTACCCAACCGCAGTCTTTAAATGAAGCTATAAGTCGACCTCGACGCGATATGAGCAAATAAAAAGTAAGAAACAGCAACAGCATTAGCGAACGGTAAAACAGGATTTGCCATTGGTTCGCAAATTCGATGAGACGAACGAAAAGACCAGCGAAGCTCCAAAAAACACCTGCGGTCAGAACTAAAAAAACACCTTTAGCGCGATTTTCGTATTCTGCTGCATGTGTCATCTTAGTCTCCAACGAAACCACGAATGAATAGAAAAGGATAACGGGAGGGTAGTCTCTGAAAGAACGGATTTTACTTTAATTGACGAAATGCGATTGGCTTTCTAATATGCGCATGCATGAAATCAGGCGCAAAATTCATAATTGCTTCCTCCATGCCTTCCATCTGTTCGTACCAAGATAATTCCGTTTTCTAAATTTAGGGAAATTTAGGAATCAGTCTCGGACCTGAATCAATCCAGTGCTATAGAAAAATCCAACATTGGGACGGAACCTCGGGTATTGGTCGTGCTCCGATGCGGGGTTCCACGACGCTACCTCTGCCTGCCGGCGCTACAGCTCTTGAAAATTACCGCTAAACTTGTACCAAAGACAGTCTGATGAGCCGAATAACTTACCGATCGCAGTAGATGTCGGCGTTTTTTCGGAAAACGGATCGTTCGTAAATTTGAATCACTGACTCAGTTCCTGTGGCGGATATTCCGTCTATAATATTTCGTAGCCTATTGTTGAGATTACGATATTTCGTCTTATTATGAGACTTAAGAATTGAACAGAGATATTCTGCATTGAAGTGAGTGATTCTATGAATTTTAAAAAATACCTGATTAATTTCCTGTCTGTATTCGCGTTGTCACTTTTCCTGCAGTCTGCGTCTGCGGAGGAAAGTGGCACATTTAAAGCGATAACGATAATGACCTACGATTACACAACCATCGAGAGACCCGGTTACACCTATTTCGGAGGACCAGCACACGGTGGGCATGTTGTTATTGAAAGCTCTGGCGGACCTTTTGTAGTAGATGAAATGGAAAACATTCGGTGCCTTGTTTTTGCAAAAGGCCAGCCAAATGATCTCGAAATTGAATCTCCCTGTGAGGTCACAAACCCGTCGGGCGACAAGCTTCATGTCATTGCTAAAAGGACGCCGGCTGATATTTCGGAGGAAACCACTGAAGCGGGCACCTGGCAGATTATCGATGGAACTGGCAAGTATGAAAATATACGAGGAGAGTGCGCCTACACCCCGCAATATTTGAAAGATGGTGTTATCGGAATACCCTCAAATTGCGAGTGGACAAAAAAAGAGCATTAGATTGCTCTGATAATTTGCAGAAGGAGTTTTTCTTGTGAACCGCCACATATTTCTGCACGCTGGCATTCCAAAACGATTCCAATCACTGAATGTCGAGATTTTACTGACGCAATTCCGTTTTCCAAATTTCGTGTATTGTAGGAATCAGTCTCAAATCTGAATCAATCCAGCACTATAGAGAAATCCAACATTTGGACGGAACCTTGGGTATTGATCGTCTCCAATGCGGGGTTCCACGACAATATCTGTACCTGCCAGCGCTACGACGTTTGAAAATTACAGCTGAACTTGTACTAAAGATAGTTCGAAGAGCCGAATCGCTGCCGGTCGCAGTAGATGTCGGCGTTTTTTCGGAAAACGGAATGTTCGGGCTTTTCATACTCACCATCGGCACATCATTGATGAATTCTTATAAAATGTCCTATGATTCATTCCAATCGGCACAATCATGAAAAAAATTCAAAAATCAGATTCTGAGTGGCAAGCTCAGCTTAATCCTGCTGAATATCAAGTGCTGCGAAATGAAGCGACGGAGAGGCCATTCAGCAGCGCTCTCAATCACGAAAAACGAAAGGGTGTGTATAAATGCCGAGGTTGCGGGCTGACTCTGTTCAGTTCCGAATCAAAATTTGACAGCGGCACCGGTTGGCCTAGTTTTCATACTGCACAACAGCACAGCTTGGAGACGCGAAGAGATTTCAAGCTGATTCTTCCTAGAACCGAATATCACTGCGCCCGATGTGGCAGTCATCACGGGCATGTTTTCAGTGACGGTCCGAAACCGACAGGGAAGCGGTATTGCAGCAACGGCATCGCGCTGCAATTTATTCCGGACGAAAAATAGGTTTCGTCCAGTCAGCATAGCTTCAATTTTTCAGCTCCGGTTAAAGATCAGCGCAAGCGCCGAGTCCCTAGCCTTGTCAATCGGCGATCGCGCGACATTGGTCCATGAGACGGCAAAAGCACAGCGATGAAGATCAGCTGGTTCAGCTCCCCTTTCGCCTTACGCCTATTGCCTTTTGGCGTGCTGGTCCTTCTAGGAATCATGTGGGGAGGCGTACCAAGCATTGCGAAGTACGTTACCCAACAAGGCATTCCGCCGCTCAGTTATTCGTTTTGGATCGTGAGCATCGCGGCAGCCATATTAATCATCGTCAATTTTTTGCGCGGCGCGAAGCTGCCACCGCGAAACACTTGGTTCTATTTCGTCTGTGGAGTTACTGGAACTGCTTTGCCTACGACGATGATGTACTTTTCGCTGCTTTGGATTCCAGCCAGTCTGATGGTTTTGCTACTGGCATCTGCGCCGATTTTCACGTTCGTTATCGCAATCGGATTTGGTGTTGAAAAATATCATCCTCTGAAATTCCTGGGACTGTTATTGGCAATGACTGGAATTCTTCTGATTCTAATGCCAGATTCGATCAGCACGATGAATTCACCAGTTCCTGCGATTCTCCTGGGATTGGCAACTCCATTGTTTTATGCAATCAATATTGTCTACACCGCGCGGCGCCGCCCCGAAAATTTACATGTATTGGATTTGTCCGTCAGCATGCTGATTGCAGCAGCGATCGTGCTGTTTTTTGTAACTATTCTGACGGGGCCGCTCTATCCGCTTTGGAACGCCGAGTCGGATATCGCACTGCTGATACTGCTGCACGGCACAATAACCGGGACAGCGTTCTGTTTTTTCTATTCGCTAGTAAAGTACGCGGGCGCACTTTTTTCCAGTCAGGTCACATACACGGTGACAATTTTTGGAATCATTATCGGCACGTATGCACACGATGAAGTATTGCCCATTTTGGTTTGGGTTGCAGCCGCTTTAATGTTTGCGGGAGTTGGCTTCATCCAGCGAGCCAGATTGTTAGGTAACGAGACCTGATTCTGGCTACGGCGCACTTTGCCTGGGAATTAGAGCGGCCTCATCCATTCAGGTTATCAAGTCATTCCTAAGTTTTACCCCTCTCAGTGGCAATATTCAGAAACTGAACTCTTCTCTCGCAGTTTCGTCCTGCTGAGCCCTAGGTAATCATGGTTCCAACACCCTTATCGGTAAATATCTCAAGGAGTGCAGAATGTGGCAGACGTCCATCGATAATTTGAACGGTATGCACCCCTGAATCCAGGGCATGTTTTGCACAGCGTACTTTGGGCAGCATGCCGCCCGCGATCACGCCAAGGTCGACCAACTCTTCCAGTTGTTCGCTGGTTAGAGTCGAAATCAACTCCCCATTCACATCCAAAATTCCGGGGGTGTTCGTCAGTATCACCAATTTTTCAGCTTCGACTGCTTCAGCGATAGCTCCGGCGACCGTATCGGCATTGATGTTGTAAGTGAGCCCCTGATCATCCACGCCGACGGGGGCAACAACTGGAATGGCCGTTTGGTGCGATTCCAAGTTCAATAAGTCAGTTCTGATTTTCTTAACTTCACCGACGAAACCAAAATCAATCGGCATCCTCGTCAGCGGATCGAGTTTTGAAGATACGAGCTTTTCGGCATGAATCAATTGAGGATTCTGCAACGTGCCCCCAAGTCCATCGGCTTCCCATCCGATGTTGCTGATCATGTTGACCAAGTCACGATTGATTTCATTGATCATGACGTTTTCAACAATATCCATCGTTTGTCGATCGGTCATTCGCAAGCCATCCACAAACTTGGACTGCAAGCCTGCAGCTTTTATGTCGCGACTGATTTGCGGACCGCCGCCGTGCACAACGACAGGTTCGAGCCCGACACTTTTCATAAAAACGATGTCGTGACAGAAATCCTGCTGCAGTTCGACCGAGTTCATGGCATTGCCACCGTACTTGACGACGATTGTTTTGCCCTGAAACTGTTGGATGTAGGGCAGGCCTTCAATGAGAGCTTCAGCTGATCTTCTAGCGGTCGATTTTTTCATGATTGAGATACTTGCGAACTGCGACTGGCTTGTTGACTGCGAAAATCTGCTATTTTACTGGAATCTCAACTTCGTTGGCATCATGCAGATCGACATCATCAGGGATACGCCGCAACAAGCAAGAGGTTCAGCGGCACCAGTCTCAGACGAAAAAATATTCACTGTAGCGATTCGTTCAAATTTGCCGCACGGGCGGTTTAACCGGCGCAGTCCTCCCTGTTCCTGCTGAGGGTGTTTGGGACGGTCTGACGGCAGGCAGCGCGCAAACGCCTCCTCGTACTGTCTGACTGAAGATGCAGTACGGAGCTGGCTAGGTCATGAAGCCAAAGTCCAGCGGCACCTGCCCAATCTCTGACAATTGCTCCTGACTCAGCAGCGACAAATTGTCAATCAGCGTCTGCAGCTCACCATAATTCGAATTCTCGGAGTGAAAATACACTGTGTTCCAGAATCTGACACACCGTGCTGAGCTCTTCCACCAGCTCCGGCTAACAATCAAAAACGCAGTTCAAGTCCTGCTCTGAAACCGCTAGCACCAGCAGCCGCCACAAGTTCATGTCCGGACGACCCACCTTAAGATTCACGCCGGCCGAACCTTTTCCTGCAACAGCGCAAACACCCTTTGACGCGCAAGTTCTTCGGTGTAAATCAGCGGCAGACCTTTCAGCAGCGCATGTGTGTCGTCGCGCGACTTCGGACTAATGAAGATGTCGCCGACGGCGGCCTCATAAAATTGCATCTGCAGGTTTTACACACCCGAGACTCATTCCGAAGTCCTCGAAAAACTGCTAAATTTGTCCAAATTCTCCTTCAGTGATGCCAAAAATACTCGATCTTCGCCGGAGCGAATCACATAGTTTTTTAGAAACAATTTATGAAGAGTTTTCTGCAGTCACTGGTAGTGCGCACGAACCAAAACGCGCTCAGTGGTTTGGATCAAGCACTTCGTTTCCGAAAGTCTTGATGACTTCCAAAGTCTCATGTACGTCATTCCAAGTAGTGTCGTGATTGATGATGCAGAACCTAAGCGTAAAAACTCCGCGCAAAAGTGTTGATGAGAAAAAAGCTCTGTCTTCCCAGAAAGCTCGAGCAAGAATCACTCGATTTGTATTTTCGATCGTTTCTTCATCCAGACTTGAACCACTGGGATTGAATCGAAAACAAACCGCGCTGAGGGTGACCGGGCACATCAGCTCCAATTCCGCACTTTCGTCAATGTACGCCTCAGCTCGTTTGGCCAATTCCATTCCATTGGCCACATGCTTGCGAATCTTTGCCATGCCAAATGTTTGGACTGACATCCAGATTTTGAGCGCCCTGTCCGTACGGCTCAACTGAAGTCCGCGATTGGCAATATTCGGATGGTCGGCGCCCCACACCGTATCTTGTAGAATGTCCGGACGCATTCCAAAAGTGTCCTCTAGAGTGCGTAAGTCTTTGACCATGAGAACAGCCGATTCGTAAGTTTGAAAAAACCACTTATGAGCGTCCAATGAAATCGAATCTGCCCGCTCGACACCCTGCATAAGCTGCTTGCCTTGTTCTGTAATGCAGGCAAAACCTCCGTAGGCGCCATCAATATGAAACCAAATATTTTGCGATTCACATAAGTCTGCGATTGCATTAAGCGGGTCGATGGAACCCGTACTGGTCGTCCCACCATTGGCAGCTACAATTATCGGCGAGAAACCAGCGGCTTGATCATCTGCTACGGCTTTCGCTAGCTCGTCGATGTCCAATCGGAACCTATCATCCGATGAAACTATACGAATGCATTGGGGTGCAATTCCAATCATTTTTGCAGCTCGAATCACGGAGTAGTGGGTTTGATCACTCATGTACACCGTCGGTTGATTGGGGTTTCCAGCAAATTCCCGAGCGGCGACGAACGCTTCCAGAGTAGCAGCTGAACTCCCACTGGTCAACAGTCCACCCGCACTTTCTGGATAGCCGAGCCAGCCTCGCACCCAATCAAGAACAACAAGCTCAAGATGGGTGGGACCGCTCGCCACCAGCCAAGTACATACATTGTTGTTGAACCCTGCAGCTAAATAATCGGCGAGCACGCTGATCCAAGTTGGGCTTGACGATACGAATCCAAAGCAACGCGGATGTGCGAGCCGCAGAGCTATCGACATAATTTCGTTGGCAGCCTGATCGATAACGGCCTCAGCTGAGCGGCCATTTTCCGGTGCTGATTCCAGCAAACGGGCATCAAGTTCTTTTCTAAACTCACCGTCCCAAGCATCCTGAGCTGGCAGATTCTTTACTCTATCAACTAATATTTCGCTTACTTTATTGCCAAGATCAAGCATCTCTTGGCGAGCTAGGGCCAAGCCGACTGGTTTCTCGTTCTCAGCATCTTCGAATTCCATTTTGTTTTCTTGTTCAGTGATGTCCGTCATGTTTATTGCTACCTCATCTTTCTTGCAGTGATTTGAATGTGAATTGCGTCGAGAGTTCAAGACTTCGCGTCATGCTACAGAACTTTCTTAGGTAGCAGACCGGATAAGAACATGGGGAGATTGAACCGACTGATGAGTGCAGACACGAATATTTGATTCTTGAAGCAAGTTGAATTGCAAAGCATTAGAACATTAGATTAATGTTGCCGTCGGTCTCTTAAGGAACACATTACGTAACTACTTGTATCTGCGTGGTTTTATCAGAATCGACCGACTGCACCAGATCCCATCCGAGGCGCCTGGCTTCAGACTGCAGCCATTTCAGGCGGCGCCGGCAGTCCTGTTCGGCTGTCGTTTTCTGATCCCTCTCCATGTATTCTTCGCCCTTGGTCACCATCGCAAAAATGATGCGCGACAGTTCATGCGCGGTCGCCTTGTTCGCCCGCGGCGGATCCATGCGGCTGCAGCGCTTGCGATGGCGGTCCCCCAGCGGGCACTGGCTGCGGCGCAGCGACATGGCCGACATTCGCAGCGCCTGTCCAGCCACCTGAGTGCTGCGTCCTTTCGCACCTCCCGGCAGATGTTTGCCGCCGCTGATGTTGGTGCCCGGTGCCACACCGAGCCAGCTGCTGAACTTTTTGGCGTTGTCAAACTCCGAAAAATCATGCCCCAGCTCCGACAGCAGCGTCAGCGCCGTCTCCACTCCCACCCCGGGAATCGCCGTCAGGTCCACTTCAAACAGCTCCCACAGTCTCATCTGCAGGCGCTGATGCCATTTTCGCCGGGGCTTTTTCAATGGTTTTCGGTCGGCGCCGCCGCCCGTCGAATCATCTTTTTGCTCGGTCAGCCGCGCCGCCAGCTGATCGACCAGCGACAATATGCGCGCCTCGCTCTGTCGTAGCAGAGAGCTGTAGTGATGATAGGTTGTCAATGACTGCTGCAGGGAGAACAGATGATTTTCCCGCCAGTTGCCCAGCAGCGCTGCCGCAATCTCATCTTCGCTCTTTTTCACCCGAGGGTCACACAGACTCGCCAGCGTCCGCGCCTCGCGTTCGCCCGCCACAATCGCCTCGATGATCGCCATCCCGCTTTTGCCGGTGATGTCGCTCAGCACCGAATCCAACTTCACATTCATCTGCTGCAGAGCTTTCTGCATGCGCTGCACGCAACGCGCCCGATCCTGGATCGTGCGCTGGCGGTCGCGCACATAACCGCGCAGCTCGCAGATCTCATCCGGCGGCCGATGCGACTTCGAAAGCAGGCCCAGACTCATCAGCTGCTGCAGCCACTGACAGTCCAATACATCCGATTTTCGACGGTCCGGACGCTTCAGTCCGGCCGGATTCACCAGCCACATGTCAAAGCCTAGCGCATCCAGCACTTCATAGGCGGGAATCCAGTAGACGCCGGTCGACTCCATCGCCACCTGGATCACACCGTTCTTCTTCAGCCATTGGCCCATCGCATGCAGAGCGACGGTGAATCCGCTGAAAAATTTAACTTCCTGCTCGCCATTTTCATCCGGCGCCAGCGCCACCGCATGCAGGTCCTTCGCAACATCAATCGCCGCGCAATGCGGGTAGCGCACCACGGTCACGCGCGACTCTTTCCTTTTCTGTTTCATGTACAATCTTTCCTGTTTGCAACGTTTGTGAACAAATTAAAGGCGCCGGACACTGCATCGTAAATTCTCATCTGATCATTCTCTTAATCGGGGTCGCTCTAAAGCGCCGCCAGTGAAGATGGACGAGCTGCAGCCGACCAGACTATTAACCGGGGTTTGCAACCACCATTGATCGTACGGCCTCCGTCCGGCGCCTGCATAACGATACTACATGACGAACTGTGCCGCCACGCGCTTTGGCAGCTCTAGGCGTGTTCCTTTGGTGAAGGGGGCCGCCCGCGCGGCTGGGGACTCTTAAGTTCAATAAAAGGCGAACGCTTACAGCTGATCCGCCTGCCCGTTTCCAGTTCGAGGTTACACTTGAAAACAGGTAAAATGTCATTGACTCAACTTTCAGATATCAGACGATTATAGGCTAAATTACTAATAATATGACAAAAAAGTCTCGAACGATCAATAATCCTGATTTTTTGAAGGCTTTCAACAAACCAAGAGAAACCATGCGACGAAACATTGCAGCAGTACTCCAAAATAACCGTCAATTGCTGATGCAACTGCAAATGCTTCGAATGCCATCATGGACAATCTGTGTGCTGACTGCTGTCCGTGAGTGGTCCGCCAGACGAAAACTTGATCCGAGGACGGTGTCAGCTGGACGACGCGCACATTGAACCGGGAGTTTGAACGGTTTCTTGAAAGCAGTCTCCAACTTGACATTGCATCCATGCGGTTGGAGCAGGACCGGCTTCCGTACCTTAGTCTTTGAATACGATTTTGAACTCCGATATTTGAACATTAAAGTCACTTTACACGTTACAAGGCTAAATTTTTCAATTCGTACGTTCGGGCAGTTACGAGCTGGCGCGGACAGTGGCAGCGGGTTTTGAGGCGCGATGAATGCCAAATGTTCAGTCGTAGATACGATTTTTCCAGCGCTGAATTTTAGGTCAGAGACTGACTCCGATAACGTGCTGAATTTGGAATTTCCTTAGGAAGACTCAATTTTCTTAAACAATCGAGTAATGAAAAACAAGAGGAATGCAATCATCACTATTGAAGGGCCTGCAGGGGTATTAAGGTTCGCGGAAGTCAAGATTCCACCTGAAACAGAAATTATTCCCACTACTATTGCGTAGGCTGCCATCTTTTCGGGAGTTGTAGCAAAGCGTCGAACGGTCGCAGCCGGTATCACTAGCAGTGCCACAATCAATAGAACACCAACAATTTTGATGGCGCCAGCGATAATTGCTGCCAATAGAATTCCGTAAATCAAATGTGCCCGGCCTGGATTCATACCGGCCACTGCTGCTAAATCTGAACTAACGGTCGTAGCTATCAGAGATTTCCAAATCCACGACAAGACTCCAAGGGCCAATGCGCCGCCTGCCCAAATGACGACTAAGTCAGTTCGCGCAACTGCAAGAATGTCACCGAAGAGCAGAGCTTGCAGATCAATTCGAACCGTAGGAAAGAAAGAAATTGTGACGATGCCCAATGCAATGCCACCGTGAGAAAGCAAACCGAGCAGCGTGTCGGCCGGAAGCGTCTCTCTGCGCTCCAGAAAAAACAGCACCAGCACGATCGCTGTGGCGATCACAAAAATGCCGATAATGTAGTGAATTTCCATCAATACTGCAAGAGCGACGCCCAGTAATGCGGAGTGAGCAATCGTCTCACCAAAGTACGCGAGCCTTCGCCAAACAATAAAGCAGCCTGCAGGACCGGAAACAATTGCCAGACCAAGTCCAGCAAGTATCGAACGAACTAAGAAGTCGTCTAGCATACGTGATTCAAAAGTGAAATTCAAACAGCTGAATCATGCTCGTGTGGCACTAATACAAGGTAATTTTCTGTGATGTCGAGAGCTTTTTCAATATCATGCAAAATCATCACAACACCACAGTTCAACTCTTGACGAATATCTTCAATTAGATCGTAAAGCACGCCAGAACCTGCCATATCGACTCCCTGTGTCGGCTCATCCAATACCATCAGTGAAGGGCGGTCAATCAATGCGCGAGCCAACAGCAGTCGTTGCATTTCGCCCCCTGATAGAGTCGTGACTGGTGGATTTCCGAGTCGTTGTAATCCCACTGCTGAAAGAGCGTCGTTTATTTGTTCAGTCGAGTAATTTCCGGTGAGTGTGATCAGACGACGCACGTTTATGGGCAGAGTCTCACTGATTGTCAATCGTTGAGGAACATACCCTGTCTTAATGGATGGCGCTCGTTTTATCGTGCCTTCAGTAACTTCAATCAGTCCCAATATTGCTTTCGCAAAAGTTGATTTTCCGGCGCCGTTCGCTCCGATTACGACGAGTAATTCGCCCTGATTGACCTGTGCATCGACATGCCGTATGATCCATCGCTCACCGCGCTTAATCCCAATGTTGGATGCGACTACGAGCTCTGTTTCCCCTGCTTGATGTGTTACGCTTGCGGTCATTTTTTCTGCCATGCGCCGGCTTTCCGCTTTCTGAAAACTGATGTAATCAATACTCGGAAAATCATATCAACAATAGTCACTCTGACTTTTCCAACTTTAGTGCAGTTATTTGATTTAGATTAGATTTACTATGCTACGCAACAGTATCTTTGGCAGACAATCGAACTGTAAATTCCACCTAGGCTGCGGTTCTATCAATTCGGCCCCTAATTATAACAATCAGAGCGACTGCTAAAATATCTATGTTAGTGCCTTAAGTCTACAATTGAACCCAAGACTGTTCGATTGTTCGGTTTCAGTGCTGAACAACACTCGGTTACAGTTCCAGTGACTGAAGTTCATGCGGATTCTAACCGCGACCGTAAGCGCTGCGCGACAGCGACGGGTTGCTGAAATCGGCACCGCGGAAAGACCAGCTGAAAATCTATATCGGGAATTTGGGTGTGAAGCGCGGCGCGTCGCCTTGAATTACATTTCCCTGCAGACGAATATGAGTTTGAGTGCCATGGTTAAGCCGAATGCCGCCACCACGCCATGCGTGATCCGCATCGACTTGTACGAAAAAGACTTTCGCACCTTCTCGCCGATGCCGCTGAACACTCGCAAAAATACTATGCGAAACGTCGCTGACCAAACGATTCGATTCTTACATCGCGCGGGCTTTCGACCTGGGACAAACATTTCACTCGCAGCCTGAAATTGACATAAGTCCGAATGGAACTGAGCCTGAACATGATGCTGGCGCCTGTATCGGCTGCCCTGGCCTTCAGCAGCCGCAGCATGTTCGAAGCTTAGTCGTATCGTTGGCTGAAGCCGTCTGAGCCGGCACTTTTCAGTGGCATGAAGCGGTCAATTCCGACATGGAACGCCCCGCTGCCGCTGCACGTGATTCTCGAATGAGTCCTTAATCGTTTCGCCGCGTTTGATCAGGCTGCTTTTCAGTACTTATTGGCTCATTTTCTGCTGCCCGGTCGCATCCGGTTTTCAGCCTGACGTCAATCTTATTTAACTGCCAGCGGTCCCAGATCTAGGATCAACATACTGAAAGCGCGCGTCTCGCATTTCGGCACATCCTCTCCAAACTGGAAAATGCTAGCCTCTCCGCCTTTTCCCAAGTTCCGCACTTTTGCCGCTCAGTCAACCATATTAATAATATTTGTTAGAAGATATTTTTAATAATTCATTATTTGTAGTATTTACATTCTAATATATTACAAATATTATTGTTTATTAGTAATATCCTTTCTTTTATAACTCTAGTAACTTAATGTTGTTACATGTACAGTGATACAGACCTCCAAACAGCCACTACAATCCTCTATAATTACCCCATTGACAACACTCTTTAAGATCATGTTCATCAAACCCGTAGTTTCCTACACCAACAAAAAAGAAAACCCAGATGCGCCTACCTACTGGTCAGGCGTTGAATATGAAGGCGAAATTGCAACGAAAACGCTGGTAAACGAAGCTAAAGAAAATGGTGCGAAATGTTGTTACATGTACAATTCAGTCATTTTCAAAAAAAACATGATATCAATGCTTTAGGAGAATTGATTTTTGAGTAGTGCGGAACTAGGGTTTTGGGTGCGAGACGCCCTGCAGGAAGTGACCCAGATGTCGAGCAGCCGATAAGTTATACCGGTCTACTACTCTCGAAATGTTTGTCTGAAAAACACCATCATGGCGGTGCCATCGCAAAAAAAGCGACAGCTCTCACGCACGCAGCGTACCGATCAATGCCGCTTGGAACCATCGCCAGCGGGGTCGGGCTGCCGAACGCATGCGATTCACAAAACACCAGACTGTACTGCAGCAGGAGTTGAACACAGTGGGACACCCGGGAGAATTCTCTTTTTTTCACTAGAGGCCTCAATGTGTGGAACTCGCCCTCACTTTCAGCCCGAGCCAGCTTTACGACGACATGAAGTCAGGTCGTAAGCAATCCATCTATGACAGAATACGGATGTTCGTGAATCAGTCCAGCAACTCTAGAAACGGCAGTTTCTATCAAACTATCGGCCAACAACCGTGCTTATGTCAATAGGGTACTGCTAGAGCATGGTCCGTGCAGTGTTCCAGTTCTATCTGTACGGTAACATGTCCAATGTCGAATGCCTGAGCCAAGCGATTTTGAATTCCTGCAATCGCCGAGTCCGGATTGGTATCCTTACGAATTTTCGCATGCAGCGTAAGCAAAGTTAAATCTTGTGTCAGAGACCATACATGTACATGATGCACATCTTCAACCACATCGATATTTGAGACTAGATCCTGCCCGATATTTTGGACGTCCAGCTGCGTTGGAACACCCTCCAGCAGTACGTGTGCTGAATCTTTAACGATGAACCACGCGGAATAAAGCACAATTAAGCAAATAAATACGGACAGCAGTGGATCGATGGGAGTCCAACCGAAGATTGTAATGACCAGCCCGGCGATGATTGCAGCTATCGAACCGAGCATATCACCCAATACATGAACTTTGGCTCCTCGAATATTGAGATTCTTGCGATCGGCTCCGTGAAGGATGATGAATGCGACTATATTGATCACCAGTCCCAAAGAAGCAATGACTAACATTGGACCCCCGAGTACTTCCTGAGGGTTCAATAGTCGGTCGACTGCTTCGAACATCACCCAACAAATTATGAATAAAAGACTGATTCCATTCGTAAATGCAACAAGTATAGGAAAACGGTGATATCCATAGGTGCGTACTTTATCTGCGGGTCGGTTGCTTAATTTAAACGCAAGCCAAGCTAGAAATAGTGCCACAGTATCGACAAACATGTGAGCTGCATCTGCCAGCAGCGCGAGCGAACCCGCTACAATTCCGCCAACTATTTCGACAATCACAAAGCTTCCAATCAGAAGCAAAGCCCAAAAGACGCGACGAGTGTTTAAACTACGTTGGTGCAAGACGTGATCTAGATGAGTGTGGGAATGGGAGTGGGAATGGGAATGAAATGCACTCAAAATAAAGGAGCTAAAGCTTAAGAAATTTCGTTTTAATTGGGGCTGATGCTCTGAGAGTCGTATCGACTAAGTTTAAACCTATTTTTCAGTCATTTGCTGAGCAGGAGCGCATTTGACTGAAAAAAGCTCGACTCACATTAATTTTCTGGTTGACCGCGACTGCTACGAAGAGGTTGCCGATAGGCACTCTATAAAGGTATCTGCCAAATTTTCGAGCAATTCGAAGTACAAATTTGGTCCATTTTCGACCTTTGACCCTAGAGGGTCAATCACTGAGACTTTTGCTGATGTCAACCCTTCAGTAATTACATTGACCAAGCGCTTGTTAAATTGAGGTTCAGCTAAAACGCAATTAATGCCATGTTTTTCCGCGATGTCACGAAGATCGCTGATATGACGAATTCCAGACGGTCGTTCTGGGTTGATGTGAATTGCTCCGGCTGCTGTTAAATTAAAGCGGTCTTCAAAATATTGATACGCATCGTGGAAGACAATAAAGGTTTTTCCATCGAGTGATTTCAGTTTCTCCTCAAGCTTGGGTATAAGCTGCTGAATTTGATTCGAAAATTCATTCGCGTTGGCAATATAGGCTGCAGCGTTGTCAGGGTCAGCCTGCACTAATGTCTCCATGATCAAATTCGCCATCGCTACACCGTTCACTGGATCAAGCCAAATATGCATATCGGCACTCTCGTGCTCACCATGCCCATGATCGTGCCCATGTTCTTCTTCGGCATGTTCTTCGTTGTGGTGCTCTTTTTCGGCATGTTCTTCGTCGTGGTGCTCTTCGTCGTCGTGCTCTTCTTCGGCATGCTCTTCGTCGTCGTGATGCGGCTCAAACAAAATTCGTTTTCGGAATGGCTTCAGTATCAAATCTTCAGCGGTGGAAAGTATAACCACTTGTGCGTCTTGTCCAATTGTTTTAATCGGACCGGCAAGAGATACCTCTTGCTCCTCGTCAATTATGAATATCAAGTCAGCATCTTGTATCAATCTCGCATCGGTGGGCCGCAGGCTAAATGTGTGAGGTGATGCGTTGCCCGTGATGATTAGAGACGGCTCACCTACACCTTTCATGACCGCGCTGACTATGGAATGCACAGGCTTAATCGAAGCCAACACGTTTATTGATTCATTCGCATGTACCGAACCTGAGACCAATCCCGACATATAAATCAATGAAATCAACCAATTAGCAGTGATTTTAGCCTTCATCTGTGAAATTCTGCAGTTTCTGAAACATTCCCGCACCCAAAGATAAGACCTTGTCATCACTAGACGAATAGAATTGCTTAGCTGTGTGCTAGTTCTATTGATCACTTTACACCTCGAAACTCTTATTTAACATATGCTCGCGATTATATTATTCAAAATTCGAAGATGGAAATTTACAAATCGATATACGGCTGACAAATAGCAGGTCATTCACCTGAGTTCCGCTGCTGCACTTGCAGCGGACATGGTTCTGTTGAAATTTGCCGTCACAGGCCTGCTCCTTTCGACGCTCAGAAGTGCAGTTTCCACGATGTGGTCGCGGCAAAACCCTCCGACGTCAGGACCTCGGCGGAATGTCTGTTTCCAGCTGCTGGCCGCCCGTCTGCGTTTTTCAATCAGTTCCTGCACAATGACGTCTTTCGGCCAAGACTGAATGCGTCACAGCCCGCGCAAAGCCTTCTATGCTGCGAGAGCGAAACCGGTCCAGTCCGTGATGCTCAAAATGATGAATCGCTGCGTGCGTGCAGCTCAGCATCCGCGTCAGCCCCGCCAAACCTGATGCCCAGCCTGCACCATCAGCTCATTGATTGCCGCCAGCACCGCGATGCCCACAGATTCATGCCAGGACGCCCGAGGCGGTGATCAACATCCACACAGAGTTTCTCCTGCTGTAGGTCGAACGGCTGCTCGCGACTGTGAGCGTCGGCATACAGCGACTTCAGACTTCGTAAGAACTCGGTGGTGTCGCCTCCGCATTGGAGGTCCAATTCAATCTGCTCAATTGGCGCCGAGGTGAGCTGGTTTTGCAGGCGCTCGGTGTATCTCATGCCAAACTCAATATTTGAGAATTCTTTGATTCGGCAGAAAATCAGGTTGGTTTCAGCGTCTGCCGTGACTGCGTTGAAGACGCGTTCTGCCCCAAGTCGTGCCATCTTTATTTCGGCTGGCAATCAACTCTACGGGGCAAGACTGTACAAAGCAGCCGGAGAAAATCCGGGGCTCGACAGGTGCTGAAGACTCCCGTTTTTCTTCGCCGTTGACTCAGCAGGCAGTTCAATGAGGACAAATAAAAAGCGACCACTTAGAAAGTGGTCGCTGATTTTGGAAGTGATGTCTCGAAAAAAATTTCCGGAGTTCAGATCAGTGAACGGAAACCTCAATCTTCCGACTCTGCAGTGATTCCTTTTTCGGAACGGTTACACTCAGCACACCATCTTTGTAGTTCGCTTGAATGTTTTCGTTGTCGACAGCATCACCTAATCGGAAAGATCGAGAAATTCTGCCGTGAAATCTCTCTCTTCTCAGAATACGACCTTCCGATTTTTCTTCATTGACTTCTTCCGCGTTCACCATAATGCTCAAAACATCATCTTTTACTGAAACTTCAAGACTGTCTTTTGAAACACCGGGAAGATCCGCAACGACCTGATATTCGGAATCAGTTTCCCTGACATCTACCGCCGGAACGCCAGCTTTGGACACATCCCTGAAATTCGGACTCGTAGAAATGCTGGGCCACTCGTTCCAATAGAGTGACATCGGAAATTGGCTCCAAGGATTTTTTGATTTTGCACGTAGCATTTGGTTCATGAAAATTCCCTCATTTGATTGGCTGTTTGATTCAAATTCATCAATCTTAGATGAATTTCTGAAACACTAAATGGTGATTCCTGAACAAATATTCAAGCTTCAACGCCAATTAAATTTCGACAGAATCGATCGGTTCACACATTGAAACCCCGAGGAAATAGCGCACCATGACCGACGTGTAAAGTGCTGGAAAAGTCTTTGGACTAGAAAATATTCAGATTGGACCGGACGAATTGAAACCGTCAGGAAAGATCAGATATGCAGCTCGTCCATCAAATTCGAAAATCGCTGGATGCTCAAGCGCAGCGGCTCACAGAATATAACGGGAAAGTTCCAAATCGTCTACGAGCCCTCCGAGTTCCTTATCGACGAATGCATGATCGACTCTAACCGTCGCACCGCTTCGGTCGGCCGCTTCGAAGGAAAGTCGTTCGAGAAGTTTTTCCATGACGGTATGCAGACGGCGGGCACCTATGTTCTCTGTGTTTTCGTTCACGCGCCAGGCAAACTCAGCAATATGCTCGACCCCAGACTCTTCGAAAATCAGGTCCAACCCTTCGGTTTTCATCAGCTCATGGTACTGCTCGGTCAAAGAACTGTCCGTCTCCGTCAGTATCTTGATGAAATCGTTCGAGTCCAAGGCGCCAAGTTCCACTCGAATTGGCAGTCGACCCTGCAGCTCTGGTATCAGGTCAGAGGGTTTCGCCAATTGAAACGCACCCGATGCGATGAACAAAATATGGTCAGTCCTCACCATGCCGTGTCGGGTTACAACGGTAGAACCTTCAACGAGAGGCAGAAGATCCCGCTGAACGCCTTCACGTGAAACATCGGGACCATGACTGTGTGACCGTCCGACAATTTTGTCAATTTCATCAAGAAACACGATGCCGTTCTGTTCGACGCTCTGGACCGCTTCGACCTTGAGTTCATCGTCATTGATCATGCGTTCTGCTTCCTCGTCAGTAAGCAGTTTAAACGCTTGCTTGACCGTCACTTTTCGCATGCGCGTTTTTCGCTGCCCCATATTCTGAAGCATGCTCTGCAGTTGGCTCGTCATCTCCTCAAGACCCGGCGGACCGAAAATTTCAACTCCCACCGACGTGCCGACTTCAATCTCAATTTCCCAGTTGTCCAATTTTCCTTCGCGCAGCATCTTTCTATATTTTTGCCTGCCAAGACTTTCGATTTCTGGCGAATGACTGAATTCGGCGTCAACATCAATCATATTTGTGTCAATGGCCTGCGTTCTGGTCATTTCATCATTCTGAGTCCTTGGCGGTCGAATCAATGCGTCAAGCACTCGTTCTGTTGCGAGATCTTCCGCGCGTGTGCGCACCTTCTCCATGCGTTCTTCCCGCACCAGCTTGATCGCCATGTCAAGCAGATCTCGGATAATGGAATCAACTTCGCGGCCGACGTAACCGACTTCAGTGAATTTTGAAGCCTCCACCTTGATGAATGGTGCGCGGGCCAGCCGAGCCAAGCGTCGAGCGATCTCCGTTTTACCGACTCCAGTCGGTCCGATCATCAAAATATTCTTAGGAAATATTTCTGCGCGAAGCACGTCGTCTTTGACATTCATTCGACGCCAACGATTGCGAAGTGCAATCGCAACCGCCCTTTTTGCGTCCTCCTGCCCGATAATGTGCTTATCGAGCTCCTGGACAATTTCTCTGGGTGTCATTTCGGACACGAAATTCTAAGCCTCTAGTTCTTCAATTGTGAGATTGTGATTTGTGTAAACACATATTTCTGCAGCAATGTTCAGGCTTCGCTCAACGATTTCTCTGGCGCTGAGTTCGGTTGAGGTCATCAATGCCTGCGCCGCCGCCTTTGCAAAATTTCCACCGGAACCGATTGCCATCAATCCAGTTTCTGGCTCAATGACATCCCCGTTGCCAGTGATAATCAACGAAGTTTTCTTGTCACATACCAGAAGAATTGCCTCCAGGCGGCGCAAAAACCGATCAGTGCGCCAATCTTTAGCCAGTTCAACTGCAGCTCGAACCAAGTTGCCCTGATGTTCCTGCAGTTTGCCTTCAAATCGCTCAAATAATGTAAATGCATCTGCTGTGCCACCAGCAAAACCTACCAACACCTGATCTTTAAACAGTCTGCGAATTTTCTGGGTGTTTGACTTGACCACCGTATCACCGAGTGATACCTGGCCGTCCCCGCCGAGCACGACGGAATTTCGGCGTCGGACAGACAAAATTGTAGTGCTGCGAATTTTAGGAAAATCGCTGTTATTCACGGTATTGTGCGGCGTAAAGTCGGTTGAGTCTTTATTTGACAAGTTGCAAATGGGGTTTGGTGACTTTCTTTTCAAGTGGACCGCTCTCAGATACAGGTTCGTTTAGAGACCCTCTTTCCTCAGTTTGACCTGACTGACCAGAACGAAATACGATACCGTCATGCTGTTCACGTGAAAAGATCCCAAGCACCGCCTGAATAGGGATGTGAATATGGTGAATTTCTCCAGAAAACCGAGTCGCAAACTGGATTCTGTCGTTATTCATATCAAATTTGTCAATAGCCCGATCATGAATGTTCAGAACAACGACGCCATTGTCTGCGTGTTTCATCGCCTGAGGCGGTATGTAAACGCCAGGGAAATCCGTTTCAACCACCAGCTGCGGCGTGTTGTGACTGTCCATTGCCCAATTTCGTATGGCTTCAATCAAATAAGGTACTTTAGATAATGCCAGCACTTGTTCAAGCCCTCAACTTAAATTCATCTCGCGTTCAACGTGGCTTAAGCTATTGGAGAATGAATCTCGAGCAAACAGTCTGTTCGCGTAAAGTGGAATCGATTTCAGTTGGGGCGGCAGTATGATGTCGTAATGAGACAGTCGCCACAGCAGTGGCGCCATGAAACAGTCAACCAAAGTAAAATCGTTTCCCAACCAATACTGCTGTTCAGAAATAAATTGTCCCAGAGATGCCAAACTTCGGCAAATTCGATTGCGAAGCGCTTTGCTGGGCTTGCGATTTTTTTCGTCGAACTCC
Organism: Arenicellales bacterium; assembly: GCA_958295885.1. GTDB lineage: Bacteria > Pseudomonadota > Gammaproteobacteria > Arenicellales > JAJDZL01 > JAJDZL01. The sequence goes on along the minus strand of OY282380.1, from coordinate 2,880,475 downwards.
CGCAGCTGACGCAGCCAGTCCCTCTGACAGCGATAAATCATCATACGCACCCGTCCTCGATTGGCTGGATCAGGTGGCATCAATGGCGGATGCGGCAGTCGATCATCCAGATATTCCGCGATGATGTGTGAGCCGTATAAAGTTATCTCTCTATCAACCAGAGTAGGACTTTCACCGTATGGATTCCACTCCAGAATCGGATTTGGAGACTGTCTCAGATTGACGAATTCAACATCGCATTCAACTTCTTTTTCATTCAATACCATGCGACAGGCGTGACCTTCGATGCAGGACACCGTTGAATAAAGTGTCATGCCGGCTCTTCGGCTATGCAGAAAATCGTTCATTACTAGCGATTAATGACCAAATTGTTCCGGCACGCCTGCGAACTGCTTCCATTCACCTGGTGCAGAGTGATTAATGAATGTCTTTCCAATATTCTTTTTTCAGGAAATAGGCGAGAATCGTAAATATCCCTACGAATATCATTACCCAAATTCCAATTCCGTAACGAATAAGTTTTACCGGCTCGGCAACGTAAACGAGAAAATTGACCAAATTTCGAACGACTTGTTCGTACTGTTCATCCGACATCGAATCCTGCTGCTGATACAGGACATGAGGCATCGCCACATCTGCAAACAGTTCGTTGTTCCATCCCGTAACCGATTTTTCGTCCGCGTAAAAGCTTCTCAAAAATGTGTAAATCCAGTCCGCCCCTCGAGAGCGAGCCGTCAGGCTCAAGTCCGGCGGTACGGTTCCAAACCATCGCTTAGCGTCTTCTTCCGACATGTTGACCGTCATCAAATCACCCGGTTTCTGCGTTGACTGCAGGAAATTTTCACGCAGAATTTCTTCACTGATCCCCAAATCCAACGCCATCCTGTTGTAGCGCATGAATTTGATCCCATGACAGGACAGGCAGTAGTTCGCAAAAGCCGCTGCACCATTTTGAAGAGACTTTCGATCATCCAGATTGATAAAAACAGAGTCTAAGTTTTCGTCACCGCCTGAAGCCGCATAGACATTGACGGCGAACGCGAAAGTGAGAGTTGTAAGCATGAAACGAATCATTTGAATGTCACCCGATCTGGAACTGGTTTGGTTGAATCGAGTTTCGAGTAGATGGGCATCAACAGAAAAAACGCAAAGTAAAGAAAATAGCATATCTGTGCCCAACGAACGTTGGTAAACAAAATCAAATCCACAGCCTGTGGGTTCTTTGTCCCCAAATAACCCAATAGCACGAAAGCGATGGTGAAAATTGCAAGCGCTGTTTTGAACATCCATCCGCGATATCGAATCGACCTGACAGGTGAGCGGTCCAGCCACGGCAGCAGGAAAAACAATAAGATCGCAAGACCCATGGACAGCACTCCCCACAGCTTTGCATCAACTCCGAACAATGGATATGTGACCGCCCGCAAAATGGAGTAATAAGGCGTCAAATACCACAGGGGAATGATGTCCGGTGGAGTCTGCAGAGCATTCGCAGGCTCGAAATTTGCTCTCTCCAGGAACCATCCATCCATTTCCGGCGCGATAAAGCTGATACCGAAAAAGATCAGCAGAAAGATTCCAACTCCGAATAAGTCCTTGACCGTGTAATACGGATGAAAGGGAATTCCATCTTTCGGCCTTCCTTTTTCGTCTTTCTGCTTTTTGATTTCGATTCCGTCTGGATTGTTGGATCCGGTATGATGCAGCGCAACCAAGTGCACAAAGACAAGGCCCAGTATCAGTAAAGGAACAAGGATCACATGAAAGGCGAAGAATCGAGTAAGAGTTGCATCCGATACAACAAAATCACCTCGAATCCACTCGGCCAATCCTTCCCCGATGAAGGGAATCGCTGCAAACAGCGAAATGATAACCTGAGCGCCCCAGTAAGACATGTTGCCCCACGGCAACAGATATCCGAAGAAAGATTCTGCCATCAAAGCGAGATAGATGATCATCCCAATGATCCACAGCAGCTCACGCGGCTTGTGATAAGAGCCATAAAGCAAGCCGCGGAACATATGCAGATAAATCACTACGAAAAACAGTGAAGCCCCGGTGGAATGCATATATCGCATCAACCAGCCCCATGACACGTCCCGCATGATATGTTCAACTGATGTAAAAGCCATTTCAGTGTCGGGCTTGTAATGCATCGTTAGAAAAATGCCAGTGATGATCTGGATGACCAGTACAACAACGGCTAGAGAACCGAAAAAATACCAGAAATTGAAATTCTTCGGCGCATAGTATTTTGACAGGTGCTCCTCCCAGACTTTCGTCATGGGATATCGCTGATCAATCCATAATCGTAACTTCGCTATCACGCCAGTTGATCCTCCGCTGTGTCGACTCCAATTTCCAAGGTCGAATCCGATAAAAATCTATGAGGAGGAACTTCAAGATTCGAAGGAGCAGGTACGCCTTTGTACACTCTGCCAGCGAGGTCAAATTTAGAACCGTGACAAGGACAGAAGAATCCGCCCTGCCACTCTGCATCCAGTTCCCCCGGCTTAAGTTTTCCCAGCGGCGAGCAACCAAGATGAGTGCACAGTCCAATCAGCACCAGTACTTCTGGCGTAATCGACCGAGTTTCGTTTTTTGCATAAGCTGGCTGCTGCTCCCGCTGTGAATCCGGGTCCACAAGTTCACTCGTAACTTTGCCCAAAGACTGAAGCATCTCGGTCGTTCGTTTAATGACCCAAACCGGTTTGCCTCTCCATTCTACCTTGAGAAGTTTTCCTGGTTCTAAATCGGCAATGTCAATTTGAACTGGGGCGCCTGCCGCCCGCGCTTTCGCACTCGGAGCCATACTCGATACGAAGGGAACGACAGCGACAGCGGCTCCCGCAGCGCCTACGCCCGTCGTTAATCCTGTCAGAAACCGTCTACGCTCCTGATCAACCGCTTTCTCAGCCATTTTCCAACCTCTTGCTTTTGAAAATGAGAGAGCCCATGAGAATATTAATATTTAAGCTTGATTCTGAATTGATAACCGTGCAATTCAGAATATCGGGGACTCACTTAGCGAAAAAATTATAACAGACGGATGCAAGATAAAAATTTTAGCACTCCACACACGCCAATTCCAATTGTGGGCGTATGGATCTCCTTCTCTTTATTTTAATCTCCAATTTGGGGGTGATATCAGTTTCTGTAGAGTGAGGGCAGCCACGTACAGCAGCAGGCGGACTGTCCGGACATTGGTCGCGGCAGGCAGAGTAGATGTGACCGTCCAGCACCATCGGTGTTGTGAAAAACGCTGGCATCTGAAGTAAGCGCTGTGAGCTCGGCTTGCTCTGATTAATAAATCAATTGGAATAGTGCGCCTTACAGCTGGATATAAGAGGATCAATATCAGTTCATCCTACATCATGAGATTCTGTGGCAAGGCTCGGATGTGGATGTGGCGGTGCCGATGTAGGCGGCACGCAAGCAGCATCCGGGGATAGAGTCGGCGGTGAACAATCTGGAGCATCGAGGTTTAGACTGGATTCGCAGTCATGGTGCGGACGGTTTTTCGAGCATGGTTTCGCTTTCGATTCTGTCGGCCAATGTGCACCGTATTGGTCTGCTGCAGCGCCAAGAGCACCAACTGCTGCGGCGGAAAAGGCGCGATTGCGTGTAGCCTGACGCATCGACGTCGCCAGCACCGTTCCAAAGCCCCTTGCTGTTGGGAACAGGGAGAGTCGCGTCTGAAATAACAACCGAAATCAGCAAAATTGAACGAATCGCCTGCAATTTGACGGCGGTAGCGCCTTTGAGGCAAAATTCATCCAAAAAATGCTGGATATTTCTCAAGAAAACTATCAAATTCGTTTAAAAAGAGGGATTCTTGGGCAGACACTAGCTAGGAATTAGGGCACTTTTGACCAGACTCTGTGACAACCTATGTTCGTTGACGCACTCTCTCTGAACAATCTCTTGCATCATATTCAACAAGCTAATAAATGTAACAAAGTAGCCGCTATAACCGGGTGCTTTCATTATTTCTACACTGAGGAATACCTGACTCCAGAGTGGAATCAATCTTAAATTTTCCAGTTTTTGTATTCGAGGGGACCGATTCACGTCCGGGATTCAATGCTTGCCGGAAAAAAAGGGAGGGGGTGTGCGGTTTGTCATAGCACCCCCTGATAGGTCCGCCTAATAAGTGTCAGTGCCGCTTTTAAACTAGGCAGTTATGCTAATGGAATTGTCGTCAGTTTGGGAAGATTCAATGATTTCACTCTTTGTTGGAGTGCCTGCATTATGGAATTGAAGAACGCTACATCATTTGGGCTCTGCGAAAGCAGATGGGGCGTTATAAGGGCGAAGATTGCCCGGAGTAACTGGCCTCGCGCTGATGCCGAATTGCCAGCACAGCAATCACATCTGCTTCAATACGATAACGCATCATATATCCGCTGCCACCAAACATCACAGCTAGTTCTCGATATTGATCTGGTAGGTCTTCTATCGGACGTCCAATATACGGTTGTTGCTCAAGCAAATTCGTCACACTCATGATTCTAGCAACCGCTTTCTGCGCGGCAGTGGTATTGACTTCGTCAAGAAATTCTCGTAAACGACGTAAATCGAGTGTCGCAGCAGCTGTGAATACTACTTGTGGCATTTCGGCGATGGCAACTCATTCTCCGTGAACCAACTCGATATCCACTGCTTCGCTTCTGAAGCGGTGATATGCAAACCGTTGGCTTCATATTCTTCCCAATTGCGAAGGGTGTCAAGCCGCATATGTTCGCGCTTTTCTTCATTGTCAACATAGCACCGGATTGCATCGCACATCATCCAGTGCATTGAGCGTTGCCGGGCACTCGCTAATTTTTGCATCCGCGCGCGAAGTTCAGGGTCAAGTTTAACCGATAGGGGACGTATTGGTGTCGTCATAGCTGCTTACCTTCAAGAGTAGTGGTAGTTGACAGGAGGTGCCCATGATAGTGGATTGTGTCGTGTAAATGCCCTATTCTTCCATGAAATTGGAGCCCCTGTTCCCTGGACACTTTATTTGTTCAAATCTTAATCTGGCTTCAATACGCGCCTCAACTGCATCGTTCCCGAAACCGAGAATGCCTTGAAACAGCAAGATCACTACCTTTCTGCCACCGGCAACTTCTGCACCCGTGGCGATGATTCCGAAATCAAATGCATTTGAACTCTCAACTGGTTTAACAAACATTATCGCTAGAAAATCGAAATCTGTCTTAGCACAAGCGAACAATGATGCAATGAATGCCAACGGGATCTTAAATTTCTTTTCGGATAACCATTTTCGCCAGACACCTCACTCGAAAAATAAAGCCAATTCTTGTTCAAAAATTAACGATAAGAAAACAGGCATCTCAAGCATCAGAGTTCAAATCACACAATCTTATGATACTAATACATTGAAATTTTACAAATAAAATCCTCAATTAGTCTGAAGTAGTTGGGCTGTGCAAAATTTTCAAGCACTTTTAGATTTGACTGAATCTCTCGCAATTGTTCATTTCATGACTCATTTTACGAATTTTCAAGCATTTACCTCGTCAATTGCAATTGAATCTAAGGCTATTCGTTAGTCCGGCAGGTCGTACTCGAATGCTGGAAATACACTTGAACAGTGGGCTCACATAAAATGCGTATATCATACAGAGCTATTCGTTTATCTGAATTCATCACAGAATATCGGGCACGTCATTTGATGTGAAAAAATCTGCGAGCGCAGAAAAAAAATTCTGCCAAAGCTGATCATTCGTTTGTCGATTTTGTAAATTAAGCGGTTATGCAACCACGAGGCAACAGACATTTCGGCACAACATGAAGCAGGTTTCATTGATCTGCGGCAGGTCCGGGTGCGACGCACCTTCGATTCTGCAGAGCGCAGCATACTGAGCCGGGCGTGCCATCGACTGGAACAAGAGCTCGATTATCTGAACCAGGACCTGTCCATCCCTCGTCGGATCAAACGCTTTGACAAGGTGCTGGAAAAAGTCGGTCGATTGCATCAGAATTACAAACGCCTGAGCGCTCAATATGAGATTGAAGTGGTGCCCATGAGACTGGCAGAAACGCCGCTGATGTGAAATGGGCATGGAACAGCAAGCATGAGGAACGAAGTACTACTGCCGGCATGTATCTGCTGCGAACCTCGCTCACCGAATGGGACGAAGCGCGGGCAGCAAAGTTGTACTGGACGCTCAGTGAGGTGGAAACGACCTTCCGCAGCTTGAAATCGGAGCTCGGGCTGAGGCTAATCTATCACCGGTCTCTGGCGCATATCAAGGCGCACCTGATTGTTTCAGTACTGGCCTGTCAGGCCTGTCATAGTTTGCGTCTGACGATTCATGCCAATGGCGTCCGGCACAGTTTGCACAGCGTCCGGCAAAGATGGGTTAATAAGGATGTGTCATCTGGTTTCGCGAAATTGGACCGGCTGTGCCAAACTCGTCGTTAATCATCACTTGGAAAACGAAGGTAAAAATCAGCAAGCTCTGTGGATACTCCTTTGACGATTTTGCTCTCTGGCCATGTGTCGTCGACAAGCAGTCTGGCAATATCCGGTTCTGAATCAGACCGTTCTAACATTCGGATCATCGCATGCGTTGCATCCACTGCGGGCATATCGATCAATTCCTCCACTTTGAGTCCGGCAAATGCAGTTGCCAACAATATGACTGTATCACAGTCATGCCGCTGGCGGGTTCTCTGAATCTCCTCTGCAATTCGCTGTCGCAGCCGGTCGGAGTCTTTCAGCTCGGCTTCACTGAGCGAATCGATACAGCAAACGCCTGCCAATTGGTCAGCGGTCAAATACTGCAGTGCAAGTCGCTCATACAAAGGCTTCGTGCGTTTCCCAAAAGATATCAGGGAGATTCTGTTACCCAGCTCCAACGCGCGGCAGATGGACGCCTGGGCCATGCCCGCAACCGGAATTTTCAGCATTTCCCGAACTGCCCGCAGTCCAACATCGAATGACACCGCCAATCCAACTGCATCAAATCCTTCAGCATGTTTTGCAGCCAGGTCTACTGCTGAATGAGCGCCGATCGCCATATCGGTTTCGCTGTTGATGATCTCGGCTCCAAATGTTCCCGTTACGCCTTCGATCGTGGAACGAGCATCAGCTGCGGTTCTTGCCGCTTCGACTGCCCGCTGCGTCACGAACTCGGTAGTATTCGGATTGATCAATAGAATTTTCATATTAAATCAATCGCTTTGGACTGAGAGGGAAAATCTGTAAGTCAAATTGAACATAGAATGAAAGCCAGCGATAAACTGATTGCTGAAGTCGCGTTTTAGCTGAAATTTCTGTCGATTTCGGTGTCGATACGATGTACATTATGCTGCAAAGAAACAAACAATTTAACCGGATTCCGGTCAAATTGAATTAAATTGTAAAATGCGTATGCTTTCGGATTACCCGCTGCCAGGAGTCTATCGTTGAATCTATCAATACTACATTGGCCAAACTTTCGCGTAACAAATATCGGAATTGCTCTGGTGTGCGCTGTCATGGTAGGGATCGCGCTTTATTTTCAGTACGTTCTTTACCTTGACCCCTGTCCTCTTTGCATGGTTCAGAGATACGCCATGATCATCATTGGGAGTTTGTGTCTGGTTGCTTTTCTACATCATCCAGGAACACGAGGTCAGCTCTTCTACTTGGGCTTAATTATGTTTTTCTCCCTGTTTGGGACTGCGGTGGCCGGTCGCCACGTGTGGCTGCAAAATCTGCCTTCTGACCGAATTCCCGAGTGTTTTCCGGGAATCGAATTCATCCTGGGCAATTATCCTTTCATGCAGGCTTTAGGGATCATATTTGCGGGCACCGGTGAATGTGCAGAAACATTGTGGACATTTCTGGGAATCAGCATCCCTGGTTGGACATTGATTGCATTTCTTGCGTTTTCTGTCGTTTCATTGATCCAGTTCTTAAAAATTAAACGCGCTTGAGACAGACAATCAAATACGACCTGCTCTGCGGGCTCGAAAGCACTTCACGACGCGCCGCTTTCAGGCCATAGTTCTTCAAGCTGAGCTTCAGATTTCCACCAGGACGAAAACCAGCGCTTCCTTTTTGGCTTTCTGACAAGACGAACATTCGCGCGTCGAAATAAAGTCCACAGTCTGGCGCCATTCCACGTCGATTTCTGTTTGGAATAGCGAACCTGATCTAAAGTCTTCAATTCTTTCATCAGCAGCTCGTCTTGCATCCGCCTGCCGATTTCCATCAGATTCCGCGGTGGATTGCGCTGCCACTGATGCCTGGCCCAATTCAGAAGTGCCGTGCACGCGGTCTCAGCGTTCCCATCTGAGCAGGCGCGTCGAATTTCTCTCAAGAAGCTTTTCCTTCTCCTAGCTGACCGCGCCCGTTCATCGGATTCGCCCTGCGTTTGAACCCTGTATGAGTTTCGTTTCAAATACCAAATCAACAGCGTCAGGAGCCACAATGCGAAGAGCCCCAGACTCATCCATTTCCAGAACGAATCAAGCTTGCTGGCGCTGATCTGAATGCTGTCCGGCTGTCCGGACTGATCTTCAGTGACCGGAGTCTGGTCCTCGACCACTGTGATTGGCGTGCCAACCGCTGTTATCATGGGCAGACTCGCCACTTTTTCTCGATCCTCGTCAACATCCCACCAGACGACTCTAAACTCTGGAACAACAATATTCACATCTCTCTCGGGGATGATGACATACTCCTCTTTCCTCTCCCCTAATACCCACTCATGACTTTCACTCGTTTCCAACACGGGCGCGTTTCCATAGATGCGGGTTGAATCATTTTCCTCAAATGCAGGAGCTGGCAGCTGCAACGCTCTCAATCCGACGGCTGAAATGCGAATTTCTCGAGTCACCGGTTTTGAAGATTCCAGTTTTGGAAAGTTTCCATCCCATGAATCGCTGATCTGCAGGTCACTCGCGGGCAGCCAAGTCGCACCGCTGAAGGATGCAGGCTTCGGTCGCACTGAAATCTGAAGAGGTGACGAACTGATTCGTTCCCTCGTAATTTCTGTCTGCAAAGTTCGGGAATCCTGTCTGGAAACAACACCGTTGAATACGATTGCAGGAATTTCCATAGTACCGCTCTGTTCCGGAAAGATGGCATGTCTTTTTTCAATGACCCGATAGTCAACTCCTGCACGCCGCGCCTGATATCTGCGGTCCTGTCCCAGCTTTTCAATTTGACTGAAAGCGAGCGTTGGATTGCTGATCGACCCTTCTGGAACTCCAACCGACTTCGAAATATATAAGCGCACGATAAATGTCGCCTGCGATTGAACATAAGGATTTCTTGGCTTGATTTCTACTTCCATGAAAATGTCGTCTCCTGCTGTCAGTACGTTCCCCGAAAATTTCTTGACTTCGAGAGATATCGGCTCGGTTTGCTTTCCCTCAATTGTGATTGCGGGAATTTCCGTGATTCCAGGCCGCAGCGGCTTGATTTCGATGATCCAGCGGTGAACGATTTCTTGGACATGATTGACGATGTTTATACTCGTTTGAATGGATCGTCCGAGAATCTCAAAGTCTTTTCGCAGAGGCGACGTATCAGGATCCTCACTCACTTGAGAAGTGCCCTTTGCGGTCAAAATCAAGTTCACCGATTCATCCAGGAATATTGGGGTTCGATCCAGCTCAGCATGCACCTCAATGGAAGCCCAGACCACTGCTGGAGCGAGCACGTACATCCAGAGAGCAAAAATCGTCGTTCGTTCAAGCATTCTCTTCGACACTTTTGATCACCAAGGCTGCGAAGAAGTCATTGGCTCGTATTCTCGAGTCAGACTTTCATAGTAAAACTTTCGACGCAGCAGGCCGCCTGGATCATCGGGGATCTGACGCATCCACTGCTCCATGACCTGACTCAGTTCTTCATCGAGCTCAGACTGCAGCAAGATATTGTCTTCCAGACCAGTTTCGCTCATTTCCCTGTTTTCCTGATCAGATCTTTCCTCTCCCATCGACCGTCGCCCTGAATTTTGACCGACTTCCCCCTCTCTGCGCAAGCCTTGCTCCTCGCTTTCCCTGCCATTTGGAGACACGCCTTCAAGGGACTCGTTTTGACTTTGATCGTCCCGCTGAGAGCCTTGCTGTTCGCCTTGATCACTTCCTTGGTCACCTTGCATTTCCTGTTCTTCAAGCAGCTTCCTGATCAGGTCCAGATTAAAAACGGCATCTTCAAAATCAGGATCAATTTCTATCGCAGCCTCATATTTTTCTATCGCACCAAGCAGATCTCCCAATTTGGCAAGCGCATTTGCATGATTGTAGAGCCCAATCCTGTCATCTTGCTGACTGAATTCGATTCCAGCCTCTTCGTAGTTTCGCAGTCGATAATTGGCAATTCCGTTCCACTGAGGGTTTTCGGACAAAGATGGGTCATCAAATATCTGATTTTCTATGGCAAGCCTCGCTCTTTGATCAGATCTTTTCCATAAATCAGCCCACTCCAGCGCCTGCGACTGATTTGGATGAACGATCAAAATAAATGCTGCTGCAAACAGCCAGCCTCGGCGAAACAGTAAAGCCACCAGCGGCAGCAGCACTATTAGAAGCAATGGCCCTCGATCTTTCCAGTTCGAAGTCGTCGCCTGAACGTTTTCGTCAAGCTGATACTGATCGTCACCCATAGTGGAATTCAGCCACAGAGCCTGGTCGTCCTCTGTAGAAACCAGCGAAAAGCTGCCACCGCCTGCGGAAGCCACGTCCGCAAGAGCATTTAGATCGACGGGTGCCAAAACGAATTCACCTTTGTCATCTCTTAAGAACTCTCCTTCACCCCACTGAATCGGTCCGCCGCTTGTTGAACCCACTCCAATGACAGACACTTTGTAGCCCTTCCTCCGCGCGTGTTCCGCCTCCTTCTCTGCTGCTTTGTCAACCCCGTCCGTCAGGAGAAGAATCGACCCGGTCTTGTATCCGGAATTTTCAAGCAGCTGTCTTCCGCGAATCAGCCCTTCACTCGCACGACTGCCTTGAATGGGCATCATGCTCACTTCAACCGACTGCAGAAGATGAATCACAGTGGCTACGTCGTCGGATACTGGTGTAACATCAAATGCACTGCCCGCAAAGACGACCAGCCCGATCGCTCGATCTTCATTCCGTTCGATGACTTCGATTGCCTTATACCGGGCACGTTCGAGGCGGGTCGGTTGCAGATCAACCGATTCCATTGACCGCGACAGATCGAAAACGACGACAGTTGCCTCAACATTTTCGTAAAGAACTGTTTCTTCCTTGTCCCATGCGGGACCAGCAAGCGCCAACGCTGCGAGAGTCCAACCTAAAAAAGCAAGCGCACGGACAAAAAAAGTCGATTTTCCTGATTCGCCCACCATCAAACGAGACAGAAGTTCTGCGTCGCAAATCTGCCGCCAGCTTTGAGTATTTGGGCGAGTAATGCAGTACGCCAAGAAAAATCCCAGCGGAATCAACAGCAGCCACCATGGACGTAAGAATACAAACTCAAACTGTTCTGGCATTTTTACGCATTCTTGCTGCGAAAACTGAATTCCGCCACGGGAAATTGTTGAGCAAAATCGTTAAAGCGAGTATGGACATGGAAAAACCAAGAGGCCAAGGATAAAGCTCAGTCACTGAAGTTCTGGTTTTTTCATCTCCTTCGATCGGTTCAAATTGGTCAATGGTTTGGTATACCTCCTCCAACATTCGAGAGTTGGAAGCATGAAAATAGACACCGCCCGTCGATTCAGCAATCGTTGGCAGCACGAAACGGGATCGAAGCGCCGGAACTGCCCGCTGGGATGGTGCATAGTTCGGGCCGATCCCAATTACAAAAATTCGAACTCCGTGTTCTAAGGCCAACTGCATTGCCTGAAGCGGTTCAAGAGATCCTGCAGAATTTTCTCCGTCTGTCAACAGGATCAACAGCCGATTTTCAGCAGGTCTTTCGCGCAGTACTTTTACCGCAAATCCGATGGTGTCCCCAATCGCCGTACGCTGACCTGCAAATCCAACCTGAGAGCCATTAAGAAACTCCACTACGGTCTCGACATCAAATGTGAGCGGAGCATATAGATAGGGTTGGCTTCCAAACAAAATCAGCCCTACTCGATCTCCTGCCCTGCGCCGCAGAAAGTCTCCGGCGATCTGTCGCACCGATTCAAATCTGGAAGCGTCCGTTACCGAAAAATCCATCTGCTGCATGCTGCCGGAAATATCGAGAGCGATGAGCAGATCGCGTCCGGTAACCGGCACACTGACTTTTTCGTCAATCCATTGAGGACGAGCCGAAGCAAGAACGAGAAAAATCCAAGCCAAAATGGCGAAGCCAAGCAACAGAAATGATTTGGATTGAGTCTTGGAAAACTGATTGGAAACTTCGTGGAAAAATGGCACGATCAGTGATGCTTCCCTGTCGGAATATTTAGGTAGAAACAATCTGATAAGCAATGGAAGCGGCAGTGCGACCAGCATCCAGATCCAGCCAAATCGAAACATCGTCAGCACTCCGACATGATCTTTCTGACCCAGTTTTCGCACAAATCGAAAAGTGGATTCAAGTCTTCTGCGATTTGTTTCGAGTACGGGGCAGTTGCAAGAATCCTGCCGGGCCCCCGCGTAAATTGGTCCGTATCTCCGCTCTGATCCAGAAATTCCAGCCAACTGCTCCCAGTCAGTCCTGCAACCTGTGCGCGAGGATATTTTGTGACCGCAATTTTCTTTAACAGAATGGACAGTTCAACGACTGCGGTTTTAGAATCCAGCTGCTTTAAGTTCGACACCTTATTCACGACGGAAGTGCGGGCGAGCCGCGCAGAGAAATACCTGATTCCATACAGAGCAGACACAGCCAGAACGACAGCCAGGACCGCAAGCAGCCACCAGCCGATGGCAGGCGGCCAGAACGATGGGTCCGGAGGTAGAATCACATCTCTGAGTTCGGCCAATGGATCGGCATCTGGATTCATGAATGCTCCAACCGATGTTTATCAGGCGAGACTGCGCGCATGGTGTCCGCGAGGCTGCTGGTGACGGGTCATTCTCGATTTCCACCGGCTTATGCCGTAAAACGCTTTGAATACTTTGCGCACAACATCGTCACCCGGTTCCAGCTCGATCACCGACGCTCGCAGTTGCGCAAGAGCCTGTTCAATTTTCAGGTTGCGCCGGTCGATGACTGCCTGCATTTTATTGGTGTTTCTCCGAGTAATCAGATTCAATGTAGCAAACTGCAGCCGATCAGTGATGGGATAGCGGCCTTCGGGCAGGGCCTGACGTTCGATTCGGTCCAATATCCAGCAGGTGGTAAGGAATCTGCGCCGACCCAGAAATTCAAGTGCCTGCATGTCCTCATCTGTCAGTGAACAAAAATCACTGAATACAACAATTAAATCTCCGGCGCGGATTTTTTTCTTGAGTGTAGCGCAGGCTTCTCTCAGGCTTACTTTGGGCTGATTTCCTTCATAAGCCTCCAAACTGAGTTCGGACAGCATCGCAAAATGACGAAGCAGTCCGCCAGCACTGGATGTAGAACGCGCATGCTTCAAATTGGAGTCATTAAAACCGACTGTAGAGACTAAATCTCCCTGTTGGAGAGCGGTCCATGCAATCAGGGCAGCAGCTTCTGCTGCAACGACGGACTTAAAGGCGACGCGCGTGCCAAATTTCATGGTTGAAGACATATCGACAAGGAGGTGAACGCTTCGCTGCCTATCCTCTCGAAACACTTTGGTATGTGCGGTTCCAGTACGGGCGGTGACCCGCCAGTCGATCATTCTTGCATCATCACCGGCAGCGTATTTTCTGGATTCTTCATACTCCATTCCGCGTCCCAAAATTGAGGAACGGGTTCTGCCCGTAAAGTAAAACGACTGATTCTGCGGTAGCTGCAGGCCCTGCGTCCTGCCGCGCAGCCGCACTAGATCGTCAACAGATACGCTCGTGCCCTGCAGCATAGTCCTGGCCAAATCAAGGAACTGAAACGACTGAAATGAGCTCTCGAATCACATCATCCACGTCAATTCCGTCTGCATCTGCTTCGTACGACAGAAGGAGTCGATGTCTCAGAACGTCAAATGCAACATCCTGAATATCCGTAGGTGACACATAATCCCGCTGGTCCAGCCAGGCGCTTGCCCTGGCACAGACATCCAGCCCGATCGTTCCTCTTGGACTCGCGCCGACTTCAATCCATTTGTTCAGCTGGGAACTGTAACGACCGCTGTTTCTAGAGGCATCGATCAGTTCAAGAAGATACAGCTCGACCGCGGGCTCCATGTGCAAGGCGTAGATTTGCTTTCGAGCGGCAAAAATCGAATCGTACGTAATTTTCAGAGAATTGTCTTTCTGCTGAATTTCTCCACTGATCGCTTCGGTTCTTGCAATCCTGAGTATGTTCTGCTCCTGTGACTTTTCCGGATAAAAGACGCGTACCATCATTAGGAACCGATCTCTCTGCGCTTCAGGCAGCGGGTAAGTCCCCTCGTGCTCAATTGGATTCTGCGTGGCCATGACCATGAACAGCGGAGGCAGAAGATAAGTCTGACTGCCGACCGTGATCTGTCGTTCTTCCATCGCTTCCAGAAGAGCGGACTGAACTTTGGCGGGCGCACGATTGATCTCGTCCGCCAAAATGATTTCGTGAAAGAGCGGACCTGGCCGGAATTCAAACTTTCCTGTTTCTGGGCGATAAACGTCAGTGCCGGTCAAGTCGGCTGGCAGCAGGTCGGGGGTAAACTGAATTCGATGAAATTCCCCGTGGATATACTGGGCGAGATGTCTCACGGACCGCGTCTTGGCCAGACCCGGAAACCCTTCCAGTATCACATGTCCGCCGCACAAAACAGCGATCAGCAAGCGATTGATCAGATGCTGCTGTCCAACGATTTCCTGACTAAGACATTCGGGAATTCTTCGAATTTCCGATGGTGAACCGCCGTCACCTTTCGAACTCAGAATGACATCTTGCATTCTTGCTGGCATCGTACCATTCAAATTCGAAAAATCAGCTCAGGTGCTGATCAATAAACTGCAGCGTGCGCGTCCATGCAAGCTGAGCGTCCTCCTGATCATGTCTCTCGGAGGTGGGATTTGCAAAAGCATGATCTGCTTCGTACCAATAATTCTCGTACGTTTTTCCTGCTTCGTCCATCGCTTTTTCGAAACCGCCAACCATTTCCTGATTGATCCATTGGTCTCTTGTTGCAAAATGTCCCTGCACAGGGCCGCTCAAAGCACTCAGTTCTTCCGCTCCTTTGGCACAGCGACCATAATAAATGACGGTTGCATCCACCGGTGCTGCGATTGATGCATTGAGTGACCAGCCGCCGCCGAAACACCAGCCTAAGGTTCCAACTTTTCCGTTACTTTTTGAATGGCCGCGCAGCCAGTCGATCCAAGTCACAAGCGTTTCAGTGGCAATGTCTGGATGCACTTCATTCATCAGCTCTCTCGCTTCATTCGGGTCCGTCGCTACATTTCCGCCATACAGATCAACTGCGAGAGCCAGATATCCAAGTCCCGCCATCTTCAATGCCACGTTTTTGATCTGCTGGTTCAGCCCCCACCATTCATGGATCAGCAGTACGGAACCTGCAGGAGCAATCTCCGGTTCAACAAAAAACGCGGCGACCGATTGATCTGCCATCCATAGCTCCGCTTCCACCATGCTTTCGCTCACATTGGCCGCCACATTTTTGGTGTTGACTGCTGCCATCGCCAAGGGCACGGCGCCAATGGTTTTTATTGCGGTTCTGCGATCCATAATTCACCCTCCTTCAGTTGTTTTCAATAGGTACTTGAGAAGCCTATTTTAACAACTTCAATAGGATAATCCTATGACTAGAATTCTTTCACCTCCGGAATCCGGAATCTTATGCAGCTTTCCTTAAAATTTATGCTTCGCTTGAATGGCCATTGTCTACAATAAATCGAAGCCGCTTTCACTCGGTGCGATGACAGTTCGTCTTTTAGCTTATTCCGTATTCGCATTTTCCATAAACAATTTAGAACGTGTATCTGCCATGAAGATTCGTAAAATTTCAGTTTATCAAGTTGATCTGCCAATGATCGAAGGAGCCTACAGCTGGTCGAATCAGTCCTATGCTGCATTCGACAGTACGGTTGTTGCGATTGAAACAGATGAAGGTTTGACAGGTGTAGGAGAAACATGTCCTCTTGGGTCCAGTTATCTGCCGGCATTTGCCGAAGGCGCACGAGCTGGACTGGCAGAAATCGCACCCAGACTAGTTGGCGAAAATCCACTTGATGCGGGCCGAATCAATGATCGGATGGATCTTCTCCTAAAAGGTCATCCCTACATAAAGTCGGCCATTGACATGGCATGTTGGGACCTGTTGGGCAAATCTTGCGAACAGCCCGTGTATCGTTTACTCGGGGGCATGAGACAAGATCGAGTAAAACTGTTTAAAGTAGTCACCCGTCAGAGTCCGGCAGCAATGGCAGAAAAACTTCGTGCTTACAAGGAACAGGGATTCAGGCAGTTTCAAATGAAAGTTGGCGCGGACCCGGACATTGACATCGAACGAATATTCCGCGTTTCCGCTGAGCTCACAGACGGTGACGTGCTCAATGCGGATGCCAACACCGGCTGGCGCCAACACGAAGCGATTCGGGTTGTAAAGGAAATTCGTGATGTTGACCTGTACTTGGAACAGCCTTGTCTCACATACGAACAGTGCTTAACCGTAAGAAAACATTGCAGCCAACCCATGATTTTGGATGAATGTATGGACAGTATAGAAGTGCTTATTCGTGGATGGCGGGATGGCGCCATGGATGCAATCAATCTCAAATTAAATCGCGTTGGCGGCATGACGAAAGCTGTTCTGTTCAGAGACCTCTGCATCCAGCTGGGAATCGTTATGACGGTTGAAGACTCCTGGGGCGGTGAAATTGCAACTTCCGCAATTGCGCACTTTGCGCATTCTTTGCCTCAGGAATTTCATTTTCAGTCATCTGCATTTCATGAATACTCCTTCGTCGACATCGCTGATGGAGCGCCGACCATTGAAAACGGGTATATGCGCGCAAGTGATCGACCGGGACTTGGCGTAGAACCCAGGATGGATGTGTTGGGCGAGCCTGTATTTACGACTTAAAGCCTTCACAGGCCGTCCGACTCAAGACGACTCTTTGGCTGAACTCTGATTCTTCACTTCTGATTCTGCCTGCGCTAAAGTCTGGTCATCGGCAAGATAAAAATGCTCGATCGGCTTCAGCTCGTCATCAAGTCGATAGACCAGCGGAATGCCGGTTGGAATGTTCAGCGACGTAATGTCCTGATCAGAAACCTTATCCAAATGCTTCACGAGCGCTCTGAGACTGTTCCCATGCGCCACAATCAAAATCCTTCTGCCAGCAGTCACTTCCGCAGAAATGACGTCCTGCCAGAAACGTACGACTCTGACATAGGTGTCCTCAAGCGATTCCGAAGCAGGCACAGCAGCAATACTTTGATATCTTGGATCGTTCTGCAGCTGACTGGTCTGATCTTCGGTCATTGCCGGCGGACGCGTCGAATAACTTCGACGCCAAATATGAACTTGTTCCTCACCATGAATCTGGGCCATCTCCCGTTTGTTCAAGCCCTGCAATCCACCATAATGCCGTTCGTTGAGTTCCCAGTCACAGCAGACTGGAATCCACATTTGGTCCAGCTCCTCCAACACGAGCCAAAGGGTTCGAATCGATCGTTTGAGCAGCGACGTCCGCGCCAGATCAAATTCATAACCTTTTTCCTTGAGCACTCTTCCGGCGCCTCGCGCCTCATCGATTCCGCGAGTTGATAAGTCAACATCAACCCAACCGGTAAAACGATTTTGCAAATTCCACTCGCTTTGACCATGTCGGAGCAATATCAGTTCAATTGACATTTTGATTCACCATTTCCGTAAGTTGCTCAACCAAACCTCGAAGAGCCTGACCTCGATGGCTGATCTGATTTTTTTGAATGGTGTTCAGCTCGGCCAGCGTACAGCCTTTTTCCGGCAGCCAAACCACTGGATCATAACCAAATCCAAAATAACCCTGCGGCTGATGATGAATGACGCCATGCAAGGTTCCTTCAGAAATTATGGGGGAGGGATCAGATACGGAACGCAGAAACACCATTACACAGCGGAATCGACAATTCCGATTTTCTGCATCCGCCAATTTTCCAAGCAGTTTTCGAATATTTCTTTCGTCATTGGCTCCGGGATCTGAGTAACGCGAAGAAGTCACTCCCGGCTCGCCATCGATCGCATCCACTACTAAACCTGAATCGTCTGCGATGGCAGGCAGTCCAGTGTGAAAACTTGCATGACGCGCTTTGATGAGAGCATTTTCCACAAACGTGGGCTGATCTTCGACAGCTTCCGCGATGTTGAACTCTGACTGAGCAATCACCTGAATTGATGTTGATTCCAACATCCTCCCGATTTCCATGATCTTGCCGGGATTGCCGGTTGCCAATACAATTTTTGAAAGATCGTTCACGATGACAGCGCCGAATCCTGAAGTTCAATCAATTCGGCAATGCCTGTCTGGGCTGCTGCGGTCATTTCGATCAGCTGGTCAACGGAAAACGATCTTTCCTCGGCCGTCCCCTGAATTTCGATCATGTTTCCAAATTCATTCATGACTACATTCATGTCTGTTTCAGCGATCGAGTCTTCAGAGTAATCCAGGTCCAACATTACGGAGCCGTTCACGATTCCGACCGAAACCGCTGCAATTCTAGAATAAATGGGGTTTTCCTCGATCGCTCCACTTTCCAGCAATGAGGCGACAGCGTCTACGAGAGCGACGTAACCACCTGTGATCGATGCACACCGAGTGCCTGCATCCGCCTGCAAAACGTCGCAGTCGATAACAATGGTGCGTTCTCCGAGTTTTTCCAGATCGATGCATGCCCGCAGACTTCGGCCGATCAGACGTTGAATTTCCATCGTTCGACCACCTTGTCGGCCGCGGGCTGCCTCGCGAGAACTGCGAACTTTAGTTGATCCCGGCAGCATGCTGTATTCTGCCGTTACCCAGCCTTGATTCGTTCCTCTTTTGTAAAACGGAACTCTGCTTTCCACGCTTGCGGTACATAAAACATAGGTTTCGCCCGCTTGAATTAAAACCGAACCAGCCGGATTTTTCGTAAATGACCGGGTGATTTTATGTGGACGCAGCTGCTGGTTGCTTCTCTGACCAGAACGTATCATAAGCAGATTTTTGTCCTTTGATATGTATTCAAATAGAAATATATGAGGTTCAATATGGCCTGTCATGACCGCATGGTCACTTGCCGGCAACACTAATCCAATCCGCAGACTGAGTGCGATGTGAACCGTCTATTATAGATTAGCAAAAGCATTCTCGGAAAATTGCCGAAATCAGCGACAGCAGTTCTGATATGCGTTTTGCGACTATCAAAATGCCATCATTTTTTTCGTAATCTGCAGACGGATTGGTTCTTTTTCACGAAGTTCATCACCGACTCAGCTCGGAACTAGTGACTGTTTGTGCTAGTGGTGATCATCGAGCTAATGTTTTGCGACGTCGAGTTCACATCCGGTTCTAGAGACATGAATCTCGAAAATGGCAGGAACCGTCGTTTGTCACTGAGCGTTCTTCTGTCTGACACTGAGCACCCCGCTTTCGCTGATGAGGATTCCAATGGGTCTTGGACGAAAAAGACAATAACATCTGCCTGCTGCACTTTGGCAGCGTCAAATTAACAGAATACGCTCCCTTGGGCATGTCTATCCAGTGATTCCGTTGGCACTTGAACGAATGCGCTCGAACAGTTCCTCGGCAGTTTCACACTCAATGATCCAGTTTCCAAACCGGTCCAGCGTTTCGGTCGTCGTGAGTCGCAGCAAGGTCTCGGTCAACTGTCCGCGCACCGCAGACCCATACTTGAACTCAATATGCCGGAACAGCAGATCGCGTTTGCCTTTTTCCAGACCTTGAACCCGACCTTCCTCCCGGAAATCGGCGGCCCATTTTTCTAAATTCTCTGCCAGCATCCCCATAATTATTTGCTCCAGCACAGAAGGACTTCAAAAAAATCCTCATAAACGAGCAATCAGAGGAATTGGTTCTGCTGATGCTTTCACTGTACGCTGATCAACTTATCGACCATTTCAAATTGAAACGAGCAAAATCTGCCGCTGGTTCAACAGTGGGAAAACTGATAGCGAATTCTGCATTTCGAAGTCTTGATCATTTTGCAAAACACCTGAATCATTTATTTGATCAATTCAGCGTGAATCTTTTTGTCACACGCTCTGGATTTGTGCCTCATCAAGACAAAGGAATATTGAAAAATGTTTATGAACCCACGCTTGAAATTCTTTCTGGCCCCAAATGGGATTCGGTTAATTCAATTTTTCGAGAAGTATTTGCAGACTTTCACGCTCAGAGATATCCAGAGGCAATTACGAAAACACACAATGCCGTACTTCAATTCTTGAAACTTGTTTTCGGCGAGGAAGGAAGCAGTGGAAAAGGACAGTTTGGAAAATTGATTCAGAATGCAAAATCGCAGGGCGTCATTTCAGGAACGGACGATATTCAAGTCTGGATCAAATGGATAACAGGATTTCTCCCTTCAGAACGTGCAAACAAGGGATCTGCCAAACCAACGCTGCAAGCAACAAATTCTGCGGATGCACTTTTGGTTATGAACGTTGCTCTGGTATTAATTCAGCACTGCCTGCAAAACTTAGAAGACCAGCGCTGAATTGATCAATAAGGCAAGCCCGATCTTCACCATCTACGAAACGGAACGCTTGGATTTTTCATCTAGGCAGTCTTTACAAAGTTTGTAAATGAAGAGACCGTGGCAAATCCACAGATGAATTTTCCCAAGTGCCGACCCCACAAACGCAGCACATACATTTCCGCCGATTTAGATTTCTCAAAATTCATTATCAACTGAAAGTAATTTCAAATCGCAGTCCCGCGAACTTAACTGAACATTGCCTACTATGCCGTCTCTTGGAGACGGCATTTTTTTAGCGTTTCTCAATTGTCGCGCGTAATTCAATCGTTCATTCGATATTGCAAACTAGATTATTATTGCTGTAATCAGTCTAGACTCGATATCCACCTAAAATCAATTCAGGAATAAAATCCTCAATTTAGTGAAAATTCCAACCCGATCAAATTGCGATAGAATTGACCGGAATCAAGCCCTAATCCGTGTATGAATCACTCTGAGATGGCAGCTTCAAAAAAGGAATTCACATCTGACTTTGCCATTGAGCTCATTGATGTGTGGAAGATTTTTGGGCGGCAGGCAGTGGATGCCATGCAGGCGGTCCAACGTGAAAACTTGTCCAAAAGCGAAGTGCTGGCTCGATTTGGATGCGTCGTCGGCGTTCAAAATGCAAATTTCACCGTTCAGGAAGGTGAGATTTTCTGCATCATGGGACTGTCGGGCAGCGGCAAGTCAACCTTAGTCCGACACATCAATCGGCTCTTGCAGCCGACATCTGGAAAAATCCTGATTCATGGAGAAGATGTTCTGAAAAAAGACGTCAAAGCACTTCGTCTCATGAGAGCGGAAAAAATTGGCATGGTATTTCAGAATATCGCCCTTCTGCCTCATCGCACCGTCATGGACAATGTCGCCTTACCGCTGGACGTCAAGGGAATGAGTCGCAGCGAGCGCAGAAAGATAGTAGAAGAAGTGTTGTCCATGGTCGAGCTGTCCGGTTGGGAATACCACTACGCCCATGAACTGTCGGGTGGCATGCAGCAGCGGGTTGGACTGGCGCGGGCTCTCGCTGCCGACCCCGACATCCTGCTCATGGATGAACCCTTCAGTGCGCTTGATCCATTGATTCGTCGGCAGCTGCAGGATGAATTTCTAAAGCTGTCAAGAATCACACACAAAACTACAGTGTTCATTACGCATGATCTGGACGAAGCGATTCGAATCGGGCATCGAATTGCGATCATGAAAGATGGTGTTCTCGTACAAACTGGCACACCAGAAGACATCGTGTGGAATCCAGTCGATGACTATGTCGCTGATTTTGTATCCGGAATATCTCGGTTAAATTTAGTCAGCGCTCATCGAATCATGGTGCCGATCGACAGATACGCAGGCGAAGACAGCATTTTGACCAACGCTCCTCGCTTGAATGAGGACACCAAACTGAACCAGCTGATCGATATTGCTTTGCAACATGAAGGTCCCGCGGTGATTGTGAGTCGGGGAGGAACTGAAATCGGAGTAGTTGATCGTGAACAGATCCTGCTCGGCATTCAAGGGAGAAAATGGAATGAATACTACAAACGAAAATGAATCTGTTCTGACTGGTTCGAGACCAGAAGCCATCGCCACCTTTGTTGGATTCAACGCTGAATATTATTGCCGAGAATTTGACAGAATTGACAATGCTGCCGGATACGTTCGAACATTCAATGCAATGGCCGCTCTGCTTGGTCCAGTTTGGTGGTCCGCCCGAAACCTGTGGTTGTCGTTCTGGATATTCCTGGTGCTGGAAACCATTGCATTTGTTCAAATTTGCCGAGGACTTTTTGCGGACCTCGGCTACGAAGAATTTGCCCGAGCGGAACGCCTGGCAGGATTTGCGATCAAGAGAAGCCAGGAAGCGGCGGATGCTCTGGCAAATGGAGCAAAAAATGCCTCCTCATTATCGGAATCGGCGAACGCTTTAGAGACCGCGAGCGTAAAAGCGCTGGAACAGGCCGAGCAGGCTGCAGCCCAAGGCCCGATTCTGATCGCTGTCGGCTGCTCTTTACTTCTGTTCGCTAAAGCCGTTCAGGGAATTTACGCAAATTTCGCACTTAAAGATCGATTCCAGCAGTGGCGTGCGAACACGGCGATGCGACACGGAGTCAACATGTCCCAAGTGGGGTTCATGAGTCTGCTTTACGCGGCAACAGCGGGTTTCAGCGCCTACAGGTTTACTACAAGCCAGGCACCTGAATGGCTCAAGTCAATTCCTGCCGACCCGCTCTGGAAGCGAACCGTTGAAATTCAGATTGACAACGGATTTCAGTGGCTGACCGAGTCATTCGCAGGCTTTTTCGGAGGGGTTACGCGAACCATTCGTCTTTTGTTGGATTTTCTTGAAATTGTGTTCGTAGGAACTCCTTGGCCAGTTATGATGGTGATCATCACCCTGCTGGCGTGGAATATTGCCGGCCGTCGAGTTGCAATTTTTACGATTGCTGCGCTGGCTTATCTGGGCATCCTGGGTTTTTGGGAAAAGAGCATGTTGACAGTCGCGCTGCTGGGGGCAGCCTGCGTACTGTGCATCTTTATGGGAATACCACTTGGCATTCTATGCGCTCGAAAAGAAAAGGTTCGGCTTGCGGTTTGGCCAATTTTGGATTTGATGCAAACCATGCCATCCTTTGTATATCTGATCCCAGTGATCGCTTTTTTTGGGATCGGAAAACCGCCTGGCATCATTGCCACCGTAGTGTTTGGAATGCCACCGGTCGTACGCCTGACAGTTCTGGGCTTTCAGGGAGTTCCTGCCTATGTCCGCGAAGCGGCCGAAGCATTTGGAGCGTCAAAAACTTACCTGCTTCTGCGAGTTGATCTTCCGCTGGCAAAACCCTCAATCATGACCGGTGTCAACCAGACCATATTAATGTGCCTGTCAATGGTTGTCATCGCCTCGTTGATTGGTGCGAAAGGCTTAGGTGAAGACGTGCTGGATGCACTCAGTTATGCGAATGAAGGAAAAGGTGTTCTTGCCGGCATCGCAATTCTGTTTTGTGCGATGATTCTTGATCGAATCGTGCAAGGAAGGAAAACAAATAACGGATAATAAGTTCATCATCACTCAATAGGAAATGGAGGAATAATGAAAAAAGTGATTAATTTATGGCCTGTGCTGGCCATCGGCCTTCTGACTTCCGGGTTGGTCCAGGCCCAAGACAAAGTCATGATCGGTCAACCCAATTGGGGCTATGCAAAAGCAATGACGAATATTATCAAGATTATTGCAGAGGAAAATTACGGCATTGAAGTCGACATGGTTCCCGGAAATCATGCGGTGTTTTTCAAGGCGATGGATCAGGGGAATGGGGAAGTTGACATCCATCCGGATCTTTGGCTGCCGAACAATCAGGCTTTGATTGACAAGTATGTCGACGAAAATGGGACCGTAGCGCTCACCAGTGTGACTTTTCCTGCGTTTGACGGATTCTGTACCACCCAAGCAGCGAAAGATCAGTACGGACTGGCTTCCGTTTATGATCTGACGCGGCCTGAAATCGCCGGGCTTACCGATCGGGACGGTGACGGCAAAGGTGAAATCTGGATGGGAGCCCCCAGCTGGAAATCCACCAAAATCCATCAGATTCGCGCTCGGGATTACGGCTTCGCCGATCTTTATGACCTGACAGTCAGCGAAGAAACCGTCATTCTGTCTCAGATTGACGCAGATGCGAAGGCTGGCCGAGTCATCGTCTGGGCATGCTACTCACCTCACCATATATTTGGCATGCATGCACTGGTTGTTCTGGAAGAACCGGACCATGACCCTGAAAAGTGGAATGTCGCCGACTTGGATGCGCCCGACTGGTTGGAAAGTTCTTATGTTGAAACAGCATTTCCTCAAATCACGTCTCAAATCGCCTATTCTCGCCGATTGGAAACTGATGCCCCCGGAATGGTGAAACTGCTGAACGGAATTACGCTTACCGCACAGATAATCAACGACTGGTCGTTTGCCATTGGAGTCGACGAGAGAGACCCTGCAGAGTATGCCCGCGAATGGGTTGATGCGAATCAGGAGCTGATTCAGAGCTGGCTGACAGACTAACTATTGATGACATGCATCAGGTAAGACAACACCGGCTCCTGAGCCGGCGTTGTCACTGCCTTGCCAATTCCATATTTCGACGCCGTAAAATCTGAAAATCGAAACGTTTTGAAGGATTCTCTGCGCCATTTCAGCGAACTTGACCGCGCCTATCACCTGCATTCCTTTACGGATTTAAAACAGCACGAATCGGAAGAAGCCATCGTAATTGAGTACGGGAATGGCATCTATCTTGTCGACTCTAAAGGCAGGAAATATCTTGATGCGATGTCGAGTCTGTGGTGTGCCACCCTCGGCTACAGCGAACCCCGTCTCGTTGAAGCGGCCAAGAGGCAGATGGAATCTCTTCCTTACAGCCACACGTTTCGGGGTCGAAGCAGCGAGAAACTCGCGCTGCTTGCTGAAAAACTCATTGCGCTCAGCCCACCGCAGCTGACAAAAGCTTATTTTGCTGGGTCCGGGTCGGAAGCAAATGAATCTGCGATAAAAATCGCTTGGACTTATCACAAATTTACAGGCAATCCTCGCAAGCGCAAAATCATCTCCAGATTCAATGGTTATCATGGCTCCGCGATATTTTCCACACACTTAAGTGGAATGCCAGCCATGCACGAATTCAGTGGCGCTCGCTTCCCTGAAATCATCTACGCTGATTTTCCAAATTACTTCACTGAAGCGCGTCACGGAGAATCCGAGTCTGAATTCGCAGCTCGACTGGCGAATCAACTCGAGCGGCTGATTGCTGAAAATGACCCTGAGACCATCGCTGCATTTATCGCTGAACCCATCATGGGAGTCGGTGGTGTAATCGTTCCTCCGAATGCTTACTTCGAGAAGATTCAGCCAATTCTTCGCAAACACGGCATTTTGTTCATTGTTGATGAAATCATTTGTGGATTTGGGCGAACTGGAGAGATGTTCGGATCAATTACGTTCAATCTCAAACCCGACATTCTGACCGTTGCAAAAGGCATGTCTTCGGCTTACTTTCCTATTTCCGCAACGCTGGTTACTGATCCGATTTACCTCGCCTTGGTTGAATCCAGCGCTCAAAAAGGAGTGTTCAGTCATGGATTCACTTATTCTGGCCATCCCGTCGGTGCGGCAGTGGCATTGGAAACACTCGCGATTTTAGAAGAACGCGAAATCGTCAGGCATGTAAAAACGGTCAGCAAGCCATTTCAGCAGGCAGTACGGCAGCTGGATGAATATGACCATGTCACGAATACGAGAGGAGTCGGCTTGATGGCTGGATTCGACCTAGTTCAGAACAAGCGCACGCGGGCAAATTTCCCTCCCGAGCTGGGTGCGGGTGCGATCTTGATGAATTCTGCAGAAAAAAATGGATTATTCGTCCGCGCAATTGGTGACGCAGTTGTGATAGCACCTCCTTTGATCATTGCAGAAGAAGAAATTGACGAGCTTTTTGACCGACTGAGATGGGCGATTGAGCAAACCCAGATCTTGCTTTCGTGACGCGCCAGGCCGTCTGTCTCTACGATGGTACAGACGCGTCAGACGACATCAGATTTCGTAGCCCGAACAGCCAAATTCAACTGCTGGATTGATCGAGACGGCAGGCCTGCAGTCCCAATTTAGGATGGGGATAAAGCAGTTTCATCTCCAAAGTCTTCAGCATATGACGATTGTCGATTTTTTTTGACGCGCGTATAAAGGACCACATCGCAGAACTCAAATGTTCCAAATCGGATGGTTTGCTGGATTCTGCAACCGGAGGCAGCCCCCAGATTTCAGCCACGAGACTGTAATATTCGTTCATGCGCATCGGGCATCCGTCCGCCGCATTGAAAAGATCGCAGGATTCGTGCTCGGCCGCGGCCAGGCAAATCCGCACCAAGTCGTCGACATGAATTCTGTTCGTATAACCAACCTCATCTTTCGGCGGCAGTACGAAACCCCTCATTACTCGCTGAACAGGTATTCTGTCAGGTCCATAGATTCCTGCAGCGCGCACGGTCGTGAATTCGACCCCAGATTTTTCTGACCATGCACCGGCATAGTTCTCAGCGTCCAACCTCCTAATTGCACGACTTGATTCCGGGTTGACTGGCGTTTGCTCATCAACCCACCTGCCGTGACAGTTTCCATAAACACCAGTCGTGCTGATCAATATGAAACGAGCAGGCAGTCCGATTAGAACTTCATTAAAAAAATTGCGTATGCGAGCATCAGTCTCGCCTTGGCTTGGCGGCGGCACCAAATAAATGATCAGTGCACCTGCTGCGACCGATACGCGGGCAGGCTGAGTTTGATCAAGATCAATTTGAACTGATTCAACTCCTTCGATACGGACATCCGAACCCTTGGTAAGAGCCGTAACCTCGCAGCCTTGAGTTTGAATTGAATGAGCGAGCCTCCTGCCAGTGTAACCGCAGCCGACGATCAAAACCTCAGAGTATCGACGGATTGATTCAGACATCCTGTCAAACGGAAATATTCAGTCCCGTCTGAGCTTCGCCGACACTGCGACAGGAGTCGGATAGCGGAAGACAATCAGATAGGAAGAGCCAATCAGGGTCAAAACCGTTGCAATCAGCAGGAAGTTCACAGCGTCATTCCCAATAATGCCTGATTCGATCGCCAGCAAGACCAGCAGTATTGAAAACTCACTGAGCTGGCCCAGACGTATGCCAGTTTCCCACCCCGTTTCTGCTTTTTCTCGAAAATATACCAGCAGTGTCTTGTAAGTGAAGGGTTTAATTACCAGTACCAACAGCGTCAGAACGATCGCGGGCAAGAATACCGAAGCAAACGCATCCGGTTTGAAGTACGCACCGACTGCAACAAAAAACAGAACAAGAAAAAAGTCTCGCAATGGACGAAGATGTTCAGCCAAATACCGGGCGATCGGAGAGGCAGCCATCGCAACGCCTGCAACGAATGCACCAACTTCATGAACCAATCCAAAAACGCTCCCGAGCTGTCCCATCCCAAGACACCAGGCAATCGCAACTAAGAAAATGTACTCGTGAATCGTTTCAAATTTCGCGATGATCTTTCGAATTACGTAATTTTCCAGAAGAAAAGCGATGCACACGAAAACGGGCAGTCCAATGACCGGCAGCAGCGTGCGCAGTGTGAACTCGGCGCTCCCACTCATCTGCGAGATCGCAACCAGCGCGATGATTGCAAGCAAGTCCTGCATCAAAAGCAGTCCAATGACGAGCTCGCCAATATGCTTGTGATGCAGCGCTGTGGTAGGCAGAAGTTTAATTCCAATAATCGTGCTCGAAAATCCGCTCGCAATGCCTGTAACAACTGCTTCAATTTGAGTAAACCCGAAACTAATCGCGACACCGTAACCAAGCGCGAAAAACAGTGTGGAAGCGATCACGGTAATCCATGTTACAGATTGAAACAGCTTGATTAATTTTTGCGGATACAGATCCAAACCCAGCAGAAACAACAGAAAAAAGATGCCGATGTGAGACAGCTTTTCGATGAATTCCAGATCGGGCAGAAAGTCGATTCCGCCAGGGCCGATGACTGCGCCTAAAATGATATAGACAACGGGCAGAACCTGACGCGCATACAGCGCCACTGTAGCAAGTATCGCTGCACCGACATAAATTACAAAGATGTAAAAATTGATTTCTTCCATCTCTACATGAGACGAAACGGATTCATTAGGATGCGGCTCGAATCTACATCCGTATCGGAGATTTCACCAAACACGCATATCTTTCATCAATTCGACGATTTCCACTTGATATTGCAGCCTATGCTCGGCCGCTGATTCTTCAGACTGCCGCCTCCTGCGAGCAGGGCATCCGCCGCCGACCGCAGGGAAGACCCAGTTGGAGTTATGCCGTTTCCAGGTCGGCTGTCGTCAAACTGCCCGCGATAGACAAGTTCTTTTTGGGGCCCAAATAGATAGATGTCGGGCGTGCACGCTGCTTCATACGCTTTGGCTGTATCTTGGGACTCATCATACAGATATGGAAATGCATATCCCCATCGTACAGCATCCTTCGCCATCTTGTTCGGACTGTCAGCTGGATGATTCGAAATGTCATTCGCGCTGATTGCAATCACGGAAATCCCTCTGTTCTGATACGCCTCGGCGAATTCTGCAAATGCCGTTTTAATATTGACAACGAAAGGACAATGATTGCAGATGAACACCACCACAAATCCTTTGGAACCGTTGAAGTCTGAAAGTGAAACCTCTGTCGCTGAAAAGTTAGGATTGAAGTTTGGGAGCGTGAATTGGGGGGCGATTGTGCCCAGCTTCATCATGCTTGATTCGGTTGCGACCATGCTTTATCTCAATCAGAACGGGTTTATTTCGAAAAAATGCGGCAAAAAAGGGCGTATTGTATGCGATATTGCCAGTGCCAGTTGCGTATTTCAGCGTTATTGAACAGATTGTAATTATACTTGAAGCAGCTTGCTCGGCGGCTGCCAAGGCGCACGGTCAGCCGGCGGCCGCAAAATTCACTTGTTCAGTGGGCGCCAGCCGTCAGCCAGCATGGAGCGGTGTCGAAAGCCAAGTACCGAAAACTTCGAGCCTTGAGACAAATTCCGCAGTCAGTCAGCGCGTGCAGTGCGCGATTTTCAGTTCCATTAGGCTTGTTTCATGCTTGACAGACCACCCCACTCTGTGCCTCCATCCGCTTGGGCAGAACCCAGCGCATCAAGTTTCCATTCTCAAACTCGGTCACTCAAAATCCGAGGTGCAAAGATCCCTGAATTCCAGAACAGAATATATGAATTGGCGTAGGATAGAATGCAGGTCATGGTTCAAATTTTGACAGTGTTAGAGAATATTTCCCGCAGCGTTGCCATCAACGGTCTGCTGACGTGGGAATACATGGAATCCGGAGTAGATCTCAATCTAGTATCCGCATCAGTTCAGCAGAACCCTTACGAAATTTACGAAAAGCTGCGAAGCAAAGATCCGGTACACCGCATGCGTTTGATTGATGCTTGGGCGCTGGTATCCTATGAACAGATTGATGCAGTGCTTCGCGACCAGAAACGGTTTATCTGTCGTGACCGCAATATTGGCTATTCCAACCTGCGAACGCTGCTTGACTTTGATCCACCGCAGCACACGAGGATACGTTCGTTGGTTTCCAAGGCTTTCACGGCACGAGCATTGGCTGAGCTGGAGCCCTTCATTCAGCAGACTGTTGCAGATTTAATTGAACAAATTGACAATCGCGAACGATTTGATCTAATTGAATCCATCGCTTATCCATTGCCAGTGCTCGTCATCGCAAAAATGCTGGGAGTGCCGGCGCGCGATATTGATCGTTTTAGATCTTGGTCGGATATGGTTGCGCTTGATGTAGAACCCATGTTAAGGAGTGAGGATGTCTTCAGCCTGCGCCAGAACATGAACGAACTTCTGGAATATTTTGAAGAGAGAATCAATGAACACAAACTAACTCCCCAGAAGGACATTCTCAGCACCTTGATTAAGGCGGAAGATGATGGAGACAGGCTGAGTCATGAAGAGCTATTGGGTAATCTGGTGCTATTGCTGGTTGCTGGAAATGAAACGACTCGTAATTTGATTGGCAACGGAATGCTTGCTTTACTGCGGCATCCCGATCAGCTGCAGTGGCTGAGAAACAATCCTGACAGACTTGATTCGGCGGTTCGAGAACTGCTTCGTTATGACAGTCCGGTCCAGCTCAACAGTCGCATGGCTGCCGAGGATGTCGAGATTGGCGGTAAAAATATTCGGGCTGGCGCTAAGCTGATACTGCTGATTGGCGCCGCAAATCGAGATCCAGAAATATATTCCAATCCGAACCAACTTGATTTTTCTGAACCTAGAAAAGCTCATTTGGCATTTGGGCGCGGCATCCATTACTGTCTTGGCTCCGTATTGGCAACGATGGAGGCGCGCATTGTATTTGAAGCCCTCATGTCCAGATTTCCCCGCATCAGACTTGCTTCGGAACCGGTGCGAAGGAAACGCGTGGCACTGCGCGGTCTAAAGGAATTGTGGATTGACACTACCTAAGGACCTGACAGTCAGATACACTCGATATCGATGAAGCATTCATCTGTGAATTACAGAATTGCACGCAAATTCGCGGTTCGCACCGCGAACACTCCATCAACAGCCAAATCACAGTCGGTTCAACAACGCCAGCAAACGCGGCGGCTGCCGGCAGGCCATACCCCGGATGTGCGTCTTACATATGTGAATTGATCGTGCCGCAGACAGGACATTGGACATCTTTCGGTATCCGTACTTCCTGCCACTCGGACCGTGCTGCGTCGTACAGAACCAGCATGCCGTAGCGAGTCTGTCCCGCATCTGCGATGATTTTGATCACTTCAGTTGCCTGCAGAGAACCGATCATGCCGCACAGAGAACCCAGCACGCCAGTTTCACTGCATCTTTCTTGCGGTTCATCTTCAGGTCGATACAAGCAGCGAAAACAGGGACTGTCGTCCCTGTCGGTCCGATAGACGATCAGGTGCCCTTCCATGCGTATGGCTGCACCGGAGACCATCGGAGTCTTTGTTTTAACGCAAGCGCGGTTCAGAGCGAATCGAATATCGAAATTATCAGTAGCGTCAACCACAACGTCAGCTGTTTTCACGACTTCAAAAATTTCAGAATCATTCAGTTTCTTATTGATTGAAGTGAGACGAATCTCTGGATTCAGAGCATGAAGTGTCCGTTTCGCTGCTTCAGCCTTGATTTCGTCAATCGTTTCGCTCGTGTACAGAATCTGCCTCTGAAGATTGGACAGATCCACCGAATCATAGTCATTCAAAATCAAGTGACCAACGCCGCTGCCAGCCAGATACATCGCGACTGGCGACCCCAAGCCACCCAAGCCTACAATCAACACGGTAGAATTGATGATCCGTTCCTGACCGGTAAAATCAATTTCCGACATCATGATCTGTCGGTTGTATCTCAGTAGAAGCTCGTCATCCATCTTGATGCAGCGGTGTCAGATTATTTCGTTTCAGCAAGGATTTGGACGGATCGCTTTTACAATAGTGTTTCTAAAAGTTCGACCACTTCACATCGTACGGATTGCCTTGATTTACAGAAGCCCTTATATTGAAATTTCAAGCGAGCAGATTCATTCATTCGAATTGGCAAAACCAATTTTAATTTGATTCAGGCGGTAAGCTGATTAAACAGTGATTTCTAAAGCTGCTGCCGCAGTTTTGGACGCAGAAGCTTCCATTGGATTGATATATTCCAACAGCTCAAGACATGACGTAAACTAACAAAATTTACTCGATTATCTCTATCCTTTAAATTTCAATTTCTGTTTCACCTTAATTTTGCAAACTTTTTTGCTCATAATTGAAGTCGATATCCAAAACTTAGGATTTATAGACTTGACTAATTCGATGGAAGAATTTTGGGATAATATTTTGAATAAAAATTTTTATTCGTGTCGTGATTTATTATATGGTTGTAATATGGTTTACTGCAATCACAAACTCTGAGAGTTAAGCAATGAAAATCGATTCAAGTAAAAATAATGCATTAACTTTGGAAGATAAGTTGTTGTATCTCAATTCCAGTAGGCACGTGGACCTCAGCGATTTCGTCGGATATGCCCCTCTTGAGCGCTTCTTGAGCATTAATAAAAGCCATCTTCCTAAACAAATCTTCGATCTCCGCGATGTTCATTTTGGTCCGTTCGGACATAATACTCAGAATTAATGACTGATCATTCTTGAGTCCCTCCAATTTGTCTTCGAGGTGAGACAATTCCAGATGTTGGTTTTCTATAAAAAAACCAACTCCGTGAAACATAAAACTGGAATTAGGCGATGCTATTCTTTTGTGAGCGGCTTGGAACACTATGTTACCAATCGAATTGACAGTTCCAATATTGTAAATTGTGACTTTGACTGGCAATGCTCTAATGAAGTTATACAAAGTTATTCCTTGTGCTACATTCCCACCTGGCGTTGACAATAATAAGTGTATTTCAGCAAACTGGTTGTTGGCGGCATTAGCTAACGCGCCCATAAGCACCTGCGATTCGATAGGGGCGATTTGTGCGTTAAATCAAATGTAAATTTGTTGCGCTCTATCCATTGATATCACCTCATATTTGCGCGGGCAGATTTGTTTGCGATTGTTTCATTTTCATCTCCTTTGGGTGATTTTATTTGCTCAAGTCATTTTGACCTTAGTTCGTCACTTGATCATTTTCAGTTAATTTAAGTCATTGAATATGTTAATTATAGCAGCGACAGCTTTGCCCACATGTCCCTACAATCGCGTGATTTTTATTAGATCCGCTTTAGCGCGGAGATCGAATTCGGTGACGGTGCAGCTGTAGTTTGATGTCCAGCGCTTTAGCAATTTCCATCACCGCGGCCGACTGGCGTGAATCCTGACGATTGATGATATGCCCGCCGTTACTTCCTTGAGTGTGGTCGTGATGTGAATCAAAGAGCGCATGCGCGTTCGAATCGAATCCCAGCAAAGGTGAATGCCTTGGGCTTATCAAGCGCGTGCGCACGAGTTGAACCGCATGATAGGCCAGCGCTGAAATCAATAAATAAGCGCTGATCCGATGTTCCAACTGATGCCAGATTGGACGCAGCCCCAATTCTGTCTTGAGACTGCGAAAGGTCGCTTCAATCTCGATCAGCTGCCAGTAGGTTCGAACGATCTGCTCTGTGGACCACTCGATATGAGAGCTGCGCAGAAGATAACTGCCGGCGCATAGGCCCCGTCGTCACTGGCTTCGACCTCGACTTGGTAATGCGAGGCGACTTTGGGGTACCTCTGTCGGAGCCGGCCGATCCGCTGGTGAACCTTAGGCAAACGTTTGAGATATCTCGACTTCGACAGACCATCATGCAGGCGCTGCAGCTGCCGTTCGAAACGCTGCCGCTTGGTCTCTAAGATCGAAGTGTCGGCGTGATGTTTGTGCTCACTAGGCAGATAAACTTTCACCCCCCGCTCGTCGCACTCCAGCTTCCAGCCATTGACTTGCGAGTTGGCGCTGGTGACCAGGGTCACATCCGGCGGTAATTGTGGGGCGCTGGGTTTGGCACCACGGCCGACTGCCACCCAAGGGTAGCCTTGTGCTGCCAGCTGCTGCAAGGTCTTGGATTCGGCGACATTGCCCGGCGAAATTTCACAATAACACGCAAAACCGGCGCGGTCGGTCGCCAGCGCCATGCTGGTCAGGGGACAGTGGCTGCGCTTTTGAGACTGTGAAAGTATTCTCATTTTCGTAGATTTCTGAATCAGAACAAATATTAATATCAATTAAATCAATGAGATATATATTCATAATCCACTAATTTAAACTAATTTGGCAATACTTTCACAGTCTCTTTTGTATGGAACGCCCGAAACACACCAGGCTGCCAATATGACGACCACGGTAGTGAACATTGGTCAGATCGTAAAACACAACGGCAGCCGGAAGATCAAGCAATTGGCGTTCGCGTCAGGTTTTTTACAACCACGTAGATTGCGATTGCCTATTTGCTCAATTGGATATGCGATTGCCCCAAAATAGTTCCGTATCGCACTGAAAAGTGTCTCTGACATCCTCGGCATATGTTAGGTTATAGCTTGCTGTTCGCAACTTCGTTAGCGTTTGGTCACCTCGGTTGCAAACTTCCCCCTCTGTCGTTCCAGAGAATGTGTTCGAACCACTTTCGAGCTGTTGTTCTATGCTGAATCATATCGAACAATTCGATCAACGTGCCACATTTTCAGAAGGACTTACCTAGGCTTTTTTGGTCAGTTTCATTGCTTTACCCAATAATTTACAATCAATGGATAATTGTAAATAATTTCAAGATGAATGCTTAAAATATAGACACAGGATTCACCGGTTTTCACGCCAATGCATTCAATTTTTGAATTTATGTATTAAATCACATGGCCGATCTCACACATTTTAACGAACAAGGTGACGCCCACATGGTTGATGTCGGAGCAAAAAACATCACGACTCGCCGCGCCGTTGCGGAAGGCCAGATCACAATGTCCCCATCGACCTTAGAAACAGTCATCTCTGGGGCAAATAAGAAGGGTGACGTCATAGCCGTGGCGCGCCTTGCAGGAATTATGGCGGCAAAACGAACCTCCGAGCTGATTCCCTTGTGTCATCCGCTGTCCTTGACCCATGTTTCTCTTGAATTTGAGTGCCGAAGACAGTCTTCGGCCGTACATTGTGCTGCAAAAGCAGAAACCCGAGACAGAACCGGTGTTGAAATGGAAGCGCTGAACGCCGTTCAGGTTGCGTTGCTTACCATTTACGATATGTGCAAAGCGACAGACCGCGGCATGACGATTGAGGCAGTTCGACTTCTGGAAAAATCTGGCGGACGATCTGGAGACTGGAAACGTGAACAAGATTAAATTCGACACTGCAGCCAGCTGTATGGACCCTTGTGATTTCGAATCGACACCGTATGAACAGGCTCTCAGTGAAATACTCAGTCAAATCAAAACCATTGACGGTGTCGAAAGACTCAGGATTCGAGATGCAATGTACCGCGTTTCAGCAGAGGACATTAAGGCGCAGCAAGACATTCCAGCGAGCAGAAACTCAGCGATGGACGGATATGCCTGCCGCCACGGGAATTTGGCAGAAAAAGATCAGATTTCCCGTCTCAATCTGGTCGGAACTTCAGCCGCAGGACATCCATTTTTCAGCGAGATTCCAGACGGAGCATGTATTCGAATCTTTACCGGTGGCGTGGTCCCAGACGAACTGGATACGGTCATCATGCAGGAAGACTGTCAGGTTGAAAACAATTGGGTCTATACGAAAAATTCGCACAGGATGGGTCAGCACATTCGAAATGCGGGAGAAGACATTGCAGTCGGTGAACTGGCGCTCGCGAAAAACCAGCTCATCGGAACCGCCGAATTGGGTTTGCTGGCATCGGTAGGCTGCTCCGAAGTTGTTGTTCGGCAGAAACCGAAAGTTGCTTTTTTCTCCACAGGTGATGAACTGCGAGCGGTCGGAGAAACTCTGAAACCCGGAGATGTTTATGACAGCAATCGATATACGCTTTTCGCGCTTTTGAAGGCTGCTCATGTGCAGCCGATCGACCTGGGGGTGGTCCGCGACGACCTCGACCAAACGATTGCAGCTCTGACAGTTGGAGCGCAGCAGGCGGATGTCGTCGTCACTTCGGCTGGCGCTTCGGTTGGTGATGCGGACTGCATTAAACAGGCAATCGAATCGGTCGGCGAGCTGAAGCTGTGGAAAGTCGCAATGAAACCCGGTCGACCTCTTGCTTTTGGTCGGTTCAACGATACGTGGTTTTTCGGCCTGCCTGGAAATCCGGTATCCGTGATGGTGACCTTTGATAAATTTGTCAGGCCCGCACTGCGAAAAATAAGAGGCGAACGCACACCCATTTCAACTTTGCGCATGAACGTTCGCTGCCTGAATCCAATATTCAAACGACGTGGAAGACTTGAATTCCAACGCGGAATTCTGTCAGTCAATGATGACGGCCAAGCAGTTGTTGAATCAACCGGCAATCAGAGTTCCGGAGTGCTGTCCTCTATGAGCCGCGCAAACTGTTATATCGTTTTGCCAGCGGAAACGGGGAACGTGCAGGAAGGGTCGATGGTAACCGTCGAGCCCTTTACAACCAACATCTAGATTTGAGCTGAATTGGGAAACGATCAAGAACGCTGGGAGCGCAG
Organism: Arenicellales bacterium; assembly: GCA_958295885.1. Classification (GTDB taxonomy): domain Bacteria; phylum Pseudomonadota; class Gammaproteobacteria; order Arenicellales; family JAJDZL01; genus JAJDZL01. The sequence goes on along the minus strand of OY282380.1, from coordinate 2,844,055 downwards.
ATATAAACAGAAAGAGCACGGCAATGATCTAAGTCCTGATCCGCTCCTGATAGAATATTCCCACCTTTTCTCAAAATCTCAAACTGTCGTAGACTTGGCCTGCGGAACAGGCCGCAACACCATCCATCTGGCAAAATTGGGCTGCTTTGCTGTTGCGCTTGACGTCAGTTCGCTCGCACTCCAGAACTGCCTGAAACAGGCAGAAGGCGCGAAAGTTGAAATTCATCCAGTCATCGCTGATCTAAACAGCTATCGATTCAGTGCGGAAACGGTGGACGCGATGATCTGCTTCAACTACCTGAACCGAAAACTGGCTTTAAACATTCATCATGCGCTCAAACCCGGGGGCCTGCTTATGATGCAAACTTTTAATGAAAACTTTTTGCTGGTGAATCCGAAATTCAATCCCAATTACGTACTGGCGCCCGGAGAACTATCGAAAATGTTTCCTTCTTTGCTGCCGATTTCCAAGCGCGACGACTGTCGCTCCCAATCTGCCACGAAGAGTTATCTCGTGGCTCAAAAACCAGCTTAAGACTGAGTCGCGGGTTCGCTCCGCTAGTCAATGATGCTGCGATTGTTCCTGACGTGCCTTGTAGAGGGCTTTCTGTTCCGCGGTCGCTTCCAGCTGAAATAAATCTTTCCACTCCGAATAAGACATGCCATAGATTATTTCTCGGCATTGTTCATAGCTCAGCTCGTGCCCTCGGTCGTCTGCGGCCGCCCGATACCACTTCGAAAGACAGTTGCGACAGAAATTCGCTAAATTCATCAAATCGATGTTCTGTACTTCTGTGTGGGTTCGAAAATGTTCAACCAATCGGCGAAATGCCGCTGCTTCGACTTCGATTCGTGTTTGCTCATCCATATCTCTAACCTCGCTTAGTTCAAATTTTTCCAAGGTCCTGCTGTGTTGTGTTCCACCCAGCGGCTCTGACCGTCGGTCAAGTGTTCTTTTTTCCAGAAAGGGGCTTGTGATTTCAGTTCTTCAACCAACTTTTCACACACTTCAAATGCATCTGCGCGGTGTGCCGACCACACGGCAACGAGAACGATCGCCTCTCCGGGCACGATGTCACCGACTCGATGCAGTATCAGAACGTCTTCGACGTCGTTTTCGTCAAGAATCTTCTCGGTAAATGAAATCAGGTGCTGTTCGGTCATTCCTGGATAGTGTTCCAAAGTCATTTTGGAAATATCGTCACCCTCATTGAAATCCCGCATGCTTCCGATGAAAATTGCAGTCGCACCAAACGAGCCGGAAGACAATCGACTTTGGTAACTTTGCAACTCCGCCCACGCGTCGAACGGACTTTCACGAATTTCAATCTTCAGGGTCAGCCTCCCGTAACGGGTGGAAAAAATGCGATTTCATCACCATCTTCAACAATGGAGTCGAATTTGGCGTACTGTTGATTGATCGCTACGAGCGCATTGCCTGGTATCGGCAGCTCCCGTACACATTCAGCCCATACATCCTCCACCGTATGAATACTTTCTGCTGCCAGAGTCTGCCGCCTTATTCCAACCTGATCGGCGAGACTCGCAAAAAACCGAACCTTTATGCTCATGTTCCTTCGTGAATACTAATTTGACGCTTCCAATGATTCTGAATACTCTCCTTTGGATGCGTATGCGTTAACGAGCGCCCGTCTTAACGCAGCATCATGCACCTGTGCGCTATTTTCATCGTTTCCGCTCCATGCTTTCATCGGAGCCTGCTGAAGCGCGCGCCCGTAGGAAAATGTCAGGCGCCATGGAACATCTTTATCGAGCTGATTCATCCGATTCAGGTGCAATGTCGCCTGTTCATCAGTCTGCCCACCGGACAAAAATGCGATTCCCGGCACTTCTGCTGGAACAGTAGCCAGCAGGCAGTCGACGGTCTGCTCGGCAACTTCGTCTACATCTGCCTGTTGAGGACAGTCTTTTCCAGACAAAACCATGTTGGGCTTCAATACGATTCCACTCGGTTCGACTCTCTGTTCCTCCAGCTGTGCGAAAACTATGTGAAATGTTTTATCTGAAACTTCGCGGCAGGCTTCAATGTCATGCGAACCGTCCATCAGCACTTCAGGCTCGACGATGGGCACCAAACCGGCTTCCTGACAGAGAGCAGCGTATCTGGCAAGTCCATGTGCGTTCGCCATGATGCAGGCGTCCGAGGGTATGCCATCTCCGATCGTAATGACGGCTCGCCACTTGGCAAATCTCGCCCCGAGCTGAACATATTCGACTAGTCTCTCTCTAAGGCCATCCAGTCCTTCGGTCACCTTCTCTCCCGGATGACCCGCAAGAGGTTTCGCACCTTTGTCCACCTTGATGCCCGGTACGATTCCCTGATGAGCCAGGTGTTCCGGAAATGTCGCTTCACCTGATACGGTCTGACGCAGAGTTTCATCAAACAGTATCGCTCCACTGATGTAGTCCGACAGATTGGGGGTGGTAACGAGCAGCGACCGATAACTCTTGCGCGTAGTTGGTGTCGATTTCACACCAAGATTCTCAAACCGGGAAGTACAAGTCCCTGTACTTTCATCCATGGCAAGTATGCCTCGTCCCGGAGCAACCATCTGCATTGCAGTCTTCTGAAGCTGGTCAATCATTTTTGGGGTCTCCTTAGGTTTTAAAATTACGCTTTTCCAAAATCTTACTCTATACCGTAAGAATTTTCATTGTATTTGTTCCGCCGGCTACTCCTGTCTGATCGCCTCGCGTGACCAGAATTAGATCGCCTTTCTTGATGATCCTGCGTTTCAGAAACTGTTTGATCGCTTGAAATTCTATGGGTTCATGAGAATTTTTCCGATACTGATACAAAATCGGATGAACTCCCCGATACAAGGCGACTCGGCGCCCCGTCGAAGCATGAGGCGAAACCGCGTACACCGGAATGCCAGATATGGTACGCGAAAGCCATTTGGCGGTTGAACCGGATTCTGTCAAAGCTAAGATGGCCTGAATGTCAGTGTGGCGGGCGGTATACATCGTTGCCATTGCGACAGCTTCTTCGGCATCCACATATTGCTGGCTGCCACGGTCAAATCGGTCCAATTCCAAACCGGTCGACTCCGACCCTCTGCAGATTCGGTCTGCGGTCGCGACCACCCTTGCGGGATGTTTTCCGACTGCAGATTCCTGCGACAACATAATTGCGTCGGTTCCGTCCAGCACGGCATTGGCTACATCCAAGACTTCAGCTCGAGTGGGAATCGTACTGGTAACCATTGACGTCATCATCTGAGTCGCGGTTATGACCAGCCGATTTCGCTGTCTGGCTGCTTTGACCAGCATTTTCTGCACGCCAGGCAGCTGCGCATCACCAATCTCTACGGCTAGATCACCGCGCGCGATCATAATCCCGTCACTTGCCTCCACAATGGCATCAATATTCGTAACCGCTTCCACGCGTTCAATCTTGGCGATGATGCCGGCTGAACAGCCGGCTGCTTTCAGCAATTCCCGCGCCAGCTGAACATCAATCGCGTTTCGCACAAAGGAAACAGCCAAATAATCGACGCCGATCTCTCCTGCGAATCGAATGTCTTGATGGTCTTTCGGAGTCAGAGTTGAAGCAGTGAGTCCCCCGCCCTGCTGGTTTATTCCCTTTGAATTGGACAATTCACCGCCAACGATGACCTCTGTCTGGATCACTGGGTCCAAAACCTGGAGCACTTCGAGTACGATGTTTCCATCATCCAAAATTAGAATGTCGCCCAGCTTCACATCCTTCGGAAGCTCTTTGTACGTGACCCCTACGCGTTTCTGAGTGCCCTCGTTGTCGTCCATTTCAACGTCAAGCTCAAAAATCTCTCCTTCTTGAAGGTGAATGACACCATCTTTAAATTTGGTGATGCGAATCTTTGGACCCTGCAGGTCCCCTAGAATTGCCAAGGGCTTATTCTGTAAATCAGCGTGTCTGCGCACCAGCTCTATCCGTTTGCGCTGATCTTCAAGCGTTCCGTGTGAAAAGTTCACTCTTGCAACATCAAGCCCACTTGAAATCAAGGCGGACATCTCTTTTTCTGAATCGGTTGACGGCCCGAGAGTAGCGACAATTTTTGTTTGTCGTAAATCCATGCTTTCAAATCACCTTAGTTCCATTGAGACTGTGAAAGTATTGCAGTATTAGTTGAAACAAAGCGAACAAATACATTGTATATTACTGATAATATTAATAAATAATTTATATTCGGATGAATGACTCTACGATAATAAGAATCCCTTCGCACTCTCCATCAAATTGCGGCACGCTGCGCGTGCTGCTCCAAAGCTGCAATAGCTGGCAATGAATTTCCTTGTACGTACTCCAAAAAGGCACCGCCGCCGGTAGAAGCATAAGACACCTGATCCAGTTTTCCAAACTGTTCCAATGCCGTCAGCGTATCACCTCCACCTGCAGCTGAAAAGGCAGAACTTTTCGTGATGCACTCGACGATTGCCTGGGTTCCCGCATGAAAAGGAGGGGTTTCGAACACTCCGACCGGACCGTTCCAGATGATCGTTTGAGATTTCTGGATGTAATCGCAATACAGTCTGCGAGTACGCGGCCCGATATCAAAAATCATGTCACCGTCAATGATCTGATCTACGCTCTTGATACACGATTTTTCACCTTCCGACATGGAAGGTGCGACAACCACATCCACTGGCAAAGGAATCGAGCATGCGTGACGTTTGGCATGCTTCACAATTTCTCCAGCCGTGTCCAGCAGTCCGACTTCGAAGAGGGAGCGGCCGACGTTAAAACCCTGCGCTGCCAGAAAAGTATTTGCAATTCCACCTCCTACGATCAAAACGCTCGACAGTTCAGCCAATTGATGGAGGGCCTGCAGTTTTCCCTCTATCTTCGCCCCGCCAACAATCGAAATCACGGGAGGCTTGGGGTTGTCAAGCGCGATCTGCAACGAATCAAGTTCGTGCTGACAAAGCAGTCCGAGACAGGCAGTATCGACATAATTGACGACACCCGTTAAAGATGCGTGATCGCGATGAGCGGCGCCAAACGCATCCAGCACAAACACATCACAGATTTCGGCCAGACACCGACTCAAAGAGTCGCTGCAGGCTTTTTCACCTTCTAAAAATCGGACGTTTTCACCTACCGCAATCTGTCCTGGTGCGATTTCTGAATGATTCAGCCAATCGGACAGAAACACGACATCTCGATTCAGGTGCTGTTCTATCCTCCGAGCAATGGGTCTGAGCGAAAATCGTTCCTCATAACAGCCTTCTTGGGGTCGGCCATAATGCGAAATCACCAATGCTGCCCCATTTGCGTCGGAAACGTATTTCAGCGTTTCGAGTGAGGCTCGAATTCTTTGGTCGGATCGAATGTTGCTTCCTTCTCCCGAAACATTCAGGTCTGCACGAATAAGAACTCGCTTCTCGTGAAGATCAACTTGCTGAAGCTTGATCATCTCCGATGCAAAATCAGGCTACTTCGCACTTATCAATGCCATTGTCGTATCCAGCATTCGATTCGAAAACGCCCACTCATTGTCATACCAGCAACAGATTTTGGCGGTGCGCCGCCCGACAACTCTCGTGGTGGCGGCTTCAAATACCGATGAAATCGGACAATGATTGAAATCAATCGAAACCAAAGGCTGATCGTTAAAGGCAAGAATTCCTTTCATGGGACCATCCGCCGCTTCTTTCACAGCATCATGAATCGCTTCGACGGTTACGTCAGACTCGGTCTGAACCGTCAAGTCAACCAGCGAAACATTGGTCGTAGGAACCCGCACTGCAAATCCATCCAGCTTCCCCTCCAGTTCCGGTAAAACCAGGCCGATCGCTCGGGCCGCTCCAGTACTCGTTGGAATCATGGATTGGGTGGCGGATCGAGCTCGTCTTAAGTCCTTATGAAAAACATCAGTGAGAACCTGATCGTTCGTGAAGGCATGGACGGTCGTCATAAGTCCGCACTCAATCCCAAAACTATCGTTTAAGACCTTTGCGATCGGAGCAAGGCAGTTTGTAGTGCAGGATGCATTTGAGATCACTTGGTGTTCGGCGCGGAGAACATCGTGATTGACTCCGTAAACCACCGTCGCATCCACATTCTTGCCCGGTGCCGACAGCACTACCTTAGATGCGCCCGCTTCAAGATGACCTGACGCTTTTTCCTTGCTTGCGAAAAATCCGGTACTCTCCAATACCACATCAACTCCCAGATCACGCCAAGGCAAATTCGCCGGAACCCGTTCCGATAGTGTTCTGACGAAGGCGCCATCCACCGTGAAGCCATCGTCCACGACTTTAACCTCGCCAGCAAACTTTCCATGGACGGTGTCATACTGAAGCAGATGCGCATTCGTGTTTCGGTCCGCCAAATCGTTAATGGCGACAATTTCCAATTCTTTCCGATAGGGAGATTCATAGTGCGCACGCATCACGTTGCGACCAATTCGCCCAAATCCGTTAATCGCTACTCTAATTGACATAGGTTTGTAATTTCCTCTCTTTCATATATTCGAATTCATCTTCGCAAATCGCATTCAGGGGCTGGAACTGACCTGCTCCAGCACCTCTTTTTCCACCGCGGCGGCCGTTAAGTCAAACAGTTCATAAAGATCTTTGCCCGGCGCTGACTCTCCAAACGAGTCCACTCCTAGAATTTTGCCACATGGTCCTGCGTACTTTGCCCACAATGCAGTAACGCCCGCTTCCACAACAACGCGGGCTTTCAGCTCGGGCAGCAGGACCGATTCCTGATATTTCAGCGGCTGCGATTCAAAAACATCCAACGATGGCATTGATACGACGCGCACGCGCACGCCACTGCTTTTCAATGATTGAGCAGCGGCAACCGCCAAAGACACCTCCGTACCCGTCGCAATAATCACCGCCGATGGCGGCCCGTCGCAGTCGACAAGCACATATCCGCCTTTTGCAATCTGTTCAACCTGATTCGCAGTGCGCTGCTGCTGGGGAACGCCCTGACGCGAAAACAACAGGCTGGTTGGACCTGTTTTACGTTCTATCGCCGCCCTCCAGGCAACGAGAGATTCCTGTGTGTCGCAGGGCCGCCATACGGACATGTTTGGAATTAACCGAAGGGTGGCAGCCTGTTCTACCGCCTGATGTGTGGGACCGTCTTCACCCAAACCGATAGAATCGTGGGTATACACCAATATTGACTGAATTCCCATCAATGCCGCCATACGAACCGCATTTCTGGCGTACTCGGAGAACATTAAAAAGGTTGCAGAATAGGGTATGAAGCCGCGGTGGAGCGCCAATCCGGTTGCCATTGCCGTCATTCCGAACTCGCGCACGCCAAAATACAGATAGTTGCCGTTCGCATCGTCACCCGTAATGGCCTTGGAGCGATTGAAGTAAGTCAGGTTCGATCCCGTCAAGTCAGCCGACCCGCCAATCAGCTCAGGAAGTTCGGAACCGAATGAATCCAAAGCGACTTTCGATGACTGACGCGTCGCCAGCGGCTTCGTATTCTCGCTGATTTCTCGAATTTTACGAGAACTGAATTCATCCCAACCTGAAGGCAGTCGTCCTTCAATACGGCGTAAAAATTCTTCTGCCAATTCGGGGAACTCTGCCTGATACGCCTGAAGACGCTGTTCCCATTCGGTCTGGGCAGCGGCGCCTTTGGAACTGCCATCGAATGCCTCATAGATCGTCTGCGGAATTTCAAACTTGTCATGCGTCCAGCCCAACGTATCGCGAACGAGCTGAACTTCATCGACTCCAAGAGGAGCACCGTGGGCCGATGCCGTTGCCTGTTTATTCGGAGAGCCCCACCCAATCAAAGTCTTGCAGCAAATCAAGCTCGGTTTTTCAGTTTCGCGCCGCGCCGAATCTATGGCGCTCCAGATCTGCTCTGGATCGTGTCCGTCAACATCTGGAACGACATGCCAGCCATAGGACTTGAACCGCTGCGGAACGTCTTCGGTAAACCAGGCCGATACTTCTCCATCAATTGAAACGTTATTGTCGTCATAGAGTACGATCAATTTGCTCAAACGGTGAGTGCCGGCGAATGAAGCAGACTCGTGAGAGACGCCCTCCATCAGGCAGCCGTCGCCTGTAAACACATAAGTGTAGTGATCCACGACCCGATGACCTGGACGGTTGAACTGAGCTGCAAGGACTTTTTCCGCGAGCGCAAAACCAACTGCGTTCGCAAGGCCCTGAGCCAAAGGTCCGGTTGTTGTCTCCACTCCGGGGGTCACGCCATATTCTGGATGCCCGGGTGTTTTTGAATGCAGCTGTCTGAACTGTCGGATTTCATCCATGGAAAGCTCGTAGCCAGTCAGATGGAGCATGGCATAAATCAACATAGAACCATGGCCGTTCGACAAAACGAAACGGTCTCGGTCAAACCAGTCTGGTTCTTTTGGATTGTGTTTTAAAAACTCACTCCACAATACTTCTGCGATATCGGCCATGCCCATTGGCATCCCAGGATGTCCAGAGTTTGCTTCTTGAACCGCATCCATTGCGAGCACCCGAATCGCATTTGCTTTTTCGAGTCGAGTTGGTGAAGTTAATTGGTGCATAGTCGTAGATAATGCTGAGGTTGATTCCAAATGTAAATTTTATTTCAAGAGAATTAGAGATTTATACCAATAAAAAGCCAGCTTCGAGCTGGCTGCGTATCTTTTGGGAATTTTCTACACCTCAATTATACAGTTTAACTGAAAATTCGGGTTTCCGTAACCATTGTTTCGATACGAATAACCGCGTGGATTGGAGATCACACGCGTCGATTGAATCCAATAATCGGAAGATTCATGAGTGTGTCCATGAACCCAAAGGGCCGCACCACCTCCACCAATCAGGTCATCCATGGGCGAAGCATATGCCGGAGCCAACTCAGGACTGATGCGTTCGTATTTCAATGAGGACCGAGACGGTGCGTGGTGAGTGACAACGACCGTCACGCCTTTTTGTGAAGTCGGCGCGTTCAGTTCCGATTCCAGATATGAGCGCGAAATCTGATGAAAGGAGAACGTATCGTCAGGTCGCAGGCGTCTTCGGTTGAGTTGAATCAATCGGTAATCGTTCATCCAGCTGCCGGCGCGTCGAAGCGCGCTTTGTGCATCTCCATTGAGCGAAAAATCGGTCCACAGAGTCGAACACAAAAATCGAACATCATCCAATTGCACGCTTTGATTTTCACAAAAGTAAACTTTCGAGCCTGAAGCTTCCCGTCGAATGCTCTGGTGAACATTTTCAATGTCACCGTGATAAAACTCATGGTTGCCGCAGATGTACACCACCGGAACATGAGAAAACACTCTCTTTGCCCATTTGATTCCCTCGCTTCCCAAGTGTATGTCACCGGCAAGTACGACCGCGTCATAGCCTGTCTGCGGGACATCCAGAAGAGAAAATTCCAGATGCAGATCGGAATAGATGAGAAGTTTCAAATATTTTCACCCACCAGAAATTTCTGCCTGGAGCAGCACTCTCCTTTCGCAAGTCCCCAACCCGATTCAACATAACCGCTGTCAGCCTCATGAGTTAGACGAGCTGGACATGTTTTGGCACCTTCTTTCATCATTCCTTGCAATCTGCCGCATTCATCAAATTGTACGCGGCAAATGATTGTTTAATTCTACACAAATCATAAATTATCCCGGCTTAAATCACAGAACCAGCAAATCAATTGTATTCACTGTCTTGCACAATTGAATGGGTTGTCTGTATACAGGCGATGAAATTGACAGGAAACTGACAGTCATAAAATTAAAGCGTGATGACACCAGGCGCAAGTTCGAAGACGACCGACAATCATTGTCACAACGCACCGCCTGCATGAATATCGCCAGCACTGCGAATTTCCTCGGCACAAAACAGGCCGACCTGCCAGATTGCTGATGCGGGAACAGGCCCGCTGCTGAACAGTTCGAGAGTTTCTGTGCGCGTTGTTGTGCTAGTCCAAAGCAAACGCACATCGCAGCATGTATTGGCGATTTAGTTTCGACAGATCGAGCCAAGTCGAATATCATTAATTGTAGAGAAAATTTCCCATGCCTGTCACTTAAATGTGGTCACTTTAGCGGGAGAGATTCAAAGACTTACCAGATTGAGTTGGAAAAGTTGGTTTGCTTCTGAGTGAACCAAATTTAAGGATTATTCGTTTGAACTGCCGCCATATTTCCACTTCATATCGAATCCATGGGAATTTTTTTTACAAATGCGTGTCGGCTGTTGAGATACATTTGAAATTATGAGCGCATTAGTAGTAGGCGTTCGGATCGAACTGAGAAACATTCGGCCAAAAATCTGGCGGCGGGTAGTAGTTCCAGTTTCGACGACACTGTTTACCCTCCATGAGACAATCCAAGTCGCATTTGGCTGGTGGAACTATCATCTGTGGGATTTTGAAGTCCAGGGCGAGAACTTTGGGCCGCCGAGCGATGACCACTTCTCTTGGGACTTGCCCATGCATGATGCGATGGATTTCGATTTGGACTGGGTGGTCAGCAAAGGCATTAAGCGGTTCCTCTACACTTATGATTTTGGCGACGATTGGCAGCACGATGTGATACTCGGGGTGGTTCGCAAAGTGAATAAGTGTGAAAATTATCCGATTTTAGTCGGAGGCGCTCGAAACGGTCCGCCCGAAGATGTTGGTGGATTCTCTGGCTATTGGACATTTGTCGATTCTATGCTGGACCCATCGCACGAAAGTCATGAGGAAAACAAGGAGTGGTATGACGGTGAGTACGATCCGGAGGAATTCGATGCGGAAGAATTGAGCCAGAAACTCAAGCGGATTCACATCGAGAATTGAAGATGACTGCAACGAGAGGCGTTTGCGGTTACATTTCCAAAACCGTAAATGACTGAGAATGCTCTGATCGAACGAAAGGAACAGTTGGGCGATTTTTGCAGATTTATCGACCGTTTTTCAAATCTGGTTCAACTTCTTTCTCGGAAACAGATCTCATTCGCACTTCCAGCAGTCGACTCCGTCCCAGACAGCTTGTTCTTTTGTAGATATCACTTCACTCTGGATGTCTAGTGCGATCAATTTTTGGAACGCTGTCGCCGTCATTCAACCATATGCAGAATCTTCGTTTATTTCGGTCTCGCCAAAATAGGCTTCGCCCGTGACTTCGGCGACGCAAAGCGAAAATACTTCATTGTTTGGCACGACTACAAGATTTCCAACTTGCATCGTCGAATAAAGCCCATTGCTGCCGTTTGAATTAACACTCCTTCGTGAATCATTCTCACCAGCGTGATATGTGTCTTGTATGACCTGACAAAAAAAACCGTCCGCTAAAGTTGAGGATTCAGCAATCCGTTCGCTTGTATCCATCCTATGATTGCCCAATCGGAATTCAATGTCTCCTGAAGTAGTGGTCCACCCTCTGGGCCGACGCACGATACAAAGGCTTTCTTACTCAGTGAATATGTCCGGCCATTGAAATGCATGCCGACTGTTCAAATCCTTATTTGCACCATGCTGCGCGACATGTAGAGGGAGTCGGTCCGGACCGCGGCGGTCAGCGCTGCTACGCCGAATAACGATTTGCGATAGCTCACCCAGGTCGGGAAGTCACAAAGCGATTTTTCGCAGATGCGCTTAGCATCGTGACCCGATCATTGTTTATTCCCAAGAACCCCTTCTTCGGTTGAGCTGTCCGCACTTGCGTCACTCTTTTGTGATGAAGCTCTGCTGAGATCCTCGTCACGGATCTCGTGCAGTGCTGAGGCAATCAGTCCTGCTGGAACAGCAATCACACCAAGTCCACACATCAGAATCATAAATGTGAAAAGCTTGCCTCCAACGGTAATCGGATACACATCTCCGTAGCCTACTGTCGTTAAAGTACAAACTGCCCACCACAGACTGTCTGGAATCGAGCTGAAACTCTCTGGCTGTGCTTCATGTTCAAAGTAGTAAATCCCGACCGATGAAAGGAACAGTAAAATTACGGTTGCCACAACAAACAGTTCGGCTTCCTCTTTCGAAGCTCGAAGGGCACGGCCCAAGCGGAACATGGCGTCGGCGTAGCGTGTCATCTTGACCACTCGAAAGATTCGCAGAATTCTCACAGCGCGTATTGCGAGCACTTCGCTCCCAAGTGGCAGAAAGAACAGGAAAAACGGGGCGATAGCCAGCAGATCTACAATTCCGTAAAAACTGAACACATAATCCTTTTTCTTTGGAGAAGTCAAAATCCTCAAGACATATTCAGCGACAAAGATCAGCGTGACTACGGTCTCGGTAACCTGTAACCAGAATACTGTCACCGGTGAGAGCCCAGGAACGGTTTCTACAGCGATGATTACCAATGAACAAAGGATAATGAATATGATGGCGGTATCAAAGAGTCGTCCGCTTAGCGTCGTGCTATCTTGTACAACACTGCGCAAAAACTCAAATACGGGGTTATCTGTGCGCATGGTATTAAAAGTTAGGAATTTATAGAGTTATCTATACAATTGAAATTTCATCAAATTACATTGACATCGTACTGCTGAATTGTCCTGTCGTCCGTAATCAATACAAGATTGTCTTTCTGATATTGAACAATCAAATTTTCATCTAACGGGTGACGGCGTATCTCCCCGCCCTCTTCTGGCACTCCAACTCTTTACCAATATTCTATCGAATTATCTCGTTCCCTGAACTCCGTTCGACAATTCAACGCGAAAGATTGTTTGCAATGCTCTAAGCACTCGGCAGTCTGCTAACACAATACATCTGCGAGATTTCCCAAGTTTATGCCAAGTGTACAAAATTTCATTTTTAGGATTTGGAATTAAAATTCGAGATTCCCTTGATAATCGAGTATCTCCAACAAACCACCAGGTGAATAACATGAGTGTCAAGTAAAAATTGGATGCAAGCGAATCATTTCAAGCTGACCGCGGAGTAAATAAAGTTTCGTCAAAATTCGCAAAATTTTTCATTGCACCGAATATTCGTTTCATCTTTGGCGTTTCATAAGAAACAATTCGCGCCACGGGCTTACCTTAACGGAAAAATGTGATCTCATCGTTCTATTCTAGCAACTCTAGTAATTTAAACAGTTAAGTATTCCCTTGACATACACTAAATTCAAGCATGACTGTGTCTTTTGCTATCGCTGTTAATCAACATTATTAGTCAACAGTTTTCGATTGTCAAATCTCACTGTCAAACATCGATTCGAGGTAAATTCTCGCCCCCAATCAGGCAGGCTAGTTCTTGGCGATGTTAATTTGGAATCATTTAATTTGGCTTGGTCGAGCATTTCCACTGCATTGCCGTTGAGTGCGATTTGCACCGCAACAAGCGAGTTGTAGCTTTAGCAGGACATCGGCTGCAGGTAGCTGAAAATACGGCAGCAGACTTGAGCATGAGTGACGTTTCGAAAGGTTCCAGATTTTTTCTGCTTGACTCTCGCCATTCGAGTACCGAGCTCGCTACGACTGTTGGTGAACGGCACCTCGCGGCACTTTGCAAAGCGTAGGATCTCGTCCTTGTACTGGACGAATGCAAGCAGCAATTTTTCCGCCTCGGATTTGGGGATGCGGCCTCTTTTGCATTTGCGCGGCGAGTGCTCGGGCAACTTCTATTTGCCGTCATTGAGGATTGCGCTGTTCCGCCTGCTTTCTTCTTTGAAGCGCGTTGCGCACAGCGATTTGATTTCAGCATCGGCCACTTCCTGGCAAGTGTCAAGCAGCAGCCGGCGCATCTTGATGGCCCAGTTGTGATGGTTCGCTTGCTCGATGCGTTTCAATTTCCGCAGCAGGCAAGTGCCGCACAGACTGTGATGGCAGCGGTCGTATTTGAAATAGGCCACCCAGCGTTCATGCACCAGAACCGGCTTTTTTCGAATCTCGTCATGCCTATTGCTGAAGTGGTCCGAGCATAGACTCGGGGAATGATCCGTGGTTGATCTTGCGGCAGTTCGGACAATTCTTGATCTAGGTGTCAATGCAAGTTTCCTTGGTCCTGAACTCATTATCGACTAGCATTCGCTGAACGCCGAGGTCTGCTGGTCCATTTTGGCCGCACATTGGCGTATTCGCCGGGTTCGCGCTTCAATCCCTTGCTCTTGGCGTCTTTCGGGATGGCGTAATTTGATCAAACGGCGTCAGCGAACCTGACAGGCTGGAATTGGACGAGGTTCTATTGTTTTATTCTCCAGCAGCATGATCAGCATTTGCAGTATAGACAGCAACGCTTCGAACAGGGCCGCGACTTGCAGGGTCACCTCGCCGCTGGCTAGAAGCACAGCGAACGGTGTGCGCTACACGGCCAACAGCTCGTTGAGCAATTCCCGCCTGTGCGCTACCATCGGCTATTCGGCCTCGACCGCCATAATGGCAGACAAGACCACAAGGCACTCGGCATCCCCTAATCCGCAATTAGGAATGAAAAAATAGAAAAAAGCCTTGTGCAATTAAAGTTTTAAACAACTCTTCAGGATCACCCAATGGGTGATGACTGAAACAACCAAAATAATACAAGGCTTATGCATATTCTACCCTACAAAACAGCTGACAGCAATCGCAACTTGACCGCCCGCGCCGGTTTGGTAGTGATAGCGGACTTATTCAAACGCTTGGGATTGAACGGACTGGCGGATCGTTTCATGCCCGCTCCGGGCAGCAACCGCGGCTACCGGCCAAGCGTTCTGTTCAGTACCTTTATGCTGATGAAACTGTTGGGTTTCGAGCAGGTGCCGGAGGCGAGGACTCTGGGAAACTGGCTGCGCCGCATGAGCGACAGCAGACAGTCGATACAGACCCTGGTCAAGATCAACAAGCACCTCCCGTCAGCTGGATTGCACCACTGCAGGCGGGTTACGCCGGACATTGATGTGACGGTGATCGAATGTAACAAGAAAGGAACCGAATTGTAAGTGGGGCAAAACTGAGGTTTGGCCTACTTTCCTTTGGAAAGCGACGACATCTATTTTGGCGTTTGAACCGGCAGAGATTTTGCTTGAAGCGACGCGGTTGTCGGCGTCAAGTTGGAACGGTCGATTTTTCGAGTTGGCTGACGAGTGCAGGCAAGTATGGCACATCGGGGGCGTCTGGCACTTTGAACCGATTTCTTAACAGATGCCAGAAACTCAGCTGCTGTTTTTGGCAGGTTTTCAAAATTCCAAGCCCAGCATCGCGCCCGTCGCGGCCCTTGTCGCTGCGGGAGCCAGACGATATTTTGCGGCGTATGACATAGACTCGAGCATCATTTTCCCCTAAATTGTTGTGCAGCGGCGTGTGCGGGTGATCCAGCACCCGCAGCAGTTCCGGCTTATTGGCGCGCTGACGTTCGAGCAGCAGATTGAGTGAGTGATAACCGGTTTTGTCATTGAAGATCTGATCGAATCGTTCGAGCAGCGATTCACGCAGCTTGGCATCGGGCTTGAGGCGATACTCGCCGAGCTGGCGATACAGATCCCAAATTTCGCTTTGCTTGGCGTCGACCACTTGGCGGATGTCGTCGCCGGGGCTCGGCAGTTTTTTAAAGTTTCGTTCCGCATGCACCCAGCACAGCGCATTACAGCCGAGCCGGAACTGTTTGGCATCGTCGCTTAAGATGACGGTTTCGCTGAAATTTCCATCTTCAAGCAGTGCGCCACACAGCGCGCCTTCGGTGATGATACGCACCGGCCGCGAATTCACTTTGCGCTGCAGGATGCCCAAATCATCCAATTAAGCTTTTCTCCGAGTCGAAACGCTTAATTGGATGATTTTGCAGCAGTTTGATGTTTTTTTTTGGACAATTTACGTTTGCACATGTAGTCGAACGCCGCCGAGTTGATCAAATATTGGGGGTTTTCTCCGCTCAGCACCTCAAGGAAGTTAAGGCGGGATTTGCTCTCGCGTGTGGCGAAATAAGTAAACTGATCATTGCCGATGACGCTGCAGTAGCCGTTGCGGTGCTGATGGCGGGCACCGGTGTCATCAACATGCAGCCATTGGGCGCCGGCGTTGGCGGCGGCGAACACCTGCTGGGCTTCATCGACTAGAATTTTCAAACCGTCATTGAGCATGCGCATCACGCTGCGTTTCGAGATGCTCACATCCCAGTCGTTGAGCAGCTCCACGATGCGCGGGACCGTCGATTGTCCTTGGTAATACAAGGACGCGACCGAGCACCGCAGTTCGAGGCCGAAATGAGAACCTTTCACATGCTCGGGCAAATCCGCGGCAAAGCGCCTGCCGCAAGGCGTCCGCCAGACTTCTCGACGGTATTCGATCAGCAGCGGAAACAGCACAAGCTCCTGAACGCGGTAGCTCTTGAAGCCGATGCGAGTCGAACCTTCGGGTACGTTTTTCGCTTTAACGTCAATCGTTTTACGCTGGATGTTGTCGCTGTATTACTATTTTGTCAAATACTGAATTAGCTCAACCGCCATTTTTAGAAATGGTTGATCATAGAAGACTAAAGTGATTGGCAGCAATTCGTGCTGAGTGATCATTGTTCGTGGTCTAGAGATGTTACGGAATGTGTAAATGGCATAGGCGACCAGTTACAGATCAGCCGTACCTTCAGACTGTGTTGGGTGACGCGAAACCTCTGTTCGAACTGCAATAGTCCACGATAACGCGACAGCATTTGTTCGTCTAGTATCTCCGGTACATTGGTGACTGCTTCTGGCAAGCCATCTCATTGTTGTGACGATATGGGTTTCTTCCCTCCAAGTTTCTAAATTAAATTTGAAAATTTTCAAACCAAAAAAAACGAAACGGGAGGAGAGAATGCATGAACTCTAAGAACTGTACAGCACTGGGTTTTGAATTGGCCAAGCATGTTTTTCATCATGTAGTAATCAATCGCAACCACGTCATCGTGGAACAAGGGAAGTGGAGCCGACGTCAGTTGCTGTTGAAGTCAGCGAGGGAGCTGAGGCATCAGATGATTCCGCATATTAAGTCGTCGTGTAACACTCGAAGGCTACGTTCGAGTTTGGGATAAATTAGCCCGGTTGAATATTCAGCACAGTCGAATAAAACACGGCCAAAGTTTTCTTCCGCCTTGCAGGGCGGAAGAAATTTCTCAAATACTAACGTCTTTCCCAAATAGAGGTATAGCTAGGATTTACAAACGCTTATCAAGAAGGCTTTGTGCTCGAATGTTCCATTGCACCGTCAACGAGTTATGTATAAACAACAAAAGAAAACACACAAAAGTTAACCAAGTGTAGAGACGTGTTGCCGGAATGTATCCCCGGAAAACAACTTATCTCATCGACTCAAATAAGATACCAATCGCTAAATGACGAACTTGGGTTCACGCAAAATGTATCGGCACTAAACCTAAAAAAACGAGAATGCCAAGCGTACAGACGACAACGCCAAAAGCATTGCGCACCCAAATCTGTGTCTGGAGTTTTGCGAGTCTGCCGGATATGGCGCTCATCGCGAACAGCATCGGTAAAGTGCCAATTCCGAACGCCATCATAATCGCTGCTCCGTATATGGCATTGCCTGAAACCGCAGCCAATGCCAAAACCGAGTAAACCAGTCCACAGGGCAGCCAACCCCAAATGACTCCACCAACAAAAGCGTGACGAAGAAATCGTGCGGGCAGGTACTTGGCGAAAATCGGAGTCAGCTTCTGCCACAATTTTCCGCCCGCTCTTTCAAACACGGACATGGCTTTCCACCATTGTGCGATGTGAACTCCAAGCGCAATCATAAAAGCTCCGGCAATCATTGCGCCAAGGACATGCGCGCGCTGCATCGGAAACAAGGCATAAACCAGTTCACCAGCACCGCCGACAGTCAGACCGGCAATGGAGTAGCTGAGTATTCGGCCTCCGTTGTAAGCGCACCAGAATGAAAGAGTCCTGCGTGAAGAGTTCTTTAATGACTTAGAAAGTACGCTTACTAGTCCACCGCACATGCCAATGCAGTGAATCGACCCTGCCAGTCCTGCAATGGCTGCCGCAAAAATCGGAAATTCGCTAAAGCTCATCAGCGAGTGCGACAGGCTGCAGCTTGAACTGCGCTTCACCCTCGTAGAAAATAATCCCCTGCAGCCGCCAATTGCTGGTCCCCGTCGATACTATCCACTTTCCATAGCGCAGTTCGTTTGGCAGAGACCCGCGATAGTGTCCAGATTCGTACTGCGATAACGCACTGATCACATCTCGCTTAGAAACCGTAGGGTGATAAAAGCCGAGCTCCAGCTGTTCTGGAAATGTCTCGTTCGAGTCCGCTTCGAGAACCAGATCCAGTTTTTTGTTCCGCACTGTGATCAATCCGCTGAGATTGATTGAATGCGCATTCTTATCGCGCATCAGGTCGCGGTTGACTTCCAGTCCTTTCCTATAGTAATCATCGACAATCAAGCCATCAAATGAAACAATCGATATCCAGACAATTGAAAGTGTAACGACAACAGAAGTCACGGGGATTCCAATCACCAGCCAGACTACCGGCACGCGATACCATGGCTGACAGTTTTTACGCAGTTCTGAAGGTGAGTCAATAGTCATTCGACCCTCATGGAGAAATGAATCTCGCTGCCGATTCGGACTTAATTTCCGAATCGTCCTGAGCTGCGACGCGAAACATGATTTTTCGACTGCCGCTGAACTCAGCCTCTGCGCGCAAAGTAACTGTAAATTCGGAAACTGCACCGGCGTCAACGAAGATTTGCTCCGGTTCAGCGAAAACATCAAATTCTTGCAGACCGTCAACTTCCAGTCGATAGTAGCGGGCACGCTCTTCTTTGTTGAGGATTCGCACCGTATATACATTCTCAATCGCTCCGTCGCTTGCTTCTCTGTAAAGTACGTTCCGGTCGCGTATGATATTGACGTCGACAAATTCTCGGTTGGCTATCGCATACCCCACGGCTACCAGAATCAGAGATAGAACCGCAGCGTATATCGCTGTGCTTGGACGGATGATTTTCGAACGCTTGCCTCGCAGCTCATTTTCAGTGGTATAGCGGATGAGACCCTTTGGATATTGCATCTTTTCCATTATGCCGTCGCATGCGTCAATACACGCCGCACAGCCGATGCATTGATACTGAAGTCCGTCCCGAATATCGATTCCTGTAGGGCAGACCTGGACGCACATCGTACAGTTGATGCAGTCACCGAGCCCCGCGTCGCGCCGGTCAACCTTGCGGCTTCGCGGTCCGCGCGGTTCTCCGCGCGATTCATCGTATGAAATAATCAGCGTATCAGAATCAAACATTGCGCTTTGAAAACGCGCATAAGGGCACATGTAAAGACAGACCTGTTCCCGAAGCCAGCCAGCATTGATATAGGTGGCAAAAGTGAAGAAGGCAATCCAGAATGCTGCCCACGGGTGAATCTGCAATTCAAGCAGGCTG
The DNA here is from genome assembly GCA_958295885.1 of Arenicellales bacterium. Taxonomy (GTDB): domain Bacteria; phylum Pseudomonadota; class Gammaproteobacteria; order Arenicellales; family JAJDZL01; genus JAJDZL01. The sequence goes on along the minus strand of OY282380.1, from coordinate 2,824,776 downwards.
CCTGCAAGGCCCGAAATCGGTGTGAAATACCCGACAAAGGTGATCGCAGTCACAAGTGAGATGATGATCCAGAGAGCGTGCTTGAATGATTTTTTCCATAATTTCTCAAGCGAAAAGCTCGCACGGTCCAGGCGCATCTGCTGCATTCGACTGCCTTCAACTTTACGCTCTATCCACAGGAATAATTCCGTCCAGACGGTCTGCGGACAGGAGTATCCGCACCACAGACGTCCGGCCAGCGAGGTAAAGAAGAACAGTGAAAGGCCTGCAATTACGAGCAGCGCGCACAGCAGATAGAGATCCTGCGGCCAGAACACAAAGTCGAAAACAAAGAATTTTCGTTCGGGCAAATCAAACAGAACTGCCTGCCTGTTTTCCCAGGTGACCCAGGGAATAAAAAAGTAAACGCCGAGCAGCCCGATTACACCTGCCACTCGGCAGTAGGCAAACAAACCGTGAACTTCGCGTGGATAAATTTTCTGCCGATGCTTATAAAGTTCCTGTTCGATCGCAGCCATTGCAGCCTAACCGAGTGTTATGACAGGCTGGAAATGGCCGGCAGATACGGCACGAAACAATGCACCGGTCATTTGGCGTTCACTTACAAGTTTATTTCGAAAGATTTTTTACATAGACCGCAAGAAGTCTTGACTTGGATTCGCCCAAAATATCTTTGTGGGCAGGCATCTCGTTGGTGACACCGCTACCTATCACATCACTGATTTCCTGCAGCGAACTGCCATGCACCCAAACGTCGTCAGTCAGATTCATTCCACCTAGCTGGCGATTTCCAGCTCCGTCGATGCCGTGACAGCTGGCGCAGATGATCTTGTATTGTGCTTCACCGCGGCCGGCGCTCTGCGCATCGAATTCACCGCCGCTTATCTGCAAAACATAATTGGCAACATCTGCCACTGCTTCGCGCCCGCCTAGAAAACTTTCCCAACCCGGCATCACCCCCATTCTTCCATCCACTATCGACGCCAAGACCGAATCCAGATCATCACCGTAAATCCAGTCGCTGTCCGTCAGGTTGGGGATTCCTGGGGTACCTCCCGCATCAGACCCGTGGCATACCGCACAACTTTGCGAAAACAGGCGAGCGGCGGTTTTCATGGCTTTTTGATTGTTGGCCAGATCTGTCGGCGAAGACTTTGCGTAGGCGTCCATCAGGGGAGCGTATCGCTCATTGGCGCGGGAAACCTCTGATTCATACTGCCCGATCTGCGACCATTTCAAAAAACCGCCGTTAGGAAGTATGCCCGGATACAAAATCAGATATACGAATGAAAAAGCAACGGTCAAATACAGCAGATACAGCCACCATGTCGGCAGCGGATTGTCGTATTCCATCAGGTCCTCATCCCACACGTGGCCAGTCGTCTGATTCGGTTCGGATGTTGTTTTTCGATTGCGGTGCGCAAGCACTACGACGAAGACCAGACTGGCAAGCGTAACAATCCAGATGACATCAATCCAAAATTGATTCGGCAGATCCATGCTCAGTTCCTCTGATCTCGCATGGTTACCCTGTCTTCTTCCAAAGGAATGTGCGCAGCCCGAGAGAAATCATCTTTTCGATTTTTGCTCCAGGCCCAACTTACGATTACGACGAACGTTGTCAGCAGAATAACCGTCCACGCAATATGAAGCCAGATCATCCGTCATCTCCGCGCAATCAAAAAAGTTCCCAAACTCTGCAGGTATGCAATCATCGCATCCATCTCAGTCTTTCCGGTCAGTTCTGCAGCAGCGTTCTGTATGTCCGCTTCCTCGTATGGATGGCCAAGAGTCTGAAGCGCGCGCATGTTAGCGACAGTGCCCTCAACGTCCACCTCTCGATCTTCCAGCCACGGGTATCCTGGCATGATCGATTCAGGAACGACCGCACGCGGTTCGATCAGATGCAGACGGTGCCATTCATCACTGTAGCGGCGACCCACGCGTGCAAGATCAGGACCGGTTCTTTTTGATCCCCATTGGAACGGACGCTCATAAATGGATTCCCCTGCTACGGAATAGTGACCGTAACGCTCAGTTTCCGCCCGCAGAGGCCGAATCATCTGAGAATGGCACGATACGCACTGTTCGCGCAGGTAAATATCACGGCCTGCAAGCACAAGAGCCGAATGCGGTTTCAAGCCCTCAATTGGCTGAGTCATCGAAGCTTGGAAAAACAACGGCACTATCTGAACGATTCCACCAATGCTTGCCAGTACGAGTATCAGCAAAATCATCTTGCCAATATGTCGCTCACTATTGGAAAACATCGCAAATCAGCCAATCAAGCGGGTTTAGGAATAAGTGCTTCAACCGGCCGACCGGCCTGAATGGTCTTCAGCAGATTGAACGCCATCAACAGCATGCCCGATAAAAACAGTACGCCTCCGACAAGACGAATCATGTAAAACGGCGCCATTGCCTGTACGCTTTCAACAAAACTGTAAGTCAGTGTGCCGTCTTGGTTGACAGCGCGCCACATCAGCCCCTGCGTAATGCCTGATACCCACATTGACGTGGTGTACAGCAAAATGGCGATGCAGGCAATCCAAAAGTGGACATCCGCCCACTTTATGCTATGCAGATTCTGGCCGTAAAGCCGCGGAATCAGGTAATACATCGCTCCGATTGAAATCAGCGCTACCCAGCCAAGCGCCCCAGCATGAACATGACCGATCGTCCAATCCGTATAGTGAGACAGGGAATTCACGGTCTTAATTGACATCATCGGCCCCTCGAAAGTTGCCATGCCGTAGAAGGAAATCGAAACGATCAAAAACTTGAGAATCGGGTCGGAACGCAATTTCTCCCATGCGCCCGAAAGCGTCATGATGCCGTTGATCATGCCACCCCACGAAGGCGCCAGCAGAATCAATGAGAACACCATTCCCAGCGACTGCGCCCAATCCGGCAGTGCCGTGTAGTGCAGATGATGCGGACCGGCCCAGATGTAGGTGAACGTGAGCGCCCAGAAATGAACGACGGACAGACGATATGAGTAAATCGGACGATTGGCCTGCTTTGGCACGAAATAGTACATGATGCCAAGAAACCCAGCCGTCAGGAAGAAACCGACCGCATTGTGTCCGTACCACCACTGCACCATCGCATCCTGAACTCCCGCATACAGCGAGTAAGACTTAAACAGACTCACCGGCAGAGCTGCGCTGTTGACGACGTGCAGCATGGCAACCGCCAGGATAAATGCCGCAAAAAACCAGTTTGCAACGTAAATGTGCTGAATCTTTCGCTGAATAATCGTGCCGAAAAATACGACGGCGTAGGCTACCCAGACAATGGTGATCAGAACATCAATCGGCCATTCCAGTTCCGCATATTCTTTGGTTGTTGTAATCCCAAGCGGCAATGTCACCGCTGCCAGAATGATCACAGTCTGCCATCCCCAAAATGTAAAGGCAGCCAGACGGTCGCAGAAAAGACGGACATGACAGGTCCGCTGCACAACGTAATAGGAAGTTGCGAATAAAGCACAGCCTCCGAACGCAAAAATCACCGCGTTGGTATGCAGTGGGCGCAGCCGACCATAAGTCAGCCATGGAATGTCGAAATTCAGCGCCGGCCAGACGAGCTGTGCGGCGATAAGAACGCCAACCAGCATGCCGACGATGCCCCAAACGATCGTCATGATCGCAAACTGTCTTACGACCTTGTAGTTATATGTGCCCGTGTCGACGTTCATAACATAGACTCAAGGCTGATTCACAGAACGAATCCGGGTTCGAAGCCGAATTCCCATAGTGTCACAGTAGACGCCAAAACAGCCACCAGTGCGACCAAACATGCTACCAATATCGCACTCGCCATCAGAAATGCGTGTTCGCGGGAAAGCTTCATTACAATTCGCGTTCCTGAATACAGCAGATAGATGGAGTAAGCCAGCGCGGGCAGACCGACCAGATAATTGATCCACAGTACAGGATAGAGCTGAACGAATCCAACTAGAAATATTGGCGTGGCAGGCAATGAGGCAAGGCTTACGCATTTCGCCAGGGATTCGTCCGATCCATAAGTTTTACTCATCCATCGTATCAATGCGCCCAGCATAATCACGCCAACCACAATTGTGATGTAGTAAATGATTGAAATTGACAGAGCACTTGCGCTGGTAAGTCGAACAACTTCAGAATAACCGATTGTCCAGCCTACTTTGGTCGTTCCAAAGTAAGCACAAATGGGAGAAATCAGGCCGAGAATCGCAGTGTGTCCAAACACCACGCCAGTAACGGTAACCTCTTTATCGCGAACCTTTTCCCATTGCCTAGTTGGATTTAGAAACAATCCGACGCTTTGTGCCAATAACATAATTCAGTAATTTTTAGCGCTAGGCTGTCATTCGTAATCGGCGTAAACTCCGCGTCATGATTATTGACTATTTTACTATACTGTCAGCTTGAGTAAACAGCTGCGTTTCCAATATGAATTGAGATTGCGCCTTGAATATGCTTGAAAAAGTTACTTATGGAATATATGTTGTTGAGTGTCGGTTCATGATGGACCATATTTTTTAGGTCGTGACCACTTAAGAAAAATAAGCGCCAGCAGCTTGACCATCGATCACAGATGGCGGTATCGACTACGCACCCGCGAGCATGCGACGAGCGAACCGGGTACAGACCAAGGGCAAAATTGAACGGATCTGCCGTCATGACAGCGCTCAGCATTTGGCTGATCCGGCATTTCTGCAAATGCAGGCGAATTTGACACCGCTGCTGGCATTTGCACGAAAGGTCAAACAGGAAAGGATGATCAGTTAATGTGGCAGTCCGCACGCGGTCTCCGATGAAACCCTCAGCCGCATCGTAGAGGTGCAGGCGTTCTCCGTTGGGGTGCGCATCATCATTGACAGCGAGGCCATCACCTGTCATCGATCCCCGTTTTTCATACGGTCACAAAATTCCAGTTGTCAGAGTCTTTGAATGACTGGTTGTCGGAATTGCAGCGGCCGCAGGCGATAGGAGTGTAAAATTAATTCATCCAACCAATCTAATTCAGCCACCTTGCCAGCATGAAACACTGCTATCACTGCGGTGAAGCAATTGGAAGCAACTGCAAAATTTTCCGTCAAATCGATGGGATCGACCGTCCTATGTGCTGTGAAGGCTGCGCGATTGTTGCAGATGTCATTCACCAAAGCGGTCTAGCCGAATTCTACAGCAAGCGCTCATCCTTTCCTAAACCCGTAGACGTTTCTCACCGAGGCACGCTCCCTGAGCTGTTTGACGATGAAATCGTGCAGGCCCAGTTCGTCCGCGAACAAAATGACGGCGTCCTCAAAGCACAGTTCGCAGTCAATGACATGCACTGCCCGGCATGTGTGTGGCTGATTGAAAATCAGCTGAATGGACTGCAGGGCGTAAAAGTTGCCGACGTCAATTTAAGCCTGCTGAAACTGACCGTCCAATGGCACAGGACAGACATAAGACTCAGTCAGATTGTTGCTGCGGTTCAGTCTATGGGATACAGAGTCGCACCCTACAGTCAATCAACGGTTTCCCGAGCCATAAATCGGCAATATCACGACCTGCTCAAGCGCATGGGAGTCGCCGGCGCATTCGGCATGCAGATTATGGTCATCGCAGTGGCGCTTTACGCGAGCGCATGGAACGGAACTCAACTTGAATTCGAGTCGTTATTTCATAAAACCAGCCTGTTGCTCATACTACCGATCATGCTCTATTCCGCAGCGCCCATGTTTCTTGGTGCGCTGCGCAACCTGAAAATGAGAACTGCAACAATGGATGTGCCCATCGCTTTGGGGCTGTCCATCGCGTTCATTGCGAGCGCGGCCGCAACATTCACAGAAAATGGCGAGGTTTATTATGACAGCATCGCAATGTTTGTTTTTTTCCAGTTGGCCGCAAGGGTTTTTGAGCACAGCGCGTATCGACGAATGACACAAAAAGTAACCGCACTCTCGGCCGCTTCACCTGTTTATGCAAACCGTCTGCAAACAATAAACGATCCGGATTCCGCTGAGATCATACCCGCCGTCAGGCTGAAAGTCGGTGACCATGTGCTGATACAGCCCGAAGAAACCATTCCGGCAGACGGACGGATCGTTCATGGCAGCAGCGACGTTGATGAGTCCATCCTCACGGGTGAATCTGCCGCGCTGCAGCGCGGCTGCGAAGATCATGTCATTGCCGGGGCGAAAAATCTATCCAGTCAACTGATCGTAGAAGTCGTTCGAGTGGGGTCTGAAACGGTTTTGGAATCCATACTGCAGTCTCTTGAAGAAGGGGTTGCAGCCAAGCCGTCACCGGTGCGACTCACCGATCGGATCGCTGGAATTTTTTCAGCGTGCGTAGTTCTGCTTGCAGCAGTCGTTGCGGTCATCTGGCTGCTGCTTGGCAGTGAGGCGTGGGTCACCTACACCATTTCGGTTCTGATAGTTGCCTGTCCATGCGCGCTGGCATTGGCCGTTCCGACAGCGCTGACTGCGGCCGTTAACGGGATGGCGCGGCTGGGAATTATATTTACTCGTCCCGATGCCGTACAAGCGCTTTCAGATGCGGATACGTTTTTGTTCGACAAGACTGGAACACTCACCGAAGGACAGGCCTCACTGAGAACCGTGGAGCTGACCGGTGACGGTTCGAAGAAGGTTATATTGAATATTGCGGGCGCACTCGCACGACACTCCAGGCACCCAATCGCCCAGGGTCTCGTCCGCGCCTGCGAAGCGAACGTTCCAAGCTCGGCAACTTCCGTACAAGTTGAACCCGGCTGCGGCATTCGAGGTGAGATCGACGGAAAAACATACCTGCTAGGTTCCAAGGCCTATCTCAAATCCCAGAACCCCGACTGCAAATTTAAATCTTTTAGCGAAGCGCCCGGCCTTCTCACCTATTTGGCGGACGACGACTCTTTGGTTGCGGTTTTCCGGTTTGATGATTCGCTGCGCGACGGCGCAAAACAGCTGATTTCGAATCTGAAGGACAAACGCGTGAGCGTAGAGTTGGTTAGTGGAGACCGACAGGAGGAGGTAAAGCGAATCGCTTCAGTGACTGGAATAACGGAACTCAATTGGGACTGTTCCCCACAGAACAAACTTCACATTATTCGCGAGTACCAGAAGCAGGGACGATGCGTCGCAATGTTGGGTGATGGAATCAACGACGCGCCGACTCTTGCAGCGGCAGACGTATCCATTGCTCCTACCAATGCGCTGGATGTCGTGAAAACGACCTCTGACATCCTGCTGCTGACAGGCCAATTGCGAATGCTGACAGTCGCGAGAGAAACTGCACGAGCTACGGTCCGTATCATGCGAGACAACGCCATGTGGGCCGTGATTTACAATGTAGTCGGAATTGTCCTTGCAGCTGCTGGATACGTTCCGCCCTTGGTCGCGGCGATTGGAATGTCATTCAGTTCTTTGCTTGTAGTCTGCAATTCACTCAGAATAGGCAGAATTTCAGCTTCCAAAGCAACGGCAGTTCAATCGTAAAACTCTGATTGAACGAGTTGGCAATTTCGACTGAACACTCTTGAGGATTCTGGATGGAAGTTCTCTATTTACTGCTTCCAATCGCAATTTTAGTAGCCGTAGTGATTGCGATCTTCTTCATATGGTCGGTCAGGAGCGGACAATATGAGGACTTAGACGGCAGTGCGCACCGCATACTCATGGACGATGACGGACCGAACCAGCCGGTGAATGCAACACGAAAGGAAAAACATGAACGCGACAGCTGAAGTGACATTGACTCAACCCAGAGAGCTGTGCCGCTTACAAAGTCGGAAAAGATTACTTGACTCTAGTTCCGCACTAATCGTACATATTCGGCCAAGCCCATAGGCCGAGAGGAATCAACTGTTGAGAATTTTCCTGAAGTCCCGGCACAGCGGGTACAGCCAGATGTCCTTGATCGGTAATATTGGCTTGGCGGAGGCAGCGCATTTGCCGAGTCCTTTCGTTTGACCGACATTGATCCAGTTCGCAGCCTGGTGGCATGTACCCAAAAAGCGCTGTTCAACGAAAGTCTCAAGCAGCACCGGTCGAATCCTGTAACGATCGTACCACTGCTGCGGCAGCTCCCGGGCGAGCCTTGCAAGCAGGTGCGAGGCAAGATTGGGGCACTTGATCCAGGGCAGAATGAGGAATCCTGCATGGTTTACGATCCGTGCCAGATTGGCTTCTCTGCGCTCCCGATTCCAGCCGATGAAGTCATCCCGGGGTGCGGTTTTCCATGCTGCGGCACCGAAACCGAAGGCGGCGACAATCTGACGGTCTATGGCAGCGAAATAACGCTGCTGAGCGCCGGGCAGGGGTTTGTATCCAAGATAATGATAGCGTTCAATGTATTCGTTCCAAAGACGTGAATCAGCGGGGGTTGACACCCGCCAAAGTTGAGGTGTTGGCAACTCATGCAGCGGCGCACGGATCGGTGTCTGCGGTGCAGTGCTGTCGGTTAAGCGGATGACCGCCCTGGGAGGCTGGCGACGAGGCGGCGGCAACACAATCAGCTGATCTCGATGCATGCGCAGCATCGCCACCCGGCACGACATCTGTTTGAGTCCTCCATCGGGCTTTTTCCAATCCAGCAGCTCACAGACCTGCTGCGACAGCCGGGTTCTGGAACTGTCAGGATCGGCGGCAATCAGTTTGCGAATGTGCTACAGGTTGTTGTACTCCTAATTAGTCCGTAGCGATTGAACTATTACCGTGAAATATTTTGGATGTCGTGGAAAAAATTGACAAAAATACCCCTTGCCCCATGTGAACCGTGGGATTAACTTCCGCCAACCTTACTTTCGTCTTTGAATTCGCACCGACCACACAGGCAGGCCCCAATAACTGCTGTATTCGGATCAGCTGAATCATAGAGAAAGTGTGTCAAACAGACTCTTGAATGGATGAAAATATATTTCATGTATTCGGGGTGATGCGACAGAATCATGTACGTTTCCAGTCGGAATGTTCCGACTGGAAATAGTTCAATTTTCGAAATAAACCGAACCCGTCCGTCCACGGCTGGCAGCCTTTCTGTATCACCTATAGAAATTTGTGAATTGAATCAGAAACAAAATTGGCGGACCGAATCGAAAGATTTACGGGGCAGATGCCAAAGATGCTACGTCAGAGAAAATCGCAAAATCGATTCTGGCCTTCATATGCTGATTATTCTAATTCTTTACGTAGTTTTAGGACGTTTTTGCAGCTGTCAGGCCAGCTTTTTAACTCCCAATAAATTACAGAGGATGGATCCTCAAATTGATTTCGGTCGACGTGAGCGCCGCCGGTGTCAATCGATCCGAAGGTTTCACTGCACTCGGCGGAACTTGCGCGAGTATTCTAAATTGAGCGTCCAACCGAAATAAGGCCAATGCAGCAAAACTCACCTTCTATATAATCTAAACAGACATCGCATTAAAAATGAGTTTCTTCAAAGAATGACTTGGCTGACAAATCAATTCCTGGTGGCAATGCCGTTTCTGACAAATTCACTGTTTGAAAAGACAGTTGTTTTGATCTGTCAGCATGATCAAGACGGTGCGCTTGGAATCGTTGTCAATAAAGAGACCAGCCTGTTGCTTGAAGACATCTTGCTGGAACTGGACTTGGAATTTGAACCAAAACCATTTTTGAAGACTCCTGTGCTGTGTGGCGGCCCGGTTCAAATGCAGAGAGGACTCGTCCTTCACGATTCGAAAAAGTCTTGGGCGGCGACCATTCCGGTAGGAGACAATCTGAATTTGACTATGTCAAAAGACGTTCTTGAGGCAATATCAGAAGGACGAGGCCCAGAGCTGTGCCTGCCGCTGCTGGGTTTCTCAGGCTGGGAAAGCCAGCAGCTCGAAGAAGAACTGCAAAACAATTTCTGGCTTTCAACTCCTGCTGATAATTCGATAATTTTCAACACTCCCATCGAACAGAGATGGCAGCGGGCAGGCTCGTTGGTCGGAATCGACATCGCCTCCATGTCGGGAGTAACAGGGACGGCTTAGGTAATTTTTCCGGTCGCATTCTCTCGCTTCACGATTCAGCATTCCGATCATCTTTCCCATTGAATTCGATGAATCTCCTGCTCTTTGTGCTTTTTGGACAGAGTACGCATGAAACGGTCTGAACCCCCTACAAATAAATCAAGCGTCCTTGGTTTTGATTATGGGACCCGCCGCATTGGAGTCGCAGTTGGAAATCCATTTTTAAAAGCCGCGCGAGGTTTGGGAATTGTTCATGTATCCGACGGCAGACCGAACGAGCGTGAGGTTGAAAAGTTTGTTGACATCTGGCAGCCGAGCAGGCTCATCGTCGGAATGCCCATGACGCTGGAGACGACTCCGCTGCATCGCGAAATCCGTCGTTTCGGCAAATGGCTTGACCGCAGGTTCAGCCTGCCCGTAGATTTTGTAAACGAGAGCTATAGTACGGAAGAGTCGAATTTTCGCATGAGTGAAATTAAAATCAAACGAAAAAAGAAGACGGAAATTCGAAATCAACTGGCGGCTCAAATTATTTTGGAAACCTATTTTTCGGAGCCTCGAGAACAGCATGAGCAATGACTGACGCGGCAGCCCCAAATAATTATGCTGCTCCAGAAGTTCTGCCGGTAGAGAACATTCTGCAGATCATGTCGAGCCGGATGCAGCCGTTTTTGAAACATGACCCGTTGCTGGTCGCAATTCAGACCGGGGGTGTATGGATCGCCGAGCAACTCCACCGATCACTTCAGATGGAAGAGCCCTGGGGCACTGTCGACATTTCTTTCTATCGTGATGATTTCAGTAAAATCGGAACGCATCCACAGGTTCACGGATCTTACTTGCCGATAGAGATTGATGACCGTCACATCATCATTGTCGACGATGTATTGCACACGGGACGTACCGCCCGCGCTGCACTCAACGAACTGTTTGCCTGGGGCAGGCCGGCCTCGGTAGTGCTTGCAGTCCTGCTGGATCGCGGGAATCGAGAAGTTCCCCTGCATGCAGAAGTTGTCGGGCACCATATGTCCCTGGGAAACGACGACTTCGTGAAAATTTCCGCAGACGGTCGGGCCTTTTACTCTAACTTTTCATCCAGTTGATTCGCTGATCAATGGGCTCGGACATACAGCTTGACAACAATGGAAATTTAAGGCACTTTATTTCACTGGAGCCGCTCTCTCCAGATTTAATCCTCGAACTCTTGGACGAGGCCGAATCTTACATTGATTTTGCCACCCGAGACATCAAGAAAGTTCCTCTGCTACGCGGAAAAACAATCGTCAATCTGTTTTTTGAACCGAGTACCAGGACGCGGACGACTTTTGAAATCGCAGCAAAACGGCTGTCCGCAGATGTAATCAACTTGCAGTCCAGTTCGATGTCGACAACAAAGGGCGAAACCATTTTGGACACGGTCAAAACACTGCAGGCCATGCATGTTGACACTTTCGTCGTTCGTCACGCGCTGAGCGGCGCAGCCACTCTGCTCGCCCATCATGCTCCACAGCCTGTTCATATCATCAACGCCGGCGACGGACGCCACTCCCATCCCACGCAGGCGCTCCTGGACATGCTCACCATCCGGCAGCAGAAAAAAGAAATTAAGGATCTGACCGTGGCGATTGTCGGAGACATACTGCATTCCCGGGTTGCGCGGTCAGACATCAGCGCACTGCGAAAACTCAAAGCAAAAGAGATACGCGTGATTTCTCCGCGAACGTTGATCCCGACTGGCATCGAAACCATGGGAGTCAAAACTTACACAAATATGGATCAAGGCGTAAAGAATGCTGACGTCATCATCATGTTGAGACTGCAGCTGGAAAGAATGGATGGACAGCTCATACCTAGCGGGCGGGAATATTATCAGTGTTATGGACTGACAGAAAACAGAGTTCGGCTGGCGAAACCGGATGTGTTGGTGATGCATCCGGGCCCGATGAATCGAGGGCTCGAAATCGCTTCTTCGGTCGCTGACGGACAAAATTCAGTGATTCTGCCTCAAGTGTCAAACGGAATTGCAGTTCGAATGGCTGTGATTGCGAAGATCATGCGAGGGTCTCGAAAACCAAGGCGAGCCGTCGGTTCATGATTACGGCAATCCGCGGCGGTCGGGTGATTGACCCTGCTTCAAATAAAGATGAAATCGGCGACCTGCTCTTTGACGACAGGCACATCTTGTCACCGCGGCACATCCCGCGGCACCAGATTACTCGAGAAATTGACGCGGCCGGCCTCATCGTGTGTCCCGGTCTGATCGACATCAATACGAACATGGGTGAGCCAGGCGCTGAACACCAGTCCGCGATAAGAACTGAATCACGAGCCGCCATTGCAGGAGGTGTAACAACCGCCTGCATACAGCCAAATACTGAGCCTGTCGTCGACACTGCAGCGATGGCGCATATGATTCGCAGGAACGCCAGGCAGCACAGCGGCATCCGCGTCGTTCCATTGGGTGCATTGACAAGAGGGCTGAACAGCGAATCGCTGACGGACATGGCTGCATTGAAAGAAGCAGGATGTGTAGGTGTCAGCAATGCTCGAACCGCAGTGAGCAACACGCTTTTGATGCGCCGCGCGATGCAGTACGCAGCGACGTTCGAAATTACGGTATTCATTCAGTCGCATGATCCTTGGCTTACTGGAAATGGCTGCGTACATGAAGGAGAACTGAGCACTCGGCTGGGACTGCCTGCAATACCTGAGGCGGCTGAAACCGTCGCAGTAGCGCGCGATCTAGCCCTCGTTGAGACAACCGGTGTACGAGCTCATTTCAGTCAGTTGTCCTGCGCGCGGTCTGTTGATATGGTTAGAGAAATGAGAGCCCGGGGGCTCAAGGTTACAGCCGATGTGGCCATCCACAATCTGCTGCTGACTGAGTTTGATGTTGCTGGCTTCAACACGCTGTGCCACGTTCTGCCTCCACTGCGCAGTCAATCTGATCGTGAAGGACTGAGACGAGGTCTGAAGGATGAAACCATTTCCGTCATCTGTTCGGATCATTCTCCCTGTGGCATCGACGATAAACTCGCGCCGTTTTCGCTGACTGTTGCTGGAATTTCGGGTCTTGAGACACTCCTCCCGCTTACGCTGCATCTGGTCGATGAAGGCGTACTGGAACTGAAGCAGGCGATCGCGTGTCTGACCTGTAATCCGGCTCGAATATTGCAGATACGCGGTGGATCACTGACGGAAGGTTCACCAGCGGACATCTGCATTTTCGACCCAGACAAGACTTGGGAATTCAAACCTCAAGAAATGCTGAGCAGCGGCAAGAACAGTCCTTTTGGGGGGTGGAAACTTCGAGGGAAAGTAATGTACACCGTGGTAGACGGAAAAATAAGATCGATTCAAAACAATGGCTCGGCAAATCTGTAAATGCGGTTCCCCGCGAGCCTGCGCAGATCATCCCGCTGAATCGAAAACAGGGAATTCGGCGTTCCGGCGGCAGCCCAAACACTGCCGTGCCTGAAAAGATCGCTGTCAAACACCGTTTCAACGTCATCGGGCAACCCAGTCGGCGCCACTCCACCAATAGAAAATCCAGTGGATGCCCGCACAAATTTCGCGTCGGCTTTGCCGATTTTTTCGCCAATAATCTCTGAAAGCCGATCAAGTCGTACGCGGTTGCTACCGCTGGTGACGGCTAATATCGGACGGCCTGCCCTGCTTTTGAAAACGATTGATTTTGCAATTTGAGACTGCGAGCATCCGAGCGCAGCAGCGGCCTGAGCAGATGTTCTGGTTTCATGGTCTAAATTTTGGATTGCACATGGAATGTTCAGTTTGGCTAATGCCGCATGGACGCGCAGATTCGCTGTTTTCATTTTCAAAGCTTGGTGCCTGCAAATTTTACTGGGTGCCAATTGATCAAATTTGCTGTTAGAATACTAAAAAATTTGAATTAAACTTACATGCATATTGAATCATGAACTCTGTTGATCTCAGCGAAAATTTCCGAACTGTGATGCGTCGCGTTCAAGAAGCTGAAATCGGCGCGGGACGCGCGCCCGGTTCGGTGGAACTCGTCGCTGTCGGCAAACTGCATTCTTCCGAGTCAATTCGTGCGCTGGCCGGTTTAGGCCAGACTGCTTTTGCGGAAAATTTTGTGCAGGAGGCGATCCAGAAGCAAGAAGCACTCAGCGACCTAGATGTCGAATGGCATTTCATCGGAAGCATCCAAAGCAACAAAACGCGCTTGATCACCAATCATTTTTCCTGGGTTCACAGTGTCGAACGCTCCAAAATCGCTCGACGCCTGAGCCTGCAGCGACCCGAACATCTTGCTCCTCTCAATGTCTGTCTTCAGGTGAATTTACAGCATGAACGATCAAAATCTGGAATAACAGCGAGCGAAATACTGCCGCTGCTCGAACAGACTGCGGAACTCCCGAACATCACGGTTCGCGGATTGATGATCGTGCCTAAACCTGCAGCAAATCCTCAAGACCAAAGACCGGTGTTCGCGCAACTGCGTAAACTGCTCGAAAATGCCAATGATCGAGGATACTCGCTGGATTCCCTTTCAATGGGCATGACGGATGACCTGGAAGCGGCAATAGCGGAAGGCGCAACGCACGTTCGAATCGGAACCGCTCTATTTGGTCCGAGAATCAAAAAAGCTGAGCTGCAGTGATAATTTCTCAATCCAATACAGAAAACAGCTCTCTACACAAAGTACAATAACCTTCGTTATTCTCATCTGACGTTCTATTCATTTCATGGTCCAAAAAAACAGCACTTCCACCTTTGAAGGAACGATTGGATTCATCGGGGGTGGGAACATGGCGAAGAGTCTGGTTGGAGGCCTCGTATCCAAGGGGTTCCATCCATCTTCAATTTTCGTTTACGACCCGATGCCAGAAGCCATGCATTTCATGGCTGACCAATTCGGAGTGCGCGTTACCGACGGAAATGACAAAACGATCTCCAATTCCAGCATTGTCGTTTTAGCAGTCAAGCCCCAGCTGGCGCGCAGCGTGCTCAAAGAAGCAGGCAGCGCTCTGCAAGAGCATCGACCCCTGCTTATTTCGATTGCCGCGGGAGTTCAAATTAAAGACTTAGACCTTTGGTCAGGCGGTGGTTTGGCGATTGTACGAGTCATGCCAAACACACCAGCTCTGATACAAAGAGGCATGACTGCGCTGCATCCTAATTCCCGCGTTTCCAAAGAGCAGCTGGAGTACGCCGAACGAATTTTATCTGCAGTTGGCAAAACCGTCCGAGTTCCAGCCGAATCTGATTTAGATGCTGTCACTGCTTTGTCTGGAAGCGGTCCGGCATACTTTTTTTTCCTGATCGAAGCGATGGAGCAAGCCGCACAGGACATGGGAATCGACCGCGACACCGCACACATGCTAGCCACTGAAACTGCGGTGGGAGCAGGTTTGCTTGCTGCCGGCAGCAGCGAATCAGCCGCAGTGCTTCGAAAACGAGTCACTTCGCCAGGCGGAGTAACGGAGGCGGCATTTCAAGCGCTTGAAAACGCGGGTGTGAAAGAGAGCTGGGTTGAGGCCATCATCGCAGGTCAGCGCCGGTCCATTGATATGTCTAAATCCTAGAATTCCAACTACCTGATTTTACAGTGACTATACCCATTTCCCTGAGCTTACTTGAGACTGCTGTCAAGCTGTTTGCAATCATGGCTGTAGCACGTGCCCTGCTGCAATATCTGGACGCAGATTTCCACAATTTCATATCGCAGTTCATATATCGCGTCACCATTTTACCCATTAAAATATTGCGCATTTTCGTGCCGAGAATTGGTGGCCAAGATCTCGCTTCACCTTTGGTGCTGGCAGTTCTCGCGGCCGGGTGTGAACGATATTTGTTTATTGTTGGCACCGGCAACGAAATCAACGTTTCCGGCTTGGTCTTACTGACCATTGCGCGAACCATTGAATTCGGAATCGGACTCATGGTCGTTGCGGTCCTGGCTCTGGTTGTATTGAGCTGGGTCTCAAAACGCATTACTGATGTTTATCGACTGGTGCTGACGCTTACAGAACCTCTCATTTTGCCGGTTCGTCGCAGATTGCCGTCTTTTGGTACATTGGACTTTTCACCGATTGTAGTTTTGCTCCTGCTCGAACTGACGGAATGGCTTGTCGTCGGGTCGCTGGAGGCAGCAGGGTCTCGCATGTTTCTGTAGCCACGGCTGCATTTCAAATAACTGAGGATTCATCCATGACAAGTGGCGCATCGTCCGCGCGGCAGCCTTTAACGACTCTCAGCTGGCATCAGTCACTTCAGAGCATCACGAATCCCAGGGTGGTCTGTATGCTGTTCCTGGGTTTTTCTGCTGGGTTGCCGCTGCTGCTCGTGTTTGGCACACTCTCTGTCTGGCTGCGCGAGGCTGGAATAGAACGAGCCACACTGACATTCGTGAGTTGGGCCGCCTTGGGCTATTCGTTCAAGTTTGTTTGGGCGCCCATCGTGGACCGAATTCCACTGCCGTACCTGACTCGAATATTCGGGCGTCGACGCGCATGGCTGCTGGTGTCCCAATTTGCTGTCATGTTCGCACTGTTCTGGACCTCTCTGTTTGATCCTCAAACCGAATTGCTTGCATTAACCGTAGTTGGTGCGATCATGATCGGATTTTCTTCAGCAACTCAGGATATCGTGATCGATGCATATCGGATTGAGTCGGCGCCACCCGAATTGCAGGCGATGCTGTCAGCGACATACATCGTCGGCTATCGAATCGGCATGGTGATTGCGGGTGCAGGAGCGCTCTGGTTCGCGGAATTCATCGGAGGTGATAACTACAGCTTTCGCGCCTGGTCGTCGGTCTATCAGCTGATGGCCTGCTTCATGCTGGTAGGCGTTGTCACTACACTCCTGAATCCTGAACCCAAAGGAAAAGAGCCACTTAAAACCTCTTTTTCCAAGACTTCGGACTACTTGCGATTTTTCGCAGTTTTCGCGTTGGCCGTCGCTGCTTTCGCTTCAGGATTTCTATTCAGCTCCGAGCTTGCAGGTTCTCTAAAAGCAACACTGATGGAAAATGCCGGATTCAATAAAGTGGCAGCGAGCCTATTTACCGAATCACTGCGCACCATGTTTTCGATAGGGCTTGCCGGGGTGACCGCGTGGGCGCTTGTTTCTCTGAAATTCATACGCTCCAGTTACATACGCGAAACGTATATTGAACCTGTCTCGGATTTTTTTGTGCGCTACGGGCGAGTCGCCTTGGTCATACTGCTGCTGATCTGCATCTACCGAATTTCAGACATCGTGCTCGGCATTTTAGCGAATGTTTTTTATCTGGACATGGGATTTACAAAATCACAGATCGCCCATTATTCCAAGTTCTGGGGACTGATGGCCTCAATCGCAGGCGGACTTCTCGGAGGCGTGCTCGCGCTTCGATTCGGTGTGCTTCGCGCACTGCTGCTAGGAGCAGTGCTCGCACCCCTGACGAACCTTCTTTTCCTATTGCTTGTGAATTACCCGGTTACGCAGGTCCTGCTTTATGTCGTGGTCCTGGACAGCCTGAGTGCAGGTATTGCTTCAGCAGCATTCGTTTCGTATCTATCCAGCCTGACGAACATTCGATTCACCGCAGTTCAATATGCGATCTTTACATCGATCATGCTCCTGTTTCCGAAATTGATCGCCGGTTACTCTGGAACGATGGTCGACGGCGTCGGATACGAGATTTTCTTCGTAATCACCGCGCTCATTGGAATGCCGGTAATTGCTGTCGTTCTGTGGGTACAGAAGCTCGGACTCACAATTCAGCAGGCTGAAAACTAGGTTTTCATGATATTCGGCACGCACTGTACCAGAATAATTTCGAAATTATTCGTCCAGAGAATAGTCGTATTCGATGATCAGTGGTGCGTGGTCCGAAAATTTTTCTTCTTTATACACATCGACCGAAATGATCGCGTTTCTCATACTTTCCGTAACGAGCTGGTAGTCAAGCCGCCATCCAACATTCTTCGCATAGGCAGCGCCGCGATATGACCACCAAGTGTACTGGCTCGGGCGAGTATCAAGCACTCGAAAGGCATCAACAAACCCTGCATCCTCAATCAGCCAATCCATCCAAGATCGTTCCTGCGGCAAAAATCCTGATGATTTTCGGTTGCTCTTCCAGTTTCGAATGTCAACCGGCTTATGAGCAATGTTGATGTCGCCGCAAATGATAAAATCCCGATTTTCTTTCAGAAACCCCTCTATAACCGGTTTTAGACGTTTTAAGATATCTTCTTTGAACTCCTGTCGGACATCGGAGCTGCTGCCGGACGGCAGATAGATTGAAATGATTGAAAGCCGGCGAAAATCCACCCGTACGCAGCGCCCTTCCGAATCAAAATCCTCCCAGCCCAACCCTAAGTTAAACTGATGCGCTCTGTATCTTGAATAAATCGCGGTTCCGCTATATCCTTTTTTCTCTGCGAAATGAAAGTAAGAATTGAAGAAGTCTGGCGAAGTCAGCTGCGGCGTCAGCTGCTCCGACTGCGCCTTCAACTCTTGAATACAGACAAAATCAGCATGAATTTGAGACAGCCACTCATAAAATCCTTTTCGCGCGGCGGCTCTAATTCCGTTTGCATTAAATGTCACAACCTTCATAATTCAATAATTATCTGACGCCTTCAATACTGGCAGTTCGACTTCGTCAATGACCAACCGAAAAGACTCCGCTGAGAGAGTCGATCATTTTACCCGCAATCTTCTGAGCTGGAATGAAATCGATCCTGCACGCGAGCTGCCTTGGGTCTCTGAAACTGATCCTTACCGCATCTGGGTTTCCGAGATCATGCTGCAGCAGACGCGCGCAATAACGGTTATACCCTATTACCGACGCTTTATTGAAACTCTGCCCGATGTCGAAAGCCTGGCCAATGCATCATCCGACCAGGTTCTTTCTCTATGGTCTGGTCTTGGATACTACACTCGTGCGAGAAACCTGCAGCGAGCTGCAAAACAGATTTTGGATATTCACGGAGGAGTCATGCCGTCCAGTTTCCGGAACATTCTTGCATTGCCTGGCATCGGAAAATCAACTGCCGGAGCCATATGCGCGCTCGCCTTCGGCCTGAGGAAACCAATACTAGACGGAAATGCGAAGCGCGCATATTCTCGATTCCACTGCGTTGATGAGTTTTCAGCATCCGCCAGAGAGCGAAAACTATGGGAGCTTGCAGATCTGCATACGCCAGAACAAGACTGCAGAAAATACACGCAGAGGATCATGGACCTTGGAGCGACCATCTGTCTGCCCAGGAATCCTCTCTGCCACCTGTGCCCGGTCGCTTCAAAATGCTGCGCCCGCGCTGCTGACCGACAGGACGAACTTCCCGTCAAAAAAAGAAAAGTCGTTCGAAAATTCAAATCAATCAATATGTTGATCGCATTGGCTGAAGACGGTCAGGTGTTATTGGAACGTCGCAGCGACCAGGGAATCTGGGGAGGATTGTGGAGTTTGCCCGAGTATTCAGGCGAGCTTGATGACATCGAGAACTGGCTGGAAGGGAATTTCCATGTCAGAGCTTCAAGTCAGGGCAGCTGGAGTCCGATTCGTCACGAACTGACTCACCTTTCGCTCGTCATAACGCCGATGCTGCTGGAAGTCAGACAAGTGCACGATGAATTTGAGAATCACTCACATTTTAGATTTGTTTCCATCGATCAGGAATTGGACCATGGAATTCCAGTTCCAGTATCAACTATATTTGGCAGGATCTCAGAGTTAAGGCAGAAAGAGTTTACATGCTGACGTTCTTTCCTGATCGTCTCTGCCAGCGGCTTTGGACAATGTAAAATTCGGAGTAGTCCACATCAACATTACTGGAAGAATTATGACAAAAACCGTGAAATGCATTGTGCTCGGAGAGGAGCTGCCAGCGTTGCCCTTTCAACCTGTACCGGGAGAACTTGGGGCTAGAATTCGTCAAAACGTGTCGCAGCAGGCATGGCAGAAATGGCTTGGACATCAAACGATGCTGATCAATGAAAAACGACTTAGTCTAGGCAATACGGAACATCGAAAGTACTTGACTGAACAGATGGAAAAATATTTCTTTGGTGGAGATTACGACAAACCGCAAGGGTATCGACCAATAACTCCCTAAACCAAATTAATCCAAGAAGATTCAATGCATGCTCGGGCAGCAGAAAATTGCAATGAAAATTTTAGGAAGTGGAATATCCTTGTATAATTCCGTTGTTCGACTTTTGCCGGTGAGATCGAACGTGCCAGACAGCAATTGACGATCGAACTCAGAAAATCCAGGCCAGGTAGCTCAGTCGGCAGAGCAGTGGACTGAAAATCCACGTGTCGGCGGTTCGATTCCGCCCCTGGCCACCTCAATTCCTCTCAATTGCTTCAGCCGCAGCAAAACAGCTCATTTTGTTTTAGCGGTTGAGGCCCGATTTGGCAGAACGCCCGATGTATGGATTCTTGTTTCCGCTGGACGCCAGGCAGGCGGTTTGAACAGGCAGCCGAGCAGATCTGAAAAGCTGTTGGACGACCTGATTTTATCGCCGAGTCTCGAAAGCCCATGAAAAAACACAATGAAGGGATTGACGGAATGGATCGGATTTCGAATCCCATAAACCACCTTTTCTTTTTCCTCTGCAAAGGTTCCAAAAATCCTGTCCCAGACGATCAATATTCCGCCATAGTTCTTATCGAGGTACTGCGGATTGGATCCATGGTGAACGCGGTGATGCGACGGAGTGTTGAATATCGCTTCAATCGGTTTTGGCAGCTTCCCGATCAGTTCTGTATGCAGCGGAGTCTGATACTGCAGAACAAGAGCTTCTGCAAAGAAAATGACAAATGGATTGAATCCAGTAATGGCCAGCGGAGTCGAGAATATTACAGGAAATATCCCGTCCAGCGGTCCAAATCGATAAGCAACTGAAATATTCAGGTAAGGAGAACTGTGGTGCACAGTGTGCGTCGACCACCCGATTCCGGTCCGATGCGTAAAACGATGTTCCCAGTAATAAGCAAAGTCCGCCAACAGCACGCACAGGGCGACTGACCACGCATTCGTCGGAATGGTCATGACGCGGAAATTTTCAAAAAAGAAATAGTAAACCGCGACATAGGCAGAACCCAATGCCACGTAGTAAATGAAAATGAATGCATAGAAAACGACAAAATTCGTGATCCCGTCCCCTAGAAGTTTCCGAGTCATCAGTTTCTTGAGCAGCAGGCGCACTGCCTCCAAACCAAGAAAAGCCAATGAAACGAGGAACATCCAGTAATCCAGCACCATGTTCCAATCGTACACTTCGTATTCGCTGATCGCTGCAGTTAAAAATTCCATCATTGCACCTTCAGTGTGTCTATGAGACGGTACGCTGACCGTTCGGCTGCAAACCACCAGTCATCGCTGACGCCAAGTGATTCCAGTGAATCGATTGTGAAGTAAATTCCGACAATTCCCAGCGCGACCTCAAAAGTATCGATTTCGGATGATTTCGGATGAGCCAGCTGGATTTCATGTGCTACAGCATCAATGAACTGAGTAATGACTGCCATCAGCCTGTCATTGATTTCAGGATGCTGCTCAGAGGCATTCATGAGTGCCTGAACGACCAGAGCTGAGTTATTTTCTTTGGCGTATTGGGAGTCAAACAACAGATTAAGCAGCTCACTGACGCGGTTCGACTCCGGCAGTGCGGCAATCAGTTCGTTTGTTTCCATCTGGAATTGACGGCAGACGTGATCCAATAATGCCTGAATCATGTGTTCCCGATTGCCAAGATAGTGACGAAGAATCGTTCGTTTCACGCCCGCAGCTTCGGCAATGCGTTGCTGAGTCGCACCGTTGAACCCGAAACGCACGATACAATCGGCGTAAGCGGCAAGGATTTCTTTCGAACGAATCTCCTTTAAACTAGAACGAGGCATATTTTGCTCCTTGATGTTTTCGACTGATGAATGAAATATACTATAGATTGTCATTATTGACAATCTATATAAGGAGAATTTCTAGAGTTTCAAGTGCGAATTTCGAACGGCCTCGATGTTTTGCGAACCGATTGTTGTGAATTCGGCAGCTGAAAATCATGTTTTCAGCAATTTCGAACTCGAAGTGCAGACCTGCGCCGCGAACAAAAAAAAGAGTTCTGAGCCGCGGCTCAGAACTCTTTGCAAAGCTGATGTAGAAGTTGGTTACATATCAATAAATGGTTTCAGATTGTCACAGCGCGAGGGATGGCGCAATTTCCGTATCGCCTTGGCTTCAATCTGGCGAATGCGCTCGCGGGTTACGTCAAACTGCTGACCCACTTCTTCCAGAGTATGGTCCGTCGGCATTGCAATCCCAAATCGCATGCGTAAAACTTTTGCCTCTCGGTCAGAAAGAGAGCCGAGCGCCTGCTCAGTCGCATTCTTCAATCCAGCTTCGGTAGCAACGTCCAGCGGCGCGCGAACCGTCTTATCCTCGATAAAGTCACCAACCTGAGAATCTTCGTCTTCACCCGTCGGGGCTTCCATCGACAATGGCTCTTTCGGAATTTTCAATACCTTGCGCACTTTATCCTCAGTGACTTCCATCCTCTCAGCCAGTTCCTCCACTGTCGCCTCACGCCCTTCTTCCTGACGAATTTCACGCTGAATGCGAGTTAAAGTGCTGAGAGTCTGCGTCATGTGAACCGGCACTCGAATGGTCCGGGACTGATCAGCGCATGCTCTGGTAATGGCCTGTCGAATCCACCACGTTGCGTAGGTGGAGAACTTGAAACCTCGCTCATGTTCGAACTTATCAACGGCTTTCATCAAGCCAATATTGCCTTCCTGAATCAAATCCTGAAATCCCAAACCTCGGTTGTTGTATTTCTTGGCAATTGAAACCACCAGCCGAAGATTGGCTTCAATCATTTCTTTCTTGGCAACGTTCGCTCGAGTTTCGCCAATTCGAATGATTCGACACACCTCTCGAAACTCATCAATCGGAAGACCAATCCGATGCTCAAATAGACTCAGCTGCTGTCGAGCCGCTTTCAGATTTTCTCGGTTCAATTCGATCTGCTCGGCCTGCTTTTCGTTGCCTAAGCCCTTTAAAATTGAAATCAAGTTGCGATGGGTGAGTTTCTTCTGCAGCACTTCCGCTAATTTTTGTCGAGGAATCTGCGCTTTTCCGATACAGATTTCCTCAACAACTTTCGTCATTTTCTTGAGTTCACGATCAGCGTCATGCGCGATTCGGAACATGTCGTCAATTTGCTTTCGAACATATTTCAGTTCCATGAATCGTCTTGCGAGCACTTCTCGGTGAAAGATCACTTTATCGCCGCGAACACCTTTCCCTTCATTTTCCATCGCATCCACAAACCACTTGTGGCGTTTTCGCATGGTTTCAAAGTGCATTCCGATTTTTGTTTCGCAAAACGGAATTTTCTCGCCGAGACTGTTTTTGATCTGAATGGCATGAACAACGCCATTTTTGACGAGTCCGGTCGTAATTTCGTTCGGACGCTTATTCTCTGCTAAAACTCTTTCCATCAGCCTGACCAGACTCGAAACTACTAGAGGACATTGAGCGGCCGCCTGCAGCGCCTGTGTCAGTCCCCCCTGAATTCGTTTCGCCAGTTCAATCTCTTTGCTTCGCGTCAACAGATTTATCGCACCCATTTCCCGCATATACATGCGAACGGGATCAGTAGTGCTGCCAAACTCACTCTTGAGAACTTCTTCGGCTTCTTCAGCAGCATCCTCGTCCTCGGGACTTTCGTTGACTTTCATGATTAAGCTGTCAGGGTCAGGCGCCTCATCACAGACTTCTATTTCCATCTCTCCGATGAGTTCCACTATTTTTTCGATATGTTCAATATCGCTTAGCGAATCCGGGAGATGATCATTGATGTCCTCATAGGTCAGGAAGCCCTGACGCCTCCCTTTCATGATGAGGTTTTTCAGTTCAGAATCCTTAGTTTTGTATTCCATGTGCGATAGTCCTCGAACTAAGAAATTGAATTTAATTCCTATAGAATGCGACAGCTGACAATAATTGTGAATTGTCCAGAGTCCAGATCAATTCAAGACAATTCAGAAAGCGGTTCAGCGAAATTTTCAGTTCGACTGAAAAGTTATGTGAGATCTTTAGCTTGGCGAACGAAAATATTATTTCCTTTCCAACCACTTTGCAATTCACTTAATCGATTCTATTCAAAACCTGCCGAACAGATTGAAGGTGGAATTAGTACAAACAATTTATTATACATCCGTATTCATATATATGAGATATATATTTTACGAAATTCCGGTTTTCGAGTGCGATATTTGCGTTTTTCAACATCAATTATTCAACGTCAAGAAAACATTGAAAAAGCGGTAATTTCACAACTAAGCGCGCACCTGCTTCTAAATTTTCAGGATAGATGGGTTCAACATTTCTAAAAATCAAGAGCTATTTTCGTCCATCTGCAAATCCTGTTGAAGCTACGGATGACGACAAGTGGATGCCCTGCACGGACGCGGACAAATATTGAGAATGACCCTGACGGAAAGACATTCGCCTGAGCGAGCTGTCACCGGTTGTGAGAAGCATTCGCGCAACCCGTCGTCGACAACCAGATCTGCGGTTTCTGACATATTCAGTTATGGGAAAGGATTGAACTGAATTCGATTAAAAACTTTTATTTCCCTCGTGGTGCATTCAAATTCCGTCGGGCAACGCGTAGCGCACTGCAGAAACACTACCTTGCGACACTGGAATCGCTGTCGCTGGAACTTGGAAAGTGACGTCTCGAATGAATCAAGAAACAGTTTTGAGTACTAGTTTACAAAATTGCGTATGATTGGCTCTATCGAGTTTTTTTACTTTGCGCGTCGGCTGCAGAAGGCATTGACTGTTTTGAGTGCGTCAGCCGACGTGAAGGAGACAGCAAATTCAACAGTCGCTGAATCCTGATTGATAAATCAGCGCGCAATGAAAATCGCTAGCAAATCTCCTCGACTGAAAAGAATTCGCTATCTGTCCATGAATGTAAATGTGGAAGTCTCCATTCCATACTTCGATACCCCGGACTCCATCCGTCGCAGTTAGTCCGTTTGCATTCAGAAGAAAAGCAGCTCGTAAACCACGCCAACTTGATCGGAAAAACAATGTCAGCCGGACACTTGGAAATTCGCTGCTGGAAAGCGAAAAAAAGAAAAAGAGCTGCAGGCTTAGATGGATGAATCGCGTCAAATTCGGTACCTAACGCTTCCAGATGCTGCAGATTGAATGGATTGAAAATCGACTATTCGGGTTCGACGAACTGCTCGAACTCAACTCCTGTGAGTCCGCGCTTGCGCTAGGTAAACGATTGGGTCCAATGTATCCCGAAGCACAACATTCTAATGTCGGCAAGCCGTACTGCGTTATTAAACTGTCATTTAATTCAATTGCGATACCCGCACAGCCGTCCAACAGCACTGTTTGGACAATGGCTCAATTTCACTCCAAGAGCGAGCTCGTCAGGATGAATTTTTGGACTACAGAGAATTTACAATTCCAATTTGACCTGATTGACAGCTGGAGCAAGATATGCGGCGGTCCAGCGTTCAAACAATATTAATATGACAAAAAGGGCTGTCATCCTGTCTAGACGATTGAAGAGGTTCGTCGGCTGGCACACAAACTTACAGGAGTTGATCTGGTCATTCACTTCAATGCAACTGACATTGCCACCTTTTTCGTGCAATTCACTTCGTCGCATGAAATCTTAGCTTTTGTAAAATTATTTCTACTCGCATTTTTCAATCGCTGCCTGATTTTTTTCCGAAAGCTTCGTTTTCGGCGTTTTTCGAGCCGTCGTATCAGATTCTGAATTAGGTCGCCTTCACCTTTCGTACGCACCTTTTCAATTCTTGACGCTGCCAGTTGTTGGATGAGGCTGGTTTTCAGTTGCACTGCCATGTCAAAAGAAGAATTGAAATTAAACGAACAGCTCCCAAAGTAGACACTCATATTGATTTTCATGTCAGTTCGATCTGTTCGACAACCAAGTCTGTTTTACTGTCAATGGCAGAAGAAAGCATGCAATATGACATTGATGTCTGATAAATTTCGAAAGACCAAAGACTACAAAGCATCAAGGAACCAATTTCAACCTGCCAGCAAATGGCATTAGTGAAATTTCGATTGATGAAAATGAAACTAATTCTGACGAAGCAAAGTCTGCTAAGAGTTCAGAGCGGCTGATCCCAATTATCTGATTGAAACAGACTGAAACCATCCGTTTTAAGCGGTTTTGGTGGATGACTTGTCTCGTCTTGGACGAAAATATTTCTTAATGCCTGTGTTTCAGCCGATCAAAATTTTAAAGGAATGAGAGTTATGTTGGTGGCAAATGGCATGGATAGTTCGACAGCATTTGTCCTGCAGTCCACACTCGGAAATCAAATTCGGGGAATCCTTAACGAACGGCAACTGCGAGACCTGATTGGTCAAAAGCAGTTCAACAAGCCGATAAAGTTCAGTGTACATTCCGTTTTACGCTAGCAGTTTCTGTTAAATCAATCGGCGAAGCTGCTGTATTCCTTCGAATGCGTCGCAGTCGTGGAAATTCAGTTTTGTGAACTTATTTGAACCATCTGCAATTTCTTCTGGCGGTCTGAAAAGATCGAGACTCTACCCGAATGAGAACAACCTTGGATTTTCGTTAACAAGGCCCGAGACTGCGAGAACAATGGGAATTTGATCCTGTTCGATTAAATGAGATATATCAACTAATTTCTTGATTTCGATTCAACATAAGAACCGTGGAGAAATCAAATCTGTCAATCATCGTCCGACTCGTCATCAATGACATCAATGCTGAAAACTGTTTTTAGATTGAGCAAGAGCAGCGATTGCATCTATAAACTCAACATTGGTCAAGAACCTTTCTTTTCCTACGCTTGAACTTCTAACGTAAGGGTGTGCCATTAAAACAAGCTCATGAACCTGCCCTTCGATTTTTCTTAATCTTTTCTTTAGTTCTTGGTTTTTTGATTTCCCGCGAGCAGATTCATTGATGTTGTACACTCGTAAGATAAGCGGGGGTTCCGGTACATTCGTTTTCTTATCTTGACTCATTCGTTTTTCGAGTTCTTGAATGGTATGCCCAATTTTCAAAAGCGTTCTATTTACAGTGTTTTCGTCCCCGTTTAAGTATTGGTGTCTCCGGTAATGAAAATAGGTATGTACATAGATCCCTGAAGTCTTGTTCGGACTTTTAACAACCCTGTCAGATTTCTCCCTTTCTGTCGAGTCCTCTTTTGCGCGCAAACTGTCGTCATCTGCGATACTGTGCAATTTTTTTATTGTCGCTTCCAACTTTGACTTGCTTTCCTGGGATAAAGTTTCATCATTCCGATTTATAAATTGTGCTATCGCTTTACCAATATGACGACCTCTCCGAGGAAATTCAGTTAATTTTTCGTGGACGATTGCGTCTATGATCTACCGATAGTTGCTAACAAAACCAGCAGTGGCTTCTGGCCTTGCAGCGTCCCGCGTCTCTGCGAGCGGTCCTCTTCAATATTTAGATTCGTACCCCCAAACATCACCCAACCGTGATGCCTCGTTGTCAAGAGCTTCTTTCAAATCCTCGGATATCTGCACATCTTTTAAAGATTCATGTTTGAGATAGCAGTCGCCTGCGCGTTTTTATTTCATTGATTCAAAATTTTTGTGTTTGAATGGTTTATTTTTACTCTGCTTTATAAATAACCGCTTGATTTAATTTGATTTTGGTTTGATCTTCGTAAAATTAGGCGCCTCAAATTAAACGCGAATTGAGGTTTCACAAGGACGTGAAGACTTGCAGGCTTAATGTTATCAACACACCACGCTTATCGCTGAAAACCCGTCATTTTCTCCGGCATGCATCAGTTCGCAACGGTTTTATATGACAGCATCCGCTGTATCAAGGTTTCATGGTGCTCCAGCATGTTACCTGCCATTCGGTCGGGTTCCTTTTTGCCCATCTTTTGCAGATTAATCACCCGCTACGCTGGCACCGAATCAAGGATCAGATTCAGCAGCAGATCGTCGGCCTCATCAAAGCTACGATTTTCACTGAGGTCACGAACATTCGGTTCTCTGAACAGACGTTGATGGTTTTGCTACGGTCCCTGGTGTCGAGGAACGATGGACAGAAAATGTTCAGTATAAAACGTGTATTTTTTTAGCATGGGATTGATTCAGATCAAAGACTGATTCCCATAATGTGCTAAATTCTGAAAATGGAACAGTCTTACACACAAGCCATTTATTTGACAGAAGCTGGAGAATTTTAAAGGAAACGACGAGCAAAAAGCGGCACATTTTGAAACACTATGGAGCAATAACGTTTCATGTTCCTGTCTGCATCTGATGAACAATTTTCTTGAGATTTTGAAAGACAAATTACAATACCAGTACTAATTTACAACGAAATAGAAGAGCAGGAGAAAATTCATATGGCACTATTGACTTCCCTTACAAAAGATAATAATGCCGTTAATGAGAAAAAATTATTCTGGCGTACTGTACTTGCTACGCTCAGCAGCGGTGGAAGTGTCAACCCTAAGTTCAAAATAACCCAATATCCGAAGGATGCTCGACACCAGGATTTAGTGCGAATTGGTCAGGATATGTACGTATCTTTGAGCGCATTCAACGAATCAGAAATACATGAAGAAAGCTAATCGTAAAAGCAAAAACGAATCTAAGGAAGAAACTGCAGAAAACGAATCTCACAAATCCGAATCTGCCGAGATAGATTCTTCCACAATTCGCAATCAACAACTATTGAAAGCAGTATTAGATGATCCGAAATTGCTTGAAGCAATGCCGAAAGAGGTACGTATTTCAATAGCAGAAACAGCGTCGTTTTCAGCTCCGCTTCCACCACCATCCATGTTTGAGAGCTACGAGCAAACTTTACCTGGCAGTGCTGATCGTATTTTGAAAATAGTTGAGAAAGAGCAGAATCATCGTTTTCAGTGAACGGATACAAAACTGCGCGGAGAAATCTCAATACTGAAGAGAGGCCAGATTTTTGGTTTTTTTATTGCAATATTTGGCCTTTCAATTGGTGCATATCTCGGTTACAAAGGATACACAGTAGTGGCAGCACTATTGGTGGCCACTGGAGACTGTGAAAGTATTGCCAAATTAGTTTAAGTTAGTAGATTATGAATATTTATCTCATTGATTTAATTGATATTAATATTTGTTCTGATTCAGAAATCTACGAAAATGAGAATACTTTCACAGCCTCACTGGCATACTCGGCCTCATACGAGAATTAATTGAAAAATTCAAATGACAAGTTAATTTTTCTACGAATCTTGTGGCAAATTGGGTTATCAACAATTTCACGCTCATTCCCCGCGAATCGGCGGCTTGAGTCAACGTAAGAAAGCAGTGTTCTCACCAGGCAAGTGGATTTCTTTTTCTACAGCAGGTTTAAGAATAGGTCAAATCTTCCAGCCATTGCTTGCGAACACGTTAATAAGACCCAATTACATTGATATTGAGAATCCAATTCACGCGCGCCTCTTAGTAATGTGCTGTTTATAACAAAGGCGCAAGAATTTCGACGTTATTGATTCGCGCGGACTGATTTCCGAATTGCTTGTCAATTTGCGCAGATATTTGCTCTACTGCTTCTACTCTTGCAATTTCCGCCTGTCCGACAGGTGCGTTTCAGTCAGCTTTCTGGGTTTTAGTGACGAAAGAGATTGCTGCTGCTTCAGCTTCGCAGTACCTTGCTGTAACATCAAAAGCATCTTGAAACCGTACGGCCAGTTTCAAGCCTTCTGCACCAATACCACGACTGCCACATACAAACCATGAACTTCCCACAACAGGTCAAGACTGTTGCTTTAGAAAGCGAAACCCTTGATAGTTCAAACATTTGATTTGGTGATTTTAACGTACAATCTGAAATTTGTTTTGTATAAATAAAGGATTATGAGCAAAATCCTGTCGAAAAGATGGCCGATTGCAGTCATCGGTGGAGGTGTGGTTGGATGCGCAATTGCACGCGAATTCACCTTGGCAGACCGCGCTGCACTGCTGCTTGAGAAAGGCAGGGACATTCTTTCCGGCGCCAGCAAAGCCAACAGTTCCATATTTCATACCGGTTTTGATGCCAAGCCGGAAACCTTGGAACTTCAGTGCATTCGGTTGGGAAGGCAGGAATTTTTGCGTTTCAAAGATGAAATGAAGCTGCCGATGCTGGAGACCTCCGCGGTCCTGGTTGCCAATACAAAATCTGAACTCGACAAACTTCCTCAAATTCGAGATCAAGCGCTGAGAAATCAGGTTGATTCCGTGTCGATTTTGAACCAGTCTGAGGTTCAGAATAAGTTTCCGTGGCTGAACAAGAACATTTTAGGCGGCTTGTTCATCCAGGGAGAAGACGTTATTGATCCTTGGTCGACGCCGCTGGCTTACGCCCATCATGCGATTGAAAATGGCGCGTCAATACTGCGGTCCTGCAAAGTGCTGAACGGTGCTCTGGAAAACGGTGTCTGGATTTTGGAGACAACCATCGGGCGAATTCAAGCGGAAACTGTCATCAACGCCGGCGGTGTTGCGGGGGATATCATCGAGAAGATTCGAGGTGAGCCCAAATTCAGCATCAGGCCTCGCAAAGGTCAGTTCGTAGTATTTGACAAGTATGCGTCGACAATTGTGAAAACGATCGTTCTGCCCCATCCAACCAAAACCTCGAAAGGCGTCCTGCTGGCGCCCACGATATTTGGCAACGTCATCGTAGGCCCGACAGCAGAAGAGCAGGATTGTCGAAGCGACACGTCAGTCGATCAGAGTTCGCTGAAAATGCTGACTCAGCATGCACATTTTACCGTTCCATCTCTTGCCAGCTGCGCCGTAACTGCTTCCTATGCTGGAATTCGACCCGCGACCGAATACGACGATTACCAAATTCATCCCTACCCGCACCAACAGTGGATTTCGGTTGCTGGAATTCGCTCTACTGGACTTACAGCGGCTTTGGGAATCGCGAAATATGTAGCTGGACTGTACGAAAAGCATTTTGAATCTCTTAAAAAATTGAACCGCGTCAAACCGATCGCACTGCCGAACCTGGCAGAACATCTGCCGCGCGCTTATCAGCAAGGCTTCAAAGGAGAAATCGTCTGTCACTGTGAACGCGTTACGCGTGCGGAGATTGAAGATGCTATGTCGAGCGCTTTGCCTGCGACGGACATCGAAGGTCTGAAACGACGCACGAGGTGCTTGATGGGACGCTGCCAAGGTTTCTATTGCGCTTCTCGATTGTGGGAACTCACACGTAAAAAAATCCACTGGCCAATTTATAAAAATCAGATTGAATCGCATGAATCAGCATGATGTGATTATCGTAGGAGCAGGCGCTGCCGGATTATCCGCAGCCCGCGTGCTGAAACGGTGTGGAATCGAGGACATCTTGGTCCTGGAACGCGAAACACAGGCCGGTGGTCTGCCGCGTCATTCCCATCATCCAGGTTTTGGATTCAGTCAATTTGGAATTCCATACTTCGGGCCGTCCTATGTTCGCCGGCTGCTCAAGGAGTGTAAAGACATTTCAATTCAAACGCAAACTACAGTCTGTCAGCTGAATCCGGGGGGTGAACTAACCATTGCGGATCAAAATGGAATGATGACGACGAAAGCAAAAGCGGTTTTAATTACGACCGGCATTCGGGAAAGTTCGGGAGTATCGCAGCTGATTTCCAGTCAAAGACCCTGGGGAATGTTTTCAACTGGCGCAGTTCAGCAGTTTCTGCACTTCACTCGGCAGCTGCCGTTCCGTCGTCCGGTCATCATCGGTTCTGAATGGGTTTCGTATTCCGTTGTGCTAACATTGAAGAAAGCTGGACTAGCGCCCGTCGCGATCGTGGAAGAGCATTCGAATTCGATTGCACCCTACTGGGTGGAAAAAGCCACCTCGCATGGGCTGAGGATTCCAATCTTCAAACAGTCAAGCTTATCGAGAGTCATTGGAACGGATACAGTATCGGGAGTTGAGATCAGACGGCATGGCAGACGAATTGAACTGGAGTGTGATGCGGTGATCTTTACAGGTAAATTCATACCCGAATCTTCACTTGCAATGGACAGCCATCTTGAGTGGGACCCCAAGACTCTAGGGCCCAAAATTGATCAATACTGGCGATGTTCAGACCATTCGTATTTTGCGGCTGGAAATGTTCTGCGCCCCGTAGAAACATCTGGAATCGCAGGACGTGAAGGTCAAAGCGCTGCCAGAGCGATCGCTGGCATTCTCAACGGAGAAACTCCAAGTGGGGAGTGCATTCCGGTCCAAGTCGAATCACCTCTGGAGTATGTATGTCCCCAATGGATCCGTTCGCCGGGCATTCAGTTGAATTCTCTGCAGCTGCGTTCGAGAATGGAGCGCGCTGCAAATGGAGTGATTAAAATGATCTGCAATGGAACTGTAATCTGGCAGAAATCAGTTGAGGCAAAACCGCTTCAAAGAATTCGACTTCCAGTCAGACGGATCAAGCCTGATCAACTGCGACGTCTCGAAATTAAATTCGTGGAGCGCTGAATTCACAGACGATTTTTGAGCTGCGACAACACTTTGTAAATTACCATTTAATTGTGGTCAGTTTTCTGATGGCATTCAACAACTTCAAATTTTCATTTTACAATCTGGGGACAATTCCCACACTGCCTGCCATCGCTTGGGGCGCCCTGCGCAACGGTATTGAACCGGAACCGTACGCGCTTGCTTCTGTGATCAACGCATTGGTTCTTGCTGTTCTGACCGCTCTTTACGCATTGATTCGTACCGGCTTGGTTCGAACTGGCGTTCCAGGCAGATAAATACAGATTTTCGAAGACTCCATGGCATCTGTCGTCGGCATTGATCAAGGAACCACGGGTACGAAAGTCGTGCTCTTGGACGAAGGAGGAGAGCTCACTTTGGCTGGCAGTCGGAAACACAGGCAAATCTATCCGCGCTCGGGATGGGTTGAACATGATCCTGAAGAACTTTTGGCCAACGTTGAGCTTGGACTGAAGGAAGCGGCAGATCAATGCGAAAGTTCCTTGGCCGGAATTGGCATTGACAATCAAGGTGAAACCATCGTCGCGTGGGATTCCAAGACCGGTGAACCAATCTGTAACGCAATTGTCTGGCAGGACAATCGAACTCAGCAGCGAATCGCTGAACTGAAGTCCGACGGTGTGGAACGCGAAGTGCTGAACAGAGCGGGTCTGCCTTTGGATCCGTACTTTTCTGCCTCAAAAATGAGCTGGATTCTGGACCATGTCCCTGCTGCGTCGGAACTTCTGAAGCAGAATCGATTGCGGATTGCGACCAGTGATGCATTTTTTCTGGATCGCATGACAGGCGTTTATGCGACAGACCCCGGAACTGCTTCCAGAACCAGCCTGTTCAACTTGGAACAATGTAAATGGGACGATGAGCTGTGCAGAATATTCGGAGTGCCCAGGGAAATTCTGCCTGAAGTAAAGCGAACTGTGGGAGATTTCGGGGTCTACCCGCCACTCAATTGTTCGGTTACAGCGAATATCGTCGACCAGCAGGCCGCACTGTACGGCCATGGCTGCATCGAAGTCGGAGATACGAAAATCACATTTGGCACCGGAGCGTTTGCTCTGACCAACACCGGCCCGCAGATCTTTCGCCGGCCGGAACAGGGATTTCTGCCGACAGTCGCATGGGATTTGGAATCGGGTCAGCTCAGCTATGCCGTCGATGCGGGTCTGTACAATGCAGGATCCGCGGTGGAATGGCTGCTGGAACTCTCCCTTGCGGATTCCGTTGAGAACCTGAATCGGTTTGGGAAAGATTCGGTCGCAGCAGACGGTTTGTTTTTTGTTCCAGCTCTTTCCGGGCTCGGATGTCCTTACTGGGAACGTTCTGCATCCGCGCTCTGGATTGGCATGGACCAGCACACCAGCAGGTCAGATCTATGTCAAGCCGTCATAGAAGGGGTTGCCTTTCGTTCCAGTCAATTGATTGACAGCTTGGCGAAAGAGTTTCCGTTGCCGTCCGCAATTCCTGCTGATGGCGGATTGTCGAACAATCCCTTTTTCTGTCAATTCTTCGCAAATCTGATTCAGCGCGAGGTTGTCGTCCCAAGTACGGCGGAAATTACAGCATTTGGCACCGCTAAGTTGGCGATGATGGGTGCAGGTTCCGCTGCCTGCGAGGTAAAGAGCACTGAAGGGGGATATTCTGCACGATACTTTCCAAAGAAGAGACTTGATGCGGAAAAGGCAAAATTTGCAGAAGCGGTTGACCGCTGCCGCAACTGGAGACAGTCCGAATAGCTTCGAATGTTTCGCGTATTTCCCAGTTTGCCAGTGTATGACATGAATCCCTGTACGTAGTGCCCCAATCCAATGTTTATATACGTAATACCATTCACTTATATACCAGTTAAGGACACATTCCTTCCAGATCTCCATGCACGGCTGATTCGCGATAAATTCGATCTTCATCCCAGTTCGAAATCTCGCTCGCATTATTGCGAAGTGCAAGATCAACCCTTTTCACTCCTGCATGTCAGCCGGCAGCGACGCTTGAATTTAGTGCAGACTTTACCATGGAAATCAGTATTTGTGCGCGACATACACCTCTCATTCGCCGTTAATCGGTCGTGAATCAAGTGATTGCTGGTTGACCGCCGATGAACCTGAAGAAGTTGAACGATTGATTTTCACCTGACAAAGAAAACTTGGCGTCATCAGTTCGGTCGAATTTATAGGTGCTGAATCTGAGTCTATCCCGCATTCGCCAAAACAAAAATCATATATCTGGATATCTCCAGTCCAATTGCCATTTATTCAAAAATTCACAAAAAAATTCGCTTGAAAAAGCTGGATGCTTCCAGTCGAGCGCCCTTTCGGAACCAAAGTGCAGGTTTGCGGCTCAATCGCTGTAGGGAAACGAGCGCAGCATGATGGACTGTAGTTCAACGAATTAAACAAAAGGATCAGGATCAACATGAAAGAAATCTACGAATGGGTGCCATGGTTCGAGGAACTTGCAAACAAAATTGCCGACGGCGGCGAACAGTATTTGGCGGAAAAAGCGAAGCAGGTAGCTTGGAAAGGCGATAGCAATAAATCAGCATTGCTTAGATACGGTGACAAAAATATCGATCCCTTGTCGTTCTTTTACACCGTTGCCAGCAATAACGGCAGCGACAACAGCAGGAGTCGGGTTTATCCCAGCATCGAAATGATTTTCGGTCTCAATTCGAAACTTGACGCCCGCAAAAGTATTTTGATTCCTACTCCAATGAGTTTGAATCTTCTTTTTCACGGAAACGGTGACGGCAATTCAAAGCTGCTTTGGAGATTGTTCCGGCAGGTCGTCCATGGATTTGATGCCGTAGACCCCGATGACTTCGAAAACGCTCTCAAAATTCGCAATGTCGCGACGAAAAAACTGACGCAGGTACTGTTCGTCATCAACCCAAAAGAATTCATACAAATTGACGAATTCACGAAAAAGTTTGTGTCGCTTGGCCGAATTCCCAACCAGATAAGCTGGAAGGAGTACGCAAATAGAACCAATCTACTCAGAGCTGCATTTCCCGGATGCCAACTCTTTGAAATTCAGGATATTACTTATCGGATTTCCAGAAAATGGTTAAGTGTTCAAACGCATAGATTCTTCCAAGTGAGTACGAACGTTGACAACACAGATAAGGATTATTGGGAGGAATTCAATTCGAACTATAGGATTTTCACTGGAAACCCAGGGATCAGGAAGAAATATCCTCTTCATCTGCCGAAACGTGGGGAAATAGTTCTAGTAAGGTACGGTTTAAAGGAAGGTCGAGGCATCGGAATTGTAATTCGGAATGGCTATGTAGATGGGTGGAGTGAGAACGGAAAACTTCATGTCAAGTGGATTAACAAGACGCATTCCGCACTGTCAGTAAACAGACCTCTTGTTGGGTTTTCGAGTGCAGATAAGAAAACTGTTGATGCATTTCGCCAATCCGAAAAGTATGCCAAGACATTTGAATTGATTGATCGATTAGGCGGGCAGAATAAAACGAAAGTTGATCTTCCTCCAGATGGACCAAAGGATGACCTTACTGAGAAATTCAAGGGGCCGCGAAATCAGATCATTTATGGCCCGCCTGGAACCGGCAAAACATGGAGCACTACCGCCCGCGCCCTGGCGATTATTGATGGTGAAACTGCGCTTGAAAAACCGGACCACGAAAAATTTCGCCAGCTTCGTTTTAATCCCGAAGACGGCTCTGGCCAAGTGGCCATGGTGACTTTTCA
Source organism: Arenicellales bacterium (assembly GCA_958295885.1). GTDB lineage: Bacteria > Pseudomonadota > Gammaproteobacteria > Arenicellales > JAJDZL01 > JAJDZL01. The sequence goes on along the minus strand of OY282380.1, from coordinate 2,788,579 downwards.
CCAAAATTTTGCGTACGAAGATTTCGTCGAAGGCATCAGGCCGACATTGAATGATGGCAGGACAAGTCTATCCTATGAACTTCGACCGGGAATTTTCAAAAGATTGGTGGACGCGGCATTGAATAGACCGTCGGATAGGTTCGTCCTTATCATCGACGAGATCAATCGCGGCAACATCGCAAAAATCTTCGGAGAGCTGATTACGTTGATCGAAGATTCCCGACGTATTGGGCAGACGGATGGGACCTTTGTCACGCTGCCTTATTCAGGCAGGCAGTTCGGTGTCCCGGACAACTTACACATCATCGGCACGATGAACACTGCGGACCGATCCATTCAACTACTCGACACCGCGCTTCGACGTCGCTTCACCTTTATTGAAATGATGCCGGTTCCGGAACATGAACTCATTCGCAGCGATGTGGAAGGAATCGACTGCCAAAAGATGCTCAAGACGATGAACGAACGCATAGCGGCGCTGCTTGACCGAGAGCACCAGATCGGACACACATATCTGTTTGACGTGGACGATTTAACCAGCCTGTCAAAGGTATTCCGAAACAAAATTTTTCCACTGCTTCAGGAGTATTTCTTCGAAGACTGGTCGAAGATTCAGACGGTTCTGAATCACAACAAATTTGTCTCGCGAACGCAGATCAAGGGTCTTTTTGCAGAATCTGACTACTGGGACGGGACAAAATTCGTATATGAACGATTGCCCGACAGTCGACCCGAATGGAATGATCCTAAAGAGTACCGCAAGATCTATGGCGGAAAGACTGCAGACAGCTCGGATTAAGGCAGATGCGCGGCATCCTCACAGTTAAGGAGCATGAAAAGTTTGGGATTGGCACTCCATTAACCAACGGTGACAAACTGAATGAAGTCGACATATCCGATCTCGAGTCGGTCCCGAACAACGTGATCAAGCGTAGCAGTGAAGATGGCAAACTGAGCGCAAGCAATCACGTTGGAATCATTACTACAAGACGCGGCCTGTTTGTTGAAATTCTTCCGAAGATTGACCTTCGCGGCAAAGCTGATCCTAAGAATGAGAAAACAAAGCAGATATTCCTGCGTATGCTGCACTGCTGGCGCGGGCTTTCAGAGTCGTTTGATAATAGCAGCATTCGCGATCTGGCGCATTACCCCATGCATGAAGTCTTCGTCCGCCAGTTTCTCGATAATCTGAGCCTTTTGACGCACACAGGTCTTGCTCGGCGGTATATCACAGTTCAAGCAAACCTGCCCTACTTGAGAGGACGGCTCCTCTTTCAGGAACAGCTGCGCAAAAATCTGACGAACCAAGCGCGTTTCGCTGTCGTTCATGACAAGTTGAGCGTCAATCGCCCTGCAAATCGGCTGATTCACAGCGCACTGGCTAAACTTTTTCGTGAGATTCGAAACTTCGAAAACCGACAGCTCCTTCGCCAGTTGACCTCGTATTTTGTTGATGTTCCACAATCACGAAACCTGCATTCAGACTGGCAGAGGCATCAAGTTGACCGGTCCATGCAGCGCTATAGGCCGGTTATGCAATGGGTCGGCCTGTTTCTGTTCAACCATGGACTGACTACGTTTGCCGGACCTCACATAAACATTTCGATGCTGTTTCCCATGGAACAGGTATTTGAGGCTTTCGTCACAAACAGTTTCCGTCGTTACCAAGGTGAATACGAAATTGTCGCTCAAGGTCCGATGAAGCCGTTCGCCAAAATCGAAAACAGCGACGCATTCATGATGAAGCCAGACATCTCTCTCAAGGACGGAGAGCAAACCAAATTCATTCTGGATGCAAAATGGAAACGCATCAGAGGCATTGCCAACGGTCCAAAAAGAGGCATTGATCAGGCTGACATGTATCAAATCTACGCTTACGGCAAGCGTTACCAGTCCAGTGCTGCAGCACTGGTCTATCCGAGAACTGAGACATTCACAAAAGAACTATGCTACCGATTCTTCGATGATTTGCCTCTTATATGCCTGCCATTCGACTCCGCGAATCCCAAAGAAAGCGTCAGGCGCTCCATCGAAACTCTAAAATCACATGGTCCAAACAATGTATCTGGGGCATCGAAATGAGATTGATTTCAAGGAATCGGTTCGATTGATTGACTGATTGACTATGGCACCCGTACATGTTTGCGAAAAGACCGGCATTACATTGCGCTCAGTCGCATGTAAACCTAGGATTTGATCCTTGATTCGTTCCAAATATGGTTCACGCACGATTGATTCTTCCAGTATCAGCCTGAGAAAACCCAAGTCCGCTAATGTCGCGACAGTCCACGGCCGAGGAGGTTCTCAAATTGGGGAACGAAGGCTTGCCTGTCATACACCTTTCCCGCTCTCGATCGATCCACTGCGTCACAAGAAACAAAAACGGAGAATGGTTGGAAAGTACGGTTCCTAAAATCTTCGAACTGACGCTCAACGTGCTGGTAACTGGCAGTATTCTGCGATTTCAGTAGAAATCAATCCATGCAATAACATTTCTTCGTCAACTGCCATTTGACGGGTATTATTTACAGGGACTTGAGTATATTGCTGAGCTTGTCAGACAACAGGGGCGAAACGTAGGATTCTGCTTTGCACGAAACAGCCGGTTCGCAAACGGAATTCCAGTTGATCGATAAATTCGGTTGAATCGGTTGAATGCAGTGGATGAATTCGAAAAACGGTGGCGCATTCTACGGGGAAAATTGCACACTCTCAAGTGAATGACATAGGCTGTGCAATCCTCATCCATGGTGCAGACTGAGTCGAAAATATGTACTCACGCGGCATTGGCCTGCAATTGAAACCGACGAGCCGTCGGCAACGGGCACCAGTCACTTTTCCGGCAGACAGGTCGCGGCAGGAAAAATTCAGATGAATGATGCCTAGAATTTGAAACCTCGGAGGAGTCCGCAGATGCCATTTGCGAAAACGTATTTGATTTCATTCTGCCATGTCTTATGATTACATATCAATTACTACTCATTCAAGTCAAATTGAGAGAATCTGAAATTACCATGAGTGCCAATAATGTACTGGTGATTTGTTCCGATGAACACGCGCGTGCTTTTTCGGGCTGTTATGGCCATTCTGATGTTCGAACGCCTGCGATAGATCAGCTGTCCAAACTCGGCACGACCTTCGAACATGCCTATACGCCCTCACCCATCTGCGTGCCAGCCCGCGCCTGCCTGGCAACTGGACTGCAGGTCCACGAGAACCGCTGCTGGTCATCTGCGGAACCTTACTGCGGACAACACGAAAGTTGGATGCACCGAATGAGAGATTGTGGATATCCTGTGATTGCAATTGGAAAACTGCACTTTCGGTCCAGTCACGATGACAATGGATTCACTGAAGAAATCCTGCCCATGCATGTTGCGAACAATGGTGCGGGATGGCCTCAGAGCTTGTTGCGCGACCCTCTGCCCGCGTTCAGCGAAACTCACGAACTTGCCGATCAAACAGGAAAAGGTGAAAGTGAATATACGGATTACGACAGGCGCATTGTGTCAGAAGCCTGCAAATGGCTCCGCCGATACCCGTCAAGAAAACAGAAATATCCGTGGATTCTATTCGTTTCGTTCGCAAGTCCACACTATCCACTGACTGCCCCAGACAAGTTCTATGACCTTTACGAGGACTGTAAATTTGAGATTTCATTCAACGATTATTCAAAATTTGAAACTGATCATCCTGTTTTGAGTGAAATTCGTCGTTTCTGGAACTACGATGACTACTTTGATGACGGATTGCGTTTAGAAGCTCGACGATGTTATTTCGCCCTGGTCAGTTTTCTTGATGACAATATTCGCAAGGTTCTCGAAGCGCTTGAGGCGTCCGGATGCAAGAATGATACGGTCATAATTTATACGTCCGATCACGGTGAGATGCTCGGACACTTGGGATTCTGGACAAAATCAGTGATGTACGAAAATTCAGCGGGCATACCCTTGCTGGCTGTCGGACCTGGGTTTGAATCGCGTAGATCTTACGTTCCGGTTTCTTTGACTGACATAGGGACAACGGTCGAGCATGCGATGGGGTACGAAACCAGTCACTCGGAATCCTGGCGACCCATGGCATTGCAGAAGGTAAATGATCGATTCCACCAGGAACGCGCAATTCTATCTCAGTATCATGACGGAGGAACTCCCGTAAGCTTTTACATGATAAGACTGGGAAACTGGAAATATGTGTATTATGCCGGCGGTTATCGACCGCAGCTGTTTCATATCAGCCGGGACCCTATGGAAACGAATGATCTGTCTGAGTCTTTGTTCGCTTCAGATGCATTGAAGCGTGCTTGCGCCAGTCTGCACCACATGCTTGACCCAGAAGAAGTTTCAGGTTTATGCAGGCTTGATCAGGCAGCGAAGGTCAGGAGTTTGGGTGGGAGAGAAGCGATTCTAGCCATGAATAGCTTCAATCACACGCCAGTGCAATTTGACGATTGACGAGAAGCAGGCCGACATCACAGAAAACATCAAACGCAGCAGATTTTGAGCCTTTTTTGCGTTACGCAGCCCGTTGAATTGCTTTCGCCTTTTCGAGGGTGGATTTTTTTGCCTCAGCGATTGTCATTTTCATCCCATTAGCAATCTGTAAGTCCTTCAATAGAGGTGATTTCGACAAATGCGCGGCTCCACGATTCAAAGGTCTGTTTGAAGTCTCCATAAGGGTCGTCGAAAGAATGCACTGAGAATCGGAATTCTGGGGAACTTCGTTCCGATTCCAATAGCGCAACGACATCATCGATTCAGCGGAAAAGCAACTAAAGGATGGAGCAGGACTGCGAGTCGTACTTGATCATTCAGCATCTGTGCTTTGATCGCCTGAATGGTTCATTTCGTGGCGTTTCGAACCGTCGTTCTCGTCTTCGCTGATTTCTTTCGCTCTGCCGAAATAAATTTTCTTGACGACGCGGTCTCGACTGGGCTTGGTGAAATCCAGCTTGAGCGCCCAATCTCCCGTCATTTCCAAGTGAATCAGGGCGCGGTACGTTCCGGGAGTTTCGTGAGGTTCAGCAGGTACCGGCTTAACGTTGTGAGCGCCGGGCATGGTCGGCATATCTGCACCGACCGTAAATTCAGCATCGGTGATTGGCTCTCCGCTTCTCTTTCCCTTTAGCGTAATCCTGCAGTCATAGACCAGCTTCTGCTCCACTGGAACACACTCCACATCAGCTGCTTTTCGCTCGCCTGCCGCCGTTGGTGGAGAGAGCAGCCAGATTCCGCTAATAAGAACAATAAACTGCCAGAGAGTTAGGTTCAATCGACTTCCATCCTCCTGATGCAACTATACGGGCGCAGATATCCCTAAGTAATTGTAAACCAGCTGCTTGTCCGATAATAATTCCCGTGCAGGTCCGTGCTGAGTGATTCGCCCACTTTCCAGAACATACGCCCGGTCGGCGAGCGCCAAGGTCTGCCTGACGTTCTGCTCCACCAGGAGCATGGTCAGTCCCTGTGCATGCAGACGACGAATCAGCTCGAATACTTCTTCTGTCAACTTCGGTGACAGTCCGAGCGAGGGTTCGTCAAGCAGCAGCATTCTGGGTTTTGACTCAAGTCCTCGAGCGAGCGCCAGCATTTGTGCTTCACCACCGCTCAGGCTGGCGCCCAACTGTTCCAGTTTATTCATCAGTGAAGGAAACATGTTTCGAATGTTCGAATGTTCGCGATGCCGCAGAACAAACCGATCATTTTGATGAGCAGCGACTCGGAGATTTTCTTTCACGCTCAGTGTACCGAAAATTTTCCGACCTTCCGGGACTTGAACGATGCCCCTGGCAACGATGTCGTGAGCTGGTCGGCCACCAATCGACTCTCCTTCGAACAGAATTTCGCCGCTGTCAGGTGGACGGATTCCGCTTATCGCATTCAGAATGGAGGTTTTGCCGGCGCCATTTGCGCCGATGATGGAAACGATCTCCCCGGGACGCACTTGCAGAGACACTTCGTCAACTGCGAGAATGCCTCCGTAAACAACCGAAAGCCGATCGACTTCAAGCATCGGACCCATCATCTTTACCGAGATACACCTCTCGGACATCCTTGCTCGCGAGCACGTCACTTGGATGCCCTTCTGCAATCTTGCAGCCGAAATCAAGCACGCAGAGACGGGTGCACACACCCATGATCAGGGCCATCTTGTGCTCGATCACTACACAGGTGCGGCCCGGTGCGACGACATCCTGTATCAAATGTACCATATCTGCAGTCTCCGCCGGTGTCATGCCACCCGCCGGTTCGTCAAGAAACACGAGCTGGGGGTCGACTGCCAATGCGCGGGCGATCTCCAGGTATCGGCATGCGGGTAGAGGAAGATGCTTTGCCAGCACGTCTCGATCTTTGAGGAGACCGACAAGATCCAGCACTTCCTCTACTTTTCTGGTTTCGCTGCATCTGGATGTCGGGCGGCTTCGGATCAACCCGAGCAGACCTCCAGAAATTCGGCTGTGCTGTGCCGCCCAGACATTCTGGAATACGGACATGGTCGGGAACAGTCGGATGTTCTGAAAAGTGCGAACGATTCCAAGCCGGGCGATCTGGGATCCCCTCCACCCAGTAATGTCGGCATCTTGGTACGTGATTCGGCCGGCGCTGGGTGTGCTGACACCGGTCACGATGTTCACCAGCGTGGTCTTGCCCGAACCGTTGGGGCCGATGATGCCAAGCACTTCCCCACGGGAAATCTTCAGGCTGAACCTGCTGAGTGCGGTCAATGCGCCAAACTGTTTTTCCACATTCTCAATTACGAGCATGTTTTCGTCTCTTGAGCAGAGCCTTCAATCGATAAACTCGTTCCTCGTCAAGAATGCCGCGGGGCATGAAAATCAGCATTACTGCCACTAAACCGCCGAACGCGATCATTCGATAGCCCTGAATGAACCTTATTGCTTCCAGGAAGCCGACATCAATGGCAACACCGATGAGCGGACCCAAAGCAGTGCCCAGGCCGCCTATCAAACCATATGCGAGAGCATGCACTCCCAGCATGACATTGAAGAACTGCGGTTCGACGTACGTGGTGAAGTGGGCATAAAGGGCTCCACCGATGCCTGCGATGAAACCGGCGGCGCCAACTGCGACAATACGGTAGCGTACGGTGTTGATGCCTTGCATTTCTGCAAGCAGGTCGTCCGAACCAAGCATTCTGAAGATGGAACCCAGGCGGGAGCGTTCCACCAGCACAAAAAAGATCAATACAAGTATGAGCAGCCCATAAATGAGAACCATGAATTCAGTCAGACTGACATCGCGCTCGAACATCCAGCGGATGTTGTGGAATCCATTGGCGCCGTCCGGTCCAATCATTTCCCCATCAACTTCCATTTGAACTTCAACATTCAATAGAATCAGGCGCACCATTTCCGCAAATGCCAGAGTTGAAATCGAGAAGTACAGACCGCTTAGCCGCAGTGTCAATGCTCCGACGAGCATCGCAGCAAGTCCAGCCGTACACGAACCAAACAGGATTCCGGCCCAGATTGGCAGCTTCAGCATCGCAGTTGCAACTCCTGCCGCGTAGGCGCTCAAGCCGAAGTAGGCCTGCTGACCGAACGAGATTTCACCGATGACCAAAAGCAGATAGGCTGACAGCGCGATGAAAGAGATCATGCCTATGTTCGACAGAATTGTGACCAGGTAACTGTCCAAATCTACACTCGCCGAAAAGCGAGCCCTTCGCGGCTTAGAATGTTTTTACCCATGAGTCCGCCGGGCCGAAGAATCAATATCACGAACAGCAGCAGATATGCGCTCAGGTCCTTGTACTCGTTGCCGAGATACCACAAAGAGTGAGCTTCAACGATGCCCAGCAGCAATCCGCCTAAAATCGCTCCCGGCAAAGACCCCATGCCACCCAGCATCATCGCGATCAGGCCTTTGAAAGTCGCCCACAGCCCGAAATAAGGTGTAATCTGCTCATCCGTGGCTAGAATCGCGTAGCCTGCAACACCGCCGATCACGGAGACCAGAACGAACGCGCTCAGACTGATCCAAGCGGCGTTGATCCCCATATAGGCCGAAGCCGACGGGCTTTCGGATACCGCTCGCAAAGCAAGACCGAAGCGCGTGCGATACAGCAACAGATGCAGTGCAATTCCCATAAGCGCTGCCAGAACCAGCATGGAGGTCTGCTCCGCCCGAAACAGAAACGGCCCAATTTCGTATGACCCAGCTATGAAAAGGGAGGGAAAAGCATAGGTGCGCTCCGGCAGGAGATGAACTGCGGCTTCTTCCAGCTGCATCCAGATCACGAAGCTCGATACCATCGACGCTAGTACCGCGCTGCGGCGGATGGAGCGGAAACACAGGCGTTCAACGTAGATGCCGACGATGACCGTACTTGCCAATGTCGTCAATGCGACGATGAACGCGCTGACTTGAAAATTGACATGCAGCCACGTCCCTACGTATGCTCCGAGCATTATCGTAGCGCCGTAAGACAGGTTGATGCGGCGCATGACGCCAAAGATGATCGTAAAGCCGATCGCCAGCAGCGCGTATGACGACCCGAACATCATTCCGTCTATAGTGTTCTGGACAAAATCGACCACGATGTGTTACCAGAACTTGACTGCTCGTTATTCTTTTTGCGTTCCGAGGTATGCTCGGTGAATGACTTCATCCTCTTCAAGCTCACCCGGTGACCCTGAAAATGTGATTTCTCCGTTTTCGATAAGGTAAAACTTGTCTGCCACGCTCAATGCCATGCGAGCATTCTGCTCGACCAGAAAAATTGTAACTCCATCTTCGTTCAATTCGCGGATCGTATTGAATATTTCCGCGACCACCAGAGGCGCAAGCCCGATCGAGGGTTCGTCCATCAGCAGAATTTTGGGACGGGTCATCAATCCTCTGCCAATGGCCAGCATCTGCTGCTCGCCTCCAGAAAGAGTGCCAGCCAGCTGATCCCTACGTTCTTCCAAAGGAGGAAAGCGCCGGTAAATGTCTTTGATGTCGGCCGTGATTTCCGCAGCGGAAGCCCGTCGGCTGTAAGCGCCTGCGTAGAGATTTTCCTCCACATTCAAGCGCGGAAAGACAAGACGGTTTTCCGGTACCAGAGCAATGCCTTTGGAAACAACCTTGTTCGCGGGCAGTCGGGTCACATCTTTTCCATCCAGCATGACTGTGCCGGATTGTGGCGTAAGAATTCCGGCGATGGTAAACATCGTCGTGGTTTTGCCGGCGCCGTTGGGTCCGAGCAGGCATGTAATTTCGTTCTCGGCGGCATCCAGACTGATGCCTCGGAGCGCCTTGACGTTTCCGTAGGAAGTTACGACTTCTCGAACGCTCAGCATGCTCTTACGTTCTGTCAGCCACCGGAGGTGTCCGAAGCGGAGGTTCCGAGATAAGCCTCCTGCACCGCAGTGTTGCGCTGCACCTCGCTCGGTGTGCCAGATGCGATTTTCTGGCCGAAATTGAGGACGGCGATTTGTTCCGTCACGTCCATTACGAGTTCCATCACATGTTCGACGAGCAGAATCGTCATGCCAGAATCGCGCATGCGACGTATGCGCTCACTCAGATCGCTGACTTCCTGCCGATTCATGCCGGCTGCCGGTTCATCCAGCAGCAGCAGCTTTGGACGAGCTGCCGCCGCACGGGCAAACTCCAGTCGCCGCTGTTCCCCAAACGCGAGGTTGGAGGCGAGTTCGTTGCGTTTATGCTCCAGATCGGCGAACTCAAGCAATTCAGCAATCTCCTTTCTCGTACGACGGTTGGCCCCGAACCAGCGCGTCAGAAAACTTTGTGAGGAGATGTCCTGCGGTGAATTTTGTGCGACCCAAAGATTCTGCCAGACAGTGAGGTCTGGAAACAGGCGAATATTCTGGAATGTCCGTGCGATTCCAGCTCGCAGGCGCTGGTGCGGAGGCTTGCCGCTCATCAGAGTCCCGCGAAAAGTAACCGTACCGGCCGTTTCCTTATATACCCCGCAAATGAGGTTGATGGTAGTGCTCTTGCCTGACCCATTGGGACCGATCAGTCCGAATATCTCGCCTTCTCGAACCGTGATGTCCAGTTCGTCCACGGCTTTGACCCCGCCGAAATGCTTGGACAGTCCGCGCAGTTCAAGCATCGGACTTTCCACGTCCGCCGAGGCCGACAGCACGTTTCAGAAATCGGGTAGTGCGGGCGTCAAACAGGCCGAATGGCTTCACGTTCATCGCAACGATGATCAGCAGTCCGAACACGATGTTGCGCCAATCGCCTAGAAATCGAAGTCCTTCTACAAGAATTCCCTGGATGAAGATGACGGCAATCAAAGTGCCGAAAACGCTGGTGAGACCGCCCAGTATCGGATAGGATATTGCAAACGTGGCAAGCAGCACCGTGAAAGTGAGGTGATCTACATACGTTGCCGTGTGCGCGTAAAGGCCGCCGCCGATTCCAGCAATGAATCCACCGGCCGTCATCGCTGCCACCTTTACTGCCGTCAGGTTGATGCCGACGCTTTGCGCCGCGAGTTCATCTTCTCCGACAGCGCGCAGTACGGCACCCGCGCGGGAGCGGTCCATCCACCATAAAACTGCCATGATGAGAATCACGAAAACCCAGACGAAAATTGTAATCTCCCAAGCCGACCACCCGTTTGCCACAAAGTATCGAATCTCGCGGAAACCGTTGGTGCTGTCGGGTCCGACTTCAATGCCGCCGCGGGGAACGCGCCAGCTTAGATTGAAGAAAAACAAGCGGACGGATTCGCCAAACGCGATGGTTGCAACCACCAGCATCAGTCCTTTCACGCGCAGGGCTGGAAAACCGACGACAAAAGCAAAGAACGCTGCGATAACCGCAGCCACAAGCAACGCGGGAAATATTGGCAGTTCAAAAATTACGGTTAGAATGCCTGCGGAATAGGCTCCGATCGCAAAGAATCCGGCTTGCCCCAGCGAAAGTTGGCCGGTCAGCATCAAAACATAGGCGGACAGGCCAAGAAGAGTGTGAATCCCGATCAGTTGGACGAGACCAAGGTAATATGACATCAGCGACTAGTCTCGATTTACTTCCGATCCGAAGATTCCATGGGGTCTGAAGACCAGGAAAATGAACAGCAGCAGCAGTACGTACATATCTCGTTCATTCACGCCTCGAAAATACAGGAACAGATTTTCAAATCCACCGACCAGCAGTCCGGCTACTATCGCTCCGGGAATGGACCCCAGACCTCCAATCACCGTAACGATCAGGCCTTTAACCGTGAGCGGCACGGTAATCAGTGGTGACAGAACTCCGACCGCTGCCGCAGTCATCGCCCCGGCGATGCCTCCAAGAAGGCCCGCAAGCACAAATGTAATTGCATTGGTCTGGTGAACGCTGATGCCGCACAGCTGAGCCGCTATGCTCTGCTGCGACACCGCCCGCGTCGCAAGACCGAGCCGAGTTCGATAGAGCACATAAATCAACCCGATCGTACTAACGATGCTCACCAGAAGAACAAACAGCAGGTCGCCGCGCACTGCGAAAGGCCCCAGTTCCAATATGACGTCGTCAAACAACGCCGGAAACGTGAGCGGCGAACCGTCAGTCGTATGCACAATGATCTCGTCAATGAAGAACAGCCCTCCAATAGAGGCCATCAACGCAGCCAAGTGGCTGTTGATCGGAATATATTTGAAACAGGTGACGTACACAATACCGCCAATGAGTCCGGAGGCAACTGCTGAAATCACAAAAACCACCAAGGCAGGAGCATTGATGAATGTGAACGCAGCCAAACCCACGTATGCTCCGGCCAAGGATGCGGCGGCGTACGTCATATTGAGCTTTTCCATCGCACCGAAAATCAGCGTAAAGCCGATTCCAATGAGCGCGTATGTCGTGCCGAACAGCAGACCGTCGCCAAAGGTTTGAGTAATCTCTACGAACTCAAACCAAAAATCACTCATCGTCTGATACCGAATTATCCTAGGAAGGGGCGGCTGCAGACTATGTGCCTGGCCGCCGCCTTTTCATTCAACTTTTGCCTTGCTGGCGGCAGCGATATCGTCTGCACCGTCACATCAGAACGGAAGGTTTGAGATTCAGGTGCATGTTTGACCGCTGTTTCACCACACTGCCGCAGATATGCGCGATTGACTGCACAATGCTGAGCCGACAGCGAAAGCGCCGTCAGCGTGGATCATAGACAACATTCCAGGCACCGCTTTGTGCCTGAACAAAAACATAGGGTTTGACGGATTCACCTTCGTCCTGAACTCGTCCAATCTCTCCCAATAATCCGTCCACTTTTTCCAACGCTTCAAGGCCATCCCGCATTTTGCGCCGGTCGGCAGCGAGAGTTTCGGGTTGGGCCATAATTCCGGCAGCTTCCACCACCTGCTTGATGATGTGAGCGTTTTCCCAGGCAGCTGCGCTGTGCAGGTCTGCCGCGCCTCCATTGGCTTCAGCAGCCATGGCCACTTGAGCGGCAGCTTCGGTAATCGGAGCAAAACCTGTCGGGATGTAGATGCCTTCCGCAGCATCGGCGCAGCCTTTTAAAGTTTCCGCGCTGGACGAACTCGTCAGTCCCACCAGGACCTGCGGCTTAATTCGCTGACGTTTCAACTCCTTGAGCATTCCGCAGGTCGTGAATGGATGCGACGAGACAATCATCATGTCGGCATCCGATTTCTTGAAGGCTCTGGCCTGAACTGAGAAGTTCGTATCGGCAAGCAGCCAGTTCGATGACTTTGAGACTTCGAGAACGTTTTCGTATCCTTCCCTGACTTTTCCAGTAACTCCTTCGATTCCGCCGCCGACCCACTCAAATCCGTACTTCGCAGCCATAGGAACGATGACGATTGCAAATGTCAGCTTGGAATGAGCCTGATCGGTTTCAGTTCCGCCGTAGATAGTCTTGACATCGGGATACTGCTCACGGAGCCATCTGAACAGGTCGTCGTACATATTAATTTCGTTGGGAACGTTGCGAAATGTCCATTGCGACTTTTTGGCGAGTCCGGGTCGAATTGCGGTGTCGGTGAGAATCGGAAACTGAAGACCGGTATCCGAGTCGTCGTCCACTGTTTTTTGGAAAATTCCGTACATGGCAGCCGCAGCGCCTGAACAGGTCGGACCGATGCCGATCAATGCTTCACTTTGAGATTCGACCTTGCGCGCAACTGAAATTGCCTGATCTGCATTACAGGCTGAGTCATGGTATTCATACTCCATCATGGCCATGGTGCCGTCTGCGAGTTTCACTCCACCCGAGTCATTAATGGATTGCACTGCTGCCTTGAGGACCGCCTCAGAGTTGACTCCGAATGAGCGTAAAGGTCCAGACTTTGCACCCCAGCCTGCAATTTTTACGGTCCGGTCAGCTGCAGCCAATGGCTGCGTGATTGCGAAGATGGCGACGGTGGCGATACTTGCGAGAATCGTTGCCACAATTTTTGTCTTAAACATATTGAGTCCTCCAACTGGAATTCATAAAGATGTGTCGTTGTGGTTGGGTACTTGTCAAGGCTGAGATTCTTCTGCCTGCTCGTTCGGTACTATGAATGTTCCCTTGAGTCTCCTGCTGCCGACATTTATTCGAAGGGTGCGCCAACTTTAACCGGGCACTCACACAAACCCAGCGACTTTTAGCCGGGGCTGCTGAAAAACTGTCATTCACAATATCGTTCAAGTAACCTCAATCGGTAAAATCATAACTATAACATAGTTTTGTATCGAATTAACCGCAACGGCGGCGCCATCAACTCGCTTTATGAGATTTGTAACGATCTGACGGAAACTGCAAATGTGGTCGGCAGGAATATGATCGTGCAGCAGAACTGCGATCGGATACAGTTGCGGTTGCAAGTCGGAAAGTGGCTTGGAATCCGTTAAGATCCAGAACAGATGATGTCGGTTGTTCGTTGAACAATCGAGATTCCGCATCGGGCTCGCGGTCGTTCACCTTGCCAAGGTTCACTCATCTCCTCGCCCACCGAATACCAAGCCGGGCAGCGTTCAGGCTGAGCGACCAAATGAACCGCCGTCCTGTGACCCAAGATCTGATCCAAGCACTCTCTGTGGCATTTCAATCAGTAGTACTTTCGTTTTAGATTTTCCAGCGCGATCGTCACGGCGAGAAGAACGGACGGACTAAATATGTATTGACAGTCAATGGCAGACGTTCCGCATGGCCAGATTTGAACGCGCAGCATTTTGAGGCTCGATCGGTCAAACCTCGCAAGTGACGAATTCGGATTGACCGGTCATCGCCTGAAGAATCAGTGTAATAACTATCAATTATGTTCAGAATTTTTAAAACAAGAATTTACTGATGCGGTAATTTGGAAGAATTCACAGAACACATTCACTCAACCCATCAATTGTTCCGGATATCGGCCCATTCATATACCAGCCATTTTTTGTAACAATGCGAAAAGTTCCCAACGCACCAAAGTTCAGCAACTTGCTGGAAAAACACGGGCAATTCCCTGAAATCTGGCCGAGTCTATTGAAATTGCTAAATCAGATACCTTAATAATTACTATCACTGGGACAAATTTAGAAATATGCAACCACCTGATGGGTTCAGTGTGGAACAGTGGTGGCTGGCGATAAAGTTCAACAGAAGGACCGCGCGCAGAATGCTGCCTTTTATTGACAAAAACGACAACCAGTTCAATTTTGTGCTGACAGACGAGATTTTGAGAGGTCTTCACGTCATCGACCGCAAATCGCAGCGAGATTTCGGCAAGGGTTCCACAATGCAAAGCGAAGTCGACAAGAACCGATGTCTGATTTCATCGCTCATTGAAGAAGCAATAACGTCCAGTCAGCTTGAAGGTGCGTCGACAACCCGAAAAGCTGCAGGCGCAATGCTGCGGTCCGGTCGAAAACCTCGCAATATCAGTGAACAGATGATTTACAACAATTATCTTGCGATAAACCAGATTCAGCGGGGCACATTCAAAGTGAAGGCGAAAAACGCGTTTATGTAGGTGACGGCTATTGAAAAGTTTTTCACAAACCACCACCAGCCGAACAATTGCCTCAGAGACTGAAAATGCTGATCATGTTTGAGAATGAATCGCTTGAAAATGGAGGACAATTGATTCATCCAGTCCTGCGAGCAATTGTCATGCATTTCATGATCGGCTATGACCATCCATTTGCTGATGGGAATGGAAGGGTAGCAAGGGCGATTTTTTATCATTCAGTTTTGCAGTCAGGCTACGAAATTCTCGCGTTCACTTCAATCAGCCAGATCATAAAAAGCGCACCTGCCAAGTATGGTTACGCATTTCAATATGTAGAAACCGATGAGAATGATCTTACGTACTTTCTGCATCATCAATTGAACGTAATCTGCAGGGCGATCGACCAACTGGAGAAATATATGGAGAATCAACAGAATGAAATTCGCCGAATCGAATCAAAACTGAACGGAATGCCACTGAACTACAGGCAGCTCGCTCTGCTCGGTCATGCTTTGCGGCATCCCAATCATGCTTATACGATTCGGTCACACCAAACGAGTCATGCCTGCGCATATGCGACCGCTCGAAGTGACCTGATGAAGTTGGCAGACTTTCAGCTGCTCGAACTCAAGAATCTCGACTGAAAAACATTCGGATTTGTTGTTTCGGAAAATCTGGAACTGAAACTTGACAGCGTGAGTAACTCATGACTGGCGCGAGCGCGGCACGAGATCAGAAGACGAACACTGAAAAAAAGACTTTTCACTGTCAATATGGCCTTCATCAGATTCAACCGAACAGGAATCAAGTTTTTCCCGTCGGACGCTCGTTTTGGAAAACTTGAGAAGAGGATTACATCAGGCGTTCAGGAATTTGCCGCAGCTGAGCGCTCGAATATGAAATGACCAGCTGCTCAATGCCGGCGTTAACCATCGCAGCGGCATTTAGGATGGATTCACGAATTTCGTACAGAAGCAGCTGCATTGCCATTTCCCCGCGCCCATTGGCGACTCAATGGAACCGAAGCAAATTATCGTACAAATTTTGTCAGAGGAATCATTCAACCCGTAAAATTGTTCTGACTGAATCAGAATATTGCAGAGCATTCAGGTTATTTATAATCACGACAAATAACGATTTACACAATTAGGGAGTATACCGGTGCAAACTAGAGCAGCTGTTGCCTACGAAGCAGGCAAACCACTTGAAATTGAGACAGTAAACCTTGACGGTCCCAAGGCGGGAGAGGTTCTGGTGGAAATAAAGGCCACTGGAGTATGTCATACAGATGAATTCACGCTTTCTGGAGCAGACCCCGAAGGTATTTTTCCGGCTATTTTGGGCCATGAAGGAGCGGGTGTTGTAGTTGACTGCGGTGAAGGCGTGACCAGTGTCCGGAAAGGCGACCATGTCATACCGCTTTACACGCCGGAATGCAGACAATGTGAGTACTGCACCAGCGGCAAGACCAACCTGTGCCAGGCGATCCGGGCGACCCAGGGGCAGGGCATCATGCCAGACGGAACCAGCCGTTTTTCCATTGGTGACCAACCCATATTTCACTACATGGGCACCTCAACATTTTCAAACTATACCGTTGTGCCAGAAATTGCCGTAGCCAAAATTCGGGAAGATGCGCCATTTGACAAAGTATGCTATATCGGCTGCGGAGTGACGACTGGAATTGGCGCGGTCATCAATACCGCCAAAGTTCAGCCGGGTGATAACGTAGTGGTGTTTGGTCTGGGCGGAATCGGTCTCAACGTCGTTCAGGGCGCAAGAATCGCAGGCGCCGACATGATTGTGGGCATTGACATCAATCCCGCCCGCGAGTCCTTGGCGGAGCAGTTCGGGATGACGCATTTTGTCAACCCAAACGAAGTGGAAGACGATCTGGTCGACTATATCGTCGCGCTGACAGGTGGCGGAGCAGACTTCAGTTTTGAATGCGTTGGAAAAGTGGATCTCATGCGAGCGGCGCTGGAATGCTGCCACAAGGGCTGGGGCGAAAGCGTGATCATCGGCGTCGCCGGAGCAGGTCAGGAAATTAGTACGCGGCCCTTTCAGCTCGTCACCGGACGAGTCTGGCGCGGAACCGCATTCGGCGGGGCCAGAGGCCGAACGGATGTGCCTAAAATCGTAGACTGGTACATGGACGGCAAAATCAACATAGATGATCTGATCACTCACAAACTGCCGCTGACCGAGATCAATGAGGCATTTGACCTGATGCATGCTGGGAAATCAATTCGCAGCGTAGTCGAATACAGCTGAGCGGACTATGGAAATTGTCAGTGAGCACCGCTGCTTCGGCGGCGTACAAGGGGTATATCGACACGACTCCCAATGCACCAATACTCCGATGCAGTTTTCGGTGTATCAGCCGCCCGCGGCCTCAAAGGGAAAGCATCCTGTTTTGTGGTTTCTGTCGGGATTGACCTGTACTGAAGAGAATTTTACCGTCAAGGCCGGAGCACAGAATCATGCCGCACAAAACGGCATGATTCTGATTGTTCCGGATACCAGTCCCCGAGGAGCAGGAATTGAAGGGGAGGATGAGAGCTATGATTTTGGCACAGGCGCCGGTTTCTATCTCGATGCCACCCAGTCTCCTTGGAATGTGAATTACCGCATGTACTCTTATGTCACACAGGAACTTCAGGATATTGTCAGCGAAACCTTTCCTGTCGACCTCACTCGACAGGGGATTACCGGACATTCGATGGGAGGACATGGAGCGTTGACTGTCGGATTGAAAAATCCAGACCTCTATCGCTCCATATCAGCTTTTGCCCCGATTTGTGCGCCAACTGAGTGCCCATGGGGGCAGAAAGCGCTGAGGGGATATTTGGGTGACGATGATTCCGCCTGGGCTCAGTACGATACGGTCGAGCTCATCAGGAGCGGATGCCGCAGCGGTGAAATTCTCGTAGACCAGGGTGAGGCCGACAACTTCCTGCAAGAGCAGTTAAAGCCTGAGCTGTTGTCGTCTGTCTGTGTCGAGACCGGCCAAGAACTGCAGCTGCGCATGCAGCCGGGGTATGATCACAGTTATTTTTTCATCGCGAGTTTTATTGAAGATCACATTACATTCCATGCTTCCAAACTTGGATAGCATCCCCGTTCAGGATTTATCGCAATGCAGATTCAGGAGAACCTGAACCAGAAAAATATTTTCGCCGAACAGCTAATATTATGTTCTGAAGCTCGAATTTCAGTCCTGGTCTTTGAATAGGGCGCTGACTGCAGCATCGAACGTCTTTATAGCTCCAGACAAGGCATATGCTGCGGTCGGCGGCAGGAAGTGCCGGCGACAAATATGCGAGTGCCAGCTGAATCAGGACAATAAATTTATTTGGACTGTGGCGATGTCAATCTGATTCGGCTGTGCTCGAGGAATCCTATTCGGCTTCGTACGGTGATCGGCTGGCAGCCGAAGCGCAGAAGTCATCGTTTGTTGAAAATCTTGTCGGCATTGATGATTGAGCTGGCCATTTCAGAAATCGTAACCTGCTTGTTCATTGCTTCTGTTCTTATAAGAGCGTACGCATTATCTACCGTAATTTTCTGATGTTCGGCTAAGATCCGCGTCGCTCTTTCGACGAGTCGGCGCGCCTTAAGCGTCTCGTCCAGTTTTGCGATCCGTGCATTCAGCCTCCCCTCATACTTGTAGATCGATAAGGCCGTGAGCAAATTGGCCAATACCCCGATCGGTCGAATCGGTTTGGTTATCACACCGTGAACACCAATATTCGTAATCGATTGCAGAATGAGTGGGTTCTCGTAAGAAATGATCGCAATCAACGCCGACTGGTGCCAGTCACTTAAATCCCCGAGGCTGTCGGACTGACTGGGGTCCGCCGGGAAAAAGACGGCGTCCGCTCCTCTCAGCACAGCTTCCCGAAACGGCCACACTTCACTGACGCGACAGCCGATTCTTCGCAGCTGGAGTGAAAGTATTTTCTGATCTTCGTCAATCGGATGAAATACGACAACTTTTGTATTTCGAACGTCTCGGATGAGCCGATCATTTTCAGTCATTGGTGGGTCCTTATTGATACCTGCTTAATATCAATTAGATTGTAACAATGGTTCTGTCATAAGCGACCAGATATGGATCCGGTTTTACAGGCTCTGGAGCTTGCCAGACCACCTCAAAAGTACCATTTGTCGTGGACCGTCCGATACGAGGCGTAACGTAAACGTGATTGTTGTCCGGGTCTATCTTGATCCTTCCTTGAGGCGCTTCAAATTGTGCGCCTTGAATCATGCTCAACAACAGCTCGGGCGACTGACTGTTGATCTGCCCCAGGGCCCGAGCCAGCACACGAACCTGTGAATACGTCGTTTCCGAGTATACGCATGGCAGATCGTCGGGTCCAAATTTCGATTCGTAGCGGTTAAGAAACTCGCGGTTTGCTTTTGTATCAATGGACTGAAAATACGGCAGCGCAGTGATGTGTCCCGCTCGGGAATCAGCACTCATGCACGATAGTTCGCTCTCGCTCGTCGTCAGGCTGGCGATTGGACATACCTTCGGGTCAATGCCCTTGCGATGGCAGGCCTCGTACAGCTTTGCAGTATCATTTCCTACAACGGTCGACAGAATTGCGTTCGAACCGGATTCAGCCAGCTTCTCGGCAGTAATGGAAAAGAGTTCTTCATGGGCGCCCATGGGCAGATAGATCTCAGTGGTGGCAACGCCGTAGCTCTCAATCAGAAATTCCTTTACGATTCTGTTGATCTCATGGGGAAAGATGTAATTCGAGCCCACGAGGGCAAATTTCTTCCCGTAATTTCTAAAAAGAAATTCTACGAGCGGGACAACCGTTTGATTGGGTGTCGCGCCTGCGTACACAATGTTGGGGGAATACTCAAACCCCTCATAAAATGATGGATAAATGAGCAGGACTCCGTGTCGTTCGACAATTGGGAGCAGGGCTTTGCGGTTGGCGGAAGCGCAGCATCCAAAGATCACCGACACCTGATCCTGAGTGAGCAGTTTCTTCGCCAGTTCCCGGTAAATGGCTGGGTCTGACTTCGGGTCTTCCACAATTGGGTTCAGGAGCAGCCCGCCAATGCCGCCATTCTCATTAATCTCATCGACCGCCATCAAAGTGCCTTTCAAGTGTGCCTTTTCGGTAACTGCCATCGGGCCGTTTTGTGAAAAAAGCACACCGATGGAAATCTGAGAATCGTTTCCGAAATGAATGCTGCTTCTGTTCGTGATCATGCGAGACTTTTTGAGTGAATTTAAACTTATTGCTCGTGAAAGGATACTATACGGGTTTCATTTCGTGCCACTTCGTTAATTTCTGAAATCGGTCTGCAACAGCAATAATCTGACTTTCCAAAAAAGCGGCGCCAACCAGCATCAGGCCAATTGGAAGCCCTGCGTCATCGCGCCCGCATGGGATCGAAACTGCAGGCAGTCCAC
The DNA here is from genome assembly GCA_958295885.1 of Arenicellales bacterium. GTDB lineage: Bacteria > Pseudomonadota > Gammaproteobacteria > Arenicellales > JAJDZL01 > JAJDZL01. The sequence continues at coordinate 2,768,240 of OY282380.1, read as the reverse complement.
AGGAATTGGCGATCCACGCGATGGACGTCATCGCATCTTGGGAGGTGATCGAACTGCCATTCACTTTCAGCATGTGCTCTCCAATCCGAGGGGCCGTTACCGGCAGAGTCGGCATTGCGATCATGTCATGGCGCTCCAGTATTGCACCGATTTTTTGATTCAGCAACGTACGATACTGCTGGGCCTTCAGGTAACTGGGTGCGGACAGACATCTTCCCGCCTCGATCTGCACTCTGACATTGTCAGAATACTTTTCGGGGCATTCCGAAAGGAATCGTGCATGATATGTGGCTGCCTCGCTATGAAGAATGGTTTTCCATGCTCCAAATCCAGTGCTCAGACCTGGGATTGAGACCTCATTAATCATCGCTCCATCACCTTCCAGAATTTTTAAAGCTTCTTCATTGGCGGCGGCAACGGCGCTGTCGCAAGCAAGTTCGTCGCTGCGAAGAACGGCAATTCGAACCCGATGGCCAAGTCGCTCAACCTGACTGTAAGGGCTTATGCCGCGTGTTGTTGGGTCTCTGGGATCTTCTCCGGACATGACTTCCAGCAAAAGACCGAGGTCCCGAGCAGACCGCGCCATGGGTCCCGCGGTGTCGAGCGTCCAGGACAATGGAAGAATTCCAGCTCGACTGACCCGCCCAAAGGTCGGTTTCAGGCCGCATACGCCACACGCCGCCGAGGGAATCCGTACAGAACCTCCCGTATCGCTTCCCAAGGCAGCAGGAACCATTCTCGCCGCCAGGGCTGCGCCTGAACCGCCGCTGGAACCGCCGGTGATGTGATCGTTGTTCCACGGATTGCGGGCCTTCCCAAATGAAGAAACTTCGTTCGTTGCGCCGTATGCCCATTCGTGCATGTTCGTTTTTCCGATGATGACCGCACCGGCGGCGCGAAGCTTGGAAACGACCGTGGAATCGGTGCCGTTCGGTTTGCCTTTGTGAACTTCCGAACAGGCTGTTGTCGGAAAATCGGCGGTGTAGTAATTGTCTTTTACTGCGACGGGGATGCCATGCAGCGGACCGGCAAACTGTCCATTTACCGCCTGCATATCGCAGGCCTGAGCCTGTTGCAGCCCCCATTCAGCACTGATGGCGACAAACGCGTTTGTCGATTCCTGAGTCTCCTCTATCCGGCTCAAGCACTGCTGAACCAAATCTGCAGCGGATACTTCGCGGTTGTGGATCAACTTCCGTAATTCGACCACATCAAGGTCAGTTAGTGCGCCTTCGTACATGTCATTAACCCTCTTTGCCGCGGGGACTTGCGACTGAAAATCGAATGTCGGGTTCAGTCCACGATACTTCGTCCAAGGACCGGTCAGTTTCGTCCGCCACAACCAGTATCGCCAAGACCTGATCGATTTGATCATCGGAAAGAACTTCCCAGCCTTTCTGCCTGCGATAGGCAATCAAATTTTCTTTTGTCCAATTTTCCATTCTGTTCTCCCGTTACACTCCTAGCAGTTCATGAAGCAGCGCTTTGTCTGTAAGAAGGTGTTCTTTTGAAGTTTCGTGAGTAATCGTTCCATTGTTCAGGATATAAGCGCGTTCCGCCAGTGACAGGCAGAAATCAAGGTTCTGTTCGGCAATGAGAATTGAAAGCCCTCGTTCTGTGTTGAGACGTCGTAGAATAACCGCGATTTCATCGATGATCGTCGGCTGTACCCCTTCGGTCGGTTCGTCGAGAAGAAAAACCTGGGGCTTCGTGGCCAGGGCCCGCGCAATGGACAGAATCTGCTGCTGGCCTCCGCTGAGGTTTCCCGCCAGGGAATTCTTTTTTTCTCTGAGAATCGGAAAGTCAGCAAAGGCCTCATTTATCGAATCTTTTCTGTCATGCCCGCAGGCTATGGCGGCAGCGGCAATATTTTCGGAAACGCTCAGTCGCGGAAATACAAAACGTCCCTGAGGAACATACCCCAATCCCATTTTGACTCTTTTCGAAGTGGACGCCGGCAGCGTCTTTCCATTGATTGACACCGATCCTCCAAAGCTGTCAATGAGCCCCATTGCGTACTTCATGAGCGTGGACTTTCCAACGCCGTTTCGACCAAGCAGAGCAACGACTTCAGCTTCGCCAACTGTCAGTGACGAGTCATAAATCACTGTAGTTTTCCTGTATCCGCCCTTGGCGTCAGAAATCGCGAACACTTTTTCGCCTCCCTAGATATATTTCGAGAACCTGATCGTTCTTCTGCAGTTCCTCGATTTCAGCTTGGGCAAACACTGCTCCCTGGTGCAGGACGGTGACTTCCGCATCCAATGTTCGCACGAAATCCATGTCATGCTCGACAACAACGACTGCGGACGTCCTGGCGAGTGCGCGCACCAGTTTGGAAAGCTGCAGCCTTTCATTTTTTGTCATTCCTGCCGCCGGCTCATCCAACAGAATCACGTCTGGAGACAGGCACAGCACCATTCCAATATCCAGCCACTGCTGCTCGCCGTGGGAAAGTGCGGATGCCGGGCGGGCGGCAAGTTCGGACATGTCCAGCATCTTCATCATATTGTCGGATGTAAAATCCGCTTTTTCTCTGTCTCTCTGTTGGCTGTAGGCCGCAATCCAGAGGTTCTGCTGAACCGTAAGCTCGTCGAATACCTGCGCTTTCTGCATCTTGATGCCGAGTCCTAATTTCACCCGCTGAAAAGAACTGATTTTTGTAATGTCTCTGTCGCCCAGCAAGACCTGTCCCGCATCAGGCTTGTACGCTCCCGTACACGTTTTCAAATAGGAACTTTTGCCAGCGCCGTTCGGTCCGATGATGCACCGGACTCTGCCTGGTTCGAACGTCTGAGAAATATGATCTACCGGAGTTACGCCACCGAAACTTTTCAATACATCAACCGTTTGAAGGGTCAGCCCTGAACCATCTGCGGAATCAGTTCTCTGATTATCGAGAAGATCAAAATTAATTTGGACCGCCGAGCCGATGGCTTTGGCATCGCTCACCATCGCGGAACCTCGGAATAATCGGCCGTACGCCAGCTGCAGTCCACCCACAATGCCTTTTCGTAAAAAGAGCACTAAAAGAATCAGGCAGATTCCCATGACGAGCGTTGTCTGTCCTCCAATCGCTCCTCCTCCCAGCCAGAACGAAAGACCACCGACCGTCAGCGCGCCTATGAATGGACCGACAAGCGTGCCCAGTCCCCCTACAAGCACGTAGATGGGCACTAAAAGCGCTTCGTAGACACTAAAAATGGAAGGGTTGAGATAGTTTGCCCATGCGCCGAACATGGCGCCTGCAATTCCAGCGACCGCACCGGAAAACATGAACAGAACGAGCTGGAACTTTCGGATGTCGTATCCCAGCAGTTCGGTCTTCACAGAATCAATTCGTATGCAGTCGATAATCAGGCCGAAAGGCAGCCGCACGATCGCCTGAACGATCAAAAACACGACTGCTGACACCAAAACAACAAAAAGAAACATCATATTCGGATCCAGCCCAGCAGCCTTTGCTCCAAAATCCAGAACAAAGCCAGGAATATTCGACATTCCGTTGTCTCCTCCGACCACTGCATTTCCGATTTTGGTCGTATAGGATATCGAGCCCGTCCAGAGAATCAACGTAAATGTGTAAGTCAGAATGCAGCTTTGAAAGGGGCCCATTCGCCCGTAGAAGATGAACCAGCCGACAAAGGCGGCCAGGATCAGGCCAGTGACAGCCCCAAACGGCAATGCCCAAATTACCGTATTGCCTGTCAGCGGCGCCAGATTGATTGCGGCGATGCTGCCGATGTAACCGCCAACACCATAAAATGCCGTCTGCCCCAGGCTGAGCAGTCCTCCACGTCCCCAAACCAGGTCCAGGCTTAGACCCAGGAGGCCAAATATTACCCAGGAGGTGCCGACGTAGGCAAGGTAAGGATCAATCCAGAAAGAAGCCAAAGAAAAGACTGCGGCAACCAGCACCGCCGGCATCCACCAGGCGAAACCAAAGGGCCATTCCTTCCTTTCAAATCGCGAATGAAGTGCATTTTCCTCGTTCATAGATTACACCTGCAGTCAGAGTTTCATTCGCCAGCGGCCTGATATGCCCAACGGGAATATTCGCAGAATCGCAATGGTTAGGAAAAAGAAGACAAAATCACCAACGACACTCGTCCAAAAGCTGGCAGTGATGTTGCCAATCGCGCCCAGCATGCCCCCGACTACGACCGTGCCCGTCAAAGTGACCGGCCCTGCCGCCACAACCGCCAGAAATGCCTTGACGACATACGCGAACCCCATGTTCGGGGTGGCCGGTATCGCCGGAAGCAGGATCGCACCTGCGAATCCAGCCAGTCCAGAGCCCAGTGCGAAGGTAATCATATTGATGCGCGAAGACTCGATTCCTATGGCGGATGCCGTTTCACGGTCCTGAATCGCCGCGCGCGCAGTGATTCCGTACCCGGTTTTGGTCAGCAGCCAGTAAAGACCCGCGATCAGGAACGCCGCTACGACAATCAGGAACAACAGGTAAGATGAGAGGGAGTAGTCGCCGATCTGCACGTTGGAAATGGGCAGACCGATGCCGGGAGTGACCGAACCGAAAATCAAAACCGCCGACTGATACAGAACCAGACTGAGTCCCCAGGTCGCCAGCAGAGTGTCGAAAATTCGGCCGTAGAGGCGGCGAATGATCAATCGTTCAACCAAACCTCCAAATACAGCAGTTGCCAGGCAGGAAAAAATTACGGCAATGGGATAGGGAATTCCAATCTGTGTGGCAAACAGGGCGGCGTACGCGCCGAACATGATGAATTCACCATGCGCGAGATTGATGACGCCCATCAGGCCAAACATCACCGCCAGTCCTATCGTTGCGATCAGTAAAATCGATGCGCTTGACAATGATGACAGAAGGACTGTTGCAATATAGTCGAGTTCCATGGAATTGAATTGCTGCTAAGCTTCGATTATCCAGCCAACGAACGGCGGCTTACTCAGAAACTGGTGCGGGCAACAGTTTTAATATTACCCGCACCTTGCTGATTTCACGGAGAAATGCTTATAGCCATTATGGTGTGAAATGTTCTGCTATATCTGGATTGGCTATCAGATCACATTTTTCATCTTCAAAGCTGGGCGCTACTGCTTCAAACTTCTGAATGACGTCGAAACCGTGCGTGCGGTTTCCGCGCACAATGTAGATGTTCTGCTTTAGATGATGTGAGCCAGGCTGCATGGTTACTTTTCCATTGGGTCCATCGAACGACAGTCCGCTTTCGAGCGCTGCGATTACGGCATCACTTTCAGTTGTTCCTGCTTTTTCGACGGCCGCGGCCCAAATATGAACCGCATTCCAGACATCGGCCGCTTCAGAAATAATCGGTTCGTCAAGACCATAGGCCGATTCCCAGATTTTCATGAATTCTTCGTTGCCCGGTTCATCAATCCACATGAAGTACTCCTGCGACGCAATGATGCCCTCACCTGCATCCGGGGAAACCACGACCTGCTGATTTCCGGATCCGTAGTTGGTGGACACGATTCCAATATTTTCCTTGAGGCCGGCTGCGGCAAACTGCTCCAGGAATCCAGTCTGGTTTGCTCCGACTGGAAGGGCTACGACAAAATCAGGCTTGGCGGCCTGAATCTTTTGAATTGTTGGAGAATAGTCGGTAATGGTCAATGGCAGGAAATCCGATCCAACCACTTCGCCGCCATATTCATTGGCATAGTGCGAGACCCAGTGCGCCGAAATCGTGCCAAAGTTGTAATCAGGCGCCATCACGTAGATTTTGGGCCCATATTCTTTCATTCCCCATTCAATCAGAACGCTCATCTGCTGTGAGGCGGAGGCCCCTGTGATAAAAGTCTGCTTGTCGCAGGCTCCTCCTTCATACAGCGCACTATAGAAATACGGAACGTTGCTTTTGCGAACGATCGGTCGAATCGCTTCACGCGATGAACTTGTCAAACCAGCAAAAAGCACATCGATCTGATCTCTGAGAATCAGCGTATTGGTGTACTGTGTGAACTTCGCCAGTTCGGACTGAGCGTCATTCTCTATGACCTGAATCTGTTTGCCCAGCACTCCTCCGCCCGCATTGATTGAATTCACCGCGAGATGAAGAGCGTTGCTCTGCTGAATCCCGTAAATGTTGAGACCGCCCGTAAGGTCAAATATCGATCCGACCTTGATTTCATCGTCGGCCTGGACTCCGCTGCACAGGAAAAATGAAACCAGAATGGCGAGTGCGAAGCGAATTGAGAACCGCCCTCTCCGAGTTGTGGATTTTTTCAGATTCCTATTGATTGTGACTGACATAATTTCCTCCCTTTGGAAACTTCCTTTTCGTTTCCTTAATTTTGATACCTGCATTAAAGCAACAAAAGGAACCACGGCAATACGCTCAATTTGCGCATGCCTTTCGTCCCGTCTGAAAGCAGTCTGGGGAGGTGAATGCAAAAAAGCAACCACCCGCCCTCTCAAACCTTGAGTCTGATGAGACGCTGGCTGCTTTGCCACTTATATTCGAATAGCCTAGTTGCTACCGGAAAGCCTTCATTGGCGCTGCTAACAATTTTACTCCCCAAAAGAATGCCAGTCAAGCGCCAAAACATTCCGTTCTGATTTTCGCCTGTCTGTGCAAGACATATTTTAATTGATTGAACCCAGGGGCTGAAGTTTCATACCCCAGGTTTCGGTCGAGAAAATGTCAGCACAAACAGGATGCTGCGGAGCATGGAACAGGACGCTTTCATTCCCCACCGGCACAAGCGCTCGCATTTTGCACAGCGCTTCGAGTGCCGCCGCTCATGTTTGCCAGCTGAGTGAACGAATTTTCACCTCTACTCGAACTGATCAGATAGAGAGCAGCGAAATGAAATCACGCCGCTCTGAGGTCCTGTCTGCTGCAAATAATCAAGTCCCTAGCGTCTTTCCATTGTTATTCGTTCGATCGTGCAAACAATTTAAAGACGCTATAACGTAGAAATTTAGGAAATTAAATACTCCACTAATCCATTGATAATGCTTCTATAAAGTAAAACAACAAATAATTGGAAGCAGACATAGTAGAACGAAATATGCACTCGAAAAATCATTCCGAAGTGGAATTAGGCGAATAGAACTGTTTGATATGTTTCCGAATAAAGAATCATTCGGGAAGTGGGTTGAATCCATTATTTGGGAAGATGGTGCAGCAGTTTGTCATCGCTGCAAAGAATAAGATAGCTACGAAGTCAAAAAATGTCCGGTTGGCAGAGGTCAAGTTGAAGCACTTGGAGTTATTAGTCGAATTATGTAATTCTTCATTTCTTTCTTAATCCGTCCAGTCGGACAGTATGCAATCTTTCTTTTTTATTCACCCATCTCTAAACTGGCGTCAAATCTGGATCATTTCGGCGAAGGAAATCACCGAACTTGTTAGTATCAATTACGATGCACAATCTTCTAATCCTCAATACCAAACAATTGGAAAGTTTCCTTTTGAAAAAATTCCCTATATCCACTTGGCAATCCTACGAAATTTGCTCCGCGGTCGAATCCGACGTTGTAAACCTCAACCTTGTCGCCATTCGGTTCCAAGTAGATTAGCGATACGTCTTCCGGCTTGATGTTGCCTTTAATAATCTCAATTCTGGCTCTGTCTATCATATAGTCGCTATGCGTTTCAACAATAAACTTACAAGAATATTTCTTGCACATTGTCACCAATAAGGAAGACAACTCCGCTTGCCCTCTAGGGTGGAGATGCAATTCTGGCTGTTGCATTAGGAGAGTGCTACCAGCACTGACTGTCGGATTTAGCACACGTCCTAATATAGGCAGTATTTGGCTTACTCCGTAACCGACATCAATAAGATTAACCTCTGGTCCTTTTCGGATCTTGAACTTAAGCTGAAAAGGACCACTTTTGGAATGGCCTAATGGGCTAACATTGATTGATTCAAATAATCCAGACGACTGTCCAAATTCTTCCAATCTGTTCCTAAGTTGGTCCCACCTGTTTGGGTTAGTTCGAAACAGATTTATCAAAGCGGTAGGCACTTCACTTCCTTCAGGAACTTCAATATTCAGATAAGGATCAAACGTGCGTTTTGGTTTGAAACGAATTGGAGCCAAGCTACTAAAATTAAGATCTCCGTACGGTGGGAAAATCGGGTTGGAGAAAAGTGACCAATCCTCATCCTCTGATTGAAATTGTTTATCGGAAACAAGTTTAATGAATTTTCTTAGTTCTCCTAGGATTTTGACTTCAATATCTGACGCACTCACCTTAGTGAGAATTTTCATCAATATAGTGTCAAGAAATGAACCTGACCACAAAAATGGTTGTAGCGGTTCATCCCTATTCAGATGCGTAGACAATAAAAACTTTTTCTTACCTTCGCATCTTTCTAAGTCTAAATCAGGCAGCAAATTATCGTTTAACTCTCTACTAGCAGAATGCTGAAATTCCCATACGATTTCTCCTTCCTCAAATTCCATGCAGATCATTCGAACAACCGGTTCGGAACCAGTTTCCCGTTCATATAGTTCAAAACCCAAGCTCATGACTTCATCTTTTGTACCGACTGCAAAGCTGAAACCTAATTTCAAACAAATTTCTTGATCGTTCTCTCTTTTTCTAACGACGTCCGAGAATGATCCCAATTCGTATGGGGCGCAATTAAAATCCAACGTTTGCATGTGTGTTCGTCTGTTTTTGTATCCGATAAAGTCACTTAGAGCTTGCATACAGCCTAACAGTGTTGATTTACCGGTACTGTTTTCACCAATCAGAAAAGTTAATGGCGCCAAGTTGAATTGATGTTCGCCTTCAAAACACCGAACGTTTGAAAGATTGAAATTTACTACATTCATATTATTAAGGAAATGTGCTCATAGTCGTTTGATTGGATTCTTGAACGACGGGGCCCCAAGTACATGCTTTCGGATAGGCTAATAGGGGGAGGTGTCACCTATATTCAGTCGCTTGACCAAGACAGTTGCCTAAGTTTGTCCTGTTGTCAACCAAAATGAGCTTAATTCTTTTGACTCGACAGGTCTTGCGACGCTGAACCTTCTCTGTCGATTTTACCAACTTTTTCGTTATTCCATTGATATTTGGTTGAAATGGAAATTCGGAATTTACACAGATGCGCCCACACGCTGGAAGAGCACAAAATTGCGAGCATTCCGGCTCAGCTGGTGTTGGAACCGATGACACAACGAGTGAATCAGTTGAACTGCAAGATTCGTAGGAATGATGTGCAGCTTGAGGATCATTCGAAGCAGTGCGAATTCCGCCAGCGTCTGCTGGACGTAAAGGGCGTCGGTGTGTGGCGGCAAACGGTGCGCCAGGTTCTTTGAATCGATTCCCCAGCTTCAGGCTCCGATCATGCATGGGCCTTTGTTACTTGCTTTTCTCTTTGTAGATTCTCCCCAAACTCTTCACGTTTTTTGGCATTGTTCCATCATTAAAAAACATCTCTGCATTATCAAGGTAGGAACAGCTCGACCAAACACCATGACTGCCGTTCCCGCTTCCGCGCACAAATCCAAATTCATCAGCGGCTGCGAATCCGCAGTTTCCGCGCTGTCATTGTCCTTGAAACACTCAAGCAACCCCAAAATCAGGAATTACGAAAAGTAACAAATCGCTCTCAATCACATGCTAGGACTTATTGGCACAGTACTCCGTTCACTGACATTCATGCCCTAGTTCTGCCTCACTTTTGATCATTAATGTAAGCGCTCTTCATTCGGCTCTTGATCAAATCAAGTCCTTCGCTGCTCAGCTGGAATAAATTCCATTCGTTCCGAGGTTTTTTAAATTCATGGCTGAACGGCACACGAAACTTTAATGTCGGTGTCGGTGGTGACTTCAATGAACCCACCTTGACGGAGAGGAAAAAGCGGCGCTACCGACCCACATAAGACAATTTGATTCGCCCTCGTTTTCAATCCTTTTTTCTGTAGCATCATCGCAAGCCATCGAAGCGAATGTGAAACCGTTTCGTAGTTGACGGCTCCAGAAACACAAGCAACCTCGACGCCATCAATTTTGATTGAGATCTGGTCAGGAAATTTGTCAGCGTGTTGTGTATTTTCATCGCAGACGATACCTGCATGAATAGCGTTTCGCGAAATCATTTCCGCCGCAGCGGGCGGATTTTCAAACGGGAAATGATGAAGTTCGATGACCGGAAATACCGCTTGGACAACGCGCCTCACTTCCAACTTTTGATCATTCAACTCACCGATTGGCTGGTTTAACCTAACCGCCAATTCACCTTCTATCGCTAACCCATCAAAATGATTCAACGGAAGTGTCGCGCCTGAATTCCAGCACTGACCTGAATACAGCCGACCAAATATTGGTTGATAAATTCCCAAACTCTTCTGAATGGTTTCAGAAATGCACCCAACCTTGTAGCCAATCTGCTCGGCACCAAGCTGCTCTCGAAACGCGTTGATTTCGTCTTGAACCGCGTACGCGCCATCAATCAAGATTTTCGAGTTTTGCAGCTGATTTGCAGTCAGAGTCTGCTTGAATTCGTCGAATTTTCGCTTTCCTAGCTTAAAGAATTCAATCGTCAATTTGCTGTCTCGATTTCATATCGAATATTCAGATGTCTCTGTCGAATAAGCCTCACTACATCGCATGGAGGCAACATTACCTTAATTTGTAGAAATTTCAGTACCTTAAATCATCCATCATTTTCCAGTCGGGCATTGCAGCATTCAAACGCATTCAATTTCCAAATGTATTATTGAGCTGCTTTTGTCAACGAAAGCGCGCATTTGAATTTCATGTTTGGAGCTGCTGCGAGCTGCCGATTTTATTTCATCCAATGGATTTCAGGAACATGGGCAATTCCCAAATTGGATTTACGCTGTTTGTGAAAGAGTGCAGTCAATACTTAAAGATTCTGAACGATTCACAAGACTGTTGAAAAGCCAATAAATACCTTGAAAATTCTGCCGGCACTCAGATTCAGACCGTCGGATGCACTGTAACAAAACGAATGGCGTGAAAATTTCCGCTCCAATCAGCAAAAACATTTTCAACCGAACGGGGTAAGTCAAAACAAGCAAATTTGTCATTGGAAGACCGGTCAAACAGCATGAAGTCCTAATTGCTGCAATGAAGGATTGCATGCGAGCTTGCAAGCAAGCGGTACGGTCTAGAACCTGAGTTTATTTCTAACTGCAGTCCCTCTTACGTCAAATCTTCACCTGATTTAGCGGCATGAATGTGACTGGCGCCAACTCAGAAAGATTCAAGATGACACTTTCTGCTAGAGCAGCCTTTCTGGGAGCTATAAGGGTCGGATTCCATTGACAGGAAGTCAGCTCACATCGAGTATGAAATCAAAGTGCCCAAACCAGGTTTTCCCGTTACGCCTCAACTGCATCAGCAATTCATCGCGCTGAAGCCAGTCTTTGGAATTAGAATCGCGCCGGTCAGGAAAATAAAGCTGTGTGGTAAGCAATCGAGTTTTCTTGCCTTGAACTTTTACATGAATATGCGGTGTCCGGCCAGTGTAGTGACCAGGTCGAATCGTTTCGAAGCGATAAGCGCCTGCAGAATCAGTGAACTGATGACCACGATAACGAAAACCAGCATTGTCGTAGCGTCCCGACTCATCACAATGCCATATGTCAATTACAGCACCTGCGACCGGTTGGCAGTCCGGAGTTAGAACCAGTCCTTCAAGTACGAGTGGTTCTCCACCTGTATCCGGTTCCCGCAAAACAGTGCGCCGCGGCGTCTGAGGTGTGTAAAACGGACCCTCAGATTGAGCTGATGTGCCCGGCGTACACTTGACTGGGGGTTTGAGGTCCAAATTGCGGTCGGAAGCAGGACCGGAAAAGTCGTAATTCAAGGGAGTCGAGCGGGCACGGACAATAAGGGGGACAGCCACAGCACCGGCAGCAAGTGCAATTCCACCTAATGCGACTCGACGCGTGATCGTACGTCTTGCTGATTTCTCTGACTTAGGCATGACATTCAAATTCAAATTGTTGAAACTTCTCGTGAAAAAAGAATCAAGTCCATGGATGCTTTCCGTTCGCTGTTATTCACCTACATAATACCTTATGTCATTTTATTGAACTCAAGTTTCGGAGTTCAAAATCGCTTTAATTTCTTATGTTTAGGGAGCAGGTTCATACTCCAGGCGCATGCTTTCGGGGTCAAGTTGGAGACTGTTTTCGAAAAACTGTTCAAATTTTCGGTTCAAGGTGCAGGTCAACTGTTTGACCGCGTCATCGGTCAGAGTTTTCGTCTGGCGGATGACGCGTCCCATCAACGCGAGGAAATAATGCCACAGCCGCCGCGCCAGGCTGAACTGGTTGAGCTGGTCTTTGAACTGTTCTCGGATTTCGCACAGATTGTCGCTGCCGTCACTCGAACTGGCGTAAGTGAGCATCAGGTGACGAACCGCACAAAGATGCAGCGAGGCGACGAACGAAGCGAAACTGCGAGTCTGTTCGGACAAAAACCCCAGCTGTTGCTTTGCTTCCTTGAAACATCATGATTTCAGCTTAATCACCCCGAAGTCATGAAATTGGTCGACTGGGAAGTGCAGTCGAATTTTGATAAGCTCTGTAGAGAATGGAGACGGAACAGTGGTCGTATTTATATTGACGGAAAGAAAGCTCTTTTCCTCGCCTTGAAACTGACCGAAACGGCAGGCACGAGCCCCAAATTGTACTCGTCATCAACGGCGTAGACGCACGGCAAAATGCACCACGGTCATTCGACTGTGAGTTTTTTAGTCCTCCCGTTTGCCCCGTCTCCAAATTTTTCACCTCACAATAAGGAGGAATGATTATGATAAATGATGATCTGCACATTGTCCATTCACATGCCGCCGGCTTGGATGTGCACAAAATGCAAATCACCGCTTCGGTGCGGCTGTGCGAGCACGCAGGAGAATCCCCGCGCTGCGACACTCGCAGTTTCAGTGCCTTGCCCGACGGACTCGGGCAAATGAGAGGCTGGCTGCGTGAACATCAGGTGCAGGCGGCGGCGATGGAAGCGACCGGCATCTACTGGCAAAGACCGTATGACGTGCTGCGAGAAGCCGGCATCGAGGTCAGTCTGCATCATGCACATCAGATCAAGCAGTTGCGCGGACGCAAGACCGACATTCAGGATTCGCGTTGGCTGGCGCGGGTGTGCCAGTTCGGACTGGGCAGTCCCAGTTTCGTGCCCGACAAGCAGTTTCGAGACCTGCGCGAGCTCAGCCGCTGTCGCGCACAACTGCTCGCAGACCGCAGCCGCGTCCGCAATCGGGTGCATCAGGTGTTGGACCGGGCCGGGCTTCGTATCGGTGGCATTTTAAGCGATATTTTCGGCGTCAATGGGCGGCGTATTCTCAAGGCCGTGCTGCAGCAGAAGCCGACCGCAGAGGTGCTTGATTCATTGAGCTGGCACGTGCAGGGCAAACGCGAACAGTTTGCCGACGCGCTGCAGGCCAACTTGAGCGACACGGTGCGAGTCACCTTGAAGACCCTGCTGACCCAGCATGATCAGATTGAGGTGCACGAAAGAGAACTGATGCAGCAAATGCAGCAGGTTCTGCAGCCGTATGCGTCACAACTGGAGCTGCTGTGCACCATTCCTGGAATCAGTTATGAATCCGCGGCCAGCATCCTGATCGAAATCGGACCGAACCTCAGTGAGTTTGACGGTGCCAACAGTTTTGCCGCTTGGAGTGGGGTCTGTCCGGGCAACAACGAAAGCGCCGGCAAGCGCCGACACGCACGAACTCGGCGCGGCAACCGCCACATGAAGCGGAGCCTCACTGAATGTGCGCACGCGGCCTCACGTAGCAACGGCTGTCAGTTTCAAGCCTACCATAAGGCCTTGACCGTTCGGCGCGGCTACAAACGAGCCATTACCGCCACCGCACATAAACTGGCGCGGACCATCTATGCAGTACTGCGCGATCAACAACCTTATCTCGACCCCGTCGCCGACTATCAGCAACTGCTCGTGCGACGCAATGCGCCACGCTGGGTGCGGGAGTTGAAAAAGTTCGGCATTCTCCAACGCAATCCCGACGGTGAATTCGTTTTGAACTGGTAACGCCTCACTCAGCCGGGCGGCTAAACTCGGACACCGGCCCGCAGCATAACTTGGGCAGCTGCAAAACCGACCGCTTCGCATACCTGGCGTAGTCTCCATATCTGACTGACTGTGATGTTTAAAAAACATCGCAACCATTCTACGCGCCACGACGCAAGTTTACTACCAATTCAATTTCACGGCAAATAAACTTCCACACTCCAACGCAAAGAATAAATTTGGAGCAGCTTTTCAGGACTCAATTGGTCGTCCGTGGACAAAAATAATGCCCAGTCCCTGCGACTGCCGGCGGCTCCGTTTTCTTTCAGTGCGCGCACGAATAGAAGCTGCACCGGATGCCAACTCGGATCTTGCTTAGGATCACTCTGCAGTTTTAGTTCCACTTTCAGGGAAAACACCTGCCAAGACCGCCCGGGCAGCTTGCGCCAGTTCTTGCGCACGCACTTCGAATAAATGTCCTTGGCATGGAGCAGCTGTTTTTTGTCGGTACCAACCTGCACTCGATATTTGGTTGTTCCCTTTTTCATGCGCAGCACTGCACACATTTCATTTTGCATCGCTAAGTTCATGATCTTCTTGCTCGAATACCAAGAATCCGCAACCAGATAAGGAGCCCGAAAGCCCTTGCCCAAGACTCGCTTGAGCATGTCCTCGACCATTTGCGGCTTCGTCATTTCAAGCCCCTGCCGCCATAACCGGGCGACTATGCTTCGACCGTCCTCATGCTCTTTCTTCAGACCGGTGATTTCCTTGCTGCTGATGTAAATCTGGCTGTCCAACGGCAGAAAATGCTCTTCGCTCACCAGTCCCAACTGCACCACCTGCTGTCCCATCACACACCGACCCGAGGTGTGATCGTAATGGCGGCTGACGCCCTCCATGTTTTTGCCGCGGCGAACTTTCACCGTGTCATCGACCACCAACGCACGCAGTCCGTTTGGATTCAAATTCAAACTGCGATACACTTTGCGCACCATCAACTGATGAAACGAACGCCAATTGACTTTTTGATTCTTCAACAGGTCGTAGAGTGGATCTTTACTGGCTTGAACGAATTCCTGCATCGACTTGCGACAGAACATGGCGATTGACGAGTCCCGCAGAAACACCCGCATCAGCAGCAGAAACACCGTTTGTGCAACATCCAAACCGCTACGCTTGGTGATGCCCGCTCGGTTCAGCAGCGTTTTCAAATGCAGCGAGCGACAGCACTCGGCATACAGATTGTCAATGAGAATGCTCGAAGCAGTCAGCGTTTCTTCAAAATTTGAGGGTAATCTTGGCATTTTGCTACAATGTTTCATTCCATAGCCTCTTTGGGGTTAGTTGTTGATTGTTAAGAACCAACATTATACACCATTTGAGGCTATATTATTAAATAAAAACAATACCTTATATTAATATTATAGATCACAATGCCGTGTGTTTTCCAACTCCGAAACTTGAGTTATTGAAGTTTTATCGGTTTCATTCTCTAGAAGTCCATCTAAATTGATTAGGCTTCCAGCATGTGCAATTGTTTTAACTTCCAATACTGATTGGACCGTTGCAATTCGACGAAAGATTATGCCTCTCGCCGTCTGTAAACGCTATCCCGTCAATATTGGCAACGAACATCATGTTTCTGTGGTTAAGTCCTGCATGGAGAGCGCAGCAGGCGAATAAGAGTCAGGCAGCTCGTCGACATCGAATACCAATGACCTGCCCCATTTTGCATAAGGAGTGGAATTTGGCAGGGCAGGCAGGTCTCACCGAGACCGACTGCTATCTTCTTCTGAACTGAATTTGCAAGTAAATCATTCACTTCGGACTAGCGCTGCTGCGCATACTTCAATCCGGTTTTCGAAAGCGTCGAATCGACAGCTATACCTCACAGCTGGTTCAGAAACTGCGCTTCATATAGAGGCCAATGCTGTACTTTCTCTGACTTTTTACTAGCAGGCATTCCAGCAAGAATCACCGCCCGGGTCGGGTCATACCGATCTAGGTAGGAAGTCAAGCTCTTAGCACGTGTACGGGATCCACTTTTTACTTCGACAGGAATGATTTCACCGTCTTTGCACTGGTGGAGAAACTCAATTTCGGCTCGTGCTTTCTGCCAGGAATAGGTAGGGTAATCTGAATGCACTGCAAGTTCGGTTTGTACGAAGTTTTCCGCAATGTATCCTTTGAATGGCAGAGACTGAGATCTTTGAAGATCATACGGAATTTCAAGCATATGATTCAGCAGTCCGACATCAAAAAAATAGAGCTTGAACATGTTGTCGCGAATCAGTGCCTGAAGAGGTGGGACTGGCTTGCTGTTTATGGGATGGCATTTCCGAACTAAATTTGCTTTCTCCAGCCAATCAATCGGACCTCGAAGATCGCGATATCTATTTTTTCGTTGGATAACACCTTTAAATTTAAATCGCTTGACAGATTCATCCCGACAGGAAGCCAACTGTCGTGGAACGGCTGAAAACACAGCGTCAATATGAAGAGCGTGAATTTTTCCAGAGTACTTGCCAAAATCCTGACGATAACCAAGCATAAGACCGCGATGAATCTGGGAAACATCATTCACGCGATCAGATAAACGTCCGGTACCGGCATGCCAGCGCATTACAGCTTCTGGCATGCCACCAACAAAATAGTAGTCAAGGAGTGTTGTCCAGAGGTGATCGAAAACGATTTGTGAATTGCGCCGTTCCCGGAAAGATTCAAGCAGTAATGGATTGTTTTTCGCCATCAGAAACTCTTCGAAACATAGAGGGAACAGTTCCATGTGATGGACAGCTCCTACGGGAAAGGATTCCAATAAACCTATGTTTGAACCCGAAGCGCATATATAGGCGCGGGGGAGTTCTTCGGCAAAATATTTCAGCGAATCGACAGCTCTCTGACATTCGCCAATCTCATCGAAGAAAATCAGGTCGCGGCGAAGAGAAATTTTGGCATTAAGATGTAGCTCAATATTCGACAGAATCGTTTGGGGGTCTAGTGATTCAATAAACAGTCTGCTTAATCTCGAATCTAAACGAAAATCCAGTCGATGCACTTTCCGAAATCGTTTCTTTCCGAAAATTTCGCCAACCAAATAGGTTTTGCCGACCTGTCGCGCTCCATCCAACAACAAAGGTTTACGACGGGTCTTGTTTTTCCACTTTTCTAAGTCGTCAATTCTCAGTCGAGCTAACATGGTGAATTTGGTTTGGTGAGCTGTTACTTGATCTCTATTCTCAGTGAGAAAGATGATTTACATTTTAAAGCGCATACAAATGTACTAATTATTCATTTATATGTGCATATTAATGTAAGAATTATTCATTTATTCTCGCATATAAATGTACAAATTACACAATCTAAGTGCAATAAATTGTAATATTCTTGACAATCTGTATTCAATTTAATTTCTTACTATAAGTCTTAGTCATATACATTTTCTGAAAAAACCGTCAAATCGACAGGCTTGTGTCAAAAGCATTTTTTTATAGAGGATGAAAAATTATTTGTTCAACATGCCATTTGTGAGGGTGTACATTACTGCTCCTACAGCTCGCTTAAAAAGACGCGGCCAGCTATTTGTACTTAGTAATCGCCGTAAACGCTATTGTTGATTAATGCAGTCGTGACGCAGCTTGTCGTATTCACTGCTCATTATGTAAACAAATTTGATAGATGCCAATCATTTTCACGCTGCGTTCCGCTTGAATCCGCTAAGGTCGAAGCGGCAGACAACGAAATGCTGAATACGGAGCGTTAATTCGTCACCTTGGATACTTTTGAGCAATGTAAATAACCTTCCCTAGAAAGCTTTCGTCGATTTGGAAACATGGTGGAACCGTTAAAGCATTTTCTCGATTCGACGTGTAGCTTGTGTGTTCTCGAATACAAGTTATCTGGAAATCGCCCTTGCATCAATGGCAGTCCTAAGAGTCAGTGAGCTGCGGCCAATTTCATTGATTCGGTATAAGAAATTCAGCAGATTGTTCGTTTTTCGAAACAATTTTTTTGAATCGTGTTACTTTCACAACCTCCAGACCTGATGGGAATGTAAGATACGGGTTTGACTGGAAGTATCAGCTCTTAACGCAGGTTGAAAGTCTATTGGGTTATAGTGGCGGCTGATTGTTTGGAAGTCAGACTCCTTTCGCAGTGCAGGATGATCGGTATTTCGCCGTTCAATGCCTCAGCCATTCGTGATGATCAGCATCGAATTTCAGATCTGATAGCGATCCAGACAAAAGTGCAGCTGAACATTCCGATTGCCAGATGCCCTACAAGCAACTCCTTGTGGCTGCTAATATTTATGCTTGGTGACTTCAGCTAGTCGGGGTTTCCGATTTCTCTGCGCTACGCTTCCAATATTTGCTGAAGCTAGGTAGAACAATAAGAATAATTGCAAGTATCAACAGAGCTAGTGTCATAGGACGCTGAAGAATAAAGGCGACCCCATCATAGAGTTGCATCGAACGCGCAAAGTTGTCTTCCAGCATGGAACCAAGAATAAATCCAATGAGCATAGGGGGCAGTGGATAAGCCGCAAATCGCAATATAGTGGCGCAAACTCCCAAGGCCACCAGAATCAGTAATTCAGTGGCATTGTTCTGGCCTATGTAAGCTCCCATCATGGTGAAAAACAAAATGAAGGGTATAAGATAGTTTCGAGGGACGGTGAGAATTTTCGCGATGTATGGGATTAAGGGCAGATTCAGTATCAACAGTATTACGTTGCCAAGATACATAGAGATGATCACGGCCCAAAAAATCGAAGGGTTGTCAACCATTAACCTTGGTCCTGGCGCCACATTGAGTGCGATTAAAGCACCTAGTAGGATGGCCGTGGTCCCAGAACCAGGTATGCCCAGTGTCAGTAGAGGGACGAAAGAGCCCGTACAGGCTGCATTGTTCGCTGATTCGGGAGCTGCCAACCCTTTGATGGAACCTTTGCCAAATTGTTCTCGCTCCTCATCCTTGGCGATATTACGCTCAACAGCATATCCAAGAAAGGACGAAATGGTGGCGCCGGCACCAGGTAGAACACCAATCAAAAACCCTTGTATTGATTGGCTCCGATTACCGGTGCAATCAATCTAGCTTCCTTTCGGCTGATGCGTAAGTTCTTGATCTTGCCTTTATGACTTGAATCCCGCTTCGACCTTGCCGGATCAAGAATCAAGAAAATTGCTTCCGGCAAGGCGAACATGGCCATGGCCAAAGTAATAAAGTTCAAGCCGCTTTGGAGATCGGGAATGTCCATGGTGAAGCGAGGCAGATAAAATAGCGCTCCTTCTCCTACAGTTGCCATGCTCAAACCAAGTACAGTCATGATCAATGCTTTGCTTACTTGGCCAGAACCAGCAAAGGCTGCAACTGCCGACAGACCTATGATCATGAGTGTAAAATACTCGGCAGAATGAAACAACAAAGCAATATTAGCGAGTGTCGGTGCGAAAATCATCAATAGCACTGCACCTATGCTTCCACCTGCAAATGAGGCAATTGCGGCGACAGTGAGTGCCTTGCCGGCCTGTCCCGATTTCGCTAGCGGGTACCCGTCAAAACTGGAGACCACCGTGGAGGATACGCCAGGTGCATTAATCAGAATTGACGATGTGGACCCACCAAAAAAATTGCTCTGTAGTACACACCGGCGAGAAGGATCAGAGCAGCTGAAGGATCTCCAATACTGATTGCGACCGGTATCATAATGGCGATAATCGACATCGGCCCTAATCCGGGTAGCATTCCAATTATCGTGCCGATGAAGCATCCGCCCACCACCATGAGTAGGTTCGCTACTGAAAACGCGGTAGAGAGCCCGATTAATATTCCTTCAAGCATCGGCGACTAGCTCCCCATAAATAAAGATGGCCAAGGACTCAGATAGATCCCAAGCACCCTGTCAACCAAGTACCAAACGAATCCGGCACTGATCAAGGAAACGACAAGTATCATCCACCACCGACGTTCGCCAAGCAACGTGAATCCGATCAGCAGAAATAGGCTGGTCGACAATAAAAAACCAACGGGTCGCAGTGCGGGCGCGTACACCACCATCAGCCCAACAAGCAGCAGAGCCTGACCAATTTTGTACTCTGTTAAGCGACGATAGTTGATCTCCGCGGTCTTTGCCGTTTGACTAGACTTTTCAATGTTGAACAGGATCGTCAACGAAATCAGAATGCCGGCAATGCTTAGAATTTTTGGAAAGGTGCTGGGCCAAATAGGATTCTGACGCATGAACGGAGGCAATGCTCCGTCCATGTTAAAAAGCTGAATAGCCGTAGACTGCGCAAATAATTTAGAAGACAAGGGCAATAGATCGTTCCAGCGACATGCTTTTGTCCACTATATGGGCTAGGTGTTTTATAGGAATCCAAGTTTTCTCATCAAATCCCCAATGACTTTCTCTTGGTTGTCCAGAAAAGTAAGTAAATCATCACCGGAATTATGGATGTTAACCCAGCCGTTGCGACTGCGCACTTCCTCCCAACACCACAGCTGGCACACCAGGCTGAACAGATTGAGTTGGTTCTTTGAACTGTTCTTGGATTTCGCACGGATTGCCGCCGCCGTCACTCGAACTGGCATAAGTGAGCATCAGGCGACGAACCGCACAAAGATGCACCGAGGCGACGAACGAAGTGAAACTGATGATGATCCAGCTGTTCTGTCAGGCCGAATTAGATGATTTTGAATCCAGAAACTTGAGTCAATTGTTGAACTAAAGTGGTGAAGTCTCCTCGGCGTCTCACCTATACTAGCTTCAACTCTAGATTTAGATCTTCGTTCGACTAATCTGGAACACCAAAGAATTTGCGGCAGAACGACACGAACAGTTGGGCGGATTTGGACAGATTCGTGGATTTGCGCCAAACCAAAACAATCTGGCTTGGTTCAGCCTTGGCAATTAGACGTCGGCTGACAAGTGCGCGACCGTCATATGTCATGGGCGAAGCCGGCTTCGTGGCAAGCAGCGTATAGCCCAGACCATGCCCAACCATGCCGCGTACCATTTCAAAACTGGAAGATCGATGCGCGACCCTCGGTGTAAAGCCCGCATTTATCAAGATTTCTGTGAAGTACTCCCGGCTGGGCGGAGCGTCCAAAAGAACCATCGGATATTCTGCCAGTTCTGCCGGAGTCATCGCCTGTTTGTCAGCAAGAGGATGACCTTCAGCCAACAAAACGTAAGGAGTCAGCTGGGTAAGGGGAATGACTGCCAAATCATCAGGAAGACTGAGGTCATAAAGCAGCCCGACTTCGGTTTCACCGGCTTGCAGGCTTTCCAAGACCCTGCGCTGATCTCCTTCCACAAGTTTGATTGTCTGTATTGAATCTTTAGCGATCATTTGTTGAATGATTTCGGGCACAAAATACGGCCCAAAAGTGTGAAAGCAGCCGACCGACAATCTGGTCTGAGCTCTTTTCTTGCCTGCCGCGATGGAAGAAGCGCGTTCAATTCGAGAGGTGGCGCCGTAGGCGCGGTTGGCATAGATCAGGGGCGATCCCCGTTCCGCTAAAAAAATGTCCGTCACTTCGCCAAAGAAAACATGATGCGTGCCAACAAGATTCGAAGAAATCAATTGGCAGTCAAAACCTACCAGAGGATCAATCACCCGAGGCGCGCCTGATGGCATAGCAGTCCATTCGGCACATTCAAACTTATCTTCCACTACGTCCTTATAGCGTCCCGCGAAGGTGTCGGAAACAAAGGCCTGATCATCCTTCAGGACGTTTACGCAGAATACGCCGTTGTTGATGATCTTCTGTGCCGTCGGGCTCAGCTGATGCACGCAGACCAGCAGAGTCGGCTTTGGCGTGTCGGCAGAAACAGAGGACATCGCTGACACCGTCACTCCCGCGCGTCCAGCAACACCGTCCGTGGTAACGATGTTCACCGTACAGGCAGCATGGCTCATTCCGTCCAGAAACCTGTTTCGGAGCATCTGCCGCAAAGTCGTTGGCATGCGCGAGACCTCTCTGAGTTTGCCGTTGGGCGTATTACTGCCTGGATTAGTACGGTCTATCTCTTAAAATCATACGATACTACAGAATTATTACGGAAAATTAATTTGAATCTCGGTCCGTAAAATTCGGTGAAATTTCAAGAATCAACCCGCGGGCTTTATGGGAAGTAGTCCCAATTCGAAGAGTTTCGTCTAAGAAAACCTGGTTTGCAAATAAAGGGAAACAAGGTGATTCTCGAAATCATTCATCCAAACGGATGTTTCCGCAATATTCACTTGCCCAATCGCATCTCTTTCAGCGAACCTTCCCAAAGCAGTTTGCTTCGAATATTACGAAGACCAGACTGCTGTTCGATTTGGACTGGCAATTCCAACCAAGTTACCATTCCAAGGTCAAAAAGAACATTGTTCTAATGCCGTACTCACTTTTAGTCGGTTTTTCACTAAGTAGGCAAGAAAATTAGATATTGGATAGTTTGGCAAGCACTCTTTGTCCGGTGGTGCAGAACGTCCGAGTTGTGAGATAGGTGGGGTACATTTTGGAGAATGGTTTCCTAAACACCCTCCAGACTAACGTCGAAATATTCATGTGCGAGACGGTTTCGCATGCCGGCAATCTTGCGCCTCAGTATTTCCGGATGTGTCTCCTCCCATCAAATACTTATGTGAGACGCAGCCTCTCCAATAACTTCGACTGCCTTTAGAATCGCAAGCTGTGCCATTCGACTTTGTTAAAGCTCCTTGAAATTCAAGCTGGCAGCAAAATCCCTTACCTCCCACGCTACCAGCAACATGTCTAACAAAACCGCGTCGTCATGCCGCATAAATTGTTTCAGCGGATTGGAGGATAGCGTTACGGCGAATATAGTTTGGACTGTCTTCAATAGCTGCATGTTCAGTCAAATCGACTTTGCGACCTAGTGTTGCACTTAGCTCATCTTCAATTTCCACGAGATCTAAAAGAGTGTGTCGCGCGTAGGGACTGAACCGCACAAGCACATCTACATCGCTTTTGGGTTCAAAGTCGTCGCGAAGAATGGAACCAAATAGTGCAAATTCAAGAATTTGCCAGCGTTTGCAGAATGCGGCGAGTTTGTCAGGTGATATTTTGAATCGCTCGTTCATGGCATTATCATCATCCAAATACGCATGTGTTTTAACAACCTGTTAAACGTTTCTCCACTCGAATTTCACGTACTCGAATATCTAGGCGAATGCGATTAAGCTACTTCGCGAGGGCGAATGGCACGCAGGGAATCGGCCTCGTCCTGCTCTGCAACCTCAAGTTCGTAGAGGGACTGAAGGTTCACCCAACTTCGTGCGTCCGTATTGAAGTACCGCGCCAGACGCAGTGCGGTCCCGGCAGTAATTCCCCGGCGACCGCGGACAATCTCGTTGATTCGAACCGGCGTCACGCCAACGGCTTCTGCCAGGGCTGTAGCAGACAGGCCAAAGGGGTCCATGAAGTCACGCTTCAGAATCTCGCCGGGATGGACAGGCTTCAGTCTATTCATCGTCAATGTCTCCTCAGTTATTATCGGTCGTAATCGACTATTTCCAAATCGTAGGCATCTTCGTCGACAAAACGGAAACAAAGCCGCCATTGTTCGTTGATCCGAATGCTGTATGAACCTTTACGGTCACCCCGGAGTATCTCAAGCCGGTTTCCAGATGGTACCCCCAGAAAATCAAGCGTCGCCGCAACGTTCAGCTGTGCGAGCTTACGCTGAGCAGTACGCTCGAATTTGAGAAAACGCCGCACTCGATAACGGTTAGCAAGCCTCTCAGTGTCTTTACACCGGAAGCTCCAAATCATGCTGAATTATATTTCGCGTATGGATATGCGATTTCAAATGAAAAAGCAGAAATTTCCATACGAATAAGCGGGCACGAACACAATTGATGGGAACCACATGTGAAGGTCCAATTGAAGCGACTTTGACTGATTCTTTGATTCAGCCCTGTTAGCAGGAAGCTGCAGAAAAATCTTTGAATTTCAAGCAATGAACTATTGCAATTGAATTAAAAGTTGGTGATAAGACTATTTCCAACGCAATTGATTGAATAATCAGCTTGAATGCTGAAGTTGCCTCTAACCATCTTTGTGCGGTGCGTCACCTGATGCTCACCTATGCCAGTTTGAGTGACGGTTGTGCCCTTCTGAACGTTTTGCGAGAACAGTTCAAAGACCAACTCAATCAGTTCATTTAGGCGCATCAGCTATGGCGTTATTTTCCCGTTTTGATGGGACATGTAGTCCGACAGGTGAGGACTCCATCCGAGGACCGCGTCCAGCACTTGATCTGCACCTCGAATCGAGAGTTTGAACAGAGTTTCGAAAGCAGTCTTAAACCTTGACATGGCAACCGTGCGATTGGAACATGAATCGGCTCCCTTAACTTAGGAATTGGATGTCATTTTGAACGCCTAAACCCTAGTTGCTTCATCTAATTCGATGCATAAATGAGACATTGTCAATCCAAATCTTGAAGGAAGCGCCCGTTAAAGCAATTGGGGCAGATTTCAACTTCGAGATGATCGCGCCTCAGCACTCTTATTGGTAGTGCCGTCAATAATCCTTAAGATTGACCAGTACCCCCTACCAAATTTTTCCGACAGTTTCTGAATCGATTTTTTCTTAGACATCCCGCAATCGAGGTGGGATGCATGATCACGCAAAATTTGAATTAGATCATCTGAACTAACTGGCTTACCTTGATTTAGGAACAGATTTTTCGGTGGCTTTCGAATTTGATCAAGAAGGTATCCTGTTTCCAGTTTTTCAAATTCTCGTTTCTGATGGTCGAATGCACTCTTGCTGATTTCGAACCCTATTGAGTGTCGGTTGAGTCCTTTCGCAACCTTTGCCGTCGAAAAACTTCCGAGAAACATATCGCATACTACATCGCCTTCATTGCTGGAGAATTGAATCATTTTGATCAGAAGCTGAGTCGGAAGCTCATTTTTGTTTTTCGTTTGACCGGGTTTAAATTCACGATTTATGATCCAGACGTCTTCTCGATCCTTGTAATTTGATGAACCGCCATTTTCAGACTTTTCGAAATCCGCATATCTCGCAAAAGTATTGAATGTATGCCGTTTTCCTTTTTTCGTGTAATACAGGATATGGTAATGTGAAGAAATATATTTGGTCCTAGTGTAAACGCCGAAGTTGTACTTCCAAATTAAATGATTTTTTTCTTGAAGCTGAGTTTTTTGAAGTGCATTCAAAATGTGAACCAGATTGGTATATCCGGACACGATGTAGATCGAACCGCCAGGTTTGAGGATCCGCTCGGCCTGTTTGATCCAATTTTCAGAAAAAGCAGGATATTCTGACGCAGGAACTTCCACATAACCATCAATCACATGATTTTCATTCCGGTTATAGTGCTTGTCTAACTTGTCGCCTTGGATGCCGTAAGGTGGGTCCGAAACGATTAGATCCACGCTATCATCTCCAAGATGCGCTTTGCATCCAGAAATGCAGTCTTCGTTAAAAAATTTATGCCGCTGCGAATTGTTGTCTTTCAAACCGGTATTCATTTATACGTTCCAAGTTTAAACTGAAACTAGGTGGTCCAGGCTGACCATTGGAATTCCTTCCTTGGTTCATTACATCAAGTTGAGGCAAATCTTCAGGCTCAAATGCGATGTAGACAATTTCCATCAGCTCAGCACTTGTTTTTCGATATCTCGAAAAGGAATTGAATTTTGCCCTACAGCACTTTTCGAAATTTGACAATCCTAACATTAATTCAGCATGCCATTTTCGTAAACTACGATGAATATCGTTGTATTTAACTTCACACTACGCGATTATCTCATCAAGCAATCAATTTGCTTTAATCGACTGTAGTGAAAAGCCTGATTGATGATGCTCCCAAGCCTCGAACCAGCTAAGGCGTGTGGAAAAGCAGGTTTTGGGTGGGTGTAGATCGTACCGTCGACAATTTCTGCAACCTTGTGCAGAGGCATAAAGTGCAATTCTTCCAATTCAGGAACATTGCTGAATCCAAGTAAATAATGGGAGAATCGAAAATTCACTTGGTAACATTTTGACCTCCAATCTCAATAGCATTCTACTAGCACAATTAACTCTCTGATTCAATAAAAATGAGACCTAAAGATTCACTTAATTTTAGGAGGCACGGTCGCTATATATCTGAACTTTAGCTTTGCGAATAATCAACGCTAGAATGATTATCCGTCGCTCTCAGATTCATCATCAAAATCCTGAATTTTCAAACCCATAAGGTCTGCTATCGATGCAATCGTCTCTTTGTTTGATATAAACCACTCCTTCCCCCCGCCTCTTTTTTGAATTTTTGCATGACCAATAATTTCAAGATGATCATGGAATTTGTTTTCAAACTCAGCTAATGTTTCAGACTTCGAAAAATCGGTATCATAGTTTCCCGAAATGAATAAAATAGGTAATGGGTCTTCAGGCATGCCAGTAGTTTGTTCGGATATCCTCTCTTCTCCTCTAGTCGTTTTTCCTACTTTCAAATAGTATCTTGCAGGTGTATCATCTGTTAGCTCCGCTGTAGGATTCAAATGATAGTGGGGATATGTATACACGTAAATTCCGGTTTTTTCCTTAAAGAGTTTCGCATTTTCTTGAATTTTCTTTTTCTCCTCTGCTAATACCTGTGGGTTTTCAGCATGAAAATATAGTTCTTTAAGAATTTCATCAATTTGTGATGAAGTGCCCTCATAAATCTCTACCTCGCTACGTTTCCTGAATTGTTTTATTCTATCTGCGAAGGTTCTACACTGTGCAGTTGAACTAGGTGGCTTCCTCTCCCCGTCTACTGCTAATAGATGCTTAATGATCTGAAAGTTCGATGTTACGGTGCCCTTTGGAATGTCTGATTTCTCTGAGACCTCGGTTAACATTGCGTCTTGTGTTTGAAAATTTCCTTTTTCGCCATGTTTCTGCCAGCCTATGTATACTCGTCCTAAAGCCTGCCCATCTGACTCCAGCATTTTTCGTACTTGTTCATCAAATTTTTCTGCCAAATCTATTTTCATAGTCTTCTTTGATCTCTTTCGTTATAGCGATTAATTCCAAATTTCTGACACAGATCAAAACCAACATTTATTTGATAACTGAGAAATAGTTTGAACTGCAAGAATTGAGAAATCCGAAAGCATAACGTATTTGAACGTGGGAGTCAACGTCGAACTCTGGAAGAATTCGATATTTTGCTTCGGTTCTAAGCATTGGTGGATAACCTGCCTTTAGGTTGCAGTTTAAGCGGGTTTTGAGGCTAGTGAGTCGTAGTCAAAATAGGCCAGATTTTCGGCTTTATTTTTAGGGTGCGCTACATGGCACTATACCCATAATACTCGGCATCGAAACTTCGAGTAATTCCATGTCATCGGAGGTTGCCGTTTCATTGTGACGCATGCCACCTGGAAAAATATGGAATGACCCTTTTCAAGATGAATCTCGTCTCCTGTCTCAAACTCCATATCAATCCAACCATTTAAAATGAACAGAAATTGTCCGTCACATTCATGATAGTGCCATCCTGTTGGTTGGGTCATCCCCTTTACGGCTCTCATTGTTTGGGCGTTTAATGTTCCGCTACTTCCTTCATTTACACCGAGGTCTCGATACGTGAAATATTCTCTTCTACCAGGAAATTCTTCAGCAGTAGCTTGTGTAACATGAACCAGTTTTTGAAACTTGTTGTTGGATGGCATAAATATAACCCCCTGTTTCAAACATTCGAAGCAAAGACAATATTGACCTTTTAATCTGTAATATTGCATGTCCGTGTTCCATTCGACCTTTATACCTTAGAGTTCTCATTCTCAGAGATTAAATCATTGATAATTCAAATACTTGTGAAATTGGAGTGAATATCTGATGAGGAAACAAATGAGAAGACGGCAAACTGATTACTTGTTGCCTTGTGTTGTATCTCTCCGGGCAAAGGTATCCAGCTACAAACGGTTATTGAGCAAACTTGCAATGATCTCACTTAGAATTATTTTCAACGGACTGTTTCAAATTTCTGAAATCTGTAATAATTGAACGGAAACAATGACGTCAAATTGTAAACATAAGGAACGAAATTTAAAAAGCCTCCACGCGCGTTTCGAATACACTCTTTGTCGGTCTTGATTCTGAATGAAAATTAACAAAACAAGAAACCGTGAAAATCTTCGATGCAAATTGATGTGAAACGGCGACTGCTTCAGTTTGGCCGGGGCCAAGGATGACCGTCTCGATGCCCGGGTGTTGACCGAATAGGTGCGTTCGGACCGCCACTTAATGCAAACGCTTGAAGTACCGTGCAGCGAACTGCTGCTATTGCGTGACTGCACCCAACTCGATGCTCAACTGAAACAGGAAAAAGTGCGTCTGATCAACCAAATTCGTGATGTGTTGTGGAGCTGTTATCCACAATTGATCGACCTCTATGGCGATCTGGGCCACCCTTGGGTGTTGCAGCTATGGAAGTAGGCTCCAACTCCAAAGCAGGCGAAACGCTTGCGAATCAGTCGCATTGGCGCCAACTTGAAACAACATCGCATCCGATGCGTGGATAACGCAGAAAACAGCGTTATTTTGGGGTAATAAATATTTCCGTCCCTTGATTTACTCAATCAAATCAAATTGTTTCTAACAGCGCAACTGCCTCAAACACGAATCACAATCCGTTGGCGTTACTCAAGCCGTCAGGTTCACTGAATTGCAAGAAATTCAAACACAGTACCGAAGACTGGCTGACAGTGCAAAGTTTATGGGTTCTGATGGACAAACCCGGCGCGAAATGCGGCAATCAATGTCTTTTCAAGCTTGTAGCCTGAGACGCCTTGGAAATAAGGGAGCGCAAACCGTAAATCAATCAGTATTCCATCAATATAAAGTACCATAATTTATGTACACTTTCATCAATACGGAAGCAACATTGAAAACGATAGCAGCAACCGAATTTAAGGCCAAATGCCTCCGAGTGATCACACAAATGAACAAGGATCACGAACCAGTTACGATTACCAAACGCGGCCAGCCGGTAGCGGTATTGTCACCACTCCCACAATCCAAGAAGACCTTCTCGATCATCGGTACGATGCGGGGCACGGTACTAGCCTACAGCGACCCGTTTCGACCGGCTGCTGATCCAGCTGACTGGACTGCTTCCAGGTGATCGTACTTGACACGCATGTTCTGATTTGAGCGCTCATCGATGATTCGCGTTTAGGCAGGGTTTCAGGGACTAAGATCAATGAAACCGCACGAACAGGCCGTGTTGCGATTTCGGCAATTACGCCTTGGGAAATCGCGATGCTGGTTGAAAAGGGTCGGTTGAGACTAGGACAGGATGTGCGACTCTGGATCGAATCTTCGTTGGCGATAGCGGGAATCTACCTCGTACCTATCGAACCCGAGATCGCAATCGCCAGCGTCCGGCTTCCCGGATCGTTTCATGCTGATCCCGCCGACCGCTTCATCGTCGCTACAGCCCGTCACCACAACGTTCCTCTTGTCACTGCAGACCGCGCAATTCTTGATTGTTCTACATTTGGATATGTTCGAACAATAGACGCAACGGCATGACATAAATTCCAAATCTCTCCATAAGAGAGTAAATGAACGGAAGGCTTAGATTTCTGCGCGCACAAACAGATCCATACTCTGTTTCTAAAAACGAAGAAGATATGATCGATTCAAACTGCTGCAGCTCACGTTAAAGAATATCTGTGTCAGGCTCATCACTATCAATTGCAACCAATTTCGATGGATCAATATTAGCCGCACTCATTCGTGCCGATCAAAAAGCAGCTGTTTGAGCATTCCTGGATCCCGCTTGCCACGAGTGAATCGTTTAATCCGATCTTTTGCTCGAACCAACGCTCCAACTCTTCAAGCTCGTCCAGCCACTTTTCAGTTTCCGACTTATCCTAAATGTTTATTTCGTCAGGTAAAACCATGGAATCACTGCCAATTGCACGACGTTGGATTTGCCGCGCCCCGTCCTCTGCTTTTTGCCCATTTCGGCAACCAAAACACGAAGTATAGTCTCCAATCCTTGATCCAAATCATGAATCGAGAATACTTGCCCTAACTCATTCTTCTCAGTTCTTTATTTTAACGCCAAAGTCCAAACGCGTAGACCACTCCTGCACTAGCTTCCTATGCTGCCGCGAGCCAAAATTCCGTAAAATAACGGCGCAGCTTCTGCTTCCGATACTGACGCTGACACCAGCGTCTTCAGTCTTACTCCGATTTGGACAGCGGCAAACAGCCGATTTCATCGACGATCAAAAGTGTTCTCTACCGTTCACCCTTTGGCGTTGCCATTCATCGATTCGCCAACAAATTCCATATCGGTTTCGGAATTCCCGCCTGCTACTTTCAAATGACTTCGGAATTTTAAGCACACTCCATGCATTGCATTCCCACCGAAAAGAAGTTCAATACAGGTATCCAAAGTTGCGTCAGCTTATTTTACGAATGAGCGAAAGAAACTTAAAGACAGTCAATGACCAAGACCAATCCTTTGTCTGATTTCAGTGCGAGACAATGCCTGACAATAGTTTCAGTAACTGATATTCAGGCGGCTACGAACAGTGATTGCGAGGATTTTGGCTACAGTTTGTAGAGGTCTACCCTGCTGCATAGGTGGCTGGTTAGAGGTCTAGTTGCGGTATATTGGCGCGAACGATTGGCCGCCCGCGCGGTCACGCTGGCGGCGAAGCCCCAAGTGCAGCAACAGCCAGTCGGGGATCGGTTTGAGAATCAGTTCCAAAGCTTCCTCGGTGTGGTTGGAGAAGCAGCGGCGGGTCCGTGGAATTTAGTCGAACTGTCCGCGACAGCGTATGGTCGTCTGCAACCTTAAAATTTTGTCAAACATCAATCTGGAACAGTTACTACATGACTTTTGATCTGTCCTCACTGCGCTTTGTCGTCAAAGCAAAATTGAACAAGGGCGCCCGCCCTCGAGAGCTGTCTCACACTATGGTACCTCACCCATTGAGTTATCAAGAGCTTCCTTATGATCCAGAATACACGCTCTACAACAACCGCCTGACACCAGAGTCATTGAGTCATGTCACCGAAGATCAAATGTATTGGAAAATCCGTACTGAGGTAATCTTTCGCCACACAGGTGAATTGCCAATCGAAATTAGCGGGCCGGACGCTGAATCGCTGTTGAGCCATGTATTTACGCGGGATGTCAGCAAGGTTAAAGTTGGACGCTGCTCGTATCAATTTGCCTGCTACCATGATGGCGGCATGATAACTGATGGTGTCCTGCTTCGTTTAGCGCAGGACAGATTCTGGATGGTGCAGGCCGACGGTGACATGTTCTCGTGGTACAAAGCTCACGCGCATGGACTGGATGTGACAATTAGCGACCCAAACGTCTGGGTCAGTCAAGTTCAGGGACCTCGTTCAATTGAAGTGCTGAACTCAGTAGCTGGCAGTCTGCCGGACCCATTTCGTTATTTCGATCTAAGCGAAGTCACGATTGCCGGCCAGAAAGCCATAATCAGCCGCACCGGCTTCTCCAATGAACTGGGTTGGGAAATCTATCTCATGCCCGACACCGATATCGCTGCAATTGGGGATCATATCCTTGAAGTGGGTAAGACCTTCGGCATGACTCTTACCGCCGCACCAGTGTTCCGTTCCCGTCGGATCGAGGCAGGGCTGCTGAATGCAGGCTCAGATTTTGACGAGACAACAACGCCCTTTGAGGTCGGTCTTGGTCACTTGGTTGAGTTTGACCACCGAGATTTTGTTGGCCGCGAGGCACTGGAAAGATCCGAAAGGCAGTGCCGAACCTGGGGCATGCGCGTTTCTGGAGGAATAGCCAATCTGGGGCGGATTATCAAAGTGAATGAACAAGTCGCAGGTCGCGTCTGTTCAAGCGGATGGTCACCCTATCAGGGTTGTGGTGTTGCGATTGCGCGCATGGATAAATCAAGTCTAGGTCCTGGTGCCCAAGTGCAGGTTGAAGGAATTGACGGTTCCGTACTGGAAGGAGAACTTTGCACTCTGCCCATGTATGACAAAAAGCGGCTCATCCCACGCGGAAAGCTGGTTGACATCCCAACTCAACCTATCTTAATGAAGTATCCCATTCACACTATATCTTCATCAAACTAGAATATTCCAATTCATGAATCGTAATTCTGGTCATCTATTTTTCTCCTCGGTCCTCATTATGACATCAATGAATTGCAGCGTGAATTCATACGAGGAAGATACTATCAATCAAATGGAAATTGTCGTTGCTGGCATGATTGGACGGCGGATTATGTATAAGGATTTAGTGTCTGGTGAAGACGGCAGAATGAATTTTATTGAAAGTAAAACCAATCCGCAGTCGGTTGAAAAACAGAAAGATAGAATCAAAAAGAAATTGAAACTATGAAAAAAGAATTACCCGCCGAAAAAATCCCTGAAGAAGTTCACCTAAAAGCGAATTTGATGGCAAAGGCTTTATTCAATACAAAGCCAATCACCAACAAAAAACTTAAAAAGAAATATGGCAAATAGATTGAAAATGATTATCATTCTCATTTAATCCTTGCATAGTTAAGTATATAATTCCCAAATTTTACGACCTATTCAGTACCAGCAATTTCCCATTCAGAATTCTCATAAAGATAAATCATATCTTTAACGCTTGTTTAAGTGCATCCAAGAAATCATCCCCGTATAACATTTCTTCTGGGCGTCTGTTTATGTATCTGACAGCCGCATCATAAGCTTCAACATCTGCCATTTCTTCATCCCAATCCGCATCTGTTAGCGCCTCTAAATCACGGGCTTCCTGTAATTCTAGCTCCAGCATTCTTTCTTCTGCTTCTGCTTCTGTTAATATCCGTCCAGCCATGTTTGATACCTCTGATTCACTATCCTCTGCCACAATTAAAACAATCTCCCATCTACACCAGAAACCAGCTCTTTGTATTTCAATCGTTTTCCGACCATGCCAGCAACAACTTTTTGCATCTGTTCAATCGTATCTCGTTCTCGAATGTTATGCCTTTCGGCAAATTCGACTACATAACGATTCAAGTGCTTTTTACTCATTTTGTGGTAAATGCCTTTGTGTGCTCTTTTGAGCATTGACCAAAACGATTCCATACCATTGATGTGAATTTGACCTTCAACATATTCACCTACGCTATGTTGTACAGTCCGATGTTCATAGCCTTCAAGCTTTTCGTAACTTTTGAAATCATCCGTATTGACTGTTGAACCTTCTTCGACAGTGCCTTCAATGAAGCCATGCAAAGTATTTCTTTTGGTGTTTTCAATCACCTTCGCTTTAACTTTTTTTGATTCTCGTTCTTTCACTCCAATTACAGCAGTTTTACCGACCGTACCGCGACCTTGATTGAGTTTTTTTGGATCTGTGTTTGTTCTTTTCAAGTCCACCCACGTAAGTTTCATCCACTTCTACAACACCGCGTAACAAATCATTGCCGCTACCCATTGCCTTACGAATTCTATGCAGCATGAACCATGCTGATTTCTGCGTAATGCCTAAATCTCGATGCAGTTTCATACTGGAAACGCCTTTGAGATTTGTTGCGACCAAGTAAATTCCAATTGCCCATTTCCTTAAAGGAATATGCGACCCTTCAAGAATCGTTCCGCGCCTAACCGAAAAATGTTTGCGACAGTCCCTGCACCGATGAGGCAAAGGTTTCAAGTTCTTTACTTCATAAGTATTTATTCCACCGCAGCGATGGCATTGCGGTACGCCATCTCTCCAAATAATCGACTCAAACCATTTCCTGGCGGAATCTTCATCGGGAAACATATCAAACAGTTCAATGAGAGTGATTCCATTTCGGAATGATTTTCCAAGTGATTTTTTGTTCGCTTTCATTGGGTTGCCTTTGGAATAATTTTCTAACTTTTTCGCTTATATGAGACTAAATTCTATTGGTTTAGTAAAATATATAATTCCCTAAATTATCTGCCTTGAATAATGCACATCCGGTCGACCACCGACAATCCTTAGGTGCGGAAATTCAATCGGCAGAATTGGAGAATTTAAACTGGCAATGACAAGCATGCCGATTTGCTGCCACGTGCACAGAGCCGACTACACCGCACCACGACCGTTTGGACATCAGCGCACTTCTGGTGATGTACGTTTGGGAGCAGAGGAAAAACGAGAGATCCCGAGCGAACGATGGACGATCACTATGGGAGAATATGACCTCAGGCGCTTTGTCTACCTCCATCTCCTTCGGCCCATCTCATTGCAATGAAGGCCGCTGCTCCGAAGACTGCGAAAGCGGCAATCTGGGCAGTCACAGTTCCATCGAAGCGCTGCCCCACGAACGCTCCAAGCGGTACCGAGATGAAGGTAGAGAGCGACGCGACCACTGACGCTCCCACTCCTGCGATGTTACCGAGAGGCTCCATTGCGAGCGAATTGAGATTGCCGAAAACGAGTCCGACGCAGAGAAACACAACGAACAGGTAGGCCACAAACAGCCACAAAGGAGGAAGGCCATTAAAGGCGAAGACCAGCACCCACGCAACGGCCGAAACCAGTGTAAAGGAAACCACCGCCACTCTGCTGAGTCGGCGCATCCCATGTTTTATCACGAGGCGGCTGTTCATGAGCGAGGCTCCTCCAACGGCCAGCGCCAGCGCTCCGAAATAAACCGGGAACAGTGCGCCGGTGCTGTAGGCCTCCTGAAAGATTTGCTGGGCAGAGCTAATGTAAGCGATGAACGGCGCAAAAACGCATCCGGTGGCGACGGTGTATCCGAGCGTGACACGAATCCTCAGGACTTTCAAGACAGCTCCGCCTATGACCCTCGGGGAGAGAGATCGCCGATGGGTGACTGGCAGAGTTTCCGGATGGCGAAGTGCAAACCATGCGAGCAAGATCGCAGCAATCGCGAAAAAGGTGGTGAAAATCGCGCGCCAGCCAGCCAGCCATTGGATTCCCTGTCCGAGGGCCGGGGCAACAGTTGGAACGAGGATGAATATGGCCATCGCGAACGACATGAGACGGGCCATTCGGCGTCCTTCGTACTGATCGCGCAACAGCGCTACGGTTACGATGCGCGGTCCCGCGGCGCCAACGCCCTGCAGTACACGGCCTGCGATCATCACTTCGAACGTTGGTGCAAAGACGCTCATGACACATCCTGCCATGAACAAGACAAGACCGGCATATATCGCAGGCTTGCGTCCGATTCGGTCAGAAAGAGGACCGAAAGCGATCTGACCGAGGCCGAGGCCCAAAAAAAGAGCCGTGATGACGAACTGTACATCGTTGCGGTGCGGTGCTCCGAGGTCTTGGCCGATCGCGGGCAGCGCCGGCAGCATTGCGTCTGTGGCGAGCGCGACGAGTGACATCAGGAGGGCGATGAGGGAAACGAATTCTCCAGTTCGAAGGGCAGGTTGATTGTCCGCTCGCTTCATTTTTTCTCGCAGGGCGTCTTTGCCGTTTGCATTTGTGTCATTTCTATCATGGCTCGGGCATACTAAACGCCATTGACAACGTCCGGTGTGTTTCTTTTCTTTAAAACTACAAGCTATCGGCTGTTAGACTCACTGGTGATATCAATGGAAGGTCCATGTTCACATTCGATGCATTTGTTGACATCCACAGTTGCAGGAAGCATCTGAAATGAAATTGCCTTTCTTCTATCGGGCAACTGAATCTAAGAATTTACTGATTGGTAAGTGATGATATGGAGTCCTCGCCTCCAGCTTTCAA
Organism: Arenicellales bacterium; assembly: GCA_958295885.1. Lineage (GTDB taxonomy): Bacteria > Pseudomonadota > Gammaproteobacteria > Arenicellales > JAJDZL01 > JAJDZL01. The sequence continues at coordinate 2,732,537 of OY282380.1, read as the reverse complement.
ATTAAAAAATGAAGATTTATGAACCAAAAACCGAAACGGGAAGAGAGGAAGCATGAACTCTAAGAACTATACAACACTAGGATTGGATTTAGCCAGGAATGTACTTCACTATGTGATCATAAATCGCAACAGCCACATCGTGGAACGAGGGAAGTGGAACCGACGTAACTTGCTGTCGATGTTAGCGAAGATGCGAGTCGACCGGGTGGCCATGGAAGCCTGTTCCAGTTCCCATTATTGGGATCGACAGTTGCAGGCACTGGGTTACTGCGCGTTGTTGACTCCGGCGCATAAAGAAAAACCGTATGTTCAAAGTAGCGATAATCGATCACAATGATGCGGTCAGATATCGGTGCTCCCGATCATCCGCCAGCAAATCGTTATTTGTCGCACGAACTGAAATTCAGCTCCAACTAAAATCTTCCCTTCTTAATGGCATAGGTCAATTTTCAATTGAAATTTACAGCGCCCGAAAACAGTTAGCGAGCCGCTCCATGTCCCAGCAACGGAAGCTCCGAATTATTCTGCGTAATAAATCGTGAATTGATCTACGATTTCAAATAAAAAATAGGTAGCTTCAATGCGAATTTGTGAGCACGGAAGGAGAGAATTCGAACTATTTTGGTGCTGCAGTTTCGAACCACATTGAACTTAAAATCACTAATGCTATTGCAGCTGCCAGCGCTGGGACTTCGAGTCTGTCGATCATCGCTCAATGAAACTCTCACTCACCAGTGAGAATTCGATTCCGGAATCCTTGAATTCGCAATAACAAAAAAGCGAGATTCAAGTCACTGAAATTTATTTTAATGTTCCAACCTGCTAGAGCTCAGGTCCAGCTGTCGGTTTGCCTGGGTGTTCTTCTGTCGACGCGTCTCTGTGAACAGCATGCGGCGACCACAAATCACCGAGATTGAAGCTGATCGCCTCAAATGGCGGCAGCGAAACTGGCGCATGATCAAACAGCGTGTCAATCACCACCCACTGAGTGCCGCGCAACTGAAATGCCCCCAGCGATTGAACATCTGGGTCTACTAACCATAGATAGCTGACACTCGCGGGCGTACACCGCTCGCTTGCCGCCAAGATCAAGCTTTCGGGTCAAAGGGGAAAGTACCTCGCACACCCAATCTGGAACCAACGTGCAGTAGACTCCGGTTGGAAACACAGGCATTCGCTCACGTCGCTATCCTGCGATGTCAGGCACCAAAATATCTTCGCCCAGATGGAGTTCTGGTTCGTCAATAATCCACCACCCGCCAGACCCACCGTCGCCGACGTGAAATGGTGCACAGATACGCGTCCCGAGCACAGAACTGGCGATGGCATGATGAAGGGCTGGTCTGGGGTGAGTATAGAGCGTACCTTCGACAATTTCTGCAACCTTGTGCGGCGGCGCATCCAGCACATCCTGATAGGCCGCCCAACGTGAAACTGTCTCAGCTTTAGTCGAATGCGATGTCATCATCGAGTCTTGTAGTTAAAATGCTGTTCCAGTTCAATTCTAATGCATTGGTGCTTGGCGAATCAAACAGTACCGTCGTTCATCGTCACCTTGTCTCTGGTTTCATATTCAGCAGGTTCAAGTGCGCAAGTCCAATATAGGAACATTGACTGCTGTGCAAAGCTGTTCCGTAGGTAGGCTTGGAATCGAATACGGAGAGACACACATCTTCTTAAACGTCAGGATCTATTGCGACAATCCGTTAGGTTTCCGTGGGGTTCGGAAAGAATCAATTCGAACCTTGGCACTGAAGAATTTCAACGCCACTTAAATGCCCTGACGGTTTTCTGCAAATTTTTGAGATCGGCTCAGTGTTGCCGCCTGTTAACATGTGTTGGAAATCATGCATCTCTCTCGGTGAAAACGAGGATATAGACCCAAGTTTTGAAAAAACCGACCAACCCGAATGCACGCGTTACTGACATTCGGCAGATTTACTTCCATCCATATAGCCTAGATATCAGAATCTAGCAAGACTTTTTGGTCGCAATGTCTCTTGTGATGGCTTTTCCAGGTATTCGTTAAGCAGAGTTTGATGCTCCACTAATTTGCTGAAATTTACCAACCACATTCCGACAAGACGTTGTAGTCCATCGCGCTCTCTTCGGACAAAATTTCCTTTTCTGATATTGGTAGGGCGAGTAGCAACGTCGGAAACTGCGTTCATCAGTGCATATCCAGTACTTCCTATTTGCTGAATGTATGTACTAGCGGTCGAAGTCAGATATTTCTCAAGTTGATTCCATTTAGATTCCCGGTCCTTAGACATATCTTCTGGCTTTTTGATGTGCAATATAGAAAGAATCAGCGGTAGAAATTTTTCCTCGTCAATCAGCACTCCAAACAACGGCTTTAACAACGTGCCAAAATCGTCAAGGACTTTTTTAAATTTAGCCTCGTCGATCTTCTTTTCGATCGACCGTTCCATCTTTTTCACATCGTGAGCAACTTTTATTGTTATGGATGAGTGCCAGTCAATCAATCCATTCTTGCATGCCCCGCGTATTAGCCCAAACCGCATACTGAATGCGAAAGTTCTGTTGTAACTGTTACAAACTCGAATAAATGGCTTGAATCGATCCTTTTTGTCTTGCCCAAAAGACCAGTCATAGTCAGGAATTTCGCCATTATGCTGAATGTCGATACGGCAATGAGCATGTGTAAGCGGCGCTTCGACACTAAAAACTTCCCATTTGGCAGGGGTAGTATTGGGAAATGCCACTTCGCAACACTTTCGTGCAAGTTCAAGAGCGGTGTAATTGTGAAGAACTTGGTAATTTTCGCTTACTACGGATAGCACCTTATTGGTATTGCTATTGATTATAGCTTTCTTATTGGGAATGAGTCTATATCTCCCAGTTCCGGTGCCGGTATCAACATATACATTTGCCTCCCGGATAGGAAACATTATTGAGTCCAAACCTTCTTCGAAATTGTTGTATATCATCTTTTTTTTCTCATGTTACGGTGGGGCGGTCGCAATGCATCCGAACTTTTGCGGAGCTAACGCTCCAGATCATAGATCGAGAATCCTAGCCTCACCTGAATTTTCTCTGCAAATATGCTCCAAATCAATTTCGCAGGAAATTTTATTTCTATAAATTAAATGCATCTCTAGAAAGGACGCATGGTTAATGTTCCAAAACACTGAAAATACACAGCTTCAGTTTTCAACGAATAGCCTTCCCTAAAGAAGCGACACGCCATCCAGTTGTGACAATTTTCGGTCGAAAGTGTACAACGGAAGAGCTCCAGACTTTTCAGCAGCCGCCAGTATCATAAGATCGGAAAATCCAACGCCACCCTCACGATAGGGAAATATTGCATGGGCTACATCTTTTGCATCTTCAATTACGAGACCCTCGGTAATGATGAGATTTTCCAGTGTCGTTGCAATCCGACCACGGGAAAAGCCATAAGCTCGTTCAAGCACCCAGACAAGTTCGATAGCGACTTCGCGACAGACGTAGCCAGGCTGTTGGGCGGTTAACGATTCCAACAGCTTCCGAGCGGCTTCCGCCTGCTCTATATCATCGCAAACCAAATAACGAACAAGAACACTCGTATCCAGTGCGATCATCCTTCAGTCGCCCCGTCAGCTATAGCTTCGTTCATTTGCTCCACCGTAACAGGCGGACCGTCATGCCGCAGTGAACCGAACAACCTAGCGATAGGGCGCACGGGCACAATTCGCACCTCATCTTTCGTTACGATGTAGCGAATCTTGTCACTACCCTGTACGCCAAGAATCTCACGCACTGGCTTAGGCAGCGTGGTCTGACCCTTCTTAGTAATTTTTGATTCATACATTACTGTTTTTCACATTTTAGACTTTTCAGTTTTATTCCAAATAAATAAAATTAGATAGTTATTTATTATATAGCTGTATTTATCTTATTTACAACTACTTTTCTAAATAATCCTTACTATTTTAATTTATAACAACCATAAAGTCAGAAAATTTACAATGAACAATGGGATTCGGAATCATCGAGCTGACCCAGATGTTAGAGCGGCAAAAAGAATGATGCAATCGCCCGACCTAGCACCATCCCGATTTTGTAGAGACTCTTTAATGAAAGAGGAATGCGAATTGATGGAGGCGAATGTTAGATGAGTATAGCGACCTATTCTGAGGAATTGAAGGCGCCCATATTGTCTGTTAGCTGGAGCTTTGTCTAGCAAAGCGTTCGCATAAGTTCAGTCGTTGTTACGCGACTTACCAAAGGATGAATAAGCTTTGACTACGTCATCCGCAAAGTCCACTGTCGCCGACATGAAAAAGTGCACAGATTTGGGTCTCGGTCACAGAACAGGCTATGGATGACGAAGGAGCAGCTGTGGATCCAGTGATTTTTACGGTTCACAAGGATCGAGGTTTCATCGGCGTGCAGCACCGGCATCTCCAGCAGCCGTTCCATGGCTGCGCGTTCCCAGCCGCTCAGAGTTTGATGCAGGCGCCGCACCCATTTCAAAAGCGTCGCTTCGGAAATCTGACGTCCGCACATCATCTTGAGCAACTGACCAATGGCGCACGCGTCAATTTCAATGCCGATGCCCCACTGCGCCGCCGACTTGCGCTTCATGATGTCACCACCGCCCAGATGCGATTCGATGTAAACGCGCTGAGGTGGCATCCGCCCGATAATGGCCTGGCACAGCCCGGCCGTGGCTTTGGAGTCGAAGTTTGCGTTGTCCATCTAAATTTGGTGTGTATTCAATCATGCCCACACCATAGACTATCGACCATGTAATGTCAAGGGGCGAGTAAAATGATCTGCTGCAATACAATCAGATCACGATGCCTCTACCCGTTTGTATCGTCAACGGCAATGATCAGCCGATCAAGATTCAATCAGAGGGGGTGAGTAGTTACTTTCACTGTTAAATTGCTGTGTCGACAAGTCTTTTTTCTTGTTGCAATAATTGTATTCACTGAGATGAAACGATTGATAATTCGTGGCCATCTCACAAAATTAAGGTCGACACAAACAATCACCGAGAACATCATATCAATTCAGGCTATGCAACCGTGGTGATGCATTCTTGATGTTCTTGGACTCTATATCGAAACGATAGATTTTCTAACCCAAGGCAATAGATGATCAAAATCACATGTCTGTGACTGAATTAGCTCAACCAAATACTGATATGTGTCATTCGGTTTGACTTTGAATTGGTAGCCGTTCAATCGAAAAAATACATCTGTGCCAAAAAACGCCACGCGTTTATTGCCATCGATAAATGGATGATTAATGATCAGAGATTCAAACAATGCGGCACCCATCTCCGCTAAGTCGTTGTAGTATCCGGTCTGAGGTCTGTACAATGCGCTGAGCAACAATCCGTAGTCCCGAATTTCGGGCTGACCTCCAAATCGCTCAATTACCGACTCGTGGATTGCAAGAATCTCCTCAAGAGTCAAGAACTGAATCACCTAGCCAGCAATTTTCCCAATTCTTCGTTTTGTTCCATGGACGATTCCAAGTGTGTTAATACAACCGGTCTAATACGCTTTCGCTGAACGTATTCTCGAATAGCATCGGTCAACAAACCGGAAACATTCTGATGGCGTTCCTGGGCCAGTGCTTTGAGGTCTTGCCAGACAACCTCGTCAACTTTTGAACTGATCTTGATTTTTTTCATAGGGACGATTATACGCGATTGTCATGATGTGTCATGCTATGTCAATCTTTTGTTATTAACAAATTGAAACTATCCAAATTTGGGAGTTATAGAAAAATTGAGGAAGAAACATTGTGGGCCCGGTCGCAACGTATCCGAACTTTTGCGGAACTGCCATTCAAAGTAGAAATCTTTGACTTCGAGAAATACACCGTATTCTAAAAAACAAAAAATTGTAGATTAATGAATTCGGTTTAACGAGTGTCCCCCACGCAGTATCTAAAAGTGCTTAAGGCATTTAACTGATTTGACTAGCAGCAGTTGATCACTTAGAACAGATTTGTGAAACGGTAGCCGAAATCCGTATATTCTGCTTCTGATTGGTCTATCACAATAATATATGTGCCTTCAATGCTTCCGAATAATCGACTCACTCTTCTTCGATTATCCTCCAATTGTTAATGTTACTCTGTCGCTCAAGCGTCTCTACATCATCGGGTCAGTACCAATCATCGCTCAATAAACATCTTACTCAACTGTGAAAAATCGAGCCCAGAGTTCTTGAATTCACAATAACTGAAAAGCAAGGTTTGAGCCACTGAATGTTACTTTGAGGTTTCAATCAGCTCCGGTTCAGTTTCTGCAGTCGGCTTGCTCGGCAGCTCTCTGTGCACAGCATGCGGTGGCCACAAATCACTGAGATTGAAACTGATCGCCTCAAATGGCGGCAGTGAAACTGACGCATCATCAAACAGCTTGTTTATCAGCACCCATTCAGTACCGTGCAACTCAAATGCTTCCAGCGAGCGGGCATGTGGATCTACCAACCAAAGAAAGCCGACACCCTCGCGGGCGTAAATCGCTCGCTTGCCGCCAAGATCAAGCTTACGGGTCGAAGGGGAAAGCACCTCGCACACCCAATCCGGCGCCAATGTGCTGTAGGCTCCGGTTGGAAACACAGGCATTCGCTCACGTCGCCATCCTGCGATGTCAGGTACTACAATGTCCTCGCCCAGATGGAGTTCTGGTTCGTCGATAATCCACCAGCCACCAGGACCGCCGTCACCGAAATCAAAAGGTGTACCGAGCCGACTCCCAAGCCTCGAACTGGCTAAGGCATGACCAAAAGCTGGTCTCGGGTGAGTGTATAGCCTGCCACCGACAATCTCCGCAACCATGTGTTGTGGCGCATCCAGCACATCTTGATAGGTCGCCTGACGTGAAGCTGCATCGGCTTTAATTGAATGCGATTTCTTCATCGTGTCTCATAGTTTAATAGTTGTTCTAGTTCAATTCTAATCCATCGTTGCGCGGTGAAACAAACGGTTCGGCAGAAATTTGTCATCTTGCTTCGGGGTTCGTATTCGGCAGGTTCAAGCTCTCAAGATCTAAAGAGGAACTTTGTCTGTCGTGAACAGCAGATTCGTAGATAGACTTGAACCGTATTCGAAGATACAGATCGACTCAAACGTTAAAATCTTTTACAGCGATGAATTAGGTTTCGGTGGCTACGGTTGCTACGTATCCGAACTTTTGCTGAATTAGACTGCCGCACGAGAGTGATCAATTAATCCGTCGAAAAGCAGGCCAATTATTGATTCGTGTAAAGTAAGATCTAAAATGCACGCAGTCACAACCACAAAACGCAGGAATGAATTAAATTATCATTTTTACTGAAGACAAGATTTAAACGACTTTTATCCATGTCCATTCGAAAATTTCGCTGGATATCATGCCTTTTCAATTCCTTAGCACACTGTTGAGCATTTCAACAAGAGGACGCATCTGACTCCCTATCCGCACTATTGACGGTGCTACAACAACTATCACCTTACCGTCGCCAAATTGACCATGGACCCTACTAATTGATGCTCATCATGTCATTCAGAAAACCATTTAACAATCATGTAGGAATTGCTAAATTCCACTTATCAAAACTACTTTTCCGTTGGATTCCTGCACACCACACTGGTTCCGTTTTCATTACCCAATCTTCCATATTATCGAGAAACGATGCATCGTATTGCTCCTTAACATGGTTTTGATTCCAAAGGCCTGAACAACGCACACGTTCACGGTCACAATCTCGACCCAACCAATTTGACGAAGACTGATCAATATCTGGTTTATAACAATTGCTTAATCGGGCAATTGCATTTCTCTCTATGAATGCACGGTCACTTTCTGGACCAGTATCGGAACTGACTTTCAAATATACGAATGACATGGCATAAATATAGTCACTCACATTTTTTCCAGTTCATACTCTGCATTCAATTCTAGTTGACTCTTTTTTTACGACGGGCTTTCTTATCTCCCCAACGTGTCGGTAACGGTATATTATTTCGATTGGCAAGTGAAACACCTGCAAGCAGGCGAAAATTTGAACCTCTGTGATTACCTAATCCACTACGTGAGCCCCTGTGATTGGAAGCCGACCCCAAAGGGTAGACTTTGACCCCTTTTTCAATGCATGAGTACCGACTCTTACAGCTTTGCACCCTTAGCCTGATTCAGTCCGAGATTCACCAGCTTCGTAAAAAACATAAATCCCCTGTTTCGGCCAATTCATCTTTCCATTGCAAATACTTAAATTTATCTTGGTACCATTTTTGTATTCCAGATGAGCAAGCAAATCATAAAAGCGCTTCAATTCTTTCAAACGGTCATTAATTGGTTCGTTCATTAAACCACTTTAGTTGCTCACCTATTCGCAGGCCTTCCATCGGAACACATATCTTCACATCATCATAATCACGTAACTTTGGTACGAGAAATTCTCGATAACGTTTTCCAGCTAGAAAGTAAATTGTTTCGATGTCAGTGATGTGCAGTCTTAAATTTTTGAACACATCTTCCGCCCACTCCTGTCGTTCCTTGATTGGCATGGAATTCAATGATTTTTCATAAGGATTAATTCTGCAGTTCGGTTCAACAAGCCTATATTTTGCCGATAGAATGAACCAACGTTGCTTTGTACTCTCTACATACGCTTTTGCTTTCCCGAACCAAGGGGAAATGTAAAGATTTTTCGCTTTTCTTGGTATGGGCGCTTTCTTATTAACGCACGAAACCAAATACAGTTCAGATGTACGCATATCCCGGTTTATTTCTTTCTGATTTCAGGTAATTATTTTTGGTAATTTGGTGAATTTCGTTGTTGGTGTGCGCGGACGCAGTTGGTACGAACCGTATGTGAAATTCCGGTTGAAATTAATGTGATCGACTCTTCTGAGCAACCGTGCTATCAGAAATTCGCAGAGAAAGTTCAACAATTTAAGCAACTCGGTCTAAACCAACGAACCATCGCAACTCAACTAAAATTAGATCAAAAAACTGTTTCTAGAGCAATTCCGTGGTTAAGTTCATTCGACAACTGGCCATTTGTGCATTCTGCAAGTAAATGCAATTACTTTGACTTTCTTCAATCTCGATGACGCGCTACTTGTATAGATTCCTCATTCATCCACAATTTCAATAAATCAGGCTTTGATTTCCTTTGTACAAAACGCGTCAGATTTATCTTGCTGACCGGATGAACAGACCTACTGATCTGCCTTAAACACTTTAATTTCTGAAAGGCCGAGTAAGCGGGGTCGTTACCGGGCCCCGCTCCTCACAGACCCGAGCGTGCGCGATTGACGCACTCGGTTCCTCATGCAACAGGTTCGCTCAACGGGCATAAATCGAATGCACAACACGTGCAGAAGGCAACGGAAAGTTACGCAGAACAGCCGCCATACGCGTCCAGTTCAGACGACGGTCACGGCTACGGTGCGCGATAGCGCCGTATTGTTTCAGCCAGCAGAATGGTGTCGAAACGGCACCAGAACATGCTCGATATCGCCGATTCGATAGGGTCATGCCGAACCGGTCCGGTCACCGTACGACATTGTCTGATTCGTTACCGTACCTTTCGCTGCTGCGATTCGCGGTCCCAGACCAGATTCAGCGGCGGAACCGCTCTTTGCACCCCTTTTGGCATCCCATATCCGCCTTTCGGTTCGAATTTGATTTCGGCAGGCGGCTTCGCCAACTTGAACACGCCATCAGCAATGTCGATCACATACATCCCCATTTCCCATAGTTTGCGGCGGTCAATATCGCTAATCTTCACCGCCGCAATGACCGGATAGATCGGACTGTCGCTGTAGTTGGCATAATAGCTGCGAAACCTCTTTACCATCTGCCTCACCTGATGGATGTGCCCGCGCTTGAACGTTCTTTTGATTTCGACCAGATACACTTCCTTAGCGCCGTTGCGCGAGATGCCCCAGGCATCAACTTGCAAAGGACCGTCCTGATCCTCCCAGTCGTAATTCACATCGCCTTGGAAAACAGCGTTGAAACGCTGGTCCAAAATCCGTCTGATCGAGGGCATCGCCAAAGACTCGGTAAAATCTCCGATCTGGTTGCCGTAGCCGCCGATCTGCTTGCCGTGACGCTTGTCGGTTTCGTGCAGTTCCGCGAGAGATTGGTTCAGTTCCGCGAGAGATTGGTTCAGTTCCACGAGAGTTTGGTTGTTCTTGTTCCATTTCGCTTCGGCTTCCTTGCGAATCGCTTCGGTCTCCTTGCGAATCTCAGCTGTTTCCTTCTCAATCGCAACGATTTCAGCGCGCATTTTCAAGATTCGCCGTTCAATACGTTCGGACTCGTTCTCTTTTTCTGCATTCATTTCCATATTTCTTTGTTCTGTCATTATTGTTTTTCTGATGTCATTCAGACTCATGGTCAAGCAGGAACATAACTTTCTCACGAATAAAATTTAGTGTTCAGCCTGACTGTCATGATATTTTACCTCAAGGCAGCAGGGCAACAGAATTCGAGACGGCTGCGCTGTAGAGACTGTCAGGACAATTTGAAATTGTCTGAATCTAAAAAACACTATCTGATGCCTCTCACAATCGTTCATTTGATGACTCATATTACGAATTTACAAGCATTTGCACCGTCAAATACAATCGATTTGACGCGAATAACCTTCAGCAGCTGTTCAGCAGCTGGTAAGAACAGGTCGTCTGCGGTTATATTTCGAATTTCAGGCGCGCTGGAGCCTCGCCCGCCTCATTGGCGATGATCCTTTTGCGATCAGGCACCGGCTGGGCTTCTTTGGGAGAGTGCCTTATTTTGACTGGTGAGCGAATCTCATGTTTCCGCTCGGCGCGATAATGACCCAGCGCAAGCAGCCAACATGATGGCCATGGCAATGCTGACGCGGGTATTTATTTTCACCTGCCCGCGTATTCAGTGCCGCTCGAAACGGCAGCGTTGATCGAATCGCGAAAACATACGCTCCAGACTGGTGGGCCGACTGCAGCCTTTTACAGGCAGCCGCGTGACGCGCGCGGGCGTGAAAATGCGACGTTTCCTGTCGAGCCTGACGCGCACCACAAGGCCGTAGTCGGAGACCCGACCGCCGTACTGCTGGTGACATTGCCGTTGATTTCAACGCGCATCATCAAAATTGCCAGGCATGGTGGCAGGCGGGCGCGCAAACCGCGTAAGGTGAAGTTGTCGTTGCGCATTGGCTAAGTTCAATTGAGGAACCGTGCAAAAGCAGAGCAACGTTGCTGATGGTGTCGGTGATGGAATGTTCACCCCCACAAAGGCAGGTCGCTATTGTACTGGCTGTTGCCGTGCAGTGAAGTCGAAGCGGATGCAGCAAGTGCGGGGCGTAGCTGTAAGTAGTACGATCGGCGGCGTTGGGTGATTGAAGAGTATTTTGGTGTGCTCAAATCGGGTGCCCGCAGTGAGGATCGTCGCTTTGATGATCCCGATGATCAGCTGAAACGTTTGGACTTTGATGCGGTTGAATTGCTCGACTGGTCCAAATAAAGTCAATTCAATCTACAGTTCTAAAAACTCGTCCTTCCTCAAGTAGGGCGGGTAAGTAGTTACTTCTGAATTTAATTTCTCCACCGTTACTCTTAGATCGGAGATTCCACAAACTACTGAAATATCTTTGAGTGGAGTAATTCCAATCGTTTTCTGACCCTCAGGAAGCATTGGCTCCTTGACAACAAGAAATTGCCATTGAGTCGCATCACGGTGATCACAGATCTCATCTCGCCTATCACCATGCCACGCAAAGACATATACGTCCGCTATGTACCTTCTATTCCTTTTAATAAATCACTTGCTGACTTTCAATTTTTCTCGAATTGTCAAAATTACTCTGTCATTGACACGTCTCTACATTATCGAGTTGGTACCAATCTTCGAGCTCGGTGGCATGGCTTTTCCGGGCAATTGGTTTGACAGTCATACATTGCGAACGGTGTTGGCGAAGGCGCATCGTCTTAGTGGACAGAGCGTCGATTAGGTGTTTGTGGACCGTGGATACCGAGGACATGATGAAGTCAAATTTGCTGATTAAATGTCGGGACAAAATCGAGGGATCGCGCCTCAGCTGAGACGTTGTCTGAAACGTCGTCAGGCAACCGAACCGGCCATCGGAAAAGCGACGATTGGTTGGGACGCAATCCTCTCAAGGGGCGTGTCAGCGACTGCATAATTTTGCTGCTGAGCTGTGCCGGACACAATCTGCGTCTGGTGTTGAAACGTTTGATGGATGGTGGTACCCGAAATATTTTGGCCCGATTTTTAGGCTGGATAGGAGCTCTGTCGGGCACCAAATGCGGGTATCGAGCGTCGCACACCGCGTACAACCAGCTCAACCATAAATGGCTTGCCTTAACTTCACTTCCTCCGCATAAGAAAACAGCAGAAAATCGACTTTTTCAGGGTCAACCAGCTAAATCAATTTCAAAAATGACTTTACTTTGCATAATGGCGTTGACCAAATATCATCAAGAGTGTGATTGGATTTTTCTCACTCAAACGCTTCAAACACTCCCACGCTGGCTTCTAACAGAAGAGTACTTGCAGTCACCAAATTTTTCTTGATTGCTTTTTCGATATTTAATTTGTATTTTCCACATATCAGACTCGAATGAAACTTGAGCTACCAACCACTAGGCTTGTGAATTCCTGTTCCTGGCATTGGATTTGGAAGTTGGCTATTTTTCAAACTGGAACGACGAATCGTTCTCTGAATATTTGAATGTTGCATCAGCTGCTTTGACGCACGTCTTCTCCAAGGAGTGAATAATCCCACTGCTTTCTCGCATTCGTCTTTTACAATTCGCATCGCTTCTGCTAAGTCGCTGTCATTGCTAACAACTACCACACAGTCAAACAGTCCATTATGTGCGTCATTTACCAGGTGTACCGCTAAGTTAACATCCGCCCCCTTTTCTTCCGTACGAAAAACTTCTACCAAGCTGCCAAGTTTAGAATCTACTGGCCTGCAAAGTACTTTGATTTCCAGGAAATGTCCATAAATTACTGCTAGTTCTGGAATATAAGTTTCAATTGCTTTAATGTAGTTTGCCTGTCGTTTCCGAACAGTTGGATCTGTGGCTTTGGGTCTGACTTTAGCTGTGCAATAAACGATTGAAACGACATTGTGATGAGGTTTAAGTATGGAAACACACAGTTGCTTTGGGTTTAACCATTTATGGTTTGTTCCCTTGAGGGCTCCATAGTAAAAATTGAAGCCATCAACATAAATTGCTGTTCGCATCTAATTCTTCAAGAAAAAGCAAAGGGTCTTAAGAACTTCTTCCCAAGACCCTGCGGCCCGCTGATGAACACGGCGGGGGTAGTTTGCTAAATTTTAGCAAATCCAAAATTTCAATTCTGCATCGATTGAAATTCAAAGTGCTCTGGAAATTTATCACTTATATGGGCTTTCCCCAGACAAATTCAATCGAGAATTTTTGGTGGGCGCGGTCGCAATTGGTGCGAACCGTATGTGAAATACCAATTGAATGTGATGCAGTCGCCCCTTCTGAGCAACCTTGCTATCGGAAAATTGCAGATAAAGTTCAACAACTTAAGTAACTCGGTCTAAACCAACGAACCATCGTAACTCAACTGAAAGTGGACTATAAAACTATTTCAAAAGCAATTCAGTGGTTAAGTTTATTCGACAGCTGACCATTATTACACTCTACAAGAAAATGCAGTTACTTCAACTTTCTTATTTGGGCGGAGCACGAAACCAACACAGAAGATATTGGCGGAACTGATCACATAGGTCTGACTGATCAAAAAGCATGGTAAATGGTTGGGAGAAACCAAGAAGTCCTTACCGACGCGACGGCGGTCGTTCAGTATCACCAAGTCCCTCAAGCACTACAGTCCCTTGGCCTGGAAACTCAACTGTCAAGCGCAACTTACCGCCCATAGCCTCAACATAACTGCGCAAGGTGGATAGCATCAGATCGCTGCGTTTTTCCATGTTGGAAATTGTCGCCTGCTGAATATTAAGACTGTCGGCCAACTGCACTTGCGTGAGTTTCTTGGCTTTGCGCAGCATTTGAAGTGTCAGATACTCCGCTTCCAGACGGTCAGACTCAGCAATAACACGATTGCGGCGGTCTTTCGGAAGTTGATTCATGATCTCATTTAAAGGTCTGCCCATTATTTTCTCCTTTACCGCGACATCAAGTGTCGCTCAAAACGTTTGTCAGCTGCTACAGTCAGCCGATTGCAATTTCGCTTCTGGTCTACTCCCACCTTGCTTCCAGCGACCAGTAAAATCGGGCTACGGTCAACATCAAATGCAAATGCGACGCGCCATTCACCATTACTGACAGCACACCTCAATTCTTTCACTTTGGCGAATTTTGATCCGCTCAATGTGTCTGCGTAGGGACGTCCCAGATTTGGTCCATCTTTCTCCAACAATTATTCGCTAACCAAAATAGCGTCTTGTACCGCCATTTCAATTTCATAAAACCCCACTTGCCATATCCTATGAATATATAGCCTTGAGGCTATATAACGATTGGATTCATGCAGATTTTAGAATGGTTGGCAGGCACGGTCGCGACGTATCCGAACTTTAGTCAAATTGCAATTCAACGTAGGAATTGTTGACTCCGAGAAACACACCGAATTCTAAAAAATATGCTGTAATTTAGAAAGTTCGGTTTAATGGGTGTTCCCTACGCAGTATTAATAAGTGCTTGAGGCAATTAACTGGATTGACTAGCCGCAGTTGATCACGTAAAACAGATTGGTTCAACGGTAGCCGAAATCCGAATTTATTGCCCCTGCTTGGTTCTGACTCAAAATTATGTTCATTCAATTTCTTCGAATTGTTAAGGTTGTTCTGTCATTAATGCATCTCTAAATTATCAGGTTGGTACCAGTAAATCTACTGTCAATCCAGATACTACAAATCTCAGCCAATAACTTTTCATTGTCCCGCCTACGCGGACTCGGCTTACGCTTTCGCCAGGCATAATATCCACTTTCTGAAATCTCTAATACCCGACAAATCAAGCGGATCGTGAAGTGTTTCCTCTCCATCTCGATTAACTGGTACGCCTGCTTCCACCACGCTCGATCGCGCCGTTGACGGCGAACCAGGCGGCCGCTTTTTAAGAACGCATTTTCCTGCCTTAACTGCTCATTTTGACGCCTTAGTCGACGCAGCTGCTGGTCTTTACTCTCGCTAGATTCAGCACCACTGGCCTTTAACTTGGCCTGACGCTTCCAATTGCGGATCGCAGTCACCGACGGCTCGTATTTGCGCGCCAACGATGAAATCGATTCGCTAGGTGCATGCTCCGATAAGATATGCTCCTTTAATTCTTCCGAGTAGTTTGCTTTACTCATCTTGTATTTTCCTCCAATTATTAGGTTTGCTCCATCACAAAAGCATCTCTACATTAGAGGGTTAGTACAAATTCGTGCTGATATCTGAAATCCTACGCCAAACCGTGACGAGCCATGGCTGTTCCGCACGCGGCCGCCCTGTCGGGCGATAGTAGTGGTACAGTTCCCGAAAACCTGCATCGGTAACGTAGTTGCGCCAGGTTTCCAGATCATGGAAACATCCGTATCGTCCATCGACCCACCCTTCCTCATTGTTGCCTCGCGGGTTCGAGCACAACAGGACACCACCGGGCTTGAGGGTCGCAGCGAGGTTGCCGAGGACTTGGGCGAGTTGACTGATCGGTACATGAAACAGCGAAGCGTTTGCGAAAATCCCGTCGAAGCGAGCGAATGGCAAATCAAGCTTGAGAAAGTCTTGATGCAGCACCTCACAATCCGTTTTGGTGCGGGCGATCCTGACAAACTCGCTCGAGCCATCCAGGCCTACTACTTCGTGGCCGAGCGCCTTGAACCGACACAAATCCCGACCGGGTCCGCAGCCTAGATCGAGAATGACGTTGGGGCCATCGACATCGATCGCCTCGAGTAAGGCTGTGATGTTCTGGCTGACGTCATGATTTGCTGTGCCATTACTGTAAGCAACCGCCATGCGGTCATAGTTCGCAATCGTTATAGCCGAAACCTCCTGCGCAAGTTTCGCACTTTGATTCCGAGTGAGATCGCTCATGGCGAGAATTGCCACTGTGAATCTGCAAGCACCACCGAAGTCTCAATCTGCCGTTCCGAAACGGTCCAGTACCTTCTTAGCAGTGTTGACTTTTCCGACATCGGTACCATTTTGAACCCATGCCGCTGGTAAAAAGCAATCGCCCACTTGGCTCCAGCCCAAGTGCCGACCAGGACAGGACGATCCAAACGCGCACACCGCCCAGTGAGCAGCGCCGATCCAATCCTCGATCGTTGATATTCAGGTACCACATAGGCATGGCGAATCAATGCTATGTCCTCGACAAATTGGAAACCCATCACACCTACCAACCCGACCCGGGGGATTTCATAACCGTCGAAGGAAACTCCAGCGGTGATTTCGTCCGCCAGCTCCTCAGCGGACATGTAGGGGTCCTTCCACCGATCATTCGGAATTATGCCCTTATAGACCTGTGCGGCCTCGTTGATGATGGCAAGTATGCGGTCGAATTCGTTATCTGCGCAGTGTCTAATCATTGCCACGTGAAAATTGCGCCGAATAGGACTGTCAACTGCGCTGACCGCGCAAACTGGATGCCGCTATCGCAGGTCCTGATCTTCGACTTTAGTTGGTTGAAGTCGCCCATTACGTTTTGAATATAGGGATTCGTTGCAAGCTTGTACTGGCTTGCCTGTATTTCCCCTGCTACAGCTTCGGTTATTGCGGCATCCATGCCTGTCTGATGCGGGTTTTGGGACGCACTCGGCTGTCGTTGCATTTCATCGTCCAATTGACTTTCGTTACAATCCCGTAAATTGTAAATAATTCGGTGGCACGGTCGCAACGCATCCGAACCTCCGCAATTTTCAATTTTCGATTCGGAATTCTACAGCCGCTAATGACAACACAGCAGTTCTATTGTTTACTACCACCGGAATCAAACTTTGTAGCATTAATCAACTGAAGAAAACATCAACATATCAAATCGCCCCCGAGATTGACCTCTTGAAAAAGAAAATTCAAGTTACCTGTACGACATCAACTCCACAGCTTCACGGGCTGTAACAACGGGAATTCCTCGAACTTCTCCGAGCGCAAGCATATGTTTCCTATCGCCTGATACGATCAGATCAACCTTCCCATCGATAGCCTCAGCTAAAATTTGATTATCATTCGGGTCCGGGGATATGTTTTCCACTTGGAAGGTGGTTAAAACATGAGCATAGGCGCCAATATTTTCCATAATTGCATCAACTTCTTCGGCGTGTACAAGCTGCTACAATCGAGTTCCTGCAAGAACATCTTTCACTTCAGCAACCTGCGTGCCTGTCATTACGACTTCAATCTCACCATTCAACCACGATTGATACAGGATGTCTGGAGGAGTTCCCTTAGTGATTAAGGCGCTAATGAGGATATTTGTGTCAAGAACAACCCTCACGACCAGCGTCAACCTCCTCGTTAATTATCGCAAGGATTTCACTCTGATCACAGCGGGCGTTTCTATCTTTGATTTTGGAAACAGTCAATTCCAAAAGGCGGCGGCGGACAGCATCATTGACGAATTGAGACAGATCTCCTATCTGTCCCCCATTTCGGCTAAGAAAGGTACGAACTGCTCGGTCAGTTTCCTCTGGTATGGATAAATTCCATTGAGTCATGATTTAGATGATTGCGAGTTAGTGCAGAAAATTACGTAAATATGACATCAATTGCAAATTAACTTGAACAATTAACTTAGTTTAACAATTTATTCGAGCCGATAGTGGGTCAATATTCTAGAGTGCATATATGACTTGTAGAATGAATTCGCATGCGCCAACAATACTTTACTACACTCAAAACGACCAAACTGCTCTTTAGAGAACAGCAATTGAGCGTGGGAATTTCATCGTCGCTTTCGGAACATATTAGATAATCGTAACAACGCAACCAACTTTTGAATTTACTAAAGCGGGTTCCGTAGAGTGATAAAAATTAAACTTGTTGGGCCCGGAAGGACTGTAGTCGAACCCTGATTAACCTAGACCTCCGGATTGAGTTCAAGTGACAACCACTTCTTTCACAAGAACAAGTGATCTTGACATTACAAATACCTACGTGTGCGCATTTACAAACCGAGAAGCTCGCAAAGAACTTTAGCGCGTTTGTTCTTCAACTCCCGCAATCGGCATTCGACTTGATCTCGAGGGTTGCATATGGAATCCAGATATCTCCATTCCAATTCATCGTAATCGTTTGGAATTTTGTTGATTGATTTATTGTTTGGACTCCATTCATATTTCAATTGCGAATGGTATCTGAGAACATCAACCAGTGGTCCATTTTTATCCGATAAACCGGCCAAATATTCGGGCAGCATAACTATATTTGCGACGTGGGTATATGCTTTTGGATTTTTCGATTCGTCCCAGACATGAGCGAATGTCCACCCACCTGGTGGATGTGATGCCCTAAGATATCCATGAGTCCAGAGAAATGCCCACCTTGGAGTCGTATTGTCGTCGTACATGACACATTTTCCAAATAGAGATTTATGCTTCTGCAGAAGTTTCAGTTCAATTGACTCAAAAAACAACTTTAGCGTGATTGGCGGCGGCGTTCAACAGACGCTGTGGCAGTTGGCTTTGCCATTGGCGGCGATTGAAACGATACACAGATTCATTAATGTATTCGTGCAGATACGTTGCGCTGACCCCATGAAAAGTGCCCAACAGGAAACGTTTCAGATTGGAGATCACAATGTGCACCTTCGGTAACCACTGCGCGGCTTGCTCCAGTGGAGTCACCTTCACCTCGTGCGCACAATGTTGGCCATTGATGTTCAGCGAAGGATAGGCGTCGCTACGCACGGTGGCGCTGGCATCCAGCGACTGGGTGATCTGCTTGACTTGCTGATGATCGACGCGTTCAAGCACTTTGGCCGCCACATAACCGCTGCCTTCGCCGCGACGTTCGACCGCCAGCAGCACCGGATTTTGCCTTCCGCTTCAGGTGACCTGGTCGTTCAATCACCGCCAGGCGCAGCGAAACGCCAATGCGGGCATGTATCTTTTGCGCACCTCAAAGATGAAATGGGATGAGGAAAAGATCGTGCACCTGTACTGGACGCTCTCTGAGGTGGAGGCGACATTCCGCAGTTTGAAATCGGAACTGGGGCTGCGTCCGGTGAATCATCGCGCCTTGGCGCGTATCAAGGCGCACCTGTTCATTTCGGTCTTGGCTTACCAGGCCTGCCATTATCTGCGTCTTAAGATGCGCTCGAACGGAGTGCGCCTGAGTTGGAAGACGGTGCGTCGCAGGTTGGCGACACTGCATCGGACAATGCGGCCGAGGGCGTTCAGGTACGAGTGCGTCAGAATACCGAACCCAATGTCGAGCAGCGGCGACTGCTGTCGGCGATGGGTGTGAAATGGCGGCGCAAGCAACGGATCGGGCGCTGGCCGGAGGAAGAAAAGGTCACGGAAGTAGTGGCATCAAAATCAGTCGAAAAAATTAGGTGTTTGAAATACAAAGGACATTTTTTCCTAAATTTCGAAAAATGGCAAAGATGGGTTAATACCAAACTACAAACCTTCAAGTCTGTTAATTCTGTCAACATAGTACCCACAACCTCCATCGGTGGAATCGAAACTGTTTCCCTGAACGATTTGACTATCGTCAATTTCGATGCTGATGCGGCAATAAACCGTTCGGGAATCAAATGTCTTATCCCAGTAACTGCCAGTAAAGAATGAATGTGAAGTTGAAACAGTATCTTGGTGATACCAAACAAATACGTTTCTTCCTGCAAATGTTTTTTCTTCCGACGGGAAACCCAATACCGATATCAATTCATCAATATGCTGCCCGGTTGAATTGTCCAATTTGTTCGCCAAAGTTTGATTGACGTTTGCGCAACCCCACAAGCTAAACACAGAAATTAAAACCATAGCAATGGGCGAGCGCATGCTTTACTACCCAACAATAATTAGGTCAAGTTTATTCTTCTTCATTTTTCTTTCTCTCGTCAATGTCTCTGATCATGTGCGCGCAGCCATTCCACGATTGGTCGACACTAAATTCAGTTACAATTTCCTGTTCATCCACCTTGACTCGCACAAAGCACTCAATAGTGGTCGTAAAACCCAACCCAAAACTGAAACCGCTACTACTTGGAGCCGACTGACTGTATGAACTTGTCTCAGTTGAAAATTCCCAAACATAAATCTTTGTATCTGCAACTGTTTCGGATTTAGTCGGATACCCAAAATCATCAATTACACCATGAATGCTGTTACCAACATGTGGAGACAGTTCATTCTCTAGATATATCTTGGATTCCTTGGGGAGTATAGGTGTGGTACAACTCACTAATACAAGACATAAACAAGTAAAAAACAGGGCATTCCTGATTCTAAGAGTTTCGATAGGCAAACGTAATTGTTGTTGCATCGGTAGTAATTTCCTTTTTTTTGAGTTACATATGGAATTTGCGCGCCGAAGACATCTCTAGCGAAATTCTGATTCAATTATACCAATCCTAGGCAGTTGCGCTGTTAGAAAGAGTTTGATTTGATTGAGTAAATCAAGGGTCGGAAATAATTATTACCCCAAAATAACGCTGTTTTCTGCGTTTTCCTGAGCATTTTGCCAATTTTCCAGCCAATTCTACCCCAGTCGGAAATAAGCACCTCACCGGGCATCCGATGTCAACTTGTAGTTTATTATAATACCATATATTATCAATAAGTTATGTTTGATATTCATCAGCGTATTTGCGATAATTCAGGGCCATGATTTTCAACACATCAAGGCACTCGCTGGGAGCTTCATATACCTGAAAACAATCCACATCTTTTTGCTTGGGAAACCGGTGACATGCCGGAACTGCAGCGCTTGATACTGATTCTCGAGCACCTGCCGTACCAGGAAATCGTTGCCAAACTTGAGTCTCGACGCGGCCGCGGCCGCAACGACTATCCGATCCGAGCCCTGTTCCGAACCATGATCGCAGGCGTCGTGTTCGGGCATGACTCGGTGAATTCTCTGCTACGCGAACTGGCTCGAAACGTGCAGCTGGCACAGCTTTGCGGCTTCAACCCACTGCCACGGCAGAGCCCGCCGAAACAAGCGCTGCACTACGATGAGCAGGGCCAGGTGCAAGCGGTCACCGAAGAAGTCCAGCCGCTTCGTACGTCACTGCCCGAGGCTTGGAATTTCTCACGTTTTCTAAAACAGCTGTCCAAGCTGGAAGCCGACACCGGCCTGATCTCTGAGATGATCGTCACGCTGCGCCATCAGCTGATGGCAGAAGTGCCGGATTTCGGTCGCTGTCTGGGCTACGATGGCAAAGCGCTACCTTCCCATTCCACCGGCAGAACCCTCGCTGGCAAAGATCGCACCTCGGACCCCGATGCCGACTGGGGCAAACACAAGACCAGCGGTCGCGGTAAAGATGGCCCGCTGTGGCAAAAGATCAAGACCTGGTTCGGCTACCGGGTGCATCTGATCGCCGACACGCACTATGAAATTCCAGTGGCTGTGAAGCTGCGCAAAGCTTCGCGGTCGGAAGTTGTCTGTCTGCGGACTCCATGCTGCCGCAGCTGTTCGAGCAAATCCCAGAGCTGGCCGAACGTTGCCAGCAGTTTACCGCCGACCGCGGCCTTGAATGCGCGCCGCTCAAGGCCACCTTGTATGATGAGTACGAGATTCGTCCGCTGATTGACCACAAAATGATGTGGCGACAGGAAGAACAGAATCAGAATTACGACCCGAATGTGCCCATCACGCGCCTGTTCAACGACGGCGTTCGAACCGACAACATCGTGTATGACGAGCGCGGCCAGGTGTATTGTGTGTGTCCAAAGACCCAACAACAGCGGGGGATGGCGTTCTGTGGATTCGAAAAAGGTCGAAAGACCTTGAAGTACCGCTGTCCGGCTGCGGTCTATGGGCTGGGCTGCAAGGGCTATCAGGAATGTCACCAGCAGCACGGCGGACAGGTCTCCGACTACGGCCGCGCGTCAAACTCGACAAGGACCGTCGCATCTTCACACCTACGCCGCGTCACACCGCCACTTGGCAACAGGACTACAATCAGCGCACCTCGCTGGAGCGTATTTTTTCTCGATTCGACCAAGGCTACCGTTTCGAGCGGCACTACATACGCGGGAAGATGAAAATGCAAATCCGCGTCAGCATTGCCATGGCCATCATGATGGCGCTGGCACTGGCTCATTATCGGGCAGAGCGGAAACATCAGATGCGCTCACTAGTCAAAACCTGGCACCTGCCCAAAGCAGCTTAGCCGCCGAATCGCAAAAGGATCGCCGCCCATGACGCCGGCGAGGCCATGGCGCGCCTGAAATCCGAAAAATAACTGCTGCCGCCTGCTTTTACCAGCTGCTCAACCGCATTCGCCTCGGTTCGACTGCATTTGACAGTGCCAATGCTTGGATATTTGTAAAATGAGTCATCAAATGTGTGATTTCGAGAGAGTCAGATCGTTTTTTTTTGATTCGATCAACTCCAAATTGTCGTGAAAACCTCTACAACGCAACTGCCTCTGGTTGGATGTTATTTTGATTTCCTCTGTTCTTTCGATTTGGTGGGCCCGGTCGCAACGTATCCGAACCTCGTTTGATCTTTCACCAGTAATTAAAATTCAGTGAACCTGAGCACAGTGATTTGGTAATGCCTGTCGGATGTCAAATAAATTGCCAGAATCTACTTCATCCCTGTACACGATAAAAGCCAATCTCGGGATTAGAGTTTAGAATTGACACTACGTCAGGAACCAGCGGCTGCAGGTCCTGAAAACGATTGGTCTGTGCGATCATGATTACAACTGGAATCGGCAGAGTGTTCGCATTTTGCTGACATTCAAATCCTTGATCGACCTTAACTAAAGCGTTAAACTGGTGTTCAGAGGCAAGTTGCAACAACATGCTGTTTTTTGTTCCAACCCATCTTTTGAACCCTGTCTACCTCAAATGATTCGTGAATAAGAAAGGCAAGTTGCCTCGGAGTGGATTCGTCAAGCAAAACTTTAATGTGCGGTACCTACAAGTTCCGCTACCGCACTTTCAAGCACCTCCACCGCATGTTCTCGCGATACGGAGGGGAAATCATTCAGGAAATCATCTAACCGATCGCCCGCTTCCAAATGCTCCTGCAGAACGCGAACCGGAACTCTGGTTCCGGCAAACATAGGGTTCTTTCCCAAGATCTCTGGAATTCTGTCAATCAGGGCATCTGTTGCAATCTCGCCGCGATTATGTTCAAGTCCCATTGCTTTACATCAATAATAATTTCACTGTTAAATTGCTGTGTCGACAAGTCTCTAATCTTGTTGCAATTGTCGTATTCACTGAGATGAAACGATTGATGATTCGCAGCCATCTCACAAAATTAAGATCGACACAAACAATCACCGAGAACATCATATCAATTCAGGCCATGCAACCGTGGTAATGCATTCTTGATGATCTTGGACTCATATCGAAACGATAGATTTTCGAATCCAAGGCAATAGATGATCAAAATCACATGTCTGAGACTGAATTAGCTCAACCAAACACTGATATGTGTCATTCGGTTCGACTTTGAATTGGTAGCCGTTCAATCGAAAAAATACATCTGTGCCAAAAAACGCCACGCGTTTATTGCCATCGATAAATGGATGATTAATGATCAGAGATTCAAACAATGCGGCACCCATCTCTGCTAAGTCGTTGTAGTATCCGGTTTGAGGTCTGTACAATGCGCTGAGCAACAATCCGTAGTCCCGAATTCCGGGCTGACCTCCAAATCGCTCAATTACCGACTCGTGGATTGCAAGAATCTCCTCAAGAGTCAAGAACTGAATCACCTAGCCAGCAATTTTCCCAATTCTTCGTTTTGTTCCATGGACGATTCCAAGTGTTTTAATACAACCGGTCTAATACGCTGTCGCTGAACGTATTCTCGAATAGCATCGGTCAACAAACCGGAAACATTCTGATGGCGTTCCTGAGCCAGTGCTTTGAAGTCTTGCCAGACAACCTCGTCAACTTTTGAACTGATCTTGATTTTTTTCATAGAGACGATTATACGCGATTGTCATGATGTGTCATGCTATGTCAATCTTTTGTTATTAACAAATTGAAACTATCCAAATTTGGGAGTTATAGAAAAATTGAAGAAGAATCATAATGGGCACGGTCGCAACGTATCCGAACTTTTGCGGAACCGCCATTCAAAGTAGAAATCTTTGACTTCGAGAAACTCTCCAAATTGAACAAAACCACAGATGTGTATCACTAAAAGGGTGCGGTTTAACGAACAGTCACCACTCAGTAAAGCAAGTGCTTGTGGCAACTTACTGGACTGACTAAATGCTGTTGATCACGTAAATCAGATTGGTGCAACAACAGCCTATATCCGTATATATTGCTCCTGCTTGGTTCTGACTCAAATATTTATTCACCTCGAATCTTTTGAATAAATCTCCTGCTTTTCTTCGATTTTCCTCAAATTGTTAAGATTATCCTGTCATTAAAGCGTCTCTACATTATCGGGTTAGTACCACCAACGAGAGTTTCGCAATTGAATCCGACACTTTTAGATGTGATCCGATTACACTTGAAATCGGTAAGATAGACGATTTCGCGATACTCATGAACACAGCGGACATAAATCAAAATACTCCCCCCCTACTTGAGGAAGGACAAGTTTCTAGGGCTGTAGATTGAAATAAAGGCCTGGCCTTGCCGGGCAACCTGTATGACAATCACACCTCAAAATGAACCTTGGACCAGATGCGCGCGTTATGTGGACAGCGCATCGAGGAGATGTTTGTGGACCGTGGCTATCGCGGTCATGATGAAACAGACAGTGTGCTTTACATCTCGGGACAATAGCGCGCGGATACGGCTCGAATCCGGAAATGTCTGATACGGCGTTAGACGATTGAGTCGATCATTGGTCATCTGAAACACGATAACTGGCTGGGACACAACTATCTAAAGAGCACTCAAGGCAAAAGCATGAATGTTCTTCTGAGCTGTGCCAGACAAAATCTACGAGTGATCCTGAAAGATAGAGGGACAGTTGTGCCCGAATTTTTTGTCATATTATTGGCCAAAAAATGGGGCTGTCGGGAGCAAAGTTCGGTGTTGTAGCGTTGAACGGAGCATAGAGCCGTTTCAGCTTCCGATGACTCGTCTTAACTTGATCTTCATAAATTCGTAAATCGGCAGAAATTCGATTTATTCAGGGTCGACTAACCTAGTTGAATTACAATCTGCATAATTACCTCTCGGTAATGTCTTCGTAGTTTCGTCGAAATTCGTTAAAGCGCGAAACAATATTCTCTTACGTTTGCTGTCCCTCTACCAACACAATATATTTGAAGCATCTTTGTATAAAAATTGCTGGTAAGAGATCAATATATGCAACCAAAACAAACGAAGCAATGAAGCAAGGTGGATTGATCAATCAGAACGCTTGGTCAAGCGTGTGTAGTTGATAGTCTAAAAATAGTTATCGGAAGCATGCTTGAGATTATCAAGAAGGCCGTTAAGGCCATCTATGTAACCCTCGAATCCTTTCATAACATCAGCGAGATTGACCAAGTCACACGATTCTAATTCGAATTTAATCAGATTGCCTTCTTTGTCAACAGGATAACGAAATGAGAATGATCCTCGATCCAACTTTTCAAATTCAGCGATGATATCAGTGACAACTAATGCTGAATCATCTTCGCCCTCAACGCCGTAATACTCGACCACAATTTTAACTGTGTTCCAAAGCGTTGAAAGATCATGAGTTTTCCATAAACTTGAAACGCCTACCATTGCTCCGTAATTTGCGATTAAGTGCTTGAGAGAGAGAGCTCAATGTAGTGACGATAACAGAAAATTATTGGGAAAATGAGCACATCCAGTGCCACACGATCCTCCAACGCACGTTCAACCATCAAGTCTGCGCCGTGCTTGTAACCTTCAATCATATATTCAAGCCGAAAATGTCCAAATTTGTTAATGTTGGCGCTTTGAAAATAAATATCGGATTGATTGAACAGCTTGTCACCAACCTGAGGAAAACGAAACTCAGAAAACAATATTGAATCGAAATATTTTGCTCTACTCATCACCTACTCTCAATAGGGTGCTACACTCAATAATTCAGTGTGGGTATCAGTTCGATTGCGCACCTGAATTGTAGCGCGTTAATTTGTTAGACAGCATTTGCCTTGGCTGATTTTCAACGCTTTAGAAGCTTACACTAGTTGCGTCGTAGCAAGCGAAGCCAAAAAGTATTGACCGAAAACGTAACTTAAAATCTTCCGGTAGAAATATCTGGTGTTTTTCGTACTGATATCTTAGCACCACATAAAAATATTTGGCATATTCCGAATTGTTCGCTTGTGTCTCGACAAAGTGGTGAGAAATCACTATAATGATTCACAGAAAGATCATAAAGTTATTTTATGATTCATATATGAAACAATAATCAGTCAATGCCCAAATCCATAACACGCGCCTACTCACGCTATACCCAAACTGCATCCGCCCTTCTCGGAGGACTGATTCGTGTAGCGCGCATAAAGCGCAAATACACTGCGCAGGAAGTGGCAGACCGCGCTGGAATCTCCAGAGGACTGCTGCAGCGCATCGAAAAAGGCAATCTAAAGTGTGAAATTGGCATGGTATTCGAAGTCGCTGCTATAGTCGGTGTAAAACTATTTGACGCCGATCAGAGCACACTGACGAAGCATCTACACCGTACCGAAGAAAAGCTGGAATTGTTGCCAAAGTCTGTTCGCAACAAGTCCAAGGTGGTGCGCGATGACTTCTAGCAGCGGGAAAGAAGCTTTCGTCTGGATATGGTTGCCGAATGCAACGGAACCTGTTGTAGCCGGACGGTTGGAAGCTGATAACGGCACTGTCCAGTTCAACTACGGCAAGAGCTATCTTGAACGTATTGGCAGTAGTAATTCCGCCATTTCGATTTATGAACCGGAACTGCCCTTGCAAACTGGGAGATTACCCCTGTCAGAAGGTTTGACTATGCCCGGCTGTATTCGGGATGCCTCACCTGATGCGTGGGGGCGACGTGTAATCATCAATAGACTATTAGGGCTCAAGGGTGCGAACACGGATACTGATGAGCTGGATGAATTAACGTATCTACTGGAATCCGGTTCAGACCGGATCGGTGCGCTCGATTTTCAACGCTCACCAACTGAATACGTACCGCGTACTGCGACAAACCCAAGCATAGAAGAGCTGATTGAGTCCGCCGATCGGGTTGAAAAAGGGGTTCTTCTCACACCTGAACTGGATCAAGCATTGTTCCATGGCAGTTCGATCGGCGGTGCGCGTCCAAAAGCCTTAATTCAAGATCAAAGCAGAAAGTACATTGCCAAGTTTTCCTCTAGTACTGATCTTTACAATGTCGTCAAAGCTGAGTTCATCGCAATGCGGCTAGCGGATTTGGCGGAACTGAATGTTGCACCGGTCCAACTGACCAAGGCAGTCGGTAAAGACGTGCTCCTGATAGAGCGGTTTGATCGTATTCCGAAACACAGTGTCTGGCTGCGTAAGGCCCAGGTCTCTGCATTAACGCTGCTTGGCCTTGATGAAATGATGGCGAGATACGCCAGTTACGAAACCTTTGCTGAAATCATCCGTCACCGCTTCACAAATCCTAGGAAATCCCTCGAGGAAGTATTCTCTCGGCTCGTATTCAACATTCTTTGTGGCAATACTGATGATCACGCACGCAACCATGCTGCTTTTTGGGATGGCAAGGACTTGACACTCACGCCTGCCTATGACATATGTCCACAAAACCGCGCAGGCAATGAAGCCTCACAAGCTATGCTGATCTGCGGTAACAACAACCTCAGCTGGCTTAAATCCTGTCTCGAAACGGCACATAACTTCTTGCTGTCCGAAGTGGAAGCTCGCAACATTTTTGAAAAGCTCATTACCACTGTCGTACAGCATTGGGACACCGTATGCGAGGAGGCCGAACTAAGCGATGCGGACAAGAAACTTCTATGGGGAAGACAGTTTCTAAACACTTTTTCGACTGAACAATAGACTGCACTATAGAAAATTGATTAAATTTGTCTGAATTGTCTTGGTGGGCACGGTCGCAACGTATCCGAACTTTTTCGGAACTGCCATTCAAAGTAGAAATCGCTGACTTCGAGAAACTCTCCAAATTGAACAAAACCACAGATGTGTTTTACTAAAAGAGTTCGGTTTAACGAACAGTCACCACTCAGTAAAGCAAACGCTTGTGGCAACTTACTGGACTGACTAAATGCTGTTGATCACGTAAATCAGATTGGTGCAACAACAGCCTATATCCGTATATATTGCTCCTGCTTGGTTCTGACTCAAATATTTATGCACCTCGAATCTTTTGAATAAATTTCCTGCTTTTCTTCGATTTTCCTCGAATTGTTAAGATTATCCTGTCATTAAAGCGTCTCTACATTATCGGGTTAGTACCACCAACGAGAGTTTCGTTTCGCAATTGAATCCGACACTTTTAGATGTGATCCGATTACACTTGAAATCGGTAAGATAGACGATATCGCGATACTCATGAACACAGCGGACATAAATCAAAATACTCCCCCCTACTTGAGGAAGGACAAGTTTCTAGGGCTGTAGACTGAAATAAAATTATTTGGACTAATCGAGCATTTCAACTGCATTGCCGTTCAATGCGATTTCGACGGCCGCAAGCGAGCTGTAAGATTTCGACGGTGGGTAACGAGGCGCGTCTTCGGCGCAAGGGGATCATACAGAGTCTCGTGCGCTGCGGTCTTGGCGGTGAAGATGAAATCGACATAGGGCATGATCTGCAATCGTTCCACCTTGGGTTGGTTGGCATACCGCGAGTCGTCAAGCAACACCCGGTAGTGGGTTTCGGTAAACTCGACGCCGTATCGTTTCAGCCAGCAGCATGGTGTCGGAACGGCACCGCCACAAGCAGGCGAAAAACATGCGCCGACTGCTGCTTGATACCTGTCGGGAAGCAGCCGATGCCGACGCCAAAAAGCTCAGCGAAACGCGCTTTGAGGAGGTGAGCATGCGTTACCGCGCGATCCTCACCGAAGGCAGACGAGAATTGCCGGAACGACCGCCGCGCAAAGGAAAAAAAGGCCGCATCCCCAAATCCGAGGCAGAACTGCTGCTCGATGCGTTCAAAACCTATGAAACTGAAATCCTGCGTTTCGCCCGCCAAAGCGAGGTGCCGTTCAGCAACAGTCGAGCCGAGCGCGACATCCGAATGGCGAAAGTCAAACAGAAGGTCTCAGGAACCTTCCGAAACTTCGACCACGCCCAAGCTTACTGTCGCATCTCCAGCTGCCTGCAGTCGATGTCCTGCCAAGGCTGCAGCTCGCTTGCCGCAGTGCAGATCGCACTCAACGGCAATGCGGTGCAAATGCTCGACCACTCCCAGTAAAATCATTCTCAATCAGAATTACTAAAAAACTCCCTACCCGCTTCGGGAGGGGGGGAGTAGTTACGAATCAAGAGTATTTTGGATCAATTTTGGTAGCACGCCTAGTTCTAGCGAGCAGTACATGGCAATCGCAAAGCAACTAATATTTAAACCCTCAGCACTTACAATGCATCATTTCATGTTAGAACAAGCAGTGAATATGGAGATTTCAGGCCAGGTTTTCAACAATTTCGGAAAGATTACCTGAACGATGGTCCTCAAATTGAAACAGAATTGGAGGCCGAAATGAAGATACGACGGAGGCAGTTATAGGGCACGCTCCTTTTGCGCTTGACCCAGCACGTAACCTTCCAGACCCACCCCCCTATTTCAAAAACTCCGACAAGAAATATTCAAGGGAATAGAGGAAGTCGGAAGAAGTTGGAATCCAGCGGCAGTATCAACCAAGCACTTGAAATCGAAAAGGAACAAATCGAAATTTTGAAATCCGAGCATTATTCAAGCCACTGCCAAACTTGTTTATCTAAACTTTCATCAAAGGAATTGGCACATGAAGCCAGCTATATCTATGGTGAAGAGGTTAGTCGGAGCGTAATTCACGCTCACCACGTCTATCCAAAATCGGGAGGTGGGACATGTTACGCTCGAAATCTAATTCCTTCATTGCAAATTTCATCATGAAAACTATGGTCGAAGACTCACCCGACTTAAAGTTACCAAAGCTCTCAGAGAAAATTCCAATCCTCAAACAATTGGATGCGGGGAGAATCTTCGAATTGAGGATAAACTAATTGAATATACGACTCCGGACGATGTAGAAATAATTAAAAAGCGCGGAATGAAGGGTAAACTCCGATGAGCATCACCCAAGTTGCAACGATAGCGATCATTCTCCTGGGTTGCCCCTGTATTACGCAGTTGTATCTGATGAGCGATCTCTTATCAATGATCGGCACCATTATTACCGACATGAGCAGCACCTTAGAGTCTATTGGGGGAACGTCTGGACATCGAGTAGCTGCTGGCAGCTCATTGGTGGTTTAGGTAGGATTAGCAGTCGTTCAAGTGTTCGAACGCGCTGTATCTAACCTTCCACCATTCATTGTTGTCCAGGGTAGATTCCAAATCCGAATACCCAACATTGATTAAGTAGCGACCGATCGCGGATTTTGGTATCCCGTATTGCTTGGCTAAATCAGTAAGTTTCTCATTCTGTTTAGGTTCCAGGGATAGCGCAATAACCTTCATGATAATTTCTCACTCGTTAGGTCTAATATAAATATTTATCGTATTTCTTAATAAGATATTGAGTTATTTAGAGTAATAATTTACCAGTACATTTGTAAGATTATGGATTCCATCGAGCAAGTGCTTTTGAAACATCAATTAACAATCATGCGATATTTTCAAACGAAGAAATTTCGGTTTTGGCGGATTGACGGGTGCAGAGACGAATTTCGTTGCCAAATGCCACAAACCAGCAAAATATTCACTTGTTAGAATGACATGAATAATCATTATTATCATTGTTTTAAAAGTTTTCTTGCAGACACTAGTTAGGGGGCGATGTCATTGAACTCACCGAGTGCGAAGAGGCCGAACTCGATGCGGTGAGTCTTGTCGGGGTGCAACTCCAGTGAGAACGTCGCCAACCATTCTTTCAAATCGCTTAGAAACCGTTTCGACTGCCACGTTCGCCTGTCAGAACGCCGCGTTGACGCCCAGTAGAAAGACGTTCGAGCGGGCGGTAGAATCGCTGATGGTGCGATTCGGGATTACTTCGTTGTTCGCGTCCTTGACACTGCCGCCGCTGATGAAGTTGAGTGGCGCGAAACCGTCCACGCGGATGAATTCAGCGAAGAGATTCACGCTAGGCCGAGCGAACCAGGCGGCACCCAAAACTATCTGGTTCTGACGTTCCCACGGTGCTCCTTCGGGGCCAGCCTCAAAGCGGCTAAACTCTGCCGAGAGGTCGAGCGGGCGATGGTTGAAGTCGGTCCGGTACTTCACGCCAACATCGAATGCGGTCACGTCGCTGGCCGCGAATTCCGGTATGCCCGGATTGAAAGTTCCGGGCCACTCGTCGGTGGTTCGCGCGAATTCGCTCTTAAATGTGTAATCCCCTACCATAAGCTTGCCGTAGATGTCGAAGGCCGGATTGTTGTCCCGGCACGACATGAAGTGCGTCACGGGGAAGTCCTGGCAATAGGCCGAACCGTGCAGGTACGACCCGCCGACGAGAAGCGTCTTGTGTTGGCCCAGCCGGAAGGTGTGATTGACATCAATCGCGAAATTGTTCAACCGGCTCGGCGCGTTGGTACCCTCGACCGGGGCGTTGACAGCGCGGAACTGGCTGCCCCCTTGGATAGCCATCGCGGTCAGGTTCAACCCTTCGCTCGCGTAGCCGGCTGTAAAGCCATTAGCCAACCCGCCAAAAGCGTGCCAGACGGTGGATGCGGTGAAGGGATTGACGGTGTCCGTGTGGCCGAACGGAACTGCCATCTTTCCGAGGCTGGTGAAGAAGGGGCGTCGCTCTAAATCACCGAAGAGGACATACGCCTCGCGAACCTGGACCTGGTTACGCTCCAAATTGGTGTTTGTACCCGCGCCGAAGCTCTGTTCCGGATTGAAAAGCATCATCGCGTGACCTGTAATCCAGTCACCGAGCGTGGCAGTGAATCCCAATTGCGCCGAATGGATTGTCGCTTCCGAAACCACCTTCCCAACTTGGTTGCTGGCGGTCGGATGGCGCATCAGGTAGCCGAACTTGTCTGCACGATTGCTGCTCTGGTAGTTGGCAATCGCGGTAACCGCACCGTGCACGTACATGCTGTCGCGCTCAAGAGTTCCATCCTTCCTGCGATCGAGTATGAGGCGCTGCTTGCGATTGAAGGAGGTATTCGGATCGAGGATGGCGAAACCGAATTCGGGATCGAAACGGAGGAATCCGGCAGACTCTGATTCAGGGGCTGTTTTGGCGGATGGCACCTGTTCAGTTTGTTCGGCGGCCTGTTTCGCCTTGAGCTCGTTTATCTCTTTGCGAAGCTCGCGATTTACTTCTTCCAGCCTGTCGAGGCGTTCGGTCAGACTCTCGAGAGATTGGGCATCAACGACACCCGGTGCCAACGACAGCACTAGCATGAGCAAAGCACCTGACGCGAAAGATAGATATTTCCAGCGGCAAGAACGGCGCACAAGCGTGCGGAATCGATTGCGGAACATGGTTCTCATTTTGACGGTGTCGGAGGTCTTGGTGTCAGCAATCTCGCGGCAAATGTTTCAATTTCATTACTCATGTATGTCCCTGATTCTCCAGAATATGGGAATTGTTAATTTTTAATCAGTGTCTGCCAGAAAACGTTCAACTAATTGATAATAATTATTAATAATGTTAATCCATTAAGTGAAGATTTTGCTGGTTTGTGGCATTTGGCAGCGAAATGCGCCTTTAAACCGGTTAATCCGTAAAAACTAAAAAATAATCGTTCGAAAATATCGAACGATTATTTATTATTATCAATTTGATGTGGAGTTTTCGGATGAAAAATGATTATACATGAGAGTCCACAAGTAGTTCGAGGCAGTTGCGCTGTAGAGGTTTTCACCCCAATTTGGAGTTGACTGAAACTAAAAGAAACATGTTCTGAATCTTTCACAATCGTTCATTTGACGGCTTATTTTACGAATTTTCATGCATTAGCCCGGTCAATTGCAATCGAACCGACGCGAATGCTTTTGAGTAGCTGGTAAGAACGGCGGCCGCAGTTATTTTTCGGATTTCAGGCGCGCCATGGCCTCGCCGGCGTCATGGGCGACGATCCTTTTGCGATCCGGCGGCTAGGCTGCTTTGGGCAGTTGCCAGGTTTTGACCAGTGAGCGCATCTGATGTTTGCAGTCTGCCCGATAATGAGCCAGTGCCAGCGCCATCATAATGGCCACGGCAATGTTGACTCGGGGCTGCATTTTCATTTTGCCGCGTATGTAGTGCCGCTTGAAACGACAGCCTTGGTCGAAACGAGAAAAATTTCGCTCCAGCGTGATGCGCTGATTGTAGCCCTTCTGCCAAGTGACGGTGTGATGCGGCGTAGGGGTGAAGATGCGACGGTCCTTGTCGAGCTTGACGCGCGCTGTGCGGCCGTAGTCGGAGCCTGTCCGCCGCGCTGCTGGTGACATTCCCGATACCCCTTGCAGTCCAGTCCATAGACCGCAGCCGGACAGCGGTACTTCAAGATCTTTCGATCTTTTTCGAATCCACAGAACATCATCTCCCGCTGTTGTTGGGTCTCAGGACACACACAATACACTTGGCCGCTCTCGTCATATACGATGTTGTCGGTTCGAACGCCGGCGTTGAGCAGGCGCGTGACCGGCACATTCGGATCGTAGTTCTAATCCTGTTTTTCCTGTCGCCACATCATTTTGCAGTCAATCAGCGGACGAATCTCGTACTGATCATACAAGGTAGCCTTGAGCTGCGCGCATTCAAGGCCGCGGTCGGCAGTAAACTGCTGGCAGCGTTCGGCCATCTCCGGGGGTTGCTCGAACAGCTGTGGCAGCATGGAGCGTCCCAGACAGACAACTTCCGAGCGCGAGGCTTTGCGCAGTTTTACGGCTTCTGGAATTACATAGTGGGCGTTGGCGATCAGATGCACTCGGCAGCCGAACCAGCTCTTGATCTTTTCCCACAGCGCGCCATCTTTACGGAGGCCGCTGGTCTTGTGTTTGCCCCAGTCGGCATTCATCCGGATCCGAGGTGCGATCTTTGTCAGCGAGGGTTCTGCCGGTGGAATGAGAGTG
This sequence comes from Arenicellales bacterium, assembly GCA_958295885.1. Taxonomy (GTDB): domain Bacteria; phylum Pseudomonadota; class Gammaproteobacteria; order Arenicellales; family JAJDZL01; genus JAJDZL01. Next base: position 2,698,278 of record OY282380.1, on the reverse strand, counting down.
GAGCACTTTGCCATCGTAGCCCAGACAGCGCCCGAAATCCGGCACTTCTGCCATCAGCTGATGGCGCAGCGTGACGATTATCTCAGAGACCAGGCCGGTGTCGGCTTCCAATTCGGACAGCTGTTTGAGAAGTCGTGAAAAATTCCAGCTTTCGGGCAATAACGGACGAAGCAGCTGGACTTCTTCGGTGACCGCTCGCACCTGGCCCTGCTCATCGTAATGCAGCACTTGTTTCGGCAGGCTCTGCCGGGGCAGTGGGTTGAAGCCGTAAAGTTGTGCCAGCTGCATGTTTCGAGCCAGTTCGCACAGCAGAATTCACCGAGTCATGTCCGAACGCGACGCCTGCGATCATGCTTCGGAACAGGGCTCGGATCGGATAGTCGCTGCGGCCGCAGCCGCGTTGAGACTTAAATTTGGCGACGATCTCCTGGTACGGCAGGTGTTCGAGAATCAGTATCAAGCACTGCAGTTCCGGCATGTCATCGGTTTCCCAAGCAAAAAGTTGTGGATTGTTTTCAGGCATTTGAAGCTCTGTTGAATTCCAGATTAAGTTGAAACGGCTTATTCAAATTAAATCGGAACGAAATTTTTCAATGGATCAAATTGTTCCAACAGAATTGTCGGATTCAAAGTCGAGGCAGCGTGGCTGGCGGCGATGTGCGTCAGCGGCTGGAGCTAGGGATATTGGCGATGTTTTGAGAGGCAGAAGAGAGATTCCAGCTGGAGCGGGCACTCCATCTGGGTTGGGATGGCGGCAGCCGGTTCAGCAATGGCATTAACATAGGATAAATGTATTTGCAGATTTTTGTAGAGATGGCAACAGATTGATATAGCGGGCAAATCGAGGGATGTAAAAAAATTGCACATCCGCATTTGACTTTCTTGTGCAGTACTGTCAAAATAGAGGTAAGGATCATTTTGTCAGGAGATCAGCGGTGGATGAGCGCATTAAGAAGTTGAAGTCAACGACATTTTTCGGTCATCGTTTTACCCGCAGACAGTTGGGTGAGATTCAACAGACAGTTTCGCGGTTTCAGAATTTGAGTCGGACTGAGCTGGCGCAGACGATCAGTGAGCATTTAGGCTGGCACACATCAAAGGGTGTCAATCGCTACCAGTCAGCGCTGCTGCTGCTGGAGGAACTGGAACAATTGGGCGTTGTGCAGCTGCCGCCGAAGCAGTCGCATCTTAAGCGCGGCAAGAGCAGGCCGCTGGCGCTGACGGCGCGCACCGAAGAACAGGCGGAGCTGCAGGCGGAGCTGTCGGAGCTGATGCCGCTTTCTGTGCAGCTGGTGACTTCTGCGGATCAGGCAGGGGAATTCAACGAATGGGTGGAGCGTTATCATTATCTGGGATACCGGCATCCGATCGGGGCGAACCTGCGTTATTTCATCGTTGACGGGCAGGGTCGCAAACTGGGCTGTTTCCTGTTTCAGTATGCAGTCAAGGCGCTGCCGTGTCGGGATGTGTGGGTTGGCTGGCAGGATCAGAAACACAAGAAACATCTGCACTTGGCGGTCAACAACAGTCGGTTTCTGATCTTTCCGTGGGTGCGGGTGAAAAATCTCGCTTCCAAGGCCTTGTCGCTGGTGTGTCGGCAGCTGCCGCAGGACTGGCAGTGCCAGCATGGCTGTCGGCCGGTGCTGATTGAGACGTTTGTGGATGAGACGCGCTTTGAGGCAAGCAGTTATCGGGCGGCCAACTGGCAGTATCTGGGCACCACCGAGAAGCGTTCTGGAAAAACCCCTAAAGGTGTCTATGTGTATCCTTTGGAAGAAGGTTTTCGAGAGATTTTAGCGCACGGTGAAAAGGCTCGTGCGAAGCGCAAAAAACGCGCGCAGGCAGCAATGCCGAAGCCGCTGGCGAGTTCGGATTCATTCGTGCAGCTGTGGCAGCATCTGATCGGCGAAATCTCGGAAGTAGCGGCGGAATTTGATGAAAAGTGGCGGGTTCGGCGGCGAGTGATCGACACGATGTTGTTGATGCTGTTTATCTTTCGGCTGGTGTTTTCTGACAATCGACAGGGTTATGCCACCTGTTTGGACGAATTATGGGCGCAGTGCCGCGACTTGGAGATCCGCCTGCCACAGCCACAGCCGGTCACTGCGGCCGCCATGAGCCGGGCGCGCGCCAAGCTGGATGAGCAGGTTTTCAAGGTCCTGCAGCAGCGCATTCTGCAGCGCTCCGAAGCGCAGCGAAAGGACTTTCTGTGGCAGGGACATCGTCTGCATGCGGTTGACGGCAGCCGGCTCAACCTGCCGCGGAAACTGCTTAAAAACAGTTATCGCACGCCCAATGACAAGGCGCATTATCCGCAGGGACTTGTGAGCTGTCTGTATCAGCTCAAGGCGCGCGTTCCAATTGACTTTGAGCTGGCATCGCATGGCAATGAACGAAAGCTTGCGCTGACGCATCTGAAGCAGCTGGACGAAAACGACGTCGTGGTCTATGACCGCGGTTATTACAGCTACGAGATGCTGCATGCGCACTGGCTGCGAGGTGTGGAGGCAGTCTTCCGTCTGCAGAAAAACATGACCGTGGCGATGGACCGGTTCATGGACTCAGAGCGCACCGATGAGATCATCGAGGTGGAGCCAACCGCGCAAATCCGGACTCGCATCCGCCGCCGCCATGCGCAGGTGAAATGTCCGCCGCTGAAACTGCGACTGGTGAAATACACCCATGCCGACACCACCTACACGCTCGCGGTCACTTTGCAGGATCCAGTGCGCTATCCGATCTCGGAGTTATCTGATCTGTACCATCAAAGATGGGGCATCGAGGAGATGTACAAGATTTCCAAATCATGGATGAGCATCGAGCAGTTTCATGCCAAATCAGAACGCGGCGTCAAACAGGAACTGTATGCGCATTTTGTGCTGATCACGCTCACGAGAATCTTCACCAACTACAGTGAAGATCGAATCCAGGGTGCGCCCGAAGAAGACAGAAAACAGGTGAATTTCAAGCATGCGCTGAAGGTGATGGCCCGCAGTCTGGAACAGCTGGTGCTGCGACAGGCAGAACTGATTGCTTCTACGGTCAATGCCATCGTCAGCAGCATCAGCAGGCAACGTCAGAAACAACGTCCTGATCGTTCCTATGCGCGGCAATCGAAACAGCCGCGAAACAAATGGATTCGTAAACGAAATCAACCTCAGGCATCGACGAACCAGTAGCATAAAGTAACATATTTCAATGAAAACAGTCGTCCGCGAGGTGCGTACTATTAAGTCAACACGTATTTATCACTAAGTAAATGCCATTGGCCGGTTCAGGCCTGCCACTCTTCGACAGCTTGAGTCATGTGCTGCAAGGTAACGCATCGAGCCTGGTCCTGCGCTGCGGCTGACAGCGCATAATGTGCCAGACGGTTGATTCCTGCGGGGCATGCCGCGGGCTTGGGCGTGCATCATTTCGATGGCGTTGGGCTCGAACAGCTGCACCTTGTCGGCGGCGCCGGCGAGGCTGAACCGATGCTGCAGATAGCGTTCGGTTTCGTCGCGGTTCAGCGCGCCGAAGTGATGTCGGATGACCAGGCGCTGGCTGAGGGATTGGTGCACGCCCATGTTCAGACGTCTTCTCAGTTCGGTCAGTCCGATCAGCAGCAGGCACATGCGCGGTTCTGAGTCCATGGCGAAGTTGGTCAGAAGACGCAGGTCTTCGAGCACTTCGTTGCGCAGATGATGGGCTTCATCGATGATCAGCACCGGTAGTTGTCTTTGCTGCTGCACCAGGCGTGTGATTTCGTTGCGAATCGCATGCCTATACCATGTAGTGATAGCCAAATTGTAATAAGTTTGAGGAGGATGAAGATGGTGGAATCACAGACGATTTGGATGATGGGAATTGACTGGGGACGGCAGCATCACCAGGCATGCGTGATGGGTGCCGATGGCAAAGTGCTCGGCAACCAAAGTTTCGTTCACAGCGGTGACGGTCTGACGCAGTTGGTGCAGTGGTGTCTGCAGCTGACAGCAAGCACACCGAGTGCGGTGCGCGTCGGCATTGAGACCCCGCATGGCGCAGTGGTGAGCACTTTACTGAGTGACGGCTTTGAGGTGTATAGCATCAATCCTTTGCAGTCGAATCGATTTCGAGATCGACATTCACCGGTCGGAGCCAAGGATGACCGCCGCGACGCCTGGGTGCTCGCTGATGCGCTGCGAACGGAACTGAACGCTTTTCGTCAGCTGTCGACCAAAGACGAGTCGCATTCGCGTTTGTTTCAATTGTTGCGTGATTACAATCAGTTAATGGACATAAGAAAGGTAAGTCGCCTCGGAGTGGATTCGTCAAGTAAAACCTCAATGTGCGTTATCTACCAACTCGGCTACCGCACATTCAAGCACCGCCACCGCATGTTCTCGCGATACGGAGGGAAAATCATCCAGGAATTCATCTAAGTGGTCGCCCGCTTCCAAATGTTCCAGCAGAAATCGAACCGGAACTCTGGTACCGGCAAACACAGACGTCCCTCCCAGGATCTCTGGATTTCTGTCAATCAGGTTATCTGTTGCAGTCTCGCCGCGATTGTGTTCGAGTTCCATTGCTCAATGTCAATATTAATTTCACTGTTGACTTGCTGTGCCGACAATTCTCTACCCTTGTTGCAATTATTGTAATCACTCGGACAGAACGATTGATGATTTTCTTTTTCACATTACTTCAACAACTTGACTTGGTGGACCCGGTCGCAACGTATCCGAACCTCTGCTAATCTTTCACTACTAGTGAAAATTCAGTGCACCTAAGCGCACTTATTTGCAAAGGCCTGTCGAATGTCAAGTGAATTGCCTGAATCTCCTTCATGCCTGTACACAATCAAAGCCGTTACCACGACAATCACAATGTGAGCGGCCGCAGACACTTCGTAGTTCCATTGTGTCTACTGCTGGAATAGGCGAGCGGTAGCAACTTACAGCGTAGAACTCACCACTAAATACATTGCGTACGGCGATTAGACAATGCGCAGAGTCTTGCATTTGAAACATCTAATTTTGCAACCTGAGTGGTGATAGGTTACAATAGGCAGATGATACTCGGATTTCGCCACCGTGCTCTTAGGAGATTGTACGAAAAAGATGATCACAGCCGAATTTCACCCCTCCACATTATGAAGATTAAACGAATTCTTGCTCGTCTTGATGAGGCATCAGAAGCACAGGATATGAATCTTCCAGGATTCACACTTCATCCTTTAAAAGGGAATCTGGCGGGTTTTTGGGCCGTCAAAGTATCGAGAAATTGGCGCATCATCTTTCGATTTGAAGGAGACAATGTCCAAGATGTTGATTTGATCGATTACCACTAGGAGGACTTGAGAAATGCCGATGAAAAATCCACCTCACCCAGGTTTGTCTGTGCGATACGATTGCCTGGAGCCGTTGGGGCTTAGTGTTACCGAAGCGGCGCGCCAACTGGGGATCAGTCGAAAACAACTTTCAGATATCGTGAATTGCCGCGCCGGAATCTCGCCCGTGATGGCGATCCGCCTCCAAAAAGCCTTTGGTGGTGGCGCGGAAACTTGGTATAGGCTGCAAGCCAGTTATGAAATGGCGCAAGCAATGAAGAACGAAAGTCAAATTAAAGTCAATCGGCTATCACCAGCAGACTGAATAGCAGTCAACAAGTAATCTTCAAAACAATTCAATCGAAATTCAAAACCAGAATGGTGGGCCCGGTTGGAATGTTCCCGAACCTTTTCGAGAATTCGCTTTCGAATTGATTTTCTATGACGATTGCTTCATTGTCGAGGGACACTCATCCTCGTATGTGATAAATGCCTCGCTTGGGATTGGACTTGAGAACTGAGATCACCTCAGGTACAAGAGGATTAAGGTCGTTATAACGATTCGTCAATGCGAACAAAATAATTACTGCAAAAGGCAAGTTGCTTACATCCTGCTGAAACTCGAAACCTCGAACAACCGTAATCAATGTATCGAACTGATGATCAGCAGCAATCTTGATTAATTGGCCGTTTTCTGTGCCCGCTCAACCCATCTTCTGAACTGGATAAACCTCAAATGGGATGGTGAAAAGTTTAGCAAGTTGTCGTGGTACGGATTCGTCAAGCAGCGCTTTCACGCGTATCACCTATCAGTTTGGCTTTAGCATACTCAAGAACTGCTACTGCCAGGTCTCTCGATACAGTCGGAAAATCGTTCAAAAATTCGTCAATTCGGTCACCCACTTCCAAATGTTCCAGCAAAATACGAACTGGAACCCAGGTCCCGGAAAACACAGGAGTTCCGCCGAGAATCTTCGGATGCCTATCGATTGGTACCGGTTCAATTTTTATTTTCATGTTGATTTCGATGCAGAATATATGTGAAAACAGATGCGCGGAACTACAATTATCGATCTTGCACGCAACCACAACCCTCATTTGATGCTTCTATTTTACCGTCTAACTTTACCAATACAGGTGCAGGTGTTTCCCATGCTATTATTGAGTCTCAATTTTCTGACTGACGGCACCTGCAGAAAGTGATTTCGCAGCGTCTGTGACCCTCATTATCGGATAATTCTGTTCGCAACTGCCTCATTTGTACCGCACACGAACAAGTTTTCGCAGTTCGCCTTATTGTAGACGTGTGCATTCCCAAGCACATCTCGGCGCCTGCACAGCGAAATTGAAAACTCCTAGGGCGCCGCGGGCGGCGACTTCAGCGCGTTGAAAGCCTCATGGCGATTGAGATTGAAATGACGCAAGGCTTCGGGTATGGACTTGAACCGGTTTTTGCGAATGATCAACGCCAGCACAATGTTGTTGCACATCGCACGGTTGCTCGGTCCATTGTTGGTTCGGGTTAAACCGGCATCTTCACCAAATGTACGGTCGCGGACATGATGGTTCACCTCTACGGTCCAATGACCTCGATTCCACAGCAAAAGCTTTTCAGCATCCGCCTGATGTGCTGGTGCCGATGTAATGCCGTAAACGGTCGCGGTACTCGCGCTGCCGGGCTGTTTGATCATTTCGCGGTCGCGGTCAATGCAAAACACCTGACTCACCCCCTTGAATCCGAATCGGTTTTCATCGTAACGCACGTTTGCTGCTTGATTATCTGCGTCTGACCAAGAACACCCGACGACGCAGCGCAGCCGTTTTACTATGATTTGAAACGGTGCGCAGCCGACGCGCCATCTGCCATTTTCGCCATCACTCATCCGGCAGGCATCACAGTCGCCGCAACAGGCAGACTGTACCTGATCCAAGCTGTCGCCGGAAAACTCGCTCAGCAACCGATTGAAACCTGCCCTGACTGAACATAATTCGAACAAAGGTGCGCAGTCATACCTCTTGTTTCGATCAGATTTACGCATTGTTCTCAAAACTTAGCGTGCAATATTGTTCTATGGGTCCAACAAAAACTTGCCGTGGCGGTGAAGATGAAATCGACATCGGGCATGATCTGTAATCGTTCCATCATGGGCTGTCTGGCATAGCGCGGTTCGCCGAGCAATACCGGGCGGTGGGTTTCGGTGAACTCGGCACCGTATCGTATCAGCCAGCAGCATGGTGTCGCAACGTCACCGGCACATGCTCCATAACGCCGATTCGGTATGGTGATGCCGTACCGGTTCGGTCACCGTACGACATTGCCTGATTCGTTACCGTACCTTTCGCTGCTGCGATTCGCGGTCCCAGACCAGATTCAGCGGCGGAACCGCTCTTTGCACCCCTTTTGGCATCCCATATCCGCCTTTCGGTTCGAATCCGATTTCAGCAGGTGGCGTCGCCAAATTGAACACGCCATCAGCAATGTCGATCACATACATCCCCATTTCCCATAGTTTGCGGCGGTCAATATCGCTGATCTTCACCGCCGTAATGACCGGATAGATCGGACTGTCGCTGTAGTTGGCATAATAGCTGCGAAACCTCTTTACCATCTGCCTCACCTGATGGATGTGCCCGCGCTTGAACTTTCTTTTGATTTCGACCAGATACACCTCCTTAGCGCCGTTGCGCGAGATGCCCCAGGCATCAACTTGCAAAGGACCGTCCTGGTCCTTCCAGTCGTAATTCACATCGCCTTGGAAATCAGCGTTGAAACGCTGGTCCAAAATCCGTCTGATCGAGGGCATCGCCAAAGACTCGGTAAAATCTCCGATCTGGTTGCCGTATTGCCTGTTGGTTTCGTTCAGTTCTGCGAGAGATTGGTTCAGTTCTGCGAGAGTTTGGTTGTTTTTTTCCCATTTCGCATCAGCCTCCTTGCGAATCGCTTCGCTCTTCGCCTTCATCTTGGCACTGCGTCGTTCGGACTCCTCACGAATCGCAATGATCCTGTCCTCCGTCTCGGCGATGCGGCGATCAGACTCATTGCGAATCGCTTCGGACTCCTTTCGAATCGCTTCGGTCTCCGCCTTGATCTTGGCGCTACGGCGTTCGGATTCCTTGCGAATCTCAACGATTTCCTTCTCAATCTCAACGATTTCAGCGCGCATTTTCAAGATTCGCTGTTCAATTAATTCGGACTCGTTCTCCTTTTCTGCATTCATTTCCATATTATCTTTATTCTGTCATGATCGTTTTTCTGACTTCAGCCAGACTCATGGTCAAGCAGGAACATCGCTTTCTCAGGAATAAAATTCAGTGTTCAGCCTGACTGTCATGTTATTTTTCCTCAAGGCAGCAGGGCAACAGCATTCGAGGCGGCTGCGCGGTAGAGATTTTCAGGACAATTTGGAATAGACTGAATCCAAACATCATTGTCTGAGTCTCTCACAATCGTTCATTTTAAGACTAATTTTACGAATTTTCAAGCATTTGCATCGTCAGATGCAATCGAATTGACGCGAACTGCCTTCAGCAGCTGGTAAGAACAGCCGTCTGCGGTTATTTTTCGGATTTCAGACGCGCCGCGGCCTCGCCCGGCTCATTTGCGGCGCTCTTTTTGCCATAAAGTCATATTGCCACGCAGTTGAGATAAATCTTGGACGCTTTCAAACAACCACTAAACGAGCACCATTGAGATTTCCTGGCAATGACTCCAAAACTACCGAAATAGTTCATACTCAAGAAAAAGGTTCAGATGTGAATCTCGCTGCACACATGCTGAATGACGCCTGGATGAACGAATTCAATTCCGCAGTGGCAGTCACGAACGACAGCGATATTTCAGAGGCAATGCGCATTGTAAAAAAGCAGCTCAATAAACATGTCGGACTAAATACTCCTGATAGAAGACATCCATCTCTTCACCTGCACCAATGCGCGGATTTACACCTCCACATTCGAAAAAACTCATTGTAGAGGAATCAATTGCCATCTCCAATTCCTGAAACCAACATACAGTAACCCCAGACTTGGCAGACCTAAGTAACATTTGAAAATAATGAAATTTGGCAGGCACGGTCGCAACGTATCCGAACTTTACCGGAACTGCCATTCAAAGCAGAAGTCATTGACTTCAAGAAACTCTCTGTTTTGAATAAAACCAAAAAAATGCTTTACTAAAAGGAGTTCGGTTTAACGAACAATCACCTTCGTATCTGCAAGATAACTATTAACCCATTGTTATTATATGTATATTTGGTTTTAATCTTGGACGAATATGAAACTTCTCTGGTATAATTGAAAACAAATCAAGCACATTGTGGCAGATCTTACGAGCACTTAATTGCGCAGATGATGGGTTTCGTTGATGATCAGCACCGGCAACTGTCTCTGCTGCTGCACCAAACGTGTGAATTCGTTGCGAAGCGCATGTCCATTAGCCACTGAGTATATATTTCCAGAGATTTGTAATCAGTCTCTAAAATTGAGATTTGGCCAATGTATTTTCGGCGTTCTAGAACGTAGAACTTGTCGAATTCGTAACCTAATGGTACAAAATTACAACTTTATATCTTTCCAACTTTCGAACAATATTCGTGCAGAACCATCATGGATCTAGTCACAGTCAAGCCGAAGTTTCAGGTCACCATTCCAGCCAAGTTGCGCAAGAGCATCAATCTTCAGGAGGGTGACATCATGGAAGCGATTCGCGTCGACGACGGGGTTCTGTTGAGGGTCAAACAGGTGGTAGACCGGAACGCAGTTGCTGACAGAATTGCTTCGACGCTTGCAGATGTGCATGTGCCGCCCGAGGATAGAGGCCGCTCCGAGGACGAAGTCATAGAAGACACGATCGCGGAAATATCCGCATCACGCCGTGAGCGACGCGACAATGAAACATGAATGTAGTATTGGACTGCAATGTCTTAAGATCAGCGGGCCAAACGGACGGCGCCTGCCGCGAATTAATCGACAGAGTTGTGCGACACCATCAAGTCATACTGTCTGCCCCGATTCTGTCTGAATATATAGCCGTGGCTGGACGGCCTAGACTGACACCTTACTTCGGCACCTTGAAATCATTAATTCTGGAGATCGAGCAATTGGCTGTCATTGTCGAGCCAGCGAATTTCGAGTTCGGTCTACGCGACTCTGACGATGAGGTTTATTTGGCGACGGCAACGGCAGGCGGCGCCATTCTGATTACTGGTAATAAGCGGGACTTTACGGAACCGCGATTCGGGTCGGTTGATGTCTGGTCGCCGCGAAATTTTCTCAATCAGACAGCGTGATTGTCTGATCTCGGTCATGATGTACCGCCTTTTTCCGTGTTTCACAGCGACAGCATCAATCAAAGTAAAACGATTTTCAGAAAACAGGCGTCGTCCATTAATAGATTCTCGATGTTTTTCGCGGCAGCCCACTCTAACTGGGGAAGAACCAATTTATCTTCCGTCCTTGAAAAGCAGTTGGTGCGAACCATATGTGAAATCCCGATTGAAATTTATGTGATCGACTCTTCTGAGCAGCCGCGCTATCAGAAATTCGCAGTGAATATTCAACAACTTAAGCAACTTGGTCTAAACCGACGAACCATCGCAACTCAAATAAAATTGGATCTAAAAACTGTTTCTAGAGCAATTCCGCGGTTAAGTTCATTCGACAACTTGCCATTTGTGCATTCTACAGGTAAATACAATTACTTCGACTTTCTTCAATCGTGATGACGCACGACTTGTATAAATTCCTCATGCATCCACAAGTTCACTGAATCCGGCTTTGATTTCCTTTGCACAAAACGCGTCAGATGAATCCTGCTGACCGGATGAACAGATCTGCTGATCTGCCTTAAACACCTTAACTTCTGAAAGTGATTACTCCCCTCCCCCTACTTGAGGAAGGACAAGTTTTTAGGGCTGTAGATTGAATTAAGTTTATTTGGACTAATCGAGCATTTCAACTGCATTGCCGTTCAGTGCGATGTGTACGGCCGCAAGCGAGCTCCAAGGCTTCGACGCAAGTGGGTCATACAGAGTCTCGCGCGCTGCGGTCTTGGCGGTGAAGATGAAATCGACATCGGGCATGATCTGTAATCGTTCCATCATGGGCTGTCTGGCATAGCGCGGTTCGCCGAGCAATACCGGGCGGTGGGTTTCGGTGAACTCGGCACCGTATCGTATCAGCCAGCAGCATGGTGTCGCAACGTCACCGGCACATGCTCCATAACGCCGATTCGGTATGGTGATGCCGTACCGGTTCGGTCACCGTACGACATTGCCTGATTCGTTACCGTACCTTTCGCTGCTGCGATTCGCGGTCCCAGACCAGATTCAGCGGCGGAACCGCTCTTTGCACCCCTTTTGGCATCCCATATCCGCCTTTCGGTTCGAATCCGATTTCAGCAGGTGGCGTCGCCAAATTGAACACGCCATCAGCAATGTCGATCACATACATCCCCATTTCCCATAGTTTGCGGCGGTCAATATCGCTGATCTTCACCGCCGTAATGACCGGATAGATCGGACTGTCGCTGTAGTTGGCATAATAGCTGCGAAACCTCTTTACCATCTGCCTCACCTGATGGATGTGCCCGCGCTTGAACTTTCTTTTGATTTCGACCAGATACACCTCCTTAGCGCCGTTGCGCGAGATGCCCCAGGCATCAACTTGCAAAGGACCGTCCTGGTCCTTCCAGTCGTAATTCACATCGCCTTGGAAATCAGCGTTGAAACGCTGGTCCAAAATCCGTCTGATCGAGGGCATCGCCAAAGACTCGGTAAAATCTCCGATCTGGTTGCCGTAGCCGCCGATCTGCTTGCCGTATTGCCTATTGGTTTCGTTCAGTTCTGCGAAAGATTGGTTTAGTTCTGCGAGAGTTTGGTTGTTTTTTTCCCATTTCGCATCAGCCTCCTTGCGAATCGCATCGCTCTCCGCCTTCATCTCGGCGCTGCGGCGATCAGACTCCTTGCGAATCGCTTCAGACTCCTTGCGAATCGCTTCGGTCTCCTTGCGAATCGCTTCGGTCTCCGCCTTGATCTTGGCGCTGCGGCGTTCGGATTCCTTGCGAATCTCAACGATTTCCTTCTCAATCTCAACGATTTCAGCGCGCATTTTCAAGATTCGCTGTTCAATTAATTCGGACTCGTTCTCCTTTTCTGCATTCATTTGCATATTTCTTTGTTCTGTCATAATCGTTTTTCTGACTTCAGCCAGACTCATGGTCAGGCAGGAACATCGCTTTCTCAGGAATAAAATTCAGTGTTCAGCCTGACTGTCATGTTATTTTTCCTCAAGGCAGCAGGGCAACAGCATTCGAGGCGGCTGCGCGGTAGAGATTTTCAGGACAATTTGGAATAGACTGAATCCAAACATCATTGTCTGAGTCTCTCACAATCGTTCATTTTAAGACTAATTTTACGAATTTTCTAACATTTGCACCGTCAAATGCAATCGAATTGACCCAAATAACCTTCAGCATCTGTTCAGCAGCTGGCAAGAACAGCCGTCTGCGGTTATTTTCTGGATTTCAGACGCGCCGCGGCCTCGCCCGCCTCATTGGCGGCGATCCTTTTGCGATCAGGCGCTGGCTGGGCTTCTTTGGGAGAGCGCCTGGTTTTGACTGGTGAGCGCATCTCATGTTTCCGCTCGGCCCGACAATCACCCAGCGCAAGCGCCATCATGATGGCCATGGCAATGCTGACGCAGGTTTTCACTTTCACCTGCCCGCGTGCATCGCACCGCTGCCGATGTGTCGGTGATGGAATGTTTACCGCCCAAAGGCAAGCCGCCGTTGAACTGCCTGCTGCTGTGCAGTGACAGCGAAGCCGATGCAGCAAATGCGGTGCGTATCTGTAAGTGGCATGAGTGGCGCTGGGTGATTGAAGAGTATTTTCGGGCGCATAAATCGGGTGCCGCTGTGAGGATCGTCGCTTCTATGATGCCGATGATCTGCTGAAACGTTAGGACTTCGATGCGGTTGAAATGCTCGACTGGTCCAAATAAAAGCAATTCAATCTACAGTTCTAACATCTCGTCCTTCCTCAAGTAGAGCGGGTGAGCAGTTACTCGAAAACCAGAATGGTTCAACAATAGCCTATATCCGTATATATTGCTCCTGCTTGGTTCTGACTCAAATATTTATTCACCTTCAAACCTTTTGAATAAATCTCTTGCTGATCTTCAATTTTCCTCGAACTGTTAAGGTTACCCTGTCATTAAAGCGTCTCTACATTATCGGGTTAGTACCACTTGAACCTTACACGAAGCGACACATAAATTTAAATTGCGCGGTCTTTTACGCTAATCAGTCAGGATTTGGCGGGCACGGCAGGAATGTGATTGAACCTTTGCACATGTAGAGTTTCATCCTTCGCTTCGACAGTTGTTCACAAACACTCAATGACTCTATTGTCAACCAATACATGTATCAATGGGCGAGAATCACACTGTTTGGTAGGTAAAAATGCAACAAATGCCGAATTGGGAAAACGCACTCTGACGAGATTAAATTTGAAATTTCAGTCATGATGAACAGATTCTCAGCGCCATGCTCGTCTTGATGCTATTCATTCACCTGCCGACTTATATGGTTGCGTAGAGCCCGATTAATTTCAGTTTGGTAGCCGCGGCCATCTTTCATTTGCGCCTTGAACCAATGGATTATGTCAGAGTCCAAGCGCAACGTTATCTGCTGTTTGATTGGCTTGTAAAACAAGCCGCGGCGAGCCCCTGACCAGTCCGACATTTCAGGAATCTCTTTAACATTGATCTGATCTTCTGGCAAGCTTTCGATAAAATTCAATTCGGCAACTTGCTTGTCAGTGAATTTTTTACCTTTCATTTTCATAGATTCGCCTTTCGAGTTTGGTAGCTTTTCGAGCACTGATAATTCGTCCTAGCTCTCGTCCAGTATGGTCAATTTCAGGCATCGTGTGAATAACTACAACTATGTTTACACCAATTGTTCCCATTGTTCGCCAGCGTAGCTCATCCCAGAATGGGTCTGCATTTGTAATGGCTAAAGGATCATCAAACACATGAACAGCTGTTTCAAAGCTGATCCCGTGAGATCGAATATTTCGCTGCTCTTTATTTTTGTCCCATGTCCACAACAACACAACCGCTCCAATATTGTAATTACATTATTGTAACTACATATCAGCGTAGAACTCAGGAAATAAATTCTGATGGATTTCAGCGGCGAACCAGCCTGGTGGACGCGTAAGGAAAGAATTTGCACCTTGGCAGATCTAAAATTTCAAATCATTTCTCTATCGCCAATCCAAAAGAATTTCACTAAGGACTGGAAAATTGAAATCGTCATTTATTACGAAATGCGCGACTCGAAACTGAAATAGAATTCTTAGAAGGATCTTTTGCGTTGGCAAATTCATAGCCGTCAGCTTTGTGAATTGGGCCGAATCCCAATCCATTCCTGCGAGCCTGTCTGCAGAAGGCTGGAACATCTTCAACGTCAAATACCAACTTCACGCACACCTGGCCTTCTTTCCTACCTTATCCAGAAGGATTAAGCAACAATTTGACAGAATGCGTAGAATTAAGCAGTTCTATCAATTGGTCATTGTCACTATGCCTGACGGTAAATCCGAAATGCAGTTCATAGAAATCCATCATTTCTTCAATGCGTTTAGTGTAAGGAATTATTTGGGTAATCGCTGCTGACATCGATCTACACTCCTCTAAACATGCTTAGCCGAATTAGAAACGGAACTTGATCGAAAGCAACCCGAATCAGGCACCGAGGCCGTTACGATTCCCAGCTTCGACAGTCTTATTATCCTAGATGCCACGCTTTTCGGCACTCATCAGGCGAATGGCGGAAAACCGCCTGGTCAGCGGCAGCTTGGCATATTCGAAGAAAGTGCCAGCGGTCACCTCGGCTTGTCGTTTGCAGGTCTCGCACTCGCAAAATTGATGATTCTTGAGGCGGTACCCCGGCTGATGACGGCAGTTCGGACAACGAAGCCGTCACACTGACGATTACGTTCAAGTTCGAGAATGCAAGCCCGTTCGCCGGCGAAATACTTCTGCCATTCAAACATTCTGCATATTTACGCATGTTCAGAGGCATTGAAATATAGTGGTGGGCGCGGCCGCAACGTGTCCGAACTAGATCTGAAATCCAATTCATTTCTATTTTGTCATTATGAATGCACTTTCGCGTCCCTCGCTATTTGAAAGCAAGACAGAAACACCCAGATTGTTCCAACACAATTCAACATAGAATTTCATAACGTTGAGACATCGGTCGATCTCCCTATTCACCTCTGCAGCACTCTCTTATTCTGCCGTTAAAACTCGTATTCCGTCATCCTAGCTTAATTGCACTCCAGAGTTTCCCAACCGTGACGCAAGTGACTCGACAGAATCTGATCGCAAATCCAACTGTGTGATCTGCGTGTACGAATCGAGTGTCAAATCTCGACTTAAAGTAACTTTTCAGGGTCAACCAACTCCGCGACTCCATGAATCGACTGTCATTCCCGCTCCCGAGGCTGGAATATTTGATTCGACAAAATTACCTCGAAACACTCATGTAAACAATAATAAATATTACATCGGCTCTAAAAACCCTAAATGAACTGGATATCGATGGAAGGTACGTCTATACGACGAAAGATCTAGCAAAGATATTTTCAGACGACAGCCACTATGCGTTTCGAGCGGGACTGAAACGCCTCGTGAAAAACGGAATTCTGCAACGCGCGGCCCGAGGTATTTACGTCTACGCGTATTCGAGAAACGTCAACGCAGAAAACGTGGAGTTGATTGCAAGATCGTTGCGGCGCGGCCACTACAATTATGTCAGTTTGGAAACGGCACTTTCGTCATACGGCATGATTTCCCAAGTTCCAGTCGATCGTCTAACCGTCATGACTACAGGTCGTGAAGGAGAATACAACACACCTTTCGGTGTGATTGAGTTCACACATACCAGTCGTTCCATATCGGAGATCATCGGAAATGTCGTTCAGGTTGGCCGACCCTTGAGGATGGCAACAAGAACAGCCGCGTATAGAGACCTGAAGCGAGTGGGACGCAATGTCCACTTGGTTGACCAATCTGAAGTTTAATGAATAACCGCCAGAACGAATTTGAACAATTGGTAAATCGCGCTGTGAGCGACTCCAAGTTCAGCCATATGCGCAACGCCATTGAAAAGGAACTGCTTATCTACAACTTTTTTTCTGCTGCGCATGAAAAAAGGCAATACCAAAAATTGAGTACAGGTTGGAAACGACAAAAAACAGTTGCTCAATGCCAAGAACATCTATTCCAAGTGCGTGCGCAAGAACTGGCGCAAGCTGCCCGGAGCCCCTTGATAGGCAGTTTCCCGGTCGGTGGAACCAGAACGGCAGAGTGACCCATTGCAAGAGCGGAGCTGGCATCCAGTGCAGCTTCTATACGTGTGCACACTGAAAGAAAACGGAGCTGGCGGCAGTCGCAAGGATTGGGCATTATTTCTATCCAAGGACGACCAATTGAGCGCCGAAAAGCTGCTGCAGATTTCTTCTAAACGTTGGAGAGTGGAAGTTTATTTCAAGGGTGCTAAGCTAAATTTGGGGTTTTTGTCCGAACAGACTCGCAGTTTCGCTTCATTCGTCGCCCCGGTGCTTCTTTGTGCGGTTCGTCATCTGATTCTCACTTATGCCAGTTCGACTGGCGTCAGAGGCAATCTGTGCGAAATCCGAGACAGTTCAAAGACCGGCACAATCAGTTCAGCCTGGCGCGGCGTCTGTGGCATTATTTTCTCGCGTTGATGGGACGCGTCATCCAGCAGATGAATACTCTGACCGATGACGCGGTCAAGCAGTTGGTCTGCACCTTGAACCGAGAATTTGAACAGTTTTTCGAAAGCAGTCTCCAACTTGACCCCGAAACCATACGGTGGAACGTGACCCCGCTCCCTTAACTTAGGAATTTAATGCGATTTTCAACTCCGAAACTTGGATTACTCTGTCATGATGATGTTTCTACATAATTGGGGTAGGACCAAATTTCCGCGTTCGTTGTTTCTTCAAGGGCGTGCACACCAGCTTGACGCGTCAGCCAACAGCTGCGCATGCATAATTTGTTCTTCCCTTTCCTTTGCCTCAGGCGGTAAAACTATATCAGCATGAAACTGATTGTGCTGGAGCGGAGAAGCTTCCACACGTCGTCCATCCAAGCTCGCATTCTCAGCACTGACAATCGCCCAACCGTAAAAATTCCTCTTCCGCTGATTGGCAATTGTCTCTGCAATTTGAATGGCTACGACTGCTGGCGCTAAACTCAATCGATCAACGGATATTCGTGTATTCCCTTTCCTTTCAAGAAATACATTTTTCGGTATTGCAGTTCGTGACCGTTGAGCAGTACGACTTGAAAATATCCCCCCGCCCGAGTTCTTCAGTCGGATGGACTGTGTTGTGATTCGTCACTACGAATCTAAATTCTGTTGAAGTTCTTAAAGGGCTTCATGCATGAAACTATCCGGAAGTGCATCGGAATTGGAATAGTGTGCCCTGCGTTGATTTCCGTTAATATTCACAAAACAAAGCGTACCACCATCTGAGCAACATAGTATCAACACTGAACTTCCATCGTCGTTTGCTATATCAACGGCCACTTCTCCGTCTGGCATTGGATAGACTTGAAACGGGTGCGACAAATTATCATAAATGCGCTTTATTATGCGTCTTGCATTAACTATCGCGTCACTGCTTGGAATCTCATATCCCTCTGACTGTGCTTCGTCCACTACTTGATCAAGTTCTTCCAATGCTTGAGCAAGCTGCACCCTGAAACCGATTGCACCACGTGAAAGATACTCGGCTAGAGAATCCCACCACCTTCGTTCAATCGTTTTATCCAGTTGTTGTTGAATCCTCAGGAGTAATTCTCCAAAAAGGCTCTCAGCGACTTGTGGATGTATTTCTGATGCTGTAAGCAACATCCACTCAGAGTCAGGCATCAGCCAATTTGATGAACACTCACGGTTGTATCCGTACATTGGAAATTGAACGTCTGAATCAGAATTCCAAGACAATTGAATTTGCCGAAATGCCTCTGACGACGGTATCGTGTCAATAGTCGAACTTTCGATGGTAAATTGTGCTGTTTGCCCAGACATAAAAATTCTTAACAATACTTGTCTACTAAATCAAAAGAATCGTCTAGATCACGTTTCCATAAATTTAGTATGGAGATTAAATGGTATATACGAGCACCTACATTCTGCTCTTTAGATTCGTGATGGAAGTTTGCTTGAAATACGGTTCCAGCTAACATCTTGCTAGTTGTCAACTGATGTGCTCTCGAAATTTCGAGAGCGACCTTTCTGTCACCAAAGTCGTAGGTTGTATTCAATTTAACGGCAGGGCTGATATCTTTAAACCTTATCCATGAGCCTCCTTCTCTCAGCATGTTCAAGACATGATTTTCAGACCGTTTTGTAGAATACCCTTTCGGATTAATCCATACGGCACTATAACAGGAATGCACTTTAGGTAGCGCATTGCGATTGACGGAAAGTAAATTTCGTTTGAACACAACTCGTCTCCTATTTGTTGAAAAACTACTTGGTCAGGAGTTGAAGAAACAGAAATAGTAGAATTCATGTCCTTTGAAATTCTCAATTTGTTGGTCTATTGAAACTTGAGTAGATGTTGCAGCACCGTCCTTACCTTGTCCACCTTTCCTAGATTCAGGTACTCATGCGCGTTTCGAAGTTCAATTGGTTTGTTTCTAGCGATGACTATTCCATATTTTTCCGAATCAGCATAAATTGCGCTGCACATATCACGACCAATGCGCTTCTGATCTTAAGTGAACGAATTCTTATGGTTAAGAACGGCACTTAGTTGACTACGAAGTGACTTCGAGAAACACTCCGTATTGAATAAAACCAGAAAAATGTTTTACTAAAGGAGTTCTGTTTAACGAACAGTCACCACGCATTGAAGAAAGTGCCTAAGGCAACTTTCTGGACTGACTAGGTGCAGCTGATCACATAAAACAGATTGGTTCAAAAACAGCCGAAATCCGTTTTTTATTGCTCCTGCCTGGTTCTGACTCATAATTCACGTACCTTCAATTCTTTTGAATGAATCACTTGCTGATCTTCAATTTTCCTCGAACTGTTAAGGTTGCTCTGTCATTACAGCGTCTCTACATCATCGAGTCAGTACCAATCATCGCTCAATGAACATCTTACTCACCGGTGAGAAATTGATCCCAGAATTCACAATAACAGAAAAGCAAGGTTTGAGCCACTGAATGTTACTTTGAGGTTTCAATCGACTCCGGTTCAGTTTCAGCAGTCGGCTTGCTCGGCAGCTCTTGGTGCACAGCATGCGGTGGCCACAAATCACCGAGATTGAAACTGACCGCCCCAAATGGCGGTAACGATACTGACGCATCATCGAACAGCTTGTCTATCACCACCCATTCAGTACCGTGCAACTCAAATGCTTCCAGCGAGCGGGCATGTGGATCTACCAACCAAAGAAAGCCAACACCCTCGCGGGCGTAAATCGCTCGCTTGCCGCCAAGATCAAGCTTACGGGTCGAAGGGGAAAGCACCTCGCACACCCAGTCCGGAGCCAATGTGCTGTAGGCTCCGGTTGGAAATACAGGCATTCGCTCACGTCGCCATCCTGCGATGTCAGGCACCAAAATGTCCTCGCCTAGATGGAGTTCAGGTTCGTCAACTATCCACCAACCACCAGGTCCGCCGCGGCCTTGGTGAAAAGGAGGACCAATAGAATGTCCAAGCACAGAACTGGCTAAGGCATGACCAAAAGCTGGTCTCGGGTGCGTGTAGAGCTTGCCATCGACAATCTCCGCAACCATGTGTTGTGGCGCATCCAGCACATCTTGATAGGTCGCCTGACGTGAAGCTGTATTGGCTTGAATTGAATGCAATTTCTTCATCGTCTCTCACAGTTTAAAAGTTGTTCTAGTTCAATTCTAATCCATCGTTGCGCGGTGAATCAAACGGTTCGGCAGAAAGTTGTCATCTTGCTTCGGGGTTCGTATTCAGCAGGTTCAAGCTCTCAAGATCTAAAGAGGAACTTTGTCTGTCGTGAACAGCAGTTTCGTAGATTGACTTGAATCGTATACGAAGAAACAGATCGACTCAAACGTTAAGATCTTTTACAGCGATGAATTAGGTTTCGGTGGGCCCAGTCGCAACGTATCCGAACCTCGTTTGATCTTTCACTAGTAATTAGTGTCTGCCAGAAAACCCCTCTTTTTTCAAATTTCTTAGGGGATTTTCAGAATATTTTGGATGAATTTCGCACAAAAGATGGCGCCGCCGTCAATTTGCAGGCGATTCTTTGAATTTTGCGATTTTGGCGGGTTTTACAGACGCGTCCCTATCTCCCCGTGCCTGCAGAGAGGGGATTTGAAGCCATCCGGGAGCGACGCCGTTGCGTCAGGCCACGCGCAAACGTGCTTTTTTCTGCCGCCGAATCCGGTCGCGTTCCGCGCGCTGCAGCACCAGACCAATGCGATGCACATTGGCGGCCAGGACCGACAGCGAAACCGTGCGTGCAAAACCGTCCGCACCATGACTGCGAACCCGGTCCAAACCTCGATGCTCCAGATTGTTCACCGCCGATTCTACCGCCGAATGCTGCTTGCGCGCCGCCACGAATTCAGCCGCCTGTTCCCGCGCCTGATTCTTTTTGCTCAATTTGCCTTTGCACGGCAGTGCATTGAGCTCCAGCATCTGATCCAATTGCCGACGGTTGTGCGGACTATGAAAGCCTGTACCATTAACCAACAACCAATTTGAATTCATTCTGTCATGTTTTATGATGAAAGATCAATCACTGCAATACTTCGCACAAAGTGGGATTTAAATCCCACTTTGTGCGAAAACGACAATCAATTTGAATTGATTCACTCAACACGGCGATGTTGCACAAGATGAACATGGGATGGAACGAACTTGCGCATGATCGCCATCATGAAACGGATTTGGCACCCCATCTAGAGCGGCCTAGTGAAAGCCAGCGTCTTTGCACACCTGCAAGGGATTTGCGCCTAGATGGGGTAACGCCCAATGATCACCTATACGAAGTCAGTGTTCTAACAACCCTAGTACAGGCTCCGTGGCGTTGGGTGTTGATGCCTCATCCGTTTTTGAGTATAACTCAATCCCATCCCCGAGGAACTTAACCATGCAACCTCAATCCAACTGCTATGTCGGCATCGACTGGGGACGAACTCGACATGAAGTCTGTGTGCTCGATGCTAATCGGCAAATCCTCGCTCGGCGTACCTTGGATCACTGTTCTGAGCATCTCATTGAGCTGGCGCCATGGTTGCTGCAGACCACAGGCGGCGATGCGCAGCAGCTGAAGATAGGGCTCGAAGTGCCACATGGCCCGCTGGTCTTAGCCTTGCAGGCGCACGACTTGGAAGTGTTCTCCATCAATCCGCTGCAGTCCAACCGCTTCCGCGACCGACTCTCGCCTGCCGGTGCCAAAGATGACCGCCGCGATGCGTTCGTCATCGCCCGTGCGCTTGCGACCGACAGCGATGCTTTTCGACTTGCTCCAGCATTGACCGAACAACAGCATCTGCTGCGCACCTTGGTTCATGAAAGAGACCAGCTGGTCAAGCAAAAAGTCAAAGATTGCAATCAGTTGAAAGAACTTCTATGGTCCTATTTCCCAGCCGTCCTGGAAGCCGTCAAAGATGTCTCACAAAAGTGGTTCCTGCAGCTTCTGCTCCAAGCTCCAACCCCCGATCAGGCGCGTCGACTGCAGCTGGGCACTTTGAAAAAATTACTCAAGCAGCATCGCATTCGTCGCATTGATGCCCCGACCCTGCAGCAGCTCCTGCGTCAGCCGCCGCTGCCAGGAAGCGACCTGATTGCCCCAGCGCGAGCCCTTCAAGTCAACCACCTGGTGCAGCAGTTGCGGCTGTTGCTCCAGCTGCTTGAAACCTGCTGTTGAATTCCAGATTAAGTTGAAACTGCTTATTCAAATTAAATCGGAACGAAATTATTCAATGAATCACATTGTTCCAACAAAATTGTCGGATTCAAAATTGAGGCAACGTGGCTGGCGGCGATGTGCGTCAGCGGCTTGAGCTAGGGATTTTGGCGATGTTTTGAGAGGCACAAGAGAGATTCCAGCTGGAGCGGGCGCTCCAGCTGGGTTGGGCTGGCGGCAGCAGGTTCAGGCCTGCCACTCTTCGACAGCTTGAGTCATGTGCTGCAAGGTAACGCATCGAGCCTGGTCCTGCGCTGCGGCTGACAGCGCATAATGTGCCAGACGGTTGATCTTGCGGGGCATGCCGCGGGCTTGGGCGTGCATCATTTCGATGGCGTTGGGCTCGAACAGTCGGACCTTGTCGGCGGCGCCGGCGAGGCTGAGCCGATGCTGCAGATAGCGTTCGGTTTCGTCGCGGTTCAGCGCGCCGAAGTGATGTCGGATGACCAGGCGCTGGCTGAGGGATTGGTGCACGCCCATGTTCAGACGTCTTCTCAGTTCGGTCAGTCCGATCAGCAGCAGGCACATGCGCGGTTCTGAGTCCATGGCGAAGTTGGTCAGAAGACGCAGGTCTTCGAGCACTTCGTTGCGCAGATGATGGGCTTCATCGATGATCAGCACCGGTAGTTGTCTTTGCTGCTGCACCAGGCGTGTGATTTCGTTGCGAATCGCATGCCATTGGCTGGCGCGCTGGCGCTGTTCGCTCAGTCCGAGTTCGAGTGCGAGGCAGTTCAGGGCATCGAGTGCGCTGCCGGTGGTCAGCGACACGTAGACCGGTCGATACAGACCCGGCGGCAGCTGCTGCATGACCTGCCGGCAGCAGGTGGTTTTGCCACAGCCGGCTTCGCCGGTGATCAGGCCGAGGCCGCGCAGTTCCAGCAGGTGGTTGATGCGGGCCTTGGCTTCGCGCATCGCTTCGGTGTCGAACAGTTCGTCGGCCGCGAGCGAGGCTTCGAACGGATAGCGGGTGAAGGCAAAGTGCTGTTGGAACATCAATCGTCCTCCTGCTGCTGTTCGAGGCTGCTGAATGAGATGCCAGGTCGGGTCCGCTTCACTTTGGTGTTGGCGTATTCGTCGAGCAGCGTGGCTTGGCCGAAGCTCTGTCCCTGATGTACCACCAGCAAGGACCGCGTCGGCGGCAGCGTCGGGTCATAGCGCAGCGTGACGGTTTGTCCGATCAGGGCGGCGTCGACCTCGTAGAGGTGGCAGTTCAGGCGTACGGTTCGATCTTTGTACACGCGCCGCTGCGTTTCGAACAGAAACAGGTCATCGAGATCGAGCTGCGGCGTCACCCGGCGCACGTTGGCGGCGCACTGCGCCCATTTGTCCAAGGGCGTTAGGGCGTCGATGCCGCGGTGTGGACGCCGATGATACTCGCCTTCGATCCAGCTCCACAGCTCGCGGTTGAGCGCATCGAGTTCCAAAGGCGATTCAAGCCGATTGACGAAGCCGTCCCGCGCACTTCTGAAGAAGCGCTTTATGTAAAGTTTATTGTTATGTAAAGCACTCAGTAGAAACTGCTTCACTATCAATAGATTATCGGTCAAATCGCTTTACATAAAAATACATGGTGACTTCTCCTTTAAGTCATCCACGACAGGAGAATCCACATGACAGTGAAAATCAAATCGGATCCGGATTTCACCCTGACGCTCGATCCGCTCAGTGCATATCCCGTTGAGTTTTGCGAGCATCTGTGGCGCGAACCTTTCGCAGACCATGATCGAGAGCGCGCTCAGCACTGTTCGCAATTTTTTGCTTTGGCTAAATCGTTCGAGAATATCCAGGAGGTGACTGGAGACATCTGCAAAGTGTCGCTGTGACCAGGGCATAATTTATGTAAAGTAATTTGCCCGATAATCATTTTATTTTCAGGCAGTTGCTGCCGCGAGCTTTACATAACAATAAACTTTACATAAAAAGATTTGTGTAAAGCTTTACACAAAGCGCTCGATTTTTCCTTTACCGGCAGGGTGATAGGGGCGCGCATGGATCAGCGCGATGTCGAGTCGGGCGCACACCAGGGCCAGATGCTGCGAACGATAGTTGGCACCGTTGTCGACGTACAGCCGCTGCGGCAGGCCGCGCCGCAGCAGTGCCTGTTTGAGCACCACCAGGAAGTCCTGCGCCTTTTCCGAGCGGGCAAAGGCCGCATAGGGGATGACGCGGCTGGCATCGTCAATGATGGCGGTCAGATAACTGCGATGACGACGTTGGCCGACCTTGATTTTGGGGCCGTGCATGACGTCGGACATCCACAGTTCGCCGGCGTAGCGATAGGCGAAACGCCGACAGTCCGGGGCGGTTGCCGCGGCCGCCTGCATCAGACCTTCGCGGTGCAGCAGGCGCCGCACCGTTGAGTCGCGCAGCTGCGTCTTCGGCGGCAGCTGCGTTTTTGCCTGTTGGATGACTTCGCGCACCGCCAACTGCGGTTTTTCACGTTTGATTGAGATCAGACATTCCATGGTTTCGACCGACATGCGTCGGAACTGGCCGCGGTCGCGGCGCACTTTGGGCTTTAAGGCTTTGAAGCCGCCCTGACGATACAGGCGCATCCAGTCGCGCAGGGCCTGTTCCGACACTCGAGTGCGGGTTGAACCCGGAATGAGGTGCGGCTGTGCCGCCAGCTGGCGCAGGCGTTCTGCGGTTTCGGCACCAGGTCGCAGACGCGAGAGTTCGCAGATCAGTCCGTGGCGAAACAGCGCCACGTCCAGACGATGCTGTTCAGGGTCTTTTTTCATACATTTGCTCCATGCTTGGCAGTGTTGCATTCAATTCAGACCCACGTTTTAACCGATCCGCCCGCAACATGCCAGTTCAACAAGTGTTGACGCTCTGTGGCGGGTCGGTCGACGAACGAATCTGAAAAAATCCAAGCGGAGGCGGCAGACAGTGCAGATGTTCGGCGCAGTGCTCTCGCAGCGCCGACAGCAGCCAGGGCGCATCGAGTGCCGCCCGCATCGGCAGCACCGCCGGCGGGCAGCCGGCAAAAACATCAGGCAAAAGCCCGCACACCGTCACCAGCACCCGCTGCAGCGCCGGCAGCTGACGCGCCAGCCAGCGAAGTTGTGCCGCCGGGTCGACATGGTCGGCGTTGGCTCGAAAGCACTTCATCGCTTCAAGCGGTTCTTGATTTTGTTCGATGGCCGCTGCAATTTGTTCGAGCTGCCTGAGGCTGCCGGGCATTCGCGCCGCAAGACAGTCCGGCAGCAGAGAGAATGTGGTGTGACTGTCGGCACAATACCAGCGTGCGATCCGGGCGATGCGTCCGCGCCCGCACTTGCGGGTGTAGGTGCCGTGGCGAGCCAGTGAGCAGCCGCCCTTGGGATGGTTGGGACAGCTCGAAAGAGTTGCCTTTTCCCAGGCTTTGGTGCTAATATACTCGTTGACAGTCAGTTGTGTGTCGTAGCGCAGCTGCATGTCCATTGCTCCTTGATTCGGCACGATTCAAACACGGTCTGTCGCATCCGGATGGTCTAAACACGCGGATGCGGCGATTGAGTCAAAGAGTATAAATCTAAAGGCAGGGGCACCGCGGTCGGCGACCGCGGTGCCCCTGCTGTTTGCGTTCGGTCAATGGCGTTGGTGTAGCCAAGGCCGCTTTTCAGAACGGCTGCCAGCTGTGAACGGACGGGCTCGGTTTATTTCGAAATTTGAACTATTGCTACGGACTAATTAGGAGTACAACACCTGCGATCGGCAGATCAAAGATATCATTGACGCCAAGCAAAATTCTCCGAGTGAAGACGACGATGCCAGCGCCACCGACACACAATACAGTGATGTTGAAATCTTACAGTCGGTGCCCGGACTCGGCATCAACACCATGGCGGTGCTGTTCTCAGAAGCAGAACCGGCGCTGAAACAAAGAAACTATAGTGCTTTGCGCACGCTCAGTGGCGTCGCACCGGTGACCAAACGTTCCGGACGTAAACTCGTGGTGTGCCAACGACGCGCAGTCAATCAGCTGCTCCAAAACGCGCTTTACCACTGGGCGGCCAATGCCTGTCTGCACGATGCTCACTGCAAGCAGAAATATCAGGCTTTGCGTAAGCGAGGGAAATCTCATGGACAAGCCTTGCGAACGGTCGGGGATCGTCTACTTAACGTAGTCTGCGCCATGCTTCGCAGCAATTCCTTATATCAAGTCCCACGCAGTCTGCAGGAGGCCGCCTAGAATCAATCAATTGGATCGGACATTCTTACTGATTTTAGACTTGACAAATCATACGAAGTCCCTTGTCAAAACTGACCATCCGCACATCGGAAAACCGCGCCTGTGTCTCCTTGACCATCGGCACCGCCACAACCACATCCGAGCCTTGCCACAGAATCTTATGATGCAAAACGAACTGATGCTGATCCTCTAAGATGCACACCGGCAGGCCCAACTCGACCGGCACGCCGGCTTTGCCTTTTACGATCCAGCGCGTGTGCGGCTCGAAAATCGAAAACACTTTTTCCTCGTGCGCAATCGTTTCACCGTCCAGCAGCCGACGCCTCACCTGATCCAACTGACGCAGTCCATATCCTTGATAATTCTCAATCATCTGTACTAAAAGCGGAAGTTGCTCAAGTTTGCTTTTGAGCTCGGATACCGTCGCTTGAGAACGCTTCAACAACCTCTGACAATGGGCAACATAGTCCCTCACCTTGCGCTTTTTCTTCCACCCACGCGAAGAGCGTACCCGATTGAACAACTTTCTCAACTCTTTCAGTAATTTCTTGTGCTGACGCCAGCCCGCCAGTCCATATTGGTCCGCCGCCCGCGCCGTCTCGCGCACCATGCAACGGATCGCATCGCGCAACAGTCCTACGTCCGTGGGATACTTTACGTTGGTCTCAACCACAAACGAGTCACAGCGACCGCGTAATGGCTCACCAGGCTTATGTCCAACCAGCTCGTGACCGCCGGCCACCACCAACTGACTGATCTCCGACAGCAGCTCAGGGCTCAGCAGCGATACATTGTCGATCAGCGTCTGCAGCTGATACTTGCTCTAGCCTTACCCCGATTTGGTAGAGACGTTAGTATTTGAGAGTTTGCTTCCGCCCAATTGGGCGGAAGCAAACTCCGACTGCGTTTTTTTCAGCTGCGCTTCATAGTCGATCGGACTCATGTATCCCAGACTCGAATGCAACCTTCGGGTGTTATACCACGATTCAATATAACGAATCACCTGACGTCTGAGCTCCTTGGCCGACTTCAACGGATCCGTCTGCAACACGCTTTCGCGTTTCAAGGTGGCAAACCAGGACTCCGCCTGCGCATTGTCATAACAGTCGCCGACACTGCCCATCGACTGCTCAATCCCATGCGCTCGACACAACCCTTGAAACGCCTTCGCACTGTACTGTGTGCCTTGATCCGAATGGTGAATCACACCTTTGCAACGTCGACCTCGAAGTGCCATCTGCAAGGCCTGGCTCATCAAACCGACATCTTGGCAAGTCTGCATCGCCCAACCCAAAATGCGCCGACTGCAGGCGTCCTGCACCACCGCCAGATACAGCGTGCCGTCCAAAGTATACAGATAGGTCGCATCCGCCACCCACAGCTGATCCGGCTCGGCAACGCCAAACTGACGATTGACTCGATCTTCAATTCCATGCGTCCGAGCACCACGACGGGTGCTCTGCACATACTTTTTCGGCACCGACGCCGACAGACCCGCCACTCGCATCAGACGCGCCACTCGATTCACGCTCACCTTGACTCCATTTCTGCACAACTGCGCCGCCACGCGGGGCGCACCATAGCTCCATTGGCTGGCAACCATGATGCCACGAATCGACGCCAGCAACTTCTCATTTTGCTGCGAACGACGACTCGGCTGGCGCTGGCGCCACCGATAATAACCCGATTCTGAAATCTCCAACACTCGACACATCAGACGAATCGTGAAATTTTTGCGCTCGACTTCAATCAGTTCGTACGCCTGGTTCCACCACTGTGGGTCACGCCGTCCGCGGCGAACCAGGCCGCGGCTTTTTTTAAGAACGCATTCTCCTGCTCCAACTGCTCAATACGACGCTTGCAACGGCGCAACTCCGCTTCACTCCCAGCGCCCGCCTCCGGCTGACTCGCCTTCAACTTGGCTTGACGCTTCCAATTCTGAATCGTGGTCGCCGACGGCTCGTATCTACGAGCCAACTCTCTCACCGATATCCCCGCTTCATGCTCCGACAGGATATGCTCTTTTAATTCTTCCGGGTAGATCACTTTACTCATCTTGGTTTTCCCTCCAGTTCTTAGGTAAACTCTACAATTAAAGTGTCTCTACATTATCGGGGTAGGACCACTCGGCTTGCCGCGGTGAAAGCCGACGCTGTGTTCCAGCATCTGACGCACCGTATTGTGATGGTTGGCGTAATCCTGCAGGCGATCAAAATCGCAGTTCAAACCCTGCTTGAGCACCGCCAGCACCAGCACCCGCCACAACTGCATGCCGGGCCGACCTACCTTCATATCGACCCCAGGCTGTATCTTTTCCTGCAGCAGCTCAAATACTCGCTGACGCGTGGGTTCGTGGCAGTAAATCCATTGAAGACCTTTGAGCACCGCCGGCACATCGTCGCGCGACTTCGGATCAATCTCAATGTCGCCAATCACGAGCTCGCCAAACTGCATCTGCTGAGTTTCCACTACTCTCATTGCCCTCATACCTCGAAGATCTGTCAAAATGGACTTGAATTTCCGTTAATTATACAAAAGAGGTTTGATCTTCGTCCGAGAGATTGACCATTTATGCTTATAATAACAATGTATTATGATTTTTCTGGCAGACACTAATTACAATTGTCAATGCTGGCGGCCACCATGATTTTTCGGTTCCTATACTGGTACTCGGGGTACAAACTTACTACAGGAAATTCAAAGTGGCAGAGCGACCGAGGTACGAGTCCGGTTGAGGCGATCAATGTCACCAAGAGCGACATGGTAACTCCCGGTCGCCGCCAGCAGCAGTAGTTCAGTCAAATGAACTGCAGTTCATTTGACTGAACTACTGCTATCCGTTAATGGTATAGGAGCGATAGTTGTTGAGTGGGATTCGCACCCACTGAAAAGAAGTGCCTTTCCACGGCACACTGGAGTTTTGGGGTGGGTCAGTTTTCGGTTGAAATGGTGGGTCAATATTGGATTGAAATTAACAACCGCGGCCAAGAGACCGCGGTGCGCTTGGAATCCGTAAAACGCCCGCTGACGCCGGTTGTTACCAGCTGTTGAAGGTCATTCGCGTCTGCTTGATTGCAATGGACGGTGCAATTGGTTAGAAATTCGTAAAATGAGCCATCAAATGAACGATTGTCAGAGACTCAGACAATGATTTTGGATTCAGTCAATTCCAAAATTGCATGAATATCGTTCACGGCACAACTGCCTTATTGATTGGTTCTCATCAATTTTTTATAATCAATAGTATACTAGTCTGACTAGTCAATATTAACATAGTTTTCACAAGATAAGATTAGTAGGAAAATTTGCTATGCACCTCAGATACTCCACCAGCGATGCTAAAGCACGTTTTTCAGAAGTGGTTAGAATCGTTAGAAGCGGTAAAAGTGTGATCATTTCATATCAGGGTGAAGATGTGGCAGAGGTTGTTCCCATAACCAAAAAGCACAGCTCGATTAATCAACGAATTGAAGAATTGGAAAAGAGAGGTGCGCTGGAAATTTCACCATTTCGTAAAAAATCATTTCAACCCATTGCGTCGCGGCCAGGCGCGTTGAAACGATTTTTGAAAGATCGCAACAATTGAGTATCGCCTACATTGATACATCAGCACTGGTAGCGATCGCCTTTGCTGAACCCAGTGGAGAAAGTGTTGTAGAACGCTTGGCTGATTTCCCACTCCTAATTTCCTCCAATTTACTTGAAGCCGAATTCTGTTCAGCATTGGCTAGAGAAGGATTTACTCATTCAAGAAAATGGTTAGAGGGCATTAGCTGGGTTTATCCAGACCGACCATTAACCAAAGAATTTAATAAGATACTTGGCGCAGGGTATCTAAAGGGTGCAGATCTCTGGCATGTTGCTACAGCCTTGTATGTCTCCCCCAATCCAAGGGATTTAGCAATTATTACCTTAGATATTGATATGAAATCATTGACCTCATCATTAGGTTTTATAGTAGTGTGACTAATTACTCAGTCTTTTGTAAGTGGTTAAAATACCTTTACCTTGATCAGGAATAATGCCTCTGTTCCTGTTTCAGTATATAGTATAGGTTTAGTTAAATTAATACAATAAATTCAGTTAATTAGACTATAATAAACAGACCACAATCATGCCACAAAAACAAACTGATTTGGTCCACTGGCGCAGCACTTATTCAACTCAGCAAGCCTGCTTGGAAGAACTCAAATGTCATCGCTGACCGAACGGCTTTGTGTGCCCGCGTTGCAACCACGACCAGACTCAGATTTGGTCCCGTCTTTTGCTACATCAATGTACCAAGTGTCACCATCCAGCCGCGGTCACCGCCAGCACCCTCATTGAACACACCAAACTACCCCTGCTCAAATGGTTTGCCGCCATCTGTCTGATAAGTGCAGACAAAGGTGGCATTTCGGCCACTCCACTGGCGAACATGATGGGGCCTCACTTGGTGTAGCGCACAGCGGATTCTGCACAAATTTCGAACCGTCATGGGTAACAAGACCAACGGTATCGGCTGCGCGCTTGGGTCGAAGTCGATGACGCTTTCATAGGCGGCAAACGCCCGGGCAAACGAAGGCACTGAGCCGCTGGGAAAACCCTAGTCCTAATGGCAGTCGAACGCTGCGCTGAGGGAGGCTGTGAAAGACCGTATGTTTTGACCTGTTCCCCGCACGAAGTCTAAGTGTGCATATAACATATGCGTAAATTAGAGCGACCCATTGGAGGAACAGGCATGGGATTTTATACGAACATACCCGATTTAGAGCCGTCAGAAGCTGTGACCGCGGCGGTGCATATTGGACTGGATGTGCACAAAGACTCAGTGGTAGTTGCGGTGGCTCGGCGGTGTGAATATAGTGGTCGGCTGGAAGTTTTGGATCGCGGTTCGATTGCGAATCGAGCGCTGCCGATCAAGCGTTTAGTGACAGCATTGGGCGACGAATTTAGGGAGGAGTTGCATTTTGTGTATGAAGCGGGGCCTTGTGGATTTGTCATTTGGCGTCAGCTTCGAGCGTTGGGAATTTCGTGTGCGGTGGCAGCGCCATCGTTGATTCCGAAAAAGTCTGGTGACCGAGTCAAGACGGACCGTCGTGATGCCAGGGAGTTGGCGAAGCTGTCGCTGTTAGGATATTTAACACCGGTCTGGGTGCCGGGCGAAGCGCAGGAGGCACTTCGCGACATGGTGCGCTGGCGGATGGATTTAAAACGCAGCATCCAAAAACAGCGCCAGCAGATCAGTCATTTTCTGCTGCGCCACGGACATCCGTACAAGGCGACGAAGTGGAATGAAAAGCATTTTGCATGGATGAGGAACTGCAAGTTTGCACAGCCGGCGCAGCAAATCACCTTGGCGTCGTCGCTGGCGGCGCAGCAGCGGCACCTGGAGGAATTGGATCAGGATCTGATCGCTCAGGCCAAGCACTGCGAATGGCAGCCGCTGATCGATTCGCTGCGGGCGCGGCGCGGCGTCGATTACCTGGCTGCAATCACGATCATAGCGGAAATCGGAGACCTGCGACGATTTCGCTCGGCCCCACAGTTCATGGCTTATGTGGGGCTGGTGCCGAGCGAGTTCAGCAGCGGCGGACGACGACGCACCGGCAGCATCACCAAAACCGGCAACGGCGCAGTGCGGCGGGTCCTGGTCGAAAGCGCATGGACCTATCGTTTCGCACCGCGCCAAACGCATCATCTGCAGCGCAAGGCAAAAAACGCTTCAGCCTATGCCCGCGAGCGAGCGTGGAAGGCACAAAAACGTCTGTGCGGGCGCTATCTTGCCTTGTGCAGAAAAGGCAAGAACCATAAAACCATCGTGACCGCCATCGCCCGCGAGTTGGCCGCATTCATCTGGGATATTGGCTGCCGTGAACTCAACCAAATGCAACCGACAGACACACAATGACAGATCAATGATAGAAGGTGCGGACCTTGGTGGAAAAACCCTCGATAATACTTTGTTGGCTCGTCAGCTGAGGCTGACGATGATCCACGTTGAAAGACAGAGGCAGTTCCGTGACGCAGTGCGGTCATGTGGTATCCAACCCACGCATACCCAAATCCGAAATTAGGAATGACAATATAGCAAAAAGCCTTGTATAATTAAAGGTTTACAGAAACCTTCAGGATCACCCAATGGGTGATGACTGAATTCACCTAAAAATACAAGGCTTATGAACATTCTACCCTACAAAACAGCTGACAGCAATCGCAACTTGACCTCCCGCGCCGGTTTGGTGGTGCCTGCGGATTTATTCAAACGCTTGGGATTGAACCAATTCGTCGATCGTTTCATGCCCGCGCCGGGCAGTAATCGCGGCTACCGGCCAAGCCTTCTGTTCAGCACCTTCATGCTGATGAAGCACGACGGTGCGAAGTGCTTGGAGGATGTCCGTCATTTGCAGCACGAGTCAGGGCTGATGAAACTGTTGGGTTTCGAGAAGGTGCCGGAGGCGAAAACTCTGGGCAAATGGCTGCGTCGCATCGGTAACAGCAAGCCGTCGATGTAGGCCTTGGTCGAGATCAACAAGCGCATCCTGTCAGCTGGATTGCACCACTGCAAGCGGATTACGCTGGACATAGATGCGACGGTGATCGAATGCAACAAGCGAGATACCCAATTCAACTATAAAGGTTCACGAGGATATACGCCGATGGTGGGCCACATAGCTGAAATTGAGCAGGTGGTAGAGGTTGAATTTCGGGAAGGGAATGCACCGCCGAATAAAGAAAACCTGGAGTTCATCAAACAATGTGAGAGTGCGTTGCCGGCGGGGGTTTCAGTGCGTCATCTGCGAGCCGATGCAGCCACTTACCAGGCCGGGGGTGATCAATTATTGTGAAGCCAACGACATTCGCTTTGTGATCCGCGCCAAGATGGATTCTTCACTGAAAGCATCGATGTCAGCCATCAAGCCGTCAGACTGGGTGCCGTTGATCAAGCGCGATGGCACCGCTTCGGAAACCGAACAGGTGGCTCACACCTTGCATGCGATGGGCGACACGCCGCAAGCCTTTCATCTGATCGTGCAGCGGCAGCTGATCGATGAAGAGGAGCCGGATCCACAGCCAGACCTGCTGCCCAATCTGTTTGTCGATCAAGATGATGAAAGCACCCGGAAAGGTCGCTACCTGTACCGTGCGTTGGCCACCAATTTGGATTTGCAGACGAACTGGGATGAACATAAGGTGGTGCATTTTTACCATCAGCGTGGCGAAGCCTCGGAGAACCGCATCAAGGAATTACGCAGTGACTTTGGCGGCGCCCATCTACCGTGTGGCGATTTTGGCGCCAATGCGGCATATTTCAAGCTGTGTGCGTTGGCTTTCAATCTGTTGGCGCTGCTGCGACGACTGCTGCCGCTTGCCTGGCAAAGCAGACGGGCGATCACGATACGCTGGCGTCTGTATGCGCTGGCCGCGCAGATCGTCTACCATGGGCGGCAATGGACTTTGAAACTCAATCGACCGCAACGGCAGCTGATCGACGAAGCACTTTGGTCCCTCCGCAACTGCCGACTGTCGTGAAGCCGCCACCTTGTGCGGCACCGCTCTCATCCAGTCGACATCGATTCCGACAGCGCGGAAGGCTTTCATGCGTCTGGTCAAAGGAACTTCATGTCTCGAACGTCAATGGATCGGCTCAACCACAGCAAAATGAGAAACCCCGTGGGCTATTCTCGTCGGACAGGGTACAAAATATTCGGAAAATCAGCTAAATTCTCGAACCTGTTGGCTGAAAAATTTTCTATTTTCGGATTTGGGTGTCTTTCTGTTTAAGTTCAATGTGTTCCTTTGGTGATGGTGGCACCGTTACTTGACGAGGCTGGGAACTCATAAATCAGTCAAAACGATTTGTTCAGTTCGGGAAGCCTGCCTTCTAATTCATAGAATTCCTGCATTGCTTCTGATTCTGCAAGAGCGGGTAAAGTTTTCTGTCCCGCAATATTGAATGTAACGAACCAAGCAACTGAGATTCCCTTTTGTCTCTTTTCCATTTCTTTTTTGAAGAAATCATTCCTATACATCCCGTCTTGTTTCATGCCTAGTCTTTTTCTTATTCCTTGGCTTCCCATCGTTCCATCAGATTGAATAATCCCAGAGCGACCGATATAGATCAATTCTCCGTTGCAATCGAATCCCTCATAAATCAGGTTGATCCCATAGTCATTAGGAACGTTATTTTCTTTTGCTGCTTCCTTAATTTTTAGTCCCATGCTGACATTAAATTTTCCGTTCTTTGGATACTTTTTCTTTAAAACATTGATCATTAGAAACTGCCTATAATCCTGCAATTCAGGTGATTATCTTATCAACAAGTTTTAACTTGGTGGGCACGGTCGCAACGTATCCGAACCTCGGCTAATTTTTCACTAGTAGTGAATATTGAGTGAACCTGAGCGCAGTGTTTTGGTAATGCCTGTCGGATATCAACTGAATTGCCAGAATCCACTTCATGCCTGTACACGATAAAAGCCAATATTGGGATCAGAGTTTAGAATTGACACTACGTCGGGAACTAGTGTCTGCAGATTCTGAAAACGATTGGTCTGTGCGATCATGATTACAACTGGAGTCGGCAAGCTCTTCGCATTCTGCTGATACTCAAACCCTTGATCGACCGTAACTTAAGCGTTGAACTGGTGTTCAGAGGTAAGTTGCAACAACATGCCGTTTTGTGTTCCAACCCAACCCATCATTTGAACCGTGCTTACCTCAAATGATTCGGGAAATAGAAAGGCAAGTCGCCTCGGAGTAGATTCGTCAAGTAAAACTTTAATGTGCGTTACCTACCAGTTCCGCTACCGCACTTTCAAGCACCGCCACCGCATGTTCTCGCGATACGGAGGGGAAATCATTCAGGA
Organism: Arenicellales bacterium; assembly: GCA_958295885.1. Taxonomy (GTDB): domain Bacteria; phylum Pseudomonadota; class Gammaproteobacteria; order Arenicellales; family JAJDZL01; genus JAJDZL01. The sequence goes on along the minus strand of OY282380.1, from coordinate 2,662,953 downwards.
AATCATCTAACCGATCGCCCGCTTCCAAATGTTCCAGCAGAACGCGAACCGGAACTCTGGTTCCGGCAAACACAGGGGTCCCTCCCAGGATCTCTGGATTTCTGTCAATCAGGTTATCTGTTGCAGTTTCGCCGCGATTGTGTTCGAGTCCCATTGCTTTATATCAATATTGATTTCACTGTTAACTTGCTGTACCAACAAGTCTCTATACTTGTTCCAATAATTGAATTCACTGAAATGAAGCTATTGATGATTTTCTTATTCACAGTACTTCAACAACTTGATTTGGTGAGTCCGGTTGGAGCGCATTCGAACCTTGGTGATCATCCAAATATGCGTCAATTTGGTCTCCAACCCTTCCGAGGTTCCCAAACCCAATCGAAGTTTTCATTTGCAACTATTGATCTGATAGGCGGCAACATGAATTGACGCAATTGCTGTTGAATCTGTTCTAGCGAATCCGGTGCGGAGCAGTTGTCCAATTTCCGTAGAAATCCTTGCCACTGCGTGCTCTTCAGTGGATCATCTGCGAACCTCGATGTCAGCGCCAACGGAATACCCGCCGGCATCGGCGTATTTCGCCTGTTGAAAGTTTTTCTAATCGCGTTCGCTAGACTTCGACCATCAAATGAAATTGTCTCCGATATCACCCACAGATCGAAAAAGTCTTTCATACGGCTGTTAACGATTCCAAAATCAACCAGAATTTGCAATTTTTCTGCGACCGCAGTTTCGGGGGGATACGCCCTGATTTTCGGAGCAGGCATGTCCATTAAAGTTGGATATTCGACCTCAAGTGCAGGGGGTGTTACCACATCGCCAAATCCAATGTCAATTTGCATGGGCAATCTGGCCTTGGCAATTTGAGCAATTAATTTAACCCGAATACCCCCATAACCAGATTCACGCCGAATAAATGACGATTTCACAGTTTCCTCGCGGAATCTGATGCCGTCTCCAGAAAATTCAACGACGCATAGATCTTTGATAATGGACTCGGCATCTTCAAGCGTCATTTCCCCATATCCCAAAATATCCAAATCCCTAGTTGGGCGGACGTCTGCCGCTGTCCATATTCGAAACAGATACGCTCCTTTCAAAACAAATCTGTTTGCGTAAGTTGAAACACCGATCCTATACAGAAACCGCTCATTCGCATAGTGAATCATTATCGACTGGACATCTTTGTTGGAAGCTTTAGCCAATCGAGCAAGTTGGTTTCTGACCGCCCACTCGCTATCTTGTTTGTTTGACATCCTTCATACGATGGCTTCAAAATACGGTCTCATAACACTTGCTACTCGGTTGATTTCCGCAAACCGCCAGATTTCGTCGACAGTGGCTTCTTTACGGGATAGACATTCCTTCAACGCTTCAATTGCGATGTCAGTCCCTACCTTGTTACGATGCTTGAAACAATCGGCGACCGTTTTGGCTGGAATTGTAATTGGCACCGATACCCCCTCGATCCAATGGCATTCCAAACCTACCGAAAGTGCTTCAGAGCTTGAACGAATGATCCGCAACGACACGGGTGGACTCAGAGGAGTCCACCTACCGTGTTCGATCAACACCCAAACCCGGTGCGGCACTTGCGTTGTCAACACGTGGAACTGAAGTGCTGACAGAAGGCAGATTACGCCGTGCGGAATCGCTTTCGACACCACAGCCAAACTGTGCGAAGCAGTAATGTCTGCATCTGCGTATTGATAGATACCGCGTCCAATGCGCAAAATCAGACCGTCATCCTGAAGCCGTCTCAGATACGTATGCGGCACGCCTGCAGCATAAAAGTCTTTGGCCCGCAGTATCGCACCGCTACGCGCTAATTCCAAAGCCCGATCTCGCAATGAATCTCGTTTCAAGTGGCTTGAAGTTCTATTTACAATATAATTAATGATGATTATATAGTATAAATAACATTTTAGCGGAAACTTCGCAGGTGTTTCCCATGCTATTTTTTGGTCCATAAAATCCGGTAGGCGACATCTGAAATGACACTCACAGCACATGGCTATTTTGCTCATTATCGAACAAATTCGGTAATTGACGGTCGTTTTTGTCACTCTACGGACGAATTGTGCGGTCTCGACCGATGGACAGCCGAGCGTATCCGCGGTGGTCCGCAGCAGCGGTAACTGTCAGTTCAATGTGGGTCTGAAGCGCTGCTTCAGGTCGGTGAGAGTACTGCGGCGAAGGCTTCTTTACGATTCAGGTTGAAATGGCGCAGCGCCTGCGGCACTGACTCTAAGGAACTGTGATGAAAAATCAGCGCCAGCGCAATATTGTTGCACATTGCACGATTGCTCGGACCATTGCTGGTACGGGTCAGGCAGGCGTCTTCAAGGAATGTACGGTCCCGAATGTGATGGTTCAAGTTTTCAACACTCCAGTGTCCGCGGTTCCACTTGAGCAGTTGTTGCGCATCGGCTCGCTCTGCACCAACCGAAGTGATGCCAAACATAACCTCTGTGCTCGCACTGTCCGCTTCTTTGATCACCTCGCGGTCGCGCTCAATGCGAAATGCCTGCCGCACCTGCTTAAAATCGAAGCGCTTCGGATCGTCCACCTCCAGCACCTCAATACGACGCTGTTCAATGCGTCCGTGCGCCTTGGTCAACTCCTCTTCCCAACGCCGCACCCGCTGACTGTACCACGGCATGGACTGCACCTTGTCCAACTGCAAAGATGTGTTGTCCTTGAGCGTCAGCATATAGTCTGCCTTGGCATCTAAAATCAAATCGACGCTCTCAAAAGTGCTGTGCAGCGCATCCAGTGTGATCACTCGTCCAGCGACATCAACCTCACTGAGCAACTGCCGGGTTGCGTCCAACTCTTGTCCATCTTTGTAGAAACTGCGGCTGGCTTTCGGAATCCCACTGCCATGCTCAACAAGCGTTACCGTCTCATAGTGGCTGTCTCCATTTCGATTGGCGCCGCGAATCCGCTTTCCGTCCGCCGCAAGTGCCGACAACTGTTTGTTTCGACAACCAGAATAGCGATCCAACACGCCTTGCAACTGTTCCGTATCGGTGTACTGAATGACCCGGTGCAACGTCGATTTCGACGCCGGCTCATACCAGCCTGTTTTCGGATTGCGCCAACTGCCAATCGCAGCCAACTCCTCCTGAGAAAGAGCCGCGGCAAACTGTGCCGCCGCCACCGGACCGTAAAATCCACTCAATTGTGCCAGAATCAGCGTTGAATAGGCACTCGCAAGCGTGTGCTTGCGCCCCTGTGCGCGACGAAAATCCCGCATCTCGGAAAACTCAGCATGCAAACTGCGCAACGTCGGCAGCGAATGACCGCTCGCCTTGCCCTTTTTCTGCCAGCGCGACTCCAACTCGCCTGGCTGACACAACGCGCGCCTGGCATCGCGACGCAATCGCTTGACTGACAACAGCTTGACCTCACCATGCGCCTCGGTATACTTGCCCCCTTTGCGCGAATAGCCGGCGGTTTTTCCCAACGTCTGCCACCCAGCCGCGCGGTACATGATTCCACCATGTTGCTTGGGATTTACAAATGTCTCCGCCAACAGCAGACCGTGACCATAGGCCGCTTCCCAGTCATCACTGATTCGCTGACAGATCAATTTCAGCACATGCGAACCCAGATTCGGATATCGACCCGCCTCGTGCAGCATTGCAAAGCGAGTGTTATTCACAATCAAATGCAATCGACGCCACTGTTGCTCAGGCGCCCAGCCAATCCATTGGTCGCGCGCAGCGCACTTCAATGAACCGGTCTGCCAGCCACTCAGACACACCCACCGCCCCTTATACTCAACGATGTATCGCAATCCGCGACCGGCAAAACGCTTGAATCCAAGCTGATGATGCTGACGCATCAGTCGGTCCCACTTCGGATATTCGCTGGTGCGGGCAAGACGAACCTTGACCTCGCCAGCTTGGATGGGTGGGTTATTTTTGCGGCCATGTTCGTTCATGTCCGCATATATACTACATCGGAACGAAAATAGCCACCCCTGACGGCAATTTACTGGGATCGTTGGATAATTTGCACTGACTTGGTTAGCGTGGGAGTGTCCTGGAAACTTCGGATTATCAGAATTCAAAAGTGTAGAAAAACACGACAAATGTTGGTGTAGTTGGTTCTTCAGTGAATAGAAGATTTGAAGAACTGGTGGGCACGGTCGCAACGTATCCGAACCTCGGCCAACCTTTCACTAGTAGTGAAAATTCAGTGTACCTGAACACAGTTATTTGGAAAGGCCTGTCGGATGGTAATTGAATTTCCCGAGTCTACTTCATGCTTGTACACGATAAAAGCCAATACTGGGATCGGAGTTTAGAATTGACACTACATCCGCAACTAGCGGCTGCAGGTCCTGAAAACGATTGGTCTGTGCGATCATGATTACAACAGGAATCGGCAGAGTGTTCGCATTTTGCTGATACTAAAATCCTTGATCAACCGTAATTAAAGCGTTGAACTGGTGTTCAGAAGCAAGTTGCCTCGGGCTGGATTCGTCAAGTAAAACCTTAATGTGCGTTACCTACCGGTTCCGCTACCGCACTTTCAAGCACCGCCACCGCATGTTCTCGCGATACCGAGGGGAAATCATTCAGGAAATCATCTAACCGGTCGCCCGCTTCCAAATGCTCCAGCAGAACGCGAACCGGAACTCTGGTTCCGGAAAACACAGGGGTCCCTCCCAGGATTTCAGGGTTTCTGTCAATCAGGGCATCTGTTACAATCTCGCCACGATTGTGTTCAAGTCCCATTGCTCTATATCAATATTGATTTCACTATTAACTTGCTTTGCCTACAAGTCTCTTTTCTTGTTGCAACAACTGTATTGACTGAAATGAAACGATTGATGATTTTCTCATTTACAGTACTTCAACAACTTGTGTAGATTGGCCCGGTTGGAAGGTTCCCGAACCCTTTCGAGAATTCAACTTCGAATTGAATTTCTATGACGATTAAGTAATTGTCAGATTTTAAAAAGATGATTATCCGCCCCCGCCACTACTAACGATTTGATGCGATTATCAAACGTTACGAACCTCCCTTCGTGTTTGACGGCTAATGCAAGCAGGTATGTGTCGGTAATTTGTTTAGGCCCAGTGATGTACTGCCACAATATTTCTTTTGAAGTCAACAGGCTCATCCGACCAAAACTGATGATATTTAGATTTAGCGGCTTGGCAAAGTCGGTCCGCAATTTGTGAAACTGGCAGTGGATTTGGATAACTGTATTGAGACATAATTCTCAAACACCCATTTTCCGTTATGGGGCAGCTAGCCCAACCAGTGATTACATTGTTGTTGAACCAGTGCGTTGCCGAAGCATGCTTTTCGTGTTGTTCATCCAGCAACGCGATCAACAGGTTCACGTCAAGCAATGCTCTCACTCAGTCGCCAACTTGATTCCGTAATTCATCGATCAATTCATTTGTGACGACACCACCACGATTAGGAAAGGGTCGAAAACAATTCAACGATTTGTTATCGTCAATTTTAACTTCTCGAACATCGACTGTCTCGACAATCTCAGTAAGTGCTTTTTGCGAAGGCAACACTTGTTTCACCTTGAATAAAATTCCGTCGTCGACGCGAACCGCTTCCATGATGTCACCCTCCTTAAGATTGATGCTCTTACGTAACTTAGCTGGAATGGTGACTTGGAACTTCGGTTTAACTGTGACTATATTCATGATGGTAAGATACAAATAATGTAGGAAAGTTGTAATTTAATGCCAGAAAGTCACAATTGATTCGGTCCCAGCGTTGTGGAACACAGATCAATTCTTCGTTAAACCCGAGTTCTTGGGACTTGTCACAAATCTCTGTAGATTTGCACTCTGAGACTAATGTATACACTAGCTGAACATCGACTCGCTGAAACAATAATCTTCTAGATATGGTGGGCACGGTCGCAATACAGGCGAACCTCTTGTCAGCTGCCGTTTCAGATTACTATATACGATCCAAGTGAACAACCAAGCTATCAGAAAATCGCTGAGAAAACGTTGCAACTTAAGGAACTTGGACTAACTTGCAGTTCGATCGAGGCTGTGAAAGTATTCTTAATTTTGTAAGATTCCTAATTCGGAAATATTTATAAATCAATTAAAACAATAAATTATATATCTGATGTCGATGATAATCAGACTGATGTGGCAATTATTTCACGGCCTCGGTCGCCCGCCAACTCAATGTGGGCCATAGATCAGTTTCCAAAGCAATCATTTGGATCAAAGAATTCGACAGTTGGCTCTCTTCTTACTGGTTGAGATTCCAGCGAAAGACCGCAACCTACTGATGTCATTTCTGCGATTACCCGGGCAAGCCACACAAACAAAGTATACATACCACCTAAGAGTGAGAGAATTCCATATTGTCTAAACGGAAAAATTTCCTGTGCATACTGCATAGGCTACTTAATATCAGAAAATATTTACGTGCCCATCCCTACAGGTATTTTTTCTCTAACACTGCCTGACAAGCCCGCCAATCGTCAAAATCATCACTTCGACAAATTTACAATATGCACAAGACTGCGAGCACACACCCACACCATAGAATTAAATTATTTCGGACTAGCATGGACTCCATCGATCACGTTCCGCTTGAACGTCTTTTCTCTCCGGTTCCTCGATCGGAACACGACTCGGACCAACAGCAAGTCCTTGAGTTTCTCGGACATCAGAAAAACAAGAGTTGGCATGAACTAGACAAGCGGTATCGTACCGTAATACTGGCAGAAGCTGGGGCAGGTAAGACGCACGAAATGGCTAAGCGTGCGAAAAATATTAGGGGTAAGGAGCATCCCGCGTTTCTTATACGCATAGAGGATATCGTCGGACGATTCCAACAAGCGTTCGAAGTCGGCAATGTAGAAGAATTTGAACAATGGCTTTCTTCCCTGAACGAAGCCTGGATTTTTCTCGATTCCGTCGATGAAGCCCGGCTCTCTGATCCAAGAGATTTCGAAAAGGCAATTCGCCAATTTGCTCACACCATCAAACCGGCGCAACGTCGTGCTCATATCTGCATTTCCAGTCGTCCCTACGCCTGGCGCCAAAAGTCAGACCGTGAACTGATCGAGGGTTATCTGCCATTTAAGAAATTGCGAGCAGAAGCGAGTGATCGGAGCTTGGAACCTAATGAATCGTCCGAGCCATCCGAAAACGAACTGAAGATATTTCAGCTGAACCCACTAAATGAGAACGATATCCGGCAATTTGCCAAACATTGGTCCATACCAAAAATCGATGGTCTGATCGAAGAGCTTGAACGATCAGACGTCATGCTCCTGGCAGAACGTCCTTTCGATTTGAAGGGGATTCTACACAAATGGAAAACCGACTGTGCCCTAGGTAGCCGAAGTGAGTTAATCAGACACAATATAGAATTCGGACTCAAGGAACCGCATCCGGACAATGAAGCCCGGCGTTCATTGAATCTGAATGAGGCACTCGCTGGAGCAAAAAAGCTTGCGGCAGCGGTCATACTCTGCAACAAACCCGGCATTCAGGTTCCGGACGAAATGCACGAGCAAATAGGAATCAAAGCAAATGCAGTCCTATCCGATTGGGAATCACGCGACATCCAAACCCTACTCGAAAGAGCTATATTCAACGACGTGATCTACGGGTCGGTAAGGTTTCGTCACCGAGAGATCCGTGAATTTCTGGCCGCCGAGTGGTTTATCGAGCTTTTGCAAAAGGGTACTGCACGGCATAGGATTGAAGGGCTCATTTTCCGCGAACAGTACGGACAGACCATCGTTTCCCGTCGCTTGCGTCCTATACTGCCCTGGCTGATCCTGAAGGACGAGAATATTCGCAGTCGTACACTAGCTATACATCCCGAAATCGCCGTAGAGGGGGGCGACCCGGCACGCCTTCCATTATCGGAACGAAAAATCATCCTCAATGGTATCGTTGCCGATATTGTTGAAATGCAGAAGAGCAGTTCTGCACAAGACAACAGTGCGCTTGCAATGATAGCGCAACCCGATCTGGCCGATGAAACACTCTCTTTGATCAAGAAACATAGTGCAAACGATAAAGCCGTCTTTTTTCTGGGGAGGCTGGTCTGGCAAGGAAAGTTGCAGAATTGCGTGCCACCGCTTTTTCCCATAACCATTGATCCCAAACGCGATATATATGCGCGCATGGTTGCCGTTCGTGCGGTCATGAGTTACGGCACCGACGAACAGCGGATTTTATTATGGAACAATCTATTAACCAAGCAGGCTGAAATTCCCCGTAAGCTGCTTGCCGAACTCCTGCAAGGCGCCTCCACCGATCAAGAGGGTGTTGTCCGTTTGCTGGCAGCCATCGAAAAGCTGCCTCCCTTGAATCGTATCGAGGTGACTGGGTTGCGACAGGCTTTGCATGGATATATTGAACGCCTGCCTATTTTGAATTCAGAAGCTCTTCAATCACTGGTCGATCTTATTGACGGTTTGCAAATAATCCTTCAACGACCTCCCCATATCAATCGTCTCTCTTGTCGAATCTCACAAGAATACTCATGGCTTTTGAACCCAGCGATCCACGCTATCGAACGGTTGGTCTCAGAGCACGCTGATGCAGTCATGCAAGACAGTACTCTTGAAATCTTGCTCAATTCTCCGGCCATACGTGATTTCGTTAATCAGCATTTCGATGATTACAAGGATAAACTAGAGAACCTAGTTCCAGCATGGCCAGAACTGAACGATACCTTATTCTGGCGGAGGGTAAAGGTAGAACGGGCGTGGCTCGAAAGTAGCGAAGGGCGACTGAACGACTATATTCAGGTAATTTGGCCCGATCACTACTGGTCTTTTGGACCGAACCGATTCCCCCAAGTTCTTGATTGGGTGAAAACGTGTGATTCGGAAGATGATCAGCTAATTGCACTCTCACTTGCGTTTCATATATTCGCGCAGGCAGAATGCCCGGCAGAATGGCTTTACCAAATTCGCGCTGCTGTGAAAGACATCGCTGCCCTTGAAGTACGACTGGATAAATTGCTTAATCCAACCATGTCCGAACAAGGACGTAAGTGGCAACAACAAGAAACGCAAAGGAAAGATGAATTAAAACGGCAGCAACAAGAGCATATACAGAACAGACTAGGCTGGATTAGTAGTCTCAAGGCAGAACCCGATATCGTCCGTAATCCGCCGGGACTGAAACAAGGCGACTTCAGTTAGGACCAATATTGGTTGATGAGTGAAATAAAGGGAATTGATCTAGGGACCAGTCGCGCGCAGGGGGTGAATTGGAAATTGTTGATTGATGAATTCGGAGATGACGTCGCCCACGCTTATCGCGATGCCGCCATGAGTCATTGGCGGATTTACGATCCAGGGCTTCCATCAGAAGGCGCTGACACCTCGTCGATTCCCTATTCGTTGTCCTTTGCCATGTCGGGACTCGAAATCGAGGCGCAAGAAAACAGTGATTTTCCAATCTATCTGGCTGAATCCGAAGTAAGTCGTGCCTTGCGCTACATCACTTGGGAAGTGAACGGATTTCCTAGTTGGCTCGAACCTATGCACAAAACTCGACCTCAAGCCGTGATGGAGGCTATACAGACTGAAATGTTTTGGGAACTTGACAATACAAAGTCCGATCAAAAATCCTCTGGACTCCTACATGACCTGACGAATTATTCACCCTGGCTACACCGATCCCTCATTGAGCCACTTCTGACTTGGCTCCGGGAAAATGACCCACCGAATGCCGCTACCCTACGCTACTGCCTACATATTCTAAGGGGCGGAGGTATATGTTCGGACGAGCTTGCTACACTGGCAAAAGAGAAGATACCCACCATCCAGTGCGACAAACTTCTATCACATTGGCACGCTGAATGGGTCGACGCGCAACCGGATACAGGGATACCAGCCTTATCAAGGTGGCTTTCAGGATTGGATGTCAACTGGAGTTCGTATACTGCACAGATTTTCATCACCGAATTGATGGGGATGCGATTTCACTCCGCCACCAGCTCAAATACTAACCTGTTTGAAACACCCAAACATCTCAAAACCCTATATGTACTTATGCACGAGTATATTCGTGTAGAAGATGATACTGACCGTGCCAACAAGGGTGTTTACTCGTCCAATTTACGCGACGACGCCCAAGATGCGCGCTGTAGAATATTCAACTTGCTTTCCGAAATTCCAGGCAAGGAAACGTATGTAGCACTTAAGGAGCTCACTGAAGAGCATCCCAATCCAAATTATCACTCCAGAATGAAAGAACTTGCCTACAAACGAGCGGAGGAAGACGGTGACCTTGAACCATGGACCGCGGCACAAGTTGCTGAGTTCGATTCACGCCTCACCAGAACACCAACAACCCAGACACAATTGTTCGACCTGGCAGTTGACCGTCTTACCGATATGAAGAATTGGTTAGAGCATGCTGACACAAGCCCCTATGCTACCTGGCAAAGAGTTCCAACCGAGCCAGAAATGCGTATTCTTGTAGCGGACCGGCTTGTACAGGATGCGGAAAATCGCTTTACGATTTCTCAGGAAGATGAGGTCGCGAACCGGCAACGCATGGACATCCGAATGAAAAACCCGGAATCTGTACATCCAATAACGATTGAACTTAAATTACTGGACAAGGACTGGAGTGGGCCGAAGTTGCAAGAGAGACTGCGTAACCAACTTGTCGGCGATTATTTGCGTGATGGAACTGAACGCTACGGCATGATGCTTCTAATTTGGCAAGGAAATAAATCAACAAAAAAATGGAGAATTGACGGCAAATTGGTTGATTTATCCAACCTTCAATATTCTCTCAAGGAATATTGGCGTAAGATTTCTGATCGCTATCCTAAAGTCTCAGATATTCATATTATTGTTATTGATTTGACTTTACGGGCAGCCAAATCAAAACCATAAGGTCGAATTTTTCCAATTCTTTTTAAAACCATGTTAACAGCCACGGAGCCAGCATTAGATTGAAACTATCAATCGGTTGGCTCCTGCCTCTTGGTAATTGGTAACAAAAAATTGTAGAGAGAAATACCAAATGGGCACGGAAATTACTTTAGACATTGATGATCTATCAATTACCTACGCCAAAAATTGCCTTGGATTCGATCATGGATCTCTGTTCCAGGAAATGGATCGAAAAAGAGTCGAGAGTGACCAGATTAACTACGAATACTTCGAACGCGAGGGAGAAGACCCCGCGTTAATGGAGATGGCTTTTGTGCGGTCTCTCCAAGATATAGTTCCGCGGCTGGAATTGCTGGGATTCAATCTTTATAGAGTTAGACGGGAGTATGAAAAATGTGTGGCGGAGTGGAAGGGGGAGAGGTCGTTGATCTTCGAAAAATATTTTGGAAAACGCCCAGAGCCGATGAGTTTTTCTGAATTCCAACGATTTGCCACCCAGTATCCTATTGCCAGCCTTGACAACACATACGTGAACCGTTTCGATTCGGAAGGAAGAAAAAAGATCCAAGGCCGTTTCAATGACGAAAAGGTGACAAGCCGAATCCCAAACTGCAACAATCACGGTGGACAAGGGTTTTCGGAACGAAGTTACTTTGGGGAGTTGGTGAACATCCTGCATCCCTATTCCGTCATGCGACTCCTTGCAGATGAGGGTACCAATGATCAGTCAACTGTCGTTTGGCAGTACGGACCTTTAGTCGAATCCGGCGGCTGGGCGACCGAGGATGAGTTTATATCTTGCGCAAAACGAACAGAGACATTTCTCATCGTAACTGAAGGCAGTTCGGATGTCCATATTCTGCAGCGTGCGCTGAATATTTTACGCCCTGACATTGCAGACTTCTTCCGCTTCATTGACGTGAGTAAGAGTCATCCTTTTTCGGGGACAGGAAATCTGGTTAGGTTCGCTGAGGGCCTTGTAAAAATTGATGTGCAAAATCAGATCATATTTTTGTTCGACAACGATGCTGAGGGATTGGAGGCTTATAGACGTGTAGCCAATCTCTCCCTACCGACAAATATGCGTGCTGTGTTGCTTCCAGATTTGAAAGAATTCCGTTCTTTTCCTGCTCAAGGCCCACAAGGCACGCGAAATTCCAATATAAATGGAAAGGCGGCTGCAATTGAATGCTACCTAGACCTTAAGGTGGGAAAGCATCCATCGGCAAAGGTGCGGTGGACTAACTACAAAAAGTCGCTCAAAATCTATCAAGGAGCTCTGGAGCATAAGGAATTCTATGTCAAGGATTTCCTGCGGAGAACCCCTGAGATCATCAAAGGAGGTTCCTATAACACAACCAAGATTGAGAAGATACTTGATATTCTTTATTCGGAATGTTCGTCAATGGCACTGGATTTGTTGGAAAGCAATTTAGAAAAGCAAAGCAAATTTGCATATTAATTTAATAGACAGTCTAAAGTCCACATTTTAGAACGTCCATAAAATCGTTAAACGACTTACTATGGACACTGGACACTCTGAGAAGAGGCTATCGGCAGTCCACGCAACTCCAGCGACACCCGCCTTCATCGGCTTGTGGTTCTACATAACTGCGTGGAGTTTTACTGGTGCCTCCTGCCATTCGGGTATGGGAAGCAGTACACCACCGGGTAGACGGGAATACCTACGACTCTATCACTCCAAAGATTCCCGAAAAAATTCGAAGCTGTCCGTACCGTTCCCTTGAATCGCATAACGGATATGCAGTTCATCACTATTGTCGCCTCTAGTGTTGTCCTTGATCTTGAGAATCTGAACGGCGGCGTAAAGCCCATTCTGGTTGCGTAGCACCACGACTTGACCGGTAGTTGGAGTTTGCACGCGGGAAGTGTAGTCGAGAGAAGATGCTTTCGTTATCTCGTGAATCGCATATGCGTCGCGATCTATTGCTACTCCGTGAATGGAAGTGGGATCATTGTATATATGAATCGAGGTGTTGCTCGCTTTCGACCACTTCGTTTCAAATTCGGCGACCCCAGAACCGATGATATAGCGCCCGTTGTAGCTGCTGTAATCGAACTTTGCCTCTCCTAAAGGAGAAGTCATTCTTGGAGGGGGCACGTCAGATGCCTTTCCATCAAAGGTCGGTATTCCGATTTTATTGGCGATTTCCGCAGCCAGTTCCGCGGGAGAATACTTGTTGGCTTCCAAGTACAAAATAGTGTCGAGCAAACCTGGCAACGGTGTGCTGTCAAAACGAACGGGAAGAATATACTCTCGTTCCTCTTTTACCATTCGGCTCAGTGCGGCCCGGCGTTCGTATCGAGTCCAGACTTTGGTGTCATAATCGCTCGATATGAACATTACGACATATTTTGCGTGCGTTGAATACACTTTGTGAAACTCTTCCGCGGCGTCTTTGCCCCATAGCTGCGCTGATTCGAAATCATCGTAAAACACCGCAATAGATCTTGCTTCGAGATGTCGGGCGACCTCTTCCACATAGTCCCGCTGCTCCCCGGCAAAAGAAAGTGCAACCTGATAGTCTGGATTCTTCGGCGCGTCGGTTGTTCCGTTGTTGGAGTGTTCATCAAATTCAATCAAATTCTCGATAGCCGCATTGGTTATAGCCGGCCCCTTCGTCCATTCTTTACCAGCAACGGTTATGTCCGCAATATGTAGTCCGCAATTGCTGGATTTGCCGAGCAGGCAGGCTTCATACCAGTTTATCCATTTGCCCCATCGCTCTTCGGGAGGCATAGCGTCCTTGAATTCTGCCCATCTACGGCTCGCCCAAATGGGAATGCCGTCAGGCCATAACGGATACTCGGATAGATTCTCACTAGTTACCGCCTTGTTCGCGTATTGTGCGCCTGTCTCAAGATAAGCCGCATCTCGTTGGATCGCCCTCCAGAATTTAGAGATGTGAGGCAGCTCGAACTCCTCTTCACCGTCACATTCAACAGCAGAGTGGAACTCTTTGTAACCATTTGCACCGTCCACTGCACAGTGAGCTTCATTTGCTGTTGAGGTTACTGAGTCTAAAACGGCATCGAAGCTGGCTACCCCAGCAACGACGTCAAACAGTTCACTTGTTGTCTGTACCGCATATACGATTGCATCAACAGCGTGGGCCGCAACGCTGACGGAGTCCCTGTCTGCCTCCAGCTCATGTATGTAAAGGTGCTCCTCAGGAACCACCTCAACGCTATGAATTACGTTCATCTGGGTTTCGCTATAGAATTCTGCCATCGCTTCTGTCGCGCTGCGAGCAGCAGTACGAGCTGCTCGTCGTACGTCCTGAGACCGGTCAAATTGAGCACTAGAGGTACTTACGGCGGCTAGGGCTATAAGGCTCGGTAGGACGATGTGTGCGCGCCGTGACTCTTCGTCCGCGCACAATGTGTCTCGTAGTATAGGGGCTACCCGCAATGCAATTCGCGTTGCTATCAGGCTGGCCCAATTCTGCGGTTTCTCCTTTAACCATAGAGCGAGACTGTTCGAGTCGGCAATTGGAGGCGTTGTTATCTCCATGTCGCGCGGGAAATTCCCGATCATAGTGACTTGTCCTGAACGAAGTGCAGACGGATCAGATTCGGTCGCTCCATAGTCTCGTCGAAACTACAAGTCCACCGCCTCCCTGACATTGTGGAGGAGTTCGTCAATTACTTTCCCTTGTGTGTGAATACTGAATGCGAGTGCACTCACCGAATAGTCTCCGTCCAGCGCGTCTTCGCTGACTTCGAAAACTATCTCTGTTCCTAGACATTGGTCTCTCCAAAAAGGAATTGACTGGGAAATATTGATTTGTTTTTCAACAAGATTCTCATTGTACAATATTGTATTCAATGATAAACGACAGGCGTAGACCCCAAATCCGCAATTAGAAAATTTTTCATCCATCAGGATTGAGAATTCAACCGATTTTCCGAATATTCAGTACGCCGTTCGGCGAGAACAGTCCACGGAGCTTCTCATTTTGCGGTAATTGGGCCGGTCCATTGATGTTTGGCGCATGAAAGCCGTGCGACACCATCGCCAAGGCTTCCCGTGTTGCTGCTTCTTCCCTCTCCCATGCGTGCCAGCGCCAATACCCCGGCGAGAGTGGGCAGTGCTCTTGTCGCTCACTTCCTGTCCCTACTTCCAGTCTTCCCCTTATTCTCGGAGGGTCGACTCTCGCAATTACCGGTTTCGGGGCCTGCTCGGCGTTCACTCACGTTCCGGCCCACATGCTTGCTAAGTCGCTCAATCACGACCTTTTTACACCAGAGTGCTTCAGTCCATGTCGTTACCTCCATAAACCTGTACCATTTAATACTCCCTGATTCATAGGAATGAGGGAGTTGATCCACCGCAATCAATTAATTGATTGCGGTGGATCAAAATCGAGAAATTGAACCGATCATCAGGAACGAGCACCGCTATGAATTTTTTAAATTACCGAGCCGATGAGCTCCAGATTCACTGCCGCGATGTTCCCTCAGATTGGGTGCCCCATCCAGAGCAACCTTTCCATGAACTGTGGCTTTGAACACCTAGGGCGGATTCGTGCCTGGATGGGGAACTCGCCGAAAACACTCATGCGAAGTCTGTGGCTTTGAACACCTGTACAGGTCCGGAGTGACGGCGAGGATGCCTCATCTAGGTCGAGCATAAATCAAATCACAATGGAGTCACATGATGTCAGAAATTTCCACTTATTTTGTCGGCATTGACTGGGGACGAAAGTTCCATCAGTTCTGTGTCCTTGACCACGACGGTCAAGTAGTCGCACAACGTACCTGCCAGCATCTGGCCGAGCCGATCCGTCAGATGGCGCTGTGGCGGTTGCAGCGGGTCGATCACCAGGTCGAGCAGCTGAAGATCGGCTTGGAAGTTCCAACCGGTCCGTTGGTCTTGGCGCTGCAGTCTTTTGGCCTGACGCTAGGGTCCATCAATCCCAAGCAGTCGAGTCGCTTTCGCGACCGCTTCTCGGTCGCCGGCGCCAAGGACGACCGACGCGATGCGCAGGTCATCGCCAGTGCGCTTCGCACCGATCAGCACGCCTTTCGGGAGGCGCCCGTACTCACCAAAGAGCAGCCTAGTGCCTTGCAGAGGCAGATTGATTCGACAAAAAGTCAAATTATCCAATCAGTTAAATGAATGGTTAGTGGCCTGTTTTCCAGCTCTGTTGGAGACTGTCGAAGACGTGGCTCAGAGCTGGTTTTTAAGTTTGCTGCAGCCGGCACCGACTCCACATCAAGCCCACAAGATGACTCGCAGTGAGTTGCAGAAACTGCTCAAAGAACATCGCATCCGTCGTTTCGATGCCGACACTTTGCTGCCAATCCTGCGCCAGCAGCCGTTTCCAGGCGTTGATCCGATGCACCCTCCAGAAGCCATTGAGATCGCAGTCTTAGTGCCACAATTGCAGTTGGCGCTGTCACCAATCAAGGACCTCGAGCGTCAAATGGATGCGCTGATTGAACACTGGTGCCAAGCGCCACTCGAAACCAACTCAGACTCGATCAGCGACGTGGAAATTTTACGTTCGATCCCAGGGATCGGCAGAAATGTCGTGTCGGTGCTGCTGTCCGAAGCGCCAGAAGCCATTGAACCGCGAGATTATCAAGCTCTCAGAACGCTCAGTGGCGTCGCCCCGGTGACTCAACGTTCGGGCAAAAAGACGGTTGTCTGCCAGCGACGAGCCGTCAACAACCTGATGCAAAATGCACTGTATCACTGGGCTCGCGTCGCCTGTCAGCACGATGCGAAATGCAAACGGAAATACGACTGCCTGAAAGCCCGCGGCAAAACTCACGGACATGCTTTACGCTGCGTCGGCGACCGCTTGCTCAAAGTGCTTTGCACGATGCTGCAGAACAACACTTTGTATGAGCCTCAACTGCCTGCAACTGCCACCGTTGCCTGAAACAATTTGATGTCGCCGACAAACTCAATGGAGAAGCTATTTTGACTTGACAAAGGATACGAAGTCCGCCCTGACTGCTACCAACCGGAACAACAGCTGTTGGGTGGGATTCGCACCCACTGAAAGAAGGCACCTTTCCACGGCGCACCAAGTTATATATTTTATTGGCTCCGGTGTACTTTTCTAAAAGGCGAATTTCACGATTATGTGCTTGATTCGTTGGTTTCCAAGATGTCACGTTTCAATTCCTCGTAAATGTTCATGCCTGGCCTGATGAGCGGTGCCAACGTGTCGCGCATAAAGGCACTAGTGTTGTTACCGACTTGCGTAAGTTTCAAGATTCTCTTGCATGCAATATAAATTTCCCCGCTTGCTGGTTTTAGGTTGTCCGGTGGGACGTCAGACCGAGAATTGAGAATGCTCTGATTTTTATTTCGAAGTTCTTCAAATTTGTCTTCCATACCGACTGAAATTGTGAGTGCTTCGAGAACCTCATCATTGAACAAATAAGATTCCAAATTCCTTCTCGACAACACTCGGACGCCATTATTCCGCGCATCATCAACTTCTTGGTCGGAGCGGTCGTCTCGGTCGATGAGCTTTACGACATTCAGTCCTTCAACGAGGCTCAGTAGTGCCTGAGCCAATCCAAATTTGTCACCGGAAACCTCCCTGTCGTTACCCATCGAAATAAACCGTGTTTCCGGAAATTCTGTTTCGAAGATGATGTCATAGCATCTAGCGTCAAGGGAGTGGTTTGGTCCTAATCGATTCGTTAGCGGGTAACCCTCACAGATAACTACTCGTTCCGGTGCCACTAACGCAGCTAATTCGTTAAGTGCGACTTCGTGAGCACTTTTCCAAAACGACCGACTCGGTTTCGTCGGTTCGATAACGTGCGGTTCATCATAATCTTTCTCCCCGAAGTCTAGAAATACGACACTGCCTGGATTGGCCTTCTCTATGTCTCGTGCTCGTCGCATAATCCCTATGGAATGGGTCGCCAACATCAACTGGCAGTTCTCAGGGACAAGATCGTATAACACGGACAGAAGTTCGCCTTGTAGACGCGAATTCAAGTGAGCTTCGGGCTCGTCAATGCAAAATACCGTGTCGTCAAATTCGCGACGCGCAACTATGAGGTCAAGGATTAGGTCGAAAGCCGCCTTTTCACCTCCCGAAAGATTCATGAAAGAAAATCCCTGACTGGTACCTTTTGTAAAACGAAAGGTACCATCTCTCAGAGGATTGGCGAGGCTATTGAATTTTAAATTGGGAAACAGTCTCAAAACAGAGTCCCTGATTTCTCTAATTGTTTGTTCTCTATACTCAAGAAGTGTCATTGATTCATCCAAATTTTCAAAAACGTCTTGAAACGCAGTGCCGACCATCCTTTGATAGTTATTAGCGACAGCCACATCGTTATCGATTGTTCGTGAAATTCGCTGATCATCAAGAAGGTTACCCATCCTCTTAAGATTGGTAGTCTGAAATTGAGGGTCGTTTCTGTGAGCTGTTCTCAAATAAACTGCTTTCTTTTTATTTTTTTGAAACTGATACTTGTTTCCGTAAAATTCTATGGAAATTTGATTTTGGTAATTTGAATTTATTGAAAAAGGAGATAATATCTTTTATATGGTACTCGTCGTCAAAAACGCGTCCTCTCGCTCGTAAGTTATTCCAACTCAATAGTGCATCAAAAAGGGACGATTTTCCACATCCATTCGGGCCGGTAAGGAGGATCAGCCGCGATGTTTCAGGAATGCTTCTAATTTTCAGGTCTGTGAAACGCTTAAAATTCTTGACTTGTAATGATTTTAATTTCATGGGCTTTGTTTGCAATTTTCTGTGTTGCTGAATTCAATTTACTCGTCTGATGAGGGGGGAGTCAGATATGATCAGTCATTCAAGCTTCATTTCGTTCATTTACGGTATTGGACCAGATTCTGTGGGAAATTCCAAGATCAAACATATGGAACAACTGAAAATCAGTGATCTTGATCGAATATATCCGGATTAGTGCTACTTCAGTTTCTTTGCCCTTTTCATCATTCCAGTTCTTGTATACCTGCTGCTCGTTGTTTTCCGTATGGATGCACCACTTATAAAATGTTTGTTATTGATAGGGAGTACAACGACAAACACAATGCCGCTACTGTCTTGTACACGATAATAGCTAACTCACGTTTCTGGATTGAAAATCATCTAATTCAGCCTGATGGAACAGCTGGATCATCATCAATTTCGAGGCTGAGGACATCCAATTGAAGTGAGGTCTTCAGCAATGGTTCGCATCACGAAGTCAAGACTGTGGTCAGTCAGGGTTTTGCTGGCGCGAATGGAACGGCACACCAAGGAACGGAAATAGTTCCACAGGCGGCGGGCGAAACACAGCATGTCCAGCTGTTCTTTGGTTTGTTCGCGCACTTCAGGGACATTTTGTCCATGGCCGTTTAAAGCTGCATAGGTGAGTAGCGGCTGACGGATCGCACAAAAATGTATGGAAGCGATGTAAGAGGCGAAACTTCGAGTCTGTTCGGACAATAGCCCCAAGTGTTGCTTTGCCTCCTTGGAATATACCTCCACGCTCCAACGGAGCGAATATGCTCGCAGCATTTGTTCGGCGCTCAACTGAGGATCAGTGGTCAGAAACAAAGCCCAGTTCTTCTTGCTGCAGCTTCGGTCCTCGTCATCCAAGCCGCGCACGAACAGCAGCTTCACCCGCTGCTGCCACCGCTCTGGCTTGCGCACAGCGGTTTCAAGATTCAGCTGTACCATACAAGACACCACTCGCCACGGCAAATCCGCTGCTTTGCGCCATTTTCGCTCACGCTTGGAACGAGTCATGGTCACCGTCGAAAATGCCTCACCGACATCGCTATCAATCAGATCGATTCCAAATCAATCGCCGCGGCTCACATTCGGTGCGGAACTCCGAACTGCCGCTGCCTGCGAATGAATTTAAAACGATGGTCATGAACCATAGCTTGCCAAAAAATCGCAGTAAGTCAAGCTCAATTCATCGCGCACCCAGCTTCCCGTCAATATCTCGATGGTTGTTTCATAATGCACCTTGTTCCTACAGATGTAGATCGTCAGGATTTTCCGTCTGATCACTGCTGCGATTCAACTTAAACATACAATAATGCCGCCTTCCGACGAAGAAGATTTTTTTGTCACCCTGCGCTTTTGTCTGCCCCACTTGTAGATGGTATGGGTGTTTACGCCCAACTGCTGTGCAACTTCCGAAGCGGATTGATATCCTTGCTTGCGCAGTCGCTGAAATTCCCGCTCGCGATAGCATTTCAACCCGTGGTAACGGCGTAAATCTTTCACATTTCGTTCGCTATAAGGCTTGCCTTCAGAGTTTCTGCATCCGTTTCGGTTCAGTTCTTCGGCCGCCTCCTGATCGGATTTTTGATCGAGCATCCGGTCCAGGTCCGCCAAGATTTTCGTCGGTGTCCTGCGCTGTTGTGCAAGCGGTATAGGCAGCTCAACCGGCGCCAGCGTGACCGCTTTGCCACCGCACAGGCGCAGTTGCACTTTGACTTCAGGCCCCAGCCGGGTCAGAGTCGCATCTTCAATCAACAGCGCAAGGAGGCGTTTTCGATCCTGATTTTGAGTATTGTCGGCATTCCACACCCGTTCAAAATTCTCTGTCAGCCGTTCGATCCGCAGCCGCTGCCGGTCGCTCAGCTGCGAGTCGTACTCCCGCCGGTATTCATTGCGTTGGTGCTGAGCCAGCTGGAGTCTCTGCAGCCGGTCATTCCATTCAGATTCGAGTGTGGCCGCCACCAGACGGTTGGACGGATCCACTTCATAGAAGCGACGCTGCGCCAGGTCGGCTTCATATTGAAATTGCGCAATACGATTGGCCCGCTGTGCGTCGGCCTGTTCAAATTCAGTCCGAAGCTGTTTTAGAACGACGAATGCGAGGTGAATGTTCTGCCGGTTGACAGCGTCAATCACAAAGCACTCGACGGCCTCATCAACTCGCTCGGCACTGATGCTCTGGCACAGTCTGCGACCGCTCTCGGCCAGATGATTGTGGCACCGGTAATAATAATAACGAGAATTTTTGGCAGTTGCGGAGACGCGGCCGGCGTTGGTTTTCATGCGACTTCCACACTGTCCACAGATCACCCGCGACTGCAGCAGCGCCGCCCCATCTCTGGGACTGGCGCTGTGCGCTGGCGAGGGTGCGAACGTCATTGCATTTTTGGCAATAATGTCTTGATTGGTGCAAAATTCATCCCAGTCAATAAAGCCGACGTGATGCTCTGGAATCAGCGTGTGCCACTGTTCCATCGGCAACCTGGAAGTGCGCTTTATGCCATCGCCGCCACGCTGGCTTTTGGTGCGGCCGTAGGAATAGGCGCCGGCGTAGCGCGGATTTTTCAAAATGTAGCTCAGCCGTGAAGGGTTGGGCAAACTCCAGCACACTTGGCCCTGCCGCGCACCGCGGGCCGGACGCGAGGGCAGCTCAATGTTTTCCCGACGCATCCATCGGGCCACTCCTAGAATCGATTTATGGCGACGAAATGCCTTGAATACCAACATGATCGCATCCACAATCGAACGATCCGGCTCCAACGCCACCTGCCTGTCGTCGTCGTAGACCAAACCGATCGGCAAAGGCAGTTTCAAGTCTCCGCGGCTGGCTGCGCTGACTTTTCCGCCGTGCATCCGCGCCGCCATGCCGTGCAGTTCAAATTCGCTGATGGCGTTCTTGAAACCCAACAGCAGTCGGTCATTGCTGTCGTTGGGGTCATAGATGCCGCCTTCGTCGAGAATCAAGGTGTCGGTGAACCCCGCAATCCGCAGCAGCAGATGCCAGTCGGCATTGTCGCGCGCCAGACGCGAGACCTCAAGAACCAGCACCAGTCCGACTTCAGCCGCCGCGATGCGCGCCATCAGCTGGCGGAAACCGCTGCGATCATGCGTGGACTGCGCTGATTTGCCCAGATCGTCGTCAATCACCCGGATGCGATTTTGGGCCAGCCAAGCGCCATTGCGTTATCGCTCAGTGCATATTGTCGGCGGGTGCTTTCGGTATTTTCAGCCACCTGCCGAAGCGTCGACTGGCGTATGTACAGACAGGCTTCGCGTTGTAAATGATGCGCTTTGATCTTGTGGTGTTGGCTGTGTTCAGACATCTTTAATGATTCCATATCGGTTCAGGCCACATCGCTGCCTAGGTTGCGCAAGGCGCGGTCAACTCAGACTGAAGCAGGCGTTGAATCTGCCTGGCCGCCTCCACTAAGAGCGCATCGGATGGAGTCACTTGTTCCACCTGCACCCATTGCGGTGACGGCTTCAGGGTCGTTTTATCGGCGGTCACCGGGGTCACTGCGACCAGCGCGCGGTACAGGCCCTGCCGGCGCAGAATGTAAATGGCGCTGCTGTTATGGCCGTCGAGAAATTGCTGACGCCAGCGTTCATAGCTGTGAGCGGCGTTTTGCGGCAGCGGCCTCATGGGGTTTTCCTGAGAGTTTTTTTTGCCATCGAACCAGCGCCTTTTCGAGTCCGCGCGGATGCAGTTGGACGCCGAACTTCCGTTCGATGATCGGCACCAGTTTGCGCGCGCCGATGCGACCATGCTCGGCTCGATAGTCAAGTGCGAAGCGCACGATCTCGGGGGTGACCTTGTAGGCTCTCTGCGGGCCGCGCGGAGCTGGGATGAGAGCCTGCAGTCCGCCGCGTCGAAACGCCTTCGTCATGCGAAAGCAGGTGGGCCGCGAGACACCGAAGCGCGCCGCGGCTTTGGCCAAGGTCTGGTGTTCGAACAGCACCAGCCGCACCATTTCGTAACGCACCTGCAGTCGGTCTTGGGGATCGAAGAACTCGGAGTGCTGCGAGAAGAGTGGATCCTGTATTTTGTCGGCCGCTGGATTGAGTGTTCTGGAGTTTTTCAGTTGTTGCAACTTGTTTTCTTGATGTGGTTTCATGGTCATCAACAGGGAGTAATTTGTATTCATTTAATTATACGTTATATATACATCAGCTGTCAAATAAGAGATTGGGACTATCTTCATACTAAATATTATAAAACAAACTGTTATTATAATTCAACTCTTTTTTACGGACCTTTTATCGGTATTATTCCCTGATTATTATGCGCCCTATTATTTGACTACTTCTTCCGATCCTTCCAACAGTGTATCCACCAACTCCACAAGTGCCAGCAAATCATCCGGACGAAACAGGCTGCGTCCGTCGGAAACACGTTCAAAATCGTCTGCCTCCCGAAAATTAGTCCACGAAAGTGGCACATTATCAATGGTTTGAGCACTCGACCAGTAGCGAACCAGCGGCACATTGCCAGGCTTGATCAACTCATAAAATGGAAAACACTGTCCACGCAACGGATGAAATGGATGCGTGATGCAAACCTCCGAAGAGGATTCACATAGATGGGATTGGTTGGTATTTAGAGATATCCTTGAGTAAAGTTGTCACCACTGCGCCATGCGGGGTCTCAATGCCGACGCGCACCGCACACGGTGCGCTTGCCGTCAGCTGCAGACACCACTGCACCAACTGCGTCAGACCGTCACCGCTGTGAACGAAACTTTGGTTGCCGAGCACTTTGCCATCGGCATCCATCACGCATGCCTGGTGATGCTGCCGTCCCCAGTCAATTCCCATCATCCAAATCGTCTGTGATTCCACCATCTTCATCCTCCTCAAACTTATTACAATGGTCAAGCGCTGGCGGTCGCCATGTTGTTTCGGTACCTATACGGGTGCTCAACGGCACAAACTTACTACAGGAAATCTCCATGGCAGTCGGCGGTCGGGGCACAAGTCCACTGGCGGTATTCAAAGATACAGCATGCGCTAGGTGCTCCCGACCGCCAGCCAGCAACCTGAATTGTCATAATAATTGTTAACAATTATTATGACAATTTGGCTATCACTACATGGTATAGGCATGCGCTTCGC
Source organism: Arenicellales bacterium (assembly GCA_958295885.1). Lineage (GTDB taxonomy): Bacteria > Pseudomonadota > Gammaproteobacteria > Arenicellales > JAJDZL01 > JAJDZL01. The sequence continues at coordinate 2,639,208 of OY282380.1, read as the reverse complement.
AACGAAATCACACGCCTGGTGCAGCAGCAGCGACAACTGCCGGTGCTGATCATTGATGAAGCCCATCATCTGCGCAACGAAGTGCTCGAAGACCTGCGTCTTCTGACCAACTTCGCCATGGACTCAGAACCGCGCATGTGCCTGCTGCTGATCGGACTGACCGAACTGAGAAGACGTCTGAACATGGGCGTGCACCAATCCCTCAGCCAGCGCCTGATCATCCGACATCACTTCGGCACACTGAACCGCGACGAAACCGAACGCTACCTGCAGCATCGGCTCGGCCTCGCCGGCGCCGCCGACAAGGTCCAACTGTTCGAAGCTGACGCCATCGAAATGATGCACGCCCAAGCCCGCGGCATGCCCCGCAAGATCAACCGTCTGGCACATTATGCGCTGTCAGCCGCAGCACAAGACCAGGCTCGATGCGTCACCTTGCAGCACATGACTCAAGCCATCGAAGAGTGGCAGGCCTGAACCTGCTGCCGCCATCCCACCCCAGCTGGAGCGGCCGCTCCAGCTGGAATCTCTCTTCTGCCTCTCAAAACACTGTCAAAATCCCGAGTTCAAGCCGCTGACGCACATCGCTGCCAGCCACGCTGCCCCGGTTTTGAATCCGAAAAAATTGTCGGAACAATGTGATTCATTGAATTATTTCGTTCCGATTTAATTTGAATTATCCGTTTCAAATTAATCTGGAATTCAACATCCGCCGGCAGCACCACCCAATGTTCGCTCTTGCTGATGTCGATGCCGGCGCAATTGGGATAGATCACGTCCAAGACGCAGGCCTTGACGCGAATACTGGAAACATCATCGGCTCGACGCTCAACCCTGCCATTTATTTTCATGCTATACTCCTTTGATCATAAAATGAATGTGCCGGGCGATCCACATCTGCCAATTTGCAAGCTGCAGTCTCTTGATCGAGATCACATCAAAAATGTGCCATCAGTGATGAACGTAGCTGGTGGAACCGACCAAACTCTCAGACGGGAACTTAAAGTCACCATTGAACGAGACGGCCTCTGCCCCGGCACGTTCATCCAAATGTATCAAAAATTTATCCCCTCGAATGAAATTGATTCACTTGGAACAATACTTTAGCGTGTTCCTTCGGTGATGGCGGCGGCCAACGGCCGGTGGGGGCTCTTAAGTGAATGACATTGGCGGCGCCGCCGGGAAAACCCCGGTGCTGCTGGCGGTCGAACGACGCGGTGCAGGCAGCGGTTACATGGCGGCCAAAGTGCTCCAACGCGTCGACCATCAGCAAGTCCGACAAATCACCGAGTCGCTGCATCCCAGTACCACGGTGCGCAGCGATGCCTATCCTTCCTTGAACATTTTGAGCCAACATTGTGAACAACAAGCAAAGGTGACGCCACCGGAGCAAGTGCCACAGTGGCTGCCGAAAGTGTACCTCGTGATCGCCAATCTCAAACGCTTTCTGCTGGGCACCTTTCACGGGGTCAGCCGCTTGTATCTGCAAGAATATATTGATGAATTTGTGTATCGTTTCAATCGCCGCCAATGGCAAAGCCAATTGCCACAGCGTCTGTTGAACGCCGCCGTCAATCATGCCTGAGATGTATTTTAAACCGATTCAACGGAAACTTGTGCAGAGGCATATAAAATTATTATTCTATTGCCAATGTGAGAGGGGAGTCCATTACATCAAGTTGACTCCATATTGTCTCTTTAACTGTCAAGTTCAGATGCTCGGTCTGGATCGGTTTCGTTCTAGGACTCTTGGTACCGAATAGCGAGATCCAGACTGGCGGCGACCTCGGTCACCAATAGACTGACAATCCACTGGTACTTTAATCGCTGTATATCTAGTGTCTCTCCGGCATCGTCTGGTAGTTTTTCCGTAAAAAGGATTACTCCCTTTCCGTCAACGGTGGCTACAGCTTGTAGCTCGTTCCAATCGTAGTAGTGACGACTCGGAATCTTGAATTCATCAATTAGTTTCCTGATTTTGGGACTTTCAAGATCTATACCATGGAGCTTATGCGCGAACACATTCCTAATCCTACGAACCAAATTGATGTCATCATAAATATCGGAGTCAATCCAGCCGAGAGAATATACAGCAAGAATCTTCGAGGAGAAAGAGGAGAAAGGTCCGTTTAGACTATAAAGCTTTTGCCGGGTTTTCGAGTTACCTGCCGTGAATAGAGCTTTGAGCTTGCGTTCAAGTAAATGTTCAATCCAAACGCTTGCCAAAATCGTCGCTCCCCTATCCGATTCCGACCGAAACTCATTGAAGAATCTTGACCATTGTTGGAAATCGATTTCAATACGGGAGTTGCGATTCGACGTCATCGGATGCTCCTAACAGTCTGTCAGCTTGTGGTGATTTATCGATGGTCTTCGAGACTGATGCCTTACTGGAATCACGTGCCGATTCGGGTTGCTTGCAATTGTCTCAGGAGCGTAGTTAAAGTGCCGTGCCGGATGATACGACTCACAGGAAGTTAGCCCTCGACGATGTCGGGGAGTCCTAGGACCACCCAACGAGGTGAGGCGTTCGTTCGCATCGCACCATTCCTTCCGCGAGAATTTAGCGTATCTCCGGCTTCCGGTCGACTGCCTGCCCATGTACTTCTTGTGGACCTTAAGGCCGGTGCATTTCCACCGTGCCCGCACGTGACGACTGTATTAAATTTACACACCTCAATTCACTTCCAACTCATATTCATATATAAAATTTTCATGTTCTATTATGAGGCAGTTGCGCTGTTTGAAGCTGTTTGATACCCAAATCCGAAATTAGTAAATTTTTCAGCTAACAGGTTCGAGAATTTAGCTGATATTCCGAATATTTTGTACCCTGTGCGGCGAGAATTAGCCACGGGGTTTCTCATTTTGCTGTGGTTGAACCGATCCATTGACGTTCGAGACATGAAGTTCCTTTGACCAGACGCAAGAAAGCCTTCCGCGCTGTCGGAATCGATGTCGACTGGATGAGAGCGGTGCCGCACAAGGCGGCGGCTTCACGATAGTCGGCAGTTGCGGAGGGACCAAAGCGCTTCGTCGATCAGCTGCCGTTGCGGTCGATTGAGTTTCAAAGTCCATTGCCGCCCATGGTAGACGATCTGCGCGGCCAGCGCATACAGCCGCCAGCGTATCGTGATCGCCCGTCTGCTTTGCCAGGCAACCGGCAGCAGTCGTCGCAGCAGCGCCAACAGCTTGAAAGCCAACGCACACAGCTTGAAATACGCCGCATTGGCGCCAAAATCGATGCACGGCAGATGAGCGCCGCCAAAGTTACTGCGTAATTCCTTGATGCGGTTTTCCGAGGCTTCGCCACGCTGATTGTAAAAATGCACCACCTTATGTTCATCCCAGATCGTCTGCAAATCCAAATTGGTGGCCAATGCACGGTACATGTAGCGCCCTTTCCGGGTGCTTTTATCATCTTGATCGACAAACAGATTGGGCAGCAGGTCTGGCTGTGGATCCGGCTCCTCTTCATCGATCAGCTGCCGCTGCACGATCAGATAAAAGGCTTGCGGCGTGGCGCCCATCGCATGCAAGGTGTGAGCCACCTGTTCGGTTTCCGAAGCGGTGCCATCGCGCTTGATCAACGGCACCCAGTCTGACGGCTTGATGGCCGACATCGATTCTTTCAGTGAAGAATCCATCTTGGCGCGGATCACAAAGCGAATGTCGTTGGCCTCACAATAATTGATCACTCCGGCCTGGTAAGTGGCGGCATCGGCTCGCAGACGACGCACCGAAACCGCCGCCGGCAACGCCGCCTCACATTGTTTGATGAACTCCAGGTTTTCTTTATTCGGCGGCGCATTCCCTTCTCGAAATTCAACCTCTACCACCGGCTCAATTTCAGCGATGTGCCCCACTATCGGCGTATATCCTCGTGAGCCTTTGTAGTTGAACTGGGTGTCTCGCTTGTTGCATTCGATCACCGTCGCATCTATGTCCAGCGTAACCCGCCTGCAGTTGTGCAAACCCGCTGACAGGATGCGCTTGTTGATCTCGACTAAGGCCTGCATCGACGGCTTGTCACCACCGATGCGACGCAGCCAGTTCCCCAGAGTTTTCGCCTCCGGCAGCTTCTCGAAACCCAACAGTTTCATCAGCCCCGACTCGTGCTGCAAATGACGGACATCCTCCAAGCACTTCGCACCGTCGTGCTTCATCAGCATGAAGGTGCTGAACAGAAGGCTTGGCCGGTAGCCGCGATTACTGCCCGGCGCGGGTAAATATTCGGCCAACCCTTGTCGAATTGAAAAAATAATTGCTTCAGCTTTGGACACCTCGACAAAAATAGTGTATATAAACCGTACATGTCAAATGAGCTCAACCAAATAAGCCTGCCTGCGGAGTTTTCGGATTCGGGAAAAGGTGCATCGACGCCTTTTTCCAAACAATTCGTAACGCTGTCGAAGCAGGAGCATATTCAGTTGAATTGGGACGTAAACCGTTTGCGGGTTCTAGCTCAACAATGGAAAGATAAATGTTACCATTTGGAGCAATCCCAGCACGACTATGAAACCCGAGAGTATTTGAAGCTGCAGGAGAAGTATCGCCAGGAGACGGAGGAACTGAAGCGGGAACTGGAGCGCTCCCAGGCGCGGGCATTGCAGTTGGAGAAACAGCTCTATGGTCGTAAAACTGAGAAGAAGGCGGGCAAAAAAAGTGAGGCATTGAAAACTGCGTCGGCGGTGCCGAAGAAAAAGCGCGGCGCGCAGCGCGGCAGCAAGGGTCATGGACGCACGCCTCGAGAGAAATTGCCGCGTGAAGTTGAAACCTTGGATGTTGCGCCCGAAGATCGGGTGTGCGATCACTGTGGCGCCGCCTATGCGCCGATGTCGAACACCGACAACTCGGAGATTCTGGAATATTTTACGAAGGCGTATTTTCGCGAGATCCGGCGGAAAAAATATGCAAAGACCTGCAACTGCCGTCAAACTGCGGCCGTGGTGACAGCCAAGCCGGCGCCGCGGGTCATTGCCAAGGGATTGCTGGGGGTGTCGGTGTGGGTTGAGATTTTGCTGAGCAAGTATTCGTACAGCCGTTCGACCTGCAATCTGCTGCGCCAGATGCGTGATCAGGGCATGGCGATCTCACAAGGTACGGTGACTGACGGTTTGAAGAAGCTGGCGCCGCTGTTTGAGCCGCTGTATGATCAGTTGATGCAGCGGCAGATGGAAGATTCGGTATTTCACTGTGATGAGACCGGCTGGAAGGTCTATGAGAAGATGGAGGGGAAAATCGGCAATCGGTGGTATCTGTGGGTGTTTGAGAGCGTTTCATCGGTGATCTACCGCATTGAGCCGACGCGCAGCGGTGATGTTCCGATCGAGCACTTCAGTTCACTGTCTGAGAAGCTCAAGGAAGTGTTTGTCATTTGTGACCGTTACAGTGGTTACAAGCGATTGGCGAAGGTCAATGCGGCGATCATACTGGCCTTTTGCTGGGTTCATATGCGGCGGGATTATCTCGAAGCTGCGGTGCAGTACCCGCAACTGGAGCCGTGGATGTTCGAGTGGCGGGAGCGCATTGGCGAGATCTATCACCTCAATGCACGTCGTCTGGAGCATTTCGATAAGTCGAGGCCGTTGGCTCAGCAAAGCGAATCATTCATGCGTCAACAGCAGCGGCTTGAGTGCTCGGTCGAGCAGATGGAGCGGACTTTGAAGCATGAATTGTCGGCAGAACAGATGCATCCGGCCCAACTCAAGGTGCTTCGCAGTCTACAGAATCACTGGTCGGGGCTGATGGTGTTTTTAAAACATCCCCAGGTTGCGCTTGACAATAACTCTGGGGAACGGAAGATGCGCAACCCAGCGATGCTGCGCAGGAACTGCCGCGGCTCGGGCAGTCACTGGAGCGCTTCGCTGGCAGCGCAGATGTTCTCAATCATTCAGACCCTGCTTTTGTGGGATCTCAATCCGCATCGATGGCTGTATGAATATCTCAGCGCCTGCGCCGCCAATGGCGGACAGGCGCCTGAGAATCTTGAGGCTTTCATTCCCTGGCGGATGAGCGCGGCTCGCCGGGCTGAGATGTCGCAGCCAGCGGCTGCAGTCAACCAGCGCAGTTCTCTGATCTCAAAGTGCGAGGCAGCTGCGTCAACGGAACGCGGTTGCCTTTCAACAGTCCCACAGCCGCCATGACTCGATATTGCGGACGCGACTTCAGTTGCAAGGACATGCAGCGCATTCGCAGACTGATTGCCGCCCATCCTGACAGTTCCAGAACCCGGCTGTCGCAGCAGGTCTGTGAGCTGCTGGATTGGAAAAAGCCCGACGGAGGACTGAAAGAGATGTCGTGCCGGGTGGCGATGCTGCGCATGCATCGAAGTCAGCTGATTGTGTTGCCGCCGCCTCGTCGCCAACCTACCAGGGCGGTCATCCGCTTCACCGACAGCACTGCGCCGCAGACACCGATCCGTGCACCGCTGCATGAGTTGTCAACACCCCAGCTGCGGCGGGTGTCAACCCCCGGAGATTCACGTCTTTGGAACGAATACATTGAACGCTATCATTATCTTGGATACAAACCCCTGCCCGGTGCTCAGCAGCGTTATTTCGCTTCCATAGACCGTCAGATTGTCGCCGCCTTCGGTTTCGGCGCCGCAGCCTGGAAAACTGCACCCCGGGATGACTTCATCGGCTGGAATCGGGAGCGCAGAGAAGCCAACTTGGCACTGATCGTGAACCATGCAAGATTCCTCATTCTGCCCTGGATCAACTGCCCCAATCTTGCCTCGCATCTGCTTTCAAGGCTCGCCCGGGAACTGCCGCAGCAGTGGTACGATCGTTACCGGATTCGACCGGTGCTGCTTGAGACTTTCGTTGAACAGCGCTTTTTGGGCACATGCTACCGGGCTGCGAACTGGATCAATGTCGGTCAAACCAAAGGACTCGGTAAATGCGCTGCCTCCGCCAAGCCAACATTGCCGATCAAGGATATCTGGCTGTACCCGCTGTGCCGGGACTTCAGGAAAATACTCAACAGTTGATTCCTCTCGATCTATGGGCTTGGCCGAATATTTACACTTGGCTATCGGTGCTACTTTTTTGTTTTTGCTTGCGAAGCAACCAGTTTCCGACGTCTGTTATCCGACGACTAATATTGAAAATAGCAGCTATTTCAACTAAACTCATTGAATTGAGGATTGCATATAGGTGTTGATACCTTAATAATCTATTGCTTTGGACACGGCGACCGTATTTTTTCTGTTAGTCTTTTTTTGCCGTCTTTCTCTCTGCTTTTCCTACAATTTCGATCATTAAGGGAAAGTAATGACTTTCAGACATCTTTTAAATTTTAGTTATAACCAAAACAATATTATTGACTGGCGGGCCCGGTCGCAACGTATCCGAACTTTACTCAAATTGCAATTCAACGTAGGAATTGTTGACTCTGAGAAACACACCGTATTCTAAAAAAACACAAAAATGCTGTAATTTAAAGAGTTCGGTTTAACGAGCGTTCTCTGCGCAGTATTAAAAAGTGCTTGAGGCAATTAACTGGATTGACTAGCCGCAGTTGATCACGTGAACAAATTTGAGAAACGGCAGCCAAAATTCGTATATTCCGCTCCTGCTTGGTCTTATGCCAACAATATACGCGCCTCCAATTCCTCTGAATAATTTTCTTACTCTTCTTCGATTATCCTCCAATTGATAAGATTACTCTGTCATTATGGTGTCTCTACATTATCGGGTCAGTACCACTCGACGATTTGAAGTTCGGTGCAGTGCGCAACACATGGAAATCTCTGTCGCAATGCAACACCAGCACGTTGGAGCGAATCGCCACGGCGGTAATGAGGCAATCAATCAGCCTGCACACGGTTTCCCTTCTCTCCGGCATTGACGGAACAGCGCGGCGGCAGCCTCTTAATGTGCCGGTTCGGCGGGAAGAATGACAGCCATCGCAAGCAGACGGCGAGAAATCTAATTTTGACGCGTCTGGAATCCTTACAGCCAATTCGAGACTTCTCGAATGCCATTTTTGTTGAAATCGACAACCACCCGCGCAGACGTGACCGCACTCTGTATATTCGGTGTTGCCGGTGCCAATATGCCCTCGTATCCCAAATGGCCGTAGAGCCGTATTCTGAAACACAGATTTCCGCGAAATATATCCAGCATAAGACGATGCTGGTCAACATTCCCCCGAGTCGGAAACTCCGCGCGGTCCAGTACATACTATAGCGTTATCCAAGAATTTGCACCGTTCCAATACATCTCGGTCCGCATCCTTATCAAGCAAAATGCGTCGAAGGTCATCGAATGCAACGTCTCTTGCCAAGGGGGCACCCGCTAGGCGTGCAAACAAATTCAACCCTGTCTTTAAAACTGCCCGATAAACCATCGGGAGTTTGATCCTAAATCTTAGCATTACGGTTTGGTTATAAGGAGAAGATGTCAGGGATGCGTTCTTGTTTTGCAGCAGGTTACTTATCAACTCTTCTACTTCTGACCATCTCTGTGCTCTGAAATAAAGACGCTTCCGATCATCTAGAGCACACCGAGGGGTTAAGTGCCGTTCAATACCATCCGATCCTCTGACTACTGGTAGTTCTGGATAGGATCGAAGCCAATAATCAGTGGGGTTCGCTTTATCATTTTCCAAACTGATTGAACAACTCTTGCTGGCTGCATCAATGCGTAGAGTTGCGATCTGGAACATTTGTTTCTCTTCACTATTTATTGGCTTGGATAGTTTGATCATCTGAAGTCTTATAAGTTTGTTAATTGCAGACTTAAACGCCTCAATATCCTCTTTTTCACCCACTAACGTTACTAATCCATCGCCGGTCTGAATAATCTGCGGTCGAAAATAGAATTCATTGGGAAAAGCAAATCCCGCTTCAAAGGCGATCGGTTCGTTTTTCTGAACGATGTAGATGTGGTCAATTTCCGTCGCTTGCACACGTCTGTTTCTGGGCTTCCTACTCCTGCTAACCGGACCACTAAAGTTGCGCGCTATGCTTTCGATTGCGCTACGAGTCCAATGAGCTTCAAAGGCCGAAAAAAGCCCATTGCATTCGCTACAAACAGTATCGATAAGCGTCCAGTTGTCGCCTTGTCCGCAGAATGCGCGTGGGAGCACATGTTCCCTAGAAAAACTCTCGACTGTCTTGTTTTTAGTGCAGTAAATGCATACTGGCATCAATTTTGCCCTTATCTATTAGGTACCGGAATTTGTGGCTCGTGATCATTCAAAGCGGGAACCGCTTTCTTCCTTAGAGTGTAGTGAACTCGTACTACAGTTTTCATTTTAAAAAGGAAAGAGCATGGAATAAGTGGATATTCAGTTTGAATGTTTCACAAGTGGACTTCGAATCCACTGTTCCGATCAACTGAAACCTTTGAGTTAGTGGCCCCGGATGGAATCAATTTGAACCTCAGCAGCAGTGTTCTTTCACATTAGCATTTGTTGAAGACTTTTGTCTATTCGTTGGAATTTTGAAGTTTACGCTTGTGAATGTTATTAATCGCCAATGCCATCTCGTCAGAAATTCTAAATACTGTTTGCATAAATTTATGACTTGAGCTTAGTCGACAATTTATCTCCCACGCAGTAACAGCGAGATTATGCCAATCCACATCAATGTGTGCCCAATCAAATTTTAGGTCGACAAAACACTCATCTTCACCGTTAGTGTTATTGTATTCAGGAGCGGATGTTGCCCTTCCTTTAGCAATCACTCCAGTACCGGAGTGATAAAGATAAACTTCAAAATTTTGAGTAATATTCTCGATTGATGATGCGCGGTCACCATAAGCCACAGCTTTACCGTTTTTCCGTCTCCAATCATATCCGCCCAACAATCAGCACAATTTCTTACGCAAGTATTGAGTAAGTGCGTCAATTGCCTCGGTCGTGTTACTCAATACTACCAATATACGTGTAATGTTACAAAAGATATTTATCAATTCTATTGACTTGCAAACGAAATCGGCACATATCGGAAAAACATTGCTGAATTATATTTTTACATTTTAATTTTCAACGAGAGTTGGTGATTTATATCCGCTGTGTTCATAAGTATCGCAATATCGTCTATCTCACCGATTTCAAGTGTAATCGGATCACATCCAAAAGTACCGGTATCAATTGCGAAACGGAATTCTCTTTGGTGTGCATAATTTTGGCATTTAGCGAAGACTATTCTCATATCCAGAGGAGGTAATGGCACCCCCACTTCAGGATCGTAATATCTCACGAGCCCTTGACAAATCTTGTATCCTTCACGGTTAGCAGCCTTATTTACTCGATTCAAAAACTCTGGAGTATTAGTAATTACGACTGCATGATCTCCCATCATTTGGTATTCTTCTGGCAACTCGAGTTGCTTCTTATACTCTTTAATATTGTCTTCTGAAACCTGCTTGATATCTCCTCTGCTGTGTGCAGCATACATGCAAAACACATTCACGTGCTCTAAACAATTAAGTTGAATTATTGGGGGAGAGGCGAAATCTTCCTTTGATATCGTAAATTTCTCTTCTACTCCAGTTGTTGTATCTTTTGATCGAAGGGTGACAATAAGGTTATCTAATTGAGGAATAACGGCGGCCTCGAATTCATCCCCTCTTCCATAATCGTCTTCAAGTTTCTTAAACCAAGACAATCTTCTAGCATACAACTCCCCTCGCAGAAATTTTTCGGCGTAGACTTGCTCTGAAAATACCTTCACTAGAAAATGGATCACATCTGCAAATCTCCTCTATTACCAATCAAGTTTCAGCGCATCCTACATTGGAAATCTTGTACTACTATTTCCCATACTATATCGCTTTCTACATAGTCTACAATAGCTCGTTGCTACAACAAAGTGCCATCCTTAACAGGTGACCGCTTGGCTGACGCTTTTCTGCGTCATGAAAGGGCAGATTACTAATATGCAGCCTAGAACATGTCGGTTTCTATGGCACTGACTTGCAAGTGTAATTAACTGGCAAGAAAAACCAATAAACTGGGCTTGCCTTGACCCTTGGTGCGCGTTGGAAAAAGTATCGCCATGCCCGTGCAGAGGCAAGCCCAAAAATGTCGTTTGGATTCACGTTGCATCTGGAAGCTGACTTCAAGTACGAACTGTCGCTGGTGTTTGTAGTGCAACCGACCAGCGAGAACGAATCCCCACACGCGCGAGCACTGATGCAAGAACTGCGGCAGTACCATCAAGTCACGCCGGTGATCAACACGCGGACGATGTAGCAGGGAGACTCGGTCTACGTCTTGAAGTACCCGACGCGCAGTCTGAATGAAATCAAGGTCGGCACCTTGCACTGCAAATGCCTCGAAAATGGGTAGCTGCGCGACATGTAATTGGCCGGCTTTGAGAAAATCCGCGGACCCACGGCAACTTGAAGTATCGCTGTTAGACGGTCGAATTCGACCTTCAGTGCGAAGGATAGGCATCCTGTCACCGCCGAGACGGCGGCGTCCATCCCGAGGCCAAACAGCGCATTGTTCGCATTGCCTTGGACGAGAACCGGCTAACCATATTCAATCCGCTACCACAGTCCACCTACAAGTGGAAGCGACTGTATCGCGGATGAGACTGTGAAAGTATTGCCAAATTAGTTTAAATTGAGTGGATGATGAAAATATAACTTATTGATTTAATTGATATTATATATCTGTTCTGATTCAGAATCTTACGGAAAAGAGAATACTGATATGTTTTGACCTGTTCCCTCGCGGTTACGGATTAATTGTATACTGACCTTTCAAAGGTTGTACTGTCAGTTTCTCCTTTCGGCTTGATCAACCTGATAGATGGTACGGGCTTGGCACGTGACCTTAGTCAACAATCTGATATGCGTGGGTTGGATACCACATGACCGTACTGCGTCACGGAACTGCCTCTGTCTTTCAACGTGGATCATCGTCAGCCTCTGCTGACGAGCCAACAAAGTATTATCGAGGGTTTTTCCACCAAGGTCCGCACCTTCTATCATTGATCTGTCATTGTGTGTCTGTCGGTTGCATTTGGTTGAGTTCACGGCAGCCGATATCCCAAATGAATGCGGCCAACTCGCGGGCGATGGCGGTCACGATGGTTTTATGGTTCTTACCTTTTCTGCACAAGGCAAGATAGCGTCCGCACAGACGTTTTTGTGCCTTCCACGCTCGCTCGCGGGCATAGTCTGAAGCGTTTTTTGCCTTGCGCTGCAGATGATGCGTTTGGCGCGGTGCGAAACGATAGGTCCATGCGCTTTCGACCAGGATCCGCCGCACTGCGCCGTTGCCGGTTTTGGTGATGCTGCCGGTGCGTCGTCGTCCGCCGCTGCTGAACTCGCTCGGCACCAGCCCCACATAAGCCATGAACTGTGGGGCCGAGCGAAATCGTCGCAGGTCTCCGATTTCCGCTATGATCGTGATTGCAGCCAGGTAGTCGACGCCGCGCAGTGCCCGCAGCGAATCGATCAGCGGCTTCCATTCGCCCTGTTTGGCCTGAGCGATCAGGTCCTGATCCAATTCCTCCAGGTGCCGCTGCTGCGTCTCCAGCGAATCAAGCGACGACGCCAAGGTGATTTGCTGCGCCGGCTGTACAAACTTGCAGTTCCTCATCCATGCAAAATGTTTTTCATTCCACTTCGTCGCCTTGTACGGATGTCCGTGGCGCAGCAGAAAATGACTGATCTGCTGGCGCTGTTTTTGGATGCTGCGTTTTAAATCCATCCGCCAGCGCACCATGTCGCGAAGTGCCTCCTGCGCTTCGCCGGGCACCCAGATCGGTGTCAAATATCCTAACAGTGACAGCCTCGCCAACTCCCTGGCATCCCGACGGTCCGTCTTGACTCGGTCGCCAGACTTTTTCGGAATCAACGATGGCGCTGCCACCGCACACGAAATTCCCAACTCTCGAAGCTGACGCCAAATGACAAACCCACAAGGCCCCGCTTCATACACAAAATGTAACTCCTCCTTGAATTCGTCGGCCAATGCCGTTGCTAAACGCTTGATCGGCAGTGCTCGGTTCGCAATCGAACCGCGATCCAAAACCTCCAGCCGCCGACTATATTCACACCGCCGAGCTACCGCAACTACCACTGAGTCTTTGTGCACATCCAGTCCAATATGCACCGCCGCGGTCACAGCTTCTGACGGCTCTAAATCGGGTATGTTCGTATAAAATCCCATGCCTGTTCCTCCAATGGGTCGCTCTAATTTACGCATATGTTATATGCACACTTAGACTTCGTGCGGGGAACAGGTCAAAACATACGGTCTTTCACAGCCTCGGACGCACGCCTTGAAACGGACCAACGACCGCGTCAAGTGCGACCTGCGGCTCGAGCGACCGTTTCTGCGAGACCCAAATACCATGCACCTGCGGATGCTCCGGGGGTTGACGATCATACTTTCAATGGCGATGTCTGCCACTAAAAACAAATGTTTGCCGCAGCTCAAAAACCTACTCTGGCCGAAAGCCGCCTGAATCCACCGCAACTGACGAAAAAGCGGTCAGCAACTAGGCCGCGGCGGTCCGCGCGCCGCCAAATCCGGTGCATTTGCCCAAACACACGCTGCAGATGGCCCGAATCCAGGCTCGACGTCAATTGCAATCCATATATACCCGAATTTTTGCATTGCCATCAACTCTAAGACTTGCTACCAGCTCCAAAAGCTTCTCGGACGCATAGGATCTCGTCTTTTATTCCGTCCCCCAACCTTCAAAATTCGTCTATTCTTACTTTCAGTGAAATTCTCTCAGCTGTAGCAAGTTTTCCTGAAAATTCAATATTATGTGTACAATTATTTGTTTTCATTGAAAAATATATGTCATTAACTAGCCTTTTTCTTTTAATAATTTCACTAAGCCAAGGTCGTCCATTTACGTCAATTTCAATAGTAAACTATTATTCAAAGATTCAATGATTTCTTGGAATTGAATCGGTGAAGCGAGCAATTTGAAGTGCCTGAAAGCGGGTTGCAGAACATAGACTATGAAGCGTTGATACATACCGTGCAAAAACAGAACTGAAAACTGGCGCGATGACTAGCCGATTCCAGCACTGATAAACTCACCATATATAACGTTGGAGAAAAAACAATGCTGTTGGTAGATCAGGTTGAGCTACTACGCCAAAATTTTAAGCAACTCCGAAATCAAAATTTTGTTTTGCCTTTAATTTCGGGAGGGTTGCCCGCTACGAGAAAAACATACTATTTTAAATTTCTTGTGCATCCAGCGCGCGATATTGCGACTACGATTCATAACTCCGACCCCAGTGGCAACATACTGCCTCCACATCTTCGGAGTTGGAATTTGAGCGTAAAGGATGAATATGGTCGAATCAAATCGATACATTTAAAAAAACTTCTCGGAATGATTATCCACGTGTATTATCTGCACATCACTGGTGGCTCGTTAGATATTTCTAATGATTTAGGAAAACGAGTGATTGTGCAGTATGATTTATTCCTCAATGCTGTTGAACGTCTTTTGTTGTCACCTGAAGACATCTGCCTTGTAATTTGCAATCTAGCTGAGAAACGTTTGAAGAATAGCAATACAATGCAAGAATCCGTACCAGGGTCAGGAGATCTTGAACACCTACTCTTTACAATTTCAAACTGGCCATTGCTGAAGAAGAAGATCTGGACCAAATTCTTTGTAAACAAAAGTAAATGTACACACCCCAACAACTTCTTTACAAATCGGATTGATATTGTAGATAGCAATTGTGAGATTATTGAAGATGCGCCCTTAAAGTCAGGTAGCCACTATAGTGGAACTGCCACAATATGGAAAATGGGGTGGCGCAGGGATAATGTTTACGCTACCGCGTGGATAGATGTTTCCGACTTGATCTACGAAATCCGAGATAACTTTGACAATTTGAAGTGAGTTTGCGAGTTGCCATACACTCGCAATTGCAAGATCGAATTCTGTTGCCTGCTTAATTCAGGTATCAAAGACTTGACCGTGTCATTCCTACTTCGTAGACCGCTGGAAGACGAACACCAATATATAGCGCAACTCCGCTGTGTGCGGAATAATCTTGCTCACAACACTGCTTGAGGCAGCTTTGACATTGCACAATGCTATCTAGACTGCCAACTTCCACAAATAGAATCAAACACAAGGCAGGAAGAGGCGACAGCCGCTTCAAGATGGCCAAGCATTTCGAATATGTGATTGAAGACGATCGATTCGAGTATGCTCGAAATGTAGAAATCCGCGCCCAGTATTTGGAACTGGATGGATTCTACATGCTGTGCACCGATCAACCGGTAAAGCAGATTTAAGCTGCCGACATGGTGTGCCACTACAAGAACCTAGCACAAGTGGATGAGCCTTTCGCCGCCTAACAAGCGTCAAGCTTTCGATTCGTCCGATTCGCCACCGCACCGAAGCGAGAGTACGGTCACATCTTTTCATCTGTATTCTGGAGTACTATTTGCAGTGGCGTCTGCGACAGGCACTCAAGCCGATGCTTTATCACGAAGAAGAACCGCGCCCAAGCCCGTGAACTGGTTGAGCAACGGCCTTTCTCCACCGCATTGTCTACGATACTCCACTTGGTAACCAAATACTTGTCTTTCTATTTAAGTTCAATGTGTTCCTTTGGTGATAGTGGTACCGATACTTAACGAGGCTGGGAACTTATAAATCAGTCAAAAGGATTTGTTCAGTTCGGGAAGCCTGCCTTCTAATTCATAGAATTCTTGCATTGCTTCTGCTTCTGCAAGCGCAGGCAGCGTTTTCTGTCCCGCAAAATTGAATGTAACGAACCAAGCAACTGAGATTCCCTTCTGTCTCTTTTCCGTTTCTTTTTTAAAGAAATCATTCCTATACATCCGGTCTTGTTTCATGCCTAGTCTTTTTCTTATTCCTTGGCTTCCCATCGTTCCATCAGATTGAATAGTCCCAGAGCGACCAATATAGATCAATTCCTCGTTGCAATCGAATCCCTCATGAATCAGGTAGATCCCATAGTCATTAGGAACGTTATTTTCTTTTGCTGCATCCGTAATTTTTTGTCCCATGTTGACATTAATTTTTCCGTTCTTTGGATACTTTTTCTTTAAATCATTGATCATTAGAAACTGCCTGCAATCCTGCAATTCAGGTGATTAACTTATTAACAAGTTTTAACTTCGTGGGCACGGGAGGACTGTTGTCGCACTGTCGCTAATCTTTTCTTCCAACTCGAAATCCAATAGTCCCTTTTTCCGACTAGCTTCGTAAGTCCGAACGCAAACACTCTCTCCGTTCTCTCCTCTGTAAAACGGTAATCTAGATGTATCAGTTTTAGCGATGACCTAGATTTTCCCTTTATATTCTCAACAAAATCGTAGTCGATTCCAGGAACGCTATATTTGGTTTCATCAGACCATCTTGGGATACACAATTTCTCAAACCTTTCGATTCCATATTTTGAATACAACTTCTGCCCACTCCTGTCGTTACTTGATTGGCATGGAATTTATTGATTGATCATAAGGATTGATTTTGCGGTTCGGTTCAACAAGTCCAAATTTTGCCGATAAAATGAACCAAGGTTGCTTTGTACATTCTACGTACGTTTTCGCTTTCCCAAACCAAGCAGAAATGTAAAGATTTTTCGCTTTTCTTGGAGTGGGTGCTTTCACATTTACGCACCAAACCGAATACAGTTCAGAAGCACGCATATTCCGATTGATTGTCTTCACTTGTGAGTGCTGATTGGAATTCCCCAAATGTGCCGATCAAAACCCAACTCAGTGTCAATATCGTCGTCTGGAATCCATATGTGGCATAAGAGGTACATATATGATAACTCGACTGGCAATTCACGGCCGAGGATGTGAGGAACAATTCGAGACGGCACCATCTAGCAATCGATGATCGACATAACACTAGCAGGCAGATACTGATAATTGTCTTTAAATCAATCAATAAATACCCCAATCTGACTCCTGATCGCTTTGATTTTCAGCATCTATTCGTTTTTTTAACCCTTCAACATTATCCTCCGCCCACTTTTGAACGGTCATGTGTTGGTGCTGGAGTAACGGTTCTATGGCAGCAAGTATTTTTCTACAGAGAGGAACGACAGATCCACTCCATCCAAACGAATACATATTACTTGAAAGCGCATTGAGCATATCCATATTGTTTCCGAATTCATCCAACAAATACTGCGTAATTTTCGAAATTCCCAATCTGTCATTGATCTTAGCAAACACATCAATCGAACGTGCAACAAAAACAGGGACGTTTTCCGGGTCAGACTCACACCATTCACGCAAAACTTTTTCAGGCAAATCGGCCAGGATACTGTCTTCATTGCTGTAAAAACTAATTTCTGAACCAAAAAGAAATTGAAACTGAAACTTCTGAATTGGGTCTGCTTCACTTATTTTTCTTGAAATTAACGGCCACACTTGCTTCGTGTATTTTCTTAGTACTACGCGCATTGCTTTTTTCGCATATCGAGCGACGTCACCGTGGTAAACGTCTTGGTCGTAAGCATCGAGAATTTGTATTGCTAGTTGTTTGGCAAATTCGGGATCGTTTTTCTCTAGCAACATGTTCACTGCTTTGTCCCAGTGGTACATGTCCAATTGCTGGCCCGAAATACGACAACTTAAAGAAAGATTTGCCAATAATTCTTTTAACGTTGTTTCGCATGCATTCCATCTTTTTTCATCGTAATCACAATACATCGATAGCACATCGAGACCGACCCAAGCCGCTTCATGCGAAATTCCCCGAAGGTTATTGATAAACTCTGTCACAGTTTTCGGGTCTAGATTTTTCAAGGGCTGTCCATATGAAAACGCCAGTACACTTGCAATTTCAGCATCGTTACGCTTTATCAGTTCAATTACATTATCTAAATGCTTTTTCTGGACATCTCCAGTTGTTGTTGCATTAGGATAGATTTTTGCTAATTTCTTATTGCAGAATATTTTTTCCATACAGATGTCCCACTCCTTTTTATTCAACTCGTATATCCCAAAGAGCACACCATGCAAGAAACTTGTATTAGGCTGTTTTGCTTGCGATACTGCTGATAAAGTTTCGGTAAAGAGTGGCTCCCATTCTTCTGAAGCAAGAACCAAGTTATGACCAAAAGTCCAACCTTGTTGTTGTCCCCCAGTAGATAACTGCTTCAAGTAAGGCACGACTTGACCAACGTCGCCGGATAATTCCTGTGCCAGTTTCTTTGCGTTTTTGGCAGCGAGATCTATGTGTTCACCATCCTTGCCTTTTTTGAATTCGGACGGTGGTTTAGAAACAAAGTACTCAATTCGGTCTCCAAGTGATGTTGGCGTCAATAGTTGTATCCATTC
Source organism: Arenicellales bacterium (assembly GCA_958295885.1). Taxonomy (GTDB): domain Bacteria; phylum Pseudomonadota; class Gammaproteobacteria; order Arenicellales; family JAJDZL01; genus JAJDZL01. Next base: position 2,620,923 of record OY282380.1, on the reverse strand, counting down.
TTCGATCAAATCCCTTCCATCTTTGGAGATAATCTCAGAGTGGACAGTCTGTAATCTTCTAGTCTCTTTGAGTGCCATAGGCCATGAAGGACCTTGCTTTGAGACGATCTTTCTGATCGCGGTATCAAGTGCATTTGCTACTCCAAAGTTTGTTTCCGCCAATTCAAATATATTGGTGGCAATAGCATTTTTTGCCATATCGCTTTCAGTGCAATTATCGAGAACCACCTTGGTCAGCCTTTCGATTCCTGCAATCCAGTAGTCGAACGCTTTTTGCCAGATATTTGGTCTCCATTCTTCAAGCACAGTACTGCTTCCTTGAAACTCGGCCCCAGCCACTCGCAAACCACCACTAACCGAAATTGCAGACTCAAGGGCTGCGACCGCTAATTCTCGGCTTTGGGTTTCTTTCGAATTTAATGCATAGTCAATAATCTCTAGTCTCTGTTTTGGAGGTGCTTCAGTGCCAGACAAAAAAGTACGAAACAACTGTTTGAACAATCCGGTTGAGTTGTTTGACCAATGCTCGTTCTCAGCAGTAGCCAACCACATTAGACATTTGGTAGATTTGTTGAATGCGGATTTATGGAAACTCAGTTTTTCCAATGCTACGACTAGATTTCTCCTGACATCGCCAGAAATTTCCTCGAGCTCGGCATGCGTACGTTCGGCTAAGATACGATACAGAGCTGCAGATGTTGCTTGAGGGTTCACTTCAACCAACGAGCGGAAGAGACGCGAACCCTCAATCGACAGGATCACTTCCGCTTTTCCAAAAGGGCCCAATTGCCCGCAAAGATTTTCTGCAAGTTTCTTTACTCCCGGAAGAAAGTCCAACTTTTCAACTTGCGTACAAAAACTATCTTTAAGCTGCCCTGGCATCGCTGAATTTATGAGCTGCTGCTGTTTTTCTGGAGATGAGTATTCCCACCACTTAGCAGCTAAGCGAATTGCGAGCGGCTTGGGTCGTACCTGAGCATATCTTCCTCTCCTGTCGATAATTCCATGTTCTTCATATTTTTTCACCCAAGTGTAGAATGAGTTGGCGTTCACTTCTGTAACGGAATCCGCGATGAATTTGTATTCCTCTCCCGCAGTATCATCTAATCCAAATTTGTCGAAAAGTGAACACCCCATGAGTACTTTGTGTGCTTCATCGTCCAGCTGTTTCTTACTCCCAAGCGCAAGCATTCTGCTTACTATTTCCTCGTCCGTCAGGTTTCCGATATCCGCCGCATTTCCCAGTCTTGCTTCGTCAAGCAAAACAGCCATTAGAGGAAATCCCTGAGCAAACGAGACAACTCTGCTTAAATCACGAATTTTGTGCTTGTACTTGGATTCAAGCATTTGCTTTATAAGATCATCCTCAAGAGGATTTAGACAAATGGTTCTGGTGTTAGAATCTGGTTCTGGGTTGTAATCCAGCGTGAGCAATGACAGCCTGCTATCTTGATTTTCAATTTGATGCTTTAATGCTTTATGTAGTTTGAGATCGCAATTGTCGATGATTAATATCCCCTGTAGTTCGCTCATCACACATTGATGCACAAGTGGCACCACATTCCCGTTATCAAATGCAGCATCATAGTAAACGACTTTATCACTGAATCTGTCGCCTTTAATGTCTCTACATAGTTCAAAGGCCATTCTTGTCTTTCCTAAACCTGGCAAGCCCACAATCCGGGCGCAAGTTCTTTCTTTACCAAGCAACTCTCTAACATCTTTAAGAGAATTCTGTCTTTCTTCATCTTCTACATACTTAAACTGGTCGAAATCAAGATGCTGTCTCCATTGCTCCCAGGTTTTCAAATCAAACAGAAACGGCCGATTGACCCAATTCAGCACCGCTACGATGATCAGAAAGTGACAATTGACCCAGGCTTGAATGCTTGAGGCATCATAAATCTTAATTGTTGCAGTTTCCGCATAGGGCTTGTCCAAACTGATAAGCTTTTCCCTCATCGCATCAACTCTTTGATCTTTTTGCAGCCAGTTTAGCGTCTGATTTGTAAACAGAACGTAAGTACTCCCTGCGCTCAGACCCTGGTCTACCATGGGTTTAATTTTTCCATTCTGACCGACCAATTCTTCTGCACATTTCTTGGGGCCCATTTTCGTCGCCTTGCACTGGAATTGCACGAATCTGGAAGGGAGATAATCGGTCTCATTCGGTCCACCCTTCCATCGAATTCTTCCATCTTCTCCGCCATCTTTGGAATAAATATTAGATCCGACTTCAACGGACCCTTTTGGAATCCCATGTGCCCGTGCTTCGGCGTGTAAAAGTTTTTCCAGAAGACGGGTCAATTGCTCAGCTAATAGTCTTTCAATGTCCTTCGTTTCTACTTCAAATATTTTTGTCATAAGTAACTCTAGAGTTATCGTTAGTGGTGGGTTCTGGAGTAGGAGACATGCAACAGCCCTATCCCTGAGTCTACTCAATCCCGTCTTTGAATTGTTCACTCTCGATCATCTTGACTTGTTGCCTGAATCCGCACAGGAGTTAGAGAATTTAACTGCCAGTGCAGCGATACGGCGTACTTCCGTGCGCTTGGTGGCTCATTCTTCAATCGAAGGAATCCTGCATAAGCAATTATCGCACCGTCATCGGTGCAAAGATCTAGATTCAAATAGAAAGCGTTGTTTCCGATGATTTCGACAATCTCGTTAATTCGCAATCTTAGGTTCTTGTTAGCCCCACGCCGTTTGCGACCACAAGATTTCGGCGACGGTTTTTCCAGAACCCTTTGGCACTTGCCATCAAGCGTGTCCACTGCTGCGTCTTGAAATGCTCAAGCAAGGTCTGTAACAGTTTGCTCGTAAAGCGCATAGTCGGAAGCCATGCCGTAGAGGTTGATGAGATGGACTCCTTTCTCGGGCGGAAAAACAATGCAGTATTTTTCAGCGTCCGAATGGGAAGAGCTCAAGATGGAGTTTCATGAAATGCCTATCGAAATGGACATTGCAAAGAAGAAACTTTCTCGTGTTGAAAGAAAAATCCACTAGACAATCAGGCCATAAGCAAATTTCGGATTGCGGTTAGGTTCCGGCAAGTCCAGCAAATCCCCGATGAGAACATTCTTTTCATCGGGATGGGGTATGCAGCCGAATCCACTTTCAGGATACAGCGTAAATTCGCCAAATCGACACTCTCCATGGATATCGTACGAAATCCGCGCGTATGAACGGCAAGCCTTTGCACAGGTCAGAGGTGCAGCTCAACATTTCCTGCAGTGGATTCGGTTTCGGAAACTCCGATCCTTCCTCAATCACAGGATACTTAGGATCTGCAAACGGCAAAAGATTCCAATTCACGTCGAAAAACAATCGGACTTTAATTGCGAAATGCCTGACAACTAGACCGACACCACGCTGTTACCTCTCTTACGCGTTTCTCGATGACATGCCTGAAACAGTTCGCTCACACACACCTTAATTTTTATTGCTGAAGTGGGAGTCCTTATAACTAAGTATCCCTTAGTTCAATAAGCTAGATGAAACCGGTAGTAGCATTCGAACAGGTGTAAAATCAAGACTTCCGGTTCAACATCATGGAAAGTGGGTTCTTTCTGCCCGAAACAAATCGACTAGAGAAATATGAGCGCAATCAAAGTCTTGGATTTCGTAGCAAGCGAGCTCAAGGGACAAATCCTGACGGTTTCCTCCCTCTCGGCGTTTGTCGCAGCTGAAAAGGCGGCGGATAAATTGGACATGAACGAAACTTCGCGGCAAGCGGCACAGCTGGCCGTTCTGTTGCCGTCAGTACCGCGGGAATACATCTGTCGCAAATTTGATTCAAAGACAGCGGACATCTTTGAAGCACTCCGCCCAAAAAAAACCTTGTCCAAAATAGTCTATGTGGCTATTAGGTTGTACAACAATTCTGGAATCGACAAAGTCCACAGGGACGCCGCGATTGCAGTGGTTGCGGCCGAGGTTGCGGTAGCGTCTCCGGACGATGGTGAGTATATGGCAGAGTGTCTTAGAATCATGGCGGACCGGGAGACTGAACCCAAACGTAGTGACTTCCTTAAGGACTTACGTGTGCAATTGCCTGAACTCGGATCAGCAGACTCGCAAGGGGAAAGCCGCGGTCAGGCGACGGTGATATCAATCTCAATGGACATCTGCGGATCTACTGAGGCGAAGGCGAAAATGAGGGCGTGCGCAGGTGACAACAAGGGACAATTAACCGAATGGTACGAGGAGTTCCACCGCCAGTTCCTATTGTTAGAGTGGGAATTCTATTCGCAGCTGTTCCGAAACGGGTGCGACGGATTGGATTGGGATTGGAAGCATGCATTTGTCGTCAAAGGCATGGGCGACGAGATTTGGCTGCTGTACGAAGTCAGCGAGGTAGACCAGTGGAAGCTGAAATCGTTGGCAGCACGCCTGTTCCATGCCGCCCTTAATGTTGCCGCCAAGTCAATCCATTGGACCTCTGCCTCGGACGACGATCCCTGCCAACAACCTTTTGAGACTAGGCACCTGCCACTTAAATTCTATATGGATATTCTTGACGACGCCTATGAAGTCAGCGGAAATCGGTGCGATTTCGTGACAGAGCGCCTACCGGAAATCCTCGGTGCAGAAAAAAATTTGAACAACAGAGATTTCATCGAGTTGGGGAACCGCCTCCATGCAGGTAGCCTCATGGGAGATGGAAGACGGTTGATCCAGACGATTCGAACGGATTATATCGGTTGGGAGGTGGATCGGTTCTTTCGAGCGACCAAATTCGCCCTGCCGAGGGTTGCCACAGTCGGCCAGAATCTGTTTGATAAGGTTTTTAACGATCCGAAAATGTCTGGCAAGGGCCTGGACGGCGCCGGACTGCAGAAAGCCGTGATCAAATGTCCGATCAATCAAAGGGGATTCGCTCGCTACGATTATGACTTCCGGTATGTTAAGAAGGACATTACGCCCGAGAAACTGAAGGGCGTGGGCGAGGGTTACGCGGTGTATAGGGTACTAAGAAAGCATGATTTGTTGGAGCTGAACCACACCTACGCGGACAGGACAGTTATGGAGGGGACATTCGAAGTTTTCACACCGGAAATGGTACAGGCGGAACGCTAATGGCTCTATTTTTCGAAGTTAGAAAGTCTGATGTTACGGCATTTCCGTGCAGACTCCGGTTAATCATAGGCGCATGGCGAATCCAATAACGTTGCAAGGATCGATTGCTTTTCTCTGAAAGCCGAATTCCGCATATATTGCTCCTGCTTGGTTCTGACACACAAAATTTATGTACCTTCAGTTGTTTTGAATAAATCACTTGCTGATCTTTAAATCTCCTCGAATGTTTAAGGTCGTTCTTTCATTAAATCGTCTCTACATTATCAGGTTAGTACAACAAACTAGCGTCACTACAAGACGTTATTAGGCGTCCCGTTTTCCTGTCCGATGTAGAGGGTATTGGCAATAACATCATTTCGCGAGACGAGTATGTATTGTTGGTAATCGAAAGGGTAAAAGAAGTCAAAAAACCGATTACTGAACTATGCCGAAACCTTTGTGTGCGTTCTATTCGACAAGCACTAAATGAACCTTCATACGTTCATAGCGCAAATGAAAATTTATTTTTTCCAGTGGAATTTCTAGCTGGATTGAAGAAACTGCACATGCCTAAAATTCGAAATACTCTTCAAAAGAGATTGGTTGCGCTTGGTGTCCCTTCAGATGCTAATTCACAAGAATTGGAATCACCGATTAGAACAAATTGAAGATATTGGGGTATTTGCTGAGTTGAAAGCACGCTACCGTTTCTGTGGAAGAGTTTATGACCTTAATGTTGACGCTGGGTTTGATATTCAATCAAAAGTATTTTGGATCAATTTTGGTAGCACGCCTAGAGCTGTACATGGCAATCGCAAAGCAGCGGATATTTAAACCCTCAGCACTTCCAATGCATCATTTCATGTTAGAACTAGCAGTGAATATGGAGCTTTCAGGCCAAGTATTCAACAATTTCGGAAAGGGTACCCGAACGATGGTCCTCAAAATGAAACAGAATTGGAGGCCGAAATGAAGATACGACGGAGGCAGTTATAGGGCACGCTCCTTTTGCGCTTGACCCAGCACGTAACCTTCCAGACCCACCCCCTATTTCAAAAATTCCGACAAGAAATATTCAAAGGAATAGAGGAAGTCGGAAGAAGTTGGAATCCAGCGGCAGTATCAACCAAGCACCTGAAATCGAAAAGGAACAAATCGAAATTTTAAAATCCGAGCAATATTCAAGCCACTGCCAAATTTGTTTATCTAAATTTGCACCAAAGGAATTGGCACCTGAAGGCAGCTATGTCTATGGTGAAGAGGTTCGTCGGAGCGTAATTCACGCTCAACACGTCTATCCAAAATCGGGAGGTAGGGCACGTTACGCTGGAAATCTAATTCTTCATTGCAAATATCATCATGACAACTATGGTCGAAGACTCACCCCACTTAATGTTACCAAAGCTCTCAGAGAAAATTCCAATCCTCAAACAATTGGATTCGGGGAGAATCTTCGAAAGGAGGATAATCTAATTGAACACACGATTTCAGACGACGTAGAAACAATTAAAATTTTCTTTACTAACCATCACGTTAAGTTCTGGTTGAATGCGATACAAAATCTAAAGAAAGGCAAGTTATGATCTTATACTTTGGTATGCTTGGCCCGGAAGCTGTTTCGTTGCAATCGTTAATTTCTCTTTGACTAAATCAATGAAATCAAAGTACAAAAGTGCCAATATATGATGACAATGAATAGAAATTCTGAATCGCCGTGGAATCCCGGAGAACCGGCTTTAATAACATCCGAAGAATATGAAAAGCAGGTATTTGATTGGTTGCAGGCTGTTGGTCATAAGTTGGAAAATTTCGAGGTTACGCATAGAAAGAACTTACCGGGTCTGGCGGTAATTACGAGTTTGATGCGGTTGTTAAATTCACTGTTCTATGTGGTGCTCAGTTAATTCTCCTAGTAGAATGCAAACGACATAGCCGACCAATTAAAAGAGAGTACATAAATGCTTTACATGCAAAAACGCGGGATGTACAAGCAAATAAAGCGATGGTTTTCTCAACGAGTGGATTTCAATCTGGAGCAATTGAATATGCAACGAGCAAAAATATTGCTCTAGTAACTTTTGTTGATGGTTCATTTCTCTATCAAACAAGAAGTGTAAATTCATTGAATTTTTCAGCACGACCGCCTTGGACTAGCTTACCGGCTTACGCAGGAATATTTATGCAAAGCGCGAAAGACGGTAGTATTTCATGCACAAGTATAGATATGCAAAATACTGAGGTTTTAGGTGCGTGGCTTCAATCATGAACATAGTTGATAGACTAAACCTACCGAGTTATGAAAGAATTTCCCAACATCTGTTGAGCGTGTCTAGCGACAATGAATTGGTTCTTATTGATCGTGCGTCCGCATGGAAAATGAGAGCCTATTCATTATTTCGGTAACCAAATCTGGTGGGGCCGGTTGGATTGTTTGCGAACCTTGATGAATTTCGAACTTATTGATTGCTTCAAATAACGCAAAATGATTCCAAATTGCGATACGAATCTACTTTTCGCTTGGAAGGCATAGCCATCCTGATCAAGTCATCTCTCAAATTTCGAGCGTGGAAGATCGGATTGTCGAATGATTGACATTAATGTACCGCGCCATTTTCCCTTGTGATTAGGCACTGGAACAGTTATTGTGTTCCCGCCGTCAATTTTTTTGTATTATTGATATGGCTACCCTTCTGTCTTACCTCCACAAATCCGTGAAACGCTAGTATGCGACAGACGTCACGACCCGAAAATACTTTGAGCTTAGCCAACGGCGACTTCAAATTTGGTTATGTATACCTCCTCAGTCAGACGTTTGTCGATTTCCCCAACAGGCGCGGTCTCAAAAAACAAAGTAAGTGCTTCAATTAGATTATCTCGCGCTTCAGCAACAGTGACGCCTTGGCTGGCAACGTCCAATTCTGGACATAAAGCAACATATCGGTCGCCTTCGCGTTCGACTATAGCAGTTAAACGTCTATTCATTCTGTTTGTCCCTCAAATTTTGCACAACAGTTTGCTGCAATCGCTGTCATTATGCACATTCAACTTGGTGGGCACGGTCGCAAGGTATCCGAACCTTAACCGATCAGAAATTCAGAGTCAAAATTGTCAGATTACACACTGAAAACAACATTCAAAACGATTAGTCTTCAGTGACGAATAATTTCAACGCAATCAGAAGTCCTTGAAGAATTTTCAATCAATTGCATTTACGACAACCTTACCAGCGAGGAAACCTAAGCAGAAATTTTCTGCTATGGCATGGTTTTGAGTCGATCTTTTAAACTGCTAGAAAATTCATTTGCCAACTCAATAAAAGTTTCAATGTGTTCAATACGATCTGTAAGAATCCTGCGTTCAGCTTCACTTGACTTGTCATCGCTTACATTGAGTGTTCTGTTCGAAACAAATTTTACGACTACATTAGTCGCGCCGAGACTAGCCCCAATATTCTCCGCTAATTTAATCCATTCTTTCGAACTATCCATGGCTAATTCCGTAGCCTCTGCAAGGGTTTCGCTCATAATTATTCTTGCCGTTTGATCGACTTCAACCAATAAATTCAACGAGGACTCGAGCTTTGAATCCACTACCGACTGACTAACATCAAGGGTAGAAATTTTGTAAGAAATTGCGTTATTCGGATCTAGACATCTGAGTGTTCTGATAATCGGTTCCAAATCTTCAAAAGGCCGCATACCGTTTGGAAATTTACTATGATGACTCCAAAGTTCCAAGATTGCGTCGAAACATTTTTTTTCTAATGTCGGTCGTTCTTTCAATGGAGCGTTTTCAGCAGCGTCAATCAGTTCGGCGACATAGTGCGCCATCCACCGACCAAGTGTATCTACCGATGAATCCATGCCTAACTCTTTGACTAGTCTGTTACCCAATGCCAAGACTTGCCTAAATCGTGGTAATTCGTCCGTCGGCTCTGAAAAGGTATAGCTTGGATTTTCTGGGGATTTCTTTTTCACTATTCTGTTGAATCTGGTAACTTGAATGGCGTTTTCTAATTTCAATCTGCACGTCAACAATCATATCAAACTTGATCTTATTCAACGTGTCTCTAACAAATTCCAACGACGCCTGAAGGCACTCACCATGTTCAGGCCTTTCTTCTTGGTCCGATGTTTCACATTGCCCCCATATTCGAGAAATCATCACCGGTACTTTTGCCATATTTAACCATGTGCGTTTATCTAGATCAGATTCGAGGTCCATCAACTTAACAATTTCGGCCGCAGGGGCAGGCGGCGGAAAATATACTCCTCCAGACCAGTAGTCTTTTGATTCCAAATTGCTTTTAGTACCACAGTCCTCAATCCACCCCTTAAGTATGAACCCGATTTTTTCAATTTGAAGATTGTCGTCAGAGCTCGGAATCAAGTAATAATGTATATCTTTAGTTGTGCTCAATGCTCTAAGCAGAGCCAATGACTTGTCGGGAGACACTAAGGCACTTCTAACGTGAACGTCCTGTACACGGTTTAAATTAACAATTGACCAACTTCCCCAGACAATCACATTGTTTCCTGTTAAAAGAACTTGGTCGAATGCAGTAGCTGGAATCATCTCATCTTCTAATTCACTCTCTGCTTGCTCCAACCACGAGAGTTGATCTAATGGTGGTGAGTCTCTTCCGTCCGCTAGCCAACGACCATCGGTTCGAGTTAAGTCGTGCTGTGATAGCCACTCGGTGAATCTATCTTGTTCGGCCGATTCTGTGCTATCGACAATAGGATTCGCTTCAAGGAGCATTCCTGCAACAATCATCATCGCATGATAAGACAAATAATGCCTAAGGCTATCCGTATTCGGATAGGAACCGTGTGACGCGTAGGTCTGCCTATAGTCATACAGCCCTATGCGCTTTCGTTCGTCTTTTAGCACTTGTCCGCTAATTGAGAAGTTAAGTTTATGTTTGATTATTTCATGCGCACGATTCTCGATTTCGCTCTGTGTCAGTCCAAAAACCCTTCCAAGCGGCTTATACCAGTACGATCCAATATCGTAATCAAATAGGAACTGATCTTCGCCATTCGCACTATTCGTACAGTAATTATTGCGGCAATCTTGTTCGTACAAGTTTGACTCTAGAAGGGGAAATGAAGTCAGGTTCACAGTCGAAAGAGATTCAACAAGTTCGTCATCTGCGTCTAACACACCTTTTTCAATTAGAGCTAGTGCGGCACGCGCTGCAAATTGTCTAATCATGACATGATGTTGATCTTTTAGGGCTAGGTCTACGAAACGATAAGCTATCGGTTCAAGAGCAGTAGAAAATTCTGTAGCTGCCCTAGCGAAAGCCATCATCAGCCACTGAAGAGCATGGAGTCGATAGAATGGCAATCGAGTATCCACAAAAGGTCCAGCGTCCCTTTTTTCGCAAACCAATGCCAAATATTTAAGCACCTCGTATCTACCAAGCTCACAAAGTCCCAGAACAGCATGTGCCGCCTCCCAACGAATCGTAGCCGAGGGCGCCGCAAGTCCGGCATAGATATAGCCAGCAATTGATTCTTGTATGGAGTTGGGAGGAGAAAGTCTATCAGACCAAGTACCATCCCCGTCCTCTTCCTCTAGAACTGACTCGTAAAAGCCTAGCCCGAACTTTAGAGCTTCGAATGCTTCATCCCCTGTCAATTTTGATTTAAGAAGTCCAACTAAATTAAACAGACGTTCGGAATCAAATTGGGACGAAGAATCACTAACCGCCGCAAGCACAACATCAACTATATCTTCTTCCGTCAAGTCAGTTAGCGTGCAAACCAGACCGAAAGGAAATAACTCATAGTATCGATGTCTGGAAACATTCATGTAGAATCGACGGCAAAAAACCTTTACCATTGCCCCCAGTGCCTGCCTAACAGCCAATCGTTCACACCAATCTTCGGGCACGTGTTGCAGAATAGTGGATAGATGTATTAGCGTAAATTCTGGAATGTTGCCAAACGCATCGAAAAATGCAGACTCACTCCCAGGTGAAATACGATCAATTGCTTCAATAAAATACTGATCAAAAACCCAACCAGAGGAGATGTTTATATATGCATTGAATGATTGGGAAATCCCATCTGCTGTCGTAAGATCAATGTTCGAAAAAGGATCGTCAAGCATGTCGCACGGCTGCTCATTACCATGCGAATTTTCCTTTGCTACGTCGCTTTGCTTGACTTCAGGTTGTTCTGAGTGTGTAATATAAGAATCAAGTTCAGGGAAGCAAAAACCATGTTCAACAACAATTTCTTTAATTTCTTTCCAGTAAACTGAAGTTGGGTCTGCGAGTTTCTTGTAACGTAATATGTACGCACAGGCGACTTCCTTCGCAGCACCATACTCGCATTTGTCCAAGAAATCGGCTAGAAGTTTGGGATAATTCCAGTTTGCGTCGAATCCAAGAAACGCCAATGAGTCATGAGATTCTACGTTACCGCGCTTAACAAGCGTGTCAACTACAATCGGCAGCATTTTTTTAACATTTCCAAACCCTCTGTCACGCCAACGGCTAATTATTGCCAATGAAGAAATTGGGCAGAGTAATGTTAGTGCCCTAACAGTTGTTTCCCAATCAAAGTACTTGCCGGTTTCTTCATAGTCCCACGTCAACTCCGCACAGCGAGAAAACTGATAGGCAACCTTGGGATCGAATTGACCTCGCTGTGTTGCACGGTCCGCGAGATACAACATCGCATTCCAACGAAACAGATTTTCTTCATCAATCTTGCTGGAAACTGTTATTGCTTCATCAAAATACGATTTAGCTTCAGATTCGCTAATTGTTAGTACCGAACGTGCAATTTCAACATATGTGATTGATTTTTGGTACGCACTTGTTCGCTCACTTTGAATTAGCTCAAATGCTTTTACTGCGAAATATAGCGCTAGTGCTTTAGTTTCATCGCTCTGCGAAGCCAATCTTGTCAAAGCCAAGAAAGTGGGAATGAATAGAGGACGTCTCAGACTTTGAATCCACGATTTTAAAGAATCTATAAGATTTGGTTCAAAAGCGTTCAAACGACACAGAACTTCGAACCAAATAAGCACGATCTCGTCGGTTGTACGTACACCAGGCCGAAGTTGCGAATTTGTAATTTTGTTGGACAATTTGAGTAAACACGAAAGTTGATCATGTAACTTATTTTTTGATATCTTACCCAAGAGCACTGCTGCCCAAAGTTGGTACCACGAAAGCAGTATACCAATGTCCATTGCGAAATCAGTAGCCTCACTCGAGTGATGGCTGGACATCTCATTTTCGAGTAATTTCCTCAGTTTAGGGTGAGCTAAATCGGTGAGTTTGAGCACTTCACCTGTCAATGCCGCGTGAAGGCAGTAAGCGCGTAACAATTCAGAATTTAAACTGTCAAAATGCGTAGAAAATCTTTGCGGGGGAGTTTTCGGCAGAAATTGCTCAAGTACCTTAGCAAGATCTGCGCGAGAGAAAAGGGCTAGAATCTGTGCAGCTTCAACGAGTGCGGGAATTTCAGCCAAACCTTTTAATTTTCCATCCCATTTCTTGAAATACTCTGACCTCACGCATGGATTTGCAATTGAGCTGAAAGCTTGAAAAATTACTTTCGATGGCGGTGTTCTATGGACGTTTCGAAGTTCTGCAGTAATTGCTAAAACTAACCAATAGTTATTTTCAGCTGAGATTGCTAAGTCGTCCAGCTCAGTGAATCTGCCATGATCGATGAGTTTTCGAGCAAGTATTCGTCCAACCTTTAATGAAATTTTTGGTGGTTGCCAAGCACCAATAAAATTTGCAGCGTGATCAGCTCCATGAACATTTAGATGTGCCATAGCTAGTTCGGCAATGTCGGTTGCGGAAATTTTTTTTCTGTTTTGTTTCTCATGTGAAACGCGACACCAATTTCGTATCCACTCCTCTGCCATTCGAAGGCGACTGCGCGCTTCGTTGGTCGATATTCCTGTGCAAGAAAGTAGACAGGCTTCGTACACATGACTAGAACCGAGCCAATTTGATTTGAATATCCGTCGCGAGATTATGTCTTCAACAACGTTTGTCGCAATAAATTCTGCAGCTAAATCGGTGTTGTTTTGAACCAGTTCATACTGACGGACGCTACTGGCAGCGACGCTGCCAGCTTTGAGCGAAAGTTTTGCTGCATCCAGATATCGTTTCATGCGAAGACTAGCTTTCAGTGCAAACTGAATACGCTGAAGTTCGATGTACTCTTTTTCCAGTTCACTAGTTTCCGGCAGGGCTGATGAACTTAGCGCTAAATCAACCAATTCCTGAAACTGATCAACTTCCAGCATCAATTTCGGGAGTGTTGACGCTGCATATGCACATTGGTTCGCTAGTAGTTTCAATCTATTCACAAATTTTTCTAATTTATTGGGAGATGGTATGAACTTCTCCCTGAACCATGTCTCAACAGTTTCGTCACGAAATTGAACTTTTTTATCTGAAATAATCAGAAACTCGCCTAATTCAAGTGTAAAACTGTGAACTGCCTCCTCAGAGACTCTTGAAATCTGTGATAAGACCGGTACTGGAATGCGGGGAGGAAGCACAGCTAAACCGGTGCATATCTTGTCAATATTCTTTCGCTCGATTGAATCATCGGTGTCCTTTAGGTTCGCAATTGCTGTGCTCAATAGACTCTCGAATGCAGCTTCAACACTTGTTGGATTCGGACCAAGCTGTTGGAGAATAATTGAAATTGATTGATTTCGTGATAGAGCGTATGCTTGCACCCGTGGATTTTGTGAACTCAAGTAGTGAAATTCATTTACATCTTGATCAGATGCATCAGAAAAATGTTGACGGATATGAATCCCAGTCTCGTTTTGACTGAATGGGTTCAATTCCAGTTCTAAAGCGTGTGTTGGCGGTTCGAGGTAGTCTATACGATGACTACGACTGAGAACGACAAGTCGAACACCGTCAGGCAATGTTTCCCGAAGCAAATCTAATGCAAACGATCGTGACGAACCACTTGCTTTTGCGGCCATTTGCGCGTTGTCTGCTGCATCAATCACAATACAGAGCACAGCATTCAAATCCGTAGCACGCAATTTTTCTATTGATTGTCGAAGTCGGTATAAAAATGCTCGAATGTAGTCGGAAGCATCTGCATGATTAGTTGGAACCAGCGGATGACACAAGCCTTTGACACCAAGTTCATTGGCAATTTGCACGAGAGCATCTTTATGGCGGTGGCGGTAACTTGAAGCATTACGGTAGGTACCATTACCGAAACAATCATATACCACGCACGCGGAACCTGGTGGAAGTAACGTCGGTATGCGCATTGAAAATATTGACTTTCCAACACCTGCTGAAGCATGGATTATCACAGGCCTGTTTTCGATTTGCAGTACTTGGTGAACAATGTCGACTTCCTGTTTTCGAGGAATCGAATTTTTTATAGGTTTAATTAGATTTCGAGCTGGAAATAGACGCTCTTCGTCTGTATGCAATACCCGTAAAACATCCATCTTCGTAATGACTGGATTTTCCGCAGATTCAGACAGTGCTTTTCGTGTAACGAGTTCCTTGAGTTGGGTTGGTGCTTCAATATCGAAACCTGGCAAATACCCACTTAATTCCCGAGACAGGATATTACGCTGTTGCCAATAATCGTCTTGACAATCCTCGAAGTGAACAAGACCTGAAAAAGTGGAAAATTCAGATTGGTTAAGATCGGTGATGCTTTTTAGTTTTTCGAGTTCGGCAGGATAGCGTGGTTCCAACTTATTTGCAGCATCTATCATCGCTTCCTTGATTTTTCTATTAACTGGGCGATTAGTTACGAACCAGAACTCAAATCGCTCTACCAAATCACGAATACTACAATGATTCGAGAGTTCTTGAAACCGGTCTGCAAATCCCTTGAAAGTTTTATTTAGACCACTAGCTGTAAAAGACACAGAAGAACGGCGGGTGGAATGTTTAAGTTGTACGTATCGGACCCGCTTTGCATGACACAAAATTTCGTTGCCGAAGTACTCCGCAACGTCAATTACTTGTTCGCCTTCTCTAGCTGTTGATAAACACTCAGACTCGCTTGGCGAAGATCCTTCAATACTGATCGCGACAAGCTCACTTTGTGGGGAGAGTAACGACAAACATCGTCTCGCTGCCCATAAATAGTGAAATTGATCGCCGTCGCGACTAGGTCTTATTGAATGGGTTACTTCCGATTTATTGTTCAATGCAAACTAGGAGGAAACATTTAGAAAGTCATGTGTTTCACATTATCTCCGTGAAACATAGTCATCATTGTCACGTTGTCTATGGAATGACACGAAAATTGTCCAAAACTTATGCACAGTGCTGCAAATCGAATTTTTCAATGTATGAAATCCTGTTGAACTTGGTAATGTGGTCTTTATTAACGGGTTCGCAAAATCAATCAGCACTGGCTTTGGTTTACAAGTGTGAAAACCGGATATATGAGCATCTGACCTGTGCTACGAAACTACAATTGGTGGAAGAATCTCAGATTTAGGTAAGCCCCGAAATGGTATAAAGCTTCTCGCGTTCTTCATGATTACTCTTATATCTTTTGGGTAATTTGGAACTTGGAGTAGATCTGATTCATATTATTCCACTTGTCCAAATGAACCTAAATTTTGTGATCGGAATGATATTGTCCGAAGGGATCAAGGTACAATAGTTTATTGTTTGTTATGATGTCGTGTTAAATCAAATTAAGGTAGTGCTACTCTTTGCTTATGCTGATGCGAAGATAGGATTTATAAAGATATGATCTGTAGGAAAATTGGAAAACATCCTAAAGATGCAGGAGGAAACAAAAATCAGACATTTTCCTATGGCAGTGGAAAAAGTCTGTGAAGCATCATAAATGACAACCGATTTGCAAAAAGAAAAACTTTGTTTTCGTGCCTAACGAATTATGATACTAAGACAAATTAAATCTTCATGTAGTCCGGGTTTCTAGACTTATACAGTACAACTAGTTAGATTTAGAATTTTGTTTTAATGATCTGGATGTCCACTAAACGCATAGACATAATTGCTGGAATGTTTTTGGAATTGCAGTCGTTCAACATTCAAATTGTTGAAATTTATCCAACGAATTATGAGAGACTGAAGTCGTGATACGGAACTCGAAAATTACCCGCGGTCTTTGGTACACGAATTGCGAAAATGATGTTCGTCAATTTGAACTCATACGATACCAAATCAAATGTTAATTTTAGGATGTGTTTTACAGGAAGACTAAATTAATTTTTGTCAAAATAGTATATTCTTCGGAATCTCTTAGAGCAAAATTAAATTTGTAGACAATGCCTGAATTTGACTTCAAGGGCAAACAGCATATATACGCCCATCACCTCACAGTACCTTTTCGTACATTAGTACCTGACTCTTTGAAGTCGATGCATTCCAAAAATAAAGAAATTAACGAATCCGAAAATCTAATTATTCAGGGAGATAACTTAGACGCGCTAAAATCACTTCTTCCTCGCTACACAGGCCAAATCAAGTGCATCTATATTGACCCACCCTATAACACTGGTAACGAAAATTGGACTTACAATGACCGTGTAAACAGTCCGCTGATGCAAGAATGGTTCGCACAATACTCACCTGTAGACAACGAAGACCTCCAGCGCCACGATAAGTGGTTGTGTATGATGTGGCCACGCCTTCAGTTACTAAGAGAACTGCTCGCTGACGACGGCCTTATATTTATTTCTATCGACGACAACGAACAACATCATCTGCGTATGATTATGGATGAAATATTTGGAGAGAAGAATTTTCTTGCGAACATCGTCTGGCAACATCGCTACGGTAGAAGTAATAACGCTAAACTTTTCTCGAATCAAAGAGAGCATATTATTGTATTCAAGAAATCAGACAAACTCACTCATATTAGAGTCAAACGAGATGAACTTTTGAATCAAACCTATTCAAACCCCGACAATGACACACGCGGACGATGGATATCTAGTTCATATGTCAACCCAGCGACGAAGGAGGAACGGCCTAATTTGGTTTACACGATAACCAATCCAAATTCGGGCAAAAAGGTAAATCATCAAACACATGCTTGGAAATATAGCAAAGAAACCTATAAACTTCACGTAAAGGAAAGAAGACTCTGGTGGGGTATTCATGGCAAAAACAAGTACCCACGACTTAAAAATTACTTAACGGAATCCGAAGAGAAAGGAATAGTCCCAATCGACCTAATGTTGGCTAAATTTGCTGGAACTACAGATGACGGAACGAAGGATTTAAAAAGTATTTTTAAAAATAATGAGGATGGATTTAACTTTAAGAACCCAAAACCGAAGAAATTGATCGAAAACCTGATTTCGATTGCAGAGGGAGGGAGCTCTGGACGCCATGGGATCATCTTGGACTCATTCGCAGGTTCCGGTACCACTGCCCACGCTGTTCTTGCTTTGAACAAACGAGACGACGGTAATCGAAAATTCATTGTAATAGAGTGTGAGGATTATGCCGACAGTATAACGGCAGAGCGCGTGCGGAGAGTCGCTACTGGTGTTTCAGACGCTAAGGATAAATTTCTGAGGCAAGGGCTAGGAGGGTCGTTCACCTACTGCACGTTAGGCGACCCAATAGAGATTGAAGGTATGCTTTCGGGAGACAGCTTACCATCATTTCCTGATCTTGCGACTTATCTTCATTACACAGCAACAGGAAAATCTTTAGGTGAGTGTGACATTAAACAAATAAGACCGGACGGTCTTTTCTATCAAGACGAATTAAACGACTATTATTTAATGTACGAACCTGACCTCCGGTACTTACAGAGCAACGAAGCAATATTGAATGAGAAACGTGCTGATCGAATCTCCAACGCTACATCTACGAACAAAAATGCGGTTGTATTTGCGGTGGGTAAATACATCGGGCAACGAACGTTAACCGAGAAACGAATCACCTTTTGCCAACTGCCCTACGAGTTACATCGAAAAATTTGAAACGTGAAAATTTGTTGAATTCATTTAGAGACAAAACTATAAGGGCGGCAATACATTATGAAAATCGCTCTTGTCAAACACTAGCCTAAATGTACCTTTTGCCGGACCGTCTTGCACTGTCATGCTCCCGCAATTGAACGCGTTTTGTAAAGCGTCTAGTACTTGCTCTTTATATTGGGTATCTGGATTATCGCGAAAGTGTTCGCCCTTGGTTTCGAAAACTAGCATGTGTGGTTTGCCATTAATTTCTTTTTTCATCGCGACAAAATCGGGCCATATACGATATCTATTCCAACCCCGAAGGTAATAATCACCCCTTTGACGAGCCGCCACGCGGTGCCACCACTTTAATGCTCTATGTTCATCAAGATAGCGAGCGAATTCCCGTTCAAGATTACTATCAAACTCCTTATTGAATACTGGTTCAAACAAACTTAGTTGTATAGGTTGGCCGTAACCTTTTTGAAATTGCGAGTCATCTCGACCTACCGGTATCTCATAACTTTCCATCATTTGGTAATTGGGTTTTTTCGTCGTAAGATCAAAACGAATTTTACGGTCTCTCAATTTCCTAAGAAATTCCTTCTCAGCTTGCAATTCTACCTTATCAACAACA
The DNA here is from genome assembly GCA_958295885.1 of Arenicellales bacterium. GTDB lineage: Bacteria > Pseudomonadota > Gammaproteobacteria > Arenicellales > JAJDZL01 > JAJDZL01. The sequence continues at coordinate 2,602,292 of OY282380.1, read as the reverse complement.
TGTTCTCGTAGTGCGTAAGCAATAGCAGATCGTGCGTCATAGATATCCTCATCTGATTTGCCTTGTTCCTGTAACATGACAACCGTTTCTTGGACGATTCGGGCTGCCTGCCAGGGATTTGGAATTACGTCTGACAAGCGACGGGCGAACCAAGAAACTTTTATAGTCTTGTTAACATATAAGTTTCGGGCAGAATAATTCTGAACCTGTGCTTCACCTAAATCAACAGTCGCCGAGTGCCATTCGGTGGATTTCGCTGACACGCTTTCAAGCTCGGGCGCGTGAATGGATGACCAGTCAATACCGGGTAAAATGTGACGGTGGTAATCCAGTTCAATCCAATCCTCTTCATCCTCATGGAGCACCATTGGCAAAAAAATATTTTTTTGCTGAAATTTATTGCGACGTCGTACTTTGACTGACTTAGTATCCAAGGACTCACTAACTATGTCTTCTCCCAAATCGGTCATGCCTTCCTGCTCCAGTCCCTTTTTTACGTATTCAACTGCTTTTCCAACGTCGGTATTCCAGCAATAGACATAACACTGATCAAGTAGCTTCCTTCTCGTACGTTGTGCATTTGGTTGACGCAACACTCGCCCCACAAGTTGAATAATCGCACGTTGTGCAGTGGTGTTATCTAACATTACAAGTAAGTAGGCGAATGGACAATCCCAGCCTTCCATTAAAGCTGCCTTAGTAATTATCCACTGCACCGGTGAGGACTTAGACAACAAATCTTCTCGTCCAAGTTCATCAGTCTCCGCTGACTTGACGCGCACTGCTTGAGCAGGAACTCCCAATTGTTGAATTAGGTACTCGCGCACGTCTTCAGCATGGACGCGCTCACTTTCCCTTTGATTTTTCCCAGTACGTTCTACTCGCACTACGGCTATTGGACGGATATATCGCCCCTCACTGTGTTCAAAAGATATTGCCTCATGCGTTAAAGCTTCAAGTTGCTCGTGGCTACGAATCAGAGTAATTTGCCAATCGATATTCGTGAAAGTAGACACGTTTACAGGTAGCTTTATCATCTCCTCATTTTTCAATTCTATTCCGGTGACATCCACTAGAAGATTACTGATACCCTTGTTTGGTGTAGCGGAAAGTTCAACCACAAGGCTTGGGTTTAAACGGTTAACAGAACGGACAAACTCCTCGTTTGCTCCCTGCCTCTTGATACCATAGGCTTTGTGTGCCTCATCCAGCACCACCACTGGACGCAGCATCTTAAATACGTTGAAAAGACTGTGTTTAACTGGTCCATGTTTGGAGGTTCGTTCCAAATCAGGATATTCAAACAGCAACTCATCATCCCCAAGCAGGTCGTCACTATCCGGGAAAAACGTAGAGTATCGTCCAGAATCTCTGAACATACGCAAGAATTCTTTGTATTTTTGTCGATTGGCAGCTGGCAACATTAACAACATTACACAAAAATAATTGACGATATCAGAAGCACTAAATTGGTCGTCTTTTTCTAGCATCTTTACACGACCACCACTAGCACGTTCTAGAATTTGCCGATAAGCATGTTCTTTGTTCCAAAGAGCTACTTTAGTTTGTTCGTAGATAGCACGGGTAGGTGTGATCCAAAGCACGAGACCGTTTTGGATGTTCAATCGTTCTAGAGCTGCGGCAGCTAGAATTGTTTTACCACCGCCGGTTGGTATCTTAAAACATACATGCGGAATGGGACGATTAACACCATCAGTGCGGCTGACATAATCTCCTGCATTTGCAGCCACACCCCCAGACATTGAAAGACTATTCCACGTGTTTTCGGGATAATTTCGTAAGGTGTCAAGAATGCTTTCATTAACATTTTGCAACACAGAAACGTTATTTAGAGACTGTGATTTCTCTAATACCAGTTCCTTATACCAACGTGAAAAAGTTTCCAAAACAGTGATTTGATAATCTTTTAACTCCATTTAATCTCCTCAACTACTCAACTAGGTGCGGTGCAGTTCGTAAGGTATCTGGCAGAATGTAATTCTCCACTTAGTTAATTGCCGCTGACCAATGTATTTTCCAACTCCAAACACAATTGCTTTCTTTTCGAATAGCCTCTCCTTGATCCGTTTGGCTCGTTCCTCGTTCAAAATTCCCTTGTTGCTTTGAAGGTAATCCACGCTGGGCTCGTACAACAGGTAATAGTTAAACGTGTCGCTGGAATAGAACAGGCCGTCTTCATTATTCTGGTCCAAGTTGTCCTCGTTGATAGCTACTCCCGAAGCCGCATGTAGTAACCAGGCTGCCAATGTTGGATAAGAGGGCAGGGATGTACCGGTGAGTAGATGTTCCAGATCTATGGGCTCACCGAGAGTGAAGTATGTGTACCCCCCCCCGTACCTTCTGCCAACGCCTTGTCCTTTGCGTTTGGCACTCCCTGAATAACACGCTTTACCCGTTCAGCGGTGATGTCGGCGGCGTAATCTTCACATTCCACTAGAATAAATTTTCGATTGCCGCCATCTTCCCTGTTGAGAGCAAGAACAGCGTGGGCAGTAGTGCCAGAACCAGCGAAAGAATCAAGGACAATATCATTAGGTCCGGTAGCGATTCTCAAAATTCGTTCGATCAAAGTAATTGGTTTTGGATTTGCAAACGGTATACCAATTTGCTTTAATCCTTGGGTACCGCGCTGAGTATGACCTACTTCTGAATATGGCCAACATGTCAAAGGTGTAATCCCTTGCTTTACGTCACACAAGAAGCGCTTAATACTTGGAACATTACTTCCTTCTTTTCCGAACCAGATTCTATTTTCTTTAACTAATTTATCAAATCGTTCTTTAGAGCACCTCCAACATCTACCAGAGGGTGGATGAACTTCGCGGCCAGACGGAGTAGTTATCGGATAATCGTATTTTGCCAAATACGTTTTAACATCTAAACCACTTGATTTCCAAGGCCCTCTTTTATCATTATCTGGGTTTTTGTATCGCTGGTTCTGCACCTTAGTGCGTGGTAGTGGAATCGGTCTCCAAACTTGCTTGTTTAATGCATAACATAATATGAAATCGTGGTTGTCTGAAAAATACTTGGCATCATTTTGTGGACTATATTTTTTCTGCCAGATGATATTACTCACGAAATTTTCCTTACCGAAAATCTCATCCATTACCATCCGTAAATGATGTTGTTCATGGTCATCGATAGATACAAATATTGCACCATCTTCCGACAACAACTCCTTGAGAAGCTGAAGGCGAGGCCACATCATACAGAGCCATTTATCGTGACGTTCCAGATCTTCCCGATCAACTGCTGTTTCTAGCCACGCCTGCATCAGTGGACTATTCACGCAGTCGTTATAGACCCAGCCTTCCTTTCCGGTATTGTAAGGTGGGTCAATGTATATACACTTGATTCTACCTGAATACTGGGGAAGCAAAGCTTTCAGGGCATGTAGATTATCCCCGTGAATAATAAAATTATCGTTTACGCCTCTATCGTCTAATGAGCGCTCCAAATTTGATATCAATGGACGATATGGTACAGTCAAATGGTGGGAATAAATATGGTATTTCCCTTTGAATTCCAAGTTCGGCATAATCCAATACGTTACATCATTTTATGGTTATTATTTTGAGTTTGTCAGCTAAAAATTGTACTCCGAAATTTGAGATTCCGTACAAAATATGATGAGATAGCCCCTCGAAAAAGGATAAATACTCCGATTTGACTATATTAATGCCCGAAACTAGAAGACTGTGGAGCTTCTAATTCGCAGTAACTAGCGTCTGCTACCTAAATTCCATTCAACAAAGAACGCTCAAATGTAGACACACCCATCCTTTGATACCATTACCTTAATTCAAGCCCCACCCAGTCTGGAAAAAGCCGCCTAGAGTTAATCAATTGGATCGGACATTCTTACTGATTTTAGACTTGCAAAATCATACGAAGTCCATTTCGTCCAAATTAATTCCCCGCAAATTTCCATCACAGCGTGTCTAAATTTTCTAAATTGAGAAACCTTGTAAAATTTATATCCATATACCCCTGAAAACTATCCATATAGTGACTGTTAAACCGATTCAGATTCTTATATGCCGTATTTTTCAATTCTTTGGCGTCCTCAATTCCGGTGATTATTGCTAATTTCTTGAAGTCTTGATGCCGCGTCGCTTTCAAGAAGAATGGAACTTTTCGCTCAAAACTCAAATACAATAACGTTCCCGGAATCCAATGAGCATTCGGTGTCAAACACGCCATTAGAAGAACTAAACATTCCGCTTCAATTACCGACTCAAAAGGAATATCGCTACGATCTGCATGGCGTTTTATAAGTTCCGCTTCTGGGCTATTGTACTTTTGACCATTCGATGTCAGATATACCCTCAATTTTGATGAATTACCATAAAAACAGCCGAATGTTTCGAATTCTGCACCCCTAAGTCTATCTACTTCTGGACGAAGATAGTGAGTTACAAATATCTCATGTAAAATCTGAAATGACTTTTCTTTGAGCAACGCAGCAACGATCTAAAGAAACATCTCGTATACGAAAACTGTGTGCCCGGCATACAATTCTGGATTCCATAGTTCAACTCCAGTAGGAACTGATTTCAATTCACGCAGCCTCTCCAAGAATGGCACCAATTCATCTTGAAATTCGCCATTTTTACCGCTGCTGGCTTCAAGAAGCACCCAATCTACTAATAAGTTCCGAATATGCCTGAGTTTCCCAAAATCAGTAATAATTTTTTCTCCAAGCGACTCAGTTTTAGGCTCTTCTCTAACTCGGAGTGAATCAGCGTATTCGAAGCATGCATCCAGAAAGTCGGAACGATAGAACGATACGTTAGGTTTTTGTTCAAGAATAGCTTGTTTCAGAGATGGGAATTTAAATTCTGCTGAGATTGAATGTTGCTCCGAGTTATCTTTGATATAAGCGGGAGGTTTACCTAGACTTGGCTTTACGCGGCTCGGCTTGCCAAACAGTAGCCGAATTAGTCTTTCCCAATTTCTATTGACCAACTCTGGAGATGTAAAATCAATATAAACTGCCGATTTAAGAAAAGCGGGCAAATGAGGACCGCCGCTATCGCTAGACTCACAAATAATCGGAATAAATTTTGATTGTTCGACTCTATTGTAAATTTCACTCGATATGATTTGTGACTCAGCCCCTACACCAGACTTTCGAGAATCAGCTTTTTCAGCATAGTGTTTATCGCAGAATACAAGAACATGCGAGACACTTTTGTCTGTCACCATTTTCTCCATAAAAGCAAATTTATCGTGTCCCTCCTGGAGGTCGTAACAATCTAGCACGATGTCAATTCCATCAGCAAGCAAACGTTTCCCCCAAGCTCTAATCCGTTCCTTATGATCAGCAGAGCTCCAGCTATAGGAAATAAATACCTTAGGATCAGATTGAGTCACTTTAATTCTGGCTAAAAATAGTCAAATTTTTCTTTATACGAAACTAATGTTCAATTTATGGATGAACCGTACCCTAACTTCCAAATTTTCTGTATTTGATGGAAGCAAAATGATAGTTTTGAACATGGTGGGCACGGTCGCAACGTATCCGAACTGCAGCTGAACTGCCATTCAAAGTAGAAATTGTTAACTTCGAGCAACACTCTGTATTCAATAGAACCACAATTTTTTTGTAACTGAAAGAGTTCGATTTAACGAACATCCACTATGCAGTACAGAATTTTGCTTAAGGCAATCAACTGGATTGACTAGCTTCAGTTAATCACATAAAACAAATTGGTTCAACAATAGCCAAATGAGTAAACCTGCACAAAATATTGTGCTAACTCGTTTACGTAAAGTACTCGAAATTTAGAATAACGGTATCTATCAAATACTTATTTGCTTTCATGGCCTGGATTTTCGAGTTAGATGTGAATTTCAGCACCGTCAGAACAACCAACTGGTCATTTGATTTGTTAAATGTTCAATTTGTCAAAATTGAAACGGTGCTTATATTTACTCTCTCCAATTCGTCTCTACATACTTCACTGTCTCCTCTGAATCTAAGGTTCGAGTAGTATTGCCAGCACGAATACAAAATTCTTTTCGATTTTGAATTTTCAAAAATATTGGCTCAGGTGAACGTTCTACTTCAATGACACAAACAGCTTCACTATCTACTTCCTCGAAGCGGATGCGATAATACGGAGCGGTTGGAGTCCCCATATAATTGGAAATTAATGAGACTAAATGACGTTCAAAACTGTCTTTTGAGTTGTGAGTAAGATTCAAATCACGACTCAAACCGAATATTTTCCCATCATCTTCGACACCAATAACTAAAGTACCCCCTTGGGAATTGAGAAACGCTGCGATCGTTTTTAATGATGCAAGATGTAGTTTCTTGCATTGCTGACCCGTCACAACATTCCATTGAAGGGTACTCTTGAATTCAAGAACGTAACTTTCTCCAAGATTAATCAATTCTGAGATTGGGCGTCGATGTGTCACTGCCGGCTCTTTAATCAAAGAATCCAAATAGTCATTGAGTTTTTGAGAAATAATTCTGCGTCGTTCCCCTAAAAATTCTTTGTATTTTTCTACTTTCCAAAGTATAGGGTCAGTTGGTACAAACTGTGCCGATAATGCGCCTGGAAAATTCTCTTCAACTTGATGAAAATATTCTTCAGGTGCTGTATTGGAGAGTTCCTTAGTGGTTTGAGCAGTTAACTGTACTCGATTTGCAATTTCATTTACTGTTTGCTTGTGTAAATAATTGTTTGAATCCCAACCATTGTTATATAGGTACGATTGAGGGAAGATATGGTGGTTCTGCAAAGCAAGATTTTGACCAGCAGTTGACCCCAAGAAAGTTCCATTTTTCCAGTCAACAGCACCATGAGCTTTTGCTAGAATAAATGTTACCCTATGAATTGGGTGTTGTATCCCTCTACCAACTAGGTCTGATTCTTTTAGTTTGATCCGACCACGTTGTTCAACGATCAAAGTGCGCAACGCATCCCAAGGCTCAGTTTCACGGACGATGAGTTGGACATCAGCTTCCAGTCTTTGATCAGTCTGCCCAGTGTAACGAGACCACAAGAGTGCTTGATAAAGCCAATTTATTCCGTTACGGATAGTCTTATCGTCAGGAAATTTTTCATTAATCCTTGAGAGATACACTACTATGGGTATCAATGCATTAGTGGTACTTAAATCATTCGTAGAGTTTATAAACGCATTCTGTGGAAGAATTGTCAATAAGTAATCTAGAATTTTTTTGAGTTTACGCCATCCGTTCTCTAGTTCTTCGCGATTTCGAGTATGAATCGTCTCGAACAGTGCACGGTTTGTAACAGTCGTCGTTAATGCACGTGTCATGAAATCCAATCCGAAATCCAATCCACGCGCAGTGTATTCCTTCAATTTGGACTTAAACTCGCGTCGTGCGACAGGCCATTTGGCTACAATATGAGTGAGTGCAAGTTCGGCATCAGTCAGTTTAGTTCCTTGGCTATTTACTCTATCAAATATATCGATGGCTTTATCTAAATTAGCACTCATAGGAACGTTTTGTTCCGGAATATCAATTTGTCTGATTCCTCGTATCTTGCTAAGATTGTCCGATAATTTCTGAGCTAATTCCATTGGGTCAACACCATCGTTATCCGCTCTTTCTTGGGCAATTTGGATTATGTTGATTTTTTTACTTTGATTGAAACAATCGACAACACGCCACCAAAATGAATCCCCTTTCATTTTCATTTGTTGGTAATACTGAAACTCTAATTCGTTTATATTCACATACAAATGACGTGGGTCGTAATGAATATCTTCCTCAGAATAGTATCGTGGGACTTGCCCATTTATCAGCATGTACAATGTTGTTAAACGCTGTTGGCCATCAAGAAGAACTGTGAGAGTTCCAATCTTTTCCGGAAGTGTATTGATATTTTTGAGCTCGGGAGGATTGTCGGTTTTCCATACTAGTAAACTTCCAACGGGGTAACCCTGACACAGTGAATCCATTAACTGCTTAGCTTGGTCTAGATTCCAAACGTATTCGCGCTGAAATTCAGGGATTACCAAATTTTGGTGTTCAATACTGCTCAATAGATAATCAATTTTCATCTAATTCTCCTTGTCTGATGTAATTTTTAATCGTAACTTCCGTACAAGAGACTCATACGATACTCCCCCTCCCCTATAAAAATGCCAACATTTCAAACTATTTTTCTTCCATTTCCGCCACATGGGCACACTCTTGCTTACGCGGGGTCCAATGCACTCGATCGCTTCTTGCTGTAACATAGATTCCGCAACCTGATCCAATATCTGGCGCGTTCCCGTCCAATGTAACGCATTATCGCTCTCGTATCTCGCTGCTCATGAAACCAAATACATCATCCACTCATGCTCGCTCGAACACCTACCAAGCACTTCAAGTCCAGCGTATCTGTTAGTGAATTTATCACGGATAGCTCAAGAACTTCCGAGGGAATAGACTTATCGGTATTCAGTAAATTACGTTTTCTTTGGCCAACAAATCCGGTCACTTCAATTTTATATTTACTTCAATACTAGCGTCATCGAGTAAATAAATTTCGACAGTTTTTTCCATATACGCCATTCTTTGACGCATATAGTTTATTTTGATCAAGTTCATCATGTTGACACTGTACAACTCAATTGGCAAAACAATAGACACTGTATATTATTTCAAACGTCAACATGCTAGTTATTCAAACATTAATCGGGCTAATTTTTAGTCAAGCGAGCTGCTTGATATGAATTAATTTGCATTGGAAGCTGTACATTTGTCATCGATTCGAATATAGTTCAACCATCAAGAGTTGAACTGAATTGGTGAGAGATGGATTTGTCGGAGCTGGTTATTGAAGCGGTCAAACGCGACGAGGAGGCGGAGTTTTTAGCGCTGATGCGCGAGCATCACTATCTTGGGGCGCCTTACAAGATAGGCGAAAGTGCATTTTATGCTGCAGTTTTGTAAGGCCGATGGGTTGCGTTGAGTTCATTTTATGCCCTTGTCGAAACTGCAGGCGCTAAAATCAGCAAAGTGCTGCTAGGTCTTCGACACGGCCCAAAATGAGTCTGCTCTACCGTGCAGCGAAGCGTCCGGCTTTTTGCCAGCTGCCTGGTGTCCTTCGCACACCACCAGCCGACTGATCTCATCCAACAGCTGCGGCGTCAGCAGTCGTACATTGTCGGCGACAGTCTGGCGGTTGTAGTCATGCGGCATAATGCCGTGACCCAGCATCTTACGCAGCGTGCCATGCTCATTGGCCAACTCAGCGAGCCGATCATAATCACAGTTCAAGCCCTGCTTGAGCGTCGCCAGCACCAAGATCCGCCACCAGTCCATGCCCGGACGACCGGTGTCGTGTCGCACCTTGTCATGCAGCTGAGTGCTCAGAAACTCAAACACCTTGACGCGTACTGATCGTTTTTGGTAAATCTGCTGCAGACCCCGCAGCAGCACCGGTATGTCGTCGCGCGATTTCGGATTAATCCTCACTTCGCTGATGAAGGTGCCGCCCAGCTCGGCTTGTGTCGATTCGACTTGTCTCATGGCAGAAAAAATACCGAAGATTTAGTTGATTTGGAGAATTTGATGGTTAATATCGAGGTTTTGACCCTAATATTGCGAGTTTGGAGGCGATTTCGCTGTTTTACAGAAAATCTTCCCCTCCAATGTATCGACTTTATGTGTCTGATATTGCTTGGTAATTATACACTATTTTGGTTTTCTGCCAAGCACTACCCAGGTGTTTACCCACGGCAAATTTTATTGGAGCCATAGAACAATTTTGCACGCTAAGTTGTGAGAACAATGCGTAAATCTGATCGAAACAAGAGGTATGTTTGCGCGCCTTTCGTCGAATTTTATTCAATCAGGGCAGGTTTCAATGGGTTGCTGAGCGAGTTTTCCGGCTATAGCTTGGATCCGGACACAGTCTGCCTGCTACGGCGACTCTGATGCCGGCCGGATGAGTGATGGCTGCGTTGGCAGACGGCGCGTCGGCTGTGCGCCGTTTCAACTTATTGTAAAATGGCCGCGCCGCGTCGTCGGGTGTTCTTGGTCAGACGCAGATAATCAAGCAGCAGACGTACGTTGCCGTGCAATTCGCGCATCGTCGGCGCAACCAGTTTTAGGTATCGTCTGATCACTGCGACCGCAAAGCGACGAAGTGCGCTGACGTTCTCGGGCCCATGCCCGCGGCGGATGCGGCAGTGGTCCTCGTTCCAATTGTTGGCGTCATCCAGGATGCGATGCACGGTTTCGATCGACCAGTGTCCGCGGTTGTAACCCAGCAAGGTCTGAGCATCGGCCTTATCGGCGCTCAGCGATGTGATGCCAACGCACTCTTCAACGGTTTGTTTGTACTTTTTACGCTTGCGGTAATGCTTCACGGTGCGGCGGATGCAGACTGCCTATTCCGTACAAAATGAGTCTGCTCGACCGCGCAGCGCCGCGGCCGGCGCTTTGCCAGCTGCCTAGTGTCCTTCGCACACGACCAGCCGACTGGTCTCATCCAACAGCTGCGGCGTCAGCAGTCGCACATTGTCGGCGACAGTCTGGCGGTTGTAGTCATGCGGCATAATGCCGTGACCCAGCATCTTGCGCAGCGTGCCATGCTCATTGGCCAACTCAGCGAGCCGATCGTAATCGCAGTTCAAGCCCTGCTTGAGCCTCGCCAGCACCAAGATCCACCACCAGTCCATGCCCGGACGACCGGTGTCGTGTCGCACCTTGTCATGCAGCTGAGCGCTCAGAAACTCAAACACCTTGACGCGTACCGATTGTTTTTGGTAAATATGCTGCAGACCCCGCAGCAGAACCGGAATGTCGTCGCGCGATTTCGGATTTATCCTCACTTCGCTGATGAAGGTGCCGCCCAGCTCGGCTTGTGCCGATTCGACTTGTCTCATGGCAGAAAAAATACCGAAGATTGCGTTGATTTGGAGAATTTGATGGTCAATCTCGAGGTTTTGACGATTTATATTGAGGTTTTGACCCTAATGTTGCGAATTTGGAGGCGATTTCGCTGTTTTACAGAAAATCTTCGCCTCCAATGTATCGACTTTATGTGTCTGATATTGCTTGCTAATTATACGCTATTTTGGTTTTCTGCCAAGCACTATATAAGAACTACCACATTTCTGGTTGCCGTAGTTTGCAGGCTGAACCGGACGAAGCCGACACACACATTGGTCGGCATGCCGGAAAGACTCTTATAGGCACTGCCGGAAACTCAATCAGTTAATCCGCTACGATAACCTTTTCAAGTACAGTGGATCAAAGCAAATGAGCTAATGATCGTGCTGCTACTAGAATAATGGCTGTACTTATCGTCGATTGAAGTGTTCACTCGCAACCAATTCGAGATAGCGAGAGGGGCGAAAAGCGATGCACTGTATGACCCGCTCAAATGCGATAGCATTTGCATGAGTTCGTTCATTCTGTAGGTAGCACAGATGATTTACTATATGACCGATCTGTAAAAAGATAGTGTCAGCAAAATCAATTGCCTTAACGTTTATTTGGAACTGCCGCATGCGAATTCTTATTCAACTGAATTAAACACAAAGGAATGTTACGAAATAATATCTTGCACAACATCTGAAACTGCGGTGACTAAATTGTTTGTTGTTAATTTTAATCCTGCTGAAATCAAATAATCTTTTGCCTTGTTCCAAACTTCAGGGTTTTCTGAGTTACAGACGTATTCACTACCTTTCGCTGTGAGCCCATCAATGTATCCAAATGTGTATAAGTTACCATCCATCATTGATGTTTTATTGACACTTCCATGCAACAATTCACTTTCGATCGCACAAATTAAATGGTACTCGATTGCATTACGCTCGAAATCGTCAGTCAGTCTGACAATATCTTCAACACAATAATTAGCCGGCCAAGGTGTTTCATCTCTAGCATAAATTCTTAGAATTTTGAGCGTTATTTCAGGATTTTCAATCATTTAACGTACTCTGATTTTCTATATAGAATTAAGTTAAGGAGCAATAACTGTCATAGTACATGAACATTCCATTTTCGGAAAGCGAAAATAACTCAGCTCATTTTACCTTAGTAATTGAATGTGATTTTGAACTCCGAAACTTGGATCGTATTGCCAAACGAAATACTCTCTCAAACTCCGGAAACAATACTCGGGTAACACATCGATAGAGTCCAGCCTACAGCCTAGTGGGCGTCTAGGGCTTCCTGTAATGTCGCCTTGGTGTCTTCATCGCATTTAAGAATAGCGAATCTTGCTTCGAGTTGAGTACGAATTTCTGTCCAATTATCGGCGTAGTTCGATAGTAATGCGAATGCTGGAGTCGGATTATTCAAGAGAGTCGGCACGAAGTGCTCGCTGAAGCAATGCTAATACGGTGTAGTAATTCATCACACTAGGATAAAAGTTAGCAGGATGCCAGAAATTCAACACCAGCATATCGTCAATCTTGAGAACGCGCTCGGAAATCTCCTTTGCGTTTGGCCAAACATTTTGATCTTGAATCAAATTCCAAGTATTGCAACAAACGACAAAATTCGGATTCAGACAGTTGACTTGTTTTCTGAGTAGATCTTTGTCTTCTTCATCGTCAATGTATTTTCTTAGATCCTCATCGTCCGATGATGGACCCCCTTCTCTCTTTTTGACATTGACAATAGCAGTTGAGAGAAAAGCTTCTCTGACATCATCCCATAATTCTTTGAACTTTGGGTTTGGTGGTATCGAATCTTGGCTCAAATTTTGAATTCCATAGGCCCAATATGCAGCAGTCCACCAGATTTTGTACTTTGGACCTCCCCAGTTGCATCTAATTGAATCCGGTAGACTCCAATTCTCACCTACTCGCGCGTTCACTTCTTTCGCTAAAAATAACACTCGGTATTCAATATTTTTCCAACGTTCCCAATCAATGGGGCCATCACTAATGAATTCTTTACTTTTGTATAGTGGTCGTTCTTGCCAATCTTCTAGAATTTTTTTGTGATCATTAGCATTCATCTTTTGGTTTTACCCTATAGTTGCTGGAACATAAGCAATTTACGTTTTGCGACTTTATCAATTACTTGGTGGGCCCGGAAGGATTCGAACCTTCGACCAATGGATTATGAGTCCACTGCTCTGACCGACTGAGCTACAGGCCCCCATTGTTATTGCAGGTTATTAAATTTTATCGCAGGCTGATGCTGATAAATAGCGCGATTGGCAGATTTTAACTGAATGATTTCGTTTTCGCTTTTCGAGATTCTACCAGCAATTCCTGAATCTTGGCGGCGTCTTCCAAACTCGATCGACTCTCCTTCATTAATTCAGAAATTTTCGACCTCGCCGTATGCCGGTTTCCCAATTTCTCGATCTTCGCAATAATGCCGATAAATTCTTCCAGCAAGCCATCTTCCGGCACAAAGTGCTCCAAATCAGCGAACGTGCGAACCAGCTCAAACAATTCCGTACCGCGGTATTCTTCAATGAGAGCTGCGGTGTTTAGTCCGGGATTCGCTTTCAGTTTGCTGAGCACTTCGACCAGCAGCCGGGAATTTTGACCGCGTCTAAATTCGATCAGGTGTTCCGCCTGTTCCACCAGTTGGCTCAAGCTGGGATTCTGAATCAGCAGCGCCAGTGCGCGGTTTGACAGGTCGTGTTTATTTAGCTTCGTTTGAACCTGCCGCTTGTGAGAAACCTCAGGCGCAAATTTTTTCTTAAGGTAATCTTCACTCAAACCAGTGATTTTACGAAGTTCATTTTTCATCAGCTCGCGTAAGGTTGAATCCGGCAGCTGTGTCAGAATTGGAGTGATGTCTTTGATGAGTTTTCCGATTCCATCCGCGCGGTTGATGTCTGCACTGCCTTTCAGCTGTCGAAAAATGAACTCGGCGATGGGCTCGCAGTTGGAAATCAACTGCTGAAATTCAGCAGTGCCGTTCTGTCGGACGAAGGAATCCGGATCATGGCCTTTTGGCAGAAACACAAACCCGACAAGCCGCCCGTCATACATCATCGTCAATGCTGATTTCATGGCTCTCCAAGCGGCGATTTTCCCCGGGCGGTCACCATCAAAACAAAACACGATTTCATCCGTCGCGCGGAAAAGTTCCCGTATGTGATAGGAAGTCGTGGCAGTGCCGAGCGTCGCCACTGCGTTTTCAATGCCAGACTGGTGCAGGGACAAAACGTCCGTGTACCCTTCTACGATAATCGCTTTGCCTTCATCCTTGATCGCTTTCGCAGCGTGAAACAGTCCGAAAAGTTCGTTGCTCTTTCTAAATAGAACCGTTTCTGGCGAATTCAGGTACTTCGGTTCGCTGGAATCGAGCACTCGACCGCCAAAAGCAATCACGCGGCCGCGGCGATCATGAATCGGAAACATGAGTCGATTCCGAAATCGATCGTATTCCCGGCCCTTATCGTTTCGAATGACTAGACCGGCTTTACGCAGCAGGCTACGGTCTGATTCCGAACGGCCAAATTTTTTCAGTATGAAATCCCAGCGTTCCGGTGCAAAACCAATGCCAAAATGCATTGCGCTTTTCTGCTTGAAACCCCGATTCTTGAAATAACTCTTGACATGAGATTCAGGATCACTTCGAAGCAGTTCCCTCTTGTATGCCGCCTGCACTTCCTCCATCAGCTGGATCAGTCTGGCAGTATTGCCCATTGACGGGCCTGCGGTCCGATTCTTGGGAATTTCCATGCCTGCGATAGATGCGAGTTCTTCGATCGCATCCATAAATCTCAGATTGCTGTATTTCATCAGGAATGAAATTGCAGTGCCGCTTTCACCGCATCCAAAACAATGGTAGAACTGCTTCGCGGGACTGACATAAAAAGAAGGCGTCCGTTCCGTATGAAACGGACAGCTGGCTCGAAATTCGCGCCCGTATTTTTTCAGCGGAACCTGATTGCGTATGACATCCACGATATCTACTCGACTGAGCAGTTCCTGGAGGAATTCGGGAGGTAATTTACCTGGCATTGAACCGTTTAAGTCGTAAGTCGAAACATAGGAATTGAATCGTTCTACCGATTAAAATTGTATCAATACCGGCAAATGAACGAAACAACATCCTGCGTGACTGAACTGGTTCAGTCACTTAATTCGTATGAATCTACTGAAAATTTGATAGGTGGTCCGGCAGGCCGAGACCGGGTTGAATCGAGGAATTTAGTATGAACGAGTGTAGTAACCGCGTTGACGCATCATGCGTTTTTTTTCTCTCTTTACCGCAGCAGCCGCTTTTCGCTTGCGGATGGCTGTTGGTTTTTCGTAATACTCTCTTCTTCGAATTTCGCTAAATATTCCTGCTTTTTCGCAAGAGCGGCGAAACCGTCGCAGGTTGATGTCAAAAGGTTCGTCGGTTTTGACGCGTACGCTTGGCATTTGGTAATTACACCTCCTAAATTTTAGGCACTTGACTGTTAGGCATGTGCACTCTGAACGCACATGCAAATTCTGTTCAGCAGAACCATTATAGAAGCGTCCTTGAAAATACACAAGATTTATTCAAAAAAGGTCTTTGTTCGCGGCAGTCCATATAGGAATTGAATATTGCTTGATATATCCTATTTTAGCCAGAACGCAAAAATATTTTTGCGATATTAATCAAATCGTGGTAAGATTTTACAATATTTTCGATTTTAAAGGATGTAATTTGCTATGGACAAAATCGATCTCGACATTCTAAATTGTATTCAGAGCGACGCCAATCTGTCTGCCAGTCAAATTGCGAAACAGGTGAAGCTGAGCACGACACCCTGCTGGCGCCGAATCAGGAAGCTGGAAGAAGACAACGTGATCCTGAAAAAAGTCGGGCTGCTGAATCGGGACAAGTTGAATCTAGGAGTCGATGTCTTCGTCGCGATCCGCACCAATCAGCACAATGCGGCATGGCTTGAATCCTTTGCGAGCGCTGTGATTGAATTTCCTGAAGTTGTGGAATTTTATCGAATGAGTGGAGAAATCGATTACCTGATGCGGGTCGTCGTGCCCGACATCACAGAGTTTGACAAATTCTACAGAAGACTCATTTCTTCCGCCGACATCCACGACGTCAGCTCAAGTTTTGCAATGGAGCGCATAAAATATACAACGTCGCTGCCACTGCAGTACGCAATACCCGAATAATTCAAACATTGGCATCATCAGCTTGTACTTGACTCGCATCTAGGAGCCTTCAGCTGCCCAAATCATGTAAATATGATGAATCGACCACTCTGGACACCGAGTTCTGAACTAGTTGAGTCGGCGGCGATCACAAAGTTCGCACGCCACGTCGAAAAAAATTTCGCTGCCCAGATTCCTGACTTTAACGCTCTGCATGCGTGGTCAGTGGAAAACAAAGCGGACTTTTGGAATTCAGTCTGGCAGTTTTGTGATGTGCAGGCTTCCAGAACCAGCTCGACTACAGTCAAAAATGAATCCTCCATGCCGGGCGCGGTCTGGTTCCCGGATGCCTGTTTGAACTTCACCGAGAATCTGCTCCGTCGCAACGACGACAGTCCCGCCATCATCTCCCGAGGTGAACAGAAAGAAGACCGAGTGATCAGCTGCGCTGAGCTCAATCGAAAAGTGTTTCAATTGGCGAGAGCCTTTCAGGCACATGGAATTCAGCCTGGAGACCGCATTGTTGCGTATATGCCCAATATTCCAGAAACGGTCATTTGCATGCTTGCAGCGGCGGCCTGCGGCGCAACCTGGTCATCCTGTTCGCCTGATTTTGGAGCACAAGGGGTCATCGACCGCTTTGGACAGGTCGAACCCAGGATTTTGATTTCTGTAGACGGCTATTTCTATGGCGGCAAGCCGTTCGATATCCGAAACAAGCTGAACGAAATTCTCCGCAGTCTTCCATCGGTCGAAAAATTCCTGATCGTACCCTACTTGAGCGAATCCGGCACCGCCTCAACGGACGGTGCAGTGGACCTGGAAGAATTTTGTTCAGGACATTCAGACGCCCCGATCAAATACGTCCAGCTGCCGTTCAACCATCCATTGTTCATTCTGTTTTCGTCCGGCACCACCGGCGCACCGAAGTGTATCGTGCACGGTGTGGGAGGAACGCTGCTGCAGCACCTCAAAGAACACCGGCTTCACGTGAATCTGAAAAAAGGTGAAAAGCTCTTTTTCTTCACGACCTGCGGCTGGATGATGTGGAACTGGCTTGCAACGGCACTCGCGTCGGAAGTCGCGATCGTTCTGTACGAAGGCTCACCCTTCGTCCCCAATGAATACGCTTTTTTTGACTATATTGATGATTACGGCATCAATTACTTCGGGATTTCCGCCAAATACATCGACTTCATATCAAAGTCTGGAATCCGCCCCATCGACACCCATTCCCTGTCTTCACTGCGAAGCATCATGTCAACGGGATCGCCTCTGAATCCGGAAGGATTCGATTACGTCTATGAGGCAGTCAGAAAAGATGTCTGCCTGTCTTCAATTTCAGGTGGCACCGATCTGATTTCCTGTTTCGTTCTGGGCAATCCCGCCCTGCCTGTATGGCGCGGTGAAATTCAGTGTAAGGGACTCGCGATGGATGTTGCGGTTTTCGATGACGATGGAAAAGAAGTGAATGCAGGGGTCAAAGGCGAACTGGTCTGTCGCAGGTCGTTCCCGTCAATGCCCGTAGGATTTTGGCAGGACGAAAACGACGCAAAATACCAAGCTGCCTATTTTGAGACCTTTCCGGGAATATGGCACCACGGTGACTATGTGGAAATCACGAAACACGGCGGAATGATCGTGCATGGACGATCTGATGCCGTTCTGAACCCCAGTGGCGTCCGAATTGGCACTGCTGAAGTCTATCGACAAGCTGAAAAGGTTGACGAAGTCGTCGAGAGTCTTGTCATTGGGCAGCAGTGGGATGGAGATACTCGAGTCGTTCTGTTCGTTCGATTAAGGCCGGAACTGGTTTTGGACGATGAATTGACTGACAAGATCAAAAAGGCAATCCGCTTCAACGCGTCCCCGCGTCATGTTCCAGCGAAAATCATTCAGGTTGAGGACATTCCAAGGACGAAAAACGGAAAAATTACCGAAGTGGCGGTGCGCAAGATCGTGCACGGTGAATCCGTGGACAATCTGGAAGCTCTCGACAACCCAGAAGCGTTGGACCTGTATCGCAACCTGCCGCAGCTTCAATAAGCGGTTCGCACGCAAAAGGCCTGTGACGTCTCTCACGCAACCCGAGTCTGTGCCAAAATCTGCTCGTTGATTTCAAAGCCCAGCCCGGGTCGGTCACCTAGGTCGATGCAGCCGTCGCCATCGTGCTGCACGAGGTCCTGCAGCATGAAGTCCCGTTCTTCCAGCGTCCATTCTGGCGGGTCGATCGCATATTCCAAATAAGGAGGGATGACGGTTCCGGCAGCCAGGTGCGCATTCGCCAGGAATCCAATTCCATTGCCCCAGGTATGAGGGCTGAACGTAACGCCGTGCTGAGCGCATTCGTGCGCGATGGAAGCAAGACCAGTGATTCCGCCGTAATATACGCAGTCGGTCTGCAGTACGTCTACACAGCCAGTCTCTGCAAGATGGCGGAGTTCGTAGTATTCAGTATTCATCTCGCCACTCGCAATTTTAGGTCCGCCTTTTATCGAACGCAGTTGGCGCAGACCTTTAAAATCGCCTCGATGCAATGGTTCTTCCAGCCAGTAGATGTTTAGGTCCATCATTTTCTCGATGACTGAAGCGGCGCGCTCGGCCGTCCATATTGGAGAAAGGTCCCATGGCATCCTCCAGGCCTGATTCGCATCAAGCATGATTACGAAGTCGTCACCGAGTGCCTTTCGAACTGCGCGAATGGCTGCCGCGTCTTCATCCACGGGGCGTCTGCCAATACGAAATTTGATTGCCTTGAATCCCATGTCCTGCAGCAGGCAGGCCTGCTGAGCCAATTCATCCGGGGGACGAACTGTTCCTGTTGACGCATACAGAGGAATTTTTCCATTCGTTCCGCCAAGCAGCCGGTAAACCGGCTTGTTTTCAATTTTTCCTTTTAGGTCCCAGAGCGCAAGGTCCAATGGCCAGCAGCGCGCGGCAAATAGAGAAATGCTTTCAAGAATTTTGTTGTGCCTTTCAAAATCGAATGCGTCCGCGCCAACGAACAAATCCTTATAACGCTCGAATCCGATCATGGCGTCACCTGAACCGAAGCCCACAGTGCCATCTTCCAGGGTCACGCGCACCATCGTTGTGTTGAACGTCTCAAGCGGACGGGGATCCCATGACGACGGAAACCGCGGCTGAATTTTGGTTTGGTGACGGGAAATTTCAATATCGGCTATCCGCATTTCAATTCATTGCTCAAGTTTCTGGGTTAAAAAATGACTGGAAAATAAGAAAAAGGGGCAAAACTGGAGTATGGATTGCAATGGTCGGGGCCAGGTCTGCTTGGATCCAAGTCCGTGACCGAGGGCTATTTTATTTGAATTTATGGTAATCCATAATTGTAGTTGAAGTGGTGTGTTACGAGGTCAATGCCAAGCCGAAATCGCGACTTCATAGTTGTCTTTAGCAATGCTGGATTGTGGACTTGATTCGGATTTGTGTGATCTTGCTGTGTTGATAGGGATATTGACGGGAGGCTGGGAGCGCGATGAATTGAGCTTAATTTACTGCGTCTTTTTTAGCAATCTCCAGATGATTCAGCTGCGGGGCCGGTTTATTTTGGCGGCCAATGTCTAGCTACATGAAGCACTCTAAGCATGCGCACATGGCTTTCAATAATGTCATAGACCAACAAATAATTCCTGTGAACTATGAGCTCGCGCGTTCCTTCAATTCGCCCAGGCCGCCCTAGACCCGGAAAGTCGACTAGAAGATTCGCTTTGCGGGAGATCAACTCATCGAGGTTAGCCGCAGCAAGTGGCTTATCTATTTCAATATAATCGTAAATTTCTTGACGATCAGCGATAGCTTCTGGCGTCCAAACCAGTGTCGTCATCCGCTGTTGAGTTTGCGTCGCGTTTCTGCTCTGCGAGTTGCAAAATCAATTTCAACCGCTTCGTTGGGCACAAGTCGACCTGCGTTAGCCGAATCTAGTCCAGTTTGCACTTCTCGCCGAATCCAAGTGTCGTATTCATTTTCGGTTTTATGCTGTGAGTGGACGAAATCGCGCATAAAACCACGTAAAATCTGTGCGCCAGTGCGATCCAGCGATTCTGCTGTAGCTTTGAAGTGATTTTTTAATTCTTCATCGACACGGAAGGTAAAAGTTGTTTCGGTCATGGCTTAATCAGTATTGTTGTGCAACACAATAATTGCAATGTAACACAAATCAATTTTATCGCATACATTTCCCAAATTTTGTGATAGATAAAAATTACAGCATTTCTGCCTCTATTTGTAAAAGGGGCAAAACTGGAGTATGGATTTCAATGGTCGGGGCCAGGTCTGCTTGAATCCAAGTCCGTGACCGAGGGGCCGAGTAGGTGGGGATGTTACCATGCCCCACCCCTCACAGACCCCAGCGTGCGCGATTGACGCACTGGGTTCCTCATGCAACAGTTTCGCTCAAAAGACATGAATCGAGCGCACAATCCGAGCAAAGGGCAACGGATAATTGCGCAGTACAAACTGCATCTATAATCCCTGCCTTCAGCTGCTTGTCAATCATGCACCGAATCACGCCATCTTTGATCCGCATGTCAGTTTATTTCAAGGAGGCCAAGCAACACCTGGGGTTTCTGTCCGAACAGACTTGCAGTTTCGCCTCGTTCATCGCCTCCATACATCTTTGTGCGATCCGTCATCTGCTGCTCACCTATGCGGCTTTAAACGGGCATGGACAAAACGTTCCTGAAGTGCGCGAACGGATCAAAGAACAGCTGGATATGCTCAGTTTCGCCCGCCGTCTGTGGAACTATTTCCGTTCCTTGGCGTGCCGTTCCATCCGCGCTGGCAAAACCCTGACAGACCACAGCCTTGACTTTGTGATGCAAACCATTGACCGCCAAGTCGAACAATTCCTTGAAGCCTCACTTCAATTGGATGTCCTCAGCCTCGAAATTGATGATGATCCAGCGGTTTTATCAGGCTGAATTAGATGATTTTGAATCCAGAAACTTGAGTTCATTGCTGCCTTTTTTATAAAACGAACATTCTGCTTGATGAGTCCTGATCGCTCCGCACTGACTTCATAGGGCTACATTATGACCAGATTGTTTCGATGAATCATCTCGTGATTTCTGACGTAACCCAAAATTTTTTCAATGCGATTGGTTCTGCATCCCAGAATATCTCTTGCCTCAGCCGAATCATAGTTGATCAAGCCTCTGGCGATTTCACGTGACTGGGGATTCACGCAGACGACCAGATCGCCTCGTTCAAACTTGCCGTCCACTTTTCGCACTCCGACCGGCAACAAGCTGCTTCCGCGTTCCAATAATGCGGTTACGGCTCCATCATCGAGGTGCAGCGTGCCAGCGACCTTGAGTCGACCTGCCAGCCACTGCTTATGGGCAGCGATGCGGCCGGTGGGGGAATACAGCAAAGTTCCGTTAATCTGATTGTCTCGAATTTTCTGCAGCTGATTTTCTTCCAAGCCGGAAGCAATGACTGTCGCCGCACCGGACCGTGCAGCCCTGCGGGCGGCATCAAGTTTTGTCTGCATTCCGCCTCTTCCCAGCTGGCTGCCCGGGCCCACGGCCTGATCGAGCCTTCTGTCGCTTGACTTCGCTTCTCGTATTAATTCTGCATCCGGGTCGACTCGAGGATCGGATTCGAACATTCCCTTTTGGTCGGTGAGAATGACCAGAAGTTCAGCATCTACGATATTGGTAACCAAGCCCGCGAGATTGTCGTTGTCGCCAAATTTAATCTCCTCAGTCGTCACCGTGTCGTTCTCATTGATAACTGGAACGATTTCGAACTCCAGCAGGGTCCGCAGGGTATTTCGGGCATTAAGATATCGTTTGCGATTGGCAAGGTCCGCATTGGTCAGCAGAATTTGTGCAGTTTGATATCCATGTTTTTCAAACGCAATTTCGTAAGTCCTCACCAGACCCATCTGACCGACTGCTGCCGCGACCTGAAGCAGATGAACTTCGTGAGGACGCCTTTCCCACCCCAATCGCTTCATGCCTTCTACAATTGAACCGGAAGAGACGAGCACGATTTCGACGTTCTGCTGCTTTAGGGCCGAAATCTGCCGAGCCCAGGACTGCACTCGCTCAACATGAATGCCCAGACGGACGTCAGTGATTAAAGAACTGCCAACCTTGACAACCCAGCGATTCGCCGTACTGCAATCAAAGTTCATAATTCCAGAATCTCGAACTCCAGATCCTCAGAAATTTTTACTGAATATGGATTTTCTTCCAGCCAAACCATCGCCCTGCCGACCAATCTTTTGCAGCCCATGCCATTTAAGGCGGAAATTGCAAACCAATTCCCTTTCCAGTCGAGGGTTTGAATCAGTTCTTCTACAATCCCCTCCTCTTCGGGCTGAAGCAGATCCAATTTGTTCAGAACCAGCCAGCGGTCCCGTGCGAGCAGTTCTTCGTCGAACTCACCCAGTTCCTTCTCGATGATCTGAATGGAATCTGCGATTTGATCCAGACTGACAGTTTCTGCAATATCAACCAGGTGAAAAAGAAGTCGGGTATGCTGAAGATGTTTCAAAAATCGTATCCCCAGACCAACGCCTTGCGACGCACCTTCAATCAGACCAGGTATATCGGCCATGGTGTAACTGCGACCAAGATCAAGCGATACCACGCCGAGCGATGGCTTCAATGTCGTAAAGGGGTAAGGAGCGGTCTTGGGCCGAGCATTGGTGACGGTCCGAATCAGGGTCGATTTTCCGCTGTTTGGCAGCCCGACCAGACCGACATCTGCCAGCAGCCTCAATTCGAGGTAAAGGTTTCTGGATTCACCCTCCGTTCCAGGCGTTGTCTTTTTCGGGGAACGATTGATGCTGGATTTGTATCGAGCATTGCCGAGCCCCCGTTTGCCACCTTGAGCAGCCAGCAGCACCTGTTCATCGGCTTTCAGCTCTCCGATCAGCTCGCGCGTATCTGCATCATAGACGGCGGTACCGAGCGGAACTGCGATCTGCAGGTCATCGCCACTCGGCCCCGAACACAGCCGACCGGCGCCCGGCCGACCGTTCTGCGCTTTGTAGGACTGGTTGAACTGAAAATCAACCAGAGTGTTTAAAGAGGAGTCTGCGACAAAGTAAACACTCCCGCCATGTCCGCCGTCGCCACCGTCGGGGCCGCCTCGGGGGACATGTTTTTCACGTCGAAACGACAGGCATCCAGCCCCGCCCCGCCCTGCTTGAATTCTGATTCGAGCCTGATCGATGAACATACCAAGAATCTGCGTTGTGCGGCGTTCATCAAATGTGATGGAAGCTGACCGAATAAAGGTCGGTCAGGACGCGAGTTCAGGCAGAGACAACCGTAACCGTTTTTTTGCGCAGCGGGCCCTTCACTTCAAATTTCACGTGACCATCTGCGACTGCAAACAGCGTGTAGTCCTTACCCATGCCGACATTGGTTCCAGGATGAAAAGTGCTGCCTCGCTGACGCACGATGATGTTGCCAGCGCGCACGGCCTGACCGCCAAACCTTTTCACGCCGAGTCGCTTGGAAACTGAATCCCGTCCGTTTCGAGAACTGCCGCCCGCTTTTTTGTGTGCCATGATTAAATTTCTCCAAATTTCTTATCGGTAATCGTTATGAAACTGATTCGTCGCCCTGCACCTGTTCCGCAGTTTCCAACGCCGTTTCAGCAGCCGCAGTTTCCATCTCGGTTTCAGCAGCCGCCGTTTCCATCTCGGTTTCAGCAGCCGTAGTTTCCAACGCGGTTTCACCGATACTGACGATTTCCAGCTCGGTATAGCTTTGCCGGTGTCCCTGGGTGCGTCGGTAATTCTTGCGACGTTTCATCTTTATCACGCGAATTTTGTCCCCCCTGCCGTGGTCCACCACTTTTCCAACAACTGGCACATTTTCAACAAGAGGTGTTCCGATCAGGGTTTCATTTCCCTTATTCACAAGCAATACACGATCGAACGTGTAATTGGCGCCGACATCTGCTTTCAGCTTTTCAACGCGAATTCGTTTGCCGGGTCCTACCCGAAGTTGTTTTCCACCGGTTTCGATAACAGCGTACATTAGTAATTTTTCAAGGATGGTGTAGGGAAAAAAAGTGAAACTGAAAGTATAACTTGAAATCATACTTCGGTCAATTGATTTGAGTGAATTTTTATCTTCGCACTGCAGATTGAATCGGATCAGCCGATTTCAAAGTCGCCGAATGGAACGTTGCAAATTCAGAATTATTCTTCAATAATCGGGCGCTGAAATTTCATTGATTCTGAAATGATTGTCGTCGCCGAACCCAATGCAGCGAATCCATGCCATTTCCGATTGTTCCTGTTGATCGAATATTTCATCGCTTCCAATTCCATACTACACTACATTTTTGCCCCATATGCTGTCGAATAAAATCAGTATCTGAAATAAAAAGGATATTTTTATCTGAATATGAAAATATGGAAAACTTGGATTGAATTTTTGATTTCAGGCATGGCATCTCACAAAATACTGGTCAAACCATATCAGGCAATCTCCTTGTCACGCGGGGTAATGCCATCTTCATGTGCCGCTGTTTGAAACTGTGTGTCTTCGAACTGGCTCGGCAAGCCAATATCAGGACCTTCACCTTTAGCGAAAGAAAGACCATATGCTATTGCGAAGCGTCGGAAACTATCGCTCCCCAACCCTTTAATTGTAAGGTCGCTGGGTTTCATCAACTCAGTCAGCTGATAAGCTGGGATGTGACAATTTCCATGTTGGAATTCCTTCCAAGTCGAACCAATAGCCTCAAGATACCAGCCCGAGCCTGCCCCTCCACCACCCACGAATATGACAAGAGGGTCGAATTTTGAATAATTTGGGCTAGGAACTTCTTGTATTAACCTCATATAGCGGTCATTAAAAGCTTCTTGTAACCAATCTCGATTGCCTTCTTTTTGTTTTGCTCTGAGAACTACTTGGGCAACGAGCTGTTGAACTTCCAACCTCAATTCGGAGAAGCTCTCTTTGGTTTTATCTTCCAGGTCAGTTATCTCGCCACAAGAATATCTCTCAAGAATATTGTGGATGATTGATGCTTCTATGTTGCCGTGGTGCAGGCTACTGATTCGGTTCGAAACGGCGGACATTCCCAGCGACTTCACCATGCTCGATAACAGGTTTATCCTTCGTTCTCTCCCCAAATATAAGAAACGAAATGCAACGCCATCCATCGTTCCACCGCCAATATCGAAATAGATGTATTTATCTGGCACTGCTCCCCGGGAGTTGACAAAAGACTGAATGGCCGCCACTACTTCCGGTATGACGTGAAAATCAGTGCGTTCCGAAAGTGTCGAAATCTCCTTCTCATAACGTGCTATCGCACCCGCAATATTGTTTGGCATGCTTTCATCTTCCACCCAGGCCCAAGCAACGCGCGACACTTCCTTAAATGTTTCAATTGCACTCGAATCATAATGCTCTACTGGGACGCCAACGTTTGCCGACCATTGAACCGTGCGTCCGTGAAGACGCTCAGCCTGATCTTTTTCAATCCAATTCCGGGCTTTTATAAGGATTGTCCCAAGGTACCAGCTGGATATGGCTCGAATCACTTTTTTCTCGCGGAGATTCACATTTCCCCACTTGGATGGCGTGACCTCTACTGCTTGGCTGTCGGTTAAGGCCATCTTTAAAAAGCGGACCAGAATTCCTTCGGACTGCGTCGAACCCCGGGCTAAAGAGAGTTTGCCATCCGCCTCTATCCTGACAACCGAGGGCACCATCGCGTCTTCTGTCGCATTGCCGCCAAATGTGATGATTTGGCTTTCTTCCATGCCGAGATCGCGAAAACAGACCTTCGTAAACATTGTTCCAAAATCAATTCCGAGGTTGATCAGTAACGGTGGCCTTGAGTCATCGGAAAGGAATATTAAAGGCAGCTCTAACTGAACGAATCGCGACATCGGCATCACCTCACTCTAATCACACCCATCACCAGTGGTTTCAGAGTTGGGTCCAGATTCCGCCATTTCTCTATGTGTGCAAGTTTTGTTTTCAGTGCATCCTCCTCCTTCCTGAGCAGCCCTTCCGTCATAGGAATTGCCTTATGCTTCCCCTCAGCGCGAAATCGTTCGAGTCGAATTTGCAAATTGCTTACTTTACGCGCCGCAGATGTTTGTGCGTTGGTTTTCTGCTGCTCACAACGCAGCTGATTTTCAATCTCCAAATTCCCTAATTTCTCCCCGAACGCTTCCTCTAGCACATCTTCACACTCGGATACTCCGTTCATGATGTCACCGATTTCAATGACATAGGCCGCATTTGGAAACGAATTCCCATTTTTTGCGGCTACGGTAATCAGGTGCTCGGATTCCTGACTGTTAAGACGCTGAAATTCTGGAACTTTGACTGCTCGAAACGCCAGCATTTGATCTTTCCGAAGCCCGTTGAAGGACCATCTGTGTGCTGCAAACGCATAGTCGCCAGAAGGAATTCGTGCCGTTTCAGCATCAAGCTGAATCGCTGCCACAGGATGAATTTGACGTTCATCCTTCTCGTAATTCGCGCGTATCCATTGTATCAAGGGATGTGTAGGTTCAATTAACTCGTCACTTAGTCCAAATGTTTCGACTTCACGCGGATCGAACAGACAGAGGATGGGCTTTCCCAACTGATGTAACCGAGTTCGCCTTTCGAGCCTCTTTTCGGAGAGAAAGTCGTTGAGACTCGCCTTGGCCGCCGGTGACAGTCGTACTTTGAACGCGGACGGCAGCTGAGGATGCAGCTCTATTTTGGTCCCTGTAAAATTGTGTTTGAAGAAATCGTCAACCAGTGAAATCAGCTCGTCAGAACCGAGCCATCGTCTATTGTCCCTGCTGTCCTTGATGTGATCAAGAATGTAATCTGAGAAACCGACTAGATTGACGGCTTCTTGTTCCATGCGTTCCTGATCCGCCTTGCGATGCTCGATTGCCAACGCAACTTCTTCGGCCTTTTTCTCGCGTTCTCTCTCACTGAGAATTGGATTCAACAGTTCCAATATCAGGTTGTTTGTCATTCCGCCTAGGATTTCTTCGAGATCACCAATTGTGGATTCGAAAAGGTGGATTCGTTCGAAAAGACGATGCAGTATCCTATCTTCTATTGTGTTGTCGACTACTAGATTTATGATGGATATGCGTTCTGATTTCTGACCGAGTCTGTCTAATCTGCCAATGCGCTGTTCGACCCGCATGGGATTCCAAGGCAAATCATAATTTACGATGAACCGGCAAAATTGCAGGTCGATGCCTTCGCTGCCCACTTCGGATGAAAGAAGGACGGATGGACCATCTGGCTTGCTAAATTTCTGCAGAACAGCATATTTACGGTCTCTCATCCCGCCCATAATCAACGCCGTCGAGATGTGATCTTCTTCCAGTCGTCTTTGCAGATACTTCAATGTGTCTCGAAAATAGGCGAATACGACAAATTTTTCAGAGCCATCTATTTTCAGCTGATCAATGAGGAAATCTTTCAGTTTTGCATATTTGGAGTCAACCTCTTCCAAAAGTTTCAAATCCTGCAATAACTTCTTCAGTGTTATGTCATTGATATCGATATCGTTGTATTGCTGTCCATCAAGTGACAGAGAACGCCCTGAATCCTCCCAAGCAAACTCTGCGAGAAAACGTTCCTGGGACCCAGTTTCCTTTTTGGCCCATCTTTCCAACGTGGCAACCAACGAACTCGCCATTTGGCGCTGACGCATTACAGGAGCAAAAGCAGGTGCGCCTTGCATCTCACTTGTCTGAAATTTTATCCAGTCTGTAATTTGCTCGTAAATTTCTCGCTCTTTTTGACAGAAACTAACGTTAAGCACCTGCGCGGCGCGCTTCACATTTTGTTCGCGAACTTCTTTTTTTCGATTACGCACCATGTAATGGCTAAGCAGAGATCTTGTTTCTAACATTCTAGCCAGTTCTACGCGCGTTTCAAGATCCAAGTCGGAGGTTTGCACTTGGCGGCCGATTCGCTGTAACACGTCATCATGTTTAAAATAAGCACTCGACAGCGCTCTGTCAATGGCTTTGGCGGCAAATTCCAACTGAGGAGGCTGGCGCCAAAGACATCGCAATGCATCGACTACGTGTGAATTTGCAGACAGCATTTGACCAAAAAGTATTTTGTCGTAAAACTGGTTGGGATCAATAAGACGTAATAGTTGGTACAAATTTTCACTGTGGATCTGAATCGGAGTTGCTGTAAGCAGAACCAAGTATCGAGCAGACTCTCTCAACAACCGTCCCAAGCGGTTGCTTTGGGTGCTGGGATTTCGAAGATAGTGCGCTTCATCGATGATGACAAAGTCGAACAGCGCGAATTCGTCTGACGCTATATTTTCGTAGAGAAGTCGAGCTAGGACGGACCGTGTGTTCGTATTCTCCATTTCCTCGAATTTTGGTGGTGGACGCAGTGACTCAAGGCTGATGATATAGGTGAAGTCTCGATTTATTCCGCGACGAGTTACATCAGATAACGATTCCAAGAGTCGTTTCGCGTCGACGACCTCCGCCGGCATATTAAATCGAATCTTTAAGTCGTTCTGCCATTTTTCTCGCAGCATGGCAGGGCAAACGATAAGGAGACGTCGTGCATCGTGTCGAGCCTGCAGCTCTTTCCAGATATAAATTGATTCAATCGTCTTGCCTAGTCCGACTTCATCTGCAATCAGCAACCGTCCAAATGGAGATTCAATGAATTTGAGTACTGATTTAAATTGGTGGGGATAGAAATCCGTGTTGCTGGCCTCCATAGAATAAAAGACATTGGTTAGTTCTCCTTTGATTTTTTCAAAGGTAAGCAGCCGCCGAAGATCTATCGGACCACCAAAGCGCCCTCTGGAAAGGAGATCGGACGCGCCTTGTTTAGATTTGATGAGCTCTAAGAGTTGATAGTGCTTGAATTTTGCATCGTTTGGGCCGAAGTCGACCTCGACCATAAGGTAGTTTCCAATTATTTTTACTTTCCCGGTGGTGGTTCCCCGCCGCCCCGGATTGTCTGTCAAACGAACTGATTGGCCCGCTGTCTGAGGGTTCCAGGGCAGCTCATCGAATTTGACAGTGCCGTAAATCATCTGCTACTCATCTTGTTGTAAATTCAAATATCCAACGCGGCGCTCACCAAAAAACCATTCATTTTGCCGAGTATTATGAGGTTTTGTAGAATAAATTGACGGAATCACCCCTTTCCCACGCGACCGGTGAGAAAGATTTTCCGTCGGCCTCGCTTTCGTCTTCAACATTCCGTCGACCACACAAGCAGTTCCCAATTATTCGTGTGTTTTCGCACCGGCTGGATAACAGAGAAACTGTGTTAGACAGACTCTTGATTTCATGAAAATTAAATTTCATCGCTTCGGGGTGATTGAGCCGCAGTCATGATGTTCTATTCATATGTGCTGATGTGTGATTTGGTGATTGATTGTTTAGTGTCTGATTCCTGCTCTGCTCAGGTGCAGAACAACAGACTATTCCTATATGAAGTAATCAATAACGGGTAATGTCACAAAAAACTGTCTGGAATTGTCAGGAAGTCAGCTTATATCAAGCATGAAATCGTAGCGCCCAAACCAGGTTTCCCCATTACGACTCAGATGCATCAGTAATTCATCGCGCTGAAGCCAGTCTCGAGAATTAGAATCGCGCAGGTCAGGGAAATATAGCTGTGTGGTGAGCAGACGAGTTTTCATGCCTTGAACTTTTACATGGATATGAGGTGTCCGCCCCGTGTAATGACCAGGTCGAATCGTTTCGAAGCGATAAGCGCCTGCAGAATCAGTGAACTGATGACCGCGATAACGAAAACCAGCATTGTCATAGCGTCCCGACTCATCACAATGCCATATGTCTATTACAGCGCCTGCGACCGGCTGGCAGTCCGGAGTTAGAACCAGTCCTTCAAGAACGAGTTGTTCACCGCCTGTATCAGGTTCCCGCAAGACAGTTCGCCGCGGCGTCCGAGGTGTGTAAAACGGACCCTCGGACTGAGCTGATGTGCCCGGTGTACACCTGACTGGATGTTTGAGGTCTAACTTGCGATCGGAAGCGGGACCGGAAAAATTGTAATTCAAAGGAGTAGAGCGTGCACGAACAAGAATGGGAACCGCTGCAGTGCACGCTGCTAGTGCAATTCCACCTAAAGCGGTTCGACGCGTGATAGTACGTTTTGCTGATTTTTCTGACTTATGCATGACGGTCAAATTCAAACTTCGAAACTTCTCGTGCAAAAAAATTCAAGTCTATGGATTCCCTCCGTTCGCTGTTATTCGCCCAGATTGAATGCCTTCTGTTATTTTATTGAAGTTTCATCGGTTCAATTCTCCAAAAGACCATCCTAATTGATTAGACTTCGAGCATATGCAATTGTTTAACTTCCATTACTGATTCATCCGTTGAATTTCGACGAACAATTGCGCCTCTCGCTGTCAACAAACGCCTTGAACGCCATACCATCAATATTGGCGGCAGACATCATTGTTTTCGGCTAAGTCCTGCAGGAAGTGCGTAGTAGACGATGAAGATCCGGGCACCTCGTCAATATCGAATGCCAATGACCAACTCTAGTTTGCATCAGGCGCGGATTTTAGTGGGGAACACACGTCTCAGCGAGCCCAAATGATTGCTGCAGTGTTGCAACTGCACCACCTGCTGTCCCATCACACACCGACCCGAGGCGTGATTGTAATGCCGGCTGACGCCCTCCATGTTTTTCCCGTGGCGAACTTTCACCGTGTCATCGACCACGAACGCGCTCAGTGCGTTGGGGTTCAAATCCAAGTGCGATACACTTTCAGCGCCATCAACTGATGAAACGAACGCCAATTGACTCTTTGATTCTTCAACAGGTCGTAGAGCGGATCTGTACTGGCTTGAGTGAATTCCCGCATCGACTTGCGACAGAACATGGCCATCGACGAATCCCGCAGAAACACCCGCAGCAGCAGAAACACCGCTTGTGCAACATTCATACCGCCACGCTTGGTGATGCCCGCTCGGTTCAGCAGCGTTCTCAAATTCAGCGAGCGACAGCACTCGGCATACAGATTGTCAATGAGAATGCTCAAAGCACTTAGCGTTTTTTCAATATTTGAGGGTGATTTTGGAATTCTGCTACAATTTTTCATTGCACAGCCTCATTTGGTATGCTGTAGCTTGCAGAAAATCAGAATTGTTAACCATTTGAGTCTATTATATTATATTAAATCAATAGCTTAGATTAATATTTTAGTTCACGATTTTATTCACAAACTTTTAACTGTGCGGGGAGAATCAAATGAAGTTAAATTTTTCAATAGATGTTATTTTCGATTCAGATGTTAAAGTTTTTGTCGGAACAAGTGAAGATATACCAGGATTGACGATAGAAGAAAATTCAATACATGAATTCTTAGAAACAGCAATGGATCTAGTCCCATATCTTCTCGCAAAAAATCTTAAGATTACAGATAACAAAGATGGTGATGTAAGTGTTTCCATCACTTTAAAGGAGCTGCCAAGAACTGAACCAAAAATGAATCAGGTGAATCCAGTATACAGTTTGCACGAGGAAGCTGGTCAAATCTACTCAATGGCTTAATTCAGTATGGCTTCATACTATAGGAATGTATCAAAATAATTGAAGAAAAATGGATGGAAAATTTGTAGACAACCAAGAGGTGGTCACGAAATCTGACACCATGCAGTTGACAAATCCAAAAAGATAAGCGTTCCTTCAAATTTGAGGAGCAGACACACTGCGAATAATATTCTAAAGCAAGCCGGCATAAACACCAAGTTTTAGAAGTCAACAAGGGCGGTTTTAACCGCCCTTCAATTTAAGCGCCTTCGACACTTTTTTACTTAAGATTCAGAGTTGAAAATCGCATTAAATTCTTAAATTAAGGGAGCGGGGTCATGCTCCAGTCGTATGGTTTCGGGTTCAAGTTGGAGACAGCTTTCGAAAAACTGTTCAAATTCTCGGTTCAATGTGCAGACCAACTGTTTGACAGCGTCATCGGGCAGAGTTTTCATCTGCCGGATGACGCGTCCCATCAACGCCAGAAAATAATGCCACAGCCGCCGCGCCAAGCTGAACTGATTGAGCTGGTTTTTGAAGTGTTCTCGGATTTCGCACAGATTGCTGCTGCCATCAGTCGAACTGGCATAAGTGAGCATCGGATGACGAACCGCACAAAGATGCACGGAGACCACGAATGAAGCGAAACTGCGAGTCTGTTCGGACAAAAACCCCAAATTTTGCTTTGCCTCCTTGAAACATCATGATTTCAGCTTAATCACCCCGAAGTCATGAAATTGGTCGACTGGGAAGTGCAGTCGAATTTTGATAAGCTCTGTAGAGAATGGAGACGGAACAGTGGTCGTATTTATATTGACGGAAAGAAAGCTCTTTTCCTCGCCTTGAAACTGACCGAAACGGCAGGCACGAGCCCCAAATTGTACTCGTCATCAACGGCGTAGACGCACGGCAAAATGCACCACGGTCATTCGACTGTGAGTTTTTTAGTCCTCCCGTTTGCCCCGTCTCCAAATTTTTCACCTCACAATAAGGAGGAATGATTATGATAAATGATGATCTGCACATTGTCCATTCACATGCCGCCGGCTTGGATGTGCACAAAATGCAAATCACCGCTTCGGTGCGGCTGTGCGAGCACGCAGGAGAATCCCCGCGCTGCGACACTCGCAGTTTCAGTGCCTTGCCCGACGGACTCGGGCAAATGAGAGGCTGGCTGCGTGAACATCAGGTGCAGGCGGCGGCGATGGAAGCGACCGGCATCTACTGGCAAAGACCGTATGACGTGCTGCGAGAAGCCGGCATCGAGGTCAGTCTGCATCATGCACATCAGATCAAGCAGTTGCGCGGACGCAAGACCGACATTCAGGATTCGCGTTGGCTGGCGCGGGTGTGCCAGTTCGGACTGGGCAGTCCCAGTTTCGTGCCCGACAAGCAGTTTCGAGACCTGCGCGAGCTCAGCCGCTGTCGCGCACAACTGCTCGCAGACCGCAGCCGCGTCCGCAATCGGGTGCATCAGGTGTTGGACCGGGCCGGGCTTCGTATCGGTGGCATTTTAAGCGATATTTTCGGCGTCAATGGGCGGCGTATTCTCAAGGCCGTGCTGCAGCAGAAGCCGACCGCAGAGGTGCTTGATTCATTGAGCTGGCACGTGCAGGGCAAACGCGAACAGTTTGCCGACGCGCTGCAGGCCAACTTGAGCGACACGGTGCGAGTCACCTTGAAGACCCTGCTGACCCAGCATGATCAGATTGAGGTGCACGAAAGAGAACTGATGCAGCAAATGCAGCAGGTTCTGCAGCCGTATGCGTCACAACTGGAGCTGCTGTGCACCATTCCTGGAATCAGTTATGAATCCGCGGCCAGCATCCTGATCGAAATCGGACCGAACCTCAGTGAGTTTGACGGTGCCAACAGTTTTGCCGCTTGGAGTGGGGTCTGTCCGGGCAACAACGAAAGCGCCGGCAAGCGCCGACACGCACGAACTCGGCGCGGCAACCGCCACATGAAGCGGAGCCTCACTGAATGTGCGCACGCGGCCTCACGTAGCAACGGCTGTCAGTTTCAAGCCTACCATAAGGCCTTGACCGTTCGGCGCGGCTACAAACGAGCCATTACCGCCACCGCACATAAACTGGCGCGGACCATCTATGCAGTACTGCGCGATCAACAACCTTATCTCGACCCCGTCGCCGACTATCAGCAACTGCTCGTGCGACGCAATGCGCCACGCTGGGTGCGGGAGTTGAAAAAGTTCGGCATTCTCCAACGCAATCCCGACGGTGAATTCGTTTTGAACTGGTAACGCCTCACTCAGCCGGGCGGCTAAACTCGGACACCGGCCCGCAGCATAACTTGGGCAGCTGCAAAACCGACCGCTTCGCATACCTGGCGTAGTCTCCATATCTGACTGACTGTGATGTTTAAAAAACATCGCAACCATTCTACGCGCCACGACGCAAGTTTACTACCAATTCAATTTCACGGCAAATAAACTTCCACGCTCCAACGTAAGAAATTAAATCTGCAGCAGCGTTTCGGCGCTCAATTGGTCGTCCGTGGATAGAAATAATGCCCAGTCCTTGCGACTGCCGCCAGCTCCGTTTTCATTTCAGTGCGCGCACGTATAGAAGCTGCACTGGATGCCAGGTCGGCTCTTGCTTGGGGTCGCTCTGCAGTTCCAGTTCCACCGACAGGGAAACCACCTGCCAAGACAGCCCGGGCAGCCTGCGCCAGTTCTTGCGCACGTACTCGGCATAAGTTTGCTCGGCATTGAGCAACTGTTTTTCCGTTGGAATAAGTTCCCCGGGTTGCCAAATGCCATCTACAATTCGACGTCTTACGTCCTTCTCAATGGTTTGCCAAGAATGACTTGTCGTCATAATTAAAGACTCAAATTAAGTTGTTTTATTGTCGCAAGATATCGTTGAGTTATCTCTGAGTGATGAATGTGCTGACCTTCTTTGATGACTTGACGTCCTGCAGACCATACCTCTGAAACCATGTCATTATTACCCGCGAAGATAAAACAATCCAATATGTCATCGTCGACTCTGTCCACTAAATCTACACAATCTGTGTCAAGAACGAGAATGTCCGCAAACATTCCTGCCTGCAATGATCCAGAATTCCGCATCAATGCCTGAGACCCACCAAGAGTTATCGCATCAAATAACGAACGCCCAGTTGACATGCCCGACTTTGATAAAACCGCCCGTGCCTTATGTTTTAGTCTTTGAGAATACTCTAGCATCCTTAGTTCTTCGCATAGCGATATTCTGATATTTGAATCTGTTCCAATTCCGAATTTTCCATCCCATCTCAAATATGACTGCCCATTGAACACTCCATCTCCGAGATTGGATTCAGTAATTGGACATAAACCTGCAACAGCACCTGTTTTAGAAAGATTCAAGGTTTCCTGCTCAGTCATATGGGTAGCGTGAACCAGACACCACTTTTCGTTCACATCCAAATTCTCCAATAGCCATTCGACTGGTCGAACACCGTAATGTGATTCGATTTCGTCAACTTCTTTGACCTGTTCTGCAACATGAATATGAAATACAGACTGAGGCGCTATCGACCTGACTACATTCATCCCTTCAGGATCAACAGCTCGCATGGAATGAACTGCCAAGCCAATTTGTGAATCGGCAGATAAATCTGCAATCGCAAGAGATGCTTGTTCAAACAGCCTCGAATAGCTATCTAAACTATTCCCAAATCTAAGCTGCTCCGGCTGTAATTGTTGCTTCCCGCAACCACTGTATTGATAGAAAACGGGTAAAAGAGTGAGTCCGATTCCTGTCTCTCCTGCGGCTGCAATTACCCGTTCCGAAAGTTCAGCAATATTCTGGTAGTGGACACCACCTGGCTGTTGGTGAACATAATGAAATTCTGCAACTGACGCAAAACCGCTTTCAAGCATTTCCATTTGAGCGTAAGCAGTAATCGCCTGAATATCTTCCGGCTGAAGCTGACCTAGAAACTTGTAAATCAGCACCCGCCAAGTCCAGAAGTTGTCCCTCGAAATATGACTGCGACGCTCAGTCAGTCCAGCCACCGCTCGCTGAAATCCGTGGCTATGTAAATTTGCCGGAGCGGGAAGAATGACTTTTACACGATGCCCCGCAGGTTTGGCATCTGCTTCAATGTATTCAATTCGTCCAATTTGATTGATCTCAACGCGAACATTATTTTGCCAGCCTTTACCAATCAAGGCTTGTTCAGCCCATAAAGTGGTCATAAGTCGCTGTTCGGACTGGAAAACCAAAATAAGTTGAACGTTGAAGAATTTATTCTGAACTCCAATTTGAGCTTTGTTCGAATCAACAAGGCAGTGATAAAAAGTGAACAGCTGAATTTTCGTTGTAAATTGACAAAAAATCCCCTAATCGGAAAATACCGCCGGCACTTCATCACATCGGTTGAATGGACTCCGCAACTGCGCAAGGCATCACTGCGCCTGAGTCGCCTGAAATACACCACTGAGCACCGTAGTACGCACGCAGATGGCGGCAGATGGCAACTTCCCTCGGTCCGCTGCCATTACGGATACTGAGATCAACCTCAAATCAGTGGGAATCAGCTACAATTTCTGAATCAGCTCTAAATCGGATTTTCCATCTTCGGATTTAGGAAATCAAATCTATTAGTATTATGTATATACATAATAGAATAATTCATACCCTTCTTATCGATTTGGAGATGTATCAAGAAATTCTGGAAAACTTGAACATTGCTACCATGTCTGAAAGCTTGGAGGCATATGGACTGATTACCGATGGTACTATAGCTCTAAATGAAGACAGGATTGCTTGGTGTGGTAAGAGGGATAACCTGCCTTCTCAATACCAAAATTGGCCACGACGTAACCTGAACGGCTGCCTAGTAACTCCTGCCCTGATTGATTGCCATACTCATATTGTGTACGGCGGAAACCGGGCCAAAGAATTTGAATTGCGGCTGGAAGGTGCGACATATGAGGAAATCCTTAATTCCGGTGGTGGAATTCATTCGACAGTCCGAGAAACTCAGAATTTAACAGAAGACGAACTCGTCGCTTGTGCGATTCCAAGAGTGGACACACTGATCGCTGAAGGAGTATCAACTATTGAAATCAAATCAGGCTACGGCCAAGACAAAATTACCGAACTCAAAATGCTGCGTGCCGCCCGGAAAATTGCGCAGCTGCGTCCAATAAGAATTAAAACCAGTTTCCTCGGAGCTCATGCAGTTCCTTCAGAATATGGCAGCAACGCCCTACGCTATATTGAACAAGTCTGTATTCCTGCTCTAGAACAGGCACACTCAGAAGGTCTAGTTGACGCAGTGGATGGATTTTGCGAAAAAATTGCGTTTTCCACAGTTCATATTGAGCGGTTGTTTGGTCGAGCCCAAGAATTAGGAATTCCCGTTAAGCTTCATGCTGAACAGCTTTCAAATTGTGGTGGCACACAACTCGCAGCTAGATATAAAGCACTTTCAGTCGATCACTTGGAATATGCAAATGAAGCAGATGTGGTGGCTCTGGCAGAAAGTGGAACCATTGCTGTTTTGTTGCCTGGGGCATTCTACTTTCTAAGAGAATCCCAAATTCCGCCAATAGATGATCTGCGAAATCATTGCGTCCCCATTGCCATTGCTACAGACTGCAACCCTGGATCATCACCTCTCGTTTCGATTCTGACAACAATGAATTTAGACTGTACGCTGTTTCAACTCACACCAGAAGAAGCATTGGCTGGCACTACGCGCGAAGCCGCCAAAGCACTCGGATTGTCAGACACTGGAAGAATAGAACCTGGACTTCGAACAGACCTGGCTGTCTGGAACGTTTCACACCCATCCGAACTGTCTTACCACATAGGTTTTAACCCTTTGCAGGAACGAATTTTTGGAGGTGTTCAATGAAAACGTCAAGGAAGGACATCCAATGGAAGCTAAGGGGGAGGTGGAATGACTGACTTACCATGAAAGTTTTCGAAATCAAACAGGGAAACCTTCCAGTTGTGCTGGCTGTTCCGCACACGGGTCAATTAATTCCCGAAGAAATTTTCCGTACATTCACAAATTCTGCGAAACAACTCTCTGATTCGGACTGGAATGTCCATCGTCTTTACGATGGCCTTCTACCGGATGCAACAATTGTCAGGGCTCTGTTCCATCGATATGTTATCGACCCTAACCGCGACCCTTTAGGTTCGTCGTTATACACAGACAGTCACACTACTGCATTGTGTCCATTGACTACTTTCGATGGAGATCCAATCTATCTTCCGGGACTGGAACCCGAACAATTCGAGATTTCTCGACGTCGATCTGAATTTCATGCTCCTTATCACAAGGCAATCAGAGAAGCACTTCAATCAGCTCAATCCCAACATGGCGTTGCCATTCTGTACGACTGCCATTCAATTCGCTCAAGGATTCCGTTTCTTTTCCCTTCGCAACTGCCCGATTTCAACATTGGAACTGTTGACAGTTCTACATGCGCACTCGCAATCGAAAACGAAGTACGCACTATCTGTGAAGAAAGTGAAAATTTTTCGACCGTCGTTAACGGCAGATTCCGAGGTGGTTGGACAACTCGACATTATGGAGATCCTTCCACTGGCATTCACGCAATTCAAATGGAACTGGCGCAATCCACTTACATGCTGGAGAAGCCGCCGTGGACTTATGATGAAACGAAAGCAGAAATTCTCCGACGCGTGCTTAAGCAAATTTTAGAGGCTCTCGTCTCCATGGCAGCCCAACTTACAACTTTGGAGAACTACCAACATGGACTATCCAATTAAGAACAAGAGAATTATTATCCCTTATACAGGTTCTGAAACAGTTGCAAAGTCTTGGTTGACGGAAGCGCCTTTAAGGATGCTGATGAACAATCTGCATCCCGATGTAGCGGAAAATCCAGATGATCTTGTTGTCTACGGTGGTATTGGCCGTGCTGTTAGGACATGGGATGATTACGACATAACCGTGGCAACGCTTAAACGGCTTGATCATGACGAATCCCTGCTCATACAGTCCGGTAAACCAGTTGGAGTGTTCCAGACCCATCGTGATGCGCCAAGAGTGCTGATTGCAAATTCAAATTTGGTTCCCAATTGGGCCACGTGGGAGCACTTCAATGAACTCGATAGAAAAGGACTCATGATGTTCGGTCAAATGACCGCCGGATCGTGGATCTACATTGCCAGTCAAGGAATCATACAGGGAACATTCGAAACTTTTTCCGAGGCAGGACGATTACATTACGACGGAACCCTCAGTGGCCGATGGATACTTACGGCAGGCTTGGGAGGCATGGGTGGAGCACAGCCCCTGGCCGCTGTAATGGCTGGTGCGTGCTGTCTTGTAGTTGAGTGTGATCCTGAACGTATTGATTTCCGCCTCCGTACAGGTTATCTGGACGAAAAATCCGAGACGCTGGACGAAGCGCTGAACATGATCAGAACATGGACCGATTCGAAACAGGCCAAATCCGTAGGTCTTCTTGGAAATGCCGCTGAAATTTTTCCTGAAATAGTGCGGCGAGGCATTTGGCCGGATATGGTCACTGATCAGACTTCCGCACACGATCCAACCAATGGCTACCTGCCATTGGGGTGGACGATTGAAAGCTGGCGGGAGAAAAGAGCATCCGACCCAAAGCTGGTTGATCGCGAAGCTCGCAGATCAATTCGAATACACGTGGAAGCGATGGTGGATTTTTGGAATCAGGGGATACCTACCTTGGATTATGGAAACAACATTCGCCAAATAGCGAAGGATGAAGGATTTAAGGATGCTTTCGCTTTTCCAGGTTTTGTCCCAGCCTGCATACGTCCTTTATTTTGTCGAGGTATGGGACCTTTCAGATGGTGTGCATTGTCTGGCGATCCAGACGATATTTACAAGACCGACGAAAAAGTAAAGGAATTGATTCCCGATGATCCCCATCTGCACAATTGGCTGGATATGGCTCAGAAGCGAATTAAGTTTCAAGGTCTGCCTGCCAGAATCTGTTGGCTGGGACTTGGTCAAAGACACCGAGTGGGACTCGCATTCAATGAGATGTTCAGAAATGGGGAAATCAGGGCGCCTGTTGTCATAGGAAGGGATCATTTGGACGCCGGGTCAGTGGCCTCACCGAATCGTGAAACTGAAAACATGCTTGATGGTTCGGACGCCGTATCAGATTGGGCTTTTCTGAATGCGCTTTTGAATTGCGCTTCCGGAGCGACATGGGTCTCAATTCACCACGGAGGTGGAGTTGGCATCGGATACTCGCAGCACGCAGGAATGGTAATTTGCTGTGACGGAACCGATGCAGCAGCACGTCGTATTAAAAACGTTCTATGGAACGACCCGGCGACTGGCGTCATGCGCCATGCCGATGCGGGATACGAAACAGCAATTGAGTGCGCACGTCAGAACAATCTTGATCTGCCAGCGATCTTGAAATAATTCACATTCAAAACCAACCACTTTCCAAACTGCCGAAATCGTCCATGTCGGAGGTCACTGATCGATTTCCCTTGGACGCTTTGCAAATTCTCAACCGCTGCGGTTGGGATCCATCACAAAACTATTTTTAGAGGAGATGAAAATTTGAAAAAATTAATCCAAAGCTTGCTATTGTCCTTAGTCTGCGTGACTCTGGCATCAGTTTCTGCTTTCGCTGATTCGATAAAAGTCGGCTTCAATGTACCGCTTACAGGTTTTGCGGCAGCAGACGGGAATTCAGCGCTGGTTGGTGCTGAACTCGCAGTTGAACAGGTAAATTCCACGGGTGGAGTCAATGGAAAAATGCTTGAGCTTGTAATCTATGACGATCAGGCCAGTCCCAAGGAATCAGCTCCCTTGGCAGTTAAACTGATCACTCAGGACAATGTTGTAGCAGGAATTTCAGGCAGCTATTCCGGGGCAACTAGAGCGGCTGCCACGATCTACCAGGAAAATTCTACACCATACATTTCCGCTTACGCCGTACACCCAGACATCACCCGCGCAGGTGACTATGTATTTCGAACCTCATTCATGGGTGAAGTACAAGGCCGCGCAGGCGCAGAACTGATTGGTGACATGATGGGTTTAAAGCGGGTTGCCATGATCAAGTTGAACAATGATTTCGGCAAGTCGTTAGCAGATGGATTCAAAAAAAAGCCGCAGAATTCGGCATAGAAATCATCAATGAGTATGAATACTCAATAAAGGATCGAGAATTCGGCTCTATCGTAACCAAGGTAAAAATGACAGCCCTGATGCCATCTACGCTTCAGGCTATTTCTTTACTGCAGGTCCACTGGTACGACAGCTCCGCGCAGCGGGAGTATCCGTACCGATCATTGGTCAGGAAGGCTATGACAGCCAGAAGTTCATCGAAATCGCTGGTCCCAATGCAGAAGGAGTAATCATTACAACTTCCCTTGACCGTGATTCATCCATGCAAATCACACAAGACTTTATTAAAGGCTTTGAGGAAAAAGCCGAATATCCAACTGACATAGTTGCGGCTTCCGCACATACTGCCGTTCTGGTTCTAGCTGATGCACTTGGGCGAGCAAGCGACGACAGTGCGTCAGCGCTTCGCGACTCTATTGCTTCAGCAAATGTCAGCGCATCCACTGGTCAAATTTCTTTCAACCAGCTTCGAGAGGTGCAAAAAGATGTGCAGATTCAGGTTGTGAAAGATGGAATGTGGCGTCATTACGCAGTAATTTCTGACCCAGTACTTCTAGCACCACCAGCAGAGTAAATGCGAAAGTACGATTAATTTGTCTGGGTTCTCGGGTTCAGCCATCTGGATATGCTGATACTTGAATTATCGATTCAAGGACTGATTCAAGGAGCGATTTATGCGCTTATCGCTCTAGGCTTGACACTGGTTTATGGATTACTGAGAATTCTACATGTAGCTCATGCCGCCTTGTTTACGCTTGGCGCCTATATTGGTGTAATCATAACAAACGAGACTGGCAGTATTGTTCTTGCAATAGTGCTGTCCATGATCATTATCGGGTTCTTAGGCATAGGTGTGTATCGCTTGGCTTACAAGCCGCTGTTGAACAAGCCACCGTTGGTAGCTCTGATCGCATCCATAGGAATTTTCATTGCTGCTGAAGAAGTGTATCGAGTCATTTTAGGCGCTTATGGAATGTCATTCACCAATCCACCTCTTCAACATCAGATTGAATTTCTATCTGGGATTTATCTTTCACAAGCCCGTATCCTCGTACTGATCCTGTCCATAGTTCTAATTGCTTTCTTAGGCTGGCTCGCGGCCTCAACTCGCACCGGCGTTGCTTGGCGTGCAACTGTTTCGGACGCCGAGATGGCGGCAAGTTTTGGAATCAAAATTGAAAAAGTGAGATATATCAATTTTTTCGTCGGTTCCGCTCTTGCCGCCCTCGCAGGAGTTATGGTGGCATTATTGAATAATCTCGTCGAACCGACAATGGGTGCCGTACCCGCTTATAAAGTACTCGCCATCATCGTACTGGGTGGCATGGGTTCAGTACGAGGCGCATTATTCGCTTCTTTGGCACTGGGGATAATCGAAAGTTTTGGAACCATTTATATCGGACATCTTTTGGACCGTGACGCTATAGCATTTACTTTCCTGATACTTGTACTTATGCTTCGCCCAAGTTTATTTCAAGGAAGCAAAGCAAAATTTGGGGTTTTTGTCCGAACAGACTCGCAGTTTCGCTTCGTTCGTCGCCTCGCTGCATCTTTGTGCGGTTCGTCACCTGATGCTCACTTACGCCAGTTCGAGTAACGGCAGCGACAATCTGTGCGAAATCCGAGAACAGTTCAAAGACCAGCTCAACCAGTTCAGCCTGGCGTGGCGGCTGTGGCTTTATTTCCTCGCGTTGATGGGACGCGTCATCCGCCAGACGAAAATTCTGACCGATGACGCGGTCAAACAGTTGACCTGCACCTTGAACCGAGAATTTGAACAGTTTTTCGAAAGCAGTCTCCAACTTGACCCCGAAAGCATGAACCTGCTCCCTAAACATAAGAAATTAAAGCGATTTTGAACTCCGAAACTTGAATTATAATAAAACAATAATAGTATAACATCAACTTTTTAATAAGATTTTGAGTTATTTAGAGTAAAAATTTACCAATACATTTGCACGGGTATTGATTCCATCGAGCAAGTGCTGAGAAACATTAACAGAAGCAACTAAAGGAGAGGTGCAAACAGGCTCTGAAAACTACAAAGAGCGCAGTTTAGCCTTGAAAAACGATTCTGTGCAACTGAGAGGGTTGCTACTTGGGGGTCGATTTGTGGGCAATTGTGCATAACTTTCAGGAAACTTGGTTCAGCGCATTGAGGACAGACTGGCGTACCTTGATAAAGCAAATGAGCCAGAGAATATGAATTTGCCAGGTTACCATCTCCATAAGCTTACAGGCGCTCGCAGCGGCCAATGGAGCATTCGTGTGTCAAGTAACTGGCGCATTGTTTTTCGATTTGAAGATGGCGAAGCCGTAGATGTGGATTTAGTCGACTATCACTAGAGGGATTTAAAAGATGATGAAGAAACCACCGCATCCAGGTAGAGGTTTGCGAGAAATTGTAGGGGCGTCTGGTTGGACAATCAGTGAGACTGCGAGGCGCATGGGAGTCCCCAGGCAAACGTTATCGCGGTTGCTCAACGGTCATGTTGGCATCTCCCCAAGCATGGCTTTGGCGCTGGAAAACATCGGCTGGAGCAACGCCGAGTTCTGGATGCGAGTACAAGCCAGTTATGATCTGGCACAGGAGAAACTGCGGCGAGAAGGAGATGCAGCCAGTCAAAACTTGCCACTGCAAGAGGCCGAACGACAGTCTCAAGAACATCTAGAAGCGCGGTAGCAGGCATTACCTTTGAACTACCAGTGAGA
Organism: Arenicellales bacterium; assembly: GCA_958295885.1. Taxonomy (GTDB): domain Bacteria; phylum Pseudomonadota; class Gammaproteobacteria; order Arenicellales; family JAJDZL01; genus JAJDZL01. The sequence goes on along the minus strand of OY282380.1, from coordinate 2,558,841 downwards.
AGCTTTTGAATCCAGAAACTTGAGTTGAGTAACTTGCTGAACAAGGAAAACCTGACCGACGTCGAAAGGCTGGAACAGGCGTTAACCACTGAATCTTCCCGTTTTGCAAGACTACAAATTGCAGAAGCGCGCCCTCAAAAACCAGATACAGATCGGTATTGCTGTCCAGCAGTGATCCTTAGTCCGCGTGCATTCGCCCGAGAAATGCATCAAAAGGCGAGAGTACGGCATCAGCGATCCGTTTACGCGGCAATATTCCATGTGTGGAAGTCAGAGTGCTTCAGTCATGACCGGTTTTTGATTCGGTCTGCTACATCGGATTATCGCGAAGATTGCCGCAGCGCTGGCAGCCTGTTGCCAGCAGTCATGTCCAACAATCTTCGGCTCTTTATGATTGAATAGGCGGCCTCAAGATTCGGTGCAAGAATCCGGTCTTCCCCTAATGCGGGAATTCTGTCTCGGATCAGCCGGATTACGTTTTCCAGTGTTTTGCTGGATTTGAGTGGGCGTCTGAATTCCACTCCCTGGGCTGCAGCTAGCAGTTCAATGGCAAGAATCCAGGTTAGATTTTCATTCATATCGAGCAAACGCCGCGCGCCATGACATGACATGGCAACGTGGTCTTCCTGATTTGCGCTGGTTGGTGTGGAATCTACAGAACAAGGCATGGAGTTGTGCTTGTTCTCAGCCATCAATGCAGCTGCGGTTACCTCAGCGGCCATGAATCCTGAATTGCGACCGGGATCTGAAGACAGGAATCCTGGAAGTCCATAGTTCAGAGCCGGGTCTACCAGTGTCGCGATACGCCGCTCCGCAATGGACCCTGTTTCAGTGATCGCCAAGGCGCACTGATCGGCGGCAAACGCCACCGGCTCGGCATGAAAATTGCCACCGGACACCAGCTCGTTCCCGTTAACCACCACCGGGTTGTCGGTGACTGCGTTGGCCTCAATTTCCAGAGTATTCGCTGCCTGACGCAGCTGGTCCAGACAGGCACCCATAACCTGCGGCTGACATCGCAGACAATATGGATCCTGCACCCGCTCATCATCTTCAAGGTGTGACTCCCGAATTCTAGACCCTGCCAACAAGGATTGCAGCGAACGGGCAACGTCGATTTGCCCAAGCTGCCCCCGCAATTCATGAATTTCCTTTCGAAATGGACTGGTCGATGCCATCAGTGCGTCACAGGACAAGGCGCCCGATATCATGGCGGTTTGGCACAGGTTCCAAGTTTCAAACAATGCAGTCAAGCAGATTGCTGTCGATACCTGGGTGCCGTTTATCATTGCCAAACCTTCCTTTGGACCGAGCTCTATCGGGCATAAGCCTTCATCTTGCAGGGCGGCAGAAGCCGGCATCCTTTCTCCACGACGCATGACCTCATCCTCACCAATTATGGCAAGAGTCATATGCGCAAGCGGTGCCAGGTCCCCAGAGGCTCCGACTGAGCCTTTTGATGGAATGATCGGCAAAATGTCGGCATTGAGCATGGCCTGCAGTAGTTCCAGTATCTGCCACCGCACACCCGAAGCCCCTCTCCCCAGAGAACACAGTTTCAGCAGCATGGTTAAACGAACTATGGGTTCCGGTAGAGCGAGCCCTACGCCACAACAGTGGGACAAGATCAGATTTTTCTGCAATACGGATGCCTGGTTCGGGTCAATCCGGGTTTGGGCCAACTTGCCAAATCCGGTATTTACTCCATAAATCGCTTCCTCACCGGAAATAGCGGATTGAATCATCTCCGCAGCTTGTTCCACCTGTCTGCGGCAATTCTGGTCGAATTCCAATTGACAGGAGTCCAGATTGAACGTCTGCAATTGGTCAAGCGTCAACTGTCCTGGAACTGCCCGTATGATTTTGCCAGTTTTCATGATCTATTCAACTCAAAAGCTTTACAGGCTCGGTATATTCAAGCGACATCATCAATGAGCAGAAGATTTTGTCTAGTAATTTCATTTAAGAAATACGTTAAACGGATGAATTCTTGAACTACAAAATTTCGTCTGTACGCAATTTGTCCTATAAAACGGTTGTTCATAAGTTTTAAATTTGAATAGTTTGGCGCAGTGTTCTCTCCTGTAGAATTCAATACAGTTGAAAAATACTAAACGAGATGGCGTTTATTGGCAATTTATTTGTTGACAGCAAGCTTAAAAAGCGTATGCAACATGAATATGCATCGGAATTTGGGCGTTACTCAGAACGGCATGGCACCTTGCAATGAGACTTGGAAAGGAATTTGACAATCATACAGAGTAAGTATTTTATAGCACTGTAGAAGCCAGATGTTTCCCATGCTATTTTTTGCTCCATAAAATCCGGCAGGCGGCATCTAAAATGACACTCACACCACTTGGCTATGTTGCTCATTATCAAACAAATTCGGATATTTCGCACTGACTTGCTTAGCGTGGGATGCCCCTGCTGTAGAAGCCGATGAAATCTATATTGAGGCAGTTGCGCTGTAGAGGTTTTCACGACAATTTGGAGGTGACTGAATCCTAAAAAACACGGTCTGAACCTCTCACAATCGCATATTTGATGACTCATTTTACGAAATTCCAAACATTTGCACTGTCAAATTCAGTCGAACCTATGCGAATGCCTTTGAGCAGCTCGTAAAAACAGGCGGCTGCAGTCATTTTTAGGATTTCAGACGCGCCATGGCTTCGCCAGCGTCATGTGCGGCGCTCCTTTTGCGATCAGGCGGCTGCCAGGCTGCTTTGGGCAGGTGCCAGGTTTTGACCAGTGAGCGAATCTGATGTTTGCGGTCTGCCCGACAATGAGCCAGCGCAAGCGCCATCATGACAGCCATGGCAATGCTGACGCGGGTTTGCATTTTCAAGTTCCCACGTATATGGCGCCGCTCGAAACGGCAGCCTTGGTCGAATCGAGAAAATATGTGATCGAGCGAGGTGCGCTGATTGCAGTCCTTTTGCCAGGTGGCAGTGTGACGCGGCGTAGGGGGAAGATGTGACGGTTCCTGTCGAGCTTGACGCGCTCCACGCGGCCGTAGTCAGAGACCTGCCCGCGGTGCTGCTGGTAACATTACCGATAGCCCTCCCAGCCCGTAAACCGTAGCCGGACAGCGGTACTTCAAGGTCTTTCGGTCTTTTTCGTATCCACAGAACGCCATCTCCCGCTGTTCTTGGGTCTCAGGACACACACAATACACCTGGCCGAGCTCGTCGTACACAATGTTGTCGATTCGAACGCCGTCGTTGAGCAGGCGCGTGATGGGCAATCACCGAGTCATGCCCGAAAGCGATGCCTGCGATCATGGTCCAGAAGAGGGCTCGGATCGGATAGTCGTTGGGGCCGCAGCCGTGTCGAGACTCAAGTTGTGCGACAGTTTCTTGGTACGGCAGGTGTTCGAGAGTCAGTATCAAGCGCTGCAGTTCCGGCATGTCATTGGTTTCCCAAGCAAAAAGATGTGGATTGTTTTCAAGCATATGAAGTTCCCTGCGAGTGCCTTAATGAGTTGAATGTCATGGCCCTGAATTATCGCACAGAAGCTGGTGAGTATCAAACGTAACTTATTGATAATATATGGATTTAAAATATTTTACAGGTTGACATCATGTGCCCGGTGAGGTGCCTTTTGCAGACTCGGGCAGAATTGGCTGGAAAACTGGATAATTGCTTGGAAAAACGCAGAAAACAGCGTTATTTTGGTATAAATAACCTTTCCGCCCCTTGATTTACTCAATCAAATCATACTGTTTCTATCTGCGCAACTGCCTCGTGAATGTTTTGGCTTCGCACTGCAGATTGAATCGGATCAGCCGAATTCAAATTTTCCGAACGGAGCGTAGCAAATCCAGAAATTTACCGTAATAATTGGGAGCTGCGATTTCTTTGATTTTGAAATGATTGTCGTCGCCAAACCCAATTCAGCGAATCAATGCCATTTCCATTTGTTCCTGCAGATTGAATTTTGAACCGGTCAGATAATCGCCTGTCTGATCCTCAAACTACATCGGCAACAACACCTTGCATTCGACAGTCCGATAGCGAGGCATATTCGTGGGCTCTCCGACATGGATTCCAGAGTTAAATTCCTCCCTCTCATAATTGAAAAATAACAACTACTCGCCCCTGCTTGTTTAGCGACAATCACACTCCGACTGTCGCTGAATTCTCTCGTTGATTGTCGTTACACAGTGGGAATTTCCAATCTGCATACCGGCGCAGCACCCATCGTTACGTCTGGAGCAACCAACTGAACAAAGCCGTCAATACATACGCCGCGCGCAAAGTCACTGAACAGTTCAACCATGACATTCAGTCAGGTGCAGGCAATTGACCGATCATGGTTGAAACGGCGCCTGCGAACAGAACTCAATACCTCGTGTCATCCACCACCTCGATTCTGCCAACTGCGTTTTGTCTGGTTTTTCGGGCATCTCTACCTTAAGTACGCATCTGCAGTCACACGCCGCATTCCGAGTTCTCAATGAGGGTGCTCTAGATGAAATCCAATCTCAGCCTGAATCCGACTCCTCAGTGCCCGACACCCTGCGACAGTCGGTCCGAATCGTTTTTGAATCAATTATGACAGCCAGACCTGTTCAGCGTGCGGCGGCAGGTCAGTCACCGTCAATCACTGAATCGCCGGTTCAAGTAAGTTTCCGGTCCGATCAGTTTACCGAGAAAGTTCCCTCACCGTGCCAGAACTCAGTCCGGTGTAGCTGCAGATCTTGTCAATCGTTTAATTGTTCTGCAGCATCATCCGCGCAACTTTCCGCGCTTTCTGCTCAGCTCCTCGTTGAATTCCCTGCTCAATTCCCTCTTGCATCTTGTCTTCCAATGTTCCCTCAAGAAAGGGGGACGTAAATACTTCCTGCGGTATGGTTACTCGCTCAACTTCCATGATCATCTCCCTTGTGATTTCCGGCCTGACTCGGCAAATGTAGTCAACCGCCTTTCCAATCAATACTTTTCGACGCGGACCTGTTCAGCGTGCGGCGGCAGGTCAGTCACCGTCAATCACTGAATCGCCGGTTCAAGTAAGTTTCCGGTCCGATCAGTTTACCGAGAAAGTTCCCTCACCGTGCCAGAGCTCAGTCCGGTGTAGCTGCAGATCTTGTCAATCGGTTCATTGTTCTGCAGCATCATCCGCGCAACTTTCCGCGCTTTCTGCTCAGCTCCTCGCTGAATTCCCTGCTCAAGCCCCTGCTGAATTCCCTGCTCAAGTCCCTCTTGCATCTTGTCTTCCAGTGTTCCCTCAAGAAACGGGGACGTAAATACTTCCTGCGGTATGGTTACTCGCTCAACTTCCATGATCATCTCCCTTGTGATTTCCGGCCTGACTCGGCAAATGTAGTCAACCGCCTTTCCAATCAATACTTTTCGACGCGTATCGTCAAGTTCCTGCCCCATCCGAAGCAACTCGGCAACCATTTTAAGATCCGCATCCCATATCCTGTCAAATATATACAATATCTGTCTCGTTTCCAATTTCCTTTCCATTATCTGCTGCTGAACCTGCGTTCGGCGCAAGTTCACGCAGCGCACAATGAAGTTCAATACCTGTCGACCGAACATCTCGATCATTTCTGGTGACTCGGCTGTCAGATCCTGGTGGAACTCCAAGTTGTAAGGCCACTTCGGTTCCCGACCATGATAGATCAATATCGGCAATATCGGAATCATCTGTTTTCTGTACACCGCAGTCTGATATTCCAGCAGCTGCAGCATCAATTTCGCATCCTGCCAGCTCTTGTGTTCCAGCATGAATACCATCTTGCAGTCCGCACCGGTCCTTTTGGACTTGACCGAATACAGAAGATCCATTTGTTTTTTGCTTGAGTCCGGCATGAAATGAACTGTCGGCTGCGCACGCAATGTCCGCCAGTCAAAAGCATTGAACTCGTCAGCTGTCAAGGCCAGCTCGAACAGGTCCATACCATTCTGCGGGTCTCCATAGATCTCGCAGAACAGCCGATCATGCGGGTTCTTGAATTTAATTTTGTCAAGCTTGGGTTCTGCCATACATCTTCCTGCCATGCTTATTGTGCTGTCGAATGAAAATGACCTGCCTGCCGAATCCACCATTCGGACTGTCGTTCTTGTGATATGTCTGTCGAAACATCCACTGAGTTGATTGGACCGGACATTTCCGCGGAGATCGGATCGCGTTTGAGAATTCAAACTCTCCGATATGAACTATTGTACATTCTGCGAATCCAAAATGGAAATCAGGCGAACATCATCCGCCGCGACGGCGCCGCAGTCGCAGGTTGCAGCAAAATGAACTGCAATCAACATTGCGGCAGCTGATTCTGATCGGACAAAATGCCGATATTGGCATGCAAAACACTTACCGGTGATTTTTCAGTGACGGCAGTCCAGCGCTTCATGTGCGGACGCTCTCTCATTTGCGAATGCGTTCGAATCCTGTCACTGTGATCAATCCCACTTCGGTCATCCGATCAGACGCACGAAGCCGAGCTCAAAATGATTGCGATGAGCAACATACATCAGGTGTTTCAAATTCTCTACGGCCATCGTACTGTCTCCGAGGAACTGCTGATGTTTTATTTTGGGCAAAAGCTCGCCCCTGCTCTTATAACGACAACCAGGGTGAAAAATCAGCCACATCAGAGTGTGATTGTCGGCATACAAGGGGCAAGTAGTTACGAAAAATAATTGAAAAGCATCCACGGCGAAACAATTCAGCATCACGGACGGTCGCTGTCCCGAAGAAGTGTTCGTTGTTGAATCGTGCAGAGTTCGGGCGTGATGAACAGCAATGGAGCCGGCTCTGCTTTCGAGCATCACCGAATTCTACGTAACGCCGTTTAGATCACCCGTTGGAACACCACCTGCAAATACGCCGTTTTGATGATGATTGAACATCGGCAGAATATGAGAACCGGGCACCACCATCATCGCTCCGTTTTCTATGCTGCAGACTTTGATCATGATGCGAACAGCCAACATGTCGTCATTTGTCTGAGGACAAAACGAAAAAACTTGATGCCACCGAATCCAACCGCTTTCTTAAGGAGATTTGTGATTCAATTTTGCGTGATCGAATCGGACCGTACCACCCAGCAGGCACCGCAACAATACAACGAGAGGCGGGTATCGCATGGCCTGATTGTAAACTTTCTCGACTTGGTCGGGGTCCGTGATTTGACGAAGCGCGGCAGAACCATCCCGTTTTCGAACAGTGTCGAACTGACTGCCGTGCAGTTCACCCTGAAAGGTTCGTTCCAGTTATTTTGTGGTTGTATCTGATTAATGTCGGCAGTAAATTCGTATCTACAAAATGGTCAACGCACAAATATCCATCTCGCTCGCAGTCGGTTTTAGTTTTTCAGCATTCATTGCAAATTTCATCAATGCAGAAGATGAAGTGTGGATGTCAAAAGCTGGCAGCAGAAATAATTCGATTGATTCATCTCAACCAATTCAACAGGTTGGAAATCACTCAACAATCACCAGCGCGAACTGCTCGACAGTATGCCATTGGTGAATGGTCAGCACTGCCTGGATTGCTGTACCACCACCTCAAGTCGCTGCACCATTTTCTCCAACGTCGCAGCGATCCGCTGCTAACGATCCTGAATAGTTGAGAATTTAGTTTCTATGCGCGTCAGCCGACCTTCAATTCTTGTCAGCCGACCGTCAACATCCGTCAGCCGACTGTCAATGGCTGCAAACTTGTATAGCACATCAACCCTGAACTCTGATAATTCGGTCCCTATCGTCGAAGTGCTGTTTTGCATAATGAACAGCTGCGTAACAATCAGACCTAACATTGCAAACATGCCTATTGCCACGACTCGCACCCAAACGAGTTCATCACCGATTTTTTCCTCCTTCTTAATCGTGGCTTGAATGGATTGATCCAATATATTTCCCTATACAAAGGTTGCACTGGAGGAATGTCTCCCCCTGCCAAGGAAACGAACTTTCCCAGCAAGGGCATTGTGAGGCTTTCGCAGCTCCCGAACCGCAGCGAACCTGCGTTATATTCAATTGCGATTTTGCTTCGTTTTTCACAGACAAATCACACCAGCAGTTCAGCTTCACGTTTGGCGTGAACCACTGTCATGCCTCCACTCCTGTTGGAATATCCAGCGTTTCAAAAGCTTGAAACCGGCAGCTGAAGGCAATTTGACTATCATATGAATGGTTATAAATTGCAAATCGGAGTCACTGCTGAATAAACCATACGTAACGAAGGAGATGCTCAAACCCGCTCCAACTGACTTGTCAATTGGACACCGGCAGCCGGACAGGACTGTAAACCAACGCGCAGACCAGCAAGAAAGAAAGTGTCTGGATGCCTAGTTGACGGTGATTGAGATATCGGCAAATCTCAATGCAATCTGAATGATTACCAAAAGAGTAAATCCAACCATCAGCCAACCAGTAGATTGACTAGTTTTATATTCAACAGCCCGAAGTCGTTCTTCCAGCTTATCGATCTTCCCCTCAAGCCTATTGATTCCATGCATAACCCAGGCTGAGTCGCCCATATCTGGGCTTGGCACTGCCAGCTGGTGTCCGACATCTTCGGGGCTGGCCTTGTCGTTACCCGCTGTTGGCGTTTTGTTTGACATTAATCCATTCCCAAAGTCCTTTGTTATAACGCCCCCAGTAATTGGTAAGGGCTAAAACAATACCCGAGGTTACGCCACTTTCATTTTTATCACCAAGGCAAATTTTCGTAGCCAACTCGCGTGAAGTTTCACCCTCCGTTGCGATGAAGAATATATTTTCCCGGCGTCATAATAGTTATGTCGGTAATATTTTTCAATCTTGGTTTTTACCAAATCCAAGTCTGAAATGCCGATTACTGCGTAGACTCGCACCACTGGATATTCTTCAAATATTCAAGGATTAAACATTAGTACCAGCGAATTTATTTATTACATGTGATTGTTTAGGACAGTCACCTGATACTAGTTGTCTTAGGGAAACGTAATCTACCATTTTATACGTAATTCGAGAACATTAAAAATTATTCCCAGGGTCCAACCCTTGCTGAAAAAAACAAGTCTTTGGTTCGGAAATTCGTGAATTTAAGGCATCAAAACCGGATCAGCTGTGGGTAGCGGATGTGACTGATTTGCATAATTTTGATCAATTGACAGCATTAGTTTCGGTAGTCACCGGCCCGATTTCGGTGGCGGCGCGATTCGGCATGGGCTTTTAAGTGATGCGGCATCCGGACGCGGCACACACGCAGACGACAGCGAATGCGTTCGGCCAAATTGACCGCAACATGATGCAGCAGACGGTTCAACAGTTCGGCAACCTGTTGGAAACTCACCCGAACCGCGCCAACGCAAGTTTGGCGGATAGAGATGCTTATGCCTCGTCCAGCCTCAACATCCGGTTCCAACTGTACAAAACGCATTCCTGCCTCCTGGACGGCACTTCAAAATTGCTGTCAGCTTCCCTCAAAGATCACTTGATGCGGCCGCATATCTGTCAAGCGCAATATGATCCGCACTGATGAGGAAAACGGATTGTGTGCGTCATTTTGACCACTCGTATTAAAATATCTCCAGTGGATTGAAAAGAAAAATGAATTTCCCATTTGCGCCGGATATTTCTACGATGTGGGGCATCAGCGAACAATTAACCAAAAGTACTGTTAAATTTCAAATGCTTTGTTGCAGTTTTCGACTGATCAATCATTTACTGTCAGGATTTGACGGATTCTTCGATTAGGAATATCTGCAGCATCTTAAAAATGTTTTTCGTAAAATTTTCCACTTCCGTTTCTTCGTGTATTCTATATAAAGACGTAAAGCATATATGGCGGGGACAGTCCGCTAATACAGTGACGACAGGTTGTGAACCCGGTCAGGTCCGGAAGGAAGCAGCCGTAGCAGCTGATGCGGGCACTGAATTTCAGCGGGTTGAAACCGCCTCCACTATAAAAACAATTGACTGCGACCCCTAAGCGCCGACCTGATTTAACGTGAGTTACCTTGTCCTTGCCAGAAAGTGGCGTCCAAAAATATTTGAAGAAGTCGTCGGACAGGAGCATGTCGTTCGTACGCTGCAGCATGCTCTCGACAACAACCGTCTGCATCATGCCTATCTGTTTACCGGTACCCGCGGTGTCGGCAAGACAACGCTGGCCAGAATTGTCGCAAAGTCTCTGAACTGCGAAAACGGCGTAAGCTCCAAACCGTGTAATGAATGCAAAGCCTGTACCGAGATTGACGAAGGCCGATTCATCGACCTGATTGAGGTTGATGCCGCTTCTCGCACCAAAGTCGAAGATACACGATCATTGCTGGAGAACGTTCCCTATAAAGCGACGATCGGTCGCTACAAAGTCTACTTGATCGACGAAATCCACATGCTGACGGGACACAGTTTCAATGCCCTCCTGAAAACTTTGGAAGAGCCTCCCTCGCATGTGAAATTTCTGATGGCGACAACCGACCCTCAAAAGCTCCCCGTCACGGTACTGTCGCGATGCATTCAGTTCAATCTCCGAGCGATGGACGAGCACGAAATCAGCAAACAGCTGCGATACATACTGACGCAGGAAAATATTGGTTTTGAAATTGAAGCGTTGAATGGCATCGCACGTCAGTCGAAAGGCAGCATGCGAGATGGTTTAAGTCTGCTTGATCAGGCAATTTCTTATACCAAAGGGAACGTTCGTGCGGACCTCGTACGAGACATGCTGGGCATGGTGTCCGACGAATACATCTTTGATCTGCTCAAGGCGATCGCCACCGTAAATGCGCTGGCGGCACTGCAGACAGTCGAGAAGATGTGTGAGCGATCAATTGACTTTGAAACGGCGCTCGACGACATCCTCCTGAAGCTGCATGACCTAAGTCTGATGAAAATCGCACCGGCGGTTCTTAATGTTCGCTCAAAGAATTTGGATGAATTGAAACGAATTGACGAATTGATGTCGCCAGAAGATGTCCAGCTGTTTTATCAGATCGGCTTGATTGGCAAGCGCGACCTGCCGCTCGCGCCCAGACCGCAGCTGGGGTTTGAAATGGTGCTGATGCGCATGCTGGCTTTCCATCCAAATTCAGCACAGATTTCACAGGCGAGTGAAACTTTAGGAGAAGGCGTCGAGTCACCAGCAGCCACATCAACGAAACCGTTTCAGCCAGCCCGAGAAAGTATGCTGCCCCCTACAGCTGCGGCACAGCCAAAACCTGCATCTGAACGTCTTCCACCTACAGTACAGCACCCGCACCGGCCGACACAGCATCGACAGGTGAGAACCATTGAAAATGAGGAAGATTGGATTCAGTTTGTAAACTACTCGAATCAGCTGACCGGATGGACCAAAATATTTGCGAGCAAGGTAGCTTTTCGAGGTCGTTCGGGCAATAAAATATATCTGCAGCCGCCAGCTGAACAATACACGTCGATTACGCGGGAACAAAATAGAACGAACCTGCTAAGAGATCTTCGGAAAGTTCTAGGCGACGACCTCGAGATCATTTACTCCCCAGGGGCTAAAAGCACCACGACGCCAGAAGGTCGCATGGCGCGAGAACGCCGAGAGAAGCTGGCCGCGGTTCGACAGCAGATAGAACGTGAATCTATACCAAAATCCCTTCGGAAAGAGTTTGGTGCGAAAATTGACAGCGATTCAATACGCTACCCAACGCTGCCGAAGACAGTGAAAAAAAATGAGGAACGCTGATGGAAAACTTAAGTGATATTTTGAAACGCGCGGGTGAACTGCAGGACAAAATGCAGAGAGTTCAAGGTGAACTGGATCGACAGACCGTAGTTGGCGATGCTGGCGGCGGGCTTGTCAAAATCGAAATGAACGGACGACACGATGTAATCAACGTTACGATCGATGATCTCCTGATGGATGACCGCGAAGTGCTGGAGGATCTGGTCGCCGGCGCAATTAACGATGCGGTCCGGAGGGTCGATGCGCTGAGTCAGGAAAAGCTGACGGACCTGACCCGCGGCCTGAACATTCCGCTGCCATCAAACTGGCCCTAATCTCCAGATCGATTTTCTCGATTGATATTCGATGAGCGTCTCCAAGGCAGTAGAAGATCTGCTGACCGCATTTCGCCGGCTGCCCGGAGTCGGCCCGAAAACAGCGCAGAGATTTGTATTTCATTTGCTTGCGCGAGATCGCCCGAGCGCCTTCCAAATCGTAGATTCACTTCGAAATGCTGCAGAAAAAGTACGTCACTGCAGTCGCTGCAACAACTTCAGTGAATCGCCGCTGTGCTCAATCTGCCGCTCTCCAGATCGGGACCGAACCAAACTCTGCATCGTAGAAACACCCGCTGATCTCTCGACATTTGAAGCAGCGGGCGCTTACGACGGTCTGTATTTCGTACTGATGGGAAGGATCTCCCCGATTGATGGGATTGGCCCGAACGAACTTGGCATCAGCGAACTGCTTGAAACCATAAATTCGAACCCAATTTCTGAAATCATACTTGCTACCAACATCACGGTTGAAGGGGATGCCACCGCGAATTATCTGACCGACCTGCTGTCAAACAGCGGTTCGAAAACGACTCAGCTGGCCCGCGGAATTCCCGTCGGAGGCGAGCTGGAATACATGGATCAAGGGACGTTGGTGGAAGCGTTTCAGCGAAGAGTTCCAATCTCAAGGAATTCAGACTGACCCGATGGTTCAGCCGGTCGACGTCATCCCCAAATCAATTCCAGTGCGAATCACAAAATCATGAGTTACAGAGGCAGTAAAGACGATCAATCTTCGTCTCAGGTAAATTCATCAACCGATTCTCTCTCAGTCATACGCTCTGCAGTCAAACAAGATCTGAAAGCAATCGATGCTTACATGCTGCATGCCCTGGATACGAACATACCCTTGATTCAGGCGATCGGAGATCATATCCTGCAGCATGGCGGTAAAAAACTGCGTCCCATCACCTTGGCGCTGAGCGCCCGAGCCCTCGGCTATGAAGGAAATCAGCATGTCATTCTCGCGGTGATGATTGAGTTCATTCATGTTGCCACCCTTTTGCACGATGACGTCGTCGATCAGTCCGTCATGCGCCGCGGCCGCGCCAGCGCAAACTCCATCTGGGGCAATCCGGCCAGCGTGCTGGTTGGAGACTTCTTCTATTCCCGTTCCTTTGAAATGCTGACTGAAGTCAACCGAATACCTGTTTTTGAGGTTATGGCGCAGGCCACTCGTAGAATTTCTGAAGGTGAAATCATGCAGTTGGTTCAACTGCAGGCTGCGAAAACAACCAAAGAAGAGTACTTGTCCACAATTGACCGAAAAACTGCCACTCTGTTTCGCGCCGGTGCGCAGATCGGATCGATCATTTCCGACCAATCGGAAAAGATCCAGCAGCAGATGGCAGATTACGGACGAAACTTAGGGATCGCTTTCCAGCTGATTGACGACTATCTCGATTACGCTGGCGATACAGAAACCATCGGCAAGAGAGTCGGGGATGACTTGAGTGAAGGCAAGCTGACACTTCCATTGATTTATGCCCGCGAGCATGTCGGCGCAGAACAACTGCAGGAAATCAATGCTGCACTGGAACATCCAGGAGACTGCAACATTGAAAACATCTGCCATATAGTTGCTGCAAGCGGCGCACTTGAATATACTTCAAGCCTTGCGCAGTCCTACGGAGACAGAGCGGTAGAGTGTCTTGACTTTCTGGACCAGTCCGTCTATCGGGACTTGCTCATCAAACTGGCAGAGTTTTCCTGCAGCAGAAACTATTAGATCACGGGGTGTAGCTCAGTCTGGCAGAGCACTGCCTTCGGGAGGCAGGGGCCGGTGGTTCGAATCCACTCACCCCGACCAGATCATTCAGCCGCTGCAGTGAACTCAACAAATCAAAGCCGGCTCCAAGTGGGCTGAATTTGCCTCAAACGACTGCGAATCGCTCAACCCGAGCCGCGCAGAATTTAAACTCCGGTATTTTCCCCATCGGATCAAGGGCAGGATTTGTCAGGACGTTCGCGGCGGCTTCCGCGTAACAGAACGGTACGAATACGACTCCTGTCGGAATGGCATGATCACTGCGCGTCTTCAATTCAATCCTGCCGCGGCGAGTAAAGATCTGCACCATTTCACCTGGCTGTATGCTTAAACTCCGCAACTGACTCGGCGACATGCTGGCAACGGCTTCCGGCTGAATTTTATCCAGTATTTTCGACCTTCTGGTCATCGCGCCTGTGTGCCAGTGCTCAAGCTGTCGACCCGTCGTCAAAATGAGCGGGAAATCGTCATCCGGCTCTTCATCGGGCGGGATGATGCTCGCCGGCACTAATTTGGCTCTGCTCGATTCAGTTGGAAACCCGTCTCCAAAGACGATGTCCTGTCCAGCGACATCCGGTCCGTCACAAGGATATGTGACCGCACTTTCCGCACAGAGTCTTTCCCAGGAAATATTGTCCAAAGATGGCATGACTCCAGCCATTTCTGCATAGACATCCGCTGGCCCTGAGTAATTCCAGTTCAGTCCAAGCCGCCGCGCGATTTCCTGAATGATCCACCAGTCCTGTCGGGCGTCCCCGGGCAGTTTCAGCGCTTTGCGCCCCATCTGAACCTGACGGTTTGTGTTGGTGACTGTGCCATCTTTCTCCGGCCAGGCCGAAGCCGGCAATATGACGTCTGCGTGAAAAGCAGTTTCTGTCAGGAACAAATCCTGAACGACAAGATGCTCCAGGTCTGCCAGCGCTTCGCGCGCATGCCGGACGTCGGGGTCCGACATTGCCGGGTTTTCTCCCATCACATACATCCCCCGAATTTCACCCGCATGAACCGCATCCATAATTTCGACGACGGTCAGCCCTCGATTCGGATCCAAGGCAGTGCCCCAGGCATCTTCGAACTTTGCTCGAACATTCTCCACGTCAACTTCCTGGTAATCCGGAAAAACCATGGGGATCAAACCTGCATCGGAAGCGCCCTGAACATTGTTTTGCCCCCGCAGCGGGTGCAGTCCGGTTCCCGGACGCCCCACATGCCCGGTAATCGCAGCCAGAGCAATCAGGCAGCGGGCGTTGTCCGTGCCGTGCGTGTGCTGCGATATTCCCATGCCCCAAAAGATGATCCCACGTCTGCAATTTGCAAATTTGCGAGCGACGGTCCGCAGTGTCGAGGCATCAATTTCGCAAATTTTCGACATTTCCTCAGGAGAAAAATCCTGAATGTGCCGCTTTAGGTTCTCAAATCCTTCGGTAAATTTACCTACGTAATCGCGGTCATAAAGACCTTCTTCAATGATGACGTGCAGCAATGCGTTCAGAAGGGCAACATCGGTTCCGGACTTGAACTTCAGCGCATGGGTAGCATGTCGGGCCAGCGTCGTAAAACGTGGATCAATGACAATCAGCTCTTTCCCCTGTCGTCGCGCCTGCTTGAAGTAGGTCGCAGCGACTGGGTGATTTTCAGTCGGATTTGCACCGATGACGATAATGACGTCAGATTCCATACAGGCAGTGAACGGAGCGGTGACCGCGCCAGAACCAATTCCCTCCAGCAAGGCAGCGACACTCGACGCATGACACAGTCGGGTGCAGTGATCCACATTGTTCGTTCCAAATCCAGTACGCACCAGTTTCTGAACCAGATAGGCCTCTTCGTTCGAACCTTTGGCTGAACCAAACCCTGCCAAACCAGTCGATCCAACTTCGTCTAAAATTTTTCTGAAACCAGCCGCTGCCGCATCCAGCGCCTCATTCCAGCTCGCTTCTCGAAAGTGAGAATGCGGATTCAGGGGATCGATCTCTCTGTGCGCATCTTTCTTTGCGCTGTCAAGCCGAATCATCGGCTTTGTCAAACGATGTCTGTGACTGACATAATCAAAACCAAATCGTCCTTTGACACACAGCCGATTCTGATTGGCGGGGCCTTCCCGACCCTGGACTGCCTTGATTTTGTTATCGCTGACCTGATAGGTGATCTGGCAGCCAACGCCGCAGTAAGGACAGACGCTTTCGACTTCATCCAATTCCAGGTTTCGATTCACGCCTCGTGCGTCTACGAATGACTCTTCGACCAAAGCCCCAGTAGGGCAGGCCTGCACGCATTCGCCGCAGGCAACGCAGGTGCTGTGTCCCATCGGATCATCAAAGTCGAATACGACTTTCGTAAGATTTCCGCGGTAAGCCATGCCAATGACGTCATTTACCTGCACTTCGCGGCAGGCTCTCACGCACAGATTGCAGTGTATGCAGGCATCCAGATACACGCGCATGGCTGCGTGACTGCTGTCCGGGATCGGCGGAATGCGTTTTGGCAGTCGATCAAATTCCGGCTGAATCTTGTCGTTCCACTGCCAGAAGCGGGAATCCGGATCGTGTGCTGTTTCTTTTTCCGGCTGGTCGGCAGCCAGCATTTCAAATACCAGCCGACGCGCGAATTCCGCTCTGTCACTTCCGGTCTTGACTTTCATTCCCGGCGACGGCTTTCGTATGCAGGAAGCCGCCAGCACTCTTTCTCCTTCAATCTCAACCATACAGGCGCGGCAGTTTCCATCGGCTCGATAGCCGGTTTGAGGCAAGTAACACAAATGCGGAAGAGTCGTATTCTCGCGATGTGCAATCTGCCAGATCGTCTCTTCATGACGAGCTTCAACCTCTCGCCCGTCCAGTTCAAAAGTAAAATTCAAGTCGTTTTGCATATAAGATCTTCCGGGAAGTATTTCATTACAGAAAGAATTGGATTTGCAGCCGCCTGCCCCAATCCACAAATCGATGCGTCAGTCATTGCCTGTGCAATATCCTTCAGCAGTGGTTGGTCCCACTGGTCATTTTCCATCAGTTTCACCGATTTTTCCGTACCAACTCGGCAGGGAGTGCACTGTCCGCAGCTTTCATCTTCAAAAAATCGCATCAGGTTCAATGCGATGTCTTTAGCGTTGTCATGCTGACTCAATATTACCACTGCGTGTGAACCGACAAAACAGCCATATTTTTCCAGCTGTCCAAAATCGAGGGGCAGATCATCCATGGACGCGGGCAGGATTCCACCCGATGCGCCTCCAGGCAGATACCCCTTGAACTCATGACCGTCCAGCATGCCACCACAAAACTCATCAATCAATTCTCGAACTGTGATGCCTGCTGGGGCCAGCTTGACTCCGGGGTTGGCCACGCGCCCGGAGACTGAATAACTGCGGAGTCCTTTGCCGCCGTTTCTGCCGAAGCTGCTGAACCACTCTGGCCCCTTTTCGAAAATATCGCGCAGCCAATAGAGAGTTTCTACATTCTGAACCAAAGTGGGACGTCCAAAGATTCCGTTTTCAGCAACGTACGGCGGCCGATGACGAGGCAGTCCCCGTTTCCCTTCGATCGATTCGATCATGGAGGATTCCTCACCGCAGATGTAAGCGCCGGCGCCTCGTCTCAGTTCCAGCCGGGTCCAGTCGCACAGTCCTGCTTTTCGAAGATGCTCCATTTCAGTCAGCAGGATCTTGCGTGCCGCGGGGTACTCGTCTCGAAGGTAAATGTAAATGGTCTTGGCTTCGACAGCCCAGGCTGCGATAAGAACGCCTTCAAGAAAACGATGCGGCTTACGTTCCAGATAATATCGGTCTTTAAATGTGCCCGGCTCACCTTCGTCAGCATTGACTGCCATCAGTCGGGGACCGGCATAGCCGCGAACGAATTTCCATTTCAGCCCGGTTGGAAATCCGGCGCCGCCCAAACCTCGAAGCGGCGAACTCTGCAGAATCGAAATCAGATCGTCAGGAGTTCTTTCGCGCGCCAAGCACTCCTTCAGGAAGGAATAGCCGCCTTTTCTGACATACGAACTAAAGCTCTGGTATTTTGGTATTACCGGCTCAAAAACATGATGATCGATGGCATTGTAAACGGATTCGGGTCTTGCTTTGTCTACGTGAAAATGTCCAACTTCTGCGACCGGCGCATTATCGCACCTCCCCATGCAAGGCGCACGGGTCACGCGCACCCGAAGCCGAAGAGTGGAGTGCAGTTCCTCAATCAGTTCCTGTGCTCCGTTCATTTCGCAGGTCACACTGTCACACACCCGAACAGTTATGGGCGGCGGTGGATTTTCGTCTTCAGCGATTACGTCGAAGTGAGCGTAGAAAGTAGCGGTTTCATACACTTCGGACAGCGCCAAACCCATGATTTCCGCCAAGGCAGCAAGGTGATGGGCATGAATGCATCCATATGAGTCCTGAATTACGTGCAGATGTTCAATCAGCAGGTCTCTGCGCAGCGGCGAATCGCCCAGTCGCTGACGAATTTCCTTCACGCAATCTGGATCAGCCTGACGTCCTTTTGGAACATACGAACGTCGCATCCGACCGCTGCCGGGGTGTGATGGTCGATTTACGTCGGTCAGTTCTGGCGTCACTCCAGTTCCTTGCTAGTTGGCATTGGCATTCATATCTGAGAAAAAGCTTTCTGCGAATACTATCAAAACAGCTCCATTAAATTAAATCAAAAGCAGGCCAGACTTTTGCAAAAAATTTGCTTGAATCGCTGACACCATCCACAGATGTAAATTATGCGACATTGAAGCTGCTGATGTTGGTTAATCTCTTATTTTATCCTGTGCGGCTCTCTCTGCACAATCCGGCAGAAATTGACCGTCATTCACGAACTAATGCTCTGATTCAATGTACAATTTTACTTTTAATCTATTACCAACGCATCGGTAGGACATATGAAATCTGGAAGAGGCCGCATCAGACGGCGCGGACGTGCGCCGAAAGGTCCCATCATCATCAACGGGCTCAAAAGGGAAATCCCGCCCTATGAAATGATGAATGAAGAAGGGCTTGATCTCATTGAAGAAAAAACGGAAGAAATCTTGCAGGAAGTTGGAGTTGAGTTTCGAGGCGACGACGAAGCGCTGAAAATTTGGAAGGACGCGGGCGCGGACGTGAAAGGCTGCAGAGTCCGCTTTGACAAAGGTCATGTTCGAAGCCTGGTCAAGACCGCTCCATCCACCTTCGTCATGCATGGCCGAAATCCCAGGCGCTCGGTTTTGGTTGGAGATGACAATGTTGTTTTTTGCCCTGCCTATGGTTCCCCGTTTGTTTCTGATCTGGACAAGGGACGGCGCTATGGAACGATCAGGCACTTTCAAAACCTGATTAAACTGGCCTACATGTCTCCTTGGATCCACCATTCTGGAGGAACCGTATGCGAACCGGTCGACCTGCCCGTCAACAAACGTCACCTTGACATGGTTCATGCTCATATGAAATATTCGGACATGCCATTCATGGGATCTGTAACCAGCAGAGACCGCGCGCTTGATTCCATTGAAATGGCCCGAATTTTATTCGGTGAAGAATTTGTCAATCAAAACTGCGTGATCAGTGGAAATATCAATATGAACTCGCCGCTCGTTTATGATGGTGCGATGTCTGGGGCATTAAGAGCGTATGCCGAAGCAAATCAGTGCCCTGTGGTGGTGCCTTTCGTACTGAGCGGCGCCACCGGGCCGGTGACGATCGCGGCCGCAATCGCTCAGTCTCTGGCCGAAGTCATGGTTGGTGTCGCTCTTGGCCAGGTGATTCGTCCGGGATCCCCTGCCATCTTCGGCAACTTCATCACCACGGTCAACCTGCGCGCAGGTTCGCCGACGTTTGGAACCGCTGAATCGGTCGCCGCTTCCTATGTGGTGGGACAGCTGGCCCGACGATTTAACATTCCACTTCGCTGCAGCGGTGGCTTTACCAGTTCACCCTGTGTTGATGCTCATTCCACAAATGAAAGTGTGAATTCCCTCAACGCTGCAGTTTTATGCGGCTCTCATTTTGTTCTCCACGCGGCAGGGTGGATGGAAAGCGCCCTGACGGTCAGTTATGAAAAATTTGTCATTGACGCCGACTATTTGGGATCTCTGCACAAATTTGTGAAAGGCGTTTCCGTAGCAAAGGAACAATTTACGACAGAATCATTTTTAGAGGCTGGATTTGGCGGTCACTTTTTCGGTTGTGGTCATACTCTTGAACACTATCAGGATGCCTTTTATGAATCTGAACTCTTTACGACTCCAGCTTATGAGCAGTGGGAAGAAGAAGGCGGTGCTGACATTGCAAAACGTGCCAACGCAAAGTGGAAAGCGATGCTGCAGGAGTACGAAGAACCAGCACTTGATCCTGCCATCAACGAAGAGCTTCAAGCGTTTATGCATCGCAGAAAAAACGAAATGCCAGATATCTGGCATTAGGGGGACAGAACGCGAAAGACCGCGGTCTTTCGCGAAGCCTATAGAATTTCTTGGACCAGCTTGCCAATTCCAGCTGGGTTTTCGGTAACGTGAACCCCACATTCGCGCAGCACCGAAATTTTTTCCGAAGCGGTCCCTTTTCCACCGGCGATGATCGCACCAGCATGTCCCATTCTTTTCCCCGGTGGTGCGGTAACACCGGCAATAAATGCGGCAACAGGTTTTGTACAGTGCTGCTGAATCCAACGTCCGCAGTCTTCTTCGTCCGTGCCGCCGATTTCGCCGCACATGACGATCGCCTCCGTGTCAGGGTCCTCGTTGAACCAGCTCACCACATCCAGATGCTTGGTGCCATTGACGGGGTCGCCTCCAATTCCCACACAGGTTGACTGGCCGATCCCGAGCTTGGTCAGCTGGTCGACGACTTCGTAGGTCAATGTGCCAGAACGCGAAACAACTCCAACTGAACCTTTCTTGTGAATGTAACCGGGCATGATGCCGATTTTGATTTCGTCCGGTGTGATGACTCCGGGACAGTTGGGCCCAATCAGTTTGGTATTTGAATTCTTCATATTGTGCCGCGTACGGATCATGTCTTTCACTGGAATGCCTTCCGTGATGCAGATCACCAGATCCAGCTCCGCCGCCACCGCTTCACCTATGGCGGCGGCCGCAAATGGAGGCGGAACGTATACCACCGAAACGGTGGCTCCCGTCTGTTCTTTCGCCTCTGCGACCGTGTTGAAAACCGGAATGCCTTCGGCCGTCTGCCCACCTTTTCCGGGAGTGACGCCAGCGACAAACGTACTTTGTCCGCATGCGTAATCCAAACAGTTTCGGGTATGAAACAGTCCCGTTTTTCCCGTGATTCCCTGCGTCATCACGCGGGTGTTTTTGTCAATCAATATCGACATCTAACTCAATCCTGCCGCTTTTACTACTTTTTGAGCTGCGTCATCCATGGTTCCTGCAGCGATTAGTTTTAAACCAGAATCCTTCAATATTTCTCTTCCGATTTCCACGTTCGTTCCTTCCAGGCGCACAACGACCGGAACGGCCGAGTCAAATTGGCTCAATGCTGTAACGAGACCTTCCGCGATGACGTCACAGCGCATGATTCCCCCAAATATGTTCACCAAGACCGCTTTTACGTTTTCATTCGCGAGCATGATTCTGAATGCAGCAGTCACCTGTTCGGTGCTGGCGCCTCCGCCTACATCCAAAAAATTTGCGGGCTCGCCGCCATAAAGCTTGATGATGTCCATGGTCGCCATCGCCAGTCCGGCTCCATTTACCAGGCATCCGATATTGCCATCAAGTTCAATATAGGACAAACCAACGTTGGACGCGTCAATTTCGGCTGGCAATTCCTCGTCCAAATCGCGATAGCTCACAATCGCAGGCTGTCGAAAAAGACCACTGTCGTCGAAATTGAACTTGGCATCCAGAGCGACGACCCGTCCGTCATCCGTAACCACGAGTGGATTGATCTCAGCAAGCGAAGCGTCATGATTCCAAAATGCCTGATACAGACCCTGCAGCAGATCGACGGCCTGATCCGCCAGCGAGTCAGGAATGCCGGCGAATTTCGCCGCGCGCTCAGCCTCACCGCGGGTCAGTCCTTCTGTTGGGCTGACGCGGACTTTGTGAATTTTCTCTGGTGACTCAGCGGCAACTTCCTCAATTTCCATTCCGCCTTCCGGGCTGACCATCAAAACCACCTGCTGGTTCTGGCGGTCAACGACCATGCCAGCATAAATTTCCGATGCAATGGGCAGACCTTCCTCAATCAGCAATCGTCGAACAGTCTGTCCTTCGGGGCCGGTCTGAGGCGTCACCAGCGACATTCCCAAAATTTGGCCGGCCGCCTGAATTGCATCTTCTTTCGAACGAACGACTCGGACACCGCCTCCTTTTCCGCGGCCGCCGGCGTGAATCTGTGCCTTGACAACCCAGAGATTTCCACCTAATTCGTCCAAAGCGGATGGAACTTCGTTCAAATTTCGGCAAATCAGTCCCCGTGGTGTCTGAACGCCGAATTTTCGTAGTACTTCTTTTGCTTGATATTCGTGAACTTTCATCAAACGTCTTCGATTGAGCGGTTAACTCCGGTTAAATTAAAATTTAGTAAAGTGCTTTCCGCACTGTGGAACCAAATTCCACCGGAGATTCAACCAATCTCACTCCGGCTTCTCTCAGCGCCGCTATTTTACCCTCAGTGCCTCCCATTCCAGCAGAAACTATGGCAGCTGAGTGCCCCATGCGCCGATGCGGCGGCGCATTTCGGCCTGCCACGTAAGCGATTACCGGTTTTGGATAATCTGCTTCTGACAGATACTTTGCCGCTTTTTCCTCAGCGCCGCCTCCGATCTCTCCGATCAGCAGCACCGCGTCCGTCTTGAAATCATCTCGAAACAGCTCCAGCGCCTCCACAAAAGACATTCCCTGTATCACGTCGGCGCCAAGTCCGATGCAGGTGGACTGCCCCAGACCGTCCTGACACATCTGAGCGACTGCCTCGTAGAGAAGCGTTCCAGAACGCGCAACGACACCGATTCTTCCCGGCTGTACGATTGAACTTGGAATAATACCAATATTACACTCCCGAGGTGCAATAATTCCTGGACAATTCGGGCCAATTAGCCGAGAATTTGAATTTATAAGCTTCTGCTTGATTCTGATCATATCGAGGACCGGAATGCCTTCGGTGACACATACGATCAGTTCCATTTCGGCATCGATCGCTTCCATCACGGCAAGATGCGCTGATTTTGGAGGCACAAACACGACTGTAGCCGAAGCGCCTGTCGCTTCTTTTGCTTCTTTGACCGTATCGAATACCGGCAGGTTCAGATGTCGCTGACCACCTCTTCCAGGCACAACGCCACCAACGATCCTGGTTCCGAATTCAATGGCCCGATGAGAGAAAAAACTCCCGGTGTAGCCGGTGATTCCCTGACATAACACCCGCATCCGCGAATTGACCAGAACGCTCATGCGAAATTCTAACGAAGGGTCCTTGAAACAAGCCTGACTGCTTCTGTCATTGAATCCGACAGCTGAAATGGCATGTTGGCATTTTTCAACAGCGTAATCCCATGTTCCTTTTTCGTACCGGCAAATCGAATGACCACTGGAAACGGCATCGGAGACTGATTCTGCACTGTAATCAGCCCGGCCGCCACAGTGTCGCAATGCGTAAGACCACCCCCTACGACATTGACCAGCAGCACTTTGACAGATCGGTCCTGGAGGATCGTAAAGCAGGCGTTTTCCACGTCAATTCGAGTGGCGACGGGTGGCAGATCCAAAAAATTTGCCGGTTCGCAATCATGCTCCTGCAGCAGGTCCATCGTCGCAAGCGCGAGACCCGCTCCTCCGACCAGCAATCCGACATTGCCATTCAACCGAACATAGTTGAATCCGCTATAGGTGCGCATTTTACGATGAGTGTCGATATTGACTGCGCGGAAGTCGTCATACTCTGGATGACGGAACAAAGAATTGTCATCAACTTCCATCTTTACATCCAAAATCGAAAACTGATCGTCTTCGGTAACTGCCAGAGGATTCAGTTCAATCATAAGCGCATCCAATTCAATCGCAGCTCGATAAACCTCTTGACAGATTTTGACGTATTTGGAACACAGATCACTGTTCAGCTCCATGCTTTCGGCGATCGTCATAAGTTCGCTATCGTCTGCAGGCTCATCTACCGACAATCGAACGCGGTGCAAAGTATTGGAATTTTCGTGCAGGTGTGATTCCACTCCAGAACCACCTTGGCCTGACGCAAGCAAAATCAGCTCACCTTCAAATCTGTCAACCAAAACGCTCAGATAGAGCTCCTGCTTGATGCTCAGCGCCTGCTCGACATACACGCTGCTTATTTTCTGGCCTTCTTCCCCCGTCTGCGGAGTGAATAAGGTACTGCCAAAGAGGACGTTGGCGCAATCTGTCACTTCAGCAGCGCTATGCGCCATTTTGATCCCGCCAAAGCGGCCTCGGTCTCCAGCTAGAATCTGAGCTTTCACGACCCAGTTTTGGGCATTCAGCCGACTCGCGGCCAAGCCCGCCTCTTTAGCAGACAAAGCAACCTGGCCGGCTGGAAAATTCAAATCAAATCGGCTTAGAAGATTCTTGGCTTGATATTCGTGAACGAACATGCTTTGTACGTCAACCTATGCACAAATTGAAGTCGTCAATGGCTTTCATTGTATCTGAATGACACTGCCAATTGACGTGCATTGACCCCTGCAGTGAAGAGTGACGGCGCCTGCAGCTGATGAAGTCCTGCTGAAAGGACGAATGCTGTTGTAACAACTTTGAATTTAATCAGCTTGTTTTAGTTTTTTGCAAATTGAAATTTGCAATTGTCCCTTATAAAGTGATAATCTATATTATTTTTGTAGCATCAATGATCAGGGTGCTGTTGGGTGCTTCGCGCGAGTAACCCACCTCAACATTCAGATATCGTGCTAATTATCCTTTAATTGCTCATTTTGCTGGAGATTAATAGCTATGACTCAATTCAAGAAAACATTGTTGGCAGGCCTCGGTCTGTTAGCGATGATCGTCTTTTCCATGACGCAGGTTCAGATTGCTGCCGCGGAATTCGAACCCAAAAAGCCAGTGGATTTCGTCATCATGGCGGGTAAAGGTGGCGGTGCGGACAAAATGGCTCGTCTGATGCAGTCCATCATCGAAAAACATAGTCTGTCGGGCAAACCATTCGTACCAATCAACAAACCCGGCGGTTCGGGAGCTGAAGCTTTGGTTCATATGAACAATACATCGGGCGTCGCGAAAGATCATACGGTCATGGTCACCCTGAACAGCTTCTACACCACTCCGCTCCGTCAGCCCAATCTGGGAATCGATATTTCAACTTTCACTCCCGTCGGAAGAATGGCTGAAGACACATTCCTGCTGTGGGTGAACAAGGACAGTGGCATCACGAACGTCGATGAATTCGTAGCAGCAGCAAAAGCTGCAGGCGCAGACTGGATTATGGCTGGCACAGGCAAGGGACAGGAAGATCAGTTGATTACTGACTTTTTGAATCGTTCTTACGATCTGAACATGACTTACGTACCGTACAAAGGCGGCGGCCGCGTTGCGAAGGAACTGGCGGGGAACAATGCAAATTCAACCGTAAACAATCCTTCCGAGCAGCTTGGTTTTTTTGAAGCCGGCAACACGGTTGCGCTTGGGGCTTTTACAGATGAAAGACTTGAGATGTTCCCGGACGCACCGACCTTCGGCGAACTCGGCAACGAGTTTGTTTACTACATGCAAAGAAGTGTCGTAGGCCCTCCTGGAATGTCGGCTGAAGCCGCTGATTACTATATGAATGTGTTTGCCAAAGTGTTCGAAACCGAAGAATGGCAGGAATATCGTAAGAACAAAAGCCTGTATGGCGATTTCCTGTCCGGTTCGGCACTGATGGAATATTGGATGACGGAACGCGCCATCCACGAAACCATGTTGAAAGAAATCGGCGAAATCTAAACCTGAAATGTACAATCACATCAGCCTGACGAACGGAGATGCGTAAAGCAGAGTTGGTGATGGCCGTCGCGATGGCCGTCGTATCCGTGTCTCTGATGTGGAAGAGCATGGAACTCCCCATCGGCTGGCTTCCTGGAGAGGGGCCCGGCGGTGGGGCGTTTCCCTTCTGGCTTTCCTTCGGAATGCTGGTCTGCTGCATCTGCATCATCGTACGCTGGCTGCGAAGCAGCGCCGATTCACATGACGGGAAACCCTATATGGACCGAGAGACCTTGGTCATCTTTCTTACAGGCGCACTTTCGCTGACGGTGATGGTCGGGTCCATCTACCTGATTGGCGTCTATGGAGCGATACCTCTGCTGCTCATTTTCTATATGAAATTCATCGGGCAGCACTCCTGGCTCCTCGCAGCGACACTTGCAGTCTGTTTCCCGGTCGTCACTTTTTTCTTTTTTGAAATCGCGCTCACAATCACCTTGCCCAAAGGACTGACTGAGCCTCTTTTTTACCCGCTGTACGACATTTTTCTGTAGTTTCTTCACCGTGGAAATCTTAGGTCATCTGCTGGAAGGCTTTGCAATCGCCTTTGAACCGCTCAATTTCATTTTGATCGTAGCGGGGGTGATCGTGGGACTGTTCATCGGAGCCATGCCTGGCTTAGGGTCGGTCAATGGCGTTGCCATTCTGCTGCCGATGACGTTTCTCGTTCCCCCTACTTCAGCAGTAATTTTCTTGGGAGCGATATATTACGGAGCGATGTACGGCGGTGCAATCAGCTCCATCATGCTGGGCATTCCAGGGGCTTCTACAGCAGTAGCGACGACCTTTGACGGCCGGCCGATGGCAAACTCCGGACTCGCCGACCAGGCGCTGATTGCGGCTGCAACCGCTTCATTTGTCGGCGGTACGATTTCGGTAATTCTGTTTACCATGTTTGCCCCGCCTCTCGCTCAGGTCGCGCTCGCATTCGGCGCTCCTGAAGAGTTCGCACTCATGCTGCTTGCGTTTGCAACCTTCATCGGACTCGGTGGGGACGACATCCCCAAAACTTTCTTTTCAATTTTCATTGGTCTGGTGCTGAGCGCCGTA
Organism: Arenicellales bacterium; assembly: GCA_958295885.1. GTDB lineage: Bacteria > Pseudomonadota > Gammaproteobacteria > Arenicellales > JAJDZL01 > JAJDZL01. Next base: position 2,532,098 of record OY282380.1, on the reverse strand, counting down.
GGCTTGGATATCGTCAGCGGTGAACCAAGGCTGATTTTCTTCGACATACCAGGATTTTTCCACGGTGTCAATTTCCTGGTTCTGGCCATCGGAATTTACGGAATCGGCGAAATCCTCTGGACGCTCGAGACCAATAAGGGAGAAGTCGAAGTCTCGAAGCTTGAAGTGACTATAAAAAGATTCGTTGATGGTTTGGTTCGACTGAAATCCGCCATCAGTACGATGCTGATGGGGTCGTTCCTGGGCTTTTTTGTAGGAATACTGCCTGCGGCCGGCGCAACACCTGGCTCTTTAATGGCCTATGGCATCGCTAAAACGATGGATAAAAACCCGACCAGTTTCGGTAAAGGAAACATCAAGGGGGTCACCGCACCCGAATCTGCCAATAATGCGGCCAGTACGGGATCGATGCTGCCAATGCTGACGCTTGGGATTCCGGGTTCGCCGACGACGGCGATTCTGCTCGGTGGCATGGTCATCTGGGGACTGGAGCCAGGACCTCGCCTGTTCACCGACCACACCCAGTTCGTGTGGGGATTGATTGCAAGCCTCTACGCCGCGAACCTGCTCTCGTTAATTATCAATCTCGCATTCATTCCCGCATTCATCTGGATTCTCCGCATTCCGTTTACGATCCTGGCTCCCATCATTTTTATTCTTTGCATCGTCGGAGGCTATGCCCCGACACAGGACATGCACGACGTCTGGCTGATGCTTCTTTTCGGCGTCGTCGGCTATCTGATGCGCAAGCTGGACTATCCAATGGCACCGGCGGTGCTGGCCATCGTTTTAGGACCATTGGCCGAAACCTCCATGCGGCAGTCATTGATCATCGGTCACGGTTCAGCCTCAATTTTCTTCGAACGGCCCATTGCTGCGGCGATTATGATCTGTGCCTTGATCCTTCTGCTGCTGCCGCTCCTGAAGTATGTTACAAAAAGAAGAAACTAAATCCCCTGATGCAGCAAGCATCCGCAGTTTTAAGACAGGAGTCGTTGGAAGATTATGACTGAGCAACAATATCGCCACCTGTTTAGTCCTGTCACGGTAGGGCACAAAACGCTGAAGCATCGTCTGAATTTTGGCGCGCACACCGCCAATATGTCAGTAGACGGACTGCCGGCTGAACGCCATTACGGATACTATCTTGAGCGTGCGGCTGGCGGTGCGGCGATGATTGTGATCGAGCCTGTTCCCGTTCACCAGACTACAGTGCTGACCAGGGGAAATTTCCGCCATTGCGATGATTCCGTGATTCCCCATTTCCGCAGAATCACGGATGCATGCCATGAACATGGAACGGTAATGATTCAGCAGCTCTATCACGTCGGCGCACATGGCGAGTGGGACAACTCGTTCTCGCCGAACTGGTCGCCGTCCGGACTTCCTTCAATGCATGACCATGATGGCAGCGTGGCAATGTCCGAATCACAGATTCAAGAAATCATAGATGGATTTGTGCAGGCTGCGGTTCGTGCAAAGAAAGCCGGTTTTGACGGCTGTGAACTTATGGCCGCATACAACGCGATCATTGAGCAGTTCTGGTCTGGTTTTACCAATCGGCGCAGCGACCGGTACGGCGGTTCCTTCGAAAAAAGAATGACTTTCTCCGTTGAACTGCTGTCCGCAATTCGCAATGCAGTCGGACATGACTTCATCATTGGTGTGTGCACCAGTTTCGACCCAGTTGAGTCGTCCATTCTTCCATTGGAAGAAATTCAGGAAACCATGCGTTATCATGACGAGCGCGGCCTTTGCGACTATGTCACCGTAGGCACTGGCGGCTACTACAACCACACGATGATCATCCCAACCGCTCTGCATCCAGATCAGTTCGGCGTAATGTATGCACAAAAAGTTCGGGAAAGCGTCAGTTACGCCAAAGTTCAGGCGGAGAGCCATATCCGAACTCCGGAGTCAGCCAATTATGCAATTGCCTCAGGAAGCGCAGACATGGTGAGCATCGTACGCGGACAAATTGCCGACCCACACCTCGCCAACAAAGCCATGCAAGGCCGAAGCGATGACATTCGTCCCTGCCTGTCCTGCAACCAAATGTGCTGGGGGCGTCGATTCAAGGACTATTGGATCAGCTGCCTGATCAATCCTTCGGCCGGCCGTGAATTTGAATGGGGCGGTGACCGAACTGTGAAGTCGCCATCCCGCCGAAGCGTTTTGATCGTCGGTGGAGGTCCCGCCGGATGTGAAGCCGCGCGGGTCGCAGCCGAACGCGGACATCAGGTTACGCTGGTTGAAGCATCGGGGGATCTCGGCGGTCAGTTTCGTCTCGCCGGAATGCAGCCTAGGCGCGCACAGATTCTCGATTATCTTGCCTGGCAGGAACGGCAGCTCAGTCGACTCGGCGCAGACGTTCAATTGAACACGCCTTATTTTGCCGAAGACGTTGTGGAATTTGGAGCGGATGTGGTGATATTGGCAACCGGTTCGCAACCTTCCCATACGGGCTATCAGCGGGGCATTCCAGCTCGAGACGAGCTGCCCGGCATCAACGAACCCAATGTCTGGCATGTTGAAGACGTGATGAATCGGTCAGCAAGACTCGGACAGTCGATATTGCTTTTGGATGACGTCGGAACCTGGAAAGCCGGCGGGACCGCACTTCATCTGGCGGAAAAAGGCTTCGACCTGACCATCGTAACTCCCTATCCGGTCGTCGGCAAGGAAATTGTCAGGACCGGTGCTGATTTAGCGCTTAGGGAACATTTGAGAAAGAAAGGCACCCGCTTTTACACCGAATCGGTGGTGACTCAATGGCATGGCAGCTCAGCTGACATCACAGACTTCCTGAATGGAAGCACAGTTCAAATGAAATTCGACAGTCTTGTCCTGGCGACCGTCAATCTTCCCGCCGATGAACTCGAACTGGAACTTGGGGAACAGCAACAGGCATTTGAACTCCATAGGATTGGAGACTGTCTGTCGCCCCGACAGGCGCCTGCTGCTATCTATGAAGGTCGCAAAACTGCGCTAAATCTCTAAGATCCCTGCGAATTTCATCGCTCGCACAAACGAGCTTCGAATCATCAATAATTGGCATCAAGGGGAATTGCGTATACTCGAATCGCAATTGTATTTCCCGGCCGATTCCTAACGTTGTATTCGAATAGATGTCCGCCAAATTCGTAAGCCACTTTATAACCCCAGGGTTTACGGACCTGAACATCGCTGTACACGGTGGAGCACCGAACTTCCGTTTTGGTGCCGCCTTTCTTCATTGCGTTATCCCTTTCAATGTCACTCGCGATGGACGCACCCAAGAGAGCTCCGATGATCGCACCTTCCTTGCTGTCGCCGTCCTTGCCGTCTATTTCTTTTCCGAGTGCGCCGCCAAGGATTGCACCCAGCAGCTCTGGAGTATCTGATGATGTTGAACCTTTCGTGCTGACAGTCACTTCTCTGCACTGTTCTACGGGGCGTTTTTCGACCACGTTCTTGTAGGCAGGCTCTGAATGAAGAACAGGCACTTCCACATCGATTGTTTCAATCGCGCCCGCCACTGAACTGAACGACGCAATGGCTAACGCACAGCATCCAGTTATTGTTCCAATAAATTGTTTCATGATAACTCCGATTTTCCAAATGAGTGTAGGTGTTGCAACTTGAGTCCGTTGGCTTAAAAAAATTTCCAATGACTACAATAGATTATCACGACACCACAGCAGTTTCTACAACATTTTTAAAATATGACGTTTCATCACCCTGACCGACCAAATCATTTGAGCGCCAGCTGCAGCGTCACTTTGTAATTCTATCACTTCAAACAAAACCGCCGTACAGTCGAGGAAATAATCAGGCTCTGATGGAAAATTACATTTGCTTCTTCGAGAAAAAGATTGAACCAACATCCTCTCGCTGTATTAATCAATAATTTTACTCCCTGCTCATAGCCAAACACAATCTGCGTTTTCAGTAGCAGTTAATGCGTCTGTATTAGTCGTATTACAGTGCGAAAATGTTTTTCCATCCATCGAAAATTAATCTCAGTCACTGGTTCAGCGTAAAATTTCTTTTGATTGCGCTCGTTCGCGACGCAGTTCATGTCAGCATGAACTGACGCGCTGTCCGCTTATTCAAGTCTTGCAGTCAGCGCAGCCATCATTCTTAATCTTAACTTTCGAAGCTTTCGCATAAGTCTTATCAATATGACAGACGGCCACACAAATGAGAGAGCGTTTAATTTTGCCTTAAGTTCAGTTCTTAGAAGGAAGAATCCTCGTTGGGCAAATGACCTCAATGCAGAACAGAGCCAAGTCCTTCTCGGCAGACTGAGGCGCGCCCCGGATATCATCCTTTCGTTACGCGGATGTCCTCCCGTTGTTATTGAAACGGAGTTTTCCCCCGCCTCAACCGTGCAGGCTGACGCCAAGTCGCGTTTAGGTGAAGTCCTCGCAAAAAACGAGAGTCCGATTGAGCATTCGATCGCGATCCGCATCCCGGCGGAATTACGCCATGCAATACAGCATGATCTTGAAGATGCAATTGAGCGGTCACCACTCAGCTATTGTGTTTATTCAATACAGGATGGAACCGATCAAAGATGGCCAAGCAGCGGCTGGGTCGATGGCAGCATCAATGACGTCGCAAACTGTGTTGAATGCGTCTCACTGACTGAATCTCTTCTGGCCAGAACCACCGACATTTTGGAAAGAGGCGTCAAATATGCGGCGCTCATCCTGTCTGACACCTCCATCGAAATTCAGCGAGTCATCGGAAATATGCTGTGTCAGGAGCCGGGCGAACAGACCAATCGAATGGCGTGCGCCATCATCGCGAATTCAATGATATTTCACTCCTGTGTGGAAAAAGTTCATGGTATTCCTGTGTTGGAATCGCTAAAGAACGAACTTGACAGCATGTCAAAACCGAGCACTCTGATTTGCTGGCGCTGGATTGTCACTCACGTCAATTTCTGGCCGATTTTCAAGATCGCAGCCGACCTGCTGCGGGAAATACCCAACAGACAGGCAATACAGATCCTGAATCGGCTTTACTTCATGTCGGCTTCTCTATCGGAGGTGGGAGTCACAGGATTGACTGACATATCAGGCCGTATGTTTCAGAAACTGATCACCGACAGAAAATTTCTCGCAACTTTCTACACTTTGCCGGTCTCTGCAACATTTCTCTCCGAACTAGTGGTGGCCAGGCTGAATATTGACTGGCAAGACCGCAGCTCGGTGACAAATCTGAGCATTGCCGATTTCGCTTGTGGCACGGGAACACTGATTGGTTCACTGTATCACTCAATTCTTGCTCGCTACCGACGAGCTGGAAACGATGACCGAGAAATTCATTCCAAGATGGTGGAACGAGCCATATATGCGTTTGACATCATGCCCGCTGCAACCCATCTAACTGCTTCCACTCTCTCTAACCTGCACCCTGCCATCACTTTCGGGACGACAAGAATCGTTACCATGCCGTACGGCAGAGATCGAAGGGGCGTTTCGTATATCGGATCATTAGAACTCGTCAAAGACGAGCAGGCTAGATCTCTTCTCAGCCTGGGAAGGCGTCAGCTGTTTGGACTTCAGAATGCCGATGAAACACCGCCGGAGCGCGGTCCTTTGGAAATTAGCATGAACTCCGAGATAGACCATGACGTAGACATGCTTCACGAGTCACTGGACCTCGTCATAATGAATCCCCCGTTCACACGGCCAACCAACCACAAGCTGACTGAGGTGCCCATACCGTCATTTGCAGGTTTCAACACTTCGTCCCAGGAGCAGAAAGAAATGAGTGCGAAGCTGAAGAAGTTTCGAAAAGAACTGGACCAGCCCGTCGGGAATGGATACGCCGGACTGGCGTCAGACTTCATTGATCTAGCTCATGTGAAATTGAAGCCAGGTGGAATTTTGGGATTGGTGCTGCCTGGTTCATTCGCAGCGGGGGCGTCATGGGCAAAAACCAGACAGCTGCTGGCAGCAGACTATTCTGACATTACGGTCGTGTCAATCACCAGCGTCGGTGAAAATGACGCTGCATTTTCAGCGGATACCGGAATGGCGGAAGTGCTTGTTGTCGCTGCAAAGAAAAGTCATTCTAAAGCTAAAGGCATAAAAAAACGGCCAGTTGAAGACAATTCTTCTTTTGGATTTGCGAATCTCAGAAACCGACCTTCCAATCATGTTGAAGCCTATGAGCTGGCAAAATCAATTCATCAATATCAATCCGAAAGTCGCATCGGCCAAATCGTAATCGGAACTGACGATTCGTATGGAAGTTTCATAACTTCAGCCAAATTTGAATCAGGATGTGCAGCGCTGTCCGAACCGAATCTTGCAAAATTCATGATTTCACTCTCTCAGTCCAGTCTGCTGGCAGTCCGAACGAATGAAACGTTTAGAGTCCCGATCGCGAATATCGACGAATTAGGGAACACGGGCGCCGGCCATCGTTCGCTCGTTTATCAAAACGCGCCATTTAAAAAGGTTTCACTAACTGAGGGAAGCATCCCTACCTACCCCGCGCTGTGGTCGCATGACGCCGAAAAAGAACGTTGTTTTTTCGTAAAACCCGACTGTCAGTTGCAGGTTCACAGAGGCAGGGAGGAACAGGCTGCCGAAATCTGGCGGAGCAATGCTTCAAGGCTTCACATCAACCTTGAATTTCGCCTGAATTCTCAAAGTCTGGCGGCATGCATGACGAAGAAAAAGACTCTCGGTGGAACCGTATGGCCCAATTTTTCGATCAACAGTCTTTCACAGGAAAAAGCTGTCATGCTTTGGCTGAATTCAACACTGGGATTAATGTGTCACTGGTGGAATGGGAATCGACAGCACATTGGAAGATCTCGCATCACAGTGACCACGCTGCCCAATCTGATGGTTTTAGATCCTCGCCAATTTGGACATCAAGCACAGGCGAAAGTCAATGAACTTTTCGAGAAATTCAGCGAAGCGAGATTCCTGCCAGCCAATGAAAGTTATCGAGACCCGTCCCGAATCGCACTGGATGAAGCGCTTCTGGTGGAACTGCTCGGCGTCCCTCAGGATTTGGCTGAAGAATTCAGCGTCGTGCGCAATCAGTGGTGTGCGGAGCCGCGGGTGCATGGTGGCAAAAGCACTGCGGCACACTTTGGATAAACCGTACTTTTTGCGCTCACAGCCTCAGAGCCCGTTGGTCTTCATGGACCATTGGGGGATTAGAATATCGACCTTCGTTACAAGGACAGAAAAGCTCAGACCGCAGCATTGTGAATGCAATTCCGAAGCCGCGCAGAAGGAAACTACGGAACTTTTTCTGAAATCACAACAGATACGACCGGATCGTTTTTGAGCTGAATCGGCCCGGCCTCACCAAAAAAGTCTCCACTGGATTCCGTTGGAGCACCAGACTTGGATATTCGAGCAACGACCGAAATTTCCTCGAAGTTGGAAATCGTCATATTGGGCACCATCGCAAGTGAGTCATCCAGAACCACTTCCAGAGGCAGGTCCCGAACCTGCTGTTTAACGACGGCGAGAGGAACTGCGGGTCCTCCAATCGAACGAGCGAATATAAACAGCGTGTCTTCTGGATCAGTCTGTTGCAGAATCGAAGAATCCACCGTCACTTTCACCAGTACGGAAGACCTGCTGGAAACCAATTCATTTGCTTCCTGAGCAAAAACCGGCGGTTCGCCCAAATTAGCCCTGGCTTCGTTAATCAATCGCCGCATTTCAAAGCGTGTTTCCTGATCATCTAGATTTGCTTCGGCTTTCGTCCAAAATTCGAGAGCAGCGCGATGGTCTTCTTTGGCAGATGCCGCCAGTCCAGCCAGCCACAAGCCACTGGTGTGATTTGGGTCCAGCAGCAGCGCACGGTCGATGAGCGCTTCCGGTTCTCCGCTGAGACTGCCATTTTGGGCCATCGCCATGGCGCTTGCCTGCCTGATAAGGACATCGGCGCTGTCACCTGTCAACTCTCTGACTTTAGCGAACGTATTGGAAGCTTCATCAAATCTCTCTTCTGCCAGGTACAGCTGTGCCAAAGTCAGCCAGCCCTGCATGTCCTCTGGTTCTGATTTCAGGTGTTCCTCAAGGGTTTGAATCATGGATTCGAACGATTGAGGCAGCTCGGCGCTCTGAGAGACTTCGGCGGTCTTGGGCGTAAGCAGGGACGGATTGCCGATGACTGACGGTTCGCCCAGAATCAGGTAGAGCAGACCCGCGGCAACTGGAATCGATGTTCCTACGCTTATCGCAGCCCACTGACGGACTCTTGACGATGACGCACCTGTCTTTCGATCATCGTCCGTTCCAAAAGCATCCAGATCAACAAGAAGTTCCCGCTCGATTTCTTCCTGTATTTGAGCAGCGTCGGGATCCTGCACATCGCCTTCAACACGTCTGCGCTTCAGTTCAGCCATTCGCCGTCTGGCGATTTCAATATTCTGCTGCTCTCGGTCCAAGCTCGCTGACTTGGGATTTTTCAGGATTCCAGGAACCAGAAACATTACTGCAATGAGTGCAAGTACAGTGATGCTCAGAAAAAAGAGAATCGCCATCAGCGCAAGATTTATTTGTCCAGCAGTCGACGAATTTTTCGACGTTGAGAATCACTGATTTGTGCGGGAGACGCCTGTGACTTGCGGCGAATGTTTCTCCATACCGCATAGATCGCAATCATCAGAAGCAATGCCGGTCCATACCACAGCAGCAGAGTGCTCGATTTCACGGGCGGTCGATACAGCACGAAATCTCCGTATCTCTCTACCATGTAACTGATGATTTCATCATCGGAAGCGCCTGTGCGAATCATCTCATAAGTTCGGTCGCGCAAATCTTCAGCAAGTTCCGCATTGGAATCAGCAATATTCTGGTTTTGGCAGACCATGCATCGCAGTTCGTCAATTAGAGAACTGTAGCGTTGCTCCTGCTCGGGAGAGTCAAAAGAAAGGATGACTTCCGCTGCGCTCAGTTGAAGTGAGAACAGCAATGCCAAGAGCGCAATAAGCCTTGACATCACGTCGGCTCCCGGATCAAAGGCAGAATTTTTTCGGCAATCACCTCGGCAGAAAGAGGTCCGATGTGTTTGAATCGAATGACTCCGGACGGATCAATCAGGAAAGTCTCCGGCACGCCATAAACTCCCCAGTCAATCGCTGCGCTGCCTTCATTGTCAACCGCAGTAACGAGATAGGGATTTCCCAATTCTCTCAACCATCTCCGCGCCTGGCCCGGGTCATCCTTGTAGTTCAGGCCAATGATCACGACCCCCTGATCTGCCAGGTCCAGCAGCAGCTGATGTTCATCTCGACAGGCAACACACCAGCTCGCCCAGACGTTCAGCAGCCATGGCGCTCCATTCATCTGCTCCGGTTGAAGGGATTCACTTTCCAAATGCAGCAGAGGAAGTTGGAATGAAGGCGCTGATTTTCCGACCAGGGGAGATGGGACCAGCGTCGAATCCAAGCGAAGTCCAAGCGCGAAAAATCCTGCTACAAACAAAAAGACAACTAAAGGAATCAGGAACTTTGGGCGTGCAAGAATAGAGCGCTCAGTCATCGAAACTAAGTCACCGGAGTCAAATTTGATGCGTAGGCTTCCCTTTTTCTGGCAAGCTTTCTGAATCGCCTGTCCGTCGCCGCGACGAAGGCGCCAACCGCCATGAATATTGCTCCAAGCCAAATCCATCGAATGAACGGCTTGATTTGAATTCGGACGCTCCATCCTCCACTTTCATCCAGTGGCGCACCCAATGAAACATAAAGGTCTCGAAATAGTCCTGGGCTGATTCCCGCTTCAGTGAGCGGGTCCGACTGGATAGGATAATGGCGTTTTTCTGAAATGACGGCTGCTGCCTGTTTTCCATCCTTAAATGCCACAAACCGCCCCATATCCGTGATGTAGTTTTCCCCCGCGCCGCGGTTCACGCCGAAAAAGACAAACTCGTATTCTCCCAGCTCGTAGCGGTCACCCGGATACATCCTTAAATCTTTTTCCTGCTCGTACAGGCTGACCATCGTCACCCCGACGATGAATACCGCAATTCCAAAATGAGCGATGGACATTCCCCAGATGCTTCTCGGCTGATTGAGCAGAGCCCGAAGTTTATTGGGGCGATGTTTTACTCGGTCAAGCAGTCCGTACACCGTTAACGAAGCGGTCCATGCTGCAAGGGTCAAACCCAACGCCGACAGCCACTGATACGGGCCTTCGATCGCCAGCGGCAGACCGAGACCGACGGCGAAGCTGAAGACCAGCAGGACCCATAAATGGTTCACCAGACGCAGGAAGCTGTCTCGTTTCCAACGGGCGAGGGCACCCAGACCTGCCATAGCGGCAAGCGGCATGGTCAAGGGAATGAAAACGGCGTTGAAATAAGGCGGACCGACTGAGACTTTTGCCAGCCCCAGCGCATCCAAAAACAGAGGATACAGGGTGCCAAGCAGGATGCTCGCGGCGGCCGTCACCAAAAAAATGTTGTTCAGCAGTATTCCGGCTTCGCGAGAAACCAGCGAATAAGTTCCGCTGGATCGGATGCTGGGCGCGCGATAGGCATAAATCGCCAGTGAGCTGCCGATTACTATGCCGATCAAAATCAGCAGAAATACACCGCGTGAAGGATCAGTTGCGAAAGAATGAACGGAGGTGAGAACACCGGAACGAACTAGAAACGCACCGATCAGTGAGAGCGAAAAAGCCAGCATGGCAAGCAGCACCGTCCAGGACTTGAACAAGCCGCGTTTTTCCGTCGCGGCAAGAGAGTGGATCAGCGCAGTTCCTACCAACCACGGCATGAATGACGCATTCTCTACAGGGTCCCAGAACCACCATCCACCCCAGCCAAGTTCGTAGTAGGCCCACCAGCTGCCCAAAGCAATGCCAAGAGTAAGAAAGATCCATGCTATGTTGGTCCACGGTTTACACCAGCGCGCCCAGGCAGAATCCAGTCTGCCGCTGATCAATGCAGCTACTGCAAATGCAAAAGCTACGGAAAATCCAACATAGCCCATATACAGCATGGGTGGATGAAATACGAGACCAGGGTCCTGCAGCAGTGGATTTAGGTCTCTTCCTTCCGGCGCGGCTGGAATTATTCTGCTGAAGGGATTGGAAGTAAAGATCAAAAACAGCAGGAAGCCAACGCTGACCGCGCCCAATACCGCCACAACTCTGGACAAAAAGCGGTCCGGAACATCTCGGCTCCAAATGGTAACGAGTGCAGTCCATCCGGCAAGCATGAGCACCCACAGTAGCAGTGAGCCTTCGTGTGCTCCCCAAACTCCTGCGATTCGATACATCAAAGGCAGCTGGGAGTTTGAGTTTTGAACGACGTAATAGACTGAAAAATCATAAGTGACGAACGCATAGGTAAGACAGATGAAAGACAGAGTCAGAAATAAAAACTGAGCCCGCGCTGCGAATTTAGCGCTCACCGCAAGTGATGGCGCCTTGAATAGAACTCCGAAGATCGGAAGTAAGGTTTGAGCGCCTGCCAGACACAGGGCAAGGATCAAACAGAATTGACCAAGTTCAGGAATCATGATTTCTTTTACCTAACTACTCCGCCTTAAGCGTTTTCGCCGCATTCAACGCATCTGCAACCTCGGGCGGCATATAGTTCTCATCGTGTTTCGCCAAGACTTCAGATGCTTCGAACATACCTTGAGAATTCAGTTTTCCTTTGACCACTACGCCCTGCCCGTCGCGAAACAGATCGGGGAGAATCCCGGAATATTGAACGCGCACGGAGTGCACGGTATCCGTAACGTCAAAGACCACGAGTATGTCGCTGCCAGGTCGTTTAACACTGCCTTCTACGACTAGACCACCCACCCGAAATGGCTTGTTGATCGGCACCTCTCCCGCTTTAACTTCACTTGGACTTACAAAATATAGCAGATTGCTCTGGAATGCATTCAGCACCAGAACCAAGGTCGCCGTCATCCCGATGACGATGAAACCCACCATATAAAGCCGCCTTTTTCTGCGCGGTGTCACAATTTGAACCCGTTTGAAACCGTCGAGAGCGAATTCAATGTACCTGGACTGAAATTCGCTGATTCACAAAATAAAACTGTTGCCCAAGTAATTTTACTATACAGATTAACCGACTGGAGGATGCTGACATTTTTGGAAGATTCAGGTCATTTGCATCGTTCAGACGTAATTCTTTCCTGAAGGCGACTTCAAACGTAGAACACTTGCACGACCAGAATGACTACGCACAAAAACAGAATTGACATGAAGCTTCCGGCGCGCATGAAATCGGATACACGGTATCCACCCGGCCCATGAATCATTGCATTTACCTGATGAGTCGGCAACAGAAAAGAATTCGAAGATGACACTGCCACAACAAGTGCGTATATGGCCGGGTCAGCTCCAACGCTGACTGCCACGTTGATCGCAATGGGCACGAGCAGCACAGTCGCTCCAATATTTGAAATCAATAAACTGAAAAAAGTGGCAAGCACCCCCATCACGACCATGTACACCACGATAGGCACTCCTTCGAGCAGCAGCACGCAGTATTGGGCGATCCATAACGCGGTTTGTGTCTGCTCAACCGCCAACCCCAGCGGCAGCAGACAGGCAAGCAGAAACACGCTCTGCCAGCCGATGGATCGATAGGCTTCTTCAATTTTGATTACTCCAGCCAGTACCATCAGGATGGCGCCGGTCATCAGCGCTAAAGACAGCTTGAGGTCTGACAAAAGCACCAGACTCAAGGTGACCCCAAAAATAACCAGTGCATGAAAGTACTTGCTCTGATTGTAATCTTCTCTTGGAAAATCGGTGACGACAACGACTTCTAACGATCTGGCGAACCGCCGCAGGTTCCGCCATTGACAGTGAACGATGAGACTGTCGCCGGCACGGACTTTCACATGGGCCACATCTCTGTGAATTGGTGATTCGTTTCGATATATTGCAACGATCGTAATTCCGAAATTTTTTCGAGAACCGAGTTCGCTCATCGACTTTCCAACCGCCGTGGACGAAGGTGGAATGACGAGCTCCGCAACTCCCGACGAAAGAGGATTGAACGTCTCTTGAAAAATGCTGATTTCGTCCTTAAGCTCAAGATCAAATTCTTTGGCGTTTTCAGCAACTTGAGAGTAGCTGCCCATAATTGCAATATGGCTGTCGGCCGTGATTTTCGTGCCTCTTCTCGGTTCGACATCAATGGTGCCGTGAGAATAAATCGCGATGATTCTTTCGTCGTAACCGCTTACGTCTTCAATTTCTTCGACAGTTTTGCCAACAATGGAACTGTCGCGCGGCACAAAGAGTTCAAACACCTGTCCGGTAATTCCATATGTATCTTGAAAATAGTGGGCAGCAGCCCCCGTTTCCAACGCTTTATAGGGACCTGAGGGCAGCACGAATCGACCGAACAAAAAGAAAAAAATAATTCCACTCACCAACAGCGTAATTCCAATTGGAGTCACGTCAAACAGAGCAAAGGAACGTACTTCTCCAACACCGGGCGGCAGGTTTGCAGAATATGCCTCGATCAGGTCATTCAGCAGAATCAAAGGACTTGAACCGATCATTGTCAGCGTGCCGCCCAATATTGCACAAAAACCCATTGGCATCAGCAATCGATTTGCAGAAATTCCGGTTCGTTTGGCAATGCGGTCAGCTACAGGCAGAAACAACGCAGCTGCCCCTACGTTCTGAACAAAGCCTGACATCCAGCCAACGGTGCCGGTAAGCATGATCATTATGGTGCGTTCCGTGTCACCTGCGATTCGCAGGATCTGCGAGGCCAGGCGGTTTAGAGCGCCCGTCTTATCAAGACCCGCTCCCAGAATCATGACTGCAATAATTGAAATTACGGCATTGCTTGAAAATCCAGAAAACAGGTCATTCGCAGAAAGCAAGCCTGGGTAACCCGGCACTAGATTCGTCAGTCCGATAATCACCAATACCAAAATGGCAACGACATCCACGCGAAATATATCGAACGCGAACAAAACGACAGTAAGACATAATATCCCCATGACGGCAAACATCTGGGGAGTGAATTGAATTAATTCAACCGATTGTTCAGCCAATGAAATCAGAGCTTTGGTTGATCAAATTACGGAGTCAAGCACATCTTGAGATCACTGCTATCCACAATACAAAACAGTTTTCAAAGGATATTGGCAACCTAATAGAGTGTCGGTGATGCTGCGCTACGTAGAATGCTAATTCAGCACAAATCGATCAAGTTAATTTAGATGTGACGGAGCATAAATTGGAGATAGACGCTATAGTTGAAAATTATATACGCTCGCTGACATTACTTGTACTAAATCCTAAGCTGCATTTTGGGGTTATTCTTTAGATTGAATCTGCCACAAAATATCAGACACGTCATGTGATTTGAAGATTTCCACGCTCGCAAAATTAATTGGCCGAGGTTGAACTTTTGATTGTCAGTTTGGGAAATCGAACGGTTTATGAACCGCGGGACAGCAGAATTTCTGACGGGTCGGGACGCCAGACTCATTAATCTGCGGCCGCTCCGAGTGCGACGCACCTGCGATCTGAACAAGCATCGTCGGTGTGACACGTTGGTGCCGCGGCATCATTGCCTTCCCTATTGGGGTCTGCTTGGCAAGGAGGCTGTCAAAGAGTCGCCATTTTCGTTCAAATAGAGTGGAAATTGATCAAGTTGACTTATATTTAATTTTGACATTTGTGATCAGTTCTGGTTTAGAGTTCTGGGAAATTCAGGGGTGCTCTCACATTTCCCCTAGGAGGGGCTGTCATCAAAGTGCAATCTAGAACTCGAATCGAGCTGAAAGGATTCGAAATTCTGTAATTTCAATCCAATCCGTTTCGCAGCTGCTAGACCTGGTCGATAGACAAACCAGTCCATTTGCAACTCGTACCGACATCCACTCCATCAGCCAGCATCTTCTTGGCAGTCTGCTCTCCTCTCTTTCCAGACCCTAGCTGAATGCCCTGCTGAAACCCTCGCTCTTCTCTTCGTTGCCAACTGAATTCGCCTCTTGCGTGATTCCCTTACCTTCGTCTTTGACCGCGGCCTGTTCAATTCTCGCGATGTCTTCAATCGTTTACTCGGAATGATGATCGTGACAATAATCGACCGCGCGCGGGATCAACTCACTGCGTTCGGTCGGCGGCTTTGACTCGAGGTTCCGAAACAGTCGCCTAGAGTCAATCAATTGAATCAGACGTTTTTTTCTGATTTTAGACTTGACTTAGCATACGGAGTCCGCTGTAGACCACGACCGGCGGGACCGGCCGGTGCTGGGTGCGCATGATTATGGCGCAGTAGTCGTGCAGCTGAAGCAGCACATCGGAATCGTTTCGGCTCTTGTGTTCGATGACGCTGATCAGCTGCAGCCTTCTGCTGGAGAGTTTCCAATTCGACGACTCCACTAAGTCAGGTCTGCGCTCATTCCAGTCCGAGGTGAAAAGAGTGTCGGCATCATTCGATAACGTGGACCAGTCGAATGCATCGAATTCCTCTTCGCTCAGGACCAGTCGAAACAGATCGACACAGTATTTCTCATCCTTGAATACGGCCCGATAAAACGCATCACGGGTAATCTTGGAAGTTGAGTTTTCCCCCAACGCAGCGGATTCACTCCCAGTCTTCAATCATCCTCCTTTTCTCTTTGTGATGATCTTGGCGAACACGGTCCAATCAACATCGTTTTCCGAAGATTGACAGCGCTGCTCTGGACAGGCAAACTCGCTGACATCCGCATTCCACGCATGATTTTCGAATGGGCCTGACATCGATGATCGACCGTGCCTGCACAGCTGCAAGCATTTCACAACCGAAAGCTCACCTTGACAGATAAGTTCAATAAACGATTTTTCAAAAGTGCTATTGCTTTTTTTCAGCAGGCCGTTACCGGAATCTGAAGAGATTGGGTTGGTAACTGAAGCTGTTCGCAGTTCAACGATCCAACGTTGGAAATTGGCACATCGAGAACAAATGTAATTGGGTTTGAGATTTCACCTGTGATGAAGTCTACTGCCGGGCACGGGTCAGGAACATGCCGCAGAATCTGGCCATCCCGACCCTCTGCCGTCACGGACAATTCGATTACAGTTCACAGTCCAACCACACCGAGAAAGCTTTGGAACTGACTCTCAAGCCGCCGCCCCTACCCGACTGATTGCTGCCGCACTTGGATTCTCACCGTAGAATGTCCGCTTCTGTCGAATCGGAAAGAGCGGCCAATCGTTCGCGCTCAACTGACAGAAATAAGCCTTCAACAGGCCTCTCATGTGGTGCTGTCCTCCGCAGCCTACAGCGCAATCCTTACAGTCACTGGAACAATCATCGGGTGCCGTCCCGCGCTGAAACCGGATAAACGAATGGTCTTAAATCTGTTTAGTTACATCATTTCAAACATTTGTGGATATTTGGCTCACTTCTCGCAGCAAATTAGTTCGCCTTAGGCTGCACTTGTCTTCAGGACTCGCAGAAATGAAGAAAATATCATCGAATCAAATGCCGTTTCGAACTTTTTGCAGCCAAAGACGAGATATGGATTTGATTTGTTAAAATACGGAATATGTCTTTCGGTGTAAGCGAATTGGGAGGGTTGTCCATGAAATTCAATATTGCTTGTATTCAAAACTGTGCAACAGCAAATTTGAAAGAAACAGTTCATGACGCGGTCATTTTGACGCGGGAAGCTCATTGTGCAGGGGCGCAGCTGATCTGTCTGCCGGAATTTTTCTCCTATCTGCATCTGGATGAATCCGGTCTCGAAGTTGCTCCGCACTGGGAACGTGAACATCCCGCTCTTCATGCCTTTCAGCGATTGTCTCAACAGCTGGAAACATGGATTCTGCTCGGCTCCATCGCGGTCTTCGATTCTAAATCAAAAAAGAAAAACCGTTCAATTCTTCTTGATTCAAGTGGTGAAATTGTTGTGCGTTATGACAAGATTCACATGTTCGACGTGAACCTTCCAAATGGAGAGACTTACCGAGAATCAGATGTTTTTTCGCCGGGCCGTCGAGCTGTTACAGCAGATCTTCCATGGGGAAAGATTGGACTTACAGTCTGTTATGACCTTCGATTTGCTTATCTTTATCGATCCCTCGCCCACGCGGGAGCGGGCATTTTGACAGTGCCTGCGGCGTTTACGAGAACCACGGGACAGGCCCATTGGCATGTTCTGCTGAGGAGTCGTGCAATTGAAACTGGTTCCTACGTAGTAGCTCCATGCCAATATGGGGATCATGGCACGGCCAAAACCTATGGTCATTCACTGATAATCGATCCGTGGGGGCGAATTCTTGAAGACGGTGGAGAGGACCGCGGTTATATAATGGCGCAGGTTGATATGTCAGAAGTGGCGAAAGCAAGGCGGATGATTCCTGCACTCGAACACGACCGAGATTACTTGAACGCCGTTTCTGAGAATCAACATCAGCTGCGAAAGGTTTCATAGCAGCCCATCATCACGAAAAATTTAATTGCTCCGCAACCAGCAAGGATTACAAATGAGCGAATCTCTCTTAAATATCCTGATCATTCTTCCTATCGCGATCAGCGTTATCATCATGCTGGCGTTTCGAGGTAAAGGTCCGTCCACCGTGGATCAGGAATCCGATCATTAACGCTGATCGATTTTAAGTTCTCAATCTATTTCCAAGACAGGTAGAATCGGCAGGCCTGGGTACTTTCAGGCAAATTTGGCAGATTCGCCTCTTCAGTAGTTCTGGATGCAGCCATCATGGCTGGCATTCGCAGCAGTGAAATCGAAATTTCAATCTTTCGAATTTCGCAACTGAATCATGAGATCCTTCAGCGAGAGGCAAACGATTCGCTGTTGAGGAAAGTCATACTGATGCAGACGCTGCGCTATTGGAAGGAAATCTCCGGCGAAAATTAAGACACCGATTGGAATTCGGTAACCCGCGTTTTTGCAAATCGATTCCGCATGCTTTCCTGCGCACGGCTTTCCGAAAAGGTGCGACTGCGTTTTAGCTTAGGGAGCAGTTCGACAGGACAGTACGGAGCATCTTGATTTGAATCGAACTCAAATGCCGCCATCAAACGAAAACGAACGCAGTAGAATCAGAAAAACTCCAATTCCGATTGACGATTCAAGAATTCAAAAGCAGGATCATTTTTGCGTCGGTCTATACCGAGCGAAGAAAAATGCCGGCTCTAAGTTTTGGGTCAAACCATGTTGATTTGGGAGGCATTACCTCCCCGGCGTCAGCAACGCCGATCACTTCCTCAATCTTCGTGTCTACACAGGCAAATCCAACCGGCCAGCCTCCGCGGCAGCGGGATATCAAACCAGATATTCCTTCAACTCCAGGCATGTAACTGAGCCGACTGTCTGAACGCGCATCCTGAATTCCCAACACGGCTGCCAAGATTCGATCCTGCAGTATGGATACATCCAAAGATGCTACAGGGTTGTTCGCATCAATCATCTGACAGGGAATTCGAATGCGATAGGCAGACTGCTCGACGATCATGGTGATTTCTGCGGTCCGCTCAGGAAGCAGTCTGTCTGCATCCTTGATTGAAATAGAATCAATCTGAAATCCCGCACTGCGAATCGCAGAGACCAGATCCGTGGAACTCATGCCGTTCAAATCTCGAATACACCGAAAATATGAAAAAATTCTCATATGACTCTGAGGAAACAGGGCCACCAGCAGATAATTGCTGTTCACATTCTGTTTCTCGTCAGATGGCCTGGAACTTGCGATCTCAGAATATCTCGCGCCCGAAGCACAGCGGTGATGTCCGTCCGTCAGATAGGTAAATTCAATTTCATCAAAGATTCGTTCCATCTCTGCCGAAATGTGAGCGTCGTCAACTCTCCAAACGGTCTGAATTACTTCATCCCATGTACTAAGGTTCAAGTACGGCGCATTATTCTTCGCTCTTTCAATCGCGACAGAAAGATCATCTCGATCCGGATAGGCCACACAGATCGGACTTGAAGTCACACCCACCGCTTCGTGGTAACGCGTAAGCATGTTTTCTTTAACAAGCTGGGTGTCTTCATGTTTCTTCAGTCGTCCACTGACATAATCGGACACCGGAATTTCGGCGATCACTCCTGTCTGCTCGTGAGACCCCTGCTTCAGACTGTACAGATAGTAGGCCGGAGTTTCGGTCTTTAAAAACGACCCATCCTGCAGCAGACGGTTAAGATTCGACAGATTGAAGGCTAAAATTTCCTCAAGAGTTGGACCGTCACCGTCGAACTCTTCCAGCGTGCGCATCACGTTTACATAGTTGTACGGATGTTTCCCGGCAAATTCTCGTCGCTCGGACGGCCGCATTCCATCGTAGGCCGGTGTGATCACCCGCTTGGCTTTGGTGGGATTGACTAGATACCCATCAAATTTTTTGATTGTTGGCATCAGTAATCCCCAATCGCAACCAAACCAGATGACTTATGAGTTGGACGATCGAAAGTGATCCATGAAATCAGCCAGCTGCACTGCCCCTTCCATCGGCATGGAATTGTAAATGCTGGCTCGCATTCCACCGACGCTTCGATGTCCTTTCAGGTTTACGAAACCCTCCTGTTCCGCTTCGGCTAGGAATTTGGCCTGCAATTCGTCTGTCGGAACACGAAATACGACATTCATGCGAGAGCGGCTCTCGCCTTGGATCGGACAGTCATAAAATCCAGCGCTGCGATCGATCGCACGATACAGGTGCCCCGATTTAGTGATGGAAACTTTTCTGTATTCTTCGACTCCGCCGTTCCTCTTGTAATGCTTCAGCACCTTGCCGGAAACATAAATGGGAAAAATAGCCGGTGTATTGAATAAAGAATTGCTTTTGAGGTGGACGCGATAGTCCAGATACGTGGGCAGCTCCCGCGGCGAAGCGTCCAATGCCGACTTTCGTACGATTACCAGAGCAACTCCCGAAGGACCCAAATTCTTTTGTGCACCCCCATACGCGACATCGATCAGGTCCCAAGGAATGCTCCTTGAAAAATAATCGGACG
The DNA here is from genome assembly GCA_958295885.1 of Arenicellales bacterium. Lineage (GTDB taxonomy): Bacteria > Pseudomonadota > Gammaproteobacteria > Arenicellales > JAJDZL01 > JAJDZL01. The sequence goes on along the minus strand of OY282380.1, from coordinate 2,512,165 downwards.
ACATGTCGCAAACCAGAGGAACTCCAACATCCGGCCACTCATAAAGACGCACTCCACCGATGGTTTCGTTCGTAGTGACATGCAAATAACGAGTGTCAGGCTGAACCTGAACCTCATCAGAACTCGGCAATCGAAAGTAATTCTCCTCCGCTCCGTTCCAGGCCACATACTGATTGCCATACATGCGAGCGTCTTTCATTGCTAAATTCGCCCAGTGGCCACTCCTCAAAAATCCAGCTTTTTCCGTTGGTGCAAGCAAGTTAAGCGCAGTCATTGCGAACTGCAGAGTGGCGCCACCTTGAATGAATAGGATTGCAAATTCATCCGGAACTTCTAAAAGTTCCCGAACAAGGCCCACGGTTTCATTGTGAACTGCGTCATAATTTCTTCCGCGATGACTGCTTTCGACAAGCGACATCCCGGAATCCTTGTAGTTCACCAATTCCGATTGGGTCTCCACCAAAACTTCGTACGGTAAAGTACACGGGCCTGGACTAAAGTTATAAACACGTTTGGGCAAAACATTACCTCCGAGTGACAAGCTAGAAAATAGAAATTAATTTACGCGATTGAGAACTTTGCCTTTCTCATATGCCTTCAGAATCTCGACAACGCCATTTGCTACGGCATTCTGAGCCTGAAAAGTGGACGCGCCAATATGGTGGGTTCCGTAAACGTTGGGGTGCTGAGCCAATTTGGACCGGAACTCCCCTGTAGGGGCAGCTGGTTCATTGACATAAACATCCAAACCCGCACGCATGGGCTTGCTGCTGAGAGCTCCCAGCAAGGCTTCCTCGTCTATAATTTCGCCACGAGAGGTATTGAGTAGAATCGAATCACTTTTCATCCATGACAGGAACTCTTCGCTGATAAGATTCCGCGTTGCAGGTACCGAAGGAACATGAACCGTGATCACGTCACTGTTCATGGCAAGTTCCTTAAGGTCCTTTACCTCTTCAACACCAAGCTGTTCCATTCTCTTCAGGATTTTTTCGGAACGAGAGGCTTTTTTCACCATTAATATTTTCATGCCGAATGCCTGAGCCCGTTCAGCAACGCACATCCCAATCGAACCGGCGCCTACAATCCCCAGGGTTTTTCCCATCACACCCTGCGCGGCTGAAAATCGTTTCTTGTTCCAGACGCCCTTTCGAATCTCACTGACATTGTCTGGAATGCGTCGGTCGATTGAAAGCAGAAGACCGAAAGCCAGCTCTGCGACTGCTGCCGCATTTTTGCCAGGAACATTGCAGACTAGAATTCCATTGTCCGATGCAGCGGCTTTGTCGATCGTGTTCGTGCCAGCGCCTGCCCGGACAATGATCTTCAGTTGATTCGCAGCTTCAATGGTCATCCGACTGATGTTGGTACTTCTGACGATGAGTGCGTCTTTTCCGGGTACGAACCGGGGCAGATCAGCTGCCTGCAGCTCTGGCCGATAATCGGTGTTGTGACCGGCAGTCTGCAGCATTTCCAGCTGTTTCAGAGGAAATTTGTCAGCAAAAAGTATGTGCATTAAATTCAGGTAAAAGAAAATGATTCACGGTTGAAATTGATGGCGAGGCTGAAAAACTGCCTCCATGAGTCTGAGCCGGGATCAACAATAAAAATCAAATTATATAGGTTAAATTCAATATGTAAATTCAATTCCTGCTCGCGACTTCACCCGATTCAGTCCAGATTCTCAGGGAGTTTTCATGGCGCTGCAGCACGATAACAAATTTCTGACTCGACTGGTATTACTTATTAAACTAATTGATGGAGGCATGCGCGATCAGCAGATCGTACAAATTGGTCTTCGAATGAAACGAGTGAATTCAGCAGCAGCAATTCGACTCTGGCACAACGCATTGATTTCTGTTTGAAGTGAAGTTCGAGCGATTTTACTGGTGCCGACGAACCATTTCAAGCCAAATAAACCGGTGAAGTCTGAAAAATTTTTCAATCGCAGTTTTGGGATGTAAGTGTAAGTTTTTGTGAAACAAATTTGAATCTGAAGAAGAAAATGAAATAGAATGACGGGCTCATGCAATCGAAATCCATTATTTAAGGAAAATCAAACTATTACAGGAGGTATTTGCATGCAATATTTACGAAAACTTTTAGTTACGGCAGCCACGTTATCCCTTTTGATCTTTGGTGCGGCGACAGCCAATGCAGGAACAATAAAGATCGGTGTTTTAGGCGTTATGAGCGGTCCAGCAGCATCTTGGGGACTAGTCAATCGATACTGTACGGAGGTTACGGCCAAGATGTACAACGATATGGGCGGATTTGAAATTGACGGTGAAAATTATATGATTGAAGTCATTTCAATTGACGACAAGAACGACCCGAAAGTGTCTATTGCCGGTGCGGAACGATTGGTTTACCAGGAAGGCATCAAATACATCATCGGCCCGAATGTTGATACAACTGCTCAGGCGATCGTTCCCGTCCTAGAAGAAGGTGGGGCAATGAACATTCCGTATGCATTTGACAAAACTTTATATACGCCACCGTCAAGCAACTCGATTCTGGGTATGATTGCATCTTATCAAGCAGGGCCCGTGATTTATAAACGGCTGATGCAGGACCATGGAGTGAAATCAATTGCGTTCGTGGCTAGAAACGAATCAGACCCAATCAATCAGCGTAAACAAGGTGTGGCAGCAGCCAACGCACTCGGTTTGAACGTCCTCGCATCAGAAGACACTTATGAGCCAGGCACGACTGACTTCTTCCCTGTAATGTCACGAATTGTCCAACTCAATCCAGACCTGATCGTGCTGTCGGGTGTTGCACCCTCTGATGCGCCATTGCTGATCCGAGCCGCACGCGAACTTGGATATGAAGGTCTAATGAGCACCGAAACTGCTCAAGACGTAAAAATTCTAAGTGAAGTCGCTGGAGATGCTGCAACAGGTTTCATCTCGGTCGGTGGAGCAAGCACTCCCGCAATTTCAGACGAATACATGAACGAATTCCGAAAAAACTATGAAGCTCATGTCGGAGAGTGGAATGATGAAGCGGGCACCAAAGTATATGCACTGGAAATGATTATCGAAACTTTGAAGGTGGCCGGTAAAGCCGCACTTGATGACATTGAGGCATTCAAAGCCGCAATGCCAATGGTCGATGCTGAAAATCGTCTGCTAGTAGGCGAAAATTCTTTGACTTACGTCGGAACAGGTTTCTTTGAGCAAGCTCGTCAGCTGCCGATTCCAATGGTTGTCAACGAATACCGCGACGGCGAATTTCAGACTTTGTTTGTAGGTTCGGTAGAGTAAATTTTTGGTAGCAATACACGGAGTCGAAACAGAAATCCGTGTATGAATCATGTGTGAAGCACCTCTGCAGATCGAATGCCGCGGTGCTTCATTTTTTAGCAGACGAAAATTTTCATCTGCGACACAGTAAACTAAATTTATGGAACAAGTAATTTTCAACGGAATTTATTCCGGTTTTCAATACGCGCTGATTGCGCTGGGTCTTACCATGATCTTCGCACTCATGAACGTTTTGAACTTCGCTCATGGACAAATGTATGTGCTCGGCGCCTTTGTTACGTATTACATTTATGGTGTCCTTGGCTACCCGTTCATCCTTGCCTTGCTTTCATCCGCTTTGACATTGGCCATGGTCGGAGTTTTGTTTGAACTTCTTTTTTTCAGGAGAGTTCTCCGACACAGCACGCGTGAAGAAAGCTCCATGTTGCTGGCAGCAGGTACAGCACTGTTGCTCGAAAGCATGATTTTGATTTTTTTCGGCGAAAAGCACCGTGGCGTTCCGCCCATCGCGTCGGGTGTGTTCAGTGTCGGCGACGCTTTCATCCCATATGCCAGAGCCGTCGTAATGGTGCTCGCTGCCGCCCTGATTGCGGGCTTTATCGCATTCATGCAGTTTACCCGTCCAGGACGAGGACTTCGAGCCATTGCACAGGACCGTGAAGCAGCGCAGCTGCAGGGCGTCAATGTCAACCGATACGGCATGCTGGGATTCGCAATCGGTGCGGCATTGGCCGGGTTGGCCGGAACCTTGCTGGTATCAATTTCCGGTGTAAACAGCGGCATCGGAACCGCTATTTCAATTAAAGCGTTCATCATGGTAATGATTGGCGGCGCAGGTGTCGTATCCGGTGCCATTATTGGCGGATTCATACTTGGAATGCTGGAGTCTTTCGGTTATCGATTCCTGCCGGGTGGAGAAACCTATCTGATCATTTTCGTCTCACTCATCATTTTTCTTGCATTTCGCCCGCAGGGCCTTATGGGTAAACCATGGGGATGACGATTACTACAGTTACATCGGTTGACACGGCCATTCCGTCTTGAGTCTCGACCAGTTAAAAAGTCCGAAGATCGCAGTCACTGTGATCGCACTGTTCGTTTACTTGGTAGGCGTGCCGACCGTTCTTGTAGGTTACCCTTATCTGCTTGGAATCATAACTACCGCGTCAGTTCTGTCATTCATCGCTGCAGGTGTGTGGCTGACTTTTTATATTGGCCGCATCAATATTGGTCAAGGAGCGTTCGCATTATTTGGCGGATACGTGACCGCAATATTGATCATGCGACTTGATGTGTCATTCTGGCTCGCCATGCCGATCGCAGGCATTGCATCAGCGGCAATTGCCATTCTGATTGGTCTTCCGATTCTTCGTCTGCGCGGCGTGTATTTTGCCATGATTACACTGAGTCTTACTGAAACAGCGCGCCTTTCAGCTCAGTCCTTCTCGTCAATTACGAACGGCGCGAGTGGAATCATCAAAATTCCTCTGCCGCAGTCCGTAGAATTATTTGGGATCACCATTATTCCATCATTTGCGAATACTAACAAACACGTCGCCATGTTCTTTCTCGGAGCATTCCTGCTGGTAACCGGTTACGCATGCCTTTATCGCATCATCAACAGTCGACTGGGGCGACTGTTTCGATCACTCCAGCAAAGCGAGGAGCTTGCCTCGTCCATTGGAATCAACGTGCCGATGCTCAGAATCATCGCATTTGCAATCAGCGGCCTTTACGGCGGCATAGGCGGAGCGTTTTTCGTCGCCTCTCAACAAAGCATCTATCCAGCAACCTTCCAGATCCAAGACTCAATTTATTTTATGCTGTACTGCTTTTTGGGCGGATTGGGGTATGTATTTGGGCCGTTGGTGGGTACCTTTGTCTTGTTTCTGAGTTTTGAATTTCTGCATGGTTTGAATGAATATCAGCCGTTTCTGTATGCGATCATAATGATTTCTTTCATGATATGGCTGCCGAATGGATTGCTGAGCGTGCGACTGCCTCGTTTCGATTTTCAGAAGCGTTTTGGCGGCGGAAGCTGAGTGCATGGCCATTCTTGAATTAAGAGGAGTGACGAAACGCTTTGGCGGACTGGTCGCTGTCGACAACGTCAGCTTCGACGTTGAACCGCGCCAGATCCTGAGCGTAATCGGTCCCAACGGCGCTGGAAAAAGCACCCTGTTCAAACTGATTACATCCTTTCTTCAAGCGAGCGATGGCAACATTGTTTTCAAGGGCAGGGACATCACTAAACTTTCTGCCCACATGGTCGCTCGCAAGGGTGTTGTTCGCACGTTTCAGGAAACAACTATTTTCCGGGAAATGACGACTTTGCAAAATGTCATTGTCGCTCACCATTTGCGCAGTAAAGCGAGCCTTTTTGGATTTTTCTTTGGTTCGCCAACTGCAAGAAAGGACGAATCCAGATTTCGCGAAAGCTCAATCGAAATTCTTGAGTATCTCGGGCTTTCGAACGTGCAGAATGAAGTCGCAAGAAATCTGCCTCATGGGTATCTGCGTGGACTCGGGATTGCAATCGCAATGGCTGCGGAACCCGAAATTTTACTGCTTGACGAACCCTTCGCCGGCATGAATCCTGAAGAAACGAATGCTGCCGTCGAAATGGTCCGAGGCATACGCGACCGCGGAGTGACAGTGCTGCTGGTAGAGCATGACATGCGTGCTGTGATGCGCATAAGCGACTACATCATCGTATTGAATTTTGGCAGGAAAATTGCAGAAGGTTCAGCTGCGGAAATCCAAAACAATGAACAGGTGATCGAAGCGTATCTCGGTCGTGAAGAAGACGAACTGATGATGGAGTGACAATGGAGTATTTTGCAGTAGAAAATGTGACCGTTCGCTACGATCATGTTCTCGCCGTTTCCAATGTCTCTCTGAAATTGGCAGAGCGGCAGATCATCGCTCTGATTGGCTCGAATGGTGCAGGAAAAACAACGACTTTGCGCGCAATTACCGGTCTGACGCCGCTCTCTGAAGGCAGGATCCACTTCAACGGAAAGAGAATCGACTCGCTGAACCCGCACGAAATCGTCAATCTCGGCATCGTTATGGTACCCGAAGGACGACATGTCTTTCCCTATATGAGCGTAACCGACAATCTTCTGATGGGCGCATTCACAAGACGCAATAAGACTGAAATCAGACAGGACATGGAGAAGGTGTTTGCGCGTTTTCCTCGACTTAAGGAAAGAAGGCGCCAGCAGGCTGGAACAATGAGCGGCGGCGAACAGCAAATGGTTGTGATGGGGCGCGCGCTCATGGCAAAACCGAAGCTGCTGCTGTTGGATGAACCATCATTGGGGCTGGCTCCCTTATTGGTGCAGGAAATCGCTCGGTCAATTGTTTCCATCAATAAAGAAGAAGGTGTTAGCATCGTCCTGGTTGAACAGAACTCCAGAATGGCGCTCCGCGTTTCTGACCGGACGTATGCGCTCGAAACGGGCCGCGTCGCATTGCAAGGCAAATCAAGCAAACTCATCCAGGATGACCGAGTCCGAAGACTGTATCTAGGAATTTGATTTCTAGTGAAAATCCTTTTAGTCAACCCCAATTCCACGGCTTCGATGACAAAGAAAGTCGAGGCTGCTGCAAAAAGTGTGTGCGCTCAGACCACAACAATTGCTGCAACGAATCCAACGGATGCCCCCGCGAGCATCGAAGGTCATTACGACGAAGTAATGAGTTCAAAGGGATTGATCGAGCAGATTGTCTGGGGCGAAGAACAGGGATTCAACGGATTCTTGGTCGCATGTTTTGACGATCCGGCAATAGGAGCATGCCGCGAAGTTGCTACCGGTCCCGTACTGGGTATGTGTGAGTCAGCCATGATTGCTGCGTCTGTTGTAGCATCTCGATTCAGCGTGGTCACGACGCTCGCAAGATCCGTTCCGATCATAGAAGATCTCGCTGACCACTATGGAATGAGCAGGCGGTGCCGAAAGGTTAGAGCGACGAATCTGCCTGTGCTTGCGCTGGAAGACGATGGCGCAGGAGCTTATCGGCAGATTCTTCAGGAAGTCAGGCAGTCCATCAGGCAGGATCGGGTTGAAGCTGTAATTTTAGGCTGTGCCGGCATGGCAGATATGACACAGGCACTGAGTCAGGAAACGGGCATACCAGTCATCGATGGAGTTGTTGCTGGAGTTAAACTGCTGGAAGGTCTGATCGGGGCTGGGCTTTCGACCAGCAAGGTCGGAGCCTATGCCTACCCCTTGAAAAAATAGCTTCTTTCGTCCTAACACTTCTTGAACTCATCCGAGACGCCGTTCACGGTTCCATCAAAGAAGCGACTGCAAAATTAAGCGATTGATTCGCAAATTACAAGATGAGGTCCGGTCCGCATGACCATGAATCGGATTTTCATGTACTGGAATGATTGAATAATTCATCGACCTGGACTGCTGAATGGAGCGGACGTTGGGAATCGAGCCCACGTAGCCAGCTTGGGAAGCTGAAATTCTGCCATTGAACTACGCCCTCTTCATCGTAATGATGCTTGAAATTTCGGACAAGATGCAGCTCGACGCCGCAGCAGTCATTCAATTTAGCAAAGACCCTGATCAGGGACGGAGTCCGTCTGAAACAACTGGAACGATTGCAACAGATACTGTCGGCGCTCCACTGAATATTCAGAAGGAAATATGGATAAAGTCCTTGTTCAGCCCGTTCTGACGTAAATGTCGTAGCGAACCATTTTTCCTTTGAGGCTGCCGGCCAGCACCCGCAAACATAAAGGGGCTGCATAAACCGGCCGCTTTACAACGATTCGTCTTGCCGTTGAACGGAGTGCCGTCTGCAATAAGTCAACAGAATCCGGATCATCACCGGCCAGCTCCCTGATTACTTTCAGCGGACGTGAAACTTTTACAGATTTTTTTCTGCCTTCGGGGTACATTGGGTCCAGATAAATCGCATCAGGGCGGACGGACAGTTTCAGAAGCAGATCTCTGGCATCGCCGAAGCTGTGCTGAATCCGCAGATGCTGTTCCGTTGACGTTGCTCTTGCAATTCCATCTTCGAGCAATGCTGAAATCACCGGGACGCGTTCAATCGCAATGACGCTGAACCCCATCCTTGCAAGCAGCAAGGCGTCTTGTCCAAGCCCTGCTGTCGCATCTACAATCGTACGGGTTTTTTTCCCCATCGCTTTTCCGAGCAGACTGTTTTTCCCAATCCTGCCAGTTTGATTGGCATCGAAAGAAATCGGACGAAATTTGGGCTCTTGAAGATCCCACAGCTTCAGCACACCATCATGGTAGCGCAAGGCATACTTTGCTGAAATTTCCGAGAGATTGCTGACTAGCGGCAGAGAATAACGGTCACTCATGCTCCTGCACTGCAGTTCATGCTCTGGGGATTCGAGAATGCAAACCGCTTGTTGATCCATGATAATGAAAGTCGTTCCTTCAGTTGCATCAAGGACGATTCAATGAGTGTTTCAAAATCGTCATGTTTCTATAATAGGCACTCATTAAGAATTCATAAAAAGGTAATTCGTAAAAGGATTCAGAACTCGGTGGACAATTATGGAGCTTCTCACAGGGAAAAAAGCATTAGTAACAGGAATTGCAAGCAATCGATCAATCGCATGGGGGATTGCCCGTGCGATGTCGGAACAAGGAGCAGAGCTTGCACTGACTTATCAAGGTGAAAAACTAAAAAGCCGCGCGGAAAAATTCGCAAATATTTTGGATGCATCGTTTGTAGCACCATGCGACGTATCTACCGATGCCGAAATAGACGCATTGCGAAATACGGTTGAAAAAAAATGGGGCGATTTAGACATTGTGGTTCACTCCATTGCGTTCGCACCTCGAGATCAATTGAAGGGATTGTATTTGAATTCAGTGTCAAGAGAGGGTTTCCTGATGGCACACGACATCAGTTCATACAGTTTTTCAGCACTTGCAGCGGCTTTTGCTCCTCTCATGAATAAAGGTTCAGGAGCATTTCTGACACTGACTTACATCGGATCTCTTCGCTCCATGCCGGGATACAACGTCATGGGACTGGCCAAAGCCAGTTTGGAAGCGAATGTTCGATACTGTGCCCAGTCTTTGGGAGAGATGGGCATCCGCGTGAATGCGATTTCAGCAGGGCCGATTCGTACGCTGGCGGCAGCAGGAATTCACGGCATGAAATCCATGATGGATTATTACGAAAAGATCGCACCTCTGGGAAGAGGCGTTACAATCGAAGAAGTGGGCAACGCCGCAGCCTTCCTGTGCTCAGACTTGGCTTCGGGAATTACGGGTGAAATTGTTTACGTTGACGGCGGTTTCCACTCAGTTGGCTTCAGCGAGCAGCTTTTATAAGCTCTCAAAGTAATTCTTCGTTAATCTGGATATCGACATCTTCCGTTAGATTTGCCAGGTAGTTTTCAAAAAGGCTGTCGCCAAATCGATATCTGACACTTTGCTGAATCTGATGCCGCTCAGAATCTGTCGCCTGTGACGTATCTCCGTCGGAGGCGCCGGTGATTCTGAATATCGAGTACTGAATGTTACCATCATGCCCGTATCCGTAAACCTCTCCTCCGGCACGAGGTTTGCCGGCGGCAAAGACGTCATTCAAGAGTCCCTGTAAAAATACATCCGAGACTTCTGCGAACGATCGCGGAAGCGTTGCAGCCTGAAGACCGTTTTCCGAAAGAATTTCAATCCAGTCACGACCGCTTTCGAGTTGAGCGACCAGTTCCTTTGCGAGATTCTCGGCGCTCTCAATGCTCTTCGAAATCAGCAGCTGCTCAGTAATCTGCGCTTTTACATCTTCCAGAGACAGCTGATTCGATTCTCGATAATCATTTTTTCTAAGAACAGCCTGTCGGTCGTCTCCGAGATTGATGACACCGCTATTGAAGCCCTCATTCAGCACTTCCTCACCAAACGCAGCCGCGCGAACTGCTGAATTAGCGCCAATGCCCATCCCCTCGGATCGGCTGAACCAATCCGAAACCTTTATGCTCAGTCCAAGCTGATTCGCCGCAGGTTCCAGACTCTCCGGCTGTTCATACACGATGTTGGCCAATTCCTCAGAAACCTCGAACATTTCAGCTTCTGACTGACTTCGAACGGCCTCTGCAACGAGTTCTTCGCGAACTTCCTCAAATTCTTTCACTTCACCCAATCTAATTTCATCGACTCGAATGATGTGAATCCCAAAATTAGACCGCACTGGATCACTGATCTGCCCGGCAGCAAGAGCAAATGCTGCGGCTTCAAACTCCGGGCCTGTCACTCCTTTATTGATCCAGCCTATGCTTCCCCCTGATTCTGCGGAACCAACATCGGCAGAATGCTCTCTAGCCAAATCTGCAAAATCTTCTCCCGCGTGAATTCGCTCGATCAGACGACGTGCCTCCTCTTCGACCTCGTCTTCATTCTTTTCCTGCACCTCTAATAAAATATGACTCACGCTGCGCTGTTCATCCTTCCGAAACTGGGCAGACCGAACATCATAAAGATTTCTCAACGTTTCATCTGAAGGCCGATACCCTTGTGCAAAATCAGAAAGTGAAATTTCTATGTAATCTACTTTGACCCGTTCAGAAACTCGATAAGCTGACTTGTTCTCTTCGTATTCCGATTCAACTTCTTCTGGTTTGACATCAATCTCTGGCAGCAGCCGCGTCGAATCGATAACAGCGTATTCACCGGTTCGTTCCTGATGTATCAAACCCAGTACATGTTCGACTTCCCGATCAATCGCAAAACTGGTTTCCACGTATCCAGTCTGCAGCTGCTGTATCGCTGCACTGTTTCTCTGAACTGCTTCAAACTCGGCTGGTGAATAACCAGACAGCCGCACCATCCTTTCGTAAAGCTGCTGGCTGAAACCGTCTTCGTTGCGAAAGGCTTCTTCCGCCAAGATTGCTTCCAGCAGCTGTTCATCGCTTACCCGGTATCCCTGCCGCAAAACATCCTGCACCAACAGTCGGTCGGCTACCAATGAAGTGATCACCTGACGACCCAAGACACCACCGGAAAGAAGTACAGGGTCTATGCCTTGTCCGAACCTTTGGCGCAGACGGTTTCTTTCCTGGTACAGTGCGTTCTGATAGGATTGGTAGTCAATTTCACCGCCGTCGAACTCCGCAACATTTACGTACGACCCTTCAGTGAAATAAGAGTTGACTCCCCAGAGTGCAAATGGAATGGTAATTAGTATGACAATCGCCCAGGCAATCCATCCGGTCGCTTTTTCTCGAATTCTAGTTAACATAGCGCAATTTCAATATTCTTGTGATTTAGGCAGCGTATTCGGTTCGCTCCAGCTGATTCAGTGCCGGTGCTTTATCTGCAGCATCAAATTACTCTGGCGGAGTGGACGGGACTCGAACCCGCGACCCCCGGCTTGACAGGCCGGAATTCTAAACCGACTGAACTACCACTCCGAGTTTTGTGGCAGAAAATGCTGTCCGCTCGATTGAAACGTTACACACATTGATTGAGCGACGCTCGAATTACAGCCTGACTACCAGAAACCTTGCATTTTAGCACAACGGCAGATTAGAGTTTTTTGACAGATCTGCAAAGGTTGTACGATCGCAAAGGAAAGTTCATCGACTTCTATTTTTCCTGAAAATACCAGCAGTCGACTGCTGAAATCAATTCCTTGCTGAAAGTAGCAGTTTCGCCCCTCTGACTTGTTCGAGAGGCGACTAAACTGCCAATTCTTACCGATGAAAATTGATTCTGAAAATGGGAAAAGCTGGCGGAGTGGACGGGACTCGAACCCGCGACCCCCGGCTTGACAGGCCGGAATTCTAAACCGACTGAACTACCACTCCGAGTTGTTTGGTGGGTACTGCAGGAGTCGAACCTGCGACCTTCGCCTTGTAAGGGCGACACTCTTCCAATTGAGCTAAGTACCCAACGGCTCTTATCAACAATACCCTGTGGTCAATGCCGTGTTGGCAATCGAATGAAACAAACCATTTTTTCGAGAACTCTACACTGCCTGAGGGCTAGCGATTATCTGTTTGACACAGCGGGTAATTTTAACACCTTCGGCACTTAATTCCAAAACTAAATCAGGCTGGTCGATGCCATTAACGTAAATATTCGGCCAACCCTTATCGAATAGAAATAAATTTGCTTCAGCTATGGACACCACGACACCAATAGTGTAAATAAATCGTGCATGTCAAATGAGTTCAACCCAATAAGCCCACTGCGGAGTTTTCGGATTCGGGAAAAGGTGCATCGACGCCTTTTTCCAAACAATTCGTAACGCGGTCGAAGCAGGAGCATATTCAGTTGAAGTATGATGTGAACCGTTGGCGGGGCCTTGCTCAACAATGGAAAGATAAATGTTACCATTTGGAGCAATCCCAGCAGGAGCATGAAACCCGAAAGTATTTGAAGCTGCTGGAGAAGCATCGCCGGCAGAGTGAGGAATTGGAGCGAACAAAGGCGCGGGTATGGCAGTTGGAGAAACAGGTCTATGGTCGTAAAACTGAAAAAAAGTCGGTCAAAAAAAGCGAGGCTTTGGAACCTGCGTCGGCTGCGCCGAAGAAAAAGCGCGGCGCACAGCGCGGCAGCAAGGGTCATGGACGCACGCCTCGAGAGAAATTGCCGCGTGAAGTTGAAACCTTGGATGTTGCGCCTGAAGATCAGGTGTGCGATTCCTGTGGCGCTGCCTATGTGCCGATGTCGAACACCGACAACTCGGAGATTCTGGAATATTTTACGAAGGCGCATATTCGCGAGATCCGGTGGAAAAAATATGCAAAGACCTGCAACTGCCGTCAAACTCCGGCCGTGGTGACAGCCAAGATGGCGCCGTGGCTCGAGCCGCTGTTGGATCAGTTGATGCAGCGGCAGATGGAAGATTCGGTATTTCACTGTGACGAGACCGGCTGGAAGGTCTATGAGAAGATGGAGGGGAAAATCGGCAATCGGTGGTATCTGTGGGTGTTTGAGAGCGCTTCATCGGTGATCTACCGCATTGAGCCGACGCGCAGCGGTGATGTTCCGATCAAGCACTTCAGTTCACTGTCTGAGAAGCTCAAGGAAGTGTTTGTCATTTGTGACCGTTACAGTGGTTACAAACGATTGGCGAAGGTCAATGCGGCGATCATACTGGCTTTTGCTGGGTTCATATGCGGCGGGATTATCTCGAAGCTGCGGTGCAGTACCCGCAACTGGAGCCGTGGATGTTCGAGTGGCGGGAGCGCATTGGCGAGCTCTATCACCTCAATGCGCGTCGTCAGGAGCATTTCGATGAGTCGAGGCCGTTGGCTCAGCAAAGCGAATCATTCATGCGCCAACAGTAGCGGCTTGAGCGCTCGGTCGAGCAGATGGAGCGGACTTTGAAGCATGAATTGTCGGCAGAACAGATGCATCCGGCCCAACTCAAGGTGCTGAGCAGTCTGCAGAATCACTGGTCGGGGCTGATGGTGTTTTTAAAACATCCCCAGGTTGCGCTTGATAATAACTCTGGGGAACGGAAGATGCACAACCCAGCGATGCTGCGCAAGAACTGCCGCGGTTCGGGCAGTCACTGGAGCGCTTCGCTGGCAGCACAGATGTTCTCAATCATTCAGAGCCTGCTTTTGTGGGATCTCAATCCCCATCGATGGCTGTATGAATATCTCAGCGCCTGCGCCGCCAATGGCGGACAGGCGCCTGAGAATCTTGAGACTTTCATTCCCTGGCGGATGAGCGAGGCTCGACGGGCTGAGATGTCGCAGCCACCGACTGCAGTCAGCCAGCGCAGTTCTCTGATCTCAAAGTGCGAGGCAGCGGTATCAACGCAACGCGGCTGTCTTTCAACCGTCTCACAGCCGCCATGACTCGATATTGCGGACGCGACTTCAGTTCCAAGGAGCTGGAGCGCATTCGCAAACTGATTGCCGCCCATCCTGACAGTTCCAGAACCCGGCTGTCGCAGCAGGTCTGTGAGCTGCTGGATTGGAAAAAGCCCGATGGAGGACTCAAACAGATGTCGTGCCGGGTGGCGATGCTGCGCATGTATCGAGATCAGCTGATTGTGTTGCCGCCACCTCGTCGCCAGCCTCCCAGGGCGGTCATCCGCTTCACCGACAGCACTGCAGCGCAGACACCGATCCGTGCGCCGCTGCATGAGTTGCCAACACCTCAACTGTGGCGGGTGTCAACCCCCGCTGATTCACATCTTTGGAACGAATACATTGAACGCTATCATTATCTTGGATACAAACCCCTGCCCGGCGCTCAGCAGCGTTATTTCGCTGCCATAGACCGTCAGATTGTCGCCGCCTTCGGCTTCGGTGCCGCAGCATGGAAAACCGCACCCCGGGATGACTTCATCGGCTGGAATCGGGAGCGCAGAGAAGCCAATCTGGCGCTGATCGTAAACCATGCAAGATTCCTCATTCTGCCTTGGATCAAGTGCCCCAATCTTGCCTCGCACCTGCTTGCAAGGCTCGCCCGGGAACTGCCGCAGCAGTGGTACGATCGTTACCGGATTCGACCGGTGCTGCTTGAGACTTTCGTTGAACAGCGCTTTTTTGGTACATGCTACCGGGCTGCGAACTGGATCAATGTCGGTCAAACGAAAGGACTCGGCAAATGCGCTGCCTCCGCCAAGCCAACATTACCGATCAAGGATATCTGGCTGTACCCTCTGTGCCGGGACTTCAGGATAATTCTCAACAGTTGATTCCTCTCGGCCTATGGGCTTGGCCGAATATTTACAAAATGCCTAGTGAATGTAAACCATAACTTATTGATAACATATGGTATTATAATAAATTACAGGCTGACTTCGGGTGCCCGGTGCAGTCGCCTTTTGCCGACTGGGGTAGAATTGGCTGGAAAACTGCCAAAATGCTCGGAATAACGCAGAAAACAGCGTTATTTTGGGTTAACAAATATTTCCACCCCTTGATTTACTCAATCAAATCAATCTGTTTCTAACACCGAAAATGCCTCGGTTCGCGCTTGCTGACGATGATTCGACCGTACCGCGTAATGCTCGTAGCTGCCCGGTTGTTTACCTGCTAATTTTGAAAAGTCGCTACGATGTCACGTCGAGTGAAATTCGGGATTTGTCGAAGCCGTTGTATGAATTCGCTGCTTGGAAGTTTCAAATCGATCGTGACGAATCGAAACCGATGTCCTTGGATTATAAATTCTTCGTCAAAATCGATGCCGATGGATGGATAGAGCAAGATGCCTTCCGCGCATTGTGACATTGTGTCATCTACACCATCCTGACTTCGGACATAGGAATAAATCTGATACAGGTCCGTCGATATGAATTTCGGCTGACCAAATTCGTTATTTTTACTGATCGTTTTGAACTTCGTATCAATTACGATTCGTCTGCCCTGCTTTTCGTTTTTCAAAAAGATGTCGGTTTTCATTATGGGCAGATAGGCTGCGTTACCCTGGGATTCGGTTTCGATGGGCCAATCGAAATGTTTCTGCTTATGGACCCTCCATCCATCGCTGCCTGGTATTTCCGGCAGTTCTACCGTGTAAAAATTTGCGATTGCCTTTTCAAAAAGCACACTGGGCTTGATATTTTCACGCCACGCTCTCAGCAGTGATCGATAACCCGATCTTTCAGTCGGAAGTATCAGAGCAAACACCGCCTGTGCAAGGGAAACCATGAGACGGTCCTCAGCCTGATGCTGCGCAATCTGGTCCGATGCGATCTCGGCCCGCGAAGGCACATCACCGCTTACGCCTAAACGGTTTAGCGTATTCGCCAAGGATCGGCATCGCGACACGAGTTCATCATTGCTCTTAAAACTTTGGTCGCTGGCGGCGTAGTGAACCAATTTGGACAGCGCTGCGTGCACAAGCCTGTTGCGTGGTGTATTGACGGTCAGTTCTTCAAAACGGCATGCGATCTCGCCTTTCTTTAAAAGCTCATTCGAAAATGTTCTTAAAACATCTATCCGCCCCCGAACTCGCTGCAGAACGTCTTCGCGATGTCGATATCCGAAACTGAGATTTCGCCGAAGGCGTTTTTCGGTGACATGACACAGAAGCCGTGCAATGAGTGCCTTGTAGTCTGGAGATGCTTTTACTTCGCTTTTGAAATGATCTCGAAACTGTGCGAGATCATACGCATAGAGAAAAAGAAGCCAGACGTTTTGTACAGGGATTTTGCCTAACAGCAATTGATCGGCATCGATTAAGTCCTTATTCCGAATTGTAGATCTCACGAGAAATCTTCGAGCAGCTTCTTTACGGCATCATTCGCTTGGTCCGGGTCGGCATACCAGTACTCTTCCAGCATTGGGCTGATCTCGGTTTCTACGATATTCTGGAACCATCATTTAGCATCGCCAATTTTCTCTCTAGAGGTTGGAGTGACGTAGCTGTGCCCAATTTTAAACTGCCTGCCGAGAGAACGATCTTTCTCGATCCTGTCATTCAGCTCTGTCATCCGATCTCGAATCTTTTGAATGACAGCAGAATCCAGCCCGCGTTTTTTACACCAATTTTGCCAGCGTTCATTGAGCATGGGCTTCAGCGTGATGAAAGCGAACCGCCTGCGCAATGCCAAATCTACCAGAGCTAAAGATCGATCAGCAATGTTCATTGTTCCAACAACGTGGAGATTGCTGGGAATGTACACTCGCTTATGTAGCTGATCTTTGCGTTGATAGGCAAGCTCAATCGCTTCTTTCTCGTTTCGCTTGTCTTTTTCCAACAAGGTCAGAATTTCGCCAAAAATCTGTGCCGGATTGCCGCGGTTGATTTCTTCGATGATCACAACGAAGGGACGATCCGGTTCATTTTTGGCTGCTTCAACCGCTTGTAAGAAAACTCCGTCGATGAGTGCCAGCCTGCCTTCACCATCGGGTCGCCAGCCGCGAACAAAATCCTCGTAAGACAGGGAGGGATGAAACTGAATGACTCGAATTCGCTCCTGGTCTTCTTTTTGGATCAAGGCGTAGGCCAAACGTTTCCCGAGCCATGTTTTTCCCGTACCCGGCGGGCCTTGCAGGATCAGATTTTTCTTTGACTCCAGCCGTTCCAACGCCACTTCCACTTCGTTTTTCGATAAGAAGCAGCCATCTTTCAAAATATCATTTAGGGTGTAATCAGGTGGTACCAATTGATTCCTAGCCTCTAGCGAGAGCTCCGGGAATGATTGAAGAGATGTATCACTAAATTTAAACCAAGCCTTGAGAAATTCAATGAGTTCAAGATATTCCTTTCCACTAGGTTTCCCCTTTGGTCCATTTAGCGGAATCTTAATCTCAGAATTTTTTTCAACGAATTCCCTTGTGTTTTCATCAAGAGTTACAAAATGCCAAGGGCGAATCCAGAAAAGTCCCATAGTAAGTCTCCATCCTACTTGACGAACATTGGCTGCTATGTCGTTTGCGGCGATGAATGAACTGCTGGTCTTCATTTCCTCTGAATTTGTCAAATCAATTGCTTGAGCGAAAATTTCCCAAAGATTATCAATATCATCAGCTTCCCTGTCTTTTTCGTAGGAAAATAACCATAAATTAGTATTGCTAACCACAGGAATACAACTCTAGCGTAATTTGCAGCGGCGTTCAGCAAACGATGTGGCAGTTGGCTTTTTCCATTGGCGACAACTGAAACAATTACCTGTGACAGCGTATTCACTGAAATATTGAGTGTCTTTATTTCTTCGCGGAGAATCTCAATAAAAAGTACCTGTAGCTATCCACTCTTCGTATTCATTTCGATTCCCGTCGAGTAATAATCCACGACCTACAAATAACTCGGACCGCATTCAGGCCAACCAATGCAGATACGGCACTGTCCGTGGATTCGGCTGCTGAGTTAACCGGAATGGTCATCCGAGCAATTCATCCAATCGATTACTCAGCAAAGCAGCAATGTCCTGAGCGTCTCTTGATCGTCGAAGATGGCTAAATTTGAGTGAAATTTGAGGGTCAATCAACTGAAGCACTACAGCACGACAAACTTCATTCACACTCACCTTATTTCAGTTCCTGGACCATCTTTTCAAACCCGACTTTCTCTCAGTATTTCTCTCTCTGTAGACAAGCAATAAAGCCAAAAACTACAAAATTTTGTGCATGTTGCTATAACGAATAGACCTGACGATAGTTCGTACAGTGGTTCGAAATGTAAAAATTACAATTCGTATCAAGGAAAAACTATTGGTTCATTTCAATCTGCGTTCAGCAAAGAAATTATCCTGTAAGAAATTCTGCAGGCAATTCCGACGAATTCGCTAAAAATGGAAAGAAACAAGTTTGACTTACTAACCTATATTTGTCAGAACGATGAGACTAGACTTTTGGATTCAGAGTTTCTACGAATATTGAAACTTCATATCGACGTACGAGAATGTCAAATTAACCTCAAATTCTATACTCGATTGAGATAGAGCAGATCTGACAAATACTGGAACACAGGTGCCACGAACTTCACGGGCAGACGGAGTAAAGAAGCCATCTATATCGAATTGCTTTGCTTCCAACCCCAGTGCCTGACAAAAACCATACCCAGATTTATCTTGACTGATCAACTCATTATGATTTTTTCCTGGCCGCGCAAATCAACCGTGGTTCCAGAATAATTGCACTTTATCAATTGAAATTTGCGTGTATATTTTATTTCCTCGCTGCCGTTTTCTGCGATTTGAATTCTAAGGTGGTATTCGATCTCCCGCTTGCACGTAGCAACTTCAATTGCCGAATAGTACACTCCGATTGTTCCTTCACTAAATCGAGACTCGGGAAACGGTGTAACTTCACTAGTTTTGGGTTGGAGCGCATCGTCAATGACTTCTTCTGTAGTCAACGGTACGCTCAAACGATTTAGTAAATTTGAAATTTTATCAACATTTACGGGCGTAGCACTTAGACCTAGCTCCGTTAATCTATTTTGAATGGATTTGTAGGGAATTAAACATGCGAGTCGATAAACAGTTTCTTTTTTCTTTTGGAATTCGCAAGTTTCTAGCAAATGTTAGATGCCTCTTTCACGTTTGACCATCTCGGAAACAACAATTAAGTTTACCATTCCACCCTCGAGCATGTAATCTATCGCTGACTTGGAATTCAAATTAGCTCGAGGCTCATTGAGCCAACTTAGTTCCGCTTCCAGTTTGTCTTGGAATAAAGCACTGAGCCCTAAACTGATTCCTATAACATATCCAGCACGGTCTTCAACATCGCGCGATAGCTCATTAGAATTGTCAAAAAAAATTCTCCGTCGAACACCTCCGTCAGCCCCGTAGCCTAACAAAATCCATTGTTGTTCTTCATCCAACCGCCACCGCTCACAAGTTTTTATAAAAACTATTTTGACTACATTTTGTTCGGTTCTACTTTCAATCTTCCGCAAATTTGGATAATTCAAGGGATGATAATTTGGTGCTCCCAAAGGTGATGTACTTGAAATTTCTCCAAATTGAGCTTCTTCTCTTCTCCTTCCGAAGTCGATTTGTTCATTACTAAACTTGCGCAATGCGTACTTTTTGCGCGTTTCGCTTAATCCTTCCGATGATACTGATTCAAGCGACACAACAACTATTACTCATTCACTTGTTGTAAGTCCAGAAAAGACATGCAGGTATACGAAATTCTTCTGTAACTATCCAATATATTCTCAAAAGTATGTTTCTGACTAATTTCTTGTGTCAAATCAAATTGCAAAAATAATGCATTTCCAACAAGATCACTATTTTCTACCATACAAGTAGCACGCCAATTTCTATCTTTACCAACAATTGAAATTCTCCCCGATGGTTGAATTTCCCAATTTGAATCTTTTGCTACTGAATCTGCATAAGGTGTGGAATATCGAGACAAATAATCATCCTGTGAATTGCCGTCAACTAACTCAGCATGAACATAAATTCCAATACGAACCAAGGAATGTGACTGCTCATTAAATTTCTCATAAAAACTCGTATGCACTTCCTTGATAATCTGAAGGACTAGCTGATTATCAGATGGAATTAAGTTTGGAAAGTTGAATGACAGATTATCTGCAGATAACGTTATGGAACTAGGGCCACCATAAATATTAAACTTTGCCTCAAAATCACCTACAGTGTTTCCAGATTGAATCATGAAATCATGAAGACTGTCGGTTGTCACAATTGAGGTAAGCGCGCTTTGTATCAATTCAAAATATTTACCCGGCACATTCTGCCAATCGAAAATAGTCGGCTCAAATTTTATGCTGACATCTAGTGTGATTCTTGATGGACGTATCTTGAACATCTTTACACCATCAGTCTGTACTGTACCAAGGCCGTAGATATTTGATTTGAAAATTCCAGTTAATTTTATACTTTGTAATAGACTAAATCGGAAACAGAAGTTGTGCTACATGTACATAGTGTTATTTCGTATTATAAAGAACACTAGTTCCGAAAATGAACACATAAAAAAGAGAAAAGCCCCGACAGTTCAATAAGTTAGATGCCTGTAATTTAACATCTGCCAAGTGATCAGGATTTTCAACTTCAGGATCCAATTTTGATAAACAAACCTCTCTTGGTTTCGGCCAACATTGTACCGCATTAGTTGGAAACCGATTCCGATCTACTGACCTCCCGTATCGCAGCTTAGTGTTGACAAGATTGATATTTGAGCTGAAAATCTAGTAGTCACTGCGAATTCCCCAGCACCTAGCGGCAATCTTGGCGATCATGTGCATCGCTATGTCTGTACCTTTATCTTATTATTTTCCACGAATATGGTCCTACCCTGATAAAGTAGAGACAATTTATGATAGAGTAAACCTCAAATATGGATGAAAATCCAAGAGGTGTAAAGTGATCTACTCGGCGGAGTTGAAAGCGCATATCTTAGCCGAGCATGAAGCTGGGTTATCGGTGCGGGAACTGGCTCACAGATACGAACCATCGGCGACCGCGATCCAGAACTGGAAACGTCAAGCCAAGACGGCGTTGAGCGAGCCGGAGCCAAGCGAAGGGTGCAGCAGTTGGAACAGGAAAATGCGTTCTTAAAAAAGCCACCGCCTGGTTCACTGCCGAGGGCGCGAACGCGGGGGTACAACCAAGCGTACAGCTTGATCGAAGCGGAGCGCAAAAACTTCACGGTGCGTCTGATGTGACGGGTACTGGAGATTTCAGAATCTGGCTATTACCGGTGGCGCCAACGCCCGCCGAGTCGGTGGACGCAGGAAAATGAGAAGTTGCTGGCAGAGTAGTGAACCAAGTTAGACAGTGCTGCGCGAACAAGCCTGTTGCATGGTGTATTGACGGTCAGTTCTTCATAACGGCATGCGATCTCGCCTTTCTTTAAAAAGCTCATTCGAAAATGTTCTCAGAACATCTATCCGCCCCCGAATTCGCTGCATATCGTCTTCGCGATATCGATATCTGAATCTAAGATTTCGCCGAAGGCTCTTTTCGGTGACATGACACAGAAGCCGTGCAATGAGTGCCTTGTAGTCTGGAGATGCTTTCGCTTCGCTTTTGAAGTGATCCCGAAACTGTGCGAGATCAAACGCATAGAGAAAAAGAAGCCAAACGTTTTGTACAGGGATTTTGCCTAGCAGTAATTAATCCGCATCGATTGAGTCCTTATTCCGATTTTGAGATCTCACGAGAAATCTTCGAGCAGATTCTTTACGGCCTCATCCGCTTTGTCCGGGTCGTCATACCAGTACTCTTCCAGCATTGGGCTGATCTCTCGGTTTCTACGATATGCTGGAACCATCGATTAGCATCGCCAATTTTCTCTCTAGAGGTTGGAGTGACGTAGCTGTGCCCAATTCTAAACTGCCTGCCGAGAGAACGATCTTTCTCGATCCTGTTATTCAGCTCTGTCATCCAATCTCGAATTTTTTTAATGAAATTGGAATCCAGACCTCGTTCTTCACACCAATTTTGCCAGCGTTCATTGAGCATGGGCTTTAGCGTTATGAATGCGAACCGCCTTCGCAATGCCAAATCTACGAGAGCTAAAGATCGATCAGCAATGTTCATTGTTCCAACAACATAGAGATTGTTAGGAATGTACACTCGTTCATGTGGCTGATCTCTGTGTTGATATGCAAGCTCAATCGCTTCGTCCTCGTTTCGCTTGTCTTTTTCCAACAAGGTCAGAATTTCGCCAAAAATCTGTGCCGGGTTGCCGCGGTTGATTTCTTCGATGATTACAACAAATGGACGATCAGGTTCATTTTTGGCGGCTTTGACCGCTTGTAGGAAAACTCCGTCGATAAGCGCCAGCCTGCCTTCACCATCGGGTCGCCAGCCGCGAACAAAATCCTCATAAGACAGAGAGGGATGAAACTGAATGACTCGAATTCGCTCCGAGTCTTCTTTTTCGATCAAGGCGTAGGCCAAACGTTTCCCGAGCCATGTTTTTCCCGTACCCGGCGGGCCTTGCAGGATCAGATTTTTCTTTGATTCCAGCCGTTCCAACGCCACTTCCACTTCGTTTTTCGATAAGAAACAGCCATCTTCAATGATTGAGTCAATACTATAGGCAGGACTGCCGGACTCTGAATCCGATGGAATGATGTCATCCTCACCGTTACTGTCAAAATCAGTGAATTCCTGACTGCCACCATAAAACGCAAACTGGATCACCTTTCGGTCATGCTCTTTTTTCAAATTGGCTTCATGAATTGCTTTATTGAAGTGGGTGCGAAACCATTCTCTCTGATGATCCAATGGAGTATCCCAATCGATTTTTACGGTGAATTTATCCTGCGTTGCTTCTGTAATCGTACCGACTGCCTTGATTTTTATACAGGGAACGGATGTCCCCGCCTCGATCTTGAAGGGCAAATTTTTCTTCCTAAAGAAAAAAGACTTAATCGCAATTCGGTCGCCTGGCTGCATACGCTTGACAAGACCTACGTACCGATCATTGTGCAACCCATACCCATTCTCCCAAATTCCTTCCTCGAAGAAGCGGTCGATTTGATTATCTCCATCAAAATCTGCACCGACGAACCAGTATCGTCTCAGGTTATCTTGACCGTCGGGTGGACAATCAAATACGAATTGTCTTTGTTGTTCAACAAATGACTGCTCGTCATCAAATTCAAATCCAAATTCCCTTGCAACATCTATAAATCCGCTCGACGAAGGTGGTTTCTCTTTGTCAACATTTGCCTTACCTACAACTATGGCGCCAAGCAATGGCCAGTTGCGTTCCGCGCAATGATTATTTACCTCCCAAATATGACTAGGTAACGTACCAATTAGCACGCTGAATTTCGGTTCAAGACCGTGTGCCTTGGCGATATCTGTAAAACTAAGGTACCGCCCCTCGCGAGCTGCTTTGAGTAGTACGTCAATCGTTTTCTTCAAATCCAATTCGTCTGCCATCAATAAACCTATTCTTCTTGATTACACCATTCGCGAACCGCATCGAAACAGCAAATGCCCATCTACCCAATCTGCACGCCTGCATTTCGTTCGTTCAATTCCGACTGAAGCTGCACAGATTGAAATTTGGAACTGTTTTGATGATGATTTATCTACGAAATTCTTCGGACCTTGGTCAATGGATGCCGATTTCACAGTGTCAATCCGAGCCAGTCCGATGACAGCGTCCAAGTTTACATTTCTAACTTTGACTGCTTTTTCGCATATTATGACGAACGAATTATGGGCTTCGCATCCTCTGAATTCACTAATTTGATTGGCTTTAATTCACCCGGGCGAAGACGCAATTCCGCCGTCACAGCATTTCCATTCACTGTGAATGAATGAAGAAATCGAGTTGAGCTGCCCGCAGTCGAGGATGGAAACTGCGATTAGTGTTTTACAACACCCATACCGTCTCCGGATGCGACATCCGGATCAATCTCAAGAGGTAAATTCGGTGACTCAGTACGTGACTCAGTACGTGCCTTTGGTACAGATTCTAATGACAGACTGATGATTTCATCAATCCATCGAACCGGAACAATATTTAAATCTTCCTTGATTTTGTCAGGTATGTCGGGCAGATCCTTTTTATTGTCTTCGGGAATCAAAACGGTCGCTATTCCACCGCGATGCGCCGCAAGCAGTTTTTCCTTCAAGCCACCGATCGGCAGGACTTCGCCGCGCAACGTGATTTCACCGGTCATCGCTACGTTTGCGAATACTGGAATTTTCGTAAGTGCGGATATGATGGCAACGGACATCGCAACGCCTGCACTCGGTCCGTCCTTTGGCGTGGCACCTTCGGGAACATGCACATGGATGTCTTTTTTCTCATGAAAACCAGTGTCGATGCCGTAGACGCCCGTGCGCGATCGAACAACGCTCAGTGCAGCCTGGATCGACTCCTGCATGACATTTCCGAGCTTGCCCGTATACAGATTTTTGCCTTTTCCGGGCACGACCACCGCTTCAACACTAAGCAGGTCTCCGCCGGTCTGGGTCCAGGCCAAGCCGGTTACCTGTCCGATCTGGTTGATTTTGTCCGCCCGTCCAAAGCGAAACTGCCGAACTCCAAGATAATCAGATAAATTCTTGGAATTTATTTCGACGGGCGTTTTCTCTTTTCCGTTTTGAACAAGTTTTCGGGTAACCTTTCGGCAGATTTTTGATATTTCTCTTTCTAATCCACGTACGCCTGCCTCACGAGTATAGTACCGAACAATGTCTTTCAAGACCTCATCAGAAATATCAATGTCACCTGCTTTCAATCCGTTGTTTTTCAACTGTTTTGGTATCAGGTAAATTTGGGCAATTTTGATTTTTTCCACCTCTGTATATCCAGAAATCCGGATGGTCTCCATCCGGTCCAGCAGTGGAGGTGGAATATTCAAGGTGTTTGCAGTCGCGATGAACATAACCTCTGAAAGATCATATTCAACCTCAAGGTAGTGATCACTGAACGAGAAATTCTGTTCTGGATCCAGGACCTCCAACAAAGCCGAGGATGGATCTCCGCGAAAATCCATGGACATCTTGTCCACTTCATCCAGCATGAACAGCGGATTTTTTCGTTTCACTTTTGCCAAGTTCTGAATGATCTTGCCGGGGAGCGAGCCAATGTACGTTCGGCGATGCCCTCGGATCTCGGCCTCGTCTCGAACTCCTCCGAGCGACATGCGTACGAATTTTCTCTTTGTAGCCCGCGCTACAGAGCGGCCAAGCGAAGTTTTGCCAACTCCAGGAGGACCAACCAAACACAAAATCGGGGCTTTGTTCTTTCTGACGCGCTGCTGTACTGCAAGATATTCGAGGATGCGCTCCTTAACTTCCTCCAGGCCGTAGTGATCATCGTTTAGAATCTTTTCCGCAGCCGTCAGATTTCGGTTCATTCGCGAACGCTTTTTCCAAGGCACGGAGATCAGCCAATCGATGTAATTTCGTACAACGGTGGCTTCGGCCGACATCGGTGACATCATTCGCAGTTTCCCGAGTTCAGCGTTCGCTTTTTCACGCGCTTCGCGAGTCATTCCGGCCTCGCGAATCTTATCTTGCAACTCGTCTGTTTCACTGCGGGCTTCTTCTGGATGACCCAGCTCTTTGTTTATGGCTTTCAACTGCTCATTCAAATAGTACTCTCGCTGACTTTTCTCCATCTGCTTTTTGACGCGCCCGCGAATTTTTCGTTCGACTTCCTGCAGTTCTATATCGGATGCCATAATTGATATGACCCGCTCGAGACGCTCTCGCTCATCCGTCACTTCCAATATCTTTTGACGATCAGCAACACTCTGACTGACTAGGTGCGCGGCGATGACATCGGTCAGGTGTCCAGGATGATCGACCTCCGCCAGCTTAGTAATAATGTCCGACGGAATTTTCTGGCTGATCTTCGCATACTGCTCAAACTGCTTAAGCAAGGAGTTCATGAGGCTGTCTGAAATCGTCTCACTGAGAGGCTCGCTCTCCATCGGGACAGTGTCAGCCATCAAGTAGCCATCGTGTATGTGCAGAGTTTTAAGGCTCGCTCTCCACAGTCCCTTTGCCACAACTTTACGGTTTTGATTTGGCAGCTCCACCGTATGCATAATGTATGCTACCGTTCCCGTCGTGTAGATATCCTCTATTTCAGGTTCTTCTACGCGCTGGTCGCGCTGTGCGACCAGAAACACCAAAGGATTTTTTTTGTTGACCCGCTGCAGCGCACTGATTGAACTTGGACGCCCGACAAAGAGTGGAATGACGAAGTGAGGAAAGACGACGACGTCCCTCAATGGGAGCAAGGGCAGAATCAGAGATTCCGGCTCTTTCTTGTATGTAAAATCAACCATAATTTTTATTGCGCATTTTCTGTGCCCTTATTCTATATCCACGCACCTGTCATATGCCACCGATTGCGATGTTTTTCAAGTTACAGCGACAAAATCAGTGCTGCTCCATGAAAATCAAGACGCGCGAAGAGCCTCATCTTCGGAATAGACGTAATATGGCGCATCACCTTTTTCGATGACATTCGCGTCAACTATGACCTTCTTTACACCCGGTACGGACGGAAGTTCGAACATCGTCTCAAGCAGAGCATTTTCAAGAATTGAACGAAGTCCGCGAGCGCCCGTCTTCCTGTGCATTGCCTTGCGTGCGACCGCACTGAGCGCTTCATCTCGAATTTCCAAATCCGCATCTTCCATTTCAAAGAGTTTCTTGTACTGCTTCAAAAGAGCGTTCTTCGGTTCAACTAGAATTTTTACCAATGCTTCCTCGTCAAGTTCTACAAGCGTTGCGACTATTGGCAATCGACCCACAAATTCAGGGATCAAGCCATATTTGATGAGATCTTCCGGTTCAACCTGCTTTAGCGTATCGGCTAGATTTTCACGGGTGTCGTCTAGAATTTCCGCACCAAAACCCATGCCGCTCTGTTCTGTTCTTGTACGGATTACTTTTTCAAGTCCTGAAAAAGCACCACCGCAGATAAACAGCACATTCGTAGTATCTACCTGCAAAAATTCCTGCTGAGGATGTTTGCGCCCGCCTTGTGGCGGCACCGATGCCACGGTGCCTTCAATGAGTTTCAGCAGCGCCTGCTGTACTCCTTCACCAGAGACATCGCGAGTAATTGATGGATTGTCCGACTTTCTTGAAATCTTGTCAATCTCGTCAATGTAAACAATTCCGACCTGCGCCCGTTCAATCTCGTAATCACATTTTTGAAGGAGCTTTTGAATGATGTTCTCTACGTCTTCTCCAACATAGCCTGCTTCAGTCAGAGTGGTCGCGTCCGCCATCGTGAAAGGCACGTTCAATTCTCGCGCCAGGGTTTCTGCCAGCAGTGTTTTGCCGGACCCCGAAGGTCCAATGAGCAGAATATTGCTTTTGCCAATGTCAACATCGCTGCTCAGGGTTCCCTCTTTCTCGATACGCTTGTAGTGATTGTAAACGGCCACTGAAAGCACTTTCTTTGCTTCCGTTTGGCTGATGACATAGTCATCCAGCATCGAACAGATTTCGCGTGGCGTCGGAAAACGGGTGCGGATGTTCGACTGTGACGCAGTATTAGCGGAAGTCTCACTTCGAATAATGTCATTGCATAATTCGACACACTCATCGCAAACAAAGACTGAAGGGCCCGCAATCAATTTCTTTACTTCATGTTGGCTCTTACCACAAAAAGAACAATTTAATCCACGATCTTGTCTTCCGCCTTTTCTACTTGGCATATGTGCTGTCTCCCCTTATTTCGATTAAAGCCACCAATAGGTGAAACCCAGTGTAGTCACTTTCTATTTTCAATTACTGAGTCGATAATTCCATACTTGACCGCGTCTTCGCTTTCCATGAAGTGATCTCTGTCAGTATCGCGCTTGATCTTTCGCATCGTCTGACTAGTATGTTTTACCATGATTTCGTTCAGTCGTTCCCGCAAACGCAGAATTTCTTTCGCTTGAATGTCAATGTCAGACGCCTGACCCTGAACACCACCCATGGGCTGATGAATCATGATACGAGCATGAGGCAGGGCATGTCGCTTGCCGGGCTCACCACCCGCTAATACGAGAGCCCCCATGCTTGCAGCCTGACCGATGCACACCGTACTGACATCCGGTTTCACAAACTGCATCGTATCGTAAATCGCCAACCCTGAACTGACAGCTCCGCCTGGGCTGTTGATGTAAAGATGAATGTCTTTTTCTCCACTCTCCGATTCTAGGTAGAGCAGCTGAGCTACGATGAGATTCGCCATATGATCTTCGATCGCACCGACCAAAAAAATCACTCTTTCTTTGAGCATTCTCGAAAAAATGTCGTACGCACGCTCACTTCGACCGGTCGTTTCGACTACCATGGGAATTAACGCGGCGCGTTCAATCATTTTCGACTTTCCTTACTTCATTAACCAATCAGCCAAAACCGTTCAACCGGAAACTTTTTCCACGGTTATGCCTAGCTGACTGTAAATTGCACTTCTAATTTGAGCTTCGGCGGGCACTAGATTACCAGCAAGTTCGACCGAACTGCCGTCAACCGATGTATTTTCCGTATTCTCATGTTCCCCAATTTCAGAATGTTCACTTTCATGATGCTCGTGATGATGTTCGTGATGATGTTCGTGATGATGATGCTCGTGATGATGATGCTCGTGACCTAACGGATGATAATCTCGCGTCCACTGATTAAATTCCGCAAGAGACATTTCAATTTCCTGACACTCGCTCTTGGACAATACATGATTCACCAAGCTCCGAGCACTCGAATCCCAGCCGACAACCGTTGATTCACCTGCAGCTGAAAATTCCTCTTCGTCATCCTTTCTCGGCATTGCCCAAACGTTCGAATACGATGCAATCTCGAATTGATCGTGCTGCTCAGGAGAAATTTTCCCCATTAGATTCTGTTCGATGAATCCCCATTTCACGTTAGCGGCTGTTCTTTGTCTCAAGTCCTCCATCAAGTCGGTTTGATTCTTGTCCCTGAACATGTTTTCAATATGATCGCCGTCATAATGATAGGCCTGCAATGCTTTGACCATGGCATGGATCACCATGTATTCAGATGGCTCAAAATTGTTGATGTGCATCAACAAGACTCTTATTTGTCCCAATAAACTGTCGTAGACTCGTTCGAGAGTCCGTTTGTTCAATTTAAAACAGACTTTTTCTCGAAAATCCTCGTCATGCACGCTTTTTATTTTAAAACTGTCATACAGCTCGTCTTGATATTGATCTTCCAGTGGTTTTTCGATTCTTGAGACAGTAATCTCAAATACAAACGTTTGTTTGGGCAGGTCCGGGTTAAGCTGTTCCTGTTCATCCGTCCTAAACAGATGAGGGGTCGCTGATTTCACCGTAACCAGATTTCCAACAGACTGCCCGATGCAGGCTTCAACCACTTCATCCAGAGTGTGTTTACCTGTCAGATGAATCGGAACCAGCTGATCGCCGGAATTATCCATTGGAATGCTTTTGTCACTGATCAGCTCCGATAACGTGACCCTCGCTAAAATGCGGTCGCCTCGTTCGGCCGGCCGCTCCACGATTTTCCATTTTTTGTAATAAGCCTTGAGTGTGTCTATCTCATCATCGATTACTTCGGGAGTGATCCTCACCTTCGGCCTGACCGTCTTCTGACCAAGCAGTTCCGTTTCAATAATTTCCGGACTAACTTCAAAATACAAAAAACATTCCCGACCGTCTGAGCTGAAGTCCGTGATAAATGGCGGAGTGACTGGGGCAATTTCTTTTTCTTTCAATACAGGGAAAATGCGCTCGCTGACCAAACTCGCCATTGCATCTGTGCGCAATGCAGCTCCATATTTCCTTTGCAGCACCGCTTTCGGCACTCTGCCCTTGCGAAATCCAGGTACAAACGTGGATTTCGCGAGTGAACGCATTTGCTCATCGATCTTAGTGTTCAAGTCAGCACTAGGGATGTCAAACTTAATTCGACGTCCTAAAGGTGATACTTTCTGAATCGTTATTTCCATATGAGACTAGCGTTCTGTGGTGCGAAAGGGGAGACTCGAACTCCCACGGGTTGCCCCACTGGCACCTAAAACCAGCGCGTCTGCCAATTCCGCCACTTTCGCTTGGCTTCTATTCGGTTTTACAAATAAAATTTAGAGTGTTACAGTGTTGCGAAATCGGAAATCAAGACACTACTGCACTTTAATTTCCGATTATTGCCCTCACATTGAAATTATACACAGCGAATTAATCACAAAATTCTAACAAGGCGCAGGAATTTGATGAAGCTCACTCAATTTTCCACATTAACGTTCGACTGTTACGGTACGCTCATTGACTGGGAAACCGGAATTTACAACGCACTGCGGCCGCTGCTGCAGAAGGTTGACCCTTCACCCACTCGAGATGAAAGCCTGACGATTTTCTCCGAATTGGAATCCGGCATTCAATCGGAATTTCCAGATCTGGTTTACTCTCAGGTTCTACGCAAAGTTCACATTGCAATCGCCAAACATTTCGATATTGCAGCTGCCGACGAACTGCACACCAGATTTGGTGAATCAGTTCGACATTGGCCCGCCTTTCCGGATTCAGCCGAATCCCTTCAATATTTGAAGCAGCATTATCGACTTGTCATTCTCTCAAACGTCGACCGAACGGGCTTCAACCAAAGCAATCGACATCTTAAAGTGGAGTTTGACGACATTTTTACTGCTCAAGACATTGGTACATATAAGCCGTCAATCAAAAATTTCAACTACATGCTGTCAAAACTTGACGAGTCGGGAGTACGGAAGCCGGAAATCCTGCACACCGCTCAGAGTCTGTTTCACGACATGGCGCCGGCAACGGAGATTGGGTTGGCTACATGCTGGATCGACCGGCGAGCGGGACTAAAGGGTTCAGGAGCTACTCCAGTCGTGAGTCAGCCGGCTAATATCGACTTTCGATTCAAGTCTCTTGCTTCAATGGTGTCGGTGCACAAGCTGACCAGCAGATTCGCTGACGCGAAACCAAGAAAATAAGAGGACAGCTCAGATCGCGGGCATTTCACGCAGAAAAGGCACTTCTCGCTCATCAGTTGGTTCGCCCAGCTGCCGCGCCCATTGATGACCAGAATACACCGCAGCTGCAATCGTTCCGGGAACGAAGCAGTCACCGATGCAGTCAGCAGAACGAACACTCTGCTCCGAAAATCTCGAGCGGTCTATCATAATTTCCTGATAGAGTGAATCATTGGCCAACTGGGCAGTCACCAAAACGACGGAATCACATTCAAGGGCTTGTGAATCTCCAGTATAAACGCATTGAATTTCAACACCGCCGTCATGGACAGCATTCAGCGATCTGCATGTATGAATTGAAATTCCCAATTTCAATAATCGTTTCTGGATCGCATGCTGTTCCAAAGTGAAGTGGGTGGAGTGTGAAACATCCGCGGCCGGAGTCACCAGTGAAACACTCGCGCCCTGCTGCCGCAGCTTTTCCGCAATCACTCCGCCCATATAAAAATGATTGTCGTCATAAACGACGACATGTCCATTCAGTTCAGCTCCGTCCAGGATGTCATCCGCTGTAAACACCGACGTTCGATCGGTTCCGGGAACGGAAAACGAAAGTTCCTGACCAATTCCATCTCTACGCCATTTTGCTCCTGTAGCCAAGACTACGCGCTGCGCTCCGAATTCGAAGATGTCGTCCGCATTCAGGGCGCTCGCCGGATACAGATCAACATTGACCAGATGCTGCAGCTGCTGCAGTCGATAATCTCGAACTCTGGACCAGGCGCTCAAACCTGGCAGGCGACTTTCCCGACTGACTCGGCCGCCGAATTCCTTTTTAGAATCGACCAAGGTCACTTTATGCCCTCGCTTGCCTAGACTGACTGCGCATTCCAAACCAGCAGGACCGGCGCCAACAATCAGAACAGAGTCTTGATTCTTGGCAGAAGGGATGATTTCCGGGTGCCATCCACGGCGCCACTCTTCGCCCATCGTTGGATTCTGGGTGCACCGAAGGGGAGTAATCGTATAGTCGCCCGAAACACAGATATTGCAGCCGATGCACTCGCGTATATCCTCCAAGCGCCCCTCTTCAATTTTCTTCGGTAAAAACGGGTCGGCGATCGAAGGCCGGGCCGCGCCAATCATATCGAGCACGCCCCGACGAATCTGTGAAACCATCGTGTCGGGAGAAGTGAACCGTCCGACTCCTACGACTGGCTTTGTGGTCACCTGCTTTACCCTGTGAATAAAAGGCTCCTGAAAGCCTTCCGGCTGAAAGCGTGAAGTCGCAGAATCATTGCTCCAGTCACTGACATTGACATCCCAGATGTCGGGCAGTTCAGCAAGCAGGCTGACGATTTCAATACCTTCCTCATCGCACTGAAGCCCGTCAGAACCCATTAATTCATCCAGCATGATGCGAACAGCAATCGCACAGGTATCACCCACAGCTTCTTTGGCATCCAGTATCATCTCTTTCATGAATCTCACACGATTAGGAAGGGAACCGCCATATTCATCCGTTCTCTGATTGGTTCGTCGTGAAAGAAACTGGGTTGGCAAGGTGAGCATGTGACCAGCATAGACGTAAATGATGTCATAGCCGATCGCCTGCGCTCGCTTTGCGGCTCTGCGGTAAATTCTGCGCATTTCCCGAATGTCGCGTTTGGTCATGCCGCGTGCGTTGATGGTTCCAAACCCTTCAACCGCAATCGGTGAAGGAGCGAGCGCTGCTGTTCTTGAATAGTGGTTCGAGGCCTGTCCTCCAGAATGCGCGAGTTCGCAGGCAGCAAGCGAACCGTGTTCATGCACTGCATCTACCATCAGGGCATGCTGGGGAATATCAGCATCATCCCATAGGCGCTGCTCGGAATATGGAGCAATATCAGAGGTGTAATGGACGTCACACTCTTCAGTGGAAACGACTGCCCAACCTCCTTCCGCTTTCATTCCGCGCATCGCAGCGGCCGTTTTCGGTCTGAGGTGCCCCATCCCTGCACAGTGGGGGACCTGGTAAAACCGATTGCGTGCGACGACCGGCCCGATCTGAACCGGTTCGAAAAGAACATCGTAACGTGAATTCCGCGTCATACAAGCCTGCCTGTCGAGTCTAAAGATGCAGGATGTGATCGTCGTCCTGCGCTCATTCTATTTCTAGCCGAGATCCGCACTCGCTGAAATTACAACCTCAGCCGTTCCAAAGACCTTCTCGAACGAGATCACTCATCGTCATCTCAATCCCCTGTCTCAAAATGTCGACCGTTTCGTCAACCTGCTGGCGATCTAGAATCAGCGGAGGCGACAGTACGTTCAGATGAGCAATGGGGCGTACGATCAGACCGAGCGTTTGGCAGCGTGCGGCAATTCGGTCACCAATTTTGACCGAATCATCAAAAATTTCTTTGGTTTGAGCGTCCTTGACGTTTTCCACGCACATCATGAAACACTTGCCGCGAACGTCTCCCACGATTGGCAGTTCCCGCAGCGTATTGAGCCGTTCCTCAAAATAAGGCCCAATCTCTCGAACATGTTCACAAATCCGATCCCGCTCGATGATTTCTATATTTTTCAGAGCCGCTCTACAGCAGACCGGATGTCCAGAGTAGGTGAACCCATGCGTGAACAGTCCATGTTCGCTGGGCGCACTGATCACTTCGTAGATTTCATCCGACAAAAGGGTCGCGGACAGCGGCAGATAACCTGAAGAAATTCCTTTTGCAGCGGTAATGATGTCAGGTTTAATTCCAAAGACGGGTTCTGACGACAGCATGTGTCCGATTCGACCGAATCCGGTCACGACTTCGTCAGAGATATACAGAACTCCATACTTCCGACAAACTTCCAAAGTCCGCCGATGATAGCCATCGGGTGGAACAATCACACCGCCTGCGCCCATGATCGGCTCAGCAATGAAAGCCGCAACATTATCTTCACCGAGCCTGACGATCTCCTGTTCCAGTTCATCAACCAGAAAGTCACAGAATTCTTCATTGGACATATCTTCTGGCTTGCGATACGAATTTGGACAGGAAACATAACTTACAAGCCCAGGCGCCAAATCAAACCCAATGTGGTCCGCTTCAACCCCAGTAAGAGTCATTGTCAAATAAGTGCTGCCGTGGTAAGCATCGCGCCGAGAAATAATTTTCTTCTTGGAATGCTTGCCCAGACGGTTGAAGTAATAGTGAATGATACGTACTGCAGTGTCATTTGCCATTGATCCGCCCGAGCCGTAGAACACATGGTTCATGGATTCAGGAGCGATTTCAGCCAACTTGGCGGCGAGTTCCGCTGATGGTGGAGTAGTCAGATGATTGAAGGATGAGTAATATGGAATTGCGCGGACCTGGTCGGCGATTGCCTGGGCCATTTCTTCGTTTCCATACCCAATGTTCACACACCACAATCCACCGATTCCATCAATGTATCGCCCCCCATCGCTGTCATAGACATAGGGACCGTCGGCTTCGGCGACGACCAGTGACCCTTCATCGTGAAAAACTGAAAAGTCTGTCCACGGATGGATGTAATGATCCCTGTCTTTGGCCCATAAATCTTGTGTGTCGTATTTTTTCTTCAGCATAATTACGTCTCTAAAACTCTATCTACAAATAATTGTCAGCGAGTTGATGAACTCGCTTAACAGCAATCTTCAGACTTTACGGCGATTACATCAATTTCCATCACCCACTCTGGTTTCGCCAGTCCCTGCACTATCAGGCCGGTCGATACCGGGAATACATTTTTCAGCCAATGCCCAATCACTTGATAAACCGCCTCGCGATACGCTCGGTCTGTGATGTAGACAGTGATCTTGCAAATGTCGTTCAGGCTCGAACCTGCCTCTTCCAACAGCTGTTTGACGTTTCGCATTGCCTGGTCCGCCTGAGTGGCGGGGTCACCGACACCGATAATGTTTCCGTCGAAATCACTGCCAACCTGACCTCTTAAAAAAATCAAATTTCCAGCGATCACAACCTGACACAGATCATTGTCCAGCACTTGGTCGGAATAAGTGTCTTTGGTATTGAATTTTCGCAGTCTGACGTGCTTGCTCATGGCTTGATCTTCAAATGTTAAGTAATGGTAATTCGGTCGCTTAAATCTGCGGCTTTCTTGACGAACCTCAGTGCCTCTTTGAAGTCGAAGTTCATGTAGACGGCATTCAAATGCGCAAACGGCGGCGACTGAGCGAACAGCTGAAACGTCAGTTTATGATTTGCGTAATCGGAATTCACAAGATCTCTCGCCAAAGCAAGCAATTTACGCCGGTCTTCATACTGCCACTCCTCGTTAATCGAATAGTATTTTTCCAGCCAATGCTTGATTTCTTCCGTCTGAAAATTGACGTGATCGGGCGTCAAACAGATTTGCCCACCACACAATTCACGAGCCAAATGCATCATATGTGGCAGTTGAGAACATGCTAAAACACGCCCTGTATAAAGCAGAGACTGGTTTGGCATGAGCAGCCCTTTAGGGCTGCGCTGTGCAGCTGCGATGGATGCCGTAAGATGAGCGTTGATGCCTTCTCGGTAACACGCAAGCTGCGCTAATTTTTCCCTTACCGCCTGCTGCCTGTCCAGTCCGGTCTGCCGCACATTGAACATGGCAACACCAATCAGCATGTCAGCAATTTTCTGTATCCTCTGTACGAATGCAAACGCACTATAGCGATGAAGTGTCGCTCGAATGAAAGTGGCTGCTCGAGTGTGCTGGTAGAACAGCACGTCTTCCCAGGGAAT
Source organism: Arenicellales bacterium (assembly GCA_958295885.1). Lineage (GTDB taxonomy): Bacteria > Pseudomonadota > Gammaproteobacteria > Arenicellales > JAJDZL01 > JAJDZL01. Next base: position 2,476,346 of record OY282380.1, on the reverse strand, counting down.
CAACACATCATCAAATATCATCAATGTGTCAACTTCGTCAAATCCGTTGGCCAGAGGATAATCCTCTGCCGGTGCACGACCCTGGAATCCGGTGCGACAGAGGTGAGTCAGACCTTTGGCGTTCATTTTCACAATGACTCCGAGTGCGTAATCGGAGAGTTTCTGATCACCCCAGTTGGCAATCGTCGGTTTAACAAACGCCTGTTCAGCATAGGCTGACGCAGTTTCATACTTCGCGCCTCGAATGATCAGTCCGGAGTCAGTCTCTTTTACAACGTGCAGCAGCATATCTGGATCTTGGTCCTGCGGCCGTTTCGAACGATCTCCTTTAGGATCAGTATTGGCAGACACGTGAAATACATCGTTCTGGATGACGGCATCGATGTGGTTCTTGATGTTTTCTGCAAAGCGAGGATCAATTTCCGAGAGTACGTCACTACCGTCATAAAGGGACCACATCTCGCCAACGGTTTCGTCTCCAACACGAGTGACGACACCCCCGATGTCATCTAAAATCATGTCGACCGCTTTTCTTCGGTGGTGCCAGTCGTCCTGAACGTATGGCATCTTGAGAATTACGGCGCTAGGGTCTCCGCTGCTGGTTTCATATGTGAGGAATTCGCGAGTTTTTTCTTCGTGCTGAAGGTCAAAGATTCTCGCCCGTATGTCTACTATGGGCTTGAACGATGGATGGGACGTTACATCTGCGACCCGTTCTCCATCAATCCATATCTGACGGCCGTCTCTCAGCGACTCTCGATATTCATTCCCCGTACGCAGCATTCTGATGTTCTCCTAGCTAATTCTGAAGTCCCCATTTACTGATAAAAATGGTCTTGGAAGAGAAATTAAATTATGCTAGTTATTCTACAAAATTGCGCCTGCCAGTACTGTGTCTTTGCGTGTATCCAGAACGCGTTTCATCATCTGGTTTCAGTGCCCGACAGTGTCCGGCGACAGAGCTAAAAACTGAAATTCATGCCGAAATGAACAGTGACTGCAAGGTTTTCGCCGCAGACTGCGGCGCCTGCACTGCATGTTGGCGAGTATGGAAGCATTGCCATATTCGTTCATATGGAATGAACATTGAACAACTTATTCATGTAACTTAAATATATGATCTGTTCTGATTTTCAGTTCGACGCAGATGAGAAAACATTCACCCTCTTGCGAGGCAAGGTTATAACCGAAGGGCAATGTTCACTTCCCTTCGGTTTGGACGAAGGCCTGTCCAATGCTCATGATGTCTTCAATAGCATACCCGGAATGATGATTGAGATAATAATCGATCGTGAGCGGGATTGACTCACTGCGTTCGGTCGACGACATCGACCCGCTGATCCGAAACAATCGCTGCAGCGTCCTGCTGGAAGAGATTCAGACCGCATTGAGCATGTAGAGCGCCGGTTCGCTCGCCAAACCCTGAAACTGTCCGGTCATGGCAGGCTGCCGAAGACGTCCAGGTGTTATGCAGCCAGTGAGAACTGGTCACTGATAATGACTGGTTCCTACGTCTGCAGATATGCCGATCGATGAGTGCTGCCGATGCAAACGGGTAGGACTTGACTTCAGCCTGGACCACGCAGTTGCGGTGAGCGCGGCTCACCCCGAATGCTTGCAAATCTGCGGTCAGCACCGAATTTTTCAATCAAACGCATGCCCGGCCCGGCCCACTCCAAAACTTGAATGAATTATTTGATTCTTTCATGGGCTCTCATCCTGCGGAGCATGGGAGACTGTGAAAGTATTGCCAAATTAGTTCAAATTAGTGGATTATGAATATTTATCTCATTGATTTAATTGATATTAATATTTGTTCTGATTCAGAAATCTACGAAAATGAGAATACTTTCATAGCCTCATGGGAGACACCGAAGCAGCTGTGCTGGCACGTAAGAGATTGAATCTCAGCTCAGCGGACGGGAATTGAAAAAAATGGCCACCAGGGGATGGTGGCCGTAACGTAGGAGGATAAAGCTACTAAATGAGAATCTGTCAGGCAGCAATGCGAACTTGAGGAACTGTATATACCTCAACCGGAGTAATTTTGGAAATTGTTGGTTCGACTACTCCTTTTTCACTTGCCACACCTTTTAAATTTGCGTCAATAACGTCTTTAATTGCGTATCTCGGAATACCGATGTCGTATAGCTGAGCGTCACTCAGGCTCTCCAAGGCTCGAATGGACTTTTTTTGCATTACAGATGCAAAATGCAGACCAAATGCAAATGTTAATCAGTCGAGAATTTTGGTGAATAACAGAACTACGACTACTGCACCGAATAATGCCAATCCTGCTGGGTCATAAATCAAATGTAACATTGTTCTACTCCAAAATTTGGCCGACTGATTTGTTTGTTCGTTTCGAATCAGGGTTAGGTTTTTCTTCTCCTTTAAGAACTTTTCAACTGACTCTCTGATAATTTACTCTATTCTTGACAAATTTCAAATGATTTATTTTCCTTTAACCATGAGTAATTACTCATGTATTAGATATGATATATTCTCTGTATATTATTGAATTATAAGAAATAATATATTTTATATTATAGAAAACATATTGTTGTTCGGAAATTCCATTCATGAACTGTTTGGATTGTGGAAAGGAATCAAAGAAGAGCGGCTGCCCAAACAGTGAAACCTGCTCGCCGCCAATCGCTATCGGGCTGTATCTTTCCATCGCATTTTCGGATTCAGTACAATTGCTACAATAATTTCCCAATGACGCACTGTATGCTTAACGGATCATCACATCCAAAAACGGCAGTAAATTTAACTTACTGAGAAATATTTTTATGGCAAGAGGAACGCTTTACAATAAAATCTGGGATCAACACGCTGTCTGCCAACTCAAGACAGGCCAATACCAGCTCTTCATTGGCTTGCATCTGATTCATGAAGTGACGAGTCCGCAGGCTTGCGACATGCTGCGAGAACGCCGGCTCAAGGTGAGTTTTCCTGACCGAACCATAGCAACGATCGATCACATTATTCCAACCAAAAATTCTGCACGACCCTATCAGGACGTGCAGGCTGAAGCGATGGCACAAGCTCTGCAGGAGAACACGTCTGAATTCAAGATTCGTTACTTCAGGCAGGGCACTGCCGAACAGGGCATCGTTCACGTCATCGGCCCAGAATTGGGAATGATTCATCCGGGCATGACCGTCGCCTGTGGAGATTCACACACTTCGACTCACGGCGCTTTCGGCACGCTTTCCTTTGGAATCGGCACGACTCAGGTCGGTGACGTACTCGCTACGCAGTGCTTGGCCATGGACCCGCTGAAGGTGCGTAAAATCGCAATTGACGGCGAACTCGCTCAGGGAGTGTTCGCTAAAGACGTCATCCTTCATGTGATTCGAAAGCTGGGAGTCAAAGGCGGAATCGGTTATGCCTATGAATACGCGGGCTCGACCATCGAAGCCATGACAATGGAAGAGCGGATGACGGTCTGCAATATGTCCATCGAAGGCGGTGCGAGAGCCGGTTACGTGAATCCAGACCAAGTCACCTACGATTACCTCAAAGGACGGCGATATGCTCCAGATTCCGCTTCGTGGTCAAGCGCGGCCGCACACTGGGATTCGATGCGTTCGAACTCCAATGCACAATATGATGATGAACTAAAGCTGAATGCGCAGGACATTACGCCCTACGTGACATGGGGGATAAATCCAGGTCAGAGCGTTGGTATTGATGAACGATTACCTCACCTGAATTCTTTGCCTGCGGGTGAATCCGAAACCGCAGAACGCGCTTTTCAACACATGAAGCTCAATCCAGGTCAGTCCATGAACGGCGTGAAAATTGATGTCGTGTTTATCGGCAGCTGCACGAACTCCCGCATCGAAGACCTGCGGGCGGCTGCAGGCATCGTAAAGGAGCAGAAAGTGGCAAGCGGAGTTCGAGCGATCGTCGTTCCCGGGTCGCAGCAGGTTGCGGCGCAGTCGGCGAAAGAAGGATTGGATCAAATTTTCGTCGAAGCAGGTCTGGAATGGCGAGAACCCGGCTGTTCAATGTGTCTTGCGATGAACAATGACCGACTTGAAGGCGATGAAATCTGCGCCAGCACCAGCAATCGAAATTTCATCGGCCGTCAGGGAAGTCCGAGCGGAAGAACGCTGCTCATGTCACCGCCCATGGCTGCCGCGGCCGCCATTGCAGGTGAAGTGACAGACGTTCGAACATTAACAAACTAGTTTGAAGAAAAAATGACAGATATCACAATTCAGTCCGTTGCAGGCAAAGGCATTGTCGTTCGGGGAGATGACATCGATACCGACCGCATCATTCCTGCTCGGTTTCTGAAAGAAATTACCTTTGCCAATCTCGGGCGATATCCGTTTCATGACGAAAGATTCAAGGAAGACCTGAGTCAAACTGATCACCCGTTCAACGATCCAGACCGACAGGGCGCGCAGATTCTTTTTGTAAACAAGAACTTTGGCTGTGGTTCGAGTCGGGAACATGCTCCTCAATCACTGAAACGCTGGGGAATCCATGCCATCGTCGGCGAATCTTTCGCTGAAATTTTCGCCTCGAACTGCATTACGCTGGGCATACCCGCAGTCACCGTCAGTGAGAACGACGCAAAGAAAATCCAGAGCTGTTCATCGTTGAATGCAGATCTCATATGGACTGTCAATCTGAAAACCAGCACAGTATCCTGTCAGGAGCTGACTGTTGATTTTCACATGCGGGACCATCACAGAAACACTCTGATTGACGGCCTCTGGGACAGCACCTCGCTGCTCTTGGAAAACCTGGGCGAAGTCCGAAGAGTTTACGAAAGTCTGCCGTATATCCAGAATTATCAACGGTAGATCTCTATTGCAGACGCTGGCCCTGACGCCACCTCCACGGCAGAACAAAATCGCCAGACCAAATGCCTTTTTTCGCAGCCTGAGCCAAGAGTTCGTCAGATACATAACGGTCGGAATATTTTCTGGCAGCCACGGCATGTCCATTTCTGACCAGCCACGCAGACATATTCTCGCCGTCATTAAAATAACAGGTACCTAGTCTGCGGCCGTATCGATCTCGCTCTTCCTGCAGGTCGCATTTGACGCTCATCCCATCAATGCGGCTGATCAGTGCGTCCGTCGCTTCTTTTCCACATCGGTAACTCGTACCGTCGCTTCGGCGGCAATATTGTTTCGTTTCGGGTGCATCAATACCGGTAAATCGAATGCGTTCTCCTTGAATTTTGATCGTATCGGCATCGGATACGCGTGCGTAACCGTACAGAACTTCACTGTGGGCGGGTGTCGAAAAGACAAAGATGACAACGGACAGAATGCAGATTTTCCAAATGTCGATTCTGCACTCATAGGTTCCGCGATAAGATGGAAAACTTGTTAAACGGATGCTCATAGCTCACTGGCCCATTCTACAATTTCGGATAGCCTTGATTTCTTGGACCTTCTAATATAGTCGAAAGTGAGGTCGGAGTGGATGTGTGGATAGTTCCCAAATCCGAAATTAGGAATGACAATATAGAAAATAGCCTTGTACAATTAAAGTGTTAAACAAATCCACAGGATCACCCTATGGATGATAACTGAATAAATACAAAATAATACAAGGGTTATGAACATTCTGCCCTACAAAACAGCTGACAGGCAGGAACATTCGTTTATCAGAATTCAGTGCGGGGCGATACGCGATGATGGGTTGAAAAGTTTAGATTGGTGCGGATTCGAACAGTGACTTCAAGGATTTTTCGCAAAGACTGCAGAGGTCTGCACACCATGGCAGGCCGGTTGAAGGTCTATTTCCGGCATTTTGGCGCGAGCGGCAGTCCGCTCTATCCGATCTGATAGAAGCGGGGTCACGCCGGCGGCGAGAACCCAAGTGAGGGAGCGGTTTGAGAATCAGTTTCAAGGCTTCCTCAGTTCGGTTGGAGAAGTAGGGGTTGGACAATGTAATCGAACTGTCCGTGACAGCGAATGATCGAGATGGCCAGATTGGTGAGTCCGGCCAGACTCTGTGGCATGTTCCCGCAGCAGCGTCAGCATTCGTTCTCTGACCGCACTGCGCCAGCGCCGCCGAGTGCGATAGCCAAGACGATGACGGCGATGCCGAATGGAAGCCTGGCGCTCACGCACCGAGCGAGACTCGGATGACCTGCATCGCCGATACCCGGTCGAACCGTCGAAGTTGAGAATGTGTTCATCAAGCCCTCCTGAACTGGCAAAGCCAGAACTAAAGACTTTGCGTTTAAATTGTGATAAGAGAGCATAAGCAAGGACGAGTGTTTTCTAAGCAGATTGAAGGTTCCAAATGTCGAAGCCTTAATTCATGGATCATTGACAATACGAATTTGTGCAATGTCATTGAGATCAGTTTTCCGGGCATCCTACCATATGTAAAGCCGGATAGCGGGTTATAAACGTTGCTGTCACTGTCACCGAAGTTTTATGCATCACGATCATATTTCGGTTGATTGGGATCAATCTTCATTTGATTTTGCAACATCACCCAGGCGACTTTAAGCACCCGGTCGGCCAACTCCTGCAAGCGGTAATCGCAACAACCCAATTCTTGCTTGAGAACCGCCAATTCCAAGATCCGCCACAAGTTCATGTCCAGCCGTCCCACCTTCAGATTCACCCCCGGCCGAACCTGCTCTAACAACAGGGCGAATAACCGTTGACGCAAGCCGAGCTCTGTGTAAATCAATTGCAGACCTTTGAGCGCCTCAGGTTTGTCGTCGCGCGACTTCGCATCGATGACGCGGTCGCCGATGGCGGTCTTGCCAAATTGCATCTGCGGGTTTTCCACTGATCTCATCACTCACTTTCCTCGAAGTACTGCCAAATTGACTTCATTTTCCCTACAATTTTACCAATATGACCTCATCTTCGTTCCTGAAAATCATCATTTATGTAAACGTAAACAAAATGTTATGTGTTTCCTGTCAAACACTGATCAATTGTGAACTCGGGTTAAGTTACATCTTGCCAATCCTGTTTGGAAATCCAGTCACAAAACTGCGCGATGCTAGATACCCTACGATGCGCTTTGGGCAAAACCAGATAAAAACCTGGTATATGTTCATCCGGCATATCGTCGAGAACATTGATTCCGAGTGGAGCCACAAGTTTACCGGCCCGAATGTCGCTTTCTGCATCAATCTTCGAAATCAACCCGATTCCCATTTTTGAAAGTGTCGCACGACGCATAGTCGCAGCATCATGAAAAGAAATTTCGTCTACATTCGTAGGCTCCGGCAATTCTAAGAATTTCAAGATATCTCTCCACAAAGCATTGGGCAGAACAGGCTGAAGCAAAGTCTCATTAAGGATGTCCTCAGGTTGCGTGATTCGCGCTGCAATGTCTTCAGTGCAGCAGATCACTTTATAGTCTTTGATGAGCAAAGTTGCTTCCAACCGTCCCCATTCGCCAAATCCCCACTGTACTGCGACATCAATGTCGTCACGAGCGAAGTCCGGGGTTTCGACCATGGTCGTCATCCGTAGGTCGGAATTCGGAACACTCCGCCGGAAATGTTCCAATCGAGATAACAAATATCGCGTCGCGAAATAAGGTGTTACGTTCAAAGTGATGCGGTTTTTGTACTTCTGAATGGTAATTCGTCGAACACCCTCAGCAAATTCCTCAAAACCTGCATTGACAAAGCGAGATAATACGACGGCCGCTTCTGTTGATTCGATAGTACGCCCCTTTCGCTCAAACAAAGTTACGTCGAGAATATCTTCAAGCAACTTGATCTGCTGACTCACCGCTTGTGGTGAAACCATCAGTTCATCCGCAGCCCGTCGAATACTGTTATAACGTGCAACCGCACAGAATGCTCTGAGAGCGTTGAGTGGAGGCAGCCGAACCCGCCTGTCATGTACGAAAACCATACTGCTAAAATGAGGTTTCTCTGATTAATTGCGAGTAGTATTCTGACATTATCTGATCCGTTTCACTTTTCGTATTCAGCATCATTAAAAGTGAACCTTGAATCAGGCTTTCCTTAAATCACGGCTTTCTCAACGAAAGGGCTGCCACTGGCAACTCTCTCATATCCGAGTAAAGAAAGATCCAATGTTTTGAATTCGCCATGAATGATCCATTCAGCGATTCCACGTCCGATTGCAGGAGATTGTTGTAATCCATGACCTGAAAAACCGTTGGCAAAAATGAAGTTTCGCACTTCGGTATGCGGACCTACGATCGCGTTTTGATCCAAAGTGTTGTAATCGTAGTGACCGGCCCAATAATTGATCAACTTGATTGCTTCAAAATTCTTTGAACGTGTGGCAAGCCCCATCCAAATGGTCTCAAATTCATCGTGTCGAGGGTCAAAATCGTCTAAATCAACCGCAGGGTCCGGGTTCGGTGTCGTACCGGCGAGAAAACAAGTTCCCTCGGGTCGACAAAAAATTCCGGAGGAATCGATCATTAGCGGCAATTGACCATTGTTGACTGTAGCACTGCCTTGGGGACTGCGGGCACAGTCGAATACGAACAGCGTTCGTTTGCGGGGTTCTATCGGAATCACAAGATCGACCATTGCTGCAATTCTAGTTGCACCGGTTCCAGTAGCATTCACTACGAAGCTACAGCCGATTCGTTCACCGCTTGCAAGCCTGATGTCTGTGATTCTATTGGCCTCCCGATTCATTGCTACCACTTCATTGACGATGTAATCAGCACCTTGCCTTCTAGCTTTCTTTCTAAACCCATTCATCAGTCCGGTATTGGAAAACCATCCTTCGCCGGATTGTCCATAACTTGCGAGTCTCAGGTTTTCGACATTTAGATGTGGAAAGGCCGCTTTGACTTCATCCGCAGTCCATAGCACCACGTCAGCACCACACCGCTTTTGAACTTCGTAATTGTCTCGTAGAACCTGTGTTTGTTCATCGGTAGCAGCTAGAAACAGATAACCGTTTTCAATGAAGCTTAGATCAGGTTTATCGTCGTCTACGCGCATGGTTTCAGCGAACTCGCGAATAAATCGACTGCCAAATTGTCCAATTTGAACGTTGATGGGGTTTGAAAACTGGTGTCGTATTGAACTTGAACTGAGGGAAGTCGCTGCTAGCTTAAAAGTCGGATCTTTTTCAATAATTGCAACGGATGCCCCTTTGAACTGTGAATTCGCAGTCAAAAAGTAGGCAACCGAACTGCCTGTAGCAGCACCTCCGATTATTGCCACATCATAATGTCTTTTCAAGATTTCTCCTCTTGATCTGGATGTCCGAGTTCACAGAACCATCCGCCGAGAAATTTTGTGCCTGCCGCATTTGGATCCGGCGTAGGTGTTTCAGATTCAATACGCTGGCGAAAGGCTTCTGTATTATCCAGCGCTTGAAAGCCAACATGTCCAGCTTTTCGATTGTCAACTGGTTTCAGTTGATTGTCCGAAATCCCAAATGCGACGGTATGTCCCAAGCGTGGTGTGGTTAGTCCACACGTCACATATTGAATACAATCACGGAAAGATAGCCAGCTCCAGAGCATGCGTCTGTCCTTGGGCTCCGGAAATGAAGAAAAAATCCGCAAACACAGACTTTCGATTCCGAATTTGTCCCAGTAAAGACGACTTAAACTCTCCACAAATGTCTTTGATACACCATACAGACTGTCGGGACGCACGGGACTGTCTGCATCAATAATTGATTCCAGTTCATAGTAACCGATTGCGTGAACCGAAGAAGCATAGACGACACGGGGAACTTTGTTTTTTCGAGCACCTTCGTAAATGTGATAAGAGCCTCGAATATTGCTTTCCAAAATCGTCTCGAAATCAGTCTCCAGTGCGGCACCGCCAAAATGAACAATAGCGTCAACGTCTCGCGTCAATTCCATTACTGCCTCATAATTGCCCAATTCACAGATAACTATTTCTTCATTGGGTTTGGCATCGCTGATATCTACCCTATCAGATATGCGGACCTGCTTTGCTAGAGGCTCAAGCCCTTGTCGAAGTTGGTTGCCAAGCATTCCGGCCGCTCCCGTTATCAGTATCCGATTGAATTTCTTCATTGGCTCTCTGAAGTCAGTCCACTGATTGCAGCTTTAATTCGTGCGATCGCTCTCGAGAATTGTCGAACAGAAACAGCAGCCGAATTTCGAAAGTATGGAGACAGTCCGTAGGCACTCCCCGCCACTCCGGCAACACGCGCCCTGGTACGGTAGAAAATTGACAACTTTGTCGTCGTTGGTTAAATGGGTTCCGTAGGGTGCATATTTGCCGATATGATATGAACAGTTGACATAAGATTAGAAGGTACACAGTGGGAGGGTCTGAAGCTAGTCCTTCAAATTTGTTGATTGCCTGCACGACAAGCTTGTGTCGACGCTCACATTCTGAACGGAAGCGTCTAACTTCGTCCTGTGGACCAGTTAATGCTACAACAGCTGTAGCTTGAGCTATAAAGCAGACGTTTGTGGTTGATCGCACTTGTACCGTTGTCATTGCGCCAATGATTTTTGCAGGAGACCAGTGGCATATCCTAATCGCCGCTCAGTCATAGTATAGCTTTGGAGACTCCGTTTGCGATTAATGTTCAGCTCCGCAATTGTGGACCTTCAGATTTGAAACTGGTGAAAGTCAAAACATCAAACAAAATTTGCTCATAGATTTCATCGGAGAAGATCGACACTTGTAACATTCAAACCATTGTCTCTTCGATATTTTTCAATAACAGGAGCTTTCGTTGCGGCTGCGCCGTCGGCTGTGGTATACCGCGTTTGTTCTAATTTATTCGCCTGATACGCGGCTTCGATGATATGGTTGGAACTGTCAAAATCCGGTTTAACCATTGCAAGATCAATAATATCAATTCCTTGAGCCGAAAGGACTCGGGTTTCCAGGCTGACAGCCATCACTCGTGAAGGCTACACCCTGCTCATGATTTTTATAAATTTCTGAGAAATGCCAGTACCTAAGTTACGTAACCGGCGATACGATCGGCTTGCCGCGCTTTTTCACAACGTTGTTCGGCCGGACCGAACCCACCACCGCCAGGTGTTTTTAAAATTAGTCGCTTACCCACAGGTACATGCTGCCAGCCTTTCTGTCTTAAGCGAGTTCCGTCGTCCAACTGCACCACTCCAGATGCACCGGCACAACCGCCATTTCTTCCGGTAGCAGGATGATTGACTCGATCGAACATCGCTGAAAAATCGAACTCGTGGCCCTCTGCTGGTGCAATTTCAATGATTTGTCCAAGCCCCCCTCGCAAGCGACCATCGCCCCCGCTGTTGGGTCTCAGTTCCTTGCGCCAAACGATGATCGGGCCCGTATGCTCAGTGGCTTCAACCTGCATGGTATGAACTCCAGACGGAAACGCGGTAGCAGACATACCATCAAGCTCCGGTCGTGCGCCAGTACCGCCTGAGTTGAACATCAACACCTCCGAGATTCGTCCGTTTTTCCCGAAAGCTGGCCTTACCGAAATATGAATGTTCCACAATGCTGATGCTCCTTCTGCTTGAATTTGATTCGGCAGTGCCTTGGATAGTGCTCCAAAAATCAAGTCTGGAACCATATGCCCCATCACATGGCGTAAGGCGACAGGTGCTGGGTGAATCGCGTTCAAAACATTGACGGGAGACGTCACGACAAATGGTTCCAATGACGCGTGGTTATTTGGAATATCCGGGGCAACAACGCATTTGATGGCGTAACAGGCATACGCTTTAGTATAGTTTAGCGGGCAATTGATGCCCCATCTGCTGATGGCGTCAGTACCTTTAAAGTCAATGTTGATATGACGACCTGCGCAAGTCAGCTTCACCGCCAGTTTGATTGGCTCATCATAACCATCAACTGTAAGAGTATTGCTCCAGCTTCCGTCTGGAAGAGCATCAATACGATTCAAGGTTGCACTACGCGAACGCGAAAATATGAATTTGCTGAGTTCAGCCAAATCGGTCATACCGATTTCATCCATCATATCCAACAGTCGCTGATGCCCGACGTCATTGCAGGCAGCAAGTGAATAGAAGTCTCCGATCACTTTGTGAGATTCACGAACTCCACTCTTGAGGAACTTGATCAAGTCCCTGTTTACCACGCCTCGGTCAACGAATTTAATAATGGGAATCAGCAGTCCCTCTTCATAAATTGATTGGCCGTCAGCCCCAAAGCCTCGTCCGCCAATATCCACTACATGCGCGGTGCAGGCAAAAAAGGCGACGAGTTGACCATTGCGGAAAGATGGCGAGACCATGGTAATGTCATGTAAATGTCCAGTACCTTTCCAAGGATCGTTCGTGACATAGCAGTCACCTTCAAACATTTCTTCAGGCGGAATTTCTGCAAGAAAGTGCATCACAGATTCCGCCATGGTATTGACGTGTCCCGGCGTTCCCGTTACGGCTTGGGCAATCATCAGCCCGTCCGGCGTATAGACGCCAGCGGAAAGATCACCCGCTTCCCGTACTGAAGTCGAAAAGGCTGTACGCAATAGTGTCATTGCCTGTTCTTCGACCACAGAAATCAAGCGGTTCCACATAACCTGCATATGTATTGCGGATAGATTCGACATTACTTACTCACTCTTTGCAACTAGCAAGATCGAGCCATCGCGCTGTGCGACAGCATCGAAGCTCGAGGTTACAACGGTCGACGTTTCTTTTTCTACGATCACCGCCGGACCGGATATGCGGCTGCCGGCGGAAAAAGCATTCCTAGAGATGATCTGACTGTTCATCATCTTATTCTTACTGGGATCTAGTACGGCGCGTAGTTTACCCTTAAAAGTTTTAGTCTGTCCAGAAAGCAGCTCCATTCTAACTGGAATATTTGATTCTTCCGTCGTTTTTACTGACCAGGAAACAACCTCGATTTCAAGATCCTGAAGTTCGTCAATGGTTCGACTAAATGAGCGTCGATAACAATCTCTGAAACGATTTTCGATCAGTTCCACATCATCTATGGTCAAAGCTCGAGCAGGTATTGGCACTGGAATTTCCCAACCTTGTCCCCGGTAACGCATAAAGCCGATGACTTCATGGCGAATTTCACCGCGGGTGCCAGCACGAACGAAGTTCTCTGACATTTCAATCAGGTTTGACAAGGTTTCATTGACGACTTCGACATTGAACTCTGACATGCGCATAAATCGCGAGGCAACCGCTTCATAAGAAAAGGGAGTTTTAAGAAATCCGATAGCGGACCCCACGCCGGCACCGGGTGGAATCAGACACCGATCAATTCCTAGTTTCTCGCACAGCCGAGCCGCATGTAAGGGGGCCGCACCACCAAATGCGATCATGACATTTTCTGAGATGTTCTTACCGTTTTCGACCGCATGAACACGCGCTGCGTTGGCCATGTTTTCATCGACTACTTCACAAATTCCAATCGCAGCTTCCAATGGTTGCAGCGATAGTACTTGTCCCAGGTCTCGGCTGATTGCGGATAGAGCTGCATCTTTCGATAAGCGGATGGCGCCACCGGCGAAATTGTCGGGGTCAATTTTACCGAGCACCAAATCTGCGTCGGTAATCGTTGCAAGTTCACCGCCACGTCGATAACATGCGGGCCCGGGTTCCGACCCTGCTGATTCTGGTCCAATTTGAATTCGTTCCATCCCATCGATCCAAGCGATTGATCCACCACCGGCACCAATTTCGAGCATTTCTATCACCGGGATTGAAATCGGCATGCCCGACCCCTTGTGAAAACGATGACTTCGCGCCACTTCAAAGCTGCGGCTGGTTCGAGGTTCACTGTTTTCAATCAGGCAAATTTTGGCAGTCGTACCGCCCATATCAAAGGAAACAACTTTGTCAAAACCAAATCGTGCTGAGATATCTGCTGCGAAAACCGCGCCGCCAGCAGGCCCCGATTCGATCAAACGAACCGGAAATTTCTTCGCTGTGTCAATCGAAATCAATCCACCAGCGGAATGGATCAAATAGACTGGGCAATCTGCTGTATTGGTCTTAAGTTGTTCCTCGAGTCGAGCAAGATAGTCTTCCATTCGAGGGCGAATATATGCATTGGCACAAACCGTACTGAACCTTTGATATTCGCGCATTTGAGGTGAAACTTCAGAACTAATCGAAATTGAAAGACTAGGCAGGCTATTGGCAAGTATCTCTCTAGCGCGCAATTCGTGCGATGGATTCTGATAAGAATGAATAAATCCAATCGCAACAGATTCAAATCCGATATCTCGAATTACATTGACGAAAGTTTCAATTCTCTCTTCGTCAAGTGCCTGCAGTTCACAACCTTGTGCATCAATGCGGCCCCTAACCGGAAAACGGTGTTGACGAGGAATCAGAGGAAATGGCAATTTAAGATTCAGATCATATTGATCAAATCTATTTTCGGTACGCATTTCAAGGACATCTCGAAATCCCTCTGTGGTGATCAGAGCGGTTTTGGCACCTCTTCTCTCAATTAACGCATTCGTTGCCAGAGTAGTGCCGTGAATGATCATATCGAGGTCGCCGAATGCGATACCGGCTTGCCCGACTACGCTTGTGATGCCATCAAGAACGCCCTGTTCTGGTGCGCGGTAATTTGTCAGGACTTTGGTCGACCACACTTGTCCGTGCAGATCAAGCACAATATCGGTGAAAGTTCCACCGATGTCTGCTCCAAGTCGGATTTCCTGTCTGTGCATGATGATCAGGTTGTCGTTGCAATTCGCGCGGTTTTTCGAATTTGAGTTAGCGTTTGGTGCGGAGTTAGCGCCTCTTCTGAGAGTTTGAGATCAAGTACTGCGCCTGTGTCAGATGCCAGGGCGCGTTCGAAGGCACCGGCGAATTCAGCGGTCCGCGTAACAGATTCGGCATGAAAACCGTAGGACTCCGCCAACATGCAAAAATTTGGATTTGTCAGTGAAGTGCCAGATACTCGCCCCGGGTAATTACGTTCTTGATGCATTCTAATCGTGCCATAAATGCCGTTGTTTAGAATTAGCACGATGGGTTGCCTACCCACTTGTGCGGCAGTCCCCAGTTCTTGACAGTTCATCTGAAAATCGCCATCCCCGGCAAAGCAGACTACAACCCGGTCTGGCTCTACTATTTTAGCGGCAATCGCAGCGGGGATACCGAATCCCATGGCCCCCGATTGCGGGGCAAGCAAACGATGGCGCCTACCGAATTTGAAGAATTGGTTCGGCCAAACGGTGAAATTTCCAGCACCATTGGTTAAGATTGCAGTCGCCGGCAGTCGCTGACGTAGATAAGCCATGATTTTAGCCATGTCAACCGCCCCAGGTTGCTGCGGCAACTCAAATGTCGCTTCATAGGCTTTGTGTGCGCGGTCACACCACTTGCTCCAGTCACTCGCAAGCATCCAATTTTCCAATGCAAGCGCAAACTTGTTTGGACCGGCCAGGATCGCAAGATTAGGGACGTATATTTTGCCAATTTCACATTCAGAAGGAAACACATGAATCAACTTCTGCTTCGGAACCGGTACATCAAGCAGAGTAAATCCATCGGTTGTCATTTCGTCGAATCGAATGTTTAGCGCTAAGATCAGGTCGGAAGATTTGATCAACTCTTTGGTTGATGCAGCCATTCCTACGCCGGCGTCTCCAGCGTAACTGAGACTGTTATTGTCAAACAGGTCATTGTCACGGAATGCTGTGACAACTGGAAGTCTGTTAGCTTCTGCAAAGTGGCGCAACGCATGTTTTCCTTGTGACATCCAGTTTCTTCCTCCAATCAGAATCAAGGGGCGTTTCGCCTTTGCGAGCGTCGAAAGTACCGTTTCCACTGTTTGAGCTGACGGCGAAATTTCGTCAATCTTTACCATCCTCCGAATTGGAGAAACTGAAGGGATATCGGCGATGATGTCTTCGGGTAAAGCCACTGCAACAGGACCAGGACGACCTCCAGTGGCGATCACCCATGCGCGACTGACGATTTCAGGTATTCTGTCTACTGAGTCGATCTCGGTTACCCACTTGGTAATCGTGTTGAAATACCTGCAATAATCAATTTCCTGAAAAGCTTCTCTTCCTTTTTTGTAGGTTTCGATCTGACCGATGAATAACAGCATGGCTACACTGTCCTGCATGGCTGTGTGAACTCCGATTGACGCGTTGGCTGCGCCGGGACCGCGGGTTACAAAACAAATTCCGGGCGTTCCGGTCAACTTGCCGTAAGCGGCCCCCATAAAAGCTGCTCCAGCTTCATTTCGGCAACCAATGAAGTCTAATACGCCGGACGTATCATGCAATGCATCAAGAACGGCTAGATAACTTTCTCCAGGCACCCCAAAGGATTTACTTGCGCCCAAAGTCAAAAGACATTCCACTAAAAGTTTACCGCCGTTATAGTTCTGCATACGTGAAGACTCGAGCTTAGTCAGTGAAATACTATTTACTTCAGCGAGAACAATTCAACCGCGACAGAAACCCGCGCTGAAATCAATCAACATACGAATGATTTCTCTAGATCCAACCAGAATAAGGCTTGCGGGCGAGTGTTTCATGGACATAGTTGATCATTGTCACAAAATCGAACACTGGCAATCCGGAAACTGCTTGTACTTCGGCCGCGTAAGGGGGCAAATCACTGCATTCCAGTAATATTGACCCAATATCATCGTACTTATCCAGCAAATTTTGTACGACGTCCAATACTCCATTACGGATAGCATCATTGTCCAATGTTCCGTCGGGGTAAAAAATTGCCTGGGTAAAGGCGACAACATTTTCCATACCAACCAGTGCCAGAGGTATGTCGCTTGCAACTCCGGCATTTTCGAAGTGCTGTGGCATTAATTTAGTTTTATCGGCAGAAATCACACCAATTCGTTTCCCTGTAATCTGGTAGATAAATGGGATTTGTAAAAGACTTGATGAAAATACCGGTATGCTGACTGAGGCCGTAAGTTCTTTCTGAAATATTGCCATAAAACCACAAGCACCTGTGATTGCCTTGACACCTTCAGATTCCAATTGACGTGCGGCTGCGATAAATGATTCGATTAACGCTGGGTCGCGGTCGTAGACCAAGCGGTCACTCGTCGCACCTTCGACTACTGCATAGCGAACCGGAAACTTGTAAGTTGTTGCATTCGCAACATTTCCCGGGAGATACGGGTAAAAACAGTCAAGCACCAAAATACCAATCGTTTCCCCGGTCCAAGACTGACTCTGCAAACGAGAACGATATATTGTCACGAATCAACTTCAGGCATAAATGTAACCGCCGGAAACTATGATGTTTTCACCGGTCATGAAAGTGTTTCTTGAACCGCCGGCCATGAGCACCCATTCCGCCATTTCTTCCGGCTCACCACCACGACCCAATGGGCTTGCGGCTGCCAGTTCAGCTAAAAAGCCGCTCTCTTTCGCAGTTTCGGTTGCCATGCCCGCAGGTGCGACAGAATTTACCAAAATTCCATCTGCCGCGACTTCATGTGCAAACGACTTCGTAAGGCTGACAACCGCTGCTTTCGTTGCGGCATAGTGTGCATTTTTCGGATGCGCTTTAAATGCATCAACCGAAGTGATATTCACGATCCGACCTCGCACCTTGTTTTTCGGTGTTTGCTGTCGCATATGTCTTACTGCGGCAACCATCATATGAAACGTTCCCTTGACATTCACTGCATTCGAAGCATCCCAATCCGCATCAGAAATCTCAAGCAAAGGTTTCCTCGGGTAGATTGCCGCACAGTTTATCAGCGTGTCGACCCGCGTCAGTTGATTTGCAACCTGCTCAAATGCCGCATGAGCATTATTTGAGGTGCGAATGTCGCAGGTTGCGAATGCGGTTACGACATTTCCTTTTCTTCGATAGGCATCAAGCGCCGCTTCAGCACTGCGCGTATCAAGATCAATGACACCGATTGCTTCTGCATTGCGTTCAGCTAGCATCTGTCCCAGCAGCAATCCTAACCCAGACCCACCACCGACAATTACAAAGGACAATCTGGCCATCAGTCGTCAATTCCTGCATGCCCACCACCCCCAACATACTGTGCGGTAGGTAATATGTCAAAGCGCGTGACATTCACATGTTGTGGCATTGTCAAAATAGAGGAAACCATACGAGCGACATCTTCAGGTTGTACCGGTTTGAACACAGAGTACATGTCGGCAAGTTTCTGATCGCTTAATGCATTTCGGTAAAGCCTGGTTTCCACCCGTCCAGCCACCAGTTCGGTTATGCGAATCCCAGTCCCTGAAAGATCACAACGTAATGCTGCTGCGAAACTGGAAATTCCTGCTTTCGATGCACCGTATACTGCCATGTTTGGAAACGGGGCCTGACCGGCGATTGACCCAGTGAAGAACAGATGTCCTCTCTTACGTTCGATCATTCCAGGGAGCACCAACCGCGTGGCAGCAATTGCCGAGCTCAAATTGACTTCCAATGTTCTGTCAATGTCAGCCAATTCCATCGCGGGAAATTCAGCTGGCTTTGGAATCACTCCAGCGTTATTCACAAAAACGTCAACCCTCAGCTGTTCCAAGGCTGCCGACAGCGCTTCTCGGTCGGTAATGTCCATCGCCATCGGCACAACCCCGAAAGACGCTTGCATATCTTCAAGAACCCTATGGGAGCGACCAATGGCGACCGTGTTGTACCCCTGGTTAATCAACTCAAGGGCAATGGCTTTTCCGATGCCGCTGGTTGCTCCTGTAACTACGGCGACAGGATTATTGTCACAGCCAGCCATGCCGCTCATGCCTTGATGATCTTGAGCAAGCGCTTTTCAGCGTAACTAACTGCGCGAGTCAGCGGGAAGCCAATCGCAAAATAGATGATAGCTACTGCACTTAAAATTTCAATTGGGCGCATGACGTTGTTTGCAATGTTCTGTCCGACATACATTAAGTCTGCCATACCAACGGCTGAAACCAGCGCGCTTTCTTTAAATAGTGATACCACATTCGATAACAAATTGGGGACAGCTCTGAGTACTGCTTGCGGTAATGTCACAAAGATGATTCTTGTCATTGCGGGCAATCCCAAAGCAATACAGGCATCGTACTGAACACTTTCTATCGATTTTAAGGATGCGCGGAAACTCTCCGATGTTATCGCGCCCGAGTAGAGCGTCAATGCGATGACAGCAGAAGTGAAGCCACTCAACTCTACTCCAAGGAAAAGTGGCAGACAAAAGAATACCCAGAACAACTGGACCAATACCGGAGTGCCACGGAAGAATTCCACATAAATCGTGGCAACGATGTAAATCACCCTATTTGATGATGTCCGTCCCAGACTGAGAATGAATCCCCAAATCAATCCAAGGATGACGGCAATTGCAACGAATTGAAGAGTCGTCAGAAGTCCTTTCAGCAGGACATCCGAATAATCAATTAAAAATCCAAAACTAAGATCCATTGCACCCCTCCTTAATTCGTCAAGCGCTTGAAGCGCCTCTCGACATAGGTGACAAGCTGCGAAACCGGAAAAGAAACCATGAAGTAAATCAGGGCCACCGTAGATAGAGTCTCGATTGGCCGGAATGTCTGGGTTGCGATGTATCGCCCTTGATACATTAGCTCTTCAACGGAGATCAGCGCAACCAGTGCTGACTGTTGAAAAATTCCAATGCCATTGGTTATCAACACAGGTGTCGCGATCACCAGTGCTTGTGGAAGGATGACATATAGAATCCGTTGGAATGCATTCAATCCCAACGCGGTACTAGCGTCACCATGGGCAACGGGAATTGATTGAATTGCTGCTCGATAGGCTTCCGCGTTAAATGCGGCAAGGTTGAGGCCCAGTGCCAAAATTCCCATTAATTCCGCACTCCACCAGACATTGAACAGAATTGGCACGCAGAAGAAAAACCAGATGATCTGCACCAGTGCTGGCGTACATCTAAAAATTCGATGTACGCTGTCAAGGGCCAGATCAGTGATTTGATCTTTGACAGCATACCCAGTGCTACAAGGAAACCCAGCACCAAACCGATCAGATTCGCCCACATCGTGAGTTCAAGTGTCAGCCAGAGTCCTTCCATCAGTTGTGGAAGGCCCTTTTTGACGTAAAACCAATCGAAATCGTAATTCATCGTCCTACCCCTCGAAATGCAGGACGTTGCTCAAGAAATCCTTGGTTCTCTCTTCCTTCGGATCGTTGAACAATTCGTCTGGTGGCGCCGCTTCAATGACTATGCCACGATCTTGGAATACTACCGATGTAGCAATGTTGCGGGCAAAGTGCATGTCATGGGTAACAATCATCATGGGCATGCCGGCCTCGGCAAGCTCCATCATAGTATTCTCGACCTCATTAACCAGTTCAGGATCCAAAGCTGATGTTACTTCGTCAAACAACATTAACTTTGGATCGAGCATTAGCGCACGGGCGATGGCGACTCGCTGTTTCTGTCCACCGGAAAGTTGTGAGGGATAAAAATTAGCGCGCTCCGATAATCCGAATCGCTCAAGTAAATTCATTGCTTTTTCCCGTGCCTTCGATTTTTTCACACCCCGTGAACGCACCGGAGCTAGGCAAAGATTACCCAGTACTGTTAGGTGGGGAAACAGCGTATAGTGTTGAAACACCATACCCACTTCTTTTTGAACTTTACGATTCAAGGACATTTTTCCTCGATCGTTGATGTTTATGTAGACATCATCCCCCAATGTGATCGTACCTCCGGCGATCTTCTCCAGTCCCATCATGCAACGGAGCAAAGTAGACTTACCACAGCCCGAAGGTCCAATCAGAACCAATCGGTCTGTGCTGTTCATTGTGAGATTGAAGCCGTCGAATATTGTGAGATCACCGTATCGTTTGATCAATCCGTCAATTACAGCAAATGGCATGTTTATTGCTCTCTTTGTTGTCACAGACTGCCGTCCCAATTGGTGGTTGGATGGCAGTGTCAATGTAACTAATTCTCAATTGCCAGCGACCATTTTTTTGACAGCGGCTTCATAGAGACGTTGCACATTACCGGTTGCCAGTTGTTCTTCAAGATAAATATCAAGAACTTGAACATCCTCTAAGGGCACCGATTTTCGCACCGCGAATGCAATACCCTGTCTGGCAATTGCCGGTTCCGGCAAAACTTGATTTGCCCAGTCTGGATTTTTCAGAATGGTAATACGGTGAATGTCACTATCCGTCGCAAACACGTCGGCGCGCTTAGAGATGATGGCCAAACGACCTTCATTTGCACCATCTAGTCGAATAATTTTTGCGTTGTCAACGACCGGTGTAATGGATAGATCGCCAGCGGCACCTTGCATGACTGCAATCGTGAGGTCATCCTTGTCGAAATCGGCTAAGGAGGTCATCTCCTCATTGATTCTGGGATTTCGCTTGTCATACAGCAACCCGATTTCGTAGCTCCAGATCGGAATGGAATAGTTAACCGCAAGGGCACGTTGAGGTTTGCGGTTCAGTGCTGTTGCAATATCCCATTTTCCAGCCTGCAACCCAGCAACCATATTACCCCAAGTGGTTTCTACCACTTCCAATTCCACATCGATCGACTTGGCAAATCCATCAATGACTTCAAGGAAATATCCAGACCAAGTACCTGTTGCAGGGTCTCGAACGAGTAGCGGAGGCGCTTCTGCCACTCCAACTCGGATCGTACCCCGATCCTGTACTGCTCGCCAAAGATTTTCAGATTCTTGTGCGGCCGCAGGCTGCACAAAGCCGGCGATAGACAAAATAGCAGCGGCAACAAGAAATTTTACTTTTTTAAAAATAGACATAATGATTTCTCCTATCGTGTCTTCTGTCGTACAAGCAAGCGGAAAGATGCTAATAGATTTCGTCTTCTGCTTACTTGCAAATTTCGTCAGTAGAATTCAGTATAGAGAAAGTCTTGATGAGCGAACATCAAGTATTTCTAGAGTAACTAAATTAAATCTTGATGTCCGCGGTCATCAACGATGACCCCGGGATTCATAAGGTTGAAAGGGTCTAGCGCAAGCTTTAGACTGGACATCAACTGTCGTTCGACCGATGAGCGCAACTTATTGGCGTTAGGAATTTTAGTTCTACCAAGTCCGTGTTCGGCTGCAAAACTACCTCCTTCTTGTTCTGCGCGTTGATAGATCTCTTCCGACAGTTTGATTTGTTGGCCGGCAAAGTCCTGCTGTCCTGCCGGAACCGTTAGGTTTAAGTGAATGTTTCCATCACCCAAGTGACCAAATGCATTGATGCGAACTCCCACAAGGATCTTTTCGAGTGACGGAATCATTTGTTCGATGAAATCTGCCAGGCGGGCAGTTGGCACCGAAATATCATGCTTGATCTGCGCACCTTCCATGGCCTGTCCCATCGGCATTTCATCACGCAGACGCCAGAATGCCATCCGTTGTGATTCGTTTGCGGCGACTGTGCCATCCACGATCCAGTCTTTCTCGAACATCTGAAACAAGAAGGATTCCAACATCTCATGCAATTGAACCTGAGGTGAGGATGTCGACAGTTCAATCAACACGTACGCGGGAGTTCGGCTTTGACACGGGAACTTTGTATCGTGAATATTCCGCAGAACAAACTCAAGTCCCAAGTCCGAAAAAAACTCAAGTGAAGAAATAAATTCGTGATAGTCCCGCTTTAGTGCGGCACCTAATTCCACGCAGGTTTGAAAGTCGCGGATACACACAAGTGCAGTTGCGCGCTGCTTCGGCATCGGGTATAGCTTCAAGGCCGCTCGAGTGATGATTCCTAGCGTTCCTTCGGCACCGCAAAATAATTTTCGTAACTGGTACCCTGCGTTGTCTTTTTGTAGGTGTCGCAGACCATTCCAGACGGTAGCATTCGGTAAAACCACTTCGAGTCCGAAAACCAGGTCCTGCATCATTCCATAACGCAAGACGTGATTTCCACCGGCGTTTGTGGAAATCAGTCCGCCGATCTGTGCACTTCCTTCGGCTCCTAAATGCATCGGAAATATCAAGCCTTTTGATTCCACTGCTTCGTGCAAATTGGCCAAAACCACTCCGGCTTGCACAGTCACCGAACCGCCGACAGTGTCAATGCTTTCAATCGCAGTCATGCGCGATAGCGACAAAATAATTTCTCCAGATTTAGCAGGAACGGCCCCAGCGCACAAACTTGTATTGCCGCCTTGTGGAGTAATTGGAATCCTCGCTTGCCGAGCCAATTGAACGACTGTAGCGACCTGGTCCGTTGTTTTCGGTCTAGCGACACCTAAAGGAGGGTGGGCGTGGTAACCAAGCCAGTCCTTGTGAAAATGATCAGTACCTTCGGTGATCCAGCCATTTGCACCGAGACTATGTGCGAGCTTGTCGGCGAGGGTCATGCCTTTTAGTGCCGAAATCAGGTTTGACGAAAAATAAATTGAGCGGTCATTAAATCTAGATGCCCGCCGCCGCCATTCTTGAATAATGTGATGTCCAGTTCTGACGTTCGGCCGCGGACACTGCCACTGCATAATTGGTAGAGGTCTGCAATTACATCTTCTTCTCGCATCACTCCGGTTTCGATAGGAATCGTGATTTCACCAATCTCACCAATCACTGACTTTCTCGAATCGACAAATACCTTTGATCTTGTAATTGCTTCATCATTCACTTCGCGCATTTCTGGAGTGAATGCCCCGATCAAGTCAAGATGAGTTCCAGGTGCAAGCCACTGGCCGTCAATAATCGGAGCTTTCGTCATTGTTGCGCTACTGACGATTTGCGCGTTGCGCACGGTGGACTCAAGATCATTACTGACTTCGATCTGAACCTCAGACAGCTTCAGTGACTGCGCCAAGGCTTGCGCGCGGGATTGGGTACGATTCCATATGGTAACATGAGAAATCGATCCAAGAATTTCACAGTGTGCCTGAATCAGGTAAGGGGCCATTGCGCCAGCACCAACCATAGCCATTCGGGTAATACCTGGCTGAGCCAGATATTTGCTTCCTAAAGCAGAGTCGGCCGCAGTCTTATAGTAAGTCATAGAAGTACCGTCAATAATAGCAATCGGCATTCCGTTCACGCCGTCAAAAAGAGAGTAGATCGCATGCACTGAAGGCAGGTTTGAATTCAACGTATTCTGCGGAAATGTTGTTGCTGCTTTTAGTCCGAGAACTGAACCATGATTCCAGGCCGCACGTACGAGAAGAACGTTGGTTAGGCTGTATTCGGGCTCAATGTTGGTTAGGAACAGATCCTTCGAGTCGGTTGGTGGTTCTCGATGAGCACTTTCCAACTCACTCACCAATTCGGGGAATGAGCAAATTGAGTGAACCTGATCGGCAGAAATGAACTTCATAATTGTGTACCAAGATTATCGGTGGTAATGTTATAACAAAGAACGAAGAATAGGATATTCACATTGAACTGAATTCTTCCCGTTGAAAGAGTCTAGGTGAATTTTACTGGTTTGGCAGGATGCGACAAAGAGCGAATTCACAATAAATTCAGCCCTATTCGGCCCTTCAGTGATGTTCATTCGTCAGGAGTTGCGCCTTCAATGTCATTCAGGCATTCACTTAACGGCAGACACTGATCCTAGTGCAAAACGGCCCTGCTTTTTAACTCACCCACCGGCTGCAGCCGAACCAGCTGTTATTTATTGGTCGACCTCGGTTCCACTTGCCGACCGGGTGTTTTGAATGTCTTTCAAACGAACTGTTCAGTCATTGCCGATAACGACCGTCACGGATGCTGTCGAGCATGTCGTTGATGACATCGATCCGAAACTGGGTCTGTTGCAGCAGCAGCGCTTCGAAATACCGACTCAGTACGGTCAGGGAATGCTTGAAATTCACCCGGGCTTTCCTGATCTGTGGGTGGACTGTTGCAGTTTCCAGCTCCGCTTCACTATGGTTGGTCAAAACGTGCGTCAACGCCAGCTGCCATGTCCGTCAGAATCCTCAGAAGCTGCTGCCACAGCTGCACCAACGGGTCAAAACTTGCCAACACCTTGCGTACTGTCGCCACTGAAGTAAAAAATCCCCACTTTTGAGATGTCGGATGATCAATCCGGATTACAGATTGAAATCTCCCAATTGGACTTTTGCGTTGTGCCGCGTGTTTTTTTTGCTGGTGGTGCCGAGGTCTTTTTCAGTTCTGGATGAAACAGACCGTGGCGTGCGCGCAGGCGGTAGCTGGCATCCAATGTCATTTCCTTTGCGAAAAATTTTGCTGTGGTGAATGGATGCGGGCAACTGTTTGAATGAATGGACGATTCAGTCCGGTAAAAAAAAGTTTCGATGAACGGTTAACTTTCGTTTTCAGATGATCGACAACAAGGGTGAGGATTGTCAACCGCGCCAAGCAGCACCATGGACGAGAAGATCAAGCAGTTAAAGAGCACCACCTTTTATGGGCATCGTTATACGCGCAGTCAGTTAGCAGACATTCAACGGACGGTGGAATAATTTCCCAAGTTAAGTCGGAAGGAGTTGGCGCAGACCATTTGTGAGCATTTGGGGTGGCGAACGGCGAAAAGGGGACAATCGGTATCAGGCGTGTTTGCGTCTGCTGCAACGACTGGAGGAGTTGGCGCTGCTGCGACCGATTGCTGCCGGCTGGCTGGGAAAGCAGACGGGCGATCACGATACGCTGGCGTCTGTATGCGCTGGCCACGCAGATCGTCTACCATGGGCGGCAGTGGACTTTGAAACTCAATCGACCGCAGCGGCAGCTGACCGACGAAGCGCTTTGGTCCATCCGCCACCGCCGACTGTCGTAAATCCACCACCTTGTGCGGCACCCCGCTCTCATCCAATCGATTCCGACACCGCGGAAGGCTTTCATGCGTATTGTCAAAGGAACTTCATGTCCCGAAGTCAATGGACCGGTTCAACCACCGCAAAATGAGAATCTCCGTGGACTGTTCTCGCCGGACAGCGTATTGAACATTCGGATAATCGGCTAAATTCTCGAACGTGTTGGCTGAAAATTTTTCTAAATTCCGATTTGGATAGTTAAATTCAGAATCTGTCAAACGAGATGTTATTGGTCGCTGTCGAGCTGGGGAAATGATGCGCGGGTCATCTGCTCGAACTTCTCAGCAGCATAAACGTCGAACAACAGTCAAATGTGTGTGAGGGAGAGTAAAATAACAAATTTCTGAGGCTTGCCATGATATTGACATTGGTTCAATTGCCCTCGTCTTTTCCCATCTGCGCGGATGCATGTCAAGGTTCAGTTTACTCGGATGGAATCTCCGGCGAATGAATCGGAATTGATGTATAGGACTGCCCCAAAATCGCGTACCACGGGAAATTTGAAATTCCGCAGATTATTTTCAGCTGCAGTAATTCACTGAACTCCGACTGACGGCTCGTCGGCAGAGTGCGAGCTCCACCGTCAAAACCCAATTGATCACCTATTTTTTTACCGCAACACTTGAAACGTGAGCAAAGCATTTGTATGGATGACTGGAACTCTCATTAGCTATACTGCTGTTGCAATTGCTACGAGAGAAGTTTCGATGGATATTGACACTCCGTCGGTCCTGTTTATTCGTTCCATCAGTGCAATCACGCTGACTCTAATTTTAATCGCTTTTTCGAAACAGGGTTTTGCACAGATCCAGACATCCCGCATTAAGCTCCACGTATTGCGAAACTGCACTCATTTTGTAGGTCAGTTCGGATGGTTCTTTTCGATCGCCAGCATCCCACTCGCACATGTGTTCGCTTTGGAATTTACGGTGCCGATTTGGATCGCTCTTTTAGCGCCGATATTTCTGAAAGAAAAACTGACTCTGCAGCGCGGGATTTTTATTATTGTCGGTTTCATCGGAATCCTGATCATTCTGCGTCCATTCGAACTCCAGGTTGAGGCGGGCGCGATTGCGATGTTGGTGGGAGCCTTGGGATTTGCAAGCGCAATGCTGGCAACGCGACGCTTGATTCGTACCGAAACACCATTGAACATTCTGTTTTATATGGCTTTGCTGCAGCTGCCCATATCAGCCACCCTGCTTCTGACTACCGGTCCACTGCAGATTCCCAGTCTGGTCAATCTGGCGCTGATCGTTTTCATCACGGCTGGCGTCATGTTTGCTCACTACTGCATGGCGAATGCATTTATGATCGCTGACATCATCACGGTGGTCCCAATGGAATACCTGAGACTGCCAATGATTGCAGTGGTTGGAGCGCTGCTATATGCCGAGCCAATTGACGCTGCAACAATTATCGGAGGATTGGCAATTCTCGCGGGAAATTACTTTAACGTTCGCCTAGCGACGCGCCAATAGTCGAGAAAGAGGGGAAGCTTGGTGGGCGATACTGGGATTGAACCAGTGGCCTCTGCCGTGTGAAGGCAGCGCTCTCCCGCTGAGCTAATCGCCCCTGCTGTTCAAATTATAGGGTAATGTCAAGCATGTTCCATAGAAGAAGTCGGCAGTTGTTTTAAACTAAAATCCCAACCGTTAAACTCAGATTCCAATCAAAATCAAAGGAACGAAAAACAATGAAAAATTCAATTCAAGTCATAATGTTTGATGTTTTCGGCACTGTCGTAGACTGGCGTTCGAGCATCGCCAAGGAAGTAAGACGGGTGCCTGAACTGTCTGCCGTAAACGGTGAAAATTTTGCGGACCGGTGGCGTGCAAAATATCAGCCCGCGATGGAACGGATTCGCAGTGGTGGACGAAACTGGACGAAACTGGATGACCTGCATTATGAAAATTTAATCGAGCTGCTTGATGAATATGAAATTGTAGGATTGAGTGACGACACCAGGCTTCATCTGAATCGTGCATGGCACCGACTCGAACCTTGGCCGGATGCGGTCGAAGGCTTAGCTCGATTGAAGTCAGGCTTTACGATTACGACACTATCAAACGGAAACGTATCCCTGCTTTTGAACATGGCAAAACGAGCCGGCATTCCATGGGATATGATTTTGGGCGCCGAAGTGGTCAAACACTATAAACCTCAGCCGGAGTCATATATAAAATCAGCCGCATTGATTGATGTCGACCCTGAGCAGTGCATGCTGACGGCGGCACACAATTCAGACCTGATCGCTGCCGCGGGCTGTGGATTTCGAACCGCCTTCGTTGCTCGCCCGACCGAATATGGACCAAATCAGAAATCAGACTTGGAACCTGCTGCACAGTATGACTTTGTCGCGAGCGATTTTATTGATCTTGCAGTACAGCTAGGATGTTGATCGACTAGCCAGTTCCCAGAAATCGCACTGCTCAACCACTGAACCGTTCTCACCGGAAACTCCAAAACGTCGGCATGAAAATTCTCCATTCAGCAATGGGCGTTACTCTAGCCATGATGCTGACCATGGCTGTTGGAAGCTCGGCGATTTTGGCGGTCGCCGTCAGCGCTCCCGACGCCGCACCGGACATTGGCGTGCAGGCAACCTATGTTGGGATATTTACAGGATTTGTTTATTTTGTTTCCATGTTTTCAGGGAGTTTCTGTACTGGATTCATCGTTCGATTCGGCCCCATTCGAGTGCTTCAGGTGTCAGCTCTGATCACCATTTTCGGACTGGTCATATTTACGCTCGGAACTCCCCTTGCTACCGTGATCTGTGCTGTTTTGCTTGGGATCGCGTACGGCCCGATCAATCCCGCCAATGCGCCGGTTCTGCTTAAGGTTACCAATTCCCAAAACCGAGCATTCATGTTTTCGATCAAGCAGTCGGGAGTTACAGTTGGAGGTGCATGCGCAGCTTTGGCGGTTCCCATCGTAGCGACCTCGTGGAACTGGGAATTGGGGATTCTGAGCATTGCTCTGCTCGGGGTGCTGTCTCTCGTTATTTTGTACCCCTTGAGACGGCGCTTCGACATAGAACGAAACTACACTGCTCTCAGCTGGTCTTTCTCCGCCGTCATTCGTCCTGTGATGCAGATTCTGAAAATTCCCTTGCTGCGCGGGTTTGCCATGGTTGGATTTACGTTCGCGGGAGTGCAGATCAGCGTCAGCAGTTTTTTTGTCGTATTTCTGGTGGAGAAAGGCTTCACGCTGATTGAGGCCGGGGTATTCTTTCTTTTCGTGAATATTGGTGGGATTCTCGGTCGTATTGCCTGGGGAAGCCTGTCCGACAAGTGGCTAACTCCGAAATACACTTTGACCGCAATTGGTGTTGTATCGGCCGTTTCCCTGAGCATGATGTTCATGATTTCGGTCAGCTGGAATGTGCTTCTGCTGTATCTGTTCTCCTTTATTCTTGGCAGCAGCACGCATGGCTGGAACGGAGTATTTCTTGCGGAAGTTGCTGATCAGTCTCCAGAAGGGGAATCTCACAACTGGACAGGTGGAGTTCAATTTTTGATTTATGGCGGGGTCGCAGTCCTGCCTCCCATATTCGGGCTCATCGTAATTTCGACGAGTGGGTATACAATCCCATTTTTTCTGACTGCTCTTTCTTCGCTGCTCGCGAGCGCGTCATTGCTGTGGCTTTACAAGACCTATTCTGAATTCCGGTGACTCTTCCTTTAATTGGCGACACGGCGAAAACAGAACAGAGCAATGACCCTTGAACCTAATCTGCTCCGCTCGTGCGAGACCGCACCCTGCGACCGTCTTCGTCAACCAGCTTATTTTTTGGACAAGAATTCTCCTTGATGGCAAGTTCGGATGTTCGAATCGGTCTCAGAACAGGTGACCTGACGCCAAATGGATTGGAACATCGCAATAGTAGTATCATAGAATCAAGTGTTAACAGCAATTTGTTGCCTTTGTATTTTTGTAATTTCCTGCAGCTGGTATTGTTCCATGTTAAACCTGAATTTTTCACCTAAGTTATCCAAACAGCCCCTCGAACCAGGACTGCCAAATTTCGGAATCGGGCGGGAACGTTACGTTGTTTTTGGCAATTCAATGGTTGTAATTCCACTGCTTCGAGGAGACCGAATTGAAATTGTCGATCCAGAAGGACTCCAGTGTGCCCATGTTGTTGCTTTCGATGCCAATGGCAGCTCCTGCACCGGTCAGTTTTCGCCAAAAGTTATGACCAATGGCTTACAGCTTGCGGCAATGTTGGAACGGAACAGCTCGGGTGCCGACAGAATCAAAAGCAGGCTGAAGTTATTCAGTGTGGATTTGGCCAGCGCACCTGCAGCTGTGTTTTTAGGAGGTCAAACAGAGCCTGGATCTCGAGAATCCTTCTTTTGTGAATCAGAATGCATTGCAATGTTCGGCGCGCCCGGCGAAATGATGAGAGTTGACAGACATAATCCACCTACTGACTTGATTGTGTGGGTAATTCGGGCACATCCGAATCAAAATGTTTCGCATCCTATTCCGGATCCTATGGCAGACCCAATCCAGGAGTTCACAGTGAAAGCTGCCACAGCTCGAAGCTATGAAGTTGAAGCCGGTGACTATATTCAGATTATTGATGTCGATGGTCGTCAATGTTCCGATTTTCAATGTTTCGATCTTGCAGCATTAGACCGCGGACTGGAACGCTGTCTTGATGCTACGGCAACGCGTTCAGTCTTGGGGGCGTCCTATCCAAGTCCCGGACTGTACTCGAAATTCTTTGACGTTGACTTGGAACCGGTGGTAGAAGTGATACAGGACACCTGCGGACGTCACGACAGTTTCGGCCTCGCATGCACAGGAAAATACTACGAGGACCAAGGCTATCCAGGCCACGCGAACTGTTCCGACAATTTCAATTTCGCGCTGAGGGAATATCCGATTGCTCAACGGAAAGGCTGGATGGCGATCAATCTGTTTTTTAACACTTTCCTGGACGACTGCAATCAAATTTATTTGGATGAGCCCTGGTCGCGTCCGGGTGACTATATCTTGATGCGAGCGACGAGAAATATGGTTTGTGTTACCTCATCATGCCCCGACGATATTGCTTCCACCAATTCGTGGAACCCAACAGACATTCACTTGCGCGTTTACGGAAAAAATGAACTGTTCAATCGCTCCATAGCAGTTCGAAAAACAACGGATTCAGAACCAATCATGACACAAGAAACTGGCTTCCATTCAGAAACTTCAAAACTCACTCGCAATTTTGTTGAGTATGCTGGATATTGGCTACCAAACTGTTTTACAAATCAGGGTGCCATCCATGAATATTGGGCATGTCGACAGAGTGCCGTAATGATTGATCTTTCTCCGTTGAGAAAGTATGAAGTTCTTGGACCGGATGCAGAACTGTTGCTACAGACCTGCGTTACGCGCGATATCAAGAAACTCGCCTCCGGACAGGTCGTATACACGGCAATGTGCAATCAGTCGGGTGGGATGATTGATGATGGAACAGTATTTAGACTTGCACAGAACAATTTTCGCTGGGTTGGCGGGTGCGACGGTTCTGGAATTTGGCTGAGAGAGCAAGCCGAAAAGCTTGGCTTGAGAGCTTGGGTCAAGAATTCGACGAGCCAGCTTTCAAACTTGCAGATTCAGGGACCCAACAGCCGCGATGTTCTTAAAGATCTGATCTGGACCAGACCGGATCAGGCATCCGTTGAAGAACTGAATTGGTTCCGATTTTCGATTGCTCGAATGCTGGACTCATCAGGCATACCCATTATTGTTTCACGCACTGGCTATACCGGCGAACTTGGTTTTGAAATCTTCTGTCATCCACAAGATGCAGCGCAGGTGTGGCGGATCATACAAAGCTGCGATGATGGCAATGCAGTCGTTCCGATGGGACTCGAAGCGTTGGATATGCTGCGAATTGAGGCGGGTTTGATATTTGCAGGAC
This sequence comes from Arenicellales bacterium, assembly GCA_958295885.1. GTDB lineage: Bacteria > Pseudomonadota > Gammaproteobacteria > Arenicellales > JAJDZL01 > JAJDZL01. The sequence continues at coordinate 2,444,793 of OY282380.1, read as the reverse complement.
ATGAGTTCTGTGAGCAGACCGATCCTTATGAAGCAGGCATCCCGTTTACAGTGCCTCTAAAATCAAAACAGGATGACTTTATTGGGCGCCGGGCGTTGGAAAACCGTAAAGCCAATCCACAGAGAAAACTTGTCGGACTGGAATTAATCGGTCGCGAGCCGGCGTTTCACGGCGACGGAGTCTATGATGGAAGGTACAAAGTCGGCGAAATTACAAGCTCTGTGGTTTCCCCAATATTAGGCAAGACAATCGCACTTTGTCGGATGAATATCGAATATGTGGATATTGGCACCGAAGTTGAAGTTGGCAAGTTGGACTGCCATCAGAAGAGAATTCCAGCAGTCGTGGTTCGACATCCTCATTTTGATCCTACAAAACTGCGCGTTCGAGGTATTTACGACCAATCAGCTTAGATTCCGAGGTAGGCTTTTTTGACGTGTTCGTTGTCGGCCAGGACATCGGCTGTGTCTTCCATGGTGATTCTTCCGTTTTCCAGAACATAGCCATACTCAACCAGCTTGAGCGCCAAATCTGCGTTTTGTTCAACCAGGATTACGGTTACGCCTTGGTTGTTGATTTCCTGCATGATTTCACCAATTTCTTGAACAACCAGAGGGGCGAGTCCTAGAGAGGGCTCGTCCAGCAGCAGTATTCTCGGCCGCGACATCAGTGCGCGGCCAATCGACAGCATCTGCTGCTCACCGCCGCTCAAGGTTCGCGCCAGCTGGTTCTGGCGCGCTCGCAAAACCGGAAAGTGCCTGTATATCTCCTGCAGGTCATATTTGATTCGATTTCGGTCCTTGTAAATGAAAGCCCCCAGCAGCAGGTTTTCTCTTACCGACAGATCTTTGAAAACGCGTCGCCCTTCTGGCACATGTGCGATTCCAAGCTTCAGCATTTTGTCGGCAGGAATATCATTGAGAGGCTGATCATCGAGTGAAATCTGCCCGGCGCTTGGGCGAACAAGACCTGAAATTGCGCGAAGCGTCGTGCTTTTGCCAGCTCCATTTGAACCAATCAAAGTAATGAAGGCACCTTCGTCGACAGTGAAGCTGATGCCTTTTAACGCCGCGACGTTGTGATAGTTCACCTGCAAATCGGTTACGGCCAGTTTCATATAAACTCTCTTCGCTCAGCTAGCGCCAATTTTCAAAACTAATTTCCACCCAAGTAAGCTTGAATCACATCTGGATTATTGCGAACGCGTTCGGGGGTTCCATCATCCAGAACCGTACCAAAGTTCAGCACCGTCAGTCGGTCACAAAGGCCCATCACAGCTTTCATGTTGTGCTCAACGAGAACGACTGTGATCCCGGATTCTCGCACCTTCTGCGTCAACTCCATCATATGACGGGTTTCTTCTGGATTCATTCCGGCAAACGGCTCGTCCAGCAGCAGCAACTTGGGTTTTGAAGCCAATGCAACGGCCACGGCCAGAACTCGCTGAAATCCCAGCGGCAATTCCGATGCCTGCTGATCGCGTCGCTCCCAAAGCGACATGAACTCAAGAACTTCACGAGCAGTCTCCCGCGCGTTCTGCTGCTTGCTTTCATCAAAACCCATCAAAGCAGAAAATACATTGGTTTTAGCCTGATTATGATTGCCGATGAGAACATTGTCGAACACGCTCAGTTCCTGAAACAATGTCGTCTCCTGAAAAGTGCGCACTACACCTGAACGTGCGATCCGCGAAGGCTTTTTGCCCCTTATGCTGACACCGTTAAACAAAACATCTCCGTCTGTAAACGAAAGAAATCCCGCAATCATCTTGAATGTCGTGCTCTTGCCTGCGCCGTTGGGTCCGATCAGTCCATGAATATCGCCTTCTTTGACGCGAAAACTCACGTCATTCACCGCCACCAGTCCACCAAATCTTTTGGTCAGATGATTTACGTCAAGTATCGCCATCAGGTAAATCTCTGACTCTTAGCCTGATTGAAAAACTTGATTTTCCGCAGTACGCTTTCGAGTCCGCCCGGAAGATAGAGAATGAACAAAATTAAGGTCGCACCATAAATTGCAGGTCGCAGCTGATTAACACCACGAAAGACTTCATCCAATACTGACAGAATGATTGCGCCAAGTATTACTCCATAAAACGTTCTGTATCCGCCTACAATGACCCAAATCAAGATAAAGACCATGAAGCCGATTCCAAACTGCTTCGGAGCGACGGTACCGATGTAGTGCACTTTTAATGCACCTGCCAGTCCAACGAACAGTGAACCGGTAATAAACGCAAGTGATCGGTAATTCCAAGTGTCGATGCCGACCGATTCTGCAAGAACAGCTTTCCAATGGACTGCGTGCAGTGTCAGTCCGATTCGAGATTTTTCAATTCGGTAGAGCAGAAATACGCATACGCTGACAATGATCAAAACCAAGTAGAAATAAGGAATGGGCTCCAAAAAATCAATGTCCAACAGTTCCGGTGATGGAATTGCACTGATCCCCCCGGTTCCACCAAAGGGTTGAATGAACTGAATCCAGCACAAACGGATTGCTTCACCTGCCGCGAACGAACCAATCAAAAAATAGAATTGGGTTAAGCGAAAGAGAGGATAACTCAGCAAGGCAGCGGCAAATCCGGCCGCAACGCCAGCGAGAGGCAGAGTGATCCAAAAAGAGATTCCGAAACTCTTGCTCAGAAGCGCACTTGTATAGGCTCCCACTCCCATCATCACCGCGTGAATGAGTGACCATTCGCCCGTCAATGTAACGAGTCGATAACTGACGACAACCAGAATGTTGATCGTTAGGAATATCAGAAAATCCTGATGGTGATACTTTAGAAAATGAGGAAGAACAATTAGAAAAGCAAACAGTCCTGCTAAAGCGACGAACTTCTGCAACGTGGGAGACGAGAACTTATTCACTGAATTTGTGCCCCATGATTCCAGTAGGACGAATGATCAATACCAACACCATGATCAGCAAGCCTGAAATGGTGGCGATGGTTCCACTGAAGTACGTTGTGATGAATGTATGAAAAAGCGCATAGAGAACGGAAGCGATCACCGCACCTGGAAGACTGCCAATCCCACCGACGATTGTGACAATAAATGCTGTGATGATTACGTTGTGTCCCATGTGTGGATTAATATTCGTAAGCGGTGCGATTAAAGCGCCTGCGAGACCTGCCAATGCAGCGCCTACACCAATGGCTACGGCTGAAATTTTTATGGCGCTGATGCCCTGCAGAGTAGCGGCTTCCCGGTCCAAAGACACCGCTCGCAACGCCCACCCAAGCTTTGTTCGGGTTAGAAAATACCAGAGAATTGCGAGTGCGGAAATAGATACAGCGATGCTGAATAGTCTCTGATATGGAATACGTATCACATCCATGATGATCAGAGTCCCTTCATAAGGCGGCGGAACCTGCTTGGAAGGCCCTTCCCCACCGACATAGGTTGCAATGACCTGAAGAACGAACAGTACTCCAATTGAACAAATCAACCCGCCTAGAGGATTATCCACCATTGGACGAAACAGAAAACGTTCCATCAGTAAACCAATCCCCGCTACAATCAGGATGGCCAGAACGACGGTGACCAAATACGGAACTTCATTTTGCGCATGCATAAGCCACACGGTGTAAGCTCCGATCATGACAAGCTCTCCGTGCGCAAAATTAACAACGCGCATGACACCGAAAACAAGCACAAATCCGATTGCTGCCAACGCATAAAATCCACTTTGAATGAATCCGTTTACGATGGTTTGAATAAGCAGGTCCAATGAATAAACCTCAAATCAATTCGATTTGCAACAATACAAAAAAGGGGAAAGAAGGCAAGTCCTCTCCCCTTTCGCGTTATTTAGGTCAAATTATACGGTACGCAGACCCAATTCTTTCATGTGCTCGATCAAGACGTCATTGTTTGCATCAAGCCAAGCAGAAAGACTGCCGTATTCTTGGATGCGCGCTTTGCCGTCTTCTACGACAACAACCGGCCAGCGGCCGATCAGGACATTGTCAAGACCCCACAGCTGACTGCCCCACCAGTCGCCGCCGCCAAAAACGAATTCCTGTTTGTTGCCAGTCATATATGCAGCAACGTCTTCTGACTCGACACTGCCAGCGGCTTTGGCATTTTCGATCCAGTTCAGCAGGATGACAGGATATTCCCACGCCACCGCAGACCAGTCATTCGGATGGTCTTTACGGAACGCTGCGTCAAATCCCGCCGCATCCGGGAAGCTGACACCTTCTTCGGCCAATGCTGGATCGTCAAAATCCGGGAATTGGAAAATCGTGCCGTTTACGAAGTCAACACTGGTTTTAGCGATGATTTCGTGATAGTAGTCGAGCGTGCACGAAATAATCTTGCCTTCAAATCCTTGATGGTACAGCTGCTCCATAATTGGAGTTACGTAAAAGCTGGTCGCCATACAGAAAATGTCTGGGTTTTTAGCGAGTACGGAACTTACGATCGGTGCGAAATCCGTCACATCAAATCCGTGCAGATTTGTGTCCACAACCTCAATTCCCGCGACTTCAAACGCTGCTTTGTAGGTTGCCGTAGACTGCAGCCCATACTCGGCATCATTATTGGTTACGATTACGGCCGTCTTGGCGTCCGGAAAATTTCGCGCAAGCCACTCCACTCCCGTAACGTTGTAGAGCGGATGGGATTCACAGGTCGCAACGAGATACTGTGAGTCAGGCGTAATGTCACTCGGCAGCAAGGTCGTCGTAAGAACTTTCTTTCGCGTTGCCCAAGGCAGAATTGCACCGACTGTCGCACCTCCCAGCATCATGACCATTTTGGCATCATCTTCCAATACCAGTTTTTTCATTCCCTGTACGGCTTTGTCGGTTTCATAGCCATGATCATAAGTAGCGATTTGAATATCGTAGGTTTCGCCTCCGATTTCCACGCCACCGGCTGCATTTACATTATTTGCAATAATCTCGCAACCGTAGAATCCTGGCAAGCCCCAGGGTGCCAAATCGCCTGTCATGGGAATATTCATACCAACAGTCAGAGACTTGTTGGCAGAAAAAGCACGGCTGGGGATAATACTAGCTGCAGTCGCTGTTGTTGCCCCAGCGGCAACCTGTTTCAAGAACTTTCTTCTTGAAGGATGTAATAGTTTGTGTTCCATTTCCTTTTACCTTTCATTCAATTATTAGAACTTATCTAATTGTTTCATCAAATAATACGACATTCTCAATCAGATTTCACAGACTTCGAATTGAATCTGATGCTGAATTGAGAGAATCTTGTCGATTACAAGGTATTTGAATTCAAATACTAACAAAAAAGGCCTAATATCAGCTTGATTCAGGTTTGATCTCACACTTCTGCGAGGACGCTCCAAGTCAATTCCGTTTTCAGGCGCGCGGCGACCGTATATAGAAGAAAGCAGACCATATTGCAACTGAATTGATGGACGAATTTCTATACTGCCGAATGCCTCAGGCATTCTTGAACCAGAGTGCAATTGAAGATTGAGTTCAAGGAGATGAAAAAAAACTTGCGCTTATATTTTGTGTCAAATTTGGATGAAATCGAAAATAGCCAAAAAAATATAATACCTATCTGGTACTCCTTTGGTACTTAGAATGATTGTGAGTTTGGAGGAGCCTAAATAGAATTTCGATATGAACGACAAATCAACTGAATTGATTTTGCAAGATGTGCGCTGTTTCCATGGCGAACAGCGTGGTCGCGTTAAACCCATTACTCTGCTAGTAGGTGAAAACGGTACGGGAAAAACTACTTTCTTAAGTTGTTTTAGCGTCTTGCATCGGCTCTTCTCCGAACGATGGAGTTTCGACCAGCAACTTGATTTTAACAGAGCGCCCTTTTCGATGGGGTCTTTTCGAGATATAGTCAGCTCTAAGCGTGAGTCAGAAGCAAAAATCAAACAATTTAAACTTGGTTTGGAAATTTCACAAAATGGATCGCAGTTCCTCCATCCATTTCATTTAGTTACAACATTTTCGGAACAGGGGTCTCAACCTGTCATATCTTCATTTCGTTATGAATTTGATGATGATTTGTTTCTCGAATTTAAACGTGGAGGCGAGAACAATACCATTGTTGTGATTCCAGAGATGGAAGTGAACATTGGAATTTCTTTCAACCACACAGTTTTTTTACTAGATATGCTGGACGATGCAGAACTTTCAGATAGAGCAGAAATTTCAGATAGAACGGCTGCGTTAAACAGAAATTTGTTCCCACTAGTTAACTACTTGAATCGAGTGCTAGACACTCTCACAATTCCAAGTAGTAGAGCAAATCGTGAAAACAAGGGAAACTTCTTTCTTTTGTACCCCGCCTTAAATAAACCAATTCCTGTGGCACCGCTTCGCTCGAAACCAAAGCGAACATACGACCCTATCCGCGAAATTCAATCTCCCGAGGGTGAACACATTCCAATGCTGATGATGCGGCTAGATCTTACAGACAAAAATGGTTGGACCTCACTTCACGATAGTTTGGTAAAGTTTGGTCGTGAATCTGGAATGTTTTCGGACATTACGGTTAAGCGACATGGTAAACAAATGAGCGATCCATTTCAATTGCAAGTTGAGGTTCGTACTGGGTCTCCCGCGAACATTATGGATGTGGGATACGGAATCAGCCAAAGTCTGCCAATTTTGGTTGACGTAATGGCATCGGAGAAAAATTTGAGCATGAACCATGAATCGTACCGTACTTTTCTGATGCAGCAACCTGAAGTTCATCTGCATCCACGCGCTCAGGCTGAACTCGCGAGTTTCTTTGCGGATTCCTACTATAAATGTGGTAATCGATTTCTGATTGAAACTCATAGCGACTACATCATCGATCGTTTTCGCATCGAAGTTCGAACAGGAAACTTGCAGGCTGAAGATGTGTCCATACTCTATTTTGAACCGACTGAAAATGGAGTGAATATCCATAGTTTGTCACTTGATAAGTGCGGCAATCTTGAGGGGGCACCCGATAGTTATCGCGAATTTTTTATGAAGGAAACCGACAGGGTGCTAGGTTTTACAGATTGAAACTTTGATCCATGTGCATAATTATTGACGCAAATAAACTTGGTGATTTTCTAAACCCAAGACATCAAGAATCAGAACCGATCCGACAGTGGTTGAAAAGGAAAGGGAAACTAATTTATTCAACTAGCGGAAAGTTCGCCAAAGAAATCGGAAGAGGAAACAGAGAAAAACTGAAAAGGCATTGGCAAAAAGGTGAAGCCGATCTTGTTTCACATAAAGAATTCATTGCTGAAGAACAGGCTTTCAAAAATTGTGCCTTGGTCAAACCCGATGACCCACATATTCTTGCGCTAGTTCAACACACAGGCACGCGCCTATTGTATACAGAAGATTTGAATCTAATTAAAGACTTCAAAAACAATAAGTTAATTCATAAACCGAGGGGCAAAGTATATTCTAGGGCAAAGAATGCTGACCTTTTGACAGACACTGCATGCCCTAAAAAATAATGTTTGGGCCGTCTGTGGTTCCTCGCCATCGCCGAAAATTCGTATTGATTGAATGATCCGCATCTTATGCGCGGGTACAGCTCCGCTCCACGCGCATGGAATTCATGAACGGTAACGTTGCACATGTACAATTCTCCAAGTCCGAAGTTGCTGTTATACAGTGAAACCACCTTGGCATAATTAGCTGTTCGTCCACGCCATTGATGAAAGCTGCATTCAGAGCACATGCCTGCGGTTGCAGTCAAACTGCCGTACAACGTAAAGTTCTTGCCTTCCCTCCAGAATAGTTTCGACAGCCGTTCTGCATCCGTCACGTAGGTCAGCAGCATACTTCATGCAGTCGCGATTCGAGCTGATGTCTCAAGGGAGAGAAACTTTCCATCCATTGAATACTCTCGGGGTAAATTGGAAAGCCTAAATCGTAGATGTTTGGATTGAAGTCCACCAATGCCCTGCTTCGCACCGTTACGACATCAGTCTGTAGCAGGAAATATATCAATGTGGTTGAAAATTAAGGTAAAATCACTTCGAAAGTGGGACCGCGCAGCACTCTCCATTGACAATACAGAATTAACGAACTTCAAACCATCGTAATAATTGAACATCAGATGATAATTGATCATTAAATTTTTTAACTGACTGAAAAGGATATTACATTCTTTTTTATCAGAAATTATTCAGGCAGATTACAGGATCAACCAGATACAGAACGGAGCAGTCACATGACACGAGTAGCGATTATCGGGGCTGGGCCCTGTGGCACAGCACAGTTGCAGGCCTTTGCATCAGCAGAAAAAAAAGGAGCCGAGATTCCAGACGTAGCGTGCTTTGAAAAGCAGAGCGACTGGGGAGGATTGTGGAATTACACCTGGCGCACTGGTACAGATGAATATGGAGAACGCGTACACGGCAGCATGTATAGATACCTATGGTCGAATGGGCCTAAGGAGTGCCTGGAATTTGCAGATTACACATTTGAACAGCATTTCGGGAGACCCATTCCCTCCTATCCGCCTCGTGCGGTTTTAACCGACTATATCAAAGGCCGCGTTGAAGCTTCAGGAGCTCGTAAATTCTGTAAGTTCCTGCATTCGGCACACTGGGTTGCCTACAACGAAAGCAAGGACAACTTTTCTGTCACGATGAGAGATTTGTCCAACGCTTCACTGGTTACTGAAGAGTTTGATTACGTTGTCGTTGCAACGGGCCATTTTTCAGTGCCAAACGTTCCACACTTCGACGGATTTGACACGTATAACGGTCGTCTTCTGCATGCTCATGACTATCGAGATGCTCGGGAATTCGCCGGCATGGATGTCCTTATCATCGGTACGAGCTACTCAGCAGAAGACATCGCTTCTCAATGCCATAAGTATGGCGCCAAATCACTTACGATCAGTCACAGAACGGCACCTACTGGATTTCATTGGCCAGAATCCTTTGAAGAAGTACCCTTGTTAACCCATGTTGATAGAAAGCAAGCCTATTTTAAAGATGGCAGTTCGAAAAATATTGATGCGATTATTCTCTGTACCGGTTATCTTCATCATTTTCCATTTATGGATGAAGATTTAAGGTTAAAAACGACAAACCGCATGTGGACGCCTGATTTGTATCAAGGCGTCATCTGGCAGAAAAATCCGAAGGTTATGTATCTAGGCATGCAGGATCAGTACTACACCTTCAATATGTTTGATGTTCAGGCCTGGTATGTGCGAGATGTCATTATGGGACGCATCCAACTGCCGTCCTATGAGGAAATGCAAAAAGACAGTCAGGCTTGGCTGGACCGAGAAGCAACCCTTGAAAATTATGAAGATGAAATTTGGTTTCAGGGGGACTACGTCCAAACTCTGCTGGATCAAAGCGATTACCCGAAGTTTGATGTTCAGGGCATCAACAATACTTTCATGGAGTGGGAACACCATAAACATGACGACATCATGGGATATCGAAACAATGGGTATCGTTCACTCATGACGAACACCAAGCAGCCTGTTCACCATACAGTTTGGCTGGAAGCTCTGGACGATAGCATGGAATCATACCTAGGCGCCTAGCTGATTTGCTGGCCGGGAATCAGCCGTCCCGCTGAAAATCCGCGACCAAAAAAAACTGCCACGATCAACGAAATTTGATCGTGGCAGCATCTTTTGATTCAGTAATGTAAAAACTAAGAATCTGGCTTTACTTTGCCGTACTCATGATCAAGTTCAATCAGCGGATGCGATTCTGAACACTGGAACTTGACCAAAAGTTCTCGAGCGATCATATCTCGGTCCTGTTGACTGTCAGGCAGTTCCATGTCTTCGGGCACCTGTACCCAGCCGTTGATATTGCGATCAAATACGGCAGGCCGATTTTCTTCATAACCCAAATGAACATCTTCCAGCCAGTTCAGATCCCGCCATCCCATAAATTCCATGTACTTTTTGAGGAATGGGGTGATTCGAGTGTTATCGGGTACAAGGTTGACATCATATCGATAGCCAATGTGCTGGCCAATCTCCTTGATGCGTTCAGCTGTCGAAGTATTCTTCGCCTGCTGACTGATGTTTGTGACTTTTTCCATATCCATTCTCTTAGTATCGAGTCATGTCGGGTCTGCCGACGGTGTGCTGAGTTCCCGCTAACGGCACCATCGCCATTGCAGATGCCTCCATAGTCAATGCTGCCAAATCTTCTGGTTCCAGCGAATGCACATTGGTTTTACCGCAGGCGCGGGCCATCATCTGACATTCAATTGCAAGTGTGTGCAAAAAGTTATAGACGCGTTCTGCCGCATCATCAGGGTTTAAGCGTTCTCTCAGTTTCGGGTCCTGTGTGGCAACGCCGACCGGGCATCGCCCGGTATGACAGTGATAGCAATAGCCTGCTTCAACACCAACTTCCTTCTCGTAGTCCGCTTCTGGTATCGCTTTGTTGCAGTTCAGCGCCATAAGTGACGCGTGACCGATCGCGACCGCATCGGCGCCAAGCGCCAACGCTTTTGCCAAGTCTCCACCATTACGAACACCGCCTGCATAAATGAGAGATATTTCTCCCGTCTTATCAACGTCATCAAGAGCTTTTCTGGCCTGTCGAATGGCTGCGATGCCGGGCACTCCGGTTTCTTCGGTTGCCAAATGCGGTCCTGCTCCGGTGGACCCTTCCATGCCATCGATGTAAATCATGTCGGGACCGGTTTTTGCTGCCATTCGAACATCGTCGTACACTCTGGCTGCGCCCAACTTGAGCTGAATTGGAATCTGCCAGTCGGTGGCTTCCCTAATCTCTTCAATTTTAAGCGCTAAATCATCAGGGCCCAACCAGTCAGGATGTCGAGCAGGAGATCTTTGATCTATCCCTGCAGGAAGAGATCTCATTTCCGCAACTTGATCGGTGACTTTCTGACCCATTAAGTGTCCGCCTAAACCGACCTTGCAACCCTGGCCGATGAAGAATTCACAAGCATCCGCCAATCGCAAATGATGAGGGTTAAATCCATATCGAGACTGGATGCACTGATAGAACCACTTTGTCGAATAACGTCTCTCGTCTGGAATCATGCCGCCTTCACCGGAACACGTTGCGGTCCCTGCCATAGTGGCGCCTCGAGCGAGTGCGGTTTTTGCCTCATAGGATAATGCTCCGAAACTCATGCCGGTGATATAGATCGGTATGTCAAGCACCAATGGATTCTTGGCTCGTGGTCCAAGCACTGTTTTTGTCACACAGCGTTCTCGGTATCCTTCAATGACAAATCTCGTGAGAGTGCCTGGGAGAAACGTCAAATCGTCAAATGTCGGAATTTTCTTGAACAGCGAAAATCCCCGCATTCGATAACGTCCCAGCTCCGACTTGATATGAATGTCATCAATGACTTCAGGAGGAAAAATTGAACTTCGACCTAAATTGCTCGTGTCTCGAGTCGGTCCGGGCGGATTCGGTGGTGTAGTTTTTGGTTTTGGTTCCATATTCTTTCTGCCTTCTATAGAACAAGCTTCTTTTCAGTAGGTTCTAAATTATCGTAATTCCAAAGTTGTTTTCCAGATTCAATTTTGACCATGTTGCTGACGCCGTTGGGAGCTTCAAGGCCATACAGATCCAGCTTGCGCTGAATCCAGTCCCGTTCAAGTTCTGTCATCTCAGCATGAACTGCGTCAACTCCCAGACCTTGAATTCTGCCACCGACGTAGATCACTCCGTCGTACATCGAGTCACCGAGATTCACGCCTGCGTCGCCCAGAATTATCATACGTCCACGCTGCATCATGAATCCGCTGAATGCGCCTGTACGACCACCGACAATGATGGTGCCACCTTTCATGTCGATGCCGGTTCTCGATCCTACATCGGACTTGCAGACCAGATCGCCGCCTCGCATTGCAGCTCCAAACGTTGACCCGGCATTCTTTTCAATGACGATCGTTCCTGACATCATGTTTTCAGCACATGACCAACCAACCCGTCCAGTGATGCGAATGTTTGGGCCATCGCTCAAGCCACAGCCGAAATAACCGAGACTGCCTTCGAAAGTCAGGTTCAAACGATTCAGAATGCCAACTCCGAGAGAATGCTTGGCACCAGGATTCAGCACCTTGATCGTTCCGTACCCTTCCCTCATCAGCTGAGTGATTTTCCTGTTGATCTCTCTGGCAGTTAGCGGCCCGCCGTCGAATTCCGCACTCCTTTCGATATCAACGTCAATGGCAAGTGGTGATGAAAATCGTTCGGCTTCAACCGCGGAAAAGAAAATTTGCTGCGTGCGGCCAGTCAGCCGTTCCGCATGCATGGAGCCTGCATCTTTTAGTTTTGCCATACTCGAACCTCTCCTTCATACGGATCAAAAGTATCGATTTCATGAGGAAACACACTGCGGATCGCAACTTCTTCTGACGCCAAAGCGACAAATTCCTCTGATTCATACAGCACCATCGGCTTGGCGGCCATGTAATCCTTGGCCATTCCCAGCTGGTCTAAAGAAGCGACAACATAGGTAAAAACACCGTCCAAATCCCGCAGTGAACGATTCATGGATTCTTCCAGATCATCACCCCGATCCAGAGAATCGGCCAGATATACAGCAATCAGCTCTGAATCGCAATTCGACATGAATCGGTGGCCGCGACGTTCCAAAGCGCGTCGTGAATTCCAATAGTTTGTCAGCTGACCATTGTGCACCACGGACACGTCCAGAAATGGATATGCCCAATACGGGTGTGCTGAGCGAATGTCGACATCGGACTCCGTTGCCATGCGAGTATGTCCGATGGCATGGGTTCCTTTGAAGTGACTCAAGTCATATTGAGAACCGACGGTATTCGCATCCCCGAGATCTTTCACGAGTTCCAATCCTTTGCCTATTGACAGAATTTCAACTCCTTCGACGTCTTCCAGGTAGTCGGCGAGCCGTCGCACATCTCCGTCAAAATTGAAACGAAAACGAAACGCGTATTCGGTTGCTTCCTCTTCCAATGTTATTTTGGCTTCATACTCGGCGAGCCGAGATTTGACGATCGCGTAACGATCTTTAATCTGCTGATGAATCTTAAATCCGGACTTTAAGTCTTCACCCTCTGCCACTTTGAACCGCATCACATATTCTGAGTCTGCTACATCGTCCTGCACCCCATAAAAGGCCAGGCCTGTTGAATCAGGTCCGCGGTGCTTCAGCGCCTGCAGCATCGACAGAAGTTCGCTGCCGATCTCGGAAATCTTGCCGCGATGAATTAATCCTGCAATTCCACACATTAATATCTCTCCTCTTAAGGCAAACAATCAATATAAGTTTCCATATCCCATTCAGTTACCGTCGACATGAATTTTGCCCATTCGTCCTCTTTGTAGTGGAGGAATACTTTCCCCATTTCATCGGGCAACGCCTCCATTATCGTTTCATCCATTTTCAGGGCATCGATGGCTTCACCCAAGGACATCGGTAATTTGGTAACCTCTTTCCCTGCTTCCATGGCATCGTAAATATTACGATTCTCTGGTTCGCCTGGATCTAGATCGTTTGTAATTCCATCATCGAATGCTTTGAGAAGACCAGCACACATTAAGTAGGGATTCACCATCGAATCTACAGCTCTAAACTCAAAACGTCCAGGTGCTGAAATTCTTAAGGCAGTTGTTCGATTCTGGAATCCCCAGTCTTTGTACACCGGTGCCCAGAATCCAGTATCCCATAAGCGACGATAGGAGTTTACAGTTGAACAACCCAGAGCTGTCAATGCATCAAGATGCTTCATTACTCCCGCAATGGATTGAAGACCAACTTTGCCGGGCAGTTGCAAATCATCAGTTTCCGGCATGAACTTGTTATTGCCCCCAGTTCGGTATGCATAAACACCGTCTGAACCATTCAGTGGATCATTTGCGAGTTTATTAATTGAATCTTCCCCACCGGTCCATAACGACATGTTTGTGTGACACCCGTTCGCCGACACACCCATAAAGGGTTTGGTCATGAAACACGCAATCAGATTGTTTTCGCGTGCAACTTGAGCACAAATCTGGCGATAGGTCGACAACCGATCACAGGTTCGAAGTGCGTCATCAAAAGTGAAATTCAATTCCAATTGACCGGGAGCGTCTTCGTGGTCTCCCTGGATCATGTCCAGACCCATGAATCTGGAATACTCAATCACTTTCATGAATACGGGTCGAAGACTTTCAAACTGATCGATGTGATAACAGAATGGCTTGGAAAAGCCGCCGTCCGGCATGCCATCAGAGCCTCTCTTCAACCACATCATTTCCGGTTCCATGCCATGGCGCAAATGCAATCCACCATGTTTGGCTTGGAATTCATCATGAAAGATTCGAAGATTTCCTCGGCAATCCGAAGTTAGATGCCCACCTGGATTTTCTCTCTCTTCTCGGTTGCGGAAGCAGGTACAGTATACGCGCGCGACACGTTTGTCCCATGGCAGTTGGCAGAAAGTGTCCGGGTCTGGAATACCAACCAATTCCATCGCTTCGGGTCCGTACCCAATATAGTCACCATGCCGGTCAATAAACAGGTTGGCTGTTGAACCATATACAAGCTGGAATCCTCTTTCTGCAATTTGCTCCCAATGATCGGCGGGCACTCCTTTTCCGACTATACGCCCTGTTACGGAAATAAACTGATAGTAGATATAGTCGATGCTGAGTTCGTCAATTTTTTCTCGAACTTGCTTGACCAGGTCAGCTCGTCCTGGTGCATTCACGTGTCTTTCAAGGTCTGTTGAATCCATGAAACTCCTCAATCAAATTTTCATTTAATAGTTGTAGAAATTTATTGCATGAAAGTGCAAATAGCTACAGCATTATACATACATGCTTGTACGAAATTATTACACACTTGAAGGCATGAGATTGATATTGTTCTCAAAAACCATATTTTGTCGGCTCAAGGCCTCAAAACTACGATTTTTGCTTTAAAGATGTGAATAGTTTTTATAAAACACCTTTTTTGAGGCGCTTTTTTGTTGTTAAGCCATCGTTGGATTTTCGAGTCCAATTTTGCTTAAGGCGCACTCCAAGGCTCCGATTTCGCGCTCATAAACGTCTGCCGCCAGTCATCCCTGCAAAATAGCGGTCCGCCGGCACCTACGGCGATGTCATTGCCGTACTGCCGAAAGCCTGTGAGAAACAGAATCCGAGTTTTGGCGCTGACTGGACATCGGTTCAAAGTTCCGGGGCTCCCTGTCTGCCGCACTTAACTCTACACCTCAGCAGCTCGAATTATTGACCTGACGGTCAGAAACCGGACTACCTCAAGTGATGTCGCCATCCATTCAATAACGCTGAACCACACAGATGCCGCTCGCAGGACAGCGGATCTACTCCAGTTTTTACGCATTTGCACATTTGCAGCTGATCTATGCAATCAATTGCGTGCATATGAACAGTCAATGCAGTGCAAATGGGCAAATGTCGAATGCGTTGAATCTGCTTGTTATTAAGATGGAGCACATTGAACTAGATATGCCAACGCTGTTCTGGAGCATTCTCAAGAACTCACCAAGCGAATCAAAATCCCTTGGCGTCGGCATCTCAGCTGACCAATTACAATTCAATATTGTGAGTTGAAAAGACCATCAGCTCAAAAAAACAGGACAATTGCCGGTAAAACTCCAATTGAAACAGATCTGATGATTACCTGAAATCAATAATTTAATTTTCAGATACTATGATTCAGATCTGCGGTCATTTTTAACGGTTACCCGATGCATGATGCGCCGAGCTCGTCCGTAATCCCCAAGAGCATAGTGCATAGTGCAGCGATTATCCCAAATCGCGACTGCATCCGCACTCCACCTGAACCTTACCTGAAACTCCGGTTTAGTCATGTGATCAAACAGATATGCCAAAAGTCTGCGCGAATCGGCAGATGACAAACCTTCAACATGCATCGTAAAACCGGGATTGCAGAATAAGTGGGGAAGACCGGTTGCAGGGTGGCGCTTGACTAAAGGATGGATCGCACTCCCCATTCGCTCGTGAGCATCCGCCAGTCTGGCAGCCTCACCTTCCGGCTCGCCAACTGTGAAGCTGTTGCGAAAATCGCTCATGTCGTGAACGGCTCGAAGTCCGACAATTTCCGATTTGATGCCGTCCGGCAGCGCCTCATAGGCCGCAGTCATTGAGGCCCACAGGGTATCGCCCCCTACTTCAGGAACCACTCGACTGTAAAGGACAGAAGCAAACGGCGGCGCCCCGTGAAAAGTCAGGTCTGTATGCCACGTATTGGTGTCGTGCTGTCTACCATCGCTAAAATCAAGGATTACAACTGATGGATAATTCGGGAGATGCGAGTAAACAGCGTGCGGTGGCTCAACTTCACCCAAAGATTCAGCAAGTGCGATGAGCGTTTCAGGACTCATTTCCTGACTGCGAAAGAAAATGACCTGATGGTCGAGCAGCAGCCGGTAAATTGAATCACCGACAAAGTCATCAGGAGGTGTCCTAAAATCGAAGCCGGTAATTTCCGCCCCCAACGCAGGCGTTAACGGCTTAGCATGATTTTTCTGCATTCGAACTTCCCTCTAGGTTTTTAATTTAGGAAACGACCTTACGCCGTCGAATCGTTTCGAATCTCAAGGACGCAAATATTTGCAGCTTCAGTCTAAAATCGACTGCGCATACGAATTCCGAAAGTTTTGACTGAATTTCTGATCAATTCTTACGCGACAAATGGACAACCAAATGGCCGATTTTTAAACTGGGCTGCAGACAGCAGACTGATTCCCGATTCATTAACAATATATATTGCCATACATGTCTAATTTCTATGTTTGTTTGAATCATGCCTGTCGATGCCTAAAGTTTTTTCCGTTTTCTAACCTAACACCCGGGCATTGCTAGGAACCACAATTGTTTCCAATCCGAATTTGAACCACTATTTCCGCCAAAAAGCACCTCGCCTCCAAACTCTGTCTGCCGTTAGACAAATTGTTGGTTTGGAGCATTGCAGGCGTGACGAGATGGTGCGATGTAACAGAAACTTCGCGATGGAAAAATCCACGACCTACGCATGCTTGAGCGAATCAAGGATGCGACGCTCCCATATTGATTGCATCGTTCAATGATTCCATCAAAAATTCGCCTCGAGCGTTCCCTGTTCAACGGGTAGCGGACCTGTGGATTTAAACGATGGATGTCGAACTCTTGTATTTCATGCAACCCGCTCGGTGCGCTGTGGAGGCTGTGTATTTTTCCGTTTCCTGATCGAACCGACTCTGGCGAGTCAGAGCAAATTGATGAATTTGTAGGGGCAATTATTAAATCCTGCTCGGCTGATCGTCAATTCCTGAATCAAGCGACCAAAATTGAGACTTAAAAGTCCCAATTCCACCTCAAATCACCGTTTTCTTGTGTTTCAACCGAAATTAAGCCTCATTTCCTGATTTTGAGCCCAATACGACATCAGAGCCTTGCCCTTGTGAATGCCAACTGACTGCATCGGGCCAGTCGGTCTCGTCGCCGTACACCACCGACATCTTGCCCTGATGCCCAATGATGGCTTGGCAGAGTTCGCCGAACAACCTCAAAATTGCCGCATTGCGATTAGTCAATTACTGTCCTGTTTTTCGATTACGGAATTTCCATGCTTTCCTATGGAAAAACACCAATTTGGAAAGTTAATTTGGAAAAAATTGCAAATTGCTTGTTAAAATGTAAATCCGGCTTAAATTACAGATCTAACACAGGTGAGTCAAATGGCAAAAAATGCAAACAACAATCAATCAAGTTATAAAGATCGTGTAATACTTGCACTTGAATCTGAAGATACTTTGCTAGCAGAGATCTGGAAGTATGAAGCTGAACATGGAAGAGGTAGCGCAAAAGATACTCAAGAAAATGTGCGACCGCAAAAATCAGCCAGTTTTGTTTACTCCTACAGGCCAATCATCGACGCCATAATAGATCGAAAAGTTCCCGACACGCCATTGACTGCAGGTCGTATTGTGAAGCCCCTAAAAAACTTTGTGAAGCGTCATAAGGGGGGCTCCTTAGACGGTCCCACCGTACTGATATTGAATGACACAATTGATAGTTGTTCAGAAATTGCTGAAAACGAAAAATTAAAAGAACGTGAAGATTTAGCGGGAATTGCAAGTACGGAAAAATGCATTGAGACATTAAAAAATCAAAAAATTTCTGGGATTTATGTATATACCTATCCACATTATCGAAGATACCCTGTAAAAGAGGGGTCCGAAAATGCCGTGGAAAGGACTTTGTTTAAAATAGGGCAGACATCAAAGGACATTGAGGAAAGAATCTATCAGCAAACTCACACACATGTTCCTGAATCCCCCATCTTGCTGCGTATGTATATTTCAGACGATTCAAAAAAACCGAGCGATTTAGAATCTGATTTTCACGACATTGTCAACGCTGCGCACCCCTACGAGAGAGGAAAAGGAGTCGGAGTGGAGTGGTTCCTCACCAATTTAGAATTATTGGATGTATTCGCTGAACAAAAAAGGCTTGAAATAATAAAACCGGGGAAAGACGTAGAGGATACTTGATTTTAATTCTTATTCGCAGCTTTGCATATTACAACGCCGCGCATTGCCCTGCGAATTTTTTAATGTGACACAAAGGTCAACTCGACTAATCTTCTACCCGTAACCATGGCAGTAGAAAGCAAATTACGATCAAAGTTTTCACTCACAATCCGATTGAGTTATTGCTGTCAGAATTATTTTCTGTAAAAAAAAACAATTTTCCGACGAAATTCAACCATTTAATTAAAATCATTTATTATTTTGTGTGACGAATCATTTCAAAAGAAGGAGACGCCGCCCACCTACAGCTAATTTTTCCAATTTATCTATCGCTTCAACCGACAGCACCATCCCACACTACTGTAGATGAGACTGTGCAATTTTTCTATTGTCTTAGAACAATTAGTTAGATGAAAATATTTAATTCTAATAATTCAATAAGTTACATATTCACCGTCAACTTGAAATAATCTGATATGGTGTAGTTTCACAGTCTCTGTAGTGAAGTGGCTCGGTTCAGCCTGGCGGTTGACCATACGTCAAGGTCCTCCACAGCCATTCCAGCGGTCCGGTTCGAAAACGCCGGAGCCAAATCGGAGACCACCACAGCTGTGCCGCACACACGGCCCCGACAATGAGCGCCTGCTGCCAGCGCGGCGCGCTGCCGAAAAGTCCGATGCCGTGCCCATAGAAGATGGTCGTGCAGACCAGAGTCTGCGCGATGTAGTTTGTGAATGCCATCCGACCCACCGCTGCGAGACGCGTCTGCAGACCGCGCAGCCAGCCGCGGCGCAACGCGAGCATCACCGCGCCGACGTAGCCGAGCGCCATCACCACGCCACCCCAGTAGTTCAGCTGACTCCAGAAAGCGATCGAGTGCGGCCAGCTCCAGCCGGTGGCGAAATCGATCCATGTCCCAGCAATGATTGGCACAGAGCCTCCGGCGATTCCCACTACGGCCAGTCGCCGGTAGAAGCGGTCGCTGCGTGCGGCGCTTAGAACCCCCCATTTGTATAGGGCCATGCCTACCAGCATCATGCCGGCGCAGCGCCACAGCAGGAGCAGCGGAAACGCATAAAGATGCATGCCCAGCGATCCCTCCACCCGCAGCGGCTGCTGCTCGAGCCATCCTCCCCGGTAGGCTTCCACTTCGGCCAGAACCGGTGCTTCTGAGGGCGCCCACCAGCTGCTCCGGAGCTCGGTAATGATCTCCGGTGGAAGAACTTCTTTCAGCGTGGCAATGCCAATGAATAGATGGAGCAGAGTGGATACCGAAAAAACCGCCACCCCAGCGCACGCCAGCGTTCGGGCTTGACTGTTCCGCACAAGGAAGACCAGGCATCCGCACAGTGCGTAGGGCACAAGAATGTCGCCAATCCACAACAGATAACCGTGGGCTAGCCCGAAGCCGAACAGCCAGAACATGCGCCTGTAGTGCAAGGCGGCAGTTCTGCCGCCGCGGGCTTCGACCCGGTCCGCGAACAGGCATACGCCGGTGCCGAACAGCATGGAGAATATGGTGATGAATTTGGTGTCGGCCAGCAGATGGCTGAGGTACCATACCGCGAGGTTGATGCCGGTCAGTTCTCCCCACATCGTAGGATTCAGGTAGGCCGCTTCCGGCATTGAGAATGCCTGGATGTTCATGACCAGAATGCCCAGAACGGCGAAACCGCGCAGGACATCTAGGCTGGCGATGCGGTGGTCTGTTGAGGAACTCGGATGCCTGGATGCCTCAAAAGGCATCGAGCCTTGCGTTTGGCTCACTTCGTGAACATTAGGAATGACCCGCCCATCTCGGCTCCGAGACTTGCGCTGGAGGCTGGCCGATCACCGAGTTTGATGAAATGGCGCAGGACGTGAAACTCGACAACGCTACTGACAATATGTAATTTTAGTTTGCCTTTCGGTGCCGCTGTTAATTGATGCCTGCCTGAACGCCTTTCATGATGTCGACTTCAGCCCAAGCCAACGCCAGCGCAAATTCGATCCGTCTCATTTCATAGATTGCGAAAAGCAGTTCCGCCTGGGCATCGCCCAAGTCTGATTTTTCCTCCAGCTCATACAACGCCCGACTTCTATCCATATATTGGTCCCGAAAATCCGACCGCACATTCGCTGCCGCCAGTTCCACCTCCAGCAGCTTTAATTTTTTCCAAAGCTCAAACGCGCGCGTACGATGCTGATCGTTAATCATATTCAGTTCAGATTGAGCACGTTCAACCTCTATTCCGCCCAGTTTAAGAGCCCGCGCCTTCGTCTTTCCCGCAATCAGCGGATACGTGGACTGCGGTCCAACCGATGGGTCGCTGCGACTTCCGGTTCCCTTTTCCGATGCCGCCCCTTCAATCACCGCTTCCAGTTTCGGGGCAAATTGTTTTTCAGCTGCTTTCAATGCGTCCCTTGCCGACTGCAGCTTCATTTTTGCATCGGCCATCTCAAAACTGTGCTCTGAGACTTCAGCCAGGAAATCTTCAAATTCAGGAATCGGACGTTCAACATAGCTGCTCACGTCAGGTTCAGCCAAATCACGCGGAATGTAGTCTGAAATTCCAAAAGCCTGTCCCAAATACCGACGCGCGCTGATCTGATTCAAAGCTGCTGCCTGTCGAACATGAAACCGCTCTCGATAAATGGTTTCCAACGCGAGAACATCAACTTCAGCATGTGCGTCGTACATTTCCATTTCTTCAAGCAGACGGTTGTAACGCAAGAATGCCAAAGTCATTTTCTCGTTTTTCACGGCATAATCAAGATCTGCCAGCAGCACATTGAAGAATTTTTGCATGATTTCAATGCGATGCAGCTGCCGCTGGTGCTCTAGGGCCAGCTCGGCTCGGTTCACAGCCTGCCGCACAACTGGCGCCTCCAGATGCAGATCTTCGCCAGCTTCAAAATATTCTAAGTTGACGCGCGCAGCTTCTACGTCCAGCTCTCTTTGTCGAACCAAATGATTTGATCTGCCTGCGTAAGCGAGCGCTTCAGAGAGAGAAAGAGGTTCAGCAGGAAGATCGGCCTCAGCGAATGCGCCAACCGCAAATGCGGCAGCGAACAGACAGCCAATTGCCTTGATCAATCTGCTCATGAAGCTCATGCAATTGAGAAGAATCCTGCGATTCTCATGAGCTTATTCGACACTGCCCGATTTTCTTGCGCTGCGTTTGAATTTTACAAAATTGGTCGTCTTGTAATGCTGCTCTACTACAAATTTCCCGAGCAGCATAAACTCTTCAGCATTCTTGGTTGCGCCAGTGTAGCGCATCACCCGATTGCCTTGAAGGTCCAAAAATAGAAATACAGGAGTCGCGCGAACTCGATTGTGTTTCAATGCAAATTCTTTTTCAGAAATATCCTGACCATCAAAGTCAACGATCACGTTATCTCCTTCAACGTTCATCATCAATATCCGAAAATGTTTCCGATAGTAATCTTGAACTTCCGACTGGTTCAATACCATAACTTTCATGCGCTCGCACCAAGGACAGTCATTCAACTCAAACATTACCATGATGTTGCTTTGTCCTTCTTCCCGCGCCAGTTCAACTTCTTCCTGCAGGTCTCCAAATGTCTGATGGAAAAAGTACTCTTCCGGATCGCGCAGTTCCGCATGCGTGATCGCTGCGCCCAAACAAAGAACAACCAGCGCGACAGCGAAAATATCTCTGAGTTTCGCAGTTAGATTCTGATGATGAATAAGAGGTTTCATCGTCGCACTCTCAAATATTCCAATCTCCCATGCCCGGATTCCCCGTTCTTAACTTTACACTAGGTTGGTTCGTTTGGTCAATTCGCACTGATTCTTTCGAACGCAGGTATTCAGCAACTACTTCCCACGCGGGCGGGCCTGGAGAAATTTCACCTACCGTTGCCCACCCTGAAACCACATAGTTTTTTTCTGCTGAAATCGGCTCTCCATTTTCCAGTCTGAGATCGGAAATGCGACTGCCGATGGACTGAGTTGGATCAATGCTGTAAGTCATGCCGGAAACTCGAACCATATCACCGCCCTGCTGATAAAACGGATCTGGATTAAACGCGTTGTCCGCAACGTCTTCAAGTATCAGTTTCAAGGTTTCACCATTCAGTTCGCGCACATAAGTTTCCGGGTAAGTCATCGCGGTTTGAGCGAGCACATCTTCCATTGTAATCACTTGACCCGGGATTACAGAGGTTCCCCACCGAAATCCTGGAGACAAAGCGATTTCGGACTGCAAAACACTGCGCAAAGCATCTCCGATGATCTCGTCAAAAGTGCCGTTGAAATTCCCCCGCCGAAACAGCAAAGATTCCGTCACTGCGAGTTCTTCATCCAAAATGTTCGCATATGGCATTCTTGACTGCTGAATGAACGCCTGCATTTCAGTGTCTGGGTCAAGGTAACTGCCGAAGACCGGCAGCAGGCGATAACGAAAATCTTTGACGCCGGCAGAACCGAATTCGAGGTCCAGCACCCCCACAAATTTTCCATTTGAACCAGCGTTGGTGACTAAAGTTGTTCCTGCCGGATTTTTCACCTGAACTGGATTGGGCACCGCGTCGTGCGTATGACCACCAAGAATGGCGTCGACTCCGCTAACCAGACTCGCAAGTTTCTGGTCGACGTCCATGCCGTTGTGAGACAGCAGAATCACTGCATCTGGACTGTGATTCTGCCGAATTTGGTCAACCAGCTCCTGTAATTCATCCAATCGAATTCCGAAAGACCAGTCCGGAACGTTGCGTCGTGGATTCGCGATCGGCGTGTACGGAAAGGCCTGCCCGATGATCGCAACATCGAATCCTGCCATCGACTTGATCGTAAAGGGCTGAAAAGCATGCCCCGTAAACTCGTCGAACGCTGGTTTTTCATCGAACAGCGCATCTTCCGTCAAAAAGATGTTCTGAGCAATGAATTCTCCTTTAAACGCTTCCAAATTCGCCCGCAATTCAGCAGGCTCATAGGTAAATTCCCAATGGCCGGTTGCGACATCCACTCCGAGAATGTTGTTGGCCTGCACCATTTCCATTCCTCGAGTCCACAGCGCTGTTCCGCTGCCTTGCCAGCTGTCACCGCCGTCAAGCAGCAGCGTGCGCTCCATCCCATAACTTTGCCTGAGCTGATTGATGAGCGATTTCATACGCGCATACCCACCCACTTTGCCGTATTTCTCGGCCAGCTCTGCAAAATTCTTGTAGGTAAAAGCGTAGGCTTCGGGTGTTGCATCTGTAATTCCATAAAATTCCAGAAACGCATCACCCACAATGTGAGGTGGTTTGCCCCACGCGCCGGCAACGCCCACGTTCACGTGAGGCTCCCGGTAGTAGACAGGATTCAATTGCGCATGGCTGTCAGTAATATGAAGCAGCCGAACCTGTCCAAATGACGGAAAGTCATAAGGATTGGAACCCGCGGCCGATACCGCAGGCAGGAATCCAACAACACTTGCCGCCGCCAGCGTCTGTATGAATTCACGTCGGTCCACTTCGCAGTCGCACTTAGCTTCAAACTAAGTATCGGCGTTCGAGATGCCTGAAAAAATTCGACCGAAAGTAAGTTTCAACAAATCATTTCCGCAAAAGAAGATCGCACGTTTCAAATGCAGATTTATCGAACTACGCGACCTTTCCATAGGCTTAGTTCTCGATTCGCTTGAAAGATCGCCGCTTCGCCTTGAAATTTGGCTTTAGCAACGAGTTGCATTGCCTTGTCCAGATCGCCTGCCTGAGCCGCTTTCTGCGCCTGCCTGAGAATTTTTACAGTATCCCGCCATTCGTGTTTGAGTGCCCTTGCTTGTTTTCGGAGATCATTCGCCTCAACAAACGCAACATTGAATTCTTCAACCGTCGCTGACTGAGATACTCCGATCAAACCAAAACTCAAAAGAAGACTGAACAGCAGCGAAAACAAGTAAATTCGTAGAGTGGTAAATTTCATGATCTTGCCTCCGGACGGTTACCTGCGGACACCGGGTCCATTGAATTCCAAGCCGTTGCTCATGTAAGTCAAGAAGTATTCCAGATTTCGATACTCAGGGCCTTGTGATTTAAATGGCTTGGCTCGCACCTGTTGATTGCAGCCGCTGAATCGGCGATGCAAAGTGCCGATTGCACCCCAATCCAACCGGTAAACCGGAAAATGGCTGGTATGTCCCAGCGCCGGACTTAACAGTTCAGTGCGGAGCAATACGCCTGAACCGCCGACGTGACAGTCAGAACAAGCGAAATTGAGCTGGCCGCGTTTGGTATAGTAAAATCGCTTGCCGTCTTCATAAGCAGCCAGCGCCCGCGGGTCATCTGGAATAACCACATTGATGATTTCACCACGGGATGTATACGCCATATAAGCCGAAATTGCCGCAATGTCACCGGATTTATATTTCAGAGGTTTTTCTCCATTGGCCTCGCGGCATTCGTTGATCGCGAGCTCCAAAGTGACAACCTGCCCGCGGTCCAAGTCAAAAAACGGATAATTTTGGCGAATGCCAATGCCGCCATTTTCAAAACAGTCCGCATAGGTTTTACCATTGGCAAATGGTGTTTCAAAAGCTGTCTGACCTCGATCAAGCGCCAGCTCATACGGTGGAAATTCCTCAAGTTCAATCCATTGCTCGCGGGCGTTCTCATCGATCGAATAGATTCCATTAATGAAATCTTCTTTCGGAACGTCCGGAAACTTGGTCAGATAATAGTTTTGAAATGCATTGAGATCTTCTTCCGGCGTTGCCAGCGACAGTATCGAAACACCGGCCAGCACACTGCCAATCAGTGCAGATAGCAAGAACCTTTTCATGCGATTAAACTCTCCTTGCTGATATCAATCAACGATTTTCATGCTAACCAATCGTATATTCTTTTTCGCCCGATTCACCTTTGTTGTCGGTCCAGCGAATAACGATTGCATCTCCTTTTGCTGGACCATCCAGCTTGAAAGACAAATAGGGATTTTTGGATATTGCCGGTCCCCAGTGCGCCCGCAGCAGTTCCTGGTCATTCCAATGGCAGGTTACGGAATCGACGAAATGAGCAGGTATGGGCTGACCCGTTTTCCTGTCTTTTCTCTGCCCGGTTTCCATTGGGTGTTTGATCAGCAGTTTGACATCAACTCTGCCGTCACTGATGACTTTCGCTTTTGCTTTCATAGTCATAATTTATTTCCTCACTGATTCGATCTAGCCGCCGCAGCCGCCGATGGTCACTTTGACTTCCTTCGCTCCCCTTAACACCTGGCCGTCGGCGCGCACCAAAGCAATTACGTCCGATGTCTTGCCCATCTTGATTCGCACCGAAATTTCAGGTGAAATCGAAGACTGCAGGTCGAACGCAGCAACCATGGGAGCAGGGTTTTCAGGTACTAGAATTGCAATTGACTCAGCATTCTCAACATTCGCCGTTACCCTGATTGGAACTACCGCACCGTTTTCAGCGATATCCGGTCCTTTCACGGTAATCATGTCACTGTCAGCAATGCTGTCTTCTCCAAAAAGAGCATTCAGCGTACCGTCAAGATCTTCTGCGTCAAACGCCATCTGGGGTCTCGCTGCATGGGCGACATTTCCTAACATTCCCCAAGATGCCGCAAGTCCCACCAGACTTGAAGCGAGAGCTCCTTTGAGTACTGTCCGTCTGTGCTGTTGAAATTTTTCCATAAGAGTGCCTCTTACAACGTGTAAACATATTCAGTTATTTTATCGACTTCTTCGTCAGTCAAAATACCATGACGTCCGAACGGTGGCATCATCGTATCTGGATTGGCCGCCGTTGCATCATAAATTCTCGCCCTTAACTTTGCCTTGTCTGGAAATCTTTGCTGCATAAATATGAGAGGAGGGCCTTGGGTTCCGGGAAATTCTCCGTCAGCGACGATATGACAGGCCAAGCAGTTCCCCTTCTGTCGGTCTTCTGTTAACTCCCTGCCTTCTGCGAGTACGTCGTCTGTGCTGTCCGCAAAACTCATATTAACTTGAAACAATGAAAAAGACGCCGCAGCGATAAGCAGACAAATTCCAAATATTGATCTAGATTTTGAATTCATTTAGCCTCTCGATATTGAGTTTGGTTATTGTGACTGAATCTGACTCTAATTTTGAAAAGTGCGATGAGCGCTGATTCCCATCTGTAAAATCCGCTAATATATTCATAGCTCAAATGGAGATGCGAAGTGGCATCTTGCCAGCAAGCACCAACCGCTGACCTTTACACTATATAGAGAGAGAATATGATAAAAGGTTTTTGCATGAGTGTAAATTGAATCGTAAAATATTCTTCTTGAAATTTCATGGATATTGCCGCAGATGAACTTCAGGACATTGCCTCCGAAGCCAGCAATTTTCTAAAGCAGCTGGCGAATGAGCAGAGGCTGATGATATTGTGTCATCTGGCCGATGGAGAAAAATCTGTGAGCGAACTTCAGATTCTGCTAGGTCTGCAGCAGTCATCACTGTCCCAACATCTGGCCAAACTGCGAAATCAGAATATCATTGAAGCTCGGAGAAGTGCGCAAACCATGCTTTATTCAATCGTCGATCCAAACGCTTTACAAGTTATACAGCTTCTTCACAAAATTTATTGCACTCCGGTGACCTTCCAGCACTCTTGAAAAGATTTAGCCGGGCAGCTTATTCCATCCGGAACCTTCATCCTTCACATTCAATGGTGAATCATTGAACCGCGATCGGATATCGCAGTTTTGCCCGATCGCCATTGTAGGCGTGGCCTGCCGGTTTCCAGCGGCAGCGGAAACTCCGGATCAATTTTGGCAGGACATCCGAAACAAGGTCGATCAAGTTGAATCCATTCCACCCGAACGCTTCGAAATTCAACCCATGCCAGAACGGGGTCCAAATTCCGATTTCGCCAGAGTCGGCTGTTTCATCGACGATATTTTTCGTTTTGATGCCGCTTTCTTTGGCCTCTCACCACGAGAAGCGATCGACGTTGATCCCCAGCAGAGAATTTTGCTCGAATTGGCTTGGCTGTGCATGGACGATGCTGCGGTTACGCCCCAAGAATTAGCGAAGCTGGAAACCGGCGTATACACCGGTGTGATCAATCATGATTACGAACGACTTTTACTCTCCGACCAAAGCAGCATATCGGCTTATACCGGATTGGGACGTTCCACAAGCATCGCCGCCAATCGCATTTCTTACTGCTTCAATTTTTCAGGACCGAGCATAACGATCGACACGGCCTGTTCTTCGTCATTGACCGCAGTGGATGCCGCCTGCAAGGCATTGGCTGCTGGAGAAATCGACGCAGGATTCGCCGGCGGCTGCAACGCCATTCTGTCACCTGAAAGCTACATTGAGTTTTCGCAGGCTACAATGCTCACAAAATCTGGGAAGTGTCATGCCTTTGATGCACGAGCAGACGGCTTTGTACGAGCAGAAGGAGCAGGTCTGATTTTAGTCAAGCGACTCAGTGATGCACTCGCAAACGGGGATCGAATCCATGCCACCATTCTAGCCACGACCGTCAATCAAGACGGAAAGACCAGCGGATTAATGGCGCCTAGCGTGCAGGCACAAACCAAGATGATTCTAGACTGCCTGGACAGCTGCGGAATGGGCGCGGAACAAATCGGTTATGTGGAAGCACACGGTACGGGTACGCGCCTTGGAGATTTCGCTGAAGCCGCCGCAATTGGCAAAACCTATGGACAATCTTCCGATTCCAGAATTCTTCCGGTCGGTTCGGTAAAAACAAATATCGGACACACAGAAGCTGCAGCGGGGATCGCCGGTCTGATTAAAGTTGTTCTGGCATTAAAACATCAGGCAATACCGCCGAATCTGAATTTTCTTGAACCAAATCCGGAAATTGACTTTGAAAATCTCAGGATTCGCATCCCTGTGGAAGCTGAATCCTGGTCTAAGCCGCACGGCAATCCACGCGTCGCAGCAGTAAATTCGTTTGGATTTGGCGGCACCAATGCACATGCGATTATCCGCGAAGCGCCAAAGCACAGAATCGCTCGCCCCATCAACCAGAACCAGTCCTTCGTTCTGCCCTTTACGGCACCCACGTCATCTGCACTGGGCAGCCTGAAAAAAACCGTGCATCAGCTGACCGATCACCAGCCGCAGAAGCTGGAAAATGTCTGCCATACGCTGGCTCGCAGACCAATATTTAAGGTGCGGCAGGCGTCGGTGGCGTTCAATCAGCAGCTTCTGGACTCCTCCGCGGCTACAGATTTCATCGGTTCTTCATCCCATGAAGCAGCTCCAGGCATTGACTCAAATTCATCAATCGCATTTGTTTTCAACGGAATCGGTACGAGTTGGGTCCCCAACAGAAACGGTCTCTACGCGATCGAGCCGGTATTTCGGTCGACTATCGATCTGTGCGATGCTCTTTTCAGTTCCGTTTCGTCCTCATTTGGCGTACGTTCTTTCTTCACAGGAAAATCTCCCAATAAAGGACCAAGCGTCGAGCGAGTGCATGCAGTTCAGTTCTCTTTACAGGTTGGACTGCTTGAACTGTGGAAGTCGTGGGGTGTTCAGCCGGGAGCTGTCGTCGGACACAGTGTAGGAGAGGCTGCCGCGGCATACGCTGCCGGCAGCATTGATTTAAGCAGTGCCGTGAGCATCGTAGCTGCACGAGCAGAAGCACTACAAAAAATCTGCGGCTCCGGGTTGATGCTGGCAGCTGCCATTTCCGCCCGCCAAACAGAAGAGTACGCTGAAACGGCAAATGACCAACTTTTTATTGCTGCAATCAACAGTGATTCTTCTGTGACGTTTTCGGGCACGCCAGCGAAAGTTCAACTGATCTCCAACCAATTTGAAAAGAATCGAATCTTCTGTCGAGAACTTGAGCTTCCCGTCGCATTCCACAGTCCGCTCATTGATCAGTGCAAAAACGAAATTCAAGCGGCCTTAAGCGACATGCCTCTCAAGCAAAATGAAATTCGATGGTATTCTTCGGTGTCTGGCGCTGAGATGCGAATTCAGGAAACGAATGAGAATTATTGGTGGGAAAACTTTCGCTCCAGAGTCCGATTTTCAGACGCGGTGAATGCCTGTTTAGACGATGGCCATCGTGTGTTCGTCGAAATCGGACCTCACCCCTATTTGAGAGTCAACCTCAACGAATGCCTGCAGAACAGATCTGTCGTCGGACACGTCAGCTGGTCACTCGAAAAAAATAAAAGTGACGATCTAACCATGCATGCAGCACTGGCCGCCCTGTTCAATTTAGGGCATGACGTAGACTGGAAGCGAATCAGTCCGAAGTCGGACATCTGTGATTTGCCCGGAACAGTTTTCAATCGCAAACTGTACAGGAAAGTGATCAGAAAACCACTGCCGCTCTCGCGCCGTAAGTCGAACCTGCCAATCCTAAGCTCTGCCTTGAGGGACGAGTTTGACCATCGGTGCCGCCAAACTTGGATGATTCCACTTCACGTCGATCAATGGCCATGGTTGGAAAAGCACCGCCTTTATGGTGAAATTGTTTTCCCGGCCGCAGGCTATATCGAAATTGTTCTTGAAGCTGCGAAATACAATTTGCGCGCAGATGCGCATGAAATTTCTCTGATTGAATTTGACCGACTTTTTCAATTGGAACCTCCGGCTGACGGCGGTTCATCAACGCTGAAATTAGAACTGATCTGCAATGATGAATTTGATTCGATGCGATTTCAGCTTGAAGATGCATCGGCAGATGTGACTTACTGCCAAGGACAGTCAAGCGTTCTCGCTGCATCAGCCCCTAGAGTCTGCCAGGATGGCGCTGAACAGGGAACTTCGAGACCGAAATCGAACCATGAAACCGAATTTCTGTTCGATTTTCCAGGGTTTGAAGGCGACGATTCAGCCTGGATAATCCGGGATGCCAGTCTCTTGAGCCGGTCCGAAGCAAGAATTGAGCTGGAGCGCCAAAGCCGTCAGGGCGCACGGCTCGATTACTGTCTTGATCCTGCATTGCTTGACACCTGCTTTCGTGCAGCATCGGTTTTCACAGAAGATTCGCACCCGTACCTTCCGGTCCAGATCAAACGAATCGAATATTGGAGCGGGCTGCGAAATCGGGTGGCATGCTTCATAAGAAAAATTCGGAGCTCCGAAGCTACACTCACCTTAAGCATGGACATCGTCGACCTGCAGGGAATCGTCTGTGCAAGAATCAGTGAGCTGTCGCTTCAGTCATTCACATCAAACCGTACAATTCAATTCGCGGAAGATGCTGTACCGCAGGTTTTTCAACCCCTCTGGGTTCGATATCAGAGCAGCTTCAATCTCGAAACCAGCACGCACCAGAGCAAGCTGTACGAGTTTGCGCGTTCACGCGCAAGATCGTACCATAGACGGCGCTACTATGAGACCATCGCCGACGGGCTTGCTTCAATTGCGATCTCGTACATTGGTCGGTGCCTGCACGAGCTGGGGTTCAATCCGTCCAGTTGTAAATCTGCGCCGCTTCGCGATCTGCTGCAGCGGTGCAACGTCGATGCTCAGCAGAAGTCACTG
The DNA here is from genome assembly GCA_958295885.1 of Arenicellales bacterium. Lineage (GTDB taxonomy): Bacteria > Pseudomonadota > Gammaproteobacteria > Arenicellales > JAJDZL01 > JAJDZL01. The sequence continues at coordinate 2,413,910 of OY282380.1, read as the reverse complement.
TTTCTTTCATGTCTGAAATTGCTGCAGCGTCACTCGCTTCTCCAAGTAGCCGACGGCAAAACGAGTGATTCGATTCAAGTGGACTTCTTACGGAAAATTCCATCTGACGTTCAAGAATCGGTGTCGAACTTTCTGGATCAAGCCGAAGCCGCGGAATATCTGTCCGAATTACTTCTGATCAGCCGCTGTGGATTGAATCTATCGAAAGTCATTTCGGGTCAGATGACAGGACTGGAATCTCTTTTTCCCAACGGGTCAATGGCGGGTCTGCGAAATTTCTACGCAAGTTCACCTACCTGTCGAATTTATAACGAAATTCTTTGTGAATCGATTCATTTAATTCTACAAAGCTGGGAAGACGACCGACCTTGTCGTATTCTGGAAGTGGGGAGCGGAACCGGAGCACTGTTGGGCAGTCTGCTGCCCATTCTGTCAGAGTTTCGCGTCAGATACACGTTTTCCGACATTTCTCAAAGTTTCATTCGACAGGCAAAGTCGAGATTTCGCAGCTACGACTTTATCCATTATCAGCAGTACGACATCAACTCTGATCCGTTTGTTCAAGGACTTACACAGCATGAATACGATTTGATTCTGGCTTTCGATACTCTTCATCTTGCTCGTGATCTAGATCTTACTCTGCGGCATCTTCGATGGCTGCTACAGCCTGACGGGTATTTGCATCTGATTGAACTTACGAATGAACCTGCTTGGGCTCGAATAGTTTTTGGAATGCTCGGCGACTGGTGGCACCGTCCCGAGAAAGACGGATTCAGCCGCAGTCCGAGTCGTCCTTGCAACGAGTGGCGAAGCGCCTTGAATCAAAGCGGCTTTGAATGCATTGCCAGTTCGAGGGATTCACCGGAGTCTGTTGAATCGCTGCATTCGGTAATGGTTGCTCAAAAATCAGCAGGCCCAATTGCGCTGCCCTCTGTAAAGCCGAAGGAAGACCGAAATCTGCTGGTTTTCTGTGACGACAGTCCATTCTCCGATCAATTTATTCAAAGATCCAGCGAACATTCAGTGATCGCTGTAAAAAAAGGGAAACAATTTGCGCAGTCCGACAGCGAATATGCCGTTCGTCCAAACTCGAAAGAAGATTATGTTCGCTTGGCTGAAACAGTTCAGCGAAAGCGGGACCTTCCATCAGAAGTTATATTTCTATGGAATTTCAACGAATTCAATTTTCTGACAGAGTCAGAAACACTCAGCTCTCACAATCCTACTCCCGCTGTCACAATTTCTTACCTGCTGCAAGCGTTTCATCAAAATTTTAATGAACTGCGAGAAATTACATTGGTAACGTCGAATGCTCACAAGATGAACCGTCAAATGAATCTCTCAGGCTGCATGCAAGCAACTCTGTGGGGTGTCGGGCGAACGATCGAAAATGAATTTCCCGATACCCGCTGTCGTATGATTGACATTGATTCAACCGAGCCGAATTCAGCTGAGCAATTGCATGAAGTGCTTCATTCAGACATCGATTCACGGGAGATTGTGCTTCGAAACTCTCAAATCCATGTTTCGAAACTGACTCGGATTCGCGGGTTCCAAGCTGAGTCTCAACGAACCTTCGCAAACCGACTGCGCTGCGTTCAGTCAGGAGACCTCGAATGCCTTGAATATGAAGCCGTTGCGACACCGATTCCAAAGGATGATCAAGTCATCATTCAAGTTACGGCAGCCTCTTTAAATTTCCGTGACGTAATGATCGCACTTGGCGCCCTTCCAGACGAAATGGTCACGCAAGGCCATATGCAGAGTTCATTGGGCATTGAATGCGCGGGTACGGTCGCAGGCATCGGTCCAAAAGTCCAGAAATTTGAATCTGGTGACCGGGTTGTTGCTCTAGCCAAAGACTGTTTTGCGAGTCACGTTGCCGCTGACGAAAATCTTGTGGCTCGAATTCCGGATTCTCTTCGCGACGAGGCGATTGTCGGAATGCCGACGGCATATGTCACTGCCCTTTATTGCATGGACAAAATGCAGGGAATTCAGTCAGGTGATTCGATTCTCGTTCATTGTGCGTCAGGAGGAGTGGGATTAGCGCTGGTTCATCTCGCTCAAACCCGAAATCTTCAGGTTTTCGCAACTGCAGGTTCGGAAGAAAAAAGAAGATTTCTCAATCTGCTTGGAGTTCGGCGCGTATCTGATTCTCGTTCCCGATCCTTTGCGGAAGATTTTCTGAAGTGGACCAATCATAAGGGAATTGATGTTGTAGTCAATGCGATCAGCGGTGAAACTGCGACTGCGAACTCCACTGTTCTCAAGCCGGGCGGCCTGCTGATTGAACTTGGGAAAAATGAAGATCGCGGTTCCGTTCATGCAGCAGTCAAGGAGCGAAATCCGCAGGCGAAAATTGAAATTGTTGATATTGACCGATTGTGGAAAGAAAACCCCGAAATCATCTCAAATTATTTTCATAGCCTAATTCATCTTATCGTCGATGAAAGAGTCCCTGTTCTGCCTTACCGCGTTTTTTCTTCCGCAAATGTCACTGCTGCTTTCCGCCATATGGCAGCGGCGCAGCATATCGGCAAAGTTGTCGTATCGACACAGCGGAGCGCTGCTCCAGACATGGAAACAACGATTCGAACCGCCCCAAACGGGCCCTACGTAGTTGCAGGAGGCACCCGAGGATTTGGTTTCGCCACCGTGAAGTGGTTATGCGAACAGGGCGCCAAGGTCGTGATCGTGATCAGCAGATCACAAACCCTGCCTGAACAATTTAGGAAATTCGCGGACGAAATGCTTCGCTCACAAATTCAAATCCAGCACGTTGCAGCAGATATTGCGAATCTCCAGGAACTCCAGACAAATTTTGAAGACTCGGTCAAGGAATTTTCCGAGATTCGCGGAGTTTTCCATTGCGCTTCGAATATTGACGACCATATGATCGCGACCTTGACTGAGCGAAGTGACCGAAGGACGAATGCCGCCAAGATTTCTGGGGCTTGGAATCTGTATCAGGTGACCAAACTCAAAAAGCCGGAGTTCTTTTTGCTTTATTCTTCCATCGCATCACTGCTTGGACCGGCCGGACAGGCATCTTACAGCGCTGCGAATGCCTTTTTGGATGCCTTTTCAGACTTTCTCCGCGATCAAGCCATCCGAGCGACTTCAGTAAATTGGGGTGCTGTGTCTGACTACGGCTTCGTTGCTGAAAATCCAAAAAAGTCAGTCGAAACCATCAACAGCTTTGGAGTCGCGCCACTTCCCGCGGGAAGCATGCTCGCTTGCCTTAATTCAGCGCTTGCAGGCAGCCCAATGCTCTCGAGGCTCGTCATTACTGGAATGCGCGGTGCTGCTCGAGCCTGGAACGGCGAAAGTGCTACTGACGCATCAGCATCCTCAGCAAATCAGCAAGGTCACCCAAGTCCTCTATCGCTGCAAGAAAAATCCCGTGATTGGAATTCGAAGGTGTCTGCCTGCATCGCTAGGGTGTTCAACATGAAAGAACAGGAAATAGACCGCAGCGAACCGCTGATTCACTATGGCATGGACAGTCTGTTGGCAGTGGAGCTGTCACATCTTCTCAAAACTCATTGCAACCTGCAGATCGCGGCTGTCGATCTGCTTGAACCCCTTTCCACCGACGACATCGTTCAATACAGGAATCAGCCAGCGCACTAACGCCAGATATCAACATCAATGCCCTGCTCAATTAAAGAGTCGGCTCGTGCTGACACATACCTTTGAAAACTCGGCTCATGTCTGAATGATTCACTGTAGACGTAATCGAGCAGAGACTGAGTATGAAATATCTTGAACCATGCTTCCGAACGAATCACTTCGGTGCCTGTGCGGTCAAAGAGTACGATGGTAGGCGCATAAGCAACATCAAGGTCAGCAGCCCACTCTCGTGCAATTTTCCGACTGCCAGAAATTGAAACCAATGGTTCATCCGACCACATGTCCAGCTGAATCACGTCAAATCGCGCCAACAATTGACGCGTATCTGGATCAATCAAAACCTTCCGGTGCAGAGTTTCGCAATTGGGACACTGTTTTTGTTCAAAAAAGACAGCAAGAGGACGCTCAGACATACCATGAGTTCGGTCTAAGTTGTATGGAGGCGACAAAAAAAACGGTTCGGCAATCAATTCATTGGCACTGCTTTCGACAGGAGTATGGGCTCGAACGTACTCTCTGTAGGATACAATTTTCTCTTGACGCTCTGCAACAAACTCAATCGCCGTGAGAAATTCGTCGGGTGGCAGATAGCCGTTCAATTTCAAAATGGGCTTGCCCTGTTCATTGAAAAACAGCAAGGTGGGTGTGAATTGAACTTTCAGCGCAGCTGCGAACTGTTTTTCGGTGAAAGGCTGCCCTTCCACAGTTACGACCTCTCGATCACCCCACATGTTGAGTGCGATAACATCAAACTTTTCCTGAATCAAATCAACGATGTTTTTCTGACTCAAGTTTCGTTCAACCAACAGATTGCAATACGGGCATCCATCCTGATGGAACACGAGCATCACTCGTTTGCCAGCCTGTGCCGCTTCTTCAATGTCATCAGCGAATTCAAGAAAACTTTCTTTGAACCACGACGGATACTCAGTCGTTTTCGCGCCTGAGAATGTTCCCAGCTCACTCGAGGACGCAGTTGACTCCAGTTCGGTCTGCTGGGCCATGACGACCCCTGAAATACCGATGATCAACCCGAGCATCATGAACGCTAGAGCAGATTTTTTCAAATTTTCAGCATTCACAAACATGGCGCCTTCACCTCTTTCCATCTGACTGAAATTTCGTTCGATTGCATAAGATCTTAGAACCCGATTCAGCATGAATTTTCTTTGCCAATGGCATCTTTGCTCATTCAAGCATTCAGCAGGTCTTTGTGCATCACAGCCAAAGACCGCCAATACTCCGGCTGCCAGAACGCACGCGCTCTCGCCGAAGTATTCGGAAGTAAATAAATCTTGGTGTCACCAACTTTATAAGACTCTTGAATGCCATAGTCGATCGGCAAATTCTTGGGTTCCCTGAAAACTGCGTGCAAGAACATTCTACAGTTGTTTTTTCCATTGAATGCCAGTATCCGCGGCTGATGAATTTTGATTTTCTCATAGACTGTCATTGGTGCATCGCCTGATCCTGACAACTCATGATCACTGCCAGATTCCGTTTTATTGATGTCCGTCAATCCTATCCCAAATTTCGGAAGCAGATGAAATTCTGTCGGTGTGAACTGCCGGTCTGTCATCCCAGTTTCCGCCAGAATTTTCCAAAACTGATTTGAAAAGTGCGCATAGTATGCTCGCTGGCGAGCGGATTCAGGACTTGGCGCTCTTCCGCAGAAGACGGTGATCAGACCCGATGCAAGAACGTCTGGCACGATGTAATCTGATTCGTTCATCAGTCGACCGCTCGATTTGCCTGAAGCAACGTATCCATCGGCATCAGCAGTTCCTTCACCGGCGCAGTTCAGATAAACTGCCGCCAACATGAACCGCAGACAGTTTGACTGCGGGAATCGCTGACCGAATGGCATCGCTCGAATATTCTTTCGACAGTTCGTGCACGCGAGCCACCTGTCTGATCATCCCCTTATAGACCCTGACGATCAAATACCCCGATTGCAGGCTGTCTTCATAACGAAACAGCAGAATCGACGTTGAGCCAGAAATTTTCAGATCACTAATTAGGTGCGGTTGAAGCGGTACACACTGATCTCGCTGTTCCAAATAGCCAGGAGAAGTCATGAGCTCTGCACGGCGCATTGATGATTCCTGTTCCTGGGAAGACAAACGACCTAAAAAAACGGGTGCTTCAACCGATTTTTGATATTCGTCAATCAGCAACTCCGGCAAATCCTGCCAGCAGTCTGATTTTCCCTCTTGGACCAGCGTTGTGATCCTTTCTCTCATTGCAGCCAGCGCGAATTCTCGAAATTTTTCACAGGGCGCCCTTATGATCTGAGCCATCGCTTCATAATCAAAATCATAAAGAATATTTCCAACTACTACGTGAGCTTCTCCAATCTGACCACCGCCAATGCCCGCAATGCGCCTGCCTGCCACTTCAATTTCGTTGGTATAAAAGAGACCAGCAGACAAGCCGATTCGATTCAAGGTTCGAATGGGCGCTTTCAACCGCGCTTTGAAAGCTGCTTGGGGAATGCTCGGACTCCGGCTCTTGTGAAAAATACATTGATAGAAAATCTGCTGATCGTCCAGATAGGTCAGTCCACCGCCCAAACTTCTGCGCATGACTGGAAATCGATACCTTTGCAATCCATTTGGATCGATAACGTGCAAACTGCTTTGGTGAAAACCTAAGCAGAAATAAGGCTCGCTCGGAACACACAGCACAATCGTGTCTGGAGAATCAACGGTCATGGAATCGGCAATCGCATGATAAATCGACTGCGATTCCAGATTCGAGATCGTGCCTAAATTAAGTACGCGTACTGACCTGTCGGAATTCACAGGAAGTGATTTACACCGGAAACAAGTTCAACGAAAACAGAAAACGATGCCGCGGTCTCGGCGATTCACCGGTTGTTTTCGCACCTTTGCCGATGAATCCGCACGATGGATTTGGTTTGAATTCTCACGCCTCCTCAAGTGCTTCAACGGATTCTGGCAACGTCTGCCCGCCGTCAACAACGATGGTTTGTCCGGTGATGTAGCTCGCTTCGTCGGATGCAAAAAATAAAGCGGCGTTTCCGATGTCTTCGACAGAACCCAGTCGTTTCAGTGGAATTGAGGCTGCCATCGTCTCCAGATAATCTTCACCCAAGCCAACCAAACCTTCGGTGATGATGTTTCCAGGCATCACTGCGTTGATGGTAATGCCGTACTTGGCAAACTCCATGCATGCAGTCTTCATAAAACCCAGCTGACCGGATTTGCTTGCACCATAGTGGGTCCAACCGGGGTATCCGGTAATCGGGCCGGTAATGGATGATGTCAATACGATTCTACCGCTGCTGCTTTGCTTGAGGTAGGGAAGACAGCTTTTAATGGAGAGGAAAGTACCCTTCAGATTCGTGCCCAGCACCAAATCCCATTCGTCACCGGTCATATTTTCCAAATGACTTTGCGGAAAAATTCCGGCATTGGAACAGAGTACATCAATACCGCCGTGACGTTCAGCCGCAGCCCCGGCCATAGCGTCCATCTGTTCTGAACTCGTGACATCTGCTGCGAAAGCAGAAGCAGTGCCACCGTCATTTCCAATTTCATCCGCAGTGGCTTCGGCGTCAGCCATTCCACGTGCAACAATCAGCACCTTGGCACCGTGTTTTGCGAAAACTTTGGCGATGCCCTTGCCGATACCTTTACTTGATCCAGTTACGATGACCGATCTTCCTTCTACTGAAGTCAACATGGCTCAATTCCCTCCTTTTTTCATTGAACGTTAAATCTCAATTCTTTCCTGGTACAAGTGAAAAGACTGTTTCACCTAGTTTAACAGTATATTCGCAACCGATAAATCTCAGCTCATTGCTTGACGCCTTGATCCGAAATCAGATGTTTCAAAATAGAAAAAATCCTCATACAATTACGGTTTTTACAAAAAAACATTTTGTATTATCTAAATAGTTGATTTAATTATCAATTATGAACTATAATTGCACCACGTCCAGAAATGGAAGCAGAGGCATATTCACTTTTTTAGATAAGACAGTTTTCGTTCAATCGATGTTCAAAATGATGCTATATCAGAAGAAATTCAAGAGTAGCTGGCAGTCAGTTCGGCCTTGTCGAGTATTTCCCAAATTTGTTTAACGTTCTCGGAAATTTTATCCACGTACTCCTCTCTATTCTTGTCATTGAGTAGCTTGTTTACAACTTCATTTTTCCTGAAATTCAAGTTTTCATCTACAGACTCCAACCACGGCCACCATTCAGGATGGTTTAGCGCATCTTTGTTTTTCCTTAATTCCTCGTGAAAAATTAATTTTTCGCGAAATTCTTCGTAAACTTTGTGGTGAGATTTATGGCAACGTACTCCAATGATGACATTCCATTGGTGCAGCATTTCTACACCTAGTGTAGCATTGTCACCCTTCAGCGAATAGTAAAGACCGCATTGATTGGATTTACCGAGTTTAATATCGTCATTTGATTTATTGTTCGGATTTAGCGCCCATTCCATGGCTCCGTCGTGTTCAGCTAGTTCAAGCTGCGGAATTCTTTTTTCTATTGAGCCATGAATTTCCCGCCAAAGATTTTTGAAGAACTCATCTTTAATCTTGGTTTCCGCCTTTTCCAAGTCTCCAACGCGTTGCTTTAATTCTTCTAAGACGCAAAGGTTGTTGTCTTTCAGCAATAGTTTCTCTAACTCACTCATGTATTTGAATTCCTTCGTCAGTTTATTTACGAGTTCAATGTATTGTGTAATTGCACTCTGCAATGCCGATTCGTCAGCATTACCTAGACAGACTTCCAGCCATTTGAGAATTTCACACTCATAGGAAATTTTTTTTATCAGTTCACGTTCAGATTCGTTCAATCCGTTAGTACTGGAATCTGAGGGTCGATGACCATCAAGCGTTAGGTATATCAATTGAGTTACCCGGTAACCTCTATACGTCAGTTCCGTGTAGTACCGATAGAGCTGTTTATCTGAATCGGGTGCGTAGATTTTATTTTCAATGATTATCGCTTGCTTATCGCCGTTTGTGATCAAGAGGTCAATTTTTATCGCTTTTTTATCACCGTTCGTGATTCGGAGGTTAATGTACTTTTCACGCTCTACCTTCAAATTGAAACAGCTAAAATTTTTTATCCCTACATGCTTCAAAAAATTCACTAAATTCTGTTCCCCTGACTGGTTAAGCAACGCATACAGAAATTTAGAGTGCAAATTCACTTCATCAGATTCCTTATGTAGAACAGTAAACAAATTAAATCTTTTTGGAGTATGGAACTTTTGTCGCTTTGAATCCGTACAGGCAAAAAAGCGTCTGAGTTTATTATCATCCACCAAGTTCAACATCTCTTCTCGGGTTATAGAATCCATTAAAAAGGCACCTCCCTTTAGCCTGATTTCAGAGGGCAGTTGAATTTCATGATAATTTTTTAAAATTCATGACAGAATTGAACCAAATCGATTCTCCTAAATGGTAAATGTAGTAGGAGTTTGGGTAAAGTCACACAGGAATACAAATTAGGGATCGGATTGACGTAACGACTTCTCATCCTGTAAGCGTGATCGTTGCACAAAATCACCCTCCACGATTTTCAAAATATCTCGAAGCAAAGTACCCTTGATGTAGATTTCAGAATAGAAAATAATTCTAGATATTAGTATTTTTCTTGTTGTTTTTTTATATTTTTAAGGTGCAGCTTACCTTTCAGTTATCCCCAGTTTTAATCCTTACCATACCACCGCTATTGATCGATAAATGAATCTTAGCGGAAAGCAGTGAAAAATTCCGGCCTTTAAATTATTGACGATTAAAGAGCGCAGGCAATCTAATATCCAAATTTTTACGCAGTGCTCAATAGCCCTGTAGAGTCGAGGGCTGGCGCGTTTAGTATTAGGTTGAGGGGTTTACTGTTGCCGACGGCTTTCGCCTTTAGTCGGTGTCTCAATCTCAACCATAACTACGTTTCCAAACCCCCGCTCGTCAAACCGGACGTGCGGATTTCCCGCATCCGGCTTTCGTTCAAGAATTATGCTTACGCCCACGGCAGGTTCTTCGTCTTCGGCGCCAGGCATACCAGACCGTGATCGTTCCACAGTCGCTTGTTGGAGAAACGCACGTATTTCCCCGCCTTTACCTGATGCTTCCGACTCAACCATTGGCGCAGCCGTTTGGTCGTATGACGATCTATCGCCGAATAGGCAGGACTGACCTGACCCAAATAGAAATAGTTCGACCAGCCGGACAGCATCCAGTTGAGACGTCTGACCATTTCCTGCGAATCCATCAATCCATACTTACGACTTGTTTGTTCGCTGACCTTGCGGCATAGACTTTGTACGCTTGCTTTGCTGGGACGAGTGCCGATGTATACGCTGCCGTTGGTACGGTAATTCCATCCGATTCGGTAGCCGAGAAACTTCATCGACTCCTGCGGACAGCGCAAACAGCGCGTTTTGTCGCGGTTGATCGGCAACTGCAACTGATTCATCATCCGTTCGACTGCCGTCAGCATCTGCCGTGCAGAACTTCTGCCGAAGATGCTCAAATCATCCGCATAACACACGATGTGCGCTCCAAACCGCTGGGCATAGCCCAACCGCTTCCAGCCGACAATGAAACGGCGCATGTACACATTGCTCAACAAAGGCGAAATCGGCGCACCCTGAGGCGTACCCTTTCGTTCCTTGCGAGCACGACATGTCGGTCCGCCACCATTGTCGTCCTTTGCAACGACCGGCATTTCCAACCACGCCTTGATCAGCCCAAGCATCCTGCCGTCACTGACGCGACGCGCCACGCTTTTCATCAACTGCGCATGTGGAATCTCACCGAAATAGTTGCTCAGGTCACAGTCCACAACTTCGTTGAAGCCATGGTTGAGTAGACCGTGCGCGCGTTTTACGGCATCGTTCGCACTTCGTTTCGCTCGGTAGGCATACTGTTCATCTTGTAGATCGGCCTCGAAAATCGGCGACAATATCAACATCGCCACCGTCTGCGCCACCCGATCCCGTATGCACGGTATCCCCAGTTTACGAAACCTGCCGGATTCCTTCTTGGGTATCTTCACCTCCAGAACCGCGCCCGGCTGGTACGTCCCATGTCTTAAATCCTGCGACAATTCCCCGAGCCAACGATCTACGCCCTTCGCTTCAATGTGTGCGAAACTCTCACCGTCCACTCCCGCAATGCCGCCGTTTCGGCGCACCATGCGATATGCTTCCCGCAGAAAATCATCGCGCCACATCTTGTCGCTCAACGTATAAAATCGAAACTCGGGTTCTGCCTTCGCTTTTGCATATAGAACATTCTGGAATTTCTGAACCTTGTTTGATTCTGATAGACTTTCGTCAGTAATCATTGCCTTGCTTCCTTCCTATCCTGTTTTGAACCAGGGCTCCTTTCCTCCGCCGGCATTACCCGACCTCTTCGGTACTACGAGCCCATCCGCCACCCGGACGACCTGACCTGTCCCTCGCGGGCTGTCAGTTGGTGCGTGCCACACCATCGCCAGGGCTTCCCGTGTTGCTGCTTCTTCCCTCTTCCATGCGTGCCAGCGCCAATACCCCGGCGAGAGTGGGCAGTGCTCTTGTCGCTCACTTCCTGTTCCCACTTCCAGTCTTCCCCTTATTCTCGGAGGGTCGACTCTCGCAATTACCGGTTTCGGGGCCTGCTCGGCGTTCACTCACGTTCCGGCCCACATGCTTGCTAAGTCGCTCAACCGCGACCCTTTTACACCAGAGTGCTTCAGTCCATGTCGTTACCTCCATAAACCGCCCTGGCTGCTACCAACCGGAGCGACAGTTGTTGTGTGGGTTTCGCACCCACTGAAAAGAAGCGCCTTTCCACGGCGCACGAGAATGCAGGGTTAACAGACATGCGCATAACATTGCTGGTTTTTGCCTAGGGGCAGGCTAACAGCGTTTCAACCAGGAATCTGATGCATTGGAACCCAAGGGTTTCGATTGCACACAACAGATATGAACAGAATGAAAAGTTTTTCCGTGCTAGAGGATGCTTGAGACAGCAACAATTGATGGCAAAAGCAGGTTTAAACCAGCTCAATTCAGCATTCGATGATCGATCAATTTGCAGATGTTTCTTGAATGTCGCACATAGAATTCAAGCGTCCATTTCAATCGTTGGAAGACTTTCTAGTTTGTCCATCCATCTAGAAAAATACGGGCATTCTGTACGGATTTGATCCAAACCGATGCTTAATACACCAAGTGTTCCTAAAAGTGCTTGGATTCGTTTAGAAGGAGCTTGATCGGGTGTTTCATCAATTTCTTCAGGATTCGCGAACTGATCTCGAATTCTTTGAAAATTTTCTATAAGTTCCGGCCTTCCAATTCCATTACAGAAATTTGCACAGTCGCTGAAAAGAAGTGCTTCAAATTCGTGCATCATCAAGTAAGGAACGAAACGAGTTCTGTAAAAGGCATTACCCATTTTCGACTGAACATCTTGCAATATGCGGTCCTCTACGATTTTGGCTTTCATCTCGAAAGGACTGCTTGACGACTCTGCGCTGCCTGGCCATGCACCGTTCCCGCTCATCGGTAGACCATGATAGTTGCAAAGCAACCTTCATCCTCTCGAAGGTGGTGAACAATATCCCGAAGTACTGTTGGCCAAGTTCTAATACCGCCTCGTCGATTGCGTTGTCGAGCAATTCCTATCAATCTCGCACGGATTGAAGAATATCCGAAAGCATAAAGATGTGGCGCCAGCATCTCGTTGACAAAATTCTCTTCGGTTTGGCCTTCTACGTGAACCAACAATCGAAGCATTATTTTGAATGATTAGTTCCAATCTCTGACACAGGACGGCCTCCAAACTGATTCTTCTCCCATAGTTGGCCGAGGCTGTAGTGGTCGAGCCAGCTGTCAAGGCTTTCAGAATTTAATCTGGTGAATTTGGTAGTGCCATCTTCTCGTTCTGCGACGAGTACGTCGTCTGGTTCAAATTTGTCCAATAACAGCGGTGACTGCGTAGCACATATAGTTTGCGAATTCTTTGAAGCCCGTTTAATTAGCGAAGCTAAAAGAACAATGGCACATGGGTGCAGACCAAGTTCTGGCTCATCCATGATAATTGTTGACGGCTGTAGCTTCACAGGTTGGAGGAGTAAAGTCGCAAGAGCAATAAATCGAAGAGAACCGTCTGAAAGCGATGACGAATCAAAATAGGCATCTGAATTTCTGTGCTTCCACTCAAGACGAATTTTGCGTTCATTCAGCTTTTGTGGTGTAAGTTGAAAGTCATCAAAGAATGGTGTAGCCAGTCGTACCGTTCGTCTGATAAGTTCATACGAATTTTCATGGCATTTTTGCAGATAAAAGAGATATGAAGCGAGGTTCGAACCATCCGGGCGCAGGAAATTATTGTCGTGTTTATCTGCTGTTCCATTTAAAGGCGAAGTTCGGCTAGTATCGTGAAAATGGTAGGAACGCCAACTATCAAGCCTATCTTGAATGTAACCTGAAATCCCTTGATTCCTGATGACGCTAATTCCAGCTTCACCGTTTTTACCAGAAATATTCTCTTCATATGGTTGATAATAATTTGATTTATTCCAACAATACAAGGTTTCCTCAAACGGAAACAAATTGTCGAAATCATCAATACTCAATTGAATTTCATACTGGTTTATTTCGTTCTTAAAGGAGACTCGGAGAGTTAAGTTTTGGGTGTTTTTCACTCCAAAATGAAGTAGATTATTCGCTCCGCCTGCTCGCTGTACGTAATGCCTTAGATGGCCACTTCGTATTGCGTTTAAGAAAGAGAATGCTTCCAGAAAATTGGATTTACCGGATCCATTTGATCCAATGAGTACATTAATTGGGTTGAGTTTTAAGCGCTCAATACAAGATATGCTTTTGAACCCCTTGATAGTGATCCAATCAAGGGCAGGCGAGTCTTTCATCTGTTGAGATCAGCTAACTTGCGAAGTTTTGAACAAGAATTTGTGTACCAGTTCAGTTATAAGCAAAACAAATGCGCAGGAAGTATTAGTTTTTCAAGCACCTGCGTGACGGACCGAGTAGTCAATTTCGGTTCTATCTGTAAATTGCCTGCCTTCATTTGCTTTTTCAAGCTGCTTGAATCTGCACAGTTTGTATAAGTTTTCTTTCGTACGATGCTCCAGTTAGTACTAGCTGCACTCGTTTTGGAAAACGTTCACAAAAAAAGTTGCTAGTCGGCTTGTGTGTGACGTACTTATTTCCATACTACACGATAATCTTACAATCTAAAGTCTCGGAGTTGAAAAAACACAGAGTAATGCGATTCAAAACATAGATTTCCAATGATGAAATAGACTCAATTGGCTAATAAAGTGAATTTTTCTCAGACCGAAAGCAAAAACCAGAAGAGGCTATGTATTGAAATGTAGCAGAATTCCAAAATTACCCTCAACTATTAAAGAAACGGCAAGTGCTTCGAGCGCTCTCATTGACAATCTGTATGCCGAATGCTGCCGCTCACTGAATTTGAGAAAGCTGCTTTACCGAGCGGCATCCCCAAGCGCAGAGCTTGGAAGTTGCACAAGCGGTGTTTCTTCTGCTGATGCGTGTGTTTCTGCGGGATTCGTCAATGGCCATGTACTGTCGGCGTTCGATGCAGGAATTCATTCAAGCCAGTAAAGATCCGCTCTACGACCTGTTCAAGAGTCAAACGGTCAATCGGCGTCTGTTTCATAAGTTGATGGCACTGAACATATATCCAAGCTTGGACTTGAAACGAAACCAAATTCACCTACCGGTACCACCTTTTAGTCGGCCCGCTGCGCGTACCGCTCTGAACGCTCCCAGCAAGGTGCAGCCCCTCGCTGAACAGGGGGATCATTATCACGCGCCACCCCCTTCGCCGGTTCATGTCTCAGGTGGAAAATACAGGCTTTCCCAGGTTTCCTGGCAGTCCATCCCGCAATCTTGCGCCGTTTCAATGACCCCGACATCCTCCAAACTCCTCACCTATATCGGTCCTCAGAGTGCTGCTCCTGCCAATAAGAAAATGAAAGCACCGTCATTTTTCCATCTCGAGGCTCAATAGGACGCTTCATTGGCTGCTGTGTACGCTTCACAACTAACGTTGCCATCAGCCATGCAACACTCGCCTCCAGCTAGCTGGCTGTGCCTTTGCCGGACGGGAGTTGAACCCGCTGGGCTGCTATCAATGGTCTCAGTTATTTCCTATCATCCTCCATCCCAGAACTTATGCTGGCGCAACTAATTTCGGATCCGGGTGACGCGCGAAACTGCGTTATCAAATATTCGCCTTGAGGTGTCAAGAATCATTTTCACAAAAACTCTAAATTGAACCATTATTGATGGATTACTGTTTTTGAAAAGGGCACTAGGAGGCAGCAATGGCAGAAACCAAACAGGAATTTCTGGAACGTACCAAAAAATATTGGAATCCGGGAAAAACCACTGACTGGCAAAAATTCGGAGTCGACCTGGTCATTGATCGACGAGAAGGATATTACCTCTATGACATGGACGGCAAGCGCTTGATTGATGTACACCTGAACGGCGGAACCTACAATCTTGGCCATCGCAACCCAGAAGTCGTTGCTGCGGTCAAAGAAGGAATGAAGTACTTCGATATCGGAAATCATCACTTTCCCTCGCTGATGCGAACGCATGTAGCGCAAATGCTCGAGGAATGCACGCCGGAAGGACTGAAATATACGATTTACGCATCGGGTGGCGGAGAAGCCATTGACATCGCTCTAAAGTGTGCTCGGCATGCGACTCAGAGACGGAAATTGATCTGCATCGATCATTGCTATCACGGTCATACGGGTCTCGCCGTGCAAGTGGGTGACGACCGATTTTCAAAACTGTTTCTAAGTGATGCGCCAGCGCACGAAATCGTGAAAGTGCCCTTTAACGACCTTGACGCCATGCTGCGTGAGATTCGAGTTGGCGATGCTGCGTGCGTCATCATCGAAACCATACCCGCAACCTATGGTTTTCCGATGCCAAATGAAGGTTATCTGGCAGCAATCAGAAACGAATGCGAAAAATATGACACTTTATTTATTGTTGATGAAGTGCAGACCGGCTTGATGCGATGCGGTGAGTTATGGGGAATCGATACCTACGGCGTAGTCCCAGACATATTGGTAACAGGCAAAGGGCTTTCCGGAGGAATTTATCCGATCGGCGCCGTCGTGGTGAACGAGCGAGCGGGAGCTTGGCTGAAAGAAGATGGCTGGGGGCATATGTCAACATTCGGCGGTGCGGAACTCGGTTGCATTGCCGCCGCCAAAGTCCTGGAAATTTCTCAGCGTTCAGAAGTGCGCTCAATGGTGCACTATACTTCGAGGTATATGCGAAATGGTCTGGAACTGCTGCGGAAAAATTACCCCGAATTCTTCATCGGCATCCGGCAGAGAGGCGTTGTGATGGGTTTGGAGTTCAATCATCCGGAAGGAGCGGTTCACGTAATGAAAGCATTGTTCAATAATGGCATCTGGGCTATATTTTCTTCGCTAGACCCCAAAGTTCTGCAGTTTAAACCCGGTGTTCTAGTCAACAAACAACTGTGTGACGATATTTTGAACCGTTTGGAGACCGCTTTGGGACAGGCACAGGCTTCAGCGTTCAGAGATCGCACAAAGGTTCAAAAAAACTACACCGCGAGGAACCAGAAGGACGAACAATTTGCAAACGCAGCTTAAATATGGAGTGTGGAGTTCAGAATGTCAGAATTTGAATCTTTATCTCACGAAAAACAACTTGTACTGCTCGAACGAGTCGCTAAGAACGCGGTTTCTCACTATGACCTGCCTTCAGATGTGACGGTGGAGCTGATTAATCTGTCGGAAAATGCGACCTATCGCGTTGACGACCATTCCACCAGCCGCAAATGGGCTCTTCGAGTGCATCGAGAAGGCTATCACACGAGAGCGGCAATTGCCTCTGAACATGCTTGGACCGACGCATTGCGCGAAGACGAGGGCGTAATTACGCCGGTGATCGTACCTGGCTCGGATGGCGAAAACATTCAGTCTGTCGCTGCCGAGGGGATGCCCGGCGGAGCGCGTCATGTGGTGATGTTTGATTGGGAATCCGGAGAGGAACCCTCAGAAACAGAACTGATGGGCCCATTTGAACTTCTCGGCAGTGTTTCAGCACGTATGCATCATCACTCAAAAAATTGGGAACGACCTTCTTGGTTTGAACGATACACCTGGGATTTCGAAACCAGTCTGGGCTCGACACCACATTGGGGACGGTGGCAGGATGGAATGGGAATGACGCCAGAAAGAGAACGGCTCTTTGGTGAAACCGCGAATCTGATACAGGCCCGATTGAATAAATTCGGGCAGGGCCGAGACCGATGGGGGCTGGTGCACTGTGACATCCGTCTTGCAAATCTGCTGATTGACGGAAAAGTCACGAAAGTGATCGATTTCGATGATTGTGGCTTTAGTTGGTTCATGTACGACTGTGCGACCGCGCTAAGCTTTATTGAAGCAAGAGAAGACGTTCCGGCGCTGATTCAAACATGGTGTCGCGGCTATCGTTCGGTCATGCATCTGTCCGAAGAAGCCGAACATGAAATTCCAACGTTTGTGATGTTAAGACGGCTGCTGCTGGTAGCTTGGATCGGATCTCATTCAGAGACCGACCTTGCACAGTCAATGGGCCTGCCGTATACAGCAGAAACAGTTGGTTTATGCGAAACCTATCTTTCGGACTATCAATAATTTGAGTTGAGCTCTCTGCACATGAATACATGCTGGATCACTGCCAATCTGCGTTTGAGGAGGACATCCGTTCGAAATGGCAACTTCCGAATTGCCGCGGCAGCAGGCTCAAGCGGCTCAATCTGGCGTACATTTAACGCACTATCTTGTCTGCGAGTTTTTCGATTCACTGAATTCTAGTATGAATTTAAGAATTGAAATCGCGGTGTTTGGATGAATACATTGATATAAAACATGGTCAAAGAGAAAGCCTCATCCAACTGATAGATGATCTAACATAAAAAGGAAGGAATAACCTATGAAAGTCCTAATTTACTGGAAAGTTTTAATTTTGGCGGCATTGAGTCTCGTGATCACTGCAGCAGCATTCGGCGAGGAACGATCCAGAGTGTTTCAGGCACAGGAAGGGATCGCAATAAACGGTTTTGATCCAGTAGCCTATTTTGAAGAGAACGGCCCCAAGCAGGGCAACCAGGAATTCGCCGCGGAATGGGATGGAGCCACATGGCTGTTCAATTCTGCTGAAAATCGAGAAAAATTTGCTTCAGACCCTGAAAAATGGGCGCCCGCTTATGGAGGATACTGCGCTTGGGCAGTATCAAGAAATTATTTGGCGTCAACTGATCCTGATGCCTGGTCGATTGTCGACAATCGACTTTTCCTGAACTTTAACAAGCAGGTCCGAAGTCAATGGAGCAAAAACCCTGCGAGAAATATCCGGCGCGGTGACAAAAATTGGCCAGATGTGCTTTCGAACTGAGCGTTGCACTGAGATGTATAGTTCAATCAGTTGACTGCACCGCAGTTACTGGCAGAATTTGAGTCTCGATTCAATTGTTGCTTTCGAATTACAGACTTGATCCCAAGGTTGGCCGGGGTGACATTGAGAACTTCCATCAATACCGGACAGCTTCCTGAAAATCTGCTTAACATCAAATGGAAATTAGAAAACAGTTTAATACAATCCTCCTAAACCATAACAACGACTAAGTCAATCGAATTTAGTACCTACGAAACCACAGAATAACCAATGTGCGTGCAGTAGATATTAATTTCGTTGACTTCCTTGACGGGCAAAAGCAATTCAATATTCCAATATTCCAACGAGACTTCTGTTGGAGTCGGGATCAGTGGTCAGATTTATGAAATGACATAATTGAGGTTTCTAAAGAATCCGAGAAAGACAGTCATTTTCTAGGGTCTATTACTTACTCAGTCACGAACCAGTTCACGGGATTTAACAATTGGTACGTTTTCGACGGTCAACAACGACTAACCGAAATTACAAATTTGTTCTGTGCACTAAGGGAACAGTTGAAAAGTCGCGATCCTGCAAGCTCAAAAAATTGCGACGGACTTGAAATCGATTATGAGCTGATTGAGAATCGATTTATTCTCAATAATCCAAAAAATACAAACGAAAACTGCTTCTCAAACGAGGTGATGATGAAGTCCTGAAGAACATTGCCTTTTTAGAAACCTCAAGCACATCGAAAAAGCGCACCGTCACCAGTGGGCGGAAAAGCTGCTCGATACGTTCAAAACCTATGAACCTGAAATCCTGCGTTTCGCCTGCCGCAGCGAGGTGCCGTTCAGCAACAATCGAGCCGAGTGCGACATCCGAATGGCAAAAGTGAAACAGAAGGTCTCAGGAACCTTCCGAGACCTTTATCACGCCCAAGCCTACTGCCGCATCTCCAGCTACCTGCAGTCGATGTCCTGCCAAAGATACAACTCGCTTGCAGCCGTGCAATCGCATTGTACGGCAATGCGGTGCGAATCCTGAACCAGTCCAAATAAAATCATTCTCAATCAGAATTACCAAAAACTCGCCTACCTGCTTCGGGGGGGGGAGTAGTTACATATCGGATTTGGTTAACACCAATGACTTACGACTCTCTGCAATAATCAATTCAAAACTGAGATTCCAAAATTAGAGTCACTGGTTGACTATATTTCAAAATTATTTTATTAAATCAATATGTTACAATATTCATTTTTAACCAAGCTAAAGGTACAAAATCATGCTGCGAACTATTGGAACAATTCACCATCCTACGATTGTCATTGCTCTATTGGCTGCAGTGCTATTGACAGCATGTGGCGGCGGAAAAAAGGCCCCGGTGGAGATCGACACTCTGATTTTTAGCGATATAGAGACTCAAACCAATCGTGGCAAAATTCGCATCCAGACTGATTGCGAAGGAGCGACTTGCACCCTGCGTCTATTCGGAGCGGAGGAAACCATATCGATTTCGGGCGTGTTCGGCAGTGACACGGATTTTGAAGAGTTAGTGCCAACTGAAACGTACCGCGGAGTTTCTCTTTCCAAGGAGACTGGAAGCGAGTTGGAATTCGATTTCGGCTGGTTCAAATACAGCTTGTTCGCGGCTGGACTTTATACATTTCCGCAGCTATCTGTTGCTGGTGCCCCCTTCAGCATGTCCATAGGTGATGCGACAGGCACGAACCCCGCTTCCATCACTGAAAGCGCTACTTGGTCGGGCGTTATGCTCGGGAGGGACATGGACCCAGCGTCAGGGTTTGCTCGTATCAGAGGAAATGCTGACATTACCATTGCGGATTTCATGAATCCGAGAGTCAACGTGGATTTTACCAGGATCAAGGACCTGAACACAAACCGCTCGCGGGACAATATGAATTGGAGCGGAATTCCCTTGCACGGTGGTGGCTTCAAGACAGGGTCGGACGGAAACTCGATTCAGGGCAAGTTCTACGGCCCCAACCATGAGGAGATCGGAGGAATCTTTGAGCGCGATCGGGTGATTGGTGCATTCGGTACGAAACGCAGTCCATAAGACTGCTGGCGGGCTGCTGGCGTTCGTTGCGGAACAAAGAGCGTCATGTGTGTAGTGTGAGATTCGCATCGCCGAGGGGGCAGAGCCCCAGGGCTAACGTTGCCTGCTTTGTTCCACTGCTCCGTCATCTTACTGGACTTTGTCATCAATATCGACCGAACCACTGTAAGTGGGTAGGGTGCCTGCAGCTCGCGGCCGGCCAATGCTGTGAGCGATCGTGCTCCGCCCGCCGACAACAAGACAGCGGGACAGAGACGCGGCAGAGATCATGAACTGGAAGTTGGATTGTCGAAAGTGGTCACAGTATGCGCAGTTTCTTTGACGCCAGCGCGACTGATGCCTGATGCAGCAGTGAGAACCGATATCATCCCGGGACAACTTGATGCGCGCTGCTGGCGGGCATAGACCAGCACAAGTAATTGGCGCGTCAGGATTCTCGTTTCACTATCTGCAGGGCAGCCGCGTTCACAGTTGCGGTCGTCTTCCTCGTGGCGGCTGAACTTGGCATGAGTTCAAACGAAGAGGATCCGATCGAAATCAAGGTATCGCAGCTGCAGGCCGTGCGACTGCTGATTCAAGTGGGCCAATGGGAAGACGCACATGCTCTGCTGGAGCAGGTGCGGCCGAAGAACGAAGATGAATGGGCCGAGCAGCTGTTCCTGCTCGGCTTTGTTGAGCTTCGGCTCGGAAAACCGACCCAGGCAATCGAAAGATTCGAGCGCATCCTTAAGCGGCACCCGCACCTCATCCGGGTGCGGCTGGAACTGGCCGCAGCCTACTATGCAACCGGCCTCGACGACAAGGCCAGGGCGCAGTTTGAGACCTCGTTGGAACACGAACTGCCGGATTCTGTCGAAGATGTGGTGGATCGATTTCTGCATCAGATTGATACCCGCAAGACATGGTCAAGTTCATTCTCGGCCGCACTGCTGCCCGAGGACAGACCGAAGAAGATCTCCGGCCAAGACGAAATCGTCTTAGGAGGTCTGCCGTTCAAGCTGGACGAGGATGCCCGGCCGCGTTCCGGAATCGGACTGCAACTGTCGGGCGGGATCGCATACTCGCCGGTGATCGCGGAGGACCTGCGCGGGCTTGTCGCCATCTCCAGCACCGCCAAGGTCTATCCGCGCGCGGTGTGGAACGACATCAGCATCGCCACGGATGCTGGGCTGACGCACTTCTTTCGTCGTGGCACAGTCTCGGAAGGGCTTCGGTTCGCATGGCAGTGGCGCGAAAATGATCGCTATCGACGCAGCATCGGCGTGTGGATGCGCATGCGCCTCGGCTTGTCCGACAAGTTCGGGCTGGAGCTGCCGATCAGCCTCGACTTCCACAAGCACGATACTAGAGACTACCTTGATGGCCCGGAACTCGTGATGACACCAAGTCTGACGCACTTCATCGGCAGGCGGTCGCTAATCGCGTTCAAGCTGAAGCTCGGCCGCACCGATGCTGAGCAGGCGTATCACCGCTACGATCTGCTGGGGTTGAGCCTGCAGTTCAAGCACATCTTCGAGAACGATTTGTCGCTGACGCTGGAGCCCTATTACGAAACCCGGAGCTATGCGGCGCAGGACCCTCTGCTCGGCATTGTCCGCAGCGACAAGCTGCGTCGTTACCGCATCAGTCTGTCGCATCCGTCGTGGCGGTATAAATCATTCATCACGACATTGACCTACAGTCATGATACAAGTTGGTCCAACTTTCCAGCGCCGCGCAAGTACCGCAGCCAGGGACTCAACCTCGGTATGTTCCGTTTGTTCTGACGGGCGTTCGTCACTGTTCAGCCTGAAATCGGAAATTTTCTCAGCCATCAATTTGGACCGAATTCCGCAGCGAAAACGCATGTGAGGCTGTGCATTTATTGTTTTCTTATCGAGCAAAATCTGGTGATTCTGAGGAAGTTTGTGATTTTGAAGGGGCGATCACGAATTCTTGCTCGGTTGATCCCCTAATTCTGAATCAACAAACTTAAATTGAGACTTAAAAGTCCCAATTCCACCTCAAATCACAGCTTTTTTGTGTTTTAACCGAAATTCAACCTCATTTCCTAGTTTTGGGCGCAATACGACATCAGCGCTTCGAATCCCACTAGATTGAGCACCCTCTTTAAATTGTAACTCAGAGCCATCAGCGAGAATTCCCCCTGACACTTGGGCAAGGTTCGCATCATGAAATGACGCATCTGCCAGTTGTGCTTGAAGGTGCCAAAGGGATGTTCCACGATTGAACCGCGATCGCGGGCTACCTATTAACTTCAGTCCGGACCTAACACGCAATAGATTCGGCTATTGACCAATTTGTCGACTGACAGTTGGTATGTTTCGACCATCGTGCCGGTTCTGGTCTAGCTTCCCTAAGTATTTTTGTAATCGGTCAACTGAAAACGCCTCTCGATATCGTTAAATTGCGAGTTCCTCGTACACCTGGTGAAGGACAGTTGAACGATTGTTAAAGTTTTCCGCATCCTCCAGCAACAAAAGGGAGTGCCTGTCACTTCACATTGCGTGAATTATGGCAAAATTGGCTCTGCTAATACGTAGTAGAGTAATGGGCCAGCAGCTGAATAAAAGTCAAGTACTGATTTGTACTCTATAGGTAGGCGGCAGCTGCCGACACACCAGCGACAAGGCCTTGGAAGCGAGATTTTTCACCCGCACCCACGGAAAGATCAGAAACCGACTGTTGTTGACCGCCAAGTGCAGATGTTTCTTATGTTTCTGATCCTGCCAGCCAACCCACACATCCCGACACGGCAGCGCCTTGACCACATACTGAAACAACAAACAGCCCAGTTTCCGACCCTGCCCGTCAACGATGAAATAACGCAGGTTCGCCCCGATCGGATGCCTGTATCCCAGATAATGATAACGCTCCACCCATTCGTTGAATTCACCCACCTGGTCCGCAGAAGTCACCAGCTGCACAGAAAGCGGCATCAGCTCCGACAGCTCCGCCTGTAGCTCCGCCTGTTCTTCAGTGCGCGCCGTCAGCACCAGCGGCCTGCTCTTGCCGCGCTTTAGATGCGCCTGCTTCGGCGGCAGCTGCACAACGCCCAATTGTTCCAGTTCCTCCAGCAGCAGCAGCGCTGACTGGTAGCGATTGACACCCTTTGATGTGTGCCAGCCTAAATGCTCACTGATCGTCTGCGCCAGCTCAGTCCGACTCAAATTCTGAAACAGCGAAACTGTCTGTTGAATCTCACCCAACTGTTTGCGGGTAAAACGATGACCGAAAAATGTCGTTGACTTCAATTTCTTAATGCGCTCATCCACCGCTGATCTCCTGACAAAATGATCCTTACCTCTATTTTGACAGTACTGCACAAGAAAGTTAAATGCGGCTGTGCAATTTTTTTACATCCCTCGATTTGCCTGCCATATCAATCTGTTGCCATCTCTACTAAAAACTGCAAATACATTTATCCTATGTTAATGCCATTGCTTCGACTACGGCCGCGTGGCGCGCGTCAAGCTCGACAAGAACCGTCGCATATTCACCCCCACGCCGCGTCAGACCGCCGCCTGGAAAAAGGGCTGCAATCGCGCACCTCGCTGGAGCGTATCTTATCGCGATTCGACCAAGGCTGCCGTTTCGAGCGGCACTAAATTCGCGGGATGGTGAAAATGCAAACCCGCGTCAGCATTGCCGTGACCATCATGATGGCGCTTGCACTGGCTCATTATTGGGCAGACCGCAAACATCAGATGCGCTCACTGGTCAAAAACTGGCGCCCTCCCAAAGTAGCCTAGCAGCCGCCTGTTTTTACCAGCTTCTCAAGGGCATTCGCCTCGGTTCGACTGCATTTGACAGTGCAAATGCTTGGAAATTCGTAAAATAAGCCGTCAAATGTGCGCTTGTGAGAGACTCAGACCGTGTTTATTAGGATTCAGTCAACTCCAATTCGTACTGAAAATCTCTACATCGCAACTGCCTCAGTACCCAATTCAATGCCCCTTCATTCTGATGTTGAACTAAGGAAATAAATGCAGCTGCATCTAGTTTTAATTCATCAATTTGTTGTTTATCTAAGTTTGCTACTCACGGAAATCTTGTAACCGCCTGCTGGCTGTCATTACATCGTTATTCTCTTGATGCATCACTATAGCTGTTGCTGCTTCAATCACCGATTTGTGAACGCTCGTCTCTAATTAGTGTTCATCAAAAAACTATACATCAAATTGATAATAAATAATAATTGTGCGATATTTTGAAACGAAGATATTTCGGTTTTGGCGGATAAACAGGTTCAAAGGCGAATTTCGCTGCCAAATGCCACAAACCAGCAAAATCTTCACTTGATAGAATGACATGATTAAACATTATTATCAATAATTTAAACGTTTTCTGGCAGACACTAATTAGGCACAGTAATTCGATGATTTTTACCAATCAGATTGGGAAGAATTGCGCAAGTACTAGAATACCAAATGAAAATTTCAACCTAAGTGCTTTGTTCAAGCAGCTCTTCATTGAGGAATAGTTCTTTTGGATTTTCAACGGACTCTGCAATTTGAACTAACATTTTCATTGCCAGCAATGTGGCTCAGATGAGGTGACAAAGTTATAGCGGTAAGTGAGATTCCGATTTCAAATCAGCTCGATAGAAAACCAGTTCACTGTTAGCACGTCATTGCCATCTTTGAGGGCACCTGAACACTAGACAGCTGCTGCAGGCAACGGAGTTTAACTTACGATCCGGATTCGAGCAGTAATTTTGCATTTCCACCAGCAGCAGTTGTATCAATGCACAAAGATTTTTCAGTCAAAAACTGCCATGGTGCATTCTGTTCAATGATGAATTGCACGATCGGTCCTTTCCTTGACGCCAGCTCCCTGCGAAGCGTTCGCGTCAACTCTGAGAGACGGGTATTTGAAAGCGCAATTCCGGCAATGCAATTGCTTTTTTTCAGCGATTCTGAGTCAGGAAGAAAATCACACTGAATAATTGGCGCGCCAGTCCCTTCAAGCGCATCAATGACACTCCTGTCAATGCCGACAGCCAACACGGCATTGCCGGTTGCAAGCGCCTGCACAGCGTGGACGCTTGAACCCAAGCAGATGAAGACGCCTTTTGGCTCTAGATAAAGCCGATTGCTCTCGCCTGTTGGGCCATCTAGATCTATCGGTGAACGGTAAAAGATTTCGACTTCATCAAGAGATTGAATCAGCGTTGGACAATCAGCAACTGCTGCTTTTATTCTGGCAATTCCGTTGGCTTGTCTGTGCCACTTGAGCTGCAGCAGGCTCAGCTGTTCAAGCTGTTCTTGAACATTTCCTCTTTGCAGTTTGTCAAACTGAGCAGCTGACTGAAATTGTTCCTCCTGGAAGCTTCGCATGCGAGCGACATAGAATGGTCCGCCAGCTTTCGGTCCAGTGCCAGATTTTCCGGTTCCACCAAATGGCTGGCAGCCAACGACCGCGCCAATTTGATTGCGGTTCACATAAATGTTGCCTGCGCTGACTTGTCCGACAACCTGCTGCACTCGCCGATCAACCCGACTGTGCAAACCAAAGGTAAGTCCATATCCGGAACGATTGATGCGGTCTATGACTTCCAAGCGCTGATTTGATTCATAGGTTGTCACATGCAGTACGGGGCCGAATATTTCAGTTTTCAGATCCTGTATTCCGGTCACCTCAAAAATAGTCGGCGGTATGAACCAACCGTCCAAACTGGTGGGAATCGGCGTCTGATACAGGAGTTTTCCTTCAGCCTTGAGCTGACTGCAGTACTTGTTGATGTGGTGAAACGCTTCTTCACTGACTACGGGGCCGATATCCGTTGAACACTCCCAAGGATTCCCGATTCTGAGCTGTTCCGCCGCTCCGATCAACATGTCGTAAATTTTTGTTTTAATTTCACGCTGAACGTATAAGACGCGCAGCGCTGAACATCGCTGACCGGCGCTCTGAAAGGCTGAGTGCACGATGTCCAGAACTGCCTGTTCCGGCAGAGCCGTTGAATCAGCCATCATTGCATTGATGCCACCGGTTTCAGCAACTAGAAACCCCAAAGGATTTCCGCTGGCAGCCAGATCTCGATGTATGGAACGGGCCGCTTGAGTTGATCCGGTAAAAACGACACCGGCGAGTCGACTGTCAGCAACCAGTGAAGACCCCACGGTTTCTCCGTACCCCGGCAGAATTTGTACGACATTTCTCGGAATGCCCGCCTGATGCATGATTTCGACGGCTTTGGCACCCGTCAGCGGCGACTGTTCTGCTGGTTTTGCAATGACTGAATTTCCAGCAGCGACTGCCGCAGATATCTGGCCGGTGAATATGGCCAGTGGAAAATTCCATGGTGAAATGCAAGCAACTGCGCCACGCGCCCGATGACCGGAAACGCGCTCCAGGCGCACAATGTCTTGAGCGTAGTAACGACAGAAGTCAACTGCTTCTCGAATTTCCAGCATGGAGTCGGTTACGGTTTTTCCGGTTTCTAGGACCATCAGAGCCATCAGTTCAGGTGCTGCTGACTCATATGCTTCTGCTACTGCATTGAGCAGGCTCGATCTTGTAATCGGCGGGGTGTCCCGCCAAGTCGAAAATCCGGCCTGTGCGCGCTGAATCGCCCCGTCAATCCAACTCATTGGAGTCTGAACGACCGTGCCGACCAGCTGTTTTAAATCCGCGGGATTCCGAATGTGCTCCACCGGATCTTCATCTGCCGCCTTCCAGTCTGTCGGCTGAGCCCGCCATTCATTATTTTTGAGTTCAGACATTGAAGCTCGAAGTTCATGCATTTGTTCTTCATCCGCCAGATCCCATCCACGCGAATTGATGCGAGACTTTCCGAATAAATCCCGCGCAGGACAGACTACAGGGTTGGGAATTGAAGAACGATGCTGCTCAGCAACGGATGCTGGGTCCTGAATGATCTTTTCAATCGGCAGCTGTTTGTTCATCAACTGATTGATGAACGAGCTGTTGGCGCCATTTTCCAGTATTCGCCGCACCAGATAGGCCAGCAGATCTTCGTGTGCGCCGACGGGCGCGTAAATTCGACAGCTTCGCCCAAATTTCTTTTTCGCAGTTTCATATACGGTTTCTCCCATGCCATGCAGTCTTTGAAATTCAAACTCCTGATGATTTTCCGCCAAGGAATTGACCGCACAGATGCTGTGTACATTGTGTGTTGCGAACTGCGGATAAATTCGATCAGAGAATTTCAGCAGTTTTTTGGCACATGCGAGGTAGGATAAATCTGTCGATGATTTTCTGGTGAACACGGGAAAAGTTCGCAGACCGAGCACCTGAGCGCGTTTGATTTCGGTGTCCCAGTATGCTCCTTTTACAAGTCGAACCATGATCTTTCGATCAATGTGCTCAGCTAAAGCATACAGCCAATCGATTACGCGCATCGCACGGCGGCTGTAGGCTTGGACGACTACACCGAACCCGTCCCAAGATCGCAAGAGAGGATTGGACAGGACTTTTTCGATCACATCCAAAGAAATTTCTAAGGTATCAGCTTCTTCGGCATCAATGTTAAAGCCCAGGTCGGCTTCTTTCGCCTGCAATGCCAAGATCAGTACGGATTCTGCCAGTTCATCGACAATATTGCTCCTTTGCGCACACAGGTAGCGCGGGTGAAGTGCAGACAGCTTGACTGAAATTCCCGGATTGTCTTTTGGGAAATCGGAAATTCTGCCGCTTGCGATGTTCGAAATTGCATTCGAATAAGCATGTGTGTATTTCATGGCGTCTTGCGCGGTAAGAGCGGATTCACCCAGCATGTCATAAGAATACGTGAATCCCTTTTTGACGAAAGACTGTCCGCGTTTCAGTGCAGCCTGAATCGTATTCCCCAGGATGAACTGATTGCCAACGAGCCGAATTCCCCTGGCCACCGCGACGCGCACAACCGGTTCTCCCAAGCGTTGGACAATGAACCGAAGCAGTTCAGCAACATCGTCACTTTCTTCATCTTTCAGTATGCGCCCAGTAAGCATCAAGGCCCAGGTTGATGCATTGACCAAAGATGAACTGGAATGACCCAGGTGACGCCCCCAGTCGCCCGCGGAAATCTTGTCTTGGATCAGCTCGTTGATGGTTGATTCGTCAGGAACGCGAAGCAGAGCTTCGGCAAGACACATCAGTGCTATTCCTTCCTGTGTAGTCAGGCTGTACTCCAGCAGAAAGGAGGACATCGGCCCCACATCCCGTGCTGCCCGTACCAATTTGACAATCTCAGCGGCTTGTTCGCTCACGGTACGGCTTTGTATTTCGCTTAGGACCCGCTGCTGAAGGAGGTTCGCAACAACTTCCGTTTCATCGGCAAGATAGGCTCCCCGAATCTGTTTGCGCAACAGAGTAAGTTGTTTCAATGCTGAGGCGGTTGGCTGAGAGCGGGCAATCAAGGGTAATCTAGAATCCGAATTATGTCGCCGTCGCGGGGAAAGAGACTGCCCACCATCTGCATAGTTGAATATTAGCTTTTTTTCTGGGTGCTTATTCTCATAATACACGAAATCTTCGCACTGCATCTCCTCAGGCCGAACGAATACTATTCCATATCCGTGCAAAATTATTCAGCAGCAATCAAGCGCAGTCCTCGCGAGTAAAGCCTCACTTGATCGACCTGCCGATTCAAAGGTAACCGAAGACTATCCCCAGGTATGTAGCAACCAACGACCGCAAGGTGCGCTTTTATGTGCTCATGTTCTCGCCGAATACGGACAAATGCAAAGTTTAGACTGACCGACGAGTAATTTGCCACGGGTTGAAGTCCGCGAATCATTCTTGCTCGAGCTCGTCGTTCCCTGAATCCAGATGCAGTTGGCAATCCGTCGTCAAGCAAGGCCAATACATTGAGGCAAATGGCATTGAATGTCTCATGAAATCTAACAGCGCTGCTTTTTCACTGATCGTGTCATTGCGTGATTTCGCGTTACATTTTGTAAGCTTACGATTTGATTTAATTGTCTTATTATGAAAAACGCAGGCAAAGTTCCTGCAACAGGAACAAGGGGAATTTTACCAATGGATTGTATGTTCGAAACAGAACTTCATGACTCGGCTTCAGCACTGATTCTGTCAAGGGATTGGAACTGAGGAAAACATCTGCAAAATCGAATACTTAATAGTCTGAATTGAATCAAGCAAGGACATTCGTTACAAATTTAAACCATCAATTTATTATTTGTCTATTCATCTGTATACTTATAGTCAAATGATCGAAAAGTGATTTAAGTTCGAAACGCCGAGCTTGAGCACCGTATCAATATTACGGTGAACGGATAGATGGTATCCTCACTGAGAATCGTAACAATCATATAAAGAAAGAGAGTGATGGTGCAATGACCGCATTTAAACGTACAATTGTTATTTCCGCATTGATTACATTCCTTTTTGGAACCTCTTTGGTGTTTGCTGCCGAAGGAAGCCTGAGTGTCAAAAAAGGAACTGTCGTTGATGCACCTGCAGCTGATGTCTGGGCATATCTCCGAGATTACAACGCTATGGAAGTCTGGCATCCAGCCATTGTCGACTCATTCATGGTCGGCGATGGAATGAAACAAGGTAGTCGCAGGGTGCTGATTTTGTCCGGTGACGCGAGGATTGTTGAGGAATTGACAGCCTTCAGTGACCAGAAAATGACCTATTCCTACAAAATTATCGACAGCCCTCTTCCAGTTGCAAATTACAAGTCCACACTGTCAGTGGAAACCAGCCGAAGAGATTCAAAAGTTGTTTGGCAGTCAACATTTGATGCCAAAGATGTTTCCGACCAAGAAGCCATTGATTTTATCACAGGCGTGTATAGTGCCGGGTTGGAAGCGGTAAAAACACATTTTGAGTAAAATCTAGTTTCTGCTTAAATCATCGACGCTGAATTACCTATGGCAAAACATTCGCTATTTCTAATTTTTTCAATTTTTTTGAGCGGTATCGCACTGTACGCGAATTCAGCAGACAAAGTCAATGTAAACATTGTCTATCTTGGAATTGACGAGAAACCGCACGTACCGTTAACCTTGTTGGAAGTGCCAATTGAAGACAACGGTCAACGCGGTGCGGAACTCGCTCTTAACGACAACATTACAACCGGTCAATTCTTAGGTCACAAGTACAAATTTGAAGTTGTGCGACCTAAAGTTGATCACCTTGAAAGCACGTTTCTTGAGCTGCTGCAAGCGAACAATAAACTATTCATCACCGATCTTGAAATCGACAATCTTGTGAAGATCAGCTCGTTATCACAGGCGAAAGATGCTCTTCTGTTCAATGTACGAGCTCCAGACGATGTTCTTCGAAGTGACGCATGCAGTCGAAATACGCTGCACATTCTGCCAAGTCGGGCAATGCTCGCCGATGGACTTGCGCAGTATCTTGCTTGGAAGAGGTGGCGGGAGTGGGTATTGATTGTTGGTCAAACTGAGCCTGACCGGCTCTATGCTGACGCGATAAGGCGCGCGGCCAAACGATTTGGAGCGAAAATAGTCGAAGAAGTTCAGTGGGATTTCGATACGGGCGCTCGCCGAACCGATTCCGGTCACGTCAACGAGCAGCAAGAAGTTCCAAACGCCACACAAACCCGAGATTACGATATTGCAATCGTTGCCGATGAGAGCGATAACTTCGGTGAATTTCTTACTTATCGCACCTATCGGCCTCGGCCTGTCGGTGGTACTCAGGGTCTGGTTGCAACCTCCTGGCATCGTTCACATGAACAGTGGGGTGGCACTCAGCTCCAGCGTCGATTCAAGAAGCTTGCGGACCGAGATATGACTCCTCGAGACTACGTTGCGTGGGCAGCGATGCGGGCGATTGGTGAAGCAGTTGTAAAGGCGAATAGCGCTGACCCTGAAAAACTTCGGACAGCTTTATTTGACCCTAGCTTTAAACTTGCAGCATTCAAAGGAGTACCCCTTACTTTTCGTGCGTGGAACGGGCAACTGCGACAGCCCATACTCGTGTCAGGACCAAGATCCTTGATTACTGTCTCCCCTCAAAGGCAGTTTCTCCATGAGAGATCCCCTTTGGACACACTCGGGTATGACCTGCCGGAAAGCGCATGCACTCAAACGTTTGGCTCCTAAGACAATTTCGAATGCGTAACTTCGTTGCACGCCCGCGGAGTGAACGAAGATCAATTCGCTTCTCTTTTGATCAATTCACAATTTTTGTAAATTTAACGTAGGATGAAATTATGAAAATAAATAAATTAACCATTTCAGGTTTTCTTGTTTTTTCAATGTTGTTTTCCGCAACGCTACCTGTCTTCGCTTATTCAATCTATGTTTCAAATGAAAAAGACAACACCATTTCAGTGATTGACAGCGATTCACTTGAAGTTTCCGCCACAATAGAAGTTGGCGAGCGTCCGCGTGGCATTGAACTGAGTAAAGACAAAAGTCAGCTTTACATCTGCACGAGTGACATGGACCATGTTGAAGTGATGGATCTTAATTCTCACGAAGTGCTCTATACGCTTCCGTCTGGGCCGGACCCGGAACTAATGGTTTTAGGCCCGGAAGGAAAGCTGCTCTATGTCGCCAATGAAGACGACAACCTTGTAACGGTTGTTGACCTTGAAAATCGGCGGGTTGTCGTTGAAATTCCCGTTGGAATTGAACCCGAAGGCCTCGGAATCAGTCCAGATGGCAAGTGGCTTGTCAATACCTCCGAAACTACGAACATGGCTCACTTCATCAACCTTGAAACGAATGAAGTCGAGTACAACGTTCTAGTTGACACGCGTCCCAGAGTGGCTCAGTTTACTGCCGATGGCAGTCAAGTTTGGGTGTCTTCTGAAATCGGCGGAACAGTAGCAGTGATCGACGCCAATTCTCACGAAATCATAAAGAAAATTTCATTCGAAATTCCAGGTCTTCGACCTGAGTCAATTCAACCGGTCGGTGTCAAAATAAGCCATGACCAGTCAAAAGTCTTCGTCGCACTTGGACCGGCAGCAAGAATTGGAGTCATTGACGCATCTACTTTTGAGGTGATTGACTACTTGCTGGTTGGACAGAGAGTTTGGAATCTGGCACTGTCGGCAGACGGCAGCAGAATCTACACTACAAACGGCGTCAGCAATGATGTATCAGTAATTGATACCAACAGCCTTAAGGTCTTGAAATCCATCCGCGTAGGTAGGCTGCCCTGGGGCATCCTGACGCGCGAGTGAGAAATATTTCAGCAAAATACTTGTCTTATTGGAATGAAGAACGATTCTTCCATTCCCATTGCGTTGGAGCTGAACCAGGTAAGCTACAGTTATACAAAAGCTGGCCTAGCCCTTGACAACGTCAGTTTCTCTGTTTCAGCTGGTTCATTTGCAGTACTGCTGGGAGCGAATGGAGCGGGCAAAACCACGCTCTATTCGCTCAGCACACGTCTTTTCAATACTCAGAATGGAGAAATTTTTGTCTTTGGACGCCATCTTAAAAAACAGTCTTCTGCAGCACTCGCTCAGATCGGTGTTGTATTCCAGCGACAGACACTGGATCTTGATCTGACCGTGCAGCAAAACCTTTATTACCATGCTGCTCTTCATGGGCTCAGACAAAAAACTGCTTCCAACCGCGTAGAACGCTGCATGGTTCGCCACGAAATTCGGGAATTTGCCGACCAAAAAGTAGGAAGACTGAGCGGCGGTCAGCGCCGAAGGGTGGAAATTGCCCGAGCCTTGATTCATGAACCCAAACTGCTGCTGCTGGATGAACCCACTGTAGGACTTGACATTCAAAGCCGGCAGGACTTCATTTTACATGTCCGTAACTTGTGTAAAGAAGATGGAGTCGGCGTACTGTGGGCTACTCACCTCATCGATGAAGTCGATGCAACGGACTATCTGGTTGTTCTCGACAAAGGGAAAGTAGCCGGAAAAGGCATTGTCTCGGACGTGCTCATCCAAACTGGCGCTGATTCAGTTGCCGGCGCGTTCAAAGTCTTGTCGGATTCCCAGAAATAACTGAAGTGACTTTTTTCAAGTATTACCGCTGCTTTCGGGGGATCGCAATTCGAGAAGGGCTGAGGTTCGTACATCAGCGGGGAAGATTTCTTTCCGCACTGGTGCGGCCTTTGGTGTGGCTGTTTATTTTCGCTGCGGGCTTTCGTTCCATTCTCGGCGTATCAATCATCGCGCCGTACGAAACTTACGTCCTTTACGAGGAATACATCACTCCCGGATTAGTCGGAATGATTCTGCTGTTTAATGGAATGCAGAGTTCCCTTTCAATGGTATATGACCGTGAAATGGGCAGCATGCGCGTTCTGCTGGTGAGTCCCTTGCCGCGATGGTACCTGCTGTTCTGTAAATTGATGGCAGGTGTGCTGGTCGCAGTCGTGCAAGTCTACGTTTTTCTGCTCATCTCTTTTCTGTGGGAAGTCGAGCCGCCACCGATCGGTTACCTGACCTTATTGCCTGCTCTATTTTTGGCTGGATTAATGCTGGGATCACTCGGCTTGCTGCTGTCCTCACTGGTGCGTCAACTTGAAAATTTTGCTGGAGTGATGAACTTCGTCATCTTTCCGATGTTTTTTGCATCATCGGCTCTTTATCCACTGTGGCGAGTGCGGGATTCCAGTTTGCTGCTGTACTATATCTGCCAGTACAATCCATTCACTCATGCAGTAGAAATCGTACGATTTGCACTTTACGGCCAAGTGAACCTGTTTTCGCTTGGAGTTGTGGCGGTTACACTGACTGTATTTTTGTGCTTTGCAATCTATGGATATGATCCTTCTCGAGGTTTCATGGCGCGCCGGCCCGCTGGTGGGGGAGGCTGAGGTCCAGTGAACGGAGCTGTCCCAAATCGCCAGGAATATCCAAATCTACTGAGAATTAGACTTATGCGTCCAACCGTAACAATCGTCTGCGGACTGTTAATGCTGTCTGCGCTGTCCGCCAATGCTCAGATCAATCAACCGCGGGATTGGCCGTGCATACAGCAGTTTGTTGAAGAAGTCGTTCCAGCCATCGTCTGGCCTGGCCCCTTGGCCAGCCAGTATGGCGAAGATTGGCGAGATTTGCCACATGTCGCCGATTTTGCAGGTCAATTGACTGGGGCTTCGTCTCCGGATTCACAGGACCTCATTTCCCAATTCGCTGCCAATGAACCGCCGGCCACCAAAACCAAAAATCTTACGCTGCTCTTTTTCGGTGTATGGGAAATGCTGAACGACAGGCGCAGGAACTACATGCAGAAAATCATCAAATACTCAGAACACCAAAGGGCCATCTCTGACCAGCTGGAAGACCTGCTGATACAGCTCGAAAGTTTTGCAGCAGACCCAGAATCAATAAAATTGATTGAAGATTACCAGGAATTGGAGTCCAGAGTTCACTGGCACATGCGTGTTTTTGATCAGCGGGAACGTACCATTCTTCATCTCTGTGAGCAGCCCGTTTTAATTGAAACGCGATTGGGCGAAATCGCTCGAATGATCTACAACGAATTGGATTGAGCTGGATTTAAAACGATTCAGTCAGCTGCCGAATTCATACGGGACCAGTTTTTCTGTTTGGTCGCTCACTAAATTCCAACCGGATATGCCGTCAGGAAACCAGTACACATTCCGATACCCATATTCTTTGACCGCTCTTTTCGCCGCATTCCAGGACATCCAGCAGTCAGGTCGACAATAAAACATCAAGCCAACAGTGAATTTCTTTCCTGTCACCTGCTCAAGAGCAGTCTGAAAATACAGATTCAATTGATCATTCAGCTCGCCTCTGCCCACATCGGGGAGCCACAGTGAACCTGGAATTCCATAATGAGGCGGCGGCAGCCACAGACTTTCTGAACTCAAGCTTTCTGGTTTTCGAACGGCCGGCAGAACATCAATCGGAATGACGGAACCTGTTTCGACGAGCTGCTTTACATTAACGACATCGACTACTTTGGCTCCGTTTAGAGTTTCCGGTACCGGTGCGTCGTACTGGTCGAGCCGGTATCCCTCGGGTTCTGCAACTTTATCAGAAGCCGAGCCGAAAACAATCGGAAATATGAGGATGAACCCAAAGACGGCCTTACTCAGATTCATTTCTTGATCAGACTAGATTATTCCACGCTAGGAATCAAGTCACCTTTTTCATTGAGTAACGGAATGTTGTAACTTTGAAGAATAGCAATGATCTGGGGCTGAATTTTTCGAAGTATGCGATTCAGTTTTCGTTTCCACTCTGTCTCCTGATAACGAAGCGCCATAGAGATTCTGAAATCCAATCGTATACTGGGATCCTCATTGAGCAGTGGAACCAAAACCAGCTCTTCATCTGTTCTAGCAGAGAAATATCCAGCGTTTGCTCCCCACATTAGTGCAACATCGACTTCCCCGCTGATCAAATCATCCATCATCATCTGCCCAGTAGAAACTCTTCGAGTATCAACAAACAATTGATATCCTTTTGATTGACCTATCAGGCCGTTCAACGCCAATATCGTTGCCGGAGGAGTTGCAGCAACGACACCAAATCTTTTGTCTGCCAGCTGAGGATCGGCCAGTTGCGTGGCGGTTATTCCAGAATCTTTGCGGTAAACCATCGTGTAGACGGAACGATAGTAGGGATTCGTATTTTGAACCAATTCGCTGGTAGTTGCCACCCCGACAATCAAGTCGCATTTGCGCAGACGCAAAGTATTGCGGACGAATCCGATGGTTTGAGGCCACCAAGTGTACCTTACGGGAAGTCCCAACTCTTCACCAATCAGCTCAGCTATTTTGTTTTCAAAGCCCTCGCGCGCTTTGTTCGAGTAAGGCAGGCTGTTTGGATCGGCACAAACCCTCAAAGCATTGGTAACGAGCGCTTCCCGCGTTGCAGTTTCAGCCGACGCGTTCTCCGACCAACTGATGAGCAAAGCCGCGGAGAAAAGAAAAACGAACAATCCTTGGTTGAATGGTCTGGTCATCTCCTAGATTCTGAAATTACTTGATTTTCTGGGGGCGTCCTGGGCCGAGCACGCCGTCAGACCGAGCTTTTACGTACATATAAATATCGTCAAGATATTTTACGATGTCTGCATTATTTGAAAACGCCAGCATGACGCTCGGCTGACCTTGCGCATTCGTCGCGGTGCGACCGTTCAGTACGACGTCTTTAAATTCCGCATAAGTTATGTTTTTCAACGAATCCACAAGAGAGGGACCGATTGTACTGCCCAACGCATCCGGACCGTGGCATGTGTGACAAATTCCGTGGAAACGTCGATACCCGTTGAACGTGCGTTTACCCACCTGCCCTTCAACGACTGTATAGGCTGGCTCATCCTGAGCTGAAATCTGGGAAGAAAAAATCATGAGTCCGCCAGACAGGATGAACAACCCAATGAAAGATGAAAAGAAACGATTGATTTTTTTCATAGGTATGCAAAAATTGAATTAAATTGAAAACGACTGCGAATTAATCAGCTTGAAATAGAAAACCGGTGCCATTCCCGGAAGGAACGGCACCGGAATAATTAAACTCAAATCAGCTCTGCAGAATCAGTCTAGAGTAAAAACTGAGAGCACGCCACCCAATGAAGTGTAACTGGACAGACCTTTATAGGCACCAACTGCACCAAGTCCATCCGTATCACCAGTCAGGCCTGCTGCGAAACCGATGCCAGCCCAACCACCGAGACCGGATAATACACCGACGTACTGCTTGCCGCCGTGCATCCAGGTATTGACGTTGCCGATAATTCCTGATGGGGTTCTAAAGCGATAGAGTTCGCGTCCCGTATCGGCATCCACTGCTTTAAGATAGCCTTCCAAAGTGCCGTAGAACACTACGCCGCCAGCGGTTGCCAGTGCGCCACTCCATACTGAAAATGGTTCAGGATTTGACCACACGATCTTGCCTTCGGCAGCATCCCAAGCAATAAAGTTGCCTAAGTGATTTCCACCTGGTGCGGGAAACATTGACAGGGTTGCGCCAACGTAAGGCTGACCTGGTGTATAGGACACAGCGTATGGCTCATAGTCCATGCAAACATGGTTGGTGGGGACATAGAACATTCCAGTTTGCGGAGAATATGCTGCTGGCTGTTGATCCTTGGATCCAAGCGCAGCCGGGCAGACATCTGTCGTGTTGACATCTTCACCGTTGTAGTGTGTGCTGTATCGGCTTACCACCTGTGGCCGGCCGCTTTCCATATCCACATGAGTGGCCCAATTCACGGCTGGATCAAATTTTTCTGCAACTAGAAGTTCGCCAGTCACACGGTCCAACGTATATCCAAATCCATTACGATCAAAATGCACGAGAACTTTGCGCATTTCACCGCCCATTTCAATGTCGGCAAGAATCATTTCATTGACGCCATCATAGTCCCACTCATCGTGTGGAGTCATTTGATACACCCATTTGGCCATTCCAGTGTCTGCGTCCCTAGCAAAAATCGTCATAGACCAGCGATTGTCTCCGGGTCTCTGTACGGGATTCCAAGTGCTTGGATTTCCAGTTCCGTAATACACCAGATTCAAATCATCGTCATACGAAAACCAGCCCCAAGTCGTTCCGCCGCCGATTTGCCACTGATCGCCTTCCCAGGTTGCAGTGCCTGAATCGACTCCAACTGGCGTACCAAGGTGCGTCGTGTTGTTGGGGTCCATCAATGTATCGGAATCCGGCCCCATCGAGTAACCTCGCCAGACTAATTCACCATTTTCCGTATTGTAAGCAGTCAGGCTGCCGCGTACACCGAACTCACCACCGCTGATTCCGACGTACACCAAGTCACGAACGACCATGGGTGCAGCTGTTCCGGTTTCTCCAATGCCTGGATCACCATTGACTGACTGCCAAACCACTTCGCCGGTAGCGGCGTTCAGTGCAGTCAGTGTGGTATCTGCTTGGTAAAGGAAGATTTTTCCGTTGCCATACGTAACCCCTCGATTGACAGTATCACAACACATCACCGGAATCACACTCGGATCCTGCGTCGGTTCGTGCATCCAAATGATGGAACCTTCATCATTTAAATCCAGCGCATAAACACGGTTCGGAAAAGGCGTGTGAATGTACATCGTGCTACCGATTACGAGCGGGCCGCCTTCATGTCCACGCAATACGCCAGTCGACATGGTCCAAGCGACTTCGAGATCGCCAACGTTGTCTCGATTGATCTGTGCCAATTCACTATAGCGATGATTTTCGTAGTTGCCGGTTGGCATCGCCCAGTTCGCTGGGTTTGCACTCATCACCATAAGCTCTTCATTAGCCTGAACGGTTGAAACCAGCCCAAGCATAGCAAAGATCGTCGAAACGACTGTTAGTCTCTTAATATTGTTTAGATTCATACTATTTTCTCCTTATATTGACCTGACAAATTTCCAAAAGAGTTGCCAAATTTAGAACTTAACCTCAAAATTGATTCACAGCTAAAGCGAGCTCAAAACTACGGCTAAACCCGCATCATCTCAAATTAGATGCGAATCGTTTGAGGGAAGCATACAAATTTCTTTCCCAAATCCAATTTTAACCGTAACTATAAGGACTATTCAAGATTATTTTCAGACTATGAAGCATAATATTCTAAGAATTCACATTAGATTCCAATAAGACTGCGATTGCGATTGTATGAAAGAGTCACCAATTTTGGAATTGCAGCTGTGAATTCGTTCTTGCAATGCATCGCAAATCATTGGCATCGTTTTAACTTGCAATTAGGCCGTCTCTGACATGAACGCCAACCTTCTGCTCCTCGGTCAACCTGCTCATTCAGCAGCGGCGCGATACATCCAATACAGCTTCGGTGAGAACGAATCTTAAAACATCCTGACAAGTTAACGACCATCACCTGGAACACGACATCGGCGACAGTCACCAAATGCCATCCAGCCTGCTGTGGCCTTTGACCTCATCACTTTCACTTTCCACACCGTCTGCGATCACATGAGCAGACTGTGGTGCCAGGCGAATCAGAAATTGTTCTCCTTTCGAAGATTTCTTCATCCGAGAAAATAGTAATTTGCATATTATCAATAAATTGCAATTTGTTGGTCCACTTCATTTCAACGAATGCGGCAATTCTTTCATGGTCTTCCAGATCCGCAGTCGCATTTGCAGACGTCAGCGTTTCTTCGCCTCTTTGATGTGTTGAACGACTGAATCTTCTGCTTCAACTTAGAACATCTACGGTCACAAACTGCGCAGCCGCTTTCACGCTGCATGAACTGAAATCGCATCCGAACAGGAAAATAAAGGAACAAAAATACATCATCTGAACCGCTGATTGAATGACAAGTAAAGCGCTGGCATTCAAAATCAACTCTATAATTAAATTGACATGGATATAAACAAGATATCATTTGAAGAAGGTTGCGCTCTCAACATTCAGCCATAGTTTAAAAAATGGGTTCGCTTACTATGAAAAATATGAAGATTTGGTTTTCTGCCGTATTAATTCTGACTGTGACGTTTCAGATCAACGTATCCAAAGCTGCAGAAGCGGAAGATCGCTGGTCAGCGATCAAATCAGCATTCCTGAATGAAAAGGATGTTCTTGAAGGCGAGGGCGTGATTCAGCTCGATGCGCCAGATCGAGCTTATGATTCCGCTCTGGTTCCAATTACGATAACTTCGACCCTACCTCAGGATGAAGAACGTTACATTTCGAAAGTTCATCTGATCGTTGACATGAACCCTGCTCCACTTGCCGGTACGTTCACCTTCGCTCCTGAAACCAAATGGACTTCATTTGAGACAAGAATCCGAGTCAATGAGTATACGAACGTACGAGCCATTGCTGAATTGAATTCAGGAGATCTTCACATGGATACTGCGTACGTCAAAGCCGCCGGAGGATGTTCCGCGCCGGCAATGTCTGACATGGATGCTGCCTTGCAGAGACTGGGACGGATGAAAATGTCATTATTGGGAGAACCGGCTTTAGGGCATTCCACTACGGTGCAGGTCATGGTCAGTCACCCTAACAATTCCGGCATGCAGTTTGATCAGATCAGTCGTCACTACATACCTGCCCACTTCGTGCACAAAATGGGAATCAGCTACGACGGTGACGAAATCGTACACATCGACACGAATTTCTCACTCAGTGAAAATCCATCCATTCGATTTTCCTTTGTTCCAGACAAGTACGCAGAACTGTCTGCCTATGCGATTGATTCAAAAGACAATCGATTTGAACATTCGTGGTCGCTTGATCCAGTAGCCCAGTGACCGAAGTGTCAAATTCGCTTACTTAGTTTTTTTCGGCAAAGGCCGCTGCGCATCAGAAACATTCTAAAGTCGAGAGCGCCTGAACCTTTGCCAGCTTGTCTGTTTTCACTTTAGCCCAGCTGCTGTTCCTAAAGAATATGCCGCGCTCACCAGCAGAAAGTTGAATTTGCATTACTGTATCGGCTTCCACATATTCATCGTATGTCAGATTTGATTCAATGTAATCAATGCTGCAGGAACATCGCTGCAATATCTCGGGGGTCTGTCCGTTCGCAGCCATGCAGCCAATAACATAATCCACTTTGGCACTGGTTGGAAAGTTTTCGCCTGCGCAGTTCTCAGCGGCATGAACCGGTCCAAGGCTCAGCAGCAACACTGAAATTATTGAATTCTGAATAAGTTTTGCCATCCGCTTTTTCCTCCTTGCATGTCAGGGAATGTTCACGCCCCCAAATCTTAATGTCTCTTTAGCGCTATACGAATCATTGTCTACTTCCGTACTTAAGGCAACCACGTAGCCGGGCACGGTTTCAGAAAGAGTAATTCGATATACCTTTTTCATATATTGAGACAGTCTCTCGCTTAATGGAACATTCAAATAAGGCAAGAATGTAATTTGATAAGCATCATGCCTGCTTCCGTCGTGTTCGATGCTTATCATTTCAACAAGTGGATCGTCTGCAAGCGCATGACGAATTCTATTTCGAAAATACAGGTCACTGCCTCCAGTGGATTTTTTCATCTGGCGCACATCGCGCTCAAGAAAACCGATAATCACGGGATTGCCTCTGTAGCCGATAAAATCCGGGAATTTAATTTGGTTGCTTCCCGAAAGAAAACGAATTTGAACATCACATTTATTTTGATCATAGGATTTCAGAATTCTGACTTCGACGCTGTCCGGAGACTCCACACTTTCTACGTTGCTTTTAAACTGATAAGAAATAATAGAACCAGCTGACACCGACAAAAAATGTGGTGTCGTATAGATTAATTTTTGCGCTTCGTTCAATTCCCAGTTTTGTTCGTCGCTAAACAGCAGACTGGAACTGAACAATGTCATGAGCAAGACGATCAGTCGAGCGAATTCGTATAAAACGGCTTTAAGATTCATGCTAACTAGTCAACTACAGTGTCTTAGAAATACTCCCCTAATCTCACAAAAAAGAAGCGATGGGAAGGTTTTGGAATAAGAGTGTGATTTGGTCGGAAAACAGTCTCTCCTGAATATTAATGCTTTCGCAATCCAATGGAACGATTTTAGCAGATTCAACGCAAAACAAATTATTGAGTCGAATTGTCATCCCACAAGAACATCAGATCAGAAGCGGCTTGTTTTGGTTAATCTGGATCGAATCTCGATGTTTGTACTCCTGAGTTCGACGGTATGTTTTTGTAATTTCTTGATTAAATTGAGTACCATTTGAATATTAGGTACTACATCTTTACGCTTTTGCTGAATTTGAATGTTTAATCTTTCTGTAATACTAAAGTCGTCATCGACCTCCGAATTCCCATTGCCGCATAAAGTTTTTTCGCCACCTCTGGCAGCTGCATCGGAATCGCATTTCGTTGACCGTATTTCCGATGCTCAACGACACAATACTGCGCCTTGAGCAAGGCCTCTCGAATCACCTGAGGTGAATAGCGCTGCTGCTGCAGACCCATCCGATACTGCAGGTGTCTGACACACATCAGAGCCATGAATGAAATGGCGATATGCGCCTGCACCCGGCGCGGCGTCCAGTGAAAGATCGGGCGCACTTTCAGATCCTGTTGGGTGATCCGAAAACTCTGTTCTACCTGCCACAGTCCGCGATAATGCGACAGCACCTGCTCGTCGGTCATGGTCGGCACATTGGTGACCACCCCATGCAGACCATCCCATTTTTGCGCCTGTTCGATTTCATTCTGATCCACCAGCACGCGGCTGTGGCCCTGCATCCGCACGAAACGCTTGTAACCGCAGTTGCTCATCAGCGCCTTGGGGCTTTGACTTTTGTTGAGTATTTTCAGCAGCTTGTTCACCGCTTTTTCTCGATCATGACGATCCTTGCGGGCGCGTTTCTTACAATGACTGACAATGACTCGGCGTTGACCATACGCCAACGATAAAATGCGAACTCCACTCTGTAGCGAGGCTTGATATTGGTCTAAATTCAACACTTGAGCCTGTAGCTTTTGCGGCAGGTTCTTCAAGCGGGCGCCGACAATGTAATACAGACCGGCTTCCTGCAACTGTTGCAGCTTGTGGTTGTTCAACATGCCGCGGTCGGCGACGCAAATCACGTTTTGCACCTTGAAATCCGTTCTTAGTCGCGCCACCATCGCCAACAGACTATGACCTTCAAAGGTGGCCCCAGGCAACAGCTCGTAACTGAGCGGAAGACCCTGCGGCGTAACCATCAGTGCCAGCAGCACCTGGCTTTCCTTAAACTTGGCATCCTTGCTATCGCCGGGCTGTTTCAGTTCATCTTCGACGAACGACTCGAAATAAAGTGTAGTGCAGTCAAAAAACAACACATCCAAGGGCTCCTGCAACTGCTGCTGGGCGTTTTTTGCAGCCCAACGCTGCAGTCGCTGCAACGGCACTTCTTCACTGAGATAGTCCATCATCCGATACACTTTCTCCAGCGACAGCCGCACTCCGAATTCTTCCCCCAGACGACGCACGCTGG
Organism: Arenicellales bacterium; assembly: GCA_958295885.1. Classification (GTDB taxonomy): domain Bacteria; phylum Pseudomonadota; class Gammaproteobacteria; order Arenicellales; family JAJDZL01; genus JAJDZL01. The sequence continues at coordinate 2,370,955 of OY282380.1, read as the reverse complement.
CACGTTTGCTGTCGGGATTGGCAATGCGGGCCATCACCGTGTGAAACAGCGCCGGATTCGATGCTCGATACCGATAACGCGGTAAGATGCGATGCAATTGCACTTGTTGATACAGCTCACCGTAAACATCATAAATCCCCAGCGACACCGCGGTTTCTCCGCGCAGTTGCTGCAGCTGAACCTGCAGGGCTTTGGCTGGAGCCGCTTGTTGTTGGCGCGCCTGTTGGATTTGCAGCGCGGTTTCTTCGGCTGCAAAAAATGAAGGCTGGTTCTGTTCCTGCATCTGCGCTTTGAGGATTTCAGCCAGATGTTTGAGGTGCGGCTGGTTCTGTTCGCTGTTGGCGATGCCGACATGGCGCACGATGCGCTGTCGAACTTTCTTGCCGTGGCGTACGCTCTGTACGATCTGCACCGATTTTCGGGGGCTGTTGGGAGTGGATTTCACGCGTACGAACATAATGGGGAACATAGCATGAAAATGGGACATTGTAAAATTCTATCCATTTAACTGGGCACTACACCAGATAATTTGAAATCAGCCCAAAACAATGCAATTAAATCAAAGGATTGGAAAAATATAAATCGAGAAAATCACGATAAACCGTCGAAGTCGGGAATAAGATTCTAAATCGCTGGACCTAAGATACAAAATACCATTTGTTTTGTATGAAGGCAGCCGATTGAATTTCAGAAAATTTTGAATTTTTGGAAGGTGTGACGTCAGTGCCGGTAAGTTGACTGGCCCTGGAACATGCCTGGGGCGATGCTTAAGAACTCTTCGTTGTAAGGAATCAAATCCAATTGAAACGTATCAGCCACTGTTAAATTTGCCCTTCGTGTATGAATGATGAAGCAGAATTTCGAAAAGAACAAACAGAGCAGATGCCGCATTGGAGATTTAATGCGCACGCCTCATTGTACATAGATGTCCCAGTTAGCGCCACAATCGAATGGCTGAAGCTGAACTGACAATAGAATTTCAATCCGTTCTAGAGATTACGGCACAGAAAAGGCTTCAGGGATGCTTCCGCACAATGGCGTACACAGGCGACCTCTATTTCCCACTCCTTCTGCAAAACAATCTGATTTGTTATGCCTTCCGCATGGGATACGTAACCCATGCCAACTGACCTGCCCAAGGTGAAACTGAATGCCCCGGATGAAAGATATCCAACATTTTGGCCATCTAACCAGATGGGTTCTTCACCAAAGAGAACGACTCTGCGGTCATGCAGCTTGAACATCACAAGACGCTTGCACAACCTGTGCCGAGTAAGTTGAGACTCCAATGCACTTCGACCATTGAAATCGACTGACTTGCTCAGATCAACGGTAAATCCCAACCCAGCTTCGTAAGGAGTATCGAGCGGTGTAAGATCAAAATCATACTCTCGATACCCTGCTTCGCAGCGCAGATGTTCAAGTGCGTGATAGCCAGCTGGCTTAAGCCGGAGGTGCGACCCGGCCTCCAGCACTGAATCTAAAAAATCCTGTGCGAATTCAGCATCAATAAATATTTCCCAGCCTAATTCACCAATGAATGTCAAGCGATTGCAGATCGCGTATCCATAACCCAATTCAATCCTCTTTGAATTTGCGTATGGAAAATTCTCATCGCTCAAATTCGCACTGGTAATTCGAGACAGCAGTTTTCTTGAATTTGGCCCCTGAATCGACAGAACTGCATAACATGACGTGACGTCAGTAACCATCACATGCCAGTCTTGTGCGACATGTTTTTGAATCCACGCCTTGTCTCGTGGATGCGTAGTCGCAGAAGTGACAATAAGATATCGGTCCTCATCCAGTCGATTCACAGTAGCATCGACCTCAATTCCACCATCGTCATTCAGCATGTGAGTATAGACAATTTTTCCGACAGGCACGTCAACGTCACTGCTGCAGAGAATCTGCAAAAAATGACGCGAATCTCGACCTTGAACCAGATGCTTGCCGAAAGAACTCTGATCGATAATCACTGCGTTCTGGCGAGCGGCCTCGCATTCCATCGCGGTGTGCTGAAACCAATTGGGCTGAGTGTAAGAGTAAACGTTTTCGGCACTTGTTCCTTTGGGTGCGAACCACATTGGTCTTTCCCAGCCCAGCGCTTCTCCAAAGCTCGCATTCAAGTCAACCCACCGATCATGCAGAACGCTCTTGCGAACGTTCCGGGCAGCGGTCTTCTGCCGGTGTGGCCAGTGCATTCTGTAATGCAGTCCCAAGACTTCACTGCTCGTACGTCGCAGATAACTCAGATTGTTCTGAAATTGATGAAAACGGGCTACATTTACGGCGCTGAGGTCCATTGTCGGCTTTCCATTGGCAATCCATTCTGCGAGTGCGCGCCCAGCGCCAGGATTCAGTTCAATACCTTCGGAGTTGTATCCGGCTGAAACAAAACAGTTCGGCAAGCCTGGCACCTCTCCCAACGCGAACAGCAAATCAGGCGTGAAACTTTCCGGCCCGCTGAAAAATTTCGTGATTCCAGCATCACATAAGTCTGGCAGAACTTCCATGGACCTGCGAAACGGGAGTTCGAACTGCTCCCAATCTTCTGGGAATTCAACAAATCCAGCATCGCTGGGTATATCTTTGAAGTCCACTGGCTTGCCCTTCGGTTCAAATGCACCGACAAGCCATCTGCCCGCGTCTTCCTTGACATAATTGTGGCCATCGGTATCGCGCAAAACCGGAAGGTCTGCCGTCACAGCTGCCAATGGCTGCGTCAGCACGTAAAAGTGTTCACAGGGATAGAGCGGAACTCTGATTCCGAGCTGCAGTGCAAGTTGACGGGTCCAGAGACCACATGCGAGAATGAGAGTTTCGCACTGAATGGAACCGTGAACCGTTTCGACCAGATATTGCTGGGTGGACAGGCGCCTTAACGTCTTTGCCTCGCATCGCTCGAAAATGCCTGCACCAAGCTGGCGTGCACCGGCAATGAGCGACATGGTGGTGTCAACCGGATTCGTCTGTCCATCCTGTGGAATGTAGATCGCACCTTCAATTGCATCAATTTTCAACGGTGGGTAAAGGTCTCTTGCTTCGACAGGGCTGATCATGCAGGCTTCAATTCCAAAGCTTTTCGCGATTGAAGCCGTTCTTTTGGTTTCATGCAACCGCTCTTTGGTTCGACAGATGCCGAGTGTTCCGTTCTGTTTGAAACCCGTTTCCTGTCCAGTTTCAGATTCAAGCCTGGAATAAAGCTCTACGTTGTACTTTGCGAGCTCGGTAAAGGCATGGGATGAACGAAGCTGCATGATCAGGCCCGCTGCATGCCAAGTCGTGCCTGAAGTGAGCCGATGTCGTTCCAACAACACAACGTCTCGAACTCCAAGCTGGGTGAGATGATAGGCGACGCTGGCGCCAGCGATTCCACCCCCGCAAATTACGACTTGTGAATGCGCAGGTAAATTCAAACGACGGTCACAGTCTGACTAGCGGCTGTTCCTCATGGAACGTACTAAATTGACCCTCACGCGGGAACCGCTTGTCAAGTAGTCACTGATACGAGTCAGTATGCAGTGCAGGTAAAATCGGCGCACCTGTACGACACCTCGCAAATCGTCTCGCTGCATTGCAGAAAGGATTTCCGACGTCTCAAGTTCCTGGTCTTTAATCACTTGTTTCCAATCCAGGTTCGGAAGGAACGTGACCCAAATTCGAGCGGACCGATAGTACAGATTGTCGGTGATTTCGCGTAAAGGCACGCTGCCAATCAACGAAATCAAGAGTTCGTGCAATTCATTGCACAATTGTCCGTACGCCACGCTGTCCCGCTTGTCGTACATCTGCTTGGTTCGCTGAAGCAGTTTTTCCATCACATTGATATGATCTGCAGTGATCGGACGCGGCGACAGCTCAGCACTCAGTTCCGTCAGAAACATTCTCAGATCGTACACCTCCTTCATCGTCTTTAAGTCAATGTCCGTTACGACGGTGCCGACTCCATTGCGAATTTCAACCAACCCTTCAAAATGCAGTCTTTGCAGCACACGTCTTATGGGAGTGCGGCTCACCGAGAATTCTTTGGCGAGCTCGACTTCACCGATTACGGTATGGGGCGGGTAATACAAAAGAGAGATTCGTTCGCGAATCGCTTTGTATATCCGCGTGTGGCGATCACTCGCTGATTCGCGCTTATTGACCGCTGGCCGAATGCTCGGAATTTCGCCGCTCTTATTCTTTTTCATCTGTAAAAATTCATTGGACCGTTGAGAAATTCATAGATTCGCATTGAGTTCTCATTCATTGACTATCAAAATTGTACCATGTAATATATGTATACAGCTATAACCGAAGGTAAAGATCGTTCTAGATACCCGACTGCCAATTGGAGCAACGGAGAGTTCACATCAGGACCAGGTTTGCTGATCTGCTGGAAAAAGACGGGCAAATTACAAGAAACAACGTCGGAGGACTGAAATATGAATACGAAACTCACACGCCGTCAACTGCTGAAAGCCGCAGCCGCCACTGGAGTAGCGGGCGCAGCGATGACGATGCCTTTCATGCGCAACGCCTATGGAAACACACCTCTCTCGGTCGTTGATTGGGGGCCGCCTTGGATCGACAATGCCAAAAAGATTGCTGACGCGTGGGACAAAGCGCCGATCAATTGGACCCTTCATTCCGGAGGCGCTGCATCCATTCTGCCAAAAATCAAGGCGGCATGGCCGAATCCACCCTATGATCTCGTGGACAATTGGAGCCCCGTTTTCTTGTCCATGTTACGGGAAGGATGGGCCGAAACTGTGACATTGGATGACTGTCCCAATCTTGCAGACGTACCTGAGAGCCTGATTACCAAAGATGCGGACGGCAACTGGAAAAACATTCCGAGGGGCACGAGCGGTGTTTTCTTTACCTATGCACCGGAGAATTGTCCGATCGAGATCAATACGGTGGATGACCTGCTGGATCCAAAGCTGCAGGGACAGATCCTATGGCCGAATCCCACTCTCAACACCAATCTGCAGGTTGTGGCGCTTGCAAAAGCCCGAGGCGGCGATGAATACAACATGGAACCTGGCTGGGAATTTTTGATCGAACTGGCCAAAAGTGGAAATATCGGTCGAGTATCAGCAAATACATCTGACGTAATTACCTCATTGGAAACCGCTGAAACCTCAGTGACATTCGTTGACCAGGGCACTTTAGGCGGCGTTAAGGGCACTCAACTGAGACACCTGACAAAAACTGATCCATCCCTGAAAACATTCCTGTTCGTAAGTGGGTGGATGGTGCTATCAAGCTCTGTGAACAAGCAGCTTGCATTTGATTTTGCCAATTTCACCATTAACAAGGAAAACAGTGAACTGTACTATCAGGACGTAGGTGAAGTTCCCGTGAATGGGAAGGCTGAACATGGAGTCGAACATCTTCGGTTCACCAGTGAAGAAGCTGCAGAATTTTCAGTTATTCCAGACTGGGACCATTTAGGAAAAGAACTGGACAACTGGAACAAGCGCTTTGAAACGGATGTAGTTCCTTTGCTGTAAGCTCAGATCTCTGAACCGCTCGAAATGCTGCCGGTTGCGAACAAGCCAGCTCGTTGAAAATGACCCTTGTTCACAACCGGTGCGGCGGATCCGGGTTCCAAAGAAATGTACATCCAATTGCGGTCGATGCCTGCACCACATGCAAATTGGTTTTTGTTGCACTGCTGTAAGCTGAATTCATGAAATTCAATCGCAACGCCGCTCTTCTGCTTGTGCCTGGCTTGGGCCTGCTGTTCGCTTTTTTGGTCCTGCCGCTCGCGAACGTAGTCGAAGAAAGCTTCCGTCTGTTCGTTCCGGGTCGAATCGGCGCATCTAAAGACGCACCGTACACACTGTTCAACTATACGGAGTTATTCAATAAGACCTATCTGTTCTATTTTGTCGAAACCGCTCGTATTGGCTTCATAGCGTCCATCATTGGACTGTTCTTCGGATTTCCGATCGCATATGTCATTGCGCGCATGCTGCGGGAATTCTGGCGAAAATTCGCAATTGGATTTCTTATTGGCATCATGTTTCTTAGCACTCTAGTGAGGGTATATGCGCTTCAGCTGACGTTCGGACCGACAGGTCTGGCAAAAATTCTATCGGGATTGCTAGGGGTATCGATGAATGGCCGGTTCTACACTGAATTGGTCGTCATTCTCGGTCTTCTGCATTACCTGATTCCCATCGCCGCCCTTACCCTTCTTGGCACGATCCAGAATGTCAATCCGCGTTTGAGCGACGCTGCTCAGGCACTCGGCGCGCCAAGATGGATGGCGCATTTGTCGATTACCGTACCACTTTGCATTCCCGGACTGCTTTCAGCGTTCCTGATTTCATTTACGCTCTGTCTGTCCGCGTTTGTCGTTCCCATGATTCTAGGGAAAGGGAAAATACTTTTTGTCTCCAATCTGATATATGCCCGATTCAGCGAAATCGCCAACTATCCCAGCGGTTCCGCAATTTCAATCATCATGCTTGTCCTGTCTCTTGCAATCATTTATGGCGTCACTTATTTCGTGAACTCACGCTGGAGTCAAGACTAAATCAGTGCGATGATTAATCGATATATCGACAATTTTGGAATGTGGGCTGTCGTTGGCGCCATCATTCTCACCTTGGCGTTTCTCGTTGCACCCATACTGGTTTCGATTCTGATGTCGTTTGATGCCCGCGGATATTTGGGAAAATTTCCCCCAACAGAATTTTCTCTTCAATGGTACGCCAGATTTTTTTCGGATGCTTACTACCTGACAGGATTGAAAACGAGTTTGATATTGGCCGTTATTGCAGCATCCGTGTCAACATTCGCGGGAGTTTGTGCAGCGATCGTGATTGATCGTTACGAATTTCCGGGCAAACAGCTGCTCGAAACGGTGTTCCTTTCACCATTGATCGTGCCAGCGGTCGTAATCGGATTCGCACTGCTGTTGTTTTTCGCTCTGATCGGCGTATTTCAAGGATATCCACGCCTGATCGCAGGACACATCATCATCACTTTCCCTTATGCAGTCAGAACCACTCTTGCCGGACTAACGGGAATTCGTAAGACCTTGACCGAAGCAGCGATGGTTTTAGGCGCGAATGAACGTCAGGCATTTTGGGATGTGACTTTTCCGCTGGCGCGGACGGGCATCGTCGCTGGTGCTGTATTCGCTTTTGCGTTCTCGATGGACGATGTCGCCGTAAGCCTGTTTCTGACTTCTCCCAGCACTTATACTTTACCTGTTGCGATGGTGAGCATGATGCGTACTAACTTTGATCTTACGATTGCGGCAGCCTCCGTCGTTCTCATGATTTTTACAATTGGCCTGATACTGGTTCTGGACTTTATCGTCGGTCTTGAACGCGTCGTCGGTGGTGGAGTTTACAGATCTTAGAAAGCGAATTATGTCTGTCGTCGAACTCAAGAACGTAACCAAACGATTTGGCAGTCTCACAGCTGTTCAGCAGGCATCTTTCAGTCTTGAAAAAGGAAAAATTCTGTCGCTGCTCGGCCCGTCAGGATGCGGGAAAACAACCACGCTTCGAATGATTGCCGGTTTTGAAGAACCCACCGAAGGTGACATTCTGATAGCCGGACAGAGTATGTTGGGCAAACGTCCATATGAGCGCAACGTCGGTCTATTGTTTCAAGACTATGCTCTGTTCCCACACCTGAACGTAGAACAGAATATCGCATATGGCTTGAAGCGCCGCCGCTACGCACGCAGTGAAATTGGAAATCGCGTATCTGAAATGCTGAATCTCGTTCAGCTCAGTGGATTTGAAAACCGTCGCCCTTTACAGCTGTCCGGCGGTCAGCAGCAGAGAGTCGCGCTGGCACGCGCGCTGGCAACCAGCCCGGAAGTCGTTTTGCTGGACGAACCCCTATCCGCACTGGATGCGAAGCTGCGGCAGGAACTGCGCATTGAGCTGAAACAGATTCTGTCAACAGTAGATGCAACCACCATCATCGTTACACATGACCAGGAAGAAGCAATGAGCCTGGGTGATACATTGGTTGTTATGAGTGAAGGACGCATAGCCCAGATTGGTGCACCTACAGAAGTTTACAGAAATCCAAGAACAAAATTCGTAGCAGAATTCATCGGTCGTTCGAACTGGCTGTCTGGCAAGCTGGGTCAGCCGAACGGTGAAGGACTATGTGAATTCACACTGGCAGGGAACCTGTCCATATCAGTGCCTGACCCTGAAATCCATGCTGAAAGTTATGAAGTCTGCATCCGACCGGAACGAATAAGAACCAACAGTAATTTTGGCCATCAGGCCGGTTGCATCAATCAATTGCGAGGCGCTGTTCGAAATGTTGCTCATTTGGGCGCTGACATTCATTTGGTAGCAGAACTGGACAATGGCTGCATGGTGACGGTCAGTGAACAATTTACCGGGCAGGCGCTCGACCACTGTGGAAATACGATCAGTCTTGCGTTTCGACCGAGCGACTGCATTGTCGTCGCTGCCAGTTCTTAATCTACAAAATCTCGGAGAATACAATGAACACCGTTCAAACGAGGGAAAAACCAAAGGTATCGATACCCGTAAAATGTGCGTTCGAATTTGACGGCGGCCCGGGAATTTACCGTATCGGATTACTCGCACTATCCAATGATCTGGCGACAGAACGCGATTTCAACAACATGGCTGACAGTGACGACATCAGCATTTTCGTTTCGCGGGTTCCAAATGCAGAAATCTGTTCCGTAGAAAATCTGATGGCGATGAAACCTGAGCTGACCCGAAGCGCGTCACTTCTGATTCCAGGATCGCGGTTGGACGCAGTCGCGTACAGCTGCACTTCGGGCACGGTAATTTTGGGTTACGACACAGTTGCGCGTCAAATTCATGCTGTGCGCCCAGGAATTCCAGTAATTACGCCAATTACAGCCGCGATTGCAGCACTGAACCGAATGAATGCTCGAAAGATCGCCGTGCTCACTCCTTATACCGACAATGTGAACGCACCCATCGCCGGCTATCTGCAAAAATCGGGATTCGAAATTGTAGCCTTTCACAGTTTCCTGCTTGCTGACAACGAGGCGATGGCGAGAGTTCCGCCAAAAGCAATTTACGACGCAGCCCTGGATGCAGACTCTCAGCAGGCAGAGGCTTTGTTCATCTCCTGCACTGCAATTCGCGCTGTGGATGTAGTGGACTCGATCGAACGGTCGATCGGAATCCCCGTTGTCACTGCGAATCAGGCACTGTTTTGGCAGTCCGTGCGCGCCGCAGGCTATCCTTCAGCGATAGAAGGCTTTGGCAGCCTGTTGCGACAAGTTCCCAATTGTTCTTAGGAAAGTCGGAGCGCCTGCAGAGAATTCTCCATGAAACTTAAAGACATTTACTCCCATCCGCCTTCTGTCATCACACAGGAGGACCGGGAATTCTATTATGAATGCGGTTATTTGGCTTTTCCCGGCCTGATGGATGACAGTTGGCTGAACGCGCTTCGAGAAGGCCTCAACGACATCATCGAAATGGCAGGAGACTTCAAAGAATCCACTCGTGAAGTCGACTTGGAACCCGATCATTGCGCTGAAAAGCCGCGCCTGCGCCGAGTCGCCTACCTTGATGATTTTTCCCCGATCTTCTGGAAACTGTGTTCGGAATCCATACTCCCTGACATTGCAGCCGACCTCTTAGGTCCGAATGTCCGATTTCGAGAAATCATGGTAAATTTCAAATGGGCGGATGGAGGCGCTGAGGTCAAGTGGCACCAAGACATTGCATTTTATCCTCATACACATTCTGGAACACTGCAGTTTCTGTTAATGCTTAACACCACCAGGCCGGATCAGGGACCGCTGCAGATCATTCCCGGCAGCCATAAAAGTCAGGTATTCGCACACTATGATGCGAACGGAAATTGGACGGGTGCGATTTCGGAGCGAGAGCTATCGAATTTTCCTTTGAACCAAGCGGTGTCAATTCTAGGCCCTCCAGGTTCCGTTTCAGTTCATCATAGTCAGACGATCCATGGTTCAGCAGCCAACTCAAGCAATGAGAACCGTCCTGCATTCGTAATTACATACGGTGCCGCTGACGCGATTCCATACACGGCGCCTGCCTACCCGAGTTCCCGTTATCGACGTCTCGTAAGAGGGAAGGAACCAGGAATCGCACACCATGAAGAGCTGATGGTTCCGCTTCCGCCGGACTGGTCTGACGGATACACTTCCATTTTTGAACATCAGCAGAAAAACGAGGTGTCTCTTGCCTAATCGATTGAAAATACTTACCGAAACTGATCTCCGTCAAGTCGTGCATTTGGATCTGGATGCAGTTGACTGCATTGAACGGGCATTCACCGCACTTGCCAGAGGCAGCGTAGTGATGCCGCCGATTCTTTCCATGGCGATTGAGGAGTTCAACGGCGAGGTAGATGTTAAAACCGCCTATGTTCAGGGATTTGACAGCTTTGCCATCAAAATGTCTCCTGGTTTTTTTGACAATCCGAAGCAGGGACTGCCGAGCACGACCGGTTTGATGGTTTTATTTTCGGTGCGCACCGGATTTGTTAAAGCGGTGCTGTTAGACAACGGTTACCTGACGGATGTCCGCACGGCTGCGGCGGGTGCGGTTGCAGCCAAACTTCTGTCGCGGCCGAATTCAAAGCGAGTGTGCATAGTCGGTTCCGGTCAGCAGTCGCGTCTGCAGCTGGAGGCGCTCTGTCTGGTTCGGCCGATTCGATCAGCGAAACTCTGGGCTCGAAATCCGGAAAAAGCGGCATTGGCAAGTTCCGAACTTTCGGAAAAACTTGAGATGCCGGTTGCGGCTGCGGATGACCTTGAGTCCGCGGTCGCCACAGCAGACATCGTTGTTACAACGACTCCATCCACATCACCGCTGATCATGAGCAGTTGGCTGCGGCCCGGCCAGCACATCACGGCGATGGGTTCAGATCAGGCCCACAAGAACGAACTGGACCCAAAGTGTTTCCTGACCGCTGATCCATACGTTCCCGACCGACGATCTCAAACTGAGAATCTCGGGGAACTTCACCACGCCCTGCTTGCCGGCACAGCTGACCCAAACGGTTCGTATCCAGAGCTGGGAGAGATTGCTGCCGGAATGAGAAAAGGACGCGGGTCAGACGAGTCTATCACGATCTGCGACCTTACCGGCACAGGAGTGCAAGACACGGCGATTGCAAATTTTGCGAGCGCGCGTGCACAGCAGTCTGAAGTCGGACTAACCATCAAATCCTAACTTTTTGGAACGAGCCAATGTTTGAAAAACTGTTCAGCGTGGACGAATACGCCCAACGTATCCGCGACGTCAAACTGCGTATGGAAACCAACGGTTTTGATCTGATCATCTGTCAGGACCCAAGCAACATGTACTGGCTGACTGGATACGACGGATGGTCTTTTTATGTCCCCCAGTGCGTACTGGTGCATCTTGATGAGGACTGGCCATTTTGGTTTGGCCGCGCTCAGGATGCAAAAGCAGCTGAAGTCACGACTGATCTTCCTATTGAAAACATTCTGCCATTCTCAGAAGCATTGGTTCAGCATCCGAACCGTCATCCATATGACGAACTGAGTGATTTCATTCGCTCAAAAGCTTGGAACAACCAACGCATTGGTGTTGAAATGGACGCACACTACTACACAGCCCGATGCCACCGGACTTTGGTGATCGCCCTGCCGAATGCGCGCATTCGCAATAATCATGACCTTGTCAATTGGGCCAGACTGATCAAATCGGATAAAGAGGTTGGATTGATGCGAGACGCTGGACGGATTGCCAGCAATGCCATGAACTCCGGCATATCCAAGATTCATGCGGGCGTTCCTCAGAATAAGGTGATCGCTGAAATCTATCGTTCACAGATTTCCGGAGTCGAAAACTGTGGCGGTGATTACACTTCTTTGTGTCCGCTCATTCAAGTCGGTGAAGGCACCAGCACTCCGCATTTGACCTGGTCGGACGCACCTTTGCCGGAAGATGAGCTGGTCATGATTGAAATCGCAGGAGTAAGACGGCGCTATAACGTTCCCTTGACCCGTACGGTTCATCTTGGCAAACCGCCAAAAAGCATATTAAATTTAGCGAACATCATTGTTGAAGGCGTCGATAAGGGTCTGGAAGTGGCAAAGCCGGGCAATACCTGTGAAATGGTAGAAGCAGCCTGGCAGGCGGTACTGAATCGAAATGGCATCGTAAAAGAGAGCCGCGTCGGATATTCAATCGGCGTCGGATATCCACCTGACTGGGGTGAACGAACATGCAGCCTGCGCCCTGGCGATCAAACGGAATTACAGGTTGGAATGTGTTTCCACTTTCAATCCGGCGTGTGGCTGGAGGATTTGGGCTGTGCTGTATCTGAACCTTTTGTAGTTGGCGAACAAGGTGGTGAACGACTATGTAACGTGAGGCGGGAGCTGATCGTTATAGACTGAACGAGGAATGAAGACTGCACTTTTCTTCATAGGTGATTGAAACGCATTCACTCTCGGTGAGTTGCAATTGCACTAAGCTGAAGAACTCACTTGTATACAATAAATTGAGTAGTTGGAGATAAACTTTTTCATGCAGCGCAGCCACAGAAACTTTTTCAATCTCGGAATTTACCTCATTGCGACCGCGCTCTGTTTCTTTGCGCCGCGGTTGGTTCTGGCAGACCTGATTAGAGTTTCAGAAATGGCGCCTGGGATTTTCGTGCATTTTGGCAAACACGAAAACCCAGATCGCAGCAATCTGGGTGATATTGCGAATATCGGCTTCATCGTCGGTTCCGAAGCTGTCGCAGTCGTGGATTCCGGAGGTTCGGTTTCGATTGGCAGAGAGCTGAAAAACGCGATTCGTGAAGTTTCGTCGCTGCCGATTCGTTACGTCATCATCACGCACATTCATCCCGACCACGCACTGGGCACCCCGCCCTTTCTTGATGCAAAACCTGAGATTGTCGGGCATCATCGATTGCCCAACGCCATTTTGCAGAGAGGAAGTTTTTATGTCGAACGGTCCAAAGAAGTGCTCGGTGACAATGAGGTCGAAACCATCGTCGTGCCGACGCTGCTGGTAGAATCGGAGACGACGATTGATCTCGGGCAGCGGAAATTACTCATCCGTGCACATGAAACCGCCCATACCGACAATGATCTCAGCGTATTTGACTACAACACCAAAACACTGTGGTTGTCAGACCTTCTATTTATTGACCGAACTCCGGTTGTGGATGGCAGCGCTACCGGTTGGATCAAATTGCTGAAATCAATGCGGGATGCCAATGCGGACTTGGTGATCCCAGGTCATGGCAGCGTTGTTCGAGACTGGCCATCTGGCGGTTCGAAAATGTTAGCTTATCTTGAAAATTTAGTCGCAGCAGTCCGCGATATGCTTCAGCAAGGAAAAAGCGCCGGACAGGCTTTAAGCATTGCGGAATCGGAAAACTCGGATGGTTGGCTGCTGTTTCGCGACTCTCATCCTAGAAACGTTTTGAAGGCATATTCCGAATTGGAATGGGAATGAATTTCTAGGATTTGGGCAGTTTTTGAAATCAATCAATTTACCAAGCTGATCACAGCGAACTTGTATTCCATAAATCAAATCAGGCATAGAATATGCATCTAAAACGTACTCTGGCATTTTTATTCGCGCTGTTTCTGGCTCTGGGATATTCTTCGGGCATCCAGGCAGATGGCTTGAAAAAGAAAGCTGTCGTTTTTGATTTTGAAATCGCAGATACGAGCGGTGAAGGCGAACTGCCGGAGCATCCGGCTAGGATTCAACTCGTTACACAGCTGCTCAAGGACCTGCTGGTTGAACAAGGGGATTTTGAAATTGTTTCCACCGAACCCGCCAAAGAGCTGATTCAGAAACGTCATCCCCTTCGAAAATGCAATGGATGTGAATCAAAAATAGCATTTCAGCTCGGTGGTGATTATGCATTCCTGGGTAGAATTCAAAAAGTGAGCACACTCATAATGGCTGTTGCGATTTCGGTCACTGACGCCCATCAGAATGTTCCAGTTCGGGCGGTGCGGGTAGGAATTAGGGGTGATACGGACGAGTCTTGGACGCGAGGCGTACGCTATATCATAAGAAACAAGCTGAACATTGACAATTTGTAGTCTGGAATCCCGACGGAATCAACGAATGCTGGTGCATCACAAGCCAGCTTGATGGTTGATGAGAAACACAAGGTGACGGCAGCAGAACAAGAAACCAAGGAAGCTGACGATAATCGGCTGCCGGGACCGATGTTTGCAACGCGAGAGCTTCCGCAACTCAAATTTCAGTGAGCTGGCAGAGCGTGGTTTCTTTGTGGGTAACTATCGCTGCGACCCGAACAGCTGTTTATTTCCTTTTCGAGGAATTTTGAAATTCGGCGATCCGAACGTTCCTGCGAATTCGAAAATTACTAGATTTGGTCCGCAGACGGTTGGATTAGACCGGCGATCACTTTCCTGAGTTAGGTTGAATTTCACGGACCTGAATGTGGATTTTGAATTCTTCGCTTGATTTGTGTCAATTTCGATAACGATTTTTGCGATGTAGAACAGGCAATTGAAGATGAATTCTGTTCACCTACAGAGGTAAAAACTTCTACGCAGCTGAATTAATCTACTATTCTTCAACGAAACCATCGAAACACTCTCGAAATTGTAAATTGAGCGGAGCATTTCCACAAGGTATGTATTCCTGTTGCTACAGCTGTTCGTAAATCATTAGGTAAACTCCCCATATTAAATCTATCACCAAGTCATGAAATCACCGCGAAATTGAAATCCGACTGGTTTAGAGTTCGAGGTGGCAGTATCGGAATTGTCGTAAAAAACAGTAAAACTGGGAATAAATTTTATTCGTTATTTGAAAAGTCGTTGCCGAGAAATCAGAAATTTATCTACTTTCATAGCACTCGGAACGAAGATTCCACAAGTGTTTTGAACGCTGGCATATATGTTTTGAACGTTAAGTCAGTTAAGGGCCAGGAATTTGATTGCGTCTTTGTCTTGGAGCTTGAAGAAATTATTCAAATGGCGCGGTCGTTGACATACTGCCCAGACCCGACGAAATGAGGCGTAGAAAGACAGTGGTAAAGGGGGCATGAGACAACAGGAATCAGCTCAGACAAATATGAATTTCCCACTAAATCTCCAACCTGAAGAAGGTGATGCGAAACAAAATCCCCCTAGTTTTTGGGGGCATACAACGGTACATCGGCGTTTGTTTGAAGCTCTTCAGGATGGTTGGTTTAGGCCTATGCCGGAAGACAGCGGTCTGTTATTCGGATTGGGACAGCAGGTCAGAGAAAACATCGTAGACCGTGGACAGCACGCGATAGAAGTTCATATTAAGCTCGACAAGAACAAGCTGCCTCTACTCAAGCCATTAGTGCTGCGAAATAATCATTGGGAACAGTTGGACTTCAATAACACAAACAAAATCGACAAATTCGTTTGGTGGCCAGGGCCATATCCGGTTTTCGCGATTACAAGCCTTGCCGTCAATTCCGAAGAAGAACTTCTACGGCTTAGAAATTTGTCCAATATTTTTTCGAATATAAATCTGCCTGACGTACCGATAACCATCGACCCGAAACCCTGTGCTAACACTACCCCTGACCCACCGCAAGATTCGAGTGTTGAGCTCGTCCTTGATTCGGACTTGGATTCAATACACGGTGCGTTGACCATGGCAGTTTGGGCAGTGCCTCGTATAGAACCATGGGTAAGGATTCTGGAGTGCAGTCTGTCATCTAGGCCATCAACTCTTCCAAAGTTAACAAAGGATCTTGATGCCAGCTGGTTGCGATTTCTGCCATGGCTCTCCTTACCCACCGATGTTGCTTCAGCTCCTGATATTCATGAAGCACTGTGGTTCGCCTCTGTTGAAGTGTTGAGCGACCGTTGCAACAACCAGAATCTGCCGAATAAAATATATGAGAACGCTTCTGCGCGAAGTCCTCAGTACAAGTGCAATTTTTCAAATTACCTAAACTTGACCTGCGAAATCCTGCGAGGGAATGCCACAGTACGCATTGATGATTGGAAAGATTGCCCTGTTGGGTTTGCCATACTTCTATTGATGACGCGTAGGGTACCGGAAAAATTCCGCACTTGGGCGGATACAATGCCTGATTTGCCTCCAGCAGTGTTCTGGACGGCGGCAATATTGTGCGGACTTCACAACGGAATTAGAAAACTGAGCAATCAGTTTCGCAGCACGAATACTAAACTATGGCCATTTATCGCAGCATATGCCTTACGCAGCTGGGCTTCAAAGAATCGTTACAAGGCATTCAAGTGGCCCTCCTATGATCACACCCTGAACTGGGACTTTGAAGATGGACGATTTATATTGTCAGGCGATAATTCGCCGATTACGGTGAAATCTGTTCAGGCGCGTGGAAAATGGCATATGGCAGATTTTGAAAACCCTGATGTCATGACTGCAGCTAAGAAACTTGCACAGCAGCTTAGTTGGCCATGCGTAGGAACAGAATTCATAATCAAAGAAGACGATTTCGATAGTTTAGTAAGCAGAAACAAGAACATTCGCAAAATCTACGTGCCGCCAAGCTACGAATTTAAAATTAAACGCGTATTGGATGTTAAATCCTTTCGTAAGCACATCGCCGTAGCTGCCGGGAGGGTAACTGACCCACCTCAAGTAAAAAAATCAGTTTCAATATTCAGTGCCATTGAATCAAAACCTACAGAAGTTCCTGGCTTATGCCTGATTGAAAACTTCATCAGTGAGAAAGAAGAAGATATGTTGGTTGAGGAGATTGATAAAAACTGGCATGAAAATGATTTCGACTTAATGCGTCGCGTTCAGCACTATGGATGGAAATACGACTATAGGTCGCGACGAGTGCCTTCTGACATGCGCATTGGAAAGCTGCCACCTTGGGCGGCAAAAATTGCTACTCGTCTTGTTAAACTAAAACTCGTAGCCAACATGCCCGATCAGGTGATCGTCAACGAGTACGTTAAAAATCAAGGAATAGGTCCGCACAAAGACAGTAAAGTTTTCGACGACGGTATCGCCATGCTCAGCTTGCTTGAATCCTGGGAAATGAGATTTAAAAAAAAGGAGCCCAAGAAAACATTCAACGTTTTGCTTAAACGTAGAAGCTTAGCAATTATGACCGGTGAAGCACGCTATCAATGGACACATGAAATTCCTAAGAGGCTGCGGGAACCGGACCCGAATAAGCCAGGTGATCAAAAATTGGTCAAGGTCAGGGGGCGCCGCCTTTCGTTTACGTTTCGCAAGGTGTTGACATAGAAATGTCTGACAGCGATCTCAATTTGCCTTAAGCAGCTCTTGTAGATTGCGAGCCAGCCGGTTCAGGCAATCTAGAGAAATTCAGACAATAAAAACAGAGCCGCATTTGACCGGCAGCGTATCACTCGTGAACAGCATTCGTGCCTATTGAATTTGTACAACAGAAGGCGGATTGCTATCCACCAATTATCGACTTTGCTCTAATATAACGTCGGCGTGCGGCAAATATGATCATCTGTTCGATTGAAATTCAAAATACAATTGACTCAGGCTGGACAGCGCTACGCTATTTCCCACCACGGAAAAACGGGCGCAACAACATATAATAGGATTTTTTCGTCCACATGTCACATGATTGATAATATTTCAAATCAATCATGCAGAACAAATTAAAGGATTACAGAAAATGATTAAACTTAATTCGACTAGGAGGAGTTATTGATCCATGAAGTGGTTAATATCAAACAATTCGACTAAATTGCTCCTTCAGATCAGTGCTGTATTTGCACTTGTTTTTTGTTTCCAAGCCAAGGCAATGGAACCGCTGACGATCGGAGTCTTGAAGTTTGGAACCGTACGGTGGGAATTGGATGTCATTCAGCACCACGGACTGGCATCGAAGCGCGGTCTGGAAGTGAACGTCCTTCCACTCGGTGGAAAAAATGCTGTGAATGTCTCCTTGCAGGCAGGTGAAACCGATGTGATCGTAAACGACTGGATCTGGGTCTCGCGGCAACGAGATGAAGGCAAGACATTCACGTTCGTGCCATACTCGGTCGCCGCGGGCGGTTTAATGGCTCGCTCAGACAGCGGAATTGAAACCGTAGCTGATCTTGCCGGGCGCAAAATTGGGGTTGCTGGCGGGCCGGTTGACAAAAGCTGGTTGCTATTGAGAGCATACGCCAGGAAAAATGCAGGCATTGACCCCGCCGAGGTTTCCGACGTAAAATTCGGCGCCCCGCCACTGTTGAATGAACTGGCCATGCGAGGTGAAGTCGACGCACTGTTGAATTTCTGGCACTACGGCGCTCGATTTAGAGCAGCAGGACACAAAGACGTCATCAGCATCCCAGATGTGCTTGCCGGACTCGGTATCGAACAGTCTCTGGCGCTGATCGGTTGGACCTTCGATGACAGTCTGGCTCAGACGAACCCGGGAGCGATGGAAGCATTTCTCGCAGCTTCTTACGATGCAAAGAAAATATTGCTTTCGTCGGATGAAGAATGGGAACGAATTCGTCCTTTGACAAAAGCAGATAATGATGAAACGCTCTTCGCCCTCCGCGATGCTTTTCGAGCCGGCATTCCAAGGAGTTTCAGAGAAGCAGAACAAGCGACCGCAGCTGAAATTTTCAAACTGTTAGCCGTTGAAGGCGGTGAAAAACTCGTTGGTAAATCTACGGAATTGAATTCCGGAACTTTCTGGGAAGGCTTTACAGTAGAGCCAAGCCTTACAGAATGATCCGAAATTGTCTAGTGCACTACTTCGCTTTTCTTGTCTAGCGGCGTTATTCGCCGCTTGGCAATTTATCGCCGTCGTACTCAGTGATCCCATACTGCCGTCACCAATCGCGGTCGCAGTCAGGGTTTCTGAGTACTTTCAAAATGGAGAGCTGCCCTATCATCTAGGGGTAACTCTCCTGCGCGTTGCCTGCGCGTTTTTTATTGCGCTAGCCATAGGTTCCATCATCGGAATTGCGATGGGGGCGTCAAAGACAACCGATTCCGCGCTGGACGGCATCTTGGTCCTCGGTCTCAACATCCCCGCTCTCGTAACGATCATTCTGTGCTACATCTGGCTCGGACTCACAGATGTTGCTGCGGTAACAGCAGTAGCGATCAATAAGATTCCAACTGTTACCGTTACGCTTCGAGAGGGTGCGCGGGCAGTCGATAAAAATCTGCTGCAGGTTGCCGACGCTTTTCGTTTAAGCCGCCAGAGAAAATTACTGCGAGTATATCTTCCTCAACTCTATCCCTATTTCATGGCCGCATCCCGCAATGGTCTTGCGTTAATCTGGAAAATTGTTTTGGTCGTCGAATTGCTTGGCTTAAGCAGTGGGGTCGGATTTCAATTGGGCACCTATTTTCAGTTCTTCGACATCACGAGCATTCTGGCGTACACTGCTGCGTTTATTGTCGTCATCATGGGAATTGAACAGTTCATCATGCGGCCGTTTGACCGACGAATTGCAATCTGGAAGAGTTAGAACATGCTTTCAGTCAACATTCGCGAAAAATCTTTCGTTGAAAACGTAGTCGTGCTCAAAGACGTGCGGCTTGAGGTTGAATCCGCCGAGGTGGTTGCGATCACTGGTCCTTCGGGCTGTGGCAAAACGACATTGCTCAACCTAATTGCAGGTCTGGACTCGCAATTCGAGGGAGAGATCACAGTAAACGGTACTCAAGGGATGGATTCTCTCACAATCGGTGTCGTCTTTCAGAACCCTAGATTGATGCCATGGCTGACTGCAATTGACAACCTGCTCCTAGTAATGAAGGGTGACAGTCAGGAGAACCTGGAAATCTGCGAGCAGAAACTTGAGCAGACTGGGCTCTTCGATGCCCGAGATTATTACCCTCATCAGATGTCAGGTGGCATGCAGCGACGGCTTGCAATGGCTCGCGCATTCGTCAACAAACCGTCCGTTCTGCTTTTTGACGAACCATTTAGTTCACTTGATGTTCTCACTGCTGATCGACAGCGAAAACTATTGGCGGAACTGTGTCAGGAGACAGAACCGCTAGTGATTTTTATTACTCATGATTTAAGGGAGGCCATCGCGATTTCAGATCGCATTGTCTTCATGAGCAGTTCACCCAGCAGAGTTGAAGATGAGTATCTGGTGGAGTTGGATGGCGCAAGAAAGGTGAACGATCCAGAAATTGACGGGATTTATTCTCAATTATCGAAAAAGTATGGATTCTAAAATTCGAAGTCGATTTCAAGCAGAGCGGACATCAAAGACTCATATGCATTATTGCTGAACCTTTTGCACTGGCGTCAGACTACGTTCAACGGAGATCAGTAAAAATCATCCATGTGCGAAACCCGAATATTTTCCATTTTCAAATGCACGCAGGTTTAATCACTTATGGGCACGATGCCGGCAGCCTGAATCCGCCAGCAGCGAACCGCCCTTCGACTGTCGCTCCGCGACCTCAAGCGAATTTTCGATCTGCGCTGGCACAAGTGAAAATTTTTGCTTCCAACTTCATCTTGATTTAGGCGCGAATTGGTTATTTTTAAAATTTTACACAGTCAGTGATTACATTTCTCTTCCAGGTATCGCCTCAATGACCCCAATGAGATGATCCAGTGCAGTTTGAGTTTGATCTGCATTCCCTGCGATGAACACGCGTCCCGAAACGCCAAACATTTGACAGTCGACGAGAATATTTTCTGGCGCTACCTTTTCCGCTTCATTCGCTGCCGCTGCGGCGAACAAAGCTGGAGCCGTTTCGAGAAGCAACAGAGAATCACCTGGCAGAATCATTGACGCACCTCGCTGGCGGTTGAGAATGACCGAATGTTGGTCAACAATGTTCTCTACGAGATGAGAATAAAGAATTCTTGGCTTGAGTCGATCTTCCTCCTTCATTCCAAACCCTTCCAATATCGCACGCCCAGCTTTTTCCAGATCCTGCACTCTCGTACTGTGAAGCTCCAATATTCCAAACTGGCGTTCGACATACAGGATTCCCGGTTCGATGTCGCACACCGATTTTAAGGCTAAATCGATGACTCGATGAATCGCGAGCGCGGGTGAAATCTCGATGATGAGCGAATGCATCCCTTGCATGGGGACATAGCCACGCGCGCGCAGCGATGTGGCCATGTAAGCTGCGAATTGAGTCTGAAGATTTTCGATCTGCAGATAAACTCGTAGATCAGCCATCTTCTTTCACCCACGAATTCAACAGTTCACTGGGAGAAACTGTCAAATTTGACAGAGAATCATCAAGGACATGCAGACTGCCCGTCTAACCGCCACCGATATCAAACTTGGACACAACCTCAGAATGCGGACGTGGAATTACATGTACGGATATCACTTCACCAACTGAGTTGGCGGCTTCAGCGCCTGCTTCTGTTGCTGCTTTGACAGCCCCGACATCTCCTTTTACCAATACTGAAACGAGTCCAGCGCCAACTTGCTCCCGCGTTACGATTTCTACGTTGGCTGCTTTGACCATGGCATCTGCTGCCGTAAAAGCACCGACATAGCCGCGAGTTTCAATAAAACCAATTGCGTTTGACATGAGTTTCTCCTTTTGTCATTTAGGTCAAAAATAAATTAATCTTTCTCATCGACAATTCCGATCACCAATGCATCGATGACTACATTGCTTTCTGGGTGCGATCTGAACCACCCTTTTGCGACAGAACCCAGCGTAACCAAAACACGTTCACCGCGCCCGGCACCAAGGGGATCAAAAGCAACCATCTGCTCCGGATTGTCGCCGTCTTCAATCATTTCGATTTCCAGCAGTGCGCCGCTGGGCAGTTCTTTTAATTTTCGGGTTGCCCAAATCTTTCCTGTCACCAATCCTAATTTCACTTTACTGCCTCACGATTTCAATTCCAATGGCCCGCGCACGATCTTTTGCAAGCGGTGTCAGCACGACCTGCTTGCCAATGACAATTCGCTGACTTCGCTTTGCCAGGTCTGCAACTTTTGCTTCAGATAACATTCCCGTTTCAACCCGCGCTTCAGCTCGCTTTACTTCTTGCTGACCGGCATCGGCACTTTTAGTTTCAGGACGCGGGGGTTCGGTGAATTCAATCGAATGACGCTTGAGTTTGAACCGCAGACGACCTGACATGATCAGCGCTTCCAAGCTGCTGTCATGCAGGCATTTTGCAAAATCCCGAACGAAGTTGTTCAGCTGCTTATCGTTTCCAATATTGAGTTCGACGAGCGATTCACCTTCTGACTTCAAAGTGCCATAAATTTTTTTCATAAGCAAACAATTTGGCGCAGGCGGGTTAGGTCGCGGCTTTCCTGAATCTTGAGGGATTACCTCTCGCAGCGCTTCTCTCACCACTGCACGAATTTGTTCTCTAGATATGGTGCTGCTGTCCATGAGTTCTTACATCCTTGATTCCAGTGCTTCTTCAGCCGCTTGCGCGGCGGCTCGCACATCACTTTCGGAGCCGCTGAGGTAAACGCGGCCTGTTGCTCCAATCATTCGATAGTCAACGACTTTGATTTCGGCCGCTTTCTCTGCTTCATTGGTGGCAATGATGCTGTACGCTGCTGGCTGCATTTCCAGTACGAACAGAGACTCACCTGGCAGAATCATTGAGCCCAGTTTGTTTCTGTTGATCAAAAACGCATGGTAATCGTCAACGCGATTTATGATCGTGGATGCCAAAATTTCCGGTGGCATCGCATCGCGGGCATCTGCGTTTAGCGTTTCCAGCACTGCTTCGCCGCCTGCGACAACATCCGCAGTGGATCTAGCGTGAAATTCCAAGTAGCCGAACTGACGTTCAACGACGAGAATTCCGGGCTGGACATTGACGTTTTTTAAAGCGATGTCGGTAATCCCCTCAATGTGCAGGCCCGGCACAACCTCAATGACCATCGCAGCCATGTTGGTCTTTGGCAGATATCCGCGAATCCAAGTGCCGAGATAACTCATCGTTTTCGGCTGCATCTGGTCGATGAATATGAATGAACGCAGTTTCGCCATCAGTATCTGGTTTCTCGTACGAGCTGCAGCGCTCGAATTTCTTCAAGTATGATTTTTCGAATTTCAGAAGTTAAGTCGCTGCTTAGATTCGATTGATCGTGAACGTACCCCGCCTGTCGACTGCTTTCATTTTCAAAATCACTTGAGAATGAATAATCAATCGGACCTGACTGCGTGAGTGGCTGGGCAGCGGAAAGTTTGAGGTCTGAGTACGCGCTCATATCCAACGGCAGATTCTTGTTGTAAGCGACCTTTGCCCACTGCACCAAATGATGCGGCCCCAGGTTTTCACTCACTGAACTTCTTCCGAAGAAACCTGTTCCGACGGTCATCGTAGGCGCTAGGTTCGTCTCAAAACCTGATGCGCCTGTGCTGCATGGTGCGTTCACAGCAGTTCTCAATACACTGATCTTTGCTGCGAACTGAAGAATCATCTCGGGGTCATGGCAGTGAATCGCGGCTGAATGCCCCATTCCCATTCTCCGAATCAAAGCGCTGCAGGAATTGAGCGCTGTGTCGCGGCCGGTTACCGCGTAGTAGCCAAGTACCGGGCACAATTTTTCTCGACTCAACAGATAGTCGTCACCAATTCGCTCAAGCTCAACAACGAGAACTCGGGTTTTATTTGGCGTGCGTATTCTCGCTCTCTCCGCAATCCATTCGGCAGTCTGGCCGATGACTGAACCGTCAAATTTTCCATCCGGAAACAATGTTTCAGTCAGTCGCTCCCGTTCTTCATCAGTGCAGAAGTAGCAGCCGTTTTTCTGAAGTGCGGAAGTCAGTGCGTCACTGACTGAGGAATGTGCAATGACTGCAGACTCATTGGTACACAGCACACTGTTGTCAAATGCTTTGCTATCCGCAATGCATTGAGCGGCATGCTGCACGTCAGCCGTCCGATCTACATAGGCTGGACAGTTTCCAGGCCCCACGCCAAGCGCAGGATTGCCGGAACTGTAGGCAGCTCGCACCATAGGCGAACCACCCGTCGCCAAAATCACATTTACGCCATCGGAACGCATGACTGCATGAATGTCATCAAGCGAAGGATTTTTGATCACCTGAACTATTCCATCGGGTGCGCCTGCCGCCTCAACGATCTCAGCGAGCTTCAATGCGGCATCGCTGCAGCACTCCTGAGCCGCCGGATGCGGGCTGATGACAATCGCATTTCTCGTCATCAAAGCCAGCAGCACCTTAAAAAAAACTGAACAGACTGGATTGGTTGATGGTGTCAGGGCGAAAATTACCCCAGCAGGCCTAGGAATTTCAACGATTCCCTGCTCAGAATTAATCCGATGGTCGGTAAAGTTTTCATTTTTGTAGTAGTCAAAAATGCCTTGGCTGCACAGGCGATTTTTGATTTCCTTATGATCGGCGTTCCCGAATCCTGTTTCAGCAACTGCCCAGTCGGCATAACGACGCGCAGATTCTACCCCGAAACGTGCCGCGGCTTCGGTAATCGCCAGCACATCCTGCCGGCCATACTCTGCAAACGTACTTCCAGCCCAACGCGCTCGATTTACAATCGAAGCAGCCTGGAAGTACGGTGTTGACTTAGCGTGAACTGTCATTGAATTTCATTCCATTTTGCGATTTCACGACTTTTTCATATTGTCGAGAAAATTGTAGCGACCGCTAAAGAAACGAATCTTGACAGTTCAACTCATTATTTTGACTTTAGAACATTAAAGCTGGCGAGCAATTCCAAGGAGTTCAAAATATCATCTCTTTCAGGGCAAATTTTGAAGTTGCAATTTCTGCAGGTGAGTAAATTCGAGGAAGGGGAATGAGCAACTGAATCTGTCACTCGCAGAAAAGCTGCGAAATTGAGGGGGAACTTCTTCTACCCATCATGATATTCTCCCCCATGCGCCGTTATGTGTACGCTGCAATGTGAATGCTTGAAATCTGGAGTTTCGACATTGTACAAAGGCGTATTTGTTTGGAGTGCTACATCCGCTAGAGCAAAAAAAGCGCGGCAATAAAATGGTTTCGACCTGAAACAAAATTATAGTTTTGTTTCACGAATGCGCAATCTCCCGATGAATCCAGCCTCCAGAGTCGCGAAAATACCCTCCGTGGGCTCGCAACTGAAACAAAATGGCACTATTTCGTTTCACCGTACTCTAGCGGGCAACGAAGCAGTTTGAACCTTGACTCCTAAATACGGCAACGTTGCCGAGTGACGTGCACAATTGACACACAATGTCCATTTGGGTCATAATCAGATTATTGACGAATTGCCTGCTCAGTAGCATTTCAAGCGCAGGGCACTCTGTATAAGGGTGTATGAATGCGGTGATCCTCAGCGGAGGAAACAACCGCCACAAGGCTGCCCGCCCCTGACAGTGGGCGGAGCGTGAAGCGGATCCATATGGATTCGCGGATTTGTAGCATTTGCAACAAAAAAACATACCGCCGTCAGGCGGACAATAGCGGTTCGTGCCGCACAAACCCTTCCGGGGAGATTAACCCCGAGAGGGGTGAATCACCTCTGGAGCTGAACTGATTGAAGGAGGTCAATTGACATGAATAACATCGAAGTAATCGGCACGACGCAGGTGCTGAAAGATGCTGGGGTCGAACCACGCCAAGCTGAAGCGATTGCGAAAGTAGTTGTCGCTCAACGTGACGACCTTGCAACGAAATCGGACATCGACTCGCTTAGAACCGAGTTCAAATCCGACATCGGCTCGCTCCGGAATTTGTTAGAGAGCAAGATCAACAACCTTCGCTGGACGATGGTTGTTGTCGGTGGAGTTGTTGTTACCTTGGTCAAATTCCTGCCCTGAAAACGAGCTATAAAAATCTCAAATGTCCATGAAACCTTCATGGACATTTGACCCCACAAAGTTGTTGTGAGGTACAGAAATCCACGCTGAGAGAAGCGGGCGTGGTAAGTGGCACTGCACTCTAGCCTGCCTTCAGGCGGGTAAGGACCTGCTGCTAGCACCTCGTGACGTAACAGCATGAGGAACGTAGGTTCACCTTCGGAATCGCAACCGGAGGAAACGCAGCCGCCTGACGAGGATAGACGTATGATTGCAACATACAAACATCTCGTCAAGTCAACCCTAAGACACAAAAAAGGGGGCGCCATCCAAGTCGGAATTATTCCGCGCAGTCCTCACACTGCGTGCGGCAATCGATGGATTGCAGTACAGCTGAGCTCCTAGTATGGTGCAAACGGGAGAGCGGAAGTGGACGACGCAAGTAGGTGAGCGCCCGTGACGGCCCCTAGAGAGATCCCGTTGAAGAGGTCGCGACTTGCTCTTCAAAAAATCTTGCAAGCAACCAGGTGCCTAAAAGTTGCTTGAACCGCCGTCATCACGGCAGAAGGTACATTCGAGTACCGACGCGTTCCTGTGCAAGAAGCACAGATTTGGATCAATCAATGTCAGTATGTCTCAACCATCGGCTATCGTGAGACCGCAACTGCAATGAGCAAAGTGCTGAACTGCGCTCCTCCTGCAGTCAACCGAGTGATCGTTCAAATGCAGACTGGCGACGAGGCGTTGGTACTTCGGGTGAAACTGCCTCCAGGCGAACGTCGGCTGGCAGTTCACAAAAAGACGAGAGAGCGTCCAACGGATAATAGAAAACTGCGAGATCGGAATTCTTAAGCGGGTCCGGTAAGAATGTCCAGAAAAAGCGCATCTGCGCAAGTAAGTCAACACAATCTCCGGTCGAAAATGCCCCAGTTCCTGACTGATGATCTCGAGTCGATCTTGCCGTGAAAAAACCATTTCCGTCAGTTCAACCATTCGATCTTGGGCATAGCCATGCCTCAATTCGCGAAGCCCGCCGGACCAATCCAGAAGTTCCTTGCTTTTTTTTGCTGAACATCTTGGATAGATACGATCCGCCCGCAAGCTTATAATCGATCCAATAAATCGTACCACGGTCCTTGATACGCTTAGATGTATCAAGACGCTGTTGCTCCAGCTCTCGCGCCAGCTCGTGGGGAATGAGCACCTCTCGACGTAACCCGCCTTTACCGCGAACCGTGTAACGAACACCAGTTCTCCCAACAAAACGAAGATTTGACCACTGCCTCTGGGGACTCGCCGGCACGTGTTCCGCCGATCTTAGCGTCAGCAATTCTCGTGAGCGTATGCCAGTCACAAAGGCGATTCGAGCTGCAAGCGAACTGCTCTTAGGCAGGTTGCGAGCAATCAGGTCGACCTGCTTCGGAAAATAGGCTCGACTTTCGCTCGAAAGCCGTCGCCCTCCATGGTAGGTCGACTTAATACGAGGCAGCTGAACTGTTTGCCCGTAATTTTGCCGAAGTAGAAATTGCGCCGCCTGGCGGTCTAGTCCAATGTTTTTTGTCCGATGATGCTGTGTCGATGCTGCAGGTAGCACTGCACCGTGAGTACACTGACTCCCCGCAGGTCACCCAACCGCTCCTCCTGTACCCATTTGCAGAAGGTTGTGAGAGCAGACCGATAGCACTCAGCTGTTCCATTCGAATAAATGCGACCATGTCTGTGCGCAAAACTTTTGGGACGTTGAGCGCCAATGCTCGTCGCACAATGTAATCTGCTGTTTTCGAGGATTTCGTCGGCTCAGCAGCTCTATGAGAAGAGTTGTCGGTTAAGATCCGAGTTGGTAGTGGTTGTACGGGTGTATTGTGACCACTTGGGTAATTGAAGAAAAAGTTAATTGATGCGACAAGAGGATATTCAAGGTGGCACAGGCAAGTGCCAAGATGGTATTCGCATCGGATTCGATCCGGTGGAGACACAGATCACTGCCAGACAAGCGACTAGACGGTGCGCTAGCTCGGGTGAATCGAGATAGATCGAGGAAAATATCCATTACAATCCGACGACACAATGAGGACCGTAATGAAAGAGCAATCTAAAATCGACGTTGACACGAAAAGTTAATCTACTGATTATATTCATCTCATTTACAGATTAAATTCTGAGTCTGCCCTATTATTTTTGAAAGCAATTCTAGTGTTGAACAGCGGTGCTCTTGTATCTATCTAGTATCAGTACCTCGCTCTGACAATAGTGATATAGCTGGCGTGTTGATTGAGGCATCAACCTGTTTCGGGTTTGGATTAACAGCAGCCATCATTGGAATGCTCTTCTTTACACCATATTCGGATGATACTAAACAATTAAAGGAGTATTTCAAGGGGAAAGAGCTTCCCTTAATCATCTCAACAATATCGATATTGTTTTCCGTGGGATCATTTCTTTATGGAGTTTGGGACATCATATGCCGTCTTAAGGAAACATTGACGTCTTCGTAGCACCGATTTGCCGACTTACCTTAACTCGGGCAATAGGCTGCCACAAGTAGCCTCCCTTCTACGAGCGGGAATCGGTTTAAGCAAAAAGTATGGGCCGAATTTCAAGAGGTGTTCGTCAGATATAGAACCAAAATCTGATTAAAAGACAGCGTGTGTCAATTCGTGAGCAATGTTCAGTCACTTGCCCGTCAACCTGATCTTCACTTTGCGTAACGAGTTTGGTAAAGATTCCTGTGATCGCTCTGCCTTCTTGTTCATGATGCTTAAGGTTCTTCACGCTCGCCAACGGATGCAGCTCGTTGCTGAAGCCGTCGATTCGTACATCAGAGCTCACTTCAGCTAAGGGCATTGGTGCGCAATCTTCGTTCGGGTTCGTTCTAAATCTTCCAATTGCGCAAGTTCTGATTGCACTGTACAATTCTACGAGTGGCTGATTCGCCAAAAATTGCTTCCATTTTGAATGAATGAGAAAATTCAGCAATCCGAATAAAATTTGAACCTTCGATTCGTAGAGTAGAGAAACGCATGTTAAATGAACGGCAAGTTGAACGTTATTTTCTAGATGGACAGATAACCGCTCCTGTCAGACTTGGCGAAGAAGTAATTTGTGCAATTCAAGCCAAGATGGAAGCTCTCTTCAAGTCCTATCCCGAATCTGGGACAGACTATTTCCCCGCAATAATCGAAATTGATCGGACGTGGCTTGAATTTGCCATGCTTCCTGAGATACTTGACATTGTCGAACAACTGATTGGCCCGGACATTATCGTCTGGAGTTCAGCGCTGTTTTGCAAAAGCCCGCGTCGGGGCAAGGCAACCCCTTGGCATCAGGATGCACAGTACTGGCCCATCAGACCGCTTGAAACAACGACTCTGTGGATTGCAATTGATCCTGCTACCCGGGAAAACGGTTGTTTGCAAGTCGTTCCAGGCAGTCACAAGTCGAGGAAAATATTTCCGCATTCTGTCAATGACAGTGATCAACTGGTGCTCAATCAGGAAATTGACGCAAAAATCCAGTCAAATCTGAATCCGAAAGCCTTGGTGATGACCCGTGGCACATTTTCGTTTCACGACGCTTATATGGTGCACGGTGCGGAGCCAAACCATTCAGGAAAACGCCGCGCAGGTCTGACGTTCCGCTACATGCCGGCTTTGTCACATTTTGATCGTGAACTAGCTCAAAAGATGACTGATGAACTAAAAGTGGTTGATGTTTCAGAACGGCGGCTGTTTCAGGTTCGTGGCACCAAATGCCATCCGAATAATTTACTTACGGAGTATTGATTGATGTATTGTGGGAGCAGTTCCATATCAGTCTTCAGTCCATTGACCGATTGTTTCGATGAAACAATCACACAAGAAGTCCTGGATTTATAGGGCTGATTCGAATTCTGCGTATTTTCAGGTGTCAGGCAGCCGAATCCAGTGATATTGCATGCGCGTACGGTAAGGAGTCTTTCAGCAGCCGTGCAAGCTAATACATAAGGAGCGAAACTTAACGTTGTCAGTACTGCCTGCCCACGCGTCGGTTGTCGTTATTGGTGGCGGCATCATGGGTTGTTCAACGCTTTATCATCTGGCAAAGACGGGTATCAGTGATGCAATTCTGATCGAACGAAATCAGCTGACGTCAGGCACGACCTGGCACTCCGCCGCTCAGGTGCGAGCACTGCGTTCAACTCAAAATCTGACTGATCTCATTCGCTACTCGATCGATCTTTATTCTAATCTAGAGAACGAAACAGGCCAACAGACTGGCTGGGTCAACAATGGATCGCTTTCGATAGCGACCAGTGAAGACCGCCTGGTCCACATCAGGCGCCAGTCAGCATTGGCCGATCTTTTTGGCGTGCGTACTCAGTCGCTTTCAGTCGGTGAAGCCATGGAGTTTTGGCCGCACATGAACTGTGATGACGTCATCGGAGCGGTCTTGTCTCCGGACGACGGCCGAGTTAGTCCAACTGACCTATGCGCAGCGTTAGTTAAAGGTGCTCAGTCGCGCGGCGCCTCAATTTTTGAACACACTGCCGTTCTTGGGATCGTTACGGAGCAAAATACGATCCGGGCAGTCGAGACAGACCGCGGAAGGGTGAACTGCGATGCCATTGCCCTCTGTACTGGTCTTTGGAGCCGCGAAACAGGTGAAATGGCGGGTGCGGAAGTGCCGGTGTGGCCGTGCGAACATTTCTACTTCCTGACCAAACCGATTGCCGGTGTTGTCGGAAATCTGCCGACCCTGTCCGATCACGACAGCCGCCTTTATGTTCGTGGTGAAAGCGGTGGACTGCTGATTGGCTTTTTCGAACCGCGCGGCAAAGCGATATCTCCGCAGACACTTGGCAGAGAGTTCGCGTTTCAGCTGCTTGCTGAAGATTGGGAACATTGCGAACCGATGATGATCAATGCCCTGCATCGTCTGCCGGCTCTGGAGTCGGCAGAAGTCAAATTGCTGCTTAACGGGCCGGAGAGCTTTACTCCGGACGGGGCTTTTCTGCTGGGTGAAAGTGCAGATACGAAAGGACTGTTCCTCGGTTGCGGAATGAATTCCGTTGGTGTCGCGACAGGTGGCGGTGCGGGAATGGCGCTCGCACACTGCATCCAGCATGGTCACATGCCGATGGATTTGAGCGAGGTCGATCCAAAACGATTTCCGACAGTTTTCAATTCGGCCGAATTCTTGACTCAGAGGATACCGGAAGTGTTGGGCAAACATTACGAAATAACCTATCCGGGCCGGCAGTGGTCAAGCGGCCGGAATCTACAGACCTCAGCGCTTCACGATCTGTTTAGACAGGAACAGGCGCATTTGGGGCAAGTCTTCGGTTGGGAACGTCCGCTTTACTTTGGAAAAAAGGCCGAACCCGCGGTGACATTCGGAAAGCCGGACTGGTTTGAAAATGTAGCCCGTGAAGTTCGTGCGGCACATCATAGCGCAGCAATTTTCGATTTGTCAACATTCGGCAAAATTGTCGTTGCCGGACCTGATGCCTGTAAGTTTCTGAACCGGGTTTGCAGCAACCAGATTGACCGACCCGAGGGCCGGACAATTTACACGACAATGCTCAATGAGCGCGGCGGAATCGAAAGTGACTTGACTGCAGTTCGCCTCGGCAGGGATTTATTCCGAATTTACGTGGGGACGTCTTCGCTTAAGAAAGACTTGGCCTGGCTGCATCGAAACCAGCACGGCGACGATGTCTTTCTGACCGATTCAACGAATGAATTGTCGGTGCTGGGCCTTATGGGCCCGAACGCCGCCCACATTGCGAGTCAAGCAGGTGCGGAATCACTGACGAGAATCAGGTTTTTTGAGAGTGGGAAGGCAACTGTTGCCGGACACCCTGTCTTGGCAGTCCGCATTTCGTATGTTGGAGAGTTCGGCTGGGAATTTACCAGTAAGGCAGAGCATGCTGCCGAGATATACGCAGCTCTTCAAAAATTAGGAGCGCAGCCCGCTGGCCTATTCGCCCAAACCTCAATGCGCATCGAAAAGCGGTTCTTGGCCTATGGACGCGAACTCGATTCTGAGATTTCACCGTTGGAGGCAGGTCTGGCATCCGTGGTTGACTGGTCCAAGGACTTCATCGGCAGAAGTGCGCTCGCAGCGCAGCGGAAGACTGGCGTACAAAACCGTATCGTTTCCATAATATTTGACGATAACTGCGCAATACCGCTCGGCGATGAACCGGTTCTTAAGGCAGGGAAAATTGTTGGCAAAACGACATCGGCGGCATTTGGCTTTCGAATCAACGCGCCCATCGCGCTCGCGAAAATCAGTGGAAAGTCCGCCCTGAGTGATGGCATGCGCGTAGACGTGAACATCGCACGAAGACTTTTCTCCGGGCGGGTTATAAACGGTCCCGCGTTTGACCCGACTGGAATCCGCATGAAACTTGGATAGGGTGGCCTGCATCCGCACAACACTGCTTTTGAAAACCCTCGCTTGGAAAATTTTGACCGGAAGCCAGCAGGTTCGCGGCAAGGCGTCCACTTTGGTTCGACTCCATCAATTCAGTGTTTCTACATTTTCGGGGTTGTGCCAGAACTCCTCACCCCATTTTTGGAGAGATTGCGGAAACTTGAGCGCAGAGAAAAATGAGCGTGGTTTCTCCTTACGCGTTTAGTGTGTTCAATAGGGAAAGTCTCAGTTCAAACTTATTCCTCGAACCTGTCTTTGTCTGAGCCAATTTCCACAGTTTCGCCAGTGTCTGAAAATGTTCGGGTTACGTTCGATGATCCATAGGTGATGAGTGCGTGCACCTCTTCGTCTTTTTCATTAATCAACTCATGACGAACACCGGACGAAATGAATGTAGAATCGTACACGCCACAATGCACTTCTTTGTCGCCGTCCAAAACAATCTTTAACGAGCCTTTTAGAATTGTGACCTGCTCTTCAGCGTTGTGGGTATGTGCAGGGACCGCTGTGTGGGCCGGCATGAATGTAATGCCCGAGTGAAACGATTGCGCACCAATTCGCTTGCTGGCAATCAAGTGGTTGACGATGCCGCGACCGCGTTTGACGCGGGGAATGTCGGAAAAAGGAAGCACTTGAACAACTTTACTCATAACTGTTAACCATATGGTGGATTGTTACCCGATTTCGAATCTGTGAAACACTTTCGAGATGATTTTCCAATCTTTGCCGCACTTCATCAATGTCAAATAATCGTGATATCGACCGCCTAAAATTCGCACTTCAACTTTAACAAGGGCAGTGGTCGGGGATTCGATCTCAATCAATTTTAGGGCGTCAATTCGATCCTCACTGATACTGGATGGCGATGGCCTTCCGCGGAGCCTTGCTCTGAAACCATCTATGTCAATACTCACGACTTCATCGTTTTCAATTGAGTTGACTGTCGCTTCAGGGAAGAAGCATGAATCGATCAGGCTCGTGTCGCCGAAATACAGCAGGTCGCAATACTTTGCGACTAGTTCTTCTATGCATTTTAGTTCATTCATCAAATCACATCCTAGAAACTGAAATCATCGGTACCATAGGACCAGACCCGAAAACGTCGCGATAATCGAAATCGCTGCCATCAGTCCAATGAAGGCCGGAACCGCACGCCAGGCAATTTCGATGAACTGTTCACCGCTGACCGCTGATGCAGCGAACAAATTGATTCCTACGGGCGGTGTGATGAATCCCACGCCCAAAGCGCAGACTGCAAACACGCCAAAATGCACCGGATCGAATCCGAGCTCGGCTCCAATCGGGGCCAGAATTGGCATCACCACAAGTACGGCTGCTATAGGTTCGAGGATAAATCCAACGATCAGCAGGACCAGGACAATAATCGCAATCGAGCCAACTGGTCCCACGTCAACGGCCAAAAACGAGTCGATAAGCGCAGTCGGAACATGCAGGATTGAGAGTGTTTCTCCAAAAAGAATGGAAAACGCGATGATCGGAGCGAGCATCCCAGTCGAGACTGCCGCCGACTCAAGACTTTGTCCGATGTCTGTGAGACCAATTGATCTATGGACCAGAAGCTCAACAATGGTTACATATCCGATCGCGACAGCTGCGGCTTCCGTCGGCGTAAATACGCCCGTGTAAATTCCGCCCAGAATAATCACTGGAGCGCCGATGCCGTATTTGGCATTCCATAACGCGCGGACAAGAACTTTTAGTTGGAAATTAGAATGTTCAACAGATCCCCAACGGCTGAAGCGGCAGACAAAATAGTTTGCACAGCACATGGCGATGGCCATCACGAGACCAGGCAGAATGCCGCCAAGAAACAATCCTCCGATCGAAGTGTTTGTCGAGACGCCGTAAATGATGAAAATAAGGCTTGGTGGTACGATAACGCCCAGAATTCCGCCCGAAGCAGCCAGTGACGCAGCATAGCTCCCCAAATATCCCTGCTGACGCATGGGCGGCACCATGATTTTGCCGATGGTGATGGTATCGGCAGAGCTCGAACCGCTGGTGCCGGCAAATAGAAAACAGCCAAAAATCGTCGCCATGCCCAAGCCACCTTTCATCCAGCCTACGATGGCTTCTGCAAGATTCACTAAATGACGGGCGGTTTTGCCGCGGCTGATGATTTCACCAGCGAGAATAAAAAGTGGCATGGCCAGCAGCGCCCAGCTGTCAATCGAACTGAATGGCGTATCACCGAAGGCGGCAAGAGAATAGACATCGTAGATCAGGATGATTGACAAGGCGCCAAGTCCCAACACGACAAACAAAGGAACGCCAATCGCCAAGTGCAACAGCATCACAAGAATGATGATGCCGACGCCTGTCAGGTTGCCCGTCACTTCAATTCCTCAATGGAGACGGCCTTGTTCATCATTGCTGAATTTAAAGCGATCATACCAGGTTTGGACAATTCGAATGATCAGCAGGCTCCAACCGATCGGCAACGCGGCATAAGCGAACGCCAGATTTACGTTCGCAGATTCCATGACAATATTGACTGACCACTGGATATTTATGACTTGTAAGGAGTAGTAGATTACGACTAAAGCCAGCCCCGTTGTCAAAAGATCAATGTACAAATCAAAGTATCTGCGCACCTGTCTCGAAAACCTGTCAATGATCAAGGTGATTCGAATGTGCTTACGCAGTCGGATAGCTTCAGCAGCCGCAATGTATGAGAGATACACAAAAGCGTAACGGGCGGTCATCTCTCCCCAAGGGCTGGATGCGCTGAATACGTACCGCCGAACTACCTCGAGCAGAATAATCAGACTCAGATAAGAATAAGCAATCCGCACAAACCATGTCGGCAGAACGTTATTGACAAATACAGCCGCTCTGGAATATTGCATGTGGTTTGCGTAAACGTGTGGATATGCGTGCGGTCGGCGCATCAGCCGACCGCACGCTAAATAGCAACCTAACTGGCCCAATCTTCCAGTTGCGACCAGACATTCTTGCCATAGGCTTCCTTCAGCTCATCCCACTCGGGACGCTGATGCCCGAAGCTTTCAACCCAGATCTTCTTGACATCCGGCTCCGGATCAACGATCTGGATGTCAGAGGATCTCCACATTTCGACCATTTCTTCGTTTGCCTTAGCCTGACCCGAACGCTGGAATGCGAAGCTTTCCTCCGCACCTTTGAGAATTGCATCCTGAACATCACCCGGCAATCCATCAAACCAGCGCGCACTGAGCAGTGTGATATGACAGTTAAAATTGATTCTCGTCAGGGTCGCCGAACCCAAGGTTTCGAAAATTCGAGTTGCTGTCAGGGGGCCAAGTCCGACATTCAGTGCATCGGCTGCCCCCTGTTCCAACGCCTGATACGTTTCAGCCCAGGCAATAGAAACAGGATCGGCTGGAGTCAGCCTGAAGAACTGCTGTTCGACTTTGGAGCCGGTTACGCGAATCTTGACACCTTCCAGATCTTCAGGGTTGACGACAACGCGATCTTTCTTCTTGCTTATCCCCAGTACGCGATGTCCGGCATTTGCCCACATTCCCGGCAACACGGTAAATCCCTTGGATTGAGGCTCTGAAATGAACTCGCTGGACAGGAAGGCTTCGGTTCCCAGCATGTCTTCAAATGATTCATTGCTCGAAAACAGAAACGGAAAGTCAAGCAGGTTGTAGACCGCAGAATAAGGCGTGAAATTCTGCGTTGAAAGCTGACAGCCCTGTATCGACTGCTGCAGGACTTTCTGCGGCAGTACGTTCTGCCCGCCGAGACTGCCGGCTTCGTGAATTTCAATTGACAGTTTGCCATCAGCATATTCTTCCGCTTTTTGTTTCCATTGCTGGAGGCCTGTAATCATCACATCTTCTGTTGCTTTTCCAAACGTGTGGCCAAAGGTTAAGACATGTTCAGCCTCTGCGCCTTTGACGTAAGCTGGCATCGCCAGCAGAATCCCAGCTCCAGCAGCGGTTTTGAGTACATCGCGGCGGGAAACGTAATTCTTCTTCATAACTTTACTCCTGAAATTAATAACGACATCGAAAAATTATGCATACAATCCATATTGGATTGCATACACTCTAATATTCTAAACAAAGGCAGTCTTACATCTCAATCAGATGGAGCCCATCTTAGCCCAATTTACCCACTGTTGACGGTCCAAAGAGACTGTGAAAGTATTGCCAAATTAGCATTGATTGAGTGGATTATGAAAAGATACCTTATTGTTTTTATTGATATATAATATTTTTTGTCATTCAGATTTCTACTGAAATGAGGATACTTTCACAGTCTCCAAAGATCGCATCCAGCAATTCCTGTACCGTCTGATTCATTAGAAGCCAAATAGCTGTTCCATTCACGGTGGGCAACCCGGCTCAAAGCTTCAAAATCATTGACCGTAAACAGTGAAAGCAGAACAGCATCCGAAATCAGCCGGACTTCAGCATCTGGATGTATCGCTGCTGCCTGCCGGTGTAAGAAACCAAGCACCACGCGCGGTGACTCGACTTCCAGCACTCTGAGCTGATCTCCTGAAGAACTTCAAATTCATCGTCCCGAAATATTCTACGGCTTTTGAAGGTTGCGTTCTGTCATGCCACTGCTCCACCATCAATTCTACGCGCTTCAATCGTTTGTCTTCGAATCTCTTGAAGCCCTGCAAACGCTGAAAAAAGCCTTGCGCCCGCTGAGCGATACTTGATGCTCTAGCGGGCCGACCTGCTGCGTCTATCGACTCTCTAGTCGAACAGGTGGGTTAGTTTCCCCATTTTTGCTCTTCAAACCCCTTCCTATTCAACCTGCCGGGAGCTTTTCATTTTCGTTTTCAAATCAAATTCATTCATGCAGCCGCCGCATCATAAAACGAATCGAAAGTAGGAGGAAATGCAACTATTTCATATAACTCCCGTAAAATGGATATTCTAGACAAGGCATGACCTGTCAACTGCTGACTCTAGTCAGTAGCTCTGCCGAGTTGATTCACCTCACTGATCGCTACCGACAGGGTTGCGAAGTCAATCTTGGGAAGGGTTTTCATCTCGTAAATGATATTGGCGAGCATTCGACATCCTGATTTCTTGGTATTCATCCAATCGCTGACCGCCTTCACTGGATTATCCGCAGTCGCACTTCGAACCACTTCACTCCCGATCGTATATTGATGAGAATGAATGTCGTCGCTCAGCCTGGACTTTGCGCGACCGTGCCAATGGTTTTCAACCGGCAGTTCGGCTACCTTCTGACGAATCCAAGTGAGTTCTAATCGATGGCCGACATTGAAGTAAACACTGGCAACAAAAGGTACGTCTTTCTTGGAACTTTGGACAATTTCCAGAATGTCCAATGCAGAAGACAAAGGAATAAGTTCGACAATTCTCTGTGCCAAGGACTCTGGAACATCCTGATCTGTCAGTTCCTTACGCTTCTGATCTAAAGCCCGCATGTGATCATTTGTGATGACCGATGACATATTGCTCATCAGGATGTCCATGCCGTTTTTGAAATAGTCGACGTTTTTACTCACATTAAGCGGAGTCGTTCGATGGCGCAGCAGCCATAAGCTAGCGCGCTGCAGGAGTCCTTCCGCGTATGAAAGCATCTGCATCTGAGTCTGCGCAGGCACCATGTTATCCAATGCTTCAATTTCTTTCCAAATTTCGTTCATCGAAAAAATTGCTTTGGCGACACAATACGCTCTCGCAACATCCACATTTGAAGCACCAGTAAACTGCCGCATTCGATAAGCAAATGTGGGTCCAACCCGATTCACTAAATTGTTTGTTAAATACGTAGCGACAATTTCTCTCTTCAGCCGATGCTGATGAATGTCATTGGAGAATTTTTCCGCCAGCTCGACAGGGAAGTAGTCTTCCAAATCTTGAATCAAAAATGAATCTTCAGGTACATCGGACTCAAGTAATTCTTGGTAGAGCGTCATTTTCGAATAGGCAAGAAGAACCGACAGTTCGGGCAGCTGCAGACCGATTGACAGCGTCTCTCGACGGTGCAGTTCCTCACCGTCTGGAAGAAATTCCAGCTTTCGATTCAACTCACCCGCCAGTTCAAGTTCCCGAATGAATCCAGCATGTTCCTGAAACAGATTTTTTGATCGAACATTCATTAAACTCAGCGTCTGACTCTGCTGATAATTGTCGACCAGAACCAATTCGCCAACTTCATCGGTCATCGCCCGCAAAAGATTGTTGCGCTGCTTGGTCGTCATTTCACCGTTGTCGACTACATGATTCAACAGGATTTTGATGTTTACTTCATGATCCGAACAGTCAACACCGGCAGAATTGTCAATGAAATCCGTATAACAGCGACCGCCATTGAAACAGTATTCAACCCGTCCCAGCTGAGTCATGCCCAAATTGCCGCCTTCACCGACGACTTTGCAGCCCAACTGGTCACCGTTCACTCGTACTGTGTCATTTGAACGATTTGCGGCGTCAGCGTGTGATTCAGTGGTCGCCTTGACGTAGGTTCCAATTCCACCATTCCACAATAAATCCACCGGTGCTTTCAGCATTGCGTGAAGCAATTCATTTGGAGTCAGCTTCGTTTCCTCGATTTTGAATCGTTCCTGCATCTGCGGTGTGATCTCGATTGCCTTTGCACTGCGTGAAAACACTCCGCCACCTTCTGAAATCAAGTCTCGGCTGTAGTCTTTCCAAGTCAGTCCAGGGGAGTTAAACAGCCGTTCTCTTTCGACGAAGCTGCTCGCTGAATCGGGATTTGGGTCGACGAAGATTTCGATATGATTGAACGCTGCAACCAATCGAATATGTCGAGAAAGCAGCATGCCGTTGCCAAATACATCGCCGCTCATATCGCCAATTCCAAGCACGGTAAAATCGGTTGTCTGGGTATTGACGCCCAATTCTCGGAAATGACGTTTAACCGATTCCCAGGCGCCTTTCGCCGTAATGCCCATGCCTTTGTGGTCGTATCCTTCCGAACCGCCTGATGCAAACGCATCACCCAGCCAGAATCCGTATTCTTCCGACAGCCCATTTGCAATATCTGAAAACGTTGCCGTTCCTTTGTCGGCAGCCACAACAAGATATGGGTCGACATCGTCGTAGCACGTGACTCGATTCGGACGTACGATCTGCTCGTCTACAATGTTGTCCGTCAGGTCAAGCATGCCACTAATAAACGTCTTGTAGCAGGCGATGCCTTCGTCGAGAAAAGTCTTTCCCTCGGGCGGGGGCTGTTTTACGAAAAAACCACCTTTTGAACCAACTGGAACAATGACAGCGTTCTTGACCATCTGGGCCTTGACCAGCCCCAGAACTTCGGTTCTAAAGTCTTCTCTGCGGTCCGACCAGCGCAATCCTCCGCGAGCTACGCTGCCACCTCGAAGGTGGACGGCTTCGGTGCGGGGTGAATACACGAATATCTCGAATCTAGGTCGAGGATCCGGCATTTTCAAAATTTTTTCCGCATCAATTTTGAAAGAAAGATATGGCAGATGCTGTCCATCATCGCCGATACAGTAGTAATTTGTGCGAAGCATGGATGAAATCACATTCAGATAACTGCGCAGAATAATGTCCTGGTCCAAACTTTGAACTTCATCCAGCGTTACATTCAGAGCATCCATCAGCTGCTGCTTTTCCGCTTCAGATGATTCGTTGTCAGGATCAAACAGCAGCTCGAAATAATCAACCAGCTGTCGAACCAAAGCCACATTTGCAGTCAGTGTTTCGATGACGTAGGTTTCGCTGAACATCGTTCCTATCTGACGGAGGTATCGGCTGCATGCGCGCAGCAGGACGACCTGCCGCCAGGTCAAATTTGCCGACAGTACTAATTTATTGAATCCATCGTTTTCAGCCTCATTTCGCCAGATGCGTTTGAATGCCTCTTCAAACATTTCGCGCTGTTCGTCGGGGTCGACATCCACTCCTTTTGAATGGACAAGAACATAATCGTGCACCCACAATGAAGTTCCGGTTTTCAGTCGAATTTCGTAGGGACGCTCTTCGAGAGCTCGAAGTCCCATATTTTCAAGATAGGGCAATGCATCCGAGGGAGAAATCTGCGTTTCGTAGCTATACAGTTTGAGGTGAAATTTGCCCTCCGCCGTCTCCCTGAGCGTTCGATAGAACGAAACAATCAGGTCGTTGTCTTCATTTAACTCTGAGAACCTGATGAGATCTGCCGCTGCCATCCAGGGTGAGTAGTATTCCTGATAGCTGGCACTGAAGGAATCTGAATATTTTTTGAAGAATTTTCTGCCCAGGTCCTGGCCATATTTTTGAATCGTCGCCCTTTGGACGGAATCATTCCAGGTTATCGAGGCGTCTTCAACGAGCTGCTGGATGGTATGCAGATCCCGCAATGGCGCAGAATCCTGATCCACATAAACAG
Source organism: Arenicellales bacterium (assembly GCA_958295885.1). GTDB lineage: Bacteria > Pseudomonadota > Gammaproteobacteria > Arenicellales > JAJDZL01 > JAJDZL01. Next base: position 2,330,478 of record OY282380.1, on the reverse strand, counting down.
AATAGGTAATTCGAGCAAGGATGGATGCGGAGAATGTTGCAGAAAATTCGGAAGAATTGCCGCGCAAAGATTCCATCAGGATCTCTTCGATTTTGATCCGCAGATTTCGATTGAACAGCTCCTGAGGAATGTAAACAATCGCGGAGTAGAATCGATTGTACTGTTCGCGTCGTAGGAGCACTTTTACGCGCTGACGTCCCAGCAGCTCCAAGATTCCCGCTACATCTTCAAACAATTCATCACCCGATACCTGAAACAGCATGTCTCGGGGATAATTGTCAATAATGTTGGTCAGTTCTCGAATGCTATGAGTGGTTTCAGCGAACTTGCTTTTTTGCAGTACATATTTGATTTTGTTTCGAATCAGGGGAATCAAGCCGGCACTGCCATTGTATGCTGTCGATCCAAACAGCCCTAAAACGACTCGAACTCCGATCAACGAGCCCGTTTCAGAATAGTTAGGGATATTGATGAGGTCCATATACGTGGAACGATGAACCGGAGACAGTCCATTCGACTTGATGATGGAAAGAACCTGTTCCGCTTCATTTGCGCCAAAATCAGACACTGGCAATACTTCGCCGATATCATCATATTTTTTCAAAATTCCCAAAACTGAGTCTTTGCTGAGCTGAACTTCGCTTCCATTTGAAAAATTCAGTTCGAAGTAGCCGAGAAATGTGAAGTTCCCCAGCAGCAGCCATTCACAAAAATTCGAATAATCTTCCATGCCTGCATCTTTTGAGCCCTCTTCACGAGTTTTGAGATTGGCTGCGGCTGCTTCAACGCGTTTTCTCATGGACCTCCAGTCCGTCACGGCGCATTCAATCATTTCGAATGTCTGTTCCAAGCGCATTCGGATTTCCTGAATTTCATCCGCACCTTCGGGTTTGTCAAATTCAATGTGAATGAGCGATTCAAATTCGCCATCCAGAAATGTCGCATTGGTTGCTGAAACGGCTTTCAGAAGTTCACGTTTTTCATCTCTGAGCACGCTCATCACTGGATGAATCGTGGAATAGACCTTCAAGCCCATTTCGCTGAACACCATGGATATGGAATCGACGATGAAAGGTCGATCCGCAGTCACGACTTCAAGAACCATGTAATCCGAACGCCATCCATCCCGCTCTACCTCTGGGCTATAGATGCGAATGTTGGTTTCGCCCTGACCTCTGAACTTGGCCAACTGCCAGTGAGCCGAAGCCGCACCCTTTAAATCAAATAATTCCCGCTTTGACAAATCTTCGTACGGTATGCCGTGATAGTAGTCACGTACGAAATCCAGAAACCGTTCTGAGTCGGCTCCAGCAGCATATCCGGTATCACTGCTCGCGAGTCTATTGATGAGGGTTTGGGTTTGTTCAGAATGGAGAATTGACATTAGTTCCTCTCTATGTACTGGATGAAGTGCAGCTGAAAACTGACGATACGGTCGTGTTTCTTAATTTACCACTTATTTTAATCAGGGCGGTCCCGAAAAAATCGTTTTCAGTGTTCGAATTCGGTGAATTAGGTACGGTTCAAAAAACACACAATGATGTTCTTTCCAATAACGATGCACTGATATATTTTTCTACACTCGCAAACAAATCAGCGAGCAGCTGTTCACTCCATCACTGAATATCGATGCTGAATGATCGATATTGCCGATACCGAAACCAATTTGTTGATTTATTCTAACAATAATAGTAAATTACAAGAAAGATTTAATCCTAATAATTAATGCTGAAAATTAATTTGCTGGAAAGTCGCGTACAAATTAACTACTAAATCGAATTTTGATCACCATTAAAATCCAATCCAGAAAGGAAACCTGATTTCCATACAGCATGAGATTATCCTCTAGGAAACCCTTTGTAAGCGAACCTTTTTCACCGAATTCCCATCAGGATGAAGAATCGGTCCCTCACGTGCTGGCGCCTGCAGCAACCGGTGTTGACAACTTCATCGCTGAACATGGCGGTGACGTCGATCGAATCTTCGGAGAAGCGGAAGTCAACCCCGAATGCATTGGCAACCCTACCGTTGGGATGTCCTTAAAATCATTTTGCAGTCTTTTTGAATCGGCATCCAGAGACACCCAGAACGATAATTTTGGATTGTGGTTCGGAAATCAGTTCAAACCCGATGATCTGGGGCTATGGGGGTATGCCGCTCTTTCCTGTTCAACTCTCGGCAGAGCCCTTGACAACCTGGTCGACCTCTTTCGATATCACCAGCAGTGTTCAATGATGCGGCTGACAACAAATCGGTACGGCATGTGCCGTCTGGAGTACCAGGTTCGCGATCCAAATATCCTGCAGCGCAGACAGGATGCCGAACTGTCGCTGGGAATGTTTTTCAATCTTATTCGAGAAAGCACCGGCTTTCAGTGGACACCCGAAGAGGTCTACTTTGAGCATCCCAGACCGGAAAACAGCAGGGAGCACGAAAACGCATTTGGCGCTCCGGTCTTCTTTAATCAACACGTGAATGCCATCGTATTCAAACCTGAAATATTGACCAACCGAATGCCCAAATGCGATCTCAAACTGATGACCATCACCCGCGCCTGCCTGGAAACTCTACATGCAAATTCACCATACGAACAAAACCTGACCGACCGAATTCGACATCTGATTCGCATCAAGCTGGCCGACGGATATCCGTCACTGGAGCTCGTCTCCAAGAGTCTGTACATGAGTACGAGTGCGATTCAGCGGAACCTGGCTTGGGAGGGACTTTCATATTCCGAACTCGTTGAAGACTCACGCAGGAATTTAGCCGAAGTTTACCTCAAACAAAGGAATTTATCGCTATCGGAGATTGCTTTTCTGCTCGGATACTCGGAATTGAGCGCCTTCAGCAGGGCTTTCCGGCGATGGACTGGCTTTTCACCGCGCGAATACCGCGGAAAATTGCTTCGTCTTTAAGTCAGACTGCAAACTCATTCCGACCTGTCCCCTAGACAGGATGACTCGAATCTCCCGTCTAGTACGCGCCACTAGGTTCAATAGCATCAATTTACGCTTGCTTGGAATCAAATTTTCATTCTCAAGCACTACGACAATGCGATGGTGGCATCGTTGTTCGCGGCCTTGAAGAAAGAATTGAATCACAGACATCGGCTGAGGAAAAAGGGTCCGTTACGGCGAGACATCGGGGAGTATCGGGAGAATCATCACCTTCCTATTTGGAATTCAAAAACACGGAATATTGCGTACATGGGGTAAAACTGATGTAATGGACCCGCCCTTCTATCGGCAATACAATGAAAATTTGAGTCTCTAGATCTCCTCCAACTGAGCTCAGACTCATCCGGCTCACCAACGCTTTGATTCGGGGCTAGGTGTCAAATTCGGCGGTGCCATCTAATGGATGTCACGTTTAAAACAATGTCGCTTTTCCATCTCATATACCTGGCGCAACACCGAAAAACAGTGAGTCACATGATCAGAGGCGGGCATGTGAAACGCTGCGTTTATCGACGGTTGAATTGACGCGCTCTTTGCTAATTCAGTTCAAATAAACCTAGGAGTTCTTCGTGAGTTAGTTTAGCGGAGAGGTCCAATGAAACATCATCAACCAACTCCCTGAACAATTCTAATTTCTCCGTTAGAATTATTTCTATGCGCTCTTCAATTGTGTTTAGAGAGGTATACTTTATTGTGTTTACTTTTACAGTTTGACCCATGCGGTGAGTACGATCATCCGCTTGAATTTCAACGGCTGGGTTCCACCATCGGTCAAAGTGAAAGACGTAAGATGCCTCCTGCAAGTTTAGACCCAATCCGCCCACTCGCAGTGAAACAATCATCACTTTGTGTTCGTCCTTGGTCTTGAATTGCTCAATTAGGGTTGGGCGTTCGTCCGGACGTACTTTGCCAGTCAGACATATTGGATTAAATTCCTTTAAACGATCAGATATAGCCGCGACGCCAAATGTCTCACTGGAAAATTGTGAGAAAATCAGTGCTTTATGACCTTGTGCTGTCAGTGTCCATAGCCTGTTTTTTATGTCGTCCAATTTACTGGACTTCCCCGTAACAGGGTCGAAATTGCAAATCTGTTTCAAACGGAGAATCAGTTCCAGCACATGATCAATACTTAATTTGTCACCCAGAGATTTAAGGTAGAAAATTCCATCTCGCTCAGCTTCGCTGTATCTGTTCTGTTGTTCCGAATCCAGTTCTATCAATAGCTTGGTTTCCAGTTTTGGTGGAAGATCCGGCAGCACTTCGATTTTTTTGCGTCGGAGCTGCAACTCGCGATGTCTCGATCTCAGCTTCTTGCCCGGCGTATAGATTTTTTGTTGCATTCCTTCAGTGTAATCAACAAATTCCATAATGGAAGCTAATTCGCTTTCGCAATTCTCGATCGGAGTTCCTGTCAATGCCCATGACCGTTTGCGCGGAATTCTTTTCATTGCCTTACTCGTTGAATTTTGATTCTTGATCTTTTGGGCTTCGTCAAGCACGACTACATCAAATGCCTGCCGCCTAAATTGGCGAGCCAGAAGAAATTCAATATCCAGACGAACCCGGTCGTAGCTGGCTAACTTGACAACCGAATCTGCATTCCATTGCCAGGCCAGATCCGATACAGAACCCGAAACGATGATCGCGGTCAGCTCCGGTGCCCACTTGTCAAGTTCTTGACGCCATTGGTTCAGCACGCTTGCAGGCGCAACCACAAGGCATGAATTTAATTTCTCCCTCATTCGAAGAATGCGTAGGGTTGCAACTGCCTGCACAGTTTTGCCTAATCCCATATCGTCCGCCAATAAAATTCGGTCCATCTTAAGCATGGCGCGAATACCGTCTATTTGAAATGAAAAGAGAGTATGCGGCCACTCAAAGTGGTGAATTTCAAACTTATTGGGAACGCTGGTTTTTTTATGCTGGTCAATCAAATTGAAACCATTTAAAATTTTGAACCGGATGTAGACATTCGTAACTTGTTGCCAACGCTTGCCGACTCCGCAAAGGCAAGCAACGTGTCGCTCGATTTGTTTCTTTTTGTGTTAACCGAAATTCAACCTTATTCCCTGGTTTTGGGTGCAATACGACGTCAACACTTCGAATCCCACTAGATTGAGCACACTCTTGAAGTTATAACTCAACGCCATCAGCGAGAATTCACACTGACATTTGGCCAAGGTTCGCATCATGAATGACGCATTCTGCCAGTTGTGCTTGAAAGCGCCAAAGGGATGTTCCATGATCGAACTGCGATCGCGGGCCTGAGTGGGATGTTCCTTGAGACGCTGTCGATGGCGTTCCACCGCTGCTTCATGCACCGAGCGCTGGATCTTTCGATAGCGAACCTTCTCCGACAGACACTGCTCTTGCAGGCGGCAGGCTTGACACTGTGCCGTAACTGCACGACAAGTCACATACTGCTTGATTTTATTGCAGCTTTTCCACCGCGCCGTTGTTTTTCATCGGCCGGACAGAAACAGACATCGGCCTCGGCGTAATATTTGAAATCGTCCCGACCAAAGCGACCATCGCGTCCTTTATGACTCGCAAGCTTTGGTTCAGCCACCGTCACTTCAAATTCCTTCTGCTCGCAGCCGTCCAGCTGTTCAGCACTGTGATACCCAGTATCGGCCAGACCCTTGAGCTCGTCATTGCCGAGGTTCTCGGCCGCAGCTGTCATCATCGGCTACAACTGCTGCCTGCCATTGTCATCTTGGGTAACCTGATCGACCACGATCAACTTGTGTTTCTCATCAACTGCAATCTGCATGTTGCAGCCGCCACCGTCTCACCGACTTTTTTCACCAGGCGCGCGTTGGGGTCCACTTCACTGATCTGCCGTCTTCAAACTCTTTCATCCAGCTAGCTGATAACGGCCCATTTTCAGATCACCGCAACCCATTTCAATGATTCCAGATGTTTCAGTCACAACTATGTTCGCTTCCATAACTTCGTAAACTTGCTGTTTCGTAATCCTTTCACAGCCTCACTTGGTTCAGTGTCAGTGTCCTCGCCCTCTTCATAATTGATCTTATATTCATCAATTTTCGTGTCAGGCCTATAATTTGGATTCAATCTTCGAAGGTCCCACTCGTTTATTGCTGCACGAACTTTGTAACGCATGCGCTTTTGCGCTCCTGCGAGTCCGGAAGTTGCTTTGTAGTGCGGTGGTTCCCAGTCGTAAGTTGTTTTGTACAACGTGCGCAGTGTTTCCAGTGAAGAGTCAATTTCGTCGTCGCTAGGTTCTTTCAAAGATATGCAATCATGCAATAGTGCGTTCATTCCTTTAGTAGCATCACCTACCTGTGTAAAATGCTTCACATGATTTTGCAACCGTGCTGGAATTTTGTCATGGTCCTTCCTTCGGCCACGCGGGTCAATTATTTCAAGAGCAAAATCATCAGTGACCGCTCCAACAAATATCAGGCCTGGGAATCGCCTGTTTTCCGATAGACCAAGCCAGCGCGCAATTTCTGCGTAACTAAGCCCTCGATTTAGAACAGTGTATGAACCGATCAGTTCAAGTTCGTCCAACATTACAATCCACCCGTTATAACCGACACTTTTTATCAACTCCAGCGTAAATCGCAATCGCTGTGAGGGCAGTTCGACGACTTTCGGTGCTGTAAACTGAAATTCTTTCAACTTATCCATTGCCCTAAGTGGTTTTTTGACAGCGCTTACATTAATCTTGTCCCCTTCCCAAAATGCATCAATGTCAGCGAGTAACTTAGGCTCTAAATGATAATTGGTGCGTAAGTACAAACTTGCGGCAAATATCATATTCAATTGGTTGTTCGCAGCAGATTCCTTGGCCCAATTCAATAAATCCTTATATTCTTGGGAATCTTGACCGCTTTTCACTAGACCATCAGAAAGTTCTTCAATAAAACGCCCTCTTTTGTCCGGCAATCGACCATTTTCCATCGCGGATATGAACACTTTTCCTAAATTATTCAGCGGAGTTTCCTTGCTTATTGCAACTTTGCTACAAGCAAAATTATTAGAGAACGCTATTTGTTCCAAGTGTGCTAAAAGATGGGATTTACCTGCACCAAAATCCCCCGAAATCAAAAATCCGTGCGTGTTTGAATCCGCTGAGCTCGGTGTGGCCGCCTCGCTTAGCATTTGTTTGAACTCTCTTTCGATACGGGGCTGACTGCAGCCCATCTGTTTAACAGCCGCGCTGCTAGGCACGCCGTTTCGCAATGATTCTATAGCACGGCGCAGATCCAGGCTGTTGCTGAAATCTTCTGAATTCATTAAATCACCTTCTCGAATCTTAATTCAGTAGGGGAAAAGGTTATTCTATAACTATGGATTAGATGGTTTCAATCATTGAAGAGAATTGCTGACCGCGGCTTTTCTCAAGATCGACAATAAGATATCGGCATCTGCCAGTAACCTGCTTTTACTCTCGATTTTCGCTGCTCATTCAGGCAGTCCTGTAGATGTTTTCTTCTGAGTGTGTCATCTATTGTGAATCATCCATCATGGCTGCTGGTTTATCGTCCGCGTCATTGACGCCACGCAGCAACGCATTTTGCGCCAATGAGTAACTAAATTTATGCAAGTTTAACCAAAGCAGCTACCGGATTGATGATTTTCTCATCTCTAACGTCGTTCATTATCCTTGTCTGTAGTGCTTGATAGATTTTCCAACCTCTCAAGGATTTTTCATCAATGAAATCTTCATTGGTCACTACCAATAAGAACATTCCAAACAAATGATCAGTATCGTCAATAAACTGTCTGAGCAACTCATAATGTTCGATAGTCTGTGGTTTGTTGTAGTTGCGCTTCCCATCCCTAGGGCTCGGATATCGAGTTACTCGAGTATTATCCAAATACAGAATTGTCCCTGAATAGCCGGCATACTGTACCCAATAAAGCGTTGATTCAATAAAGTAGCGCGCTGTAGATCGATTGATGCTGGTCTGGATGCCTAAGTGACGAACAAGTCCAATACGCGGCGTTTCCCCAGTAAGCCAATTCAGTAAATTTTTCCTTTGTGATACTTCTGTCGGTCCAGCAAGCATCTCCATCAGGCACAGATGATGCATCGTTTCTCGGAATGCTTTCAACATTTTAGAATTACTAAGAACATTCTCAGAAAGCGCATTCCGCAATTCATAACAAACAGTGTTCTTATCAACTTGATTGGCTCTGGCGATTGAGTCAACAATATCAAAGGTATCTCGAGGTTCAATGCCATCCACTTGATAAAGTTTTTGACCTAGCAACTGCTTGATGACAAAACGTGCCAGTAGGCGCCAATCCATTGCGGATGCCAGTTTGTAAAAAATATGCTGAGGCATGTGGACACCGCACTCCACAGCATTTGTTTTTACGAATACAAAGTTTCTTTGCTGACAGAGCGCATTGAGTTTTTCCGACAAGTCTTGTTTTCTATTTTCAGCGGTCACAGCAAACTTTACTGTTGAACCACCCGCCTTTATGAACGAGGATAGATACTCTCGGTCTACAACGTCCAACCAATTGTCAATTGATATAGCGTCATTCATCGCATTATTCGGGCTGACTGAATCGGATTCCATAATATTCGACTGAGCTGCCATCTTTATTAATGAACGTAAATAGTTGGCTTTTTGCGCGGTGGCGCGTTCCCGTGGACGACGGAAATGAAACCCTCGCACCGTTTCTTGTTACTTGTGGTCCTTTAGAATCCAAAATATACAAATCCCTGGCAAAATCACTGCGGTCATAACTGCGTGAAATTCCGGGAAGAGCTGTCATTAAATTGTAGATCGTATTCAGCTGATAAACAGGTCCTCCGCCACTGGAAATGAAACTCGGATTCTCAGATTTTCTCAAAATATTGTAAATTCGGTATAAAGAAACAAGAAATTGATTGGGCGAATGGCGCGCATTTTTGTTTCGAGCTTTTTGGAGAACATCAACCAGGTAAGTTGGTCTCACTTGGGAAACCTTTCTGCGATTCACATTTACAGCCCGCTGTGCAGGCAATATTTTCACTATCAATGGGGGACAAACCAAATTGCCATCCTTTTCATATATATTAAATCCCATCTCTCTTGCTGTGCTTATTAGCAATGGAGCGAATTGCTCTTCGAAAAATTGAATTTCATCTTCGTCTGTGTATGGCCAACTCAACACTGCCTGAGAGACATCAGACTCGACTTCTTCCAACAGATTCCTGAGATTCCCTTGACAGCGCTTAATCCCTGCAATGTTACCGAGCTTTGCCGCTTTCTTTAAAGAACCGATTTGCCTAAGCAACTTTCTCACCGACACTTGGCTCTGTTCGGCAATGACTTCAGTTTCACTACACGCTTGTTCTAGACTAATCACTACGAATTCCTCCAAGGCAATTTTTGAATTTCGATCATGTTTACATCGTTTTACGGTAAAGTCTGCTTTAATAATATTACGTATAAGATTGTCCGCTGTATAAAAATATAGATTGTTTTCAGCAGTTGCAGGGCGAAGAAAAAGCGTTCATGGCAGTTGTCGAAGAAACATGAGGCGTGAATCATCGATTGTGCTTTGGTGCAATTGTTGCGGTGTCATGGTGAATTGGCACGCGTTCTGTTTCGAACTGCCGTCTACCTATTAGACACAACTTTAGTCTGGACTTAACTTGTGATGGATTCGACGCTTGTCTGAGCGATGGACCAGCAGTTGAGACTGTGAAAGAATTGGCAAAATTCCGGTCAATGTGGTTGGAAATGGGTGTGGCACAGTCATCGGTTGCAGATTCAGTTTCCGATGCTTGGAAACGAGTTCAATCGAGTTGACTTCGAAGCTTGGTTTATAACATTATGATGCTATTTATATCAATTGGATATGGGCGCATTTGATGGACCGAAAGACGTTATCGGAAAGTACTTGAGCGCAACCGGAAGAGTTGGCTTCCGGCGTGCGTGGAGGATTTTGTTGCAGAACACAATCCGGTGCGCACCATCGATGCCTGGGTGAACACTTTGGACTTGAGATAACTGGAATTTGGTCACACCGAAGCGACGCGCTCAGCGGGTCAGCCGGCGTATGATCCGGCGCTTTTGCTGAAACTGAATATTATCGGCTGTCAGCCGGGATTCGCAGTTCACGCAGTTTGGAGAATGAGACTCGGGTCAATCTGGAGGTGATCTGGCTGTGCCAAGGTGCGCAGCCGAGTTACAGGATAATTGCAGATTTTCGCAAGTGCAACAGCATGCCCCTGAAAGCAGCGCAGCGGAAGTTTGTCAGCATGTGTGGTGAGTTCACATTGTCCGGTGCGGAGCGTGTGGTGATTGACGGCAGTTTTTTCACGGTTGATGCCAATCAATCAAGCATGCATACTGCAACCAGTTTGGAGAAGAGCTCTAAGAAGTTGGAGGAAAAGACTGCGCGCTATCACCAGCAGTTGGATGAAGCCGACCGAAAAGTGCGGAATGTGGATAGGCGGTAGTAATGCAGGATCTTGGCGGTCAAGCTGGAGCGCAGGTTAGAACGTGAGGTGGAACTTAAGGATTTGCAGAATCTGTTGGAAAAGCGCGGCAAAACGGCAGGTTGCTGCAACCGAACGAGGCAACGATTTGATTAGAGCATGAACTGCGTTCCATCGGACCAAAGTAAATTCACAAAGACTGCATCCAAGCAGTGAACCAATCACTATTTGACGAACCGGACAAAGGCAAAGGTTCAGATTAGATTCGCGAGCACAGGCAGTAGAATCAGCACCAGTTCGATCAAAAACAATTGCCCGATGACAATTGACAAATACTCCTTCCAGTTGAAATTCAGGAGGAATTGTTTCGTCGAATTTCAGCTACGCGTTCAGCGGCCAGTTGGGTAATTCTGCAGACCGCGCTGTCTCCCATTCCTTCTCGAATCAGCTCTGCGGCAATTTCTTCGCACGATTGTTGAATTCCCTGCTCAATTCCCTGCTGAATTAGACCTTCCCTTTCTCTTTCTAAAATTCCTTGAAACATTGGCATGATCAGTTCGTCCTCCTTCAAAGTCTGCCGTTCGATTTGCGCTATTCGCTCCAAGGTGAACTCCTCATCGTACTGAGTCACATAGTCAATCGCCCGAGACATCAGATACTTTCGATCCTCTGCCCCGAGCCGCATATACATGCGGTGCAGCTTCGCCGCCGTCGCATTTATTATATTCCAAACCTCACTCCCTAACTTCGACGGTTAATTTTTGTAAGTGCTTGATCTAATTTAGTATCAATTTAATATTAAGCACTATATTTTTACGCGTTGCTGAATCTAAAAGTCTAGTCTTTCTGCAATGCCAAATGTGTCATCGGCCTCTGGATTCCCATCGCCGCATAAAGTTTCTTAGACGCGTCGGAATCGCATGCCGCTGACCGCTTTTTCGATGCTCAACGACGCAATACTGCGCCTTTTGCAAGGACCTCTCGAATCACATGTTGCGAATAGCGCTGCTGCTGCAGACCTATCCGATGCTGCAGGTGTCTGACACACATTAAAACCATGAACGAAATGGCGACATGCGCCTGAACTCAACGCGGCGCCCAGTGAAAGATCGGCCGCACCTTCAGTTCGTGCTTGGTGATGCGAAATCTCTGCTCGGTCTGCCATAGCTCACGATAATGCGACAGCACCGGTCGTCGAGATTCCTGTTCGCTGTTGGCGGTGCCGACATGGCGGATGATGCGCTGTCGAGCTTTCCTGCCGTGGTCCGCTATACGATTTGCACCGATTTTCGTGGGCTGTTGGGGGTGGATTGCACGCGTACGGACATGATGGTTGCCTTAGCACGAAAATGTGGAATTTTCAAATTTTATAAATTTAACTTGGCGCTACATCACAGAAATTGAAATGGACCAAAAACAATACAATGAAATAAGATAATTAGAAAAATGAAAATCGCTGATATCGCGCTAAACCGTCGAATTCAGGAAAATCAATTGCCCGACGACAATTGACAAAAACGACTTCCAGCCGAGATTCAGGAGGAAACGCTTCGTCGAATTTCAGCTACGCGTTCAGCGGCCAGTCGGGTAATTCTACAGACGACGCTGTCTCCCATTCCTTCTCGAATCAACTCTGCGGCAGTTTCTTCGCGATTTTGTTGAATTCCTCGTTCCATTCCCTGCTCAATTCCCTGCTGAATTCCTCGCTCAATTCCCTGCTGAATTAGACCTTCCCTTTCTCTTTCTAAAATTCCTTGAAACATTGGCATGATCAGTTCTTCCTCCTTCAAAGTCTGCCGTTCGATTTGCGATATTCGCTCCAAGGTGAACTCCTCATCGTACTGAGTCACATAGTCAATCGCCCGAGACATCAGATACTTTCGATCTTCCGCCCCGAGCCGCACGCCCATGCGATGCAGCTTCGCTACCGTCGCATCGCTCATATTCCAGACCTCACCCAGTATAAACAAAATCGGAGCTGAAACCAATTTTGCCAGCTGTCGCTGTACTTCGGCATCACGTAAGTTCACCACCCGATACGTGAAATTCATGAAATAGTCTCCAAAGATCTGCAGCACCTCAGCCGGCCAACCGTCCGTATAATAATCTCGAAACTGCAACGGCACGTTCCAGGTTCTCTGGCGACCATGGTAGACCAACAATGGAAACACCGGCGCCCGCCGCTGGGCCTTGTCCTGCTCTTGACGGGCATAGATACGAACTTGATACTCCGCAATTTGCCGCATCAGCTCCGGCTCCTTGTAACTTTTGTGCTCAATCAGAAAGATGATCCGCAGTTTCTGCTTCGGGTCCTTCTTTAAGTTGACCGAAGCGACCAAGTCGGTTTTTTTCTGTTTCAGCGGCGATTCAAAATAACTGAACGGCTCCCAATTCAGGGTCGCCCAGTCCAAAGCGTTGTATTGCCGCTCGGTTAAAACCATCTGCAGCAACTCCCGAAAATAGAAGTCGTTCGAGTATACGTCTCGAAATATGCCATCATGTATAGAATCCTTACTTGTACTCATTCTTCATTGGTCAGTTTCAGCTAGCTGTTGTGGAGAAGACAACTGTTATCTGCCAGTGGGATTCGAAGCCCATTGGCAAGCGACATTTGCAATGCCCTTCGAAATGTCATCCTTCGGTTTCCTAGTGTTCCATCAATTCGTTCTCCGCTGTCAAGCGGACCCGACCAGAATCGTGCGACTGTAGGGACATACAGTCGAAGATGATCTTCAATCCATTAATCTATTCAATGAATTAAGTCAATTATATACGACCAAGTGACGAACTGGAATCGAGGTAACGTCACAGAATCCAAACTGGAACCCGTCGTCAAATTCCACCAAAATTTGGATCGGGACCAGCTGAAGGGGCACCTATTCACAACCTAGTTTTTCTGCTTAATCCTTCGATAAATCGTAAAAATTACAAAAGAAACCAGCAGCAGCCCTGCCGCGCTGCCCATCGTCAGAGAGCCAAGGGTGGGCACCATCGGCGTATAACCGGACACCATCTTGGCATACAGCCATTCGGGGATGGTCTGGTCCGCTCCCGTCGTAAACAAAGACAGAGGAAAATTGCCCCACGAGAGCAAAAACGCGAAAATTGCACCAGAGATAATGCCCGGAGCCAAGATGGGAAGCGTGATTTCCTTTAGAACCTGAATCCTCGATGCCCCGAGATCATAAGCTGCTTCTTCCCATACAGGGTCGAAACTGTAAACCTGTATCGACATGATCAGCGTGACGATCGGCAGGACCCAGATCATATGGGCAAAAACTGCGGTATGCCAGCTTGTGGTAATCCCAATCGAACTGAACCACAGCAGAAGCGCCAATCCCAACACCGCTTGAGGAAAGAAAATCGGCAGCAGAATCAGTCTCTGATAGAGTTTTCTGCCTTTCCAGTTGTATCGAGCAAATGCCAAGGCTCCGAAAAAGGCGAGAACTACGGACAAAATCGTTACCAGAGTAGCGATGCTGAGCGAAGTCCAGATCAAATCTCGCACCGATAAAGATACAAACGCTTTTTCATACCACCGAGTGTCCCAAGCGCGAACTGGAAACTGAAAATACCGCTGCTTTGTAAACGAAGCCATCACGACAGACAGCATCGGCATGTACAAGAACAGCAGAATGCTGCCTGTCCAAACGACAATCAGAGCGCGGGCAACCCTTCCTTTACTTTTGACTTTCACGTTACGAATGACGTCCCATGAGACGGTCCAAATCGATCTTTCGGAACAAAAAGAAAATGATCAGCATTGATATTATGATGAGCAGTACGGAAAGCACCGAACCTTTCGGCCAGTTCTGTGCGAATGTGAATGCAGATTCAATATCATCGGCAATCATGATAATGGCCTGACCGCCCAGTATTTTTGATTCAGCCAATGATCCCAGCGTGAGAATAAATACCAGCAGACTGCCGATCAAAATTCCAGGCATCGACAATGGCAGCTCAACTTCGCGAAAAATCTGGAACCTGGTCGCTCCTAAATCCGACGCAGCCTCTTTCAATGATTCTGGAACCATTGACATTCCAATCACTAAGGGAAAAAGCATGAATGGCAGATATACGTACACCAGCCCTAAAACGATAGCAGGGACGGTATACAGCAGACCAGATAATGACACTCCGAACAGATAGTTCAAACTGCCATCGATAATTCCGTTCTTCAATAGCAACAGCACCCACCCAAACAGCCGAATGTTTTCCGAAATCAAGAGCGGAAGCGCTACCATGATCGTAACCAATGCTGCCCATTTGCCAAACAGTTTAGCCATGCCGTAGGCAATGGGATAAGTAATGACCAGCAACAGTGCAACAGTAATCAATGCAAGCGTAATGGACCATCCGAATGAAATGTAGTAACTCTGAGTTACTACCGAAATGTAGTTTTCGAATGTGGGCATCTGATTGAGGGTAAATGTCTTAGCCGGCATGAAACTGTAAATGACAACTAAGACCAGTGGTCCTGCAAACCCAACGAGAAGAAATAAACCAGTCGGCAGCGCAGTCAGGAATCCAGGCTGACGAAGCCACGAATAGATCGATTTCACTGTGAAAGTCCTCGAACTGCTAATGATCGACGAGCATGGAATCCTGTGGACGCCAGCCAATCGTTACTGATTCACCGGCATTTCCCGAAAAGGGATCGTCCTGTAGTCTTTCCACCAGCCAGTGATGTGAGCTGCGTTCATTTCTGACCTGATACTGAATGCGGGAACCCAATGCATAATCGTTGAAAAGCACTCCGTGCAGCTGATTCGGCAATTTTTCTGCAGCCGGCCCAATTTTCATTACTTCAGGGCGAATGATCAGATACCCAGATCTGAAGTTTTCACCAAGAGCGGAGCTGATCTCAATCTGAAGGCCAGTTTCGATATCCCGCACTTTTCGTGAATTGATGCGTTCGACTTCAAACGTATTTACTTCTCCCATGAATTGAGCAACGAACTTGTTTTTGGGGCGATTGTAGATGTCATCTGGGCTGCCGATCTGAATGAGTTCACCTTCATTGAGAATTCCAATTCGATCACTCATCACCATCGCTTCTTCGAGTGAATGCGTGATGTAGACGAATGTCTTTCCCGTTTCACGGTGAATGTCTTTCAATTCCTTTTCCAAAGTTTTGCGAAGCCTGTAATCGAGTGCTGACAGAGGCTCATCAAAAAACAGAATTTCCGGATCAAAAGCCAACGCGCGCGCCAATGCGATCCTCTGACGTTCGCCTCCGGAGCACTGATTTATGTTCTTGGCATAAAAATCGGCGGGCAGACGCAGCAACTCAAGCAATTCCAGAGCTCGAGTGCGACGGACCTGTGGATTGACCCGCGCGATCTTCATGGCAAATTCAACATTTTCGCCAACCGTCTTGTGGGGAAACAGTGCAAGGTTTTGAAAAACCATGCAAGTGGGGCGTTTGTTGGCAGGCACATCATTGATGACCTCGCCTTTGAGTCTGATTTCGCCACTAGTGGGGTGATCCATCCCCACTAGTATGCGAATTAACGTTGTCTTGCCGCTGCCTGATGGACCGACTAAAGTGAAGAATTCACCATTGGAAATGGTTAGATCGACATTCGATAAAGCCGTAAAGGTTCCAAACTTTTTTGTAATTCCTTGTAGCTTGAGAATTGCAGCATGACCGCCATCCATCTAGATGAATCTCCGGCAAGAATTTTACATTCAGGTTTTGCAAGAATGCTGGGACTAACCTTCCCGTTCTCTCTTCGCAGCTGAGTAATGATCGTACATCTCAGCATAATCGGGATTGATGTTGTAATCCTCCGAACGCGCCATCTCTTCTTCGAGAGAATCCCACTGAATGGCATCCAGCTCGTCTGAATCAAAGGCAGCTAAAACAGACGAATCACCCATCTGAGTCACCGGGTTGTAAGTTCCTTCTGCAAAGGCAACATTTTTGCTGACGTCAGGCCGTTGAATATACGCCAGAAATTCTTCAGCCAACGGTGAAACCTCGGGATTGTTCACAACAGAGGTGAGTTCAATCCAGACGATTCCGCCTTTTCCATCCATTGGACCTGAATTCGGCGTGATGCCTCGAACATTGCTGTAACCGTCATATCGAGCTGGTGATGCCGTGTAGGTTCCACCGGTGAAGTACGCATCGATCTCACCGTTGATCAGGGCAAGATTCATCGCCACAAGATCGTCCGTCAGTATTTTTGCGCCGTTGAAGATCTGTCTTGCCATTCCAGCAAAGGATTCGATTTCTTCGGCAGAATGCGACTTGAACGGATCGACGTCCGCTGCGACACACATGTGATAGATGTTCCAGTTATCGTATGTGAGAACGCCATAACGATCCTTCATTCCTGCGTCCAAGAACAGCTTGAAGCCTTGGTCTTCGGCCATCTCTCGTGAAATCTTGTCGGTATTCACGACGAAATTGAAAGGACCGAATCGCTGTGTGACGCCCAGTAGATGTTCTCCAGTTTTATCCATCGCCCACGGATAAGGCGGATGAAAGGCTGGCATCATTTTTGCAAAAAACGGTTCAAATCGATCCCTCGGCAGATCCAGAATCAATCCCTCCGGCCACATCATTTCCCGAGCCCAAGGGTTGTTGACGTTGATTAAATCCCAAACCTTGGTCTCACCTGCGCGCAGCCGATTTACCGCATCAGGGTCGGATGTGAGACCTTCTGCTCGAACCGTGGCCTCAAATTCCTTTCGAAACGGGTCAAGAACATCATCCGAGTTGTATCCTTCCCAACAGTAAATATTGAGTTCTTTTTCACGCGCGGCATGTGCGAAGTTGGGAAACGTGCCCAACGAATACGCAGCTGCAAGCGCTCCTGTCGTTTTCAGAAAATTACGACGAGATTTTTGAATAGCCATCCTGATTGCCTCCTGACATCGATAGAGTCTGACTTATGAAATGCGATAATTATCGTGCAAATTCATTTTATACAAAATTGTGTAGCATGAAGCCTCAGGTACAAATTTTCATGTTAATGTTGAGTACGGAGCAAGTCAGACGTGTTTGAACGAGCTTAGATTCGTCCATAATGGCACTGAAATTAAATCGCGTTAGATTGGTATTGCAACGACAGGTGCGCAAAAAAATTAATGTCGTCGCCGTTCGCGCACGGTTTAAGTCTCATCTCAGTCTTCTTTTTTATTTAAAAGACAGCCAACCTACCACCTTGGGTCGGTCATGCTCGTTACGGCACAAATAATCCCATCTACTGAATAACGCATCTTGGTTAGACTGGTTTTTGAAACTTTCAAAGCGAACATTTCACATGGTGATTAGTCTGGAAATGTAAATTTCCCGTTATCGAAAATGAATTGGCTTGGTGCGTCTGGAAGCATAGATTTCGACTTTTTTTCGAAATATTCAGTTCAAAATAGGAAACTTTCGATTGATCATCAACTACCTTAGTGCGAAGGATTTTCATCGGCACATTCAATGCTTGATGATAGATTTTGTAACGTACTTTACATTCCTAGTCGAATCACCCGACTCGTTCATTGCAATTCATAGTCAACAATACACACGGATTTCCACTAGGTGTCAGAATTGTTGTCTGTCTCTTAGCACGGGTGACACTCACACGAAGATTCTGGCGCACTTGGTTGTCAATATTCTTCTTCAAATTGCCTTGGACTATCCGATCTAGATTGGCAACAATTTTTCCTCTATTCATCCTGGGCCAACCCTCAAAAATGATCACTTCATCAAACTGTTTTCCCTTCGCTTTGTGCATGTTCATAACGACGACACCTGTTTCCGGCGTAAATATTCGGCCAACCCTTATCGAATAGAAAAAAATTTGCTTCAGCTATGGACACCACGACACCAATAGTGTATATAAATCGTGTATGTCAAATGAGCTCAACCCAATAAGCCCACCTGCAGAGTTTTCGGATTCGAGAAAAGGTGCATCGACGCCTTTTTCCAAACAATTCGTAACGCTGTCGAAGCAGGAGCATATTCAGTTGAAGTATGATGTGAACCGTTGGCGGGGCCTTGCCCAACAATGGAAAGATAAATGTTACCATTTGGAGCAATCCCAGCGTAAATATTCGGCCAACCCATAGGCCGAGAGGAATCAACTGTTGAGTATTTTTCTGAAGTCCCGGCACAGCGGGTACAACCAGAAATCCTTGATCGGTAATGTTGGCTTCGCTGAGGCAGCGCATTTGCCGAGTCCTTTGGTTTGACCGACATAGATCCAGTCCGCAGCCTAGTAGCATGTACCCAAAAAGCGCTGTTCAACGAACGTCTCAAGCAGCACCGGTCAAACCTGGAACGATAGTACCACTGCTGCGGCAGTTCCCGGGCGAGCCTTGCAAGCAGGTGCGAAGCAAGATTGGGGCACTTGATCCAGGGCAGAATGAGGAATCCTGCATTGTTTACGATCAGTGCCAGATTGGCTTCTCTGCGCTCCCGACTCCAGCCGATGAAGTCATCCCGAGGTGCGGTTTTACATGCTGCGGCGCCGAAACCGAAGGCGGCGACAATCTGACTGTCTATGGTGGCGAAATAACGCTGCTGAGCACCGGGCAGGGGTTTGTGTCCGAGATAATGACAGCGTTCAATGAATTCGTTTCAAAGACGTGAATCACCGGTAGTTGACACCAGCCGCAGTTGGGGTGTTGACAACTCATGCAGCGGTGCACGGATCGGTGTCTGCGGTGCAGTGCTGTCAGTGAAGCGGATGACCGCCCTGGGAGGTTGGCGACGAGGTGGCGGCAACGCAATCAGCTGATCTCGATGCATGCGCAGCCTGCCTATTCCGTACAAATTCAGTCTGGACTTAACTTATGTTGAATCCAACCTTCTGAGTGAAGGTGAAACCAGCTTCCTTTTTGGGTCAGCATTTGCAGAGCCAAATCATAAGTCCGCGCCATTGTTGTCAGCATGCTATAGCCTTCCCAGATCTTCTTGTAACCCGGTGGCGGATCATTTTTACGATTCAAATAACCGGCGAGCATGGCCATCGTCACTACGCCGGCGCCGAGATTTTGTGGCACTTTTTTGCGATTTTGGCGTGCGAATTCCTTCAATACACCGATTTCGGTCTCGCTAAACAGCACTTCCATCGGCAATTCCGGGGTTTCTCGACCCAGCAGCGTCATCGCCGCAAGCCGCCAGGCAATCACCGCGTTGATGGTGACCGCACGTTCGATACGCTCGCATTTTCGATGCTTGAGAAACTCCACCTTGCAGCCGGATTTCAAAATCTTGTGCCAATCTTCGATTCGCCAACGCAGCCGATAACGCTGTACTACTTGCGTCGCATCGTGCGCGCTGTTGACCGCCAGACTGGTCAGCAGAAACCACTCCAGCGGCTTGACCGCGTCGCCGGCTTTTGCTTCATACACATGAACCAGATTCAACCTCAGCGGTTTCTCACCCGAAAAACCGCGCGTCGGCTGAATCTGCACCTGACGCCAGCGCAACTCGACCTGCGCCATCCGCGCCGACTGCTTCGACATCGCCTTCTGACTGCGGCTGCTGCGGCGCGCCGAACGCGCCAACACCGGCACTTCCAGACTCGCCTGCGCACGTTGCCCGCGGATCGCATCGAACATCTTCGGCTGGCCTTTGCCTTGACTTCGATTATGCTGGGCGCGCACCAGCAACTCCACATCTGACAGCCTTCGACACTCGGCCATCACCTCAAAACAATCCGCCTCGCGATCCATCACCGCCACCATCCGCACCTTTTCAAGCGGCGCCGCCAACTCTGCGCTCGCACGCAGCCCGCGCAGCCATCGCTGCGTCTTGGTGCCCTCGTCATCCAGATGGCCATATTCAATGTGCGGCACCCCCAACGGCACTCCCTGCGCATCAAGCGCCAGCAGCGAATGCATGTGAATCCCCATGGTGCCAGCCGATTTGCGGTTGCGACTGATCAAGCCCATGCCCTGACAGCCACCGTGATTGGCGAAATTCAAATCGGTGCCATCCTGCACGCACAAAACTTCCGACTGTGCCTGCATTCGCTCCTGCGTTCGCTGTCGATGCGGCGCCAAGATGTTCTTTGGCGTCACCGCCGATTCCGCCGGCTGATCCAGCAGACGATAATGCGCATGCACCGCCGCTTGATCCGACCTGGACGCAGCCGTGAACGGCTCCATCGGCTGCCGAGCCTGGATGTCCGCACTTTTCACCAGTCTTGTGCTGCGACGCTCATCACCCAACGGCGCACCTCCAAATTCCTGCTCCGACCATTCATCAATCGCTAGTCCCCGACCTCTGTCACGCACCGGGACGCAAATCTTGTCCAACCCCAGATACGTTCGCCATTTCCGTTCTAATTCATAGATATACACCGACTTCACAGCCGCCGGATCAGACTTGCCCCCAAATCGACCGCGACCCGTCGTCCAGCCCACATGGCGCCAGTTCGATGCTCGCAGCGATACCCCACTGTGAGACCCATCCACAAACGTCTCCACCAAATACGGATCAAATCCATAGCGACTCTTGAAATCCCTGCCGACTCGACGCAGACACAGACCCAACACCTTCGACGCCAGATTCTGACAGCGCACCGAAGGCCGGATCAGGAACCGACTCATGCCGATCACTCGATTTAAATGTCGAGACTTCAGCTCTGCATCCCAGCCCATCCACTGGTCTCGACTGCGCAGCGCCAGCGCCGACGACGCAAATCCCAGCGCACCCAAATAGCCATGCTCAGACACTGCCAGATATCGCAGCTGACAGCCTACATGAACTGCCGCTCCTCGCGGATGCTCGCGAATCATCAGCTCGTTCCACAGACGCAACTGCGATTCCTCTTCAACCAGCAACAGCTGCAAACCAGTGACCTGATCCACCCGCGCCGGCACTCCCTGCGCCAAGGCCACCGCCTGTCCCAATCCACGCGCCTTTACCTGGCGCACCGTACGACTCGAAGCCGGCAGCTCGATCCGACCCGTCTGCTCCAGATCCCGCAGCACCCGAAGACTGCTCGTCACCTGCGCTTTACCCCGCGCATCGTAAAATCCAAACTCCTCACACACCGCATGCGTCAATTCCGTACGATTCGCAAATCTGCGCGTTGCCAGGATCGACTGCAACTGCTCCAGACCAGATGCTGACCTCAGCTTGCGCGGAATTTGATTCTGCTGATACATGATGTTCAAATGTACCAGCTCGAATTTTAAAAGTCAAGCCCCAATTTGTACTGTATAGGTAGTGCGCAGCATCGCCACCCGGCACGACATCTGTTTGAGTCCTCCATCGGGCTCTTTCCAATCCAGCAGCTCACAGACCTGCTGCGACAGCCGGGTTCTGGAACTGTCAGGATGGGCGGCAATCAGTTTGCGAATGCGCTGCATGTCCTTGCAACTGAAGTCGCGTCCGCAATATCGAATCATGGCGGTTGTGAGACGGTTGAAAGACAAACGTGTTCAGTTGACACAGCCGCCTCGCACTTTGATGTGAGAGAACCGCACTGGCTTGGCTGCGACATCTCAGCCCGTCGAGCGGCGCTCATCCACCAGGCAATGAAAGCATCAAGATTCTCAGGTGCCTGTCCACCATTGGCTGACAGGTGCTGAGATATTCATACAGCCATTGATGGGGATTGAGATTCCACAAACGCACGCTCTGAATGATTGAGAACATCTGCGCTGCAAGCGAAGCGCTCCAGTGACTGCTCGAGCCGCGGCAGTTCTTGCGCAGTATCGCTGGGCTGCGCATCTTCCGCTCCCCAGAGTTATTATCCAGCGCAACCTGGAGATGTTTTAAAAACACCGTCAGCCCCGACCAGTGATTCTGCAAACTGCTCAGCACCTTGAGTTGGGCAGGATGCATCTCTTCTGCAGACAATTCATGCTTCAATGACAGCTCCATCTGCTCGACCGAGCGCTCAAGCAATTGCTGTTGGTGCATGAATGATTCGCTTTGCTGATCCAACGGCTTCGACTCATCGAATTGCAGCTGACGACACGCATTGAGGTGATAGAGCTCGCCAACGGCTCACATCACACTTCAACTGAATATGCTCCTGCTTCAACGGCGATACGAATTGTTTGGATAAAGGCGTCAATGCACCATTTTCCGAATCCGAAAACTCCACGGGGTGGGCTAATTTGGATGAGCTCATTTGACATTCACAACTTATATACACTATTTGTGTCGTCGTGCCCATAGCTGAAGCAAATATTTACAATTCAGCGGCTTGAATATTTACTGGATCCTGATCGCGAAAAGTTTTGCGTTGTATCCCTAGTATGAAACCAAATTTATCTACATGATTTGGAAAATCAGACAGTTTAAAGGCGATTTCTTCACGTCGGTCAAGATCGTGCAGTTCAAAATTCTGGAAATCACTCACTAGAATGTAGCGTGGACATTTGGCTTCAGAGAGTGCATCAAAGTACTCCCCTGCTTGCTCATAAGCACTGTCTAAGTTATGCCCCGAGCTTTTCTGCTCAACGAGTAGAACACCTGGCCAGAACAGATCAATAAAGCCGGAACGATTGTCCAGCTTCTTCACATGCTCCTCGTAGCGTGCGACACTTCTTCTTTTTACACCGAATACATGAAAGAAATCGTTGTAAAAACTCTGTGTCTCACCTTTCTCATACGCGGCATTGCGCCATTCATTGGCGAAATTAGCAGCACGAACACGAATTTCATTCCATGAAAGGCGCATCACTTACACGGTACTTCTTTCGAAAACACTAGAGTTCATATCAGGCGATTCATCGAAGTTGAATTTCTGTATGCTGACAACCCACGGCGCAATTGCGAGAGATAAAGCTTTGGTAATAATTAGTATGAATTTAAAGCCATTCTAAACCCAAAGCTCGCAAGTTCTTGTAAAGCACATGACTTTGGAGGCACTAATGAATTTATATAATATTTACCATATTCAAAAAAGACTTCAAATGTAGAATGCGAGTGAATATTTGCATTTCTCAGAATAAGAGACAGAAACCTCATGCCGAATCGATTAGTAATCAGTCCAATTTCCATTGATCTTGGTTCGAAAAACTCTGGAGTTTACTTCGCTCATTATCAAGCGGGAAGTTTTCTAGGTGAAATTGAGAAAGAAGGAAAAGTGTACCAATTGGAAAAAGACAATTTCACCTTGATGATGGTTGACAGAACCGCCAGGCGACATCAACGCCGCGGATACAAACGCAGGCGATTGGTAAAGCGTTTGTTTCGACTGATCTGGTGCCAAGAGTTCGGATTGGAATGGGACGACAAAACTCAACAGGCGATTGGTTTTCTGTTCAATCGAAGAGGGTTTAGTTTTCTGACCGAAGAATACGATACAGAGGCCTTGAAGTGCTTCCCAAAAGATGCATTTAATGAACTTCCAAAAAAGATACAGAAAGAAATTGTCGAGATAGGCGACACATGTAATTTAGATGAAAAGATGTCCGAGTGGAAGCAACTTGGGCAGCCTGAAATCACGAAAATATTCGCGACTGTTGATGAAGAATCGAAAGTGATTAATCGCAAGCTTCTGATGATTGGCCGCACAAATTTACTGAAGGAATGTTGTAAGAAACGAATTGATGGAAAGCAGATAGAGAAAAATAAGCGAAACCAAAAGCAGTACAGTTTAAGTCAATGGATTTTTGATGAATGGGATGATATGGGTATTGTTGGCTTACATAGTATTCGAGAGAAGGGAAATTCAGTCGACCTAGCTGAAAAGCTCAATCAGCAGAACTCTTCGGTCGCTAGTGAAATTCTACACAGTATTCCCAACGACCTTGATAAAGAAAAAGCTGAATTGAATGCCTCTCCATGGAATTTTAATTCAAAGAAATTTAATCTCGAAAAATCCTCATTTGAACGAAAAATAGTATCGGGCAATTCCGCAAGAATCAAAAATAAGAATCTTCAGGCAAAGAAGAAATGGATAAGAACTCACCTCCATCACTTCACATTCGCTTTACATACAGTAGTTCAGGAGTTGAGCACGGGTGCTCGTCATAGAAGCAAATATTTTCAAGAAATTAATGATGTCTTGGAATGCGTGAGCCATGAACATGGCTGTTTGAATACTTTCTGCAACAAACTGCAAACCGGCGAAACTAGAATTCGAAATGGTACTTCTCTTACTCCAGAGTCGCTGGCAAATCTCATCGGTAACATGAGCAATCTGGAACTGAAACCACTCCGAAAATATTTCAATGACAAGAGACATAAGCAGGGTGATTTCTGGGACAGAAATCGCTTGAAGAAACTGTTTGGGAATTGGATACTTCGAGAGTGGCGCGTCAATCCAGAAAAGGACCTAAACAAAGCGCAAGACGCAGAATTTGACTACCAAACGCTTCGGAGCAACTGGAAAGTCCATCAAGGAAGTGTTGTCGATTTTTGGCTTGAGCAATCCCCTTCATTTACCATACCGCCCTACCAAGATAACAACAATCGTCGTCCGCCTAAATGTCAGAGCTTGATACTCAACACGAAATTTCTAGACAACAATTACAGAAACTGGCGAACATGGCTGAAAGAACTTTTGTTCCTTCCAGAGGTAAACGAATATCTAGGAAATTACAAAAAGGAAATGGAAGAGTTGAAGAGCGGTAAGGGCACTGCTTACTTTCGTGGCGAATTAACCAATAAACCTCAGCTCGATTCTGGACGAAGAACAGCTAAGGATTTAGATGCCCGTATTTTGCAATTTCTATTGGACCGGGTGAAAGACGAAGATGTACTGAAGCTAAATGAAATTTACAGTCATACGAAAAAGTTTCGCCAAGAACAGACAAGTCCAGAAGACCGAGGGAAAGCGAGAGATAAATTAGAAAAAGCGATAAATAGCAGCGGATTGTCTGCAGATTTGAAAACACCGCGGAACTATAAATATAGGGCTGTCTTCGCTGAAGGGAGTTTTATGCATTTAGTCTGCAACTATTACAAAAATCGGCAGAAAGCGCGCAAAGGCAGAATCTTTATTCATCCAGAGTACCGCTTTGTAAAAGGTCGCGGATTCGAAAACACCGGACGCTTTGATGATCGTGACCACCTGCTTACGTACTGCAATCACAAGCCAAGACAAAAGCGTTATCAGCTGATCAGTGATATAGCAGGTTTACTTCAGCTACCCTCACAACAGCTAAAAGAACGAACAAATTCAAACAACGATGAGGATCTGACAGAATGGCTGAAGAATAATTTTAAAGGATTGAAGACCAATTGTGCAGATGCAGCTAAAGCACAAAAAAAATTCCGCGGGCACCTGAAGGAGAAAATTCGAGAAGTTTGGGATGGGTCGAATTCTCAAGACAAATTATTCAGACTAGCAAAAAAATGTGTCGCATTGTGTGAAGTGATTGGAAGTCGACTATTTGATGATGAAGCACAACGCCAGAAGTGGATTCAGACTCTAGAAGACCGTCCAGCTAATGCCGTATTTCTTCTTGCTCAGATTAATAACATTGCTTTCAAAGAACGACGTGGAAATGCGCGAACTTGCTCTGTTTGCAGTTTGGATAACTCTCAGAGAATGCAGACGTTCAAAAATAATGTTAAAGCACAACGTTTGCCTTCGATTCCTACCAGACTGATTGACGGTGCTGTAATGCGCTTGGCTCGAATTTTGGGCGGTGCTATTGCAAAAGACAAATGGGCAAGAATCGAGAAAGATTTATTGTTGGGCACAGAAGTTCGAATTCCAATTATTACAGAATCTAATCGGTTTCAGTTTGAACCGAATTTGCTGGAGCTTAAAAGGCCATATTTGGACGCGAAGGAGTATAACAAAAGAAAAAGAGAACTTGATTCAAGTCTTGATTCAAGTAACCTGAAGAAGATACAAAGTTCAAAAAAATCTAGAATCAAAGGTTCAGCCCAATTATCACCATATTCAGGAGTTGAATTAGGGAACACAGGGGATATCGATCATATTATCCCGAGAGCACATCCTAAATGGGGTACGCTTAATGATGAAGCAAATCTGATTTTTACGAATGAGCAAGACAATCGTGTTGTGAAGGGAAATTCAGAATTTTCGCTTTCTGATTTGCACCCTAGTTACAAGAATCACGTGTTTGGAACGGCGGACGATTCGCAAATTGAGAAAATAATAAAAGAAGAAATCGGCAATGGTCAAGGAGGACAATTCAATTTTGGGCGGTATTTCAACTTCATTGAATTGACAGAAAGACAACAGAAAGCATTTCGACATGCTCTTTTCCTTATAGGCGACCCCCTTCGCAAACTCGTTATCAATACCATCAATCATCGAACCAGAACGCTGGTTAACGGAACTCAAAGATACTTTGCGGAAGTTTTGGCGAACACGCTTTACAAGAAAGCAAAAAGAATCAACAAGCATCACTTACTTTCATTTGACTATTTTGGAGTGGAAGCGCAGGACAATTCTCGGGGTGATGGAATACACAACTTGCGTCATGATTTGGTAACTCACTATCGCGAAGATCTAGATAGTTATAGTAAAAGTGATAGTTCGCCCCAGAAACCGTATTCCCATCTACTAGATGCGCAAGTGGCATTCTGCATGATTGCAGACGCGCATCGTGGCAGCGGAGGATTGCGGCTTGAATTAGGGAATACTGGCATTTGGTCCCGAGTTGATCAAATGACTAGAGAAGTCGAGACTAAGAAATCTCGAGTCCATGATGACAGTCTTTTCAAAGCCATTCAAGTTAACCCAAGAAATTTTCGAAAGATTTCCTTGGAACGTCGCAAACCTAACCATCAGTATTTCAAGCATCGCTCCATTCACCGCGACGGAATGTACGCCGAACATTATCTGCCGATTCTCATACACCGAAAATTATTCGAAGTTCGCATCGGATTTGATTGGAAGAACAGTTTTCAACTCAAAAACACTAGACAAAGTCGAAAAAAATTGTATTTTGCTCTCAAGTTTAATCCCAAAACAAAATTATTGGCACTAAATGAAGACGATTCATTCGAGAGATTGGAATTCCAGCTAGCGCAGATTGGGTTTAATTCTAAAATGGACTATTTCTGTATCTCATTGAATACGCAAATGATCCACTCTCACTACATAGAACACTACAATTCGTCTGAAGGTTATCAAGACTATAGTCCTGAGATGAATTTTCTTAGAAATACGCTTTCTTATCGAACCGAGAGAAAACGAATTACGAAACTGAATGATGCGAAAATAATCTTAGGTAATGAGAAAAATTTCAAATTGCCAAAAGATCAATCGTATCTCATATTGCCAGTGAGGAATGAATGGGCAAAGCTGATTGATGCATGGGAAAATTCACCGGAATCAGAAAACGGAGAATTCTTGAGCAAATTTTTCAGCCCTAAACACCAACATCCTCACAAAAAATTTCGCCAAGATTATTCATTGCCCATAAAATCGAGTGGAGGGCACAGACTGCTGAAGAGAAAATCTTGGAACAACAGGCCAATTTTTCAGATCGTCAATGATTCCGATTCTCGAACTACAGGTGCCAAAGCTTTCATTCCAGTCTGCAACAGTGAAGGTGAAATTGGCAAATTACTCTCCGAATCAGCAAAATCCCGGAATACATTTTTTTTGAAGAAAGAAAAATACTATTTTGAATTAAGTGATACCGTTAAATTAATCGACACGGATAAATGGCATCAAGTCGAACTTAGCGAAGATTTGACAAAACTTGGTTTAACTGAACTGAAATACCAAATTGACAATAATACACGCCCTGGAATCCGCGTTAAATTTGATCAGCTGCTAGCCCGGGGGAAAGTTGACGAGATTTTTCAACACTCTTTACTTAAACCACGTTATTTGAACAAATTGAAAGAGGAATTTCAGACTAATTTGAATTCGAATGAGCTTGAATCATTGGAGTACACAGCATTCGGATTTTCAAAGGATGTAAAGCGATCCTTGAGAAAGGTTTTGCAGCAATATTATTTCGGCGAATCCGATAAAAACTAGACATTCGTTTGAAAATAGATAAATTCAATATTCCGCTTTCGAAATTGAGTGCAGTTTAGAGATAGAAATGAAATTGTAGCGGACCTACAGAAAAGAGGATAATTTATTGCAGTGAAGCACCTCGTAATATGTGATTACGGCACTTTTCTCGGATTAGAACGTCACCGATTAGCGGTCAGACAGCGAGGTGATGTAACCAAGTATTATCCTCTTAATCGTCTATGTACAGTTTCCATAGCAAAACGAGGGATTAGTGTTTCGAGTGACTTGATCGAGGCGTTTAGTGTTCGAGGCATTAAGTTATTCTTCTTAGATTTTCGTGGTGTAGCCCATTCTGCAATTCTAGGACAATCACAACACGGAGTAGTTGCCGTTCGAATTGCGCAGATGAAATTTTGTCAGGGCGACACTCTGCCACTCGCACGAAAAATTGTGGCAGCGAAGATAAAGAATCAGCGTGCGGTAATTAAACATCTGGGAAAATACCATCAGAATGAGACACTACAGACAACTGCTGCAAAACTATGGAAGCACGCGGACCAAGCTAGTAATGCCAACGACTTTCAAACCCTTTTAGGATTCGAAGGCGCTAGTGCAAGCGCTTATTTTGGAGCACTGCGCATCACCGGCTTGTTTTCATCTTCGTTCAGTAGACGCGAAGGTCGCGGAAGCCAAGAACTCAATAATGTCATGTTAAACTTTGGTTACGCGATGCTAAGCGCCTACATTCTGAGTTCGATCATCAACGCTGGCTTGGAACCTTATCTCGGTATTCTACATGTCAGACGTCCGGGCAAAATGGCCTTAGTATTGGACCTGATGGAAGAATATCGTTCTTGGGTGGTAGACAGAGCCGTCGTCAAATTGCGCTTTAGAATTGAAAAGAAGCAAGAATTGGACGTTGAATTAAAAAAAGCACTAATTTCTGAAGTTCAACGAACTTGCGCTAGAAGGTATCTATATAGAAAAAGAAAACTGAAACTGGAACATATTATTCAAAGGCAGATTTATCGACTCTGTGGGCAATTTTACGGAGAGAAAATTTACAGGCCATATATTTTCAAGTGGTAGAGAATTGGTCTTATCGCATGACTTATCCACTCCGTCAAGAATATTTGGTTGGCTACGACATTACAAACAATAAACTGCGCACTAAAATCTTCAATGAACTGAGCAAAATTGGATTAAGACCGGTACAGAAATCCGTATTTTGGGGTTATTTGACAGCCGCTGAAACAGAAGCTATCAAGCGCTTCCTCAACTCCAACTTTAAGAGTACTGACAAGATATTCATCACTCGAACTAATTTTAATGGCAGGGGCAAAAGTTATTTTATCGGTTACAGTGCTAATGACTTTAAAGATTGGAATGAAACAGAAGTCATTTAGTGTTCCTGCAAACCTGTTGCGGCAGTGGTGTTATTGCCCAAGAGTCGTTTACTATATCGAACTAACAGATATTGTTGCCAATTATCCGCTATGGGTAAAACAGGGCGAAAATTTTCATCAGTTGGAAGAAAAATTGTGGCAACGCCGCAATCTATCTCGGTTCAAATTAAAAGATGGCAAGAAATTCTACAACTTGGCTATACGGGATAGTCTCTATGGCTTTCATGGGGTTGTCGATATGGCCATCGAAACACATGAATTCGTCTATCCTATTGAATTCAAATTATCGGCGAGTAATAAGAAACGCGGAGACATTATGCAGTTGACTGCATATGCAATGCTGTTAGAAAATTATTTTTCAAAACCAAGTCAGTATGGATTTCTGGTTGGAGCAGGCAAGCTTTTACACACTATCGAAATCAGTACAGACAGAAGACAAAAAGTCTTACAAATTGTGGATGCGATACGACGAATGCTAACTCGCGGTGTGAAACCTGATTCTAATGCATCAATTTTTCAATGTTGCGCTTGCGAATACATTAACTTTTGCAATGACCGACTGTAGAATTAGATGAGAAGCAAAAAAATAGGATATCCAACCAAAGGTGGATATCCTATTTTGCTAAGCAATATCAGACGTGCTGTGCAGAGGTCTGCTCAAAATACTTTTTTATGATTACAGTGCATCAGTAATCAGCTATATTGGTTTTCTAATTTTATTGAAAACATTCCTTTAACACAAGAGATATTTTCGCAAAAAATGCCGATTTTCGTACAGAACGATCATTTTCGAAATTTCTATTCATCATATTTTCCATATAGTACTGTTTTTAAACAGATATTAAGTGGAGCTTCACCAATATAACCGACTACTCAGCAACTGAAACAGAAGTTGTTGAATAAATCGACAGATTCAACCGAAGCTTCACCAATATAACCGACTACTCAGCAACTGAAACTACAGACGTCTATTTGGCTGTATGGCGCTTGTGTTGCTTCACCAATATAACCGACTACTCAGCAACTGAAACACTACTAGAGTCTGTTCATCATTCATTTTATACATAGCTTCACCAATATAACCGACTACTCAGCAACTGAAACTGCCTCTGAAAGTTTTTTTCCGAGTGCGATGTCGTAGCTTCACCAATATAACCGACTACTCAGCAACTGAAACGTTCGTGTTCTTCGCAATACGCCCTCGACTGTTCGAGCTTCACCAATATAACCGACTACTCAGCAACTGAAACACCCCAACGCACGACTTTACCAAGAAATTCACCGGTGCTTCACCAATATAACCGACTACTCAGCAACTGAAACACGCAGCGTCAATAGGCCCTCTCTGTGGCGCGGAATGCTTCACCAATATAACCGACTACTCAGCAACTGAAACTAGATCTTAAGAGTTGAGGTATTCCTTCAGCACCGCTTCACCAATATAACCGACTACTCAGCAACTGAAACACGTAGATTTAGGGCCGACTGGTTGGAAAGATTTAGGCTTCACCAATATAACCGACTACTCAGCAACTGAAACACTTAAAAACTGCATTAGAGACCTATCTACAATCAACGCTTCACCAATATAACCGACTACTCAGCAACTGAAACTACCTTTGCGAGATAAACGCAGACATTTGTAGGGGCTTCACCAATATAACCGACTACTCAGCAACTGAAACTCATCGGTGGATGTTGTGAAATTGGACAACCAAAGCTTCACCAATATAACCGACTACTCAGCAACTGAAACGTGTGGTGCAGTCCGGATCCATTCCAACCCCGTCCGAGCTTCACCAATATAACCGACTACTCAGCAACTGAAACGGCGGCAGTGTCGCTGAGGCATCGGTCATCCTCGTCGGCTTCACCAATATAACCGACTACTCAGCAACTGAAACTCGATGGGAGCCGGTCAGGCGGTTCTGTGACTGGGCTTCACCAATATAACCGACTACTCAGCAACTGAAACCATCATGAATTTGGTGGAATCGGAAGTTGCCATTAGGCTTCACCAATATAACCGACTACTCAGCAACTGAAACTTTGAGTCATTTTTTCGGTTGCTGTCGATTCCGAGCTTCACCAATATAACCGACTACTCAGCAACTGAAACGTATTTTTTTTGCAGTAATTTAATCAACGCTTTGGCTTCACCAATATAACCGACTACTCAGCAACTGAAACGTTGGTTAGTATCGAATTGATACTCTATTGAGTATATGCTTCACCAATATAACCGACTACTCAGCAACTGAAACCTTATGATTACGTCGCGCAGCTTGGCCGTTTTTGGCTTCACCAATATAACCGACTACTCAGCAACTGAAACGCCGTCACGCTGCAAGAAATAGATCAGTTCAGCGTAGCTTCACCAATATAACCGACTACTCAGCAACTGAAACCGGAGGGATTACCCAAGTAAGACCGAGATAGCGCACGCTTCACCAATATAACCGACTACTCAGCAACTGAAACAACGCCTGTAGAAGTCTCTGAAACCGTCCTGTGCGGCTTCACCAATATAACCGACTACTCAGCAACTGAAACTTGGCCACACCCTGTAGACACACGTTTTCGATGGTGCTTCACCAATATAACCGACTACTCAGCAACTGAAACGCTCCAGGAATGATAGCGCAAAAATGGATAGCATGGCTTCACCAATATAACCGACTACTCAGCAACTGAAACTCGTATGATTATCCATAATGCTGGATTAACGTGTAAGCTTCACCAATATAACCGACTACTCAGCAACTGAAACTGTATCGCACTTTTGCTCCACGAGACGATCTAGGGCTTCACCAATATAACCGACTACTCAGCAACTGAAACCACATGACCCGCTGGAAGAAAAGCGATCACAACTGCAGCTTCACCAATATAACCGACTACTCAGCAACTGAAACGACTGCACGTGATGGAGTTACCGAAGCTTTAGAAGGAGCTTCACCAATATAACCGACTACTCAGCAACTGAAACGTCTTTTGTCCCTGCAAAACAAAACACAGCAAAACGTGCTTCACCAATATAACCGACTACTCAGCAACTGAAACATGCAATTGAATTTTGCATCAATTGAGAGCTATAAGCTTCACCAATATAACCGACTACTCAGCAACTGAAACTGACGGTACAATCGCTTATCACGTGGAGGGTGGAGCTTCACCAATATAACCGACTACTCAGCAACTGAAACTGAGTCAAGAATCACCGAAATACCAGGTTTTAACGAGCTTCACCAATATAACCGACTACTCAGCAACTGAAACTCTAAAGCAAATAGTAGTATTGATATTATTCATAGTAGTAAGCTTCACCAATATAACCGACTACTCAGCAACTGAAACTTCTTCGATAATTGTTAGCTCGAGCTGCGCACGCGGCTTCACCAATATAACCGACTACTCAGCAACTGAAACATGAGTTGGATGATACCGTAAAAAAGCATTTTTCCGCTTCACCAATATAACCGACTACTCAGCAACTGAAACATGGTGGTAAGCGCAGTAAAATGTTATCTGAAAAGCTTCACCAATATAACCGACTACTCAGCAACTGAAACGCGGGCTGCGCCTGACCGATCGCAGGCGGTTCTGGGCTTCACCAATATAACCGACTACTCAGCAACTGAAACATGCTGTAGTTGGCTGACTAAACGAAACAGTCTTAAAAGCTTCACCAATATAACCGACTACTCAGCAACTGAAACCTCTGCGATGGCGTTTGGTAGCCCTTCGGCAGCTAAGCTTCACCAATATAACCGACTGCTCGGCAACTGAAAAAAGTTTGGATTCGCTGTTTCTAATGATTATGGTTCTCTAATTCTTTCGAAACTAAATTCATCGCGATATGCATATCACGACCTATTCGTTTCTGGTCTTCAGCGAAAGTGTCTCGTTTGCAAAGAATTTCCTTCAGATTACTTCGGATTGGAACTGAGTAAAAACTCGGAAAAAAGCCTAGGATAAATCCACCCCAGAATCCAGTACGCTTAGTCCGATAGTGATTTTTACTGTTTGAATCATTTCGTGATTTTGATGCATGCCTCTTGCTTGTTTTCAAATTCAGCTCTCCGTAGGTAATAGAAACGAGAAGTTGATAGTATCTTCATTTGAAAGACTTGATTAGATTGATCACGCAGTGTGTAACTGAATCAGGTGGCCAATTTTTGGAATTTGATGTTAGCATTGTATTACTCAGTCGCGTTACTACATACATTTTAATGAAATTTCAAGTCTATGCAACATAACTCAGATTTGATTTCTTGAATCCGGCAATATCTCTTCCAGCTTGGTTTGATTGGCAATAACTCGCAGGGTGTCGGCATCCGGCAAGAAAGGATAATCGCGGTACTCTTCACCTGGGCGATAGGACCCATAGGGTCGATTGCAGGCCATCACGCCATCTCTGTCGGGACATCCATTCGTCATAAATGCCAAACCACTGTCGAATGCTGATTTCGCAACATCGAACTCCGGTTCCAAACCAATTAATTCACCAGCATCATTGAATGCAAGAGCCTCTCGTTCTAAGTCACATTCCTCAATTAAATGCTTGACATACTGTATCCGCCGCCATCGATGAAGAGGTGCTCTTGGCACATCCTGCATCTGTGTCCCCGGCTCGGGATTGAAAGAAAATAAATAACCGGCAATCTGATCGGATTTCAACTGATAAATCATGTCGAACATTTCTTGATCGGTCTCACCCAAACCAACAATCAGATGGCAGTTCACTTTCATCGGGCC
This sequence comes from Arenicellales bacterium, assembly GCA_958295885.1. Taxonomy (GTDB): domain Bacteria; phylum Pseudomonadota; class Gammaproteobacteria; order Arenicellales; family JAJDZL01; genus JAJDZL01. The sequence continues at coordinate 2,296,067 of OY282380.1, read as the reverse complement.
GAATATCCGCCGTGCCGCATGCACGATTTCCCAGTGCTGATCCCACCGGTGCGGACTTTTTGCACCTTTTCCCCTTGTATTGAAAAATAACTCTTCCGATACCGCATCCAAACCAACACCTATGATGTCCACTCCAGCGTCCTGTATCTCGTACAGATCATTTTCATCCAGCAGAGTCGCAGTGACCAGAGCAGAGATGGGCACGGGCGGCGCCGCACGATGCACGCGAGTCGCCATGTCGATCAAGTCCGCAGTAGCCCGATGATCCTGAACCTGAGCGATGCACACTCTTCCCACTGTATCATTCGATTCTTTTTCCGCAATTTTTTCAGCAACCAGATCCGTTGAATAGAGCGGCCAATCGACGCGGATGAAACTGTTTTCTTCTGCAATCCCCGGACGTTCGCGGGCAAGTCCGCAGTATGAGCAGTTGGCAGCGCATCCCTGAGGATAATTCTGCAGCAGATTGATGCAGCTGCAGCTGCAGCCGCGTATGCTTCCAGGCGCAAGTCCAAGTTCGATTGCGGCAGCAACGCTGATTCGTACGTAATCGGGACTGATGTTGAAATACTCTTCTTGTAGTTTTGTGGGGATACCGGTTACCGACATTTTGATGGCCTATAGTGTCTAATGATTTACCAGGTTACGCCGCAGCAGGAATTCACAAAATCCGGCTGCAGACCTTTATTGCGAGCGTAGCGGACAATTCCTTCCGCTGGATAAGCAATTCCATTGAATCCAGCGTCAATTGCTGCGCGGTCAATTTTTTCTTTGAGCTGACCAAGCGGCCGAGCACAGCCCAACATGATGGGTTTATTCACAATTTCCCTTCGGGCGAACTCGAAGAATTCGGCTATTTCCGGCAGCGATGGTGGTTTTACAACCGCCATCGGAGTGCCTGACAGCGGCATCAGGATCACCAATACCAACAGCCTGAAATCGTGCCTGGCGATCATCGCCAACGCCTGTTCCTCGCCAAGCATCCGACCGAAATGCAACCCCATCACGATGTGTGGAACGCAGGGTATCGCGTGCTTTTCAAGTCGCTCAAGCACGGCCTCAAATTCCTCAATGCCATAAGGCAGGTGATATACCTCTCGAATTGTTTTTTCATGGCCGATGATGTCCACCATCGCACCATTGATATCTACATCGGCAAGAGCGGAACAGGTGCGCTCATCGGGCAGTCCTGGATGAACGCGGATGAGCATTTTGAGTTTCTGGCGAATCCGAATCATATCGGGAATGTGCTTGAGCAGCGGCACTCTCCCTTTTCGGTCGCTTCCTCCTGAAACTAAAATGCCTTTCGCTCCAGAATCGTGCAAACGAGAAGCGATCTCATAGAGTGATTCGCGGCTGCGACTCAAGTCCTGCATTCCGCGCAGCACGCCGGTCTTGCAATGCTCGCAGTTCAGCGCGCAGGCTTCACCCGTCACGCTTACTGCAACAAATTCATTCGCGTCATGCTGTTCATATTCAGAAGTCTGGTAACGTTTCAGTCCCGGCGCATGAAAGGTTATGCGATCACCAAAATTTTGAATGCGCTGACGAAATAATTCCTTTCCAAAAGAATAATCTATGCTTCTGTTGTCGACAAATGTGACTGCGCTAGCCAAATTCAGCTCCTTGATTTGCAAAACAGGTTTGAGGTGCCGTGACCGATGTATGAGACAAAGCCTGAATCACAGCCGTAGTGATTTCTTCGGCGGATATTTGAGCCCAGGCGCCATTGTTTCGGTCAAGTGATTGTTGAATGGTTTGATGCAGTGCCGGTTCGTCGCGCACGTGCCAGCGAAGACTGGATTCCAGATCAGCCACTGCATTGCTGGATGCAATAAAATCGCCATTGAGAAACACTGACTTCACGGTTTCACCAGCGACAATCGCTCGCACTTCGAGGGAACCGCCTGCCGTTCTCATTTCACAGGTGCCCATTCGATCTCGAATTTCTGCTGAATTTTGAAAAATCCATTGTTCAGTAGCGTACTGCCGTTCGCATAGTTCGGCCGTGAGCGCGACCTCGGAACTGGATAATCGCCCGACTTCCGTTTTCGCTGAATATTCTCTCAGAAAGCCGTCCTGTACGCATCGCATTAAATCTGACATTTCCATTGATGAACCGGTCTCTGCCCGAACAGTCGTAATGCGCTCAGAAACAGATCTAAAACCTCTGTCCTGGGTTTTTTCGAATGGAGTGCGCAGAATTTCAAGCATGAAATCAAGATTTAGATCCAATAGCAAAGACGCGTGAAACAGCGTGGCGCGCGATGGTGCTTGGTACAGTCCCAGGCCTGCGATTTTTCTGCCATTCACGACCAGATCATTTTTACCATGAAATTCAGCTTCAATTCCTAATTCACGAAGCGAATTCACAATGCCCAGCGCGCATTGCTGTATTAACCGGACAGAAGTCGACGCCAAGCCTTTATGTTCCGCACCCAGCACAAGTGCAATGCCCAACTGATCTGGACCCATAATGATGGCGCCCCCGCCAGACGGTCTTCGGTTGACGGGAATCTGAAGTCTGCGACATCTATCCAGGTAGACCTGATCTTCGACATGCTGAAATCGCCCGACCAGTGCACAGGGTTGGTACGTATACAGCCTTAAGGTTGCTGACTGACTGACTGCCAGTCTTGCGAGTGCGTCGTCCGTTGCCAGCCCTAAGCCGTGCTCTACGTTATGTTCGTAGAGCACTCGCCACTTTACGTTGGCCGCGTTACTGGAGTGTCTGGGGTCCACGCAAATCTTCAGGAAGCAGTTCCAACAAGCTGGAGGAGTTGTGGAGCTGGCGCTGTTCTGACAAAAAGGAGGAAGGTTGAATGGTGAACAGCCAACCTGCTTCATACGGGTCATCACTGACAAGGCGCGGATTTTTTAATGCAGCTTCATTGCGATCCGTGATGGTGCCACTCACTGGACTGAGGATTTCTCCGGTCATTTTTGCGGCTTCGACAGAACCGAGAACATCACCTCGCGTTACAGTTGAGCCCGGCCTGACCAAATTGAGATAGACAAGATCGCCAAAGGATGCGATTTGGGGCGAACCAAGCCCTAAAGTCAATTGATCCGCGTCTGCATCTTTTCTCACCCAAACGTAGGACTGTATATCGTAAAGACGGTCCTTTGGCAACCACTCGTTATCTGTCATAATTCAACTTCTTCCTATTCTCAAAATGATTCCAATTTCCGCAGAGATTCCGGCAAAAGTTTCATATCGACGAAGCTGCTGACCAGTGCGTCAATGACACCTGCCTCTTCATAAAGCAGCTTGTAATATTGAACTTTCAATGTAATCGCTGAACCAAATATTATGGCGGCGACCGCCATGAATGATCCCAATGCCAAGGTTGACACCCCGCTGATCCCTTGACCTATCGTGCATCCAAGCGCCAGCACTCCGCCAATTCCCATCAGCATCCCACCGATGGCATTGGCAGCAAAATCCTTTAAAGACACAAACCAGACAAAATGAAATTCCCGTCGAATTATGGAGTCGGCCAAGGATCCCGCGAACAGCCCAAATGCAGCGCACATGCCTACAGTGAGAAGCACCGAAACATTGCTGAAATCAAGAACCCAGCTGATGTATTCACCTAATGGGTTGATAAATGTAAACGATTGAGGTCCGACGCCGACAGGCGGATTGTCAGCCCACTCGGCGGCTTCAACCCAATCTGCTCCAATTGAACTCGCAGTCAAATACCATGCGAGAGAAATGCAACAGCCAATGACGCAGCCAGAAACTACGTTCGCAGCATTGTTTCGGATTCCATTGGTTTTGAGAATAAATCGCAGTACCAGAATGAAAAAGACGATCGCAAGTCCGATTCGTACGACAGAAGCATCAACAGAGGCTGCGATCGAATTCACAATAGTGCCTATATCTTGAGATTCGATTCCCAATTCATCCAATTGCACGGAGATGGGATGCATCCAGTTATAGAATGCAACTTCAAAAAATATTGTTTTCGTCATCAGATAGGCAAAAATCGCGACGACAATCAACGTGACTAGAGACTTGAGGTTGCCTCCGCCCAAACGTACCAAGTTCTTGCTTGCGCAACCTCCGGCCAACGTCATGCCAATGCCGAAAATAAGGCCACCCAGCAAATATCGCAGCCATGCAAATGTCGCGGACCGGTAATGAGGACGCGACCCATCTACATCCACCAAAGCGCCGAACTCAAGAATCGTAATAAACATCATCGCCACCACGGTTGCAAGCAGCCAGGCACCAAGACGACCGAAATCTCTCAAATTCACCCAATCCGAAACAGCGCCCATTGTGCAGAAGTTTGAGCGGCTGATGGCGACCCCCATTACCAGCGAAATCAAAAAGAATCCGATCAGAATGGGGAGTCCGATTACATTTTCCATGGCGCTTGAATTCGATGATTGTTTGCTTTCAAGAGAGAAATATCGTTAATTTTTTGAAAAGCCGTTCAGTAGAAGATCAAATTTTGGATTGTCCGATAATGAACAAATTGTATTCGATTTGACTGTTTTGCAAAATTTCAATTTGATGCTGCGAGAAATCGCACTCATTGACGAAGGGCAAGAAGTCTTCCAGCCTGTTAGGCATGAAGTTGTAAATGGAAGATTGTTCGTTGTCACCAGAATCTGTTCTTCGTTCAGATTTGGCAAATCTATATTTCAAGAACGAGCGCAGATTGCAATTGAATCGTTCCCGATTTCCTGCCAATTCCCGTCACGGCATAGAATGCTACAGAACAACATCACGGTCAAAAACATTTTTTAGCGATGAGTTAGGCAAATGTCAGGACAACACAGTATCACTCACCAACTGCTGTGCCTTCTCGCCTAGGATCAGAGCCCCCAAGGAGCTGGTCGGGCAATATCTGAATAATGTGCAGCCCAGAGGCCATCTCCGAAATTTTGACCTCGTGACCGAATGCCTTGAGTCCATCTACAACGTCAGCTGGCATGCCGCGTTCAACCACAATGCTGCCTCGGTTGCGATGCGAAGCATGAGGCAAAGCCGCGGCAGTGGCGGGGTCGAGATCGAAAACGAGCATCGCGATCAAGCTCAGCGCGACATATTCCGGTATGCGGCTGCCGCCCGGCGAACCGGTCAGCGCAGTCGGAACTCCGTCCAGGTAAGCAATCGTTGGCGACATCGATGACCGTGGACGCTTTTTCGGCGCAGGCGCATTGGCAATAAGCAGACCATCGTCGTCCCTAGTTCTGAATGAGAAATCGGTCAGCTGATTGTTGAGCAGAAATCCACCCGCCATGCGCCCTGAACCGAAAGCCGTTTCAATCGAAGCGGTCAAGCTGATCGCAAGTCCGTCGCTGTCAACAACAGAAAGGTGAGTCGTGCCCGGCAGGTCCTCCTGCAGATCCGGTGCCCGGTGTTCCGCCGTATGCCACGGCGGTTCGCCGGCGGTTGCTTTCTCTTTTACGGCTTCAGACGGGCGAATCAGCTGCGCACGGGAATTTATGTAATTGGGATCAAGCAGACCCTTGACCGGCACTTCCACGAAATCGCTGTCTGCCAGATAGAAGGAGCGATCAGCATAGGCCAGCCGCGAGGCGCCTGCGAAAAGATGCCAGAATAATGGTTCATTCAACGCGAGAGCATCCAGGTCGAATCGATCAAGAAGCATCAGTATTTGTCCGGTCGTAGTCGCCCCCGACGATGGCGGCCCCATGCCGCAAATTCTAAATTTTCGAAATGGATGACAGACTGCCGGGCGTTCAATTGCCTCGTAATCGGCGAGATCGTCCAAACTGAGCGAGCCTGGCCGCGGAGAACGACGTGCGGCAGATACCATCCTTTCGGCCAGGTAACCGGTGTAGAAGACATTCGCGCCGCGTGCCGCAAGAACCTCGAACGTCTCGGCGAGCTGTGGCTGTTGAACGATCGTTCCCACCGCCAAAGGTTCGCCGTCTGGAAGAAATACGCCAGCGGCATCCGTTTCGTTTAAACGTTCTGAGTATCTGGCAAGCAGGTCAGCCAAACGCGGGCTCACCGCGAACCCATAACGCGCCAATCGAATTGCAGGTTGAAACAAGTCCGCCCAAGGAATTTTGCCATGCCGTTTGTGGATGGCCTCCATCAGACGCACAAGGCCAGGCACTCCAATCGAACGCCCTGACGACACCGCTGTGATAAACGGCAGAGGACTGCCATTCTCTATGAACATGCCAGGTGTCGCAGCTGCTGGTGCGGTCTCGCGCGCGTCCCAGCTGGAAAGTCCGTCCGCGCTGTGAACAAGCGCGAAAGCACCTCCGCCAATGCCGCTCGACTGGGGCTCGACCACATTCAGGACCAGTAGTGCGGCAATGGCCGCATCTGCCGCCGACCCGCCCGCCGCCATGATTTCGTCCCCCGCTTTAGCTGCTTGAGGATTCGCTGCCACGATCATGCGTTCGTAAGTTTTTACGAGCGGTTTTGCAATGAAACCTGTTGCAGATTCTGGGTCCGCCGGTGTCTGCCCAAAGACAGGCGAGACGAGCAGCAGGGTGGCAAGCAGAATGATCAGGCGCATGTGACGAACGCCATCTTGCGTACGCAGATCACCGACACCCGCAGCGAGACGATTCTGGATTTCTTCCAATCATTCTTCCACTGCGCAGGCTGCATGCCCATTCTGATAAAGCCTTCTGTCAGAACGGTCGCATGCAGTCTGGCGCAACACTGACGTGCTTTGTTTAAGTGCCGTACCTTCTGAATTTTGGATGCCGCGGCATGCAGACCGACTGTGTTGATTATGCAGAGTGAATTTGGTTCAACAAATTTGAGTTCCACCGAATCACCAATCCTGGACTCGTTTTTCAGCTCGTGTTTCCTCTCAGGTACCGCTATGATCGCGGCCAGTCAACATCAATTTTGAGATTGCAAATGCTTTTTCCACATCGCTTGCCGAATGACTGCCGGACCTTCGCGCCTCAATAAAATGAACTCGTTCAAAGAAATATAAATCTGATAATTATCTGAATAATCAACCAGTTATCCAATTTTATGACTCGCCATGACTGCAGCTCTGCGTTACATATCGATTATTCCTGAAAACACAATTGATGCTCGCAAGGCACGGTCGGGTTAAAACATCCAGATCATAGTAAATCGTTTTCAAATGTCGGAACTGAGCCCGATCATGTGACGGGTTTTGCAAACCATAGTCTGTCAAGAGTGGTTTCAACTGAAAATTCCAGGAGTTCTGAGTAAAATGATACAAGCGCGTCAGCCTAACTCACACCTATCTTTTTTTCAGAGACTGAATTTAAATTTCAGAAATTCAAAATAGTGTCGCAGCTGAAACGTTTGTCGTCTTCACTTCTAACCATAATTTTTCACCTTGTTCTGAAAAGGATAAAATATCGAAACCTATACCGTCACAACCCCCTCCCTCTATCCAAATAACCTCGATGCTACGTCGGTTTTGCAAAATTCTGATGTTCGGAGATTTTCGTCACATAGGACAAATTCTTCACCAGAATTGCCGAGGGTCTCTTATTTTGAGCCACGAGGTTCGGGATCAGGTTCGCGGAGAATTTTTCTAATTATAGGTTCCCGCTGATGTGTTTTCCTCTGACTTCGAGAACTGAGCGATAATCTGGAATTTTTCGGAATTGAATGCTTGGGTTGAAACATTGCAGATCAATGAATTAGAAACAGGCAGGCAGACATGGCGAAAGCACCGGTCAATAGAAACAGAAAGGGAGTAAGTTCAACTCCCACTGCCTGCGTTTCAGTAAGTTGTTCATAATGATAATAATATCAATCATTCATGTTGAAAATAGCAAACCATGATCATGCAGCCTTCTCTCTGTGAACCATTTAGGCTGAAACAAGAGAAGAAGCATCAAATGTCATTCACTCGCCAACCTGAGCAAGTCCCAACTTTTTAACCTGCATACCGCTGATGTAAATTGATTATGAGTGAAGACTCTGACGTCACAGAAATACAGGCTTCGTCACTTCGCAGTGATATTGGCTACCAGGAAAAAGTTCTGCAGGGAGTTTCGCGCACTTTCGCACTGACCATTCCTGAACTTCCCAATGCATTGCAGCTGGTTGTCGGCAACGCTTATCTGCTTTGCAGAATCGCCGATACGATAGAAGATGAACCGGCGCTGACCTCGGCACAGAAGCGGGATTTTTCTGAACGTTTCATTCGAGTCGTCGCGGGCCGGGATGATGCACAGTCTTTCGCCCGGGACTTAGGCTGTCTGCTGTCGGCTTCGAGCAGCGGCAGCGAACACGACTTGATCAGAAACAGCGCGCGGATCATTCATGTATCGCACTCATTCCATCCCGCTCAAATTGATGCCTTGCATCGGTGCGTAAAGATCATGGCGCGAGGCATGGCAAAGTTTCAGCAAAGCGCCACTTTAGACGGCCTAAAAGATCTTTCCGAACACGACCGTTACTGCTACTGTGTCGCCGGCGTGGTCGGAGAAATGCTGACACAACTGTTCTGCATTTACTCTTCAGATGTAAAAACGCATCAGGACGAACTATTCGAACTCGCGGTTTCTTTCGGACAAGGCCTGCAGATGACCAATATCCTGAAAGACATGTGGGAAGACCGAAATCGAGGAGTATGCTGGCTTCCTCGGGACGTCTTTGAAACTGTTGACTGCAACCTGTCTTCGATTTCAGCCACAGAAATAAATCCTCGATTTTCAGAAGGTGTGACCGAACTTGTCAAAATCGCTTATGGACATCTTCACTCAGCGATTCGCTACACCTTATCTATTCCAGCGCGGCAAACAGGCATTCGAAATCACTGCATGATGGCACTGAGCATGGCCTTGCTCACCTTGAGAAGAATCTATGCGAATCCGAATTTTAAAAGTGCCCGCGAGGTTAAAATCTCCCGACGAAGTGTGTGGACTGTGTATATTCTGACTAAATTCGGAGTTCGATCAAACGCAGCCCTGAAAGTGCTCTTTCGATGCTTTGCTTTCGGTTTGCCAGAAGTGAATATCCAGCAGAATATCGAACGGTCCAGTTCCAAAACGGCTCAGCTGAATTGATCGACCACGCGTTGATCTGAGCGCAAACTGAACGTAGAGTCTTGAAGAAATGCTATGATTACAAACAACCTTTTTCTGCAGTTTTCAACAATACATGAGTGATTCGAAAATGGAAGTACTACTGGCTCAGCCGCGCGGATTTTGCGCAGGAGTGGAACGCGCAATTGACATAGTCGAAACAGCTTTGGTGAAATATGGCGCACCGATTTATGTGAGGCATGAAATTGTTCACAATAGGAGAGTCGTGGAGACATTGAGATCGAAGGGAGTTCAATTTGTTGAAGAGATCGACGAAATTCCTTCGGGAGCGATTGCGGTGTTCAGCGCCCATGGAGTTTCCAGAAAAGTTGTAGAGAATTCAGAAAAACGTGGATTGGAGGCGATTGACGCAACCTGTCCACTGGTTTCAAAAGTCCATAAAGAAGGCCAGCGTTATGCTAAACGCGGTTTTGAAGTCATATTAATTGGGCACAAAAATCATCCTGAAGTGGAAGGCACGATGGGTCAGATTGACGGAAGGGTGCACTTGGTGAGTGACATTTCTGATGTCGATACACTCAACGTAAAGAATCCAGATAAACTCGCCTTCGTCACCCAAACCACACTGTCCGTGGACGATACAAAAAACGTGATTGAAACACTGCGGCGTCGTTTTCCGAAAATTATCGGTCCCAACGTCAAGGATATCTGCTACGCGACGCAGAACCGACAGAATGCAGTTCGTGAACTGGCACAGCAGGTTGAGATGATTTTGGTCGTCGGATCTCGAAACAGTTCCAATACCAATCGTCTGCACGAAGTCGCGCTGGATGCCGGTGTTCCCAGCTACTTGGTCGAAAGTCCCGAAACGATTGATTTTTCTTGGTTGAAAGGAATACGCGTTGTCGGAATTACGGCTGGCGCTTCTGCACCCGATGAATTGGTCAAAGACGTAATTGACAGGTTGCGAGCATATTCACACGTTAATGTTTCAACCATGCAAGGCATCATTGAGAACGTAAAGTTCGCCTTACCGGTCGTATTGCGTGACGCAAAGACGGTCCATTAAGGCAAGAAGCTGACTGCTCTAATGGGTCAATAGACCATCTGACTCGATAAATTGGCCCTTGCAAAGTGAAAACTGTCGCCGTACTGCAGCATACTGATGCAGAATACCTCGGATTTGTAGAAGATCACCTTGAAGGAAGAAATATCGGATTTCGCTACATTCGTCCTGCACACGACCCAGGCTGGATCAAAAAATTCGATCTTCCTAAGGATGGTTTAATCGTTTTGGGATCTGCTCCCTATGGAACCGTCAGTCTGCCGAAGCTGCCATTGCTGCAGCAGCGGATCGATGTCGTCAAGTCGTGCCTTGATGACGAAATCCCGGTCGTCGCATTCGGAACCGGCACTCAGATTCTCACTCTAGCGGCAGGTTCCACCGTCAGGAAGAATCCGTTGACGCTGTCAGTTGAAACCGCACATCGACAAGTGGATGATGCGCTGAACGGATACCTTCCGAAAACCTATCCGCTCGTAATTTATATGAGTGATTTTCCTGAACTGCCTGAAGGCGCTCGGGTACTGGCAACAACGGATAAAGGAACAGCAGCTCTATTTCAGTTTGGGAAAAGTTGTTTCGGCTTCTTAGGACATCCGGGAATCAAACGGGCAATGGTCGAGGATTCTTTCGTTCAGATTCCTGCCTACGCTTTGGATGATCCGGGCGCTCTCGTTCAATTGTCAGCGCGTCAGCACGAAATTCAGCAGTCGCTTGTCCGCATCATGACTGGATTGATCCAGAGCACAGGTTGGATGCGTGCGTAAGTCTTTTCAGAAAATATACGAACGAAACCTCCAGCCAGCTGCCTGTTCAAATGCGTAAGCAGCTCAGCGAATGGCAGATTGACACCAAAAGTTAGGGTTTTGACAGTTATAAGCAAGTGAACATCCTGCCATTTATCAAGCCGGATGGCGAGTCTGTAACCCCGCAATCATCGCCTTTGATCTTTAATGCAGGCGGGCGGGCGCACCTCGCAAAGATCCTGCGTGTCGGTTTCCTGTGCTCAAACAGCATCGAATCTGGCTTGTCTGACTAGCGAATCGAACCCCGGTGGTTGTTATAAATCGTATCTATGGATCACCTTCAGGATATCAACGAAACCTCGTTCATCTGAATTCCTCCGGCTGTGGTCCGTACTCGGGCAGCGAGGCCAGATGTTACTTGTCACCCGGATTTTGCTTGGTTATCATTGGCTTCAAATTAGTTTTGGTCATAAGCTTCTAGCAGCGGCCCCAGTTGAAGACGGATTTCATGGAGCTGCCTCATTGACATGGTCAAACGATCGGTTTCATTTTTTGAGTTGAAACTCGGCATCTTTGGTGGTTCCTGTGGTGACATTTGTCAATGCTGATCGAAAAGTCGTCAATACGAACAGGATCAAAAAAACTGCGAGTTGTTGATGGCAGGACATTTTGTAAAGTACGCTTGCTCCAGATTAGGCAAATCTGATCAAAGACATCATCCAAAATTCCTAGTCCGACTTGGTTTGTGCATGATGAGATCAAATGGTAAGGAAGCAGAGCCACTGCAATGGAATGTTCCGTGCCGTGCTTTGCTGCTGACGTGGCTGTAATCAGGACCATCAAATGCAAGATTTTTCAGTTTCTCCGACCTGATTTCAACAAGCTTTTGGCTCGCTGAATTGAATTCGAAATTTTCTCAACAAGTCTAGAGTGAACTAAAAATCACGAAATTTTGTACGATGGCCACCGCACAGGCGTGTAGAGTTCGTAGGTTATCGGTGTTCGACAAGAATTGCAAACCATTCCATTTTTTCGTTGGTCCCGACCAGCATTCCATCCGCAGACTTTGCAGCTTATGATGAAATTCGGCGGTGCAAACTTATCGCCGCGTGTTCTTCGGCCGGTGCTTCCAATCTCGAAAGCTTTGGTTCGCCAAACTGCATCATGACCATGTTCCTCTCCCACCAAGGCGTGTGCTATTTCGTGCAGCAATACGTCTTTGATATCTTCCTTTGTTGACTTGAGACAAAACTGTTCCGACATGCTTATGACTTTATCTTCGTAGAAGCAGGCGCCATAGCGTCTTGCTGCATTGTCGAAAACGAATCGCCATGAAGACAGACCATGTTTTTCCAACTGCTGATCCGCATATTTTTCAATTTCTTCGAGTCGCCGAATATTCTTGAGAGACTGTTCATAAGCGCCTTCCTTTTCTAACAATGAGTATGATACGCTCCATACCCGATCATCAGCGTGGATGCGAGCTTGCTTAGGGTTCAATCGCTGAACAAATCCCGATACTTTATTGCCGTTGCCATCAGCAAAGGATACGAGGTCCCCAACGTGAAATCCCAAGCGAACCATTTGGGTTTTCGTCAATACACGTTTGGGAGCAACGCCTTTTCGAATGTGAAGAAGAGGCAGTGAAACGCTAAATTCAGTGCCATCATCAACTAACACATTTGCTTTCGCACCTCGAATTCTTATGATGAATCCTTCCTCCTTCCCTCTTGAGCTCACAAAATAAACTGGATCACTTACTCTAAAATTATAGGTACGCATTTATCTGATTCGAACTGGTTGAAAAGGGATGGATGTTCAGCGAATTAATTGTTGTTTGTCTGCCAGATCATCTAGAAGAAATATCGGAATTTCCTACTTGACTATGCAAATGAATTTTACCCTTGATCTTCCCGAAACAGCAACAAATATTCTGGGAAATTTATGCAGAATTGATATGTCTCACAGGGAGCGAAGCGATTACACAGTCCCAGATTTACCTTAATTATTTGAGATTACTTTTTTTATTTAAGTATCGCAACATTATCAGGGAAGGATCAGATCGGACACCTATGTAAGCTCTTCAGCACATTTACTACCGAGACCGCCAGTCGGCTGCCTGCTCAAATGCATAGGCAGCCCGATAAATCGTAGATTCACACCATTTGCCGCCCACTAGCATCAGCCCAATTGGAAGTCCGTCACTCATCGCACATGGAATCGACATCGCCGGATGTCCCGTCAAGTCGGTTGGGGCTGTATTCGCACCCATTTCAAAACCTCGTCTGCAGTAGATTTTCAGTGAAGCGTCGGGTGGGGGTAAGGGAGTTGCTTTCATCGGCAAGGTTGGCATCAGCAGCAGATCGACATGTTCTAAAGCGGCATCATATTCAGCTCTTAGCTTTCGAACCAGATTTTGTGACTTGGCGTAATAGTAACCGTAACAGTGCTTGCGATAAAACTGACCGATCAGCATGGAAATGATTACAATATCATCCAAGTCATCCACTTTCTGATGCCATTTTGCGTGAGATTTGAGCAGCGAAGTGACATGCAGCCCGCCCCATCCGGTACCCAATGCGTTGCCAATCATCATCTGATTGGTAAGTCCTTCCAAGCCGATGGGAGTCCAGAGCGCTTCACCCAGGCGATGAAACGGGATAGTAATTTCTTCAACCGATATGCCCAGCTGGACGAAAACATCAAGTGCTTCGCGTACTTTTTGATCTACGTCGGGTTCGGACCCGCGCCGACCGAATCCTTCTTTAACAACGCCAATTCGCAAGTGACTCACATTCCCTCCAACGGCGCCGACATAGTCATCCACCTGCGGTGAATACTGACGCGGGTCGAGTCCATCTTCACCGGCGATTGCCTGTAGCATTTTTGCGTTGTCCAAAACATTTTGGGTCATTGGTCCAATGTGATCGATTACGGTGTCAATGGGCATCACTCCGGTATAGGGAACCAATCCGTGTGTCGGTTTCATGCCGCAGCAGCCCGAATACGACGCAGGAATGCGAATTGAGCCTCCCTGATCTCCACCAACCGCCATGTCTACCGCGCCACCGGCAACGAGAGCCCCGCAACCGGAAGATGAACCCCCAGCAGAAAATTCTTTTCGATGTGGATTGACAACGGGTCCCAATGCACTTGTATGACTGCCGCCGGAAGCACAGAGATATTCACATTGAGCTTTTCCAACAATGGTGGCGCCGGCATCCAGCAACCGAGTCACCACCGTCGCATCAATATCCGGAACATAACCCTCAAGCGTAGAAGCACCATTCATCATCGGCACGTCGGCCAGACAAATGTTGTCTTTGAGCGCAACTTCCTTTCCTTTCAGAATTCCCTCTTCCGCGCCTTGAATGTGGGTTTTCACGTACCACGCATTGAATGGATTTTCTTCTTCCTTTGGAAATATGACTTCCGATCGAGGATAAACCACTTCAGGCAAGAAATCAGACAAGGCATGAACAGTTTCATAGTCTTCGATCATAGGCTGCATGACCTCGAGAAATTCTTGGATTCGCTGATCGGACAGATTCATTCCAAACTCCGATGCGATTTGTCTGAGATGGGCGTGCGTAGGTTTTTTCAGTTCCATAAATTTCGACTAATCATTTTTTTAGAAACGTAAAGTCATTCAAACATCAAATCGAGGGACAGCTGATATGGATTGTACATTACGGATTTGATCATTCACTTCTACTAAATTCGACCGAATTACGATCACGAACCTCCATTCCTTTTCGCGAATGTTGAGCATCGGAAAGATTAGAGCAAGCAGCTTGAAATTTGCAGATTTACTTTCACCTGGTAAAATCAGCAACGCGTAGGCAGACAGTGAACTCCAACAGAGCCAAAGCCTCCATGCGCTCCAAAAATCCCAGACACCACTGAACCCGATTGTCCCCGTTCGGCGTGTGCCAGCTCGTACCGATTCAGAGGGGAAAAGTCACCGCACTTGGCTGAATCAATGTATTCTGCTCCGGCTCTATGCGCTGACCCCTGAACGGTTCCAATATCAACTGGGCGATGCGATGATCCATCTCGTAAATTGGACAATGTGCGACATGACCCTTATGTTGCCACATTCTCGACCGAAAGTCAGGTACGAAGACCGGCCGCATCCCAAACTCAGGTCTGACCAAAATTTCTCAAATTGTTCTCTATCACATGCCTGCACTTAATCGCACAGCTCTCCGTCCAATATCATCCAAACCTCAGTTTTGCCCCATTTACAGTGAAATCGATTGTTGATCTAAGACCATAATTTACAGGGCTTTTTTTGATTCGAAAATCTATCTTTCAATTAAGGTTAAGTTATATTGTCAATAAATTTAAATTAAATGTTGTGTGTTATCAATTAGGTAAATATAAAGGGGATGAGTAATGGCTGAATTTGAGCGCATAGTAAACATCCTTTATTCCGAAGATTAAAGATTGGCGGCAAATAGTGAAGATGTTCGAGGTCTTCATTTAGAAGCTGAATCATACGAAGAATTGGTCAATGAACTGCGAGATATAGGTTCTTATCTTCTTAGAAAGAATCATGGCTTGACAGAAGAAGAACTGCTTAATGTTGTGATAATCTTTAAACTTGACTCAAGACAAGAACCTCTCCAAAGCGACGTTGAAATCGGTATCAAGATACTTTGGTCAGCCGTAAAAATTTTGAATCACTGCCTTTGGCGGCTTTTGCATGATTGAATGTTAGACTATGCACCAATAGTAAAGAAATTACTCAAACGGAATGGATGGTATCGGTCAAGACAACTACTAGGCAGCCATGACAGCCATGAAATATGGAGATCCAACAATAACTTGAAAATGACAGAAAATCTTTAGTTTCAGTTCCAACAAAAATTAAGTCCCGCCATACTACAAACGACATTCTGAAAGATGCGGGAATCAGAAAGATTTTTTGATTCAAAATGAACAAATTTTTCTTTTTGACTTCCTATCAGTGATTCTCATAAATGCCCCAGCTCTTGATTCTGCATAAATTGCCTTCAAGGAAAGTGCTGTGTGATTGGCGGCTGCATTCAGCAGCCGTTGCGGTAGTTGATCCTCGCATAAGCGCCGATTGAAACGATAGTTGAACACAAAAATGTATTGGTGAAACAGCCACCCCTGGCACCATGACAAGTCCCTAGCAGAAACCACTTGAGATTGGCGACCATGATGTTCACCATGGACAACCATTTGCCGGCCTGTTACGTTGTCTCGAACTAGGCGACGATGTGATGCCCGGATGTTCAGGGCTGAATAAGCATGAATACGAACGGCGGCCTTAGGCTATATGCAATGTGTAAATAGTTGAAC
Organism: Arenicellales bacterium; assembly: GCA_958295885.1. GTDB lineage: Bacteria > Pseudomonadota > Gammaproteobacteria > Arenicellales > JAJDZL01 > JAJDZL01. Next base: position 2,279,939 of record OY282380.1, on the reverse strand, counting down.
CTGTTGATGATTGAGCTATCTAAAGACTTTGTCCGCCAAAAAACGACGTCTTCGGAACGGCGTTCGACTGCCGGCGGATCTCCTGTACGCGATTCGTGGATTAATCCTAAATCAGTGCCGCGAAAACGGATGAATCTGGCTATTGAGTCAGATTTGCTTGTTTTGGTGCAGTCAGCCGTTGCTGAATCTTTCAGCTTGATGCCTTATTCCTCCTAAATTTCTAAAATTAGCGTCCAGCAAGAAAAACATAAATGAAGCAGATTCAAACATGCTTCAACGACAGTCAGGTAATGAGACCATCAAAATATTTTCAATGAAAACAGTGGGAAACTTCTTAGATCAGTCCCCAGCAGCAGCGACCACCATCACCAAAGGAACACATCAGCGAGAAAAGTGACATGTTACCTTAAGTGAGAGGGTCATGATCATAAATTGCTATTTTCGCCCTAGGAACTCCCGTTCAGCTGGTTCTAGGGGCTTGCCACCTGAGCCATGCGCACCAGTCGCAAAAATTCGCTGCGGTAGCCGAAACGGTCATCGCCAATCGCATCTCTCGCTAGGACGATGACATCGTCATATCTGAAATCGCCAGTGTATTGTCCACCACGCAGAAGTTCGCCGAAAGCTGCCACCGCCACAGAAAAACGCACATCGCGCGGCGCCGAGTCGGTTTTTTCGTAGTAGTCGCTGACTGTCACCGGATGCGAAATCAAAGTGCTCGACTGCGAATTGGGGAGCTTGTAACGGATTTTCAAAAATGCGAATTCGTTGTCGAAGCCGCTGCTCAGATTTGATTCTTCGCTCTGATACCGGCTCGGAGGAATGAGGCCTGCGTCCGTGTTTGCCGGCGTCAATTCATAGATGGCCGTAACCGCATGTCCCGCGCCAACTTCACCGGCATCGACCTTGTCGTTGCGAAAATCTTCCCGCTCAAGCATGCGGGTCTCATAGCCGATCAGCCGGTATTCGCTGACTCGCTCAGGATTGAATTCTACTTGGATCTTCACATCCTTTGCAATCGTTACGAGCGTCGAAGTCACTTGCTCGGCTAACACTTTTTGCGCCTCTGATATTGAATCGATGTATGCGGCATTGCCATTCCCGCTCTGGGCGAGATGCTGCATCAGGTCGTCGTTGTAGTTGTCCAGCCCAAACCCTAGAACTGAAAGAAATACTCCGCTTGAACGCTTGCGCGAAATGAATTCCTCAAGCTCATCAATATCTGTCATGCCGACATTGAAATCTCCGTCGGTTGCAAGGATCACCCGGTTAATGCCGTCCGCAACCATGTGCTGTTCAGCGAGAGTGTAAGCTAAACGAATTCCTTCTCCGCCGGCAGTTGAACCACCTGCGTAAAGATTTTCGAGACTGTTCAGAATTTTACTTCGCTGCGAAACTGGCGTCGGTTCCAAAACCACTCCGGCAGATCCCGCGTAGGCAACAATCGCGACCCTGTCGTCCGATCCCAGATTGGACAACAGCAGTTTGAATGAACGAATCAGCAGTGGTAATTTATTCGGTTGATCCATTGATCCCGAAGTATCGATCAAAAAGACTAGATTCGCAGGCGGTGCGTTGCTTCTGTCCAGTTCAAATGCCTTGATTCCGATGTGCATTATTGTGTTGGTCTGGTTCCAAGGCGCTGGCATCAAAGAGACATGGGTGGCGAACGGCTGATCACGCGAGTCAGGTGGCGCGTAGTCGTAATGGAAGTAGTTGACAAGCTCTTCGGTGCGAATCGCATCCTTGGGCGTTTCAATGCCTTGATTCAACATTGCGCGCAGGTAAGCGTATGAGGTGGTATCCACATCGATTGAGAAAGTCGATACCGGTTCTTCGATGACCAACTTTACCGGATTGGAATTGAAACCCGTAAAACGAGCACCGTTTTGAAAATTGTCAGAATTCGCGGTTGGCTCAAAGGACATTAACAACCCACCCGTCATATTTTGGGAGCTTGTACCGAAAGGAAAGCTTTTTTCGTTCAAGCTTCTATCGTAAGAAAAGCTTTGTTCATTTAGGTTCAACGATTCACTCCTGACAGCAGCTTCACGCTGCAGAATTTCAGCTTCATGCCGCACATTTTTAGATTGACGTTGCAGAATTTCAGACGACACTAAATTCTTGGTTTGTGGAGACTCAGTCGCGACATTTTGCGCGAATTCATCATCAAATGGTTTCAGATTTTGAACGGGCGCGTAGGTCTTAACTGCAATCTGATAGGAAACAATTCCAATTGCCAATATGGCGGCACTGCCGACGAGCGCCAGAGAAGTACGTGAAAAGTGCATAAGTAATCTCCTTATCAATAAAGTGAGTGCGCTAAACTTTAACGCTTTATCCTTATGACGCTTTTCGACTTCATTTCCTTTGGTATGACGGTTGAATTGCTCTTTGGCCGCGGAAATTGCCGTTAGGCGAACCAGTGGTGGCGCCTGTGGAACCGTGTTGCGAAACGCTGACTTCAGCGTTGCAAGTTCATGATCTGAGCTGCTGCCGACCTGTTTTTGAAGGCTGTAATGTTCCTTGGCCGCGGAAATTGCCTGTGCTCGAATTTCTGCGGACACTTGCGGCACATTGGCGCGAAGCGCATTTTTCAACCTTTCAAGCTCGTCATTCATCGCTTCGCCGTCTCGCTGGCCGCCATCGCGCGCAGTTGTTTTCGCACCTCGTGCATTCGCCAAGACACGGTTTTTTCTGGAATTTGCAGCACCTTCCCGGCTTCTGCGTGGGTTAACTCTTCTTCGATTACAAGAAACACGGTACTGCGCAATTTATCAGACAGCCGATTCAGAGCCATATACAACCAAGCCGAATCGTCTGTTTCCGAGCTGTGATTGGTTTGAGAAAGCGCTACAGTTTCGGCGTAATTCCGTTCAATGCGCTGACGAACAGATTTATCACGCAACGCATCGTAGGCAGTATTTACGACGACCCGATAAAGCCACGTTGTGAATTGACTGTCGCCTCGAAATTTTGCAAGTTTGTACTGCAGCTTCAAACATACCTCTTGCGTAACGTCCGCCGCCAACTCACTTTCGCCGAACAGCACGCGAGCGCTCACTCGGTAAATGCGATCATAGTGACGTTCAAGCAATTCGCCGAACGCTTCCACATCACCCTCGGCAGCTCTAAAAGCCAGTGAATTGTCAGAGTTATCATTCATGCGTTTTCGCAGTCAGTCCATTAGCGACAAATTTCTGTGTATATACTGTCTGACGGACAATAGCACACAAATCCTTTGGTTGATTGTTTCATGGAGACGATTATGTTTCACTTCAACCAGCAAAAGATGTTGCATATTTGAAATTACGAACTCGTACAAAGCCGCGCCGCGTCCAAGCCACCGCAATACCTGTACAACTTGAGCTGTAGGTCTTCCTACCCATCGCATTATCAGTCGGAATTTCACAGAGAATGACAAGCGTCACTGATCACTATTGATCAAAATATCGACAGTTCAGTGTCGATTGTTCTCGAATCACTGCTGTCAGTTTGCTGTAAACACTTTATCGTTGTGTGATAAACCCAAGCAAACCGAAGGTCATTTTGCTGAATGACGGTGTATTTGGCGGTCATTAGGAATGTTGATTCGGGCTTGTTCGGCAAGTTCACGTCATCAAGCGTCAGGGGCTCTCGCGTCTCGAGCATGCATCTTTTCGGCGGTTATTTGAACAAGTGATGTTATGGAGTTCGCATATCTTTTCAATTCCAACTTTAAACTCCAACGGGAAACTTCTTATATTAGAATTTGCTAATATAATAAAATTTGAAATTTGACCGAACAAAGTAAAGTTGATCAGGCTTGAGTGATCGGAGGAAGTTATGGCGGAAAAGCTGGTAATTATGATGGTGAATACGGACCCGTCCAACGGCGAAGAACTGGGGGCTCCGATATTTCAAGCGACGGTTGCGGCAGCCATGGAGTACGAAGTTGATGTGGTCTGCACTGCGACTTCAGGAAAGCTGATGAAAAAAGGGGTTGCGGAAAATCTCTATGTCAAGGAAGGATCAACGAAATCCGTTTACGACTTCATTAAGGATGCGCACGAAGCAGGAGTCAAGTTTTTCTGCTGCTCGCCCAATCTTGACCTGTTCGACATGACCGAAAATGATTTGATTCCGGAATGCGAGGGCGTCGTTGGCGGGGCTTACGTCATCGAACAGGTAATGGAAGAAGAAGACATCAAAGTACTGAGCTACTGAAGATCTGACTGTCATGGCTTCCGTTGCGCTTCCGATCGGCGATCCTCTCACCAGCGAACCTGAAGTCAGTCAGGACGAGCTGGAACAGATCTTTTCTGATATTTGTGAACACCCCCTCTATGACCACGAACTGCATGGCTGCTTGAACTGCGGCATCTGTACTGCCACCTGCCCTTCCGCACACTATTTCGATTATTCGCCTCGTGAAATAGTGCAGTTGCTCTGGACCGAGAATCTTGAAGGCATTTATGATGCCATGCAGGAGAAAATCTGGGCGTGTGCGCAATGCTATACCTGCGCAGCGCGCTGTCCATTTAAGAATTCACCGGGGGGATTGGTAAGCATAATGCGGGAAGTGTCCATCAAACATGGATTACAGTCTGCAAAAGATGTATTGAGGCCTTTTTCTCGAGTGATGCTGAAATTGATATCCACCGGCAATCAGCTGGCGCCGAACATGATCACACCGGATCACTTCGCCGACTGGGGACCTAAGATCAGTAAAGTCGATGCCCCATTGAACATCTTGCGAAAAGCGATTCCGATGCCAACCATGCATACCGAATCAACTGCATGGGAAGTTAACCTGAAAACCTCGATTGAACTCTACACGATTTGGGAAGATTCCGGGGTTTTGGACCAGCTCGAGACAATTGACGAGAACCTGTTCGATGTGATTCTCGACATCATGGATGAAAAAAGAGACGATTACGAAGACTGGCTGGATGAACAGGATGAGATGGACGATTTTTAGAATATTTTTATCCCTTGAACGATTAAATGAAAATGAATGCAAGTACAATGCGCAGTTTCGTTCTTGAGACAACCATTGACATTGAGGAATTCGAAATATGAGCATAAATGTTCCTTTTGGGAATCAATTCAGCAACGAAAGATTCACCGGTCACGGATCGGAATGGAGAGACTCCAACTTGAGTGCGAGTGATGCCACCACAGCTACTCAGTGGGTGGAAGCAAGAATTGACAAGCGAGCAATGTTGACGACACGCGAACATGTAAAAGATGTTCGAGATGCGATGTGGCAGCTGGAGAAAGACGGTGAGATCATGGTTCACCGAGTCAATGAAGGTCATAAGCCCGTAATGACAAAAACTCTCTACGGTTGGGATAAGAAAATCCCAACAGATCGATTGTGGCATCATAAGTCCTGCGGTCAATGTGGCAATATTCCCGGCTATCCAACTTCTTTGCTGTGGTTAATGAACGAGCTGGGCATAGCATATTTGGACGAAACTGATCAAACCTCCTGTACCGCATGGAACTATCACGGATCGGGAATCGGCAATGTGGTGAGTTTAGCTGCTGTGTTTCTGCGAAATTTTCATCAGGCCTATGTCGCGTCACAGGCAGAAGGACTGGATTCAGCGTATTACTATCCGCTGGTCCACTGTGGAACCTCGTTTGGCAACTACAAAGAAATGCGGCAGTTTCTCATTAAATCCGCTGAACTGCGAGAGCAGGTTCGAAAGATTCTTGCAAAAATCGGTCGCCTGGTCGACGGAAAAATTTTAATTCCAGAAGAAATCGTCCACTATTCGGAATGGCTGCACGTTATGCGTCACGACATCGCTGAGCGTCAGATGATTGACGCCTCGCAGATACGGGCCGTCATACACCCTGCATGCCACGTATACAAAATGGTTCCAGAAGACGTAATTTATGACGATGAGGTGCTCGACGGCAACCGCGTAGCCGTATCAACCGGACTTGTACAGGCGATGGGAGCCAACGTCATTGACTATTCCACCTGGTATGACTGCTGTGGCTTCGGTTTTCGGCATATCATCTCTGAGCGCGAATTCACCCGATCCTTTGCCATTGACCGAAAAATCAAGGTTGCCGTGGAAGAAGCGCGCGCCGACGTAATGGTTGGGCACGATACTGGCTGCATCACCACACTTGACAAGAATCAATGGATTGGGAAAGCAGTCGGCAAGAATTACGAGATGCCGATATTGGCGGACTGTCAATTGGCAGCCGTACTGTGCGGAGCGCATCCGTATAAGATCGCACAGCTCCATTGGCATGCATCTGCATTCGAACCGCTGCTCGAAAAACTTGGAATTGACTGGAAAAAAGCGAAAACGGAGTTTGAGAACTATCTGATTGAAGTCGAAGCTGGAAATTATGAAACGTTGTATGATCCACGACGAGCGATCACTTCGGGGCCTGGATTTGAGGTACGGGCGTGAGCCAAAGTGTTTTAGTCGTAGGAGCAGGACCGACAGGTTTATCAGCAGCAAGATCCCTCGCAGGAATTGGTCAGCACGTCACTCTCATCGAAAAAGAAGATATTTTAGGCGGTGCGCCGATATTATCCGGCTATGCCCGCCTGGTTCCTACCGGTGAATGGGCAAGTGAAGCGATTGGGCAAATGGTCCAAAGTGTCGAGCAAAACCCCAGCATTGACGTCCAGACGTTGACCCAAGTGATTGATTTCCATGGAGAACCTGGAAACTTTAAGGCAGTGTGTTCAAACGGTCGAAGCTTTTCCGTTTCTTCCGTGATTTTAGCGACTGGATTCACACACTTCGATTCCATCAACAAACCTGAGTGGGGATTCGGATCTCATCCCGACGTTGTAACGACCACGCAGGTCGAACAAATGATTTCTTCCAGACAGGGAGTACGTTGTCTTTCTGACGGAAGAAAGCCAAAAAGGGTCGCCATCCTGCTTTGCGTCGGTTCCCGCGATCGCCAAATCGGCCGGGAATGGTGTTCAAAGATCTGCTGTACGGTATCTGCTAATTTGGCGATGGAAATTCGTGAGGAATTGCCGGACTGCAGCGTTTACATCTACTACATGGATATTCGCACCTATGGTTTGTATGAAGGACAGTTCTATTGGCGAAGTCAGGAAGAATTCAAAGTGAAATATATAAAAGCCCGAATTGCTGAAGTAACTTTTGATGGGAAAAGAGTGCTTTTGAAAGGAGAAGATACGTTGGTGAAGCGGCCGATATCAATTCCTTTTGACTTGGTCGTTCATGCAATCGGGATGGACCCGAACGTGGACAATCCTGAAATTTCTTCGATCTTTGGCGTTGAATTGGAGCCTCATGGCTTTATTCAAAAGAAGCCATCCTACAACTCCGTTGTCGGCACCTCTCGAGATGGAATTTTTGTGGCAGGCGCCGCAGTCGGTCCCGAAACCATCGATGATTCCATCGCACAGGGGCAAGCCGCGGCGATGGCCGCTCTCGGCATCATCAATCAAGCCGCCTGACACCTCAGCAATTTCGCATGAACTTCCTGAATCGGCGTAAACAGAAGTCTATTTCGACGAACGCGTCCCCGTCGCCAGAACTTCATCTCGATGGAAGAGTGCTTCGCGACTCCTTTGAAAATATGGTCAAGGCTGCCGAAAAACTCGGTGGCATTGAAATCATTGTTGACGGCCTTAACGGCAAATCGATTCTGTTTCAATCAACATTTTCCAATCGCGACTCGATCAGTTTCGAGTCTGATTTTTACAGCGCCTGCGCCTTTATGCCGACGGTTCGAAGAAGATTGAAATTTGCATTGGAAAAGCATGGATTCAATTCTGTCTGGGAAGCAATTCGGCGGCTGCTGGACGATGTAACGATTCAGAACGTTGATTTTCGGGTTGAGCAGTTTTTCCTCATATTGGCAGCGAGCAGGAAAGATCGGTGGGTTCGAGATCTGGCCGCTGAGATCCTGCATTTTTCGAACCCGGACAAATTTCCGCTAATGACTCGCTGGGTTTGGGACTTTTCTTCAAACACCGGAGTTTTGCGTGAAATATGGTTTACGGATAATGATCATGAACGAATCAAAATTCCGAACGGAATTCAGACCCATCTCGAACTGCGAAGAGAATTGCTGGGATTTTTGAAGGACTGCGGTGTTTTCGCGAATCAAAATCTCACAATTGATTTGCTGTTGGCGTGGATTTACAGCGGATATATCGGCAGTCAGGGCAGTAGTTTCCTGCGAACTGAGTATAACTCTTCGGGACTGCCCTTTGGTTATGCCTTGAGAATGCTTGGACTGGACACTGCTTTTTGCAGCGGAAAAACCCGATTGATATTGCCTGGTGGCAAACGCTACCAATTGACCGAACCGTTTGTCTCGGTTACACACTAACGTATCAGATCGATGCCAATTCACGAAAAGTCGCTGATCCGCCCCGAAAATCTAAGAGAACACGACAAGCTCCAAATTGATGGAGTTGATGTTTCCGGCCCGTGGAGCACCTTCATTGAATCGAGAGTTGTCAACGATTACAACGAACATCTTGAAGAGGAAGTCGCAGCGTTCCCCGGTGGCTCCTTCATTCACCGATGCTGGCAGTGCGGAGCCTGTACGAATTCTTGTACAGTCAATGCGATCAATCCAGATTTCAACCCGAGATATTGGATTTACCTGGTTCGACTTGGAATGGAGCAGGAGCTGCTTCGAGACAAAGATATCATATGGCAGTGCGTTTCCTGTCACAAATGCACTCATGTGTGCCCTCGAGATGTTGAGCCTGAAGGCGTAATGAAAGCGCTGTCACATTGGCTTGAACACAAGGGACATACGCCAAAATCAAGTTCCCAGCATTTTGACGAGGCTTTTTTCGAACAGGTTCTGGAAACTGGAAAAATTGAGGAAGGTCGACTGATTCGAAAATTCTTTAAACGAACCTCTCAGCCTCTCAAACAGGATTGGATGGTCAGCATGGTTAAGGGTCTGATTAACGGACTGCCGTTTACCTTGCTGACGAAACTGGGGCTGTCTACTTTGCTTCGTCCGAAAACCAGCGGTTGGAAACGATCCAAAGATTCGATCCAAGAGTTAATTCAAATGCGCGAGCAGGAACGTAAAGAAGTCCTGCAAAAAAATAACACGGAAAGTCATGGATAAAAAAGAAACGCTGCGCAGTGATCTAAAGAAAGTTGCGTACTACCCAGGCTGTGCACTTGAAGGCACCGGACATGCCTATAACAGATCCACCAAAAAAATTGGCAGAAAATTAGGTCTTGATTTGGTTGAAATCAAAAACTGGAACTGCTGTGGTGCGATGGAAGTAAAAAATATTGATCCAGAAATTCAAAACTATCTTTCCATTCGCAACCTGACGATTGCGAAGCACCAAATGGGAATGGATGTCGTCATGGCTCCCTGCAACGGCTGCTACCACAATTTGAAAAAAGCGGAACACGACGTTACTCACCGAGAAGAAACCCGGAAAACCATGCGTAAAATGACAGAACGCACAGGTGACGCGGAATACAAAGCAGGTGAAGTTGAAACCATTCACGCCCTGGACTGGATCAAGCATGCGATCGGAGAAAAAAATCTGAAAAAGCAGGTAAAAAAATCCTTGAAAGGTCTGCGTATTGCCAACTATTACGGATGTATGTACACTCGACCAAGACACATCTTTCCCGAGAAAGATCAAGGGCCTGACAGTGAGTCAACGAATAATCCTCATTTCATGGATGATCTGCTTGAAGCTGCCGGAGCGGACATCATTCAAAACTTTCCGCTGAAAACAGCATGCTGTGGAGGTGCGCATACCTTATCTGACAGTGATACTTCCACTCGATTGGTTCTGAACATTTTGAAAACTGCAGAAGTGTGTGGCGCCAATGTCATTGCAACTGAATGCCCAACCTGTCACAGCGGTCTGGAAATGCATCAAATTCGAGCCGAGAAAATTCTAGGCATCAAGACCAAACCGGTGATGTTATATTTCACTCAACTGCTGGGGCTTGCACTCGGTCTTTCCGCACGGAAAGTGGGAATTCACGAAAATGTCTCGAATTCATTTCCCTTATTGCGTAAACAAGGTCTGATTTGAAGCAATTTTCAAAAATCGAACAGGAAATCGAATACTTGACGACCCATCCTGAAGTTATTTCCAATCCAGACTCAAAGCTCTTGGCATTGGGAGAAAATATTTTGGAGCTGTGGCTGTCGGCGCGGGGAGTCGAACCAACACACAGCAAACACGAAGGGTTTCGACTTTTGGCTCTGCATCGACAGGGTTCCATCGAAGACTCGACATTTTTAGCCTGTCGCGAAACCTGCAGAGAACTGATCTATCTGATAAATCTATATCGACTTCAGAAGAATGATGATCAAATTACACTGTCGGCAATGGTGGCAATGCATTTGCTGTTGTTCGTTCGCGGGAAAATGGAAAACGAGAGTTTAGGTGAATTCTGCTGTTCTTCCAAAGCCATGAGATCGAACGACAGAAATACATAGACGGAGAAAACAAATATGGCTAATGTTCGCGGTTGCGAATTACCAGACGAATTGCTTTATGACGTAGACAATAACATCTGGTATCGGGAAAATGACGATAATACCATAACCGTGGGGCTTACAACGATTGCCGCTGCAATGGCGGGACAGATCGTAGCGATCACGCCAAAACGTGCAGGTCGAAAAGTACGCGCCGGCCGCAGCTGCGCAATCATCGAATCGGGCAAATGGGTCGGCCCCGCTAAATTACGAAGTGGAGGCAAAGTTGTCGAAGTCAACCGCAGCGTAGTTTCAACACCAAAACTGGCGAATTCCGATCCCTATGGAGAAGGATGGCTGATCAAAGTAGCAATCCCAGATTGGGATTCTTTTAAGTCCGAACTCACTTCGGGAAACGAAGTATCGGGCCCCTATGAAGCAAAGATGGAAGCTGACGGATTTACTGGCTGCAATGCCGCTTAATGAATAGATTAGGAGATAAATGAAATGGCGAATCAGCTGTTAGATACGAAGGGACTCAATTGCCCTCTTCCAATTTTGAAGGCAAAAAAATCACTGGCAACGATGCACTCAGGGCAAACTTTGGAAGTTCACTCCACTGACCCGGGATCTGTCAAAGACTTCGAAGCTCTATGCCGCCAGACCGGACACAAACTGCTGGACTCAAATCGAGAAAATGGCGTTTACATTTTCCTCGTAGAAAAAGGCTGAATGTTCAGAAGATTCTGATTTCTGGAACCCTGAGTTACAGGGTGTTTTGACCGAACCAGTTAACTTTCTCTGGTTCGCAAGTGGGCATGCCACTTAAATTCCACTCGCCTAAACACCCAAATGATTGCAAACGTTAACACGAGGTAGAAAACTCCGGCAGTAATGAAGGATTCAAATGGGACGAAGTGACGGGAGTTGACAATTCGAGCGGCTCCGAATAAGTCCACGATTGTAATGACGCCTGCCAGAGCGCTGCCGTGCAACATGAAAATAACTTCATTTCCGTATGCTGGCAGAGCGCGTCGGAACGAGCTGGGCAGTATGATTCTGCGAAGAATCAGCCATCCTGACATTCCACAGGCGCGCCCGGCTTCAATTTCACCATAAGCAGTTGCAATAATCGCGCCTCGTAAAATTTCTGCGGTATAGGCCGCGGTGTTTAAGGAAAATGCGATCAGCGCACATGCGTATGCTTCCTTAAAGACAATCCATAAAAAACTATCTCGAAGAGCCTCAAACTGTCCTGCTCCATAGTAGATCATGTACATCTGCACAATGAGAGGCGTGCCTCGAAAGAAATAGATGTAGGCTTTCGGCAACAGATTAATGAGCGGATTGTTTCTGCTCGCAGCCAAGCCGATCGGAATTGCAATGCCTAAGCCGATGACAAGCGAAATCGCGACCAGCTGCACCGTCGTGAAAAGCCCGCTCAAATACAGGGGAATATTAACTATGATCGCTTCGATATCCATAACAGCTTAAGCCTTTCGCACCCCTACGCTATAGCGTTTATCCAACCATCGAAGTCCAACATCGGAAACTGCAGTGATGATCAGGTACAAAATTGCTACGACAAAATAGAACGTGAAGGGCTGTCGCAAAGATCCGCCCGCCTGCGTCGCCCGAAAAACCATGTCTTCCAGACCGATCACTGAAACCAAGGCCGTCGTCTTCGCCAAAACGAGCCAGTTATTTCCAAATCCGGGCAATGCATGCCGTACGCAAGCTGGAAACGTAATTCTCTGAAATACCTGCGCGGGAGTCATTCCGAACGCGAATCCAGCTTCTATTTCACCTCGCGGAACTGCGAGTATTGCGCCTCGAAATGTTTCAGCCATGTATGCGCCGAAGATAAATCCGATGGTCACGACACCCGCGGTGAATTCACTTACTTCGATATACCCCAGTCCCAACTTGTCCGCGATTGAGTTCACGGCAATCTGTCCACCAAAGAAAAGAATAAACATCAATACGATGTCTGGAACACCGCGAATCAGCGTCGTATATGCTTCGGCAACGAATTTCGCGATTCGATTCGAAGAAAGTTTGGCTGTGGCAGACAGCAATCCCAACGCCAAAGCAAAAAACAGGGAAAGAACCGCCAACTCAATTGTCAGCAGCATTCCTTCCAAAATGAACGGATACAGGTAACCGCTGAGAACGCCGCTTAAACTTTCTACAAGAAACTCGTGCACGTTAAATTCTTAATCGCAATAAAACCGGCTATTTCGACAGAATTTCAAAATAGCCGAGTTCGCTTTGAATCAGGTAGCTGGAGTGAATGATTGTTACTCACCGTATACATTGAATTTAAAGTACCGATCGTTTATCTCTTTATATTTGCCGTTGGCAAGGATCGTGGCGATCGCGGTATTGAACATTTCCACAAGCTCGTCACTGTTCTTCCGCACGGCGATTCCCGCACCTGGCCCGAAATATTCAGGATTTGAAAAATTCGGACCTACAAATTCCCAACCAGCTCCATCTTCAGTACTGAGAAAACCTTCATCCATCGCAACTGAATCCGCCAGCAGCAGGTCCAGCCGACCGGAGAGCGCGTCAAGGTAAGCTTCGTCCTGAGTTCCATATCGCCGGATGTCGACAGCATCCCCAAATTCACCCGAGACAAAGTTGTCGTGTATCGTTGCTCGCTGCACACCAACAGTTTTGCCCTTCAGGCCTTCCATTGTGATCTCGTTGCCTGCGCCTTTCGGCTGTGCAAATTTTGCCGGAGTACTGTAGTACTTGTCAGTAAACGCAACCTTTTTCTTTCTTTCTTCGGTGATAGACATTGAAGCGATAATTGCATCATACTTTCTTGCTAACAAAGCAGGAATGATTCCGTCCCAATCCTGCTGAACCAGTTCGCATTCCGCGCCCATTTCATCACACAGAGCATTGGCAATGTCAATATCAAATCCCTCAAGTTCGCCACTTGCCGTAACGGAACTAAACGGAGGATAGGCGCCCTCGACGCCGATTCTTATTTTTGACCAATCTGCACCGAACGCGCCGACTCCAAACATCATCAGAGTCAGAGCAAAAATAATCGATGTGAACTTCTTCATAATCTCAATACCTCAAAAGATCAATTTTCATAAAAATATCTTACTTTAAACTTCCAGATAAAAACTCTTTGAATCTCGCCGATTTTGGATGGTCGAACACCTCGCTTGGCAGTCCGTCTTCTTCAACTCTACCTTGATGCAGAAACATTACGCGGTTGGACACCTCCCTTGCGAAACCCATTTCATGGGTAACGACAAGCATTGTCGTTCCATCTTCTGCGAGACTGCGCATGACCCGCAACACTTCACCCACCAATTCCGGATCCAGTGCGGATGTAGGTTCATCAAACAGCATCAAATCCGGATTCATTGCCAATGCCCTTGCAATCGCCGCCCTCTGCTGCTGCCCACCGGAAAGGTGAGCGGGATAGTAATCTTTACGATCATATAAACCAACTCGTTCCAGCACCGACTGCGCATGTTCCTTTGCTTCTTTCTTGGGAACTTTCAAAACATGGACTGGAGCTTCGCAGACATTCTGAATAACCGTCATGTGCGACCACAGGTTGAACTGCTGGAAAACCATAGCGAGCTTGGATCGGATTCGATCAACCTGTTTGCGGTTGGCAGGAGCGTTCTCTCCATTTCGCAGCTTTTTCATTTCGATCAGTTCGCCTTTGACTCGAACCGAGCCCGATGTTGGGATTTCCAGAAGGTTAATACATCGCAGGAACGTGCTTTTCCCAGAACCGCTGCTGCCTAGAATCGAAATTACGTCGTGCTCTTTTGCTGTTACGGAAATTCCTTTCAGCACCTCGATCGCACCGAAATTCTTAAAAATATTTTCGACTTCAAGGGCAGGAACCGTTTCAGAAGTTGGTGATTGGTTTGACATTTAAGACATCAACATTTGAAATTTAGAATTTATATCAATCGCCATTAAACCACAACTATGCATTGCATATCGCTCAGAATTGCATCAGAGAAGTTAATTTTATGGAAATTATCCGCAAATATGCTCGGATGAAGCATCAGGAGCTGTTGCTGTTTTCACGGTCCTTATGGAACATTCAGAGAGTGTCTGCGTCAAGAAACTATGGGACTATCTGAATCGAGGCAAATCGATTTTCAATTCACGCCAAATCCAAGTCAAGTCATAAGGTTCATAGTTTGCCAGCTCAGCGCGCAAATTCTCCAATCTCTGCATCCGATTAAGCCATTCATTCACCTGCCATCGGCCTTTTTCCGTTGCGACCGCCTCTCTCGGCGTCTTGTGATCCAAAAGAGCAATAGGATCATCAAGTGCTTTGAGGTAATAATCATCAAATGCAGAGTAGTCTGTCTCTAAATTCTCCTCAAATGTAGGCTGGCTTTCTTGCTCTGCTGATTCTTCCAGAATTTCAAACGGGTCCTGGTACGAAATTAGCGGACGTCCCACGAGATCTCCAAGCTCGGCGGCTAGAAGCGCCTGCCCCAATTCAGCCCGTTCCGCTGAACTAGTGCTCAGCACCAGCGCATTCGAACGGAGCTCAGCGTAACCGATCTCTAATTCACCGAGCGAAAGTTGATCGAACTCAGAATCCGCTTCGGAGTCCGGATCCTCCGACTCCAGCCAATACCATGCACTTTCATTGTCTTCCCTTTCAAATTCCGCGACTTTATCGAGCGCTGCAATCACATCGGCTCGGTCGCCCACAATCGGGAACCGCACATCGGAAAGTAGAATCGACTCGTCATCTATGTTGCGTAAATCCGGTAGAGTGACTTGGGACGCTAAAATTTTGTCATACAGCCATGCACACGTGAACATCTGTGCAGCAGGCAGGGTCTTAAGCGCCTCTTCCCGGGAGACATGCAATTTCGCTGATGATTTCCTGCGCCGCTTTCGCAGACGTTTGAGCTGTTGCCGTTTATGGGTTCTTATCAAGCCCTCCACCGCTGTCATAGTTTCCTCTGCCATAAAGCGAGTGAATTGCATTATGGAAACCGTAAAATAATTCTTCCCGCGCACCGCGACGACCCGCGCTGCCAAGCAATCCCAAATCGCTGCATATTCCGAAACCATCTTCTCCTGCACGGTCAATGTCCTATCGCCCTGAAGCAGATCTCGCAGCTTCACGCTCTTCCCAGGATTGAGATCAATGATTTCGTACAAGGAGACCGTTGAATCACGGAGAGCTTTCAAGTAATTTCGAACCAAAGCTGGCTCACGCTTACCGCGTCGCTTGAGGTAGTCGTCAATTACATTCAATTCACCGCGCTCACCGAACGAACTCGCAAAGAAATCTTCAAAAATTGCATAGACCAGCAAATCACTGGATGGGCTGTCGAGATAATCACAAATGTCGTCTTCGGGAATACCGAATAATTTGGCGGGATAACTGAGGTGACTCTCGAAGACCATATCCAGTAAATCTGCCCATTGGGGCTTTTCTGACCACTTCATTAGTCTGATCATTGCCTTTTCGATTTTCCTACTTTGTACCATTGTTTTTGCCGGTTCCGGTGTCCGTTAAATTGCCAAGCACCGCACGTAGAATGCTTGAAGTAAAATGAAATTCGTCTCGATTTGAATAATAACGCGTCGTTAAAAATATTTTAATTGAATTGAATGCCAGTTGATTCAAACGGATTCTCGAGTTTCTGCCAAAACCAGCTGACATTTCAAATTTTTCTGCTCAAGATTCCAGATTCAAAATCACTGAATTCAGCCTGACAGAACAGCTGGATCGTCATCAGTTCTGAGACAGAAAGAAATGCAATTGAAGTGACAACTCCAAAAATTGTTCGACTTCGCTGTCAATGGTTTGCATCACAAAGCCAAGGCTGTGGTCGGTTATGGTTCTGCCGGCGCGTATCGAATGGCGCACCAAGGGCAGGAAGCAGTTTTACAGGCGGCGGGCGAATCGGTACATGTCCAGCTGTTCTTTGGTCTGTCCGCGCACTTCAGGGACGACTTATATCCGGCTGCTTAAAGCGGCATAGCTGAACAGCAGATGCGGATCGCATAAAGGCGTATGGAAGCGATGAACGAGGCGAAACCACCTGAGACCGTCACCATCGCCTGAAACAATTTGATGTCGCCGGCAAACTCTATGGAGAAGCTCCTTCTGACTTGACAAACGATTCCAAGTCCGCAGCATTCGTTCGGCGCCTGACTGAAGATCAGCGGTCAGAAACAGAGCCCGGCTCTTCTTGCTGCGGCTCCGATCATGGTCATCCAAACTGCGCACGAACAGCAGCTTCACACGATGCTACCGCTCTGGCTTGCGCACATTGTTTTCAAGATTCAGCCGTACCGTAAAAGACATCACCAGCCACGGTGAAACTACCACTTTGCACCATTTCGCGCATGCAAACTTGACATGCAGCTGAGTGACGTCCAACGACCCCTCGTTTCCATCTGCCTGGAGCAGGCGATACTTCCAGATTCCCTATTTTCAAACGCAGCGCCACAGTTGAATTCAGGCCAAGAGCACCATTGATGATACACTTGGTTCAATACCGCGAATCGGCTGCCGAATACGATGCCTCAAACCCCCTGCACAACATTTTTTTCAACATGCTGATGACCGTTTGGGACTGGCCTTGCTGCTGTGCCAACCTATTGACCGGCACCATTTGCAGACACAGCCGCTGCGCCGCCTCGGTAATGGCAAGCGCATCATTCCTGTCGTTTCTTGACCTTGTACATAGGGCTTTGCTTTATACGGTGGATCCAGCACCACCGCATGACCCTGTTCCTGCAGCTTTCGACGCCACTCGTCGGAAGTCGAACATGCTTCCATGGAAATTCGATCCACTTCAAGGCTCGACAGCTGGTCCAGCAGCTGATTTCACCTTGATCTGCCTTGCGCGATAAGTCGATTGTGGACGTCATTGACTGGATTTTGGTTCGTCACCTGGTCATTTTCAATTAATTTTAGTGATTGAATATGTTAATAATAATAGGGACAGCTTCGGCCATGTGTCCCTACAGCCGCGTGATTTTCGTCAGGTTCGCTTTAGCGCGGAAAACGAATTCAGTGACGATGCAGCTGCAATCTCATGTCCAACGCTTTAGCAATTTCCATCACCTCGGCCGACGGGCGTGAATCCTGACGATTGATGATATGCCTGCCGTCAATTTCCTTCAGTGTGGTCGTGATGCGAATTCAAGAGCGCATGAGCGTTGGAATCGCATCCCAGCAAAGATGAATGCCTTGGGCATTCGGCGCGTGCGTACGTGACCGACTCACCATTTCAGTCCGAACTTGAATTTTGGCGTAAACAGCCTTCTTTTTGGGTGAGCATGTTCAGCATCAATTCATAAGCCTCAGACATCGCCACAAGTTGGATGTAGCCTTCCCATATCTTCTTGTATCCGGGCGGTGGATCATTTTTACGATTCAAATAACCGGCGAGCATGGCCGTCATCACCACACCGGTGCCGAGATTGTCCGGTACGGACAAGCGATATTTCAGTGCGGAATCCTTGAGCACCCCGATTTCAGTTTCTCTGAACAGCACTTTCATCGACAATTCCGGGGTTTCCCGACCCAGCAGCGTCATCGCTGCCAGCCGCCAGGCAGCCACGGAGTTGATGGTGACCACTCGTTCAATGCGCTCACCGGTGTGATGCATCAGAAACTCCGCCTTGCAGCCGACTTTCAAAATTCGATGCCAGTCCTCAATGCGACAGCGCAGAAGATAACTTCCTGCGCGTTCAGCGGCTGGTTCATGATTTGATTTGCGACGAAACCTGGCTGCCGTCGTATTGAGCCCGTCGTCACTGGCTTCGACCTTAACTTGGGAAAGTGAGGCGACTCTAGGATACTTCTTTCGGAGCCGGCCGATTCGCTTAAATTTTTTTGGTTTTTCTGATCTGTCTTCTAAAAGTGGATGTTTTGATCTACGAAGCCGCAGTGCCGTGCCGAATGTCCAGCGCTCTCGGGGCTGCGAAAGTAACGGATGTAAAGCATTAACAATGCTTTAATCGCCGGACAACCAACCAAAGTACGCTCGCGGCGACTACGGAAACAGACTTTCAGTAAACCCTTCATTTAAAATGCGCTGGAACCGCATCGAACTCTGCCTATATTAAAATGATTCGCTGCTCATCCCTGCAATCGGCTCACATCCCAGTTTCCGACTCAACTCTTGGATGCAGTAATCTTCAATTCTATCGCTGCCGTGCTTTACTCCGAGTGCGCGCAGACTGACAGCATTTAATCCTTGAATTCCACACACTTCGATGTTCTCAAACGGAGATAGATCCATATCCGCGTTCAGACTCAGGCCGTGATAACTGCAGCCGCGGTGAATTCGAAGACCAAGTGACGCAATTTTGCTGCCCTGAACATAGACTCCTGGTGCATCCGGTCTTGTCTTGCCGTCAACTCCACAACGAGCAAGAACTGCGATAATTGCAGCTTCAATTCTGCGAACGAAGTGTCGAACTCCCTGATTTCGGCGCTTGAGATCAAGCAGCAGATATACGATGATTTGGCCGGGTCCATGGTAAGTGATCTGACCGCCGCGGTCGGATTTTATGACTGGAATGGCAGTTGGATGAAAAGGAACCTGAGAACAGGAATAACCTTGGGTATAAACCGGGTGATGCTGAAGCAGCCAGAATTCATCATCTGAATCAGGTTCGCGCCGTGCCGTAAACCGCTTCATGGCCTGCTGCGTATCCTGATATGGAACCAATCCCAACCGGCGAACGACAACCCTCCGTTCCAAAGCCAATTCAGCCTCAAGGTTCCGCTGACTGTTTTTTCGGATGAGTGCGTCTACTTCGACACAATGACAGGCTTCCCGTCAATTTGACTTGCGATTCTGTCGAACAGCCGGTCAAAGTCTTTATCGACGTTCACAGGTCCGACGCGCACTAGGTAAATCGAAGAACCGGACCTTCGCTTTTTATGGACGTCAACATCACCGAAACCGTATGCTTTCATTTTTTGTTTCAATCTCAGCGCATTGCCTTTTTTTGAAAATGCTCCAACCTGTATGAATACTTCCCGCTCATCCTTCTTGGCAGACGGCCCCCCTTTTGGTGTGATCGCTTTGACTTCCACTTCACCCGTACCAGGGCCGACCAAGTCCAACTGAGACGCAGCTGCATACGACAAATCAATGATGCGGCCTTCTACAAAGGGTCCGCGATCGTTGACGCGGACGATAATGGACTTTTTATTGCTGACGTTGGTCACAGATACGTAGGTTGGCAAAGGCAAGATCTTGTGAGCAGCCGTCATCTGGTACATGTCATAAACTTCACCATTGGAAGTGCGCTTTCCATGAAATTTTCTTCCATACCAGGAAGCGATGCCGCGCTGCTCAAAGCCCACCGCGCTGGAAAGAGGCACATACACTTTGCCCATTTCATGATAGGGGGAGTTTCCAGTCCTGCTTAAGGACTCATACTTCGGCACAACCGGACTATAGCTGGTCTTCGCCCGCCAACCATCTGAGCAGCCGCCTAAACCTAAAGCAATCGCCAGAATAAATAGTAATGCGAATTTACGCAAAGTGTTAACCTCCTATACGGGAAGCGGTGATGAGAGCAGCAAGTTCTGCAACTGCCGTCGCATACAGGGAGCTTCGATTGTATTTCGTGATGACGTAAAAATTCTCAAATCCGGCGTTATAAACGAATGTATCTAAATTGGATTCCAGCTTGACAACACCGAGTTTTTCGTTTTCGGTAGGAGCTTGCAAAGTAACCAGCGAAATTCCTGAATCGTTCAATTCCTCATAGGTGCGGTCCGGTTTCAGCGATTTGGTTTTCAGCCGATCAAGAGCTGCGAGATCAGGCGCCTTCAGTTCATCGTAGATTGGCGCTTTGTACTGCCAACCATGGACTTTCAGATAATTGGCCACGCTTCCAATCGCATCGTCGACTTCAGTCAATAGATCTTTTTGTCCATTTGCATTGAAGTCCACCGCATAATGTCGATAACTGCTTGAAATGAACTGAGGTATTCCCATCGCACCGGCATAAGATCCCTTGGCAGTAAACGGGTCCAGTTTTTCTTCTTCGCTCAGCTTCAAAAATTCGATGAATTCTTTCTTGAAAAATTCACTGCGGCGGGGATAACCCAGCGTTAAAGTCAGCAGACTGTCAATGATTCGATGCTTTCCCATATAGGTGCCATAACGAGTTTCAATGCCAATTATCGCTACGATTATCGAAGCATCCACGCCATATTCATCTTCAGCTCTTTTTAAGATGTCCTCATGTCGATTCCAAAACTTAACGCCGCGGTCGATGCTGGATTTGGAAATGAATATGGGGCGATAGCGATACCAGGGCATCTTTTCCGCCGGCCGGGTTATCGCTCTAATGATGCTGTCCTGATAATTCGCATCCGTCACAATTGCAGTCACTCGATTTCGACTGAGACCGTGTACGTCAACAATTTCGTCGATCAAATCGTTAACTTCCGGAAATTCATTGAAGTCAACCGCTTGAGCATCACCGAATGTTGTAAAAACGCTGAAACACAAGACCAAGACCAGGTAGTGAAAGTGGAAAAATCTATTCTTTTTCATGTCTGACTCCCATAACGATTCCAATGCCGGCAAGAATGGTGACAATCGAAGTTCCACCATAACTGATCATGGGCAATGGAATTCCAACCACTGGCAAAATTCCTGAAACCATGCCAATATTGACAAAAACGTGAATGAATATCATGATCGCAATACTGCCCACAACGATTCGCGCATAACTGTTGCTCAATTGGAATGCGACCGAAATGCAGCGCACGATCAAAAACAGAAACAATAGCATCAAAATCAAGACTCCAACGAATCCAAATTCTTCTGCAAACACCGAAAAAACAAAATCAGTGCTTCGTTCAGGGATAAATTCCAACTGAGACTGACTGCCATTCAACCAGCCTTTACCGATTGTTCCACCCGAACCTATGGCAATCATGGACTGTATGCTGTGGTAGCCTACGCCCATCGGGTCCTGCCACGGATCAAACAGAGTTGTGACGCGAAGCCGCTGATACTCATGCAGAAACGGCCAAATGATGGGGATCGCCAGCAACCCAATCGCAGCTGCAGACCCCAACAGACGCCATGCGATTCCACCCAGATAGATGGCGTAAATTCCAACCGAAACAATCAGCAGCGCCGTACCTAAATCCGGTTGAGAAAATACAAGAACGGCTGGAAACAATACCAAAAATCCAGCAATGACCAATTGTAAGGCGTGGTTGCTTCTTGGCAGCCGGGACTTTGTCAAAACCCATGCTACCATCATCGGCACCATTAGTTTCATGAGTTCAGATGGCTGAATACTGATGATTTTTAAATCCAGCCAGCGCTGCGCTCCACCGCGTCCCACTCCAAAAAGCGCAACCAACATCAATAAAATTAAGCCGAGAGCATAAACGTGAGGCGTATATTTTTCCAATCGGGTGATTGGAATGTTTGCGATAGCAATCATGAGAATGACCGCAAGCGTGATTCGGGAAGCATGCTGCCAGATTTGTGCGGAATCCTGTCCACTCGTACTGAACTGCACGGCCAAACCTATTGCCGCCAGAACGAGGATGGTCAGAATCAGAGACAGATCGATTCGAGATGCGATCGCAATGACTCGCGGCGTCTTGCTATCTTGGAAAAAGAGCAAACTGATCTCCGGTCGTTTTGCGTGGCTGGTCGACTAGATAGTGATCCATCAAAGATCGCACAAGGGGTGCTACAGCAGAACCTGAACCTCCATTTTCAACAATTGCCGAAACCAGAATCTGAGGATCGTCCGCTGGAGCAAAAGCGATGAAAATACCATGAGGCTGCAGCTTCGCCGGAACTTTCTCAGCATCCCAGTCTTCATTCTGAGCTCTTTGAATCAATTGGACGGTACCCGTTTTACCTGCCATCCTGTATTTCAATCCATTGTTCGCAGATCGAGCGGTACCGCGCGGACCGTGTACGACGCTTTCCATGTGATTGATGGCGCTTTCGAAATTCTTGGTCTCGAAATCAAGCACACTGTCGAGCTGGGGCTGAACCGTCAGCTCCTCGCTATTTCCTGCATCTACGATTTTGGAAATGATTTGCGGAGTGACTTTCAGTCCCTTGTTGGCGACAATGGACAGCGCATGAGCAAGCTGCAATGCGGTCACGGTCGTTGTTCCCTGACCGATTCCCATAAGGATCGTATCTGCCAGATACCAAGGTTCATTGCGCTGATAGCGCTTCCATTCCTTGGATGGAAGAATGCCCGTCAGCTCATCGTCAAGGTCAACGCCGGTAAAGGTTCCAAATCCAAACTTGGACAAATAATAGTAGATTTCGTCAATGCCGAGTATCTGAGCTAACCTGTAAAAGTAAACGTCACACGACTGAGCGATCGCCTCACCCAGACTGACCAGCCCATGCCCCTTTTTTTTCCAGCACCGAAACTTGTGATCGCTGCCGGGCAGCTGAAATTCCCCATTGCAATGAATTTTCATGTCGGACATTCCCATCTCTTCAGCTGCAATGCCAAGAAATGGCTTGATGGTCGACCCCGGCGGATACTGTCCCTGAACAACGCGATTGATCAAGGGACTTTCTTCTGAATTCAGCCAACGCATTCGTTTTTCTGAAGTCGAGTCTATGCCAAAGTCATTCGGGTCAAAACCTGGTTTGCTGACCATTGCAAGAATCTGCCCGGATTTTGGTTCCAATGCAACAATCGCACCATTTCTATCACCCATTGCTTCGAACGCGTGTTTCTGCAAATCAAAATCGACCGACAGGTAGACATCTCGTCCAGCTGTCGGCAGCTCTCGAGACAGTCTTCTGATTTTCTGGCCGTGCGCATTGGTCTCGACCTGTTCGAATCCCGGCCAGCCGACAAGAACATTCTCATTGGATTTTTCTACGCCGTATTTCCCAATATGCTGAAGACCTCGATAGCGTGCTGGATTCACTATTTCTAGATCATTCCTGTCAATGCGACTGACCATGCCAACGACATGGGCAAACATTTCTCCATGCGCATACGCTCGAAAAACTTCCGATTTCAAATTCACTCCGGGAAGCCGGTATCGGTCAACAGCAATCCGCGCGGTCTGCCTGGCACTCAAGTTTTCCTTCAGAATATGCATATCAAAAGGACTTCCTCGCTTCACAGCGCGGAGAAAATCCTTTTCCTCCTCGTCGCTAACGGGAATTACGTCGCTGATTTCGCTTAGCAGTACCGACAGATCCTCAACGTGAGAAGGCACGATTCCAAGTTGGGTCACGACCTTGTTCTCGGCCAGCATTATTCCGTATCGATCGAAAATTTGGCCTCGTACAGGAGCAAGTGGAACGATTTCCATGCGATTATTCGCAGATAAAGCAGCGAAGTCAGAGTAGGAGATGACCTGAAGGTAAAAAATTCGAGCGAACAGAACGAGCATCAGAAGCGTTACCGCAGCAACCGTCAACACAAGTCGAAACTGACTTTTTCTCAGCCGGCGGACTGGAATCCGACTCGCCATCCAGCCATCAAATAAAATCATACTTCGTTCTTTCTCTATGATTCAAAAAATAAGCAAAGGAAAACCACAGCGCAGTTCCAACAAACGCTCCAATCCATAAGGAATCGGTGCCGCCATGACCGAGCGAAATCACATTCACCAACCGCAGAACAGCGGTGTTCAGCAGCAGCAGGCCTAGAACGCAGACGGAAACGACATACACGTCCTGCGGACTTCTCTGCTCCATTTTCGACATTCTGACTGCGAAATAAGCAATCATGATCTTTGCAAACGCGTGCTGACCCAAGATCCCGAAAAACATAACGTCGGTAAGCAGGCCAACCACAAAGGCGGTGGTCAATCCCACAATCTTAGGTCGATGATAACACCAGAAGATAAGAATCAGAGCAACGAAGTCAGGGCGAAAACCAACCATCGATTGCGGCAACTCCACAATCGACAAAACCATCGCGACCGAGATAGTTCCAATGATTACAGTAACTTCTCTGGCAGATGAGTGTTTATTGCTCTCCAGAATCATGCATTGTCAATTTTGATTCTTCACCTTCACCTGGAATCTGAGTACGAACGATCAAGACTTCGAACTCAGAATCGAATGCAGCTAACGGCGCAGCAGTAATTTCAGCAAAAGCGGTGTTCTGATTGCGTACGACACTCGTCACCTCAGCGACCGGGTAACCCGGAGGAAACCGTTCCGCCAGTCCTGAAGCCACTAAAATGTCGCCCTCCTGAATGTCGGCGTTGAATCGCAGACCGGTCACCCGCATCCGTTTAACATACCCAGAACCATGAGCGATCGCAAGAACGCCATTGCGTTGAACGCGGACGGGAATCGAATGGTTTGGGTCGGTGACGAGTGTAACCGCGCTTTCGGTCCTTGTCGTACTGGTAACCTGCCCAATTATACCTTTGTGATCAACAACGGGCTGTCCGACAAAAATGTCGTCGTTTTTGCCTCGGTCGATTACAATTTTCTGCGACAGCGGCTGCAGTTGAATCGCCGACGGTTTCGCCGGCAGTACGGCATAATCGAGTGTTTCTCGGACTCCCAGCAGTTCTGACAGCCATTTGCTCCGCTGTTCCTGCAGTTGAAGATCGTTGAGCTGAGATCGCAATATTCTGTTTTCTTCCTTGAGTGCGCGGTTTCGTTCCTGCAGCAGTTCTCTGTGTTCGAACTGAATTTGAAAATGATCAGACAACGCAGCAGGCAACTGCGCGATTTCGACCAGGGACTTGACAGGCAGAAACAGAACTTCACGAAACACCCGCAGTGTCGACGTATGAGTATCCAATGCGATCAACAGCATGGAAACCGACAGCAACATGAACAATCGCACTTTCATTTTCGGAACATTGCTTTTTGCTGCACGGATGAGAATCGAAAAATCAGCATTGACTCAGTGTCTTGAAACAACTTTGTTGAGCAGTTCAGTCACTTCCAGAGCTCGACCACAGCCTCTTGCGACACATGTCAGCGGATCTTCTGCGATTATTGTAGGAATTTTGAGCTCTTCGTTGAATCGTTTGTCGATATCGCGCAATAAAGCGCCACCTCCCGCCAGCAGTATCCCTCGTTCCAATATGTCGACCGAGAGCTCGGGCGGAGATTTTTCCAGCGCCTGACGAACGCCGTTGATGATCTCACCCAGCGAATCTTTCAGCACATCATAAATTTCACTGCTTCGAAGCGTATACCGCCGCGATGCGCCCCGATAGTCCCGACCGCGAATTTCCATCTGAATGTCGTCGGAATCTTTCCACGCAGTGCCAATCAGATGCTTGATTTTTTCTGAGGTTGGAAGTCCGATCTGCATGCTGTAGGCTTGTTCCACGTAGTCACAGATTTTTTGGTCAAACAGATCTCCAGCACAGCGCAGAGTGCTTGACCAAACCAGGCCTCCCAGCGAAATCACTCCAATTTCAGTGGTGCCTCCACCGATATCGACCACCATCGTGCCCACCGGGTCCGCTACCGGCAGATTCATGCCGATCGCAACCGCCATGGGTTCTTCCATGAGGTACACCTCTCTTGCCCCCGCACTCAGACACGATTCTCGAATGGCTCGCCGTTCGACCTGAGTTGATTCACATGGAACACTGATCACGGTTCGGGGCCGCATGAACAATCTTCTAGGCTGAACTTTCCCGATGAAATGCTTGAGCATGATCTCGGTCACCGTGAAGTCTGCGATGACGCCATCTTTCAGCGGTCGGATTGCCTTGATGTTTGCAGGTGTTCGACCCAGCATCTGCTTGGCATCGGCACCCACAGCCAGAATTGATTCCGAAAGATTTTTATAGCGCTGCTGATCATGGTAATCCGGCACATAGACCGCCACGACCGATGGTTCGTTCAGGATGATTTTTCCTTTTCTGCGGTCGTATATCAGGGTATTGGCAGTACCCAGATCTATCGCTAAATCCTGGGACATGCGATTTAAGAATGACACGATTCAGTTACACTCGAGCAAGATAAATGTTTAAGAAGATTCCTATTCAGTATAGTTATTCAGTTTGACTGGTACAGTCTTTGTCATTCCGAAGAAATGACTATAATTGCCTAATTCCTAAAGCACTCCGCGAAACATGAGCGTTTCTGAAAACGATATTCGAACCATAGCGTCTCTTGCTCAATTGAAAATTGAGCAGGATGCAATTGAGCCGTTTAAACAAGAAATGACAAAAATTCTCGCGCTGATTCATCAAATGCAGGGAATTGACACTTCCAGCACAGAACCCATGACGCATCCACAGGATATTCAACTGCGACTGCGCACAGATCAGGTGACTGAACCAGATCAAAGATCCATCCTGCAAAAGATCGCACCTGACACTGAAAACGGATTATATCTAGTACCCAAAGTACTCGACTGAGAGAAACAAATTTTTACTTTGAAATTAAACGGTTTTTCTTTCAATCTTCACTTCATTCAGCAAATTTCGCCAACGTTCGTCAACCGATCTACAGTTTCCTCTGTAACTTTGAATTATAGATTGCTGGACGAATGCTCTTTATCTTTTAATCATTCAGTCAGTGCAAGTTTCAATTCAATGATCAGCCAATCTTAAAACCGTATTTTTGAACAACGACGCCGACTCATTCCATTCGATCTGCCCCATGCTTTCCGGTTACTCTCAAATTTGGCAAATAAGCGAGCTGCTGCGCCGTAAAGAAATTTCAAGCGTTGAATTGTGTCAAGAGTATTTTCAGCGCATAGAGCAGCGCCGCGAACTCAATGCCTTTATCACATTGGATGAAGAAAATGCGCTGAAAGCTGCCGAAAAAGTCGATTGCAGCAGACATAAATCGACACTGGGGCCACTTGCTGGAATTCCACTTGCGCACAAGGACATTTTCTGTACCGAAGGGATTTTGACCAGCTGCGGTTCGAAAATGCTGCGAAACTTCATTGCTCCTTACGATGCCACGATCGTCGAAAAATTGAAGAATGCTCAGATGATCATGCTGGGAAAAACCAACATGGACGAATTCGCGATGGGATCTTCCAGCGAACATTCGTTTTATGATCCCGTTCACAATCCTTGGGATCTGTCCAAAGTCCCAGGCGGCAGTTCCGGCGGGTCGGCCGCTGCGGTTGCCGCCGGTCTCGCACCTGCTGCGACCGCAACGGATACCGGCGGTTCCATTCGACAGCCTGCAGCATTCTGTGGCGTAACCGGAATCAAGCCCAGTTACGGACGCGCTTCCAGGTACGGCATGGTGGCATTTGCATCATCATTGGACCAGGCGGGTATTATTTCCAGAAGTGCGAAAGACGCTGCAATGGTCATGGACGCAATGTGCGGCTACGACCCAAAAGATTCAACTTCGCTGAACATTCCTTCTCCCAGGTGCGTAGAAAACTTGGAAAATTCGTCTGACCGGCTGAAAATTGGAGTGCCAAAAGAATACTTCACCACCGGATTGGATCCGTCTGTCTCCGACATCATCATGCGCGCGCTGTCAGAATTCGAATCACTCGGCGCCCGCTTGATTGACGTCAGCCTGCCAAACAGTTCGGCTGCAATTCCATGCTACTACGTCATCGCACCCGCTGAGGCGTCCTCCAATCTATCTCGATTTGACGGCGTAAGGTATGGCTATCGAAGCGACAGCCATGCCGATCTTCAAGATATGTACAAAACCACGAGAACCGAAGGATTTGGCGCTGAAGTTCGCAGAAGAATCATGATTGGCACCTATGTTCTGTCTCATGGCTACTACGATGCGTTTTATCTGAAAGCGCTGAAAGTAAGACGACTGATTTCAGACGATTTCAAGCAGGCTTTTGGGCAGTGTGACGTGATCATGGGACCCAGCAGCCCGACGACTGCCTTTGAAATCGGATCAAAGGTGAACGATCCCGTACTGATGTATCTGAACGATATTTATACCGCAGCTGTGAATCTCGCAGGACTGCCAGGGATATCAATACCAGCGGGGCTGGACGATGCGGGTCTGCCGGTCGGGCTTCATGTCGTAGCGCCGTATCTGCAGGAAGCGCTCCTGCTTCAAACGGCACACAGGTATCAAACCAACACAGATTACCATCTGCTGACTCCAGGCATTGCGTCATGACTCGATGGGAAACAGTAATTGGCTTGGAGGTGCACATTCAGCTTGCAACCAAAAGCAAGATTTTTTCCGGCGCTTCCACTCAGTACGGCGCAGGTCCGAACGTCCAGGCGTGCCTGATCGACGTGGCGCTGCCGGGCATTCTACCCGTATGCAACCTTGAAGCCGTTCGCATGGCGGTGAAATTCGGACTGGCGGTGAATGCTGAAATCAGTCATCGATCGATCTTTGCCCGCAAAAATTATTTTTATCCGGATCTGCCGAAAGGATACCAAATCAGTCAGTACGAGCTGCCGGTCGTAGTCGGCGGGCAGATTCACACTCAGGTCGAAGACGTTCGACAGCGAGTCGGAATCACCCGCGCCCACTTGGAAGAAGATGCGGGCAAATCTCTGCACGAAGAATTTCACGGCATGACCGGCATCGACCTGAACCGAGCTGGCACACCGCTGCTGGAGATCGTTTCAGAACCTGACATTCGTTCAGCCGCCCAGGCAGCGGATTACCTGCGAAGACTGCATAGTCTGGTCACTTATCTCGAAATTTGCGACGGCAACATGCAGGAAGGCTCGTTTCGCTGTGATGCCAACGTATCCGTTCGCCCGATGGGCAGCGAAATACTGGGAACGCGCACTGAATTGAAAAATATCAACTCCTTCCGTTTCGTAGAAAAAGGAATCAATTCCGAGGTCGAGCGGCAAGTTGCAGTTTTGGAAGATGGTGGATCAATTGTTCAGGAAACGCGCCAGTACGACCCCAGTCGGAATCTGTCCAGGCCCATGCGCAGCAAAGAAGACGCTCAAGATTATCGTTACTTTCCTGACCCTGACCTGCCGCCGCTCGTGCTTGATGAAAAATTTGTCAATGAGGTAAGAAAAGAGCTCCCCGAACTTCCAGAACCGCGCAAAAAGCGATTTATGTCTGAATATCGGCTCACAGAGTCGCTTGCAGCTCAATTGACGCAATCGAAAGCGATGGCAGATTATTTTGAGGCAGCATGCAGGCAGGCGCCGAAAAATCCAAAAATGGTAGCGAACTGGATCAATGTCGAGCTGAATGGTCATCTGAACAGACATAATCTGGACATCGAGGATTCCAGAGTCAGCGCAGACCAGATCGGTCTGCTGATTTCGAGAATAGAAAAAGGAGTGATTTCCGGGCGAGCCGGTAAAGAGCTGCTTGAATGTCTATGGGAAAATCCCGATTCGACGGTAGACGGCATCATCAGAGAAAGAGGATTGACGCAGATCAGCGGCAGCGGCGAAATCGAAAATCTAGTCGAGCAGGCTTTCCGGGAAAATCCAAAGGAACTGGAGAAGCTGCGCGCAGGGAATATGAGACTTTTGGGTTATTTTGTGGGACAGGTGATCCGACTTTCCCAAGGCAAGGCGAATCCGAAAGTCGTCAATGAAACCATAAGAAAAAAACTTTGAAGTGAAAAGCATGACGATTGACGCTGCATTCATCGGCAAAAACCAAAATTGGATTGGGTATGAACCCACCTACGCGGGGAGTCTGAGTTTATATCGAAGGCCATATTCAAAAGACGTAACCAAATCAGACCTGATCATCAGTGGCGTGCCGTATGATCTTGCGGTAACCAATCGACCCGGCACTCGATTCGGACCGCGTGGCATGAGAGGCGCGTCAGCGCAGCTTTCTTGGCCGGGTTCCACCTGGCCCTGGAATTTTGACCCGTTTACCATTCTGAGTGCGACTGACTATGGCGACTGTGAACTGGATCACGGCTACCCGGACAAAATTCCTTCCGTCATCGAAGAGCATGCCCGCCATCTGATGTCCGCTGATGCGAAAATTTTGACGATGGGCGGCGACCATTTCATTGCATATCCAATTCTGAAGGCCGTTCACGAAAAGTACGGCGCGGTATCCTTAGTGCATTTTGATGCGCACTCAGACACCTGGCGGGAAGACGAAGAGCGAATAGACCACGGCACCATGTTTTTTCACGCCGTGCGTCTGGGATTGGTTGATGCCAGCCGGTCGGTTCAGATCGGACTTAGAACCTGGAATTCAGAAACGCATGGATTTAACATTTTCGACGCGGATTATGTTCATAAAATGGGAGTAGATGCCGTTATCGAAGAAACACTTCGCATTGTCGGCAACAAAAAAGCGTATCTTTCGTTCGATATTGACTGTTTAGACCCTGCTTTTGCTCCAGGAACCGGAACTCCCGTCAGTGGCGGCCTGTCCTGCTGGCAGGCTCAGACGATCATCAGAGGACTGACGGACATTGATTTTGTCGGAATGGACCTTGTCGAAGTCGCGCCAATTTACGACGTCGGTGAAATTACTTCACTCGCAGGGGCAAGTATAATGATGGACTTTGTCTGCTTGCTGGCCGAGCGGAAGAAAAAGAAAATGTAATTCATAGTACGCGCCCGTAGCTCAGTGGATAGAGTACCAGGCTTCGAACCTGGGTGTCGGGGGTTCGAATCCCTCCGGGCGTGCCAATCATCCTCCGATCTTGACGGTTGAACATTGAATTCGGCAGACGAAAAACGCTCGTCGTCCCTGCCGCTCTCCTGTTTGCACCTCACTGGGAGCTCAGCTGTACTGCAAATCATCCATTGCCGCACGCAGTGCGATGACTGCGCGGAATTGTTTCGACCTGGATGGTGACCCCTTTTTGCGTCTTAGGGTTGACTCGACGAGTCCCTTGTACGTTGCAATGATACGCGTATCCTCGCCTAGCGGCTGCCTCTCTCCATGCTGTTAGGCCATGGTTGCTGGCGAAAGCCCTTACCTGCCTTCAGGCAGGTAAATGGCAGTACCGCTCACCACACCCGCTTCTCTCAGCGTGAATTTCTGTAGCTCACAACAACATTGTCGGGTCATCTTTCCAAGAACTTGCATGGAAATATGTCTTTTTGCGGCTTGCGCCGCGAAGAAACGCCTGTCATGGCGATTTTTTGATCATCAGAACCGCGGTTCTGCTTCGGATTCCGTCCATCTAACGGCCAGAACGTGAATCAGCAACCAGTATTAGGGCAGGAATTTAACTAGAGCGACGATAATTCCACCGACTACAACCATCGTCCAGCGAAGGTTGTTGATCTTGTTCTCTAACAAATTCCGGAGTGAGTCGATATTCGATTTGAGAAAGGCGATATCAGTTTTCGTTGTCAAATCGCTGCGCCGGATGACAACCACGTTCGCAATGGCTTCAGCATGTTCGGGCGTGATCCCCGCGTCTTTGAGCATCTGCGCTGTGCCGATCGTTTCAATGGCAGTGTTCAAATTGACCTACTGTGGTCAGGTCAGCTCCAAAGGTGCTTCACCACTTCTCTGGTCTCGTCTCCCCGGAAGGGTTAATACGACTTACGCCGCTGACGACCGCCTGTTGCAGCGGAGTTTTTCTTTCGCAACACATGAAAAACCAGCGAACCCATGTGGGACCGCTTCAGGTGTCACCCACTTCAGGGGCAACACTTTGTGGCGGTTGTTTCCTCAGCTGAGGATCACCGCAGGCTTACACTCTTAGAGTGCCCCGTACTTGAAAAGCAAGCGTACGGGCAATTGCCATGAATCCAATTAATTCACACTCTCATATGGAGTGCGACAATCGAGGTGCATTGTTGCCAAGACGCACGAAACAAAATGCCGCCAATTTGTTTCTCTATTTCCTTGAATTTAGCGAGGAAAGGCAAGTCCAAGCCCGCCAGCGCCGCTTCGCACTTACGAA
This sequence comes from Arenicellales bacterium, assembly GCA_958295885.1. Taxonomy (GTDB): domain Bacteria; phylum Pseudomonadota; class Gammaproteobacteria; order Arenicellales; family JAJDZL01; genus JAJDZL01. The sequence continues at coordinate 2,247,734 of OY282380.1, read as the reverse complement.
CTTGCGACTCACGGTTCTCTGGCACAAGGACCCGAGTCATGGAAGAGATTGAAGACAAAAACATGAACAATCACGCGCCGTCCTTCATCTTCTTGGCTACGCATCTGAACCCGCCACTCACCCGTTTCTTCGAGCGGCAGGTTGCGTACAAATAGGCGGTGATCCCTAATCGTTTCAGGTACCGCCTCCAGTATTTTGGAGAATTTCCTGTTGTTCAAATTGAAGACAATCAGCGAAGCCTTGCTATCTCGCCATGTTAGGTAGCCCAAGAGCTGATCCAACGCACCAGTCAGACTAGAAGGACCAGTCCATACCTTGCACTCTCCGACGAAGGCAGCTCTATCGTCCTGTTCAATACAAATGTCCGTCTTGCCGCGTCTTCGGAACGCTTCTCCAACCGCGATACCTTTAACGTGAATATGTCCATTCAGCTGTGCCAGGATTATGTTCCGCAAGTCCTCCTCGTTGTGCACGGAATAGGTAGAAGGCGTTGTTTCGTATGTTCGTCCCTGATGCCGAATTAGTCGCAGTATGTGCTCGTAGATTTCATCAGTTAGCCCCGGTTCAGGCGTGAGTCCTGTCTCGGGCGGAACTGGCAGCGGCGGCGGACAACGAATCTCAACTTTCACGGGCGTGATTGATGGTGCACCCGCCTTCTTAGCGAGAGGAATCTCGAGCAACGCTGCAATATCCGCATGCTTGCTGAGCCGCTCACGGCGGTTATTGATCGCCTGCTGGACCAACTGAGGAAGACTTCGGTTGTATCCCTCCACTTGGGCGTACGAACTATTAACGTATTCTTGGATTAGCTGTATCTTCCTACTGTAGATTTCTTTGAATCTTTCCGGTTTGTCATCATGAGGAAGCGAGGTGGAGATCCGAAGATATCTCCCTTTTACCTTTGCGCATGGATAATCAAGAGACCACGGATTGGTACGATATTTGAAAATCCACTCTTCGCCTGTGAAAGGGAGATTTACGTCAACGCGCGTACCTTGAATGTAGGAGGGGCCTTCATGCTACGGAAGAAACATCCGCCTCGCATCGCCTGAAACATCCACCTGTGTTTCGGTTTGATTCATGGTCATTGCACCTTCCTGAAGCACAAGCGGCGACACCGTGAGGCGAACCACAATGTGTTCAACGATCTCTTGATCGTTGGAGATTCGAAACTGTTGCTCGGGAATGTTATTTACAGCATCGTTAACCTGCCGCCGCCGAGCACGCAGTTGATCCTCCAGATCGATTTCATAGAAAAGTAAATTGCGGTTGCTCATACTATGAGAGCGTACGCCCCGAATCATGGTGTTCTACACCGACATTCTAAATCGCATTCTGCTGCTTCGCTGCGACTCTCGAACATTACCGCGGCACGCGATCGAAAGAATTGGTGCCGAGGAGAGGACTTGAACCTCCACGGAGTTAACCCCCACTAGCACCTGAAGCTAGCGCGTCTACCAATTTCGCCACCTCGGCATCAAGGAGCAATTGATCCCATGCTGCTCGCGCAACAATAAAATCACAATGGATCAGCTGCTCAATATGAGATTACTTATTTTATTTGAATATTGAATCCAGCTGAACAGAAATCAATCCCTAGAACCCTGTCAAGTTGTCAGCCTTCGGTAGATTTCGGATACTCGAAACGGAAGTTTGCCTACATCACTTACGACAGTGTAGTTCACATGTCCATACATATGGGGCAGATAATCGTGAGCTCGGGAGTCGATCGTAATGCAAAATGGATGAATTCCAGCGTGCTTGACTTCCATCAGCGCCTGGCGGGTGTCTTCAATGCCGTATTCGCCCCGATAGCCGTCGTAATCATCCGGTTTGCCATCAGAAATCGTAATCAGCACACGCGTTTTTGCATCGACTGACATTAGTTTTTGGCTGAGATGGCGGATGACCACGCCCATGCGAGTATAGTCCTGAGGTCTCATGCCCGCGATTCTTGCTTTCACCGTGCTGCCATAGTGTTCGTCAAACGTTTTAATGCGATAGACTTCACAACGCTTTCGGGTCATCCCAGAAAATCCATAAATCGCGTAGCTGTCGCCCAAGGTCTGCAGCGCTTCGCAGAGCAAAACCAAACTCTCGCGTTCCGCCTCGTTGATCCATCCTTTGGTAGAACCGCTTACATCCACCATGAAGACAACCGCAAGGTCCCGTTCAATCTTCCTCGACTGGATGAAAATACGATCTGTCATTTCATGTCCTTTCTGAACGTCAGCGTAACTCTGAACAAAAGCATCAATATCGATATCGTCACCATTTTTCTGCCGCCGAAGGGTTTTGTTGTCACCCCGCAGCAACTCGAATGTTTTACGGATGTCACGGACCAGATGGGAGTGCTTCTTCAAAATTTGTTCTACTTTCGGTTCGTAGGATGGATGCATGTCCAGCTCTTTCAGCGCACACCAATTCTTCCGATAATGACAGCGTCGATAATCCCATTCATCATAATAAAACACTTCGGAATTTTTTGATCGCGATCGATCCGAGTCTTTCTCTTGAGCCGAGTTGTCGGACCGATATTGACCTTCTCCTGCTGGAACCAGATAGTCTTGCGGAATTTCGCCAAAATCCTGAATGATGCTTTGCGCGGTCTGAACCATTTCCTCGGAGAGCGAAACCGGTTTTCCGTCGATCATGACCGTCATTTCCCAATCATTGTTTTCTTCGCGCTCAAATCCTTCATTCAGACTGATTTCTCTTCGTTCTTCCTGTTCATCTCCATGTACATCAACTTCTTCTTCAGAAAATGCAGCTTCAGAAAGTGTGGCAAGCTCAGATCTGAATTTATCTCTTTCTCTTTCGACTCGCTGTTTGGTAATCAGCCGAACTTTTTCCAAGTCAACGATGCCCTGATAACAGAATGGGTTTTGCACGTCTACATTCTTTAAATAAAGCGTACGTACGACGTGAAGTGACTGCTGCACCGTCGAATTTGCGTCTCGGACCAAATCCAGCAGAAATTCAAAGCGGCGTAAAGGGCTTTTTGAATCAGACCGAGATCTCAGTTCATTCAACTGCCGTCCAAGTCCAGGGTAATCAGACTCAATCCTTGCCAGCAGCCGAACTTCTTCTACTGCCTCAAATAGGCGCAGAGCTCTGGCCTGGTCTTGAAATTTTTGGATCTCACTGCAAATTATTGGAATTCCGGTCTTCGAATTCACCCGAAATGTGCCATATCGAGTCTGCGCAAGCAGAAAAGCGCTGGTTGCCTTATACAGCTGAAAATTCATGGGCTTTGAATCAAACTCTGTGACTAATTTGGGCAGATAAATCACTTCTGTGTCGGTGCAGGCTTCGCTGTCCACGCAAAATTCGAGATGTCGACCTGAGACGCCTCGCGCATATTTAGTCAGTACGCCTGCAATTTCCTCAAACTCAACTGAATTCTGGGTCTGTATCAGCTGGTCGGCAAATTTCTCAACTTCCCGAAAACAGGCGCTGCCCGGATACAGGCCCTGCCGGTCGTAGATGTCCATCGCTTCGATGATCCACAATTCAATGCTCTTTACGTCCATCAGCGCGAACGCCTTCGCGGCAAAACTCACAAATTGAAATGCCATTTCGGAATTGGACTTTGCAATTACATCTGCCCAATGCAGCGCAAAATCCTGGCTGGTGCGATTCAAGCCTGACAGCTGAACTGCGGGTTCGCTGGCGGTACGCCGAGACGAAAGAACAGCCCCTAGAAGATCTGCCAGCTTTTCCTCAATCTCAGGCGCCGAATACGGAGAAGTCATGACGGTTTTCTACTGTGGAACAGCGACAGCATCCGGACCGTCAAAAAACAGTGGATGCCATTTCGTGAACGGCCGTCAAAATATCAGGATCGTCCGTAAGCGTCTGAACGATCGTTGCATTGCAGGCTTCCAAGGGCTCAATGCCGCGCACAATCAGTTTGGCAGCATGAATCAGCAGTCGCGTGCTGGCACCTTCCTCCAGGCCGCTGCCCTTAAGATTGCGCGTCATCTTAGCAAAACGCACCAATAAAACCGCAGTCTGTTCGTCCACACCGGATTCATGAACAATGATGAATCGCTCCAAATCCGGCTGTGGGTAATCGAATTCCAGAGAAAGAAATCTTTGACGGGTGCTCTGTTTCAGGTCTTTCAGCACGCTCTGGTAGCCGGGATTGTAGGAAATCGTCAGATTGAAGTTCGGTGAGGCATGGAGCAGCTCACCCGTTTTTTCGATCGGCAAAACCCGCCGGTTGTCAGCCAATGGGTGTATGACTACCGTCGTATCCTTTCGCGCTTCAACAATTTCGTCGAGATAACAGATTCCACCTACACGAACGGCACGCGCAAGCGGACCGTCTACCCAGCGCGTTTCGCCTCCAATGATCAGGTAGCGACCGACCAGGTCCGAAGCCGTGAGATCATCATGGCAGGCGACCGTGACCAAAGGCAGCTTTTTCTTCCAAGCCATAAACTCCATGAATCGGGTTTTGCCGCAACCTGTCGGTCCTTTCAAAAGCACCGGTATGCCACACGCATGAGCGCTTTCAAACAGCTCCACTTCAGATCCTTGCGGAGAATAAAAAGGCCGTTCAACAATTGAATAATCTTCAGATTCAATCCTATACATGAGACGTGAGTTATGTTGAAATGGTTGATTCCGGAAGAGCTTCGAGCTACGAAGGTTTCGTCGCTTGAAACATGTTTCAATTGTAACTAATCACCCCTCTGATTGAATCTAGAGCGGCTGATCATTGCCCTTGACAATACAAACGGGTAGAGGCATTTTGACCTGATTGTATCGGTTTGCAACAGAATATTTTACTCGTCCTTTAACTTTACAGGTCCGATAGTCTGTGGTATGGGCATCATTGAAGACATATACCAATTCTAGATGAGCAACGCATATTTCAGATTCAACGCCACGGCCGGGCCGTGTCAGACCACCATCGCGCGGATGCTGCCTCACAGCGTTTACATCGAATCGCAACTCGGCGGCAGCACCATCATGAAGTGCAAGCCGGCAGTGGTGCGCAGCATCAGCATTGATATTGACGCGTGCGCCATTCGTCAGTTTCGCTGCGAGTATCCGGTAGAGGTCGAATAGTCGATGGCGAAAGTTAGCCGGGAATCACTCACAACCGAACCTGCCCCCGTTCACCACCGCTGAAAGCATCATCAATTCGCCATCTCCTGTCCATGACAGCGATACTCCGAGTTTCGAGTTCAGTCCGCGTTGTTTCGAAGCCGCCCAACCTGCTTTGGAGTCAATTCGGTAACATCACTTATGTCTTTGATGCACATTCCCTTTGCAAGTAATTTACGAGCATGTCGTTCCCGCGCTTCTTTGATGCCTTCCTGACGACCTTCCTGACGACCTTCTTCAATGCCTTCCTGGCGTGCTACATCCCAACTATATATGTTGTATTGCATGATACGATTGTTCTCGTTGCTTACGATTCGCTTTTCAAGTTCCATGATTGTCTCTATTGTAATTGATTCATTGTAGCGATAAAAATACTCGCTCATTTTCGGGATCATCTGTTTTCGATCATCCGCCGACATCGCAGCGCTCAGGCGAAAAAGATGCTCCAGCTCTTTTTCGCTGGCGTTCCAAATTCGGCCCATCGAATACAGCACCGGTTCAATGCTCAAGCCTGCGCTTCGCTGCTGTGTCGCCTCCTCGCGAAGATTGACAATTCGCAGTTCATAATCTGGAATGTGGTTTCCAAACATCCGCCCCAACTCACCGTCCATCCCCGGCAGCGCTTGATGTAACCGCGTCGGCCCGCGCCATTGTCTGCTCTCGCCGTTATAGATCACGATCGGCATCACGGGGATTTTTTGCTGTCGGATCACGATCCCGGCATATTCGAGGAGCTGTCGCAGCGCTTCTGCACGGGCATCGCTTTTGTGATCCAAAAGGCACACCAGCTTCAGCCTTTCTGAGCGCTCGTTCAATCTGACCGTAGTCACCAAGTCCGGCATTCGCTGCTGCCCCAGAACATTGGTCTGTTCGCTGGGTTCAAGCTTCAGCGTGCTCCAGTCAAATTGACGGTATTCGTGCCTGCTCATCAGCACCGAAAACAGTTCTTTGCAGAATTGGGGCTGCTTGAAGAACTCTTTGAAAATTCCATCATGCGTAATTTTAGTCTTGGGCAAGTATTGATCGGGGTCCGATGGCATGGGGCATTGTTCCATTGATGGAGTGGTTGGATGGTTGAACATTACGCTGCGCATCTCTCACACTGCCGTCGTGAGCGTTGCTTTTCACCAAAGGCAGCTGTGATGCGACGTAGTTCTCAGACGCCAAAACCTACTTCAGGCAGGTGCTGATGAAAGAGCATCATTCCCTCAGAGGTGTGGATGCGTCAAAGATGTCAGCGGCTGTTAAATGCAGCACCAGCGAAAAAAGTGCAGATGCAAATCACTGACGCAATCAAAAATAATACAATCTTCAAAAGAAGATGTCAATCTGCGCGGTGAGTTTTAGTGGCGCCATCTGAGAAATCATCAGATCAGTGGCGAAGGCGACGATGCCAGCACCGTACTGCAACGGTCCGGACATGGTTTCGGGAAAGGTGCCGCGGTTGATCTTATTGCTCCTCGGACAGCACTTGATCTCGGCGTCGATGCGAATTTCCTTGGTCGCGAACTCGACATCAACCAGCACCCGTCGCTTGCGCTTTTCGAGCGGCATCTCGAACAGGTCCTCGCCACAGCCGCAGCATTCGCCGAGCGGCGAAGTCTGCTTTTGAACGTCGCGGCACACCCTCGCGTAATCGCCGCGTTCAGGCTTTGGTCCTTTGCTCATGATGCCAGTTCGAGGCTTTGCGGTTTTGTCAAACGGCATCAGCGAACTGCGCCCGCTGCTCAGCTATTATTTTTTTTCGATTTGCGGCTGACCGTTGCCATGGGCTGTTCAGCCGCCAATGCCATGATCGCCGACAGCACCGCAAGACGCTCGCCATGGGGCATTTCTCGATAGCGCCGAAACCAGGTCGCTGCGCTTGATGCGCTGGCTGTCGGTGAAGTTGCGACCCGCATAACGGCACCAGTGAATTCGGTCCGGTTCGAAATTGAACCCCACTTTCTCAGTTACTGCCCCGGCCTGATTCATCACCTGCACCAAGATGCTCTGCCAGTTGTCGAGCAGCTCGTCTTACAGTGAACTGCAATACCTGGAAATCATTGCCTGACACGGCAGCCGCCTTAAAATTTCCAGCAGCTGCACATGGTCCTGTTCTTCGTAGTCATACCGGTAACGATATCGTCCCGGCGCCTTGCGGCTGGATTTCAGATACGGCGGGTCAGCATACACCAGTTCAGTGTCGTCGAAGGCAAACCTCGAAAGGCAGCGATGACAGCAGCCATGCACCTGTACCATTTAATACTCCCTGATTCCTTCGAATTGGGGAGTTGATCCACCGCAGGGATGTTCACTCAGATTGGGGGCTCCATGCAGAGCAGCCCAGCCATGTACTGTGTTCTTGAACACCTGAGCCGCGCCTGGATGGGGAATTCGTCGAAAACACTCATATGAAGTCTGTGTTTTTAAACGCCTGTACAGGTCCGGTGTCACGGCGAGGATGCCCCATCCAGATCAGGAGCATAACTGAATTTACAATGGAGTCGCACGATGTCAGATACTTCCACTTATTTTGTCGGCATTGACTGGGGACCAAAGTTCCATCAGTTCTGTGTCCTTGACCACGACGGTCAAGCAGTCGCACAACGCAATTGCCAGCACCTGGCCGAACCGATCAGCACGCCTTTCGGGAGGTGCCCGCGCTTACCAAGGAGCAGCGCACAATGCGCAGCCTGGTGCAATGCAGAGGCAGATTGATTCGACAAAAAGTTATATTATCCAATCGGTTGAATGAATTGTCAGAAGCCTGTTTACCAGCCCTGTTGGAGACTGTACAAGACGTAGATCAGAGCTGGTTTTCAAGTTTTCTGGAACAGGCTCCGACTCCATATCAAGCCCAGAAGATGACCCGCAGTGAGCTGCAGAAACTGCTCAAAGAACATCGCATCCGTCGTTTCGATGCCGATTCTCTGCTGCCGATTCTGCGCCAGCAGCTGTTTCCAGGCATCGCTCCGATGGCACCTCCAGAAGCCATTGAGACCGCAGTCCTGGCACCGCAATTGCAGTTGCCGCGGTCACAGATCAAGGACCTCGAGCGCCAAATGGATGAGATGATTGAACGCTGGTGCCAAGCGCTGCTCAAAACCAACTCAGACTCGACCAGCGACGAGTAAATTTTACTTTCGGTCCCAAGGATCGGCAGAAATGTATTCTCGGTGCTGGTGTCGGAAGAGCCAGAAGCCATTGAACAGCGAGATTATCAAGCCTTCGGAACGCTCAGCGGCGGCGCTCCGGTGACTCGTCGTTCGGGCAAAAAGACGGTTGCCTGCCAGCGACGAGCCATCAACAGCCTGATGCAAAATGCACTGTATCACTGGACTCGCGTCGCCCGCCGGCACGATGCGAAATGCAAACGGAAATACGACAGTCTCAAAGCCCGCGGCAAAACTCACGGACAGGCTTTACGCTGCGTCGGCGACCGCTTGCTCAAAGTGACTTGCACGATGCTGCAGAACAACACTTTGTATGAGCCTGAACGGCCTGAAACCACCACCGTTGCCTGAAACAATTTGAGGTCGCCGGCAAACTCAATGGAGAAGCTAATTTTGACTTGACAAAGGATACCAAGTCCAACTCGACCGCATACTCGCAGCTGAACTGAGTGATGGCGGGCGCATCAATATCAATGCCGATGCTGCGCCATGCCGCCGGCTTGCGATTCATGATGGCGCTGCCGCCGAGATGTGATTCGATGTAAACGCTGTGAGGTGGCATCCGCGAGATGATGGCCTGACACAGCCCAACCGTGGCTTTGGATCCCAAATATGCGTTGCCCATCTAAAATTGGTGAGTGTCTTCAACGATACCCACACCATAGACTATCGACCAATTTATGTTAAGGGGCGAGTAAAATGATCTGTTGCAAACCAATACAATCACGTCACGATGCCTCTACCCGTTTGGATTGTCAACGGCAATGATCAGCCGCTCAAGATTCAATTAGAGGAAGTGAGTAGTTAATGTTCATCCGAAAACTCTACATCACATTGATAATAATTAACAATCGTTCGATATTTTCAAACGATGATTCTTCGGTTTTAGCGGATTTACAGGTTCAAAGGCGAATTTCGCTGCCAAACGCCACAAACCAGCAAAATCTTCACTTAATCGATTAACATGATTAATTATTATTATCAATATGTTATAAGTTTTCTGGCAGACACTAGTTGTAAATATTCGGCCAAGCCCATAGGCCGAGAGGAATCAACTGTTGAGAATTTTCCTGAAGTCCCGGCACAGCGGGTACAGCCAGATATCCTTGGTCGGCAATGTTGGCTTGGCGGAGGCAGCGCATTTGCCGAGTCCTTTCGTTTGACCGACATTGATCCAGTTCGCAGCCCGGTAGCATGTGCCCAAAAAGCGCTGTTCAACGAAAGTCTCAAGTAGCACCGGTCGAATCCGGTAACGATCGTACCACTGCTGCGGCAGTTCCCGGGCGAGCCTTGCAAGCAGATGCGAGGCAAGATTGGGGCAGTTGATCCAGGGCAGAATGAGGAATCTTGCATTGTTCACGATCAGCGCCAGATTGGCTTCTCTGCGCTCCCGATTCCAGCCGATGAAGTCATCCCGGGGTGCGGTTTTCCAGGCTGCGGCACCGAAGCCGAAGGCGGCGACAATCTGGCGGTCTATGGCAGCGAAATAACGCTGCTGAGCGCCGGGCAGGGGTTTGTATCCAAGATAATGATAGCGTTCAATGTATTCGTTCCAAAGACGTGAATCAGCGGGGGTTGACACCCGCCGCAGCTGGGGTGTTGACAACTCATGCAGCGGCGCACGGATCGGTGTCTGCGGCGCAGTGCTGTCGGTGAAGCGGATGACCGCCCTGGTAGGTTGGCGACGAGGCGGCGGCAACACAATCAGCTGATTTCGATGCATGCGCAGCATCGCCACCCGGCACGACATCTGTTTGAGTCCTCCATCGGGCTTTTTCCAATCCAGCAGCTCACAGACCTGCTGCGACAGCCGGGTTCTGGAACTGTCAGGATGGGCGGCAATCAGTTTGCGAATGCGCTCCAGCTCCTTGCAACTGAAGTCGCGTCCGCAATATCGAGTCATGGCGGCTGTGAGACGGTTGAAAGACAGCCGCGTTGCGTTGATACCGCTGCCGCGCACTTTGAGATCAGAGAACTGCGCTGGCTGACTGCAGCCGGTGGCTGCGACATCTCAGCCCGTCGAGCCTCGCTCATCCGCCAGGGAATGAAAGCCTCAAGATCCTCAGGCGCCTGTCCGCCATTGGCGGCGCAGGCGCTGAGATATTCATACAGCCATCGCTGGGGATTGAGATCCCACAAAAGCACGCTCTGAATGATTGAGAACATCTGTGCTGCCAGCGAAGCGCTCCAGTGACTGCCCGAGCCGCGGCAGTTCTTGCGCAGCATCGCTGGGTTGCGCATCTTGCGTTCCCCAGAGTTATTATCAAGCGCAACCTGGGGATGTTTTAAAAACACCATCAGCCCCGACCAGTGATTCTGCAGACTGCTCAGCACCTTGAGTTGGGCCGGATGCATCTGTTCTGCCGACAATTCATACTTCAAAGTCCGCTCCATCTGCTCGACCGAGCGCTCAAGCCGCTGCTGTTGGCGCATGAATGATTCGCTTTGCTGAGCCAACGGCCTCGACTCATCGAAATGCTCCAGACGACGCGCATTGAGGTGATAGATCTCGCCAATGCGCTCCCGCCACTCGAACATCCACCGCTCCAGTTGCGGGTATTGCACCGCAGCTTCGAGATAATCCCGCCGCATATGAACCCAGCAAAAGGCCAGTATGATCGCCGCATTGACCTTCGCCAATCGTTTGTAACCACTGTAACGGTCACAAATGACAAACACTTCCTTGAGCTTCTCAGACAGTGAACTGAAGTGCTTGATCGGAACATCACCGCTGCGCGTCGGCTCAATGCGGTAGATCACCGATGAAGCGCTCTCAAACACCCACAGATACCACCGATTGCCGATTTTCCCCTCCATCTTCTCATAGACCTTCCAGCCGGTCTCGTCACAGTGAAATACCGAATCTTCCATCTGCCGCTGCATCAACTGATCCAACAGCGGCTCGAACAACGGCACCATCTTCTTCAAACCGTCAGTCACCGTACCTTGTGAGATCGCCAGGCCCTGATCACGCATCTGGCGCAGCAGATTGCAGGTCGAACGACTGTACGAATACTTGCTCAGCAAAATCTCAACCCACACCGACACCCCCAGCAGTCCCTTGGCAATGACCCGCGGCGCCGGCTTGGCTGTCACCACGGCCGGAGTTTGACGGCAGTTGCAGGTCTTTGCATATTTTTTCCGCCGGATCTCGCGAAAATACGCCTTCGTAAAATATTCCAGAATCTCCGAGTTGTCGGTGTTCGACATCGGCGCATAGGCCGCGCCACAGAAATCGCACACCTGATCTTCAGGCGCAACATCCAAGGTTTCAACTTCACGCGCCAATTTCTCTCGAGGCGTGCGTCCATGACCCTTGCTGCCGCGCTGTGCGCCGCGCTTTTTCTTCGGCGCCGCCGACGCAGGTTCCAAAGCCTCGCTTTTTTTGACCGGCTTTTTCTCAGTTTTACGACCATAGACTTGTTTCTCCAACTGCAATACCCGCGCCTTTGTTCGCTCCAATTCCTCACTCTGCCGGCGATGCTTCTCCAGCAGCTTCAAATACTTTCGGGTTTCATGCTCCTGCTGGGATTGCTCCAAATGGTAACATTTGTCTTTCCATTGTTGAGCAAGGCCCCGCCAACGGTTCACATCATACTTCAACTGAATATGCTCCTGCTTCGACAGCCTTACGAATTGTTTGGAAAAAGGCGTCGATGCACCTTTTCTCGAATCCGAAAACTCCGCAGGTGGGCTTAGTGGGTTGAGCTCATTTGACATGCACGATTTATATACACTATTTGTGTCGTGGTGTCCATAGCTGAAGCAAATATTTTTTCTATTCGATAAGGGTTGGCCGAATATTTACCACTAGTTACTTTCAATTAATATTTTTTAGAGTTTTACGCGACAAATCTTTACCGATGCATTCAGTATCAAAGTATATTGAATTCTCTTTACGCTAAAAGTTGCTAATCAGCCTCAGTTCCAACAATGAGTTCAAGCTCACGCAAGCATTCTCATAGCGAATATTCGCTGAATGATTCATCAAGAAAACTCTTTACTGAACGTTTATCAAATTTTTGTCGAACTCAGATCAACAATTCAAATTTGATGCGCGCTGCGGTCGTTTTCGCAATTCTGAATGGAAATTGCGAATCAGAGGCGAGCTTCCTGCTGATGCGCAGACCCAAACACCTCAAAAGGCATGGTGGTCAATATGCGCTGCCCGGCGGCCGAATTGAATCCCATGAATCAGCGGTTGAAGCGTCACTGAGAGAGCTGGAGGAAGAAATTGGTATCAGAGTTTCCGGCACGGACGTCATCGGCCTGCTGGACGATTATGAAACGCGTTCAGGATTTCAGATTACTCCAGTTGTCGTTTGGGCAGGCGTCCGTAAACGGCTGAATCCGGACCCAAACGAAGTGGCAATGGTCTTTCGAATTCCACTGAGCGACCTACGAGCGCCAAACATTCCGCACCTTGAAAAATCCGCAGACGGCAATGAACCGGTATTGTCCATCCCGATAAAGACGATCGGCCATCGCGTTTATGCGCCCACCGCAGCATTCATCTATCAGTTTCGGGAAGTGGCAATATTCGAAAGACATACGCGCGTCTCTCATTTTGACCAGCCAAAATTCGCTTGGCGCTAGTTCTCCCGACTGATGCCATGAAGCCGCTGTTGGAATCAGGCAGTCAATAGACTTTCTCATCGACTGCTTCTGGATCGATCGGTTTTGGGCTGAAACTGGAATCTACGCAGAGGAGCTGCAAAGAATCTTAAGGCAGTTTTTCTTTCAAAGCCCGATTCACTTCAGGGGCGACAAACTGGGACACATTTCCACCGAGTTCCGCAATCTCTTTCACAAGTGATGCCGAAACAAATGCATAATCCTCATTTGGCGCAAAGAACAGAGTTTCGATTTGGCGGTCCAACTGCTTGTTCATCCAGGCAAGCTGAAATTCATACTCGAAATCTGATACTGCTCTGAGTCCTCGAATCACAATTGTGGCATCGCACTGTCTGGCAAAATCAATCAGCAACCCCTTAAAGCCGACGACTCTTACACCACTTAAGCCTGCCGTGGTAATCTGAATCAGCCGAACGCGTTCTTCCAGAGTAAACAAAGTTTTCTTTCCAATGCTATCGGCTACAGCAACGGTCAGTTCATCAAACAGATGAGTGGCCCGAAGAATTAGGTCCGAATGCCCTTTTGTGACGGGATCGAAACTTCCAGGATAAATGGCTCGAGTTATGCGATTTTTCTTCATAGAACAGGACTTGACAGGCTTCTCGGTTTATCTGGTACATTATCTTACTTAATGCGTCCGCCCTCGCAACAAATAACATTCTGTCATTGACTTCGCGTTCATGAATTTCTAAGTCGAATCAGAAAGTATGCCCGCCGGCCCGCCTTGTAGTGACGCAGCTGTTCCCAGGTTTTATGCAGCGGCTGAAATTCAAAATTTCGTTCCGTTTCGACGTAAACCAACGCTCCATGATTCAAGTGTTCTTTTGATTCCAGCAATTCCAGAGAGGAAATGACAAGATTTTGAAAATATGGCGGATCCAAAAAAACGACATCAAATTTTCGATCGGCTTTTTTCAGGAATCTAAGCGCGCTTCGATGAAAAATCGCGTGCTGACTGGAATTCAGCGATTCTGCAGTTTTTCTCAGATATCGAATCACGTCCCGGCTGCTGTCCACAAATACGACGGAAGAAGCGCCCCTGGAAAGCGCTTCAAAACCGATCGCACCACTGCCGGCAAACAGATCGAGGCAGTCTGCACCGACAATTTCGTTCTGCAGCCAGTTGAACAAACACTCTCGCGCGGCGTTGGTCGTAGGACGAATTTCGAGTGATGCGTCAAATCGAAGCACCCGTCGCTTCCATTTGCCCGCAATGATTCTAAGTTTTCCCTGCAATTTGAATCAAATTAGAAATTCGCCTAAGACGAATTATTGAATAGGTCTAGACATTTGGATGCACAGATGACTGTTTCCGCTGTTAAACTGGATCAACTTCGAATTGCACCTGCTGACTTTGTGTGCGGAGAACCCTGAGCGTCACAATTTGGTGGAATTACTTTTCGGTGAGCGTCAGGCATTGCTTTCGATAAAGTATTTGTTCATGAGACTCAGTCCAAGGCAAACTAGTTTTCTAAATTTGGCGAAAAAAAATCGCTAAACATGTACGAATAATCGTTTGATGCAGCTGAATCGCTGCCAATCGCAATACATGTCGGAGATTTTTGGAAAACCGAATTTTCCTGAAACTCAGTCGGCCTTTCGTGATTATAAATTTGAAGATAATATAATATGTCTCTAAGTTTGATTCAGACTATAGTAATTGTTTAATCAATAAACGTATATGAAAACATATATTTATATTCTCATAAATAGGAGACAGATATGTAGGAGAAACCAACTGACGTTGTGGATTGGTGCTCCATTTTCTCCACACAGGAAGCTGGTTTGGAAGAGTTGAAGCAACATAGCTGGCCGAACGGCTTCAAGTGCCCGTGCCTCGGGCACGAACAAGCCCATATTTTAACCCGTTACTGCATTCATCAATTTACCCAGTATCGACATCATGCCTCCGTGACCGGCGGTACCGTATTCGAGCACACGAAACTGCCACTGCCTAAATGGTTTGTAGCCATTTATCTGATAAGTTTGGATAAAGGCGGAATTTCTGACATGCGCTTAATGCAAATGGTTGGCATTAGTTGGGTTAGTGCGCAACAGATGCTGCGCAAACTACGACCGACCATGGGAGACCGCGATTATCCCTATCGACTAAGTGCCTCGGTTGAAGTCGATGATGCGTTTATCGACGGCAAACGCTGCGGAAAGCTGCGGAAAGCTTTGGCGAGCGCGGATGCAGTGGGAAAGGTAAAACGCCGATTGGGCTCAGTCGAAGGCCGCGGCAACGGTGCAGGTTTCTTGGCGGTGGAAGTCGTCAAGCGGGTAGATCCCCTCAAGATGTTCAAATGTTCACGCATTGTCTTCAGCCATTCGCTGTGGTTCGCAGCGACGCCTTTGTTGCTTTGAACGTCGTGTCGGCACATTGTCATGTCAGCAGGAGGCCCGGGTGACACCGCCGCAACTAGCCGCTCATTGGTTACCGATGATTCACATCGTCATCGGCAATCTCAAACCTTTCCTGCTGGGAACATTTCACGGTGTCAGCGGTCATTGCTTGCATGAGTTAAATTTACGAATTTGCTTTATCCTTCCAATCGTCGCTTATGGCAACTCCAACTGCCACAACAGCTGTTTCATGCGACTGTTGTTCACCAACCAATTTCCCTAAGATTTTGGCTGAAACAAGTTCAGAGGCCTAAAATTCAATTAATTTTGCAACGTCACGCTAGCGACATTAAGCAACGGGAACTTGTATGCTCTGAGGTCCGGTTCTGGAAAGGGATAGAATTCAACCGCAAAATCGCGTTCACCGCAGATTGAGTGCCGTGAAAAATAAAATTGAATATCTGACTAATTTACTGTCTTCGAGCGTAAAGATAGTCAAATTCTAAAGGAAGACCAAGATGGAAAAGATGAAAATGCACTCCCCAAACATGACCCAAGAAAATATCGCTCGTATTCGGGAGATGTTTCCTGGTTGCGTAACCGAAGCCAAAGGCGAAGACGACCAAATAAGGCTTGCAGTGAACTTTGACCAACTGCGGCAGGAGCTATCCGACTCCATCGTGGAGGAATCTAAGGAACGCTACCATCTAAACTGGCCGGGTAAACGAAAGGCGTTGCTCACCGCCAATGCGCCCATCGCCAAAACCCTTCGCCCCTGTCGGGAAGATAGCGTGAATTTCGATACAACCACAAATCTGTTTATTGAGGGTGATAACTTAGAAGTCTTGAAACTGATTCAGGAAAGCTACCTTGCCAAAGTCAAGATGATTTACATTGACCCACCGTATAACACGGGCAACGATTTCATTTATAAAGATGATTTTTCCACAAACACAAAAGAATTTTTGAAAAAGTCAAATCAGTTGAGTGAGGACGGTAATAGACTCGTTGCAAATACCGAGGCTAATGGCCGATTTCATTCAGATTGGTTGTCAATGATGTATCCAAGATTAAAATTAGCAAGAAATCTATTACGAAATGATGGAACAATTTTTGTTTCAATTGGTGTTGAAGAACTTTCAAACTTAAAAATGCTTATGGATGAAGTATTTGGAGAGTTTAACTTTATTGAAGTTTTTTCATGGGTAAAAACTTCGACACCACCTGCTCTATCTATGAAATCCAGGAAGACAAACGAGTACATTTTGTGTTATGAAAAATGTAGGAACTCATTAAGATACCGAGGTGAACCTTTAGTTGGCGGCGACCAACCACTGTTGAATACAGGAAATCCCACTAGAAAACTTGTTTTCCCGAAAGACAAAGTTTATTTTAGTTTCTTGGAAAATGGAGAGTTAAAGTCTGGCAAAAATCATCGTGTGGAACTCGTTCATGACCTTCAAATCGAAGGTGGTTATGCAACTGAAGATTTCGCCCTTCTGGGCGAATTCAAATGGACTCAGCCTTTTTTAAATGAAGAAATAAAAAATGGCACAAGTTTTGTCATTAAATCTGACAAACTCTCAATCCGTTTCATCAGAGTTGGTACAGGATATAAACCTCCAACCAATTTCATAAAGGAAAAGTACACTAACCCGATTATCGACAAAAAATCTTGTGAAGTTGGCACAAACGAGATTGCTTCAGCTGAACTTCGTGAGTTAATGGGGGCGGATGTATTTAGCCACCCTAAGCCGGTAAGTTTGATTGAGTATTTGCTGAACTTTACTGTCAACGAAAATGACATTGTGATGGATTTTTTTGCCGGATCTGGAACCATGGCTGAAGCTGTTTATAGTTTTTCAGCTAAAAAAAACATTAATGTACGTTACATTCTGGTGCAGTTACCAGAAAATTTGACAACCGCGCTAGCAAAATCAACTAATGCCAAAACAAAAAAAACCATTCAAAATGCAATAGATCTTTTGAAGCAACACGACAAACCCCATATTCTGTCGGAGTTGTCAAAACTACGAATTAGAGTAGCAGGCGAGAATTACAAAAGAAATTTCTTAAGTGGAGTAAATTTTCAAAACTATGGTTTCCGCACCTTCAAAGTGGATTCATCAAATTTAGCCAATGTCTACTATACTCCAGACACGATAAAACAAGATAAGCTGAAGACTTTCACCAATAATATCAAACCGAACCGTAAACCCGAAGATCTACTCTTCCAAGTGTTACTAGACTGGGGTATGGATATATCTCTGCCCATTCGAAAAGAGTTTATACAAGACAAAGCCGTTTTCTTTGTTAATCAACCCCCCCCCCCCGACACACCACACACGATCTTGTCGCCTGTTTCGATACGGGCGTGAATGAAGATCTAGTTAGGGAACTGGCCCGCTTTAAACCACGACGCGTTGTGTTTCGTGACACTGGATTCGGTACTGACGCTATCAAGATTAACGTGGAGCAGATATTCAAACAAATGTCTCCAAGCACGGAAGTGAAGACAATATAAGGAGGGCTTGCCATTAAACTGAAGTTTAAAATTCAACCTTATCAGTCTAGCGCAGTGGAGTCGGTTGTTGACTGCATTGAGGGGCAGGTAAATGCATCGGGCATTGCGTACAGGATCGACCTCGGTATGAATGAAAGTCTATTGGCTCAGGGACTGA
Source organism: Arenicellales bacterium (assembly GCA_958295885.1). Classification (GTDB taxonomy): domain Bacteria; phylum Pseudomonadota; class Gammaproteobacteria; order Arenicellales; family JAJDZL01; genus JAJDZL01. The sequence goes on along the minus strand of OY282380.1, from coordinate 2,229,802 downwards.
CATTGCCGTGTACCGATATTGAGCGAACAGGCTTTAAAAACGCCCAAATTCAGTTGACTGATTCCCAATTGCTTACCAATATTCGATCTGTGCAGCTACGGCAGAACCTTCCCTTGTCCAATAGTCTCGTATCGAGTGCCGGATGCAAGCTCAATCTTGACATAGAGATGGAAACAGGGACCGGTAAGACATACTGTTTTATAAAAACGGTCTTCGAAATGAACAAGCGATACGGTTGGACCAAGTTCATCGCGGTTGTTCCCAGCATTGCTATCCGTGAGGGGGTACTGCAATCGCTGGAGATAACCGCTGAGCATTTTGCCGAGAGCTATAGCAAGAAGGCCCGCTTTTTTGCCTACAACTCAAAGCAATTGCATAATCTGGAAAGTTTTTCCTCCGATGCGGGCATTAACGTCATGGTCATCAATATTCAAGCGTTCAACGCCACGGGTAAGGATAATCGCCGAATCTATGAAGAGTTGGACAACTTTCAATCGCGCAAGCCTATTGATGTGATTAGCAATAACCGCCCCATACTAATTTTGGATGAACCGCAGAAGATGGAGGGTACAAAAACTCTAAATGCACTGGCCAAGTTCAAACCGCTGATGATCCTCCGCTATTCCGCCACCCACCGGACCAAGCATAATTTGATCCACCGTCTCGATGCTTTGGACGCCTATAACCAAAAGCTTGTGAAAAAAATAGCGGTACGCGGCATTTCAATTAAAGGCTTGGCTGGCACCAATGCCTATCTGTACTTAGAATCCATAGAAATATCCAAGCAAGCACCGGTTGCGAGAATCGAGATGGAAGTACGCTTTGGCAGAGGGATTAAACGAATAGTTAAACGACTGGAACAAGGTAAGAATCTATTCGTTGAATCAAATGAGCTAAATCAATATCGTGGATTTGTCATTGCCCAGATTGATGCCAACAAGGACACAGTTGAGTTTACCAATGGTAAAACTCTGAGTGCCGGCGAAGCGACCGGCGACATCATGGAAACAACCATACGGCGAATTCAGATTCGCGAAGCGATCAAAGCTCACCTTGAGAAAGAGCGGATGCTCTTTACTCAGGGCATCAAAGTACTGACCCTATTTTTCATTGACAAGGTAGTGAAATACCGAGATTACAATCAAGCCGATAAGCGAGGTGAATATACCTGCATATTTGAAGAAGAGTACGAACAGCTCAAAATCGAATGTCTTAGTGATAATGTTCATGATAACGAAATCTATCGTACATTCCTAGCTGGAATTCAAGTCAGCCATACTCACGATGGGTACTTCTCCATTGACAAGAGAACCAAGAAGCTGACTGACCCAAGTTTCAAGAAGCGCGGAGAGGCTGCCGGACTATCCGATGATGTCGACGCCTATGATTTGATTCTGAAAGATAAGGAACGGTTGCTCTCGTTCTCGGAACCAGTCCGATTTATTTTTTCCCATTCCGCTCTGCGGGAAGGCTGGGACAATCCAAATGTTTTCGTTATATGCATGCTCAAATACAGCGATAACGAGATCTCGCGTCGACAGGAAGTCGGTCGGGGTTTGCGGATTAGTGTCAACCAGCATGGGGACCGCATGGACAACCCGGCTACTGTCCATGACGTAAACATTCTGACCGTTATTGCCAACGAGAGCTATAAGGACTTTGTTGGGAACCTTCAAAAAGAGATCAGCAATTCACTATCGGCTCGACCCAGAAAAGCGGACGAGGCTTACTTCACTGGTAAATTCATCAACACTGAAGATGGGAAATTAAAAGTCAATCCAGTCTTGGCCAGGCATATTTACAAGTATTTGCTCAAGAATGACTATACCGACGACGACGATCGAATTGTTGAGGCTTATTATGAAGCGAGAACCAACGGAACTTTGGCGGAACTTCCTCTCGCGCTGGACCCTTATGCAGAACAGGTTTTAAATTTGATCGACAGCGTTTTCAATGAGTCACAGTTGCCCGATATAGGTGACGACCGAAAGCCGAAGAACAATCCGCTGAATACCCACTTCGAGAAAAAAGAGTTCAAAGCACTTTGGAATCGTATCAATCAAAAGGCAATCTACCGAGTCGAATTCAATTCCGATGAACTCATCAGAAACTGCGTCTGCACCCTGAACAAAGAACTTCGAGTGACTCCACTTCAATACACCATCCAAAGTGGCGTTTTGGGGGATCAGATCACTGATACCCAACTCCAAAGTGGCACCGGATTCACACCTACGAAAACGACGGTCAAAACTTCCAAATCGTCATTCCATTCAATAGTTGCCTATGATCTGCTCGGAAGGATTGCCGATTACACGCAATTGACAAGAAAGACCATTGCCGAAATTTTAAGCAGCGTTCAACCGACAGTTTTCAAGCAATTTGAACAGAATCCAGAGCATTTTATTGCCGAATGCTCTCGGCTTGTTAACGAGCAGAAGGCAACAATCATCATTGAACAGTTAAGTTACGACAGTATTTCTGAAACCTACGATAATGAAATTTTCACGGCAGGCCAAATCAAGCAAGATTTTACCAAGGCCAGCGAGAAGTTGAAAAACCACATCTACGACTATGTGATTACCGACACCAAAGGTGAACGAAATTTCGCGAAAGCTCTTGATTCCAGTTCTGAGGTAGTTGTTTATGCAAAACTTCCCAGAGGATTCCGGATTCCAACTCCCGTCGGAGGGTACAATCCAGACTGGGCCATTTCCTTCAAAGAAGGCTCAGTCAAGCACATATATTTCGTCGCCGAAACTAAAGGCTCCATGTCCAGCATGCAGTTGCGGGCAGTCGAACAAGCGAAAATCGAATGCGCTCGCAAGTTCTTCGCGGAGATCAACCGCAAGATCGATTCAGAACACGTTAAGTATGAAGTGGTAACCAGCTACGGGAAGCTAATGGAAATTGTCGGTAGAGGAGAAGCGACATTATGAGGCCACTCAAGAAGAAGACAATCATCCCCGTCTATTAAATGATAATGCCTCTCGGTCACAGAGACATGATGTCGGCATTGGGTGCGTTGATGAGGTTAGTGACGAGTCAAAATATGGGCTTGATCATGTCCGCAGCGTGGGCATTCAAAGCGGTTCGGTTAACGATGTTGCCTCAACTTCTCCAAACCAGCTACCTGTGTGGAAAAAGTGGAGCACCAAACCACAACATCAGTTGGTCTCTGGTGCATACATGTCCCCTATTTATAAGGATATAAATGTCTGTTTTAATTTGATTATATTAATTATAATTTTACCATAGGATGAAACAGAATTAGAGACATATAATATAATTTTGGAATTGAAATTCACACATATTTTCCATTTGTCGTTCAACGAAATCTTTGGGCTGATTTTTTGGCCTCACACCACAATAATTTAAATTATCAACACTTAGGTCCAGTACTTTCCATTCTCATGAGTGACAGAAAAAAATATGGTGAAAACGGCACTCGAAGTTCGTCAAAAATATTTGGCGTGCTCGAGAGAACACGCAGGTCGTTCACATCCCGACTTTCAAGTTTGTTTTCAACTCAAATCAATGAGGAGGAAATTGAAGATCTTCATGATTCACTGATCTTGAGCGACATCGGAGTTGAAGTGAGTGAGGAACTTATAAAAACGATTCGCACCCAGGCCAAACGTTCCACAATTTCGGGGGAGGAACTTGTTCACATTTTGCATCGGGAACTAGCAGGCGTACTGAAAAACGCCGAATGGGATTTTGATCTATCCCGGTATCCGACTCCTACCGTCATTCTCATGGTGGGCGTCAATGGAGTTGGAAAAACGACTACAAGTGCGAAAATCGCACATTATCTCAAACAAAACGGACAATCTGTGATGTTAGCCGCCTGTGATACATTTCGTCCTGCGGCAATTGAACAGCTGCAGGCTTGGGGACAACGTCTCGATCTTCCGGTAATTTCCCAAAAAGCAGGTGCGGACCCTGCTGCAGTTGCACATGATGCTTATCATTCGGCGGTTGCCAATAGGACTTCAGTTCTGATTGTTGATACGGGAGGCCGACAGCAGACTCGGGACGATCTAATGCGACAGCTCGGAAAAATTCGGCGTGTCTTGAATAAGATTGAAAATTCGGCGCCACATGTCACTTTGATCACGATCGACGCCGGAACCGGTCAAAATGCTCTGTCACAAGTTGAACAGTTCAACCGTCATACACCGCTTAGCGGCGTTTGTGTGACCAAGTTGGATGGAACTGCAAAAGGCGGAATTACCGTGGCGCTGACGCAGAAGCATTCCATTCCGATCTGCTTTATCGGCGTTGGCGAAAAAATTGAGGATCTTGCTGTTTTTCGTGCGGACGAATATGCCAGTTCGCTGCTCGGAATGAAGCGATAAAATGCAGATACACTGATTCGACTGCTGGTTCAACAGAGGCAGTCTAGAGAACAGATTTTCGTTCTGCAAAAAAATTCTGTCGCAAATTCATCCGCAACGCTGCTGCGCGGCGTTTCAAAATATTCACAATAAGTCAGGGCGAACGCTGAACCCGAGGATTTTGGCTTTTTTTCACGAGGCTGGGCTCAGGTGATCTGTCATGTTAATTTTCTGCTAGTGAGAGTATTAGGCTGACACTGCGCAAAAAAGACCAAATTCCGTGCAGCCTGTCGTCACCGGCAAATTATTCCTTGTCCACCAAAAAAAATTCCTTTCAGCTCTTGAAATTACCGGATTTCTCGTTATCTTTATATAGTATCGAGATAGAAAAATCACAAACAACGTTCAAGCGATTCAACCTGAACAGCGGGAATTTCAAGAAAATATGAACACATCTCAAAACACACTTGCGTTATCGGTTTCCGGCAGTGGCAGTCTCAGCGCTTACATCAGCATGGTCAACACCCTGCCGTATCTGGAAAAAGACGAAGAATACCAGCTGGCGGTTCGTTACCGCCAGGACAATGATCTGGAGGCGGCACAGCAGCTGGTGCTCTCTCATATGAGATTCGTGGTGTCGGTGGCGCGGGGATTCTTCGGCTATGGACTGCCTTTTCAGGATCTGATTCAGGAAGGCAATGTCGGGCTGATGAAAGCCGTGAAGAAGTATGATCCAGAGCGTGGGGTTCGTCTTGTTTCCTATGCGGTGCACTGGATCAAGGCGGAGATGTATGACTACATCTTGAAAAACTGGAAGATGGTGCGCATTGCGACCACCAAAGCACAGAAGAAAGTGTTCTTTAATCTGCGTCAGTACCGCAAGCGCCTGGAGTCGATGAGCAATGAAGAGATTCATGCTTTGTCGAGTGACATTGACGTGTCGCCGAGCATTGTTCGAGAAATGGAAACCCGAATCAATGCTTCCACGGTTTCTTTAGACACGACGCCGAGCGATGACGATGGGAACAGCTATGTTCCAGCTTCATACTATGTGTCCGATACACAGTCAGATCCGGCCAGGCTGTATGCGAAGCAGCAGGATCAGGAACATCAGCACAATCTGATTCGCGGTGCGCTTGACGGTCTGAGTGAACGCAGTCGCGACATCATTGAACGGCGCTTTCTTGGCGGCGAGAAAAAAGCGACCTTGAAAGAATTAGGCGTCAGGCATGGAATCAGTGCAGAACGCGTTCGTCAAATCGAAAAGAAAGCGCTTTCATCCATGCGACATCAGATCAGTCGGGTTGACTAATCCATTCACTATAGAATGCCATTGAGAAACCTGCCTCCAAAGTTTCGATAAATCTCAGCGTCATCAAAGACGAGGTCGTTTCTAGTTTTCACAGAATATGGACTTTTTCCGTCTCGACTTGACGAGTTTGGAAGGAATTCAAACTAAGATGAGCTTGTTATGGAAAAAGAACATGTGCCGCGATAAGTGTTTACGAACTGATACGTCATTTGCCTGACGCTGATACCGCAATAGAGTATCTCGGAGAGAGGCGTTGGAGAAGGTGAAGTTTATTTCAAAGCAGCTAAGCGAAGCTTGGGTTTTTGTCCGAACAGGTCTCGCAGTTTTGCTTCATTCATCGCCTCGGTTCATCTTTGTGCGGTTCGTCACCTGATGCTTGCTATTGTCAATTCTAGCGACAATGGCGGTCATCTGTTCGAATCCTGAAAACAATTCAAAAACCAACTCAATCATTTCAGCGTGGCGCACCGACTGTGGCATTATTTTGTCGGTTTGATGAGGCGCACAATCTACCAGATGATAACTCTATCCGAAGACGGCGTGAACCGGTTGGGCCTCACATTGAACCGGGAGTTTGAGCAGCGTCTAAGTAGACGCGACAACCGTGCAGTTGGAGCATGATTCGGCTCCCTTGCCTTAGTAAATTAATGCGATTTTGAACTTCGAAAATTAAAGTAGCACGCAATTATCAAAGGAGATTGAATTCACCCAGAGAAGCACTTGGTTTATGCACCAACGAATTCGAGGTGCATGTCGTGGTTGGCATAATAAAAGTTGATGAAACCTACCTCGGTGGTAAAGAGTCAAATAAACATAAGAGCAAGAAATCGAAGCTGGTCCAGAACAGTTGGTAGACGAACAGTTCTCGGAATGCGCGAGCGTGATGGGAAAGTAAAAGCAAAGCCTGTTAAAACTACGACTAAATCTGAGTTGCAAGGCAAGATGCACGAAAACATTGTGTCTGGTTCAACGATCTATTCAGACGAATCGACGAGTTATGAAGGGATTAGCGATTTATCCTACGAACACGGATCAGTTAATCATGCCGCCAAGCGATATGTTGACGGAATGACACAAATAAACGGCATCGAATGCGTTTGGTCAGTTCCCAAAAGAGGGAATAAAGACGAGTATCACAACTGGAATAAGATTGATTTTTCAAAATTTAACCAAATAGTCGAAACGCTTGCGGAAGTTAGTGGATATTTCAAAGGACAAAATCTATGAACGTATCAAAAGAAAATTTAACGGACGATGAACTTATCAATCGCGTATACGAATCTGCAAAGCAGCAGCTGACGTCAGAAGAAAAAAGAGAACAACGTATTTCCTATGTTTTATCTACTGTTGGGAAATTTGACGAACAGACCAGAAAAGAAGTGGAAAGGGTTGTAGATGAGGCGTACGGGTGATTGTATTTGAACTGACCGGAACCGAGATGAATTCCCAATGTCGTATTGGAACACAATAATTCACTAAGGCAACTCAATTTCTTATCATCGTTGGCATCACCTTCACTGAGCGCCGATCAGGCCGATGCTCAGACCTTGCTGGGTTACAACTGCGGACACTTTTCGATCAAAGCCGTGTATCGCATCCTGAATGACTCCAAAAATTGGAACGAGGACCGATGCCGCATCCGCACCGGGCACGAGCTCGAGAACGTCAGCACACTTCGTCGCATTGTGACCGCAGTGATCAGACCATACCGAAAACAGGTCGCGCCGACGATGCGCGAATTGCGCGTCAACGCATGTCTGCTGCTTGATTATCTGCGTCTGACCAAGAATGTCCGACGACGCAGCGCGGCCGTTTTACAATGAATTGAAACGGCGCGCAGCCGACGCGCCGTCTGCGATTGCAGCCATCACTGATGCGACCGGCCTCAAAGTCGCAGCAGCAGGCAGACTGTGTCCGAATCCAAGCTGCACTGGAAAACGCGCTCAGCAACCGATTGAAACCTACCCTGATTGAATAAAATTTGACGAAAGGTGCGCGGACACACCCCTTGTTTTTATCAGATTTACGCATTGTTCACACAACTCAGTAGGCAAAATCGTTCTACGGATTCAATCAAATTTTGTCGTGCCTGCGAGAGCAGTGACTGTCTGCGGAGGCTGGCGATCGAAAGATCCAGCACTCGATCCATGAAGCCGCGGTGGAATGCAATCGACAGTGCCTCGAGGACCATTCCAGTCAGGCCCGCGATCGCCGTTCAATCGTGGAACATCCCTTTGGCACCTTCAAGCACATCTGGCAGATGCGTCATTTCATGATGCAAGCCCTGCCCAAATGTCAGGGTGAGTTTTCGCTGATGGCTCTGAGTTATAACTTCAAACGGGTGCTCAATTTAGTTGGCTTCAAATCTCTTATGTCGTATTTCGATCAAAATCATGAATTGAGGTCGAAACAAAAAAGCTGTGATTCTAGGAAGAATTGGGACTTGTAAGTCCCAAGTTTGGCTGCTTGATTCAGAAAGTGAGGATCAGCCGTGCAGGATTTGGTGATTGCCCCAACAAATTCATAATTTTGCTCAGATTCGCTAGAGTCGCTTCGACAAGGCATCAATAAATCCACAGCCTCATTCGTACATGTTCGTATGCGGACTTTCCGATGACTAGTACTACCTGTGGCATAGAATGTGCTGGCATGCGGAAAACGAAGAAAACCGCTGTTAAAAATGTTGTTATGGAAATTCTCTTGAATCTAAAACTCAACATCAACGCCCCTTTTATGTGTTACAAAATTCGAATCAGTTTCTGATATTATTTTTTTAAGATTCTGCGTTCTCGCCGACCGCCTGAGACAAGCGATTTCCCAATCGGTGAACCTTGGGATACATGTTTCTGGAGCGAGCATCGATAGCAGCGGCTATCAGTAAATTATTGCAATCATGGGAAAAATGGATGTGGTGGCAAAGCGAAGTAAATGAAGTAAAAGAGTTCCTTGCATTGTTCGGGCGAGAACCATCCGCGGACGCGGTGGACGAGAACGGTTGGACGGATTTGCATTGGGCGGCTGTTTTGAACATGCCGAAATTGGCCAATTTGCTGATAGATGCAGGAATCGACGCTTCAGTTGCAGTCAAAGCGGATGGAAAAATCTTCCGTTACCAAGTAACGGCAGATTTGGAACGATTCAATGATATGGACTGGGGTTATAGACGAGGTCAGACGCCGGTGCACTTTGCGGCAAGTTACAATTCAGTAGAGGTCGCGAAACTGCTCATCAAGCATGGCGCCGATGTCAACGCAAGGGACGATGATGGCAGCACTCCGATACACTCTGCGTCGCTGCAGAATTCAGTGGAAGCAGCGAAACTGCTCATCAACCTCGGTGCCGATGTCAGCGTAAGGGACAATTGGGGTTGGGGCCCGATGCACTTTGCGGGAAGCAGCAATTCAGTGGAAGCAGCGAAACTGTTCATCAAGCATGGCACCGATGTCAGCGTAAGGAACGATGATGGTGGCACTCCGATGCACTCTGCGGTGCGGAAGAATTCAGTAGAAGCAACGAAGCTGTTCATTGAGCATGGCGCCGATGTCAGCGTAAAAAACTATAGTGGCTTCACCCTGATGCATGTTGCGGCAGCGGGTAATTCAGTGGAAGCAGCGAAACTGCTCATCAAGCATGGCACCGATGTCAGCTTAAGGGACAATGATGGCTTCACCCCGATGCACGTTGCGGTAGCGCTAAATTCAGTGGAAGCAGCGAAACTGTTCATCAAGCATGGCGCCGATGTCAGCGTAAGAAACAAGAAGGGTTTAGCCCCAATGCACTTTGCGGCAACGGTAAATTCAGTGGAAGCAGCGAAACTGCTCATCAAGCATGGCGCCGACGTCAGCGTAAGAAGCAAGAAGGGTTTAGCCCCGATGCACCTTGCGGCAGAGGCAAATTCAGTGGAGACAGCGAAACTGCTCATCAAGCATGGCGCCGATGTCAGCGTAAGAAACAAGAAGGGTTTAGCCCCGATGCACTCTGCGGCAAATGCAAATTCAGTGGAGGCAACAAAAGTGCTCATCAAGCATGGCGCCGATGTCAGCGTAAGAACCAAGAAGGGTTTAGCCCCGATGCACTTTGCGGCAAATGCAAATTCAGTGGAAGCAGCGAAACTGTTCATCAAGCATGGCGCCGATGTCAGCGTAAGAACCAAGAAGGGTTCAGCCCCGATGCACTTTGCGGCAGAGGCAAATTCAGTGGAAGCAGCGAAACTGCTTCTCGAACATGGCGCCGACGTCAGCGCAATGGCCTTTATATATACACCGTTGCACACTGCGGTGACGAACAATTCACTGGAGACAGCGAAACTGCTCATTGCGCATGGCGCCGATGTCAGCGCAAAGGAGACATTATTAGGTATTACACCGTTGCACACTGCGGTGACGAACAATTCACTGGAGGCAACGAAACTGCTTCTCGAACATGGCGCCGACGTCAGCGCAAAGCAGGCAATTTTTGATGCTACACCGTTGCACACTGCGGTGGAGCAGCATTCACTGGAGGCAGCGAAACTGCTTCTCGAGCATGGCGCCGACGTCAGCGCAAAGGAGACAATATTAGGCGCTACACCGTTGCACACTGCGGTGACGAACAATTCACTAGAGGCAGCGAAACTGCTCATTGCGCATGGCGCCGATGTCAACGTAAAAAACAAGACTGGTCATACACCGCTACAAAGTGTAGAACGAGATGACCACGAGGAAATGGTGACCCTTTTAAGCCAATTCACAAACCGAATTGAAAACAGCCCCCAAAATTCTAACCGCTGACATTCGCAATGGGGTCGGCATTTGTGAATTGTCTAAAGAACGATTAAGGTACAAAGGTGCGTTGATCAGCCTCGAAATCCCAGAGTGACCGAACCAGTGAAAAGTCATGGGCGCTATGAAAATCGGGATGGTTTTAGGGGATTTTGACAACAGTCAGAAATCAGGAGATTGGCAGGCAAACAATTTAAAATCTGCTGTCAGAATTACGAAAATTTGTCCAACTAGAAAGCGATAAATTCATAGTTTGCCGAGCTCTAACAAAATCAGCCAAGCATGAAGCGGATGTCTTTGTGTTATAGATTCACGAATTTGCAATAGAATTGATATTTCCAGTCGGGAAAATTTGCGTTGCCCATCTAAAGTTGGCATGTGTCTTCAACAATGACCACTCCATAGGCTATCGAATCTGGAAAGTCAAGGGGCAATTGAAATTTTCTGCTGCAAACCAATACAATCAGGTCACGATGTCTCCACCCGTTTGTCTTGTAAACGGCAATGATCAGCCGCTCAAGATTCAATCAGAGGGGTGAATTGTTGCGATCCAATAAAAATTGGCCGTGGGGCAAGCTGAGACAAACTTGCACTAAACCAATCTTCTCGATTAACATATTGTTACTCGCTTAAGCGGGTTGAAGGACGCAGTTCACAACTGTTCTTACAGTGCCTGAAGTCGGTTTGGCGGGCGGTGTCGCGAAACACCGCGAGACCGCAGCGACTAAACGCTGCTGCAACACCTGCAGCTGTCGGCAACGCTCGGTCACATGAGCAGGGAAGTCCTGTTCGGTGAGCGTAGCGGTCGAATGGGTCAAGATACCCAGGGAAAGTTAAGCGGCCGGTCGGTACGACCGCGCGCATACATACCGGCGAGGGTGCCGTTGACCGGTTGCAACTGCCTCAATTACACTGTTACCCCTAGAAGGATGCGTCATGGTCGAAAGAAGTACCTACAAATATCGCTTCAAGGTTTATGGAAAGGTTGTGTATTGCGGTATCACGACTGATCTGAAGCGCCGCGAACAAGAACACCGCCGCCGTTGGCCCAAAGGCCAAATTGAACAGGTGGGCAGGCGGACCACGCACAAAGGCGCATGGAATTGGGAAAGGCAACAGGCCGAGCGGCATTTTAGTTCGGCTTCCTGATGTCTACGGATGAACCCTCAGAGGCGCATACGAAAACTGCTCAGACCGTCTGCCGCAAGCATGTAGTTGTCACCGGTGCCGGATTCACCCGCGCGTTGGTACCCGGCGCGCCGCTACTCGTCGATGATTTCAGCAATAAGGCCCTCAAAGACAAGGTCAGCGGCTTGCCCTACGCGAGCCGTTTGCTTGACTGGGAACGAAACCTTCATCCGAAAGGTCACATCAACATCGAACGCTTGATGACGCGTCTCGATGCTTTGATGCCTTATGACTACGCCGAGAATTCAGACAACGCGGCGAACGAGTACGGGTTTCTCCTTTCGGAACTGAAGAGAGCGTTTCTCAACCGGCTCCTTGAAGCCCGCACAGGGGAAATCTATCGCGCGGAACTGAAGCAGTTCGCGAAGTACTGCAAAAACAAGGGTTGCTGCTGCATTACTTTCAATTATGACGACTTCCTTGGCGAGGCGCTGGCGGGAACCGGCAGTTGGAACCCAAACTAGGGATACGGGTTCTTCTGTCAGTCGTCACAGGATTTCGTCACCACTATAGATTCAGATATAACAGACTCGGAGCTCCGGCTGCTGAAGCTCCACGGATCTATCAACTGGCGGTCGAAACTGGGTTATGCGAGCCCGGTTGCGATTGACAGCATCACGTACCATCACGACTGGTCCGACGTCAGTTCGAGCTATCCGCAGGTCAGCGATCATCTGGAACCCGAACCCGTGATGGTCCCGCCCGTTCTGTCAAAGTCCAGCCTCGTCGAACAACCGGTCCTTCGGCTTGTCTGGTCGCATGCGTTCGCCAGCCTAGAGACGGCTCTTGAAGTGACATTCATAGGCTATTCGTTCCCCACGACGGACATGGCCGCGCGGACATTGTTCTCCGAAGCACTGAAGGATCTGCCGCGAAAGCACATCAATGTTGTCAATCTGAGCTACGACTCTTCAGAGACGTTAATTACGCAGGACCGATACCGATCAGTGCTGGGCGATATCCCAGATGAACAGTTCCATTTGGGCGGATCTCTGGAATGGATACGAAACCTGTCTTGGTAGCACAGCTGCGACTGCAAATGATCCGGTATATGGAGTCGTGGTATGACACCAACACCCGGAGGCTTCATACGAGTCTGGGCAATATGAGTCCGGCTGAGAATGAATTGCAGCTGAAAAAAGGGACTCTAAATTGTTAAATTCTTTACCAAATCAGGGTAAGTGCATCCGGCCGGCACCACAGTCGCCGCAACAGACAGACTGTGTCCGAATCCAAGCTGCAGCCGGAAAACGCGCTCAGCAACCGATTGAAACCTGCCCTGATTGAATGAAATTTGATGAAAGGCGCGCAGACATGCCCCTTTTGTTTCGATCAGATATACGCTTAGTTCGCACAACTGAGCATGCGAAATCGTTTTATGGACTTAACAAAAATTTTCTCTTGTAATTCAATTCTCTGGAGTTGAAAATTCAGCCTGAAACATAATAAAATCAAATCAAAATCTCTTCTTGTTTCGACAGCTGGGTGCGGGGCCTCTTTTTGAGGCCCCTGCTTTTGAATTTCGAGCATGCAAACATAAATCTCCGTTGACGGATTTAACTCATGCTATTGATCGCTTGAATCTCAACTACAATTCTAATTTGCAAATTTATACAGTCACATTCGAAACGGTACGTCAAAAACCAATCTACCTCTTTCCCCGATTTCTGGAACCAACCTTACTAAACCGAGCGAATTGTAGAATCTAGCAGTCATTGATTTCGCTGAGACTTGTATTCTCTTCGGTAAGCATCAGAATCGAAAGCTGTTTTCAATTTGATTGCACTCTTCATGCCAGAGTGTTCTAATATGACCGGGTATCTGCCAATCATTGGACATCTATGAACAAAGAGTCGAAAAATTCTACGAAGTCGATTTCGACCTCTCCTTCTGAGAATTCCAAGCCGACGAAGTCTACCGCACTTTCATATCCAGAGAGCTCCAGCTTCAAAGCCTATCTGAAATGGGTGTACTCTCAGCCTTATCTTACTGAAGAGGAAGAAAAGAAACTTGCCGCCCGCTATCGCGACGAAGACGATTTGGCGGCAGCGCAAAAATTGGTCCTGTCGCACTTGAGGGTGGTGGTCAAACAGGCGCGTCCTTTTTTTCAAACTGGGATTCCAATTCGAGATTTGATTCAGCATGGAACCTTGGGCTTAATGAAAGCCGTCAAAAAATACGATTCGACACGCGGAGTCCGTCTTGTGACCTACGCCGTCCACTGGATCAAAGCTGAAATATACAGTTTTCTGAATCGATTCAGATTGAGTTCACAGACAGTATCGATCGACACTGCACCCAGCGAAAGAGAAGATGATCCTTATTTTTCTTCTGATTACTATGTCGTAGACTCCGAATCGGACCCCGCCAAATTGTATGCAGATGAACAGGGCACCATCTATGAAAGAAATCTGATACGTGCTGCTCTAGCCAGCCTGAACGAAAGAAGCCGTGACATTATTGAACGGCGCTATCTCACAGATGGCAAGCCCGCCACCTTGAAAGAACTAGCCGACAGGCATGGCGTTAGCGCCGAGCGTATCCGTCAAATCGAAAAGAAAGCGCTGGAAACCTTGCGCGAAGTGATGAAGAAAGCTGATCACTCCCTGGACTGAATTCATACGCAGGAAAATTCCAATTATCATCCATTCAGCTGATGTAGATCCATAGAGCCAGAAATTTGGCAGTGTTCTGACTCAGTTGACTGATTGTTTTTCTCACCCTTGGATCAAATGGGAGCTCAGCAGGAACCTTAACGCGTCCTGGCAGTGAACTGAACCAATCCCGGCGCGGTTCACTCAAAACTCGCAGAGTTGGTCAGTGAAGCAGCAGTTCGATCAGTGATTTTTGGGCATGCAGTCGATTTTCCGCTTCAGCCCAGACAACGCTCTGAGGTCCATCAATCACCGCCGACTCAACTTCCAGTCCTCGGTAAGCGGGCAGACAATGCATGAAGATGGCATCAGCTCCCGCCTGCTTCATCATCCGGTCAGTGACCCGAAACGATTCAAACGCCAGCGCTCGTTCTTTCTTTTGGCTCTCGTGTCCCATGCTGGACCAGGTGTCCGTAACCACCACGTCTGCATTCTGGACGGCTTCTGACGGGTCGTCTACATATTCGATGCGGTCACTTTCAAACTCACTCATCAATCTCGCACTGGGTGCATAGGCTGGAGGAGTTGAAATTCGCAATCGAAATTCAAGCAGCGAAGCTGCTGACGCCCAAGTCACGCACATGTTGTTGCCGTCACCGACCCAGGCTACCACTGAACCTTCTATGCGGCCTTTGACTTCGTACAAGGTCAGCAAATCTGCAATCAGCTGACAGGGGTGATGATCATCACTCAATCCGTTGATTACCGGCACGCTTGAGTTCAGCACGTAGGTTTCTGCGATGCTGTGTGCGCCCGTGCGTATTACGATCAGATCAGCCATGCTGGAAATCACGCGTGCGGTATCTGCTACGGATTCACCTCGATTGCGTTGAGAATCACTTGAAGACAAAAAGAGTGAGCTGCCCCCAAAATGATGAGTTGCGATTTCGAAAGAGACCCTGGTTCGAGTTGATGCTTTGTCAAACACCAAAGCGAGCGAGCGATTTTTCATAATTTGCGGGCATGTCCTGTGCTCCCGCCATTGCTCTTTCAGTTCGACAGCACGCTGAATCAGTCCGTAAATTTCACCAGCATTCAAATCACTGAGTTTCAGAAAATGTCGGGTCATGATTCAACAGAATTGAAGTCTAAAATAAAACAACAAACAGACCGGGACGAGCCCGGCCTGTCTATCGGTTAAATTCTAAATTCGGTTGGCTTGAAGTGCCGGATATTTTAAGTAAACATGCCGAAATGAGCTACTGAACCAGTTACCATGAAGAACAACATGGGGATGGATAGCATCGTATTGGTTCGAGATGCCAGCAGTGCAACTCGAGCAGATTTCGCCTTTTCCTCATCCGAGGCAGACACGATTCCCAATACTTTTTTCTGGTTCGGCCAAATCAGCACCCAAACATTAAACAGCATGATGGTTCCCAGCCAGGCGCCAATGCCCAAATAGGAATGAGGCCCCTGCAGAATAAACGCATCCATAAAGGTGCCGGACCTAGCCAGATAATAGGCTCCTGTCAGCCAAGTTGCAACGGCAGCCCACCGAAACCAGAGCAGCGCGCGCGGGGCGATATGTTTGGTGATCCCTGCGGCCGTGCCATCGGCTTTGGCTTTTGCAAGTCCAGGCACTTGCACGAAATTAAAATAGTACAGCAGTCCTACCCAGGTCACGCCTGCGAGGATGTGAAGCCACCGATCTATTAGTAAGTCCATTTTTTCATCCTAAATTGAATTGAGTTGAAATCGAATGAGCAATTCGTTACATTCCGCCAGTTGACAGAAATCCACTGGCGAACAAATACAGCACAACGGTGAGCACCAAACCTGCGATGATGGTGCCGGAAATGGAATCTAGTGGGTTTTTCATTAATCCTCTCCGCTAGAATTGCAAGCAAAATAAAATCTTATATACAAAATATATTCTATATCTTTTGGAATATCGACTTTAAGACAAATAAATTTGAGAAAATTTGGAATCATGCTTGATGATTCGGACCGCCTTTCGTCCGCAGAACTCCTGACTCTCGTTTGTGTCATAATTTTATGGTCTCAAGTCTTTCGTCTTCTAGAATTGAATTCACACAAAATCTATGCTTAAAAAAATCGTGCTAGCCTATTCAGGTGGTCTGGATACGTCCGTCATTCTCCGCTGGCTGCAGAATACGTACAAGTGTGACGTAGTCCCATTTACGGCGAACATCGGCCAGAATGAAGATCTCGATTCAATTGCGAAAAAAGCAGCTGACCTAGGCTGTACGGAAATATTCGTTGAAGATCTCGTAGAAGAATTTGCGCGGGATTTCGTATTTCCGATGTTTCGCATCAACGCATTGTATGAGGGAGAGTATCTGCTGGGAACATCAATCGCACGTCCCCTTATCGCCTCACATCTGGTTCGAATTGCAAAAAAAACAGGTGCGGACGCAATTGCGCATGGAGCCACTGGAAAAGGCAATGATCAAATTCGATTTGAACTTGGAGCATACGCGCTGATGCCGGATGTTCGAGTCATTTCCCCGTGGCGAACATGGGAATTTCAATCCCGCGATGATCTGATTGCCTACGCTGACCGGGAAGGAATTCCCGTTGACAGGCGCTCAAGCGGCAAATCGGACTATTCGACTGATGCGAATCTATTGCATATTTCCTATGAAGGTGGAGAATTGGAAGATCCTTGGACTGAACCTCCGGCAGGCATGTGGCGCTGGACCAAAGACATTGAGGATACACCCGATCTGCCAGAAGACATTACGATTCGTTTCGAACGCGGAGATGCAGTATCTGTCAATAATCAGAGCGGGTCGCCTGCGACCATTCTCAGCCGATTGAACGATCTCGGAATTCTCCATGGGATCGGACGCACAGACATCGTCGAAAATCGCTTCATCGGCATGAAATCCCGAGGCTGTTACGAAACGCCTGGAGGCAGCATTCTGATCAGGGCGCACAGAGCCATGGAATCGATCACCTTGGACCGCGAAGTAATTCACATGATGGAAGACATGATGCCGCGTTACGCAAGGTTGGTGTACAACGGTTTCTGGTGGAGCCCGGAACGCACTGCTTTACAAAAAATAATTGACGAAATTCAAAAAAACGTATGTGGCTTGGTCCGCCTCCGTCTGTTCAAGGGAAATATCATCGTGCTGGGACGTCGGTCCAGTTCAAATTCGATGTACGACGAAGCAATCGTTTCCTTTGACGACGAAAGTGGGGCTTACACCCAATCCGACGCTGAAGGATTCATTCGATTGAACGCACTGAGACTGCGCGTCGGCGCAGCGCGGGGCAGACTCCTCTAGCAGATCAGACCAGCGCAGAATAAACCTCCATCAAGGCCGTGAAGAAAGACCCGAGCGTATCGATCATCGTTCCGGTGCGAAACGAAAGCCAGCAGACTTTGCATCAGGTCCAAGAATTGATTCTTGTCGACGATACACGTGAAATCATCATCGTTGATGCCAGCGACCGGATATCTACGGTTAATTCGCTGCGGCAGCTGTCTGAAATGGAAGAGCGCATTCATCTGATCCACTCTGACCGCGTTGGACGCGCGGTTCAGATGAATCTCGGTTCAAAGCAGGCGAGCGGTGACATATTATGGTTCGTCCATGCGGATACGACCGTACCTGGAAACAGCATAAAAAAAATTCAGCAGGAACTCGCCAATCATCATTGGGGACGATTCGATGTGAACTTCAACAACTCGACACATTGGATGAAACTGGTCGCCTGGGCGATGAATTTTCGTTCATCTTTGAGTGACGTGTGCACCGGTGACCAGGCAATCTTTGTCAATCGCGAACTTTTTGAACTGGTTGGAGGTTACCCGGAGCTTGAAATCATGGAAGACATTGCACTGTCCAAAATACTTAGAAAAAAACATTCAGCCAGACGGATCCGAACTCCTGTCATTACGTCAGCGCGCAGGTGGGAGCAAAATGGCTACTGTCGCACCATAGGAAAAATGTGGCTCATGAGACTGCTCTACTACTTCGGAGTATCACCTGCCACACTCGCTAAGATGTATCGGCAGGCTGTCTAGTGAATTCGACTGAACCGGTCCTGCTGATCTTTGCCAAAAAACCGATTCCAGGCCAGGTAAAAACCCGTTTCTTACCAGACACTTCCCCAGAAAACGCCGCCACCATCGCGCATGAAATGATTCGGATGACCATCAACACCGCGGTAACCGGCTGGCCGGGCCCGATCCAGCTGATGGCAGGTCCGGATTCCTGCCATCCTTTTTTTGAATCGATTTCTCAGAAGCACAACATCGCGCTGACCGATCAATGTTCGGGCAGCTTGGGAACCAAAATGGAAACTGCGATCTGCCAGACGCTGGACAGCGCTCCCGCCGCCATTCTCGGGTGTGACATACCGTCTGTCTCGAAATCCATGCTGCAGTACGCCTATCATAGAATGCAGGCTGGAAATAACGTTATGGGACCGAGCGCCGATGGTGGTTTTTACTTTATTGGCTTACATCAATGTTTTCCCGGAATGTTTGATGCAATTCCATGGGGAACGGATCAAGTGCTGGAGCTGGTGCTGAGACGATTGCGCGGCGGTCAGATCATGATTGATGTAATGCTCAGCTGCCTGCAGGACATTGATACTTGGAGTGATTTTCTGTGGGCGGCTCAATTTGAATCGTCTTTTCAGGAATTTCTGTGTAAAATCAATTCGTAGAATGAATTTCGAACAATTCAAACTCCGCTTGACAGGGCCTTTGCAGAATGCACGGAAAGACAATCGCCGACAGCGCATTCCAGCGTCGATTCCGTCTGTTCGACATTTCGAAAAACTAAAGGCAAAAGGCGGATTGTTACAGCGGATCAAAGCCTGGAGCACCATTGCCACGGTCTCGATAATCGGACTGCTGCCTAGAAAGATTTCCCTTTTGCTCGGGGCGGGGCTGGGTGATGCTTTTTACCTGTCAAATAAAAAACGGCGTAAGATTGCGCATAAAAATCTAGAAATCTGTTTTCCCGACTGGCCCGTTGAAAAGCGCCATCAAATCGTACGGGAACACTTCAGGCGCTACGGACAGGCCGTTACGGATCTGGGAATGCTCTGGCTGTCAAGTGAAAAGCGCCTGAATAACTTTTGGAATTTAAAGGGTTTGGAACATTGGCGCCAGGCAGCAGACGAAGGCAAACCTGTCATTTTTTTCACGCCTCACTTCCTGTCGGTGGACGCAGCAGGCGTTTTGCTTTCGCAATATGTTCCAATGTGCACTATGATGAAAGAATTGAGAAATCCTGTCTTCTCGAATCGACTCAAGGCAGGTCGGCAGCGCTTTGGCATCAAAGTTTACAATCGAGAGGACGGCATGCGACCGCTGATCAAGAACCTGCTCAACAATATTTCCTGTTTTTACATCTCGGATGGAGATTTTGGCTCGAAAAATTCCATTTTCGTCCCTTTTTTCGGAGTGCCGGCAGCGACGCTGACAACGCTCGGACGCATGGCGCGGCTGACCAAAGCCGTCGCCATACCGCTTCGAACCAAACTGGACCCTCGAACCGGGCAGTATGACGTCACCTTGGGAGAACCGCTGGAGAACTTCCCTCTGGATGATGAATATGCCAACGCACGCCGCATGAATTCCGAATTTGAATTTATGATCAGAGAATTTCCAGAACAGTACATGTGGACAATTCGCTGGTTTCAGACGAGACCCGACGATGGGCCGTCGCTCTACTAAACCAAGCCCAAAGCATCAGTTTTTCGCTTTTTTGGCTTCAATTCTGTGGGGCGCCTGCGCACTCATGCCACAGAAACCTCGCTGGTACGTTGGCAGCGTACTGGGCAAACTGCTCTATTGGCTCGCCCCCAAACGGCGAGAAATTGTTCTGCGCAATCTGGAACTGTGTTTTCCAGAGCAGTCGGAACCAGCTCGCAGACAGCTTGCATCTCAGGTGTTTCGAAATGCTGCGCTGGGCGTGCTCAGCTGGGGACTGGCGCTGTTTGCAAGCGACAGAAGAATTGAGAAAGAAATCTCCTGGTATGGCCGCGAAACCATGGAAGGCTTTCTAGAAACCAACCAATCGGTGATTCTGCTCTCACCTCATTTTGTCGCGCCGTTGATGTTGGTTCGGTCCATCGGCCTTCTGACTCCGCTCGTAGCGATGTATTATCCACCCGTCAATCCCGTTATCGACATGACTTACCACTGTGCTCTGGAAGGACGGCAGTCTCCATATCGATGGGTGAACTGGATGTATGCAAAACGAGGAAAAAATTCAATTCAAATGCGCTCCTCACGCGGCAGCATGCGCCCATTTTATGACGCACTGAAGCATGGCCTGCCATTTTTCTATCTTCCAGACCAAAATGCCAAGATAGAGGCGCATACCGTTTTTGCACCTTTTTTTGGAATTGAAGCTGCGACCTACACAGCTTTGACGCGATTCGCACAGTATCGAAATTCCAGAATTATTCTCTGCTATGGACTCATCAGACCAGATGGAAAGGGTTTTGATCTGCACACGGAAATGCTGCCGCAGAACTTTGTGATGGGTGATGTTCAAAAAGATGCGATTCGCTTGAATCAGATGATCGAGAATCTGGTTCGCCGAGCTCCAGATCAGTATTTCTGGCTGCATCGTCGATTTAAAACCCGACCAGAAGGCGAAGCTCCGATTTACTGATTTTTTCTCAATCGCCTCACAAAGACGTGCATTTCCTTTTCAGCCTGCTTGTCGCCCGCCCTCTGTGCCGCCTGAATTCCGTTTTCGTAAGTTTGAATCGCTGCTGCGAAATCCGCATTTTTTTCAAATGCTTTTGCCAGAGTTCTGTAAGCTGCAGAATAGTCCGGATTGTGTCCGATCGCTGCTTTTAGATGGATGACCGCTTCATTGTATTGATGATTTCTAAAATATGCTGAACCAAGGCTGAAGCGCAGCAGTGCATCGTCTCGACCGCTGTCCAGCAGCCGCTTGAAGTTCTTGATTTGGGTGGCAGGAGTCAATTCAGTCTCGCCAGTAACTTGGAGACAGCAAGATCAAAATCGTCAGCAGCTCCAAACGTCCAAGCAGCATCGTAAACGCAAGCACCCACTTGGATGAACTGGCTAACGTCGAGTAATTTGCAGCTGCCTCGCCCAGCGCAGGGCCAAGATTGTTCAAGCATGCAGTAACAGTGGAGTAAGCTGTAACCAAGTCAACACCAGTTGCCAACATCACCAGAGCAAGCACTACGAAGCTCACTGCATACAGTGCGAAAAACCCCCAGACTGAATGCACGACGCGGTCTTCCATCGGAATATTGTTCAGTCGAATCAACAGCAGTGCATTGGGGTGAATCAGCTGCAGCAGTTCGCGTCGACCCTGCTTGTACAAAAGCATTACCCGCACGACTTTCAGACCGCCAGCCGTAGAACCAGTACAGCCGCCGATGATGCTCGCTACGAGCATCAGCGCAGGAACAAACAAAGGCCAAGCTGAAAAATCAGTCGTCGTGAATCCGGACGTGGTCGCCATCGAAACGACCTGAAAAATTCCGTGATGAATTGAATCACCCGTATTCTCGAACTGATCGCCCATTGCGAGAACTGCGCAGACTAAAACGCCAGTAACCAACAATATGCACAAATACACCTTGAGTTCGTTATCGTTGAAATACGCTCGAATGTCTCGTTTGTGCCAGGCTCTGAAGTGCAGCGCAAAATTCATTCCTGCAAGAATCATGAAAATCACACCGACATACATGATTTTTACGCTGTCAAACTGGGCAAAACTATCTTCGTGCGTCGAAAATCCACCTATGGCAATTGTTGAATAACTATGCGTGATCGCATCGAATACACTCATTCCAGCTACCCAATAGGCAAGCGCACAAATGACAGTGAGTCCAAGATAGATGTACCAAAGCGCCTGCGCGGTTTCCTTGATTCTCGGCGTCAGTTTAGTGTTCTTGTGCAGGCCGGGCATTTCAGCCCTGTAGAGTTCCATGCCTCCGATGCCCAACATCGGCATGACCGCTACGGCCAATACGATGATCCCCATTCCGCCGAGCCACTGCAGCTGCTGCCGGTAATATTTGAGGGACAGCGGCAGGTCATCGATATTGGTCAAGACCGTGGCGCCAGTGGTGGTCAGGCCCGACATTGACTCGAAAAAAGAATCCGTAAAGCCGATGTGCAGTTCGGGTGACATATACAGCGGCAAAGAGCCCGCAAGAGCGAGTGAAATCCAAAAAGCCGCAACCGTAAGAAACCCGTCACGCGCTCTAAGCTGATCGCGATTTCGACGAACTGGCAGCCAAATGACAAAGCCCGCTACGAGAAGCGTTACGAATGACAGCAGAAAGACGAGGAACAGGCCATCATTCGAAAAATAGGCGATGAGCAGCGGCACCAGCAGCGTAATGCTGAACAGTACGAACAGTATTCCTACAACTTTTAGAACTGCTCTATAGTGCATCATTGGGTGCTGGGTTCATTGTCAAAAATCAGGCATCGTTCTGTTTACACAAAAAATACGCTGGGTTCGAATAATTTGTGAACAAATGCCACTTGCTTCCGGTCCTTGTGCATGACGAATACGATGACCCGATCATTCGGCTCGATCACGAGGTTACTGTGAGCAATCAATACATCGTCACCTCGAAGAATTGCTTCCAGGCTCGTACCATGCGGCAAATTCAATTCTCGTATTGTTCGCCCAACGACATTCGACGTGTTTTTGGTGCCGTGTACGATGATTTCGAGAGCTTCAGCCACACCTCGACGCAGGGAGTGCACAGCCTGAGTAGCTCCGCGTCGCACAAATCGCAACACCTCGCTGATGGTTGACAGATGCGGCGAAATTAAGATATCGATGCCGGTTTCATCCAACAGTTCAGCATACTCAGGATTGCTGATCACTGCCATCGTCCGCCGAGCGCCGAGTTTCTTCGCAATCATTGCTGAAATCAGATTCACTTCGTCGTTATCTGTCACAGCACAAAACACTTCGTAAGATTCGATAGATTCATCAACCAGCAAAGCGGGGTCTGTAGCACTGCCGATAATGATTGTCGTTCTAGGCAGGGATCGAGCCGCAAGATTTGCTTGATTTTCGTCAATCTCCAGCAGTTTAACACGAAACCTGCTTGGGGCCAATTCACTTGAAAGTCTCATTCCAATGTTTCCGCCACCGGCAATCATCACTCGTTTGACAAATGAAGAGCGAACAGAACTTAATTCTGTGATGATCTGTGCGATATGTTTCGGCGCTGCAATAAAGAAGACTTCATCCCCAGGTTGGATAACGGTAGCGGCTTTGGGAATAATCGGTTCATCCTTGCGATAGACGGCAGCGACTCGAGTGTCCACGTAGGGCAGATGGTCGCGTATTTCCCTGATTTTGTGTCCGACCAGTTTCCCGCCTTCATCTGCCTTGATTCCCATCAGCTGAATTTTTCCTTCTGCCAGTTCAACGATTTGAATCGCAGCCGGATGGTGAATCAGTCGAATTATCGAATCGGTCACCAGTCGTTCCGGTGAAATGATGTTGTCCACTGGAATTTGGTTTTCACTGCGGCCGAATAAATCGTCCGATCGATTCTGAAACTCCTGGTTGCGTAATCGAGCAATCAGCTGAGGCGGATTTCCGATCATGGAAGCGAGCTGACAAACCAGCATGTTGGTATGGTCTTCATCTGTGACAGCCAACACCAAATCGACATCTCCAATGTCTGCATCGTCGAGAACCAAAGGATCACATGCATCCCCGAACACAGTGCGAATATCGAGCTTCTGCCCTAGTCCACGAAGGCGCGTGGAATTTCTGTCTACCAGCGTTACATCATTTTCCTCTTCCGCCAGCGCCCGCGCAACGCTCATGCCAACTGTGCCAGCGCCAAAAATTACAACCTTGATCACGGATCGTCGCCTTTTTTCACGTCGAGCGAAGATTCACCGCCAGGTAGGATTGAAATTTCGTGATCTCTGACTTTTCGGAACAGACTGGAACGATGAAGGCCTGTTTTTTTCGCAATTTCAGTGTAGCTCTGCGCGTTTCTCAAATGATGAAGAAGATAACTGCGCTCAAATACTTCTTTTGCCGCTTTGTAGGGAAGTTTATACATACTGCGCGAATCACTTGATTTTTTTGACGGTGCTGCCTTTCCAGCAAATTCTACATCGCACAGGAACGGCTGAATGTCCGGACCCGCGATGATCTCGGCACAGTCACTTACCATTATTCTACGCAAAACATTGATGAGTTCCCTGACATTTCCATGCCAGTGGTGGTTTCGCATTCGATTTAGCGCCGCCGTCGAATAAGACCGATATTTCAGATTCTCTGTCTGATTCAGATAGTCGGTGTAATAACCGACAAGTTCTGGAACATCCTCTGAATGTTCTCGCAGCGCTGGCACTCGAATCGTCAGCTCGCTGATTCGAACGAACAGCTCGGGGCGGAACTCCCCGCTTTTCAACAATTCATATATCGCGTCGGTTGCGGTTGCGATGAGCCGGAGGCTTGACTTATCCTGAATGGCCGAAAGATTTGAGGCCGCGTGCATCAGTCCCAAGAGACGATTCTGATCATACGAATCGTAGGCATGAAGATCCAAAAACAGCAGTGTTCCATTCATCGCTTCTTCCATCAGCTCAGATACGGACTGAGACAAATTGTCGGAAGTCAGCCAGTCAGCAACAACGAGTGGACGTTCATCATCCGCAATTGATTGATGTATGACCCGAGCCGTGGTTTCCCGACCAGAACCGGGTTCGCCAACGATCAGAACGCTGGCATTCGTTGAGGTGGCGTTTCGAATCTGCCTTCGCAGTGCCAGTATCTTCGTACTCGAACCGATGATCTCAGCCTTGCTGAAGCGTGATACGATGGTTTGGGAGTCACTTCCAACCTTTACGCCTTGGTTGACGGCGTTTCGAACCGTAATCTCCAAACGGCCTGCTGAGACTGGTTTTTCCAGATAATCATAAGCACCAAATTTAGTTGCGGCAACGGCAGTCTCAACGGTTCCGTGCGCTGATAACATGATCACGGGCGTTGGCAATTTCGCTTCATACCATTCCTGAAGCAAGGTAATCCCATCATCTCCTGGCATCCATATGTCAAGCAGGATGGCATCAAATTTCTCAAACCGAACTGCACGGCGTGCAGCGTTGGCATCATGAACCTCTGTGACTCGATAGTCGAAGTCTTCAAGAATCTGCCCAATCAGCTGACGAATGTCCGGTTCATCGTCAACAACCAATACTTTCGATTTCTCTTTAGTCAATTTCCGTAATCTCTTTGGATTTGTTTAAGCGAGGAAATATTTGCCTCCGCCATGCTCGTTGTACGCGTGTCAAACTTGATCGTAAATTCAGCGCCACCCGACTTTCGATTTGAAGCTGTTATTTTGCCATTGTGTCCGTTAACGATGCGCTGAACAATCGCAAGACCCAGCCCCATGCCCTTCTTTTTTGTAGTTGCATAAGGTTCAAAGATTCGGTCCAGCAAATCTGGGGCGAAGCCAGGTCCATTGTCTAACACTGTAAGTTTGATCGTGCTGTCTTCACCGCTCTCAGTTCGAATTGTAACGACAGGCTTCTGCATTTCTGCAACCGCATCTTTAGCATTGAGCAGCAGATTATTCAAGACTTGCACCAACTGGCTTGCGTCAGCTCTGAATTCCGGCAGCGTGGGATCGAGTTCAAACACAATTTCCAATGAATCATCGTCCTGGTTGTAAAGTTCAACAGCTTCCCGAACAAGTGCATTCAGATTGACCGGGCTCAGATTCACAACACTTATGCTCCGGTAGCTTCTAAATTCGTTGACAATGATCTGCATGAAATCCAGCTGACGATAAATCGCATCGAACGCCAGGTCGAGCGACTGGCTGTCGGACGGCGTCAGCTTGCGCTGAGTCTTCATTCGAATTCGGTCCACCGCCAATCGAATGGGCTGCAGAGGATTGAGAATTTCATGTGCCATTCGCCTGGCAACCTCACCCCATGCAATGCCACGCTGCGCTCGAACCATGTTGGTAATGTCTTCCACCACAACGACGTAGTGATTGGCACCTTCCAGCATCACCGGCAGTTTAGTCGAACTATAAGCCAACACGCGTCGACCATCGGACGAATCCACAAAAACCGTGTCACTCAGCTCATCTTGACGATGATGGGTCGCTTTTAGAATTTCTGCGAACAGGGGCGCCATCTGCTGCTGCGCCTGCTCCAATTCACCAAGTGTTTTTCCTATGACTTCAGCAGGTCGAACGTTGAGAATTTCTTCAGCTGCGATATTGATGTTGGTCAACCGAGCGGCTCGATCGATAAACAGCACTCCCGAAGACAAATGCTGCAGGACAATCTCTAAGTTGTTTTTCTGCAGTTCAGCTGTCAGACGACTTTTTTTCAATTGTTCCTGAGAGGTCTTGATGCGTTTCGTCATCTCGTTGAATGAACTGAACAGCACTCCCAGATCGTCGCTGACGGCTGTGGATGGCAGCTGATCGTAAATTCCTTTCGCAACTGCCTGCGTGCCCTCTGAGAGGGCTCGAAAGGGGGCGACCAGTTTCTGGGTCATTGCCATCGATATCCATGTCGCGAACAGCAGAGCTAGTAAGGTAACTAAAGAAAGAGCGAGGACCAAGCTGAATTTAAAGGTTGCAAACTCCTGATCAAGCTGAGCGTATTTTATGTTCACCCAGCCGATTCGATCCAGTAATCTCTGCGAACTCATTCGCAAAGTAGCAGTCAGCTGCAAGTAATGTTGTTCTTCAGTAGCGGGAATCACCACTGGGAACAATACCCGCAGCTGTCCCGGGCTGCCTTCTTCGCTTTCCAAGACCTCTCCTACAGATTGGTATTCACTCGCAGCCAAAGCTCGATTTACAAGACTCTCGCTTGGACGCTGAGGCACCAAGGAATCGATGTCAATGCCACTGGATGCGATAATTCCAGTTGGACTCGTAAGATTTTTATAGTATGTGACTTCTTCGAAATCCCCTATCGAACGAACTTCAAACAGCAGTTGTGAAATTTCTCGCAAGTCTTCGGTCTGCCCGAGCTTTTCAACGTAGTCGTGCAGATCAGAGGCGAGTTTGTCCTGCAAGGATTCAATAAACAGATCGTCAACCAGGTTGACATCCTTTACAGCATCACCAACCTGCAGATCAAACCAACTGTCGATGCTCTGGCTCAGTGACAAGAAAGAGTACAGATAAACGAGACTCAAAGACGAGACTATCACTGAAGTGAATACCAACAGGAATTGAATCCCGAGAGCGGTTCCAGGCACGCGCATGCGGTATCGCCTGACTAAACGAACAACATAAAAAATGACTAAAAAAATCAAGACTACGATGCCGATACAGCTCAAAAGCAGGAGCTCAATAGGGAAATCGGCTTTCGACTCGAGCCAGACCGGACTCGTGATGAGACTCAGTATGATGAGCAGGACTAATGCCAGCGCACAGCTGAACACCACTCTTCTTCCACTGATAAGATTTTTCACAAAATTATCGCAACTCTCTGGTTTTGCAGTGTCCACAGCATTGCAGGTTCACTCGATGTTTCATCCCGTGAACCGAACGTGAATCTTGGCGCTGCCTGGCATCGTTTCAGCAGAAGTCAACTGACATGCTGTCTGGCGCGAACGAGGCATGCACAATAGAAACCTTCGCCTGCGTCTACGCCTTGCAGCCGCTGCCTGCCGTTTCCAGTAGAGCCGCCCAAGTCAGCCGGTAGCGGCTCGGCAATAAATTCATCGTCGTCCGTCACCACTTTTCGAATCTGATCTTCATTTTCGCAGGCCAAAATCGAGCAGGTCGTGTACAGCAGCTTGCCTTCTGGCTTCAGCAGTGGCAGCAGGTTAGTCAGCAGTTGCTGCTGAACTTTTACGACCGCATTGATGTCCTGCGGCTGTCGATGATGCTTGATGTCTGGATGTTTACTGACCGCACCGAGTGCGGAACAGGGAGCATCAATCAAAATTCGGTCGAAATATTTTCCATCCCACCAATTCTCAGTCAACGCCGCGTCCGCGCACACAATCGTCGCTTTTTGGCCACCGCGGCTCAACGTATCGTGAATGAGTCTGCAGCGGGAAGGGTCAATATCAATTGCGACCAGATCGATTTCGGAGCAGAGCTCCAGCGTATGCAGCATTTTACCGCCTGGTGCCGCACAGGCATCAAGAATACGCTGTCCCGGCTGAATATCGAGCAAGGGAGCGACCCGCTGAGAGGAAATTCCCTGAACCGACACCCAACCCTGATCAAACCCTGGCAGATTCCGCACCGAAACTCTCTGAAGCAATCGAATGCCGCCGCTGTTCGAGTCCATTTGTGCCCTGATATGATGTTCTTCAAGAAATTGAAGCATTTTTGAAGCGCTGACTCTGTTGAGATTGACTCTCAATGCCATCTGCGGCCGCTCATTGTTCGCGCGCAGAATCTTTTCCCAATGCTGCGGCCATTCCTTACGAATTCGATCAATCATCCAGGCTGGATGAGCAAATCGGCTCGACTCATCCAATCTGTCCAGCTGTAAATTCTGACGGGACTGAGAGTGTTTCTTCAGAATCGCGTTGATCAAACCACCAGCCCAAGACTTGCCCAGCGCAGACGCCGCATTCACCGATTCGGAAACACCCGCATAATTTGGCACACGCATGAACTCAAGCTGATAAAGGCCCGCCAGAAGCAGGCAGTAAATGTCTTGATCGCGTTTCCGAAGAGGTTTAAGCATCACTCCGCGAGCAAAGGCCTCAAGCAGCCAAAACCAGCGAACCACTCCGTTGACAATTTCTGTAATGAAACGTCGGTCCTGAGCGGACCAGAACTGAAGAACAGGGTCGAGTGTGCGATTCAGCTGCCTGCCTTGGTAGATTACTTTTTCGATCGCAAGCGCCGCGGCGGCTCTGGAATTTTTAGGGTTCACAGCATCACCGCATGTTATCTTTCTCGCATCAGCCGACCGCGCTTGGAATAAAAGATCGAACCAGGCCGAATCGGGTGACCATTGAGAAAAGTTTCGACTGGCAGCCGTTTTTTTCCGATCTTTTGAACTTCGCGCAAGCGAACCGCACCGTCGCCTGCCGCAACAACAACTTTGCGGTTCCCCGCATCGATAACTTCACCTGGCAAAACGTCTTTGACGGGAGCTGAACTGAGCTGCGCATTCCAAATCTGGATTCTGTCGGAACTGATCCAAGTGTGGGCAACCGGCCAAGGATTCAGGGCGCGCACTTTGAAAACGATGGATTCCGCAGACTTGGTCCAATCAATTTCAGCTTCAGCCCGGGTCAATTTTTTGGCGTAAGTCGATTCGCTTTCATTCTGCTCGACCGGCTTCAGCTCCTGATTCAGTATGAAGGGCATCATTCTGCATAATTCCCGCGCGCCCATGTCAGCCAGCTTGAGCTGAAGCGACGCTGAAAAATCATCTGCTTCGATTGGACAGGAAACCTGAGACAGAATCTGGCCTGTATCAATACCTGAGTCCATCTGCATTATGGTTACACCGGTTTTTTGATCGCCAGCTTCTATCGCGCGCTGTATCGGCGCTGCCCCGCGCCATCGCGGCAGCAGAGATGGATGAACATTCACGCAGCCCAATCGAGGGGCGTCAAGCAATTCACTTGGCACTATCATGCCGAAAGCGACTACGACCATCAAGTCTGCCTGCATTGTCTGGACCTGTGCCGTCACTTCACTTCTGATGCGGTGGACCTGTTGCACCGGCAAGCCAAGATTCCCAGCGGACCGTTTCACTGCAGGTGGAGCAAATTTCTGCCCGCGCCCCTGCCTGCGGTCAGGCTGCGTGAGGACGCAGACAATGTCGAAACCTGCAGCGGCCAGACTTTCTAAAGTCGGAACTGCGAATTCAGGCGTTCCGGCGAATATAACTCTTGCCATTGTCATGATTGCCGCGGGATACGAATCACTCTCGATTCCGTATCGTCTAAGCTGCTTGTTGTCAGATCAACTGATTGCCAACCGTTTTTTCTGACGAATTTTCGCGGCTTTTTCAAATTGTTTTTTTACTCGCTGCTGGCGGAGGCGTGACATGTAGTCAAGAAATAGTTTCCCCGTCAAGTGATCAATTTCGTGCTGAACACATACGGCAAAGAGATCTTCTGCTTCCTTTTCGTAGGTCTTCCCGTTGACAGTTTGAGCGCGATAGCGAATCCATTGACTTCGCTTCACGGTTGCAAAATAACCCGGGAAAGAAAGACAGCCTTCTTCAATCCTTAGCTCTCCCTCACACTCGAGAATCTCTGGATTGATTAAAACGTTGAGCTCGTCCTGGGTCTCTGACAGATCGATGACCACAATACTTTCTGGAATTCCAACTTGAATGGAAGCCAGCCCAATTCCGGGTGCTTCGTACATCGTCTGCGCGAGGTTTCGCACATTGTTTCGAAGTTCCCAGTCGAACTTGGTCACAGGCTGCGCAATCTTGCGCAAACGAGAGTCGGGATAGATTAATACTTTTAAAACAGCCACACTGAAAACAAAGGTTAATCTGTGGAAATCAAATCGGAGGTGAATTCGTTGCCTTCAAAGCCAAACACTGGCGACAATTGTTTCGGTCGGTTCCAATCTCAATCGAACAAATCTTTTTTAGTGGATGAAAAAAATCCAAATTTTTCAAATATTATCCTAAATTGTAGTTCTATTGCTGTTCATATAATAAACGAGAAGAAATCGTATTGCCTGATTGGATACATATTGAAGCAAATGACAAGAAACCTTGTGGTCGTTGAATCACCTGCAAAATCAAAAACCGTCAGCCGTTTTTTAAACGCACGGCGAAAACGCGGCCAAGAATCCGATTCGGCTGGCACCGACCACTATGAAATATTAGCGACCGGTGGACATATTCGCGAATCGACCCGAGTCGATATAGAGCGCGGTTTTGAGCTGTCTTACAAGCTCATTCCCTCAAAGAAAGCAAATGTACAAAAAATCAAGGACGCAATGAAAAACGCCGACCAGCTGTTCCTGGCAACAGACCCTGACCGGGAGGGGGAAGCGATTTCTGCTCACATTCGGGACGAGCTAAAAAAAAGCGGTGACCTAAACGGAAAACCTATATATCGAGTCGTGTTTTACGAAGTTACGAGCGCGGCGGTACGCAAAGCCGTGGAGAATCCGGGAAAAATTTCTGAAACGCTGGTGGATGCGCAAAAGTCCCGAGATGCACTGGATATGCTGGTGGGTTTCAGTCTTTCTCCGCTTCTGATCCGAAAGTTGAGCACATCTCATTTGTCGGCAGGCCGGGTTCAGAGCCCTGCCCTGCGCCTTATCGTCGAACGACAGCGAGAAATCAATGAGTTCAAGCCGCAGGAATTTTGGACGATCCACGCTGAATTGACAAAGGATCAAATCAAATTTGAGGCCGTACTGACTCACAGCAGTGGCAGCAAATTGGAAAAATTCAGCATAACCAACGAAAAGTCGGCCAATGAAATCGTAGCTGGCATTGAATCTGAACTTGTTCGTGCAGACGGCGCGCGGAAGATCCGCGTTCAGAAAATTCGCCAAAGGAAACGTTCGCGAAGACCGCGGCCGCCATATACAACTTCAACTTTGGTGCAGGATGCATCCAGCAAGCTGCGCATGACCGCGAGAAGAACCGCCGGCGTAGCACAAAAACTCTATGAAGGGCTTCCGATCAACGGAGTGCAAACCGGATTGATTACGTATTCTCGAACAGACTCGACTACTTTGTCCGCGACAGCGATAAGCCAAATCCGAAAGTTTGTTGAAGGAAGCTACGGGCAGCAGAATTTACCGAACAAAGCTAGAATCTATGTCACAAAATCAAAAAATGTGCAGGAAGCCCATGAAGCGATTCGTCCAACCGACATATTTCGCACGCCGAGCAGCGTTCGCTCATCACTCGACAAAGTGCAGTATGAACTCTACAGATTAATTTGGAATCGAGCCGCAGCATCACAAATGAAAGACGCGGTTTATGATGATGTGACGGTTGAACTTGCCACAGCCAATCATACCTTTCGTGCGACTGGGTCTACTTTGCGGTTCCCAGGCTGGCTCAGCATCTATCAGAGTAAAGTCAGTCCATCTAAAGATGCAGCAAATGAAAACCGGCGTCTGCCAGCATTGGAACCCGAAGAACTGGTGGCAGTTGCAGATTTGCGTTCGTCCCAACATTTTACGCAGCCTCCTCCTCGCTACAACAACGGCAGTTTGATCAAACAATTGGAAGAATACGGCATTGGCCGCCCGTCGACCTGGCCGACCATCATCACCAAACTAATCGATCGCAAATACGTACTGTTGGAAAGGCAGCAGCTGATTGCGAAGAGCCTTGGATGCGTTGTGGTTGATTACCTTAACGAACACTTCGGAAAATATGTCGACTATACGTTTACAAGTCACTTGGAAAACGGGCTTGATGAAGTGGCTCGAGGTGAGAAAAACCGAATTGAACTTCTCAGCGAATTCTGGCAGGAATTTGATGCTGCGTTACAGGTTAAGAAATCCGCTCCGCGTTACGAAAAAGCTCTCGGACTGGATCCTGATACGGGTCGGGAAATAATCGCACGAGTTCGCGGCGGCGGGGCATTCATTCAGATCGGCCGCATGAATGATGACCACGACAAGCCTCTGTTTCGAGCTCTCCCTCAAGGCCTGGACCTGGGGATGCTGACCCTCGAAAAAGTGCTTGAGATTCTGAAACAAAATGATTTTCCAAGAGCGCTGGGCGAACTGAATGGGAAACGGGTTCAGGTCCTGACAGGACGTTATGGTCCGTACGTTTCGGTTATTGATGCTGACGGAACCAAGACGAACGTCAGTCTGAGAAACGGTCAGGACCCGCTGGCCGTCACTTTGGAGGATGTGAGTGCGATGTTGGCTGAGAAATCCAATGTTCGGATTGTAGGTCAAACCGACGCCGGTCACAATATTTCGATTCGCAGCGGTCGGTTCGGCCCATACATATCAGTGGAGAACCCTAAAGCAAAACTCAACGTTACTCTCAGCAAGTATGATGATCCACAGAACATCACGTTCGAACGCGCAATGGAACTCATCAAGGAAAAGAAACAGAATCCATATAAAAGAAGAAAGATCGTCATCAAGAATTTTGAAGATTCCGAACTTGAAGTGCTGGACGGGCGGTATGGCCCGTATGTAACGAACGGAAAAGTGAATGTGACCGTCCCCAAGAATTTAAATCCAAGCGACCTGGACTTGAAAACCTGTCAGCAAATGATCGCTGAAAAGATTAAAAAAGGTTCACGTTCCAGAAAACCAAGAGCAGCTCGAAGACGAAAATCAACCACCAAACGCAAAACCCGCTAGACGGGCACCTTCTTTTTCTGGCTCAATTCGATCTGGCGTTCTGAACGATTGAGGCTGAGAACATCACACCGTTCCACCATGGAGCAGTCGGTTCACTCTCTTTGCGGAAATCCACTTGATCGGTTTTTTGTCGATTCGGCTTAACGGTGGATAGGGTTGACCGGGTAAGAAAACGGATACTTCGAACTCGATTTCGTCCTGCCAGAACTCAAATGCTGGAACTCGCAGATAGCCTTCCTTAAAAAAACGCATTCTCTTGTCAAAAATTCTGTGCTTGATGTTGGCCCCTGAGAGCTGTGATGAAACATCTTCCACTGTGTCCGAAAATACCTGTAGGGCGATCGGACGAGAATCAGTGATCGTTCCAGACAGTGCGGCACCGGTTAGTCTCGGAGAATAATTTTGCAATTTCTGCATCACTGACTCTGCTGCGCGCAGATAGCGATCATGGATTTCTGAAAGCTTCTCTTTGGAAAAAAGAGAAAGGTGTTCAGCCAAACCATCTTCAATTTCCAGATTCGTTGGAATTCCTCGGGTGAGTGGAACCCCGATGCGGGAGCAGGCTTTGCGTTTCGCTTTCGCGAAGTCGCAAACGCCGTCTTCCGCCATAATCCGAGCGGCTTCATATCGAATCCTCCGTCTTAGACGATTGGTTGATTTTGGCATTTTTGAATAAGAAAAACTTAGAACAATTTATCGGAAGGTGACTCGGATGTTGAAGAATCGCTCGTAGGGTCGAGTCCGGCCTGCGAGTAATCTCGCTTCAGCACTGGCTGCGTCCCCACAACGTAATATTCCAGCAATGCATTGGGGTGATCTGCCGGAACCGCGTTTCCAGTTTCCTCATGAACATGCACTGCAATCACATTATCCGGCTTGGGAATTCTGGCATCGGGCACACTCTCCAGGGCAGAACGGGTAAATTCGATCCAAATGGGCAAAGCAACCCTTGACCCAGCCTCATGTCGACCCAAATCGGATGGATTGTCGAATCCAGTCCAGACCGTCGTCACAAGTTCTCCATTGAAACCAGAGAACCAAGCGTCTTCAAAATCATTCGTTGTTCCGGTTTTGCCCGCAAGATCGTTACGATTCAGAGATTTCGCTTTGCGCGCTGTTCCACTCAGCACGACTTGATGAAGCATGTCGTACATGATGTATGCATTATCGATCGAAATCACGCGCTTCGCAGTCTGTACGACAGGTAATTTCAGAGTGATTCTGTCTTCGTCTTTCTGAACTTCTGCGTCGTCCAGACAGCTGGTGCAAACTTCAGTCTTCTTGCCTCTGGCGACAACAAATCCATGACGGTCCTTGATCACGTCGATGATGTAAGGTTCAACCAGATATCCACCATTGGCGAAAACGGAATACGCTTGAGCAACCTGAATTGGAGTAAATTGAGCGGAGCCTAGAGCCAGGGAGAGTCCGGTTGGCAGAGAATCTCTGTCGAACCCGAACTTGCTGATGTGATCTATAGTTTGTTCGGAGCCAATTCCCCGAATCAAACGAACAGAGACAAGGTTGACTGATTTTTCGAGCGCTTTTCGCAGCCGGGTGGGGCCAAAAAATTTTCCACTGTAGTTCTCTGGTTTCCATACGACTTCGGTAGATTCATCTTCTATGACAACAGGTGCTCCGCTGACGAGTGTGGAAGCTGTGAATTCTTCATTCAGGGCTGCCGAATATACAAATGGCTTGATGCTTGAACCAATGGGTCGCACTGCCTGGGTCGCCCGATTGAATTTGCCTAGGTAGTAATCAAATCCACCCGTCATTGCTCTTATGGCTCCGTCTCGAGGCTGAATCGAGATCAAAGCCCCCTGAACTTTCGGAATCTGCGCAAGCATCCACTGCGTCGGAGGTGATGCTTCATACTGGGTGCTGGAATCTCCTTCGGCGGTTTGATCGGAATCCGCACTGTCTTTTGACTCTGCAGTTTCCGCGACGACCGGTCGAGCATGAATCACATCTCCAACACTGAGAAATTCCGACGGTGATTTTGGAGCCGCCCCAACGGAACGAGAGCCGTAGTAAGGTTTAGCCCACTTCATGTGTTCCCATAAAATCGAAATCTGTTCGCCATTTTTCGTTAGTGCGTCGACTTTGTCCTGCTGAACGGACTGCACTACCGCCGGGACGATCTCCCGGCTGGAATCCACTTCGCCGAATGCTTTCAGCCGTTGTTCCTGACTTGAAATCTGTGACGGATCAATTTTCTTGACAGGGCCTCTGAAACCGTGTCTTCGGTCATAACTGATCAATCCTTCCCGCAGGCTGTGCACAGCCGCAGTCTGATCCTGCGAGTTAACCGTCGTGTAGACTTTATAACCAGCCTCGTAAGCTTCCGTACCAAATTCATCGACGACTATTTGCCGGACGAATTCAGAGACGTACGGCGCCATCACTTCCCCTTCTGACTGATGGAGCTTCGCGGTCACAGGTGACTTGGTCGATTCAGCATATTCGTCTTCTGAAATGTAGCCCAGCTCAAACATTCGATCTAGAATGTAATTTCGCCGTTCGAGAGCTCGCTCTGGATTCGAAACCGGATTGACTGTCGAAGGTGCTTTAGGCAGGGCAGCAAGCATTGCAAACTGAGCTGCGTTCAGCTCAGCAAGAGGCCTGCCATAATACGTCGTCGCAGCACCGCCAAATCCGTAGGCGCGATGGCCAAGAAAAATTTTGTTGAGATAAAGCTCGAGAATCTGGTCTTTGTCCAACAGCTGCTCGAGTCGAAGCGCAAGCAGAACCTCTTTCGCTTTCCGAATGTAAGACTGTTCGGGCGACAGAAAGAAATTTCGAGCAACCTGCATGGTGATCGTGCTTGCTCCCTGCGCTTTTGCTCCAGACTGCACGTTGACGTAAATGGCTCGAAGAATGCCAAGATAATCAATGCCTACATGTTCGTAGTAGCGATCATCTTCAGCACTCAAAATTGCTGCAATCAGTTTAGGCGGCGCTTCTTCGATTCGAACGGGAATTCGACGTTCTGATCCGTATTCACCCATCAACTGTCCATCACTTGAGTAAATCCTAAGTGGAATTTTCAGTTCCAACGTTTTGATGCTTTCGATATCGGGTAGATTCGGTACTAAAAAAAGAATAAAAATGACTACAACTGATACTGCGGCAGCAAACAGATTGCTGAGAACGATCAGAATTCTATAGAATTGTTTCAAAACGAAAGTAAATTCGAAGTTGTGGATGTCGGAACATTTGAAATTGGACGCTCTGAATCAGTTGTTCAGCTTCAATCGAGCATTGAATTTACAACTGCCAAAGGCAATCATGTCTAACAAAATTGGATTTATGATTCTGGACTCGTGCAGTGTTGATTATAGGTAAGTATTCAAAATAAACCTATGGTTTCTAACGGACTGAATATTTCGGGGAAATCATCGTGCCGCTGCCTTCAATTCATTGGCTGGCGAAGGCCAATCTCAATCATGCCATCCGAAGCTTCACTGAATTTTCAGCTAAACCATCATTAAATCCAATGATTTTTAATGACATCAGGTGTTCTACCCCAATAATGCTGGAAATCCATCGAGAAATTTGCCTGAACTCTTTCCGTCTCAAAATATACTTGTATGGTTCAGGCTCGAAGTGAGGGGCCAAACAATTGGTGAACTCAGCTTGTACTTGGATTCATGAAACAGTTTAAGGCGAAATACAAACATACAGACCCAATGGTTGTCCTTGTCGGGCCTATGGGCGTTGGCAAAAGTACGATCGGCCGTCAGCTGGCGCAGAAAATGAAACTTGAATTTATTGATATTGATGAAGAAATAGAAAAAAATTCAGGAGTCACGATTTCAGAAATCTTCGACAACGCCGGTGAAGATGAATTCCGGCGAATCGAATCCAAGGTGCTGAACGACAACTGCTGCGCATCAGGTACGGTTGTCGCTACCGGTGGAGGAGCCATATTGTCAGCCTACAATCGATTAATTATTCGGCATGGGCTCGTCGTTTATCTGCATGCAACGCCAAAGCAGCAGCTCGATCGAATTTCCAATCCATACAGTCGTCCATTGCTGAAAAACGCAGATAATCCTCTCAAGTTACTATCTGATTTGATGATCGTGCGAGACCCCTTGTATCGCAGTGAAGCCGATATCATAATTCGTACCGATCACATGAGCAGAGATGCAATTGTTGAAGATTTGGAAAAAAAATTACTGCTGTTGTGAAGACTGTCAACGTCGACTTGGGCAAACGTAGTTATCCGATCCATATCGGTTCTGGAATTTTGGATCGATCAGACCTGTTTCAGGCTCATGTCCGAGGCTCGCAAGTTGTGGTGATTACCAACGATACCGTTTCGGAACTGTACGGTGAGAGACTCGTTGAAACAATCAATTCAGTCGCAAGGACTCATATCCACACCCTGCCCGACGGGGAGAAGTACAAAAATTTAAATGCTGTCAGTCAAATTTTCGACAGGCTGCTGTCCATACCCTGTGATCGCAGAACGACCTTGGTCGCATTGGGAGGCGGAGTTATCGGAGACATAACCGGTTTTGCCGCTGCCTGTTATTTGCGCGGAATACCCTATATTCATGTGCCGACGACCCTTCTCGCTCAAGTTGATTCTTCAATTGGGGGGAAAACAGGTGTAAACCATCCGCTTGGGAAAAATATGATTGGCGCGATTCATCAGCCTCTTTGCGTGATTTCAGACACACGGGTTTTGGGCACGCTGCCGCAGCGGGAACTGCGTGCAGGCCTTGCAGAGGTCATTAAGTACGGTTTCATCCGGGATTTGAAATTTTTTGAATGGCTTGAGAACAGTCATCAATCGCTCTTAGCCTGCGATCCCGCTTCGCTGTCATACGCGGTTGAGCAGTCCAGCCGCAATAAAGCAGAAGTTGTGCACGAAGATGAATACGAATCAGGAATTCGCGCAATTTTGAACTTTGGCCATACCTTTGGCCATGCCATTGAAGCTTTTTCCCGTTATGAAGATTACCTGCACGGTGAGGCGGTTGCGATTGGAATGTCAATGGCTGCTGAATTTTCCAGAAGACTGCAGCAGCTCAGCAAGGCCCAAGCTGAACAGTCGATTCAACTGATTAAGAATTGTGCTCTTCCCATTGATCCGCCGGCTTCAATGACTCCAGAAGATTTCCATCAATTCATGTCGCGCGACAAAAAAGTAGATTCTGGCAGAATTCGCTTTATTACGCTCCATCAGATTGGTCAAGCCAAAATCACCAGCTCGTACAGTCCCGAAATTCTGCGAGAGACCATTGAACACTGCATTCCATGATGCTCAGAAGTCCGCGCGAAATAAGAACAGTCAGCTGTCCTTTGACAGCAGGGATCGAACTGATCAACTAAGAATCATCCAATGGCGTGCAGACCAGCTGCTTGAAAATCGTTGATGAGGCGAAGTCACAAACTGCAGATCAAAATTGGCAGGGGCGTGATGCAGCGGCTCGTTCCAGAAACGAGCCGCTCTGTTCATCCTTATGTCCGACTAAGGTTTTTCACCTCTTGAAAGTCGATCATTTACATCATTTACGACATCCGCCAGCTCCTCAAATTCGTTGATCACATAGTGTGCTCCACATTTGTGAAGAATATCGCGCGTGATTCCAAGTCGTCTCTCAACTTCTTCCTCTGAAATCGTTTCTGCTTCTTCCAAAGAATTAATATTCATATAGTTGCTGTAACGTGCGATTCCGACAGTCCAGCAGCCAGCTTCCAATCCTTCGCCTACGCCACCGACGGTATCGTCTACTTTAATCACCGACTGAATCGGAAAAACATCCAGCAGATCCAAATTCCGATAAATCATGAAAGGTCTCGGTCGAGCGCCATGAATAACTTCATCACCGGCAACGGTGCAGTCCGGATCAAATCCCTGTTCTTTGGCATCAGCAGCCAGAATATCAACCATGCTTCGAATGAATCCAGTCGTACCGCCAATTTTGATGCCCTGTTCCTGAAACCTCTTCGTGTGCTCCGCCACACCTGGCAGCAGCGTTGTATATAGTTTCAAACACTGCAGCTGCAGAGGCACAAAATCCGCAAACATCGCATCTACATCGTCCTGAGTCGGTTCCCGGTCCTTTATTTTTGTCCACCGTTCTTTGATTTCAGGAACTTTTGTGAGCGCCGCGATATGAAGGTCTTTGCGCAAGCCCATTGGGCCGCGGGCTTCTTCCATTGAAATTTCCACCCCTTGCCGCGAAAACACATCAACGAATACAACCGCCGGTGCGATGACATAAGCGTCCGCGACCGTTCCACTCCAATCGAGAATGAGCGCCTTAACCTTTCCGCGATAGGATCTCGAATATACATAATCTGACTGCATGAAATTTTCTCCCTGAATTTAAATGCATTAAAGATTTCGGCTCATCTGAAATTTGAGCCGCTCAACACTGCGATTCACTCAATTTCATTCTCAATTGATGAAGCAACGGAACGCAGCAAACGTAATCTCTTCTAAACTCCATTTCCAATACACATGCTCTTGAGGACTTTCCAAAAGCACAATTGAACTTCGACTAAAAGCGATATTTTACATATAAATGGACGTTGCCAACCGAGTAATGAGGCACTCCAAAACTCCCGATGAAAATACTATCGACACGTTATTTTCCCCGGCATTTAAACGGTAGTCCTGAAAAGGCTACGACAGGGAAATCTGATTGCTTCCGAGTCTTCGTTCCAGCGGAATTGATCGCAGCCACGATTGAAATCGGAAGTTTTATTTTGCATTCAGCAACTTTCTGCCGAAACGGCCGAGAAGTATGAAGTTCGAATCTGGCGCCTGGCGGACGAGGAAGATGGGGTCGAACGTAAAGAAGTCCGGCTGTGCATGCACAGTGACGCCAACGAACTCGCCGAGTGCTGCATGCTCAGCCGGGTGCGCGAATCATTAGAAAAGGATCTCAGGCATCTGCACGAGGGCCTGTCGGTGCCGCGTCGTATGAAACGTTATGACAAGGTATTGCAGGAGATTGGCCGACTGCGTCAGAAACATCGCCGCGTCAGCGTCCAATATGAAATTGAAGTGACCACCGATGAGAAGCAGAAAAATGCGGTTCAGGTGACATGGACTTGCAATCAATGGCAGGCGCAGCGAGACGCCAATACGGGAGTGTATCCGCTGCGCACCTCAAAGATGAAGTGGGATGAGGAAAAAGTGGTGCGGCTGTACTGGACGTTCAGTGAGGTGGAGGCGACTTTCCGCAGTTTGAAATTGGAACTGGGGCTGCGTCCGGTATATCACCGCACGTTGGCGCGCTTCAGAGACTGTGAAAGTATTGCCAAATTAGTTTAAATTAGTGGATTATGAATATTAATCTCATTGATTTAATTGATATTAATATTTGTTCTGATTCAGAAATCTACGAAAATGAGAATACTTTCACAGCCTCTTCAGGGCGCACTTGTTCATTTCGGTCTTGGCCGACCAGACCCTGCCATTATCTGCGTCTCAAGATGCGCTCGAACGAAGTGCGTCTCAGTTGGCAGACGGTGCATCGGCTGAGCACGCAGATGAACGCATCCGAGAGCGTTCAGTTGCAAGTGCGTCAGAATACCGAACCCAATGTCGAGCTGCGGATGTTGGCGATAAGTGTGAAATGGCAGAACATTCAACGGATTGGACGATGACCTGAGGGAGAAGAAGTCACAGAAGTAGTGACACAAAAATTAGTAAAAAATTTAGATATTTGATAATAATATGATATTTTTTCCTGAATTTCAGAAAATGGCAAAGATAGGATAAGTTTATCTTGGAGCCAATGGGAACTTCGTACAATCGACGATGTATTTTGTAAAATACGATTTTGTATCAAAGACACAAACTATGCCAAGTTGTAGAATTCTAAAGAGAGTTCATGGAGTGGATCGCTACCAAACAACTGTAAATCTATTATGACATGGAGGGCACGAATGCATAGATCTAAACTTCTTCGTAATATACGAAATTTTACGATTCTTATCGTGAGTTCAATTTTCTTCATCAATTTTGCCTATGCAAAAGATGAGCTGATTGTATATACGGCAGTAGAAGCCGATGAATTAGCAATGTTCGAACAGGAATTTGAGGCAGACTACCCAAACATTGATCTGCAGTGGGGCGCCAGAGATTCCACGGGCATCATTACGGCCAAACTGCTCGCTGAAAAAAACAACCCACAAGCTGATATTGTGTGGGGACTCGCTGCTACGAGTCTAGTGTTGTTGGCCAACGAAGGTTACTTTCAAGGGTACGCACCCAAAGGACTTGAAATGTTGGAACCAAAGTATTCAGACCCAACCATGGACCCACCTCTGTGGGTAGGACAACGCGCTTGGATCGCATCCATCTGCTTTAACACAGTTGAGGCCGAGAAACATAGTCTTCCCATGCCAACATCATGGCAGGATTTAACTGACCCGGTTTATCAAGGACATGTAGTCATGCCCAATCCAAATTCCTCTGGCACTGGATTTTTGGACGTTTCCAGCTGGCTGCAGATGTGGGGCGAGGAAGAAGGCTGGAAGTTCATGGACGGTCTGCACGAAAACATTGCATGGTATACGCACTCCGGCTCAAAACCCTGCAAACAAGCCGCCGCAGGTGAAATTCCAGTCGGTGTATCTTTCGCCTATCGAGGCGCAAAATTGAAAAATCAGGGCGCTCCAGTAGAGGTTATCGCACCCTCAGAAGGAGTCGGCTGGGATTTGGAAGCGTTCGGCATCGTGCAAGGCACCAAGAACTTAGCCGCTGCCCAAGCTCTCGCCGATTGGTCGGTCACTCGCAAAGCAAATGAAATTTACAATCGGGAATATGCAGTTGTAGCCATGCCAGGCGTCGCTCAGGAAGTGGAAAACTTTCCTCCCGATCTTCTCGAAAAGATGATCGATAACGACTTTGCCTGGGCCGCTGCGAATCGACAGAGAATTCTAGCTGAATGGCAAAATCGATATGGCGCTAAATCAGAACCCAAGTCTTAGTTTTCAGTTCTGAATCGTAAACCACTTGTTCCTGTCTAAAAAGCAACGAGAATCGGGTGTTGTGTTCTGACACAGCACCCTTTTCTCTTGATGCTTATCGAATGTTACACCTGAGCTGACATGCCATCCGCGTCTCCATACCTTCGCATCGTTGACCTAACCAAACGGTTCGGGACCTTTGAGGCGTTAAAGGACATTAATCTTGAAGTCAGTCAAAGTGAATTGATTTGCTTGCTAGGCCCGTCTGGATGTGGGAAAACTACGGTTCTGCGATGTATTGCAGGCTTGGAGACACCAACCGCGGGACAGATTTTTCAAAATGGAGTGGACATCGCGCCGTTTCCTCCTGATAAAAGAGATTTTGGAATCGTCTTCCAGTCTTACGCATTATTTCCCAATCTGACAGTGAACGAAAATCTCGCGTTTGGCTTGAAAAATCGCAAATTCACAAAACATCAGATTGAAGAAAGAATTGCTCAGCTTAAACATACGGTGGGTCTGGAAGAACATGGTTCCAAATTTCCAAACCAGCTATCCGGCGGGCAGCAGCAGCGTGTCGCGCTGGCAAGGGCGCTGGCAACTTCCCCTGGTTTGCTTCTATTGGACGAACCGCTCTCCGCCTTGGATGCAAAAGTCCGCC
Organism: Arenicellales bacterium; assembly: GCA_958295885.1. Taxonomy (GTDB): domain Bacteria; phylum Pseudomonadota; class Gammaproteobacteria; order Arenicellales; family JAJDZL01; genus JAJDZL01. The sequence continues at coordinate 2,186,699 of OY282380.1, read as the reverse complement.
AGCACCTGCGCCGGGAAATTCTGCAGCTTCAGCGCAAAATTGGAATTACGACCATTCTTGTCACTCATGATCAGGAAGAGGCTCTGACAATGGGCGATCGCATTGTGGTAATGGATCATGGCATCATCGCTCAGACCGGCACTCCCGGCGAGATTTACGGCTCTCCAGAATCCGTGTTTGTAGCTGATTTCATCGGGGAAATGAATTTCTTGGAGGGCATCGTCAGCAGTCCGGGGAGCGTGATGATCGACCGTACTGATTTTTCGTTTAAACCGCTTCCCAATGATCAAGTCAAAGACAAAAATGTTTTTTTCTGCATTCGGCCGGAAGATGTTGTGATCAACCATGCATCCAAGCCAAACAGTGATGTCAACAGCGCTCTCTCAATCATCCAGCACACCGAATACCTGGGTTCGATTTATAGAATTCGTCTGGCTTTCGAAAATTCAAACCGAACCGAATTTGTCGCCCAGGTGCCACCTGCAAACATGCGGGAATTGAATCTCGGTCCCGGTCAAACCGTTCAAGTCAATTTCCCCATCGATCGGCTGCACATTTATCCTCGCTGAACTTGTCTATGACGGTGGTTTCTAACGCAGCTGCGGCGGTCGGTCGCTTCCGCTCCTATAGCCGTGACGATCAGATTCAGGGAGGCATGCTCGCAATTTTTGGAATCGCCCTTCTCGTGATCGTGTTTTTTCCTCTGTCTACGATCTTCTTGAAAAGCGTTCAGAACAAGGCTGGAAATTTTGTTGGCTTATCAAACTATGTCGAGTACTTTCAAACACCCGCTCTAGTTGATTCGATCTCCAACACATTGATTGTCGGGGTTGTCACGACGGTGATCGTCATATCGCTGGCCTTTGTTTACGCTTATGCGTTAACGCGAAGCTGCATGCCGCTCAAGGGGCTGTTTCGTTCCATTGCGTTAATCCCATTGCTCGCCCCTTCGCTGCTTCCTGCAATCGCTCTGGTCTACATGTTTGGAAATCAGGGCTTTATGAAATGGGCGATGTTCGGTTACGAAATTCGCGGTCCCATTGGAATTGTCATCTCACTTGCATTTTGGATCTTTCCTCATGTCGTGATGCTATTGACGACAGCGCTCTCGACCGCGGATGGACGGCTCTATGAAGCAGCGAAAGTGCTGCGTACAAGCAACATCCGCACGTTTTTCAAGATCACGTTACCTGCTGCCAAATATGGAGTAATGAGCGCATGCTTCGTTGCGTTCATCTACACAATTACCGATTTTGGCGCTTGCAAAGTAATCGGTGGCTGGTTCAACGTTCTTTCACTTGACATCTACAAACAGGTCGTAGGACAGCAGAATTTTCAGCTCGGTTCGGTCGTGAGTGTCATGATGCTGCTTCCGGTCGTGATCACATTTGCAGCACAGCAGCAGGTGCAAAGACGACAAACCGCACAAATTACTCCCGGCTCTGTTCCCTACGCACCGAAATCGAACCGCAGGTTTGATTTGATCATGCTGATCTACTGTATTGTCGTCAGCGTGATTCTGATCGGAATTCTAGCGACTGCGGCCTATGCGTCCTTCGTTACATTCTGGCCCTACAACCTATCTCTTTCTCTGCAGAATTATCAGTTCAATCTGATGGACGGCGGTAGTTGGTTCGCCTATACAAACAGTGTTGTGATGTCAGTCTACACGGCATTCCTTGGAACCCTGATTATTTTTATTGGAGCGTACTTCATTGAAAAATCAAGGAAATTCCAAGGCATTCGAACATCGCTCAATTTTTTTGCATTCATTCCACTGGCAACGCCCGGCATGGTGCTGGGTCTTGGCTATCTGTTTTTCTTCAACGATCCAGCAAATCCGCTGAATTTCGTTTACAAGACCATGGCCATTTTGGTCTTGGCCAATATCGTGCACTACTACACTGTGCCTCACCTAACTGCGGTTACCGCGCTGAAACAGCTGGACGATGAATTCGAATCCGTTTCCGCTTCACTGAAAGTGCCGTTTTACAGGACATTCTGGAATGTAACCCTTCCGATTTGTCTGCCTGCGATCCTGAACATCTGGCTTTATTTGTTTGTGACTGCGATCACGACGGTTTCAGCAGTCGTGTTTCTCTATGGTCACAATACCGTGATTGCCGCGGTTGCGGTACTGAATATGGATGACGCGGGTGATGTAGCGCCTGCAGCTGCGATGGGAATGATGATCGTCTACACGGCTGCGACAGTGCGAATTCTGCACTGGTTTGTGTCAAATTACGTCGAACGACGTACCCAGAAATGGAGAACTGCTAAAGAATCTGGATCGTGACGAACCCAGATTCTTCCAGAGATTCAAGCTCGATTCAAGCTCGAAGCCGCTGATTGTCTGGGTCGTAGGGTGGTCGCTCCAAAACTGTGGCTTTCCTGCATGCGCCCTGAATCGGAATATCAAACGTCGAACCTGGAGCTGCGAATTGAGGCTCAACATAGACATAGGCCAGACTCATCTGCGTTCGATGTCCGAACGCTCCGCTGCACACAATTCCCATCGGACGGCTGCCATCCAACGCAGGCTCGTTTCCCAGGCAGTCGGCATCATATGCATCGACAGAAACAAGAACCAATTTCGTCGCAATGCCTTCTTCCTTTCGCATTAGCACGCTATCACGACCAATAAAACTCTTATCATAATCCACGAATCTTTCGATATCGGCTTCAACTGGCGTGATTTCAGTGGTCAACTCACTGCCCCAGCCTTTGTATCCTTTCTCAAGTCGCATGCAGTTGACCGCATAAGAACCAAACCAACCGGCTTCAAACTCTTCACCTGCTTCTTCCAACTGATCACAAAGAGTCGCCATTTGATCCATCGCGACATAGAGTTCCCATCCAAGTTCCCCGACGTAGGAAACCCGAAGTGCAATGACCGGAATTCCTGCAACCTCAATTTCTTTGCCGGTCAACCAAGGAAAACTGTCACTTTCCAAGGACTCGTCTGTCAATTTTGCCAGTGCTTGGCGCGAACACGGCCCCGCGACTGCGATCATTCCCAATTGATCTGTCACATCTTCCACCTGAACGTCTTCACCTGGTATCCGATGCTGCACCAGCCAGTCCAAATCGTGCTGCTGCGCAATGATGGCTGAAGTCAAAAAGTAACGATTTTCTGATAGGGAAGTGATCGCAATCTCAGATTCAATGCCGCCGAGCTCAGTCAGCAGATGAGATAAAGACATTCCCCCACTTCGTTTGGCAACACTGTTGGCTCCGAGGCGATTGAGCAATCTCTCGGCATCAACTCCGGTCACAAAATATTTCGAAAACGCGGTCAGATCGGCAAACCCCACGCGTTCTTCTACGCACCTGCATTCTGCGGCAACGTGAGCAAATACATTGGTTCGCCGAAAACCGAATTCCTCTTCAATCCCTTCTGGAGCATACCATTTAGGGCGTTCCCATCCATAAAATTCCCCAAAAACCGCACCCATTTTCTTTAGTCTGTCGTAAATGGGAGTGGTCTTCACCGGACGCCCTGCCTCTCGAAACTCCCCTGGAAAATGCACCTGATACATTTCCTGATATTCATCAATCGATTTGTCCAGAACGTAACTTCCAGGCGCATTGGCATATGCTCCATAGCGCCGGGGGTCCATCTCACGCACATTGATTTCGGTTTGTCCATGTGCCATCCACTGCGCCAGGTATTTGCCGGCTCCCGGTCCCTGTGTGATCCCGATTGAAGCGCCACAGCACAGCCAGTAATTTTTCAGTCCTGCGGCAGGACCGAGCAAGAATCCACCGTCAGGCGTATGTGTAATCGGACCATTGACGATTCTTTTAATTCCAGCAGTTCCGAATACTGGCACCCTGTCGGCGGCATGAATCAGACTCGTTTCCAACCTCTCCAATGATTCAGGCAGCAGCTCCATATCAAAACCCCAGTCGATCCCATCCACACCCCAGGCGACTGCGTTTGAGGTTTCGTAAGGACCAACCAGCAGTCCTTTCTGCTCCTGCCGGATGTAGCAGGATGCAATCGGATCCCTTACTACCGGCGGTTCTCGATCCAAAGCCTCGATCTCGGCAAGATTTTCAGTAACAAGATACTGGTGCTCCATATTCACGATGGGGAGTCGAAAACCTGTCATCTGCGCCACCTGATCAGAAAAGCTGCCAGCGGCGTTGACAACATGCTCGCAGATGATCGCGCCCTGTTCCGTCGTCACTTTCCACTCACCGCCTGCAGTCTGTTCGACTGCGTTAACGCGGTTTCTGCGCACGATCTCGACGCCTTTTCTGCGCGCTCCGACCGCCATTGAATTTGTGCTGCTCGCCGGATCTGTATGCCCGTCATTTGGTGTGTAGAATCCCAGTTTGACGCCATCCACATTCAGAAGTGGATGAATCTCCCTCATTTGGGCATGCCCCACCAAGTGGCATTCCGCTCCGACGTAATCCAGAATTCCCTTGACATAATGGAACCAGTCCACTTCATGGTCTGTAACTGCAAGCCGCAGCGCTCCACAACCGTGCCAGCCCGTGGCCTGACCGGTTTCTGCTTCAAGTCGGTCATACAGCTCTACCGCATACGCGTGGATTTTCGCCATATTCAGGCTTCCAATGAAATTGGGAATCAGGCCTGCGGCATGCCAGGTGGAACCCGACGTCAATTCACCTTTGTCAATCAGAACGACATCATTCCAGCCTTCATCCGGCAAATGGTATGCCAGACCAACTCCCATCGCGCCACCACCAATTATTACGACTCTTGCGTGCTCTTTCACTTTGGCTTCTCTGCTCTATATAATGTTTTCAAAATTAATGATCGAATCTGTCTTGCCTTCGACAGTGGCCAATCCACATGGCAGGACAATCGATTTACGAAATTGCTTTATCGATTCCGGCGAAAAATCCGATTTCGGTTCCAGCTCCTTTTCAAAATTATTGAAATAATCGACGCCCCGCACCAGCATCGCACTGTCATGACCTCTGTTCTTCAACTGAATGACATCTACCGAAATATAATTCAGCGAAAGTCCGATTCTCGGGCCGTCTGAGTTGTTGGTACCGGAACCATGGATTATCATGCTATGGTGCAGTGAAAACTGACCTGCTTTTAGTTCAACCGTCTGTCGATCCCCTAAATCTTCTGAAGTCAACTCGATGCTTTGATCACTCATTAGCATGTTGTTCTCATCGTAACTGTTGCTGTGATGTCGCATCGGCCCCAAGTGACTCCCTCGAATTATCTGCATGGCACCGTTTTGGACACTGGCGTCAGTCAGTCCCAACCAGACCGTCAGCACACCATCCGGTGGCTGCAGACCCCAGTACCGCAGATCCTGATGCCAGCCGACATGCAAGCCATGACCGGGCTGTTTGGCAAAAAACGTAGCGCCCCACACCATTAAATTTGGACCTAGAATGCATTCGACTTCGTCCAATATTCGAGCATTGCAGCAAATCTGATACACCCAGGTGGATACCAAATTTGTCTTGAGCAATTGTTTGGATGAAGTCCAGCTCGACATACGCTCCTGAAGTGCAAAAAATTCAGGTATGAGACTCCCCGCGTATTCTTCATCGAATGCGGTAAATGGGAAAACCACTCCTTCTTTCCAGTATTTATCGATCTGTTCAGGCGTCATTGTTCAAACCATGTCAGAGGAATCAGCACGCTCTCACCAGATCTCGCCCGTCACAGGCGCTGACTAAAATCGGTAGCTCGTATCAATTTCGTCTAACTTGCGCAATAATGCCGGCCACTCATACGTGCCTGGAGGTGCTGATTGCTGATATTGCTCTGCGGCACGCGCACGCACCTCCGGTGATGGCAGATGAATTTCTCTGCCGGTTGAAAATGCGTCCAACTGGGCCTGACAGGAAATTTCCAGATAATGCATTCTGAGATAGGCCTGAGCCACTGAGGAACCGACTGTCATCAATCCATGATTTCTCAAAAACATGACTGGATTGTCGCCAAGATTTTCCGCCAGTCGTTCTCGTTCATCAAGATCTAACGAGAGTCCTTCATATTCGTGGTAGGACACCCGATTATAGAATTGAAACGCAGTTTGGCAGACGGGTACGAAGCCTTCTTTCAGCGCACAGACTGCGAGTCCAGCGCGGCTGTGCGAATGCATCACACAATTGACGTCTTCACGATGATCGTAAATTGCGCTGTGGATGACAAAACCCGTAAAGTTGCTGTTCTCCGTATCGAGAATACTGCCATCTGACGCCCTTGGCGGCACCACGATTTCGGCGCTTTCGTTCAGTGTAACTAAATTTGAAGCCGTTACTTCATCAAAGCGAAGTCCAAACAGGTTGATTAAAAAATGGTTTGAGTGACCGGGTACGCGAGCAGTGATGTGGTTCCACACGATTTCACTGAATCCGTTTAGATCTGCCAGACGATGACAGGCGGCCAAATCAATTCGAATCTGGCGTTCTTCTTCGCTGATGGATTGAAGTCGTCCCCGTGGAGCAATGTTCGATATTGTTTGACTCTTCATGAAAAACACCTCAGTTTTCAATGCATGTCTGTATTAGTACGTTACAAATTTCTGACTTGACAATTCAAGTGACAATTCAGGCATGTTTACTGTTCGAGTGCTTCCCGCCTGTGAAGGATGGCACTGTAAATCTCATTATCTCCTACAATTCCAATAACAGCACCTTCGTCTTCGCATAAAACAACCGGCTGGTTGCTCGCATGTCGAATTTCCATCGCATCTTTCATGGAAATTTCGACTGACGCACGATAAAGCGATCCGACTTTCAAATCTGTATCTGAAGACCAGACTTCAACGGGCAGTTCACTTCCATGCTGTTCAGCGGAAATCAAGCCGCCAATTTCAGATGTCGTCAGTAATATGCCGTCATCAGCCAACACATAATTTCCTTGGCCATTTTCAAATTTGTCAATCGGCGTCATTATCGTTTTAGCGCGTAAAACACCAACGGGGTTCATGTGAGCGACAAAATCCGCGACATATTGATTGACCGGATTCAGAACGATGTCTTCTGGAGTTCCGAATTGCACAATTCTTCCGTCTTCCATGATCGCAATGCTGGTACCGAGCTTGAGCGCCTCGTCTAAATCGTGACTTACAAACAATACGGTTTTGTGCAGACGGTCCTGCAACTCAAGAAGTTCATCCTGCAAGCGTGATCGAATCAGGGGATCCAATGCTGAAAAAGGCTCATCCATCAATAAGATGTCAGCGTCAGTCGCAAAGGCTCTCGCCAATCCGACGCGCTGTTGCATGCCGCCTGAAAGTTCGTGCGCATATTTATCTTGCCACTGCAGCAAACCAACCATTTCCAGTTTTTCGTCGACAATTTTGGTTCTTTCAGGTTTAGCCATGCCTCGGACTTCGAGACCCAGACCCACGTTTTCTGCGACAGTCCGCCATGGCAGAAGTGCAAATTGCTGGAACACCATGGACACGCGGTTCATCCGAATCTGACGCAGGTCTGTCCTGCTGATTTTGGCAACATCAACCTGCTCGCTCTCATGGTTCAATAAAACCTGACCGCGGGTGACTGAATTGAGTCCGTTAACGGCTCGCAGCAAAGTGGACTTGCCAGACCCCGACAGTCCCATGATCACGCAGATGTCACCTTTTTGAACGGATATCGACGCTTCGCATACAGCAATCACCGTTTCCGTCTTGGCTAGAATTTCTTCGCGTGTTGCTCCCTCCTTGAGCAGTTGAGTGGCCTCCTCTTCCCGCTTGCCGAAGATGATGTCAACACTGCGCAGCTCGATTTCCGGATGACTGGACACTTGCTACACTGGCCGTATTCCGTTATTGGTTCGAATCGCGTTGTCTGCAAACGCGGTCCAGCAGGATCGCTACGACTACGATTGCCAGTCCAGCTTCGAATCCCTTGGCAATATTGACCGTATTTAATGCTCGGAGCACCGGAATTCCCAGACCTGGGGCGCCGACCATGGACGCAATCACCACCATTGATAAAGACAGCATGATGGACTGGGTAACTCCCGCCATGATGGTCGGCAGTGCATGGGGCAGCTCAATTTTCCATAGCAGCTGTCTTTTGGTTGCACCAAATGACTCACCGGCTTCAAGTAATATTTTGGGTACGCTCGTTACACCGAGATAGGTCAGGCGGATGGGTGCTGGAATTGCAAAAATAACAGTTGATATCAATCCCGGAACAAGTCCCAGTCCAAACATGATCATGGTGGGAATCAGATACACGAACGCAGGAACAGTCTGCATCAGGTCCAATATTGGACGCAGATAAACATAGAGCCGTTCACGATGGGCGGCAGCAATGCCAACGGGCACGCCCACGATCACGCAGGTCAATGCCGAAGACATCATCAGTCCAAGGGTCTGAACCGTCTCTTTCCAGTACCCCAGATTGATGACGAGCAACAAAGAGACAACAATCAGCGCCACCAGTTTCCAGGAACGGTGCAGCAGCCAGCCGATGACCGCAAAAAATAAGAGCAGAATAAGCGGCGGCACCCAGAGCATTACGTCAATCAGCCCACTGACCAAAAATTCCACCCCTTCTGAAAAGAGGTCAAAGACGTAGAACAGGTTGTCCTGAACGACGTCAACGAATGATTTGATCCATTTCCCTAGGGGAATCTTGTTTTCGGTGATTGATTGATAGAGAGGACTTGACAACGTAATGCTTGCCGGCTTGATTGATGTTGACTAATAACAATTGAGGACTGGGTTGATGCTGGTCCTTTTTCAGCTGGCGAAGATCCACATTATCAATACGGAAACTGGGCGCCTCAACACGCTGCGGCACCCAGTTGTATCAGGTGTCTTTCGAAGATTTCTCCCGATGGCTACATCAAGGCTTCCGATACGGCTGCCATGCCATCGCCGCCGTCAAAAGTTGTTACGCCTTCCACCCATGATTTGGGGGCATCGGGATTTGCTTTCAACCAGGCTGATGCTGCAGCTTTTGGGTCTTGTTGCTCATCAAGGATTGCACCCATGATTTCATTTTCCATGGCCAAGGTGAATTTCAGGTTTTGCAGGAATTGACCCATGTTCGGACATTCCGCACTGTAGCCGGCGCGCGTGTTGGTGAACACCTCAGCACCACCATAATTCGGGCCGAAATAGTCATCGCCGCCACTCAGATAGGTCAGCTGAAAATTGGCGTTCATCGGGTGTGGTTCCCATCCGAGAAAAACAACGGCTTCACTGCGACGGTCAGCACGTGCAACCTGTGCGAGCATGCCCTGCTCACTCGATTCGACGACTTCAAATCCGGCCAGGTTGAAAGCATTTGAATCTATCATGGTTTGAATTAGACGATTTCCATCATTACCAGGCTCAATCCCGTAAATCTTTCCTTCAACCGCATCTTTAATCTTGTGAATGTCCGCAAAGTCACTTACACCCATGTCAGCCGCCATCTGATTGACAGCGAGCGTATATTTGGCACCGGTGAGATTCATTGCAACGGTTTCGACGGAGCCATCCTCGCGATAAGGAGCGATATCCGCTTCCATCGTTGGCATCCAGTTGCCTAGAAAAACATCTATGTCATTGTTCTTCAGACTGACATAAGTAACTGGGACTGAAAGAGTGATCTCTTCCGGTTCATAGCCAAGAGCTTCCAGAACAACGGAAGTGGCGGCGGTTGTTGCGGTGATGTCGGTCCAGCCAACATCAGAAAAACGTACTTTCTTGCAACTTTCTGGGTCCGCAGACCAAACTGCCGTACTCAAAGAGAACAGAATGGCTACGGCAATTGCTGTTAATTTTACAGATTTATTCATGATTTCTCCATGTATATCCCAACCGAAAAAATATTGCGGTCAATCAATCGGCTATGTAAATTCATTTGTTGAAATTTTAACACGAAATTTGTACCAAAATTCGGCGAAAGAAAGACATATTTTAACTTTATGGACTGACTCGACCGAACATGGAAAGTCATCCATGCTGTCCGATAACGAACATGCTGGACCAAGCGGTGAAACAAGACGAATTGAAATAGACAGGCCGCGTCAGTGAAGCATGACGCACTCAGTTATAAATTCCACTTTGACAACGAAAACGTCAGCACATCGGTCCGCATTCGGGCGGATAGTTGAGATCAGTTCGAACATTCACCTGGTGCGCTGCAGCAGCTCGTCAAGGCCCCGACCACACGCGGGCGAGGCAGTGAATTTTTGTGATGAATGGGGTCGTCTGCCGCGAGCCAGGAGATTTTCTGCACAGCAGCATAGAGAGGCAGTCATTTGGACCTTCGGCAGGAATTTCAATTCGCCGTCAGGCTTCGACCTGCCCTCGTTCAGACAAAATTACGAAAACTGACAGAAGGGCCGAGCGTCTCACGCGCTATATCGACGAGGTGCGCGTGGTGGGTGAAAAAAAGAATTTGCGTCTTTCGGCTCAGTTGCGCAAGCAGCTCAAATCCCGCCGCCGCCCGTTCGTCATCGAAGTTGATGAACAGGTCGTCGGCAATGAATGGGAGCGTAGCTGACGGCTCCAAATATTCCTCAATCGCCGCAATTCGCAGCGACAGATAGAGCTGATCAACCGTGCCAGAACTCAGTCCGGATATGGATACCTTGTCTCCGCTCGGACGAACTCCCATCAGGTGAGCCTTGTCGTTTTCATCGAAGTAAACCTCAAGACCTGAGAAAGATCCAACTGTGCCTGTCTCAAACAGTTCGCCCGTACGCTTGAGCAGCGGCGCCTGCTTTTCCTGCCGAAAACGGTCAATCGCCCATTGAAGAAGCCTGACGGAAGTCTTTAGTTTAATGTACTTTTCAGAGGCTTCTTGCATTTCAATGATCGCTTCCTGTTTCCTTGCGGCAATACGAGCCGCCTTGCCATCACCGCCGACTGCGTCGTACGCACTGCGGGCTTGAATTCGCTTCGCAATCGCATCAGTCAGCTGCTTTTGCGAAACATCCAATTCTTTCTGATATGACTCACGGCGCGCGATCACTTCGTCAATATCCAAGTTTTCGCATTCTTCTTCAAGGTCCTCGGGAGACTTCCCATCGCCGCCTTGGATGAGTTTTTCCATGATGTTTTTTTGTTCTTCCAGAAATGACAGCTTCCTGCTTGACCGCTCAATGGCTTTCGTCAAAGCCTCTTTTGTGTCAACCTTTGCCACTTCCATCAAAGATGAAATCGAATCAGACCACTTCCTCCTGTTTCGATTGAGGTCATCAGCCTGTTCCGCCAGTTTGGCAATTTCAACATTCGTCGATTCCTGACTTTCCTGAATGCCCGTGGCAACCTTGATTCGCTGTTTCAGCAAAAAAACCACATCTTCGGCAGAGTGGTCCGCCAAGTCCACAGCGATGTTCTCAGCCAATTCCGATACCAGCTGTTCAAAATCAGCAATGTCGCGATGAATCCTGTCCATGTCGTTTTTCAACTTCCTGATTTTGTCAGCAGTCTCGCGCATTCGACCAATCACGTCAATCTGCGAATTGACCACTTCGGGCGCGGTTCCCTCCGCGAGTCCGAGTTCGCAAAGTTTCAAATTCCAGTTTTTCTGCCATTTCTCCCGATTCTTTTCGGCTGCCCGCAGCTCCCGTAACGCTTCCTTGACGTTTACAGACAATGTGTTCAGGCCGTCTTCAAGTTCCGACTTTTTATTTGCTGCTTCTTTATGCGAACTTACTTCTTCACCAGCGCGTTCGATAATCACATTCAGACTTTCTGAGTCCATTGAAGATACGTCAACTCCAAGATCTGCCAGCCCGCTGATCAGTCTTTCTGTCGCATGACATGCGTCGTCGCGCAGTCGTTTCAGTTTTGGCAAGGCGCTGTTCTGCTCGTCTATTGCCTCCAGCAACATATCTCTGCGGTCAAGCCACTCCAGCATTTTCTCGGGAGAAAGTGGTTCAAAAGGCGCGGCTTTCCACATGCTCTTCCACTGCGCGTTCTGTCGGTCACCTTCCTTTTCCAATTTCTTTTTCCTGTCCAACATCAGTCGATGCTGAATATTGAGATCTCCAATCTTGCGTTTGATCTCTGAAATTCGGCCAACAGCTTCAGCACAGTCAAATCGTCGGTCGGCAATATCATCCGCATTGACGATGGCGGACTCGAAGGAGTCTGGCAGTTTGTCCGCATCCTGTTCGAACCCGTCATATCGCTCCTCTGCGACGGACTCGTTCAGCACGAATTTGGATTTCACCAGATTCCAGAGCGCATCCCGCCGCCCGCGCTCTTCTTTCAACTTTTGACGGGTAACAACCTGTTCATTCTGCACGATCTGTTCGTGTGCAGCTTCCGCTCCGTCCAATTCGTGTCGAACCGAGGCAGTCTGCTGATCTGTCTGCTGCGAACGTCGTTCCCGGTCCTGCTGTCTTTCCAAGAAGTCCTGGACCTCTGCCCTTGCCGGCAATTCTCCGTTCGCCAGACAGTCAATGTCGACTCTGGGATGAAGAACCTGAAGTCTGTGTCTGACCTTTTCCTTCGCAGCTTCGTAAGTTATGCTGCCAGCCTGTACCTGTGCTTCAAGATCACCCTTTTGACGCAAAGCTGTGATCCGATGGGCAAGCATCGACACATCAGCAGGCAGCTGCAGCTGCTCCAGCTGCAGCTGCAGTTCATCGCGCGTTTTCCGAGATTCGTCCAAACGACGGGCGGCGCTTTCGATATTTGCTCTCAGTTCTCCCCATTGGGCATGGAGAATGCGCGCCGACTTGACCTTCATGCCAGTTGGAATACGCTGCATCAGTGCTTCAGAGTCCTTCTCTTTCCAACCTAGTTCTCTCGCATCGGTCTGCAGGTTTATTTCCGCAGCATGCAGTTCTGCCTGCTGTTTGGGCAGGTCCGCCTTTTCTCCGCGAATTTCAATCCACCTTTCGTGAAGTTGGGCAACATCCGCCTCACGCTGAAGCAGCGGCTCATCAAAAGACAGTCCCTTCAATTTTTCCCTGGCGCGAGCCAGTTGTTCCTGACAGATGGAAATGCGCGTTTCAAATTCACGCTCTTTGCTTTCAGCCGTCGCCAGCAGGTCTTTGAAGTCTTCCGGCAGCTCAACAACGTTCTCGAGCTTCTTGAGCTGGCTGTCCAGCTCCTGTTTTCGGCGCACGTCTGAATACACTCGGCGGATACGGACCAGGCGATTGCACTCTGCGCTCTTCTTCTCGCGCTCGCTGCATAATCGGGCGTAGGTTCCTTCGGCTTCGTCATAAGCTCGCTTCAGGTCCCGCCACTGACTCGCGGTCAGAACGTGCCTGCGCAGTTCCTCCTGAGCTTCTGTAAATTTTTTTTCAGCGATATAGTACTGTCTATACTTGCTTCTACGCGGCGCCCACAAACCGTCCGCCTCTGAGGAAAGCTGGCTGAGCAGCCGTTGAATTCCGTTAATTCCCATTCCGGCGGAAAACAGCAGCTGTCCGACATCGTCCCCAACTTCAAGGATTTCCCTGCCACCTCTGCGAAGACGACTGTGGTCAAGGCTGAACATGCGCTTGAAAAATGATCGATCTGCATCGGACAGATAGGACGCCAGCATGCTCTCCCCATCCTTATGGGGAAATCCGGCCGGACTCAGTAAAGTATCCTTCACGCCTTTGCGCCGCACCACTTCCAGCGACTCACCGCCATTTTCAAGAACGGCGCCAACCCGCATTTCCGAGTACTCATGAGTGAAGCCGTACGGCGACTGCTTCGGAAAACCGAACAGCATGTCCTCAATTGCCGCCAATGCCGTAGATTTGCCGGCTTCATTGCGTCCGAATAAAATGTGAAAGTCGCTTTCGCCGCGGAGAAAATCGAACGAGCAGTCCGTAAAGTGTCCGTAGCGAATCAGGTCCAGCCGCCTCAGTCGCATCGTTAATTCTCCAGCTCACTCACTCGCGCAAATGCATAAGGCACCATGCAGTTGACCAGTGCCGCGTAATTTTTCTCAGTCGCCAGGTTCAACAGTTGTTCCTCAGCGTCCGTTCGCACCTCATAAGGGAGTTTCTGAACCAATTTCTCGATGTCGCCCTGAATCTGAGTCATAAGGTCCGTGCTGTTTTCTGCCTCGCGCAGCAATTTCAACAAATCCAAAATGGGGCCTGGCGGCGGTCCGGTCAATTTCGGGCTGGTATCGATTTCGATTCTTTCGACCCACGCAATTCCATCACCGAGTCCAAGAGCAACTGCCCGCGCCCGTTCGAGCACCTCGTCTTCACTGACGACAATTTGGCTGTGAAATTCCGTACGTCCTTCCAAAACAACCCGGCAGACCAGCAGTCTTCCATCAGCCTCAGCCTTTACTGCAGATTCAATCCTGCTGCGGATGCGGTCGTAGATGCCGTCCATACTGCGGGCATCGTCCAGCGCTGCTGGCAGTCTCAGCCAGCGCACCAGGTCGCAGGGCATGAATGCGCATTTTACGATCTTGCCGTTTTCGACGGAAACCAGACGCGCGCCCTTTGGTCCGGTTTCGCGAATATGACGTCCTTGGAGGTTGCCAGGAAACACAATGTAAGGATCTTCGCACAATACTTCCGCTTTATGAATATGCCCCAAAGCCCAATAGTCGTATCCCTTGTTCTTGAGGTGATGGATCGAACAGGGCGCATAGTTGGCATGTCCGCTCATGCCGCCGAGACCTGTGTGCAGCACGCCAATGTTGAAAAAATAGGGGGACGGCTCCGGATAGTTGAGAACGAGATTATCTGTTACGTCGCGCTGTCGAAAGCTCTGTCCGTGAATCGCTACTTCCAATTCACCGATGCTGAAGGATTCTGGCTTCAGAGCATCAAATACATATACGTTGCCAGGAAGCTCAAGCCGCTTCGTTATGTGGCTTTGCGCGTCATGATTTCCATAAAGCAGATAGACCGGAATCGAAGCTCTGTTGAGTCTTCCCATCTGCATGACAAAAAACAGTCCTGTCTTGTAATCAGGCCAGTCACCGTCATATAAGTCTCCTGCAATGACAAGAAAATCCACCTTTTCTTCAATTGCCAGTCCAACGAGCCGATCAAGAGCCTCTCTTGTGGCCGCGCGCACGCGCTCCCACACAGTAATATCCTGTCTTGACAGTCCCCTGAGGGGACTGTCAAGATGAATGTCGGCGGCATGCAGAAAATTAAAGGTAGTCACTTCATGCTCCGAAAACGTCCTGACCGGGAAATGAAGACTGCATGTGCGCTAAATGATGCCAACATGGGCTCGAATGAAGCATCCTGCCATTTTCCAGGACGAGTTGCGCTGCATGCGTTCGACCAAGGATGTTCGTCAGCTCTCGCAAATCTTCCAGACGCGTGCATCAGCCGATCAGTGAATTTCGGCGTTCCACAATTGAATCCATTCTGTTCACAAGTTTGACTTCTCCTCGACATTCTGCCTTTCGATGTTGGACGCGCTGAATCAGCTGCTGCATCACATGTCTATATTTCTGGCAATATATTAACAATCCGGCGTCTTGTCTAGGTGCCAGCAGGCAGTCGAAGACAATTCTGCGGATGGATGGACCGCAGATGCGCAGTGATCTGGCATACCCAGCAGCAGAAACGGCTGCAGGTGGATTCATGGATCGTACTGCACAATGAATTGAGGAAATGACAACCGCTGAATGCGACTCCTGTGCGGAATGTGCGTAAGCTCAGCTCGTAATTTGCTAAAATCTACACTCACCATAATAAGTTCGCTTACAAGTTTTTGTAACGCGGCAGCCGCAAGAGGAGAACAAACAACAATGTACAAATCATTGCTTATTGACCCGGCGAAATGCACGAGTTGTTTACAGTGTGAATTGGCATGTTCATTTGAAAACGAAGGGGTTTTCAATCCAGCAAAGTCCCGGATCAAAATATTCGAATTTGAGCACGGGCTGCGCAGCATTCCCTATACCTGCACTCAGTGTGATGAAGCGTGGTGTCTGCATGCCTGCCCAGTAGAAGCAATCACCATCAATTTACAGACTGGCGCAAAAGAAGTCAGCGATTCGATTTGTGTTGGCTGCAAGGTGTGTACGATCGCCTGCCCGTTTGGAACGGTCAATTACAACGTGGATACGGGGAAAGTAATGAAGTGTGATTTATGTGGCGGCGACCCTCAGTGTGCCGAAGCCTGCCCCACTGGCGCCATCGTTTATGTAGATTCCAACTGGACCGGCATTTCTCGAATGCAGGAATCTGCTCTCGAAGCCCATAGGTCCAATTGATCGTCGTTTACCATATTCCAAGGCGAAATTCAGTGCATCATCTAATCGTTGGAGCCGGCCCTTCCGGCGTAATCGCGGCCGAGAATCTTCGGAAAATTTCGAAATCCAGTTCAATCACAGTGATTGGAAACGAAAGTCATCCAGCTTATTCAAGAATGGCCCTTCCTTATATGCTGGCAGGAGACGTCGGTGAAAAAGGAACTTATTTACGTCAAAGCGACCGTCACTATGACGATCTAGGAATCGAAATTCGAAACGGCACGGTCCGCGCCGTCAAACCCGACAGTCAGACTGTGACGCTTGCCAGTGGCGAGTCCGTAGATTACGACCGCCTCCTTATCGCAACCGGATCGAGTGCGATTCGACCGCCCATTCCCGGAATGGATCTTGCTCATATTCACAACTGCTGGACATTGGATGACGCTTATGGGTTTGTCAGCCAAGCAAAAGCGGGAGACCGCGTGGTGCTGCTGGGAGCGGGGTTTATTGGCTGCATTGTGTTGCAGGCGCTGGTAAGCATGGGCCTTCAGTTGACGGTAATCGAGCTGGCGGACCGAATGCTCGCAAGAATGATGGATGATGCAGGCGGTGAGATGATCAGAAAATGGTGCGAAGGCAAAGGCGTTGCGGTTAAGACCGGGGCAGAGGCGGTTGGTGTCACCAAAAGTGGCGATCATTTGGATATTTCGTTAGCGGACGGGACGATGATCGCTGCCGACCACATCGTTTGTGCGGCCGGCGTCAAACCAAACGTTGATTTCTTGAATGGCAGTGGTGTTGAAGTTAACTTTGGCGTTGTTGTTGACCATCGGCTGCAGACCAATGTCAAGAACATCTTTGCCGCGGGTGACGTGGCGGAAGGCCCCGACCTCAGCACGGGGGAACGGCAGGTGCACGCAATTCAGCCAACAGCCAGTGAACACGGCAGAATCGCAGCTCGTCAGATGTCGGGAGATCGAACCCCATATGGCGGAAGTTTGGCGATGAACGTACTCAACACTCTCGGTTTAATTACCAGTTCGTATGGCCTTTGGCAGGGAGTCGACGGCGGAGATAGATCAACGGTCGAAGACAGCGCCCACAATCGTTACCTTCGTCTGGAATTTCAGGATGATGTCCTGGTCGGATCACTCGCCATCGGTCTGACCCAGCACGTCGGCGTATTGAGAGGTCTGATTCAGACCAAAGTCAAATTGGGTAAGTGGAAAAAGAAACTGATGAACGATCCGTCCCTAGTCATGCATGCTTATCTGGAGTGCATGCACGGGACTCGATAGCTGAACGTCCTACGCATACGCCGAACCGCGTTTACACCCCTTTCTTCAAAATGGAACCTGACGATCAGACCGCTGATTTGGCTGTGCATAATTCGTCAATTTGCCCATCATCGGGAATGGAATCCGAGACGCAAGTCCACCGGGGAATTCACACGTTCTAGGTCGAACGCCGGCAAAGATCGATGCGAACGCCTGCAGCTCATTGAAGACTGCGCATTCTAGTGACTGACCGATTTTCGGAAAGTAAATCAAAAACAATTTCCTCGATGCTCCACTGCTGTTGGTTAACTTCAATTACACAGCAGGAAGATCCGCCGCGGGTTCGGATGCGTCCGGCTGCGCCTGGGTTGATTACCCACGGCAGCCTGCTGTCGTCAATCACTCGAACATGAGTGTGACCGTAAATCACGGCTTGGCATCCCGAATATTTCTGTCGGAGCGCTTCATGATCGCGCCTTGCGCCAAACACCCTGTGTCCGTGTTCTACCGCAATCGTACCGACAGGCAACAGAATTTCATAGCTGGACGGCAGGGACGCCAATATGCAGCGATCTGAATTCGGCCATTTTGATTCAACGTCATTGTTGCCAGTTACAGCAAAAATCTGACCATCAACTGGTTCTAACGCCTGGATGACAGAAGCCGCACCGATATCACCGGCGTGAATCACCACATTGCAGGTCGATACGACCTTGATGATTCTTGCATCCACAATACCGTGTGTATCTGAAATCACAGCAATTCGCAAATTCTCCCTTTTCAACCATGACAAATCGGCAATTTTGTGCTCGTGACTGATCAAACCGACTCCTGATTCATCTTCACTCGGCGGCGCATTTTCTGCAGTCGTTTTTCGCGTGCATCCGCTCTCATCGGTATGGACATAATTCCGTACAGGATCTGCTTCAGGAACCGCATTGAGAACTGAAGCAGCGCATCTTCATCATCCAGCAGGGTCGTCAGCTCCTGTTCAGCTACATCATAAATCTCCAAGAATCCAGGGCTTTGCATGAATTCACGAAATTTATCGATATCATAGCTGCACATATCGAACAGCTGCATGCTGCGGTCACTTGGACGCCCTACAGTGGGGCCGCTTGAACGTTTTTTCAGAATGATGTCCCGCCACTGTTCATTCATTTCATCATAGCGAACGACGCCCTGTTCCTGACGATATTGTGACACAGTCAATTGATGGGGCTCATCGTGTCCACGGCAGTGGTTTTCCTTGACAATGAAGTAGATGTCTTCCACTTTCGGATCATCTTTCTTTCTGACTCCCATGCTGCCAAGAGCGTAGTAACGACAGACTGCAGGACGATCTTCATAGACCGTGCACCCTTCTTCGGCGAGAAAAACACATTCTGTCGTGCCAGGCTTTACGTTCATCTTCAACCCCGGCAGATCGTGATAGTCCATCGAATAGGGGGTCGTATACCGACCTACGAAATCGCTTGAATCCATACCCAAACGACGCTTCAGACGGAGAATGTCGTAGGGAGTGAGCGGCAGGTCGATGTTCCGGCAGCAGACATTGAAGCAGCTGATCTGCTTGTGACAGCGGAACTGGATCACATCGTCCAGGCTTAATTCGACAGGGTCTATCGGACTCTGATGAGGGGACAGATTTTTTTTCGAATTTGATATCAAGTTTGCAGCAGCTTCAAGACAAGGCAATTGTGGAATAAGAATTTTTGTATCCGTAAACGGTAATAATGCATTATAAATTAGGGAATTGACTCAGCGAACGATCTCAAAAGGAACGATTTGAATCAAAAAGCGAGTAAGTTGCTGCCAGTGCCAATCATTCTTGACATACGGAATATTTCAAAATCATTTGGCTCAATTCGAGCTGTCAGCAATGCGAGTATTAAACTCGAAGCGGGTAAAATTCATGGTCTGATCGGGCCAAACGGCGCTGGCAAATCAACTCTGTTCAATATCGTGGCAGGTGTCTACAAACCCGACTCAGGTTCCGTTGAGCTCGCTGGAAAAAACGTAACCGGTCTTCCTGCTCACAAAATGTTCGCAAGCGGACTGCTTCGAACCTTTCAGATTCCACACGAATATTCCAACATGACTTCAGTCGAGAATTTAATGATGGTGCCGGACAAACAGCTGGGTGAAAATTTGAGCAATGCCTTGTTCCGTCCTCAATACTTTCGTGCACAAGAAGAAGAAACACTGTCGAAAGCATTGGAAATCATTGATTTTTTGGGCTTGAAGAGAGTGCAAAACGAACTCGCAGGCAATCTTTCAGGCGGGCAAAAAAAGCTGCTGGAACTTGGCAGAACCTTGATGGTCGACGCCAAAATCGTCCTTTTGGACGAATTGGGGGCGGGTGTCAATCGAACTCTGCTGAACACTTTGTCGAACAACATCAAGAAATTAAATCGAGAACGCGGGCAAAGCTATTTCATCATTGAACACAATATAGAATTTATATCGCGCCTCTGCGACAAAGTTACCGTAATGGTCGAAGGTGAAGTTGCAACTGAAGGAACCCCGCAGCAGGTGCTGAACAATCCAATGGTGGTCGACGCTTATTTTGGCGGCGGCAAACGAATGGATTGACTCTAATTCGATATGTTGATCTCTGCCACCAATCTGATCGCTGGATACGGCGGTGAACCAGTTTTAAACGGAGTCAATATTGAACTTGGAAGCGGTCGAATCGGCGTCATCGTTGGACCCAACGGTGCGGGTAAGTCAACCGCATTGAAGTGCCTGTTCGGTTTAATCAAAATAGATGCGGGAAAAGTAATACTGAATGGCGACAACATTACCCGCGTTGCTCCAGACCGAAGAGTCGGTTTAGGCATCGCGTACGTTCCGCAGGAGCATAATATTTTTCCTTCATTGACGGTTCAGGAAAATCTGGAAATGGGAGCGTTCATTCGACGCGACGATTTTTCAGATGTGATTGAACGTACATTCGAGCTGTTTCCGCCGCTGCAGCAAAAACGATTCGACGTCGCCGGTCAGCTGTCCGGCGGACAGCGTCAGATGGTTGCAATTGGACGAGCGCTCATGATTGAACCTCGACTCCTGCTGCTGGACGAACCAACTGTCGGCTTATCACCAGCATTCGTACAGGACATCATTGACAGAATAATTGCGATAGCGAAGTCTGGAATTGGCGTTTTGGTGGTGGAACAGAATGCAAAAAGAGCCTTGGAAATTGCGGATACCGGGTTTGTGCTGGCAAATGGGCGCAACCTGTACACCGACTCCGGTGAGAATTTACTGAACAATCCTGATGTGGCAAAAAGCTTTCTGGGTGCATAGAACTTCGTGAACGAGCTGGTATTTTTCATCAACAAAGTCCTGATTGCAGGAAGCGTGATTGGCTGCATCTATGCTTTGGGGGCGGTTGGTGTCACGCTCGTGTTTGGGATTCTTCGATTTGCTCATTTTGCGCATGCAGATCTGATGACCGTTGGCGCATTCATCGCGCTCATTCTCTCGACTTTGCTTGTCGGTGTGGGACCAGCTATCGGACTGCCGACTGGCTTTGTAGTTCTTCCCATTGCAGCGGTAATCACAGCGTTTATCGCAATTGGACTGGACCGAATGTTTTACCGTCCGCTACGCCAGAAAAATGTCCGCCCAATTTTCCTTCTCGTCGCTTCAATCGGCGTGACATTAATGCTTCAAGGTATTGTTCGATTATTTGCAGGTACCGCACCACGAAATTTTTTCACCGAACAGCCGAAAGAAATCTTTCGCATCGAGCTGCCGGTCGAATTAGTAACGCGGAAGATCGTAATTTCGGAACCTCAGATTTTACTGATTGCAACCACCATTACATGTGTTTATTTCCTGCATAGATTTTTAACCCGTACTCGTCTCGGAAAAGCCATGCGAGCAATGTCGGATAATCCAGAACTGGCGCTGGTCTCAGGCATCAACACAGATAAGGTCGTCAATGCTACCTGGGTCATCGCCGGTGCCCTGGCCGCAGCCGGTGGAGTGCTGCTGTCACTCGACGTGGTTCTCAAACCTGACCTCAGTTTCAATTTGCTGCTGCCAATCTTCGCAGCTGCGATTGTTGGCGGTGTGGGACGACCGTACGGCGCAATTGCGGGAGGATTGCTCGTGGGTTTTTCGGAAACCCTTGCAATTTTCAATTGGTCGATCCTGCTGCGTCCAATCGCTGCCTACCTGCCGGACTGGTTTGAAATACCGTCGCGTCTGGCTTTTGTACCAACGGAGTACAAGATCATAGTGCCGTTTGTGATCCTCATCGCAGTCCTGATCTGGAAGCCAACCGGACTCTTTCGCGGACAAGTTCTATAGAGCACAAGTCTCATGATGCATCAATATAAAAAAGAGCTGATTCTGTTTTCCCTTGTCACAATTGCGATATTTTTTATTTTCTTATCATTGGGCAGTGCATATACCGTGCGAATGCTAGTCGAAATCGCCTGTTACACAATTTTAGCCCTGGGTTTAACCATTCAATGGGGATATGCTGGGCTGTTCAACGCGGGAGTCATGGGTTTCGTTGCAGTCGGCGGATTTATAACAATGCTCATCAGTTTTCCGGTAAACGACGCTTTCTGGCACTCCGATGGACCGAGAGTGCTGGGATTTTTCGCAATTGACGTACTGATCATGACTCTGATTTTAGTGGCGATAAGCCAACTCCATCGAATCGGAGTCAGTCGAAAATTAATCACAATCTGCCTGATTGTGGGTGTCTTGACGGCGTTTTTTGTTTTCAACAATTCCCTGGCGCCCGTAGCCAAGCTTATCGAAAAAGAAGCGGGTTTTATCGGTGGCTTCGGGCTTCCTGTATTTGTGGGCTGGATCATTGGTGCAGTTGTCGCGGCAGTTGTCGCAATTGGAATTGGCAAAGCCTGTCTCGGCTTAAGAAGTGACTATCTTGCCATTGCCACGCTGGGATTCGCTGAAATCATCAAAGCAATGTTGAAAAATGCAGATTGGCTGTCCCGTGGCACGCTGACGGTTTCCCCTCTTCCGTGGCCGGTTCCAACACCCATCGAGCTAGGATTTGTCGCAGCAAGGGGATTGTATCTGCTGCTGATCATTGCAATCATTGCAGTGCTCTTCATACTGTTGCAAAGGGCATACCGCGCGCCTTGGGGCAGAATGGTGCGAGCGATTCGAGATAACGAAACTGCAGCTGCGGCAATGGGGAAGGACGTCAACTTACGACGCCTTCAAATTTTCGTACTCGGATCCGGCATGATTGGACTGGGAGGAGCCGTACTGGTCACATTCAACCGCATTTTTGATCCCTCGGGATTTTCTCCATTGCACCATACCTTCATTGTCTGGGTGATGGTGTTGGTTGGCGGTTCAGGAAATAATTTGGGAACGATCTTCGGTGCTGTCGCAATTTACATCATTTGGCTCACGTCAGAACCCATAACCCTGATGCTGTTTGAGTTGGGAAGTCACTACGGTTCACTCTGGTTTGGCTGGGAATCACCTCCAGACTGGACACTGCGTGCACTACAGTCCCGCGTTTTTATTATCGGTCTTACCATCACGCTGGCCCTGCGGTATATACCACAGGGCATGATTCCGGAACGCGTGGGGAAAGTTTCCTGACAACATCTTTGAGATATCCGAACATCAGCGACTTTTAAGGCGGCATCCTCTTCACAAACAGAAAGGCGATGCCGAAGCATCGCCTTTTCGTTAAATTCGAATTTGGAATTCTACATGATCTCACCAATTTCTACGATGGCGCCTCCTTGTACGGCAAATTCAAGAATCACACCAGCCACATCACCATTTTCGTCAAAATCGTGACTGCCAGCAGCACCTTCATAATTGATTTCCTGATTGGCTTTGAGCAATTCAGCTGCTTTGGCAAATTCACCCGGATAAACCTCGGTTCCTGGCGGACTTGATACGGATCTCAGGGCAGCTGCCAACCCGTCGCGGGTTGCATCTCCTTTCTGCTGTATGGCCAAAGCCAGCAGATACGTGGCGTCATACGCGTTTGGCGCATAGGCTGCTGCTTCACCGTCCCACAAGGCATCAAATGAATCTTTACCCTGCCCTGCTACAGATCCGGCTCTGGTCAGAATCATGCCTTCAAGCGCTTCAGCTCCAATTGCATCAATCAAAGACTGCTCCGGCATTCCGTCACCGCCTACGAATTTTGTGAAGTCTCCACTTTCAAGCGCTTGTCGAATGATGGTTTGACCTGACCCGTTTGCATAGGCTAGAACTGCCAGCATCTCTGCGCCGACCGAAGCAAGCGAACCGATTTCCGCTCGATAGTCAGCTTTTCCTTCTTCATGCGCCTCATTGGCTGATACAGTGCCGCCCATACTCGTAAACGCAGCCTCAAGTGAATCTGCAAAACCCTTTCCATAGTCATTGTTGACGTATGTGATGGCAAGATTTGCAATACCCTTGTTCATGAGCAGTTTCGCCATGGACTTTCCTTGAAACGCGTCCGATGGAACTGTTCTGTAGACAAGATCCCTGTCATCCAAGTCTGAGATTGCCGGACTCGTTGATGCAGGTGATATCATCACAACACCTGCCGGAACCGCGACGTTGTTGGCTGACGCAATGGTAGAGCCAGAGCAGAGTGCGCCGATGATCGCGACTACATTTACTGAATTGATCAATCGGTCTGCGCCATTGGTAGCAATCGTCGCGTCTACGCAGGTTGTGTCTGATTCCACGAATTCAATTGAACTGCCATCAAGCACGCCTCCACTACCATTAATGCTATCGGCGGCAACCTGGGCACCTTCATATATTCCTGGTGTGAAGGATTCAATTGGCCCCGTAAATCCACCAAGAAACCCGATCTTGACAGTATCGGCACTGTGCACGATCGGCACGAATGGCACACAGGCAGCTACTCCCACAATGCCAAAAAAAACTACGATTGGTATTTTTTTAATGTCCTTAAATTTCATAATTTGAAGCTCCTACCAAATGAATTGGTTTGAAATGTTTACCCAATATTTCAGTGCCCGCGAACCAATGTAAACCGTCAGAGTTTCGAGTTCACATTCAAATTTCGCTACATCGACTGAAGATATTTCCGTTCTGTTCAATCATTATAAATACATTGAAATTGAATCGAAATTTTCTACGAACCCGAACGCGCAGTGCTGTCCTGCTTCAGAGCTGATTTTATTTTGCATGGCAGCGTCATTAACTAAGCTGCCTGCCGCAGCCGCTCCGCTCAATATCGCAGACGAATTAACGTACGCGCAACATCATTACTTAGTGCTTGGCAGAAAACCAAAATAGTGTACAATTACCAAGCAATATCAGACACATAAAGTCGATACATTGGAGGCGAAGATTTTCTGTTAAACAGCGAAATCGCCTCCAATTTGGCAATATTAGGGTCAAAACCTCGATATTAACCGTCAAATCCTCGAGATTAGCTGACAAATTCTCCAAGTCAATGAAATCTTCGGTATTTTTTCTGCCATGAGACAAGTCGAATCGATACAAGCCGAGCTGGGCGGCACCTTCATCAGCGAAGTGAGGATTAATCCGAAATCACGCGACGACATACCGGTGCTGCTGCGGGGTCTGCAGCAGATTTACTAAAAACGATCGGTACGCGTCAAGGTGTTTGAGTTTCTGAGCACTCAGCTGCATGCCAAGGTGCGACACGACACCGGTCGTCCGGGCATGGACTGGTGCGGATCTTGGTGCTGGCGACGCTCAAGCAGGGTCTGAACTGCGATTATGATCGGCTCGCTGAATTGGCCAATGAGCATGGCACGCTGCGAAAGATGCTGGGTCACGGCATTATGCCGCATGACTACAACCGCCAGACTGTCGCCGACAATGTACGACTGCCGACGCCGCAGCTGTTGGATGAGATCAGTCGGCTGGTGGTGTACGAAGGACACCAGGCAGCTGGCAAAAAGCCGGAGGCTGCGCCGCACGGTCGAGCCGACTCATTTTGGCCGCCTCCACTAAGAGCGCATCGGATGGAGTCACTTGTTCCACCTGCACCCATTGCGGTGACGGCTTCAGGGTCGCTTGATCAGCGGTCACCGGGGTCACTGCGACCAGCGCTCGGTACAGGCCCTGCCGTCGCAGGATGTAAATGGCGCTGCTGTTATGGCCGTCAAGATATTGCTGACGCCAGCGTTCATAGCTGTGAACAGCGTTTTGCGGCACCTGCCTCATGGGGTTTTCCTGAGAGTTTTTTTGCCATCGAACCAGCGGCACATTGCCAGGCTTGATCAACTCATAAAATGGAAAACACTGTCCACGCAACGGATGAAATGGATGCGTGATGCAAACCTCCGAAGAGGATTCACATACGTGGGATTGGTTGGTATTTAGTGTTCATCCGAAAACTATACATCACATTGATAATAAATAACAATCATGCGATATTTTCAAACGAAGAAATTTCGGTTTTGGCGGATTAACGGGTTCAAAGGCGAAATTCGCTGCCAAATGCCACAAACCAGCAAAATCTTCACTTGTTAGAATGACATGATTAATCATTATTTTCATTGTTTTAAACGTTTTCTGGCAGACACTATTTAGAGATATCCTTTCACATCCAAGACTACATTAAACGCATAAAAAAACAGTTTGACCTGATTTGCACCAAAAATTTAGTAAAGTCATTGATTAAATTTCTAAGTGTGCATTCATTGTCATTCGCGGAACGTAAATTCTGTTAAACTGGCATACCTCGAATTTAGTCAACCTTTATAACAATATTAGCAAGTTCAACAAAAAACAACGACGATTCTATTGAATAGTGATCAGGCAGCACACAAATTCTGCTCAACACAGGCCATTGTTTCCGCCCCAATAGAGGAGGCTTAAAATCCAAGCCAATCCACAACGGGCGCGGGGATCTTTCGACACAGTTCCGCGCGCTGCGGTTCTCGTTTTCAGGAGAAATCCTATTGCCCTTCAATTCGTGGTTTCAAATCAGTTCGACGAATACGGCGCAGCTGCCAAAAACCAGAGCAGCTCCATCTTCTCTGAAAGCCGCATCGTCTGTTCGAAATGAACGTCAGACCTTACTGCGCGAACTGCGATTCGCGCCAGCGGATGGCTGCCGTCAATCCCTGTTTTTGAGCAATTTTGATGAAGTTTCTGTAACTTCTCGTTTCAGTCGCTTCAACAATGGCGCCGTTGTCCACGCCATACTGAATGGATTGCTTGAAGCCGGCGTTTTCTGCCGTAAAGTTGATGCAGGACTTCATGCTCTGTACCGCTTCTGTATCAATCGCAGCAACCGTACGCGCATATTTCATCGTTTCTGCCTCCAGTTCATAATCAGGAAACACCCGATTGACCAAGCCGATGCGCAGCGCGTCGTCCGCGTCGATGATGTTTCCGGAATACAGCAGCTCGCGGGCGTGGCGAAGACCTATGACCCACGGCATGACCACAGCGGGCGGAACTGCAGAAAATCGAATTTCAGGTTCACCAAATTTCGCCGTCTCCGAGGCGTAGCTGATACAGCACATCATTGCGAGTTCACAGCTCCCAGCCAAGCAGTATCCTCGAATCATGGCGATGACGGGTTTCGAGAACGTCCATGGATTCATCTCAAATTCGACACATTCGGACAGCATCCGGCGTACTCCATAGGGATTTTTTGAGCCATACAAATTTCGCCAGTCGACAGTCAAGTCGTATCCAGCCCCAAAATGATCGCCTTCGCCGCTCAGTACGACGACATGAGTATTCGGATCCGTTTCGGCATTTCGAAAAGCATTCGACAGCTGTTCCATCAACTCCAGACTGATCGCATTTCGCTTGCTCGGACGATTGATTCGGAAATGCGTCACCTTTTGGTCGGACTCAACGAGCACGAGGTCATCAGAACTCATATCTTTACTCCAGACGGTCAATCAGACTGTCAATAAACTGTTCACATTTTCGAACCTGTTCAATTTCAATGAACTCATTCGGTCTATGGGCCTGCGAAATATGCCCGGGACCGCAGACGACCGAAGGCACGCCGATCTGTTCAAACAGGCCTCCTTCCGTGCCAAAACTGACACAATGGGTTCCGTCGGTTCCTGAAAGTTCCTGTGTCAGCCGAATAAGAGAGTCGTCGCTGGTTGACAGGTCTGGAATAACAGACAGCACTTCCCATTCGATTCGAGCGCTGGGATCAACCGCCTGCATCTCAGGCAGTATGGAGTTTTCGATAAATTGGCTGAGCCGAGCCCACACTCGTTCCGTATCGTATCCCGGCAACTGACGAATTTCAGCTTCGAATTCACAGAACTTTGGAACGATGTTCAGTGCGGTTCCACCCGAAATCGTTCCAGTGTGAACAGTGGTGTAAGGAGGATCAAATTCATAGTCGAACGGCCCTTCGTCACGAAATCTACGTGCCTGATTTTTCAAAAAAGCAACGATCTCAGCGGCAGCTTCGACCGCATTTGCACCGAGATGAGCCATCCCCGAATGCGACTCCAGGCCGTGAACGCGGCACCGTTTTGAAATTTTCCCTTTGTGAGCTCGCACGACCCGCATGCCGGTCGGTTCACCGATTACGCATGATTTTGGTTTGTGCGGCCTTTTTTCGAGCTCTCGAAGCAGGGTGCGCACGCCTACGCACCCGATTTCCTCATCATACGAAAAAGCAAAGTGGACGGGCGTTTCCAAGTTTTTCTGAATAATCTGCGGCGTTTTAGCAAGGCAAACTGCAATAAAACTCTTCATATCGGACGTACCGCGACCATACAGACGAGTGCCTTTCCGGCTGACTGCATAGGGGTCGGTTTCCCATGCCTGACCATCCACCGGCACTACATCGGTATGCCCTGAAAGTGCAACGCCGCTTCGGTCTTTGGCACCGATGGTGGCGAACAGGTTGGCTTTTCGCCGGTCCGCATCAAACACGAGCTCAGAGGCAATATCAAAGCCTTCTAGATAACCTTTGATGAACTCGATCAGCTCTAGGTTCGAATTTCTGCTGGTTGTGTCAAATGCGATTAATTCTTGTATCAGCTCAATGCTGTTTTTTCTTTCCATTGGTTCTCAAAAGTATTTAGAAATCTCAAGTTCAATATAATCTTACCATCTTAATACGCGATTACAATACGCATCGAACCGCCAACAGTTTTTCGATCAGCGCCCGTTCCCAAAAATTTCTTTCATGCAGCTGTCAGCATCCAACCGAACATTGAACGTGATGTTAATGCTGGCTGCATTTACCATCATCGTAGCTGGAATGAAGGTTGCAAGTCCGATCATTGTTCCCATCATATTGTCCATCTTTATGGCAACGATCAGCGCACCGCCGTTACTCTGGCTGGAAAAGAAAGGACTGCCGAAAATTATCGCACTTTTGATTGTGCTGAGTTTCGTGATCGGAATTGGCATTCTTCTCGTTTCTTTGATTGGCAACTCAATCAATGACTTTCAGAATCGGCTGCCCGTTTATTCCGAACGTATGGAGCAGCTTTTTGTGAATATCAACAACCTTGCCGCGACTCTGGGATTTGCTCTTGAAACGACGCGGCTGCTGAATGTAATCAACGTCGAAACAGTCACAACGCTGCTGTCTCAAATATCGAATGAAGTCGGCCGTTTGATCGCCAATGTCTATCTGGTGTTTTTTACGGTGATCTTCATTCTGTTGGAGGTATCAACTCTTCCGGAGAAACTCGCTAAAATTCTATCTGAAACTTCTGCGTCGGTGACCCAGCTTTCCGAACTGAAAAACAACGTTCAGCGCTACCTCGTCATTAAAACCTTAGTCAGTCTCGGCACAGCAATTCTAGTTTGGATACTGCTGACTTTATTGAGCATTGATTTCGCAATCTTGTGGTCCGTATTCGCATTCTTTCTGAACTTCGTACCCAATATAGGTTCGATCATAGCTGCGATACCCGCCGTCGCCGTTGCCTTGCTGCAGCTTAATCCAATTGTCTCGCTTTGGGTAGCTTTGGGATACCTGGTCATCAACGGCGTCATGGGCAATTTCATCGAACCTAGAATTGCCGGGCGTCATCTTGGCCTGTCGCCCCTGGTGGTTTTCCTGTCACTTGTGTTTTGGGGATGGGTTCTCGGTCCGGTCGGGATGTTTTTGTCTGTGCCCCTGACCATGATGGTGCAGCTGGTCGCCGAAAGCAGCAGCAGCCTTCGCTGGCTTGCCATACTTCTCAGTGATCAGGTAAACTAGTGCAATCACATTTCACTATTCAGCCATCGTGGCGGAAATAGGGACAATCGCTTCAGCAGGAATCAATCATCCATGCCAACTGAATTGCAACCTCCTGTCGCATCAAAATTTCCTTATACCCATCAAAAGCACGGCAACCGAAGACGGGATGACTACTACTGGCTGAGAAATCGGTCCGACCCCAAGGCAGTCGAATACGTGATCGAGGAAAACCGGTATGCAGAAAAGGCACTGGCGCATCTCACAGACCTACAGGAGGAAATTTACTCGGAAATGCAAGACCGAATCGTCGATTCGGATATGACAGCGCCGATAAAGGACGGTCAGTTCGAGTACTTCTCGAGAGTGCGCAAAGGACAGAATTACTACGCACACTATCGTCGAAAACCAGGAGATCCCAAGTCAGACGAATTGCTCATTGATGAAAACGCTCTGGCAGATGATCAGGACTATTTTCGCTTGAAATCACTGGATGTCTGTCCTGCAGACAGGATCCTGGCCTATTCGGTAGACCTGACCGGCGGCAGCCGATTCAAAATTCATTTTTTGGAACTTCAGAATCGCAGATGCCTCAGGGACGAAATCGACAACACTTCAGGCAAGTTTGTCTGGAGCAACTGCGCACAGTTCATCTACTACGCTACTTTAAATGAAAGCAACCGCCCCTCTCGAATTTACGTGCATCGGCTTGGAGATGATCCCAAAGACGATCGGCTTCTTTTCGAGGAATCGGATGAATCGTTTTACATCTCCATTTCAAAATCAACGAGCGAGCGGTACGTAATTTTCACCTTGGAAAATAAAATTTCAACTGAGGTGCATCTGCTCGATGCGAGGAAAAATGACGGCAGTTTGAAACGAGTCTTTGAGAGAACGCCGCAAGTTCGATATTACGTTCAGGACCGAGAAGATGAGCTGTATGTCTTAACCAATGAAGAAGCAGTCAATTTTCGACTCATGAAAACCAGCGCATCTGCGCCTGACAAAACAGGCTGGGAGACTGTAATCGCACACTCAGAGGAAGTGACACTGAATTATTTTCAGGTTTTTCGAGACTTCATCGCGGTTTCTGAGAGGTTTGAGGGGCTGCCTTCCATACGAATCATTCAACGCGATGGAAGTGAATATAAGGTCAGAAAACCCGACGACATACAGGAACTTCACATTTCTGTAAATTATGAATACGATGCTCATCTGTGTCGAATTTACGGGAATTCCTTGAATACGCCCCGCTCATGGTTTGATTTGAATGCCAAAAATGGAGAGACCGAGCTGATTAAAGTCAAGGCTGTCGGCGGTGACTACGATCCAGCACAATACGCAACAGAACATCACCAAGTAGCATCCCGCGACGGAGTCAAAGTCCCGCTGTACCTGATCTACAACAAAAAAGCAGTTCTGCATCAACCTGCACCTTTATTGCTGTATGTCTACGGAGCGTATGGAATCAGCTATCCACTGTATTTTTCCTCATCTCGAATCAGCCTGTTAGACCGCGGAATAATTTTTGCTATTGCCCACGTAAGAGGTGGTGGAGAACTAGGCGAACGTTGGTATCAGGACGGGAAATTAATGAAGAAAAAGAACACTTTTTCCGACTTTGATGCCTGTGCTGACTATCTCCTGAACCGTCAGATGACCACCCCGGATCAATTCGCAGTCGTGGGAGGCAGCGCTGGTGGACTGCCGATTGGTCATTATCTCAACTCCCGATCCGGCAGCTGCAGAGCAGCGCTTGCCCAAGTCCCATTCGTGGACATTTTGACAACTATTCTGGATGATGAACTGCCCCTTTCGATTTTGGAAAGAGATGAGTGGGGCGATCCAAACGAAAAAGTTACGTACGACTACATCAAATCATATTCGCCTTACGACAATGTTCGAGAGCAGTCATATCCGGCGTTATACATCACTGCAGGTTTTCATGACCCGAACGTGGGGTACTGGGAGCCCGCCAAGTGGGCCGCCAAGATCAGGTCGAGAAAGACTGACTCAAATCTTTTGATCCTAAAGACAGAAATGAAATCGGGGCATAGCGGCAAATCAGGTCGTTATGACGCAATGAAGGAAACCGCGCTCGAATATGCCTTTGTCGTAGACCAGATCACCGGTCGAGATTGATTCTGCCATTTGAAAAACGAACCAGGTTCGGCAGTCATGAGCACTGGTCATTCAGGTCGTACCCTGACAGCGAATCGGCTCCGAGCGAGCTGAACTTTTCCAAATCACCGGACTTTCCTTAAAATACGAGCAGCGCGGTAAACGCAGTTCGAAAAAACTGAAGCCGCGTTCGAAGCGCTGAACATTCGATTTCTGCCTGGCATAAATTCATCAACCTCCAAATCCTCAATCGCAGCGTACATTCGCTTTACGCTGACTCTCACTAGATCGGAAGACCGTGGACCGATTACATCTGCCGCACCTGCGATTACGACGATTATGGCAAAACAAACCAGAATGTGCTGTCGGTACAACTGCCAGCACTCTGCAAAAGAAAAATTGTTGAGGTTGGCAGTTCTGCAGACGCGCTCGTGGTACTCTTCAAGAATTTCCCGTTCTACTTTTCGCCGCATTTCGGTTGTGATATTGCCACACAAAAAATAAGCGACATCGTGCAGACCGCAGCTGAATCCGCTTGCCTGCCAGTCAATCACGTAGATATCACTGGCACCACGATTACCGAAAAACATATTGTCCAAACGATAGTCGCCATGGACCAGTGTCTTGGGCGTCTTCTCCAAATGCTTCATGAATTCCATCAATCTCGTCCCAAGCTTTTCGACAAATCGTTCTGTCTGCGACGAAAACAAATCGTCGAAACGTTCAAATGCAGTTGCAATTGCGTACATGTACAGCAGTTGTAGCGATGCACTGCCGGCGGGCACGGCTTCTTTGAAGTAGCGCAGTTCCCGTCGGTCGAGTTGATTCCAAAACACTCCGTGCATTGACGCAATCGAACGGATCACTCTTCTCGCTTGATCTTCGCTTGCTCCTTCGATTTGATCGACGACATTCAGGTGACCCAGATCTTCCATTACGAACACAAATTTCCTGCCGTCATTAATCTGACTATAGAGAATGGACGGAGTCTGAATCGGTACCAAAGGTGCGATTTTTTTATAAAAAGCGTACTCATTCCGGTAAAAGTGCAGCTTCTCTGAGTGGCGAAGAATCTTCGCATTTGAAGACGGAGCTTTGACGATGACACTGCGAGAGCTGGCGTCTGAATAGGTCAGGCGACAGCGATAAGTCGCACCGATGTGGCCCATCTGCGCTCCGACCGGCTCAACGCGAAAATCATGTGACATCACATCGTTTCTCTGTCCGCCGAAAGCCAAAGCATTCCGCATCCACTCAACTGAGATGTCCCGTTCAGAATTGGGAATCTCCAGCTGACCTTCCGGCCGCATGTCCGTTCCTTTTATCCGACAGTTCCTATGTCTATGCGAACGAGCGTCCAAAATCCGTTTCAGAAAAAAATTGCAGTTCAAAAAATCATCACTGATTTTGATTGTAAAGCAGTACGGAAACTTAAAGCCGACTGCAGACCGGCCCAGTCAAGTCAAAGCAGTCTTCAGTTTGCAGTGAAGAACTGTCAGAAGTTTCAAGCTTGCCTCGCAACACCACTCGACTGACAGCACTGACTTACAGGGCCTGCAATTTGAAAGTCCAGGATCGAACGGTGGTTGTGCGCAGGCCGCGCATGCTCAGTCGGGCTTCTAGTAGATTGCGAGCCTTGGTGTTTCGTTTCAAACTCCGCTGGCATAGGCAGCAACATTCTTTGCCATGCATGTACCCTTCAATACGAGCGCACACAGTGATAGATTCAGCCTATCGGCAGCAAAGTCACTAAGCGGTTATCAGCTGAGCCGTAATTTTTCCTTCCAATCCCTGAATCGATCTTAAAAAATGCATACCGCTCTGGTTAACCTAAGCAATGCCTTCTTGATCGCTATAGACTGCCGCAAGCAACCGCAGCCTCAATTTTCTTCGTTATTTTGATACCTTTGAAGATCAATTAGAAATAAATGCATTGCCAAGTGAGCTGAAATCCATTGAATTGTACGTCCAGAAAACGAACAGCACAGCAGCAGCGCATTGTCAGGAATATTCATTTTCTGTCATGGAGGCAGGAAATTACGCTGTCAATTGGAAGCGATGCGAATTTCGCAGTTCCATTAAGCATGAGACTGCGAAATTTTCTGAAATGAATTCTCGAACGCCAACGCAATCTAAACCGGCAATGAGAAAAATTCATGCCGTTGTTTTAAATGGCAATCATTCAGTTAAGTGCAATGCAAAAAAACTCGTAATGCATTAATAAAAATGGGTCGAGAAAAGATGCTCGAAACTGTTTCCGCAACTTGGATTGAGCATTTTGATTTGATAAAAATTGCAACGCAATGACTCGAATTTTGTGAATCGATGACCTGTCAGCTGGTTAGGATTCGTACACTGAAGTCGGTCGCTGTTCCAGAAACAGAAAGCGCTGGAAGACTTTGGAAAACTATTGTTGCTTGCATAGCCTAAATTTAGTAAAAACCGGATAATTTGCATGATTTGAAGACCGGCTTCAATCAAACGCTGCCTCTTTTCCGAAAAATTTAAGGACGCATGCGATTCAGCAGCTTGTCAACTAGTTGAGATATTTCTTGAATGCCCAAACGTTTTGCTAATGGAATGAGTATCAATAGTTCAAGAATCAACAGGGCGGTCGGTCCTCACCAGCTATTTGTCTGGGAAAAAATACGACAATAAACAATACCACAATTGCAACAATAAAAAAAATCGATCTTCTTGGTGTAATTCTCGTTCTTTGTCGTAGAGTTCTTGAAACGATTCGATTTGTTCATTTGACAACTCTAAATCGTCCGGTAAATCACTTTTGAAATTGGGTTTCATGCCTGCAATTTCTTTCGTCGTTGGAACTCCTCATATTCGTTTTTTATGTCCTCATTGGGAATGATGGCGTTGCGTATGCTGGATCTGTAGTATTTTGCCCAAGCTCCATATTCTCGGTGCGTAAGTGCGATCAATGTTCCAGGTTTTGTATTTGATAGTTGATCGACTGCCTGATCAAGCACATCCGTCAGGTCCCCTTCTGGAGGGTCCTTGATTGACCGGAAAATGTTTCCGATAGGACTTGCCCCAAAAACCTTGACATAATGATAAATTTCAGGATGAACCGGTCCATAAATCCATGCTTGAAAATGTCCTTTAACTAGAGGCTCACTTTTAAGTCCCAAATAATACATGTGTGCGATATACAGGATCTTGTGCAGGGTGAGGTTGGTCATTGACCAATTGCTGCGTTCACACATTCTCTTTGCAGCAGAAAGTGAATCCAGTCCCATCAATTCTTTCCTTTGTTTTGTGAATTTGCCCCCATCATCTTTCTTGCAGAAAGTGGCTCTAGCTCTTCTTTTTTGCAATACACTGCGAATAATGCCAATTCAAAGGACCACGCACATTCAACAATTTTGACGACTTCTTCAAATCAAGCTGCAAGGTCGTTATTGCTTTAGGCTGTAAATGCTGCCTTACTCAGAAAAATGTGAATGCCATTCGAAGTTGGTGTGTCTCATGACAGATATGATCGTAACTTCATGTAATTTAGGCTGAATCTTATGATGGGTTGAATTTGAGTAATACACCCACTTCGCAACTAATCATGTTCTAACCAGTTTATTGGTTAATGGAAATTCAGTATTGATATTTATTGGAATGTTTAGCCGACAATGCATCAATACACGACGGAATATGACGGTTTATGGATATCTTAACCATATCCACCAGCATTCGGCAGTTACTCGTTAATGCCTTAGTACTGTCTGTTCCGTTACGAATTGCATGAAGTGCTGCATTGCCTCCTAAAATTTCCAGCTGCCGTTCCCGCCATATGTCTGTTCCTTTAATCCGACAGTTCCGATGCCTGTGTGCGAACGAATGTTCAAAATCCGTTCCAGAAATAAAATTGCAGTTCAAAATATCATCACTGATTTTGATTGTAAAGCAATACGGAAAACAGCTGGCTGCCGATACGTTTCCCAGTATAAACGTTGACTTTATTCGGGTGTGCCCGTATCCGTAGTTATTTATTTGCATCACTTCAAAAGTCGTCCGAAAGAATATTTAAACGCCGTTCATGATGAATGAACAATTGGTATTAATAAAAAAATTCAATATACTGATTCTTATTACTGCTGGATTTAAATGACAACAAAAAAAAGGAGTACTGGTTAAATGTTCGCAGATAAGGAAAAATCGAATGAATTAGACAATCTTCTTGATCGGAGAAGTTTTCTGAAAGCCTCAACAATATTGCCGACTTCCGCCGCACTAGGCGCTTTTGCCATGGCTGGGAGTCAGGAGGCGGCAGCATATGGCACGTCTGATGCGGAACAAAGTTCGAGCCTTCATGCATCCATGAGTGAAGAGGAAATTGCAGCTCTGCCGCGCGTGAAGCAGGAGCTTGTAGCGCCGCCTTTTGCTCCGGAACATGAACAAGTTGCAAGCGGCGGACCCAAAGTGATCGAAGTTACGATGGTGACCCACGAAATGCGCTGGAAAGTCGACCAGTCCGGTACGGAATTTTGGGCTCTGACTTTCGACGGAACAGTCCCTGGACCGCTGATCATCTGCCACGAAGGTGATTTTGTCGAGCTGACGCTGATCAATCCCAAAGAAAGCGTATTGGAGCACAATATTGACTTCCACGCATCGACAGGCGCACTCGGCGGCGGAGCTCTGACCCATGTTTTGCCAGGCCAGCAGACGAAGCTTCGCTGGAGAGCCGTTAAACCGGGAGTCTTCGTCTATCACTGCGCTCCGAGCGGTGTGATGATACCCTATCATGTCGTTCACGGCATGAACGGCGCATGCATGGTTCTTCCGCGCGATGGTCTGAAAGACAAGGAAGGCAACCAACTGACTTATGACGACATTTTTTACATCGGAGAACAGGATTTATATATCCCGAAAGATGAGAACGGCAGTTACAAGTCTTATCCCTCGGCAGGTGCAAACTTGGGTGATGTTCTCCCTCTGATGGCTAATTTGATGCCAACTCACGTTGTTTTCAACGGCAGTGTTGGCGCGCTCACTGGAGATAACGCTCTGAAATCAAAAGTCGGCAACACTGCGCTGTTCATACACGCCCAGTCCAATCGAGATTCGCGTCCACATTTGATCGGTGGTCACGGCGACTATGTATGGGAAACTGGATCTTTTACCGATGACCCGACGACCGGCCTGGAAACATGGTTCATACGCGGCGGTTCAGCGGGTGCCGCACTCTATAAATTTCGGCAGCCGGGCACATATGTTTACTTGAGCCACAATCTGATAGAAGCCGTGCTACTGGGTGCGTTGTCGCATGTCGTCGTTGAAGGCGATTGGGACGACGGCTTGATGAAACAGACGCAGGAGCCAAGTCCGATTTCGGCCTGATGGCACTGTCAGAAGTTCAGATCTAGAAGATCGCAGCAGACGAGCTCGCAGTACGGCGGCTCGTGCTGCTGCATGCTTGCGCCGAAACAAGCCGGCAGGCAGCAGCGGTGAGATCTGCATTCGCTCTCTTCTGCGCGGCCGGACGACGCAGGCGGACGTTTCTGTATCGCTGCGAAGTAAGACGGGAGTGTGAATCTGCCGATCTGTTAACCCACCATATGACATTCAAGGAGATCGGTTGGATAATCATTGCAATTGACACCAACAACATATGCTCGATCGATGTGTCGAAGTCCCTCTCGGCAAGTATTTTCAAATTACGAAGGACTGGATTCAACAAGCTGAACGGGTTCTTAGACCTGGCGGTTAGATTTGCATTGTGTCTGGGTATGCGAACCTGATTCACACGCTGAATGCACTGAAAGAAACAAGTCAGATTGAAGTGAGTCACATCATCTGGAAGCCTAAGTTCGACGTCTATGCGAAAAAAGTACGTCTCCTCTCACGGTCACATTCTGTTTCTGCGCAAGCCAAGCACTAGACACACTTTCGATGCGCATGTCCGATGTTCGAATTCGGAAAAATCCGAATGTGACCGATCATTGAATAGTCAAGACCGAAAAGACCTCTGGATTTTCAATTGTGAGTGCGAACCGGGGGCAAAAAAGAACAAGAATGAATCGCCTCAGAAGCTGCTCATCAAAATGACTCGATACTCAAGCCAGAATCATGATGTCGTTTGTGATTTTTTCTCGGCAGAATTCCGACGGCAAAAACAGCAATTGGCCTGAATCGAAAAGCCGCAGGGTATGAACTGAATCAAGTCGCCTTCGACCATCAGCTCAAGTGGATTGAAAAGTTGACTCCTGGATTTCAAAGGGTCATCTGCAGAATTGATACTCAAACAAAGGGAAACGGTTTTCTGAAGTCGAAGTGACGTCGGTCATAGAGCGATTTCAAAATTGAAACGTCACGGATGCACGAATTAAAATCGATTGATCAAATGTGCAGGCAGTCTGGTAGAGGGTGCTGGTCTTTGGTCCGGGCAATTGGCTCCAGCATATGAAAAATTTCAAGAAGCTGAACCTTAACCAACAAAAAGATATACTTTGAACCATGATGTGGATTCAGTTGAATTTCAGATTCTTTGAGACTGAGCATTCGAACTTAGATTCATCACAAACCAGCGAACTGCAAAACAGATGAGCAACATCAGACACTCAGACTTCACCGGATGGGATGCCGAAAGCCGCGGCATGAACGCGGAATTCGATGCATCCAAAGTCGAAGGCGCCCCGCGGTCAAACTTGGATGCTGGAGTCCAATATTCTGACGATTCTGGAATCGTGACAGTGACAATCCGTTCCAACAGAGAACAGAATTCAAAGGCATTGCTGCTCGGAACAATTTTTCTGGCTGTAGTATTGCTTTGCATAGGTATAATATTTGCCATACTTGGAGCATGGTTGATTCTGCCTTTTGCTGGTTTAGAACTGCTTTTGCTTTGTGTTTGCGCGCTGATCGCAGGTGCTCAGAATCAAGACAATGACCGCCTGGCAATTAGCGACAAGTATGTTCATTTGACTCGAAACCGCCGGTCCAACCAAACCGTGAATTCGTTTATACGACAATGGACTCGCGTTCTATTGCAGGCAGGAAGCACGAAACACGAACCGATGAAGCTCCTCGTTGGAAGTCATGGTCAGTATCGGGAAGTTGGACAGCATTTGGTCGATCATTCAAAACGGCGAGTACACCAACAACTAAAAACATGGATAAGCAATGATTTATCAAGCGACACTTGAACTAGCGAACAGGAGACTGTGTTGATGCGAAGTAGAGTACATAAATTGATTCAATTCGCAGTGACGATTGCAATCACGCTGGTTCCGATGAGCACCTTTGCGGAGTGGGGATTTAACTTGCCAGCTCCTTCATCGCCAATTGCAAGCAGAATTCTGGATCTGCACAACGCGATCATGCTGGTTTGTCTTTTTATATTTCTTGTTGTGTTCGGCGTGATGTTCTACTCGCTTTATGCTCACCGCAAAAGCCGTGGACACGAAGCACACCAGTTCAGCCATAACTCCAAATTGGAAGTTGTGTGGACAATAATTCCAACGCTGATTCTGATCGGCATGGCAATCCCGTCCACTTATGCGTTACTTTTCATGGAAGACACCACAGAATCTGATCTTACAGTGAAAATTACGGGGTATCAATGGAAATGGGAGTACGAATATTTAGACCACGACATTGCGTTTTTCAGCAACCTATCCACTCCCCGCGCTCAGATTGAAAACCGCGAACCGAAGGGTGAGCACTACCTGCTTGAAGTAGACGAACCCGTTGTGCTTCCAGCTGAAAGAAAAATTCGATTTCTGCTGACTTCCAATGATGTGATACACGCTTGGTGGATTCCCAAAATTGGTGGGAAAAAAGATGCAATTCCAGGATACGTGAATGAATTCTGGACCTATGTCAACGAACCCGGAACCTTTCGCGGACAATGTGCCGAACTTTGCGGGAAAGATCATGGCTTTATGCCCATCGTCGCGGAAGTGCTGCCGCCCGAAGAATTTGACAGCTGGGTCGCTGAACAGCAGCAGATGCAGATGTCTCAGCAGTGATTGCACACCGTCACAATGCACTTGAAAACAATGTAAGAGAAATGGTTCAACCTGCTGAAATCGAAGCCAAACGTTAGACTTTTGAACTTCGCATACGATCAATTGAGAAAAGAAAATTTAGGAAATACTGAAAATGGCAGTCACGCACTCTGAAGCTCACGATCATCACGACCACAGACCGTCCGGCATCATGCGCTGGTTGACAACAACCAACCACAAGGATATCGGTACGATGTACTTGATCTTTTCGCTCACCATGTTCTTTGTCGGCGGAATCATGGCATTGGCAATTCGTGCTGAACTATTTCAGCCGGGGTTGCAGGTTGTCAACCCAGAACTGTTCAATTCACTCACCACGCTGCACGCGCTGATCATGATTTTCGGCGCCATCATGCCGGGCTTCGTAGGATTTGCGAACTGGTTGATTCCCATGATGATTGGCGCTCCGGACATGGCGCTGCCTAGAATGAACAACTGGAGTTTCTGGATTTTGCCTTTCGCTTTCGCGTTGTTGCTCGGCAGCCTGTTCACCGTAGGCGGCGGCCCCGCTTCTGGCTGGACACTGTATGCACCGTTATCGATTCAGGGCGGTGTCGGTGTAGATATGACGATACTGTCGATCCACATGATGGGGATTTCGTCAGTTTTAGGGGCAATCAACATTATCGTCACCATCATGAACATGCGAGCTCCAGGCATGCTGCTGATGAAAATGCCCTTGTTCGTGTGGACCTGGCTGATCACCGCTTTCCTGCTGATCGCAGCTATGCCGGTGCTTGCGGGCGCGGTCACAATGCTGTTGACCGACCGTCACTTTGGAACTGCATTTTTCGATCCGGCCGGTGGCGGCGATCCCGTGCTGTTTCAACACATTTTCTGGTTTTTTGGACATCCTGAAGTTTACATTCTGATCCTTCCTGCGTTTGGGATCATTTCTCAAATCGTTCCTACTTTTTCGCGAAAACCCCTATTTGGTTACGATTCGATGGTTTTTGCAACAACGGGTATCGCATTCCTGTCCTTCATCGTATGGGCACACCATATGTTTACCGTCGGCATGCCGCTGAAGGGCGAGCTGTTCTTCATGTATGCCACAATGCTGATCGCCGTACCCACGGGAGTAAAAGTATTTAACTGGGTTGCAACGATGTGGCGCGGGTCAATCACTTTCGAAACTCCCATGCTGTTTGCTTTGGCTGTCGTGTTTCTGTTTACGATCGGCGGCTTATCCGGACTGATGCTTGCAATCGTTCCGGCGGACTTTCAATATCACGATACGTATTTTGTTGTCGCCCACTTCCACTACGTTCTGTTTTCCGGATCAATCATGGCAATGATGGGGGCAACCTATTACTGGCTGCCCAAGTGGACGGGGCGCATGTATCATGAAAGATTGGGCAAGCTGCATTTCTGGCTGACCACCATCTTCTTCAACGTCACGTTCTTTCCGCAGCATTTTCTTGGACTGGCCGGAATGCCGCGGAGAATTCCAGACTATTCGACCCAGTTTACAGAATTCAACGTCATCTCCAGCATAGGAGCATTTGGACTGGGTGTGGCACAGCTGCTGTTCGTCTATTTGATCATTCAGTGCGTTCGAGGTAAAGCGAAGAAAGCAACCTCTCAGGTATGGGAAGGCGCTGATGGGCTTGAGTGGACTGTGGAATCTCCACCGCCATATCACACTTTCTCAAATCCACCAGTCGTCAAGTAAGGACTTGAGTGTAGTGTGATGCAAGAACGTCGTCGCAGAAATGTTCGACTCGCCGCAATTCTGGGTGTTATTGCGTTTGGGTTTTTCGTATTGATCATGGTCAATCAGTCAATGGTTTGACGCTATGACAGAAAACACGACAACGAAACGGACCAACCGACGAACCGTGGTTGCATTGACCGCGGCAGTATTTCTGATGTTCGGATTCGGTTAT
This sequence comes from Arenicellales bacterium, assembly GCA_958295885.1. Taxonomy (GTDB): domain Bacteria; phylum Pseudomonadota; class Gammaproteobacteria; order Arenicellales; family JAJDZL01; genus JAJDZL01. The sequence continues at coordinate 2,145,163 of OY282380.1, read as the reverse complement.
GCCCTGGTGCCGCTTTACAACCTGTTCTGCGAAATTACCGGAGCTGGCGGAAAACCGACGATCGCCGCCATGCAGATGGATGCGGATGCCGTCGAAGTCGTTCCAAGCCGAGAGCTTACAATCGAATTTATCGGAACGTCGAACAATGGGCTGCCTTTAGATATTGAGCCTATGGTTAAAAAAACAAAAGTAAGCCCGGGTGAAATTAACGAGCTTCACTACACTGTTAAAAACAAGTCTGATCGAGATTACCACGTACAGGCGATTCCCAGCGTAACACCCATTCAGGCTGCACGATATTTTGTGAAACTGGAGTGTTTCTGTTTCGAAAGTCAGCAGCTGGCCGCTGGTGAAAAAAGCGAATTGCCCGTTCGGTTTTATGTTGACGCAAAGTCACCGGTCGACATTAAAACCATTACTTTGTCATACAGTTTTTTTGAAATTGATCAGCCAAAAGACATCTAGGCTGATGAGACACAAATCACAGGTACGCCTGAACAAAATTTGAGGATAAAAATGAGCGCGTCAAACAGCGACTATTATCTCCCTGACCCGAGTCCTTGGCCACTTGTAGCATCCGTTGGACTGTTCACGTTAGCAGGCGGATTCGTCATGTTGATCAATGATGTCAACATGGCTCCTATCGTAATGCTGATAGGCGGCCTGATCATTGCATTCATGATGTTCGGTTGGTTTGGCGTCGTTGTCAAAGAAAGTGAAGCTGGGAAATACAACGCTCATGTTGATATTTCATTTCGAATGGGCATGCTGTGGTTCATTTTTTCGGAGATCATGTTCTTCGGTGGATTTTTTGGCGCTCTGTTTTATCTTAGAAATCTTGCGATTCCCTGGCTGGCGGAAACCGACATTCTATGGATGGGATTTGAAGGTGGATGGCCGACCGCCGGCCCAATGGGAGCCGAACTTATTGCGGCAGATACCCCAGTGGCAGCGGGCCAGTTTTCTACCATCGGAGCTTGGGGAATTCCGATTTGGAATACCATAATATTGCTGACCTCCAGCGTTACAGTAACGATTGCTCACTGGGCACTTAAGAAAGAACAGCGCACATCCCTGAACGTCTGGCTGGCAATTACGGTAATCCTTGGTTTTCTGTTCCTTTATCTGCAGGCGTATGAATATATCCATGCTTATTCAGAACTGGGTCTTACTCTCGGAACCGGCGTCTACGGTGCAACATTCTTCCTGCTGACCGGATTTCACGGAGCTCATGTAACCATCGGCGCCATCATTCTGGCGGTCATATTCGTTCGGTGTGTCCGAGGACATTTCAAAGCCGATCACCATTTTGGCTTTGAAGCAGCCGCATGGTATTGGCATTTTGTGGATACCGTCTGGGTTGGTTTGTTTATTTTTGTCTACGTGGTCTAAGCAGGGACAGACCAAGTTATTGGGTGGCGGAACTCTTTGGAGGCATCGGAACTGTATTGCTCGGAGTGATCCAGCCCGTGTAGATTCCACCCACAATAATTGCAAGTAACAAAATCCAAATTGAAATTCGCGCAGTAAGGGCCTTGACCGTTCGATCACTTTTGCCACGGTCTTTGATCATGTACCAAAAAGCAGAGCCCAAGCTGCCAATCATCAACAGCATCAATAAGGCAATTATCAGTTTATCTGGCGTCACAATATTCAGCAGTTCGCATTCACAGTCCTCATTGTAGCAGTGAACATGGCTCGAAAGATTTGACACCATGTTGAGAGTCCAATTTCGCCCTCGTCTCATTCCATCCATCTGCACTCTGATTCTCGCACCGATTCTCGCTGCACTGGGAATGTGGCAGTTGGACCGGGCAAAAGAAAAAGCTGATATTCAAACCAAGCATCAAAGTCGATTTACTGCAGCGCCTATCGACTTGGCTGTCGATGTTACCCTGCCTCAAGACATTGAGTTTTACCCCATACGCGTCACCGGACGCTGGGATGAATCTCGTCAGTTTTATTTGGATAATCAAATACTGGGAGGGCGTGCTGGATACCACGTCATAACACCTCTCCTGCTGCGAGGAGCAGAGACCGGAGTACTGGTCAATCGAGGATGGATTCTGGCTTCACCGGACCGTTCGGAGGTGCCGTCAGTTGAAACAAGTGATGATGAAACAACCGTTACTGGAATCGCAGTCATTCCACCTTCAGAAGTTTTTCAGCTGGAAGAACAGGCCCCCATTCAAGGAAAATGGGAAACCGTTTGGCAAGCCTTGGACCTGGTTCGCTTTGACGATGCCGCACCTTATTCAATCGCGAATTTTGTCATACAAATGGATAAGGAACACCCGAGTGGATTTGAACGTCAATGGAACCAACCAACGGACAAGTGGATCCTAAGGCATAAGGCCTATGCTTTTCAGTGGTATGCACTGTGCGCGGCGCTGCTTGTGATATACTGCGTTTTTACTTTTCGACCGTCCCCAGAATCAGATTCTGAATCATAATTACTCGAATGTTTGGACCCAATTCGATCAGTCCATGAATTTCAAATTGCCTTGTCACAATTTCAGAATTGTTGTTCCATACAATAGATGCACCATAAGGAATCAATAATCGCATCGTAAATAGTTGAATGAATTCTGACGTTTCCGCCCAAACACAGCAGACACCGGTTTATCCCGCACGAGCAGTTCTTCGGGATTATTTTCGAATCACCAAGCCTCGCGTAGTCGCTCTCATCATTTTCACTGCAATTGTGGGAATGATTTTGGCCACGAATCAGCTGCCTGACATCAGCGCTTTGCTGCTGGCAACCTTCGGTATCGGACTGGCCGCAGCGGCGGGAGCAGCGGTCAATCATATTCTTGATGAAGACAAAGACTCATTGATGAAGCGAACTAGGAATCGTCCGCTTCCATCGGGTCGATTGGAGTCAACGCCAGCATTAATTTTTGCCTGTTTTCTAGCGATGCTGTCAATGTTGGTTCTTACCATAGGTGTGAATCCACTCACTGCGATGCTAACCTTTGCGTCATTGATCGGATACGCGGTGATCTACACGATTTTCCTCAAACATGCTACGCCTCAGAATATCGTAATTGGCGGAGCAGCGGGGGCAATGCCTCCCGTTCTTGGCTGGACCGCTATGACGGGGGAACTTCACTCCAACGCTTTTCTACTGTTCTTGATCATCTTCTGCTGGACGCCGCCTCATTTCTGGGCGTTGGCCCTGTATCGCGCGAAGGACTATCAGAATGCGAACATTCCAATGCTTCCGGTAACTCACGGGCGAAAATATACTCTTTTGCACATACTGCTGTATTCGATTCTTCTGGCAGCAGTTACAATCATGCCTTTTGCAGTCGGCATGTTTGGACTTTTTTATCTCGCCGCTGCGGTAGTGCTAAATGGTCTGTTTATTATTTTCGCACTTCGACTCTATATCAGCTACAGTGATCTGCTGTCGCGCAAGATGTTCCTCTATTCCATTCAGTATTTATCGCTGATGTTTGCTGCGATGCTGATCGATCACTTCTTTTTTAAAGCTGTCATTTAGCCAAATCGCCTTGATTCGATTGGTTCATCCGTGACATCAAGCATCGAAGCACTTTCACCTCTTGACGGACGGTACAGTCTGCGAGTCAGCCCGCTGCGTAAAATATTCAGTGAATACGGCCTGATCAAATTTCGCGTACATGTTGAAATCGAGTGGCTTATTGCACTCTCCAAGCTAGAAAGAGTTGCCGAGCTGGATCGTCTATCAGTTCAGGTTGTTCACCAGCTGCGATCGATCACCAGCAATTTTTCTGCGACCGATGCTGATGCCGTAAAAAAGATCGAAAATCTAACCAAACACGATGTCAAAGCACTCGAATATTACTTGAAGAATCGAATTCAGGACATTCCCAAACTGGAAAACAGTCTGGAATTCATTCATTTTGGGTGCACTTCATATGACATCAATGACAATTGCTTCGGTCTGATGTTGAAACAGTCTCGCGACACTGTCCTTCATCCACAGCTGCAGCTCGTAATCTCCGAGTTATCTGCACTCGCGTTTCGTTATGCCGATGTGCCGATGCTGGCTCGAACTCATGGCCAGCCAGCATCGCCAACGACAGTAGGCAAGGAACTGAGAGTATTTGTGAGCCGTTTGGAAGATCAGACGAACAAATTGATGTCGATCTCGATCAAAGGCAAGCTGAGTGGGGCTGTTGGCAATTTCAACGCGCTTTACTGTGCCTATCCTGAGATCGACTGGCCTGAGATAGCTCAAGAATTTGTTGAGAGTCTCGGATTGGACTACAGCCGGATGACGACACAGACTGAGCCTCACGACTACATCGCTGAACTCTGTCACTGCTACCAGCGAATCAACACCGTTCTGATCGACTTGTGCCGCGACCTGTGGGGGTACATATCGCTCGGTTACTTCAAACAGAAAGTCGTTCGCGAAGAAGTCGGATCTTCAGCTATGCCACACAAGGTCAATCCAATTGATTTCGAAAATGCTGAGGGGAATTTGGGAGTCGCAAATTCCTTGTTTGGTCATTTTGCCGGAAAACTTCCGATCAGTCGCTGGCAAAGAGACCTTAGCGATTCGACTGTGATGAGAAACCTAGGTGTTGCAGCAGGCCACAGTCTTATTTCGTATCAGTCTGTGGCTGCCGGTCTGAAGAAAATTGAAGTCAATGCACTTCAAGTCAACCGAGACTTGGAAAATTCATGGGAAGTCTTGAGTGAAGGCATTCAAACGGTGCTTCGAAAATACGGCGGTGAACTGCCATATGAAAAATTGAAGAGTCTGACCCGAGGTGTCACTGTCGATGGTGCAACCCTGCGCGATTTCATCGCTCAGCTCAATTTACCCGATGATGAAAAACAGAAGCTTCTGGAATTAACGCCGCAGCGTTACATAGGAATCGCTGAAGAACTTGCACGTAACGAATTTTGAGCTCAGACTGGAAATTCAAGATCCTCGCAAACACGTCAGGAAAATTAAGTCATTGACTGCCAGATTGGAAAATCTTTGAATTTTCGTACTCGCCCCTGCTTGTTTAGCGACAATCACACTCCGACTGTCGCTGAATTCTCACGTTGATTGTCGTTTCACAGTGGGAATTTCCAATCTGCATACCGGCGCAGCACCCACCGTTACGTCTGGCGCAACCAACTGAACAAAGCCGTCAATACATACACCGCGCGCAAAGTCACTGAACAGTTCAACCATGACATTCAGTCAGGTGCAGGCAATTGACCGATCATGGTTGAAACGGCGCCTGCGAACAGAACTCAATACCGTGAGTCATCCACCACCTCGATTCTGCCAACTGCGTTTTGTCTGGTTTTTCGAGCATCTCTACCTTAAGCACGCATCTGCAGTCACACGCCGCATTCCGAGTTCTCAATGAGGGTTCTCTAGATGAAATCCAATCTCAGCCTGAATCCGACTCCTCAGCGCCCGACACCCTGCGACAGTCGGTCCGAATCGTTTTTGAATCAACGATTACAAGCAGACCTGTTCAGCGTGCGGCGGCAGGTCAGTCACTGTCAATCACTGAATCGCTGGTTCAAGTAAGTTCCGGTCCGATCAGTTTACCGAGAAAGTTCCCTCACCGTGCCAGAGCTCAGTCCGGTGTAGCTGCAGATCTTGTCAATCGGTTCATTGTTCTGCAGCATCATCCGCGCAACTTTCCGCGCATTCTGCTCAGCTCCTCGCTGAATTCCCTGCTCAAGCCCCTGCTCAAGTCCCTCTTGCATCTTGTCTTCCAATGTCCCCTCAAGAAACGGGGACATCAATACTTCCTGCGGTATGACTGCTCGTTCAACTTCCATGATCTTCTCCCTTGTGATTTCCGGCTTGACTCGGCAAATGTAGTCAACCGCCTTTCCAATCAATACTTTTCGACGCGTATCGTCAAGTTCCTGCCCCATCCGAAGCAACTCGGCGACCGTTTTAAGATCCGCATCCCATATCCTGTCAAATATATACAATATCAGCTTAGTTTCCAATTTCCTTTCCATTATCTGCTGCTGAACCTGCGGTCGGCGCAAGTTCACGCAGCGCACAATGAAGTTCAATACCTGTCGACCGAACATCTCGATCATTTCCGGTGAATCGGATGCCAGATTCTGGTGGAACTCCAAATTGTAAGGCCACTTCGATTCCCGACCATGATAGATCAATATCGGCAATATCGGAATCATCTGTTTTCTGTACGCTGCAGTCTGATATTCCAGCAGCTGCACCATCAATTTCGCATCCTGCCAGCTCTTGTGCTCCAGCATGAATACCATCTTGCAGTGCGCACCAGACTTTTTGGACTTGACCGAATACAGAAGATCAACTTCTTTTTTGCTTGAGTCCGGCATGAAATGAACCGTCGGCTGCGCACGCAATGTCCGCCAGTCAAAAGCATTGAACTCGTCAGCTGTCAAGGCCAGCTCGAACAGATCCATACCATTGCGCGGGTCTCCATATATCTCGCGGAACAGCCGATCATGCGGATTCTTGAATTTAATTTTGTCAAGCTTAGGTTCTGCCATAAATCTTCCTGCCATGCTTATTGTGCTGTCGAATGAAAATGACCTGCCTGCCGAATCTGCCATTCGGACGGTCGTTTTTGAGATATGTCTGTCGAAACATCCACTGAGCTGATCTGACCGGACATTTCCGCGGTGATCGGATCGCGTTTGAGAATTCAAACTCTCCGATATGAACTATTGTACATTCTGCGATTCCAAAATGGAAATCAGGCGGACATCACAGGGAAAGATCATCCGCCGCGACGGCGCCGCAGTCGCAGGTTACAGCAAAATGAACTGTTATCGACTTTGCAGCAGCTGATTCTGATCGGACAAAATGCCGATATTGGCATGCGAAACACTTACCGGTGTTTATTCAGTAACGGCAGTCCAGCGCTTCAGGTGCGGACGCTCTCTCATTTGCGATTGCGTTCGATTCCTGTCACTGTGATCAATCCCACTTCGGTCATCCGAGCAGACACACGAAGCCGCTCTCAAAATGATTGCGATGAGCAACAGACATCAGGTGTTTCAAATTCTCTACGGCCATCGTACTGTCTCCGAGGAATTGCTGATGTTTTATTTTGGGCGAAAGCTCGCCCCTGCTCTTATGACGACAACCAAGGTGAAAATACAGCCACATCAGAGTGTGATTGTCGGCATACAAGGGGCAAGTAGTTACGTAATTACATACAATCGACTTTGCTATGATTCCATCATCTGTTGAAAATTTCTTTGATCAGAATAGAAATGTTCATAAATCAGAAATTATCTTTACAACTTTCCATGCCCAAACTGTCTTCTTTTCCTTCATTTTGTTCAAATGATTGAACCATCCCACACACATAATGTCGGTCCGAACAAAATTCCTCTACATTCCAATAATTGTTAGGCGAGAGCTTCATCAGCATGTTGTTTGACTTGTTGACATTTGTACTTTCTTATGACCTTTCAACACTAGACTAGTTTTATTTATAGCTTGCTCCAGACTTAATATGTACTTTCTATCAGCCCAAACAACAGGTAGTAAATTTCGATCAACAAAGCAATAAATTGCGTATTCGGGCGGCAGACAACCGCGACCCAGTCATGATCGTCCTCAGAAAGTCAGTGCAGTTTGGCTTAGCGCACGACCCCCGCATCCATCGGCACTGTCAGGGCTTTACAATCACTGAAACGGATCGCATCAGCCAAAGCGTATCGGCTCCGATATATTGCCAGCAGCACATTACTGCGACAAACAAAGCCAGTTTCGTCCAAATTCAGGTCCAGTGTTACCAGCGGACAGTCGTGTCGCTTTTGTTTCGAGTAACCGAACAGACCGGGCAAGCACGTCGGAGAATTTACATAGAATCCACACCATTGAATACTAAACTTGTAATTCTTTGAATTTGCTTTGAATATGACGTATATTCTTCCATATCTAAATTCGGTTAGAGGATTTCCTTCACTACAGGTAAAGCACTTGGCAAGCACTTGCGAACTGGAACATCTCTCGCAGAAATGATGGCTAAATCGCCAGCTGATTCAGAGATCAATATCTTCGTTCACAGATATTTAATGGCTCGACGAGATTCACTGCCCTTCAACTAAGCCTGATGACATTTTCATCAGGTCACAGGAGAATAAAGAAACCAGTCTTTCCAATGCCGTTCTTGCAAGCTGGATGGCTCTTTCAAAACTGGAACACTTATGCAGGCGTCGAATATCTGCTATCGTAGATAGATGACTGCAGATTAACCTTCTAACCACCAATCTTAAAGGCTTGATGAGTATGAAGCTGCAGCATGACTGTGGGGTCATAAACCAGAAACAGCATGGATGCCGTGCACGAGAGCAGACAGAGGTTTAAGACAGTGCACGCGACTTGCTGTGTGCCGAAGTCGAAGCTCATGAAAACTGCATCGAGGGACAGAAACATAATAAGCAGAAACGCAGCTCCAACCGAACCGCGAACCATCACTGAATGTCTGAAATGCATCCTGACCGCCATCCCAACAAATTTTCAGGTCGGCACAACACTACGGTCAAAGGCTGCAATCGCGCCAATCAATTCAATTGAACAAAAGGTCAAATGGAATCTGCTGATTGATGAATTACCTGTCGGATGCTCTAAACAAAAAACGGTGTGATCTATGAGTAAAACTGAAATGCTGACGTTCGGCACAAGCAGCCGAACGGGTCATAATTCAGACGGATTCTACAAACGCAAGATGTATGCTGCCAAACGTCATGCAAACAACATGCAGGCTGAACAGGAAAATGACTGCGCCGACGACGTAATAAATCGAATCTACAATCATTCAAGTGCTGACATGCATGAGATTCCAGACAACAGCGTACATTTGGCAGTTACATCACCGCCTTATAACGTCGGCAAGGAATATGACGAAGATTTGACGGAAGACGAATACCATGATCTTCTGAATTCAGTATGGAATGAAGTTTATCGAGCGCTTGCGCCAGGAGGCAGAGTTTGTGTGAATGTCGCCAACATTGGACGCAAGCCTTATATTCCTATGAATGCCATGATTTCCCGACAAATGATTGAGCTCGGTTTTTTGATGCGGGGTGAAATCATCTGGTACAAAAATGCCAGCGCAGGCGTATCGTGTGCATGGGGCAGTTGGAAGAGCGCATCAAATCCTGTCCTGCGAGATACGCACGAATACATACTCGTTTTCTCAAAAGGTCGTTACAACCGTCCGGCAAAGGATAAAATATCCACAATTACAAAAGAAGAGTTCTTGGAATTCACCAAGAGTGTTTGGACTTTCCCTGCCGAATCAGCAAAGCGCGTAAATCATCCTGCACCATATCCAGAAGAGCTGCCCAGAAGACTTATTCAGTTGTATACATACGCGGGTGATATCGTACTTGACCCTTTCATAGGGTCAGGAACCACCGCCATTGCGTCTGTTAAGTCAAATAGGCGTTACGTGGGGTATGACACGTCAGCAGAGTATGTTTCAATCGCTGAACGCCGGTTGGCGGATCAGCATGACCTCTTGTTTGTGTGATCTTTTCTGGAATCTGGAAAAAAGAAATCGACCCGCGATAGGACTCCTCACAGCATTTGACATGGTGCGACAACGGATGCCGAAATCCAATCCCGCAGTCGGAATTCAAAGAGAACATGTCATCATTGGTTTTTCAGTTACCGAGTTTGGCAAGGACAAATTGAACGCACTTGAGAGAAAATCAGACGTTGGTTTAATGTTGTGCTTTGTGGAGTGTGATTGTTCGAACCTAATACGACTCAAGCGTGATGGTGTCAAAATACTGTATTTAAATCTTCGAAGCATCTAAGTTAGGAGCAGTGCAATAACCGTACTAAAAGCACATCCATATAAAATTCCCCGCGTCCTGGATGACTCGTGGCATTCAATATCCCAAACCCTGGGATGAATGGGAAACTCTTTGGAATGACGGTGGTTTTTTACACGCTCTTTTTGAGCGGGTCGAGAATCATATGGCAGTTATATGCCTCTGCAGATATTGCAGCAAGATTAGGCCAAAATGAAATTGCGCCATTCAGCAACCGTTGAGACAGATGCAGGAGTCCCGCACCTGCGACCTATTTCATCGGTTCGGGGTGATTGCGCCAGAATCATGTTTGTTTCAATAACTGCAAAACAGCCAGACACTTACTAGAAGTTAATCCAATGATTCCGTTCAGTTCCAAACCCACTTTGCATGATGGTTTCGTATAGTCTGCCAACAATAGCGATCAAATCAACTATCTCTTTCAAGAGAGTATTTCCTGCACAAACCTCACCAACATGTAAGTCCTTTAAAGCCCCACTACGTCAAGGCAGAAGTGCATGCGCAATTCCAAGGTTGAATATTTATTCCACGGCAGGATGATACTCGACTAATGCGGACCTGCCCACTATATCGATGATGCGTATCCACAGCTCGTTTCCGTCAGCGTCCGTTAACCGCAACTTTTCCCCGAGAAGAAAGTGTACAGGTTGCTGCTGTCCCTCATTGATGGCGATGTTAGAAGCGTAAAGATAAGTCCGATCAAGTGCATCGCGTATGGGGTTCAATCTCCCTCGAAGCCGTGGAAGTGCCCCAGTTGCCTCGGGAAACACCAATGAACCACCTTTCGGCAGGGTTTTGAGATCTATTGCAAGCGCCCCTTGGCTCGGTATCCACTCCCGTTCGAGATGGGCGGCGTATTCATGCGCGGCCGCGAAAACCTTCATGGAAATTTGGGTGGTGTGTAAGTCAACAAATGCTTCGCCGTCATCGTTCGTAATAGCGCTTTTCCAAGTTTTATTCGGGTAAAGGACCAGTAATTCTACGCCAGACAATGGTCGCCCGCCGTGATACACCGTAATTGCAGATTTAGCGGGGGTGGATTCCAGAGATGCAGAGGGAATAGTGACGCAAAGCTCGGAGTCAGCGATCATTGGAAACTCGGGATATGTGCCGCTAAGTTCCCAAGTTTCCCGCCGTATGATCGGAACACCGTCGCCCCGTTGCTCAATGATGAATCTCCGTCCGCCAGCTCCCTTAATTTCAGAAGCTGACAGTCGGCCAAGCAGCGAACAAAGCAATTCGTTTCGCGTAGCTTGCCGATAGGGCATGTCATCCACCATTAAATTGTTTGGCAAAGCACCCGGTGACTGAATTTCAATTCGGTCCTTGAACAGTGAGAGCCGAATTTTGCTGCCTTGAATGGAATAGTCTCGGTGTACGACGGCGTTGGTTACCGCCTCAAAAATCGCTTTTTCACTGTACTGAGGAAATTCCGCCCGCGTCGGTGTCTTGAACGCAGCTACACGCATGTTCCGAACCGAGAAATTCACAGCGCCTGTGATTTGTTTGTTTAGCGGTCCGCTGATCTTCTTCGCATCCAGCTGACCGGTTGAACGATCTTCGCCCCGATAGCTGGTGGCGATGATGCATGCATTTGGCAACCATTCCTCAGGGGATTGGCTACACAGCAATACGCCGGCAACAGTAGCTCGCAGGACACTGTTCTCGCCTCTGGATAGCAAACCCATTTTTTCCAGTGTTAACTTTGGATCAGCGGCACCGGCAGCACTAAGCAATGGTTTCCATAATGCTTCATCCAACGTGCGAAATCCAGTTCCTGGAATAATTTTCTTATCAAACCAAAGGAATCTCGATTGTGCTCGACGCTGCGTCAAACGCAACCTCTCATCGCTTGTCATTTTGCACTTCGTGCTTCCGACTCTCTGGAAACTCCCACCCGGACTTTCGTACAAACTGTGGCCTTGTGGAATTTTGGCCACCAGAAGTCTCTTACCCGGTTCTATCATACGAAAGGAGATTAGGGGGGTGAATCGAAGGGCTGATTGCATCTGTGCAGACTTCCACCAGAAGTCGTTCCAGTGCTATCATTTGCTGCCTCGACATTCTTTGCATTTCACCGTTATCATCTACACTGCACAGCAATACTCCGCCATCTGAATTTGCGAAAGCGGCAATCTCATCGGCCAAATTTTCGCGGCGAGGGCTCTTCGGCTGATCACCTGCGAACTCAATTTGTTTGAATTCCCAATGGCTGTCTTCGCCCAAATCCAATTGTCGTATGATGTCTTCGTCGCTAATAGTCATCGTTCGAAATCAAATTCAAGAGTCTCTAGTTTATCCTGAATAAGCGGCTGCATTCTGCCATATGCTGGGAAAGTTGTGCAGTCAGGCGCTTTATTTTCTCGTCAAATGTTTCGCTATCGCCCTCTAGTGACTTGGAACCTACGCAACAACTTGGAATCAGCACGAAATCATATTTTTTAATGGTCGCCTGCCCTAGCGGTGCAGCTGAATCCGGTTTCATCCTCGCAACCATCTCTACGTTGCCAAGTTGGACAGCACTGCCATTTTAAAATAGACGCTTTGACCATTATTGTTCCGCATTGTTTGGTGTAGTAAAACAAGCGCTTGCAGCCCTGTCGATTTTCCAAATGCGTTTGTACCGAATAACAAAGTCAGCGGCCGTGCGCAAGTCACTACCAGAGCATGGTTAATCATCGTGTGCATGATCGCGTCATTCAGAGCAAAAGATCGAATCAACTTGATTGTCATTTTCGCACGAAGTGAACTACGGGCGAAGTCTTTCAGTGTCTGATATTTAATGGTAAAACATGGCAGAATGGAATCAAATTGGTTCTATTGAATAGTACAGGCTTTCGCCATTTGTGCTGAAATCCTTTGTAGACTATGATCAGCAGCACCGGCCGGTGCTGCGCGCGCATGATGATGGTAAGGCAAGAATTCGTGCAGCTGCAGCCGCACATCTGAATCCTTCCGCTCTTGTGCTCAATAACGCTGATCAGCTGCAGCCATCTGCTGGAGCAATTTCAATTCACCGACATTGCCAGATCTGGCCGGTGCCCAATCCAATGAGAGGTGAAAAGACTGTCTGTATCATTTGAAAAAGTGGACCAGTCGATTTCCTCTTCGATCAAGGCAAGTCAATACAGGTCAACACAGTATTTCGTATCCTTGAAGACGGCCCGAAAAAACTCATCATGAGAAATCTTGGAAGCTGAACTTATTCCGACATAGCGGATGCACTCACAGTCTTACATTCTCCTCTTCTGCTTGTGATGAACCTGGCGCACTCCGCCCACTCAACATCGTTTCCCGAAGATCAATAGAGGCCCTCTGGACAGGTAAAATTGCTGGCATCCATAATTCACGCTAGATTTAAGAATGGGTCTGACATCGATCATCGGCTGTGCCTGCACAGCTGCGAGTATTTCACAACTGAAGGTTTCTGACAGACAAGTTCAAAAAAATAATTTTTCAACAATACATTCGCTTTCTTCGCAGCAAGCCGTTGCCAAAAGGCAAGGAAATTGGATTGGATACCGAAGCGATGCGCAATCGAACGATCTAAAGTTGGAAATTGGCGCGACAAGAACAAAAGTCATAAAATTTAAGACTTCAGCTGCGATGAAGACCGCTGCCGGGCATGGGTCAGGAACATGCCACAGAATTCGGCCATCTCGATTCTCCGCTGTCACGGACAATTCGATTCCATTCCACAGTCCAAGCACACCGAGAGAGCATTGGAACTGATTCTCAATCCAACCCCGACTGACTGTTGCCGCACTTAGGCTGTCGCCGCTGGCTCGGTTCTGCTTCTATCGAATGGGATAGGACGGCCAGTCGTTCACGCCCAAATGACGCAATTGGGCCTTCAACCGGCCTCCCATGTGGTGCAGACCTCTGCAGTTTGCACGAAATCCTTACAGTCATTGGAACGATCATCGGATGTTGTTCCGCACTGAAACCGGACAAACGAATGGTCCTAGGTGACCGGTGACATTCAATATCCCAAACCGAGGGATGAATGGTAGAAATTTTTACACTGACTCCTGAAAGTAAGAAAAGCATGGATTGTGTTCAATTCCCGAACTAGCGGGCGCAATTATCAGCAATTTGGTAGAAAAGAGCTCTATCTGAAACATCAAATTCAAAATAACTCAGCAATGAATCATCATCTAAAGATACATCAAAACCACTGATATCTGGAATAAGCAGTCTTCCAAGCGCGATTAATATGAACTCGTAATCAAGCGAATTCCTACCTGCGTAGAACACAAAAACTGCCGACTGAGTGTCCGACACAGCCAACCACTGCAGTGTCATCTGATCAGTATCGGACCTAAGAGTAATTTTTCTGTGCGGTAAATTTATTGGTACTGATTTGTGTGTTAGGATCAGCGAAATCCCAGGGTGGCAATTGATTGAAACTGTCGGATAATCCTCTGCTTCGGGAGGAACATAGCGTCCTCTGCACACTAGTGATCGACTTGGAGTTACGATCAGACAGTTTTCTGACTGAACAGGATCCGGGCCGATATGATCGGTTTGGACTGCCAACGTCGAATTGGAATACATGACTGTCCCCACAAAGAGCGCGACGGTAAAAATAAAATTTGAGGAAACTCTATACAAAAGAATACAAGGATGAGTCTGGAGCACGCGTTTGAATGGTTCAACTCTGGCAAAGATCATAAAAAATCTGCACTGCCTGCCATTCTAAGCCGGACAACTTGATTTGTCCGCTAATGGCACTTGGACCAATCTCGAAGTGCAGTTCATCGGCAGTTGCGTTCAACAATGCCTGGAGTAAATTGTGGAACCCTCGATTGGATGGGTCAACTCGGTTCGACAAAAAGGATTCTTTAGTATCAGCCGCCATCCAAGAGTCCGTAAACTGAGTGTCTCCAAAACTAAAATTAATCGAACGTACTGTGGAATTTGCATCAATTGAGTCATGACTCAAAAGGACTGCATGATAATCGTCGAAACAAACAAATGACAGGAATGGACCAGAATCGTCTTGAGACAGTGGATGCTTTTGACCGCAATAAAGATAACCTTGCGAGGCCACCCAACAATTGCCGGCTTCGAACCATTCGATTTCGTTCGTTTCTGACTGAGAGAATGAAAGTCCACTCAGCGCCACCAGCGCTGCGGCAGTAACAGAAGCCAATACTCGATTTTTAGTTGATGTCATTGTCTAAAAGCAGGATTGAATACAAAATCAATTGCGGTTCATATTAATTTGAACCAACGATGTAGATTTGGTTTCAGCTTTATATACTAGTGATAGCATGATTAACTGTTTAAATTCCAATTCCTTCTCATCCTAAAATCTGCCCAGAGAATCAGATCTAATGCAAATTGAAGCTGGTCAAATCGATTCATGAGATTAACAAAATACCTAGCTCAGAACGGCTTCTGCTCCCGTCGGGAAGCGGAAATGTTCATTCGACGAGGATGGCTTAAAGTCGATGGTGAAAAGGTTGTTCGATTAAACGCGGAAGTTAATGAAACCAGTCAAATTGATATGCTTCCTGCACTGATCAACTATCAAAACCAATTGGTTACGATTTTGCTGCATAAACCCTTGGGGTATGTTTCGGGCCAGCCTGAAAAAGGTTATCGACCCGCTGCGTCACTGCTCGTGAAGGAACGGCGATATGGATCGAAGTCTCGAAAAATCAAGTGGCCGCTTAAGCGTTTGGCACCTGCAGGAAGACTTGATATTGATTCAAGCGGTTTGCTTGTGTTCAGCCAGGATGGTCGAATCGCACGTCAATTGATCGGACCGGAATCCACAGTTGAAAAGGAGTACCTGGTCAGAGTCAATCGTGGAGTCCGCCCAAAACAAATTGACAGACTGACCTACGGCTTGACGTTGGATGCTGTGCAGTTGAAAGAAGCACAGGTTAGACAAATCGATACGAATTTCTTGCAGATTATATTAACCCAAGGGCGCAAACGCCAGATACGAAGAATGTGCGGACTGGTTGGGCTTCAGGTTACCAGCCTGAAACGAGTGCGCATAGGCAATGTTCGGCTGGGTTCACTGCCCTCCGGTCACTGGCGTTTACTCGAAAAGAACGAGAAGTTCTGACGTGCCACTGTACCGATTGATTCGACCCTTACTGATG
This sequence comes from Arenicellales bacterium, assembly GCA_958295885.1. Classification (GTDB taxonomy): domain Bacteria; phylum Pseudomonadota; class Gammaproteobacteria; order Arenicellales; family JAJDZL01; genus JAJDZL01. The sequence goes on along the minus strand of OY282380.1, from coordinate 2,129,243 downwards.
CTGCTGGACGAAGAAAAAGCAAGCAGGTATGTTCTAAAGGCCTCTCAGAATCAGGTCGCAAAGCGAACCAGCAGGATTTATGGTCAACGCGTACCCAAACTTCCGGTCAATATATTTGGCAAGACTTTCACCAATCCGGTAGGGCTGGCACCAGGACTTGATAAAGATGGTCTTGCGTTAACCACGTTTTCGAATTTTGGATTTGGTTTCACCGAGGTTGGAACAGTGACGCCCGAACCACAGTCAGGCAATCCTCGACCTCGCGTGTTTCGGATAATCGAAGATGAGGCAATCGTCAATCGACTCGGATTCAATAACAATGGACTCCAGCAGTTTGAAGCCAGTCTGCGCGAGACCTTAGAGTCTCCGCTTTCCTCTCTGATTGGAGTCAACATCGGGGCAAACCAATTTTCCGCCAAAGACGACGCAATCGAAGACTATGTCCGAGGACTTGAAGCCTTCTATTCACTGGCAGACTATATCGTCATCAATATTTCCTCACCGAATACCAAAGGCCTTAGGGATTTTCAATTAAAAGGGGAATTCGAGAACCTCTTGAGAGTGATTATGAACAAAAGGCATACGCTGGCGTTGAAATACGATGGCAGAAAAACTCCAATATCAATCAAAGTCGCTCCAGATTTGGAGGAACGACATCTCCGCGCGCTTGTCGGTGTTGCAATTCAGTACGAAATCGACGCGATTACTGCGACCAATTCAACCGTCATGAGACCGTCCGGCCTGACTCACAAAAATTATGACCAAATCGGTGGATTAAGTGGAAAACCACTAGCACCGCTCTCCAATCGAATGATCAAGAATATTTCGGAGATCACGCAGGGTTCCATTCCAATTATCGGTGTCGGTGGAATCTCAAACGCTGACGATGCTTGGCAGAAATTTTTGGTCGGAGCAGACCTGGTTCAGCTTTGTTCAGCCTTGGTTTACAGAGGGCCGACCGTAGTAAAGGAAATCGTCGTCGGTCTCGCAGATCGAGCCAAAAAGTATGACGCGGCGAATTTCAGTTCCGCTGTCAAATTGGCACGGGAACAGCAAAAAAGAACCGGTCCATACATTTAAATGAGTTAAAAGCGGGGTATGGATGTCAGCTGACAAAGTACTGTGGGTTCAGTTCAAGCTTGTGAATTAGCCCGATTTGTGACCTATTCCCAATTCATGACTTTTGTGAGTGTTGTGTGTTTCAAGGTCAATAGCAGCGCAAAAAAAAGCAGATGCATCGCGGGTCAGGGTGGAATGGCAGGAGTTATCGCCAAGTTATTTGGTTTAAGCTGCATCTGCACTTGCCTCTCGGCCGAGAGAAGGCGGCGACTTTTCAATTAGCATTGACACCAACTCCCCGCTCGTCCAAACCCAGTGCAGCCTTGCATCGCCCCGGCATCTCGTCGCTCATTGAACCAAATAAATGCTCCACTCTCAGCCGCACCTTTGAATTTGCCCTGTTAACAGCGTTTGTCGCAGGTACTCTGGCTGCGAGCGCTTCGCCCTGTGATTGAAGCCCCTTGGCGGCAAGCGCCGGCCGCTCGTCTAACAGCTCCTCGAGCATTTGACTGTCGCTTTTCCATGCTGAGGCATCTTGCCGCAACTCGGTAAAATCAAATGGGGTATTCAATTGACCAATTGTTATCTCAGATGGGAATACGGATCGAGAATCCAATGCGGGAAACAGTAGACATGCCCATAATCAATTCAATCACGCGAAAAAACGCAGTTGATGCTGGCAAAATAGCCATGCCAAACCCCATTTGCTCGTACTCGCCCTAAAGTCCGGTATTCTCACGAAAACCAAGCATCAAATTCAGCGATTGAACCGCTGCACCACCTGCACCCTTACCCAAGTTATCCAATATTCCAACCAGAAGGACATGACCGGAGGAATGCTGAATGACGTGCAGATCAACCCGATTCGTACCATTGCAAGCCTGAGGATCAAATCGCAGTTCCGCAGCACCGTTCCAGCTGCTGGACATCACGTTGATGAATGGCTCTTTCTGATATCTCTCATGGAGAACCGAATGAACGTCACGGCCCAAGGCGTGACCTGCCTGCTCAAACCACGAAGAATGCAGAGGAATTTCGACGCGCATCCCTTGAGAAAAGGGCCCCACGCGTGGTAGAAATTGAGGCTCACATTTCAGTCCTGAGTACTTCATCATCTCTGGGATATGCTTGTGCCTTCGATCGAGTGCATAGGGAGCCGAATACGGGAGTGACTTTAAGCCAGCGACGTCCTGCTCCCAGCGTTCTATCAGCCTTCGACCTCCACCTGAATATCCAGATAAAGCATGAATTGCAAGCGGACAGCTGGAGCTCATGACCGTTTGGGCGATGAGCGGCTGCAGTAGCAAAATCACGGATGTGGGATAACACCCAGGATTTGCAACGAACTGAGCCTGTTTTATGGATGCCCGTGCTTGAGGGCCGATTTCCGGCAGTCCATAAACCCAACCTTCGGAAACTCGGTGCGCAGTGCTTGCGTCTATTACTCTAGTGGAGAATTCCGACGCCCAGTTGGCAGCTTGAACCGCCGCTTCATCCGGCAGGCAGAGTATCGCCAGATTTGCTTCCTGAATTGCATCCTGTCGGGCAGATTCAACTTTTCGAAGATGTTCAGGCAGGCGCAGGATTTCAATATCTTTTCGCTCCGACAGATACTGGGAAATTCTTAACGCTGTGGTTCCCGCTTGACCGTCTATATATATCTTGGGCAGGGACATCAATCCATGGGTAGCATGACTGCCGCGTCATCAGCCCATGTCAGCCAGACTTTTCGGTCTGTATTTCGGACCATGTCCAGTGACGCTGTCAGATTCTGTAACGCTACGGATATCGGTTCGTCCCGATTCGGGACATGGATATAGAAATGACTGCGGTCGCCGAGATAAGCTGATGGTCCCATGCGCCCAAACACAACATTGGGAGAATCTTCCAATTCATCGAATGAAAGCGTAATTTTTTCGGGACGAACGGCCAGAGTGAATTCTTCACCTGCAGCAACTACGGGTTCATCGCAATTCAACCGAATCTGTCCGCACTCTCGGGACTGCCCGACAGCGACTCCGTCAGAATATTCAGTCAATCTGCACTGAAAAAAGTTCATCGTACCAATGAAATCAGCGACAAATTTAGATTGTGGCATTTCATAGAGCTGCCCCGGATTTGAGATTTCGATCACATCACCTTGATTCATCACCGCGATTCGATCCGAAAGCGTAAGCGCCTCTTCCTGGTCATGGGTAACAAATACAAAAGTAATTCCGAGATGCTGCTGCAGCATTCGCAGCTCAATCTGCATCTGTTCTCGCAATTTCTTGTCCAGCGCGCCAAGAGGTTCATCCAACAGCAGAACTTTTGGCTGTTTGATCAGGGCGCGAGCCAAGGCGACGCGCTGTCGCTGCCCGCCAGACAGCTCGTCCGCACGCCGATTGCCGTATCCTGGAAGTTTGATCAGTTCCAGCATCTCTTCCGTCTTTGCCGCCAGTTCCGGTTTAGAAAGCCCCGATTTTCTCATCCCGAAGGCAATGTTCGAAGAGACGTTGAGATGTGGAAAAATCGCATAGTTCTGGAAGACCATGTTGACCGGTCGAATGTTGGGTGGGGTAAGCGTTACATCGCTGCCATCGATTTCGATGGTTCCCTCTGTCGGCAGCTCAAACCCCGCCATGATGCGCAATAAGGTTGTTTTTCCACATCCAGATGGACCCAACAACGAAAAAAATTCTCCTTGCAGAACATCAAAATTGGCGTTTTTCACCGCGCGGACTTCACCAAATTCCTTGGTTACATTTTTGATTGAAACTATTGATTTAGCCATAGCATTACACGTTTGAACGTTTTGTCAGCTGAACGCCGCCTCGTCGGACGAATTCTGCGAAAAATATCACGATCGTAGACACAACTACGATGATTGCACCCAATGCCAAAACAGATGGCAGTCGATCTGGAAAACGGAGCTGGCTCCAAATATGGATGGGTAAGGTCGCATCCGTTCCCGCCAGGAAAAAAGCGAGTATAAATTCATCAAACGAAATTGTAAATGTGAGCAGAATGCTGGCAATGATCCCTGGCTTGATGATTGGAAAAGTCACTCGCCAAAACGTAATCCACGCATTTTCACCAAGGTCCTGAGCAGCCTCCTCCAAGCTCTTGTCGAATCCTTCCATTCGGGAGATGAGCACCAGCATTGAAAATGGGGTGCATAACATCAGATGTCCAATCCCTACTGTCACCAGCGACAGTTTGACTTCGCTGAGAGAGAAAGTCATAAGCAGTGAAATGCCTAATATGATTTCCGGAATGACCAATGGCACCATTATGACGCCCACAATGAAACCACTCCTTTTGATTCGATATCTAGTTACGGCTTTCGCTGCAAATATTCCCAGAACCGTACTGATTACCGCAACTGACAGTCCCACCTTTATGCTATTCCAAAGTGCATTCTGCAATCCATGGCTGCCCGCCAACTGTTCGTACCACTTAAGCGTAAAACCTTCGAGAGGGAATTTTATGTATTGGGAATCGTTGAATGAAAACAACGGCAGAACTGCAACTGGCAAGTAGAGAAAAATCAGATACAGCACGGCATACGCACCGAGACTGTTGAACTTTTTAGTGCCAGCTGTCACGTTCGATCAACTAACTTTCTTTTTAAATAAGTTAAATCCACCTAGCAAAATACACACTGCGAGAGTAACTGTGAGCATCGAGATTATCGAAAGTGCTGCTCCGAGTGGCCAATTCAGAGCTTTCCCGAACATGGATTGAATGATGTTTCCGATCATGAGTCCACGTGGGCCTCCAACCAGCGCTGGTGTGACGTAATCGCCTACAGTCGGAATAAATACAAGCAGACAGGCTGCGATGACACCGGGCAAGGACAGCGGCAGCGTGACCCGAATAAAGGTCATTAAAGCAGTTTCACCGAGATCTCGCGAAGCCTCAATCAATGATCGATCAATTTTTTCCAATGAAACATAAATGGGCAGGATCGCAACGGCAGCCCAAGCATGAGCCAATGTGATCACGACCGCGATCGGGTTGTACAAAAGAAATTCGAGTGGCGCGGAAATGAGGCCAACCGCCTCTAATCCTGAGTTTATGAGCCCGTTATACCCAAGTATGACTTTCCAAGAGAATACTCTCAACAAATAACTGGTCCAAAACGGCACAGTAACGAGAATGATCCACATGATTTTGTTTTTCTTTACATGAAATGCAATGAAATACGCAAGCGGATAAGCAAGAACCACGGTTGCCAGCATCACGAAGGCAGAAATTTTAATGGATCGGTAAAGGATCAAGTAATAGATTTTCTTTTCGAAAAACGCTGCATAATTCGTCAAAGTGAACGTTTGAATCAAATTGACATAGTCCTGCTTCCAAAAGCTGAGAGTAAACAGAATTAGAAGGGGAAACAGCAGCCCAAGCAAAATAATGAGCAGCGTGGGTGAAAGAAGAGACAATCCTCGTGCGGATTCGCTCTTTCTAAATTTAATTCGAGCTTTGTCGACGAATGAGCTTTTGGTTGTTGACAAACTGTCCACGAGCGATAAATGCACTACTGCACTGACAAATTAAATCGGTTCATTGCAGGTGCCCGAAAAAATGAAGGTGTTTCTTGAGTTGAAATGTAAAAATGGGGCTGCTCGGTTTCCGAGCTTCCCCATTTTAACTTGATTCAAGTGAATTGAAATCAGTGTTTTAGAAAATTGATGAGAAACTTACAATCCTGCTTTCACTTCTTCAAACATGGCTTGGAGAACGGGCTCGTTCTTGATGGCAACTTGGAAGATTCCGGAATTCAACAATGCATCCGGATCTCTCGACAGTCCGCGCTCAGCGAGGGCTGCTTCATCGACAAGTTCATATGACTTCAGGTTCGCACACCCATAACCTTCTTCTAGAATAGAGAACGCTCCGGATTCAGGGCTCAGAAACGCATCAATCACGTCATAACTCTTATCGATTTTCGCTGGGTCAGCATCAGCCAACAGGCAGAAACCACACACCCAGGTCATTGCTCCTTCTTTTGGAGTCATGTACTTGACATTATGACCGTCATTCTTCAATGCGGTATACGCGTCGTTCCAAGCGCTTGTTGCGACGATTTCTCCCGCTGCCATCGAATTTTCGATATCCGTGGGGCTGGTCCAATAGTAACGTAAAAGCGGAAGTTGCTTGCGCATCAGTTCTCTAGTCATTTCGACTTCAGCATCCGTCATATTGAAAGGATCTTCTGCGCCGCCGTAGATGGCTGCCACCATGACACCATCAATCAGGCTGTCTGACATCGACAGTCTGCCGGCGTATCTTTCATCCCACAAAATTCCCCAAGTTTCTTCTTCTTGGTATTTTTCATCAACCAAGTCAGGGCGATAGAGCACCGATGTATTGCCCCAGTCAGCAGAAACGAACCAAACCTCGTCGCCTATATTCATCCCAGGTATGTTCTTCAGGCTGGGTATGCTGTCCGGATAATGACTCAGACGACTCACATCGATCGGCTGAAGAATGCCAGCGTCACGCCACAGTTCAACTTTGTAGGTGCAAGGATGAATGACATCAAATTTCGCGCCTGCCATGATTTTGGCGAAGGCTTCTTCTTCGTCTCCAAAGATCGCGAAATTAGGATACTCGCCGTGTTTGGCGAAATATTCTTCATGATGTTCATTGGCATCCCAGCCTTCCCAAGTAAAAACATTGGGGTGATCGTCGGCAGCCGCATTGGCCATTCCCGGCATCAGCGGAAACGTAACGGTTGCCACACCCAGAGAAGCAAGAAGCCCGCTGAACTGACGCCGCGACATCTGCCCGGTTGCAAGTAATTCGACGTAATTGTCTTTGCTGTATTTTTTCATGCTAACAGTCTCCATATCAACTTTTGAATTTAATTTTGATTTTATCAAAATATTAAAAAAGTGATACCTATAATTCATCTTCGCTGCCTGGAAAACAATTTCTGACTTGATCGCAACAAGTTTCATTGACTCGCAATCACTGAACTATACTTATTTTTTTGTTTCCCATGATAAAAAGAATTTGAAGCACAGATTGTGGGGCGCAGCAAAATTTGCTGGGGCAAACCGTTAATCACATTCAGTTTTATTGATCACCGACGGCAATAAAATTTTGCAGTTTAAAAGTTTTATATTTGGATTGCCCTGTATTCACACATTGAAAAATAGATATAGACTGGTGAGTGACTTATGAGTAAAGCACTTGAAGGAGTCCGAATTCTGGACATGACTCATGTACAGTCGGGGCCGACCTGTACACAACTTCTCGCTTGGTTTGGAGCGGACGTCATCAAAGTTGAAAGAGCTGGATTCGGAGATGCGACGCGAGGGCAGCTTAGAGATGTTCCAGACGCAGACAGCTTGTACTTCACCATGCTCAACCACAACAAACGCTCTATTACCCTAGACACAAAAAATCTCGAAGGTAAGAAAATTTTTGAACGATTGATTCGTATGTGTGATGTACTGGTTGAAAATTTCGCACCCGGTGCGATCGACCGCATGGGTTTTCCTTGGGCAAAAATCCAGGAACTCAATCCCAGGTTGATTTATGCATCAATCAAAGGTTTTGGCAAGGGACCCTATCAGGACTGCAAGGTGTATGAAAACGTAGCTCAGTGCACGGGAGGTTCGGCGAGCACAACCGGATTTGACGATGGACCGCCAACAGTTACAGGCGCTCAAATCGGTGACAGTGGAACCGGCCTTCATCTTGCAATTGGAATTCTCGCGGCATTGTTCCATCGTGAGCAAACCGGACTTGGGCAGCGCGTTGAATGTGCAATGCAGGATGCGGTGATGAACTTGTGTCGAGTCAAATTCAGAGATCAGCAGCGACTTGATCACGGTCCGTTGATGGAATACCCACAACATCCCAACGGAACTTTTGGCAGTTCAGTTCCAAGAAGTGGAAACGCTTCCGGTGGAGGACAGCCTGGCTGGGCTGTTCGAACTGCTCCCGGCGGTCCTGACGATTACGTTTATGTCATTATTCAACCGCCAAGTTGGGCTCATCTCATGCGGGTCATCGGACGCGAAGAACTGATTGACGACCCGGAATGGGCCACTCCGCAAGCACGTCTGCCCAAACTTGATCGATGCTTCGGGATGATAGAAGAATGGACAATGACCAAGACTAAGTTCGAAGTGATGGCGACTTTGAATCCTCTCAACGTACCGTGCGGACCGATCTTGTCAATTGAGGAACTAATAAGTGAACCATCCTTAGTGGATACGAATACAGTTGTTGAAGTGGATCATCCGGAGCGAGGTCCCTACAAATCAATCGGAAATCCGATCAAGCTGTCTGCTTCACCTGCGATCGTTGAAAGATCACCGCTGCTCGGAGAGCACACGGACGAGATTCTTTCTTCAGTTCTTGGTTACGATGCACAAGAGATAGAAGAGTTTCGAAAAGCAGGGGCAATCTAGGTTTACCGGTCAGGTTCGGGTGTAGTCGTTTCAAGATCAGCGCTGCCTGCTGCGCCACATTTGAGTTCATTGGCTGAACTGCAGGCACTGTCGGCTCTTTGACACATGTGCTGCCATTCGATTCGACAGCATTGATTCGAATTCAATTCGGTCATTCATTCACTTCATGAATCCCCGCCCAGCGCCAAATTTTCCCTTGAATCGAGAGTCAATACCAAATTTTCAGGCTCCGGGCCGCTCTTTGCCATCCTGCAGGAGTGCGTCTGCATTTACAATAAATCTTTGACCCAAATACGGAAACTTTTGATGAACGTGTCGTCAAGCAACATTCTCGGGCTAGAAGAATTTCTTCCTATTGTCCAGGTCGAGAGCCTGCGGCAGCACAATTGGGATTTTCAGCGACAGTATGTATTGCAAAAGTCTTCTTTCTTCAAGCGACTTTGGGGTTCTGTCAAAGCGCCAGAGAATCTCAAAGATCTGCCTCGATTGCCTCTTTGCGATAAAACCATGCTAAGGGAGTCGCAGAAAAATTTTCCTCCATTTGGTGAATACCTAGCTGCGAATTCAAATGAAGTGATTCGTTTTCATCGCACTTCAGGTTCTACCGGACAAGGAGTGAACATCGCACAGACTCAATTCGACGCGGAACAGACTGCGCGTGTTGGCGGACGCAGCCATCGCGCCTGCGGACTCAAGCCCAATCACTTGGTCATCCACTGTTTAAATTATCAGATTTGGATGGGTGGAATAACAGATCATCTGTCTCTTGAAGCTGTCGGAGCAACGGTAATTCCATTTGGAATCGGCAATCGGAAGCTGCTGCTTCAGACGATTATGGAGCTTGGAGTCGATGCGATTCACTCAACACCGTCCTATCCTGCGGTTTTAGAACAATCCATCGCACAACACTATCCGGAGCTGTCGCCTCGAGATTTAGGCCTTGAACTAGCGCTGTTTGGAGGCGAAGCCGGCCTTGACAACATAGGATTTCGCAGGCGACTGGAAAATACGTGGGGTTACGCTGTAAGGAATGCGAATTACGGAGTTTCGGACGTCTTCAGTAATTTTGCCGGACAATGTGAATTCAACAATGACCTGCATTTTGTTGGCCACGACGTTCTCTATCCCGAAGTGATCGATCCGAAAACGCTAAACTCCCTACCTTGGGAAGATGGAATTCAGGGGGAATTGGTGCTGACACATCTAGCGCGTAGAGCGCAGCCACTGGTTCGTTTTCGTACGAACGATTCGATCGTGATTACGGAAACCGATGTTTGTGCCTGTGGCCGAACCACTCCTAGATTCAGGGTGTTGGGCAGAACCGACGACATGATTGTAATTCGAGGTGTGAACGTATATCCCGCTGCTATTGGAGGCGTAATGGATGAATTCAGGCAGCTGTCTGGAGAATTTCGGATTCGGCTGAAGGGAAAAGAACCCAATCATCAGGTTCGAGTTGAAGCAGAATTGAATGATGATGTTCAGTCGACGGAAACCTTCATTGAAAAAATTGAAAAGGCTATAAAATTTTCTCTCGGGGTTTCAGTGCGAGTGGTTCTTGCACCCCCTCGCTCTCTGCCTAGAACAGAAGGCAAAACACAACATTTGATTCGAGAAAATTCAACATGAACGAAACCGTACTGAGTTCAGTTCGGAAAAATGTATGCACGGTGACTCTGAATCGTCCCGAACGATTGAATGCGCTCAATTCCGACCTGCTGGTGGCGCTTCGAAGCGCGCTGGATGCCGCTAATTCCAATGAAGAAGTGAGTGCGATCGTACTTCGAGGTTCCGGCAGGGCGTTTTGTTCTGGAGACGATCTGAAAGCCTTTGAAGAACAGTCGAAATCGAAACAGGAAACTCATGCATTTGTCGAATCAATTCAGGACATCACCCGGCGCATTGTGCTCGGTGACAAGATCGTTGTTGGCTCAATTCATGGCTGGGCTGTCGGCGGAGGGCTGGAGTGGGCGATCAACTGTGATTTAGCGGTATTCGCTGACAATACACGGTGCTTCTTTCCTGAACTGAAGTGGGGAATGTTTCCTACAGGTGGAGTGACTTCGCTGCTGCCGCGAATCGTCGGACTGGCAAAAGCGAAAGAACTGATGCTGCTAGGTGAGGTGTTCGATGCTTCTGAAGCAAAGGAAATGGGGCTGGCTTGGAGAGTCGTCGCTGAATCCGAAGCATATGATGTTGCACATGGAGCTGCGGAGCATATTGCGGGACTGCCAAAGCGCTCGATTCTGATGCTCAAGCGCGTTTTGAACAAAACGCATCAGCTCGATCTCGAGCAGACAATGCAACTGGAAACGGACGCAACAGTGGAGAGTTTTCTCGACCCGGAAACATTGAAGCGAGTACGGACCTTCGGATCATAAACATTCTCGATTGATTTTGGACCATACAATTTTTTTCCTTGTCGCGTTTAAATTCCAAAGAGCCAGTGTAAATCACATGGAGAGGCATTGTCCCCGACTATAATGAAATTTCTTCCAATTGCCCGTCGACATGAATTTGTTCGATAAAATTATCTGCAGCTGATCTGACTGCTGATCTGGAGAGGTGACCGAGCGGCTGAAGGTGCACGCCTGGAAAGCGTGTGTGCGTGAATAGCGTACCGAGGGTTCGAATCCCTCCCTCTCCGCCAGAATAATTCTTCTACTTGACTGCGAAAATTTCGTTTGTGAATAAAACGATAGAATATTCTTGCATAAATTAGAATGTAAATATTCGGCCAACCCTTATCGAATAGAAAAAAAATTTGCTTCAGCTATGGACACCACGACACAAATAGTGTATATAAATCGTGCATGTCAAATGAGCTCAACCCACTAAGCCCACCTGCGGAGTTTTCGGATTCGAGAAAAGGTGCATCGACGCCTTTTTCCAAACAATTCGTAACGCGGTCGAAGCAGGAGCATATTCAGTTGAAGTATGATGTGAACCGTTGGCGGGGCCTTGCTCAACAATGGAAAGATAAATGTTACCATTTGGAGCAATCCCAGCAGAAGCATGAAACCCGAGAGTATTTGAAGCTGCTGGAGAAGCATCGCCGGCAGAGTAAGGAATTGGAGCGAACAAAGGCGCGGGTATGGCAGTTGGAGAAACAAGTCTATGGTCGTAAAACTGAGAAAAAGCCGGTAAAAAAAGCGAGGCTTTGGAATCTGCGTCGGCGGCGCCGAAGAAAAAGCGCGGGGCGCAGCGCGGCAGCAAGGGTCATGGACGCACGCCTCGAGAGAAATTGGTGCGTGAAGTTGAAAGCCTTGGATGTTGCGCCTGAAGATCAGGTGTGCGATTCCTGTGGCGCTGCCTATGTGCCGATGTCTGACACCGACAACTCGGAGATTCTGGAAAATTTTACGAAGGCGCATATTCGCGAGATCCGGCGGAAAAAATATGCAAAGACCTGCAACTGCCGTCAAACTGCGGCCGTGGTGACAGCCAAGCCGGCGCCGCGGGTCATTGCCAAGGGATTGCTGGGGGTGTCGGTGTGGGTTGAGATTTTGCTGAGCAAGTATTGGTACAGTCGTTCGACCTGCAATCTGCTGCGCCAAATGCGTGATCAGGGCATGGCGATCTCACAAGGTACGGTGACTGACGGTCTGAAGAAGATGGCGCCGTGGTTCGAGCCGCTGTTGGATCAGTTGATGCAGCGGCAGATGGAAGATTCGGTATTTCACTGTGACGAGACCGGCTGGAAGGTCTATGAGAAGATGGAGGAGAAAGTCGGCAATCGGTGGTATCTGTGGGTGTTTGAGAGCGCTTCATCGGTGATGTTCCGATCGAGCACTTCAGTGCACTGTCTGAAAAGCTCAAGGAAGTGTTTGTCATTTGTGACCGTTACAGTGGTTACAAGCGATTGGCGAAGGTCAATGCGGCGATCATACTGGCCTTTTGCTGGGTTCATATGCGGCGGGATTATCTCGAAGCTGCGGTGCAGTAGCCGCAACTGGAGCGGTGGATGTTCGAGTGGCGGGAGCGCATTGGCGAGATCTATCACCTCAATGCGCGTCGTCAGGAGCATTTCGATGAGTCGAGGCCGTTGGCTCAGCAAAGTGAATCATTCATGCTCCAACAGCAGCGGCTTGAGCACTCGGTCGAGCAGATGGAGCGGACTTTGAAGCATGAATTGTCGGCAGAACAGATGCATCCGGCCCAACTCAAGGTGCTGAGCAGTCTGCAGAATCACTGGTCGGGGCTGAGGGTGTTTTTAAAACATCCCCAGGTTGCGCTTGAAAATAACTCTGGGGAGCGCAAGATGCGCAACCCAGCGATGCTGCACAAGAACTGCCGCGGCTCGGGCAGTCACTGGAGCGCTTCGCTGGCAGCACAGATGTTCTCAATCATTCAGAGCGTGCTTTTGTGGGATCTCAATCCCCATCGATGGCTGTATGAACATCTCAGCGCCTGCGCCGCCAACGGCGGACAGGCGCCTGAGAATCCTGAGGCTTTCATTCCCTGGCGGATGAGCGCGGCTCGACGGGCTGAGATGTCGCAGCCAGCGGCTGCAGTCAGCCAGCGCAGTTCTCTGATCTCAAAGTGCGAGGCAGCGGTGTCAACGCAACGCGGCTGTCTTTCAACCGTCTCACAGCCGCCATGACTCGATATTGCGGACGCGACTTCAGTTCCAAGGAGCTGGAGCGCATTCGCAAACTGATTGCCGCCCATCCTGACAGTTCCAGAACCCGGCTGTCGCAGCAGGTCTGTGAGCTGCTGGATTGGAAAAAGCCCGATGGAGGACTCAAACAGATGTCGTGCCGGGTGGCGATGCTGCGCATGTATCGAGATCAGCTGATTGTGTTGCCGCCGCCTCGTCGCCAGCCTCCCAGGGCGGTCATCCGCTTCACCGACAGCACTGCACCGCAGACACCGATCCGTGCGCCGCTGCATGAGTTGCCAACACCTCAACTTTGGCGGGTGTCAACCCCCGCTGATTCACGTCTTTGGAACGAATACATTGAACGCTATCATTATCTTGGATACAAACCCCTGCCCGGCGCTCAGCAGCGTTATTTCGCTGCCATAGACCGTCAGATTGTCGCCGCCTTCGGCTTCGGTGCCGCAGCATGGAAAACCGCACCCCGGGATGACTTCATCGGCTGGAATCGGGAGCGCAGAGAAGCCAATCTGGCACGGATCGTAAACAATGCAAGATTCCTCATTCTGCCCTGGATCAAGTGCCCCAATCTTGCCTCGCACCTGCTTGCAAGGCTCGCCCGGGAGCTGCCGCAGCAGTGGTACGATCGTTACAGGATTCGACCGGTGCTGCTTGAGACTTTCGTTGAACAGCGCTTTTTGGGTACATGCTACCAGGCTGCGAACTGGATCAATGTCGGTCAAACGAAAGGACTCGGCAAATGCGCTGCCTCCACCAAGCCAACATTACCGATCAAGGATATCTGGCTGTACCCGCTGTGCCGGGACTTCAGGAAAATACTCAACAGTTGATTCCTCTCGGCCTATGGGCTTGGCCGAATATTTAGTGTCTGGCAGAAAACAACCAATTTGCGCCCAAATCGGCCACAAGCCGGCGTAAATCCGCGGGCAAGACAGCAGCAATTCGAGCGGTACGATGAAATAAACTGGAAATCAGAAAAAAACGCTGAAATTCGTAGATTTCGTCCGCGCTCGATCCTCCGGGAGCCGGATTTTCAATTATCAATCAGGGAAAAGCTGCGCTAAGCTGCGCGCAAGCGTTGGCGGCGAGCCAGAGATTTGCGCTCTTTGTCGCGCAACAGCGTACCGAGTCGCTTCAGATTCGCCGACAGCACCGACAGCGACACCGCTCGGGCGAAACCTTTTTTGCCATGGTCCAAGACACGACCCAATCCGCAGTGCTCCAAACAGTTGATCTTTGATTCGACTGCCGGATGCTGCTTGCGCGCCGCTTTGAACCAGTCCTGGGCTTCAAGCTCGGCAGCTGCCGAGCTGAGTCGTCCCTTGCGCGGCAGCGCACATTGTTCCAACTGTTCCGCCAGCTGCGCCTGGTTGGGCACCGAGTGAAAGCCCTTGTCGAAACTGCAGGCGGTAAAATTCGCAAACCGCTGCTGGGTCTGCGACACGGCCGAGACCGCATAATCTACATCGCTGCCGTCCCACATGATCTGATGATGCAGCACGAACCGGTACTGGTCTTCGACCACGCACACCGGCACGCCCAGCTCCTGCGTACAGCCGGCTTTGCCTTTGCTGATCCAACGAGTGTGAGGCTCGAAGATCGAAAACACTTTTTCCTTATGTGGAATCTTCTCACCATCAAGCAGACGCCGGCGGATCTGATCGCTAAAGCGTCTTGCGTGTTCGATAAGTTCTTCAAGTTGCTGCACTTTCAGCACATCAGCAAATCGCAGCTCGCTCCCGCGCACCTGCTCAAGCGTCTGCTCAGCACGCTGCACCCGTTCCTCACACACCGACAAATACCGGTTAATGCACGTCGGTGAACGACCGCCGCGCTTGGAATTTCGCACCCGGTTGTAGCAGGCCTTGACCTTGCCAATCGAGGACTGCCACTGCCGCCAGCCCTTCACTCCGCGCGCATCCGCCAACGATGCCGAGATGCGAATCAGACAACGCGTCGAGTCCCACAGCAGTCCCAAATCCGTCGGATAGTGGACATTTGTTTCTACGCAAAACGAGTCTGCTCGACCGTGCAGTGCCGCCTCCGGCTTTTTGCCAGCTGCCTGGTGTCCTTCGCACACCACCAGCCGACTGATCTCATCCAACAGCTGCGGCGTCAGCAGTCGCACATTGTCGGCGACAGTCTGGCGGTTGTAGTCATGCGGCATAATGCCGTGACCCAGCATCTTGCGCAGCGTGCCATGCTCATTGGCCAATTCAGCGAGCCGGTCGTAATCGCAGTTCAGACCCTGCTTGAGCGTCGCCAGCACCAAGATCCGCCACCAGTCCATGCCCGGACGACCGGTGTCGTGTCGTACCTTGTCATGCAGCTGAGTGCTCAGAAACTCAAACACCTTGACGCGTACCGATCGTTTTTGGTAAATCTGCTGCAGACCCCGCAGCAGCACCGGTATGTCGTCGCGCGATTTCGGATTAATCCTCACTTCGCTGATGAAGGTGCCGCCCAGCTCGGCTTGTATCGATTCGACTTGTCTCATGGCAGAAAAATACCGAAGATTTCATTGATTTGGAGAATTTGTCAGTTAATCTCGAAGATTTGACGGTTAATCTCGAGGTTTTGCCCCTAATATTGCGAATTTGGAGGCGATTTCGCTGTTTTACAGAAAATCTTCGCCTCCAATGTATCGACCTTATGTGTCTGATAATGCTTGCTAATTATATACTATTTTGGTTTTCTGCCAAGCACTATTTACATTAGAATTCGACTTGAAACACAACGGAATTGGTGCTAATGTTTCAGTAGGTGCATACATCATAATTTTTACTTACTCACTTTGTTGATTCCGCCGTGGCTAAATCACTTTCCTTAAAGTCCTATGGGATGGTGATGAACTATGCACTAGCTCACATGACGTGCTTGATCCCGAATCCACCGAGAGGCATTCGAGACAGTGAAATCAGGCAGTCGCTGCTTTTCCATCCGCTTGTCGGACTGCTCATTGGCATGATAATTTTCGTGCTGCAGTATTGGCTGCATTTGTTTGACGCGGTTTTAGTCGCTGCGGTTCTTCTGTTCGTTTGGGCTTGGCTTACGCGTCTGGTTCATGTGTCTGGATTCGTAAACACCGTAGAGAGCTGGTTTGATGTTAATCGACCCCTTTCATTCAGTTCTCAGGAGAAAGAACCAGACGCAGATCTCAGCTGGAATCCTGCAGTCGCAGTTGTTCTGCTGCTGATCATCAAATTTGCAGCGCTCATTCAAGCAACCAATACCGAAAACTTCGGAGCGATTTTCATAACTTGTGTAGTTGCAAGAACAGTTCCCCTTGGACTTCTGGCATTTACAGGTTATGACCCAGATCCAAAATTCGCCGGCCTGACAAAAGTCAGCATTTCAAAGCGAAGCGCGTTGATTTGCGTGTCGATCGCCGTGGCATTCACAGTCTTGCTAGCCTGGCTCTGGGCAATCACAATTCTCGTGATTTGTTCCATCGGAGCTTTTATCGTTTACTACAGAATGAAAAAAACAAAGAAGAGCCTCACCGGAAACCATTGCAGCGCAATGATTGAAATACTCGAAGCGGTGGTATTGTGGGTAGCTGTAATCTGACCGAGCTGGATTCGAAAAAAAAACGATCCATAGTTGGACCGTTTTAGAATAAATGGCGGAGAGGGTGGGATTCGAACCCACGTGGGGCTTACGCCCCCAACGGATTTCGAGTCCGCGCCGTTATGGCCACTTCGGTACCTCTCCTTCTAATTCATTGGGCTGTCAGCGTCTTTCTTTTTTCAGGTTCAATATTATCTACTAACCTGATTCAGATATCTCCAATTCCCTTAATTTTAACGTTTTCCACGAAAGTAACTCTGAATCAATTCTCTACACTCATCTTCTAAAATCGTGCCAATCACCTGACATCGATGATTGAGGTTTTTATGGCCCAATACGTTCATCGATGAATCAACCGCGCCCGATTTTGGGTCCGCTGCACCGTATGCCAAAACAGCCAATCGCGCCTGCACAATCGCGCCTGCACACATCGCGCAGGGTTCAATCGTTACGAACATTTTTGCTGCGGGCATTCGGTGATTGCCGAGTTGGGAAGCCGCGTTTCTCAAGGCAACAATTTCTGCGTGAGCAGTCGGATCACAATCTGTAATCGTTCGATTGAAACCCTCTCCCACAATTTCATCATTTACTGTCACCACAGCACCGACTGGAACCTCGTCCATGTCGTATGCCATCCGTGCCAGCTCAAGCGCTTTGCTCATCCAGCGTTCGTACTCCTGTACGGGAACAGACAATTGAAAATTCCGATTCGAACTCTAGAACTGGAGGCGATGATCAACTAGAGAATCATCTCAGGCTTTCTTCTTAGCATCGGTGTATCAGGACCGACGCCACAGCACTGGAAACCAATCCTCCCGCATTCGGTCGCCAAGCCTTAAGCCCATATCTCCCAAGGGTGGAGAAGTCTCGATATTTCGTTCACAGTAAACTACGTCATCTCCCAGCCAGCGAGTGGAAAAAGCTCGCCGCCGACGTGTCACTTTATCAGACTTTGTGCCATGCACCGTTCGAAAATTGAACGCAATGCAATCACCTGAGGCCAACTCCCAATTTAGAATTTGATGCTCTGAAGGCTGTATGTCCTGTACTGACTCCAGGCATTCTCCCTGTGCTGCGAAGTCAGCGCCGTCTTCAAATGCAACTGGATGATACAGCTTCCCCCATCGGTGCGAACCCTTGACGAATCTGACCGCTACATTTGCTGGAGTCTGATCAAGTGCGACATAGAGACTTACAGTTTGATTTCCATCAACGCAGTAATACGGCAGATCCTGATGCCAGGGCGTTTCTCGCTGTGTGCCAGGTTCTTTGCAAAATGTGTGTTCGTGAAAGAATTGAGCCGCCTGTGCTTCCATCAACTGTCCAGCCATACTGGCTGCCGAGGATTGAGTTACGTACTCAAAATACTCTGGAATCAGCAGCCAATTGCAATAGCTGTCAAAAAATCGACCAGACTTGCCCGCGGGAATGCTTTCACAAGGAAAAGCATAGTCATTTGGGGCATCAAGATTTCGCTGCAGCCCTCGTCGCAGTGGTTTTACCCAGTCTCGAAATACGCCTCGCATCAGGACGGCTCCGTCCTCCTGAAATCTCTTGACAAGGTCATGCGAACAGGACCACGAGGGCATCATTGAAAGATCAAATTCCGGCAGACCGTTTGGCATCCAGTCAACAGTTACTTGATTTCCTGATTGTTTTTGAACTGAAGCGTTCATGTAAATGATCTCATCTGCCTGGAAATGTGACGAGTTTTAAAGTGCTGATCGTTCATGATACTTGAAGAAAAATCCAGACATCGGACTCATTGGCTGTTCTTCCTTTATAACGCGCCATCCCCATCATTTTTTTCAGTTCGATGTAAGTGTATAATTACCCTAGAAAGTCGTTCTAACTTTTTCACAACTCATTCCCCTAATAAATTTGGCATCCAGTTACAGCGCATCTGATATTGAAATACTTGTCGGTCTTGAGCCAGTTCAAAAAAGGCCGGGTATGTATACCCAGACGGACAATCCTAATCATTTAGCCCAAGAAGTCATCGATAATGCCGTGGATGAGGTGATTTCCGGTCACGCTTCGGAAATCACCGTGACTCTGCACGAAGACCGTTCCCTGAGCGTCGTGGACGACGGCAGGGGAATTCCGGTCGATCTTCACCAGGATGAAATGATTCCAGCAGTCGAAGTGATCATGACGCGGTTGCATTCAGGCGCGAAATTTTCCTCTAAAAATTACCGACATTCAGGCGGGTTGCATGGAGTTGGCGTCTCTGTCGTCAACGCGCTGTCAAAACGTCTTGTTGTTGAAATCATGCGCGATGGAGGTCTGCATCGCATTGAATTCGCAAATGGTGATGTCAGTCGGCAGCTGACGATGACCGCCAGCGTCCCAAAAAGGCGCACTGGCACAAGAATTCGATTCTGGCCTGGTTCAAAATATTTTGATTCGGTTGAATTTGATATCAGGAATTTGAAACGACTGATGCTTGCAAAAGCAGTACTCTGTACTGGCTTGCAGTTGAAATACGTCGATGAGGTCGATCCCGCTGAAAGTGCAAGCTGGCAGTTTGAAGAAGGCCTGCAGAACTATCTCCACGACCAGCTTGACGAAAATGCAACCATTCCGGAACTGCCATTTGTTTTTCATCAGGAATTTGAAGATACGGAGGTGGATTGCGCAATCACATGGACTCCAGATTCGAATCAGGCAGTTGCTATGAGTTTTGTCAATTTAATTCCAACACCACTGGGGGGCACTCACGTAAATGGATTTCGAATCGGAATCGCGAATGCAATCAGAGAGTTTTGTGATTTTCGAAACTTAAGTCCAAAAGGAATCAAAATTTCAGTTGAGGACGCCTGGCGTCAGTGCAATTACATTCTTTCGGTTCGTATGAACAATCCCCAGTTTCAGGGCCAAACCAAGGAGAGACTGTCTTCAAGACGAGCCGGCAAGGTCCTCGCTACGATTACAAAAAACGTCATCAGCCTCTGGCTGAATCAACAGGTGATCGTCGCCGAACAGATTGCACAGTTGGCGATCGCCAGCGCGCGTCAACGCAAGCTGGACAGTCAATCCGTAAAAAGAAAAAAAACCGTGCTCGGTCCGGCATTGCCCGGCAAACTTGCAGACTGCACCAGTACGAACCTTCAGGAAACAGAGCTGTTCCTTGTCGAAGGCGATTCCGCGGGCGGTTCAGCAAAACAGGCGCGCAACAAAGAAACGCAGGCGATTCTGCCTCTGCGCGGAAAAATTCTCAACACTTGGGAAATCCGATCGGAACGGGTTCTCGCTTCAGTCGAAGTCAATTCGATCGCAGTTGCACTAGGAGTGGATCCCGGCGCATCAGAAGTCAACGGACTGCGTTATGGAAAAGTGTGCATTCTGGCTGATGCCGACTCAGACGGCGCACACATTGCCACTCTCCTATGCGCTCTTTTCGTCAAACATTTTCGAGTTCTCGTCGCTGCTGGGCATGTCCATGTTGCAATGCCTCCGTTATACCGCATCGACTCCGGCAAAAATGTGCACTATGCGCTGGATGATGATGAACTCGAACAGTTGAAGCTGCAGCTGCGGTCCAGAAAGAAAAACGCTAAGATTACGGTACAGCGCTTTAAAGGACTCGGAGAGATGAATCCATCTCAGCTGAAAGAGACAACCATGGATCCCTCATCGCGTCGACTGGTTCGGCTCGAAATTAACGGAACTGCGACAGTTGACAGAAAACTTGACATGCTGCTCGCCAAGAAAAAAGCCGGAGCCCGAAAGGTCTGGCTAACCCGATATGGTGATCAGGCCATCATCTGACAGCAATGTCGTCTGAGGGTTCAGTACAGCCGAATCTCTTTGCTGATTCAGCAGAAGAGTCTATCCTTCTGGAGGATTTCGCAGAAAAGGCATACCTGAATTACTCCATGTATGTCATTCTGGACCGAGCTCTGCCGCACATTTCAGACGGTCTCAAACCCGTTCAGAGAAGAATCATCTACGCAATGTCTGAACTGCGCTTGAAATCCACGGAAAAATTCAAGAAGTCCGCGCGCACGGTCGGTGATGTCATCGGTAAATTTCATCCGCACGGGGACGCCGCCGCATACGAAGCCATGGTACTCATGGCTCAGCCGTTTTCTTACCGATACCCAATCATACACGGCCAAGGGAACTGGGGTTCACCCGACGATCCAAAATCATTTGCTGCCATGCGCTATACCGAGTGTAAATTCACTCCGTACGCGCAAACCCTGCTGGAAGAACTGTCCAAGGACAAGATTTACTGGCAGCCAACTGCGGCTCCAACATCCACTATGGAAGACGAACTTCCAGATCTTGAGCCCTATGTTTCCAAAGGAACAGTTGACTGGGTTCCAAATTTCGACGGCACCATTGATGAGCCGCAGCGGCTGCCCGCGCAGCTGCCCAACATTCTTCTCAATGGAAGCACTGGAATTGCGGTGGGAATGACGACGAGCGTTCCGCCTCATAACATGCGGGAAGTGGCCAAAGCCTGCGTCGAACTTTTACGCAGACCGACAATCAGCACCGAGAAATTATGTGAATTCATTCCTGGTCCTGATTTTCCAACGAAAGCTATCATCATTACTCCGCGCAAAGATCTGGTAACAACGTACAAAACCGGCAATGGTTCCGTTCGAATGCGCGCAGCTTGGAAGACTGAGAACAAATCAATCGTCATCCATGCTCTTCCACACCAGGTCTCAGGCTCCAGAATTATGGAGCAGATTGCCAAACAGATGCTCGAAAAAAAATTGCCCATGATTGCGGATCTTCGAGACGAAGGTGATGAAGAAACTCCAACGCGGCTGGTCTTGGAGCTTCGAAACAAACAAGTTGACTGCGAACGGCTGATGGGACATCTGTTCAAAACGACAGAGCTGGAAAAAAGCTATCGCATTCACTTGAATCTGATTGGGCTTGACGGAAAACCAAAAGTACACAATCTAAAAGACCTTCTTTCGGATTGGCTGAAGTTTCGAAATTCAACAATTTTACGACGTCTGCAAGGTCGGCTTGACTACGTCACTGACAGGCTCGAAATTCTTGACGGGCTGTTCACCGTTTATCTGAATCTTGATGAAGTCATTCGCATCATACGTAACGAAGATCAACCTAAATTAGCATTGATGCGAAAGTTGGATCTTACCAATCGTCAAGCGGACGCAGTTTTGGAAATTCGTCTGCGTCAGCTGGCCAAACTCGAAGAGATCAAAATCCGAAAAGAAAAAAGCGCCTTGCGAATTGAAAGCAATGAGCTTGAAGAAGTCATTCGTTCACCGAAAAAGCTGAAGCGACTGACAATCCAAGAAATTCAGACAGCTGCAAAAAAGCATGGAGATGATCGCTGTTCAACGATGCAGGAAATGGGTGAAGTTCAGGCGTTTTCTGTTGACGATTTCACGCCTGTCGAGCCCATTACAGTTTTCTTGTCTGTGAATGGTTGGGTTCGCACTGGAAAAGGTCACAGGTTCAACTTCGAAAATCTTAATTATCGATCTGGTGACAGATACCTGTCGCATGCAATCGGGAAATCAAATGAGACGTTGATTTTTATGGATGCCACGGGCAGAATCTACACTGTAAACGTGCGCGACCTGCCCTCTGTCAGGACTTTGGGTGATCCGCTGACAAAATTTGTGACACCACCAAAAATGGCGCAGTTTACAAGTATGTTTTTGGGACCGCCGGACTGCCACTGTCTGTTAGCTTCGAGTGAAGGATATGGATTCGTGAGTCAGCTGAAGCAGCTTGCTTCCAAAACAAAATTCGGCAAGATTGCGCTCGCAATCTCAGAAGGAACTCCTTTTCCAATTGAACGCGTGGATGATTTCTCCCAATCAGTCGTCGTCATTACGAACAAAGGACGCTTGCTGACTTATTCAGTCAAGCAGCTGCCAGTACGTAGCAGAGGAAAGGGCGTTAAACTGATCAACATTCCGACAACTGCCAGAAATTCTGGGGAAAGCGTTAAGATTGTGAAGGTGCTGTCGCAAGATCAGACAATGAAAATTCATGCTGGCAAACGGTTCGTTCGATTGAATGCGCTACAGCGCGAAGGCTACAGAGGCGACCGAACGTTACGAGGAAAATTACTGCCTAGAGGCTATCAACGAGTTGGCAGTGTAGAAATCGAATAGAAATCGCAGATTGGGGCCGACGGAGCTGAATTTTCACAGAATTTTCCCTTGTATTTATTCGCCGCTCTAGTCCAAGGCAGATCCTGACGCAAACATTCTACCTGTTCCATGCCCTTGTGCAAAACCAACTGCTCTGACCTAAGTCACTGTAAACGCTTGAAATAAAGTTCCAATTCTCTCAATCGTCCAAATTGAAGCAAGAAAAACGCAGGGAGTCACAACAATCCAGCGGTAGACATTCAATAGACTGGCCCTGAATCGCCTGATTCCCCACATGGTCAGCCACATTCCTACGACGACTGCAATCTGACCCAGTTCTACGCCAACATTGAAAGACAGCAGAACTTTCCACAAATGCGCACTGTCAGGCAACAGCAGTTCATGCAAAACAAACGAAAATCCAAATCCGTGAAACAAACCAATGAAAACGGTTACGCCTAGATTCGCGTAGGCTTTGTCTGTTTTGTCACTTTGCTGCAGTGCAGCCGCCCCCATGTAGATGATTGATATCGCGATGCATGCTTCCACAGTGGGAACAAACCAAGCGGCGGAGGGCACGAATCCTAAAAATCCAGCGATCAGCGTAAATGTGTGTCCGACGGTAAATCCAGTAACTCGCCAAAGCACGCTGCCAAGCGAAACTGCGCCAACGGTTAAGCACAGCACAAAAAGCACGTGATCCAATCCTTCCAGTATGTGCTTCGCACCATGAAGGATGAACGTTGCAATCGCTGCGATTTCCGAATTTTCAATTTTCACGGGTTCGTGAAACAAACCTGTCAGCCTATGAATTCTTGAACTGCCGGGGTAGTGGTCCAGTATCAAGTTTGCGATGCTGTCCTGAAATTCCAGATTTGGCTGAAAGTGATCTTGGAAGGAAAATGAATCAATCGATGATGAATGCCCGTAATGCAGATATACATCTGTAACGGTGTCACCTACATACGTCTCACCATCAAAATTGATTACAGCATCACCCTGAAAAGCACGCTGTGCGTCCGCTAACGTCGAAAACGGAGGCTGTTTGAGCACTGAATACATTCGCACCGCTCGAATCGCCGGAACCAATCGTTCGTTTTCCGTCTTAAAGGATATGCCATCCGCCACAATTTGAGCAAATTCATTGGGATTGAACCGTACTTTTTCAACGTCAACGTAGTGCATGAGAACATCAGTTTCTATTTGGTTATACGTGAAAGGAGCAGGTGCAGGCATTCCATCACCCGCATCTTCTCCGGCCAGGCCAGCCAAGAATATTGGTGTTGGCAACCGAAGGTAGACATCAAGCCCACTTGACGTGTGAACAACATGAATCGTTCTGATATTCAAGTTGAGATTGAAGTGAGCGTTGCCCGGAACAGAAACTGAAATCGCCCCGAGCGTAAAAAGAAGAAGAAATAAGAATCGAAAATGAACCACCTTGGACCGCTGGTTCCCAGAAAACGAAATCAAAATAGAAGGCTAAGCTCTTGGCAGACTATTGAGCCATTTCAATCCAATCCGGTCCAAATCCCACGGCATTCAAAACATCCTGATTTTTTAGCTGCTGCGGGTGTTTGGAGATACCGAATTTTGTTGCACCGTGTGGTAAATTTTCTAAAATTGTAAATTGGCTGCCGTGGGGCTGCCAAGTGAATGTATGTCGTTCTCCCTCACGACCTTCAAGGTTGTGATTTTTGTTTTTTGTCCACTGAATGTTATTAACGGGAATTGGCACCAATGCTCGTTCATAAACTGTGAATTCCTGCAAGAACAAATTGTGCACGAAAACCAGAAGCTGAACATCATTGTGTTGTTTCAAGGCTTCATTAATCAGGCTATTGTATACCTCCAAAACCGAATTTCCGGTCAATTGCGAATTTTATAAAGGGTCTGTAAATCCAGACGAATACGTCGGAATGTTGAGTCCGCTTATGAGTAGAAGTCTATCAATCGTATGGGGCGATTTACCCTTGACTATCTTTACTGACCAGCAGCAATTGTGCTATGAAAAATCAGCGACTCCAATTTGAGGTGCATTGTTCCAGTTATGTTGTACTTGTTGTAGCAATGAAAATCGTGCACGTCACTTGGCAATGTTGCCGTCTATTACGAGTCAGTGCTCAAACCGCTTCATTGCCCGCTAGGGTAAGGTGATACAAAATGCGCCTATAGTGTTTCACATCCAGTGCAAATTTCTTTCTAGAATGTCGTTTATAGGAAGGAATGGTTTTGCTTTTTTAGATTGTGATTGATGTAGTCACCAAAGAACACAGCGACTTCCTTGAATAACAACGGGAGCCTCTGACAATAAACAGTAGTAGCGTGGAGTTGCTCAAATGTGATCGTAGGTCGACAGTTCACCGACAGATGTTAACTGCAAACAGCAAAAAAAAGCTAATCGGCTTGGCAACAATCAATCGGACGTCGCTTCTCTATTCAATACAATTATAAATATTAGCAACAACAAAGAAGGAGACTAGTGTGCATATACTACCTAGGTTGTTCAAAAAACCAGAGAAACGTAGGACAGAGAGCAAAACCAAAGTAAGGGTTCATGTTAGCCGTCAAGGCATCGCAAGCATTGACCCGCGTCAACTGATCGAATCAGAATTAATTCAGGATCGAATGAAATCCTTGGCTGAGGCTGAAAAAAACTTTACTATTGAAAAGTGAATTGATTGGGCGATATCGGTGCTGAATCATATCTTAACAGACTAATTATTTGCTTTGCTGGCAGGTTATCTGTGAATAACCAATAGCAAATCCAATAATTACGCTCGTCATCAAGCGTCAGGCTATTACTTGTTGTTCACTTCGCTTATTTGGGGACTCATCTTATTTTGTATTTCATATATTGTTGTGTCTGTGATCGTTCACATTACATCATTTGATGCTCCACAATTTGATTCTGTCTTGCAATTTAAGATTCGAACTTCAACGTTCATTATGTTTGTCTTCGTAGGCATCGTTTTGTTGATTGATCGATCTCGAAGTAATGAATTAATAAATGAAATTATTCTCGATTCCATAGATTCCAACATGGACTTTTTGATTTTTGATGCGATGATTCAAAACCAACCGCTTCAAGTTACGTTGCAAAGCCGTAAAGTCTACATTGGGTGTGTCACTAAATTTACCTTTCCTGAAACAAGAAAAGCCGATATTCTGATGCTCCCGTTATATAGCGGATATCGAGATGAGAAAACGCAAGAGCTGACGATCACAACTAATTATCGATACTTGATCAAAAAATTAGACTTGTTCCTCTTAACAGAGAATGATTATTGGAGTATTGCGATTCGTACGTCCGACATAGCTACTGTCCGTAATTTCAATGAAAAGATTCATGAATTGTTTGAATCGCAGAATAAGAAACAAACAAGTTGTTAATTGAATTTACTTCACGGAAATTCTAAAATTACCAGTTGAGAATGAGAGCAAAATCAAATTAATTCAGAGGTTAGCACCTCCGAATAGCGCGATTGTTCTACACTCGTGACGTCAGTTGGCACGAAACCCGACATTTTCAACCGCGCTGATAGCGACTTTTCGCAAACTACACAGCGTTTGACTCACACTCACTACACACTGCTGCTTGGCGTTGCGTGAAACACTTCGCATTTAATGTTCCACATTGCCGCTTGCAGCATTTGAAGGGGGCTGACAACTCTCAACTTCTGCTGCTAGATCAAGCTGAGCAGGAAAGACATTGACTGTATTCGATTTGCACATATGCCCTACCCGGCAGTTTTATCTTTAGACGATCCTCACCGGAGTTGAAAATACATCAACGCCCGAGAACGCAAGGACTTCCTCGCGTGTGCAACAAAACGTAACGCTTCTGTGCAACACTTGCCGAAACACTGCTTTCCTCGGGTTGCCGCATCTCTGAGGCGCTCGCAGTCACTTTCGGAATCGTTGATGTGGATCGGCAGCGTGTTAGGTTCGAGACCTTAAATAAAATACGCGATCAGTGGCGTTCGGTGCCAGTACCGCCTGTACTGATCGAGCATCTGGATCTCGCTTACGCTCTACGGCAACATCAATTCAAGCCACAGCTCGATGAACGCTTGTGGCAGTATTCCCGCGTCACTGCTTGGCGGAAAATCAAACCAATTTTGGATGATTCCGGCATCAAATTTCCACTGGCAGTGCCTAACTCGTATTTCTCATTAGCATCTGGGAAATTTTGAGATTTGGAGCACGTAACCGGATTTCTCACTGGGAAGTTGAAATTGCCAGAAAACCCCGTACTTCTGAACCGAAAAGTTTGGATGATCTTCAATTATCAAAGCCTCGCTGCGGACTTCAATGATTGTTGAAACACTCGGCGAGGCGTTCAAAAAGTCGGATCTAGCTGGTGATTTGAACGGTGAGCAGAAGAGGCTGTGAATTTATCGATTCCTTATCGAACCGACTCTCGTGAGTCTGAGCAAAATGATGAATTTGAAGGGGTAATCACCATTTCTTGTTCGGAGTATCCTCAATTTCTGAATTAAGCAGCCATAATTGGGACTTAAAAGTCCCAATTCCTCCTCAAATCACAGCTTTTTTTTGCGTTTTAACCAAAATTCGACCCCATTTCCTTATTTTGGGCGCAATACGACACAAGGGCTTCGAATCCCACTAGATTGAGCGCCCGTTTGAAATTGTAACTCGGAGCCATCAGCGAGAAATCCCCTGACATTTGGGCGAGGTTCGCATCATGAAATGACTCATCTGCCAGTAATGCTTGAAGGTGCCAAAGAAATGTTGCACGATTGAACTGCGATCGCAAGCCTGATTGGGATAGTACTTGAGGCGCTGTCGATTGCGTTCCACCGCGGCTTCATGCACCGAGCGCTGGATCTTCCGATAGCGAGATTTCGCCGACAGACACTGCTCTCACGGGCTACACGCTTGACACTGTGTCGTACTTACGCGATAGGTCACAAACTGCTTATTTTTATTGCGGGTTTTTCCACCGCGCTGTGAAATCCGGTACCAGCCAGACCCTTGAGCTCGTCATTGCCGAGATTCTCGGCAACAGCCATCATCATCGGCTAAAGCTGCTGCTTGTCGTTTCCGTCCTGATTGACCTGTTCGGCCACGACTAATTTGTGTTTCTCATCAACGGCAATCTGTACATTGTAGCCGCCTGTCGTCTTGCTTTTTTTCAGCAGGCGCGCATCCAGGGCCCACCTCACTGACCTGACTGTCACCACTGGCTTTGAGCTTCTCCTACAATTCCTTTTTATTTCTGACGCTCCAGCCAATATCCCAGTTTGGCTTTCAAATCATAAACTTCCGCCAACTCTTCGGCTTCGATTTCGTCGGCATTGAATTCGTCCAACTGACGCAGCTGACGCTGCAGCTGCTTGTTGGTATGAATTTTGCTGGCATTGGCATCGGCTTTCAGATAGCTCCCGTCAATCTCCACCTGCTTTCCGTCAAACAATCCCAACGCCCGGCACAGGCCGGCAAACCCACGCTGTGCCGCTTTCAACGCCTTGACATTGTCTTTTCTGAAATTGGCAATGGTCTTGTAGCTCGGCGCGGCCTGTTGACAAAGCCATCTTGCTTCCAAAGGGTCGCGCGTTAGATGTTCGAGCTGACGCGAACTTCGAATCCGCCACTGATATCCATACAGATACAGCTTCAGCATGATTGCTGGATCATACGCTGGCTGACCGATCCCGCGCTTCACTTCGGTGTGAGTGAACCCTAGTTCTTTCAGCTCCAAAGAGTTCACCTAGACATCGATGGCACGTACCGCATTGTGTTGCGAGACGGTCTCGTCCAAGCAGTTCGGAAACCACCTAAACCAGATGCGGTCAAGCACTTTCTGATTGCGTCTATCGTTCCTCTTCAGAAAACCTTATATGATTGATTGAATGAAGCTAACTCTAACTTAAACTCAAGCCTTGAAGAGCTCGATCACGACCCGATCTGAGGCCTCCGAAGATAACCTCCAAAACCAATTGTGCAGCCGCAGCGAGTCCCAGCAAGTTGCCCCAGTCTGGGCCGATCGTGGCACCGTCTGCTGGGCTACGCAGCCGAAGTTTCAGCCAGCTAGCTGACCGAAATTAGGCAATTCCCGCCATCATTCAGCCTGTGACTGATCTGCCGTCTTCAAACTCTTTCATCCAGCTGAGCTAACAACAACCCATTTTCAGATCACCGCAGACCATTTAAACGATGCCAGATGTTTCAGTCACATTTATGTTCGTTTCCATAGCTCGGTAAATTTGCTGTTTCGTAAAACTTTCACAACCTCCTATGTAACCCACCGCTTTGAGCGAATCGTGCAATCTTCCCACCAGTTCTGCGGCTTTGAGATTAGCTGGGTCCTGGTCTTTAAACTCACGCCGTTTAATACCTAAAATGAACACAAAATCTTAAACAAATTTAGGTAGATCGTCGAGTGTAAATTTGCTTATCTCTCGACTATCGAAGTCATGGAGTTCGAAACAATGAAAATCACATACCAAAATGTCCTCTGGCGGTCATTTTCTGGAAAAGCATCGAAATACTCGCATGCCTGCTCAAATGCACTGGACAAATCTCGTCCGAAACTCTTGTGCTCTACAACGAGAACAGATGGCCAGAAAAGGTCAATGAATCCTACTCGATTGTCAAGTTTTTTTACGCGCTATTCGTATTGAGCGACAGTTTTTCGTTGAACACTGAAAATCATAAAGAAGCTATTGTAGAAACTTTGTGCTTCACTTTTCTCGTACAGCTCACATCGCCAGTCTTTGGCAAATTTAGCTGCTCTGTCGCGAATTTCATTCAAAGATAGGCGCATAGGATTCACTTCCATTTACAGTATTTGAAACTGCGAGTTAATCTACAGATTATCTTGCTGTTCCAATACCGTTAATCCATTGGCGACGAAATGAGTTAGACTCCGTTGACAGAATGTTGGAAGCACCTTATCTTTTATTCCTAAGTGACTTTACTGAAGACTGCACTCAATAATTGGTGATTACTCAATTCATTTCTTGTCAAGTGTGATAAATGAAGAGGGATTTGCGCTGTGGCGATTTTCGCGTCCGTCTCGCCGGTTCGTCTGACCGCCCGGGCATGACAATCGCCAAAGTGTAAATGCCTCTAGATTCTTTACATGTCACTTTTTTGTAAAGATTTTGGTACAATCATCAAGAATGCCAATTATGTAGAGGAGTAGACTATGCCCAAAGTCAGTTCTAAACGCCAGATTACGCTTCCAGCAAATCAATGCAGGGAAGTCGGTATCGAAGCGGGTGATGAATTTCGGAGTTTTGTCGCAGACAACCACATTACCATTGTCCGCCAGCAGGCTGGTAGTGCTTGGGGGTGTCTTGATCATCTGCAAGGAGACGACACCGTCTCAGAAAAACAGTCACGTCAGGATGCAATTGAGCGTAGGCGCTGAAACGTAAAAACTAACTTGATTGCCGTCGACACCAATATATTGCTCCGCTATCTCCTGAGAGATGACGAGGCACAAGCGGAAAAAGCACGCCGACTATTCGAAAGTAAAGAGTGTATTCTTATTACAGATGTCGTGTTGACCGAGTCTTTGTGGACACTATCGGGTCGCAAATATAAAGCAACAAAGAATGACCTGATTACCGTCGTAGTTCAACTTTTACAGGAACCAAATGTTCGCTTTGAAGATGATGCGGTAATTTGGCGGTCGCTGGAAGCTTATCGCAGGACAAATGCCGATTTTGCCGATGCCCTGATTGTACACAAGGCTCGGGAAACAGCTTCCAGAGACGATGAGCTGGAAATTGTCTATACTTTCGACACTGACGCTTTACAATTACCACATACTTCCGAACCATAGTCACCATTGCGTTGATTTCAGATTTTTCACGTTGGATCAATTTATAAGATTACGTACAACCCCAAAAGTACCATATGGTTCCTTCGTTCGATGCTCAAATTCAAACTCAATTTAGCTTGCCTCTCGTCTGTTTTTCGTGTAGTCATGATTTTTCGGATCGGAACGCTGTAACTCATAGACTATGGTGGGTACGGTTGGCAAAAATTCAACCTTGGACGGACCGCCTAACAAATTGATTTTCAAAATGGCACTCGCTTGAATTAAGTTCCCGAGCAGGTGGTCATTACTGTAATTGGCAATTGGCGAAACAACTTTCGAATGCACGGACAAGACGATTTTGTCGTTTCAATCCACCGCGGTTATCAACCACTAATGCGAATCCTCTCAGGGCGTTCGCGTATAAATTCCTCATCGAATTCTTCCGGGTCGAACGAGTCGCCCCGCCACTCAATCACTTCCTCATGCAATTCATGCGATGAATCCAGTATTGCTTCAACATATTCAGAATAGCCATAGACTCCACCTACCTCTCCAGGAGGGCAACATCTGGAGCCTCCTACCAAATTCGAATGGTTGGCGGGAGCGGCGTGATCGCGCACCACTCCGAGAGTAATGTCATGCCTCCAATCATCACCAAAATCATAAGTTTAAAGAAACCGCTTTACGCCTCTTCGCGTCAACCAGTCCAAGTCACAATCAATCGCGTCATGAATTTCCCACCCCAGGATTCATCCGGCGGATTTGAATCCCCATGAGTTTCGCGCTTGATCGTGAATTCCCACAAGTGGTAACTCCACCAACCGAATACGGCTTGAATAATCTGATGCAGGGCTTCCAAGTTCGTCGAAGCGGCATGATCGCTCGTCGCCAAATCTTTGGCCTGATTCCTCTCAGTACTGTACGAACACCTATTCATTTGTTGCTCACAAATTCTTCTCCCGATTGGACGCTTGAATGTACAAAATCCGGCTTCACTCGAACCGATTCAACAATTGAAAATGAGATGCTAAACTGAATTTTCTTACTCTGAAAAGAATGACTCAACGAAAAACTACCGAATTCTTTGGCTAACTTCCCATACTTCGCTGTATATCAAGACTGCCATTGACGAAGCATGTGGTTCGCTTCAAATATGACTGTCATGGCATAGATTTGGTAGACTATCTCCTGAACAACGTGCCATTCACCATCCAAGGAAATGAAACATGGGCTTGACTCTCACTGAAGCACTTAGTGCGCAGACTGTAGCAAGATTGAAAGAAATTTCCCGATTTCTGCAAATCAGATTGGTCAGCACGCGGAAAAATGACATAGTCAATGAATTGAAAGAATATCTGCTCTCCAAAGGACATTCAGAAATCTGGAGCAAATCGACTAAATTGGAAAAGCACTTCATCCAGGAAATAGTCTACGACCCCGCTTCAATTTTTAATGAAAGGCAATTCAGAGCGAAATATGGAAAATTGCCGACCAGCCTTGCTACTGACAGAAATCATGCCAGCCATATCAGTCTGTTGATCTATAGATCATGGAGAGCAAAAGACGGACGGCAGATGTATACCATCCCTACCGAACTGGTGAAGTGTTTTCGGAAATTCGTTAAAAAACCACCAACTGCCAAATTGGCAGATGTCAAACAACTGCCCGATACAGTCAAAACAGGCACAGAAGTTGAGCAACCGCTTGTTTGCAGAATAACTGAACACAACGCGCGCTACGAATTGGTTCGAGTATTGAAACTGATTCAATGCGGCGGCATCAGTGTCAGCGCGGCGACAAAAAAGCCGACGAAAGCTGCGATCAAGAAATGTGCAGATCAACTCATCGATGGAGATTATTATGAAAACATTCCAAAAAGGCGTTCTTGGGACCAGGTGATCGGCCCAGTGCGCGCTTTCGCTTGGCCGATGATTCTACAATCAGCGAAACTCACCAAATTGAGTGGAACAAAATTGAAGTTGACCAAATCTGGAATGAATGCCTTGCGCGAACAGCCGGAAGTTGTGATCCGCGATATATGGACTCGTTGGATTTCAAACTCGTTTTTCGACGAATTTGAACGAATTGACGAAATAAAAGGCCAGCGCCGCAAAGGCAGGCGTTCAGTGCTGACAGCAGCTTCATCGCGCAGATCCGTTGTCAAAGATGCATTGAGCGAGTGCAGCGGGAAGGGTTGGGTTTCAATCGACCGGTTGTCTGCCCACATTCAAGCGATCGGAACTGATATTTATGTTGCGCATGATCCATGGAAACTCTACGTCGGTACCCCACAATACGGCTCACTGGGATATGATGGCTTTCATGATTGGGAAGTTCTCGAAGAGACTTATCTGCTATGCCTGCTTTTTGAATACGCAGCAACTCTTGGACTCGTTGATATAGCGTACGCTGAACCTCGCAGAGCACGAGAATATGTTCTGAGTCATATTTATGCTGACGAATTGGAATTCCTAAGCCGATATGACGGTTTGCAATACATTCGACTGAACCCGCTTGGAGAATATTGCCTGGGATTTACGGATTCGTACGTAGCTTCCACAGTCGAGAATCAGTCGTCCATACGCATGTTGCCCAACCATCAGATCGAATTTATAGATGGGGCAATGACTCTTGATGAAAAAATGTTCATTGAGACCTTCGCCGTCTCTGAGACGGCTAATTTGTGGCGCTTGGACTCTGTGAAGTGCCTTGAGGCTTTTGAATTTGGACATACATCTGATGAGTTGCTGGCATTTTTGTCAGAGCGCGACTATCAGCCGATACCCGAAAGGACAGAGGGATTTTTAAAAAACATCGAGAACAGAGCGAGTGCCTTGAATCGAATCGGGCAGACGGTACTATACAAGTGCAGGGATATTGAAGCAGCGAACCACATTTCGAATGACAAGTTCACGAAGAAGTATTGCCGTTTCGTGTATGGGAACATCATTGGAATCAGTTCCAGAGAAGAGCAGAAATTTCGGACTGCGTTACATGAATGCGGGTACGGAATAGGAAAAAAGTGAATTTGCTTAACTGTAAGTGTGTTGCCTCGCTGTTTCTTCCGACTTGGGAGTTGCCAATTGATGTTTGGCTCGACAAGAATTTACCGATTCACGGTGAACAGAAAAATTAAACCTAAGTTCCAAGGGTATCGGCGGCATAGGCGTATAGTCTGATTCACAATTTCAGAAAATTGACTTTCCTGATACTGGGTAGGTTCAGATGATCTTCACGGTTGTACGCAG
The DNA here is from genome assembly GCA_958295885.1 of Arenicellales bacterium. GTDB lineage: Bacteria > Pseudomonadota > Gammaproteobacteria > Arenicellales > JAJDZL01 > JAJDZL01. The sequence continues at coordinate 2,095,446 of OY282380.1, read as the reverse complement.
AAAATCGAACGAATTCTGCTGATGTTCGGTCCGCTGGGCAATCATCCGATCTTCGGACTTTTTCATATTCATCGGTCGAATCCGGTTGCGCCTCACTGTTGTCAGGTCTCTATCAGGGTTTGAAAGCTGTGTACCGGCTAGCCTTGCGCGATGAGCCCAATCCTTGCCTTTCGGTGTGCAGTCGGTGATTTTCTGGCCGGCCTGACCGTCAGTTGGTGTTGCTTTTCATCATCGAACAGCAGCCGCGACATGGCCAAGGAGGAATAGTGCGTAGTATGTCAAAGTGCCTTTCAAGGTGAATCCGAACCCGTTTCCGTTAGAAATTATAGAAAATTAGGCTGCAGCACTGATGACCAAGCCATTCTGGACGAGATTTTAGAAGACCAAGTGACTGTTCAAAAAGGAAAATAAATAGAGATTGGTGACTCACAATTCTATTCAGCGATTCGAGCTCAACTGAATAAATGCTTGCCATTCACCGCATGAAATCAAGACCAGCCTCGGAATAACACCCAAGGCTGGTCTGTTTGATACCAATTAACCGTCTTGTTGAACTGCCAAGTTGTGAGAACCGAAGTACATGACGTGCCCTTTCATATCAGCAATATTTTCGGGCGTAAGAGTCACGGTAGGTCCATCTAACATCGTATGTTCGTGAGTCTGTGTCCACTCGGACGCGTCAAGAAGTGTGGAAGTCCAGAAAGTCGTTTCAGGAACCAGGTAGTGATGTGGAATTGCAACTTTGGCGCCTACCATATCAACGACTGAGTCCGCTTGTTCATAATCCAGAATATGTCGAGACCCATCGACTGGAACAAATACGACATCAACCTGTCCGATTTTATCCAGCACTTCCTGAGGAGGATTCGGCCGATTGTCACCCCACATCAGCAGGCGAAGACCACCGGTTTCTATCAGGTAGATGCTGTTGTCCATGTGTCTGAAGTTTGTCGGTGGACAAGGATCATCGCGACCTTCAAACTGCTTGACTGCCTCAGTCCAAGTAACAATTCCAGGTGCAACACACTGATGTTTGTCTGCAATTCCCGTAATTTTGACATCACCTAGTTCGAATGTTCCCCCCATACGATCCAAAAGCATGTTTGCATCAAGTCGCTCAAGAGCGTCATGGTCGAAATGAGCATGAGTTGACAAGCCGATATCCACGTCTGACATTGGAAATTCAATTCGATACCACAGTCCCCAAGCACCGGAAGGGTCGTTTCGCCATGGGTCAACCATCATGGAAATCCCACGCGGCGACGTAACTTTAAATGATGAATTGCTGTAGTACGAGACTTCGACTCCTGCCATTGCATCACGCGTTCCGCCTTCATTTTGAATTTGGATGATTCGATTGTGGTTCTTGCCCGATTCCCAGGAAACCAAGTGGGTTATGCCTTCTTTAGAAATTCCAACCACACCTCCAAGCATTACAACCAAACTGATCACAACTAATTTCTTACTGGTATTTTTCATATATGTCTCACAAAGAGTTACCTTAATATTACAAAAAACATCTATTTTATCGTAAGGCTAACCCAAACATCAGTCACTGACTGCCATCAACGGGCCGAAATATGGAAATACATCCGATTGAACCGAAATATTCCTATTCATTGAATGTCGAAGCGATGTGAGAAATCGGATCAAAAGACGTTTTCGCTTCAGTCTGGTCAATGATTCATCCCATCTTTCGATTCGATTCATGTTCTTTTTTCGGCGGTCGGACGCGCCATTCCGGCACTGGCGGCGGCGCGAAGTCGGGCACGGATTCTCAGATGCTGCAGTTGTCCACCGGCACGCTGTTAGTCAATCCGAACTGCTAGCGCAGCTTGTTCACCTGATTTGGTACGGTGATCGGGTCGTAGGCATTGCACTGACAGGCCTGAATCGCCAGTGGTCTGCCGGTGCGTTCCATCAGCTCCCCATAGACCACAATCGGACGGCCGCGCCGCAATCTCAGCTGAAACCGAAACGCATCAGCGACAGGTCTTGCCTTCGCAGTAACCGTTCGAGACGTCGTAGAGCACCAAGGAGAGTTCCGAAAGACGGCGCGCCACCATCGACAGTCTATTGCTGATTGTTTCCGCGTTATTGTTGCAGCGAAAATGATCGCGGCCACTGTTGGAATTGGTTATTTTATCTTGCATTCATCAACTTTTTACCGAAGTGACCGAGTCTTTGTGGGCATCGTTACATTGGGAGTCCTGGGAATGTTTGCGGAGAAGTTGATATGCTACGTAATAAGAAATCACCTTCTACGACGTCGCCAAACTGAACGAATTTACCATTTGGATTACCGAGTGCTGATCTACAACAGATGACCAGCTTCTGATTCTTTCAAGTTGTCCTTCGCCATGCTGATAGATCCAACCGCGGTCACCAACCGGACCGACTTAGACAGACCCGATTTCTCGGTTCAGGACCGGTTCAGAATTTTACATCCAGTTTTAAACTCAAAAGATCAAAAGCCTTCTGCTGAACTTCAGTGGGCTCGGCAATCATGGAGTTTACTGCCAGACGTCAGCTGAGCAGTACAGGGACGAAATTGCACTCCTGTCCAAGATTGATTCAGTCTCCTTTACTTTATACTGATGATTATGACGGGCGAACGATAGCGGATGGGATGCATGCGCGTAAAAGGTTCAATTTATCGGTTCTGATCGTCAAATCAAATGATTTATAAACTGCTTGCATATTCCTTCATGTTCTAAAACTATGGTCGACGTGTTCAGCAAAGAAAAACGAAGCCAGATAATGGCTTCAGTTTCGGGGAAAGATACAAGCGTTGAACTGCGCATAAGAAAAGCTCTCCATCGAAAGGGCTATCGATATGGTCTGCATAACAGAACTCTGCCTGGTACGCCCGACATCGTCTTTCGTCGATTCAATGCGGTTGTTTTTGTCAATGGCTGTTTCTGGCACGGACACGACTGTCCACTTTTCAGACCACCGTCGACAAATCGGGATTTTTGGGAGAAGAAGATACAGGGGAATCGAATCAGGGACGTAAAGTCAGTCGGACTGCTCCAGGAAAAAGGCTGGCGGACAATGGTTATCTGGGAATGCAGCCTGAGAGGAAAATCCAGACTGAAATTTGAGGATGTCATTCTGACAGTTGAGGATTGGCTGCCCAGCAACAGAAAACACTCTGAAATTAGAGGTGCTGTCCCAATAGAAAATCAGTAGGTCTATTCACACCCCGAATAATCCAGTTCGTTCGCACTAAATTCCATCAATTACTTCTTATCGTCAAATTTGGTCCCCTAACAGAGAAAAAATTCATTCGTTTGTCAATATCCTGCTGGAGTAGAAATAGGAGCTTGACCGGGGTTTCAATGATTCCTCTGGCCTCAATGAATTCCGCTTGCTAGAGGCACTGTTTCATCTGACAGAAACGATGGTCTGATGATTCCAAGCCTTGACTTTCAATTGCCGCTTCAATTGATTTTCGCGGATTCGCATTCAGCTGTTCCGATTGGACGAGGAAGTGCGAGTCGCTCGTCTGGCATGAAAGTGTGGATTCCGCAATAAAATTCAGCTAGCGGCTGCAATGTCGAATGCTCGACGTTCAAAGCATGAGCGAACTATCCAAATAATGCATCTCTTCTTCGAAGCGTTCTTGAATTCTCTCTAACGCATCCAAGTTGTCCGCTTCGAATCGAAAAACTATTTCGCTGGCTGTGTTTGAAGCGCGCATGACACCAAACCCGTCATCAAAATCGACTCGGATGCCATCTAGGTAATTGACGGTCGCGTCCCAAAAATTTGCGCGTTTCCGAAACTCTTCAACGACTAGATGTGGTCGTTGACACTCAATTCTCAACTCCTGAGTGCCAAGAGGACAAGGTAAATCATCGAATATTTCCCAGGTCGCCCGTCCGTCGTTGGCAAGAATTTCACATAATCTAGCGCCAGTGTAGAGGCCGTCGTCAAAACCTGGCCAGCGGTCTCGGAAAAACAGATGCCCGCTTAGTTCACCACCGAAAATTCCATCACATTCGATGAGCTTTGATTTCATAAGAGAATGTCCGGTTTTCCACATTACCGGTTCGCCGCCTGCGAGCTCTATGGCTTCTGGCAAAGCACGCGAACATTTCACATCAAATACGACAGCTCGACCCGGGTTTTCTTCAAGAATGTTCCGAGTAAACAAAATCATCAGCCGGTCCGGCCAAATAATTTCACCAGTTGGGGCGATTGCTACCACTCGATCTCCGTCACCATCGAATGCCAGGCCAACATCGGCACCGACCTCTTTTACTTTTTCAATGATGTCCTTAAGATTTGCGACTTGCGTGGGATCTCCCAGGTGATTCGGGAAACTGCCATCCACTTCACTATACATTTCGATGACTTCACATCCCAATCGACGAAAAAGTCGGGGCGCTATCAATCCGCTGACACCGTTCGCACTGTCAATTACGACTCGCAAACCTTGATTGAGTCGAATATCCGAACATATCGTGTCGATATAAAACTCTGATATGGATTTTTTCTGCAAATACCCTTCACCTTCTAAAAACAGCCTTTTTTCAATTCGCTGTTTTATTTTCTGGATATTGGTTCCGTACAGCGTATGGTGCGCCAGCATCATCTTGACACCGTTGTAGAACGGTGGATTGTGACTCGCCGTAACCATCAAACCCGTACCAGCTGTCAAGTGATAAGCCCCAAAATAAAGCAAAGGAGTAGGAACGGTTCCCAAATCAATAACGCCGCACCCTGTTGAACGCACTCCAGCGATTAAGGAGTTTTTGAACTGAGGACTGGACAATCGAGCATCACACGCGACTGCCACTTCTTCAATCGACTTGATTTGGGCAATGGTGCCAAACGATTGGCCAATTTTCTTGATGACTGAACTCGTCAGAGTTTTATGGGCAACTCCACGAATGTCGTACATTCTGAAGATGTTCTCTTTCACAGTCTTATGGTCTCGCATTGAGAAAACCTTGTCCGCAGCGGAATTGGTTAAAGAGTTGAATAAATTTAATTGAGTCGATGGATTCCGCGTGCGTCAACAGACAGAGCAGCTTCATGCACCGCTTCGGACAATGTAGGATGTGCATGAATCGTTCGTGCTAAATCTTCTGAGCTAGCGTGATATTCCATCGCAACGACCGCTTCCGCGATCAATTCGGATGCATGTGGTCCGATAATATGTACGCCGCGGATTCGGTCGGTGTCTGCATCCGCAACAATTTTTACGAATCCGGCCGTGTCTTCCATCGCTTTGGCGCGGCCGGTTGCTATGAAGGGAAATGACCCGGTCCTGCATTTTCCCGCAGCTGCAACGACTTCATTTTCGGTTTCACCGACCCAGGCGATTTCAGGCGACGTGTAAATCGCCCAAGGAATCGTGGCATAGTTGATGTGCCCCACACCGGTTGCAATTCGTTCGGCAACGGCTACGCCTTCTTCCGAACCCTTGTGGGCCAACATCGGACCGCGTACGCTGTCACCGACAGCAAAAACGTTACTCACACTGGTACGACAGTTCTGATCAACTTGAATGAAGCCGCGCTCATCCAGCTGAATGCCACTTGATTGAGTAAACAAATTATCAGTAAAAGGGCGACGTCCGATACACACGATCAAACGGTCGACAGTCAATTGTTGCTGATTTCCCTTAACGGTGTAGTTGATATTGACACCTGAGTCTTGTGCCCGAGCGGATTCAACTCGAGTGCCCAGCAGAACGTTCAGTTTCTGCCGTTTGAAAATTTTGGCGGCTTCGGCTGCGACATCATGATCAGCAGTAGGAAGAAATTCATCCAATGCCTCTAAAATAATAACTTCCGAACCCAATCGGTTCCATACGCTACCGAGTTCCAATCCAATCACTCCTGCACCGACGATTCCCAGTTTCTTCGGGACTGAATCAAATTCAAGAGCCCCCGCGGAATCCACAATGCGGTCGTCGTCAAATGGCGCGCTCCGCAGTTCGATAGGGGTCGACCCACTGGCGAGAATGATATGATCGGCTTTGATTTCTCCAGTTTTTTGGGACGTATTCCAGTCAAGCAGTTCGACTACATTTCCACCTGCATAACGACCGTGCGCATGAATTGATTCGACTTTATTGCCTTTGAACAGAGACGCAATTCCTCTTGTCAGCGATGTAACGATCCGATTTTTTCGTTTAATCATTGTCTTGACATTCATCGAAACGTCTTTGACAATGATTCCATGTCTTTTGTAAGTCGTCAGGACTTCGTGATATTTCTCCGTGGAGTCTAACAGCGCTTTCGAAGGAATACAGCCGACGTTCAGACAGGTTCCACCCAGAGCAGGCCTGCCATTGCTGGTCCATCGGTCTATGCATACCGTCTTCAAGCCGAGCTGCGCACATCGAATCGCTGCTACGTAACCAGCTGGGCCTGCGCCGATTACGGAAACATCATAGGAACTTGATCGCATAATTTTTTACAGTTCGAGCAATAAACGAGAAGGATCTTCCAACCCTCTTTTTATTCCTACCAGGAATGTAACCGCCTCGCGGCCGTCAATGATTCTGTGATCATAGGTCAACGCAAGATACATCATCGGTCTGATGACAACTTGACCGTTCTCTGCCATTGGACGTTCCTGAATTTTGTGCATTCCTAAAATAGCGCTTTGGGGAGGATTTACGATAGGGGTAGATACCAAGGATCCAAATACGCCGCCGTTGGTGATTGTGAAGGTGCCGCCACTGAGTTCGTTCAATGTCAGAGCTCCCCTCTGAGCACGAGCGCCGAATTCTCGAATCTGCTGCTCAATTTCAGCAAAACTCATCTGTTCTGCATCCCGAAGAATCGGAACTACCAAGCCGCGTGGTGAAGAAACAGCGATGCCAACATCACAATAATCGTGGTATACAATTTCGCTGCCGTCAATTTGAGCATTGACAGCGGGTATCACCTTGAGCGACTCGACTGCGGCTTTCACAAAAAAGGACATGAAACCGAGGCGCGTGTCGTGTTTCTTTTCGAATTCGTCTTTATATTTTTTACGCAAGTCCATCACTGCGCTCATATCAACTTCATTGAACGTCGTCAACAACGCTGCTGTTTGCTGTGACTGTACGAGTCGGTCTGCGATGGTTCGCCGAATCCTGCTCATCGTCTGACGACGAACTGATCGCGCGTCACTTGCCGCAGGAACCGCCGCAGGTACTTCTGCCTTTTTTGGCGGTGCTTCTTCCGCGAGTTCTTTTGAGGGCTGCTCCGGCTCGAGCTGAACTTCCGCCTGGACCATGCTTTCTACGTCAGGCTTCGTAATGCGGCCGTCCTTTCCAGTGCCTGAAACCTTGCTAACGTCAACCCTGTGCTGTTCTGCGACGCGGCGGGCTGCAGGGCTCAAGATCGGTTCCGATTCTTCTGGTTCGGGTCTTGCTTCCGGTTGTTTCGCTGCTTCTGGTTCTTGATGAAGAACGCTTGATTCGGCAGGACCGGTTTCGATTACGCCAAGGATGTCGCCTTCAACCGTCACGCTCCCGTCACCTTTTAAAATTTTGCCGACGCGGCCGCTCTGGGGTGCGGGCACCTCCAAAACAATTTTTTCTGTTTCAAGTTCGATCAACACTTCGTCGCGTTCGATGCTCTCACCGACAAGCTTCGTCCAAGAAAGTACAGTGGCCTCACTTACAGATTCCGGTAACATGGGTGTTTTGATTTCAATTGACATTAGACCTTTGCCTCTTTGAATCGGAAATGGAAACTACTTTACGGGTTATGGACAGCGCATCGGTCACCAAGCGCTGCTGTTGAACCAGGTGAACGCGGTAATTTCCGACTGCAGGTGCGGGAGAAGCGTCTCGAGATATACAATTGAACTGCTGCTTCTTTTTCAAGCACTCTCGAATGAGATGCCAAATCTGGTACCACGCACCCTGATTTCTCGGTTCTTCCTGACACCAAACGATTTCATGTGCCTTGGGGTAACTATTAAGAATGAAATTCAACACATTGACTGGAAACGGATGAAGTTGTTCAATGCGAATAATCGCAATGTTTCGGATTTTCAAATGCTCGCGCATATGAAACAGGTCGTAGTAGACCTTACCCGTACACAGAATGATTCGAGCGACCTCATCACGTCGAATCGAATGATCAGTTTCGTCAATCACAGTGAGAAATCCACCATGTGTCATATCGTCAATATCTGAGACCGCAAGCTTGTGACGCAGCAAGCTTTTCGGTGACATGACAACTAAAGGGCGACGGTATTTTCGCAGAGTCTGCCGTCGCAGCAAATGAAACATTTGCGCTGGTGTGGTCGGAATGCATACCTGCATGTTGTCGCCGGCACACAGCTGCAGAAATCTTTCAAGCCGCGCGGATGAATGTTCCGGTCCTTGTCCTTCGTAACCGTGAGGCAGCAGCATCACCAAGCCACACAATCTGCCCCATTTTTCGAAACCGCTGCTGACGAACTGATCGATGACAATCTGTGCGCCATTGGAAAAATCACCAAATTGCGCTTCCCAAATGACGAGTGATTCTGGATCAGTGGTTGCATAGCCATACTCAAACGCAAGCACTGCTTCTTCAGATAGCAGTGAGTTGTAAACTTCATAATCATCCTCCTCGCGAATTGACTTCAGAGGACAGTACACGCCTCGGCTATTCTGATCATGCAGCAGCACATGACGGTGTGAAAACGTACCGCGTCCGACATCCTGTCCAGTTAAACGAACCTGGTATCCGTCGTCAATCAATGTGGCATACGCCATCGTCTCTGCAAATCCCCAATCGACCACCTTTTCCCCGATGGACATGCTGACGCGGTCAGACACAATTTTCTGAACGCGATTGTGCAAGGTGAAGTTTTCCGGCAGTTCTGTCAGCTGATTCTGTAACTTTTTGATTCTATCTGAAGAAACGCTTGTGTCGACGGGGTCTGTCCACTGCGCGTTCAGATAGCGATTCCAATCGACAATTTTTTCCATTTTTGCAGGATCAATGATCTGACCGGCTACGACCTCACCTCGGTCGAGTTCGCCGCGATAATCCTGAACCATCTGCTGTGCTTCCGTATCTGAAATCACTCCATTTTCAGCCAATTCCTGCGCATACATGCGTCGAATCGGAACGACCTGCTTGATTCGCGAATACATGACTGGCTGTGTCATCATCGGTTCGTCCGCTTCATTGTGACCATATCTTCGATAACAAACCATATCGATGACAACATCCGTATGAAATTCGGTTCGGTACGCATGGGCCAGGCGGGCCACTTTCAACACGGCTTCCGGGTCGTCGCCGTTAACGTGAAAGATTGGAGACTGCACCATCTTCGCCACTTCCGTACAATGAATCGTAGAACGTGCGTCCAGCTTGTTGCTGGTGGTGAATCCGATTTGATTGTTTATGATGATGTGGATGGTGCCGCCTACACCGAAGCCTCGGGTATGTGACATGTTGAAGGTTTCCATTACCACACCTTGACCTGCGAAAGCAGCATCTCCATGCACAACAATCGGCGTCACTTCTTTCCAGGAATTATCTTCACGACGATGCTGTCGGGCCCGAACTGAACCGACTACGACAGGATTGATGATTGCGAGATGCGATGGATTGAATCCCAAAGCAACATGAACAATTCCACCCGAAGTATTGATGTCGGCCGAAAATCCCATGTGATATTTCACATCGCCATGATCCTTCCAGACACCGCTGACTGCCACATTCCCTTCAAATTCACCAAAGACTTCGGCGGGTGACTTGCCCAAAATATTCACAAGTACATTGAGTCGGCCCCGATGCGCCATTCCGATAACGACTTCTTTGCCACCGGTTTTACCTGACAGCTCGACCAGCTCAGCCAACATCGGAATGAGTGATTCACCTCCTTCCAGTGAGAATCGCTTCTGGCCGACATATTTCATATGCAGGTATGTTTCCATGCATTCGGCCATTGTCAATTCTCTCAAAATTCGTCTGCGGTCGTCATCCGTTACGACCGGATGCAGCGATTCGTTTTCGACTCTGGACCGCAGCCACTCCAAACGACTCCGTTCTGTAACGTGCATGAATTCGTAACCAATCGAACCGCAGTAAGTCTGTTCATAGAACTCCAAGATTTTTCTCAGTTCCATGGACTTCGTGTCTTCGACTGCGTCGATCTTGAATACTTCGTTCAGGTCACTTTCGAGCAAGCCAACGGATTCAAGACTCAGATCAGTACTGGGAGCAACATCTTCGAGTCCCAGCGGGTCAAGATTCGCGTTCAGGTGCCCATAAACCTGATATTGACGTACCAGACGCTGCACCGCGGCCTGGCGGCGAATGCTGTCGTGATCTACGTACTCGTGCGCATATCCAATACCGGGCAGAAACGCTTTATGTTCGGTGTGTTCAAATTCTGAAAAGGTTTCATTCCATTCCTCAGTGACTTTTTCAGGTTCCGTATGATATTGGTCATACAGACTTTCAAGATAATCGGCGTTACCTGAGAAAAAAGCAGTTTCTTGATTTGAACTTTTTGTTGTAGTCATGGGAAAAATTCGGTTGGATCAGTTAGACTCTGAAGGAAAATCACCGGTTCCATGCCATCTATATTGAATGGCTAGTGAACTGCGAGTGACGCGACCCTACTGAAAACTATCAAAATTAACAAAGTTTTCAATTGAATTGATAATTAATATCTGTTTAATTATATTTGAATTAATAGATGATGAACAAAATCTTATAACAATCTTTTAACGCTTTGCGGAGCATGTCGGCGTGTAACGCATCTACAAAGGGCGCATGGGAACTACTTAAATCATCTGAAGACGCATTGCTCAATGATTTCAAGACGGATGCTGAGTGGAAAAAGAAGGTTCACTTAGCATCACAAAATAAAGTAATGATGCCGCTTGAACTGGACAACAGCAAGATTCAATTATCGCGCTCGTTGCGAGAAATACTAAATCTAATCATCTGGGAAATCTCTCCGAACAATAATTATGCGCCTCCTCTGGACGCAATTCCTGTGATGAATTCCCGCTCCTGACGTAGAATTTTTGCTGTTGTTGTCCATTTTTATTTTTGGTCGTGAGAAATTTCGGCTCTGTTGATGGCTGAATATCTAACTTACAAATTTCCTTTTCTGCAACTTGCGGAAACGAGACACCAATGTTGTTCATAACATAGACAATATTGAATGAGTTATTCAACAAATTTGTGAGGTGCAGCTGGAACTTGTCCCGGTTCGCGCCCTTAAATGTGCCAAAGTCGTCTTCAAGGCCGAGAATTTCACCGTCATCAGCAACACCAATGAGCAACGTGCCGCCGTCGGCGTTAGAGAACGCTGCAATTGTTTTTAACACTGCATATTTGAGATCATTATTTACCCTTGCTAGCCTATAGTCCCATCTTAGAGAGGCTTTGAATTCAAGAAGGTCACTTTCGCCTGCTTCAATCATTTCTTCAAGTGTGGTCGGTATGACCGGGGGTGTTGTTTCCGTAATATCATTGAGAAATTGGTTTAGATCTTCAGACAACATTTTTCGACGAGCTTGAAGAAATCGCTCGTAGTTTTCTTCTTCCCATAGAGCAGGGTCTTCAGGAATACACTGCAAAGCCAGTGCATTGGGGAACTTTTCTTTCACTTTTGTCAAATAGTCTTTAGGAGTAACTGCACCTTTGGTCCTATTCGCGGTTTTGGTGAGAATAGCTCGATTCGTTAGCTCCTGTGCTAGAGCATATTTGATTCGATTCCCCCAACTGTAACCTAGAGTCTTGAGTCTTGAATACGGGAATATATGATCATTTTCAAGTGTGTATTTTTCCCCCATTGAATGGCGCAATTTAACTCCAGTGCTAAAACAAATCGCACCTCTACTTTTAAAATACCAGCACGCTAATTTGAAAAGTGGATGAGAAATTTTTCGTCCTTCAAATTCTGCAGGTATGATTTTTAGTCTTCTTTCTTCCTTGATCACTGAAAGTAATTGATCAAATGGGTTTTTGTCGTCTTTTACAATTCTAAGGTCTCGGTCTAGCTTCTGCGGCAGTTGACCAGAATATCGATTCCTGATCTGAGAATAGTAAAACCAATTGACGATCTTTCGTATTTCGACTTCGTTCAAATGCTGTCCATTTTTGTCATAGCAATATACGATGATGGGAATCAACGCGTAAACTGAACTGATCTCATTTGTGTGATCCACAAAAGCATGCGATTTCAAAATACTGGTGACATAATTCAACACTTGTTCATCTAAGAGTTTCCAAGCGGTGTGGATGGTTTCATTATTTTTTTCTTTTCCATGCAGCTTCTTCAAATCCGAGCCGCTATGATACATACATCCCAATATCACTCGAACAAGAAAGTCGAGCGATAATTCAAAACCTTGGCCTTGAAGTTCTTTCAGTTTGCATTTGAAGGCATCGCGTACTTTTGGCCAATATCCAGAAATTTGAGCAAGTGCCAGCTCTGCATCAGTTAAAGATACCCCACTTGCGTTGACTTTATAGAAAATATCAATGGCTTCACGCACGGTAGCATGGACAGGAACCGTCTGTTCCGGAAAATTCCAATCAAGAATTTTTGCGATTGCGTGAGTGTTGTCGTCAATCTTATCATCCCTTTCTCGACTGACTTCTTCGCCTCTATTCTCCAGCTCTCTTACGACATCCTTTGAACGAACATCCTTATTAAAAATTTTAGTAACTCGCTGCCAGCAAGGATCATTCTGCATTTTAATCTTGGAGTAAAACGCTAATTCCAACTTCTCCACATTTACGCATAGGTTTCGAGGATCTTCTTTTATATCTTTCTCAGTGTAATAGGGTGGGATGCTACCTCTGATTAACATGTAGATCGCAGTCAATCGTTGTTGTCCATCAAGGAGAATGCGCACGGCCCCTTGCTTTTCATGGTATTGATGAGGACCTTTGAGTTCGGGCGGATCATTAGTTTCCCACGTTAGCATGGTTCCCACAGGATACCCTTTAATTAACGAATCCAAAAACGACTTCGCAGCCTCGCGCTTCCAGACATACTCGCGCTGGAAAGAAGGCACAAAGAGCTGTTGCTCGTCTATTTTGTCTAGTGCAGTAGATAATTTCATTAAACGACTCCGTAGCTTTTTCGTATCATTTTTTGAGATTGGAATTTTTTTGAGTATTCGATTCTTGTCTAGCCCAATTTTGCAATGATAGTAAAGAAAACTTCTCTGTTAACAACTCAGAGTTGAAAAATTATAGGTGCATATTGGAACACTAAAGTACGAAGCAATGGTGTAATACGACAATATCTGACTGATAATTTGCTGTTGGATGATATTTTGAGTTATTTCATCCCTCAGGTCATTGACAAGTGTGAAAAATTTAGAATTTGAAAATTATCAGCTCTACCATTGGCAACATCGATCTGAAATTGACAGTACGTGCTCTTCCTAGCACAAAGTCGAGAGTCTGCATGTTGTTATGCTTCTAAAAAAGTCGCGTTGATTGCAAATTTTGGTATCTTCCAAAAAATTTAATTGTTGTTAGTGAATAGTGGCTAGAATTGGAGTGATGCTACCTTTGGTGGAGTTTCCATTCAGCTTCTTGAGGTACGAATATAGAGAAGTTAGATAGATTTTGGAGAAACACGGATTCACCCAAGAAAAACGACCCAGCGGTTGCCACCGTCATATAGTGCGAATCTAAATGTCCAATATCGAAAATTTGCACTTTTTTGCAGTCAAAGCAGGTGAAGATGTAAAACAGGGCATGCTTGGATCATGATTATTCGACAATCAGGTTTATTTCGATTAAAGTCCGAAGAAAGACAGTCAAATTCAGCGCGTGGTCCAGAAATTTCAGCCGCTTCCCAATAATTCGAGATCGACGTCAGTATCATACTATGGTAACGCGCAGCGATTTGTTGGTATTTGAACACAAACAAAAACCATGTAGAACCACGACCGGCGATAAAACACCGAATATTGCGCAACCATTGACCTTGAAACACGCAGCCCCAACCAAAGTCATGAATTACGTAATAGTCACACATCGCGCTTAATCACATACTTGAATTCAATCCTAGAGTACATTCGTCAACTGACATCCATACCTCACTTTTGCCACGATTGAATAAATTTGTCCTGTCTATTAACTCTGAAATTTGAGTATATTGATTCGATTTTTTTGAGAAAGCCAATTGTGGAACCTGCTCATCACTCGGCATTCCAATAAGAGTAAATTGTGCGCGGAATTTTTTGAATTCATACCCTCAATACGAACAAGAATCCCAAGCTAATAGTTATCGTATGACTCCAAACGAATTCATCAAAAAATGGCATGCGTCTGAGTTAAAAGAAAGTTCTGCATCTCAGGAACATTTTTTAGATCTTTGCCGCCTATTGGATGAACCGACACCTGCAGAAGCAGACCCTCAGGGTAAATGGTATTGCTTCGAGCGGGGCGCACAAAAAGATTCAGGTGGCGACGGCTGGGCAGATGTGTGGAAGCGCCATCATTTTGCATGGGAGTATAAGGGAAAGGGCAAGAACCTGAATGCGGCGTTCAACCAACTGCGGCAGTACGCCTCGGCGCTCGAAAACCCTCCGTTGCTGATCGTTTCTGACATGACGCGGATTCAGATCCGAACGAACTGGACGAACAGCGTCAGTGAAGTGCATGAAATCACGCTGGACGATCTCGCGGATGCCAGCATTCGCAATAAGCTGAAGTGGGCGCTATCTGATCCACAGCGACTGCAGCCCGGCATAACGAGGCAGAATTTGACTGAACGCGCCGCACAATCGTTTGCAACACTGGCACAGACTCTGCGGACTCGCGGGCATGACCCACAAGAGGTCGCTCATTTTGTAAACCGGCTGGTGTTCTGTATGTTCGCGGAGGACGTGGGTCTGTTGCCTGCCAGTTTATTTTTCCGTATGCTGGAACTTTCCTATAAGCAGCCCGAGCAATTTTCCAATAATGCGAAAAACTTATTTGGTGCAATGGCGACGAAAGGCGGCATGGTAGGATTTGAACCAGTAGCGTGGTTCAATGGAGGTCTGTTTGATGATGATAGAACATTGTCTCTGGAAAAAGATGAAATTGAGATTGCACTCAAGGCGGCGGCTCTAGACTGGTCAGAAATTGACCCATCAATATTTGGCGTGCTTTTCGAGCGCGGACTGGATCCGGACAAGCGTTCTCAACTCGGAGCACACTACACGGACCGAGACAAAATTATGCAGATTGTGGAGCCGGTGATAAGCCAGCCGCTTATTGCAGAATGGAATTTGGAGAAGGCGAAGATTTCAGTGATTCTTAATAAGCAATCGACAACTCCTGGGAAATTGAGTAGGCGACCATACAACACCGCGTCGCGACGTCTGCGAAAATTTCTCACGCGACTGCGGTCATTTGTAGTGCTTGACCCAGCCTGCGGTTCGGGGAACTTCCTCTATGTCGCCTTGCATGCGCTAAAAGATATCGAACACAGAATTCTGATTGAAGCAGAGGCTTTAGGTCTTCAACGAGAGTTTCCCAGTGTAGGTCCAGCTAATGTAAAGGGTATCGAAATCAACCATTACGCGGCTGAATTAGCAAGAGTATCAGTCTGGATAGGCCACATTCAGTGGATGCGGCGCAACGGATTTTCAGGAGCGACTGACCCGGTATTGGAGCCACTTGATAACATCGAGTGCCGAGACGCTATTCTGACTACCGATGGCAATGAACCGGAATGGCCGAAAGCAGATGTGGTGATCGGAAATCCACCCTTCTTAGGTGGCAAATTGCTGCGCAGCAGACTCGGCGACCAATATGTTGAAGCACTTCAACGACTATATGGCGAAAGAATTCATGGTGAAGCCGATCTAGTTTGTCATTGGTTCGATAAGGCAAGCCGATTGGTTTTCAAGAATAAACTACATCGAGTTGGATTGGTTGCGACCAATTCGATTCGCGGCGGGAGAAACCGTTCCGTACTGGACAAAGTTGTTGAAACTGGAGTGATTTACGATGCTTGGTCAAATGAGCCATGGGTTGTCGATGGTGCAGCGGTCCGAGTGTCAATTGTCTGCTTCGGACCGAAAACTGTCAATTATCGCGTGAAATTGAATGGTATGTCAGTACAACAGATTAACTCTGATCTCGTCAGCGGTGCAGCTGGTCTTACCAAAGTACGCAAGCTGACCCGAAATGAGAACATCGCATTCATGGGAGATACCAAGAACGGCGCGTTCGATATCGCTGGCAACCTCGCACGCAAATGGCTTCGCTTGCCGATCAATCCAAATGGACGCCCAAACTCCGACGTTTTAAAACCATGGATGAACGGTAGGGACATTACGCGGCGTCCGGCAGGCAAATGGATTGTCGATTTCGGAACACTTATGAATGAAGGTGATGCTGCTCTTTATGAAACGCCATTTGCTCATGTATTCGAAAATGTACGACCGGTCCGAAAACAAAAACGTGCAGCACGAATTCGAGATTACTGGTGGCGCCATGAAGCACCGCGCCCGGCAATGTGGCAAGCACTCCAAGGTCTTCAACGCTACATCGCAACCCCTCGTGTGGCTAAACATCGACTTTTTGTATGGCTAGATGCAAGTATTTGCCCGGATTGCCAACTAATTGTTTTCGCTCGAGAAGATGATACGACTTTCGGCATCTTGCACAGCCGGTTTCATGAAGCATGGTCACTGAGACTAGGCACCAGTTTAGAAGATCGTCCTCGCTACACACCGACCACGACACTCCAGACCTTTCCGTTCCCTGAAGGGCTATCGCCTGCTATCTCCGCCGACGAATATGCAGATGACCCATATGCTGTTGCCATCGCAGATTCAGCCCGTCGTTTGGTCGAGCTGCGAGACCGCTGGCTCAACCCACCAGATTTGGTAAAGTGGGAAGATGAACCCGTTGCCGGCTACCCTCAGCGACCGGAACCTCGATCGGAAAATGCGGCGAAGACACTGAAGAAACGAACGCTGACCAATCTCTACAATGACCGCCCGAAATGGTTGCTTGATGCTCATGCTTCATTGGATGCGGCCGTTGCAGACGCTTATGGATGGGATCCAAATATTACTGAAGAAGAATTTTTACAAGAGCTGATTGCGATCAACTTATCGAAAAATTAAATTTGATTCATCACTCAGAGTTATGCACTTGGATCAGGTTGCTATGTGAAGTTACGTAAGTGAATCGACTTAATCGAAAGCTGAACTGATGGAAAGCTTCAATGGCTCAGAATATTGCAAACCAAATAATTTAGATGCAGGGAAGCCAGTTTTTCTATTTCCAATGACGTAGTTGAGCCATTCGCACCTAGGAAGCCCTATTGTTCAAACGGCAGCTGACGGATTCAAAAAACGAATCAAATCCGAAACCGAATTATCGATTGCATTTCCTGTCAAAGCCCAAGGTCGACTAGGTTTCTTCTATTGCTATCAATTCGATCAGCAGATCTTTCGCGTCAACGTTATCACCGACGGCAACCAATATAGAATTGATGGCTGCAGAAGAAGCCGTACGAATGGCGGTTTCCATCTTCATGGCTTCAATTGTCAGCAGCACATCACCCGCTTGAACCTGTTGGCCGACACTGACGCTCACAGATGAAATCATTCCCGGCATTGGAGATATGACATGATCTGGATTTTCAGGATCTCCTTTAGCACGTTTTTCGATTTTATGTGAAAACTTTCGATTGGGAACTTTAGCGGTCCGCGGCTGCCCGTTCAGTTCGAAAAACATCTGCACGTTTCCATCTTCGTCGGTCTCGCCCACAGCCAGGCTCTGAATCACCAAAGTCTTGCCGAGCTCCAGGTCAACAGAAATCTGCTGCTCTGATTTCATGCCATAGAAAAACACGGGCGTCGGCAGGATGTGAACAGGCCCATATTCTTGACGATGCGACATATAGTCAGCAAATACCGCAGGATACATCAGATAGGACTGAAATTCCTCGTCAGTGATTGTTCGTCCAAATCGAGAATTGGCGTCTTTACGCATCGCCTTCAAATCCGCTGCTGGCAGATCCTCACCTGGTCGGCTGGTAATCGGTTTTTCACCTCCAAGCACTTTTTTCTGCAGCTCTGAGGGAAATCCACCGGGAGGCTGACCCAGTTCTCCAGCAAAAAATGACTTGACTGAATCGGGGAATGCCACCTCCTTGTCTGGATCGACAATATCCTCAGCGCTGACCCCGGAGCTGACCATCGACAAAGCCATGTCGCCGATCATCTTGGAAGTCGGAGTCACTTTGATCACATCACCAAACATTTCATTCACGATTGAGTAAGCTTCCGCCACTTCCGGCCAGCGGTTCTGCAGTCCCATCGCACGAGCCTGCTCTTTCAGATTGGTGAACTGACCGCCGGGCATCTCGTGCAGATACACTTCCGATGCACCGAACCGGACGTCGCTTTCAAATGCTGCATAATGTCGCCGCACCGCTTCCCAATAACTTGAAAAAGCCATGACCTGGTCGGAGTTTATGCCGGTATCGCAGTCCGTACCCTGAAGCGCCTTGACAACCGACCCCAGATTTGGCTGAGATGTGATTCCAGAGATCGAATCCATCGCCAGATCAATTGCGTCAGCACCGGATTCTACGGCTGCAATGACACTGGCCGCCGCGATTCCGCTGGTGTCATGAGTATGAAAATGCAATGGGAGTCCGGTCTCATCTTTGAGCGCCTGCACCAGGGTTCTCGCACTCTTCGGGGTGAGCAGTCCCGCCATATCCTTGATGCACAGAATATGAACGCCCGCGTCTGCCAGTTCGCGCGCCATTTTGATGTAGTAATCCAGCGTGTATTTTTTACGTGCCGAATTATGGATGTCACCTGTGTAACAGATCGCACCTTCAAGCAGTTTCCCAGATTCCAGAACTGCGTCCATTGCCACGCGCATGTTGTCCACCCAGTTCAGGCAGTCAAATACCCGAAATAGATCGACGCCTGACTTGGCGCTCTGTAGGATGAAGCTCCGAACTACGTTGTCAGGGTAATTTTTGTAACCTACCCCATTGGCTCCGCGCAGCAGCATCTGCAGCAGGATGTTGGGAACCCGACGGCGAAGTTCTTCCAGTCTCTGCCAGGGGCATTCCTTCAAGAACCGCATGGCAACATCAAAAGTCGCACCGCCCCAGCATTCCAAGCTGAACAGATTGGGTAAATTTCGTGAATAAGATTCGGCCGCGTAAATCAGGTCATATGTTCGAAATCGAGTTGCCAGCAAGGATTGGTGGGCATCTCGAAAAGTCGTATCCGTCACCAAGGTCCGCTCTTGCTGCAGCATCCATTGCGAAAACCGTTCTGGACCCAGTGCATCCAAAACCTGCCGAGTCCCGGTCGGCTGATAGTCAACTGCGAATTCCGGCACGACAGCTTTCAACGTGTTTCCGGGATGCGGTCGATCCTTGACTTCTGGATTGCCGTTGACCGTAACGTCCGCAATGTAGCGAAGAAGGCGCGTTGCTCGGTCCCGCCGCATTGGAATATGCAGCAGTTCAGAAGTCTCATCAATAAATCGAGTGGTGTACGAACCGTCGAGAAAAGTCTTGTGCTGGATCAGGTTTTCCAAGAACACGAGATTGGTCGCAATTCCGCGGATTCTGAATTCGCGCAGGGCGCGGTGCATGCGCCGAACGGATTCTTCCGGTGTCTGTGCCCAAGCTGTGACTTTTTCCAGGAGACTGTCGTAGAAACGCGTGATTACGGCTCCCGAATAGGCAGTGCCGCCATCAAGTCGAATTCCAAATCCAGCCGCACCTCGATATGCGGAAATGCGTCCATAATCGGGCAGAAAATTTTCACGGGGATTTTCCGTTGTCAGCCGACATTGAAGCGCATATCCGTTGGGTACGATTTTATGCTGATGAGGCACTCCAGAACTTGCAATGTCTCCGATCACTCCTCCTTGAGCGAGTCGGATCTGCGCCTTTACGACATCAATGCCGGTAATTTCCTCTGTGACAGTGTGTTCGACCTGAATTCGAGGATTCACTTCGATGAAATAAAACTCACCGGTGTCATCGTCGAACAAAAATTCTGCCGTTCCTGCATTGATATAACCGACGGAACGCGCCAGTCGGAGCGCTGCGCTGCACAAAGCGTTCCGCTGCTGGTCGGATAGGAAAAGCGCCGGTGCCCGCTCAATGATTTTTTGATTGCGACGCTGAATGGAGCAGTCTCGTTCATAAAGATGAATGATGTTTCCATGCAGGTCGCCAAGCAGCTGAACTTCGACGTGCCGCGCACGGCGTACCAGTTTTTCCAGATAAACCTCAGAATTGCCAAAGGCCGCCAGAGTCTCTCGACGACCGATTTCAACCGATTCATGCAGCTGACTTGCATCTTCAATCACTCGCATGCCTCTTCCGCCGCCGCCCCAGGACGCTTTCAGCATCAGCGGATAACCAATGTTCGATGCAATTTTCTGCACCTCTGCAGGATCGTCCGGCAACGAAGATGAAGCGGACAATATAGGGACATTCGCTTTTTCCGCCTCTTCCCGCGCGCTGACTTTGTTGCCGAGACGACGCATGATGTCAGGTGTCGGCCCGACAAAGCGAATTCCCTTGTCAAGGCAGGCTTCAGCAAAATCAGGCCGTTCCGAAAGAAACCCATAACCTGGGTGAATCGCATCAACATTTCGCGATACGGCAATATTCAAAATATCATTGATGGCGCCATAGGCCTGAATTGGGCCTAATCCAGCGCCGATTTGGTAACTTTCGTCGGCTTTGAACCGATGCAGAGAAAACTTATCCTGTTCGGCATAGACACCAACTGTTCGGATTCCAAGTTCGCTCGCAGCACGAAATACGCGGATCGCAATCTCACTTCGATTTGCGACCAAAAGTTTATTGATGGGTTTGTGTGTAGTCATCGGTTTAGCGGTGATTGATGAGTCATTCTAGATTGAGCCTCCCCAAATGTCTCCCATTGTAAATCCTTCTGGGAACGGGTCACCCGGAGTCACGACGTAATGAGAATTCGAGGTGATCCATGCCTGTCCTTTGATCGTTGGAATTACGGCGTCGTACGGTCCTACTTTACAGGTGTCAATCAGCGTACCCGTAAAAATTGTGCCGAGGATGCCTTCATGATGAAATTCTTCGTGTAATGAAAGTTGACCTTTTGCATGCAGCACAGACATTTTCGCACAGGTTCCGGTACCGCATGGAGAACGGTCCAAGGCGGCTGTCCAAGTTTCTTCTCGGTCCCAGTCCAGTGTGCCAGTCGATACGACCGCTGCGTTTTTCAATGTTGCCTGCGGGTGATCGGGCGGTCCGGAAATGACTCCAATGGTCACGCCGGAAACTTCTGGATTCTCGGGATGGACACATTCCAACTGCTCCTTTGCAGCCGCTTTCAGCATCTCGCCCGCCCTTGCTATTTTACCGGCCTGACCCGGTTCCAGCTTCAATCCCAAGGATTCTGCTTCCGCAATCACGTAGAACATTCCTCCCCAGGCAACGTCGACTGAAACTTGTCCGATTGTAGGAACGTGAACCGTCTGATCGAGATGGACGGCAAATGCAGGGACATTTAGGAATTGTACGCCAGTCACCCGCCCGTTTTCGACATCTGCATCCACTTCGATCAAGCCCGCAGGACTTTCCAAAACCAGATGCGTTACGGGTTCCTGGCACTCTACCATACCCGTTTCGATGAGTGCGGTCACGACGCAGATCGTGTTCGTTCCAGACATCGGTGGATATTCGACCTGTTCCATGATCACAAAACCCGCGTCCGCTTCGGGAAGCGTAGGCGGGAGAATCAAATTGCAGTTCGCCGCTGGATAACCCCTCGGCTCGCGAAGCATGCATTTTCGCAAACCATCCATGTTCTGTTCCAAATAGCGCATTTTTTCGAACATCGAACTGCCTGGAACATCCAGAATTCCACCGACGATCACTCGCCCATGCTCACCGCATGCGTGAAGATCGACTGCGTGAATTACATTGGAAACCTGCATCCGCCAACCACCTTAAGTGAGTTTCGGCAATACTTCGTAGCCTGGCACTTCTTCCTCTTCATCAACCAATTCCGCAGGAAAACCATCGGCCAGAATGGAAGTATTGCATCGTTCTTCCAGTCTTTTTATGATGTTAGGTGACCATTCCCGAGCTCCATATTGAGCCAATCCTTCCTGAAATATTTTGATCAGGATCGGGTTAATTTCCAATGGAACCTCCGCACGGTCTGCAACGTCCTGAAACAGGCAGATGTCCTTGATCACAAGATCCATGGTGAAGTTAATGTTTCGACTGCCATTGAGAATGACCTGACTTTCCGTTTCGTGAACAAAAGAGTTCCCAGACGAAATCCGTATTGCTTCATAGGTTGTGTTTAAGTCGAGTCCCGCTTTTCTTGAGGTGACGAGAGCTTCGCACAGCGTTACCAGATTCGCTGTAGCCAAATAATTGGTGAGAACTTTCAGCACTGAGGCGCTGCCGAGCGGACCTGTATGTAAAATGCGTCGTCCCATCGCCTGGAGTACGGGAAATGCTCTGTCAAAAGTGCTTCGTTCGCAACCCGCGAAAATTGAAATATTTCCAGTCGCCGCACGGTGACATCCACCTGAAACCGGACAATCGATCGGTTCCGCACCCTTTTTTAAAACCAATTCCCCCAGTCGCTTGACTTCGGTTTCATCCGTAGTGCTCATTTCAGCCCATATGCTGCCTGTGCGCAATCCAGCTAAAACGCCATCTGCCGCTTCCATCACTTCCCGACAAGCCGCTGGACTAGGCAGACAGGTGATCACCATGTCAGCGCTGCGAGCCAATTCCTTTGATGAATCAGCCCAAGCGGCACCGCCGTTGATGAAAGGTTCCGCCAAAGTCTTGTCCAGGTCCCGTACGGTGAGCTCAAAGTCTTGTTTCTGAAGACTGCCTGCGAGCTTGCCACCCACGTTCCCTAATCCAATGAATCCAATTCTCATGGAAAAGCCCTATATGTAAAAATCAACTTCCGCGCGTGAGCATTTGCTGTTGCATGCTTCGAACGAGCAGGTCCGCCGCATCAGAAAACATCCACCGCGTACCTGAACGAATTTCTCTTGCCAATAAATTGACCGAGTTGACAAATCCTGTCCCCCATGGAATGTTCTGCTCGGCCAGTTCACTGCGAATTTTACGATTCAATAACAAAAAATGCCCAGTGAATCCACCGAATCCTCCTTTTTTGAACTCTGCGTACATTGAATTTGTATTGGTCGTTGCAATCAGCAGCTTGGCTTCTTCGGGCCATCCGCGCACAGAGCGTAAAGATTCTGCATTCAACGACATCAGATGGTAATCCTCCACACTTTCCAGGCTGGACAGGCAGGCTGCAAGCGCTTTCGTCGAATTGGAATTCATCGTTTCAGCTTTCAGCTCCACCATCAGATGGGTTCTGCCGCCATAACTGCCTACAACTTCATCAAGTCGAGGCACTAAAGGACAAAACCGCCTCAATTCCAAAAAATCGGTCTGTTTAATTTCAACAGGTGAGGTGCCTGGAAGTCGGCCGGTGTCTGGATCGTGAATGACGACTGGAATTCCGTCGCGCGTCCACTGTACATCAAGTTCAATGCCCCAGCAGTTCAGGTCGCAGGCGGCATCAAAAGCAGCCATAGTGTTCTCATATGTCGTTCGCCCCGAATCATGGCAGCCTCGATGTGCGATCAGTCGGCAAGACTGCCATTCACTCGAATTTATTCTCGTTCGCGGGATCAGCCGAAACAAAACATCAACTGTATTTTCCGCGATGTCGGTAACTGAGCTCATATCTCCACTATTTATAGTAGCTGAAGGTCATCTGCCGCTGCTGAAATCGTCAAAAGAATTCCTTCGGTCCGCGTTAGGGCTCATTGACCTTCGGCGGTAAGAATCGAAACCAGTTCGTTCAGCACTTGGCTCATCTGACTCTGGGTGATCACCAAAGGCGGCAGAAGTCGAATCACGGTAGATCCTGCAGGCAATGCCAGAATCTGTCTTTCCTGAAGCTGCTTCAGATACGGCGTCGATCTCACTCGCAGCTCGATTCCGATCATCAGGCCCAGCTGCCGAATGTCTCGAATCAAGGGAACGTCGCGCCGCCTCAGCTGTTCAGCAAAGGCATTTCCCAATTCAGCTGCCCGCGTTGCCAGTTCCTCTCTTTGAATATATTCAATCGTCGCCACGGATGCGGCACAGGCCATTGGATTTCCTCCAAAAGTACTGCCGTGAGAACCGATCTTGGACTGAATTTTCTCGTTTACGATCGTCGCGCCCATTGGAAATCCGCCGGCCATCGCTTTTGCAAGGCACAGAATATCTGGAACGACGTCATACTGTTCACTCGCAAACATCGTTCCGGTACGACAGAATCCTGTTTGAATTTCGTCGATCACCAGCAGTACGCCACGTTCGCGACACATTTCAGCCGCCGCGGACGCAAACTCCTGACGCGCCGGACGAACTCCGCCTTCACCTTGTACGAGTTCTAAGATCAGGGCTGCAGTACTGTCGTCCAGCACTTTGTCCAGTGATTCGATGCTGTTGAAAGAAAAACCTTCGAATCCGGGCACCAAAGGCTGGAACGGTTCTTGATAAGACTTTTGATGTGTTGCACTGAGCGCGCCGAAAGTGCGGCCATGAAATCCACGATAAGCACTTGCGATCTTATGACGTTCAGTCGACTGCCGCGCAAGCTTGATCGCCGCTTCAATGCTTTCCGCCCCAGAATTGCATAAAAACACGCGGTTCAGACCCGGCGGGGAAATCGATGCCAATGTTTCCATGCAGCGGGCTCGCACGTCATTGGCAAAAATTCCAGCGCAGGTTATCATTCGAGCTGCCTGGCGTTGGATTGCGTCGACAACATCTAAGTTGCAGTGTCCTACCGACGCCACTCCGATCCCGGCTGTACAGTCAATGTATTCTTGTCCTCTGTCGTCCCAAACGGTCGCGTCAGATCCTGAGACCAATGTAATTTCGCGGCTCGGGTAAACTCCAATGCCATACTGCTCTTCCATTTTTGAATAATTCATGTCTGATCTTCTTTCCTTAACTGATGATGGTTCCTTTTCCCGCTTCAGCATCGAGATAGGGAGTCTCTACGCGACCGTCTGCAATCACGATGTCCGCAGGACCAAGTTCAAACAACTGACTGAGAGCAAGCAATTTGCGTCTCATCCTTCCCTTCACAACTGCTTGCTGAGCTTTAAGTTCTGGGTGATTAAGCGTTCTGATCAGGCTGCTGGGATCATCGATGTCCGTCAGCAGTCCCGGCGCTTCAATGAACTGGTATATTCTTTTCGATCCGATTTCACGGTGTATTGCCGCAACAATGTTATCGTTGTCTGCATTGATCGCGTAACCATTTTCATCCGTAATAGGTATGCTTAAAACCGGTGTATAGCCACTGCGAAGGAGATGTGTCAATAGTTTCGCGTTGATCTCAGTAGGCTTTCCCGAAAGGTCCCGCTTAACCACAAGCTTACCGTTTTCGCGAGCCCGAATGGCGCTGTTTCGCCGGCCTCGAATCAAGCCACCGTCCAGCCCACTCAGCCCGATTGCATTTATGCCATTTTTCTGGCAGCACTCGACGAACCTGTTTCGAGCGAGTCCTGCGTAGGTCATCATAATGATTTCCAACGCGGTTTCATCAGAATAAACACTGTCGTATCCAGATGCGGACCTGATGGTCTGAACCGGGGAATTCAACCGGATGGCAAGATCATTTCGAACAGCATTTGCTCCCAAGACGATGATGAACTGGCCGCATGCGCCTGCCAGGTCCTTGATGATTCCTTCCGCGTTGATGCTGGCCCCACCCCCAACTTTGATGATGATCGGTCGCTCAGACATGGTGAATTATTTCTCTAGCGACATGATTTGAAATCCCTATCCAATCGCTTTCGCCCTCATATGGGGAAGAACTGACCGCATGTACGTCTCCCGCGAATTTTTCGTGCATTTGAAAATAATCCGAATTTTCGCTGTACTCTGAATTAAGCCAGGCGCGGTCTTGCTCAGCAATGATGAAATTCATCGCTCGCACGTAATTCGACTTCTGCCTTAGTATTCTGACTCCGGTGCGAATCGCATTCAATGTATCGCCATCATCATAGCGTTTTACGAAATTGAATACTTTTTCAGCGCCGATGCGACCTTTCTCGCGTATTCTTACACCTTGCAATTCTCCATTGAATATGAAAACTTTCGAACCATCGGAAAATGGCATATTGTTCTTTATTTCAATGCCTTCATTGCGATATGCACTTCGAGCATGCGCCAAAAGAAAAGTCGTTTGAGGCACATGTTCATAGCTGTCCTCCCACACCGGCTTCAGGCTGTGATAAAAATTCCACTGATTGAGCACCTTCCACGCACAGCCCCAGCCGTGACTCTGGTCCTCTGGGCTGATCTGTGCGGTGCGTGCAAACTTGGACAGATGGTATTGCGCGTCAAGCACGCGAGGAGATCGAACACAGAGCAGTCTACACATTGAAATTGATACCGATTACACTGGAAAAAGTCCGGTAAACTCCAAACCAGCAGACTCGGGGACCCCCAGCATGATGTTCATAATTTGGACAGCCTGCCCTGCAGCTCCTTTCATCAAATTATCCAAAGCGCTGACGACGACAATCCGCTCACCATCGGGGTCGCTGACAAATCCTACGTCACAGAAATTTGTGCCGGCAAGGTGTTTGGGCTCCGGCAGTCGATGAAAACCAGTTCTGTCTTTTACGATCCGAACGAATGGTTCTTTTTGGTAGCTCCGTCGATAGATTTTCCACAACTCGATTTCGGATACGTTTTCATGTTCCAGGAATACATGGCAGGTAGCCACAATGCCACGAACCATGCCAATAGAGGTCGCCGAAAAATAGATTTTTTCAATGCCAAGTTCCTGTTTCATTTCAGCTACATGTCGATGTCCGACCGGACGATAGGAACGTACGGCACTGCTGCGGACAGGGTGATGACTGCCTTCGCTGAAACTGCGCCCTCCCTCACTCGAACCAACCTTTACTTCCGCAACAATGGAATCAACACAATATTCCTGCACGATGGGCAATACTCCGAGTATTACCGAAGTTGCATTGCAGCCGGCAGCGGCGACGTAATTGGCATCTGCAATCCGATTTCGATGAATTTCAGGTATGCCGTAGACGAACTGGTCAAGTCGCTGCGCCTGTGAATGTGTCTGCCCATACCAGGTCACGTAATCCGACGATTGGTTCAACCGAAAATCTGCACTCAGATCAATAATGTTCGGCGCAATTTCCAAATACCGCTCGATTGAGTTCATTGACTCACCATGCGGCAGGCACAAAAACAAAACGTCACACGGCTTCAACTGTTCCGGAGAACAGAATTTCAGGCTGAGGATTTTGCGAAGATTTGGGTTGACCGAGTGAACATACCTGCCCGCTTTACTGCGTGAGGAAGCCTGAAACAATTCCACTTCAGAATGACGGCTCAACAAGCGGAGCATCTCTCCGCCTGCATAACCAGATGCGCCTGCTATCGAAGCTCGAATCATGGGTTTCCAATTACGCGGCTTCAGCCAGTAGATAATCGACAATCTTTGCGGGAATATTGACGCCGGTGGGTGCAATACTGTTTCGAAATTCCATTGAATCGTTAACTTCATTCACCACAAGCCCATGTTTGGTTTCGAACAGGTCGACCGCAACCATACCTCCTCCGACTGCTTTAGCAGCTGCAACCGAAATATCCGCTATTTCATCTGTAACTCGGCAGTTGCTCGCAGTCGCCCCGCGCGCAGTATTCGTAATCCAATGAGCGGAATGACGATAAATCGCCGCAATGCAGGTGTTTCCGATGACGAATGAACGAATATCGCAGCCTTGATTTTCCACATATTGCTGTATATAGAAAATCGAATGCTGATAAGAGCCCAAGGTTTTTTTGTGCTCAAGAACTGCTTCTGCGGCTTCTCGGTCATTAACTTTTGCGAGCAGTCTTCCCCATGATCCGACAACGGGTTTGAGTACGGCTGGGTAACCCAAATCTTCAATGGCGGCAAGTGCGGTCCGTTCGCTGTACGCTACGCGAAATGCAGGCTGGGGAATCGAGCAGCGACTCAAGGCAATGGATGTTGAAATTTTGTCGCCGCAGGTTTCAGTTGTAATCAGTGAATTGACACAGCGGATTTTGGCATTTTCCAAAAATCGCAGACTGTAAAGAGCTCGAGAATGATTCAGGCATCTCACGAAGACCAGGTCTACGTCCCATCGCTGATTCGTTTGGAATACGAGCTTTCGGTCATCCAGCATGACAAGTTCCAGACCTTTTCGATTCCGACACTCTTTTACAAGGAGTTTTTCCTCAACTCTCAGCAGCGAGTGCAAAAATCCAATTTTCACTAAGACGGACCTCGGCCGATGAAATGCTCAGTCTTCATTCACCCCAGTCTTCTTCGGGTTCAGGTGCCACTTCAACCACATCGGGACTAAAATTCATGACTTCCAACTCTGAACCGCAGTCGGAGCATTCCAAAATCTCACCAACAATTGTGTCTGATTCAAACTCAATGTCATTTGCACAAACAGGACATTCTGCCATAACTTCTCCTTTTTCAACTCAACCCTAGCAATAAGGGGTAAAGAACTCAATTCAGTTTAATTGTCATATTTTACTATGCCAGTCAGAGTTCAAGCATCGGCAGAACATGCCGAAAATCGATCGAATCTGTTTCTATGGTCACTCACAAAAGAAGAAAAATTGAGTCAGTCTTGCATGATTGATGGGTACATCAATATTTCGTGCATTTCGACTCTTGGATGCTGTTCAGCTGCAAATAAAATGGCACCGGCAACATCTTCCACTTCCATTGCGTTCGGCCGGCGCTTCGGAAACAATTCGGTGTTGGTGACTCCCGGTTCGATTACGGTAACGCGAGCTCCAGTGCCGTGAAGTTCTGCTCGAATGTTGCGCGCCATTCCGGTCACAGCCCATTTTGTCGCACCGTAGAAGGAACCTGCGATGGGTCTGCGACCTGCAGCAGAACCTAAAAACAGTAGATGTCCCCTGCTTTTTCTAAGAGCGGCTAAACCGGCTCGTGCAGTAAGCGCTGCACCATAAACATTCGTCAAGGTCATTTCCCTCCACTTTTCGGGATTGCCTTGTGTAAATCCACCCTGGGAGGGGAAATATACGCCCGCATTGGCCAAAATCACGTCAATACGTCCAAATTGATCAATGCAACGGCCAACCATCTCCTGCTGATCAGTCCATTGCGAGACATCACACTTGACGGGCAAAGCCGTTTCAGGACCACCCAGCTGTCGGGAAAGCCGTTCTAACTTTTCAATTCTACGCGATGCCAAACCAACTCGAAACCCGCGTTTTACCGCTTCTTTTGCAACTGCAGCACCAATGCCGCTTGATGCACCTGTAATCAAAAATATTTTAGTATCCATATAATTTCAGATTCGACACAGCAACTCTGACATTGGGGATTGAGGTTGACGTTTTGTTGCATGTGTACTGAATTTAATTGTTTTTATCTGACTTGTTTTTGTTTCTCAAATCCAATGTAAACCATCACCATCAATCTTCAGGTGACGCCTTTGATTGACCGAGACAGTGTCAACAGGGCCTAAATCTCGCAGACCTGGAAACCTGTTCCAATATCCAATTTCCCTTTGAAGGCATTGCACCGAAGCTTCAATTCCCGATGTTGGCACCCTGCAATTCTATACTCTTATTTGATCCATCGAAAAATTTTCTTTTCCATCGCAGCGAGAGTGAGCTCCTTTGGAACAACCGTTCAAAAGAAGTTACTGATTGCAAATGGGCGAAACTGAAAAGAGTCTGCTTTTTCGCTGGCAGCGACCGCGAAGTTAAGAGTGTTGGAACTGACCGTGATTTTACCTGAAGCGGCCGGGCTCGCGGCCGTTAAGTCGAGGACGTCAATGCTGCCAGCTGGCCGACAAGTGCGGTTCTTTACGGGTATGGACGAGCACAGCGAAAAACAGTTTCTGCCTTTCCTGCCGCACTGCCCAGATCTGAAGCAATCCGAAGATTCTGGAATGCAGCGGCCAGCGATGCAGCAGCTAGTTTCACGTTCTCATTGACCACGGAACACTTCTCTGTTTCAGATTCATGAACCTCGAAAATGGCAGAATCAACAGTCCATCAATTGCCTGGACCGAATCGCTCAGCACTCTTCTGAGTGACACTAGGCATCCCGCTTTTGCTGATGAGGTTTCCAATCTGTCTTGGACAAACAAGACAACAGACACCGACCGGCTACAATGTCGCAGCCGCAAATTAACAGAATACGCTGCCTTGGATATGTCTATCCAGTGATTCCGTTGGCACTTAAGCGAATGCGTTCGAACAGTTCCTCAGCAGTTTCACACTGAATGATCCAGTCTCCAAACCGGTCCAGCGCTTTGGTCGTCGTAAGTCGCATCAAGGTTTCGTTCAACTGTCCGCGCACCGCCGGCCCATATTTGGACTCGATCAGCCGGAACAACAGATCGCGCTTGCCTATTTCCAAACCTTGAACTCGACCTTCCTCAACACCTTGAACCCGACCTTCCTCAACACCTTGAACCCGACCTTCCTCAACACCTTGAACCCGACCTTCCTCAATGCCTTGAGCCCGGTAATTAGCGGCCCATTTTTTGAAATTCTCGGCCAGCATCCCCATATCTTCTACTCCTTCTGTCTTTTCTCGCAACGAACTTTCCTGTGCCAGAATCATGAATCTCGAAAATGCCAGAATCCACAGCGTCCATCACCTGTCTGGTCTGAATCGCTCAGCAGTCTTCTGACTGTCGCCGCACATCACGCATTCGCTGATGAGGTTTCCAATTGGTCTTGACGAACTAGACAACAGACACATGCCGGCCGCACTGTGGCAACGGCAAATTAACAGAATACGCTGCCTTGGATATGTCTATCCAGTGATTCCGTTGGCACTTAAGCGAATGCGCTCGAACAGTTCCTCAGCAGTTTCACACTGAATGATCCAGTCTCCAAACCGGTCCAGCGCTTCGGTCGTCGTAAGTCGCATCAAGGTTTCGTTCAACTGTCCGAGCACCGCCGGCCCATATTTGGACTCGATCAGCCGGAACAACAGATCGCGTTTGCCTATTTCCAAACCTTGAACCCGACCTTCCTCAACACCTTGAACCCGACCTTCCTCAATGCCTTGAGCCCGGTGATTAGCGGCCCATTTTTTGAAATTCTCGGCCAGCATCCCCATATCTTCTACTCCTTCTGTCTTTTCTCGCAACGAATCATCAATCGACGCTTTCAGCCACTTCGCCAAGTCTTCTTTCAGTTCATCGTCGCCCGATTTCCAATACCATTGTTCATATTCATCAACAACCTGCAGCCACTCCGCCTCGGTTTCTGCGCATTCCAAGCAAATCAACAGGCCCAGCGGATGCTCTAAATGCGTCAGCGCGCGTTCCCTGTACGCTGAAAGATCCATGAGAATGAATTCGCATTCAGCATTATAGCCAGCCTTTGTCGAACCCCTGACCGAGTACAGGTCGCCCAGATCCAGCGGCGCCTTCCACCGTCGGGAGCCATTATAAATGACGAGGGGAATGACCGACGGCAGCCTACCATCGGGGTCCAAACGCTTCTGCCGAACCAGCTGCTCCGACAGCAAAGAACAGTAGGTGTTCATCCGCAAAGGCATGAACCTCTCCACTTTCGACTGAAACTCCAAGGCTAGGTAGACGGCAATGCCGGCCTCGGCGCGGCGCGCCTTCCACACTAGATCCTGGTAGCGCTTTTTCAGGTTTTTGCTCACCTGTTCTGTGGACGTCAGCTGCAGGTCTTCCATGGCGACGTCATCCAGCTGCGGTGACAGATACCGCACCGCTTCGCGGATCATTTTTGGATGGGAGAAAACGCGTTTCAACGCTGAATCATAATCAAACTCGGCAGCAGGCACAAATCCTCCTTGAATCAGAGTGATCAAAGAAACCGAGCAGCCCGATTCAGCACATCAGACCCATCACATCAAAGCGGCGCTCGGCGGTGTGAGACAGCGGCGCTTCAAAGACGGCCCTGCAGTTTTAAAAACGGCAGTCGCAGATCTGCTGACCTGCATAGCCGCATGCAAGGGAGAAACCCCGCCAACAAACAGTGTAACCCAAACGACTGACGATGGCAAGCATTTTGGATATTTTCTCCACGGACGCGACCGGTGGCGACGGAATCTAACGCGGATTAACGAATTTTTGCAGGCGGCTTCAATTGAAAATGATCCCATGAGCGATGTGTTTTTTCGCACAAACCTCCAAAACAGCGAGGTTCACAACTGCTTCAATGAGCAGTTCGCACAGCGAAGCGAACGTCAACAGCGCGCTCAGCAAATGCGAGTCGAAGTTCAATAAAATCTGGCAGCTGCTGCCATTGCCTGTCTAGTGCGATTCGTCTCGCCTTTGACGTGCTACGGATGAGCAAACCAGAATTTAGGGTTACAATGTAGAGAAGCTATTGATTCATCTGTCTCACACAGCATTGCAGGTCAGATCACTTGCTGATGTGATTGAAGCGAATCCATCGTTATTTCAACGTGACGCGGTTGGGCAACTGCAGACTGAGCGACTCCCGATTAGCTCTGCTGTAAACTACATCGTCGTGCAGCAGTTCATGATCGGCCATGATCAATAGCTCGTTGAGCATACTGCGGCAGATCCTAAGATGGAAGCGCGAATGCTTGGTGAAGATGAAACATTTTTGCATCAATCCGAAACACAAGTGGATGTTTCAAACGGCGCGATGTGGATTTGAACCCAAAACCTGGCAACTCCCTGTCACATAATTCTCAATGAAACCATGCAGGACGTATTCAGCGACCTTCACCGAGACCTGATTGTATTCCTTTGCTACGCTCCAGCCACGGCGCCCTTGATGTTACTCCACGACCTTTGTTAATCGTTAAGCTGGTCATTTGTCATCTGAACCATCATAATTCGCATTCCTAGTCTCGACATCATCACCGAGAGAACGCGTCTCGAAGTATTATAGCTTTCACAAAATTTCATATTTCGTCCGTCCGATGCCAACCAACGTCACCGCCGAGTATAAAAAAGCCGAACAAGCGTTTCGCGATGCACGCGAACCAGCAGAGCGCCTGCAATGCCTGAAGGAAATGCTGCGGACAATACCCAAGCACAAAGGTACGGAACATCTGCAGCGCGATATCAAAACGCGCATGAAGATGCTAAAGGACGAATTGGCGGGTCCGAAAAAAGGTGGAACCCGAACTGGACCGGTCCATTCAATTCGACGGGAAGGCGCTGCGCAGATAGCAATGATCGGACCGCCGAATTCAGGAAAATCGGAACTTCATCGCGCTCTGACCGGAGCTCGCTCGGAAGTCGGCATGTATCCATTTACGACCCGTCAGCCGCTGCCTGGAATGATGCCGTTCGAAGACATCTATTTTCAATTGGTGGATTTGCCTCCCATTTCAATTGATTACTTCGAACCCTGGCTGGTCAACGCACTGCAGCCAGCCAATGCCGCATTGCTGATCATTGACATTTCAGACCCGGCCTGCATCGATCACATCCAGCACATCAATGAGCAGCTCGGGCAAAGGAAGATATTCTTAACGAATGATTTTCAACCGCATGCCGACATTCAATCGGACTGGAACAGCGAAGAGTCCGACCCGTTTCGCATTGATCTTCCAACGCTGTTGGTAGCTAACAAAATTGACCTCACAAACGGTATCGAGGAGCTGGATGCCCTCGATGAATTACTCAGCCAGCAATTTCCATCTGCAGCAGTATCCGCAACTACAGGATTTAACTTGGATCGCTTTGCCTGCTTGGTCTTTCAGCTTATGAATATTGTTCGGGTCTATACCAAAGTTCCCGGTAAACCCGCTGATACGGATCGACCATTCACGCTGACGCATGGGGGAACCGTTTTTGATGTCGCACGTCAGGTGCACAAGACAATCGCAGACCAGTTTCAATTTGCAAGAATTTGGGGGAAAAGGGTTTATGATGGTCAACAGGTCGGTCCTGACCATGTCCTCGAAGATCTGGACATCATTGAACTCCACGTCAGATAAGCGAGCGCGTTTTAACTCTTGAGCACCAAACAGCATATGAATCCATTTGAAAGGAAAGTCGTTGGTGTCGTGGGCGTCGCTCACTTCTATTCTCATTTTTTCTTCCTGGTGCTGCCCTTGATGTTTCCGATTCTGCACGACATCTACGGCATCGGATACACAGAACTGGGCATTGGTTACGCGGTGTTCAGCGCCACCACCTTTTTGTTTCAGACTCCAATTGGATTTTTCGTTGATCGCTACGGTGCCCGTTCGGTTCTGATTGCAGGTGTCGCATTAGAATCTGTTGTGCTCGCGCTGTTCGGAGTGTTTCAAAATTACACGGGTTACCTGGTGCTCATGTCTCTCGCGGGTTTCGCGAATGCGGTGTACCACCCGTGCGATTACTCAATTTTGACTCGTACGGTACGAAGAGAAAAATTAGGCAAAGCTTTTTCGATTCACACCTTTTGCGGTCAGTCTGGTTCAGTTTTGGCACCCGTTGTGATCCTGCTGATCAGTGCGGGAATTCCATGGAATCACGCGCTGCTGATCTGTGGAATCTTCGGTGGTGCGATCGCCACCATTTTAATCTTCGAGTTTCGAAAACTGGAAATTCCAGTACACGACGAAACAGAAACTCATTTGGGAAAAAGGCAGAGCAGCTTACGCTTGCTTCTGAGTGCGCCTGTACTTCTTGGCTGGCTGTTTTTCTGTGGGTTTGCGATGTCCAGTACTGGACTGTATGATTTTTCAGTTTCGGCTTTCACGGAAATTTTTGACTCGACTTTGGCGCAGGCCGGAATCGTAATATGGGTATTTCTTGCTGCAGATGCAGCTGGGATTCTTTGTGCTGGATTTGTCGCACATCGATGGAAACGACATGAAACTGTTGTTGCTGTCTGCTTCCTGGCGGTTGCCGCCTGCATGTTTTTTATTACCTTTGTACCGATGACGCTGCTGGTCTTGTCTATTCCGATGACGATTGCTGGATTTTTTTACGGTTTTATCGCGCCTTCAAGGGATATGATCATTTCCTCGCTGGCGCCCGCAAGAGATATGGGCAAAGTATTTGGCACAGTGACAACAGGGTTTAATGCTGGAGGAATTATTGGCCCGCCTCTTTTTGGGTTCCTCTTGGACCTCGGTGATCCGTACTCCATATTCTGGGGAGCCGGAGTTATATCATTGCTGACCTTATTGACATTGATCAAAAGATCACCCAAGCAGGTTTCGACTCCTGCGACGGAGCAAGGCAAATCCTAGGGCACATGAGCAACTTGAACAACCAGTGCGGCGTCGCACTTATGAAACTGCTCAGGAATTACGAAACCGAGTTTGTTTTCGGAATTCCTGGCGTACACACAGTCGAGCTGTATCGAGGAATCGCGGAAGCGGGAATTCAGCATGTCACGCCTCGACATGAACAATCGGCCGGATTTATGGCAGATGGCTACGCCCGTGCGACTGGAAAGGTCGGAGTATGCTGCCTGATCACCGGACCCGGTGTAACGAACGCTGCTACGCCCCTCGCGCAATCTTATTCTGATTCCATTCCGGTGCTGGCCATTTCAAGTGTCAATAAGACTCAAAGCTTGAATTTGGGACAAGGCGATTTGCACGAAGTGCCGCATCAGCAGCGGCTGACAGAGCACTTTACGGCGTTCAGTCAAACCATCTTGGATGTCGATTCGATTCCCGAAGTGGTTGCGAGAGCGTTTGCTGTATTTGACTCCATGCGGCCCCAGCCTGTTCACATCGAGATTCCGATAGATTTATTGGGTCAATCGGTGACCTGGTCAGACCAACCCGCCTGCCGGGTCAGCAGTTCGCACGCACCCTCAAGCACTCTGCAGGCGGCGGCTGAATGTCTGCAGAAATCCCAGAATCCGGCCATCATTGTCGGAGGAGGCTGCAGGAACGCGGCGGCGGAAGTCCGATCACTTGCTGAATTGATTCAGGCGCCTGCTGTAACGACGTTTGCGGGCAAAGGAATCATCCCGGAATCCCATCCGCTGAGTCTGGGCGCAAATTTACTTCATCCGCCTGTTTTGGACTTTATCGCCGATTGTGATGCTGTTCTTGCGGTTGGCACGCATTTGTCGGAGACTGACATTTGGCACAGAGGTGGAGACATTCGGTTCAACGGCACCCTCATTCGCATCGATGTCGACCCGCGTCAGCTGTACCAGAATGCCATGCCTGCGCATGCCATGGTTGGCGATGCTCGCCATGCACTTGACGAAATCAGCTCAAGAATTCGCGTATTGGCTCGTTCTGTGATGAAAGCCAATCGTCAGAGCTCAAACGCGGTTAAGCAAATTCTGACCGAATGCACAGCGCATTGGTATTCGTATACGGATGAGCATACTGCGGTATGGGACGTTTTGAGAAATGCACTCCCGGAGGATGGAATCGTGGTCGCTGACTCAACGCAGCTGGTTTATAGCGGAAATTACTATTATCCAGCGCTGCAGCCTCGAACCTATCTGACTTCGACTACGGGTTACGGCACTCTTGGTTATGCCCTGCCTGCTGCAATTGGTGCAAAACTAGGCAGACCTGAAAGCCCTGTTGTCTGCGTCGCAGGGGACGGCGGCTTCCTGTTTACGATTCAGGAACTGGCAACAGCGGCTGAGTGCCAGCTGCCCATCGTGATTCTGCTGTGGAACAACGGCGGTTATGGTGAAATCCGAAAATCTTTCGCAGAAAGCAAGGTTCCCTTGGTGGGCGTTGACCTTCAAATGCCTGATTTTCTAACTCTGGCCAAAGGGTTTGGCTGTGAAGCAGAAAGTATTGGCGACTTGGAACGTCTTGAGAAAGCGCTGATAGCTGCTTTCAAGCGGAACTGTCCGACACTGCTTGAGCTTCGGCCGGATCAGCTGAATCGTGGATAAGCCACTCAGGGAATCAGAACTGTAGCACCGGTGGTTGTTCCGCTTTCAATGTTCTTGTGGGCGAGAGCAGCATCTTTGAGTTCGTACTCATAATTGATGTTCGCTTTCAGTACGCCATTGCGGACAGCTTCGAACAGCCCTGCTGCCGTGCTCTCCAAATCGGAGCGTTTTTCCACATAGTGCATGATTGCAGGACGAGTAATGAACAACGAGCCTCTGCGTCCAAGATCCGAAATGATGTCAATTGGGTCGGGTGGACCTGAAACATGCCCATAGGCGGCACAGACTCCCATCGGTCGCAGACTGTCGAGAGAGCTCTGCAGGGTGTCCTTTCCAATAGATTCGTATACGACGGCTGCGCCTTCGCCGTCCGAGACTTCGTACGCTTTTTTCACAAAATCTTCCTTTGATCGAACCACGGGATGATGACAGCCGAAGACGCTTGCAATGTCCGCTTTCTGTTCAGTGCTCACCGTTCCCACTACGGTCGCGCCGAGCGCATTTCCCCACTGACAAAGCAGATGTCCCATCGCGCCGGCAGCGGCGTGAACAACGATGGTGTCTCCAGGCCGTACGGCATACGTTCGATGCAGCAGATAATGAGCGGTCATGCCTTTGAGAAGCAAAGCTGCGACTTCTCGATCTTCTAGATCATCGGGCACTGGAACCAGCTGACTGGCAGGGTAGTTTCGAACTTCAGAATAGCTGCCCAACGGAGGTATCCCATAGGCAGCGCGCTCACCGACCTTGAGCTCAGTTACGTCAGCGCCGATTTCTTCAACGATTCCAACTGCTTCAAAACCGATGACAACAGGGCGGGGCGGAACCGGC
This sequence comes from Arenicellales bacterium, assembly GCA_958295885.1. Classification (GTDB taxonomy): domain Bacteria; phylum Pseudomonadota; class Gammaproteobacteria; order Arenicellales; family JAJDZL01; genus JAJDZL01. The sequence goes on along the minus strand of OY282380.1, from coordinate 2,057,739 downwards.
CAAGGATGAGGAATGCCGCCTCGATGATAAGTATCCGCAAAATTTACGCCAATAACGGTGTGGCGCAGACGAACTTCGTCTGCCCCCGGCGGTGGCACCGGCCATTCCTCCCACCGCAAATTGTCAGCAGGACCTAATTCATAAAGGACTTGCGCTCTTGACATTTTCGATCTCGGCTCCTGTTGTTTTTCAGCAATGATACATTCAGATTTACAGCGCCCCGTCCACTTTTAGCCGCTTGTGCATGATTGGACTGGTCGTAGTGAACTGAACGCGTTGCTTAATTTTTGGATAAAGATAATGCTGTACGCCAAAAGCAGCCATCGCAGCTTCATGAAAACCGCAAAGAATTAGCTTTTTCTTGCCAGGGTAGGTAACAATGTCACCGATTCCAAATATTCCTGGCACACTGGACTGACAGTCTTTAGTCCGCACTTCTATCGTCTTTCTGTCGACTTGCAGGTCCCATTTGGCGATCGGGCCTAAATTGGGTGAAAGCCCATAAAATACAAGCAATTCATCAAATTCAACGTCGGTTGCTGTCGGGTCAGGTCCGAATGAAACCACCCGTATTCCTTTCAACTTTTCGTCTTGTTCAATGATTTTTTCGATTCGTCCGATGTGATACTTCAGATTGCCATCTGGACGGGCGGCGATCTCTTTCATTCGCTGCACGGATACGGGCTGGGCACGAAACGCTTCTCTGCGATGGACCAAAGTAATGTGACTGGCAATTCCATGCAGTTCCAGAACCCAATCCAGCGCTGAATCACCGCCACCCAATACTGCAACATTCCTGTCTCTGAATTTTTCTTTATCATCCACGTGATAATGCAGATTTATGCCGCGATAACCGTCTGCTCCCCGCGTGCGGAGAGGGCGCGGATCAAATGAGCCTAGACCGCCTGCGATCACAATTGAACCTGCGTCAAATTGAGTTCCACCCGATGTTCTGACATCAAACCGACCATCGCCTCGCTTCGATACCTGGGTAACTTGCTCATCAAGCACATATCCAGGTTCGAAGGGAGAAGCCTGCTCTTCCAACGCATCTACCAATTGCTGCGCACCCACGACCGGATAGCCCGGAATATCGTAAATCGGCTTATCGGGATACAGCACCGAGCACTGTCCGCCAATTCTAGGAAGCGAATCGACGATGTGACACTTTATTCCAAGCAACCCTAATTCAAATATTTGAAACAAACCGCAGGGGCCTGCTCCGACGATTACCGCCTCTGTTTTTGTGGACATCTTCGAGTTGAAATTGAATCAATAAAAATACTCAAGACACAATGGTGCTTGAGCTTGAATGCTGAGCGAGTCGACGTCTTGACAACGAATCCACTGACATTGACAAGATTATAAGGTATTCCTTGCCGGTACTGTTTCGTGGCAGCGGACCGAGTTTTCAAAATGGGCGTGTTTCAGCATGAATCAATTGAGCACTCCATAAGGCGCACCAAGTCCATCAGCTTCCCATCCGATGTTGCCGTTCATGTTACCAAGTAACGATTACTCCGAAACTTGAGCAGATTACATCTGTATTGAAGTTGAAAACACAATCAGAGTAAAGTCTGATTGTCCCTGTACTGTCCATTCAGCACGAGGTCTATGAACTCAGACGGCAGTATTCGGCAAATGTAATTCAAGCAAATCTAGAATTTTTTTGTTAAGCGCTGATATCGATTGCTTGGTCGACACCTACGGAAATTTGCTCAGGTTTTTGCTGCTATATTTTTTCAATTCGATTGTTTTTACTGGCTAAGCTTCGTAAATGCAGGGTCTATTGGAATTGGCAAAGGTGTTTTTTGTGCTTCAATAATCTGCTTGAAACTGCTGCTGATTCGGTTGATATCGACGACATCTACCGTGTATGGAAGATTGGAATCCTCGAAATCATTGTGCAATGCGTGAATTACATTGAAACCAAAAGGTTTTTTTCCTTCAATCGCCAAGTCCAGATCAGACGAATGTCTTGTTGCCCAAGCGGCGCGGCTGCTGAATACCCATGCTTTTGCGTCACTTGGCAAATGTGCACGCAAGATTTCCTGCACGATTCTCAGATGGTCAGAACGGATGTCAATGAGACCAGTCAAGGGCATTGTGCTTTTTTTGCAACTGCTGCAAGAGATAACGCGCTTCAACGAGAAAGGTTGGTACGCCATTTAAAACTGCTTGTGCTTTTTCTTCATTATAGGCATGACTTGTGGTGCCTCTATTACGACGAAAATCCCTCCAGACAGGAATTTCAGCCTGTACGAGAGATTGTTTGAATGCTTCGCGTACGACTTCGTCGAAAATCATGCTGTCGACCGCTTTTGGATTGGTAGATGTCAATGCCAGATGACGTTTTAGCATCTTGAAGGACAGTTCATAAGTGAACTCAAAAGCCTGAATCACGGCAGCCCTCAAATGTCGTTTAAGACGAGGATTCTTTTCTGCTAGATCAGAAGCAAAAATATCACCATAGCACACACTTCATTTAGCTGGATGATTTCTGCGTGTTTAACTCATCCAAACTTTAATTTCTTCAGATTTTTATGCGATGGCCTCATCAAGCCGCGCACCTTCAAATTACAACATTGGACAGGGTCAGTCCATATCAGAATTGCTGGTTTCGTGGCGTTTGAAACATTGATGGCATTTGCTGCAGTTCGGTCCATCATTCATCAGGGATCACTTGATAATATCCGTTGTCAGAAATCACTTTCATTTTCGTACCGTACAAATCGCTCAGCTGTTCATTCGTAAACAAGTCACTTTTGTCCCCGCTATTGACAATTTTCCCGTTCTTGATCAATACTATGTAGTCAACTTCGGGTGGGATTTCGTGAATATGGTGAGTTACGAGAACAATTTGCTTCCCATCTCGCATCAGTTTTCTCATGAGTCGCAAATACAGGAATGTCGCTGTTAAATCCAATCCGCTCGTCGGTTCATCCAACACTAGCGTCGCAGGCTCACTCACCAGAGAACGCGCCAAGAGAAAACGTCTTTGCTCACCGGTTGACATGTGGCTGAATAAATTTTCCTGCAATGATTCGATCTGAAGATCTGCCATAATCCGTCGACTCAGTTCAATCGCCTCCGGCTCGTATTCTTGGTGGCTGTAAATTCCAACGCTGGAATGAAATCCAGACAATACGACTTCAATGCCTTTCACGTAACCAAAATAGCGGTTTTGCAGATCTTGAGAAATGAATCCTAAATTCTTTCTCAGTTCCCAAACATTCCAGGTTTCTTTGCCTAAAATGCGCACCCATGAATCAGGCGAGCGAACCGGATAGAGTTCCCGCATGAGAACTTTTAGAAGCGTAGTCTTACCGGCGCCGTTCGGCCCTAGAATCGCGATATTGCGCTTGAGCGGGAGCTGCAGGCTGAATCGGTTTAAAATTTTAGATTTTCCACGGTAAACCGTAGTATTGTACATATCAATCAGATCGTTCATTGCGCTTAACTCGGATTCGGAAACAGGTCCACTGAATTAAAATTGGGCCAGCATACGGCCAACTTCAAAACTCTAGTTTATATACTCGAATCAGACAATGAGCTGATTAAAAACATTCGTATCAAATATGGCTCTATTAATTACTGACGAATGCATCAACTGTGATGTCTGCGAACCCGAATGTCCAAACGAAGCCATTTTTATGGGACCTGAGATTTACGAGATTCATCCTCAACTCTGCACCGAATGCGTCGGCCATTTTGACACCCAGCAGTGTGTAGAGGTCTGTCCTGTCGAATGCATAATCGTGGACCCGGACAACACTGAAACCAAACTGGAACTGCTTCAAAAATATCAAAGCATCATCGCTTCGATCTGAGCAAGTCGACAAATTCAGTCAGGTCTGGCAGCCAGTGCAGTAATACGTGGATCTTTGCCCGATCACTTTAACTCGAATTGAATCTCCGCACCGCCTGCAGTCCTGCTGCTGGCGTTCGTAAACAAGAAGTTCCTGGCGAAAGTACCCAGGAGAACCGCTGCCATTGACAAAGTCACGCAGCGTGGTGCCACCAAAAGCGATTGCAGAATCAATCGTGTCTCGTATGCTGCTGACCAGCAGTTCGTATCTTTTGACAGAAATTCGGTTGGCGCGTCGAATGGGGTGAATGCCAGCTCGAAACAAGGATTCCGATGCATAGATGTTGCCGACACCAACCACAACACGGCTGTTCATAATGAAGTTCTTGACCGCTGTCGTTCGTGATTTTGACAAGCCGTACAAATAGTTTCCAGTGAATTCTTCACTATCGGGTTCAGGCCCTAAATGCCGCAGCAAACGATATTCATATGGATTGCCGCTGAGCCAAAGCACACATCCAAATCTTCTTGGATCTCGGTATCGCAAAATCTGGTCGTTACTGAGTGTAAAGTCAACGTGATCATGGGGTCCAGGCGGCTCATTCGGCGGGCAGATTCTGAGACTTCCGGACATGCCCAAGTGCAGGAGCAGGTGTCCGCTGCCAATTTTGACCAGAATGTATTTGGCTCGTCTGCAAACGCTCTCGGCGATATTGCCTACGACCATTGACGCAAGATTCTCTGGGATTCGCCATCGCAATCTTGGATCTCTTACGGTCAAGTCCGTGATCCGCATTCCGATCAAATTCGGCTTGATGCCGCGGACTGTGGTTTCTACTTCCGGTAGTTCAGGCATAAAGGATATTTATGTTCCTAATAATTGTCGCTTTTATGTGAATTAATGCCTCAAGTACGATGATGAAGTCGGCCTGAGTAAAGTCATCTTTATAGGTAGTGCAATATAAAAAATTTAGGGGAAATGTAGATCTTTCAACTAGAATATTTCCTATTGCCACATGAGATTGTTGGTTATTTATCAAATTTGTCGCTAACGATTCATAGACTAAAACTTCTTCTTTCGTTTTACTGAATTTTAACGATTAACAATCAACGGGTTACAGAATTTCTTACAATTCTGATCAAGGATACCTTCAAATAATTCAGTTTATGCATCCGGTACCGCTGCCTAAGAAATAGGATGTTTCGAATTTGTCAACACCAGCCTAAGTATTTCGCAAATCGGAGATTCACGAAATGAATCCCCGAATTATTCATGGCGACTGCCGAGAGAAATTGTCTTTAATCGAGTCGAATACCATAGACTTAATCGTCACTTCACCACCCTATGCTGACGCTAGGCGTACTACATATGGCGGCATTCATCCAGATGAATATGTTTCTTGGTTTTTACCAATCGCAGCAGAGTTGGATCGAGTGATCAAACCGACGGGGTCTTTTATTCTAAATATTGAAGAACGAGTAGTTAACGCTGAACGTCATACCTATGTGTTGGAACTGATTTTGGCAATGAAAAAACAAGGTTGGCTGTGGACCGAGGAATACATATGGCATAAGAAGAATAGTTATCCAGGCAAATGGCCCAATCGATTTCGTGACAGCTGAGAGCGATTACTACACTTTAATCGCCAAAAAAAATTCTGCATGTACCAAGAATCTGTAATGGTTCCGATGGGTAATTGGGCAGAACATCGACTTACCAAATTAAGTCAAACCGACAAAATTCGGGATGTTTCGAATGTTGGAAGTGGATTCGGAAAGAATATTTCTAACTGGGTAGGTCGAGAAAAAGCCTATCCTACAAACGTACTTCACATGGCAACTGAATGTTCGAATAGAGAACACAGTGCAGTCTTTCCGGAACAGCTGCCGTCTTGATTTATTAAATTATTTACCCAGCTTGGCGATATCGTTCTTGATCCTTTCGTAGGAAGCGGTACGACACTAGTTGCCGCTCGAAAGTTGCATCGTAAGTCTATCGGGATTGAAATTAAATTTGACTACTGTATGCAAGCCGAAGCGCGTTTAGATTAGTCCAAGTAGCGTCAGCTCAACTTCACCAATTCAGACAGTAATTAGGGAAGCATTGAATGAATTTGATAGTTCGAGGCTTAATAAAGCACGTAACCTTAGATTGGGAAATATCCTTAAGCGAAAAAATCCGTATCTGTTTCGTTACAAGAGTTTTGACTCATTAACAAATTTTGTAAAGTCGCTCACCGATGCTACCTTATCATCGAGTGAAGAAACACTCTTTGGAAATGCTCTTGAAAAAATAGCAGTCGGAATATGCAAACAGTCGTACGGTGGCAGAAAATCAATGGTTCAAGGAGTTGATTTAGAATTTGAAAGAAACGAAATTCTGCATATTATCAGCATAAAATCTGGTCCGAATTGGGGAAACGCCTCTCAGAAGAATCAAATGAAGGCAATTTTTCGCAAAGCTCGACAGGATTATCATCAAGGTGCGAGTAAATCTCAAATTCGAGCAATTGAGGGTTGTTGTTATGGGAAAACCGGTAAGAATTTTGACAAAGGAACCCATCAATAATTATGCGGTCAAGAATTTTGGGAACTCATTTCAGGTAGAGCTTTCATGTATCAGTCTGCTTTTAAATTGATTGGTGAATTTTCTGATGCGATGTAAGAAACCTATGCGCGTCAATACGAATCTACAATCGAAAGATCATCTGAAGAGCTATCTCAAGCTTACGCGCTAGAAAACGGTGAAATTAACTGGAACAAGATATTGAACTTGAATGCCGTGAATCCAATCCCACTCTTCTTATGCCCTGAGAAGGATCAATCATAATTTTTTTGCGGAATTCTTGCTAATTTGCTGCAAACTTCCATGGGCCCATTAATCCACACTGGCGACGTTTAATCATCGCTCCTTGTTTCTAGCCCATCTGTTCTGCAACCTGTTTAAAAAATGTGAAACACTCATCAATGAACATTGATCGTTCCCCATTTCGGCTTGCAGATGCTAGGATGCATTAATTTCTACAAATATCTTCCGATGCAACATCATGCGTTTTTATCCACCAACTTCGATCAAACCGGTGAAAGACGTTGCTTGATTCAATACCACCGAGTATGACCGACTCCCTGACCATCTCCAAAGTCTAGCTCTACTGTAGAAGATTACGACAGATATTGGTAAATGTTCAGCCGTATAAGTGGAAAATCGGCAGCCACATTTTTAGTTAAACAACGAAATTAGACAAAACGATGACGATGCACATCCCGCCCGTTGTCAATTTTAGTTATGTCGTCACTACCAATTCTTGTCACGAACGCTCCACTCCGACTCGAGTCACTAAAAACTTGCCGGGAGTTTCTCGAACAATAGTATGTTTAAAAATTTACAGTTTAGAAAGCCCTTCCATTATGTACAAATGCTCATATTGCCTGGAAGACTATCAAAACTGCATCCATGAAGCTGCCATTCCGAGAACTGATATAGTGAGTCTCTCATGAAAAATGAAAGTGCACGGAAGCATCAAAGCCGTTATAGGGATTACAATTTCAATTCAAACTGCTCTCAAGCTTGATCTAGATTGGCATCAGATCAATCCAATGAAGCGACAGCTAGCAGAAAGATTTCGGTACCGTGGAGAATAATTTCAACAACACACGAAATTGACTGTGGTTGATTTAAAATTCCAAGCTTGTGTGAATTGATTGTGAATCAGATTTCGATACAGAAATTACCAACCCTTCTTATTGTTGAGTGCTAGCAAACCTTTTATGACGGAATTTCAAGTTACAAACCAGACAACAGGAAGGAAATATAGCGTCCAACCCAGTGAAACCATCCTGGACGCAATTCTTCGACATGGTTATGCGGTTTCATACAGCTGTCGAAATGGTACCTGCGCAGCCTGCAAGGCTGACTTGGTCTCTGGTCGAGTTGTCTACGACGAATACAGCAAATCTGCCCTGTCGGACGAAGAGGCTGCAGATGGGGCGGTTCTTTTGTGTCGAGCCCATCCGCGGGAGAATGTGGAAATTCGAGCACCGGAACTTTCTCCACTGTTCAATGCCAACATTCAAAAGCTTCCCTGTCGAATTTTAGGTCTCAATCGACTTACGCATGATGTTATGGAAGTCAAACTGCGTCTGCCTCCACGCACTTCCTTCCATTACATTGCGGGCCAATACATTGACATCATGATGCGAGATGGCAGAAAACGGGGATTTTCGATCGCGAATCCACCTGCGGCCGAGAACATCATTGTGCTGCAGGTTCGACATGTGCCAAAAGGTCGCTTTACAACCTATGTTTTTCAATCCATGAAGATAGGTGACATTTTTCGATTCGAAGGTCCGCTAGGCACTTTTTTTCTACGCGATGACTCCGACCAGCCGCTCATCATGATTGCCGGAGGCACGGGGTTCGCTCCGATTCACGCCATCATTGAAAACATGGCAGCGAAAAATATTCATCGCAAAATGCATCTTTTCTGGGGAGTGCGAGCACGTCAAGACCTCTATCACACTGACAAATTTGAGGCTTGGAAGCGGTTCTTTGGAGATGACTTTGATTCAACTTTAGTGCTTTCCGAACCAGCCGCCGATGATGACTGGCACGGAGAAGCCGGCTGGGTGCATGATGCTGTGCTGCGACGTTACCCGGACCTCACACAGTATGAAATCTATGCCAGCGGTCCACCGCCTATGATTGACGTCATTCGAGAAACATTTCCCGAATATGGACTCGACCTGACGAATCTATATTACGATTCGTTTGAGTTTTCAAGTGACACTCTTTATCCCAGCAGATAATTCGGACTGGGTTCGGAGTCTGCTCAGCTTCTAGAAACCAATACGCCTTGTTCGTAAACTTCCATTGCGGCTTTCGCATCACCCATTCGGACCAATAAATCACCCAGCTCCTCATAGACTTCGCGTCGACCGCCCTTCTCAATTGCGCTTTCCAGATGTAATCTAGCCTGTTTTGAATCGTCATTTCTCCGCGCCAGCTTGCCAACCGTAAGCAGCAGCTCGGAGTCGTCATAATGCTTTTCAAGCCACTTCAGCGCAGTCGCATAAATGCGCTTCTTGTCAACTTGACCGCGGATTAATCCGTATAAATATGCCAGATCCGAACTCCAACGGGCATTTAAGACTCGCCGCAATATTTTTTCTGCTTCTTCGTGTCGATTGAACTCCAGCAATTTCCGTACATACGCTGCGGCGAATTCAGGATTGTTTTTGGTAGCATTTGGCGATTTTTTCCATGCTTTCAGCACTTCACTCGCCGATTCCAGGGATTGCATACGAAGTTTGGTCACATCCTTCGAAATGGCATTGAATTCTTCAGGAGAATACGCTTTGGCCTTTTGAAGATGCGGGAGCAATACGTATAGATCATGCCATTGTCGGCTTTTTCGGTAAGTCTCTGTCAACATTCGAAAAGCGGCTTTGTTTTTCGGGTAACGCGAACAGACTTTTTTCAATTGGGCAGATGCGCCTGCATATTCCTCAGAAGCAATGAACAGCCGCGCGGCAAGCAATGAAACCAAATGCTTGTTTTGCTTGCTTTCACTCCAGGCTCTAGCCAGGTACTGATTGCGTTTTTCCAAATTCCCTTGCTGCTGAGCTGTATACGCTGCGATCATATACCCCACCTCAGGTTCTGAATCGACTTGAGCAAAGCGCTCAAACAGCTGCTGAATGTTGTCCCAGTCTTCTTCCAGCCAGTAAATCAGACCTTTTCTGGAAATCAGTCGCTTGCTGCGACGTGCTCGACCACCGCCAAAAAGTCGACCGATTGTTCTGGGTATGTTTGCAAACCCGATGAACAGTTCCAAAACGACAAACAGCATCACGACAATCAGAAACAATGCCAGAACGGCAAATACCAGCGACAGCTCAATATGCCAGCTGCCCACCCTCAACAACAGATAACCAGGATCACCCAACAAATAGGTCGTTATCATCGAAACCACTACGGTGATCAGAGCCAACAAAATCAGGTAAAGCATCGATTATCGGGCAAGATCTGTAGTTTGGATCAGCCGAAGCTGCTCCAGCGAAGCTGAAACGTTGGGGATATTAGTCTGAAAGTCGATTTTGGATAGATCTCGCAGGGATTTTGAGAAAGCCACAACCTCTGAAGAACCAGATAAAAAATACTTATCCAGCAAGTTCTGAACGTAACCGAGGTTTTCACGGAATACGTCAGTCTGGTTGTGCAGCACAGCCAGCTGCGCCGCCAGCAGTGACTGCCGCATGTTTTCGACTAAAGAGGCTTTTTGTTCGGGACTTGGGAGCAGCGCCGCGTCATCATCAACCTTCTGAATCTTGATGAGCGATTTAAAATCTGCAAAAATTTCCCAAGCTGCGGATTCTAACGCACTCATGTCTTCGTCTCCATTGACCGGAGTCTCGGCAGACTGCGACTCAGTCTCTTTTTCTTTGAAAGGTTCCTTGAAAGGCAGAGTCGATGCTACCTCTGCAAGCGTCAGAATCTGCTTGGCGATGTCCGTTACATTGACGGATTCCACTGCGCTCAGCTGTGATATTTCTTCATCAATCGTATTGCGAACTGGTATCACCCTTGGGTCAGAACTGAGTGCCAGCTGATCACGTGCAACCTGTCTGAGTTTGATGGCAGACTGCAAGTCACCTGTGTTCTTCAGCCGCGATTCAGCGATCGACAGTAAAAAGACCAATTCTTCAAGAATCAAGCTGTCCATGCCCTGTTTTGATTCTTGAAAGGAAACTGCAGTGGACTCCATCAACTTTTCAAATTGAATCTGGAATGCTTCGTTGTTGCTTCGGACTATATTCTCCACTTCTGCTAAGTTTGCAACTTGCTTCTCAATGCCTTCCGTGAATTCCTCTTTCTGAATTGCCAACCGCGCTTCAAATTCAGCATCGCGATTCTGCAGATTCTGAATCTGAGTATTGAATTGGTCAGCTGCAGCTTTTTCAGCCGCCAACTTGGGTCCGAGAACCATCTCATAACGATAGTACATGTATCCTACCCCACCCGCGGCCAGTGAGGAAATCAATAGTGCGATCCCAATCAACCACTTTACCAGCCCGGAAGATCGGGAGTCGGCTGCACTTGAAGGGTTCGACTTTTCGTTCATGGTGCTTTCGGGTCAGCTACCTGTCAACGAATAAATGTAAATTACAGACCGTCATTACACTCTATATACTGTATCTTTCAATTAGACCGATGACTGAATCGTCTGAGGCGAAGGCTGGAACCAAAACTTTTGAACAGCCTTGCTGCTTGAGATACTCCGCAATTCTTGCACTGTATACGACGAAAGTTGAATGTTTCAGTTCATTTGACAGTTGGGCGCCCAGCAGTTGAAACAGATTTGAGCCGCCATTCACGCTGGTGATCAGGATAAAATGAATCGATTGATCGCGAATCAGCTTTGCGACCGGTTCAATATCAACATTTGGCAGGTTGCGGGAATATACCGTTTGATGAACCACTTCGTTGCATCGCGCAGGCAATTCACGCATTAGAATTCCCGTTCCTTTCCCACCGTCAAATACGACAATTCTGGAACTTTGCACATGCTGCATCTCGTTCATGTCAAGCAGGCCTTGCGCACCATAGCGTTCCGTCGGTGAAAGTACCAGGTCCTGCTCGAAAACATGATTCACTAATTTAGCAGTTTTTGGCCCGACTGCAGCACACTTTATGTGCGAAGGCCAACTCAGCCCAATGGACTTCATGCAATCCAATACCGACAACACTGCATTTTGACTGGAAAATACAGCCCAGTCGAAAGATTCTGCCGGAGACAGAATGCGAGCGATTTCCTGCGAGTCTGCAGTGAACTCAATTTCAATCGTCGGCAGGCCAACGACTTTTCCGCCGCTTTGTTCAACCTGCTGAACGAAATACTGACTGAATTCCGCCGGTCGCGTATTGAGAATTCGAACTGCATTCAGTGAACCTGATTTACAGCTGACCGGATCAGGCAAACGCATCTAAGATCTCCTGTGCGCCCTGCTGGCGCAGAGACACTGCAATGGACCGCGCCACTTCTTGGTAGTCGGCAACACCGCCGGATTTCTGAGCGGCCAGAAACTGGCTTCCATCCGGTGTTCCTAAAGCGGCAACCATGTAAATGTGTTCGCCACCGATCGTCGCGAGAATGCCGAGAGGCACATGACAGTTTCCTCCTAATTCTCGATTTGCCAATCGTTCTGCACAAACCGACCAAAAACTCTGCAGGTGATTGAGCGGCGCAACAAGTTTCTGGCTGGCAGCATCATCGGACCGGCATTCCACCCCAAGAGCGCCTTGACCTGGAGAAGGAATATGCGGTGATTCCGACAAAACTTCCGTTACTCGCTGATCCAGACCTAAACGCCGGAGCCCGGAAACCGCAAGGATCGTAGCATCAAACTGACCCTGGTCGAGTTTGTTGAGCCGAGTCCGAACATTGCCTCGAAGTACGACAAAATTGAGGTCGGGATTGGTTTGCAGCAGCTGACACTGCCGTCGCAGACTGCAGGTTCCGATGGATGCATCGGGCGGCAATGCACCGACGGATTGATGCTTGTTTGAAACAAATGCGTCAAAGGGGTTAGCTCTTTCCAAAATGACTGGAATGCTAAACTCTGAATCGAGATTTACCGTCACATCTTTCATCGAATGAACGGCCAAATCTATTCGATCGTCTAACAGTGCCTGTTCAAGTTCTTTGATGAACAGTCCCTTGCCACCGAGTTCAGATAGCGTCACGTCCAAACGTCGATCTCCCTCAGTCTTGATCGGGATGATTTCAACTTGAAGGCTTGGATCCTGCTGCACTAGCAACGAGGCAACATAACGCGCCTGCCATAGTGCAAGATCGCTGCCTCTAGTACCAATTCGAGTGACTGGCATCGCAATCAATCTTCAAATTCGCCAGGTAGACAGAAACACTGTATTCAAAGTCATCAAAACATGTCAGAATTAATCAACTGATCCAGAAAGTCTGATTGACTTGATCAGCTGGTTCTATGGTATTCAAATAGCTCAAAGTTCAATGCTAACATTATAATTGTCATTTTATACTCCATATTCATGTGCCAAGGAGTCAACTCAGCAGTGAAGGTCGTCTTATACGGCCTTTTCCCCCATCATGAACGAATATAAACAAAAACTTTGGGCGGGGCGATTCGAACAGCCGACGGCAGCTGCGGTTGAGGAATTCAGTGCGTCCGTACACTTTGACAAGAGACTGTATGAGCAGGATATTGCTGGATCAATGGCACATGCGCGGATGCTGAATCGAATTGGAATTCTTTCAAATTCAGAGCTCAGCTCGATCATTGAAGGATTGCAGGAAATTCAGAACGAAATCGAGGCCGATGCTTTCGAATGGTCCGTAGAGCTGGAAGACGTTCATATGAACATCGAGCAGCGACTGACGGAAAAAATCGGAAATGCTGGAAAAAAACTCCACACCGGTCGTTCTCGAAATGATCAGGTTGCCACTGATCTGCGGCTGTATGTGCGAGCGGCAGTCGACGCGATCGTGCAGGAACTGACTGATTTTCAGCTGGCAATTCTAGAAAAGGCAGCAGATGAAGCTGAAACCATCATGCCAGGTTACACTCACTTGCAAATTGCCCAGCCCATTACCTTTGGACATCATCTGATGGCCTGGTTCGAGATGCTCCATCGGGATCACCAGCGATTTCTGGATGCCAGAAAAAGGATCAATCAGTCCCCGTTGGGAGCGGCGGCTTTGGCTGGAACCGGCTTTCCAATTGACCGCGCGATGAGCGCTCAAGAGCTTGGATTTGATGGCGTATGCCGAAACTCGCTCGACGCTGTATCCGATCGAGATTTTGCGATTGAAACCGCTGCACATGCAGCTTTAACCATGGTCCATTTGTCTCGTTTTGGCGAAGAGATCGTATTGTGGGCCTGCGAGGCTTATCGATTCATCAGAATTTCCGATCGGTTCACAACTGGATCAAGCATCATGCCGCAGAAGAAAAATCCGGACATCGCAGAGTTGGTGCGTGGAAAGAGCGCGCGGGCGATCGGCAGCCTGCAGGCACTGCTCGTCCTCATGAAAGCACAGCCTCTCGCTTACAATCGAGACAATCAGGAAGACAAAGAGTCGTTGTTTGATTCGCTTGATACAACGCTGACCTGTATCAGGATGATGCATGAGATGCTGCTGAACATCGAACCCTGCCGACCTCGAATGAGGCAGGCCGCGTCGGATGGATTTTCCACCGCCACCGATCTGGCAGACTACTTGGTTTCCAAAGGCGTTCCGTTTCGGGAGGCGCATCATGCCATTGGTCAGATTGTTCGGCACTGTCTCAACCAATCCAGTAATCTGGAATCATTATCTCTTGCCGACTTGCAGTCGTTTCACCCTTCGTTCGATGCGGGCGCGCTGAACTGCCTGCTGCCTGAAACCTCGGTTGCGGCACGCAATCACATCGGAGGAACTGCACCAGAGCAGGTAAAAACAGCGGTGCAGGAAGGTAGACGGCGACTAAGTGAGATGATCTAATTTGCTACACACCTGATGGAAATTCAAGCCATGAAAAATTCAGTAAGAAAACTATTGTCCTTCGCAGTCATTGCAACGTTCGTCATCGCGGTCTCAGGCTGTGGCAACAAGGGCCCTTTAGACCGACCTGCCGCCACAGCCTCTGCAGTCAATGCGACTGAAATTGAGCATTTCGGTTTCCTTGCCTAAATGGACTGCTTCCAATATCGAAACGATCAGCTGTACGCCGAAAATGTACCGCTGCTGAGAATTGCTGCAGCCGCAGGAACACCCTGCTACGTCTATTCCAGCTCCGCCATTCGACATAACTGGCTTGAATTCAGCCATGGAATGAAGGGCCATCGCGCCCAAATATTTTACTCCGTCAAATCCAATTCCAATCTCGGCGTTCTGGCACTGCTGGCGAATCTCGGATCGGGTTTTGACATCGTTTCAGGGGGCGAGCTGGAACGAGTGCTCCACGCCGGTGGGGACCCAACACGAACAATATTTTCCGGTGTCGGCAAATCATCGGATGAAATTCGACTGGCACTGAAAAACAATCTGTTTTCACTGAACATTGAGTCGGAAGCCGAATTTGAGCGCATCTGCCAAATCGCTCAGGAGTTGGGCGCAACCGCAAGAATCAGCGTTCGCGTCAATCCAGACGTGGACGCTCGGACTCATCCGCATATTTCGACCGGACTCAAAACAAATAAGTTTGGTGTTCCATTTCGTTCAGCCAAACGAATATTTCGTGCTGCGGCAGAGAATGAAAACCTGGAAATTGTCGGAATTGCCGTGCATATTGGATCTCAAATGACTTCACTTGATCCCATCATCGCCGCGCTTGAACGAATTATCGATCTTGCAGAAGAACTGGCTGAAGAAGGTGTCGAGATTCAACATTTAGATCTTGGAGGTGGATTGGGCGTTCGCTATCGGGACGAATGTCCACCATCAATTTCGGAGTACTGTGCTTCAATCCTGGAAGTATTAGGTCGACGCAACTGGTTATTTTCAATTTCGATTGAACCAGGCCGCTCGATAACTGCAAATGCTGGCGTGCTCGTAACGAAAATCGAATACCTGAAAAATTCCACCGAAAAGTCATTTGCGATTGTCGACGGCGCCATGAACGATTTATTGCGTCCCGCTCTTTATGATGCCTGGATGGAGATTAAACCGCTGCTAATTCGGGCGGATGAAAACCCGAAACTGTACGATGTGGTAGGTCCGGTTTGTGAATCCGGCGATTTTTTGGGGAAAGATCGCCAACTCTCTATTCGTCAAGGTGACTTCGTCGCAGTTTGCAATGCAGGCGCGTACGGCGCCGTCATGTCTTCGAATTACAATACTCGACCCAGACCGGCAGAAGTCATGGTCTGCGACGATAGATTCGATGTCGTCCGACGTCGGGAAACTGCTTTGCAGATCCTGGAACTTGAGTCAAAGCCGCAATTCTTCTGATGTCCCTGTGACGACATACCGGAGCTGAACGAACGCGGTCAGATGCATTGTGTATCGTAACATAAGACAAAGCGGCAGCGGGAGACGGCATTCCGCCGATTCGAACAAGATCGCAGGACCTTTGCCACGTTAAATCAATCGCACCTGATTTTTCAGACAAACACAATATAATTCTTGGGATGGTTTTCTGTCTACGAATTGAAATTTCATTGAGTTAGTTATGTTCCCACCAATCGAACTTGAACTGGCAAGTATCGTAACGATTGTCGTTATAGTGATTGCCTTGGTCACCGTATTTAAGGGAATTCGCGTGGTTTCCCAGTCGGAAGTTCATGTCGTAGAAAGATTTGGCAAGTACAGGCGTACCTTGAATGCCGGTATGAATCTGATCGTCCCTTATGTGGACAAGATTAGACACAAAGTCAGCATTCTCGAGCGGCAATTGTCTGATTTCGAAATTTCCGTAATTACCAAGGACAACGTTGAAGTGATTCTGGAAACAACGGTATTTCTTCGAGTTACCGACGCTGCGAGTTCCGTATACAGAATCAGAGACGAGGAACTTGCAATCGAAACCGCTGCGACATCGATCGTGCGGTCTGCTGCAGGCAAGCTGGACCTGGATCATCTTCAGTCGAGCCGCGAATCAATGAACATAGAAATTGCCAACAACCTGCGAGAGGCGGCGGAGGTATGGGGAATTGAAATTACGCGGACAGAGATTACTGATGTCAAGGTAGATGAACAAACGAAGGCGGCACAGCGAAAGCAGTTGAATGCCGAAAGAGAGCGACGTGCGGTAGTCGCTGAAGCCGAAGGCAGAAAACGCGCTGTCGAGCTGGATGCAGATGCGCAGTTATATCAGGCAGAAAAGGAAGCCGAAGCAGTGAAAGTCCAAGCAGATGCAGATGCTTATTCGATTCGGGTCAAGGCGGAGGCGAATGCTCAGCAGACCCGTCTGATCGCCGCCGCGATTGCCGAAAACGGTCAGCCGGCCATTGATTTCGAAATTCTAAAGCAGCAGGTGCAGGCGATGGGTCAACTGGCTTCTTCTTCAAATACAAAAACCGTGATCGTGCCTTCTGATGTGACCAAAGCGCTGGGATCGCTTGAAGTCATGATCGATAGATTGGGTGATAAATGATCGCCGCATGATGTGGGATTTGAACTACCTTGCATTCTTGACTGAGCTTTGGGTAATTCTCGCAATTGCGCTGATTCTTGTTGATTTGTTTTTCGGAATGAACTACATACTGCTGCCAATAGGAATCGCATGCCTGGCTGTTGCAGGACTGGTGTTCTTCAAAAATCACGACATCCTGCCCCAGTTCGTTGCTTTAGATCACTGGCGGCACGTTGGATACTGGTTTGCAGGACTTTCGATCATTGCGGTCCCGCTGCTTCAGATTTACGCCCGCTCCAACACCAAAGACAACGACGATATCAATCAGTATTAGAAAGCCGCGCCTGCCGTCATCGCCGGTGAGCCAAAATTCGACTATTTATCCCGAACGCGACCAACGGCGAACCCAACTGGGCACATTGCGTACGGTCATATGATTCATATCGGCTTATTCGAAATTCGAGCGCTGTTGGCGCGAAAGCTCGTCACCGTTGCGTAGAACCCACACCGTTTTCGCAGAACCCGCTCCATGAGTGAACCTGCTCAGAGTGCACCGAATCTGCCGACGCGCTGTTTCCGCAAACTGACTGCGAAAACCGGTCCAGACACAAGAAACTTCAGATTGAAAAAATTTTGCTGAAACTCGCTGGATTCATCAGGTGCGCGCTGCCTCAGTACGCCAGATCATTGTTTCCAATCCATTCCAATAGCACTAGAAATCTCTAGCCATCCCATAAAATTCTAGGTTGGGTTCCATCGTTAGGAAGCTGGCCATTCGATTGCTCATTGCAAAAAATGCAGATATGGCTGCAATGTCCCAAATGTCTTCATCACTGAACCCCGCATCTCTGACCGCCCGGAAATCCGAATCCTCCAAACCCCAGGATTCATTGCAGACCTTGACCGCAAAATCGAGCATTGCTCTCTGCCGAGGACTGATATCCGCTTTTCGATAATTGATGGCGACTTGATCCGAAATTTGAGCATGTTTCTCGCGTATTCGCAGAATTGCTCCATGTGCGACAACACAGTACAGACAATTGTTTTCAGCGGAGGTCGCCACCACAATCATCTCTCTTTCTCCTTTTGTGAGTCCGCTTTTTTTTCCATCAGCGCATCGTGATATTCAAAAAATGCTCGAAATTCTTTCGGTCGATGCGAAAGCGCCAGAAAAACATTGGGAATGAATCCCGCTTTTTCCTGAACAGCGAGAATTCGGTTTCGAATGTCTTCTGGCAGATCTTCAAGTTTCGGGATTGGATAAATGCTGGGACTGGAACTATTCATAAAGGTTTTTCTCCACGGTCGACGCTTTGAATTTTTGGTAAAGCTGAAGACTAACTTCGCATTCTCAGACCCTTTGGATCTACGAGAGGCTCAGTCACAATCTGCGCGTTCTTCGGGTCGCCAATGATTTCAATGCTCACATCCTTGCTGTTCAGACGAGATGGAGGAATATAGCCAACGGCAATGCTCTTGCCGACTGTGTGGCCATAGGATCCAGAAGTAACGATGCCCACGACTTCGCCATCACAAATTATAGGTTCTCCGCCAACCGCATCCTGATCATCGACGTCGATCGTAAAACAGCCAAGATGCCATTTCTGCTCTCGGCCGGACAGAGTCTGCAACGACTCTTTTCCGATGAACTCCCCTTGATCGAATCGAACGAATCGATCCAATCCAGATTCGTAAGGATTGAACTCAGGGGTATATTCGCGCCCCCAGCTCCCATATGATTTTTCGAGCCGTAAGCTCAATAGGGCTCGAGACCCGACAAATCCCGAACCAAACTGCTGTCCCTGGTCAACGACAAACTGCAGAATTTCCAGTTGATGCTCGCTTGGAAAATAGACTTCGTAACCAAGTTCACCCGTAAACGACACGCGCAGGACCCACGCGTCTGTGGGACCAATCTTCAACTTGCGGACACTGAGAAAACGATGCGCTTCCGATGAAAAATCCTCCCCTGTAACTGCAGTCATGAGTTCTCGAGAGCGTGGTCCAGAAACTGAAAAACCCGCCCAATCGACCGTCATGCTGGTGATGCCCACGCCACTAGAAAAGGAATTTTTTCGAAACCAGCGAAAATGGCTGTTTTCTGCAGTTCCAGCGCCGATCAGCAGAAATTCATCGTCTTCAAGACGAGCAACCGTGAAATCGGCAACCACCCCCCCGCGTTCATGAACCATGGGCGCCAGACTCATTCTTCTCATTGCAGGCAATCGGTTGGTGGTGAGGTGATTCAGCCATTCCTCCGCGCGGGCGCCGTTGATGATGTACTTCGCATAGGCTGAGGTGTCGAGCAGTCCCACAGCAGTGCGAACTGTCTGGCACTCTGTTGCAACAGGTGCAAAAGACTCCGTTCTTCGAAATGAATAGGTTTCTTTCCGCTCTGTTCCCTCAGGTGCAAACCACATCGGCACTTCCCAGCCGTACTGATGCCCAAATACAGCACCGCTTGCATGATGAAAATCCCATGCCGGACGCGTCCTTATCGGCCTTCCTGCGCTTCGTTCTTCGTAAGGGAAAAAGATCCGGAAGCGAGACCTGTAATTGTCGGCTGTGGTGGCCATAACGTATTCGGGCGTGACCCAGTCTCCGAATCGGGCTACGTCAATCTGCCACAGGTCCAGTTTGGGCTGACCATCCAGAATCCACTCTGCCATCGACAGGCCCAGGCCACCACCGATGCTGAAGCCCGGAATCAGTCCTCCGATTATGAAATAGTTGCTCAGCTGTGGCACTTCTCCGAACAGAGGAAACAGGTCGGGCGTCCAGATCATAGGACCGTTCACGATGCGTTTGATGCCGGCTGCTTCCAGACATGGCATTCGATGCGCGGCGCGCATCAGATTGTCAAACATTCGATCCAGGTCGTTGGGAAGGAGATCGTGGCCGAAATCCAGAGGAGTTCCGTCAACTGCCCAGTGAACTCCATCTTTTTCGTAGGCGCCAACCAGCAGGCCTTTCCCTTCCTGTCGCATGTAATATTCGCCATCGTTGTCATGAATCAATGGAAATTCCTGACCAAGCGCTTCAATCTCGGGAATGCTTTCAGTCACGAAATACTGATGTTCCATCGGCATCAGAGGAAGACTCAGACCCGCCAGTTTGCCGACTTCCCTGCCCCACAATCCTGCGCAGTTCACCAGGTAAGTTGATTCAATTCGCCCCTGCGGAGTTTCGGTCAGCCAGCCACCGTTCGGCAGTTGGGTGGTGAACACGACAGGATGATTTCGGTAGATCTTCGCTCCGTACTTTCTCGCACCTGCGGCATAGGCATTGGTAACGCCACTTGGATCGATGTGTGCTTCATTCGGCTCCCACATGGCCGAATAGACACCATCCAAATTGATCAAAGGATTCAGCTCCTTGACTTCTTTTAGGGAAATTCTCTGAAATTCAAGGCCTAAGTATTTTGCCTTTGAAGATTGAATCGTAATTTGATCATGTCGTTCGGGAGTGGTTGACAGATAAATCCCACCGACTGCATGTATGCCACAGGACTGTCCAGTCTCTTCTTCCAGTTCTGGGTATAGAGTAATGGTGTAGTAGTGCAGTTTGGAAAGATTGGCGTTGTCCTGCAATACATGCGTATTTCCAGCCGCATGCCAAGTCGAACCTGAAGTGAGCTCGGAACGTTCCAGCAACACTACGTCCTTGCAGCCGCGTTTGGCTAAATGGTAAGCGACGCTACACCCTGCAACACCGCCGCCGATAATGACTACTTCCGCTTTTTTTTTCACTCGCTACATCCTTCGATTTGTCTGTTACTGAGGCATTGTTCGATATTGGTTTTTGCGAACCGTGATGAATTCATCCAGTTCTTCAAGGATGCCTGGATCAAGCTCCGGAGGTTCGAACTCTTCAAGCAGCCGCCGATAGATTTTGTGCGCGCGCTGCGTTGCGTCGACCGCTCCATCTTCGAACCAGGTTTCGAAATTACGCCAATCGGACAATATTGGTCGATAAAATTCTGTTTCATAGCGTTCCATAGTCAGCTGTGAACTGAAATAATGACCGCCCGGTCCCACTTCTTTCATGGCGCTGATGCCCAATGTTTCGTCGTTGATCTCAATGGGCTTTAAGACTTCCATCATGCCCTGCAGCATTTCCGCATCAATGACGAATTTTTCAAAAGAAGCGCAAAGCCCGCCTTCCAGCCATCCAAATGCATGATGAATCAGATTCGCGTGTGCCCATACTGAACTCCATATGGCCATCTGCGATTCATAAGCGGCCTGTACGTCTGGCGCGTTGGAAGCGTTCACATTTGATGAACGATACGGCACCTCGTACAACCGAGCGAACTGCCCTCCGACCAATGTCGCCTTCACAAATTCAGGGGTTCCAAATGCTGGCGAACCGGTTTTCATGTCCACATTCGATGTAAAACCGCCGTATATGACAGGTGCTCCCGGATTGACCATTTGCGCAAACGCCAGTCCCGCTAGCGCTTCGGCATTCTGCTGTGTGAGCGCACCCGCCAAAGTGATGGGAGCCATAGCGCCTGCCAGAGTAAACGGTGTTATCGTAACTACCTGATTTAATTTAGCCAACTCAATAATTCCCCATAACATCGGTTTGTCATACTGCAGTGGAGAGTTGGCATTAACGACGGTAAACATGCTGGGTTCGCCCGCAAGAGCATCCAGATCGACCCCGCGACTGATGCAGGTGACTCGAATCAAATCCTTGACTCGGTCCCGACCCAGTGAATAACTGCGAAAAACTTTGTCCGTCAGCGTTACGCTCGCTCTTGCAGTGTCCAGATGCCTCGTTCGAAAATTGAGATCAAGCGGTTCCACTGGATGGCCGGATGTGGCGTGCACGACATTCAGCGATTGTGCCAAACGAACGAAATTACAGTAATCTTCAAATCTTCCTGATTGACGGCCTCGTTTTATGTCGCTGGAGTTGGGTGGGCCCGCAACAGTGGAAAAAGTGAGCCAGCGCCCACCGATTTTCAGATTGTGCGCTGGATTTCGAGCGTGTATCGTGAATTCACTTGGTGCCGAGCTCAAGGACTCCAGAATCAGTCCCCGATCAAAGCGAACGCGGTCGCTGTCACTTTCAACGTCCGCACCAGCTTTTCGGAGAATTTCTTTCGCTTCAGGAAGCAGGAAATTGACGCCAATGCTCTCGAGCACATTCAGCGACGCGTCGTGAATTGTCTGAAGTTGATCCTGTGACAGGATTTCAATTGGTGGATATGGATTTTCAACCTGTTGAAAAGGCAGCTGCGGAATTGCTGACTGGACTGCTGAAGTCCGCCTTCGTCCCCGTTTACGCGTTGAATGAGCCATCAAGAACAGAAAGACGCAGAGCTGGGCCGTACAAAAATCTCATTCATGGATTTGTCAAGCGACCGAATGGTTGATTTAAAAAACTGTTTTGAATTCATCGCGTACAAAGCTCGATCATGAGGCTGTTTTGAACTGATCTCTCAGTAATTGAATTTTACCTTTAATGGAATCTGAATTCACGCACTGAACAGATAAATTCCCACATTTGTGAAAACCACCGCAATGATCGGATGACCAACGCAGCTTACAAGAGGATTGCCGATAAGTTGATCAACTCATCTGCATTGGAGAAATTTACCATGTAGTCGAATGATAGAATATTTATTCTTATTTCGCTGAACCCTGACCTTTGCAATCATGACTAAATCGAAAGATCCGTTGCTTCAACCGTTTCAGCTGAAGCACCTCGAGCTGAAAAATCGAATTATGAGCACGAGCCACGAACCTGCCTACTCTGAAGATAAAGTTCCCAAGCTGCGCTACCAGCTTTATCACGAAGAGAAAGCGAAAGGCGGCATCGCCATGACGATGTTTGGCGGTTCAACCCTGGTGGACCGGGACTCTCCGCCAGCATTCGGGAACCTGTATGCGGGAACGGATGAAATCGTGCCCTATTTCAAACAGCTTTCCAAACGTGTGCATCAATATGGAACAGTAGTGATGTGTCAGCTTACACATTTGGGACGCCGCACTTCCCCTTACGTTGAGGACTGGCTGCCGACGGTTGCCGCATCCTGCGTACGGGAACCCGCTCACCGCGCCTTTCCCAAAGAAATGGAACGCGAAGACATGATTCGCATTGCCAAGGCTTATGGAGCCGCAGCACGGCGTTGTCTGGATGGGGACTTGGACGGAATTGAAATTGAGGGGTACGGTCACCTGCTTGACGGTTTTTGGTCGCCGCTGACCAACCGACGCAAAGATGAGTACGGAGGAAGTCTGGAAAACCGACTTCGATTCACGCACGAAGTAATCAACGAAATACGAAATCAGACAGGCAAAGATTTTATTGTCGGGATCCGAATGGTGATCGACGAAGATCTAGACGGCGGAATTGAATTTGAACAAGGAATGAAAATCGCTGGAATTCTGACGGATTCCGGACATTTGGACTTTATTAACATTATCAAGGGACATGTGGACACGGATGAAGGACTGTCCCACGTCATTCCCAACATGGGCACGCCAGCTGGCCCGCATCTTGAATTTTCTGCAGCCGTCCGGTCAGAATTAAGGCTGCCAATATTTCATGCAGCTCGAATTGCGGATGTAGCGACCGCTCGCCACGCAATCGTAAGTGGATGTGTTGACATGGTAGGCATGACTCGTGCGCATATGACGGACCCGCACATCGTAGCCAAAGTCGAACAGGGCATTGAAGATCAGATTCGGCCTTGTGTCGGCGCCGGTTACTGCATTGATCGAATTTACGAAGGAGGCGAAGCCTTGTGCATCCACAATCCTTCTACCGGTCGGGAAGAAACCATTCCGCACATCGCGTCCCCGGCCAGGAATCAAAAACGAATTGTAGTGGTTGGCGCAGGTCCAGCGGGACTTGAAGCCGCACGGGTCTGTGCGGAGAGAGGGCATGATGTCGTTTTGATGGAAGCAAGTGATCAGCCGGGCGGACAAATTCGAATTGCGGCGCAAGTGGAGCGAAGGCGAGAACTCATGGGAATCGTTGACTGGCGTTATGCTCAGCTGCAGAGACTGGCTGTCGATATGAGATTCAATTGCTTTGCTGACGCAGATTCTGTGCTCGTCGAACAGCCAAACGTGGTGCTGGTCGCGACCGGAGGTACGCCGAACCTGTCTTTTCTTCAGCAGGGAGAAAGTCTGGTGACCACCACATGGGATGTGCTGACTGGGATGAATCGTCCCCAGACTGATGTGTTGGTTTACGACGACATTGGCCAACATCAGGGAGTTTCCTGTGCTGAATACATCGCTGCAGTCGGCTCTTCGGTGAAGCTCGTTACTCCCGATAGAATGGCAGCACAGGAAGTTGGCGGTACCAACTACCCGATTTACCTGAAAATATTTTATAAGAACAGCGTGGAAATCATTGTCACTCAGCGTTTGACGGCGGTTCACAGGAATCATGATCAGCTGATTGGAACTTTTTACAATGAATACAGCCGTGCTTGGACAGAAATGGCTGCGTCCCAGATTGTGGTTGAGCACGGCACACTCCCAAATGACGAGATTTACTTCGATCTCAAATCGAATTCACGTAATCTCGGTCAGGTGGATATCGACTCGCTGATCGCCTGTCGTCCACAAAATTCAGTACTGAACGAACAAGGGAAATACGAGTTGTTCCGCGTGGGCGACGCAGTATGCAGCAGGAATATTCACGCAGCGATCTATGACTCGATTCGACTTTGTCAGCAAATCTGAATGAGTCACGAAGTTTTCGACGCAGCGGTTATCGGCGGTGGCATCGCAGGCGCTTCGGTTGCCGCGTTTCTCGCTCGAGATGGAATTGAAGCCGCACTTTTCGAGATGGAGAGTTCACTCGCCTATCATACGACTGGGCGAAGTGCCGCGCTGCTGACTCCCAACTATGGTCCTGATTCAATGCGGGCTTTTGCCGCTGTTGCCGAAGACTTTCTGCGCAATCCTCCGATTGAGACCGACAGTCCTCTGCTTGCTCCGAAACCAGCCGTTTCTGTCATCAGAGAGGAAGATGTTTTCGACGTTGAACGACCTCCCAACAGCCTGTGGTGGAATGAAAACGAATGTTTGGAGGCAGTTCCGTTTCTAAAGAAAGGAAAATTCATAGGTGCGGTCGTCGATCAGATTGTTGCGAGCATTGATGTGCACGCTCTTCACTCTCTTTACCTGAAAATGTTTTCTAACTGTGGGGGAAAGGTGTACCGGCGTGCTCCAGTTACTGCTTTAAAGAGGACTCTGAGCAGCTGGGAAGTGACTGCTGGAGATAAGAGATACGAAGCGCAGATCGTAATCAACGCAGCCGGTGCCTGGGGAGACCATGTCGCAAATCTAGCTCAGATTTCTCCGATTGGACTGGTGCCGCGGCGTAGAACGGTCGTCGTAGTTAAAGAAGACCAGTTCGAGGATGTAGATTTCGATTCACTGCCTTTTGTAATCGTTGAACCGAACTATCTGTACTTTCAGAATTTTGGACGAGGTCAGCTGATGTTTTCCCCCGTGGACCAGACTCCAAGTCAGGCTTGTGATGCGCGGCCCGACGAAATTGATGTCGCCGTAGCAGTTTCTCGATTTGAAGAAAACACGATGCTGAAAGTACGGCGAATCGATAACAGCTGGGCTGGACTGCGCACATTTGCCCCCGATAATGATCCAGTAATTGGATGGGAGCCATTCGAGGATGGATTTTTCTGGCTGACCGGTCAAGGTGGCTACGGCATCTTTTCTTCTCCAGGCATCGGCCAGTACGCGGCTTCCATTATCTCCGGATCGTCGATTTCCGACCAGTTTCATCAGTCCGCCTACGACTTTGAACGGTTGTCTCCCCAAAGATTCAGGCTTACTGAACCCAGTATGGTATGAGAGAATATGTTACAGCTTGGAAAGCGCCTGCAGCAGATCCTGTATGAGATCGTCAACATTCTCAATTCCAACTGAAAGTCGGATGAGGTTGACGGGAACTTCGCTGTTCGGACCCTCCACTGTCCTTCGATGCTCGATTAGACTTTCGACCCCTCCCAGGGACGTTGCGCGAGTAAACAGTCGAGTTGCAGAAACGAATTTCCGCGCCGCCTCCGCACCTCCTCGCATTTGAATTGACATCATGCCTCCGAATCCATTGCTCATCTGTCGTTTTGCCACATCATGTGACGGATGACTGGGCAATCCCGGATACATCACCTTTTCGATCGCATCGTGAACTTCAAGAAATTCAGCTATTTTCAACGCATTTGCGGAGGAACATTCATAGCGCAGCGCAAGTGTGCGCATTCCTCTTAGCAGCAGCCATGCTTCGAACGAGCCTAGCAATCCGCCCGTAAGCCGACGAACCTCTTGAATATCTTCCCAACGAGCATCCATTTCCCGCGTGACCAAAACACCTGCGTTCAAATCACTGTGTCCATTCAAATACTTCGTCGCTGAATGAAAGACAATGTCCGCTCCAAGTTCGAGCGCACAGGTGGTTACCGGCGGCGCAGCGGTGCAGTCAGCCGCCAATATCGCTCCCGCTGAATGAGCGGCTTTGGACGCAGCTGCGATGTCGATTACCTCCCACGATGGATTGATGGGGGTTTCAATCCAAACTATGGAAGTCACTCCGGGCTGCAATGCTCGAGCCAAATTCTCGGGATCGGACGGACAAAACAGAGTCAAACCGATGTTTCTTCTTTCAGAAATCCGTTTCAGCCAGTCTACGGTTCCGTGGTACATCACTCGCGGAGCAGCTATGTGCTCTCCCATCCTGACCGTTTCAAATACTGCGGCAATCGCCGCCAGACCCGAAGCGAAAAACAGAGCCTGCTTGCCGCCTTCCATTTCCGTTATGACGTTTTCAACCTGCCTGTAACTTGGATTGTCATACCGTCCGTACACGTAATCTCCAATCAGCTCGAGCCGTTCGTCTCGAGCGAATGTAACTGAAGTGTCGATGGGAGGCACGATCCCGCCACTCTGTGCGTTGATATAGTGTCCAGCTTGGGCTAAAAGAGTTTTGTAGTCGTTCATCTGCTGCTTATGGTTTCAATTTCGCATCTGGCGGATTCGGTGCTCGCTCCAGTCATTCTCAAACGCTCAATGAGTTTGACGAGATCAGCAGGCTGATGTATTTCAAAGTCGGGAGCGGCGGTACGCAGCCGGTCCATTCGGTGCCATCCCCAACTGACTGCAATTGAATTCACCTGCGCGAGTCGGCTTTGTTCAATATCGCTGACGGTATCGCCAACCATGCACGCTCGTTTTGAATTGCCTCCGTACTTATGAATCAGCGAACGCATCTTGGACGATTTTGAACCAATCGCATCTCCCCCGACGATATCGACAAAATACTGAAGCACACCGTTATTTTGCAATACCTTCGAAATAACGGGGCTTGAAGAGGCAGAGACGACTGCCAACAGTCCGAAATGGCTGAGTTGCCTGATCGCATCCGCCATGCCAGGAAAGACTGGAATTTCGAGTGCTCTGCGAAACAGTTCGGCGTCAATTCCAAGAATGAACTCTCGAGTCAAACGTTCTTCAACGCCGGCGACCGAGGTAATTTCGGGAATGGACATGTGCTTGATATTCCGCAAATCTTCGGCAACGAAGTTTACAGTTTGATTCAAGGAGCGACCAGCTACATTGACAGCATCAGCGAAAATATTGATGCTGTCGACGATAACGCCATCAAAATCAATGAATACCGTAAAATTCATATCGAACGCATCTCGTTTTCGAGAAAGAATACGTAAATGTTGTTTTTTTTACGAGCGGCGGATGTTGAATCATCGTGTTCGCTGATAGACGCGCCGTCCCAGACTCCAGGTTTCTCGAACGTTTGATGCGTCACCAAGAATGACAAAAGAAAACAAAAGGTCTTCCACGGAATTGGATTGCTTGAACTTTCGCTGCAGGAGTCGGCAGTCTCCGGCATCCAAAACCACAAAATCCGCTTCCTTTTTCGACTCGAAACTGCCGATGTAACGATCTTGGCGCAAAGCGCGAGCGCCACCCAATGTCGCCAAATAGAACAAATCATAAGCATTCAGGCTGTCACCGCTGAGTTGGGATACTTTGAAAAGTTCCTGCATCGTCCGCAGCATCGAAAAGCTGGTGCCGCCTCCGACGTCGGTGCCAACACAAAGCTGGATGCCGTGATCTCGCAGCCGGCTGGGCTGAACCAGTCCGCTGCCTAAGAATAGATTTGAGGTTGGACAAAGAACTGCGCTCGCACCGGCTGTGGCCATGCGGTCACATTCGGAATCACTCAGGTGAATGCAATGTGCAAAAACGGAGTGATCTGTCACCATTCCATAGAATTCATAGACCCCTAGGTAGTCAGCGCATTCGGGAAACAATCCAAGAGTCCACTCAATTTCGTTCAAAGTTTCGGACAGGTGAGTGTGAAAGAGTAAATCTGGATGCTTTTTAATCAGATTGCCACAAGCTTGCATCTGCTGCTCGGTCGACGTTCCGGCAAAACGAAGAGTAATGGAGTACGACAACCGATCCTTGCCATGCCATGCCTGAATCAGCGCTTCCGTTTCGTCAATGCCCTTTTGATCTCCGTCAAGCAGTCCGGGAATCGCATTGCGGTCCATTAAGACCTTGCCGCCTGTGACCCGCAGACCGAGTCGTTCCGCTTGGCGAAAGAACTGATTGGCTGAACCAACATGAACTGTCGGATACACTTGCGCAGAGGTCGTGCCGTTTCGAAGCAGTTCGTGAAAGAATTCCGCAGCAACCGTCGCTGCGTATTCGTCGTCTTCAAATTTGAGCTCTTCTGGGAACGTATGACGTTCCAGCCATTCGATCAGGCCGGAGGCGGGAGACCCGATGATTCTAGTTTGTGCGTAATGGATGTGGCAATCGACAAATCCTGGACAAATCAAACAATTGGAATATTCAAGAAGGGGAATGGATGAATCAAGCTGCTGGAGTAATTCTGCAGCAGGACCAAGTTGTTGAATTTTTCCGTCTTCAATGACGAGTATGCCATCTTCAAGGCACTGCCAAGCACGAAGGTTTGCCGCAGGGTCATCCGTAGTATGAAAGATCAATCCACGAACTGCAAAGATGCTCATAGAAGAATTCTGCGTAGAATTGTGCCGCCTGTACGTAAATCGAGGGCATCTGTTTCGAAACGCCCTCGACTTTCAAGATTAGGATGATGAATTAATTTGGTACCGAACCATCAACTCCCATGATGTAGTAACTCATTTTGAGTAGTTCTTCATCGCTCATCACCTCGCCAGCAGCAACAATTTCGTTGCCTTCCTGGTCTTTGATCGGCCCTGCAAACGGATGCAGCTGCCCCGTGCGAATCGCTTCAGCTGTAGCTTTGGCGTCATCAATCACGTCAGCCGGCAGAGACGTTTCGTTATAGTCGGACATTTCTACCATTCCTTCGGGCATGCCATCCCAGACATCAATGGATTCCCAGGTGCCATCCAATGCCGCTTTTGCACGTGAAACATAATACGGCGCCCAATTGTCGATGATTGAGGTGAGATGGGCGGTTGGCGCAAAGGCGAGCATGTCAGACGCCTGACCAAATCCGAGCACACCACGCTCTTCGGCAACCTGAAGGGGTGCTGGGGAATCTGTATGCTGTGTCAAGATATCCGCACCTTGGTCGATCAGCGTCTTCGCCGCATCCCCTTCCTTGCCTGGATCAAACCAGGTATTGACCCAAACTACTTTTACTTTGGCCTCGGGGTTGACGCTGTGAAGGCCCAAAGTGAATGAATTGATTCCTCGAACGACTTCTGGAATTGGGAAAGAAGCAATGTAACCGACAACGTTCGTTTTCGTCATAGCGCCTGCGATCCGACCGATGACGTATCTGCCTTCGTAAAAGCGCGCCAAGTAAGTTGATACATTGTCAGCACGTTTGTAACCGGTCGCATGTTCAAAGTAAACATCCGGAAACATCTTGGCAATTTTAATGGTTGGATTCATGTAACCAAACGAAGTCGTAAATATTAATTTGTTGCCATCAGCAGCGAGCTGGCGAATGACTCTTTCTGCATCCTGTCCTTCGGGGACAAATTCGACATAGGTTGTTTGGACTTTATCACCCAAATCTCTTTCAATCGCCAACCTTCCTTCGTTGTGCTGGTATGTCCAGCCGTGATCACCTACTGGCCCAATATAGACAAATCCAACTTTAAGTGGATCTTCCGCAAACGCGGAAACTGTTGTCAGAAATCCAAATACCAAAGAAACTGCAGTGATTAGTAAACGTTTCATAATTGTCTCCATCTTGTAGTTGAATGTTTCCCGAATGAGCTCGAACAAGCCCTGTTCACAAGCATGAGTTAAAATTAAACAATGTAACTCTAAGTCCTAACATGTCAATGTTATCATAAAGAAGCGGTATATGATCTTGAATTCAAAATAGCTGAGTTCAAGCATGTCGTTCAGTTCTGCCTCAAGACAAATCCGTAGTATATCAGTCGTTTGGAATTCGATAATAAATTACATTTCGAATTTCGTGGCTGGAAGTCGCGCATTTTTCTGAAAGGCCCGTTGCCGAAACCACAAGAATACCAGTAAGGCAATTGCCAGACTTGGCTTGCAGATTATGATAAAAATCGGGTTGAAGCAATAATTTTCATGTTCTCAATCGCATGGTTGACGGCGAAATCGGTATCAATTTCAACAAATTACTTAACCCTAGTTCCGCATTAATCAAAAAACAATTCTCCTAAGGTATTGATATCCTGTTTTTTTCGAAAACGACCAAATCGTACATGTAACAACATTTCGCGCTATTTTCTTTTCTTTCCCTCACCAGCGCTTCCGATGCAGTTGCGCCTTCATATTCAGCGCCTGTGCCAACCGCGCCTGGTCCGCGGTCGGACGCACATCCTGACGGTTGGTTATCGTGCGATGCTCCTTGGTCTTGAGCGTGGTCGTCACCCGCATCCAGTTTCGAAGACGTCTGCGAATGCTCTTCCAACTCCAGTGAATGTCGTGCTGCCTGAACTGAAATCGTAAGGTCTGAACGGCATGATAAGCCAATACCGTGATGAACAGGTGCGCCTGGATTCGCCGGTTCAGCTGATGCCAGAGCGGACGAAGCCCCAGCTCCGACTTCATACTTTTGAAAGTGGATTCCATATCGGTCAGACTCCAATAGATTTTCACAATCCTGTCATCGCTCCAGTTGGTGTGGGAAGTACGCAGCATGTAACTGCCGGCCTGTTCATCGGCTTTTTGGCACTGTGAACTGTAGCTCCAAGTCACGGCGGTGGCATTGATGCTTTTGTCGTCTTCGCTGACGTCGATCGTGTAGTGCTGGCTCACTTTGCTATATTCGTGCTTGAGCCGGCCGAGTTTCTCATGCACCTTGCCGACTCGTTTGGTACAGTATTTTTTCGACAGTCCTTGATGTAGTTTCTGCAGTTTCTGTTCATACAGCTGGCGTTTTCGAGATACGATCGAGGTGTCGCCCGCCTTCTTGTTTTCGCTTCGTATGTAAAGAAACGCTTCCTTGGCATCGTCATCGGCGCGGTGTTGCGCTGCGTCTTCGTATTCGGGCGGCAGCCGCCATACGCACACCTTGGAGCCCTGACTCGTGGTGCGCTGCAGATTCGGCTTGCCATCGGGTGCGAGGGGTTTGCCTCGCCGAGAGACTACCACCCAGTCGTAATTGCCTTTCGACAGCCATTCGATGTTGTCTTCGGTGGCGATTCCAGCATCCATCATCACGGTGGGTCTAGATTGCGCAGATTCAGGCAGTTTTATCAATTTATTCAACATCTTCTGCAAAGTATCGCATTCCGACACCTTGCCCGGCAGCATCTCACAGTGCAGCGGAAATCCGTGTGCGTCCAAGGCCAGGCCCAAACTGATCGGCGGACAGTCGTTTCGTTTCTGCTTGGAGCGCCCGAAGCACTTCAGCTCGCCATCGGCGCGGCCTTGATAGTGCACATTGGTCAGGTCGTAGAACACCACCGTGGCCGCAATCGAGAACAGGTTGCGTTCGCGTTCGAATAAAGCTCGCTGCAGCGCAACACGGTGTTTCCACAACAGTTCGTTCAAGCGATACAGTTTGTCCAGCGAAGGCGGCAGTTGATCGTGCAGTTCCAATATTTCCAAAACGGCACTGTCTTCCAGCATCCAGCGCAAGGTTTCCCGTTCACTGCCAGGATGCAGCATGCGGGCGATGACCAGAGCGGCGTAAAGCGCCGCATCTTTTTTGTTAACGTTCAGGGACTCGAGCAGGTTGATGAAGTCGAGTTGGCGCAGTGCCTGCAGACAAATTCGTTCGGCACCGGCGCTGCGCGGTGGTTCGTGTTCGATGCTGTCGAGATCAACGGTTTGCAGGTTGTGCTGGTTGGTCTGAGTATTGGCCGGCCCGGACCAACCGCGTTGTCGCAGGGATTCTGCGATCTGTCTGGCCTGTCGGTCGACTTCGGCGTCGTATTCGAACAGGCTGTTCTGCCCGCTTAAGATGTCTTCGATTCGTTCCACCAGAATCGGCCACTGTGGTTTAGGAAGCGACCATTTGGTGCCGAGGCTGAGCAGCAGTTTGTGTCTGACTTTGTTGTCTGGGGTGCGGATGCCCTGCACCAGTTGGTAGGCGTATTGGGGTTGTCTTTTTTTGTTGGTGTAGGAAACTACGGCTTTGATGAACATGATCTTGAAGAGTATTGTCAATGGGGTCAAATATTAGGGGATTGGAATAGATATTGGGAGGGTAATCACTGTACATGTTACAACATACAATTAATGGTTGTTTAAACGAAAAAATATAACTAATAAACGAATATATTTATAAGATTTTAGTATGAATATATTAGAATTAATGAATTATTAGAATTATCTTCTAACATTTATTTTCAAGATGGTTGATTGAGCAGGAAAAGTGCGGAACTTGGGTTAAATTCAAGGAATATTTGGCAATAATACCTTACAATTTAAATTGATATGTCCAACAAAAAAAGAAACTGCTGGCAGCTTCACCAAACTTCTGGTGCTGAAATGCTGGAAATCTTAATTTGACTAGGGACTATCGCGTAGTCGGCAATCAAAAATAGTTGCCGTGAAACATCATGAATTGAGGAGATTGTTATGTCAAATGTCATGATTGTAGGGGTTGATGGCAGTAAACCAGGTGAGCGTGCCGCTGCGTTTGCTGCTAATGTCGCACGTGCCCAAGGAGCGAACTTGTTGATTGTCTATGTGATCGAGTGGTCTCCGTATACATTCAATACACCTGAAGAAAATGAGATGCGTCACAAACGTCGTGAAGAGGAGATTGAATCAGCAAATTCAAATGTCCTTGAACCGATGCTTGATCAATTGAGTGGCGGTGACAGTGAAGTCGAAGGAATCGTACTTCATGGACACCCAGCGAAAACACTCAATAGAATGGCACGGGATAAAGGTGCTTCACAAATTTTTGTTGGACGAACCGGGGGCTCTGGTATCTCAAAATTAATTTTCGGTAGCGTTGCTAGCAACTTGGTGCAGACCGCCACGGTACCTGTGACGGTGATCCCATAACAAATCTAGTAATAATTGCACTGAATGAGAGGTAAATAAATAATATGAAAACCCGAATAATGAAGAGTTTGATAGGAATTTTATGTCTGGCAGGAGTTATGGCGCTAACGGCGCTGCCTGCAAACGCTCAAACTCAGGAAAGAGAACTTTCAGCCGCTCAAGAGTGGGTGAAAGGAATTGAAGTGCCGGGACTCGGATACCGTTCATGGGTTACCGGCATACAGCCGCCGTCAGCGGTAGCAGAGGTTGAGGAAAAGAAGGGGATTGACGCGGCGGTAGACGCGATCATGTCGCCCATCAACGCAGTTTTATACAACGCAGTGTTCTTTTCCGTTCCATTTTTTGGATCAGATCTGAAGCTGGTCGTGGCTTGGCTTGTAGTCGGAGCCATATTCTGTACGATCTACTTTGGATTTGTCAATTTTCGAGGATTTCTCCAAGCACTTCGACTGGTGCGAGGTGACTACTCCAACCCGAATGACCATGGGGAGGTATCACACTTTCAGGCTTTGGCAACAGCACTTTCAGGAACGGTTGGAGTTGGAAATATCGGTGCAGTGCCGGTATTGATCGTTTTGGGTGGTCCCGGAGCTGTCTTTTGGATGATCATGGCAGGATTGTTCGGTATGTCCAGTAAATTCTGCGAATGCACACTGGGCGTTAAGTACCGTAACGAGAATCCCGATGGATCCGTATCTGGCGGTCCGATGTACTCCCTAAAGAAAGGTCTAGCTGAACTTAATAAACCCAGGCTTGGCAAAGTGCTCGCCATTTTCTTCTCCATTACCGTAATCTTCGGCTGTCTTGGTGGAGGAAACATGTTTCAAGCCAACCAAGCATACGTTCAATTCGTCAACATCACCGGCGGGGAAAACAGTTTTCTCGCTGACAAGGGATGGCTGTTCGGCTTGGTATTCGCCATTCTGGTTGGGATCGTAATTGTAGGAGGAATCAAAAGCATCGCAAAGGTTACGGAGAAAGTCGTTCCATTTATGGCAGTACTCTACCTGGTCGGGGCTCTCACCGTGCTAGCCTTCAATGCAGAGCACATACCAGCTGCCATAGGTTCCATATTCTCCAGTGCGTTTAGTCCCCAAGGAGTTACAGGTGGATTTATTGGAGTATTGATACTTGGGTTCCAACGTGCGGCATTTTCAAACGAAGCGGGTATTGGTTCGGCAGCCATCGCACACTCGGCAGTTAAAACAAAAGAACCAGTCACCGAAGGTCTTGTTTCCGTACTTGAACCGTTTATTGACACCGTGGTGATTTGTACGATTACCGCACTTGTAATTCTTACAACTGTCTACAACGATCCTACGGTAGTACACTTGTCTGGCGTTGCACTGACATCTGAAGCAATGATGAGATCAGTGTCCTGGTTCCCGACTCCACTGGCAATTGCCGTAGTGCTTTTTGCATTTTCGACTATGATTTCCTGGTCATACTACGGTCTGAAAGGGTGGACCTATTGTTTTGGTGAATCCCAAAAATCAGACATAACTTTCAAAGTCATATTCTGCATCTTCGTGATTATTGGATGCTCAATTCCGTTAACTTCGGTTTTGGATTTTTCCGATGCCATGATTTTTGCAATGGCCATCCCCAATATCTTGGGAATTTACTTTCTAGCGCCAATTGTCAAGAAGGAGATGAATTCGTACTTTTCACGAGTGAAATCCGGTGAAATTGTCAATTACCGCAAACAAGGAAACGTGTCGTAAATGACCGATTAAGTCATCCTGACTTGTAATAAGCAGGTCACTCGGTTCGTGATTTATCACACAAGCCAAGTGACCTGTTTTCGTTTGAGAATTTCATCCGAAACGACAGATTGGAATGAAGCTGACGAAAGCGAGCCCGTTAGATCCCTATTGGGTCAAAAACGAGAAGTCAAACTGCTCAACCGCTGCCTCATTTTGAGGCGGTCTTGAATTCCGGCAGACGGAGAAGTTCTTCGATTTTGTTCAGCGATTCGCTTGCAGCCAAGCCTTTCTCGCGTGAAATTGGAACGGTCGCTAGCGCCAGGTGACGGTAAAGATCAAGATTCTCTGGAGAATTTGTCTTGAGTGCCTTGAGGTGTCCTTCAATCACGTTGACATCCCCTCGAGAAATGGGTCCGGTCAGTGATGC
The DNA here is from genome assembly GCA_958295885.1 of Arenicellales bacterium. Lineage (GTDB taxonomy): Bacteria > Pseudomonadota > Gammaproteobacteria > Arenicellales > JAJDZL01 > JAJDZL01. The sequence goes on along the minus strand of OY282380.1, from coordinate 2,022,228 downwards.
AACCGTTCCTTCTTGAAAAAGGCTGTTGACGATGGAAGCGATCCCCGGTTGGAGAACCTTCAGCCAATGCTCCCTGTCAAATCCAACCTGGGTAAAAATATCAAGCCCTGTGTGTACGACGGCAGTCACATAGTTCGAAACAAATACCGCGGCTGCGTGGTATTGAGACTTCGAAACATCACCCAAATCGAAAGGATTCGATCCGATGTTCCTGAATGCATCTCCTAAAAATTTCCGAGCATCCGGATGTCCTTCAATAGAACAATACGAACCCGGAACGTCTTGGGTGGCGCGTTCTGGATCGGAGAATGTCACCATTGGATGAACGCTGGCTGTCAACGCACCTCGTTCAGCCAGTGAATCCAAAATATGGTAAGACAAGGCTCCACTTGCGTGAAATATGATCGCAGAATCATGACTGCCAGTTCGTCTCAGCTCATGTGCGATCGACTTGATGCTTGCATCAGCTGCAGAAATTAGAATTACATCGACCTTTTCCAAATTGGAAATTCTGTCTATGGGACGACCAGCGCCAACAAATCTCACGGCTTCATCCGAACTTTTCAAAGAACGATTCAAAATGTCGACGATTTGAAACACCTGTTTCTCATGGAACAGGCGCGTAATCGTTTTTCCAAGCCGGCCGCAGCCGATCACGGATAGTGTGGGAATCAAATTCATGATGAAATCCAATTTCGGTTAAGTTGTAAGCATCGGTCCGTCAGAGCAAACGCAGTCTTCTATGCGGCCAGCAATTCGTCAACGGCACAGCGCAGAAGTCGAGTGACTTCCGGCAGCAGTCCCGGGTTCGCCGCGCAGTGCCCAAAGTCAGATTCAATGATCCTCAACTCTGCGTTCGGCATGTGCGAAACTTCAAAGGCGTTGTCTTCAGGCGGAAAATAAAGATCTGTGGAACACAGGGAGCGACAACCGCCTGAGCTGTAATTGAATTCAAAGCTCGGACTAAATCACCTTCGTAAATATGGTTTGAACTTGTGTCACCGTGCTGCCAGGTTTCCAGCATCGCTAACAGGTCATTCGCATCCCAAAGAAGATGATCTTTTTCCCAATAACTGAATAATTCGCCAATCGAATCCAATCCAGTTTTTTTGTACAGCTCGTCCCGGAAAAAAGCCTGTGAATACGCCCAGCCGGCATAGACCCTGGCAAATGCTTTCAGACCTCTAAGGGGCTGTCGTTCATAGCTGCCTTCGCTCCAGTCACAATCAGCGGTCAGCGCGGCTTTCACTCCTTCTAGAAACACGTAATTGTGCGGTGAAGTTTTCGCTGACCCGCAGTACGGAAGAATTGCTTGAACTCGGTCAGAATACTGCGCCGCCCACTGGTAAGCCTGCATTGTTCCCATTAACCAGCCGATAACGAGTCGAATTCGTTCGATTCCCCAACGTTCCTGCAGCATCAGCTGCTGTAGACGGACATTATCAAACAGAGTTGCGAGCGGGAAATCGGCCCCCGTTAGATGGCCGCTGGAGTTGCTGGGTGACGAAGATACTCCATTTCCGAGCATATTGGGGACGATCAAAAAGAAGCGATCGCTATCCAGAACGCTTCCCCTGCCAATGGTGCGAGCATTGCTGCGAGGTGTGCCCGTGTAATACGTCGGCATGAGAATCACATTGGTTTTCGCAGAATTCAACCGGCCGTGGGTCTGGAAAGCAAGCTGAACCGTCGGAAATACCTCTCCAGATTGAAGATCGAACTGCTTGTGTTCGTAGGTCTTGTGGTTTCTTTGCACAGGAGCGTCAAAAAAACTTCAGGTATCGATTGACTTCCCAATCAGAAACATGATTGTGATATTCCTCCCATTCACCCCGTTTGAAATCAACATAGGTTCGAAACATTAAATCACCCATCACCTGTCGACTCAACGGATCTTTTTCAAACGCATCGATTGCCTGTTCAAGCGAACGCGGCAAATAGGACACACCAAGTTGGTTGAGTTCTTCGTCCGACTTGAGGTACATGTTGTCCGTATGAGGCAAGCCTGGGTCCAGCTGGTCTCTGATCCCTTCCAAACCTGCAGCGAGAACCATTGCCCCGCCCAAGTATGGGTTGCTGGAGATGTCGGCGGCGCGCAGTTCAACGCGGCCGCCTCCCAAAGGCACCCGCAAGGAATTTGTACGGTTGTTGTTGCCGAAACAAGCAAACACAGGCGCCCACGTGAATCCCGACATGCTGCCTTCTTTGATGAGACGTTTGTAGCTATTGACCGTGGGAGACACAACCGCACAGAGAGCAGGCAAGTGCTTCAGGATGCCACCGATAAAGCAATAACCGATTTCTGACAACGAGCAGCCCCGAGGGTCATCATCGCACTCGAATAAATTTTTTCCACTGTTCCGGTCTGCAAGTGACATATTGTAGTGAGCGCCGCTACCGGCCCGATCTGAAAACGGTTTCGGCATAAATGATGCGAAATAACCATGTTGATGCGCGGTTTCCTGCAGGAGCAGCCGGAAAAAAACGAATCGGTCTGCCATCGTGAGACCATCGAAATAACGAAAATCAATTTCAAACTGTCCATTTCCATCTTCGTGATCAAAGGAGTAAACGTCATAACCCAAGCCATTGAGTTTCATAACGATCTCTTCGAGCAGTTCAAAGCTGTCCAAGGTTGAACGCACGTCATAGGCAGGTTTTGCCAGACTGTCGCGCGGTCCAATCGGAATGAATTCTGACTCTCCCGTTTGATTCAGCAGAAAGAATTCTGGTTCAATACCAAAATTGAACTGATATCCCATATCGCTCGCTTGGGCCAGCACCCGCTTAAAAATCGTGCGAGAACAAGCTTCGAACGACATTCCTTCACAATACAGGTCGCTGGCGAACCAGGCAACGTCTGGCCGCCACGGCAATATCAGAACCGACTGTGGATCCGGGTGGGGTGAAACTTCTTCGTCACTCACGTCCTGTGGCACACCATCAAGTGCTGCGCCCGTACAAAGTTCCGAACCCTGCATCATTTCTGCCAGATGGGATATTGGCACAAACTTGGACTTTGAAACACCGTGTATGTCAACATAACTTGCAAGCATATACTTGACGTGTTTTGCTTGTAGTTCCCGTGACAGTTTTTCGAAATTTCTTTGATTCATAGCAGAAAAACAATTCTTAGTGACATTCGGCTATCTAAATGACCGTCATTTGGAAATTGGATAATGTTGATATTCTACATGCAATTCGAATACTTTGATTCAGTTCGACTCGATTAATAATTCGGAAAAAGCTGCCGTTCCAAGCTGTCATTTGGAAAAGGAGAATGACTTTTACAGTACTGTCGAAGTGGAAGAAACCAATATGAGTTGTAAAAGCAGGTAAGAATTACGGGTCAGAGTAGTTCGAACAAGCCACAAACGCGATTCGAAGTTCTTCTATTGAGGGAGTGAATGACAGCGATTTCTAAAAGACTATGGGAACCCTAGACGCAAGTAATGCACAAGCATTGCTGTACTGGCGCTTAAAGGCACAAACATCCTACCGAATCTGCATCGCGGCATACGTTCAAGACATTTCGTCACCCGGCAAACGTTGCGGCGACCTGCGACTCAAATTTTCAGATAACAACATCGCACTTGGATACGCCCCGATTCCTGCTGGTGTCATCATCAATGGCGTCGGACCAACATTTTTTTGACGAGCAACGAATTCGAAGGACCGATGTCACTGATCAAATTCTTACGCGATACGAGTGTTGACGATGTTCAAGGGTGAATCATCGTGTTTCCAACTCTGAATTCCCCTGCCGCGAACGCGTTTTCCAGAGTCTCACCCTTGGACGGTGGCAACTTGAATCGTGCGTTCCCGGTAAATCCCGACGGGACGCCAACCCAGATGATCGCATGTTTCGTCGAGAAGGCTGTCATGCCTGTCTGCGATGCAGTGCATTCACACTGGCGGCAAAGCTGCCTGGTTCTCACCTTGTGCTATGGCAACCTACCACGAAAAAACCGAGATGCAGGATAAGTCGGTTCACGAAAATTTGGTTGACTCGTTTTTTTAAAGATTCGCACAAACGCGAAGTGAGGATGGTGACGGGCAAAGTTCTGATGGATCGGAACGCTCCGGCTGGATTGTTGGATGGCAAGAACTTCGGTGAAGACGAGACCAAGAAGCTCATCCGCAAGTGGCATTAAAGGCCGATAGATCTATTCCATCACCCTGCGTTTCGCAGGTACATTAACGTATGGTCGGATGCAGAGCTGCGGGCGATTAGTACAGCGCACCCTGATGTGCTGCTCCAAACTCATCTCTCGGAAACGCTGACTGAAATTGACTGGACGCATCAGTTGTTTCCGCAGTGTTCTGATTAAATTGCCGTGTATGAAATGTATGAAGTCGTTACTAATCGATCGGTCTTTGCACACTGTCTCCACCTGAGTGAATCCGAGCAAATTCGAATGGCAGATGCAGGAACAACCGCTGCGTTTTGTCCTACCTCGAACTTGTTTCTCGTCAGCAGTTTGGTTCCACTGAATCAGTTGCCCGAAAAGAGACTTTAGTTTGTCGCTTGAATCTGATGTTGACGGAGGGACAAGTTTTTCCATACCCCAGACAATGCACGAGATGTACAAGGTGATTCAGCTCGGCAATGATTATGTCGATCATTTCGATTTGTTTTAGCTTGCGACGCTCAGCGGTGCGAAGGTCCTGCATCTTGATCGCCATATTGGAATTTTCGATAGCGGCAAGGAAGCTGATTTCGTTATGCTGGATGATGGAGGAAGGCGTTTGACGCGGCAAAAACTCAATCAGGCGGACTCACTTGCCAAGATTTTGCTTGTTTGCTTGCATAATTCTCGGCAGTGCTGCGAATGTGAGAGAGACATGGAGCAAGTGTCGGCGTGTCTGTCAGCGCGACTTTCACTAGCAACCTTGCACCTACCACCGGTGAAAGGCCTCGTAGTGGGGTGCGAAGCTGGAGATAGGGATAGCAGCGTATGCAATTGCCTCAAGTTAACCCAAATCGAGATCCAAGCTCAAATACGTGGTGGCGAGTGTGAAATCGCTGTGGGAAAACTGCACTGCACATCACGCTAGGGTGGCTGGACAAGATGTGGCTTAATTGGAGGAATGCCAAGAATGGATGGAGGCTGGGAATTCCGGGTACAAGACCCTAGCTCCCGACCAGCTAACTGCCAACATGCGTGACAACACGTCGGCTTGCAACTAATTGCAAGCCACCTAGTCATCCCTGTGAAGGAGAATGTGATGCGACTGAATCTCAGGGAGAGGCTGAGAACAGATGGCAACTGGAAGTCCGGCTCGATGTTCCTCATCATCTTCCTCAAGAGCGGGGAGCCGTTCATCCACGGGAATGATCGCACAGCGGAGAGCAAGAACCTGTTCGGCGTCGAGGACGAACGCGGACCCAAGGTGGTTCAGAAGCTCTTAGCCGCGGCTGCCGATGGTGGTGGTTTCGTCGAATACTACGACGGAGGTCCGAAGAAGGCATACGCTGTCGAATATACTTCCGGGATCACCGCAAGACGATTCGTGTTGGTCGGCGGCTGCTCGCAGGACGTCTCCCATGTCTCAATACAGATCGCGGATCTTCCGAAGCCCGCCGTCACCGCATCCCAGGTCGTGGACCGCGAGGCACTTATCACCTTCGCCGAGGAAGCGGCCAAGGTGTACCTTGAAGCCGTCTCGTCTGAAGGCTACCGCGGCCTCACCGGCGTCAGAAACGCCTTCCGGGAGGACGGAGGAAACTGGAAATCAGACGCCATCTACCTGTTCGTCGTAAGTGGCGGGGGTATCACTCTTTTTCACGGATCCGAGCCGTTTCTCGAAGGCAAAACTACGGACATGACGAGGATCGACTCCAAGGGGGTGAGAATCGCCGAGGAGCTGATCGGAAGCGCGGGAGTCGGAAGTTCTTGCGATATCACTACGACAATCCGGCTATCGAGGAAGACGAAGACACTGGCTCCCCGAAGCTCGACTACGCGGTGAGCTTCCCTGTCCCCAACACGGACCAGAGGGGTGTAATCGGCTCCGGCATCTATCTCGGCACTGACAATAAGCGACGCTTGGCTTAGATTACCGGTACCGCGCCTGATTGTGCCGCGGCAAATTTTTATTGTGTCCATAGAACGAATTTGCATGTTGAGTTGTACGAACAATGCGCATATCTAATCAAAACAAGGGATATGTTTGCGCATCTTTCGTAGAATTTTATTCAATCAGGGCAGGTTTCCAACTGCTGTGCGACTTCCGCAACGGATTGACAGCCTTGTCTGCGCAGTCGTTGGCGTTGCCGCTCAAGATTCATTTCAACCCATCGCAACGCTGTAGTTCCTTCACTTTTTCTCACGTAAGGCTTACCTGGGCAGGTTCTGCATCTGTTTCGGTACAGTTCCTGCACCGCTTGTTTATCGGATTTATGACAAGCATCCGCTCAAGAACGACCAAGGTATTGACTGGTGTCTCGCGCAGTGCTTCAACAAGCATCAGCAGTTCAACCTGTACCAGCGTGAACGTCTGTCAAACCAGACTTACGAAATTTCGAAAGGCTGAGATGGAGCTCAGTGACGAAACAGATTAGGAGTTCGGGTGAAAAATCTTCCCGATGCAGGCGGGCGCATTCAACTTCACACGCGTCGCATTTCGAGAAATCAGCACGAGTACGACAATGGTAACGAGATAGGGCAGCATGGATAGAATCTGTGCAGGCAAGCGGACACCAAACCCCTGTAAATGAAGCTGAAGGATGGTAACTGCACCAAACAAATACGCTCCAATCAGAACTCGACCTGGTTTCCAAGTCGCAAAAACGACTAGTGCGAGCGCGATCCAACCTCGACCTGCAGTCATATGCTCAACCCACATCGGCGTGTAGGAAATCGACAAAAACGCACCACCTAAGCCCGCCATCGCGCCACCAAACATCACAGCCATAAATCGAATCTTGACGACTGAGTAACCGATAGAGTGTGCCGCGTCATGTGATTCACCAACAGCGCGAAGAATCAGTCCAGGTTTGGAATGATTGAGAAACCAATGCACGGCGATCACCATAAAGACCGAGAAATAAATGAGTGCGTCTTGCGAAAACAGCAGCGGTCCAATGAGTGGTATCTCACCCAACACAGGAATATGAAGAGCCGGCAGCTTGTCTATGGGCAGACCGATGAAGCGGATGCCGATCAATGAGCTAAGACCAATTCCGAACAAGGTGAGAGCCAGTCCAGATGCAACCTGATTGGCTAAAAATACGAGCGTCAGAACACCAAACAAAAGTGACATTGCGATGCCGGCAAATGCTCCGGCAAAGATGCCGAGCATCCAGCTCCCGGTGGTCAGAGTCGCAATGAAACCACATACTGCGCCAACCAACATCATCCCTTCCACACCGAGATTCAGCACGCCGGATTTTTCTACAATAAGTTCCCCTGTAGCAGCAAGCAGCAAAGGAGTCGCGGCGCTGACAACCGTCAGCATTATCAGTTCAATGGTCGTGATCAAGTCTTTATGTCCAAAATGATTCAACCTGTCGATTTTGCAAATCTGAATTCAAGTCGATAATTGATGAATAAGTCAGATGCCAGTAAGAAAAACAGAAGCATTCCTTGAAACACACCCGCAATTCCCAGCGGTAATCCGAGCCGAATCTGCACAAACTCTCCTCCTAGATACGAAAGAGCAAGAACCAGGCTTGCAAACAGGATGCCAACGGGGTGAAGTCTCCCCAAAAAGGCGACGATGATCGCAGTAAAGCCATAGCCAGGTGAAATGTTTGGCTGTAACTGACCAATCAGACCGGAAACTTCAACCATGCCTGCGAGTCCCGCCAAACCTCCTGCACCAAGCAGCGCAAACCAGACGGTTTGATTGGAGTGAACTCCACTGTAGCGCGCCGCATTGGGCGCCAAACCAGCAACTTTCAGCTGGAATCCTGTGATCGTTCTGGACAGAATCACCCACCCGGTTGCAATCACCAGTATCGATAACAGAACACCGGCATGCAGTCTCGTTCCGCTCAAGATGGGCGGCATGACTGCGGCATCCTGAAAAGTGATGCTTTCAGGAAAATTGTATCCTGCTGGATCTCGCCAGGGGCCATGCACCAAAGTACTCAGGAGCAGAATGGCCACGTAAACCAACAGCAGACTTGTGAGAATTTCATTTGTGTTAAACCGCGTCTTCAAATACGCTGGAATCGCAGCCCAGGCCATCCCACCCAGTACGCCCATCGCCAATACGGCCGGCAGCATGAGTGCGTTGTCCCAATCTGGAAAATAGATTACAAGCGCGCCGCCGGCAATCGCTCCGAGCGTGAACTGCCCTTCTGCACCGATATTCCAAACATTGGCGCGAAACCCTATAGACAGTCCAACCGCGATCATCGCGAGCGGAGAGGCTTTCACAATTAGCTCGCAGACACCGTACAGATCACTGATTGGGGAGACAAAGAAGGTGTAAAGAGTCTGAAGCGGAGGATAGCCCAGCAAGAAAAAAAGCACGCTGCCGGAAAACAGGCTCAGCAACAGAGCCAACAGCGGCGTCAGCCACAGCATTCGTTGGGAATGAGACTGTCTTTTTACCAGTTTAACCATCGCTCGCCGTACCTGCTGACCCGTCAATTTTTGCACCTCCCATTAACAGGCCGATTTTTTCAGCGTTAAGAGTTGCAACCGAATAAGGCTCGGAAAGCTGTCCCGCAAACATAACAGCGATCCGACCGCACAATTCCATTAATTCGTCCAAGTCTTGAGAGACAACAAGAACGGCAGTCCCATTTTCAGTTAAATTCAACAAAGCTCTGTGGATTGCCATCTGTGAACCTGCATCTACTCCCCAAGTCGGCTGTGAGGCGATCATCACCTTCGGATACTGCAGAATTTCGCGTCCGATTAGATATTTCTGCAGATTCCCTCCGGACAAGCTGCCTGCGTCAGTGTCAATACCGGCGTGTCGAACATCAAAGGCATCACAGATCTTTCGAGCGAATTTGCGTGCATTCGAGTAATACATCCATAATCGGCGGGTCAAGTTGTACTGTTCGTGCCCGCTCAAAAATACGTTTTCGATCAGAGACATGGCACCCACAGCGCCATGCCCCAAACGTTCTTCTGGAACGACTGCGATGCCTAGACTCCGTCTTTTCCGGATTCCAAATCGACCACAGGGAACACCGGCAATTTTTATCACCGAATCCGAATCAGTCAAAACCTCGCCTGAAAGAACTTCCATTAACTCATTCTGGCCGTTCCCCGCTACGCCAGCGATACCGAAAATCTCTCCCGCGCGCACGCCGAACTCGATGTTTTTTAGAGAAACGCTTCGTTCGTTTTCCGAAATTCGAGATAGACCGCTCACAGCAAATACCGGTTCGCCCGTTTCTTTGGTTTCATAAACCGGTGGATTCAGTGATTTTCCAATCATCAATTCAGCGAGACTGCGAGTATCTTCCACGGTAGGGTCACACTGCGCAACGACGCGGCCTCTGCGCAATATGGTGGCATGGTGACATAAAGTTCGAATTTCTTCCAGCTTGTGGCTGATATACAAAACTGCGCAACCTTGTTCCGCTAATTTTTTCAATACCTCAAACAATGAATTTGCTTCCTGGGGCGTAAGCACGGAAGTTGGCTCGTCCATGATCAGCAGCTTCGGGGACTGCAGCAGGCATCGAACAATCTCTACTCTTTGCCGTTCACCAACTGAAAGAGAAAACACGTCTCGCTCAGGATCAAGTCCAAGACCATACTGGTCTGAAACTCGTCGTATCTCATCGGCGAGCGCATCGTTTCTAATGTCCAGATTGACTGCAAGATCAATGTTTTCCCGTACATTCATGGCCTCAAACAACGAAAAATGCTGAAATACCATGCCAATGCCCATTTCACGCGCCTGATTGGGACTGGATACATTGACAGCTTCGCCCTTCCATTTCATTGAACCAGTATCAGCAGAGTAATAGCCGTAAATAATTTTTACGAGAGTGCTTTTGCCAGCGCCATTTTCACCCAGCAGTGCGTGAATCTGTCCCTCGGCAACCGATAGATCCACAGAGTCGTTGGCAAGAACTCCCGGAAATGATTTTGTGATGTTTTCCAGTTCGAGAAGAGGTACGGCGTCAGTCACAGATCAATCCTGGTAAATCGTTGAAAACTTTCGACAGACATCATCCAGCAGTAGACTGCACAGGACCTACTGTTCCTTGAACCGGTTGGCGGTTCCTCAGCATTCTCTGTCGCTCTTCGAGCAATTGGGCAGCGGTCGAAAGTGCAATTACCGCAGGGAATTTACCTCGAATGCTTTTGATTCCAATCGGGCAGACCAGACGGCCGAGAACAAATGCATCGATTCCGTCTTCGATCATTCGATTCCTGAATCGCTGTGCTTTTGTATTGGAACCGATCAAGCCCAGCCATCCAAATTGTCGTTCCTGTAGAATTTTCAGGCAAATTTCGTAATCCAGACCGTGACTGTGAGTCATTACGATGTAATACGCTCCAGGGGGTTGGGCATGAACGATGTCGTGCGGAACTTCCAGCTGATGAGCAGCCGTATTGTTTGGAATTTCAGTCGGAAACATATTGTCGCGCGAATCAACCCAGTCAATTTGAAATGGCAGATCCTGCAAAAGTTTGATCAATGCTTTTCCAACATGACCCGCCCCGAAAACGACAGCCTTGGTAGGCTGCTCATCAATTCGAGTCAAAAACCATTCATCCTTTCCGTATTTCAGCAGAGCGCTGCTAGGTTCAGAAGATTTCAAAAGTTGCTGCGTTTGTTTGAACACCGTTTCTGGAACGGTTTCCCAATCATGTTTCGTGCTTAATACGAATGTCGAACCACCATCTGACGACAAAGAACTCACTAAAAACTCAATGCGTATTTTTCCAGGAGGATGCAGGCGATCGTACAGGCGCCTTGCAGCTTGGTCAGTAAACTTTTCAAACAGCACTCGCACCGCACCACCACAGCACTGGTTCATTGTTACACCCAACCCAAAAAACTCGAGCTGACGATCAGGTGATTCTTGATCGCTCAGCATATTCCGGGCCTGACGCATTGCTTCATGTTCAAGATTTCCACCACCAATGCTGTCTGACAGAGAGTGAGTCGTAACTACCATGCGCGCTCCGACCTCACGAGGGGCGGAACCGATCACTTCGATTACAGTGACTAAGACGAAGGGTTCCTGCCGCTCAGCACAGGCGAGCATTTCTCGCAGCCAGATCACCGGCAGTTTTCCTTATTTTTCAATTTCTCGATTGCCATTAACACTCTTTCAGGTGTTGCAGGTGCGTCAAGTTCCGGACGAACCTGATAATTTGAGAGGCTCGAGACAGCATCTGCAATGGCACAAAACACCGAAATTCCCAGCATCAACGGAGGTTCTCCCACTGCTTTCGAACGAAAAACCGTATCTTCTTCGTTTCTGCCTCGGTCCCAGATGTTCACGTAGAACTCATCGGGCACATCACCGCTCGTTGGAATTTTGTAGGTGGAAGGCGCATGAGTTTTCAGATGACCTGCCGTGTTCCACCAGAGTTCCTCGGTAGTCAGCCAACCCATGCCCTGTACAAATCCTCCTTCAATTTGACCCATGTCTATCGCTGGATTCAAAGACCGCCCCACATCATGCAGAATATCGACTCGTCGAAGCTGATGCTCGCCGGTCAAAGCATCTACCGCCACTTCGCTTACAGCTGCACCATATCCGAAATAATAAAACGGTCGCCCTTTCATCTCAACTGGATCCCAATGAATCTTCGGGGTCCTGTAGAATCCTGTAGCCGATAACGAAACGCGAGCTCTATACGCTTGATTTACAAGTTGTTTAAAAGACATTGAATGTCGGCCGCCGACTACTTGTCCATTGATGAATTTAACCGCTTTTGGGTCCACCTCAAAAAGATGGGCCGCAACCCGAGACAGACGTCGTTTGAGCTTCTGAGCGGCATCTTGTGCGGCCTTCCCGTTCAGATCTGAACCGGAGGAAGCCGCAGTCGCCGAAGTATTGGGGACTCTGGATGTGTTGGTTTCTGGAATCTTGATTGATTCAAGAGGCAGTGCGAACTCTTCCGCGACCACTTGAGCAACCTTGATGAACAGGCCTTGCCCCATTTCAGTTCCACCGTGATTCAAATGTACGCTGCCATCGGCATACACGTGTATGAGTGCACCGGCCTGATTGTAATGAGTCATCGTGAAAGAAATTCCAAACTTGACTGGAGTCAAGGCAATTCCCCTGCGAATGATCGGACTTGTGCGATTGAAGTGACGAATGTCGTCCCGCCGCTTCAGATAATTGGAAGTCTGCAGTAACTCTTCCGTCATTTCAGAAAGAACAAAGTCGGTCACTTTCATGCCATATGGCGTTACGTTCCGCTCCTGTTCTCCGTAATAGTTCAGTTGCCGGATCAACACCGGGTCCTTATTGAGTGCGAATGCAATTTCATCAATAATTTGTTCAATGCACAACATCGCCTGCGGTGCGCCAAATCCACGAAATGCTGTATTAGAGACGGAATTCGTACGACACAAATGCGTAGTCGCAGTTAAATTTTCGACGTAATACGCATTGTCGATGTGGAGTAAAGCACGATCATTGATCGGGCCTGACAAGTCAGCCGAATATCCACAGCGCGATGCCATGTTTACCCGCAGGGCCTGGATTCTGCCAGCGTCGTCAAATCCAACGTCATAATCAAATCTGAAGTCATGTCGCTTACCGGTTGACAGCATGTCAATATCGCGGTCGAGTCTCATTTTCGCTGCGCGTCCAGTCCTGTTTGCAACGATCGCGGCAATACATGCAGTTTGAGCGGCCTGAGTCTCTTTCCCACCGAAACCGCCACCCATGCGCCGAACTTCGACTACGATGGAGTGAAAAGGTTTGCCCAGAGCATGGGCAATCAGGTGCTGAACTTCTGACGGATGCTGTGTAGACGAATAGACGACCAGGTCACCAGATTCTTTCGGCACTGCCATCGCAGCCTGTCCTTCCAAATAGAAATGATCCTGCCCTCCGCATCTTAGACGACCTGAAATTCTTTGAGGCGCATTTTGGAGTGCGACTTCACTATCTCCCGTAATTACGGCTGAAGAAGGTAAAACAAACTGTCTTTGACGGAGAGCCTCATCCACTGAAAGTATTGGGTCTTCGATTTCATATCGTATCTGGGCATGGCTGCATGCCATTCGGGCAGCAAGTTCAGATTCCGCCGCCACAGCGAAAACAACCTGACCCGCAAAATCAACCCGCGATTCAGCGAATATCGGATCGTCGCCAATGCTTGGACTGCAGTTGTTTTTGGCAGGAATCGAACTGGCAGAGAAAACGCCTACGACTCCCGGCTGTTTTGCCGCCCCTCTGAATTCCATTGACGCGATTCGGGCTGAAGCATGCGGGCTCAGCGAGGGCCAGATGTGAAGCAGACCTCGCGGTTCGGGCAGATCATCCACATAGACAGCTTCTCCAGAAACATGCTGGGCAGCGCTGTCATGCGCGATCGCCTGACGTACGGCTGAAGGACTTAATCGAGCACGCTCAAGCATTCGTTCAACTCCAGACCGTCACGTCGTTGGCTGTCAGGACATCTTGGACAAATCGGTCCAACAGATTTTGCGCCACGATGCTTCGATACTCCGCCGTAGCTCTGAAGTCGGTGATAGGACTGAAATCCTGCTTAAGTGCAATTTTAGCTCTTTCCAGATTCGGTTTAGAAAATGACATCCCCAACAATGCGCTTTCACAATCACGCGCTCGCAGCGGAACGCCGGCCATTCCACCATAACAAATGCGAGCCGCCCGTACCAGTTTTTCCTCAATATTCATGGAAAAAGCAGCGCAGACCGCTGATATGTCCTGATGATAACGTTTTGACAATTTATAGATTCTAAAAATCTGACTGGGTGTCGGCAACGGTACGTCAATTCGCGCAAGATACTCGTTTGAAGCGATATCCTGCCTGCCATACTCCAGAAAAAAATCTTCAATGGGCAAGGTCCTGGACCCGAAAGCGCTATTCAGAATCAGATTTGCGTTCAGCGCTACGAGAGCTGGAAGACTGTCACCAATCGGAGAACCGTTTGCAACATTGCCGCCGAGCGTTGCAAGATTGCGAATTTGGACTGAACCGAAGCGTCGAAACAGTTCATCCAGCGACGGATAGTGTTCAGCAAGCGCCGAGTGTGCGTCGCTTACTGAAACTGCCGCACCAATCTGCAGCGTGCCGTTGACCTGCCTGATTTCCTTCAGGGAATCTATGCTGCCAACATAGACTACAGTTTCAAGATGACGTCTTTGCTTTGTCACCCAAAGACCCACGTCTGTTGCGCCTGCGACGATTCTGCTACGAGGATCTCGTTCCAGTATTTCTGACAGTTCGGCCGCCGTCCGCGGTGCCATGTATTTCTGATCATCGGTTTTCCAATGAATGGTCTGTGCATGCATTCTCGACAAATGCTCAAGCGTACTGTTTTCAGCTTGGTCGAATTCATCCTGTTCGAAAGCTGATAAAACTTTGCGGGCAGCACGTACGATTGGAACATAACCCGTACATCGACATAAATTCCCTGCCAGCTCATCGTCAATAGATGTTTTGCTTAGGTCGGACCGATTGTGAACCATCGAAAACATTGACATCACAAAACCAGGTGTGCAAAAACCACACTGAGAACCGTGTTCATCCACGAGCGACTGCTGGACAGGATGCAAAGTGCCGTCACGCTGTTTCAGACACTCAACCGTGATGAGCTGTTTTCCGTGAAGAAAAGGAACAAACAGGATGCAGGAGTTGACTGCTTTGTAGGACAGTTTTCCGTTGAAACGTTCTCCCAAAACAACAGTGCATGCCCCACAGTCTCCCTCCGCGCAGCCCTCTTTGGTACCGGTCATCCGTTCAACCTTGCGCAGGTATTCCAGAACCGACATTGTCGGCGAAACGTCCTTTAGGTTCCTAGCTTCTAAACCCAGCAGGAACTGGATGCTAACGCTTGACTGCATTAACTTCCTCGATAAGTAGAATATCCGTAGACTGACAAAAGGAGCGGAACATGGTAGTGCTCATCCTGCTGCGCGATTCCAAACTGAATCACAACATCATTTAAAAACTCCGGTTCTGCCTGCCGAATGTCTAACGACCTGAAATACTTCGCGACGCGAAATTTCAACTGATAAATTCCAGGGTCAATTGATTCAAGGGAAAACTTATTGACGCGGCCGTCCTCATTCGTGGAGGCCGAGCCAACCAGCCGCAAGCCTCCCGACTCCACTTGGTACAAATCCACCAAAATACCTGAACCCGGATGACCGTGAGTAAGATCCAGCACATGAGTTGTCAGTTGAGCCATTTTTCTAATATTCCGAAATGGTGATGGTTAATTCTGATCAAGCTGCTGGCTCTTGCTCAATTGTGCATACCAAGCAGCAATCATCGTACGTTCTTCCTCGGTCATTTGTGAAATATTTCCAATTGGCATCGAGCGAGTCGCTACGGACGAAATGAATATGCGCGATGCCAAATCCATAATCTGCCTGTCGCTATCCATGATGATACCGCCTGGAGCTGTCAGGAATCCCACTTGCACGGGCGCAACTGAATGGCAGACCGTGCAGCGTTTGTGAATGACGTCGCGAACCGAGTCCAGGGTCACCTGCTGTCCAGACTCTGCCGTAGTGCTTGATTTAGGAGCGGAAAATAAAGCAATTGCGACCAATCCTAAACCTGCGACAATCAAAAACGGCCACTTTGGTCCGGGCAGATGACGTACGTTGAAGTAATGTCGAACCGAAATTCCTACCACTGAAAGACCGATCAGTATCAGCCAGTTCCACGGCCCGCTGAACGTAGAAGGGTAGTGGCTGCTAATCATGATGAAGAGCACGGGCAGGGTGAAGTAATTGTTG
Source organism: Arenicellales bacterium (assembly GCA_958295885.1). Classification (GTDB taxonomy): domain Bacteria; phylum Pseudomonadota; class Gammaproteobacteria; order Arenicellales; family JAJDZL01; genus JAJDZL01. The sequence goes on along the minus strand of OY282380.1, from coordinate 2,006,342 downwards.
TGTCGCGAGCGAGTCAGTGCCGATTGTCCAAGCCTGCTGTCTGGAGTGCCTCCCGATTCAACAGCATCTACAAGTGACTTTTGGGATGGAATGATGACAGCCATTACATTGAGCACCATGACCGTTCCGATCGACGCACCTACATGGATAAAGGCTCCTCGCCCGCTGAAGAGCTGGCACAGGACATAGGTCAAAACACAGAAGTAAATGAAAATCAGCAGAGTCAGAACTTGTGAATGTCGATTAAGAGGCGAACGACACAAAACATCATAAACGATCCACGAAATCACCAAAGATGCAATCCCAATGCCCGTACCTTGAAGTGTAGTCAGGTCATTGAGCGATGCGTCCAACAGGTAGATTTTCGCATCCAGGTAGAACATCAAGACGAGCAGTGCGAGGCCGGTAAACCACGTGGCATACGCCTCCCACTTAAACCAATGCAGATGGGGTGGCAGGCGGGAAGGGGCGACGGCGAGCTTTCTAACGTGATAAAACCCACCGGCGTGCACTGCCCACAATTCTCCGGCGATTGTCTGGGGCTGGTTGTCTCGTTCCAGTCGATTTTCAAGCCAATTGAAATAGAACGACGCGCCAATCCATGCGATTCCAACGATGAAGTGGCTCCAACGCAGTATCAGTTCAATCCATTCCAAAAAATTGAATCCCATCATCAATCGCTGATCAAGGTTGGCAGCCTTGTTTGTATGGATCCTGTTGAGAACTGCATTGGAAAGATTATAAGATTTATAAGTCTGCAAAGCGGATGGAGTTCAGGTTGGTGGTTTGATGCTGAATCTGAATGCTCTAAAGAGAGCTTCCAACAGCACTGAGTTGGCTGTCGTAAAGCCTATAACGCTGAAAACTGCAACTGCGGATTGACCATCACCTGTGCGGTAAATTTCGTTATAGTCTGCGAGAACTCATGCTGCGTTAAACAGTGTGCGGACGGTGCGAGTCAATCGCCTGGAGCCTCTTTGCTGTTCAGGAATGCAGGGATAGGCATACGTGCACTGCAGACCAGCAAAGGTTTTGATGTAACCGAACCGACTTTCCGTTAGTGCTGCATCGTCCATAAGTCATGCCAAATTTCACGCCAGCCTCACACCCTATTACTTTTAGAAGTGGAAGGAATTCATTGAGCGCCATGGGAAACGAGCGGCAGCAAGACAAGAAAAATATGGATTGAGTCTATTGGAAATTCTGTCAAAATCAGTGTTTCCAACCGATTCGTGGCAGATCAGCATTCCTGCTACAAAATTTCTGAAATTGAAACAATTGGAAAACGAAATTCAATCTGCCAGAGTTGATTTTCAAGCAATTAATTGACGGCGCACCCCATTTTGATCATCTGATTCTGCAGATTCAGCTTCAAATATGGAAAACTAATGTCAACAATGAAAACCACCAAAATTAAGATTCAGCGGCGAAAAAATAGTCGCTCCGAAATTGCTGCAATTGCCGAAAGGACAAAAAAGACCGTCGCTGTGCTGAAGGGAAATGTGATTTAAAAATCGTAGACTCCGAACAAGGATTTCTTTTTCTCGAGGCAAAAGGCGATGTTGCACATCACGATTTAAAATCATTCAAAATAGTGGAGAAATGACAGGCATCAATTTCTAAAAATACGATTCCTTCAGTTCGTAGAGCATTGACGGGCAATACAGTTTCATGCCCACTTTTGACGACGAAAACGGAGAGCAGGAATTTGGCAAGATTCCTGCAGTAAAGAATTCTGTTCACCCATCGGGTACTTGTGTGCAGCTGTCTTTCTTATTATAGTTTTGGCAGGAATTATTTTTCTTTAACCTTTATCTCTTTATAGTTATTGATTTATTTGCAAACCAAAATGATCGCAGCCATTCATGCGAATTGGCCAGCCCAAAATGGAGGCTTCAGTGACGCGTCTACTGAATCTGGGTTCGACTGGTCGACTCCTTCAGGAACGTATCCCTTCAGGTAACCCGCTTTCGACAAAAGTGCCAGATTGGCTGCCGCCAATCCCCACACGGCGTCAGCCTTTGGATTGTCCTTTTCAGCAATATATATTGCAAGGATTTCACCGCTTAAACCGCCAGACCCCCATTGCAGATCAATGTTTGGATAATCAGACTCGAATTCCTTCTCGAACATCGCAAGTTTTCTTTCATGGAAAGTTGCATATGCGATCAGCTCATCCTTGTCGTAGGCGGAAGTCGCAACTAAAAACGAAAATGTGGAAAAGCTGCAAATTTCCTTAAAATGCAGAGCGCCTGATACTTGCTCATAGCATCAACACCTATACTCCTGCCTGGAAATTTGATGGTCAATTCGTTCTCCGGCAGAGCATCAATTGGAAAGCCATGAAGAAGAATACCCTTCTTTGTCGCACTGGTGAATAGATCACCGAGTAAGTCTGACGAAATTGGTACGGTTCAGCCAACTATCAGTTTGTTCTGAATGAACTGACTGTTAACTTCAAGCAAGTTATCGTTTGCCGATAGATCGGCAGAAAAACAGACATGCGGCGCACCCCGGAATTCTGTGTATAACGCAGCGTATTGGCACACCGCGAAGATTGATGAAAAGCATGCGAATTCTACGAAACTGCTTCACTCTGCCGCATCAATGGCAAGACACGAATTTTTGGCGTATTCGCTACCTGCACCATGCCCTGACTTGAGAAAGGCTGCCGAGACCGTGTGGCAGGCAGCGTGGAAACAGGCAAAACGGAGTTCGCAGAATATTCCTCGGAGATCAACAGTCTAAGAAACGAGCCCTGCAATCAAATATAAAGCGATGACGTTCTTGGTTTCAATAATCTGGCTGCGGCGATTGCTGGAACTTATTCCATCTGTGAAGCCGAAACGCCAACTTGAACAATACGGGATTTATCAATCCCTGCAACACCGACATATTTGTATAACTTTCTGTCTAATTCACGTTCCATATAGTCCTGGACAACAACATTGCTGTCACCACCAATGAGAGCGGCAAAGGGGTCTGCCTGCGAGGTGCCGCTGGGATCCATTGGGAACGTGAAATCAATCTCTGGAAAATTTGTAAAATCAATTTTCCCATTCTCATCACTGATCCAAAATTCAGAAATTGCCGAATTTACGGCGATTGTTTTGAGGGCAGCATTGATTTGTTCTTTACTCATATTCGCTTTGAGAGCGGCGTCAATGAAATAAGCGGCCAGCATTGCTTGCGCGACCATATGACCTGAAATCAGCTTATCTTCTGAAGTTGATGGGCTTTCCGCTGCTACTACACCACTAAACATGAAGCTGGTGCAAAATATTATCGCAATAATCCTATATTTCATTTTTTTTACTTCCTTTTAGATCTTCAAAGTAGAAACTTCTATTTCACATCAACGTAACTGCCCACCCGCCTCCATTCGAAATGAGTGAGTTCTTGAAATTGTTGATTTATGTGATTTTATTTCGATTGGTCCAGCATTTCCACCATATTGCCGTACAGGGCGAATTGCACGGCTGCAAGCGAGTTGCAGCCTTTCAGGACATCAACTGCGTGCAAATGGAAATACGGCGTTAGGCTTGGGAGTGATTGACTTGCGAAAGGTGACCGATCTTCTGTATCATTTTCGTCATCCAAATGTCGCGCTCGGCTGGATTGCAGCTGAACAGCACCTCGCTGCGGCAGGCGAAACGCAGGATTTCATGTTTGTAGGTTTCGAACGCATCAAGCAGAAATTACGCCTCGCTTTTGGGCAAACGGTTTATTTTGGCTTTGCGCATCGGCCGGGTTTCTCCGGTGAGCGTCTGAACACGGCTCTGCGTCGGATGTCGTCCACCTCAGGGATGACACTTGTGAAGTTCAGCTACATACTAGTGTGAACCGCTGCTCCACAGAGATATCAAGTCGTCAAAAAAAGCAGGAGGATTGAATATGTGCACAAGACGTTGGTGACCAGCAAACACTTAATCCAACTGTTGTCTTTTTTCTCCGCTCAGGGCAGGAATTTGACCAAGGCAACAACAACGCCACCGACAACAACCATCGTCCAGCGAAGGTTGTTGATCTTGTCCTCAAACAAGTTTCGGTGTGAGACGATATCCGATTTAAGCTCGGCGATATCCGATTTAAGCTCGGCGATATCCGACTTAACCACGGTCATATCCGATTTAAGCTCGGCGATATCCGACTTAACCACGGTCATATCCGATTTAAGCTCGGCGATATCCGATTTAACCACGGCCATACCCGATTTAAGCTCGGCGATATCCGATTTAACCACGGCCATACCCGATTTAAGCTCGGCGATATCCGATTTAAGCTCGGTTCTAAGCGAACTGACATCGGATTTCGTTGCAAGATCGTCGCGTCGAGCGACAACTACTTTCGCAATCGCTTCAGCTTGGCCTGGCTTGACCCCTGCATCTTTCAGCACTTGCGTGGTGCCGATTACTTCGATGTTATTCATTTGACTAACCTCCTTCAGTCAGGTTATCTCCAGAGGTACTTCACCCTTCTAGGAGTTCATCTCCCCCGGAAGGTTTTGTTTTCTGCCGAACAAATTTGGCAAATCAGCGGGTCCATGTGAACCCTCTTCTGATTTCACCCACAGTCAGGGGTGAAACTTTGTGGCGTTTGGTTTCTCAGCTGAGGATCACCGCATTCATACACTCGTTACAGAGTGCCCTGCGCTTGAAATGCTACTGCGCAGGCAGTTTAACTTGAGTTCAATTATTTCACACTCTCAAATAGTTTGCAAATAGCGGTGTTTTATCTAAAAATAAATGAAACGAAATGCATCCACTTCGTTTCAAGATCGGTACGTTGTGCAACAGTCTTTGAGCATATTAGCGTCCAACAATTTATGATAAAACGCTAAAACAAACGACTAGTACGCATTTTCGGATATGTGAATGCTTATTGAGTGGATCCCAGCTCTCGAGTTGGCTGGTGAGAGGCCATCCTCAATAAGTCGCTGATTAAATTCAACTGCGTAATATCGAGGCAAAGCTTGACGACGATCACTATCGTTGCAGCTTGGGTTCAGATCATTGAATCACCTATTCAACAAAGTTTAAGCACTGCCAAGTGCACTCCTTCGATGGCGATTCCAGCCAGCAACAATTTGTTGAAGAATCTCGCCATTTCAGCATTCAAGTGGTCTTTGGTAACGAGATCACTTTGCGAGGACTGATTTGCGACTGCTTCTGCTTCTTACGACATTCTTATGCCCCTCGGATTTCCTTGCATCAGTCAGTCTTCTTGCCGAAATCACACAAAAATCGCTTCCGGTCACTATGAACCCTCCAGCGACAACAGCATAGGCCACCACTCCATGAGCATTCTGGACAACCGCATAGAAAATGAATTCCATCACCACCAAGCACATAGCGAAAATCCCGATCAACGAGCTCAGCGTATTTGCGTCGATTGCCTTGAGACCGTTAAGGCTATTGTTGCGGCGAATGAGTACTTTTGTCGGCTTTAGAATAGACAGATCCGACATCATTCGAAGACTTATGTAGATCGCACTCAAGATCTACATCACACCCATCACAATGAATGCTAAAGCCAAATACTTCAAAGTTTTTTTCAATACAAGTGCAAAACAAGCGTAGCGGAGCAGCAGAAAGGGAAATTTGTCGATTACTTTCATCTTTGGCGCTTTCATACCTTTTCCCCTCTCGTTTAGTTGTTATTGGCCTGTACAACCCGTTTTCAGGACAGGAATTTGATCAGGGCAACAACAATACCACCGTAAAAAACTTCGCTGGACGATGGTTGTTGAGTTTGTCATCGAGGCGTTGAAGGTTGGATTAATCTGCAGCAATTTTCGCTTTCGCTGCCAAATCGCCCTACGACGACTTGACCACCATCACAATCGCTTCCGCCTGGCGTTCATCCAAACCGGATATTAAAATTTTTTTAACATGCGCTGCAAGTGCCGATCATTGTTCCAATTGTGTTGTGTTTATTGAGTAATGTCAATGGTGCACGTCACTTGGCAGCGTTGCCGTTTTTTACCAGTCAAGTTTCAAACCGCTTCGTTCCCCGATAGCCTGTATTTCTCATTAACGTCTGGGAACATTTGAGATTTGGAGCACATAACCGGATCTTATACTGGGGATTTGAAACTGCTGAAATTCCACGTAATTCTGGCCTTAAGAGCTTGGATGATTTTCAATTTTCGAAGCCGAAAACACTGGGTGACGGCTTTCTATCGTAACGCGTAAGCACCGAATCCGGCAATGTCCTTGCTGGAGCGCTGCCGCTGCGCTGGGGTAGAGTTCAGACAGGGAATTTTTTTGGAGGGGGGAGGAGGCATCAGGAGAGTGCCAACTGCCGCCAGACATGCATGAACAGGTTCTGATTCGTGTAAGCGCTGGACAAAGCGGATCTCGATGATCGTTGAAACACTCGGCTAGGCGTTCGAACAGTTGGATTCGACTGGAGATTTAAGCGGTGAGCAGAAAACTTCCGTCGGAAAATCGGCTTCAATGCAGTTGGGGGTCGGTATGATTCGAGGATTAACAAGTGAGTTGCACTTTGCTGCATCGTGTATTCATGCGGGAGATGTTTTTAATTCATATTTTCTATTTATATTCATAAAGTTAAACTGAAATCCCTGCTCTTTATTCTGCCCTATGATGAGGAATTGGGGTTAAAATAACGCGTCTGATCGATCGACCGAAGAACTGGGGTAAGTGATGGATGAAAAAATTTGCAATGTATTGTTTCTCTGTACGGGAAATTCCGCTCGAAGCGTAATTTCAGAAGCACTGCTGAATCGGCTCGGCGGAGGTCGGTTCCGCGCCTTCAGCGCAGGTAGCCAGCCAAAAGGCGAGGTCCATCCAGATACAATCGGTCTGCTCAGGGAAAAGGGTTATGCCACTTCCGATTTTCGTTCCAAATGCTGGGATGAGTTCGCTGATGACGATGCTCCAGAAATGGACATTGTCATTACAGTTTGCGATAACGCTGCGTCCGAATCCTGTCCTCTGTGGCCAAACTCCCCAGTAATCGCTCACTGGAGCATTCCTGATCCAGCTGTTGTGACCGCTTCTCCTTCAGAAGCAGAGGCAGCATTCCGAGAATCGTACAAGACGATTGAAGGCTGCATAAAAGCATTCATCCAAACGGCATCTGATGCCTCCACGGCGGAATCATTGCGCCGAAGACTCAATGCGCTTGATCCCAACCGAACTTTATGATTTGAATGAAACTGCGTCACTGTCAATACATAAGGAGCGATCAATCTTGATTGTACAATTCATAGTGTTCTTTTCACGCAACGTAATTCGTTGATACGAGATTGATTTTTCGAAAGTGATCAATTTTTGCCCCGTTTACAGCCTGCAAATTTCCGTTTGGAAGTGATTTTGAGAAATATTCCAAGTCACAATTTCAAAGATTAGCCTGAAGTTTCTTTACAGCCGGAGTTGCTCATGTTTAATTCAGCTGGGAAGCGTTCATGGAATTTGTCGCATTCGAACGTCCAAAAATGATGACATAGCACCTGCAAAACGACGAATGGCTGGCATCGTTACAGCAAAAAAAGCTGCATTCAGCGTGATTGGCAGAGGTCCGCGGCACAGGCGGGACAATATGGAAAGTTCCGCGGAATTAGGAGCTGAAATAAAAAAAGAGTCAAGACTCCGAAACTTCAATGGTTACGAAAGAACTTGGGCATTGCGGATGCACTAGCAGCTGGCCATACGACATGCTGCGATTTCGAGAGACTCAACAAATCATTTAAAATGAATTTATTGTGCTCTTGCGAGCTCGTTTCGCAGTCAGCCCCGCGAAAATCAACTAACAGACAACTGGAAAAATTGAACGAAAACTTTTTTGTACAGCTGCACCAAGTCATGCTGAACCAACCGGACCGGGTTTTGCTTGATCTGGCAGACCGTTCGCCCCTCACTTATGGAGAAGCAAATCGCCTGTCCGCCCAACTCGCCAATCACCTGCGATCTCTCGGACTGGAATCCGGTAACCGGATCACAATTCAGTGTGAAAAATCCTATAAGGCTGTAATTCTCTATCTGGCATGTCTGCGCTCAGGAATCATATTCCACCCTCTCAATACAGGATACACCCTGAATGAACTCCAGTATTTTCTGAAAGATGCAGAACCAACTTTGGTTGTATGTGAATCCAGTCGCAGACCAGCGACGAATGATCTGGCGAGGAGCGCAGGCATTCGCCATGTGCTGACTCTTCAAGACGATGGTGAAAACTCGCTCTGGGCAGATATTGATCAATACAGTGAGAACTTTCTTCCGATTTTTAGAGATAAAGATGACCTTGCTTTGCTGATTTATACTTCAGGAACGACTGGAAAGCCGAAAGGTGCGATGATCACGCATGAAAATATTTCATCAAACGCTGCCAGTTTGGTTGACATCTGGCATTGGCGTTCCGACGATATTTTGCTTCACATTCTCCCCCTGTTTCATGTTCATGGTCTTTGCGTAGGATTGCATTGCCCAATGCTTCTCGGTTGCCGCATCATTTTTCATAATCAGTTTTCCGTACGGGAAACCTTGCAGTGGATTCCAAAGTCCACCGTGTTGATGGCAGTGCCAACCATTTATACGCGATTGCTGCGAAATTCAGAGCTGACGAAACATCTATGTCGGTCCATGCGGCTGTTTATTTCGGGGTCGGCGCCATTGCTCCCTGAAACATTTGAAGAGTTTGAACGAAAGACCGGCCACGCGATTTTGGAAAGATATGGCATGACCGAAGCTCAGATGATCACCTCCAATCCAATGGAAGGTGAACGAATTCCCGGAACCGTAGGGCATGCGCTGCCTGATATCGGGCTGCGAATCACCGAACGAGATGGAACTGCACTTGAAGTCGGGCAAACTGGAATTCTAGAAATCAAGGGGGCCAACGTATTTTCAGGCTACTGGCGCAAGCCGGAAGCAACTCAGGAAGTTTTTCGAAAGGATGGGTACTTCATTACTGGAGACTTCGCTGCGATAGATGAATGCAATCGAGTAACCATTGTCGGTCGAGACAGTGACCTGATAATTTCAGCTGGTTTGAACGTGTATCCGAGAGAGGTGGAGATTGCTCTGAATAATCTGCCTTGGGTGATTGATTCGGCTGCGTTCGGTGTGCCGCATCCTGACTTGGGTGAAGCCGTAGTTGCAGTTGTAATTCAGAGAACTGACCACAAATCAATGGTTGACATAACAGCTGGTTTAAACAATCATCTTTCGAAATTCAAAATTCCGAAACAAATCATTTTTGTTGAGGAATTTCCTCGCAATGCAATGGGAAAAATTCAGAAAAACCAGCTGCGCCGAGACTACAGGTCGCTTTTCGTTGGCCAATAGCTAAATTCCAAATTTGAATCACTCAGATTCAATCAGGCGCGCCAATTCATCCATCAGTCCAGATACCCCACTCAGTGACCATCCACCGTCGACTGGAATGACTGCCCCCGTAATATAGTTCGCAGCAGGTGATGCCAGAAACAATGCTGTCTGACCGATATCCGATGTCGTTCCGAGACGTTTAAGAGGAACCGAATCTGTGACTTTATCGAGTAATTCGGGTGTCGGCGCCAGCCGTTTCATCCCTTCTGTTCCCTGAATTGGTCCAGGAACAATTGAATTCACTCGAATTCCAGCGCTTCCCCATTCCATGGCAAGTGTGCGCGTAATCATGTCCACTCCAGCTTTGGCCGCACAAACGTGAGACTGCATGACCATGGGCACAAAGGCTTGAGGCGCTGATATGTTCATAACCGAACTGCCCGGAACTTTCAAATGCGGATAACTCGCTCGAAGAGCATGATACGTTCCCATTAAATCTATATTGACTACGGCCGCAAATCCGTTTGGAGACATTGCCGCGGCACGAGCTGGGAAATTGCCTGCTGCTCCCGAAATGACTACGTCAAATTTACCCAATTCATTGGAAATTCCGTTGATTGCGCCCTCTAAGCTTGGATAGTCTCTGACATCCGCACTAAATCCGGCAATCTGCGTGCCAAAATCGCGCAGGCGCTCAATCGAATTATTGACTTTTTCTTGTGACCGACTAATTACGCCAACATTCGCACCTGCTCTTGCAAAATCGCACGCGACTCCGAAATTGATTCCACTCGTTCCACCAACAACTAAAACTGTTTTTCCAGAGAAATTCCAGCCGGTTTCGTTCATCTTTGGATTCAGGCTCAATAATTACGAAATGGAGTATTTCATGTCGCTCGAAATTTCAGTTCATGAGTTGCGCCTTTGCAGATTGGAAAGAACTATGTAGATGATGGTGGTCACAACGCCCCAAAGAGCGACATTGTTGATTGGATTACCCAGAAAGGTGTCAAACGTCGACAAAATGATGCAGCAAACAATTGCAGCAATTCCTAGTAAATGTTTCATGGCTCGCCCCGCTTTTGAATGAAATTCGAAGAAAATGCTTCACGAATCAGGAATTGTACTAAACCCGACGCTGAAAATTGGCAATAGCCGAAATTCGGAAATACGATTCCAATTGGTGTAAGTCTATATTGAGTTAGAAAAAAACACAGCGAGAGTATCAGTGGTCATTTCAGTTCACGCCAATCGTTATAATTTGAGATTCGAATTTAAAAGTGATGATGGATGTGCTCCACTGATGGAACTGCCAACTTAGGATGCAGCCCGGTGCGCAGGCAAAAGACAGCGTATGGGGTTCAATACAAGGATGAGACCACGCTCAATTGATAGTTCAAATATGCCTGCATCGGAAGACGGTGAATCATCGTTGTGTGGAATGATCTGAAAAATCGAAAAGAGATCCTGTGAACAAAAATCATCGCGGTCGTACGAACTGCAGAATTCATCGCAGAAAACATCGGATTCATGATCACAGCAACCTGCCATCAGAGTTTGAACTCTGCTTGCAATCGTAGATCAGTCTATATATAAAAATTTTGCAGTTATACGATCAAAACATTCAAGTTTATGCAATAACAAACATATAGCAATGAAAATTCTCGATCTTTCACACGAACAAAGTTCCACACGGCTGGATCACTGGGTCAATCATTCTTATTCTTGGACGAAAAAGGACATCAATCCTGAGTCTTGCATCGTGCAAATCAGTGATGAAGTTGAAGACGAACTCTTGCAAATGGCTGAGTTAATTGAGGCCACTCCACTTCCAACAGTACTGCGTACGCTAAGTCAGTTCAAAATTCCGAAAACTTGCAGATTCATGCAAGAAATTCGAGAGCGGCTGGATGAACCACCTGGTGTGGCTGTAATTGAGCGCATGCCGTTGGAAAAAATTTCTAATAAACAGGCGATTGACATATTTTGGACGATAGGTCAGGTTGTCGGCCAACAAGTCGCACAGAAGTGGGATGGAACAATGATTTACCATGTACGCGATACCGGTGCACAATATACGTATGGCGTGCGTGGTTCCTATACCAATGTTGAACTTCTCTTCCATAACGACAACGCGTTTGGAAAAGCACTGCCTCATTATGTCGGGCTAATGTGCATTCGACCTTCCTTTAAAGGGGGACTCAGTCGGTTTTGCAGTCTCTATTCGGTTCACAATCAAATGTTAAATCGATATCCTCACCAATTGAAACGTTTGTACGAACCTGTTTATTGGGATCGACAGGCCGAACATGCTGAGGGTGAACCCGTGGTTGCGCTCGCTCCCGTATTTCGGTTTGAAAACAACCGACTTCTGACGCGCGCCAACCCAAGTCTAGTGATGAAAGGATACGATGTTGCGGAAATCAAAATCGACGCGGAAGCGTTTGATGCGATTTCCGCGCTAAAAGAAGTTTCTGAAGACCCCTCTCTATGGTTTGAACTCCCAATCGAGAGAGGGCATCTGCAGTATATAAACAATATCGACATTGCGCACTATCGAAGTGAAATCATAGATCATCCTGACCCTGACAAAAAGCGACATTTGGTTCGGTCCTGGCATCGGGAATGTGGTCACGCTACTTACGATGGTTAGACGCAGTTTTCACAAATTTACGATCAGACAGCAGAATTATGACAACACTTAGCATCAATCTAAACAAAATTGCCCTGCTTAGAAACGCCCGAGGCGCGAATTTTCCAAAAGTGATGGATTTCGCCGAACTTTGTATCGAAAATGGGGCGGACGGCGTCACGGTTCACCCAAGACCGGACCAACGCCATGCCACTTATCAAGATGCTCGAGACCTCGCTCAATTCCGAGATCAAAACCCCTCCATTGAGCTCAACATCGAAGGGTTTCCAACCAGTGATTTCCTCGAAGTCGTCAAAGCCGCCAAACCCGACCAGTGCACTTTGGTGCCCGATGCTCCTGACCAGGTGACTTCTGACCATGGATGGGATACAAAATCTGAAATTCATTTTCTCAGATCAATCATTGCCGAGCTGAAGGAAAATGGCATTCGCACCAGTCTGTTCTTGGATCCGGACCCGGATATGGTTCCATCGGCTGCGGAAACCGGCACGGACCGGATTGAACTTTACACCGAAGATTATGCGGTGACTTATGGAAGTCCAGAAAATGACGATGTTCTGGAGCGTTATCGCAAAACAACAAAATCAGCCCAGGATCACGGACTCGGCGTCAATGCTGGCCATGACCTGAATCAACAGAACCTAGCGAAATTCTTAACGATTCCCGAGATTCTGGAGGTCTCAATCGGCCATGCAGTGACCGTAGAGGCCTTGCTCAATGGTTATGCACCAACCATCCGCTCGTACGCTGAAATCGTTCGTTCCAGCCGAATTCTGTGAGAAATAAGCTTGTGTTACCCTTGAAAAGCAATGACATTCTGGGTTTGCACGCCCAGTCCCTCAATTCCCAGCTGCATCTGGTTCCCAGCTTGCAAAAAAACTGGCGGCCGTAAGCCAAATCCCACCCCTGAAGGAGTGCCTGTCAGTATCAAATCGCCTGGCATCAACGTCATAAACTGACTTACATAACTAACTAGATGCCTGACACCAAAGATCATGTCATCCGTTGAACCATCCTGATATCTTTTTCCATCGACATCAAGCCATAGACGAAGTTGCTGCGGGTCTGGAATTTCGTCTTTTGTCACAACGAATGGACCAAGTGGACAGAACGTATCTGCACTCTTGCCCTTTACCCATTGCCCAGTGCCCTCCGTTTGGAATGCACGTTCGGACACATCATTCGCAATACAATATCCTGCCACATAACTTAATGCGTTCTGTTCTTCGACATATTTTGCCTTGCTGCCCATAACGATTGAGAGTTCAACTTCCCAATCCGTTTTTTTGCTATTTCGCGGAATCATCACATCATCATTGGGACCGACAATGGACGTTGTCGCTTTCATAAAGATAATGGGTTCTTCAGGAATTGCCAGTCCTGCTTCTAGGGCATGCAATCGATAATTCAAGCCGATACACACCAATTTACCAACATTGGCAATGGGTGGTCCCAATCTCGGTTGCCCTGATACGGCAGGCAAACTCTCAACATTCAACGCAGCCAACTCTTTCAGACTACTCGGCGACAGCGCCTGTTCATCTATGTCGGAAACAACTCCGGATAAATCACGGATTTTGCCTCGGTTATCCAACAGTCCCGGTCGTTCATCTCCACGACTTCCAAATCGAATCAATTTCATTTGATACAGATACTCCCTTCATTCATTGACATCACACCATATTTTTACAGCTGGGGGGATTTCCAAACTCATGCTCGAAATTTGGAAAGTTGGAAATTTATTATAACCAAGGTTTTTCCCTAGAGGCTCAATCGACCGGCTGTCTGGAGACTCTGAAGTCAAGTAATTACCAGCCTGAACTGCAAGGTGCCAAGTGTTCGAAAATCAGCCTTATGCTATTTCGCATGAAGACGCCGGATATAGACAATATCATTTGGCATGCACCAGCTTGAAACCAGATTGGTCCAGCCTGTCTGTTAACCGGTTGGGCATTTAGTATGGAGATAGGTCAACCAAATGACGTTTACCGAAACCAACTCAAGAATCAAACGGCTGCAACTTTGACAAAGCCGCAGCCGTCCTACCAGGCGTTTGCCCGATGCAGAAAAACAATTCTAAACCGATTTCTAACCTTATGTTATATCCAATTTCCCTCTTATTCATTGATATGACTGATTTAGTTCACTCACATCCAAGATATCATGCTTTTTTCCGTACTCATGTATGCAGATTAGCTCCCAAATTGAAACTCACCGTCCGCTTACCTGCTCAGAAAATCTCGGAAAAAAGGCCCGCGCATCTGCAGAAGAACCCTCGCCAACACTGTCAATTGGTCACTGGAAAAAATTGACAGTCAGAAGCGAGTGCTCAAGGACGAACTCCTGGTCAATCCGCACGAAGCCTTCATCATCGAATTCGCCAAACCACAAGACCCCATAGAATCAAACTCCCAGCACTGATGGAACGACAACACAGTCCACGCATCCTCAACCCCCAATCCAAACCACCCTCTCGGAACAGCTCTATCTTGGTAGCATTGACGAAAACAAGCTCTGCCGGACCATGGATTTCGTATATCGCTGCAGATCAAAGATGGCAAAGAAGCCTTGCAGGTGTGGTGGTTCGACATGCACATCAAATACCGAGGCAAAATCACCTATCGCAACAGTTTCATCACTTCAATCCAATCGAAAAACGCCAACATCCCAGCTCTAGCCAACTGTGCCCGAGCCTGCTGGAAGATTGAGAACGAATCGTTTAACATCTCGAGAATCGACCAAGATCATTAGATTAAACAGCTTAGTCATTTTCAGGACTGTCTATCTTCAAATTTGAGGTCAACAGCCTATAGGAGGGAAAATTGAGGTTGTGGCAAAGGAGTCAAGGTCGCTCTACCAAAAAGTTGTATGAGATGTAAGCATTGACGCGTCTTAGTGCCTGTACAGAATGAAAACCAACTCAAGATTTTCTACTGAACTGCCAAAGGAGTAAATTTACAATTAAAATCTAATCTAGGTACACTTCAATGTAAATGAAATTATGATCATTTGCTCTGCAAAAAATTCTAGGAATTTTGAGCATGTACAATTCAGTTAAGTTACAGAATTTTCGATGTTTTGACGATGTTTCCATCTCGTCATTGGCTCGCATCAATCTAATTAGCGGACGGAATGGAGTGGGAAAAACGTCTTTGTTGGAAGCTTTGTGGCTTCTATCCAATCCTACAGATCCCGAGTTTGCTCTTAAACTCTCTAAATTGCGAAGAATTTCCGTCGATACAGGAATATTGTTTTCTGATCTTTTCCATGATTTTGATGTTACAAAAAAAATTTCACTATCCGCAGTTCGAGAAGAGAATATCAAATTTTTCAAGTTGGATATAAGTTCAGTTCCCTTAAATTTCACCACCCTAACGACTAGGGATCCGAATAAATCTGCATTGTCAAATTTTTCATCTTCAGAAGCCGGCATTACTGCGACATCAAAATCCCAAATCATTTATGAATATGTGGATGAAATTGAAAAATCGACTACTTCTTCTGTGTATCTAGTCGAAAATCGACATCGTCATCAAGGGCAAGTGACCGAAATTACTTTCATGACTGAAGGAGTGAAAAGAGAATCACAACCAAAAACTGTGTTTCTTCCTACGAGCATTCAGAACGAAGCAGACGATGTCAATTGATTTTCATCTATTAAAGAAATCGACTACGATGAGAAAGTCATAAGTTATCTAAAGACCGTCAATCCAAAAATCCAAGATCTTACAATTCTTGCGGTTCCAGCCCCCACATTGCGGCAAAGATGGAGGGAATACAAGGCTACATTCCAACAAATCGTCTGGGTAATGGATTCTGTAGATTTTTGTCTATGACATTGGCTTTCCATCAAGCACAAAATGGAGTTTTGTTAATCGATGAAGTGGAAAACGGTTTACATCACACCGCGTTAAGAAAAATTTGGAAAAATCTCTTTCAAATCTCACTTCACTTTAATGTTCAGATATTCGCGACCACGCATAGCATTGAGTGCTTGAACGCAGCACGTAAATTATTTTCAGATTCAAAAGAACAAGAATCTGCAGATCAGGAATTAGAGAATCATCTCCTTTTCCATCGCCTAAATGCAAAAAATGGAAAAATCAGTTCCACTACATATGAAGCTAGAACTTTTAGCTTTGCTTTAGAGCAAGGTGTGGAAATTCGATAATGTCGGTTGAAAATACGTTCTCAATTGAACTTACGGAAAATTCAAAACCTCTATTTCTAGTCGAAAGTATCGAACGTCAATGGACCAGCTCAACAACCACAAAATGAGAAAATCCCCTGGGCCGTTCTCGCCGGAAAGTGCACTGAATTATCGGAAAATCGGCTAAATTCTCGAGACTGTTGCCTGAAAAAATTTTTATTTCGAATTTGGGAAATCGAAATAAAAAATAGGTCTGACGAATGCAATATAATTTTCACGAGACTGATCCCGATACTCTCACTGAAGGAATAAACTGTTCGCAATTCAAATAATTTCAATTGATTATCGTTAATCTTATTCCGTAGTAGAGAATTCTAAGCAACCATCGTCCACCTTAGAGGCAAGTGAATGAATTATCCTGCGAGACCTGATCGAAACAACCATAGGCGACTCAGTTTGAAGAGGTTGATTTTCTTGTCACTTTTTTTATTTACAAATGGGTTTGGCAGTTACGTCAATGCTGCAGACGATGAAAGTGAGGGCGGTTGTTCCACTCTGTATGCCGGTATTTTCGTTGATTCAGGTGGCGTAGGCAACCAACTCAATGATGTGGCGGGATTTGCAAATTGGGGGAAACCAGGCTCAGTTTCGAAATACGATTCCGATTACGTAGGAGGCGGCATACTTTTTGGAAAACGATTTCCGTGTCTTGATGCGCCACTAAGGTTTGAAGTCGAAATTCACGCGAGCAAACCAATGGCGCAGACCAACCAGCTGGACCCCGCTGCTGGAGATGAAACAGCAGTTGCGGAATTCGGACAGCTCAGTTCTTTTCGGTTCGGTCTCGAACAGGATTTTGGCGATGGCACGATGTTGATTTTGAACGCTGGGCTGGCACATTCCAAAATTTCCAATTCCGTTACAGATATTGATTTTAATGAGACTTATCCGGATGGAATTTTCGACCCAGACGACTCCTTTAGCGATACGTCCTCAAAATTGGGCTGGGTAATCGGTCTAAACATCGAAACGCCGGTCAGCGAGATGTGGAAGCTGCGATTCGGTGCTTCTCTTTTCGATTTTGGCCAAGACACTTACTATGTAAACACCTCCGGAAACAACCGATGTGGCGCAGGTGGCGAACGCGAACCTTGTCCTTATCAGGTGCGTAACAGCCTTTTTACGGCTAATCTAGCATTCATTCACGACTTTTGACGAATTGATTTTTTGAAAAGTCTCCTTTAAAGTTGAGTGAATTTGCCTATTTTCTGATTGAATCAACTCCTATCTGTTGAAATCAGCAGCTCTTAACTTTTAACTTTTAGGGCCGTCATCGGTGTGATTATTTCAGTGACAGGTATTCCGATTCGCCACACATGTGACCAGTAATGCGAGCTGGATGCGGATAAAGCCAAGCAGCCTAAATTATGTTTGCAACGAATAATGCACGTTGCCAGAATAGTACCGAGACGTGGCTTATTTCCTCAGCTATACGTGAACTGTCTGATTTAACGAATTCAGAAATTCGATAGATGTCCACTTAAATCGAGTAAGTTTGATCATCTCTCGGGCAAATCAGCTCTTCCCCTCTTTTGCGAACAGAAACTTGAGCAGTCAATGATGCTTAGAGGATGGATGGTTTGAACCAATGAACCTATCGTTGCACAGGATTCTTCAACAAGTGCCACATCCGCTCAGCCGTAGCAGGCATCTGAATATCGGTAATACCTAACGGAGTGAATGCATCAATGATCGCGTTCATTACTGCGGCTGGGCACCCCATCGTGCCAATTTCACCTGCCCCTTTTACTCCCAGAGGATTTTCATCCGTTTCTATCGGGTTCCAGAGAAGATCAAATTCAGGAACGTCATCGGCACGTGGAATCGTGTAATCCAAAAAACTCCCGGTCACAAGTTGTCCCGTAGTCGGTTCATAGAATGCTCGCTCCAAGATGGCGTGCCCTATTCCGTGCGCGAGGCCACCGTGCATTTGACCGTCAACGATCAGCGGATTGATGATCTTGCCAGGGTCACTAATCGCAAGCAATCGATCAATTGATACCTGACCCGTATCCTGGTCGATTTCCACCTCACATGCCTGGCAACCGCTTGCGAACATCGCATGCTTGACAGAGTGCTCATGGGAAGCAACCAGCACATCACCATTCCCATCAGCAATTTTCGCTGTTTCAAAGATACTGATTTGTCGGTCCGTACCAGGTATATGAAAGTTTCCTGATGAATAATCGACATCTTCCATTGCAACTTCAAAAATTTCGGCTGCATATGACCGGCATTTTTCGAGTGCCTTTTCAGCACTATAAAACATCGCCGAACCACCAATTCTCATCGAACGTGAACCATGCGTTCCAGTTCCTGTTGGTAAGTCATCGGTATCTCCGTCAACGATTCGAACTTGTTCAATTGGAATTTGCAGTTGGCTCGCAAGCACTTGTGCAAATGAAGTTTCATGGCCGGTTCCAATGGATTTTGTTCCAACTCTTGCTTCAACTAATTCTTTTTTAACTTCAACTTCAGCAAACTCGACGGGACTGCCGCCTACACTATCCACAAATACTGAATATCCCAACCCTCTCAGTTTACCGACCTGAGCTGACTCCTGACGCCGTTGTTCAAATTCTTCTGGATCCAACTGATTTAAAAGCTTGTTGAAGTTTCCATAAAAGTCAGCGTCCGAATAAAACGCCCCTGTTGGTGTTGTCCATGGCAAATCAGTGTGACGAATCAAATTTTTCTGTCGCAGCGCGATGCGATCAATCCCCAGCTGCCTTGCCGCTTCTTCAACAACTCGTTCGATCGCGTATGAAACCTCAGCACGAGCAATGCCACGAAAGGGGCCAATTTGTGCAGTATTTGAAAAAACACCCTTCAAGCAAAAATGAGCGGCAGAAATTCGGTAGACACCACAGAGCATTAAAGACATGTAGTTCGCATACAGCCAAATACTGCGAGGATTAAGATAAGCGCCCAATCTCCACAGGCTGGTCAATCGAATTGCGGTCATCTTTCCATGTTCATCCATGCCTAGTTGAACATGCATCCGATGATCTCTGGACTGCGAGTCAGTCAGAAAACTTTCGCTGCGATCTGGCACCCATTTCACAGGAGATCCTGTAAACTGGGCAAGCCAAGCAGTCACTGCAACTTCGGGAGACGGTGATGTGCGCGCCCCAAAACCACCTCCGGTGTCATAAGCAACAACTCTGACTCGACTATGCTTGACATCCAACACATCAGCTATGTCTCGCTGAAACCAATGTGGAGATTGACAACCGGTAAATACTTCAAATCGTTCCCGTTCAATATCATAACGAGCCAATACAGTTCTAGGCTCCAAAAAAGCAACGATATGTCGTGGATAATCAACTGTAACAGAGACAATTTCGTGAGCTTGCGAAAACGCGAGATCAACTTCTTCACGACTGCCATATTCAGTGTCAACACACAAATTACTGCCAAGTTCATCCCAAATGAGAGGTGCCTTCACCTGAATGGCATCCTCGGCATTGACCACTGACGGCAATGGTTCGTACTCAACGTTGACAGCTTCGGCGGCTGCCATTGCCTGTTCGACGCTGTCTGCAGCAACTACAGCAACAGGTTCACCGGCAAACCGTACTTTATCGACTGCAAGCGGCCACCTTCTGACGTCTGGCAACTCGCTTCCGTCTTTATTCTTTACCGGATAATTCGGACTCCGGGTTAACGGATCGATAGGATTTAAGCCAACTTTCACAAGTGCTTTTCCGTGAACACATGCTCTTATTCCCGGCATGCGCGCGGCTGCAGAAAGATCAATGCGATTGATCCAGGCATGTGCATACGGACTGCGAACAAATACCGCATGCAGCTGTCCTTCCATCATTAGGTCATCTGTAAACCGACCTTCACCTTTGAGCAGACGTTCATCTTCCACTCGCAAAACAGGCCTTCCAATCGGATCTTTCATCGTTTTCTTAATAAAGCCCTTCGTGTTCGGCAATCACAACTTCTTTTCAGCAAGAGTTTGAGTTGGCCAATCTTCTAATAATTGTCAGCTGTACCAATTATTCCAATAAACTCGGCGAATACGAGAAATTCTCTCGAATTGCTGAACGATTCATTCTCACTGCCTTTGCTTCAGAATAATTTCCTCATAATACAACCAATAGGTCGTTGACAACCGGATTCAAAAGCTGATGCGGCAGTTGGTCTACCCCTTAACGCCTATTGAAACAACAGACGAATTAAAATCATATCCGAGTAAGTAGCAACTTCTATCTCCCGACAGAAAGTGCGTGAGATTAGCGATCAAGAAGTGCACCATGGGCAACGGTTTACCGGCCTGGCGAGGGCGTGAACTGAGCTTGGGTTCGACAATGTCGTACCAATATATTCAGGGATTGAGAAGCATCACTACGAATGGCGGTGGCTTCCAGACATTTTGTTTATCGTTGCACGTGTTGATGATCAGTTTCGAATTTCAAATCTGAGTTTGAGATTACGACAAGACAATTTCGCTTAAAATCATGACAGACAAATTACGAATAGGAGACAGTATTCGTTCGTTGGTTGATCGCTATACAGTCAAGCGCCATTTATTCAGCCCTTGCTTAATAATTTCGTCAAGCCATTGATCAAAACGTACTTTCAATGCTTCTTCGTGGTCACGATAGTTGAATTGAAACGGTTCGGAGCCAAGAGGGTATGCTTTTTCAGACCTGTCACTATCTGGGTCTCTCCCAAAAGTCATTCCTGCACATACCAAAATTCCGTTGAACTTATAACCCAAAGTATGAAAAGAAAGAAAAATGTTTGTTTCGGTATCCGTTTTTATGCCCATTCTTATCCAAGAACCGTAATCCTTGGTATTCGCAAAGTAGTCAAACTCTTTCGCCACCTTTACGATCTCATGGCGAAAGTAGCAACTATGGCGATCATCGTTGTCTGCCTTAACAACAAAAACATTTAACGTTCCACTCAAGTCTTCGAACTTTTCATCTAGCATCTCCTTAATTTCATTCAGGCGTTCTAAAGCAAACTTTTCGAGATTCTTCGAAAATTCGTATACCTTCCGTAAAGCAATGTGATGCTCTCGACGTCTTTCTAATATGGCATCGCGGGCAGAATCGATAATTTCAGCAATTCCCGCTGCGTCTTTCAATACCTCTCGCGACAAACCCAGAGCATTTACAAAAGCTCGCTTTTGCATTTTGCAAAATGTATCGATCAGTGGTTTCAAATCACCTTTATCTGCAGACTCAAGTGCTCGTATATAGACCTCTCGGTCATCTCGTCGCACTAGTAAAGGAAACCATTGAGCACGTAGGAATACCAATGACGCAAGTGCACGGGCAACACTCCCGTTTCCGTCCTGAAACGGGTGTATCTGAGTGAATCTATGATGCAACCATGCGGCAGAAACCTCGGGTGGAACGTTATTATCCTCATGCTTTTTGTGGCACGCAATTAAATTTTCCATTTCCATCTGTACGTGTTCAGGAGGGCAGTAAGTATGCAACTTCCCATCAGGACGAGTTGGATTGTTTAGCAGTTGCTTCCAGGTTCCGTGAAGCAGTTCAATCTCAATTTCATTTCCGAACTTATCGATGGCGGTAACAGTTCGCTGATGTTGTGTTATGCAAGCGTGAAGTTCCTTTATATATGAAATACTCAAATCACGGCGATTTGACACAAAATCAAAAATACCTTCGATGGCTTCGTGATGATCATTAACCATATTCATCACTTCGACCGGATCTTTGTCAGTTGTGCCGTGCGGAATCAGACTGCTGTTGAGACCCTGTTCAATCAATAGTTGCGTTATCCGACGGTCGATGTCATAGAGTCGTTCTATGATTCCAGTTTCAATCGCCCATTCCCTGCGTAGACGTACATTAAATTCCTTTGTCGCTTCGGAGTCTTTCAATGAATCGGCTTGTTCCTGCCAGACTGACGCCAAACTTGGCAGCTCTTGGTCTTTAAGTTCTGAAATGTCTTCCGACAGGTCTTTTATTGACATCCAAGCTTCGTTCGGCATAATCATGTAATCTTTTTGGGAATCTGAAGGTGACTAGCTATCTTCAAATCCGGTTTGCTTTTCCTGATTTGGAGATCTTCTTTTCGAAATTTATATTTTTGAGTTGATGGTTGAAAAATCGTTTGGAACATTAGATATTTTTTAAAGATTTATTTCTTTGGGGGACTTTTGGGGTAGTAGTGTAAAACTGCTCTCGCTGCCTGTTCGGGAGTCGCTTATAGGTAGTCTGCTTTAATGATTTTTTAGGGAGTTTTCTTGTTTTAGCATTTGGTTTTTTTGCGATTCGTCGTGGTTCATACGCTCATCTCCGTTCCCTTGATGGCATGAAAAGTTTTTGGAATGGAATTGTCTCTGAATTTTAAGGTTCTCGTCAGGAAGTCGCAATCAGTACGATCTGCCATCAATCCTACTGACCAAATCCCTACGCCTCAGAATTTCATCCACCATTTTTTCCATTACGTTTTGAATCGGGTCAATGGTATCGAGTTCTGGGGGGGGGATTGTGACTCCTTTCAAATTCGGTAACGTGAAGAGGCAGGCGCTTCTTACTGGATTTATCGAAAGCAAGTTTGTGAGCTCGCTTTAACTTCCCCAAAATAATTCATTACCGTGAATATGAGCTGGTTCGTCCACATGCTTGCCGACACTAGGTTTCACGAATCAATGACAATAGCTTCTGATTTTTTTTGCATGCTTTGAAATCGTCTGTGCAGATTGTTTAAGCTGATTCTGCACTTTCTTCAATATATCCGTGCAGGCTAGGTCATTTGGTGTTTGCGATCACCTTCGCTTTGACTTTCCTCGAAGCTCGATCTTTGGCGTCGACAACAATGGAATTTCCCGTTCCATCCCGCTTTGAGTTTCTTCGATTCGTATTTATTTGATAAACCGCCCAGCTAGGTTTTGACTACTCCAACGACACCAGAATATAAAATCTCAGCTCTTTTTCAGCAAACGCTTCTCCGGAATGCTCTGCTGCTTAAACCAAGACGTCGTCTGCATAATGCCTATGTCTCAATGCAGTTTCATACTGTCCACCCCTTTGAGTAAAGTCACATCAAGAAAAACTGCACAGACCCATGACAGCAGTGCAATGGGAGAGCCCGCTAAGACAGTTCCAGTCTTGACACTGAATTAGCAACGTTGATTCCGACATCAATAAGGCATTTTTACATGCGAACATGGATGCGTATTTTTACTACTGTAATTTGGACGAGGTCGATTGCCATAGGATCAAATCATGACTTCCAACCATCCGCGAGCAAATTCTTCATCGGGAGAATTTCTGCAATAAATCAAGTAAACTGATTCCCTTTCTTTTGCTTTTTCCTAGTGCTATTCCATGTCCATATTTCTTTTTAACTGATTGTTTTCTCCGCCCGGTCGATCAGCTCCTCGCAGCAATGCAGGTAGTCGGTCACCTGCTGCGGGCGGCTCTTTTGCTGTTTCGATTTGCAGACCCTGTTGAACAGTTTCTTCACCGAACGCTTCCGATGTCTGTGCTGGCGCTAGCCCGGCAACCCGCAGTATCGGGCCGAACGCGACGTATCACGTATCCCACAGCAGATTCACATCAGTCGGATAATGCACGTCGATCTCGACCGCAAACGAATCAGCGCGCTCCGACAATGGCTCGCCAGGCTTTTTTCCGGCCACCTCGTGCCCGCTTCACACCACCATACCGATCTGCGACAACAGCTGCGGCGTCAGCCGCTAGACATTGTCAATCACCAACTGCAGCTCAAAGCGGGTATCGTCGTGCCAAGTGCCAAGCCCCAGCATCCTGCGTACATCCATGTGTTGGTTGGCCAGATTCACCAGCCGGTCGAAGTCGCAGTTCAGCCCCTGCCTGAGCACCCCCAGCACCAGAATCTTCCACAGGTCCATGCCCGGCCGACCGGTGCCCATGTCCACCTGCGCACACACAAGATAGCGGCGTATAGGCCAGCCGGGCCCGCGCCTAATATTCCTATCTTCATATTAAAACTTTCTATTTGATGAACACGAACGTTCTGAGGACTAACAACAATTGGAATCGGACCCACCAATTCTCTAAATTGTCAGTGGGCAAATATATTTAGTCGTAATTTTCGGCGCACCAATTTCAAATCGTAGAGATTAGCAAAGGTTGCATCAAGAGAATGTGCATTGTGCGATGGGAATGTCCAATGATTTCCGCCTTGCATGAACAGGTAAACGCAAATCATTGAAATAAACGTAAATGGATGTATAGGAATTTGCTTAGAGAAATACAGTAAGTTTGTATGGATCAATCAGCACTGTCAATTGGTTGTAAATTCAAATTCTGATTTTTATAGTCGGTTTATATCGAACTTAGAGAATTTCAGTAAGCAAGCACATCTAATAATTTAGTTTATTTTCAAAATATGAAAGGATTTATTGGAATTTATGCAGCATTAATTTGACGACGAGTTTGTGCGAGTTCGTAACTTGCCTGAAGCCGCACCCAATGATCAGCTGTGCCCCAACCAATTTTTTCCAGAGCAATCGCCATTTTGGCTGAAACCCCAGCCTTACCATTTAAAAGACGTGACAATGTCCCTCGCTCACAGCTCAGGCGTGATGCGGTCTCGGTTACACTCCACCCCGTTTCGTTCATGTTTTCGCGTATTAACTCACCAAGATGTGGTGGATTCAACATCGGCTCAACGCGAATACTCGCGTCATTACTCATTAATGTCACCTCCGTTAGTTAAGTGATAATCAACCAAGTCAATGTCCACAACTTCATTATCCGCAAATCGAAAAACTACCCGCCAGTTCCCTGAAACACGAATGCTCCACTGATAAGAGCAATTTCTCGTCCGATCATCTCTGCAAATGGCAGGCATGTCACTTCACGTCTTGCCAATTGATAATCTTGGTCTATTCGAATTCCTTGGAGCATTTCAGTCACTGTTAAATCCCCCATTAATATCAGCTGTGTCATCAATAGCCCGTCAAAAATATCCGTTTGGCGGTTCTATACGCCATAAAAAAATTGACCCAAACCGAAGTATCCGCGATGAGCATTTATCAACTCGCATCTCATCCAGCGAATCTTCCCAATGCAGTTTGCCACGAAGATTACGGAGGCCTGACTGTCGCTCAATCTGAATTAGTAGACGCAGGCATTTTTCAACAGTTGCTTTCTTTGTTTTCGCAACGCAGGCTTTCATTGCCTGCGCCATCAAATCGTCGTTTATTTCTACACTTGTTCTCATGCTTGCATTGATATTAATGATTTGCTGTGTCCAACAGTAAAGAAGTGCTCCACGACGCCAGAAATCTCCTGAATTGATAAAATAATGCGTTTTCACGAAGTGCATTCGATGCACGTAGCCGAAATTTAGTGCGATTCGTACGATAAACGGCTTGAATTCTTGAAAAACAATCTTATTTTAGAACAATTAATTCACGGCTAATTATTTGGAGCAGCTAAATGTCAGAAAATCAAAACAATGATAGCTTTCCCTTTCAAGCGGAGATTCAGCAGCTGCTGAATCTCGTTGTTCATTCTCTTTATTCTGACCGCGAGATATTTCTCAGAGAACTAATTTCAAACGCTTCTGATGCTTGTGGTCGACTGCGTTTCGAGTCCCTCACGAATCCTGAGATGCTTGAAGGCGAGTTTAGTCCATCCATTGATATCGAAGTCAATGAACCAGGCAAAACAATCAAGATCACTGACAACGGCATCGGCATGACGAGTGAAGACGTCATTGAAAACATTGGAACCATTGCACGGTCAGGAACAAAACAGTTCGTGGATGCGTTGTCAGGAGAAGACTCAATCGACTCGCAGCTGATCGGTCAGTTCGGTGTCGGTTTTTATTCGGCTTTCATGGTTGCCGATCATGTCACGATTCGAACCAGAGCCGCAGGCCATGCACCGGAAAATGGTGTTCATTGGGAGTCTGATGGTGTCGGTGGATACACAATCTCTGACGCCACTGTGAAGCAGCACGGAACGCAAATTACCCTTGGCATAAGAGAGGATTCTGAAAACTTTCTCGATGTTGGTACATTGACGGGCGTAATAAAAAAATACTCCGACCACATTTCCATACCCATTCGACTGAAAGACACTTCAACTGAAGATTCGGGAGATTGGGATACGGTAAACACGGCTTCGGCTTTGTGGACGCGCAGCAAACGCGACATCACTGAGGAAGAATACAATAATTTCTACAAATCATTGTCGTATGACGCCAACGAACCGCTTCTTCGACTGCACAACCGGGTTGAAGGGAATCTAGAGTATTCAGCACTGCTGTTCATTCCCTCCAGAGCACCTTTCGACCTGTGGGATGTCCAACGG
Organism: Arenicellales bacterium; assembly: GCA_958295885.1. GTDB lineage: Bacteria > Pseudomonadota > Gammaproteobacteria > Arenicellales > JAJDZL01 > JAJDZL01. Next base: position 1,979,885 of record OY282380.1, on the reverse strand, counting down.
CGAAAAGGAATAAAGCTGTACGTTCGTCGAATTTTTATCGCTGACGACACAGAACGTCTGATGCCAGGTTATCTGCGTTTTGTTCGGGGAGTTATCGATTCCGACGACTTGCCGCTTAACGTATCACGCGAATTTCTGCAGAAAACAAAGCAAGTTGACAGAATTCGTGCGGGGACGGTTCGCAAGCTCCTTGCGGAACTGAAAAAAGTTTCAGAGAAGGATGCCGAAAAATACCAGATTTTCTGGGATGAATTTGGGAAGGCATTCAAAGAAGGAGTGACTGAAGATTCCGAGAATCGAGACAGAATTGCGGACCTGCTGCGATTTGCATCAACGAAAGGCGAAGATGCAAAACAGACTGTCGCCCTCAAACATTACGTCGATCGAATGCATGAAAATCAAGAATCAATCTATTTCATAACTGCCGACAGCTACACTTCTGCGAAGGATTCGCCTCACCTGGAGATTTTCAAAAAGCACGATATTGAAGTCCTGCTTCTGAGTGACCCGATTGATGAATGGGTCGTCATGGGACTTCATACCTATCAAGAAAAACAGCTGAAATCAATCGCCAAAGGGGACTTGGAACTGAATTGGCTTGATCCGGACAAACCGGAGAAACAAACCGATTTGAGAATTGATTCGCTCATTTCAAAGCTGAAAGAATCGCTGTCAGACCGAGCCACTGACGTTAGAACAACCTACCGATTGACAGATTCTCCTGCTTGCCTGGTTGTTAATGAATTTGGATTGAGTCGCAACATGTCTCGCATATTGAAAGCGTCGGGACAGGATGCACCCAGCGATATGTCCCCAATTCTAGAAATCAACCTCGAGCATCCTTTGATTCAGCATTTGGTGGAAAACGACAGCAATCTGGATGACTGGGCACATGTGCTTTTTGATCAGGCAACGCTGAGCGAAGGTGCTGCTTTGGACGAGCCTGCGGATTATGTGCGAAGAATTAATTCGCTGCTGACAGATACGGTAAGCGAACAAAGTTCAGTAATCATTACTCCATAGTCGCAAAATTCAACGTACAGTTCGACCGCAATTGGGCAGCGGGGCAGTGCACTGCAGGTGTTCATCTCCCGCTGCCAATTACGGCGATGCCATAACCGGATTGCTTATTCGACAGCATGTCTGTTTTTCGGCTGGTGACGAGGCTGGGGTTCGACTGTTCGATCAATTCATCCCAACAGATTCAATTCGTTTTATACCATTCTGAATCAGTTTCGACGGATGCAGATCGTTGCGGCGTAGAGAGGTGTTTTCTGCCAGTGGGAAATAAGCGCCATCTGTAGCTTGCGAATCGATTTCTAAATTTTTATAATCCTGCGTCATTTTTGGGAAATGTTCGTTGAATCAAATGCGATAATTTACAGCAGGTTTGTCGGGGTATAGCGCAGGCTGGTAGCGCACCTGCTTTGGGAGCAGGGGGTCGGGGGTTCAAATCCCTCTACCCCGACCATGAATTATGCGCCTGTAGCTCAATTGGATAGAGCAACGGCCTTCAAATAGGAGCCTTTACAAGGAAATTTGAACCTGTAAAGTGGAGGGCACTGTATCGGTGAAACCTTAACTCGTAATGGAGATGGCAACACCGAGGAAATCGAATGAAGCATTCATTGGAGATCCGTAGAGACTATACGTGCCCCGCCTGAGATGGTGAAGATATAGTCCAGACTACAAACTGGTGAAGCGCACCAACGCTTCTGCCAGGCAGTGAAAACTGTAGTGGTACGCTAAGCCGTAGGTTACAGGTTCGAGTCCTGTCAGGCGTGCTTGATCGAATTTGATTTCAATTGAACTGACCTGTCATATATGGTAATCTTGAAGTCGAATTCTTAATTCGTTGTGGTGGGCGTAGCTCAGTAGGTAGAGCCCTGGATTGTGGTTCCAGTCGTCGTGGGTTCAAATCCCATCGTCCACCCCAATCTTTTCAGCATTTTGTCACATCTTGATTCCGATTTATGCGTCTGCCAACACTTGCAGAAATCAACGAGTCTGCTTCATTGATTGGCCGGCATATGCAGCCGACTCCTCAGTACAGATGGCCGCTGCTCTGTCAGCGCTGTGAAACGGACGTGTGGGTGAAACACGAAAACATGTCCCCGATTGGGTCATTCAAAGTTCGCGGCGGAATCAGTTACATGTCTCAAATTCCTGACAGCCACGTAATCACAGCCACGCGTGGCAATCACGGTCAATCCGTGGCGTTCGCCGCTCAATTGTTTGGGAAACGCGCAACTGTAATCGTACCGCACAACAACAGTCAGTCGAAAAACTCGTCAATGCGTGCGCTAGGGGTGAATCTTTCCGAATTTGGCCGGGATTTTTCTGAGGCTCACGATTACGCTCATCGACAGGCCGCCAAACTTGGGTTGCATTTTGTTCCTTCTTTCGACCGAAAACTTGTTGTTGGTGTCGCAAGCATGGGCATGGAATTATTCGCGGCCGTCCCGAATTTGGACGCTGTTTATGTTCCGATTGGTTTAGGTTCAGAAATTTGTGCTGTGATTGCCGCTCGCGAAGCACTGGGATTAAACACAGAAGTGATTGGCGCTGTCGCGGCCAATGCACCTGCTTATTTTCAGTCGTTCAATCAGGGGCGAACTGTGGAAACCGAATCTGCAAATACATTTGCAGATGGTGTAGCGGTTAGAATTCCAAATGCAGAAGCTCTCGATATAATTCTTCGCGATGTTTCAAGGGTGGTTAAAGTTTCGGAAACTGAGATTGAATGCGCGATTCATCACTACTTCGATGATGCTCATCAGCTGATTGAAGGGGCCGGCGCCGTCACTTTAGCGGCACTGCTGCAGGAAAAATCACGCATGAAAGGCAAACAGGTCGCGGTTATCGCTTCCGGTGGGAACATCGACAAAGATCTGTTTCGTCAAATTCTGCTGAAGAACGCATGACATGGCGTAAAGAAAATTTCCCACATTCTGACCGCTAGTTTGTTTCGATGGCAGAAAATCCACGTAGAAGACGCAGCCAGCCAAGACGTAAAACGGACGCCATCCATACTCTGAAATGGCGTAAGGTGGTAAACCCCTACCCGCCTTTCAATATCCTCTCGAACGATCAAATCGAAGCCATTCACCGCGCCTCTTTGGCTGTTTTACGTGATTCGGGAATTAAATTTTTGAGTACAACCGCGAGGAAATTCTTTAGCGACGCAGGGGCTGCAACCGATCATCGCTCCCAAATGGTGCGTTTTGATCCGCAATTGGTTGAAGAATTGATCGCTCTACCGCCATCGAAGTTTACGGTTGCCGCGAGAAACCCGCGTCGTTCGGCTGAATTTGGCGAAAACATTCTGAATTTTGCCACAGTAGGCGGTCCTTCCTTCATCTCTGATCTTGATAGAGGAAGAAGAGCCGGAACATTGAAGGACCTGGAAAACTTCTATAAGTTAGCCAGTCAGCTTGAAATATTTCACGTTTGTGGTGCATCACCCTTTGAGCCTCAGGACCTGCCGGCAGAATCCCGTCATCTTGACAAATATAAAGCAGCCATCTGTCATCATGACCGAATCTGGATGACGAGCATGCTAGGCGCCTATCGCGCTAGAGATGGCATTGAAATTCTCAAGATCGTGCATCAGCTGGATTCCTGTGAATTCACCCGTCAGCCCTCCACCATCGGCAATATCAATGTAAATTCACCGCGTCAGGTCGATCAGGCAATGTCCGACGCCCTGATCGAATTTTCTCGGTTTGGCCAACCGGTTTTGGTGACACCCTTCACATTGCTGGGGGCGATGGCACCTACAACGATGGCGGGGTCACTGGTGCAGCAGAATGCTGAAGCGCTGGCCTGCATTGCGCTGACGCAGATTGTCCGACCGGGCGCTCCCGTGATTTACGGCAGTTTTTCGAGCAACGTTGACATGAAGTCCGGCTCCCCGGCATTCGGCACGCCCGAATATGTTCGAACGACGTTGGCGAGCGGACAGCTCGCGAGAAGATACCGACTGCCTTATCGTTCCAGCAACACAAACGCTTCAAACGCGCCGGACGGGCAGTCAGCGTACGAAAGTTGCATGTCAGTCTGGGCCGCATCCTTGGCACACGCCAACCTGCTTCTGCATGGAGGGGGCTGGCTGGAAGGCGGCCTTGTCGCGTCGTTCGAGAAACTGATCATCGATGCTGAAATCCTGCAGATCATGATCAAATCGCTTGAACCAATTCCCGTCAATGAAGACACACTTGCCGTTGAGGCAATTGCAGATATTCCACCGGGAGGACACTTTTTCGGGTCACCACATACGATGCAGCGCTACCGAGACATCTTCTACACACCTCTGCTTTCGGACTGGCGCAACTTCGAGACATGGAACGCGGATGGTGCGCAGCACACTTTCCAAAGAGCAAATACGATCTGGAAATCTCTGCTTCGACGCTACGTCAAACCTAAGATCGATCCAGAAATTCTGGAAGAGCTCAACGCGTTTATCACTCGTCGAAAGAAAGAAATAGAAAGCGGAAATGAAAATGCGGTTCTCAACGAATGAGACCGAATCAACGAATAAGACAAATGACACATTCCTCGGAATGTCAGGCACCTCTGTACCGGTATATAAGGTCCGTCGTGTAGACGAATCGGGTGAGGACATTGTTCTCTGGAAGTGGTTGCTGAATTGCTAATCCGCGCAGAGTCCACTGCAGACGGCTGCTTGAATCAAAGAGAAATGAGCAGAAAGACTTTCGAGAGGGAATGGACGAGAACCGGAGACAAGTATCAGATCAGGGGAGATGGAAGATACATTTGCTGCGGGCGAACGGATGATATCTTCAAAGCATCATGTATGTCGGCTTCTCCGTTTGAGCCAGAGCAGACGCTGATCGCTCATTCTGCCAGCCTAGAAGCCGCTGTTGTTGCCGGGCAGGATGAGAAAGTTTACTGAAACTGACAGCCTTCATCGTACTTCAGCACAGTTAAAATGTTGCCGAGTTGGAAGTTTCAATCAAAAATTTCATCGTAAAACGCCTTGACAAATGGCAGAATCCTAGTTGGACGAAATTCGTCAGTGAATTGCTCAAAACCACTGCTGGAAAATTCAGCGCTTCAAGTTGAGAGATCGTGACATCTCAAATTAACTGGTATTCCGAAGCTACCGGAAAGATACGCGTCAATGGCAAAGCGCTTGAGTATGCCTGCTTCGGTCCAAGTCCTCGTTCAGCGCCTACATTCGTATTGCTCCACGAGGGCTTGGGTTGTGTTGCTCTGTGGAAGGATTTTCCCAAACGCCTTGTTGCTGAAACTCAATGTGGAGTGTTCGCTTATTCCCGCAGCGGATATGGCCAATCTGACCCTGCGGACCTTCCACGGCCGTCAAATTACATGACTCTCGAAGCCTTGGAAGTTTTACCGAAAGTGCTGAACCGCATTTCCATCAATAGAGGAATTTTGCTAGGTCACTCGGATGGTGCTTCTATCGCCTCCATTTACGCTGGGTCTGTGAAAGACCCTCAAGTGGCAGGCGTAATTGTTATCGCACCTCATTTCTTTGCCGAAAAAATGGGATTGAAAGCAATTGCCGAGGCCAAAGTCAGTTACTGCAGCACTTCATTGAAGCAGAAACTCGCAAAATATCATCGAAATTCTGATCATACGTTCTGGGGTTGGCACGACAGCTGGATGCATCCTGATTTCAAGAGCTGGAACATCAGCAGTGCAATTGACGGAATCAATGTGCCCGTCCTGGCCATACAAGGAAAAAATGACGAGTATGGAACTGCCGCTCAACTGAAAGAAATTGAACTTCGAATTTCATCCAAATATAGTTCCGAGGTATTAGAGAACTGCGGCCATGCTCCGCAATTTGAGAAACCTGAACAAACTTTGCGCTCAATTCGAAAATTTGTTGGCAGCTTACGCGTAATCTAATTTCTAACGAATTTGTAATGAATTGTAGGAACTCCACCGAGTTTTACGTTTTTAGACAACGACAGAAATTTCCCATGCAAAATTTGAGGAATCCACTACATCAATTTGCGTAAAATCGACGCGACCATGCGCTTGAACGCGCTCAGCCTTCGGTTGTTACTCAGTTCGCTCAAAAACTTATGGACATCTCTATCAACCCTGTATCCTCACGACCTCACGACTATTGAGCGCCGCATGAAAATTTATAGGAAGTTTCTCACCCCATTCTCGCCAATTCTAACAAAATCGGAATCATTCGCCGCTTTCGGACAAAATTCAGTCTTTTTGGTTCTGAATTCACCGATTTGGGACAACCATCCCTAGACCACCGCTACCGGCGGCACTAAATAACACAACCGCTTCATGTTGCGCTTGACTTCCGATCCATGAAGGTGCCGCCGATGGCACTTTCGGCGATCTACATTTGCAGGTTTTCGCCTTCTTCCTTCGCTCAAATTCCTCGAAAATCTGCCCAATTAACCTAATTTTCCCTTCAATGATATAAAAGCAATGGATATTCGTTCGAGATAATCAGGTGTTATTTAAATATAAACAATAATTTAAACGTTTTCTGAAAATCACAGCTAAGATGCGGAGCTAAGCCCTACTACTTAAGAAGCAGCGTTCGATTCCTCAATTTCACTTGCCTGTTTCTGCTCTAACTTCTTCCATTCACTATCTACTGCTTTTGCAATTTTGATGAGTTCGTCCTTGAACTTGCTCCATTTTTCTTCATTCAGAACGCAATACCATTCGTCGAAAACTAGGTCCGTCGGCGTTGCATTAGAGGGCGGCCGTTTCTTGAATGGAATTTTCGCTTCCATCGCATCCCTATCTTGAAATTTTTGAGTATAGAGATGAACAGCATTGGGAAAAAATGTGACGCGAATCTCGCCGTATCCCTCAAAATTTACTGATTGCAAACTTAAATGATTTTCATTCGAGATCGATATTTTGTTGTTCTCCCAAGTGATACCGCTTTTAGTGAATCGTTTGGACTTGGCGAAGTCTAGAGATTTGATTGCGTCCTGCCAGAGACCTTCCACCTTCAGTTCAACGGCCTTAAGTTCGTGATTTTGGCGAAGTCCTTTTTGCCCTTCTTTCCAAGGAAGCGAACTCTCATCGTGGGATTTTAAATTTATTTCAGCTTGTCTGCCCAGTAATAACTTGTCACCATGCTCATATCCGTGAAATGTCAATAGAGATATCTCTACTCCCCTTTCCGAAAGAGACTGAACCATGCGGTGCGCTACCGGGTCAACACCAAGTCCTACTAGTGCCATCTTAATCGGTTTCAAATCAATTTTTTCAATGCTTAGATTACCCGATTGATGTTCGATTAATTCCTTAAGATCGGATTCGGATAGGGTATCGAGATATGACCAATAATCAATGATTTGCGCTACAGCATCGCGCGCGAGTCTCTCTCGTTTTAATTCGAAGACAACTAAATTGCCATTCGCATCAACACCAAGCAAGTCGAGGACCCCGCTGTCAGTTGAAATCTGACGCCCCACCAACCTTAATCCTTCCATAAGTAAGGTTGGATTTTGGACCAGCAAATCCTCCAGCAATTTCTCCTGTTCCAGTTTTTCATGCTGTTTCAGCAGCACTGACTGCTTCGACTCCAAGTCAATTTCCCAAATCTTAAATTCGTCCTTCATCATTTGATCTTAGTTTTCATCGTAGAATTAATCGATGAAGTAAGTAGTGAATTGTTTTTTTCTCCATAATTTTCAAATATGCCTCTCAACTTGTTTCAGCCTGTTTCATAGGGAAATCGGATGGTGATTGGCGGCCGCATGTAACAGCCGTTGTGGCAGTTGGTCTCGCCATAAGCGACGATTGAAGCGATACACAAATTCGTAAATGCACTCGTGTAAGTATTCGCGGCTGACCCCATGAAAGGTTCCCAGCAGGAAACGTTTGAGATAGGCGACGACGATGTGAATCATCGGCAGCCACTGACCGGCTAGTTTCGGTGGAATCACTCGAACCTCCTGCTGACAGTGTTCAGACACGATGTTCAAAGCTGCAAAGGCATCGCTACGAACCTCAGAGGTGGCTGAAGACACTGCGTAAACTGTTCAACATGTTGATGATCGACCCGTTCGACAACTTCCACTGCCAAGAAAACCGCACCGTCGCCGCGACGTTCGAGTGCAGCTAGGATCGGCGTATTGCCTTCCGCACCGAGTCCGTGCTTGCCTGTACCATTAACTGACAACCAATTTGAATACGTTCTGTCATGTTTTATGATGAAAGATCAATTACTGCAATACTTCGCACAAAGTGGGATTTAAATCCCACTTTGTGCGAAAACGATTCTCTCGACACAGCGATGATGCACAAGATGAATATGGGATGGTACGAACTTGCGCATGATCGCCATTGTCAAACGAATTTGGCACCCCATCTAGAGCAGCCCCGTGCTTGCCAGTGTCTTTGTACACCTGCAGTGGATTTTGCGCCTAGATGGGTTAACGCCCAATGATCACCTATACGAAGTCAGCGTTCCTGCACCCCTAGTACAGGCTCTGTGGCGTTGTGTGTCTGTGCCTCAACCGTTTTTAAGTATAACTCAATCCCATCCCCGAGGAACTTAACCATGCAACTTCAACCCAACTGTTATGTCGGCATCGACTGGTGTTGAATTCCAGATTAAGTTGAAACGGCTTATTCAAATTAAATCGGAACGAAATTATTCAATGAGTCACATTGTTCCAACAAAATTGTCGGATTCAAAATCGAGGCAGCGTGGCTGGCGGCCGATCAGGCCTGCCACTCTTCGACAGCTTGAGTCATGTGCTGCAAGGTAACGCATCGAGCCTGGTCCTATTTCCCAGCCGTCCCAGAAGCCGTCAAAGATATCTCACAAAAGTGGTTCCTGCAGCTTCTGCTCAAAGCTCCAACCCCCGACCAGGCGCGTCGTCTGCAGCTGGGCACTTTGAAAAAATTACTCAAGCAGCAGCGCATTCGTCGCATTGATGCCCCGACCCTGCAGCAGTTCCGGTCGCTGCTCCAGCTGCTTGAAACCTGCGATCGGCAGATCAAAGACGACGATGCCAGCGCCAACGACGCTCAATACAGTGATGTTGAAATCTTACAGTCGGTGCCCGGACTCGGCATCAACACCATGGCGGTGCTGTTCTCAGAAGCAGAACCGTCGCTGAAACAAAGAAACTATAGTACTTTGCGCACGCTCAGTGGCGTAGCACCGGTGACCAAACGTTCCAGACGTAAACTACTGGTGTGCCAACGACGCGCAGTCAATCAGCTGCTCCAAGACGCGGTTTACCACTGGGCCGCCAATGCCTGTCTGCACGATGCTCGCTGCAAACAGAAATATAAGGCCTTGCGTCAGCAAGGAAAATCTCATGGACAAGCCTTGCGAACGGTCGGGGATCGTCTACTCAACGTAGTCTGCGCCATGCTTCGCAGCAATTCCTTATATCAAGTCCCACACAGTCTGTAGGAGGCCGCCTGGAGTCAATTAATTGGATCGGACATTCTTACTGATTTTAGACTTGACAAATCATACGAAGTCCACTGACGCGATCAAAATGAGTATCGTTGCTTAAAATTGGTGATTTACACAGTTTCGCGAGAGTAGCAATCCACGTATCATTGGATGGAATACGAGTACCCATTCGCTTTATTTCCAATCGAATTTGTGCATAGAATCCTGCAGTTTTCTGACTAACAGAAATGATTTCTATATTGGATGCAACACGATTCAACCAATCCATATAGCGACCATGGTAGCGGGACTGTCGAATGCCGAAATAGTATTCTCCAAGTACAATACTGGGAATTGCGACGCGAGATGCATTGTCCAGCGCATCTTTCACTTCCGGGATACCTTCTGCCCATGCCGACAGAGCGTTAGTATCCAAAATCATTTATTATCCCTCTCATCGATGACTCCGAATTCGTCTTTGATGAGGTCAAGAATGCGGCGGTTTTCGTTTGCGAGATCAGCTAGTTCACCGAATCCAAGCATCCACGGCTTATCGCGTTCTTTTGTTTGCTTCATAGCAACGAGTTCCTCCAGCAATTCCGCGACAAGCTGACTAAGAGTTATACCCCGGCTCGCTGCTAGAAATTGTGGTTCTTGTCATTTGACAGGTCAGGACACTCCCACGCTAACCAAGTCAGTGCAAAATATCCAACAATCCCAGTAAATAGCCGGCAGAGCTGACTATTTGCGTTCCGATGTAGTATATATGCGGACATGAACGAACATGGCCGCAAGAATAACCCACCCATCGAAGCTGGCGAGGTCAAGGTTCGTCTTGCCCGCACCAGCGAATATCCGAAGTGGGACCGACTGATGCGTCAGCATCATCAGCTTGGATTCAAGCGCTTTGCCGGTCGCGGATTGCGATACATCGTTGAGTATAAGGGGCGGTGGGTGTGTCTGAGTGGCTGGCAGACCGGTTCATTTAAGTCCGCTGTGCGCGAACAATGGATTGGCTGGGCACCTGAGCAACAGTGGCGTCGATTACATTTGATTGTGAATAACACTCGCTTTGCAATGCTGCACGAGGCGGGTCGATATCCGAATCTGGGTTCGCATGTGCTGAAATTGATCTGTCAGCGAATCAGTGATGACTGGGAAGCGGCCTATGGTCACGGTCTGCTGTTGGCGGAGACATTTGTAAATCCCAAGCAACATGGTGGAATCATGTACCGCGCGGCTGGGTGGCAGACACTGGGAAAAACAGCCGGCTATTCGCGCAAAGGGGGCAAGTATACCAAGGCGCATGGTGAAGTCAAGCTGGTGTTGGCCAAGCGCTTGCGTCGCGATGCCAGGCGAGTGCTGTGTCAGCTAGGTGAGTTGGAGTCGCGCTGGCAGAAAAAGGGCAAGACAAGCGGTCAATCGCTGCCGACGTTGCGCAGTTTGAATGCTGAGTTTTCGGTGATACGGGATTTTCGTCGCGCACAGGGGCGCAAGCACACGCTTGCGAGTGCCTATTCAACGCTCATTCTGGCACAATTGAGTGGATTTTACGGTCCGGTGGCGGCAGCACAGTTTGCCGCGGCTCTTTCTCAGGAGGAGTTGGCTGCGATTGGTAGTTGGCGCAATCCGAAAACAGGCTTGTATGAACCGGTGTCAAAATCGACGTTGCACCGGGTCATTCAGCACACCGAATCGGAACAGTTGCAAGGCGTGTTGGATCGCTATTCTGGTTGTCGAAACAAACAGTTGTCGGCACTTGCGGCGGACGGAAAGCGGATTCGCGGCACCAATCGAAATGGAGACAGCCACTAGGAGACGGTAACGCTTGTTGAGCATGGCAGTGGGATTCCGAAAGCCAGCCGCAGTTTCTACAAGGATGGACAAGAGTTGGACGCAACCCGGCAGTTGCTCAGTGAGATTGATGTCGCTGGACGGGTGATCACACTGGATGCGCTGCACAGCACTTTTGAGAGCGTCGATTTTATTTTAGATGCCAAGGAGACTGTGAAAGTATTGCCAAATTAGTTTGAATTAATGGATTATGAATATTTATCTCATTGATTTAATTGATATTATTAGTTGTTCTGATTCAGAAATCTACGAAAATGAGAATACTTTCACAGCCTCCAAGGCAGACTATATGCTGACGCTCAAGGACAACACATCTTTGCAGTTGGACAAGGTGCAGTCAATGCCGTGGTACAGTCAGCGGGTGCGGCGTTGGGAAGAGGAGTTGACCAAGGCGCACGGACGCATTGAACAGCGTCGTATTGAGGTGCTGGAGGTGGACGATCCGAAGCGTTTCGATTTTAAGCAGGTGCGGCAGGCCTATCGCATTGAGCGCGACCGCGAGGTGATCAAAGAAGCGAACAGTGCGAGCACAGAGCTTATGTTTGGCATCACTTCGGTTGGTGCAGAGCGAGCCGATGCGCAACAACTGCTCAAGTGGAACCGCGGACACTGGAGTGTTGAAAACTTGAACCATCACATTCGGGACCGTACATTCCTTGAAGACGCCTGCCTGACCCGTACCAGCAATGGTCCGAGCAATCGTGCAATGTGCAACAATATTGCGCTGGCGCTGATTTTTCATCACAGTTCCTTAGAGTCAGTGCTGCAGGCGCTGCGCCATTTCAACCTGAATCGTAAAGAAGCCTTCGCCGCAGTATTCTCACCGACCTGAAGCAGCGTTTCAGACCCACATTGAACTGACAGTTACCGCTGCTGCGGACCACCGCGGATACGCTCGGCTGTCCATCGGTCGAGACCGCACAGTTCGTCCGTAGAGTGACAAAAACGACCGTCAATTACCGAATTTGTTCGATAATGAGCAAAATAGCCATGTGCTGTGAGTGTCATTTCAGATGCCGCCTACCGGATTTTATGGACCAAAAAATAGCATGGGAAACACCTGTTTGGCAGGTAAGTCAATCGTAAATATTCAGCCAAGCCCTTAGGCCGAGAGGAATCAACTGTTGAGTATTTTCCTAAAGTCCCGGCACAGCGGGTACAGCCAGATATCCTTGATCGGCAATGTTGGCTTGGCGGAGGCAGCGCATTTGCCGAGTCCTTTAGTTTGACCGACACTGATCCAGTTCGTAGCCTGGCAGCATGTACCCAAAAAGCGCTGTTCAACGAAAGTCTCAAGCAGCACCGGTCGAATCCGGTAACGATCGTACCACTGCTGCGGCAGTTCCCGGGCGAGCCTTGCAAGCAGGTGCGAGGCAAGATTGGGGCACTTGATCCAGGGCAGAATGAGGAATCTTGCATGGTTTACGCTCAGCTCCAGATTGGCTTCTCTGCGCTCCTGATTCCAGCCGATGAAGTCATCCCGGGGTGCGGTTTTCCATGCTGCGGCACCGAAGCCGAAGGCGGCGACAATCTGGCGGTCTATGGCAGCGAAATAACGCTGCTGAGCGCCGGGCAGGGGTTTGTATCCAAGATAGTGATAGCGTTCAATGTATTCGTTCCAAAGACGTGAATCAGCGGGGTTTGACACCCGCCACAGTTGAGGTGTTGGCAACTTATGCAGCGGCGCACGGATCGGTGCCTGCGGTGCAGTGCTGTCGGTGAAGCGGATGACCGCCCTAGGAGGCGAGCGACGAGGCAGCGGCAACACAGTCAGCTGATCTCGATGCATGCGCAGCATCGCTGCCCGGCACGACATCTGTTTGAGCCCTCCATCGGGCTTTTTCCAATCCAGCAGCTCACAGACCTGCTGCGACAGCCGGGTTCTGGAACTGTCAGGATGGGCGGCAATCAGTTTGCGAATGCGCTCCAGCTCCTTGCAACTGAAGTCACGTCCGCAATATCGATTCATGGCGGCTGTGAGACGGTTGAAAGACAGCCGCGTTGCGTTGACACCGCTGCCTCGCACTTTGAGATCAGAGAACTGCGCTGGCTGACTGCATCCGATGGCTGCGACATCTCAGCCCGTCGAGCCGCGCTCATCCGCCAGGGAATGAAAGCCTCTAGATTCTCAGGCGCCTGTCCGCCATTGGCGGCGCAGGCGCTGAGATATTCATACAGCCATCGATGGGGATTGAGATCCCACTAAAGCACGGTCTGAATGATTGAGAACATCTGTGCTGCCAGCGAAGCGCTCCAGTGACTGCCCGAGCCGCGGCAGTTCTTGCGCAGCATCGCTGGGTTGCGCAGCTTGCGCTCCCCAGAGTTATTATCAAGCGCAACCTGGGGATGTTTTAAAAACACCCTCAGCCCCGACCAGTGATTCTGCAGACTGCTCAGCACCTTGAGTTGGGCCGGATGCATCTGTTCTGCCGACAATTCATGCTTCAAAGTCCGCTCCATCTGCTCGACCGAGCGCTCAAGCCGCTGCTGTTCAGATATGGAAGATTTGGTTTCGGAGTTTAGAAGGCAGTTTGTCGTAGACCAACAGATCCGGCGGATCGCTTTCTGCAACGCGCTTTCGATAAGAATATAGGTCTGGCACTGACATCTCGCTGCACCTCTCAAGACAATTCTGCCCAAGGCAACTGACGGTAAAAAGCTGCAACACGATCAAAACAAACGTCGAACTCAGGCAGTTTTTCTAATTCCAACTCCATCGTGCTCCAATCAAAACCTGCTCGTCTTTTGATCTGAGGAGAATCGATCGAACGCGGATTCGCGGAAATATCCCGCGACTTGCACTTTTTTACGAGCGCTACGAGAATCATGGATTTTGTATCATCGCCTAACTCTGGGGTCCGGACTAGAATATCTAAATCATAAACATCCTGTCTTCTATAACGATTGCGTTTGGGCTGTTGAAGCAGTGCCCGATATTTCTCTGCGGCAAGGTCGATGAAAGAGTAGGCACGTAATGATGCTCCGTTGGCAATTTGTAGCACTTGAGTCTCGTCTATCTCTTCATTGAAAGAAATACTGAGCTCAATGGTGTCACTTGCACGTCCTTCGCGGAGCCTGTCTTCTTGAGGGCTGTGACGCTGAGCATAGGCAATCTTAATTTCTAGCGACGGGAATCTGCAATTTGGATATTTTTTAGGCGGTCTCCCTTTCGTGGTCTGAACTCGCATAACAATGTCAGGGTAATGAAGCTTCATTGCGGCTTCTTGCAGGGAAGGATTCATAAGACTTTTGAAGGTGTCAGCTGTATCGTTGTCTGCTCGAATAGCAGATGCAGAAGAAAAATCGATATCGTCTGTCTGACGAGGGCTGTTATAAGCAAGTCCCATGAGAGTGCCACCTTTCAGATAGAGCCAATCTTTCAAATACGGTTCCGTGGCAATGGCATAAAGTATGATCTCGACAGCTTGACGGTGGGAATGTGCTTTGCTGTTAGCTTTGGCATGATCGACCCACCCAAGCAAATCAATTTTTAGGACGGATTCAGACATTCAGCGAAATCATCCAGGTCTCAGAGAAGTTGGGAGCATAATCTTTGGATGGGTCCAGTTTTCTGCTGCCGCCCCTTTGCGCCGAAGCTTTCCAGGACTCAATTTTCTTATGCCTCAGTCCCAGGCGTTCCTCAAGTATGTAGCCAGCACGACTTTTGACGAGATTGATGCTCACAGAATCAACAGAGTCAACAATTTCTTCCAACCAAGCATCTGCATGTTCGTCATAAACATCAAGTACATGAGACATTCCACCACATAATTTGGGATATAGCAGCATATCAAGAAAAGTTTGACCTATCGTTGCAATGCGTACGCCAGTCCCGCGTATGTTGATGGAAGCACCCGCTTTTTTGCTTTCCACCATGGTAACGGTGCGATTGCGGACCTTATCAGGATGTCCGAAACATTTCATACGAAGACGCTCTGGCGGTAATCCATCCGGATGACTTGTCATTATTTCAGACAGCTGTGCAGTTGCAGATATTCTATCTGGTCTTGTACAGATAAGAGGTTTGGGAGAACGATTAGTCAATCCCCACCTGTGCATGGAGGAAAGGTGCGACACATAGCAAAGTGGGTCGGCTGTGCAAACGACTTCTTCAGTTGATTGACCGGGGATATCAAGAACGCGAATGAGTCGTTTTCCGTAATCATTGTCAGGCCTGATCACATCGTCTCTACACATGTTTCGGAGATATTTGAAATGATCATCTACTGTTGGTGTTTCATTTCGTAAATAGAGACCTTTTCTCTCCTTATGCATGGCCTGCATCAATCGATAGAATGTGTAATAAGTAACGACGGACTGCCCCCTATCGATCAACTTCTTTAGAAGATGGCGCTCTGCGAGAGAGAGTATTTTCGAATTCATCACGAGTATTTATCATTGTAAATCATTGGGTTAAACTAACTTCATTGAATATAATAATATAAGTACGTCCTTAGGACGTACTTATATTAATTTTATTCGACTAAGTCAAAATATTTTTCGCTGCCGTAATAGTATTGTCTATCGTATGGAGAAATGATCCAACAGTTTTTACTGTGGAGATAGATACATGAAAGTTGTTTTAAGTGAACCTGCCAAATGTAATCCGAACTGCGAAATTCGGTTGGTAGTTGCATCTTGGGATGATGGTAGCAACTCAGTAAAATACACTTGGTTCAGAACCGACGGCAAAGTCGCTTGCGAAGGTGAGACGCCAGTTGAAGTCCTTCCTCAAGCAATCGAATTTGCAATCCGAAAAGGATTCTTGACTCATGACGGTGTCCGCCTTGCTGGCGCCAATTTACGAACAACTAAACCGAGATCGCCTGCAGACTCACTAGTTCCTTGGTAAGTTGTACAGATAGACAGTAGCTTCAATCACATAAACCCGGGCATACGTGCAAAAACAACAGTTTTCGTCCAGCTCACCAAATCCTTCTAACACCATGTGCAGAACCCTATGTCAAAAACAGTAACGTTACGGCAGAATAGTACACACATGAAATTTCGGTAAAACTAACCACAGACAGGTCCTGTCGCTGGTAAAAACACCCCCTCACAGCCTGCCGCTGCAACCCAATACTAAGGTGAACAACGACAGCTCTCGCCGCGCTTCGGGCTGTGATTCGAATTGTGCTTTGAACTCGGCGAAATCCTCTTGCCGCTTTTGAACAGGAACAGAGGCATGCAGGATGAAAAAAAATGGAGTTACGCGGTTTTTGCCAGTCTGCAATTCTTAAGATCTGTCAGCGTCTGCGCGACAATCGAGTCAATCCAATTCTTGAACATGATCCTTCCAGGTTTACTCCATGTATCTTGTATGAAAGGCAGGACATCGGATTCTGGAAAAGCCGCAGGCGTTCTGCCCTGCTCCAGATCTTTGAGCAGAGTGATTCGATAACGATCTAGAATTTGTTTCGCCGTGCCAGATAAATAGTATTTGGGATATTCCGGATATTCATCTCGCACACCTGCAGTGTATCTTCCAATCTCTCGTTTGTATTCCTTCAATAAACTGAAAGAATCATATTCCGGATGTCCCTGCAGATACACCCATTTAAATCCATCTGGACCAACCGCAATATGAAAATCGGCTTCTGCACTGCTCGCAAGCACGCGGGCCCCGCAGGTTTCGAGCTGGGCTGTGGTCATTTCGAATACATGCGAGCGCGGCGCATCAAACTCAGGATCAATTCCTGCAACCAAAGGGTGCTCTGACTCGCTGACCTCATGAGAATACACACCCCATCTTTTGCTCGGAATGCAGCGAGTCCGTTCGATGCCATGCAGCTCGTTCAAAATCGCGTGAGAAGCCAGACACGAACACATGATCGATGGCACATTGGATTCTGCCCAGTGGATGACTTCCACAAAGTAAGGCCAGAACCCTTCGTCTTCGAGCTTTGACTCGCCTGGATTTGCACCTGTCAAAACCAACCCGTCCATATAAATGGATTTTGCCATTTCGAACGTATCGTAAAAATCTTCGACATAGGCCAATGCATCATCTTCGCGGCTTAGACCATCCACTGTGAATGGATGGATGTAAATGAGGTAATCGTCAGCAGCCGCGGCAATCAAACGAAGAAACTGCCTCTCCGTGGCGCGCAGCGCCCGGTCGGGCATCATGTTCAAGAACCCGATATGAACACTTGGAAGCTGCGACTGCCTGGCATCGTCTGTCGTTAAGACTTCTATCCCTTCAGCAGCCAGCCGCTCCCAGGAACTGATGTCTCTATGTCTGACAAAAGGCATTCAAAGCCACCGCCTTGTTCATCAACGATTTGATAATCCGATACAGACCAATTCAATAAAATCCGATTCGTCGCGCACATCGTCCAAGTGGCTGCCGGATACGACGCAACCGTACTGCTCGGCGATCGCTCGGTACTTGGGACGACGCGTTTTCACCAGTTCAGGAAAAATCCAGCTGACAAAACGATCCGGATCAATCTCGCTCCAGCCACTCAAGTCATTGATCTCAGAATATTCTTTCAGCTTCCGGTCCAAAAATTCCGATTCATAATAAAGCGGCTTTGGATGACTGACCTGGCGTCGAATAATTTTGTCTTCAAGTTCCTCGCTCGCCTCTAGATAGACAATTAACGAATGTTTCGCCAAATGCTCCATCACCCGGCTGTCATTCAGCTCACAGATGCTGCCGCTTGAATCGTTTATGAAATTGTCATAACCATAAATCTCTTTCGACTTGCGAATGAATTCTCCAACGTCCAGCATAGCCGCCACTTCTGCATCATGGTGCTGAATCTGTCGCTTTTTAAATTCTGCAAGATTCAGGCCGCCTTTACTTTTATCCCCAACTTTGCCGACATATTTCGACAGCAGCTCGAGATTGTCGAATGTCATCGCACTTGCGATATAAATCGAATCGCTTCGCAGCAGATCTCGAAGAAAATCCACATGCATCGCTTTTTGTTTGATGTTGTCTAAAATCGGCTCTACCAGATACCGCGTGCCGATTCGATAATCCGCCGAAAAATGAAACCAGGAATTTTTAGGCAGTTTTCGCGCCAACGTCGTCTTGCCGACGCCAGACATTCCGATCAGCGTGACGGCTTTTCGTCGGCTGGCTTTAAATTGCTTGCAGGTAGGAAACAAGAATCTAACCCTCATCTATTATTTCGCGGCATGAAGCAGTTCCTCGAGTCTGCTCTGTTTTTCCAGCAGACGCAATTGATCGTAACCACCAATGCCGACTGAATCAATGAAAATTTGAGGAACAGTATGTCGACCTTCGCTGCGTTTTAACATTTCATTCTTTCGAGACGCGTTGAAAAGTACGTCGTATTCTTCAAATTCAACTCCTTTTTCTTTCAGCAGCCGCTTTGCGGCATAACAATAGCCACAGAACGGACTGGTATAGATTTCAACGACGGCCAATTTTCTCATCACGCGATTCCAGTGTGCCCAAATCCGCCCGCAGCGCGTTCACTTGGCTGAAAATCGTGGACCTGTACGAGTTCAGGTCGAATCACAGGAACAAATACCATTTGTGCGATTCGATCGCCCGGACGTACAGTGAAAACTCTATCACTTCGATTCCAGCAGGAGATGAATACCTGACCCTGATAATCCGAATCAATCACTCCGACGAGGTTGCCGAGCACAATGCCATGTTTATGACCCAGACCTGACCGAGGCAGAAGCAAAGCTGAGATGTGCGGGTCTGCAATATGAATCGCGATTCCAGTTGGAATCAATTCACATTGCGATGGACCAATTGAAATCTCAGTGTCAACACAAGCTCTTAAATCCAACCCTGCCGAACCGTCGGTTGAATAATTGGGAAGTTCGATCGAATCTCCGATCCGATCATCAAGCACTTTAAATCGTACGATTGGCATGATATTGAATGGAAATTTGTTCGATAAGCTGCACCGCAACTTCCGTTTTCAATCCTGGTCCCAAGGTGATGACTTCTTCGCAGTTGATCAGTTCCAACGTATTTCGATCAGATCCGAGAGCTCCATCATTCCCGCCCACAAGATTTGCCGCAATCAAATCAACTCCCTTCCCAGTCAGCTTTCGACGTCCTTCCTGAATCAGATTTTCAGTTTCAGCTGCAAATCCAACCGCAAACACTCCCGGATGTCTGGATTTTACCTCCGACAGAATATCTGGATTTCTAACGAGTTCGAGCTGCAGAGTATCGTGGTTCTTCTTGATTTTGGATGGCATCGCCTTAATGGGTCGATAATCAGCAACCGCAGCAACGGAAATAAATATGTTCGTTTCTTCTATTGTTTGCATCACCGCATCAAACATGTCCTGAGCGCTTTGCACGTGAATCATTCGATCAGCCGCGACATGACTTGATGTCGTCACAGGACCAGATACCACGGTGACGTGCGCCCCCGCGCGAGCTGCTGCATTCGCCACGGCATATCCCATTTTGCCGGAACTTAGATTTGATATGCCACGTACCGGATCAAGCGCCTCCCAGGTCGAACCTGCGGTGATCAATACATTCACGTCAGACAATAGTTTACGATCTGTCAGTAGCGAGACGATGGAACTCGCAATTTCTTCTGGCTCAAGCAGTCGTCCAGGCCCGACTTCTCCGCAGGCTTGGCTTCCAGTGCCTGGCCCTAAGACGGCCACGCCCCGGCTCTTTAGAATGTCCATGTTGTGTTTCGTTGCCGCATTCGACCACATTAAACGATTCATGGCAGGTGCAGCGGCAATTTCCGCTGACGTAGCAAGACAGACAGTAGACAGCAGGTCATCCGCAATACCGTGCGCAAGCCGCGCCAGAAAACTTGCGCTGGCAGGTGCGATAAGAACCATGTCCGCCCAACGCGCAAGCTCAATATGGCTCATTCCAGCTTCAGCTGCATCGTCAAACAGTTCAATGCGCACGGGATAGCCGCTCAGAGCCTGTATAGTGAGCGCTGAGATAAACTGCGTCGCATTGGGAGTCATGACAACCCGCACTTCTGCGTCAAACTGCCGCAGAAGTCGAACCAGCTCTGCAGAACGGTAAGCAGCGATACCGCCAGTTATTCCTAACAGAATATTTTTGCCTTTCAGCTCCATGGTCTCTTGCAAATCTAATGTTTTGATGAAATTTAGCAGAACTGAGTTCTTTTTTGCAATTTCTTAACTGTCCCGAAATTGGTCTGTCAATCAAACGACATGTACGCAACAGTGAGTCGTTTCAACCGAATCACATCAATATTTTCTGAAATTAAAGCCGCCAATTCAGAAATTTTAACAAGTCCAGCGCGAGTCATTCTGTCCTTCTGTCATCGTCGAAATTAATTTATCCAGTCTGCCATGGTAAAATCAGCAGGTTATCGTCAATACCAAATAACTGATTTAAATTATAAATCCGAGACGCCTGAATTTTTTTTCAACCAGCAGTTGACGTTGACATTCGACGATTTTCCGCAGAGGTCAGACGTTGCCCAGAGTGAGAAATTGAACCGTAACTGATTCGAATGCATTTGATTCATTGTTTGGAATCGTATAAAATTTGCTTTTCTTTTGACAAATTTTCATTGCATCGCTATTTCTACAATGCCAAGAGTCTGCAAAATTACCGGGAAAAAGACCGTAAGCGGTCACAAGGTCTCCAAATCCAATATCAAAACCAAGCGACGTTTTCGTCCCAACCTGCATTATCGAAAGCTTTGGGTGGACAGCGAAAAAAGATGGGTTAAGTTACGCCTGACCCAAAAAGCTCTGCGTACGATTGACAAGAAAGGCATTGACGCGGTTTTGGCCGAACTGCGCGCCAGCGGTGTGAAGGTATAAGTTCGAGTATGGGAAACTGAAATATGGCAGCGAAATCAAAAGGCAAATCGGGCGATAGAGGCAAGCCCAAACGCTTGAATATTAAATTGGCGTCCAGTGCTGGCACCGGACATTTCTACACCACTAGCAAAAACAGCGGCAACTCGGCCGGAAAGCTCCAAATTCGAAAGTATGATCCAGTGGTCAAAAAACACGTCATGTATAAAGAAACGAAATTAAGGTAGGATTTTTCTCGAGTTCTTCAGGCGTTGGAGCGACGGATCAACCCGTCCATAAACGCAAAAACCGATGTGAGGTCACATCGGTTTTTTTTTCAAATTTATCGATTGACAGCCGTCAGCTGCAGACGCTACCCTTTAATTTGATCGAAAAGTTCATTAACGCTTCGATCCCAGACTCTTCTGCATTTCGACACCATTCATCCAAAGCGCTTCGCAGCTGTTCATAAGAGGACGACGACCTCGCGGCAATTTTGTGCAATGATTCTTTCATCAAATAGACCTGCTCCAATCTCTGGTTGGATTCAAGGAATTTTTGCAGTCGAACCTGATTGTTCGAACTCAGCTTGGCGCGCTCCGTCGCCAGCAGGTGCTTCGCCTTTTTGATCATTTTTTTCGTCTCACCAGAGGTTGAGCGAATTTCTTCCCGATACACATGGCGAACGACGTCGTTGGCATAGTTCGAGAATACTTGAACCCGATTTGTCACAAACGCTCGCACAGTGTCTCTATCACATCGATTTTTGTCCGCGTGATAAGTTAATACCGGGATTTTGCGACGAATTTTCAACAGTCTGAGCGCACTGAACATGCGAACATACAGCCAGCCTAGATCAATCTCCCATTTTCGGATGGAAAACTGCGCCGAACTGGCGTAAGCATGGTGATTGTTGTGCAATTCCTCACCACCGATGAGCAGTCCCCAAGGCACAATGTTTCGGCTCGCATCATTCAGATCAAAGTTCCGGTAACCGAAGTAATGACCCATTCCATTTATGACACCCGCAGCCCAAAATGGAATCCATAGCATCTGAACCACCCAAACTGCCAAGCCCGCTACAAGTCCGAACAAGAACAGATTCAACAAAAGAAGAATAGTTAAGCCGTAGTTTGGATGGGCGGCGTAAATATTGCGTTCCAGCCAGTCGTCAGGAGTGCCCTTCCCGAATTTCTCCAAAATCCCGGGCAGTTGTGCAGCCCGTCGGTACAGCAGCAATCCACCCCACAATACCGCGTTGATTCCGCTCACCTGCGGACTGTGAGGATCGTCTTCCGATTCAACGGTAGCATGATGTTTTCGATGAACGGCCACCCACTCCTTGGTGACGGTTCCGGTGGTCAGCCACAGCCAAAATCTGAAGAAATGACTCAAAATTGGATGTAACTCAAGAGACGAATGTGCTTGATGACGATGTAAAAAAATCGTCACGGAAACAATCGTTACGTGTGTCAGCCCCAAGCAGACAAGGGCATATCCCCACCAAGGAAGTTCGAAAACGGGAGCGATCACGGATTGCGCTGGACCAATATGATCATGCTGCCAATTTTCCTTTGAATTTGGCTTATCGCAGGGCGAGAATGTGGTTTGACGAATACTTTACACTTATTCGTCAAACCCGCGGCTGAAAGATTGATGCTTCGCTGAGGCACGCTGATTATCGTTCTCTATAAACAATGCGTCCCTTGGTAAGATCATACGGGGTCAATTGCACGATGACTCGGTCACCCCTCAGTATCCGAATGTAATTTTTTCGCATTTTCCCGGATATATGTGCGATTACGACGTGGTTATTGTCCAGTTTGACTCTAAAGTTGGTGTTCGGCAATGTTTCAATGACAGTACCATTCATTTCGATTTGATCTTCTTTCGGCACGTTCGCTAGTTGTTACTCACTCGGCAGTTGCATTGAAGATAAAGTATAAACGCAAACAGCGCATCAAATTCGACGAATTTACCCGCAGTTCAAATAAGGTAATAAACCAAAGAGTAACACTAAACCAGTATCGAACGGGTCGATATTCAAGTCAAGCCTTATCACAGCAAAATGAGACGTTTACATGCTCTGGTGGAAAACATTTCACATTATTTTTGTCATCACCTGGTTTGCAGGAGTCTTTTACCTGCCCAGACTGTTCGTCTACCACGCGCAGGCACAGGACGCGGTCAGCCTGGAAAGATTCAAGGTCATGGAGCGCAAGCTCTATTTCGGAATTTCGACTCCCAGCGCGGTCCTCACCCTGATCACCGGTTCTACGCTCTGGCTGAAGTATGGATTCGGCGGTACGTGGCTGCAGTACAAGCTCATGCTCGTGTTGATCTTAGTACTGTATCACCTATGGTGTTTCAAGTATCTTGCAGATTTCAAAAAAGGCAGGAATACTCGAAGCCATATTTTTTACCGATGGTTCAACGAGGTCCCGGTGCTTCTGCTGGTCATGATTGTAGCTCTGGTCGTAGTCAAACCATTTTAGTCAAGCTGGCATTTAAACGGGCTTGCAGATCGCAGCCCCTAGAATCGGCCCTTTCACGGATTGGCTTGAAGAATCGTACTTCTGCACGATTACGGCGCAATTCTGATTTTCAGACAGCTCACCAAGTTCAGAACTGATTTCCAGTTTCCTGCCGTCCCACGCACCAATCGACTTCATGTCCCGAACAACATTAAAGTTATCCAGTGTTTTTCCATGATTTTCGCCAAAGGGAATTACGGTAGTCTGTTTTACGTCAAGCGTAATCAGCCAAACATCCGCCGGAGAATCATGTTTGCCATCCACTTGAACCGTGACTGTCCCTGAATCGCTCAGTTGAGCAGACGCCGAGAGCACAAACTTCGACTCTTTCTGAAGATGGTAATTGGCCCGAGGCGTTTGGCTTCCAACAAATGCAGTTCGACCGTCCATTATCATTTGCGGCGTATAGACACCTTTTCGTCCTTCCAGCGACAGTTCGTCATAGTCTCGCTGTCGCTTGGAGTATGCTGGTGCGGAGAAAGGGTCCTGCCATTGTCCGTATTCACCGTAGTTTATGCTGTTCCAGTAATCCACATGAAACTCCAAACAGAGAACGTCATCATATTTCGAGACGATTTCCCCAAGCAATTCTTCAGCAGGCGGACAGGAATAACAGGCTTGGGAAGTGAACAGTTCCAGCACATGTTTGACTTCAGCTTTCACCGAAGCGCTTGTCAACATTAAAATAACTGTGCTTAATGCAATTGATATTTTGTAAATTCTATTTCGAGTTTTCGTCATTTTTCCGCTTTCTTAGTCCAGTTGTAAAATATTTGATTTCGTTTTGTTTAAAGTAGTTCTCGTTTCACCTCAAATTCCGCCCAACACCGGCAACATCATACGTTTATGTTCCAACACCGGCTGCAGCCTGCATTTGATTGAACCTTTGGGATTTCAGCTTAGTGATGCAAAACTGCGCAGAGCAGGCTTGGATTACCATGAAACCGTCAATATTCAAACCCATCGCTCGTTCTCCGAATTTAATCAAACCCATAAAATTGGACGCCGCTTCACATTTTCCAAATGGCACACCAATCTATTTTCCAATGTTGACTACAGACCCGGAGATGCGTTGATCTTTGGTTCCGAAACGAGCGGGCTTCCAGCAGCAATTCGCAACAGCGTAAGCCCGAAACATCAAGTCTTGTTACCAATGCTTCCAAATAATCGCAGCCTGAACCTATCGAACGCAGTCGCGGTTGCAGTGTACGAAGCGTGGAGGCAAAACGGATTCAACCATCTGCAGTTTCAAAATTAGGCCCTGAAAACAATTCCAGTTTTATCCAAAGTTATTATGATAGACATTCAATCCAGCGCAGTTGTTTCAAAAATTCGGATCAATCAACTTTTTCTGCAATCGAATGATTGAAAGTGGGGCAGTCCCTTCTGAAAGCGGACTCTTCGCACAGCCGTTTTATTTTTCGATTGGGAAATTTTCCTTGGTCCAAGCTGCAAATCCACCCTGTAAGGTTCGCACATCAGAAAATTCATTCTTTTTCAGTATGCCGGCTGCTTTGGAACTGCGATTGCCCACGCGGCAGACAACTACGATAGTGCGGGATTTGAACTTGCGTAGGCTGTTGATATCGGACTCAACGTTACTCAGTGGAATATTGCGAGCTTTCGGAATGCGACCGCTGCGAAACTCATTTGGTTCCGACACGTCCAAAATGATGGCTTTTTCAGATTTCATAATGCGAGGCAGATCCAGCACATTCACTGAGCTGATGCCACCTCTCCGCCTGCGCAGCGGCTCGAATGCAAGCAACGCGATAACCGCAGCAAGGGCGACAAACAAATGCCAGTTTAATTTGACAAATTCAAAATCCATGGGCAACTTAAGGAGTAAACAGTGAAACTGACAATATCATATACCCAATTGGTTCCACCTGGGTTATGGAATATGTACGTCAAGTCACTTTTTCGACCTGGTCGTTTCTGAGATGAATCCGTCACAGGGCAAAAATTCTTGTCCCTGCAACAAATCAGACGCGATTATATTCAAAGACCAGAACAGATTTCGCTTTCAATTGGAATCAGGCGCTCTCTCAGGCGTTCAACTCAGACTGACAGAAACAAAAGCGGCAGCGTCGAATGGCACGAACGCTTGCCCGGGACTGACAAACCCACCGAGCATTGGCCGCAGGAGCGGCAGCACCAACGCCGTATTTTGAAATACATGAAAATGGAACCTACGTCAATCTGGCGCTTTCGACAACCTGCCAGTTTCTTTATCCTTCTTTCATATTTCGCCCATACCACAGTTCAAAAAACATTCTTACAGTTAATTCAGAATTAGACTACAGGATAAAATGCTATTATTGAACGTAATAGTAAATTCAATGCATATTTTCACACAGCTGTATCTGTCTGCTATCCTGTAAGAAAAGTTCGTAACACGCAATTCGACTCAAGACCGCACAAATTTCGAGAAAAAGGCCGCCTTAAATAATGATTTCACGATTCAAATCTACTGTTGCATTCTGCACTATCTTGACACTGACTCTGCTTGTCCCTTTGTCGTCTCAGGGCCAGTCAACTGAAAACGGTCAAAGCTCTCCATTGCCCCTTACACAGATTGCAAATTTTGCCAAAGTATTTGAGGCAATTAAAAATTATTATGTGGAAGATGTCACAGATGAGGAACTGCTGAAGAATGCGATTCGAGGCATGATCAATGGTCTCGACCCTCATTCAGACTATCTGGACAGTTCTGAAATTTCCGCACTTCGCATTGACACAACAGGAAAATACGGTGGCTTGGGAATCGAGGTTTCGAAACAGGGAGGCGGGATTCGAGTAATTTCTCCGATTGATGACACGCCCGCCCACAGAGCCGGCGTTCTTCCTGGTGATCTGATCGTTCAGCTGGACAACCGTCCAGTCAATCGCATGACGCTGAATGAGGCGGTAAATATAATGCGCGGCGAACCGGGCACAGACATCACGCTCACCATAATTCGACAAGGCTCGAGTCAGCCATTGAAAATCACTCTTACTCGAGCGGTCATCAAAATTCAAAGTGTCAGGGGACGTCTGCTCGATCCCAATTTCGGCTACGTTCGAATAACGCAGTTTCAATCGACGACACCCGAACTGGCTCGTCAGAAGATTCAGAATCTTGCCGAAGAAGCGGATTCGCTTCAAGGCATGGTGCTGGACCTTCGCAACAATCCCGGCGGAGAACTAAGAAGCGCAATCGGGGTTTCGGACATGTTTATCGATGACGGCGTCATTGTGACTACACGCAACCGCGACGGTGTCAGCGCACAGGAATATAAAGCAGCGCCTGGAG
Source organism: Arenicellales bacterium (assembly GCA_958295885.1). GTDB lineage: Bacteria > Pseudomonadota > Gammaproteobacteria > Arenicellales > JAJDZL01 > JAJDZL01. The sequence goes on along the minus strand of OY282380.1, from coordinate 1,953,052 downwards.
ACATATTGCAGGAAATTCCCATTGTAGTGCTGGTGAACGAAGGTTCTGCGTCAGCCTCTGAAATTGTTGCGGGTGCGCTGCAGGACCACAAACGCGCAATCATCATGGGTGGAAAGACTTTCGGCAAAGGTTCGGTTCAGACAATCCTCACGGTGAATTCTGATACAGCGGTAAAGCTGACAACTCATCGGTATTACACACCTGCGGATCGTTCCATCCAAGGGCGTGGCATCATGCCTGACATCGTTGTCGAAAGACGCGAATTTGCTGAGGCCGAACAGGAATCAGAAGCGATGGTGCGCGAGTCTGATCTTGACGGAGCTCTTGAGCATGAATCCGAAAAAGAGTTTCCGAGTGATTCTTCAGGCAGCGCCAATCCTGCAGTTGGCAATGATTACCAGCTGCAGGAAGCGCTGAATCTGCTGAAAGGTCTGCGAATTTCCCGAGAAATTACAGGCTGAAAGAAAATCGACGTCAGCAGCGGGTCACGCCGCTGCGTCACCGATTGCAGTTCCGCACGAATCAATTTGGTCACTCAATTCAATTTGTTGGCTGATCGTGGGTTCAGCACAGCAATACCAATTCTCCGTCATGGTTGGCACTGCAGCGCTGTCAGTGAATTGCAATTCAGGAGACGGAATGCCGAGAGCCTTGTGAACCCGTTCCCAAACTCCCATAAATGTTTCGTTACGCGCCTTGCCCTGACTGTCGGCATCCATGACCCACTGCTGAACTGACTTCTGAAGTAAATCCACCCTCGAATCAGGATGAGTCCAGTCAAATCCCAGCAGCTCCGGGTTAAATTCATTCAGCCAAGTGCCGCGGTCGGCTGACTGCAGCAGTTTCGAACCGCGTGGCAGCAGCAATCGAATGCTCAGCTGAACGGGTGCGACACTATCTGCCAGTCCCAACTCAGCTATCTCCCCAAGCAGGTTCCGGTAACCATTCAATGTGGTCCAGGGAGTGAAGGGAACAAATGTAGGCATCATGGATATGCCCAATTTTCTGAGCAGTAACAGCGACTGTCTGAAATCCTTTTCAGTATGTCCCTTATCCAATTTCTGCAGAATTTCGTCCTCGATTGATTCAACTGCCGTAGTGATGAAAAGACAGCCGTTGTCTGCAAAAAACTGCAGCAGTTCAGCATATTTGACCAAATGCTCTACTTTGATCGTCGCATCCCACGTGTGATCGGGAAATTCAGCTCGAAACTTTTCTATGATTCTGCGCGAATGCCCAGGCCCATTGAGAAAATCCGGGTCCCCAAATGAAATGTGTTCCGCTCCCGCTTCAACCTGCTGACGAATGTCATCAAGCACGACGCCCACAGGGACAACACGAAATCGCCCCTCATAAACCGGCACGATTGGGCAATGTTTACACAAGTGTTTGCAACCTCGCGTTGCTTCGACAAAGCCCACGGTCCTGATGGTGCCATCCGCAAGTGCGAGACGCGAGTATTGTTCAAGATCAGGCAGCAGTGAGCGGTCCGGGCTGACGAACCTCAACTTATCCAGCGAATTGCGCAGCTGTTTCAAAATTTCAGCCGGTGAATCTCGTCTGACCGATTCACACAATGACTGAATGTCGGCTTCGGCTTCTCCTCCAAATACATATTCGCAGCCTAGTGATCGAAAATACTCTTCGTTTACAGGCGCGTATAAACCGTAGACGCAAATTGCCTGGACGGTTTCAATTTCAACGAGTTTAGGAATTACCTGAGCGGCAAGACGAGCGCCGGCATGCATCGCCAAATGTACAGCTACAACTTTGGATCCGGCTATCCGAGAGGAATCAAACGGTTCAACTGAAAGATCGATGCACTCTACTTCAAACCCAGCTTTTTTCAGCCACGCTGCAGGTTGAGCAAGTGCAAAGGGCTGACGCCCGATTTCATAAGGACTGACGAGGGCGACTTTCACAGAGTGGAATCTGCTAAAGCAAACCTAGCATCAACAGCGCATCTTCCGTCATTTTTTCCTTCGTCCAAGGCGGATCCCAGACCAGGTTCACGTGAGCGTCCGCAACACCTTCCACACATCGCACTGCGCACTCCACCGTTCCTGGAAAAGTCTGCGCAACAGGGCATCCTGGCGTTGTCAGCGTCATCTCGAGCCGAACGACTTTTTCATCGTCAATATCGACAGAATAAATCAAACCCAGATCGTAAATGTTAACCGGAATTTCCGGATCATAAATATCGCGCAGAGCATCGATGATCCGCTGTTCCAAAACTATATCAGTGACGGAAGAGCTGAGTTCCTGGTTCAGAGAAACATCTGACTCAGAGCTGCTGTCCGTAGAGTTTAAAAAATCCGAGAGAAATTGGTCTTGAGGCCGAGGAGGCCGTACGTTAACTGAGTTGGACATGTCAATTATTCCGTAGTCACGGTTTTGGTATCGTCGTTGATTGCAGCAATGGCGGTATGCCATGCGAGCGTCGCGCACTTTACCCGAGTTGGAAATTCGCGCACTCCACTTAAGACCTCGAGTTTGCCGATGTCTGCACTCGGGCCAGCGTTCGCACCTGTTACTGTCGCATGAAACTGCTTGAAAATGGATTCTGCTTCCTGTTTGGTCATTCCCTTTAGCATTTCGGTCATGATTGATGCGGATGCTAGAGATATTGCGCACCCGCGCCCTATAAAACGAATGTCTCGAATAATGTCAGCATCATCGACATAACAGTTCAGTGTCAACTCGTCGCCGCACAGTGGATTGACTCCTTCGGCCGAACGGTTCGCGGCATCCAATGGACCGAAATTTCTAGGACTTCGACTGTGGTCGATGATCACTTCCTGATAAAGAGACCTTAAATCATCCATCATTTTCCAAAAATCCTCCGCACTCCCTGAAGTGACTCGAACAGGCGATCGATTTCATCGGTGGTATTGTAGACGGCGAAAGAAGCCCTTGCGGTTGCAGCGACGTCAAAGTGGCGCATGACAGGCATCGCACAGTGGTGGCCCACGCGGATTGCGATTCCATCCCGATCGACAATGGTGCCAATATCGTGCGGATGTATGTCACCCAATGCAAACGCAAATACACCTGACTTATTTTCCGCCTGGCCAAAGATTCTTAAATCTTCCATTTCGGCCGCTTGTTGATGAGCATATTCCAAAAGACGATTTTCATGCGCAGCGATGGTGTCAAGGCCGAGATCCTGCATGAACTGAACGGCGGCGCCAAATCCAACTGAGTCTGCAATGTTCGGAGTTCCCGCTTCAAATTTGTGTGGAATCTCTGCGTACTCCGTGCCTTGAAAGGTGACTTTCCTGATCATTTCACCGCCACCTTGATAAGGCGGAATTGCGTCGAGCAGCCGTTCGCGGCCATAGAGAATCCCGATCCCGGTCGGGCCATACATTTTGTGACCGGACAGCGTCAGAAAATCACAATCCAGTTCCTGTACGTCCAGTTTCAGATGCGGCGCTGCCTGAGCAGCGTCAACAACGACTGCGGCTCCAACGTCATGGGCCTGTGCCGTCATCAGCCGAATTGGATTGACGGTGCCAAGAGAATTTGCCACATAAGTGATCGCAACGACCGCGGTTTTTTCGTTCAGTAAATTTTGATATTCATCCAGGATGATTTCGCCTCGATCATCCATCGGTATCATGCGCACTGCACTGCCAGTCTGTTCTGCCATGAGCTGCCACGGTACGATGTTGGAGTGATGCTCCATCTCGCTGACGAGAATTTCGTCTCCCGGTTTCAGTCGATGTCGACCGTAAGAACTCGCGACCAAATTCAATCCTTCAGTCGTGCCACGTACGAAAATGATTTCACGCGTATGCCGTGCGTTTACAAATTGTCTGGAATATTCCCGAGCATTCTCAAAAGCCTCGGTTGCCCGATCACTCAGTGCGTGAACGCCGCGATGAACGTTGGCATGATTCGTCGCATAGTAATGCGCTAAGGCATTTGTGACGGCCAGCGGTTTTTGGGCGCTTGCCGCGTTGTCCAAATAAACCAAATCTCGGCCGTAAACTTTTTGATTAAGGATGGGAAACTGCTCTCGAACGGCATCCACATCGAATTCATTGGCCAATGGAACATCGAGTGCATTCATCTTGACGGCAACATTTCTCACACGAACTTCCTCCCTTCTGCGTTAAGGCCTAACTTTTGCTGAACGAGATCGTCAACTTGCTCTCGCAAGGCTTCTATCTCAATTTCCTGAACAATTTCCGTGGCAAATGCTCTCGTCAGCACCGCTCTGGCCTGCTTCTCACCCAATCCTCGAGTTCGCAGATAAAAAACCGCGTTTTCGTCGAGCTGACCAACGGTAGCTCCATGAGAACATTTCACGTCATCGGCATAAATTTCCAGCTGTGGCTTTGTGTCCGCCTCTGCGTTTCTTGACAGCAGAAGGTTTTTATTCTGCTGTTGTGCGTCGGTATGCTGCGAATCCATGGCGACCCGAATGCGACCATGAAAAACAGAACGGGCGCTGTCATCAAGGATGCCTTTGTAATACTCATCACTCGTACCATTCGGGCAGGCATGCGTGACCGTCGTGTAATTGTCAATGTGCTGTTTTCCGCTTCCAAGGTACAGGCCTTTGAGTTCACAGCGAGAGTCCTCACCGTCCAAGGACTCATTCACTTCATGCCGGTCCAGCAAAGCGCCAATGGATAGAGAATAAATTCGATATCTGCTGTTCTTGTCCTGGTTTATTTTTGACGAACCGATATGAAAAGCCCGCTCACTTTCATTTTGGATTCTATAGTGATCGACTTCAGCATCCGACCCAATGCGAAAGGCCATCGAAGAGTTTGTCAGATGGTCCGAGTCTGCCATGGAAACATAGCATTCCAGCACGCTCAGCCTGGAACCGGATTCAGCAAAAACAAAATGATTCAGGTTGCTCATTCGTCGGCTTGCATCACCGCTGCTGACACACAGAATCTCCAGTGTTCTTTCAAGCCGGACGCCCGGCTTCACATGAATCACGACACCATCGGCTGCCAGAGCAGAGTTCAGCGCAGTGAAACCATCGCTCCCCAGCGTGGCTCTCTCCTGCAGTCTTTCAGTGACGAACTCGTACAGGGCACTTTCAACGATTCGTTCACCGCTGAGAATCTGAGCGAGCGAAATCACCTCAATTCCGTTTTCTCGATCAGCATGATCGGAGAGGTGAGATACCAGCCATCCATCAAGAAAAACAATTCGTGCGGCACCGACCGAACTCATGTTCAGGTGTTTTATTTCCTGCTCGGTGATATTGACTTCGGTTTTTCGTGCGGGTTCAAATGCCAACCGTCCCAGCGGCTGAATGTTGGTGTACCTCCACGCTTCGTCTCTCAAGGTTGGCAGTCCAATGTTCCCAAAGCGCGCGATGGCAGCGGCGCGCATGGCATGAATATTCTCGACTGCAGCCCCCGGCAGGCGCTGCATCAGCTCAGAACTTCGTTCAATCAGATGACTGGAAAATTTACTTGGTCTCATGCAACTGCTGCCGGTCGGTGCTGCATTACCCACGAATATCCAAACCTTTCCAGCTCGTGAGCCAGAGTTTTGTCACCGGACATGACAATCTGTCCCTCTGCCAGAACATGTACATAATCGGGAACAATGTAGTCAAGAATGCGCGGAAAATGTGTGACGATGATCGTTGACCGACCTTCTCTACTCAAGGAATTAACTGCCTTTGAAACGACTTTGAGAGCATCGATATCAAGTCCTGAGTCGGTTTCATCCAGTATCACCAACTTTGGTTCAAGCATCAGCAGCTGGAGAATTTCATTGCGTTTTTTCTCACCACCGGAAAACCCGTCATTGACAGATCGATACAGAAAGGACTCAGGTATGCTGAGCAGCTCCATTTTTTTTCGAACCATTTTCAGAAAATCGATGGCATCCACTTCGCTTTCGCCATGATGCTTGCGAATCGAGTTTACGGCAGCTTTGATGAGATAGATGTTGTTGACGCCTGGAATCTCGATTGGATGCTGAAAGGCCAAAAAGACGCCTTCCCGCGCACGTTCTTCGGGGTCCAGTTCAAGCAGATCAACACCGTCGTACAGAACTGCGCCGTCGACACCGTCTTCCAGTTTTCCGGCAATCACATTCGCCAACGTGCTCTTGCCTGAACCATTTCGACCCATGATGGCATGAGTCTCACCATTCTGAACGTTTAGGTTGATTCCGTTCAGAATTTTCTTGTTCGCAATTTCGACGTGCAGATTTCGAATAGACAGCATAAATACCCGTCCTTAAATTAATTTCATAAAAAATCGGTAAGAAATTAGCCGACTGCACCTTCCAAACTGATGCCAAGCAGTTTCTGGGCTTCAACGGCAAATTCCATAGGTAACTCTTTGAACACTTCTTTGCAGAAGCCATTCACAATCATAGACACTGAATCCTCTTCCGAAAGCCCCCGCTGTCGGCAGTAGAACAGCTGATCTTCACTGATGCGCGAAGTAGTGGCTTCATGTTCGACTTTAGCGGTTGGATTTTTCACTTCAATGTAGGGGAAAGTATGTGCGCCACAGCGATCACCCATCAAAAGAGAATCACACTGGGAGTAATTTCGCGCATCCTCAGCCCCCTTGAGGATCCGTACCAGACCCCGGTATGAATTCTGTCCACGGCCTGCAGATACACCCTTCGAAATGATGGTGCTTGATGTCGCACGGCCGATATGCACCATTTTGGTTCCGGTATCCGCCTGCTGGTAATTGTTGGTAAGCGCAACAGAATAGAATTCACCCGTTGAGTGATCGCCTTCGAGCAGCACGCTTGGGTATTTCCAGGTAATTGCAGACCCGGTTTCGACCTGTGTCCATGAAATCTTTGCGTTTTCACCGCGGCAGGCGCCTCGCTTCGTAACAAAATTGTAGATTCCCCCTCGACCTTCCGCATCGCCTGGATACCAATTCTGCACTGTTGAGTACTTTATTTGAGCATCTTTCAGAGCGATCAATTCCACAACCGCCGCATGCAGCTGATTTTCGTCTCGCATTGGAGCCGTGCATCCCTCCAGATAGCTGACGTAGCTCCCTTCATCGGCAATGATCAGCGTACGTTCGAACTGTCCTGTATTCATCGCGTTGATTCGAAAATAAGTAGAGAGTTCCATTGGACAGCGTACGCCCTTGGGCACATAAACAAACGAACCGTCACTGAATACAGCGGAATTCAGCGCAGCGAAAAAATTATCGCCAGACGGTACGACACTTCCTAAATACTTGCGGACCAGTTCCGGGTGTTCTTTCACTGCTTCAGAGAAAGAACAGAAAATAACACCGGCATCGGCAAGCGTTTTTTTGAAGGTCGTGGCGACCGAAACACTGTCGAAAACGGCATCCACCGCAACTCCAGCCAGCATTTTCTGCTCTGACAGTGGGATTCCAAGTTTCTCGTACGTCTCCAGCAGCTTTGGATCAACTTCATCCAAACTCTTCGGACCATCTTTATCCGTCTTCGGAGCGGAGTAATAACTGATGGATTGATAATCTATCGGTGTGTAGTTGACGTGCGCCCAAACCGGTTCGCTCATTTTTTTCCAGCGAGCGTAGGCCTTGAGCCGCCAGCCGCGCATAAATTCGGGCTCTTCCTTTTTGACCGATAACGCGACTACGACATCCTCATTCAAACCAGGAGGGAACGTATCCGATTCGATGTCGGTTACAAATCCTTCCTTGTATTCGCGCTTTACAAATTCACTGATGTCAGCAGCAGTCGATGATCTCACAATTTTCCCCTAATGTTGCACTGAAAGTTTCGGATCCGAAAAAACGACTCGCTTTGAATCTTCCACTTCGGTTTCTTTACATAGAATTGACTGCCGTTCAGCAATCGTCCGTACGCGCTCTGACTGCACAATGTCAGCTAGTGAAAGATTGTCCAGAAAACTGGAAATCTGTTCGCTCAGCTGCGTCCACAATTCATGAGTCAGGCAGATTTCCCCATCCTGACAGTTTTTCCTCCCATGGCATCTCGTAACATCCACAGATTCATCCACCGCGCTTATGATTTCATAGACTGAAATTTCACTTGCGGGGCGGGTCAGACGATAACCACCTCCCGGACCACGAACGCCAATTACCAAGCCTCTGTCCCTGAGTTTTGCAAAAAGCTGCTCAAGATAGGTTACTGAAATTACTTGATGCTCTGCGATCGTCTTCAGCACAACTCGATGCCTGGAAGACTCATGCAAGGCTAAGTCCATCATTGCGGTTACCGCGTATCGGCCTTTTGTTGTCAGTCTCATATTACGTATGCTCGGTTCGCTTATAATAACATAGTAATTTACTTGGTTATTTCAAGATTGTCAACCGAACTGATAGCCGGATCAGCTGCATCAGACGTGAACCGGTCAATTATTACGAATCAATCCCAGCATGATTAATTCTTAAAATAGAATGAAAAAGCGCTGACAGTCAACAAAATTTCAATCTTTCAACTCGTGTTTTCTAAACCAAACAGTACATCGTCATGACCAGCTGCAGTTCGACTGAGAAATCTCAAGAACCCCGCGACCCAGTGTGCGGTATGTTCGTGAATCCAGAAACATCAGCGCATTCTTTCAGTTACATGGATCAGACTTACTGGTTCTGCTGCAGCGGCTGTCGAACAAAATTTGAAAATAATCCCGATCAGTATCTGCAGCAGCGTGACGAAGTCCCAGAATCGGCCTCCAACGTCTCTCTGGGTAAAACCGCAGCGGGTACTGACTACACATGCCCGATGCATCCAGAGATTGTTGAAAGCGGTCCGGCTGACTGTCCAATCTGTGGCATGGCCCTCGAACCCATGGTGCCATCACTCGATCGCGATCAGGAAAATCCGGAACTCATCGACTTTACCAGGCGATTCAAGCTGGGACTGCTGTTCGGAATTCCAATTTTAATTCTCTCTATGGGACCTCATATTGGTCTGCTCTCATCCCGGCTGATCCCAGATTCGACTTCCCATTGGCTGCAGCTGATCCTTTCCACGCCCATTGTGCTTTGGTGCGGGCTGCCATTTTTTCAACGAGGCTGGGCGTCAGTGCGCAATCGATCACTGAATATGTTCAGCTTGATCGCACTGGGTTCAGGCACCGCTTATCTGGTCAGCATCTCGGTCGTGCTGTTTCCGGAATTTTTTCGTCCGGTTTTCAGCACTATTGACGGGCAGTTCGGCGTTTATTTTGAAGTCTCAGCGGCGATCATTCTGCTTGTGCTGTTAGGGCAAGTGCTCGAATTGAAGGGGCGAGAACGAACAAAAATAGCAATTCAATCTCTTTTGGAACTAACACCCCAAACCGCCATGAGACTCAAGGAAAATGGTGAACTTGAAGAAATCGATATTGAGCAGATTTTCAGGGGAGACTTACTTCAGGTGCGTCCGGGCGAGCACGTGCCCGCTGACGGCACCGTCCATCAGGGAACATCCAGTGTTGATGAATCACTTCTGAGCGGCGAATCCATTCCCGTCGAGAAGCTGGTTGGAGACCCGGTTCATGCAGGCACCATGAACGGAACCGGATCGTTTGTGATGCGCGTTAAGCATGCGCAGTCCGACACGATACTGTCTCAAATGATCCACATGGTTGCAAGAGCGCAGATGAGCCAAGCGCCGATTCAGCGACTCGCCGATTTTGTCGCCTCCTGGTTCGTTCCAGTCGTCATGTTGGTTGCTGTGGTGAGCTTCGTGCTGTGGCTGAACTATGGACCGGAACCAGCGCCCAATTTCGCGCTTGTCGTATTTGTATCCATCCTGATCATTGCCTGTCCCTGCGCGCTTGGACTCGCAACGCCCATGTCTGTGACCGTTTCGGTCGGCCGCGCGGTTCGAGAAGGCATACTTGTAAAGGACGCAGCGGCACTGGAAGTGCTGTCAAAAGTCAAAACCCTCGTCGTCGATAAGACGGGCACCCTGACCGTCGGCAAACCGAAGCTGATACACATCGGTACGGAACGATCAGATTCCGACCAAATCCTGTCTTACGCCGCTGCAGTCTGCCGCGCCAGCGAGCACCCGCTGTCCCAGGCAATCGTGAACGCAGCACAAGACAAAGGCGTGCCGACCTTGGTCACCGATCAGTTTGAAGCGCTGCCGGGATTGGGCATTACGGGGCAGGTTGACAGCAAACGAATCGCTCTTGGCAACGCTCGATTCATGACACACACAGGGGTCGGGAATTTTGAGTCCTTTACATCATCCATTCAACAGAAAAATCCTGAGAGCAGCCTGGTTTACCTTTCTGTCGAAAACGAACTTCAAGGCATGTTTGAAATCGCAGACACCATAAAAGAGACAACTCCGGATGCGATTCGATCACTGCAGAATCGAGGAATAACGGTGATCATGGTCACCGGAGATCACGCGGATACCGCCAACGCCATCGCTGCAAAGTGTGGGATAGAAGAAGTTTATGCGGGAGCGCTGCCAGAGGACAAAGTGAACATCGTCAGGAAGATTCAAAAAGATCATCCTGTCGCCATGGCTGGAGATGGCGTCAATGATGCACCTGCACTGATTCAAGCAGAAGTGGGATTCGCCATGGGCAGCGGTTCCGACGTTTCATTGGAATGCGCAGACTTGACGATACCCAACAGTGATCTGCAGAATATTGTCCGAGCGAGAGTGATCGCTGAAGCGACCATGAAAAACATCCGGCAGAACTTATGGTTCGCCTTTGCTTACAACCTGGCGGGCGTCCCGATCGCCGCCGGCGTTCTGTACCCATTCTTTGGAATACTTCTGTCACCGGTATTTGCCGCTGCCGCCATGAGCCTTTCATCGGTTTCCGTCATTGGCAACTCTCTGCGGCTGCAGAAAATGAAAATTGAAATCAACTAGCGCCGTTTTTGAGGCCAAGCCATTTTCAGGCAGATCGCGGAACCAATTCCCAGCACAAACGTCGAAAATCCAAATCCATCCCAGCTCCAGTCAAGCGCAGCTCCGGTCAAAAGCGCAGCGCCAAGCACACCGAAAAACAGTTTCCCATAGATGTTTTCGAATTCATTTAGCGCACCCTGCTTTCTGCCTGCCGGATTCTGTATTTGATTTCTATGCATGTGCAGCAGGACGCTGTGAACGAGTCGTGGAATTTCCGGGGCAGCGCCAATCCAATGCGGCGCTTCCGACTTAATGCTGGAACCTAAGCTGGCGATTCCAGCGCGCTGACGAACCCAGCTCTCCAAAACCGGGCGAACGGTGCCCGCAATATCAATTTCTGAGTCCAAAGACCTTGTCAGCCCTTCGAGGTTTACGTAAGTCTGCTGAAACATCAGCAGCTGAGGCTGAATGTTGATATTGAAATCGCGTGCGATCCGAAACAGACGGCCCATAAGCAGACCGAATGAAACCTCGCCAATCGGCTGGCCGACAAACGGTTCGCAGACGGTGCGAATTCGAACTTCAAACTTTTCAATCGAAATGTCGGGCGGCGTCCAGCCAGAGCGAATATGCGCTTCTCCGACGGTTTTGTAATCCCGCCGCAGTATGGCTGTGATGTTTTCCGCCAGATAACCTCGATCCTGTTCAGTGAGACTTCCCATGATTCCAAAATCGACGATGTTCAGCTGACCGGACTCGGTCACGAACAAATTTCCCGGGTGAAGATCAGCATGAAAAAAACCATCGTAAAAAGCTTGAACAAAGAACGAACTGACAAGATTTTGAGTCAGCTTCTTCAAGTCGACGGATGCAGACTTCAACTCCTCCACATCGCGGATTGGAATTCCACCGACCCGCTCCATCACCATTACATCGGTTCGGGTGAGATTCCAGTAGATGCCAGGCACCCGCAGGAATTCATCATTCTCAAATCGCTTTCGGAAGAAGTTCGCATTGGCCGCTTCCACCATCAGGTCCAATCCGTCGGACAGTGTATCGTAATAGGACTGAATTACATCTTTGGCGCGATAGTTCCTGGTATGCGGCCACAAGAACTCCAGCACGTTTGCAAGCAGCTTCATCACTTTGATGTCCAAGTCAATCTGCTCTGCGATTCCCGGCCGCAGGACTTTGACAACGACTTCTTCACCGCCTGACAAAGTTGCGCGATGAACCTGGGCAACCGATGCGGACGCGATTGAAATATCATCAAATTCCTGAAAAACGGAATTGATCGGGTTTCCGAGCGATCTTTCGATGATGGATCGAGCTTCGCTGCTGTCAAATGGCGGCACCTGATCCTGGAGAATGCTCATTTCCTGAATCAGATCACTCGGAAAAAGATCGGCTCGAGTGGATAAACTCTGACCGAACTTCACAAAAATGGGGCCTAGTTCCTGCAATGCCTGTCGCAGTCGAACCGCAAACGGACTGTCGACATCGTATTTGGAACGACCGAACAGCATGCGGAGCAGCACTTTTGCAGCAGGATACCGAAGATGGGGGTCGAGCTCCGCATCAAGGCCGTGCCTGCGTATGACGCGAGCAATTTCCCAGATTCTCTTCAGTGCAGGCAGCATTTCAGCTCAATCGTCATTTGGACAGTCGGTCCAAGCGTTTTTCCAATCGGTCGAGATCCTCCTGGATATGATCAACCTCATCAAGAAAACGTTCAACCCGCGACTGCTCGGGAAGAATGTAGTTCTCGTCCACAAGTTTAGTTCGCACCTGCTGCCTGAATGGCGAATCGTCCGCAAGAATCGTTCGCCTGCACCAACGAACGAAATTTCCAACCTGTCGCGCTGGAACGTCACCGAGCCGCTTGGCAACTTCTTCTTCCCAGTCAAAATTGATCTTCTTAAGGAGCCTGTACAGTTTTTGTGCCAATTGAACATCGCCGACAATCTCGATATTTTCAAGTACTTTCGGATCCCAGTCTCCTGAAGCGATTACCTTGAGCAGATTCGCGGCGGTTCCTCGAAAAAGGAGGTCAGGCTCTTTCTGATGCGGTCCATCGTTCACCAAAACCAAGCTGTCTACGACACTCAGCGTAATGGAAAGGTGAAAATCAGTGACTTCGACTCCTACTCGCCGCCCTTCAAGCTCAGCGATGCAAAGTCTCAGTTCAGGGCTTGTTTCAGCGGCCGCATTGATCGCACCTGTCAGCGCATCTGAAAAGTGAACCTTTACATAATTCACATATGGATTTGACATTCAGAACCCGCTGCTACAGCTTCCAGCCGATATGAAGCGCAACGATGCCTCCAGTTAAATTGTGATACTGAATCCGTTCAAACCCCGCGTCAGCCATCATGTCTGCGAGTTTTTCCTGATCTGGATGTTTACGAATCGATTCGACCAGATACTGATAGCTCTGTCGATCTCCCGCCACCATCTCACCCAGGCGGGGAATCACTTCAAAAGAGTACCGATCGTAAATTTTTTCAAGAAGTGGAATGACAGGTTTCGAAAATTCGAGTATGACCAATCGGCCTCCAACACGCGTTACGCGAAACATGGAGGCCAAGGCCCGGTCCATCCGCGTAACGTTTCGCAAACCAAAGGAGATCATCACACAATCGAAACTGTCTTCTTCAAAAACCAGATTTTCGGCGTCACACTGCACACAAAGCAGTTTGTCCAAGAAGCCATGATCAATCAGTCTGTCCTGACCCAAGCGCAGCATCGAATCATTAATGTCCGTCAATACGATCCTGCCCTGGTCCCCTAACTTTTTCGCGATGGCGAGGCTCATGTCACCCGTACCACCTGCTACGTCCAGAACCTGACTGCCGTGCCGAATTCCTCCATAGGCAATGGCCAGACGCTTCCATATTCGATGGATGCCGAAGGACATCAGGTCGTTCATCAGATCATACCGATTCGAAACCGAACTGAACACTTCCGACACAAGACTATTTTTCTCGGATTCACTTACGGTGCTGAACCCGAAGTGTGTAGAATCTTCGCGCGTTTCTCTGACTGTCATGATGGGGTCAATGCGACTGATCTTTACGCTGATAACCGGCCTGTTCCAACCGCTTCAGGTAAGCCTGCCAGTACCGACTTTGGTTGACGCCGAGCTCATAGAGCAAATCCCACGAATAAATCCCGGTGTCATGCCCATCATCAAATTTAAAAATCACTGCATAATGACCGACGGGCTCTATCGCCCAAATGTTAACCCGCTCTTTTCCGTACTGAAGAACTTCCTGTCCAGGGCCGTGCCCCTGTACTTCAGCCGACGGCGAGTACACACGGAGGTATTCGCAGCTCAAGTGGAAGGCTTTCCCGTTATTGAACGTGATTTCCAATATTCGAGACTGCTTATGCAGCTTGATTTCGGTTGGCTTTAAACCTTTCAACTCTGTTCACCTAATTCCGCGAAATGTGATTTATTGAAGCCATTCAGCAACGCGCTCTGAAAAGTAGCTGAGCACCCCATCCGCACCCGCTCGCTTGAATCCAACGAGAGATTCCAAAATGACTGCTTTTTCGTCGAGCCATCCCTGCTGCGCGGCAGCCATCAGCATCGAATATTCGCCACTGACCTGATAGGCAAAGGTAGGAACGCGCAGCTCCATTTTCACTCGATGCAGCACGTCAAGATAAGGCATCCCGGGTTTTACAATGACCATGTCTGCGCCCTCTGCAATATCCAGTGAAACTTCACGTATCGCTTCATCGATGTTGGCCGGGTCCATCTGATAAGTCTTTTTGTTCTGCCCGCCGAATTGTGGAGCCGAACCAACCGCATTCCGGAATGGCCCATAAAATGACGAAGCATATTTCGCGGCATAAGAAAGAATCAGCACATTCGTAAAGCCTTCCTGCTCCAGCGCTTTTCGAATCGCGCCGACCCGCCCGTCCATCATTTCGGACGGTGCGACAATAGACACTCCCGCTCGAGCTTGTGACAGGGCCTGTTTGACGATCACCTCAAGCGTAATGTCATTGTCCACATATCCTGCGTCGTTGGAAATACCATCATGACCGTCTGCTGTAAAAGGGTCGAGCGCGACATCAGCCATGATGCCCAGCCCGGGGACGGCATCTCGGACGGCAGCGATCGCACGCTGAGCCAAACCATCTGGATTGTACGATTCTTGTGCGCCAGCTGATTTTCTGTGCAGAGGCACAACCGGAAAAACTGCCATGACAGGAATCCCAAGATCACGAAGACGCTTTGCTTTTTTCACCAGCAGATCGACGCTCAACCGCTCAATGCCTGGCATGGAGGACACTGCCTCCCGATGGCTGCTGCCTTCGCAAACAAACACAGGCTGAATCAAATCGTTCGTCGTCAGCACCGATTCCTGCATCAGACGCCGTGAAAATTCCTGACTGCGCATGCGACGCATACGCGTAGATGGGAAACTTGGAGTTGGCTTAGGCGGCATGTTCCAGCTGTTTGAAGATCGTACTGGTTGGCAGACGCAGCCAATCAGCCGGATGAACTGATTTCCTGCTGGATCACGCGTTCTACATCCTCGGCGATCTGTTCCACGCTTCCTGCAGCATCCACTGTACGCAGCAATCCCAAATCTTCGTAGAAGTCCAGCAGTGGTTTTGTCTGCTGATCGTAGACCTCCAATCGATGTTTAATCGACTCCTCGTTGTCATCGCTGCGCTGCATCAATTCAGATTCGCGACCGCAGTCATCACAGCGTCCTTCAACTTTGGGCGGACTGAAAAATACGTTGTAGATTCTGCCGCATTCAAGGCAGGTTCTCCGACCCGACAATCGCTTTACGACGGCGTCCTGCGCAATATCCAAATGCAGCACAAAGGTCAGAGGCAATTGTTTTTCGGCCAATATCCGGTCGAGACTTTCAGCCTGAGTCAGGCTTCTCGGGAATCCATCAAGCAAAAATCCCTGAGATACATCCTGATCGTCCAGATGTCCGGCAATCAGTTTCAGCACAAGACTGTCTGGAACCAGACTGCCCTGTTCCATCAGCTCTTCAACCTGCGAGCCAAGTCGGGAACCGGACTTGACCGCCTCTCGCAGCAGATCTCCCGTAGAAATGTGAGCGATATTGTGCCGTTGCTCCACGAACACAGCCTGGCTTCCTTTGCCCGAACCTGGAGGTCCTAAAAATACGACTCGAAGAATGTTCACGGTTTCAATTCCCATTTCTCTCCATCAATTGTTGAAAACTAGGCGCAGACGCACCAATATAGGAATCATTGTAATCGGAATTTTCACGGCACATCGAAAATTGATCGCTGCAAACACCGCTTTATAATTCAAAATTATGACAGACTTCACCGATTCAGAATTAGAGGCAGTTCAAGATGCTCTGTATCGCCGCTACAAGGAGGAAATTGAAATCCATTTGGCGGACTGTGAAGTTCAGCCCGATCTCAGCGATCGTGACATCGTTGAGCGACCGGCAATTTTCTGGAACGCCTTGGGCTGCAACTTCATCGTAATCAAAATGGATCAAAGTCGATTTCATGGTCGGTATTTCTATAATCCCCATGAACAGTTTCCAGAGAAGCACAATGAGTATTCGGACGTGATCAACTGCGCGTCTTCTCTATTGAGAGACGAAGCCGATCATGCTCGTGAAACACATGGTGTCTATTCAGGCTCGACGGGAGCTGACCTTGGTTAATATTTTCTTAAGAAATCAATTCAAATGACAACACCTGGAAATCTTCTATACGCTCAGTCCGGCGGAGTTACCTCCGTCATCAACATTACAGCGGCAGCGGTCATTGAGACCGCGCGCAGATATCCCGAGACCATTCACAAAGTGTATGCCGGGAAAGATGGAATCCTCGGCGTTCTCAACGAAGAACTCATCGATACGAGCTTGGAATCTCCAGAAGCCATTCGGGCGATTCGTCATACTCCCTCTGGAGCATTTGGGACCTGTCGATATAAACTGCAGGATCCGGACATTCAGAAAACTGAGTTCAAGCGCGTTGTCGATGTCTGCGAGCGATACGACATTCGCCACGTTCTGTACAACGGAGGCGGGGATTCTGCGGATACGTGCTTAAAGCTCGCCCAGCAGCTCAAGGTCCGCATGGGAAACGTCACGGTGAATCACATTCCGAAAACCGTCGACAATGACCTTGCAATTACGGACTGCTGTCCGGGCTTTGGTTCTGTTGCCAAATACATCGCGACTTCAACTCGTGAAGCCAGTTTTGACGTTGCCTCAATGGCGCGGACCTCCACAAAAGTATTCATTATTGAAGTAATGGGACGTCATGCAGGATGGATCGCTGCTGCGGGCGGTCTTGCAGCCGATTCTACGAACAGCATTCCACTGATCATACTGTTTCCAGAAATTCCGTTTGAGCGCGGCCGGTTCATTCAGAGAGTCAGTGACATGGAACGGGCAAATGGTTATGTGTCCATTGTGGTATCGGAAGGAGTGCGAGATGAGAATGGCGTATTTTTATCGGATCAAGGCACGCGGGACGCTTTTGGACATGCGCAGCTTGGGGGCGTCGCTTCCGTTGTGGCAAATATGGTCAAAGAGGATCTTGGACTCAAGTATCACTACGCGATCGCAGACTATCTGCAGAGATCAGCCCGCCACATCGCTTCTAAGACAGATGCGGAACAGGCCTACGCCGTCGGTCAAGCGGGCGTTGAGTATGCGGTCAGCGGACGGTCCGGTTTTATGCCCGCAATTCGACGACTGTCAGATGAACCGTATGAATGGGACATCGCTGCTGCGGAGCTGCACAAGGTCGCCAATCAGGAAAAAATGCTGCCGCGAGACTTTATCTCGGAAGATGGATTCGGCATTACCGATCAAGCCCGCCGGTATCTTCAGCCATTGATTCACGGTGAAGACTATCCACCCTACAAAGATGGCCTGCCGCAGTATGTCAGACTGAAAAACCAGCTGGTTCAGAAACAGCTGCCTGCAAACTGGAGAGATGGAGACTGAACGATATGATCATGACCGTTGACAAAGCGCGCCAGCTGTTGGACATCCAGGTCAGTTTTGGCGGCTATTACAACCGCAATTCGATGCGGATGATTCTTGCAGACATCCAGCGGGAGCATGGCATTCTGCCGGGTGTGAAACTCAGTACGCCCGGCAATTGATCCTGACGTTGTCGGTTAATTTAGGTAAGTAGATGACTTCATTGAAACTCACTTGGAATTTAGATGCTACATCTTTTGACTCGTACCCGAGCGAATGATATGATTGCGTATCAATGAGAACCAAGTTGCGGTTTTTCATGTAGTGATTCGTTTACCGAATGAGATTAAAATTTCTACAAATCTACAATTCAACTATTGGCTTTGTGCTTTTATGAAAGAGCTTCGTCTCTGATTTAGGGTTAAACGCCATGCCAACTACGGTTGCACCGTTCGTGTCGAAAAAACTCTTGGAATCAGTGAATAAACCTGAAATTATCTATACCAGCCATACGGACATTAGTGAATAATTCCTCCGACAAGAAACCCAAACGATATTCAGGAGAATTCACCTGTCCACATTGCAGAGTGTTTGCACAGCAGTCATGGGTTGACTCAAGAAGTGTCAAAGATCGATTTGGTCTGATGACGACCCAAGAGTTTTTAGATTACAGAAAAAACATAGGATCTTATGATCAGGGAATAGTTGAAAATTTCATTAGGCATCTGCTTGAACGAATGCAAAGTATTCATGTTTCTAAAGTACCACAAAGTCTTAGCATTGCAATCTGCAAGTCTTGTAATGAATTCACGATATGGGTCGGCAACGATTTGGTTTTTCCGAGGAAGTCTACTGTCGCGCCACCGAATGAAGACTTGAGTTCGGAAATTAAAGGACTATATGAGGAAGCCCAACTCATATTTCCGGATTCAGCAAGAGCCTCCGCCGCACTTCTTCGACTATGCGTCGAAAATTTATGTAGAGAATTGGGATTAAGCGGAACTTTGAATAAATGCATCAAAGAGCTGGTACGGCGAGGAGTTTCGGAAAGGGTGCAACAGGCGGCAGACTACTGCAGAGTCATCGGCAACGAATCCGTTCATCCTGGTCAAATCGATTTTGGTGATGAAGCAGAAACTGTTGAATATCTTTTTCACTTGGTCAATGATATTGCAGATGAAATGCTGACGAAACCCAGAAAACTTAAAGAAAAATATTCAAGCCTGCCTTCAGAAAAATTAAGACAGATTGAAAAAAGAGATGGTTGATGATTGATTTTTCAGTCCGTATTGAAGGGGAATACATCTCTGTTTCTGTTACACAATGTGGTATAATCAGAGTTAACTTTTGATATTAAAATCAATAATTTATATTATGATTTGTAAACCAAGATCATGGAACAGAAATTCACCAAGTTGGTCAACTGGTGCACAACTAATTCAATCCAGCAAGCCAGCTTGGAAGAACTCAAACGGCATCGCTGGCCGAAGGGCTTTGTGTGCTCGGGAAGCGGGTTCCACCAAGCCAGTGCTTTATCCTATTTTTTGCTAAGTCAATCTGCCAGGTATTGCCATTGATCTCCAGTCACCGCCGGTTCGAACTTTGAACAGATCAATCTGCTCCTGCTCAAATGGTTTGCAAGCACTTATCTAATGAATTCGGACAAAGTTTGCAATTCGACCACTCAAATGGCACACATGATTGGTGTCATGTCGCTTGGCGTAACGCACACCATCTGCTACGTAAATTTCGAATTGCTGTGGGCGTTTGCGATGAAGTTTATCGACTGTACAGTTTGTTCGAAGTTGAGAGTGCTAATATCGGGCGCAAATATTCAGGGAAAAGCAAGCGCCAACCACATACCGATTTCTTAGTGAACAAATTAGGCTGAAACAAAAACACAGGCAAAGATAAGAAATGCATCAGGGAGCTGCATCAACCAAATCACTATTGCAACCGGTTCCAGCATCGGAAGAACGTCCCACGCTGTTTGCCGACCGAGTTGGCGCATGGCACACAAACCAAATATCCAAAAAACGCCGCAAGGATCTCGGGATATATTTTTCCCCGGTTGTCATAGCAGATTTCATGGCAGGATTCCTAGAAAGATCCAACTCAAGTGTGCGCATTCTTGATCCCGGTGCGGGTAGCGGGGTGTTGTGTTGCGCAGCAATAGAGCACTTGGCCAAGAGTTGTCCTGAATGCAAAGAAGTGGAATTAGACGCTTACGAAATTGATGAGAGCTTGGCAGAACTTCTTTATGCCACACTAACTTATCTTAAAAACTGGTCTAAACTGAATTATGATGTAAAGGTTTCATTCAACATTTTGAATCGGGACTTCATCCTCGACCAAGCAAAGGCATTACAGATTTCCAAGGGATTGTTTCGACCAGAGAAAATGCCGGATTTCTATGATGCGGTCATTGCAAATCCACCTTATTTCAAGATAAATAAGAATGATCCACGTGCTCTCGCGGCACATGCTGTGGTACACGGACAGCCGAACATATATTCACTCTTTATGGCGGTCGGAGCATCGCTGTTACGCGATCAAGGAGATTTCATATTCATTACACCTAGGAGTTTTTCATCCGGATTATATTTTCGTCGATTTCGGGAATACTTATTTCAGCTTGTTCAACCGAAGTCTGTACACGTAATCGGTTCCCGGCGCAAAGCATTCGTTCGAGACAATGTTCTTCAGGAAAACATCATCATGCACGGGAAACGAATTGCTAGTTCCACTAAGCCCAAAAAAGACGATCAGCTGATCATTTCTACGAGTAAAGGCATCAATGACATAAAAAATAGAACGGTAATCAAAGTTCCTCTCAGTTTGGCAACCAGGTCGAATTCTAAAGAGAAATTTTTGCGTCTACCCATCACTGAAGAAGAGAAAAACATCCTAGATTTGGTGGACAATTGGCCTTGCAATCTACAAAGCTTGGGGCTGAAGATTTCAACCGGTCCCGTCGTACCCTTTCGAGCGAGGAAATTCATTAAGGAAGAAGGCAGTCGCGTAGAGAGCGACCTGCCGCTTATCTGGATGAATCACGTCAAATCCATGCGCTTCACATGGCCCCTGGACGGCGGCAAGCCCCAATTCATCAGCAACTCAGCAACGCAACTATTGGTTCCCAATGACAACTATATACTGTTACGTCGCTTCAGTTCCAAGGAGCAACCACGTCGCCTGACCGCGGCACCTTATATTTCAGACGAACTTGATTGTCCATCTGTTGGCATTGAGAACCACGTCAACTACATTCATCGACCAGGGGGAAAGATATCTCAAGCTGAAGCATATGGTTTGGCAGCGCTCTATAACAGTAGAATTCTTGATACGTATTTTCGGACAGTCAATGGGAATACACAGGTCAATGCGACTGAAATTCGGTCAATTCCGCTGCCAGATGCTCAAACAATAACAGCGATTGGTCGTAATTTCAGGAAATGTTCTAAACAAAATCAATTAATTGACGATTTTTTGACGATGAGCATGCCTGATAACGACTTGGGGAGAGTCTAAGTTGGCTGATGTTGAGCAGGCTCAGGAGGTGCTGCGAGCTCTCGGTATGCGACCAGCTCAGTGCAACCGTATGTCGGGGCTAACGCTTCTGGCTCTTTGCGCACTGACACCCGAAACATCTTGGACAGACTCAAGGCGAATTGGCTGCACAGTTACGAAAGGAATTATGGACTATATAAAAGAACATTATGGCGCGGAGTACGCGGCGAATACGCGAGAGACTTTTCGTCGACATGTACTGCATCAGTTCATTCAGGGAAGAATTGCCGATCAGAATCCCTTTAACCCCGGACTTCCTACAAATAGTCCAAATACACACTACGCAATTTCAGAAGCCGCGTTGGAGGCAGTCCAAAAATTCGGTTCCGAAAAATGGGCTGAGACGGTCGCCACTTTTATTTCCAACCGAGGAATATTGCAGGAAACCTACGAAACCAACAGAGCATTTGAATTGGTTCCGGTAATATTGCCAGATGACCGACAGATTAAATTGTCTCCGGGCTCTCACAATGAGCTGCAAAAAGCGATAGTCGAGAATTTCGCGCCGAGATTTGCTCCCGGTTCAGCACTTTTGTATCTAGGAGATACTGTACAAAAAGACCTAATACTAGATAACGCGGGTCTTGTAGCAATCGGAATAGACATCACGCGACACGACAAACTGCCGGATGTAATTCTTTATTCTGAAGAAATGAATTGGGTGTTTTTCATTGAAGCTGTCACTTCTCACGGGCCGGTTTCGGATAAACGAAAATTGGAATTGAAGGAAATGCTCTCAAACTGCTCCTGCGAAGCCATCTATGTCAGCGCATTTCCCGACACTGCTGAATTTAGAAAGCATATCGATCACATCGCCTGGGAAACGGAAGTCTGGTTAAGCGATGCTCCGAACCACTTAATCCATTACGACGGTGAGCATTTCTTGGGACCTGCAGCAACTAGAAAATAAGTAAAACCGCCTTGACTGTATCGTATAGTAGTAAACTGCCCTACAGGCATTGATCGTCAGTTTCTTCCAGACCTCGTATTTCATGACGGTTTTTGTGAATTAACACGATGTGTTCGACCTCATCTTTTAATGCTTTTGGCAACTCGCTCCAAATCTGAATATCGAACTCAGAACGGCAAATCACTCTCTTCAAATTAATTTCGCTACAGCGCAACCTAATTTCGTTGAATCACCGTCGAAAAACACAACATTTTCAATGTCAGATTTCGGGTATGAAGTTCATTTTTCAAGCACCCCAAAAGCCCAAACGGTAATGTTCGGAAAATGCTGATCAAGCAGAGCGAGGATAAATTCGTATGGCTCACGCAATAGATCAGCAGGGTGATCTACACCATTTCTTTACCGTTTATGGCGCGATACAGTGCAATTGCATCTTTAATAAAGTTCGGCACCAATTCAATACATGCTTTTGCGTCAGGGTGTTGTATTTCGGATTAGTTTGAAAAGGATAATTCGAGTTAAATCGGAACGAATTAATTCAACGATTCACAATGCTGAAGCATTTTGGGTCGGGTTCGAAGCCTGCGGTGGGGCTGGAGACATTGCGCTTTAGAGGATACTGAATCCCTAGTTCATTGCGAACCAGGTGGGTGCAACGAGTGCCAACATGACCCTCGTGTCGTGAACACCTGAGCTGGGCCTGTGCTCCGATCATTCGCCACAATGGAGGCCCAGTAGGATGTTTGAGCCATCGAGCACCAGTACAGGAGATGATCAGCATTGTGGCAGCCCGAAATTTTTGAACGACAACGATCAGGAGGAATGTGCATGGAGTCATTGAGCAATTTTGTGGGCGTGGACTGGGGTTCGAAAGCTCACCAGCTGTGCATCGTGGACCGAGCCGGCAAGGTCTGCGCACAGCGCAGTTTCGAGCACAGCGGGTGCGGCCTGAGCCAGATGGCCGCTTGAATTTTAAACGCCACCGAGTGCCAGCCGCAGCCGGTGGGCATTGCCATTGAAACCCCGCGCGGCCCAGTGGTAGAGAGTCTACTGTGCGGGCACTTCAAGGTGTTTTCGATCAATCCTAAACAGTTGGACCTGCAGCGCGATCATTCCAGTGTGGCCGGTGCCAAGGATGCCCGGCTCGATGCCCGGGTGCTGGTCGAATCCGTGCGTTTGGACCACCCTTGCTACGAGTGCTGGAAGCGTCCTGCAGCGAACTGGTACAGTTGCCTGACTGTACCCGGCTCGATGCTCAACTGAAACAGGAAATAGTGCGTCTGATCAACCAGATGCAAGATGTGTTGTGGCACTGTTACCCACAGTTTATCGACCTCTATGGCGATCTGAGCCACTCCTGGGTGCTGCAGCTGTTGAAACTGGCGCCGACTCCGCAAAAAGCAAAACGCCTGCGAATCAGCAGCGTGACTCGATTCTTGAAACAACATCACATCCGATGCGTGGATGCCAGCTCCGTCAAGAAACTTCTCAGTGAACTGTCAGTGAAAGTGACCGCAGGCACCACCCAAGGTGCCGTGTTTCAACTCAAAAGCGTCGTCGAGCGCTTGACCGTGGTGGTGCGCCAGCTCCATGAAATCCGTCATGAAATGGGTCGGCTGATCAAGGTTTATGACAAGATTTTGCGAGAAGCAGATGAACCCGAACACAAAGCGCGCCAGCGTTACGTGGAAATCTTAGCTTCGCTGCCCGGTGTCGGCATCTTCATCCTCGCCACGCTACTGTCAGAAGTTCCCGATCTTCTGCAACACAGAGATTATAACGCGCTGCGAGCCTACAGTGGGGTGGCACCCAGGTGTTTCCCATGCTATTTTTTGGTCCATAAAATCCGGTAGGCGGCATTTGAAATGACACTCACAGCACATGGCTGTTTTGCTCATTTTCGAACAAATTCGGTAATTGACGGTGGTTTTTGTCACTCTACGGACGAATTGTGCGGTCTCGACCGATGGACAGCCGAGCGTATCCGCGGTGGTCCGCAGCAGCGGTAACTGTCAGTTCAATGTGGGTCTGAAGCGCGGCTTCAGGTCGGTGAGAATACTGCGGCGAAAGCTTCTTTACGATTCAGGTTGAAATGGCGCAGCGCCTGCGGCACTGACTCTAAGGAACTGTGATGAAAAATCAGCGCCAGCGCAATATTGTTGCACATTGCACGATTGCTCGGACCATTGCTGGTTCGGGTCAGGCAGGCGTCTTCAAGGAATGTACGGTCCCGAATGTGATGGTTCAAGTTTTCAACACTCCAGTGTCCGCGGTTCCACTTGAGCAGTTGTTGCGCATCGGCTCGCTCTGCACCAACCGAAGTGATGCCAAACATAAGCTCTGTGCTCGCACTGTCCGCTTCTTTGATCACCTCGCGGTCGCGCTCAATGCGAAATGCCTGCCGCACCTGCTTAAAATCGAAACGCTTCGGATCGTCTACCTCCAGCACCTCAATACGACGCTGTTCAATGCGTCCGTGCGCCTTGGTCAACTCCTCTTCCCAACGCCGCACCCGCTGACTGTACCACGGCATTGACTGCACCTAGTCCAACTGCAAAGATGTGTTGTCCTTGAGCGTCAGCATATAGTCTGCCTTGGCATCTAAAATCAAATCGACGCTCTCAAAAGTGCTGTGCAGCGCATCCAGTGTGATCACTCGTCCAGCGACATCAATCTCACTGAGCAACTGCCGGGTTGCGTCCAACTCTTGCCCATCTTTGTAGAAACTGCGGCCTACCTATACAGTACAAATTGGGGCTTGACTTTTAAAATTCGAGCTGGTACATTTGAATATCATGTATCAGCAGAATCAAATTCCACGCAAGCTGAGGTCAGCATCTGGTCTGGAGCAGTTGCAGTCGATCCTGGCAACGCGCAGTTTTGCGAATCGTACGGAATTGACGCATGCGGTGTGTGAGGAGTTTGGATTTTACGATGCGCGGGGTAAAGCGCAGGTGACGAGCAGTCTTCGGGTGCTGCGGGATCTGGAGCAGACGGGTCGGATCGAGCTGCCGGCTTCGAGTCGTACGGTGCGCCAGGTAAAGGCGCGTGGATTGGGACAGGCGGTGGCCTTGGCGCAGGGAGTGCCGGCGCGGGTGGATCAGGTCAGTGGTTTGCAGCTGTTGCTGGTTGAAGAGGAATCGCAGTTGCGTCTGTGGAACGAGCTGATGATTCGCGAGCATCCGCGAGGAGCGGCAGTTCATGTAGGCTGTCAGCTGCGATATCTGGCAGTGTCTGAGCATGGCTATTTGGGTGCGCTGGGATTTGCGTCGTCGGCGCTGGCGCTGCGCAGTCGAGACCAGTGGATGGGCTGGGATGCAGAGTTGAAGTCTCGACATTTAAATCGAGTGATCGGCATGAGTCGGTTCCTGATCCGGCCTTCGGTGCGCTGTCAGAATCTGGCGTCGAAGGTGTTGGGTCTGTGTCTGCGTCGAGTCGGCAGGGATTTCAAGAGTCGCTATGGATTTGATCCGTATTTGGTGGAGACGTTTGTGGATGGGTCTCACCGCGGGGTATCGCTGCGAGCATCGAACTGGCGGCATGTGGGCTGGACGACGGGTCGCGGTCGGTTTGGGGGCAAGTCTGAACCGGCGGCTGTGAAGTCGGTGTATATTTATGAATTAGAACGGAAATGGCGAACGTATCTGGGGTTGGACAAGGTTCGCGTTCCGGTGCGTGACAGAGGTCAGGGACTAGCGATTGATGAATGGTCGGAGCAGGAATTTGGAGGTGCGCCGTTAGGTGATGAGCGTCGCAGCACAAGACTGGTGAAAAGTGCGGACATCCAGGCTCGGCAGCCGATGGAGCCGTTCACGGCTGCGTCCAGGTCGGATCAAGCGGCGGTGCATGCGCATTATCGTCTGCTGGATCAGCCGGCGGAATCGGCGGTGACGCCAAAGAACATCTTGGCGCCGCATCGACAGCGAACGCAGGAGCGAATGCAGGCACAGTCGGAAGTTTTGTGCGTGCAGGATGGTACCGATTTGAATTTCGCCAATCACGGTGGCTGTCAGGGCATGGGCTTGATCAGTCGCAACCGCAAATCGGCTGGCACCATGGGGATTCACATGCATTCGCTGCTGGCGCTCGATGTGCAGGGAGTGCCGTTGGGGGTGCCGCACATTGAATATGGCCATCTGGATGACGAGGGCACCAAGACGCAGCGATGGCTGCGCGGGCTGCGTGCGAGCGCAGAGTTGGCGGCGCCGCTTGAAAAGGTGCGGATGGTGGCGGTGATGGATCGCGAGGCGGATTGTTTTGAGGTGATGGCCGAGTGTCGAAGGCTGTCAGATGTGGAGTTGCTGGTGCGCGCCCAGCATAATCGAAGTCAAGGCAAAGGCCAGCCGAAGATGTTCGATGCGATCCGCGGGCAACGTGCGCAGGCGAGTCTGGAAGTGCCGGTGTTGGCGCGTTCGGCGCGGCGCAGCAGCCGCAGTCAGAAGGCGATGTCGAAGCAGCCGGCGCGGATGGCAAAGGTCGAGTTGCGCTGGCGTCAGGTGCAGATTCAGCCGACGAGCGGTTTTTCGGGTGAGAAACCGCTGAAGTTGAATCTGGTTCATGTGTATGAAGCAAAAGCCGGCGACGCGGTCAAGCCGCTGGAGTGGTTTCTGCTGACCAGTCTGGCGGTCAACAGCGCGCACGATGCGACGCAAGTAGTACAGCGTTATCGGCTGCGTTGGCGAATCGAGGATTGGCACAAGATTTTGAAATCCGGCTGCAAGGTGGAGTTTCTCAAGCATCGAAAATGCGAGCGCATCGAACGTGCGGTCACCATCAACGCGGTGATTGCCTGGCGGCTTGCGGCGATGACGCTGCTGGGTCGAGAAACCCCGGAATTGCCGATGGAAGTGCTGTTTAGCGAGACCGAAATCGGTGTATTGAAGGACTTCGCACGCCAAAATCGCAAAAAAGTGCCACAAAATCTCGGCGCCGGCGTAGTGACGATGGCCATGCTCGCCGGTTATTTGAATCGTAAAAATGATCCGCCACCGGGTTACAAGAAGATCTGGGAAGGCTATAGCATGCTGACAACAATGGCGCGGACTTATGATTTGGCTCTGCACATGGCAGCCCAAAAAGAAAGCTGGTTTCACCATAACTTAAAAGGTCGGATTCAACATAAGTTAAGTCCAGACTGAATTTGTACGGAATAGGCAGACTGCGGCTGGCTTTCGGAATCCCACTGCCATGCTCAACAAGCGTTACCGTCTCATAGTGGCTGTCTCCATTTCGATTGGCGCCGCGAATCCGCTTTCCGTCCGCCGCAAGTGCCGACAACTGTTTGTTTCGACATCCAGAATAGCGATCCAACACGCCTTGCAACTGTTCCGTATCGGTGTACTGAATGACCCGGTGCAACGTCGATTTCGACGCCGGCTCATACCAGCCTGTTTTCGGATTGCGCCAACTGCCAATCGCAGCCAACTCCTCCTGAGAAAGAGCCGCGGCAAACTGTGCCGCCGCCACCGAGCCGTAAAATCCACTCAATTGTGCCAGAATCAGCGTTGAATAGGCACTCGCAAGCGTGTGCTTGCGCCCCTGTGCGCGACGAAAATCCCGCATCTCGGAAAACTCAGCATGCAAACTGCGCAACGTCGGCAGCGAATGACCGCTCGCCTTGCCCTTTTTCTGCCAGCGCGACTCCAACTCGCCTGGCTGACACAACGCGCGCCTGGCATCGCGACGCAATCGCTTGACTGACAACAGCTTGACCTCACCATGCGCCTCGGTATACTTGCCCCCTTTGCGCGAATAGCCGGCGGTTTTTCCCAACGTCTGCCACCCAGCCGCGCGGTACATGATTCCACCATGTTGCTTGGGGTTGACAAATGTCTCCGCCAACAGCAGACCGTGACCATAGGCCGCTTCCCAGTCATCACTGATTCGCTGACAGATCAATTTCAGCACATGCGAACCCAGATTCGGATATCGACACGCCTCGTGCAGCATTGCAAAGCGAGTGTTATTCACAATCAAATGCAATCGACACCACTGTTGCTCCGGTGCCCAGCCAATCCATTGGTCGCGCGCAGCGCACTTCAATGAACCGGTCTGCCAGCCACTCAGACACACCCACCGCTTCTGATACTCAACGATGTATCGCAATCCGCGACCGGCAAAACGCTTGAATCCAAGCTGATGATGCTGACGCATCAGTCGGTCCCACTTCGGATATTCGCTGGTGCGGGCAAGACGTACCTTGACCTCGCCAGCTTGGATGGGTGGGTTATTTTCGCGGCCATGTTCGTTCATGTCCGCATATATACTACATCGCAACGAAAATAGTCACCCCTGACGGCAATTTACTGGGATCGTTGGATATTTTGCACTGAATTGGTTAGCGTGGGAGTGCCCTGGGGTGGCACCGGTCACCAAACGTTCCAGCAGTTCGTATGTAGTGGTGCGTCGCCGGGCCATCAACACGCAGTTGCAGAATGCCATCTATCATTGGGCTCGAGTCGCCTGTCAGCATGATGCAGTCAGCAAAACCAAATACGCGGGGCTCTTCGTGGCGAGGGAGGGGCACAGACACGCGAGAGCTTTGCGAAGTGTGGCCGACCGACTGCTTAAGGTCGCCTGCGTGTTGTTGAAAATCAAATGATATTTGATTTTCCAACATATGAACTTGCAGCATAACAGACCGAGTGCAGTGAGTGATTGCAAAGTTGCAGATCCGCAATTCGGCTTGACAAATTGTAGGATGTCCAGCTCCTGCAGTTTTCCACCCTAATAGCGGGAACTGGAACGCGCTTCCATGGCGATGAGACCCACTTCCAGGTTCAACAGCTGGTCCAGCAGCTGATTTCGCCTTGAATTCCCTTGCGCGATGGCTCGGCTTGGACTTTGATGATCACATAATGAAAGATGCTCTCTGCAAGGTCCAAGCCGAGTGTTGTATAGCCCATAATCTCACCTCTCTGGATTGAGTCTACAAGTTTATGAGATTTCAATTTTAAACTCTGTTTCTGGAGGGGTGAGATTCCATATCATCACTAACTCTTATCGGAATCACTGAGACTTGTTCCTATCGGTCTACCTTCTCGTTCAAAGTGTTCGCGTGTCACTTTAAATACCATCGGAGCTAGTAACAATAACCCAATGAGATTGGGCACCGCCATTAGTCCATTGAGAGTGTCAGACAAGTTCCATACGAAGTCAACTTTCACGTTAGCAAAACTTAGAGCCGCCAATACCCACAGAATTCTGTAGATCATTATGCTCTTTTCGGAAAACAGGTACTGCCAGCATCGTTCGCCGTAGTAAGACCACCCGAGAATTGTCGTAAAGGCAAACACGACCAATGCAACTGTAACGACGTATTGACCACCACCGATACTTTCTTGGAATGCAGTTGAAGTTAATACAGCACCGGTTAAGCCCATTCCATCCGCACCGACCATCATCCAGGCACCGGAAGTAATAATGACCAATGCAGTCATTGTACAAACGATTAATGTATCGATGAACGTTCCCAACATTGCAATAATGCCTTGTCGAACCGGATTGTTGGTTTTTGCTGCCGCATGTGCAATGGCTGCAGACCCAAGACCAGATTCATTCGAAAACACACCTCGTGCGACACCAAAACGAATTGCTGCTGCAACAGCCGCGCCAGCAAATCCACCTGCGGCTGCAATCGGGTTGAATGCATGTTTGAAGATCAATACGAACGCAGCTGGAACGTCAGTGATATTAATCAGGATGATAACCAATGCTGCACCAACATAAAGAACGATCATTGTCGGAACCAATTTACCGGCAACTTCACCGATTCGTTGAATACCACCGAGGATTACAAAGCCAACAAGAACTGCCACGACAACACCGGTTATATATGTTGGAACGCTAAAGGTATTCTGAAGTGCCGCCGCCATAGAGTTGACTTGTACCGCATTACCTATACCGAACGCTGCAATTGCACCAAAGACCGCAAATGCCAATCCTAAATATTTTCCAAGTTCAGGTGCAAAAGCACCTACACCATTGCGTAAGTAATACATTGGACCACCAACATACTTCCCGTCGGCGTCAACTTCACGATGCTCAACCGCGCAAACCGCTTCAGCATACTTTGTCGCCATACCGAATGCAGCGATCAACCACATATAGAAAATGGCTCCAGGACCACCTAATGCGATCGCTGTCGCTACACCCGCTATGTTACCTGTTCCAACCGTCGCTGAAAGAGCGGTCATAAGAGCGTTGAAAGGCTTAACTTCGCCCTCTCCGCCAGCGTCGTCTTTGGCAAACAGGATCCCAAATCCGTAGACAACCTTGCGCCATGGCATGAATACCAGCCCTAGGGTCAACAGAACGCCAGTAACTCCAAGAATTCCGAGCATAGGTGGTCCCCACGCGAATGCATTGATGGAGCTAATGATTGAATTTAATTGTTCCATGGTCTTTCTCCTTTATTTAGTAGTTTTAATGTAGGAGTATTCTTGATTCAATCGATCGCCAAAATTAGCATGAATTGAAACTCGAAAACCTCCAATTCAGAACTATATACCAAAATTTCACTATAGAAAAGAACAACATGCAGCAAATCCAACTATCGGATTTTGTACATTTTAGTTTCCTATTAAGGTCCGATGTCTGCTAAGGGTGATTGAAGGCAGCCACGCACGGCGGCTGATAATGAGTATTATCAGGGCGGTGCCCGCGGCGGCTGTGCGAGCCGCGGCAGCAGCTGTTCCCAGTCGACAAAGTAGATGTAATTGTTGAGCACAATCTTTGTGGTGAAGAAACGCTGTCGTTTGGAGATGCGGCTGCGAGCCGGGTTCCACAGCGTGCACACCTGATCGCAGACGGTGTGGCAGGCAAAGGAGATGAGGTTCAGGGTCAGCAGCAGATTGGACAGTCCCTGGTGACCGTGGCCGAAGTTGTGCTTCATGTGAGATCCGTTATTCTTGAATTGAGGTGCCAGATGTAACCTATATTGCCAGCTTCGTCTAGTCATGTGCGAATTATGCATCCATGTCATCCGCTGCATGGTCAGCAGATTCGAGTGATCAACATCCGAAAAAGAGCGATTCGTGAATGGTTCTATTTCAAGAGTCCGAATGGACAGGCATGTTCGGTGCCGCGAAGCTGGACCGACACTGCAGAGGTGGACGCATATGTTGAAATAAGTGAAGGTCGTGCGCATTTTCGGACAGCATCCATTTTTCGATGCCTGTGATCTGGTGCAGGTGAAGTACGAAATGCTGCGAAAAGTGCAAATCGATGGCCGCAGCGTACATTACGCGGTCGAATGTTTTGGATTTTCGCGTCCGACATTTTATCGAGCGCTTCAAGCCTTCGAACAGCACGGTCTGCCGGGGCTTTTGCCGGACCGACCAGGACCGCGCCAGGCACGCAAGCTCAAACCGCATATCATCAATGCACTGCTGGAAGTCCAGCAGACAACACCAGCGGTCACGATCAAACAACTGCAGCAGTTGCTGCAGGACCGTTTCGAGCTGTCGGTGCATCGCACCACCATAGAACGCGCTTTGCATCGAGCAAAACAAAACTCTGCCTGACGGTGGTCTGCCAGCTGCCATTGATCCTGGTATAAACAATCGCTGCAAAACGATTGTGAACAACTGCGCAAGCAGCCAATCCTGCCGTGGCAGGCGAGCTGTTCGGCGGGCGTTATCTATCAGCAGGGGCTGGCGTAGTGGAGTGGGTCGAGAAGTATCCCTGCGCATCGGATTCAGGCATAGCTTGCGAAGTCACATCGCAACGGATTGATATGGATATGCAGTCGACTCGACTGCCGGCTGAACCGGCCCAGCCGAACGAGATTGTCTTGGCTGAGATTTTGCCGGTGTGGGTGGACATGATTTGCGCGCATCTGCCTGAGAAGCAGTCATGAGTGCGTTAGCATTCAGAAAAGTGGCCAACAGTCACCTCAGTCGTCGGGCCTATCTTTATGTGCGCCAGTCGACGATGCACCAGGTGATGACAAATTCCGAGAGCACGCGTCGCCAGTATGCACTTGATGAACGTGCATTGACGCTGGGATGGTCAGCCGAGCAGATTATTGTGGACGATTCCGATTTGGGTTGTTCCGCGGCCGCAAGCTGCCTATTCCGTACAAATTCAGTCTGGACTTAACTTATGTTGAATCCAATCTTTTAAGTTATGGTGAAACCAGCTTTCTTTTTGGGCTGCCATGTACAGAGCCAAATCATAAGTCCGCGCCATTGTTGTCAGCATGCTATAGCCTTCCCAGATCTTCTTGTAACCCGGTGGTGGATCATTTTTACGATTCAAATAACCGGCGAGCATGGCCATCGTCACCACGCCGGCGCCGAGATTTTGTGGCACTTTTTTGCGATTTTGGCGTGCGAAGTCCTTCAATACACCGATTTCGGTCTCGCTAAACAGCACTTCCATCGGCAATTCCGGGGTTTCTCGGCCCAGCAGCGTCATCGCCGCAAGCCGCCAAGCAATCACCGCGTTGATGGTGACCGCACGTTCGATGCGCTCGCATTTGCGATGCTTGAGAAACTCCACCTTGCAGCCGGATTTCAAAATCTTGTGCCAATCCTCAATTCGCCAACGCAGCCGATAACGCTGTACTACTTGCGTCGCATCGTGCGCGCTGTTGACCGCCAGACTGGTCAGCAGAAACCACTCCAGCGGCTTGACCGCGTCGCCTGCTTTTGCTTCATACACATGAACCAGATTCAACCTCAGCGGTTTCTCACCCGAAAAACCGCGCGTCGGCTGAATCTGCACCTGACGCCAGCGCAACTCGACCTGCGCCATCCGCGCCGGCTGCTTCGACATCGCCTTCTGACTGCGGCTGCTGCGGCGCGCCGAACGCGCCAACACCGGCACTTCCAGACTCGCCTGCGCACGTTGCCCGCGGATCGCATCGAACATCTTCGGCTGGCCTTTGCCTTGACTTCGATTATGCTGGGCGCGCACCAGCAACTCCACATCTGACAGCCTTCGACACTCGGCCATCACCTCAAAACAATCCGCCTCGCGATCCATCACCGCCACCATCCGCACCTTTTCAAGCGGCGCCGCCAACTCTGCGCTCGCACGCAGCCCGCGCAGCCATCGCTGCGTCTTGGTGCCCTCGTCATCCAGATGGCCATATTCAATGTGCGGCACCCCCAACGGCACTCCCTGCGCATCAAGCGCCAGCAGCGAATGCATGTGAATCCCCATGGTGCCAGCCGATTTGCGGTTGCGACTGATCAAGCCCATGCCCTGACAGCCACCGTGATTGGCGAAATTCAAATCGGTGCCATCCTGCACGCACAAAACTTCCGACTGTGCCTGCATTCGCTCCTGCGTTCGCTGTCGATGCGGCGCCAAGATGTTCTTTGGCGTCACCGCCGATTCCGCCGGCTGATCCAGCAGACGATAATGCGCATGCACCGCCGCTTGATCCGACCTGGACGCAGCCGTGAACGGCTCCATCGGCTGCCGAGCCTGGATGTCCGCACTTTTCACCAGTCTTCTGCTGCGACGCTCATCACCCAACGGCGCACCTCCAAATTCCTGCTCCGACCATTCATCAATCGCTAGTCCCCGACCTCTGTCACGCACCGGGACGCAAACCTTGTCCAACCCCAGATACGTTCGCCATTTCCGTTCTAATTCATAGATATACACCGACTTCACAGCCGCCGGATCAGACTTGCCCCCAAATCGACCGCGACCCGTCGTCCAGCCCACATGGCGCCAGTTCGATGCTCGCAGCGATACCCCACTGTGAGACCCATCCACAAACGTCTCCACCAAATACGGATCAAATCCATAGCGACTCTTGAAATCCCTGCCGACTCGACGCAGACACAGACCCAACACCTTCGACGCCAGATTCTGACAGCGCACCGAAGGCCGGATCAGGAACCGACTCATGCCGATCACTCGATTTAAATGTCGAGACTTCAACTCTGCATCCCAGCCCATCCACTGGTCTCGACTGCGCAGCGCCAGCGCCGACGACGCAAATCCCAGCGCACCCAAATAGCCATGCTCAGACACTGCCAGATATCGCAGCTGACAGCCTACATGAACTGCCGCTCCTCGCGGATGCTCGCGAATCATCAGCTCGTTCCACAGACGCAACTGCGATTCCTCTTCAACCAGCAACAGCTGCAAACCACTGACCTGATCCACCCGCGCCGGCACTCCCTGCGCCAAGGCCACCGCCTGTCCCAATCCACGCGCCTTTACCTGGCGCACCGTACGACTCGAAGCCGGCAGCTCGATCCGACCCGTCTGCTCCAGATCCCGCAGCACCCGAAGACTGCTCGTCACCTGCGCTTTACCCCGCGCATCGTAAAATCCAAACTCCTCACACACCGCATGCGTCAATTCCGTACGATTCGCAAAACTGCGCGTTGCCAGGATCGACTGCAACTGCTCCAGACCAGATGCTGACCTCAGCTTGCGCGGAATTTGATTCTGCTGATACATGATGTTCAAATGTACCAGCTCGAATTTTAAAAGTCAAGCCCCAATTTGTACTGTATAGGTAGGCCGCAAGCGGGCGTCATGGCTTTTAGGCCATGGTGGGTGAAATCGGCATGGGCAATGTTGGAGTGGTGCTTGGACTGGAAGTTTCAAGGCTGGCTCGCAACAGCAGCGACTGGCACCGGCTGGTGGAAATCTGCGCCTTCACCGATACCTTGATTGTCGATGAGGATGGTGTTTACGATCCGACTGATTTCAATGATCGCCTGCTGCTGGGGATTAAGGGGACGATTAGCGAAGCGGAACTGCATCTGTTCAAGTCTCGTCTGCTTGGCGGGCTTTTCAGCTGTGCAAAGCGCGGTGAACTGCGTATTCGGCTGCCGGTGGGGTTGGTCTATGATCTACGTGACCGCGTCGTGCTGGACCCGAACAAACAAGTGCGCGAAAGCATCAGGCATGTGCTTGAAATATTCGATCAGAAAAGTTCTGCGAACCAGTTCCCGCACCGATAACCCAGCTTCATGCTCGGTTAAGATATGCGCTTTCAACTCCTCCGAGTAGATCACTTTACACCTCCTTGATTTTCATCCATATTTAAGGTTTACTCTGTCACATAGTGTCTCTACTTTATCGGTGTAGGGCCATATTCGCAATCCTGTGTTTTGAAGATTGACAAACTGAATCCCCTGCCCTTGACATTGCATGAGCATGTCGTGAGATTGACGTGCATTGGGAACACTGGAGCGAGAGGAACAACCAAATTCAACATTGATGTGGCTTAGATGGTGCAATGAACTCCATTATCTTCGCCATTCCTCGCGGCCTTGGAGATGCTGTTGCACAGTGGCGTTGATCATCGGCGGCAGATTCAGGCTTTTTCTTGAACTGTGAACGATGAAAGGATGGGAAAAGCAGCCAACGCAAACGACGTTTTCCTCACCAATCGTGTCTGTCGCAGAAACGCTGACCTCTACGCCATCCCTGAATTCTCCTATGCGCCTGACATCACCCTAAGATGGACTAGCCGCGGTAGGTTGTTCAGGCAGGCCTGGCACTGTTTTGCGGACAAAATAATCAGGATCTTTCTGCTGCCTGACCACACCAGCGAAAATCTCCCTGAATACACCCGCAAGGCCTTTACAGGGTTCAGGCAGCTGATTTTTCAATGCGTCATTTAGTTGTGGCAGATTGTAGAACGGCACCATTGGGAACATGTGATGCTCCACGTGATAATTCATGTTGAAATAGAAGAAACGGGTGATTGGACCTGCTGTAAAGCTGCGCGTCGAATAACGGTGGTCCATTACGTTCATCTGCAGGCAGGTATGCTGCGTAAGATGCAAAAGACCTGTCACGGGACCACCAATGATTCTGGCGGCAAATGTAAGCACAATCGGCAGCCAAGATTGCGCTGACAACGCCCAGATGATCACAAAAGCATAGAGACCCACCATAACGCGGGCGTTATTGATCGCCTTGGGCACTTTATTTGAGGGGATGACCGCCTGCATTTCTTCCGAAATGAAGCCGAAAGCCTGTCCCAGCAGCGATTTCGAGTAAAAGTATGTGCCGCCAAGGCCGGAACCAACCTTGAAAAGCAGGCCCCAAGTCACGGGATTAGGTTCAGACAACTCGGTATCGCCTTCATTGAAATGAGTGAAACTATGATGTCCCAAATGTCCCCACCTTACAGCAATCGGCTCCATCTGAACCATCCATCCGAAGACCCACAATGCAGTCTCATTCATCCAGCGGGTGCGAAACGGTGTTTTATGGCAGGTTTCATGAAATCCGGATGCGGCGCAACCCCATATCGCGCCATAGGCAACCGCAAACAGCCAAGCCCACCAGCTGCCCCAAGTTAAAACAACAGCTATTCCCATTAAAGCCAATAACAGGAAATAGCTGCCAAACCAAATCAACGCTGGTTTGTCAGATCGCTTCGAGAACGATCTCAATAGATTCTTATCGATCGAGCAGACGTACCAGTCATTTTTCAACTTTGCCATATCTAAAAGACTCTTGCACCAATTTAAATTGAATTTCCTGAATTAATTCGAACAATTGTAATACTTCATACGCTTGTTATTGCGCGGCAGTTGCGCGATGCAAGATATTCACGCACTCTTGGAGTTGACTGAATCTCTCACAATCGTTCATTTCATCACTAATTTTACGAATTTCCAAGAAATTGCCTCGTCAATTGCAAACGAACCGACGCGAATGCCCTTGAGCAGCTGGTACAAACAGAAGTCTGCGATCATTTTGCGATTGGGTGGCGGCTAGGCTGCTTTTGGTGTGCACTAGAATTTGACAGTTCAGCAGGCGAAGCAGAAATTGTTTTGGCTGCAGCCGCCCACACCAGCAACGAACCACGCTCGTCAGGCAGCTGGCAAAATTGACCTGTACTATTCGACGGGCACAAACCGGTTCGTTTCAAGTAAATTCGCGATCAGTTCAATCTCGCTGGACTACGCAGTCGCTACCAGAGAAACAGCAGGCGCTCTCCACCTTTGACCCAATTTTGGGTTTCGCCTTAAGTTAACTGTTATTGTTACCAATTCCTTAAATATTCATTTATACAGCCACCATGAACTTATGGTGAATGTTTTAATTGACCGTCTGCATCACTACTGCCAGCCTCTTCCAGATTTACGTAACGATGCCAATAAGCCAAATTACCTTTGAGGATAATGTGCCGACCGCATGCCCGATGTTGTTCCTAAGTCTCCCTTTTTACTTTGCCACCAAAGAAAATGCTATTAAGCTCACAATCGTAACTCTTGCGAGTCGCGGCTTGAGAAGCAGCGCATCCCTGAGTAAAGCATCATTATGATTTACCGACTGAGCTCCATGCCTCAAAGAAGCTTAATCGCAAACTCTGTTCTCGCCACACACAACAAAGCATCACTACCCATCTTTACCAAGTGCGTTGGAACTTAAACGAATGCGCTCGAACAGCTCCTCGGCAGTTTCACACTGGATGATCCAGTCTCCAAACCGGTCCAGCGCTTCGGTCGTCGTGAGTCGCATCAAGGTCTCGGTCAACTGTTCGCGCACCGCAGGCACATACTTCGACTCGACCTGCCGGAACACCAGATCGCGTTTGCCTTTTTCCAAACCTTGAATCCGACCTTCCTCAACAGCTTGAACACGACCTTGAGCACGGTAGTCAACGGCTCATTTTTTGATGTTCTTTGCCAGCATCCCCAGATCATTCTACTCCTTCCATCCGATCTCGCAGCCGATCATTGATCGACGCTTTCAGCCACTTCGCCAAATCCGCTTTCAGTTCACTGTCGCCCGATTTTCGAGACTATGGTTACATGCATGGACCAAATCGCTCAGCACTCTTCGGACTGACGCTGTGCATCCCGCTTTTGCTGATGAGGATTCCAATGGGTCTTGGACGAACAAGACAACAGACGTCTGCCGGCTGGCAAATCGACAGAAAACGCTCCCTTAGGCTTGTCTATCCAGTGATTCCGTTGGCACTTGAACGAATGCGCTCGAACAGTTCCTCGACAGTTTCACACTGAATGATCCAGTCTCCAAACCGGTCCAGCGCTTCGGTCGTCGTGAGTCGCATCAAGGTCTCGGTCAACTGATCACGCACCGCAGGCACAAAACCTCCTCGAATCAGAGTGGTCAAAGAAACCGAGCAGCCCTACACAGCACATCGGGCTCATCACACCGAAGCGGCGCTCGGGCGGTGTGAGACAGCGGCGCTTCGAAGACGACCCTGCGGTGTTAAAACGGCAATCGCAAATCTGCTGACTTGCGACGCCGCATGTAAGGAGGGAAGCCCCGCGAACAAACGGTGTAACCCAAAACAACCGACAATCGCAAGCATTCTAGATTTTCCCCTCGGTCGCTCATTGTGGAAGATTCAGCTGCGACCAGACACTCAGCAATCAAATATTCAGTGCCTGAACGCGCCACTTAGCCAAAATATCCTTTACAATGAAATTTTGGTTCTCGAATCGATTCTGTCTGAGTGCTGAATTTGAAAAACTGCTACATTAATCGACTGTTACCAATAGATTTGGCAACATGATCCAGATGCTGATTTGAGAACTTTGGCGGCTGTTTGACAGCTGTAACAGTAACAGCGAATTATTTTTCAGACAGCTTGGGAAAAATGATGATTTATAGTGCCCTGAGATATTCTCTCACAAGACTCTGATGGCAAATTTACTGTTTCAGAATATCTTGTCTGAATTTCGCGTGGAAATCGAATCCTCAAAGATTGTTCCCGCGTTGGCGACTGGATTCTCCTCAGGCCTAGGTTTGCTGGTTGCACAAATCGCGTTTGGCAGTTTCATCTTCTCTGGCGAGCTGGCGCATTATTCATCACTTGGCATTGGTCTAGTGCTGTTCGGGAACTTTGCAGCCTGCCTCATCATATCCATCACCAGTGGCTATCGCGGAGCCATTGCCGGGCTTTCCCCTGCACTGGTAATCATCATGGCTTTGATCGCATTAAGCATGAACGCAGAAGGTGAGCAACTGTTTGTCACTGTGGTGGTCGCGTTTATGATCTGCGCTGCAGCCACTGGCATCAGCTCCTTGGTGATCGGACATTTCAGGATTGCCAATCTGCTGCGCTTCATTCCCTATTCAGTGGCATGCGGATTTGTGGCAGGAATTGGCGGTGCGGTATGTTTGGCGGCCATGTCAATTTCAGGGGTGGACTTGAAATGGCGAAATCTTGCGGCGAATTTCGATCCAGCCGTCCTGATCAATTGGGCTCCGGGCATTGTATTCGGGACTGTAATCTATATTGCGGTGAAACGCTGGAGAAACTCGTGGTTATTTCCGGTGAGTATGTTGATCGCAGTTGCAGCGTACCACGTAGGGCTTGTTTTTTTCAACATATCCGTTGACGAAGCAAGAGCGGCGGGGTTTCTTCTCAGCGGTTCAGAGGGAAATATCTGGCCGGCTCTTTGGCCTTCCGATTTGCTGCGCGTGGACTGGGCAGCGATAGTTGGTCAGATTCACAACATGTTGATGTTAATCATGATTGCTTACATCTGCATCATTATGAACATCGCGGGACTCGAACTTGCCGTCAATCAGGATCTGAACTGGGACCGAGAATTCAAGTCAACAGGGTTGGCAAGCATCGTCAGCGGCCTCGGTGGAGGTACGGTGTCTACCTTGATAGTACCGGCGTCGCTCCGCAGCAAGCTCTTCAGAGCACACACCAGGCTGACCGGCATCGTCGCGGCCGCAGTCATCGGCTGCGCATTGTTCCTCGGTGACGAATTGTTGGAAATCATCCCGGTGGCGCTTATAGGAGGAATTCTGGTCTTTGCCGGCCTTGGCATGGTGGATGAAGGTTTGGTGAAAAGCTGGAAAATACTTCCGCTGTCAGAATACAGCGTCATTCTATTGATCTTTTTCATCATTAATCTCATTGGGCTGATCGAGGGAGTAACCGCTGGAGTGCTGCTCACCCTCGTTTTTTTCACCGTACGGCTCAATCGCGTCAACCCGATCAAAGATCAGTTCACCGCACGCGAACGCCACAGCAAAATGGCTCGCTCGGTACCAGACCGCGC
Source organism: Arenicellales bacterium (assembly GCA_958295885.1). Classification (GTDB taxonomy): domain Bacteria; phylum Pseudomonadota; class Gammaproteobacteria; order Arenicellales; family JAJDZL01; genus JAJDZL01. Next base: position 1,912,847 of record OY282380.1, on the reverse strand, counting down.
CATCTTGCGGGCGGAGGGTGACCGCGTGCAGGCCTACCGGTTACGCGGCTACATCTTCTTCGGCAGCGTCGTCCCGCTGGTTGAGAATCTGAGGAACTCACTGACTGATGCCACCTCCTGTCTGATGCTGGATTTCACCGCTGTCTCAGGCGTTGATTTTTCCGCGGTCAGAGTATTTTCCAAGTTCTTGGAGAAGTTGCACGCCGATGAAACACACTTGGTTCTAGTGGGCTTGTCCGATATGTTGAGATCGGGCTTGGAACAAAACCTGCAGCCGGAGATTTTCAAAACGATTCATGTCGAACCGGATGCCGACTTCGGACTCGAACGCTGTGAGGACATCATCATTACAGAGTGGAACGCGGATGCAGCCAAGACGGATCCGCGCGGGATCCGATTATTTGACGCCACGGCTGACGATATCGAATTTCGTCTGGAGCAGCAAATTCAGTTCGAGGAACTGATTGAAGAGCTGGAACACTGGCTCATACCACGGGAGTACTCCGCCAACGAGATTCTTACAGGTCCCGATAGATCGCAGGACGGTCTGCAGTTTCTGCTTTCAGGCCGCGCTTCCGTTTACGATCACACCGGAACACGCCTTCGTCAATTCATTCCAGGTGATGCGATCTGGCCTGTCCGCAAGCTGGATGATCATGCAAACTTGGTACTCGCGGACGATTCGTGCCGAACAATGGTCATGGCGCCAACTGACATGCACTGGCTGGAGGAGACCGAAGAACGACTTGCCCTCAAATTCTATCGCTACCTGATCGCTCAGACTTTCAACGACCAGTTAAGGGCTGATCCAAGCCTGGGAAATCTTAACAAGCCGGAGGAACAGGCATAAAGTTTCAAGCTGTTTCGAAACCAAAATAAACAAATTGTTCCAACTATCCGATCATTCGGTGACGAGTCTGTCCATAGAGCGAAAATCCGATAGTTTGCAGGGTTTTGAATTGACGCATTAAGCGCAGGGATGAAAATGATTTCTCCCGCCGTCTGACGCAACATGTCCTTGAATGAGGTTGACCAGAGACGTTTGCGAGGCTCCTCTCCCGAACTCGTTGAAGCGTAGCAATGGTCGATCAATAATTATTATCAATATCTTATAAACTAAACCTTCGTCTCAGATAAGGACAATTGGAGTCTTGGAACTGGATCAGCTGCGCGGTCTCACTGACAACGGCCAATACCTCAAGAAAGCGCGCAGTCTGCTGGACGTTCAAGTTGGCTTTGGCAGCTGTTACAACCGGAATTCGATACAGCTGATTCCTGCAGATGTTCAGCAGGAATCTGGGGTTCCAGTAGCGCACTCCTTCATTGAAGAGATCAATTCAGAAAATTTATTGAATATCGAGCCTATTGTGAAACTCAGTACGCCCGGCAATTGCTCATTCCTTTGGGAAGCGAATCGAAACGGGCAGCCGATTCGCTCAATTCATTCCTGCTTATGAGTAAGCAGCAATGATTTAAAGCAAGGGTGCGATCACCAAACTCACGATCGCCATCACGTTGATCAGAATATTCATGGACGGTCCCGACGTATCTTTAAAAGGATCGCCCACCGTGTCACCAACCACAACGGCTTTGTGAACTTCGGAACCTTTTCCACCATAATTCCCGCTTTCAACATACTTCTTTGCGTTGTCCCAGGCCCCTCCAGCGTTCGCCATCGTCAGCGCCAGCAGCACACAGCCTAACAGCGCACCGCCTAGCATTCCTCCGAGCGCTTCTGGTCCGAGAGGTGAAAACCCAACCACAACCGGCGCTGCTACCGCTAAAATTCCTGGTGGAACCATTCGCTTCAGCGCGGCCTTCGTTGCGATGTCAATACAGCGTTCTGTATCAGGTTTGGCTTTGCCCTCGAGCAAGCCAGGAATTTCCTTAAATTGGCGACGAATTTCCTTGATCATGTCAAACGCCGCATCACCCACAGCAGTCATCGTCATGCTGCTTACAAGAAAGGGAAAGATTCCACCCAAGAACATTCCCGCCAACACCACAGGATTATTGATATGGAGAGAAAAACCTGGGTTGTTTAAGCTGACAGTTTCGATGTAAGCCGTAATGATGGCCAATGCCGCCAGAGCTGCGGCACCGATGGCAAACCCCTTTCCGACCGCAGCAGTGGTGTTTCCGATTGCGTCGAGTGAATCTGTAATTTTCCGGGTTTCTTCTCCCAAACCAGCCATTTCAGCAATACCGCCGGCGTTATCTGCGACCGGGCCGTAGGCGTCAATTGCCATGGTCATGCCGACAGTCGCCAGCATGCCGACGGCTGCAATGCCGACGCCATAAAGACCTGCTAGAGCACTGGCAGAATAAATGATGGAGGCGAGCATCAGCAAAGGAACGACGACGGACCGCATACCGAGCGAAAGTCCGTTGATCATCACAGTTGCGGGACCCGTTTCACCGCCTTTTGCGATTTTTCGAATGGGTTTTCCGCTGGTATAGTAATCTGTCACCATGCCAATCACGATGCCGCCCACAGCACCTGTGACTACACAACCATGAATCGAGAAATCAACATCCACCCAGGCAACAACAACGGCTGCTGCAGCGATAAAAATCAGTGAAGCGCCCACGGTGCCAATGCGAAGTGCGGCTTCTGCGGATCTTGAGCAGAAAATTCGCACTAAAATGATACCGAGCAAAGAACACAATATTCCTGCTGACGACAGGGCGAGCGGGAGAAACATCAGACTGTTCTGAGCGCCGAGATTCGACTCGCTTAAGGTTGCTGCAATCGCAATAGTTGCGATCATGGCGCCACAGTATGATTCAAAAATGTCGGACCCCATTCCAGCTACGTCTCCGACATTGTCACCAACGTTGTCTGCAATTACACCCGGGTTGCGCGGATCATCTTCTGGGATTCCAGCTTCCACTTTACCGACCAGGTCGGCACCAACGTCCGCACTTTTAGTGAAGATGCCCCCGCCGACGCGAGCGAACAAAGCAACGGATGAAGCCCCCATCCCGAAACCATGGATTGCATGCGCATGGTGCGGGTCAGAACCAAAAAACAGATAAAGCAAACCGAGACCAAACAAGCCCATGGCAGCAACGGTCATTCCCATGATTGAACCGCCGAAGAATGCGACGGTCAGCGCTTGCGAGGCACCGGAAGTGTGGGCTGCGGTGGTTGTTCTCACGTTGGCCTTCGTTGCGGTGTACATGCCAATGTAACCTGCGCTGCCCGAACACAGCGCACCCAGCAGGAAGGCATACATCGTATTGAGACCTAATTCGGAGATTGCGATCAAAACCGCGACCACCACCACAAAAATGGCGAGAATCGTGTACTCTCGACGCATAAAAACCATGGCTCCGTGATGTATTGCGCGCGAAATTTCTACGACTTCGCCTTCTCCTTCTGGGTAGCGCTTGACGAGACCAAAAATGATCCACGCAGTGACTAAGCCCAAAATACCGAGAGTTACTGGAATCCACCCGCCTTCAATCATGAATCTCTCCCTGAATTCACTTCAATAAAAAACCACCGGGCTACTGAACTGCGATGTAATGCATCCCAAGTGAAAAGCAGTATTCCGGCGGTAATAAATATGACTCAGCTGCCATACTCGGCCAAATCAAACTATAACTATAAAAATATCCAAATTTATTTTTCATTTCAACACCACTAACACAATCAAAACCAGCCGAGATGCTACTCAAAAATATGGAACGGTTTTGTCCGGAAAGTAGAATTGAAATTAAGAATTATAAGTGAAGGCAAGGTGAACTTTCGACGACTTGCACAAAGAACTGAAATTGCCTCTTTCGATCTTCTGCGTTCCTTCCCGAAGCATCATTCTGCTTCAATCCCTTCTCTAACAGGTCTAAGTTTCTAACACCCCAAATAGTGTCAAAATAGACAAAACTGAAACGTTTCAATCCCTTCTCTAACAGGTCTAAGTTTCTAACTTGAGACCTGCCTGACGAAGTCCACATAAGGAGGTTTCAATCCCTTCTCTAACAGGTCTAAGTTTCTAACGGCGAAAAAGCGCCGATACCTTGACGCTCTTTGATGTTTCAATCCCTTCTCTAACAGGTCTAAGTTTCTAACGGCTTTCGACTGCGAAAACAATCATCAATGCCATCGTTTCAATCCCTTCTCTAACAGGTCTAAGTTTCTAACAACTGGGGACAGATGCAAACATGCCTCAATCTGAGTTTCAATCCCTTCTCTAACAGGTCTAAGTTTCTAACTGTTCGCGCGGAGGCTGGTGTGCAAACTGATGAGTTTCAATCCCTTCTCTAACAGGTCTAAGTTTCTAACATCAAAGCGGAGTGATGAAGGCAATAGAGCGTCCGTTTCAATCCCTTCTCTAACAGGTCTAAGTTTCTAACTCTCCATATATAAACTCTAGCGCTAAAAACGCAGTTTCAATCCCTTCTCTAACAGGTCTAAGTTTCTAACAACAAAAGGATGGTGATAGCGCGGTTATTAATAGTTTCAATCCCTTCTCTAACAGGTCTAAGTTTCTAACATGGTGAATTGGCATAACACAATAAATTTTTGTTTCAATCCCTTCTCTAACAGGTCTAAGTTTCTAACTCTAACTCGATATTACACCTTTCAAAACAAATATTTACAAAATGGGTTGTACAATATCCAGTTCTGAAAAAAGCTAACCTCAAAATCTGCAAGATTCACCTCTAATCTTAGCTTGAATATTCCCCCTCCAAGAGTTGATTTACACTAGTCTGTAACGAATGCAAAAGTAGAATACCCTCTGGAAAAATAGGTTTGCCATAGACAAGTGGTTGAATTCGAGTTGACAGCGGGTAACCACGAACATCATCATACCTTGGATCAATGATAGATTCCAGCTGTCCCACGAAATTTAACATCTCGGAGCGTGTCGCACAAGTTAAGAATACCGAATATTGTAACGGAATTGCAAACCGAACAGCCAGTTTATGAATTTTTCGTAATCGGCCTGGATTTGCAATGTCGTAACAGAGAAGCCAAGGCACTCTACGGTTTAACGGCATGAGATATCCATTATTAGGGAGAATTGATGCGATTTGAATTCAGAATATCGAATTGTTAATTACACAATACTATCATAACTGAGCACATCCCCAATCTCCTCAACAACAATTGAGCATTATCAATCATCATGTAATCGATTATTTCAGAAACCAGTACGTAAAGGAGATCGTTGAATTTGAGTGAATGGCCGTCTAACCCGATCAAATGAAATTTTCTGCGTTGCAGATTCTGTCTGTTAAGTCGAGATGCTTTTTGATTTGGGCTTCTGTTTGAATTCCCGAACAACGGCAAGCATGTGAACGCGCAACAATCGATAGATTGATTTTTGCAATGGATTGAATTGCTTATAAAATATCTGGCGGCCCGTTTTAGTGAGATAGACTGCGCCTTTATCTGTCGTGAAACAATTCGCCGTCAGTGTTCTAGATCTAAATTGATTCCAAGTCCACTCGTCTATGCGGGGACGCATCGGCTCAGCGACATCACATGCTAAAGACTCTCTTCCATATTTAGGTGAATGAAATATTCCAAGCATAGGATCTAAACCAGCGCCATAGCAAGCTAGCACAGCCTCGTGATGCAGTAATGTATAGCCCAGTGACAGGCAGGAATTGACCGGGTCTCGAGGCGGGCGTCGATTTCGATTCTTGAATTTTAGTGAATCTGCGAACAGAGAAGATAATCCTGCGTAATATTGTCGCGCCGCGTTCCCTTCAATCCCCAGAAGTTGTGGAATAGTCGTCAATTGCGTAGAACTTGAAGCGCTGTCCAATGCATCGCTTAAGGCATTGATCCTCTTTGTCAACTCCCTACGTTTATCAGGTCGTTGACCGAGTGCCTTGGACAGCAGGCGAAGCTGAGCCTGGATTTTTGATGCTATCAATCTGCGAGACCAAGACAATCTTGCAATCGAGTTACTATAAATTTCGAACTGCCCTAATCTTCGAAGGATATCTTTATGTGGTCGTCCTACAATAGAAGCTAAATGACGATTATTTCGTCCGCTCAGCACTAATACGCCAATTCCGTAATTGGCAAGAGTTCCTAGTAAACCAGTGGAAAACTTTGCGTTTCCACGAATTATCAGTCGATCAATCTGAGCAAGCGGTACGGAACCTCGACGTTTGGTCGGACACTTGAACTGAAGCGAATTACTTTTCACAATAAGTTCGATATCTTTTCGGTCTACATATACAGTTAACATCTTTAATACTCCATCGACCAATTGAATCACTGGAATTGTTTGATTATTTGTGATCAATCATCAGGGTTCAGCCAACGTAGTAGAATTCGGGGTCAGTAGGGGGAACTGCAGTTCCACAAAGTATGGGCTCCGATGACATTTCTACTGGAAGCAGCGCAAAACGATCGTCAGTCTGGTCTATCAATGAAACACAAATTCGGAATAAATCATTTCGTTCTTTGCCTGACACATAACATTCATACGCAGATTTTTGTCCACCGGTTGCGAACTGCTTGATCGCAGCATGGACCTTTCTACGTCGGGTATTTTGTGTGATGTCGTAGCTTGCAATGTATAGCAATCGGCGAGTCATGTAATTATTTTTGAATTATTGATTGTTTCAGAAGTAATTCCTTTCGATTGATATTATCTTAGAAATTCAGAACAACTTGCTTCCCGCAACGTTGCCATGAAAGTCCGTACATTTCCGAAAATCTCTGATTGAGTATCAAATTACCGACTAATTTCTTTGAATTGGCTCGCAGGCCACCTTCGTTAGTCTGTCGTCCTAGCAAGCAGAGTGCGGTGCCGCTCAAGGCGGACGCCTCTTCACGTCTGAGGTGCTTTTCGTACGTTCAAAAAGAGTGCTGTTGCTCAGCAATGCTCTAAATTCGAACATGAATTTTTGACTTTTTGGCGAAGAAATAATTGGTTTGGAGTTTTTCAGTCGTGACGAAATAGCACTATGCAATCGTAACGTCGCGATGGAGAATATCCTCTATCAACAACGATAACTGGATAGAATCAACGCTCCGACGCAGCTGCAGTCTCTTAATGATCGCATTCAGAACACCCGCAATAGTTTGGTCGGCACAACTCGCAGCAATAGCATTAACATTACGATAGATACGCGTTAACTTAAGAGTGCATACCTCTCGATCAACTATTTTCATTGATTTTTTAACTTGTTGCTACCGGTTCGTAGATACCTGAGGTTGATTTCGTTTACGAATCCATTTGCTGCGCGCCCGGTTCGATTGGCGCGCATAGGAACGATTGGAACGTTGTTTTTGATGCACCCAGCCGCTCCATTCATCCCGACGCGGCAACGCCTTGAGCGCGTACTGAAACAAGAAACAGCCCAGTTTCCGACCCTGCCCGTCAACGATGAAATGGCGCAGGTTCGACCCGATCAGATGCTTATGACCCAGATAATGATAACGCTCCACCCATTCGTTGAACTCCCCCACCTGATCCGCTGCGTCCACCAGCTGCAGCGAAAGCGGCATCCAGTCCAACAGCTCCGCCTGTGGCGCAGTGAGGCCGTGAAAGAATTGCCACATCAGTCTGATTATCATCGACATCGGATATATAACTATTGTTTTAATTGAATTAATACATATTATCGAATTAGGAATCTTACAAAATTTAAAATGCTTTCACAGCCTCCAGTGCGCGCCGTCAACGCCAGCGGCCTGCTGTTGCCGCGCCCAAGACGCGTTCGCTTTGGCGGCAACTGCAAAACATCCAATTGTTCGAATCGATCCAGCAGCACTGACTGGTAGCGATTGTCACACTTTGACGTGCGCCAGCCTAATTGCTCACTGATCATCTGTACCAACTCAGTCCGGCTCAAACTCCGAAACAGCGAAACTGTCTGTTGAATCTCAGCCAACTGCCTGCAGGTGAAACGATGACCGAAAAACGTCGTTGACTTCAAATTCCTGATGCCGCTCATCCACCGCCGATCTCCAGACAAAATAATTCCTTACCCTTATTTTGCCTTATCTACAAGATGAAGTGAAGTGCCGATGTACAGATTCTTTACATCCCCCGATTTACCCGCTAAATCAATCCGTTGCCATCTTAACAAAAACCTGTAAATATTTTTGTCCTATGTCAATGCCATTGCAACTCGCAGCGGCGCAGTGAGTTTAAACGCTTGACAGCCAATGATTTCAGATTATGCAGTCAAAGCCGTGCATTTCGTAACACCAAAGGTAGTTCAAGTCGCGACGAATGCCGCGCATGATTTCCGGCAGGAGCGGCATGCGGAGGGAAAATGGCGCAGATTACGCGGAATTCAGCAGTTAGCCAGCCATGTTGACGCGTGAGTAACCAAGTCTGTCTACACGCTAAATCATAGATCCTTCAGTCATCGGAAGATAATGACCTATCTTTCATCATATTAACGCGTCTGAACCTTTTCGGGTAGGTCTCAGTAACAACTTGGCATTGAGTCGTCGCTAAATAAAATTATTGGCAACGGTCAACCACACCAACTGGCAGTATCATCCATTCATCAAGAAAGTTCTCAATAACCTGTCTTAATTCATTTTCGTTCTGCAGGCATCTTCTTGCCTCTGGGCAATTCGGTTCCGTTCCATGTGCCATCGCGTTTCGGATGGCATTTATCAACCTGTAACTCGATGAATTTTCGAGATCTAATATTTCCGTAGCTTCACGTCGATTGCTGTATCTTTTCGTGTCAATTTCACGCTCTTCACAGATTCGTGTAATCACAGACTCTTTTGCATAAATTACCGCTCGTAAGTAGTCACCATGCTCATAGTAGTGCCTCGCGAGTTTTTCCTGCCTTGCCGAGCGCCTATTGTCACGCGCCCAATCAAGCCGGTCCCTAAGGGTTGGCTGAAACAAGCTCGCAATTCCGCTAAATTCTCTGCGTCTTAACAATGCATTAATTTGAGCAATTTCATAATACGCATTATTGTCCCGCGTAATCCGTTCGTTGTAGGCGGCTTTCGACAGGGAGTCAACTCGTATATTTTCATTCAGTTCTTGAATTGGACCTTCAAGCAATTCTTCAAATACTCCAAAATTACCGCTATATTGGTGAGCGCTCAATGCCTGTATCCAATCAAAGAGCGTTGTTAGTCCTTCTACATTGAAAGCTTTTCCCCTGCCGGACTGACCTTCAACTTTTGATCTCCGGTCATAGGAACCGTACCATAAGCCTCGAAGTTCGACGTTTCTAATCGAATTTAAATAAACTGCGGCGACCATACCGATCATCGGAAGAAGACGAGAACCATGAGTGACATCTAATGTCATCTGAGTGCAGTTTTCAGAAATTTCGGCCATCACTTGAAGAATTTCCAGCTGTTCGGATAGTTCGTATGCAGGGAAAGGGATTAATTTCAATCGCAAATCAAAGTCCACTTTATCTGAAAGGCATCTCTGGTAATCATGTAGGGCATTCTCTAACGTTTGCCCCCTCTCGCTGTCAATGATTGCCATTGCTTCCAGCTCTGACTTTTGTTCTAAATCCGCAATTTCTAATACCGACTCCCAATTGCTTCCGGATGTGCCCAGAAACACAACCCGGTCAGGCTTGCATCGCGAAATTAAATTCTTCGCAAATAATTTTGTTTTTCCCCCTTCACTGCCATCAGGAAAACTGTAAACAACTTCATCGTAAGTTTTGTTGCCTTTAAATGGCGCACCAACAAAAGAAATTAAGATATGCATATATTTGATTGATCAATTGTGGATTCAAAATTTTTTGTACTCTTGCAGTTTCGCATTGGCTGATTTCATATCACTGACTGACAGTTCTTTACCTCTCTGAGAGATAGGCAAATCAAGCGAAATTTGCATATAGCGAGCACCTCTCTTGAACTTCGGCTGCAAAGTTTATCGGTAAATTTCCAATTACGACATCGCCCGCTTCAATGTTCGAGACATTCAAATGTTCAAATTAACGGTCAAATTGAATATCAATACTGTCGCCCTAATCTCTCGCAGCCGGATGTCAGGATACAAAATAAGCAGTCAAGCAATATCATCCTGCAGTTTTTGAAACTTTGCACGTCGAATTCTGCCTTTCTTGCTTTTTGGAAACTTTGCAATATCAAAATATCGTTTTAACAGATCAACGGCTTCTGTTTTTAAACTCGTCTCCCAAGACTCAGCGTCGTTCAGGATTTCGTTCGCTTTTTGGGAAACTTCACTCCCTCCTTGTTTCCATTGGTACTCACTAGTACGATCGAGTAATTCTTCGAATTGTTTTAATTTTTCTTTCTCAGGCGGCAAAGGCTCAGAAGACTTGGGAGGTTCTGGCACTTCTGGTGGAATGTTTTCCAAAGATTTACGGCACTTTTCAATTTTTTTGGTTGCCTGATGCACCCAGTCGGTTTTTGTTTTCGAATCCGATGGAAGTTTTGGTTCAACAGCAAGAATAAAGTCTTCATTTGAGTCCAAGGGAGTGCATTCGACAATCATCCATCCGAAAGGCTTCATGCCACGGACCGCTTTCCTGCGACTTGACGCCAGCCACCAAGTCGTAGCAGTGGGGCCTGGTCTACGCTGACCCTTAATCGTGATCTTTCGAACTTCATTAAGAGTCACAAATTCAGCGCCGCTATGACATCCTACTCGAAGCAGAAAGCTAAATTTGGCGTTTCCATCGTTGGCAGGAAGTCGTCCAACACGCTCAAGCGCTTGTTTTTTCCATTCTTCGTCGACATATTTACACTCATGTAATTTCTTCAATTCACTTTCAAATTTCTCTCCATAGAATTTGTTGCAAGCATCCGAAATCTCTTTTATCTGCCACTTCGGCGTTCTGGCGTTGGTAGGTTGAAATATTGAAATTTCGGCAGCAAACGCATGCATATTCATAGCGTCGACCACTTCAAGAACTCGTTGTGGACCTCCATCGACTTTCCCTTCTCTTTTCTTTTTTCGATTGACTGCAAAAACAACGTTGGAACCGATGGCAAATTGACGTTTTTCCATTTCATCTGTCCAAACGGCATCTGTCACACTTATCTGTCGCATTGGATCGTCTTGAATCGTTCGGTTGCCAAAAAGTCTTTTTTGCAAATCGAAATTTTTACCCCTGTACCATTCACCAATTTTTTTCTTTTGTCTCTCTGATTCCAGCAGGGCGGTACGAATGGATCCCTTCAAGCTGCTGCCGGGGCAAATGGGATTTCCCTTTGCCGCATCTGCTTGCATGCGGTTGATCACCAACTGATTGATTTCATTTGAATCGGATGAGGCTGCCTTCCCCAGACTGCTTTTGTACAAAGAAGCAAATTCACTTGGCACTCTTGAGATACGCACGGCATTTGCGATAGCCTTATTGCTATGCTTTCCAAAGAAATTCTGTAACGCACTAAGATTTCGGTCCGAAATTCTTAGGAGATTAGCTCTTTCTTCTTTAGAAAGATCTTTGAGAAAATTCCGTTGTGAAAATTCATAAAGTATATTGTTATCAACAATATAACTGAATGGATCAATTTCTTCGCCTGTGCCGATGTGAATCGGCGAAAGTGTTGAAATGTCCATCCGCCAACGGGACAAGAATTCTAAGCTCATTTTTCAGTCTCTGACAGGCTGGAATCCTTTGCTGAAAGATTGATGCCCAAAACCGGCGCATATCCTTGATGTACGGTTTCTGCCATGAAATCCGAAATTGGCAAATATTTTCCTCCAAGACCCTGACCGATGAACAGCTTGGATTCATAACCTTCGATAGGTGTAAGCACTGCGCCTGTGTCAGCAAGCAGAAGAGGTTTCTTTAGGAATCTTCCGATAGCGCCTACGTTGCCATGTCGTCCAAACCTGACGAAAGGCTGATACCAACTTCGCTGCGGGTCAATTCCGATGTTCTGTGGAGCTGTTGGAGCAAGCGTCAGCCAGGAATCAGAGTTTTTTTGTTCTCTTGGAAAGTGAATGGAAGATGCATCGCCGTTGACCTGAAAACGCCCCATGCCATTCGTAGCATCCCGTCCAAATCCAAATTGTCCGATGTCATGCATCAGTCCTAGAATTTCCTCCCTGCTGATTCTTTCGGGGTCAAATATGAAATGAATGTCCCATTTCGTCCCATCTAAATACCAGTCTTCAGACGTTGAGTAAGGTGCAAAACCTTCACTGCCTGTCGTATTGGACCGACGGTCAATGGAATTGTGAGTCCGTATCCGAGTGCAACGATCTTTTCGATTAGAATCCATTTGTTGAACATCTGCGGATTTTTCTACGAGATGTCGATGCCAGTCGCAAACATGAGAATCAAATTTCTCGATCGGCAATAGATTCTTCACCTTTAAGTTTTTGCGATCTGCCGCTGTTACATTAGAAAAAATAAATTTAGTCGGAATTTTAGGCCGCGGAAGAAATCCAGAACTGAATGCATCTGAAACACAGATAAATGGATGATTTCTGTCGTACCCATCTAAGAGATTCTGCAGCCGACGATCCCCATGCCTTGCTCGAACCGTCCAACACAGCTGTCCAAAAAGGGTGTCGCCTTTCATTGGCGTGCCAAATGCAGATTTCGGTTCAATTTGGACAGTCAAATTTTCCATCTTGTTCTGCCAGTCAAAGAATCTCTGTGTCTATTATGTTCCACGGAAATCGATTTTGTCGTATTCAGATTGTCTGCACTCATCATCCAACTTTAAATCTGTAAATTTAACTTTTCCATAACCGCGTGAACCCGACCCGCCCAGTCCAGTCAATTCAATCAGTCGCAGTCCTTTGAAAACCTGTTCCATCAGACGATCATCGTCACCGGCATGACATCGCACAGTCAAATTGAATTCAAACAGCGCTCCCGCTGGCACTCTTTCAGTGCTTCTTGGATTTTGTGCGACCCCGGTAATGCGATCAATGGTGTTTTCCATTTTGATTTCCGTTAAAGGAAGCTCTTTTTTGTTCATTTGATCAATCCAGTCTCCTTTGAGTGGACAGTCCCAAAACGAGAGTCGGGAGGGACCTATCTCCGACATCACGTCATCAGCTGCTTCTCCAGCTTGTGAACTGCCGAACAACTTCAAAATGTCACGTACCTGTTCTTTTTTATCCGCATCAAGTGACTTTAAATTTAAAGTGTTGAAACTTACTGGTTCGCCTTTAGTTTCATCTACAATTCCGATGTACCATTCCAGAAGACTCCGCATTTTTCCTTTGATGCTGGAGCCCGGTATATAGGGATAATTGTTTGTTGGATTTTTGATTACAGGGTTGTCAGTCCCTCCAATGCGCATTGCTGCGCTCCCGGTGCCGATATGAAGTCCGGTGACAAGCTCAATAGTGCATGTAATTTTTCTTACTGCTTTCAGATGCATGGAAAATTCCTCCATTGTTAATCGGATGGACGAATCAATTTATAAAACCCTAAAAATGATTCAAAAAACAGGCAGCAGTTTCTCAATGATTTTGGCTGATTTGGATCAATCTGCTTGAGACAGTGGCGGAGCAATAAAACAAAATCCGTATCAACTAGATCGCGACCCTCTGCATACGCTGCCTTCGCATTGAGCATTCGGATCATCGGAAGTTGGGTCGCAAGGGAATTAGTGGCATCGGTCGAATGAGGATCATCTCTCGAAACCACTTGTTCAAGCCGAAGGAGCTCGTCATAGAATTTACGAATTTGCGTAGGTTTGTTTTTCTTACCTTTATGTTCTCCAACAATTTCTGCTGCTTTTTTCGCCGTCTCGTCAAAGATTTTCGGATCCAGACTATCCATATTCAGCTGAATGTCTTTCAACAAAGATGAAATATTAGGTTTTTGTGGCATATCTTTTCACTCCTTGTTTCGCAATCGATATAAGTGATGGTGCAATGCGATTTTGTAATTGCCCTGATATTTTCTAATTCCTTTTTCAATGAATTCTTCAACAAGTCTGTTCAGAATTTTGTCTCGCTCAGATGGCTGCTTAACATTCTGTTCTAGAAGTCGAGATGTGCGATAGTAGAATTGCGAGCGCCATAACGCGTTTCTAATCGACTTGTGAGCGGCATCAGAATTTAAACGTTCTTCCATTTCCGCGAACTGAAGCAAACCGTAGAAATACGATGTGCTCAAATTTCCTTCAGCTGCAAGCTGCTGAAGGCGCTCTTGAGACTGCAGCATCGCGGAATAGGAATTCCAGTCGACCGTTTGACCAAAGCAGGTCACCGCATTCTTTTCAGAATCTTCAGTTTCATGGCTTTTCGACATTTCCACAGCTTCCTCGGACAGTGATGCCAAAAATTGAATAGGAATATTTGGCTTTGTCATGGCCAGGCCCGCGGAATAGCTGATGGCTGAATTACTCGCTACATACCGGGCAAATTCCTTCCTCATTCGATCAGCGAGCCTCATTTGTTGGGCCCATGGTCCAATTAACATGAAGTCGTCGCCGCCGGCAAATACCGTGTATGAATTTTCATATCGAGCTTGACACAGAGAGGGCAGGTATACGGTAAAAAAGGCGTCTATCTGACGCGACAGAGCAGTCCAGTCCGTCAGACTGCAAAACTTCAGACTCTGTTGAAATATCGCTCCAAGATTATCTACATCTCCTTTCAGGGTCATCAGTGCCTTAATGCCTTCGCTTGCGTCCGCAATCGACTCGAAATCTTTTACTCCGTTGTCATCGCTTGGAACCCATCCATTCACATTTCGTCTTGCAAAACCATTGAAAAGTGATTTGGCCGAGTCTGACGGCAAAGAAAAATCCCATACTCGCAACAGCTCCTCTTTGTCTAGAATTTCACTCGATAAATCTGCATTTATTTCTGTTTTTGCAAACGCTGCCCAGAAGCCAAACAGATCTAAATTCAAATGCTCCAGATTTGAACTTCGCAGTTTTCGCTTAGAAATATAAATTCGGCTGACTCCTTGTTTTCGTACGATAATTTCTCCGATCCTTAAATGATCTTCCGCCAATTGACTTAAGCTGATCTTTGGGTCGGATGAATTGCCGCGTCCTGGACGATGATCCGCGGGCAGATGGCCATCGATTTCGCAAAGTCCATACTTGCGATAGGCGCTCAGGTAATCCGGATTGATAATCGGGTCGGGAGAATTTTCTCCGCAAAGATTGAATTTTTGAAATTTCGTTTCGTCTAATTCACCAAAGAGTTTTCTCAGCAGTTTCCTGAATGAGCTATCGTCACCTTCACCTTTCTCCAGATCAGCGCACGAAGCTGCCGTCCAAGCGATGCCAATGCCCGTCTGACCATAAGTGAACTTGAGAAACCATTCATCAAATACCTTTCGCAATGCCAATAATTTTGAAACTGTCGCTTCGGAATTCGGAGCGACGATTGTAAATTTTCCTGCTGCGTTCAATACCTGACTCGTCGGCGGCAGATCCAATTCTTCCAGAATTCGAAGCGCAGCGCATTCTGAAAGAAGGCTCACATAAAAGGAACGGCCCCGCAGAAGTTTGGCCGCGTATTTGGTTGATTTGCCACCGGTTGTAAAAATGAAATTCTGAATTCCGGAAAGATCGCCTTGAATGAATAAGAACTTGTCTTCGTTCCAGTCAGCGCCTTGTTTGAGAGTGCGAATTTCTGCCTCTTCGTTACTTTGACGGCTCTTATGAAAATTCCAAAGTGCGACTGTGAGCGCTGCGACAACGCGAGAATGGTCATAAAGGGAAGTTTTGGCGTGAATCCCGCTGTTTGACTTTGAAGGAACTGCATGAGCAAAGGTCATCAGCAATGAATTGAAGCTGTCTAACCATAGTGGAAGAATTTCTTGGTGTGATTCTGGGATTAATTCGCATGAACTTTTAAAGCTATTCCAAAGATCAACGTATTGCCTATGCCCCATGAATTCACTATTCGATTCGGTTGATTTGGCGTCGACTGGAAACATGCTCGCTAGGTTGTAGGGACTTAGGGAATACCGATACCGTAAAGTTTTTGGTTCTTTCTTGTCCGAATTGCCTTCAGCCGAATCAATTTGTTCGAACAGACAGCAGAGCCGCGTCGTATATGGACTCAGAATCGTCGTCCGTTGCGAAGTTTCATGCAAATCCGACGCTGAAGTTCGGTCATGCGATTGTCCATAAGCTGCCTTCCTCGCAGCATTGACGATCCAGTGAAGCAGAACATCCGAATTTTCCTGACTTAGAACCAATCTTGCTAAAGCAGTATTAGCTGCTTCTTCAGCAGCCTGGTCGCCTTCTGTGATAGACGATGATGGCAGGTACTGAAGAATTTCTTCCAGCGCCAACTCAGCGTAAGATTCGCGTTCTTGCGGCCTCCAAACAGCACGCTCAGCAAAATCTCCAATACCGCTGAGAAGCCCTGCAAGAGCGATTTGACAGTTTTGATTCATTACCATGTCCTTTGCCCCAACTTTTTAACTCCTGTACTTAACTGCCTCGCAACCAGAACTAAAGAAAACGACTGAAAACGCATGAGGCTGCAATCTCATTTCAACTGCAATGATAATTACAATTTTTAGCATCTGTGGGTTGGCAACGTTGCCACTCTCCGGCATCTCACTCAGACAGCCGCCCCAGGGGTTCTTGCCTCATTCGCGCAAGCTGGGCAAGAAATGCGGGCTGAAGCGGAAACATGTCGGCAATCTTTCCAGACGCCCGAAATTTTCTCCTTTCCAAATCTATGAATAATTCTGGCAGACATAAGAACTGTCGGGCATCAACAACAATATTTCAGAAGCCTCGCACGCTCTCCAAAATATTCCCGGAAATTTCATGTCTCAGTCGGACATATCGAAACTACGCCAATGCAACTTTTGTACCGCGTCACTCTGACCCGAGTGACTCTTCGTTCTTCTAGTCGTTATGTAACTCGTTGAAATAAATTGAAATTAAGGCTGGATTTATTATAGCCCGTTTACAGTCTGAAAATACCCGCTTGAAGGTAATGTTGAGTTCTGTTCTTTTGTTTGAATTTTCCGCGGTATTTCAGGTACGTCAAATGCGGTGAAGATATCCATGCTCGCAAGAAAATTGGCCAATGCTGAAAACTCAGTTGCCATTTTGGAAACTAAGATGTGATGAACTGCGAGACAGCGGAATTTCCGGGGTCAGGAATCCAGACTCATTGATCTGCGACAGCTCCGGGCGCAACATGCATGCGATGTTGCCGGGTGCCGTCAGCAGGACACATTGATACAATCAGCAGAAATCACAGCAAATTGCTTGATTAACATACGACACTTCTGATGAATAAAATGCGAATTAATTTTGACACTATGATGATCGTAACCGTTAATTTCGTCAATTGACGACCTAAGGAAATCAGAAAGCCGATCAGCGATGCCGAACGTAAACAACCACAAACCAATCGGCAAGCTGAAGAGCAATTTCCGCCACCAACGAAATGCCAGCACTCAAGTCAACTTCGCTTCGTTGCCGAACCATTGGTCAAACTCAGAAGTCGAGTTTGAATTTCCGACCGGTACAGCCCGAGCTCCAATCGTGTTGTCTAGCAGAGTTCACGACGAACTCAATATCCAAGAAAAATTCGACTGAATCGACGACTCATCCTTACGAAAATCGTACGAACATTCAGTAAATTACTGAAATTATTGAATTCAAAATGAAAGTCACGCACGAAACTTGCTGCAGGAGGGTTCAAAATGGAAGCACTGAAAAAGACAATCGATTACATTGAGAAACGCACGAAAATAAGCAAAAAGGGACGAGTGCTCCTGCGGATTTTTTCGCCCAATGGCAAAATCAACTGCTCCTTTGAACTCTAACTTTGTTTGCCTGAAGAGGCAAGATAAAGCAGGCTGCTATCCCTGCCAGCTCCTGGGTTCACAAGTTCACTCCAGTCTCAGCTTTTGACTGCACTATCCATTGCCGCGACCTAGATAGTGTCCCGGTGTTTGCGTCCTAGGGTTGGCTTTGTCGGGTTTCATAAGCTGCAGCCTTACCCCGACAAGCGGCTTCATTTCCCAAGGTTGCGGTCCCTCGGGTAAGTCATGCATTTCTACTTGGGGTGTTACCGCCTCGAAGGTTACGCGCGCATGACCACTACCGAAATATATTCGGTTCGAATCAGGTTCCGCTCACCGCGCCCGCTTCTCCCAGCGTGGGTTGTAAAGAGCCAACGAAGGATTCGTTTGCTTTTACTCCTCTAAGCTACCCTCGTGGGTCTGGGGAGCAGTTTCAACAAGTCGGAGCAGTCCGGTTTCATCCAAGACTTCATACACCTGCTGCTTGATGAACGCAGTATCCGACTTCAACACCGCGTTCTCTTTCAAAAATGCGACATCGGTCTTCAGGCCTGCGACATCACGTTCAATGTTGCCAACTTTGACTGTCAAGTTAGCCAAACTTGTGCTAACTTCAAAGGTGTTGAGAGCTGCCGTGAAAAAAGCAGCTGCAACCACTAACAGAACGCCAACGATCAATCTAATATTGAACCTTTGATGTCGCTCGTAGCGCTTTTCAGCGCTTTTGCTGAACTCTTTGAAGTCAGCTGCCATCACTTCAAGCGTGGCGACACGCTCTGCGTAGGCCAGATCTTCTCGAGTTACATACCTAGCATCATTGCTCATTATTTTCCCTCCTACTAGGAGTTGCTCCGGAGGAATCACACCCTTTCCAGGGAAACAATTCCCCGGAAGGGTTTATGCGGCTTTCACCGCTGCTGAAAACCGCCTGTTACCGCGGTTTTTTCTCGGCAACAATCCATTAGGACTTTACCGCCTGAATCCGTCCACATCAGGGCCGGACCTTTCGACAGAACATTCCCGCTTCAAACGGAAATCACTGTCATACTTACGCTCCCCTAGGAAGCGCCCAGTGTTCAAAAAGCGATTACACCGGCAATTTCAATGTACTTTCATTATTGCACAATTCAGCATAGATTGCAAAATGCTGAAAAGGCGAATCTGAAATTGGAATCTCTGGATTCTTGTTAAACAAAACGGCACTGTTCTGTTTCATAAACAACAGCTTAGTACGCAGTTATTCCCTTGATTCTCGCCTAAATCGTAGTGGTTTTCACCAAGAGTGAAACAATATAGCTATAATGTTTCACATCGAATATCCCCTATGAGATTTCTGATTGCAATTACGCAGGATTGCGCTTGATTTTCGATTGTGCCTCTGCCAACTTCATCATTCTTATATGATCGTCGCGGGAGTCGAAAATTCATCAATACTACCGAGCGCAAGGACTTCCTCGCATGCGCGCCACGTCAGGATGCTGCGTCGCGTACGCTCGCAGAATCCCTGCTGTACTCGGGCTGCCGCGTCTCAGAGGCGCTCGCTCTCACTGTCGGGAATGTTGATCTCGATCAACATCTCGTGAGTTTCGAGACCTTAAAAAAAGACACGCGGACAATGGAGTACAGTACCCGTACCAGCAATATTGATTGAACATCTTGATCTCGCGCACGCTTTGCGACGACGTCAGTTCAGACGGCAGCCTGATGAGCGCCTGTGGAACTTTTCTCGTACTACAGCGTGGCGGCATACTTAACGAATCCTCGACGACGCAGGCATCCATGGCCCCAGGCATCGCCGAAAGGCTTGCGACATGGCTTTGGTGTAGCTGCAGTACAGTCCGGAGCGCCGCTGCACCTGGTCGTACGCTGGCTCGGGAACAGTTCAACCAATTCGACAGTGATTTATACGCAAACCGTTGATCAGGAAGAACGTACGATAGCGAATCGGATCTTCGCCTAAGCGATATGAGAGGCAGCTCTATGCTAAATTACATTTCTCCTTAATGATCGGCTGTCACGGACAATTCGATTACATTCCAAATTCCAACCGTACCGAGAGATCTTTGGAACTGATTCTCAAGCCAATTTCGACTGACTGTTGCCGCACTTGAGCTCTCGCCGTAAGATGTCCGCTTCTACCGGACGGCCAATCGTTTGATCCGAATTGCTGGAAAATTATTTTCAACCGTCCTCCCATGCGGTGCGGATTCCTGCAGTCTGCAGCGAAATCCTTACAGTCACGGGAACGCCCATCGGGTACTGTCGTGCGCTGAAACCGGATAAACGAAGGGTGCTGAGATTGTCTTTAGCGGACGCTGATTCAATAGAGCGTTCCTTAATCGAGTTTCATGCTGAATGTTTTCCTGAGAATACTCCAATTGATTTAATAATGTCAATCAAATGATCAAAGTTCCATGTAGAGTCTTAAATGCATCTGAGCTGAGACATTAGAACAATCTGCCTTCACAGCGAATTGATTTTTTCAAAGTGAATGTTTTCGCTGGCGACATTGAATCCATGACGCCAAATGTTCCCATCTCTCCTGCGCTCAATGAGATATGGGCGCATGGATTCATTCGGCAGTTTTTCCCGCAGCTGCCGATTCAATTTCGATTTCGTCTGAGAAAAGAACGTGCGTGTCATCCCACCTTCCAATCGCTTAACCGTACGCATGTAATTCGCTGCATTGCTCTTAATGCGCTGGTATTCGTTCAAGAAAGAGTCTGCATGCTCTCGTTCCCGCACTTCTTCAACGGGACAGATTACCCAGGAACCTCCAGCTTTTTGGTTTCGAGCCAGCCATGCAAAGAAAGCTAAATTTACCGGCGAAGCTTTAATCGCTTTGCCCGATGCTTGGATTTTTTGCGCTTCCAAATCAATGATTAATTCTGCCGGCTTCATCACTTGCTGTGCAATGTCAACGACACTGTCAAAGACGGCCGCGTTTTCCAGCACGTGCGCTGGAATCTCATTTCTGAGCCTGACAAACTTGATTTCTGCAAGATTTACTTCCGCTTCTGCTGCATTTATGCGTTGATGACCTGAACGGGAGTTTTGGATGAAATAATCTTTTGGAGGCGGATAAAAGAAATTTGGATTGGACTCATAAGGCGGTGATACCAGAACGTGACTCAATCGGTCCTGAGGCCGCCCAAAAAATGAAAGTGCATATCCTAGAAACAAACCCATGGACTTGCGTCCGCCGGCGATGGAGGCGTGAATCGCAGAATCAGGATCGGCGGTCAACTGGCGAACGCAGTTGGTGATCTGGTCAGCTGCCAGCTGATTGTCGACAGGAGTTTGAATGTCATCTAAAGGCTGGCCGTCGGCTCCAAGCAACGGCCGAATGAAATTCAGATCAAACTGAATTCCTGATATTTTATAGTCATGACAGAATCGCGGCAGCCACCCTTGGTCTCCAAGCAGAAACGAACACGCTCGTTCAGCGCCAATTTTCGTTGTGATCAGATGAATTTCCGTTGGTAAGAATTTTTGTTTATTTCGTACTGCGAGTGCATATAGAGACTCAGTGACGACCTGCGGCGAAAGTCCGGTTGTTACAAGCAGAACTCTCCGTGGATAGTCACTTGGATTCGTTGCATTCGAACCGATAGGCGACTTTTGAGTTGTCTTCGTTTTACACACTGATTCTCAACCTGCTTTAATTCCAACTATAAAGGCAGAGGAGAATTCCAGTCGGTGAAGTGATTGTTTTCAGTGACAGACTGATCGACTGGCTGAAGCAAGTAGCGTCCTAGTCCCATGGTGCAGCCTTTTCCGAAATGTGTCCACTGCCCCGCCCACAGATACGGCAAAAACGGCTGAAATTCCTGACCCAGCAGTTCGAATGAACCGATCAGTCCTCCCATTTTAAGATAGGTTTTTTGCCGAGAGGAGTGACGCGTCCAGTCCATCCATCTGAGATTTTGGTTATGGATTCGGACCGCTTTGGATCGTTCTATCAGTTCTTTGAAATCAACTTCGAGAGGCGTGTCGCTGAAAAAATAAGAGAGCAGCGACAGGCGTCGAAGCAGATGGCCAAAAAATGTCCGAAAACTGAATTCCTCAGCAACGACCAAATCGCCTTTTACTTTCAGGCGAAGTGGCGTTATTTGTTGCACTTTTACAATTTCTGTTCCCTGGGGCGGCATGGGACTCTCTGGAGATTTGGAGACCAAAGGCTGACCTGGTTCGTATATGACTTCCCACTTGCTTGAAGATGAACGGTCTTGAGTATGCAATGGCTCTGATTGAACATCGATCAGCTCCAGTTTGATTCTCTTGTTGGTCAATCCGTGCCGCGCAATTCGATCAAAAGAATAAACGATGTATGGCAGATATTGATTTGCTTTGCCGATTAAAACCAGCCCCAGCCTGATTGAATGGCCGCTGTGGTCGAAATCTGAATTGCTTGGTTCCAGTACGTAAGGATTTGGAGCATGCGTATATCGTTTCAGTTTATCTGAGGTTAGAGGAGGCCTGTGTTCAAAAATTTGCGGATATGGACATGAATACAGCAGAGGGCAATTGTCACAGACCGGATATCGGGTTACGCATACGGTTTTCTTCAGATTCATTCCCAACATGCCGCGCCAGGCCGATCCCAAGTAATGTGTCTGCAGAGCTCTTGCCTGTTCCTGGGAGGTCGAATCCAGCAGCCGGAATCGCAGCCGATATCGGGCCAATGGAATCTTTACCACAATATTGAATCCTTTTTAATTTTGTTCTCCTTCACTTCATGTTCACCGACTTTGCCAATGAAATCACAATTGTAATTTTTCCTTGGTGATGTAAGTTAGATGGCGACGTTGTTGAAAATGTTCATTGCAATTTACCATAGAAGCCAATAAATTTCCAATTTGCGGAGCTCACAATGCGCTTGATATCGATTCAGGTGCATTACGCCCCGTGAGCGAAGCGGTGCACGGTGAATTGTGATGATGGCCTTGCGGTGGTGCCATCGGTAAAGCCGACCGCAATGCTTTAGAGACTGTGAAAGTATTGCCAAATTAGTTTAAATTAGTGGATTATGAATATTTATCTCATTGATTTAATTGATATTAATATTTGTTCTGATTCAGAATTCTACGAAAATGAGAATACTTTCACAGCCTCTTTACGGCCCCAACACCCCTATGTCACTTATCCCGTCACATTGCGACTCGCCGCGCAAAAGACACCATTGCTCTCGATTTCGGACCTGCGCTGCAGCCGCTCCTGAATCCTGCCGGACCCGGCTGTCTCAAAACGGCACTGCAGTCGATTCGGTTTCCTGTCAGCATTCCAGAAAACCCATCACCTGCAGTCTTCATCTGTCTTACCATATAGCGCGGAGAGCTGCTTGAATGGTCAGCAGTCATGAGCGCTGTATCTTTTTTGCTGCAGATGGATTGCATCATTCATTTTCAGCGACTGCAGTATCTGCGGGGCCGATACATAGGCCGACATAGTCCATGACATAAACTGACGCTCTAATTCGAGTGAATATAATGAAACGAGTAATTTGAAAGCGTAAAACTCTTTTTTGATCATTTCTTGATCATTCTGATTTCTGTCTGGTCTCAACAGAATTTGGAGAGAATATATGTTGGTTTTCTGTTAAAAAGGACTTATGTAACATCAAACCTATCGAGACTGAACCATATTAACTAGAGGCAAATTTTGGACGGCGGTTTATCAACTTGGGAAATGATCGCACTTGGTGCAGTCGCGGTCATAGTCATATTTTTGTTTGTACCAGGCCTTAAGAAAATTCAGGAAGACAGCCAAAAAGCTGAAAAAGACTGGAAAGGCGTGCTGCTGCCGCTAGGTGCAGTGGTTCTATTTGTGATATTGCTGATCTCAATCGTATGACGCTTTGAAATTTTCTGCTTGAGCATCAAACCATTTCATTGTTCGTAGATAATCATCTGTCATGACAAAAAAAGCCGTCATTCTTCGTCACATGAAAGAAAAGCGCGATGACCATGTCGCGAAATTTCTTAATGCCAACGATGTTGAGCAGGTGCACGTGAACCCGGCGAATGGGATTCCACTGCCGCCCGATGCCGAAGACTGCGACGCTTTGGTGATTTATGGCGGCATCCAGAGCGCCAACGATGCAGACGAAAGACCTTACATCGCCGAAGAAATCGAATGGATCACAAACTGGTTGAATTCCGGCCGCCCAGCGCTTGGAATCTGTCTGGGTGCGCAGCTCATCGCGAAGTCCTTGGGTGCAGAAGTTTCACCGCGTGACGACAGACTCGTTGAAATCGGATTTCGTAAAGTCAGACCGACAACGGATGCAGACGGATTTTTAGACTCGGACGCCCATTTCTATCAGTGGCACCAAGAAGGATTCAGCCTGCCCGAGAACTGTGAGCTTCTCGCACGGGGGGACGATTTCCCAAATCAGGCATTTCGCTATCGTTCCAACGTGTACGGCTTTCAGTTTCATCCGGAAGTGTCAAGAAAGGTAATGAGCAGCTGGCTTGCTGCCAGCAGTCTCATGATGAATCGTAGCGGTGCGCACTCAGCTGAACGCCAATATCAAGATGAAAATCAATACGGGAAAACGATGGAAAATTGGATTGTCAAATTTTTAAGAGACTGGCACGCAAACTGGTAACCGCTCCCCTTCCTATCCTGGCAGCCATCGCATATGACGTACCAATCCGCATCCCACATCCCAAGGACGTATTTAGGCGACTATCAGCCGCCCCCATACACAGTGGACAAGGTCCATCTGACGTTTGAGCTGGACCGCACTGAATCCATTGTTCAGTCAACCCTGGCGGTCAGACGAACAGAACATGGCAACGATCAGCCATTTGTGCTGAATGGAAACAATCTGGCGCTGATATCGATTTATTTGAATGATGCGCCTGTTCAGTACCAGGCGGATCCAGAAAGCCTCACCATTGAAAACCCACCGGCAGCATTCAGCCTCAGCATCCGCAACAGAATCAACCCGTCCAAAAACGCTTCATTGACTGGTCTGTATACATCCGGAAATATTCTCTGCACTCAGTGTGAAGCCGAAGGATTTCGAAACATCACCTATTTCCCAGACCGTCCTGACATACTGAGTCAATACACTGTTAAAATCATTGCATCCAAACAGAAATTTCCGGTCCTGCTGTCCAATGGTGAATTAGTGGAGTCCGGCGCCATTTCAGATGCCAAGCACTTTGCAGTCTGGCATGATCCTCATCCAAAACCAACATACTTGTTCGCGCTTGTCGCCGGTCGGCTGACTGTGCTGGAAGATCAGTTCATCACCACTTCCGGCAAATCCGTAGCTCTTAAGTTTTACACGGAATCAAATGATCACCTGGACGCCTGCGTCCATGCCATGGAATGCCTGAAACGGGCAATGCACTGGGATGAAGAAAAATACGGCAGAGAGTACGACCTGAGTCGCTATATGATCGTTGCCGTAGACCGTTTCTGCATGGGCGCGATGGAAAACAAGGGCTTGAACATCTTTAACTCAAAATACGTCTATGCAAAACCCGACACGGCAACCGATCAGGATTTCAATGCCGTCGAAAGCGTGATCGCTCACGAATATTTTCATAATTGGTCGGGGAATCGGGTTACTTTAAGAGATTGGTTTCAGCTGAGTCTGAAAGAAGGCTTCACCATCTTCCGAGATCAGCAGTTCAGTGCGGATATGGGCTCCGCTGCAGTGCAAAGGATCAAGGACACGCACATGGTGAAACTGCACCAGTTCCGAGAAGACGCAGGACCAACCAGCCATCCAGTTCAACCGGCTTCCTATTTGACGATTGACAACTTTTATACGATCACAGTCTACAACAAAGGCGCTGAGCTCATTCGCATGCTGTACCTGCTGCTGGGCGCTCAAAGGTACCGAGCAGCGACGGATCTGTATTTTGATCAGTTTGACGGCAAGGCTGCGACTGTCCAAGATTTTATTCGCTGCATCGAAAAGGCAGGCGGGTTGAATTTAGAACAGTTCAGACGATGGTACAGCACCGCTGGAACCCCACGCGTATCCGTCCAAAGACGGTACGACGCTGACCTTCAGACATACACGCTGACCTTCCAGCAAGGCCCCTCGAATCACTCGGAACAGTTCGAATGGCAGCCCATGCACATTCCCATTCAGATGGCGCTGCTGGGGCACAATGGCAAACGGCTCCCGCTTAAATTAAGCGAAGAGCAGAAATTCGTCCGGACCGAATTGCTGCTCGAGCTGACTGAATCCAAGCAGTCGTTCGAGTTCATGGAGATTCCATCAGAACCAGTTCCTTCCATTTTGAGGGGATTCAGCGCCCCTGTCATCATTCACGATCAGGATGCACAGGACGAAGTGTATTTCGCGATGGCGCATGAGGACGATCCTTACTGCCTCTGGGATGCCTGCCAGCGGGCATCAAAACGACAGGTTTATCGTCTGGTGTCGGCTCTTCAGAACAAGCGTACCCTGTCGCTGCAGAGGGAGTACCTGGACGCTTTTGAATCAGTTCTGTCGAAAGCGGCTGACGACCCTGCGTTCACTGCATTGGTGCTGGAAATCCCCTCTGAAATTTCGATCGGTCAAACCATGGATATCGTTGCACCGACCGCCATCAACAGAGCGAGGGGATTGATCGTTCGCGAAATTGCTTTGAAATTTTACGAACAGTTCTTGCAGCTCTATGACCAGCTCACCGGTGAGTGGGGCGGCTCCCAGGAAGCGATCGGCAGACGAAGTCTCCGCAATCTGTGCCTGAGCTATCTGATTGCGCTGGATACTCCCACCGTGCATGAAATTGCCTTGAATCAATTTGCAGGCGGCGCGAACATGACGGACCGTGCGGCCGCACTGACCTGCATCGTAAATTCGAACAGCCCTGTGAAAGAATCCGTACTTCGGACCTTTTATTCCGACTGGCATCATGAATCTGGAGTGATTGACAAATGGTTCCGAATTCAAGCCACCTCTGCCAGAAGTGATACCATTGACAAAGTGCAGGCTCTAACCAATCACCAGGCGTTCACGCTCCAGGTCCCCAATCGAATTTACTCCTTGATTGGAGCGTTCTGTCATGCAAATCCTTACTGTTTTCATGCAAAAAACGGGAACGGGTACGATCTGCTTATGAAATATGTTCTCAAAGTCGACAGATTCATACCTCAAGCCTCTGCGCAGCTCGTGGAAGCGTTCTCTGATATTGGAAGACATACGGAAGAACGACAGGCAGCGATGCTTCAGAGACTGCAGAAAATCGCTTCCACGAAAGGGGTTTCTATCAATGTTTATGAAATAGTTGACAGAATTCTCGCTTCTGTGAATCCATCATCAGAAAACTGAACGAATATAAAACCAACTGACGCGACCGTCACAACATGCCAAAATCAGACGACAAGCAGCTGACTCGTTCGACGGCCAACGAAATTGATCGATTTTTGAGCAGAGTCAAAATGACCCCAAAACCGGTGGCAGGCGGGCGACGCGGGCGTTTAATTTTTGGAATGGATGCCACCGCCAGTCGTGAACCAATGTGGGATCAGGCCTGCCACATTCAATCGGAAATGTTCGCAGCCACGTCCGTGCATGGCGGACTGGACGTTCAACTTTGTTTTTATCGAGGATTTCGCGAACTCTACGCAAGCAGATGGGTGAGCAACGCAGGCGAGCTGCAGCGAATGATGAGTCGGACTCGATGTGCAGGCGGACTCACGCAGATCGGTCGATTGTTGAATCACGCCATCAAGGAAACAAAGAAACAGCGCGTCAATGCTCTGATCTTCGTCGGAGATGCGGTGGAAGAAAACATTGATGTTCTATCTGACAAAGCCGGGCAGCTTGGCATTAATGGCGTGCCGGCATTCGTGTTTCATGAAGGATTCAATCCAATCGCAGCGAAAGCGTTTCGTGAAATTGCCTCACTGAGCGGCGGAGCCTACTGTTCTTTTGATGCCTCTAGCGCGCAGCAGCTCAAGGACCTGCTCGCAGCAGTTGCGGTTTATGCAGCAGGCGGACGCACAGCATTGGAGCATTTTGGCAGCAGACGGCGCGGAGTCGTAGCTCAGCTGACACATCAGATCAAGCGAAAATAAACATGTTCCCACGCATCTTTCTGCTCTTGGTTGTATTGGTGGGAATCATGTGGTTCGCCGGAAAACTGGGAAAATCAAGTCCACAAGACCGCGCAAAACTTTTGAAACTGACCGCTCTGTACGGCGGAGCAGGCGTGCTGCTCGCTCTCATTCTTACCGGAAAGCTGCACGCACTGTTCGCGATACTGGCGATGGCGGTGCCGTGGATTCAGCGAGTCATCATGATGCAAAGCGCCTATCAGATGTTCAAGTCGTGGCAGGGCCCGACTCAAGGCGCCAAACCCGGACAGACGTCAGACGTCAAAACCAAGTATCTGCAAATGACTTTAAATCATGATACAGGCGCGATCTCGGGAACCGTGCTCGCCGGCCCGTCAAAGGGGCGAGCGCTCGAAGATCTTGAATTTTACGAGCTCGTTGATCTTTACGAACTCTGCAGACGGAGAGATCGACAGTCTGCGTCCGTACTTGAAACTTATCTTGATCGCATGCGCGGCGACGAATGGGACGAATACGTTCGGCAGCATCAGCAGGACTCCTCTCCTGGCGCTTCATCTGAAAAAATGACGCGGGAAGAAGCCCTTCAAATTTTAGGACTGGAAGCCGGGGCGACACGCGAAGAAATTATTGAAGCTCATCGAACTCTGATGCAGAAAAATCACCCCGACCGCGGTGGTTCTTCCTGGCTGGCAAGTCAAATCAATCGAGCGAAGGATCTGCTGCTGTCATGACTGTGCGTTTGGTTCAATGGGTGGTTTGCGCTTTCTCGGCGTTCCTTGTTCTGATTTCCAGCAGTTCTGCTGAATCAGAAATCAAACTGCAGACGCAGGAACTGAGTCATCCGAAATTCGGAAAGGTATCAGTTCAGGTTCCACAGGGATATGAGCTGCAGCTTCTGGACGCGAAATTGAGCCGGCCCAGAATGATTGAATTTGCTCCGGCAGGCGAAATGTTTGTCGGTTCGCCCAGACGCGTATACCTGCTGAGACCGCCCTATGCCATTGCACAAACCTATATCAGATTCAACGATTACCCGCACAGCGTGGCCATTCGTGAAAATGAAATGTTCATCGCAACCACCGCTGGACTGTACAAAGCGCCTTATGACCCAAGTACCAATCACATTCCCAAAAAGCAGCTTGAGCGCGTGGCCAGGCTTCCTGGTGGGTTCGGACACAGTTCAAGAACGGTTGGAGTGGGTCCTGACCGAAAGGTCTACGTCAGCTTGGGAATCAGCGGGAATTGCAGCCATCAGATGATTTCGAATGATTTTGATTTCCATGATCGCAGAGGCGGGGTCCTGGTGCTCGACGAATCTGCCAGTCGAGCCAGACTCGTTCCTTTCGCTTCAGGCCTTCGCAATCCAGTCGGTTTTGACTGGCACCCGACGACAGGGATGATGTATGCAAGCAATAATGGCCCGGATCATCTAGGATTCGAAAATCCACCGGAATATTTTTCAAAATTAACTCCCAGTTCGTTTCACGGCATGCCGTGGTTTCAGTACGACGGACGGAAAATCCGGCGGGACCCATGCATGAAAGCCGACCCGCCGTTTCCAAAGGAAGAAGTGCAGCTGCCTGTGGCAACTTTTCCTTCTCGCAACGCACCGCTTGGAGTCGCCTTCGTTCCGACTGGTGCGATGGACGAAACCTTCGAACATAATGCTGTCGTTGCTCTGCATGGATCGTGGGCGACTCAGCCCGACGGACACTTCACCGGCGACAAGGAAACCCGTCGCGCTCCAGCGGTGGTGATGGTTCGATTCAAGCATGGAGAAGCAGTTGCTGTAGAATCCTTGGTCACAGGCTTCCAAGACGAAAAAGGCAGGCGTTGGGCGAGGCCTGCGGGAGTCGGTGTCGGGCCCGATGGCTGGTTGTACATTACCAGCGACGGGGGAAAATTTGAAGGCTTGATGCGATTGCAAAAAGTGAATCATTAATTCTGCGCGGAGCGAGGAAATCAAAAATCTATGACCTTAAATTTCACGATTGAAGAATATCAGCAGCGCATCCAAAAAACGCGCGCTTCGATGGAAGCCACAGGTGTTGAACTGCTGATCATCGTCGACCCATCGAATATGGCCTGGCTGACAGGCTATGATGGATGGTCGTTTTACACTCCTCAATGCGTTTTATTGACTCTTTCGGACGGACCAATCTGGTATGGCAGAGCGATGGATGCAAAAGGCGCTCTTCGAACCGTGTTCATGCCCGAGAAAGACGTGCTGTCCTATCCGGATCACTACGTGATGACGCCGGAGCGTCATGCAATGGATCTATTGGCATCGATCATTGCCGACCGTGGCTGGGGTCGGCTGATAATTGGGGTTGAATTGGACAACTATTACTTTTCTGCAGCAACATTGTTCTCTCTGCAGAAAGGGCTGCCCGACGCATCTTTTGTTGACGCCAATACGCTCGTGAACTGGCAGCGCGCCGTGAAGTCAGAACAGGAAATCATCTACATGAAACGAGCCGGCCGAATCGTAGAAGAAATGCACAAGAAAGTTTACGAACTAATTGAACCTGGCATGCGAAAAAATGATCTGATCGCGGAAATCTATCGAACTGCGATCATCGGTGCGGACGGTCATGGCGGCGATTATCCTGCAATTGTTCCGATGGCGCCATCAGGTGCGGACGCATCCGCCGCTCATCTGACATGGAATGATCTGCCGCTTCAGTCAGACGAAGGAACGTTTTTCGAAATTGCAGGATGCCACCGCCGTTATCACTGCCCGCTTTGCCGAACCATTTATCTGGGAAAACCGCCGGCAAAATTCCTGCATGCGGAAAAAGCAGTGCAGGAAGGCATGGAAGCAGGATTGGCCAAAGCGAAAGAGGGAAATCTGGCAGAAGACATTGTGCTTGCTTTTAATAATGTACTGAAAAAGTACGGAATCGATAAAGATGGCCGGTCAGGCTACCCGATAGGCTTGAGTTACCCGCCGGACTGGGGTGAGCGTACGATCAGCCTGCGGCCGGGCGACAAGACGGTCCTTAAAGAAAATATGACGTTTCATTTCATGACCGCACTCTGGGGTGATGACTGGGGTTTTGAAATCACCGAAAGTTTAATTATCAAAAAGGATGGCCCGGAATTGCTCGCCGACTATCCTAGAAAGCTTTTTGTAAAAGAATAATCCCCAGCGAGAGAACCTTCATCCATGTCGAATTCAAGAATTCAGCTGTACACCTGGGGCACGCCCAATGGTCGGAAAATCTCCATCGCACTCGAAGAGATGGGACTCGAGTACGAAGTTCATCCAGTGAACCTGATGAAAAATGAACAGTTTGATCCAAACTTCATTGCCATCAGTCCAAGCAACAAAATTCCAGCCATCGTTGACCCTTGCGGTGTGGACGGGGAGGCGCACTCGATCTTCGAGTCAGGAGCCATCTTAGTCTATCTTGCTGAAAAGACGAACCAGTTCTTCGGCCGCAGCGCTGAAGGCCGCAGCATTACTCTGCAGTGGCTGATGTGGCAAATGGGTGGATTCGGACCAATTTTAGGGCAGCTTCACCACTTCAAGAAGCTTGCGAAAGTCAAAGTGGAGTACGGAATCAAACGGTTTGATGGTTTGGCAGATCATGCTTATGGCGTGCTGAACAGGCGTTTGGAAGCGTCGGAGTATGTAGCCGGCGAATACTCGATTGCAGATATGGCAATTTTCCCCTGGGCGGCGCGTTATGAATGGCAGCAGATTGATTTGGCGACTTATCCAAACGTACGCCGATGGTTTAATGCGGTCTCGGCACGTCCCGCCGTCGTTAAGGGAATGAAGGTGCCATTTCTAAATTAGGACAGGCCTGTGAAATTGGAGGATCTGAAAGCATCGACCATATTCTAAGATCATCCAGCACGACCTGAAGGAAAGATGATTCAGTTCACCTGACAGAAGTGAATTGCCTGCGCCGCGTCCGATTGCGTCCGCTTTTCTGATGTCGGTCAATCTGTTGAGCAAGGACCCGCGCAAGATTTCTTGAGTTCAGCGTCAATTGAAATCGACGCTGACGAGTTTCGCACTTAGAATGACCGTCGAACGAAAATTCGCCAGCTTGCACTTTAAAGATTCGTTCCTCAACAGGGCATGAAGAGAGAACGCGGCAGCGAAGTTGGCGATGCACTTCCCGGCTTTGGGTACCATTCAAAAATTACGAATGCTTTGCTTTTCGGCGAACACAGCAACTGCGGTGGTCTTCCGCGCAATTTTTTGACACATCACTAATTCAACATCATGGACAGAGCTCACGGAATTGTCCTCTTTGGAGGCTGGAGCCGCTTCACTGAATACACGCTGAGGCAGCTGCTCCAGCAAAATATTCGAGTTCAAAGCGTAGTCTTGGATGGGTTTGGACCGTCCTCTGAAACATTCCAGCAGACACAGGTGGAAATTCATCGTTCCAATCCATCTTCGATTTTAGAAGTCTGCAATGGAAACAACATCCCGTTCCATTGTTTCTCAGACCCTCGCGATTTTTCTTCTACGCCTGAAGCTTCACTGGAGAGCGATATTTTTCTCCTGTCCTGTTATCCAAGACGTTTGCCCTTGGAGGTCGCTAGTCTCGCTCATCATGCGTGCATCAACATTCACCCTTCATTACTTCCCAAATATAGAGGTTCGAATCCTATTTTTTGGCAGATCAGAAACGCTGAGACTCAAACTGGTGTCACGCTGCACGAGGTGAGCGAACAGATTGACGCCGGAGCCATCCTTGCGCGTAAGAACACCCCCTATCCTCAAGGAGCCCGTTTAGCGGACATTGAACGGAAATTAATCGAAAACGCGGTTGATTGTCTGCGCGGTCTGCTCGCTGTTTCATATTCCAAATGGGAACGAATAGAGCAAAAGGACGACAATTCCACTTGGTTTGCGTCTCCCTGTGATGACGATTTTGTCATAAGTATCGAAGTCGATGCTCAGAAAGCGCTTAATTTCATACGGGCTTATGCAAGAGAAAATCGACCCATCGCCGTAAAGGACGGAGTTCGAACCCATCGAGTCATCGATGCCATCCGGATGGCCCAAAGGCCGGAATATTCAGTGCGAATTCGAAAAAATATGACCGAGAAACTCAGATTTTCAGATGGCAGGCTTCTTGCTTTCGTTCAGCAGTTCTAATTTTGGGATTCCAGTTTCAATTGACTCTTGCAATGCATCGCAAGTCGCTGATTTCAATCAGCGGGTGACGTACAGGAGTTTCTGATAAATCAATTCGACCGTGAAATCCGCCCTCAACTCCAGGTTTCCTAGTCGAGCAGAATCGTTATCAGCCCAGGTTGCAGACTCAATATCAACAGCACGATGACGGTGACCAGAAGAAAGGGAGAAATTGTTCTAAATATTTTGCCGATCGAAACCTTCGTCATCGCAGAAATAATAAACAGTCCTGCACCTACAGGCGGCGTCAGCAGCCCTAATACCAGGTTTAAGCAGATGATGACTCCAAATACGATGGGGTCGATTCCGTAATTTATCGTAGCAATCGGCAGCAGTATTGGAACGATGATGATCATCGCAGCGATGCCGTCGATAATCATTCCAACCCCGATCAGCATCAGGTTGATTACAAGTATGAAAACCAACGGATCGGACGTTAATTCGGTGAGCCACCCGGCGATCGACTGCGGAACCTGCTCGTAAATGATGATCCAGCCAAAAACATTTGCCGCAGCAATCAGAAAAATCACAAGCGCTGAGTTTATCGCGGTGCGCTCAAGGATGTCAGGCAAATCCTTTAAGTTCAATTCCTTATAGATGAATTTACCAACTAAAAAAGCAGTGAACGTGGCCAAAGCAGCTGACTCAGTCGGGGATGCAAGGCCGAGAAGGATTCCACCAATGATCACTATGGGAATAAGAAAAGCAGGCAGTCCCGCGATTGTCATACGTATGGCGTCGCTTGGAGAAGGCCATTCTCCTCTTGGATATTCCTGCCACAGTCCCAATATAGTGATCATCGCAAAGAAACCGAGCGACAGCATCAGTCCGGGGATGATTCCGGCAATAAACATGTCACCGATTGCGATTTGGGCGACCACGCCATAAATCACGAACAGCATGGAAGGGGGAATGATCGGCGAAAGCAGTCCTCCAGCGGCGGTGGTCGCAGCCGCGAATTCCTTTGAATACCCATGCTTCTCCATTTCCGGCACCATGACTTGGGACATGATTGAAATTTGCGCTGCAGCCGACCCTATGATCGAAGCCATCATCGTGTTCGCAAGCAGGTTTACATATGCAAGGCCCCCTTTGAAACCGCCTGCAAATATTGATGCCATGGCGACAAGCCGTCGGGTTACGCCACCCTTATTCATCAATTCACCGGTCAGCATGAATAGCGGAATGGCAAGCAGCCCATAGTTTTCAAGCCCGCTGAACAATTGCTGCGGGTAGGATAGCAACAGTATGTAGTTTCCCGACAATACGATATAAAGAAGTGCGGAAACTGCGAGGACCAGCGCAATCGGCACACCTGCGAACAATAATCCGATGAAAATTAGCCAGACTGTCATCGTGTCAATTGTTCTCGCTTTTTGATAAGGCTTCGATGAGGTTCGCGGTGCTATGTATGAAGAGAGTTACTGCAACGATAGGCACGACGAGCCAAATTAGATATTTCGGTATGCCGAGAGTAGTTGTGGGTTCTTGATAGATGAAATTGAATGACGCCGCGGCGAATTGCCGGATGTCAAATCCAGCTCGTATCAGTTCCGGCAAATCAAACCAATTCCAACAAAGCAGCGTTAAGGCAACTGCAAAGCCGAAGATGACAACATCGACTATGTAGGCACATAGAATCTGAAGGCGACGTCCGAGCAGTTCGATAAAAAAAGTGGTGGCAATTCCGGTTTTTTCCCGCACCATCACAGACGACCCGATGAGCACCATCCACACCATCGTATAGATAAGCAGTTCATCAACCCAGAAAAGTGCTTTGTCGAACGCTCTCGTCACAACATTGAGCAATGCCAGCAATGTTATGACAAGAGCAAGAAATGCGACGAATTTCTTTTCAACCTTTATGACAAAGTTAGAAACCGCAATCATCAAATCAAACTTAATTTTGGAATCATAGACTGCGATATTTTAATCCCAGTGTCTATTCCAGCGCTGTTTTGAGCTCTGCCAGCGCTCCTTCTGATTTGTCGGCCCAAATTTCGGTCCAACCTTGTGCTGCTTCCCCGAAGAACGAAGCATCCAACATTCTGACGTTGACGTCCGTCTTTTTCACTTCTTCCAGAAATGACGGTTCCAGCTCAATATAGGTATCAATGACGGAGTCCAAGTGCTTGGCCATCAGCTTCCCTATTACGTCTTGGTCTGATTCAGCAAGACTGTTCCAGACTTGTGCGGAGACAAGCCCGATCATTGGAAACATCATGTGATTGGTTACCAGCACGTCACTGCTGTGCTCGTGATATTTCAATTTCCAAATCAGTTCCAAATCCATATCGATGGCGTCCACCTGACCATTTGCCAAAGCATCGTAAACAGAGGGCAGCGGCATGGGCGTAGCGGCCGCTCCGACTTCGTTATAAAAGTCTTTAATTGGCTCAAAGGGAGTTATTCTGAGCTTTTTGCCTGCTAGATCAGCGGTAGAACCGACAGCATCGCGGGATGCAATCTGCCGCATGCCTGCCATACCGTATCCAATTCCAACCACCCCAGCTCTCTCCGGCAGCAGCGCTAACATGTTTTCAGCCACTTTACTTCGCAACAGGGCGCCAGCCTGATTTACGTCAGCAGCCAGATACGGTGCATAGAATGCTCCAAACTGAGGAATCCGATTGGATACCTCTGCCATAGTCAGAAAAGCCATGTCCAACCCTCCAGTCTGCAGCAGTTGCATCATTTGTGCTTCGTTGCCGAGCTGCCGGGATGGAAATACTGCGACGGTATGCGCGCCATCGGTCTCCTGCGACAGTTCTTCTCCAAAGGCAATCGCAGCCTTTGTCCAGACATGTGGTGGTGGCGTAATCAGACCCAAGCGAAAATCGCGAGCCTGAACCATAGTGTTGGCACCTGCTGCAAGCAGCAGAGTCAAAGTGAGCGCCATGAATTTTTGTAATTTGCGAAACATGATAATCCTCCTATCGAGGTGGTTAATGGAAGTCAATTGAGAAAAATTCACTTGCATTGAGTCCCAGCATCCGCAGTTTTTGTGATTCATTGAATTCCGGATGCGACCGCAAAAGTGAAGACATTTCTTTTTCTCCCAAGGGGAAAGGGTAATCGGTGCCGAGCATAATCCGGCGATCTCCCATGACATCAGTCAGGAGCCGAAGCGCTTCCAGACTGAAAACAGCGGAGTCGACGTAAAAACGATCGATGTAACTGGATGGAACATTGGGGCAGTCCTTTCGAACAATATCTCTATGCTCCCAAGCATTGTCGACTCGACCAAGCAGGTAGGCAAAAGATCCGCCTCCATGAGCGAAACAGATTTTTAAGTTCATGGGAAGCTGTTCGAACGCTCCAGAAAGTATCAGAGACAGAATTGAAAGCTGCGTTTCTGCTGGCATTGCGACCAGCCACTTAAGCATGTAGCCATTCATTCTTTCGTTTCCCAGCATATCCCATGGATGAACTAAAATCGGCATGTCTTCGCGGGCACAGTGCTGCAGGAACTCAATAAGATGTGGATGATCCAAATCGTGATCGCCTACGTGGTTGCCGATTTGCACACCGACATGTCCGTCTGCCTTAGCTTTTGTCACCAACCTGCTGGCCAAATCTACATCCTGCAGCGGCACCTGCGCCATTGGTTTCAATCTGCTGGAATTCTCAGAACACAGATCAACTGCCATGTCGTTGATCATTTCTGCCCAGTCATGCGCAATTTTCGGCGGTTTTGAATATCCGAAAAGCAGTGGAGTTGCGCAAACAACCTGAACATCGACGCCGCAGCGGTCCATCTCTTCTATTCTTCTTTCCGCATTCCAACAGGCATCGTAAACGGGGCGGAACTCACTGGCTCCAGTCATAATCATTCCTTTCCCATTTTTGCGAATCTCCAGCCATGGGCCATGATTGCTATCCAGAAGTTTTCCTTGGCTGCGACTCAGCTTAGGGAAAAAATGGGAGTGGATGTCGACAGTGAACATTGCTGGGCGCGATTCCTTCATGATTCCAGATTAATCCTCCATCTCTCTGGCAGGTCTCTGCCCGGATGCATGGCGCCGCAGCTGCTGCATGTTCTATTTTCCACACTATCGTGGAATTGGCTGAATAATGGGGGAAGATCTTTAACGATGCTCTGAAGCTGAACTTCAACTCGATGAACTCTGTAATGGCATTCCATGCAATACCATTCGAACGCGTCCAATTCCTCCGGCATGCGTTTCGGTTCAATGACAAGCCCGATGCTCCCTGCAACCGGCCTTTGCGGAGAATGTCTTACATGCGGCGGCAAAAAGAATACATCGCCTTCGCGTATGACAATATCCTTGTACGGCTCCCCTTCGTGCTCCATTACTCGCAGGACCATGTCCCCCTGCAGCTGATAAAAAAATTCTTCGACTGGGTCATCGTGAAAGTCCGTCCTTTGATTTGGACCCCCGACGACCGTAACCATCAGGTCTCCATCTTCCCAAATCTGGATGTTGCCAACGGGCGGTTTGAGCTGTTCCTTGTTTTGGTCAAGCCATTGCTGAAAGTTAAACGGTTTCAGTTCGTATTTTGAAGGCATGTCATATCCTCTTTTTCATCGAGCAGTCAGTTTTCCTTGTACGCAACTGCCTTGATTTCAATAAGCAGGTGGGGGTGAGGCAGCTGGCGCACGGCAACAGTCGTGCGGGCAGGTCCGGAGCAGTCGAAAAACTGGCTGTAGACCTCATTGAATTGATCAAAGTCATCCATGCTTGTCAGAAACACGCTCAAGTCAACCACATCACTAAGGCGCGCTCCTGCAGCTTTCAGAATTTCTTCAATATTTTCAATTACCGCTTGCACCTGTCTTCGCATATCAAGACTCAGATCACCATTCTCATCAACGCTGGCGCCAACAAATGTTCCATCTGGCAGTCTGGAGCTGGTTCCGGATACGTAGATGAAATTTCCTGCACGACGGAAATGAGGATAACTTCCCCGAGGCTCTGCCATGCCCGGCACTACTCCTTCATTTTTTCTGAGAGCGCTCATCCAGCCACTCCTGCAGAAAATCCGACAGGACCAATACAATCGAACTTGTCTTTGGTGTCACTGGCGCGGACCTGTTCGCCCGCCAATTGAACATGCATGTCAGCTTGCCATAACCAAACCAGATTCTGGTGCTGACTCGCTGGGATTTTCCCAACCACAGGTAAATTTGGATTCTCGTGCGTCATGGGGCATTGCTTGTCAAATCAGCGGCAGCGCGAATCAGACCGTCATCTGAATCAATCTCCTTTAATGCAAATATTGGATGTTTCTGAATAAAAATCCAAAGAATACTGTCCACCTTCTCTGCCGATGCCTGATTTGCCGATTCCACCAAATGGGGTGCGCAAGTCACGCAGATACCAGGTATTCACCCAGATAATGCCCGCCCGAACTCTGGCCGATACTCGATGTGCTCGGTCAAGATCACGGGTCCAGACAACAGATGCCAGACCATACTCCGAATCATTCGCCAGAGCGACCGCTTCATCTTCCGTATCAAATGGCGCAACGCAACAGATTGGGCCAAATATTTCCTCCTGCATGCATCTTGCACTCTGGTCAAGTCCGACAGCAACGCTCGGTTCGATGTAAAAACCGCTGTCTCGTTCATCCTGAAATTTTGGAACCCCACCGCCGGCTGCGAATTTCCCACCTTCCTCATCAACCAGCCGGTAGTAAGCCAGAACTTTGATTCGATGGCTCTCTGAAATCAAGGGACCCAATCCGGTTTCACCTCCAATTTGCAGTTTCTCTGCTTTCTTCGCCAGGGCAGAAACAAATTCATCGTAAATTTTTCTTTCTACGTAGACTCTCTCGGTGCTCAGGCAAATCTGGCCACTGTTCATAAACGAAGATTCAACGGTGCCGTTTACGGCTCGATTGAAATCTGCGTCAGAAAAAACGATTGCAGCATTCTTGCCGCCAAGTTCAAATGAAATGTTTTTTACGCCAGCGGCAGCTGACTTCATAATGTCGCTGCCAGTCTTGGATTCACCAGTGAACGTAATTGCATCTATCCCGGGATTTTTTGACAGGAATTCTCCTGCTGAATCGGATCCGAAGCCATGAACGACGTTGTAGACACCGTCCGGAATGCCGGCTTCCTGCATGACATCCGCCAGCAAAGTTGCTGTTGACGGTGTTTCCTCGGAGGGTTTGACCACGACCGCATTGCCACATGCTAACGCTGGAGCGAGCTTCCATGTGGTCAGCAGCATCGGCAGATTCCAGGGTGAAATTATTGCGACCACTCCAACCGGCTTGGTATTCGTAAGGTTTACCGCCCGTTCACCGGAGTTCAATTCCGTATAAAAGCACGCGTCGTGTCTTTGTGCGGCAAGGTCGGCAAACAAGCGAAAATTCGCCGCACCACGTGGAATGTCCAGTGATTTGACCTGGTCCAGCGGTTTCCCCGTATCCGCGATTTCTGCAGCAACGAATTCATCGAAATGAGCTTCTATGGCATTGGCAACTTTATGAAGCAGTTCCTGGCGGTCTTTAACTGTAGTTTCAGCCCAAATACCCGACAATGCTGTGCGGGCAGATGAAACTGCGCAGTCTACCAATGACTCGTCTGCCTCACACACGTCCGCAATGTGTTGACGGTTTCTTGGATTGAGATTTGGAAAATAAACGCCCGTGTCGACAAACTTGCCTCCAACGAAGTTCATTGTGTGTGAGATTTGATTCACGAGGTCATTTCTGCGTACTGAATAACCTCATTTTATTGATTGATCTGATATAAATAAAATAATATTTTTTTCTATAAATAAACATAAATGTTATATCAAGGCTTATGATTTGGTAAACTGCTATTGTGATTTGCGGATGCAGCCTCTAATTTGACGCGATTTTGGAGGCAGCTTCCCTAACGTAACTCACCAGTTTTTCCGCTGATGGATTCAGTTTTCTGGTTGTTGACACTGAATAGCCAACATCACCAAAATTCCCCAGATCAGACACTGGCAAAACCTTGAATTCTCCCATTGCTGCGTAGTACCGCGCGACAGAAGCCGGCAATAGAACGATGGCGTCCAAGGTTCGAAGCAAACCGAGATTCGTTCCCACCGATAGAGATTCAACGATACGCTCCGGTAATTTAAGGCCAGAGTCTTCAAACAACGATTTCACTCTGTGGCTTACTGGAGATTCGCTGACGGGAACGATACACTGCTGATCGCGGAGTCTTTCAAATTTAACAGTACTTTCCGATGCCAGTGGATGGCTGCTGCTTACGAGAATGCGAAATGGTTCGCAATAGAGCGGACAATGGTCAACTT
This sequence comes from Arenicellales bacterium, assembly GCA_958295885.1. Taxonomy (GTDB): domain Bacteria; phylum Pseudomonadota; class Gammaproteobacteria; order Arenicellales; family JAJDZL01; genus JAJDZL01. The sequence continues at coordinate 1,872,716 of OY282380.1, read as the reverse complement.
CAAAATAGCTCGAACTGTCAGGGATTCGGCCTAAGACAATATCAATTTCTCCATTGGCGAGGGCAGGCAGCAGCAAATCATTGGTCCCTTCCTTTACCGTAACTACGACTCTCGGATGGTCTCTTTTCAGTGCGGCAACCGCTGCTGGCAGCAGTTCAGCAGAAGCAGAAATCAAAGTGCCTACGATGACATGACCTTCCTCGGCATTTTTGATTGAATTCAGTTCGTCCACCGAATACCTGAGTTCGGCGAGTATCTGCTTTACCCGAACACCCAGTGTTGCACCAAAAACCGTAGGTGTAACCCCTCGATTGTTTCTATCAAAAAGACTGGTGCTGAACATTCGTTCCATTTCGCGAATAGTGCGGGTAACGGCTGGCTGTGTGACATTTAACTGTTCGGCCGCTTTCAAGAACGAGTTTTGTTCAAGCACTGCGTTGAAAACAACAAGCTGGCGTATTTTCAGTCGACTTTCAATGAAGTTCAGGTGTATGCGTTCACTCATGGTGAACCTGATTTTACCGCTTGAACGCAATTCTGAACCAACTGGATTTGGAGACAGTCCCAAGAAGGAAACTGAAGTTGATGATTTTGTGCGAATTCTTAAATGCGACCAGAAATTACCTGCAGATTCGAAAAGTTGTTTGAATCTGTCTCGTTGGTTGAAAGTCGCTGCCACGGGCGGATTTTGTCTGATTGCAAACCGTTGCCAATTTGAGAAACCGGAGAAAATATTTCAATTGAAATTCCACGCGGTTCCGGGTCTGACCAGTCCTGCAGCCGCATGGAGCAATTTTGGCGCTTCAGTGCACCCAATTGTTTCATCGCCGCGATTGAAGGTGCATTTGCAGATGGCATGTGGTTTGATCCTGTAATGAAGAAGGAGCAGCCAGGAGGAGATTCAAAAGCCGGCGACCGGCAGACTCACCATCTGGCGTTCGTCCGCTTCATCGCTGACGGCTGCCATACAGAACGCGTGCCGGCCGTATTATTTTTTTGGCGGAATGTCAAACGTTTTTCACAGAAAAATGTGCGACCGCAGTTCTGTCTCCATCATCACTGATGCCGGTGATCAAAAATCGACTCCATCCACGATTGACTCGGCAGCAGGAAAGCCACCTGCTGCTGATTTCATCGGCTCGCGGCGATGAGCAAAATTCATGCTGCGGTTTGCTGTGAACACTGTTGTGATCATTTTTTACGGAGTTCGGGTGCGAATCGGCACACCAACCGCCGGCTGGCGATGGTTAAAGCGCTGGCGTACGGTTTGCAGTCAAATTCTCGCGGATTTCGGCCCAATGCAGTACAGTGCTGAACGACTGCTTCTGCTGCACCAACTGGAATCACTGCCGACGCGAATTACGCAACCCCGCGGTTGCAGCCCTGACAACCGCCACCGGCCGCTGGGATCGGCCGACTTCACCTGAACTGAACCGACATCGAACTCAAATCAAAGATTTAAATGAACACATGTCAACATCAGAATTGCCGACTTTCACACACGACAAATTTTTATTGGACCCATAGAACAATTTTGCACGCTAAGTTTTAAGAACAATGCGTAAATCTGATCGAAACAAGAGGTATGTTTGCGCGCCTTTCGTCGAATTTCATTCAATCAGGGCAGGTTTCAATCGGTTGCTGAGCGAGTTTTCCGGCGATAGTTTGGATTCGGACACAGTCTGCCTGTTACGGCGACTGTGATGCCGGCCGGAGGAGTGATGGCTGCGATGGCAGACGGCGCGTCGGCTGTGCGCCGTTTCAACTCATTGTAAAAAGGCCGCGCCGCGTCGTCGGGTGTTCTTGGTCAGACGCAGATAATCAAGCAACAGACGTGCGTTGCCGTGCAATTCGCGCATCGTCGACGCGACCAGTTTTCGGTATCGTCTGATCACTGCGATCGCAAAGCGACGAAGTGCGCTGACGTTCTCGGGCCCGTGCCCGCTGCGGATGCGGCAGTGGTCCTCGTTCCAATTGTTGGCGTCATCCAGGATGCGATGCACGGTTTCGATCGACCCGTGTCCGCGGTTGTAGCCCAGCAAGGTCTGAGCATCGGCCTGATCGGCGCTCAGCGAGGTGATGCCAACGCACTCTTTAACGGTTTGTTTGTACTTTTACGCTTGCGGTAATGCTTCACGGTGCGGCGGATGTGGAACACCTGCGCAATGCCCGGAAAATCGAATTCGGCGTTCAGATCGTGCGTCAGCTCCACTGCTTGCCCAGATCCCGCGCAGCTCGGAACGACCGTGCTGAATCTTCGGCGCCTTTCGTCTGGCGTCGGTCTCATCACCGGTAAGGGTGCGAAAGTCCGGTTCAGCCTGCGGCTTTATGCGCTGCAGTTGCGTGAAATAATAACTCACTGCCTCGTTGAGATTTTTCTGGTTGTCTTTAAGGATGAACATGTAGTCGGCCTCTTAGTCCAGCACCTGCCGCGCGATCTTGCGCTGCGTCAGCATCGCATCCGCGGTAATCACCTTGCCTTTCAGGTCGGGCATTGATTCGAGCGGCGAAACGCAGCCTTCTATCTCATTGGTATATTTGTTCTTTTCTGTGGAATTATGCTCCAGTTTCTTTACCGAGAGGCATGCGGGTGCGGTGCCCGCTGGCGCCCGTTCTCGTCAATCGCACTGCGCAGTGTTTTTCCATCAATGGCGATGGCAGTGTCAGTGCCGTCAATCGAAATGCACCAGTTGCGAAGCGCGGCATCGAACTGCTCCGGGTCGATCTGCACCAGCACATTGCGAATGCAATAGACGCTGGGACGCTGCAGTTTGCCGCGGCGCTTGCCGACCTTGAAATACTTCAGAACCGCATCCGACTGCTTCTGCACCCACTCGCCGATTTCCTGATAGCCGCGGGCGCCGCTCAGCATCGCTGCCGCCGCGATCGCCAGCAGCGTCTCCAGACGGTAGCGCTGACCGCGCGCTTTGCGCGGATCTTCGATCACTGAAAAATAATCGAGCAATGTTCTGTAATCTTCGCCGCCATACATTTTGTGACAGACTCCGTTTCGGTAATAGTGAGAATCCAGATGCGCCCCAGCCAGCAGCTGACGCGCGTTTTTTTGAAGCGGCCGCACGAACATCACTTTCGGCGAGGAACCGCCCCGATAGCCGCCGCTTTTTCGCCGAAATCCAGCCGTTTCGCCGATTGGCGTCCAATTCGCAGCTCGGTAACAAGTGCCTTTGAAACGCGCCGGATCGACAAATGTCTCCATCAGCAGCAGCGGATGACCGAATCGAAGCGGCCAGTCTCGCACCACTTGGCGCGCCAGCAGCGACAGCGTCCGCGAAGCCAAATTCGGAATCGGCTCGAGAACCACAAACCGCGACTGATTCGTGATCAGATGCAGCCGAGCGATGCGATCCCGCCGATGCCAGCCCAGCCACTCGTCTCGAGCCCTGCTTTTCAGCGCCGCGGCATAAAATGAACTCAACGCAACCCATCGGCCTTGCAAAACTGCAGCATAAAATGCACTTTCGCCTATCTTGTAAGGCGCCCCAAGATAGTGATGCTCGCGCATCAGCGCTAAAAACTCCGCTTCCTCGTCGCGTTTGACCGCTTCAATAACCAGCTCCGACAAATCCATCTCTCACCGATTCAGTTCAACTCTTGACGGTTGAACTATATTCGAATCAAAGACAAAAGTCCAGCTTCGAATGCAAATTAATTCATATCAAGCAGATCGCTTGACTAAAAACTAGCCCTGGACTTTCACCGTCACTGTTTGATTTGAATAGAGAAATATAATAAAATTAAGGAACATTAGGTTTTTCTTCCTAAATTAACTTCTCTTAGTCTCGTATTCCCGCAGTGTCCTATGAAAAATAGACCTAATTCGCGTAAACGAGTTTCACATGGTCGTCGAATTCCACCTGCTCAACTTGATCAGAGACGACGGCGATTGAACACATCTGATGCAACAAAGAAAGATGCAGTCGGAACAGGCGCTCCTTTTGGGGAATCGGCTGCAGCGACTGCCAGCAGCTTTTCGGAACAATTCGAAGTTCCGCAGGACCTGAATCGAAATGGAACGCTGAAATCTTGGTTCCGGAATTTTGTCTTTCACGCTGTCAAGTTGGTCGTCTGCCTTGCGGTCGGTTTGGGATTTCTCTTATACCTCCCGCCTGAAGCGGAAACAAACCGCACTTACCGTCATGACTGGGGCATAGGTGTGAATGAAATTTCAGCTTCCATCGAAACAAGCATTCGAGACAATCTCTACCCAAACTCGGTTGAATTGCAGGTTGGAGACAGCAAACTGGATGCTGCACTTCACTACACCATTGATTCAGAATTCAAAGGGTACATTGACGGTCTGCTTGAACAGTACGGTCCAGATTTTGCGGCAGTTGTTGTAACAGATCCGAAAACGGGTCGAATACTGGCAATGTCCAGCTTCATAAGAGATGGTGAACCGTTTGACAATTTGTCGGTTCATTCCGGTTTCCCGGCGGCGTCGATTTTCAAAATGATCACCGCAGCTGCAGCGCTTGATCTGGATATTGCGACTCCATCAACCGTATTCCAATACAACGGTAAAAATTCATCGCTCTATAAATCGAATGTTCTACGTCACAAAAAGAACAAATGGACTCGTTCGGCGAACCTCACCAAAGCATTCGCGCTGTCCATCAACACTGTTTTCGGACGACTGGGAATTTTTGACGTCGGTGCTGAATCACTAGGAAAATATGCCAATCAATTTGGATTCAATCGGGCTCTCGTCACAGACGTCGCGTTAAAGCCCAGCAAGACAAATATTGATGCCGATGATGAATGGTCGATTGCAGAGGCAGCTTCCGGATACACACGTCAAACTACAATCAGTCCACTCCATGCAGTGATGCTGGCTTCGGCTGTTGTGAATGACGGAATCATCATTGAACCTCGAATTGTAGATTATGCACGAATTCCAAACGGTCCCTTGATCTATGAATCCAGCCCTGGAAAGTTCAGAGCGATTGATCAGGAATCCGCTCAGGATATGCGCGTACTGATGCGTGAAACAGTCAAAAAAGGGTCAGCAAGAAAATCGTTTCGCGGATTCTTCAAGCGCCAGTATGCGAACCTTGATGTGGGTGGCAAAACTGGATCGCTCAGCGGCACCAATCCGAAAGGTCGAACTGAATGGTTTGTCGGATACGGGGATTCGGGGTCGGATCAGATCACGATTGCAGCTGTTGTCGTCAACAAGGAAAAATGGCGGATCAAACCTGCAGTCCTAGCGCGTAAAGTGATCGAAAATTATTTTCAATCTCCTACCGCTCAAGGCTAGCAGATCGTTCATCCGTTCTTCTGACTTTGGTGAATTGCAAACAAAGTCATCCAATTCAGCTGCATCTGAGATCAATCTACTTCTCTTCAGTCCGTTTGCATTGAGATTTAGCAGCTGGTCCATTGGATGGTCATGTTGACGCCTCGTCACAATGATTCAAGACTGAGTCCCGTTTGGTTATCTAGCGGTACGTGAACCGCATTTCGCGCCAGTTGAGGCTTTATAATCAACACCTTCAATAATGATTCTTGTTTAATTCGAATCTTAAGACTTCTGTCAATTGGTTTTACAGAATATCTCTTTGTGAAAATACTGGTTTGCAAAGAAGTTTGATTCACCTGACATTTGAATCTGCGTCGATTTACAAAGGAATTTAAATCCATAAATCTATACTTTGAACGATAGGCTGCTCACCTCTTCCAAACAAAAGGAAGCTTTTTCCGAAGTCTACATTCGGGCAGTCGCTGCTGGCGCTGGTTACATAACCGCTTCTGAATCCATGGATTTAAATGGAATCGATATTCAAATTCGCGCAGGGCAGCCAATGCGGCCGTCACTTGATGTGCAATTGAAGGCGACATCTAATTTAACAACAGCAAAAGATGGATTGTTTCGCTAGCCGCTCGAAACAAAAGACTACGACAGACTTCGAGAAACTACACAGACACCTAGAATTCTTGTTGTCATTGATTTGCCCGATTGTGAATATAAATGGTTGGCGGTCACACCCGAAAAACTGGTTATCAGAAACTGTGCGTATTATTTGAATTTGCGCGGGTTTGAAGAATCATTCAACAAATACAGAGTTACGGTGAAGATCCCTAGAGAGAACAGGTTCAATGTGGAAAGCCTGCGAGACCTTATGGACCAATCGCGTAGAGGAAAATTAAAATGAAACTACCGATTCAAGATACAGAAGCATTATCCGCAATTTCGCCATCCGCTTTATCGGCGGTTGCTCTAACACTTGGTTGGAGTAAGGTTGACACCTACGGCGATAATTCAGACGTTTACAGCGGAAATGATTTGCCAGAAATTGTTATTCCGCGAATTAAAGAATTAGGAGACTACTCTACAGTCGTATCACGACTAGTTGGAATATTCGCCAAAGTGACTGATAAGCACGAACTGGCGATCTATAAAGACCTGTCTTCTGTCGACCAAGATGTCGTGCGAGTTAGAATTCCCAGCGGTGATGACGGCACTCTTGCGATGGATGGAGGAGTTAAGCTGTTCAAAGACATCCGCGATCTGGTTCTTGCAGCCGCGCGCTCCTTAAAGAACCCACAACCTGTTTACCATGGTCGTGCAGATAGTGATGCTGCCAACCTATTGAAACGAGTTCGTCTAGGACAAACTGAACAAGGCAGTTACGTCGTTACCTTATTGGTCAAGATTACACCTCCTCCTCCGCAACAGGAACTTAGTTTGGCAATTGAGTCGAACAATATCCCCATTGAGCGGCAATTGACAAGCCATTTCGCTAAATCACTTAAATCCGTAAAAGCAGCTTCTGCGAAATATTCAAATGGAGACTCCAATGCATTTGCTGAAGTCATGTCTGAAGGGGTAAATTGGAATTTATGCAACGCTCTTGACTCGTTGATTACTCCCTATTCCAACCTGGACATAAGCATGAATTGGGCAAGAACTTTCCCAGCCCAGGAAGCCTGGTCATCAATCAGCTTTAATGAGAGTGATGCTGTCAATTTACGTGAGGCAGCGGAACAGTTCAAATTGATAAATCCTGAGTCACCTACCTGCTTTCGGGGATTCGTTAGGCAGTTGAAACGGAATCAGGATGAATCTGATGGCAACGTTCAATTAGTAATTTCCGATGAAGGAAATCAAAGAATTATTCGTGCTAAATTGAATAAAAATGATTACAGCAAAGCTATTCAAGCTCATCAAAGAAATGCTCTGGTTTCAATCACAGGCAATCCACAAAGAAGTCAAACTCAGTGGAAAATACTAGATGCCAAAATCGAAAATTTCATTCAAGACGACGATGAACCTAGCGAAGAAACTGGAATTTCAGATCTTTTCACTAGTTCAGGGATCAAGGAAATTTGATGAGATGTTTTCGATATTTGTTCAAGGAGAGCGGTAAATTGAGCAACAGTTCGACTCACTGGAGACTACGAGAGAAATTCCATGTTGATTAAATTAAAATAGACAACAAACCTACAACATTGATTTAATTGGGTAACCTTCTCTCCCAAGGTGACACTTCAGAATGCAATATAATGAATTTTGCAGGTGTGTCTATGTGTGTGTTGTTGAGAAAATAGGTGACGACGTCGGGGGACAGGTTTTAGTGGTTCGCCAGGGCGGACTCGTAGGCTGAAGTCGGATAGTTAAGTTTTCTTTCCCTTGGTCCTGTTTTAATCTGCTCCGCGTCGGTGAATATGCTAATTCTCTCACATTCAATCGTCCGCATGATAGTAACAAATGGTTACATAAGAGTTAATCGACCGATGCTGCGAATAGCTGAAGAACTTCTCTTGCTGATCATAGATGCCAGCAGTGGCACTATCCAATATGCTATTTCCGAGCATCAGCGTGATGCTGTCATTGCAGGTGCAGTGTTGATGGATCTCGCACTTGAGAATCGGATCGACACAGATCCAGAACAGCTGTATTTGATAGACTCGACGCCAGTGGGCGACGATCTGCTTGATCCTACTCTTCTTAATATTGCCGAGGAAACTAAAACGCGCGACACGACCTACTGGGTTAAACGAACTGCGAAATAAGGCAATTCCATCCGCGATAAGGCACAACTCCGGCTGATCAATGTCGGCATCCTGCAGGCGGACGATAACGGCCAGGTGTTTCCGACTCGGGTAGTCGAACGCGCTCACATCTATCCGTCTGTCAACGGCGAAACCGTCAAGGATGTCCAGTCCCGTGTGATGTCGGCTCTATTCGGTGAGGAAATTCCAGACCCGCGCGACAGCATGATAATCGGTCTTGCGGCGGCCAGCGGCGTGTTCGAGAGCATCCTTTCTCGCGAAGAGCTGGCCGATGTGCGGGAGCGCATTGATCTAATCTCCCGCCTTGATCTGATGAGCAGAACGGTTCAAAAGAGCATTCGGACGATCAAGCCGGACGCACCCGCCGTCAAGACCGTTCAGCCTCCCGAAAAAATTACGGAGGTGCCGGGATTGCCCATCGCTGGCAATGCATTTCAAATGGCGGGCGATATTGTCCATTTTCTTACAAGATGCTACAAGAAGTACGGTCCGATCTTTCGCATTCGGGCTTTCGGCTATCGGTTCATCGCTCTCGTCGGGCCCGAAGCCAATATCCCGTTGACAAAGCACTCAGGCACATATTTTCGATCCCACGAAGCTTATCAAGATTTCAGTGTCGCCATGGGGGCGCATCGCTCCATCTTGAACATGGACGGTCCGGAACACCTCCGAATGCGGAAACTGCAGGCCAAAGGCTATTCCCCCAAGGCGTTTAAGACCAATCTGGCTCAGGTCGAAGACATTACTCCAAACGTGATCGAAAAATGGCCTCAAGGACAGCCCATACAGATTCAGCGTGCGATGCAGGAAATCGTCGCCGAGCAAATTGGACAGTGCTGCACCGGCATTTCCGCGGAAGAATTCATTGACGATATCATCCATTATCTGAAATTGAAAATCTCGATATACATCTCAAAACGATGGTCACCACTGATCGAGCGTTTACCGAAGTCTCGGCGTCTCAATCAGCGTATGGGAGAGCTTTATGAACGGATATTGGAAGCACATCATCCAGATAAGCGAGTTGGTGTGACCCCGGACTTTGTTGATGATCTTCTCGAGATTAACCGATCCGATCCTCAGTTGCTGCCAGAAACAGACCTGCGTGCGAACATCCTTGCTCCATTTATGGTTGGCATTGACACGTCCGGGAGTATCTGTGCACTCATGCTCTTCTCGTTGCTGAAGTATCCAGAACTTCTGGAGCAAGTGCGAGAAGAGGTTGACGAAATGTATGCGCGTGGTCCGCTGACTCCGGAAGGACTGCGTGGGTTGGACGTAACCCACCGAGTTGCGCTAGAGTCATTGCGCATATATCCGGTCACTCCAGCAGTCAGACGCACCGCAGCTAATTCTTTTGAATTTGCAGGATATCAAGTACCTTCGGGTGCGGAGCTTATGTTTGGCACGACAGTCAGCCATCAGCTGCCGGAGTGCTTCCCGGATCCTGAACGATTCGATATTGAGCGCTACACGAAAAGCGAAAAACAGCACCGAAAACCCGGTGCGTTTGTCCCGTTCGGCGCGGGTCGACATCGCTGCATCGCAGCCGCTCTTTCAGAACTGCAGATCGTAACTACTTTGGCCATCATCGTTCGCGAAACTGAGCTCGAGCTGGACCGTCCAGAGCGTCCGCTAAAGATCAATTACTCACCGAATCCCCACATAGACGAGTCGTTACATTTTCGTCTGATGCGTCGGCGGAACAATTGACGCGCAGCTGCATGACGGACTTCTGTGAGATTGGTGTGCGAAACATCTAGCAGCTGCCGGCAATCGGAGCCAGTGACATGACACAGCTTCCCATTCCCGTGCAGGCTGACGATATCACAGCCGAGTGGATGCAGCAGGCGCTGGCTGCTGGTGGATTGTCTGATTTTCCGGAATTGGATGCGCTGGAGATCAAGGAGATATCGGACGAGAACAATATGATGGGGCATGTCTATCGCTGTCGCATGACCGCTTGCGGCAACATCGCACTTCATCCGGCTGCGGTCGTCGTCAAATTGCCCACCAGCAAAATAACCGTTAGAAAGTTCGCAAATTGGATGTCACTCTACCACCGAGAGTTCGTGTTCTACAGCGACATCGCTCTGCACAGTCACATTCGGGTTCCATCTGTCTTTTATTGCGATTTCGACGCGCGCAGCCAAGGGTTCGTTCTGGTGATGGAAGATCTCGGCAATATGAAGGAGCTGCCGAATATGGAGGGCGCGGGTGTCATGCGGGCGAGACGCGCCATTGCCGAAATCGCTGAACTTCAAGGACAATTCTGGGAAGCTGCAGACGCACCTGCACTAGGCAACTGCAACGCTTTCATGTCTGCCAAAGAGGGCTACCTCATGCAGTTGATCTATCTGCTGATTCTTCCCATAACGCTCAATCGCTTTGATGACCTGTTCACGACCGACATGCGCCGACTGGCTGAGAAGTTCGGATCGAGAATCGGCGCTTATTACGCGGCCTTGAACTCAGGTCCTAAGACCATCGTCCACGGTGATTACCGATTAGGCAACGTGCTTTTTGGCGACGAGGGTCAGATCGACTTTGTAGTGATCGACTGGCAGGGCGCTGGACTCGGCTGTGGTATGTACGACGTTGCCTTCTTTCTGTCATTCAGTGTTACCGTCGATGATCGACGTCGTATCGAGCGTGATGCAATCGGTGAATACCATGACACCTTGTGCCGCATGGGAGTGAAGAACTATTCCCGCGACGATTGCTGGCGCAGCTACCGACAGAGCATGCTCGGCACGCTCATTCCCATGGTGATTGGAGCCGGCAGCATCAACATGAGCAGTCGGGCGCTAGAAATCAATACGATAGAGTCTCTTGGCCGGACGCTGACAGCGATTGATGACCTTGATGCCTGGGAGTTTCTGCCGACTGGTGAAAGGCTCTTTTCCTTCAGCGGGGCATTGTCAATGACGTCAAGATGCGTCTACAGCATATACAGCCGCTTACTCAATCTGCGCAAGGAAAAGTGAGACCGATCAGTCTCACTCGGCGGTGGTGAGACAAGGACGTAATCCAGCAATGGCCGGGGTAGAACGGAGCGGCTTTTCAAACGCAGGCGTAGATTCCGAAGAGTACGGCCGGAACGACGACAGTTTCGCGCCGCCGCCGAAGCGACAGGCGATGGCATCTTTGACATGTGTGCTGCTGGCTATGTTTCTCAGCTCTCTTAGCCAGACTGTGGTCGCTACAACGATGCCCCTTATCATTGCCGACCTGGGCGGATTCGACCGTTACACTTGGGCGGCGACATCCTATGTGGTGGCAGCCACGCTCGCTTTCCCGATTGTAGGCAGCTTAAGCGACATCTACGGACGTCGGTTGTTTTTGCTGCTGGGACTGGTGATTTTCTGCAGCGGCTCGATCCTGCTGGGCTTTAGCGGATCGATGACTCAAGTCGTGGTTTTTCGCGCCGTACAGGGCATAGGTGGCGGCGCCATCATGACCAGTTGCTATGTATCCGTGGCCGATCTCTTTGCGCCGAAGGAACGAGGCAGATTCCACGGGATTCTAACTGCCGTATACGGCGTGTCTTTTTTGATCGGACCAGTGCTAGGCGGTTTTCTCGCCGACATTTTTTCGTGGAGCTGGGCATTTTCATTGATTGGGGTAGCGGGCATTCCCGTACTTCTGATAACTGCATACGTATTTCCGAAACCCCACGATTCTACAGTGGATCGTGATTTCGACATCGTGGGCATGCTTACGCTCGTACTCGCCGTGTCGTCTCTGTTCGTTGCGTTGTCTTCCGGCGGCGTACAGTATGAGTGGAAATCGCCATTCATTCTCAGTATGCTGCTGTTCTCACTGTCGATGATTGGCATTTTCATAGTTATCGAAGCACGAGCCAAATCACCGATTATGCCCCTGTCACTCTATGCTGACCCGGTGGTTCGCGTTTCCGTAGCCATCATGTTGTCGGTCGGCTTCGGGATGTATGGAAGCGTTCTGTTTCTTCCCCTGTACTTTCAGGTTGCATTCGATTTCTCTGCGACGCAAAGCGGAAGTCTGCTCACTCCCATGCTGTTGGGAATGGTTGCTGGCGGTACAGTGTCGGGACAACTTCTTTCCAGACCCAAAGCGAGCTATCGAGTCAACGCGATGATTTATGCCGGGCTCATGACGGCGGGCCTGTTCCTTTTTTGCACAATGGATGAGACAACGAGCGTCTTGAATAGCGGGATCTTTACCGTGACCGCAGGGTTCGGAATCGGCGGCATCATCGCACTGATCTCTGTCGGCATACAAAATCACGTTCCATTCGATGTCGTGGGAACGGCAACGTCGACCATTTATTTCTTCCGGTCCATCGGCGGTGTAATAGGTATGGCGCTGCTGGGGGCTGTGCTTGCAACAGGCTTCTCTTCGCACCTTGAGGAGATCGTCCCCCAAGCTGCGAAAACCGTACTTGCTGACGGCCGGTTTCAAGAATTACAGAAAGATCCGCAGGCTCTCGTGGATTCCGCCGCTGCGGAAAAGTTGAAGACCGAATTGGCAGCCAGCCTCGACAATGCAGCGATGGTGCAGGAGTTGCTGGCCAATCTCGACATCTCGCTCCTGAAAGCACTGAACAACGTTTTCGTCATAATCTTCATCACAGTAACCTTGACTGTGGTTTCTGCCTATTTCTATCGCGTGCTGACGCGTTCACAACTTTCACCTGAAGATGCAAATGCGATGGACGATAAGGAACAGCGGTAGTGCAAGATGCTAAGATACATATTATTGTCGCGACTGTCTACTGGCATGCGTATCGATTTTCTTCAGATACGGATATCGACTCAGTTAACGGTCGACAGCGGAGAATGGACCAGATTTCAGATCTGCTCGAAAACAAAACAATTATGTACGAAGTAAACTAAATTCGATTTTGTGATACGCTAACTGATGTCTGTTTCTCTATTGCTGCTACTGGCAATGCCATCACCAAAGCCGGCAGACTGCATGTTCGTCACATTCTCATTGAAGGTGCCTGGAGTGAGCAGCATCCAGTTCGCATCACCGCTCATCTGCGCACCAAGCCGGAACACCTGTCACCGAAACAACAGCAACTCAGCTGGAAGGCTCAAGTACGACTGTATAGGCGATTCCAGAAACTGCTGGGACGTAAAATATAACAAAATGTCGTCTGTACTCGGTCGCCGGCGACCTGGTTCTTGCAGCCGCGCGCTCCTTAATTGATTCACCACCAGCTTACCATGGTCGTGCGGATAGTGAAGTTGCCAACCTATTGAAACAAGTTCGTCTGGGGCAGACAGAACAAGGGAGTTACGTCGTTACCTTACTGGTCAAGATCAAACACCCTCCTCCGCAACAGGAACTTAGTTTGGCAATTGAGTCGAACAATGTCCCTATTGAGCGAAAATATCTGCGAGAACCTTCCATGACCGAACGGATGCACGGTTTGTTGAGCGAGCCGGTGCACTACATGCTCAATGTGTTCTGGACTTCTTCCAGCGGCAGGCTGCAGCGGCTGTTTCAGATCAGCGAGTCGATGTCGCCGACCGAACGCAGTGAGTTGATCCCGCGCACGGTCGTTTTTTTCTCGATCATCATTCCGAGTATACTATTGAAGACATCGTGAGAATTGAACAGGCCGTCATTAAAGACGAAAGTAAGAGAATCACGCAAGAGACGATATTCAGTTGGGAACAAAGAGAAGAGCGAGGGCTTCAGCTAGTCCGTAAAAGAAGGAATCCAGCAGATTGCCAAGAATATGTTGGCCAAAGGAATGGAAGTCGGCACAATTTCCGAATTTACTGGTTTGACTCTTGACCGGGTCGAGCAGCTGCGAAGCGGGTTGGATTGAAATTACAGAATTTCGAAAACTTTCAGCTCGATTCGAGTTGTAGATTGCACTTCGGTGACAGCCGTGCCCAAGGGAGAATGTGAAAGCGCCCATAAATTCGCAGAACTCTAAATCAAAACTGATCGGATATTTCAATTTAAAGCATCAGTCATTTGTTCAACATTCACTCCATTTGAACGAATATGACGATTCTTTAACAGTCTCCTTGCCAAGAATGACCCCAATAGGGAAGGTAATGATGCAGCGACATCAATGTGTTCCACCGACGCCCGGCAGCATCGCAGGTGCCTCGCGCCCAGAGCAGCCGCAGATCAATGAGTCTGGCTTCCTGACCCACCGGAACTTCTGAGGCTGTGAAAGTATTCTTAGTTTTGTAAGATTCCTAATTTGGAAATATTTATAAATCAATTAATACAATAAGTTATATATCTGATGTCGATGATAATCAGACTGATGTGGCAATTCTTTCACGGCCTCTTCTGCCGTCTCGCGGTTTGTAAGCGCTTAATTTCCCAAATCGACAACAAATGTTCAGCCTCGGCCAATTTTTTTCGTGCGTGGATCTCTTCACATCACATGACGCATCTGATATTCTGCGGCAAATTCAAAAAGGAACAGCCCAACGCTACACCATAAGATGAAACAGTATCTAGAACTGGCTCGACATGTAATTCAGAACGGAACGCGAAAATCCAATCGAACTGGCGTAGATACCCTGTCTACATTCAATTACAACTATACGATTGATCTTCGAGAAGGCTTTCCGCTACTGACCACCAAGAAAATCTCCTGGAAGAATATTGTTCTCGAAAACCTCTGGTTTTTATCAGGCAGCGAACAGATCAAACTGCTTCGCAATCACGGAGTTAAGTTCTGGGACCCATGGGCGGATGAACAAGGCAACGTGCCAAGTGCGTACGGTAATTTTTGGCGAAAATTTCCAACGAGCCATAATTCCGTACAGCGTTCGAACGATCAGGTTGCATGGGCAATTGACCAAATTAAAAAAAATCCGATGAGTCGACGGCATGTCATTTCCGCTTGGGCTCCAAGCAATGCTCAAGCCAGTGAGCTGCCGCCCTGTCACCTGCTTTGGGTGTTCAATGTTCAGATGGACCAGGCTGGAGAACCGCTGTTATGCCTGCATCTTACGCAGCGCAGCGCAGACGTCGCAATTGGAGTGCCCTACAACATTGCCGGTTATGCGTTTCTTCTTGAACTGTTCGCACATCTAACAGGTTTACGCGCTGGGATATTTGCGCATTCACTCGTCGACGCTCATATTTACACCTCGAAACCGGACGGTTTACAGGCTGAATACGATCATGTTTTGGGCTTGAAAGAACAGATGCGAAGAAGTCCGAGAACCCTCCCAAGATTGAAGATCGATCCTGCCATTGAATCAATTGAAGATGTCGAAAATCTCATCACTGCGAATCTCGAAACGATTCTTGACGCATTTCAACTGACCGGTTACAACCCTTACGACGCGATTCAGTTCAATGTCGTAGTGTAGTGATCGACTATGCCGCGCTTTGGCAAAATTATCGTTTCAATGACTTCCGATGGGGTCATTGGATTGGATGGCGCGCTGCCTTGGCATTATTCTGCGGATCTGAAGCGCTTCAAAAGACTCACGCTCAATTCGACGGTCATCATGGGGCGGAAAACTTGGGATTCTCTTCCCATTCGTCCATTGCCCAAGCGACAGAACATAGTTCTTACTCAGAACTCAAAACCGGAAATTGATCATTACTCTTCGCTGGAGCTCGCAGTTGAAAATGCTGCCCATTCGGAAATCTGGTTTATCGGCGGCTCAGAAATCTTCGCACTTTCAGTAAACTATACTAAGCTCATTGACGTTACCTATGTTCCCGATCAAATCAACGGTGAGAACTGCGTTTTTTTTCCTCCCATCGACTGGAACTGTTGGGAACCTGGTCCGAAAATTCGATCGCAGGAAGATGAGCGTCTCGTCCATCAAGAATTTTACTTTCGAACTCAAACGCTTCATTCGTAAATAAAAATGACTGCTGACATTCAATTCAAACTTTCCGGCAGCGAAAATTTGCCGGTCGTCGCTCTAAGCCATTCACTCGGGTCAAGCATGATCATGTGGGAACCACAGATGCAGGTTCTTGAAGAACATTTTCGAATCTTAAGGTTCGACACGAGAGGCCATGGCGGGTCTGCGGCAACTCCACCGCCTTATTCGATGGAAATGCTTGTCAGCGATGTCATTGATTTGCTCGATTCACTTGAAATTGACAAAGTGCATTGGGTCGGTCTTTCGATGGGTGGCATGATTGGCCAAGGCCTGGCCATCTGCGCACCGCAGCGACTGCTCAGCTTGTGCCTGTGCGACACAATGTCGATTGTTCGGGCAGAAATGAAGCAGTTGTGGAAAAATCGAATCAGGTCCGGTGAACGATTCGGCATGAATCATTTGGTGGATTTTGCGATGGAACGGTGGTTTACCGAACCTTATCGCACTTCCTCGCCCGCCGCCTACAGACGAATTCGAGAGCAATTTCTAACCACCGCCGTCGCGGGTTACGTTGGATGCTGCCACGCAATCTACAACATGAATTTTTTAGATCAGCTAAGTGAAATCCGCGTGCCAACGCACATTATGGTTGGTGACCAAGATTTGGCCACGCCAGTGGCGGAATCCATAGTCATGCATGAAGCAATCACCGATTCCACGCTAAAGCTCATTCCAGGCGGCGCTCATCTGTGCAATATCGAATGTACGGCTGACTTCAATCGATCCATGATGAATTTTCTCCGCGCACAGCTCAATTGAGAGGTTCCAACTCTCAATCTCTCCACTTTTCACAATGCACGAACGATTTTGCCGATTCGCGTTTTCTGAAAAATTCACAAAATTATTTCGGCGCGCACTAAATTTGTGCAAAACTACTCGTAGAATTGTCAATTATCCTAAATTTTAGTTGGCATGAATCTTGCTGATAATTAATAAGCATCATTAACATTGGAGGTAAATGATGAAACTCGTAACTGCCATTATTAAACCGTTTAAGTTGGACGATATCCGTGAAGCTTTGTCTGAAATTGGCGTTCAGGGAATGACTGTTTCGGAAGTAAAGGGCTTCGGGCGACAAAAGGGGCATACAGAACTCTATAGAGGCGCGGAATATGTGGTTGACTTCGTACCAAAAATTAAGGTCGAAGTTGCTGTCACGCAAGCCCAGGTCGACGACGCTATTGACACGATTCGAAGAATCGCCCTAACGGGACAAATCGGGGATGGAAAAATTTTTGTTTCTGAACTTGAGCATGTCATTCGCATTCGAACCGGCGAAATGGATGAAAGTGCCATTTAACTTCTAATCCAAAAAGGAGAGTAGACTGTGAAAACCATCGTTAAACTGATTAGCGTAACCCTGCTTTATCTAATCTTCGCATCCACTGCGCACGCCCAGGATTCTCTTGATTCTGGAAACACGGCATGGTTATTGACCTCGACTGCACTTGTGCTCATGATGACGATACCTGGACTGTCTCTGTTCTACGCTGGTTTGGTGCGAAGCAAGAATGTCCTTTCCATTCTGATGCAATGCTTCACGATTACCTGCGTTGTCAGTATTGTCTGGTTGGTCGCCGGATACTCTCTGGTATTTGATGATCTTGGAAATGGTGTTATCGGTGGAATGGGCAAAGCGCTGTTTTCAGGTGTGCTCGAAGAAAGCATGTCAGGAAATGTTCCCGAGTCAGCATTCGCTTTGTTTCAAGTTACATTCGCCATCATCACCGTCGCATTGATAGTCGGCGGATTTGCTGAGCGCATCAAGTTCAGCGCCGTTGTCGTGTTTACGATTTTGTGGGTCTTGTTTGTCTACGCTCCCATCGCACACTGGGTTTGGGGCGGAGGCTGGCTCGGTTCATTGGGCGTACTGGACTTCGCAGGTGGGAATGTCGTACACATTACCGCCGGAGTTTCAGCGCTTGTGGGAGCAATTGTCCTCGGAAATCGCAAAGGTTTTCCCAGAGGTTCAATGATGCCGCACAACATGACGTTAACCATGATTGGTGCGGGTCTTCTTTGGGTTGGATGGTTTGGCTTCAATGGCGGGAGCGCCCTCGCGGCGAATCAGGACGCGGCGATGGCGATGCTCGTGACTCATATCTGCGCAGCGGCTGCAGCAATGTCATTTGTGGCTTCGGAATACTACGTACGCAAATCCACAACTGCGCTTGGCGCCGCCACTGGAATGGTTGCCGGGCTCGTCGCGATCACACCGGCCTCCGGTTTTGTGGGGCCAGCCGGTGCGCTTGTGATTGGAATCATAACAGGTCCGATTTCGTTCATTGGGGTGCAGGTCGTCAAGCAGCGATTGAAATTGGATGATTCACTTGATGTATTTCCAGTTCATGGTATTGCAGGAATTGTTGGCACGATATTGACAGGAATATTCGCCTCGTCTGAACTCGGAATTTTCAGCGGTCAAGGCATGGACACGTCAATCATCAGCCAGATTGTCATACAGATCATTGGGGTGACGGCAACAGTCGTTTACACCGTAATTGTCACCTTCGTCATCTTCAAAGTTACTGGGCTTTTAGTAAATGGTTTACGAGTGGATGAAGAAAGCGAAGTTCAGGGGCTGGATGTTTCGACACACGACGAACGAGGGTATCACTTCTAAAAAAATCTCATCTTTCACGACATTTCATCTAAAAAGTCAGATTCCTGAAATTCTCCCCAGCGGGCTTGGCAGTCCTGTCCCTTCTGCCAGGTCCGTACCCTATTCATGCCGCAGTTAAAATCCTGTCTGTTTCGATTATCATTATTACTTTCATCACTAGTGAATTTCAATGGTTCCGAAAATTCTCGCATTTGCAGGTAGCACCAGATCTGCTTCATACAACAAGTTATTGGTACGTCACGCTGCCCAGGCTGCAGAAGAATCTGGCGCTGACGTCACACTGATTGACTTAAGGGATTTTCCGATGCCAATCTATGACGGAGATCTTGAAGAGGAATCCGGAATTCCAGCCAATGCAATGAAGCTGCGAGAGCTGATGAAATCACATCAAGGCATTTTGCTAAGCTGTCCGGAATACAACAGCGCGATCAGCGCAGTCCTGAAAAACTCAATCGACTGGGTATCGCGCCCCGTGCCGAATGAACCGTCACTCATCGCGTTTACCGGGAAAACAGCAGCACTGCTGGCAACTTCCCCGGGAGCGCTTGGAGGACTAAGAACTTTGGTCAGCGTACGCTCGATATTGGCGAACTTGGGCATGATCGTCATTCCAAAGCAATATGCACTAGGCGGTGCCGGGCGTTCGTTTGACGACAATGGAGCACTTCGCAACGAAACCGCAGCGAAACAGGTCTCTTTGGTGGTGAAACAGCTTCTGCAAATGACAACTGCATTAAATTTGATCGAATCTCAATGACTACAGCGAAAACCGCACCTTCCTATCTAGAACGCAGAGACCGACTCTCTCACGAAGTTCAGAGCTCATCTTCGCATAGAGTTCGGCTTTCGAAACCGACATCGAATTTGTTCCGCGATCGGGTGGCTGAACGAACAAAACCACTGACAGTTAAAGATTTCAATCATCTGCTTGAACTTGATTCAGAACAGGAAACGTTGGAAGCAGAAGGGATGATGACTTATGCAGCCCTTGTAGACGCTACGCTTGAATACGGCTTTATTCCCATGGTGGTGCCCCAGTTGAAATCGATTACGATCGGCGGCGCCATTGCCGGCGTCGGCATCGAATCCACTTGTTTTCGGCACGGACTGCCTCATGAATCCGTGTTGGAAATGGATGTGCTTCTTGCCGACGGTTCAGTAGTGTCCTGCTCGCCCGACGGCGAGCACTCGGATCTCTTTTATGGTTTGCCTAATTCTTATGGAACGTTAGGTTACGCATTAAAGCTGAAAACACCTGCATTGCGGGTGAAGCCATACGTGGAGCTCAATCACATTCGCTTTCGCGATGCTGAAGAATTTTTTGCCAGAATAGGTGAATTGCGGAACGCTGACATTGATTTTCTTGACGGAACTGTCTTTCAGCGAAATGAATACTACCTTACTACGGGAAAATTTACTTCCTCCGCGCCGCATCTCAGTGACTACACATACCTCAATATTTACTACAGGTCAATTCGTGAAAAAACTACCGATTATCTGACGGTAAAGGACTACATCTGGAGATGGGATACGGACTGGTTTTGGTGTTCTAAGAATTTATACGTGCAAAATCAGTTCATGCGCAGACTGGTCGGCAAAAAACGACTCAACTCAACCACGTACACCAAAGTCATGCGCTGGAATTCCAAGTGGGGCGTTACCGACAGACTGGATCGAATTGCGGGAATGCATTCCGAGTCGGTGATTCAAGATATCGACATCCCAATAGACAATGCGCCGGTTTTCTTGGATTTTCTGCTTCGAGAAATTGACCTTCTGCCAATTTGGATCTGTCCCATTGGAACTGACGAGAGATCCAGTCGCTTTCCGCTGTTCGCCCTGAATCCAGATTCGATGTATGTCAATTTCGGATTTTGGGGTCCGGTACGAAGCCGCGGGCGCAGAGATCCCGGTTATCTGAACAGAAAAATTGAACGAATGACGAGTGAATTGAATGGCATCAAATCACTCTATTCAGATTCTTACTTTGATCGAGAAACATTTTGGGACAGATACAATGGAGAAGAATATTCGAAATTGAAAAATCGATACGACCCCAATGGAAAATTTCTCGATCTATATGAAAAATCCGTGCTTCGAAAATAAGCCGGTCAGGCTGGGATTCCTGCTGATCTTGGCCAGTTGGATGTACTCGAGTGCAGCAATGTCTGAATTGAAAGAAGTAAACACGAATGATTTGAAACAGTTCGTTGATGAAGGTGTGGCGGTTGTAGACGTTCGCACACCAGGCGAATGGCGTGCGACTGGCGTCATTCCAGACAGTAAACTGCTCACATTTTTCGATCAGCGAGGAAGCTATAATCTGAAAGAATGGCTGTCAAGATTTGGAGAAATCGCACAGCCCGCCGACCGGGTTGTGATCATCTGCCAAGTTGGCAATCGTTCCAGGGTGATCGCAGACTTTCTATATCAAGAAATGGGCTACCTCGAAGTTTACAATGCCCCCGGTGGCATTGAGGACTGGCGCCGTCTTGGGGGCGCTGTTGAAAGGTGGCCTTCAGGCGCCGCCGAGTGAGTCAACTCGACTTACATCCTCTGCCGACAAATTTACATTAACGGCGTGGGCGCTGCTCACTGCACTTGAAATTTTGCTGGCGCCTGGAATCGGCAGAACGTTATCTCCTTTCTGAAGCAGCCACGCCAGCACTATCTGGTAGACCGTGGCTTCGTGTTTCGCAGCGAGTTCTTCCAATATGGGCTCATACCTAAGCAGCTCATGGCGACTGCCGCCGCCCACTGGACTGTATGCGATATACGTAATCGAGTGCTTCGCACAAAAATCAACAAATCCGTTTCTTACGTCATTTTGATAATAGACATTGCAACGGTTCTGAACCGTTGCAATTACCGCAATTTCCATTGCTTCTCTGACCAGAGATTCGCCCACATTCGAGAGCCCAATATGCTGAATTTTGCCTTCGTGCTGCAAGCGGGCAAGTTCCCCGACCGAATCCGAGAACGGGATCATGGGATCGGGAGCATGCAACTGATAGAGTTGAATGACGTCAACTTTCAGATCTCGGACGCTTTGCTCGCAGGCGATTCTAAGCTCTTGCGGTGAGCCGCGTCTTTCCCAACGCCCCTGCGGCCGAACCAGACCACCTTTGGTGGCAACGACAATGCGGCTGCTGTCAATGGATTTCAAAGCGCTGGCAATGGTTCGCTCGTTGAGTCCGAGGTCTTGATTGTCCGTACAGTAGACATTGGCTGTATCGATAAATTCCATTCCAGCATCAATTGCAGCATGAATGACTCTTATCGCGTCTTGCAGAGGAATTGATCCTCTAATGCCAAGGGGCATGGCACCAAGACCGACTGGAAATAAATTAATGTCGGTTCCACCTAGTTTTCGTCTCATTCCAACTTCCTTTGTTCAGCCAATTTGCGATTAGTTTACTTAATTTACTATAGACTTTCACATTTAAATTATTGAATTTGATGTAAATATCAATCCAATTTTTAGAAAAACAGAATTCAGACACCATCCGGCACCGGTCATTGCCAAAAAATCTCAAACAAATTTGAAAGGAAGTTCGCCCGCCGGTTCAACGATTGAGAGCAGATCAATCTCACAGCTGCCTTCGGCTAGCAGCCCGAACTTGCGGGAATTGAGACTTATCTGCAGAAAACCCTAGAGCTGGAGGCAGACGATTCGAGAGTGAGAAAGTATTCTTATTTTTGTAGGCAATAAATTCTGAAAAATAATATATAAATTTTTATCAAAGAGTTATAGTTTGTTTTTCCACCTTATTTCAACCAATGTGGCAATTCCTTCACAGTCTACCAGGACGAAATGCAGAAAGAGCGCCATTCGCAGGCGACAGTTCTTCACCATCCAGTCCGGACACTTTCAGCAGCAGGAAGGTACTTCCCCTTGGACGAACACATGTGCAGAACGATTGATGGTGTCGCATTCATATGACCTGCACAAGGAACTGCGTTCTCCCTGTTCGCCCGTTTAACTTGTTGAACCAGCCTCAGCTTTGGATGCCGTTGCACAAGTAATTGTGCTGCTCCGGCATCATCAATCGGTTTCGCTGTGACTTTTCCCTGACGTTTCAGAATTCACGACGCTGCTCCTTCAGCCCCACGCGCCTGAATCAGTCTGCAGGAATCAATGCACCTCACTTGTTTTGAACTTTTCACTACTGCTGCCCAACTATAATGGACGTAAGAAACATTTCCTTTCTAATTCGTGGCAAAATTGTTTTTTCATCGTAAACATCTATCGTCCTCACCTGCTTCTGGCTTGGGTATTTTTTCAAATTCTCCACTGCATTGGACCAGTTCCTTCTGTGATCGCTATAACTTCTAACTTTCGAAATTGCGTTTAGCAAAATGGCATCCAAAAACATTTTTGCACCTGACTACCAAAACATTCCTTACTGGTGGGAAGCCGCACCACTCGAAAAACTGGCGCCCACCAGTTTAGCGCGATCCGCAGACGTCGCCATAATTGGTTCTGGCTATACGGGATTACATGCAGCATTGCAGACTGCCCGCGCCGGCCGGTCCACCTTGGTCTTTGAGAAAGAGCTCGCAGGGTATGGATGCAGCAGTCGCAATGGAGGACAGGTAGGAACGAGTTTTAAGCCAATTCTCGCTGGACTTGAGAAAAAATTTGGGCGTACGGCCGCGATAAATATGATTCAGGAAGGTCATCGTGCATTAGCCTACCTAAAAGAATTCATTCACGCAGAGAGCCTTGACTGCGACTGGCATGAGTGTGGTCGGTTTGTTGGAGCGCATTCCAAGAAAGCCTTTGATAAAGATATCAGAAATCGAGAAAATTCTCCAAGTGAAGTTGCTGAAGAGTTTCACGTGGTTTCCAGATCAGAAGTCCACACAGAAATTGATTCCGACCTTTTCCGCGGCGGAGTGATCCTTCCTGCACACGGTTCAATTCATCCCGGCAAATACCATAGAGAGCTGCTCAAGCGCGTACGGCAGTCAGGAGCAGTTGTAGTCGATCAATGTCCCGTACAAAGATTGGAGCGAACCTCGAAAGGATTTCGTCTGCACACCGAGCACGGCACTGTTGACGCAAAAGATGTGATTCTCGCGACAAATGGCTATACGCAGGAACAGTTTGACTGGCACCAGAAGCGAGTGCTGCCGATCGGAAGTTTTCAAATCGCGACTGAAGTTCTTCCAGAAAATGTCATTTCGAAATTGATACCGAATGCAAGGGTGGTTAACGATACGCGATTGGTTGGAAATTACCTGCGTCTGTCACCGGACCACAAAAGGCTACTGATTGGCGGGCGAGTGACCTTCTCAGAATCAAGTTCCACACAGGGAAGCCAATTGCTTCACAGACAGATGAGCACGATATTTCCTCAGCTGTCGGAGACTCTTACTTCTTATAGCTGGGTAGGATTTATCGCTTATACGATAGATTCCACACCCCATATCGGGGTTCATGACAATCTGTATTATTCTATGGGTTTTTGTGGGTCTGGCATAACGCTGTCCAGCTATTTTGGAATGCGAATCGGCCAGAAACTACTCGGCACTTCCGAAGGCGCAACTGCACTGGATCACCTGAAATTCAAGGCTTGGCCATCCTTTGTCCGAAGTTCTTGGTTTTTTACGCCCGCAGCTCGGATGATTCGAATTGCTGAAAAAATTCTGTAAAGATGCTGTTCGGATTTCAAATCGAGAGCTTGGCTTCCAAATCTTCAGTAACTTTATCAATGCCGTATTTGCTGATTTCAGATTTCAGAATCGTGCGGTAATTGATCGCGAAACTAACACCTTGGAATACTACGTCATATAGCAGCCAGTCCGATTCGTATCGTGCCATTCGAAAATCTAAAGTAACGACTCCAGCATCTGTCATTATGCTCATTGGAATAACCGCGCGATTTTCGTTTCGACCTGGTCTTGCGCTTTCGATAGAAATTTGATTCATGAATTCTTGGAAACGATTATGATCAGAAGCAATCGCCTGAGCGAAGGTGCGTATGAGAAATCCAGTTAAGACATCTTGGAATTTTGCTCGCTGTTCGGCTGACGTTTTTTTCCAGTGAGAAGCAAGAATCAGCTTGGAAAACATTTCAACATTCAGTACCGGAAGCACCTTAAGTCGAATGACTTCTTCAGCGGCCGACCTTAACTCATCATCAGTGGAATGGCTGCCGTCCAGGTCGCTGTAGATCTGGTGAACGGTAGTCAGAAGTACGTCTCTTGCTTCAGAAATATCTGCGCGAGCGGAACTGGAACCAACGAGCAGAATTACGAAAATAAAGTAGTGCAATAATTTTAGGTGTCTCATCAAACGAACCTCACTTTAATCACATGCTTAGAACACGGACTCAATTATATTTCTATCTGATTGATCCATTAGATTTAATGGGAGAGCCCTCGCAATGTACGAAAAATATGTTGATTTGCTGAACCTGGTATTTGACATGCAGGGTTCAATTGAAGGAGTGTCCTATAAGGATATTCAGGAAAAATTCGGCGTTTCACGACGAACGGCGGAAAGAATGGTCAAAGCCGTATCCGACTCTTTTTTAGATGTCGAAACGCTGTCGAAGCGCCCCAAAAGATGGCGTCTGAAAAGAAGCATCGCTCCACCCAGTTTCAAACCCACGGAATTAGCCGTTCTCAATACAGCATCGAAGATGTTCAGAGAAAATCAAATGATCCCGTATGCCCGCGAGACCGATAAACTGTTGAGACGACTGCGCGCCGACTTTGGCGCAGACCACATGAAAAAAATCGAGTCGGATATAGACGCGTTAGATGAGTCAGAGGCATTTGTGTTTCGGCCCGGTCCCCGCGAGCAGATTCCTCCCGATATTCTGCATACTCTCAGACACGCAATAATGGCTTGCCGCAAAATTCGTTTCGATTACACGACTCGCAGCAAGCATGAAACGACTCTTACCGTCGAACCCTATGCTTTTCTCCACGCAACCCGGCATTACATCATTGCGTTCAACCCGGACGAATACGTGAATGATTTTCGAACGTACATCATAAAAAAAATCGAAAATCTCGAAGAACTGGAAAATGAAATGTTTGTGCGGGACCCAGACTTCACTATCGACGCATATCTGAGTGACTGCTTCCGCGTGTTCCACGAAAAGCCCTATCAGATATTGTGGAGATTCACGGAAGAGGTTGCAGAGGAAGTATCGGGCTGGAATTTTCACCACTCACAGAAAATGCACCGAAGACGAGACGGCAGTCTCGATGTTGCATTTACAGCCTGCGGGCTGTCAGAAATGGCTTGGCACTTGATTACCTGGGGTGACAATGTCAAAGTAATCAAACCAAAAGCACTGATCAAGGAGCTGGAAAAAACACTGGAAAAGGTAATTCAATCTTCAAATTTATTTGAGGACAAAAATTTTTCTGCTGAACTTTAGCCTCTCTGCGTCTCGAATGCAGGATCGGTTCGGCATATCCGCTGGCGGAATCGACTCCTTGAAAAACCAAGCCAAGGGCAGCTTGGAAACCGTCGCTGGTTCCATAGTCTGGCGCCATTGCTCTGTAATGCGGAGAAACTTCATTTTGACGGTCTGCGATCACTGCGATTCTTTTGAAGATTTCAAGCGCCTCATCGCGGGTCTTCAAACCAGGTTTGATTCAGTTGGCAATAATCTGACTTGAATTTCTCAGTGTAGCTCGATTTCAACGGTCTTGTCGCACAGGCAATTGGCTGAACTGCAGCCGTCTCGGAATTTAGGCACTGCATATTGGAATTAGTCCGACAACCCCGCAACACAGATATTGGGATTGTATTTCATAAAAACAGCACGATGAGCAGCCCAGGGCAAATTCTCTAATTCTGTACGTTCGTGAAGAAATGCTTCAGCTTGCTTGGACAATTCCATCCCCTTCGCCACATCCTTTCGCACTTCGTCATTCCAAACATCTGGATCGACTTTCAGATGATGAGCGCTCAGTCCGAACAGCTCAAATGAAGCCCTGAATTTGCAATATTAGGATGGGCAGTACCCGAAACTTTGTCCAAATCTATGTTTTCCATCGCTTAGCAGCAACAAATTTAACTCATTCCTAAATCGCCTCGAGTTCGCCACCTGACATACCAACTTCAATCGCTAATCCGGCTTGGTTCTTTAGCGATTCATATTTCACGATAAGTGAGACACAAAGTGTCTTGTACTTAATAAGTGAGACACAAAATGCATTGTGTGCCATCTATGTCTTACAAACTGCTTGGCGTGGAATATATGAGCGTCAAAAAATTTCCCGTCCTTCGGCTATATTCAGAAGTTCCGGAAATATAAAGAAAGACGGTCGGCTACCGGAGCCGTGTTGTAAAACCCTTAAAATTTCTTCATTGCTCAACACCCTAAGGATTCTCTGTGCAGTAGGTTTGGGGATATTCGCAGTTATTATGAAACTAGTCGAGCTAAAGATCGGTTGTTCGAAAAGCCAATCCAAGGCGTAAATGGCATATTGTGAGCGAGTCGCCTGGCTCACTTGATTTTTCATATTTTCATATAAAGCAAGAATATCTTCCGTTTTCTTAAGGTTATCTTGGGCTTGAGCCTTGACGGCATCAAGAAAGAACAAGATCCAGCTTGTCCAATCGTCATCGCGAGATACGGAGAGCAAGCTGTCATAGTATGCATCGCGTCGGCTCTCAAAGTAAGCGCTAATGTAGAACATAGGTTCCCGAATAAGGCCATACTGCCACATCATGAGCGGCACAAGCATACGACCGATGCGACCATTTCCGTCCAAAAATGGGTGAATTGCTTCAAATTCGGCATGCAAGATGGCAATTTGTACGAGTCGGTCAGAGACTTCTTCATGGATGTAATGCTCCCATGCTTTCATGGCATTTAGAACTCGGTCTGCTTGAATAGGTACATACTTGGCATTATTGATGTCACAACCGGGAGGCCCGATCCAGACAGGCACTCTTCGATACTCCCCCGGTGATTTTCCCTGACCACGCACCCCGGCAAGCAGTTTGGAATGCGCTTCGCGAACAACTCGCTGGCAAAGGGGTAAAGTTTTCAGTGCTTCACTCGCCTCCCTCATGGCGATACGACAATTAAGCACTTCGTGAATGTCCTCTGTTTTTCCTGGAGACTGCTGTACTCGTCCTGCCTCGAACTCAAGCACTTCTCCAAATGTAGCTCGAGTTCCCTCAATTTTTGATGAAAATACAGCTTCTTGAGTAGTTAAGGGCGCTAACAAGATTTTAGGATTTGGGATAGCCGCAAACATGCCATCGTAGCGCGTGACGGCTCCCGTTGTAGAGCTGAGCTGTGGAATCAGGCGTTGCCAATCAAGCCTGTCGTCAGGCGGAAACTGCCCTGTATGGTATTGAATAGACATAATCTGCAATCTTAGTTTGTTGAAAATTTTTGCGTGTCTGGTCTCGGTCTGCCATACTTGGAAGAGCTTGGCACTACAAAGCCGCAGCACCATTTTGAGTGTCCAGCTTTTTCAGGGTTACGATAATCCGAGTGGAAAGCGGTAACAATGCATTGATCACTCGACAATCAATAAAATATGCTCACGGCGACGACGGCAACAAACTTTCAGTCATTCGTAAAGCAAGACGTGTTGGATCTAAATCGATCTATACAACTATTACAACGATTCGTTGATTAGCTCTGTAATCCACTCACATCCCAGTTTCTGACTGAGATCCTGGATACAGTAGTCTCTTCGATCATTTGAATGTTGTACTTCACTCTGAGTTCACGCAGACTGACCGCATTTAATCCTGGAATTGCACACACTTTGCTGTTCTCAAATGGAGAAAGATCCATATCGACGTTCAAACTCAAGCCGTGATAGCGGCAGCCTCGGTGAATTCGAAGACCAAGTGACGCAATTTTGCTGCCCTGAACATAGACTCCTAGTGCGTCCGGTCTTGTCTTGCCTTCAACCCCACAACGAGCAAGCACGGCGATAATTGCATCTTCAATGGCACGAACGAAGTGACGAATTACCTGATTTCGGCGTTTGAGATCAATCAGAAGATATACATGATCTGGCCGGGCCCATGGTGCGTGATCTGACCGCCACGGTCGGATTTTAAGACTGGAATGGAAGTTGGATGCAAAGGAACCTGGGAACAGGCATGACCTTCGGTATAAACCGGGTGATGCTGAAGAAGCCAGAATTCGTCGACTGAATCAGGTTCACGCAGCGCCGTAAACCGCTTCACGGCCTGCAGCGTATCCTGATATGGAACCAATCCCAGTCGGCGGACAACAACCCTTAGCTCCAAAGCCAATTCAGCCTCAAGGTTCCGCTGACTGTTTTTTTGGATGAGTGCGTCTACTTCGACACAATAACGGGTTTCCCGTCAATGCGACTTGCGATTCTGTCGAACAGCCGATCACGGTCGTTGTTCCCTGACCGATTCCCATAAGGATCGTATCTGCTGGATACCAAGGTTCATTGCGCTGATAAAGCTTCCATTCCTTGGATGGAAGTATGCCCGTCAACTCATCGTCAAAGTCAACGCCGGTAAAGATCCCAAATCCAAATTTGACAAATAAAAGTAGATTTCGTCAATGCCGAGAATTTGAGCTGACTTGCAAAAATCAACGTCGCACGACTGAGCGATTGCCTCACCCTGACTGACCAACCCATGACCTTTTTTTCCAACACCGAATCTTGTGTTAATTTATGTCTCATTCTTGACGTATGGGATGATTGACGAAATTAAAGGCTGATTTCATTGAGATTCTGAGTACGACAGACCAACAGCCTTTTCCATCTGCTAAACGTTGCTGCTCATCAAATTTCGCTTTCTTCAGAATTCGAATTTTCCGAAACAAGAAAAACGTTCATGTGACAAATTCGATCAGAGTGCATTGCGGACATGCTGCAGACAGGCTTGTCGATTCCGGCGCACAGCCAGTGCCGTTTCAATATCTACTTCTATAAACTGAACATTCATGTTCGGCTGCAGTTGTCCGATCAAATCCATATCGCTAGAGATGACCGTTCCAATCATGAAGTAGCCGCCGCCGGAGACAGCATCTCGATGAAGCACGATTGGTTCTGTTCCGCCCGGCACCTGAATCGAGCCGTAAGGATAGCAGCTGTCAACGATGTTGGACGGGTCTGATCCTGCCCCGAACGGCTGTTGGCGGTCGTTAAACTGAAGTGGTCGTCCATTTTGAAATCGATAGCCGATTCGGTCTGCTTCTGAAGCAACTTTCCATGAATCTTCGAAGAAATTCATTTTGGATTGATCTGTAATTCGATGCCAATACAGTCCTGTAACAACTCTTAATTCAGCGGGAAACCTTACTGTTCGCCTAAGTTCCTCTGGCACCTGTGAATTCTCTTTTTTCGAGACAGCTGCAGCGCCAATTTTCAGTTGATCGCCAGCTTGAATATTTCTTCCCTCGAATCCGCCTAAAGCGCCTAGTCCGTAGGTCGAACGACTTCCAAGAACCAAGGGGACATCAATTCCTCCTGATGCTGCGATGTAAGCTCTGGCGCCGGCTTTCAGATAGTCAAAACTCAGAACTTGCCCGGATTTCACCTCAAAAGAAGTCCAGGTTTCCTTTGCTTTTCCGTCTACTTTGGGCGGTAGTTCCGCACCTGTAACAGCCACGCTGGCATTACTTGTAAACTCTAATTCCGGACCGAGGAATACTACCTCCAATACTGCGGCGTTTTCTGGATTTCCAACCAAAAGATTGGCCGCGCGAAGCGCATAACGATCCATTCCACCAGAGACTGGAATTCCCAGGTGATAGTAGCCCGGACGTCCGAGATCTTGCACTGAAGTCGCTAATCCAGGCGAAATAACCTTAATTCCCATGAAGCATCTCTCCAATATTATTGTTGTACTGCTCAATCCCACTTTCAAATTCGCCCAGTGAAAAATCAAATTCTCGAATAACAGGTTCAAACTGCCCCATTTCGACAGCATCGATTCCTTCATCGTACGCGTCACGGTCAACTGGTCTGAATTTGACAATATCTCCTGGATTGAAAAACACCATGAATTCCTGCAGATAACTGATTTCCTGTTTCGGGTCAAAAATTGGCATGGGCGTTATCCCAAACATCTGGTAACCACCTGCACCTCTAACCGAATAGATGCATGCGAAACACCCACCGTAACCGACCGTCAACTTCGGCGTGTCAGTTCTTGGACGAAGATATTTGGGAACTTCAATTTGACGGTCGCGATCGACCATCTGATACATGAACGGCAATCCTGCAACAAACCCGACCATGGTGACGAACCACGGCGAATCAGAATGTGCTTTTATGAAATCTTCAATCGAATCAAAACCATTGATTCTGGCTGCATATTCCAAATCAGTGCTGTCCGGATCCTGGTGTCGTTCCCTAAAACGCATTAGTGTTTCACGGGTCCAAGGATCGTTGTAGTACACCGGAACTTCAATCACTCGCGTTTTCAGGACTGATTCCGCACCTTCGGCAATCGATTCGATGCTCTGCAACTCGGACAACATATCATTGGGTGTAATCCGATCAGGATCAAATTTGATCTGATAGGACGCGTTCGCAGGACAAATTTCGACTACTCCGTCAATCTGGCTGTCCCTAACAGCCTTTGTCACTGAAAGACTTCTGAAGAACGCTTCCAGTGACATTTGTTCATCCACTTCGGCGAAGATGTGATCATCTCCACCAAAGGAATATCTGGTCTTCATTCGTGTTCACCTCCTTTATTCTGTTAGCCGAAAATCATAATTTTCAAGCCATTCATCAAGAAAACCGGTGTGGATGTCGCCGTCGATCACATTCTTGTTATCGAGCAGAGCCTGATGCAACGGCTTGGTCGTATTGACTCCTGAAATTTCCAGCTCATTGAGAGCGCCTTTCATTTTCCTTAATGCACTCGAACGGCATTCGTCCCACACTATCAGTTTTCCAAGCAGTGAATCGTAAAAAGGTGGAACGCTACATCCGGCAAAAAGCATCGAGTCAAACCGTACTCCAGGCCCCCCTGGAACCGAAAGTGCATCGATGGTTCCCGGACTAGGCATGAATCCGTTCGCCGGATCCTCCGCATTTATTCGACATTCTATCGAGTGCCCGCGCAGAGCAATGTCACTTTGCTGGAGTCTAAGTGGTTCACCATTGGAAATCCTGATTGACTCTCGCACCAGATCTGTTCCAGTCACGCACTCCGTCACCGGATGCTCGACCTGAATGCGGGTGTTCATTTCCAAAAAATAATATTTTTTCGTCTCTGGTTCATAGAGAAATTCAAGCGTGCCTGCTCCTCGATACCCTACACTTTCAGCAAAATCTTTCGCTGAACGACATAGATGTTCACGAACGTCACTCGGTACTGGCACTGCAGGGGCCTCTTCCCAAATTTTTTGACGGCGTCTTTGAAGGGAGCATTCTCGGTCAAAAAAGTGGACAGCATTCGTACCATCCCCAATGACCTGAACTTCGACGTGGCGCGCTTTGTGAACATAGGCTTCGATATAGATCCCACCATCTCCAAACGCCGCTTTCGCCTCTGCGCGGGCCTGAGGTGCCAGTCGAACAAAATCCTGCTGGTTTCTTACGGTTCGAATTCCTCTTCCACCACCACCTGCAGCTGCTTTAATCAAAATCGGGAATCCTGTTTTTTCGATGATCGACTGCGCAGCGTCTGAACTTTCAATGCGCTCAAAGCTGCCCGGAACAGTTGGAAGCCCGACTGCTTGAGCTGTCTCTCTCGCCAGGACTTTGTCACCCAAACGGCGCATCGTATCCCCTTTCGGACCCACAAAAATCAAATTTGCCGATTCGACTGCATCGGCGAAGTCGGCGTTTTCAGCCAAAAAACCATAGCCCGGGTGAACAGCGTCAGCTCCTGAGTCCAAAGCTGCTGCAACGATTGAATCAATGTTCAGGTATGATTTCGAGGCCGGCGCTTTCCCAATCAGCACGGATTCATCGGCGAGTCGAACTGCAAGAGAATCGGAATCGACCTCGCTGTATGCCTGAATTGAACGAATTCCCATATTTCTTGCGGCGCGGATGATCCGTACCGCGATTTCACCACGATTGGCGACCAGAAGATTTTTTATTGGCATATCGCTGTCAAAAATTATTCACGCAATTCCATCAGCGGCTGACCCGCCATGATTGCTTCTTCGTTATCCACGAGAAATTTGACGACCGTTCCAGATTTGTCAGATTTCACTTCGTGAAATGATTTCATGACTTCTACCAATCCGATCGTGTCCCCAACCGCAACAGTATCGCCTTCTTCCTTGTAATGAGGTTCATCAGGAGATGGACGACGATAAAAAGTACCTGGCAAGGGAGAAACAATTTGCTGATTCGACATATTTATTTCCTCAAAATTTATTGTTTTCCAATCGCGGTCAAGCATCCGAACTGAGGTAGGGCTGCACAGCGTTACGAACTGCCAATGCTACATCCACAGCATTGGGCGTATCGGAATGGACACAAATGCAGTCGCTTCCGACTTCAACTTCATTTCCGTTGATCGACTCTGTCTTTCCCTCTTCGATAGCGCGCAGACATCGAGCCGCGGCCACTTCCGGGTTGACAGGATCATGTTCGCGCGTAATAATCAGACCTCCATCGTCATCGTATTCAAGATCTGCGTAGTACTCGGCAAGGAATTTGAAGCCTCGCTGCCGGTAGACTTTTTCATGAACCGTGTTTTTCATTCCAAGCAAAGGAACGCCAAAAATCTCCACCGCGTCACAGATGGCATTAGCGACGTCTTCATCTCGAGCGGCCATTCCGTACAGTGCTCCATGGGGCTTGATGTGATTTAGCTGCAGCCCTTCTGCCGCCAAAAACCCGTTCAAAGCCCCGATTTGGTAAATAATAATGTTGGTAAGTTCCTCCCGCTCGATTACCATTGGGCGACGTCCAAAACCCTGTCGGTCCGGAAACGAGGGATGAGCGCCAACCTGGACTCCATTTTCTTTCGCGAGCTGTACGGTCTTTCGCATGTGGTTTGGATCTGATCCATGGAATCCACATGCAATGTTTGCAAGGTCAATTATCGGCATGAGTTTTTCGTCCTCACCCAATCTGTAAATTCCATAACCTTCGCCCATATCGCAATTGATCACTGTTGCCATAATAATTTCTCCTATTTGTCTAATGTGCGCATGCCCAGGCTGAACAGAATTCGTCACCAATCTCCACCGCCGCGTTTTTCTCCGCAGATTGTGCAATTGCTTCCATAATCGCAACATTGCTTGTTGCTTGTGCGGGGGTTACGCGAAACGGCTTACCGCCAGCACAGGCCGTCGCAAATTCCTCCAGCTCCTCTCTGAGAGTATTCGCAGGTTCAAGTTTGATCGGTTTCGACGGTTTGGAAACGTGCTGAATTCGCAGGTTGTCGGCATCGATTTCGGCAAAAACATTGGCATTCGTGCCGTAAATATTCAGGTATGACGTGTATGGACAAGCAAACATACAGCCCAAATATCCTGTAGCGCCTGACGAGAACTCCAATAGCACTGAAGTTGTGTCGTCCAGATCAACTGATACTGCCCGCCTTTTTGTCTGGGCATAGACATGTACGATTTGTCCGCCAAAATAGCATAGTAAATCAATAAGGTGGATGCCAAGAGCCGAAATTCCCCCTGCGGGACTTTCTATTCTGTCAGCGCGCCACCGATCCGAGGTGTACGACAGTGCGCTCGGCGCTGAAAAATTCGCCTCCAGATGCAGCACGTTGCCGAATTCGCCGTTGGCCTGGAGCTCATGTATTCGGTTCGCCGCAGCTGAAAAGCGGCGATTGTGTCCAACCGCTAGAACGACACCGGCCGATTCGCAGACAGCCGAGGCTTTCATTGCACTTTCTTTAGTCAGTGTGAAAGGCTTCTCTACAAAAACATGTTTTCCCGCATTGGCCGCTTGGATCACATGTTCAGCGTGCAGCGAATGAGGAGTTGTGATGATGACAGCATCAATTTCTGAATCCGATAACACTGCGTCGTAAGATTCGTGAACTTTCGTTCTAAAATTCTTGGCGAATTTCGAACGCCTCAGACTGCTCCTTGAATAACATGAAACAATTTCAATCAGGTCTGAACTGTCTTGAATTGATTTGGCCAGCTCGTCCGACCACCGGCCCAATCCAACAGAAGCTGCTTTTAACATTTATATTAATCCTGCATGCTGGCGATGACTCGAAGGCGAAACTGATCTGCTACAACTGCCAGTATCAGCAACACTCCGATCACCACAATCTGTAAATAAGATTCTATACGCGCTAAATTCATCCCGTTTTGAACCAAGCCAATGAACAAAGCGCCCAGTACGACGTTCTCGAGTTTTCCTATCCCGCCACGCAGACTGACACCTGCAATGACGCAGGCGGCAATGGATTCCAACGGCATGGTCGCACCAATGTTGGCTTCTCCCGTATCCAAACGAGCGGTCAGGAGAATTCCTGCGACTGCCGCCATGAATCCGCAGAGAACGTATGCAAGAAACAGCGTCAATCTGGTATTGATCCCGGAAAGCCTGGCTGCCTTGATGTTGCCCCCGACCGCATAAAAGTATCGGCCGAGACGGGTCCAATTGACCGTGAAGAAAAGCAGAGCGATGAAAAATACAGCGACCAGTACCGGTGTAGGAAAACCGTAGATCGAACCGAACCCGAAGATGTCGCCAAATTGAATTGGCATGCCATATACCGGAGTGCCTCCAGTCATGTAAAGAGCAATTCCAAAACCGACCGACGCCATTCCCAAACTCATCATAAATGGTGAGACATTGAAGACTGCGACGCCGATGCCGTTTATGATTCCAATAAAGGTGCCCGCGGCCACACCCGCCAGAATGCCTATCAATATGACTATTCCTATGGCATCCGGCATCACGGTAAATGCAGTTGCCATCGCAGTTGCACCCACAACCGACGTAATCGCTAAAATTGTGCCAACAGAAAGATCGAATCCACCGGTGAGCAGTGCAAACATTTGACCGACTGCAACGAGGGTGAGGTAAGTGGATTGACGGATTACATTCAGCAGATTTCGTCCAGTCAGAAAATTGTCGGACATCGCGGCGAAGACGATTACCGCAAACAAAAGAAGGAAAGGCAGTACTCCAAGACGTACAAAAGCGAGTTTGATCAATCTCATTGCTGGCATAAATATCGTGGCTGAATTATTTTCTATCTTTTAGGAATGGTCTGATCTCACGCGGCCTCTCCTCGAAAACAATATCGCAGAACGCTTTCCTGACAGATATCGTTTCCACTGAGCTCCGCAGTCAGGGTGCCACTGCTCATCACATATACCCTGTGAGTCAAATACAGGATTTCCGGCAAATCCGAGGAAATCAACAATATAGCAGCACCTTCGTCACACAATTGTCCTATGAAGCGGTAAATCGCTACTCTGGTTCCTACATCAACACCAACTGTCGGTTCATCGAACACATAAAGCCTTACTTTTCTGGTAAGACTCTTTGCAAGCAGTATCTTCTGTTGATTTCCGCCTGAATAATGCTCTACGATTCTCTCTATTTTTGGTGGCTGAAGGTTTAATTTCCTCGCGAACTGTTCCATTCTAGTGATTTCTTCGCGGCGTCTCAGTAGAAAACCACGTGACAATTCAGCTGTAGAAAGCGCGGACATCGCCATGCTTTCACGAGCATTACGCATCATCATCAGCCCTTCATCACGTCGGTCAGCGGGCACATAATAATATCCTCGGTCAAGCATGACTCGAGGCGGCAGACCGTTGGTTTTTTCACCATCGAAAAATACTTCGCCTTCAGCAATTCGACTCAGCCCAAAACAAGACCTCGCAATATCAGATTTGCCGGAGCCAACTAGACCTGCAAGTCCCACTATTTCACCCTCTGCTACATGAATGGAAACATCGGTTACTGCTCCGTCACTCGTTGTCAGATTTTTCGTTTCGAGAACCGTGTTCGAAGGTTGAAAATGAATACTTGGAAAAATTTGATCAAAAACGCGACCGGTCATCAAACGTACCAACTCCTCTTCCGAAACATTCGCATCTACGGTCGCCACGGCCTGTCCATCGCGCAGAACGGAAATTCGATCACCTATTTTTCTTATTTCATTCATGCGATGCGTAATGTAAATGACTCCTACGCCTCGTTCTTTGACCTGCTCGATCAAACTGAATAATTGTTCTGTTTCGCGATCGGTTAAAGATGCGGTAGGTTCATCAAGAATCAGTACAGACAAATCAGAACGAAACGCTTTCGCGATTTCGACCATTTGCTGCTCCGCTCTGGAAAGATACGCAACGTGTTGAGTTGGCTTTAGAGAAAACCCCAGTTGATCGAGCAATTGACGCGCTCTCCGGCGCAGGACCGATTTGTTCAAGACTCCATAATTCGTGCATTCGGCTCCTAGGAACAGGTTTTCTTCTACAGTCAATTGCGGAACTAGAGAAAATTCTTGAAACACCGTACTGATCCCAAGCGTTCGTGCATGATGAACCGAGAAGATCTCCATGGGTTCTCCACGAAATTTAAATCGCCCTTCATCCGGTCGAAGAGCACCTGCGATGATGGAGATCAATGTAGACTTTCCGGCGCCGTTTTCGCCAAAAAGAACATGAACTTCCCCAGCAAACAGCGAAAAATCAACTTTGTCGAGCGCCAACGCACCCGAAAAAGATTTCGTAATTCCTTTTAAATCCAAAAGAGGCAGACTCCCTTCGTCAGGGAGTCCACGGTATTTTTCATGAATCGCTGTTAAAGACAATTGTCCGCTGACTTAGTTCACAGTGAAAGTAGGTTTAAAGCCGTCAGGTGCAAGCGATGAGGCTTGGTCGAACGTATCAATGTTGTTTGAGTCAATCACGTACAAAGCCGGGCCTACGTGCTGCAGGTACGATTTACCCTCTAGAATTCGAACGGCTTGGTCAATTGAAACGCGTCCTTGAACGACTGCTGAATCTGTTGGTGCGGCAAGAACTTGACCTCGTTGAATTCCGCGGAAAACGCCTGGGGTGAAGTAATACGCGAGCAAGTTGATTTGGTCGGATAGTCCGCGCGATCGAAGAAGACTGATTGATGCTTCGACAGTGGGTGACGTTCCGACGATGTACTGAATATCAGGATAGGCTTCCAGAGTATCCTCAACTAATTTGAGCTGAATTTCTTTTCCGGTATCTCCATACTTTGTTTCTACGACTTCTATATCGGACCCTGCAACTGCTTCTTGGAATCCAGCATTGCCTGCTTCAACCCAGCCTGCTCCGGGAGGTCCTGGGAACCATGCTGCTTTGACTTTGCCGGAACCGGCCGGGTGAAGACTGGCAATGTATTCTCCAGCTTTGAATCCCATTTCACCAAACGATACCAGGGATTTGGCGGATAGTTCAGATGATGAAATTCCGTTGATGACATCGACAACCGGAATTCCTTTACTGCGAATTTCACTTACCAGATTGTTCATGCCATCAAACGAAATTGCTCCAATCACAACTGCGTCAGCTCCGCGCGCTACACAGTCTTCGATCTGAGAAATCTGCGTGTTCAGGTTTGTATAACCACCTGCTTCGACGAGTTGCATTTTCACGCCGAGACGTTTGGATTCAGCGACCACGCCGTAGTCCACTGCCAACCAATAAGCATCTTTCATGTGTGGAAACGAGACGCAGATATCCCAAACCTTTTCCGCTTTTTCGAGCGGAACGTAATCAACAGTTGTCCTAGGGCTGGTCATATCGAACGGCGGGTTCCAAACTTCTACAGGATAAGGATACCAGTCCTCGGCAGCTGCACTTCCTACAAATACGATCGCCAACATTCCAGCGACAATCCACAATAGCCTTTTCAATTTCATTTCATCATCTCCAATTTGTCCAGTTGATTTCGCGCTAGATACAGACTACAGGAACTGCGGCTCGTTCTAGCAAATCCATGTAACGCCACTTGCACGCTTACGCACGATTGGCTCGGTAATTGCATTATAGAGATACACTTTTTGTTGTAAAATAGTATTTATTGCATAGTAATATCGAAAAAATAGATGGCAATTACTTTCCGACAAGTTCGTTATTTCATTGCTGTCGCTGATGCGGGGCAAATTTCCGCAGCCGCAGCGAATCTGAATGTTTCCCAGTCTGCTGTCAGCGCCGCCATCCAGACGTTGGAAAGCGAACTCGAAGCCCCCCTGTTCCAACGTCAGTCCAGCGGAGTCGTACTGACTTATGAGGGACATCAATTCGTAAGACATGCGCAGAACGTACTGGCCGCCGTTTCCGAAGCCACAAGGGGGCTTCGGCGTTCGGGCCGTTCTCTCAGCGGAGATGTTCGTGTGGGTTTGACATACACGGTCGCAGGCTATTTCATTCCCCAAATTCTAATGCGATTCGGGCGATCATTTCCGGATGTGCGCATTCACTTGCACGAACTGCAGCGAGCCGAAATTGAAGAAGCGATCGTTCAGGGCAAGCTCGATATCGCGGTCATCCTTGTTTCGAATCTGGCGAACATTCAACAAATCAGACAACGCGTGCTGATGCGGTCGAGAAGACGTCTTTGGTTATGCGCCGACCACTGTCTTATGGGAGTAGACCCTGTTGGATTTTCAGAGATCGCTGAGCAGCCTTATGTAATGCTGACTGTCGATGAAGCGGAACAATCAGCGCTACGGTACTGGAAAGCGACACAATACCGTCCTAATGTAATTTTCAAAACTTCTTCGGTCGAAGCGGTAAGAAGTATGGTCGCCACGGGCATGGGGGTGACCATACTGTCAGACATGGTGTACCGGCCTTGGTCGCTTGAAGGGCAGCATGTAGAAGTGAAAACTGTCGCGGGTCAAGTGCATTCAATGGATGTTGGGCTGATTTGGAAGAAACAGAGTGAAATGAATGCACCTACGAAAGCATTCCACGACTATCTTTGCATGACGTTCGAAGACACCGGTTTCGGCTTCAATGAAATCGAACTTTCATATGGAAATTAAACGTCGAAGTCAGAAAGAACCATCGGGCTGGAATTTTCACCACTCACAGAAAATGCACCGAAAACGAGACGGCAGTCTCGATGTTGCATTCACCGCCTGCGGGCTGTCAGAAATGGCCTGGCGCTTGATTACCTGGGATGACAATGTCAATGTAATCAAACCAAAGGCGCTGATCAAGGAGCCGGAAAAAAACACTGGAAAAGGCAATTCAATCTTCAAATTTATTTGAGGACAAAAAATTTATTGCTGAACTTTAGCCTCTCTGCGTCTCGAATGCAGGATCGGTTCGGTATATCCGTTGGCAGAATCGACTCCTTGAAAAACCAAGTCGAGGGCAGCTCGGAAACCAACGCTGGTTTCATAGTCTGGCGCCATTGCTCTGTAGTGCGGAGAACCTTCGTTTTGGCGGTCTACGATCACTGCGATTCTTTTGAAGATTACAAGCACCTCATCGCGGGTCGTCAGCCCATGTTTGATCCAGTTGGCAATAATCTGACTTGAAATTCTCAGTGTAGCTCGATCTTCCATGAGATTGATCTCATTGATGTCTGGAATTTTCGAACAGCCGATTCCTTCTTCCACCCAGTGAACCACGTAACCCAATATGCTCTGAGCGTTGTTTTCCAACTCATTCAGAATTTCTGCAGGCGACAATTCCTCCCTCAGCAGAGGCGGCTTCATAATATCCTTCAAATGAGTGCGCTCACGTGTGTGATATGTTCTTTGGAGGTGCAGCACATTTATCTCGTGGTAGTGCAACACATGAAGCACGGCAAGAGTCGGTGAGGGTACCCAAGCGGTATTCGCGGCTGCTTCTGGATGATTGGTTTTGGTCAGATACATGGATTTCATGAGATCTGGCATTGTCCACATGCCCTTTCCGATTTGACCGACGCTGTAAACACCTGTATCAATGCCAACCTGAACATTCCAATCTTCGTATGCGGCGAGCCATTCCGCTTCCTTCATCTGGTCTTTGGTCATTGTCGGACCAAGATGCATCATGGTATGAATTTCGTCCCCAGTTCGATCCAAAAAACCAGTGTTGATGAAGATGACGCGATTGCGCGCTTCCCGGATGCACTCCTTCAGATTGGCTGTGGTACGGCGCTCCTCATCCATGATGCCGACCTTTAACGTATTTCGATTCAGGCCCAGCATGTCTTCAACCCGCGCAAACAATTCCACGGTCGCAGCAACTTCATCGGGCCCGTGCAGCTTCGGTTTCACAACGTAGATGCTCCCGCTGCGACTGTTTGGAAATGATTTCGATCCTTCACCGGATAAGTTATGCACCGCACACAAAGTGACTAGCATCGCATCCAAAAATCCTTCAGGAATTTCATCACCCGATTGTGTCAGAACTGCATCGGTATACATATGAATGCCGACGTGGCGAACGAGCATCAGGCTGCGGGCTGCAACCGTCACTGACATTCCATAAGGATTGGTAAATTCCATATCAGGATTCAGCGATCGTTTGATCTTCCGCCCATTTTTTTCGAACTCGGCAGTCAGAGTGCCCTTCATCAAGTTCAGCCAATTTCGATAAGCGTGGGTTTTGTCTTGGGCATCAACCGCAGAGACGGCATCCTCAAAATCCTGAATTGTAGTTACAGCTGCTTCCATTGCCACATCACTGATGCCAGCCGCGTCGGTTTTGCCGATTCCGGATTCGCGATCAATCTGCAGACGAAAAAACAAACGATTGTTATAGAGCAGAACTTCCGATGGCGCGTACATCAGCCCTACAAATCCAGCGAATTTTCCGGGCGATTTCAGGGTTGTCACACTTCCGTTTTCGAGTGTTACCCTCAGTTCCAAGGTGCGGCGGCCGGCTGGGGCAACAGAATATTGTGTCGCATCTGCATGGCTGCCAGATTTGAGCGGAACCACGCGATCCAAAAAGGCGCGCGTCCACTGAATTACTCGTTCACCTCGCCTGGCATCATAACGAACAGGCGGGTCAGCTGGATTTTCTTCTGGTTCGGCGACACCAGAGGTATACAGTGCGTCATAGAGACTGCCCCATCTCGCATTCGCAGCATTCAAGGCATAACGAGCATTATCAATCGGCACTACGAGCTGTGGTGCACTGGCATCTGAAATCTCACGATCTACGTTCTCGACTTCAACTTTAAACGAAGGGCCTTCTGACAATAGATAACCGATTCTAGACAGAAATTCCAGCTTCTCAGAATGGGAACTGTCTTTCGCATGGTCGGAAGAATTCCAATCATCAATTTTAGTCTGCAGTTCGGTGCGCTGATCTAGCAGACGCTGATTGATCGGTCCTAAATCTGCAACGAGTTTGGCAAGAGACTTCCACACGTAATCGTGGTCAATTCCTGTGCCTGGCGCGATCTCATCTCTGACAAGATCAAACAAGCACTGACTGACCTGTAAACCGCCTGCAGCGATATATTGTTGTGTTCGTTTATTCATGATGACATATTTATACTTTAACAATGAAAATGACTGCTTCTGGGTTTGAGCGCTACGTTCCTCAAATCTTGATCAAGATATAATCTCAAAATCTGCTCCTCTATCACTGAATTTGGGCAATGAGTTAAATTTTATTCAATAGTGAACGCTCAACCGCGAAAATCAAGGTAAATTGGAAACATCATCACCGACATATTATCGAAACCACTAGAGCAGATTTCGTCCGATGATATTGCATCATTAATTTCGGATGAAGTTCCCGAAGGAGAACGAATCGAATTCAAGCGAAGTTTACCGGCCAAGGACGGTAAACTGGATTCATGGTGTACTGGAAAAAATAGAATTGGTGATCGTGCAAGAAATACCATTTTAGAAGAAACAGTCGCTTTTGCAAATGCGTTCGGCGGCTGTCTGCTGCTGGGAATCGGAGAATCCAGTTCAAATCCCCCAGTTGCCGCTGAAATCCGTCCAATTCAAAGATGCGCTGACTTAGCCGAACGATTGAAGTTGATGTTTCGCGATTGTGTTGAACCAGAGCTGCACAATCTTGAGATATTCGCCATTCCGACAGACGGTAATAAAGGTGTTGTGATCTTGCGCACTGGTCGCTCAAGCTACGCTCCACATAGGGTTAAAACGACTCTTACCTGCCCCATCCGGCGGTCGAATCGCTGCGAAACTATGAGCATGAGAGAAATCCAGGATATGACTTTAAATCTGTCACGAGGCTTAGAAAGGCTGAAAGAAAAACTTTCGGAGCGTTCCGAAAGTTTTGATGAAGAGTTCCAAAAATTAGCGACCCCTCAAGATGCGTTTGGTATACGCATGACCGCTGCACCAATCGGAGACGAAATCAAATTCAACACTGTCTACAGGCAAGGAGGAATTGTCGAAGAGTTGCGGCAACCTGTCATCGAAGTACAACGAAAAGTAGGAGACGCAACTGTATCGTTGTCAAACGTACAGACAGATTACGGATTAAATCCTTCAGACTGGCGTCCTAGATTGCGTGCCGCTCATGCCGATGCCTCCCTATCAATTCGTGACGTGGTTTATGGATTTCTCTTTTATCAAGTCCACTGCGACGGGCTGCTTGAAATCAGTTTTCTTTCAAAGCGTTATTTCAAGAATCCTTGTTCTGGAAACGATGAAGCAAATAACTTACAGAGTGAAAGTATTGTTTCTATGTTTGCGCAGGTAGTCGAATGGGCAGACCGTATTAGAAAACAAGCGAAAAATCCAATGGCGGAATTTGTCATTGAGGTAGAAATTAAGAGTAAATGTGGGGGAGTGAAAGTTACGTTCGAAAACAACCACAGATCT
This sequence comes from Arenicellales bacterium, assembly GCA_958295885.1. GTDB lineage: Bacteria > Pseudomonadota > Gammaproteobacteria > Arenicellales > JAJDZL01 > JAJDZL01. The sequence continues at coordinate 1,829,500 of OY282380.1, read as the reverse complement.
GGCTACTTACTAGGAATTCTTCCGATGGGTACATATATATTCCCTCACTATAGCTTATCTGAATCAGCAAAGAAGGTGAACCTTGTCAGTCAATTCGAAAGGGATTTCTGGAACTTTCTAGAGAAGGATATCGGGGACCGCCAAGGCTATTTGGAATTCCACTAGAACATAGTTCTATCTCTACAACGAATCAGCTGGTTTTCGGCAGAAAACACCCATTTTCAAACGAATTTCATCATTTACCTGACGGGTCGTGCCTTAAACGAAAACAACACAGTCCGCCTGGATTGATCACACGAAACATGCAGGCTCCGCTTTTGTCAAGAGCTGTCTTTGTTTGACGGGTAGCGTGAAGTAAACAGCGCCCCGAACTGAAAGCTGATGGCAACCTCAGTAAATTGGACATGGCAGAAACATTGATGCGCCAGTTGCAGAAGTTAGACACTCGAACTATGGACTGCGGCCTCTAGGTCGCGTGCTTTTGCCGCCATGCACTGACGGTTCCAAGCACCACTGATAACGAAGAATCTCTAACGATTCCATGATGGGTTCCGGCAATTCAAGCAGTTCTACAAGCACAGCGCGGTCCAGCTGTTTGCGAACCTCATCCCGATAGGCTTCGTTTGCGGGTAAAAAATGAAACTCGCGCATTCGCTCAAAAATTGTATGGCTCAGTGCAATCTGCCGTTTGCTCAGCAAATTCGGATTGAGCACAGGCAGCTTTGGCTGTTGAGATACCTGTAGCATTGCCCGTCCGGCCTGTTGGCGCGTCCCCATCCACCAGAAAGACATAAGCCCGAGAGTGGTGTTGCCCCAAAGTGCGATTAGCGGTTCCCAAGCTTCTTCGTGCGGTCGAAAGTTGGTCCACGCGCTCCCGCCGAGTGTTTTCATCGGCGTCAAGCAGGCTGCAAGCGGCTGCGATGTCAGCCGAAACGTCGAATTAACGTGCAGTTTTGAAGCATGTTTGTTCCAAAGTTCGATAGACCGACTGCGGCAGTTCGGACGTTCAATCACTTGGCTGTCCGGCTCTACTACGAGACAGGTTTCACGCTTCGCGTCATGATTCCAAAGGCTCGGATATTCTGGATATCCGCGAACCGGCCACCGAGCTTTTTTAAATGGTCCGCGCGGTTCTTTTCCACGTGCTGGTGAACCGCCTCGAATATCTCGATGGATTAATCCCCTCATTCCAATTTCACTCAAACAGGTCATCTTGATTTCCAAATCTGTCTGTAAATGAGGAAGCCGAAGCTTATTGTGCCGGAACAGCGATAGCATTGCCGTCATCAGAGACGCGGATTGCAGTCCAGCACAACTGCCGAATGACAAGGGCGCAGTTATGCAATTACCCACTTCCGCACTCTCATCGTCGTGGGCTAAAAGTAAGGCGCTTGCCAATCCAATGCGAGGCATCGCTAGAATTCTCCTCGCAGTCGTTACAGCTTCCAATGGTGTCAGCGGACGCCGATAGAGGTTGGCAAAAAACGTCTCGTCAACTTGAGCGCAGTCTTTCCTTCGAGTCGCAACAACCAACACTTCAGCGATGTTGGTGTCAGCTGAAAAGGCTCGGTTCGTTGAACCTGTATCTACAATAGACACAATGATGATGTCTTTGTAATAAGTCTCCAGAAGCTGTCTCGCGTTTTCCCAAGCTCTTCCAGTTATAAAAATGAAAGGTATCACGAGTGCCAGCACTCCGCCAGGCGCAAGCTTTTCATGTGCCAGGTCAATAAAGTTCGTAGCAAGACCAGCATTTCCGTGACCGGCGATGATCGCAGGCAGCGGAGTCCCGTCTGCATACATTCTTCAACTTCGAACGCGGCGCAGCGCAGCATTGATGTCTTTCAGCTGCCTGGACATCGCCTTTTGTTCCTGCTCCGTCGTATTGAATCCCGCGAATGAAGGGACCGGAATTCCAAGATTATTACCCTCATGATTAGTCGGAGATGTAAAAGGTGGATTCATGATGACTAGATCACAGCTTTCGGGTCCAACCTCAACGTTTGTTATCTTGGAATTTCCACCTCCACCTCGGACTCCCCTGGCAACTCCGAACAAATCACGCGCTCTTTCTTCAGCAATTAGATCGAGCGAACCAAGGGTGATTTGGCGAGGGCCAATATCTGGCTGCTCACCGTATGGCAGCAGCAGCACTTTCGTGTCTGAAAATGTTACCTGCGGGTGGCTGCCGGCTAATATTGATGCCGTGAGGTGCGTCGCTGCGGGCATGATGCCCATGGCTATCAGCGACCGTTCCATCATCTCGCTGTGTAAATCAACATCATCGCCGCCGGCACGGCGCACCTGTCTTTGAATCGCTCGATAGGCGGCGGAAATCAAAGTTCCTGTGCCACAGGCAAAATCCGCCACTCTGAGTGCTGTCACTGCTTTCGCGTCTTTCCAATCTATATTCATCCTTGAAACAGCCAGCTCCGCCAGCAGCATTGCACTCATCGGAAGAGTATAGAAAGTTGCTAGGAATTTTCGGTCCATAATCAGCCTTTGGAACATCTGTCCGGCCATGTCGTGCATTTCAGTCGCACCCAGACTTAGCAGATTCTCGGTTAGTTTTATCATGCTGTTTATAATTGCATGATGTACTTTATCGCTAGGGATGACATGCAGGAGTTCGGACGCGATATTGAAAATGGACCAATACTTGATTTCCACAATCTGCTTCCATTCATTCAATAGAAGATAAGGATTCTGGCATTGCAAAAGCGGTCTGACAGCACGGCCGTTCTCAGGGTTTTTCATACCTGCAAGAGCTGCGTGTTCAACGAAGGCATTGGCAACAATCGCCATCGCCATGCGAGTTGTCTGCTCGCTATCTTCCTGATGTAATAGATTTGCCATTGCAGGAAGCATTTCGGGTGCAGAATCCGCCGCTTGACGAACCATCGTGGATGTTTGCGTCACTGCCGCTTCCAATTCGTTGATCGCGTGTGCCAGCCTTGTTTCTGACATCATCGCATGCTCAATTGAGTCTGACAATTCAGATAGAGAACCGTTGATCCAATCCTTCAGCGGCCAGCGTACCGGGTTGTTTTCAGCATCAAGGGTGAATAAGCAAAAATTGAATTTGCTGCTCTTTATCGAATTTTCAAGTTTTTCCTGGTTGGCTGTCCTGAGTCGTGCATCAATCCGTACGGCGAGAACAGCCTCGACACTTGCGTCACTTGCGAGGAGCGGCTCCCCCAGCCTGTTCAGTGCATCCTTTTCTACCTGACGGGGCGGGTTGTCGTTCCATTCGGTTTCAACGCAACCGGCACGCCAATTTCTGGAAAAATCAATATGTCGGGCCGCAACATCCTGTTCTGAAGAGTTTCGCTGGCTTCAGCCTGAATGACATCGCCGCCCCAGCGGGGGCTTTGACGACGCAACTGTTTCGCCAATTCATAATTGAAGGCGGTTTCAACAGTTTTTCCTTGGATCATCGTTCGCGTTCCGTTATCTGCAGGGTCACGAAAAAGCGCTCGCTTTGAATCAACATGAATGCTTTACATTTTTTGAATGCCATCTAAGTGAAGGTTATAAGCTGCTCTACATTCGACAATGAATTTGACGACGGTATTTCACCGAGGAACGCTTCTTTAAGGCAGAGAGAATCTCATCAAACAGCAATATTCGATTATTTGGAAATTTCGAACATGCCTTTGAAAAGGGGTTCATATATGCAAAAAGGCCAATTTGGCTTTTTCATACAAAATTCTTTCTTCACTATGATTTATTACATTTTTATTTGTCGAAATAATCAATTGAGGATTCCATTATTTAATTGTAATTTTGCTTCGTCGTCAGAGCCGTATTAAAACTTCATGATGACTTGCTCCAGTTTCAAATTTCTGCGTTCGAAATGTGTTCGGCAGCTTGGACAATCCACTTCTCGTTCTACAGGAAGCAACGGGCTTGAAAGCACTTGAACCATGCAACTCTATCTGAAGAGAATTGTTTTTTCTGCATTGTCGAAAAAATTGTGACCGAGCAATTCCAGTTCATCTGCGACTCTCTGCTCACTATTTGACCAAATGAAACGCTGCAGTATTTGTGGACAAAAAATTTACAAGACTATTTGAATTTATCTTCGCTTGATTTTCAAGCAGGAAAGAATGCTTCCACGCAATAAATTTCCCTCGTATTCCACCGGCAATTTGCCAATGCCGAACGCAGGTAGCTCTCAATCTAAATTCACTCCAAATACTCCCCGACTCCATAGAGCGGTTGGGTTGAGTTGTTCCAAATTGGCTATGGAACATGCGTAGAACCAAAGAACCTGCACTTAGGTTCAGAGTCTTGGTTCGCTCAAGTCAGCTCTAGATGGTGCACAAGATTCGATTGACGTACGCTGTCGCACGCAGGTCACTGACAGAATATGTTTGGCCGCATGCATCCCGCGCAGCTAAGCGAAAGAGACCGAGTCAGCTTGATGGTGATATTCGCACGGAGTTATTCTGTGACTGATGCTTTATCGCGAAACGCTATAGAACAGAATCAACTGGGTCTTCGTAATCGGTTCAGTTATTCTTGAGAGGCGTTTTTGCTGAAATTGAAACAGATATGTATACTAATTTTTCTCACTTTATTGAAATAGAATATCTAATATTGAAACTAATTAGAATTTTATATTCTAATATTCCTAAGATTTTGTGTTACTATATTTCTTATTGAAATTGATGATTTTGGAGACGACTCAATGAATTTATTGACGAAACATCTGCGAGATGTAAACGAAACTTATTTTCAGCATTTCAGACACGCGATGTATTTTGCAGCGCAACTGATGCTGGCAGCCATCGCTTGTGCAATTCATGGAATATTTCCATTTCTGTTTGAACGCACTGGAAGTAAACGCGTCGCTCAACTGCATGCGGATATGGTTGAAAATCGAGTAAATTTCTCCACGCCGAACGAAACGAAGGAAGCGGACGCCATCAGCTTGAATAAAGTTCACCTCCGTCATCAGTGAGCGAAACTGGCGTTTCCAACCTTTACTCAATCAAATGCATGTATTAGGAGTGCTGTCAGAGTACACTAGAGACTGAGCGTTCTGAGGAGCTGGTCAAGCAGGGTAAAGGCCGATTTTTTCTCTTTTTAGGTTGTAGCGGGATGGTTCATGGCGCGTGTCCACCGGTGAGCGAACCCCGAAACTCGTGGATGTGACGACGGGGCATGCCCGATGCTCCAGATACGCAACAGGTCGCGGCAGCCAGCGTCGAAATCGTTTAGGAAATCAACCATTTGCAATTGCGGCAGCGTCTAGGATAGCTCGTTAAAGGAGCAGGACCGGTAGAGTATTGGCACTATCTTCCCGTCGAATTGGCCTCGCTGAAGCGAATAGACCAATTCCCTCTTCACCCACATTGATGCAACGGCATCGGGAGAGAAAACTAGGACAAGCCAATCACATCGTTGGAGAGCGTCGCCGATTTCATCGTGCCATTGCTGGGCTCCCCGGAGGTTAGTGTTGCTATACCAGACAGTGATGTCGTGGCGACGCAGTGTACAGACCAGCTTAGACGCGAACGAGCGGTCAGCACTCAAGTGTGACAGGAATATCTCGTTCGGCACGCGCAACTGACCGAATCCGTGTTGTTTAGGCCCTGGCGAGGATCGCCTCGGCAATCGGCTCAACGTTGGGGTTGTCGGCCTCCGGATCTTCCAGACTGAACCAAGGCATCCGATGGACGATCCAAGGTATCTCGCTTGCGGGAAAATGATCGGGGTCGCCCACGACGACGGGAATCAGGCGGTTGCTGAAGTTTATGGCACCAAGAGCATACCCGATATCACGCTTGACGTAGGGGGAGCTTGCGGCAGCGGCAGTAAGTAGCACGACCATTGCATCGGACTCCTCCAGCGCACGGCCGATCTCGCCTGCCCAGTTGTCACCCGGCAGTAGTTCCCGGTCAGGGTCCCAGACTTCAAGGCCATTGTTCTCAAGCGCGTTCGAAACCCGTGCCGCGAGCACGGCATCGGTGTGGGCATAGCTCATGAAGACCTTCATAATGGATCAATTGTAGTTGAAATCTTTGCAAGAAAGCCTAGCAGATACGCGCTGCCTATTACGCAAAAATTCAGTCGAGACTTAACTTATGGTGTAATCAGCCTTCTTTTTGGGTCAGCATGTGCAGAACCAAATCTTAAACCTGCGACATCGCCACCAGTTTGATATAGCTTTCCCAGATCTTCTTGCATCCGGGGGTTGGATTATTCTTGCGATTCAGATAACCGGCGATCATGGCCAGCGTCACCACACCGGCGCCGAGATTGTCCGGTGCCGACAAGCGATATCTGTTTGAGTGCGCCGAATTCGGTCTCGCTAACGGCACTTTCATCGGCAATTCCGGAGTTTCCCGACCCAGTAGCGACATCGCCGCCAGCCGCCACGCAATCACGGCGTTGATGGTGACCGCTCGTTCAATGCGCTCGTCCCTGCGATGCTGCAGAAACTCCACCCTGCAGCCGGATTTCAAAATCCGATGCCAGTCCTCAATGCGCCAGCGCAATAGATAAGGCTACGCTACTGCGGTGTCCTGTCATTACCGGTGACGCCAAGACCGGAATTCAGCGTTATTAAGCGTCAGAATTTCGGGAGGATCGAATCGAAAAATTTGCGCAAGCTGTTTCCCGATCCATGAATTGAAGAGATTCAGAACAGAGCGACAACTGCTGGCGGTAAAATCAATGCAACATATTCACTGCTCACCAAATAAATTGGCCCTGAGAAATTTCCCCGGGCCAATCTTTCGAATTAAATTGGAGCAGAATGGGCTGCTCAGCTGAAAATCAGCTGTAACGGTACGGTACGCCTACCTTTTCCATGACCTCAGAGTATTTACTGAAAGCATCCACTACCTTTCGAGTGCGCGGGCTTATCGAAGCTAGATCCTCCCAAAATTCCTTGGAGTCTTCGACAACCTGATCCCATTCATCTGCCGGGATGGTGGTGAGCTCCATTTTCTCGCCTTCTACCCTGAGGTTGGCTTCGCCACCCCAGTACCAGACTTGACGGTAATAATGCGAGTCGTTACAGGACATTCGGAAGAGTTCCTGCAAATTCGGCGACAGGGCGTTCCAAGCCTTTGTATTGGCAAAGTAAGATCCACACCACGCGCCAGTGACGTTATTGAGCAAAGCATAATTGCAGACATCTGCCCACCCCACCTCGTAAGCTTCTGTGAAACCGCACCAGGCGACCCCATCCAGTTCACCGGTGCCGATAGCGACTTCAATGTCGTCCCAAGGCAATGTGACTGGAATCAGTCCATAGCGTGACAGGAACCTGCCGGCAGTTGGCACACCGAATACTCGCTTGCCCTTCATGTCGGCTAGAGAGCGGATCGGATCTTTGGTAAAGATATGAAGAGGGTCCCATGCACCTGCACTGATCCATTCAACACCTTCTACCTCACCATAGGCTTCAGCCCAAATTTCATCGAGTCCATAATATTTGAACAAGACAGGCAAATCCAGACTATAGCGGGTGGAAAATGGAAAATATCCACCGAAAACACTGATGTCTACGGGAGACGCCATAGTGGCATCGTCACTTTGTACTGCATCAAGTGCTCCTGACTGCATGGCGCGAAACAGTTCATCCGTTGGTACAAGCTGGTCAGCGTAATACAGTTCGATCTCCATTTGACCGTGCGCAATCTTGTTGAAAGATTCGATCTGCGGCAAAACCACATGTGCGCCAAGTGGGGCTCCAGAATAGGATTGCAGGCGCCACTTGATCGGATTGGATTGGGAGAACGCATAGGGTGCGGTTCCCGCTGCCAATATACCAGCGGTTCCGGCACCGACATTTTTTACGAAATTCCGACGATCTTCGCTTACGGGTTCTTTGGTTATATTTTTATCAGTCATTTCTACTCCTAATTGATATCGTATGGAAAATAGTCTTCAGACCTTATTGGATTAACGCGTGTATATCTGGTTTGGCAACCACAGTGCAATTTGGGGAAAAACCATCACCAGAGTCAACGCAACGACCATGACCAGCACGAAAGGAAATATTGAACGATAAATATCTGCTAAAGATATTTCAGGTGGGGCCATTGCTCGCATGAGAAACAAATTATATCCAAATGGCGGTGTCATGTAAGCGATTTGGCAAGTTATCGTATACAGCACGCCATACCATACAGGATCAAAACCCAGAATCTTCACCAATGGAACATAAAGTGGAGCCACGATCACAAGCATAGCGGTGTCGTCTAGGAACATACCCATAAATAGATAGGAGAGCTGCATCATGATCAGCACTTCCCAAGGTGTTAGGGTCCAATTCGTGATAAAGAGGGTTTCAATGGCGCGGGCAGCGCCGATCCCATCAAAAACTGCTCCAAAACACAACGCTGCCAGAATGATCCACATGAACATACAGGAAATTCCCAAAGTCTTGCGGATGGTTTCCTCCATCACCTTACGGTTGAGACGGCGCTTGGCCAATGCGGCCAGAGTAGCCGCAGTGGCGCCCACGGCGGAGCTTTCAACCAGACTGGTAAAGCCCATGACAAAGAGTCCGGTCATGAAAAAGAAGATGAGAAACGGAATGATCCCTGCTCGGAGCAGACGCAGCTTTTCACCCATCGGCATATCCCGCTCCTCCTGGCTGACCGTCGGGCCAAGATGAGTCTGTATACGACACCGAATCACGATATAGATAATGAACAGAGCAGCCATCATCAGCCCGGGCAATGCACCCGCAAGCCACAGCTTACCAACCGATTCACGTGCAATCATTCCGTACAGAACCAGTACTACGCTGGGTGGTACAAGAATCCCCAAGGAACTTCCGGCCTGCACCACACCGGTGATCATAATCTTGTCGTAACCCCTTCGCAGCATCTCCGGCAAAGCGATCGTGGCACCAATAGCCATGCCTGCTACACTGAGTCCATTCATAGCTGAAATTACCACCATCAGTCCGATTGTTCCCACGGCAAGTCCACCTCTGAGACCACCGAACCAAACATGGAACATCCGATAGAGATCGTCGGCAATTCCCGATTCGGACAGGATGTATCCCATATAGATGAACAGCGGCAATGTCAGCAAAGGATACCATTTGAACAACTTGAATGCAGCAGTGAAAGGCATTTCAACTCCTCCCTCACCCCATAGAAGCAGTGCCGCAACAGTGGAAACAATGCCAATAGCCGCAAATACCCGCTGTCCGGTCAGCAGCATCAGAAGCATGGAGCCAAACATTATGATGGCAATAGCTTCGTAACTCATGACAATGCCAACCCCCTCGCTTTGGCCAGATCCTTGAAAAAGGTGGATATAACCTGTAACAAAATGAGCAAAATCCCCAACACCATAATGATCTTTATTGGAATGACTGACGGATTCCACATGGAAAACAGTCTTTGGTTGGTCTCGATCGCATAGATCGTGCTGGATATGGACCCGATCAGCAATACTATCAGATAAACCACCAGAAAAATGGATGTGAAACTGTCCAGACGCGCCTTATTGCGTTCCGATAGACGGTCATAAAGCAAGTCCATACGAACGTGAGTATCGAGTTGTATGGAATAAGCGCCACCCATGATGTAATAAGCGGCTAGGGTGAATTGGGCCAGTTCCACACACCAGAACAACGGGATGTTAAGCACATTGCGGGTAACGGCATCTAGTAACAGCGTCCCGATCATTAGGAATATCAGGTACATCGCGATTCGGCCGAAACGTGTGGAGAGGTAGTCCACTACGCGGACATATTTGACCACTATAGAGGGCATTTGGTTAAGGCTTCAAATCGATTTGTGGTTGACTCTGTCGTTTATCTCTGAAATTTTCGAAGTTGAAAAACACAGAATAAGTTTATCTAAGATATTGTTTTAATACAATAAATTAGACTCGAATGGTTAACAATGCTGATTTTCTGCAAGCTACAGCATACCAAGTGAGGCTGTGCAATGAAAAATTGTAGCAGAATTCCAAAATCACCCTCAACTATTGAAGAAACGGCAAATGCTTCGATCGCCTTCATTGACAATCCGTATGCCGACTGCGGTCGATCGCTGAATTTGAGAACGGCGCTGCACCGAGCCGGCATCACCAAGCGCAGCGGCTTGGATGCTGCACAAGCGGTGTTTTACCGCTGATGCGGGTGTTTCTGCGGGATTCCTCGATGACCGTGTTCTGTCGTATGTCGATGCGGAATTTTTTCAAGCCAGTAAAAGATCCGATCTACGATCTGTTCAAGAGTCAAACGATCAATTGGCGTCAGTTTCATCAGTTGATGGCACTGCAGGACTGGGAGCATGACCACCTCAATTGGGACGCGAATGATCTGCTTTGCAAGCTCAAGACGTGGCAGCTTGGAGATACTGGCGCACAACCGTGCTTATAGAGGTGATTTCGTCGCAGCGTTAAAGGAGATTGAAGCGAAAGGCATCGTTATCGCCTGCGACAACGATCTGTATTTGCGTCCAAAAGACAATCAGATCGAAATAGAGCGCATCCGAAATGGAGAGCTTCGAATTTACTCATTCCCGTAACGCCGCTGCGTGACCTCGCCAGGCAACGACCTTGAATTCGAAAAATACCTGGATCAAGCCATTAACGAACTGCTGGACTAGACCGGTGTCGGGCTGACGCACAGGCTGTGTCTAGCAACTTGGATTTCGATGCATTCAAATGAAGTTTCAAGCGATCACCTGTCTTTTTTCGCCTTAATTCGTGCAATTGCCTCTAGAAGATCAATAGTTTTCCGATGTAAGAACAACTCAGCCCGAAACTACGGCCATGTACTCAATTTGAACGAATAAAGAGAAAAAAATAGGAAGCGTGGATTGCTGAATTATTTGCATTGGCATCGATATTGCAACTAATTTGCATAACTCGTCAACGGCAGGTAACAGCAATGAAGATTTGTCAGCATTTCATTGACGAACAATATGGCAAATGGAAGCCGGTTTCGTCTGATGCGGAATCAGTTTTCTTATTTCCATGCTGCAGGAGAAGCGTCGAGAGTCGAAAGCGCAGGCTGATCATTGGTATGACAGTGCACTCCACCACCGGAAGCCCACGACTTCAGCATTTCAATGACATGTACGGCACGGCCCGGAAAATAAGATTGAATGCGTTCTTTCGCCGCCGCGTCCGCCTCAGCATGTCCAAAACCAACCGCGATTACAAAACCGTTTCCAACGAGCCAGTTCAGATAATTGGTATCGAAGGTTTCACCTCCAAAACGAACCGTCGCTTCCATTGGGTCGCGAATGACGCGAAATCCTGCAGACTCAATCGTCTTCGCCGCCTGTTCATACACTTCATCGTCTTGACCGTCTCCAGGTTTGCATTTTGACGCTTCTGTGCATTGCCCGACGACTACGGCATCAGCTGATATAAAACGCGCAATTCCGTCAATATGTCCTTTTGTTAAATCACTTTTCGGGACACCTTCGATCAGCACAACTCTGGTTACGCCAAATAAACGTTTGAAGTCGGTTTCTGCTTGTTGCTTGGTATAGCCGGGATTTCGATGTGCGTCTCCTATCGTGCTCCAATTTGCGATGACCGCATCAACGCCATTAAATTCCAAATTTCCTCGCTCGTGTACAATATTGACGTCGTCGACTGGAAATTTTAAGTATTCTCCCACTTGTCTGGGAACGTCATTATCGCTGGCGTACGGTATATCTGCTCCAAATGCACCACCCCAAGCATTGAAATTCCAGTTCTGAATTCGCATTTCACCATCAGAAACGACATAAACCGGGCCGTTGTCTCGCATCCAGGCGCTGTCATTTGAAGTGATGTGCCAAATCAGGTTCGAATGATCCGGATCTGCGCCAAATTTTGTGAGCGCCTTCTGCGCATCCAGCTTGATTTTTTCTGAAGCACACAGAACGTGAAGTTTCTGATACTGGATTATTACTGCGGACATCTTGGCAAAACCTTCTTCGAGAGATTTTTCGTATCTCCCTGGCCATTGCAGCCAAATCGCTTCTTGTGGTTCCCATTCGGCAGGCACGCGGACATCAGCAGCAGTGGGCGATTGAGTTTCAGCCGCCGCCAGTGCGCTGGGATTGAATACGGCTGTCAAGATCAGACTCCAGACGAACGCCAATCGAGCTGACATCACTCAACTGCCCGCATATGGAGCATCAGTTGAGTGCAAAGAATTTACTGGATAGTGAGAAGGTATGAAACACTCACAAGGTGGAATGAAGCGAAAATTCTTTCAATTTTATGCCCGGCAGTACCTACTTTCACACGGAAACCCTCCGCACTATCATCGGCGCAAAACGTTTTCACTACTGAGTTCGGGATGGATTCAGGTGGTACCCATTCGCTATGGCCGCCGGGCAAAATCAAACGATCCAACTTCGTGCAGAAGATCTGGATCAAACATAAATTGGTAGTCAAAAGCAAAGTACACAACTTGTCTACTTGCATGCGCTCGAACAGTTCGAGCGTTATATAGTCAAGCCTCACGGGCAATTAGTACGGGTTAGCTTAATACATTACTGCACTTCCACATCCCGCCTATCAACGTTGTAGTCTTCAACAACCCTTCAGGGATCTCTAGGATCCAGGGAGACCTAATCTCGAGGGAGGCTTCCCGCTTAGATGCTTTCAGCGGTTATCCCGTCCATACATAGCTACCCAGCAATGCCACTGGCGTGACAACTGGAACACCAGAGGTATGTCCACTCCGGTCCTTTCGTACTAGGAGCAGCTCCTCTCAAGTCTCCAGCGCCCACAGCAGATAGGGACCAAACTGTCTCACGACGTTCTAAACCCAGCTCGCGTACCTCTTTAAATGGCGAACAGCCATACCCTTGGGACCGACTCCAGCCCCAGGATGAGATGAGCCGACATCGAGGTGCCAAACACCCCCGTCGATATGGACTCTTGGGGGGTATCAGCCTGTTATCCCCGGAGTACCTTTTATCCGATTAGCGATGGCCTTTCCATACAGAACCACCGGATCACTAAGACCTGCTTTCGCACCTGCTCGACGTGTCTGTCTCGCAGTCAAGCATCCTTATGCCTTTACACTATCCGCACGATTTCCGACCGTGCTTAGGATACCTTTGCGCTCCTCCGTTACTCTTTAGGAGGAAACCGCCCCAGTTAAACTACCCACCACACACTGTCCCGGACCCGGATAACGGGTCTCGGTTAGAACTTCAAACATACCAGGGTGGTATTCCTCTGTTTGGCTCCACTGAAACTAGCGTTTCAGCTTCTCTGCCTCCCACCTATTCAATACAAACATGTTCAAAATCCAGTATGAAGCTATAGTAAAGGTTCACGGGGTCTTTCCGTCTAGCTGCGGGTACGCTGCATCTTCACAGCGAGTTCAATTTCGCTGAGTCCCGGGTGGAGACAGTGTGGCCATCGTTACGCCATTCGTGCAGGTCGGAACTTACCCGACAAGGAATTTCGCTACCTTAGGACCGTTATAGTTACGGCCGCCGTTCACCGGGACTTCAATTAAAAGCTTCGCCCGAGGGCTAACCTTCGCATTTAATCTTCCGGCACCGGGCAGGCGTCACACCCTATACGTCCTCTTGCGAGTTTGCAGAGTGCTATGTTTTTAGTAAACAGTCGCAGCCACCTCTTTGTTGCAACCTCCTTCCGCTCCAGTCGATAAGACCTTCACGTACCGGAGGCACACCTTCTCCCGAAGTTACGGTGTCATTTTGCCGAGTTCCTTCACCCGAGTTCTCTCAAGCGCCTTGGGCTTCTCGCCCCGCCCACCTGTGTCGGTTTGGGGTACGGTCGGTGTAACCTGAAGTTTAGAGGCTTTTCCTGGAAGCATGGCATCAACCACTTCGCAACATAATGTGCTCGTCATCACGCCTCAGAATTGTGGTCCCGGATTTTCCTAAGATCACTTCCTACACGCTTAAACCGGGATATCCAACACCCGGCTGGCCTAGCCTTCTTCGTCCCCCCATCACAGTTACACTCGGTTCAGGAATATTAACCTGATTCCCATCGACTACGTCTTTCGACCTCGCCTTAGGGGCCGACTCACCCTGCGCCGATTAACGTGGCGCAGGAAACCTTGGGCTTCCGGCGAGGGGGTTTTTCACCCCCTTTATCGCTACTCATGTCAGCATTCGCACTTCCGATACCTCCAGCATGCCTTACAGCACACCTTCAACAGCTTACGGAACGCTCCCCTACCATGCGTGTGTAAACACACGCATCCGCAGCTTCGGTACATTGCTTGAGCCCCGTTGAATCTTCCGCGCAGGCCGACTTGACCAGTGAGCTGTTACGCTTTCTTTAAAGGATGGCTGCTTCTAAGCCAACCTCCTGGCTGTCTTGGCCTTCCCACATCGTTTCCCACTGAGCAATGATTTAAGGACCTTAGCTGGCGGTCTGGGCTGTTTCCCTTTCGACCACGGAACTTATCTCCCGCAGTCTGTCTCCCGTGATTGCACTTCTCGGTATTCGGAGTTTGCAATGGGTTGGTACCGCTGGACGCAGCCCTAGCCATAACAGTGCTCTACCCCCGAGAGTGAGACACGAGGCGCTACCTAAATAGCTTTCGGGGAGAACCAGCTATCTCCGAACTTGCTTAGCCTTTCACTCCTACCCACAGCTCATCCACTAATTTTTCAACATTAGTTGGTTCGGTCCTCCAGCACGTGTTACCGCGCCTTCAACCTGGCCATGGGTAGATCGTCCGGTTTCGGGTCTACTCCCAGCGACTAAATTCGCCCTATTCAGACTCGGTTTCCCTCCGGCTCCCCTATTCGGTTAACCTTGCCACTGAGAAGTAAGTCGCTGACCCATTATACAAAAGGTACGCCGTCACCCCTGCTCTGAGAGCAAAGGGCTCCGACTGCTTGTACGCATACGGTTTCAGGTTCTATTTCACTCCCCTAACAGGGGTTCTTTTCGCCTTTCCCTCACGGTACTGGTTCACTATCGGTCGGTAGGGAGTATTTAGCCTTAGAGGATGGTCCCCCTATATTCAGACAGGATTTCACGTGTCCCGCCCTACTTGTCGCACACCTAGTTCCACACACAACCTTTCATTTACAGGGCTATCACCTACTATGGCCGGACTTTCCAGACCGTTCTATTAGATCGTGCGCTAAAGTGTGCTGGCTGTTCCCGTTTCGCTCGCCACTACTCAGGGAATCTCGGTTGATTTCTATTCCTCCGGTTACTTAGATGTTTCAGTTCACCGGGTTTGCCTTCATACCCTATGTATTCAGGTATGAATACCGTCGAAACGGTGGGTTCCCCCATTCGGACATCCCCGGATCAAAGCCTGTTTGCCGACTCCCCGAGGCTTATCGCAGACTACCACGTCCTTCATCGCCTCCTACCGCCAAGGCATCCACCGTATGCGCTTACTCGCTTGACTATATAACCTCGAAATGTTCTAACGTCATTTCAGTGTTACAAGTCGATTGTTCGATTGCTGCATACCCATGCGTCATACATGCTTGCACATGCATGCGCATTCGCGCCTTTGACTACCAAATTTTAAAAGAACAATAAACAAATATATGTCCGGATACTCGCACCAGTCATATGCTGATATTGGTGGAGCTGATCGGGATTGAACCGACGACCTCCGGCTTGCAAAGCCGGCGCTCTCCCAATTGAGCTACAGCCCCTTCAAGTCTGAAGAACAACTCTCAGCGAGAATCGCTGAATCCGTTGAAACAACTATTGCTGGTGGGTCTGGAGAGATTCGAACTCCCGACCTCACCCTTATCAGGGGTGCGCTCTCAACCTACTGAGCTACAGACCCGGAACCATACAGCTTGTGTGGGCGTTTCAGCCGGCCAAGGCTCTTATCATCTTTAAAGGAGGTGATCCAGCCCCAGGTTCCCCTAGGGCTACCTTGTTACGACTTCACCCTAGTCATGAATCACACCGTGGTAAGCGCCCTCCCCTAAGGGGTTAAACTACCTACTTCTGGTACAACCCACTCCCATGGTGTGACGGGCGGTGTGTACAAGGCCCGGGAACGTATTCACCGCGGCGTTCTGATCCGCGATTACTAGCGATTCCGACTTCATGGAGTCGAGTTGCAGACTCCAATCCGGACTACGACCGGTTTTATGGGATTAGCTCCACCTCGCGGCTTGGCAACCCTCTGTACCGTCCATTGTAGCACGTGTGTAGCCCTGCCCATAAAGGCCATGAGGACTTGACGTCATCCCCACCTTCCTCCGGTTTATCACCGGCAGTCTCCCTAGAGTTCCCGGCCGAACCGCTGGCAACTAGGGATAAGGGTTGCGCTCGTTACGGGACTTAACCCAACATCTCACGACACGAGCTGACGACAGCCATGCAGCACCTGTCACTCGGCTCCCTAGGGCACCGGCCCATCTCTGGACCGTTCCGAGGATGTCAAGGGCAGGTAAGGTTCTTCGCGTTGCATCGAATTAAACCACATGCTCCACCGCTTGTGCGGGCCCCCGTCAATTCGTTTGAGTTTTAACCTTGCGGCCGTACTCCCCAGGCGGGATACTTAATGCGTTAGCTGCGTCACTAAGGGATAACCCCCTAACAACTAGTACCCATCGTTTACGGCGTGGACTACCGGGGTATCTAATCCCGTTTGCTCCCCACGCTTTCGCACCTCAGCGTCAGTATTGGTCCAGAAGGTCGCCTTCGCCACTGGTGTTCCTCCCGATATCTATGCATTTCACCGCTACTCCGGGAATTCCACCTTCCTCTACCAAACTCTAGTCGGGCAGTATCAAATGCAATTCCCAGGTTGAGCCCGGGGCTTTCACATCTGACTGACCTGACCGCCTACGCGCGCTTTACGCCCAGTGATTCCGATTAACGCTCGCACCCTCCGTATTACCGCGGCTGCTGGCACGGAGTTAGCCGGTGCTTCTTCTGTAGGTAATGTCAAGTCCACAGGGTATTAATCTGCAGAGTTTCTTCCCCACTGAAAGTGCTTTACAACCCGAAGGCCTTCTTCACACACGCGGCATTGCTGGATCAGGCTTTCGCCCATTGTCCAATATTCCCCACTGCTGCCTCCCGCAGGAGTCTGGGCCGTGTCTCAGTCCCAGTGTGGCTGATCATCCTCTCAGACCAGCTACCGATCATCGCCTTGGTGAGCCATTACCTCACCAACAAGCTAATCGGGCGCAGGCTCGTCCGACAGCGCGAGCTTTTAAAAAAGAGGCCCGCTTTCCCCCTTGGGGCTTATGCGGTATTAGCTCGAGTTTCCTCGAGTTGTTCCCCACTGTCGGGTTGATTCCTACGTGTTACGCACCCGTCCGCCACTCGTCGCCAGGGAGTAAACTCCCCGCGTTACCGTTCGACTTGCATGTGTTAAGCATGCCGCCAGCGTTCAATCTGAGCCACGATCAAACTCTCCATTTCAATGCTCCTCGAAAGGAACAAATCGTATATAGAGCGATGACAAAGACGAAACGCCCACACAATCTGTATGGTCTATCTATTATTAAAGAACAAAATCCCCTTAACGTGTCAAGGGGAAAAGTAAGTATATACCCTCTTTCAAAAATGTCAACAAATATTTGTTCACTCTTGAAATCGTGGTCATCAAACCAGATGCCCTGGAGGTTAATTCCGTGCGGGCAGCCTAGTCAGATGTACTTGCGAGAGGCTGAACTCAAGCCTCAGGGAATCACCCAAAAGACACTTCATTCAACAACATCTGCGGCGTATTATACCGAAGCTTCACTAAGAGATTGCCAATATCCATGATTTATCTTTTAATGGTCTTTTCTCTGTTCCTCGTATTATCATACGAAAACATAAGCTTACGTTAAATGGACCAGAAATCATCAGCGAGTGACGGTGCATAAAATAAATTGTTCCAACCTAATTTTCATGTCGGCGATGCGCCAATCGCATTCAATAAACCCAGCATAAACGGATGATCCCACCTCAAATTTACACTGAAACCAATGGAAGCTGCAGCGCCAGCAAAATCAGAAACTTTCGGGATTTAAGCAAACTGCAAATGGAAACATTCATCAGGAAATTCAGACAAACTTCTTATAACTTAAGTTGAAGATTCCTAATTAATTGTTTTTATTGCCATATTATAGTGATGCTAGCAGTTCGTTCATTTCGTTTCAGAACTGTGCTGAGAAAATACATCTCGGACCATTCCCCATTAAGTTCAATCGAGTGAAAATGATGAAAATTCTTTTATTGGACGCGTCAGTTTGAGACATCTTGCTGAAGTAAGGGCAGTTCGCACGCTGCTTCTTTCGAATCAATACAGAAAAACTGCGCGGCCATTGAGCTTGACCTGATATTTGATGTGGTTGATTGAACGGTAGATGTCACTCGCGAAACAGATCTCACACAAGGTGAGAAGAGTCGTCAGCCGATTCAAGATGGTCAAGCACTTCGAATATGTGATTAAAAACAATCGATTCGAGCATGCTCGAAATACAGAAACACCAGCGCGGGATTCGGAACTGGATGGATTTTAAATTCTGCAAACTAATCAGCCGACAGAAAGGATGTCAGCGGCCGATGCGGTGCGCAGATAAAGGAACCTGGCACACATGGAGCGAGCCTTCCGCAGCATGAAAAGCACCGATCTTCAAATTCGTCCGATTCAACATTGCACCTAAGCCCGGGTGCGGGCGCATCTTTTCCGGCCTAATGAATGAACTCGGCGCGCTGCCGCAATCAGTGTCGTTCCATAATGCAACCGGAGGCGCCTCCAGTCACGCTCACCTCAGAAGTGTCACCGATTGAGAAACATGCTTCGGAACTGGTCAAAGCCTACCTAGTAGATTAACTATTTAGAATCCGACTTCCTTCAATTTATCAATCGCTTATCTGCATTCATGGTCCGGGACTTCGGAGCAAAAAAGTACTTGCAAGCACCTTCAGACAAGTCCGATTCTCCACTCTCAATGGTCTTAAGCATTCAGGAGATCGGAAAATCATGTATCCAATAGTAGGGCTGATCCTGCAAGTTTGGCATTGAGCTGATCGAATGTATGACATACACCATCAGCTGACCGGCGACGTGAGTATGAAGTTTTGCCTGCTGAATTTAACCAACGAATTCAATCGCGTTCAAACAACACAATAGTTTCAGTAGATCGGTAAACGCCAATCGGAATTAAATTCAAATCAGTGTGAGTGTGATATTTCAGGTTAAATCTAAGCAATGTTAAGTTTCTAGCTTGAACGACTGCCGAAAAAGCTTGAAATCATGACCGCTGAAGCAGGACCTCCAACCGAAATTACAGCAATTATGCCAGCGACCAATGGGCTTGCACCAATGGCTGCCAGTACTGCCGCTAAACCCATGCCAACAAGCGCAATTATTAATGCGTGAAGCCGGCTCCTGTCCTTCCGTCTTTCATTTCTGCTGAGAACTTCCTGCTCGATGCTTTGCCGATGTTGCGATTGATTTTGCCAGTTTTCAATAATGTGCTTACTAAGTCCGGGCATTACATCATCATACCTTTTCAATTCCTGAGGTAGAGGAATTGGTCCTCTATATTTATATCCGGCATGAATCTCCTCATGGATTGTGGCGCGAACCTGCTCCATCAATTAATGCTGTCGAGGATCTAACTCTTCTAACTGTTCACCAATGCGGTCCGAGTCGTTCGCTTCAATTCCCTTGTTCTCTTTGGTGGAGGATGCGCCGAAACTCTCTGGGGATTTTTGGGAGCCACCTTTATCCTCAGTCAAAACTAACTTCCTTTAAGGTTTTCTTCTACCGTTTTCAAAATAGCGGTTTGCATGTCTTCGCCAATTGCCGCCCAATCGCCCATTAAGGCGTCTTCGTCTGAGTGTAGATAGTCGTCCAAGCTGGCTTTCTGAGGCAAAAAATTGAAGCCTAAACTAAAACCATCACAATAGTCTCGCAGCCAGAGTTTAACGTAATCTTTTAGGTCGCTCAAATCTACCCCATGTGCAACATGACCTTTCGGTTTCTTACTTGGGCAAAAAGAATATATCGCAACATTTTTGGGAGCTTGAACTTTAACATTTGCGCTATGCTGGTTAGTAATTTCTGTCATTTGATTCATTTATTTTTGGATTACGTTGTCGAAATAGTAGATTGTCCGGGAAATAATTTCAACCATATCTACTGCTTCAGACAACACGACAATTTTGTCCTGAAAACTAGAACCGAAATTCAATTTTAGAGCCCCTAGCTAATCATCTGAAAAAGTAACGAACAACTGATGTTCAATTAAAGGGTAAGCACTGCTTGAAACAGCGACTGTTTAGTTTTAGTCGAAAATATGTTACGCAATCAACTGATTCTGAGAAGTTTCTTGGTCTCCAAAAACAACGGCTATATTGAATTCTTGGTAAAATTCTGAATTTTTTCTCGCGTTGCTGCGATAAACACTCCCCAAATGCCAATTTCAAGAGCAGTTTACCGCAGCTCTCAATCAAGCAAATGTAGCATTTCATCTGTCGGATCTCAAATCAAAACTGTAAAACGAATGTGTTATCGATCCGCTAATATTATTTCAGATGGGGATTCAAATTTCGAATTCAATGTTGGAATGACAAGAACATTCCGTTTTCTGTAAAAGTGCGGACAATACTGCGATTGGCGGCGATTCGGTTGCGTCAGATAATTTTTGCAACTATGTGAAAGGCGAATTTGAAGGGCTGTTGGGGCCGCCGGCACCGGTTTGGCCGTATGTGCGGACCTGGCGGTACGACTAGGCGTGTGCCTGAAACGCTCTTCGTCGAATTCTTTCAACTAATAGATCATAAATATTCTGCCCAGCTCGTAAACTGCCGTTCAACTGCATTTGACTGGAACAGATTATCTTGACTTGAAAATGTTTGGCAGCATTCCAGCCTTCTGATTCCAAATATAGAAATTCACTGTTAGACTATTCAATTCAGCGCAGAAGAAGAAACGAATCAAGTCGTCATTTGGTCATTAATGCAGAAGAAATTCCTGCCAATTCTGTGCGATATGAAACTTTGATCAATATCACTCACCTTATTCATATCAAGAGTGTGATTTAGAACCATTTAACGAGACCTACGTTAGGTTTGCGAAGGATGGCGTAGTGATCAAGCCATATTGAAGGCATCTGATTTTGTAATTGTTCTTGAACGCTTTTAACAATCCACCTTGTACGCACGCAGGCATCGACAATCTCTGCAAGAACTGGCTTATCTATGCTTTAATTTCATACTTTCAATTCATCAATGACTTGGGGCAATTCCGACAGATGCCCTTATTTGCCGAAAATGGAGAGTTAAGTGAAGACCGTAAAGGAGTTCCCCAGAAAAATCAGAATCATAGAAGGAGCGCTCATCGCCCTTCGCGATGGTACTAAACTAGCCGCAAAAATATGGTTTCCGAAAGATGCGCATGGCGATCCGGTTCCAGCAGTCATTGAATATCTTCCTTATCGCTATCAGGACGGCACCGCAGTCCGAGATGCATTGACGCACCCCTATTTCGCAGGTCACGGCTATGCTTCGGTCCGAGTCGACATGCGCGGTGAAGGAAATTCTGAAGGCGTGCTTTTAGGGGAATACCTTAAGCAGGAGCAGGATGATGCGCTTGAAATCATTGAATGGGTGACCGCACAGGCCTGGTGTACAGGTTCCGTCGGAATCATAGGAATCTCCTGGGGCGGTTTTAACGGTCTGCAAATTGCAGCGCGCCGGCCAAAAGGACTCAAAGCAATTGTGTCCATCTGTTCAACAGATGATAGATATGCAGATGACATCCACTACATGGGTGGAGCGATGCTGCTTGATAACATTGCATGGTCGACGTATATGTTTTCAATCAATACCACGCCGCCTGACCCAGAACTTTTAGGAGATTCATGGAGAGAGGTCTGGCACAGACGGCTCAAGAGCAGCGGTCTTTGGCTTGAACAGTGGCTGGAACACCAACATCGTGATGAATTCTATCAGCATGGTTCGGTGTGTGAAAACTATGACGACATTGAATGCGCGGTTTACGCCGTCGGTGGATGGGCGGATGGATATTCCAATTCGATATTTCGACTGCTGCCAAACATGTCAGCGCCTTGTAAGGGTCTAATTGGCCCTTGGGCGCATCTTTATCCGCATTTTGGCGCTCCCGGTCCAGCGATTGGATTTTTGCAGGAGTGTCTCAGATGGTGGGATCATTGGCTGAAAGGCATTGATGCAGGGATTATGGACGAACCTGTGCTGCGTTGCTGGATGCAGGACTCTGCACCGCCGAAACCTCAATATGTAACTCGACCAGGAAGGTGGGTCGCCGAAGACCAATGGCCATCGCCGAACATCCAAAATCATGTTTTCTACGTCGGTGAAAACAGCTTGTCCGCAGAACGCGAATCGCCGGCAGAAATTTCGATTCAATCACCGCAGACCATTGGTCGAGCCGCCGGTGTCTGGTGTCCGCATAGCGTTGATCCCGATCAGGCTGGCGACCAACGCGTCGAAGCCGGAGGCAGCGTGAATTTTGACACTGATGTGCTGGAGGAAAATCTCGAAATCCTGGGGGCGCCCGCAGTCGAGTTGAAGCTTGCGAGCAATCGTCCTGACGCACTGATTGCAGCCTGTCTGAATGAAGTGCTGCCGGATGGAGCGGTCACCCGCATTAGCTATGGTATTTTGAACCTGACGCACCGTGAAAGCCATTCAAATCCGCAGCCACTTGCTGTAGGCCAACCTTATGCCATTCGAATTCAATTGAATGAGATTGCGCACAGTTTTAGCGCAGGCAGCAGAATCAGGCTGTCGCTGTCGAACGCGTATTGGCCGACGGTCTGGCCATCTCCCGAGAACACGGAACTCATTTTGTCGACATCAAATTCCACGCTCACGCTACCGGTTCGGAAACCGAAGGAGTCCGACGGTGACCTGGCGCCATTTCCAGAACCCGAAGGGGCTTCACCCCTGGCCAAGACAGCAATACGCGAACCCAATTCGGAGATTACGATAACCGAAGACATTCGAAGCGGTGAAGTTGTCCTTCGCAATTGGTACGACGAAGGGAAAACTGTGTACGACGACTATGATGGATGGTCGGTTGAGTCAACTCATGAGGAGTTTTTCTCAATCCATCCTGATAATCCGAATTCAGCAAAATGTGATATCACTTGGACTGAAAAATTTTCCAGAGGCGAGTGGGAAGTTTCCTCCCGCACTCAGACAGTTGTGACTTCAACGCCGGAACACGTCAATCTGGAGGCGAAGCTTGAAGCGTGGGAAGGGTCCGAACTTGCCCATGTGCAGACTTGGCATCGCTCGTTCAGGCGCAATCTAGTCTAAACATTCAAGGAGTTTTCAGCGCAGCTGGCGGAAATTCCAATTAAACAGAAAAGATCAATTTGGCAAAATCTTGTAGAGTGCATGATGAACACCAATAACCATGCCGCGGGTAGAACTGTATCTCGTGGTGATCGCAATCCAACAGAGCAAGAAATGAATAAGCACCCCGTAAAGTGGATAGCTGGTGTGATGTGTCAAGATGACACAGCTTACTTTGCCTTTGTGGACCAAGGAGTAGGTGTCTGTAACAGTGCAGATGCTCGTAGCAAGTTACGCCAGCTGGGTGAAAAATTACTTGGATATGGACCCGAACAAATTGTGAAGGAAGCATTTGAAGGAAAGTTGGGATCATCAACAGGAGCGAAAGGACGAGGTCTAGGATTGCCACGAATGAGTCGTGATGCGAAAAACAATCTACTACAAGATTTACAGATTAGGACCGGAAAGGTAGCCGGCAAGATCAACAACATGGAATTCCGTCGTACAAGTGAGGATCTACAGGGAACGATTTTTACATGGGCTGTGTATAACAATGAGAGACAAAGTAAATGAAATTGCAAGTTATGAAAAATATGAAATCTTTGCCAGGTCCAAGATATAGGGATCAAGGCCAAGGTTCTGGAGAGGAGTTTAGAGATGTCCATTTAATCCCCGCTTTCGATAAAGCTTTGGAAATAGGTGAAAAATTGATTATTGATATGGATGGGGCAGAGTATGGGTATCCCACATCATTTTTAGAAGAAACTTTCGGTGGATTGGCTCGAGAACGAGGAAGAGACGTAGTAATGTCTAACTTAAGGATCGTATGTATCAGCGAACCGTTACTGGAAAAAGAAATTGAACACTACATTAAGTTTGGGGAGCGAGACAGAACTCCATCTTTCGAAATTTCAGGTGTCTAGTATGATTAATTGGGGGCCGAGTAAGTGGGGTCGTTACCGGGCCCCGCTCCTCACAGACCCCAGCGTGCGCGATTGACGCACTGGGTTCCTCATGCAACAGATTCGCTCAAAAGACGCCAATTGAGCGCACAACCCGAGCAAAAGGCAACAGATAATTGCGCAGTACAAACTGCATCTATAATCCCTGCCGTCAGCCACTTGTCAATCATGCACCGAATCACGCCATCTTTGATCCGCAGGTCAAGAATCTCGCGGAAGCGATGGTGCGCAATACTACGAAATATTTCGAGATGTACGCATCCGTCACCCAACGCTGGCGTTCATGCCTGCTCGGCTATCCATTGTTGTTTCGTCAACGTGTTTATGAGTCTCTGTGTACTCTCCATCGTTTCCCACCAATGGCTCTGTTAACACGACGCCCCGCTTTCCTCGGACGGGTCCCGATGGACTCGGTTCCCCGCCGTCATCAGTACTATCAGGGCGCTACGACTGCCTGCACTTCATCCCTTCGGCTTATTGATTCACCTGCCGGTACCACCTTTTAGTCTGCCCGTTACGTGTACCGCTCTGAACGCTCCCAGCGAGGTGCAGACCCCTCGCTGAACCGGGGGAATTATTGCCCGGCACCCCCTTCGCCGGTTCATCTCATCAGATGGAAAATACAGGCCCTCCCAGGTTTCCTGGCAGTCCATCCCGCAACTTTGCGGTCGTGGTAGGGAAACGCGTTACCGCGTTCCCCCCGCACAGATCCGTGCGTGCACGTTAATGCACACGGCTCCTACCTCAGGTGTTTGACGGTAAACCGTTGATCCGTCCATGGGATCACAGCCTTCCGTATCCGCTCAGCCGCCTGTGACACGCTTTTTCCGTCGCTGTGTACGGCACGTGCTTAGGCTTCGCAGATTCCCTTTGGCTGCACCCCTTCCCTCGTTCGACTCCGCAAGAACCTGCGTCCTTTTGTTCGCCGCATTCAACACTACTATGGGCGCATCCGGCTGCTTTGCCCTACTCATCTTCAATTACCGAATACCTCCTTAGTTTCAGCGACCTTGTCAATCACTTGCAAGCTCGGGCAAAGCCCTCCCAGGTCCCGATACAGGGCGTGCGTACATCCCTCAATTCATCCGACACTGCAGAACTCGTCTGCACCTTACCATATCGGTGCAACCGATGTTGTCTTCGACCGAACGGACAGTCTCGACACTCTGAACGACTCGTTTTTCGATGCTCCATCATTGCGGCTGTACGTACCGCTACCGACACTTCACTGATACCCTCACGAATATCAGCGCACGGCTCGCGGCGATAGCATGTGGTTAGCATTTACTATCCATCGGACTTTCACCGATTACCCTAATACCAGTTAGCCTGGCGTACCCGTTCCAAAGACCCCGGACGGCCTCCAAACTCCTCGCCTCTATCGGCGCTCAGAGTGCTGCTCCCACTAACTGGAAAATGAAAGCACCGACAATAGTCATATCGAGGCTCAATAGGACGCTTCATTGCCAGCTGTGTACGCTTCACGACTTACGTTGCCGTCAGCCATGCAACACTCGCTTCCGGCTGGCAGGCTGTGCCTTTGCCGGACGGGAGTTGAACCCGCTGGACTGCTATGAATGGTTTCAGCTATTTCATATCATCCTCCATCCCAGGACTTAATCCTGGCGCTACCAGTTCAGACGACCGTCACGGCTACGGCGCGATAGCGCCGTCTTCCATGCACATTCGACCTGATACCGAAAACACCGTAAGCGTCTTCGATTCCCCGTAATCCCATAATAGTCCCCAGCCGCGCGGGCGGCCGCTATCGCGAAGGGAACACGCTGGAGTGCCGCGCCAGATGAATTGACTGCCTTCAAGGGCGTTAATCTGTGCTACAGTTAGCAGCGTGCCGGGCCAGAGGCCGTTTGGTTCAATGGTGACTGGAAGTCCCGATTGAGAGTTTGGTCGGTTCCACACGCGACGCTATGCACTGATGACGCATTTTCACAATGTGACCTCGTTTAAGAGTTCACTCACTTACAACTAAAAAAGTTGAGCTAAGCTTGTATTTGGCTACCAAATCATCACCCTATGTACAATTAGAGTACGCGTTGCTCTTGTTGTCTCAATTGTGTAATCGTTCTGCGGGATTGCTTCATAAACACAGGTTTTGATTCGGTGAACTTTAGAATGACACGGGTGGCAAACGAACTAAAAATGTAGGATAGGGCTCAATAGTACTCGTAGGAAAACTACCTCTTGAAAATATTTTGATAACCTCCATATGTACAACATTGATTCGTTTTTTTGTATTGTTACGAAGAGGAAAATTTACATGGCAAAAAATACTGGAAAAGGTTTTCGGCGAGGAGCAGTTAGGGGCAGGACACAATTTAAGCGTCCCGATAATAAATGGCAAAAACGTGACGAAGGTACTGGTCAATTCATGCCAGTTAAAGATGATGGAACTCCATTCAAGGGCGTTGCTAAGGAACCTGACGGACGAGATACGGAGAACTCTTAATCGTCCACTATCGTTCACAAGCAAGTTCGTCATTGTAAGGAATTTTCTGTCTCGCTGTTGAACTGGCTCCTAGAACGAGAAACTGAATCCGCAAGAAAAATTATGATAGAGATCCGCAAGAACATTTGTTTGCGGTCGATTGTGACAATTTAATATTAGTCAGTAGTTAAGCTGTGGTACTACCGAAAATATTTAAACCCAAGTTCCAGCCGGGATGACTGTATAAGTGCATGATATGATTAAGAATACGAGAGAATATGAATTCCCGCTACTGGGCAGGATCAGAGGATATTGAATTTCACGTCTAATGGATCAAATGCCTTTTGCTGATAATCGGTCGGTTGAGTAAACAGCCAGAATTCTGAATCTTTCCTCTTCAGTGGACGAATCCGATTTCTGCACAGCGTTGCAAGGTCCTGCATCAAAGTCTGAAAACTGTGTACCGGCTCGCCGGCCGCATTGAGTTTAGTCTTTTCTTTTCGATACGCAGACGGGGATTTTCTCGCCGGCTTGACATCCAGTCGCTTTACACATTCATCATCAAACAGTAGTGGCGCGAGTTTCTTACGCATCTCAAACTCGGCATAGTACGCCAGCATGCAAAGCAGAAGATGTGAACGCACCCGGCGTTCGCGGCGATGATCAATCGGACGCACCTTCAAGTCGACGGTCTTCATTGACCGAAACGCCCGCTCAACTTTTGACAGACGCCTGTAGCTGTCAAGCACCTCATCGGTGCTCAGTTTATCCGCCCTGACACTGGTGCGAATCACGTAAAACCCATCAAGCGCAGCCTCGCGGTCAATGCTTTGCTGACTGCGCTGATAACTGAATCGTTCAGGTCCCGCCTCAATGTGAAAATGTTTGCGCATCTTGTGTTTGTCCAACGCCCGCGTCGCCCGACGAACAATCGCACTTTCCTTTTTCAACCGATACTTGTCCCTTTTGGTTGCCGAAACAATTTCATCCAGCAAGCTCTCGGTCGCTTGCAGCAAC
This sequence comes from Arenicellales bacterium, assembly GCA_958295885.1. Classification (GTDB taxonomy): domain Bacteria; phylum Pseudomonadota; class Gammaproteobacteria; order Arenicellales; family JAJDZL01; genus JAJDZL01. The sequence continues at coordinate 1,801,870 of OY282380.1, read as the reverse complement.
TGTGCACGGGTGGATTTGCGCTTGTCTGCCAATAACGGATTGCGACACACCACCAGCCGCTCACCAGGATATAACCGCTCACAGCGGATCTCCCCTAGGCCGCGCTTATCAAACAAACTTGGCTGCAATGCGCCATCGTCTACAAGTTGTTGAATGGATACTGATTTCAGTGTTGTAATCCAGTCATACTGCGCCGGTTTCAGATCCTCCTCAATGTGTGCCGCGGTCAACATGCCCCGATCCCCGACCATCACAATCTGATTGAGTCCGAAACGCGCCTTGATCTGGTTCACCTGTGAGATGACGGTTTGTGGATCAGAGGTATTGCCGGCAAACGCCTCAATCGCAACAGGCCGTCCATCGGCATCACATAAAAAACCAAACTCAATTTGCTTGACTCCTCTTTTTTTATCCCGTGAATAGCCGAATTGCGCCAACTCACACTTCTCGCCGCACACCCAGGTCGAGGTCAGATCGTACATCACCACTGAGTCGTCCTGGAGATGTCTGCGTGCGAGTTTGTTTTCAATCTTGCTTTGGCTGTTCAAGCAGCCAGTCCATCGCTGCATAAAGATCATTCCAGTCAGCCTTGGTGACACCGAGACATTCACCTAGGGTGTCGGATGCGATTTCTTCACAGAAGCCTCGGCTGGTTGCAAGTTTGGAATGAGGCGCGATGACTCTTGCGACAATCATCGCCAGGCACAGTTGGCGCTGGCGTGAAGGCTTTGAGTCGATCAAGCGGTCAAGGCCGAGATTCTTGAGCGTACCGAGCACGGCAGCGACATGGCCGTGTGGGAGCGAGCGGGTGATGTTAAACAGTTCGGGTACAGGGTGGGAGGATTTTTTAGTTCTGCGCGGATCATTGCGATCAGAAACGGTGGCAGTTTTGACTGGTTGGCAAGAGTTCTTTTCTTGCATTTTCCGTCTTGCCAGTAGGACTCGCGAACGAGAATGGCGGGCGGGGATTTTCTGTTTTTGATGGTTTCTACATACATGGTTAGGATTAAATGCTAAAATAATCGAAATTACTGCGATAAATCAAGTATTTATGTCCATTTTTACGCTAAAATCCTCTGGAACTTGGGTTTAAAGACGCTTTAATGACAGAGTAACCGTAACAATTCAAGGCAAAATTGTGAGTCAGGAAAGTGAGAAATCTCTAGTGCTGTTTAGCCACTTTGAAATAGACTTCCGATTCACTTTAATAAGATTAGGAAGTCGTTGAATATCAGGAATGAACTAATGTCGAAAACGTATATGAAACCAACACGAATTAATTTGAAGAACGATCCCGAGTTTGACGAAAATTGGGTGGATAAATTAATATCGGAGGATCCGTCAATTGTTGGACTCGGTGACTTCGAATTGGTAGACAAACAAAGAACTCAACCGAATGCTGGTCGACTTGACCTTCTGCTTCGTGACCCTGAAAGTAAGCGCCGCTATGAAATAGAGCTGCAGCTTGGCAGAACCGATCCATCGCACATAGTACGATGCATAGAATATTGGGACATTGAGAGGAAACGATATCCTCAATATGATCATTGTGCAGTTCTGATAGCAGAGGATATAACGAGTCGTTTCTTGAACGTAATTTCATTATTCAATGGTACACTGCCGTTTATCGCAATTCAGATGCAAGCTCTGAGAATTGGCGAATATGTTACTCTTGTTTTTACCACGGTGATGGATGAGCTGACTCGGGGATTTGTAGATGAAGATGAAAGTGTTGGAACTACAACCGACAGAGCGTATTGGGAAAACAAAGCTACTAAGGATACTGTCAAATTAATGGATAACCTATTGGTCAAATTTGGTCAATTTGATTCGAAACTAAGCCCAAATTACCTAAAACATTATATTGGTATCAAGAGGAATGGCATAGTGGGCAACTTTGTTAGATTCACACCGACAATTGCTCGACTCAACTTGGTATTGAAGCTATCCCGGACCGATGAAACTGACAAGATTATCAAGGACGAAGGTTTTGATTTGATGAAATTTGACCAGAAGTGGGGTGAATACACTCTTCGCTTAACTCAAGAAGATGTCAAAAATAAGGATGATACTTTAAGCAAATTATCCGAGTCCGCTTATAGACAATATTATGGGACTTGACTCTACACAGAATCAAACACGCCAATTTGATTAAGTGTAACCAATTAACCCACAAAACGCAGTGTCAGGGTTTTAATTTCTTGCTCTGAAAGCCTTGTACTAGTTATCTTGACACAAAAATTCGTGGTGCAGATTTTTTGTTGACGCGGAGGCGGAAATACTTGATGGCGGTGAGGATGTAACAGCGACAGGTACTACGGCAGATGAAAATTCGACGCATTCTCTTTTTGTCACTTGGCTTGGAGCGCGTTTACCCGCCACAGGATCGGAAACGCGTGAAGGAAACCACCGAGAAGCTGATAGAGCCCGACGGAGCGAGAGTGTGTCGGCGGAACATTCTGGCACTGGCAGCCATTGTGGTCTTGTCCAGGGCCGTGGGTGCCAATCCACGCGATCTCAACATCTTCGGTGTAAAGCCGACCGATGACTGGGGAGTGCTGGTTCTAGGTGTAACCGTCATTCTGGCCCACCTGTATTGGTATGTGCTGAGGTATTTCCACCTTAGAGATGACGGGAGAATCGAACAATGTCCAGCAATTAGCGGTAGCGGAGCAGAGTATTTGAAGATTGATTGGAACGATTTTGAATTGGTTCGCAGAGGTGCCGATCTTTTCTCGAACTGGGCAGCCTTTGTGTTGACCGCTTTGTCGTGGTCGTTCATTTATTTTTGGTTCTTCGGCGAGACTCCTCGTTAAAGCCAGCGGACCGTCCTCCAACATTCCGGTTCGCCCGAGGAACGGGAACCTCGACCTTTAGAGTGAGCCCCCATCATTCGGAGTTGAGTCAACGGATGAAGTATACAGACTGCTATGGGGCAAGATTGGAGCGAATGCACAAGATAGAAGCACTATTATTCTTTACAATATTTCTGTAGTTGGGGGCAATAACGACAATAGGTGTAAATGATGCCTGTCGGACCCCAAACGGTACAATTTCGATGCGATGACGGTTCAGATCAGAACAAAACGCGGAGAAACTGCGAAAATTAACGAATTCTTAATCAATCTTTGCCATTTGACTGCTGAAAACCGCTGATTTTCTGCGGTTTCGTCAATTCTGAATTTTTCAATCCGTTGTAATAATTGTGTTCTGTTTTACACACTTCTTAGTACCCTCGGCCGATTTGGTGTATCTTTGCGCACGTGCTTCGAGCAACATGTCACAATCAAGCGCGCATCGTCACATTGAAATCCCTAAAGGATCTCACTTCGCGAGGCTGCTCATACTCTCTCCAAGCCATAAGGTCCTCCACATACACAATTGATTCCTTGAACCTTGTTGGTTGCGACTTCAGGCTCACCTGGAAAACATAAGCACCGCCTTGTTGACGTAAACATCGCTGACTGTCAGCACTGATCATAGCCGCATCCGCCACGACCGTAAAGTTAATATTCGGATGGCGGTGTCGAAATCAATTCAATGAATCCAGTAGGGTGTGGCCTTTGAAACTTTAATCGCCCACAGACAGATCGTCTTCGGTGCTCAAAAAGGCAAGCATCATCTGTTCCCGAAACGACTTTCTGGTCATTCTTACTGCGTTTTGAAATATCTCAAACCAAGGTTGTCGAAAATCAACTGTTTATGCGATATTCACTGCGGAATAGTTGATGTCTGTCCAACTTTACCAAAGTCAGTTGGAGTAAGAGTTCTGCAATGGGTCAAATTTTTTCGTTCTGGAGCCACCAAGACGGCTAGGTCGGAACCGAAATCAATGTTGTTATCGCTTGCGTGGTGCTAGAACAAATTTCCTGGTTTGCGTCAATCAGGTACGAATACACGAATTTGAAGGTTCTAATTTGTAGGAGAGGTATGGAATTTGTGCAAGACAAATTGCTGGAAGTTCGCAAGATTCTTGCCCCAGACTTTTTTTGATGAATTTATTGGTTAATCCAGCACTAAATTCAAAGTCCTAAAAGGTTAGGATGCGTTGCGTCCGTGTCCGCTACAGGAGTCGCACTCCTTTGCGCAAATGAGGGAAGAGTCCCTCTCTGAATCGGCAGGGACTGAAACCGCGTGCCTCGACGATGATGATCTCGTCTGCGATCGAATCGAAATCTGCACGAAAATGGACGACGCTTTTGATCGCCAGATACGATTTCTCTTCCGGCTTGATTCCTATGTGAGACATGATTGCCTGATCAAGCAGCTGAATGCGTTCACTGGTGACGACAATTTGAATTTCTGCCGTATCGTGCACCAATTCAAGCGCCGCTGTCGGACCGATTTTGGCCGTGATCCCACTCATCATTTCGCCGTGGTACTCGAACATTCCGTCGCTCAGCGCCACAACTCTGAACCTGCCCTGAAATCCAGCTTGTTCGGGGCCGCTGAAGTTGTCGCCCAGTTCACAGCTGAATTCTGCCCCAACACCCAGACTGTGCGCAATTTTTACGACTTCTTTATCGTAGATGGCGCCAACCGCGCAATTGCGGATGCCGACGCGTGCCAATTCTTCCAGCAGCTCGGTTGAATCTGACATCGACCCTGCGCCAGAAACGTCTTGCGCGTCAGCCAAAATAATCGGACGTTTTTGAGGGCCGCGCTGCAACGCGAGCCGGACTGCTTCTTTTGTGCGATAAATTGGCATATTGAAGGAAGATTCAGCGTCAAGAAGCGCCTGCTCCAATTGATCGGCGCGCTGCCGCGCATTCTTCTTGGAATAATCATAGGCGACGATCGCCGGTCCCATCTGCGCGATGTCTGAGGCCGGGAATCCTAAGGCAATATCGGCGGAGCCAGTTTCCAAATCATGCTCCAAAGGCAGTTTTTCATACAGTGTTCGAGCCGGTTCCAAATTCGTACACTGGTCAGGCAAAGGAATTAAAAATGGAAGCTGTCTGAAAGCGCAGTGCGGCTTTTGTCCGGTTGCTATGATCTGGCGAAGAAGCGCGCCTGCGCGATATCCCGTATCTGCCATGTCAATGTGCGGATAGGTTCTGTAGATGGTCATGACGTCAGCGAGAGCGACCGATTCCGGTGTGACATTTGCATGCAGGTCGAGGCTGACCGCGATCGGAATTTCGTTTCCAAGACGATTTCTAAGGCGCCTTAGAAATTCTCCTTCACCATCTTCATAAGACTGGCACACCATGGCGCCATGCAAATCCAGATAGATTCCATCGAGCGGCATTGCGGCCTGCAGTCCCTCCAGAATCATATCTGTAATCTGATCAAACGCGTCGTCGTGAACCAGGCCGGCAGGTTCTGCGCTTGCCCAGAGAATCGGAACCGCGTCAAAATGCTGCTTTGCATACTGCAAGAATCCACCCAGAGGGATGTTCGCTTCAAGAAAGACGTCCCACAATTTCCTTCCCTGCGTAAGTCCCGGCCATCCGTCTTCCTGCACAAAGTCTTGGCAGGATGTCTGAACAGGAGAAAATCGATTTGTTTCATGCTGAAATCCAGCAACAGCTATTTTCATCTCACATGCTCAAAAAATTAATAATGATAATCGATCAGTCAGTGGCGCCTTATGCTACGAGAGGGAAATGACATCGTACCGTCCGACCGTCGAAGAGAACATGCTCAATCGGCTCAATTTCTTGACAGGCGTCCTGCGCATATCGACATTTTGGATGAAAATCACAGCTTCTCGGTCGGTTCGTAAGGCTCGGAATTTCGCCTTCAATCGACATCAGTTCGCGGCGCTTGGCAGGATCAGGGTTGGAGGTGCCGTTCACTAAAGCTTCGCTGTAAGGATGACCTGGCTTCGCAAAAATCTGCTCACAGTTCCCCTTTTCGACGATGCGGCTGAGATACATGATTGCCAGCCGGTCGCTGATCTGACGAATCACAGGTAAATTGAAGCTGATGATCAAATACCCGAGATTATGCTGTTGCTCAATATCCATCATCAAATTCAAAATCTCCCCTTGCACGGAATCATCCAAGCCTGCAGAAGGTTCGTCGGCGATAATCAACGCAGGATTCAGGGCAAGCGCCCGGGCGACACTGACTCGGCGAGCCTGTCCGCCGGACAATTCGTGTGGGCAACGCGTCAGAATTTTTGCAGACAGACTCACCATATCACACAGGCGCTTGGCTTCCTGCCCATACGATTCTGTTTTTACGCCGTGTGTCTTGAACGGCTCGATCAATCTCTGTTCTATCGTCCTGCGGGGGCTGAGAGAGCCAACGGGGTCCTGAATCATCATCGAAATATTTTTTCTCACAGGTTTGTACTGTCGCTGTGAAAGTCCGACGAGTTCATCACGCTGAATTTTCACGGAGCCCGAGTGAACCTTGTTGAGACCAAGAACTGAAAGTCCCAGCGTAGTTTTGCCAGAACCGCATTCTCCCACAAGACCAAGAGTTTCGCCTTTCCGCACTTTGAGGGAAACATCCAATACCGCGTCGATATGCCAATTTTCTTGGGAAGTCAACATTGCTCGAAGCTTGCTCATATTCTCGTATCGGACCCGCAGCTGGCTGATTTCAAGCAAGGAGTTCAAATCTCCAGTCGAACCTGCTGCTTCAGTCGTGCAAAACCTATTTCGCCCATTCTGCAGCTGCGTTTCTGGAATCGTGAAAACATGCGACAGCTCAGGATCGTGCAAATGACAGCGGTCGCTGTGTTCCACTTCATTGACGGCAGACGAAATTTCTTGAATCTGCGAACTCTGCGTTCTGCAAACGGATTGAACTTTAGGGCAGCGAGGTGTGAATACACATCCTTTTGCCGGTCTGTGCAGATCCGGCACATCACCGGAAATTGTGGGAAAGAGTCGATCCAGTTTGAGATCCAGTGCGGGGTTGCATTTCAGCAGAGCCTGCGTATAGGGGTGTTTCGCATTAAAAAAATCTCGTTGACTGAAGCATGCTCAATAATTTCACCGGCGTACATCACCGCCACTTCATCACAGAGCTCTGCGATCAACCCCAAATTGTGTGAGACAAGCATAATGGTTGATCCAAACTCACGCTGTGCCTCACGCAGCAGATGGCTGATTTAAGCCTCCATCGTAACGTCAGGAGCCGTAGTGGGCTCATCCGCAATGAGCAGCATGGGATCCATCAGCAGCACCATGGCGATTGCGATTCGCTGGCGCATCCCACCGTCGAAATGGTGGGGGAAACTGCGAAATTCTCTCTGATGCATCCGGAATGCCTACTTTACGCATGATCCGAACCGATGCATCGATTTTTTCTTTACGCGAAAGATGACGTCGGCGATAAAGAATGTCAATCGTCTGAGTTCGATAATTCAGCACTGGAATCTGAGACGTAATGGGGTCCTGAAACACCATTGACACAGTCTCACTGCGGAAATCCCTCAACTGTGAAATGCTGAACTTCAGCACATCTTGATCATTGAAAATTATTTCACCGTCTTTCACATCGCTGTTGGCAACGAGCAGCCGCAGCACAGACCACACTAATGTGCTTTTGCCGGTACCGCTCCCGCCCACCACACCAAGAATTTTGCCTTTCCTTACGTTCAAATCTATTTTGCGCAGCGCATAAACAATACCCTGCGAAGTGTTGAATTCAACATTCAAGCCGGAATTTTTGACGAGAGATTCCAATGCTTTAAGAATCAATGCGAAGTTTTGGGTAAAAATTATCCTGCAGCGCTTCTGCGAGCAGCGTAAAACCGAGAGTCGTCAACACCAAAGGGATGCCGCCAGCGATTACGGGCTAGTGTGACGTTCGAATTACAAGATATCCTTCGCTCAGAATCGTGCCCCAGCTGGCAGTTGGTGGTAGAACGCCCCTTTGCCGGCCTGCTGCGGCGAAATGATCTGGATCTGCTGAAACAGGAACCGAGACATATGATTTTTCGTTGAAATTCTTATTCCGTCAATTCATCTGCGGACATCAATCTTTTTCATTTGAATGAAATTTCACGGTAACGGTAACGGTCAGGATTAAAAAGCAGATCAATCAACAGAATCGTAAAGCACCCCAGCACAAACAATTTGTTCACAAACCAGTTCATCGACCACATCGTCCATTGTGGGTCTTTGAAAAACAGAACGAACTTTGTCATAACGATCAGACATTCTGAGACGGACGTGATCAGCGCCAGCCAAAAAAGATAGCGTGGATGATTAATCAGCGCCCAGCCCAGCCATATATGAATAACCCACCAAAAATCCCAGTAAACGTAAGTCAGAATTGGAAGGCCATGGGCCGACGCCCACGAAACTGGCAGTACGAACTTGATCGTAACGGTCCAAACTGCCAGCAGAAATAAAAAATGCGCGGTAAATTTCTTCACGCTTTAGCGAACCGGACCGCAGCATCCCGCGTCAGAGCAGCTATGGGTATGTTATTGGGGCAGCGTCCAATGCAAGGCTGATCAGCACAATTCAAACACGGACTCGCACCCAATCCCAACTGATTGTATCCAGATTGTGCAAGCTGCACATCATTGTAATCGACGTCATACATGCGCACTCGCAGCACATCGGAAATCGGCACATTCTGCGGACAAGCGGACAAGCAGATTCCACACCCTTGCTGGCAGTACTGGCTGCCTTGAAAACTGACGTACTGAGCCAATAAGCGAAAATCGGTCTCCGAGACGACATTCGAACCGGATGCGTATATATATTCGTCAATTTCTTCATAATCCGTCATCGAAATCAGCGCAACATCAACATAACCGCTCGCAAGAACCCATTTCAGAGCCGCTTGAGCAAACGTAGTTCCCGGCGATTCGTACTGGCGCATGTCATTCAGTCTTGCACCCATCAAGGTTTTCATTGCGACGACACCGACACCTTGCTCTCGGGCTTTTTGCAGCACGCGGGACAAATCGGGCTGCAGCGCTACGTAATGAAATAAATGACGCACTTGGTCAGCAAAGTCCGGGTCTTGAGCGAAGTTGAACGAAACCAATACCACATCAACGAGATCTTGGTCAATCGAATAGTCCAGGCACTGCACCAGTTTCGAACCATGACCCGACATGCCGCGAAACCGGATTTTGCCTTGTTCTTTCGCGCGTTCGGTAAATTCGGCCCACTCAGGGTTCTCCATGCGCGATCGAGCATTAACTGCGTGGTTGTAGTAAATGTCGACATAATCCGTTCGCAAACGTCGCAGGGTCTGTTCCAGGGCGTCCATCATGTGCCCCCTGTGCTGACCGTCCCAAGCTTTCGTTTTCGATGCAATCACGACTTTGTCCCGCACTTTTGAGAGCACTCGTCCCATGGCTGTTTCCGAATCGCCACCACGATAACTTTCGGCAGTGTCAAAATAGGTCACTCCGCGATCATATGCGTAACTTACCAGTGACGCATCGTTCAGGCGACTGCCGCCAAAGGACACATCAGATACTTCAATGCCGGTGCGTCCTAGAGGAACATAATGCTGGATACGAGGTTTAATGGATGCGGCCGTAGCGGAAGCTGCCGGCAATGACGCGACACCGGCCGCAGCCGCACTGAATTTAAGAAATGAACGCCTGCGCATGACTCCGAAACTTTTTTACAACATTCTGCTGTTAGACAATTGAAACAATTAGACCCGCAGCGTCCAATTTCAGTTCGAAACCATTTTCCAGATTGAAAACGGACGCTTCTTTTAAAGATACAATAATTAGACATTTTTTGCGACACTGAATTGGGTTCCGACGACGTAATCCGCTCATGAATCCAAAGTACGGACCCCGCTGTGACTCGCGGCAGCTGCAGCGAATTCACTCTTTCTAACTCGTGCTATGAACATATCGAATTCTTCCAAACCTGTACCGATCATGGTTTCGTGGTCTTCTGGAAAAGACTCTGCCTGGTCTCTTCATTTGCTCCGACAGCAGCCCGAAGTCTTTGAGGTCCGTGGAATTTTCACCACCGTGAATGTAACTCATGATCGAATTGCAATTCACTCAACACCTCGATGGGTTCTGCAGATGCAAGCTGAACGGCTTGAGCTGCCGCTCTTTCAAATTTCAATTCCTTCGCCTTGTACGAATGTGCAATATGAAGCAGCCATGCAGCAGTTTCTAGATCGTATTCAAGCTCTGCCTGAATCGGAAACCGCAGAGCACCTGGCATTTGGCGACTTGTTTTTGGAAGACATCCGCGCTTACAGAGAAGAGAAACTAAGGGGAACTGGATTTACGCCAGTATTTCCGGTTTGGGGATGCAACACAGCCGAGCTCGCGGAAACGATGATTGAGTCAGGCATGCGAGCTGTCATCACAGCCGGCGACTCCAGAATTCCGAGCCGATTGGTGGGGAGCAGGTTTGATCGAGAGTTTCTCGCTTCACTTCCAGACGGGGTTGATCCGCTCGGTGAAAACGGTGAGTTTCATACCTGCGTTTTAGACGGACCTATGTTCAGCTCTCCAATTCAAGCCGAATCCGGGCAGATTGTAATAAAAGAAATACCCCCGGTTACCGAGGATGATGGGATTCACACTCCGACAGCAGAACCGACTTACATTACCTACGCTGACATCGTTGCCTTGCAGTCCGAAGAGTAGCACACGATTCACCCGCTGCCAAGTCATCGGCTCATGTCGAATCAATCATTCATTGACCGCCAAATTCATCAGTCCCCCGAATACAGCACTCATAGGGGACTCAGGCGCGCTCCGCCTCGAACCACGACTCAATACCCAGCAGGTCAACGAACCGATGGCTGATGACTGTCCACTTGAATCGTTCGAGAGTCACGATTTTGTATTGAAAGGATCTACAGCATGAGTTTCGAAATCCGCTGACACGAAAAGTGACGACAACGCCTTCCCGGCTTTGCATCCCGCAAAAAAACATAAGTGCATTCAGGTCAAAATGTAGCAGGACGCACCGTTCAAGCTACGCAATCCTAGGTACACGACTCTCTCATGACGGACCGAGCCAACCACAATCTTTAAAATTCTCGAAGAACTTCAATCTGTTGATTTTCTCCGAAAACGAATATCAACAGGGAAATTTCACCCTGCGAGATTAACGGTCTCATCAGGAGTAAATTTAACCTATTTAGCAATTTTTTCGGACCTGCCGGCCGGCAGGTCACTCTATAAAATCGCTTTCGCGGGAGCCGGATGAACACAATCATTACGAAACGGAACTTTCTTCAGTCCATCGGTTTGGCTGCAGGCGTAAGCGCAGTTTACCGGACGATGCAGGTGCTGGGAATGACAGGAGCGGGCATGTCGCACGCTTCTCAGCTGAGTCTTCCCACTAATTCAGGCAGCGGAAACAGCGTTGTCATCTTAGGCAGGTGTTTCCCATGCTATTTTTTGGTCCATAAAATCCGGCAGGCGGCATCTAAAATGACACTCACACCACTTGGCTATTTTGCTCATTATCAAGCAAGTTCGGATAGTTCGCACTGACTTGCTTAGCGTGGGATGCTCCTGTCATCTTAGGAGCTGGAATTGCGGGGCTGACCGCGGCATATGAGCTGTCAAGAGCAGGTTATCAGTGCACGATACTAGAAGCCACTTCGCGGGCGGGTGGGCGCAACCTGACTGTTCGCAGCGGAGATTTGATTGAGGAAATAGACGGCAGGCAATCCGTAAAATTCGGTCACCGCACCGATTTGTATGCAAACCTAGGGCCAGTTCGCATTCCATATCACCATAGAACGCTGCTCAATTACTGCAAGCAGTTTGAGGTTGATCTGGAAGTCTTCATCAATGACAATCGCGCAGCGCTTTTTCACAATCAAAACAAGTTTGGTGGGCGAACGGTGACAAGCCGCCGCGTTACAACCGACTTTCGCGGCTACATCTCAGAATTGCTCGTTAAAGCAGTTGATCAAAATGCCTTGGACTCTGAATTATCGAGCGAAGACAAAGAGAAAATCATGTCGAAGCTGAAAGAATATGGTGGATTAAGCGAAGACTACCTGTACAAGGGTGCGGACCGCGGCGGCTATCTGGGCAAACAGCTGAATGCCGGTCTCAAGGCGGGACAGCTGGAACCAAAACTCGATTTCAGTGAGTTGCTGAGTTCAGAATTTTGGCACTACAAACTGCACTTCAGCGAGTTTCTCGATCAAAATCCAACCCTGTTTCAACCCGTCGGGGGCATGGACGCAATCGTAAAAGCGTTTGAGAAACAGGTTGGATCTCAGATTAAATATTAAAGCGTCGTGAAGGAAATACGAAAATCTCCCGACGGAGTGCGCATCGTCCATCAATCCGCGAGTGATGGCAAAACGAAGAAAACCCATGCCGATTTTGCCATCTGCAGCATCCCGGCTCCAGTTTTGGTCAACCTACCAAATGACTTTTCAAAGGATGTTCAAAAAGCAGTCGAATCAGTCAAGTTCGTATCCGCAGTAAAAATCGCACTCGAAACCCGTCGACGATTTTGGGAGGACGACTACGCAGTTTATGGCGGCATTTCGTGGACTGACCATGACATCACTCAAATCTGGTGCCCAGCACAGGGGCATCACCGGCCAAACGGGGTGCTGCTCGGCGCATATATCTGGGATGAAAAACCGGGTGTTCGCTATTCGGCGATGACGCCTCGGGAACGTCTGAATGCAGCCATCGCCGAAGGTGAACAGATTCACCCGGGATATGCCGAGGAAATCACTGCCGGCGTCAGTCGAGCGTGGAGCTAAGCGCCTTTTCAAAAAGGGGGCTGGCCAGTCAGTTATAAGGCGCCTGCTTCTCTTCAGAAACCCGATGGTGCGATTTACTTCGCTGGGGATCAGGTGACAGCCTTACCCGGCTGGCAGGAAGGTGCGATGTTAGCGGCGCATGCGGTGGTCAGTCAAATCAGCGACCGAGTCATGAAAAGTTAATTTGACAGACGAACTGACCGGTCTGAAGTCTGCACGCTATGGTTTCAGCGCTTGGTTCCAGCGACTTTATCTGCGATGGCCAAGCAAAATGCGGCGCTGCTTCAATCAGCAATGGGGAACAGGCTCTCTAAGTTAAAAAAATCGACCTGATTTGCCCCTTCAGGCATAGAATCTGACAGCGGCCTGCATTAAATTTCCAAAGTTTGTCGCTACTCTACATGCACCAAATTCTAATCTGAGTACAATATGCACACGGTCCATTGGCAAATGGCAGTCAATCGACCCGAGATTTACCCTAGAAATTAATCAGATTGTGTTCGTATACTACGCCGAGAATGCATTTAAAGTTTAACTTTTGAATTTGAAATCTACTTGTTGGGGTGTAGCCAAGCGGTAAGGCACCGGATTTTGATTCCGGCATACCCAGGTTCGAATCCTGGCACCCCAGTCATTTCAATTCGGAGCGGAACCTGCCAAATTATGATTGCAACTGAATCACGCGAAGGGGTGTCAAATGACCGTTGAAAACATGATGCTCCTCACGGGAAATTCGAACGGCCAATTGGCTTCTCGGATTGCAAATTATCTCGGCGTTCCAATCGGAAATGCTGCAGTCGGCCGCTTTAGCGACGGTGAGATCTCAGTCGAAATCGGTGAAAACATCCGAAACATGGATGTTTTTATCATTCAGTCAACAAGTAAGCCTACCAATTCCAACCTGATGGAACTGCTGATCATGATCGACGCCGCTCGACGGTCATCTGCGGCTCGAATCACATCCGTGATTCCCTATCTCGGCTATGCCCGACAAGATCGGCGCCCGCGAAATTCCCGCGTGCCCATCACGGCAAAACTGGTTGCTTCATTGATCGACAGAGCCGGTGCCGACCGCGTCCTGACCATGGATTTGCATGCAGATCAGATCCAAGGTTTTTTTGACATCCCCACCGACAACATCTACGCGCGCCCGACGATTGTTGGAGACTTATGGAAACTGCGACCGAAAAATTTAACAATCGTTTCTCCCGACGTGGGCTCTGTCGTACGTTCTCGTTCCATTGCAGAACAGATGGAAGCACAGTTTGCGATTGTGGACAAACGACGACCGCGTCCCAATGTGGCCGAAGTCATGAACGTGATTGGAGATATCGAAAACCGAACCTGCGTTTTTATTGATGACATGGTAGATACGGCAAACACCCTGTGCCAGGCTGCTGACGCACTGGTCAAGCGAGGCGCACTTGCCGTCAAGGCATACTGCACGCATCCTGTGTTGTCTGGTGTGGCGATTGAACGGATTGAAAATTCGGCAATCGACGAACTGGTCGTGTGCAATACCATAAAACTCACCAAAAAAGCGAGAAAATGCAATAAAATTCGTCAGCTTGACGTTTCACAGTTGATTGGTGAAGCGATGCGCCGCATTGCGGTTGGAGATTCGGTCAGCTCCATCTTCGTCGATTAACCAATACAGAACCTTTTATTTGAATAGAAACTAGATCCATGAGTACGAACTTCACTTTAGAATTAACGCAGCGGGACAAATTTGGTTCCAGTGCCAGCCGCAGGCTTCAGCGAGAAGGGCTGGTTCCGGTCGTCATTTATGGCGCTGGACGAGAAGTCGGGCACTATTGCACTGATCACAACGCCCTGATCCATAACCTTGATATCGAATCGTTTCACTCCGCGATAATTGAAACGAAGGAAAATGAGAGAAAACAAAGTGTGGTTTTGCGCGAAGTGCAGATGCATCCCTTTAAGCCGCAGGTGCTGCATATTGATCTGCAGCGAGTAAGAGACACAGAAGTCATTACACTGAGAATTCCGCTGCATTTTATTGGGGACGATGACGCCCCAGGGGTTAAGACCTTTGGAGGAATTTTTTCACATCTGATTTCGGATGTCGAAGTGCAGTGTCTGCCAAAAAATCTGCCGGAGTTTCTGCCGGTAGATGTAAGCAAACTCCATATCAGTCAGGCTGTGCATATTTCTGATATCGCTTTGCCGGAAGGAGTTGAACTAAGCTCGGCCTATCAGGACAGTGACGACTATGCAGTGGCATCCGTCATGCCATCAAGAGTTGGTGCCGATGCGGACGAAGAATCCGATGAGGAAGGAGACGAGCTGGAAGGCGGACTGTCTCTGACACCAGGAATTTAAATTTTGAATCAGACCGAAATTCGAAAGCGTTGACGATTCCATTTCTTTTTGCGAGCTTCTGCGTTGAATTCCGCTGCTGAGAAGTGCGTTGATTTTGAAATCAGTTTACGCGATCTTCGGCTTGGGCAATCCTGGCGAACAGTATTACCATACGCGGCACAACTGCGGGTTTCGTTTTATTGATTCATTGGCGAATCAATGCGATACGCAGCTTCGGTTTTCCCCTCGCCTGCAGGCTGGCCTAGCTCGTACGACAATTGCTGACACGCGTGTATGGCTGGTAAAGCCGCTTACTTTCGTTAACTGCAGCGGCACGCCATTTCAACTTGTGACTCGCTACTACGACATTCCTCCGGAAAACACCATCGTCGTGCATGATGAAATCGATCTCCCGGCCGGAGTAGTGCGACTCAAAGCCAAAGGCGGCCATGGCGGACACAATGGCATCCGGGACATCATCGCAAAATCAAAGAACAATCAATTCTTGAGAGTGCGCATTGGGGTCGGACGTCCCAAATCGAGGAGCTCCACAGTCGCTCACGTACTGTCACAAGCATCTGTGGCTGAGCAGTCCCTGATCGACGAAGCTGCGGCTGCAGCGCAGGACTGGATCCCGGAAATGATTGCCGGCAAACTCGAGCTCGCACTTACTCACCTGCACAGCCGAGAGAACGCCGTGAAAGATTCAGCCGCCAGGCCCCGCGAGTAATCAGTTCAACTTCTGGATATGGGATTTCGGTGCGGAATAGCAGGTGTGCCGAATGCAGGCAAGTCAACATTATTCAACGCGTTGACTCAATCGAGTGCTGCCGCTGAAAACTATCCATTCTGCACCATCGAACCCAATTTTGGAGTAGTTGCTGTCGCTGACTCTCGACTCGACACCATCGCCAACATCATCGGCGTCGCTCGGAAGATTCATGCAGTTCTTGAATTTGTTGATATTGCTGGCTTGGTTCAAGGTGCGGCTGAAGGCGAAGGTCTCGGCAACCGTTTTCTCGCTCATATTCGAGAAATGGACCTCATAGTGCACGTCGTGCGGGCTTTTGACGAGTCTAATGATATTTATTCGGACATTGCTACGGTTAATATCGAATTGATATTGGCTGATTTGGAAACTGTGGTCAAAGCAAAAGACCGCGCGCTACGACGCGCGCGAACTGGCGACAAGACTCGGCTGAATGCTTTCAATTTGCTGAACCGGATCGAATCTCAACTGGAAAAGGGGGAATCTCCCGACCTGTCCGCAATCAGCGAAAGCGAGCGGGCCATAGTGGACAGCCTTCATCTTTTGTCGTGCAAGCCAAAGTTCTACGTATTCAATGTGAACGAAAATGAGGTAGAAAAGGCGCACCGTTTCGCATCTTCAGAACTGGATGCTCCTTTGGTAACGATTTGTGCCGAACTCGAAGCGGAGATCAGTCAGCTGTCGAATGAAGAACAACATTTGTTTCGGGAGGAAATGGGCCTTGGAGATTCCGCTCTCAGTGATATCGTACAGACCGGTTATTCGATTTTAGGTCTGCAGACTTTCTTTACCTTTAATGACAGCGAGGTTCGCGCATGGACAATTCCGCGGGGAAAGAACGTCTCCGAAGCGGCTGGGAAAATTCACACCGACATGGAAAAAGGATTTATCCGAGCTGAAGTCATGTCGTACGATGATTTTCAATTTTACGGGGATGAACAGGCCGTAAAAAATGCCGGCTTGTTAAGATTTGAAGGCAGAACCCATCAGCTCCAAGACGGCGACATCATGCGTGTTCGATTCCGTTCCTGAATGATCCGATCTTTCACGTTTGGAATCTGCCTTGCCTGCCGAGAACTGAAATTCAGCCTTTCCCAACCAACGGAGTGATCGATACCAAAAGCAGGCCACATAATGATTCACATCCGGGCCGCGAACTGAACAGCACACACAAAACATTCTTTACAGACCGACCCATACGGCATTACACATATTGGACAAACGGAGAGAATCCATGAATAACAAATTCGATTTCATCGTCATAGGCGGAGGAAGCGGCGGGATCGCTGCGGCAAGACGGGCAAGTGAGTACGGAGCAAAATGCGCACTCATAGAAAACAACAAGCTGGGTGGAACCTGTGTGAACGTCGGCTGCGTGCCAAAGAAAGTGATGTGGACTGCGTCGCGAATCGGAGAGATGCTGCATGACGCGCCCGATTACGGATTTTCAATCAAGATCAATGGGTTCAATTGGGCAGACATTAAAAAATCCCGAGATGAATACATTTCCCGTCTAAATGGAATCTACGATGCGAATCTCAGTGGCGCTGGCGTAACTTCAGTGCCGGGCACTGCTGCCTTCGAGTCGCAGCATGTCGTAACTGTCAACGGAAATAAATTTGAAGCGCCTCACATTCTGATCGCAACCGGCAGCCGCCCCTTCGTACCAGGAATTCCAGGTTCCGAACTAGCGATTACGAGTGACGGATTTTTCGAGATGGAAAGGCTTCCGCAGAAGGTCGTCATTACAGGCGCCGGTTATATCGCGGCGGAACTCGCCGGGATGCTGCACGGACTGGGAAGCAAAGTCATAATGGTGCTGCGAAAAGATCAGCTCTTACGCGGATTCGACTCGTCTCTTACCTCCGTTCTGATGTCAGAAATGAAACGGGTGGGTGTCGAATTTCGGCTGCGCACTTCAGTTACGTCAATAAAACAAGATCCTGATTCGAAATTATCTCTCACGCTCACGGATGACGCGTCGATTGACAGCGTAGACGAATACATCATCGCGATTGGACGCAAGCCAAATTCGGACTCTTTGAATTTAGACGCAGTCGGCGTTGAGCTGACTTCGCGTGGACACATTGATACAGACAGGTTCCAAAACACCTCCGCAGAGGGTGTCTATGCCGTCGGAGATGTCACTGGAAGAGCCCCACTGACACCAGTCGCAATCGCTGCTGGACGCAGACTCTCAGATCGGCTGTTCGGAGGAAAGATAAATTCGTATTTGAACTATGAAAACATTCCGACAGTCGTCTTCAGTCATCCACCGATAGGGACGGTTGGACTTGGTGAGGACGCAGCACGCATGAAATATGGAGACAGCGTCAATGTCTACAGCAGTCAGTTTAAGAACATGTACTATCAAGTAACGGAACGAACCTCCCCGACTTTTCTCAAACTCATTACAGTCGGTGAGGAGGAAAAGGTTGTGGGATGCCACATCATCGGAGATTTTGCGGATGAAATCATTCAGGGGTTTTCAGTTGCGGTCAAGATGGGGGCATGTAAGAGAGACTTTGACAATACCGTGGCCATTCATCCAACCGCCGCTGAAGAAATGGTAACGTTGCGTTAGCCGGCACTTCTCCTAAAGCCCCTTACCAGAGCGTCAGCGGGTCTTTAACCCGCCAGATCTGAGCACTGCCCAGATAATCGAGTGTGCAGAACCCCCGGCTGGCCTCGCCGCGGATCCGCGTCTTTTCGGCGGTCGAAAGACGCGGATGTCAGGTTATTCCCTTCAAACGACAGTTGCCCCGCTGACCGATGACGTAATCCACCGCGATTGTGTTCTCACAACAGTACTTGATCTCATCTCAACAGAATCCAATTTCGTTTTGAACGATGCGCTGCGTGTGTGCGGCCAGAGCTGTCGAATGCCTCGCACCGACCATCGCAGCAGCTCGGCCACCCCGGCAGCGTCGTCATGAGCCGCGCTTCGAAGCCGAACCAGCAGCGGAAAGTCATCACAAAACATCAGCAGCAGCCACATCCAGAACGATCAATTCCGGCGGCTCCGGCCAAGACTTGAATTTTTCCGAAAATTCGAAAAATGGCAAAGATGCATCAGATCGCGGCATTGGCTGGATTTGATCTCGGGATGCTTTAACCGGACAAAGTCACCGTTCAGGCTACTGCGCTCCCAACCCAACAGTGAAAGATACTGAAGCAGCTCTTCGTTTAGCGAAGATGCCAATGACCTGATTCACTCAGACCCAGCTGGATTCAGGGCCCGAGGGATTTAGTATTTTCCAGAAACGGCAGACGCATGGATTTTCTTTCCCCTTGTACGATCCAGATCGGAGCGTCCTTTGCCCTCTGTTCGAACGCTGCGAGGAATGGTGCGATGCCAATCCTGCAAATTCTCTGTTGCAGGGTAAGTGTTGTTGGTTTGCAGCAATGACAATTCATACCTCCCATTCACTTTCCATCATTGTGGTTCAGCTCACCGTAAACTGACCCATCATGCCTCGATCTTCGTGTTCCAATATGTGGCAATGGTACATATAGGGATACTGTTCGGTCGCGGGATAATCGAAACGAACAATGATTTCCGACCAATCGTCATCATCCACCGCCAATGTATCTTTCCAACCTTGTTGGTCCAGTGAAACGGCCTCGCCGCCAATTTTTTCGATCAGAAATGAGCAACCATGTATATGAAAAGGGTGTTCACCTTGGTCAGACCGTATTCGCCAGCGTTCCCAGACACCCCGATTAGCCCGTTCATTGATGATGTCCATATTCATGGCGGCGCCGTTTATAGTCATATCCATTGCACCATGTCTTCCATGGCCGTCCCCACTGCCGTTGTCGTTATTCATTTCAAGTACGAATTCACGAACAGCAGCAATTTCACTTTCCGGAGGTCGCACGATCGTACTTAGCCGCTCGGGCAGTGGTTCCGCATTAGCAGACAGTCTGCCATCAACGATTAACGTTAGTGAAGGACTCACTGTTGTTTTTTCGGATAAATTGAATAGATTCAGCAGGCTGTTGGTGAGACCATCTTCATCCTCCTCTTCATCCTCGAACAGGGTGAGCAGTCCTGCTGGATCGCCGTCCGACATGTCTACAATAATCTCGCAGCGCTCGCCGGGCCCCATTTCCATCGTCGTCAGCGGGACCGGGGCGGTTATTAAGCCCCCATCGCTGGCAATTTTGTGAAACGTGCGGCCGTCGGCAAATCCGACAACATAGAAACGTGCGTTAGAGCCATTTAAAATCCGCAATCGGACTTTTCCAGGAGGGACTTGAGCCACCGGCGCAATCGCACCGTTAATCACCACAGTTTCACCCAACCAGCCGTCTTCACCAGCGTCATTCAGCGAATACACTAGATGACCCTGCGCATCGAACGTTCGATCCTGAATGATAATCGGCAAATCATCCACGCCGTAGCGCTGGGGCAACGCAAGTGAGTCGGCATGCTCGTCATCAATGATCATCATACCGGCCAGCCCACGATAGACTTGTTCACCCGTTTTTCCATGAGTATGGGAGTGGTACCAACAAGTTGCCGCCGGTTGCACGATCGACAAGGTGGGTTGCCAATTTTCTCCGGGCGCGATCGCTAACTGTGGTCCGCCATCGAGCTTACCGGGAACATGTAATCCGTGACCGTGAACAGCCACAGCCTCATCCAGGGTGTTTTGGTAGTGCAAGGTTAATTCACTGTTCTGCCGAGCACGTATTGTCGGGCCCAGGTAATCCTGGCTAAACCCGAGCGTTGGTGTTTTTACACCCGGATTGAACTGCCACTCGCCAGCGCGAATTTGCAGTTCAATCGGTATGCCTTGACTTCCATCGACCAGTGTCGGTATTGGCAATCTCTGAGGGGCGGTCTTGGTCCAAGCATAGGGAAAATAACTCGTACTCAGTAGAGCAGCACTACTGGCAAGAAAACGCCTTCGAGTAAGTTTTAACCCTAGTTCCGCACTACTCAAAAATCAATTCTCCTAAAGCATTGATATCATGTTTTTTTTGAAAATGACTGAATTGTACATGTAACAACATTTCGCACCATTTTCTTTAGCTTCGTTTACCAGCGTTTTCGTTGCAATTTCGCCTTCATATTCAACGCCTGACCAGTAGGTAGGCGCATCTGGGTTTTCTTTTTTGTTGGTGTAGGAAACTACGGGTTTGATGAACATGATCTTAAAGAGTGTTGTCAATGGGGTAATTATAGAGGATTGTAGTGGCTGTTTGGAGGTCTGTATCACTGTACATGTAACAACATTAAGTTACTAGAGTTATAAAAGAAAGGATATTACTAATAAACAATAATATTTGTAATATATTAGAATGTAAATACTACAAATAATGAATTATTAAAAATATCTTCTAACAAATATTATTAATATGGTTGACTGAGCGGCAAAAGTGCGGAACTTGGGTTAACGGCATCGATTAATCTTCTTTTTTGAATTGGTGCACCTACTCTCCCCCTCCGAAGTGGGTAGGCGAGTTTTTTATAAATTCTGATTGAGAAGGATTTTACTTGGAGTGGTCGAGCATTTGCAACGCATTGCCGTTGAGTGCGATTCGCACGGCTGCAAGGGAGTTTGTATCCTCGGCAGGACATCGACTGCAGGCAGCTGAAGATGCGGCAGTAAGCTTGGGGCCTTATTGAGGTTTCGAAAGGTTCCTGAGACCTTCTGTTTGACCTTCGCCATGCGGATGTCGGGCTCGGCTGTTGCTGAAAGGCACCTCGCTGCGGCCGGCGAACCGCAGGATTTCAGATTCGTAGGTTTCGAACGCATCAAGCAGCTTTTCGACCTCGCTTTTGGATATGCGGCCTTTTTTGCCTCTGAGCGGCAGTCGCTCGGGCAACTCCCGTCTAACTTCGGCAAGGATTGTGCGGTAGCGCACGCTCACCTCCTCAAAGCGCGCTTCGCTGAGCTTTTTGGCATCGACAGCGTTTACTTCCCGACAGGTTTCCAGCATTAGCTGGCGCATGTTTTGGGCCTGCTGGCGGCGATGCGCTTTTTCGATGAGTTTGAGGATTCTCAGAAGATGAGCGCCATACAGGGCATGGTAGACGTCGTCATATTTGAAATACGTCGCCCAGCGGTCGTACACCAGCACCGGCTTTTGCACAGGGTCGCCATCATCGCTGCCACGCCCGCCGCAGCGTGGAATGATGTTGATCGCATCCAGTGCTTTGGCACCACGATTAGGGTGGCACTTTTTGACCACGATGTCGGCAAAAGAGCAGCTGTGGATCCAGTGGTTTTTGCGGTTCACCCGAATCGAGGTTTGATCGGCATGCAGCACCGGCATCTCCAGCAGCCGTTGCATGGCCGCACATTCCCAGCCTTGCAACGTTTGATTCAGGCGCCACACCCATTCAGCAGCGGTCCGGGATGGTTTCGGGAAAGGCGCAGCAGTTAACCTTGTTGCACCTCGGACAGCAACTGATCTCGGCTTTGATGCGAATTTCCTTGGTCACGAACTCAACATCGACCAGCACTAGCCGCTGATGAATCTTCGCTGGCTGTCTCGGACAAGTCGTCGCCACAGCCGAGGCATTCATCAACCGCGAGGTCTGCTGTTCAACTTCAAGGCGCACCTTCGCGTATTCGCCGCGTTGAGGCTTCGTCCCTTTGCTTTTGGCCCTTTTCGAGCCGCTGCGGTTCGGTCAAACGGCATCAGCAAACTGGGCAGGTCGGAGGTAGTCGAGGTTTTCTCTCCAGAACCACCGGCATCTGCTGCGAGGACAAAAGCGTTTCGAACAGCGCCCGCTGCTCGGCCATCATTTCGTTGAGCGATTGCCGGCTGACCTTCGCCATCAGCTATTCGGCCTCCACCGCCATGATCGCAGACAGTACCGCAAGACGCTCGCCATGGGGCATTTCGCGATAGCGCCGAGTCCAGGTCGCGGCCTTGCGTTTGATTCGCTGGCGGTCGGTGAAGTTGCGACCCGCATAACTGCACCAGTGAACTCGGTCCGGCTCGAAATTGAACCACACTTTCTCAGTGACCGCTCCGGCCTGATTCATCACCTGTAGCGAGATGCTCCGCCAGCCGTTGAGCAGCTCGTCATAAAGCGAACTGCAATACCCAGAAACCATCACCCGACACCGCAGCCGCCTTAAAATTTCCAGCAGCTGCACATGGTCCTGTTCTTCGTAGTCATAGCGGTAACGATACCGGCCCGGTGCCTTGCGTGTGGATTTCAGATACGGCGGGTCGGCATACACCAGTTCAGAACCGTCGAATGCAAACTTCGAAAGATAGCGATGACAGCAGCCATTCACCAGCTCCACCGGATACTCGCAACGAAACTGACGAATGGCGCACGCGTCAACATCAATGCCGATGCTGCGCTGCGCCGCCGGCTTGCGCTTCATGATGGCGCCACCGCCCAGATGCGATTCGATGTAAACGCGGTGAGGTGGCATCAGCGCGATGATGGCCTGACACAGCCCGACCGAGGCTTTGGATCCGAAATATATGTTGCCCATCTAAAATTGGTGTGTCTTCAACGATGCCCACACCATAGGCTATTGACCCCGTAATGTCAAGGGGCGAGTAAAATGATCTGCTGCAAACCAATACAATCAGGTCTCGATGCCTCTGCCCGTTTGTATCTTCAACGACAATAATCTGCCGCTCAAGATTCAATCAGAGGGGGTAAGTAGTGTTCATCCGAAAACTCTACATCAAATTGATAATAATTAACAATCGTTCGATATTTTCAAACGAAGATTTTTCAGTTTCAGCGGATTAACAGGTTCAAAGGCGAATTTCGCTGCCAAATGCCACAAACCAGCAAAATCTTCACTTAATGGATTAACATGATTAATTATTATCAATTTGTTAAACGTTTTCTGGCAGACACTAAGTAGTTACCGTAATCTTTAAAATATCCTGTATGTTCGTCAATAACTGCGTGTATGTATAGGATTACTTTTCCTCGAATAGCTACTGCACGGAATACCGAAATGAAACTACAAAACAGTAAAAATGCAGAAAATATTGACTGTACAAGCGAGAGTTGATGATACTCAAATATTGTTTCCTTACCTTGAAAAAAAACTAGGAGAGAGGCAAGTACCGGTGTGAGAAAGGCAATTGCTGCAAATGTCCATAGAGATTTTCTTTCCGCTCTAGCGCGTCTCTCTTCGCATTCATCGAATAAAGATTGGCAAAACGCAAGCTGCTCATCGGAAATTTCGCCAGTTTCATCTGGTAATTCCAATTCAGGTTCTTCAGGATTAAACTCATAAGCCTGAAACACATGTAAACAGGATACGAATTCCAAAATAATTCTTGCGAATCGCTTCGAAGTAGTTGTTCACACTTTGACCGAATCCGAGCGGCCTGTTTGGCCTTTCATTTAATTTGCTGCTCATTTCATATCTCCGAAAAAAACTTCTACAAATGCCTCTCGCATCGGAAAATCTAATTTTTCTTCAAGCCATGCCCATTCGCCAGTCGGATTAATTTCCAAGAATACAAGTTTGCCATTTGGCGTCCGTATGAAGTCAAGCGCACCATAAATCAAACCCAGTTCATTCAACATTCTTCTACATTACTGTAATGTTTTTGCGTCGAGACTGGAGACACTGTAATCCAGGTCAATATCAGGGTCTCTCCAATCAACGAGGGGTGTTTCACTTTGAATGTCGGCTACATAGCAATGCCGGCCGATAAATGTTGCACGGACATCCGAAACTCTGGGGATTTCTTCCTGTAGGAGTATCGGGCAGTAACGTAGGCTTTTTGTATCTAACGCATCAATATTCAGTCTGCGGGTATAGATTGAGTGACTGAAAAATCCGTCAAAGAACTTCCCATGGAAGATCGGTTTACAAATTGTGCCAATTGCATTTCCCGAAGCGAAATCTCGTATTTCACTAACATCGGCAGAAACAAATGTACGCGGGACTTGAAAGCCGAGAGCGGCAGCAATTTGCAACTGGTACAGCTTGTGTTCGGCAACAGATACCTTTTCAATCGGATTGACCCAAATAATTTTTGGATCTAACATGAGCCCCATCGTGAGATGGCGTAATTCACCTGAAACATAGTATCGCTCGGCCAGCGTAAGGTCTCCCTGTGGCGATGGGTGAATTGAGCGCCTGTACCAAACAGCAGCGACCATGCTCAAATCAACCACTTTCGAACCCACCGAAATGTTTCGAATGGTTCCTGAACTATTTTGTGCGAATGTAAAACCTGCTTGGGAAAGTTCTTCTGTATTTAATCTGAAGTAGGGTAGCTGACGTCTTATTAATTCTACGATGAGATAGTCAGCAGTTAAATCTTGATCAGAAGTGAGAATTAGGAGCATGGGCTACAAAATTCTGTATGAAATGAAAGTCTAATTCATCGGCGCTCCTTTCAGATTCGATTGACGTTGAGTTACGGGGGAAATTTGGAATAAGCGAAGTTATCTCGCTTTGGTCAGCACTTTCGCGGGTCTCAGTAAGCAGTGTCTCGCCAAATCGAGTTGACGTGTTAGCGAAGTTAGAAAGAACCAGTGGCATACCCGTCTCACGTTCAATCCAAAGCTGTTTTACTGGATCGTAGATACAATTGCTTGTTGGCGAGTTTTCGGATGGAACTTTTTTCGCACCTTTTAAGATAAATGGCTTCATGATTCAAATTCAATTGTTTTGGTCGAATACAGTCTATTGTACCTGAGATTGAAAATGAACTGATTTGCAGGCTCCATCTGCGCCTTAGACGCCTGAAGGCTCCAGAAGAATGTTCGTAAGTGGAGCAAAACTGGGCCCTCGATTCGTTCGGACTGCAGGGGACAGTATTCCCGGCACGCCAATTCTGCCGAGACCGAGTGGGATTGGGGGACGATGGCTTTCATGGCGCACTATATGGCACAATTGAAATTCCGTGTCCAGACCCACATCCGCGATGCTCAAAAATCACTCGCGTCACTTCGGGTCGAAATGAAAATGTACCCTGATTCAGGCGTACATGAGCGGTAGGTCAGCCAGGTTCCGAATCAACCGGCCTCATTCAGGGAAAAGCAAAACTGCAACTGAAAACAGTACAATCTGATCAACCATCACGGCTAAAGTGAACGCTTGCAATTGAAGTTTGAAAATCAAGATTTGACCCTCGAAATCATTTGCTTAACAACTGTATTCGCATTGATTGCAATGACTTCTATATCTTGGTACTTGCCAGGGAAAACGCGAAAAACTTCGTCCGTAAATGCCTGACCTACAGTTTCGACCTTCTTGAAATCCAAGATTACTGTATTGAATTTTTCAACTCGGGCCATTAGTCTTTTTGCTTGAGACCGAGAAATCAAATTTTCATGTTCGTATTGCGCCAATCGAACCGGAACAATCGTTTTCGAAAAGGCATAGTCTTCACCAGACCTATACTCGTCAAAGATTTCTTCTACTGTTCTTGAGATTTGATTGTTTAACTCCATAGAGACAAAAGTGCCAGGGCCGTATTCCTTGCTTTTCAGAGTCCAATCTCCCGATTCGCTAAATTTATGAAGAAAGAACGTTTCACCTGACAATATCATGAATTTATCAAACACTCTCGAAGTGAAAAAGACACCCTCACCCGAATGGTTTTCAGGATCGGTTGTCAGCTTGCCCTTGACCAATTCAAGCACTGCATGTCTCTCATCCAGCAAATTAAATTGATTTCGGATTTTCGTAAAAATACCAATTCCGTCGTCAATCAGGTTAATCTTAACGCTAGCAGCGGTTTTCTCAACCTTTACACTGACGATTTTTCCTTCTGAATGATCTATCGCATTATTGAACATTTCCGAAAAACCATAATGCCAAATATTCAAAGCACTGTCAGGCAGTTCGTCAAGCAAATCTACAATATCTTTTCTCCATACGACATCTTCGGCCAATTGGCTGCCCAACGAATACTGCTTCCGCCAGCCAAGAGCACGAAGTCGATAGGTTCGGTTCATTGTTACACCCTCTGCGTCCAGCACTTGGTCGCCCACCAACTGGCTCAAGTGCCGGTTGACTGCCTGCCGAGATATGGAAAATTCAATTGAGGTTCTTTTTGCAATGTCATTTGGAAACTGATTTACATTCTGGATAATGAAGTTCCGAATTTCTTGACTTCTTTTTTTCACTTCGAACTCAGAAATTGACAACTGAATATTCATCTATTACCAAGCATAATTGAATAACATCTCAATTTTGTCAACTTGATTATCCCCAAATCCGAAATTAGAAATTAGAAATTACATTATTGAAAAAAAGCCTTGTACGTTTAAAGTCTTAAAGAAATCTTCAGAATCACCCAATGGGTGATGACTGAAACAATCTAAAAAACAAGGCTTACGAAGATTCTACCCTGCAAAACAGCTGACAGCGATCGCCATTTGACCTCCCGCGCCGGTTTGGTAGTGCTTGCGGATTAATTCAAACACTTGGGATTGAACGAATTGGTTGATCGTTTCATGCCCGCTCCGGGCAGCAATTGCGGCTGCCCCCAAGCATTCTTTTTGGCGTCTTCATGTTCGTGAGGCGCAATGGTGCGAAGTGCTTGGAGGATGTCCGTCATCTGCACCACGAGCAGGGGCCGATGAAACTGCTGGGTTTCGAGAAGGTGCCGGATGCGAAAACTCTGAGCTACTGGCTGCGTCACATCGGTAACAGCAGACAGTCGACGCAGGCCATGGTCGAGATCAGCAAGTGCATTCTGTCAGCTGGATTGCACCAATGCAGGCGGGTCATGCCGGACATTGATGCGACGGTGATCGAATGCAGCGGGCGAGAAACCAAATTCAACTGCAAAGGCTCGCGAGTCTACGCACCGATAACAGGTCACCCAGCTGAAATTGAGCAGGTGGCAGATGTTGACTTTCGTGAAGGGAATGCACCGCCGAATTAAACCTCCAATCAACATCAATTCCGACAGCGCGGAAGGTATTCATGCGTCTTGCTGAAGGAACTTCATGCCTCGAACGTAAATAGACCGTCTCCACCACCATAAAATGAAAAACCCCTTGGGCTGTTCTCGCCGGACCGCGTATTAGATATTCGGAAAATCGACTAAATTCTCGAATCTGCTGGCTGAAAAATTCTCTCATTTCGGATTTATAGATTCCACTAACTTAGTTCTTATTTCTACAGTGTATTTCTTATTTCCTTTGTCAGAAAACATCAATTAACTCGCTAAGGTTTTTGACAAAGAGGCTTGGTTTTGGATTACTTGAGTGCAGTTGAATGCTTTCGAATTTTCCAGAGCCAACCAGAATTGATTGAAGTTCGCTATTTTGTCTCCCAAAATATCTGTTTCAACATCATCTCCAATGACCAGAATTTGACTTTTAGGGAGATCCAAAGACTTCATTGCCAGCTCAAAGAACATTGGAGATGGTTTTCCAGTAACGCAGGCTTCCAAGCCGGTTGCATCCTCCAGCAGACGGGTATAGGCTCCACTATCCAGATGTCTTTTTCCATCCTTGAAACAGTAGACATTTTTATGAAAAGTGATGAGAGAGGACCCTTGTTGCAGGTATAGGTAAATTCTGTCCAATAGTTTGTTATTGAACTCATCGTAATTGTCGCCGATCAGAACAAAATCAGGTGATGTTTCAGAAGTTTCGATATGACTGAATCGTGCTTTGAGCGGTTCGGGCAGGACGAGAAATCCGGCTTTCCCAAAATAATTCTCATCAATGTAGCGCAAGGATGCATCCACCGACGTATGCACTTCACTTGCATATGCTTCAATGCCGATACCTTCAAGAAACGCAGCGATATCGTCCCTAGCATGACCAGTCATATTTGTTACAAAACGAATTTGGATTCTTCGGTTTCTCAAATGGGAAACAAGCTCCGGTGCACCGTCAAGCACTTTATTGCAATGCACCAGAGGCTGTGAAAGTATTCACTTTTCCGTAAGATTCTGAATCAGAAAAAATATTTAATATCAATTAATTCAATAAGTTATATTTTCATGATCCACTCGATTTAAACTAATTTGGCAATACTTTCACAGTCTCACCAGCGTACCATCAACGTCAAGCAAGACAGCCCGAACATTTTCAATGCTCTTGATTGTTTCCAAGGCTGTCTCCATCAATGCATGTTGTTCAAAGCTTTATTCAGCAAAAGTATTGAATAAACTAAGATGAAAGGCAATGAAAAATAGTTGATGGGAAGAAATAAACCTGATCTACTAAACAGGTGTACACGACAAATTTGTTAAGACATGATTAATTTTACTCGGGACGACGTCACCAGAAATTATCGAAGCGGTTAATCTCAAAAGTGCATCGCAAGGCACATGATCTGCAAAGCCGAGTCGCTGCCGGGCAAGTTCGACCCAACCGAGCAGATGTGGGATTGCAAGGACAACGCCCGCTTTATCGTCACTTCGCGGTAGGCCGAAACCCATCGCGATCAAGCCTTGTACGAGGATTTCTGCTATCGCAGAGGAGATGCCGAAAACCGACTTCTTAAACTCCAGTACAATCTGTTTGCAAAGCGCTGCTCAAGCAATCTGTTCAATGCTAACACCTTGCGACTGGATCTGAGCGCCTTTCCACGGCGCACGAGAATTACGGGCTAGCGGGCTTCGAGAATCTCTGATGTCGTATAGCACCCAAAATCAGCGAACGAGGTTGAAATTCGGTAAAAAAACTGTGATCTGAAGTGGAATTGGAACTTTTAAGTCCCAATTTTGGTCTCTTGATTCAGAAATTGAGGATCAGTCGAGCAAGATTTAGTGATTGCCTCTTCAAATTCATAAATTCGCTCAGACTCAACAGAGTCGGCTCGCTAACGAATCGATAAATTCACAGCCTCCGTACCATCGAAGCCTGCGATTTTTAATGCTGATTCAGCGCTGCATCGACGTATTCGCCAGCAATGATTCGGTAGTGCTGATTCAGATCAATATTGCCGCCGCTGATCAGAACCGCGGTCGGCCCCGTGAGCGAAACCCTGTCGGCAAGGACTGCAGCCACGCCAACGGAACCTGCACCTTCAACGATCTGTTTTTCCTTCCAGTACAGATGACGAATTGCAGCAGCGATCTCAGATTCGCTGACCAGGATCAATTCGTCCACCAGATCCTGCACAATCTTGAATGTGTAAGAATTGTCAAGTCCGATGCCGCCACCCAATGCATCAGCCAAGGTCGGTAATTCCTTAACTTCAACAGGCGAACCGTTCTGAATGCTTGCATGCATCGCAGCGCCTCTTTCCATCGAAATTCCAATCACCCGAATCGCAGGATCGAGCGCTTTTAAGGCGATCGCAATTCCGCCAATCAGCCCTCCCCCGGACACCGGCGCCAAAACCGTCGAGAGACTTGGAATTTTCTCATAAAGTTCCAATCCTATCGTTCCCTGGCCCGCAATAATATCTCGGTGATCGAATGGCGACAGCATGGTCATGTCTGATTCCGCAACAATGCGGTCTGCCGTTATCTCAGCTTCGTCCTGTGAAGCGCCAACAATGCGAACTTCTGCACCAAGCGCCTTGATTGCGTTGATTTTATTTTGTGGAACCAGATTGGACATGCAGATCACTGCCCGAATTCCGTTCAAGCTGGCAGCGTATGCAATCCCACGTCCATGGTTTCCAGAAGATACGCAGACTACGCCTCTTTTTTGCTTATCGGCGCCAAGTCTTCGCACTGCATTGAGGGCGCCGCGTATCTTGAAGCTTTCAGTCACCTGCTGATTTTCGAGTTTCAGGTAAACGGGCTGGTCCGTCTTTTCGGTCAGCGCAGCAGAAACCACCGTATTGGTATCCAGAAAATCCCGATCAATCGCATCCCTCGCCGCGCGAATGAACGACAGATCAATCAAATGGTCACTCATCGCAGTTTCTGCCTCACAGCTTCGATCACTGAACCGGTTTCGGGTTTTTGTCCATGCCAGATCAGAAATGACTCAGCAGCCTGTTCGACCAGCATGCCCAGACCGTCGGAAACCATTCGAGCGCCGTTCTTTTGTCCCCATTTCATAAACAGAGTCCGCTCGGCGCCATACATCAAGTCATACGCCAGCTCAGCATTTTCAAATACATGTGGTGAAACCGCAGGCAGAGCGCCGGTTAATTCGGTTGACGTCGCATTGATGACGATGTCATACGACCGTCCTGAAACTTCGTCAAGACCACAGCCAGAAATTTCACCGAATCTGGAAAATTCCCGAGCCAGATCCAAGGCTCTGTCTTTTGTGCGATTGGCTACCGTTGCCGCCAGAGGATTTCGATCAAGGATCGGACTCAAAATTCCGCGCGCTGCACCGCCCGCTCCTGCGATCAGAATGTTTCGTCCCTTAAGCTGAATCCCACAATTCGTCTCGATATCAGTTACCAGACCAATGCCGTCAGTGTTGTCACCCGAAATGACTTCGTCGAAAACAATCGTATTCACCGCGCCCGCAGCTGCGGCCCGTTCGCTCAACCGATCAACCAGCCTGTAGGCATTGAATTTGAACGGAATCGTCACGTTGATGCCATTTCCTCCACTTGCCTGAAATGCACTCACTGCCTGTTCAAAACCACCGACATCGATCTGCACTGCTCGATACTCCAAATTGATGCCGAACTGTTTTGCAAACAGAGCGTGAACCATTGGAGATTTACTATGTGAAATGGGGTTTCCGAAAACTGCGTACAACAGCTTTCTGGGCTTGAAATCAAATAAGTCCGTCATCTATAAAGTGACCATGCTGCTGGCGGGCGCGAATTTTCGCTGCGGATGAAACAGAAGATGCTTCACTTACTGGGTGCCGAAAATTCGGTCTCCAGCGTCACCAAGACCTGGAAGAATGTAACCATGGTCATTCAGTTGCCGATCAATCGCAGCTGTATAAAGTTCGATGTCTGGATGCGCCCGTTCAAAAGCTTCGACTCCTTCAGGTGCAGTGAGCAGACACAAAAACTTAATTTTCTTAGCCCCTGCCTGTTTCAGTTTCTCAACCGCCGCAATGGCGGTGTTCGCGGTGGCAAGCATGGGATCGACTACGATGCACAGACGCTCTCCCAAATCTCTTGGAACCTTAAAGTAATACTCGATTGCGATCAGCGTCTCAGGGTCGCGGTAGAGCCCGACATGACCAACGCGTGCGGTAGGGATGAGCTGAAGCACTCCGTCCAGCAGGCCGTTGCCCGCTCGGAGTATTGAGATCAAGCAAGGATTTTTGCCAGCTAGGAAAGGAGCCTGCATGGTTTCGAGCGGCGTGTCTATGCTGAGATTCTCCAAAGGCAGATCGCGCGTCACTTCATACGCCAATAACATCGCCACTTCCCCAACCAGCTGGCGAAACAGATCTGGTCTGGTGTTTTTGTCACGCATATAACTAAGTTTGTGATCAATAAGAGGATGTTCAACACACTTAACCGACATTACTTGCCTCCTTCTGACTCTACGAAAACGATGCATCTCCGTTTCACATCGCGGTTGAAATTTAAAGACCGACGAGTCTTGTAGTGGGTTCCGAATTCGCAATTGTATCAACGCTGTCTGATTTATTGTAAACTAGGAATGTATTCTGGAATTCACTGCAGGCGACTACGGCTATGAATATTGAAAAATTTCTAAAACTTGCCGAGGAACAAGCCGAGATCGGCAAACGGGAAGGTGGTGAGCCAGTCGGATCAGTTTTGACACAAGGCGATGAAGTCGCCGGTTGCGGGCATGACAGAACACGGCAGCTGAACGATCTGATCGCAATCGCTGAACTTGATTGTTTTCGCAATGCTGGACGTCGAAGTGACTACTCAGAACTGACGCTGTACAGCACCCATTATCCGAACATGCTGGTAGCAGGAGTCATCATTCAGTTTGGCATTGGTCAGCTGATCGTCGGAGATCAGGGTTCATGCGATGACTCCGTGGCTCGATTGCTGTCGTCAAAGCGCGTGCGGCTGACTGTTCTGTCTTTGGCTTTATTCAATTTAAATGTCAAATTAATTAGTGTCTGGCAGAAAACAACCAATTTGCGCCCAAATCGGCCACAAGCCGGCGAAAATCCGCGGGCAAGACAGCAGCAATTCGAGCGGTACGATGAAATAAACTGGAAATCAGAAAAAAACGCTGAAATTCGTAGATTTCGTCCGCGCCCGATCCTCCGGGAGCCGGATTTTCAATTATCAATCAGGGAAAAGATGCGCTAAGCTGCGCGCAAGCGTTGGCGGCGAGCCAGAGATTTGCGCTTTTTGTCGCGCAACAGCGTACCGAGTCGCTTCAGATTCGCTGACAGCACCGACAGCGACACCGCTGGGGCGAAACCTTCTTTGCCATGGTCGAAAACACGGTCCAATCCGCAGTGTTCCAAACAGTTGATCTTTGATTCGATTGCCGGATGCTGCTTGCGCGCCGCTTTGAACCAGTCCTGGGCTTCATGCTCGGCAGCCGCCACGCTGAGTCGTCCCTTGCGCGGCAGCGCACATTGTTCCAACTGTTCAGCCAGCTGCGCCTGGTTGGGCACGGAGTGAAAACCCTTGTCGAAACTGCAGGCGCTAAAATCAGCAAAGCGCTGCTGGGTCTGCGACACGGCCGAGACCGCATAATCGACATCGGTGCCATCCCACATGATCTGATGATGCAGCAAGAACCGATACTGGTCTTCGACCACGCACACCGGCACGCCCAGCTCCTGCGTACAGCCGGCTTTGCCTTTGCTGATCCAACGGGTGTGGGGCTCGAAGATCGAAAACACTTTTTCCTTATGTGGGATCTTCTCACCATCAAGCAGACGCCGCCGAACTTGATCGCTAAAGCGTCTTGCGTGTTCGATAAGTTCTTCAAGTTGTTTCACTTTCAGCACATCAGCAAATGGCAGCTCGCTCCCGATCACCTGCTCAAGCGTATGCTCAGCACGCTGCACCAGCATCTCACAGACGGACAAATACCGCTTAATGCACGTCGGCGAACGACCGCGACGCTTGGAATTTCGCACGTTGTTGTAGTGTCTCTTGGTCTCGCGCATCCAGTACTGCCACTGCCGCCAGCCCTTCACTCCGCGCGCATCCGCCAACGATGCCCAGATGCGAATCAGACAACGCATCGAGTCCCACAGCAACCCCAAATCCGTGGGATAGTGGACATCGGTTTCTGGAAAAACTACAACCACAATTGCGGCAATTCAAAAACTTTCTGAGCAAGATTCTCCAATTTATGACGTAATTTTATGGATCAGTGCGCGTGATATAGATTTACTTGACTCTGGTCCAAGACCTGTTTCTCGTCGTGTTTTCACGCGACATGATATTTCAAACACGGTCGCAGAGTTGATGGAACCACCAGAACGGGAATCAAGTGGATTCAACGCTGATGAGTATTTTAATGAGTGTCTTTCCGAAGGTGCAGATGGCCGCCCTACATTGTTCGTACTCGATAATTTTGAAACATTACAAAATCCAGTTGAAGTTGTTGATTGGATTGATACTTATATTACATTGCCGAATAAGGTGCTAATCACAACTCGATACCGAGATTTTGTCGGAGACTATCCTATTGAAATTGGCGGAATGTCAGAAGAAGAAGCATACAAATTGATTAATCAGCATGCTATTCGGCTTGGGTTTATAAATTTTTTGAACCAAGACTACAAGTCAATACTCGTGTCTGAATCTGAGGGACATCCATATGTTATTAAGATACTACTCGGAGAAGTCGCTAAGAAAAGACGCGCAGTAAAGCCCAAGCGAATTTTCGAAACCTCTGATCGATTATTTGACGCACTTTTCGAGAGGACATACGCCTCCCTTAGTCCTGCGGGTCAGCGAATATTTTTTTACTTTCTAGCTGGAGAGCCTATGTTCCTGAAGTTGCGATTGAAGCGGTGTCTCTAAGACCAGGAACAGAGCGATTTAATGTTCAAAGTGGTTTAGATGAGTTATATAGATTTTCTCTGATCGAACGTATTATTTCCGATAAAGACCAGGCTTCTTTCGTTTGTGTTCCATTGGCGGCGACTATTTTTGGTCGACGGGAATTGGAAGTGAGTCCTTTTAAATTTCCGGTTGAACGGGATCGGAAGCTTCTAATGGAGTTTGGTGTCGGGAAGAGAGGATATGCTCACCACGGCGTTTTCCCAAGAATCGAAATTCTCTTTCGATCAGTTTCAGAACGAGTTGGCGGTAATTCAAAAGAATTA
Source organism: Arenicellales bacterium (assembly GCA_958295885.1). Classification (GTDB taxonomy): domain Bacteria; phylum Pseudomonadota; class Gammaproteobacteria; order Arenicellales; family JAJDZL01; genus JAJDZL01. The sequence continues at coordinate 1,767,038 of OY282380.1, read as the reverse complement.
GATAAGGCGCTTCCAATATTAGAATTTCTTGCAAGGCAATTTCCAAAAGCCTATTTACTTCTTGTTGATTTAATTTTGAAATTTAATAATGACAAAAAGTCAAAAGAAAAAGCCAAGGAATATGTAAGACAGTATTTAAAATCTGCAGAAACGCCGGAGCAACGTAACGCTTGGAAAAAGCTAGCTAGACTTTGTGCATCAAGCAACGATGCGAGGGGGGGGGGGAATTCATGCACTCTGTGAAGTAGCATTACTCGAATCATCAAAACAGGAAGATCTTGGCGAAATCGCAAACACGTTCAATTATCGTATTCGAGAACTCAAAGATCAGAGGAATGAGGAAGCTTGGTCTGGGGAAGTACATGAGTTATTGGGGCGAGTAATTGAGGTGTTAGAACTACAATTGCTGAGACTCTCAGCTACAAATTGTTCCCGTCTAGCATGGTTACACCTCAATACAGGTAACTCGAATCGTGCACGTGACGTGGTTAGGATTGGAGTTGAGCGTGAACCGGACAATGAATATTGCAAGAGTCTATTATTGAATTTAGAAAACTAGATTTCGGATAAATTTCAACAAATCTGATAAGCAGAGCATCTCTAGGCTTCTTCAATCCATTGAATATAGCTTTGGCTAAAATCTTGGCGATAACGATGCCTGCAGTTTTGAGCCCCCATTTCTGAATTCACTCACTCAATTGGGGGTTGCCGAACCTCGATTTCACCTCAAACAGCAGCTATTTTGGTTTTTGTTCGACCTTCAACCCCATTCTCTAATGGCAGGCGCAATATGACAGCAAGGCTTGGATTCCCAGTAGATTGAGCATGCGCTCGAAGTTCTAACTTAATCTCTTCAGCGCGAATTCACCGCCACATTTTGCCAAGCATCGCGGCAGAAAACTATTGATCCCAGCCCAGTGCTTTAATCCATCGTTGCCATTTGGCTCCTGAAAATCGATGATTTTCAGAAATTTCTTCATTTCTGAATTTTTCAATCCGTTGTAATTATTGTGTTCTGTTCTGCACAATTGAGCATTTTTGCGAGAATTTACTTATATAGTGTCGGCCGAGTAAGCGGGGTCGTTACCGGGCCCCGCTTACTCGGCCTGTCTCGTTGATAATGAGTTGAATTATCGCAACCGAACGAGGTTAATTTCGTTCATTCAAGTTGCATCAACCCAAGCAGTCTTTTAAGGAGAGCACCATGTTTCGCAAGATCTGAAAGTAAGCATCCGGTCCAGGCTCAACATCTGCACCCAGCGGGTCCAGAGTCCCGATTTTCAAATCTGTGCCTTCAGAAACAATTTCCAGTACACTTGGATTGAACTGCGGTTCGTTGAATACGCATGTTGCCCCGGTATTTCTAATCGTCTCACGCACCTCCACCAGCCTTCTTGCTCCCGCTTGAAGTTCAGGATTGACGGTAACTGAACCAACATTGTTGAGTCCCAGCCTCTTTTCAAGATACTGATACGCGTCGTGAAATACCACATAAGGTGAACTTGCAAATGATTCTGACAGACTTCGGAGTTCCGCATCCAGTGCATCCAGTTTCTCTAGTGTTTTGTTCACATTTGAAATGAGCCGATCTTCATGTTGAGGAAATACGTCTGCAAGCTGCTCAGCTGTTTCTTCTGTGATCACCTTCGCGTTGTTTATATCAAGCCAGATGTGCATGTCGTAACGACTGTGTCCGTGTCCGTGCATTTCTTCTTCGGCATGGTCATCATCGTGCTCTTCTTTCCCGTCATGATCATCCCCATGATCATCCCCATGATCATCCCCATGATCATCTCCACGGTCATCTCCATGATCATCCCCATGATCATCTCCACGGTCATCTCCATGGTCATCTCCATGTGCGCCTTCTGGAGATTCACGAGATTCGTAAAGTTTCAAACCGTGCATCGTTCCGACCTCGATCACTTTTGTGTCTTCCCGCAGGTTTGAGATGGGAGCAATGAAAGTTGACTCCATAGTCGGACCAATCCAAAAAATCACACCAGCATCTTCCAATAGTCTAGAGTCAGATGGTTTAATTTGATATCCGTGAAGGGATTCATTTCCCTTTATTATGAGTGCAGGTGTTCCAATTCCCTCCATCACCGACGCAACCAAACTATGAATTGGGTTAATAGTAACCACGACCTTGCTTTCAGAAGCGGCAGCACTCCCGAAAAACATCAATGCGAGTAGAAAGGCATAAATTCGTTTCATAACTACCTCCATGCGAATTATTAGAACGAATGTCATTTGAATGACGATTGAATAAATGTTATATTATAACGAAACAACATTTGAGTGAAATATTGAATCGACAGAAATAAATCGAGAAGTTTGACGACATGGAATCTATGCTTGCAGGTTTACAATCGGTCAGCGTCATTCGAAATGGACGCTGGTTGATTCGAGATATTGACTTGTCTATCAGGCGAGGCGAGATAGTATCGCTGATTGGTCCGAACGGAAGCGGTAAAACGACAGTGGCAAAATTGATCTCTGGTTCTATCGCTCCTGATAGTGGTTCCGTCGTAAGGGAAAACGGTATTCGAATCGGTTACGTACCGCAACGCATGGCCATCGACTCCACACTGCCAATGACAGTGCGACGCTTAATGAATATTAACGAAAAATACAGCCCTCTTGAAGTAGATCAAGCATTGGACGAAATGAATATTCTGAATTCGGCTGAGCAAGCAGTGCAGGAGCTCTCTGGAGGTGAGTTTCAAAGAGCGCTTTTCGCCCGCGCACTTCTCAGAAAACCCGATTTGCTGCTCCTTGATGAGCCTTCCCAAGGATTGGACTTTAAGGGAGAGATAAAACTTTACAATCAAATCGTCGACGTTCGAGATCGTCTGAATTGCGGAATTTTGCTGGTGTGTCACAATCTGCACATGGTAATGGCTAAGACAAACACCGTGATATGCATCAATCGCCATCTCTGCTGTGCTGGAACACCGGTACATGTTGTCAATAATCAGTCATTTGAGGAACTGTTTGGATCAGAAGCGGCGCGTTCCCATGCTCTTTATCGACACCAGCACGACCACAGCCATCTCCCTGATGGCAGCATTAGAAGGGTGCAATAAGGTTCCGTCTGTAAATTGACTGCCGAAGCCAAATAATGGTTGAGATGTTTGATGATTTCTTCAGTCGCGCAATCATTGCAGGTGTAGGATTCGCAATAATTGCCGGTCCGCTAGGTTGCTTTGTGGTATGGCAACGACTCGCGTACTTTGGCGATACGATGGCACATTCTGCGTTGCTCGGTGTTGCTCTTGCGCTCGTATTTGAGATCAACATCCTCATTGGTGTTTTCGCCGTGTGTTTTCTGATCGCATTTTTTGTTGGGCGAATTGGCGAACATTCAATGCTTTCAGGAGATTCCACGCTCGGTGTGTTGTCTCATGCGACACTTTCCATAGGACTAGTTTTGGTTTCATTGATGTACTGGGTTCGAGTGGACGTGCTACATTTTCTGTTCGGCAACATCTTAGCGGTAAGCTGGAACGAGATTCTGATGATATATGGCGGTGGCACCTTGATTTTGCTTGTGCTGATTCGCAAGTGGAACAATCTGATTTGCCTTTCCGTCAACGAGCAGATCGCCACTGCTGAAAACATGAAACCTGTCGAAACTCGCTTCCTCATGATGGTGTTGCTTGCTGCAATTGTTGCCTTTGCAATGAAAATTGTTGGTATTATTCTAACTGTTGCACTGCTCATTATTCCTGCAGCAGCGGCTCGTCAGTTCGCTAAAACTCCGGAGCAAATGGCAGTACTTGCCGCGGTATTTGGCGTCATCGCGGTGATTTTCGGACTCATGCTGTCAATCGAGTTCGATACGCCGCCCAGCGCAAGTATTGTCGCAAACGCTAGTGGGGTTTTCATTATCGGCGTCGTTGTCACCAGAATTGTGCGAAAACGACAGAGGCGGACTAGTGTCGGTTCATGCGAATAGTGTCGTAATTGTATAATGTATTTCCGTTGTTTTTACCACCGCGAGGCCATTTTGATGGAAAGCATGTCGGACGCTGACACAAACGGAACGTGAGGAGTTGACGGAGAACACCCGCAAGGGTTCGCCGAAGGCGCAGAAGGTGATCAATTCGCTGATTCTGCTCAACTGTGATCAGGGTGAGTTCAATACACGGGTCAAGACCGGTGAGACGATTGCCGAAGTTTTGCAGATCAGTCAGCGCAAGGTGGACCGGGTGAAGAGGCGATTTGTCGAGGAGGGTCTTGAGATTGCGATGGGCGGACGTCAGGGTCGGCGAGAGTATTACGAGCGCAAGGCGGACGTCGAGCTGGAGGCCCATCTGTTGGCCTTGAGCTGCTCGGAGCCGCCGGCGGGTCATTCACGATGGACGTTGCGGCTTTTGGCTGACCGGCTGGTGGAGCTGGAGCATGTTGACAGCATATCGTATGAGACGGTGAGGCGGGTTTAAAAAAACGAGATCAAGCCGTGGCGGCGCATTGAATGGGTGATTGCTCCGCAACACAATGCATCGTTTGCGGCGTCGATGGAGCAGGTGCTGGATGTCTACCATCGGCCGTATGATCCGGCGCATTCGGTGGTGTGCATGGATGAGACGCCGAGGCAGCTGATCGGCGAGACCCGGGTGCCGATTGCGGGTGGGCCGGGACAGCCCGGCCCGTCACGACTATGAGTATTGCCGCAACGGGGTGTGCAATGTGTTCATGACCACCGAGCCGTTGGCCGGCAGACGGATCACGAAGGTGACCGAGCGGCGCACGAAAGTGGACTGGGCTGAGTTTTTGCAGGACATTGCACAGCACTATGAGTCGGCGAAGAGGATCACGCTGGTGATGGACAATCTGAACACCCATCAGCCGGATGCACTGTACGAGGTGTATCCGCCGGAACAGGCCAAGGTGCTGTGGGATCGGTTTGAGCTTGTGTACACGCCGAAGCACGGCAGTTGGCTGAACATGGCGGAGATCGAGATCAACGTGATGGTGAACCAATGTCTGAGCCGACGCATCGGGACCATGGCGGAGGTCAGCCGGGAGGTGGCGGCCTGGCAGGTCGAGCGGGATCGTCTGGAGGCGAAGATAGACTGGTAGTTCACGACCGGCGATGCGCGTATCAGGCTGAAACGTCTTTATCCGACATTAGTTAAATGACTGGACACTAGTCAAGTAGTTTAGATTTGAAATGAAGCCACAAACACCGAGACAACAATTAATTTACGATTATCTTCGAAAGAAGAAAACAGCTCTGAGTGCCTACGACATTCTTGACGAATTCAGAGATCATGGATTCAGGGCTCCAAGTCAGATTTATCGAGTGCTGAACAAATTGCTTGAATTTGGCCTGATTCACAAAGTGGAAAGTCTCAGTGCATATATTGCATGCGAGCAGGAACACGATATCGGACAGTCCTTTTTGACCATCTGCAATGGCTGCGGAATAGTGAAAGAAATTCCTAATGCTAGTTTTGTTGAAAACCTTGATAAATTGGATGGGTTGGAAGGGTTCACACCTCAGGAGTTAGTCGTAGAAGTCAAAGGACGCTGTTCAATCTGTAACTAGTGTCTGGCAGAAAACAACCAATTTGCGCCCAAATCGGCCACAAGCCGGCGAAAATCCGCGGGCAAGACAGCAGCAATTCGAGCGGTACGATGAAATAAACTGGAAATCAGAAAAAAACGCTGAAATTCGTAGATTTCGTCCGCGCCCGATCCTCCGGGAGCCGGATTTTCAATTATCAATCAGGGAAAAGTTGCGCTAAGCTGCGCGCAAGCGTTGGCGGCGTGCCAGAGATTTGCGCTCTTTGTCGCGCAACAGCGTACCGAGTCGCTTCAGATTCGCTGACAGCACCGACAGCGAAACCTTCTTTGCCATGGTCCAAAACACGATCCAATCCGCAGTGTTCCAAACAGTTGATCTTTGATTCGATTGCCGGATGCTGCTTGCGCGCCGCTTTGAACCAGTCCTGGGCTTGATGCTCGGCAACCGCCGCGCTGAGTCGTCCCTTGCGCGGCAGCGCACATTGTTCCAACTGTTCCGCCAGCTGCGCCTGGTTGGGCACCGAGTGAAAGCCATTGGTGGGCACCGCACCCGCATGCCTTTCGGTAAAAAAACGAAACTGGAGCAAAATAACACAGAAAAGAGCAAATATACCAATGAGATAGGGGTGTGCGTTTCACTGCTCGAATCAATACCCGATCTGAAAGGCAAGGTGATTACCGCGGATGCGATGCTGACGCAGCGCAAGATCGCGCAGCAGGTGCTGGACCAAGAGGCCGACTACATGTTCATCCTTAAAGATAACCAGAAAAATCTCAACGAGGCAGTGAGTTATTATTTCACGCAACTGAGACTGTGAAAGTATTGCCAAATTAGTGGATTATGAATATTTATCTCATTGATTTATTTTATATTAATATTTGTTGTGATTCAGAAATCCACGAAAATGAGAATACTTTCACAACCTCAACTGCAGCGCATAAAGCCGCAGGCTGAACCGGACTTTCGCACCCTTACCGGTGATGAGACCGACACCAGACGAAAGGTGCCGAAGATTCAGCACGGTCGTTGCGAGCTGCGCGAGATCTGGGCAAGCAGTGAGCTGACGCCCTATCTGAACGCCGAATTCGATTGGGCATCATGGGTTCCAGCGGCTGCGGAAAAACTACGATTTTGCGCATGCTCGCTGGGCTTGAAACTCCGACTGAATGTGAAATTCGATTAAATGGCAAGCGGATCAACGAGCTCAAGCCAGCGGAAAGAAATACGCCAATGGTCTGGCAGAATCTTGCTCTGTTTCCGTTTCTGTCGGTTCGACAAAATGTGGAGTTCGGACTGGAAACGAGAGGATTTGGAGCACGCGAACGCAAAGAAAAAGCCATGCAGTGCCTTGACCGAATGGAGATTGCAGATTTGTCCGAGCGGCGGATTGATCAGCTGTCAGGCGGACAGAAGCAGCGCGTGGCCTTGGCCCGCGCGCTCGTTACGGAGCCGCCGGTGCTGCTTGATGAACCCCTCAGCGCTCTCGACGCAAATCTGGTAGTGCGCATGCCGGGCGTACTGACCCGATTGCAGAAGCAGCTTGGAATTACGTTCATTTACGTCACCCACAGTCAGTCGGAAGCCTTTGCAATGACCGACCGAGTTGTCATCATGAGCAAGGGACGGATTGAACAGATCGCCACTGCACAAGAAATTTTTCGGCGCCCCGCCAATCGATTCGTTGCTGAGTTTGTTGGTTCAAACAACATTTTGGACGGCGAAGTAACCGGTTTTGAAAGGAGTTCAATGTTTGTGGATACAAACATTGGCGCGGTGACAGTACAATCGCGAGAGAATGATAAATTCAATGTCGGTGACCCAGTTGAACTGGTGATCAGTGCCGATATGATCGAATTGAATGCACTCTCAAAGGGACAGGTCAATGAGTTTTCATGCAGTCTGATCAGCGAGGAGTTCATTGGCTCCATCAGTGGTTTGCTGGTTGAAACATCGAACGGTATTGAAGTCAAAATTCAAAAATCACATCATGAACTGGAGCTTCTCAATTTAAACAGTGACGGTCCACTTTGGTTCAGCTGGAAACCGGAGGTTTCATATTTGCTTCCAATAAGAACATCAACTGAGGACGACGGTAATGAATTCTTCAAATAAATCGAATCACATCGCACTGACCTCACATCCGAGCCAAGTCTCCAAGCCGTCTCCCATTGTCTGGGGAGCGAACAGCGCTCAGATTCGAGGTCCGGTCATCGGATTGCCCGGCAATGCTCAAAAGCGAAACGCGATTGGAACCCATACGGGTTCCTATGCAGTCTACCGCGCGCTTGCCGTCGTCTCTGGCGAATTGGATCCGCTTCACAAACCAGATCTGACGAACACGTCGCCAGCAGTCAAAATCGGCCCTCATCCACAGTGGTTCGACGCAGAACGAATCGTTTCAATCGATCCCTGGAGACATCTTGTCGGCAGTGCCTTTCAAGAACACATCGACGACGGCGAAAGCATAAGGCCGACTATTGCAGTGACGCGTGCACGCCTGAATGTTCCCGAATTTGCTTCAGGAGCAATCTGCAGCAGCCTTGAGCCCGATGGAAAATTCTATTGGAATCTGGAGAGGTCAACGTCACTAAAATTGCGATTGAACCAGTCTGGCATCTGGAAGGGATTGCGAAGAGATTCGACGTGCCCGAGCATGACTTGCGTCGAGCGCTGTATGAACAGACCGGAAACATGTTTTCGGACCTTGTCACCCGTTCCGACCTAAAGGTTTTTCTACCTCCCATTGGCAGCATCACAGTCTACATCTTCGGAGACCCGGCCGCGGTTGCAGACGAACATCATCATCTTTCCTGTCGAGTGCATGACGAATGCAACGGCTCCGACGTATTCGGCTCCGACATCTGCACCTGCCGCCCATACCTGATTCATGGAATTGAAGAATGCATCCGTTCCGCGCAGGAAAATGGTGTGGGTGTCATCGTCTACAACAGAAAAGAAGGACGAGCGCTTGGAGAAGTCACGAAATTCCTGGCGTACAACGCTCGAAAACGTCAGGAAGGCGGTGATTCCGCCGAAAATCATTTTGAGAGAACGGAGTGCATAGCTGGAGTTCAAGACGTTCGATTTCAAAATTTAATGCCTGATTCACTGCACTGGCTCGGCATCAGACGAATTGATCGATTCGTCTCCATGAGCAACATTAAATTTGATTCTCTGGTAAAGCAGGGCATTGAAATCGTGAATCGAATCGCACTGCCGGACGATCGAATTCCAGAGGATGCAAGAGTTGAGATGGACGCGAAAATCGCGGCGGGTTACTTTTCGGAAGATCGGCCAATGTCCGAATCAAATTTAAGTCAGCCACAAGGGCGGTTGTTGGAGGACTACTGATCATCCGCGGTTCCAGCGAGCTGTCTGAAGATCTCCTTAGCGCCGAGGCGGTAAGATCTCGATGCAGCGAGATCACTCTCGCGGTTCGACAGAAACGCGGTCTTTTTTTTGAAATCGACGAAGCTGCAATTCAGCCGTGTGCTGAGTACGTCGCGGGCGTGTGCCTGCAAAACTATCCTGATCTGGATGTTCCACTTCACAGCCGATGGCGACACTTTTCAATTGACGATATCGATCTTTGGCAGGATATGATCAACCAACACGGTTTGGACCAGATTGATCCTACAGCACTTTGCCGGACCGCGATTGACCTTGTTTTTGTAAGTGTTCTCCTTGATGCGGGGGGCTGGTGACCGCTGGAGTTATGCCGAGCCGGTTTCAGGTCTTGACTTGACCCGTTCAGAAGGACTTGCTGCCGCTTCCCTCCATTTTTTCTTCGATCATCTGGCATGCCGCGACGATCGCGGCGGCTTTGCGGCATCTGCCGCAAAATTAAAAAATGTCTGCTTGCGCGATTTGGAAAAAGTGTTCCAAGTAAGCGCTGGAAATGATTTAATTGGAGTCGAAGGTCGGGTGAATCTGCTTAATCGTCTTGGTGCGCTGCTGGAAAAATCGGAGTTTCTGCGACGCTCGAGTGATCTCCTGCAGTTCATTTTGGAAGAATCTTCGCAGAACGAAGCAGATGCCTCTCAAATCTTGCGCAGCATACTGGTTCATTTCAATTCAATCTGGCCAAATGGAATTTGGAGATGCGACACCTGCTATGGGGACGCGGGTTTTCACCCGTTAGTGAACAGAATTGATGGCATCGGACGGATCGTGCCCTTTCATAAGCTTTCACAGTGGCTAAGTTATTCACTGGTTGAACCGCTGCAGAACAGCGGGATCAGGGTAGTCAACCTGGATGGACTTACCGGACTGCCCGAATACAGAAACGGCGGGCTTCTGATGGACAGCGGAGTGCTGCGTGTGAAACAGCCGGACCTGCTGCAGAAAGCAATGCCGCTGTGTCAGATACTTGAAGGCGGCACCTAGTCCGCAGGTCGGAGAATTGCGTACGAAAAACGAGATACTTACAATCCGCCGATTCAGCTGGCGCTTGACGGCACTGTGTTCTAAACTCGTCCGTATGACCCACTGTCGCTGAATGACTGGCTGAGGCAGGAAACAGCATTGGTTATTTTGATGCTCAGTCGTTTGACAGAAGAAATCAGGTTCAGTTCAGGAAAAACAATCCAACTTTAGAGCAATCGCAACTATGACAGACAATCCAATATCAGCAACCATCCCACTGGACGCGGATGGTTCGCACCACGGTTTTTTGAATTTGCCTTATAGCCGAAATGATTCCGCTTGGGGCGCAGTCATGATCCCAATCAGCGTGATCTGCAACGGTTCAGGGCCCACTGCCTTGTTGACAGGCGCCAATCATGGCGATGAATATGAAGGAGTCATCGGTCTTCAAAATTTGGCTCTGAATCTCGACCATAAACACATTTCAGGCAGGATCATCATTGTTCCGGCTTTCAATTACCCGGCTTTTCGCGCAGGCACCAGAAACTCTCCCATCGATGATGGAAATATGAACCGCGTGTTTCCGGGAAACCCGAGAGGAACCGTAACAGAAAAAATTGCGGACTATTTCATGCGCACTTTGGTTCCCCAGGCTGACCTCGTCGTCGATATTCACTCGGGCGGAAAAACTCTTGAATTTCTGCCATTCGCTGCTGCGCATGTTCTAGACGACAAACAGCAGCAGAAGCAGTGTGTTGCCGCAATGCAGGCGTTTAATGCTCCCTATTCCATGCTTCTGCTCGAAATTGACGATACCGGAATGTACGATACCGCAGTAGAAGATCAGGGGAAAGTATTCGTATCAAGCGAACTTGGAGGTGGCGGAACCACGACTGCTAAAACAAATGCCATCGCCAAAAAAGGACTGAACAACGTGCTCGTTCACACTGGCATACTCAATGCAGAAATGGACATGGATTCTTCCGTCAATTTGGATACGCCAGACAGTTCCTGTTTCGCAATCTGCGAGCACGAAGGTCTGATCGAACCGATGGTTGATCTTGGCAGTCATGTAAATCAGGGTGAAGTAATGGCCCGCATTTGGCCGTTGGACCGAACAGGCGTCAATCCGGTTGAATACGAAGCGCATCGAGATGGATTAGTTGCTGGACGGCATTTTCCCGGACTGGTCAAACCCGGCGACTGTATGGCAGTCGTTGCCGACGTAACAGAGTAAAGCGGGTTTGCTTCATCCAATCGGCACTGATTCAAATTCAATTAGAACCTGATTTCAGCTCAGCCGCCAAATAAGAAAGAACCGATTATTCGATCTGGAGCGAGCGTAAAAATTCCAGCGACCTGGACGCCGATGAAACTGCCGATCATCGCGGAAAAATGTGCGCGTCGATTCCCTCGGCGTATCATGATCACTGCATAGACCAGAGATACCAGCGTAATCGCCGACAGCAGGTGAATCCAGCTCAAACCACCATCTTCCCCAAGACCTCGGATACTGAAGGACCCTGCCGCAACAAACGCCATGATCGTTACCCATATCCGACCCAACAGCTTGTGTCGAGGCGTGCCTTTGGGCATTGACAGTACGACAATGCCAAGAATCAAAGAGCTGACAGCCGCAACGATATGAAGAGCAATCATAAGTGTCATGAATCGTGTTCCCTCACCTTTTTCGGGTAAAACCATCTATTTTACGAGATGTCAGCAAGCAGACATTCAAGTCAGAATGTGCCTGCCGGAAACATTTTGGAACATCGTTGCGCAAAGAGTAGCGAACCGAAGCCATTCTCCGCTGATCTGCAAGATTACGAGTTCATGATGATTGTTGTTTTTATTCTTGTCCCAAGTTCAGGTCAAAAACAGCTGATTGTAAATCACAACTTAGTGCAATTCTTTCATCTGGATGCAGTAATGAAGTGCCAGTAAAGACGATATTTCACATCCAAGTCAACCGAAAACGGGAATGGATATGAATTGACGTAGAGGCGGACTTATTTCTGCACAACATGGTGAGGAGTGTTGAAGGCTCACTATTGCAATCGGTGGTGGTGACCAAAATCCTTCACGGCTCGCGAAAGTGATGGAAAGTAAGGACGGAAAAAAACTGGAGTAACAGAACCCGCTGAAGGACTCTGCCTGATTCGAATAAACTCATCCGAAATAAATGAATCTGCCATCGATCCAATGACTTGTCGATTCTGATAACGCTGCGAATTTGCACCAGTATTAAATTCGTAACAGTCGATGACAGTTTTAAGCTGGCTTCTAACTGCAATCAGTGAAGTCTGAATTTTTAGGAACAGTATTTTAAAGGGAATTGGAACGGAATGTCATCAGTAGATATGATGAAGAGATTCCCGAATGATGAAGTAGCAGAGCGATGGCTTTAACAACAACAGATGGAGTTAAGGCATGGAGCAGCCTCGATGGGAATCATCTCCAATGGCTATCAGCACTAATTTTCATTATTGCTTTGTTTGAAAAATTTGACAATAAATGAATTGACGCGTTTGATGAAAGATCTACGGTCAAATCCTTCTGGATCTACTGCTACAGGAATGTTTTCTTTGGACTTCACCCTATCGGCAAAGGGCGCTATGAATGCATAGTGATGACCCGGAACCGACAAGGAATCTGCAAGCTTTTTCGCGGGCAATATAGCAACAATATTTTTAGCATGGAAGCGTGGTTGTGCGATTAGGTCCCCTTCTATCTCAATAACCAAAACCTTCAAAGCATCAAAACGTTCTGGTGCGATCTCCAGCCCCTGTCCAATCGGCGCAATCACTGCTGTCAGTCCGTTGATGAATGGCTCGACATGGAACTGATCTGGCTTTTTTCGTATTGAGACCGGATTGCGCAGTCTCTGATAAAGCCGCCATAAAATTGGTGGGGACTCACAGAAAGCTGCATCTTCACCAGGATAAGTCGCACAATGAGATTCTGCAGACTCCAAGTTGATTTCAGCGCCTGCCGCTGCCAATACTGTTGCTCCGCCCAAAGAATAACCTAGCCCATGAACTCGCGATAGGTCCAGTTTTTCACTAAAAACCGAATCCATTCTTACGATATTCAGTGCCTGTCGAAGCTGTTCGATTCTCAGTGCCATTGCACCCGCTGTATTGCCACCTCCGATGAGATGATCAGCGGAATGTTGTACCGCGATGACAATGTAACCTGAATCAGCTAACGCTTTAGCAGTTAAGTGGTGATTTCTCCAACGCCCGCTATTGCCATGTGATAACAAAACGGGCTGATATTTACCCTCGCTGATTTTACCGTTTAGAGCGTAAGTCACATCAAACGGACCTAGCCGATGCTGCTCTTCCTGCACTTTGGAGGGATACCAAATGCCCATGGTCAACTCGTCTGATTCAATAAAATGAAAACCAGCGGCTTTGCTCAAGACGGATGCGCACAACAATACAATCGTACATGCAACTTTGGTCATCAAATGCATATTCAATTCCTATTGCTGCAATACATCCCGCGCGAGATGAAAGCCGGAGTAAACCTTCTGTTTCTTGATTCGGTCCATTTGGTCGCGAATGTGATCTTGACTTCGGGCGTTTTATCGCGTTAATCACGCATTTTTGATCTGTCTCAAGTCCATTCTATGTCTCCCAATATCCCTGTAGAACATCTTCAGCAATTGCTTCTGACTGCAAATGGACACCTTAACGCAACTATATGCACCGGCTGGAGTTGATTTTTTCAATGTAGCGAACTGGTTCATCTGCTGGAGGTACAACCCGATGCAAAGCTCTGACCCTGTCCAGAAACGGGAAATCGAAATTTTATTCTTGAATCAGAACCAATATTCATGTCGCATAAACACCTTGAACCTAGCTTTAGCGCGCTGGAATTTGGCAACAGGTTATCTGAGTCAATCTGCCAATGCGCCGTCTATGGATGTCTATTGAAGCTCAGCTCTCTTGTCTGCCGTCCACGCTGGACAGTGCGCCCCGGTAAAATTTCTCCGAACGCGATTTCACAGATATGCCAATACAATTCCTCCAAACACCACTGCTCCAAACCAGCTGTTCCCCAAAAACGCCTCAAAAAACTTCTGCCTGTCGTCCATGCGACACGAATATTGATGCCAAACAGCGATCAGAGCCGCTGCAAATAATCCAAGATGGTAATATCCGTTCAGCTCTTCCATGAATCCGAGGATGCCCAGAAGTAGCAGAGTCGAGATTTGACAGATTCCAATTACCAATCGATCCTTGGAAGCAGATTTGACAGCAAGAGATTTAACCCCAATTCTAAGGTCATCATCTCGATCGACCATTGCATAAAACGTATCATAGGCGCCCGCCCAAACAACGTTAGCAAGCAGCAGCAGCCAGCCCGTCCAAGGCACAGTGTCCAGATGCGCTGCAAAAGCGATAGGTATGCCCCAGCCGAATGCAATTCCAAGATAGAACTGAGGCAGGTGAGTAAATCGTTTTAGAAAAGGATAGGACACTGCCAGAAAAAGTCCAATGCAAGCCAGTATGACCGACAGCCGATTCAGAAACAAAACCAAAATCAGACCGATCAGACCTAGGATGACAAATAAGATCAGCGCTTCCCGTACCGAAACTTCACCCGATGCCAGTGGTCTGTCTTTCGTGCGCTTCACATGAGGATCGTAATTTCGGTCGGCAAAGTCATTGATCACACAACCTCCAGAGCGCATAACAAAAACTCCGATCACAAGAATTAAAACGATCTTTGGGTCTGGATGTCCATTGCCTGCAATCCATAGCGCCCATAAAGTCGGCCACAGCAAAAGCAGGCTTCCGATTGGTTTGTCCAATCGCATCAGACGAGCGTATGCAGACAAACGTTCAAACTGCACTGTAATGACCTTCTCGAACAGTCCAACGACGGATTAAAGGTGATGCGAGGTGAGGATGTTGGAGCAACAGCGCGTCAACGCATTGATTTACACATTCGAGAATGCGTATATCTCTCGGCAATTCTGCAATTCGGTATAGCTGTGCGCCGGTCTGACGGGTTCCCAAGAGCTCCCCAGCCCCTCGAAGCTTTAGGTCCGTTTCCGCAATTTCAAAACCATCGCTGGTTTTTCGCATGACGGACAGCCGTTCTTTCGCAAAGGACGACAACGCGCCTTTGTAGAGCAGCACGCAATGTGCCTGAGCAGCGCCGCGGCCGACGCGCCCGCGCAATTGGTGCAGCTGGGCAAGCCCCAGCCGCTCCGCGCTTTCTATCACCATGAAGCTCGCATTTGGAACGTCGACACCGACCTCTATCACGGTTGTCGCTACAAGAATATCGATTTCACCCTTTCTGAATCGATTCATGATCCGGTCTCTCTGCTGACTCTTGAGACGACCATGCACTAAAGCCACGCGAAGTTCTGGCAGTGCGCTTTTAATGAAAGCTTCTGCTTCTGTTGCCGATTCAACGTCCAGGATTTCAGATTTGTCTATGATGGGACAAACCCAATACGCCTGCTGTCCAGAACGACAAATCTCTCGGATTCTCTGGGTGACCCGCCGACGGCTTCTTGTCGAATACACTGCTGTCTGTATTGGAATTCTGCCAGGTGGCAGTTCCGTAATGCTTGAAACATCAAGATCAGCAAACAATGTCATTGACAGCGTTCTGGGTATCGGGGTCGCCGTCATGATCAGCTGATGCGGCACCTGTTTCTCAACAATTCCTTTTTCTCGCAATGCGAATCGCTGTCCTACTCCAAACCGATGCTGCTCGTCAATGATGATGAGCCCGAGTTTTTTGTACTCCACGCTCTCCTGAAACAGTGCATGCGTGCCAATCACGATTTTTGCATTTCCTCGACGCAGATCGGTAACAGCAGCCCTTCGATCCTTGGCGCCAAGCCGTCCTGTCAGCAGGCATACGGTTATGCCCAGCGGAAGAAACCAGTTGGAAAATGTCTGAAAGTGCTGTTCTGCCAGCAGCTCGGTCGGCGCCATGACTGCCACCTGATAGTCTGAATCAACCGCCCATGCCGCGGCCGCGGCCGCGACCAGCGTCTTGCCCGACCCGACATCCCCCTGCACCAAACGCAGCATCGGATGCTGTTTTTTTAAGTCCATCAGCACTTCGCGGATTACCTTCCGCTGCGAGTCAGTAGGCTCAAATGGCAGAGATTTACGCAGTTTAAGCGACAGTTCGCCCTGTGGCGTCATCGTTACTGCATTCACTGACCGACGCAGCTGCTTCTGCCGTCGGCGCGCAGCCTGAAACGCAAGCAGTTCCTCAAAAACAAATCGCCTCAGAGCTGGGACTTCCGCACTGTCAGACATCGGTTGAAGTGCGTCGTTCGGTGGAGCATGCATTCTCTGAAGAGAGTCATTGAGATCTGGCAGTTCATATTTTTCAAGAATTTCCCGTGGCACGAGATCGGGCAGCTGATGTTCAGCACAAAATTTCAATGCGGAAGCGATTATCGAACGCATTTTGTGATGTGTGATGCCCTCTGTTCGTCTGTAGACTGGCGTCAGGTTATCGGCCTGAATCCGAGGTGGAGGTTGAGAAAATACCGAATATTCGGGATGAATCATTTGATTTTCCCTCTGGTAGTAACGCACTTCACCGAAGCAGCGCATCCACTTGCCGGGGAGCAGATGTTCTTTCTGTTTCATCGTGAAATGAAAAAGCCGCATGGTCATGCGGCCGGTTTCATCTGCGATGCGAACGACCAAACTGCGACGTCCACTGAAACTAATCGCGGAACTCGTGATTTTCCCGACAACGACAGCATTCTCACCAGGACTGAGCGAACCGAGTGGAGTCACTCGAGTTCTGTCCTGATAACGAAAGGGGAAATGAAAGATCAGGTCCTTGACCTGAAAAATTCCAATTTTTTCCAGACGGGATGCGAGCTGAGGACTGACGCCGGCGATTTCGGTAACCGGCAGCTCCTCGATGCTTTGGTTCTGGCCGCCAGCCACCTAAGCATTCGATGCCATTATTGCTTCAACTTCTACAGCTACGCCTTTCGGCAGTGCCGCGACCCCGATCGCGGCGCGGGCCGGGAATGGTTCGTTGAACAATTCGCCCATAACTTCGTTCACAATCGGAAAATGACTCAAGTCAACGAGAAAAACCGTCAATTTAACAATATCGTCAAGAGAGCCGCCGGCAGCTTCGGCCACTCCTTTAACATTCTGAAACACCTGTTCAATCTGCTTTCTCGGATCGCTCCCAACAACTTCCTGCGTAACTGGACTTAAAGGAATTTGTCCTGAAATGAACACAAGGGTTCCATGTCGAACCGCCTGCGAATAAGCACCAATCGCACTCGGTGCGTTCAAAGTAGCAATCACTGTTTTGTGGGACATTTAACTAAATTCTCCTTGTCTGCTGTCGTCACGACTGTTTCTAAGTTAGGGTGCCCAAGCTCTAAGCTTTCTTGACGCGGTTGAGTCTGAATACGGAAGGGTCTCGTTGAACTCGTCGCATTATCGCATCCAAATGAGGCCGATCATTGACCTCAATTTCAAAATCAAGAGTTGCGTTCGCCTTGTCCGTAACATCAAGTTCACAAGCGCTGATATTGGCTTTTTCCGCAGCGATCCGGCTTGTAATGCTGGCGAGAACTCCGCGTTTGTTAACCGCATCCACTCGAATCGAAACTCGAAACGGGCCTACTGGGTTGCTCGTCCACTGAAACTTGGACCAATGGCCTCCCTGTATGAAGTTTTGGGTGTTTTTGCAGTCTTCGGTATGAACGACGATTCCCCTGCCCAGACTGAAAAACCCAATGATTGGTTCAGGCGGAATAGGACTGCAGCATTTGGCGTAACTGACAGCCAAACCTTCCGTGCCTTGAATTGATACTGACGTATCGTCCATCGCCAGCATGCCTGATTCTGTAAGCAATTCCGGAAACATTTGATTGACAACAACCGGTGCCATTCGGTGCCCGTTGCAGATGTCGTGCAAAATTTCTGACCATGAGTCAACCTGCAGATTATCGACCATCTCCTGTTTTTTTTCTTCCGTGACCCGCGAATACCTGACTTTATTTTTCTTCAGAGCTTTCTTTAGCAGGCGATCGCCCATTTTTACCATTTCACTCACTTCTTTGACTTTCAGGGCATTTCGGATGCCGATCCTTGCGCGACTCGTCGCAACGAACTGCAGCCAATCCGGATCAGGAGTGCTGAATTCTCTCTTTTTAATTTCTACTCGGTCACCATTCGACAAAACAGTATGTAACGGAACTCTCTGATTATTGACGGTGGCTGATTTCATTTTATTGCCAACTTCCGTATGAATTGAATATGCGAAATCTATAACCGTCGATCCCTGCCTCAGTCTCTTGATTTCATTGTCTCGGGTAAACACGTAAACGTCAGCTGAAAATAAGCTTAACTTCAGGTGTTCAATGTAGTCGCCTGGAACTTCGTTGTCTTCCAAAGTGTGAAGCAGTTCGGACAACCAATCCGCATTCGGCAAGTCGGAATGGTGACTTTTCTTCACCCCACGTTTGTATTTCAGGTGGGACGCAACGCCAGTTTCTGCAATTCGATGCATTTCCCCGGTTCGGATCTGCACTTCAATCACTTGTCCAAATTCAGTGTTCACTGTCGTATGGAGAGATTGGTAGCCGTTTCTTTTTGGGATTGCGATGTAATCGTTGAATTCACTGGAAATGGGTTTGTACCGCTGATGAATGATGCCAAGGGTTCGATAGCACTCATCAATGGAATTGACCACTACACGCAGAGCGAGCATATCCTGAACTGCGGCGAGTGAGTTGCCTTTTCGTCGCATTTTGTCATGAATGGCAGAGAGACTTTTGAATCGCCCGGTCACCAGAGCTTCGATCCTTCGTTCTTCCAGCATTAATTTGATCGCAGCCACATGCTTTTTGATCGTGTCTTCAATTTTTCCTTTAAATTCTTTCCGAATCGCGGATTGAATTGTGTTGTAGCGTCTAGGGTAGATGGCCTTAAAACACAAATCCTGCATTTTTCGCTGCCAGTTCTGTATTCCCAGCAAATTGGCAATTGGAATGTAAATGTCCTGTGTCTGACGTACGATTCTTTTTTTCTTTTCCAGTCTGTGAACATCCAGAGATTCCAGATTGTGGAGCCGGTCGGCCAACTTGATAAAGATGACTCGGATGTCGTTTGACATGGCAAGAAACATCCGTCGCAGATTTTCAGCTTCTGCATGTTCTGGCGAATCAAATTCCAGGTGACTGACCTTGCTCACGCCTTCAACCAAAAGGGTTACATCTTCTCCGAAATCTCGGCTGAGATCATTTCGCGTCAGGTCGGTATCTTCGAGCGTGTCGTGCAGAATAGCCGCAATGATCGTACGACTGTCAAGATGCAGAACCGCCAGCAAACGCGCAACTGACAGAGGATGATTGATGTATTTTTCGCCTGCTAGGCGACGCTGCCCTTCGTGTGCCTTCGCACCGACTTCATAAGCTTTGCGAACTTCATCGATCTGGAGTTGATCAAGGTAGGTTTCTAGTGAATTGCATAGCTCGTTGAATTGACGTTTTTCCCTTTCCGGGATTGTCCATTTTGTAAAGAAGCCAGCTAATCGACTATATCTCGTCGTTCTTGGAGTCGACGTCGTCCGTTTGCTTACTAAGCGCATTTGAAGCCTGGAGTTCTTCCTCTTCTCGTGAAATCGCTAAATCCGCTGCTTTGAAATCAAATGGAATAGGATTCGGATTATCGTCTTCATCCAATATACTGGAAGTAATCAATCCTTCAGCAATTTCTCGCAATGCGATAACGGTATGTTTGTCATTATCTCTTTCAACCAGTGGTTCCGCACCACTATCGAGCTGCCTCGCCCGTTTCGTAGCGATCAAAACCAGTTGAAATCGATTTTCGACTCTTTCAAGACAGTCTTCTACCGTGATTCGTGCCATTTTTAGCCTCTAAAGACAGTAATCCATTGAAAATAAGTTAGTTTGTACAATACGTGGAGAGTCAATTATATATAAATCAAGTTTCTGGATTCATAAATGAACAGAAAAATGATGAGCAAAGTCGAGGAATGGAACGCTTACTCTCAGGGTACAGTGGCTGGAACGTCGCTTTCGCTAATGGCCTGCGTCAGACTCCCGCAGTTACGTTTCCACACTCGCGCCAATCAAACCGGACGTCAGTGCCTGACCTCGTGATTTGACCAAGTTTGAAAGTGCCCCGCAACCGATGAATCAGACCGGTGCTGCAGCCTCGGAACATTCGTCCGGTAAATTTCATCGTGCCGGAGCCATTATCAAATGTGGCAACTCTCACACCTAGCCCGAACATCTCATAACAATAAATCAGAAGGGCTTCAGCTATGATTTAATAAATAATAACAATATATAAAATACTATAGGTCAAAGCCCCATAACTTCACACTCATCCAAAGCCATTTGTCATATTCCCAATTCCGTCAAGCCCAGTCGTATCGAAGCGGTTTTCCGGGGGTGAAATCACCTCTGACGGCGGATTCATGGTCACTTCTCAGCTCGCCCGGCAAAAGCCCGCTCAGCCGTCTTGAGCGGGCAGCTGGGGGTTTGGATGTAAAGCGGGTTCGCAAGGTTCAAGTCGACTTTGAGCCACGGCAAATTTTTGTTGGATCCATAGAATGATTTCGCATGCTGAGTTGTGCGAACAATGCGTAAATCTGATCGAAACAAGGGCTATGTCTGCGCGCCTTTCGTCGAATTTGATTCAATCAGGGCAGTTTTCAATCGGTTGCTGAACGTGTTTTCTGACTGCAGCTTGGATCAGTACACAGTCTGCCGGCTGAATAAGTGATGACTGCGATGGCGGACGGCGCGCCGGCTGCGCACCGTTTCAACTCATTGTAAAACGGCCGCGCTGCGTCGTCGGGTGTTCTTGGTCAGAAGCAGATAATCAAGCAGCATACGTGCGTTGCCGCGCAATTTTCGCAATGTCGGCGCGACCTGTTTTCGGTATCGTCTGATCACTGTGATCGCAAAGCGACGAAGTGCGCTGACGTTCTCGGGCCAGTGTCCGCGGTTGTACGGTTGTAACCCAGCAAGGTCTGAGCATCGGCCTGATCGGCGCTCAGTGAGGTGATGCCAACGCACTCATCAACCGTTTGTTCGTACTTTTTACGCTTCCGGTAATGCTTCACGGTGCGGCGGATGCGGAATACCTGCGCAATGCCCGGAAAGTCAAATTTCTCGTTCAGATTGGGCGTCAGCTCACTGCTCACGCAGATCTCGCGCAGCTCGGAACGACCGTGCTGAATCTTCGGCGCCTTTCGTCTGGCGTCGGTCTCATCACCGGTGAGGGTGCGAAAGTCCGTTTCCGCCTGCGCTTTATGCTCTGCAGTTGCGTGAAAGAATAATTCACCGCCTCTTTGAGATTTTTCTGGTTGTCTTTGTGTTTCACAAAGCCCTGTTGCAAGAAGGCATTACGTGTCTTCTTGCAAGTGAAATTGATACTGGCAAAGCCGTTTTACGGGACTATATCAACGCGACTATTGGATTTGAGGAGTTATCTAAAGTCTTGGGGAAACCAAGTAAAAGCCTTATGCGTATGTTTGGTCCAAAAGGGAATCCTCAAGCGAGTAACCTGTTTGCTGTAATTAGTCATTTGCAGAAACATGAAGGTGTACGCCTTGAAGTCGAGGCAAAAACGGTAGCATGACCTTTATGAGTGTTTAATCCCACCAGAACTAATTTTTGATCAAGCCAGCTGCTTGATGTTAATTAATTTGCATTGGAAGCTGAACATTTGTCATCGATCCGTATATGGATCAACCATCAAGAGTTGAACTGAATTGATGAGAGATGGATTTGTCGGAGCTGGTTATTAAAGCGGTCAAACGCGACGAGGAGTCGGAGTTTTTGGCGCTGATGCGCGAGCATCACTACTTGGGGCGTCACACAAAATTGGCGAAAGTGCGTTTTATGTTGCAGTTTTGCAAGGCCGATGGGTTGCATTGAGTTCATTTTATGCCGCCGCGCTGAAAAGCAGGGCTCGAAAGGAGTGGCTGGGCTGGCATCCGCGGGATCGCATCGGTCGACTGCATCTGATCACGAATCAGTCGCGGTTTCTGGTTCTCGAGCCGATTCCGAATCTGGCCTCGCGGACGCTCTCGCTGCTGGCGCGACAGGTGGTGCGAGACTGGTCACTTCGATTCGGTTATCCGCTGATGATGATGGCGACATTTGTCGATCCGGCGGCACAGCTTCGCTGGCTGCGGCGTCAGCTCCCGCCGATCTTCAAGTTGTTCACTTCCTTGTCTGATTTACGGATCGCTCGCCCAACGGTGTGTCATTGACGTCAGTAACCCAGTTCAGGACGCACCGGATTTTGCAATGGATCGCCAGCGAGGAAAAGCCGAAGGTTGCGAAAAAACAGCCCTAGCGTCATCGCTACGTAGGAATTCCCGTCGTCAGCCGAAATATGCGGTGTGATTATCAGATTCCTAGTGTTCCAGAGCCGCGAATCGGACTCGATCGGCTCGGGGTCAAAGACATCCAGTATGGCGCCGCCGAGCGTTCCTTCATCCAGTTTGTCACAAAGCGCATCATAATCCATAACCGTCTCACGTCCGATATTGATTATTCCGGCGGTGGTCTTCATCAGGTCGAGTCGCTCACGTGACATGAGGCCGCGGGTCTGCGGTGTATCAGGTGTCGCGATCAGCATGTAGTCGGCTTCGGGCAGCACATCATCGAGCTGGCTGGTTGTTACCACTCGGTCACAACCTGCCACCGGGCTGCCGGAACGGTTTACGCCAATCACCTGCACCTCCAGCTGCCTGACCTTGCGGGCTGCCGAACCGCCAAGAGTGCCAGTTCCCAAAACCACCAGCGTCTTACCGGCAATTGGCGATGAGTAGAGCGAATCGTAAACCGCGTTCCGCTGATTGAATACCACTTCGGGGATGTGTGTATGCAGCATCAATACGGCCATCAGGCCGAATTCGCCTGCTTTGGCTGCATGCACGCCCTTGTTGTTGGTCAGTGTCACTTGTTCCGGCAGCCAGGTCATTGGCAGCATATGTTCAACACCGGCGCCAATACAGTGAATCCAGCGCAGACGAGGAGCAACACTGGTCAAAGCCGCGGTCGGTAGATCCCATGTCAGCAGGATATCTGCGTTCGCCATGGAAGATGTAAAGTTGTCGGTATCCCAGTCAATAAAAAACTCGATCCTGCCGGCGAGATCCGGAAATTCCGCAAGCGCATCGTCAATACGATCACGGGATATGGTGAAAACCGCCTCGCCCTCGGGAGTGTTGGGAAAGGAACCTGGCCGCCAGCGGTTGTTCTTGACGTGTACCTTCAACTGGACCGACTCCGTTTAGTCAACGCCGGCGGCGCCAAGTTCTTTCAGTCGCCTGACTATTTCATCGTCGCGAATCCCGCCATTCCAGTCTTCTAAGGCAAACTGCAGTTCCATCACTGCTGAACCGATGCGACCCAGATACGCCTGATCATCCTCGGCATTTCTCGGCGGCAGGGTTAAAACGGTGTCTTGCCCGTAGGTTTTGACGAAACTGCCGCCCGATTTGGTCGGCTGAGGCGGTTCTATCTGATCAACCAGATCGCGAACCTGTTTTCGCACGCGCCTGCGGTAAAGGGCGATGCCACGGTCCGTCGGCATCAGGTTCTCGCCCTTATGGGTAGAAATGCCGCCCACTGCCTATTCCGTACAAATTCAGTCTGGACTTAACTTATGTTGAATCCGACCTTTTAAGTTATGGTGAAACCAGCTTTCTTTTTGGGCTGCCATGTGCAGAGCCAAATCATAAGTCCGCGCCATTGTTGTCAGCATGCTATAGCCTTCCCAGATCTTCTTGTAACCCGGTGGCGGATCATTTTTACGATTCAAATAACCGGCGAGCATGGCCATCGTCACCATGCCGGCGCCGAGATTTTGTGGCACTTTTTTGCGATTTTGGCGTGCGAAGTCCTTCAATACACCGATTTCGGTCTCGCTAAACAGCACTTCCATCGGCAATTCCGGGGTTTCTCGACCCAGCAGCGTCATCGCCGCAAGCCGCCAGGCAATCACCGCGTTGATGGTGACCGCACGTTCGATGCTTGAGAAACTCCACCTTGCAGCCGGATTTCAAAATCCTGTGCCAATCCTCAATTCGCCAACGCAGCCGATAACGCTGTACTACTTGCGTCGCATCGTGCGCGCTGTTGACCGCCAGACTGGTCAGCAGAAACCACTCCAGCGGCTTGACCGCGTCGCCGGCTTTTGCTTCATACACATGAACCAGATTCAACCTCAGCGGTTTCTCACCCGAAAAACCGCGCGTCGGCTGAATCTGCACCTGACGCCAGCGCAACTCGACCTGCGCCATCCGCGCCGGCTGCTTCGACATCGCCTTCTGACTGCGGCTGCTGCGCCGCGCCGAACGCGCCAACACCGGCACTTCCAGACTCGCCTGCGCACGTTGCCCGCGGATCGCATCGAACATCTTCGGCTGGCCTTTGCCTTGACTTCGATTATGCTGGGCGCGCACCAGCAACTCCACATCTGACAGCCTTCGACACTCGGCCATCACCTCAAAACAATCCGCCTCGCGATCCATCACCGCCACCATCCGCACCTTTTCAAGCGGCGCCGCCAACTCTGCGCTCGCACGCAGCCCGCGCAGCCATCGCTGCGTCTTGGTGCCCTCGTCATCCAGATGGCCATATTCAATGTGCGGCACCCCTAACGGCACTCCCTGCGCATCGAGCGCCAGCAGCGAATGCATGTGAATCCCCATGGTGCCAGCCGATTTGCGGTTGCGACTGATCAAGCCCATGCCCTGACAGCCACCGTGATTGGCGAAATTCAAATCGGTGCCATCCTGCACGCACAATACTTCCGACTGTGCCTGCATTCGCTCCTGCGTTCGCTGTCGATGCGGCGCCAAGATGTTCTTTGGCGTCACCGCCGATTCCGCCGGCTGATCCAGCAGACGATAATGCGCATGCACCGCCGCTTGATCCGACCTGGACGCAGCCGTGAACGGCTCCATCGGCTGCCGAGCCTGGATGTCCGCACTTTTCACCAGTCTTCTGCTGCGACGCTCATCACCCAACGGCGCACCTCCAAATTCCTGCTCCGACCATTCATCAATCGCTAGTCCCTGACCTCTGTCACGCACCGGGACGCAAACCTTGTCCAACCCCAGATACATTCGCCATTTCCGTTCTAATTCATAGATATACACCGACTTCACAGCCGTCGCTTCAGACTTGCCCCCAAATCGACCGCGCCCCGTCGTCCAGCCCACATGGCGCCAGTTCGATGCTCGCAGCGATACCCCGCTGTGAGACGCATCCACAAACGTCTCCACCAAATACGGATCAAATCCATAGCGACTCTTGAAATCCCTGCCGACTCGACGCAGACACAGACCCAACACCTTCGACGCCAGATTCTGACAGCGCACCGAAGGCCGGATCAGGAACCGACTCATACCGATCACTCGATTTAAATATCGAGACTTCAGCTCTGCATCCCAGCCCATCCACTGATCTCGACTGCGCAGCGCCAGCGCCGAAGACGCAAATCCCAGCGCACCCAAATAACCATGCTCAGACACTGCCAGATATCGCAGCTGACAGCCTACATGAACGACCGCTCCTCGCGGATGCTCGCGAATCATCAGCTCGTTCCACAGACGCAACTGCGATTCCTCTTCAACCACCACCAGCTGCAAACCGCGGACCTGATCCACCCGCGCCGGCACACCCTGCGCCAATGCCACCGCCTGTCCCAATCCACGCGCCTTTACCTGGCGCACCGAACGACTCGAAGCCGGCAGCTCGATCCGACCCGTCTGCTCCAGATCCCGCAGCACCCGAAGACTGCTCGTCACCTGCGCTTTGCCCCGCGCATCGTAAAATCCAAACTCCTCACACACCGCATGCGTCAATTCCGTACGATTCGCAAATCTGCGCGTTGCCATGATCGACTGCAACTGCTCCAGACCAGATGCTGACCTCAGCTTGCGCGGAATTTGATTCTGCTGATACATGATATTCAAATGTACCAGCTCGAATTTTAAAAGTCAAGCCCCAATTTGTACTGTATAGGTAGGCCGCCCATCCCCTCGACCGCCTCGGAATCTGCTGGAAAGCGCTTCTTCTCTTGAAGACTGCGATCAAGCACCTCGCCTTGCTCAATCATCTCGCGCCCTTCCTTGGTGTTATATTGATGTGGATCCCAGCGACTGCCGAAATTGGCCCAGGCGTAGACGACTGAATTTTCGTCATCTACAGGTACGACCCACCGGGTGAAGCAGGAGCGGCCAAAATAGCACTGCCGCATGCCATCTACGGCGAAAGCTGAACCGGCCTGCGTGAAGTTGGGGAGAATCAGCTCATTGACCCTCACCCATACATTGTCACCAACGCGACGGGTTGCAGAGCCTAGAAAGTGGTTTTCGTGACGCTCGTAGAATTTCAGCACACCATCAGCCTTCATGCCTTCTGAGAACTGCGGGTGACTGTTTCGACTGTGCAGATAGGTCGTGTGAGTCGGGTCCAGAATTGCGTCTAATATCTGAATCCAGTTGCATCTGTAAGGTGCCTTGTATGCTACGCTGGTCATACCCTCGTAGATGCATGCGTCATAGACCGGGAACTCAGGCTGCAGTTCAGGCGGACCCATATAGGTGAAAATCAATCCGCGGTATTCGACGACAGGATAAGCGCCAAGCCGGGTGCGTTTGCGCAGCATGTCCGCGGTCCTGGAATTTTCAGCCGGCATCTCCAGGATTTCACCATCCGGCGCGAACAGCCAACCGTGATAGCAGCACCGAATTCCATTGTCCTCGCACTTTCCATACTCCAGCGAAGCGCGGCGATGAAGGCAATGTTTGTGCACTAGTCCGATCTGATCTCGCTGCTCTCCATAGCGAAACAGAACCAGATCCTCGCCGAGAATTCTGATCGCTTCAGGCAAATCGCCCAATTCTTCCGTGATATAGACAGGATGCCAGAATCGGCGGTAGTATTCGCCTGCAGGCGTGCCCGGCTCAATTCTCGCGATTTCCTCATCTGCCGCAGCCGGCTGCGACTGCGCGTACCCTCTGAAACAGCCTGCCATGGCTTGTGGTTGAATGGTTTTGCTGAACATATGCTATCTTCGCTTAGCAATACTGCGACAAGAAATGATATGCGTTTCTTGTGCCAATTTTGCAACTCAAGTTTCTGGATACAAAATGATCAAATTTTGCCTGACAAAACAGCTGGAGCCTCATCAATTTTGAGGTTGAAGACATCCAATTGAAGTGATATCTCAGGAAATTGTTCGACCAGCCGGTCAATGGTTGCATAACCAAGTCAAGGCTGTGATCGGTCAGGGCTTTGCTGGTACGGATGGAGTGGCGCGCCAAACAACAGAAATATTTCCAAAGACGGCGGGCGAAACTGAACATGTCCAGCTGTTCTTTAATCTGTTCGAGCACTTCAGGGACGTTTTGTCCGTACCCGCTTAAAGCCGCATCGCTCAGCAGCAGAAACACCGTTTCGCGTGCGCCCAAGCCGCTGTGCTTGGTCATTCCGGCTCGACCCAAGTGTCCGTTAAAACCCAAGCACCCCGCATCTGGGCTGCCAGATTGTCAATGCGCAGCTCTTGATCCTTCACCGTCGGTTCAATAATTTATGGCAGTTCGGATTTACTTTTAAAATGGTTCATGGTTTAGCCTCGTTTGGTTCCTTATTCGGCTTATATCAACGTCGTGATATACCATTCGGGGATAACTTTATACATTAGATCAATTTCTTAGATCTTTTATTCTTAACAATTGATATATGATAAGTCATTGTTATTATATGTGTTGTCCTTCGCGTGCCGTAGTCAGTGAAGCATAGGGCATATCGATCAAAAGAATTCAACCGGTTCGTACGAAAAATGATTGCCCCAAGTGCCAGCTAAACAACAGACAACCATGCGGCAACCATAGTACGATCTTTATCATCCGATGGGTTCATTCAACTCGATCTTATAACCGTTGGGATCCTTGATGAAAGCGATTACTCGAGTGCCACCTTTCATCGGACCAGGCTCGCGCACAAATTCAACACCCTGTGACTTAAGGTATTCCGCGGTTGAGTAGACATCCGATACCTTGAGTGCCAAATGCCCCCAAGCGTCACCCATAACGTAAGGCTCTTTCTGATCCCAGTTGTAGGTCATTTCGATTGTTGTTCCCTCATCCTCGCCCTGATAACCGATAAATGTGTTAGTGAACCGACCTTCCGGATAATCGTTCTGGCGCAGGATTTTCATACCTAGGATTCGGGTGTAAAAATCCAGTGTTTTTTCTTGATCAAACACGCGAATCATCGTGTGATCGAGTCGAAAGTCAGGTTTTAGTTCACTCATGGATTACCTCCTTTGTCAGTATCTGTGAGTGCAGGTCGAATTGAATGGACTACAAGTTCCTGAAATTTGCGTACGCTGTTTTCCCAGTGTGGCGAAAGCACCCCGCCGGTACTGGCGACTGGAGATTGTCGTCCCTGCTGCATACGCTCGCACATCTCGTGATCTTCCAAGTGCACTTTGTGCCAAAGATCCGCCAGTTGCTCAATTTGTTCATCACTATACTGCAAGTCCCTGTGAATGTAAATTACCCGATTCTGCCGAGTGCCTGAGACATTGATGGGTGTATTCATATGCACCCCGAGCTGGTCTGGTTGGTACGTACCCAATACAAAATTCGGGAACAGAGTCAAGTAGTGCGAGGTTACGCCCAAAGTGCCCTCTCGCACCTTGGCTAATTCTTTCGTACCTAATTCAACCGCACTTCCAAGGCAGTGTTCATCGGTCACAGTATAGTGACTGGTCAGCGGCTG
This sequence comes from Arenicellales bacterium, assembly GCA_958295885.1. GTDB lineage: Bacteria > Pseudomonadota > Gammaproteobacteria > Arenicellales > JAJDZL01 > JAJDZL01. Next base: position 1,738,326 of record OY282380.1, on the reverse strand, counting down.
GTCGGTGGTATCTTTGTGCACAAACTGGACATGGTACGGTTCGATGTAATTTTCCATCAATGCTTTCCAATTACAGTCGACGACGCCAAAGTCTATCTTCGTTACAGGCTCGAACTCAGTGACATCAGTCGCCCCTAACTGTCTTTTTATCGGAGCTAGAAAGCCATCAAATGGTGACGGGTTTGAAGCCAGACAGACAAATATCCAATCGTGCCAAACCTCGCAGTGCACTGGCAGCAAGCTGTTTTCTTCGTAACGAAAATCGTCGGGCAGCTCGCGGGTATGACCCCCGAAATATGGCGCACTTTTGAGTGCCCCACAAAGATCATAACTCCAGTGGTGATACGGGCATCGAATCTGCCTGCCAGTATTGCCATCAGAGCCGATCAGCTTCGTATTCCGGTGCCGGCAGGCATTGTGGTAAGCGGATATATTCCCATCCTCTCCGCATAGCAGGAACAGCGGAAGCCCCGCAACCTTGATAGGTCGAACATCACCAACCTTCTTCATCTGGTGGACATAGCCTACGAATACCCACTCCTGAGCGAAAATTCGGGTATGTTCGAGACGGAAAAACTGCTCGTCAGTGTATGCTGCACCTGGCAAACCGTGGAGCGTTGTCCCTCTTCTTTCGAAATGTTCCAGCAACGTCGCGTTGAAATCCATTGCATGCCCCTCTCTGGATTGAAACCAAATCGCTAACAACTTCGTTATTCGTAACGAATATGGTTAATTTAGTTCATTTTCCGCAACAATTTATGTAGAATATACACTATTCAATAAATTAATATGTATATTTTTGATGATATCACAATGATTAAATCAGATTCATCGTTGCCTTCCAACCAAAAACAGAACGGTATTGCAGGAATTGACGACAACCTTAATCGTGAGATCGTCAAGATGCTGCAGAATGACGGTCGCCGCCCTTACAAAGCAATCGCTAGAGCGCTGGGAGTATCAGAGGGCACTGTGCGAAATCGGGTGCAGTCGATGAAAAAAGCCGGGGCTCTTCGAATTGTTGCGCTGGTTGACCCAACCGAAGTCCGCTACCAAGCAGACGCAATCGTCGGTGTAAAAGTCGCCTCCAACCACTCAGTTGGTCAGGTTGCAAATCGACTCGGAGAATCGCCCGATGTAGTTTACATTCTGTGGGTGACCGGGCGTTACGATCTATTGGTCGAAATTGTTACCAACAACATGCGCAAATTTCACGATTTCCTGGAAACGGAGATTCATCTCCAACCCGACATCGCATCAAGCGAAGTCATGTCGGGACTTAAGAATTTCAAGAACCAGTTTCTGCTCAAGTATGACTGGAGCTGAACAAGCAGCAAATGAACCAGCACCCATGCAAGGAGAATAAGCTAATGACCGCATATATTGAAAACTTTGCTGATGCTCTGCCGTCGGACGAGCGTATCGCTGAGGTACGCAGGCAGCTTGAGGCCGAGGGAGTCAAGTACGTTTTGTCGAGTTGGATTGATCTGTTCGGAATTCCGAAAACCAAGCCAGTACCGATGAGTGATTTCGAACTGTTATGCAAAGGCAAGGGTCCACAATTTGCAGTGCACTCCATCTCGTATGTACCGGAACTGACGCCAGCGGATTCCGACCAGATCATGGTGCCCGATCTCGATGCGGTTTACGTGTGCCCGTGGGACAGAAGCCTGGCGATCATATTTGCTGATCTGTTCTGGGAAGACAAGCCATACGACCATTGCCCGCGTCAAGCCCTCAAACGTGCAGTTCGTGATGCAGCTCAAGCAGGCTACATTGGTTTTGCCGGCATCGAACCAGAATTTATTGCGATGCGTTACGACGAGGATGGCAATCCGGTCAAGGCGATCGATAACGACCCTCTGAATGGTCTGCGACCGCGGCGACAGGCTTTTGGCTACGATGTCGAATACTCACTTGACTCTATGTATTTCTTCAAGGACATGATCGACATTCTCGAAGATCTCGGCTGGAACCTGCACGATGTAGTGGCTGAAGGCGCTTATTCGCAGTTCGAGCTCGATTTTCACTACACTAATCCTCTGGAAATGTCAGACCGGCTGGTGTTTCTGCGAATATTGCTCAAGGAAATCGCGAAGAAACACGGTATGTTCATCACTTTCATGCCTAAACCAACCACCGGTGATTGGCGCTCAGGAGCACACATCAATTTCTCGATGCGGTCGCTGGACACTCCGGAAGAAAACCTTTTTGGCTCGGACGAAACCGGTTGGACTGACGAAGCGCTTCATGCCGTTGGTGGCTTGATGGCACATGCGGAAGCACTTACCGCGATTACCTGTCCGACGGTGAATTCCTACAATGGGTTGGTACCGCGAGTGGGCGGATTTGAAGGCGGCACAGTAACCTGGGCACCGACCAATATCACTTACGGTCACAATAACCGCTCAGCCCAGCTTCGCCTGCCGCAAAACCGCTACTGTATCGAAAACCGTGCTGCCGACATGTGCATGAATGTCTATCTCGGTCTTGCGATGACACTGAAGGCAGCAACGAAGGGGGTCGTCAACAAGATTGATCCTGGACCTGCAACCGATCGCGACTTATACCAAATGACGGAAACCGAATTTGAGGAAGCTGGAATCCGCCGTCTCCCCCGAAATCTCAGCGCTGCGACCGAGGCGCTGGGTAAAGATGAACTCGCATTGGAAGTCATGGGTGAAGGAATGCGGAAATCCTATATCGCTTACAAGATCGATGAGTGGGAGCGATACCATCAGACAGTTACCGACTGGGAAGTTCAGGAGTACCTGAGACTGTACTAACCGGAGAACCGAAAATTAGGCTCTTCCACCTGGGTTGATCGGAAATGAGTGAGCAGAGCACAGTCAGCGACGCCAAGAACCAACAGCCGCAAGTCTCGGCTTTTCGAATTCAATCGGTCCATTTCGTTTGCCAGCGCCTTACGATTGGCATTTTCCGCGTAGTTTATCTATTTCGGCATTTGAAACGCAAGATACTGCACATGATGCGAGAGCAAGCCAGCGATGTGGAATAATGGGAAGCGCTTTTTCTACCCGGTCAAGATGATATGAAGGACTGATGACAACCGCAGACTACGAAAGATATTCTCTCGGCGATTTCGAACTCCAGTCCGGTACAGTATTGCCGGATGCGATTCTCGCTTACAAGACTTACGGAAGACTAAACGATAATGAAGACAACGTAATATTGCTGCCCACTTTCTACACTGGCACTCACGTGCGTAACGAGGGCTTCTTTGGCCGTGGACGCGCAATTGATCCGGCAAAACACTTCGTGGTTTCCGTGAACATGTTCGGCAACGGAATTTCTTCGTCTCCGAGTAACACTCCATCGCCATTCAACGCGGCAAATTTTCCACAAGTAACGCTGTACGACAATGTACGAGCACAACACCGATTGCTTACCAAGGAGCTCGGCATAAACAGGCTCGCTTTGGTTTCAGGCTGGTCAATGGCCGGCTGCCAAGCGTTTCAGTGGGGTGCGCAGTACCCCGAATTTGTCAACGCAATACTTCCCTTTTGCGGCTCCGCGAAAACTTCGGAACACAACATCGTGTTCCTGGAAGGGGTCAAGTCAGCGCTCACTGCCGATGCGGTTTATGATGAAGGAAACTACGCCACACCACCGGTCAAAGGACTCAAAGCATTCGGCCGAGTTTATGCCGGCTGGGCCTTCTCACAAACCTTTTACCGAAACCAAATGTATCGAATCAAGGGTTTTGCGACTGCTGAGGAACTGCTGCGTGACTGGGAGCTCGACCACCTGAATTGGGATGCTAACGATCTGCTTTGCAAGCTTAAAACCTGGCAGCTTGGCGATATCAGCTCACAACCCGTTTACGGTGGTAATTTCGTTGCAGCACTAAATGGGATCAAAGCGAAAACAATCGTCATTGCCTGCGACAGTGATCTCTATTTTCGTCCGGAAGACAATCAATTTGAAATAGAACATATTTCGAACGGAGAGCTTCGAGTTTACGAATCCCCGTGGGGGCACTGCGTGGCTTCACCCGGCAACGACCCTGAATTTGAAGAATACTTGGATCTAGCAATTCGTGAATTACTGGGTTAAACCAGTACGAGAAAGGAACCAGTTTTTGTCCAGATTCTGCAGCCACATAGTCAGCATAATCAAAGTAAAGCTGCCAACGTTTTAAGTTAAGCGTTCAGTGTTTGGATTGGTGGATGAGTATGTGGTCAATGCTCATGCGTGCGACAAGGGAACCTATTGTTGTACTCCTAATTAGTCCGTAGCGATTGAACTATTGCTAGTCGGAATATTCCGACTAGCAATAGTTCAAATTTCGAAATAAACCGAGCCCGTCCGTTCACGGCTGGCAGCCGTTCTGAAAAGCAGCCTTGGCTACACCAACGCTATTGACCGAACGCAAACAGCAGGGGGCACCGCGGTCGCCGACCGCGGTGCCCCCTGCCTTTGGATTTATACTCTTTGACTCAATCGCCGCATCCGCGTGTTTAGACCATCCGGATGCGACAGAGCGTGTTTGAACCGTGCCGAATCAAGGAGTAATGGACATGCAGCTGCGCTACGACACACAACTGACTGTCAACGAGTATATTAGCACCAAAGCCTGGGAAAAGGCAACTCTTTCGAGCTGTCCCAACCATCCCAAGGGCGGCTGCTCACTGGCTCGCCACGGCACCTACACCCGCAAGTGCGGGCGCGGACGCATCGCCCGGATCGCACGCTGGTATTGTGCCGACAGTCACACCACATTCTCTCTGCTGCCGGACTGTCTTGCGGCGCGAATGCCCGGCAGCCTCAGGCAGCTCGAACAAATTGCAGCGGCCATCGAACAAAATCAACAACCGCTTGAAGCGATGAAGTGCTTTCGAGCCAACGCCGACCATGTCGACCCGGCGGCACAGCTTAGCTGGCTGGCGCGTCAGCTGCCGGCGCTGCAGCGGGTGCTGGTGACGGTGTGCGGGCTTTTGCCTGATGTTTTTGCCGGCTGCCCGCCGGCGGTGCTGCCGATGCGGGCGGCGCTCGATGCGCCCTGGCTGCTGTCGGCGCTGCGAGAGCACTGCGCCGAACATCTGCACTGTCTGCCGCCTCCGCTTGGATTTTTTCAGATTCGTTCGTCGACCGACCCGCCACAGAGCGCCAACACTTGTTGAACTGGCATGGTCCGAGCGGATCGGTTAAAACGTGGGTCTGAATCGAATGCAACACTGCCAAGCATGGAGCAAATGTATGAAAAAAGACCCTGAACAGCATCGTCTGGACGTGGCGCTGTTTCGCCACGGACTGATCTGCGAACTCTCGCGACTGCGACCTGGCGCCGAAACCGCAGAACGCCTGCGCCAGCTGGCGGCGCAGCCGCACCTCATTCCGGGTTCAACCCGCACCCGAGTGTCGGAACAGGCCCTGCGCGACTGGATGCGCCTGTATCGTCAGGGCGGCTTCAAAGCCTTAAAGCCCAAAGTGCGCCGCGACCGCGGCCAGTTCCGACGCATGTCGGTCGAAACCATGGAATGTCTGATCTCGATCAAACGTGAAAAACCGCAGTTGGCGGTGCGCGAAGTCATCCAACAGGCAAAGACGCAGCTGCCGCCGAAGACGCAGCTGCGCGACTCAACGGTGCGGCGCCTGCTGCACCGCGAAGGTCTGATGCAGGCGGCCGCGGCAAGCGCCCCGGACTGTCGGCGTTTCGCCTATCGCGACGCCGGCGAACTGTGGATGTCCGACGTCATGCACGGCCCCAAAATCAAGGTCGGCCAACGTCGTCATCGCAGTTATCTGACCGCCATCATTGACGATGCCACCCGCGTCATCCCCTATGCGGCCTTTGCCCGCTCGGAAAAGGCGCAGGACTTCCTGGTGGTGCTCAAACAGGCGCTGCTGCGGCGCGGCCTGCCGCAGCGCCTGTACGTCGACAACGGCGCCAACTATCGTTCGCAGCATCTGGCCCTGGTGTGCGCCCGACTCGACATCGCGCTGATCCATGCGCGCCCCTATCACCCTGCCGGTAAAGGAAAAATTGAAAGATTTTTCAGAAGTGCGCGGGACGGCTTCGTCAATCGGCTTGAATCGCCCTTGGAACTCGATGCGCTCAACCGCGAGCTGTGGAGCTGGGTCGAAGGCGAGTATCATCGACGTCCACACCGCGGCATCGACGCCCTGACGCCCTTGGACAAATGGGCGCAGTGCGCCGCCAACGTGCGCCGGGTGACGCCGCAGCTCGATCTCGATGACCTGTTTCTGTTCGAAACACAGCGGCGCGTGTACAAAGATCGAACCGTACGCCTGAACTGCCACCTCTACGAGGTCGACGCCGCCCTGATCGGACAAACCGTCACGCTGCGCTATGACCCGACGCAGCCGCCGACGCGGCCCTTGCTGGTGGTGCATCAGGGACAGAGCTTCGGCCAAGCCACGCTGCTCGACGAATACGCCAACACCAAAGTGAAGCGGACCCGACCTGGCATCTCATTCAGCAGCCTCGAACAGCAGCAGGAGGACGATTGATGTTCCAACAGCACTTTGCCTTCACCCGCTATCCGTTCGAAGCCTCGCTCGCGGCCGACGAACTGTTCGACACCGAAGCGATGCGCGAAGCCAAGGCCCGCATCAACCACCTGCTGGAACTGCGCGGCCTCGGCCTGATCACCGGCGAAGCCGGCTGTGGCAAAACCACCTGCTGCCGGCAGGTCATGCAGCAGCTGCCGCCGGGTCTGTATCGACCGGCCTACGTGTCGCTGACCACCGGCAGCGCACTTGATGCCCTGAACTGCCTCGCACTCGAACTCGGACTGAGCCAACAGCGACAGCGCGCCAGTCAGTGGACTTACTACCATTTGTCAAGCTCTTTGTGGCAATAATTTTACAAATTAATTTTTTTAAAAATTCTCTTCAATGTTTTTTTCTGCGAGCTGGGTCTGAGACCTCAAAAGCATGAATCTACAAGCTGGCACCGCGTATTGCCTATGGTGATGTTCAAAAGCGAAGCGGTCAGCGTCTTTACCCATTAGGGTCAAGACCATGCGGTCGAAACAAGCTACGGCTGCAAAGTTGTGAACGGTAAAGACGGTGAAAGGATTTTGATATTCGATGAGTTTTCAAAGTTCACATTTATAAATAGTGTTCATCAGATAAATCTACATCACATTGATAATAATTAACAATCCTTCGATATTTTCAAACGAAGAAATTTCGGTTCTGGCGGATTAACGGGTTCAAAAGCGAATTTCGCTGCCAAATGCTGCAAACCAGCAAAATCCTCACTTGATAGAATGAAATGATTAAATATTATTATCAATTTTTTAAACGTTTTCTGGCAAACACTGAACAATCACAATATGTCCTATCTTTCGAATCAACATCATCGAGCGAAGTTTAAAAATCCTTTCACAATCTCGGCAGGCATTCGCCTCTGGCGTTCAAGCACTGCGCGGGGTCGCCTCCGGCTCGGTGCTTTTCTGAAACAAGGCGCCGTTACGCAGCATCACACAGAGCACCAACAGCAGACGGTCGGCCACTGTTCGCAAAGCTCGCGCGTGCCGATGTCCTTTTTTGCGCAGGCTCTTGTATTTTCTGCGACTGATCGGATCGTGCTGGATGGCGACCCGCGCCCAGTGATAGGCGGCTTCGCATAACTGCCGATCAGCCGCCCGTCGGCGCTGCACCCGATAGGATTTGCCCGAGCGCTTCGTCACCGGAGCCACACCACACTGACAGCGCAAGGCGTCATGATTCCGCGCTTTGAGCGCATCATCGGCTTTTGCCAGCAAGGTGACAGTGACGATTCGACCGGCTCCGGGCATGGACTGTATGATGGCGGCATCGCTGGGTCTGGAGGTTTCCGGCTGCGAGTTCGATTCACTCTCCGGAGCCGTCAGGTCGGCTTGATTCGGCTGCTGCAGACAGCGGTCCATTTTCTTTTCGATGAGCTTGATCTTTGGTTGGATTGCTTCGAGCATCTCCACCCATATTTTGACCGATTCAGTCTTACTTTCGACTTCGGCCGCCGATAACAGCAATGCCGGCTGACGCAAAATGTCAAAAATCTGTTCGGCATTTTTGGCGCGCACCCGATGGCGCCGCAGCAATTTTTCAACACTGCGAAGGCGAATGCGCTTGGCTTGGTGCGGATTCGGCACCCGTTTCAACAGCGCCAGCACCCATTGCGCAGTCAAAGCGCTGCTGACCTGCAGAAATTGTGGATAGTATTCATACAACAAATCGCCAATCCGATTGCTCAACTGAATTCGCATGTCCATTAACTGATTGTAATCACGCAACAATTGAAACAAACGCGAATGCGACTCGTCTTTGGTCGACAGCTGACGAAAAGCGTTCAGATCCGTTCGCAGCGCATCAGCGAGCACCCAGGCGTCGCGGCGGTCATCCTTGGCTCCGACCGGTGAATGTCGATCTCGAAATCGATTCGACTGCAAAGGATTGATGCTATACACCTCAAAGCCGTCACTCAGTAAAGTGCTCACCACTGCGCCATGCGGGGTCTCAATGCCGACGCGCACCGCACTCGGTGTGCTTGCTGTCAGCTGCAGACACCACTGCACCAACTGCGTCAGACCGTCACCGCTGTGAACGAAACTTTGGTTGCCGAGCACTTTGCCATCGGCACCCATCACGCATGCCTGGTGATGCTGCCGTCCCCAGTCAATTCCCATCATCCAAATCGTCTGTGATTCCACCATCTTCATCCTCCTCAAACTTATTACAATGGTCAAGCGCTGGCGGTCGCCATGTTGTTTCGGTACCTATACGGGTGCTCAACGGCACAAACTTACTACAGGAAATCTCCATGGCAGTCGGCGGTCGGGGCACAAGTCCACTGGCGGTATTCAAAGATACAGCATGCGCTAGGTGCTCCCGACCGCCAGCCAGCAACCTGAATTGTCATAATAATTGTTAACAATTATTATGACAATTTGGCTATCACTACATGGTATAGGCATGCGATTCGCAACGAAATCACACGCCTGGTGCAGCAGCAAAGACAACTGCCGGTGCTGATCATCGATGAAGCCCATCATCTGCGCAACGAAGTGCTCGAAGACCTGCGTCTTCTGACCAACTTCGCCATGGACTCAGAACCGCGCATGTGCCTGCTGCTGATCGGACTGACCGAACTGAGAAGACGTCTGAACATGGGCGTGCACCAATCCCTCAGCCAGCGCCTGGTCATCCGACATCACTTCGGCGCGCTGAACCGCGACGAAACCGAACGCTATCTGCACCATCGGCTCAGCCTCGCCGGCGCCGCCGACAAGGTGCAGCTGTTCGAGCCCAACGCCATCGAAATGATGCACGCCCAAGCCCGCGGCATGCCCCGCAGGATCAACCGTCTGGCACATTATGCGCTGTCAGCCGCAGCGCAGGACCAGGCTCGATGCGTTACCTTGCAGCACATGACTCAAGCTGTCGAAGAGTGGCAGGCCTGAATCGGCCGCCAGCCCACCCCAGCTGGAGCGCCCGCTCCAGCTGGAATCTCTCTTGTGCCTCTCAAAACATCGCCAAAATCCCTAGCTCAAGCCGCTGACGCACATCGCCGCCAGCCACGCTGCCTCGATTTTGAATCCGACAATTTTGTTGGAACAATGTGATTCATTGAATAATTTCGTTCCGATTTAATTTGAATAAGCCGTTTCAACTTAATCTGGAATTCAACACCTATCACATATATAAGTTCGATCATCACTGATCAGACGCTATGCGCAGGTTTTGGCACCGCGCTCTTCTCGATACATACCCTTTCAGATTTTGAAGCCAAACGTTTTTAGGCTACCGACGGCAGTCCTGCGAGCGCCATCGCAACTTCTTCACACATCAAGACACTCGCAGGGAGCTTCATATGACTGAAAACAATCCACATCTTTTTGCCTGGGAAACCGATGACATGCCGGAACTGCAGCACTTGGTTTTTATTCTCGAGCACCTGCCGTAGCAAAAAATTGTCGCAAAACTTGAGTCTCGACGCTGCCGCTGCCGCAACGACTATCCGATCCGAGCCCTGTTCCGAACCACGATCGCAGGCGTCGCGTTCGGGCATGACTCGGTGAATTCTCTGCTGCGGGAACTGGTTCGAAACGTGCGCTGGCACAGCTTCGCGGCTTCAACCCACTCCACGGCAGAGCCCGCCGAAACAAACGCTGCAATACGATGAGCAAGGTCAGGTGCAGGCGTTTGACGAACAAATCCAGCCGCTTCGTTCCTCATTGCCTGGCGCATGGAACTTTTCACGTTTTCTCAAACAGCTGTTCAAGTTGGAAGCCGACACCGGCCCGGTGTCCGAGATGATCGTCACGCTGCGCGATCAGCTGATGGAAGAAGCGCCGGATTTCGATCATTGTCTGTGCTACGATGGCAAAGCATTGTCTTCTCATTCCACCGGCGGAACCCTCGCTGGCAAAGATCGCACCTCGGACCCCGATGCCAACTGGTGCCGGCACGAGACCAGCGGCCGCCATAAAAATGGCGCACTGTGGAAAAAGATCAAGCAATGATTCGGCTACCGGGTGGATCTGATCGTCGACGCGCAGTATGACATTCCAATGGCCGTGGAGCTGCGCAAACGCCAGAGCTGGCCGACCGCGGCCTTGAATGCTTACAGCTCAAGGCCACCTTGTATGATGAGCATGAGATTCGTCCGCTGCTTGACTACAAAATGATGTGGCGACAGGAAAAACAGGATCAGGACTACGATCCAACGGCACCCACCACGCGCCTGCTCAACGACGGGGTTCAAACCGACAACGTCGTATATGACGCGCGCGGGTAGGTGTATTGTGTGTGTCCTGAGACCAAAGAACAGCGGGAGATGGCGTTCTGTGGATTCGAAAAGGATCGAAAGACCTTGAAATACAGCTGTCCGGCCGCGGTCTACGGGCTGTACTGCGAGGGCTATCGCAATGTCACCAGCAGCACGGCGGACAGGTCTCCGACTACGGCAGCGTGGAGCGCGTCAAGCTCGACAGGAACCGACGCATCTTCACCCCCACACCGCGTCTCGCCGTCACTTGGCAAAAGGGCTGCAATCAGCGCACCTCGCTGGAGCGTATCTCTTCGCGATTCGACCAATGCTGCCGTTTCGAGCGGCACTACATACGCGGGAAGATGAAAATGCAAACCCGCTTCAGCAATGCCGTGGCCAATCATGATGCCGCTTGCGCTGGCTTATTATCGGGCAGACCGGAAACATCAGATGCGTTCACTGGTCGAAACCTGACTCCTGCTCAAAGCAGCCTAGCTGCCGCCTGATCGCAAAATGATCGCCGCCCTTGACGCTGGCGAGGCCGTGGCGCAGCTGAAATTCCGAAAGTTACCGCAGCCGCCTGTTTTTACCAGCTGCTCAAGGCCGTTCGCCTCGGTTCGACTGCATTTGACAGCGCAAATGCTTGGATCTTCGTAAAATGAGTCATCAAATGTGCGATTGTGAGAGACTCAGACCGTGTTTTTTAGGATTCAGTCAACTCCAAATTGTCGTGAAAACCTCTACAGTGCAACTGCCTCAACATGATTTGAGCTTATTCACCCCGAAAGCATGAAATATAATTTTCATCCATTCAAGAGCCTGCTTGACACACTTTCTCTATGATTCAGCTGATCCGAATACAGCAATTATTGGGGCCTGCTTGTGTGGTCGGCGCGAATTAAAAGACGAAATTGACGTTGGCGGAAATCAAACCCACGCTTCGCATGGGGTGAAGGTGTTTTTGTCACTTTTCCACAACATCCAAAATATTTCACAGATGTCAAAATACAAGTCAAGGGTTCATCAACACCTTTTTTCAACCCTGTAAAGCGAAAACTCAGTCAACCAGTTGTCTGCATCCAAATGAATTCGGAAAATATTCTTCTTAAATTAGTGCCGTTGGGCGACCGGGTGCAGGCAATCATCCGTACTTCCATTACGACATTGATTCCGAACTGCAACTGTGTCAGAATGTGCTTCCCGTTGGACTCTCATTTCGAAAAATTCGAGAAAAAGATAATGCCAAGCTGAAAGATCCAGCTTTATCTTCTTGCGAGTTTCATTCATTCAACTGGAATCTACTCAAGCGAAACAAGTGTATCGCTTGCAAGCTGATGGGAACTCAGATTTTGAATGCAGTTTGTTTCAGGAGCCGACGGCATCACTATCGATGACTCAGCTCGATTTATCCAACACAAACGTCTTCCTTAAAATTAAAAAAGAAACCAAGTTGCTTTCGCCGTTCAATCGTCGGAAACTCCAACTATCCTAGATTTGTCATAGAGATGTATGTGACATCCCATAAATTCACTTAAGTCATTTGCTGTGAAATTGGAACCATCTGTTTTTATGGATTATTTTTGAAATATCTGCCAAATGTGCATTTGCTGTGAAATAAACTTTGTATCCACTACGTAATGGTTCCCGTCGGCTTGCGCTGCCAACTAATTCTGCAGCAAAACCGACCGCTCTCAGCATCAATGGAATAACCTTGTTTCACACATCACGGTCTGTTCTCACAGTCTCATTCCTCCAGCCGATGCCTGTTCTTTTTCAGCCGCCTTCTGGAATTCACAGAGTCGAAAATTCCTCTCAATACATTTGCTGTGAAATTGGAACCATCTGTTTTTATGGATTATTTTTGAAATATCTGCCAAATGTGCATTTGCTGTGAAATAAACTTTGTGTCCACTACGTAATGGTTCCCGTTGGCTTGCGCTGCCAACTAATTCTGCAGCGAAACCGACCGCTCTCAGCATCAATGGAATAATCTTTGTTTCACACATCACGGTCTGTTCTCACAGTCTCATTCCTCCAGCCGATGCCTGTTCTTTTTCAGCCGCCTTCTGGAATTCACAGAGTCGAAAATTCCTCTCAATACATTTGCTGTGAAATTGGAACCATCTGTTTTTATGGATTATTTTTGAAATAACTGCTAAATGTGCATTTGCTGTGAAATAAACATTATGCCCAGTATGGAACATAATGCGCATAGCGTCGTGAAGGATTATTTGGATCTGCTAACTTAATTAAATCTTCATCAATGGCATCTCCGATCAATCGACTAGCCACATTTGACTGTCGATCACGTAATTCGAATCTCTTGCGAACAGCTCGATTGGTTGTCTGTCTTCCAATTACGTAGTTCAGTACACAATGTTGATAACAATGATCACTTTATCAAAACCGCTTCCTTTCTCTTCACAAATGCCAAGCCGTCTCATCAAGTCAGCCAGCTTTTCATTTCGAGACTGACAGTCATCAATAAAACGATCCGGATTAATGCAAGGTAAACCTGGATTACTAATTTCCAAACGGTTATCGTAAATGTCAACCGATATGTTATTTCCTTGCATTTCAAAATCATCTTGATGAACCTTTTAGATATTCACTCTAACTTTACTAATCAGCAGGTCTTGCAATAATGCGATTGTTGATCGGAATCCAAAATTGATGGCGAAACTGCTCCACCGAGTGCAGTCGCAACCCCACTAAGGCATACAGCGAATTAAGCGGTGCCGACCACGGCTAATCGAATCGACCACCACTTCGTTATTGCTGCAATGATGCCAGCAGTTGGTTGTCCTTGATATGCTTGATGAACATTCGCAGACGATAAAAATTTGCGATTTCGCTAAGCCCTTTCCAGCTGAATGAAGCATCATCAACTTCAGCCATAAAAGAATCTCATTGAGTTGAAATAGTTAGTATGAATCATACCGCAAAAGATCTTCATAACTATAGTTTTATCATGCTGATACAAATACTTATAGGAATTACAGAAAATCTGTGACCGGACTTTTGTAATCGTGGGGAAAAATTTCAAACAATCACGTCTAAGCGGGCACCTACCGAGTAAACATTGACAACAGCTGGAATAAAAATTATTTCCACCCGCGAAATTTCAATAGCAGATCAACAGATTACAGAATTTGCACAGAACTCTGTCTGAAATAGATTCGGCAACATCGGTCAGTTCAAAAGAACGCCGTCATGTTTTTCTCGTCCATCTATATTTGTAAATTTTGCCAACTAAGTTTCAGCGAGGGTTGTCATGTGTTTTCCCAGCCTACTCGTCCTATTGATCAAGTGATCATTTCTCGGTCAGCGACTTAATCCGAATCGGTGAAATGTGCAATTTTCCAACAGATTCAATGCAAAAGCAATTGAAAACAAAGTTTGAGCATCATTGATCAGCCGCTATACCTACGTTTGATCACTACGCCGTTTACCCGTAGCTTCAAATTTTCAATTAAAAATGATTTTTAGGCTACCGACGGCAGTCCAGCGAGTGCCATCGCAACTTCTTCCTCGGAATACTCCTGTTCGTACATGTTGCCTGAAAAATAATCTGTATAGGCTTGCATGTCAAAATAACCATGCCCGCAAAGATTAAATAGAATCGTGCGTTCAATGCCTTCTTCTTTGCATCGATTGGCTTCTTCTATAGCCGCAGCGACTGCATGGTTTGCTTCCGGTGCCGGAATGATTCCTTCGCTTCGAGCGAACTGTATTCCTGCGTCAAAGCAGTGAAGCTGTGGGTAGGCGCGGGGTTGAATAAAGCCCAAATCAGCCAACAGACTGACGAGCGGTGACATGCCATGATAGCGCAGTCCTCCGGCGTGAAAGCCAGGCGGCACAAATTGTGAACCAAGCGTATGCATCTTGACCAAGGGCGTGAGGTAGGCCGAGTCGCCAAAATCATAGGCGTATTTGCCCTTCGTGAGTGAAGGACAGTTTGCAGGTTCAACTGCGATGACCTCGACTTCTTTACCATTGCGAAACTGCTCTCCCAAAAATGGAAACGCAAGCCCTGAAAAGTTGCTGCCTCCTCCGGTGCATCCAATTACGAGATCTGGGTAGTCACCCGCGATTTCAAGCTGCTTCATTGCTTCCTGCCCGACTACGGTCTGGTGGAGCAGAACATGATTTAGCACACTCCCTAAAGCATATTTTGTGTCTTCACGTTGGGCAGCTGTTTCGACCGCTTCGCTGATCGAAATGCCTAAACTGCCTGTGCTGTCCGGATTTTCTTCCAGAATTTTTCGCCCAGAATTGGTTTTTTCACTTGGGCTCGCCACGCATCTGGCACCAAAACTTTCCATGAACGCACGACGGTATGGCTTCTGATCAAAACTCACTCGAACCATGTAAACTTCAATCTCAAGCCCAAAATACGAACCTGCCAAGGCAAGTGCCGATCCCCATTGACCCGCTCCAGTTTCCGTAGTTATACGTTTCACGCCTTCATCTTTTGAATAGAACGCCTGTGCTACAGCTGTATTTGGTTTATGAGATCCAGCAGGACTGACACCTTCATACTTGTAGTAGATCTTTGCTGGGGTATCCAACGCCTTTTCCAATCGCCGCGCTCGGAAAAGTGGACTCGGGCGCCACTGTCGCAAAATGTCTCGTACTGGTTCTGGAATTTCGATATAGCGTTCGGCGCTCACTTCCTGCAAAATGATGTTCATTGGAAACAGAGGCGCAAGATCGCCCGGACCGATCGGCTGACCGGTACCTGGATGCAGAACAGGTGGCGGAGGCTGCGGCAGATCCGCAGCGATGTTGTACCAAAATTTCGGTGTATCTGACTCGTCTAAAAGATACTTGATTGTAGCCATAGATTCTTCTCGCTCCTAAAGGACAAATTCAACATCAACAAGGCTAATTTTAATGCAAATCATCAGGCGAAATAAATAACACGAAGACAATAGCGCCACGCTCGCGGCAAAGCAGCAATAATTTTGAGTTTGATTTTAAAATGCGACTTGAATTCGTCACTACTGAAGATAGGATCGAACAAGGCACATTGAATCCAGCTGAGCCAGGCTATAAATGCAAGAGTTTTCGACTGAACCTCAACAAATACTTGCTGTCAAGTTGCCAGAATTCAAACCACGTCAGAGAATGACATGTTAAAAAAATCTATCTCTTATACTCTGTCGAAGTTGTTTTGTAATTTTTTTTGAGGAGAACCACCTATGCTTTTAGAGCATTTATTTGAGCGAATATTGATCGAACCCGCTCGACAGTTCCATGCTGACCAGCTGCTGATTCTAAGCAGAAGGGTTTCGGTGAACATGGTTGTGAATCACTTTCAACGACTACGCGAAGTCGATCGTTCCATCAAACTTCATTTGATTGTCGGGCAAACGGCTGAAACTGGCATTCACACTGAGGCACACGAGGTATTGACCGAACTCTGTCGATTTGGCATGTACGAGAGCCAGTTGGACTGTCGTTACGTCATTGAAAACAAGCCGGTGAATTCAAATATCTACATTTGGCTGAAGAACCAGAAACCTTTGGCTGCCTACTTCGGTTCTGCAATTTATACCGACCGAGGATTTGATGATTCAAGCCGAAACATCATGATAGAAATTGATCCACAAGATGCAATGGACTATTTTTCTGCAATTCGCGACGTATCCGTTCGCTGTGTCGACAAAGAAGCCGAACTCGTTGTATTGCCGTTGCCAAATTGCGGAGGCGGGATTAGATTCCTTTATTCCGATGTATTGGATTCCTATCGCAGCTTTACTGATAATAGTTTAGAAAGGCGTGCAGGTTGAATGGGAGCATTCTGACTCTTCGAAAACTGGAATCATTCAAAGCGAATCAGCGGTGTTCAGAGATTATGTGGGCGACGACCC
The DNA here is from genome assembly GCA_958295885.1 of Arenicellales bacterium. GTDB lineage: Bacteria > Pseudomonadota > Gammaproteobacteria > Arenicellales > JAJDZL01 > JAJDZL01. The sequence goes on along the minus strand of OY282380.1, from coordinate 1,721,706 downwards.
AGGCTAGATGGCGATGATGATGAAATCTGGCATATCAATGCAGGAAATGGCGTGACAAAATCGTTAGTCCAGAGATACTGTCTGAGTTCTTCCAAGCAGGTCCGTTGGATTGGATATGTGGTGCGCCAGCAGATGAAGTCAGTGACGTGACGCAGCTTGGAAGTAGTCTGCCTTTAGCAATCTAATTAATTGATTTAATTGTAATATTATTGACTATAATCATATCACAAGCTGAAACGAAAACACAGGTATGTTCAATAAGTATCAAAGAGAACAATACGTTCGGCATCAGCTCTGCCGGACACTCAGTCGAAATGTTTGGCCAATAACAAATTCTGCAATGAAACACTCCAGCAAAAAGCACGGTGTGCGTAAGATGAGACAGGCAATTCTCAATTCGGACGATCAATGACGGCGACAAACGACAATCCGACCGAACTGGGGGTCAACTACGCTCCGGCCGAGCTGACGGCACTAAAGGGAAAACTGCATGAGCAGGGATTCAACTATGCTTTGGCCGAGGCGCTTCGGCAGGTCCGCGCTCGATGGCGGGAGTCTCCCAACTTCGTAATTTGCGAGCGGAGCGGTGCCATTTGGGGTGAGGCAAAACGCCCCGACATCCTGATTGACGACCACAAAATGTCAAAAGTCGTCGTCGAATGCGCCTACGGAGGCGACAATGACAAGGATGCAATAGAGAGGTTGGACCAAGGAATCTGCTTAACCGCAGTCGCAGTGTCAATCCCACCTGAATTCAGGCGGCTTGACGTGAAAGGAGCCGAACGGCAGCTTTGTAAAGGAGCTCTGTTCGACTATGCGCTGCTGCAGCACGAAAGCGACGGCGAGTTGATTCGATTCCCGAAATCAGGATATACCAAGGGTTCGGTCCGAGGTCTGGCATCCTTAATCCAAGCCGCGTCGGCCCCAAAAAGCCGCGTTGAACAGGTAGCCGACGAAGTAGCAGAACTGATCGGCCGAGCCGTTGAAGCGCTGAGCCATGGTCTGCCGGAGCAGGACGTCACCAACATAATTGCCAAAATGCACCAGCGAACCATTTTATCGGCATTCCGCACCGTCATGACACTGTGGCTGGATGCCATGCTGGTGCACTCCCATCTTTACACACACGGATCCGTAAATGAGCCATTGGGCGCAGATATGAGGCCGTCGAATCTGATTAAGGTGTGGCAGAAAATACTCGAACTCAACTGGCACTCGATTTTTGATCCTGCCATCGATGTGCTTGAAAATGTGAGCATACGAGCCCGAGCGGAAACGTCACACTCTTTACATTGTCTCGTAAAAGCCGTTGAGGCAATTGAAACTGCACGACTCGGAGATCACATCAGCATCAGTGGAGAGTTATTCCCGAAGATCAGCGACGACAGAAAGCAGGCTGCTGCCTTTTACACGACTCCGGCAGCTGCTGAACTGCTGACATCCCTGCTGATTCGAAAAAGTGATGGACACGACTGGCAGGACCAGAATTTGTTTCGCTCCCTTCAGATCGCCGATCTGGCATGCGGAACCGGCACTCTCCTTCGCGCCGCTTTTCGCCGCGTGCGGACGCTGCATGAATCAGTCGGAGGGAACTCGCAGACGATAGCCGAGCTGCACACGAACGCGATGGAATACGGCATCAAAGCTGCGGATGTGAGTCCCATAGCGGCGCACCTTGCCAACAGTGGGATGGCGCTGGCAGGAGGTGGAAAACCTTACGGAAAAACGAGCATCGGATGGGTCAGCGTAGGAGAGCCAGCCAATTCCCATTCGACGACCGGTTCTTTGGAATACCTCGAAAACAGCAGCCTGATCGATTTGTTCGCCGATCTCGGCGGTTCGACAGGCGGCAGGAATACTGAGAAAAATCCAATTAACGTGAATGACAGAAGCATCGATTACGTGGTGATGAATCCGCCCTATAGCCGAACTCGGGGCGGACAGAGCGCTTTTGATAATGCGGGCCTGTCGGAGAAGCAGCGCAGAGACTGTCAGAAACGCTGGGGTGCCCTGATTCGAAATGAACCAGCTCTCAAAACGGCTGGGATGGCGGCGAGCTTCCTGAGTCTTGCTCAAAAAAAAGTCAAGCCCAGGGGGAAAATTGGCTTTGTACTTCCATTGACGGCAGCTTTTGCGGATTCCTGGGCAGTCACCCGGCAAATGATCGTAGAAGAATTCGAAGATGTTCTGGTGCTTTCAAGATCGGGTGGCGAAGATTCCGAAGCCTTGAGCGCTGACACGCATATGGCGGAGATGCTGCTTGTGGCGACTCATCGTAAATTCCGAGGTCCGCCAAAGCCCATTTGCTGTGTAACGCTAAAACGAATCCCGCAGCGTTTAGGGGAAGCAGGGGAATTCGGCCGGAGCATTCTGCATGCGCTCGACATCCTGCGCGGTGACAGCCATCCAATTGTCGCAGGAAATGAAGAACTTGGGCAAGTATCCGTATTTCGTCCAGAAGGTGGTGAGCCATGGTCGCATTTAGGCGTCTTGAGCGCAGATCTCGCAATCGCTGCAAGGCGATTGGTGACTGAAGGTGTCCTGCCGGACATTGCCGGCGGGAAAGACATGCCCCTGAATTTGCCGTTGACTGCCATCGACAGCTTGTTTGGCGTTGGACCCACTCATCATTTAGTTGGCCATGTTTACACTGCGACACAAAAATGCGGCGCTTTCGTTCTCCACCCCATTACTCGCCCGGCTGAAGCTCGACATGGGATCAGGTCCTTGTGGAAGGCTGACGCGAAAACCCAAAATCGCTTAGCGGTGGATCCCACTCACAAATTGACTCGCTGGGGCTCAGAAGACAGCGTGAACAAGATGCTGTCACAGCGAGGAAAACTCCACTACGCACGAAATCTAAGATGGACATCGCAGGCCCTGCTTGCAGCTTCTACACAAACAATTGCATTTGGTGGAAGTGCTTGGACCACGTTGATACATCCCGATACGAGAGTTCTTAAGGCGTTCGCACTATGGGCGAACTCAAGTTTGGGGTTGATCACACACTGGACCCGCGCCAGCCGAACGCAGAAAGGCCGAGGTCGCACGCAAGTCAACGCCATCGCGAACATGCCCTGTCCCGATGTTGCAAGGTTAGACAGCCAAACCCTGTCAGCAGCAGCGAACACATTCGATGCAATGTGCACAAAACAGCTGAAACCCGCGTGTCAGGCTCATGCCGACCCGGTACGGGCTGAGATCGACAATTTTGTTTTGGAAATGCTTGGATTGCCGACAAACCAAGCAAGGCAGTGTGTGAAAGCGCTTCAGGAGCTGTGGTGCGTAGAGCCGACAGTTCATGGTGACAATAGAAAGGCCCTAGGATTACTCTCCGAAAAAGGCTTGATTTGAGTAGAACGATTCAGAAGCGAATCTATCATTTATCTGGACCCGCCTTGAATTCCATCCAAGTCAAGACCCAATACTGGGGAAATATTCTCATTCTATTCAAGAACGAGCAGGAATGTTTCACCTGATTTTCAAATTGGGCTTATGTACACAGAATTGCTGGCGATGCATGCGAGGATTCCGACAGTTGGATAAATTGATTCGAGGAATGCAATTCCAAGACACATTTGAAATCACTGAATTGAACCAGGACAAAAAGAGACTCAATGCTTCATAAGCATGCCCTTCAATCATGACATTAGGGAATATATCCGTCAAAATCAGGCGTGCTCGGACAGACAGAGGTTTAAATCAAACACAAAATAAATTCACGCAGAATGTTTTGTGTATTATGGAATCTGCTATTCTGCTGATCACCTAGGAATCCAATTGAATGAATAAAAGCGCTTCAATTCTCGCGATTGGGGATGTTCATCTGGGCACTTCCTGCTCCGGCGTACCTGAAGACATCTCATCCTTAGGAGTTGGTCCAGAAGAACTCACGCCTTCAGCCGCAGTTGAACTTTCAGTTGATTTTGCGATAAATCAGCAGGTTGACGCGGTAATGTTCGCCGGTGATGTCGTCGAAAACACCAATGCTAGGTTCGAAGCGATGCTGCCACTCGAGGCAAACATTCGACGGCTTCTGCACGCCGGAATCGAAGTGATAGCCGTTGCTGGCAACCATGATGTCGAAGCATTGCCAAGACTGGCGAACCTGATCAAAGGTTTCGTTCTTCTGGGTGCCGGCGGGCAATGGGAAGCGAGGATGATCACGAAAAACCAGTCTCCAGTTGCCCAGGTGATCGGTTGGTCATTTGGTGATAAATATGTCCGTCAAAGCCCTGTCGCGCAATTGCTCGCAAAACCTTTAGAGACACCATCGATACCGGTTCCGAGGATTGGTTTGCTACATGCCGACCTGAACGCATCCGGTGGGCATTACGCACCAATCCGACAGGACGAACTTGAAGATACTGGCTACGATGCATGGCTTCTCGGACATATACACAAACCTTCGCTCGAAACGCTATCCACACCTTCGGAAATCCGACCATTTGGATATCTTGGTTCACTGGTCGGGCTCGACCCATCAGAAACCGGCCCGCACGGCCCTTGGCTCCTGACAATATTCAATGGCGGCGAGCTTCACCTCAAGCAAGTTTCACTCGCACCTCTTCGGTGGGAATATGTATCCGTTTCGATCGACGGACTGGAGCATGTCGAAGATGTGCAAGACAAATTGCTGGCAGCAGCAGAAATATTTATTCGCCAGCTCGGCGAATCTGACACTTTGCCCCGCGCACTGGGATTGCGTGTTCGGCTGGAAGGAGCAAGCGCTCAATATGACAAAGTTCGGAATTGGATTGCTTCCGACAATTGGAAAACAATGGGGCGCGTCATTGACGGCACTGCCGTTTTTTTCAACAAGATCATCGACTCAATGGAACTGCATCTCAACCTCGCGGAAATTGCAAAGGGGGATGATCCGGCTGCTCTTTTGGCGAGGCGGCTCTTGACGCTTCAGCATGACGATGAGCAAACTAGAATCATGCTTGAAGAGGTGCGTGCAGAGATGAACAGCGCAGCTAACGATGAAATTTGGTCACCGGTGCAGGATCATCGCAACGCGACAGACCCATTATCGGACAATGCATTACGAGACTATCTCCTTCAGTCCGGGAAGCTTGCATTGAATCACATGCTGACTCGAAATGGTAAAAGTCACCAATTGTGAAAATTAAACGACTCAAAATCAAACGTTTGCCCGGCATAAACCAAACGTTCGAAATTCAGATGCCTGAAGCAGGAATCTGTGTCATATTCGGGCCGAATGGGATCGGCAAATCGAGCATTTGCCGCGCTGTCGAAGCTTTGTACTGGGAAAACTGCGGTCCGTCGCAGCGAATCTCGGTGATTGGCGAATTTGAGCTGGACGGGGAGAATTGGTTGGGGACGCGCGAAGGGTCAGGGGTGCGGTGGCAGCGCGCTGGCGACGTCAGCGTACCGCCAAACCTGCCTCCGTACCATAGCCGGCAGTTTTTTTTCTTGCGATTGCGAAATTTGATCGATCCTTCGCCGGATATCACGAAAAACATTGCCTCAGTCATTCATCGGCAAATGTCGGGTGGATTTGATCTGGACCAGATTGCGTCCGACCTGTTCCGTGACGTGACTCGGCCTCGCTGTCGTGTCGCGAGAAATAGTTTCAACAAGGCGAAAAATGAAGTCGAAACCGCGGAAATCCAGCAATCTCACCTTCAGCGTCGCGTGGACAAGCTGGAATCCCTTCGAGCACAGCTTGATAAGGAAAAATCCAGTGCTGGTCGCCTCACATTTGTGAAACGGGCTTTAGGACTTGCTGGACGTCGACAAAATCTCGCTGAACTGAAGAGAAAGATGGCGGCTATGCCGAATGCGCTGTCGAAGGTTACCGGGAAGGAGGTCGAGCAAGTTCAGCAACTTCAGTCAAAGGCTGACAGCTATGCCGAACGCGCTCGTTCAATAAAAGAGAAGCTGGAACAAACCAAAGAATTGCGACAGAATTCCCAGCTATCCGCACCTTTGGACAAGGCAGAACTTGCAACTTGGCGGAACAATGCGGACGAACTGAGCCGGGTTGAAGTAAAACTTGGAGCGGCAGAAATCGAGCACAGCGCTTGTCGACAAGAATTTGCTGCTGCGCTGTCCGCAGTTGGAGACAGCAGCTTAGATGAGGTGAAACTGAATTTAACTGCACACAGCCAGCTGTTTGAATTTCTGCGTTCCTGTACTAAACATGATGACAGGTCCAATGCCATTGAAGAAAGACTTCGGCTCCTCAGGCGTGTGGATGAGCTTGGAGACCGTCAAGGAGATCTTGATCAATACCGCGATGCAACTTCGTTGTTACGTTCCTGGTTGCGCGTGCCCAAGCCGGAGACTTTGCGGGAAAAAATTCGAGAACGACGATACTGGGTCTTGTCCGCATTTATTCTGACTGTTTCAGGATTTATATTGGCGATGCTGGTTGATCCGACATTTGGTCTGCTGGCGGCCGTAGGTGTTGGGGGTTCCTTGCCGGTATTTTTGTTGAGAAACCAGAAGCTCGCGTCCAGTGACCGCAAGACTTACCAATCTGCGTTTGAAAAACTCAGCGTATCAGAACCGGATTTATGGGATATTCCTTCGGTGGAGTCGCGGCTGCACAGTCTGGAGAACGAAACCGCGAATCTCCAAGCGGCATTTCAACGCGCCCGCGATCGAGATGTGGAAAGGCAATCGCTCATAAATGAACTCGCGGGGATGTCCCAACAAAAAGACGATCTCGAGAATCAAAGGCAGAAACTGAGAGACAGCTTGGGAATCGACCTGAGCCTGCCAGACGCAGAATTGGTCGATGCTGCTCGAGGGCTTGATCAGCTCCGCACAGCACGTCAAAAGTACGAAGCGGCAGCAGGCAAGGTGGAATGCCTTAAAGTTCGACATGCCAATCTTCTCACGAACTTAAGCGACATTCTCACGCATTTTGGTGAGCAGCCTCCGTCAGACGCTGCGACAGCTCAAGCACGTCTTAACCAGCTCACAGATCGGAATAGACAGTTGGAAGATGCAGCTGACAATGAAGAAAAGTTGAATGCTCAACTTAATCAGATTTTCTCCGACCGAGATGAAACTAGAGATTCAATAAGGAAAATCTACACTGATTTGGAATTTGGTGAAACCGATATTCAAGCCCTCCGAAAACTGGTTGATTTACTGCCGGATTATCTGGAACTGAAGCAGAATTCAGCATTTCTTGAAGGTCAGATTGAACTTGATCGCTCAGAACTGAATGAAGTTGGTGAGTCCGAACTCCTTACATCGGACAAGTCATCGCTGGAGCAGCTGATAGAAGAATGCTCACAGTCGGTGGAAGAAGAGGCCAGATTACGAGATGAGATTGCTGAAATTAAGGCTCAGGCGGACGAAGCCAAGCACAGCCAAAGTGTCCATGATCTGATCGCCATGCGGGAACAGGCCCGCACGAAACTGAGTGATGTTCGCGAAGAAGCGCTTTTTGCGAAGGCAGGCCAATTTTTGATTAACGCCGTTAAGAAAGAATATGAACAGACTCAGATGCCTCGGGTTTTCGAGCGCGCTCGAAGCCATTTTTCTTTTTTTACTAATCAAAGTTACGAACTGCACTTAGGCAAAGGCGAAGGAACTGATGGGCATCGGTTGTTCGCGATTGATTTACGCAGAAACCGGGGGCGACAGCTCTCTCAGCTTTCAGACGGCACCCGCTCTCAGTTGCTGTTGGCCGCGCGTTTAGCATTCGCGGAGGAGGTAGAACATGGAAAAATCCTGCCCTTGTTTCTTGACGAAGCGCTAGATCAAAGTGACCCAGTGCGGTTTGAAGCGATAATGGGCAGTCTTGGGCGTATTGCAATGAAACAGGGACGCCAAATATTCTATCTGACATGCGACCATCTTGATGTTGACCGCATCCAGCACGCACTCAGCAAAGAGAAGTGCGAAATTGCCTCAGCGATCGATTTGGGGTTGATTCGACGGAACGAAGCTAGCGTAAGTGGACCGGACATTCTCCACGTTGACACGAAACAGGCCGTTCCAACCCCCGACGGTTTGGCAGCTGCAGAATACGGCGCATCTCTTGGCGTGCCGGAATTTTGGCCATCACTTGGAAGCGAAGAGCAACATTTTTTCTATGTCCTGTCAGACGATCTTGAACTGCTGTACGACTTTTTGGTGAATGGCATCAAGTGGGCGGGACAATGGAAAATAGTTTCGGATACTCCGCTCGCGGATCGATTGTGTTCCCGTTCTATATCTGCATCGGAGATCAGTTTGCGGCTCAGCCTATTGCATAGTTTCTGTGAACTGTGGAAACATGGAAGAGGCCGATCGGTTGATCATGATGCCATAAAAAATAGTGGCGCCGTAACCGCGCGCTACCTGGTCGACGTTGTTGCCGTCGCCGAAGATTTGGCGGGCGACGCCGAAAAGCTCATTAGTGCGCTTAAAGTCAAAAAAGATACACGCTTAAAAGGATTTAGACAGAATAATTGCGAGAAATTGGAGAAATTTCTGCGCGACAACGGCTATCTCGACGAAAAGCCTATTTTCAGCGAGAACGAACTTCGACTCCGCGCTTTGGCGACCCCTGCAGCCAACCAGCTGCCGCAAGGCGTTGCAAGCGAATGTTTAAACCGTTGGTGGAATTGGTTTGCCAATGATCCCGGACATGAGCAGCAGGAATGATCTCGTCCTAGATATTCTTCAATACTGCCGAGAAGAATCAACATTAGAAAAGAAAACGACAGATACTGCCATTGAGAATGTTTACTACGCTTGTTTGGATTTTGAAAATTACCAGTCCTTGCAGACTCTACGGTCGGAAACAGGCATATCATCTTTTAGTTTAGTCATTTCGCCAAAAATCTGAAAGTGCTGTAACTACGAACCACGTAACGTCGTATGCCTTTCAAGGACAAATGACAGAAATCGACCTACCAAGCGTATTGGTTGATGCAGCTGCTTGGAATTTAGTTGGTTCGGCTAAGAGTAATGGCCCGTACTAAAGATAACATCAATGTGGTGGAGGCGAACAACTTGCGCGAGTCTAAACAGCAGAATTTCACGATCCCATTCCCTCAAATAGCGTCGTGCCTGTCGCGATCGGTATCGTCTTCAAATGTGCTTCGATCACACCGGTCACACTGTGTGAAAGTGGCAGATTGTACTTTTCGACCTGCCAATGCTCATAGAACAAGGCGACTGTCTCACGAGCGACATCAAGAACCAGTTTTTCTGGCAAATCTGCTTTGGCGGCAAGATGTGACAGCTCATCTACGGAGAATTTATTGAAATGTTTTGTGCGGCTGAAATTTATCGCGGCTTTTTTATCTGGAATGTAGGCAATTGTCGAGAGAAAGTCATAGGCTGGGGCGAGAGATGCATGCCGCCTATCCGGATATATTAGTGACCAGTTCTTTAGATGCATGTCGGCATTTCCGATAAGCGTGCTGAACGTTAAACGCCTTATAAATTCAGTAATGTCGTCTTCATTTCCTTCTGCGCGAATGACTTTGGCAATCGCGCGGGCACTGCCTTTGCGATACTTGTCATCAGGATACACTCCAAAGACTTGTGCGAAATCTTCAATGTGTACGGCACTGCCATCGGTAAGCCGGTCAAAGCGTGCTATCGCAAGTGCCTGTCCTTTAAGTGCCCCAATCCCTTTGGGCAGGCTGCCAATCGAATTGATATCGACAAGTTGAATTGCCGGCACATCCATACCGATCAACCGGGCTAGTGTCATCATTGAGAACTCATTCTCCGGGGCGCCTTCAAACTCACGCGATGGAAGCTTGACGATCCAGGAACCACCAATTCCGCGAGCAGGAACGGTCAGTCCGCCACGCGCATTCTGAATCGCCGAAAACTTGAGCTGGACACCAGCAAGAGAAAATCGAAGCGTGTTTGCGCGGTGATCAAGTTCATTGCTTTCATCCATATCCGGCGACCAGTCTTCTGCGTCTGCTGACCGCACCGTAACGGCACCGGGCAAATCACTGCCCAGAACCCTAAGCAGAAAAAACTCCCGTACAGGATTTACGCCAGCGCGTTCCGCCAGATAGTTACGCAAATGTCCTTCGGGCAATAGATTGGAAAAGAATGGCGGCACCTTTGTCCGGTATGGCCGGAAATCAGCGATCAATTCGCCAAACTGGTCCTTAAAACTGAGTCCAAGCACGGGCCGGTTCTCCTCAGCGATGTAATCGTCGTTAAACGAAAAAAGCGTCCGGTCCCCTCCCACGCGGATCAGAGTTCCTACCGGTTTACCGTAGAGCAGTATTTCAAGGACATCAACTTGAGTCATAATCATCCTCATCCAAACTGTATGCGGGCAGCACTCTCTCGGCATCCAGTCTCTGAACTGCATCATGTGCAAGCGTGTTCCGCAATTTGTCAATTCGCGCAAGCGCATTTCGCAGCGCGTCAATACTAGCGGAGTCATTCTCAAACATTTTCACGGCTTCTGTGGCAGCACCCACTACTTGGAGGTCTGCCGCCGAAATTCGATAATGGACAAGATCGCGCGCTATTCGCTGAAGCCAGGCCAACTCTGTCATAGTCGGATGCATCCGTGCAACGCGAGCTGCGTGCACCTTCAACTGCGTCAGGTCTTCTCGAGCTTGTCGCGCTCCCTTATCGGCGGCTTGCACGGGGTAGCCTCGCACGATCGAATTTACGGCTGAAATGCTTCTGCGCGGGACGAGCATCAACTTCAATTCTAAAGCATGGGTTAGTTGAACAAGGCTGGAAAGCCGGAGGTCCACCGCGCCACTTTCGATCTTGGAGATATGGCTTTGAGGCAAACCTGACTTAGTGCTGAGCTCGCGCTGGCTTAGTCCGTGAGCTTCGCGGGCTCGCTTGAGTTTTTTTGCAATATGCTCAGTGGAATAAATCAATTTGATGCCCAATATTCTTTCATATGCGGTTCTAGGTCTAAACTGGCACCTTATTTTCTAGCTTAAAATTGAAAAATAATATATCTTAGATAATCATATACCTTGAATAATATACTTTAATATATCATTTTCATAGATCGTTAAGTGATTCGTCTCCGCCGTTGCTCCGGCCGAATACAAGACTTAGGCGATGAGCGATTGTGAAATGAAAAAGTCTGGAATCACTACTGCACTCCGCAACTAGATCAAAGAGTGATCGATTATTGCCAAAAAACTTTCCATGAACGCGCGACGGTAAGGTTTTTGATCAAAACTCACTCGAACCATGTAAACTTCAATTTCTAAGCCAAAGTAGGAGCCTGCTAAAGCAAATGCAGATCGCCCATTAACCTGCTCCTGTTTCCGTGTAAATACGTTTTACGCCTTCATCTTTGGAATAAAACGCCTGTGCAACCGCTGTATTTGGTTCATGGGATCCAGCAGGACTGATACCTTCATATTTGTAGTAGCTCTTGGCTGGGATATCCAGTGCCTATTCCAATCGTCGTGCTCGGAAAAGAAGGCTCGGGCACCACTGTTGCAAAATTTCTCGTACCGGTTGTGGATTTTCGAACTAGCGTTCGCTACTGACTTCCTGCAATATCATGTTCATGGGAAACAAAGGAGCAAGATCGTCTGGTCCAACCGGCTGACCAATGCCTGGATGCAGTACAGGAGGCGGTGGCTGCGGCAAATCAGCTGCGATGTCATACCAAAATTTGGGTGTGGCTGATTCGTCCAAAAGATACTTAATCGTTTCCATAGATTGTTCTCTTTCGTAAAGGTTTAAGCCAGCTTCAACTAGGCTGAATATTTTCTAATTCATTAGAAGAAATAATAACATGAACATCGCATCTCTTCCGTTACAGCCAAGTAAAAAATCAAATTTGAAATCAATTCAAAAATGTCGACTGAGCTCACTAATGCTGAAGTTGGGCTCGGTCAACCTGCATAGAACTCTATTAAAGTCTCTCAAGGATAAAATTGACAACCTGTTGATTCAATGGAGTTTGTTCCTTTGGTGATGGCAGCCGCCGGCAAATGCGCCGGGGCTGGGGACTTTTAAGATGGCATGAGATTCAGACCGAATCACGAGACTCGCCTTTTACAAAGTTTTCAATTTTCATAATGCGTCATACATTGACGTGTTATTGAAATTCGTTCTTTATACTTCCCCTATGTTGTTTTGTAAATTTCAAGGAGAAACACTTATGATTTCAGAGCATTTATTCGAGCGTGTATTGATCGCGCCCCCGCAATAATGCCATGCTGATCAACTGCTGATTTTAAGCAGAAGGGTTTCGGTGAATATGATTCTGAACCACTTTCATCGATTACACGAAATCGGTCGGTCAATCGAGCTTCAATTAATTGTGGGCCAGACTTCTGAAACTGGGATTCATACTAAGGAACACGAGGATTTGATCAAACTTTGTCGATTCGGTAGGTATGGATGTCAATTGGATTATCGCTACATAATTAAAAATGAACCGGTAAAATTTAAATGTCTACATCTGGTTGAAGAGGCAAGAACCTATCATTGCTTATTTTGGATCGTCAGTTTATACAAACCGAGGATTTGATGAAACAATCCGAAACATCATGATTGAAGTCGCCCCACATGATGAAATGCACTATTTTTCTGCAATTCATGAAAAAGCCGTTCGCTGTGTTGACTGATAGGCCGAGTTTGCTGTAATGCCGTTGCTGGTTTTCGAAGAAAGTGTTAGATTCCTTTATCGTGATGAATTGGATTCCTAATGGCGACTTTCATATGAACCATTAGATAAACAGTCTAAATGGGATAGGACTTTTTTTGATTCTGCGAAAATTGGAATCATTCATGAAATATTTTTGGGTAAAGCAAGGTTTCAACAGGTAGACTTGTGGCAGAAAACCCCTACAAAATTATGTTCGTGCCTTCTGATTGGCATAGCGAAGCAGAAGATATGGGCAGTAAGATTAAGTTCTGGTGTCATCCACCCGATGATCCACAATCTCGCTGGCTTTTTAAATTTCCAAAGCCTCTTACGGGCGAACACTGGGCCGAAAAGATTGCTGAACAAATTTGTTCAATTATGGGCATCGAACACGCTCGGGTGGAATTAGCTGAATTTTCAACTCACAGGGGTACCATGACAAAAAACTTTGTTAAGAGAAATTCTTTTTTAGTTCATGGAAATCAAATTTTGAAATTCTTTGTCGCTGATTACAATACTCGAAAAACTTATAAACAAACAAAACATACTTTGGGCAACATTCTAAATTCGATAGAAAGATTCACTTCAAGTAGAGACGAGCTATTCACAACACATCAAAAATTGGCCGAATATCTGGTACTAGATGCTTTGATTGGCAACACAGATCGGCACCACGAGAATTGGGGATTGCTTATGCGATTCGAGAACAACTCATTTTCGTATCGAGTAGCACCTTCGTTCGATCATGCATCATCGCTTGGTAGAGAACTCCGAGATTCAAAACGTCATCAATTATTGTCGAGTAGTCACGTGGAAAATTATGCCAAAAAGGGGCGTGGAGCAATTTACTGGGCCGAAGTGGATGCCCGGTGTCAAAACCCAATTCAGTTGATAAATTTAGCACTATCTAATCCTGAGTTTAAGGATCCTTTTCGACTCGCGTTGGACAAGATCGTTAACCTTAACCCTGAACTAATTCAATTGGTGGTACGTCGAGTTCCCAATTCATGGATGACCTCATTGGAACGCAGATTTGCGGTAGAGCTATTGAAATACAATTTAAATGAGCTGTACAAACTTAGACTATGAACATGCGAACTCTATATCTAAGCTGGCAAGGACCTGAAAATCGCCTGTGGTTCCCAATCGGTCGATTGGATGAATCAACTGAAAATAATCGAACGACTTATACTTTTCGCTATATCAAAGGAGTGGAAAGTGCAAAAGCAGAAGGCGGGTTTTGGGCTCTACCTGAATTTCCAGATTTGAATCGAGCTTACGTTTCTGATGAACTATTTCCAATCTTTATTAATCGTGTGATGTCATCCCGCAGGCCGGACCGTCATGAGTACTTGAAAAATCTAGACTTGGAGGAAAACGCCGACCCGGTAGAGATTCTATCAGTGAATGGAGGGCAAAAGGTAACTGATTCCTTCCAAGTCTTTCCTCGAATTAAAAAGGATAGCGGTGGCCGATTCACCTGTCGATTCTTCCTGCACGGTTGGCGATTTGTCAATGAATATGCTCAAGCCAAAATTGACTCCTTGGCTTCCGAAAACAAATTGAAAATTATTGCGGATACAGAAAATTCTGTAGATGATTCTGCCCTCAGCGTTTACACGGAAGACAACCATAAAATCGGCTGGGTGCCACGCTATCTCAGCAAAGGAATAACTCACGCAATGAGTGAATCTCCAAAGTTTCGAGCAAAAGTAGTGCGCGTCAATCCATTATCAGCTCCATCTACCCAACGTGTATTGATCGAGTTGTGCGGTTATTCGGGCGACTCTAAGCCAATGGATAACGAAGCATTTTGCCCGTTAGTCGAGTAGCCTTTCTCATCATTTTGACTTATGACGCGTTGATCCTTTGACTAACAAAGATGTCTATTTGAATCGAGTTGTAGCCTGGCGAAACTGCTGTTGGATAAGTTTTGAAACGTTCTCCTGCTGATAGTCGAGATGAAGCAAGATGAGACGTTGGCCATAAAACTTAGTTTCTATCGATTCGTAGAGTAATCTGGAAAGTGAATTCATCGGTAGCTAATCCTGAGAAACATGGTCACAGAGGAAGAAGTCAATGGGTGCAGAATAACGCCACATCGCAATTGATTTGGTTGATTCCAGAAAAATAAATTGGACTAGACTTGGGAATATACGCTTGAAATTCTTAGGCTTGCACCAATATAAAAATCGCTCAAATTTCTCGTAACGTTTTGGAATAAAGGCAATTCAAGAGAGTAAAATTTTCCGTTGTCTTGCTGCATGCTACATACTTAATATGACTAATTCTTAATGAAAAAACTATTGATCCTATACTACAGTCGTGACGGGAGCGTAGCCCAGCTGGCAAAATTCATAGCTCGGGGTGTGAACAAAATTCAAGGATGTGAGTCATTTATACGCTGCGTCCCTTCAGTATCCACTACAACAGAAGCAGTGGAAAGTGACATACCAACGACAGGACATCAGTACGTTACGCTGGACGATCTCGAACAATGTGACGCACTCGCTCTGGGAAGTCCAACTCGATTTGGCAATATCGCAGCTCCTCTGAAATACTTTCTCGATTCTACGAGCAAATTGTGGCTTTCAGGGAAACTCGCCGGCAAACCTGCATGCGTATTTACGTCAACGTCAACCATGCATGGCGGCCAAGAGTCAACTTTGATCTCCATGATGCTCCCGCTTCTCCATCACGGAATGTTGATTGTCGGAATCCCGTATACCGAACCCGCTCTCACTCGAACAGTTACTGGCGGGACTCCGTACGGTGCTTCGCATGTTTCTGGATTTGATGGAAGTGCAAAAATCAGTGAAGACGAAAAATCCCTTTGCATCGCGCTGGGCGAACGTCTGGCGAAAATCACACTAAAACTCGGTTCTCATTGATTTCTTCTAACTCAATAGTACTCAGATTGCATAAAATTGCAGTTGTTTAGACATGATTTCAACTGCTGACTCACACATGTTAATTTCCCCCGGCAGTCACGTAATCGTTGGAATGTCCGGCGGTGTTGATTCCTCTGTATCCGCCGCGTTGCTTTTGGAAAAAGGCTATCGCGTGACGGGATTGTTCATGAAAAATTGGGAAGACGATGATTTCGATGAATGCAGTGCTGCTCAGGACTTGGAAGACGCACAATCCGTCTGCGATCAATTGGGGATCTCACTGAAAACAGTTAACTTTTCATATGAATACTGGGAACGTGTTTTTGTTGGTTTCATAGAAGAGCTCAAAGCAGGACGCACCCCCAATCCTGACATTATCTGCAACGTAGAAATCAAGTTTCGCGAGTTTCCGCAATGGGCGTCAAAATGCGGAGCAGATTACGTAGCAACGGGACACTATGCGAAAATCACACGCCAAAATGGGTGCATTTATCTAAGCAAACCCAAAGACTTGAAGAAAGACCAGACCTATTTCCTGCACGGACTTAACGCAGATGCTCTTGCCGACTTCATTTTTCCACTGGCAGAGATGACCAAAGAGGAAGTGCGCAGGAAAGCAAAAGCATTAGGTTTCAATAATCACGACAAGCGAGGAAGCGCTGGAATTTGTTTCGTAGGACGAAGAAATTTTCGAGATTTTATAAGTCGTTATCTGCCGTCTCAGAGAGGCAAGATTGTGAATGAATTTGGAACGGTCGTAGGCAGTCACAATGGCGCATATCTGTACACGATTGGGCAGCGCACCGGATTGGGCATAGGCGGGCCGGGCGACCCTTGGTATGTCGCAAAAAAAGAGATTCGCACGAATACGGTCGTTGCGGTGCAGGGACACGACCACCCTCTTCTGTACAGTCGTCGTTCCATCGTGGCCGAGCCGAACTGGATATCTCACCCGTATGAGTTGCCGGTTCAGGCGAAAGCGAAGGTTCGCTACCTGGGACAGGAAATGCCCTGCCAGATTGAACAGTCCGACCAATTCGGAACTGTAGTCCATTTTGAAAAACCAGTGCGAGCAGTGACGCCGGGCCAGTCGATGGTCTTCTATATGGATAATGTGTGCATGGGCGGCGCAGTAATTGACAGAACGCAGCCGTAAATGAGCCCATGCTGGTCGTAGGAATCACCGGTGGAATCGGCAGCGGGAAAACCACGGCTGCGAATCGATTTGGTGAATTGGGAGTTCCGGTCATCGATGCGGATGTCGTAGCCCGTCAGGTTGTAGAACCTGGCAGACCCGCTCTGCAGAAAGTTAAAGAAACGTTCGGTGAAGATGTGATCGAAAGCGACGGGCGCCTGAATCGAAGCGCCCTTCGACAGCTCGTTTTTTCTGACTATGAAATGAAAAAGAAACTCGAAAACATTCTGCATCCAATAATTTTTGAAGAAATTACAAGACAGCTGGATCAGCTGACCTCAATTTACGCGATTGTCGTAATCCCTCTGCTAGCCGAAGGAAAACGAAATTACCCGCTTGACCGCGTGCTTGTCATCGACGCCCCCGTAGATCTGCAGCTGAGTCGAGTTTCCGTCCGCGATCAGCAGTCGACGTCCCAAATTAAACGCATACTCAACTCACAAGCCACGCGAGAGCAGAGAAATTCAATGGCTGACGACCTCATCGAAAATTCTGGACATTTGGAAGATTTGCACGAAAAAATCAATGAGCTTCATCTTCAATATCTTGAGTTTGCAAGTAAAAAGAAAAACGCTGCGGAACAATGAAGCGATCAGATTTTCGAAATCAGCTGAACGAAGTTGCCGAAAAATTTGATCAGCATTCGAAGTCTTTCGCTGACACTGCTTGGGAGCTGCAGGACCGCCTGAAGGACATTCGCATTCAGCCGCAGTCGATCCTCGAAATGGGATGCAGAACGGGTTCGCTCTGTCTGCAGTTGGAAACGCAGATGCCGGATGCTTTATTGATTGCCGTTGACGAATCTAAAAACATGGTGTCCCTTGCGAGCCAAAAATCACAGGGCGCCAACACCCATTTCACCGTAGCGGATTGTGATGCTCTGCCGCTTGAGTCAGAATCGGCAGATTTAGTCCTGTCAAATCTTGCCTCCTCTTTTTATGCTCCAGAAGATTTCCTAAACGAATGCCATCGTCTTCTCATGCATGATGGAGTTCTCATGTTTTCGATGCTTGGCCTGGGATCATTTAAGGAACTCAATGCTCGTTACAGTTTTTACGATATGCATACGATTGGGGATCTATTGATATCGACTGGTTTTACCGATTCAGTCGTCGATTCTGAGAAATACATCTTCGAGTTTGGAGACTCGCAGTCGTTACTCTCAGAACTGAAGTATTCTGGCATGTTGTTTGATCTTAAGACTGAAGGCATAATTGAAGTGACTGAAGACCGGAAAACCAATTCCGAAGCAGGGCGGGAAAATCTAAAATTAAGCATTGAAATCATCTACGGGCTAGCCTGGCGGAGAGATTATATTGCCAGCTCAATGAATATTCCCTTTTACCCAAACCACGGAATCGCCTAGGCCAGCGCAGGATGCAAATCAATAGCAGGGGAAACAGGATGAACTTAATGTCGTCACAAGATTATTGCGAATCACTGCTTGAGTACAGCCCGAATGTATATGTTCGCGGCGCTAAAGTAGAGAATGTCGTCACTCATCCACAATTGCGCCCCGGCATCAATGCAATCGGGGCATCATATGACTTCGCGCGTCTGCCACAGCATCAGGATTACGCGCTTGCACATCAGCATACATCGGGCAAGACCGTGAATCGTTTCGTTCATATCAATCGAAGTTCAGACGATCTCCTCTCGAAACTGGAATATGTTCGAGCTCTTTGTCAATTGACAGGTTGTGCAATGCGCTATTTGTCAATGGATGGCCTCAACGCCCTGTATCAGTCTACTTGCCGCATGGATGCCGAACGAGGCACGGAGTACGGTTCGCGCCTTGTCGAACAGATGCACCGCATTCAGGAGCTGGATCTGACTGTTGGCATTGCTATGACAGATGCCAAAGGTGACCGGTCACTAAGACCCAGTGAGCAGCCAAGGCTGGAAAGTCATGTCCGAGTTGTCAATAAACGACCGGATGGAATCGAAATTTCTGGGGTAAAAGCCATCGTAACCGCTGCTCCTTACGTTCACGAACTGTTCGTCCTGCCAGGACGCAGCATGACTGAGGATGATAAAAACTTCGCAGTTGCCTGCCAAGTCCCCATTGATGCGCCCGGCCTGACCGTAATTGCACGCCCGGCCGGAAGACCCGGAGATCCGACTGCAGAATTCAGTGGCCGATTTGGACAGTCTACCGGCGTCTGCATCTTCGAGGACGTATTCGTACCTTACGACCGCGTTTATATGTGCGGTGAATGGGAACATGCGGAACATCTGACAAAAACCTACGCAAATCACCATCGGCACACCTGCATTGGTGCGCGCGCTGGATTTGGCGATCTGCTGATCGGCGCATCCAGCATGATGATTGAAACAAACGGTCTGGATATCAATGAGGAACCCCATCTGCGAGAATCAATGGTCGAACTGATCAAAACCGTCGAAAGTTTTTACTCTTGTGGAGTCTCCGCGTCCGTGTATTGCACAACGACAGATGCAGGCAATGTTGAACCTGATCCCGTTTATTCCAATCTAGGCAAACTGATGCTGGCAAATTCGATTTTTGACATGCATCGAATTGCCAATACGGTTTCAGGCGGCCTCATCGTTACTTTGCCTCATCCAGATGATGATCACAATCCTGACACGCAAGGCAAGTTGGATGCCTTGATGTCTGCAAGTCCTGATATTCCTCCTTATCGGCGCGCACAGGTTGCTCGGTTGATCGAAGATCTCACTGCCTCCCATTCGGGCGCCTGGTATTCAGTCATCAGCGTTCACGGCGGAGGTTCGCCAGAAGCCATGAAACGGGAAATTTTTAGGAAGTACCCAATTGCAGAAAAAGCAGAATTCGTCCAAAGACTGATTGAACGAGGAGTTCATGCCAAATCCGCCAGTCAGGCAGCACAGCCCGGACAATGTTGTGACACCGGCTGCGAACCACCTGAAAAATCGACGATTCCCAGGCGCGAACAATAGTCACCAAGCACTAAACTGAAACTCACATTTATTAATCCCTAAATTAAACAGTAGAATAAGGATCAAAAAGGGAAAATTTGTAACGCTGTCACATACAGCTCAAAATAATTTGTTAGTTTGACCGAATCATCAGAAACATATAAGACTATAGATTGGCTAAGCAACGGGGGAACAACCCTAGACGGTTTGTCATATCTTGCACCAAAATACGCTAAGCCTTGGGGGGAAATCGGCTGCCCCATAGTCCCCCGGCACTTCAGATTAGAATTTGGCGATTTACTGATTTCATCCAATTATTTTTCTAATAAAGACGAAGACTTTCTTCGCTTGTCAGACCTAGATGCCTCTGCCCATTTCCACGTTGATCTCGAGAAAAATTCGAATCTCATAATTGCTGCTGTAACCGGGTTGAATTACAAAATTTCTAAAGTAAGCAGAGAAATTGCTATCCCAGCAGGAATGCCGTTGATATGGCTAATGAACTTACCTTTGAGCAGTCGTGTACTACGTGTGATTTCTCTGTTATATCTCGACCGAGGCTGGAAAGATATTTCAAATGAACCAGTTGATTGCGGTGAAATTTTTGATAGACCTAATTTTGGCAAAAAGTGCTTGTTGGAATTTCTAACGGTTTTAGAAAGTGCAGAAAATAACGAATACAATTTTCAATTGGATGATCAAAACAGAAAAAGATTAGAAATAATCGAATCTATTGAAGAGGTTCTTGCTAATGACTATTCTCCTGATAATGCAGTCGCGGTTGAATTTCTTACGAATAAATTGATTGATAAATTATTTCCTTCGCAAATTTTACGTCAATTCGCAAGTTGGGGATTAGCCGAAACAAACGCCACTTCAGTTGGTGAAGCACTCAAATCATTTGCTGTTGAAGAACCAAAACCTAAAGAATTTATAGATTTCTTTAACATTAAACTAAAGGAATTTACGCATCGACCAAATCATGCGTACGTTATTATCAATGACTGGTTGCTATCGTTGCCAATTCGAAAGAAGTTTGTATTTGATTTTAGAAACTTCCCTGCCGAAGGACGTGAACGCACTCTAATTGAAATTGGAGGTGAATTTAACGTAAGTCGTGCGAGGATTGGACAAATAGAAAAGAAGGTGTCAGAGGAGTTTTCGTACTTTCTAGATTCCCAAGACGCAAAACCTATTTGGTGGCGATGTGAAAGTATAAAGAAGCGTATTGGAGTTGCCGCTCCCGAGAATACCATCGAGACTTTACTTCAACCTCCAGATGGTGTTCCAGACTACCGACATGTGGTGCTTGAACTTGCTGGAATTGGCAAAGAAGAAGGCTGGTATTACTTGAAATCAAAGAAATCTAACGATCCAATTCTAGACGTCAATTCGATGGTTGATGAGTATGGATGCATAAATATGGAGTTACTTTCTGATTCATTGAATGAGTGGGGCCTTGTTCAATCACTTCATGAAGCTTGGGTGCACCGAAGCGAACAAATTATGAAGATGCCGAGTGGTCGATTCTATCTTAGGGGAAAATCAATTGGCGACCGAATGGTATCTGCATTGGCCGACATCGGGCATCCGACAAGTGTGAACTCACTCATCGCGCGTGTAACTGAGAATCGGGCAATTTCTTCTGTAAAGAATTCACTATCGGCAGATTCACGAGTAGTGAGAGTAAACAAACATGAATGGGGATTGGCATCGTGGAAAATTTCCGAATACGAAAATGTAGCATCCGCTATTCGAAAGTATATTGAAGAAAATGGCGGACATGTCAATATTAACCAGTTAACTCTTGTACTGAATGAAAAGTTCAAAATAAAAGAAACAACCACACTTAATTATTGCAACTATGCACCTTTGTTCGTTACCGAAGGAGACTACGTACGATTGAGGAAATTCGATGAAGTATATGAATTTTGCAAAAATTTGATGTCGAAATCAGCAGGTAAAGGTGTATTTGATTTAGGAAACGGTCAAATAACTTTGCTAACTGAAGTGACTGATAATTTAGCTCGAGGTAGTGGCAGCCAACTTCCAACTGCAATCGGTGCGATATTGAACATTCGGCCGAATGATTGTTTAGAATTTCACGATTTTAGAGGAAACAAAATTTCAATTACATTCCCTGAAACTTCAATCATGGGCCCGATTTTGAGTTCAGTTCGTTCAACAATTGAATTATCGAAATCTGAGGTGGGAGATTGGTTATCACTAAATTTGAATGTGAACGATATGACATATGTTGCGACGTCAACTAGGCTCGATCAACATCAGCGTGGATGGGAACTCATTTCTCGGTTGACTGGAATCAATGTAGAAAGCGAATTGGATGGATTAGCGAACGCACTAAATTGTAAGGTGAACTCGGTGCGTGCAATTCTTGCCAAGAGAGGGGATTTTACTGTTAAAAACGCATTGCCCAAAGATGAAGTTCCAGACCTTTTGAATGTAGAATTTGAAAATCTTGAACAATATTTATCAAACAGGGAAAAATAAGTTCGAATTGCATGATTTTTTTCAATAAGCTCAATCAAGTACGACCTGCTTATGAAATTCCGCAGGACGATATAGTTCGAGATGTCCTAATACCGTCAATGCAACATTGTAACGAACTTCGAATTGGTGCGGGATTCTTCTCCTCTAGATGCTTAGGGCAAATTGCACCTGGACTCGCTACATTCCTAAATAACACAACAAGCATCCTCAAGTTGATGGCGTCTCCTGTTATCAGTAAAGCTGACAGAAAAGCAATTCGTCAAGGTGTTTTGCAACCTACATCGGTACTTAGAAACACTGTTGTTTGCTTATTTGAACAAGCGTTAATTTCCGAATCTGCGATCCAACAACATACCGTGAAGACTCTTTCATACCTTATTGCTAGTGGTAGGCTTGATATGCGAATTGTTTTGATGGAAGAAGGTATGTACCATAAAAAAATTTGGTTAGTGCGTTCAGATGACCAGTGGCTCGCAGTACACGGTTCAGGAAATGCAACAGAAAGAGGGTTGCTGATCAATGGAGAACAATTTTCTATTGATCGAACGTGGATGGATGGTAGTAATGCAATTGAACGAGTAGAAATTTTCAAAAAAAGATGGGATGATCAGTGGAATAACAATGACTCTTTATCTCTTTCGGTTCCAGTGGGTGAAGCGTTGAATATTCTTCATTCCTACAGCTTTCCAACACCTCCAACTAAGAAAGAATTTTTTTATGCATGGATGAAAGATTCTAAACTTGGTAAAGAAATTGCGCCACCAGCTGGGTTTAGAACTCATTACGCCATTAACACAAATGAAAAGTCAGTTACTCAACGACTAAGCATACCAGATAGTTTAATTTGGAACGAAGGAAGGTATGCACATCAAGCCAAGGCTGTCGAAGCTTTAACGAAAAAAAGAGGTGGGATAGTGTCTATCGCGACGGGCGGCGGAAAAACATATGTAGCATTAATTACTGCTACTAAACTTCAGAAAAAAAATCTGCACCTATGCGTAGTAATTCTAGCCCCAAGCAAACCTCTCGTTAAGCAATGGACGAGAGATGTACTAGAATTCAAAGTTTCACCAATTTTACTTTCGGGGATGCAGAAAAAAAATCGAGATGAAGAACTCGAAAAATTGTCTTTTTCATTCACATCCTCCAATGCACGAACAGAAGTTGTAATTGCAACAAACAAACTATTTGTACAACGTAAATCTGATGTTAAATCTTGGCTGAAGAATTTGCCCAAATCTGTGTGTACAGTTTTGATTGCAGACGAAGTTCACAATCTTGGAGTACCCTCTTTCATTCAATCTCCACCAGAATTCATTAGTGTACGAATTGGACTTTCTGCGACACCAATTAGACAGTACGACCCGGACGGAACTGATGCTTTGTTCGATTTTTTTGGTGGTCCCCCTGTTTTTGAGTTTTCACTAAGGGAAGCGATTAAATGTGGATGTCTTGTGCCATACAATTATTATTTACGAAAGGTCGATTTCACTAAAGATGAAATGGATATTTATGAAGAGCTTACAAGGCAGATTGCTACTGCGGGGATTAAAATTGACGACGACGGTAGGACTATAGGATTAACGCCCAAAGTCGAACAACTTTTATTTCGTAGAAGAGCTTTAGTAGAACAAGCAGAAGGTAAAATAGGCGCATTAGAGAATGAGCTGTCAAAATTTGGCCGGTCAGTGACACGCACTTTGATTTATACCTCTGCTAAACCTGTTGTTTTTGCAAAGCAAAAACAAATTGGGGCAGTAACTGAGATGTTACAGAAACTAAACATTGTTGCTCATCAATTTACCCAGAAAGAGACATCAAAATCGAATTCAGATCAAATATTAAATCATTTTAAATCAGGGTATTATCAAGTTTTAACAGCTATGAAGGTGTTGGACGAAGGTGTGGACCTTCCACAAACAGATTCAGCATTTTTACTGGCTAGCAGTACAATCGAACGTGAGTGGGTGCAACGTCGCGGCCGAATCTTGCGACATGCTACTAACAAGCAAAAGGCTAGATTAACAGATTTTCTTGTGGTGCCACCATCACCTTCGTCACAAGCGAGTAAGTCGCTATTGAAATCTGAGTTGCGTAGGGCTTCTGCATTTGCAGACTGTTCGGATAATCAATTTGATCTAGATGGACCCAACGAAATAATAAAAGAATGTGAATTGTTGTTGTGAGGTTATTCAATGCCAAATTTAATTAGACCGGCGGTGAATGCTGCGCGAGAAACAGTTGTAGAAATTGTTGAACTTTGTGATGGTTATCATGCGTTATTAGTTCGTGAATTTCTGCATGCTATGCAAAGTGTAGAAGAAAGCGTTAACCAATCGGAAAAGAAGAAACAAATCAAAAAAATTATTGAGCGGTTAACCGAAACGGTCGAAGTAAAAATGAGTAATAATCGTGAGAATTGAATTTGTAAACATTATAAATTTCAAGTTACTGAGCAACATTAGTCTGGATTTTTCGACGGATTGCGAAAAACCATTAACCGTTATAAGGGCAGAAAATGGATCTGGCAAGACCTCAATTCTTTATGCACTACGTTGGGCTTTTTATGGGCATCGAGGAATTCCAGAATCTATGCGACTCACTTCCACTGCAGAGCCTATTGATATTCCAGTATGTGTTGAAGTCAGCATAAAATTTAAAGATACAGACCACTACTCTGGCAAAGAAACGCGATATAGGCTTATTAGATCATGCATCGAAATACCGCGTAATGGAGATAACTATGATCGCGGGCCTGATCAATTGCGACTACTTGAGTTTACCGACAGCGGCGAAATAGACAAAGAATTAGGTACATCAGGTCAGATTTCGGCTATGTTTCCTGAACACCTTGCTGATATTTTTTTCACAAACGGAGACGATGTGCAACGCTTCATCGCTGGTGGTCGAAGTAGTAAAAAAGAGAGACAAGAAAGAGTGCATGACTCGATTAGGAATTTGCTTGGATTTAAATCGGTTGAGGAAGTCGCACAACTAACTGATGAAACGGTTAAGTACAATAAAAGAAAACTTGCAGCTTCTGGTGGTGAGAAACTAAGTGAATTGAGATCGAGATTAGATGAACTAGAAGACAAAATTAGTGAAATGCAAACGAATCTCAATAATTTGTATGGAAACAGAAAACGACTGGAAGAACAGATACAAATTGACGAGGGTGAACTTGGTAAGTTAACGGGAATTGGCAATCTTGAAGAAATTCAAACTAGAATCCGTTCACTCGAAAGTGACATTGATGAATGTGATAGAAATGAAAGTTTTGTTCGCAATAATATCAAAGAATTACTTCAATCAGAAGACGTGATGAGGAATTTTCTCAATGAAAATTTGGAAGGTGGTGTGTCTTTTTTAAATAAGCTAGTGGACAGAAAAGTTATACCTAGTTCGTTTCTTGAAGTCCTAAAGGATAGATTGGATTTAGGTATCTGTATTTGTGGTGAAACACTTTATGACAATAGCCCAAGACACTATCAAATTCGACAACTTATCGAAAATCAGCAAAAAGTCACACCACAACTAGAACGTTACACACAACTTCTTCACTATGCGAGGAATAGTGAAGAACAAAAAATTCGGGATAAAGAGCAAGGTAAAGGATTTCGTGAACGCGCTGATAGCTTGAGCGAGGATCTGATTCGATGTTTCGATCATCGAAAGCGAAAGGTTGGAGATCTGAATGCAGAAAAAGCTCGTAGAAATCAGATTGATAATACTCGAGTTAAGGACTTAACGAAAAGAATAAATAGTAATAACAATAAACTTGGAGAAATTAATCGAAAAATTGGAAGTTTGGAATCTCAAATTCTTACTCACCAAGAATTCAAACAGGTCGAGGAAAAAAAATACCAAGAACTCGAGAAATTAGCAAGATTGAATAAAACTGCTAAGGTGCGATTCACTATTTCCAAAGATTTTCAAACTCTTGCTAGTTCAATATTGACTAGTCTGAAGACACAATACGTAAAACGAGTATCAGATCGTATGAACGATTTATTTTTGGATATTATCGGTGTGGATTTAAATTCAACGACTGCTGTCATACGAGGGGTGGAAATTGACAACAAAAACTACAACATAGTAATTAATTCGGTTGAGGGTAAAACATTGGACGCCGACACGGAATTATTTGGCGCTGCCCAACGTGCATTGACTCTTGCGTTCATTTGGGCTCTCATGGAAGTTACTGAAAAGGAAGCGCCAAGAATTATTGATTCTCCACTTGGTATGACATCCGGAGCAGTTAAGAAACGAATGGTCGATAGGCTCACACAGCCCACAAAAAATAATTGTATACGCTATCAAGTAATTTTATTTATGACTCGGTCGGAAATTAGAGATATTGAGGATTTAATCACCATGAGAGCCGGCGATATAACGACATTGACTTGCTCTAAGGACTACCCTATTGATTTGGTATATGAATGGAGTCCTGATAAACCAATAGTTGAAACCTGTAACTGTGACCATACACAAATCTGCAAAAAGTGTGAACGACGTTTCGATGTGCAGAGGTTCAATTTCCGAAAAACATAGACTGTAAAATTTCTCTGAAATAGTGAAATTCCTAGCCTGATGACGGTTAAATGATATCTAGCACGAAATACCGTGGACAAGAACTGTGGATTCCAAAACAGTTCCAAGATGAGTTCTTGCACCGTCTTGTAGGTGCTGACTGCAAATGTCCTTTTAAGAGGCAGGTGGATTTGTGGTGGTTTGCATTTTGCTTGGGCGCGTCAATTGGGGCAAGGACACCTTTACCTTCGGATAGGCATAGACGTGTCAAGTTTAACGAAGGAAGTATCTTGCAAACTAACTCGTGGCAAATTCCTCAATTGGAATTGTGGTATTTAACTACCTTAGAAAGAAATTCTTCAGCAAAATTCGACCCTAATACCGTACTAGAACTTGATCCGAGTCAAATTTTGCGAATCGCAAACGAGTACGCGAACACTGGATTCGCAGCAATTAAAGAAGAAATTCGAAATTCAACCGACCCTCAATTGATTTTTCTCAAAAAATTACGTGAACCGGTTTCGTAATCGAATGTGCTCGCTTTCGTTCGCATCGTTTAGCTTAAATCTCATTTCAGGGTTCCCCTGAAACCAATTCCACTAGCTGTCATGCTGCCTCTGCCAGTATTCGCCGTTAGTGTTTGTATAGAAATCAATATCAAGCCTTTTGTTCCCTTAGACCGAATTCGTGGTTACTTTGGAGGAATTCCCCGAAAGCAATTGAAGTGCCTTATCAATAAGTTCAACTGCTTCATCAATATCTTCTTCATCTGTGTCAAATCCAAGGCTAAACCTTATAGAAGCTTCGATTTGCTCCCGGGACAATCCGATAGCCTTAAGTACATGGGAATTTTCAAGTATACCTGAGGTGCATGCTGAACCAGTTGATGCTGCGAGATAGGGCTGAAGTACGCCTAGAATGTCTTGCGCAATAAATCCGTTAAATTCAACATTAACGTTGCCAGGATGTCGAGAATTCAGAGGCGGTCCATTGAGTGTAATCTGCCAAGGCAGCATCGATAATTTTTTCAGGAATAGTTTACGGTTACTACTTAATTGATTGCGCAAATTAATTGATTGCTCAGACATCAGAAATTCTGCTGCTGCTCCCATCCCCACGCACAAGGGAGTCGGCAAAGTGCCTGACCGTAAACCGTTTTGTTGTCCACCGCCGTAAACAATAGGTTCAATTTCGTTCTGTAAGTCTCGTCGAATATAAAGTACACCGACCCCTTTGGGGGCGTACATTTTATGACCTGAAAGGCTAAGCATGTCAGTGTCTTGTGCAAAATCATTCATTTTTAGTGCTATAGGAGATTGAGCGGCGTCACAATGAAAGATTGCCCCGAAAGATCGAACCATTCGAGCTATAGCCTGAATGTCCTGTATCGATCCAATTTCGTTGTTCACGGCCATGATTGACACGATAAGCACGTCATCTCCAAGGGATTCCTTTAATCTAGAGAGTGATACAAATCCTTTCCGGTCTACTGAAAGGGTTTCAACCTGAAAACCGAGTTGTTCTTGCAAAACCCGTCCAATTGCCAATACACATTTATGCTCAATTGAACTAACGAGAATCTTGTTTCGTTTCGAGCCTTTGGCGACAGTGTTTTTAACTAGTCCCAATAATGCGAGATTATTGGACTCTGTTGCCCCGGAGGTAAAAATTATTTCATCAGCGTCAGATCCAATTAGCCTTCCAACCTGTTGAGCTGCTTGCTCAACTGCCTGCGAACTACGCCAACCCAATATGTGCTCCGAGGAATGAGGGTTTCCATATAATTCGCTATAATAGGGATTCATTTTGCGCAGGACTTGTTTGCAAACCGGTGTTGTTGCTTGGTGATCAAAATATAAAACTTTTCCAGTTTTCATTTAGTATCAATTAGTTAAGATAAATCTGATTACTAACACTATTTGTGATTCTGATTGCTTCTGGACGAAACTTCCAGACCTTCATTGTATCTGAAAAGACTACTATTTCGCCTTTAACTGGACGAAACGTCCAGGAGATTACATGTCGTGAATCGCGGGCCTTTATATCAACATGATTTTCGC
Organism: Arenicellales bacterium; assembly: GCA_958295885.1. Classification (GTDB taxonomy): domain Bacteria; phylum Pseudomonadota; class Gammaproteobacteria; order Arenicellales; family JAJDZL01; genus JAJDZL01. Next base: position 1,693,014 of record OY282380.1, on the reverse strand, counting down.
CCTCAGTTCTCCGGGCATCAAACATTTCCGCTTCGTTACGGGTGGCTGAAAAAAGCATATGACCGTGTATCTGAAACTAAGCAAAACTCGAAAAACAAGACCTTATGTTGGGGAGATGATGCCATCGCGCGTTTCGGTGTTGGAAAGAACATGGTCGCATCAATACGGCATTGGTCAAGTGTCGTAGGTGTCATCAAAGAATCTTCTAGAGACAATCGAGTCGAAACAACAGAGTTTGGTGATTTCTTGTTTGGAGAACAGGGGCTTGACCCATATCTCGAACATCCGACTTCCTTATGGCTAATTCATTGGAATCTAGCGACGTCTTGGCGAAAAAAGACAACTTGGTTTTGGGCTTTCAATCACTATCCAAACCTTACTTTTGAACGTGACCAACTGATAGCTAGGCTTGAAAATCTTACCAAGGAGCTACGTTGGCCTCAAGTGGCGTATTCTACATTGAAAAAAGATGTCGCATGCTTTATTAGAACCTATGCTGTACAACCAAGTACGGCAAAAGCAAAACATGATGATTCTCTAGAATCGCCCCTAACCGAATTAGGTCTATTGAAGCCTATAAACAAAAGGGATGGGTTTAGTTTCGTACGTGGTCCCAAATCCACATTGAGTGGAAAGATGGTTGTTTATGCTCTTATTGAGTTTTGGAGAGAATATTCGAGCTCTACAGCACTGTCGGTTGAGTCAATCGCATATGAACCGGGGTCGCCTGGACGTGTTTTTCTTCTCGACGAAAATGATGTGATTGACCGTTTAACCAATATCGATGAAGTTACAGACAGTAGGCTAACTTGGAATGAGACAGCGGGATTGAAACAGGTTGTCCAAAATCCTGATTTCGGGCTGTCATCGGGTCAAGCCTTTCAACTCATCAAATCTGATTATTTGTAACTCAAGTCAGACTAGGAGTACTTTTTAGTGACGTTAGCCAACAGTGTAAAAGTCTCACGGCGGTTTCAAAGGTCAATACGAATCGATAATGATTTGGGTGAACGTAATGCAATCGATGGATTTATATGTCCGCAGTCATCCAGAGAAATCTTGGAATCCATGGCGAGACAAATTTCAGAAACTGAACAAGGAGCGTTCACCTGGACAGGCCCTTATGGAAGTGGAAAATCTAGTCTTGTTGTTGCGTTAGCAGCACTACTTAATGGCAAAGCTGAGTTGAAACAGCAAGCTGCCAAAACATTCGGGCATAGAGTTGCCAAAATTCTACAAACAACATTTCCTATTGGTTCAAAGGGGTGTCGGGTATTACCAATTGTAGGGCGACGAGATGACCCCGTTAAAGTCATTGGAGAATCTCTTATTGAAAAAGGGTTTGTTACTCGCCAACCGTGTGGTGGTTGGACTGAAGATCGTCTTGTTACTACTTTATTGAAAGTCGCTAAAACAAAGTTTCAAACTCATGGCGGTTTAGTAGTATTTGTCGATGAAATGGGGAAGTTCCTTGAAGCAGCTGCACACGAATTAGCGGATATTTATTTCTTTCAACAGCTTGCAGAAGCTGCTTCGCGTAGCAACGGCAAATTAATACTTGTATGCGTGTTGCACCAAGCAATTGAAGAATACGCTCATTGGCTGACACGCGATTTGAGAGATGAGTGGATAAAAATTCAAGGCCGATTTATCGACCTTCCGGTAAATATGCTCGGAGAAGAACAGATAGATTTGATTTCGCGTGCAATTGAAAGCGACCACATCGGAAAAAATTCAAATAATTGGTCGATTACAGTTGCACGTTTGGCACGACGTAACCGAGAAAGCAGCTTATATAGTTTAGCGAAAACTCTAGACAAATGTTGGCCACTTCACCCTATTGTAGCGTGTTTGCTTGGACCAATTTCGCGACGACGCTTTGGACAGAATCAACGAAGTATCTTTGGGTTTCTCAATTCTTCCGAACCTCACGGATTTCAAGATTTCTTACGTTCGGCAAAACCGGGGGAGATTTATAGCCCAGTGAAGCTATGGAACTATCTAAGAACAAATCTGGAACCTTCCATCTTCGCTTCTCCCGACGGTCATAGATGGGCGCTCGCTACAGAAGTCATTGATCGTAGTGAGACAATTGAGGCAGAAACGTTCCATGTAAATTTACTCAAAACAATTGCGGTAATTGACTTGTTCAAACAGCGATCAGGGTTAGTTCCAAACATTGAGATTCTTAAGACGTGCTTTCCTGACCAAACAGAAAAATCTCTGACACAAGGGCTTACACAGCTCAGTAGATGGTCATTCACCATCTATAAGAAATTTCAGGACGCTTATGCTATTTTTGCCGGAAGTGACTTTGATATTGATGATGCGGTCGGAGAAGCGCTTGATGAAATTAAAGAAATTGATTTACTCGTACTAGAAACATGGGGGGTACTACAACGGATTCTAGCAAAGCGTCATTACCACGAAACTGGAGCAATGCGTTGGGTAGATTTTAAAATTACATCTTCTCGCAATGTCGTAGAGCTTGCATCACGATTTACCCCCCAAAGTGAAATTATTGGACAATTTATATTGGTTATTCCCACGGAACGAGAGAACAAGAAATTGGTTCAGAATGCTTGCCGTGATGCCGCTCGATCAAGTATTCATTCGAATAATGTTGTTGGATATTCCGAACATTCTTGGAAAATTGTAACTTTTCTGCGCGAACGCTTGGCTTTCAGCAAAGTGAGCAATGATTACGTTGAACTAGCTGGTGACTCTGTTGCACGTCGTGAGATCTCCGCTCGCATTGCTGATTTGCATACCCAACTTGAATCTGAGTTAAGTAAATCTATTGATTCTGCATTGTGGTATCGCAAACAGCACTCTCCTAGAACTTATCGCAGGGTCGAATTAAACAATTTAGCATCGGAACTTGCAGACAAGTCGTTTAACCAATGTCCTAAATTGAATAACGAACTGCTCAATCGAACAAAACCTTCTAGTAGTGCTATCGCTGCTCAGAACGCCTTGTTAAGACGTATGATCAACAATGAAGGTGAAACTCGACTCGGTATAAATGGCTATCCGGCCGAAGGCGGGTTGTACGCATCAATTCTTGAAGCAACGGGCTTGTATGCCGAAACTGGTGACGGTTGGCGTTTTATAACACCTCCGAATAGTGAATCTGACTTGTGTAGGATGTTGCCAACATGGAAAGCAGCCGTAGATTACCTCAAGAACAACAATCAACTTGTATCGATCTCAGAAATTCATGAAAATGTCTGGACCCAACCTCCTCTGGGCATCAAAAAAGGACTAATGCCCCTCTTGTCACTAGCATTTATTTTGTCTCAAAGTGATAACCTAGCAATATATCGAGAAGGAATTTTTCGCTCTAATTTTGATGAGATCGATGTTGAGTATATGGCGAAAGATGCGAAAACCATCCAACTACGCTGGATGGATCTTGATGAATTCTCGCGCAATTTACTCTTGGAATTGGCAGTGGTTGTCCGCGACTTAGACAAAAACAGCGAACTCGAACACCTAGAGCCGATCAACATCGCTCGAGGATTGGTTGCAGTATACGAGCAATTACCTCAATGGACGAAACGAACCATGAAGCTTTCCGCAAAAGCTATGAAGGTGCGTGAAATCTTTAAGCGAGCTCATGACCCTAACCAGTTTTTGTTCAATGACATATTCACTTTGTTGGGGAGCGAGGATATTTACTCCTCAAATTTGGAAGAAATTAAGAGAATTGCTTTCGTAGTAAAAGAGGGATTGCAAGAGCTAGTTCAAGCATATCATTCTTTGCTTTACCGACTCAGGGATATCATGCTCGCTGAGTTGGGAGTTAGAGATTTGACTGAACCATCGCTCTCAGAGTTGAGAAAAAGGGCAGCGAATGTCAAAGGGCTAACGGGAGATTTTCGTTTGGAAGCCTTTATTGGAAGACTTATGCAATATGACGGAAGCAATGCAAAATTTGAAGGGATAGTTAGCCTTGCCGCCAATAAACCTCTACGTAAATGGACGGACCCGGATGTAAATCGCGCCTCAATAGAAATCGTAGATATGGCGCAGAATTTCTTGAGAGCCGAGACATTTACACGTATAAAAGGGCGACCGGAGAAAAGAGTGGCGATAGCTGTAGTTGTTGGGATGGAAGGACAGCGTACGCCAATACATGAAGAGTTTGATGTCATAGATACGGACCGCTCAGCGATTGGTTCTCTAGTCGAGCGAATTTCCGAGACTTTAGAAACCTCAGATGCAAGTGACCGAAATGTAGTATTAGCGGCACTAGCCGAAGTGAGTGCCAAATATATACAAAGTTCAGCAAAAATGGAGCAGGACGGTGAAATTTTAATGGGGGAAAATAATGTCAGTACGTGAAAAGCATGTATTAGGATTGTCCGGCGGTAAAGATAGTGCGGCATTGGCAGTTTACATGCGACAACACCACCCTAATCTTGAAATAGAATATTTCTTCACAGATACCGGCAAAGAACTTCCTGAAGTCTATGAATATTTGGGGTTGTTAGAGGGATTTTTAGGGCAACCCATACTGCATCTCAATCCTGACCGGGATTTTGATTTCTGGTTAAAACAATTCAATAACTTTCTTCCTTCACCCCAGTCGAGATGGTGCACACGACAGCTAAAGCTCCGCCCTCTTGAAGTCTGGGTTCGCCCCATGCTTGAAGAAGGGACTAAAGTCTACAGTTATGTGGCAATTCGAGCAGATGAAGAATATAGAGAAGGCTACTCTTCAAAGCATAAAAACTTTATTGTAAAACTACCTTTTAAGGAAGAACTTATTGACAAACAGGGTGTGCTTGACATACTTTTTGGAGCCGGTCTCGGACTACCAAATTACTATTCTTGGCGTACCCGTAGTGGATGCACATTCTGTTTCTTTCAACAGAAAATTGAATGGGTGCGACTTAAAGAAAAACATCCTGATGCCTTCGAAGAGGCTAAAGCTTATGAAAAGAATGCTGTTGAACATGGCTCGCCGTTCACATGGAGTCAAGGGGAGTCATTAAAAGAATTGGAGCAACCGAAGCGAATAGAGCAGATTAAACAAGAACACAAAAAAAGACTTGCTCGAATGCTGTCGAAAACTCAGGTTAATCCATTAAAGCCCGAAATTGAATTGCTGGATATTGACGATCTATATGGGAAATCGAAAGTCTGTGTTGCATGTCATAAATAATAAATTGAAGCAAGGAGATTGTAATGACAAAGATTAACCAAGAAATAGCTCTGGAAACGAATTTGAGAATGGCAATTTCTTCTGCTAAACCACTTAACATTCTTCCTCAATATCATTTCTTAAGAGAAGCTCTGATCCCCACGTCGTGCGAATGTTCGAAGTGAATAAAACTTCACATTGAACATGATGAAGTGAAATCAAATGGGTTGTCGTAAAAAGTACAGGTGAAAGTGAAAACGAAAGCGTCGGGCATCAACCCAACTGTTTCCAACCGAGTATGAAACGACGCATGTAGACGTTGCTCAACAATGGCTAAATCGGACACCCTTGAGGAATGCCTTTGCGCTCCTCCTTGCGCGGTTCACACGGCGTCTGCCGCCTTTGCCATCGTCCTCTTCTACCGCCATGACTAGCCATGACTTGATCAGTGAAATCATCCGCCAATCGCTTACGCCCTGCGCGATGCTTTTCATCAAATCCGCATGCGGTAGTTCACCGAAATAATTTGACAAATTTGCATCTACCACTTCATGATGCCCTGTGTTCAACATGAACACATCCAACGCACTGCGTTGTGGACGGTAAGCACATTGTTCCGATTGCAGGTCGGCTTCAAAGATCGGCGATAAAAATAGCATCGCCGATGTCTGCACCACCCGGTCACACCAACAGGGAATGCGTAACGCGCGCCAATTGCCCGGTTGTTTCTTCGGAATAATCACCTCTCGTACCGCTTTTGGTGCGGCCGAGTAACCCTAGTTCCGCACTACTCAAAAAACAATTCTCCTAAAGCATTGATATCATGTTTTTTTTGAAAATTACTGAATTGTACATGTAACAACAATTCGCGCCATTTTCTTTAGTTTCGTTTACCAGCGTTTTCGTTGCAATTCCGCCTTCAAATTCAACGCCTGACCAGTAGGTAGGCGCATCTGGGTTTTCTTTTTTGTTGGTGTAGGAAACTACGGGTTTGATGACCATGATCTTAAAGTGTATTGTCAATGGGGTAATTATAGAGGATTGTAGTGGCTGTTTGGAGTGCTGTATCACTGTACATGTAACAACATTAAGTTACTAGAGTTATAAAAGAAAGGATATTACTAATAAACAATAATATTTGTAATATATTAGAATGTAAATACTACAAATAATGAATTATTAAAAATATCTTCTAAAATATATTATTAATATGGTTGATTGAGCGCCAATAGTGCGGAACTTGGGTGAAAAATTTGTGAATTGATATTTCCGATCTAGTACACTTGAAATATTCTGAAAATTAGCTATTTTGGACAGGCACTATATTGATTTACACAAATCAAAAAGGTGTTCAATAGATTTACATGCTTTTGGTCACTCAAATACATATTTCCAAAATATATGAAAATCACTTAGATAAGACCTTAGCAGATTCTGTCAGTTCAGATAGAGCGTTACGAACCTGTTTTCGTAACAGTTCAGACACCATTAAAACTCCGAACCCGCGATCATCAGCAGCTTGAAACCACCTGAGGGCATCATCTCTCAAAACGTGCTGCAGTCCTTCTTTCTGACTCAGCTCTAAGATGTATTCAAGGTCTTTTCTGGTGTTTTTTACGTTAAATACGTAGCCCGAATAGTTGTTTTGTTCAACAATGCTTCCCACCATTCGCTGTAACGCAACTGAATTTCCAGAGCCTTTCGAAATCGTTTCATAGAATTGGTTCCAATCAATATCCAATACATCTGCCGCATGGAAAGTTTCAACAATCAATTGAACCATGTTCAAGACCAGATAATTGCTGATCAATTTGGCTTTCCCGCCTGCTCCAACCGGCCCGAAGTGTTCAACCGATTTGCAGAACTGTTCTAAAACGGGAGCCACGCGCTCAAGCGCCTTGGAACTAGCCCCCACAAAGGCACCCAATTCACCTCCATCCGCCTGAGCCTTGCCTCCAGCAACTGGAGATTCAACAAACGACACGCCACATCTTTCAAGCGCTTGGGAGAGTTCTTGGGTTTTTTGTACGGACGAAGTCCCCGTGTCGACAACGAGGTGCCTGTCAGTCAGCACCGGCCAGATTTCTTCCATTACCAGAGAAACTTCATGCGAATTCGGCAGGCACAGAAGTACGATTCCGCAGGCCTTGACCGCTTCTGATTTTGACGAACAGACGGTCGCACCCATTTTTTGCAGTGCATCGACACTGTCCGAACTGCGGTGAACAGTTACGCTGACGAAATAGCCGGCCTTCAGCAGATTGGCGGCCATGCCAAATCCGATCGCACCCACTCCAAATATTGCAATTCTCTCTTTCATGTCTTTTCGTTAGATTGTCCAGCCACCATCGACGACATAAAATTGACCGGTCGCCACTTTCGATTCATCTGAAGCCAAATAAACCACGATCGGTGCGATGTCTTCTGCTTTCGCAAATTCCCCCGTTGGCTGTCGTTTCGACATTTCTTCGTATGCCTTTTCGTAGTTTCCGCGGGCGCGGAGCCGCTCCTTCAGTGAAGGTGTGAGCACAGTTCCGGGACACACGGCGTTACACCGAATTCCCTGAGAAAGGTAATCCCGCGCAATGGACTTCGTCAGCCCCAGCACCGCTCCTTTCGTCGCGCCATATATGCACCGGTCGGCTGCCCCGGTTAACGCAGAAACGACACTGGCCATATTGATGATCGAACCACCGCCATTTTCGATCATGGAAGGCAGAAAGGTGGCAATCACTCTGGCATGGCTTCGCACATTGATTTCGAACGAATAATGCCAGACATCGTCATCTCCGTCCATGATCGAACCGTGATACACATATCCAGAACAATTGAACAGCACGTCAGGGGTTGGAACAATTTCCGGCAGCCGCGAGATTGCGTCCGCATCGGTAACGTCGAGTTGGATGCAGCGTATCCTGTCATGCTCTGTCGCTAGAGCATCCAATGATGCCTGATCAATATCAGAGGCATACACTGCCGCCCCTTCTTCTGCCATAGCAACTGCACTTGCACGGCCAATCCCTGCACCAGCAGCGGTCATGAACACTGTTTTTCCAGCCAGTCTGTTCATCCAATCCTCCAAAAGTTGCGATCGATTATTCCTATCGGCATAGGCTATTTGTACAATAGTATTAAAATTTCATTCTCATGAATTTTATCTTTATTTAAGGTTCTATTCGTCCTGCTCATTTCAATCTGGAAGTACAGAATGCGCTGGTCTAAATCCGTCACAATGGTTGAAGCACATGCCGAAGGCGAGGTCGGGCGCGTAGTCACCAGTGGGGTTATGAATATTCCAGGTGATACGATGTCAGACAAGCTGGCCTATATGAACAGTGAAGGCGATCCACTTCGGCGTTTTCTGGTTTGCGAGCCCCGCGGCTATGCCCAGATGAGCACCAATTTACTGCTTCCACCGACACGTCCGGAAGCAGACGCCGGAATGATCGTGCTGCAGGGAGATAAAGCGCATGCGATGTCCGGCTCAAACAGCATCTGCCTCGTTACGGTGCTGCTGGAAACCGGCATCATTGCCATGAAAGAGCCTGAGACGCAGGTTGTTCTTGACACTCCCGCCGGTCTGGTGTCGGCGCGGGCCACATGCGAAAACGGCAAATGCAAGCGGGTGGAGCTTGAAATGACGCCGTGCTATGTTGACCAGATCGATCAAGTGATCGAAGTCGAAGGATTGGGATCAGTACAGCTGACCATTGCCTTTGGAGGAATATTTTATGCACTGGTGGACCCGTCTCAGTTGGGACTCGCGATCGAACCAAACTCGGCCCGTGCGCTGGTCGATGCCGGATCTAGAATTCAGCGCGCTGCAAATCAGCAGCTGTCCATTCTGCATCCTGAAAATTCGGCTCTCAATGGACTATCTTACGTGATGTTTATCAGCTATACCGCGGATGGCAGTCTGAAAGGAGCAACCATTCTGCCGCCGGGGCGAATTGATCGATCACCCTGTGGTACTGGCAATTCAGCCAGGATGGCCCTGATGCATGCAAAAAACAAAGTGCAGGTCGGAGAATCATTCCGCGCATTCTCGATCATTGACAGCCAGTTCCGGGTAAAGCTGTTAAGAACGACCGAATTCCACAAGCGATGTGCAGTAGTTCCATCGATTTCAGGCAGAGGCTGGATCCATGGCCTGCATCAGATTGGCATCGACCCTACGGATCCCTTTCCTGCTGGCTACATGGTTTCAGACTGCTGGGGAGACGCATTTGATCTCCTCAATTCCTGATTTTACAGACTTGCATCAACAAGGGCATTGCCGCTGATTCGCATCGCTCGAAGTGACTCGAAACAAACTGTCGCAGCGCTTGTATGAAGCTGTGTAGTCTGCGGCATTCGATGCCTGCGCGCTACCCATTGAACACAAATTGGTAACTGACTTTTATGCAGCTGCTGGTCCATTACTCTATTACGTATTGGCAGAACCAAATATGCCAGATTTCACGCCATGTGAAGTGACCGACACTCCTTCCGGTGCTGGTGGATGCGGAAAACTTTAACAATCGTTCAATTGTCCTTCGTCGGATGTTCGAGGAACTCGCAATTTGACGAAATCGAGGGGTGTTTTCAGTTGACCGATTACAAAATTACGCAAAAAATCTAGATCAGAACCGGCATTATGGTTGAAATATACCAACCGTTAGCCCACAAATTGGTCAAACGCCGCACCTATTTTGTGTTAAGTTCGAATTTATGTTGTGTGTAATGGGTAGTGCGCGGCTGCCTTCATTTGACCTGAACTGACATCACACCCGAATCGGCATTTAGAATGAACAATTTCCATAATGAGAATCGCTGCTACTAAGGTCAAGGTCTTGACTGATTCATCAATTGGAACTATATTTGGCATAGCGTCTGGGGTGAGTCGCCAAGCGTCTCAACTTAGGGTAAATCCCCTAATAGCTCAGTCGCTTTTTTTTGCCTTAACTCCGGGAATATAGTTAAAATTTTCAGTTTTGCCGCACGCGTTACTGCAGTGAATAAATGAGTCGCGATTTGGTGCGTCAAATTTCCGAGATTGCCATCTACTGCGAGAGCATTGCGGTTAAGTAAACGTATTGAATCCAAAAAGCGATTAAGCGGGCACAACATTATCTTCGCTGGCCGGGGCAGTGCCTTCAAGCTCGGTCGGAGAAGGCGTTGCGCGGCTGAAGCACCTGCATCTGATCACCAACAATGCACGGTTTCTGGTTTTGCTGGGATTCAACCGGCCGAATGTGGCTTCGCGGGTTCTTTCATTGAGTTAGGGCGCGTCAGCACCTACGTGCTAGCGGTGCATGGGGAGGCGTTCGGCGGTCCGCACGGCCGCGAAAATAGACGATTCGTTCAATCTGTAGGTGCGGGAGCTGGTTGTTCGTCGTGGTTACAACAAAGCCGCGAGCTGCCCAATACGCACAACATCAGTTCGGACTTAACACAATATAGATTCGGCATTTAACCAATTTGTGGACCAATGGTTGGTATATCTCGACCATGATGCCGCTTCTAGTCTAGCTTTCCTGCGGTATTTTGTAATTGGTCAACTGACCCCCTCAATATCGTCAAATTGCGAGTTCCTCGAACACCTGACGAAGGACAATGGAACTATTGTTAAAGTTCTCCGCGTCCGCCAGCACCGGAAGGAGTGTCGGTCACTTTACATGGCGTGAAATCTGGCAAATTTGGTTCTGCCAATACGTAATTGATTAATTGACCAGCAGCTGCATGGAAGTTAAGTACTTTTAATTGTGGTTAATCGATAGCCTGCGCGGGACGCTTTTACCGCGTGAGCAGATTGCTCGAAGTCAATGCAGCCTTGGTCAGCGTCAAACAGTCCGACAGGCATGAAAAGAACCTTCGGCAGACCCGCCCCTGTCGCAGGTGAAGCACTGCAGACGATCACATTCTGCTTTCGTTGCAAAGCCTCTGTGCTGAAACAAACATTCTATGTTTTTTAGAAGTTGCTGAACAACATCATGCAGCTAAGTTATACTTCTAAAATGAATTCAAACAGACTGAAAGAGCCAAAGAAGGAAGACGCAGACAAAATTATTCCAGTCAAATCAGGTACTTGATAGAGAACTTTCATCAGCGATGGAGTCAGGCGAAATAATTGAAGTGCTGATGCCGCTGCCCGACTTGGCATTTCAGAATTTGAATTCTTTAGTTATTTTGTGAATTTGATGATGCGTTGTTTTTCAGACCATCATTAAAAAAGGAGGTAATTCATGACAAAAATCGCTGTTAGGTTATTGGGATTCGCAATCGCTTTTTTTATCAGTTCGTCCGTCTATTCATCTGGACATTCCTTAAAAATTGGCGTTCTAGCGACTTTAGAAGGAACGTATACCGTGTTGGGCGAGGATGGTGTTCGCGGTTTGAAAACAGCGCTGGCGCAGGCCAATAGTATGGCTGGCGGCCGGCAGATAGAACTGGTTATCGGACCCACCGACGCCAGTCCAGAAAGCGCAATCAGAGCTGCACGCAAAATCGTCGAACAGGATAAGGTGGATATCGTAATCGGCCCGCTGTCCGGTTCGGAAGGAATTGCGATGCGCGATTATTCCAAAACCCAGCCTCAAGTAACCTTTATCAACGGAATATCCGGGGCTCAGGAAACAACTTACGTAACTCCATCAGAAAACTTTTTTCGATTTAATATGGATGGCGCACAGTGGTCTGCGGGTTTGGGAGACTATATCTACAACGAGAAAGGATATAAGACCCTTGCCACGATTGGCGAAGATTATTCATTCGTCTACACCCAGGTTTTCGGGCTCGTGCTCGAATATTGCCAAGCCGGCGGTGAAATCACCGAACGACTGTGGGTGCCTTTGGGTACGAAGGATTTCGGCTCCATCATCGCAGCGCTTCCAGACGACGTTGACGCCATCTACCTCGGATTGGGTGGAGGCGACGCCGTTAACTTCCTCAATCAATATCAGCAGGCTGGCGGTGACGCAAATCTAGTTGGTGGAACGATCATGGTCGACGGCACAGTGCTCAGTTCCAAAGGAAGCGCAAAGGAAGCGCTGATCGGAGTTCCGTCTTCAGGGCCTCAGGCCGATACTTGGGATGATGCCAAATGGCAGGCATTCGTCAAGGCCTATCAGGATACATTTCCACCTGATCAGCGTTTTCCGAGTCCTTCGCTCTTGGCAACGGGTTATTACAACGCAACCAGCGCCATGCTGCAGTGTGTCGATCAGGTTGGGGGCGACCTTTCCGACGGACAGGCTGCATTTCGTTCGTGCCTGACAAACTTGGAGCTTGACGCACCCAATGGAAAGATCAAGTTGGATGGCAATCGCCAGGCGGTTGGAACAAACTTCGTATCGGAAGTCGTTGAACTTGAAGATGGCAACCTCGCCACTCAACTCGTGACCATAAAGGAAAACGTCAACCAAACTCTGGGTATCGATCCTGAAGCATTCGCGAAAATCGGTCTGCCAGGTCGTGAAGTGCCCGAGTGTAAGAGTTCCTACAACTGATCAGGTCAAATGCTTGAAAACGAGCAGTCATCGAGCGCCGTCCTAAGCGCTCGATGACTCTCCGCTGTCAGACAGCCTTCAAGCAAGTGTATCATTTATCTATGCAAGCGGACTCTTGACTGCCGCGGCTGCTTCGCAATGCAAATGCAGCAAACAGGTTCCTAGCCATAACAGCCGCCTGTATCGCAGATAGGTAAACCTAAAGGCGTAAATTGAAAAACTACGTTGAACGCCATCCATGGCAGGTAGCCGTCTACGTCATAGTCGTGGCGATCCTGCTTTATCTGATCTTCGCAATATGGCCGAGTTGGCTCATCTCGTTGGTTGGCAAGAAAAAAGTTTTCCTAAACGCACTTTTCAACGGAATCACGCTCGGCGGTCTGTACTTCTTGGTCGCGAGTGGCTTCACGCTTATCTTCGGACTGATGCGCAATGTCAACCTAGCGCATGGCACGCTCTATCTGTTAGGCGGCTATATCGGCTACTTCTTTGTAGACTGGACCGGTTACTGGCTGCTGGCGTTTCCAGTCGTTTTCATCCTGGTCGGCTGTATCGGAATTCTCCTGCAGATGTTCGTGTTCAGGCGGATGGAAGGAGAAGAATTACGTCAGACTCTGGTCACAATTGGCATTTCAATCGTTCTCGCCGACCTGATGCTGTGGGCAGTCGGCGGGGACTTCTACAACATTCATCCGCCGAAATGGCTGTCTGGCCCCATGGAAACGTTTTTTGTTACCGGGGTCAAGCGTTCTACTGGAGACTTGATATTTCTCAAATACCCTTTGGTGCGGATCGTAATTTTCGCCGCATCGGTCACAGTCGGCGTACTGATGTGGCTGATGCTCAATCGAACCAAAATCGGAATGCTGATTCGGGCAGGCGTTGATGATCGTGAAATGCTGTCGGCTTCAGGCGCCCCCGTTCACCTTGTATTTGTGGCGGTTTTCGCCTTGGGAGCTGGGCTGGCAGGAATTGCCGGCGTAGTCGGAGGAACGTTTCAGTCCTTGGCGCCCGGAGAAGACATACGATTTCTGCTTGCTTCGCTGGTGGTTGTCATTGTGGGAGGAATGGGCTCGATTCCCGGTGCGGCGCTGGGAGCGCTTTTGATCGGTTCGGCTGAACAGTTCGGCTCAGTTTACTTTCCGACGTATTCTGTTGTTTTTACGTTTCTGATCATGGTGCTGGTGCTGGCGTTTCGCCCGCAAGGATTATTGGGTAAAAAGTAAACCGTGGCTGCGTCCAACTTACAGCGAGAGCGACCTTGGTGGCATGCCTGGCATTCAAAGGTGCCCGCCGCTTATTGGTACGTTGGCGGCTTATTGCTGATCATGCCAACATTCGCCAGTGACTTTGCGCTTTACCAAATCTTTGGCTGGACATTCATACTCGGCATGATCGCCTTGAGCCTGATGTTCCTGGGCGGTTATGGCGGCATGGTCAGTCTGGCTCAGATGACCATCGCGGGCATCGCGGGCTATGTAGTCGCGATCTGTGGAGACAGCTCGATAACAAGCATCAGTCAGGGCTGGCCCTGGTACGTGAGCATCCCACTTGCCATATTCATCGCTGCCCTGTTCGCCACAGTGACAGGCTGGCTTGCGGTTCGCACAAGAGGAATCTACACCATCATGATCACCTTGGCGATTGCCTCTGGATTCTTTTATTTCGTGCGCCAAAATTACGTCGTATTCAACGGTTTTTCCGGATTCAACGGAGTTTTGCCGCCTCCACTATTTGGCATTGACTGGCGGCATCCGACTGCCTTTTACTATCTGACTTTATTCTGGGCTGCATTTTGGTATTTCGCCGTGCTGTACGTATCGCGCGCCCCAATGGGCCTGGCACTGCAAGGCATACGAGACAATGCACGCCGAATGGCTGCGCTGGGGTTTGATGTAACGCTGCATCGGGTTTTTGCCTATACCTTTGCCGCGGTTCCGGCTGCAATGGGCGGCATCTTCTTGACGTGGCAGTCCAGCCAGATTTCTCCTGGCACAGTCGGAATCGGTCCGGTTATCGACATCCTGGTAATCGCTGTGATTGGCGGACTGCGCCATCCGGTCGGCCCGTTTGTGGGCGCTTTTATCTATGTGCTGCTCAAAACTTTCGCAATCGATGTCCTTGAAGTATTGGGATTGGGCAGTGAAAGATTCAATTTATTGATCGGTCTTGGCTTTTTAGTCATGGTTTTCTGGTCCCGGGACGGCATGATCGGCCTGTGGGACAAATGGCAGACGGTTCGAAAGAAAATGCCGTTCACAGTCGGAAAACCAAGCAGCCCATGAAACCGAAAGACACCTTTACTGATCGTCTGTCCGTAACTGGGACCGCCAATGCGCTGGAGCTGCGCGGCCTGTCTCGTACTTTTGGTGCGCTGATGGCGCTTGACGACATCAACATCACGTTAAGGCCGGGTGAACGACGGGCAGTGCTCGGTTCCAACGGAGCCGGGAAAACAACACTGTTCAACTGCATTTCCGGTGATTACTTTCCATCGACGGGATCAATCCGATTTTATGGCGAAGACATCACCAGCTTTCCAACTCACGAACGAATTCGGCGAGGTCTTCGAAGAACCTATCAAATTTCATTGTTACTGACCGGTCTGACAGTTTTTGACAATGTTTATTTGGCATGTCAGGGTGTTCTGCGTCGTCGATTTTCATTGCTTCGATCAAAAAGCAATGAATCTATCACGGAAAGCGCCAATGCGTTGGTCCGCTTGGTGCATTTGGAGTCGGTTGCTGATACGCGCGTGTCGGAACTGTCATACGGACAGCAGCGGCAGCTGGAAATTGCAATGGCGATGGCAGGTGCGCCGCGGCTTATTTTGCTTGACGAACCTGCCGCCGGACTTTCGCCGACGGAACGGCGCGATTTGATTCAAATACTCAGCGAACTTCCCTCTCACATTGGCTACATCATTATCGAACACGACATGGATGTTGCGCTGCAGGTGTCTGAATATGTGACCATGATGCATAACGGCCGGATTTTCAAGGAAGGCAAACCAGCTGAAATAGAAAGCGACCCAGAGGTTCAGTCTCTGTACTTGGGAGAAAGCGATGGCTGAGCCAAATTCGGGCGTGCTGACTGTTCAGGACCTGAATGTTCTCTATGGTCACAGTCATGCGCTGCAAGGCGTAAATCTGACGCTTCAGCACGAAGCGCTGTCCGTTGTCGGACGAAATGGCATGGGCAAAACGACGCTTTGCAATGCGATTATGGGTTTGGTGCCAGTCAGTTCTGGATCCGTTCATTTTAATGGACGTAATTTAGTCGGTCTTCCATCTTCTGAAATTGCTCGCTTGGGGGTGGGTTACGTGCCGCAAGGTCGAAGAATTTGGCCATCGTTAACGGTGGATGAGCATTTTCGTATTGTTGCGAAAGCAGATGCGGCATGGAACATTGATCGGGTGTACTCCACATTCCCCAGATTAGCTGATCGACGCTCCCATCTGGGCCGACATCTTTCCGGGGGTGAACAGCAGATGCTCGCGATTGGCAGGGCGCTATTGCTGAATCCCAAGCTGCTGGTGATGGATGAACCGACCGAGGGACTGGCGCCGATGATTGTTCGCCAGGTAACAGAAATTCTGGTGCAGCTTGAAAGTGACAGTGAGGTTGGCATTCTCGTAATCGAACAGAATATAGGAGTTGCCTGTACAATTTCGAAACAGGTCGCCATCATGGTCAACGGACGAATCAACCGAATCATGGATTCAGCCACACTTGCAGGCGACAGATCTCTCCAACAGACTTTATTGGGGGTCGGACGCCATGCCGAAGACGCGGTCGGCGAACAGATGGAAGACCACAGAACTGCACCGGAGAAAGCAAGTCGAGGAATCGTTCGAATTTATGTTTCCAATCCAAAAACTCCCTCTCGCTGGTCTCGTCCCGTTCCCGTACAAGTGATCGAACGTTCGGCTCGAACCAGCACACAAATCGAATCTTCGCTGAACATTGGCTCACAGTCGAAAATCGCTCGAACTCGGCCTGTTGGCAAAACCATCTTTGTTGCTGGAACACTCGATACAAAACGGGAAGAAATCATCTTCATACGAGACGTCATTCGCGCCCAAGGACATTCGGTTCGCATCGTTGATGTTTCCACGAGCGGCAGCCCTTCCACTGCGGACGTTACGCCATCGGCAGTCGCTGGCTTTCATCCAAGAGGCTATTCCGGAGTTTTTACCAATGACCGCGGAACCGCGGTTGCCGGCATGACTCTGGCGTTTGAACGCTGGGTGCGGCATCAGCAAAATATTGTGGGCATGATTGGCATAGGAGGATCTGGCGGAACAGCGCTGATCGCACCCGGAATGCGCACCCTTTCGATGGGTGTGCCGAAGGTAATGGTTTCGACCGTGGCCAGTGGGGATGTTTCTCAATATGTGGGCGCTTCTGACATGCTCATGTTTCACTCCGTTGCTGATGTCCAAGGCATCAACTCGATTACGAAAGAAGTGTTTTCGAACGCTGCATGGGCATTGGCAGGAATGGTTGGCAATCGAAAAAAATCGACGGCGGAAGGCGTGCAGCGTCCTACCGTTGGAATTACCATGTTTGGTGTCACTACACCATGCGTACAGCAGATCTGCGCGTCACTGCAGGATGATTACGACTGTCTTGTTTTTCACGCGACGGGCACTGGTGGGCGCTGCATGGAGAGTCTCATGGATTCTGGAAAATTGAACGCAATCATTGATATTACTACGACTGAAGTCTGTGACATGATCGCAGGCGGGATTTTTCCAGCAGATGAAGATCGATTGGGCGCATCGGTGAGGGCCGGGCTGCCGTATATCGGTTCATGCGGCGCGTTGGATATGGTTAATTTTGGATCACTGGACACCGTGCCCGAACAATATCGAAATCGCAATCTATATGAACATAACCCGCAGATCACCCTGATGCGGACAACTGCGGAAGAAAACAGCGCGATCGGGCGCTGGATCGGACAGAAACTAAACGAAATGACCGGACCCGTACGTTTCTTTCTGCCAGAAGGCGGCGTTTCCCAGCTTGACAGCCCTGACAGGCAGTTTTGGGACCCAGTAGCCGATCAAGCACTGTTTCGAGCGCTCGAAGACACGGTGAGACAGTCCGAATTACGGAAACTGATACGAACAACATACAACGTCAACGACACTCAGTTTGCAGATTTAGTGGTGCAAACTTTTCGAAATCTGCATGCTCTTCCAGTGCCAAACTCCAGGAGGTTCCATTAATTTATGCTTGAACGTGAAGAAATTTTGGACGGACTCAAGTCAAAGCTCGCTGCTGGACAGCCGATTATCGGCGGTGGGGCAGGAACTGGCCTGTCGGCCAAATGTGAGGAAGCCGGAGGCATTGATTTAATCGTAATTTACAATTCCGGCCGATATAGAATGGCGGGCCGCGGCAGTCTCGCGGGGCTTATGCCATATGGAGATGCGAACGCAATCGTGATGGATATGGCAAGCGAAGTTTTGCCCGTAGTGAAAAGCGTTCCTGTGCTTGCAGGTGTCTGCGCAACCGACCCATTCCGAATCATGGACAGTTTTCTCGACGATGTGAAAGCTGCAGGCTTCGCGGGTGTTCAGAATTTTCCAACCGTCGGACTGATTGACGGAACGTTCCGCGCCTGCCTGGAGGAAACAGGGATGTCCTTTCAAAGCGAGGTGGACATGATCGCACTGGCGCACGGAAAAAACATGTTAACGACGCCTTATGTGTTTTGCGCTGACGATGCGCGCAGGATGGCCTCGGCAGGGGCGGATATTATTGTCTGTCATCTCGGGCTGACCACCGGCGGTGCCATTGGCGCTGAAACTGCGCTCACGCTTGAAGACTGCCCCGGTCTGGTCAGCGAATGGGGCGAAGCTGCCCGTGAGATAAATCCAGAGACGATCATTCTGGTGCATGGGGGACCTGTAGCAATGCCTGACGACGCTGGGTATGTGCTGAAACACAGTGCGACATGCGACGGATTTTATGGCGCATCTTCAATGGAAAGACTGCCAACGGAAGTTGCACTGACGCAGCGAACCAGAGAGTTTACAATGCTCAGTCAGAACAGAGAGTGAAAAGAAAAGGGAAATTGAAATGACCGGGGAATTAATTGGACAACTGATTCTATGGCTGATTTTCGCTGTCATAGTCGTCTTCATCCTTTATTGGATAATGCACTGGCTGTATCGACGCTCGACCAAGGAAGTCGCTTTTGTGCGAACTGGGTTTCTAGGTGAAAAAGTAGTGATTGACGGCGGCGCATTCGTTTGGCCGATTATTCACGACATCACTCCCGTAAACATGAACTCCCTGCAACTGACAGTTACCAGGGAGCGAGAAGACGCACTCATTACCAGAGATCGGATGCGCATTGATGTAGACGCGGTATTTTATATCCGCGTGCGCCAAACCAAGGAAGCGCTGAGTCTCGCTGCTTCCACACTCGGCAGAAGGACACTCGAGCCCGAACGGATACACGCTTTGCTTGAAGGTAAATTCGTGTCTGCATTGCGAACGGTAGCGTCAGCCATGACGATGGAAGAACTGCATGAAAATCGAAACGTCTATGTGGAGCGCGTCAAGGCAGCTGCACAGCAGGGTCTGGACAAAAACGGCCTGGAGCTGGAGAGCGTGTCAATCACCGACGTAGATCAGACAGATATTGAATATTTCAATCCTTCAAACCGATTTGATGCCGTAGGTCTGACATCAGTGATTCAAGTCATTGAAGACAAACGCAGACTCCGAAATGAGATCGAGCAAGACACGATGATCAGAATACGAGAGCGCAATCTAGAAGCGGAAATACAGTCGCTGGAGATCGAAAAACAGTCCGAGCAGGCAAGACTTGAACAGGAAAAGGAGATTGAATTTCAGCGTGCGCAGCAAAGAGCCGAGTTGGCAAGTGAACGCTCAGAACGAGAAAAGGAAGCGGAAATGGCAATACTGCAGTCTCGAGAAACGATCGAAACGACGCGCATTTCCAACGAAAATCAGATCGCTCAGGCCAAAATCACATCTGAAAGTGAAATTCGCCGACGCGAAATCGGCAGTCAGCAAAGGATTGCCAAAGCTGAAATTGAGACAAAAATTCAGGTGGAACAGGCGCGGATCGCTCAGGAACAAATCATTGCACAGGCGCGTATTGAGTACGAACAAGCCACAAGAGAACGCGAAACCGCCCGCGATCTTGCAGTAGAAGAAGCTGAAATTGCAGCTCGCGAACAAGCCGAAAAGCTAAGAATCGAACAAGACCGAGCGCTGAATGAAGAACGAATATTGTCTGAACAGAAAACTCGGGAACTGGAAATCAAACAGCAGCAGGCCTTGCAACGGGCGGAAATCACATCGAGTGAATTGATCGAATTGGCCCGGATCGCTCAAGAACGAGCAGTGGAAGTCGAACAGATTGGTAAAGATGAAGTCACGCGAGCCCGCGATGTAACGCGTGAACTGAATATTGAGGCCGCTGAAATCAGCAAAGCCGAAGCGCTGGAAGCCGCTCAAATTGCAAAAGAGAAGAAAATCGCAAAAGAACGAATTGCATTTGAACAGGAAGTTCGCGAGCGTGAAATTGCAAGACAGGAAGCGTTGGATGCGGCAGGAGTCGAACGGCAAAAAGCGCTGGAACAGCTCGATATTGCTCGTAGTCGATCAGTGCGACAAGCCAAAATCGAGAGCGATGAGCAAATCGAACGCGCTCGAATTCTGTCCGAAATAGGTTTGGACGATTCGAGAATCGAACATCGAACAACTCGCCGAAAGCTTGAAATCAGCCATGAACATCAAGTCGAGGAAGCCGCTATGGAAAAAGCCATAGCCCTGTTTACCAAGTCGCTGGACGAAAGTGCCGCGGCCGTAAAAGCGGATCTCGCGCGAGCGAAGGCAGCTGAAGTTGCTGAAAAGGTGCAGACTGCGCGGGAAACACAAGAAGTGAATCGCCGCAGGTCCATCGACGTTGCTCTAGCGCAGAAAGAGGCGGAAGAAAAACGCATTGCAGCCGAGGCCGAACGAATCAGAGCGACTGTTGAAGCAGAAGCTCGAAAACTTATCAATGAGGCTGAAAACATTTTGACTGATGAAGCTCGCCATTCGTTGTTCAGACGCAAACTGTTGGAGTATGTAGAAGGAATAGTGGCCGCTTCCGTCAAGCCTCTGGAAAGAATCAACGATATCAAGATTGTGCACTTAGGTGGAGACGGAGCCAGCGGTGCTGGGAGAGGATCTTCTGACACCTCATCTTCTGGTCCCACGAGCCCGACGGATGAAGTGATCAACTCAGCCTTGAGGTATCGCGTTCAGGCGCCCATGGTGGACAGTCTGCTGTCAGATATTGGAATTGATGGATCCAACATATCAAAACAAGGCCTGCTGCGGGAAGCGTCTGATCTAAGCCGCGTCCAGGCCCAGCTTCAACGAAGCCGGCAGATGAGCGAAAAAACAGAACAGTCTGAAGAGACTTCGAATGATGAAAGCTCGACTTCGGAAGGAGATGAATAGCAAATGGCTCGAGTTTATGTTTCCTCTGTTATCGGAGCACCCGCTGAAAAGGTATGGGAAAGAGTGCGCGACTTCAACGGCCTGCCGAACTGGCATCCGAGAATTCGCGACAGTCGAATTGAGGATGCTCTGCCGTCCGATAAAGTCGGATGCATACGCAGTTTTCACCTGCAGAACGGGGAATTGATTCGTGAAAAGCTGCTTGGATTATCCGACTATGATCTGTACTGTACGTACGAGATTTTAGAAAGTCCAATGCCGTTGGAAGAG
The DNA here is from genome assembly GCA_958295885.1 of Arenicellales bacterium. Lineage (GTDB taxonomy): Bacteria > Pseudomonadota > Gammaproteobacteria > Arenicellales > JAJDZL01 > JAJDZL01. The sequence continues at coordinate 1,671,612 of OY282380.1, read as the reverse complement.
TACGTAGCCACCTTGCGATTGACGCCCATAACAGATGGAGCCCGATGCTTCATTGAGTGGTCAGCAGAGTTCATCTGTGATCCTGAGAACGAAAATGAATTGGTGAATGGAATCGCCGGTGACGTATTTCAGACAGGATTCGATGCTCTCAAGAGACACTTCGGCAGATAGTTATGGTTAGGGTTCGACGAAGCACTGTTCTAGACGCACCGATCGAAGATGTCTGGGCCGTCATTCGCGACTTTAACGGACATGATCGCTGGCATCCTGTGGTTGCAAAGAGTTTTGTCGAACGGCATCGAAATTCGGACGAAGTCGGCTGTGTTCGGAATTTCAGGCTGAAAGACGGAAGTGTTCTGCGCGAACAGCTGCTGGCGCTGTCAGATCTCGAACAGACTTTCAGTTATTGCCTGCTGGACACTCCCGTGCCTTTATTCAACTATGTTGCTCACGTACGTCTGGCTCCGGTCACCGACGGAGATATGACTTTCTGGGAATGGGAAAGTCAGTTTGATGTTCCCGCTGGACAGGATCAGGCACTTGCAGACTTGGTAGGAAATGACATTTATCAGGCTGGATTCGAAGCCGTTCGAAATCATATGGGACTCGGCAGCGAAACATGATTACGGTAGAAACATTCGACAGTGTCGCGGCAGCGAACTCGGCCTTGGATCATCGCAGCAGATATTTCGGCGGCGGAACGCTCATCATGCGCGACATCAATTACGGAGATCAAAGTTTTGATCGGATCGTCCGTAGCAATGATCCTGCTTTGCAGAGAATAGAGATCCGGCAGAATTCTGTGGTCATTGGGGCCGGAGTCACGATGTCGGCCGTCATCAGTCATCGGGATCTTGCGTTTCTAGCACCGGTTGCCCGAGCTGTCGGCGGCCCGGCCATCAGAAATATGGCAACCATCGGTGGCAATCTGTTCGCACCTTCGCCGTATGGAGATTTTGCCGCCGCACTTCTTGCGCTGGATGCAGAAATCAAGTACGCGTCGGGCAACAGTGAAAAAATGGAAAGATTTTTTTCGTCACGTACGTTGACTCCAGCGCAAATCGTCGTTTCCGTTCAATTCAAAATTCCCCAAAGGAATGCATTTCGATTCAAAAAAGTCACTCGAATCAAGCCAAAAGGCGTATCAATCATGTCAATCGCCGTAGTTTTGCCACGGCGGGCGGGACGAATCGACAATGCGAGAATTGCATTCGGCACTATGGGAAAAACTCCTCTGAGAGCGAAAGAAGCAGAAAAAGCGCTTGAAAATTCAATGCTTGATCAAGCAAGTATTGCAAGTGCAGCCAATGTAGTCGCGAACGAGCTGCAGCCCCAGGACGATGCATTGGCTTCGGCGTGGTATCGCAACGAGGTCGCACGAGTTCACCTGCAGCGATTACTCAAAGAACGTTGAGATCAAGGTGGCCAAGTTTCCAGTAATCTTTCATCTAAACGGTGCTGAAACCGCAGTGTTTGTCGACGGCGGGCAGAATCTTCTTGATGTATTAAGACGCAGTGTGGGAGACCTGTCGCCCAAGTACGGCTGTGGGCAGGGGACTTGTGGCACCTGCACGGTTCTCATTGACGGTTCGCCGTATTTGGCCTGCATCACATTGGCGCAGGCGGTCAAGGGCAAACAGGTGGAAACGGCGGCTGGACTTTCAAGCGGGGCTGACCTGCATCCGCTGCAAGTCGCATTTATTGAAAACTTCGCAGCTCAGTGTGGCTACTGCACACCGGGCATGCTCATGGCTGCCAGAGCGCTGCTTGACAGCAACCCTCGTCCGACTCGAGACGAGGTTATCGAAGCGATTTCCGGCAATCTGTGCCGCTGCACAGGTTACGATCCGATTATTGCTGCAATCATCGAAGCCAGCACTCGAATGCGTGGAGCATATTTGAATTGAGCACTGTTGAATTTAGAAAAGCGCTGTTCGCTGATGAGCGAAAAGACGATTTTAATGAAATTGGTCGCCCCACGATTCGTCAGGACATCCTAGGTCATGTCACTGGACGATCGAAATTCTATGACGATCATTTGTTCGATGGATTATTGCACATGCGCTGTGTGCGCTCTCCTCATCATCATGCCAGAATTCGAGCCGTCGATACGCGTTCGGCAGAAAGCATGCAAGGAGTGCGCAGGATCGTGCCGCCAAAAGACGTTCCAGTCAATCTCAACACACTGCTGTCGCTGATTGGATTTGGCAAAAACGACGAAGCTCTTTTGACACCGAAAAAAGTGAGCTACAAGGGCGAACCCATTCTTGCGATAATCGCTGATACGGAACGGCAGGCCCGAGCGGCTGTCGATGCTGTTGAAGTAGATTGGGAACCGCTTCCGCACGTGCTGAATGTGGAAGAGGCCCTGCAGCCCGACGCACCGGTCGTTAACGAAATTTATCCCAACAACACCTTCGAATATTACGACAAGTACGATCACCAAAAGCTGCGCTTCGGTGACGTAAACAAAGCCTTCGCAGATGCCGAACTGATCGTCGAAGGCAGATACCAGATGTCACCCATAGAGCAGGCTCCGATGGAAACTTGCGGAGCCATCGCAGCCCCGGAAACGAACGACAGATACGTCTGTCATACTTCCACGCAGGCCTTGTTCTTTTCATTGGCTACGACATCGAAACTTCTTGACCTGCCCAGCGCAAGGCTTCACTTCATCGGCGGAACCGTTGGAGGCGGATTTGGCGGAAAAGTCGACAGCATTGTTGAGCCCATGTCCGTATTGGGTGCCATGCTGACGGGAAGACCGGTGAAATTCATGTGGGACCGTTCTGAAGAAATGCAGGTTGGCGCTCCAAGAGGAGCGGAGCTTTGGGACATCAAAGACGCGGTCGACCGAAATGGACGAATCATTGCACGGCGATTTACCGGGTACTTTGATTCAGGAGCCTACACGCGGCTTTCATCATATGCCGTAGTAAAAAGCACCGGTCATCTGCCTGGTCCTTACACGATTCCCAATGTAGCCTCGAATGTGTTTTGCGTTTTCACTAATCGAACGCCAGCGACGGCAATGCGCGGCTTTGGCATCACCGGAGTTGATTTTGCAATTGAATGTCAGATGGACCGCGTAGCAACAGCAGTGGGCATGGATCCAATCGAGCTTCGAATTTTGAACGCATATCGCGATGGTGATATGAAAGCCCATCGACGAATCGCGAAAAACACCGCGTTGATCGAGTGTTGTCAAGTTGCGGCAGACAAGGCCAACTGGCGCCTGAGCTACGAAGCGAGGCGACAGTCGAGCTTGACTGGCGGCGGTGGCAGACGAGCCGAAATTCCAGAAACGGAAATCGATGAAGAAGGAATGATCGGAGAGCGAAGACAAAAAATCATGCCGTCCGAACCGCTTTCGGGAACTGGGAGAAGATCTCGAATACCCGCGGGCACAGTGAACGGAGAGGAAGTGAAAGCCGCACCGGCACAGCATCCGGAAATGGAGGGATTGCGCTCGGATTCACTGCGCATCAGCGAAAAAGCAAACCTGCCGCCTGCTCCGCCGCCACGGATTCCTCCTTATTCCAAGACGGGCCCGAGCCAGCGGTCAGAAGTCAAAACGTCGGAACGAAACAGCCCCGCAACTCGTTCACGACGACGCAGGTCCACTCGGTTCATATCGGGCACTCGGAGGCGATGACATGACGATACATAAAGGACGCGGCTTTGCCTGCATAAATTACCCGATCGGAATGAACTTGGGAGGCGACCCATCCCAGGCGTTGGTTCATGCCACTCCAGACGGAAAATTCATGGTTACGCTTTCATCCATCGATTTGGGACAGGGAATGAAATCTGTTACCCGCCAAATTGCGGCTGAAGCTTTGGGAGTTCCGATCTCCGATGTCTACGTAGACACAGCAGATAGCGATACCGGCCCGCATTGCATGGGGAGTTTCGCTTCAAGAGGCACCCATCGAGTAGGCAACGCCGTCATTCGCGCTGCCACTGAAGCGCGCTCGCAGTTATTGGAAGCCGCTGCAGAAGAATTGGAAGTTGACGCAGGTGATCTGCAGCTGGACGGCAGAGGCAACATTCACGTAAAAGGGGCGCCGCATAAATCCATCAGCGTTGCAGATACGTCGATTGCGGCACAGTTTCGTCAAGGAAGAACACTAGCTGGCAGAGGAATCTTTTTGGTTCCGCCTTCGAACGCCGATTCGGAAACCGGAGAAATGTCTCCGGTAACATGTTTTGCTCACGCCGCTTTGGTTGTGGACTTGGAAGTTGATGACGAAACCGGGGAAGTAACGGTGCTTGAAATTAATTCTGCATATGAAGTCGGTCGAGCGTTGAATCCTAAACTCGTGGAACAGCAATTGGTCGGCGGCGCCTGGATGGGACTGTCTCACGCCTTGTACGAGACAACCGAGCCTCGTTATCCTGAACGAGAGCACCTGCCAATCGATTTCAATTCGTATGTTATGCCGGGGCCCGGTGATATCGCACAGCACAACATCGCGATATTGGAACGCCCTGCCGAAGATGCGCCGTATGGCGGAAAGGGTCCGGGTGAGATGTGTGCGAATCCGGTGCTGCCAGCTGTTGCGAATGCCGTATTCAATGCAGTGGGGGTACGATGCGATACACTTCCAATCACGCCAGAAAGAGTATTGCGAGGCATCAGAGAAAATGGAGGTGCCCGACCACAAGGTAGACCGAGGTGACAGCCTGCGTCATCACGGCCGCAACTTTCAATTAATTTAGGCTGCAAATTAAAATGTCTGTTCGTTCTGAGATTGTAGGAATTCGATCTCCTGATGAACTTCGTCATGCGCTGGAAGGCGCTCAGTACCTTGCCAGCGAGGAACTCGCCACAGCCGCCTATCTCGCATTGGCACTTCAAAAGCCATTGCTGCTGGAAGGAGTTCCCGGTGTGGGGAAGACCGAAGCGGCCAAATCGATCGGAGCGGTTCTGGCCCGAAACGTAATCCGACTGCAATGTTACGAAGGCATTGACGCGTCAGCCGCCTTATATGAGTGGAACTTTCCCCGTCAGATGCTCGCAATCCGGCAGGCTGGCGATCAGTACGTGAACATCTACGCGGATAGTTTCCTGCTAAAACGTCCACTTCTCGAATCTCTTTTAGAACCTTTGAACAATTTGCTGCTGATTGACGAAATCGACCGCTCCGACCATGAATTTGAAGCGTTTCTGCTTGAATATTTGTCTGATTTTTCAATTTCAATTCCTGAAACAGGAACCATACACTCGTACGAGCATCCGGTCGTTGTGCTTACATCCAACCGCACCAGAGAATTGCATGAAGCCTTACGCCGCCGCTGCGTATATCACTGGATAGATTACCCGACTCCGGAGATTGAGGCTCGAATCGTAATGACGCGCGCAAGCAGCGTTGCGCATGAAACCGCTCGAGCGGTTGTCGAATCTGTAAATCGGATGCGCGCCGAACCCTTAACAAAGCCTCCGGGAGTGTCGGAGACCGTCGAATGGGCGGAGGCGGCCACCCTGCTCGCAAGTCAGGGAAACAGTTGGCCGCGAGCTTTTAGACGAGCGATCGGAGTCGCACTCAAAGACCAAGACGATTTTGCGTATTTGGAGTCTCGTTTCGATTCGCTGCTGCCTTCAGAGGCTGCATGAACGCACCCGTTGAAATTCAATCCTTTATTTCGTTCGCTGCATTGCTCAGGGACAACGGCTTTTTCGTTGCTTCAGACCAGATCATTGGATTTCTTAAATCCATTCGGCTGCTCGGACCTCGAAACATAGAAGACATTCGACGGGCAGCAATTGCTTTATTCACGATCCCCAAAGATCGCGAGCCGCAGTTCGACGAATTGTTTCGCGCTCACTTTCTAGGTATGGAAATCACCTTGCCAGCGACCTTTGATGAAGAAAAAGACTTCGAAGCGCATGAAGATCGCGGACAGGAACCTGAGCTGCTCGAAGCCGAAGAATCAGAAGAATCCGGACAAGCTGCCACTGAGCTGGAAACTCTTCGACATCGGGAACTAATCGATTTGAGTGACCTGTACCTGCAGCGTTTTAAACGCCTGGCGCCGCAGCGGCTTCCGAAACGATCATCTTGTCGATTTGTCACTTCACGGCGCGGAAACTCTCTGGATGCAAGAAAAACGCTTCGCGCCGCGATGCGATTGGACGGCGAGATGATCAATCTCGTGCTCAAGTCAAGGAAACTGCAGCCGAGAAAGATTGTCCTGATGATTGATGTGTCAGGCTCAATGAAAGAAGGAACCGATGCAACAATGCGATTCGCACACTCGCTCGTTAGTCTCGCAGAGCGTGCGGAAGTGTTTTCACTAGGTACCCGACTGACTCGAATTACGTCCGCGTTACGAATCAAAAACACCGAACTGTCACTACAACGAGTTGGAGCGATCGTTTCTGACATAGATGGCGGCACTCGAATCGGAGAAGGACTGCAGGCTTTTTTGAACATGCCGCGATTCGTTGGACTGGCGCGAGGTGCGATTGTCGTAATCATTTCCGACGGTCTTGAACGAGGTGATCCTGAAATGATGATCAACGGGCTGCAGCGCCTGTCCTTAATCGCGTGGCACCTTTCGTGGTTGACTCCGCTTGCTCAGAATGACGGTTTTGTCCCAGAAACTTCTGCGCTGTCAGCGTCAATGCCCTACATTGATGATTTGGGCAATGGCAGTTCAGCTTCAGACATCGCTGACGCGTTCCTAAATTTAAGGACATCGGCATGATCGACGCACATCATCATATCTGGCGCCAAAGCGATTTACCATGGCTGATTGGACCTGAACAACCAAGAATATTTGGGCGATACCGTTCAATTCGCTGCGATTATTCCATCGAAAACTATCTGGACGACATTCAAGCAACGGGCATTGCACAGTCAGTCTACGTTCAAGCAAACTGGGCAGCTGAACAGTATGAAAACGAAGTAGCATGGGTTCAGTCGATCGCCAATGAACATGGCTGGCCCCATGCTATCGTAGGCTACGCAGACTTTACGCAGAAAGATGTCAGACACCAGCTTGATCGACTTGCGCGTTATCCGCTGATGCGGGGGATCAGACAGCAATTGCACTGGCATGAAATTCCTGAGTACCGATTTGCAGCCCGTCCAGATCTTGCTTCAGACAGGACTGTCCAGCGAAATATCGCGAAGTTGGCAGAATTTGACTGGAGTTTCGACTTGCAGGTGTTCGTGGATCAATTCAGTCACGCACTCAGCCTGGTCGAAAACTGCCCTGACGTAACCTTCATCCTTGAGCATGCTGGGATGTTAGAAGATCTGTCGCCGACTGGACGCGAGAAGTGGCGGAGCGGAATGGAACGACTTTCCAAATGCGAAAATATCGTAACAAAGCTGTCAGCGTTCGGAACATTTCTGCGCAAAAATGACAAGAATTTCATACACGAAATGATTAGAGACACAATTGAGATATTCGGAGCCGAACGATGCATGTTCGGATCAAATTTCCCAATCGAAAAAATCTGGACAGATTATGATGCTCTATTTGAGACGTTTCTGTCTGGGACTGCCAGCCATAGCGAACAGGAACGGTACATGATTTTTGAAGGAACCGCAGCAAAAATCTACAGGCTTTAATGCTTCATGCCAAAACAAAACTGACGAGAAACGAAAAACAACAACGCGGAGACAGCCATGTCACATACTGCGCTCGACCAGCAATTTCACGAGTTATTTGACGTAAATCAATCTGTACGGAAACTCGGTACTGGTTTTATGTTTACCGAAGGGCCGATTTGGAATCCGAAAGAACGACATCTTTTGTTTTCCGATATGCCGGGGGACGTTCGGCGGCGGTGGACCACAGACGGCGCCATCGTGGAAATCCTGCGTGGCTCAAACAAAGGCAACGGCATGACTTATGACGCAGACTTAAACCTTCTGGTGTGCGAGCATGCAACAAGTTGCGTTGCGCGCTTTAGCCCAGATGGCAGACGTGAAGTCATGTGTTCCCATTATCAGGGTAAAGAACTGAATTCACCCAACGATATTTGTGTTAAATCGGATGGTTCAATTTACTTTACCGATCCTACGTTTGGAAGAATGGAATATTACGGCGTTCCACGACCGAACCAATTGGGATTTCAGGGCGTATACATGATGCGTCCGGGTCATAAATCTGGAGGAGAACCCGAACTTGTCGCAGACCGGCATATGTTCACTCAGCCGAACGGTCTTTGTCTTAGTCCCTGCGAGCGTTATATGTGGGTCAATGACACCATGCAAACCAATATTCGGGTATTCGATGTTGCCGTTGACGGCCGTTTAATCAACAGTCGAATATTTGCATCTGGCATCAAGGACAGCAATTTGCCTGGCGTTCCAGATGGCATGAAAGCGGATGCCGAAGGAAACGTCTGGGTGACCGCACCTGGAGGGTTATGGGTCTATTCATTTGAAGGTGAACTGATAGGAAAAGTCGCCATTCCCGAGATGGCAGCAAATTTCCACTGGGGCGGTGACGGCTGGGATACTCTGTTCGTCTGTGCAGAAACCTCCCTTTACTCGGTAAAAACGAAAGTGCGTCCTCATATGGAACCGTTTATGCAATCAACCTATCACCGTTCTAAGTCAATGGTCAACGCATTGAACATTACGCCCAGCCGCACTGCATTAATCATTCAAGACATGCAGAACGACGTGATTATGGATGGTGGTGCATTCGCTGATTCTGGTTCGCCTCAACATGCAAAAGCTCAAAACGTCGTAGAGAATTCCCGACGGCTTGCCGAAGCCTGTCGAAAAGCGGGAGTTCTCGTGATTCATGTTTGGTTTGTCTGCGAACGCGGCCATCCGGCACTGTCACAGAACGCACCTCTGTATCAAGGAGTAAAAACTGCCAACGCTTTGGTCCGCGGTTCCTGGGGCGCATCCCCGGTGGCAGGACTAGAACCGCAGGCTGGTGACCTGGTCGTTGAAAAAATGAGCATGAGCGCCTGGGAATCCAGTCGATTGGAGAGTTACCTCAGAGGAGCCGGCATTGACACGATCATCAATACCGGAGCCTGGACAAACATGAGCGTTGAACACACTGCTCGCACCGGCGCAGATAAAGGACTTCGCGTAATCGTCCCGGAAGATTCATGCTCTACCATGAATGCCGACTGGCATAGAGCGTCAATCGAGTATGCCCTCCAAAATGTCGCTACCGTCACAACAACCAGTGCCGTAATCAAGGCTCTATAGTAGCGGGCTCCATTTTCAATTTCTCTGAAACTCAGTACGCACCGGAACCGCGTCCACTTGCGCGTCGACTATGTTGATTCTCCAGCACCAACCGCAAGACATCACGGCATCAATCAATGCACGGACAACAATACACAGTTTCCTCATCGCATCGAACTTATTCATTCCATTCTCAGCAAATTTAACCCGTCGTTTCCATTTGGCTCCTGAAAACCACTGATTTTCAGCAGTTTCGCCAATTCCAATTTCAGGTCACGCCAGCCAAATTCAACGATGCTGCTTGATTCAGCCACAATCCTGTTCGTTTTCCCAAATATTAACTCTCCCCCTGCACCATTTCTACAGGCACTATCTTTCTGTTACTTGTCCTCTTTGTTTTAATGAGTTGAGGCCAATTCGCTTTGAACGAAGTCCGTAGCACAAAGTGAAAAGCGAATTGGCAATGCGTAAATTTTACCTACTGTATTGATAAATTTGTTGGAGTTGATAGATTAAGACCAGGCGAACGACCGAGAGCAACAATTGCCCCCTGCGCCTATTTTGAGCACCTGAGGGGATCAGTGCTCGGTCGTTTGCCGCAATCGAAGCCCAGTGGGAAGTTCCTTCGTAAGCATTCACTTCTGCCGTGATGGTTGATCAGATCGTACTGTTTGCAGTTGCAGTTTTGGATTTTCCTGAATGAGACCGGTTGATTCGAAACTTGGCTGACGAACCGTTCATGTGCACCTGAATGCAGGCATGTTTTCACTTTGACAGGAAGTGATGAGAGTGATTATTGAGCATTGCGGATGCGGAGCTGGACACGCGATTTCAATTGTGCCAAATAGTGCGTTATGGAAGGACTGAGGCACGCCGCGAACCGAGTTGGACTCGACAGGCGACTTCTCGTGCGGTGTGCGAATAGTTGGATTCGCGCAAACCTGACGGCAGTCTGAAGGACATGAGCACCCGCGTGGCGTTGCTGGGGATGCATCGAATAGGCCTGATCGAACTGCCCGCAACTCTGCCTGAAGTTCGACCGCTGAAGGTCGAGATGATCCAAGCCGGTCCGCTCTCGCCGATCTGGAATTCGTTCATCGAACGTTATCACTAACTCGGTACAGCCCGCTGCCCAGTGCGCAGATGCATTATCTGGTACAAAGCGCGGACGGCGAACCGCTGGTGCTGCTCGGCTTCGGCGCCGCCTGGAAGACCGCACCGCGCGATCGGTTCATTGGCTGGTCGCAGGAATGTCGGCAGCACAACCCGCCTCTAGTGGTCAACAACGCCCGCTTTCTGATCCTGCCCTGGATCCGCATCCCAAATCTGGCCTCGCATATTCTCGCATGCTGCAATCGACATCTGCCCGAGGACTGGCAGCAGCACTATGCCATCCACCCGGTACTGCTCGAGACCTTCTGCGAGATTCCTCGTTTACGCGGCACCTGCTATCAGGCGGCCAATGGGATTCGAGTCGGCCAGACCCAGGGCCGAGGCAAATTGGATGTGCGAAGAGAATACGCGCTGCCGATCAAGGACATCTGGCTCAGACCGCTGCAACGATTCTGGAAAGCGATCATGAATTCATGATTTCATGCAAACCGCTCAGACCAGACCAGACTGCCTGTCCTGCAAAACTTGATCCAAGTAAAATACGGCCTTGACCGAGTCGGTTCGTCGCAAGCTGACGATGACCCGCAATTTGATTTTCGAATTGGTGCTGCCCTGAAGATTGAATTGCAATCAACGCGGGTCGTAAATGACACCTCAATCACGGATGAAGTGAATGCTTACCTGTGACGTTTTCTTGGCTCCAGTTCGTCACTTGGTCGTATATAATTGACTTAATTCATTGAATAGATTAGTGAATTGAAGATTATCTTCGACTGTATGTCCCTACAGTCGCACGATTCTGGTCGGGCCCGCTTGACAGCGGAGAACGAATTGATGGAACACTAGGAAACCGAGGGATGACATTTCGAAGGGCATTGCAAATGTCGCTTGCCAATGGGCTTCGAATCCCACTGGCATATAACAGTTGTCTTCTCCACAACAGCTAGCTGAAACTGACGATTGAAGAATGAGTACCAGTAAGCATTCTATACATGATGGCATATTTCGAGACGTATACTCGAACGACGCCTATTGTCGGGAGTTGCTGCAGATGGTTTTAACCGAGCGGCAATACAACGCTTTGGACTGGGCGACTCTGAATTGGGAGCCGTTCAGTTATTTTGAATCGCCGCTGAAAGAGAAAAAAACCGACTTGGTCGCTTCGGTCAACTTAAAGAAGGACCCGAAGCAGAAACTGCGGATCATCTTTCTGATTGAGCACAAAAGTTACAAGGAGCCGGATCTGATGCGGCAAATTGCGGAGTATCAAGTTCGCATCTATGCCCGCCAAGAGCAGGACAAGACCCAGCGGCGGGCGCCGGTGTTTCCATTGTTGGTCTACCATGGTAGCCAGAAAGCCTGGAACGTGCCGTTGCAGTTTCGAGATTATTATACGGACGGTTGGCCGGCTGAGGTGCTGCAGATCTTTGGAGACTATTTCATGAATTTCACGTATCGGGTGGTGAACTTACGTGATGCCGAAGTACAGCGACAGCTGGCAAAATTGGTTTCAGCTCCGATTTTGTTTATACTGGGTGAGGTCTGGAATATGAGCGATGCGACGGTAGCGAAGCTGCATCGCATGGGCGTGCGGCTCGGGGCGGAAGATCGGAAGTATCTGATGTCTCGGGCGATTGACTATGTGACTCAGTACGATGAGGAGTTCACCTTGGAGCGAATAGCGCAAATCGAACGGCAGACTTTGAAGGAGGACGAACTGATCATGCCAATGTTTCAAGGAATTTTAGAAAGAGAAAGGGAAGGTCTAATTCAGCAGGGAATGGAACGAGGAATTCAACAAAAGGGCGAAGAAATTGCCGCAGAGATGATTCGAGAAGGAATGGGAGACAGCGCCGTCTGTAGAATTACCCGACTGGCCGCTGAACGCGTAGCTGAAATTCGACGAAGCGTTTCCTCCTGAATCTCGGCTGGAAGTCGTTTTTGTCAATTGTCATCGGGCAATTGATTTTCCTGAATTCGACGGTTTTCGAGATTATTAAACGGACGGTTGGCCGGCTGAGGTACTGCAGATTTTTGGAGACTATTTCATGAATTTCACGTATCGGGTGGTGAACTATGAATCTGTCCGAAACAAGTTCAGAGGCATATTCCTTTTTTAGCTTTATGGCGTCGAATTAGAAGATTTATGGCCGAAGCGGTCACCAAGATAAGATACGTACCTGATGCTGAAAATGGGTGACTGAAACTTTGATTGGAATATAAAAATGCAGATTAGAGCCAGAAAATTGGAAATCAAAATTACTGAAACGGTTCTTGGATCACTTATGGCCTCGCTTCAAATTTTTTGGGATTTTTTGTTTGGCGAGCAATCCTCACTCAGGCTCATTTCGATATTTCGCCAATTGGAACGGCAGAATTATTCTTCACGGCTGCGCCAGCAGAGAACATTGACTGAAAGGTCATTCCAACCGCAAGTGGCTGCGCAAGGCAAACGCGGTATGAGAGTTTTCTGCCTTTAAAAAATCTTCCTGAAAACCCTGAAACAATATCTGACCTCCCTGGTCTCCTCCTTCTGGTCCCAAATCGATCACCCAGTCCGCTTCGGCAATCACATCCAGATTGTGTTCTATGATCACGACCGTGTTTCCAGCATCTGCAAGCTGATGAATCACGCGCATAAGCCTTTCTACGTCCGCAGTATGCAAGCCTACGGTCGGTTCATCCAGCAAAAAGAGAGTTTTAGGTGTTTTTCTCAGCCGTTTGGCAGTTTCGGACTTAACATTCAAAGCTGATTTCGCTTTTGCAAGCTCCGAAACCAGCTTGATTCGCTGTGCTTCACCGCCGCTCAGCGTCGGGCTGGGCTGACCTAATTTGAGATACCCCAAACCAACATCGACCAACAGTTTGAACACTTTCCTCAGCTTCCAGATTGAATGAAAAAAGCTTTCAGCTTCCTCCATGCTCATATTCAAAACGTCCGAAATCGTCTTGCCGCGATAAGGAACTTCAAGCGTTTCTCGATTGTATCGTTGTCCGTTGCAGACTTCGCACCTGACTCGAACATCTGGGAGAAAATTCATTTCGACTTTGATTTCACCCTGCCCCGAACAATACGAACATCTGCCCTCTTCAACATTGAAGGAAAATCGACTCGCAGTGTATCCGCGAATTCTTGCTTCAGTTGTTTCAGCATACAGATTTCGTATTTCCTGCCAAACTTTTACATAAGTTGCAGGACAGGACCTGGGAGTTTTTCCAATCGGCTTTTGATTCACTTCAAGCACTCTGCGAAAATGCTGATCTCCACCGATTGAATCACAGTGTCGCCAAGCAGGATCGTAATCCTGCATACGTCTGCCGGATATGGCTTCCGCCAAATTTTTGTACAAAACTTCTCGGGCCAGCGTACTCTTTCCACTTCCGCTGACTCCAGTCACACAAACCACGGACTGCACTGGAATGGCAGCATCAACATTTTTCAAATTGTGCAGCCTTGCTCCTTGGACTTTAGCTGTTCGCGTCAGCGTTGGCGCAGCTCGATTACGGGGCAGCGGATGTTGAATCGGTTCTCGCAGCATGCGGCCCGTCAGGGAGCGTGGGTGACTCTTGACTTGAGATACCGTGCCAGATGCGATGACTTCTCCTCCGTGAGCTCCACCCTTCGGGCCTAAATCAATGATATGATCTGCCGAAGTGATGGTTTCTTCATCATGTTCAACAACGACGATGGTATTGCCCTTATCGCGTATTGCTGCGAGTGTCGATAGCAATTTTCTATTGTCTCGGCTGTGCAAACCGATTGTCGGTTCGTCAAGAACATAACAGGCGCCGCAAAGTCCTGACCCAAGGTTCGCAGCCAAACGAATTCTCTGTGCTTCGCCGCCACTCAGTGTCGGAGCCGAGCGATCCAATGACAGATATCCAAGTCCTACGGATTCCAGAAACTCAAGGCGCTCAAGAATTTCTTTTCGAATATCGCGGATTGCTAATTGCTCTCGTTCCGTCAGTTCAAGTTCCTCGAAGTATTTTCTTGCGTCACGAATTGCCGCTTCTGAAATTTGATCAATCGAAAAATCTTTGAATTTAACGGCCCGCGCGTCTGGATTCAGCCTTTTCCCTTTGCACTCGGGACAAATGATTCGAGTGTCAGGCTCTCGCACTACTAGGCTGCCATCGCCGATGTGAACGCTGCCTATTCCAGTACACTTTTCACACCATCCGAGCTTTGAGTTGTAGGAGAACATTCTTGGATCAAGACTATCGAACGACCGCTCACAATTCGGGCAGGAACGAGCTGTTGAGTATGACTCCAGCTCAACACCTTGGTTGCGGTCAACGCTTGCTTTCGTCGCGATTCGAACATGCCCATTCCCCAACTTCCCCGCCGTCTCTACTGCGTGATGGAGATTCATCGAGTTCGGATTGGAAACTTTTGTCGAACCTACAAGCATATCTATGTCATGTTCCTGATAACGGTTTAAGCTGTCCCATTCGTCCTGGGTTACAACTCTGCCGTCAACCAATAGAAATTTTGCGCCTCGCCTAAATGCTGTAAAAGCAATTTTTTTATGGTACCCCTTTCTCGCAATAACTAATGGTGCAAAAAGGCAGATGTCCGCATCAACATACTTTCGCTGAATTTGATCAACGACAGCTTCAACAGATTGAGGATTAATCTGAATGTTACAGTTCGGACAGTACTGAATCCCAAATCGGACAAACAGCAATCGAAGGTAGTGATAAATTTCAGTCATGGTAGCGACGGTGCTTTTGTGTCCACCTTGACTGACTCGCTGTTCAATTGCGACAGTGGGCGGCAAACCGGTAATGGAATCAAAATCTGCTCGAGTTGCAGGCTGCACAAACTGTCTCGCATAAGCATTGATCGTTTCCAAATATCTCCTTTGGCCTTCTGCGAACACTATGTCGAACGCCACTGTGCTCTTGCCGCTTCCACTCACACCTGTAATTACGGTCAGCGCGTTGTAGGGAATCGATAAATCAATATTTTTCAAGTTATTTTCCCTCGCGTTTTTCAACATGATTTCCGGGTGGAAGCAATCCTCCCGATCATTCAGATTCAGTTTCCGCGAATGGCAGTCCAGGGATGACTGACAGTAATTTTTGAGGGCTTGACTGGTTGGAGTTTGGAACCGTCGTACGAGTTCAGCAGGCGAGCCTTCAGCAATGACTTCGCCGCCATGTTCGCCACCTTCAGGACCTAAATCGATAATCCAATCCGATTTGGCGATCAAGTCAAGATTATGTTCGACGACAACCACTGAATTCCCATTTTCAATGAGCTGACGCAAAGCGGAGATCAATTTTGAGATGTCACTATAGTGAAGCCCCGTTGTAGGTTCGTCCAACAGAAACAACGTGCGTCGAACTGTTGAATCTCGTTGGCTTTCCGCGATTTGAGCCGCAAGCTTCAACCTTTGTATTTCTCCTCCACTCAAAGTTGGAATCGGTTGACCTAGCCGCATGTACTCCAACCCGACGCGCACTAGAGGCTCAAGCATCTGCCCGACTTCCGAACTCGCCCCGAAAAAATCAATAGCCTCTTCAGCCGTCAGTTCAAGAATATCCACGATCGACAAAGATTTTGAAATTTGGCTTCCGTCGTCAGGCAGCAATTTAACGTCACAAATTTCCGGTTTGAACCGTGTGCCATTGCAATCAATACAACGCAGATACACGTCACTCAAAAACTGCATTTCTATATGCTCAAACCCGCTTCCATTGCATGTCGGGCATTGACCTCCTGCAACATTGAAGCTGAAATGACTGGGTCTGTAATTTCTGTGAATGGAAAGTCTATGCCTCGAAAGCATGTCTCGAATCGGACCGAGAACTTTCAGATAGGTCGCTGGATTGGAACGAGCTGTCTTGCCGACTGCCGATTGCGTTACCATCATAACCTCGTCGATCTCTTCAATTCCTTCAATCGTGTCTTGTTTTCCTGGAATCTCCGTTGAACCCACTCTCTGCCGCTGAATGCCTTGAAATAGAACATCGTCCATCAATGTTGACTTGCCGGAACCACTGACACCTGTGATGCAGACGAGTTTGTAAAGCGGTATTGTGACATCCAGATTCTGAAGGTTATTCTGGCGGGCGTTTCGAATCACAAGTGATTTATCTTCTGTAACTTCAACCACGGGAAACAGTAAATTGTGCTGCGGAATTTCGATACGATAGGTCTGTCCTTCGCTTGGACTGCGATCTTTCGACTTAAAGTATGCGGCTGTCGCTGACTGGTTGATATTGAGGATCTGTTGTAATGAACCGTAGTGAATTACATTGCCGCCGCTTTCGCCAGCACCAGGCCCGAGTTCCAGAATTCTGTCTGCGGCTCGAATCATCTGCTCATCATGTTCTACGACAAGCAGAGTGTTTCCTGCGTTGCGAAGGCGATTCAGGATGCCAATGATTTTGCCAACATCTCTATGGTGCAAACCGATTGTGGGCTCATCAAGAACGAACAGCGTGTTCGTTAAAGTCGTGCCAAGCGCGATGGTTAAATTGATTCGTTGAAGTTCCCCTCCACTTAACGATTTGGATTGTCGGTCTAAACTCAGATAGCCAACACCAACCTCAACCAAGTAGCGCAGACGAGTTCGAATTTCCTTCAGCAGCAGGTCCGAAGCTTCATCGAAAGGCGGCGGTAACCGGAGAATCTCAAAAAACTTGGCACATCGGTCCAAAGGCATTGACACAATGTCATGGATATTGCAGCCTGGCAATGCTTCAAACTGCTGATCCGACATAGTGAAATGCGGATTCCTATTCTTCCGAAATTTTAAGTTCGATGAAACAACATCTCCCAATCTCCAGAACAGCGCTTCGGGATTCAGTCGAGAACCACCGCATTCCGGACAGTTCACATAGCTCTCATAGCAAGACAAAAGCTTGCGCACTCTGACGTTATTTCTCTGCGCATTCAACCAACGAAATAGGGAATTAACGCCACGCCATCGATAATGTCTTTTATCTCCCGAGATAACCCAATCTTTATCCTCACGGCTTAAGTCTTTCCACGGAGTCTCAAGTGGAAATCCGCATTCTTTTCCGCAAACCACCAAGTCGTGATAGTATTCATGACAGTCGGGCGAATTGAATATCTCTATCGCTTCTTCCATAACGGACAAAGAATCATTCGGGATCACAAGTTCATAATCTAATCCAAGTGTCTTACCCGTTCCTTGACACTCTTTGCAGGCATCGTTAGATGAATTGAACGAAAATAAATTTGGATATGGTTCGAAAAACTCGAACCTGCATCTCAGACACATCTGCAAGTTGGTATATCCTTGCATCTTTCCATATCCTTTACGCTTTCGATTCAGCCGCTGTACGTGAAACTCATAATTGACAATTTTCAACACCGCCTCAACTGCTTCAGTGAGTCGAGAAGAATTTTCAGATGTCGCTCTGAGTCTATCCTGGACAACATACAGAATGTTGCCTTTTCCCTTGAACATTCGTTTGTATCCCAGGCTTTGAAGGTGTTTCTTAACGTAGGATCGAGACAGACTTTCAGGTATGGGCACTTCGAATACGATTTGGACCATATCGTTTCTTGAGTCACTGCTGGACCCAAAATCCGCAATGATCTGATCACAAATCTGATCTGGCGTATTCTTTTTCACCAAGCTCCCGCAATCAGGGCAGTGCAAAGATGCGGCGCGCGCGAACAACACTTTCAGATGATCGTAGATTTCCGTTATCGTGCCGACTGTAGATCGACTCGTTCGCACAGGATTGACCTGATTGATCGCTACCGCAGGCGGTACGTTTTGGATGGATTCAACATCCGGTCGATCCTTACGCGCTAAGAATTGGCGAGCGTACGGAGAGAAGGTCTGAACGTATCGCCTCTGTCCTTCCGAATAGATGGTGTCAAACGCAAGAGACGATTTTCCAGATCCACTGACACCCGTAACCACTGTCATTTCCCCCAGCGGCATATCCAAATCGAAGTTTTTCAGGTTATTCTGTCTTGCTCCCCGAATTTTGAAGCTCTTCCCGCCGTAGCTAAATTTCTGTTCTGTCAAGTTATTCTCGCATTGTCAATTTTGGTGGGCGTTTTTTGTAGCATACATGCCAGATTAAAATTTCTAGAAGAGAAATAGCATGTTTCCGAATAAGAATCCGAAATTCAAGACACTCTAAAATAATTTTTGGCTGTTTTAGTTCAGCTTCAGAATGTTTGATTGGGCTTGTGTTTCAGCAGTCATGCCTCATTCAAGTCATTATCAATTACATGCCACTTGGAACAGTCGAATAATTCTGCAAATCCGTACCAATCCCGCACTTTGATTGAAAGATCAGTCTAAGCCTAAGCGGCAGTACATGGCAGTTAAGGCAATTAAAGAAACATTGTTTTCAATCCAATTTGGTAAATAAATATAACTCACTTAATTATCTGGGTTCAAAATTGACGAGGAAAAAAATGTAAATGATTGATTTGATGTACAGAGCTAGCCCCAAATGGCAATTCACACCGTTTACTTATCTGGCGCCTGTCCAAAACAGCTGTTTTTTGAAAATCATTCTAGCCTCAAGTGAAAACATTGAAGAGAAGTCAACTTGATAACCGATCACAATTGTCATTATGACCAAGTTTGGAGAGACTTCCAGGGGTGCACCGCAGCGAATTCTCCGATGGTGGGTACGCTCCTCCCTGTCGCTGCGCTCTCGGCGCAGCCTAAAGGCGATTTCAGATAGGGTCGAGCACCTGTTCCGCTTGACTCAGCCGACTTTTCTGGCAATGCATTCAACCAAAAAAGAGCATCTAGACGCTGCCGATTCGAAGGACTGTGAAAACCTCAATCAATACTGCAGCCTTATAAATTCGAATAGTTCTGCCGACAGGCCTGCAACAGCGGCACCGTCACTTTCACATCAGATTCAGTCCAAAGAATCTGATGATCGAACACAAACTGATGCTGATTTCAGACGATCGCCACCGGCACACCCAATTCTACCGGCAGACCTGCCTTGCCTTTGCAGCAACACCGAGTATGTTCAGATGGAAAAGATCTTCTCATCATGCGTATTCGTCTCACCTTTAAGGATGCGTCGCTGACTCTGATCCATCAGACGCTGCTCCCATTCCACAACATGTTCAATCCACTGCGATTTCGCCTGTAGCGAATGCCCGGCTGTGGTTTCCGAGACCCGCTTTTGTCGTGCGCTTGATCCACCGCAAGGAGCTTCGACACTTGGCCATGATCTTGGTGCCAAAATCCAAATACACAGCCAATTCCGCGCAGCTTCATCAAAACTCGCGGGAAATGTTAATGTTCAAGCCCTGATTCTGATATTCGTTCACTGGAATATTGGATTGGTTCTGTTCGTAAACATAGCTGAATTGAGGCACGAATCCTTTATACCGAAATGCTTGATGAGAGAAACCGACACTGAAAATGAACTGTTCATCCAAACGTCTCACACCGAACAATGGGTCGTTCGCCGCGTGTCGTTTCCGGTGAAAGGAAGGATTCAGTGAAATGGATAAACCGCTCTCAAAAGACTTATTGAATCCGAACCCGATTCCAACAACGTGTTTTTGGTGATGAGCGTTCTTCGCCCCGATGAATTCCACGCGCGGCTACACTCCAACCAGAGTGCGGTCATTGATCGCAAAATCGAACCTGGGCGCAACCGAAAATTCGACCCCGTCCTGATAGCTTTGGGTGGCATACCTATAATATTCCACACTGACCGGCAGCTCGAACTCGACTGACCTGGACTTCTGCCAACGAAATTGCGTCCAGACTCCAAAAATCCGACGGAAGCGTTTGCCTCCAATCCACTGCCGGCCAAACCGAAGACCCTCCGACATGCTCTTGCTTCCAAATTGCTGTGACAAGCCTAGGTCAGCGACTATGGTGACATCGTTCAATTCGGTATTTTCATACATTTTCGTAGCTCCGGATACCGCAACCAAACCGCGTAGATTGTCGGCAAGAATCGTCGAGTGCGACACACCGCCGGAAAACAGCAGCCCCACTCCCGAAGAAGGTCTTGAATCCTGATCCAGTTCAAACGGCAGACCACCGATTGATACGACTGTAACATCGGAACGTCTCAGCGCATTGGATTCTGGCAGCATTGAAAATGAAAAGAAAGCCGACCAGGGCTTGCGAGTATCAATTCGCCGCAGAAATTCCTTGACAGTGCTTTCGACTGAGAAAGGCAGATTTTCAGTAAGCGTTGATTTGAAATGGAGTTTTGCCTTGTCGTCGATTCCCAATGCGTAATAGGCAACAGCGAGTTCCAGCTGCACCCGAGCCAAGTCAGGATGACGTTCAAGTATGGTTTCGAATCGGCTTTCAGCATTCTCTGCCAACCCAAGACGCATCTCAATGCTTCCAAGCAGGAACAGGCGCTCGATCCATTCTTCTTCATTCTGCGGCTGCGCACGTTCGAGGAAAACATGCGCGTCCTGCAGTCTGTCAGCTGCAATCAGCAGCCGAGCAGCCTGCAGGTCCGAAACCTCGATTTCAGCAGCATTGGTAGATACGTCCGAATCTGCATGTATTGCGGCAGCGGCCAGTAAAAGGACCGCTGCTGCAACACGCATGACAGCACGCATGACAATACTAACGCTGTGAAGGTGATTTACTCATCATTTTCACGACTGCCGCCGAACCAGCCAATGCCAATGGAATTGGTGGTTGACGTAGTCTTGATCACGCCACCAACTTCTTCTGCTGACGAGCCGTAGAATGCACCGGACATTTCACCATCGGCAGAAAAATCCGGTCCTGATACGTCAAGATCCGCAGTGAACTGGTTTCCATTTATTGCGCCATTGTTGATGATCGCTTGGGTGCTTGAGAGAGGAGCGAAAGAACTTGCAGAATCTGTTCTGTATTCGAGTTCATCAATCATGCCCCGAATCGTGCTGGCTCCGAAATCCGCCGTCAGACTAAGATTGCCTTTAGTTGATCGTCTATCACGCCAGAGCGTGCAGCAATCCAGCCAGGTATCTATCCAGGCTCTCCCCAAATATTGGATGATCTTCAATTTTGAATGCCGAAAACACATGGCGATGGCTTTTTATCGAAACGCGTACGCACCAAACCCGGCAAGGTTCGCACGGGAGCACTGCCGCGGCGCGGGAGTCGTCGAATTCAGGCAGGGGAGTTTGAGGTCATCATGAGTGCGCCAACTTCCGCCAGACATGCATGAACATGTTCTGATTCAGGTAAGCGCTGGACGAAGCCACATGAATGCGCCGGGTGGAGCGTGTCACACAGGCGCCGATCTTCAACAGTTTCAAACGCAGGGTGCCCGGCTGCAAACCAGCCCATGGGGTATTTTTCAAACTTCGCAGCAGCACAATGAACACGATATGGGCAAAGGCGCTCAGATACAGTCGCAAGGTGTTGGCATTGAACAGATTGCTCGAGCAGTGCTTGGCAAACAGGTCGCACTTGACTTCACAAAGTCGGTTTTCAGCATCTTTTCTTTGACCGTAGAAATCCTCGTACAGGGCTCGGCCGCAATGGGTTTCGGCCGACAGCGAAGTGACGATGAAACGGGCGTTGTCCTTGCAATCCCACATCTGCTCGGTTGGGTCGAACTTGCCCGGCAGCGACTCGGCTTTGCAGATCACGCGCCTTTCGCGACTCCAACTTTTCAACGTCTGATAAGAAAACTCGGCAAACACACCTGTGGCGTTGCCGCTGATGCGAGCCTCGTTGGCGGCCGACAATCTCTGATGCGAGGCCTTGCCTTTCAAACGAGAATTGAGAGCCAAACCAATAACGTATCGATTCCTTGTGTCTGTTCGCAGTAGGACATGATGCGGTCGCGACAAAATCCACTGTCGGTGCGAATGATGATGTGCGTGTTCGGCCAGTGCACTTGAAGCATGCCGACCAGTGACTCAAGCAGTTCAGCTACACCCTTGGCAGCAGTTCGAAGCCGAACCATCAGCGCAAAGTCCTCGCAAAACACCAGCAGCGGCATGTAACAGTATTCGCGGTAATAGCCATGGTAGAATCTTTCCTGCTGACTGCCGTGCAACTCGAAATCGGCAGCGTCCAAGTCCAGCACAATCCGATCAGGCGCGCGATTCAACGAACAGATCCACCAGCAGATGATCGAGCTGCTCAAAGTCGGCTTGGATCTTGTGACCTTTCTTGGCATTCACGCCGGCGGTTGCAACTTCCAGTCGACTGAGCGTGCTCTTGCCGGCCAAGGCTTCGCAGTCGGCGCGCAACGACTACACGCAACCTAGCATCGCACCGAGCAATTCGTCTTTACGCAGCTGTACGTGGTCGTTGAGATCTTCACAACCGTGCACCAGCCCAAGGACGCGCTGTCCGATCAAACTTTCAAGTCGATGCACGATTCGCCGCGGATTTCGATGATCGTTGAAACACTCGGCGAGGCGTTCAAACAGTTGGATTTGGCTGGCGATTTGAACGGTGATCAGGAGACCTCCGTCGGAGGTGATGTGTCCGCCGCTAAAATCGGCTTCGATGCGACTGGGCTTGGCGGTTCCCTCAGTTCAAAACTAGCCGGTTGGGTCGAATTCGGCTTCCTCTTTTTTTTCTTTCTCTAGCTTCTTGCGTTGAGTAATCTTGGAAAAATAAAGACCAATTTCAAACAGAATCCACACCGGAACTGCAAGCATCGTTTGAGAAAATACATCAGGCGGCGTCAGAAACATGCCAACTACAAAGGCAGCAACAATGATATACGGCCGCTTTGCTGATAAATTTTCAGGTGTGGTTACGCCTGCTTTGACAAGAAGAACTGTAGCGATCGGAACTTCGAATGCGATGCCAAATGCAAAAAACAGCTTCAACACAAACGATAAGTAAGAATTGATGTCTGTCATTACAGCAACGCCTTCCGGAGCTGTCCCAGTAAAAAATGCAAATATTATTGGAAAAACGATGAAATAGGCAAACAGGATGCCGAGGTAAAAGAGAATGCTGCTGGAGACCAGTAGGGGAATCACCGCTTTCTTTTCATGGATATAGAGCCCGGGCGCGACAAACGCCCAAATTTGATAGAGCAGATACGGCATCGCTACCCCGACTGCGAATGCAAAGGCAAACTTGAAGGGTACGAAGAACGGGCCGTGAGGCTCGGTTGAAATCATCGTATTGCCTTCTGGCAATACCGACATTAAGGGAGATGCAAGATATTCATACAGGGTATTGGCGAAAGGCGCGCAGATGGCGAACACAATGAGAATCGCAAAAATTCCCCGCATTAGACGTTGTCGCAATTCCACTAAATGTGAAATAAAGGTTGTGCCTTGTCCCAAAAGATCGTTATTGTCGTCAGCCATGCTCAAGTAGCCACCTTGGATTCGCCGCTAACAGAACGTTCTTCGGAAGCGGTTTCCTTCTTCGCCGCTGTTGCAGGTTTTTCAAACTGCGGTTTGACAGCAACGGTTTCGTAGTCTTTTTCAACCTGTTTGTTCAGTTCACTCGCAGTTTCCTCGAAAATATTCTTGGTGTCTGTTAGTTCCTCTTTCACATTGGTCAGTTCCTTCAGATCGCTCGCGTCCAATTCGCGATCTATGTCGCGTTTTACCTCTGCCAGAGTGCGCCGCGCCTTGCCGACCCACAGCCCTACGCTGCGAGCGGCCCGCGGCAGTTTTTCAGGTCCCAAAACCAACAGGCCAATCACAACAATAAGTGCGATTTCCCAGAAGCCTAAATCGAACACTGTATCTGAATCCCGGCGTAACCTCTCAAATTTGATTGCAAATTACTGTTTCTTCTCCGCTGAATCCGTTTCACTGGAATCTTCTTCAGATTTCTCTTCTTTAGATTCTTCCGGATCTTCTTTAACGGATTTTCGAAAACTTTTGATCGCTGCACCAAGGTCCGCACCAGTTCCTCTTAGTTTTTTTGTGCCAAACACCAGCACGACGATCACAAGTATGATTAACAGCTGCCAAACGCTAATTCCACCAGGACCGAACATTGCCATTTTGGCAATTTCATTAATCTGATCTGGCGGCAGCTGGGCAATACTTATTCCACTAAGTTTAAACATACTCCCTCCTAGTTCTTCATGAATCGTAAATCTAACCTAATTGCGCTGGCATCGAATCAGTCCCGCGAATTCTTTTCCGTGATTCCAGATACGCCAAATCGTCGAACCAGCTCTTCCAAAACATGCTGATGATTCACATCAAAATACGACAGCAGAACCATGCTATGAAACCAAAGATCAGCAGTTTCATACACGACTTGATTCACATCGCCGTTCTCAGCTGCTTCTACGGTTTCATCTGCCTCCTCTAATATTTTGCCCGATATCGCATTCAGACCCTTTGCATGCAAAGATGCTACATAAGACTGCTTCGAATCAGCATTTTTTCGGGCCTCAATTACTGCTGACAAAGCTTCGAGAACATCTGCATCCAGACCGTTCATTCCTTGACTATGGTCTGCCATACATTTCTTCAGGAGACTTCAGAACCCGTTCCGTTGTCATCCATTCTCCATCATTCAATTGTCTGAAGAAACAGTTTTGCCGTCCTGTATGACAGGTTATTCCTCCGATTTGCTCTACTTGAAGCAAAATTGCATCTGCATCGCAATCGATTCTGATGTCTTGAACTACCTGAACGTTCCCGGATTCTTCTCCTTTGCGCCACAATTTTCTGCGAGACCTTGACCAGTATACAGCGCGTCCCTCGTTTACCGTCGCTTCGAGAGCTTCCGGAGTCATCCAAGCCAGCATCAATACTCTGCCAGTCTCAGCATCTTGTGCAATCGCCGGAAGAATTCCTGCCTGAGTCCACTTTAGTTCCTTACACCAGCGACTGCCCATGCCTAGATTATCTCGCAAACTTCAATTCCACGTTCTCGCATATGCTCTTTTGCCTGCGCGATCGTATATTCTCCAAAGTGAAATATGCTGGCTGCGAGCACTGCATCGGCAAATCCCAGTTCAATTCCATCTGCTAAGTGTGCCAGCGTGCCCACACCTCCAGAAGCGATCACGGGTACCGGTATTGCCTGCGACACGGTTCGCGTCAGCTCAAGATCAAATCCCAGTTTGGTTCCATCACGGTCCATGCTTGTCAATAATATTTCACCGGCCCCAGCTTCACACATTTTTGCTGCCCAGTCGACTGCGTCCAAGCCTCTGGCTTTTCTTCCGCCATGAGTATAAACTTCCCATACCGGTGGATTCGACTCTGGAATTCGTCGAGCGTCAATGGCTACAACAATGCACTGTGAACCAAACCGGCCTGCCGCATCTTCAATAAACTCCGGACGTTCTACCGCCGCAGTATTGATTGATATCTTATCGGCTCCAACATTAAGCAAGCTGCGAATATTATCCACGTTCCGCACGCCTCCTCCAACTGTCAGCGGAATAAACACTTCTTTGGCGACAGCTTCCACGATTTCATAAATCGTATCTCGTCCGCTTGAGCTGGCTGTGATGTCCAAGAATGCCAATTCATCCGCACCCTGAAGATCATACGCCCGCGCAGCCGTTACCGGATCCCCTGCGTCTCGAATTTCTACAAAGCGAATTCCTTTTACGACTCGACCTTCATCAACGTCCAGACACGGAATGACTCTTTTTGCAAGTGGCATTGTCTTCAGCTCGTTCGGTTCAGGGACTGGTTGATCAACTTGACTCCATCCTGATAGTTTAATGTACCCTCGTACAGTGATTTGCCGGCGATTGCGCCCAAGATGCCGTTTTGACAGACGTTCAGCAGGTTTTTAACGTCTTCAAGATCTCGGATTCCACCCGAAGCGATGACCGGAATGGAAACTTGAGCCGCGAGCGCAGCAGTTGCTTCAATATTAACTCCACTTAACATTCCATCTCTTTGAATGTCGGTATAAACAATCGCGGCCGCACCATATTTCTCGAGTTCCAGCGCGAGTTCAACTAAATTGGCATCAGCTGCCTCGAGCCAACCTTCCGTGGCTACAACTCCATCCTTTACATCCAGACCCGCGATCACTCGACCCGGATATCTGGATTGCATTTCACCAATGAATGAAGGTTCGGCAACTGCCCGCGTACCCAAAATCACAAACTGCACT
Organism: Arenicellales bacterium; assembly: GCA_958295885.1. Taxonomy (GTDB): domain Bacteria; phylum Pseudomonadota; class Gammaproteobacteria; order Arenicellales; family JAJDZL01; genus JAJDZL01. The sequence continues at coordinate 1,645,307 of OY282380.1, read as the reverse complement.
CCAGCATCAAGATAGGATTCTGCCGTCTTCAGATCGCGAATTCCACCGCCCACCTGAAATTCAATGTGCGGAAAGCGTCTGGAAATGTCACCGATCAGCCCAGAGTTGACTGGACGGCCTTCAACCGCGCCATTCAAGTCAACAATGTGAATCCTCTTTGCCCCAGACTCGATCCATCGTTTCACCTGACTCAACGGACTGTCGGCATAGACAGTCTCATTCTGCATGTCTCCTCGGACTAGCCGAACACAACGGCCATCTTTGATGTCAACTGCTGGAATTAGGAGCATGTATCAAGAACTCTTGGCATATAACAACGCGGCTTATCGCTAAAATAGAGGCAGCTTTAAGCTTCACCATCCCACTGGATGAAATTTTCCAGGAGTCGAAGACCTTGATGACGGCTTTTTTCAGGATGAAACTGAACGGCGAAAAGGTTGTCAGCTGCGGCTGCGCAAACAAACTCCAAGCCGTACTGTGCGGTCGCCGCAACTTCCGATCGTACGTTTGTTTCCGCATGATAGCTGTGCACGAAATAGAACCTCGTATCCTGAGGTATGCCAGCCCAGAGAGGATGTTTCCGCGTCTGATGAACCGCGCTCCACCCCATGTGCGGAATCTTGATTCGACGCCCGGCATCCTGTAAATCGCTCTTGAACCGTACGACTCTCCCAGAGAGGACCCTCAGTCCGGGCGTGCCTCCATCCTCATCGCTGTGAGCATACAAAGCCTGTAATCCAAGACAGATGCCAAGTACGGGTTTGTTTTGCAAAGCATCTTCAATTGCAGTCCGAGTTTCATCATGCTCAAGTGCCTGCATCCAGGTTCCGATCGCACCTTGGCCAGGAAGAACCAGACGGTCTGCAGACCTTATTGCCGCCGGCAGTCGAGTTGAGACTACAGTGGCAGAGCGCGCGACCTTTTCTATCGCGTTGATGACTGAATGCAGATTCCCCGTACCCAGGTCTGTAATTGCAACTTTCGCCATTTTTATCGACCCGAACTACAAAGTTCCTTTTGTGGAAGGAATGACACCGCGTGACTTTGGGTCCAAAGATGCCGCCATTCGGAACGAGCGGCTGAAAGCTTTAAATGCCGACTCGATGATGTGGTGAGCATTGCGTCCGCTCAAATTTGTCAGATGAAGTGTAATTCTGGCATGATTGCACAATGCCTGAAAGAACTCTCGAACAAGATCTACGTCAAAATCACCAACTCGAGCGCGTGGAAAAGTTACGTCAAACTCAAGGGACGGACGTCCGGAAAAATCGATGACAGACCGCGTCAGTGCTTCATCCAGCGGTACGTATGCATGTCCATACCGCACAATGCCAGATTTATTTCCAATGGCCTGCGATATTGCCTGTCCTAAAGTAATTCCGACATCTTCTACGGTATGGTGAGCATCAATATGCAGATCCCCGCTCGCTTCGATATTCAAATCCACCATGCCATGTCGAGCAACTTGTTCCAGCATGTGCTCGAAAAAAGGAATGCCCGTATTCAATTGATAAGACCCGCTGCCATCCAGATTCAAATAAACTGAAACATCTGTTTCCTTGGTCTTTCTGTGGACATTCGCAATTCGATTGGACTGCTTTGTCGTCATAGTAGAATCGGTTTCCATAGTTGAATGCCTTCCGTAGTTCCATGCTCCATCAAGACTGAAAATTGTAAGTGAAGATTCAGGCAGATGTGAGCACAATAAAGATCACGGTGTCTGTGGCACATGCATCTCAGGGTTCAATGGAGTAAATAAAAAATACGTCTGGATCGATTGGTCTGATTTAAAGTTACGTAAGGACGAAACGCTGATGATTCAAGGAATTAAATTCTTGAATTAATCAGCAAGGCAATGTACCGCGCCAAAAATCTTTCAAGAACTGCTGTTTCGTTTCTATTGTGAAGCTGCTCCCAAGCATTGTGAAAATGCTTCAACCATCGCTGTGTTTTGGTCTGCGCTGCCAATTGTAAAGCGCAGGCAGTTGGCGAGAACCGGATGGGAACTGTCTAGGTTTTTTACAAGAATTCCATTATTTTTCAAGCAATTATATACATCGGCTGCGTTTTGACTTAGAAATCGCACCGTCAGAAAATTGGCTTGGGATGGAAACACATGCAGATTGTCGAACGACGAAAGAAATGACTGAACCCGTTTTCTTTCACTTAATACGCGCTGAATTCCGCTGTCAATCCGGTCCCAGTGATCCAACGCAAAAACTGCGCTTTCCTGTGCAAGAACACCGACGTTGTACGGCAGTCGCAGTTTTTCAAATTCAGCAGCCAGCACAGGCTGGCTGACCATATAACCGATTCTCAGTCCCGCGAGCGAACTTTTTGACAGCGTACGTACGACAATCAGATTTTCCGTTTGGTCGACGAAATGCAGCATGCTTTCTTTTGAGTAAGCGTAGTAGGCTTCATCCACAACGACCAATCCTTTGGTTAACTGCGCAGTCTTTCGAATCACCGAAGAGTTAAAAAAATCACCCGTCGGATTATTTGGATAAGCAAAAAACACACAGTCCGGCTGTTCGGATTCAACAGTTGACAGCCATTGGTCTTCTGCCAGCGAAAAGTCTTCATTCAGTGAAATCCCGATAAACGATGCCCGCGTATATTGAGCAATGATCTGATACATCACAAAAGAAGGCTGAGGCGCCATGATTTTGCGCCCTGCTCCACCGACGGCAAGCTGTATCAGCTGCAGCAGCTCGTCCGAACCGTTTCCAAGCGTGAGTTCCAAATGATCGGGAATGTGGAATACTCGTCGCAGACGGGCTTTGAGTCTCCGTGCATGCGGGTCGGGGTATAAATGGACGTCTATGGCGCGGAGTCGGTCTGTCCACTGCTGCTGCAGACTGCGATCAAAGCCATATGGGCTTTCCATTGCATCCAACTTGATCAAGCCTTCTGCAGGCTGCACCTGATATGCCTTTAATTCACGAATTGGCGGATGGACCAGTTCGGCAAAATTTCCTTGATTGGGGCTTTTCATCCGGCTCGGAACTCCGCAGATCGGCGATGCGCGGTCAAACCTTCCTCATGAGCAAGCACGCTTGCGGTTTTTGCGAGTTTTTTTGAACCTTCGACTGAACAGGCAATGATTGACGTGCGCTTGATAAAGTCGTAAACTCCCAACGGAGACCCAAATCGAGCAGATCCTGAAGTCGGCAGAACATGGTTGGGGCCTGCGCAGTAGTCTCCCAGCACTTCCGCACTGTGAGAACCAACGAAGATTGCTCCCGCGTTGCGCACCCGCTTGGCGAGTCGCATTGGATTTTTCAGCATCAATTCCAAATGTTCGGGAGCCAGCCTGTCGATCAAAGCAGCGAGGTCATCGCGATTCGGAGAGTAAATCAATGCACCTTGATGAGCCAGCGCATGGGCAATCACCTCTTTTCTCTCCATGTTCGGCAGCATGGTTTCAATTGCCTGTCGAATCTCATTCAGTTTGTCCAAACTCGTCGAAAGGAGTATGGATTGTGCGGCGTAATCGTGCTCAGACTGCGCGAACAGATCCATCGCAGCCCACTGTGCGTTACTCGTCTGATCGCATACGACAACCACTTCCGAGGGGCCGGCAACCAAGTCGATCCCTACGTAACCAAACACCTGCCGTTTGGCTGCGGATACCCAGGCGTTGCCAGGCCCCACAATTTTGTCCACTCTGGGGATGGTTTGAGTGCCGAAAGCCAGTGCTGCGACAGCTTGAGCGCCGCCGATTTTCAGCACTCGGTCAACACTCGCGACGTGTGCCGCCGCTAAAACCGAGTCCTTGATTTTGCCCTTGGGCGCTGGAACCGTCATGATGACTTGACCTACACCTGCAACTTTTGCTGGTCCCGCTGTCATCAGCACGGAAGAAGGATAAGCAGCCATGCCGCCCGGCACGTAAATGCCCACTCGCGGAATGGGGTTGATCTGCTGCCCTAAGCGCGTTCCATATTCGTCGGCATAGATCCAAGACGGTTCCTTTTGACGTTCGTGGAAATCTCTAATACGCCGGTGTGCGACGCGTATCGCATCCAGTACGCTGGGCTCCAGCCGTTCAGCCGCAGCTGCGAGTTCGTCAGCAGGAATTTCCAAGTCTGCAGCGCTGTCAACATCGAACTGATCAAACTTAGCGGTCAACTTTACGACAGCAGCATCACCTTCAGAAATCACCTGATCGATGATTTCGCGAACGGTTTGATCAATTTCAGGGTCGAATTCCGCGCCTCGCGACAGTGTTTTTTGAAGTTCCCTTTCGAAATTTTCGTCCAAGGTTGAAAACTGTCGAATATTAAGCTTCATCAGCAAATGCCTTGGCGGCTTCCTCAAAGCGGCGCACGATATTCTTCATTGCTTTATCTTTAAGTCTCATCGAAGCGCGATTTGCGATGAGTCGGGCGCTGACTTCGGCAATCGTATCAATTATTTCAAGTCCGTTGCTGCGAAGAGTTTCGCCTGTCTGTGAAAGATCTACGATCTGATCGGCAATTCCGCGCAGCGGAGCCAATTCCACGGAACCGGTCAGCTTCATTACATCAACATACACTCCAATGGAGGAAAAATATGATCTGGCCGTGTTTACGTATTTGGTTGCGACCAAGTGTTTGCGCCGGTTGTGAAACAAGCTTTCACTCGGTTGCTTAACGCCTGCGAGAACCAACTGACAGCGTGAAATGCCCAAATCAACCAATTCATAGACGCTGATGCTTTTATCTTCCATGAGAATGTCTTTGCCGACAATTCCCAGGTCAGCTCCTCCCAAACGAACATATGTGGGCACATCCTCGCTGCGCACAACGATGAGCTGCACATTAGGCGTTCTTGTGTCCAACACAAGATTTCGAGAGTTTTGCAGATTTTCCAACGGATCAATGCCTGCAAATTCAAGCAGCGGCTGCGCTGCTTTTGTGATTCTTCCTTTGGAAATCGCGATAGCAATGCGATTGTTAGACTGTTCCATCGCAATCTATCAGAAAAAAGAAGTTGCAGTAGGTTACGCGATGTCTGGATTCAACTGTTAGGCGACCGCTCTGATTCGATGACTATGATCATGAATCCGGCTGATATTTGCACCCAATTGGGACAGTTTTTCTTCGATGCAGTGGTATCCTCGGTCTATGTGGTGAATTTTCTCAATTACAGTCGTTGATTCCGCTACCAAACCGGCCAACGCCAAACACGCCGACGCTCGCAGGTCGGTTGCAGTGACGCAGGCCCCTTTCAAAGATTCAACTCCTCGAACCAAAGCGGTACTGCCGCTCATCCTAATCGATGCCCCCATGCGACGAAGTTCCTCCACATGTTGAAATCGGTTTTCAAATATCGTTTCGTTCACCGACCCGTGACCGCTCGCGATGCAATTCATCATAAGGAACTGCGCCTGCATATCAGTGGGGAACCCAGGAAACGGTGCGGTTCGCACGTCCACTCCTTTGGGACGACTGCCGTTCATGTTCAGTTCAACCCAGTCTTTTCCGACATTGATTGCCGCACCTGCTTCATTCAGTTTGTTCAAAATTGAGACCAGATTCTCCGGCTGTATCCCATTGAGACGAACCGCGCCGCCTGTAACGGCACCGGCAACCAGATAGGTGCCGGCTTCAATTCGATCTGCGATGATGCGATGGCTGTGTTCGTGAAATGAGTCCACGCCTTCAATATAAATTTTGCTGGTGCCGGCACCCTCAATCTGAGCGCCCATGCCGATCAGGCAATTGGCCAAATCCACCACTTCCGGCTCTTGCGCTGCGTTTTCGATCACGGTCGTTCCCCTCGCCAAGGTCGCTGCCATCATCAAATTCTCGGTTCCTGTCACCGACACAGTATCCAAAAAGATATGTGCGCCGTGCAATCGTTTCGAAGTGGCCAGAATGTAGCCATCAATGAGCTCGATCTCAGCACCCATCGCCTTCAAGCCTTTGATATGAAGATCGATGGGGCGAGAACCGATCGAACATCCGCCTGGCATCGAAACTTTGGCTTGGCCAAATCTGGACAGCAGTGGCCCCAAAACCAATATGGAAGCACGCATCGTCTCAACAATTTCATAGATCGCACAAAAATTTGAAACGGTTGCCGCATTGACTTTAACCGACATGCTTTCATCGAGTTCAATGGTCGCGCCAAGACGCGCAAGCAAATCAAGAGCCGTCGTTACATCCTGCAAATGGGGGATGTTGCTGACCTGCAGAGGATGTTCAGAAAGCAGAGAGGAGATTAGAATGGGAAGGCCTGCATTTTTGGCTCCGGAAATCTTGACAGTGCCTTGCAGAGGCACACCGCCCTGGACGATCAACTTTTCCATAATCAATTTTTGGTGTGTTGGAGTGAATTAGAAGTCTGAAATTCGCCGGACGATCAGTTGCTTTGTTCAAGCTTGGACTGCAGCTCACCGTTTTGATACATCGCAAGCAGTATATCGCTGCCTCCAACAAACTCACCATCAATATAGCATTGAGGGATTGTCGGCCAATTTGAAAATTCTTTAATTCCTTCACGCACTCTCATATCACTGAGCACGTTGACTGTTGCATATTGCGAACCGCAGGCATCAAGTATCTGCACGGCTCGACTTGAAAAGCCACACTGCGGAAATTGTGGTGTTCCTTTCATAAACAAAACAACTCTGTGATTCGTCACAGTTTCATCAATGTAATCTTTAACTTGGGTATCCATAATTATTTAATTTTCCTAACTTCGTTGTTCGTTCAATAACCAAAACAGTTATGAGGCAATGCTTTGCCACTGTTCGGGAGTGTATGTTCTTAAGGAAAGCGCATGAATGGCAGACTCCATTTTGGAGCCCAGCCCCGTGTAAACCAACCGATGCTGTTCAAGCATCGATTTTCCTGCGAATTGTGAACAAACGACGGTTGCTTCAAAATGGCGACCGTCACCCACCACATCTGCGGTAGCGCCGGTCAGACCTTCCTCAATCCAATGTTTTACGTTTTCTGGTGTTACCATAGACTATATTTCAGTAATAACAATACCTTCAACAATTATACATGATGTGCAAACGGCTGAATTCACATGATTGCCGCATTTTGTTTCACTGCAGATTTCATCCACTTAAAGACTGATCCCATAAATTTCTCGAACTTGAGTGAATGCAAATGACTTATCAAAAAAAACCAGCGTCGGGCCTTGCTATTCCAACATAAACAGGTCTTGTACCTGGTTCACTCGAATCAACCTCATCATTTGATCAGGGACGTTTGCAAACGTTATCTTTCTGTTTTCCTTTCGAGCCGTTTCGATCCAGACCAAACACAGCGCGACCGCAGAGCTGTCCACAGATTCAACATCCGACCAATCAATCTGCACGTTCGAATCCAATGATTCGAAACTATCAATCTTCCTATAGAATCTATTGACGGTGTCAAATCTGACAGATCCACGAAGGAATATGGTTCCATCTGAAGCATATTCAATCCCAGCTTCGGCCATGCGGGGCACCGCTGCTATCCCCCTGTGGTTTCGCTAAAAAGAAACCCTCCGACAAGATCTTCAAAGCTGAAGGCAGACTGCGTAAATTCAATTTCATCACCGCTTTTGAGATAGATTTCTTCTCCTCCCTGTTCCAGTCCGATGTATTGAGAGCCAAGCAATCCTGCGGTCAGAATACGAGCGCTGGTATCAATGGGAATGTTGGAATAATTCTCCATGATCGACATCTCCACCCGAGCGTTGAAGTTTTCCATATTGATTGTAATATCTGAAACTCGACCGATGCTGACTCCAGCGATTGTAACCGGCGCTTTGACCGCCAGCCCGCCGATGTTTTCAAAATGGGCGTAAATTTTGTAATTTCGGTCGAGATTGAACACGCCAGAACTATCGACCCGGAACGCAAGCAAGACCAAAGCAAGAATGCCGCCGAGCACAAAAAGTCCTACTAGCAGTTCGATTGGTTTGCGTTTCATCTAAGTCGTGTGGATAGGCTGGTTGAACTTTGCCTTGAGCTATGTCCTAAATATATCACAGTTGGCTTCCCAACTGAGCTTCCGAAACCAAAGCCCGGTACGAATCAAATCTACTAATAGATTATGGTTTATTAGTAATATCATGCATATATCAATTCGAACGACAGCAATGGCTTACTCATTTCGCAAATACTCAAGAGGCCGATGCTTCAGCGCCTGCCATATTCCCATCATCCCCATTATGCATGAAATCATCAGCCCAAGAACGACTGTATAGGCAGCTGAAGAAAAGACAAAATACCATTCCCAGCCCATCAGTGAATGCACGACCGCCCAAGATGTAACGGCTCCGAGAATGATCGCAGCCAGTGCGGCAACTCCACCTTGAATCAGATATTCAAGCGAAAAAGCTGTAAGAATGTATCGACGGGATGCGCCGATTGTTTTCAGCAGAACGCTTTCATAAGCGCGGCGTCGATTTTCTGAAATGACAATTCCGGCTAGAACCAGTATTCCAGCAACAATTGTAAGTCCACTGACTCCACGCGCTGCGTCGCGCCCTCGAAGCATGAGTTCATTCACTCGATTCAGTGCGTCCTTGATTCGAATCACTGTCACATTTGGAAACGTGCTGGCAATCGTTTCCTGCAGCTCGAGTTCACTTTCATCAACAACGCGCACCGTCCCGACACTGGAATGCGGAATGCTTCGCAGAGGTTCCGGGGAAAGCATAATGGCAAAATTCAGCCGCATGGAACGCCAGCTTAAGTCGCGTACATTGTGAACGGCGCCTGTAATCTCTCGGCCCAGAATGTTCATCGTAATGGTGTCGCCGATTTCGAGACCAAAACCTTGTGCAACATCAATATGGATTGACAGCAGCGGCGGACCATCGTAATCCTCAGACCACCATTCTCCACTGACGAGAGATCCGTCGTCACGCGCCTTTGCCGTGTAGGAAAATGTGCGCTCACCGTCGTCGTCAATGATCCACTCACTGCCTTCATCGACCAAAGCGGCGCGTGGGTCCATTCCTTTAATTTTTGTAATTTGACCCGGAATATACGGCAGAACGTCCAAGTCCTGAACGCTGTTCGCATTCAGCACCAGCCGCTTGAACTCTTCAAGTTGCGCAGATTGGATGCCGACAAAGAAAAATGACGGAGCCTTCTCTGGAATAAGAGCCGTCATCTGCCGATCAAGATTTGAGGAAACCATCGCCGTTGCAACCAAAACGGACAATCCCAGCCCCACTGCCAGCACAATGTCTGAAGTCGATGCTCCGGGTCGATGCAGATTGGCGATCGCCAATCGAGCCGCTGGAGAGCGCAATCGATGTATTTTCTGCGACATCTTGATCAATGACGCGCTTATTACTCGAAATACAATCCAAGCGCCCGTGATGCCGAGCACAAACCACACGGCAAACTCTCTCTCATGCGCGCTGATCGTCACGATTGCGGCGAGCAGCAGCGCAATTGCAATCGAGATCGCGATGTAGATCCATGACGCAGACTGAGATTCACGGGTCACAACATTTCGAAACAGCGCTGCAGGACGAGTTTCCAGGGAACAGGCAAGCGGCCACAGTGAAAATAAGAAAGCGGTCAGCAGCCCGTAAGTGATCACAAGCGCTGCTATCTGCGGAGTAAACGTAATCGAAATGGGCACCGACAGGAAGGCTTCAAGGCTTGCTGCACTCAAAATAGAGATGCCGACTCCGAAAACGACGCCCATTCCTACTCCAATGGCCGCCAACAGCGCAATCTGAATCAAATAAACCCGCATGACAAAGCGAGTTGGCGCGCCGACGCACTTCAGAATGGCGATGGTAGGCAAACGGGTGTTCATGTATGCGCGCACGGCGTTGCTCGCGCCTATGCCCCCAATCAGCAGCGTCGTAAGTCCGGCGAGTGACAATAAAATGCCGAGACGCTGTACGATTTCCGTCAGATCGGGGGATGCATTATGAAAATCTCTAACGTAAAAACGCGGATGCTGCTCTTCGATCTGAGTGCGCAGCTCGTTCAAGGCATCGCCATCGGGAAGCCGCAAACGGTATTCGTAGTAACTGCGGCTCCCAAAATCCACGAGGCCCGTGTCTTCCAGCGTGCTGCGATGAATAAGGACGCGCGGCCAGAATGCAAAACTGCCTGAACTGCCAATTCGGTCAGGCTCATTGCTGATGATGCCTCGGACCTGATATTGGGACTTGCCGATCGAGATCAGAGTCCCCAACGACGCCTTCCCGGATTCGACGACGGATTCGTCGACAAGCGCTCCCGGGATGCCGTCCGACACAGCCAAAGCATCGAATAATGCAACATCATCAAAAATTTCGAAGCGTCCGTACAAAGGATAAAAATCATCAACGGCTTTCAAGGAAACCAAAATGCTGTTTTCCAGATTCTGCGTGCGCATCAGCGTGCGCAGTTCGACATATTTGGTGACTGATTCCGCAGCTTCGCTCAGCTGCTGGACCTGTTCATCTGAAAGATCCTGAAACTGCTGTCCGATGGCTAGGTCGCCGCCGAGAATGATTCGGCCGTCGCGCTCAATGCCATTGAGCATGCTCGTTGAGAGCGTCGTCACGGCGGTGATCGCCGCCACCCCCAAGGACAAACAGCTGAAAAAGACCCAAAATCCGCGATACCCGTGACGCAGTTCGCGCAGCGCAATAGTGAATGAATGTTTCAACATGAGACGTTAAACCAAGTTCGAAACGATTCGGCCGTCGGACAATTCCACATGCCGCTGATAACTTTGAGTCAGATCAGTCTGATGTGTAATTAAAATCAGCGTCGCATTTTTCTCGTTGCATTTTTCAAACAACAACTCCATGATTTTCTGACTGTTGGCCTGGTCGAGATTGCCAGTCGGTTCATCTGCAAGAATGACGTCCGGCTCCGAAATCAAGGCTCGAGCGATCGCGACGCGCTGCTGCTCGCCGCCTGACAGCTGACTCGGATAGTGATTCAGGCGTTCTCCGAGATCAACGGCAACCAGGTCGGCTTCCGCTTTGCTGCGAGCGCCGGCGATTCCTGACAGTTCGAGCGGAATTGCGACGTTTTCGAGCGCGGTCATTGTAGGTATCAGATGAAACGACTGAAAAATTATTCCAACATTGTTTCGACGATACCTCGCCAAACCATTTTCATTGAGTTGATTCAACTCGTAGCCTGCGACTTGAACTTTGCCTTTCGTGGGCTTTTCCATGCCGCCGATAACCATCATCAGGCTGGTTTTGCCAGCGCCTGAATGACCGGAAACAACCACGCTTTCTCCTTTAGAAACATCAAAATCAATGCCTCTTAGAATTTCAACGGGACCAGCCTGACTTTCCAAAACCAGCCATAGGTTTTGAAGTGAAATAATGTTTTCTTCAGAATTCTTCAATGCTCCATCAACTCCTAACTCAACCAAAAAATGATCTCCTTTCATCGGTTATTTATAGGGTCAATGTTAAGAATTGCAAGAGATTATTTTGATATAAAGTTAATATATTAATTACATTAAGTCCTATGAAAGTTGATGACACTTTAAATCTGTTTCCGATAGTAACTCGAATTTATTACGTTTTAATTGCGTTATATCAACAATTCAAAGTGTTTCGATCAATCAAAATTTTATACGCGTTCCGCGTAAGGGGGTAAAGTATATGGTGATTCGCCCATCCATACTTGCCCGGTGTCGAATTCTTTTGCCTGCAGCTATCGCATTAGCATTTGGAGGCATCAGTCATTCTGCACTGGCGCAAGTGAACTTATATGAACAGACCGTCAACGTAGCAAGTTTTGGTGGCAGTTACACTCGCAGCCAAATGCTGGCATACGTCCGACCTTGGGAAGCTTCAACCGGAAAGTTCGTGAACATGCATGACTACAACGGTGGTCTGTCTGAAATCAAAAGCCAAGTTTCGTCCGCGAACGTCATTTGGGACGTCGTTGATATAGAACTGTCAGATTTAATTTCTGCGTGTAATCAAGGCTTGCTCGAACCCGTTGATGCTACATTAATTAAAGATGGTTCCGATGGCACACGCGCAAGCGACGACATTCCGCAGGAATATCGCCATGACTGTGGTTATCCGAGCGTAATTTGGTCCACAATCATCGCTTACAACGATGAAGCCTTTCCAAATGAAAAACCTGCTACTGTCGCCGATTTTTTCAATCTCGAAAAATTTCCGGGAAGACGAGCTCTTCGTCGAGAGCCTCAAGGCTTGCTTGAGTGGGCATTGATTGCAGACGGCGTTGCTCCAAGCGATCTTTATTCAGTGCTGTCTACGCCAGAAGGTCTCAGTCGAGCGTTTGACGTGGCATCTGGCATCAAGCCAAACGTCGTCTGGTGGAGTTCAGGCAATGAACCAGCAGAGTTGATGACAGAACACAATGTAGTCATGTCCAGTGCTTGGAACGGGCGAATTTACGGCTCGGTCATCAGTGACAATCTGCCGTTGAAGATCATCTGGGACGGTCAAATGGTCGAAATTGATTATTGGGCAATTCTCAAAGGATCGCCTAGATTGGCAAATGCCAAGAATTTCGTACGATTTGCAATGCAAACAGAAAATCTGGCAGCCCAAACAAAATACATTTCGTACGCTCCGGTACGCAAGTCATCGCAAGCACTGATTGGCGACGACGTCAAGCCGTTTCTTCCTACTTCCAATCTGGACAGTGCAGTTCAGGTTGATGCGCAGTGGTGGGCTGATAATTTGGAGAGTGTCGGCGAACAATTCGAAGAATGGTTGACGCCGACAGCTGGTGACTTAGACCGCGCAGTTCGCTTCTAAACATAGGAGGATAAAGATCAATGAATGGTCCACAAATTGACAAAACTATATTTTGGGTATCTCTAATCGTGATACTTGGCTTGGTAATTCCTTTAATTATTGCACCGGAAGCCGGTCAGGAACTGCTTGGCGGATTACTCAGTATTACCACAGGTAATCTGGGCTGGTCCTATCTCTGGTTCACTATTCTCGCATTCGGCGTGCTGGTCTATTTTGCAACGGGCAAATATTCGCATGTGAAATTCGGCGGCCCAGATGCGGAACCAGAATTTTCATTGCCCAGCTGGATTGCAATGCTGTTCTGCGCAGGAATCGGCGCCTCGGTGCTGTACTGGGGAACCATTGAATGGGCATACTATTACTCAGGCCCGCCGCTGGACATTGAAGCAGGCACCCCTAAAGCGGCTGAATTCGCAGCGATGTACGGAATGTTTCACTGGGGATTCACTGCCTGGGCAGTGTACTGCATCCCAACACTTCCGCTTGCTTACCTGCTGTGGAATCGCAAACGATCCGTGCTGAGACTGTCCGCTGCCTGTGAAGGCGTCATTGGCAAAAAAGCGGCAAATGGCCTTCTTGGCAAAGTGATTGACATTCTGTTTATGTTCGGTCTGATTGGCGGTGTGGGGACATCCATGGGACTTGGAACACCGATGCTTTCAGCAGGAATTGCTGAACTGTTCGGCGTCGCCCGCGACTTCAAGCTTGATGTAATCGTGGTTATCATTTGGGCAATTATTTTCGGCATGAGCGTCTATTCCGGTCTGGAAAAAGGAATTAAACGACTCAGTGACGTCAACCTGATACTTATTATCGTGGTTCTCGGTTTTACGTTCCTATTCGGGCCGACCGTCTTCATGATCAGCACTTTCACCAACAGTGTCGGGCTTTTGGTTCAGAACTTCATTTACATGAGTTTCTGGATGGACCCGATCGACAAGGGTGGTTTTCCAGAAGGCTGGACGATCTTCTATTGGGCATGGTGGATTGCGTATGCGCCGTTTATGGGATTATTCGTAGCGAGAATCTCCAGAGGGCGCACGATACGGCAGTTGATCGTGGCCGAAGTCGTCGGCGGCACCATGGGATGCTGGATTTTCTTCGCGATTCTTGGAAACACCAGCATGTATTTCGATCTGAACGGAATCGTGCCGATTTCTCAGATACTTTCTGATGTTGGCGCTCCTGAAGCGATTATCGCTACCATTGTCGCCCTGCCCATCGGAACGGTAATTCTGGTGATATTTGTTGTCCTCGCTTTCATATTTGGAGCGACGACTCTCGACTCATCAGCCTTTACTCTAGCGGCCGTGGCGACTCAGGAACAGAAAGGCGAGATGCAGGAGCCAGCTCGATGGCATCGTCTGTTCTGGGCTTTCATGTTGGCCGGCGTTTCACTCAGCTTGATGTACTTGGGAGGATTAAAACCACTTCAAACTGCTTCAGTTGTCGTGGCCCTGCCTCTCATGGGGGTGCTGATCGTAATGGTCCTGTCTTTCAAAAACTGGCTTGTTGAAGACTATGGAGACGGCACCGAACCCGCTAGCACTGTCGTAGTGAGTGAAGCAAAGAAAAGCTAACCTTCTTCAACAACTGTTTGTAGGTAGTTTTTACTTCGTATCAACAGAAATAAAGAAGCAGCAAACTTGTCTGACTGAGATCTGTCCAATCGGATTTCAGTCAGACTTTTACTTGAGTTTCAGTTGAATCTGAATCCTGCCCGACATGCATCAAAAGCAAATAGACCGGTTCAAAAGGAAGCACAGAGATTTTGAGTTCATTGCTCTGTGTTTAGCTTCCATTTGCGCGTCATTTTTTATTCAGCTGCCTCTTTACGCAGAACAGCCGATTCGCATCGTTGCAATCGGCGACAGCTTAATTGCAGGGTACGGACTTAAATCTGAAGATGGATTTACGGCACAGCTTGAATACGAACTCCGAGAACGGGGACATTCGGCAAGAATTGTAAATTCCGGAATTTCCGGCGACACTACAAGTGGAGGACTGGCGCGGCTCGACTGGGTGTTTTCTGACCCTTATGACGCCGTCATTTTGCTTTTGGGCTTCAATGATGCATTACGAGCGATTCCAACCGAATTGGTTCGTGACAACCTGACCGAAATCATTAGCAGGATACAGGCAAGACAGCTGCCTCTGATGTTCGTCGGAGCTCGGGCGCCCCGCAATCTCGGAGCGGAGTATGTCGAAGACTTTGATGCGATTTACTTGGATCTGGCTGAAGAATTCGACGTTGTATTTTACCCATTTTTCCTAGAAGGCGTCGCAACGGATCCAAGCTTGAATCAGGATGACGGGATACATCCCAATGCGATTGGTGTTGGACTCATCGTCAAGCAGATGCTCCCTTACACGGAAGAATTGATTTCTCGTATCAAGCGCTGAGCACACATAAAACGATTCGGCTACAAACCCCTGTTTTACTATAATGGTGCAGGCTTAAACTCATCAGAGAATCAAAAACCAGAATCAACAGAGATATGCATTTCATTCGATCCAGAATCGTTCCTTTACTGCTCGCCGCGCTGACCGTGCTTGCACTTGCATCAATGTCCGCCTGCGGTGACCGGGGCACACGAACCAACAAAGAGGCTTCAAAAGGCACACCGGTACCGGATACACCTCGAGAACATTCAGGCGCAGGTACGCCATTGCTGTTATTTGGAGGTGGCAATCGCAGCAGACCGGGAGAACACGATGCAGATTTTCAGGAATACCTTATCTGGAAAGAGTGGCAGCAATACATAAAATACAAAACATGGGTTGAAGAACAAAGACAAAATCCGCCTCCGGAAAATGCTGAGACAGAATAAATGCTGAGCTGACGATTCTCAAGATCTTCGTCCTGCCTGCCCTGTGAAAAGCCAATATCCGTTCCCAATCGATTCCATTCACTGGTGAATTGGTGATTTTACATTCATCCTGTTGATTATTCCCTTTCTTATCAATTAGAAGCAGGGCAGAATGGTGGGTAGAGGTCAGTGTAAATCGTGCTGTGCCATTGAATCCAAGCATGTGGCAGATTGAATTTTCCGACACGTTCGTGATGCGCGGCACTGGACATGATCGTATTTTCTGTGGTCAATGAAAGAAATTGAGGATTCGTCACTGGCGATAGAGGTGCGAATCGTCTGACGGTTTGTATTTGGATGACCATGCCATATTGGTTTTCGGCTGCTGAGCAAAGTTTGAAACGACGCGACTTCACTCAGGAACTTATCAACCCGACCTTTTTTACATGCCCGAATGACTGCGTTCCCCAAATCATGTGCCCTTCGTCGTAAACGCGAAAGCGGATTCGAACGTCAAGTGCAGCTTGAGCTGGATGTCTGCTGCAATTTTCGGTGAAACAAATTACTGGATGATCGCGTAGACGAGCGCAATGACTGCAAAAGTTACGACGACCTGCATAGAAATCAACCATCTGAACTGCGCCTTCAAATCCAACCTTATGTCCGCGTTATCGCACCATGTCGGTCATGGTCTAATCTGTCAGATGGCCCAGCACATCGTTCAGGACTTCGGAGCCGACTGCAGACCAGCGCATTGGAGTTGAGCACAACAGCACGTCATTTCCCAGTTTGGTTCATTTGCCAAATCACGCAAATGGTGCATTAGCCTGCTGTCTTGCCGGCATAGACTGCATTTGTCGCGTGTTTGGACTGATGCTAATTTTGCTTCAGCGCAGCGCAAACGGTCCGACCGGAGCTTTGAACCGATTTCCCAGCTTCATGCTCCGATCATGTATTAGCCTTTAAATCTTCTGAACACATTGCTTTTCTCTTCGTAGACTTTCCCAAACTCTTCATGTTTTTGGCATTGCTCCATCATTAAATGATTCTCTGCATTATCGAGGCAGGACCGGCCCGACCAAACACTTTGGCTGCCGTTCCCGCCTCGGCGCACAAATCCAAATCCATCACGCGATTCAGCACAACCATCAGCGGCCGCCAATCCGCAATTCCCGTGCTGTCATTGTCCTTGAAACACATAAACCGACCCAAAGTCACGAACTACGAAAAAGTCACAAATCGTTCTCTATCACATGCCGGCACTCAATCGCACAGAACTCCCTTCACTGACGTCCATGTCCCAGTTTTGCCTCAATTACGCATTTTCTTGTATTGATCAACGATAAGCAACAATCCAGACAAGTTTGAATCGACCTAGCTCATCGCCACTCCTCGCCAATCGGTGGGAGAGTATCGCACCTGACTCAGCCCCAAACAGTCAAGCATCAAAATTCGAAAGGCATCTGCATGCCTGAAATTCGAAAACTAGAGCGCTTGCTTGTCCTTTCAATTGAAAAAGTGTTTCGTGCTGCGCAGCACGGTGATTCAGACCGCGGACTCGACTGCGGACTTCAGCAGGTCATTCATGTGTCAGCATTGACTACATGGCAAGATTTCAATGTATGTGATTTAACAACCATTTTCAACAGGTTGTAAGAACATACACGCACTGCAGTTTAGTCGAAATGGAGTTGAATCGAATTTGAAGGGATGGGCTGGCAGAGCCGTGAATTTAGGGAATCGTCTGGAATGGCAGCCAACAATATTGCCTGGAAATTCAAACCGACATAAATTCTCACGCCATTGCAAGCCAGTAAAGTTTCGATCTTATGGCATTCTACCGCTTGTACGATGGACGCGTAGCTTGGAGGCGCAAGTTGCACAGAAATTTCCGCAGTTTGCGTAGTCAGAGAGCCAGATTGCGTTGTCTGGCGGCGACCGACGTGAATTAATGCGGTCGAAAGAAGTTTTTATTGTTCCCGAATCGAGTGCGAAAGCCCGCCCATGCACCACATTTTGACGGGGGCGATGTTTGAAGTCGCTGATCAAAATTTTTGAAATGAAAAAATTCAGCAGGTTAAGCAGCTATGCAAAGTCAGATGTATAACTCCCCGAACCAATTCGGCGCAAAGTCTGCACGCAGCTCAACATTCAGTAATCTGACCGCAGAAAATCGATATTTGGTGACTTAAATCGTTAGCCGTTCGTACAACAAATTGAGTACGTTTTCGGGCTGACTAAGTCCCTCTTCCGCATTGGATGCTAGAAGGACGGAGATCTCAGACTGCTGGCCTTCTCCTCGAATGATGACCTGGTACTGTTCTTCTATTCGAACATTCTTTTTCCTCTTCCAGAATTGCCATTTCTTCTTTTGCTCACCTTGGGAAGTATGAAATGACACGTAAAAGATGCCTGCGCTTCGATTCAAGTCGATAATGTTCATACCAGATGCGCGGATTATTTTACCTACACGGTCCCAAGTGGAGTTAAAGTTTTCGGCCACTATGATTTTTCGCTGACCGTTATCATCCACAATCTGCTTTTTGCTGCTTGTGACTTCTGCAGCTGCCGGAGCAGAGGCATAAGGGTCAACATCATACTCGTATTGTGTCAGCAAATAGAGTCTTAGCCGCTTAAAGAAATCCTGACCCGCGTCATAATTGACTTCCACTCCATCAAAGGTCAGGCCGACGATTTCAGTGGTCGATTCGTCCACTGGAATTAGCTGAATGGCGTTAACTGAGCCCGAGTATTCTCTAAATCCGACTCTCTGCAGAAAACTAGGCAGCTCGTCTACGGGAATATTGTCAACCGTGAACTTCCATTCCTGAAAATCTCTCTCCGTAATTTCGAGTCCCATTTCCAGGAGAATTACAGATAAATGCTCCCACACAGATTCAACGCTGTCACGAACTCGCACCCGAACTGTTCCTACCTCGGTGCGAAAGGAAATCACTTTGAAAATGCCCTGTCCTTGATTTCGTGCTTTTTTGTACGCGCTCAGACTTACCCCGACTCCCTGGTCTTTGTCATAAAACTGTTTGAACTCTTCGAAGGCAATCCAACTCTCAAAATTTCGAAACTGCTCGCGTGGAATTTCGTCAACCGGGCGTTGTGACGAATCTAGTTCTCGAGGAAGAATAAATTGAGTATTTTCAGGTAATGGAGTTAAATCAGGTGGCACTTCAAGCGGGTCAAGTACAGTCGAGGCAGTCAATAAAGACAAATCTTTGCCGCCAAAATTAGCACACCCACCCAGTGTGATGGAAAGTGCAGCCGCGATCAGAAATAGTTTTGCGAAAGGTTGCTTTTCGGTCGATTTATCGACACTAGGGACGAAACAATGAGATAGTGAAATGAAATAAGACATTATCGGGACCAGGTTTTAGTGATTTCGTTTGGATTGGACAAATTTTGAACGCCTCTGTTCATCAATTTAGGAGTTGATTCACACCGCGCCCAAATGAAGAGACCAAAATGTTTTTTGTTTTGGATGCACGAAACTAATTTTAAACGATTTTTAGGCTTTAATTCAAAACGCGTTAACGCGCCAGCAGTTCAAATTTGAGATGAACCTCTCAAATTTTGTAATTTTTTGAGATTATCGCGTTTTCACGTGATTCCAGCCTTATCCCGTGCAAAACCAAGAACGCAGACAGGTCAGGGCGCTGTTGGACCACTTCGCCAATTAAAGCAGAGACCCGCCGTGAATGAGCAGATCATCAACATAGAAAGCCAAAGATAGAACAGCTATTGGCATACAGATTCAACGATCCGTTCAATGATGCCATCCAGTTCATCCAAGTTTCGGTAGTCTATGCGAATATGTCCCTTATTATTTCGGTCACGTATCGATACCCTAGCTCCGATGTGGTCAGACAGTTGAGTTTCAAGTTGGCGAATGCTGACATCGTCCGATTCTGTCAGGCTGTTTTTCGTTTCTTCGACTTCATTCCAGCCCTTCACCAAACGCTCTGTTGCTCGAACATGCAAAGACAGCCTGACGACTCTCTGTGCGGCGCGAACCTGGTCTTCACCATCTAATGCCAGCAGAACTTTAGCGTGTCCAACTTCGATCTTTCCATTTTTTAACATTTCAAGTACAGGTTCGGTTAAATTCAACAGACGAAGTTTATTGGAAACGGTCGCGCGTGATTTGCCGATCGTCTGTGCCAATTCGGAATGAGCCAAAGAGAATTCATCGACCAAACGTTTCAAAAGACAGGCTTCTTCAACCGGGTTTAAACTTTCTCTTTGTATGTTCTCGATTAATGAAATTGCGAGCGCAGCTTTGTCAGTTTCATTTCGCACGACAATAGGCACATTGTGCAAAGGCACCCGCTGCGCTGCACGCCACCTGCGCTCGCCGGCAATTATTTCATAGCGGTCTTCACCTTTGGTGCGCACGACGATGGGCTGAATGATGCCGTGCTCGCAGATGGAATCCGCCAATTCCTGCAATGATTCATCATCCATCTCAAACCTCGGCTGAAATGGACCCGGAGATATATGTTCAATAGCAGCAAAACGTACATCTTCTTTTGATGAATCGAGATTTTCTGGTGATGAACCAAGTAAGTTTTCAATCCCAGTTCTGCTTGATCGTTGCATACGCTTTATCCCGAAATTAAGAAATGCCTTTGAAGTTCATTTTACTTGGGCAGCATCACTCGCCATAAACAGCGATCAATCGTTTGAAGCCGAATGAATCCGTGCAGGATGGAATCATCAATTCAAAAGGTATTCTTACAAGTTCTTTTCATGAGTCAAATCGTGCTTCTGATTCACCCTGGATTGGAATCATTCAGTCGATTGAACCGGTTCAAAGTCCAGCTTTCGCTTTAGAATTACCAAATGCCTCTGCATGCTGATCATAGGAACTTTGATCCTTTCAACTGCATACAGGAACTGATCATCCAAATCACCTAACTCTTCGTGCGGAAACTGACCCTTCATTGCAAGTACGCAACCGCTCGAAGCCAATAAATGATGAACCATTTCAGTGACTGACCGCAGCGACGATACAGCGCGTACGACTACTGTATCATATTGATGCTGATATGATAATTCTTGAACTCGACACTGCACGACGGCAACATTCATTAGTTTGAGAACAGCAGTGACATGCCGCAGAAACTGAGACTTCTTTTCACTGGAATCCAATAAGTCAAACTGGCGATTCGGATGGACAAGAGCCAGAGGTATTCCCGGATAGCCGTTCCCGCTGCCGATGTCGACCACACGGCGGCCATGAACATATCGCGCCACAGAAAGACTGTCCAAAATATGCTTGGTTACGATTTCTTTCGGTGAAGTAATCGCACTCAGATTGCACGCCTTATTCCACTTTAACATCAGTTCAGCGTGCTCAATCAGTTTCACTGCACTTGCATCAGAAACCGTCAGCTGGAGCTTCTGAACCCCAAATCGAAGATCGCGCAACATCATCTTTCTGCTGGCGTTCTGCATGAAACCAAAGTTCCCCTATCAGTCTAGTGCATAGAGCCGATTCAGCCCGGGCAGCTTAAGCGATTCTGCCAACAAACTGCTTTTTCAGATGTATGGAGAGGATTGAAATAGCGGCTGGCGTCATGCCTGGAATACGCGAAGCGATTCCAAGAGTCTGAGGCCGATATTCTTTCAATTTATCCCGCGCTTCGTTCGAAAGGCCATGGACTTCGTCGTAATCAATGGAATCAGGACATGCAATGTTTTCGTAATGTCTCAATTTGTCGGCCGCTCGTTTTTGACGCTGTATATATCCAGCATATCGTGCTTCAATTTCCAACTGTTCTTTGACGGCTTCATCATCGACTGGAAAACCGGCGCCAGGCAACTGCAAGACCATGTCATAGGTGATTTTCGAATCGCGCAACAAGTCATACAGCGTAGTATGACGCGTCAATTTTCTTCCTAAAACTCTGCTGCAGTGCTTTTGGTTCATATCGGACGGAGCAATCCTCGCTTTCTCCAGCCGATCTCTTTCAGTTTCAATGCTTTCTCTCTTTTTGCAGAAACTGCCCCATCTTGCATCACCTACAAGATTCAGCTCACGCCCGATTTGCGTCAAACGCAAATCCGCATTGTCTTCACGCAGCATCAGCCGATGCTCAGCTCTTGAAGTAAACATTCGATAGGGCTCATCCACACCTCGAGTTACAAGATCATCAATCATGACGCCAATATATGCCTCATCTCGTTTCGGCCACCATGCCTGCTCTGACCGACAGTATCTTGACACATTGATTCCTGCAATGATTCCTTGGCCTGCTGCTTCTTCATACCCTGTCGTGCCGTTGATTTGGCCTGCCAGAAATAACCCAGGCATTGCTTTGGCCTCCAAACTGGCTTTCAGGTGTCTGGGGTCAAGAAAATCATATTCAATTGCATATCCAGGTCGAGTGAGCACGGAATTTTCAAATCCACGAATCGAACGAACAAAATCATACTGAACGTCAAAAGGAAGACTGGTTGAAATTCCATTTGGATAAATTTCAACCGTATTCAGCCCTTCCGGTTCAATAAAAATCTGATGAGAGGTGCGATCAGCAAACTTCACAATCTTGTCTTCGATTGAAGGGCAGTATCGAGGTCCTGCAGATTCAATCGCCCCGCCATACATGGCAGAGCGACTCAAAGAGCCGCGAATGATCTCGTGAGTTCTTTCGTTCGTCTGAGCGATATGACAGCAAACCTGTCGGGGATGCTCATCGAAATTTCCCAAAAAGGAAAAAACAAGTTTTTCTTTATCGCCTGGCTGTTCAAGCAGCTGAGAGTAATCAATCGTTCGTCCATCAATTCTGGGCGGAGTGCCAGTTTTAAGACGTTCCACGTGGAACATCAACTCTCTTAACCTTGCCGCCAAACGATTGGATGGAGGGTCACCAGCCCGACCTCCCCGTTGATTTTCCAGACCGATAAAGATCTTGCCGCCTAAGAATGTGCCCGTAGCCAAGACAACCGCTTTGGCTTTGATTCTCAGCCCAAAACGAGTTATGACCCCACCCACAACACCATTTTTGACGATCAGGTCTTCAACCTCCTGTTGAAAAAAAGTGAGTCTGGCCTGATGTTCCAGCAATTCACGTACGGCCGATTTATACAAGGTTCGGTCCGCTTGCGCGCGGGTGGCGCGAACCGCTGGCCCTTTTCTCACATTCAATCGGCGAAAATGAATGCCACTGCGATCAATCGCTCGGGCCATGACGCCATCCAGCGCGTCAATTTCTTTGACAATGTGACTTTTTCCAATTCCGCCAATTGCAGGATTGCAAGACATTTGCCCAACTGTTTCAATGCTCTGAGTCAGCAGAAGAGTGCTACAGCCGGACCGAGCCGACGCCATGGCAGCTTCAACACCGGCGTGACCACCGCCGACGATAATCACATCATATTTGAGTGGATGGTTCATTGTGCATCAACGGACTGCGAGTGATAGTAGTCATATTTATCTTGGATGTCGTTTGTAAAACGCCATGCTTCGGCAAAAGATATTTTTTCTTCATTTGGAAAGTATATTTTTGTGTATATGCCTTCTTTGCGCTCTGATTTCAGATCAGATAAGACTTCTTCCAACCGCTCATAACTGAGTTGCACTGCGTTTTCTTGACCTGGAAGCTTATATTGAATCAATTTATTGCCATTTTCATCTATATCATACGAAATATTTACAACATATCGATTCTCCATGCTTCTCGCAGGACGCAGCATGATCTGATTTTCATCTTCTAAGCCAACTATCTGCGATTCCAAGTTTTTCGTCTGCTCGTTCCGCGCTTCAAACAACGACTGAATTTCCGACAGCTCCGCGATGCGCAACTGATAGGCCTGTCTCAATTCATCAAGCTCCGCTTTCGTCTCCACTATGTTCTGCCGCACCTGGACGTTTACGTCAGTGATCTCTGCAATTTGTTGATTTTTCTGTTGAATTTCACGAGCAAGCTGTTGATTGAGCTCCTTTAGTCCAGTCAGTTCCTCGCTTTGCTCATTCATGACTGTCCGCTGCTCGGCTTCCGTCCTGCGAGCTTCGGCCAATGACGATCTTAAATTGTCATATTTCGTCGAAAGTTCGTGCACCAACTGCGCGTCTTTGAGCTGCTTGTCTTTCATTCCAAATATCTGATCCAACCGCGCTGACAGTTCTTTACGCAATTGGGCTGCCTGCCGAGCCAGGTCATTTATGGTTATTCGCTGCTGCTGCTGAGTCGTTGTCAATTGAGCTACCTGTTCCCCACTTTCCACAGAAATTTCAAGCAACTGCTGCTCTTGTGCAGCCAGCTGCTTCTGCAGTTGATCAATCTCTTCAATCCTTTCATTTTTTTCCTGTTCAAGTATTGACGCCAACAGCTCACTTTTTTCAAGCTGCACCGACAGCTCTCGCTCAGACTGCAGCAGACGTTGAATCTCAAGACGCTGCTCTTCGTTTAATGCCGAGAGCTGCTCCTTTTTGGTTTGTTCAACAGTAACATTTACGGCGCTTGCGTCCAACTGTTCAGCCAGACTTTTAGACTCACTCTCAAGTTGCACAATCTGCAGCTCGCTTTTTGCCTGCTTCGATTCCAAATCTGCAATTTTTGTTTGCTGTTCTTCCCCTACGGTTTGCAGCTGAATATAATCATGCTGTAAGCTGGTATATTGAGCGACTGCTCTTTGGAGTTGCTGCTCGACATCGGCAATTTCCTGCAGTTTGGCTTCGAAATCTTTCTCTAAACCTGCCAGCTCCGAATTCTTGTCATCAATTAGCTGTTCCAAGTCTGCGGCTGTAGCAATCATTGATTCCATTCGACCCGTTAAAGCGGCTCGTTCTGTGCGCATTTCGTCAAGCAGCTGGTTGAGCTGGTCCACTTCACCAGACAGCAAGGCTTGAGTTTCATAGAGTCCGAGAGTTTCGTACTCCAGTTCCTGAATGCGAGTGGCGCGCTGTATCGATAAATTCCTCAGCTCGTCTCGACGAAACTCCGCCACAGCTAATCTTGATTTGGTTTCCTCGATAATTTCATTCAGATAGGCTGTTTTCTGCTGGAGAGCCTCCCGTGCTTCTATGGCTTCCTGTTCGGTCGTTCTTGCAGATTCAATGCCGCGATTGAGTTCCACGTTACGCAGCATGAACACGACAGAAGAGATCAGAAAAATCATGACTACCACCATCATGATGTCCGTAAACGACGGCCATACGCTTTCGTCAGAATGACTTGCGTCTAGCGCGCGGTGAACCCGTAAATCAACAAAACCATCCGTGTGGTACATTGCTACGCCAAACCAAGACTAAAAATCTTTTTCATTGTCGTCGCGCAGTCGGAAACCAGTTCGCAAAATGCTTCTGATCTCGCTCAACAGCTGCATATTCTGATTCATTACATCACTGAATTTCGCCAATGATTCGCCCTGTAACTGATTCGCCGACAAAAATTCTCCGAAAACCTTGTTGAAATTAGCAAACGTTTCCGCTGATTCAGACAACATCTCACGCAGAATTCGTTCCGGTGACCGTGTCGCCGCCTGATACTGAGGAATCAGAGCGGTGGCGGTAATGTGCTCAATTTGACCCAAAACGTAGGACTGGGTATCCAACAGTTTAAGGTAAAAATAACCAAACAGAAAATAAGCAAGAATTGCTGTCATGGTCGTGGACAACGCAGTGGACATTCCGTGAAACACTACGTCGATGCCCCGCATGCTCTCGGTTTCAGAGATTGCGGTTGAAGCACCAATCAACGCTACTGTCAACGATACGATGGTTCCGAATACTCCAGTTAAAATCAAAATGTTATTGATGAATTTAACGAAACTGGTACGACTCATTTCCTGCGCCATTAAGGATGCAGCCAATGCGTTGTGGTTGATTTCCGTGCGGGCACTGAAAAAATCAAGAATGGTTTGAATGCGCTGCCCAATGATTGAATTGTCTGGAACCTGATCGATGCCTGTTTGAAGATCAGCCCGCTTCAGGGCTTCAGAAAAGATTGAAAGCGCCAGTTCTTCCTTGCGGTAATGCAAGTACAGCCGAACCAGCTTCGCGACTCCAAAAAAGAACAGAGCCAATATGGCTCCATTTACAACCCAACCGACCTTTGTAAGTTGATTTCGAACGTACAGCGCAATTAGATACTCGGATTGCCAGACGATTATAGCTACTGCCGCGAGCAGCACTATTGACATCTGAATGAGAACTTGAGTGGATCGGAACTTGGAACTTGAAGCTTGCATGGCAATACTGTCTATTCTAATATTATTATCTTACATATTCATAATAATGGAATTATTTGCCAAT
Organism: Arenicellales bacterium; assembly: GCA_958295885.1. GTDB lineage: Bacteria > Pseudomonadota > Gammaproteobacteria > Arenicellales > JAJDZL01 > JAJDZL01. The sequence goes on along the minus strand of OY282380.1, from coordinate 1,619,513 downwards.
GCAAAAATTGGCAAATATTTCTCCAAGCAGATTGTCAGCGGATATCGCGCCCACGATCTCACCTAGAGCGTCCATCGCATCCTTTAGATCCTGAGCTGCGAGTTCACCGGCGTTCGCTTCCACCAGCGCATTTCGAGCTTGAACAACAAACTCGCTCGACCTGCGAATTGCCTGCAAATGCCTCCTGCGCGCCAGAATCACTCCTTCTTCCGTTTTATCGTACCCAGCGAGCTTGCAGATCACCTGACGAAGATTGCAAATGCCTGCTCCGGTTAATGCAGATACTCTCAAGTCCTGGCAGATGTCGGACTTTGGAATGAAGTTTCCATTCAAATCGACTTTGTTCCACAAAATGACCGACTTCGAAGAATTCAGTTCCTGCAGATTCTGACGATCAATTGCCAGCATGCCCAACTGACAGTCGATCACGTAAAGCACGATGTCAGCTTCTGCGAGGGCGTTCCATGTTCGTCGGATTCCTTCCTTTTCGGCAAAATCATCACTTTCGCGAAGACCAGCAGTATCGATCAGACGAACCGCAAGACCATCGAGGTCAACCGTAATGTCAACGGTGTCCCGCGTAGTGCCGGCAAGAGGTGCGACGATTACTCTATCCTCTCCAGACAATCGATTCAGCAGACTGGACTTGCCTGCGTTGGGCAATCCTGCAATTACGACGGAAACTCCTTCTCGCAAAATACAGCCCTGAGTCGATTGCGCGAGCAGGTCGTTTAAATTGCAGCGAACTTTCTCCACAGAATCGAGGACTTGTGAATCACTCAGAAAATCAATTTCTTCTTCTGGGAAATCAATCGCCGCTTCCACATACATTCGAATCTGCAGCAGCTGCTCTTGAATGTCGTGAATTCTTTCTGAAAACCTGCCGCGCAGAGAGCCCATCGCGGAACGCGCAGCAGCAGCAGTCGTACTGTTGATCAGATCAGCGACTGCCTCAGCCTGCGCCAGGTCAATCCTGTCATTAAGGAATGCTCGTTTGGTAAACTCACCGGGTTCCGCGGTGCGCGCTCCCAGCTGAATCAGGCGTTGAAGCACCAAATTTAGAACAACCGGACTGCCGTGGCACTGAAACTCGCAAAGATCTTCACCTGTATAAGAATGTGGTTTGGCGAAATACAAAAGTACGCCTTGATCCAAAATTCGACCTTCTGCATCTAAAAAATTTCGGTAGAGGGCTCTGCGAGGCACAGGGCGAACACGAGTCAGGCATTCTGCAAAAAGCAGCGCCTGCGGTCCCGAAACTCGAACAATTCCGATTCCTCCGATTCCGGCGGGAGTGGCAATCGCCGCAATGGTGTCAGCACTAAAGGCTAAGAAGCGATCAGCTTGCGGGTTATGTACCACTGTTGTGCGATTGAAAGTACGTTGTTCACCAACCAGTATAGAACCAAACCTGAAGGGAACCACAAGAAAAACACCGTAAATACTATCGGCAGCGTCATCATGATGTTTTTTTGTAAGGCATCAAGCGGTGTCGGATTCAGAAACTGCTGTGCAAACATGGATGCTCCCATCAGCACTGGAAGCACGTAATACGGGTCGGAGCGTGAAAGATCCGTCAGCCAAAAAATGAACGGTGCCTGACGCAGTTCAACACTCTCCAACAATACCCAGTACAAAGCGATAAACACTGGTATTTGAATCAATATGGGCAGACAGCCCCCCAGAGGATTGATTTTTTCTTTTTTGTAGATTTCCATCATCGCCTGATTCATTTTCTGCTTATCGTCACCGAAACGTTCTTTCAGAGTTTTCAGCCGAGGCTGCAGTTTTTTCATCTTCGCCATTGACTTATAGCTGGCTGCTGACAGCGGGTAAAAAACGATTTTTACGAGAAGCGTCAACAAAATAATGGACCAACCCCAATTATTGATCACCAGATTGATTTTTTGAAGAAGCCAAAACAATGGCGAAGATACGGGTGTCAGCCACCCGTAGTCAACAGTCAATATCAAACCTTCTGCAGGGTCTTCGATTCGTTTCTGTTCCTTTGGGCCAATGTAAATTTGACTGCGCAGCACGCCAGTCGAATTTGGCTGAATCGTGGTTGGAGACAATGCGACATAACCAATTTGATACTGTGTGGGTCCTGCGCCTGACCGCAGTGGTTTTGTATACAGACGAAATGGAGATTTTTCCTGCGGCAGCCACGCCGTCACAAAATAGTGTTCCAACATCGCAACCCAGCCGGATTCGGTTTCGAAAACTGGGCTTTCAGTCTTTATCTCATCATAGTCGATCTTGTCATATTTGGTTTCTGGCGTGTAGATTGCAGCACCACGATAACTGGGAAGAGTTCTAAAGAACAAGAATCCCTCACTTTCAATGACTTGTTCCGTACTCAAAAACTGCCCGTACTGGTATCCCTGCCAGATTTGGCTGCCGTTATTACTGACTCGAAATTCGACATCCACCAGATAACTGTCGCGATAAAAAGTAAACAGTTTTACATATTCAACTCCGCTTGGAGAAGTCCAATACAGTGGCACCTGCAGAGAATCCTGCGAATCAGAGAGTGCGTACGAAGACTGCTGAGAGGAAAAAGTGGTTTTATGATTAGGAAGCTCCTGCTCATTTCCAACCAGTCCTGACTGTGCGACCAGCAGTCCTACAGCACTGTTTCGCAGCAGGCGATAGGGAACATCGGGCATTTCCACTTCCACAGGATATTTCAGCAGCCGCGCGACTCTGAGTTCACCGCCGTACGTGTCTATGCTCACTTTCAGCACATCTGTCTGCACTTCCACCGAGGAAACCGATTCCAGCGCGGAGCTCGTGCTGGGAACAATGTTCGCGTCCGCGGGCGCCGCTGGTCCGGCGGCTGGGGCTTGTGGGACTTCCGCTGCAATCTGAGATGCAGGTTCGGGAGCGCTCGGGGTCTGGCTTGGCAGATCGAGCTGTTCGGTCAGCTCAAAACCGGCATCTTTCTGCTGTTCGTAATCGACCCATTCCTGCCAGATCAGCAGCAAAATCAGGCCTAGGCAGATAGAAAGAACGGCGCGGCGAAAATCCATCAGCTTTCTTGCGAAAAATCAGGGACGGGATCGTAACCTCCAGGATGCCACGGATGACAGCGACCGAGACGACAGACCGTCAACCAAACTCCTTTCACTGCTCCATGTCTCTCGACCGCCTGCAGTGCGTAACTGGAACACGTCGGATGAAATCGACAGCAGGGCCCGAAAAACGGACTGATGACGTAGCGATATATGCGAATTGCGGCGAGAACGATTTTTTTCATTGACTCAATTGGTCGAACAGCGGATGTAAACTATTTCGTAATTCTTCATTTGTCGCCGACACACACGCCGGATTTGCAACAATCACCAAATCAGCTTTCTTCAACCGGTTTCGTTTAACTCTAAATAATTCGCGGACTTGACGCTTGATTCGATTGCGTTCAACTGCTTTACGTGAAACTCGTCTAGAAACGATTACACCAAGACGCGCAGTCGATAGACTGCTACGATAATGCACCAATATCCGGAAATACCGGTTGGAAACTTTTCGGTGGCGACTAAATACGGTCCGAAAATCTGCGGTTCGAATCAGTCGATAGTTTCTATGCAGCTGATGTTGAGAATGGAAAATATCATGCACTCAGACGTGCTCGGCCCCTGGCTCGACGCGCATTGATTATCGCTCGCCCGCTACGCGTTCGCATCCGCGCTCGAAATCCGTGTTTGCGCTTTCGCTTAATGTTACTTGGTTGATATGTGCGTTTCATAATTAAACCGTGAATTAAAAAAATTGTAGTGTTCGGGCGCGGGCCTTTTACGCGTCGAAAACCGAAAACCCGAACGCTTGAGAAAAATGAAAATTATAGCAATCGTTGGATTGTTATGAGAAATGAATTTTTATTTTTGTGTCCGGCTAACTGCCATAAGAAATCGCCTTGAACCGCCGGTTCCCAGCCTTGTGAAATTTTTTTGCTGGAATAGTGTTTGGCAGCTGGCTCTTCCCCAAACCGGCTCGGCGAATCGTTCGTTGAAAACTAGAGTGCTGCATGAGTTGTCTCGACGTGCGTCTTGTCCAAGGAGCAAATCACTTTTTCGCATTCGTCTTTTACTATTCGCACATGCCCGATTTCTCGAAACGTCCAGCATTCTCTCCCAGAGTGTCGTTCTGCTGTGCCACTGTCGGTTTGATTCATTGTGATTTGAAACCACGTCAATAATACCGACTGTCTCAGTTGGATGTTGCTGCGGCGCGGAGCAGGTGGAATTTATGACCCGACCCGCAGCAGAAATGGAGCAGTCTTGCCTCGACGCAGCAGCGAGAACACACATGTGCTTCGTTGGCAGTTGGGCACAGTGGCTGGAAAATCAACCGGCATGCCCGACCGCAGAGTTTGAAACTGAATCCCCGAGACCATGGGTTATTGCAGCAGGCACCGACCAGCATGAGTTATTGCCGAAAGCGGTGCCGCAGCAAAACCGCGCTTCGGCAGAAGTAAAGTTGCCGCTGCGATTCAGAGGCAAGGTGCGGTTCGTCCAAAACTCACCAATTTGTGATTGCATTCCTCGTAAATCATATGAAAAATTTCAATCGATTTTCTTCATCGATTTTCGGGTTTTAACTGAATTTATTGACTTTTTTTCAAGATCAACATACGGTCCGACAGGCAGAAATTAATCCGAACGTCAATTTTAAATAACGATAACAAAGTCTTAAATGGCACCAAAAACACTTTTGTTCTGCATAAAATACGCAGACGATGAAGCGCACTCCCTTTATGAACACCTTCAAATTACGCAGATAAAAGTCCGAATTACTGCGTTCATTTCAAATTCGGAACAAGTAATTTTTAAGTTGTATCAAAAAATTAAGCCAAAGCCAAACAATGGTGAATTTCGGCTCTCCAAAACGACAGCTCAGTTCTGTTAGCTCGGGTTCGAAGAAATAAAATTTGATTGAGCAATTTTTGGTTTAAAGTAATTTTTAATGAATAAATGTTCTGCAAAAGAGCATACTGGGATAACGACTACAAAGAGAATCAGAAAATTGAGAACTCCAAGAATATGGGAAGATTGTCTTTCTACCATTGCAGGAGAAATGAACGAATCGGAATTCAATACTTGGTTGCGGCCACTCAGTGCACAATTGGAGTCAAACGTGTTGGTCCTGCACGCACCGAATGAACACGCGATCGAGATTGTCAAGCGTCGATTTCATGGGAGAATCAGCGAAATTGTTAATTCCTTGAATGGAGACAAGGTGGAAGTCTCGATTCAATTATTTTCATCCCGCGCAATTTCGAAACAAAATACAGAATCATCCAATCGAAAAATAAGTAAAAATTCGCACAAACCAAAACGGAGGAAAAATCAATCGAAGCGATATGGATTTGGAAGATTAGACCCTCACTTTACCTTTGATGATTTTATCGTAGGCGACTCCAATCAGCTGGCGTGGTACGCTGCCAAATCCACCAGCGAAAATCCAGGCCAGCGCGAATACAACCCACTGTTCATTTACGGTCGAGTCGGAAATGGAAAAACTCATTTGATGCAGGCCATCGGGCATGCCCTGCGAAAAAATATGCCGGACGCTAGAGTTGCTTACGTACGCTCAAACAGTTTTGTTCAGCATTTGGTTAATCTGTTCAAGAAAAGAGACAATGACCTCATAGAAAAATTCAAATCAAAATATCGCCAGCTTGATGTGCTGCTTATTGACGACATCCATTTGTTTGCCGGTGCGAACGCCTCTCAGGAAGAGTTTTTCAATACATTCAATACGCTGCTCGAAGGTCAAAAGCAAATCGTTATTACGAGCGACCGATATTTTAAAGAAATCAAAAGCATGGAAGATCGATTGATTTCCAGGTTCGGGCAGGGCATTACCGTAAAGATCAATCCACCGGAGTTCGAAACCAGAGTTGCGATTTTAGAAACAAAGGCGAAAGCGAGAAATTTAGGCCTGTCCAGAGAAGTTTCACACTTTTTGGCAGAACGAATTCAGTCAAACGTGCGCGAACTGGAAGGTGCAATCAATCGATTATCCGTAAATCAGCGGTTTTATAAGACTGAGCTGACCATTGACGTAGTGAAAAGAAATCTAGTTGACCTGCTGGAATCCAATACCAGGCAGCTGAATGCGTCATCAATCCAGATGGAAGTGGCCAATTTCTATGGAATTCGCGTTGACGCCATGCTTTCGAACACTCGAGTTAAGGAGATTGTAAAGGCCCGGCATGTCGCTATGGCTTTGTGCTGTGAGCTGACAAATGAAAGTCTTACGGAGATTGGACGAGCATTCCACCGTCGTCATACAACAGTGATGCACGCCGGAAAACGCATTCGAACGCGAACAGAAAAAGAACTCAAGTTCCGAAACGAGTACAACACATTGAAAAATGTTCTGTCACCCTGACGACATTTTCAGTGACAGTTGCGATCACCGCTCATTGCGAATTTCCTGTCGCACGGCGTACTGAATTTCAGCAGGTTCAAGCCCCCGCTTCCTCAATCAGGTTTCGCGTTCTTGATTTTACGAATCTTCCCACCTCAGCAATTTGAGCCTGCTGTAGCTGATTCACACCGATTTTATCTAAAATCTTGGGTGTAATGCACTGGTATAAAAGTGAAATTTGTAGTTATCAATAGCGATTTGTATATAATGCATTTATTAGTGTGCACAACTCCTCTCTATGTTTTCTTACATTGATTTCAATGCACAGAAATTCACAGGTTTATAACGGATAATCTACAGGAGAACATATTAGAAACGACTGATTATATTGACTAAAAATACCTTATTGTAGTTATGCACAAGCCTAATAATAGTAGTACCTATTTAATATGAAAACATGAACATTACTGTTGATCGAGAACAATTTCTTGAAACCTTGAACCGCGTCAGCACCGTAGTGGAAAAAAATCCACCACTGCCGATCCTGTCTCAGGTTCTTTTGCAGACGGAAAACGGAAGAATTCGCTTGACGGGATCGAATATCCAAATGGAAATCAGTGAATTAATGCCGGAGATTCGTGTGCCCGATAACTACATGTTTACTTTTGCCGGCCGTACGGTTTTGGGATTCTGTCGCAGGCTGCCACCTCGGTGTCGTCTGCAGATTGAAATTGATGAGGACACGATGACCATTACGAAACTGCAGAGTAGTGAACTGGAGGATGGCAATTCTGAAATCGTCAGCGACCCTGGCCATAGTCAGTTGAAGACTTCAATTCAGGATCAACTGCAGGAAGACATGCCTGGCCTCGAAAATCAACCACGGGATTTTCCTATTCTCGAACCAGGCGAAATGAGTGTTCGGTTTGATATGCCAAGGTCGGAATTCCACAGTTTGATTCGGCGGACGCAACATGCTATGGGGCGTGACGATTCAAGATACTTCCTAAATGCGACTCTGTTTGAAATCAGTCAAAATGAAGTGCGCACCGTGACGACCGATGCTCATCGTATGGCGACCAGTCTGACTGAAGTGCAGACGAATTTAGACAGCGAGCGACATCGCTCGATCGTTCCAAGACAAACAGTGTTGGACATGAACAAACTTCTTGCTGAGATCAGCAGTACGATTACGGTAGAATTCAACAATCGTCATATTCGCATGAAAACTCCGGACTTTTCTTTTACTTCAAAATTGTTAGAAGGGGCCTATCCGGATTGGCGAGGCGCGATTCCAGTGAACCTGCCTCATGTTTTGCGAGTCAATCGGGAAAAACTGGTGGAAGTTCTAAAAATTGTTGGAGGCACTCTAACCGATGAGAAGAGTCCTTTATCCGTACGTCTGGAATTGCAAGGCAGCATGCTGAAGGTGCACGCAGAATCAAAGCTGCAGGGTGAAAACATTGTCGACAGTGCACTGGATATTGAACAGCCTACCGAACATTCTTTCCGGATAAAGGCCAACTGCTCTTATTTGCAGGATGTTCTTGAAGCTATGAAAGACTGTGAATCCGTCGACTTCTACAACAAAGACAATCAGGGTGCATGCATCATCAGATTTCCCGAGAATGAATCGTCAGAGTTTGTGGTGATGCTGCTGAGAAATCGATAAATCAGCGATAACAGGCGCGCTTCAGTCAGGCAGCGTTCTCAAGTGGGCTTGACATCATTTATTACACATATTCTCAAATATATATCTCAATATGGCGGTAACGAACAAGCCAGACAATAGCTACGACGAGCGCAGCATTCAGGTTCTGCGAGATTTGGATCCGGTGCGCAAACGGCCGGGTATGTACATCGGTGATACGGACGATGGAACCGGACTGCACCATATGGTGACAGAAGTCGTAGACAACTCCATTGATGAAGCTTCCGCTGGTTACTGCGACTGGATCATCACCACAATTCATGACGACGGGTCCGTGTCAGTGGAAGATAACGGCCGCGGCATTCCGACGGGCATCATGCAAGGCGAGGGTGAAAATGGAGAAGGTCTTGCTGCAGCAACGGTGATCATGACAACCCTGCATGCAGGTGGGAAGTTCGATGATAGTTCCTATGATGCATCCGGCGGGCTGCACGGGGTTGGCGTTTCTGTCGTCAACGCACTCTCGGAGTGGCTGTCAATGACCATTCATCGAGAAGGATCTGTTCATTTTCAGGAATATCGGAACGGCGTGCCTGTCAAGCCGCTTGAAGCAATCGACGATGCGGAACGAACTGGCACCAAGATCCGGTTTCTGCCTTCGGAAGAAATATTTGGTTCTAACAGCCATTTTCGTTATGAAACCCTCCTTAGCAGACTGAGAGAATTGTCTTTTCTGAATCCAGGCGTGAGCATCGATCTGCATGACCGCCGGGAGGGGATGAAAAGAAGCGAAGTGCTTCGCCATAAGGGAGGAATCATTTCCTATGTCGCTTATCTGAATCGTTCCCGCATTCCCGTCAATGAAGAAATTATCCACATCAAAGGCGAACAGGACAACATTCAGATCGAAGTCGCTTTGCAGTGGAGCCAGAATTACTACAGTGAGACTTTGTACTGCTATACCAACAATATTCATCAAATAGACGGCGGTAAGCACAAAACTGGTTTTCGCAAAGCGGTCACGAACAAAATAACCGCCTACGTAAATCGTTCCCGAATGGCAAAAAATGTCAATATTGAAGGAGAAGATACTCGCGAAGGCCTTACTTCGGTGCTGTCTGTGCGAATGTACGAACCCAGATTTTCGTCTCAAACCAAGAGTAAATTGGTATCGTCAAATGTCGAAAGCGCAGTGTCTGGCGTCGTTGCAGATGGTTTGCATGAATATTTGGAAGAGAATCCTAAAGTTGCGCAGCAGATCTGCAAGAAAATCGTAGATGCTGCCAGAGTGCGGGAGAGAGTGCAGAAGCAAAAGCTGTTAGAACGCAAGTCCGTATTCAATTCGACCACTCTGCCGGGCAAACTGGCAGACTGTCAGGAAAAAGACCCCGCTGAAAGCGAGTTGTTTCTTGTAGAAGGAGAATCTGCCGGCGGCTCTGCCAAACAAGCCAGAGATCGCAAATTTCAGGCAATTCTGCCACTGAAAGGAAAAATTCTGAATGTCCAGAAAGCAACGCTCGACAGAATTATTTCCTCAGAAGAAATACAGGCTTTGATCAAGGCCCTTGGTGCTGGTTTCGATATGGATTTCGACATCGAAAATCTGCGATATCATCGAGTCATCATCATGACCGATGCGGACGTAGATGGATCACACATTCGCACCCTTCTGCTGACTTTCTTTTACAAGAAGATGCCGAAATTGATCGAGGCAGGGCACCTGTACATCGCTCAGCCTCCTCTGTACAAGGCCAAGTTTCGAAATTCCGAAAAATATTTGAGCGACGACCAGGAACTCAACGACTTCATATTGGAGGCTGCGGTAAAGGATGCCAAACTCCAGATGAGCAACGGAACGGCGTCAGCCAGAGAAGTTGAGGGCGATCATCTGCTGCAGCTGTGTGTTCAGAGAGAATCTGCGAAAAAAGCCGTAAAACAATTGAACAAGCGCTTTGAAGAAAATCTTCTGCGTCAATTGAGTCGGCTACCTAGACTCGACCCCGCTCGTTTTGACGATAAAGCCTATCTTAAAGAATTTGTGAAAAAACTGGAGGATGGACTGTCGAATGGCGTTAGTGTCGGCGCGCTCTATGACTGTATTGTCGTTCCGTCGAGCTCAGGCTCAAAGATCAAAGTGACGAAATTTTATATGGGTGAAACACACGAGTTCAGTCTGGACAAACACTTTGCAGAATCACGAATCTATCAGACGCTGACCAAGCTCAGCCAGGTAATGAACCAATTCAGTTCAACTGGAATCAGAGTGCAAAGAGGTTCAAAGAATACCGAACATGACAACTTGAACGATGCAATCGACTGGCTGTTGGATGAAACTCGCAGCGGCATCGCCATTCAGAGATACAAAGGTCTCGGTGAAATGAACGCAGACCAGCTTCGAGAAACAACAATGGACGTGAACGAACGCCTGCTACGCAAAATTAAGATCGAAGATGCGTTTCGAACGGAAGATGCGGTGCACGTGCTTATGGGCGAAGAAGTGCGGCCGCGACGCGAATTTATTGAAACCGAAGCTCTCTCCGTTAGGAACTTGGATATTTAGTCCCGAGCTTGGTCAGTGCAGGCTCGAACGCGCGGATAAAACGAACATGGGAATAGAGGCGTCAAAAATCGTTCCATCATCCGCTACCATCTGGTAGCTCCCTTCCATCGTGCCAATCGGGTTTTCTAAAATTGTGCCACTCGTATAGCGATACCTTTCGCCTGGATTCAGGTACGGCTGCTCTCCTACTACCCCTTCACCGTGAACGTGCTGCTCTCGTTCATCACTGTCTTTCACAATCCAATGTCGAGTCATGAGCTGTGCGCCCACCGTGCCGCGATTGGAAATGGTGATGGTATAGGCAAATACAAACTTATTGTCAGCTGAACTTGAACGGTCGTTGAGGAAGCGCGTTGTAACACTTACCTGTATGTTGTATTTTTCCTCATCCATCCTTATTCGGCTGCAGTATTGAAAGTTTGAGACTTAATTGGGCAATCTGTAATTGAATGCGCCTCCAATAGATTAGCACAACTGATCATCAAGCTGAAATTTATCGTAATATTTTTCTGAATCGAGGTTCTGGCGACAGGTCACCTGGGTGAATTCAACCTCTTTTGAGTCCAAGCGAGCAGCGCTCAGACAGCGTCCCCAGCAGCATCCTGAATCCATCGCGAGAATTCCTGGGCCTTGAAATACACCTAACGACGACCAATGTCCGAATACGATCGTGGGTTCGATTTCGATTCGGTTTGGAAAGTCAAACCACCGAACAAACTTTTTCCTGTTACTGGCGCGAGACCCCATTTCAGAGAAATTCAAGCGCCCGTCAGTGCTAATGAAACGCATGCGCGTCAGCGCGTTGAGAATAAAACGCCGACGCTTCCACACGCTCAGCGAATTTGACCATCGGCGCGGTTTATCGCCAAACATTTTACGGAGCAGCTCTTTTCTGTCTTTGCTCTGCAGTATGGCTTCAATCTCTGCTGCATAATTCAGCGTGTCTGACAGGCTCCATCTTGGATGAATGCCGGCATGCACTGCCAAACAGTTCAGTTTGGAATCGTGAATTGCAAGTGGCCGGTGGCACAGCCATTTGTGAATTTCTTCTCGGTCTGGAGCTTCTAACACGTCGGAAAATGTGTCTCCTGGACGAATCAGCGCTACCTCTTCCATTACCGACAGCATGAACAAATCGTGATTTCCCAATACAACATCAACAGATTCCTGGTATTTCATTGCGAATCGAACCACCGAAAGAGATTCCCTGCCTCGATTGACCAAGTCACCCAGCAGAACCAGTCGGTCTCTCGGCGGGACAAAGTCGATTTCATCCAGCAAGTGGCGAAACTCGCTGTAACAGCCTTGAATGTCCCCGATCGCGTACGTTGCCACGAGATGCAAGATTTGGGAATGTCAGGGGGTGCACATTTCGTTTAAACGAGATTGTCGATAGCTTTCTCGTGCGAACAGGTAAGGGTCTGGCTGAAGTTTGAGCACATCTGTAAATTTCAACAGCCGCGCTCTTGAATCAAGATAAGACATCTGTTGAACAAATACCTGGTTCTCGGATTTTTTTATGTGCTTGATTACGTAAGTGTGCTTATTTTGCACTAAGGACCCGACACCAGTTCGAGCATTCGTCGGCCCGAAGAATGGCATTACAAGATAAGGCCCTTCTGGCACGCCCCAATAACCGAGTGAATCACCGATTTCATAATCTCGATACGGTATCCCCAATTCGCCCGCCACATCCAGCCATCCAGCAATGCCAATCGTGGTGTTGACGACAAATCGAATTGCCGATTGAGCTGCTGCATCGGGATTTGCGGTTGCTGTTCTAGCAAGAATGTTTCTTGGCTCTTTGAGATTGTTAAAAAAGTTTGAGATGCTTCTTTCAACAGGATCAGGCGTAATTTTGCGGTAGGATTTTGCGGTTTTCTCAAAAAACGCCTTGTCCAGAGCGTCGTTGAAATCAAATATGGCGCGGTTGGCCGGTTCAAAAGGATCCGAAGTTTCAATGTAGAGTTCTGGATCATCCAGTTGTTCGCAGGCTGCAGGAACATGCCTGTTCGCACAGCTCGCGGTGAACAGTGCCAGCAGTATGCACGCCAACAGCGGCGTAAGGCGTTTGTGGTCGCGCATCATGATCTTGTTCTACGATTCTAAAAAAGATTTGTCCGAATGCTGTACAGAAATTGAAGATATTGTTTGCTTCAAATCACTGTAGCGAGTATTATTCACTTGAAGTTTGAAATTGGTTGAGCAGAAAATGGATTGTTCATCGTCTGTTTCTTAATTATATATACACCCTTATCGTGTTTCCTTACAATTCAAAACGTTACGGATTTGCATTTCTATTTTGTGCTGTCATTGGATTTCCGCTATTTTTCAGCACAATCGTTCAGGCAGCGAACCAAGCGTCACAAATCGAAACCCAAGCCAACATCTTTTTCAAGGCTTTCACAAAGCATCAACTGATAGAGACGCCGCTCAATGTAAGTTTCGAATCGGTTGTTGATGTTCAAAATTATTACATCGCTTTGCTGCGGCCAACCTGGGGCCTGGATGTCGGCTATGCTTCCCATGCCATGCGAGCAAACGCGCAGTGGGAATTTCCTCCAACCGGAATTTTGTTGGAGAACATGTTTACGGGTACGCGAGCGATTATCAATCGTTCCTACGGCGTACAGATGCATGCAGCAGCCGAACTTCTATTTCGCGTCGGCGCGGATGAAATCAATGCAGCTGGCACGAGAGAAGATGCCATCCTTGCGCTGCACTCGGTCATTCCAGGCGTTCGCTTGTCGGATCACCTGATTTCTCGCGCTCATCCAGTCTCACTGCCATTGAATTCAGCAATGAACCTGGAAGTTCGATTTTGTGTGCTTGGGGGAGAAATACCTCTGTCTCCCGAGGAAGACTGGATAGAGAAACTGGAAAAATTTTCTCTGGTGATGTATGACCAGAACAAAAACGAGATTGCAGTGCGAAAAGAGCCGAATGCCATTCACCCATTAGATGCTGTGTTAACGACTCGAGACGCTTTGCATCAGCGTGGCATTCAGCTGCAGCCCAATGACATACTCGCCATCGGTCGTCTTACGGAAGAAATTTCCGTTGAAGAATTAACCCGATTGCGAGTCGTTTACAAAGGTCTGTCTGATGACGATTCCGCCTTTGTTTACATGGGTTTTCAGTAAGTTCAGAAAATATTGAACACGAAGGGATTTATTTTTGCTCTTGGGCCTTGGTCTGGAGCCTGTAAGCCGTTTTCCATCGAAGAAGAGTTCGCAGCGATTCCTCCAATCCTGTATTCGCTGCATTTCCTGGCCTCGGAAGATATTAGAAAAATCCTGATTTGCGCCACTCCCCATGATGCTGCGGAAATTCACTCAATGCTAGCTGATCAACTCTGGGATGCCGAAATCTCGTACTTGCTCGCTGAGGAAGATTCAAATGTTACGGACGCAATTGAGTTGGCAGCTGAATTCTTCGAGCAGTCAGCAATGATATTGATGGGAGCCGGTGTTTACTGCAGTGGAAGGGGCATTTCCGATCACTTGAAATCGAATTTCAAGGGCCGGCGTGGAGCTACTGCATTTCGCTTGCGCAGTGGAATGACTGGTGAAGACTGGATGATCCCGGAAATGCTTTTGCTGGATGTTCGGACTCGTAAAATGTTAGCAGGCGCACAAGCTGGCAGCATTGAAGAACTAAGGAAGCGCTGCCTGACCAGCGTCAAGTATTTTGAAGTGCGGCTGCCAGAGGATTGTTTCTATCTCAATGCGGTTGACGGTGTGTCCGTTCGGAAGTCAGCGCTGCGCGATCGTGATTTCATCAAGAAAATAAAAGCACTCTCTGAGCTGACAGGCAGGCCAGCGAACTCGTAATGCAGCTGGTCATCGATGCTGCTGATCGGTCTACGCAGCCTCGGAATGATCTTCGCCGTCGTCGGTCCAGGTGGAAATTGGCGGACAGGCGCAAATCAGCTGACGGTCACCATGAACGTTGTCGACTCTGCCGACGGGCGGCCAATACTTGTCATGCCATACCCAGTCAAGCGGGAAAAATGCCTGTTTTCTTGAGTAAGGCAAATCCCATTGGTCCTGAACAAGCTGGTCGAATGTATGTGGCGCATTCTTCAAGGGATTATTCTCTCGATCAAGCGCGCCTGATTCTACGTCAGCAATTTCCTGACGAATTACGATCAGAGCATCGCAGAAACGGTCTATTTCACGCATGGCTTCACTTTCTGTCGGCTCAATCATCATTGTGTCCGGCACCGGAAATGAAACTGTCGGTGCGTGAAACCCAAAATCCATGAGTCGTTTTGCAACGTCTTCAACCGTGATGCCCGTTGTCTTTTTGAGATGCCGCAGATCTACGATGCATTCATGAGCGACGCGGTCATTTCGTCCCTTGTAGAGGATCGGAAAGTGCGGGTCTAATTTTTTCGCCATGTAATTGGCATTCAATATTGAAATTTCGGTTGCGTAACGCAGTCCTCTGGCGCCCATCAAGGATATGTAAGCCCACGATATCGGTAAAATCCCTGCAGACCCCCAAGGGGCCGCTGAAACAGTTCCGACTGTGGGTTCGTGACCTGCATAAGGATTGACGCCTTCAACGACGACATGGTCCGGGAGATAAGGCGCAAGATGTGATTTAACTCCGATAGGCCCTACCCCGGGTCCGCCACCGCCATGAGGAATGCAGAATGTCTTGTGTAAGTTCAGGTGAGCGACATCAGCGCCAAAATCTGCCGGACGGGCAATCCCAACCATTGCATTCATATTGGCGCCGTCGAGATACACCTGCGCCCCGTGCTCGTGCACCATGTCACAGATGTCGACGATCGCTTCTTCGAACACTCCATGTGTTGAAGGATAGGTGATCATTAGAGCCGCCACTTCGCCGCTGAACTTATTCAGTTTGGCAGCTAAATCTGTTACATCCACATTGCCCTGAATGTCACATTTGACGACGACAATCCGCATTCCCGCCAAAGCAGCGCTGGCTGGATTCGTTCCATGCGCAGATTTTGGAATCAGACAGATGTTGCGGTGACCCTGTCGCTTCTTTTCCAGGTAGCGCTTGATGCAAAGCAGCCCGGTGTATTCTCCTTGTGAACCAGCATTGGGCTGAAAAGAAATCGCACTGAAGCCTGTAATTTCACACAGCATTGTTTCCAGTTCTTCAACCAACTGGTGATAGCCCTGAGTCTGATCGAGGGGGGCGAAAGGATGAATTGCGCTAAACTTATGGAACGTAACCGGCGTCATTTCCGTCGTTGAGTTCAGTTTCATTGTGCAGGAACCCAACGGAATCATGGATCGATTCAAGGCAATGTCTTTTTGCCCAAGCTGACGGATGAATCGAAGCATCAACGTTTCCGAATGATACAGACTGAAGGTCGGGTGAGTCAGGTAAGTGCTGGTTCGCCTCAGCGAATCAGGAATGCAGTCCTCAACTGCGGCATCAATTTCATCTATGGTGAACTTGGAATTTGCGCGGGTGTCGAAAATGCTCCACAAACGTTCCAGATGAACTCGCTTTGTCGTTTCGTCAAAGGCGATGCCCAGTTGGTCCGCATTCACAACGCGTAGATTGATTCGAATTTCACGCGCCCGAGCCGCAATGCGGCGGGCTTGTCCATGAGCCCCGATGGTCAAGGTGTCGAAGTAAGTATCATGTTCGACCCTGTACCCAAGTCTGCGAATTCCTTCTGCGGCGATCAATGTAAAACGATGAACTTTGGCGGCGATCGTTTTTAAGCCATCCGGACCATGATAGACGGCATACATTGCAGCGACGATGGCAAGCAGTACCTGAGCGGTACAGATGTTGCTGGTGGCCTTATCTCGTCGAATGTGCTGTTCACGCGTCTGCAATGCCATACGAAGCGCGGGTTTGCCGTGCGAGTCAACGGAAACGCCAATGAGCCGGCCTGGTATTGTTCTGCGAAATTGGCGGCGGGTTGCAAGAAAGGCTGCATGGGGGCCGCCATACGCCATCGGCACCCCAAACCGCTGGCTGCTTCCGACGACAATATCGGCGCCGAATTCACCCGGTGGTTTCAGCAGGCACAGGGAGAGCAGGTCGGTAGCGACGGTTACGATGGCTTTGCGGGAATGAGCGCGGTTTACGACCTGCGCTATATCAAATGCTCTTCCGCTGGACGCTGGATACTGCAATAGAACTCCGAAATAATTCTGTTCCTGCTCAACCAGGTCTTCAATGTCTCCGACCACGACTTCGTAGTCCAGAGAATGAGCCCGAGTACGAACAACAGCGATCGTCTGCGGATGACAGTCATCGGAAACTAAAAATTTCCAAGATTTAATTTTTGTAATTCGCTTTGACATTGTCATGGCTTCGGCGGCGGCGGTCGCTTCATCCAGCAGCGATGCGTTTGCCAGTTCCATGCCCGTCAAATCCGCTGCCATCTCCTGAAATATCAACAACGCCTGCAGTCGCCCTTGGCTGACTTCAGCCTGATACGGAGTGTATGCGGTATACCAGCCTGGGTCTTCTAGAATATTTCTTCGAATGACGCCAGGCAGCACCGTGGCGTGGTATCCCATTCCAATCATGGACGTCAACACAAGATTTCGTTCCCGCATCCGCCGAATATAGCTGATGGTTTCGTTTTCGCCTTGGGGGGTCGGCAAATCCAGGAGCTGATTGAATCGAATTTTAGGTGGCACAGTCTGATCAATCAATTCATCAAGTGATTCAAGACCGAGCACACTGAGCATGTGTTCGACTTGCTTCGGACCTGGTCCTATGTGTCGACGAACGAAATCATTGTCGATTTCCAATTCGTTTAGAGTTGGCAGTGGGTTTGATTGATCTACAGCCGATTTGTTAGACATCGAAGTTACCTACCTTTTGATCATTCATTCGAGACCGGCAACATAGTCGCCGTATTCTTCCTCGTTCATCAGTTCTTCCAGTTCATCCGGATTCGACAGCTGCATCCTGCAAAACCAACCCTCCTCAGTAGGGCTTGAATTGACCAGCTCGGGCTGGTCTTCGAGTTCTTCATTCACTTCGACAATTGTGCCGGAAACCGGGGTCTTCAGTTCTGCGGCTGCCTTAACGGATTCAATCACCGAAACTTCATCATGTGCATCGACCTCGCTGTCCATCTCAGGTAATTCGATAAAGACGATGTCACCGAGCTGGTTCTGAGCAAAATCAGTTATTCCGATTTCTACAGTATCATCGGAAACTGTTCGAACCCACTCATGATCTTGTGTGTATAGAAGTTCACTCATTCTGATTCCCTCCAGATAATTTGGTGGCTCGCATCTTGGCGCTATTGTGATATTGGTGCTTTATAAAAGGTAATCGTACAACTTCGCCCGGGTAGAATTTTTTCCGTATGTGGACGTTGATGCTCGTTCCTGGTTTTGCATATGGTGTTTCAATGTATCCCATTGCGATGGGCGCTCTTACAGAAGGAGCGAACATGCCACTGGTTACAGTGCCGATTTCGGTGGCATCATCCAGGCAGATTTTCGTGCCGGTGCGCGCTGGCACATTTTTTTTCAGTCGAATTCCAACCATTCGGCGACTAACGCCATTGGCAATTTGGGGAAGAATTTTGTCGGCGCCGGGAAATCCGCCTTCTCGTTCGCCGCCAATACGCCGAGTTTTCGAAATGGTCCAATGAATGCCGGCTTCAACTGGTGTTGTTTTTGTATCCATGTCCTGCCCATATAAACGCAGTCCTGCTTCCAACCGCAAGGAATCTCGAGCGCCAAGACCGGCTGGTTTGACTTCTGGTTCTCTTAACAGTTCTCTTGCCAATGCCTGCGCATTTTCTACGGGCATTGAAATTTCAAAGCCATCTTCTCCCGTATAGCCGGAACGGCTGACAATGCAAGGCACTCCGCTGAGGGGGAAATTATCGATCATCATAAAGTCTAGATCACAAATTTCAGGATGGAATCGTTCCAGCACGGAAACTGATTTCGGCCCCTGGAGCGCCAATAGTGCATTTTCGGTATGTTCAACAACAGCTGCAGTTTTGATATTGTCGCGCAGATGCTTTAAGTCTTGTTCTTTGCATGCTGCATTCATCACTACGAAGTAATCCAAACCTAAATTCGCAATGACGAGGTCATCCAGAATGCCACCTTCATCGTTCGTAAAGCAGCAATAATGCATTTTGTTGTACGGTAATTTCTTGAAGTCAGTTGGAATCAAAGCTTCCAGCGCACTGGCTGCGTTAAATCCAACGATGCTTGCCTGACCCATGTGGGAGATATCGAAAAGACTTGCCTGGGCTCTCGTGTGCTTATGTTCGGAAATAATTTTTTCGGGGTACCAAAGTGGCATGGAATAACCGGCGAAAGGCCCCATTTTGGCCCCAAGCTCCAGATGGAGTTCGTGAAGAGGACTAACTTGTAGCGTTTGATCTGACAAAATATTTTCCGTAGTTTAATCTGGTTTGAAGCTGACCTCTATTGCTGACGAACCAAGACCAGGCACATCATTGAACAACAAGGTAAATTTGCTCCGATCTGTAATATGTTCATATCCTGACGCGAAGTCACAAACAGCACTGTCTGCTGAAACGAATTTTACAGCAATTGGAGGCCTTTTTCCATTGGATATCAAAGCGTTTTGAGCAGTGGACGTCTGGTTCTGAAGATCAGAGAGCCGTGTGTGTCCGTGGCAGACGGAGGATACGCAGCGATAAACACCGGTTTTCGAAGATCATGTGCTCTTTAACTGTCTGATTTGCTGATCCAAGGCAGTTTTCTGCTTCAATGACGCCATCTGCCGTTAATTTGTTCCAAATGAACGCCATCGGCCGACGCAGGTGAGAGTGTGAAGGTGTTCTCATTTCGTAAAAATCTTCTTAAGAAGATTATTTAATTCAATTATATCAATAATATAGATTTTATACTCGACTTTGTTTCTACTAATTTGGCAATTTATTCATAGTCTCACACGCATCTTTAACCATTCGTGGCAAAAAAATTTCTTCCAGCTGTGGACGAAACTCTTGTCGCCAAAGATTTCCTTGCCGCTCGCCAATTCGTCAAATTGCTCAGGTGTTCTTCGTCGCATCCCGCGTGCAGACAAATGTCGATCATCCATTTCAATCCAGACGGGGAGTTGAAACACGGAAGCAGAACCTCAAACTCATCAGCACAGACTGAATCCGGCAAAGCATCACTGCAGCAGCGGAAAAAAGTCCGCGTTCGATTGAGGAGCTTTTGAAATCACTAGAATTCTATATTGGTGATTACAACCGTGGTACACTTGCTGACCTTTTTCCCGAGTTGAGAAACAAGACACCAAGAGAGGCGGCGGCAACGAAAAAGGCCGCCGGCAGGTGATAGAATGGCTTAAGCAGTTGGGATAACTTAGAGCATTGCCGCGTTGCCTTGACTGCTGACGAACTTTATGACGTGACTTGGATTTTGCATGAATTGAAAATCGACTCGCCCCGATAATCCTACAGGGTCTTAACGCAATCACTCTCTGAAATTTACATAAATCGATTCCATTTTCGAAATTAAGTGCATAGCCAAAAATTTCGTTTAGTGGACTTCTAAAATAAGGGCACTAGAGTCTGAAGAACTCAACGTAAAAGGCACAATATCTGTTCTTGATTAGGCACAACTAAGTAAGTCAGCATGTCGTGCGATTTAACTCGAAGCAACAAAGAAGTGATGAGGTCGTGAGCTCGGATAAAAGATCCGCTTCTGTCCATGAGGCTGAATTGTGGGCAATGGCCGACACTCTGCGTGGATCAATGGACGCAGCGGAATACAAGCACATCGTCCTTGGTCTGATATTTCTCAAGTATATCTCCGATGCGTTTGAGGAGCACCGCGCAGCAGTTCTTGCCGAATGGGGTGAAGAAGCTGCTGAAGATCGCGACGAATACACTGCAGATAATGTTTTTTGGGTGCCGCCAGAAGCTCGTTGGGGAAACCTTAAGGCGCGAGCGCGGCAATCCACAATTGGTCAACTTGTTGATGATGTCATTGAGATGATCGAGAAGGACAATCCGGTACTTAAGAATGCGCTACCCAAAGACTATGCTCGTCATGCAATTGATAAGCAGCGGCTTGGGCAGTTGATTGACCTCATCAGCAATATTCGCATAGGTGACGAAGATGCCCGTTCTAGAGATGTACTGAGTCGAGTCTATGAATATTTCCTTTCTCGATTCGCAAGTGCTGAAGGTAAGAACGGCGGCGAGTTTTACACGCCGAGCTGCGTAGTCAAACTTTTGGTCGAAATGCTAGAACCGTACAAAGGCCGAGTTTACGATCCGTGTTGTGGTTCGTCGGGCATGTTTGTTCAGTCTATTGAGTTCATCCGTGCTCATGCTAGCGGTAACGGTAATGGTGGAAGAGCACATGGCGATATCTCAATTTATGGTCAGGAATCGAACCATAAGACTTGGCGGCTTGCGAAGATGAATCTCGCCATTCGTGGTGTTGAAGGGCAGATTGTACATGGTAAACAGCTTCCACAATGATCACCATCCGGACCTTAAGGCAGACTTTATTCTTGCCAATCCGCCCTTCAATGTTTCAGATTATGGTGCTGAGAAACTTCTGGATGACGAGCGTTGGCGGTATGGAGTTCCCCCTAAAGACAATGCTAATTTCGCTTGGGTTCAACACATCGTCCATCATTTAGCGCCTACAGGCATCGCTGGATTCGTGCTTGCCAACGGATCAATGTCTTCTAGGCAGTCGAGTGAGGGTGAGATCAGGAAAAATTTGATCGAAGCAGGTTTAGTGGATTGCATAGTGGCGTTACCGGGGCAGCTATTCTACTCGACTCAGATCCCTGCCTGTCTGTGGTTTCTAGCGCGAGGCCGTGAGCAGCGGGACGAGATTTTATTTGTTGACGCGCGAAAACTTGGCCGTATGACGGATCGCACTCATCGTGACCTGAAAGACGAAGATATTGCTCATATTTCTGAAGTTTACCATTCATGGTGTCGCAAAAAGAATGCGGGGAATTACACCGATGTTCCAGGTTTTTGCAAAAGCGCATCTCTCAAGGAAATACGCAAGCATGATCACATTCTGACTCCAGGCCTTTACGTAGGCGTGGTGCCCCAGAGAGATGATGACGAGCCATTTGAAACAAGGATGAAAAAACTGGCAGCTGAGTTGACAAAGCAACAATCTGAAAGTGCGCGGCTTGCTAAAGTCATCACTGAAAACTTAAAGAAACTAGGATTTGGATGAGTTCAGGAACGCTAAAATTATGCAGCTAAATATTGTGCATGTTATAGTTTTGTAGAGACTGAACTCTTTTCTATACATGGGGATAAAGAGTGATTTTAGATCTCTCATCGTTACAAAATGCTATATCACAACTTGAGGATGCACTGGATATTTTTGCTTCCGATCTAGCAGAAAAGAATCCTCGTCTTAAACGACATCTGAGGGCTGCCGTGATTCAGGCTTTTGAGTTCACTTATGAACTGTCCTTCAAGATGCTAAAACGTCATTTGGCATTAACATCTACCAATCCAAAAGAGTTTGACTACATGTATTTCGATGACGTGGTACGCGAAGCATTCAGACAGTCTCTGGTGCAGGCTGAAATTTCTGTCTGGAGGGATTTTCGTCGCAACAGGGGCATCACGAGTCAAACATACGACGAGGAGAAAGCAAATGAGGTTTTGCGTAGCGTACCAGCCTTTCTCATTGAAGCACGTTATCTCTTGAAGCAGCTTCAAAATAAAGCAAAATCCATTGACTAGTCCCATTGACATTCGTCCCGACCATCTGAGGATCGTGCAGAATGTCTTGCGTACTCATTTGCCAAGTGACACAAAAGCGTGGGTATTCGGTAGTCGCGCTGCTTGGGAAACAAAAGATTCGTCCGACCTAGATATAGCCATTGAAGGAAAAAAACCATTTGAATTCAAAGTAATTTACGCATTGCAGAATGATTTCGAGGATTCTAATCTTCCATACACTGTAGATATCGTTGATGTCAACCGAATCAGTGCCAACTTCAAACAAATAATCGAAACACAAAAGACACCCTTGCCATTTCCGAAAGACCATACGTTTTCGGAACATACCCAGCACAACCAATCGAATTCAAAGAGTGAGAATAATACACGTGTGGAAATCGCTGCAGTGGCTGACCAAGGAGTCAATCTCAGTGCCGAACAAAAAAAATTGTTTTAGCTTTGCTTGAACGACATTTGCCGAATACTGCCGTCTGGGTCTGTGGTCCACAAGTTGAATGGAATGTACAGCGACAATCAGACGTTGTCCTGATTTTATTCACGTCTTCAACACAGAGTAATCAAGTTAAGTTACTACGTAAGGCGTTCGAGAAATGTAATCTTCCGTTCCGAGTTGAGTTATTCGAATGGGGTCAGGTGCCTGAAAGGTCTCGACAGAGCATTCAGCAAGAGTTTGTTGCAAGTTTCATAAAAAAACAGCATTCTGTTCAAGATTGGAAAAAAGTAAAACTTGGTGATTGCATTGTGATGAACAATTCCACCTACTCCCCAAAAGAAAATTGGCCATCTATCAATTATCTGGAGACGGGGAAGATTACAAAGAATTGTGTTGCAGAGTATGAGACCTTAGTTTTAGGAAAAGATAAGATTCCTAGCCGTGCGCGACGTAAAGTGCAAAGTGGTGAAATTGTATATTCCATGGTTCGTCCAAACAAAAAAACATTTTGGTCTGTTGAAAGAAATTCCTGACAACTTTCTCGCATCGACCGGTTTTTGCGTAGTTCGCGGCAAGGCTGGAGTCGCGGCAACGAGCTTCATTTACTTTTTTCTAATACAAGAACATATCGTAAATCAGCTTCAGGCTATAGCTGAACAGAGTAACCCCGCATATCCGTCAATTCGACCGATAGACATACATCGACTAAAACTTAATCTTCCTCCGCTCAAGATGCAGCACGTCATCGCACATTTCCTCGAAACGCTAGACCACAAAATTGAGTTAAATCGACGAATGAACGAGACACTGCAAGCGATGGTACAGGCACTATTCAAATCCTGGTTTGTCGATTTTGAACCAGTTCGTTCCAAAATGCAAAGCCGCGATTATGGGCCACCCGAGTATATCGCTGAGCTATTCCCGGACAAGCTTGTTGACTCTGAAATTGGTGAGATTCCGGCAGGATGGGAAGTTTCAGAAATCGGTAAGGAAGTTACAATTGTCGGTGGTGCGACACCCAGCACAAAGGAACCTACCTACTGGGATGGAGGCAGTTTGAACTGGGCTACACCGAAAGATTTATCAAAAATGAAATCGTTAGTTCTTCTAGAAACGAAAAGGAAGATCACCAGTTTGGGCTTAGAGAAGATAAGTTCCGGACTTCTCCCAGCTGGTACGGTGTTACTTTCGTCCAGCGCTCCGATCGGTTATCTATGTATTACGGAGGAGCCGACCGCCATAAACCAGGGTTTTATCGCCCTGGTATGTAAGAAGCGTCTACACAATTTGTACGTGTTATTCTGGTGTCTGGAAAAACTTGAGCACATTAGAAGCATCTCCGGTGGTTCCACATTTAGAGAAATCAGTAAGAAGGTATTTCGACCTGTCCAAATCATGGTTCCCTCCGGACAGATTCTCACGGCATTCAGTGATACTGTTCGTCCGCTCTTTGATCAAATTGCGGCAAACCAGAAAGAGTCTTCATTTCTGGCCCAAACTCGAGATTTGCTTCTTCCCAAACTTATTTCTGGTGAAATTCGCCTTGATCAGGCGCAGAGTTTGGTGGATGCCATCAAGTGAGGAAGGAAGTCTGTCAGCAAAAAGAGAAAGCGGTTAAGAATTAGCACTCTCTGTCCGAACACTTTAAATGACCTCGGAACTTTGATCGGGTCGAAGAGGTAGTTGTATTGCTCCAACATTTGTTCGAGATGCTTCTCAACGAAGTAATTCGATACGAACGCGGAAAAATACTGAATTCCGATCAAAATAGGAATTGGATTTCAGGTTTATGGCAGAAAGGAATTCATGGATGTGAATTGTGATATTTGTTACGGAAAAGCAGGCGATCAATACTGCGAGCAATCTATGCAATGCGACATCAAGCTGGAGCCACTATCTGGTTAACATTTCAGGACGTCTTTAGTGCTTCTACACTCAAGCAGAAATAACTCTCCTCCGTGATATTTACCATGCGGTTTGTGGCAGTCGCCCGTTACTTGAACCACATCCGAGAGAACTTCCTGTCTTCACGCCAACGCTTAGGGATTTGGTATCTTTTTTTCGATAGTAAGGTCGATAAAATAAGAAGCTCTAGGCACCTGGAAAAAGAAAGAAGATGGATGCCATCGGTAGAGTGAGGAATCCAGCTACGCTGAACAGTGTAGCTAACAGAGTCTAAGAGCAACGGAACGATTATGAATTAGTAAATCTGCGCCAGCGTCCAATCGATAGTGAATTATGGTCATCGGTTTTTCGGAAGTGGCTTCCACCAACAGACCACGGAACGTGATGGCCCGGCACCAAGGAGGCTGCGAGAGAATCAATTTGAGAATTTCAAATTTTGAACTTGATGTGAGTGTAAGATTTGGTTTCGATTGAAAACATCGGCACTGACAGCGGACTTGCAGGCCTTGGGGTTGGGAATCGGTGATCGAAAGTCGAACTTTCAACGACCCGCTCAATAAGTGGCGGCCGAGCCGCCCATTGATGCGGGAAAAACTAAATTAAAACGCGGTTTCGCCCGGATTTAAACACATTGCTCCATCCGTGCATGCGTGTTGCCGCGCAATGCCTGAATGCACATGCTACGCACCTGCATTAAGGCTCCGCAGTTAATAATTCGTCGTTTCTATAGGAAAAATTCAATATTTTGTCTGCTCGCTTTCAGCGACCCTTGACAAACCTCGCAAGACGAGATTTGGGACGTGTTCAAATTTGTATTTCGAGTGTTCCAAAATCAATTCTGCATCTCCACCTGTAATTATCAGTGTGGATGAAGCTCCCACAATGTCAAGATATTTCCTTACCAAAAGCTCAACGCCTCCGACGGTTCCAAATACGATTCCACTTGAAACGGCCTGCACAGTCGAAGTTGCTGGAATTGCAGGCTTCAGTTCTCGGAACTCATCAATTCTCGACGTCTTGCTGAAAAGTGCGTTCTGAGAAAGACGAAAGCCAGGCAGAATGGACCCGCCGACAAACGTGCCATCCGCTGCTAAAGCATCCACCGTAATTGCGCTTCCGCAGTCGACGACAATCGTCGATTGTGAGTCTAGCGTGCGGGCGCCGATGAGCGCGGCCCAGCGGTCTGGACCTAGTTCCTTCACGTTCTGATAGCCATTTCTGATGCCGCAGCATTCATCACTCACCACAATCTCGGTCAGCGATGTGTTCAGCTGACTGCTGGCATAGTGCTTAATTCTATCGAAGATTTCGCTGCCACCGACATTGACAGCAAAAAGACATGTCACATTCTGCAGTTGTGACCAATGCTGGGCGACTGAAGTTGAAAATGTTCTTGGGTCTGTGGCAAAGACTCCATGTTTGTCACCACAGGACCACTTGATGTTTTGATTGCCAATATCAACGAGCAAGTTCACAGTTTCTTCATGCCCCCGTCAGCTGATTTAATATGAAAGATAGTGTACCTATGGAAAGAACAGTTGACAATAGAATTGATGCGGCAGTCCGGCCGACATACGTGTTGTATTGCTGGGCGAGAACGTAAGCGGTAACCGCGACAGGCATAGACCCGGCAATGATTGCGCTTTTTCCCCAGACGGCATCAACCGGGAACAGGTGAAACATTGCAAACCAAATCAAAAGCGGGTGAATCACCAGCTTTATCAGGCTAATTGCCCAAAGTTGGTGCTGAAAGAACTCCGCTCGCTCTTCATCCATGCTGGACCCTAAAGCAAACAATGCGCACGGCGCAGCAGCTGTGCCAAGCAATACAATGAATCGGTCTGCCACTTCAGGCAATTGAAAACCAGAAATGGAAAACAGCACTCCAAGAAATGTGGCGACCACGAGCGGATTTCTGGCGACCGACAGGACTGATTTGCGGACGACTTGCTTTATCGTTTGATTTGAGCTGAGTGAGCCTGATTTTTCGAACAGTGCGGATGCCAGTGGGAACATGATCGCCAGGTCGAACGTGGTGCAGATGATGACTGGAACACTTGCTTCCTGACCAAAAGCGGTAATGACAAAGGGCAGCCCAAAATAACCTGTATTGCCGTAAATGCAAGCTGTAGAGAAAACCACGCTGCTTCCATATGTCATACGCAGAATCCAGCGCGCCAGCAAGAGCGATGAGGCAAACAAAAAGAGCGCAACGCTGCCATACGCGGCAACATAGATCCATTGAAATTCTCCGCGTAAATCGGCTTGCGCCATAAGAGAAAATATCAAAACAGGAAGTGCGAAATAATATACAAATTGATTCAGGCCAGCTCGCCCGGCAGAGTTGATGATTTTCCACCGGGTAGCAATGTATCCACAGGCAATGACGGCAAAAAATGGAATCGTGATTAGTATCGTGGTCATCGGACAGAGTAGAATGCAATGGATAGCGGCTGTTTATTTTAAGAAACTGTGACGAGGAAGAAACAAATTAAAGGCTGATGAGATGAATTTTTGCAGTAACTGTAGTGCTCCGGTTTTGAGACAAATTCCCGAAGGAGACGATCATTTTCGTTACGTCTGTTCTGAATGTGGCCTCATTCACTATCAGAACCCGAAAATTGTCGCCGGCTGCATCGTGACCTGGCAGGATAAAGTGCTGTTGTGCCGAAGAGCGATCGATCCACGTAAAGGGTTATGGACGATCCCTGCCGGTTTCATGGAACTGCGAGAAACAGTGGATTCCGCAGCAGCTCGAGAAACTTTGGAAGAAGCAATGGCGGACGTCAAAATTGATGAATTGTTCTGCATCTACAGCATTCCCCATGTGAGTCAGGTTTACATCATCTTTCGCGGGCACCTGGAGCAGCGAGATTTTGCCGCAGGCGTGGAGAGTTTGGAAGTTGCGCTGTTTGCAGAAAATGAAATTCCTTGGCGGGCGTTGGCTTTCCGAGTCGTTCATGTGGCCTTGGAGCGTTACTTTGAAACCCGGCATGAAGGTGATTTTCGGCCCTATATCGGAGTGATTTAGCAAGAGAATCTCAATCTAGTCCAGAGATTTCAATATATCGCGCATCAGCAGTTCAGCGGAGTCAAAGTAGAGCGCTCCAAATAAATTCAAGTGATTCAGGATGTGATACAGAGCATAGACTTTCTGACGCAGTTCCCAGCCTTCCGGCAGCTCCCATGCGGCATCATACTCGCGATAGACCCTTTCTGGGAACCCTCCAAACAATCTCATCATCGCTAAATCGGTTTCTCGATCTCCATAGTAGACAGCGGGGTCGAAAATGACTGGAACACCATCACAAAACCCACAGTTGCCTGACCATAAATCTCCATGAACCAGAGACGGCTCGGGGTCATGTTCTCCCAGTATGAACGGAATCGCTTCAAGAATGTTTCCACAGAGCGCATAAATGGCCCCCCTGTATCCGTTGGCAAATGCTAAATCTATCTGGTATCGCAGTCGGCAGGTTTGGAAAAATTCCGGCCAGAAATCGAGAGGAGTGTTGATCTGCCTGCTTCCTCCTAAAAAATTGTCCCGACTCCAACCGAATTGAAATCCCGTGGTGCGGTGTAGTTTAATCAGTTCCGTCGCCAGTCTGGAATAGGACCGCCCAGAGCTGTCGAGCTCCAAGTATTCCGTTACTAGAATTCCGCGGTTCGCGGCCATGCCCACATAGATTGGTTTCGGAACGCGAATAGAATTAGAATTGTCAAGAACAGCTAGACCTTGATGTTCAGATTCTAAACATTCAAAGTTAGAACTGACTTTTACAAAGTATGTTCCTCTTTGTGTTTGTGCTTGAAACTTTTCACTGAATTGGTTGCTGGAAAGTGGACGAACGGACGTAACAGCCTCGTTCAGCACAGTTGAGACATGCAGCCAGACAGGTTTCAGCCGTTCGAACTCATTCATCTTCACAACGCGATTATGGATTAAGAATCAATTGGTCCCTACTTGGTTCAAAATAAAGATCGCACGCAGCTGGATTTTCATCGTAAAGCGGTTATGATAGGAATTGTACAAATCATGACTCAAGTTTCGGAGTTGAAAATCGCCTTAAATTCCTAAGTTAAGGGAGCGGGGTCATATTCCAGGCGTATGGTTTCAGGGTCAAGTTGGAGACTGCTTTCGAAAATCTGTTCAAATTCTCGGCTCAAGGTGCAGGTCAACTGTCTGACCGCGTCATCGGTCAGAGTTTTCATCCGCCCGATGACGCGTCCCATCAACGCGAGAAAATATTGCCACAGCCGCCGCGCCAGGCTGAACTGGTTGAGCTGGTCTTTGAACTGTTCTCGGATTTCGCACAGATTGGTGCTGCCGTCAGTCGAACTGGCATAAGTGAGCATCAGGTGACGAACCGCACAAAGATGCACCGAGGCGACGAACGAAGCGAAACTGCGAGTCTGTTCGGACAAAAACCCCAAATTTTGCTTTGCTTCCTTGAAATAAACTTCCACACTCCAACGTAAAGAATAAATCTGCAGTAGCTTTTCGGGGCTCAACTGGTCGTCTGTGGACAGGAATAATGCCCAGTCCCTGCGACTGCCGCCAGCTGCGTTTTCTTTCAGTGCTCGCACGTGTAGAAGTTGCACCGGATGCCGGCTCGGCTCTTGCTTAGGATCACTCTGCAGTTGCGGTTCCACCGACAGGGAAAACACCTGCCAAGGCAGCCCGGGCAGCTTGCGCACGCACTTCGAATAAATGTCCTTGGCATTGAGCAACTGTTTTTTATCGGCGCCAACCTGCACTCGATATTTGGTGTTGCCCTTTTTCATGTGGAGCACTGCGCACATCCCATTTTGCATCGCTAAGTTCATGATCTTCTTGCTCGAATACCAAGAATCCGCGACCAAATAAGGCGCCCGAAAGCCCTTGCCCAAGACTCGCTTGAGCATGCTCTCGACCATTTGCGGCTTGCTCATTTCAAGCCCTTGCCGCCATAACCGGGCGACCGCGCTTCGACCGTCCTTATGCGCTCGCTTCAAACCGGTGATTTCCTTACTGCTGATGTAAAGCTGGTTGTCCAACGGCAGAAAATGCTCTTCGCTCACCAGTCCCAACTGCACCACCTGCTGCCCCATCACACACCGACCCGAGGTGTGGTCGTAATGCCGGCTGACGAGGCTGTGAAAGTATTCTCATTTTCGTAGATTTCTGAATCAGAACAAATATAAATATCAATTAAAACAAAGAGATAAATATTCATAATCCACTAATTTGGCAATACTTTCACAGTCTCAAATCCAAGCTGCGATACACTTTCAGCGCCATCAACTGATGAAACGAACGCCAATTGATTGTTTGATTCTTCAACAGATCGTAGAGCGGATCTTTACTGGCTTGAATGAATTCCTGCATCGACTTGCGACAGAACATGGCGACTGACGAATCCCGCAGAAACACCCGCATCAGCAGCAGAAACACCGTTTGTGCAGCATCCAAGCCGCTGCGCTTGGTGATGCCCGCTCGGTTCAGCAGCGTTCTCAAATTCAACAGGCGACAGCACTCGGCATACAGATTGTCAACGAGAATGCTCGAAGCAGTCAGCACTTCTTCAATATTTGAGGGTAATTTTGGAATTCTGCTACAATTTTTCATTACATAGCCTCTTTTGGTAATGTTGTAGTTCCTAAAAATCAACATTATACACCATTTGAGGCTATATTAGTATATTAAATCAATAGTTTAGATTAATATTATAGCTCACGATATCCTGTGTTTTCCAACTCTGAAACTTGAGTCATGATTGAATCAAGACAAACTCTTTCACATCAGGCGACCTTGCGTTTTTCGTTGATGAATTCGGTTTCTGGCATGAAACTGCAGCTCATTCTGATCAGTCTCTTGATTGCAGTCGGTCTGAGTCCAAGCGCCTGGGCGCGTTCGATTGTTGACTCTGCTGAGCGCGTCGTTGAAATCCCCGAAAATATTACACGCGTGTTTGCTGCTGGACCGCCTGCCTCTATCGTCGTTTATGCGTTAAGACCTGAAGTATTGCTTGGCTGGTCGCGGGCATTGCATGAAGAAGAGAAAAAATTTATTGCTGAACCCTTTCGCGATCTGCCCGAAACAGGACGCCTGACTGGTCGAGGCGGGGAGGCGAATGTCGAGCGCGTGCTGACGCTGAAACCGGATTTGATCATTGATTTTGGTTCGGTGCGCGATACTTATATTGATCTTGCCGACCGAGTGCAGGATCAAACCGGCATCCCTTATATTCTTGTTAATGGACGCTTTAGCGAGACTGCGCAGTCTCTTCGTCTGCTCGGTGATGCATTAGGCGTTCCAGAACGCGGCGAGACTCTAGCGAGTGAAGTTGAGAAAGTGTTCGCAGATATAGAAGGCATTTTGGGCGAAGTTCCTCATGAGCAGAGACCAAGAGTCTATCTGGCGCGTGCTCCAGATGGTTTGGAAACAGGTCTCAGGGGTTCCATAAACACGGAAATCATCGAACGTGCCGGTGGAAGAAATGTCGCCTATTCTCCGGGTCAGTATGGTCTTGTTCAAGCCTTGCCCGAACAGATTCTGATCGCCGACCCTGACACGATCATCACTCGAGAACATCTGTTTTATCATCAGGTCTGGCGGGATCCGTTCTGGTCCGGCATTACAGCAGTTAAAAACGGCAGGGTTTATCTTTCTCCGATCGCGCCGTTCAGCTGGATCGACGCTCCTCCTTCAATAAATCGAATTATGGGCCTGAAGTGGCTCGCTGGTCTTTTTTACCCTCTTCGATGGCAGCGTGACCTGCGAGCGGAGGTGCGCGAATTTTATCGGACCTGGTATCACATCGACTTGAATGATGAAGACCTGGATCGATTGCTGCAATGGACAGGCGGACGAGCACGCTGAAAGTTTCGCGCTTGAACGGCTGGTTCAAAGCTGGTACGGCATTGTGGCTGTTCTGCATTGTCGTAGCCACATCGTTTGCCGCTCTTTTGATCGGCCCTTACCCGCTAAGTCCACTGGATGCGATTGCGCTTTTACGTCAATCCTTTTTGGCTCAAAGTGATTCGACAGACCCAGCCCATATCGTTCTGATTTCAATTCGCCTTCCGAGGGTTGTTGCAGCGCTGCTGGTGGGAGCCGCGCTTTCGGCGGCTGGGGCGTGTTATCAGACACTGTTTCGAAATCCATTGGTCTCGCCCGACATTCTTGGAGTTTCAGCAGGTGCAGGCTTAGGCGCC
This sequence comes from Arenicellales bacterium, assembly GCA_958295885.1. Taxonomy (GTDB): domain Bacteria; phylum Pseudomonadota; class Gammaproteobacteria; order Arenicellales; family JAJDZL01; genus JAJDZL01. The sequence goes on along the minus strand of OY282380.1, from coordinate 1,587,697 downwards.
GTGCTGGGAATTTTTCTGTCACTGCCAGTTGCGGCAATTCAGATGATGGGTTTCGCCGGCGGGCTGCTTGCCGTGGCACTCGTCGGCTTTGTTTCTGCAGCGGTTCGCACTGGTGATCGAACATTGATATTGGTGTTGGCGGGTGTCGTTGTCGCAGCTCTGACAGGAGCTGCGACCTCCCTGCTCAAAGTATTGGCTGATCCCTATGATCAGCTCCCTGCAATCACCTTTTGGCTCTTGGGAAGTCTTTCCGGCGTTAAAGTTGAGGACATCCTGCCCGCTGCGCCTGCTGTGATGTTAGGACTTGTTCCGCTGATCCTGCTGCGCTGGCGGATTAATGTACTGTCGCTAGGTGACGAAGAAGCCCGTTCTCTGGGTATTGAAGCCGGGCGTCTGCGACTGGCCGTGATATTGTGTGCAACACTCATTACGGCAAGCGTAGTGGCGCTGGCAGGTGTCGTCGGTTGGGTTGGACTGGTAATTCCGCATATGGCGCGGATGATGGTAGGACCCAGCTTCGGGAGACTGCTGCCTGTTGCTGCTCTCCTCGGCGCTGGCTATTTGATTTTGGTGGACACCCTGGCGCGCACGATCTCTGCCGTTGAAGTTCCTCTTGGCATCTTGACCGCCGTTGTCGGCGCACCTTTCTTTTTGTGGCTGCTTGCCCACGGGCGCCGCGCATGGAACTAGATGGAGTCGTGCGGTGATTCGAGTTGAAAACCTTTCAATCGGTTACTCCGGTGTCCGGGTCGGAACGAACATCTCGCTGACAGTTGACTCAGGTTCAGTTTTGTGTTTGCTTGGCCCCAACGGATCCGGCAAGACGACGCTGTTCAAGACCATGCTCGGATTGATTCCGGCACAAAGTGGACGCGTGGTGCTGGAAGAACAGGCTCTTGACGAATTGAACCGGAGCGATATCGCGCGGCGGATGGCTTATGTGCCTCAGGCCCACAATGCTCCATTCGCGTTTGAAGCGCTCGAAGTGGTGCTGATGGGACGAACTGCGCGGCTGAGCGTTTTCGCTCAGCCCGGCGAAGCTGATCGAAAAGCAGCGCGTGCGGCATTGTCTCGTCTCAATATCGAAGAATTGGCAGATGCAGATTACACGCAGCTTTCTGGCGGACAGCGCCAGCTTGTGCTGATCGCTCGGGCCTTGGCACAGGAGACCCCTGTGCTCGTCATGGATGAACCTACGGCGAGTCTTGACTTTGGCAATCAAGTGCGCGTTCTGGAAGAAATTGCTGGTTTGGCGCACAGTGGACTGACTGTAATTCTGTCGACTCACGATCCCGATCATGCGTTTGCGGTTGGGACACAGGTGGCATTGCTGCATGATGGACGGATACAGACCTGCGGTTCCCCTGTTGAGGTTCTGACGTCGCAGACGCTGGGCGCTGTTTATGGAGTTGATGTTCGCGTCGATACCTTGGTTGATGGCAGAACGATTTGTGTTCCCTCGCTCGGAAAGAGTGCGTAAAAGTCCGGATAGACTGTCGACTTTACAGCAATGAAACAGACATTTCTCCGCGTTGCTGTTCCGATTCGAGTGTATGGGACTTTTGACTACAGGTGTGACGGTTCGAGGATCATTCCAGTGGGCAGCCGCGTCGTCGTGCCGTTTGGCGCTAGAACCATCGTCGGAATCGTGGTGCAGCATGTTGACACACCCGCGGTTGCCCTGGAGAATCTGGTTTCGGTCACTTCTGCTGTTGACACAGAGCCGATATTCCCGGCTGACCTGCTGAAGACACTGCGTTGGGTTTCAGAACATTATCACCAGCCGTATGGTGAAATTCTGTGGTCGGCCCTGCCCGCTAATTTGCGCGGCAAACGACCGCAGCAGCCGAAATTCGGTCATGTAACCGCCTTCCACGTAACAGAAACGGGGAAAAAAGCAGATTTGAGTTCGTTGTCGCGGGCGCCCGTGCAAAACGCCATCATGGACCTTCTGAAAGCAAAAGAACAGCCGGTGCCCAAAGAAATCATTCAGTCTGAAATTGGCCGCAGCTGGCGCAGTGCCTTGAAAAGTCTGGAAGCAAAGAACTGGATTGCATCCAGAACAGTTGCGAAGCCGCCCATTCTGGCTTCTCCCAGGTCAATTCATACTCTGACGGCAGATCAGCAGAATGCCCGAGATCAAATATTCAATCATTTGAGCCACTATCGGAGTTTTTTGATTCATGGAGTTACCGGCAGTGGCAAAACAGAAGTTTATTTGCGCGTAATTGACGAAATCTTGAAAGCAGGCGGGCAGGCGCTGATGCTTGTTCCAGAAATCGGATTGACTCCGCAGCTGAAACAGCATCTGGAATCTGCATTGGGCGCGCCTGTCTCATCGTATCACTCAGGGCTGACGAACAGTCAGCGTCACCGCACCTGGTGGGATGCAAAAACGGGTGAAGCAAAAGTCGTGATTGGCACGAGGTCTGGCGTTTTTCTGCCTTTCAGAAGACTGGCAGTGATTGTCATGGATGAAGAACACGACAGTTCGTTCAAACAGCATTTGGGTGTTTCGTATCATGCTCGTTCCGTAGCAGTTCATCGAGCGGCAGTCAATAAAATCCCATTGCTCTGCGGCACTGCAACACCGTCGCTGGAAACGGTTTTCGCCGTTCGAAATAACCGCGTGCAGAATCTCAGTCTTCCACAACGCGTGACCGCCGCGAAAATGCCAACGGTCAGGCTGATTGACTTGAATCACGCCACGACAATCGAAGGCGTTGCAGTTTCGCTGGTGCGGAAAATAAAAGAACGCATCAGTCGCAATGAGCAGAGTCTGATGTTCATCAATCGCAGAGGCTATGCCCCCGTTGTGCTCTGCATCGACTGCAAATGGACCGTAAAATGCGAAAACTGTGATGCGAACCTAATTTTTCATGCTGCGGACCAGCAGCTGCATTGCCATCACTGCCTGCAGCGAATTTCGATGATTCGGTCCTGTCCCCAATGTACGTCAGAACGAATTCAGCTGCTTAGTGTCGGTACCCAAAGAATCGAACAGGCGCTTCGCAATAATATTCCTGGAGCTCGAATTCTGCGCATTGACCGAGACACTGCTCGCTCCTACGAGGAATTTGAACGAAAGTTGAACGAGATTCATGACGGCAGAGCCGATATTTTGATTGGCACTCAAATGCTCTCCAAAGGACATCATTTCCCGAATGTGACTTTGGTTGGCGTACTGAATGTTGACCAAGGATTTTTCAGCATGGATTTCCGTGCTTTGGAATACATGGTTCAGCAAGTCCTTCAGGTCGCTGGCCGCGCCGGCCGCGCCGAAAAGCCAGGGGAAGTCTACATTCAGACGCTTTATCCAGAGAGAGAGGTATTCGCATGCGTTCGGCAGCACGACTACATGGCGTTTGCTGAAATGGAATTGGAAAACAGAATGGAAGCGGAACAGCCCCCGTTTTTTCATTACTCTCTGCTGCGTGCAAATTCACCAAAAGAGGGAAAGGAAATTGAGTTTTTGGCTCAAGCTCATGCTTGCGCAGTCAGACTGATGAAATCGCATCGTTTTAAAGAAATTCAAGTTTTTGATATAGTACAGTCTCCCATACGGACAATCTCCAACAGACATCGCGCACAACTGCTGTGTGGCAGCAGCTTGCCCAGCAAGCTTCGTCAATTTTTGAATGAATGGATGATGCAGCTTGAGCAGATTCCCAAAAAGGGCGATCTCCGTTGGAGACTGGATGTAGATCCCATCAGCTTTATTTGATGCACGTCGGCACATGAAACACAGAATTCAACAATTGGTGCGCAAAGCGCTTGATAATTTGATCAGTGAAGGCGCGCTGTCGTCTGAGCAGCGGCCTTCAGAGCTCATAATCGAACACTCTCGCCGTCTCAGTCAGGGCGATTTTGCGACGGCGCTTGCGCTGACTCTCGCCCGTTCGCTAAAGAAAAATCCACGCGAAGTTGCGCAGTTGATTCAGCGAAACATTCCATCAAATGACCTGATTGAAAAGACAGAAATTGCAGGCCCCGGTTTCCTCAATTTTTTTCTTTCTGAGCAGGCAATCGCAAACGAAGTGTCCGAGATACTTGCTCAGGGAAGTCGTTATGGCTGCGCAGTCGAAGATTCTGCCGACAGGGTCTTGGTTGAGTTTGTGTCAGCCAATCCCACCGGTCCTCTGCATGTCGGACACGGTCGTGGAGCCGCGTTCGGCGACTCGCTGGCGCGACTGCTCAGAGCAGCAGGCAAAGCGGTTGAGACAGAATACTATGTCAATGACATGGGGCGTCAGATGGACATTCTGAGCGTCAGCGTCTGGATTCGATATCTGCAGCTTTGCGGTGATGAGGCTGATTTGCCCAACGGCGCCTACCAAGGTCGATATATTCTCGATTGCGCAGAGCAGATACATGATCGATTCGACACGCAGTTACGTCGCACCTACACAGGTGAATATGAAAAAGATGCCGATGATGATCAGGTTTTGGACCAGGCGATCGCTCGAGTACGCACACTGATTGGCGCCGACCGATTTGACGAAGTGCGTCAATGTGTGTTGGGCCAGATGGTTCAAATCATACGGGATGATCTGGATGAGTTTGATGTCAGCCATGACCGTTGGTTTTTTGAGAGCACGGTTCAGCGGCGAGGTGATTTGCAGAAAACCATTGATGTGCTGAGAGAAGGAAACTTTTTATATGAGTCGGAAGGAGCTACTTGGTTTCGCTCCAGTCAGCTTGGAGATGAAAAGGACCGAGTGCTGGTGCGTTCAAATGGCGAAATCACTTATTTCGCGTCGGACATCGCTTACCACTTGGACAAATACAAACGAGGGTATAATTACCTTATCAACGTTTGGGGTGCGGACCATCACGGTTACACTGCGAGAATGAAGGCTGCTGTGAGTGCGGCAGGCCAAAATTCCGACCTGTTGAATATCGTTCTGGTACAGTTTGTAACTCTGTTCAGAGCCGGCCAAAGGGTTCAGATGTCCACTCGTGCAGGTGAATTTGTCACCCTGAACGAATTGGTTGAAGAAACGGGGAAGGATGCAGCGAGATATTTCTACGTGCTTAGGAAGTCGGACCAGCACCTTGAATTTGATCTAGAGCTGGCAAAATCAAAAAACAACGAAAATCCTGTCTATTATGTGCAATATGCGCACGCAAGAATCCGCAGTGTTTTTAGGCAGATGCTCAAACGAGGAATTACACGTTCAGATGAGCGTCCCTATCATCTGCTCACGAACCAGTCGGAGCAGAACTTAATCAAGCGGCTCAGTCGATATCCAGATGTCATACGGAGTGCTGCGAGCAGGTTGGAACCTCATCAAATTGCATATTATCTGCGCGATGTGGCCAACGATTTCCATGCGTTCTACAACAAAATGAGAATACTTGATGCTGACTCTGGAATTAGAGACGTGCGGCTGGATTTGATCCAGGCGACCGGACAGGTGTTGGCGAACGGCTTGGAAATACTTGGAGTTGACGCACCGGAATCAATGTAAGAAATGGCAAAAAGAAGTCGAGCGAAACGCAAAAAGAAGTCGAGAAATTCTTCTGGATTTGGGCTGTTTGTACTGGGAGTCATAGTCGGCACCTCTGTAACCCTGCTCTACCAAGGCATAATGTCAGACCAGCCAAATGACATCGGTTCGGGTATCGAAGGAATCCTTAGCGCGGCGGTCGAAAGGAACAAGGGCAACTCTGATTCGAATTCCTTGGATGAATCTCTGCTGTCGACACCTCAAATTTCATTTGATTACCACGAAATGCTGCTGGATGAAGAAACCGTTCAGCCGCGGCAGGTGGAAGACGAATCTGTGAGTCCGGAGCCCAAGGCTCTGCCAACAGTGCCGGATTCAGCGCCGGAAGAACTTGCTGCGATCGAACAGCCCGAACAGATTACCACCGACGGGAGCGCGCTTTACGTACTGCAGGTTGGTTCCTACAAAAGTTTTCAGGAGGCTGATCGAACGAAAGCCAACCTTGCGCTGGAAGGAATGGAGGCATTCATCCAAAAAGTTTCGATTGAAGGCCGCGGGGATTTTTATCGGGTTCGAATCGGTCCATTCCAGCAGTTGGATGCGATGTTGAGCATAGGCGACCGATTGAACAGGCTGGGGTACCATCCTTTGCGCTTCAAGCTGAAATCACACAGCTGAAGAATTAATCGGCAGTCATTCGCCTTCTGAGCCAGTCCGAAATCTGTACTGGGATGTCGCCCCCGGCCTTGCCGCTTACATAAATCCCGATGTGACCGGTGTCATACACCAGCTCGGTGTAGTCATTGGAACCTGCCAGATACTTCAACGGCTTGGATGCAGAGGGAGGAACCAAGTGATCGTGTTTTGCCATGATGTTCAATAAAGGCTGCTGCAAGTCATGGAGACGCACCTGACGGCCTTGAATTTTTAGATTCCCATCTACGAATCGATTTTCGTGAAAAAACGACTTTAAAAAGGTTCGAAACATTTGTCCGGCTTGGTCGGGACTGTCAAAAATCCACTTTTCCATCCGCATGAAATTTTTGACCTTTTCTGGCTGATCAACGATTTTTGCAAAATCAAGATATTTTTCGATCCCCAACTGAAATGGCTTGAGTGAAAGAAAGATGCTGTTCAATAGGACGCCCGATACGTTGCCCATCGTATCTACAAGCAGGTCTGCATCAATTTCCCGGAACCAGTTTGAGAGCAGGTTTTCAGGGGTATGAAAATCAACGGGAGTCACCATCGTTATCAAATTCTTTACTTTTTCAGGATAAAGCGCGGCATAACACAAACTCATCGATCCGCCCTGACAGATTCCCAGCACATTTACTTTCGAGCGGCCGGTCTCATTGAGCACTGCGTCAACACACCGATTGATGTAGCCATCCACATAATCGGTCAGGTCCAAATAGCGGTCTGCAGCGGTTGCATAACCCCAGTCGATCAGATAGACATCAAGCCCCTGATTTAACAGCCCTTGAACCAGGGAGCGCTCCGGATACAAATCCACAATGTACGGTCGATTGACCAGAGCGTATACGATGATCAACGGGTCGCCGACCGGTTCTATGTCCGGCAAAGGCAGATAACGATACAGAACCAGTTTATTCTCGCTGTAGACGGAAGTTTTTGCAGACATGCCTACGCGAATTTCCCCAATCTCACTCATTACCTCGAAACCTTTCTGCATTCGAGTCTGAAAATCAATTGAATTTTGCAGCAGCACCTGCTGGGCGTTCATGATCTTTCTTTTCTCACTTTCGGTTTTGGCTTTTGCAATTGTTCAACGGTTTTTCTCAATTGCACAACTTCCTGCTGCATCATTTTCATTTCTGCACTAGTTTTGGAATTTTTCTGGTGCAGTTCATCCAGTTCTGCTCGGGAAGGATGGCCTTGCAGCTGGCTGAACCTTTCCTGCATTCGATTGACGTGGTTCTGAAGTTGAACCGAAGAGTTGACCAGCTTTCCAAAGGCATGAGAATATTCAGGTGTAGAGGCGATTTTCTGGAACTCAGATTCACAAATGCCGATCCATTTTCGACTCAGTTCGTCAAAGTTCTGCGTACTGCCGGAACCTGATAGGAGATTCGAAAATTTCTCACTCACATTTTGACTGAAATCGCGGAACAGCTGCAGATATTCACCGAATGCCGAGGCAAACTGTTCATGAAGTTTTATCCACTTGTTCTGGTCTTCCTGAAACTCTCGCGTGATGCCAAGCGCAGGGAGCTGCGGTGTCTGCGCACCCCATGAAGGCTGAGTCTGCCGGCTGCCAATCCAATTGGAAAATGGATTGTTCGGCATTAAATATTCACTGGAAGGGATGGCAGTAAAAACTGGATTCAGTGCGAAAGAGCGGGTTAAGTCTCCAAACTGCTGCTGACGAGTGAAATCTGATCCCTGTTTCATGTAGGATTCACAGAGAGACTGAAACGCCTGAAAGAGATCGAGTATCTGCTGTTGGGGTGAAGGAGGGGCAGCCGGTTTTGGAGCAATTGGCTGTCCCCAGAAATTAAGCAGGTCCGCTGGACCTGTCATGGCCCAAGGTTGAAACATCATCGAAAGTTTAGCCTATTCAGTAAATATTGAGAGAGTCTGGTTTAAGCCAAATATAATTTCAGAATTCAAGTTTGCTGAAACCAATTATTTTCAGTTTAGACTAGGGTATAAAATTATATAGACGAATGAACTGCTAGAAAGGAGAGATCGAAATGTCAGATCGAGTTGCTGTGGTAACCGGAGGAACCCGAGGTATCGGAGAAGCAATTTCTGTAGCGCTGAGCAATGCCGGCTACAAAGTTGCCGCGAATTACTTTGGTAATCATGAACGCGCCAGTCAGTTCAAAGAACGAACCGGAATTGCTGTGTATGCGTTTGATGTAGGTGACTTTGAACAATGCAATGCAGGCGTTGAACAAATTTCCAATGATTTAGGTGAAATCGATGTTTTGGTGAACAACGCCGGCGTGACTCGGGATTCAATGCTTCATAAAATGGCTGTTGAACAGTGGAACACGGTCATACAGATGAATTTGTCTTCTTGTTTCAATATGTGTCGATGCGTGATGCCAGGCATGCGCAGCCGAAGTTTTGGAAGAATTGTAAATATTGCGTCCGTAAATGGACAAGCAGGTCAGTTTGGACAGGCCAATTATTCTGCGTCAAAGTCTGGGATGTTCGGGTTTACCAAGGCTTTGGCGAAAGAAGGAGCGAGAAGCAACATTACGGTCAATGCAATCGCACCGGGTTATGTCGATACGGACATGGTGCGCGCGGTTCCGGAAAAGGTCCTGCAGAAAATCATCGCAGGGATTCCGGTTGGAAGATTGGGGCGCGTGGAAGACATCGCCCGCGGTGTTATGTTTCTGATTGATGATGATGCATCGTTCATCACTGGATCGACCATTGACATCAATGGCGGTCAGAACATGTATTGACATGCCAACTCTGAGAACCATCAAAAAGTATTCGAATCGGCGGCTGTATGACACAGCCAACAGCTGCTACATTACATTGGCAGAAGTTCGTGAAATCGTTCTGAATCAGGAAGAGATCGTAGTCGTGGATTCAGAAAGCGGAGAGGACATCACGAGGCAGATTCTGCTGCAGATCGTTTCAGACCAGGAATTGGGCGGACAACCGATGTTCACCACGGAGCTGCTGATTCAGATGATTCGGTTTTCTGGTGGCGGGTTCCAGAACGTCTTTACCGACTATCTGGAAAAAGCAATGCAGATGGTCGCGAACCAACAGCAGGCGTATCAGCGTCAGATGGCAGAAATGATGAACGCCGACCTAATGAACGAAATGGGTGATATGGCGATGCGCAATATGAATATGATGAACGAACTGCAGCAGCAGTTCATGAAAAATTACGGGCTTCAGCCACGCAAGGAAGAAAAGTAACTTTCTCCACATTTTTTGAACTCAAATTATTGTTTGTCCTTTAATTTGACCGACAACATCCCCTGTACTTCAATTCTAAGCCATGAACTATAAAGTCTATATGTGCGCCATTTGCGGTTTTATCTACGAGGAAGAGTATGGCTTGCCAGAGGAAGGCATTCCTGCTGGAACATTATGGGAGGATGTGCCGGAAACCTGGATGTGTCCCGATTGTTCGGCAATGAAAGAAGACTTTGATATGCTGGAAATTTGAGAATTTGATCGGCTTATCCCGCAAAGATCGGCGCGTAATCCTGCAGCTCCTCCGCAGTTATCAGCAGTACGGCTGATTCGCCGCTTCGAGAAGTCAGCCAAAGAAAAGGAATGCTGGGGAATGCCTGTTCAAGGGTGGAGACCGAGTTTCCCAGCTCGACAACCAGAACCCCTTGAGCCGTGAGGTACTGCCGCGACTGCGCAAGAATTTTCTTTACGATCCCGATTCCATGTTCTTCACTGATCAAGGCATGCCGCGGCTCGTGCAGATATTCCTGAGGAAGCACATTGAATTCAGACTCATCCACATAGGGTGGGTTGCAGACGATCAAGTCGTATTCAAACTCGGAAAGATTGCAGAAAAGATCACTTTGAATGATTTTCACTTGATTGCTCAATCCGTATCGATCTACGTTGATCCGCGCGACTTCAAGCGCTTTGGAATCTATATCTGAGGCATGAATCACCGCCTCTGGATACTCAAAAGCAAGCGCAACTGCGATACATCCGCTTCCTGTACACAAATCCAATGTCAATCTGAGGCTGTCGGGTTCAATCCATGGTTCAAGGCCATCTTGAATCAGGTCGCCGATGTGGGCTCTTGGCACGATCGCACGCTGGTCAACAAAAAAAGGCCGCCCAGCAAACCAGGCCTGTTCAAGCAGGTAGGCGAGCGGCTGTCGGGTTTCGATTCTTGTGCGAATCAGTTCACGAAGCGATGAACTTGAATGACTGGACAGTTTATCGTCCAAGACATCTTCAAACTCGCGGTCCATCAGGTTTGCGACGTGCAGAGTAGCCCAGATTGCTTCATCTCGGGCATTTTCACATCCGTGACCGAAAAATGCGTTCGATTTTTCCAACTGTTGACGAGCCCACTCAACATGGTGAGAGACCGTTACAATTTCATCGGCAGTCAAGCTGGAGTCCTCCAGCGGCAGTCTGCATGGAGACGCTGAAAGAACGGAAAATGAAGAGGCCGAGTGCGGAATCGAGCAGCTGTTTTGTGATTACAGTCCGTATTTTTCCTTGAATCGACCAACGCGCCCGGCTGTATCAATGATCTTCTGTTTGCCGGTGTAAAACGGATGACAGACGGAACAAATTTCAATATTCAGGTTGTCACGAAGTGTTGATCGAGTTTGGAAACTGTTTCCACAAACACAATTGACAGTAATCGTTTGATACTTGGGATGAATACCTTTTTTCATGGATACCGATGCAAAGATGCATCAAAATGATGATGTGTTCAGATTAAGAATGAAGTGCGGATAATACTGCAAAAATCAAAATTCTGCAATGATAAATTCGTAAACTCTCCCTAAATGCTCATTGGAAAAGGTAAATTGAAGCAGCGCTAGCCTGCTGGTTCCTATGCGACCCTTCTTCGCATTGAAGCAAAGAATTCAGCGTTGGTATTGGTGGTCCGCAGCCGTTCAGAAAGTAGCTCGATTGCTTCAAGATCATCGGATGAGTGTAAAAATTTCCGCAGTGCCCAGATCATTTTGAGTTCAGCGGGGTTCGTTAACAATTCTTCTCTTCGGGTGCCCGAGCGATTGATGATGATGGACGGATATACGCGCTTTTCGGCAATGCGTCGATCCAAGTGGATCTCCAGGTTGCCAGTGCCTTTGAACTCTTCATAAATCACCTCGTCCATTTTCGAACCGGTTTCTATCAGTGCTGTGGCCAGCATGGTGATGCTGCCGCCTTCTTCGATGTTTCGAGCTGCACCGTAAAACCGTTTCGGTCGCTGCAGGGCGTTGGAATCAACGCCGCCTGTCAGAACTTTGCCTGAGGCTGGAGCAACGGTGTTGTAGGCTCTGGCGAGACGGGTGATGGAGTCCAGGAGAATCACGACGTCTCGTCTGTGTTCCACCAGTCTCTTCGCTTTCTCAATCACGATTTCCGCAGCCTGAATGTGACGTGTTGCCGGTTCGTCAAAGGTGGATGACACAACTTCTCCGCGTACGGACCGCCGCATCTCCGTCACTTCTTCCGGACGTTCGTCAATCAGCAGCACAATCAAAATGCACTCTGGATGGTTGGCGGTAATGGAATGTGCAATTTGCTGAAGCATGACGGTTTTGCCCGTTTTCGGCGGGGACACGATCAGACCTCGCTGACCTTTTCCGATTGGCGCAACCAAATCAATGATTCTTGCGGTCAGATCCTCTGAGCTTCCATTTCCGCGTTCAAGGCGCATGCGTTCGTTTGGATGCAATGGCGTCAAGTTTTCGAAAAGAACTTTATGCTTGAGTCGATCTAAAGACTCGTGATTGACTTTTTCCACTTTTAGCAAAGCAAAATATCGTTCCGAATCTTTCGGGGGGCGGACCAACCCTGAAACAGTGTCGCCGGTGCGCAAGTTGAATTTTCGAATTTGACTGGGAGACACGTAGATGTCGTCCGGCCCCGCCAAATAAGAACTGGAGGCGGAACGCAAAAACCCAAACCCGTCCTGAAGCGCTTCCATCACGCCTTCGCCCGTGATGCTGCCTCCTCTTTTGGCCTGCGCCTTAAGAATTGCAAAAATTTGATCCTGTCGTCGCATTCGACTCACACCATTGATGTGTGCTTGGCGCGCCATTGTTGCCAATTCGGTGGGTTTTTTGTGCTTGAGCTCAGTTAAGCTGATACTCATAATCAATCCTCAACAATAATAAATCGCTGCTCATTCTCTCATGAGCAACGTGGATTTGAAGTGCGAATACTAGTTGATTTGGTGAATTTGGAAAAGAAGGTGTTAATAGGGGATAATCAACACATGGTGAAAATTATAATTCATTTACACCGGTGACTTGATTATACCCTCGATAAAATTCGTCAATTGAGTTTTTGAGACAGCGCCGACCTTCGTCGCTTCTACGACGCCATTTTTAAAAATCATTAAAGTTGGGATGCCTCGTATTCCGTATCTCGGGGGAGTTTGTGGATTGTCGTCTACGTTCAGTTTCGCCACTGTAAGTTTACCAGCAAATGTATCCGCAGCTTCCTCCAAAAGTGGAGAAATCATTTTGCATGGACCGCACCACTCTGCCCAAAAATCGACCATTACCGGTATTTCTGACCTGAGTACTTCTGACTGAAAGGTACTATCGCTAGTGTGTATGATGTTATTTGACATTCGGGTTACTCGTTGGTTAATTCAATACATTAAATTTTATTGAAAATCAGCTGCAATAATTGTTTTTCTAATTATTGACTTTATCTCACTTTGTCGCGGGGCGTACCAACTACTGTTCAGGAATGAACTCTACCGGGCGCTTCAAGGACATATCTCGAACCCGTCAAAAGGAAGAAGTGGCATAAAATGCGCCATGACCTTTTACAGAGAAGTCATTATACTTAAAGTAGACTGCTACTTTTATGAAATGGTCTGAGTCTGCTCCCTGATTGCAACGACATCAATTTGGGGTCAATCTTATTCCAGCCTCAGACAATATAATTCCACTTTAAAACAATTCAACCTCAACAACGGTCGCGCAATGGAGATACTTGAGCGTATTCGATACGTAATGAATGCAGAAGCAAGGGCGATTCAGTCGGTTGAAATCACCGATGCTTTCGAAAAAGCGGTTCGCGTCCTGATTTGCCACCGTGGCAAAGTTCTGACTACAGGCATGGGCAAAGCGGGGCTTATTGCGGAAAAATTCGCGAAGACATTGTGTTCTACCGGCACTTCCGCGGTTTACGTTCATCCGGGCGAAGCAGCTCACGGCGATTTGGGAGTAGTCGCTGAAGAAGACTGCATCGTTGCTTTTTCCACCAGCGGGAAAACTCGAGAAGTGATCGAAATGCTTGAATTTGGCATGCATCTCGGCCTTGGAAGAGTCATTGGCATCACCTCTCATCCTGAATCCGAACTGAGGCGTTATTGCGACATCATTATCGAGATGGGACAAATTCAGGAACCTTGTCCGCTTCTGCTCACGCCCTCAGCAAGCGTCGCAGTCATGAGTGCGATCTCAGATGCAATCACTTTGGCCTTGATGGAACAAAAAGGCATTACTCGACAGCAATATGGTGTCAGACATCATGGCGGCTATCTCGGTCGCATCGCCCGCTTGGACAACGAGTAGAAATTTGAAGTAAGTTCCGCATCGTTCTAGCCTTTCAGCAGTTTCCATACATGATGAGGAGTTGCTGGTCCGTTCAAAGTGATGAACTCAGCATCGCTCAGCATGTCTGAAATTGCGTTTTGGATTGCGCCGGATGCTCCAAGATTTGCGACTTCACCGACTCCTTTTACGCCTAGAGGATTGGTTTGGCAAAGAGTTTCAATCTTGAACAGCTGAAAAAACGGCAGATCTGCCGCGCGTGGCAGCTGATAATCCATGAATGACCCACTAAGAACATGCCCCGCGTCATCTTCGTCAAACCGTACAGCTTCCATCAAAGAGGTCCCGACAGCCTGCGCCCAGCCTCCATGCAGCTGACCATCTGCAAGCATTGGCTGCAAGATTCGGCCAATATCATCAACTCCAACAATCTGAAGCAGCTCGATCACTCCTGTTTCGGGATCGCACTGCAATTCGACTACGTATGCCCCAGATGGATGCGTAGTCTTGATGCCTTCAAACTCCGCTCTTCCAACGCAGTTTCCAACACTTTGATCCATGGGACCGAGTTGATCTGCCAACTGAACCAGGCTGAGGCGACGGTCAGTGCCGGGCACGATGAATGAGCCCTTTGAGTAATCCAAATCCAAGGCCGACACTTCCATTGCATCTGATGCCTGCTCCCTGGCATTCTCCAGCATTCTTTTGGCCGCTCTCGTTACGGTAGATCCGCTGATTGAGACCAAAGAAGAGCCACCGGTTCCGCCACCTGTGGGAATCGCACGAGTGTCACCTTGCTTCACGCAAATTCGAGAAATGTCAATTTCCAGTTCCTCAGCGACCAGATGCGCCAATGTGGTCTCGTGTCCCTGTCCACCGGACTGACTGCCTGTAAACACAGAAACAGTTCCAGATTGTTCAAGGCGAACTTCACACACTTCAGTTGGCGACCCGCCCGTTGAATGCAAGTACATGCCAAGCCCAATTCCGCGCAGCATTCCCGCGAGTAGAGACGATTTTTTGCGCACAAAGCAAGTGTGCCAATTGGACTGTTCAAGCGCGAGATCGAGCAGCTGATCGAAATTTCCGCTGTCTATTACCTGCCCGTTGGTCATGTGATATGGCAGATCTGCAGGCTTTACAAAATTTTTTCTTCTGATTTCGGCGCGGTCGCGCCCTAACTCAAAAGCACATTTATCAATCAGCTGTTCCAAGGTGCAGACCATTTCCGGTTTCCCGGCGCCTCGATAGGCGTCAGTCGGAGTGGCATTCGTAAACCATCCTCTGCAGCGGTATGAAATGTGTGGAATTCTGTAGGTATGCCCGATCACGGTATAAGCGTAAAGTGAAGGTACGGACGGGCCGACGTACGACAGATAAGCTCCTAAGTCAACGTTGGCGCTCACTGCCAAGGCCAAAAAGTTTCCTTCGCCGTCAACCGCCAACTGAGCTCGGTCGGTTCGGGCGCGTCCGTGAGAGTCAGCAACAAACGATTCCGATCGAGTTGCGGTCCAACTGACGGTTCGCAGCAGTTTTTCTGCAGCAATCAAAGCGAGCGCGTATTCGGGATACGTGAAAATCTTCATTCCAAAACTTCCACCTACATCCTGTGTAATTACAGAGAGCTGATCAAGTGGAACATTCAAGACGTCCTGTGCAAGCACGCGTCGTACCGAGTGCACTCCCTGAGTTTGAACATACAGTGTGTAATGTTGGCTTTCGGGTTCGAACCGAGCAATCGCAGCTCTCGGTTCAATGGGAGCAATGGCCATCCTTGGATGATGCACATCAATTGATATGACATGAGCTGCCTGGCTCATCGCCAATTGAACGGACGAGTGATCGCCTGCTGACCAGTCAAAACAAAGATTATTCGGGGCATTTTCCCAAATGACCGCGTCGGCAGCTTGAGACTTTTCAATGAGACTTGCCGATGGCAGTTCCTGATAGTCGACATCAATGGTTTCGGCCGCCTCAAGCGCTTGATTCAACGTATCTGCTACGATGAATGCAACGGGTTGGCCGACATACCGAACTCTGTCTTTCGCCAGAATTGGATATTTGGGCTTGAACATCGGTTTGGCATCCTGACATTCAAAGCTGGAAACACAGGGCAGGCCTCCAACATTGTCCTGCTGAAGTTCATCTGCAGTGAGAATCAGCTGCACTCCCGGATAGTTTCGGGCGGTTTCCACATCGATTTCAAGAATCTCCGCGTGAGGGTATGATGACCTTACGACATAACCAACAGCATGATCTTCAATTCGTTGATCATCTACAAAATTGCCCTGCCCGCGGAGCAGGCGGTCATCTTCCAAACGTCGAGCATTTATTTTTTGCGACATCGGGCGGCGCTACAGCGGCTGTTGATGAAAAGGAATTGTCTGACTGACTTCATACATGGTGTAAAAATTGGTTCAGTGCATGTTGGAAAGTGAAAGTTCAACAAAGTGAATCGGCCTGAAAAGGAGCGTTCGAGAATCTCCAGCAGTTCCATTTTCAGCT
Organism: Arenicellales bacterium; assembly: GCA_958295885.1. Lineage (GTDB taxonomy): Bacteria > Pseudomonadota > Gammaproteobacteria > Arenicellales > JAJDZL01 > JAJDZL01. Next base: position 1,571,517 of record OY282380.1, on the reverse strand, counting down.
TTCGGGGCTGATTCTGTGGCGAGCGGAAAAAAGATGTCACCGATGGACAGATTAGAGCTTGGGTCGGGTGAAAAAGACTTTGAACTCTGAATTTTTCAATCCAATTCGTTTCGCAGCTGCTCGACCTGATTGAAAGTTAAATCAGTGACATCACAAATCGTGCCGATTTCCATTCCTTGGGTCAACATTTTCTCTGCAGCCTGCTTCTGAAACTTTTCGCACTCTCGTTGGTATCCTTCCTTGAATCCCTTCGTGTATCCTTCTTGACGGGCTCGCTCTGCTCTTCGTTCCCGACTGAATATTGCTTTCCGCATGATTCGCTTCCCTTCGACTTCGACCGCGGCCTGCTTCAATTCTCACGAAGTCTTCAATAGTATACTCGGGACGACATTCGAGAAAATAATCGACCGTGCTCGGAACCAGCTGACTGCGTTCGGAAAACGGCATCGACTCGCTGACTCGAAACAGCCGCTGCAGCATCCTTTTTGCGGATCTCCAGATCGCATCAGGCATGTACCGTACAGGCTCGCATCAGCTGGAAATTAATGAATTAGCACGACCATGGGGCGTTCTCAGACTCTGAAACCGAGCAAGACAATGGTCCTGGTGGGAAATATTCCATTACGCCGCAATTTGGCTGCACTATAGTAAAATTACAGATTGATTCAAAGAAACGACGCCCAAAGGATGCCTCAATGAAACAGCAAAGCCGTCATACTGCATGGACAGAAGGTCAAGTCGAAGCATTGTTCCATTTGCCCTTCAGCGATCTGCTCTATAAGGCACAAACCGTACATAGAGAGAAATTCAGTCCGAATCAGGTTCAAAAAAGCAGACTCGTGAACATCAAAGTCGGCGGCTGCCCCGAAGACTGCAAATACTGCAGTCAGTCAATTCGTTACAACACCGACATCAAGATGAGTAAACTGATGGATGTTGCTGATGTTGTGGTGGACGCAAAAAGAGCGAAAGCTGACGGTGCGAGTCGCTATTGCATGGGGGCGGCCTGGCGCAATCCCCAGACCAGTCATATGAGCAAACTGTGTTCCATGATTCAGGAAGTCAAGGCTCTCGGACTGGAGACCTGCATGACTTTGGGGATGTTGACACACCGGCAGGCCCTGCAGCTCAAAAGCGCCGGCTTAGATTTCTACAACCACAACATTGACACTTCACCTGAATATTATCAAAATATTATTACGACTCGCAAGTTTCAGGATCGTCTGGACACCATCGAACATGTTCGGCAGGTCGGCATCAAGGTCTGTTGCGGCGGCATTCTCGGCATGGGTGAAAATCAGCAGGACCGAGGCAGCATGCTGCGGGTGCTTGCGAACATGAAAGAGCCCCCGGAGAGCGTCCCGATCAATATGCTGGTACGGATTCCAGGCACGCCTCTTGAAAACGCCAGTACGGTTGAACCGCTGGATTTCGTTCGCACCATTGCCGTGGCAAGAATTATGCTGCCCAAATCGATGTTGAGGCTCTCCGCAGGCAGACGTTCGATGTCCGAAGAACTGCAGGCTCTGTGCTTTTTGGCAGGTGCGAATTCCATCTTCGTTGGAGATCGTCTCTTGACGACGGACAACGTAGAATTGGATGCTGATGAAATCCTGTTCCAAAAATTGGGATTGGAAGAAATGACGCCACAACCTTCCCATTCCCGGGATTTTCTGCAGGAAGTAGTATGATGACCGTTTCGATTCGAACGCTGATTCAGGAGTACGAGACTAAAAACCGCGATCTGTCGCGCTGGACCGAGACGGTCTTTCAGCAGCTGTGCGGGAGCAGTGACAGCGCTTGGAGATTTTTAAATACCCTGTCCTACATGGAGCACATAGGCAGTTTCAAGATCATGGCGACGCAGCAGGGTCTGTCGATTGATTTTCAGACACTGAAACATCTGAACGAGGAGACGGGCCATGCAGTTTTATTCAAGCGACACGCCGAACGGCTGTCTGGCAACTCTCTTGATTATTCCGCTTCAGACCTTTTGGCGCCTGCTTCTGCAAGAGCTTACTTTGGTCGACTGGAAGCCCAAATGGTGCGAATGTTTGGTGCTGGAGCCAACTATCGGACCATTTACTTGTTTATGTCCCTGATCGTCGAATTTCGGGCGGTCTGGGCTTATGAAATTTTGCAGAACTGTCTTGACCGCAGTCAGTTGGAGGTTTCTTTGGCTAGACTGCTGGCAGAAGAGCAAGGGCACCTATACAGCATGGCACGTCGCTTGGAAGCTGACGGACATTACACTGTGGAGAACATTCACAGGCTGTGGCAGTGCGAGCGAGAACTGTACGTTCGAACACTTCGAGCGCTTGAAGCCTCATCGAATCTGACGTATCCGAAAGTCGCATGAACCGGTCGCTTCATTCAGTGAGTTCCAGCACCGCGTCGGCAATGACGTCATAAACAGTATTGAAGTCTTCCTGCGTCATGCAGTAGGGCGGAAGCACGTAAATGGTGTTTCCCAGTGGTCGAAGCAAAATTCCGCTTTGCTGAAATTTCAGATACAGCTGGGACCCAATTTCGGAAAGATATCCACTGTCTGTTACGAGAACATCCATCGCATTGATCGTCCCGGTGCGTCTTAAATTCACCAGGCATTCCAACTGCGACATCTCATGGAGTTTCTGTTCTTGCATTTGCGCGACTCGCTTCACCTGACTCAATACATCACCTTCCAGCCACATTTCGAGATTTGCAGCTGCCACTGCACACGCGATCGGATTGGCGGTATAGGAGCTGGAGTGAAAAAAAGTCTTCGATTTATCCTTTGAATAGTGCGACTTGAAGATTCGTTCGTGACACATAGTGACTGCGAGTGGAATAAATCCGCCGGTGATTCCTTTGGAATAACAGGCGATGTCAGGCACAACTTCAGCCCGCTCACAAGCGAACATCGTGCCAGTGCGTCCCCAAGCTGTCATGACTTCATCAGCAATGAACAGCACATCATAGCGTTCACAGATCTCCTTCATCGCCTTTAGAATGTCTGTTCCGTACATCAGCATGCCACCTGCACCCAGCACCAAAGGCTCAACGATAAATGCTGCAATATCCTGACTTTTGCTGCATTTCGATTCGAGTGCATCCAACGTAACCTGCTGACTGCCTCGTTTTGGGAACGGGATGGATTCAACGGAAAAAAGCAGCGGATTGTATGGCTTGTTGAAAACGCCTCGTTCTCCCACTGACATGGTGCCAATAGTGTCGCCGTGATAACTGTGCTCTAAAACCACGACGCGGTTTTTTGAGACGTTGAGATGATGCCAATGTCCAAGCGCCATTTTTAGTCCTACCTCAACCGCCGTCGAACCGCTGTCTGAGAAAAAGACATGATCCAGACCGTTGGGAGTGAGTTCGACCAGCAGCTGAGCAGTTCGCTCCGCCGGTTCATGTGTGTAGCCAGCGAATATGACCTGATCCAGAAGTTCGATCTGCCGCTGAGCCGCACGCTGAATTCGGGGATGGCAGTGGCCGTGAGTAATGACCCACCAGGAAGCGATCGCGTCAATGATGCGATCATTGTCTTCCGTATACAGATACGCGCCGCTTGCTCTTGCAATTTTTAGAAAATTTGGAAACAGCGCGTGCTGGGTAAATGGATGCCAGATCGGCGAAGTTTTACCGTTCACGCCTTCTCGTTGAGAAAGTGTTCAATTTGAAAATTTTGATCAAATGCTTTTCTTAGGTTCTGTGAACTGAGCTCTTCCAGCATGGGCAGGCGCCCTAGGCTTCGCACCTTCGATAGTTCTGGAATGATTTTTTCGTTTTCTTCGTGGTGGTCACCGACAAAAATTATTCCATGGATCAGAATCGAACGCCTGCGCAGAGCTGCAATGGTAAGCAGTGTATGGTTGATGGTTCCCAGTGTTGTTCTGGCGCAGACGATCACAGGAAGATTCCAGGCGCGGAAAAGATCAATCAGCAGTACTGATCGGTTAACTGGAACCAGCAGTCCGCCCGCGCCTTCCACAATCAATGGATATCGAGTTTTCGGCAGATGACAAAGATGCTTGATGTCCAGTGAGCGGCCGTCAATTTCTGCTGCTAGATGTGGCGATGCGAAACTGTTCAGCCGATAGTATTCCTCAAAGAAATGACGAGATGGAAGTCCAGACAGCCGCTGAACCAGCTGCGTATCGGTTTCTTCTTCTCCCAATCCTGCCTGGATCGGCTTGAAGTACTTGGCGTTGAGCGCCGCGGCCAGCATGGCGGAAACGACGGACTTCCCCACGTCGGTATCGGTCCCAGTGATTACATAGCCTCGAGGGTTTCTCATTTGCTATGAACCTCTCGGAGTTATTCCGAGCTCCTGGAGGGTGGTTTTTAGAGAATGCATCATTTTTGAAATTTCCTCATCAGTTACATGGAGTGTAATGGAAATCCGCAATCGAGAGGTTCCGGGCGCAACTGTCGGCGGGCGAATCGCGCGAAGATCATAGCCGGCTTTTTGCATTCTGTCGGCGATCAGAAGAGTTGGTTCCGCGTCTCCGATCACGAAGGGAATAATCTGGCTGCCGCTGCCTTGCATCGAAAAATGGTTCTTAAGTTCTTCATGAGCAGTTCGAATTCTCCGGTGGAGATCCTGCTGTTTCATCGGTTCCATTGCCAGTAAATTCAAGGCGGCAGTGACTGCAACAGCGTTCATGGGCGGGGGAGCCGTAGAATAAATGAACGGACGAGATCGATTAATCATGAAATCTATGATAGCACCGGCAGCGCACACCAGGCCGCCGCTTGCGCCGAGCGCTTTGCCACAGGTGTGAATCGCAATTAGGTTTGGACGACCTGCATAAGATTCTGTCAAACCGCGGGCTCGTTTGCCAAATACGCCTGTCGCATGAGCTTCGTCAACCACCAGCATGGCTCCGTAGCGATCAGCAGCAGCAAACAGTTCTTCCAGTGGCGCGCGGTCTCCATCCATGCTGTACAGACTTTCGACAACAATCCATGCCGTTGCGGAGGCATCCGCTCGGGTTCGCCACTTCTTGAGGATCCCTTCAATTTCGTTTACGTCATTGTGTCGGGCTTTCGTGCATTTGACGGGAGATGCAAACAGCCCCTCTCGAATGCTGGCATGAGACAAGGCATCAAAAATGATCAGGTCATGGCGTTTTGGCAACGTAGTAAGCACGGCGAAATTTGCTACGTAGCCGCTTGCAAAGTAAAGAGTTTTTTCGCATCCGAAAAATTCGGCCGCTAAATTTTCCAGTGCCTCATGGACAGCGTGATTGCCTCTCAATAACCGAGAACCGCCCGAACCGATCGGTAAATCATCGTTCAGCGCGGAAATGACTGCATCTCGAATTTGAGGTGCGCAGGTGAACGCTAAAAAATCATTGGAGGTAAAGTCCACACCAGCGACAGGATACAGCCTTCTTATTTGATGCTGCTCGGAAAGTCTGCTGAGATCGGAGGAATACCGAAAGAGTGGGTCAATCATGCTTGAATTTGCCATCTCAATAATGTGAAGTAGAACTGTTCGCTATTGTAACTGCCATCAACCCTAGAGACTGTCAGGTACTGAAGCCGGTCATTTCGAATCATAACAGTCGTTCCCGATCAGGCTGTAAAAAAATCAGACTGTAGATGAGTGCATGTAGAATATATTGAAATAATCGTTATGTTGTTTGAGGAGAGAACAAAATGAAGAAAATTTTTCTTTTAGGATTGACCGTCGGCGCGTTGGCCTTGTCTTTTTTTGCTTCGTACAGTTTTTCGCAGGACATGTCTGCAGAAGAACTCGCTGCGGTATATGAAAATCGCAGTGAATTCATGAAAGGAATGGGAGGCAATATGAAAGCTTTCTCCAATTTCCTGAAGCGTGGTGACGGCGAACCGATGGAACTCGGATCAATGGCAGGTGATATGGCCGCAAATGCAGGGCAGATTCCGGATCTTTTTCCAATGAATACCGGGATGGCTCAAAATGAAGAGAGCGAGGCCAAAGCCAATATCTGGACGGAGTGGGACGATTTCGTGCAGGCAGCGGAAGATCTAGCGCCCTTTGCAGCCAGTCTTGAAGCTGCTTTTGAAAGTGGTGATGCTGGAAACATCGCTGCCGCAGTTAAAAAATTGGGCGGAGAAGGCTGTCGAGGCTGTCACAAGAAGTTCCGTGAGAAGAAGGAATAATTCTGTCAGCCGCATAGACTGGAAAATTCAGGCACCTGCAGTCGCAACGAGGGGAGTCACTATGGTTCCCCTGCGCGCTGATGCGCTCTTTGGACGTGAAGCCAACAAAATTTTGCGGCGTTAATTCAGCCCCAGCATCCGTGGGCTAGTCTCTAAATCCGTGGGCTAATCGTCTAACCCGGAAGCATTTTAGATTTTTGCGGAGAGCGTCTGCAAATGGCATCTATGGATGTCTTGAGAATTTCAAGAGAAAGAAGCAGGCCTGCTGCTGGATTTTCTAATCTTGAAATGGAAATTACTGCTGAAGGGCAACATCAACAAAAGTTTCGTTGTAACAGGCACCGCGTTCTAGATCAGCTCGAATATCGGCTGAAATCAGCGAATTGACGGTCATCCCTGTATCACTTGTCTCGCGCCAGGTTCCTTTCGGAGAATACAGCACTCCCGGAAGAGTTGCGTCAGTGACTGCCATTTTCAGCGTTACGCGTCCGCGTTCATTCCAGACTGTTACCATGTCTCCGGTGTTCAGTCCTCTTGCATTTGCATCAGTTGGGTTCATCTCTACGATCTCATGCTGCTGAGAATCCGAACATCCGCCAAAAGTTGCGTTCGTGCGTTTGGTTGACGAAGGTGAGATCAGAGAAAAAGGCCGCGTTTTTTCAACCGGGCGAAAACGGGGAACACCAAACCCGAATCGAGCCTGCAGGTCTTCTGAGTAAAGTTCAATCTTACCGCTTGGTGTAGCTGGATCTATATTCTTGCAAAGAATGACCTCTTCTCCTTGGTCGGATTTCAACTCAATCGCTTGATCAAGCGGAATTTCACTCGGTAAAAATCCCTGCATTCGGAGACTGTTTCCATCCATGGCGTCATTCATTAAGTCTTCGTCGCTGGCTCGGAATATTGCATCGCTGAATCCAAATCTAGCAGCCAGTCGGCGAAAAATCTCGGTATTCGGCAATGATTCTCCAACGCAAGGGATCACGGGTGAACACCGTTGGATGAAGTTCTGACCATATGCGCCATAAAGATCAGCGTACTCAAAATGACTCGCGGCTGGCAAAATTACATCCGCGTAGAACATGCTGTCCGTCATTACGATGTCAGAACCTGCAATGAACAGGTCATCCCGTTCCAAGGCCTTGACTAGATTTGCTTGATCAGGATGCGTTGCGACGGGATTGTGGTTGTAGATCATGATTGCCATGATCCGTGGGTCCAGTGATTCATCCAACAGCACTTCGGCAGCGTCGACGATGTTGATGGTGCGAGTGCCGTGCGGTATCAGATCAGGCCGTTGAAGGCGATGCGTCGTCTTAGGCGCCGCCAGACCTTGTTTCGCTATCACTCCAGCGCCAGTTCGCCCATGGTTGCCGGTAAGAGCCTGCAAAGCCATGGCCGCTCGCAGACCCGACCCGCCGCTATGTCCGCGTTCAATGCCGTTGCCGACCGACACTGCGACCGTTTCCGCCTGTGCATACAGGTTTACAAATCGGTGAACCTGCTCCAAGCTCAATCCGCAAGTTGATATGACATCCTGCAGCGTGTACCTGCGCGCTTGTTCCATATACAGATCGAAACCATGAGTCCATTGATTGATGAACGAAACGTCTAGTTTGTTTCGACGTTCCAATTCTGCTGTCACAGCCATTGCAAGTATCACATCAGTACCAGGCTGAATCTGCAGATGCAGGTGGCTCTGCTCGGCAATTTTTGTTCGTTTCGGGTCAATGGTTACGATCTTTGCGCCCTTTTCTCGTGCGGTTTTTGCAACTCGTGCAAAATGCAGGTTAGACACGGTGGCATTGTTGCCCCAGATGACAATCAGGTCCGAATGTATCGCCTGCTGCGGAGGCATCCCGGGCACTGGTCCAAAAAGACTCGAATAGGCTGTTCCGCGGACAGCTCCGCACAACGGGCCGCGGTCTAGCAGCGTCGCTCCCAGCTTGTGAAAAAATCGTCGATCCATGGAGCCGCCCGCAAGCTCGCCGTGAGGCCCCGCGTAATTCAATGGCATGACCGACTGTGAACCGTACCGATTGATCGCCTTTGAAAATCCCTCGTATACCAGGTCCAGTGCTTCATCCCACGTAATTGCAGCGAATTGTCCGTTCCCTCGCTTGCCGGTGCGTTTTAATGGAGTTTTCAATCTCCGACCGCCATGTATCATTTCAGGATAAGATCGGGCGACTTTACCGCAGATTTTGCCAGCCGTGTAGGGATTTGCACTGGAACCGCGCACACTGACAAGCCGATTGTCACTGACGATTGCCTGCAGACTGCATGTGTCGGGGCAATCTAATGGACAAACGCTGGGAAGACTTTGTGAATTTGAATTTACGTCCATCGGTTAGCCTTTTTTTGATTCAGGAGTTAACGAATTTTAATACAGACTGTGCCGGCATAAAGAGTGCTGCCCGTTCAGGACAGCTGAAATCCTCCTTACTGATGCTTCAAATGGGAATTTTGTTCCTCCTGAGAAATGATCGTTGCTCAATAGTCGGTATTTGGATCAGTTCAAACACCCAGTAAACAGATTGATTTCGGATTTGATTCAGGTGTTCACCCTTCAAGTCTCGCATTTGCGCACGTGTTAAAATTAATCTAATTTACCCGCGTGCTGAGTCAAATGAATTCCATTCCGTCTGCGGTCAATCGATTAACTCCAGGTAATTTTGGGTTCGCCGCCAGCCAGAGGTGCGGTGGTTCAGCCAGCTCGGAACGACGACTTGAGCTGGTTGATGCTCAGTCATCATTCGCCTTTGTCGTGAGATGCTCAAAATCTTGGTTCCCGTGCAGTTCGCAGTCGCAGAGTTCGGTTTCGAGTTCGTTGGCGTGCTGACAAATACAAACTGGGGCGCAAATGATGCAGCGCATCAGGATATTAACCAGCCCTCAAAGTACCTCTCTTCCAGTCTGCGTTTGATCGCGGATGATATCGAGCCGTCGGTGCGTCCGCTGATGGGTGAAATCAAGGAATTCGATCAAGGCAGCCTGACTAGAAAAGCTGCGTGCGCCGATGTCAGGCGTTTAACCCGGCGACTGTACCAGAGTTTGAGCATACCGGGAGCAGCTGTCAGCGACGGAAAGATCGTAACGGTCCGTTCAGAATACGTTCTTCAATTCGGTACTGACGAATTTGTCAACGGAATTGCGCAATGACGTGCGAAGGCCATTGGCGAGGGCTAGAGCGCGTTTATCTTGCCGCGCCGATCAATGAATGTTTGTCTCCAACCATCGATATCGGTGACGGCAAAGCCACGATAAATCTGTTGCTGTCAGAGCGCATGCACCATTCCGCTCGAGCGGTGCATGGCTCGATTTATTTCAAGATGCTGGACGAAGCCGCGTTCTTTGCCGCCAGCTCGCTGGAGAGGGAGGCTTTCCTGTTAACGACAACTTTCAACCTCTACCTGACTCGACCGGTCTCCGAGGGAAAATTGCGAGCGGAAGGCAGAGTTGTCAATCAGAATCGGTCCCAAATCGTAGCTGAAGCAGTAGTTTTCAATGATGATGGCAAGGCAATCGGACGCGGCAGCGGGATTTTTGCAAGAAGCAGGATCCGACTGGAGGATCTCCCCGGCTATCTGGAGAAACAGTCCTTGTGAGCGGCAGCATTTCCATCATTCAGGGGAACATTACTGGAGCCGCCACAAGTGCAATCGTCAATGCTGCCAATGCGGAAATGCTTGGCGGCGGTGGCGTAGACGGTGCAATTCACCAGGCTGCGGGTCCAGACCTGCTGGAACATTGCAAGCGGCTGCCAGCGGTGAACGGCGTTCGATGCCCCGTTGGCGAAGCGCGAATTACACCCGCAGGCAGGCTGCGCGCACGCTGGGTGATTCATGCCGTTGGTCCGCGCTATGATATTGACCCCAAGCCTGAAAGACTGCTTGCATTGGCTTACCGAAATTCGCTTGTCCTAGCGCAAGAGAATGGGTGTGAGTCGATTGCGTTTCCTGCCATTTCCTGCGGTGCTTACGGTTACCCTCATGCGGAAGCGGCTGAGATTTCCCTTGCAGTTTGCAGTGTGGCCGAGTGGAGGGACCTGCAGATTTCTTTTTTTCTATTTTCGTCAAAAATGGCTGAAATCTGGCGGCAGGCGTTGACGCGTTACGAGTAATCAACACCGAAAGTTCAAAGTTCCCGGCTGGACATGAAGAAGACCTTCCATTCCGGCATCTGAAACATTTCTCAAACACTCCGCAGAACGGCCGATCTGACAGTTTAGGAAAAGCATTTTCACGCATCATATTCAGCAATGATTCTCACCGAGGCATCAGCCGACTGCTTCGATTCGTCGAACAGGAACCGAATAATCTAATCACGTAAAGCTGAAAATAGGAAATTGATGTTTTCACTATTCAGCAGACCAACGCGAGACAGCCCTTCCATAGCGCTCTGGCTGCTGCTGACCGGCATCTTTGTTCTGGCTCTGCAGGATTCACTGATCAAGAGTATTTCCGTGCAGACATCATATTGGCAGTTTCAGACGCTGCGAGCCGCCGGAAATCTCTCGTTCGCCTTAATTTTTGCCATTGCAGGCGGCGGACTGCATCTGCTTCGGCCAAGACGCGCTGGACCGGTTTATTTCCGCGCCTTTCTGATGACGCTCTGCATGTTCTGCTTCTTTTCCGCGGCACCTTTTCTGTCATTGACGCAAATGGCAGCGGGGCTGTATACCTATCCCCTGTTCATCACCCTGCTTGCTGGACCAGTGCTTGGAGAACGGCTGGGCGCCTGGCGCCTGTTCGCGCTAATCCTCGGTACTGGCGGTGCGACATTGGTATTGTCACCGTGGGAAGACGGCTTCTCTCCTCTGCAGATACTGCCAATAATTGCAGGATTTTTCTACGCCGCCAACATCTTGACCATTCGACGCGCCTGCCGCTTTGAAAACACGCTGGCGATGGTATTTGCGGTTGCGGTTTTGTTCATCGCATCCGGAATACTGGGAAGCGTCGGCTTGAGCCTGTTTCCCACAGACCTGAGCCTGCAGGAACGCATGCCCTTCGTGGCTGTTGGATGGCCAGTGCTGAAGTGGGCAGTTGTCGGGACTGCCGCTGTTACCGCGCTGCTCAACCTTACCGGCAATCTTTTTTTGAGCCGCGCATACCAGACTGCGAATGCCAGCTGGCTCGCTCCGATTGAGTTCAGTTACCTTATATTTGCAGTTTTCTGGGGTAAAACTCTATTTGATACGTGGCCCGATTCCAATGCAGTCGCCGGAATGATGCTGATCGGTTGCGCAGGCATTCTGACGGCATGGCGCGAGGGAAGGCGACGCATGGGGCAAGAAAATTCCTGAAAGCAAGTGTGACGAAATTCAGCTGCCGCTTAAGGAATGGCTGCGCCGGCGATTGGCTTCTGCGACGCTGTGAGCCTGAGTGAAACTTTACTCGAATTCAACCCAATTAACCAGATACCTGCATGCAGAGAAGCGAATCTGCAGTCGTTGGTTGGTTTTTTTTGCGTAACCACTCACTCCATCTGATTGAATCTTTAGCGGCTGATCATTGCCGTTGACGATACAAACGTTTTGAGACATAGTGACCTGATTGCATAGGTATGCGGCAGATCATATTACTCGCGCCTTGACATTACAGGGTCGATAGCGAATGGCGTGGACATCGTTAAAGACACAAACCGAATTTAGATGAACAACGCATATTTCGAATCCAAAGCCACGCAGCATCGACAATTTCCTGTGGTCCCATGCCTATTTGCAGCAAATCGGCCGCAATATCTGTACGACCTTCTTCCCGAAATGCATCTCAGCTGAAATAAGCAACTGATTCATCTCGCGTATGATTTGCCAGTCTAGAGCTCTGAGGTTCCGTTAAACTCCTGCCAAAGCGATTCGACCTGTTCCCGACTGAGATTCGTCAATTCAACAACTTCCTTCGGTTCCATGCCTATCTGCAGCAAATTCGCTGCAACTTCTTGACGACCTTTTTTCAGACCTTCTTCCAGACCTTCTTGACGAAATGCTTCCACAGCTGAAAGAACCATCTGCTGTTCCTCCAATGTTTTGGTTTTCAATTTCAGTATGTCATCCTGTTTAATGTCGTTATTGTAACCGCAAACATAACCAAGCACCAACTTGAACGTCCTTGCCCGACCCTCGGCTGGAACATGCCTGGTTCGGTCCATTAGATCCGGCAGGTCGCTCACATCAAAGTCTCGCACCGTGACCATCGCACGGATCACCGCGTCAATGTTCGTTTTTCCCGCCAGCCCCATACTGTCAATTTCATCCACGCTGATCGGCAGACATCGGAAGTTGACCGAATACTCGGTCAGAATTCGCAGATGCTGTTCCGAATAGTCGGAAAACAGGTTGCTGAACGTTACCAACCCATGCTTGAACCACGGCCCCTGAAACACCACGATCGGCACAATCAGCGACTGAAAATCATTTTGCAGATACATCAGAAACTGATTGCGGGCCATCTGCTTATCCAGAGCGTCATCCCTATAGCTTTTGTGCTCAAACAACAGGACGATTCTGGCTGTACGCTCGCTGTCTTTCAGCGTCGCGGAAAATACCAGATCGGCGAATTTCTCATTCTGCGAGTCGGCTTTAATCGACTGCGGTTCGAGCCTCAAAGAATCCCAGTCAATAATCTCAAACAGCGCTTTAGGGGCACCTGCCCGAATCAGGCTGGTGACACATTCGCGCTCCTTAAAGACGTCCTTGAAGAAATCGTCGTGAATATTGTCAGGCTTTTTGCCGGAAGCGGCTGAAGAATCGGACTCTGGCATGGAATATTCTCAATGGTGAAGGGTTGGGGTTGTTCATATTCAACCTGCGAAAGAAGAAGGCATCGCAGATTGAATCCAGATGAGCGGCAGGTTTACGGCTGCGGCCAAAACCAAGCTTCAAGATTATTCAAAAATCTCTTTTAATGATTAGATGCAAATCAAGTTTCGGAGTTCAAATACACAGAATTCCGTAATCTAAAGATTTTCATCTAAAATATTGATTTAAATTCATAAAATAGCTGAAAATGGTTATTATTGTTGATTATTTACAAACGACAGCATACCAAAAGAGGCCATGCAATGAAAAATTGCAGCAGAATTTCATAATTGCCCTCAACGATTGAAGAAACGCTGACTGCTGCGAGCATCCTCATTGACAGTCTGTATGCCGAGTGCTGTCGCTGGCTGGATTTGAGAACGCTGCTGAACCGAGCGGGCATCACCAAGCGCAGCACCGTGGATGCTGTACAAGCGGTGTTTCTGCTGCTGATGCGGGCGTTTCTGCGGGATTCGTCAATCGCCATGTTCTGTCGCAGGTCGATGCGTGAATTCATTCAAGCCAGTAAAGATTCGCTCTAGGGTCTGCTGAAGAATCAAAAAGTCAATGGGCGCTCGTTTCATCAGTTGATGGTGCCGAAAGTGTATCGCAGCCTGGATTTGAAACCAAACGGACTGAGTGCGTTGGTGGTGGATGACACGGTGAAAGTTCGCCTCGGCAAGAGCATGGAGGGCGTCAGCCGGCATTGCGATCACACCTCGGGTCGGTGTGTGATGGGACAGCTGGTCCTGCACCGATAAGTAAAGACACTTTATGATAGAGTAAACCTTAAATATGGATGAAAATGCAGGAAGCGTAAAGTGATCTGCTCGACCGTCATTTCGTTGAGCGATTGCCGGCTGAACTTCGCCATCGGCTATCTGGCCTCCACCGGATACTCGCAGCGAAACTGACGAATGGCGCACGCGTCAATATCAATGCCGATGCTGTCTAGTGCCGCCGGCTTGCGCTTCATGATGGCGCTGCCGCCCAGATGCGATTCGATGTAAACGCTGTGAGCTGGCATCCGCGTGATGATGGTCTGACGCGCCCGGCCGTGGCTTTGGATCTGAAATTTGCGTTGCCCATCTGGAATTGGTGAGTGTATTCAACGATGCCGACACCATAGACTATTGACGCTGTCATGTCAAGGGGACGATAATATGTTCCGCTACGAATCAATACAATCAGGTCACGATGCCTCTGCCCGATGGTATCGTCAACGGCAATGTTCAGCCGCTCAAGATTCAATCAGAGGGGATGAATAGTTGCCTTTTAGCATTTTGTGCCAGGAATTACTTAAAGCAATTCGTCCAGGGCGTTGATCAAACGCGCCACTTCGTCTAGACTGTTGTAATGAACCATGCTGATGCGAACGACGCCTCCTGCACCCAGGTTCAGCGCATCAATGCAGCGCCTTGCATAAAAATCCCCTGCTCCAACTCCGATGTTCTGCTCGCCTAGTTTTGCTGCAATTTCGCGGTGACGCTTGTCGGCTACGGCCATTGAAATCGTCGGCACCCGCCGAGTGAAATCAACCTCAGGCAGGCCGATAATTCGCACGTTGGGCTTTGAATTCAGAAAATCCATCAATGGATGCGCAATTTCATCTTCGTGCTGGGCAAAGAGTTCAAATATTTTCTCGTAACGCTCCTTCGTTGAACATTCGCTTTCTCCAAAATGATGTTCAAATATTCGATCGAAATATTCGACGATGCCTTCAATCGATGCGGCAGTTTCATGTTGGTAACCGCCAGGCTGAAGCTTCTGTGGCAACGCGGACCGGGTGAAAAAGAAATGATTCTGATTGTCCAATTCGAGCAGCCGTTCGCGTTTGCCGCACAAAACGCCCAAGTGAGGGCCATAAAGCTTATAGAGGCTGAACAGCAGAAAATCTACGTTGGAATTTTTAAAATCCAGCGCGCGATGCGGCGCGTAAGCGACTGCGTCGGCACAAAGCAGAGCCCCTGCGGAGTGCGACAGCTCCGCAATCGCCTGCATATCGTTGATGGTCCCTGTAATATTGGAACACCAGGTGCAGCACACCAGACGCGTCCTGTCGGTCAGCAGCTGCTCAAGTTTCTGTGTTCCTCCAAGCTCGGCTGACTCGGAATCGATCTGCCATTCCTTGACCACAATTCCACTTTCCTGCAGTCTGCGCCACGCACCAATGTTCGCTTCGTGGTCCAGATTGGTTACAACGACCTCATCGCCCGGTTTCAGGGACGGCTTTAGTGCATTGGCCAGCACGTAAACATTCATCGTGGTTGAATGACCGACGATGACTTCCCTCGCATCGGCATTGACCATCTCAGCAAGCCGGCGATGACTGCGATCGATTCGCTCCATCGCTTCAGTAGAAGCAAGATACGAAGCACCTGGCTGAACTTGGTTTCGGCGCATGTAGTCGTAAATGCGATCGCTTACTGCGGCAGGCACAAAAGTGCCGCCAGCATTTTCGAAGAATGCCAATTCTCCAATGTTTGGAAATTGGCTTCGCACAAACTCCAGGTCGTATTCGGGCGCGGTCATGAATTATGAGTCAGATTCAGCTGTAACTGATGTTGGACATGTGCATCTCGAGGGTAAGTCTTCCTTGAATTTCTAAAACCAGAAGCTGACGTTCGAAGCATCCAGTACAGGTGCGGATGATTTGAGTTGTCAGAACAATTGACGAAACACCTGATCTGCCGATACTGTGGTGACTGCCCAGCCGGCATCGAACCTCAAAATCAATGATTATGGCGCATCTCACTCAAATTATATGCGAGGCTGGTGATCGTTAAGGATGGAGATGTGCGGTGCATTGATCTTTGAAAGGAAGTTGATTTGTGATTTTTGGACTGTCAGCGAACTGTCAATTGCAGTGATGACGCGGAAAACCTCAGCGACGGCTTCGGATTACGAACTTCAAAAAGCAGCCAGGCTGTGAAAGCCGGTGAGTTTGCGTTGAACGGAACATTGGGCAGCCGCTTTCGACAATCAAGAAACTGTTCGGCACCGTTCCCGGGCGAGCAATTTGAGATCATGCCAAACCGTCTCATCAACCATTGAACCAATTGTTGTTTTATTGACAGCAAGCAAATGATGGAAATGTCATTTTACGTCAAGATTTATCAGTAAAATCAATGCACAAAGTGCGTGCTGTATCCGACACTTCAGAATTTTTGGAAGTAGTTGTGAACATTGTGACAATGTGTGACCGCTTTCAGCTTGAATTGTCATTGACGTAAGACAGCGGCTAACTTAGTGACAAGAATGACTGCGTACTCATTAATACGCGTTAGATCATAAAACGAATCATTTTGTCAGAAACGCCTTCGTCGTCTATATTTCTTCCGCTTCGATGGTTTTCTATTTTTGTTTTGTTTGCTGCGGGCTTCGCGTGTAGTCGCACTTCGGCCAGTTCGAGCAGCCAAAGAACTTTCCATACTTGCCCATCTTCATCGCCAGCCAGCCTTCGCAGGCGGGACAGTTTTCGAGCAGAATGCCACAGCCGCGGCATCGGTTCGAGCCTTCCGACTTCACAATCAGTCCGATCCGACAGTATGGACAGGAGTTTGTCGTATACTTGCATAACGGAAAGTTTGTGCAACCGTAGAAGCGGCCTCCATCACGCGTGTTTTCTTTGAGTTCCAGCTGTCCCTCAATGCACTTCGGACAAGGCACGATGGCCGTCGGCGACTCGCCAAACACAGAGATGTCGTAACCGCCTTCAATCAGTTCGTTGACGAACGCAGATGGCGGACCTCCATCGGCAATCACATATGCCTGCCGTCTCGCCCTAGTGACAGCGACATAAAAAAGGCGCCGTTCCTCGGCGTTTGGATAGGTTTCCGGTGCCGACAGCACCAGATCAAATAACGGATCGTCGACTATCTCGGAGGGAAAACCGTACTTTCCGGAGCACACGCCGATCACTACCACATAGTCGGCTTCGATGCCCTTGGAACCGTGCACCGTTTTCCAGATGATGCGAAGGCCAGAATATTGTCGGTTAAGGTTGCTGATGTTATCGGGTTTCTGATGTCGGTAGCGGCTGAGGAGCAACACCTCGGATTGTCCATCGTATTTGACCGCATTGCTGGCAATACGTTTGAGAGCGTCGTCAAGTAATTTGAATCCTCGCCGACCAGGCAGTCCAATGAACACCGCCGGGGCGTCAGATCTGTTTATCGCGCGGACTGACTTGCGGATCTGTGCGGGGTTGCGAAGCACGAAATCCGTGGCTACCGTGCAAATTCGATCTGAACAGCGAAAGGTGGTTTCAAGATCAATGCGCTCGAACGCGCCGAACTGATTCCCGAATTCACGCATAACCGCGATGTCCGATCCGACGAATCGGTAGATCGACTGCCAATCGTCGCCAACCGCAAACAGCTGAGCGCTCTTCCGCGTTTCAAGCAATGCTTTAAGCAGATTTGCGCGGGAACGTGAAATGTCCTGAAATTCATCGACCAAAATGTAACGGTAGGAGTTGGAGTAACGACCGGCTTCCACCAGATCGGTTGCCCGGTTGATCATGTCGTGGAAGTCGATCTCTCCAGCGTGCGCGAGTTCTTTCTCATAGCGCTCGGCAATTGGGCGGAACACTGCAAGAAACGCCTTTGCTCGTCTGCGGTCCTGATGAGCGGAGGCGCGTTCGACTAAATCGGAGAAGGACAGCCGGCTGCCCTTGAAGTGATTCAGAAACGTCGCTATGAGTTTCGTGAATGGTTTGATGCAGCCCTGTCGTACGAGAACGCTGAATATCTTTTTGGGTGGGATTGGCGAAAGTGTCACTCCGCGGCGTGATAGTTTCTCAGTCAGGTTGTGAAGCAGACTGCCGTTGGCATGCTCAAAGCTGAAGGTCTCTATCAGAATGGTGCTGTATTGCTTGTGAACTCCGCGCTTCCATTCCATTTCCTGCAGATACTGTTCCTGATTCACGAATGACGCCGTTTTTCCCTCGGCGTCGACCCCAAAATGCTCAATGTAGATGCCATGCTCAGGAAGAAAAAAATCAGGCTGGTACTGGCGCTTCTCCGTCGTGGACAGATCGTGCTCATAGGAGGCTTCGTACTCGTAGAAGACTCCGTTGAGATAGAGGAAATTTGCAATTTCACATTCCTCGAAACTGCGAAGGAATTCACCCTTAAGCGATCGGATGTCGTACTTGCGTATATAGTTGAAATACCCGCCCCAATTCTCGAATTCGTGCGGGCTTTTGTAGGGAGCGAAGCTGCTCTCAAACCATTCAATCAGAACTGCGGAGATTTCGCGGTCTGCAAGCAAGTCAGCAATAATTTTATTAATTTGTTTCGAGAAGGCCCAGCTGTCCTCAGCTGTAACGGCCAGCGTCGGACGTTTGCCCTCGACTTCACCGATGATTGCCATGCCAAGACCGTGAAATGTGGAAACTTGGATGTTACGCGCCGCTTCGGCTTCGAGTCGAGTGTGAAGGCGCTCCCGCATCTCATTGCGGGCATCGCGTGCGAAAGAAAGCAGCAGCAGTTCAGATGGCTTCAGATTCTTTCTTTGGACGAGCCATCCTGCCTTGGCAACGATAACGGATGTTTTGCCGCTGCCGGCTGCAGCAACCACAAGATTGTTGCGCTCATCTGTAGCGACCGCCTTGCGCTGTTCATTCGTAAGCGGGTGAGTCTCTATTCTGTCGAACAGAAAACGGGAGCGAACCAGCTCGGTTTTAAGGTAAGCTTCGTTGGCTTTTTCCCGAGCAGTGCCAGGAGCCTCCAAGAATTCAAGAATGTCCTGCAGCAACTGAACCTCGGAAATATCGGACAGTGCTTCTGGCCATCGATTTGACAGGGACCCGACAGCCATCTGCGCATCACGCGTGAGATCTTTGAGCGCAGCGCATGTGACGTAATTCGGCGAATCAAAAATATTTACTAAATTTTCGTGGACAAGGCGGAGAAATCCTATCTGGGTCGCGAATTTATTGCGCCACCAATCAATCCTGTTCGCTTCAAGCGCTTTAACCACGGTGGATGCAGCCGTTCTAGGCAATCCTGAAACCTTGAATTCGCCTGTAGCATGACGAATGCAGATGCTAGACCAAAGTCGACCGTCGGTCATGCTGACGGCCTCGACCTCGCCAGGCGAAAAGTCGACGGTTCGAGAACCGAACCTGAGCTGGACGGCATCTGAATTCACCGATACAGCTCTGGCTTGTCGAGGTCTCAGGATCGAAAACAGAAATGAAGCCAATCCGGCTCGACTTACTTCGACCAAGACACCTGTCAGAGAGATTGTTTGCTGCCGACAGCTGTCGGCAGGTTTTGAAGTCTCGGAGTCTGAACTCATTTTCGAAACAGTTCAGCGCTATCGGTCCAAGAATTTTGAAATGTATATGACAAAAGGCAATACCCTAGAATACATTATGGTTTGCTTACCTAGTGTCTGGCAGAAAACACCAATTTTACGCCCAATTTGGCCACAAGCCGGCGAAAATCCGCGGGCAAGACGGCAGCAATTCAAGCGTTGCGATGAAATAGACTGGAAATCAGCAAAAAAAACGCTGAAGTTCGTAGATTTCGCCCGCGACCGATCCTCCGGGGAGCCGGATTTTCAATCATCAATCAGCAAGGAGATAGGTTAAGCAGCGCGCCAGCTGGGCATCAACCTTCAAAAAGCCATTGGTGGTGGAGCGGAAACTTGGTATAGGCTGCAAGCCAGTTATGAAATGGCGCAAGCATTGAAGAACGAAGGTTAAATTAAAGTCAAACGGCTATCCCCAGCCACCTGAATAGCCGTCAATGAGTTTAATCTTCAAAACAATTTGATCGAATTTCACAGCCAGAATGGTTGTCTCGGAAGGAATATAATGGAACCTTCGCATTTTTTTAATTTGCAATTCGAGATTCAACCATCGTTAAACCAACGCACTGACGACCGCTATTTCACTTTCACTGAGGGATATTTTAACCTTCGCAGGCATCTGGATAGAAGGAAGATCATGAACAAAACATATTTTCAATATCAGATTGTTACACTGTTTTCGATCGCGATTATTATGTCTTTGATTTTTAGTGCGCAGCCGGTTATTGCATCGAGCACGAAGCAATCAGAGATAAAACCTGTAGTTGACGTACTAGTCCGCAAGAGTGAGTTGTCAAAAATATCAGCCCAAGAGCGAAGGCGAATCTGTTCAAACAACTTTGCGAGTGTAGCTCTTGACAGACAGGCCACGATTAGCGGGCCGATTCAACGGCAGCGATCAAACGTTCAAATGGCAGGACATTCGCTTTATCAACTGGTTGAAAGCTACTACTATGGTGATGAATATGCCGGGGCTAGTATTCGTGATGCACTTTCGGAAGCCGTGCAAATTGATGCTTTTACTGATGTCAAGGCTTATCATCCCAAGGAGCATAGAAGTTATAACGGTCTGAATGAACCTTACTTCCAGCTCGCCGTGTTTCTGACGCCATTGGCGCATGCTTACCTGGTGCTGAAAGCCGAGTTCCCGAACGAAACTCAGTTCCACCAGAAAGTCAGACAGTGGGGAGACAAACTGTACTCGATTACGATCAGTGGGAAAAACGATTTCAAAGGCAAAGTCATGGGTGTTGATCGGCGCGCTTTACATGCAATGGGTTACGCACACTGGGGAAATGCAACTGGCAACCCGAAAATACTGGAGACTGCCTACAAATACTATAAGAAAGCGATGCTGTGTGTTGGCAAAGGCGGCAAGGATCGCATTTGGAAGTATTGGGCCAAGAAAAAGGACCTCATCTATTATCCCAATATGACCTACCAGGCGGCGTTCGGAGCCGCGTTCGCCCTGCGGCGTTCGGGATATGACAATGTGTACGAATTGGCACCCAAAAAAGGCACCATTGTCGATGGTATGGAGTGGTTATGGGATTCGGTATTTGACAAGGATCAGTTCCAGTTAATGTTGATTCAGGGTTCGGGTTCGCGTACAGTTGCTTGGGCTGAGATTTATATGCGTGAATTTCCTGATCGTAATTACACAAACAAGATGCGTTCCTGGATTGAGTCCAAAAAGACACCGGTCTATGGAGCATACGCTGGAGGACCGGTGAGTTGCCTGTATCGGGCGATCAATTGAGTGATTGGTGAAAATAAACCGTACCAACTATAATGGTATAAATTCAACCAATTGCACTGCTGAAATTGTCACAACCTCGGTCCTTTCAAAATTTTTTTCTAACTCGAGTTTTGGGATATATTGAGATTTACATAATGTTTTAGAGGTGTGCTGAAAGTGAAAAAATTGATTTTTATTGGAATGACGGTCAGTGCGCTGACTTTTTCTCTTTTTTCTGCGTACAGTCACTCTCACGGAACGATGGCAGAGCTTACGGGTGTATACAAAAGCCGCCACATTTTCATGGAGAAATTGGGAACCAGCATGAAGGCATTCTCCAATTTCCTAAAGCGCGGCAAAGGCGAACCTCTGGAACTCGGCGCAATGGCCGCTGAAATGGCTGCGAATGTGGACAGAATTCCGGATCTTTTTCCGATGAATTCTGGAATGACTGACAATGAACATAGTGAAGCCAAAGACAATATCTGGACTGAGTGGGACGATTTTGTACAAGCATCGAAAAAGCTTGCACCGCTGGCAACCGATGTAGAAGCCGCGTTCAAAAGTGGCGAACTTGAGAAAATCGGCGCAGCAGTCAAAAAATTAGGAGAAGAAGGCTGCCGCGGGTGCCACAAACAGTTCCGTGAGAAAAAGAACTGATTCTGTCAGCCGTATACGCTGAAAACCCAGACCGCTAAAATCGCAACGACAATAGCTACCACAGCACCTCTTCTCGTCGTTGCGAGCTCCGGTCTTGAAACACTCAGATGCTGAGGTACTGATTTGGACCCACTGATCATAGGGTGAATCAGGTTGTCTTTCTTGTAAAAATAGTAAAACGCGTTTGCCAGCAGGTGAACGATGATCAGGATCAGCACCCACTGTTCGTGCTGGACATGAATGTCACTTGCCCATCGACTCAGTTCGTAAGTTACGTAGTAAGCAAAAGGTCCTTCCACCAATCCATCTACATCGGCTGCGATCAATCCTGTCGACGCTTGCACCAGCAGCGCAACCAAGATTAAGATCACTGCCAGCGAACCGATCGGACTGTGTCCAGTCTGATAACTCGGCTTTCGCTTCGGCAGCCTAGCGATGTAGGAAAATATTTGTTGAGGACGAAACAGCAGCGAAGAGAACCGAGTATTGGAACTTCCCAATATTCCCCAGCAGATTCTTGCGACTAGAAGCCCAGTCACAAATTTGCCAGCCAGGATGTGAATGTCAAAATTTCCCGTTTTTGCACTGGCGAACATGATGATGACCAAAATGACGAGGAGCCAATGGAATACGCGGATGGGCAGATCCCATATTTTTACGGAAATGAACTTGGAGTCGTCAGCTGGCATGTGGCGTTCTGTTTTGATTGTGCTGAGTCTGCAACATATTTCAATTATCGAACATTTCTGACCGACGATTGAAAAAGCAGTGCAAATATTTTTGAAAATTCCAGTTGAATTCAAAATATTCATCCCTATAATTATTAGCACTCACCAATAGTGAGTGCTAATAATTGCAGCTGTAATTGTGTGGTTGCGATTGTGTTATTCGAAAAATCGCAGCCCGCTGTCTCAACGGCACATTCCGAAGCGGCAGAAGGCAGCGTTATTTTCACAAATTGGAGTTGAAGTGCGCGGTGCAGACTGTGCGCTTAATTTCGTAATCATTAGTTCTAAAACTGTTGACTGGAGGTATGAGTGAATATTCGCCCACTTCATGATCGAGTAGTCGTTCGTAGAGTTGAAGACGAACGTAGAAGCCCTGGTGGAATTGTTATTCCCGACACAGCGGCTGAAAAACCGATGCAAGGAGAGGTTCTTGCTGTAGGTAATGGAAAAATTCTGGATGATGGAACTGTCCGTCCCCTTGATGTCAAGGTCGGCGACAAGGTGCTTTTTGGCAAATATGCAGGCACCGAATTCAGACAGAATAGTGAAGAAGTGCTCATGATGCGTGAAGACGACATCATGGCAGTAATTGAATAGCTTAATTTGATAGCAATCAAGGAAATATGGAGAAATAATCTATGGCTGCTAAAGAAGTTAAATTTGGAGAGCGAGCGCGCGCCAAGAAGCTGAGCGGCGTCAATGTGCTCGCTGATGCAGTAAAAGTAACTTTGGGACCAAAAGGTCGCAATGTCGTGTTGGAGAAGTCCTTTGGCGCTCCTACAGTCACCAAAGACGGTGTTTCGGTCGCCAAAGAAATTGAACTGAAAGACAAGTTCGAGAACATGGGAGCACAAATGCTGAAAGAAGTTGCTTCCAAAACATCCGATGTGGCGGGTGATGGCACCACCACTGCAACCGTGCTGGCACAGGCCATGCTGCGTGAAGGCCTCAAAGCTGTAGCGGCAGGAATGAATCCGATGGATTTAAAGCGCGGAATCGATCAGGCGGTAATTACTGCAGTTGCCCATTTGCAAAACATTTCCAAGCCATGTTCGGATGAGATCGAAATTGCGCAGGTCGGCACGGTATCCGCCAATGCAGACGAAGATGTCGGCAACATCATTGCCGAATCTATGAAGTCTGTAGGTAAAGAGGGCGTGATCACGGTTGAAGAAGGCTCAACTCTCGACAACGAGCTCGATATTGTTGAAGGCATGCAATTTGACCGCGGTTATTTATCGCCTTACTTCATCAACAATCAAGACAGCATGTCTGTGGAATTGGAAAGTCCGTTCATCTTAGTGCACGACAAGAAAATTTCTAATATTCGCGATCTGCTGCCACTGCTGGAGGCGGTTGCTAAAGCAGGACGTCCGCTGCTGGTGATTGCAGAAGATATTGAGGGAGAAGCGCTCGCTACACTCGTCGTCAATAACATTCGCGGAATTGTGAAAGTCTGTGGAGTCAAAGCACCTGGATTTGGTGATCGACGCAAAGCCATGCTGCAGGACATCGCTATTTTGACTTCTGGTCATGTGATTTCTGAAGAAGTTGGAATGAGCTTGGAAAATGCTACACTGGATGATCTTGGTTCAGCCAAAAAGATTCAAGTCACGAAAGAAAACACAACCGTGATCGATGGTGCTGGCTCCAAGG
The DNA here is from genome assembly GCA_958295885.1 of Arenicellales bacterium. Taxonomy (GTDB): domain Bacteria; phylum Pseudomonadota; class Gammaproteobacteria; order Arenicellales; family JAJDZL01; genus JAJDZL01. Next base: position 1,547,474 of record OY282380.1, on the reverse strand, counting down.
GCGACATCACTGCTCGAGTCAATCAAATTCGAGCGCAGATCGAAGAAGCCACTTCCGACTATGACCGAGAAAAAATGCAGGAACGAGTTGCCAAGCTGGCCGGTGGTGTTGCAGTGATCAAAGTTGGCGCTGCCACCGAAGTTGAAATGCGAGAGAAGAAAGCCCGAGTGGAAGATGCTCTTCATGCAACTCGAGCAGCAGTTGAAGAAGGCGTGGTTCCGGGTGGCGGAGTTGCCATGGTCCGAGCGATCAATTCGGTAAACGATATCTCGGGCGCGAACGCTGATCAGAACGTGGGAATTCGCATTGTTCAAAAAGCACTGGAAGAACCGCTTCGACAAATTGTTGGAAACGCAGGGGAAGACAGCTCGGTCATCCTGAATAAAGTCGCTGAAAGTGACGGCAATGTTGGTTACAACGCCGCCACTGGCGAATACGGCGACATGATTGAGATGGGAATCCTTGATCCAACGAAAGTTGCTCGCGCCGCACTGCAGAATGCGTCATCAATTGCGGGACTGATGATTACGACCGAAGCCATGGTCGCCGAGATCCCGGAAGAGAAGCCAGCGATGCCGGCTGCTCCCCCTGACATGGGTGGGATGATGTAAACCTCCTCGGTTTGAGATTAAAAAGCCCTGCTTCGGCGGGGCTTTTTTTTGGTGCAGCAGACGCATCCTATTCGACATTAAACTGCAATTGTGGATTTTTCATCCGCTTCATCGAAACACCTGACACTTTCCAGATCAATTAATGTAATTGATTTTCTATCCCGCGTGAAATGTTTACATTCAATTGCTTCATTCGTTTTGTTGAGAGCGTCGAGCGAAAAGAGTCATTGAATTCACGGTGCCATCAAACTCGAACGGTGGTCCAGGCAGTCTGCATGATCGGGTGATGTCGTTGCGATGAAGCTGAATATGATTTCGATATGAAAGAAAGCCTCGGCCGTTTCGAAATGGGAGATGAGAAATGCATCATGCCATACATCGAACACAGGGCGAATTTCACGCTTCCGGTCCTGACCGAATGACATCTAAAGCCAGATTGTGTGCTTAATGACATGGAGACCGAGCTGCGATATGTAGCTCATGCCGCTGCAGACACTGGCGGTTAATTTGGTGTGTCAGGGCACTTTTCGCCAATCCATCTGTCACGAGCGTGGTGGGGCTTTTTACCCGGAATTCTACGCGGGTTGGGAGTGTGACGGCAAAGTCATCATCACTCGTGAACATGATCCTGCAGTTCCAAAATTTGCCTCACAGTAAGTTTTACAGGCCATTGAAAAGGGAGTTGTCAAAAGTATTGACGGAATTAATGTGCCAGTCAGTCTGAATCGATATGTGTCCACGCAGATGCCTCAACCGCCATAGACGCTGCAAGAAAATTAATGGTGCGATTCAGCATGTCTATGGGAAACAAGTTTACACCTCACTCAATGCAGATCAATGGACCAATTTCTCGCGACTTCATCAGGCTTGAAGCCATCGGTTCCCGCCAAATTATTTTCTGGTGGAAGTGTACTGACAAACGATTCAGATTTTACGGCATTTGCTGTAAATGATTCATTCCATACTCGAATTTATCGGCGGCTAACCGGAACAGCCGATAATTGACCAGCGCTTAATGGTGTATGATATGTGTATGTCACGCACCAATATTGACATTGATGATGAGGCATGTGCCGCGATAATGCGTCGCTACAGCTTGAATTCCAAGCGCGAGGCGGTTAATCTTGCGCTTCGCACACTTGCGAGCCAGGCTTTGGATGTTGAGGAGGCCCGAAGTCTTCGAGGATCAGGTTGGGATGGCAGTCTGGAAGAAATGCGCAGCAGACGCGCGACGTGATTTTAATTGACACTTCGGCGTGGGTTGAATTTCTGCGAGACACTGGCTCGAACGTCTGCGTTCGCGTGAACGTTGCGCTTGAAGGTGACTTTGCGACCTGTGATGCAATCAGAATGGAATTGCTGGCAGGGGCACGCTCCGAACATCATTTTCAGATGCTTCGACGTCTTCTTGCGATGGCGGTTCATTTCCCCATAAGTCCCGTGCATTATGAGGCTGCGGCTGTGTTGTTTCGTCGTTGCAGAAATGAAGGGAACACCGTGCGTAAGCTGATAGATTGCCTAATTGCTGCTGTTGCAAACGACGCGAACGTGCCGGTGCTGCATCAAGACAAAGATTTTGAAGTGCTGGCTCGCTGCACCGAACTTCAGCTTGTTGAGTAACATTGCTTATGGCATCAGCGCAAAGCTCTCTCAGCGCGTCCAGTCGCATGATAGTGCTGCCTTGATTCAAAATTCGATGAATGTCGCTTTGTGCGGATCATCCACTTTGAAAAACCCGGGCTTCCAAAAAAAACATTGTTGACTCTCTTGTGGCAACCTGTTTCAGCATGCTGGCATATCTCACCGAACGGAGCAATGGATTGCGGATCGAAGGTCAGTGGAATGAGTAAGGACAGTCTATTGAATTCCGCACCATTGGCTGAAGTGATAGTCGCTGCTGACTGGGTATGCGCCGGCCGTTTCGGTCCGTTTCCAGACAGGGAAAAGAAAAAGCTCAATAAATGAGTGACTAAGTTTCCGCCTCATGGCTGTCAATTGCAGCCGTCAGAAAACAGTTCATCTATTCATGCCAGTTCCCGGATCAGAACTTCGCAGCCAATTTGATTCGAAGTTATTGTGTCGGATTCAAATACTTTTCCAGGAGATTGCCGGCGGTAGCAAAGAAAAGGCATGATTTTATGCATTGGACCGGATTTTGGCAGGTCCAAGTCGAACGCAAACAGGATTTTCGCCCTTGGGACTTTTTACAACCCTTTTCCAACTGTCTGATTCCTTGGAAAATTCTTACAGAAATTCCTCCAGAAGATTTGGATCAAATGCATTGGGTTCCAACAGTAACTTTTTTCAGAATTAATTTTTCAGTTCAAGTAAATCAAAGAACTGATTGAAAAGAGCAATGCTTTGTCAGATTAGTATTGGGCGGCGATGTTTGAATTTAAATTATTGCGAGTTTTCAGTAACTTGAACTTTCCAAATCCGAATTAGAAAATTCTTCAGCCAGCAGGTTCGAGAATTTAGCCGATTTTCCGATTATTCAGTACGCTGCTCGGCGAGAACAGTCCACGGGGATTCTCATTTTGCGGTGGTTGAGCCGGTTCATTGACATCGGGGGCATGACGTTTCTTTGACAATACGCATGAAAGCCTTCCGCGGTGTCGAAATCGATGTCAATTGGAGAAGAGCGGCGCCGCACAAGGCGGCGTATTCACGACGGTCGGCAGTTGCGGATGGACCAAATCGCTTCGTCGATCAGCTGCGGCTGTGCTCGATTGAGTTTCAAAGTCCACTGCCGCCCATGGCAGACGGTCTGCGCTGCCAGCGCATGCAGACCGCCCGACTGCATTTCTCAGCCAGCCGGCAGCAATCGTCGCAGCAGCGCCAACAGATTGCAGGCTGACGCACACAGCTTGAAATACGCCGCATTGTCGCCAGAATCGCCACATGGCAGCTGTGCGCCGCCGAAGTCACTGTGTAATTCCTTGATCCGGTTCTCCGAGGCTTCGCCACGCTGATTGTAAAAACGCACTGCCTTATGCTCATTCCAGTTTGTCTGCAAATCCACATTGGCAGCCAACGCACGGTTCAAGTACTTCCCTTTCTGGGTACTTTCATGATCTTGATCTACAAACAAATGTGGCAGCAGGTCTGCCTGCAGATCCGGCTCCTTTTCATCCATCAGCTGTCGCTGCACGATAAGATAAAAGGCTTGCGGAGCGTCGCACATCACATGCAAAGGTGTGGGTTGCCTGCTCGGTTTCGGAAGCGCAAACACGTTAAAATCTTCGTAGATATATTGAGCTTCCCCGACTCCCACAGAACTGCGGTTTGAGCTTCAAGAATAAACTCTTGTCCTTATTACACTGTCAAATATTTAAAGTATTTATGAAAATTATGAAAAAAAATTATGTTCGACTACATCAAGAGAGCTAATATTCAGGATGCCATCAAACAGATTGATGAGCAGGGTGTTCCAGTTAAAAGGCGAAGTACGAAGTACTGTCTTGTTGAAAATGAGCGTCACTATCCACCCAAGTACGTTATTCGTGTAGCTCACAAGATAGTCAAAGGCGAACCGCCCCGAAAAGGATATAGTGGGGGAAAACCAACCAACAACTTTCTGAAATCTCTCGACTTTAATAATATTCAAGAGTGCGGATGTGGTGGAATACAACGTCCAAACATCGTCCAAACAAGTTTGTATTCAGAGAAAATCGTGCAATATTCGCTGAATACAATCCTGTTTGGACCTCCAGGTACTGGAAAAACATATGCTACAAGAGAGCGATGTGTCAATATCTGCTTTGGAAAAAATGAAGAGCGAAAGCGTGAGGAAATTAAAGGGAAATATCGCGATCTTGTCCAAAATGGACGCGTTGAATTTGTTACGTTTCACCAGTCTTATGGATATGAAGAGTTCGTCGAAGGGCTGCGACCCGAAACGAAATCGAACGAAAACGCAGGAAGTGGTTTTCGTTTGGTACCAAGAGAAGGAGTTCTACTGCGAATCGCAAATCGCGCCCACCAAAACGCTATCCCACATGTTTTGGTAATTGATGAGATTAATCGTGCAAACATTTCCAAAGTATTGGGAGAACTGATCACAATTTTGGAAGACGATAAACGGGAAGGTGCAGACAACGAGATCGGGGTAACTCTACCTTACTCAGAAAAGAAGTTCATGTTGCCGCGAAACCTATATATTCTCGGCACGATGAATACCGCGGACAGATCGATCACCCAGATTGATACAGCAATACGCCGCCGGTTCGATTTCGAAGAGTTGCAGCCCCAGCCGAATCTTCTTGCGGACAAAAAGGAGAAAACCGGAGTCGACCTCGAGGTGGTTCTGCATAAAATCAATGAACGGATTGAATACCTGCTCGACCGGGATCATCTGATTGGTCACGCGTGGTTTATGACGGCGGAATCCAGAGCTGACGTAGACAAGATCATGCAAAATAAAATCATTCCCTTGCTTGATCAATATTTTTACGAAGATTGGAACAAAGTCAAGGCAGTGCTTGGAAAGGGTGACAGCTTTTTGAAACGTGAGGAGCTCAAACCACCCGCTGGAATAGCTGAAAATTTCGAGAAGCGATACAGCTGGCAGGTTCAAGAAAAATTTCCAGACGATGCCTACGACCGCCTGATTGTAGATAGCAACAGTACTGTTAGCAATTCGCAATGAGTTTGAGACCAAGTCTTTTGACCTGTAAGGAATGGGACAAGCTGTTGGTTGAAGAACTCTCCGACCCGGAGAGAGCTTTGCTGATAAAGCGTGCCGAACGTGCTGCGAAGGCTCTTAAATTACCGAAAGACTCAGTACTCGCTCGCACCTCAGAATCCAAATTTCTGCGTGCAGGACAAGTTGTTGGAACTCTAGCAATGCCGAATCGCACGGTAGAAATATTGCCGAAGATCGATGGAGACGATCAACGGGCGTGGAAGGCGTTGACGAGAATGTTATTGGTGGCGGAAGGAATTAAAATTTCAGATGATGAACTTGCCACATTCGCATCGCAGCGGTATGGATTGTTGGAAATCCTCATTCAGCTGTTCGCGAGTCGGTTGAATTCATCAGTTCAGAGAGGCTTGCCGCGTAGATATTTGGTGAGGGAGGATGACTTGAGTTTGCTGCGAGGTAAGCTTGACATAACGCGCCAGTTCATACGACACGCCGTACGGCCGGACCGTCTGGCTTGTCGCTATGACGAATTGTCTGAAAACACACCCTTGAATCGTGTTCTCAAGGCAACCGTGATTTGTTTGTTTCAAGTTGCGAGATCAGCAGTTAGCATTCGATTTTTGAGGGAACTTCGCGTACGTTTCAATGAAGTTGGTGATACCCAATTTCCATTTCATGAGCCTGTGAAGCTCGACCGGACGAACACAACATTTCATGAACTCTATCGTTTTGCGTTGCTGTTTCTGAAAGAAAACTGGCAAAGCACAACCTACGGCAAAGATAAGGGATTTAGTTTGCTGTTTCCAATGAATGAATTATTCGAGAAATTCATTGGACAAAGTTTGAAGCGTGCACTTGGTTATGAATACGACGTATCGCTTCAAAATTGTCAGCACTCTGCGTTGATGGGGAAAAACAATGGTGGAATCTTTTGGTTAAGACCGGATGCAGTGATAAAAACAAAATCAAATGGGTCAGTTGTAATTCTAGATACGAAGTGGAAGAAACTGAATTCTGAAAAAACGGAGCTGGGTGTCAAAACGTCCGATATTTATCAGATGCTCGCGTACCGTCAAGCCTATAACGCGAGGCACCTGATTTTGCTTTACCCGTGGTATGAAAGTTTGAATCGACCTGATTGTCGTCTCCAACGAGAATGGAAAGTCAGTGGAGTCCAATGCCGATTCGATATTGCGACAGTGAACGTCGCGTTCGACAAAATTGACGAAGTACACGACGCATTACGCGGAATTGTTGAAGAAACTTTGTCAGTCCAAACCCATCACTCGGTCGCAGCTACCGCCTAGCCAGTCTTCACTTATTCGTTTCGGTCGCCGAAATTGACTAAATAAACTAGATCATGTGGTCTGGAAAATCTGTGGTGATGCCATCAACACCCAGGACTATTTATTTATCTGAATTCGCCACAGAATTTCAGATACGTCATATGATGTGAAAATACCGACGCTCGCAAAAATATTCGAGGCATTTGCGCTGTTAGAAACAGGTTGATTTGATTGAGTAAATTAAGGGGTGGAAATATTTTTTACCTCAAAATAGCGCTATTTTCTGCGTTTTTCTGAGCAATTTGCTGGTTTTCGAGCCAATCCTACCCCAGTTGGCAAAAGGCACTTCGCCGGGCACTCGAAGCCAGCCCAGCCGGCGCCTGATCGCAAAAAGATCGCCGCCCATGACGCTGGCGAGTCCATGCTGCGCGTAAATTTCGAAAATGACTGCAGCCGCCTGTGTTTACCAGCTGCTCAAGGGCATTCGCGTCGGTTCGACTGCATTTGACAGTTCAAATGCTTGGATGTTCGTAGAATGATTCATCAAATGTGCAATTAAGAGAGACTCAGACCGTGTTTTTTTAGATTCAGTCAACTCCAAATTGTCTTGAAAACCTCTACAACGCAACTGCCTCGGGTCAGGTTGGGATGGCAGTCTGGAAGAAATGCGCAGCAGACGCGCGACGTGATTTTAATTGACACTTCGGCGTGGGTTGAATTTCTGCGAGACACTGGCTCGAACATCTGCGTTCGCGTGGGAATTGCGCTTGAAGGCGACTCTGCGACCTGTGATGCAATCAGAATGGAATTGCTGGCAGGGGCACGCTCCGAACATCATTTTCAGATGCTTCGACGTCTTCTTGCGATGGCGGTTCATTTCCCCATAAATCCCGTGCATTGTGAGGCTGCGGCTGTGCTGTTTCGTCGTTGCAGAAATGAAGGGAACACCGTGCGTAAGCTGGTAGATTGCCTAATTGCCGCTGTAGCAAAGAAAAGGCATGGTTTTATGTATTGGACCGGATTTTGGCAGGTCCAAGTCGAACGCAAACAGGATTTTCGCCCTCGGGACTTTTTGCAACCCTTTTCCAACTGTCTAATTCTTTGGAAAATTCTTTGGAAAATTCTTACAGAAAATTGGATCAAATGCATTGGGTTCCAACAGTCACTTTTTTCAGAATTTAATTTTCAGTTAAAGTAAATCAAAGACTTGTTTGAAAGGAGCAATGCTTTGTAAGATTAGTATTGGGTGGCGATGTTTGAATTTAATTTTCTGCGAGTTTTCAGTAACTTGAACTTGATGATCAAATGTGCTGGTGTGATCATTGCTACGGTCAGCTTATTTTTTTGCTGGCATCTTTTGTCTGAATTCAAAGACGAAACATAAGAGCGGTCAGTACGTAGTCGGAGCCCAAAATCAAAAGAGAAGCCGTAACCACGGTGCGTGTGGTTGCGCTGCCAATGCCTTCTGCTGATGGGTAGGTGTCGTAACCTTCGAATACAGCGATCCATGTGACGATAACACCGAACACGGCACTTTTAATCAGTCCATTGAGCAGATCGTCCCTAAAATCAACCCCGTTGGCAATTGACGACCAATACACGCCGGAATCAACGCTCAGCTGCACGACTCCGGCGAAATAGCCGCCCAAGATCCCAACCAGTGTAAACATTGCACACAGCAGCGGCACGACGAAAATGCCAGCCAGAATTCGAGGGGCCATGACTCTTTGAATCGGATTGACCGCCATCATTTCCAGCGCGGCAAGTTGGTCTGTAGTTTTCATCAGACCGATTTCAGCAGTCAGAGCCGAGCCGGCTCTGCCGGCAAAGAGCAAGGCAGACAGTACCGGACCTAATTCTCGAGTGAGACTGAGTGCAACCAGCAGACCGAGCTCGCTTTCGGCGCCAAAATCGACCAGCGTATAATATCCTTGAAAACCGAGAACCATCCCTACGAATGCGCCAGCAACGACGGTGATTAGAACTGTGAGTACTCCGACGGAATAAATTTGGCGCACGATCAGAGCCGGACGCCCTAGGGTTTTTGGAAATTGGCAAACACATTGCAAGAAAAAGATCAAAGCGTAACCCAGCCTTTCTACTGACCGCAGCGTTGCTGTTCCAACCTTTTGAATTAGTTTGATCACATCAATCGATCCCCAGAACTTCACCTTGATAATTTTTGGAAGGATAGTGAAACCGTACCGGGCCATCGGGTAATCCGTGCAAAAATTGTCGGACTTCCGGCTGAGAACTCTGCAGCAGTTCCTTGGATGTCCCAGAAGCAAGCAAACGGTCACTGCCTAGTAAAAACACAGAATCTGCAATGTTTAATCCTTCTTCGACATCGTGCGTAACCAGAATGGATGTCGTGTTGAGTGCATCCGTCAGCTCACGCACGAGTTTTGTGACTACACCGAGCGAAATCGGATCAAGTCCAACAAATGGTTCGTCAAAAAGCAGCAGATCTGGATCCATTGCGGCCGCTCTTGAGAGGGCCACTCTGCGCTGCATGCCACCGGAAAGTTCCGATGGCATTAAATCCATGGCGCCGCGCAGCCCGACCTGTTCCAATTTCATCAGCACGAGTTTGTGCACAAGCGCTTCGGGAAGGTTGGTGTTTTCCCGAATTGGAAACGCTACATTTTCGTAAACCGTCAGATCTGTCAGCAGGGCACTGGATTGAAACATCATTCCCATATGGCGCCGCATGGCGAACAGTTCGGTCTCTTTGAGATCATTGACAAGACGGCCTAGTACGGTGACGGAACCGCGAGTGGGCTTCAATCGCCCACAAATCACATTCAGCAGAGTTGATTTGCCAACTCCGCTTGCCCCCATAATGACACTGACACCATAACGAGGTACTTCTATACTTATATTGGAAAGGATTGTTTTTTCGCCAAATCTGATTTCCATGTCTTGAATGGAAACGATCGGTGGAATATTAGGTGCACTCACGAGCGAAATAGATTAAATTAGCATAAGACAACGAGACTTAAAATTGGTCAACTATTCAAATAATTTCGTTTTGCAATAAATTCATAAAATGAGATGGCTTGTCAATTTAGGTTTGTTCGTCGTTGTTTGTTTATTGGCGCTTACGCTGGAATATTTTGGATACCAAGTAAGCGAAACAGTCGTACAATCCACGAAACAGGCCAACCGCATTATGACAAATATAAAAATTCAAGGTGTTGCACCGCGAGAGGATTTAAATTATACGCTTGAAACGTCAAGATTAGTCCAAAATCCAGACGACGGAGTGGGTCGAATCGATCAGCCGTTCGTTGCTCATTTTAATCACGATGGTTATTTTCGAACTGCGCAGTCAGATTCCGGGATTTATTATGAAGATGCAAAGTTTGTAGTTATGGAAGGAAATGTTCGGGTTTCAGTCGTTAACGGTATAGATTTGATTCCGGTGATTTCGAGCACCCACAAAATGAGATTCAATTTATCCCAGCCCGACGAAATGCCTCTGCCGGACCTCCAGTAAAATTTTTAAAATGAAGCCAAACCAACAGTATTATTTCTAAAGGGAGTGACAGTAAATTGAAACAATACTTTAATCCAGTTTTATACATCGCATTGGCAATGTATTGCTCGTTCTCTTGGGCCCAGTCTGAAGAAAGCGATGTGATCAGAATTTCAGCTGATGAAACCTACTACAATTCGAAAGACTTGTTCAGCAGGTATCAAGGGAACGTAACTCTTTCGCAAAACGAATTTAGTGTTTTCGCTGACAGGTTGGAAATATCCGAGACCGATAAATTGGCTTATATTCACGGAATGCCTCTGCTCATTCAATTCACGCCCGAAACGGAAGGGCCAAGTACGATAACCGCCGACGAAGCAGTTTTGAATTTCAACGAAAAAACGTTTCAATTGTCCGGAAACGTCAATATGAATCAGGGATCATTTTCAATAATGGCCGACAAAATTTTCTTCAATATCGAAACCGGTGAACTTCATGCTACTCAAAATCCAGCAGGAGAGGGTCAGCAGAACCGTACTACGCTCGTGGCCGACAGTGTGTTGTGACCGCAAGTGATCTGACCAGTGCGTAGAGTTACATGTATAGCCATTTGGACGTTGTCAAAGTCTGCAAGAAGTTCAAATCCAGAAGTGTCGTCAATTCGGTTAGTCTGCATGTAAATCGCGGTGAAGTCATCGGCCTGTTGGGACCCAACGGAGCGGGCAAGACAACTTGTTTTAATATTGTAGTCGGGTTGGAGTATCCCGACTTGGGTTCCGTATGGCTTGATGATGAAAACATCACGCGCCTTCCCATGTACGCCCGCGCAAGAAAGGGAATTGGTTACCTTCCCCAAGAATCGTCAATTTTTCGTGGCATGACCGTCGAAGAAAACATCATGGCATTGCTGGAAACCAGAAATGATCTGACGCGAGGTGGGCGGATTTTTCAGCTTGAATTCTTGCTGGAAGACTTCAAGCTCACTCACATTCGCAAGCAGAAATCCACTGTTTTGTCGGGTGGAGAACGGCGTAGAGTTGAGATTGCCAGGGCGTTCGCTCTCAACCCATTTTTCTTGCTTTTGGATGAGCCTTTTGCCGGAGTTGATCCAGTCGCAGTTGAGGAATTAATGGATTTGATCGCACAGATGCAGGACAGAAAAGTAGGAATATTGATTACTGATCACAGTGTGCGCGAAACTCTGCAAATCTGTTCCCGTTGCTACATTATGAACCGGGGTGAAGTGATTGCAAAGGGGACAGCTGCTGAAGTTGCAAACAATTACAAGGTTCGAGAGCACTATCTGGGAGAGAATTTTCGAATGTAATCGAACATTCTTGGCAATGATCAACCATAAACCAATCCAAGACCAGGTATCGGACTTAAAATAAAACGTGGAATCATTCTAAATTGCGGAATAAATCGCTGGCGCTGATGGAAGTGCGGATGCTTTTTGAGGTTGAATTGTGATGAGGCAGCGCGCTGAATTACGGCAAAGGCAGAAACAGGAATTCAATGCGCGTTTTATGTCAGCCGTTCGGCTGCTGCAAATGCCGGCCCCTCAGCTCGCAGAGGAGATTCGAGAGGTTCTGGATTCCAATCCAATGCTTGAGGAAGTCGAGCCCCAGCAGCTGAGTACCTCCTGCCCGAACATTGTCTCAGCATCTCACGGAGATTCATCTGAATTTGATTCGGACCAATACCTCGAATACGCTGCGTTCACCAGGCAGTCCCTGACCTTAAAGGAACATCTGAAGAATCAGCTGTACGCTTCTGGACTGCCGCAGCATCAGTATTTCATCGCGGATGCTGTGATCAGTTCGATTGACGAGCGCGGCTATCTCGTTGAGCCAGTTGAAGATATTGCAGATTATCTATCGAAGGCCAAACCCGTGTCTGAGGGCGATGTAGAACGCGTTTTAAACGTGATCCAAGGATTCGACCCAGCGGGAGTGGCGGCCCGTAATCTTCAGGAATGTTTGTTGCTTCAGCTCCATCTGAGTGAATCTGCTGCTATGGTCACTGCAAGAGAAATTGTTGAGCGTTGCCTTGACGAACTTTCAAGGATGGAAATCAGTCGGATCGCAGATCATCTCTGCTGTAGTCTGCCGGAAGTTGAAGACGCTGTGGAATTGATTCGATCTCTCAATCCTCTGCCGGGAAACGATTATGGAACGTCAGCTGAAATCATCATTCCAGACCTGATCGTGAGCAGGGCAGGCGCGCAATGGCATGTTGAATTGAATGACGAAGTCTTGCCGAAACTGAGAATTTCAAAGACATTTTGTTCCATTTTGGAGCAAAAGCCTGACTCTGACAGCGTTAGGTTCCTGAAACAGAATCTCGGTCGAGCCAATGCATTTCTTCACGACCTGAGTCAGAGACATCAGACAATTCTACGGGTTGCGCAGGAAATTGTTCGGCGCCAGCAGCCATTTTTTAAGTTTGGCGCACAATGCCTTCGGCCTTTGACACTGCGGGAAATTGCAGAAGCACTTGATTTGCATGAATCAACTGTCAGTCGAGCCTGTTCCGGTAAATATATAATGACTCCGGACAGCACATTTGAAGTGAAAAATCTATTTTCTTATCGAATAAGGAACCGATTCGGTCGTGATGAATCTACAACTTCGATCAAATACAGGTTGCGGCAGGTGGTGAAGCAGGAAAATCCGCGTTCGCCCCTCAGTGACCGACAGATTACCGAGAATTTACGCAGCATCGGCATGGAAATTTCACGTCGGACGGTCGCCAAGTACCGCTCTGAACTGAGAATTCCAACTCAGCGTCAGCGTAAAGCAATAGCAATGTCCAAGATGGAAAATGAGGTGATATGATGCAAATATCAATAACAGGCCACCATGTCAACGTAACCGATTCAGTTCGGGATTATGTAAACAAACGACTCAAAAAGGTAGAAAATCACTTTCGCCAACCTGCAACGATTGACGTGATTTTGCACAAAGAAAAATTTTCTTTTCTCTCAGAAGCTACCATTCACGGAAGGCGATTGTCACTCCATGCCAAATCGACTTCGACAAATATGTTTTCAGCAATTGATGAAATGACCAGCAAGCTGGACCGACAGGTTGTAAAGTACAAAGAAAGACTCACTGACCACGGCAGGCATATTGACAGACAAAAAACCATTCGGAACTCAAGATGAATGAAACGTCAGGCCAACTATCCGTTGGAGGGCACAGCAAACAGGACATTTTGCTCAGCGACGTATTTGCAGAAGAACGCATTCAGGTTGACGTTCATGTTTCGAGTCACAAACGGATGCTCGAAATTCTGTCCAGATTGTTCGCCGAGAACATACAGTATGACTTGAACAGGAACACTGTTTTCCACACCTTGCTAAAACGCGAAAGAATTGGCAGTACGTGTGTCGGCAACGGTGTTGCGCTGCCCCATGGCCGTCTTAATGAACTGTCAGAAGCGGTGGGGGCGATTTTACGCATGGCAACGCCCTTAATGTTGGATGCGATCGACAACAAGCCAGTGATCTTGGCGTGTGGATTGCTGGTGCCGGCAAATATTGCAGACATCCATATCAATGTGCTGGCAAAACTCGCCCGCGGTTTCGAACAAGGTGATCTCTGTCATCGCATGCTGTCAGCAAAATCCTCAAAACAACTTTTCGAACAAATTGTCGAATACGAAAATGAGACGGCTCTGGATTGACGCAAAAGGCTGGCCAGAGTTACCGAGTTGATGGCTGTCAAATCGAATACAAATAACGGGAATCTCAAATTTCTCAAGATTATCAGTGGATTATCTGGATCCGGGAAGAGTATTGCACTGCATGCACTCGAGGATATCGGATTTTATTGCGTTGATAATCTGCCGGTAATTCTGTTGAAGGAATTCGCCGACGAGGTGATCGAGTCGGTTGACGTGCCGCTTACCCGTGCCGCGGTCAGCATTGACTCTAGAAACGAAAAATTTCTTGGTGAGTTTACCGATAATGTGAAATATTTAAAAAAACTCGGGATTGGTTTCGAAATCATTTATTTGGAGGCCGAAGAGTCCGTTCTTGTGAAGCGCTTCAGCGAAACGCGACGCAAACATCCTTTAATGAACGAAACCGTTTCGCTGCTTGAGAGCATTCAACTGGAAAAACAATTGATGTATGCTGTATCAGAGAGAGCGATAAAGCACTTTGATACCAGCCATATGTCTCCACATGAGCTGCGGAATTTGATTCAGGAAGATGCGGCTATGCTGGCAGTAGGCGAGCCCTTGGTATTGTTTAAGTCATTTGCATACAAGAAAGGTGCGCCTTTGGACGCCGATTATGTGTTTGATGTTCGCTGTCTGCCAAATCCTTACTGGGTGCCGGAGTTGAAAAATTTCAATGGCATGGAAAAACCCATCGCGGACTACTTTGAAAAGAAACCTGAAGTCAAGCGAATGATTGATCGAATCGATGCTTTCATCAGCGAATGGCTGGCTGACTTTCAGGCAGCCGGGCGAGTCTACATTACCGTCGCGGTTGGTTGTACGGGCGGACGGCATAGATCGGTTTATGTCGTCGAAAAATTGGTGAATCGCTTCGTCCGCCGCGAACTGAAGGTGCAGAAACGACACAGTGAGTTTTTGTGACTGATGCGTTCCGGCGAAATAGTAGTACTGAATAAGCTCGGACTTCATGCCAGAGCGGCTGCGCAGGTCGTGCGGACAGCGTCTGGGTTTGAGAGCAAAATTACGATCAGCAACGGCAGCCATGTCGCCGACGCCAAAGGAATTATGGGGCTGATGATGCTTGCCGCGACTCAGGGCACCTGTCTTACGCTGCGGGTAGAAGGCGTCGACGAAGATCTTGCCTATCACGCGGTCTGGGAAAAATTTGATTTGCGTTTTGGAGAACCCGAATAATGATCACATTATACGGGGCGGGTGTTGGCACCGGAATCGCCATCGGCAAATCGTATGTGATTGACCGGTCTCAAGTCATCGTCCATGCTCGAAATATCGAGCCCGAGAATATCGCTTCGGAAATTGCCGTTTTAGAATTCGCGCTTCGAAATGCATCCGGCAGTCTAAAAAAGGCTAGAGACGAAGTCCCGAAGAGTGCACCAAAGGAAATTGCATCCTTCCTGGATGCACACCTGATGATGATCGAAGATCCGATGCTGCGCGAAGTGACGGTCGAAATCATACGCAGTCAGCTCGTGGATGCTGAAACCGCCCTGATGATTCATCGCAACCAGATTGTCGAAATTTTCGAGCAGATGGAAGACGAGTATCTTCGCAGCAAGAAGAATGATGTCGATCAGGTGATCCGGCAGATTCAGCTGTTTATGCCAAGTGCGAAGCTCAGGTCATTCGAAACATTCGATGAAAATCTTGACGGGAAGATTTTGGTGGCGCATGACCTCACTCCGGCGGATGCCGTCGTTTTTATGAACAAGAAAATGAGTGCGTTCGCGACCAACTTGGGAAGCCCAATTTCTCATGTCGCGATTTTAGCCCGTAGTTTGCAGATTCCAGCAATTGTCGGTTTGCACGGAGCGATCAAGCGCATCCCTCATGATGTAGATATTGCAATTGACAGCACTAAAAACATCGTAATCGTTGAACCCGATGAAACGGTCCGAATACAGCTCGAAAACCGTCGACTTGAGCATGACCGGCATCAGTTGCAGCTGCTCCGACTGCGATATTTGGAACCTCGGACTTTGGACGGTCATGAAGTTTCTTTGTTAGCCAATGTTGAGTTGCCGACTGATATTGAGTCAGCTGCCAAGGTTGGTACGAAGGGTGTCGGACTTTATCGGACGGAGTATCTGTTCATGAATCGGGATGATTCCCCAAGTGAAGAGGTGCAGGTCGAATCTTACAGCAAAGTTGTTCGAGCGCTTGGCAACGTAACCATTCGAACCATGGATCTCGGTGCTGACAAGCAGGTTGACGGCGGGCGTGCGCAGCATAATGTGGCAATGAATCCCGCCCTTGGCATTCGAGCTGTTCGTTTTTGTCTGCACTATCCAGATTTGTTTCTTACCCAGCTGCGTGCGATATTGCGTGTGTCTACGTTGGGGAAGATTCAGATCATGATCCCCATGCTGTCGACCTTGGATGAAATTGGACAGGTCCTAGGGATCATAAATGAGGCTAAAAGCGAGCTGACCCGAGAGGGTCATCCGTATGACCCCGCCATACCCATTGGAGGGATGATTGAAGTGCCCTCGGCTGCAATCACTGCGGACCAATTTGCCCAGAAGCTCGATTTTCTGTCGATTGGCACAAACGATTTGATTCAGTACACGCTTGCGATCGATCGTGTGGATGATGAGGTCAACTATCTGTACGATCCGCTCCATCCAGCCGTACTGCGTTTGATTAAGCAAACGATCGAAGCGGGCGCGAAATTTAACAAACCCGTTTCTTTATGCGGCGAAATGGCCAGTGATGCCTTATACACTCGCCTGCTGTTGGGGATGGGATTGAAGATTTTCAGTATGGACCCGCAGGCAATACCAGAAATCAAACATATTGTTCGAAATTCCGCAATTGATCAAATTCACCCCTATGTTCAACAAATTTTTGATTGCTTGGGATCTGCAGAACGATTCAAGCTGCTTCTGGACATGAATGACGAAAACTCATATCCAGCTGAATCTGAAGTCGCGGTTTAGCGCATCTGTCTGCCCTTTTCTGGTTACAGTTTCTCTAATCAGGAGTGTATTAAACTGTTGATTCCTCTTTTAATTCGTTGGCGGTTGGTTCAGGCTGCCAAAACATTTCAAAATTGACTTAACATGCCGTTCGAGACCAAAGACAGTCGAGAAAAAGTACTCGATATCTTAGAACGTGGTACAGCCACGGAACTCAGAGAGTTCATCCATGATCTGCACAACGCAGATTTAGCCGTTGTGCTTGAAAGTCTTCCACCCGAAGACAGGCATCGCATCTGGAATGAAGTTGCTCAGTCGGACATGGGTGACGTTCTCGCTGAGGTGTCTGATGGTGTCCGCGAAAGTCTGATTCGCGCGACTGATCCACGAATCTTCGTACGCTCCGTCCAGTCTCTGGATATTGACGACATCGTGGAAATGGTGCCGGATTTATCGCCGGACCTTGCCGCGGAGCTGATGATGGCCGTTGATGAAGAACGGCGCAAAGACCTCGATACGCTGCTTTCTTACGAGGAAGATACCGCAGGTCGGTTAATGGACGTAGACACGGTGACGGTGCGTGAACGCGTGCCTGTCGGAACAGTGATGCGGTATTTGCGCATGCGAGGCGAACTGCCCGAACATACCGATAAGTTGTATGTTGTCAATCGAAAGGGTGAATTGCGCGGCGCAATTCAGATACGGAATTTAGTTACGTCTAGTTTGGATGACCTCGTTTCCGATCACATGAATGAAAACACGAGAACATTCAATGCGAAAATTCCCGTTGAAGAGGTTGCGGCAGCATTTCAGCGATATGATTTGGGGTCTGCGCCGGTGGTTGACCACAGCGGGCGCCTGCTGGGAAGAATCACGATCGATGATGTCGTAGATGTCATTCAAGACTCCGCAGAGCGAACGTTTCTGGCACATGCCGGTCTGGATGAAGAGGAAGACCTGTTCGCACCGGTACTGTATACGGTAAAGCGAAGAGCTCTGTGGCTGGGAGTGAACTTGATCACGGCCGTCATCGCCTCCATCGTCATCGGTCAGTTTGAAGAAACCATTGAGAAATTGGTAGCGCTGGCAGTTTTGATGCCGATAATCGCGAGCATGGGCGGGAATGCTGGCACACAGACCTTGACGAATGTGATTCGCGGCATGGGGATTGGCACGATCTCCCCAGCAAATGCAATGGACGTGCTCAAAAAAGAATTACTGGTCGGCGGACTGAACGGAATGGTATGGGCAGTCGTTGTTGCGTTGATATCAATGTTTTGGTATCAGAACTTAGGCTTGGCGTTGATCGTTGCGATCGCGATGTTGGCGAACATTATCGTCTCGGTCGCATCCGGAGTCGGCCTGCCAATTTTACTGAACAAGTTAAAGATTGATCCCGCGCTGGCAGGTGGCGTTGCCCTGACCACCATTACCGATGTTGTTGGATTTCTGGCCATTCTTGGGTTCGCTGCTTTAGTGCTGGTCTAAAGGGCGCACTGTTCGCCGACAATGCTTGAAAACGTTAAACAGCATGAGGCCGATGCAGAGCAGGAGAATTGGAATATTGCCCAGACGTGCAAACGGTGTGACTCCGGCTGTTGGAACAATTGTGGTTTGAAGCACTTTCCCCTGCTCTAATTGATCAATGATGTTGCCTTTGGCGTCAATCGACGCCGATATTCCTTGATTGGCTACGCGCAGTACGGGACGTGCGGTTTCTATCGCTCGCATTCTCGACATCTGAAGTCGTTGATAAGGAGCCAGGTTTTCCCCGAACCAGCCATCTTCGCTGATGTTGATCAGAAATGTGGCATCCGGCAGCATTTTCAGAATTTCTGTCGGGAAAACATCTTCATAGCAGATGGATACTCCCGCCGGCTGTCCCGCGAGCAGAAGCGGTTGCTGTGGTTCCTTGTAGGAGCTCAGATCGCTGGCAGGAATTTCGACGAACTGTAAAAGCCATCCTAGCATTTCTCGAAACGGAGTGTATTCACCAAACGGTACGAGCCGATGCTTGCGATATTTTTGAATTTCAGTCGAAATCGCAAACGCACTGTTGAAAATAATTTCTTCGTTTTCGTGCTGCTGTTTTTCCAGAACTCCGACCAGGAAGTCCGAAGGGTGCGATTTCAGCAGTTCCCATAACTTCAGTTTTTCCAGTCGGTCGTCCAAATAAGGAAAGGTCGATTCCGGCCAGACCACTAAATCGATGTTTTCGCTCAGCAGACTCTGTTCAACAAAAAATCGCAGGTGCTCGGTTGCTAGATTTGGATTCCACTTTTCGAATATGGAAATATTGCCTTGAATCAACGCAGCAGAAATCGTTTTGCCTTTTGGTGAAGACCAGTTGACGTAGCTGCCGACGGCACCGGTCGCCAGGAACAGGAGTGCAAACGCCAAAACACCTGTTCGAAATCCCTTCAAGATCGTGAACGCAGCAGCTCCCGCAATGACACAGTTCGCGAAGCTGACGCCCAAGACCCCCATCAGTGGCGCCCAGCCTGCAAGCCATGTATCGACTTGGCTGTAACCGATATACAGCCAGGGAAAGCCGGTGAAGATCCAACTTCGGCACCATTCAGTGAGCACCCAAAGTGCAGGGATCAGAAGCAGATATCTCCACAGGATGGGGGTTCGTATTTTTGCCTGAACGTAACCGCATAAAGCCGTAAACAAAGAGAGAAAACACGTCAGGCACCCCACCAGAAAGCCTGCCAGCAATGGTGCGGCCTGCCCAAAATCGTGAATGCTGATGTATAGCCAGCTGATGCCAACGGAATACAGGCCCAGCCCAAACATGAACCCGAGCGATGCACAGCGTTTCGGTGTGGCTGCACCCCACAGATAGAACAGCAGCACAAGAGAGGCAATCGTGGCTGCAAAGAACCCTGGGGACAGGAATCCGATATTTGCGACTGCACCTGCGGCAAAGGCAGCTAGGAGTTTGAATCGCTCAAATTTAGTTTGGTCTGACGAACTGTCCAACTCTACGCAGGAGTTGATTCTGCAGAATAATTTCGCTTGACGCGAAGCAGAATTATTTTTCTTTCGTCGGCATTTGCGACTTCTAAAATTAAACCGTCCAGGTCAAAGGTTTCACCGACATTTGGGACGTATCCTGCCGTTTTAAAAACCAGGCCGCCGACGGTATCGACGTCTTCATTGAATTTTACGTTGAATCTCTCGTTAAACTCTGCAATATCAGTGAGGGCGTTCACTGCATAAAGATCGTCTTCGATCTGAGTGATTTTTTCCGATTCTTCAAGGTCCGATTCATCTTCAATTTCGCCTACAATCTGCTCCAATACGTCTTCAATCGTCACAAGACCTGCAATGGCGTTGTACTCATTGACAACAATTGCCATATGGTTGTGTTTCTCCTGAAACCGCTTCAAAAGCGCATTGAGGCGCATGCTTTCCGCCACGTACATCACTTCGCGAAGAGCATCATAGAGATTGAACTCATGATCGCCATTTTCACTGACATGAGCAAGAATGTCTTTTGCCAGCAGAATTCCTTCAGCTTCCACGTCATGCAGTGATTCCTTCACGACTGGGAAACGCGAGTGTCCGGATGATGTAACGGTTTCAAGAATTTTTTCGAAAGTTGAATCCAAATCAATGGTGATCATCAATACCCTTGGTATCATGACGTCGCGCACCTGCAAACTCGACACTCGCAGCGCTCGTTCGATGATATCCTGCAGTTCGTTCTCAATGAATTCCTTTTTGTTGGCAGTGCGAATCAATTCTATTAATTCTTCTCCCGAAGTAGGCCATGGCCAAATTGCCTTACTGATATTGCGCCGAAAGCGGTCGATGATGGAGATGTTGCTCCTGCTAGACTCTTTCATTTCGAAAAATTCGCATTTAGTTCTGGGTGTACAAGATTCAGTTTTTTCAATACTTGATGCTCGAGCAGTTCCATCTGCTCCGCCTCAGCTGGTTCCTCATGGTCAAAACCACAGAGATGAAGGACGCCGTGGATAATAATTCTTGCCCAGTGCGCTTTGGGTTCCGCACCAATTTCAGCAGCCATTTGATTGACAGATTCAGCGCAGACGACAATCTCACCAAGGATGTCAAAATCAATATGGTCGGGCAGTTTTACCGGAAAAGCGAGTACGTCAGTGGGTTCGTTTTTGCTGCGGAACCTGTCGTTCAGGTTCGTAATGGTGGTCGAATCAACAATCTGAACTGAAACTTCAGCAGAATCTCGTTGAACATGACGTAATGTTATTGATATCCAATCATCAATATCTGAATCATTCGGTCTGTCCTTCGAATCATGGACGGTCTGCAGGTTTCCGTTGCTGTGCATAACAAGCGCAGTGCTAGGATTGATTTGCTTCGTATGCTTCGACTATCGACTGCACAAGAGGGTGCCGCACGATGTCTCGGTTATGAAATCTCACGATTTCGATGCCGTTGATTCCGTCCAATATCTTAAGTCCGTGTTTCAGTCCGGATTGGACCGAACGCGGCAGGTCGATCTGGGTAATATCACCAGAAACGACCGCACGTGAATTATAGCCAATGCGGGTCATGAACATTTTCATCTGTTCCATCGTTGTATTCTGGGCTTCATCAAGAATGATAAACGAATCGTTTAAGGTTCGTCCTCGCATGAATGCCAATGGCGCCAACTCAATCGTGCCTCGGTCCAACAGTTTGCCGACTCGTTCAAACCCGAGCAGCTCGTACAATGCATCATAAAGCGGTCTCAGGTAAGGATTAACTTTCTTCTCAATGTCACCGGGAAGAAATCCAATGCGTTCACCTGCTTCAACCACTGGACGAACCAATACAATTCGATCCACCGAATCATCGGCCAACGCCTGTGCCGCGCTGGCGACCGCCAGGTAGGTTTTACCCGTTCCTGCGGGGCCGACACCGATACAGACCGGACTCCGAGCAATTTTTCGGAGGTAGGTTTCCTGAGTTTTCGACCAGGGACGGATCACGCGTTTTCGTATTTTCAGCGTGAATGCATCCTTAGTTGGTACTTCTTCTTCGAGACGTGAGATCGCCCCTTGAACGTCATTGGATTTCAGCAGGCCGCTGGTTTCTGTTTCCGCGTAAAGTTCGCGCAGAAGCAGCTCAGCTTCACGTGCGCTGGTTGGATCACCATCAATTTGAAAAATGTTGCCGCGGTTGGAAACTCTAACTCCGAAATGCCCTTCAATCGATTTGATATTGGCGTCAAACTGACCGCACAGATTCGCGAGTCGCTTGCTGTCAGCTGGAGTCAGTGCAAAGACTTTGGCAGTTTGCACTTTATTAACGCGATTGGACAATTCAGTTAATCTGCAGCTCCTGCGAGTTGGAGTTTATGATCATTCCTCGTAGTGAATTCGGCATATTCATTGTAATTCGAACATCAACAAATTGTCCGATGTATTTTTTACTTCCTTCAAAATTAACGACTCGGTTGTTTTCAGTTCGACCGCATATTTCGTTTGGACGCCGTTTTGACACTCCTTCAACCAACACATTCTGAGTGCTGTTGAGCATGGACGCGCTAATTTGTGAAGCATGAGTGCTGATTCGATTCTGCAATACGCTCAATCGGCGTTTTTTTTCTGTGACCGGCGCATCGTCTTTGTATTCTGCAGCCGGTGTGCCGGGTCTGGGACTGTACAAAAAACTAAAAGAGTGATCAAAGCCAACTTCATCAATTAAATCCAAAGTGTCTTGAAAATCGGACTCTGTTTCTCCCGGAAATCCAACGATGAAGTCGGATGAAATTGAAATTTCAGGACAGTGACTGCGAAGATTGGCAATGATGTCAAGATAATTTTCCCGAGTATAGCGGCGCTTCATGCGAGCCAAAACCTCATTGGAGCCACTTTGTACCGGAAGATGCACATGTTGCGCCAAACTTGGAATTTCCTGATGAGCTTTGGCTAGGGCGTCGGTAAATTCAAGAGGGTGAGAGGTTGTGTAGCGGATTCGCCCAATTCCGTCGATTTCCTTGACATACTTTAGAAGTGTTGCAAAATCAACCAATCGTCCCAGATAGTCCACGGTGCGGTACGCATTGACATTCTGCCCCAATAACGTGATTTCTCGCACGCCCTGTTCAGCTAGTTCGTAGATCTCCGTGATGACGCTGTCAAAGGAACGACTGTACTCTTCTCCACGCGTGTACGGCACGACGCAAAAGCTGCAGTATTTGCTGCAGCCTTCCATTATGGAAACAAAAGCGCGAGGCCCGTCGACTCTGCGCGGCGGCAGACAATCAAATTTTTCAATCTCCGGGAATGTGATGTCAATACTGGGCCGTCGAGAATTGATGGACTGCTGAACCATGTCCCCGACCCTGTGATAGGTTTGGGGCCCGAACACAAAGTCAACATAAGGCGCTCGTTTTAGGATCGATTCTCCTTCCTGGCTGGCAACGCACCCACCGACACCGATCATCAGCTCCGGGTTGTCCATTTTCCATTTTCGCCAGCGTCCCAATTGAGAAAAAACTTTCTCTTGCGCCTTCTCGCGAACCGAGCAGGTGTTCAACAGCAGCAGACTTGCGTTTTCCGGTGTTGATGTAGATTTGTAGCCGTGAGAGGCGACCAACGATTCGACGAGCCGAGAGGAATCATATTCGTTCATCTGGCAGCCGAAAGTCTTGATGTATAGATTTTTGGTCATTGATGTTCAGGTTTCAGGTCAGGCTGTTTTGCGGTTGACTCCTTGCCCAAGTCTTGCAGGAACAATAATTTGAATGATATCTGAAAAGTAAAGAGATGGAAATTATATTGTGATAACGGTTGATGAATGTGAAAATATGCTTCCCCAACCAAGATTCTTAAGTTATTGAATTTATAGAAATATCCAAAAGTAAAATCAACATACAAATATTAAATTGCCGAATTTGCATCAAGTTCTTGCAAATTTGCCAATTTTGATGTAGTTCCGTGTATTCAGAGGATTCGCAATTGGGCTCTGAAGTTGCCACATTTCACAAAGTCATGCGAGACAATTTACCCAATTTCTGAATGACGAGGTCGAAAAAGGGTTTGAAAAAAAGATGAGGCAAGAAATTCAGGCGACTCATCTTCACTGCCCGGAACGCAAAAGTACGGAGAAACTCCCTAAATCGCCTTCTGGCAGCCCTTTGGCTTGTTCGTGAGGCAATTGCTAAAGAAAATTCAGTGTTCGAGTCAGCAGTCTGATGGAAAGGTCAAGAATTGGCAGTCAGATTTGAGCCATACCAATAAAACATGCTCAACAGCATTCGTCCTGACAGCCACCGACAACGTCCGAGCCGCCCCTTTGAGAGATACCCAAAACAGCCGATTGGCAAGTGGAACCGCGGTTGACCGAAAGAGTCAGTTGATTCAGTTGCAGCCGGTGGATGATTTCAAAAAAATGAGGCACTTTTCCACAAGGGTTAGTGCGTGCTCTAATGTCAATGGAAAATTTACCTTAAGTGAATGACATTGCATGAGCTGCGGCGTTCGACGCCGATGCACCGCCATCATCGCAGACCGCACTGCAAGGTGCTCGGTGACATCAATGCCGAGGTCACGCTGCGCCGGCGGCTATATGTAAAGCATAGTGTTGCTGAGTATGTGAATGAACAAGCCCATATTAATGGAATTGAATCCTTCTGGACTATGTTAAAGAGATCTCATAAAGAGACATTTCACAAGATCAGCAAAAAACACTTGTACAGATTTATAGACGAATTTGCTATGTATGGGTTGCGGTTTTTGATGAAGATAACATTCACTTTTACATTTTTAAAACCGAGGATGTTTCTAAATTTGACGATGTATCTTTACTTACATGCCAGATTACCGATAAGCAAAAGACAACTCTAACGATCAATGATGAAGGCGAAATTACTAAAAAAGGCAGAATACGCAACTATTCTGCATTCAAGGATTTTAGGGATAATTTTTCGTTGTTTGACGAGATAATTGACGAGACAGACATAATGACCAGAAGTTGGAATACTCAAATCATTCGTGCCGCAAGAGCAACGCCAAAAGATTTAGGGTAATAAAACAAGCTTAGAAATGAAACAGAAACAATACAATAAACTGCCCGAATATTCCCTTCCGGTGGTCGAACTCAAATCACATAAGTATTAACCCAACAGAAAGGAACTTCAGGAAAAAATAAAGATTGATACTACTCCAGAACGACTTGCCAAAGTAATTGGAAGTCAAGTCAATTTGAAATTTATTGACTGATTTGGAAATTTTATCGGAATAGTTTCTAGACCAGATTGTCGAATTATGGCCGCAAGCGTACCTGGTTTTACATCTTCACTTTCTCTAGCATATGCAAGAGTAACATGTTGAGTTTGCCCACTGACTTCCCCTGTGTACCTTCGATGACTTCCAGATTTGTGTCTCTTTAATGTAAAACCGTTATTTTCTAAAATTTTTCCTTACTTTACCATAAGTCACGTATTACTGCCATATACAGACGTAGAAAATAAGTTACCCTGTTGTTTCACGCGAATAATTTCTTGAATTAATCTTCGTACTATAAATAAAAGATATTTGAGGCGTAGTTTCATACGCAACAGTAATGGTGAACGGCGATTCAATAATCGCTGGCGGTCGTCTGTAGGCAAGGATTCAACATCTGTAAGAAAATTGGTTATAGCTTCATTCAAAAGACTTTTGGTATCATCAAAAGATCTTCCTTGCACCGCAATGTCAAGGTCGGTGCATATTGCTTCCCAGTCAGAATCCTTTCCCCAAACATAACATCTGTAATTCATCGTTTATCATCTATTAATGATTAGTAGTTTATCCACTAAATTTTATATGTAATAATTTATAAATTCAACGATCGAATTTTGAGAGGCAGTCGCGCTGTAGAGGTTTTCACGACAATTTGGAGTTGACTGAAATAAAAAAACACGTTCTGAATCTCTCACAATCGTTCATTTGACGGCTTATTTTACGAATTTCCAAGCATTTGCCGGGTCAATTGCAAACTAACCGACGCGAATGCTTTTGAGCAGCTGGCAAAAACAGGCGGCAGCAGTTATTTTTCGGATTTCAGGCGCGCCATGGCCTCGCCGCGTCGTCATGGGCGGCGACCCTTTTCCGTTCCGGCGGCTAGGCTGATTTGGGCAGGTGCCAGGTTTTAACCAGTGAGCACATCTGATGTTTGCGGTCTGCCCGATAATGAGCCAGCACCAGCGCCATCATGATGGCCATGCCAATGTTGACGCGGGTTTGCATTTTCATCTTTCCGCGTATGTAGTGTCGCTCGAAACGGTAGCCTTGGTCGAGTCGAGAAAAAATACGCTCCAACGAGGTGCGCTGATTGTAGCCATTCTGCCTGGTGACGGTGTGACGCGGCGTAGGGGTGAAGATGCCGACGGTCCTTGTCAAGCTTGACGCGCACCACGCGGCTGTAGTCGGAGACCTGTCCGCCGTGCTGCTGGTGACATTCCTGATAGCCCTTGCAGTTCAGTCCATAGAACGCAGCCGGACATCGGCACTTCAAGGTCTTTCGATCTTTTTCGAATCCACAGAACGCATCGCCCGCTGTTGTTGGGTTTCAGGACACACAAAATACACTTGGCTGCGCTCGTCATACACGATGTTGTCGGTTCGAACGCCGTCGTTGAGCAGGCGCGTGATGGGCACATTCGGATCGTAGTGCTGATCCTGTTTTTCCTGTCGCCACATCATTTTGTAGTCAATCAGCGGACGAATCTCATACTCATCATACAAGCTGGCCTTGAGCTGCGAGCATTCAAAGCCGCGGTCGGCAGTAAACAGCTGGCAACGTTCGACCAGCTCTGGCGTTTGCTCGAACAGCTGCGGCACCATGGAATCTCGCAGACAGGTGGTTTTCGAACAGGCTGTTCTGCCCGCTTAAGATGTCTTCGATTCGTTCCACCAGAATCGGCCACTGTTGTTTAGGAAGCGACCATTTGGTGCCGAGGCTGAGAAGCAGTTTGTGTCGGACTTTGTTGTCTGGGGTGCGGATGCCCTGCACCAGTTGGTAGGCATATTGGGGCTGTCCTTTTTTGTTGGTGTGGGAAACTACGGCTTTGATGAACATGCTCATGAAGTGAATTGCCAATGGGGTCATTATAGAGGATTGGAACGGATGATTTGGGGCAGATACACTGTACATGTAACAACATATGATTATTGGAGTAACAAAAGCAAAGATACTACTAATAAACTAATATAACTTGTAATTATTTAGAGTAAAATTTCTAGAAAGATTAATATATTAAAAATATCTTCTAACTAGTATTTCTAATATGCTTGATTGGACGAGAAAAGTGCGGAACTTGGGTTAAATTGTGACATCTTTTCTACGCAACTACTTGTGTGCACAAGCATTGTCAACCTGGAATGTTCAACTCGTCATATAAGCCAACCTGGAAAACAGACTACAAATCTACTGAAAATCGATACATAACGCAACCGTTTCGGTCGGCAGACAACCGAATTAAACCTCAGCTGCTATCAGATTGAGCAGAACGAATATGCAGCAGGATTAGAAGCTTGTGTATCCTGTCAATCTAGATGGCAATTTTTTCCAGAGGCTGAATGTTACTAACGTCGGTGTTCGCTTTCGCAACATCATAATTGATCTGCAAATTGAGCCAAAATTGCGGTGTTGATCCAAAAAAGCGAGAAAGACGCAAAGCGGTATCAACCGTCATGGGGGATGTTTCTTTAACAAGTCGCTCAATATGGGTATGCGGCACGCCGATATGTCTTGCAAGTTCAAATGCGCTCATCTCAAGTGGTTCAAGAAATTCCATCATCAATATTTCACCAGGGTGACAGGGTTGCTTTAGCATAGTCATAATCATAATTTTAGTGGTAATCAATGATTTCAACATTCGCTGGACCTTGATCTGTCCATAAGAAACAAATTCTCCACTGATTGTTAATACGAATAGAGTATTGACCCTTTCGGTCTCCTTTCAACTTCCCAAGTCGGTTTCCAGGAATTACGCGAAGGATCGTCCAAAGAATATACAGAATTCAGCATGGTAATCTTTCTTTTTGCAATATCGAAAATTTCTACTGGAAAGCCTTTTTGCGGGTGGTCATCTAATACAGATAAAATCAACTTACCTTTTGTAGACTTTATCATTAAATAGATTGAATCTTTTCGTAATTTGTAATGGGCTCAAATTGTTTTAGTTTGTGGATCGTTGCCGCCAATAGTGAGGCAGCTGCGCTGTTAGAAACTGTATGATTTGATTGAGTAAATCAAGGGGCGGAAATATTTATTACCCCAAAATAACGCTGTTTTCTGCGTTTTTCCGAGCATTCTGCCAGTTTTTCAGCCAATTCTACCCCAATCGGCAAAAAGCACCTCACCGGGCATCCGAAGTCAGTCTGTAAATTATTATAAAACCATATATTATCAATAAGATATGTTTTGTATTCACCTAATTCTGTGTAAATATTCGGCCAAGCCCATAGGCCGAGAGGAATCAACTGTTGAGAATTTTCCTGAAGTCCCGGCACAGCGGGTACAGCCAGATATCCTTGATCGGCAATGTTGGCTTGGCGGAGGCAGCGCATTTGCCGAGTCCTTTCGTTTGACCGACATTGATCCAGTTCGCAGCCCGGTAGCATGTGCCCAAAAAGCGCTGTTCAACGAAAGTCTCAAGTAGCACCGGTCGAATCCGGTAACGATCGTACCACTGCTGCGGCAGTTCCCGGGCGAGCCTTGCAAGCAGATGCGAGGCAAGATTGGGGCAGTTGATCCAGGGCAGAATGAGGAATCTTGCATTGTTCACGATCAGCGCCAGATTGGCTTCTCTGCGCTCCCGATTCCAGCCGATGAAGTCATCCCGGGGTGCGGTTTTCCAGGCTGCGGCACCGAAGCCGAAGGCGGCGACAATCTGGCGGTCTATGGCAGCGAAATAACGCTGCTGAGCGCCGGGCAGGGGTTTGTATCCAAGATAATGATAGCGTTCAATGTATTCGTTCCAAAGACGTGAATCAGCGGGGGTTGACACCCGCCGCAGCTGGGGTGTTGACAACTCATGCAGCGGCGCACGGATCGGTGTCTGCGGCGCAGTGCTGTCGGTGAAGCGGATGACCGCCCTGGTAGGTTGGCGACGAGGCGGCGGCAACACAATCAGCTGATTTCGATGCATGCGCAGCATCGCCACCCGGCACGACATCTGTTTGAGTCCTCCATCGGGCTTTTTCCAATCCAGCAGCTCACAGACCTGCTGCGACAGCCGGGTTCTGGAACTGTCAGGATGGGCGGCAATCAGTTTGCGAATGCGCTCCAGCTCCTTGCAACTGAAGTCGCGTCCGCAATATCGAGTCATGGCGGCTGTGAGACGGTTGAAAGACAGCCGCGTTGCGTTGATACCGCTGCCTCGCACTTTGAGATCAGAGAACTGCGCTGGCTGACTGCAGCCGGTGGCTGCGACATCTCAGCCCGTCGAGCCTCGCTCATCCGCCAGGGAATGAAAGCCTCAAGATCCTCAGGCGCCTGTCCGCCATTGGCGGCGCAGGCGCTGAGATATTCATACAGCCATCGCTGGGGATTGAGATCCCACAAAAGCACGCTCTGAATGATTGAGAACATCTGTGCTGCCAGCGAAGCGCTCCAGTGACTGCCCGAGCCGCGGCAGTTCTTGCGCAGCATCGCTGGGTTGCGCAGCTTGCGTTCCCCAGAGTTATTATCAAGCGCAACCTGGGGATGTTTTAAAAACACCATCAGCCCCGACCAGTGATTCTGCAGACTGCTCAGCACCTTGAGTTGGGCCGGATGCATCTGTTCTGCCGACAATTCATACTTCAAAGTCCGCTCCATCTGCTCGACCGAGCGCTCAAGCCGCTGCTGTTGGCGCATGAATGATTCGCTTTGCTGAGCCAACGGCCTCGACTCATCGAAATGCTCCAGACGACGCGCATTGAGGTGATAGATCTCGCCAATGCGCTCCCGCCACTCGAACATCCACCGCTCCAGTTGCGGGTACTGCACCGCAGCTTCGAGATAATCCCGCCGCATATGAACCCAGCAAAAGGCCAGTATGATCGCCGCATTGACCTTCGCCAATCGTTTGTAACCACTGTAACGGTCACAAATGACAAACACTTCCTTGAGCTTCTCAGACAGTGAACTGAAGTGCTTGATCGGAACATCACCGCTACGCGTCGGCTCAATGCGGTAGATCACCGATGAAGCGCTCTCAAACACCCACAGATACCACCGATTGCCGATTTTCCCCTCCATCTTCTCATAGACCTTCCAGCCGGTCTCGTCACAGTGAAATACCGAATCTTCCATCTGCCGCTGCATCAACTGATCCAACAGCGGCTCGAACAACGGCACCATCTTCTTCAAACCGTCAGTCACCGTACCTTGTGAGATCGCCAGGCCCTGATCACGCATCTGGCGCAGCAGATTGCAGGTCGAACGACTGTACGAATACTTGCTCAGCAAAATCTCAACCCACACCGACACCCCCAGCAGTCCCTTGGCAATGACCCGCGGCGCCGGCTTGGCTGTCACCACGGCCGGAGTTTGACGGCAGTTGCAGGTCTTTGCATATTTTTTCCGCCGGATCTCGCGAAAATACGCCTTCGTAAAATATTCCAGAATCTCCGAGTTGTCGGTGTTCGACATCGGCGCATAGGCCGCGCCACAGAAATCGCACACCTGATCTTCAGGCGCAACATCCAAGGTTTCAACTTCACGCGCCAATTTCTCTCGAGGCGTGCGTCCATGACCCTTGCTGCCGCGCTGTGCGCCGCGCTTTTTCTTCGGCGCAGCCGACGCAGGTTCCAAAGCCTCGCTTTTTTTGACCGGCTTTTTCTCAGTTTTACGACCATAGACTTGTTTCTCCAACTGCAATACCCGCGCCTTTGTTCGCTCCAATTCCTCACTCTGCCGGCGATGCTTCTCCAGCAGCTTCAAATACTTTCGGGTTTCATGCTCCTGCTGGGATTGCTCCAAATGGTAACATTTGTCTTTCCATTGTTGAGCAAGGCCCCGCCAACGGTTCACATCATACTTCAACTGAATATGCTCCTGCTTCGACAGCCTTACGAATTGTTTGGAAAAAGGCGTCGATGCACCTTTTCTCGAATCCGAAAACTCCGCAGGTGGGCTTAGTGGGTTGAGCTCATTTGACATACACGATTTATATACACTATTTGTGTCGTGGTGTCCATAGCTGAAGCAAATATTTTTTCTATTCGATAAGGGTTGGCCGAATATTTACAATTCTGTGCGATCATTCAGGGCCATGATTTTCAACACATCAAGGCATTCGCCGGGAACTTCATATGCCTCAAAGCAATCCACATCTTTTTTCTTGGGAAACCGATGACATGCCGCAACTGCAGCGCCTGATACTGATTCTCGAGCACCTGCCGTACCAACAAATCGTCGCCAAACTTGCGTCTCAACGCGGCCGCGGCCGCAACGACTCTCCGAGCCGAGCCCTGTTCCGATGCATGATTGCAGGCGTCGTGTTCGGGCATGACTCGGTGAATTCTCTGCTGCGCGAACTGGCGCGAAACGTGCAGCTGGCACAGCTTTGCGGCTTCAACCCACTGCCAATGCAGAGCCCGCCGAAACCAGTGCTGCATTACGATGAGCAAGGCCAGGTGGAGGCGGTCACCGAACAAGTCCAGCCGCTTCGTACGTCACTGCCCGAGGCTTGGAATTTCTCACGTTTTCTCAATCAGCTGTGCAAACTGGAAGCCGACACCGGCCTGGTCTCTGAGATGACCGTCACGCTGCGCCATCAGCTGATGGCAGAAGTGCCGGATTTCGGGCGCTGTCTGGGCTACGATGGCAAAGCGCTGCCTTCTCATTCTACCGGCAGAACCTTCGCTGGCAAAGATCGCACCTCGGACCCCGATGCCGACTGGGGCAAACACAAGACCAGCGGTCGCGGTAAAGATGGCACGCTGTGGCAAAAGATCAAGACTTGGTTCGGCTGCCGAGTGCATCTGATCGCCGACACGCACTATGAAATTCCAGTAGCCGTGAAACTGCGCAAAGCCTCGCGCTCCGAAGTGGTCTGTCTGCGCGACTCCATGCTGCCGCAGCTGTTCAAGCAAACCCCAGAGCTGGCCGAACGCTGCCAGCAGTTTACTGCCGACCGCGGTCTTGAATGCGCGAGCTCAAGGCCAGCTTGTATGATGAGTATGAGATTCGTCCGCTGATTGACTACAAAATGATGTGGCGACAGGAAAAACAGGATCAGCACTACGATCCGAAGGTGCCCATCACGCGCCTGTTCAACGACGGTGTTCGAACCGACAACATCGTGTATGACGAGCGCGGTCAGGTGTATTGTGTGTGTCCTGAGACCCAACAACAGCGGGAGATGGCGTTCTGTGGATTCGAAAAAGATCGAAAGACCTTGAAGTACCGCTGTCCGGCTGCGGTCTATGGACTGGACTGCAAGGGCTATCAGGAATGTCACCAGCAGCACGGCGGGCAGGTCTCTGACTACGGCCGCGTGGTGCGCGTCAAGCTCGACAAGAACCGTCGCATCTTCACCCCTACGCCGCGTCACACCGTCACCTGGCAGAAGGGCTACAATCAGCGCACTTCGTTGGAGCGTATCTTTTCTCGATTCGACCAAGGCTGCCGTTTCAAGCGGCACTACATACGCGGGAAAATGAAAATGCAAACCCGCGTCAGAGACTGTGAAAGTATTGCCAAATTAGTGGATTATGAATATTTATCTCATTGATTTAATTGATATTAATATTTGTTCTGATTCAGAAATCTACGAAAATGAGAATACTTTCACAGCCTCCAATGCGCTCCCGCTACTCGAACATCCACGGCTCCAGTTGCGGGTACTGCACCGCAGCTTCGAGATAATCCCGCCGCATATGAACCCAGCAAAAAGCCAGTATGATCGCCGCATTGACCTTCGCCAATCGTTTGTAACCACTGTAACGGTCACAAATGACAAACACTTCCTTGAGCTTCTCAGACAGTGCACTGAAGTGCTCGATCGGAACATCACCGCTGCGCGTCGGCTCAATGCGGTAGATCATCGATGAAGCGCTCTCAAACACCCACAGATACCACCGATTGCCGATTTTCCCCTCCATCTTCTCATAGACCTTCCAGCCGGTCTCGTCACAGTGAAATACCGAATCTTCCATCTGCCACTGCATCAACTGATCCAACAGCGGCTCGAACAACGGCACCATCTTCTTCAAACCGTCAGTCACCGTACCTTGTGAGATCGCCATGCCCCGATCACGCATCTGGCGCAGCAGATTGCAGGTCGAACGACTGTACCAATACTTGCTCAGCAAAATCTCAACCCACACCGACACCCCCAGCAATCCCTTGGCAATGACCCGCAGCGCCGGCTTGGCTGTCACCACGGCCGGAGTTTGACGGCAGTTGCAGGTCTTTGCATATTTTTTCCGCCGGATCTCGCGAAAATACGCCTTCGTAAAATATTCCAGAATCTCCGAGTTGTCGGTGTTCGACATCGGCACATAGGCAGCGCCACAGGAATCGCACACCTGTTCTTCAGGCGCAACATCCAAAGTTTCAACTTCACGCTCCAATTTCTCTCGAGGCGTGCGTCCATGACCCTTGCTGCCGCGCTGTGCGCCGCGCTTTTCCTTCGGCGCAGCCGACGCAGGTTCCAAAGCCTCGTTTTTTTTGACCGACTTTTTCTCAGTTTTACGACCATAGACTTGTTTCTCCAACTGCCAAACCCGCGCCTTTGTTCGCTCCAATTCCTCAGTCTGCCGACGATGCTTCTCCAGCAGCTTCAAATACTCTCGGGTTTCATGCTCCTGCTGGGAATGCTCCAAATGGTAACATTTATCTTTCCATTGTTGAGCAAGGCCCCGCCAACGGTTCACATCATACTTCAACTGAATATGCTCCTGCTTCGACAGCCTTACGAATTGTTTGGAAAAAGGCGTCGATGCACCTTTTCCCGAATCCGAAAACTCCGCAGGTGGGCTTATTGGGTTGAACTCATTTGACATGCATGATTTATATACACTATTTGTGTCGTGGTGTCCATAGCTGAAGCAATTATTTTATTCGATAAGGGTTGGCCGAATATTTACACAGAAGTAGGTGAATATAAAACATAACTTATTGATAATATATGGTTATATAATAATATACAAACTGACTTCGGATGCCCGGTGAGGTGCTTTTTGCCGATTGGGGTAGAATTGGCTGAAAAACTGGTAGAATGCTCGGAAAAACGCAGAAAACAGCATTATTTTGGGGTAAAAAATATTTCCGCCCCTTGATTTACTCAATCAAATCATACTGTTTCTAACAGCGCAACTGCCTCAATTTGGTTACTAGTTGAGCAATTGCCGACACAATACAGGTTCGAGTCTTACTGTGCGTGCTGTCTATTTTCCCAACACTCGTAGATCTTCTCCCCACGTTGCTAGTGGCACTGAAAGTGACTCAATGATATGTGCTTCAAGATGATCTTGACTCTCCATCTTAATCACGGTTTCATTATCAAGTTCTCGATATACGGAAAACTCCGGGTTTATGTCAAAGAACTTTCGATTCTGAAAAATGCGTTTGATTTCCAATGTATCCTCGCACCGAATTAAACCATTTTCACTCCACTGTTCCAGTAATTCTTCCATTTCTCTAGAATACTTTCGTCCATAACGTCTTTCCTGACCAAAGAAGTATTCCAAATAACTCTGGGAGTTCCAGTCGGTTGTAGCCCAGTACAATTTTGTTCCTTGAAAGGAAAAATTAAGATTTGGCGTAACGATCCACTCACTTTCATCCAAATTTATAAATTCAGCTCGATTCAATACTTCGCGGAATCTGTCTGCCTGAGAAGAGGTGCTTGCTGGCCACAAATTGATTCTAAGTTTCCAAGTGTTCTTATTGGAGTTGATGATTATTTTAAATTCAATTAACCTGGCAATACAATCGAGATGTTCTAAGCAATTCTTGGATTGGTCGTGTACGCTCAACCCTGATTTAGAAGCTAATGTGTCGACCAAACGCACTGTTCGTCTTATAAGTGCACTTTCTCTATTTCCACAAAGAATATAGGTTCGATAAGGTGTCAAATTCGGATGGTGTTTTTCAGTAAATGATAGAAAATCACGAGCAATATTGCGGTTTCCAAATGATGCAATTTCTGAATTTGAATATTTAAGAACAGCTTCCAAGACATCTGGCCAAACCAAACATTTTACGAATTGGTGTAACAAAACATTTTCCCTACGGGTGCTAGATAAGGCATTACGACTCGGGGATAGCTGTTCCTTCCATACTTTTTCATGATCTAGTTTGTTTTCAACGATCAAAGTTAACCCGTTGGAATACTCAATGACTCCGTCGTATATTGCATTGCGCTCTTCCCACTTGATTTCTATCTTATCGTGAATTTTCTCATCTGTAAGAAGCACAGAAACAAGTTGTTGAGTTGATTCACCGATCATTTTTGTCTGCGTTGAAATATGTGCAGGTTCCCAAGTGTTGTAAATTGCTGGTAACTGAGGGAGCTGTGTGGTCACCGTATCGTAGATGTACTTCTGCAGATACATGTCGTACTTAAGCATGGTCAGAAATGACCAAGTTAAACGATTTTCGTGTTTCGTTGAACTAAAAGGATTAAATAAATCCATATTTTCATCTACTTATTAATTTCAGCAGAATGTGCGGATTCAGACTCTTGTGAACTTCTAACATCCATATCTTCATAGCAGATAGTTAGATGAACTCTTGTCCATCACACCGTAGAATTAAAATGCCCAAAATCTGTTTAGTGGAATAGACTCAAAAGTTTTCATCGCGCACCATTTTGAATTCACAATAATCTTTGCGAACTTTAAAAATTTCAACCTCGCATTTGTTACCTATTGATTGTTCTATCTCGGAACGGAGAACGGAAGAATTTAATCCAACTATTACTTGTTTCAGTATCATCTCATCACCGTAGTGCATAAAATATAAATCATTATGCCTTGTAACCAACCGTACAAATAATCGATATTCTTCTTCATAACTCCAATGTGAAAATTTTGTGGTTAACCCCAAGTTCCAGAGGATTTTAGCGTAAAAAGTGACGTAAATACTTGATTTATCGCAGTAATTGCGATTTTTTTAGCATTTAATCCTACCCATGTAAATTAGTTATTATTCTCATTAATTGATTGAATACAACGATTACCCATGTATGTAGAAACCATCAAAAACAGAAAATCCCCGCCCGCCATTCTCGTGCGAGAGTCCTACTGGCAAGACGGAAAATGCAAGAAAAGAACACTTGCCAACCTGTCAAAACTGCCACCGTTTCTGATCGCAATGATCCGCGCAGAACTTAAAAATTCCTCCCACCCTGTACCCGAACTGTTCGACATCACCCGCTCGATCCCACACGGCCATGTCGCTGCCGTGCTCGGTACGCTCAAAAATCTCGGCCTTGATCGCTTGATCGACTCAAAGCCCTCACGCCAGCGCCAACTGTGCCTGGCGATGATTGTCGCAAGAATCATCGCGCCTCGTTCCAAACTTGCAACCAGCCGAGGTTTCTGCGAAGACATCGCATCCGACACCCTAGGTGAATGTCTCGGTGTCACCAAGGCTGACTGGAATGATCTTTATGCAGCGATGGACTGGCTGCTTGAATGCCAGCAAGATTGAAAACAAACTCGCACGCAGACATCTCCAGGACGGCTCAGTGGTGATGTACGATCTGACCTCGACCTGGGTGTGCGGCGAGAAGTGTGAGTTGGCACAATTCGGCTATTCACGGGATAAAAAAAGAGGGGTCAAGCAAATTGAGTTTGGTCTTTTATGCGATGCCGATGGACGGCCTGTTGCCATTGAGGCGTTTGCCGGCAATACCTCTGATCCACAAACCGTCATGTCACAGGTGAACAAGCTCAAGGCGCGTTTCGCACTCAATCAGATTGTGATGGTCGGGGATCGGGGCATGTTGACTGCGGCACGCATTGAGGAGGATCTGAAACCGGCGCAGTATGATTGGATTACGACACTGAAATCAGTATCCATTCAACAACTTGTAGACGATGGCGCATTGCAGCCAAGTTTGTTTGATGAGCGTAGCCTGGGGGAGATCCGCTGTGAGCGGTTATATCCTGGTGAGCGGCTGGTGGTGTGTCGCAATCCGTTATTGGCAGACAAGCGCAAATCCACCCGTGCACAGTTGCTGCAAGCGACCGAGAGCTTGCTGGATGAAATTGTTTCGGCAACCAAAAGGGACAAGTATCGGTTGAAAAAGCAAAGTGCGATTGTTCGTCGGGCAACGCGGGCGTTGGACAAACACAAGATGCGCAAACATTTTCACATTGAGGTGGGACCTGAACGATTCAGTTATCAGCGCAATCAGCAAAGCATTGACCGCGAGGCTGCGCTTGATGGGTTTTACGTGATTCGCACCAGTGTCAGCGCGGATAAACTGAGCACCGAAGAGGTGCTTGACAGCTACAAGCGTCTGTCAAAAGTTGAGCGGGCGTTTCGGTCAATGAAGACCGTCGACTTGAAGGTGCGTCCGATTTATCATCGCCGCGAACGCCGGGTGCGTTCGCATCTTCTGCTTTGCATGCTGGCGTACTATGTCGAGTTTGAGATGCGTAAGAAACTCGCGCCACTACTGTTTGATGATGAGTGTGTAAAGCGACTGGATGTCAAGCCGGCGAGAAAATCCCCGTCTGCGTATCGAAAACAAAAGACTAAGCTCAATGCGGCCGGCGAGCCGGTACACAGTTTTCAGACTTTGATGCAGGACCTTGCAACGCTGTGCAGGAATCGGATTCGTCCACTGAAGAGGAAAGATTCAGAATTCTGGCTGTTTAATCAACCGACCGATTATCAGCAAAAGGCATTTGATATTTTAGACGTGAAATTCAATATCCTCTGATCCTGCCCAGTAGCGGGAACTCATATTCTCTGGTATTCTTAATCAGATCATGCACTTATTCAGTCATCCCGGCTGGAACTTGGGCTTAAGGGAATTTGCTCTTTATATACTCTGTTCAACTTGTCTTTACTCAAATTATGAAAATTTAGTGACGAGTCATTCAAGATATTCATGCGTCCTCGACACCTTCAAATATTCGCCAAACTCGGCGATAAACTGAACCATTTTCACCGACGGCAGTTTTCCAATCTGGCTCCGCTAGATTGATCAAGTTTTCTCTGAGCTTCGGCAGTGGCTGGTTAATAGTCTCGCCAAAATGGCATGCCAAAGGCACAGCGACCGTTCTTGGAACGCCCAGCAGCCTCATCGTAATTGCCTCATCGGAGTTGACTCCATAAAAGACGCGGGATGGAAGATTACTAAGTCGCTTGAATTCTTCATCTGGAAGACCCGAAGCAGTAATAGAAAGCAGTGCTCCGAGTCCCCACGAGGCAGTTTGAGTCAATTTCCCAAAGAGATTCTGACCGCATCGGGTAATCGCTGTTACAGGAGTGTCACCATCGTGTTGGAAGTGAATGGCTGCAATTTCAGGTAACGATTTACCACCGACCCAGTCTTTGACTATGCCGGCGAGTTTATTGCCATCTTTACCTTTGCCTCCGGTTGCCGCCTCCAAGTTGTCCCGGAGTTCAGGAACGAGTAACAATACCCCCATCATGTCGCGAAGGGTCTGGTCTTTGTTCTCGAAAAGCGTCTTGGAATTCCAGGAATTTTGACCAATAGATCCTTTATTTGACAAAATCGTGATGATGCTATTGACCGAGAAGCCAGTACTATCGACCAGCTTAATTGGTCGTCCAGGTTCCTGAAGAAACCGAGCATAGTTTTCGATGCCGACCAGAAGTTGACGTGCGATTTGGCTGTTGCGCAGTCTCAGTTTTTCGAACCCAAGCGTTCCTCTTAAAACCTGCTCAATCTGCTGAAAAAATGTAGCGGGTTCTCTCATTTGCGAATACGTATGGGCAAGATACTGCAGAAAACAGGACCATTCTGGCTTGCGGTATACAATCTTTCCGAGGTCATCCAAATCTGCAGCAGCATCGATTGCCATTTGAATGAGGGCTGAATTAAGGTCTCCCGTGTTCTTGTTGACATAGGTTCGTAACGCTCTGGCCTTATTTGCGTTGTCCGCGGCTAACGCAATAATTCCAAGTTGATCTTGAGAAATTCTGCCTGCTCGTCCTGCGATGTTCTAGAAATCCTCGGGCGGCATTTCTTCGGGTGGGCTGTTGGACGAAAAATACTGATGCGAGGCCATAACGACACCGCTCACGGGAAAGTTAACCACTTGAGCAACAGTAGTTGTTGCAACCAAAAAATCTAGATGTGAAGCCTCAAATAACCACTCAATCAGAATCCTTACTTCTTCGGGAAGCCCTGAATGGTGAACACCAATGCCATAAGAGAGAAGCTCGATAAGTGGGAAAGTATCCCCCATTTCGAGTGCCAAATACTTTTGGACAAGCTCAATATCTGCATGAACCGAAGCCCTTTTGTTCCTGGCAATCTTGAGTTTATCTGCCAATGACCAAACCCAGTCCGGTCTTGCGTGCATTAGAATTACTGGTCCCCGAGACTTTAAATGTTGAGCTGTAACCGCTGCGATTGAGCCCTGTTTATTGACTTGGGAAAACGTCTTTGCAATCTCAACAGCCTTTGGAAACCGCACGTGTTCGTCTAGATC
The DNA here is from genome assembly GCA_958295885.1 of Arenicellales bacterium. GTDB lineage: Bacteria > Pseudomonadota > Gammaproteobacteria > Arenicellales > JAJDZL01 > JAJDZL01. The sequence continues at coordinate 1,508,233 of OY282380.1, read as the reverse complement.
GATTGTATTTCGCGTCGTGTGAACGGTATCAAACTCCAGTGTGTAATCGTAACTGCGTTTATTCAAGGGTTCTTCTCGTACGGTCTGGACCACCCCAATCGCACGAGCATTCGGTTGCCAGTCTAAGGGAAGGCTAATGTCTTTCGAGTTTTGTCCACCCAACCACCGAGCAACCTCACGAGCGTTTGCGATGAAGAGTGTGAGGAGCAGGAACTGCGCGTATTCGCACTCTTGGTTGATGGTTGCCAGGAGAAGTTCCAGAGTGAGTCCTCTACGCGGACTTTGAAGGTTGTGCGCTTCATCCACAATTACCAGCGTCAGCGGTCTGCCGATCTTTTTTTCCCAGCCTTGGCGGAGCATCAGGTCTAGTTTTTCCGGGGTAGTCGCCAAGACTCTAACCTTTGCGTCTAGTTCGGTCTCCGTCAACAGCCCCCTTTCAACCCCATCTACCTCGAGAGCAGGACTAACCCGTTCAACGACTACGCCCAATGGCTGGAAATCCCTACGTAATTGTCGAGCTACTTGATTCACTAGCTCCTGGGTAGGAGTCAAGTAAGCCACCCATCCTTCGTTGTCCTTATCGTCAAACTGGTTGAGTGCCTGAAGAATGCGGAACTGAGCAATCAAAGTCTTGCCGCTGGATGTAGGAAGACTCACGACTACGGCGCGACGGCTTGATCCGAGGAGTCCCCTCTCTGCAAGGGTTCGGCGTTGGGGCGGCAGGAAGTCGAATATCGCTTTTTCCCCTCGGCCGCGGGAAACCAGCGTCTGAACAAACTGTGTCACCCTTGAGTTTACCGCCCGTGTCACCGTCCAGATCGAATTTTTGACGAGTTGAGTAGAAGCGGCTGCAAGCAATCGCGTCGTGGGCTCCAGCTCAATTAGGCGGGCCGATTCGCATGCGGCATGAGCTCGGTCAAAATGGGTGTCGAGGAGTTGTTGAACCTGATGATTGCCTTCTACAACTCCGTCGGTAATGAAATGAGCTAGAATGTCCGCCGCCTTTGCCAGATGGTAAAGACCAATGAGTTCCAAAGCAGCAGCCTTAGCCGACTGAGCAGACACCCCATTGAGATAGTCTTTTTCGAACTTTTTCTGACTGTTGCGCAGATCCTCAACCCGTTCGAGTACGAGGTCTCGATCAATCCATCCTCGCTTGCGGATCAAACGCAGCCACACGTCGATGAGTGTCGCCCAAGTACGTTCACTCCAATTTTCTGAGTTTATCGGAAGATCAGGCCAATCCCCTGTGTTTTCCAATGCCCGAAGCCAGCGTGTAGCGTCGGTACCGCGATCACCTAGAACGGCAAGGCATGATGCACGCAATAGCGTCTTACCTTGTTCTAGAGGAGGGTTCTCCGAAGTAAATAGCGTCTTGAAGAGCTGAAAGGCATCACATGCTGCAAAGCGAAGCAGTTTTTCTTTGTCTTCATTTTCTTCAAATCGCTCAAGAATAAGGTCAAGGGACGCCAACTCCAGTGCATCGGCCATGTCGCGGATCAAGTCGAGATCCAGCTCCGCGTCGGTCGAAAGCAGTTCACGGTAGACTTCTGCCTTGTTGGAGGCTTTCAACGCGGCGCGGCGGCGATCTTCAATCACATCTAGCAACCAGTGATTCATGAGTCACCTCCTTGCCGATTTGAGGGAACAAGCTGATCCAACTGCCAGCAGGGAAGGTAGAGTGCGACAAGATCGCATTGAGTCGTGGAGGCAAGTTCGCCTCTCAATGTTCTTCCCCGGGCAAGAAGATCGCCTTCATTCGGTTGCGTATCACGAATCAGGACGCCGAAAATCGCTACTGATTTTTTCACTGAATTGAAATAGTTAGTGCATGAACGATCAAATGCTGCCTGATGCGGTCCACATCTGACTCGTGGGTGCAGCCATTTGATAAGTTGGTAAATTGTCGTGATGTCGTGGGCTAGCCGGTCAATTTGGTGGCCCATGTGTCCTGACCGAACCGACATGATTTGAGGCGGGTAAGTCTCTTCGGAGGATGTCTTTACTTCTCATAGAGCGAAACGATAGCCAGAATTTTCCGCCACAAAACCAACAAGGTCAGGCCCTGGTAACGAACCAAAAGGATTTCGTTTGTCGCGTTCCATGTTCCACGGGAATATTATGCCCCTCGTCTCCATCAGATAAGCTTCAGCAAATGCTTCGCCACCAGCCCAATCCCGCTCTTCAAGAACTTCCGCTGCTAGTACAGCTTCTAGACTTTCCCTTCCCATACCGGTAAGATCCAAGCCGTGAAGATGACTATGCAAATCTTCCACTCCTTCTCTATCATCAAGACGTGAACGAACTTGTGTCTGGAGAAATTCTGAAAAGTCGTTACTATCCGAAAATGACTGGCCACGCCAAGATACGCAGACGTGGTTGTCCTCAAACTCAGTTGTAGTGCACGATCTAATCACATCACTGCTTCCATTTCTTCGATCTGCAAACGAAGTTGCCGGGAGAGGATCTTGGGTATGAGTGTGTCACGAGTCTTGGTTAGGTCGCAAGTAATCTGGGCGTTGTAAGTAATCTTAGGGAAAGTTGATTCTGACAGTCCGTTGATTGTGAAACGAATCTGCAGATCCCTTAGCTGGGTAATGTAATTGCCCTCGACCTGCATTTCATTATATGAATTTGTGCTTATGCTTCTCTTTTCCACCTAGATAGGTTTCGTCAACTTCGACTTGAATTAGGAAAAATTACTGATAATATTTATCCATACATTTCGCATTCGATGCAGGACCATTCGTTTATCCGGTTTCAGCGTTGGACAATGCCTGATGATGGTGCTATTGGCTGAGATTGACGCGGATTTAACCAGTGATTGTAACGTTTTAGCTACGGAATGCAGACATAAGCACTTTATGTGAGCCCCTATTCAAGTGTATTTCCAGCATTCGAGTAAGACCAACCGGATAATTGAATTGTCTTAGCATTCGAGGCTCAACAAACCAAGCGTTTCTTTTACTGTAGTGCAATGTCATTCCCCAGTTTAGTACTCGAAATCCCCATTAATGAAGTGCCTAACTGAGATTAACCATTTATCGAAACCGCACTTGCTCCTTTTCATCTAATTTCCAGTGTTTACACTGAAGTATTTGCGACAACTTGGCAATCTCTGAACTCTGTTCCAACTGATTATTGCATTAGCAAATTGTCTAAGAATTGCGAAAAATTATAAATTTGCGAATATTCGTTAGCTATTTTGTAAGCGCACCGGCATCTCATCCCATGTTCGGTTATCCAGTAAACGTCCCGTTCGCTTCTTGAAAACTCCGCCCCACTGTTTGAAGAAAATTGGCACTTTGTTGTTTACGCAGTTGTCCCGGATTTCTCTAACCCATTCGACTTTTATAGGTCTAGCTTTTGGTCCAGATTCCCCTCCTACTATTACACAGTCTATACCTTGAAGCTGTAAACTGGGCAATGGTCCCAACAAAGGTTCGAGTGATAAAAACTTCGTTTGGGCACTTAATTCCTTGAGAAGACCCAATCGTTCGATCCATCTCTCGGAGTCAATACTTACACCAAACCAGATATTCGGCGACCAGTAAATTTGCCTATTCATTTTAATAACACGAGCAGGCCGTTTAGTTAGTATTCATCCAAAAACTATACATCACATTGATAATAAATAACAATCATGCGATATTTTCAAACGAAGAAATTTCGATTTTGGCGGATTAACGGGTTCAAAGGCGAATTTCGCTGCCAAATGCCACAAACCAGCAAAATCTTCACTTGTTAGAATGACATGATTAATGATTATTATCATTGTATTAAACGTTTTCTGGCAGACACTGGTTAGTACTTGAAAAGTGTGTTGGGATGCTTGGTTCATAACGTCAAAAACCGCTTCAATGAACCACTCAGGGACTGATTCATCAAATAAGTCGGACATTGAGTGAACAAACACCAATCGAGGCTTAGACCATTTTGTTGGATCTTCTAAAACAGATTCGTGAATGGTAAGAGAGAAAGCGTTTCTATATTTATTGACTCCCATTGCGTGTAGTCTGCGAGACATTCGTTCAGCCTAACAATTCTTACAGCCATGACTAACTTTTGTGCATCCAGTAACAGGGTTCCACGTGACCTCAGTCCACTCAATCAAGGATTTCGTTGGCATGGTCATAAATGATCTAAGATGTGCTTTGCAATCCTTTTCGCAGATGTGATACCCGCGGAATTACCAACAAAAAACATGAATGCAAACAGCGTAGAATTATTAGAATTCTTCAAAAGTCGACGTTGATCAAGAAACCTATCCCCAAGCAACGATTTGAGCTTATTTTTGTAAATTCGGATCAATCCGTCTACACCAGGTTCACGCCCAAGTTCAATTTCTCCGAAAAGATTTACCTGAGGACTTTCGCTATAAAGATCCCGCCAACTCTCATCTCCATAGACTTTGTTTAATTTTGTAACCCAACGCGGGGAAATTTCGTCGTTTTTTTTGATCTCGGAAGCATTCTTGATATTGCGTAAACGGGAAACAGCAACCATGTATCAAGAGCTTCGTATCCTGCTATCTTATTCTACAGTCTGCCATTCAACTTCAGTACTAAAAGGGTCTAGAAAAAGACTTCCCCTCTTGACGAAGTTATCGAGACAATTAGGAAAGAGCTAACGGAGTCAGTCGAAAGTTTCTATGATTGGAGATTGAGTTCTGGAAATTGTGCGGAATCAAATCCAGAATCCCATTATTTTCACTGGCTTTGTAACGATGATGATAGCATCCCCCTTCGGGAATTGGAGTTTCGTATTTCACATTGGTATACAACGTCTGAAGTAGACCATACTGATATTGAACAAAATTTTCGGCATGTTTTCCAAAGTGACATAAATCCGCTATTGAATGCAGATATTTTGAAACTGCATCGCAAGATTCGAAAAAGAAAAAAGTCAATACATCGCCAATGGAACGATTCCAGAGGTTATAAAATTAATCTCCGTTTGAAAGATATCGCGATGGTCATTCCTTTAGTATCCGCAACACTAGTTTCCGCCGGTTATCTATACACGTCAATTGTCTATAAGCATTTTGGTATTAATCCAACTCATTTCTTTTCTGTTGGTGATTATCTTGCTTCAAGCCTCCAACCAATTCGTCTCGTGCTATTTTCTCTACTAGGGTACATTGCAGAATTTGTCTATGGATACAGACGGGAATCGATAAAAACAAATTACGAAAGGGAGAGAGTAACAAAATAAACATCGATATCGTGAAATATTTTGTTACACTCTGAGTGCGTGCGGATTAATAGCAGCGTATTATGCTTGGGACAGAGTAGCAACCTTACTTGGGCAAGATATACATTGGTAATTTATTTACTTATTGTCATTTAAGCAGCTCTGGGACGTTTGGTTAATCACTATTTCAATAACTCATATCTGTGTATCTTGTATCGTTGGCTGTATCAGTCTTTGTCGGAAGTATGTAAATGGGGGCTAATACTTGAACTGCCCATATAGAGTCGGAGCAAACGAAGCAGGTATATCAGATTATTTCACACCAAAGGTCATTTACGCATAACAACTCAAAATCAATCGGAGCAAATTCCAAATACATGTTTATTTACGGTCGGAAAGACAGAGTGCAGGTTGTTCCACTCTCTCAAATTTATCGCGCTGAAATCAGATGACTACCAAAAGCAATTTTACAGCAGGCACAGAAGGTCCTTGCTATAACATTGTATAGATTGTCCTTTCCAATAATTGTGTTTGCAACCCAGGTGTTAGTAAATCGCCGGATAAATTAATGAACTCAGTTTAAACTTGGTGATACCTTAGTTGGTTTATTTTAATGTGACTTTTCCACATGTCATCTAATATTAAATCAGTATATGTGCTACTACGACGGACAGATTGAACTGTCTGTAACATGAAAATAAGGAATGTAGTGCATAAAGGGCTTGGCCGATTTATTGAAACTGGTAGTACCGCAGGCATTCAGCCTGCATCAGCGAGAAAGCTATTGCGAGTATTGGCATTTCTCCAAGATATGGAATCGGAATATGAGTTGTACACGATCCCTATGTGGAGAGTACATCAACTCACAGGTAGTCGCCGAGGAACATGGAGTTTATCGATTACGAGAAATTGGCGAATTACGTTTCGAATTGACTTCACTGAGAATGAAATCATTGATCTGAATTATGAAAATTACCACTAGGAGGAAGTTCCCATGAGTGAATCGCGTGGAATTCGCTTAAAAAATCCGCCGCATCCCGGAGAATTCGTGAAGTTTGAAATTGTTGAAGCTCTTAGTTTGTCAACAGCTAAAGCGGCTAGGTTGTTAGAAGTATCGCATTCCGAGCTTACTACTTTGCTTAACGAACAAATCCCGCTTTCGTCTGAGTTAGCTCTCAGAATTGAAAAAGTGTTCGGGGTGTCTATGGAAACACTGATGAGGATGCAGAACAGCTACGACATTGCTCAAGCCCGAAGCCGAGAGGATGAAATCAATCTCATCCCATTTGCGTGGAAGTCTGCCTAAAGATAGATACTTCTATATTTCAAAAAGCACTGGTAAATTCTTCATATTAGTTTTCGTCCAAATATCTCCGCTCTAATTGAAAACAAATCGATTGTGTAGATATTTCGTTGTTTTTTCTAGCCCGGTGGTGTACGTCTGTAGATATTCATAAACACTATCCAGATAATCTTGCGTTGTGGAATTTCCACAATATCTCCCGTATGGTATCAGCAAGTCAGAAAATGTAGCAGGGTGCAGAACTCGACCTAATGCTATGTGGAGTTAAACCACCGTTAGCTGCTTCTTTACAGGCACTTAAAATTATTCGTAACTACTTACCCCCTCTGATTAATTCTTGAGCGGCTAACATTGCCGTTGAAGATACAAATGGGCAGAGGCATCGTGAGCTGATTGTATTGGTCTGCGGCAGAACGTTTTACTCGCCCCTTGACATTACGTAGTCGATAGTCTATGGTGTGGGCATGATTGAATACACACCAATTTTAGATGGACAACGCAAATTTCGGATGCAAAGCCACGGTCGGGCAGTGCCAGGTCATCATCGCGCGGATGCCACCTCAGTGCGATTACATCGAATCGCATCTGGGCGGTGGTGACATCATGAAGCGCAAGCCGGCAGCGCAGTGCAGCATCGGCATTGAAATTGACGCGTGTGCCATGGGTCAGTTGCGCTGCGAGTATCCGATGGAGGCCGAATAGCCGATGGCGAAGGTCAGCCGGCAATCGCTCAACGAAATGATGGCCGAGCAGCGGACGCAGTTCGCGGCGCTTCAAGCCAGCGGCGAAGTGACGCCGGCGGTGGCGGCGCTGTTCGAAACGCTTTTGTCCATGCTGCAGATGCTGGTGCTGTTGCTGCTGGAGAAAAAAACCAAGAAAACCTCGCAAACCTCCGACCTGCCCAGTTCGCTGACGCCGTTTGACAAAACCGCAGCGTCTCGAAAAGGGTCCAAACGCAAAGGGCCGAAGCCTGAACGCGGCCAATACGAGAAGGTGCGCCGCGAAGTTCAACAGCAGACCTCGCCCGTTTGTGAATGCAGCGGCTGTGGCGAAGACCTCTCCGAGACAGCTAGTGAAGACTGCCAGCGCCGAGTGCTGGTTGATATTGAATTCGTGACCAAGGAGACTCGCATTGACGCGGAGATCAAGCGCTGTCCGAAGTGCAGCAAGGTCAACCGCGGAGCTTTTCCCGAAAACATGCCCGGACCGCTTCAGTACGGCAACGGCATCATCGCTTTGGCCACCGACCTGATGATTTCGCAGATGGTGCCGCTCAAGCGCACCGCGCAGCTGCTCAAGATGATGTGCGGACGTCAGATTTCCGAAGCGACGCTTGTGAAATGGGTGCGGCGCCTGCATCAAACTCTGGCCGACTGGGAACCGGCGGCCATTGAACGGCTGCTGGAGATGCCGGTGCTGCATGCGGATGAAACCTCGATCCGGGTGAACCGCAAAAACCACTGGATCCACATCTGCTCGTCTGCCGACCTCGTGGTTAAAAAGTGCCATCCAAAGCGCGGTGCGAAAGCCGTGAATTCGATCAACATCATTCCGCGCATGGGCGCGCGTGGCAGCGGCGATGACGACGATGCGAAAAAGCCGGTGCTGGTGCATGACCGCTGGGCGACGTATTTCAAATATGACAATGTCGACCATGCCTTGTGTGGCCCTCATCTTTTGCGAAATCTCAAACACATCGAAAAAGCGCACCGCCACAAGTGGGCGCAAAACATGCGCCGACTGCTGCTTGATACCTGTTGGGAAGTGGCCGATGCCGATGCCAAAAAACTCAGCGAAACGCGCTTTGAGGAGGTAAGCGCGCTACCGCGCGATCCTCGCCGAAGGCAGAGCAGAGTTGCCACAACGACCGCCGCGCAAAGGTAAAAAAGGCCGCATCCCCAAATCCGAGGCAGAACTGCTGCTTGATGCGTTCAAAACCTATGAAACTGAAATCCTTCGTTTCGCCCGCCAAAGCGAGGTGCCGTTCAGCAACAACCGAGCCGAGCGCGACTTGCGAATGGCGAAAGTCAAACAGAAGGTCTCAGGAACCTTCCGAAACTTCGATCACGCCCAAGCTTACTGTCGCATCTCCAGCTACCTGCAGTCGATGTCCTACCAAGGCTACAGCTCGCTTGCCGCGGTGCAAATCGCACTCAACGGCAATGCGGTGCAAATGCTCGACCACTCCAAGTAAAATCATTCTCAGTCAGATTTACTAAAAATTCCCTACCCGCTTCGGGGGGTGAGTAGTTACAATTATTCTAAATTTTCAGGGTCGATTAATTCAATCATTCTTATTGTAATTGCCAACGGGGCAAATTGACGGCCTAAGCTGATTCCAAGTGTCAATGAGCTATTGCTTGTTATTTCCCACCAAATCCTAATGTTATTTTCATAGTGTAGTATTTGGACGGATGAAGACGCTGAAGAGAATGCTTGGCCGGTAGCCGCGGTTGCTGTCAGCTGCTTTGCAGGGTAGAAAGTTCATAAGCCTTGAATTTTTTTTGGTTGGTTCAGACATCGCCCATTGGGTGATCCTGAAGATATGTTTAACACTTTAATCGTACAAGGCTTTTTTCTATACGGTCATTCCTATTTTCAGATTAGGGTTACTCCAAAAGCAGGAATCATTCGACTGTCAATCTACAAGAATCCCATGCTGTGGCAGAAGTTCTCGAAGTCCGTAGGTTCGTTGAATGGCAGCTGCCTGATAAACCTTCCAAGTTGACGAATCAATTACGTTATTGCAATCTGCAGAGTGATTGAGCCGATTCCACTCCTTGTGCCGAGATTCACCTTCATAATTCGGGACGGATTTAATTTACGCGAATTCGCTTAATTTCCATCATTGAAGTTCAATCCAATAATCCATCATTATTCCTGATATTTTTTTGCCATATCAAGACTTGTCGATCAGTGAATTGGTCGGCTTACTGCCACAGGTCAATGCTTAAATATCGTTCACCAGTATCGGGCAAAACCGCTAGGATGGTACTGCCCTGCGCTCCTTCCCGCTGAGCGACTTTCAGCATTCCACAGGTTGCAGCACCTGACGAAATACCAACAAAAATTCCTTCCGATTCAGCGAGGTAACGCGTCGTAGAATAGGCTTCTTCTGTTGTGATGGAGATGATTTCATCGAATGAATCCATGTCCAGCACGTCGGGTATGAATCCAGGGGCCGTTCCCATAATTTTGTGCTTGCACGCGATGCCTTTGGAAAGAATGGGTGAATCGGCAGGTTCAGTCGCGATGATCTTTAACTTGGGATTGCGGTCCTTAAGATACTGTCTCAAGCCTGAAATGGTGCCGCCGGTACCCGTTGTACAAATCAGGAAATCCAAGCCGGACCCGAAATCTTCCCAAATTTCGTCCGCAGTGGCGCGGTGTGATTCTGGGTTTGCAGGATTGAAGTGCTGACCGACAAAAAAGTAGCCTTTGGTTTTTGCCAGCTCCTGAGCGCGCTCGATTGCGCCAACCGTTCCGTATTGGGCCGGAGTCAAAACGATTTCAGCGCCAAAGGCTCTCAAAATAATTTTGCGCTCCTCGCTCATGTCTTCGGCCATCGTGAAGACAGATCGATAGCCTTTGGCTGCCGCTACCATGGCCAGCCCGATTCCTGTGTTGCCGGATGTAGGCTCAATGATGGTGTCACCTGGTTTCAAGGTTCCCCGCTGTTCCGCATCAACAATCATGTTTAAGGCAGGTCGGTCCTTTACCGAGCCGGCAGGATTAAAGTATTCGAGTTTTACCCAGACCTGAACGTCAGCCGGAGCCCCCGATTTGTTCAAGCGTACCACCGGCGTGCGGCCAATTGTCTCAAGTATGTTTTCGTATTTCATAAGTTTTAAGTTTTCAGTATTTTGTCGCAATCGTACAGATTGTATGACCTGATCGTTCTATCAATTGACGCGTTGCTCAAGGCTTAGTCTGCGGTAACTATTTAAGTGATGATCCGGGTCACCAAACATCAGGTTCAAGGAAAATATTCGTTTCAGGCAATGACCAATTGGCATTTCATCCATCATCCCCATTGCTCCATGCAGCTGGATGCCTTCCTCAGCATTTAATACTGCGGCATTGCCAATTTCGAATTTCGCTGCTGAAACAACTAAATTCTGCTGTGGAAACTCCAGCTCTTCAACGGCGCGGGCGGCTTCTGAGCTCATCGAATTTGCGAGTTCACAGCGCATGTACATATCCACTGCCCGATGTTGAACCGCTTGAAAGGAACCGATGGTTTTTCCGAACTGCGTACGGGTTTTGATATGGGTTAATGTAAGTTCTAAAATGGTTTCCATGATTCCCGCCATTTCAGCACATGCCAAAGCGCTGCCGTAGTTGATCGCTCGCTGAACGCAGGACAGCGCGCGGTCAGCGCTGCCGACGAGGCGTTGCGATGAGATTTGGACTTGGTTTAAGCTCAGCAGGGAAATACGACCTCCGTCGTGGGCGCTGTAGTGTTTTAACCTGACACCTCGCTGACGTGTCGGCACCAAAAATAGGGACAATCCATCTGAATCTGTGGAATGTCCCGATGTTCTAGCCAAAACGAGGAGCTGTGTTGCAGCGATTCCATACAAAATGGCGACTTTCGCTCCATTGAGCTCATAACCGTCATTCGTTGGAACGGCGGTCGTCAGTACGTTGTCAAGTTCATAGCGGGATTGAGCTTCATAGAATGCGCACGACACGATTTCCGTGCCATTTCCGATGCCTTCCAGCAGGTTTGTTTTCATAGGCTCTGAAGCTGCCCACTCGAGAATTCTTGAAGCAACTCCAACACTGATCAAATATGGATTCAGACAAAGTGATCTGCCAAACTCTTTAAACAGGGCTGCCACAAATTCAGCTCTGCATCCGAGTCCATCATAACTGGTGCCGATCGGAAGCTTCATCCAACCGAGCTCGGCCATGGTCCGCCATTGTTCCAAAGAATAACCAGGGTGCCTGTCGATGATGAGACGCCGCTGGTCGAATGTATAGCAGTCACCTAAAAATCTTCTTGCAACATCTTCAAGCAGAAGCAGCTGCTCTCGTAGTTCGGAGTCCGACATCAGCTAAAGCCCCAATTTCGCCTTGGCTACGATATTGCGCTGAATTTCATTGGAACCTGAATAAATCGGCGTTTTTCTGTAGTTGAAATAATTTCTCGCTTCACTGCCCGTTGTATAAGGCAGATTGGCTTGACCGTCATCAATATTGCGCGGCAGGTCAATTGGTGCGAAATGAGCCCCTGCTTCAGCAGTCAATCGAAATACATCACTTTGGATTTCCGTTCCTCGCACCTTGAGAATCGAAGCTTCTGCACCGAGTGATTCGCTTCCATCATCTCCTAACAGGAATCTGCGTTCGGTCATTTCCAAGGCATGCAGCGAAGTTTCCAGTTGAAAAAAGCGATTTGCAAAAGTCACATCATCGATCAGTCGGGTTCCTCCGGGTATTTCAGCGTAAGCAATTTGCCTCAAACGTTCCAAACTCGCTTTTGTGCGAGAAACTTCGGCAGTTCCAAACCGTTCAAGCCCGAGAAGGTATTTGCCAATCGTCCATCCTTCGCCTTGGGCGCCGACCTGATGTGACTTCGGCACGCGAACATTGTCAAAGAACACTTGGTTGACTTCGTGTGTTCCTTCAAACAGCAGGAGAGGCTCGACCGTTATGCCGGGCGTGGACAAACTGATCAGCAAAAAAGTAATGCCGAGTTGTTTTCGCCCTTCTGAGCTGGTTCTGAACAAGCCGAATATCCAGTCTGCAATATGCGCTTCACTCGTCCAGATTTTTGAACCGTTAACGACGTATTCGTTGCCATCAAGCTGTGCCTTACATCCAAGAGACGCCAGATCAGAACCAGAATTCGGTTCGGAAAATCCCTGACACCAAAACGTGTCTCCATTGAAAATATCCGGCAGAAATCGTTGTTTTTGCCAAGCGCTTCCGTACTCAAACAAAGTCGGTCCCAGCATGCCTACGCCATAAATCATGAGACGGGGCGCCTCATTAAGAGACAGTTCCTGCTCAAATATGTACTGCTGTGCGTCGTCCCAGCCGGGTCCGCCGTAATCCGCCGGCCACGAAGGGCAGCACCATCCACCTTGATCTCGAAGAATCCTGTGCCAGCGCTGCTGTGCTTCACGTGGTAGGTCCATTTGTTCATCCGCCACCATTTGGCGGATGTCTTCAGGTAAAGAAGCCTGAATGAAAGCTCGAACCTGCGAACGAAAATTTTCTAATTCTTTGCTGAATGACGCTGAAGCTAGAGTCATCGAGCGACGGATAATTTGGTGTGCGGCCATCAATTCAAAGCGTATCGACAAAATGGCAGATTCAATTCTTCGTCCGAGCTGCGAAAGTGCGGGCCAAGTCGTTTATGGACGCACAGGCCGTTTCGAGATTTGACACCGATTCGCCAATATTCATTCGCAGTATTCCAGCGCCGCTCCGTCCAAAAGCAATGCAGGGCAATACCGCGACTTGATGATCATCAAGCAGTTTCCACGCAAATTCTGTAGCACTGACGCCGAGCTTTCGAACGTCAAAGGTGACGAACATTCCAACTCTTGCACCACGAACCTGTATTCCATTGATTTGGTTGAGAATACCTACTGCCATTGTTCTTTTTCGATCAATCTCATGACGTATTTTCTCCGAAACATCCTTCGAATGTTCCAGTGCAGTCACGGCCGCATCCTGAATGAACATGGGCAATCCGTAACTCATGCAGACGGACAGGTTGAACAAGTGTCTGATGAGCGGTTCGTCAGCAATGATCCAGCCTACTCGCCAGCCTGTCATCCGATGAGATTTAGATACGCTGGAGACTGTTATACAACGTTCAAACGCGCCTGGAATCGAAGCAGGGCTTCTGAATCCATTCGGTGCGGCGAGCGAAGAATAAACTTCATCACTTATCAGCCATATGTCCTGTTTCTGACAGACCTCCACTAAAGCGTCTATACAGTCATTACTATAAATTACGCCTGCAGGATTTTGGGGACAATTGATGACGATGCACCGCGTTCTGTCGGTGATCCGTTCTAGCACAGCTTCTGCGCGGAGCATGAAATCATCTTCGGGGCGAGTTGGAACTGAAATTACATCTGCCCCTCCGGCTGAAAAAGTCGCCGGATAAGTTGCGTAGTACGGTTCGATGATAATGGCTTCGTCACCTTCCTCTAAAGTGCAGAGCGAAGCCGCAAACAATGCGTTTTGCGCTCCGGCGAAAACCGCACAGTTCGAAGTTGATATTGAAATGCCCATCTGGGCTGAAGCGAACTTCGCCAGTGCGTTTCTCAGCTGAGGTTCGCCGCCGATGTCACTGTAGTGATGTCTGCCGCGATTTAGGCTGTCAAAAGCAGAATCGATGATCAACCGAGGCGTAGTTTCCAGCATTTCTTGTCCAATCGACAAAATGATGACGCTTTCACCACGTCGTTGCCGCTCTTGGGCAGTATAGTGAATTTGCCAGGCGTCAGCTCCTTTTCCACCTACACGACGTGTCAGATCTGAAAATCTCACGATGATTTGCGCTCCTTATGAGTAAGATAATGCGATTCAATATGGATAGAATAAATATTCATTCCTTCTGTGTTCGGTAACCGTCGCCATGATTTTAGAACCAATCCCCAGACCTATTCTCAGATTACGTGAGTTTTGCAAGGATATAGGCGGAATTTATATCGCTAATTCAATTGTTGCCGTACTATTTTCTTTCACCGGACCCGTCGCCATCATCATTTCTGTGGGGGTTGCGGGTGGATTGAGTGAAGTCGAAATCGCATCTTGGATTTTCGCCGGCTGTGTAACCGGTGGAGTTCTTACCCTTTGGTATTCTGTGGCATTCCGTCAGCCTCTCAGTTTTGCCTGGACGATTCCGGGCACGGTTTTGCTTGGTTCTGCCTTGGATCATTTGAGTTTCGCAGAAGTCATTGGCGCTTACTGGGTCACAGGAGTTTTAATTGGCGTGATCGGTTTATCGGGCGGCGTTCGCAAAGCCTTGGAATTTACCCCTATGCCGGTCGTGCTGGCGATGGTGGCTGGAATTTTTTTGCAGTTCGGTTTGGACGTGGTGCTGGCTTTCGAACAGGACGCGCTGCTCGCAGGCGCAATGACAATCGCTTATGTTGTGGTTCTGCTGATTCCAGGTCTGCGAGATCATGTGCCGCCTGTGATCGCGACACTGATTGCGGGTTTGATCGTGGTGCTGCTGACCGGCAGCTTTCAGATGGAAGAGGAAGGGCTGAGCTGGTTTGCGTGGCCCGTTCTGTTTTTTCCACAATTCTCTCAGCAGTCTCTATTTGAACTGGTTGTTCCTCTTGCTATTACGGTATTGGTCGCTCAAAATGGACAAGGTTTTGCCGTATTGATGAATGCTGGTCACAAACCACCCGTCAATTCCTTGACGGCTGCCTGTGGAATTGGATCACTGGCGAATGCGGTTTTTGGTTCGGTGTCAGCGTGTGTGACAGGGCCGGCAAATGCAGTGCTTGTTAGCGGTGGCGAACGCAGGCGCCAATACATAGCAGGAATTTTTTTTGGTGCGTTCAGTGTGATTTTCGGTATCTTTGCCTTTGCGGTAACGTGGATTATTTTGAAACTTCCCACCGCTTTTGTGGCCGTATTGGCAGGTTTGGCCCTGCTGCCAGTGCTGCAGAAATCTTTCGTGAGTGCTTTTAGCGGAAAGTTTCAGACAAGTTCTCTCGTAACTTTATTGATTACGGTTTCCGACATCACGATTTGGAACATAGGCGCACCATTTTGGGGATTGGTCGTAGGCCTGTCCA
The DNA here is from genome assembly GCA_958295885.1 of Arenicellales bacterium. Lineage (GTDB taxonomy): Bacteria > Pseudomonadota > Gammaproteobacteria > Arenicellales > JAJDZL01 > JAJDZL01. The sequence continues at coordinate 1,492,957 of OY282380.1, read as the reverse complement.
TTGCAGTGTCGGTCGAGCGAGACGACTTCAAGGAATTCAGGACACGGATGAGCACCGGCAGAAATTGAATTTGCGATGCGGCGTGTTGAGTTTCAGAATAATTTGAAGGGAGTATTCAAGTTAAATCGGAACGAAATAGTTCAATGGATCACATTGTTCCGACATTTTCGGCCCGTTTCTAAGCTGGCAGTGTGGCTGGGAACATTGCGCTTTAGCGGCTTGATTTTGGGTTTTTGACAGTGCTCTGAGGGGTTGAAGAGAGATTCCAGGTGGAGCGGCGGTTCCGGCGACGCAGAGCCGATGCTGCATGTAGCGTCCGGTTTCGTCGCAGTTCAGTGCGGTGAAGTGATGTCGGATGACCAGTCACTGGCTGAGGGATTGGTACATGCCGATGTTCAGACGTCTTCTGAGTTCGGTCAGGCCCGATCAGCAGCAGGCGCATGCGCGGTTCTGAGTCCTTCGCGGCGCAGATGATGGGCTTCATCGATGATCAGCACTGGCAGTTGTCTTTGTTGCTGGGCCAGACGTGTGATTTCGTTGCGAAGCGCACGCCTGTACCATTGGCTGTCGCGCTGTCGTTGTTGGGTCAGTCCGAGTTCGAGTGCAAGGCAGTTCAGGGCATCAAGTGCGCTGCCGGTGGTAGCTGCTGCATCACCTGCCGGCGGCAGAGAGAAAGTGGTGTGATTGTCGGAACAACACCAGCGTGCGATATGGGCGATGCTCCCGCGCCTTTGCTGATTGCGTTCGGCCAATGTCGTTGGTGTGGCCAAGGCCGCTCTACAGAAAGGCTGTCAGCCGTGGACGGGTTTGGATTATTTCGAATTTTGAACAATTTCTTGTCAGAAAATTCCGAGAAGAAACAGTTCAAACTCTACAGATTAATTGGGAGTACGACACGGCTTGAAAATGGTGGCTATGAGTGGACTCGAACCACCGACCTCAGCATTATGAGTGCCGCGCTCTAACCAGCTGAGCTACATAGCCACTGCAACATGTTTGCTGCAATGTTCTATTCCGAACTTGATGCTTAATCTAAAATTGTACAAACGATGTGAATTACGAACTCAATGCAAGATAAAAGCAACGTAAATTATTATTGTGAGGCTTTTGCAATATTTATTGCTAACGACTGTCCTGAATCAATGTTAGTTTTAGGAATTTGCCTTTGATTCGCTTCTTGCCAGCACATCGTAAATTGCAGAATATTGTACCTGTACTTTAAGCCGTTAATGACATAAATTTCGAACGAAAACCGCGGTCAGCCGCTTATTCCCGCAGCGGTGCCAGCGGTTCCAACAACTGCCAGGTCTGCGCCTCGGGCGACAATCCACATTTCAGCTTCGACGGCATCGGCACGGCAGACTTTTCCGTGTTCATCGTGCAGTCACCGCCGTGCTTGGATCATCAACAGAATATTCACGAATCCTACAGCTGCACCGCCTGCGAGGCAGTGAAGGCATTGGCAGAAAGAATTTTATACGAGAAATCTAGGAAATTTTTGTGAACAGTAATAATAGTTTATAAAATCTAATCCCACTATTTTAGAATTGGATTTTCAAATATTTGAAAATCCAATTGCTTTCACGGTCTTCTGTCAGTCACTGTCCAAGATGAGCGGCATCCCGACTGGCCATCATGCGAAACATGGCATCAGGTGAAATTTCACTGCGACCATGACCTCTTTTTTTCTAAGAGTCGTACCAAAGGCTGTCACCGACGGTGATCAACACCATCTCCCGGCGATTCAAATCGGGTAATTGTTGAACATAATCACCTCGAAACAAGGTATTATTAGGTGTAGCGCCGGGGTGTATTCTGCAGGTGGATAGTGAATTGGACCTGTTTTGTCAGGCATGCACTGCGGTAACCATAAAATCAATTGGAAATAATTGATAATAATTGTTTAATTACATAAACAGCGAGAATTGTCAGCACTTCTTCAGGGTTTGAAGAGGCTTGAACGAAGACCCTCGCGACACTGTGAATTTTCACTGCATTGCGGGGAAATTTCACACCTGCGTTTGAGGTTTGAATTCTATCGCTGGCAACGACCCGCTTCTCTCGTGGATTTAGGGTTTCCAAAACAGAATTCGGAGTGCTAAGTTGAAAATTGTGACGTGGAATGTCAATTCGATAAGAGTTCGTTTACAGCATGTCCTGAATTGGAGTGCTGAGCACAAGCCAGACGTGCTTTGCCTGCAGGAAACCAAATCGGTAGACGAAAAGTTTCCAGCTTCGACGTTGCAGGAAGCAGGGTTCAATTGTAGTTTTGTGGGTCAGAAAACCTACAATGGCGTGGCGACTTTAGCTCGCGGCGAAATTGATGATGTTGTTCTTGGACTGCCTGGCTATAGAGATCCGCAGCGAAGGGTTATATCGATTACCACAAACGGCGTTCGCGTGATCAATGTCTATGTTCCCAATGGCGCCAAGGTGGGTTCTGATAAGTATGAATACAAACTGACGTGGTTCCAGCATCTGCTCCGCTTCGTTGAACAGGAGTCTTCGCAGCACGATCAATTGGTCGTAACTGGAGATTTCAATATTGCGCCGGCAGATGAAGACGTGCATGACCCGGAAGAATGGAGAGACAAGATTCTGTGCAGCAGGCCGGAGCGAGAAAATTTCCAGAACTTGATTCAGCTGGGATTGTTTGATATTTTCCGACACTTTGAACAGCCTGAAAAAAGTTTTTCATGGTGGGATTATCGGGCTGCCAGTTTTCGTCGCAATCGAGGCTTGCGCATCGATCATATTTTAGTGAGTGATTTATTGCGCGGCGCCTGTACCGGCTGCGTCATCGACGTAGCACCGAGGAAGTGGGAACGCCCCTCCGATCACACGCCGGTGGTTGCCGAGTTCATGCTGCCGGGCTAAGTGAAGGGCTGTTCCATCTGGACGGTGCAGTGCGTTTTCTCAGATTCCAGGCAGCAGTCAAGCGGCGCCAGCTGATTCAAAGCGCGCGAGCTTCGGTTACGCGATCCAGGCCTGCCAAGTCTTGAAAGGTCTTGATATGGTTCAAATCAGCTTGTTTCATCAGTGTTTGTACGCTTTTTGCCTGATCGAAACCGTGCTCTAGAACAAGCCATCCTCCGCTTTTGAGGTGCTGCTTGGATGAGGTGATGATCGTGCGAATTGCTTCGGTTCCATCCACTCCGCCAACGAGTGCTGATCGCGGTTCATAACTCATCGCTTTATCCTTCAGACAGGGATCATCCACCCGAATATAGGGTGGGTTTGCAACGATTAAATCAAACTGCTGATGCCGCAGCGCAGTCATCCAGTCACCTTGAATAAAGTGAGTGTTTTGAATTCCAAAGCGCTGTTGATTGTTCCTGGCAGCCATCAGGGCCGCCCTCGATAAATCTGTCGCAATTATGTTGGCGTCTTTCAGTTCCGAGGCGAGCGCTAAAGCGATTGTGCCGCAGCCTGTTCCCAAATCGACGATCTGTGGATTTTCTATGCCATTACATCGGTGCAGCGCTCTTTCAACGACATGCTCTGTCTCCGGTCTTGGCACCAAAGTCGTCTCGTCTACTTCAAAGACCAGCGACCAGAATTCTTTCTGCTTGGTGATATAGGCAAGGGGTTCATATGCAATACGCCTCGACACCAGATGACTGAATTGAGTCTGCTGCTCGCAATTTAGGGCAGCGTCAGTCAGGACATCAAGCAGACCGCGGTCGACTGACAGCACTTGCGCAAGAAGAATGTCGGCTTCGATTTGAGCGACGGCAGATGATCGATGAAGCAGGTTGCGAGCCGCGAGACGCGCTTCACCAACCGTCAGTCGACGCGAGTTCACCGATCAAAACTATCTATGTCGGCCATCAGACCAGCCTGAAATTCAGCGGTGAGCGGATCAACGATCGGGTCCATAGTCCCTGACACAAACTCATCCAGTCGGAAGAGGGTTAGATTGATGCGATGATCAGTCACTCTTCCCTGCGGAAAATTGTAGGTCCGAATTCGCTCCGAACGATCGCCTGAACCCACCATCAGCCTGCGTGCTTCAGATCTCTCTTCCTGTTGTTTTTGGATTTCGGCCTGAAGCAGCCGGGCACGCAATATGGCCATGGCGCGAGCCCGATTTTGGTGTTGTGATCGTTCGTCTTGACACTCAACGACGATTCCGCTTGGTGAGTGCGTAATTCGGATGGCGGAGTCGGTTCGATTAACGTGCTGACCGCCGGCTCCGGACGCTCGAAAGGTGTCGACCCTTAAATCCTGAGAATTAATCGGAATTTCGTCAATTTTGTCGGCTTCCGGAAGAATTGCGACAGTACAGGCAGAGGTATGAATTCGGCCTTGTGCTTCGGTTTTTGGAACGCGCTGCACGCGGTGAGTTCCAGATTCAAATTTCAGGCGGGAGTAGGCGCCTTTGCCAATGACTCGAAGCACGACTTCTTTGTATCCGCCATGTTCTCCTTCGCTCTCGGTGATGGTTTCGTATTTCCAGCCTCGCCCCTGCACGTAGAGTTTGTACATTCGGCACAGGTCGCCGGCAAAGATGGCTGCTTCGTCGCCTCCGGTGCCGGCTCGAATCTCCAGAAAGATGTTCCGGTTGTCGTTGGGGTCTTTGGGCAGCAGGCGTTGCTGAATTGCATCCTGAGCCTCTTGCAGGCTCTGGGACAGGTCTGAAATTTCAGCAAGAGCCATATTTTGCATTTCCTCGTCGGAGTCATCCAGTAAGTTTTCTACTTCTTCGATTTCCCGTTCCAAATTCAGGAAATTCGCATAACTGTCTACGACTTCGTGGATTTCAGCCAATTCAATAGAAAGTTTTCGAAATTGATCTCGATTCCGAACAACGGCTGCATCGGACAATTGTTCATTGATCGTGTTCCGGCGAGCTAGGAGCAAGTCCAATTTCTTTCTTAAAGACTCTTTCATCCGACGAATAACTTGCTGTATCGATTCATCTGCAGGTGAGTTGAAACATGATTGCTGGATTGAATGTTGATCGCTGCTTAAAGAGAATTGCGTTGTTTGCAATGTATTGAATTCAAACCTTAAACGGAGAAATGAAAATTATTTTTTTGAGTTGGCATAAGATCGCCGCGATTCAGATGTAATTTCACACCGTCGCGCGAAGACTCTCCCGAGCTCGGGAGAGTCTTCGGCAATTGCAGTCGACTATCAATCATTATATCTTATTATCAATAAATTAGAACTGCAATCACAGCTGCGAGAACGCGTGCTCAATGAAAAAGGCATTAAACCACAGAAGCAATTCTAATTTTAGGATCTCAATTTTGAATTGATTGTCGCATCGAATCGTAAATCATTGATACTATGTCACATTTACTTTTCACCCATTTCTGTTATAAATTATTACCGTGAAACTTGCGGTCGACAGCCTCATTGATCAGCTGCGCCAGCGCTTCGGACAAATGCCAGATCCCCCGCAACGGCAGCAATTCCCGTTACCGCTTCGACGCCATCGGCATGGCTGCTTTTTCCGTGTTCTTCATGCAGTCACCGTCGTTTCTGGACCATCAACAGCGCTTTCATGAAGCTCAAAACCGCAACGCCTGTCAATCACTGTTCGGCATGAATCGCATCCCGACTGACAATCACATCCGCCACACCTTGGACGGCAGCGACTGCCAGCATTTGTATCCGGCTTTCGATCATGCAGTTGAACAATTACAGCAGAATCAAGGACATGATGATTTTATTCACCTCAGCGGGCGCATCCTCATCGCGCTTGATGTGTGGCAGTTTCATTTCTCCAGAAAGATTCGATGCCCGCAGTGCAGCACCCGTACCAAACGCGGTAAAAACGATTATTTTCATAATGTGCTGTGTGCCACCTTGGCAGCCGACGGTCACTCCGCGTCGTGCCGTTGTGCCCGGAATTCGTCCGTCCACAGGATGGCAGTGACAAACAGGACTGCGAACTGAACGCGGGCAAACGTTGGCTTCGCAAAAACCTGCAGCGTTACCGGCCCATGCGTCCGATCTATCTGGCCGATGACCTGTTTGCACACCAGCCGTTCTGCCAGGAGCTGCTGGAGCTGGGCGGCGATTTTTTGTTCACCGCCAAGCCAAGTTCCGATCCAACCCTCTATGACTGCCTGGACGGACTCCAACTCAAGCGCAAAATCACGCGCCCCAAACGCGCCAAAGGCCGCGGCTGAGAAACCCCGCACTTACCGCTGGTACGAATACCGCATGCCGATCAAATATGGCCAAGACGCATTGCAGGTGTGGTGGTTCGACATGGAAATCAAATACCGAGGCGAAACTACCTATCACAACAGATTCATCACTTCAATCCAACTGAAAAACACCAACATTGCGGCTCTGGCCAACTGTTCCCGAGCCCGCTGGAAGATTGAGAACGAATCGTTCAACATATTGAGATGATAACGGTTGTCACATGAAGCACAACTTAGGCCACGGTCACCAGCGAGGACTGTCCAATCTGCTGCTGACCCTGAACCTCATCGCCTTAGCTTTCCACACCGTCTGCGATCAGGTGTGAACGCTCTGGAACCAGGCTCGCAGCATCTCCAAACGCCAGCGTTTCTTCACCACAATGATGGCGCTCAACGATTACATCTACTGTTGCCGACTGAGGACAACTGCTGACGCGCCTCGCACAGCCGCCGCGCGGGTCACCTTCAATCAAACTCAGCAGACATCGGATCTCAATAGGAAACTAAAACGTACGAAAGCCCATAATTGGAACTGCTTAAACCACAGACACCTATGCAATACACGACGGCGCCTGCACCCAATAATACATTACTTCAAAGCAGATCGACCAAAAGCAGGACGGCACAACGCGCTCACTTGGAGGGAAGCTTGCGATATTGCGACTGTATATCATTATAATGATTGAGCTGTGAAAGTCAGTTGATCGGACAGCGAATTTGTTTTTGCCGAACCGATGCTCCCAATTAGATGGGCTGCGCAGATTTTAGATGCTTCGCATTGGTTGAAACTTCATGAAATAAATCCGTTCTTACTAGCGTATTGAATCACCAAATCTAGATAATTACACATCTCTTCCACAAAATTGCAACTTAAACTCAATCTATTCAAATCCAGTCTCCAAAACGTTTGGGCCGTGTCACCGATCACCATGCGCGTACGTCATTTCAAAACTGGAATGTTGAATGCACTGATCAGTGCGTTCGCTTTCTTTTTGGTTTCGTGTGTTCCGGTTGTGGAGAATGAGCACACGACTGAGCAGACTCAAACTGCTGAAGAAATGCAGTTGCCCAATGTCGACCTGAACGCAAAACTGCTCTACGATCTGCTCCGAGTCGAACTTTCTTATTATCGAGAGACTGGTGATCAGACAATTGAGACTCTCTATCAAATCGCAGTCGATACGCGGGATGTTCGGCTCGCTGAACAGGCTACGCTGCGTGCAATAAACCTTAGAAGGCCCGACATTGCTGAAAGAGCTACAAAGCTTTGGGTTGAACTTGCTCCAGAATTCGCACCTGCTTGGCTGAGTCGTTTACTGATTCAGATTGAATTCCAGCAGTTTGAATCTGCCGCACTCAGTTTTGCCAAGGTGGTTCAATACTCTAACGATGAAGGCGTTCAAGCTGCAGTTAAAGTGTCAAGAATCTTAAGTGGCACGTTGGAACCTGCACGCGCATATGAAATTTTTACGAATTTCGCCGCTGGCGTCCCCGACAATTTAGTGGTAAAGGTGCAGTTGATCAACTTGGCCATCAGCGTTCAGATCGATAGTTCAGAAATTGATTTGCTGCTTGAAAATGTTTTTGAGGTTCAGCCTGATTCTGAGAGTGCAGCAACCGCAAAATTTCGACTGTTTTTGGAAACGGACCGTGCTGATGAAGGTAAAGTTTTTGCCTCAAATTTCCTAAAGAAGTATCCAGGTTCACATGGACTCCGAGAGATTTACGCTATTTATCTCGCACAGTCTGATCTGTACCGTGAGGCTGTTCAGGAATTTGAGAAACTGCCAGGCACTGAATCCCTGTATCAGCTCGGATTATTGCACGAAGGAGCAAATCGACTCGAACTTGCAAGAGAAAAGTTTCTTGGTTATCACGAATTAAAGCCGGATGACCAGAGAGTTTTCATCAATTTGGCGCGTTTGAGCATTCGGCTTAACCTGCTGGATGAAGCATCGGAGTGGATTCATAAAATCACAATTTCTCGGTTTAGCTTTGAAAAAATTTCCTTGTCCGCTACGCTTATCGCCGCGCGGGGCGATCTGGAACGTGCCGCAGAACTCCTGCGTTCCCAGAAACCGCAGAATGAAGACCAGCAGATTCGAATTTACATAACTCTCGCAAACCTGTATCAGGAAGAAGGTCAGCCAAAGAGAGCATTGGATTTGATGAATGATGCCTTGACTGCTTTCCCTGGCAATTCAAGACTGCTTCTAACAAGAAGCTATATCGCTGCTGACCTCCAATTGATCGATTTGGTTGAGCGCGACATCGATACTTTGCTGGCAAAGCAGCCTGATAATCCGGACGCACTGAATATACTTGGTTATACGCTGGCTGACCAGACTGACCGAATCGACGAAGCATTTGAGCTGATTCAGCAGGCTCTTGAACTGCGTCCCAATGATCCCTACATTCTTGACAGCATGGGCTGGGTGCATTACAAACAAGGGGAATACGAGCTTGCGCTTAAGTTTTTGAAGGACGCGCTTGAACGTCGTTATGATCCCGTTATGGCGGCTCATTTAGGCGAGGTGTACTGGATGATCGGCAACAAACGAGAAGCCAGAAAAATATGGAACAAGGCCGTCAAAATGAATCCCGACAATGAGATTTTGATCGACACGATCGAGAAATTTACGAACTGATGCTCCGTCTGACCGTTCTTGCGGTTGCCCTTTTCATTGGCGGATGCGCAGAGCGTCAATTTGATCGTCCCATAGCCTTAGAGTCCTACGAGCAGCACAGAAATCATGTTTCCGGCTTGGACCAGTGGGAAATACGAAGCCGAATCAGCATTCGCGAGGGCTCAAAGGGAGAGATCGCACGCTTATACTGGCGCCGATCTGGCAGAACGCATGCCATGGAAATTTCTGGAGGGCTTGGATCGCGGCGCATTCGCATTCAGCAGTCTCCGAGCGGTGCTGTTCTGGAAAATTCCAAGGGTGAAATATTAGTAGGCGGCTCGATCCGCGAAGTATTGGCGGAAAACACGGGATGGATTTTGCCATTTGCGGAAATGATGAGTTGGATCGTTGGTTTGCCGCATCCTGAAGTCGATTCACAGAGCAAGTGGAACAAGGACAGTCAGATTCGTTCCATCAAACAGTCCGATTGGACCGTACTTTTGTCAAGTTACAAGGAATTCAATGATTACGTACTGCCAACCCGCGTGCGCATTTTTACAGAGAACCCGTCGCTTTCATTGCTGGACCCAGCTCGTGGCAGTCCAGATGGCGATACTGAAATCAGGCTTGTGATTTCCAGTTGGGGAGTAAATTAGATTCGTACACGCGTCAGAATTTTCGCGATCGCTCATGAAGATCTGGCAGGCCCAGGCGAAACTCAATTTATTCTTGCACATCGTTGGCCGCTATGCCGATGGCTATCACGAACTTCAGACGGTTTTCCAGCTGATCGACTGGTATGACGAACTGCAGTTCACAGTGACTGAAAACGGTCAGATCCGTCGAATCTCTGAAGTCAAGGGAGTATCTGAATCAGAAGATATTACGGTTCGAGCTGCGACGGCATTAAGACGAAGGCATCCAGGTGCTGAAGGCGTTGACATCCATCTTGCCAAATCGATTCCTGTCGGCAGCGGCCTCGGTGGAGGAAGTTCAGATGCAGCAACCGCCCTGGTTGCGCTCAACGAACTGTGGAGACTGAATCTCAGCACGAGTGAACTCATGAAAATCGGTGCGGAACTTGGAGCCGACGTTCCTGTATTCGTACGCGGCGAGAACGCTTGGGGTGAAGGCAGAGGTGATCGACTGTCGAAAATCTCCATACCGAAACAGCTTTACCTTGTCGTCGTTCCGCCCGTCTCAGTTTCAACGAAACTTGTATATGATGCGTGCGGGCTGAAATCCTATCGAAAAAAGCTGTCAAAAAATCAGTTTTCTGACAGTGTTGCCGTCAATGATTTAACGCCAGTTGTCTGCAGTCTTTATGCTGAGGTCCAAACCGCGCTGAACTGGCTTTCGCAGTTCGGTGAAGCTAGAGTTACCGGCAGTGGCGGCGCTGTATTTACAGCTCTGAATAGTTACCGGCAGGGAGAATCGATTCTGGCTCAGATGCCTGTGGACTGCCGCGCGAAAATCTGCTGCGGAATGGCGAGCTGAAGGTTTTGTGCATGGCTTAGCGCACCTCCGACCTGGACCACTTTCGATTGGTGATGATGAAGAACAAAGGCAGCAGACAGATTGCGGTGAACAGTTTCACCGCATAATCGCCAATGGCCCATGTCATCCACGGCAGACCGGTCCCGACAAAGGCAATGCCGTAGAAAAATGCGGTATCCAGCGTCGAGGCAATGCAGGATGAGATCAATGGTGCGTGCCACCAGTTACGCGTTCTCAGCCGGTCAAAGATCGATATGTCTGTCAGTTGTCCAACGATGAACGCAACACCGGACGCAAGTGCAATTCTGGGTGTCGCCAGCCAAAATGAAAGCACAACGGCGAACATGAATCCCGCATAGGCAACCGACCTTGCACGCGTGGCATTGAATTTTCGATTTACGACGTCAGCCACTAAAAAAGTGATGGGAAACGTGAAATGTCCCCAAGTGAGCCAGTCATTGATCGGATACTGAACCAAAAGATTCGAAGCAGTGATCACGATCGCCATGGTGATGATTCCCAAAATTACTGCGCGCTGTGCCGATTTCATGGATTGCTCGATTTTTGCAAGAGAAAGTTAATTGATGTTCGGCATTTCACCGGCGATCAGCCGTGGGTCGAGACGCTGCGAAAACAGGTTGATGCGCCAGTCAAGATGCGGCCCAGTGCTGCGCCCGCTGGATCCAACGGTCGCGATTATCTGGTCTTTCTTTACGTAATCACCTTCGGCAACCAGGATTTCATTCAAGTGAATGAATGTAGAGGACAGACCGTGGCCGTGGTCAACAATCAGAGTGCCACCGGACAAATACATGTCTGGATGGCTGAGGGTGACAATTCCAGACGCCGGAGCTCGGACTGGCGTTCCTTTCGGAGCGCTGATATCAATTCCAAAGTGCGGTCGACGCGGTTCACCGTTTAGAATCCGCTGACTGCCATACACTCCGGTGATGACGCCATGTATCGGCCAATCAAACGTCTCTAGAAAATCTGTTCTGGTATGATCGGTCGTGCGTGCCGCCCTGACTTGAGCCGATTCCTCTTTAATTCGAGCTAGATTTTCCGCTGAAGGAGTGACCCTGCTCGGCGGCAGGCCCTCAATTCGTTGAATGTTGTAAATCCGTTCGGCAATTTCAATGTTGCTGTCAAAAATCTGACGGTCAGGGTATGCAATCGAGAGCGACCAGTTTCGTTTCGCATCCCGGCCGAACCCTACTAGAAACTTGCCTTCTTTCGACACTCGAATCGGTCTGCCGTCAATGCTCACTTTGGCCCCCTCTACAGTAGTGCCGATCAGCAGCCCTCCCTGCGTGAATTTCCCTTCTAAATTGGCGCCGACATTGGGATCAAACGCAGTTTCTGCTACTGCTTTGACACTTCCGACACACACGCACCAAAGCAACAGCAATGTGAAAATGGATCGAGTTTTCGTGGCTGTCAGCAAAGTTGTGATCAAACAGACAACATTAGTTTTTTAAGTTCGTCCGAGCTGTTCGATATTCGCCGATATCGTTCCGGTTTTGCCAATAGTCTGCTCAACTGCAAAGGCAGATCGACATCTCTGCCGATTGATCGTTCAATGGTTTCGGAAAACTTTGCAGGATGTGCTGTAGAAAGGACAACCATTGGATGCCTTGCATCCGTACCGATTTTTTTTGCCGCGGCTAACGCGACGGCGGTGTGAGGATCTACAATTTCCCCGGTTTCGGCATAATGATGGGAGATGGCCCGGCAGGTTTCATCATCATCCACGCGATGGGCTGAAAATGTTTCTCGAGCGCGCTCCAATGCTTCAGGTGCTACCATGAATGCACCTTCGAGTGTCAGCAGCCGCATGAGTCTGGTGACTTCATCGCTGTTGCGGTCCAACAGCTCAAACAGAAATCGCTCAAAATTACTGGAAACTTCAATGTCCATGCTCGGTGTCACTGTTTGTTTGACTCCCTGCTTCCACATTCTGCCGCGATCGAAAAAACGGGTCAGAATGTCGTTTTCATTGGAACAGATCAGGATCTGTTCAATGGGCAGTCCCATTCTGAATGCGGAATATCCAGCGAACACGTTTCCGAAATTTCCAGTAGGGACTGCAAATGAAACCTTCTGCTGCGGCGCACCGAGCTGCAAAGCAGCGTAAAAGTAGTACACAATCTGTGCTGTAATTCGGCCCCAATTGATTGAATTCACAGCGCCGAGTGAAAATTGTCTTGATACTTCTGCATCATTAAATATGGTTTTGACAATGGCTTGGCAGTCGTCAAAGGTGCCGTCAACCGCATAATTGAAGATGTTTACGTCCTGGTTGGTCGTCATCTGTCGTCGTTGCATGTCTGACACGCGGCCAAACGGATGCAGCATATATAGATTGATGTTGGGGGAGCCTGTGACTGCAGAAATTGCAGCAGATCCCGTATCACCGGAAGTTGCGCCAACAATGGTCAGTTGCTGCATGCGAGAATTTAGGCTCCAGTCCATGAATTTGCCCAGAAACTGCAGGGCATAATCCTTGAACGACAAGGTTGGACCATGGAATAACTCGAGTATGTGCAGTCCCGAGTCAAGTTTCTGGAGAGGAGCGATTTCATGATGATCAAAGTTGGAATAGGCGGAATCGACCAAACTCCGCAATTCTGACGCATCTACTGCGTCACCGGTAAATCGAGAAATTATTTTGACAGCTAGATCTCTGTAAGACAAGCCTCTCAATGAAGCGATGTCTTTGTGGCTGAGGGCAGGCCAAATCTCCGGCACATAAAGGCCTCCATCTAATGCCAGACCGGAAGTTGCAGCCTGTTCGAAGTCGAGTTTTGGCGCGTGTCCCCGCGTGCTGATATAGTGCATCTGTCAGTAATGTATGTTGGAGAGTTCTGTACTGTCTAAGGTAATCTAGAATGCTTGATTCCAAGTGCGTGCAAACGCGAATTCCAACTATCGGAATTCGGCGAGAACATGCCGATTGGAGACTTGGAAGATTATATATGCTCCGCTGGTTTTGAAGAATTGAGATGCAGGAGCATCCCACGCTAAGCAAGTCAGTGCGAACTATCCGAACTTGTTTGATAATGAGCAAAATAGCCAAGTGGTGTGAGTGTCATTTTTAGATGCCGCCTGCCGGATTTTATGGACCAAAAAATAGCATGGGAAACACCTGGTGATTAGCTCTTGTAAAATTGAAATACGCTATTGCTACAAATTTGCAGAAAATGAACAGACCCGTATAAATTTCTTGTGAAAACGTCTCCAAGCTGTACGGCAAGCATCCGGAACGCTTTTTTCGCGAACACAACAACCCGGATACGGAGGCAATAAAGGCAGCCGGTTATATGCCAGCCGTTCATAATGCCACTTTCGACGTTTTTGAAGGCGAAATCCTAACTGTAATGGGACTCAGCGGTTCTGGAAAGTCAACATTGATCCGATGTTTGGCGCGCTTGGTTGAACCGACTTATGGTCGGGTCATGTTCGAAGGCATTGATCTCCTGCAGGCAGGCAAACAGGAGCTGATAGAAATCAGGCGTCACAAAATAGGCATGGTGTTTCAGCATTTTGCGCTTTTGCCTCACCGCACGGTGCTGCAGAACATCGTGTTTCCGCTTGAAGTTCAGGGCATTGATCGGGGCGCGCGGGAAAAGCGGGGTCGTGAAATCATACAGATTGTTGGATTGGAAGGTCGAGGAGACTACTACCTTCGCGAACTGTCCGGCGGGCAGCAGCAAAGGGTTGGCATCGGACGTTCGCTCGCAGTTGAACCGGACCTGTGGTTTTTGGATGAGCCCTTTTCCGCACTTGATCCATTGATTCGCAATGAAATGCAGGACGAATTCATTCGGTTCTGAATAAGACAATCGTTTTTATCACGCATGATTTTGATGAAGCCATAAAGCTTGCTGACCGAATTATCATCATGTACGATGGCATGATTGTGCAGATTGGCACCGCAGTCGAACTCCTCACCAATCCATCCAATGATTACGTTGAAGAATTTACTAAAAACGTCTCTCGCGGAAAGCTTCTGCCGGTCAGCGTGATCATGGACCAAGCCGATGATGAAACTCGGCTGAACGTAACTGTTCGACAGGATGAGCGACTTTCTGTGATTGCCGATCCCATTCTTGCCAGCCACCAAGATGCTCGAGTCGTGGATGAGGACAATCACGTAGTGGGTGTATTGAAACGCCAGAAATTGCTGGATGCTTTGTTCACGGACGGTTCCACACGCAACTGACCGTGCTTCGGCCTGCACTCTTCTGAGCGCATTCCCGTGGCTCAAGGTGAATCGGCAATTTAATCTTTCGTGAGTCCAGCCCCGTTCTCGGACATTCAATTTCAGTGACTCGACCGGCAGGCTGCCAGCTTCATTCAGCTTGCACTTCTTGGGAGAATTGCGCAATTGACGCGGTGTTGAATTCCAACACGAAGCGAAGGAAAAAAATGTTTCCCAGCGATTTGGCGTAAAATCGGAATTATCTTGAACGACAATGCCACTCCGTCCTTGAAAGAAAACGATTACGGAAAATTACAGGCGCGATACATGCTGCAGTGTTGGGCTCAGCAGCAGAACTACGAGCCCATTGAGGTCAGTCGCACAGAAGGCTGCTGGATTTATACTGCCGATGGGCGAAAAATATTTGACCTTCGCAGTGCTCATGAATGCATCAATATTGGATTTCGACATCCAAGGGTGCTGCAGGCGATGCAGCAGCAAATGGAGAGCGTAGTCTATGTCACAGATGACTTTGCTTCGCCACCAACCGCAAAACTCGCTCAAAAGCTGGCAAGCCTTTCGCCAGGGAGTCCAAACAAGAAAGTTTATTTTTGCCAGAGTGGGGCTGCCGCAGTCGAAGCTGCGATTCATGGGGCCCGGCTCTACAAATACAATCAGGTCGTTCTGAATCACAACTACGTTCCAGATGCGCCTCAGCAGTACCCCTACCCTTACAAGATCATCAGCCGCTATCGGTCTTGGCATGGTGCGACAAGTGCAGCGACTTCAGCAAGCGGCGACCCTAGAAGATGGTTTACCGAACCTTTAACCGCACCAGGTTTTGTTTTTGCCCCTGATGCCGGTGGCCCGCACTCGCCATTCGATACGAAAAGCGTCAGCGAAAATATTGCATACCTTGACTACATGATTGAGCAGGAAGGGGGAAGCAGTGCGGTCGTCGGAGTGCTCATTGAACCGATTGTAGGAAGCAACGGCATCATGCTTCCGCCTGCTGGCTATCTGGAAAGGCTGCAGGATTTGTGTGCGAAATGGGATCTCCTTTTCATAGTGGACGAAACCATGACCGGCATGGGACGAACGGGCAGAATGTTCGCTTGTGAACACTATGGCATTGAACCTGATGTGCTGATTATGGGAAAAGCGCTGGGCGCTTACTGTCCGATGGCAGCGGCAATCTTTTCTGAAAAAATATCCCAATCATTTGACGAACACTATTTTGGACATGGACAGAGTTACTCCGGCCACGCTCTGGCTGCCGCTGCTGCTTTGGCATCAATTGACGCGCTGTTTGAAGACCGCCTGCTGGAACACGCGCAGTCCATGGGAGTTTGGATCGAAAAAAGACTGCAAAAAATTGCCGAAAAGCATGAAATCGTCTCACATATCCAGGGAATAGGACTATTTTGGACCGTACACATTGCAGGAGAATCTGAGAGTGCGCCGGTCCGTCGTGCGACAGAAAAATATCAAAAGAATTTAGTGGCATCCATTTCAAAATATCTGCTTGACCAGCACAACATCTACACGCCAAGCGATAAATTCGGCATTTGGATTGTGCCGCCTCTGGTTGTCACTCACGAAGAGATGAGCTGGATTTTGGACTGCATTGACGATGCGCTCGTTCAATCCGGTCGAATTTAGTTCTTTTTACCTTAATCGCACAATTCAAATGATTTTCTCGTATGTTCTCGACGCGCAAATCTGCTTCAAATGTGCGATTGAGCTGTGATGTTGCAGGCGGCGCCATCACAGCGGTTCGCTTCAAGCCATTGTGGGCATCCGTTCACTTCAACTCTACGCGTTGGCATGGATGTTCGAAAAACGACTGCAGTTTCAGGCGAAAGGCCGCCTTTCAGATTAAAATTAGTGGAACTGGTAGTCAGCATTCCAATAAATTTTGACGTTAGGTGAACGAGACATATGGGTGAACAAGAAAGAGGATTTGTAACAGAAGGATTATCTCATTATCGAGGCAGTCAAAAATATGCCTTGCTTGACTGCACAATTCCGCAGCTGATGGCTGATGCTGCAAGTCAATATTCGGACCGGGAAGCCGTGGTCTTCTGCGATCGAGGAACTCGATGGACCTGGCGTGAGTTTGCGAATAAAGTCGACAGGCTCGCGGGCGGATTCCATGCGCTTGGGCTGCGCACGGGCGACCGTGTAGGAATATGGTCGCCCAACCGGCCCGAATGGGTATTGACACAGTTTGCTACGGCTCGGCTCGGTCTGATTCTAGTCACAATCAATCCGGCCTATCGCGCTGGTGAGTTGGAACATGTTCTGAAGTCTTCGGGCTGCGCAGCGCTGGTGATGGCAAAGCGGTTTAAATCCAGCGATTACGTCGCAATCTTTCAGAAGCTCGTTCCAGCTGAAATGATGGAGAAAGGCTCCAGTTTAAACTTGGAAAACTTTCCGGATCTAAAGTTCGTGAGCTGCATGACAGACGGAGAAAAGGACAGTTCACCTCCGGGAATGGTTGCCTTTGAAGACATTGCACAAACTGCCCGCTCTGACTGCTCGTTGCTGCTGGATTCAATCAGCTCGACGCTAAAGCCGAACGATGCGATCAACATCCAGTTTACCAGTGGCACGACTGGATTGCCCAAAGGTGCGACACTATCGCATCACAACATCGTCAACAATGCCCGCTTCACCGTCGTTACGATGGAATTCACTCATGAAGACAATCTGTGCATTCCTGTTCCTCTATATCACTGTTTCGGCATGGTTATGGGGACCTTGGGCTGTATGACTGCAGGTGCGAAAATGGTGTTCCCAGGTGAAGGCTTTGATCCAAATGAGACAATCTCAGCAATGGCCGCAGAAAGATGCACCGCTCTTTACGGCGTGCCGACCATGTTCAACGCGATCCTCAGTCTTGAAGACTTTTTCGAGCATGATCTTTCTTCACTTCGAACTGGAATCATGGCAGGAGCCCCGTGTCCGATCGAAACGATGAATCGCGTTGTGAAAGATATGCACATGGACGAAGTTACGATTGCGTACGGCATGACCGAAACCAGCCCGGTGTCATTTCAGTGCAATGTTGATGACCCCATTGAAAAACGGGTTTCAACCGTCGGCCGCGTACATCCACATGCTGAATGTCAAATCGTCGACGAAAATGGAAAGGTTGTTCCCATTGGTCAAATCGGTGAGCTGTGCGCTCGGGGTTACCTGGTTATGAAAGGGTATTGGGGCGACGAAGAAAAAACCAAGCAGTCGATCGATCAGGATGGGTGGATGCATTCAGGAGATTTAGCCGTGTTCGACGAAGATGGATTCTGCAATATTGTGGGGCGAGTCAAGGACATGATCATTCGAGGCGGGGAAAACATCTATCCGAAAGAAGTGGAAGATTACATTTATCGTTATGACAAAGTTCAGGATGTGCAGGTTTTCGGAATACCTGATGAAAAATACGGAGAAGAGGTCTGTGCTTGGGTGGTGGCGAAATCAGGATCAGAAGTTACCGAAGAAAGCGTGAAAGAGTTCTGCAAAGGTCAGATTGCTCACTACAAAGTGCCACGTCACGTTCGAATTCGAGATAGTCTCCCAATGACTGTTTCTGGAAAAGCGCAGAAATTTAAGATGCGCGAAGCAATGATTTCAGAACTGAACTGCAGGGAAGTCAGAACCGCGTAACTGCGCGCCGATCACCATGATGGAATCGTTTGGTCTGAAGCTGAATCCTGTCACCGTCAGGGGGCGGCAGTTCTGTCGTTTTGAAAAGCAGGCATCCGCGCAATCTACGCTTCGTAATGCCGATTCACTGCTTCTTGTGTCGATCCGTTCGCAGTAGCGAGTTTCGATTAGCCGCCCAGAAAAAGTTCGCCAACTTTCGGGTTCTCAAGCAGTGCGTTTCCCATATTTGCAATCGCAGTTTCACCGGAGACCAGTACATAGCCAATATCCGCAAACTCAAGCCCTTTCTTGGCATTCTGTTCAACCATAATGATCGTTTTTCCTTCTTTGTGCTGCAGGTCGTGGAGGATTTCGAAAACCATGTCGATGAATCTCGGTTCAAGTCCGATCGACGGCTCATCAACGAGAAGAAGCTGTGGTTCCATCACCAGTGCACGGGAAATTTCAAGCAGACGGCGTTCTCCGCCTGACAGCACTTTAGCCTGGTGTTTTCGCCGCGCCGCCAATCTTGGATACCGGTCAAAAATTGCTTCAGCGATTTTCTTGGCTTCTTGTGGCCGATTTTTCAGGAATCCGCCCATCCACAGGTTTTCTTCAACCGTCATCCCTGGAAAAATTGACTTGTCCTGCAATATGTAAGCAATGCCTGCTTCTGATAGTTTCTGGCTGGGAGAGAGACTCGTAACATCCATTTTTTCAGACCCATGTCCGATATGGATTGAACCAGAAAAAATATTCGTGAATCCAAATATTGAATGCAGAATTGTCGACTTGCCGGCACCATTCGGACCGATCAAACACAGTGACTGCCTGCGCCCGACGCGAAGATTGAAGTTATGGAGAATTTCCATTTTCCCATAACCTGCACATAGGTTTTCTATTGAAACGAATGGTCGGTTCCCTGCGAGATCATCCAGTTCTTCGATCGAGATCCGTTCAGAAATCTGAGCTGCTTGACGTGCAACTTCGTCGACGGAGATAACCGTATCAACCTCGCCATGACCGTAACCTTTGATGATGTCTTTTGGATTCGACCGGCTCAACTTCAACTCTTCTTGATCGCGGAATCAGTGGGCGCCAAGGTAGGCATCAATCACACGTTGATCGTTCTGAATTGCGTCAGGCGAGCCTTCAGCAAGCAGCTCTCCGTGAGCGAGGCAGTAAATGCTGTCGGCCAGATTCATGATGACTCTCATATTGTGTTCAATCACAAATAAGGTGATCCCAAATTCACTACGCGCTCGCTTGAGTCTGTCAATGAGCCCATTGATAAGCGTAGGATTGATGCCTGCGGTAGGTTCGTCCAGCAATAGCACCTTCGGTTCATTCATCAACGCCATGGCAAATTCCAGCAGTTTCTGCTGTCCGAAAGAAAGCGATCCAGCGGTCAGGAAACGTTTCTCATACAGACCAACAAAATCAAGCAGCGCATCGGCTTTGCTGTAGTCTTGTCTGCTGTTGCGTGCAAATGATTCCAGGAATTTCATTTTGCGATGAGGCAAAGAAATCAGCATGTTCTGAACACAGTTCATTTTGGAATAGATTCGAGTCTGCTGAAAGGTCCGAATCAAGCCCAATCTAGCGATTTCCTGCACAGATTTTTTTGAAATTTCCTGCGCATTGAATCGAATTGAACCTGAATCAATGGGGTGATAGCCGACGATGGAGTTAAACAAAGTCGTTTTTCCCGATCCATTCGGCCCGATCAATCCAGTAATTCCACCCTGTTTCACATTCACGGAGATGGAATGATTGGCAATTACGCCGCCAAAAGACTTGGTTACGTCAGTGACTTCAATGATCGAATTCATGACGCTGCCGTCTCATTTTTCGATACAACTTTAATCCCGAACCACTCAGGCCGAACTTGAATCAGCCAACCCATGATGCCATCTCTGAAATATACGACGGTTACAACAATCAATATGCCGAGTGCAACCCATTGCCAGCCGAGAAAATAATTCCAGGTCACTTCTTTAAACACATGAAAAATGATTGCGCCGACCACAGGTCCCCAGAGTGTGCCTTTACCCCCCAGGAGAACACAGACGACCATAAAGATACCGAGATTTATCGTTTGGTATGCAGTTTCCAGAGGCTCGAAATGTATCAGCTGAAAAGCAGATATGCCTCCGGCGATTCCGACGAAGAAGGCTGCCAAAGACCAGGCGGTCAATTTGTAGCGCATCGTATGAATTCCCATCGCTTCAGCTTTTTCTTCGTCGTCTCGAATGGCGTTGATGGCGCTTCCGAAACGCGTGCCGTACAACCATTTTGCAAAGATGAATGCGCATACTCCTGTTGTCGCAAACAAATAGTAAAAGAAAATTTTCCCCAGCTCGAGATCGTAGGGAAATACAGGAAGTGAAATGCCCTGGCCGCCGCCGACCCAGTCCCAGTTCGACACGAGTTCACCAGCTGCAATGGCGACCCCAAGAGTTCCAATTGCAAAATAGGGACCTCGCAGACCGAAGGTGATGTAGCCGATTATGACTGCGCAAACCGCACAGAACAGTCCAGCGCTGACAATGCCAATTGATGCCCCCAGAAAATACTGTGTATCTGAAAACTTGTAGAGTTGATCGGTAAATGCGTTGGTGTATTCACCGACGTCGAAAGCGATGGCAATTGTAATCACTGCTGCAACATACATGCCTGTTCCGTAAAAGAAGATGTTGCCCAGGGAGTTGTATCCCATCTGTCCGCCCGTCATGTCCCAGGTGATCGCCACGATGATCATGAGCCACAGCGTAGCAAGCTGAGTTTTAAAATCAGGAAAGACAAAAGGCGCCGCCAGCGAAAAAAGAATCAGCAAGCTGTTGAATAGGATTCGTTTGGACAGCATGACTCGGCCCTTACTTCAGGCTTTGTCGAACGCGACGCTGCTGCAGCAGTCGTACCAGCAGTACGATCAGCAGGAGCAGTACAGCGACAGCCTGCTGATAGCCGATCCCAAAAATGTGCGATCCGTACTGCTCGAGAGCGCCGATGCCAAGACCAGCGGCGATCACACCTGGCAGATTGCCCAGCCCCGCTGCCGTAACGATGACGAACGCCCGAATCGAATGAGTGATCCCATAAAAGGGCTGAATGACCCAGACCATGACTACGATCGCGCCTGCAGCTCCACAAATCGCTGAATTCAAGGAAAAAGTGAACGCATATACCTTTTCTGTGTCAATTCCCAGCACTCTTGCCGCGCGTGAATCCTGTGCGGTCGCTCGGATTGCCTGCCCCATCCTGCTGAACTTCATGAACAGAACGACACTTGTGGCAAGTACCGCTGCCATCAGTACGCCCAGTAATTTCGCGATGGGGATATCAATAAAGCCATCTGCAAAATAAATCGTGTCATAATCCAGCGCGATGCTTTGAGTATCAGATCCAAACAACAGGTTGAGAACCTGAGCAATAATTATGGCGATTCCGAACGTAGCGAGCAGTGAAGTGAAAAGATCGCGTTCGATCACTCTGCAAATCACCAGTTTATAGATCACCCAACCTATGCACCACAGCACGACAAAGGCGATGGGAACTCCCATAAGAGGAGAAAGTCCCTGATTTGACAGCCACCATGCGACATACCCACCGGCGATGACAAAATCCCCCTGCGCGAGATTTTTTACGTTCATAACTCCCCACACTAGCGCCAGTCCATACGCGGCGAGTGCGAAGAGAGCGCCAATCATAATCCCGTCGATTATGATCTTGAGATTTACAATCGGGAACTGGAGCAGTAAGGAGAAGTTAGATAGAATTTGATCCATGTGGCATCAGCGGCTACATCATTTCTGCATCGGCCCGGCCGCGTCACACAACTGAACAAGCCGGATCAGCTGATGATCCGGCTCGTTTTAGATTGATAATCGGTTACATTCGCGGCCAGTTCAATGCGTGAGATGCAAATGCGGATGGTGCCACGACATTGTACTCTCCATCCTGAATCTGTCGCAAAACCATCGGTTTTGCAATGTTGTTGCCAGCTTCAGAAAAACGAATTTGACCATAGAATGTTGAAAGGTCAGTCTCAGCAATTGCGTCGCGGACGGCTTCTTTATCGAGCGTGCCAGCCCGTTCAAAAGCATCTTTGAACACATAAACGGCAGCGGACGCCTGTGCAGTCTGGTACGGAACCTTTTTTTCCGCGTATTCAGGGTACGCAGCTTTAAACTCCTGTTCATAATTCGCTGCGGTTCCAAAAATGGCGTCGCTGTAGCTCAAGGTTTCTGCCCATTGAGTGGAACACAGAATGTCGTTTGCCGCATCACCAAAATTGCCGACGACATCCGCTGCTTCACAATGGGTTATGGCAATCATCGGAGCCTTGACGTTCTGCTCCTCAATTTGTCGAACTGCGGTTGCAGCACCCTTGGAATGACCGCTCACAACAAGAACGTCAGGTTTGATCAATTTAACCTTGGTCAAAATTGAACTCATATCCGACAGGTCGCGGGGAAGCTGCTCGTCAATCACAATCTTCATTTCATATTTTTCGGCATCTTCGATCACGCCGGCGCGGATATCCAATGAGAAAGGATCGTTTTCAACCGCTACGGCCACGGTGACTTCGGCAGCAGACTTTCCGCTTTCTTCCGCTTTTTCGGCAGCGAGAGTTATCGCCGATGCCAGATACTGCTCTGACGTGGAAAGCACGGCAAATAGATATCTGTATCCTTTGTTAAACAGCGAGCGGCTGGCGCCCTCCGCTTCCACCATCGGAATCTGATATTTTTCAGTAACGGGTGCAATCGCTTTGGTCAGACCGGACGAGTACGGACCCAGCATGTACTGGACCTTATCCTGATTGATGAGACGTTCCGCCAGAGTTGCGCCTCGATCCCCCTTTGATTCATCGTCGTAGTAAATGACACGGAAGTTGTAGCATTTTCCGCCTACATTGACTCCGCCGTTTTCCTCGATTTTCTGGATTGCGAAATCGTAACCATTCATCGCGTGAACGCCATTTGTGGCGTATTTGCCAGTTAAGGAAATGGCGGCCCCAAGCACAATTTCCTCACAGTCCTGAGCCAACGCGGAATTTGAGAAAATCAGTGCTAAACTGCTGACGATCAGGCTCCATATCAAACGTGGTTTACCCATGGTTGCATCCTCCGAGAAATTCGATATCTTCAATACAATAACCCTAAGTCCGCGGCACCCCCGTAAAAAGGAAAAAGCTCTGATAGAGTTTGGTTTCACAGAACTTTTAAATTTGACTGATGGCTGAACCGCTGCATTCAGAAGGGATTTTGAAAATTGTACCATACAAAGTCCGCCAAGCTTTCAATCTCCAGAGTTTGAATTTAGAAGCGATATACGGCAGTTGATGCGGAAAATTTTGAGTTGGACTGCCGACTGCAGGCGTCGCTGGCGAGCTTCGATCCCCGTCAAGCAAGGTTTGGCGGCACCATCGCTTGTGAGACTGTGAAAATCTGCGAGCCAGTAAAGACAAGATAAAAGTCAATGAAAATTCAGTGAAACCAAGCAGCGGGGCATGTATCTTGAGTTAATGCGATTCTCGACCGGGCGCAGAACTCACGTCACGATGATGAAAACGCGTCGAGGTGCAGTGCAGAACTCACCGCAGCCGAGTGATCAAAGCTCAAGTCAAGTTCTGCCCGTTTGTGTTTTTCAGGCCCCATAAACTGCAATCATTGGGGCGCTGGAGGCAGTCATTTTTCGTGACCGGTTCATTTAAATCAATACCCAGATTATCTGTACGATTGATCCTGACTCCCGGCGCGGCGATAGATGAAGCTGGCATTCAGTCACTGAATTCATCGTTATTCTCGCACAGGATATTTCCTGACTAAAGATGCGCCGACTATAAATCCAAGAAAGAACGCGCCGAATTGACTGCGGCATGCTGCTGCCGCCACTTACCCCTAGTTCCGCACTACTCAAAAAACAATTCTCCTAAAGCATTGATATCATGTTATTTTTGAAAATGACTGAATTGTACATGTAACAACATTTCGCGCCATTTTCTTTAGCTTCGTTTACCAGCGTTTTCGTTGCAATTCCGCCTTCATATTCAACGCCTGACCAGTAGGTAGGCGCATCTGGGTATTGTTTTTTGTTGGTGTAGGAAACTACGGGTTTGATGAACATGATCTTAAAGAGTATTGTCAATGGGGTAATTATAGAGGATTGTAGTGGCTGTTTGGAGTGCTGTATCACTGTACATGTAACAACATTAAGTTACTTGAGTTATAAAAGAAAAGATATTACTAATAAACAATAATATTTGTAAGATATTAGAATATAAATACTACAAATAATGATTTATTAAAAATATCTTCTAACAAATATTTTTGATATGGTTGATTGAGCGGCAAAAGTGCGGAACTTGGGTTACGGACAAAAATACAGACCGTGCTATAACTGTCTTCATAGCCTACACTGCAAAGCGCCTCGTAAATTTGCCGCAGAGTTTGGCTCCGCCCGCGGTCCACATTTGCATTCGATGCCAGCATCGCCGCTAACTGATATTTATAGTTCACCATCTTCGGCATGGGCTGTTTCTTTGTTTCTTGCGGATATAACGAAATTCCGTACGACCCTCTCGCAAGACATTGCGAACCGTGTTTCGAGGCACATTGTGTTCGCTAGCAGTGTCACGAAGACTCACGCTATGAACTGTTTTCAATTGGCGGAAGAATGGCCTCAAAGGGATGGACGATTCATTAATTTATATCAACACTTGCACGTATCCAGAGAGTCGTACGCACTCCAGTCAATCACGATATGACGAGTGTCTCGGACTTTGCAGCTAGTGTTGACTGCTTCACTCTCGAAACTGCCAATCAACAAAACGGTCAGTCGATCACCAACGTTGGTATGTCGAATTTAGCTCAACTTCCAGTTACTTCTCCGCGCACCACCATTGGAAAAATTTCGTTACGGATGACTCGTTGATAAAAATTAATGTGCCTGAACTGGCAGGCACGTCAAGGATGCAGTCTCCCTGAGTGCAATCTAAGCCACCTTCTCTTTTTCGTCTCGGGCGTTGTACACTCTATCAAACTCCTTTACAGCTGCCGATACTGCTTTATGGCTGTAATTTTTGTTGTGCCGATATTTTCTTCGATACTTCTCAAGAAGCTCGTCAAGTGTCAATTCACTGTCTTCCTGATTTTCTGTTGGCATTTTTATACTCCTTCTTGATTTGATAGTTTTCACTTTAATTGTCTAGGTACCTTCATCACTATTATCTAGATATTTACCAAAAAAGGCATAGTTTAATTCCTTGCTGAAGTAGAATTTCCTTTTGACCCAAATGAAACCATCTGCCTTCGAAATTACAGCAACATCAATTGGCCCTCCCACTGTCTCGCTGTCGAATGATAGTCTCTGCCTAATTTGGGTCAATCTAATAAACAACTCTGCAACTTCAGCCAATTCGCTAAATGGCATGAATTGAATTGCTCTTTCAATTTGAAACGTGTGTTTTTCTTGACGCTCCCTATCCATCCATTCTAAAAATAATTTAACAGCCGCTAGAGATGCATTTTGTGATACTGACTTGTAGTGCTTTTTCTGGTCTCGGTCAAATTCAGCAATTCCGTCTATTATTACCTCAGGCAGTATGTTCAAAAGTACGTATGCAGAGATTCGTATTTCCTCTGCATAATTTGGGTTAATGCCTTCGAGAATCGTCCTAGTTATGTCATCTTGAGCAAAAGACATTACCTTCCCGAAGCTACGATGATTTTGTTTATATATTTGTTGTTTGATTTTCCTTACTTTGTTGAATATTACCAAGTCTGTTCGGTACTCTGCTAATTTTGGAAAAACTTCTTTCTCACCAAAGCCTGTAATTACTACTCCTGAATAGCTATCAAAATGAATTTTTTTAGTAATTGCCAATGCTGTGAGCCTTCTATATTCTGTCTTTAAATTCTCAATTATTGATGATTCAAATACAAAATTGGCCGCCTTGTCAACTAGCGATTTATATTCACGAGACAATCGAGTGTCGCTCTCATCAAATGAGTCAGCATAATCAGCCTTTTCCAATTTCTTAATCTGTTTATTGAATTCCTCTATAGCCTTAGTTTGGGAGTCGATATCATTACTTAGAGTCAAGAAAAATTTCCGTATAGCTGTAGACAAAACATCCTTGATCTGTTCTTCATTGAATAATGTTTCGTTGTTACACAGAAATTTGAAAAAATCATCTGCATAATCATCCAGATGATCAAACTTTGCTTGTCCTAGATGTTGCCTATACACTTTAACAAGCGTTTCCCATGGAACACCGCCTAGTTCCATTGCGTTATAGACCATAATTCCTACAGGCGCGTATTTCGAAAGTGCAAATACCTTGTTTGCAGTGTTGAAAATTTTCTCGGGGTGCCTGTTATCGCCATGAATTGACGTAATTGTCACCGCACTATCTGCCGCTATCGCGACAGCAGACTTGTTAATAACGGCTACTTCTGCAGTCATATTTAGTTCTATTACCCTTAATGGTCTGAGCTATTTCCAGTTACTATCCACCATAATTTGTAATGCCTTCTAGAATTTGATTTACATCTGACGGCCTGTAATATCCGCAGATAAAAATAACGATTTTTACTGTGCTTCCGTGCACCAGTGTTGGACCTATCTATTAATTGAGGGCACGAATAAGAAGATTAAATAGATCAACGAAATTTTTATTTCGGACAACTCATCTACTTCGTCGCATTTTCAATCAATTTCACGTCGTTGATGCCGAGCGTAATTTTCCACTGTCTGAATAATTTCTGTTGAGATTTTGATGATGATATTCCCATGTTACAGGAAAAATTGTGCCTGAAGCATTAAATCCAAACATTTTATGATTGACACCGTCATTTATCTGTTCTTACTTGGAATAAACCAGAAATGACTTGAGTTCTAAACCAAGCCCAGCCACCTTACAATTTCGGGTGATGCCACTTAGTTGGCATCTGCCGTATGGATTTTCATGTATGTACTTTAGTATTCGCCTGCCTTATGGTCTTGAACAGGCGATGAATTTTATTTCGTTCAAGTTTCGATCCATCCTCGAGCCATATCCAAACAGTGTTTGTAGTTCGCAGGCTTGAAAAAATTTCCTCCCGGAGCATAAGTCTGTTCTTAAAATCGAAACATCACCGTGATGTCGTGGAAATTTTATATCTTTGCAAGTCGGTTTCTGAGTGATTGCATCTGAGGGCAGAAGTTGAATTCGCTAGACTATTCTTGAGGAGATGATGGTACAAACATGGTGTTGTTTTTGAGCATGGCACAAGCAACATTGAGCAGACGATCGCTCACTATTCGCAGCGCCTGACCTCGAGATTTGTCTCGGGCTCGAAGTTGTTGGTACCTGATTTTAGACCGCGGGTCATGCTGACTGGCGGTTGAGGCCCAGTGAAACATCGCGTTCTGCAGGAGCGTGTTGACTGAGCGTCGCTGAACCACGACTCGGTTTTGCCCCGAGCCTTTGGTGATCGGCGCTACGCCGCACAAGGTCCGCAGTGCGCTATAGTTTCGTGCTCGAAGTTCGGCTCCGGCTTCGGCGAACAACACCGCCAAGACATGGTCATCGACCCCGGGCATAGAGCGTAGAATGTCGGCGTCGCAATGCGCCGTTGTCGCGCCGGTCGGTACGGAGGTTTCCTCCGACTGCTGTGATTCCGATCTCAGCACTTGAATTTGCTGTGCGATGTCGTAATCGATTTGTTCAATCAGATCAAGCACATTGAGCAGTTGCTTTGCAATTGATTGCGTCGTCTTGGCTTTGGCTTGGATCGTACCGTCGGTCAGCAACAACGGAGGTTGACATAAGTTCTCCTGCAGTGTCTTGGCCTTAAGGTTTCGAACTTGATTTGCACGCAGAATCTTGTCCAGTGATGATCGGCACAATCGGCTTGCCTGTTGTGGGGTTGGCGCTCGCAACAGCAGGCTTAACACCCAAGTCTGTGTCAGCCGATGCGATGCGAGCTCCAGCACCGCCGGGAAGTAATTCCATAGAAGATCCTGTAACTGATTGGAAAGACTGACTTTTTGTTGATCCAAATCTTCGCGGCGACGAACTAGTTCGCGAAGCATGGTTTGGACCACATCCGGTCGTGCCAGACACCGAAAGGCGGCCGGATCGGTGCGCAGGGCGCTGGCGATCACGAACGCATCTCGGAAATCATCTTTGACACCGCTCCGTGAGAAGCGGTCTCTGAAGTGATCGGTTTGGTGGGGATAAAGTGCTTTCAGGGCAAAACCGTAGGACTGCAGAGTTTCTACCACAGGTCCATGAGACGTCTCAATCCCGACTGCAGCATGCTCCGCGCTCGTCGATACGGTGCTTAAAAGCCACTGTTGCATCTGATGCAGCCCCTTGCCCCCGAGGACGAACGATCGGTTGCCCAGGATGTTGCCCTTGAGGTCGAGCACGCACACGTGATGGCGGCTTCGTCCCCGGTCTAAACCGGCACAGAACTTCGTAGTCTGGTTCATTGCAGTTTCTTCTCCGTGATTTGTTCATCCTTGCATTTTACGGTTCGGAAGCGGTGATCAAAACACCGATTTCTCATTTTGTGAGATTTCGCAGCGGCTTCAATCGAGACGCGTTTCCACGACGAGGTATTTGCGAGTCCAAGTTTGAACAAAGAGCCGAATTCCTGCCGTGATCGTGGAAGTGCTTCGAGGTGAAAGTTTGACTTAAATTCTGCCGTTTGGTGCAGGAACCAGTCATTTTCCAGTGACTGGTTCTCGCTGACATAACACTCAGATCGTCTGCAGGATGCCTTCACGAGCCCCCATTGAGACACGACCGTCAATGCCTGCAAAACTGCGGAAAACCTAAATAGCACAACGCCCTCGTATGGTGCCGATTGAAAAAAGACGGCAGTCAGTAAAATTATTCGGTGCCTTTACCTTAGATACATCATAATAACTTGTGTACTAGTTTGACGGAGAGCCACTGATGCGGAACAAAACGGAAAAGGTAATTGAATCCGCCTATATTGCGGTATCTGCCAGGTTTGAAGAGTGTCTGAATGCTCAGGGGACTACGCCAAACGTCTGGCGGGTAATTGAGACACTCAACGAAAGCCCAGGGGTAACCCTAAAAGAATTGTCCAGACAGACTGGCATCAAAATTCCGGCGCTGTCAAAACTTGTAGACAGAATGGTGCGGGATGCGCTGGTTCATCGTAAACAAAGCAGTGTGGACCGCCGCAGCATTCAATTGTTCATCTCTGACCACGGCAAAGAGACTCTGCACAAATGTCTTCCCCAGGTGCGAGCAATTCGCGCTTCTCTCGCAGAGGTGTTGGATCCGCACACACATTCAGTGCTTCAGCGCTTGGCGCAAATCAATCAGGAATCCGCGACAGTCGCAACATCTTCACAGGAACGCATGCACTGACACCTGCCGGTTGAAAACGAAACCATCGAAGAGGGTGAATTCAAATTTGATCCGCTTCTTTGATTATTAGCCAATCAATGACTTGTCCTCCTGCAGGCCGGTCATTGGCGCGTCCGACCAGTCAGGCAGCCGTCAGGCACCTTACTGCCAAAACCTGAGCTGTGCCTCTAATCCAGCAATCGCTCCTTCCGCTACAGGATCAACTTGGCAACAAACTGCTCCAGCGCGCCGTTCACTTCATCGTTTTGGCGGAACAGCTTGAAAAAACATGAAAAGCGGCGTGCTCCTGAAATCAGCGTGAGCGAAAGCCGGGTCAAATTCAAACGTTCGTGATCTCGACTGCCAATATCGGCACGCTCATTCGCCTGCGCGGCGCGAATCCACCGAGACAGCGGCAAGACGACGGTGAAATACAAAATCATCATCCTGAATGCCGCTGCCGCCGAATTTGCTGGGGCTTGTGCAGGAACGTTTTATTCAACGACGAATTCAAAGTATTACGAACATCGAAGCCGTATCTCAGTGACTGGCCTTGGCTGTCCCCTGACTGCGTGGAACAAAGTACGCTGAAGTTAAAAATGCTTGGCTGGGAAAGCAGCGTTTATACGCGCACCGAACAACGTTATTCGCACTGCTTTCAATACTTGGTTCTTTTCCAGTTCAAATTATTGAACGCAAGCAAGAACCGAATTCATGCCTGCGGCCTTTTTTCTGAACTGCAGGATCTTTCGGTTTTGCAGGCATTTACCGTAAGCTGATGATGAGCCAATTCCGCACACGATACGCAGGCGCCACATGGATGAGTTAAAATCAGGTTGATTGAGAGAACATATTGATATGAGTCCGCACCGAGCCATCCCCAGTAAGGCTAGTTTCCTAACGGGTCAGCAGTTTTTCCTGCCGATGGAACGAAAATATTTCGTGCTTGGATTATTCATCCCTCAAAGCGGTCCAGCGGGAATATGGGGGCCTTCCTGTCGTGCATGCGGCGAACTCGCAGTTCATGAGATCAATCTTGCCGGCGGAATATCAGGTTTGGAAGTGGTGCCTCAAATTGTCGATTCCGGCAGAGACGCGCGCCAGACCGCAAGGCTGGCCAAGGTTCTCGCTGATGCGAACGTGATCGACGCAATTGTCGGCATGCATACGTCGGATGTCCGCGAAGCCATTGCGCAAAGTCTGAATGGTCAGATTCCGTATATCTATACCCCGCTTTATGAAGGAGGAGTGAAATCCAGACATGTCTGCTGTATCGGGGAAACGCCACAGACACAGTTGTTTCCCGCGGTTTCGTGGTTTGTGAAACATCAAAATTCACATCGTTGGGCGCTGATTGGAAATGACTATGTCTGGCCGCATCGCAGCCATAATCTTATCCATCGGCTTCTAGACACATGTGGCGCGAGTGTGGTTTTTGAAACTTACCATCCTTTTGGCACCTTTAATTTTGATGAATCACTTCAGGAACTCGAATTTCATCGGCCGGACGCAGTGCTTCTGTCTCTTGTTGGAGACGACAGCGTACGATTTAATCGAGAATTTTCTCGTGCTGGCTTCGCAAAACATACAATTCGTCTATCGTCGGCGATTGAAGAGAACATGCTGCTTGGAATCGGCGACGACAATACTGAGAGGCTCTTTTGCTCATCCGGCTATTTCAACCAAATTTCTTCTCCAGCAAACGGTTTATTCAAAGAAACTTATCATCAGCACTTCGGAGAATCTGCGCCAACACTCAACGCACTGGCAGAATCTGTTTATGAAGGCGTGCATTTTCTTGCCAAGTGTCTCCACGACGGCAGTTCCGACAGGCGTCATCGACAATGGACGGTTCAAGTCTCGGATTCTAAAGCAGAACTTTCGGTGCCTGGACCAAGACAGGCGCGCTGGCAGAGCAAAATGCGATCAGTTACCTGCCCAGTTTACCTCGCAGAAGCAAATGGCTATGAATTTGCACTGCAAGGAGTGTTTAATCGGTAAAGTTGCATCGAAAACTGCTGCCTGATTCAAATTTATCGCGGAAGCGACGCTCGGACATAGGTCAAATTTAAAAAAAATTCTTGTGCGGGCGTGTGTCATTCTGACCCGTGAAGCAGGACCTTCGTAACAGGGTCGGACTTCAGCCGCCGATTATAGGCAGCAGCGAAGGATATATGCCTCAACTGGTCTGCTGCTGCGTGGTCCCTGCCGTTCCGAAGCGAAGCGACAAGACAGAGTCAGCATCTGAATTCTCTTGACATCTGCCTTTACCGGGTTTTTCAAAGGTGCCGGACATACTTCACTTTTAGTGTGCCATTACGATTACAGTTCAATAAAAATAACGACTTAATAATTCAAACTGTCAAAGAAAGGGCATTGTAGGGTTCCGCTTTAACCTGCCAGAATTCAAGCAGCTGCGAATAAATCCGTTCCACCTGCTGCGTCGGACATCAATCACAGCCTGCGGCACGGTGAATGCCAGCAGTCTACTGCCATCCGGCTCCCGGCGCTCATTCTAAATGTCTCAACTTCCCGAAATACGCAGGTTGGCTGCCGCCAAAACTGAACTGAATCTGCGTGCAGCGTAAATCTCCAATCAACCGAATCCAATATTTAGTTGAATTGGAAATTATTTACAATACAATATTATATTTGTATGAGAGAATTGGTGTGAATATTGAATGCGGCGAGCATTTCCGTAGAGAGTTCGAAAGTTTAATTTTTATGTGGAGTTCAATTTGAATGTAACTTTCAGCAATTCAGCTGGCAGGATTCCGACTGCAGATGGAGGACAGAGATGGCGTGGTTTTTAGCCGTCATTCTGGTTTTACTTTTCATAACGATTGCAATCGTTGTTCTGAATCGCTTCTACCATAAGGGTTCGCGCGACCGGTCGCTGATTCGAACCGGTGCCGGCGGTCAGAAGATAG
The DNA here is from genome assembly GCA_958295885.1 of Arenicellales bacterium. Classification (GTDB taxonomy): domain Bacteria; phylum Pseudomonadota; class Gammaproteobacteria; order Arenicellales; family JAJDZL01; genus JAJDZL01. The sequence continues at coordinate 1,460,513 of OY282380.1, read as the reverse complement.
TTATGGATGCTGGATGTTTGGTTCTGCCGTTTTTACATCAGGTGGAAGTAGTGGACATGCGTACATCTTACATCGATATTTCAAGACGAGGTGAACAGTCCCTTCTGACCAGTGACCGTTTGCGAGTCGATGTGAACGTATCGTTTCACGTCAGAGTGATTCCCACCGCAGACGGAATCGCCACCGCCGCGCAGACTATCGGTGCGCGGTCACTCTCATCAGACCGTCTCAATGAATTTCTACGCGGTCGATTTTTCGATGCCTTGCAGGCTGTTGCAGCGACGCGTACCATGGACGAACTTCACCAATTTCGCCCATCATTCGCCAACGATGTTTCTGAACTGCTGCGACCTGGCATCGACAGCATCGGCCTGCGTCTTGAATCGGTATCTGTAACACAGCTGGATCAGACGCCATTTTCGGCTTTGGATGAAAACAACGCTTTCAATGCGGTCGGAATGCGACGCCTTGCCGAAATCATCACTACCAACCGTCGCAAACGCAAGGAGATAGAGGCGAACGCGGATACGGCCGTTCGTCGCACCGAACTTGAAAACATAAAAAACAGGCTGGCTTTGGAACTTGAGCGCGAACGGGTGGAATCCGAGAAAAGCATCAAAGTGGAACAGTTGAACTCCGAAAAATCTCGCCGTGCGGCGGAAGAACGGGAACGCGCTGAATCCGGGTCCGGACTTGCGCGCCTCGCGAAAGAAGGCGACCTTCGCCGTGCTGAAATCGAACGGGATTGCAATTTAAGAAAAGAAGAAGTTCTTGCGCTGCAAGCCGTAGAAGAGGCAAGAATCAACAGTCAGATTGAATTGGCCGCACGAAGAAGCGAAGAGTCCGCAGCCCTTGCGCAAACCGAACGCAGCAAGAGATCCGTCGTTGCCGCCGAAGAGGAAATCAAACGTGAGAAGCAGAGACTGGCTGCTGAAAGTGAAGGAATCATTGCTGCGCTGAAAGTCGAACAGGATGCGGCAGTCGAACTCGAACGGGTGAAAGGCAACGCCACTGCAGCGATGATAACTGCAGAAAATGAAGACAGAATAGCCAGCCTTGAAAACGAAAGAAGAAGAATGAAAACCGAAGTGGAGGTTGAAAAACGCAGCGCCATGATTGCTGCCGAGAATGAAATAAGCGCTTCACTCATGGGCATGAAACTGGAAGAACAACGTCTGCGAATCATGCCTGAAATCGCCGCGAAGATGGCTCAGCCTCTTGAGAAGATCGGGAATATCAACATAAGCCATGTCTCTGGACTTTCCAATAATTTGAAAGACGGTCAACACAATGGCGGTCTTGGTTCGGCCGTAGACGATGTATTGGATCTTGCGTTTCGCATGCCGGCAATTCGCCGACTGGGCGAAGCTGTTGGCGCTCAAATATCTCCTGAAACGAACGGTGAATCCAATTCAGACAAGAAGAATCAAACCTAATTCATCATTAACACCTTTCGGAGGGAATATGAACAACAATCGACGTAGATTTTTGATCGGCGCCAGTTCGGCAGCTGGCGCGCTGATGGCAATGCCGTATATTTCTCATGCACAAACCAGCCCTATAAGGCTGGGAATGCTGCTTGATACTTCCGGACCGTTCAGCGCTTACGGGAGCCCGATGGAAAAGGCGTCTAGACTGGCAGTCGACTCCATCAACGAAAATGGGGGACTGATAGGAAGAGAAATCGAAATCTTGTTCCGAGACACCCAGTCAGATATGGCCAACTATACGACTTTCGCAAATCAAATGGTAAGAGATGGCCTGGATGTATTTCATGGAGGAATTCTGTCGGCTTCCCGCGAAGCGATCAGGCAGACTCTCCGTCAGCGTCAGATTCCGTATTTTTATAACGTTCTGTATGAGGGCGGCGTATGCGATGCAAACATATTTGTTACCGGCACGACACCAGCACAGCAGGTTGAGGCTTTGATTCCGCACGCCATGAACGTTTACGGAGCCAAAAAACTGTATGTGCTTGCAGCAAATTACAACTATGGCCAAATTACCGCTGCCTGGGTCAAGCAGTATGCTGAACAAAATGGTGCCAGCGACATCCAGGTCGAATTTTTCGACCTGGGTGACAGCGAGTTTGCTCCAGCTGTCATCGCCAAGATACAGGAAGCGCAAAGTGACCTGGTCGTGTCTGTGCTTGTGGGGGCCGCTCATCTGAGTTTCTACAGTGAGTGGCTGGGCACTGGCATGCAGGCCAACCCGAATGTTCATCTGATATCAACAACATTTGGGGTTGGAAACGAGCATAAAGCACTGCCGCCCGAACAGAGTGATGGATTGCTTGTTGCCAATAACTGGGCCCCTCAAAATGATTCTGCGGAAAACAGAGCGTTTCTGGAGGCATGGAACACCAAGTACGGAAATACGGACGATGTGCATGAAATCGCCGTATCTCAATACCAGGGTATCTTGCTCTGGGCGGCGGCTGTCCAAGCGGCTGGTTCCGTTGATCGGTCTGCCATAACCAGAGTTCTGGAAAGCGGAGCATACATAAACGGACCGTCAGGACGAGTGGAAATGGACCCCGCAACACACCACTGCAAATTGGATATTCATGTCATGGAAATACAGGATCAGCAATTGAACATTGTAAAAAGCTTTACGCAGAGAGAACCCGTGGATACGCAGAGCGTCTGCAGTCTGATTGAAAATCCTGATTCGAACATTCAGCACGAAATCTCTCTCTGACACGGCTGAATGAACAAAGTGGCGGCGTACCGCGTCGCCGCTGACTTGTTTTGCATTGACAGAACCAACTCATGCCCGCAGCATCATGCAGAGGTGTGCAATCAACCCAAGCACAACACTTTGAGCCTCATTTCGTGGAAGTTGAAAAAATTTCAAAATTGATGAGAAAATGAGCAGACCGTTCCGAAGATTCGGGAAGCCGCAGTGGACGTAATTCCCATTTTTGCCATTCAGATAATCTATTCAGTTGCGGTGCTGACGATGATTTCACTCGGTCTCGCACTGGTGTTCGGCATGATGCGTGTAATCAATCTGGCACATGGTGAATTCATTACATTGGGCGGATATGCGACGATCATTGCTGTTCAGACGGGATTGAATATCTGGGTCGCAATGCTTGTGGTCGCTCCCATCGCGGTCGGCATCTGGAGCATCCTCATCGAACGCCTGATTATTCGTTACTTATATGGAAGACTTATCTATACCATGCTGGCGACATGGGGTTTGAGTCTCGCGATGGCGGGCGGACTGACCATGATTTTCGGCAATACAACCGAAGGTGTAACTCTTGACATCGGCTTCATACCCATCGGGATCTACCAGACGAGTGGATACAACATTTTCGTCATTTTGACGACCGCTGCCATAGCGATTTTGGTTGCTTGGATACTTTACGGAACCGCCTATGGTCGCATTGCAAGAGCTGCAATGCAAAATCAAGACATGATTCAGGCGTTTGGATATCCGGTAAAACGCATTTATATGCTGACGTTCGTCGCTGGGGGAATGCTCGCCGGACTGGCAGGCGGCGTGTTGGCACCTGCTACCGGTGTCTCGCCGTACAGCGGAACCACCTGGATTGCTGACGCTTTCATCACAGTGATTACGGGCGGCGCCGCGCCGCTGCTGGGGACTCTCGCAAGCGCTGGAATTCTCGGGCTGATCTCGACTTCAGCTGCGTTCGTCTTCAGTTCCGCTTCCGGTGGCATCGCACTGCTGGTCACAGCCCTGATTTTATTGTGGCTGTTTCCATCAGGGATTTCCAGCTTGTGGCAAAGGAGTGGGAAGTGATGTTTCAACGAGGAAACCGCGTCACTCATATCGTATTGGTGCCATTGGTGTGTGGTGCACCGGCATTGCTGCTCGCGCCCGCATTCGCAAGTACTTACACTCTTTCGCTTTTTTGCATTTATGCTTTGCTGGCAGTCAGCTTGGGATTAATTTGGGGATTCGGCGGGATTCTGTGTTTTGGGCAAGGTGCATTTTTCGGAATCGGCGCCTACAGCTACGTAGTTTTGGTCATCAACTCGGGACTGCCGTGGATATCTCTGACAGTGGCTGTTGGATTTACCGTTGTCGTTACTGCATGTTTTGGCGCAGCGATGTTTTATGGTCGCCTGGGAGACGTATATCTGGCAGTGGTGACTCTCGTATTTACGTTGATCCTAAATCGGTTCCTGAATTCCACCGCCGGCCCGGAGTATCAGATAGGATCAGCGCGCATTGGCGGTTTTAACGGAATTCCAGGCTTTCCAACGCTGCATTTTCCCTGGAGTGATGCTTCCTACCTGTCGGACTCGGCATTCTACGTTCTAAGCGGCGCTGCCTTGCTTGTATCGTGGATGTTCTGCCGCTGGATTTTGAAATCTCATTTCGGTCGAGTTTTGGTCGCGATTCGAGAAAACGAACAGCGTGTGGAATTTGCTGGATATGACGTTCGGCTTCACAAAACCGTCGCTTTCTCGATTTCAGGAGGACTTGCTGCATTGGCCGGAGGGCTCTACGCGAACTGGGCTGGGATCGTAACTCCTGCTCTTTTCGGGCTGACTCAGTCCGCAGAAATCATCATATGGACTGTCGTTGGCGGACTTGGAACATTACTTGGACCGATGATCGGTTCGGCAGTGCTGACGGCGCTGAAACTAGGCTTGGGACATCAAAATCTGGTTGACAATTTCTTTGTCGTGGGAGTTTTGCTTGTCACAGCGGTTTTAGTATTTCCAAGAGGCATAGCTGGAGCATTTGCAGGATCTCGACTTTCATCCTTACGTTCAGAATCCAAAGGCAGGTGGCAGACTCGGTCTGCCCGTCGCCGTCACAAAACGGACAGCGGCGAGAAACAAAAAAATGCAAATTTCTGATGTCGGGAGAAACAGTACTATCGGTTGAAGGATTAAGCGTTCGATTCGGCGGGGTATTGGCCGTGGACGGCATAAATTTCACTTTAAGACGCCACGACCTGCACTGCCTGATAGGTCCGAATGGCGCTGGTAAAAGCACTTTCTTAAAAGCGATTTCTGGTGTTTTACGTCCTTCCTCAGGAAGAATCTGGATCAACAGTCAGGAATCAACTCGATTGCCGACACATCGCGTCGCCCGTCTCGGCGTAGGCATAAAAATGCAGGTGCCGAATCTGCTTGAACAGCTCAGTGTTGAGGAAAATCTGTGGGTTGCCGCTCGCTGTCGCCACTCTGCGTTCAAAGCCGATCAAATTGTTGAGTCTCTGATTGATCGCATCGGAATCAGTAAAATTCGGTCATCCCGAGTCATGGATCTTGCACACGGACATCGACAGCACGTGGAATTTGCTTCTGCTTTGGCGATAGAACCTTCGATTCTGCTGCTTGACGAACCTGCCGCCGGGCTGTCAGAAACAGAAGTGAACGAACTCAGTATGCTGCTGCGCCAGCTCAAGAAGGAAATGGCACTTCTTGTTGTCGAACACAACACGCGTTTTGTTCGAATGATCGCAGAATCCGTAACAGTATTTCACAAAGGACGGATTCTGGCAACCGGTTCACCAGATCAGGTATTTCAGGACGAAATCGTCCGGAATGTCTATCTAGGCCGTGACGCAGCAGCATGACACAGCGCCCCACCAGTCACATTTTGTCAGTTCAAAACCTAACAACTGGCTACCACGGAGTGCCGATCCTGCATGAAATCAGCCTTGAAATTAAGGAAGGGGGCTGTTTAGGCATTCTTGGACACAACGGCATGGGCAAATCAACGTTGCTTCGCGCTTTGATGGGATTCATTCCACTTTTGAGAGGGCATGTTTATTTTGATGATATCGACATATCTGACCTCGAACCGTGGCAGAGAGCGCGTATGGGCATCGGCTATCTGCCCCAGGGAAGAGGAATATTCAGTGGGTTGACGGTGCGAGACAATCTGTGCATGGCATACAACCCCGATACATCCGACAGCAGCGAACAGGCTGCCGTGAAACATGCAGTTTCCCGCTTTCCAATTCTGGAACCGCTGTTAAAAAATTCCGGTGGCACTCTAAGTGGAGGTGAACAGCAGATTCTAGCGCTGGCGCGGGCACTGATCGCTGAACCGATACTGTTGTTGCTGGATGAACCGACAGAAGGAATTCAGCCATCAATCGTCACTGAAATTTCCGAAATTCTTTCAGATATTCGCACGAATACCGGACTTACCATCGTGCTCGTTGAACAAAACTTCGATTTCATTCATGCTCTGGCTGACGAAATCATACTGCTGGAAAACGGTGTGTTCGTTCAACGCGATTACAGCGGCGGAAAGGAGATTGTCAAACCACAACTGATGCCTGCTGTTTCCAGTCTTGAGAACGTGAGCCGTACGAAAAAAAATGAAACAACAAGGCTTTATCCTCATATGAAGGATAAAGTCCCGAGCGAGAAAGTCATGACTGTAAAACGCCCGACACTTCACCAAATGCGTACGATTGCAAAAGACCTGCATCTGCATATGGACGACACCGAAATCAACGAGTATATGAAGCTGATGAAAGGACCGCTTGATTCCTATGATGCTGTCGATGCCCTGCCTGACGAACTGCCCAGCGTCATATATCCGCGTACCGCCGGTTACCAGCCCGATGCTACAGACAATCCACTGAACGCATGGTACATGAAATGCGAAGTTCAAGGCGCAGCCGACGGGCCATTAAAAGGTAGAGATATCGTGCTTAAGGATACGATTTGTCTTTCGGGCGTGCGGATGATGAACGGCACTTCAGTTCTTGACGGATATGTTCCCGATGTGGATGCCACTGTCGTTACCAGAATACTGAACGCCGGAGGCACCATTGTCGGCAAAGCACATTGTGAAAGTCTTTGCCTGTCCGGCGGAAGTCATACAAATTCGACGGGACCGGTTCGAAACCCTTGGAAACCCGCATACTCGTCAGGTGGTTCTTCTTCTGGATGTGGCGCTTTGGTTGGGTCGGGCGAAGTTCCAATGGCGATTGGCGGAGATCAGGGAGGCTCGATACGGATTCCTTCCTCCTGGTCCGGGTGTTACGGCATGAAACCGACACACGGACTCGTTCCGTACTCGGGAGTGATGTCAATTGAAGCCACGATTGACACCATCGGGCCAATGACGACGGCGGTTTATGACAACGCGTTATTGCTCGAAACGATCGCAGGTGAAGATGACATGCTCGACCCCCGTCAGTACGCTCCAAGTGCAGACAGCTATACAGACCAGCTATCGCGCGGAGTGGCTGATTTGCGAATTGGCGTTTTGTCAGAAGCGTTCGACTGGCCGGCGAGTGAACGGGACGTAAACGATGCCGTACGTCTGGCTATCGATTCATTTCGAACTTTGGGTGCGGCGGTTCAAGAAATTTCGATTCCAATGCACAGGCATGGCAGTGCGATATGGACTCCTATTGCACTTGAAGGCTTAACCGATTTTATGATGCATGGCAATGCGTTCGGCACCAACCACAGGGGGCTCTTCGTTACCAGCTTGATCGATTACTATGGAAACTGGAGGTCCAGAGCGGATGAACTATCTCCAAGTTTAAAAATCTGCATGTTGATGGGTGAGTATTTTCAACGGCACTACCGAGGTCGCTACTACGGCAAGGCACAGAATATATCCCGGAGGCTTCGGCAGGCTTATGATGTCATGTTGGAGCGGTACGATCTTCTAGTTATGCCCACCCTGCCCATGAAAGCAACGAAACTTCCTCCCTCAGACGCTCCACTTGAGCTCTACATCCAACGCGCGTTCGAAATGATTCCCAACACCTCGCCATTCAGTTGCACCGGACATCCGGCTATGAACATACCTTGCGCTCTTCGACAGGGACTGCCAATCGGCATGATGCTCGTAGGCCGACATTACGAAGAGTCGACGCTCTATCGGGCAGCTTACGCATTCGAACAGCAGAAGGATTGGCGAGATCGATAAGTCAACTAATCTGAAAATGTGAGGCAGCAGAAATATTGAGTGGACTTAATACGCCCATTACCGATCTGAAACAGTCGTTATTCGACTTTGACTCTGGATTCAGTTTTGGTCTGGATTCTGCTAGTGCAGGACATAATTTAGACCGACACTTCGTTACGCCTGGTCTTTCTCATGTGATAGGCGACAGGCGGCAGCCACTGATCGAATCTACGATTCCCGTTTTCCTCAGCGGAATTGTGGAAAAATTTTCAGATCATGATGCCGTCGTATTTCATGACAAGGGCATTTGCTGGAGCTGGCAGACGTTCTCAGAAAAAATCGACGCACTCGCAGCTGGCTTGCTTGCACTTGGCCTGAAACGTGGCGATCGGGTAGGAATCTGGTCTCCAAACAGACCTGAATGGGTGCTCAGTCAGTTCGCTACTGCACGAATCGGAGCGATCTTGGTTACAGTCAATCCTGCATACAAATCCTCCGAACTCGAACACGTATTGAATATATCTGGATGTGTTGCCCTGATCATTGCGCAAAGATTTAAATCCAGCAATTACTTGGATATGGCGCTCGAACTTGTTCAGAACAATAGCGGAACGGACAATCTGAATCTTAATTCCACTCGGGCGCCCGCACTCAGAATGGTCGTCTGCATGGGGGATGGCGCCGATCAGCCGGTTCCGCACAACCTGCTGGACTTTGGTGAACTGATGTCCTTGGCAGGTCCTGCTCAACTAAGTCGTCTTGATGGCATATGCGCCGGACTAGACCCGAAAGACGTCATAAACATTCAATTTACCAGCGGTACGACAGGATCATCCAAAGGTGCTGCGCTGACACACAGAAACATTCTGAACAACGCCCACTTCGTAACCGCAGCCATGAACTTTTCGCACCTAGACAGACTCTGCATCCCGGTGCCGCTCTATCATTGTTTCGGCATGGTTTTGGGTTCGCTCGGCTGTGCGACGCACGGCGCAGCGATGGTATTTCCTGGCGAGGGATTTGAACCGGTCCAAACACTGACCGCAATAGAAAAAGAACGATGCACGGCACTCTACGGCGTTCCGACCATGTTCAACGCAATATTGGCAGATCAACAATTTACAGAATTCGATCTATCGACGCTGCGAACAGGTGTGATGGCGGGATCACCCTGTCCCGTCGAGACCATGAATCGCGTCGTAGATCAAATGCACATGAGAGAGGTTACGATTGCCTACGGGATGACTGAGACGAGTCCAGTTTCATTTCAAAGCAATGTGGATGATTCGCCTGCAAAACGCGTTTCAACAGTCGGACGGGTACATCCGCATGTGGAATGCTGTATTCGCGACCGACGTGGCGACATTGTAGCCGTGGGTGAAACAGGTGAGATCTGCACGCGCGGGTACTCGGTAATGAAAGGGTATTGGGGAGACGAAGCTCGGACGGATGAGTCGATTGATTCGGACGGGTGGATGCATACTGGGGATTTAGCTGTGCTTGATGACGAAGGATTCTGTAATGTAGTCGGTCGCGTCAAGGACATGGTAATTCGTGGCGGTGAAAACGTTTATCCAAAAGAAATAGAAGATTTTCTCTACAAAAATAAATATATAAGAGATGTTCAGGTATTCGGTGTCCCAGACCCAAAATTCGGTGAGGAAATCTGTGCATGGGTCGTGCCCAAAGTAAGGGGCGGATTGACTGAAGAAGGGCTGAGACAGTTCTGCGAAGGTCAGATTGCACACTTTAAAATTCCCCGTTATTTTCGCATCAAGCGTGAGTTGCCGATGACGGTTTCAGGCAAAGCACAGAAATTTAAAATGCGGGAAGAAATGATGAAGGAACTGAATCGTGAGAACGCCGCAGCTGCGGCGTCATTGACTTCCAACAGCAGCTGACGGCAGTCTTCCATTCAGAAGCATTTAAAACAGCTCCAAAACGGATGAATGCAATCCCTCAGGATGAAATGTTTCCACAGAAAGAAAATCAATGGTGAATTGGACATGAACACGGTTCAATCGTGTTTTGCCGCTCAATTCAAACCATCTATTTCTTTTTTTTCAAAGAAATGCTTCTTCCAACCCAGCTGGGCAGTGGTGAAATTTGCGCTTCCTGCAGCTTGCCTTGAACAGGATCGGGCATGGCAGTGGTGCGTTTATCCCGCGTGCTGTAATGAAGAATCATGAATTCAGCGGTGGCGCAGGTAATCCCTTCGACGACCATCGAGTGCGAGAACCAGATTTTCTTTGCATCTGAACCTAAAATCATGGTTTCAATGTCCATTACCGACGGTTTTCGCACCTCCCTGAGATAACGAAGATGAGTCTCTACGGTATACAGGGCACATCCAGTCTGCTCAAAATATTCCACACCGATGCCAAAATGGTCTTGCATTGACCATGTCGTATTGGTAAATGGAACCAAATAGTAGGCCTCGTTCAAATGACCGTAAGCATCTAGCCACTCACTCTTCAGTGATTCAGAATGAAAATTGAATACTGTCACACCTGACTCCATTATTTTTGTTAAGGTATGTATCGTATTATGCTCTTTGAATCCTGTTGGAGGTCAATAAATTGAACGGCTGTCAAAGTAACTCCGCAATGAGTTGATTTCCAGACGGTCAGCATTCGCCAACTATTCAGGTCACTCATTATGTCCGCACCTTTTCGAGTCATTGTATTTCAGCACATTGCCTGCGAGCACCCAGGAATATTTCGGCAATTCATGCAGGAAGATGGAATTCAATGGGATGCGGTTGAGCTGGATGAGGGTGAAGAAATCCCGGATCTTGCAAAATACGATGCGATGATTTCAATGGGCGGACCAATGGATGTTTGGCAGGAAGACCTGTTCCCCTGGCTGCGGGCAGAAAAAGATGCAATTCATGAAGCTGTCAGGGTTTGCAGGATGCCTTTTCTTGGTGTTTGCCTGGGGCATCAGCTGCTGGCAGATGCCACGGGTGGTTCAGTCGGACCTGCAGCCACTCCCGAAGTAGGGATGCTGGATGTAGATTTGACTGCCGACGGTCAGTCAAATCCAATTACGCAAAATTTGCCCAAAAAATTTAAGACTTTGCAATGGCATGGTGCAGAAGTGAAGTCGCTGCCGGAAGATGCTGATGTATTGATGAAGTCTCCACTTTGTTCAGTGCAGGCTTTCAGCATCGGGAGAAGCGCGTTGGGGATTCAGTTTCACGTTGAAACTGGGCCGCAGACCATTGATGAGTGGAATGCCGTGCCGGAGTATGAAGCGGCACTGCGAAAAACATTCGGCGAAAACGGTGCTGATGAACTCCGAAAGCAGGCACAAGATTTTGAGCTTTCATTAACTGAGACTGCCGGACTGCTTTATCGAAACTGGATGAGCGGCTGCCGTCAGTGAGTTCTTTCGCGTGAGTTGCAACTAACCCGCTCGGATCTCGATTTTCGCAATTTTTCTTTTGCCGACTCGAAAAACATGAACTGAGTCCACAGGGATCATCTTTCGCGAGTTTTCAACGCGAACATTGTCGATGCGAACAGCGCCCTGCTTGACCATTCGATGTGCTTCAGAGGTGCTTTGGACCAGTCCTGCGTTTTTCAGCAGATTCGCGAGTGCGACGCCCGGTTCTGAAACATACAAGGCCTGACTGACAATATCGTCCGGAACTTTACCTTTCTGAAAGCGATTGACAAAATTCTCGAAAGCACGGTTGGCTTCTGATTTTGAGTGAAATCGCTCTACAATCTCTTTGGCGAGTGAATATTTGACGTCTCGAGGATTCATCCCAGCTTCAGTAGCTTTTTTCAGTTCGTTGATTGCACTTGGCGCACGACTGCTTACCAACTGATAGTACCGCCACATCAGTTTGTCTGAGATTGACATCACCTTGCCGAATATCTCGTCGGGCGGTTCGTCGATGCCAATGTAATTTCCTAGTGATTTGGACATCTTCTGAACCCCGTCAAGGCCTTCCAACAGAGGGACTGTGATTACAATCTGCGGAGATTGAGCAAATTGTTTCTGAAGTTCGCGCCCTACCAGTAAATTAAATTTCTGGTCTGTGCCGCCGAGTTCGACGTCGGCGCGAAGAGCCACGGAATCATACCCTTGTACAAGAGGATACAGAAACTCGTGAATGGCAATCGGCTGCTGATTCGAAAATCGTTTTTTAAAATCATCTCGTTCCAACATGCGTGCCACGGTGTAACGAGAGGCAAGCTGAACCATCATGCCTGCATTTTGATTCATAAACCATTCCGAGTTATATCGAATGATGGTTTTCTTCGGATCTAAAACTTTGAAAACCTGTTCTTGATATGTTATGGAATTGAATTGAATTTCTTCTTCCGTCATGGGCGGTCGGGTAACGCTCTTGCCTGATGGATCTCCAATTCTTCCGGTAAAGTCCCCGATTAAAAAAGTGACGTGATGGCCGAGCTGTTGAAACTGTCGCATTTTTTCGAGCAGTACGATGTGCCCTAGATGCAGGTCGGGTGCAGTTGGGTCAAAGCCTGCCTTGATCTGAAGTGGACGCCCGGAAAGCAGACGATTTTCCAACTCCTTCTCGAGCAGAATTTCGTCTGTGCCGCGTCGGATGATTTCCAGTGACTCTTCGACCGAAAATGACAATGTAAACCCCTTCAGTTTGTCCAAAATTCTAATTTGGTGATGTCTGCAATTTCTGAAATGCCCATCTGAAAAAATAAAGTCTGATACCGCGAGACATCAATATTGTCAATAAGTTATTAAACTGACGAAAAAATTCAGATTTGATAAAATTTCTCACCCAGCAGTCAGCCCACTATGCACTTCGAACGGAACCTGCTCACAGTGACTGCTGAAAATCCCACTAAACCACTTCCAAATTTGACTGCCGAATCTTGATTAATTGAACTTAATTTATTGATTTATTGCAATAACAACGCCATAAGTGACACAAGAATCTGTTGAGATCAATTGCAATGAAGCAATACTACAGAGGAACACATATGGAAAACAATAATGATATTCGATTGGAACTTCAAAGCAACACTGAATGCTGGAAGTATTTGCATCCCCGCCGCGATTTATGATGAGTACAGACAATTGTGCGAATGCAGGATGGTGAGCCTATGGCGTACACAGAGATGGATGATGAGGACCGCGCGGATTCGGAATGACCTCCACAGAACCTGGAAAAATTATCTGCTGAGTGGCTTGTTCGAATCCCACGAAGAACTTAATTGTGCTTCGAATTGACGCAGTAGTCTGGGACGAACTCTGTCAAGTGCATCGTGTTTCTGCGGTCCATTATTCTGCCTTGCTTACCAATGAAGTTGAAAGAACGCGGTCGCACACATTACACATGTTCACTTCGAGGGACGGACGTCGGCAGATAATAAATTTCATCGCAATAATTGCTGGAATAAGTCAATTCCTGATAACCATGCAGATTGGTTGCAGGTAGAATCTATATCCAACGCAATGGACACCGAACACGCCTGGAAAATCTGCTGTGAAACATAACCAAGTTCTTTAATTTGTTCACCTTTTGCCATTTTATCGGTTCAAAATCATCGAACTGGTTCTCGAATTGTGGCCCCAATGATCGTTTAATGCGGAATGCAGGACTCTGTTTCACAAACCCCCAAAATTCGTACAGGATTCAGCTCCATCTCCGTTTCGCATCAGCAGGAATCAATAACATTTACTTAGTGAACAATACGTGTTGACTTAAGAGCACGCACCTCGCGGACAACTGTTTTCATTGAAATATTTTACTTTATGCTATTGGTTCGTCGATGCCTGAGGTTGATTTCGTTTACGAATCCATTTGTTTCGCGGCTGTTTCGATTGGCGCGCATAGGAACGATCAGGACGTTGATTCTGACGTTGCCTGCTGCTGCTGACGATGGCATTGACCGTAGAAGCAATCAGTTCTGCCTGTCGCAGCACCAGCTGTTCCAGACTGCGGGCCATCACCTTCAGCGCATGCTTGAATTTCACCTGTCTTCAGTCTTCTTCGGGCGCACCCTGGATTCGATCTTCACTGTAGTTGGTGAAGATTCGAGTGAGCGTAATCAGCACAAAATGCGCATACAGTTCCTGTTTGACGCCACGTTCTGATTTGGCATGAAACTGCTCGATGCTCAGCCAGGATTTGGAAATCTTGTACATCTCCTCGATGCCCCATCTTTGATGGTACAGATCAGACAGGTCCGAGATCGGATAGCGCACTGGATCCTGCAAAGTGACCGCGAGCGTGTAGGTGGTGTCGGCATGAACGTACTTCACCAGTCGCAGTTTCAGCGGCGGACATTTCACCTGCGCATGGCGGCGGCGGATGCGAGCCCGGATTTGCGCGGTTGGCTCAACCTCGATGATCGAATCGGTGCGCTCTGAGTCCATGAACAGGTCCATCGCTACGGTCATGTTTTTCTGCAGTCGGAAGACCGTCTCCACACCTTGCAGCCAGTGCGCATGCAGCATCTCGTAGCTGTAATAACCACGATCATAGACCACCACGTCGTTTTCGTCCAGCTGCTTCAGATGCGTCAGCGCAAGCTTTCGTTCATTGCCATGCGATGCCAGCTCAAAGTCAATTGGAACGCGCGCCTTGAGCTGATACAGACAGCTCACAAGTCCCTGCGGATAATGCGCCTTGTCATTGGGCGTGCGATAACCGTTTTTAAGCAGTTTCCGCGGCAGGTTGAGTTGGCGGCCGTCAACCGCATGCAGACGATGTCCCTGCCACAGAAAGTCCTTTCGTTCCACTTCGCAGCGCTGCAGAATGCGCTGCTGCAGGACCTTGAAGACCTGCTCATCCAACTTGGCGCGCGCCCGGCTCATGGCGGCCGCACTGACCGGCTGTGGCTGTGGCAGGCGGATCTCCAAGTCGCGGCACTGCGCCCATAATTCGTCCAAACAGGTGGCATAACCCTGTCGATTGTCAGAAAATACCAGCCGAAAGATGAACAGCATCAATAACATCGTGTCGATCACTCGCCGCCGAACCCGCCACTTTTCATCAAATTCCGCCGCTACTTCCGAGATTTCACCGATCAGATGCTGCCACAGCTGCACCAATGAATCCGAATTCGCCAACGGCTTCGGCAACGCTGTTCGCACGCGTTTTTTGCGTTTCACGCGAGCCTTTTCACCGTGCGCTAAAATTTCTCGAAAACCATCTTCCAAAGGATACACATAGACGCCTTTGAGGGTTTTCCCAGAACGCTTCTCGGTGGTGCCCAGGTACTGCCAGTTGGCAGCCCGATAACTGCTTGCCCCAAAGCGCGTCTCATCCACAAACGTCTCCATCAGCACCGGCCGACAGCCATGCTGGCGCTGCCAGTCCTGCGGCAGCTGCCGACACACCAGCGACAAGGCCTTGGAAGCGAGATTTTTCACCCGCACCCACGGAAAGATCAGAAACCGACTGTTGTTGACCGCCAAGTGCAGATGTTTCTTATGTTTCTGATCCTGCCAGCCAACCCACACATCCCGACACGGCAGCGCCTTGACCGCATACTGAAACAACAAACAGCCAAGTTTCCGACCCTGCCCGTCAATGATGAAATAACGCAGGTTCGCCCCGATCGGATGCCGGTATCCCAGATAATGATAACGCTCCACCCATTCGTTGAATTCCCCCACCTGGTCCGCAGAAGTCACCAGCTGCACAGAAAGCGGCATCAGCTCCGACAGCTCCGCCTGCAGCTCCGCCTGTTCTTCAGTGCGCGCCGTCAGCACCAGCGGCCTGCTCTTGCCGCGCTTAAGATGCGCCTGCTTCGGCGGCAGCTGCACAACGCCCAATTGTTCCAGTTCCTCCAGCAGCAGCAGCGCTGACTGGTAGCGATTGACACCCTTTGATGTGTGCCAGCCTAAATGCTCACTGATCGTCTGCGCCAGCTCAGTCCGACTCAAATTCTGAAACAGCGAAACTGTCTGTTGAATCTCACCCAACTGTCTGCGGGTAAATCGATGACCGAAAAATGTCGTTGACTTCAATTTCTTAATGCGCTCATCCACCGCTGATCTCCTGACAAAATGATCCTTACCTCTATTTTGACAGTACTGCACAAGAAAGTCAAATGCGGCTGTGCAATTTTTTTACATCCCTCGATTTGCCCGCTATATCAATCTGTTGCCATCTCTACTAAAAACTGCAAATACATTTATCCTATGTTAATGCCATTGCGCCGCCGGCTGCCGCGCATGGCCGCCTTTACGCAATCTCAAAAGACATGACACACGAGCAGGAGATTAAAATGGACAACCCCCAAAATTTGAATTGCGGACGTTTCTATGAAACTGTTATAATCAAATCATGTGCTGTTTGTAAGACTCTAATTATTAAAAAATTGAACGGCACTTCCTAAATTTAGTATTTTTGTTGCATGCATCAAATCAAGGTATAGTAAGTATCCCTGTTGTGAGCAAGTCAAATTACAGCGATTGGTGGAACGTACAAAGCTCGGTTCCTAAACGTCGGCGTCAATGGCGTTGGGGAAAGAAATTTGTCAGCATTGCTTTTGCTTTTGTAATTCTATCCAGTGCTTTATTTTTTACTTCTGCCAAGTTGATTCCGGCGTTCTTCTTAGACGAGGCGGAGTTCGTTCAAAATCTGACAGACCCCGGCATAGTTTCTCCCTTGCTGTTGAAGCAGAGTGATTCTTCTTTAGATGGTGGACCGTCTACAGAAAGATTGGTGAGCGCGGAGGCTGAAATATCTCCCTATATCGTCGAACCGTCTCCTGAAAGATTGGCGAGCTTAGAGGCTGAGATATCTCCCTATATCGTTGAACCGTCTCCCGAAAGATTGGCGAGCGTAGAGGCTGAAAGACCTCCCTACATCGTCAAGCCTCCTTTGACTAGCTCAGACCAAAGCACTGCAGTACCCAAGAAAGATTTTCAGATGGAACCACTTGATATCATTTGGTTCGATAACGTTGTTGAACGTGGCGATAATTTAAGCGTTATTTTCATTCGCAACGATCTGTCTTCATCGGCTGCAGTTAAAATTTCAAGAATGCCCGGCGCAAATATGATAAAGGTGCTTCGGGTCGGAGATCAAATTCGATTCGCACGCGACCAAAACGATGTGCTGCTTGGAATCGAATTTATTCGTTCGGCAGGAAAAAAGGCTGAAAAAAGACTCATTCTGCTGCCAGATGGCGATTCCTTTGAAGTTCTCGACGAAATAGAGACCAAGCGCACCGCTAACCTCGAAAACCTGCTAAATCAAAACCGTCTGTTCGATCTCATAGAAGATGCTGAGAATGAACTTGTTTTGGATGAACATCTGAATGACGAAAATCTGATTTGGCATGATGTCAAAGTGCGTAAAGGTGATTCTCTAAGTCGAATTTTCAAGCGACTTAATTTACCGCAGACTGAAGCGATAAAAGTTGCAGACGCACCGAATAGCAATTTATTGAAATCTCGGTTAAAGCGTGGTCAAGAATTTAGAATTGCTAAATCTGCCGACGGTAAATTTGTAGCTCTGGAATTACGTGACCTGCAAGCTGCAAAGACTCGAATCGTTGTTCGCAGCGAGGATTACTATGTATTTGGATTTCGGAAAATACCGACAGACACTAGAGAACATTCAGTTTGTACAATAATTCGGTTCAATCTATATGAAGCTGCAAAAGCCGTCAAGCTCCCCGTTGAAGTAGTCGAATTATTTGCGGATTTATTCGAATCTCGAATCGACTTTAGTCGTCAGCTGCAGAAAGGAGATGAATACTGCGTCATTTACAATCAACGGTATATTGAAGATACACCGATCGGAAGACCTAACATTCTAGCCGCTTCTTTACATCAGAAAGACAACCTGATGCAGGGCTTCAAATTTGATAATGCGTTTTCATCCAATCCTTACTACGATCAGTATGGAATAAATCTTCAGGGATTTTTTCTCCGTTCTCCGATTAAATACGCGCGAGTGACATCGGTGTTTAGCAATAATCGATTTCATCCAACTCTCAAAAGGAATCGACCGCACCGAGGCGTTGATTACGGCGCTAGAACAGGCACACCGATACGCGCTACCGCGGATGGTTACGTCGTTAAACGCAGACATGAGAACGGATACGGCAAAGTGATCCTCCTGCGTCACGGCGGCAAGTACGAAACTCTATATGCTCATATGTCGAAATTTGCTGCAAAAACGCATCCAGGAAGTCGCGTGTCTCAAGGTCAGGTCATTGGATACGTTGGTTCGACAGGACTTTCAACAGGCCCGCATCTTCATTACGAATTTCGTGTGGGCGGTGAGCACAAGGACCCGTTGAAGTATCCATTGCCGCAGGGTGAGCCCATTCCCGAGTCTATTCGCGCAGAGTTTACTTCACACATTGCTCATTATTCCGAAAAGCTTGCAAAAGCGCGTGATCCAGTACTCGCTTTAGTCGTACCCGAATCAGGGTCTGAATAAAAAATCAGGTCATACCTTCACTTTCCTTTACAGCTGTAAGGAGGCGCATGTACGTTGGCATGATGTCGGGTACCAGTTTAGATGGTATCGATTCGGTTCTGGTTTCTTTTGAGGCGCCGTCTGCCGTCGTTCTGCATCACTCGATGTTTGAGCCTTATTCTCCCATATTCAAAAAGCAGCTCGTAAGATTACTTCAGAAGCCCGAGGAAAATTCCGAACTCGCGCGCAAAATTGATTCGGAACTGGGAAACCTATATGCAGATTCCGTTCGTAAATTAATTCAAGGATATGCATTCGATCAAATTATTGCCATCGGATGTCATGGGCAGACCATTATTCACAAACCACAAGCCAATCCTCCAAGCACTTGGCAAGCTGGAAATGGGGACATACTTGCGACTAGGACTGGAATTCCAGTCGTGACTGATTTTCGTGCTGCGGACATGCAGGTTGGCGGGCAAGGCGCGCCCTTGGCACCCGCATTTCATCGCTATGCTTTTGGCAGCAGCAAAGAATCAAGAGCGGTAGTAAATATTGGAGGAATCGCAAACGCCACATTTTTACCGGCAGACGCTGGGCAGGATGTGACTGGATTTGATACGGGGCCTGGAAATTCATTGTCGGACCAATGGATTTCGCTGCATCTGGCTCAGCCGTATGATAAAGACGGAGCCTGGGCGCTTTCTTCGGCAGTAGATGAAAGGCTATTGCAGCGATTGATGGATGATCCCTATTTGCGGCAGTCACCACCGAAAAGTCTGGACAGTCGAAAATTTTCCTTGACGTGGCTGCAGAAGAAAATTGACCTGATGGAATCCAGGTTGTCCGCTGGTACGGTTCAAAGTACGATTGCAGCATTCACCGCGGATTCAATCTGGCATGGAATCCAATCGTGGATGCCACCTGTACAAAAGATCTTTCTATGTGGTGGCGGTTCTCGAAACCAGGCCATTCGACAGCGATTGGCACGAATTTCGCAGCGACCAACCCTCGTTACCGACGAATTGGGCGTAGCGTCTCAGCACGTCGAAGCATGCACAATGGCATGGCTGGCGGAAAGACGCCTGAAACAGAAACCTGGAAACATTCCATCGGTAACCGGCGCGCGCAAAGAAGTTCTTCTCGGAACGACCATTCTTCCAAACGGCACTCCTTAGAAATTCTGCTGGCACCAGAAGTGCCAGCTAGATCACAGTTTTACTTTATTCGCTAGCAATCAAGAGTGCTGCTGCGTTCGAAATCTGACACATGGGCACAGTGTTGGTTCCAGTCTGTCATCTTCAGTTTGCAATAGCTGTCAATGATGTCTGTACCGAATGCACTGCGTAGCATTTCGTTAGATTCGGTCAGTCGAATTGCATCCAGCAAGTTTAACGGAAGTTTCTTCACGTCGTCTCCTGCCAGCTCAGGATTCGCATACATATCAATATCCAAACGTTTTCCTGGATCACGATTGTTGTTGATGCCATCCAGTCCCGCAGCAGCAATACCTGCCTGCAGCAGATAGGGGTTGGCGGCGCCGTCCATCAATCGAAGCTCAAACCGACCAGCATCGGGAATTCGAATCATGTGTGTTCGGTTGTTGCCGGTATAGGTTACCGAATTCGGTGACCAAGATGCGCCGGAACGCGTGCGAGGTGCATTAATTCGTTTGTAGCTGTTGACTGTCGGATTGAAAATGGAGCATAGCGCTTCGGCACTATGTACAATTCCCCCTAGAAAACTGTAGGCTAGTTCGGAAAGCCCCATTTCTTCCGATTCATCAAGAAACAGATTCTCAGAGCCATCGCTGTTCCAGACCGAGACATGGCTATGGCACCCGTTCCCCGTTAAATCGGCAAACGGTTTTGGCATGAACGTAGCCCGTTGACCAGATTGCTCGGCAATGGTCTTGACCATAAATTTGAAAAACACATGTCGGTCAGCCGTGGTTAAAGCATCGCTGTAGTTCCAGTTCATTTCAAATTGGCCGTTGGCGTCCTCGTGATCATTCTGATAAGGTCCCCACCCCAGTTCAATCATTGAATCGCAAATCTCACTGACTACATCGAAGTTTCGCATCAGCGCGGTTTGGTCATAGCAAGGCTTTTCCTGGGAATCTCGTCCGTCAAAAATTTTCGTGCCTTCAGCGTTCAGCAGCAAGTATTCGCACTCGACCCCGGTTTTGAGGACGCGGTTTTGCTGAGCCAATTTCGCGAGCTGTCGTTTGAGAATGACACGCGGGCACTGTTCTACCTGCGCGCCGGCCATCCAAAGGTCAGCTGCAAGCCAGCCAATGTCTTTCTGCCACGGCAGTACGATCAGACTGTTCGGGTCGGGAACCGCGAGCATGTCGGGATCGGCGGGTGTCATGTCCAGCCAAGTTGCAAAACCAGCGAAACCAGCACCCTCTTGCTGCATGTCCGCTATCGCTCCAGCTGGTACAAGTTTAGCTCTCAAACCCCCGAACAGATCTACGAAGCTGATCAAAAAGTATCGAATTCCTTCTTCTTTCGCAAACTGCGCAAGATCAAGCGCCATTATTTTCCTCCTTCCTGATGATTAGGATTCGTTTCGAAATGATGTGAAAATTATGTTAATGGATTGGTTTAGCATTCAAAGAATGATATGTCAACTGGATTGTACAAGTCACAATTCCAGCAGATGTGCGCTTCAAATTGAGATCAATCATTATTGACCTGGAATCCAGCTTGTACCGGCAAGAGGCACCCGAGCCATTGCCGCGGCTTCAACGGTAAGCGCCACCAGATCTTCCGGTTCCAAATTCAAAACATGACTTTTACCGCAGGCTCTCGCCAAGGTCTGCAGCTCCAATACCATGGTGGCAAGATAGTTTCTGAGCCATCGCGCACCCTGCTTGGTTTTCAATCGCGCTTCCAATTCGGGCAGTTGTGTCGTAATTCCCACTGGACAGCGTCCAGTATGGCAATGGTGACAAAAACCCGGCGCCGTCCCAATTTTGTGATAGTCCTCAATATATATGGGTCGATTGCAACCTAATGCGACCATTGCGGCACTCCCGATGGAAACAGCGTCTGCACCGAGCGCAAGTGCCTTGGCGGCGTCAGCACCGGAACGGATTCCGCCCGAAACGATCAGTTGAACCTTTCGATGCATGTCCATTTCCAAGAGCGCATCGACTGCAATTCGAACGGCCGGCAGAGTCGGAATGCCGACATGTTCAATAAATACATCCTGGGTCGCCGCCGTACCGCCCTGCATTCCATCTAGAACGATCGCATCTGCGCCGGCCTTTACGGCAAGTGCGACATCGAATTCAACGCGGGTTGCTCCGATTTTGATCAGAATCGGTATTTTGTAATCGGTGATTTCACGAAGTTCATGAAGTTTGATCTCGAGATCGTCTGGCCCCGTCCAGTCGGGGTGCCGACAGGCGCTGCGCTGGTCGATGCCAGTCGGTAAATTTCGCATCGCAGCAACCCGATCCGTGATTTTCTGACCAAGCAACATGCCGCCCCCACCGGGTTTTGCGCCTTGACCTACAACGACTTCCAATGCATCTGCCCGACGAACGTCAACGGGATTCAATCCGTAGCGTGACGGCAGTACTTGATAGATCAATGTTTTTGAAGAATTACGCTCCTCGTCGGTCATGCCGCCGTCACCGGTTGTTGTGCTGGTTCCCATTTCAGACGCAGCTCGGCCAATTGATTCTTTAGCATTGGCGCCCAAAGCACCAAAGCTCATGCCTGCGATTGTGATTGGAATTTCCAAATGAAGTGGATTTTCTGCAAATCGATTGCCGATTACGACATCGGTTGAGCATTTTTCACGATATCCTTCCAAGGGATATCTGGACATGGACGCACCGAGAAAGACGAGGTCGTCGAACGTGGGTATCGACCTTTTTGCTCCGAAGCCACGAATCTCGTATACGCCTTGATCGGCAGCGCGGTGAATTTCTGCCAGTACGTGATCTGGAAACGTAGCGGATGGACGCAGAAATCGCGGGTCGAAAGAGTTTTTGTTTGGGTCAGAGGGCATCAGCGTTATCGATATTGAAGTTATAAAGCTTTCGAGCGGATCCGTATCGACGAAACTCCGTTGCAGGATATTCAAAACCAGCACGCTGCAGCAGCTGTTCCAAATCTTCTCTATGGTGCTGCAGCATTTCCTTCTCAATACAGTCAGAACCCAGACTGGCGACCGAACCCCGCACAAAAATTTGTGCTTCATAGATTGAATCTCCCAAATCTCGGGCTGCGTCACCACAGACTACAAGACGTCCAGACTGAGCCATAAACGCACTGAAATGGCCGATGGAGCCGCCGACGACAATGTCAATTCCTTTCATTGAGATGCCACAGCGTGAACTTGTATTCCCTTTGATGACAAGAAGGCCGCCATGGCCGGAAGCGCCTGCATATTGAGATGCATTGCCTTCAACAACAACGGATCCGGACATCATGTTTTCGACCAAACCCGGGCCTGCATTACCGTAGATATGGATACTTGCGTTCTGATTCATGCCTGCACAATAATAGCCAACATGTCCAAGAACATTTACGTTGACGGCAGCGGTTAAGCCCGCCGCAACGGAGTGTGCGCCTTTTGGGTGGTGGATTGTGATGGTTGCAGCGCGTTCTGCGTCGCATGCGTCATGCAATGCCTGATTGATTTCTCGAAGTGAATGAACTGCTAAATCGAATTCCACTTGCAAAGACGTAGATGAATTAGTGACGTTCCCAACTGTAGATTTGTGCAGGTGAAGGTTCCCAAATACTGGAGTGCTTTGCACCGGGCAGCCTCGCGATCGCACGATATTCAGACGACATGGCTACCCAGTCGTCATTTTCAGCAAGAACTGCAGGTTTGCAGGCAATCGGATCGCGCAGCACAGAGAATCCGTTATTGGTACCAATTGCGAATGTATAGAATCCATCCAAATGCTGTATGGCAGATTCCAAGGCTTCAATTACGGTTTCACCTTTGGAGAGTCGCCAGGTCAAGAATCCCGCAGCAACTTCGCTGTCGTTATCGGTTTGGAATTCACTGCCCTGTCTTCTTAGAAACTGTCGCAGTCGGTTGTGATTGGACAGCGAGCCATTATGAACGAGACAAAGATCAAGTCCCGTTGAGAATGGATGTGAATGTTCGGTAGTAACGGCGCTTTCAGTTGCCATGCGAGTATGTGCGACAGCGTGAGTGCCGGAAAATTTTCTAAAGCGAAAGCGTTCGACGACTTGGTTTGGATGCCCTTTTTCTTTGTAGATTTCGATCGATTTTCCGATGCTCATCACTCGAAGATCCGGCCAATGTGTTCGAATCCATTGTCCAACTTCATCAACGGCAACTGCACTGGCAAGGATAGCGTGGCTCGCGTGTACGTTCAGAGTAAATTCAGAGTCAAAGTGTGTAGAGATTTGTGTGACGCGCGCTTGCCAGTTTTCATTCGGGTCGGCACTGAATATTGATACTTTCGAACCTCCGGCAGGTACGGGGTTTCTATACATCGCAACACCAGCGCTGTCGGGGCCTCGGTCCCCCATTTCTTCGAGCATGTCTGCAACGAACTCACCAAGGCGGTGTTCTAAATCTGGATTTTTGAGGTAGAGGCCGACTATTCCACACATAGGCACAAAATATATACTAACAGCAATGAGCTCAGCAGTTTTTCCTGCGAGCGATCCTGAATCAATCACCGAGAATTCACAATGTTCAACGCTTTTATGAAGCCGCCACTGTCGGTATCGTGAGTGGTGACGATCTATAATTGTAACCTTAGTTGAAAGGTGAGCCATGCATGTTCGGTCTCGGCTGTGCCCAAGACGACAATTTTTTGGCAGCTAGGCTGATTTGTTGAACGCTTTCCCATTTTCAGCGGCTTTTCCTCATCTCAAATCTTCTTTATTTGATTGAACATTAACACATCCACTCATCAATCGAGATCGTTAACTTATGAATTTTGTAGAGCCCAAAGTAGAAAAATACGCGACTGATCATTCTCAAAAACCTTCACCTCAGGTTGAAGCGATTCACCGTTGGACAGAAGAGAATTCGGATATGTCGAGAATGATTTCAGGTGCGTTTCAAGGTTCGGTACTGAAACTTCTGGCCAGATTCGCGAAAGCAAGAAAAATTCTCGAAATTGGAACCTATACCGGTTATTCCGCGCTGACTCTGGCTGAAGAGCTGCCCGAAGATGGTCAGCTGGTCACGATGGACATTGATGCTGAGATAGGGACAATTGCACAAGGTTTTTTTGATTGCAGCTCACATGGCGGGAAAATCAATCTTATCATCGGTCACGCTCTGGATATGATTCCGTCGCTAGATGGGCCGTTTGACATGGTGTACATCGATGCTGATAAAGAAAACTACCTGAACTACTACGAAGCAGTCATGCCTCTGCTCAGGTCGGGTGGAGTGATCGTGGCGGACAATGTGCTTTGGAGCAGCGAGGTGCTTGACCCGCAAACTTATGATGCGCATGCGCTGCATGCGTTCAACGAGCATGTTTCCAAAGACCCGCGGGTGTTAAACGTATTGCTGACGCTTCGCGATGGACTTATGGTCGCACTTAAAAAATGAGTCGAATGCTGCAGTGGAATATTATCCTTAATCGAAGCGGAAATAGAAAGACATCGTGTTCCGTATTGAATTGAGCTCATTTGGAACAGAAAGTCGAATTCGACGCGATTCCAGCAAGTTCTGTTGTCGAAAATTCTCCGGCAGACCTTCCTCAAGTTAATTCGGACCGGTCAATTGAGAACAAAGTCCCAGCAGAAACATTGAATCGGTTACATGTGCGTTTCAGCGAATATGTGGCTGAACTGCCGTCAGATTGTATTCACTTGATGGCAGCCTCACCGCCCTGTATTTTCGGAAAGAAATACGATAACGAGTTGACCCTAGATCAATGCCGCAGATTACTGAGAAAATTTGGAGAGAAACCTATCGCGTACCGGTGGATGGCGATTCTGAGCCTTCATTAATGTTGCCAAAATTGAAAGCAAACCTTACGTCCCGTAAATTGCTTGGATCGCGACGGACCTACTGAACGACTGGAATGTGAGGGTCTCCAAACCCAGCGTGATGCACACACATGCGAGCACTTGTCGACCAAGTCTAGGAAATTCTGGGCGCGAGCATCGTCGGGGTGCGTTGGCAGCATGTCGATTGCACTGCTCCGACCACCAAACCAAAACGGCTACTGCACCGTCATCGGCACCGGTCAGTTCACTTATTTTGCCAGTCGGAACTACAAATTTCGTCTCTACTTCTTGCGGCTTTAAGCAGCAAAGTCTAAGCATGGAATTGCTGTACTTGGCCTTTTTCGTCATTAAAAAAAGCCATTTACAACATCATCGTTCCAAATTTTGAAGGCGTATCTCATATCCGTTAACTCCTCGTATACCGAGATAATTCTAAAAATTCGTTTTGATCTATTTTCTATTTGCAGCCAATTCCAAAATCCAGGAAAAACAGCTGGCGGATATAGCTGGTAGTTTGCTTGGCTGATGAAATTGGCATCCAACAAGAACATAGACATTGAGCCTACTAAATCTCCTACAATTGGAGCGATTCAGCGTAGGAATGTAGTTGATTTGGCTTAATCTCGATTAAACGCCAAGCATCGCGTAGTAACAATTTCCCACACAGCGCTTCACTGACTACCGCTCGTGCAACTCGTCTGCTGACTCTTTGTGTCCGCATAACATGGGGATTTGGCCCACCTTTACTCGAATATCGCCTCTTTTCATCCATAAGCTTTTTCACAAAAGACCAATATTGATCGGATGAGATCAAGTTAAATTCACTTGCCCGTCTAGCAATTACCCACTGGCTAACGTGAAACCATTTGGATAATGGACGGAGATTTCGTTCCCAGTTTTCAGTGTATTTTCGCCAATGATCTAGAAATTGATCTTTCGGAACAAGAAATTCTGCTGCAATTTCATTACACTTCCTTTCAATTTTGTTTTGTGAATTTTGTTTTCCATCGGAAATTCCAGATTTACTCAGCCAAATGTGTGCCGCTTCATGCAACAATGTAAATAATTGTGCGCCGTGAACATCTGCCTTGTTGATGAAAATTGTGGGTGCGTAGTCGTCCACAATTCCAAATCCGTGAAATTCCTGAACATTCAGTTTTCGATGGACATTGCTGCCAACCACGCTGTTTTGCATAACTAAAATTCCAACTCTTTCAATTTGATCAACCAAATCTTTGAAAAATGGTTCCCACTGATTATTGACTACGGTAATTCTCAAAGTTCAGTTTCTCTTTCATGTCGTTGACAATACACTCTGTGCCATCTTCGACTTCAAACCTGCCAACAATTTCAACTTTAGCTTCACCTAGATTGATTTGATATTCTCTATACCAAGACTGGCGATAAGTAACTGCCATAATCGTCAAAATGTGGTCGGTTTTGCCTGACCTGTGCACTAAAACCGCTGAAGCCAATCCCTCAACAGACATCAGGTTTCTTGACTGAGTTAAACCCGTTTTTCGAGTCGATACTTTCGGCTCGTGAAAATTACAGTCCGCTTCGTCTCTTCCGAAACGTTGTATTGCAGTTCTTTATATTCTTGTCCGGCCTAGCCATGATCGCCGAAATGAATCAGTATGCCGTCCACCCATTGAAGCCGTTCTAAGGGATTCTCAAACCTGTCTTTGCATTCCAAGTACAGTTTCTTGCATAAGGATTCATCAACGCCGTTGGCTTTCATGACTGCATCAATTGCGATAAGTTTGTGGTGCTGTCACATTTTTCAACGGTATCAAAATAGAGAGACTTCGAACGTTCGCGGTCAGTACCTTCATCGGCGATATGGTCAATTCAGCAAGTAGCAGAAAATCGAACTGAGCGAGCTCACAATCGCTCAAGGCTTGGATGATTCAGTCGCAGTCGGAAAAAATTCAAGAACCGAACGAAGCTGCCTGATTTGATCGCTGGGACCGGACACTTTTTGATTCCATTGATGGATGACCAATCTCGCGAGTTCGGCATTGTCTGGAGGTTCCAGAATCTGCACTACCGATCTGGCGAGCTGATAGGCGATGGAAAAATGAGTGCATGACGATGATGCGGTTGTCACCAGTTTTCGAATCAGACCGTGGTCGCACAAGTCAGCCGCCGCATGCCCATTCAGGAACAGCCACTAGGAAACATCGTAGTGAATTGACTCTAACTGTACTTTCGCGCGCTCAAATAAAGTTGGTGCGTAGGAACTGTCGTCCAGTTCAGCCACAGCACGATGCCCGAAACGTATCGTGTCAATCGCAGTTGACACTTGTTTCTCAAGTCGCTCTATCTCGGCGTACTTGGCTTGAATTGCACGTTTTCGTTCCAGTTCGTCCCGAAGTCGGCGCTGCCAATCCAATGTGTCTGGACGAAATTCAGCAACCGTGCTCAATACTGATTCAAGGTCGCTTGGATTGGATGCAGATTCATCTGCTGCCTTCAGAAGGCTGTCAATAAATTCCTGATCGTCTTACATGTCGTGTGCTGCCCGACAGGTCTCAATCAGCTCAGCTGTCGTTTCTGACAGCTGCTTCATTTTGCCGATCTATTCAGCTGCAAGATCCAGATCGTCCGCAGTGATTCTTAAGTTTTCTTAAAGCAGCTGAAGACCGGAAAAGTAATCAGTCAAAACCACTGCTTATTGGTAAGTCTGACGAACTAGGTTTTGACCTCCAATTGTGTTTTTCTTTGCTTCTGCAAGTGAAACCAAATCCCTTGCATTGATCAGTCTGTTCTCAGCCTGCTCAAACAGATTCTGAGTAAATTCGCGACCTCCTAAATTTGTTTAAGTTTGGACTGCTAATTTGGTCAGATCATTTGGGATTGTGATTTTTTCACATGTCTTTTTGTAGTACTGCCGTGCGAGGGCGGGCGACTCGATTTGGGTTGCGAGAGCAGAGGGCACCTGCAGCAGAATGTTCCGATCATTCAGTTCCGGTAACGCCTGTTCGAAATTTTCCCGCGCTGAATCTCCGTCCTGTTTGAGATTCCAGCAGGCGTTGCCACATCAAGAAATTCTTCCCCTTCCATAGCGCTAGCTGCTGCTTCATCCAGAAGTTCATCGACTTTTTCCTCGTCGTTCAGAATTTCTCGAACCCCAGTCGCAAGTTCGACGAAATCGGATGGGAACTGACAGTCAATTTCTGCATCATCTAAGATCTTCTCTGCTTCTTTCAGGTCATCGAAGAGTGAAAGCATGCTTTTGGCGAATTCGACAGAATCCTACACGGATTCAAGATATCCTTCTGCACTGCGGAAGGCGAAATTTGCGGCCGCGGCGCTGCCTGCGGCGGTCAGTCGTTCAGCCAATTCTTGAAATTGTGCAAATCGATTGAATTTCGCGATGATTTGTGAAATGAGAGATGCAGCAAGTTTGCCATCTCCAGCGTTGGCAGCATAGCCGGCTAGAGTGATCAGGTCGCCGCCGGATGATTCTTCAACTGCATCTCGAATCAGGGAGCTCGCTTTCTCGTTATCGCTTAAAAGTGGGGCACAAGCATTGCCCACTTCCGCAAATTCCATCGCAGTAAATCAAGCGTCTTCTGCTTTTTCAAGCAGTTCTGCAGAATTGCTCAAATCACCTAGAATTTGAGCATGAAAGTTGGCCGACTGAACATATTCGCTCGGCTCCATACACTCTTTTTCGGCTTCAACTGCCAAGTATTCCGCATATGGATGATCTGAAGGTTCATCCAACGCTTGTTTTGCGAGTTGAAGCCAGTCATCAACTGAAGCGCATTGCGACTCAAGTGATGCTTTGCCACAACGAATTGATAATCGGAAGTATGTGGGATTCTGTATTATTATACGGAGAGCAAAATTGTTCAGTTCGTACCTATAGGCATTAAAAATATATTAGTTGGGACTTTGAGCGCTGAATTCATTCAGAATCATGCAGTCTGCCAAACTATAGCCCGGTAAAGTGAAACATTTTTTGCTGTATGCCTGCCTTAGAAGCATTATTAAATATTAAATAGCGGAGAAGAGTATGAAAATTTGTGTGGTTGGAGCCGGATCCATGGGTGGCATGTTGGGGGTGAAATTCCACAATGCGGGAGAGGATGTCACCCTGATTGCGCGTGGACCTCATTTGGAAGCCATTCACGCAAACAATGGCCTCAAATTGATTATGAATGATGGTACTGTGGAGATTGCCAAAGGGGTAAAAGCCACGAGTGATATTCGTTCTGTAGGTGAACAGGACCTGGTAGTGCTCGGTGTAAAGGCACATCAGATTGCTCCCATTGTTGACGACATCAATTCTTTACTGGGTGACGATTCCATATTGCTGACAATTCAAAACGGAATTTTATGGTGGTATTTTCAGCTGCACGGCGGTGAATTTAACAATCGTGTAATTGAGTCGGTCGATCCAGACGGCAAGATTTCCACGGCAATCGATCCCAACAGGATCGTCGGTTCCATCTCTTATCCAGCGGCAGAGATTTCCGAGCCCGGTGTCATTCGACATATCGAAGGGCTGCGAATGCCGGTCGGTGAGCTTGATGGCGTTGAGAAAGAGCGTACGCGCATGTTGGTAGACTTGATGAAACGATCCGGATTCAAGTCTTTCGTTCTCGACAGCATACGAGGAGAGACTTGGTTGAAAGTGCTAGGCAATCTCACCTTCAATCCAGTCAGCGCACTGACTCATGCTACGCTTGTGGATATTTGTAAGTGTCAACTGACCAGGGATTTGATTGACAAAATGATGACTGAGTGCCGCGAAGTAGCATTGCGATTGGGGATTGGGATACGCTTGTCCAATGAACGTCGAATTAATGGAGCAGAGCAGGTCGGAAAACACAAGACTTCCATGCTTCAGGATATTGAAGTTGGAAAGGCTCTGGAGCTGGATGGACTGATTGGCGCGGTCATTGAAATAGCGGATCTCACAGGGACGAAGGTTGACAACATCAAAGCCGTTTACGCTTTAATTTCGCTGTTGGATCAGGTCGTGCAGGAAGAAGGGATGTACATACGTGGTGAAAAGATTTAATCTGAATTAGTGTTGATGAAGGCTCCTGGATGGATAAAATGAAGATGAACAGCCTTAAGATTTGAGATGTATTTACCATCGCTGAAGCGCGGAATTCAACCAATTGCATATGCAGAAGCCACCTGTGCGCAATCATTCAGCGGGTAAGGTCAGGTAGGAACATTTCTCGATTCTGTGTATTGGCGTAATGCATCTACAGCTTTTCGGCGATGGAGGTTGCTGATTTTTTAATTTATTGATGTTTTCCGTACTTCAGCGAAACTGTAATTTTGCCGCTGTTGACTACTATCGATTTTGGCAATTGACAGATGCAGAAACGAAACCTACAACTTTCGTAATTTTATAAATGGACTTTGGGAATGGGTGATGCCGGCTAAGCGTCTGAAATCGGCTGGAGTGAAGAAATTTGATGGTGATACCACTGATGATTGGTCGCCTGTTCCAAAATTTTTGAATCCTGCTGCCGCAAATGCTGCCAGCCGTGCATATTTGGTCCATTCACAATTGTTTCCCCTTGACAGATTCACCGTTCAGTTAGATTTTTCTTTACAAGGCGTTTACGCTAGTCTCAGGTCGGGATGTTTGCAACCCGCACTTTTGCGGCGATTCGACATGCAGCAGCCCGATGCGAAGTCTCTGATCTGAAATTTACTACAGACAGCCAACTAACGATGCGAATTTTTTGGAATTCGACAGCAAAGCCACCAAACTCACAAGGCGGCTAAAATCGATTAAAAGTTGTTAAAATCTTAGAAAATAACGTCTTCATGCTATTAAATGCATCGATCGTGAATATTCAATTGTCAGCATGAAGCACGATCATCCTTGCTCTGACAGCTGATAAACAGTTCGAATGGGTTCGACCAGCCATTTCGCGAAATCGAAAGAATGAGCAAGTACAAAGATCAGATTAAAGTGTGGGGACGAGCTCCTACTCCGCTCGTTCCAAAAGAATTTATTCGAAATATCGGCAATATCGAAGTGCCGGAGCTCAGTGTTGAACTGGGTATTCACGTTCATCTCGCTTATCTGAACGGTGAGGTTTGGGACAGCCGAGATACTCTGGCCCGCAGGCATCTGTCTCAGATTGTAAAGTTCATCAAGAATCACAAAAGTGCCGTGAAAAAGGTGGCGCTGCGGTCCAGTCCAAGCATAGTTGAACTGCTGCAGGAATTACCGCTGTCCCGAATAACCTGCAGAATTTTGCGAAACCACGCAGACATGTTAGGGGCGGATATCGTACGTTTCTCAGAGCTGATGACTGTTCCAGGCTGTGGCATACGTCAAGCTGTCGAAATTGCGTGCCTGCTCGAGCAGGCTGGCAAAGTACAGATCGAAGAAATAATGCTGACAGTTCAGCCCGATGCCGACGTTGCTGATGATACCCCTACCTATGAAATTGCGTTCGCAGAGATTGAATACGTCATTCAGTCTTTGGCGGCGTGGGGCTATGGAAAACAGCAGTTTGAAACTCTGGGATGCGTGCTGCCGCCCGCATCGACTATCTGGCCGCGTGAACTGCAGCGACAGTGGAACACGATCAGAAAATTGAATAATGCCTTGGTCGGGGGAAAAGAGCTTGAGCAATATACCGCACCTGGCATGATTTCCAAATTTGTTGATGACTTGGATGATCGGTGGTTTGAGATCCTCATGGCGCGCGGGCTTCCAGTCAAAGTAAGAAAAACTCTTAGTGAAATTGGAAAGCGACTTGATCTGTCGCAGGAAAGGACGCGACAAATTCAGTCCAAAGCGCTGTTGCGCGTTCGAGAAATCATCGAAGAGCCCCATTCTCCCCTGAATCAAAGAGCAGCGCTGCTGCGCAACCGCTTGGGCAGCGCGGTTCCATTAAACGGGCCTGCACTGCAGAGAAACTTCGATTTTGTATTGAAAGATTTTGCTCATCTCGAAAAAAGAAAAATTCTCTTTGCGCAGGAACTGCTGCTTCGATTTGCAGGACCTTACAAGCAGTTGAAAAATTGGCTGGTGACTGATTCGAGTATTTTTTCGTCCATTGAAGAATTGCTGAATGAAAACAGACGAAGCGATGGATTTATCTCCAATCAAGCCGTGAACAATGCACTTGTTCGCAATCGTGTTCGGCTGGAACATAAGAAACAGCTCCTTGAACTGCTTGGAGAATTTCTGCCAGTTGAAGACGGTGTGATACCATTCGGCGGATCCTTGATGGACAAAGCATACGCGATCATGAACTATGACAATCGAGTTTTTTCCGTTGAGGAGCTGCTTGCGTTCATTGGATCTGACAGTGCAAAGAGCGTCACACATCGCTTGATGGAAGATCCAAGATTTTGGAGAATCAACAAACAGAATGATTTTGTGTTGGCGCATACTCCCGGATATGAGCAGTATACGAGCATCGTTGACAAAATCGATTCAATGCTGGAGAAAAATTCTGGGCAGGCGCCTTTTCACGAGATTGTGAATGAAATCTCCTCAAATTTTGGAGTGAAACAGCAGTCGGTCATCGCCTATCTGAATTCAAGTCGATTTGCAACGGATGCCGTTGGCATCGTTAAGTTTCGCAAGCAACAGGAATTTTCGCGGAAGAAGTTTAGTATGAACGATGAAGTCGACTGCTTTTGCACTAGAAGTGGCAGATGGGTATGGCGGGTTCAGGTAGACAGGAATCTCCTGCGCGGCAGTGGACGCCCATTTCCGGACGCATTTGCTGTTAATTTGGGCTGCAGGCGCGGCAGGAGCATTCAGGTCAGTACGGATTTAGGTCCTCTCACGCTCAGCTGGTCGCAGCACTCTTTGGTGGGGGCAACAGTTGGGTCGCTGCGTAAAGTGGCATTAGCATACGAGGCTCAGGTCGGCGACTATATTTTCGTGATTGCGATGGATGGCAGGCTGAAGTATGAAATTTTGCAGAAGAGTGCGTTGGAAAAAGCTGATTCTGATTTGATTCGGGCAGCGCTGATGATCAGATGTGAGCACGTAAAGGACGATGATGAGGCTGTAGCTGAACTGGCCTACTGTTTCGCAATACCCTATAGAACCCATCAGCAGTCTCTGTCTGAACTTCGATACTTGCTGCATCGGCGCAAGGAGAAAGCATTGCTGGAGGCTGCCCGCGAACTTGCAATTGAATTCGAACAGCCGCAGCTTCCTTTGCCCAGAAAAGAGCAGTCGGCCGCAGGCTCTGAACGCGGACAGACTGACAGTGGCACCAAACCTCACACACCATCGTAGAGGCGCCTGCATCCAGTTTGCGCAGACAGTCGATTGGCTTCAAATCAACATATACTATATGAAAGTTTCAATTCAGCTGACTTCATCTCCATAAGAAGAACAGTCTTTTCGACTGCGAACATCAACGACAGTCAGTTTGTTGAATCTGATTTCTGCAAGCATGGAGGATAATTTATATGAATGATTACCAGATACAAGCCAATCAAATTCGTGAGTTGTTGGGACTGTCCCATTCACCTGTCGCAATCACATTTTGTGATCATGTTCCCGAAGGACTTTCAAATTATGATGGAGTTTACCCGGAACCGACTGAAGACGGACGTACGGGCGCCGTGGCCGCGGGCTGTGTGTTTTGGGGCAAAGCCTGTACACAAAATTTCGTTACGGTCCCGGCAGACCATGCGAACTGCAGCGTTGGAAGTTTGACGCATGGCCTGATCAGTCTGAACGAAGCGGCATCGAAAGCGGACGTCGCAGCGGTGTGTGAGGCCAAATGGGTTGATCCAGAAATGTTCCCGCACATTCCGACTGTTCAGAAAAAACCGTCTGCAATCGTTTACGGACCATTGGCTGAAGCCGCGGCCGATCCCGATATTGTGCTGCTTCGTCTGAATGCAAAGCAGGCGATGCAACTGCATTCAGCGCTTCCGACAATTCGGTTTGAAGGCAAGCCGCAGTGTCATATTGTGCCAATTGCATTGGAACACAAAGAAGCGGCGATCAGCGTCGGCTGCATGCTGAGCCGAGTGCGAACGGGTTTTTCGAACAGCGAAATGACATGTACAATTCCCTATGATCAGGTTTCGGATTTGGTGGATGCGCTGCATGCGGCATGTTCAGCTGACCGTATGGTTGCAGCTTATGCGAGCCAGGATGCCGTCCGATTTCGGTAGTCGAACGAAGCGCGATTTTTAGACTCAAACTTAGCTGCCGTCCAACGCCTCAGTACATTAGGCCTAAGGAAAAATGAGTGATATTCCACAGACTATCTTTTATGACTTCGGGATAACCGGATCGAAAATATTCTACAACCTATCAAAACCGCAGCTTTTTGAAGCTGCCATACGATTCGACCGCGGGCGCCTGTCAAAAAAAGGCGGCTATAACGATCAGAAAGCCTATGCGACCGAACTTAAAAACCAAGGTCCTTTGGTCTTTCTGACCGACCCGGACTGCACTGGTCGTCCGGTCGACGACACCTATGCCGTCGCCTGGCCGGAAGTCGAATCCAAGATTTGGTGGAAAGACAGTTTTCAGCAGTACGACCCGATTCAATATCAACGGCTTTTGAAACGGGTCGTCAAGCATTTGAATGAGAGTCCCGGGCGACTTTTCGTGCAGGATGTGCAAGTCGGTCATAGCAGTGAATATTCCATCCCATATCGAATCATATCTCAGTATGCGACGCATGCTCTGTTTGCTCGGAATATGTTTATCAGTCCGCTCGTCGATCAACAGAATTGGAACAGTGCAGACGCTTGGACGATGCTCAATGTTCAGACTTTCATATGCGACCCGAAGCGCGATGGATGCCGTTCGCAGCGAGCTGCTGTCATCGATTTTCGAAATCGAATTTGCCTGGTCGCTGGCCGTGCAGATTACTGTGGTCTGGTTAAGAAGTCAATATTTACCGCAATGAATTATCTGCTGCCGAATCAAGGTATTCTTTCGATGCATTCTTCAGCAAACATGAGTGCGGATGGAGAGTCGGCAATACTGTTTGGTTTGTCCGGAACTGGCAAAACAACGCTGTCGGCCGACCCGAATCGAAAGCTGATCGGAGATGATGAGATCGGTTGGTCAAATTCAGGAATCTCCAATATTGAAAATGGCTGCTATGCGAAGCTGATTAATCTGGACAAGGAGCTGGAACCCGTAATTGCCGGAGCGCTTTCCAAGAAAGGAACGCTGATAGAAAACGTCCCTCCGCTTTCGGGCAGACCCTATTCAGAAACCGACCCGCAGGATTTGGATTTGTTTGATGACTCCATATCGGAAAATACAAGGTTTTCTTATCAGCTTTCGTTAAACCCCGATGTTGCAGAAGGTGCGCGGGGTTCGCATCCGACAACGATTGTGATGCTGACGGCGGACGCATTTGGAGTTCTTCCACCGATTTGCATCTTGGATGAAGATGAGGCCATCTACCACTTCGTTCAGGGATTTACCGCGCGGGTTGCGGGGACTGAAATTGGTGTCAGCGATCCAGAGGCGACGTTCAGCTCATGTTTCGGCGCGCCGTTCATGGCACACAGGCCCATCGTGTACGCCAGGCTTTTGAAGGAGAAAATTCGTGCTCACAAGGCTCGTTGCGTACTGCTCAATACAGGATGGCTAGGCGGTCCGGCCACTAGCGCGCCTCGAATTTCCATTCGTGACACTCGAGCCTTGCTCAATGCGGCGATGCGCGGCGATTTTGATCAAGAAAATGGGCATATCTCCTACAGAACCCACCCGATTTTGAAGTTGAGATTTCCCACCTCATGCCGCGGAGTTGAATCTTCGATTCTTGACCCTAGACGCACTTGGCGTGACAAGACCAAGTATGATCGCGTAACTCGTTCTCTTCGGGACATGTTCAGAAGAAATTTTGAAAAAAATAAATTCCAGAAACAAGGAGTGCCGGAAATCATCTAGTGCGAACCTGCAGCAGTCTGCACACTTATAATCACCCGTTGTCAATAGAGTAAATATGGCTATTCCATCAGAACAAGACTTTACAGAATTGCGCAAAGAGATGCTGATCATCATTGCGGCGCATGCAGCTGCTTCGGCAGATATAACGGGACGTCCGGTGATAAGTAATGAAGTGTTCAGTGCGATGCTGGAAGTGCCCCGTCATCAGTTCGTGCCGGAACCTATTCAGGCTTATGCATACAGTGACCGTCCGCTGCCAATTGGGCATGACAAGACAATATCACAGCCATTCATCGTAGCGCTGATGTGCGATTTATTGGAAATTGAAGAGACGGATCGAGTACTCGAAGTCGGCACTGGTCTGGGTTATCAGGCAGCCGTTTTGAGCCGACTGGCTGCAAAAGTATGTACTATTGATATTATTGGCGAACTAGCAACACAGGCTCTGCAGATCTTCAGCGCGCTGGAATATGACAATATACGCGTTAGAGTCGCCAACGGCGCTTACGGCTGGAGTGAATTTGCCCCATTTGACAAAATTATTGTGGCGGCTTCAGCGGACGAAATTCCACCGCTGTTGATTGAGCAGCTCAATCCAGGTGGATTACTGGTCATGCCAAAAGGACCTGACCGCGATCAAAACCTGGTTTTGCTTCAAAAAGGCATGGCAACGAACGTTGAAGACGAAATTCTTCCGGTTCGATTTTCGCGAATGGTGATTCCACATTGATGGACCATACGATGTGAGCGAGTCTTCTTCCAAATTTTGGCATGGTGAAGCGAAAAATTCGTAATTATTCGGAGATCGCAAATTTTCCAGAAGTTGCGCGGCGAACAGTCAGCTGCCGCAGTTCCTTTTCGCACAGGATCAGCTTCACTCGGTAAATCTTTGTGGACCAATTTTCCGCCACTCATTCCATCATTCAGCCCAAACGGGCGCTGCTCAGTGTTTCTGACAAAAGTGGTGTGGTTGAGCTTGCAGCGCTGCTTTCTTCTCACGGTGTTGAGATTCTGTCCACGGGCGGTACCGCGGAGCTGTTGTCTGAAGCCGGCCTTTCGGTCGTTCAAGTTTCTGACTACACAGGCTTTCCGGAAATGATGAGCGGACGCTTAAAGACTCTTCATCCGAAAATACATGGTGGAATTCTTGCGCGGCGAGATCTTGACCAAGAGGAGATGAACCGATTCGACATCAATCCGATCGACCTTGTTGCTGTCAACTTATATCCATTTGAGAAAGTGGTTTCGGCGGCCGATGCCACACGCCAGCTCATAATCGAGAATATTGACATCGGTGGTCCGGCGATGATTCGAGCGGCTGCAAAGAATTACGCTTGGGTTTGCGTGGTTTCAAGTCCGGATGATTATTCAATCATTGCAGATGAAATGCGTGAGTTCGGAGGAATTCGATACGAGACTCGGGCTGAACTAGCTGCCAAGACTTTTGCAAGAACATTTCAGTACGATGGGATGATCGGAAATTATCTCGAACAGGTGAATGCACCACAGGAGGTCTTGCCGGAAGGTTTGAATTTGTCCTATCGCAGGTACATGAAAATGCGGTACGGTGAAAATCCCCACCAATCGGCGGCCTTTTATGTGCCAAGCAAAGGATCTAAAGGATGGTTGGCCGAAGCCAAACGACACCAAGGCAAGTCTTTGTCATACAACAACGTTGGTGATGCTCAGGCGGCATTCGATTGCGTCAAGGAGTTTGACCGGCCATCATGCGTAATCATCAAGCACGCAACGCCCTGTGGAGTCGCTTCCGCCAACAATCTGCTGCAGGCCTACCGATTGGCATTTGCGACGGACCCGACGTCTGCTTTCGGTGGAGTCATCGCTCTCAATCAGACCTTGGATTCAGCTACGGCCAAATTCATTTTGACCAATCAGTTCGTAGAAGTGCTGCTTGCACCACAGATCACCGAGGAGGCATTGGCAGTCTTAAGAACCAAACAGAACGTTCGAGTTTTGGAGTGTGATTTGACTCGCGGTTCATGTCTGCACAGGACCTTCAGCAGTGCAGGAGGCGGCCTGCTCGTACAAGATCCTGATCAGCGACTATTAAGCGACGCCGGTCCCCGAATCGTCACGGCGCGAACACCGAATGGTGACGAGATGGTGGATTTAATGTTCTCTTGGAAAGTCGCCAAACACGTAAAATCCAATGCCATTGTGTACGCAAAGAACTGTTCGACGATCGGGATAGGCACCGGTCAAATGAGCAGAGTCGATTCGGCTATGATTGGCGTGGCTAAAGCAAAGGAGTCAGGTCTTGAAGTTCAAGGCTCAGTGATGGCTTCTGATGCGTTCTTTCCGTTTCGAGACGCAATAGATGCGGCTGCAAAATCTGGTGTTGCAGCCGTCATTCAGCCTGGTGGTTCAATTCGAGACGACGAAGTGATTGACGCCGCCAATGAACATGGACTGGCGATGTTGTTTACAGGAATGCGCCATTTTCGTCATTGAGAGATTTCGTGACATGAAAGTCTTAGTAATCGGTTCCGGTGGTCGAGAACATGCATTCGCATGGAAGATACAGCAATCGGAGCAGGTAAGCCAGGTATTCGTGGCCCCAGGGAATTTTGGTACGGCACTTGAGATGAAAACAGAAAATGTAAACATTGCGGCCGACGACATTGATGAATTATTGGATTTTGCTCTGAATGAAAAAATCGATCTTACTGTAGTCGGGCCAGAAGTCCCTCTGATCATGGGAATCGTGGACCGGTTCATGGAGCGAGACCTGCTTTGCTTTGGTCCGACCGAACAGGCAGCCCAGCTGGAAGGCTCTAAAAATTTTGCGAAACGGTTTCTGGTTCGGCATGGTATTCCCACCGCTGATTTTCGGACCTTTACCGATGTCCTGCCGGCGGTCCAGTTTCTCAAGACCTGCAGGTTTCCAATCGTCATCAAAGCCGATGGATTGGCTGCCGGTAAAGGCGTCATCATCGCAGAAGATTTCACCGCGGCAAAGCAGACCGTCAACGACATGATTGCCCTCGGAAAATTTGGCGATGCAGGAAGCTGCGTGGTTATTGAGGATTTTCTGCAGGGCGTGGAAGCAAGCTATATTTGTGTCGTCGATGGAGACCAAATTCTTCCTATGGCTGCCTCTCAGGACCACAAGGCCGCATTTGACGGAGATACAGGCCCCAACACCGGTGGCATGGGCGCATATTCGCCGACACCTTTCGTTGACTCAAATGTCGAAGAAAGGATTTTGGATCATGTCATTCGCCCCACGGTGCAAGGTTTACTGAACGAGGGAATCCACTACACTGGATTTTTGTACGCAGGCCTTATGATCGATCAGGCCGGCAATCCCAAGGTTCTCGAGTTCAATTGTCGATTTGGAGATCCAGAAACGCAGCCGATTCTGTTTCGAATGCAGTCAGATTTAGTAGAAGTAACCATGGCGGCGCTGGCGCATAGATTGGATCAAGTGACTGCGCTGTGGGACCCGCGGGCAGCGTTGGGGGTTGTCGTAGCATCCAAGGGCTATCCGGGCTCGTACCAGACCGGCGCTCAAATACATGGATTGAAATCAGCAGACCAGGAAAACATCAAGGTGTTTCACGCGGGCACTGCCTCCGGTGAAAATGAAGAGGCGATTGTCAGTGGAGGTCGCGTGCTCTGTGTCACTGCCCTAGGCGAAAATATCAGCGTCGCACAGACCAATGCATATCAAGCGATTTCCAAGATTTCAATGGCGGACATGTACTACCGTAAGGATATAGGCCAAAAAGCGTTGCAGGAATTGTTGGATTAAGGAAAGTCTCATATGGAGGACACAATGGCACAGAAATTCGTCGCAGTCTTAATTGGATCAGATTCGGACCTGAAAGTGATGCGGAGAACACCGGAGACACTCGAGCAGCTCGGTGCGAAATGGGAGATGAGGATCCTTTCAGCCCACCGTACCCCGAATGAGGTTCGCGCTTATATGAAGGACGCAGAAAGTCGCGGATGTGAGGTCTATATCGCTGCAGCAGGCCTCGCCGCGCACTTGGCGGGAACAGTAGCCGCGCATACACTCAAACCAGTGATTGGCGTCCCTTTGGATGCAGGGACATTAGGGGGATTGGATGCATTGTTGGCAACGGTTCAAATGCCCGGTGGAATACCAGTTGCAACTGTTGCGATCGGAAGTCATGGCGCTAAAAACGCAGCGTTTCTCGCCGCTCGAATTCTGGCATTGGGTGATGCGGAAATTTCCAAGCGGTTGGAAACCCTAAATGATGCTGGTCGGGCGGCAGTATTGGAAAAAGATCAGAAATTACAGCAGAATTTCGCATGTTAGTGGAAATGAAAGAATGGGCTCGCCAATTCACTTTCCGTTTAACAGCTGTCAATCACTGAAGGTGCCGGCATAGATGGTGATTCGCTCATCTTCGCAAAAAGTATTTGAATAGTGAACGAATCGAGTTTGATTGCCGGTGCTAGAATGATGGCTCTCGGTGGTGTCATAGCCTACCCAACTGAAGGCTGTTTCGGTATCGGCTGTGACCCCAACAACCCAACTGCACTGCGCAGAGTATTGCGTATCAAGAAACGACCGAAAGGCATGGGTTTGATTCTTATCGCCCATCAGATCAGCCCACTATTGCCATTTTTGGGCATTTCAGATCGTTCCATTCTAGAAAAACCCCAAGCCAGTTGGCCCGGACCATACACTTGGATTTTTCCAGTGCGGCACAGCAGACGGATGCAGCTGTATAGTCTGAATCAGTCGGTCGCTGTCCGGGTGACGGCTCACCCAGTTGCCGCGCGTCTTTGTCAGATTTTTGGCGGCGCAATTGTTTCAACGAGTGCGAACCGACATGGTCAGGTGCCGAGTCGCAGTTACAGTGATGCAGCTAGAATATTTCGTTCAGAACTCGACTGGATTGTCCGAGGTGCGATAGGTCAGCAAAAAAAGCCGACACAAATTTCCGATGCCGTATCGGGACGGATTGTTCGGGCAGGTTAGCATACCTGTAATGGCAGCTGAAAATGACCTCCAGGAACTTAAGGAACGCGGCGTCCAGGTTGAAAGTTACCTGCGTGAACTTCAGAATGAAATTTGCCAAAGGCTCGAAAAAGTAGATCATGGAAAATCATTCTCTCAGGATCAGTGGAATTTTTCCGGTGGCGATGGTGGCGGAAACAGCCGGATTCTTGAAAATGGTAGTGTTTTCGAAAAAGCGGGGGTGAATTTTTCCTCAATTGCGGGAAGTCGATTGCCTGCCGCTGGATCAGAGCGTCTGGCCCAATTGAATGATCGGCCCTTTCGAGCGACAGGTGTCTCGGTGGTCATCCACCCTCTCAGTCCATATGTTCCCACGACACATATGAATTTAAGATTTATTCAGGTTGACAGGAAGTATTGGTGGTTTGGAGGTGGTTTTGACCTGACTCCATACTACGGATTTGAGGAGGATGCGGTGCACTGGCATCGGATGGCAGCAGCAGCATGCGAAGGGTTCGGAGATCAGCTTTACCAAAAATTGAAAATTTGGTGTGATCAGTACTTTTATCTGAAACACCGCGGTGAAACTCGCGGGGTCGGCGGTCTTTTTTTTGACGATTACACAGCCGGTGGATTTGATTCAAGTTTTCAGTTTCTGCAGAGTGTTGGAAAGCATTTCATCAAGGCATATCTGCCAATCGTCGAACGTAGAATGCATCTGTCCTATGGTGAGAGGGAACGGGAGTTTCAGTTGATTCGACGCGGCCGCTATGTCGAATTCAATCTTGTTTATGACAGAGGAACCCTGTTCGGATTGCAGTCTAAGGGGCGAACCGAGTCAATCTTGATGTCGCTGCCGCCAAATGTCAGCTGGCGGTATGATTGGAAGCCTGAACCCGGCAGTGAGGAACAGAGACTGAACGAATTTCTCCGACCGCGCGACTGGCTTGGAGAGCGGTAGACTGTGATGGGAAAGTTGTTGTTCATGCTCTACGGAATTACGATTTACTGCTTGATCCCCCTGGTTCTCACCCGTTACTTATTCAAGGGAGTATTCGATAAAACCTATCGTCCCCGGCTTGCCGAAAGATTCGGCAGGCTGCCGAATTCAATCAAACCCAATTCAATTTGGATTCATGCGGCATCGGTAGGTGAAGTCAATGCGGCATTTCCTCTCGTAAATCGAATTTTGGAATCCTCCAATCATCGCGTCGTCATGACCTGCGTGACGCCTACAGGCTCGGCACAAATTATCAAACGGCTTACGTCTCGCATGCAGCATGTCTATGCTCCACTTGACGCTGGTTGGATTGTGAAAAGATTTTTTGAAAAGCTCAAACCAAAATCGCTGGTGATTGTGGAAACCGAGCTATGGCCGAACCTGATTCATCATGCCGGGTTAAGAAACGTCCCCGTGTATTTTGCCAGTCTGCGAATTTCGGATCAGACATTTCGCACGGCGAAGCAGCTGCAGCCACTCTGCGAGTACGTTCTGAAGGATGTTGCTGCGTTCGGCACGCAAACTGAAGTGGACTCCGAACGTATTGTCGCAATCGGTGCGGAGCGGACGCGAGTTCATCGCACAGGCAATTTGAAGTTTGATGCTGAGCCACCGAAGCATCTGTTTTCAGCAGGGGCTGCGCTACGGGACTGCTGGGGTGGAAACGGTCGAGAGACGATAATTCTCGGCAGTTCGCATGAAAAGGAGGAGCAGCAGTTTCTTTCGGTTTATCGCAGTCTTAAAAAAGACTTTCCGAGACTCGTGGGCGTCATCGTTCCTCGCCACCCTGATCGATTCGATTCAGTGTTTGAGATGATTGAAGCTGCTGATTATTCAGTGGTCCGTCGCAGTCGATGGGATGCTGAATCCGCAGATTCAGCAGAGATCATTCTTGTGGACACCATGGGAGAATTGATGCAGTTTTACGCTGCTTCCGATGTTGCAGTGGTTGGTGGGAGTTTCGCACCCATTGGCGGCCACAATATCCTAGAGCCGATTTTAGCTGGAATTCCGGTTTTGTTTGGTCCTGATATGTCGAACTTCGCTGAGATTTCCAAACTTGTAACAACGGTTAAGGCGGGAAGGCAGGTTCAAAATTGGGAGAATTGCAGACTCGCACTGTCGCAGCTGCTTCATGATTCCGATCTTCGTGCCGCAACAGTTCGCCGAGGTGAGGAACTGCTGAAGCACAATCGTGGCTCATTGGCGCGGACCGTGGAACTGCTGAAGATTTAGCTGCTGATCTTGCAGGCGGTGAATGGGTTATTGCAGGTATGTGTTGATTCGTTCAATGTCGGTAGAATCAAGAACACCGGCAATCTGTTCTAGTCGGATTGAATTCTTCAGATAGTCGTACTTCGCTTTCTGCAGATCTCGGCGGACCTGAAAGAGATCACTTTGAGCATTGAGAACATCAAGAGAAGCGAGAGTACCAACCTGGTATCCCTCTTGTGATGCTTCAAGTGCGCTCTGACTCGCTTCAAGAGCGGATTCAAGTGCATGGACGAGATTGACAGAACTAATTGCGTTCAGGTAAGCGTTTGACACCTGAGTCCTGACTTGCTGAGTCAGGGCGTTCAATTTCTGCTCTTCTACTTGATGGAGGAGGCGGGCCTGCTTTTTCCGATATCTTTCTTGACCGCCTGTAGAAAATTGCTTGGTAAAGTTCAAAAACGCAGATGTTCGGTTCTGAAGCTGACGATCACCTGAAACCAGCTCTTTGAAAGTTACGCTGAATGTCAGCCTGGGCTGTGACGCTGCTGTTGAAAGCGC
Organism: Arenicellales bacterium; assembly: GCA_958295885.1. Taxonomy (GTDB): domain Bacteria; phylum Pseudomonadota; class Gammaproteobacteria; order Arenicellales; family JAJDZL01; genus JAJDZL01. The sequence continues at coordinate 1,416,665 of OY282380.1, read as the reverse complement.
AATTCCAAGATGAGCGAGTTCAGTTGCTTTGCGCTGCATCAGCAAAGATAAGTTTTGATTCAATGCAGATTCCACCCACCAGTCAAGATTGTCTGGATTGGGAGGAGAAATTTGCATGTTTTCAACAAGATGAGCAAGAGTTATTGGTCGTTCACCAATTAATTCCGCCAGTGAAAGCCATGCTGATTCAATTGCACTCTCAGCTTGAACGAGCACTGCACTAGCCAAACTAAATCTTGCTTGGGCGTTGCGCACGTCAGCCAAGGTGCCCAAGCCCACTTCCAGTCGACTAAGTGCCTGGGAGAGGAATTCTTCGATTGCAACGACTTCCGTTTGAGCGGTTTGCGCATTGTCTTTGGCTGCAAGAACATTGAAGTAAGCAATCACTACTCGATCAATTAAGTCGACCTCTACCTGATTCAATTGCAGCTGATAGAGTATGGTTTCTCCCTGCTTTAGTTGAATTCGATCTCTTAGCGCCGGACTCCATACGGGTTGGTCCACGATCAGCTCTGCAACAAGTCCGTCTTTAGTCGTGCTCTGTAAAGTACGTTCGCCAGAGTAGTTTGGCCTGAACGTGATTGAAGGGAACAGCGAAGAACGCTCAATTTTATAATTGAGGCTTTGGGCGTCGGTCGAATACCGCGCCCCAGTCAGAGTCGCATCATTTTTAACCGCCAGGCGATAGGTTTCTACGAGGTTGGCGGCATGAACTTGAGCCGCCAGCATGCCAATACCTAATAAAGAGCATATCGTCTTGAGAGTCAGTTTAAATCTCATTTGTTTCCAATCCGTAATGGACGAATTGGGAACGGCAGTCCTATCTCAGCGAACATCAATCAAAAAACGAACTTTGCGTGACTTTGAAAATTGTCCAACGGAGGCAGAATTGTTTCGAACAGGTAGTTTTTTTCCCATGTTGTCGCTCCTGTTCTCTTCACGTGTACTGCGTTCATGATCGGTTCCTTGCCGACGACCGCTACCAATCGGCCCCCGACTGCCAAAGACTGCTTATATTGAACGGGAATTTTACTGACTGAACCAGAAAACAGAATGCAGTCGTACTCCATGCCGGTTCTCCATCCTCGCGCCGCATCGCCCTGGTGAACATTGACGTTTGTGATGCCCACATCAGATAAGTTGTTCTGAGCTAACGAAACAAATTCAGGTCGAATTTCGACAGATTCAACGCGCTGTGCATGATGCGCCATCAATGCTGCCGTGTAGCCGGTGCCTGCTCCAATTTCCAAAACTACTTCATGATGAAGCGGGTCTAGAGCCTGAAGCAGTCGCGCTTCAACATTCGGCTGAATCATGACCTGTCCGTCGCCGATTGGAATATTCAGATCGGCGAACGCCATTCCGCGATGTTTTTCTGGTACGAACTTTTCTCGAGGAACTGAATTTAAAGTTTCCAGAAGCAATGGGTTGAGCACGTTCCAAGTGCGAATTTGCTGCTCAACCAAGTTGAACTTTGCTTTTTCAAGATCCATGCTCAATACGTTTTCTTGAGTCGTCAGACTTTAACCGAAATTTCGAAATTGAAAGATGTTCGATAATCGATCAGAACTATTCTTCGATTCAATGAATACGATGAGTGAGTATCGCGTATTCACCATCGGTTTGATTGAGATCGCCAAAAATTTCAGCGACAGCAGGGTGCTCCACCGGTCCACCTTCTGGGTCGGGCAATAAATTTTGTTCTGAGACGTAGGCAACATAACTTGTTTCTTCGTTCTCCGCTAGGAGATGGTAAAAGGGTTGATCTTTTCTCGGACGAATTTCTTTTGGAATGGAGTCGTACCATTCTTCAGTATTATTAAATTCCGGGTCAACGTCGAAAACGACACCTCTGAATGAATAGTATCGATGGCGGACGACTTGCCCAATTTTGAACTTTGCTGTAACAATCATCTAAATTTTCCCGTTAATCTAAATTGTACTGCGAAATTAGATAAGTCTTCTTTACATTCCATTCAACAATATCAACGAAATTGACCGCTGGTTGAAAATCAGGTCTTCTCATCAGAAATCTTCTGAAACGGCAATATATTATTTGACTTTTGTTAACGCGAATGCACGTTCAATAGCATTGTATACTACTATTTTTCAGCACTTGGAAATGCTATCATTCGTTGATGATCTGCCTTTCACAACAGCTGGAAAAACGCCGCGAATTACTAAGTTAGAGATGTTTTGTTTCAACAGTTTCTGAATCTTCGCAAACTGCGAAAGTTGAATTTGTTCACCCCATCAGACGTTCAGGTCAGTTTTCAATTTGATTCGATATTCGTTGGTTTGGACGCTGTCGCTGATCGAACAGCTGAATCAATCTGCGAAGCGGTCAGAGCTGGATGGCCTGATGCGATAAATGCCGCGTCGAAAATACATGATTGAGAAAAAATTCGATTGCTCTTTTTCTTTTCATTAACTCATCGATATTCATTAACTATCCATGAATTACCAGAACAGAAGTTTTGAAAGGCTGACCGACGTATCCGAAATTCTCGATCGACTGAATGATCGACAGCGCGAAGCTGTCGTTGCCGAACCAGGTCCTTTGCTGGTCACCGCAGGAGCAGGCAGCGGCAAGACCTCTGTTCTTGTACGTCGAATTGCGTGGTTGATCAAAGCGTTTGGCGTATCGAAGCATCAGATCATGGCGGTGACGTTCACAAACAAAGCGGCGCGTGAGATGAAGTCGCGGGTTGAAGACCTGCTGGGCATGAACGAAGCGCCCTATCGCATTGGAACATTTCACGGACTGTCAAATTCCTTTCTTCGGATTTACCATGAAGCTGCGGGCCTGGAGAGCGATTTCACCATTCTCGATAGTGGTGATCAAAAATCTCTGATCAGCCGCCTCAATCGGGATCTGCGCATTTCGGTAGGCGAATTCAAGCCTCAGCAGTTTCAAAACTTCATAAATCGATCAAAGTCAAACGAGCTGAGAGCGACAGCCCTGAGTCCAAGAAATTATCGCGAACAAATTTTCGTGCGCGTTTACGAAGCGTATGAAAACTACTGTGAAGCAAACAGTCTGGTCGATTTTGAAGAACTCCTGCTGCGGACGGTTGAACTGCTGAAAAGAAATCAGCTGGTTCGTGAAGAACTGCAGGATCGATACCAGCACGTATTGGTTGACGAATTTCAGGATACCAACAGCATGCAGTTGGAGTGGTTGAAACTTTTCTGCGGAAAAAGGAATCAAATCACGGCAGTCGGTGACGAAGATCAGTCGATCTATGGCTGGCGAGGCGCACTTGCGGAGAATATGATTCAATTTGAAGCAATATTCCCCGGCACTCGGATTGTGCGGCTGGAACAGAATTATCGTTCGACACAGACGATATTGAACGCGGCGAATGCCGTAATTCAGCATAACGACCAACGATATTCCAAAGAGTTATGGACCGAGCGGAAAAAAGGAGCATCAGTAAAACTGTTTAATGCCTATGACAGCGGGCAGGAGGCAAAATTCGTTGCTGAAGTAATTCTAAGCGGAGTTTCTCGGTCTATTCCATATTCGAATTTCGCTGTTCTGTATCGCACCAATGCCCAGTCCAGAGAGTTTGAAGAGGTTTTCGGCTATCAACAGATACCTTTTCGGATTTACGGTGGTCTGCGATTTTACCAACGCAAGGAAATCAAAGACATTTTGGCTTATCTGCGGCTTTTGGTTGAACCGAACAACAATGAAGCATTTTCAAGAGTTGTAAATTTCCCCCGCCGCGGAATTGGCAGTGTCGCACAGGAGCGAATTGCACAATATGCTTCGTCTCGAAATCTTTCGTACTGGCAGGCATCATCAGAAATTGTGAAGGACTATTCAGTTCAAGTGCATTTCCGAGCAGCGTTGACCAATTTTTTAGAGTTGATCAATCGCATTCGAGAAGAGGGCGAGCATGAGTCATTCGGAGATGTCATCGCCAGCACGATAAGCATTTCAGGAGTAAAACAATTTTACAAGTCAAGGAAACTGGAGTCGGACATCACAAGAATCGAGAATTTGGATGAACTCGAAAATGCAGCGGTGAATTTCATACGAAGATCGAATTGCAAAGACAGCATCGAGTCCATTCGCCCGTTTTTGGACACGGTCGCTCTCGATTCTGACGACAAACATGACGAAAACACACTGAATGCCGTTCAAGTCATGACTTTGCATTTGGCCAAGGGACTTGAGTTTCCAGTGGTTTTCCTAGTCGGAGTCGATGAGAATCTGCTGCCGCATGTGCTGTCGTTAAAAAGTGATCAAAATGGCAGAAGGGGAGCAGATAAAGATAGTTTAGCCGAAGAGCGCAGATTGTTTTACGTTGGCATGACTCGCGCTGAGCAGCAGCTATTTCTCACTCGGTCGGGCATTAGAATGGTGCGGGGCCGAATGAGTGTTTTTCGGCCATCTCGCTTTTTGAAAGAAATTCCAAGACAGTTTTTGGACACCGTTCCATTCAATCAAAAAATCGATTCAGATTTCACGAAAAAAATTAATCCGGATGATCTGTTGGGCAGCACTATTGATCATCGGGTGTTTGGCAGAGGATGCGTAACTGGATTGCGGCATGAAGGAAAATTTCCAGTGCTTACGATTGATTTTGATGAACATGGCACTAAGCAGGTGTTGTGGGAGATGAATAATTTCAAAGTGCGACGATAATGCAGGACAATGCCCGGTCATTTTGTTCGAAACTATCGGGCTGGGATTAGATGATGCAAACGCCAGATATAACAGTCAACTTTACACGGATGGAAGACGGTACCGAAGAAGAGTACAAGTTGCTTGATGTCTTGGAAAAAGATTTTTGCAATGCTGCCGTGGATCGAGTTCTAGAGCATCTGCGTTGTCTTGAGAATAGTTTTGGCGGCTATAAAATCAGTCGTCTTGATCATTCTCTGCAAACTGCAACGCGCGCCTGGCGCGATGGCGCCGATGAGGAAACGGTTGTTGTCGCACTGCTGCATGACATTGGTGATTTGTTGTCACCCGAAAATCATGGTGAAATTGCAGCTGCGATTCTAAAACCGTTTGTATCTTCCAAGAATCACTGGATATTGAAGTATCATGGCGTCTTTCAGGGGTATTACTATTTCCACCATTTGGGCGGTGATCGGCATTCCCGAGATCAATTTAAAGATCACGAGCATTATCAAGCTTGCGTGGATTTTTGTGCGAACTGGGATCAAGCTTCCTTTGACCCGGAATATGACACAAAAACCCTTGCATTTTTTGAATCTATGGTACGAAACATATTTTCTCGTGAACCTTTTGGTGTTCACACGCGCTAATTACAGAGTCAAGCAAATAAATCCATGACAAAACCATTCAGCGACCGAGACGGCTATATATGGAACGATGGTGAATTCGTTCCTTGGCGAGAAGCGAACGTTCATGTTCTTACCCACACCTTACATTATGGAGTAGGTGTATTTGAAGGACTTCGGGCCTATAAGACAGCCAATGGAACTGCGATATTTCGGCTTCAAGAGCATACCGATCGTCTTTTTAATTCCGCTCACATACTACGGATGAAACTCAAATTTGATCGAGAAACAGTAAACGAAGCACAGCGCAAAGTTGTGCGGTTGAATAATCTCGAAAGTGCGTACATTCGTCCTATCGCTTTCTATGGGTCGGAAGGAATGGGCTTGCGCGCTGACAATCTGTCCACCCATATTATGATTGCCGCCTGGGATTGGGGCGCTTATCTGGGAGATGACGGACTTCTCAATGGCATTCGCGTGAAGACATCATCATATGCTCGACTGCATGTCAATGTATCGATGTGCCGCGCCAAAGCCTGCGGACATTACATCAACTCAATTCTAGCTCTGACCGAAGCCATGGAAAATGGGGCTGATGAAGCATTGCTGTTAGACACGGATGGCTACGTTATGGAAGGTTCTGGAGAAAACGTGTTTATTGTCCGAAACAATAAAGTCATTACGCCCGATCTCGCTTCCGCACTGGAAGGAATTACCCGCGATACGGTCCTAGTGCTGTTGGAAGAAATGGGCTGCACAGTTGAACAGCGACGAATCACGCGGGACGAAATCTACATTTCCGATGAAGCTTTTTTTACTGGCACTGCAGCCGAAGTCACTCCCATTCGCGAGCTGGACGGCCGTCTGATCGGCACCGGTAAACCAGGTCCGGTGACCAAAGAGCTGCAGTCGATATATTTCGATGTGGTTGCTGGGAAAAGCGATGCGCATCAGGATTGGCTAACCTACGTTTGATCTTAAGTTATGGCGACACAACCGTATCAACCCAAACCCGGTGATACACCGAATACCGAATCTTACGTTGAGGTGACGCGCGACGATCTGCCTCTGCATTGTCCCTTGGAAAGAATGAGGCTGTGGGATTCACACCCTCGGGTTTATCTGCCCATTGAGGATACCCGCAGCGAAATCTGCCCCTACTGCGGCACTCGATTTGTTTTGGTAGATTAGACTGGATCAAATGATTTGATTGCCTTTTTCGGTCGTTGTTGGGTAGGATTAGCACCTCAACAAGACAGACATGTCCTGGACAAAATGCGTATTTAGTGGCAGGCCCTTTGCTGAATTAAGTGCGCTTGAACAAATTCTGACTGAGGAGAATACTCTCGTCAGACTGTTGAACAAGGAATCAGGTTTGTGGACTTCACTGCTGTCAGGAGATGCAGCGGCAGCTCACGCAATGGATTGGATGGATTCAGGACTGCGCTCTACTCGCGAAGTCACAGATATTGTCCCTTCATATGCGCAGTCCAATTCAGTTGTCCTAGTGGGCATGGGCGGCGCGAATGCATCCGCGAGCGCTTATGCCTGTTTGCCAAACCTCGGTTCAGGTCGCAGATTGCTTGTGCTGGACACAACCGCTCCAGACGCTGTTTTGGACGTTGTTTCCAACCTACGCGACAATAATCAATTTTTCGTGATCTGCAGTAAATCCGGTGCGACGGTTGAAACTCTGGATCTAGCGAGCAGTCTATTTGAGCGCGTCCAATCGCCTCAGGCTTTTCTCGTCGTTACGGATCAAGCGGTCAGTCCCTTGCGGAATTGGGCGATTGCCAATGAGATTGCAACATGTGCCAGCGATCCTTGGGTTGCAGGACGTTTTTGCGCCTTCAGCAAGCTTGCTCTGGTCCCGACCCAAGCGGCTGGCATCGACAGTCGTCAAATTCTCAAAACGGTGTCGGTTCTGATCGCGAAATTACAGGACGCTGGATCGACTCGCACTCACAAGATCATCCGACTCGCTGGAATTTTAGCGGCTGGTTCAACAAACAGCCCAATCCAAATGTGGTTGAGGGCGTCTTCTGGTCTGTCACCCATCCTTCGGTGGGTTGAGCAGCTGGTTGCGGAAAGCTTAGGAAAGTCAGGTTTGGGCGTGCTTCCGGTGCTCAAGACATCAAAAACCAATGTTGAATCATGCGATGAGATACGCGTGGCATTTGGAAGAGGCCTTGAAGATTGCGGTGTAACTTTATCTTTTCGAGTCGCCGACCTGAGCCAACTTGCCGAATTTTTCCTGAGTTGGGGATTGGCTGTTGTCATGGCTGCCCTGCTGATTGGTGTGAATCCATTCAATCAGCCGGATGTTGAACGCAGCAAGCAGTTGCTGAGAGAGAAACTCTCAAAGAAATTAGACAGTTCATCTCGATACACTGATTCCATTGATTCTTGCAAATTTAAATCTGAAAAGTCATTTGGATCTCTGGTTAGCGAGATTCAGGCGTCAAAGGCAGGAACAGACTATGTAGCATTGCTTGTTTACTGCAACACCGATGCCGAAATTGAACGGCTGATGCAGAAACTTGTCGATCTGATGAGCAAATTAATCGATCGAACGGTGGTTTACAGTTACGGTCCTCAATATCTGCACTCTACCGGTCAATTTCACAAAGGCGGTTGGGGAACAGGCCGGTTTGTAGTGATCGGGTCACAGCAGGAAAACGACCTTCCAGTTTCGCAAAGAGATTACACGTTCATGCAGCTGTTCAACACACAAGCGGCGGCGGACGCAGATACTCTGATCGAATTGGAGAAACAGGTCGATCTTCTGTGGCTTAAGTCTCCCATCCGCTCGAGTCTGGAATGGATGATCGAGCAGCTGCAAAACTGCAGGAGGTCAGTATAGGCCCTGCATGTATATGGCCAAGTCTTCAATCTGCTCAACGGACAGCCTGAACGCAATCGTATTCATTTCTTCGCTAACCCGGTCTCCAGCTTTGAATTCAAGCAGAGATTGCACAAGATAGTTTTTGTATTGACCGGAAACTTTCGGGTATCGCGAGGGTATGCCCTTACCTGCAGGACCGTGACAGGCCATGCAGGCAGGAACTGAAAATTGACTGATTCCAGCTCGATAAATTTCTTTTCCTCGTTTCGCAGCGGTTAAATCGCTTTCGCCGATACTGGCTTTAGTCTGTTCAAACTGGGCGTAGTATGCATCAATATCCTGCATGTCCTGTTCAGATAAATTTTGCAACATCCCCATCATAACGTTGCTTTTTCGTTTACCGGATTGATATGCTGCGAGCTGATCTGCGACATAGCCGGGAATTTGTCCAGCAATTTTGGGGAATTCGGGGTTGATGCTATTTCCGTCTGTCCCATGACAGGCGGCACAGACCGCTGTTTTTGCTTTGCCTTTTTCGGGATCACCTGCTGCGAAGACCGACGACGAGAGTGTGAGACTTAGGCCGAAAACTGAGATCAGAGTTATGACTTTCAATTGCATAGAACCAACAAATAGATAGATAGCAGAATAAACTGGAGAAATTTAATTATTTTGTCTACTGATAATGCAACGCTAAATATATCACGAAATAAGATTTCTCTTTGTTTTACAAATCACCCAGACTCCGAGAAAGAACCTAGTTACAGTAGAAACAGCCCTGTTCAGGTCCGGTTTTACCAAGCATCGGCGTTTCCCCCGATGTGAGAAACACTACATTGAATAGGGTTTATGAAGATCGTACCTTGCAAAATCCGAGAAACCTCCAAGAATTTCGCCGTCTATGCCGGTTGGGCGTGCGTCGCCCAGCTGCTGCATAATCTGGACTTTCTCCACTGACAAGCAGTCTATTCAACAGCGTTTTCACTTGAACCTGCTATGCGGTGAGTTAAACGAGAACGATTCCAAGATAGCGATGATCGCCTGATTTTTCGACCCGACTGTCATCCTAACGCATATCGTCCGCAAATACTCTGAAAGCAAAAGACTGCGCAAAATTTAAAAAATAAAAGTCTACGACCGAGATTTTCCTGTAACGAGCCGTAATTTCGAATTCTCGAAAAATTAGAAACCTTGACAGACCCATCGGAGAATTTCAGGGAGCATCACAAATTTGCGAAAAAAGATTTAAGCTGCTTCGTCGAGCTTCAATCTAAATTCCTCTCGATTCGACCACTTCGAAATGGTAGATAAGGGTTCGAGCAATCTGTAGTCTTGGTCCTTCCAAACATTGTTTTCGTCGTGAAATAGGGATATGAATCCCGCATTATTATGGAGATGTTTGAAACTCTCACTATGTTTTAGGTCGAACCAGGCCGCAGCGACATGCTCTGTGACGCGACTTTTACCTGAACGGGTTGGCGAAGACAATATTTGCACTAGTTTGCTTGCATGATCGGCAGTCACCTCAAAATCAATAGTCCAAGCGCGCTCAGATCTGCCTGAATGCTTTATTTTCCGTTTATATGCAAGCCGCCATCCATCCAAACAATCAGCGACCTCATCTGCAACTGACTCTTTTGAATCTGCATCAGATGTACGAAACGTAAACCAAAGGTCGGATATGCGCAATGCTGCCTGAGCAACCCGAGTAAATACAGGTGCCAATTCATCAACCGAGCTGCAGCGCGCCTGAATCATCCCTCGTTGAAATTCTACTCCATGGGTAACACAAGCATCCTCAATCATTAGAATTTGACTGTTTGACCTGCTGCCAGACACTGAATGCATGCTCAGCCATCCCGTGGTTTCAGCAAAATCTGTTATAGTGATGACGCCATTTTTAGACTTGCAATACAAGTCAATATGTTCGCCGTCAGGATAAAGATAGGGTGTTTGTACACGCTGGAAGTCATCGAAATCCGTACAGATGAACTGATCGCCAAAGCCGCGCTGAAGTGATTCAAAAATTCGATCGTTGTTCATAAATCCAACTCCCCCTGAATTAACGGATTATTCATAATTCCTGTATGTTTACTACCTGCTTTCCTGCAAAATTGTTTCCAAACCGAGACTGAATTTGAAATGGATTCGGTGACATCGGTCGGTGCTACAGCAAATTTATCACGATACATTTCAGTCCATCTATGTTCATGAATTCTGCCAATTTGCGCACAGTTAGGGTTGTGATGTGCCTTGCCAAGATCAAGGGCGTATATACGTCCTACATTTTTTGAAATAATGGCGAAACTAAGCGTCTTTCTTTAGATGTACGTCGTGGCAGCTGTGATTGCATGTTAAACTAATTGATAACTGTTGAGGTGCAGCAAATGCTGCCGTTTCACCAGAATCAGGGAAGGCATGGGACGAAAATTCTCACAAAAGTGGTATGCACACCGTCATCACGTTAGTTTTACGCCAAGCCGTGGGAGAATATAAATTTATGCCTCCGTCTTATGTTAGAACTCAACAATTGTTAACGACACAATTCTCTCAGCAATGAACATGCTTACAATTTAGAGCCAGTCTCTCTATCTAACCTAATATCTGGCTGTATATACTGAAATCTGGAGTTTTTATCAGGTGACGATTTATTTGAATCAGGCAAAATTTATAACTGCTGCTCATAAAGCATCACAGTGGATGAACGATGAAGGACTTGAGGTTGCATTTGCCGGGCGTTCCAATAGTGGCAAGTCTAGTGCGCTTAATGCCATTACCGAGCGTAAAGGACTTGCAAGAACGAGCAAAACACCAGGGCGAACACAGCAAATTGTCTTTTTTGAATTGAATTCTACAACGCGGTTGGTCGACCTCCCTGGCTATGGATATGCAAAAGTCCCAGCAAAGGTGCGATTGCATTGGTCACGCGTTATCGAGCAGTATTTTGTCACCAGAAAGAGTTTGATCGGCTTAATTCTGACCATGGACATACGACATCCACTGAAGGAACTTGACCAGCAATTCATCTACTGGTGCGGCCAGTCCGCGGTCAGCATTCATATTTTGTTGACCAAGGCCGACAAAATTTCAAAATCACAACGAAGTGTCGTCCTGCGTACGGTAAAGCAGCAGCTGTATGACTATGATTACGTTACTTTCCAGGCATTTTCCAGCCGAACTGGCATCGGATTAGATGAGGCAAAGCAGTGGATTCACAGAATTCTGAGCGAATCGAGCCGAGTCAGTGCGCACTAGCCCAATTCATTCCGACTCCCGCATTCGCCACCAGTGGAACCTTAAGTTTCACCACATTTTCCATCAAGGACTTGACGTGATCGATTAGATATTGCTGTTTGTCGGTCGGCACCTCAAAAACCAGCTCATCATGTACCTGCAAAATCATCTTTGCTTTGAATGCTGATTCAGACAGCCATTGGTCCACTTCAATCATCGCTAATTTAATAATGTCTGCTGCTGAACCCTGAAGAGGAGCGTTGATCGCCGCTCGTTCGGCACGCTGGCGCATCGCGTAATTATTTGAGTTGATATTACTAAGATACAATCGACGCCCGTAGATGGTTTCCACGTAGCGTTTCTTTTTGGCCCAATTTTTTGTATGCTCCATAAAAAGTTCGACTCCGGGATAGCGCGCAAAATACTGCTCCATGTAGTGTTTTGCCTGATGCACTTCGATATCAAGCTGACGTGAGAGCCCAAATGCCGACATTCCGTACATCAAACCAAAATTAATCGCCTTTGCGTGTCGACGCTGGTTTGACGTTACTTCCTCTAAAGGCGCGTCAAAGACTTCTGAAGCGGTAAATCGATGCACGTCTTCGCCAGTGAAAAATGCTTCAGCGAGCCGCTCATCTTCTGAAACGTGAGCCATTAATCGAAGCTCAATCTGAGAGTAATCGATTGATACCAGCACATGGTCCGGTTCGGCAATGAATGCTTCTCGAATGCGCTGTCCTTCGGGCGTGCGTATCGGAATATTCTGCAGGTTGGGATTGGAAGAAGAGAGTCGGCCCGTTGCAGCTACGGTTTGATGAAATGATGTATGGACCCTTCCCGTATCTGCATCAACGAGTTCAGTCAATTTATCGGTGTAAGTGGATTTGAGTTTTGCAAAGTGGCGATGTTCCAGAATTAATCTGGGCACGTCATAGGTTTTCGCAAGATCTCTCAGAGCGGATTCGGACGTGGACGGTGCGCCAGTCGATGTTTTTTGAGTGGAAGGAAGTCCCAGCTTGCCGTACAGAACTGCCTGAATCTGTTTGGGTGATGCTAAATTGAAACTTGTTCCGGCTTCCTGAAAGATCTCTGTCTCAATGGTCTGCATCCGCGTCTGTAAATCCAAGCTCTGATTCCTTAATTCATCTCGGTCAAGCAGTACGCCATGGTGTTCCATACGATCTAGAACCGGTACCAAGGGCATTTCGATCTCTTCGAAAACCTTTTTCAGCGGAGCGGTGGACTCAATTCTCGGCCACATAATTTCATGAAGCTGAAGTGTAATGTCAGTATCTTCAGCTGCATAGTGAGTGGCCGTGTCGATATCGACCAAATCAAAAGAAACCTGTTTTTTTCCTTTGCCGGCAACGTCTTCAAATTTCGTTGTCGAATAATCAAGATACTTGAGTGCGAGATTATCGAGGCTGTGTGTTGAGACTGATGTGCTGTCCAATACATATGACTCAAGCATCGTATCGAAAATCTTTCCTTTGATCTCAATTCCATATTTTGCAAAGACATTCGCGTCAAACTTCAGATTTTGCACGATTTTTCCGATATTGGAATTTTCCATAATCGGCTTCAGCTGGCTTAGCACCTGTTCCCGGTCCAATTGTTTTGGCACGTTTAAGTAGTTGTGAGCAAGCGGAATGTAGAATCCTTCTTTTGCTTCCAAACTGATCGAAATTCCCACGAGAGAATCACGTTTCATATCAAATCCGGTGGTTTCTGTATCCACCGCAAACTGTTTGGCGCGATTCAGTCGTTCAATAAGGCGAGTGAAAGACTTTTTTTCGTTTACAGTGTGATAACGGGGCGCTTGTTCTTCCGCTGCCTCATTATCTTCGTCCAATGCCCTGAGCAAGGAACGGAATTCCAAGCGAGAATACAGTCTGCGCAGTTCTTTTTTGTTCGGGTCAGATATGGCAAGTTCTTCCAATTCATAGCCGACATCCACGTTGAGTCTGAGGGTTGCAAGACTTGTTGATAATTCAATCTGTCCTACAGAATTGCGTAGATTTTCTCCAGCCTTGCCTTTAATCTCATTCGCATTTTGCAATATGCGATCCAGAGAGCCGTATTTGGCCAACCACTTGGCCGCCGTTTTTTTTCCAACCAAACGCACTCCGGGGATGTTGTCAGAGGAATCACCAACCAAAGCCAGAAAACCGACGATTTGCTGAGGCAATACACCAAATTTGTCGAGAATCTGTTCGGGTCCATAATCGATCTCATTGTGTTCATCGCGCATTGAGATTGATTCATTGACCACTTGAGCCAGGTCTTTGTCCACGGATGCGATGACGGTTTCCCAGCCAACGCGGTCAGCGGCAACCGCCAAAGTGCCGATCACATCATCCGCTTCAACACCGGGTATGGATATGGACTTAATGCCCATTGCTTCCACCAATTCCTGAATCAGCGGGTATTGGATTCTCAAATCATCTGGCATCGGTTTGCGGTTGGCTTTGTACTCCGGGTACAAATCATTTCGAAAGGTTTTGCCCTTTGCATCGAAAACAACCGCGAGATATTCCGGTGATTGAAATCGGATGATTCGGTTGAGCATATTTACAAATCCATAGACTGCGTCGGTAGGTTCGCCTCTCGAATTCGTCAATGTAAGGCGAGCATAGTGGGCGCGGTAAGCAAAGGCTGTACCATCCACGAGATAAAGTTGATTTTTTGGTGAGTGCATAATGGTTAATGGTATGGAGACGAACTGCTGCGAGGTGGATTCCACATGCCGCACTTGGCGTTGACTATTACTCTTTGAATTTCAGATCAAAACAGGATTCTGGATTTGGAAGCAACAGCTCAATAGCTGCTTCACCAAACATGAAAGCACCTGCTTCAGAACAATAATACAGGCATTTCCATCGAGAATTCATTGAAGTAAACCGAAATCAAGTGATGCATCATGAAGATGGATAAAATTATTTGCTTCTAAGTCTGTTTCAGACTGTGGTGTAATTGTCATCAATATAAGTAAATATAAACAGATATTTATATCTTGATAAACAGGAGACAGACGTGCAGCAGAAACCAACTGATTTCGTGGATTGGTGTTCCACTTTCTCCACACGGGAAGCTGGTTTGGAAGAGTTGAAACAACATCGTTGATCGAACGGCTTCGAGTGACCGCGCTGCGGTCGGGATCAAGCTCATATTTTGATCCGTCACTGCCTTCATCAATGAAACCAGCGCCGACATCAAGCGTCGGCACCGTATTCGAGCACACGAAACTGTTACTGCGGAAACGGTTCACAGCCGTTTATCTGATGAGTTCTGATAAAGGCGGACGCGGCGATGAGGCAGGTTTCCTGGCGGTGGAAGTCTTCAAACGGATAGTTCAGCCATATGTTCAAAAATTTACGCAACGTCTTAACCACGTTGCTGGGTTCGCAGCGATGCTTTTGCTGCTTTGAAAATCGTGTCGGAACACTGTCAGTGGGACGCTCGTGTGACACCGCCGTAACCAGTCGCTCAGCGGCTTGCCAGTGATACACATCGTCATCGGCAGTCTTAAAGTTTCGGGCTGGGAAGAATTCACGGTGTCAGCGGTCGTTGCCTGCACGAGAACATTTACGAATTTGTCTATGGTTTCAATCGTGGCTTATGGCAACTCCAACTGCCTCAACGGCTGTTGCATGCGACCGCTAATCACATCATCAGTCCGTCGTACTCTTACCTGTAGTGAAATTCACTGAGTCTTACATCTAAATTCGTCGTTGTTTCTGCGAAATTGAGTTTCATAACCACTCATTGAGCCACATTGATAAAGGAATAGCCCTAGCTTGATAATTCGAGTAGAAATTCTTTAATCCTGACAAATTCCGATGAATCCCATTTCCATACACCAGCTTCTGCAGATTCACCCACTCGAAGTCCTGGTTTATGTCTTGCGTGATGACTGCTTTTTTCTGCACCAACCGCGAGATAAGAATACAATTTTGCGTGTGAAAGATCTTTCTCCTTTACAGGTGTATTGTTCCGGGTTATGCAATCAATATATTTATCAATGCATGCCAGTTTGGATTTGTCCAACGTGCGCAGACAAAGTGTCTCTAGATTGCCTTCTGAATTCGCATCAGGAACTATAGCGACAGCTACTCTTAGATTGCCATTGACATATTCATAAGCTTGATCTGGGGCCGGTAGATTGAATCTCTTGAGCGAGTTACGTACTTTCTGGAAAGCTTTAGAAGAATCGTCATCAGCATCCCTAATGACTCCAAGATTCCTTAATTGGAAAAATTCGTCTAGTTTTATTAGTGCTTCTAGACTTTGATCCAATTAATCAATTCCACCCATCTGAGCGACTTGAACTGAACTGCCTAAGTCTAGGCAGTTCAGCATTACGGAAAAGAAAATTGCATCGTTAATTCCCTCTACCAATAAAAAGCCGGAAATTTTCGGCTCAGTTATTTCAATTGGAAATAATTTTCTATTCATCAGCGAATTTCTACTTCATTTTCAACAGTGTATTGGAACAGATAGAAGGGGTAATTAGTAGCTGTCAATACACCTTCTTTCCAACCCAGCCGGTAAAAGGAAAATTCATCACTATGGTGCAGAAAAGCCTCATTGGCTGCTTTTAACATATCTAGACTATGTGTAGTTGCAAAAACTTGCACATTTAACCGCTGAGACAATTCATAGAAATATTTCAGCATTTTCTTGAGCACGCTGTGATGAAAGCAATTTTCGAATTCATCAATTAGAAGAACGCCATTTCTAGCCTCATGAAATGCCAAGTAAATAGATAAGAACCGTTTCGTACCTTCGCCCATAAAACTGATTGGGATGGGGCGGGTCAAGTCAGAAACTCTGACGTAAAACATAAAAGTAGGAACCGATAAAATATCTATGTTTCTAATTCGCTTGTCGATCATTTGCAGGCTTTTCACTACTTCATCTTGGTGTCCGTCCAGAAGAACTTTAGAAAATCGTTTCATATCTTCTCTTATATTTTGCTTTCGAGAATTAAGAAAAACACAAGTTGGATGATTAGGCAAGTCTGCACTATCAGACAAAAAACCTTCTTTTTTGCGTGGCGCATATCCCTCTAAGTCTACGAGACCTCCGAAACCGCGTGATTCATAATATTTCCCCGATTCATCGGTGTAATTTAGAACGATTCCTGAACGGTAAATTGAAGAAAATTCAGTCCATCGGGAATCAAATTGAGACAACGAAGATTCATCGAGATCGTTGTCCGTCAGGGTCAAACGAACTTCTTCAGGAGGACTTGATTTAATTGTGAGTTTACGAGGCTTCCCGCCCCAGCTTCCTTCAGCAGACAGGGAAATTTCTTTCTGTAATTCAAAATCATAAAATAAATCTGCTAGAAAATTTCTGCCATCCTGCTTGGCCACACCACGAAATTTCGCGACGCGCCATCCTAATTCGGGATCATTTGGGTAGCAATGAAGCCACAGCGATTCCAATAACGAAGTTTTACCGGAGTTATTTTTTCCCGAAATTAAATTGAACGCTGCTAGATTCTCTATCTTCAAGTTTTTGAAACAGCGAAAGTTTTCGACGCTGTACGACGTATACATTTCAAATTTCCTCTATATTTCCAGCGTGGTTCATTTCGCGAACAGCCTTATTGCTAAATTATGAAATTGCATTGAAGAATTCTAGTCGAAGATCAATTGATTCCCACATTAGACTCGCAATCTGCATCACCGTCTAAGGTAATATTGGTTAATATGCCTCTGAACTTGTTTCAGCCAAATTCACAGGGAATTGGTTGGTGATTAGCGGTTGCATGCAACAGCCGTTGAGGCAGTTGGAGTTGCCATAAGCGACGATTGAAACGATAGACAAATTCGCAAATATACTCGTGCAGGCAATTACCGCTGACACTGTGAGGGGTTCCCAGCAGGAAACGTTTGAAATTGTCGATGACGATGTGTATAACTGGCAGCCTCTGAGCGGCTGGTTGCGGCGGTGTCACACGAGCCTCCTGCTGACAGTGTTCCGACACGATGTTCAAAGCGGCAATTGCGTCGCTGCAAACCACGGCGGTGGGCTGAAGAGGTTGCGTAAATTTTTGAACATGTGGATGATCTACCCGTTCGACGACTTCCACCGCCAGGAAACCTGTCCCATCGGCGCGGCGTTCGACTGCGGCGAGGACCGGCTTTTTCCGCCGATGAACGCATCATTGACTTTGACAAGCCACTGAGCCGATAAGGCTGATCGTGATCTCACCATAGTCTGTCGCAGATTGCGCAGCAGCTGCTGCGCACTGATCCAACTGATGCCAACCATTTGCGATAAGCGCGTGGCCGAGATGCCGCCTATGTCCGAACTCATCAGATTAGTGGCTGCCAACCATTTCGGCAGCGGCAGTTTCGTGTGCTCGAATACGGTGCCGGCGGGCACCGACGCTTGATGTCGGCGCTGGGTGCATCGATGAAGGCAGTGACGGATCAAACTATGGGCTTGATTTGTGTTCGCACCGCGGGCACTTGAAGCCGTTCGGTCAACGATGTCGTTTAAACTCTTCCAAACCAGCTTCCCGTGTGGAGAAAGTGGAACACCAATCCACGAAATCAGTTGGTTTCTGCTGCACGTCTGTCTCTTGTTTATAAAGATATAAATATCTGTTTTTATATACTTATATTGACTATAATTATACTACTGTCTGAAACAGACTTAGAGGCATTTAAAATCAAAATCATCGGTGAATGGCAGTTATGGCCGTTCAATCCGAGTGATCGCAGATTTCATAACTGTCCATCAACACTTTCCTTGAACCTGATCGTGTTTTGTTCGGGAGATAGGACAACCATTTAAGCGAAACGGTTTTAGATCAATTATTGAAGTTGATCGATGTAGTGAATCAAGACCCGAGATTAAAGCTGCCTGAGCTGAGGAGGCTTTCAAATCTGGAATGCGAAGTGCCGTCGCAACGGTCATAAAGCTTGGCGTATTGAACAAACTAATCTCGTTCAATCATGCCTTCAGACTCTGCTGCGCCGATAAAGAAATGATCAACTGCGCATTTTTCATTACCGAGTTTTTCTATCGTCGTATGTGAAATCGACAATAATTGTTCTGGAGTCCGCTGCCAAGAGATCTCCGCTCAAACTGCAAGCTGGATTTGCCAGCGTCGAAAGCCGCTGAAACAATCATTAAAACTGGCAGGTTTCGTTCTTTATTTATCAATGATACTAGGTACTAAGATCAAAGCGAAATCGTTTGGATTAACGGGCAATACGTTCGCCACGATGTGAATGGTTAATTCTTTTGGATATACTATTTGCCATAAACTGCGGTGCGCAAGATATGACAGTGCCGAGTATGGACTTAATTTTAACTACTGATTCCATAGGGAATTCGTATTTCGGATGAGGTATTCAATATCCTGTTTCAGCGACAAAGAAAAGTGATGTTTGAAAATTATCGGGGCTCCCGCACCGAAATTCAAAAACGGGGGAAGTCCCTATCTCGTTCCTTCTCCGGTTCTTGCAGAAATGCGATTGCATCAATGCAATCGATCTGCCGCCAAACCAGCATACAGTTTCCTATCGGAATCTCTTCCATTAAGCGATTCGTTGCGACAGCCGCCCTCATGTCTGCCGCCCTCGCAGGCGCCCAGGAACCGGACGCCATGATTGAGTGGCCGTACGTCGGCTCCGAGCCGACGCACACCAAGTACTCCGCAGCCGAGGAACTCTCGGTCGCCAGCGTGGGCGAGCTGGAGATCGTCTGGCAGTGGGAGCCGAACGAAATGCCCTTCGAGGAATACGGCACCCAACCGGGCCCGTTCCAGACGACGCCCATCATGGTCGGAAACATCCTGTACCTCTCGACAATGTATACGCGCGTGGTGGCTCTCGACGCGGATACGGGCGCCGAGTTGTGGACTTTCGATCCCAAGGTATACGAAGGAGGCTCCAAGGGTGTCGGACCGCGCGGTTTCAAGCACCGGGGCATCGCCTGGTGGAGCGACGGGGACGGCGCGCGGATCTTCCTCAACAGCCGCGACCGGCTGTATGCGATCGATGCCGCGACCGGTGAGCCGGAGGCGGGATTCGGCGAGAGCGGGAGCGTTGTGCTGACCGAGGGTCATGGCCGCCCGGTGACTCGCCGCGAATTTGACCAGACCTCGCCGCCGGTGGTGTTCGATGACCTGGTGATCGTAGGCAGCCGCATTCCCGACCGAGTGCAGCGCAAGTTCGACCCGCCCGGTACCGTGCAGGCCTTCGACGCTCGAACGGGTGAGCGGCGCTGGGTCTTCTTTACCATCCCGCAATCGAGCGACGACTTCGGCGCGGACACTTGGGAGAACGAGTCGTGGCGCTACACCGGCCACGCCAACGTGTGGGGGCTGCTGTCGCTCGATGCCGAGCGCGGGCTGCTGTATGTTCCGACGAGCACGCCGAGCAGCGACTACTGGGGCGGCCGGCGAGTGGGAGCGAACCTCTTCGCCGAGTCGCTGGTGTGCCTGGATGCTCGAACGGGCGAGCGGCGCTGGCACTTTCAGACGGTGCACCACGGAGTGTGGGACTACGACCTTGCCGCGGCGCCGAACCTCGTGACGACCACGGTGGACGGACGCGAGATTGACGCGGTGGCACAAGTGTCCAAGCAGGGCTTCACGTACGTGTTCAACCGGGTGACGGGCGAACCGGTGTGGCCGATCGAGGAACGCGCGGTGAACACGACAACGGACGTGCCGGGTGAGGTGCTTTACCCGACGCAGCCGTTTCCAACAAAGCCGCCACCTTTCAGCCGGCAGGGAGTGTCGCTGGAGGATGCAAACGATCTGACGCCGGCCATCCACGCGCTCGCGGTGGAGGAGATGCAGCGCTTCCGGCTGGGTCCGCTTTTCACGCCGCCGAGCCTTCAGGGTACGCTCCAGCGCCCGGGTGCGAGTGGCGGTGCGAACTGGGGTGGTGCGGCATTCGATCCGGAGACCGGGCTGCTGTACGTTCGGACTTCGGAAGATGCCGACACGAACCAGGTGTGTGTTAACGCCGGTGACGATCCTGAGGTCGACGTCGAGTACAGCAACAACTGTCCCTATGGCGCGTCTCTCATCATGTATCGGGAGGCGGATGGACTTGGGGCCGCTCCGACCCCGGAGAGCAGGCTCGGTCCGATTCCGCTCATCAAGCCGCCGTACGCGCACTTGGTGGCAATTGATCTCAACGCAGGCGAGATTGCTTGGAAAGTGCCGTTCGGCGAGGGTGCCCCTGCCGTGCGCGAGCATCCGCTGCTGCGTGGCGTCGAGCTGCCCGAGCGACTGGGCACGCGCGGCAACTCCGGTCCAATGGTGACCAAGGGTGGTCTCGTGTTCCTTGGCGGCGGTGACCCGTACCTGTATGCGTTCGACAAGGCGACGGGCGACGAGATCTGGCGAGGCGCAACGCCGTTTCGAACGAACGCGAACCCCATGACCTACCGCACGCGTTCCGGAAGGCAGTTCGTCGTTATCGCAACGGGTCGCGGGTCCGACGCTTCGCTTGTCGCCTTCGCGCGACCGGAATAGTCACGCTCGTGCTGATCAGTGTCTGTCACAGGGATTCTTTGATGTTGTGAACAGCGAAGCGCGCGGCCAATGATCGACTTTTCGGTTAGACCGGGTACCGACGCATGCTCGGCGCATCTGAACGGCGTGGGAAGTTATCATCAACAGCCAATGCGGGAAGCGAGAGGGGAGCGAGGGTGCACGGGACGAAACTGAAATCCCAATAGGGTGCGGCGACGATCACCGGCCTCCCGAGCGTGATGCACATTGGCACCGTGCAGTCCATCGTCCATGTCCCCGAATTTCCGAGAAACACGGTGGTACCGAACATCTCCGTCTCCGGAAAATTGCTTCGTTCCTTCGGCTGCCTTGGCTTCGGACCTCTTCCCGTCGCCGAGCGCTCCGTGCCAGCATTTCGCTCCGGAGGTTGTGAGAGAATCAAGGTATGAGTTTCAAGATATGGACTTGATGGACGTTTGCAGTCAATGCTCCTTGCTCAATAGCGGTTCGCTGCAACTTCGCCGACACATGCCTCAATTTACTTTTTGCTGAATCACAATGCTTTCACAGTCTTCCAGGCAGTGTGACGCGTCGCCAGCCTCACTGCTTTAAAGAATTCACGTTTGTACCAAATGTGCGTACCGAAGCATCTGCGAGTTCAAGCCAGACCGAAGCCTAAGACCAACCTTTCGATCATTGATCTTATTCATCCACAATTCCCAAGCGCTGAAGCAGCCTGTCCGGAATTGTGCGCGGCTGACCTGAATTGCCCGGCAGCAGACTTTTTAGATTTTCGAGTGCCGCGTCAAAATCATCATTTAAAATCAAATAATCGTATGTCAAACAATTTTTCATGTCCTCAATTGCCAATGTCAGACGCTGATTGATAGATGATTTTGAATCCCGGCCTCTAAGCATTAATCGGTTTTTCAGTGTTTCAATTGAAGGTGGCAAAAGAAATACGCGAACTGCATTCGGATAATGCAGCATGATCTGAGCAGCTCCCTGCCAATCAATTTCCAATACAACACTGCTGCCTGAGCTGAGAAGATTCTCAATCATGGAACGCGAGGTGCCGTAGTAACACCCATAGAGCTCGGCATATTCAACAAACTCACCTTGTTCAATCATGCCTTCAAACTCTGCCGCGCTGATGAAGAAATAATCCACTCCGTTTTTTTCTTCACCGCGTTTTTCTCTCGTCGTATGCGAAATCGACAGTACAGTACTGGGTTCCGCTGCCACGAGAGCTCGCGTCAAGCTGGATTTGCCGGTCCCGGACGCCGCGGAAACAATCATTAAAACCGGCTGTACCTGTTCTTTGCTCATCAATGATTCTCGGTTCCTAAATCAATTTGAGATCACTTGGATTAACGGGAAACGCTTTCGCTGCTACGGAAAAATTTGAATCTTTTGGTATTATTGATCATAAACAACAGTACGGAGAATCAGTGATCAATCTCTATATTGATTGTGGTCCAGCTGTTTTGTCAGATCGAACTGGACGACTTTGAATCCAGAAATTTGAGCTATTATATTTGTTTGATGTTCATGGAAAAATTTGGATGTGTAACCCGAACTCATTTCAACGCGAAAACCAAGTTCGAAACGTGGAGTTTCGGATGCAGCAGGTCAATGTCTATTCATTGTTGCCTTCGTTCATTTTCTTATGCGACTGATATTGCCGCATGGAACTCATCAACAATTGCGAAAGCAAAACGGTGCGTAAATTATGAATGGTAATTCAGATGCCAGACTCAGCCAAGCCGTCAATATGCTACGAGAACAACTCGTTGACATCGGTAAGCGTTCTACCTTGGTCAACGCACCGGTTGGGAAGAACAGGATGAAAGCTCTCGACATAGAAGACGAAAGATCGGATGAGGTTTTCAAAATCCTGTATCAGCGACGAAGAAAAATGATGTTTGAGGCCTATCGGGGCGCCCGCACTGACACCGACGCAAACGGAGATGATGAGGCGGTCTACATCCCACGAGACGATGAGGAGTCAAAACAACAGATTGCAGCACATCATGTTGACATGCTGCTGCAAACTCGGCTGACAGCCGACGCGTTGCAAAAACGCCTCCTGAATCTGTTTCGACAGGCAGAACTTATGGAGCAGGAGCAGGGAATCAGCGTGCTTTACCTGGCGCTTGGCTTTCTCGAATGGTACGAGAGTGAGTCGTCGGATATCGCACGTTACGCACCTTTGGTGCTGCTGCCCGTAAATTTGGAACGAAACAATGCCCGGGTCAAATTCAAGCTCACGGTCCGAGATCAGGACTTGGAACCAAATCTTTCGTTACGCGCAATGCTGGAAAACGATTTTGATTTATTCCTGCCTGATTTTTCGGACGATGATCGGTGGCTGCCTTCCGAGTATTTCAAACAGGTTGAAAAAAGCATTTCTGCGCAGTCTCAATGGCGCGTTCAACGCGATACGATGGAACTCAGCTTCTATTCATTCGCAAAGTTTTTAATGTGGAATGATCTTGCACCGGAAAATATTGACGAAGAATCATGTGCAGGCAGTGACCTATTTTCGAATTTGCTTGTCGGTGGCTTTCAGAGCGATGGAGGCGTGATCAATTCCGAAGAAAACTTGGACAAGCGATTTCCTGACCCTGAAGACCTTGTTCATATTCTCGACGCTGATTCATCGCAGACTCAAGTCATTGCCGCAGCTCGCCAAGGCAGGAATCTAGTCGTCCAAGGACCTCCTGGGACTGGAAAATCGCAAACCATCGCCAATGTTATCGCTTCCGCGCTGAAAGACAAAAAAAGCGTGCTTTTCATCGCTGAAAAAAGAGCAGCTCTTGAGGTTGTCTATGAACGGTTGAAGCAGTGTGGTCTTGGACCGCTCTGCCTTGAACTTCATTCGCAAAAAGCAAATCGCAAATATATCTACACGCAGCTGAAAGAAACTCTCGAGTTAGGCAGGCCGGTTGTTGATGACTTGGACCGAGAACAGATCAGACAGCTGCGTGATGACCTCAATCGCTTGTCGTCAATACTTCACCAGACCTTCGAAAACACAGAGCAAACCCCTTACTTGGCAATTGGGCAGCTGGCAGAGTTGCGAGAGAATGAACTGCCCAGACCTCGCTTTACGATTTCGGGTGCGGACCGCTGGAGTGCCGACGAATACAGGCAGCGACTTGACGTAGTTGCGTCACTTGCGCAGTTGACCTCCCAGCATGGCAGCGAATTTGAACATGTTTGGCGAGGAACTCACAAAAGACTGACCCAGTTTGAACGGGACGATCTCAGAGATGACATAGAAGAATCTGCTGAGATCTTGGATTCGTTTGAATATTTAGTCCAGTCTGCGGCACAAATCGTGAGATGTTCTGACGCAGAAACCATCCAGAATGCACTTGATTTAGTTCAGCAGCTGTACTCACTGTCGGCACTTCCAGCACTGACGTCCGAACTGGTAAACTCCAAAGAATTGATCGGCAGTCCCAGTAAAGTACTGCAATTGTGCAAAGAAATTCAGAAATTCCAGGCTGCTAAGTCAGAGTTGCTGAAAGAAGTCAGTGAAAACTCTTTCAGCATCCCGTGGAATCAAGTTCGCACAGAAATTCAAAAACGAGGGAAGTCGCTATTTCGCTCCTTTTCCGGTTCTTACAGAAAAGCGATTGCGACACTGCAATCGGTTTGCCTGACGACATGCCCCAGTCAATCTAAAGATCAGCTTGCATTAATTGATCGACTGCTTGAAGTTGAACGGCTTCAAGGGCGGATCAGGAAAAGTGCAGCATTTGGCCATGACGCCCTGATGGAATTTTGGAAAGGGCATGAAACTGAAGTTCATGAAATTTTTTCCGCCGTTGAATGGATTATCCAACACTCGAGGCGACTGGGATCAACCGAAAAAGTGAGAGAGCAGGTTCTGGCAGTCCCTGAAAATCAAGATCTTTCCAGCATTGCGGCTGAGCTGCAGGAGGCGTATGACGAGTGGATGAATTCTTGGGAGCGTGTTGCCAAAGAAATGGAGCTGGATTTGGAAACCGCTTTCGGAGCCGAATCCGTGGATGCAATTGAAATTCATGCATTAGTTGAGCGACTGTATGCCTGGTTGGAGAACATGGACTCGTTTGATTTTTGGCACCAGCTGAAGGAAGCGGGAAACATGGCGGAAGAACTGGGTCTTCAGGAACTCAGAAATCGACTTGGCAACGGGGAGTTGGAGGCAGAATGGGCTGAAAAGTCGTTTGCTTACATCAGGACGTTTGGTTTGTGGCAGCGGATGTGTCAGGCGGAACCGCAGCTGAAGCAGATTGAAGGCTCCGAGCGCAGCTCGAAAATCGAGCAGTTCAAACAGCTGGATCAGCAGTTGCAAGGATTGGTTTCACAGGAAGTGGCGCTTCAACATTTTGAATCACTGCCGGAAGGTTCTTCCGGTCAAATCGGAATAATTCGCGGTGAAGTCAACAAAAAAACACGACATATTCAGATCCGAACGCTGTTGGATAAAGCCGGTGAAGCCGTTGTTAGAATCAAGCCAGTTTTTATGATGAGTCCGCTTTCGGTTGCACAGTTTCTGAAACTGGGCAGAATTACCTTTGATTTGCTTTTGATTGATGAAGCAAGCCAAGTTCGCCCCGGCGACGCAATGGGAGCGATTTTGCGCAGCCGACAGATTGTAGTTGTCGGTGACGAAAAACAGATGCCTCCCACTTCCTTTTTTGAACGTCAGGTTGGGAGTGACGAACTGAATATAGACGAGTATGCGGACATACAGGCTGCACAGGCTGCGGAAATGGAAAGCATTCTTTCTCTCTGTGAAGCAAGAGCCATGCCAAGAGGCATGCTGCGTTGGCACTATCGCTCCAAACACCCGTCACTTATCGCTGTTTCAAATCACGAGTTTTACAACGACAGCCTGATTTTTCCACCGAGTCCGATCCATTCAGGACAGAACATTGGGCTGTCATTCAGGTTTGTCGAAGACGGGGTTTACGCTCGAGGGCGACGAGCCAACAATGCCATTGAAGCACAGACCGTTGCTGACGCAGTATTCGAACACGCGCGAAATCATCCCAACGAGACGTTGGGCGTAGTCGCGCTCTCCAAAGTTCAGAGCCAGACGATTTTGAACAAGCTGGAGTTTATGCGTACTGAACATCCAGAACTTGAAGCATTCTGCAATGAAGCGAAACCCAACGCATTCTTCGTAAAAAATCTTGAAAACGTACAAGGAGACGAACGCGATGTGATTTTTGTTTCTATCGGCTACGGAAAAGACGAGCACGGGTATTTCTCGCAAAGCTTCGGACCTGTTTCAAATTCAGGCGGTGAACGTCGCTTGAACGTACTGTTTACGAGAGCCAAAAACAGGTGTCAGGTGTTCTCCTCGATTCGCCATTCTGACATCCGGGTCGACGCTGCCCGACACGCTGGTCCGAGAGTTCTGAGAAGATTTCTGAAGTTTGCAGAGACTGGTGATCTAGATATTCCAACATTTACCGGAGGTGGTCCAGACAGTCCCTTTGAGACAGCGGTTGCGAACGCACTCCAAAGATACGGATTCAAAGTTGCTGGGCAGGTTGGTTCTGCAGGTTTTCGAATCGATCTGGCGATTTACGACCCGGATGATGAGAGTCGATTTTTACTCGCAGTCGAGTGCGATGGAGCCCGTTATCATTCATCCAGCTGGGCTAGAGAACGGGATCGTTTGCGACAGGCAGTGCTAGAGCAGAAGGGGTGGAAGATTCACAGAATTTGGAGTACCGATTGGCTGTACAACCGCGACGAGGAAATAAGAAAACTATTGAAAGCAATTGACCGGGCGCGTGTTGAACAAAATCAGGAGCCTGCATCTTCATCACCTTTGACTCCAGTGAGAATCGAACGAGTGGAGGTTGCTCCTGAGCCTGACACCGTACCGTACCAGGAAGCTTCATTTGCCATTCCCGACGACGTCAGAGAGAGCATGGAACTTCGCGATGTCAATCGTAATGAATTGGCAGATTGGGCGGCACAAGTAGTTGAAGTGGAAGGTCCCGTGCATGTACAGGAAATCGCTCGACGATTAAGTCTGCTTTGGGGTTACACCTCGACAGGTCCAGCAATCAAAGCGGCAGTTGCAGCAGCTGCTGAGTGGGCGTTGCATAAAAACTTGATTCGATATAGCGATTCGACTTCAAAGGAATTTTTTGATCGAATGGATTCGCCGGACAATTCACTACCACGGAACCGCAGCAGTTCGAGTGCGCAGGTGCGGCAGCTCAGAATGCTGCCGCCGACCGAGGTCCAGGCGGCCGTTATAATTTGCGTTGAGAAAAATATTGCGATTGATGCTAATAAATGTGCCGTGCAGGTCGCCAAAATGTTAGGATATGGTCGAGCTAGCAAAGGATTTCAAACATTGGTTCAGGCTCAGGTTCAGACTTTGGTTCGAGAAGGCAAGCTGCAGGAAGTCAGCGGTGAACTAAAGCTGCCCTGAATCATGCAAACACAAAAGCGCTCGAATCTGAGATTCACGCAGACATTCAACAAATGCCAATGAAAGTGAAATTTTCAGTGTGGAGGATTGGCTCTGCTGCATGATGAGTAGTAGCATTTGCAGCAGCATGCTGATTCGAAATAAACCATCAATGTTCTAGTACAACAGTATTGAATGGAATCCGATGACGATTCAAGTTAAAGAGTTAACAAAAAAATTTGGAAAAACGACAGTCGTTGAAAATGTAACCTTCTCTGTCGAACGCGGTCAAGTGCTGGGTTTTCTGGGATTGAACGGTGCCGGCAAGTCAACAACGATGAAAATGATCGCAGGCTTTTTGGAGCCGGATGTCGGTTCTGTTGAAATTGAAGGCGTGCATGTTCAAGAAGATCCCAAAGCTGCTAAATCGAAACTCGGTTATTTGCCTGAAGGGATCGCCATATATGGAGACATGCCAGTTCATTCCTATTTGGCTTTTGTTGCTCGAGTGCGGGGAATAAGACGAAAAGAGCTCGCAGAAAAATTAAGTGAAGTGGTTTCAGTTCTTGAAATTCAGAGTGTTCTCACTCAGCGTGTTTCTACTCTGTCAAAAGGATATTTGCGTCGCGTTGGTTTGGCTCAGGCATTGTTGCATGATCCTGACTATCTGGTATTGGATGAACCAACAGAAGGATTGGATCCGAGGCAGAGAGGAAAGATTCGGGATTTGATCAGTCGTCTCGCTGAATCCAAAGCCATAATTTTATCAACGCATATTCTTGAAGACGTGGAAGCTCTCTGTGACCGAGTCATCATCATTGACAAGGGTCATCTCGTTGTTGATACGACGCTCGATTCGCTGGTTGAGATGTCGAATGTTCACAAAGCTCTTCGTTTAAAGGTGAACAATGCCCACCCGAAAGATGTAGAAGAGAAATTGCTGCAAGTTTCCGAAATTGCGAGTTTAGGGTATGACGAAAACGATGCCAGTTTCCGACTGGTTCCCAAGAGCGGGAAATCTCTAATTGAACGAATTTGGATTCTTGCGGACCAATACGGCTGGCGTATCCAAACATTGGTGGAAGAAGCCGGGAATCTGGAACGTATATTCTTGAATCTTACGAGTGAAGAAGAAGCAAATTTGAGCTGATTTTCACGGCCGAACGAATCGCATGCTCGACGCTCGCTCAATTAACTGGATATGACATGATTTGCACACTATAATTTGTTTTGCTTTGTACAAAATTAAACGGAGGTTGGTGTCACAGCTGACGACGATGCTGGCACCTGAAATTTCATGAAATTTTTATTGGAAGTACGCGTATTCCGTCAATTCATAGCTTCCATGTGTCTAGCCGTTCTCTTTACCGCTGCCGCCCAGGCTGAAACACTGCTTGAAACAGTCAACATTCCAAAACGTTCACCGTTTGGAAGCTCTTCTGAACCCCAGCAGAACGCTGCGGAAGACACTGCTCAGACGGCTGAGGAGGCTCAGGCCGACAGCGTAACGACCGACGTCAAGGAATATCAGATTGGCGGCAGAACTGTTCGTGAATACTACATTGCCGGACAGTTGCAGTATGTGGAAATTACCAGTGAAGGTATTCCGAGTTATGTTTTTGACTATAAAGAAGGCACTGATAATAACGGATTTTCAAGTAAATCCGGAATTCGAATATCAAGCTGGTAGTTCACTGACCCATGGCGGAAATGGTCGGCGTTTATGTTGGCAGTGACCTGACGCGTTATGGTTTTCCAAATGGACATCCTTTCGGTTCTGATCGGCATGATGCCTTTTGGAATTACGCAGTTGACTTGGGCTTGGATCGTCAGGTCCAAACCTTGGTCCCTCAAATCTGCAATGAGAAGGATCTGACTCTTTTTCACGATGAGAGTTACGTAAAAACTCTGAAGCGAAAATCAGTTGACGGTTCTGGTTATTTGGACTATGGGGATACACCTGCTTTTAAAGGCGTCTACGAAGCCTCATCCTATATTGTCGGCAGTGGACTTGATGCCGTACATCGAATCATGCGCGGTGAACACAGGCGAATCTTTATCCCGATCGCGGGCCTTCACCATGCCAATCGCCAATCTGCTGCGGGATTTTGTACCGTCAGCGACTTAGGGATTCTGATTCAGGCTTTGCGCGAGCAGTATCAGGTTCAGCGCATCGCCTATGTCGATATTGATGCTCATCACGGCGATGGCGTCTTTTATTCCTACCAGAGCGATCCCGACATCGTCATCGGCGACATCCATGAAGATGGAAGATTTTTATATCCTGGCACGGGTTTCGCCTATGAAACAGGTACTGGAAATGCCACTGGTACGAAAATAAACCTTCCTGTGATGCCCGGCAGTGACGATGAAGTGTTTTTCAGTTCCTGGGGACGTCTGGAAGAGTTCATTCGCCAGTTTGATCCTGAATTCATTCTGTTTCAGGCAGGCGCGGACAGCATCATCGGCGATCCGCTGACTCATATGGAATTTACGCCTAAGGCGCATGGGTATGCGGCCAAACGTCTTTGCCTGCTGGCAGACGAATTTTGTGAAGGAAAACTGCTGGCGACCGGCGGTGGCGGTTATAACCGAACCAATATCGCGCATGGTTGGTGTGAAGTTGTCAAAGCAATGATTCAGGCAGGTTAAGTCCAGCTGCTGAACCGATTCGACAGAACTCATTCCATAGCTGCGGTGTAAACGAAAAATTTCTGCTCACATTGTGCGTTGCAATTATGGAATAATTGAACTGAATTCAGTATTATTTTGTTTATAGATGATTTACAACAAGATTCTTGCAACCCGATGTCGGGTTGTAACAATTCAATTGATAAAGGAGTGTTCAATATGAAACGCCGAGACTTTTTGAAAGCTGGTGCTATAGCCGGTACTACCGCAGCTGCAGGCACTATTGCCGCACCTGCAATTTCGCAAGGTGCCAGGGAGTTCAAGTTGGTCATGTCATGGCCTAAGAATTTCCCTGGTTTAGGCACCGCAGCCGCTCGATTTGCCGCTCGAGTTGGGGCAATGTCGGACGGGAAGATGAATGTAAAGGTATTTGCCGGCGGTGAGCTGGTTCATCCGCTGAAGTGCCATGATGCGGTGCAGGAAGGGACAGCAGACATGTATCACTCAGCTGAGTATTACTATCAGGGTAAAGCACTCGGCTATTCGTTTTTTGCATCAGTTCCGTTTGGCTTGATTCCAGCTGAAATTGATGCTTGGATCCACCATGGCGGTGGCCAGGCACTGTGGGATAAGTTAGGCGCAGACTTTGGAGTGAAACATTTCGCATGTGGCAATTCAGGTTCACAAATGGGTGGCTGGTTCAAACAGCCTGTCACTTCGCTCGATGACTTCAAAGGTCTGAAAATGCGCATGCCTGGACTGGGTGGCCGAGTCATTGACGCACTTGGCGGTTCTTCCGTCACACTTGCCGGATCGGAAATTATGCCAGCTCTTGAAGCAGGAACGATTGACGCCACCGAGTGGGTTGGACCCTGGAACGATCTGGCTTTCGGATTCTATAAACTGGTGAAGTTCTACCATTATCCGGGGTTCCATGAAACTGGTACGGTGCTGAGTTTTGGCATCAACAAAGGTGTTTGGGATGGTCTGAGCGCATCCGAGCAGGCGATTATCGAAAGCGCAGCAACCGCTGAAAACAACTACGATTTGGCAGAATTCAATGCGAATAATGCAACTGCTCTCACAACCTTGCTGGATCAGCATGGCGTAGAGTTGGTTGAGTTCTCAGATGATCTGTTCCGAGGGATGGGCGAAGCGGCACGCGACGTACTTTCAACTGTTGGTAACACTGATCCGCAAACCAAAGAAATTTATGATAGTTTCATGGCTTTCCGCAAGGACGTAATCGGCTGGTCTAAACTTTCTGATCAGACCTATATGAACAAACGGGAACTGGTTGATTTTTACAGCTGATCATTCAACCGACAAAATTTGAAAAATCCGCTTCCTTCCGGAAGCGGATTTATTTTTTCAACCGTCTGCGTCTTGCATCTGTAGTTTTGTGAAAAAAATTAATTTTCAAAACGTGGTTCCTTCCAACTCAATCCATTCTGGCGGCGCTGAAGTGAAGTCGTGAATCTGGACTTTATAGGCCTATGGCATGCGTTAGAGCGCTTGCCGATGCTGTTTAGTTTGACTGTTTTTGGACTTGTTGTTCTGACGGTTGTCTGCTTCTTTTGTATTCCTGTTCTTCTGTTGATGGGCTGTGAGCCGAAAGAAATCCTTCGCGAATTGCGATCGAGCCGCTCTGAAACCGCAAATCACCGAGGTTGGCGACGCACTCTGGCCATCATTTCAGTATGGCTCACTTTCAGCAACATTGTGCTCGGTCGGTTCAGTTCCTGGCTGGTTCTGTTTATGACGTTGATGCAGTTTGTGGTTGTCATCATGCGCTATGTGTTTTCCTATGGATCAATTCAAATGCAGGAATCGATCTGGTACATGCATGGACTGCTGTTCATGCTGGGAGCAGGATACACGTTGGCCAAAGAAGGCCATGTCCGTCTTGACGTATTTTACCGGGAAGTTTCTATCCGTGCCAAAGCGTGGATCAACTTAATCGGCTCTCTCATTTTCCTGCTGCCTTTCTGTATCGTAAATTTTGATTTCGCGTGGTCGCTTGTCCTTAATTCGTGGGCGGTTCGGGAAGGGTCTACAGAGACCGTAGGGTTACCTTACATTTATTTGTTTAAGACGGTGATTCTGGTGTTTTCCGTCATGTTGTTTCTTGAGGGTGTTTCACTTGCGTTCAAGAGCATTCTGCAGCTGGCAGGTCCGCAAGAACATCAATCTGCGCAACAGACTGGCTGACCGTGGAATTCTTAGCCACACCTGAGTTTCTATGCGCAGCGCTGTTTGTTTCAGTTGTCGTCCTCTTGCTGGCTGGTTTTCCTGTAGCCTTCAGTCTGGCCGGCAGTTCCATGCTGTTTGCTTTCATTGCCGCTGGATTTGGCGTTTTCGACGTTTCCTATCTCACAGCGCTGCCACAGAGAATATTTTCCATCATGCGCAATGAAGTGCTGGTCGCGGTGCCTCTTTTTGTGTTCATGGGAGTGACTCTGGAACGTTCTAAAATCGCTGAGGAACTGCTCGACAACATGGGCAAACTGTTTGGCAGCATTCGAGGTGGACTTGGTTATTCGGTTTGTGTGGTCGGCGCCTTGCTTGCCGCGTCAACGGGCATTGTGGGAGCGACGGTTGTCACCATGGGATTGCTTTCGCTTCCAACCATGATTCGTCGGGGCTACAGTCCTAGCTTGGCCTGCGGGTCCATTTGTGCTTCAGGAACCTTGGGCCAAGTGATCCCACCTTCAATTGTGCTGGTTTTGCTTGGCGATCAATTGTCGACTGCATTCCAGCAGGCTCAATTTTCGATGGGAAATTTTTCACCCGATTCCGTGTCAGTCAACGACCTGTTTGCTGGAGCCCTGATTCCGGGGTTAGTCTTGGTAGGGATGTACATCTCCTATCAGATTGTCATCGCCATCATTCGACCTGAATCCAGTCCTGCAATCCCTAAGGATGAAATCAAAAAAGGGTCCGGCGACCTGTCTTTCTTTTGGACAATGGTCTCGACGTTGTTTGCACCACTGGCACTGATCGTAGCGGTTCTAGGCTCTATTTTGGCTGGATTGGCATCTCCGACCGAATCTGCGGCGATGGGTGGTGTCGGCGCACTGATGATGGCTGGTTACAGAGCTGCACCAAAACGAGGTCATTTGATCGTGATTGGCGTTCTGTGTTTGGTCATTATGCTCCTCGTAACATCCTTGTTTGATCTTCGAATGCAAAGAGATCATCTGACGACTGCGGAATGGGCTGCGGTTTTTGTTGCGCTGGTCAGTGCAATCGGACTTGTCATCGGAATTTTTACCGCGATTATGCGGGTTTATGGCACCCGTGCCGATAACGGAGAATCAATTCTGTCGCAAATCATGCAGCAGACTCTGCTCGTATCGGCAATGGTTTTCGTGATTCTGATCGGCGCTTCCATGTTTGCACTTGTATTTCGCGGCCTAAGTGGGGATGAGGTCGTTGAAAATGTGCTTCACAGTCTTCCAGGCGGAACGCTTACCGTGTTGCTTTTGGTCATGCTGGTGATGTTTCTCCTGGGATTTATTCTTGACTTTTTGGAGATCATTTTTATCGTCGTCCCGATTGTCGGGCCAATTTTGCTGCAGATGGAAGTGGCCCCAGGCGTACCCATGAGTCCTATCTGGCTGGGCGTAATGATGGCAGTAAATCTGCAGACATCGTTTTTGACGCCGCCCTTTGGCTTTTCGCTATTTTATCTGCGAGGGGTTGCTCCGCCTTCAATTCGAACAGTTGAAATTTACCGAGGCGTAATTCCATTCGTCTGCATTCAGCTGCTGATGCTGGTTGTGCTGTGGTTCTTCCCAACTTTGGCGACGTGGTTGCCTCACACCATTTATGTTCGTTAGCTGCATCGAATATTCTCGTTAGCACAACGAGTTATTAAGGCTCGACCCGACCACGCGCAGGGCTGCGTTGCCTTTATCAGGAATTACATCTTTCTAATTCAATTCCATTCGAAAACCTCAATTTGAAGTGTTTTCGGGAATGAAATGAATGGGGGTCAGTGCAGTCTAAAAGAGAGGAGCGTGAGTGGCAACAAGAGCAATCTGAATTTCTCGAATCAGTTTGCTAGTTTCCAAGCCTATGAGGTCAAGTTGAGAAATAGTCCGAATTTTAGTCTGCAATCGAGTTACTTCAGCGGCAGGCAGCAGAACTCGAAACATATCGCAGGAATCCAATAGATTGAACATGACGACATCTCTTGGATCCGGCAAATCGTCGCTGTAAAGGATGTTCATAAGCCGCAGTTTTGCGTTGTGTTCTACCGAGCCGTCGAGAGTTGGGTATATTTTGGTTTTCACGACCCAAAGCAATCGTTTCTCAGTTTCCGCAAGAATCTTGCGCTCCACCAGTCGATCGAAGCCCAATTTGACTAGTTCTTCTCCATCATCAGCAATATCGTTGAGCCAGTACTTGACTTCCTTTTGTGCATCTGTCGCAGAGACTTGCTGCAGATATCGGTCCAATATTGGGTCACCGGTTGGATTGTTGTCCATTACTGTGAAGGAATCAAGTCCACAGTCGACTCGATTGTTGATTGCCAGTTCCATAAGCACTGCACCTGCGAGCGCTATGTGCAGCGTAAAATTCGGAACCGGCCGCAACGTACCCTTTTCTTCATGGAGAAGCAGCAGCAGGACCTCTTCTACTAAAGTAATATCAGATTTTTCCACGACATATTTTTGGTTTCGTAAAGGTTAAACCTATTTTAAGGTTGTTTAAATCGAATTGCAAATCAGTCAGCTGACGAATATGGCAAAAATGAATTTTTACTCAGTCCCAAAATTGCATGTTTGTGAGGGAGAAAATTCAAACCAGTGACTACCAGAAAAGCGGAAAGTCTGAAAGTGAAGAGGAGTGCAATTTCCGATATTGACGCAGCAGAGTGCATATTCATTGATGGGGCTGGATTCGTTACTATGGACCGCCCGCTGAATCTTGGGAATGGAAAAATATCTGAATGCGAGACTTACTCCTCATTTCGAAGGTTATTTTTGTAAGTGATTGATATCAAATGGTACCCATTTGAAATCTGTCACAACATATTACGTTTTACCTAGATTTGAACTATAATGTTCTTACAACACTATAGGTGTCATAGACCTCCGAATTCCCGTCGCCGCAAAAAGTTTCTTCACTACATCTCCCAGTCGCATTTGAATCGCATATCGTTGGCCAGTTTCACGGTGCTCGACTGCTCGATATTGAGGCTTGAAAAAAGCCTCTCGAATCACCTGGCGCGAATAGCCTTGCTGTTGCAGACTCATCAAATATTGCAAGTGTATGACACACATCAGAGCAGCAATATCCGCCTGAACTCGGCGCAGACTTCGCATGTTTCTGCCAAGTCTAAAATCAGTAAAAAAGCCCTATCCAATCAATAAATTCAAAGTGACTGCTTGGAGCTGGTTTGGGACTTCATACAAGGTGTTTTTGCGTAGCATAACGCAGACCACGCTGAGCAAACGATCGACCACCGTTCGCAATGCTTGGAGATGAGAGTCCTCGTCATCGTTTACGAGGACCTTTCGGGGCAGGCACCGGCCGTTACGGTCAGGTTCACTACGGTAAAACGGCGTTCATTTCACCATTGACATTGCGATCTTTTACGTTAGCAAGGTATGAAGGGTGGCTTGAAGCCTGAATGACACGAGAAAGTGTTTCATAAAGCAATTTTTTGTAATCGTAATCACTTATCATCGAATTCCAAAATTTCATCAATGTAAACATCATGGTCGTCTGGCCATCGAATTGGTTTTTTCTTTTCGTTTTCCCGACAAACTCTCACGGTCTCAGCATTCGCTCTATAAATGATGTAGCCTGATCTACGCCCTTCTTGAAGGATACGTTCATCCTCTTTCATTTCCATACATTTTTCCGCAATTGGATTTTTAAATCAATCATCTTGGATTACTTCCTTGTTTTTATATTTATCTTTTCAAATTTCTTTGATTGTTTACCCATCAATAACTTCATTCTGCCGTCCTCGCCAGACTCCAAGTCTTTATGCATGATTCGCCTTCCAATCATTCCAGCAACAATGATCTCCATTTGGCATCTTCCTCTCGAATGTTATGACGAACTACAAACTCGTCTACATAGGGAGACAAATGCTTTTTGCTGATTTTGTGAAACGTGCCTTTCTGAGCTCAATTTAACATCGACCAAACGGATTCAATCCCGTTGATGTGAGCTTGTTCGCTTATATACTCGCCAACTGAGTGCTTGACGAAATCGTGATTGTATCTATTAGGATTTTTTACGCCTTGAAGTGATCTGCAATTACAGATAAACCAGATTCTACATTGTCGTTAATGAAATCGTGCAGAGTATCCCTTTGACCCTAGTTCCGCACTACTCAAAAAACAATTCTCCTAAAGCATTGATATCATGTATTTTTTGAAAATGACTGAATTGTACATGTAACAACATTTCGCGCCATTTTCTTTAGCTTGGTTTACCAGCGTTTTCGTTGCAATTCCGCCTTCATATTCAACGCCTGACCAGTAGGTAGGCGCATCTGGGTATTGTTTTTTGTTGGTGTAGGAAACTACGGGTTTGATGAACATGATCTTAAAGTGTATTGTCAATGGGGTAATTATAGAGGATTGTAGTGGCTGTTTGGAGGGCTGTATCACTGTACATGTAACAACATAATGTTACTAGAGTTATAATAGAAAAGATATTACTAATAAACAATAATATTTGTAAGATATTAGAATGTAAATACTACAAATAATGATTTATTAAAAATATCTTCTAACAAATATTTTTAATATGGTTGATTGAGCGGCAAAAGTGCGGAACTTGGGTTGAGTGTTTTTGATTACTTTTGCTTTGACTTTCTTTGAGTCTCGTTCCTTGGCACCAACTACGATTGATTTTCCAGTGCCACCTCGATCTGCATTTAATTGCTTATCGCTATGTTTGTTTTTTTCCAGTCCACCCACAAAGGTTTCGTCAACTTCAACAGTTCCAGACAATATTTCAGTCTGTTCGGAAAAAACCTCTCTAAGTCTATGCAACAGGACCCAAGCCGCTGATTGTCCAATTTTCGAATCCCTATGCAGTTTCATGCTGGAAATTCGTTTTAGGTTATTAACGTAGAGAGATATTCCAATCGCCTATTTCTGCATAGGCATATCGGACTCTTCCATAGGAGTGCCAATTTGAACACTAAAATACTTTCTTCAAGATCGACAATGAAACGACATTGGCTTTCTGTCATTTCTGATTGAAACCTTTGACGAATCACATCTAGGACAAGAGATTTCATCACCCTATCGCCAAAATTCAAATCATTTTTCAGCTGCGGCGTTATCTGGAAACATTTCAAATTGCGAAATGCCTTTGCGATATGCTTTGCCTAGTGCTTTCTTCTTTCTAATAATTGAAATAACTACTTGATTTATATAAAATAAATGAATAGAAAAAGAGGTGATAAGTCAAAATCAATCAAATAGGCATCCCCGAAAAAAGGAAATTATTAATACTAAGAAAACGACAAAAATAGAGACTTTCAAGGAACAGGACTTCCAGCGGCGGTTTCGTGCGGCCTGTTCCTTCCATGATGGTGGAACCCAGACGGTTTATTGGCGGCTCTCAAGCAAACAGAGTATTTTCCATGTTTTAGAATAATTGGACCGTCGATTTCGTATTCCCTCTCAAGATCCCCCTCCAGTTCCCCCTCCAGCAACAACGGCAATAAAAGTGTTATGTTCGCTGATCAGGCTGCTTGCTTCGATTCCTATGGGGTTAAGTTGAGAAATGTTCCTAATTTTAGTTTGTAACCGAGTCACCTCGGCAGGCGGCAGCAGCGCTCGAAACAGATCACAATGATCCAGCAGACTAAATATCGCGACATCTCTTGAGTCTGGCATATCGTCGTTATAGATGATGTTCATCAAACGCAGTTTCGCGTTGTGCTCTACTGAACTGTCAAGTGTAGGATAAGTTTTAGTCTTCAGCACCCAGAGCAATCGTTTCTCAGTTTTCCCAAGAATCCCGCGCTCTATGAGCCCGTTGAATCCCAATTTGACGAGTTGTTTTCCATCATCAGCAATATCTTTGAGCCAGAACTTGACTTCCTGTTGTGTGTCTTTAGCAGAAATTTGCTGGAAATAACGATCTAAGATCGGGTCACCGGTTGGATTGCTGTCTATGACAGTAAAGGAATCAAGCCCACAGTCAACTCGATTCCTGATCGCCAGTTCCATAAGCACTGCACCTGCAAGCACAATATGAAAGCTATAGCTATTCAAAGGTTCTTCATGGTGTAAGAGTAAAAGAACCTCTTCAACCAAAGTGATATCGGTTTTCTCCACAACTTTTTGACGCTTTTGAGTGATGAATCCATTTTAAAGTTGTTCAATTCCAATTGCAAATCAGTCCACTGACGAATATAGTAAATATGAATTTCTTAATCAGTCCCAAAAATTCACGTTTGTGAGGGAGAAAATTCAAACCAGTGACTACCAGAAAAGCGGATGTCCTGAAAGTGAAGATGGGCACAATTTCAGAAATTGACGGAGTAGAGTGCATATTCATTGATGGGTACTGGATTCGTTACTATGATCCACCTGCTGAATCTTGGGAAGCGAGGAAAAATCTGATTGCGGGACTGACGCGTCGAACATTTCATCACACAGAGCGAGGAATCAACACGCCTGGTGAAAACCTCGAACTCGCTCGTTTTCACTTCGAAAATACGAATTCGGAAGAAGAAAATAGAGTTGCAGCTGCAATGTTGGCTGGCGCCCTGTTTAATCGTGCTACTGATATATTTACTACGATTGCGGATCTTGAGCAAATTGGCGTACACATAAAGCGTGGAAATGAACTGCTTCAGGAATGTAGCGAATGTTTGGAAGAAGCAATGGAACTCGGAAAGCTGGTTCGACATATTAGCGGCAATGAAGGAATAAATGAGTTATGGGGCGAACCGCTGAAAGCGTTTACCATGTCCAGCTATGACTTCTATATCAGTCGCTATGTAAAAATCAGTTTGAGCATGAGAGATATGGACCGCATTAATGCGGTTCTTAAGGAAACACTGAAACCTTTCAAAGAATTTGATCCGGTCATTTCAGCGATGTTCAAGTTCACCCGGTATGCAAAAAGAAACTGTGAAACCATGAAAAGAGACCCGCTGTATTTTACGGTTTGGCCAAAATTTGTGACGCGGTCCGATCACGTCACCCAACTGGTGGATGGAATCAGGCAAGATCACTCTCCCAATGCAGACCCCAGCATACTTGAGGCATGTAATCTGGTAGCGGAATGCCGTGAGCTGATCACCTATATTTCTGCCGCACGAGTGCCAATGACTAAAGTCACAAATCGATTTTTTGATACTTGCAGCGAGTTTCAGCAAAAACATAGAAACACTTAGGAGATAGAACCATGTCATGGCATCAAGAACGAAAGGAGGCTATCTGTTTGACCGTTCACAATATTCGAATGATTGAAAATGAGAATGGTGTGACAAAACCTGCACTGACTGAAATACTCGGACAGCTGCAGGGGCTTGCCACACAGGTTGAATGGTTCAGTGAAGACGAATTTCCAGCCCCTGACCTTGATGTTGCTGAATCCTCGCATGTCTATCGCATTTCTGAAGACCCGAACGACCATCGGTTTGCGCTGTATGTGCAGTCGGCAAGAGCGCCAACCAGCACTCCGCCACACAATCACGATACTTGGGCTGTGATTGCTGGAATCAACGGCAATGAGCTGAATCGATTTTATCGAGCCACTGAAGAAGGTGTTGAAGTCGTGGGGTCACATGTCGTTCAAGCTGGAACCGGTGTGACATTGCTTCCGGATGATCTACATTCCATTCACATTACAGACGAGGGCTGCGTAATAAATTTTCACATGTATGGGCTGGGACTGGAATACCTCACGGAACGGCAGTATTACGACCGTATTTCTGGAGAATGGAAAGTATTTGCGCGCTACGACAACATCATTGATGCACGACACATACTGCAATGACCAAGCAAGTTACTGCAGTTGAACTAAAGCATCTCATTCTTGATGGAGAAGAGCTTGCCATATTGGATGTTCGGGAGGAAGGCAATTATTTCGATTGTCATTTGCTCTGGGCGTCCAACGTACCTCTCAGCTGGCTGGAACTTCGCATCAGTGATTTGATCCCGAGAATGTCGACGCCGATTGTTGTTTATGACGGTGGTCCAGAAAACAGGGAAACAACCGCCAGACGCGCACAGGCCCGTTTGGAAGCGCTTGGATATTTTGATGTTCGCGTGCTCGCTGCGGGCACCGCAGGCTGGCAGGAAGCAGGATTTGAACTGTTTTCTGGCTTGAACGTACCAAGCAAAACTTTTGGGGAGTATTTGCTTCAAAATCGAAAACCTCCAGAAATTCTGGCGAAAGATCTAGCTCGACATTTGCACGATTCGGACAATTTTATTGTGTTGGACAGCCGACCGATGGACGAATATGCGAACATGAGCATCCCTACGGCGATCAATGTTCCAGGGGCGGAACTCGTATATCGGGTGTTTGAAATCGTTGATCGTCCGGACGCGAATGTGGTTGTGAATTGTGCAGGCAGAACCCGAAGCATCGTTGGCGCAGTGTCCCTGATTAATGCGCAGATCCCAAATCCTGTCATGTTGCTGAAGGACGGCACTATGGGATGGCATTTGGCGGGTTTGACATTAGATCATGGCAAATCACGCGTTGCGCCGGCTCCATCTGAAAGCAATTTCCAAAAATCATTGGCAGCGGCAAAGCTGGTTGCAGATCGTTTCGGTGTTTCAATGATCGATTATGAGACTTTGACTCGGTGGCAGAATGACAGCCAAAGGACACACTACATATTTGATGTCCGCACCCAAGAAGAATATTTCGCAGGACATATACGCGGTTCGCATCATGTTGCGGGCGGACAGTTGGTACAAACCACTGATGAGCACATCGCAGTTCGGAACTCTCGCATTGTTCTGGTTGACGACAGGCAGGTGCGCGCGATTATGACGGCATCGTGGCTGCTGCAGATGGGACACAGGAATGTCTGCGTCCTGAATGATTCTCTAGGGCGTGCGAATTTGGAAACGGGGCCTCGAATTCCGGAAGCTGTCGGATTTGAACGACACGAAACCATTCAATGTGGGGAATTACGTGCAGTCATGCAATCCGGCGAACCCATGTTTTTGGTGGACCTGTCACTTAGCACCAATTTCGAAGACGGCCATATAGAAGGTGCGCAGTGGTGCATTCGTCAGCGGCTTGAATCAGCTTTGGTGCTGTGTCAGCCCATTGGTCTATTGGTGCTGACTTCAGAAGATGGCGTGCTGGCACATTTGGCCGCGCAGGATCTCGTTGCATCCGGGGCAAGATATTTGATTCGGGTGCTTGAAGGCGGCAATGCGGCTTGGCGAGCAGATGGCTTTTCGATGGCAGGAGGAATGGAAAATCAGCTGTCGAATGTGGATGATCATTGGGAGCGTCCCTATGACAGAGAGATTGGACAGGAAGAACGCATGGAAAAATATCTCGAATGGGAAGTTCAGTTAATGGACCAGGCGATTCGAGATGGAACAACTCGATTTCGCTGCTGATCGCGTGCCGTCGTTTTAGGGGTCGAAATCAACACCCTTTAATGTTTCTTTGACGACGTGTCTGACCACGTTGAATAGCGCATGCTCGTTTGAATGACCTTCAGCGATCGTTTTGTCGTATACCGCCAATTGCTGATGTGCACTGGTGCCTCGCTCCAGAATTTTCTGAATGTGCACTAATTCATCAACACATCCGAAA
Organism: Arenicellales bacterium; assembly: GCA_958295885.1. Classification (GTDB taxonomy): domain Bacteria; phylum Pseudomonadota; class Gammaproteobacteria; order Arenicellales; family JAJDZL01; genus JAJDZL01. Next base: position 1,374,986 of record OY282380.1, on the reverse strand, counting down.
TATTCCGCATCTTCATATACCAGCTCGATCAATTCATTCATCAGCTCGGCGGTATCAACAATTTCTCCTCTGCCAAAATCAATCAGTCCTTTGTCGATTCCATAGCGTTGAGCCCGCCACCTGTTTTCCTGCACTAAGAACGAGGGATATTCCCGCCAGCTCTGATTGTTCTGCCGCAGCCTGTTGAGCATTCGCATCCAGCATCGATAGGCGGTTGCGATCGCAACTGCATCGTCCAGGTTGGTGCATAAATCGGTAATGCGCATTTCAAGAGTTGGAAATTTCCAACTGGGACGAAGGTCCCACCAGATCTTGGTTGGGTCTTCGATGATCTGTAAGTTAACGAGAATGTCAACATGCTGCATGTAATCGGTATAACTTTGAAAGTGCGGCGGAAGTCCGGTTCTGGGCAGCTGATCAAATACTGAAACGCGATGTGACCGATAGCCTGTTTTCTCGCCTCGCCAAAATGGGGAAGATGTGCTCAACGACAGAAAGTGTGGAAGCGAGTAAGTTGTTTGGTTCATGTAATCGATTCTCCGTTCGTCGTCGGGAATTCCCACATGAACATGCATGCCGCTGATATACATGCTTGCCACCACTCGTTGTAACTGGTGAACAAGATCTCGGTATCGTTGATCATCCGTAATGAGAGTGGAACCGAACGAAATTGGGTGTGTTGAAGAAGCCATGATGAGACAGTCATATTTGCGCGCAATCTCTGCGACAGTTCCACGAAGACGCACCAGTTCATCGCGTATTTCCTGCATTGATCGACACACTCTGGTTCCAATTTCGATCTGGCACTGCAGCAGCTCTTTTTTGACTTGGTCGCCCAGTGCTTCATAGCATTCATCCATCAAGCCATGCGGCATTTGGGATACCAGGTTCAATGTTCCGATGTCAACAACAAGATATTCTTCTTCTATTCCAATCGTAAAATCTGGTCTTGCAGTCATTAATGATGTCCTCTTTTTGTGCCTGCTAAAGATGTTTCAGTTTTTTGTCACTGACCCCAAATCTTGAAATTTGAAGCAGTTTCCATGCAAGAAATTAACTATTCAGTTTCAGCCGCCGATTTTGCCGTCTTTTTACTGGATCAGTTTCAGAGTGAGCGTCGCTAACCTAGTTGAATTTTATAGCACTAATTCTTGGAGATGCATTAGCAAATATGAACGGTCGGGAAATTGCATCAGATCGAGCGGCCTTATCGGCAGTCATTTTGCCGGAAATGAATATTTTTCTAGTGTTGGAAGCAAGATGCCGAACCGTCATTCGCTGCTGCAGAACTTTCAGAACTTCACAGATCAGGACCTTCGCAATCGTTCCGTGAAGGTAAAATATGTGAACAGCTGACGACCATGCCAGCTGAAAATTTAGGTATTCGATGAACCCTGTTCGGATCAGGCGAGAGCAAAATATGATGAATGATTTTCGTAGTGACACCGTAACCAAACCGACGAAAGCGATGCGACAAGCCATGTATGATGCGCAGGTAGGAGACGACGTTTACGGTGAAGATCCAACTGTCAATCGACTGCAGGCCGTAATGGCAGAACGTTTTGGAATGGAATCTGGACTGTTTGTGACGAGTGGTACGCAGGCCAACCTGCTTTCGCTGCTCGCTCACTGCATGCGCGGTGATGAATATATCGTTGGGCAGGTTGCCCACACCTACAAATACGAAGGAGGAGGTGGTGCGGTACTCGGCAGCATTCAACCGCAGCCGCTTGAATTTTGTGAAGACGGAACCATCGATTTGGATCTTGCTAGTCGAGCAATCAAGCCCGACGACGATCATTTTGCCAATACGCGGTTGTTCTGCCTTGAAAATACTCAGGCGGGTCGAGCGTTGCCCATGGAGTATTTGGATGAAGCAAAGAGTTTTGTTAGATCCGCTGGCCTCGCCAGTCACCTGGATGGCGCGCGAGTATTTAACGCCGCGATATTTCATGATGTGGACGTTTCCGAAATTACACAAGGTTTTAACACTGTATCGTGTTGTTTTTCCAAGGGACTGGGCGCTCCACTTGGGTCGGTTGTCTGTGGTGACAGAGAAATCGTGCGCAATGCGCGCCGCTGGCGAAAATTAGTCGGTGGCGGAATGCGACAGGCAGGTGTGGTTGCTGCAGCAGCACTCTTTGCAATCAATCATCATGTAGACAGATTGGCGCAAGATCACGAAAACGCAAAATGGATTGCGGAGCAGTTGCAGAACATCGAAGAAATTCAAGTAGTCTTTCATAGCTCGCAAACCAACATGATTTTTGTCTATGCAAAAGACGATGACGTAAATGAACTGGTTGGATTTCTGGCAGCTCGCGGCATCGTGACGACGGGTGGGAGACCCATTCGTCTGGTAACTCACCTGGATGTAGACCGAGAAGCCGCAGCTCGCTTAGTCAATGGGTTTAAGGATTTTTTTGGAATAAAAAAAACATCTGCACAATTCATTGCGCTTGAAAAATCGAAGCCGCAAGCCAAAGCTGCCGACTGACGATGCAGCCCGATGCGCCTGCCTTGGCGCGGATGACAGGGCCGTCACTCTTTAAAGGCGTGCTTTGGAGTTGGTGAAAGCGCACCCAGCAGCTCAACACCTCCCCTGTCGATTTTTCATTGACAATCCATTCGACGCTCGTCAAAGATCGATGGAATTTCGGGTTTGAATCCCCTGGCCACCCAAAAGACCCAAGAAGCTTGGCGCAGGAGAATCAGTTTTCGATCTCAGCCCCGCTGAATGCTCAATGGCGGCAGCTGATTTCCGCACCTGATTGACCTGCCTGAGAACTATCCTTTCGATCTTTCAACTGAATCTGCGACCACGCACAAAATTTCGAACATCATCGTTGCTCCAACGAGCGCCGTGTTTCCACTCGGATCAAAAGGGGGCGCAACTTCAACGACGTCACCACCCACCAATTCCAGTCCCTGAAGGTATCGAATCATGAATTGTGCTTCAAGTGTCGAAAATCCTCCTATTTCAGGAGTGCCTGTACCAGGTGCATAAACCGGATCAAGACCGTCTACATCGAAGCTGATGTAAGTGGGTCCGTCACCAACGATGTGACGCGCTTCTTCCATAATGGACTTCCAGCCCCGATCATAAAATTCCTCCATATAGACAACTCGCATGCCGCAATCGTGACTGAATTTCCAGACATCGAGATCGTTTAAGGACCCGCGAATTCCGATCTGGATTGTTCGTTTTGGATCCAGCAGTCCTTCTTCTACCGCTCTTCGGAAAGGCGCACCATGATGAAATTTAGAACCTAGATAATCGTCACCCGTGTCGCAGTGTGCATCAAAATGCACCATTCCAACGGGTTGGCGCCTGGCAATGGCGCGAAAGATCGGCAGCGTGATGGAGTGATCGCCTCCAGCTGATACTGGAACAATATCTTGTTCGTGTACGGCTCTGTAGAAGTTTTCTATCTCGTCCAGGCTTTCTTCAAGATGAAATGGTTTTTGTACCCAGGCATCACCCAGGTCGGCAATACGGCAGCAGTCATACGGGCAGATGCCGGAAGATTGATTCTTGCGTCGCATCAAACTCGACTGATTGCGAATCTCCCTTGGGCCATGCCGCGCCCCTGTTCGATTTGTTACACCGCCGTCGAACGGAACTCCAATGAGACCCAGGTCTACATCAGACCACTGCTCTGCCTGAGGCGCTCGCATAAAAGTGGGAATGCCGGTGTAACGAGGATGCTGTATCGGGTCGTTGAATTCTTCATATTCGTACATGAATGGGGTCTCCTGGATGATTTGGTTCTGTTCCTAGGTGCTCGTTTGACAATTTTGCGAGTGATGCAAGAGAAACTTTCAAAATTACCTCTACTCCAATATAAACCGGATCGGACTGGGGACATGATCGGCGGCGAGCAGCACCGGTGGCTTGCCTTCGGCACCTCATCCATGTTTGTCGGGCTTGTGACCGTCGATGTGCGCAACAACGCGCGTGCAGTTCGCCATGTCACCTCCGATCTGTTTTGCCAGTCGCAGGTCGGATATGTCTCCTTGGTCATAGCTCATCAGGAACATGGTGTCAGACCACTGTGTCAACGTCAATTTAGCATGTTCAAACAGAGTGTTCGCAATGACCAGGGTCTGATATCGGCCGGCGTTGCACTGGCGTAAGTGACGATGTTGGAACTGCTGAGTAGATCGTGTCCGCATTCGGGCAAATGAATCCGTTTTGTTCGCGATAGTGAAGCAACTTTTAACACAAACGATTTCGGAGACGAATTGTTGCTGCCAGTCCAGAAAATTGGCAATCACTTGTTTTCAATTGAATAAATCTCCATAGAGTCAAATAGAAAATCACTCATTTAACTAAAACTCTGGTTCCTAAGCCTCTCAATGACTGATTATTCCGTCAAATTTTGACAAAGCGCTTGCGTTTGTGCAGAGGCAGCTTATTGAATCATTTAGACAAATCTCGGTACTCCAGCAAAGCCGATTGGCCGGTGATGTCGATAATTCGTATCATGCATTCGTGACCCACGTTATCGGTTAAGCGTAACTCCTCTCCGTACAAAAAACTGACAGGCTGTTGCCTGCCTTCATCAATGGCGACGTTAGTAGCGTATAGGTATGTACGATCCAGAGTGTCTCGTATGGGGCTCAAACGCCCCTTAAGACCCGGAATATAACCCGTAGTATTCGGGAAAATGACTGCGCCTCCACTTGGTAATTCCTTAAGATTCACAATTAATGGTCCCTCTTTCGGAATCCACCCTTCCTCACAATGCGCCCTGTATCCGGACCTGGCGACAAATACTTTCATCGGGAGTTCTGTTGTGTACAACTCGACTCGCCCCGCACCATCGTATTCAGTAGCAGCCTCCATCCAAGTTTTATTTGGATAGAGAATTAACAAACTAACGTCAGGGCAAGGTTGGCCTTTTGCCAAAACTTTGACAGTTACGCTATCCGGGTTGTTCCGGTGCGAAGCTGCCGGAATAATTAAGCTGAGTTCCCGTCTGTCAATTACGCTGTAGTCCGGGTCTTTCCCACAAAGCTCACGAGTCGTGCGCTGAATGATGCGAACTCCATCGCCTCTTCGTTCCATGAAGTAACGCCGATCTTCGGACCCGGCAACTCCGAACACTTTCATGTGCCCCAAATTCGACGCTAGTGTTTCGTTACGAGTCGCTTGGGATACAGGCATGGCATCGATAGTCATTCCGTTGGGCAATTCACCGGGAGATCGAATTTCCAAGCGGTCTTTGAACATAGACAAGCGAATGGTGCTGGCATGAATTGAGTAATCTCGATGCACCACAGCATTCACAATTGCCTCAAAAACCGCTTGAATGCTGTATTGGGGCATATCCACGCGTGCAGGAGTCTTGCGTGCGGCAACCATCATGTTACGTTTGACAAATGCGACCGCTCTGGTGATCTGACGATCAAGCGGGCCGGTGATTTCCTGTGCATCCAGCTGGCCAGATGATGGATGGCTTTGGCTGTAGAAAGTCGCTCTGATAACAGCTTGAGGCAGCCAATGTTCCGGGTTGTGAGTGCACAATAAGATGCCTGCAACCGTTGCTCGCACTTGTTCAAATTCGTCCAGAACAAGTAGTCCGAGCTGTTTCAGCGCGGTCTGAGGCGTGCTGGCTCTCTCAACACTCAGCAGCGGTTTCCAAAGATCTGCCACTAACGTCTGAAATCCTGTTTCTGGAACGTGCTGTTTATCAAACCACAAGTAGCGCGCTTGCGCTCGTCGCTGTGACAGGCGTAATCGCTCGTCACTCGTCAACAGTCTCTTCGTACTGCCAACGCGTGTAAAGTTTCCCCCCGGACTGTCGTATAGGTTATCACCCGGAGGTACTTCAACAAGCAGAAACGGCTTGTTGTAATCAAGCTCTCGACGGAAAATGGATGGGCGAAACGACGGCTTGATCGTGTCTGTACAAATTTCGACGAGAAGACGCTCCAGCTCATCCATTTGTTTGCGGGACATGCCCTGCACCGTGCCCGCATCAGTTACACCACAAAGCAAAAATCCGCCGTTCGAATTTGCGAACGCAGCGATCTCATCGGCCAATTCGTCGCACTTCGGGCTTTTCGGACGATTTCCTGCAAATTCAATCTGCTTGAACTCCCATCTACTATCTTCTCCCAGGCGAAGCTGGCGACGAATGTCTGCATTACTAGTGTTCATAAAACGAAATCGGTTTCAATTTCTAGCGCTCTTTGATTTCACGACAAATTCGAGCGTGCCGAATGTAACAAATGCTCTAACATCTGGCGCCTCTAAAAAATCGGCAATCTGTTTTAGATTGTAATGTGCATGATTTAGCAATGATGATTTTCAAAGCGTAATTTGTTTCAGCAGCAATTCACGACTTACGGCACACGAATCGCGATCTCATAGAGATTGCTAAGGGGATCAATCTTAATCGTATTATCTGAATTCTCTATTCCATTCAGTGGTTTAACTCATCAGGTCACATTAACGCGAAGAACTTTTCTAGAGACTGCCAATAGTAAATCCTTGTAGAATTGAATCAGTCAGAACGACCGTGTAATGAGATTCTGCCGCAAACCAGGCTGGTTCCCCAATTGTTGAAATCACGGCATCATTTGGGTCAAACATACAGCTATCGACCTGCTTTCAAGGGAAAACCGTACCGGGCATTCTTTCATGGCATATTAATTTCAGCGTAACTACTCGCCCCTGCTTGCATAACGACAATCACACTCCGACTGTCGCTGAATTCTCACGTTGATTGTCGTTACACAGTGGGAATTTCCAATCAGTGCTTTCGTGTAGATTCAATCGGCAGATCCGGGTAGTTTTTCATCAGCACATAAAGTACGGGCTGAATCTATATCGCACCGATTTCATCCCATCCCGCCACCCGCTGTTACGCGACGACTCGCTGCATGCCAAACAAACCCATCGTGGAACTGCTGCAGACCATGCCCGATGTCGATTTCATCATCACACCGCCAAGCCCGCAACGCACAAGACCCTGTAGGACTGACTGAGCGGATTGAAAATGCTGCTGTGCGACCGCCGCACCCGGCACACAGGCAGTGCCGGCGCATCATGCACCGTTACCGAAGTCGCAGCCAAATGAACGAAGCAGTCAATACATGCTCCGCCGCGCGCAAAATCACTGAAAAGATCAACGATGACATTCAGTCAGGTGCAGGCAATTGACCGATCAATGTTGAAACGGCGCCTGCGAACAAAACTCAATACCGAGTGTATTCCACCACCTCGATTCTGCCAACTGCGTTTTGTCTGGTTTTTCGTGCATCTCTCCTAAAGCACACATCTACAGTCACTCGCCGCATTCCGGGTTCTCTCGATGAAATCCAATCTCAGCCTGAATCCGACTCCTCAGCGCCCGACACCCTGAACAGTCGGTGCGAATCGTTTTTGAATCAATGATTACAAGCAGACCTGTTCAGCGTGCGGCGGCAGGTCAGTCACCGTCAATCACTGAATCGCCGGTTCAAGTAAGTTTCCGGGTCCGATCAGTTTACCGAGAAAGTTCCCTCACCGTGCCAGAGCTCAGTCCGGTGTAGCTGCAGATCTTGTCAATCGGTTCATTGTTCTGCAGCATCATCCGCGCAACTTTCCGCGCATTCTGCTCAGCTCCTCGCTGAAGTCCCTGCTCAAGCCCCTGCTGAAGTCCCTGCTCAAGTCCCTCCTGCATCTTGTTTTCCAGTGTCCCCTCAAGAAACGGGGACGTAAATACTTCCTGCGGTATGGTTACTCGCTCAACTTCCATGATCATCTCCCTTGTGATTTCCGGCCTGACTCGGCAAATGTAGTCAACCGCCTTTCCAATCAATACTTTTCGACGCGTATCGTCAAGTTCCTGCCCCATCCGAAGCAACTCGGCGACCGTTTTAAGATCCGCATCCCATATCCTGTCAAATATATACAATATCTGTCTCGTTTCCAATTTCCTTTCCATTATCTGCTGCTGAACCTGCGGTCGGCGCAAGTTCACGCAGCGCACAATGAAGTTCAATACCTGTCGACCGAACATCTCGATCATTTCCGGTGAATCGGATGCCAGATTCTGGTGGAACTCCAAATTGTAAGGCCACTTCGATTCCCGACCATGATAGATCAATATCGGCAATATCGGAATCATCTGTTTTCCGTACACCGCAGTCTGATATTCCAACAGCTGCACCATCAATTTCGCATCCTGCCAGCTCTTGTGCTCCAACATGAATACCATCTTGCAGTGCGCACCGGACTTTTTGGACTTGACCGAATACAGAAGATCCATTTGTTTTTTGCTTGAGTCCGGCATGAAATGAACTGTCGGCTGCGCACGCAATGTCCGCCAGTCAAAAGCATTGAACTCGTCAGCTGTCAAGGCCAGCTCGAACAGGTCCATACCATTCTGCGGGTCTCCATAGATCTCGCAGAACAGCCGATCATGCGGGTTCTTGAATTTAATTTTGTCAAGCTTGGGTTCTGCCATACATCTTCCTGCCATGCTTATTGTGCTGTCGAATGAAAATGACCTGCCTGCCGAATCTGCCATTCGGACGGTCGTTCTTGTGATATGTCTGTCGAAACATCCACTGAGCTGATTGGACCGGACATTTCCGCGGTGATCGGATTGCGTTTGAGAATTCAAACTCTCCGATATGAACTATTGTACATTCTGCGATTCCAAAATGGAAATCAGGCGAACATAACAGGGAAAGATCATCCGCCGCGACGGCGCCGCAGTCGCAGGTTGCAGCAAAATGAACTGCAATCGACATTGCAGCTGCTGATTCTGATTGGATAAAATGCCGATGTTGGCATGCGAAATACTTACCGGTGTTTTTTCAGTGACGGCAGTCCAGCGCTTCAGGTGCGGACGCTCTCTCAATTGCGATTGCGTTCGATTCCTGTCATTGTGATCAATCCCGCTTCGGTTGTCCGATCAGACGCCTGAATCCGCTCTCAAAATGATTGCGATGAGCAGCATGTATCAGGTGGTTCAAATTCTCTTCGACCATCGTCCTTTCGCCGATGAACTGTTGATGTTTTATTTTGGGCAATAGCTAGCCCCTGCATTTATAACGACAATCACGGTGAAAAACCAGTGACATCAGAGTGTGATTGTCGGTATACAAGGGCGCAAATAGTTATTGCGTCAGGACAAGTCCTGGAATTGGGGGAATGCTATGAAATAATGAAATAGTTGAAACCACTCATCGCAACCCAACGGGTTCGACTCCTGTCCGGCAAAGGCACAGCCTGCCAGCCGGAAGCGAGTGTTGCATGGCAGTCGGCAACGGCTGTCGTGAAGCGTACACAGCGGGCGATGAAGCGTCCTATTGAGCCTCGAAATTGCTATCGATGGCGCTTTCAGTGTTAACTAGCTGGGAGCAGCACTTGTAACACCGCGAGTGGCGAGGTGTTGCAAGGCCGTCGGGGGTCGCGGGAACGGGTACGCCAGGCTAACTGGTATTAGGGTAATCGGTGAAAGTCCGATGGATGGTAAATACTAACCACATGCTATCGCTGCGAGCCGTGCGCTGATATTCGTGAGGGTATCAGTGAAGTGTCGGTAGCGGTACGTATAGCCGCAATGATTGAGCATCGAAAAACGAGTCGTTCAGAGTGTCGAGACTGTCCGTTCGGTCGAAGACAACATCGGTTGCACCGATTTGGTAAGGTGCAGACGAGCTCTGCGGTGTCCGAGGAATTGAGGGATGTACGCACGCCCTGTATCGGGACCTGGGAGGGCTTTGCCCGACCTTGCAAGTCGTTGACAAGGTCGCTGAAACTAAGGAGATATTCCGTAATTGAAGATGAGTAGGGCAAAGCAGTCGGATGCGCCCATAGTACTGTTGAATGCGGCGAACAAAAGGACGCAGGTTCTTGCGGAGTCGAACGAGGGAAGGGGTGCAACCAAAGGGAATCTGCGAAGCCTAAGCACGTGCCGTACACAGCGACGGAAAAAGCGTGTCACAGGCGGCTGAGCGGATACGGAAGGCTGTGATCCCATGGACGGATCAACAGTTTACCGTCAAACACCTGAGGTAGGAGCCGTGTGCATTAACGTGCACGCACGGATCTGTGCGGGGGGGGGGGAACGCGGTAACGCGTTTCCTACCGCGACCGCAAAGTTGCGGGAAGGGTTGCCAGGAAACCTGAGAGAGCCTGTATTTTCCATCGGACAGGGTATCCGGCCCAAGGGGAGTCGGACCAGAAAAGTCCCCGGCCGGTCGCATGGTCTGCGGTGCGACGGGAGCGCGCAGGCGGAACACACAAAGACGGCAGACTACGATGGTACTGGCTGGCGAATCAATAAGCCGAAAGGACGAAATGCAGGCAGTCGTAGCGCTCTGATAGTACTGATGACGGCAGGGAACTGAGTCCATCGGGACCCGTTCGAGGGAAGCGGAGCGTCATGCATACAGAAATATTGGTGGGAAACGATGGAAAGTACACAGAGATTTACAAACACGTCTACGAAACAGCAATATATAGCCGAACAGGCGAGAGAGCACCCGGAGCGGGTATTCACCTCATTACATCATCTGATTGACATCGACTGGATGCGCGAGGCGTATCGGCGCACGCGCAAGGACGGTGCTGCGGGCATTGACGGCGTAACGGCGGCAGACTACAAGGAGAACCTGGATTCCAATTTGGAAGACTTGTTGAATCGGATGAAGTCAGGCCGTTATGTTGCGCCGCCGGTGCGCAGGCACTACCTACCGAAAGCCGATGGAACGAAGCGGCCGCTGGGCATACCTACGTTCGAGGACAAGGTAGCACAAAGGGCGGTGGTGATGCTTTTGGAGTCGATTTATGAGCAGGATTTCAAGTCATGTTCGTATGACTTCAGGCCGGGACGGTCGTGCCACGATGCGCTGAATGCACTGTATAACGGCATCATGGCAGAGCGTCAGCGGTGGGTTTTAGATGCAGACTTGACGAAGTATTTCGACAGTCTGAGTCATGCCCGACTGCGTGAGATTCTCGACCTGCGGATCAAGGACGGCGTAATAAGACGCATGATTGACAAATGGCTCAATGCCGGAATAATGGATGACGGAGAATTGGTTCGCTCATCCGCGGGCTCGCCGCAAGGCGGGGTAATCTCTCCCTTAGTGTCAAATGTTTATCTGCACACGGTGCTGGATGAATGGTTTGAGGAGGTGGTGTTGCCGCGCATGGGGTCGAGTTGTCGGCTGGTGAGATATGCGGACGATTTCGTCATGCTGTTCCGTGAAAAACGCGATGCGAGTGCTGGAAGTACTGGGCAAGCGGCTTGGGAAATACGGGCTTACGCTCCATGAGACCAAGACGCGCTTTATCGACTTTCGAGCACCGCAGGAGGCAGGGCCGCATAACAATGCCAGTTTCGACTTTCTCGGTTTCACCCATGTTTGGGGAACATCGCGGAAAGGCAACAAGGTGTTGCGGCAACTGACCTCGAAGTCGCGGTTTGCGCGAGCCGTGAAATCGGTCTCGCAGTGGTGCAGGGCGAACCGGCATCGGCCGCTTGCAGAACAGCACGCCCGTTTGGCGCGTGTTGTTCGCGGTCATTGTGCCTATTATGGGATGACGGGGAATCGAAGACGTTTACGGTGTTTTCGGTATCAGGTCGAACGTGCATGGAAGACGGCGCTATCGCGCCGTAGCCGTGACGGTCGTCTGAACTGGACACGTATGGCGGCTGTTCTGCGTAACTTTCCGTTGCCTTCTGCGCGTGTTGTGCATTCGATTTATGCCCGTTGAGCGAACCTGTTGCATGAGGAACCGAGTGCGTCAATCGCGCACGCTCGGGTCTGTGAGGAGCGGGGCCCGGTAACGACCCCGCTTACTCGGCCATTTCAGCAATGTTTCGCTATTCGTACGAGAAAACTTCGATTTATCGACTCTTTCGCCAGTCGAGGACCCACTCCTCCACTACGATTCATCTCAGTCAAAATCCGTTGATTGATCAGCCCATGCAGCGGCTTCGTCGCTCCTGTCTTAAACCTATGCCGATCGTAAACTTTCGCGTATGAGGCTGAACGAATTCCGGCAGCGCGCCATATCGAATTTTCATTATTTATCGGAAATACGGAAGGATGACGCCAGCCGGTTTCTTGGCTATCGTTCTCAAGCTAGGTTCAAACCAAGGTTTGAGACTGAGAATCTCTTCGTCACTCAAATTTGCATATTTCGTAATCAACCAACCCATTGCAACTTCTGCGGCCAGACCCGAACCGTCGTCAATTTTAAGTGCGAAACCCAATCGATTGGAGTTCACCGTCATGCCTGCGTAGACACCCTGCGCTCCTGCTTTTACGAGTACTTTGCGACTCGTCAATCCTGGAATCAAAGTGCAGAAGCGATCATCGCCACCCACCAGCAGCGGAAACTGCTTCATCGCGGTCCGAATTTTATCTGCCGCGTCCCTTCGACTATTGGAATCAAACTGCCCGTTTGCAATTCTTGCAAATCCCAAAGCAATGCCCTCTAGAGAAATTCCAACAACTGGAATGCCACAGCCATCCAAACCGGCAGGACGGTCTTCAACCGGCTCATTCGTTAGTTCGCTGAGCGTTTTTAAAACTCGCTGCTGCACTGGATGCGAACGGGCAGTGTAGCTTTCAATCGGATGATCATTGTGAACCGCTACGGTGATCATTCCCGCATGTTTGCCGGAGCAATTGTTGTGAAGCGCACTCGCTTCCTGTCCTTGTTGAATCATGGATCTACGCGTTTCATCGTGACGTGCTTCGTGTGCGCCACACTTGAGCGCTGATTCATTCAATCCGACCTGAACAAGCCACCGTCGAACGGCATTGACGTGTACGTCTTGCCCGGAATGGGAAGCGCAGGCGAGTGCGAGATGCTGATGGCTCAGATTAAATCGTCTCATGGCTCCAGATTGTGCAAACACCATCGCTTGAAGTGGTTTAATTGCTGACCGAGGATAGATTGGACGATTGATGTTTCCGTAAGCAGCGACAATTTCACCGTTTCGGTCCACAACAACGGCGGCGCCTCGGTGGAAATTTTCCACCATGTCGCCGCGTATTACTTCAACGAGGACGGGATTTACTGGATGATTCAATGTGGAGGCTGAAATCAGAAAGCCGCTTATACCTTTTGGCTGGCAATTCGTATATGGTATGCTGGAAATTATAGTGAATTCAGAAAATTCAATAACATGCAAGAACTGCTGATTGAAAAGAACGAAACCCTAAAATCAGTACGTCTCAACCGACCACATCGCGCCAATTCGTTGAGTCCGAATCTGGTCGAATTACTGCACGAAGTGATCGAGGAGTCAAGTAAAGACGGTACGCGCACCTTTGTGCTTCGAGGTGAAGGAAATTCGTTTTGTTCTGGATTTGATCTAAGCGATCTGGAAACAAGAACAGAAGCTGAAGTCGCGAATCGGATTCTGCGGGTTGAAAAGATGCTCCAGGCTCTCCATCATGCGCCTTTTACGACGGTTTCACTGGTTCAGGCCAAAGCTTTTGGAGCTGGTGCGGACATGGTTTGCTCCTGTCACATCCGAATTGCTGAACCCAACAGCGTTTTCTGCATGCCAGGACTCAACTTTGGAATCCTGCTTGGCACAAGAAGACTTACTCAACGCGTCGGCATTGACAACGCACTCAGCATACTGACCAATACCCGTGTATTTGACAGCGATGAAGCGCTAAAAATGGGCTTTTTGACCCATGTGTCTGAGAAGAACGATTGGGCTAAGCATATTGAGGCCGCGAAAAAGGCGGGAGCAGCTCTCCCCCATACAGATGTCAGACGAATGTTTAAAGTCGTAATTCCTGATACTCGTGCTGAAGACATGGCAGATTTAAAGGAATCGGTGAATAAGGAAGGACTCATCAAGCGCATTGTCAGTTATCGGGAATCACTCAGGCGACGTTCTGGCAAGAAACTAAACTGATTCGCATGTACATCGCCAAGAAATTCATGCGGGAGATCGGTCCCCTCCGGGCCCTGCTGTTCATACTCATTGCTGCGTTGATTCTCAGTGCGCCGCTGGCGCTGTTGGAAACGCATAAATCCGGCTGGTTGATGCTGCCGACGCTCATCGCTCCAACCATAGTGCCGATGCTGGTGTTTATCGTTCCTTTGGATATGACAATGTGCGCTATCCAAATGACGAGCAAGGGGCAGGCGCAAAGAAAGCGCTACGTCCGAATTATCTGGTACGACGCGGTGAGCTTGGGCCTGTTGCTACTGGCGTGGCTGCCTTTTCTTTGGAAGCTGCTCTCAGTTTCAATTTGATCGCCCGAACAGGTTCAAGCCGGATATGCGAGACCCGGAACGATTTCAGTATTGGGCGTCAATGTAAAGATTTTCGGCGACACTACAATTTTCCAGGAACGGCTTCCGCCACCCAGAACAACATTTTCGCGTTCCATTACCGCGCTGTCGACCCAGAGCGGCAAAGTTTTGGGCAAACCAATTGGCGTTACGCCACCAACCGACATGCCAGTGAATTTTTCAGTTTCTTCGGCTCCGGCAAAGGATACCCGTCTCGCCTTTAACTTCTTTCGAACGGTGCGATTTACATCCAGGCGACAATTGGCGAGTACAACGCAAGCAGCATATTTTCTTTCGCCGGTTTTTGATTTTACAACGATCGTGTTCGCACAGTCTTCAATTGCAAATTCGTAATGCTGAACAAAAACGCGAGTGTCTGCGAGGTCTGGGTCACACTCTAGAATTTGGTACTCAACGCCCAGAGCTTCCATAGTTCGAACCAGGCGGTCTTTTTGCGGGTCGGTCACTTGATACGTTTTAGATTGTTTGCGCGGTAGATTAACCAAAGTCCAAGAATTATAAGCGGAAATGACAGCAATTGGCCCATCGTAACCCAATCGGCGACGACAAAACCGATGCCAGCATCGGGTTCCCGCACGAATTCGACCAAAAATCGAAATAGTCCATAACCACAGACGAATAAGCCAGAAATCAAGCCCGTAGCCCTCGGTTTTGCCGAATAGAACCATAAAACTGCAAACAGAAGAGCGCCTTCAAGAGCCGCTTCATAGAGCTGGGATGGATGACGCGCAAGCTGTAAAGGGTCATTGGGAAAAATCATCGCAATCGGCAAGCTGGTTTCGCGCCCCCATAGCTCCTGATTGATGAAATTCGCCAATCTTCCAAAGAAAAGACCAATTGCACATAGCGGACTCAAAAAATCGGTGAGCTTCAAAAATTCGACTTTTTTGAGACGCCCGTAGAGCCAGACTCCAACTATCGAACCTAAAAAACCGCCGTGAAAAGACATCCCGCCTTCCCAGATTCTGAATAAAGAGAGTGGGTCGGACAAGAAGTATGACGTATTGTAGAACAGCACAAACCCAAAACGTCCGCCCACGATTGCAGCGACCGAGACATAAAGCACGATATCTGTGACTTGATCTTTCGAAATCGGGGCATGTCCTCTGCCAGCTCTCAGCTGTCCCAGGTACCACCCAGCCAAAATGCCGATGGCGTAGGCAAGTCCATACCAGCGAATTTCCAGCGGTCCAAGCTCTAGAGCGATTGGGTCAATGTTTGGATACGTCATCACCTTGAATTTGTTGACAGGTCAAATTTTTATGAGAAAGAGAATTGCGTCGTCTCGCTTTCGGCTTATTTTATTATGACTTCAAACCTCATCAATCATCGGGAATGCTGCAGATTGATTTTTCAACGGCGCGTCTTAGGTAGATGGATTGAATCGGCATGCGTTTGGTACGGACGGTTTTGAGCGCATGGTTGTGTTATCGGTCCTAGTGGCCAATCTGCGCCAGCTTGGTTTGCTGCTGCAGTGATAGGAGCGCGAACGGATGCGGCGGCAGAACAAGGCGCGATTGCGCTCCACCTGACACATCGGCGTCGCCACCGGCTCGTACCCCAAGCCACTCGCTGGCAGCGAGCAGGGATGGCTTTGTCTCTAAAACCGGCCATCTCAGTAAAATTGGAAAAATCAGCTGCAAGTGGATGATGTCACCATCTTTAATGGCAAAATTCTTTGGTCTATCATCAAAATCACTTGGAAAATTTACAATATTTGTTCAAAAATGGCAGTTTTCTGGCAGACACCACTTCGTAGCGATAGCCGAACCGACGAATGGTTTGATCGAAATATTATGGCAGGCGGGGGTATCAATACCGAAATCACCAAACGGGGTGAGTTCTTCGAACTGCTTCTGATTTTTGGAAGTCCGGCTTTTCACGACTCAGACTACGACGTGGAACAAGAGTTTATGTGAGTGTTAGAGCAACTGCACTCAGGCGAGACGCGCGTGATTCCTATTGTTGTAGAATCCTGTGACTCGACATCCACTCCCTTCCGAGATCCCAAGGCATTGCCCCGCGACGGTAAACCAATCAGCATTTGAGCGAACCAAAACGAGGCATATTTTGATGTTGTGCAAAAGTTGCGGTAGGTTTTGGAAGCTAAGAATGTGCGGCAAGGAAATAAAAGTTTCAGAAGGTAAACCTTCCCAATCTAAAGTCCCAGAATATCGCATCATGCATAACTTTTGTGGGATAGACAGTCGCGATTTCCAGGACGCCTCATATTTCGTCGTCCGAGACTACTTCGAGCGTGCCATTGCTGAGGTGAATCATGTAGAGGAATTAACAGGCCACTCTATTTCGCATTTGGTTGCCGCTTTCAATTGCAAGTCGTCAACAGAGCACGCGAGCATGGTACCAACTACATCACAGTTCATGACCCGCGGAGACAACAACGGAATCGGATATATCTCATATTTGTTCCCAGAGAATGTCCATACTGGTACTGCCAATGGCTTGTTTTGGATCAAGGATGATGAATGCCAGCCTTTTCTAAAACCGATGATGACGGGGTTTGAACGACAAGAGGAAAAGCTGACGCTAGAAGACGTTGGTAGAAATGGAGTCATCAGTGACTGATGTTGTTCGTTTGTTCTACAGCAACTGCGACCATCATTTTAAAACATCAAGCCCTTAGCGAGCGCAAACAGTGCGAGTTTCTTGGGAAACTTCAAACTTGGTGGGCACGGAAGGAAAGAATTCGAATCTTGTCGGAATGGTGATTCAGAATCTAAATGAATAATAGCGACGAAAAGTAGGCTCAAAACCAGAAATCTTCAACTAGTCTTGTTTTAGAGTGGTTTCGCCGTGATGAACTAATCAAATGGAAAAATTATCCAAAGTTTGCTCATTCTTTTTTGAATCTAATATCTCGGTGTCCTTCACATAGTAATTCTGCTGCTTCAATTGTTTCTCGGGCCCACTGATTTGTCATTGCATAAGTCTTACCGTCATTGAAAAAAAGTTGATTTTTTGCACAAAAATAGCGCTTAGTTTTCGGAACTACACCACCAGAGTCTGTCTCCATTAATTTTTCGGCAAACTGATTTTCATTTAGCTTCCCATTGAAACTTACGAATAGATTCTTTTTCTTAGTCTCTAAGCGACTTGAAATATTATCGGGATTCGATCCATTTTCTATCATAACTTGCACAATCTTGAACATTAAATTACGCTTATTTAGTCTATTAAATTCTTCACCGGAAGCAAGCAGAGTAAATCTTTCCTTTTTCGATTGCTGTTCTTTCTGTTTCTTTCTTCTAATTTTGATCTGAAAATCTGCAGTTTCCGGTAGCGGAATTACCTGTTGAATATCCAATAGAATTCGTTTGCCGTCAGCGAAGGGCTCCATCTTCACGCAACGAATATCGACACCTTTTTCATTTAGCCATAAAACTGCACTGGTTAATTCCTTTGAAAAGTTCGCAGATGCCAATACGATACGCACATCCTGCGCAAAGGAGCCTTCGTTGGGCTCGTCCAATTCGAGAAAATCAAGTATTTCTTGTTCTGCATCCTTGTCAGAACCAATGTTCTTAAGGAAACTTGTATGTGCATCAACCACTTGGTCGAAGGTCATCGTTGAAACCATTGCACTATACCTAACCGCTTGCAGTTCCATGTGACCACCGTCGTCCGTACGTTTCAACTCTACCACAACCAAATTAGCTTCTTTATCGATACACAAAAGATCAATTCGCCTCTTGCTCCCTTCCCATCCCTCATACTCTTCCGCGATTACCAAAGTGTCATCGGATATGATTTCAATCTGTTGTCTGAGTAGACGCTGTATATTCTCTCGCTCAGATATGTTTTGAGCAGAAAAAGTAGTTTTCTGGAGGGGTTTTATTTGTTCTGTGTCGATTTTGTAAATTGCCACTTGACTAATATTATCAGTTTGTAAAGGAACTACATTTGATTTGGCTGAAAGTAATTCGTGTTACGATTGAAAATTGACTTGGTTGGCCAGGTCACAACGTATCCGAACTTTAGCTGATCTGCCACTCAATGTAGAAGTCATTGACTTCGAGCATTAATCCGTTTTGAATAAAACCACAAAAATCTTGTACTTAAATCGTTTGGTTTAAGGAACAGTCACTTCGCAGTTTAACAAGTACATAAGCAATTTATTGGATTAATTGGCTGCAGTTAATCACGTAAATCAGAGTGATTCAACAGTAGCCAAAAACCGGACATATTGATCCTGCTTAGTCCTGACTCAAAAAATTAGTACCTTCAGTTCTTATGAATAAATTAATTGCTGATCATCAATTTATCTCAAATTATTAAGGTTACTCTGTCATTAAAGCGTCTCTACATTATCGGGGCAGTACCATAAATTTATTCCGATTTGGTTACATCGTGTGGTATTTGTCTGGGGTTTAGAGGTTTGTAGCGAGTTAAAATGTTTTTCGTAGTTTCGACACCGAATTCTCCTCTCTCCTCCTTACAAAAGAATTTGTAACGCCTTCCAACTTCCAAACCATCCAATTTAGGGCCATCTTTCCCTACTACACCAGTAACTACACCGTGATCTGTAAGCAATCCCCACTTTTTAGCATTCCTATTCACGCGCTCAAATTCCCCGATAAATTCAACTTCACTGTCACAAATAATTTTTTCATTCTTGAGTCTTTCAAGAAAATAATTTACCTGGCTAAATGACAAACCACAGCCTTTAGGTTCGACATAGTTTGGTTCAGCCCAACTGTAGTCAAAGCCAGTGTGACTTTTTTTCAATAATCGCAACAACATTAAGTAAGATTTCATTAGTTGGCTATGATTTCCAAACACCTCAATTAAATTTTTCTGAGAATTTGTAGAATTCGCAAACAAATCGTCAATTTTTTGCAGTGCAGAGGCTAAATCTGTATGAGAATCAAATAAGTTGAGTGACGCGGAGGATTCCAATAAAACTCTAAAAGAACCTGCTGCGGCAGGAATTACGACATCCATTTGAATACGGTCTGTTCTAATATTTTTTTTGGACTTGCCAGTTTCTTGACAGAGTGTTCTATAGGAGTGATCTATTAACGATTGAAAATTTTGAAGTATTCCCCCCAAAGTACTCACTCGAATACGATGACCTATTTTTGATTCCGGAGGTTTAACAACAATTTCTAAAATGAGGTTATTTCTTTGCTGAGCCTCAGAAACAATATTATCAGAGGTGGAGTAATCATCCAAAAAGAAGCCATCGTCAGGTAAGAAATCGTGTTCTTGTAAGGACCCCGATTGAAGTTTAATTTCGAATGAACTTTCATCAGTGTTAGATTCGGTTAAGTACCATTCGTCAATACTGGAAACAATTATCAAAGATCGCAAATCGATTTCACCATTTCGAAATTTGCGCATTTTCTCTGGTTCAGCACCAACTACTAAAAATTGATCCTTTTGATCTTTAGGTAGGACAGCGACCCCAAGATAGTGGCCACCTATACGATCCCTAGCTTCAAAAATTTGAGGACCATCGTACTCGAACAAAGTTGTTTTGTACCAAATTTTTTTCATTTTCCCTCTACATTACAATTTGCTAGTAAATCATATTGCGCAAATGGCCACCAAGTATGGTGTGTAGGGTGTTTACCTGTTTGCTGAATTCTACCTGCACCAAAATCTAAGGTTACCCGACAAATCATGTATGTGCGGAATTTAGAAAGCTTGAGGAGCTTTTCAGGTTCGTGTTTCGTCGAATACACCGAAAGTCCGCGGGCTTGACATTCTGAAACTCCAGAAAATTTTGTGTCTGGTTTTTGAGCTCTATGTGATTCAAAATCTTTTTCAGATGGCGGTACAATTTGTACGAGTCTATACACATATCGTCGCGAAGTGATTTCTGCGGCACTATCAGGAGGACAATTTTCGGGAAGAATTTCACGGTATTTAGTAATCAAATGTTTCTTCATAGATATTGGAATGTCTAAAAAGTCCGGCAACCAGACCTTCTAGTTTCGGCTGATCACCGCTTTGTAACATCGCGTATACATTGAATATCTTACTTATCTAGTTGTTTTAATGAATCAATAAATATATCACACACTACGGCTCTAAGAGCAGATGTCGAACCGCACAAATCCGAAATAGGAAAATATTTCAGCTAGAAGTTTCAAGAATTTAGCCGATTTTCCAAAGATTCAGTACGCTATCCGGCGAGAACAGTCCACGGGATTGCCCATTTTGCGGTGGTTGAGCCAGTCCTTTGCCGACGCCTGTCTGCTTTCTCAGCCAGCCGGCAGCAATCGTCGCAGCAGCGCCAACAGATTGCAGGCTAACGCACACAGCTTGAAATACGCCGCATTGGCTTCAAAATTGCTACATGGCAGCTGTGCGCCACCCAAGTCACTGCGTAATTCCTTGATCCGGTTCTCCGGGACTTTGTCGCGCTGATTGTCAAAATGCACTGCCATATGTTCATTCCAGTTCGTCTGTAAATCCAAATTGGCAGCAGGTTTGGCTGTGGATCTGGTTCCTTTTCATCCATCAGTTGGAGCTGCACGATCAGATAAAAAGCTTGCGGAGTGTCGTTCATCGATGCAAGGTGCAGGCTGCCTGCTCGGTTTCAGAAGCGGTGCCATCGCGTTTGATCAGCGGCACCCAGTCTGACGGCTTGATGGCGGACATTGATCTTTCAGTGAAGAGTCCATCTTGGTGCGGATCACACAGCGAATGTCGTTGGCCTCACAATAATTGATTACCCCGGCTTGGTAAGTGGCTGCATCGACTCGCAGCTGACAGATCGATACTCCCGCCGGCAACGCAGCCTCACATTTCTTGATGAACTCCAGGTTCTTCTTTGTTCGGCGGTACATTCCCTTCCCGAAATTTAACCTCTTCCACCTGCTCAATTTCAGCTAGGTGACCTGAATCGGCGTATAGCCTCGCGAGCCTTTACAGTTGAATTTGGTTTCTTTCTTGTTGCATTCGATCACCGTCGTATCAATGTCCAGCGTGACCCGCTTGCAGCGGTGCAATCTCGCTGACTGCATGCACTTGTTGATCTCGACTAGGGCTTGATCAACTGTCTGCTGTTTCCGATACGGCACAGCCAGTTGCCCAGAGTCCTTGCCTTCTTCTCGAAACCCAACATATATGGAATCTCACGTCATTGCAAGATCAGATCACGCATTGAACAACATTTGGGTTGCTGTCATATATCCGACTTCTTGATGACGAATTCTTCAGTTCGTCGAGCCTCGATGATTTTCGCGCACAGGATCCTAATCAGTTTCTCGAGTTCTAAGACTCTCGTGGGGTTTCAGTTTCTTCCCATGCCCTCGCAGAATTCTTACTGTTTGACTCGTTTTTCAGCGGGAAGCGCTTTGCTCCCGGTTCGAATCATTTCTTGGTTTCAACGGCACCCACGGAGCCTCTTGTTTTTATATCCTTTTTTTTGTTATTTTCGGTGTTTACACTGGGCTGCCTAGATCTGACGAGGATTGTAATCGATCTGTTGTGACAGCACTACCCAAGCCACGCGCACCACTGCCAGCCCCTGCCACGATGACATCGCACGAGCGCATTTGAACTGTGCGCCGTTGCCCAGAATCTGCTGCAGGCGCTTGATGTTGACGTCGTGCTGCACCGGCTCTCGGAGCTGCCGATTATGAACTCCAATCATTTCATCCAGCGCCGCAGCAACTTGAAATCCTGTGTCAACGTCTCCATTGCCAAAGACCCCTGCAATTCCGTCTCACCGGCCAGGACCCGACCGATCAAGCCATACAGCGCAGCCTTGCCTTGCCGCGTCACCAAACCGTACTCCGCCAACTGACTGCGGATTGAATTGCGCAACTGCGTGCGCTGTTTGATCTTCAGTTCGCGGCGGTTGCTAAGACCGCAGGCCAGCTGCTGCGCCAAGGTCGTGACCGGCACTGTTTTCGACCCCGGCCGCTGCGCCGATGGCGAGCGCATCATTCATATCGTTTTTCTGACCTTGTACATAAGGTTTGACTTTATGCGCTGGAATCAGCATCACCACATGCCCCAGCTCCTGCAGCTTCCGCCCTCAATTGTGGGAACTGGAACACGCTTCCATCTTGACACGACCAACTTCCAGGTTCGACAGCAGCTCCAGCAGCTGATTTCGCCTTGATTTCCCTTGCTGGATCACTTGATTGTGGACATTGATGATCACATAATGAAAAATGCTCTTTGCAAGGTCCAAGCCAAGCGTTGTATAGTTCATATTCTCACCTCTCTGGATTGAGTCTATAGTTAATGTAACTTCAATTTTAGACTCTGTTACTGGAGGGGTGAGATTCCATATCATCAGTTACATCAGCCCCAGCTCGCGCGGTGCAGATGACGGAAATCCTCCAGACACTTCGTACCCTCGTGTTTCATCAGCGTGAAGGTGCTGATGAGAATGCTTGGCCGGCAGCCGCGATTACTGCCCGGAGCGGGCATGAAACGATTGACGAATTCTTTCTATACCAAGCGTTTGAATCAATCCACAGGCAACACCAAACCGGCGCGGAAAGTCAAGTTGCGATTGCTGCCAGCTGTTTTGCAGGGGGAGAATGTTCATAAGCCTTGTATTTTTTTTGGGTTGTTTCAGTTATCACCCATTTGCTGATGCTGAAGAATTTTTTTACGCATTATTTGTACAAGGCTTTCTTCTATATTGTCATTCCTGATTTCGGATTAGGGAATCGCACTCAATGGCAATGCGGTGGAAACGCTCGCCCAATCCAAATTAAATCATTCCAAACTAATTTCCCCAAGAACTAGCCTGCCCGATTGGGGGGGGGGAGAGAGTCGTTACGTTGAAACAATACAATCATTAATATTTGAAAGAGCAGGCTCACAATAATGCAATTGAATTATTTTGGGCTATATTAAAAAGGTTTGACCAAGGCACATTTCACAAAATCAGTAAGAAGCATCTGCGTCGTTACATAATCGAATTTTAAGGCAAGCATAATCTCCGTGAGTTAGATACTATTGAACAGATGGAATTCTTGGTTGAAATAATGGTCAACAAAAATTTGAGATTCAAAAAGTTAGTATCTGGCGTGGATGGTTGATTGAATATAGTTAGTGGATGAAATTGTTTGACAAAATTAAGGGAGAATTACCTCCTCTTAAGAACACGAATGAGAAATTTAATGGCTAAACAAGACTCAATTGCAAC
Source organism: Arenicellales bacterium (assembly GCA_958295885.1). Classification (GTDB taxonomy): domain Bacteria; phylum Pseudomonadota; class Gammaproteobacteria; order Arenicellales; family JAJDZL01; genus JAJDZL01. The sequence continues at coordinate 1,351,548 of OY282380.1, read as the reverse complement.
AGTACTTAAAGGTAGCAAGCATCATATTGGACTATTTTCACCAATAGAAGTTAAGAACTTAGGCGAAAGAGTTTTCACTAAGTACTATAGGGGTAATCTGACGCCATTTGTTAAATGCATTGTCCGAAGTAAAGATATTCAGTTAAAACCAGAAGAAATCATCCGCCAGATTTATGCAACACGTCTAATTGATCATTATGGATACCAAAAGAAGCGATTGGCATTTGAATTTTCAGTCACCTTCGGCAGAGAAAAGAAAAAAGCCGATATTGTCGTTTTCGACAAAGATCGCCCCGATTCAGCTTATATCATCATTGAATTGAAAAAACCAAAGCTGAAAGACGGTAAGAATCAACTTCGTTCGTATTGTAATGCCACGGGTGCGCCAATTGGAGTATGGACTAATGGAAAGCAAATATCTCATTATCACCGTAAAGATCCAAACTACTTTGAAGCTATCACTAATATTCCGAAGGCAGGACAAAGTCTCAAGGATATCCTCAGTGAACGTTTCACATTAAAAGATCTCATAATCAAGGACAAAATTGCTAATGAGCGTAAATCCTTAAAAGAAATAATTTTGGAAATGGAAGATGAGGTTCTCGCTAATGCAGGTGTAGATGTATTCGAAGAAGTTTTTAAGCTTATATTTACAAAACTCTTTGACGAATTTCTAAGTCAGCGGGATAAGGGTATTATCAATTATTTCCTGCAAACTTTTATACCCGACATTCCATATAGAAGTACCCCCGACTATTTTGATACCCAGAATTACGACAATTTCAAAAAAACAGTTGGCAAAATTAATGACGATCACTTTCGGATTTTGGAATTTAGAAATACTGGGCAAACTGACACCGAATTAAAAAATAAAATTCAAGACTTATTCAATCGGGCAAGGGAGCAGTGGAAAGGCGTATTTCCTGAAGGGTCAACCTTTGAATTGTCTGATAGCCATCTTGCAATTTGTGTTTCAAGTTTACAGGACGTCAAGTTATTTAATTCCAATTTGCTTGTGATAGACGAAGCCTTTGAATATCTAGTCACCAAATCCGCCAAGGGAGAAAAAGGACAGTATTTTACTCCCCGTCATGTGATCGATATGTGTGTGCAGATGCTTAATCCGAAAGCTGGTGAGTATATGATTGATACAGCTTCCGGTAGTTGTGGTTTCCCCGTACATACGATTTTCAAACTCACGGGGCACCTATTTACCAACGAAGACATGTCGGATAGTGACAAACAACATGTTCTAAAAGTCTTTGGCATTGATTTTGACGAAAAAACCGTCAGAGTTGCTCGAACTCTGAATCTCATCGCAGGCGATGGTGAAAGTAATGTTCTGCATCTAAACACACTAGACTTTAAACGCTGGAGTGATAAATCCAAATACGACTCGAATTGGATAAACACCTATGGAAGAGGTTTTGAACGATTAAAAAAATTAAGGGCTGAGGAAGGCGAAAACAAACTCTTTAATTTTGACATTCTCATGGCAAATCCCCCATTTGCCGGTGACATCAAAGATAGCCGTATTTTGCACAATTATGAACTCAGCTTCACCTACAAAGGTAAAGTAAGAACCAAAGTTGGGCGAGATATTCTGTTTATTGAAAGAAATTTGCAGTTTCTTAAGCCAGGTGGACGCATGGCAATTGTTTTACCGCAAGGGCGATTTAACAATACTACCGATAAATACATCCGCGAGTTTATTGCAAAACATTGCCGTATCCTTGCCGTCGTGGGTTTGCATATTAATACATTTAAACCCCATACTGGTACCAAAACGAGCGTGCTGTTTGCGCAGAAGTGGGGGGGGGGGAAGATGGTGGAATTCTTTGTACAAAAGTTGATGATTATCCAATCTTTTTTGCTGTCTCAGAAATTGGAGGTAAAGACAATTCTGGAAATTACATTTACGTTGAAAACGAAAACGGTCAATACAAACTGGACAAGTACGGTCATTTGATTGTTAATCACGACTTGCACAACAATGATGGAGAATTGCCCGATGGAGTTGCAGAGGCGTTTATTGAATGGGCGAAAAGTGAAAAATTATCGTTCTGGTTAGAGTAGAGAGAATGCAATATTCGATTGCAAACTACAGTGATACAAAAAAAGAACAGGACTGTAGGATAGATGCGGAATTCTGGCACCCGTTGTTTCTCAAGAATTCTTCTCTTGTCTCAAATCAGCACAAAATTGGAAACTTTGTAGATTCAAAAATCGCTAATATTAGATCATCACCGATCAATAGAGATTTTGATTATTTGGAAATTTCTAACATTAACTATTCGGGGTATAAAACAAAATTTGTGAGGAAAAGTGAGGAACCGGATAGAGCACATAGCATTCTATCGAAGAAAGATGTTGCAGTTTCTACTGTAAGGCCAAACAGGAATGCAGTAGCATTTATTACAGAAGATAAAATTATCGGTAGCAGTGGATTGTCAATATTGAGAGCGTGTGGAATCGAAGCAGAATATTTATATGCTTTTTGTAAAACCAATTACTTTACCAAATGTTTGGTACGCGCAACAAAAGCAACTATGTATCCTGCGGTTAGCCGTTCTCACATAGAAAATGTGCCCATTTTGGTTTCAACGCCAAATTTCAGAAAAAGAATTAAGAAATTAATTGATAAATTTTTAACACTACGAATTTTAGCAAGACAGGAATTTCAACAAGCTCAAACTATTCTTCTCTCCGAACTCGGTTTAATGAACTGGAACCCTAAACACCAACTAACATTTGTTAAGAACTATGTTGACACAATAAGAGCCGCTCGTAATGACGCTGAATATTTCCAGCCGAAATATAACGAGATTGTCAATTCCATTCTTTCCTATTCGGGAGGCTGGAATGAACTGGGCAATGTAGTAACTATAAAGAAATGTGTAGAAGTTGGCAGTCGCGAATATATGGAAGAAGGCATCCCGTTTATTCGTGTGAGCAATCTAAGCCAATTTGAAATTACTGAGGAAAAATACATTTCAGAATTTCTGTACCAGAAAAACATACGGCATCAACCTCAAAAAGGAGAAATATTACTCAGCAAGGATGCTACGCCAGGAATAGCATATTATCTGGATCAATCACCTTCAAAAATGATTCCATCGAGCGGTATACTTCGACTGATGAACAAATCATACAATATCAATAATGAGTATCTAACACTGGTACTAAATTCGATTCTATCAAAAGAGCAGATTAATCGTGATGCAGGTGGTTCCGTAATACTTCATTGGCGACTCGACCAAGTAGAAGAATTACTAATTCCAATTTTGCCAGAAGTTAAACAGATTCAAATTCAGCGAAATGTCGCCAAATCTTTTCTTTTGCATCAGCGATCTAACCACTTACTGGATCTTGCGAAACAGGCCATAGATTTAGCGATTGAACACAGCGAAAAATTGGCTACTGATTGGATGGACAAACATCAACTATTCGGATTTGTCGAGAATGAAAAATGAAAAAAAGCAGAAAAAATCTACAAAGCCAACTATAAAGAAGCCACCTCAGAGCAAGTAGCTTTGGCTGTTCTAACATATCGTCCTAAATCAAAGCTTTCTAATCGCTCTAAATATTTGAAACAGTTTTCAATTGTCATCTTAAGTATATAATTCCCTAAAGTTAACATTTGGACATACGTTAATGTGGCTATGATTGAAATACTAACTAATTGATGTTAATCAATTAAATTTAGTAGTCATCGGAAATGTTCAGCGTTTCTCCAAGCTTAGGCACGGTTTGGAGGAGCATCTTGGCTGACGTGTGGGATTACACCTGAATCACCCAGTTAATCCGCTCAGAATGCATGGGTAGGTCTAGTGAAAAGCATGTCGACACCAGAAAGACCGTCATAAAGGTGTCTTGGATTGTTAGGGGGGAGCTGTGAGCAAAAACCAAGGAAAACCCAATCGATTAATTAACGAAACAAGTCCCTATCTGCTGCAGCATGCATACAATCCGGTGAACTGGTATCCGTGGGGAAGTGAAGCCTTGGAACGAGCGGAGCGAGAAGACAGAGTCATTCTGCTGTCTATCGGTTATTCCGCCTGTCATTGGTGTCACGTCATGGAACGGGAGTCATTCGAAAGCGAGTCGACCGCAGAGTTGATGAATGAAAATTATGTATGCATCAAAGTCGACCGGGAAGAACGGCCCGATTTGGACAAGATCTATCAGACTGCCCACCAGCTGTTGACCAAAAGAACCGGCGGTTGGCCTCTCACTGTTTTCATAACGCCGGATGAGCATATTCCCATCTACGCCGGGACTTATTTCCCCGACAAGCCCGTTCGGGGAATGATGTCCTTCAGCATGATACTAAGGAGAATCACCGACCATTACGAACAGTTGAAAGGAGACATGAAACGACATAATCGAATTATGAAAGAAGCGTTCGAGATGGTCAATAAGGTGCAGTCTCACGAAGAACTGTCAGAAGAAAATCTCCTCATGGAACTCGCGGTTCGGACATTGATTCAACAGTATGATCCTGTTTATGGCGGGTTTGGTGGCGCTCCGAAGTTCCCACAGTCGACACAGCTCGAATTTTTGCTGGCGTTTACGCAGCGAGAATTCGAAGATGAGAACTTGCAGCAGCGAAGTTTTTCAATGGCAGTGCACACCTTGGACGCCATGGCTGAAGGTGGACTGAGGGATCAAATTGATGGAGGGTTTTGTCGGTATTCGGTGGACGACAGATGGGAAATCCCGCATTTTGAAAAAATGCTCTATGACAACGCACTTTTGCTGCCGATTTATGTGGATGCGGGTTTTTTCCCGGGACAGCGTCATTTTCATGATTATGCGATACAGACTGCAAATTGGTTGATGCGGGAGATGCAATCGCCATTTGGCGGCTACTATTCTTCTTTGGATGCGGATTCAGAGGGCGAGGAAGGAAAATTCTATATTTGGTCGCGGGAAGAATTGCTCAAGTCGTTAACCCCAGACGAATTTCGGATCTTGGAAATTCGATACGGTCTTCGCGGCACTCCCAATTTCGAAGGCCAATGGCACTTCAGAATCGTAAATTCACTGGAAACCGTTGCAGAAAGAACAGGCTTTTCATTGCCTCAGATCGAACATGATTTAGAAAAGGCCCGTCGCAAGCTGTTTCTGATACGGGACAAGAGAGAACGACCGCACCGAGATGAGAAAATACTGGCTTCATGGAATGGTTTGACGATCAAAGGCATGGCAAGGGCTGGTCGATTGTTGAATCGGCCGGATTTCATTGAATCTGCAGAAAAATCATTGAAATTCATTCAGGAGAACATGTGGAAAAATGGAAGGCTGTTTGCAACCGCAAAAGATGATAGAGCGCATCTGAACGCTTATCTGGATGATTACGTATTTTTAGCCGATGGGGTTCTGGAACTGCTGAATTTCCGCTGGAAAGATGCCGACATGAAGTTTCTTATCGACCTCGTTGAAGTAATGCTGCGTCACTTCGAAATGGAAGACGGCGGCTTCAGCTTCACTTCTGATGATCATGAAAAACTATTGTTTCGATCGATTCCAACACATGATGAAGCCACGCCATCGGGAAACGGTGTGGCAGTTCAGGTTCTCTACAAGACAGCGTACTTGATCGGTGATCTCCGATACGAGCTGGCAGCGGGAAGAGCGGCGGATATGCTGTGCCTGTCAGCTCCAAATATTCCGTCCGCATATGGTTCTCTCATCTGTGGCATGGAACAGCGGCTGTACCCAAGACCTTTGTTGGTCATTCGCGGAGAGGGCGATGAATTGAATGAATGGGCGAAAGTCTGCACCGAGGTGAAACCTTTGCAATTGATGATATATCCAATTCAAGCTAGTGCTGAATTTTTGCCTGGAGAGTTATTTGACCGGAAAAGTCGGGATGGGACGGTAGCTTATCTATGCCGTGAAACGAGCTGTTCACCACCGTTTGATTCGCTGGATGAATTACTTCAGGAACTGGCTGAACTTGCAGGCGATCTCTAGACCAGAACTGTCGGTTGAAACCTGTCAGGCTTGTTGAAGCAGACGACGCACGACAGCCAACGCGATGAAGGCGACTGTTGCTGCTGTCAGGACGACTACAAAGCCGTTTGGGTCCCAGATGGTCATGGCGACCCCGCCTGAAATTGGCGCCAGTCCACCCGCCAGTCCCCACATTAATCCAAATGCGGCATTTCCAGCGGCCAGCTGAGCACCTCGAAATCGATGTCCAATGATGATCAGTGCAAGCGTGTAAATTGCAGATATGACTCCACCCCATATGAACATCACGATCCAGACCGAAATTTTAGTTTGGATAATCACAGGCAACAATATTGCACCCAACATCACTAGGACCGCACTGCCAATCAACAGGTTGTATCGATTGAATCTGTCGGCTAGCGAACCGATTATTGGCTGTACGGCCATTGAGCCAAGAGCAAGCACAGTCAGAAAAAGCGCCGAAGACTGCTCTGTTAAACCGTTTCGAAGAGCGTAAACCGGAAGCATTGTGAGAACTGAAGCTTCTTCAAATGCCATCAAGGCGGCTGCTGCTACTGCAGTCGGTGCCAAGAAGATGAATTTAGTGACATGTGAAACTCGACTGCCGGAATAATCAGGACTCGAGTCTTTCGTCCATCGAAGCGGATAGATGCTCAAAGTCATCAACGCTGCTGCGACAATGAAAGGCAACGCACCTTCTGCGCCTAAGACAAATATAAACATCGGAGATATGCTCCACGTTGCGCTGATCGTAAACGTGTACAAACTCAGCACTCGTCCTCGTACGCGGTCTTCTGCGATCTCATTGATCCAGGTCTCGCTCACGATGAACAGCACAGTGCCGGCAAGTCCCATCAAGAAACGACAGACATACCAGACATAAATATTGTCAATCAAAGCCATTAGCAAAACCAGGGAGATGTCGGCGGCAATTGATGCGAAAACCAATTTTGTTGGATTGACGTAGCGCATTATGAGAGGTGTGATCGGAGAAAAAATAATAGATGCGACAAAAGGCAGGGAGCCCATCACCCCGATCGAAGTCGATGAGAATCCACGCAGTTCCATTTTCAGACTGACGAGTGGATAGATGAATCCAATGGTCAGTCCATAAACCGAAACAACTCCAATGATGGAGAGAAGAACCCGGCGACGCTCAGGTTCAGGTATTAGTGAGTGAAGATAGAATTTCACTCAAGAAAGACAGCTGCGCCGCCCCTTCGAACATCTCCGCAGCCTTCGATGTTTCTCCTTGACCATCTTGCTGCCTGCACTCCACCGAAGTAAAAGTTCCGATCCGGGAACAAAGTAGTGTTGTCGCAGTCTCGAAAACAATCGACAAACTGCGTGAACTCAGGGAGGTTTTCCAGGTAAATGTTTCCTTGATGAACGTGAAGTCGCGGATGTAGAACGGCGTCTTCAACTGATGCGCGATACTGTATCAAGTTCACTAGTACCTGCAGCATCGCGGTAGGTATCCGATTGGATCCAGCGCTGCCAAGTGAGATCAGACTGTAATCCCGATCAACTGAAACGCTCGGTGACATAAGTGAACTGAGTCGAGTGTTGCGATGCCAGTTCGCCAGGCCATGTGGATTGACGTCGTGTTCTCCCATCATGTTGTTCATCATCACCGAAGTCCCCGGAATCATCGAGCCGCAGCCCTCCCCGTTGCTTACCGAAACGGAGACAGCATTCCGCTCATTGTCGATGATTGAAATATGCGTCGTTCCATTTGGCGACTGCAGATGATTTTGCAGAGTTTGGAAATACATGCCCGTCAATTCTTGCAGGTCGACGTCGCCTCTGCTGAATATTTCGCTGTCTAGTTGATCCAAACCAGCCAAAGCATCATAAATTACCTTAATGTGACCGGCTGATCCTTGTGTCGTTTGATTCAAATTTATGGAGTTCAAGTGCGTCAGACCGAGTGCAATCAAAATTCCTCCATTGGAGGGAGGAGGATTCAGAAATACGGTGTTTTTTTTGAATTCCACCTGCAGAGGATTTCGATACTCTGCGGTGTAACTGACCATGTCGTCATAAGTGATCAGTCCTCCGGAATAGGATAATTCGTGTATCGCTTTTGCAATTTCGCCGCGGTAAAACAAATCCTCGCCTTCAATAGCCAATGTTTCCAACAGATCAACGTAATCCGGGTAATGAATGACTTCTCCGGCTTTGATTGTGGTTCCGGGTTCAAGCTTGCTTTCGAACATATCTGACATTGTCGAACTGAGGTAGATCGGCGCCAGAACACCGATAATGCGCGATTGAATTTCGGTGATGACGATTCCTTCTTTCAGGAGACTGATCGCGGGCTGAATCAATTCTGTCATTGGCATTGATGAAAACCGTTCGGCAATTTCAAAAATTCCTTTAACATAACCTGGTACGGCGCTTGTTCCGGAACCGATGACGAATTCCTGTTGGGTGCTCCCAAAGTCACAGATGAAGGCGCGATAGTCAATGTCATCCAGATTTTTTGCTTTTGACGGTGAATGAACAAAAAAATCGAGCAGAACTGGCGGAGAGTCTTTTGGCAGGGACATTAAAAACCCACCTCCGCCCAAGGACGCAAGCGCAGGTTCAACTAGACTTGCGCTGAACAAAGCAGAAATCGCCGCATCAAATGCGTTTCCACCCGCTTTTAGGACTTCTGAAGCAGCTTCAGCTGTTTTTGGATGACCTGCAGTTACGATTCCCTTATTCATTTACTCATCGGGAGACATTGTTAAAATCTGGTAAATTAGTGATAACATAGATTCGACTTATTCACATCAAATACGAGTTCAAATGTTGCAGCATATTAGATTACCAGAAACGGGTGAGAAGATTACGGTTGAGGACGGAGCGCTCTGCGTTCCGAAAAATCCAATTATAGGTTACGTTGAAGGCGATGGAATTGGACCTGATATTACTCGCGCATCCATGCGGGTGTGGGAAGCCGCAGTCGAACTTGCATATCGCGGAGATCGCAAAATTCACTGGTGTGAACTCTACATGGGCGAGAAAGCAGGCGCGCTTTATGACGGAAACTATTTTCCTGACGAAACTTTAGAGGTTATCCAAGACCTTACGGTCGCGATCAAAGGCCCTCTTTCCACACCGGTCGGAGGCGGATTTCGTTCATTGAACGTGTCTTTGCGTCAGGCACTCGATTTATACGCCTGTATTCGCCCTGTCCGATATTTTGAAGGGGTGCCTTCACCGATGCGGAAACCGGAAGAAGTTGATGTCGTTATCTTTCGTGAGAATACGGAAGACGTGTATTCCGGAATCGAATTTCCTAGTGGTTCATCTGAAAATGAGAAATTGGCCAAATTTTTACGAGAAGAATTGGATGTCAATTTTGAGCTGGACGCCGGTCTCGGTGTCAAACCCGTCAGTGCGGCGCGTTCAAAACGGCTGGTTCGAAAAGCCATCCAATATGCGATCGACAATCAGCGCAGAAGCGTAACGCTGGTTCACAAAGGAAACATCATGAAATTCACCGAAGGCGCGTTTCGCGCATGGGGATATGAAGTAGCAAAAGAGGAATTTTCGGATGTCACCATTACTGAAGATGAAGTCTGGGATAAATTCGGCGGCGGCATACCGGAAGGCAAGATTGTGATCAAGGACCGCATCGCAGACATCATGTTCCAGCTGCTTCAGCTGCGGCCGTCAGAATTTGACGTTATAGCAACTACGAACTTGAACGGTGATTATCTGTCCGACGCGGCGGCAGCGGAAGTTGGAGGAATTGGGATTGCACCGGGTGCGAACATTGCGGATCATGTCGCCGTATTTGAGGCAACGCACGGAACTGCGCCAAAATACTCGAATCTAGATAAAGTCAACCCATCTTCTCTGCTGCTGTCTGGAGTGATGCTGCTCAAGTACATTCAGTGGACTGAAGCTGCGGAACTGATTGAAAATGCGTATCCCAACGTGATTCGAAAAGGTCGAGTCACTTATGATTTTGCGCGGCTCATGAACGGTGCAGAGATTGTTTCAACCAGCGATTTTGCAAGCGCGATCATTGATGAGATGCGAAGCTAGATTCGGAACGGGAGCTGGCGGACAGGATCACAATTCAGTCAGTCTCACTCTTTCGTTCCTGAGCCTGCTCTGATTCTTGACTCGAACATGGTGAAAGCATGACCAACGGCCTAATTTCATCCGCTGTTCCGAAACTGTCGATCTGCTGCCCGCCAAAGATACCAGCTGGCTACAGTTCGATAGGGTTTCCAGCAGTCGCCTGCCTGAGATAATTCATCTGCATCGGGCAGTTCATCCAGTCCATAAGCGACTTTAAAGCCACGGCGGATGCCCAGGTCTGAAACCGGCAGGATGTCAGGCCGACCTAAATTAAAGATCATTAACATATCCACCGTCCAAGGTCCAATACCGTATACCACTGTGAACGCTTTAATGAGTTCACGGTCATTCATAGAAGAAATGTCGTTTCCAGCAGGTACGAGCCCCAGAACTGTCTTATTTGCCAAATCTCGAACCGAACGAACTTTCGACCACGACAGTCCGCATGCGCGCAGCTGATCTTCAGGTGTGTTTTCAACCTGCTCGGGTGCAGGGAACGAATCTCCATAAATTCCCAGCACTCGGTTGAGAATATTCGTTGCCGCCTGGCCCGACAGCTGTTGATAGACTATGGAACGGAACAGCGCCTCAAATGGTGTCTTTTCAGACATTAGTTCGAGCGCATATTCACCGATTTCTTCTGTTAAATCAAACAGCGTCTGATCGACTTTATGGAAGTGTTGGAGGGCTTGTCTGGGATCGTATGGATATTGCATCAACTCTTCTGCAGTCCAAACCATCAATTGCTGGCTTCCACTTCTACAAGCTGCGGCTTAAGCTGAGGCACAAGGTGAATCTCGATTCGACGGTTGACTGCTCGCCCTTGCGCGGTATCATTGGATGCGATCGGCTTGAGCTCACCGTGTCCAACAATGCGAACATTTTCTGCAAGGACACCATTGGCAATTAGAAATCTCGCAGCCGAAGCAGCTCGTCTTGTAGACAATTCCCAGTTGCTCGGAATCAGCTGGGCAAAATTGTGCTTAAGCGGCTGGTTGTCTGTATGACCCTCGATGCTGACCACTCGTCCCTGCGAAAAATTGTTGAGGATGCCTGCAATTTTGAGAAGAGCGTCTTTTCCTTCCGGGTTCAGTTCAATCGAAGCGGAATCAAATAATATATCCGTTTTCAGAGTGATGGCTGTCAACTCCGACTGCAGTGTCTGAATTTCAATATCCTTCGACTGCGAAATCTGTCGAAGTTGTTCGATAGCTTCCAAAAGCCGGTCAGATTGGGAAGCAGATGAAGTTCGAATCAATTCGTATCTTTCTTCTGCTTTCGCCAATAATCGTTCAAGATTCTTGCTTCGCTGAACAGCTGCAATAAATTCTTGTTCACTCTGACTTGAAACATGTTCAAAACTTCGAATTTTCTTACGCAGGCGCCGCAGATGGGCACTCGCATCTTTGAGTCGAGCGAACAAGTAGTCGCTTCGACGTTCTGCACCTGTTAATTTCTCGTTTGTGACCACAAATTCTTCACGTCGTTCGACAAGTTTGTCCATCAATTTCAGGAGTTGTGCAACTTCTTTCGAACTCGTCTCTTTGATCCTCAGCTCCTCTCTCTTGACATCAATAAGTTCCTTGAATTCAGCATTCGTCAATGAGTCGTCCAACAGATAGGAAATTAGGTCGTTAACGTCTTCAGCTGCATCCAGCTCCGCGTTGATGTTCGTTTCCAGCTGAGCGATCGTTGCCTGGAGCGCTTCATTTGCTGGGCTGGGTTCAGTTTCCAGTTCCTGCACTATATTCTTGAATGCTTCATTGCGGTCCATAAGGTTTTCGATCAAAGCCATCAATGGTCCGATTGCTTCTGGAGTCAGATCTTTATCTTCTAAAGATTTTCTATTTATGTCATGTTGTTCTTTTATTGCCGCACTCGATAGCGAGTCATCAAAAACGTTGGCGATCAGGCTGGTTATCGCTTCAACCAAACCCTGCTGCCTTTCGAAATCGGCCTGCGTCGTGGATTCAAGATTTCGTTTCGATTCCTGCAGTTCGGTCAGCAGCTGATTGATGTGCACTTTGGCATTTTGCAACTCCTCGTTCAACAAAGCTTTTTCAGATGCGGTAAGCTTTGCTGTCTGACCGCCGCTGACTTCCTGACTCGCGCGTTCCTGCGTCAATTGCAGCGCCAGCTTCTTGGATGCTTCATTGCGTTCGACAAGTTTGTCAATTAAAGCCATCAGCGGTTCAATCACTTCGGGAGGTAGATCTTCGTCCGTCAGAGCCTTTCTTTGGTTGTCAATTCGCTCTTTTAGTTCATCACTTGACAAAGAGTCGTCGAATATGCTGGAAATAAGGCTGGTTAATGCTACAACCAGTTTTGATGGAGTTTCTGATCCAAGGCTTTGCATCAGTTCCTGGCGTTCAGTCAGCAGCTGATCGATGTTCGCTATGTTTTTTTGTAACTCTTCTGTCAGTAAATTGACCTCAGAGGTATCAATCGCTGTCTGATCAGCGCTCGATTCCTGGTTCGTCAATTCTGAAGCACTCTCAGACAAAGCCTGCGAGACCTGCTCGCCTTGAACCAAATATTCTAGAATTTTTTGATTTACGGTGTTTAGTTCTGCCGCCGCCTGTCCAATAATTTCTCGACTTTTTTGGTGTTCAGACTCGCTGGATTCCTTCAGATTTCTGTTCAAAGCTCGAAGCGCGGCATTTTCCTGCTCTAGACTTGCGCGGGAATCATTCAGTTCTTTCTTCAGATCTTCGTTCAAAGTTCGAAGCGCGTCATTTTCCTGTTTGATGTTCTTGCTGGAATCGGTCATTTGGTCGAATTCCTCCTGCATCCGATTCGTTTCTTGCACAGCTTCCACTGCTGGCTGAGGGGCTCCAATATTGTAGAAGTAAAAAATCCAGCCGACTACCGCAGCAAACGCAAGAACAGCAATTGTGATTAGTACGTAAGGTTTTGAATACACTGATTTACTTTAGAAAAAATGGAACAGTCGGCCAGATCGAGAAGTGCCGGTGTCCTATGTGTCGATTATACGTTTGTTTTTTCATTGATTCTTTGAATAGGGGTTCTAAGCAGAATTTCCAAATTGGAATTCGAGGCTGCTCTTTTTTGCGTCTTTATTGGTTCATTGTTGTTATTGTATTTATACTTTTCCCTCAAATCTAACAGAAGCAGCCAGAATGAATCTTACAATGAATGCGCTGATCGTTCATCTGCGTCGTCACTCCGACCCACGTACTGTTCCAACATCCAAACCCCGTTTTAGGACATTGTACTGGTTGCCTGCTCTATGTTTTGCCTGCTGTAATCCTCCCGTCCTCACAGACCATTTGTGAAAATCTTATGGAATGTGCGATCATAAAGCTTGCTAGTTGCTATTCGGGTACGTACCGCATTCCTTCGGATCACCATATTCGTCAGCAGCTCAAGGATATCGTACCACAACTTCTCACTCTAGAGTTTGGCAGCACGGCCGTTCGTTTATCCGGTTGGTCGTGCTCGAATTCTGGAAATACACTTGAACAGGGGCTCACATAAAGTGCATATGTCTACATTCCGTAGCTAAAACGTTACAATCACTGGTTAATTCCGCGTCATTCTCAGTCAATAGCACCATCATCAGGCATTGTCCTGCGCTAGAACCAGATAAACGAATGGTCCTGACCACAGCAGTGAATGTAAAAATTGAGTGCTTAAAGATTTTCAATCGATCCCTGAACGAGTCTTCATCATTCTTGACGACCGGCTGCCTGCCTCAGAGCAGAACCATTGCAAACTGTGCTCCAGGCGCGTTCAACTTGACGTCACGACCGATCATCACCGCCGGCTCTTGGATGCCGCGAACGCTGCCCCGGCTATGAGCGCGTCGTACCAATTCGCCCACGATTCATCAAGACTCAAGACAGCGCTCCGTATCAGACTGTGAAATCAGAGTCTCCAAACTTTGGCGGCAGGAACGTCATCGACGCTATAGGTCGTTGGCTCCGATCTATGTCGGCAATGCCATTCTGTTCATTGCCAAAGCCAGCTGATTCGCCAAATATCTGAATTTCCTCGTCGATTGTTCCTGTATGCCAAACCAGTACGACAGCGTATAACCTAGGGCGCAGCGAAACTCAACACGAATGCTGGGTCAGTCAGCTTAATTTGTTGGAAAACATGTTTAAATCCTAGCGGGCGGTGGTTTTATTCGTCGGAAAAACGAACAAGCGACCTTTTGCTCGCTGAAAAAACAAAGGTGGTCACTTGGAGCCGTATTTCGTACGGAAAATCAATGGCCGACCCCATCTGCTGCTGACTTGAGTCTGCTCGCCGTTTTGTTTCATGCCGCCTGTGATCTGTGTCGGCAGGCGCCATCGTTTCTTGGAAACCTTGGAAATTCTCAGCAGCTGCACGTTCTTCGAAAACTGGCATGCGCCGCTGTCAACTGTCAGTCAACCGAAATCTCGCGCACCTCTCGAACTCTTTGGTCAGCCGGTCACTTCTCAAATCGCTTCGGAAACCCACGGAAACAGGAGTTTTAGTCCGATACGGGCCAGCATTAGAAATGCTGGGACCTGAGTTGTTCACACCGATTTTCTGCGATAGAACTGAGTTTGCGGGCTGACAGAAATTGAATGTATGAAATATTAGAAACGAACCGTCCGGATCTGTTTTCCCGACTGGAGGTTCCATATGTCAAGTTCATCGTTCCTTTGTTTATAGGAATTTAGAGCGGATGAGTTCGTACTGCCGGATATGACTGATTTCATCGCCATCAAAATCCCTTGATGCGCAACGATTCCAATTTTCTGATTTTGTTGAAAGTTGTTGAGATAAGCCAAAAAGCTTTTCACTCGCTGGCTCACCTGCTCCAAAGACTCTCCTGATGGCGCTGGCTCGACAAAGTTTTGGTCTCGCCATATCTGATATCGTTCCGGCCCGATTTGCTCGGCGATTTCCGCTTCCAGTTGGCCATCAAATTCTCCTAAATCAATTTCGATCAATCTTGCATCAATCAACCAGCTCCTCCTATCATCCGCGATCATCGAAGCGGTTTCAGTCGCTCGTTCAAGGGGAGACGAAAAAATAACATCAAGCCTGATGTCCTCGTGTGCTAAAGTGGTCTTGACCTGGTGTGCCTGTTTACGGCCCAAAGCATTCAGAGGAATGTCAATTCTGCCTTGGAATCTTCGTTCCGCGTTGTAATTCGTCTGTCCGTGTCGAATTAAAATTAGATCCATTTCAACAAATCAGGCATATATTTGAAACTAATCAGGCATAATTTGGTTTTGAAAAAGGAGCAATAATTCATTGAGTGCCAGTTTATTCAAAATTTGCTCGCAATTCCATCAAAGGTAAGTAGAGGTAAGTAAGCGTGAAGAAGGTTTTAATTTTAGCTGTTGTTGCTGCTCTTGTATTGGTTTATTTTATATTTGACCTCGGGCAGTATCTTGACCTTGAGTACTTCAAGCAGCAGCAAGAGCGAATTTTGGCCTACCGGGACAGCTTCCCGTTACGCGCCGCTGCGATATTCTTTGTAGTTTATGTTCTGATCACTGGTCTGTCCCTCCCCGGAGCTGCAATAACAACGCTGGTTGGAGGTGCTATTTTCGGCTTGCTTTGGGGTACCGTTTTAGTTTCTTTTGCTTCCGTTATTGGCGCTTCCTGTGCTTTCTTGGTTTCGCGGCACATCCTGCGCGATGCGATTCAGAATCGTTATGGAGACCGGCTGCGAACGATTAATGAGGGAATCGAAAAGGATGGCGCAGTTTACCTGTTTACTCTAAGAATGGTGCCGCTGTTTCCTTTTTTTGTCATCAATCTCGTTATGGGATTGACGCCAATGCGACTGCGCACTTACTTTATTGTCAGCCAGATCGGCATGTTGCCTGGAACGATCGTCTATGTGAATGCAGGCACGCAGCTTGCGAAAATTGACTCTATTGGAGCAATTCTTTCACCGGCGCTGATATTTTCCTTTGTACTGCTTGGAATATTCCCGTTGATTTCAAAGAAGGTCATTGATGCGATGAAAGCGAGAAAAGCTTTAGGCAAGTATAAAAAACCAAAGAAGTTTGACTTCAATGCAGTTGTGATCGGCGCCGGGTCGGCTGGTTTGGTTGCGGCCTATATTGCAGCTGCAGTGAAAGCCAAAGTCGCACTCGTCGAAAAAGGGAAAATGGGAGGAGACTGTCTCAATACTGGCTGTGTTCCCTCAAAAGCCATCATTCGAACTGCGAAATTCATGTCTCACGTGAAACGCAGCAGTGAATTCGGCGTGCATACTGCAAGTGCGGAGTTTGACTTTAAGGAAGTCATGGATCGAATTCATCAGATTATCGGAGTCATTGAACATCATGATTCCGTAGAGCGCTATACCGGACTGGGAGTTGATTGCTATAGTGGTCATGCAACGATCGAATCTCCCTACTGCGTTAACGTTGATGGCGAAAAATTAACGACGCGCAGCATTGTCATTGCAGCCGGAGGAGAACCATTCGTTCCGCCAATTCCGGGCATTGAAAACGTTGAATTCTATACATCTGACACGATTTGGGAAATTCGCGAACTGCCGCAGCGATTCGTGGTTCTTGGCGGCGGTCCAATTGGCTGCGAACTGGCCCAAGCCTTTAGGAGATTGGGTTCAAAAGTTACTCAAGTGCAGCGTGGCGATCGAATCATGCCGCGGGAGGACCCAGAATATTCCCAGATGGTATTGGAACAGTTTATCGAAGATGGGGTTGATGTTCGACTGAATCATGTCGCCAACGAAGTGATCGTTGAGAATGGTTCGAAGATTCTAATGTGTCATTTCAATGGTGAGAATGTTCCGATTGAATTCGATCAGCTGTTGGTTGCAGTGGGACGTAAGGCTCGAATTGAGGGATACGGCATTGAAAACCTAGGCATTGAGCTGACCAAGCGCGGAACAATCGCCATCAATGAATTCCTTGAGACCAATTTTCCGAACATTTACGCGGTTGGAGACGTGGCTGGCCCGTATCAGTTCACCCACTTTGGCGCACATCAGGCAACATCGGCCGCTACCAATGCCCTGCTTCGTCCATTTTATCGACGTCGAGTCGACTATTCCGTGATTCCCTGGGCCACCTTTACCGAACCCGAAGTTGCAAGAGTGGGTCTCAATGAAATGGAAGCAAAAGAAAAAGGAATTGATTATGAAGTTACTTTGTACGACTTCAAAGATCTGTCGCGGGCGATCGCCGACAATGAAACCCGCGGTGAAATCAAAGTGCTGACTCCTCCTGGAAAGGATAAGATTTTAGGAGTGACCATCGCCGGCGAGCACGCAGGAGATCTGATTACAGAATTTATATTGGCGATGCAGAACGGATTGGGGCTGAACAAGGTCCTTGGCACCATACATATCTACCCCACCATGGCTGAGTCGGCTCGATTTGTGGCTGGAAACTGGAAGAAAAAGCAGGTTTCGGAACGAACACTTCGTTATCTGCAGGGATTCAACAATTGGCGCAGACGCAAGTAAACGAGTTTTGAATAATCGCATTGGGCAACTTTGGCGGATTTTCAGGAAGCCTCCTGCTCGACTTCCTGAAAGATGGTGTAGAGATGATGGTAGCGTCCCTTCAGCGCCATCAGCTGTCTATGAGACCCGTCCTCAGCAACTTGTCCTTTGTGCAGCACGACGATTCGTCTGACGTGCTCAATCGATGACAGGCGATGAGCAACGATAATGACTGTTCTGCCCGCACCCAAAACCTGCAGAGCCTGCCGTACGTGAAACTCCGAACTCGTATCTAAGTTTGAAGTTGCTTCATCCAGGATTAGAATGGGTGCATTTTTGATCAGTGCTCTGGCAATCGCAATTCTTTGTTTCTGTCCTCCCGACAGCCGAATTCCTCTTTCGCCCACGATCGTATTGAAACCATCCGGCAGATCTTCGATGAAATCAAGTGCGTTCGCAAATTCAGCAGCCAACCTAATTTGCTCTAATTTCGCACCGTTCAGGTTTCCATATGCGATATTCGCTTCAATGGTGTCGTCCAGCAGAAAAATATCCTGACTCACAAAAGCAATTAATTTGCGAAGCTCCGAAATCTTATATTCGCGCGTATCCACATCATCAATCAGAAGTTGGCCGCTTTCGATTTCGTATAAACGAGGAATAAGGGATGCAAGCGTGCTTTTTCCACTTCCCGACGAGCCGATCAAAGCAATCGTCTGCTGTGATTTGATTTTCAGTGAAAGATTGTTAAGAGAGCTGATTTCCGAGCCCTGGTAATTGAAGGTCACATTTTTGAATTCAATTGATCCTCGAAAACCTTGGATGTCGGAGGTTTTGGCTCCACTTTCACGTTCTGGCTGCTGGTCTATGAGATAAAACACTCTTTCAGAAGCAACCAAGCCTTTCTGCAAGGTTTCATTAATTCTCAGAAGGCGTTTAATTGCACTCGAAATCAATGCTAAAGCCGCCATATACGAGACAAATCCCCCGACTGTGATGGGTTCGCTCCAATCACGTATCAGACTGAGATAAACAACCCCAGCAATGACGACTGTCGTGATCAGTTCCGCGATCGGAATCGTAATTTCGTTCGCGATCGCCTGTTTTAATTTCAGTTGTCTGAGTTGGTTGGCGTAGTCGGAAAGCCGCTGACTTTCATAGTCTTCGGTCTGATTTAATTTGACCAGCTGATTGTAGGTCGTTACTTCCTGCAGGTGCTGCAGGAATTTCGCTCCGAGCTGCATGGATTTACGATGAAGAATTCGCAGTCTCCTGGCGACAAATCTAACCAGCATCGCGATCAGTGGAGCTGCGATGATGAGAGTAAGACTTAAAACCCAATCAAGTATGAAGATCCAGATGAGCAATCCAATAATCGTCAATGATTCTCGTATTACCGTAATCAATACATGACTTGCGGCGTCGGTCAGTTCGTTTACGTCGGCAGTAATTCTTGCCATCACCTGAGCAGCAGGGTGTTGGTCAAAAAAGGTTTTTGGCAGATGCAGGGAGCGTTTGATCATTTCAGTTTGAATGTCGTACACTACATATCCCATCACCCAATTCAAACAAACTCCATTGAGGTATCCCGCAGTTCCTCGAATGGCGAACAGCAGAATCAAGATCAATGGAGTCCAAAAGATATAGACCGGATCACGCTCGACAAAGCTCCCGTCGAGCAATGGTTTCATCAGCATTGCGATCGCAGGTATGGTCAGAGAAAATAGTGCGACGAACGCAAGCCCCAAAAAGAAATGCCATTTGTAGACGAGGACATAGCTCAGCAGACGGTTGTACAGTCTGACGTCTTGAAAAAACAACTTGGGATTGAACCGACGGAACATTTTGATGCTGAATATGAGTCTGTCTGCGTTCTACTCGGCTGTCGGTGCAAGAATCGACAGAATTCCGGCACTTTCTCCCGCATAATGAGCAGGAACTGAAATCTCTGACCGGCAGTTGTCTGTGTTGGCGTGCTGAAGCTTGTGTCCGAGCAAATCTGGGCCCAAGCAGCAGGTGCCGCGTTCAAGGTCGGCGAAATCAACGGATGTACCACACAGACGAACATGCTTTGCGGAGGCAGCAAATGTGTCTGACGCCGTCAATGTGCGGCAGAGTCGATTTTTATCCCGAGCGAACATCATCGATAAAGAAATGAATTCGAAAATTCACTTTGAAATTGTCCGCCGACTTCCACTGTTTCATGTCGTGGCGGGAGTGGATAAAACGACGCGATGGTTCATAACGTCTCAAAGTCACGGGAACGATTTGAGACCCGACTGAATCTGTGCCGCCTGTCCAAAGCATGGTTGAATGCTTTTCCATATTTGGTTCTCGCTCTTTGTTTGGCATCGCTAATCGGAAGAAGTTCGAACCAGTCGTTCAGCTAGTAAAGGTTCTTTTCTTACATGAAATGTAACTTCGTAGGGAAAACCATCTGGTGACAGTACGTAATCATGATACATAACTACGTGAGCTTTCAGTTCTTGCTTTAGGAATAGAAACACCTTGACTGGGTCTGCGTAATAAAGTTCAGAATCTTCGTACTCAACGAACTTCGAGAGAACGTTGAATGCAATTCCTTTCTCACATGCCTCCCAAAGCCGCTCAATGACGTCATACATGAAACATTCTACATTGTCACGCTGATTATTGAACATCCCCGAGACGAACCCGTACTCGAATCCAGTTGGGAAGCTGATGCTGTTTCCCGCCTTAAGGCTCGCATCAAAGAATTGAACCTCCGCCAGAGGGTCCTTTGCGACTGTCCGGTTCGACAAATCTACGAACTCCTTAAGAATATCCAGTCCGAGATATTTTCCTTGAAACCCCTTCAAACGCAGGAACGAATAAAAATGCGCCAGACCACAGCCTACATCAAGAACAGAGTTCATGTTCGACGAAATGCTGGACAATAACCTGAACCGATTGACCTGCGTCAGTTCATCACGCCAATCAACCGCTTCAGGGCTGTCACCAAACCGCTCCAGTCGAGACTTGTAATATTGGATGATCGGATCATTCATTCTGTCAGTTGAATCCAGTTCGTCTTGCAGTTTTCGTCATGCAGAAAAAGGTTTCGGTGCAACCAATCTGAGCTCATTTTAACGGTAAGTAAGAAAACCAAATTCATTCATGATGCGCTCCAAAGAAACATTGTGGTTAAAGCTGCCAACAGCGTCAAACCAAGCAGCTTCTTGGCTGCGATAAAACGCCCCTGCCGTGGCAGATTGCGAACAGTGGCGGCAGCATCAATTTCTGTTTCACATCAGACAGCGCAGTCGGTTGATTTTGAGAGCAAAACGAGTCAGAAAGCCTAAAGTGAAACACCGAATTTACAAAAAAAAGCACTTTTGGTTTAAGTTTTTCTGAATTGTATTAAATGCTGCTTTGTGAAGTGAGTGTATGAAACCAGTTCCAGAAACGTTTGGCTTATGCCGTTTACCGAGACTGACTAACCTCAAGTGAAAAATTTTAAGAAAAATTAACTTGATAGCCGATTAAAATTGTAATTTTGTTCAAGTTTGGAGAAATTCCAGGGGTGCACCTCGCACCTCAGCGAAATCTCCGATCGCGGATACACTCCTCCCTGTCGCTGCGCTCTCGGTGCAGCCCAAAGTCGGTTTCAGATAGGGTCAGGCCGCACGGCGGCGAAGTTTTTTACGCTCGCGTTCTTGACACAAGGCGCCGAGCCGATGACAGTTGGCGGCGACAAGCGCAAGCGACACGAAGTGAACTTTTTGCTGGTACGGTATCGCACATATCATATAATTGCGACTCTTTTGAATGCTTGTTAAAAACCGTTGAAGCCGTTTCGAAAGTACAATTGCTTTCAGTTTAAATCAGTGATGCATTGGAAACAGTTCAATGTTTGATTGGAAGGTGAGCAGGCAGAGGACATATTTACGAGTGTGAGCTTGGATCAATTGCTCCAGGCTTGCTTTTGATCGTTGAGGACAAATCATGAAGACAATGTCAGCCAAAGCCAGCGAAGTGCAGCGCGAGTGGTTTCTCGTTGACGCATCTGACAAAGTGTTGGGTCGACTGGCATCCGAAATTGCAAAAATTCTACGCGGCAAGCATAAACCGATTTATACGCCGCATGTTGATACGGGTGACTACATCGTAGTGATCAATGCAGAACGGGTCATTCTGACAGGCAATAAGGAAAATTCGAAAGTGTACCATCGGCATTCAGGTCGGCCTGGCGGCTTGAAAACCATCCCCGTAGCAGAAATGCGCAAGACCCATCCGACGCGCATCATTGAAAAAGCAGTGGGAGGCATGATGCCAAAAGGCCCGTTAGGCCGCGCAATGATGTCCAAGTTGAAAGTTTATGCTGGTCCTGAACAACCACATCAAGCCCAGTCGCCCAAACCACTAAATTTTTAAAGAAGCAATATGGCAGAAGCTAATCAAACGTACTACGGTACAGGTCGCAGAAAATCAGCCACGGCCCGAGTATATCTGAAGCGCGGCACCGGAGAAATTGTCGCCAACAATCGGCTGATTGAAGACTACTTTGGGCGAGAGACCGCGCGAATGATCGTTCGTCAACCCCTCGTTCAGCTCGGAATGCTGGACTCAATTGACGTGCGGGTCGTCGTATCGGGTGGGGGGCCAAGCGGCCAGGCGGGTGCAATTCAGCTCGGCATTGCCCGCGCTCTGGTGAACTACGATGAATCCAACCGGTCAGTTCTTCGAAAGGGTGGTTTTCTCACTCGAGATGCACGAGAAGTAGAACGAAAGAAAGTTGGATTGCACAAGGCTAGAAAAAGACCTCAGTATTCCAAACGATAAATACCTTCGCTTGGCATTCTGCAGGAATGCTTGGTCGGAGATTACGCGCTGGGGGATCGTCTAACGGCAAGACAACGGGCTCTGACCCCGTCAATCCAGGTTCGAATCCTGGTTCCCCAGCCAGCTGTAAAGAATCTCAGTCATTCAATCTGTTATTGGTCATGCGCTCTATCGGCGAAGTCAACCGGCCGATTTGGTTGAAGTTTTGCCCAGCTTGGCGTACACTGAATGGTTATTGATTCGAGAAGAAGCAAAAATATCTCGCATAGAATTAATCTTGATTTTTGAAATCAATGTTCTATATAAGCTAGCTGATATCGAATTCGCCAAATTAGACCAGTTTCAGGACCCCTTTATGGAAGATTTTTCATACATCACTATTTCTGCAAATGCAGCCAAACGCGTCGGTAAGCTGATGTCTGACTCTGATCTTGGATTGAGAGTCTACGTCGAAGGAGGCGGATGCTCCGGTTTTCAATATGGCTTTCAGTTGGAAAAGGAACAGCAGGATGATGATGTTCTGGTTGAACAGAATGGCATTACCCTCCTTGTTGATTCACTCAGCATTCAATATTTGATGGGATCTCAAGTTGATTACATCGACGACCTGATCGGAGCTAGATTTTTCATAAGCAACCCCAATGCATCCGCTACATGCGGCTGCGGATCTTCTTTCTCGATCTGAAGATTTTCAGATTTCAATCCATGACTGAAATCTGAATTTTCGCCCCGCTTGAAAATTTAGACATGATAACGATCACCGCTATTTTATTTAGCGGTGTTGCGGCATTTAGTTTCTTTATCGGGGTGCTGATCGGAATCTGTGGTGTTGGTGGAATCCTGATTATTCCGTTTTCAGTTTACGTTACCGGCATTGACATCCACACTGTGATTCCAGCCTGCATGGCGGGTTTCGCAATCAGCATGGTGTTCGCAGTCTACTCCTATGCAAGTCGAGGCTCAATTCGCTGGGACAAGGCGGTTTACCTTATTATTGGAGCAGCGCCAGGCGCATATCTGGGTTCCATCACCGTGCTGGCTTTGTCTTCACTGACCTTGGAAATCATTGTTTTCGCACTCGTTGTTGTTTCTGGAATTCGGGCGCTTTTATCTGCACCGAGTCATCCAAAGGAAAGCAGTTTTGAAAAGGTTCCAAATTTTGCGCTCCTGATTTTAGGATTTCTTGTAGGTTACGGGTCTTCTGTGAGCGGTACAGGCGGTCCGCTGCTGCTTATCCCGTCTTTATTGCTGCTTGATTTTCCTGTTATGGTTGCGGTTGGATTAAGCATGGCGATTCTGATGCCGATAACTTCATTTGCAACGCTGGGTCATCTGATTCATGGGACGATTGCCTGGTCACTGGCTGCACCAATTGCGATCGGATTATCTGTGGGAGTTTTGATCGGTGCGGTTATTGCACACAGGATTTCTGCCGATGTCATGCAACGTACCGTTGGAGTTGTTCTATTGGTCAGCGGGGCTATGGTGGCCGTAAATTTCGTCAATTGATTCGGTACAAAATCACAAAAGATCATGCAGATCAAATCGGAGATTTTCTTCCCTAACCCGTATTCTTCGTGCGCCGAGGAAAGGCGCTTCTGTTCAGTGGGTGCGAAACCCACACACCAACTGTCGCTCCGGTTGGCAGCACCTAGGGCGGTGTATTAAACCCACCAGCCCTTGACTTACATAAGATTATTGTTCGACATGCAAATTAGCTCACTGAGTCGCTGGCTGGTCTCAATACGGGTCATTCCGAGAAAGATGACGTAGTTTCATGGCCAATTACATGATTTAAGTTCAATTTGTGGGCTCTTTGGCCGCAGTCCGTCGAAAGCATTGCTGCAATCGAGCGACAGTCGTCCTGTCAATGCTGTCAGCCCCCCTTGTTCACTCAAAGTCAGGCTTGAAACGAGCTCTGTCAGGCGGACCTTCAGCTACCGCCAAAGATGAATAAACAGGTGTTGATTGGGAGAGGCGTTGGCAAGGTCACATGCAATCGGCGTGTGGAGCGATTCACAATGGCACCGATTTTCAACAATTTCAGACGAATCGTAGTCGGCTGACAATGCGCCAGTTCGGTACCCGAAACGAAGTCTCGGCATAACCCGCATGAATAAGAATTTCCACCACATACGGTCAATTTCCATCGCGATTTTGAAAATCCGACGCCACCCGACGCCGACACCTATCCAGCACCGCCGACACCAGTTTGGCACAGCGAAACCTGACCCGAATCAAAAACCGACTCAGCCCAATGATCCTATGCAAATTCTGTCTGCGCTGCTCCTAATCCCAATCGATTCATCGGGCCTGAGAGACCAACCGCAACCAGTCGGACCGGATTGACTGCACCGTGGTGTACCGAGTTTTAACATTGCACTGGAGAGTATCAAACAACATCAGGCACTCGACGGACATACCCCTAGTAACGTTTGGCGGCAGCGAATTCCACAACTCCCGCAAAGTGTACTGTCCCCAGTGTCGGTACCGGCTGAGAAACATAGGCAAGAAGATCAATAAGCCGAATATTATTACAGCGTGCTGGCGGGCCAGGTCATCTCTACGCATTGCCGCTGCGACCGGAGTTCATCTCGCTGCAGGACGGAGACAAAAAGCAAGGCTGCGAAACCGAAGCCGCCTACCGCTGGTTGACAATGCAGAGCACTACGCCGAGCTGAGTCCCATTTTTCTCGGCGACGACTTATGCCAAGCAGCCGATGGGAAGGAAAGTTCTTGCTGCCGATGCTAACTTCATCTTCCGCGTCAAGATAAACGACCACAAAATACTGTTCGACTACTAGACGTCGTAAAGTCGCTGAGCCGGCGGCAAATTCACAAGACCCCGGGACGCAGCGAGCTAAAGAGAATATCGCTACCGTTGGAGCGACTGCCGACTGTTGTTGACTGCGGACACACTCGCTGGAAGATCGAAAATGAGGCTTTCAATCTACGGGAAAAAGAGAGCTGCCATATCGAACATAATTTCGGCCCTGTCGTAGCCGGTTTTTCGAACTCTTTGCTTGTCGATGAATCTGATCGCCTTCTTATTCCATGGAGTTGTATGCTCGGCTCTATGCGCTTTGGAAACAGTCCCGAAATCGGTGCCACCGGCGCATGCAGTTCTTTCTCACCTTGGACCTGTTTGCCCAATATCAGTACTTCAAAAGCAGGCACGCACTGCTCATCCCGATCACAAAACCGCGCACGCCGTCGTAGCAGATTCTTGTCGCATCTTGCACAACAACATCTTGCGCGACAAACCAAATTGACCTTTCATCGAAATTTTCTTGCCTATAGACCATTACAATGAACCGACAATACCACAATAAAAATGTTGCACAGCATGAAAAATTTTTGACATTTTACGTTGGAATTATGTATACATATTAGTTGTCTCATCTGCCATGTGTAGAAAGAGCATTCGAGGCCGTCCACGAAAATCCATGGGTGGCCTCAGCTTCCTCAGCATGATGCCTCCAAAAAGAACTTGTCGCGCTCTCGCCGTAGTTGCCTTATTCGGTTAGTTTGTGTAGTGCAATAAGCAGTTTTAAACAGCCAATACGTTTTGCGTTCAGCCAACACGACCAATCTTCCTTGTACCAAAGTAACACGTTTTCTTCATTACTTCGTTTGTTTTTCCAAACATCGATTTCGTCATGAATTTGAGCTTGCGTAATTACCCATGGTATTCAACGAAATTATTCGCAACGTCGCATATCCGGTTTTCTCTGTTCTTCAAATCTACCAGTTTGTATAAAATGCCAATTTGAGCTCCAACGTCCGGCTGATTCTGGCAGCCTTCTGCGACCGTTGGCAGC
Source organism: Arenicellales bacterium (assembly GCA_958295885.1). Lineage (GTDB taxonomy): Bacteria > Pseudomonadota > Gammaproteobacteria > Arenicellales > JAJDZL01 > JAJDZL01. The sequence continues at coordinate 1,325,436 of OY282380.1, read as the reverse complement.
GAGAATTCTGCCGGTGGAATGAGAAGGCAATTCTTTGCCGTCGTACCCCAGACAACGACCGAAATCCAGCACTTCTGCCATGAGCTGATGGCGCAGCGTGACGATCATCTTGAAGACCAAGCCGGTGTCGGCTTCCAACTTGAACAGCTGTTTTAGAATACGTGAAAATTTCTATGTGCTAGGCAATGAGAAACGAAGCGGCTGGATTTGTTCGGCGACGCTCTGCGCCTGACCTTGCTCATCGTATTGCAGCGTTTGTTTCGGCGGGCTCTGCATTGGCAGTGGGTTGAAGCCGCAAAGCTGTGCCAGCTGCATGTTTCGAGCCAGTTCCCGCAGCAGGGAATTAACTGAGTCACGCCCGAACGCGACGCCTGCGATCATAGTCTGGAACAGGGCTCGGATTTAACAGTCGTTGCGGCCGCGCCGAGACTCAGTTATGCGACAATTTCTTGGTACGGCAGGTGCTCGAGAATCAGTAACGAACGCTGGAGTTCCAGCATGTCATCAATTTCCCAAGCAAAAATTTGAATTGTTTTCAGGTATATGAAGCACCCTGCGGATGTTCTGATGTGTTGAATATCATTGCCTTGAATGATCTTAAAATAGCTGGTGAATGTCAAACGTAACGTATTGATAATAAGTTACAGACTAACTTCGGGTGCCCGGTTGGACACTTTTTGCCGACTGGGGTGGAATCGACTTGAAAACCAGCAGATGACTCAGAAAATCGCAGGAAACTGCGTTTTTCTTGGTAAATTTAATTTCCACACCTAGATTTACTCAGTCGAATCAAACAGCGCAACTGCCTTCAGAACATATAGATGTGCCCTTAACTTGCTTCTGCTGTCCTATCATCCTTATGCAAGGTAAAATCATGTTTTCAAAACTATGAACTGATGTCTACCGATTTATTGGAACCTGGTGACAGAATGACCGGGATAGAATGGGAAATGACACCGACGTTCCAAACGCGCAGATAATATTTTCCAGGTTGGATATTCTGCCAAGTCAGAGTGTCCGGCTCCTGCAATACCGCAAAGTGTGGATTCGGCGGCACAAAAATCCAGCTATGCATTGAAGGATGAAGATCGCAGCGTACGCTCAGCATTCCTGTTGCCGTTACAGTCTTGCTTACAGTCACGCTTTTCAAAGGTGTTGCAACATTAAAAACAGTATTCTCTCCATCGGTAACGTGGGCGTTGTGCAGATATGAATCCTGATTCTCAATTTCCAGAGTGCTTCCTGCTGGCAGCAACTGCAAGGTCGGCATAAATTGACCATTCTTGATCAAAATTCGGCTAACGTTTCTATGTTCAGGGACGATATTGAATGGAGGCTGCAAAGGTTCAAGATAAACGACGTAAGGTGGGTTGTTGATCGTGTCAACGGTAACTGACAGCTGGGCGAGTTCAGGATTGGATTCGTGCAGAACAAATTCATTCTGGATTCGCAGGCCGATCGCGAACGCTGCGGCAATTGCCGCAGCTGCTCCTGCGGTCATCCAAATTCGGAGGCGAATTCGCTTTCTGGAAACCTGTGCATCCTTCGCTCTTTGCTGCCTAAGTGTAGTGCGGTTGGAACGATGCTCTCTAATTCGCTGAACGAGCAGTCGAAACAGCAGGCGTATCATGAGGTATGGAGTTGATGGTCGAAAAAAACTATCGTTGAATCACTTGCAGTATATCAACGTTAAAAATATTATACGCCTCTGAACTTGTTTCAGCCTGCAGTAAAATAAATTTGATAAATACCAAATAAAAATAAATATTTACATCCCCACATACAGGAAACGGATATGTAGCGGATACCGACTAATTTGGGGATTTGGTGCTCCATTTTCTCCACACAAGATGCTTATTTGGAAGAGTTGTTACATCACCATTGGCTAGACGGTTTCGAGTGTCCGCGCTGCGGGCAAGATCAAGCTCAGATATTGACTCGTTATTACCTTCATCAATGCACCCAGTGCAGAAACAGGCCTCGGTGACCGCAGGTACCGTATTCAAGCACACCAGATCGACTCCACCAAATAGTTCGCAGTGACGTCTCTGCAGCATTGAACATCGTGTCTAAAAACTGTAAGTAGCGGGGTTCGAGTGACATAGCCATCGCCACTACAAGCCAGTCAACGGGTGCCGATGATGCACATCGTCAGCTGCTATTTCAAGCGTTTCCGGCTGGGAACTAATCATGATGTCAGCCGTAGATGCTTACATAAGTGCATTTACGAATGTGTTTGTTGATTTAATCGTCAATTATGGCAAGACCAACTGCCATAACGGCCAATAGCGCACCTATTGTGGGTACATATTCGCTGTAACAATGTCCGTAATTCGTCATCTTGCATCTGCTTGTTGATGATCATTCCCAAATGATCGAAATCCGTGAATTGCGTGAACTTTTCCCAACCGAACAAAGTAATTTTGACTCTAACCGAAAATAAACCTTGAGAATTTGAGTTTTTTTGACTTCATGGATTGACCTGCCCGAGCTTTGAAAGTAGTGTAACTACTCGTCCCAAACCGAGCAGGCTAATTCTTGAGGATATCAAATTGGGATGATTTTATTTGCATTGGTCGAGCACTTCCACCGCATTGCCGTTGAGTGCGATTTGCACCGCGGCAAGCGAGTTGCAGCCTTGGCAGGACATCAACTGCAGGCAGCTGGAAATTGAAGTCCGAGAAATGGCTGCAGCCGCCTGTTTTTACCAGCTGCTCAAGGCCATTCGCATCGGTTCGATTGCAATTGACGGGGCAAATGCTTGGAAATTCGTAAAATAAATCATCAAATGAACGCTGGCGAGAGATTCAGACAATTTTTTTTGAATTCAGTCAACTCCCAAAGGTGCATGAAACGCTTGTACAGCGCAACTGCCTCTGTGTAAACTTTCGGTCCCTCTTCTACGTTCTCATCTATATAACTCTGAAGCGTAAGTTTCCGAGAATTGTCAATGACCCGAGCCTTAACTTTCTTCAGTTCCCGTTCTTTCACACCGACGACAATTGATTTGCCCGTTCCACCACGGTGCGCGTTTAGTTTCTTGTACTCATGCTTGTTCTTTTCCAAACCGCCAATGTATGTCTCATCCACTTCAACAGTTCCTGACAGTAGCGCATCTATGTCCTTTTCGGCAAACGCTTCGCGGATTCTCTGCTGCATGAACCACGCGGAGTTCTGACTGAAGTCAGGATCGCGTTGCAGTTTCATGCTCGAAATGTCTTTGAGCAAAGTCAGATCGAGATAGACTGGCATACACCCACTTTAATGGCGGAATAGGACATCCCGACATGACCGTTCCGGTTCTGACACTGAAATACCTGAGAAAATCACAGCACCGGCAAGTCTTCTTCGCGTGTGAGCATTCGTGAGTGTTCTTACTCTTGCAGTTTGGATAGAATCAGTCTTCCGGCCAAAGGATGCCTTCACGCCACTTCCTCGCGGATTTTTCATCGGGGAATTTTTGAGCCGGATCCAGTAGAGAGATTCAGTTTCTTTCAGCGTGTTCAGATGCATTCTTTGCCAACAATTTCTACCTTTCATTCCAATTCATCTACAATAGAAAGTATGTTCTAAATCTCTTGGGCCGTCAACCCAAGTTTAGAATTTCCAAAATTAACTCTCGAATATTCAATAGCATATCAACGAGTTATGAATTGTGAAAATAACTCCTTCACAATGCTGAGGTCCTCCTACAAAAATATTCCAAGTGCATGCCAACTACCGTACTTATATGACTATAAAAGGCATTTTCAATTCATGAACTGCATAATCGTACGATGCTGTTTTCGATGAAGTTGGGAGGTTTAAGATACTATGGACGTATTTTTTTCAATTCGATACAAGGTTATAATCAGAACTGTCATGCAAAATATTTTTAACGTAGTTTGGCTTTCCATCAACGCCTCACGAGGGGATACATTAAATTTAGGTCAGGGTTTGCCTCAAAATTGAGCCAACGAAAATCCGATAGGTCGGAGAATGAGTGTTTAGTAGTGGACCAAAGTTGACGTAAATTAGTTTATGACAGAATTGTGTGAAAGATCCTGGCAGGCAGACTCATAGATCATTAAGGGGGTGAAATATGTTACCGATTTCAACCATACTTCGGACTGGCAGTACCGTTTGGACGGTTTCTCCTGATGATACAGTCTTTGATGCGTTGAATGTATTTACCGAAAGGAACATCGGAGTTGTACCAGTAGTTAAATCAGGAGAACTCGTCGGAATTTTCAGCGAGAGAGATTATGCTCGCCGAGTAGGACTACTTGGACGTGACCCAAAAAATACACCAATCTCTGAAGTCATGACTGAGAAAGTGATAACTGTAAATTCGGACGACAGCATTGATGATTGTATGAAAATAGTTGTAAGCAAAGGTTTTCGTCATCTTCCCGTTGTTAATGACGGAGAACTAACGGCCGTAGTTTCAGCGAATGATCTGCTGGCCCAAGTCATTCGAAGTCAAGAAGAGGAGATTGGAAGCTTACTTGAGTTCATAGGGTATGGTCCGTAACTAGCTGATCTTCTTTCTACGAGGGTAGAAATTCGGGCACTGCGAAGGAAAATGCCGATAAAGCAAATTCAAATCCGAATCGAAGTTTCGGATTTAAAGTCATTTAGCGAAGTTCTGATTCCTTTCGGCATTTCGATTGTGGCAGAACAGGCTGTTTCCCATATCTGGTTCAGGCAACGATAGATTCTTTTGGATTTGGCGGCCGCTGCCGAAATGGTTCGCAGCGACGCCTTTGTCGCTTTGAACATCGTGTCTGAACACTGTCAGCAGGAAGCTCGTGTGACACCGCCGCGACAAGCCGCTCATTGGTTGCCAATGATACACATCGTCATCGGCAATCTCAAACGTTTCCTGCTGGGAACATCACGCCGTCAGCGGTCATTGCCAGCACGAGTGCAATTACGAATTTGTTTATCGTTTCGATTGTCGTTTGTGGCAATTCCAACTGCCACAACGGCTGTTGCATGCGACCGCCAATCACCAACCAATTTCCCTATGATTTTGGCTGAAACAAGTTCAGATGCATAAAATATTATTTTTTGAGCATGAATAATTCACAGATACCAGTTTATTTTCGACAGGGAAATGAAGTCGAAATTTTTCAGTCTGCATATAGAAGAGGCCTTGCGGTCTTGCTGAAAGGTCCAACTGGCTGTGGAAAAACAAGATTTGTCCGACACATGGCAGCTATGCTGGAGCGAACGCTGTATACGGTCGCCTGTCATGATGAGATGTCTGTTTCAGATTTGGTAGGTCGTTATTTGATCAAGAATGATCAGACTGTATGGCAGGATGGTCCGTTGACGAGAGCTGTTCGCGAGGGCGGAATCTGCTATTTGGATGAAATCGTCGAAGCGAGAAAAGACACAACGGTCGTGCTGCACTCTCTTTGTGATGATCGCAGGACGATGTATCTGGACAGGACCGGTGAAACCCTTAAGGCAACTCCAGAGTTCATGCTCGTTGTCTCGTTCAACCCCGGTTATCAAAATCTGTTCAAAAATCTAAAGCAGAGCACGCGGCAAAGATTCGTGTCACTAACCTTTGGTTTTCCCGAGTTTCATCAGGAAGTCCAGATCTTGATGTCCGAATCGGGAATTGACAGGAAGACTGCGGTAAAGCTGGTTGAGTTAGGTCGACGTCTGCGCGATGTCGAAGGTCACGACATAGAGGAAACTGCATCCACGCGATTGCTTGTGCACGCATCCCATCTCATTCATGACGGAATGAATCCAAAACATGCCTGTGAAGCTGCATTGATCGACCCATTAACGGATGATTTGATCATTCGGGAAGGATTGATCGAGATAGTGAAAACTTACTTTTGAAGAATCGATATATTTTTCACGGCATCGCCGTAATTTGGTACGGCCTGCTGTTTGGACTCGCGGGGCGGCTCCGACACCCTCAGTCAGCAGTAATTGGCAAGGAACTGTGGCGAAGCCTGGAACTGTACTACCATGCTCTGGGCGGAGAATTGGATCGGGGGCTGGCGAAAGCGTCACAATATGACGCAACGTCAAAGCTGTCTACGCATGCAGGACTTGACCTTCAGGCGTGGTCAGAACCTGGGATGATACATCTACCAAAGCGCATCAATAGATATCGCACGCGCGAACTCAATCGAGAGCTCTATTACTGGCTGGCAGCATTCTTGGCTGTTGAAGAACCAAATTCCGAGTATTCATCATTGTGCCCTGGCGTCAGACATCTGCTGCATGGAGTGAAGACTTCGGCAAGAATTCTTCAGTCATTTCCTCGACTTTCAGACCGATATCAACGACTGTGCCAGCATGAAGTCGCTCAGCGTCAAATTGCCTTTTCTGATCCAGGTTCAACAAAGAGAAATCGTTCACTGCAGCTGGAAGCAGCTTTTCGATACGCACTTGGAGATCAGTCCATTGAGGTCAGTCAGTCACTGTCGCGAATGATGCAGCAGGCATTGAGCGGTGAAAAGGTGATTCCAGAAACCGAGTGGCAGGATGTAACCGTTCCATTTCTGCATGTGCCGCTTTGGTCGTTCCGCACTCCGAATGTCAAGAAGATTCGCTTTCCATGGTGGCGCAGCAGCAAAAAGCCTCAATCATTGGCGCCTGAGCAACTGGAACCTCAAGCTGAATTTGATCCCGAATTAGTGCCGGATGTCAAAAAAGGTCTTGCAGCCACTCAGGATCAATTTACATATCCAGAATGGAATTACTCGACGCAGTCGTATTTGAAAAACTGGTGCCGCCTGACCGAGTACAAGCTCAAGGGAAGCTATGCTACGGAACTTGATGCCCAGTTTACCGAAATTGTTCGCCGCGTACAAAGACGCTTTATGACACTGAGGCAGGAAACGAAGTGGAAACGGCAATTAGAGGACGCACAAGAGTTGGATATTGATGTTTACGTAACTGGCGTAGGCGACCGCAAAGGATTCGGTCGGCAGAGTTCAAAATTCTATCGTGAATTGGTGCGAGATTACCGAGACCTGTCGGTTATCGTGCTCATGGATGCATCGCGCTCTACCGAAGCTTGGGTGAGTCATCGAAGAGTGATTGATGTTGCGAAGCAGTCGCTGGCTGTTTTAGCTCAAGTGTTTGATGCGGCAGGCGACGAATTTGCGATGTACAGTTTTTCCAGTGACAGTCGGTTACGGATTCGATGTGACCGCATTAAAACCTTTGATGCCCCCTACGATCAATCCGTACAACGGAATCTTCTAAGAGTCAAACCCCGAAACTATACTCGGATTGGACCTGTGATTCGACATTTGGGTGTGAAGCTTCAGAAGCGCAGTTCCCGCCAAAAGCTGCTGCTGATTCTGAGCGACGGGAAGCCGAACGATCCTACCGACCGCTACGAAGGCAAATATGCCTTGGAAGATACTCGCAAAGCGCTGCTTGAGCTGAGAATGACTGGCATCAAATGCTTCGGGCTGACTATTGATCAACACGGACCTCGTTATCTCAAGCATCTGTTTGGCGAAGGGAACTATGCCGTCTATTCGGAATTCCATTCACTGCCGGATATTCTGCCGAATCTATATGCTCGGCTGACCGATCTCTGAATCGAGCAGAAACCTGCTGCTTCAGAATTTCATCTGTGCGTCTGATTGACGTCTTTCTGTTCTATTCGATGTCGTCGTAGGTGATTGGGGTCAGTGCTGCAACATCCCGAATCAAAGATTTACCCAATAATGCATGTTTCTGATTCGCTGGCACTCCAACTCCAGGCCGGACAAACCGGAAATCGTTTTCAGACAAAATGTGACCTGCGGGCAGCGCGGACAAAGCGAATGCCGACCGTCGTCCAAACATGTTTTGGAGTTCATCTGGATGCGGTTTTTTCACACCATCTCCTCGAGCCAGCTGAATTTGCGCAGCCGCGTCGGAAATTGTCTTCATCACTTCTTCAGTAGCGGAAAATCGATGATCGGGACCTTTCCGAGAACAGTCGTTTGTATAGTGCTTTTCGATCGCAGCTGCGCCCAGGGCACAGGCAGAAATCGAAACCACTGAGCCTATCGTATGATCGGAAAATCCTACATGCCGTTCAAACTTGTTTTTCATCGCAATCATCGCAGATAGATTGGCTGACTCTACGGGAGCAGGGTAACAGGAACTGCAATGCAAAAGCACTACTGGTCCGCTTGTGTGGTTGTCCAGGATTTCAAGAGCATGTTCGACTTCATCCAATGTAGCCATGCCGGTTGACAGAATGACTGGTTTTCCAGTTTGAGCCACTTCTGCCAGCAGATCATCAAAAGTGATCTCAAAAGAGGCGATTTTATAAATTGGACAATCCAGTTTTTCGATAAAATCGATGTCTCTTGGGTCGTAGACTGAAGTAAAAGGCATCAATCCTTTTTCCCTGATGCGTTCAAACAGCGGCTTGTGAAATTCCATCGGCATGCAGGCTGTTTGGTAGAGGTCATACAAGTAATCTTTGCCCCAGACTGGATCAATCTTCATGCTGTGGTGCTGGCTGGGAACGGTCAGTGAATCTGCATCGTAGGTTTGTAATTTCACACAGTCCCACCCACATTCTGCAGCAAGATCAACCAATTCGAACGCTTGGTTCAAATCTCGGTCATGGTTTGCAGACATTTCCGCGATCAGCAGTGCTTTATGATTCTCACCGATGAATCGGTCTTCAATCTGGATGTCTTTTATCATTCTGAGCAAGCAGTGCAACTGTCACGTTAAGCGGCTTCTAGTATTTTGAAAACATTGAATTAACGAATGGTATTCGTTAGATTTGGTCAAATGACTGAAGACCTTGCAACGAAATTATAAAGCACACCGAACGTCCAGTCGGAGCGGTGTCGGACTCGTTGAAATCTGTGACAGGCTTCCATTGAAGAGGCAGCCACAACGTCGATCGGATCTATTCCTTGGTACAGCGGGGCGGCAGCGATGATTCCTGCAGAGTCAGAAATTGGGGAAACATCTGCCTGTCTCTGTCGTACGTATAACAAGCGCTTTTCGGTACGGTTTGGCTCGACATTGACCGAATCGCCTATTTCTCTGTGCAAGTGGCTGTTTTCTACCCATCTCGCGATAGCAGGCGTCAGCTGAATTCGAATAAATTCACAAAATCAAACAGTCGCGTTTTCGATTATTTTTGCCCAGATTAGTTCTTCAAAAATCGATTCAGAAATCTGCTGATGCCTAAACCGTCAACTGCATTGAATCCAACTTGATTGAATTTACTGTATCGTGTTACTTTTTCTCGGTCTGCCAAGCTATTCAGGAATTGCTCGAACGAGCGCTTGTCGTCCGGCTGATCCATAAAAAACACTTTTGCTAGTGTTGAACTTTCAAAACCTCGTAGATAAGGCTCGTAGCGAGTCTGGTCCAAAATTAGAATCATGGTTTTGCCCAGACATGCCGCTTCGTAACTAATCAGACCTACCCGTGCGATTACAAATGTACATTTTTCAAGGAAATGCCCAATTCCGTTCTTTCCATCTGCCAGATCAATGTTCAGCTCGGTTCTCTCAACAAGCGTCTGCAATGATTTTTTTCTGTTGGAAGAAAAAAGGTTTCCAACGACGACAGTGGTTCGCACCGGCAAAGCGTTCTGTTGAATCAACTGATTCAGAATCAGTTCGGTCAAGTTTTCTGGATCGCTGCCACCACAACAAATCAAGAGGTTGTTTTCCAGCTTCCTTTGAGGGTCTGTCAAATTCAGCCGTCGTCTGCGAAACTCGTGATCAAGCAGGCTGTACTTGCTGCCGTGCAGCCAAATTTGAGCTGAAGGAGCTGGACGAAACAAATCCGCGTTCAAGTAAGGCGTCACAACGAGTTCTGGAATACCGTCTATTTTTTCCTGAAAATGATCAGGTGCTATTGAGTCAATCACAGCTACTCTATGCGTCCCGGCCTTTTTGATGTCGCGAACCAACTCTCCGGCATTGCTTCTGTGTTCGTGGCAGACATCAACGATGACGTGAGTGAATCGCGGCGCCTTGCTCAACCAGTCAGCCTCACCTTCGTTTGCGTCAATCTGAATCGTCCGGTCTGTCGGAATATTGAACTCGTTGAATAATGCCGCGGATGCAGCAGTTCCGACGAAACGATATGGAATTTGACGATTGTCCAACTCCATGCCAACAGACATCATTCTCCTCAAATGACCCGAGCCGATGAGTTGCGAGAGGTCGTAGCGTAACGCGACAAAGCCGGTCATCCGCTGTAATCCTTTTTCTTTACTGCAGACATGATTCTAAATCGATCGAAAGATTGGTTGATCTGTTGCCCTGCACGTCGAGAAAAATACTTCACTCCGCTTGGAATTTCGTGTAAGCATTCATCTCCAAGCCGTAACGGCAGTTGAGCGTACTCAGAATATTACTCGTTTAAACGATGAACGATATCCTTTGCAATTGTATCTGTAGCGACCGCAAGAATTCGATTAGGCGCGATTCTTCAATCCAGTATGTTTCTGATTTCTGAAATCCTTTGAAAAATTATGCTTGATTAAGAATTGTCTTTCCATTCTCAGAATGAGGAGAGAATGAATTACAGCTATCAAAAATAATATCAATTTTTTAGAATGAGGCAGTTACGCTGCGAAGATATTCAGGAACTTTTGAGTTGGCTGAATCCAAAAACATTGTCTGAGTCTCTCACAATCGTTTATTTCATAACTAGTGTTCATCAGAAAACGCCAACGGGGCAAATGGGGCAATTCTGGGGTTTAGCCTGCCGTCTTGCCGGCACCAACTTCGTTTTCTTGCATGTCTGAACTGATGCTGATTTTGCTTGAAGCGTCCTTTTTGGCTGCGGTCAAGTTGGAGCAGCCTATGATTCGAAGAGCTGGATGACGAATGTGCTTCAGCGCGGCACAATCGGTGCTTTGAACCGATCGCCCAGCTTCATGCTCCGATCAATATATGGGCATTTATTGCTTCTGAAAAGACTGCTTGAGCTGGTTGCCTGCTGCTTTTTTCGGTGGAATGACTTACTGGACGATCGCGTAGACGAGCGTAATGACTGCAAATGCTGCGATGACCTGCGTTGAAATCGCCCATCTGAACTGCGCCTTCATTTCCGACCTGACCTCCGAGATGTCGGACTTGACTTCGGTTCTCAGCGAACTGATGTCGGACTTGACTTCGGTTCTCAGCGAACTGATGTCGGACTTGACTTCGGTTCTCAGCGAACTGATGTCGGACTTGACTTCGGTTCTCAGCGAACTGATGTCGGACTCGACTTTGGCAATATCGGACTCGACTTTGGCAATATCGGACTCGACTTTGGCAACATTGGACTCGACTTTACTGATATCAGACTTGAGTTCGGTTCTTAACGACTTGAGTTCGGTTCTTAACAAATTGAGATCCGATTTGGTCGCAAGATTGCCCTCGCGCCGGGCGATCGCGGTCGCTACCGCTTCCGCTTGACGACGTTCCATGCCGGCAGCTTCGAGTTCCCTTGAAGTTCCTAACGTGTCATACGCAAATTTATTCATAACCTAATTTTACATTACTCATTCGATGAGGAATCCTCCACGCCTTCGGAGGGCCTGCGTCCCCAAAAACGGCTCAGTCCTGTCGCAGCTGCCTGCGCGACTTCCGGTCATCTTCCAGCCGCGCCCGTGGCCGTCCTGTGCGGTTCGCAGTCATTGTGCCGAGTTTCGGTGAGCAGCTTTCAACAAGGTTTACCTTATCATGACGTGCGCTCCGATTGCAAGCAGGACGTTCCCACGCGAACCAAGTCAGTGCACGATGGTTGGCACCGAGGTCAGAAATGACACAATCATTGCAGAATCATCGTCGGCGATGGCAGTTTAGAACTGCTGGATTGATTCAGGTCAAAGACTGATGTCCAACATAGACTTGGTTTCAATGAAGGAATCAGCTCAAGCCATCCATCGGCGCTTCCCTCTCGGCTGCGAACCTGTCCGGCAGGGTCTAATCCGTCAGATGAACCAGCACATCGTACAGGACTTCGGAATCGACTGCAGACCAGCGCATTGGCGTTGAGCGGAACAAAGCGTCATTGTCCAGTTTGGTTCATTTGCCAAGTCGCGCAAATGGGGCAATGCGAGGGTATAGCCTGCCGTCTTGCCGGCACCAACTTCGTTTTCTTGCATGTTTGAACTGATGCTTATTTTGCTTGAAGCGGCCTTTTTGACTGCGGTCAAGTTGGAGCAGCCTATGATTCGAAGAGCTGGATGACGAATGTGCTTCAGTGTGGCATAATCGGTGCTTTGAACCGATCGCCCAGCTTCATGCTCCGATCAATATATGGGTATTTATTGCTTCTGAAAAGATTGCTTGAGCTGGTTTCCTGCTGCTTTTATCGGTGGGATGACTTACTGGACGATCGCGTAGACGAGCGTAATGACTGCAAATGCTGCGATGACCTGCGTTGAAATCGCCCATCTGAACTGCGCCTTCATTTCCGACCTGACCTCCGAGATGTCGGACTTGACTTCGGTTCTCAGCGAACTGATGTCGGACTTGACTTCGGTTCTCAGCGAACTGATGTCGGACTTGACTTCGGTTCTCAGCGAACTGATGTCGGACTCGACTTTGGCTCTCAGCGAACTGATGTCGGACTCGACTTTGGCAATATCGGACTCGACTTTGGCAACATTGGACTCGACTTTACTGACATCAGACTTGAGTTCGGTTCTTAACGACTTGAGTTCGGTTCTTAACAAATTGAGATCCGATTTGGTCGCAAGATTGCCCTCGCGCCGGGCGATCGCGGTCGCTACCGCTTCCGCTTGACGACGTTCCATGCCGGCAGCTTCGAGTTCCCTTGAAGTTCCTAACGTGTCATACGCAAATTTATTCATAACCTAATTTTACATTACTCATTCGATGAGGAATCCTCCACGCCTTCGGAGGGCCTGCGTCCCCAAAAACGGCTCAGTCCTGTCGCAGCTGCCTGCGCGACTTCCGGTCATCTTCCAGCCGCGCCCGTGGCCGTCTTGTGCGGTTCGCAGTCATTGTGCCGAGTTTCGGTGAGCAGCTTTCAACAAGGTTTACCTTATCATGACGTGCGCTCCGATTGCAAGCAGGACGTTCCCACGCGAACCAAGTCAGTGCACGATGGTTGGCACCGAGGTCAGAAATGACACAATCATTGCAGAATCATCGTCGGCGATGGCAGTTTAGAACTGCTGGATTGATTCAGGTCAAAGACTGATGTCCAACATAGACTTGGTTTCAATGAAGGAATCAGCTCAAGCCATCCATCGGCGCTTCCCTCTCGGCTGCGAACCTGTCAGGCAGGGTCTAATCCGTCAGATGAACCAGCACATCGTACAGGACTTCGGAATCGACTGCAGACCAGCGCATTGGCGTTGAGCGGAACAAAGCGTCATTGTCCAGTTTGGTTCATTTGCCAAGTCGCGCAAATGGGGCAATGCGAGGGTATAGCCTGCCGTCTTGCCGGCATCAACAGCATTTTCCTTCATGTCTGAACTGATGCTTATTTTGCTTGAAGCGGCTTTTTTGACTGCGGTCAAGTTGGAGCAGCCTATGATTCGAAGAGCTGGATGACGAATGTGCTTCAGCGCGGCACAATCGGTGCTTTGAACCGATCGCCCAGCTTCATGCTCCGATCAATATATGGGCATTTATTGCTTCTGAAAAGATTGCTTGAGCTGGTTGCCTGCTGCTTTTTTCGGTGGAATGACTTACTGGACGATCGCGTAGACGAGCGTAATGACTGCAAATGCTGCGATGACCTGCGTTGAAATCGCCCATCTGAACTGCGCCTTCATTTCCGACCTGACCTCCGAGATGTCGGACTTGACTTCGGTTCTCAGCGAACTGATGTCGGACTTGACTTCGGTTCTCAGCGAACTGATGTCGGACTCGACTTTGGCTCTCAGCGAACTGATGTCGGACTCGACTTTGGCAATATCGGACTCGACTTTACTGACATCAGACTTGAGTTCGGTTCTTAACGACTTGAGTTCGGTTCTTAACAAATTGAGATCCGATTTGGTCGCAAGATTGCCCTCGCGCCGGGCGATCGCGGTCGCTACCGCTTCCGCTTGACGACGCTCCATGCCGGCAGCTTCGAGTTCCCTTGAAGTTCCTAACGTGTCATACGCAAATTTATTCATAACCTAATTTTACATTACTCATTCGATGAGGAATCCTCCACGCCTTCGGAGGGCCTGCGTCCCCAAAAACGGCTCAGTCCTGTCGCAGCTGCCTGCGCGACTTCCGGTCATCTTCCAGCCGCGCCCGTGGCCGTCCTGTGCGGTTCGCAGTCATTGTGCCGAGTTTCGGTGAGCAGCTTTCAACAAGGTTTACCTTATCATGACGTGCGCTCCGATTGCAAGCAGGACGATCCCACGCGAACCAAGTCAGTGCACGATGGTTGGCACCGAGGTCAGAAATGACACAATCATTGCAGAATCATCGCCGGCGATGGCAGTTTAGAACTGCTGGATTGATTCAGGTCAAAGACTGATGTCCAACATAGACTTGGTTTCAATGAAGGAATCAGCTCAAGCCATCCATCGGCGCTTCCCTCTCGGCTGCGAACCTGTCAGGCAGGGTCTAATCCGTCAGATGAACCAGCACATCGTACAGGACTTCGGAATCGACTGCAGACCAGCGCATTGGCGTTGAGCGGAACAAAGCGTCATTGTCCAGTTTGGTTCATTTGCCAAGTCGCGCAAATGGGGCAATGCGAGGGTATAGCCTGCCGTCTTGCCGGCATCAACAGCATTTTCCTTCATGTCTGAACTGATGCTTATTTTGCTTGAAGCGGCTTTTTGACTGCGGTCAAGTTGGAGCAGCCTACGATCCTAAGAGCTGGATGACAAATGTGCTACACAGTCTTTTGCAAAAAATTCTTTGATCCTAATTGCCGATCAACCTAAAGCCACCAAAAAATTTCAAATACCTGTATCTTGCAGGTCATGTGCCGAATGACTGGCAGAACCAACCTCATGAATTGCGTTAGAAAGACACCGTTGCGCGTTGAACGAAGAAGCACAAACAAAGTTGCTAGGTTATAAAAATCAAATTTCGGCAGATCCGGAGACAACTTTGATTGCCTATGGAGTGTGACTTCGGTGAGTGCGCATGACAGTCAGATGCTGTAGGAGATATTTGAAAAACAGCCTGGCCCTAGTTCCGCACTAATCAAAAAACTATCGTAAGTGAGGCAAAACTGGGGTTTGGCCTACTTGCCTTTGGACAGCGACGACATCTAATTTGGTGTTTGAACTGGCAGAAATATTGCTTGAAGCGGCGCGGTTGTCGGGCCTCAAGTCGGAGCGGTCGAATTTTCGAGTTGGCTGACGAGTGTGGGCAAATATGTGCACATCAGGTGCGCCTGGCACTTTGAACCGATTTTCTAGAAGATGCCAGAAACTCAGCTGCTGTTTGCGGCAGGTTTTCAAATTTCCAAGCCCGGCGTCGCGCACATCGCGGCCGATGTCGCTGCGTGTGCCAGACGATATTTTGCGGTGCGTGACGTGTGCTCGAACATCATTTTTCCCTATGTTGTTGTGCAGCGTCGCGTACGGTGATCCAGCATCCGCAGCAGATCAGGTTCTAGAACTGTCAGGATGGGCGGCAATCAGTTTGCGAATGCGCTGCAGGTTCTTGCAACTGAAGTCGCGTCCGCAATATCGAGTCATGGCGGCACAGGCGCCTGAGATATTCATACAGCCATCGATGGGGATTGAGATCCCACAAAAGCACGCTCTGAATGATTGAGAACATCTGTGCTGCCGGCGAAGCGCTCCAGTGACTGCCCGAGCCGCGGCAGTTCCTGCGCAGCATCGCTGGGTTGCGCAGCTTCCGTTCCCCAGAGTTATTATCAAGCGCAACCTGGGGATGTTCTAAAAACACCATCAGCCCCGACTAGTGATTCTGCAGACTGCTCAGAACCTTGAGTTGGGCTGGATGTATCTGTTCTGCCGACAATTCATGCTTCAAAGTCCGCTCCATCTGCTCGACCGAGCGCTCAAGCCGCTGCTGTTGACGTATGAATGATTCGCTTTGCTGAGCCTGCAACATTATCGATTCTAATGAGCAACTCACGATTGGGCCCGACATTGCCTCTGAGACTCCTGAAATTGAATATCCTGCTGCAGCAGTAACGGTTCTCTTCCCGTCACGAACATTCTGGGAGAAAGCCATCCTGATTCATATCGAATGCAACAAGGATCGTTTGTCTGTCAATTCGAAAAGACTATCCCGGCATTGGTATGCTCTCGTTTGCCTTGCCAGCACAAACTTGGTGGAAAAGCCATCAGTGACCGCTCTCTTTTAGAGAATGCCGTCCAGCACAATAAACTTTTCTTCAATGCCGGCTACTCTCACCATGACGAATTGTGTGATTTAACAAGTTAATGTCTTCGCGAGTTTGCCTCTGAGAATGGTAAAATCCTGCGAATCTTGACTGTAACTGGATCTCGTATGACCTCAAATGAGGAGACTCGTCGCCTTATGAATAATTTGCTTCCGGAATGATTCTGGATTTAGCTTTTTGGGTGATCGCCTGGTGCGCCTTCGCAATGGCTTGCGGGGGATTAATCAAGGGCGTTTTGGGTATCGGCACGCCACTTTTGACGGTACCGATGATGGCTCTGGCGCTGCCTGCTCACCACGCCGTCGCGATAATGGCCGCGCCAGTTATCGTTGCCAACCTGTGGCAGGTTTATGATGCGAACCGGCCATTGGAAACTGTAAAACGATTCTGGCCAGCATTCATTGCGCTTGTGGTTGGAACTTGGATAGGCGTGAAGATACTGTCCGAAATTGACGAGCGGACGCTGTTGATCGTGGTAGGAGTATTGGTGATCTGCTTTACGCTTATTCAGGGGTCACCGCGCAAGATGACAATTTCTTCAACGCTGGAAAAACGTGCTGGAATTATATTTTGCAGCAGTGCTGGAGTGATTGGCGGACTATCATCCATGTTTGGGCCAATGCTCATCCTGTATCTCGTTTCTCTTTCAATCTTTGACAAAGATCGGTTTGTCAATACCATTAGTTTTCTGTATATTGGCGCGGTCGTGCCGTGGGTTGTTATTCTGATTGTCGTCGGCGTACTGGATGTGAGGCTGGCAATACTGTCGACGCTGTCGGTCATCCCGCTTGTCGTCGGATTGATCGTCGGACGGGCAATTCGAAAGCGAATCGAGGAAACAATCTTCTATCGTTTGGTATTAGGCGTTCTGATCCTCTCGGGCATCAGCATGATCTGGCGAGCCTGGCAAATTGGCGCAATCGCAACAGCCTCGGGTTGATCGAAGGCGAATGGCTGTCAGTTGCGAGTGCTCTTGCCTCTCGGTACGAGAATTGATAGTAGAGGCCGTGAAAGAATCGTCACATCAGTCTGATTGTCGTTGATATAAGAAATATAACTTATTGTTTTAATATATTTAAATATTATTTCAAATTAGGATTCTTACAAAAAATAAGAATACTTTCATAGCCTTAATAGCACCGACAGCCCGGATCCAGTTAACAGGACAAATGACACTGTAGGACTCGATGAACTACATTCCAAACGGATCGCTTCATCATTCAGTGACCGACTTCTTTTTATTCATTACTCGGTGCGCCAGGTGCTAATTTAAATCATGCCTCTAAACTTGTTGCAGCGTGTGGCAGACTATAGTCAAAATAAGCAAATTAAATCAGATAATTATCCCCTCTTAAACCGGAGACGGATATTCAGCAGAAACCGACTGATTTTGTGGATTCGTGCTCCACTTTCTCTACACAGGAAGCTTGTTTGGAAGAGTTGAAACGACATCGTTGGCCGGAACGGCTTTAGGTGCCCGCGCTGCGGGCACCTAAAGCCCATATTTTGAGCCGTCACTACCTTCATCAATGCATCCAGTGCCGAATCAAGCCTCGGTGACCGCCGGCACTGTATTCGAGCACACGAAACTGCCATTGCCCAAATGGTCCGCAGCCAATCATCTGATGAGTTCTGATAAAGATGAAATCTCAGCCACGCGCATGTCGCATATGGTTGGCATCAGTTGGACCAGTGTGAAACAGATGCTGCGCAAACTGAGACAGGCCATAAGCGATCGCGATCAACCTTATCGGCTCAGTGGCTTGCTTGAAGTCGATGATGCGTTCATCGGCGGCAAACGCAGGGGCAAGCGATGAGGCAGTACGGCAGGCAAAATTCCGGTCCTAGCGGCAGTCGAACGCCGCGGCGACGGTGCGGGTTTCCTGGCGGTGGCAGTAGTCGAACGGGTCGATCATCAACATGTTCAACAGTTTACGCAGTGCCTTCAGCCCACCGCTGAGGTTCACAGCGATATCTTTGCAGCTTTGAACATCGTGTCTGAATACTGTCAGCAGGCGGCTCGACCGCCACCGCCACAACTAACCGGTTAGTGGCTGCCGATGATCCACGTCGTCATCGCCAATCTCAAACACTTTCTGCTGGGAACCTTTCATGGGGTCAGCTGTGAATACTTACACGAGTATATTTCGAATTTGTGTATCGCTTCAATCCGTCGGTTAGGGTTAGACCAACTGCCGCAACGGCTGTTACATGCGGTCGCCAATTGCAATCCAATTTCCCTATGAAACGGGCTGAAATGAGTTCAGAGGCATATTCGATTTTGCTTTCATTCTCGACTCTTACAGGACTCGACTGCATAAGAGAGACTTCCATCTTGGCGTGATATCGACATTCCATTTAGACTGGAACACTCCGTAATTTCTACAAAACGGGGATTTCATTCTAAGTTGCTTCTATTTCCCGAATCAAAATATTCTCGAATGTGTTCATCGAAAAAACGGACAGCTGAAATTTCTGACATCCGAAACACGATATCCAGATAATCATCTTCGGATAATAACATGGAGCTAATTTCTTCGATCAAGGGTTCATAACTTGTCGTAATTGTCAGTTCCTGAGTATTTTGATCCCGATATCCACTATAGAGAGGCAGCATCGTAACATCGCCTGCTTTCATTTCAGCAAAGTCAACCGATTTGACAAACCCAATATATACTTTACGACTTTCCAAAGAAATCTGAAGCGGTGCCTGTAGACGCATCGCATCGAATATCCGTCGTTCTATGGCGGTGCTTTTTTTTCAATATATTTGCCATACGAAATTTCCTCATCGTAGAATTGATTGATTGCCAACGCAAAAACACCGGCAAACGCGAACATTAGGAAGACCCTAAACGCGTTATCGTTATCAACTGGAATAATTAATTCAACTTCTTCGGCATTGAACGGATGAAATGAATTGATTCCGCTCAGCACCAAATCTGAAATGACAAACAATATTAGTCCGACTATGAGTGATTTGAACAACACATGATAGCCCGACTCTTTTTCAATACGATAACTAAAGAAATTACAAAGAATTAGAAACAGATATCCCGCTAGCAGAGGAAAAATAAAATTTGCTAAATGATTTAGAACTGTTTTTACCTAATCACATCACTTTTTGAATTTACAGTTCTTTTCGGCTTCGGCCATGGATTTCATGCGCTTTTGGAATGATTCAGATTTGAACAATTTTTCCTGATTGATGCTTACATTGCCTCGACGGCTAATGTGAATGTTGCCTTTCGTCCCTTTTTGCTTTTTTTGTCTGTGTTCCTCAATGTTTTTCTTAATCTTCTCCAGTGTTTCCATATTGATCCCTCCTATTACAAGTTTCGTGCATGACTTCCATATTGAATTTAAAGAGTTCAGTAATTTTCTGAATATTCGTGCGGATAAATCTTTGATTTAATATAATAATTATTGGACATCAAGTTCGTTGTAAACTCTGCTGGAAAAACTGATCGGAGCTCAGCCTGTATCCGTTGGAAATTTAACCTCGACTACTGAGTTTGACCAATGTTTCAGCAACGAAGCGAGTTTGACTGGAGTGCTGGCATTTCGTTGGGGGCGGATATTTCCCTTTAGCCTGCCAATTAGCTCGTGTTTGTCTGCAGGCGGCATCGCTGATCAGCTTGTCTTGATTTCCTTGTGTCGTCAATCAACGAATTTTACCCTTACGATCATCATTGTGTCAAAAGTTATTCGAATTTTTTCTGCATCAGAAGTGTCCTCGTAATTCAATCAATTCGCTGTAGTCTTTACTGATTACATCAGTCTCCACCTGAAACCTCAGGACAGTGTCTTCATATGAAGACATCCTGACTAGAATATTACGCAGAATGTGAAGCACTATGAGTCAATAGTGTTTCCTGGTTCCAGAGGGGTGCATGGCTAGAAAAAGAGAACTGGCAACCTCGCTGCGACAGCTTTAATCCCTTCTTAATCAGATCTCGGTGCGTAAAGTGTTAGAAGGCCGCCAGTTCTTTGAATTTACAGCAAACTAAAGCTCCACATAGAACTTTAGTTTGCGTTTTTAACCCAAGACTGACAGACTGACCTAGGGTAGGGTTTATACCCCAAAGTCATCGCCCAATTCTTGGACTCCTGATATTGGACGTATTTGGGGTTTGTAAGTCTTGCGTACCGTCGGCGTATGCGTTGATCATTTAAGATCAAGAATGCATCCTGCTGCCGAGGCACGCCTGACCAGGGGTGTTTCCACTCCTGATAGCTGTCGAACTCCCGAATGGTCTCGTTGTACGGATCATGGAATGAGAGCGTGAAAGTTTGGGGTTTTACCAAGCAAAATATGGGGAATTCTGAAATTGAAATGGATGCGTCATCGACTTTCGCTTAGCGAAGCCCTAAGGGCTGGCTCCAGTCACTGAAAATTGGGCAGCCAAACCCTATTTTTACCCCAAAAGCAGCCTCAATTCCATCTTTTTGGCGTAATTTTACTCTCATCTCGAATTCAAGGCGCAATTCAACATCAAGGCTTCGACTCCGACAATATTGAGTACTCGTTTGATGTAATGGACTCACCCTCACATCGGCAATAAATTAAAAATTTATGCCTCTGAACTTGTTTCAGGCTGTTTCATAGGGAATTTTTAATGGTGCGCCTGTTAAGCTGGAACACGAAGTGCAGCGTACTGGTCGAGTGCGTTCGTTTAACAATGGTTCTAATGCATCCACTCCTCCCGATTCACGGTCGACTTGCCATTCTCCTATCGTCATACCTGTGTCTTCAAGCCGTCCCCACGCACCAATAATTCGCTTCATGGTCAAAGTTTGTGACAGTGATTTCGTCATCAGATTCAAAAGAGGACGTAAAGCATTGGTAAGCACATAGATATAAGCGTCGTTGAGTGTCCGACCTCGATTTCTTGTGGTCGAGATTTGACCATATGGGCTAGCTGTTGACGACTGCGTTCGATTTGATCTAAAACCTTCGGTGGAAAGCCGATACGGTGCACCAGGCTGAACCTGATCGCGCCTTATGCGGTCGCAGTTTCGCTCGTTGACTTGAGTAGGAAGTACCGCCAGCGTTCTTAAGAAAGCCCAGTCTCCGAAATTCGGAAACTGAGATCGAAAAAATTTATGTCTGACATTTCAAACCATTAAACAGAAATTCCCAAAGCTGTCTTTCGAAATCGTTACGGTTAAAGGAAGCATAATCAGCGAGCTTGTTAGCGCGTTGATTGGCGATTTAGGCTTCGTTGTCCCACTGGAGCACTTCGGACACCTGAGCGAATTTTCGGCGCATGTGCGCACTCGAAGGTCTGCGTGCGGCGCGTTCCGAAAGAAAGGCTCGCGCGCGGTCGTAGCACTTGGCTCGAATGGCGGATTCAATCAGGGTCAGAAAAATAAAATCCCGTTGCGCATGGCTGCCACCCAGCTGAACGCCTCGATGTCGAATCCGCGATAAAATTTCGGTCGCTTCAGCGTAGCGTCGATTGCCAAATGCAGCCAAGCCCTTAACGACTGGCAACCCTACCCCATGAATCGTAGCAGCGCAATCATTCCTCCCTAAGCTGGCTCTTTCCAACATATCCAGAATTAGACGAATCTGTTCATGACGTTCTGTTGCCACATACGCCATTAGCGCGTGACAGTCGTAAAAACAGTAAAATCCCTCATTTGGCAGGATCTGCTCCCAACGATCAGCCAGTGAGTTCCAGCGGTCGCCGACATCCCAATTCAATAAGTGCATACGCCATAGCAAAGCGCTGGCATCTAAAATCTGCAGAGGTGCGCGGTGACCTGCCATGGACGAATCGAAAATTTCGAGAACACGTTGGTGATTCTCAAGGTCGAGATTGAAAAGCGCTACATGCCACCAGTTATGCGTGGCAAATTCGTTTCCAAGAGCCCAAACCATCTCTCGAGATTCGTACCAATCGATCCCCTTTTGATGTCTCCCTTGCATTTCGTATACGTGTGCAACGGCATGAATCGCCCATACGTCGTCCGGACAGAATTCCAATGCTTTATGTCCAGTGTCTTCCGCTCGAGCATATTCAACACATTCTTCAAGACCGAAAGCGTACATTCCAAGCACGTAACCGTAGCCGGGTGTCGCTTCATCGTATTCAGTCAAAGCTCTCGCAATCCGATCTCGCAGACTTGCCGAATTTCCGGTATTCAAGTCCATATGGTGTGCAAACTGCAATGCATAGATGTCACGTGGATGTTCCCTCAATATGATTTCGAGAAAACCCAGCGACTTCTGAAAGTAACCGTTCGCCCAAGCCTCGATGGCATCAATGTGCATTCTTTCACGATCGGTCGCATGTTTCTCAGCAGCTCTTTTCGCGCCATTCACAGTGGCAATCAGTTGGTCTGTCCATCCTCCTTCAGCCATACCAGTTTCGCAACGAGCACGGACACAGTAAGCCATTACAAAATCAGGATCTTCTTCGATTGCCGCGTTGATAGACTCGAGTGGATCTCCTCGGTGAGAAAGCAGCTGTTGCAGAGCATCATCGTAATGCTCCAGCGCCTGTCTGTTTGCGACGGTTGTTTTCAGTCCTCTGCGGTCCTCGAATTTAGCCATTGGATTATTTTTGCGGAATTTCATACATCTGGGTTGCGCAAATTCATGAGCCGGCGGCATCATGCTTGAGAAGGTGTCGCTTACATTCACCCGCCGGCGATACATTATCGCACTGAGGATGAACTAATAATGATCGTTGTCGAAGACGGTTACGTGTTTGACGTTCGGGTGACTCCGGTCCATTCACCAATTTTGTGATTGTTGCGTAAGTCAGTAAAACACAAAACGATGTCGTCGTTCTTGAGCATTAGACGATATACGAAATCGAGCCTCGAAACGATTTATGGATCAATTCACCCGTAACTTCACTGTCGTCATCGTAAAGAACATCTTCCGGTAGCAATAGTATATTGAATTTCTTTTTTTAGCCAATTCTGACACGAAGTGAATTCGTGCAATTTGATACCGAGGAGCAGCAGCCTGTTTTCGATCACTTCAGCCTCGACTATATGGCCGTCGCCAATGAATGTGGAAGTGAACGAGGTACGTGGAAATTGGAATAGTCGTAAGGCTAGTGTAAGCACGCAAATGAACTTGGCTGAGGGCGTTCAGTTTCGTGTGCGTCAGGGCCCAGAAACCAATATCGAGCAGCGGTGATTGCTGTCGGCGACGGGAGAAAAATGGCAGAGCAAATAAAGGATCGGTCGATGTCCGGTGGGAGAAATGTCACAAAAGCAGTGACATGAAAATTTGGTCGAAAAAATTATGTACCTGCAAACTAATATTGCTGTGGAAACATTAATCTTAGACACTTAAACTATTTACCGTGAAATAGATTAGGGCAGTCTGCAGACAGCGGGCGCGAGGTGTTGCCATGGTGTGATTCGGCACCACGGAAAAGCACAGTCTGTCAGGCGCCTGGCTGGGTGCGTTCAGAGCGGTATACGTAAAGGGCAGACTAAAAGGTGGTACCGGAAGGTGAATCAATAAGCCGACGGGATGAATTGCAGGCAGTCGTAGCACCCTGATAGTACTGATGACGGCGGGGAACCGAGTTCATCGGGACCCGTCCGAGGAAAGCGGGGTGTCATGTCAACAGAGCCATTTGTGGGAAACGATGGAGAGTACGCAGAGATTCACAAACACGTTGACGAAACAACAATGGATAGCCGAGCAGGCATGAACGCCAGCGTTGGATGAGGGATGCGGACATTTGAAATATTTCGATCGCGTTGCGCACCATCGTTTAAGCGGGATTCTTGACCTGCGGATCAAAGATGGCGTGATTCGGCGCATGATTGACAAGTGGCTGAAGGCAGGGATTATAGATGCAGGTCGTACAGCGTAATTATCCGCTGCCTTCTGCTCGGATTGTGCGCTCAATTCATGTCTCTTGAGCGAAACTGTTGCATGAGGAACCCAGTGCGTCAATCGCGCACGTTGGGGTCTGTGAGGGGTGGGGCATGGTAACATCCCCACCTACTCGGCTAATACTTTCACAGTCTCCGGTGCGCGGGCGCTCGATTCAACGAACAGATCCACCAGCAGCTGATCGAGCTGCTCAAAGTTAGCTTGGATCTTGTGACCTTTGTCATTGTGACCTTTGTCAGCCTGCAGGCCGGCTGCTGCGACTTCCAGTCGACTCAGCGTGCTCTTTCCGGCCAAGGCTTCACAGTCGGCGCGCGACGATTCCACGCAGCCGAGCAGCGCACCGAGCAGTTCGTCTTTACGCAACTGTTCGTGGTCGTTGAGATCTTCATAACCGTGCACCAGTCCAAGGATGCGCTGTCCAATCAAACTTTCGAGTCGATGCACGATTCGCTGCGGACTTCGATGATCGTTGAAACACTCGGCGATGCGTTCAAACAGTTGCATTTGACTGGCGGCTTGAGCGCTGAGCAGTAAACCTCCGTCGGAGGTGATGTGTCCGCCGCTAAAATCGGCTTCGATGCGACTGGGCTTGGCGTTATTCGGGGTTTGACAGGTAAGTTTGACTCTGCTACATTGTGTATTCATGCGGGGAATGCTCCTAGTTCCTTTTTTATTATTATATTCAACTAGTTATACTGCATTCCCTGCTTTTTTACAACCCCATAATGAGAAATTGAGGCTAATGGGTGCGAAACCCACCCGACAAGTGTTGTTCCAGTCGGTAGCGACTGTAGCGGTTTATGGAGGTAACGACATGGACTGAAGCACTCTGGTGTAAAAAGGTCGCGGTTGAGCGACTTAGCAAACATGCGGGCCGAAACGTGAGTGAACGCCGAGTAGGCCCCGAAACCGGCAATTGCGAGAGTCGACCCTCCTAGAGTAAGGGGAAGACTGGAAGTGGGAACAGGAAGCGAGCGACAAAAGCACTGTCCACTCTTGCCGGGGTAGTGGTGTCGGCACGTATGGAAGAGGGAAGAAGCAGCAACACGGGAAGCCCTGGCGATGGTGTGGCACACACCAAACCGACAGCCCGCGAGGGACAGGTCGGGTCGTCCGGGTGGCGGATGGGCTCGTAGTACCGAAGAGGTCGGGTAATGCCGGCGGAGGAAAGGAGCCCTGGTTCAAAACAGGATAGGAAGGAAGCAAGGCAATGATTACTGACGAAAGTCTATCAGAATCAAAGAAGGTTCAGAAATTCCAGAAGGTTCTATATGCAAAAGCGAAGGCAGAACCTGAGTTTCGATTTTATACGTTGAGCGACAAGATGTGGCGCGATGATTTTCTGCGGGAAGCCTACCGCATGGTGCGCCGAAACGGTGGCATTGCGGGAGTGGACGGTTAGAGTCTCGCACATATCGAAGCGAATAGCGTAGATCGTTGGCTCGGGGAATTGTCGCAGGATTTAAGACGTGGGACGTACCAGCCGGGCGCGGTTCTTGAGGTGAAGATACCCAAGAAGGAATCCGGCAGGTTTCGCAAACTGGGGATACCGTGCATACGGGATCGGGTGGCGCAGACGGCAGCAATGCTGATATTGTCGCCGATCTTTGAGGCCGATCTACAGGATGAACAGTATGCCTACCGTGCGAAACGAAGTGCGAACGATGCAGTGAATCGCGCACACGCTCTGGTTAACCGGTGCTTCAACGAAGTCGTGGATTGCGACCTGAGCAACTATTTTGGCGAAATTCCACATGCGCAGTTGATGAAAAGCGTGGCGCGTCGCGTCAGCGATGGCAGGATGCTTGGCCTGATCAAGGCGTGGTTGGAAATGCCGGTCGTTGCCAAGGACGGCGGTGGCGGAACGTCATGTCGTGTGCTCGCAAGGAACGAATGGGTAGGCCTCAGGGTGCGCCGATTTCGCCTTTGTTGAGCAATGTGTACATGCGCCGTTTCATTGTCGGTTGGAAGCGGTTTGGCTACGCCCAGCGGTTTGGCGCGCACATCGTGTGTTATGCGGATGATTTGAGCATTTTCGGCAGAAGTTCTGCACGGCAGATGCTGACGGCAGTCGAACGGATGATGAATCAGTTGCAGTTGCCGATCAACCGCGACAAAACGCGCGGTCTGCGCTGTCCGCAGGAGTCGATGAAATTTCTCGGCTACCGAATCGGATGGAATTACCGTAACGACCGCAGCACCTACATCGGCACTCGTCCCAGCAAAGCAAGCGTACAAAGTCTATGCCGCAAGGTCAGCGAATTAACAAGTTGTAAGTATGGATTGATGGATTCGCAGGAAATGGTCAGCCGTCTCAACTGGATGCTGTCCGGCTGGTCGAACTATTTCCATTTGGGTCAGGTCAGTCCGGCCTATTCGGTGATTGATAATCATACGACCAAACGGCTGCGACAATGGTTCTGTCGGAAGCATCAGGTAAAGGCGGGGAAATACGTGCGTTTCTCCAACAAGCGACTGTGGAACGATCACGGTCTGGTATGCCTGTCGCCGAAGACGAAGAACCTGCCGTGGGCGCAAGCATAATTTTTGAACGAAAGCCGGATGCGGGAAATCCGCACGTCCGGTTTGACGAGCGGGGGAGAGGAAACGCGGTCAGGGAATAGATTGAGACACCGACAATTGGCGAAAGCAGTCGGCAACAGTTTATCCCTTTTCCTAAAACCGAACGCGCCTCCCCTCGACTCCACCCCATTTTCGGATTAGGACAACTGCGTCAGAGTATAATTTTAGAAAATTAAGTTATAAGAATTCCTGTATTTATTCGTGCACTGCGTCATTATAAATCTAGCAAGAGCAAAAAAAAGACGAGAACACATTATCTCCGAGTTCCAATCTCGTAAATTAGAGTTTGAAATTTTTGTTGCGAAAGATTGGAAAGATTTGACGCAGCAAGATTGGCAATTACTAGATGAAGAACCTAAGAAGTTCTATGGCATGGATAGGGACTGGTTTGCAGGTGCTCTTGCATGCTGGATCAGTCATCGGCAAGTTTGGAAATCAGTATTGGAAACCAATCATGAAATGGTCGCCATCTTTGAAGATGATGCGATCTTAGCCGATAACATAAAACTAGCCCTAGCAAAATTAGAAGATTGGCAACAAATAGGAGAGTCAAAATATGACATAGTTTTTCTAATTAATCGACATCCTAATCGTCGTTTTTTTCCAATTTTTGCCATCGGAGAAAATTTCAATCTGGGTCTTATTCGATTTAATACTATGGGGGCAGTGGGCTATGTGATTACTCGACCCGCCATGCATACGTTATTGAACAAGTTTCCAACTTGTCATTGTGGTATCGATTCGCTTATGCACTGTTACACCTTTAAACATAAGTTGAAAACATTCAATCTTGAACCTACGGTAGTTTCACATAAAGAAGACGGTCAGAAATCCTATACAAACGAGAATCGAGTAGGAATAAACCGACCTCGAATTGACAGGAGATTGAAATTAAAGCGAATATGCAATTTTTCGATTCCAAAGGTAATTTATTTTTACCGTAGAATATGGTTTAGAAGTTCGATTCTGTGATGCTTCATGATGAGAAAATTTCACTGAGTGCACAAGCAGCAATTCTAATTTTGGGATCTCAATTTTGAATTGATTATTGCATCGAATTGTAAGTCATTGATATTATGGTACTTGTACTTTCCAGCCATTTCTGATATAATTTTTGACCGTGAAACTTACGGTCGACATCCTCATTGAGCAGCTACGCCAGCGCTTCGGACAAATGCCAGATCCCCGAACGGCAGCAATACTCGTTACCGCTTCTGCCTAAAGGAGCTGCCAGACAGGCTCAGGCTGCCCGTCGGCTTTTTTTCGCTCGCGTTCCTGCAGCAGTGCGTTGAGCCGATGACAGTTCGCCACCAAGATCGCGAGAGCTCAAAATATTACTCGTTTGAACGATGATTATCGTTTGGCATCTGAACTTCTGATTCAGAAGCGTGAAATGTTGGGTTTGTTCTTTTTAAGATCAGATCAAGTATAGCGTCAGCAACCTTCAGGCTGTTTTTTTCGATATTGAAATTTTCAATTTGTCGGGCTTCAATACGGTTCACCGTGCCGGCATGTGCTCTATGCAGCAACCAACCCGTGTGCTGTTCTAGGTCGGCTCGGTTAAATGCAAGTTTCAAAATGTCGTCAACAGTCAATCCATTGCGGTAAGGAATCACTCCAGGCAGGCTCACATACCACGGACGTCCGAATACCAGTGCTTTTTTCCCTTTGCATATGGCTTCCCAGCCGACAGTGCCAGTAACGGTAGCAACAAATGCGGCATGGTCGGTCAATTCGTGAGTATCCGCGTGAGAGGATAAGAAGTGAACGTTTTTTATACGACGCAGCCGATGAAAAAACATCGGGCTCCTCATCTGTCCCGTTTGCTTCGGATTTTCTTTGACGTAGATCTGCCAATCGTCAGGAATCATCTCTGCAGTGCGTTCAACTGCAAGCAGTTGGTCTGAATATTGATCCCCAAGCGTAGAAGTTGTCATTTCAGGTTGAAGATGCAGGGGAAAATAGACAAACTTTTTTGTCAAGTCAGCTTCGTTATTTTCAAATTCGGCTAAAGTTTCGAAATACTGCAAACTGTCAATGTGGAAAAATTTAGCAAATGGATCCCTCCAATTTGGAAATCTTCCAGCAATGCGATGCATTCGGCGCAAAATTTTGAAGACATATGGAAAATTGAGCAGCTTACTCGGTGAGCTGACAGCCAAGAACATAAGCAAATGAGCTGCGCCGCGCATTGTCAATCTTCCGGCATTTTTGTTATTTTGGTCAATTCCCCGCATATAGAAAAGTTCTGGAATTGTATTCTCGTTGATCGCATAGGGCTCATAACTCGGCAAATGGGCGATGGATGATTCGGGAAGAATTCCAAATTCTTCAATACTCTCACAGGAAAAAAATCGATCGCACCACATCGACTGCTTTAGGATCACGGTATTGATCCCCAAAGACTTCGCGGTTTGGTAGATTGCCGTGTCGTAAAACAGGTGCGGTATGTCGAATAACAGTACCAAATTGATCTCTTCACTGCGAATCAGCCTACCCAATCGATCGACAATGATGTGATAGTAGTGCTGATAATCAAAGAGGTCCTTCAGCTTGTGAGTGTTGTAGGCAAATGCTTCCGATGCTCGATGCAGATGCTCGATTGCCTGGTACATCTGATGGCAGAAATCTTCACTGGCAGCGAGATCTGACAATTCTCCCGAAAATTGATCATTCTCCATGATGTGACCGCG
This sequence comes from Arenicellales bacterium, assembly GCA_958295885.1. GTDB lineage: Bacteria > Pseudomonadota > Gammaproteobacteria > Arenicellales > JAJDZL01 > JAJDZL01. The sequence continues at coordinate 1,295,988 of OY282380.1, read as the reverse complement.
TTTGCCGGAGCCTCGGATCACCGCCATTTTGAGTAAGCTTGACGCTTTATAGTCAGCATCCGTGTCACCAAAATGAATGAGCTGCTCAATCGGAGAGTTCGGTCGCAGATCTAGATGATGAACGACATCCTTTGCGATTTTATCTGTGGCAACGGCTAGAATTCGATATGTCATGATTCTTTAACTCAGAGCGCCTAAAATATTTTTAAGTTGTTTCATTAATGGCTTTCGTTCTAATGACGACCTGTGCGGAAAGCTTGTGTCAGGAAGTTGGCTGCAGCGAGATTTATCGAAAAACGGAGCAATTTTGGAGGGTGTTACTCAACGGATATTGACGCAAATGGGCAATTTCTGTACGCAATCATTATATGAGTAGGAACTGGTTTCCCACGAAGCCCATGTAATTTTGCAATTTTGCAGATTGCCTATAATACCTAATGTTCAATCTGTATGCCAAGCCTACTAGTTTCGACCGCAGATTTATTCAAATAAATGAAAAATTTACGAAAGGAAAAGAGCCAGAAAGACAATTCTTCCAACCGTCCGACTCTCGGTGTCTTCATCTTTGGCGTGCCTGAATTCGAAACCTTGTTTCATCTATTGAATCGCCTGAATGAGCGTGGCGCACTAGATTTGAAGATCTATATGACTTCAAGCGTGTTTCGTATTGAACCGCGAGCACTTCAGCTGTTGAAACAAGCTCGACTGCAGTTTCGAATACTGCCGAGCAAGGCGTTGAAGTATTTGTATTGGCGTCACTTTCATGGCATGGACGCTGTACTGATGCTCGCCGACCCTCAGCGCGATTCCCGAGCTGCGCATAGAAGACGGAACAACTACATGATTCATTTGGAGCTGCCAACCATTTTCATGCAACATGGTGTACTTCAAGCTGAAATCAACGGCTGTTTTCCTGACGAGAAAATTGATTTTTACAGTATTGCAGCTCTCTTGATGGAGTATCCTCCAGAAAATCTGCATCGACACTTTTCAGCAGCTGCACTGGCTCGAGTTAAAGTTTCAGGATTTGTCAAAAAACGCTGTTTTGAGCCCAATCCACTTTCGCCTGACATCTCCGGACAGCTTTCCAAGTATGATTTAAGATTGCTCATCTGCCATTCGCTACGTTCGACCATGCACGGCTCAGATCAGATTCGTCCATTTTATTCCATGGTAGAAAAATTTGCGGATGCCCATCCGAATATCGGAGTCATTGTACGCCCGCATCGGGGCAAGAGAAGGAAAGAGTATGAATCTTACGATAGAAAACTTGCTAAGAAGTGTGGAAACGTACATTTTATGTATCATCATCACGGCCCGCTCAAGCGCATGTCGATTACGGACGCAATACACATTTGTGATGCTGTAATTTCAACTCCGTCTACAGCCATTTTGGATGCAATTTATATGGGAACACCGACAGCGGTCTGCTTGAACTTTCACCCAATATTTTCTGAGCTTCCGCAGATTACTGATTCGGATAGCATAGAAAGGTTTATAAGTAATTCGCATCATAGCAGAGCAAGTGCAGAAAGCCTAATCACTCGTTACGGTGACTGCGACGAGAATATTGATCGTACGTGCTTCGAAGTAGAAAAAATCTTGACTCAGTTACCTAGAAGGAATTAAGTTCACCGCAAATGTAGTCCGGTCACATCGTCTGCAAAAACATGACATAAAAGAATGGGTAATCCTTTTGACAAAGAGCCGATGAGCTTTCAGTGCAGATATTTGGAACATTCGCACTGTGAATACTTCCAGAAATGGATAGAAACTTCATTCCTAGCCTGTTATTTCGAATTTAGAAGAGTGCTTGCTTTTTGGGGTTTAAAGTAATTCACGGCAATTGGAATTTCGGTATATTATCAAAATGGTGATGGTTATGCCTTCCCTTGACCAATGAAGTCTTTCAAATTCGCTGCCACAGTTGGCATTGCACTTGCCTGCATTCTTTGTCTGCTGCCTCTGCAGCGCGCATATGCGGAGGGGATTATCATGTTGGTCGGGGATGTTCTGCCGCTCAAAAATCAGATTGTGTGGCGAAATTTAGTTAAGTTGGGAGATCGCAAAGAAGGAAACAATGTAGTCATTGCGGCTGCCCATTCACGCCCCGAACTGTACGGAAAGTTCACATTGCGAGCATTTCAGCGATATGGAGATTCTGCGGAACTGTTGCCGTTCGCCGAAGAGTTTCAGCAGTTTTCGACGGACTATCGCCACCTTGCGAATGACCAAAACACTCTGCAGCAGATTCGTTCAGCGAGCATCATTTTTTTCGTTGGTGGTGCGCCTCAGAGGCTCTCAAGAGTATTGTTCGCAACCCAGGAAGCCCCGCTTGCAGCGGCAGTTCAAGACAGCTACGCGTCAGGCAGTTTGGTTGTTGGAGGCATTCCGGGCAGGGTGGCCGTCTCTACGGAAACACATGCGCTGGATGTTCTAAAACGAGGAAAAGTGTTGTCGGATGACATTTTCAATGGACTGAACCTGCTTAAGCAGGATTGGTACGTGGATCAAAACATGTTTGGCAGTGGACGTTTTGCGACCGGTTTAGTTGCTATGCATCAATTGGGGATGAAGCATGGCATTGGCATCGGACTGGATACGGCTGCTGTAATTCATCAAGACACCATTGAAGTATTGGGCAATCGGGGGGTTGTGATTGTCGATCTTTCAGAAGCGGAGTTTGATGTCGGTCGGAAAGGTATGAAGGTCAGGCGTGCCCGATTGAGTTACCTTGAAAATGGGGATCGATTTCAAATGGATACAATGGAAGCGACGCCATTTGAAAAAAAATTGAACGATTTCCAGCTGTTCCCTCACAAAGATGCAAGTGCAGGCGACGCGGGAGATACCTTTGTATCATCGCAGGCGATGTTTGAATCCGGTGAATTTTTGAGGTTGATGTATGAGGCGCTTGAGTCAGAATCCGGTGAATCCAGCGGATATGCCCTTTATCCCGATAGCAGAAAAGGCTTTCGTTTTCGGTTTTATACGGGCGCCGACAGTCGCGGCTGGCTGACGACATCAAGTGGAGAAGATCGATTTTCGCTTCTTAACATTTACTTGGACATCGAGCCTCTGGGCTGAATTGAATTGTTTTCGTCAACAAAAACCAATTAGGAATTGATAAAACCGACATATGAGCAGACACAAACACGCACATCCGCCTTCTGAGACTGAAGTTAAGGTCAAAGCTCTCGAATCACTGCTCATTGAAAAAGGATTGGTCGACCCGTTGGTGCTTGACGAACTGATTGATACCTATGAACACCGTGTCGGGCCCCAAAATGGTGCAAAAGTAGTCGCCAAAGCTTGGAGTGACTCGAATTATCGGGCACGTCTTTTGGATGATTCGACAGATGCGATTCGCGAATTAGGGTTTCAGGGGCGCCAGGGTGAGGACATGGTGGTTGTCGAAAATACCTCTGAAGTTCACAACATGGTCGTTTGTACACTATGTTCGTGTTATCCCTGGCCAGTGCTCGGGTTGCCACCGGTCTGGTACAAATCGGCACCTTATCGAGCGAGGGCTGTCTCTGAGCCGAGAAGCGTACTTGAAGAGTTCGGCGTGTTCATCAACAAAGAGGTCGAAGTGCGCGTATGGGACAGTACTGCTGAAGTTCGCTATCTAGTGCTTCCAATGAGACCGGAAGGAACGGACGGGTTCAGTGAAAAACAATTGGCGCGGCTGGTCACGCGAGATTCAATGGTCGGCACAGGGCTGCCGAAATCACCCAGGTCGATTCAATGAAAGGCGCACATGATCTGGGTGGAAAGACGGGTATGGGCAGAATTGATCCCAAAATGGATGAACCTGTTTTTCACCATGAGTGGGAAAAACGAGCTTTTGCACTTACATTGGCAGCTGGATTTCTTGGAAAGTGGAATTTGGATATGTCCCGTTTTGCTCGTGAACAAATGGAACATGATGAATACTTAGCTTCAAGTTATTATGAAAAATGGATTCATGGACTGGAACGTTTGCTGGTTGAAAAAGGAGCATTGACTCAATCTGAGATTCAGGAGAGAATGCTAAACATGTTGGAAGAAGAACAGCCGACGGTTCGCTAGTCCTCGCCAATGCCGAGATTCAGTTTCACAGTGAAAGCAGCTGCACTATTTTTATTCGGACGTCACACCTGATCTGAATTACGCTTTAGAATTTGCCCTGCGGCGACGAACCATCCAAACTGTCGAAGAAAAACCTAAGTTTAAGAAAACGCCAATTGCAATTGATTTATGAAATCATGTTCAGGGACGATGCTTCGTCCCAATTGATCATCAAAAAATGAAAGTGTTAAACGCAGATCAAGTTTGGGATGCGCTTCAGCGCGGTGGCAGTGCCAGGCTTCCTGATCGGGGCAGACCTAAGTTTGAAATTGGCGATTCAGTCATCGCAAAAAAATTAAGCCATTCTGGACACATTCGCTTGCCCGAATATGTGCAGGGAAATCAAGGTGTTGTGGAACGGGTGCACGGATGTTTTATTTTTCCTGACGCACATGCCGCTGGTAATCGAGAATCTCAATATCTTTACAATGTTCGTTTCGAATGCACGGAGCTTTGGGGACATGATCGAGCAGATGTTCCTAGCGCAGTGTATGTAGATTTGTTCGAATCATACTTGGAAGCTGCATGATTGATAGGAGATCTTCGCTTCAGCGGTTCCCATTTGGTGACGAAGAACCAATTTTTTCAGCACCGTGGGAAGCACATGTGTTTGCAATTGCGTTACAGCTGCACGAGAAAGGAATCTTTACCTGGCCAGAATGGTCTGAATATCTGTCCGAAGCGATTTATTCAAATCAGGGTGAAGAAAATATAGCCTATTATGTTTCGTGGCTGGAGGCTTTGATTCGTCTCCTAACGGATAAAGAAATCATCGAATCCTCAGAGTTTTCGCAGTTAATTGTTGCTCTGCAGGAAATTTCATAGGTGATTCGCGCACTTGAGTTAGATGACTGGTGTTCGGTCACAAGAGTGGAACTTACATAATGAATTGCTCGGCAATATCAGATATTCAACTCGTCAGCTGGAACTTGAACTCATCTCTGAAATGTCTAAGCTCCGATGCACTCCCAACTTCATCAACTTATGAGTTTCACTGGAACCTACATTAAAAATTGCGTCAATTGCGGATAGATATGCTTGAAATTCTCCGTGAAGCTGTGGATATTCAGGGTGTTTGAAGGAAAAAAATCGTAACTTGATGGAACTGGTTTCGAATGGATTTGATTCTTTCAAATAGCTGAAAGATCCAGGCGCTGAAAGATACTGATCTGCATTTAACGCCTCACAAATTCTCAGAGGTTGACGAGTTTTGTCCATCACGCCCAATTTGAGATCGGAGGAAATGATCACTTTTGACTCAATCTTCAAAAATTTCGCAATTTCCTTGATCAACGAACAGTTTAACTCACCTAGTTTCGTGTGGTTTTGTTCAAATACCTGTTTCAATCTCGGCGTGAATTCGAATTCGTAAGGAGCTTTGGAGTACGATTGAGAAATTGACCTGATCATTTTCTTACACAGGATTGTGGGAGGTACAGAGATTGCAACATCCTGAATTAAATTCTTCCCTCTTTTGCACGGAACAGTTAACATCAAAGGACCTTGAGCAGTCTTGATACGATTTCTCTGTTGAAAAGACTGACGGGAAAATTGGACATTGTCCAGCAATACAAATATGTCGACTTCATTTATCAGTGCGAAATAGCCAAGCCACGGTAAAAACGTGGGCTGCATGATGGCAACAGTTGTCATAATTTACTCAAGTTTCTGGATTCAAAATAATCTAATTCAGCCTGATAAAACAGCTGGATCATCATCAATTTCGAGGCTGAGGACATTCAATTGAAGTGAGATCTGCAGGAATTTTTCGTCTTGGCGGTCAATCGTTTGCATCACGAAGTCAAGGCTGTGGTCGGTCAGGGTTTTGCTGGCACGGATGGAACGGCACGCCAAGGAATGGAAATAGTTCCACAGGCGGCGGGAGAAACTGAGCATATCCAGCTGTTCTTTGATCCGTTCGCGCATTTCAGGGACGTTTTTTCCATGCCCGCTTAAAGCCGCATAGGTGAGCAGCAGATGACGGATCGCACAAAGATGTATGGACGCGATGTACGAGGCGAAACTGCGAGTCTGTTCGGACAAAAACCCCAGGTGTTGCTTGGCTTCCTTGAAATAAACATCCACGCTCCAACGGAGCGAATATGCCCGCAGCATTCGTTCGGCGCTCAACTGAGGATCAGTGGTTAGAAACAGAGCCCGGTTCTTCTTGCTGCGACTTCGATAATCGTCATCCAAGCCGCGCACGAACAGCAGCTTCACCTGATGCCACCGCTCTGGCTTGCGCGCATCGGTATCAAGATTCAGATGCACCGCACAAGATGCCGCCCGCCACGGCAAATCCGCGACTTTGCGCCATTTCCTGCGTGCTGCCTTGGCATACAGCTCGTTGGCGTCCAACAGCAGCTCCCTCCCATCTGCAAGGCGCACGCGATATTTCAATTTCCCTCTTTTCATACTTAGCACCGCAGTCAGCTTCAGCTCCAGCGCAGCGTTGATGATGCATTTGGTTCCATACCACGAATCGACTGCCAAATACGATGCCTTAAAACCCATGCGCAACGCTTTTTTCAACATGCTGATGACCATTTGCGGCTTGCTTTGGTGCTGCGCACAGCGATAGCGCCGGGCTGCCATACTGCGACTATCTCGGTGCTCGTGATTCAATCCCTGCACCTTCTTGGAGCTGATGAACAGTTCTGAATCCAGCGGCAGAAACCCGTCGTCTGCCGCCAGCCCCAAGGTCACCACCTGCTGTCCGAGCACGGTCCGCCCCAAGCTGTGATCGTAGTGCGCTGAAACGCATTCCATCTTCTTGCTGCGACGTACTTTGAATGGTGTCGTCAATCACAAAGGCCTGCAGCGACGAGTGCTGAAAACCCTAGCGCTGATAGACCGCTCGAGCCAACCGGCAGTTCAGGCCGCGTCAGTTGAGATCTTCACGCTTGAAAAAACTGCTGCGCTTTGTCATTCCGGCTCGACTCAAGTTCCGTTCAGATCCAATGCACTCTACAATTGGGCTAGCAGATTGTCGAGGCGCAGCTGTGAGTCTTTAACCGTCGGTTCAAATTTCTGTGGCAGATTCGATTTATTGTTAAAATATTTCATGCTTTAGCCTCGTTTGGTTTGTTGATCGGTTCAAAAAAAACAACATTATATACCATTCTGGGCTAACTTTATACATCAAATCAATTACTTAAATTTTATTTTCAAGTCATTTTTTAACCCAGAAATTTAAGTTTATAGAGTAAAGAGCTGAGCAGCTCTAAATCACCTTTTCTCTTTTTAAAGTCTTAAACATCCAAGTTGCTCTCTCCCAGTCTTCCTCAGTATCAATATCCTGAACCAAATACCGTGGAAGGACCACTGGTGAAGTGGTCTCATTAAAAATTGGCAACGCCGCAAGCCAGGCTTGCGATGCTCCCCAGCAGAATTGTCCCGCATCGTGAAAAGTAAGTTCCAAATCTTGGCTTCGAGTTAGGATATGTTCTGGCTGAATCATGGCCAAACGCCCATTTTCAGTAAATTTCAACGCTCGTTGAATGGGGTAAGGAAATTCGGTTACACTTAGTACGTAATCGCAATCATTCTCCAGCAGAACTTTGCGCCCTCTCATCAGGTCACGTACTCGCAGAAATGGAGAGGTCGCATAGATCATGCATGCCGTTGAGATCTCGAAACCTGATTCAATCAAGTATTGGACCGCATGCTGAACTACAGGCAGAACTCCGATTATGTTGCCTGAAAGACTAGCGGGACGAATGAACGGGACTTCAGCTCCATAGCGTTGAGCGACTTCCGCTATTTGTGGATCATCGGTTGAGACGAGAATACGGTCAAACAATTGTGAGTATTTTGCGGTCTCAATCGACCAAGCAATGATCGGCCGTCCACAAAAATCTCGAATATTCTTTTTCGGAATCCGTTGACTGCCACCCCTTGCAGGTATGATTGCAACAGTTTCTATCATGTCACTTCAATTATTGAGAGTTGACTGGGCGATCAAAATACGACACTTAACGACGTATCATTTCGGTGTCTGCTGGACCCAGTTCGAAGATTAAGAATTAAATTACAGATTGTGAATATAAAACAATCCAGATGTAGATTCACTGCAATGGAAAATATACTTCTTTTCTTAAAGTTTCTATTGTTATGTATTATGATTACGTGTTTCGTCGGAAAGTTTTCTTACGCAGTCACATTTCACCCAAGAAAGGAACACAAACTGGTGGTGTAACGGCTCCAATTTTTGTGTGATCAGTTAAGGCAAATCCAAAAAAAGATCTTATTATGGAAAAATATTCGTCCATACTGTTGACAGGCGGTACAGGTTCATTCGGCTCCCAGTTTGTGCCAATGACATTGAAACGATACCAACCTTCACGTCTGATAATCTATTCTCGTGACGAGATGAAGCAGTGGAAGATGGCGGAAGAGTTCAAAGATGACCCTCGGATTCGTTTCTTTATCGGAGATGTGCGAGATAGAAATCGGCTTTATCGCGCCCTTGATGGGGTTGATTACGTAGTTCATGCCGCTGCAACAAAAATCATTCCGATTGCTGAATACAATCCTTTCGAATGCGTGAAAACTAACATTATGGGTGCGATGAATGTTATTGATGCCTGTTTGGATAACGGAGTGAAAAAATGCGTTGCGCTGTCAACTGATAAAGCATCCAGTCCAGTCAATCTGTACGGAGCGACCAAATTGGCGTCCGACAAATTGTTCGTTGCAGCGAATTCGTATTCCGGCAAAACTCGCTGTCGTTTTTCAATTGTCAGATATGGAAATGTAATGGGCTCCCGCGGTTCGGTTATTTCATTCTTTAAATCTTGTGCTGATGAAGGCGTTCTTCCCATTACTGATACCCGAATGACGCGTTTTATGATCACGTTAGGTGAGGGAGTCGAGCTCGTATGGCATGCGTTCGAGGATATGGTCGGTGGAGAAATTTACGTCAAGAAAATTCCTTCAATGAATATTCTCGATATCGCTCAAGCTTGCGCTCCTGATGCAGCTCACAAAATTATTGGAATTCGTCCAGGCGAAAAACTGCACGAACAAATGATTGGTGTAGAAGACGCTCCGCATACTTATGAATATGATGATTACTTCAAAATCATTCCAGCAATCAACAACTGGTCTAGTGAACCGACTCGAATCAAAGACGGGCAGGGCGTTCCGAAAAATTTCCAGTATTCGTCGAATACGAATAAGGAGTGGATGCAAGTCGAAGAACTGAGGGAGTGGATCGACGACAACAGCCATATTATTGGATACTTCTAGTGATTCCGTATGGTCGACAGAATATTGTCGATGATGACATATCGGCAGTATTGGAAGTATTAAGGTCGGATTGGTTAACGCAGGGCCCCACCGTTCCCAAATTTGAAAAAATTGTTGCTGATGCGACTAAGGTGCAGCACGCAGTGGCAATGAATTCAGCAACATCAGTCCTTCATGCTGCTTGTCTCGCTCTGAATTTAGGCCCTGGTGACTGGTTGTGGACGGTGCCGAATACATTTGTCGCATCTGCAAATTGTGGCCGTTTATGCGGCGCTTCGGTTGATTTTGTGGACATTGATCGGCGTAACTACTGCATGGACCCAGATGCACTGGAACGAAAACTTAAAACTGCAGAGAAGGAAAATCGAATCCCTAAGATTTTGGTTCCGGTCCATTATGCTGGACAAAGCGCAAACATGCAGGAGATATCGAGTCTCGCTGACCGTTACGGAATAAAAATCATAGAAGATGCTTCACATGCTGTGGGAGCAGCTTACTTGGATGTTCCAGTCGGCAGCTGCCAATATAGCGATATCGCCGTGTTCAGCTTTCATCCCGTCAAAATCATCACAACGGCTGAAGGCGGAATTGCGACGACCAATGATGCCTCTCTTGCGGCCAAGATGAGGAGAATACGAACCAATGGCATCACTCGCGCACCGGAAGAAATGCTGAATCCTGACTGTGAACCTTGGGTGTACGAGCAGTTGGAGATCGGCTTGAATTATCGTATGACGGATGTACAGGCGGCATTGGGAGTTTCCCAGATGTCTCGTTTAGATGCATTCATCTCCCGACGGCGGGAGCTGGCTCAGCAGTATGACGAGATGCTGAGTGATTTGCCCCTGATTCGGCCTTGGCAGAGTCCGCAAGGGCAGTCCGCCTATCATCTGTATCCAATTCTGATTGATACGGAGCGGGCTGCACAAGATCGGTCAGCCGTCTTTAAGGAACTTCGCAATTCAGGAATCGGAGTAAATGTTCACTATATACCCGTCCATACGCAGCCTTACTACCAAAGTTTTGGATTTGGGTTTGGAGACTTTCCGGTCTCGGAGTGGTTCTATTCCAGAGAAATCAGCTTGCCGATGTTCTATGCGTTAACCGACGAGCAGCAGCAGCTTGTGGTTGACCGCGTTCGGTCTGCAATCGAAAAATGTGACGTTCCAAATATTGATTGTTGATCTGATCGAAGATTCAGAGGGCTGGAAGAAGCAGTTCTCGTTCAGCGATTCAGGATTGTCGGGCCTGCTCGTTTCGAAGCTTCCATCATTTCAATTGATTCAATCGAATTCAGTACGAAAATTGCGATGATGGCGAATACGCCCAACAGGAGAATTGGCAGAATTACACGTAAGAAAAATCCCATATTCGATGCACCGATAATTCGAGATTAAGAAATCAATTCATTCGAAAAGACTTATCAATTGAGTTCATCTCGATCAATCTTGTCTGACTTTATATGTTGTCGCCAGGCAAAGATAATCATCAGGATGAATGGAATCAAGATAGCCAGTAAGAAAACGAAATACAAAAACCAAGGTACGCCCAAGGACATTTTTACGTAAACGTATGGACTGACCTGACCCCATGCTAAATTCCCTGGTCGAACAGACACTAGGATTACTGTGGCGACCACTAAATATCGTTGAATCATCGGGGTCAACTTTGAGTTGGTGCAATCACTTTTTCAATTTCCTGTTCCAATAGCCCAAGTTCTGTCTGGCCGGGGAAAATGGATTTAACGACTCCATTTGAATCAACAATGTAAGTCCAAGGTTCGCCAGTCACTCCCCATTCAACCCATACAGAATTATCTTTGTATCCATCGATGTGAACGAAAGCAAATCGGTTTCCGTATTGTTCCTCCATCACTGCAACACGAGTGATTTGATCTACGCACATCGTGCAGTGTTGGGGTGTTCCGAAAACTGCAAGGAATGGTTTCCCCTGCTCAATGAGTTGAGCAATTTTCCATTTGTAAAGTGGCACCATGGTATCCATGGTGGAAATTTCGTACCATTCTTTTTGATTGACTACGGTTAAATTATTGCTGAGTGGCGCTTTGTCCCCGACCTTTACCTTTGCCTGGCCGCTTGGATGCTCGCTGCATGCGACCAAGAACGAAAAAATCGTCATAATGAGAAATGTAAATTTAAGTTTGACCATTTGCACAACACTATATTAAAATTTTCTGCATTCAAATACCTTTAAGATTATAGAAATTCTATGCAAGAATTACCTTTACTAACAATTATCACACTCAGCATTTTTGGATTGGGCGGCGCCATTGCTCTCGCAATCGTTCCTTGGGCGTGCATTGGAACTGGCCTGTTCGACCAAGATAAAGAATACCAGTCTGGCCCATTAGAGTTGAAACCGAGGGACCCATCAGAATAACCTCCACTCCTACCTAACTCAGGTTTCGGAGTTCAAAAACACAGAATATTGTGGTCTAAGACATTGAGCTGGAACCTTCGATCTAGATGACGGTGGCATGATGCAGCAGCCGGCCAAGCAGTACGGTGGTCACCACTGGGTCGCTGAAATTGTGGTTGGAATCGGGCTATATTACTGAATTATGACTTGACAAAATCATACGAAGTTCGTAATGAGAATTGCTGACTAAGTATTTGATGATCCCTAGCATGACAACGAGTGCTGTAAACTTATTCCTAACGCCTATTACGTTTTCGATTCACTTCTCGATCAAGTCTATCCCCCTGCATTCGCCTGATTGTTATTGGCAAACCGAATGACCAAAACAAGGCACTGACTCCTGCGCTCAATGTAATTCTTTCCACCCAGTGGGTCATGGTAACTTCTGTACAAAGTGCAGAAATGAAAGCTAAGGTAATCACAGCCAGATATACATAGAATAATATGATGCCCGATCAATATTGTTAATTTTTAGTCTTCGGTGTGCGCTCGCAATTCGCCAACTGCCCTCTAACAGATATTGGGCATCGCCGAATGCAGTAATAATTGCAATCAGAATTCCCGCCAATATTGAGAACGCTGTTACCAATATTTTCAACGCGTCGACGTTTCCCGCAGTATATGGTCCGCCAAACCAAAACGTCACACCCCCTGCCAGCAAGCCGACCAATATAAATATAACTAGCCCAAAGGCGATGCCTTGCTTTTTCAACGTTAGTCTTCCAGTGTGCCCGAAATCTTAAGCTCCTCAAAATAATTTTCCATCTCTTCCCATGCGCTGCTGTGATGCACTGTATTTCCAAATGCTTCGATGCGTACTGTTTTTTTCAACGTCCGTTCGCTGTTCTTGATCCTTTTCCCAGACTTCGTCACAATCTCGACATCATTCAATTTTTCAGATGCGACATCTTGAGCGGCTGATCATTGCCATTGACAATCCAAACGGGCAGAGGCGTCGTGACGTGATTGTATTGGTTTGCAACAGATCATTTTACTTGTCCCTTAACATCAATTGGTCGATAGTCTATGGTGTGGGCATCGTTGAAGACACTCACCAATTTTAGATGGGCAACGCATATTTGGGATCCAAAGCCACGGCCGGGCTGTCTCAGGCCATCATCGCACTGCTGCTTCCTCACAGCGTTTACATCGAATCGCATCTCGGCGGCAGCGCCATCATGAAGCGCAAGCCGGCGGCACGGCGCAGCATCGGCATTGATATTGATGCGCCCGCCATCACTCAGTTCAGCTGCGAGCATGCGGTCGAGTTGGATTTGGCATCCTTTGTCAAGTCAAAAATAGTTTCTCCATTGAGTTGGCCGGCGACATCAAATTGTTTCAGGCAACGGTGGTGGTTTCAGGCCGTTCAGGCTCATACAAAGTGTTGTTCTGCAGCATCGTGCAAGTCACTTTGAGCAAGCGGTCGCCGACGCAGCGTAAAAGCCTGTCCGTGAGTATTGCCGCGGGCTTTGAGACTGTCGTATATCCGTTTGCATTTCGCATCGTGCCGGCAGGCGACGCGAGCCCAGTGATACAGTGCATTTTGCACTAGGCTGTTGATGGCTCATCGCTGGCAGGCAGCCGTCTTTTTGCCCGAACGACGAGTCACCGGAGCGCCGCCGTTGAGCGTTCTGAGGGCTTGATAATCTCGCTGTTCAATGGCTTCTGGCACTTCCGACACCAGCGCCGAGAATGCATTTCTGCCGATCCTTGGGACCGAAAGTAAGATTTACTCGTCGGGAAGCGAGTCTGAGTTGGTTTTGAGCAGCGCTTGGCACCAGCGTTCAATCACCTCATCCATTTGGAGATCGAGGTCCTTGATCTGTGACCGCGGCAACTGCAACTGCGGTGCCAGGACTGCGATCTCAATGGCTTCTGGAGAGGCGCCATCGGAGCGACGCCTGGAAACGGCTGCTGGCGCAGAATCGGCATCGAAACGACGGATGCGATGTTCTTAGAGCAGTTTCTGCAGCTCACTGCGGGTCATCTTCTGGGCTTGATATAGAGTCGGAGCCTGCTCCAGTAAACTTGAAAACCAGCTCTGATCCACGTCTTCTACAGGCTCCAACAGAGCTCGTAAACATGCTTCTGACAATTCATTCAACCGATTGGACAATTTGCCTTTCTGTCGAATCAATCTGCCTCTGCAATGCACCAGGCTGCGCATTGTGCGCTGCTCCTTGGTAAGCGCGGGCACCTCCCGAAAGGCGTGCTGATCGGTTTGGCCAAGTGCTGGCAAGTGCGTTGTGCGACTGCTTGACTGTCGTGGTCAAGGACACAGAACTGATGGAACTTTGGTCCCCAGTCAATGCCGACAAAGCAAGTGGAAGCATCTGACATCGTGCGACTCCATTGTAAATTCAGTTATGCTCTTGATCTGGATGGGGCATCCTCGCCGTGACATCGGACCTGTACAGGTGTTCAAAGACACAGACTTCATATGAGTGTTTTCGGCGAGTTCCCCATCCAGGCGCGGCTCAGGTGTTCAAGAACACAGTACATGGCTGGGCAGCTCTGGATGGGCACCCAATCTGAGTGAACCTCCCTGCTGTGGATCAACTCCCCAATTCGAAGGAATCAGGGAGTATTAAATAGTACGGGTGCATCGCCGCCTTTCGAGGTTTGCCTTCGACGACACTGAACTGGTGTATGCTGACCCGCCGTATCTGAAATCCAGCCGCAAGGCGCCGGGACGATATCGTTACCGGTATGACTACGAAGAACAGGACCATGTGCAGCTGCTGGAAATTTTAAGGCGGCTGCCGTGTCAGGCAATGATTTCCAAGTATTGCAGTTCACTGTAAGACGAGCTGCTCGACAACTGGCAGAGCATCTTGGTGCAGGTTATGAATCAGGCCGGGGCAGTCACTGAGAAAGTGGGGTTCAATTTCGAACCGGACCGAATTCACTGGTGCCGTTATCCCAAGTTCCGCACTTTTCTCGTCCAATCAAGCATATTAGAAATATTAGTTAGAAGAATTTTTTAATATATTAATCTTTCTAGAAATTTTACTCTAAATAATTACAAGTTATATTAGTTTATTAGTAGTATCTTTGCTTTTGTTACTACAATAATCAAATGTTGTTACATGTACAGTGCATCTGCCCCCAATCATCCGTTCCAATCCTCTATAATGACCCCATTGGCAATACACTTTATGCGCATGTTCATCAAAGCCGTAGTTTCCTACACCAACAAAAAAGGACAGCCCCAATATGCCTACCAACTGGTGCAGGGCATCCGCACCCCAGACAACAAAGTCAGACACAAACTGCTGCTCAGCCTCGGCACCAAATGGTCGCTTCCTAAACCACAGTGGCCGATTCTGGTGGAACGAATCGAAGACATCTTAAGCGGGCAGAACAGCCTGTTCGAATACGACGCTGAAATCGACCGACAGGCCCGACAGATCGCAGAATCCCTGCGACAGCGCGGCTGGTCCGCCCCGACCGATGTTCAGACCAACCTGCAGACCGTTGATCTCGACAGCATCGAGCACGAACCGCCGCGCAGCTCAGGCGCCGAACGAATCTGTCTGCATGCGCTGCGCCAACTCGACTTCATCAACCTGCTCGAATCCCTGAACGTCAGCAACAAAGATGCGGCGCTGTGCGCGGCTCTGGTCATCGCCCGCATGCTGCATCCTGGCAGTGAACGCGAAACCTTGCGCTGGATGCTCGAAGACAGCGCGATTTTGGAAATATTGGAACTGCACGATCAACTGCCGCCTTCGCTGGACAAACTGTACCGCTTGAACGACCTGTTGTGGAAACACCGCGTTGCGCTGCAGCGCGCTTTATTCGAACGCGAACGCGACCTGTTCTCGATTGCGGCCACGGTGGTGTTCTACGACCTGACCAATGTGCACTATCACGGGCGCGCCGATGGTGAGCTGAAGTGCTTCGGACGCTCCAAGCAGAAACGAAACGACTGTGCGCTGATCAGTTTGGGCCTGGCCTTGGACGCACACGGATTTCCGTTGCACTGCGAGATGCTGCCGGGCAATGTCTCGGAATGCGATACTTTGCAGAAGATGTTGAATAAATTGATAAAACTGCCTGAGTCTGCGCATTCCAGACCCACCGTGGTGATGGATGCAGGAATCGCTACCGAAGATAACATCGAGTTTCTGTCGAAAGGCAATTACGACTGGGTAGTGGTCTCTCGGCGAGGCAAACCGCCCGTACCACAAGGCAAGCCGCATCTGCAGCGAACCACGAGTCAGGGCTCCAAGGTGTGCGTATGGCGGCTGCCGCCAAAAGACCAAGACTCGGCGCAAAACCGCGCCGCCGACGATGCCAAGGAAGTGTTTCTTTACATACGAAGCGAAAACAAGAAGGCGGGCGACACCTCCATCGTATCTCGAAAACGCCAGCTGTACGAACAGAAACTGCAGAAACTGAATCAAGGACTGTCGAAAAAATACTGTACCAAACGAGTCGGCAAGGTGCATGAGAAAATCGGCCGGCTCAAACACGAATATAGCAAAGTAAGCCAGCACTATACGGTCGACGTCAGCGAAGACGACAAAGGCATCAATGCCACGGCCGTGACTTGGAGCTACAGTTCGCAGCACCAAAAAGCCGATGATCAGGCCGGCAGTTATGTGCTGCGCACTTCCCATGCCAACTGGAGCGATGACAGGATTGTGAAAACCTACTGGAGTCTGACCGATATAGAATCCACTTTCAGAAGCATGAAGTCGGAGCTGGGACTTCGTCCGGTCTGGCATCAGCTGAACCGGCGAATCCAAGCGCACCTGTTCATCACGGTATTGGCTTATCATGCCGTTCACACCTTGCGATTTCAGTTCAAGCAGCACGAAATTCACTGGAGTTGGAAGAGCATTCGAAGACGTCTTCGAAACTGGATGCGGGTGACGACCACGCTCAAGACCAAGGAGCATCGCACAATCACCAACCGTCAGGATGTGCGTCCGACCGCAGACCAGGCGCGGTTGGCACAGGCACTGAATTTGAAGGCGCAACTGCATCGGAAGCGCTGGTGAGGGAAAGAAAAGAAAATAGCGCGAAATGTTGTTACATGTACGATTTGGTCGTTTGCGAAAAAAACATGATATCAATACCTTAGGAGAATTGTTTTTTTATTAGTGCGGAACTAGGGTTATGCGGGTCGCAACTTCACCGACAGCCAGCGCATCAAGCGCAGCGACCTGGTTTCGGCGCTATCGAGAAATGCCCCATGGCGAGCGTCTTGCGGTGCTGTCGGCGATCATGGCATTGGCGGCTGAACAGCCCATGGCAACGGTCAGCCGCAAATCGAAAAAAAATAATAGCTGAGCAGCGTGCGCAGTTCGCTGATGCCGTTTGACAAAACCGCAAAGCCTCGAACTGGCATCATGAGCAAAGGACCAAAGCCTGAACGCGGCGATTACGCGAGGGTGTGCCGCGACGTTCAAAAGCAGACTTCGCCGCTCGGCGAATGCTGCGGCTGTGGCGAGGACCTGTTCGAGATGCCGCTCGAAAAGCGCAAGCGACGGGTGCCGGTTGATGTCGAGTTCGCGACCAAGGAAATTCGCATCGACGCCGAGATCAAGTGCTGTCCGAGGAGCAATAAGATCAACCGCGGCACCTTTCCCGAAACCATGTCCGGACCGTTGCAGTACGGTGCTGGCATCGTCGCCTTCGCCACTGATCTGATGATTTCTCAGATGGCGCCACTAAAACTCACCGCGCAGATTGACATCTTCTTTTGAAGATTGTATTATTTTTGATTGCGTCAGTGATTTGCATCTGCACTTTTTTCGCTGGTGCTGCATTTAACAGCCGCTGACATCTTTGAAGCATCCACACCTCTGAGGGAATGATGCTCTTTCATCAGCACCTGCCTGAAGTAGGTTTTGGCGTCTGAGAACTACGTCGCATCACAGCTGCCTTTGGTGAAAAGCAACGCTCACGACGGCAGTGTGAGAGATGCGCAGCGTAATGTTCAACCATCCAACCACTCCATCAATGGAACAATGCCCCATGCCATCGGACCCCGATCAATACTTGCCCAAGACTAAAATTACGCATGATGGAATTTTCAAAGAGTTCTTCAAGCAGCCCCAATTCTGCAAAGAACTGTTTTCGGTGCTGATGAGCAGGCACGAATACCGTGAATTTGACTGGAGCACGCTGAAGCTTGAACCCAGCGAACAGACCAATGTTCTGGGGCAGCAGCGAATGCCGGACTTGGTGACTACGGTCAGATTGAACGAGCGCTCAGAAAGGCTGAAGCTGGTGTGCCTTTTGGATCACAAAAGCGATGCCCGTGCAGAAGCGCTGCGACAGCTCCTCGAATATGCCGGGATCGTGATCCGACAGCAAAAAATCCCCGTGATGCCGATCGTGATCTATAACGGCGAGAGCAGACAATGGCGCGGGCCGACGCGGTTACATCAAGCGCTGCCGGGGATGGACGGTGAGTTGGGGCGGATGTTTGGAAACCACATTCCAGATTATGAACTGCGAATTGTCAATCTTCGCGAGGAGGCGACACAGCAGCGAAGCGCAGGCTTGAGCATTGAACCGGTGCTGTATTCGATGGGCCGAATTTGGAACGCCAGCGAAAAAGAGCTGGAGCATCTTTTTCGCCTGAGCGCTGCGATGTCGGCGGATGATCGAAAACAGATGATCCCGAAAATGAGCGAGTATTTTTATCGCTACAATGAATCAATTACAATAGAGACAATCATGGAACTTGAAAAGCGAATCGTAAGCAACGAGAACAATCGTATCATGCAATACAACATATATAGTTGGGATGTAGCACGCCAGGAAGGCATTGAAGAAGGTCGTCAGGAAGGTCGTCAGGAAGGTCGTCAGGAAGGTCGTCAGGAAGGCATCAAAGAAGCGCGGGAACGACATGCTCGTAAATTACTTGCAAAGGGAATGTGCATCAAAGACATAAGTGATGTTACCGAATTGACTCCAAAGCAGGTTGGGCGGCTTCGAAACAACGCGGACTGAACTCGAAACTCGGAGTATCGCTGTCATGGACAGGAGATGGCGAATTGATGATGCTTTCAGCGGTGGTGAACGGGGGCAGGTTCGGTTGTGAGTGATTCCCGGCTAACTTTCGCCATCGACTATTCGACCTCTACCGGATACTCGCAGCGAAACTGACGAATGGCGCACGCTCAAACCACTGCGCTTGGTCATTCCGGCTCAATCAAGGTGTCCGTTCAAGACCAATGCACTCCGCATCAGGTAAAGGCAGGGAAATATGTGCGCTTCTTCAACCAGCGACTGTGTAACGATAACGGTTTGGTATGCCTGTCGCTGAAGTCGAAAAACCTGCCGTGGGCGCAAGCATAATACTTGAACGAAAGCTGGATGCGGGAAATCCACACGTCCGGTTTGACGAGCGGGGTATGGAAACGCAGGTATGGTTGAGATTGAGACACCGACTAAAGGCGAAAGCCGTCAGAAACAGCAAACCCCTCAACCTTAAACTAAACGCGCCAGCCCTCGACTCCCCCCAATTACCTAATCACTCGATTGAATGAATTTTAGCGCCAGCAGGTACTGAGCAAGCTTTTCAAGATCGCTGCTTGGTAAACTTGCATAACTTGGCATGCGAAGGCGATAGGGTTTTGCACTGACTCCCGGCCACGGTGATTTTAGATAGCGGATTATCCATTCCTTCGAGCGCTTACTGCCGATTCCGTCCAGGCTTGGTCCATAAGAGGCACCATTTCCAAAAATTTCGTGGCATGACAAGCAGCCTTCTCGCCGATAAATTGCTTCACCTGCAGCCGTTTCCAGCGTTTCTTCATAAATAAAATTTACTGGAGGTGGTTTCAGATAGACGATGCTTCCTATGATTGCCGCGAACGCAATAATCAATCCTGAACCAGTAATAACAACCCATTCACCTCCAGACAATTTGGATTTTGCCACGGAGGATCTCAGCTGTATCGGTCGTCGTCGCCTTCTGTAAAAATTTGGTCTTTTATGTTTTCGTCAAACTGGTCATTTTTATATGCCCAGTAGATGACGATAACAATCGCAACCAGCATTACGAGTCCGGTTGCTGCCCATATGAATGGAATTAGAGTTTCAGCGTTCACAATTGAGTATTAACTTGTTGATTCCGTATTTAGTCTGAGTCATCCAGTATGACTCTAATCGGATAATTGGGTGAATTTGGATTTGCCTGGAGCCCGCTCAAAAATGCGGCCAACCTGATTATTTCGGATTCGTTGAGCAGTCTAAAATCTGGACCCAGGTTGCCGTAGTGAGCAGTGCCCTCTACAAGTTGGCCAGGATCGCTAAGATATTGGCGCAGCCACTCAGGTGTCCTTCTCGTACCGACACCGTCCAATACTGGGGCCACACCTACTTCACCGGTGCCTAGCGCGCGGTGGCAGCTATTGCAGCCCTTTTTGCGATAAAGCAAATGTCCTTGCAGACCGGTTTCGTCCCATTCGTAGAAATGTTTGGGTGGAGGTCGCTCTTCTGCAGTAAATTGCTGATAACCTTTGGCAATTGCGGCGAGCACTACAATTCCTGCAAAAATGAACATGAACTTTTCGCCGCGCTTCACTGGAGGTTCTTCGGCTGAATTAGATGAGATGGTTAAAATACGACATGGAACAAAAGCTCTGTGGCTGCATAAACGACAACCAGCACGATCCCCACTACACCGAGACCTAGAACGATTCGTTCAGCACGTTTGAGTTTGGTAAAAGGACCGACAACGTATCGAGACATTATGACATAGACCAATACACCAATAATAATGAGTGCAAAAATAAGCGCGGAAATTTGGTCGGTAAAGCCCAATAGCCAAACTCCAGAGCGGTCTCAGATTTTCTCTTCGTTTTTGTTTTCTTCGCTACTTCGTTCCTTCCACTTTTGAACGTTGATGTACCAAATTATGCCGGCAATGCAGGTCAGAATGAGGATGATTTGGAACAGCACCATGTAATAGCCCCAGTCCCACCATGGCTGCTTGCCAGTAGCACTCCAAAATGTCGTGGTTACCGAATCATAGCGTTGCCCAAATCCTGGCCACGGCATCGTCCACAGAAATGCCTGGAACACAGTGACTCCAACGATCAGCACAAGCCACCAAGGAATTTTTCCATTTCCTTCTTTGATGCCGTCGTACTCTTCGTCACCGAATCGGCCGAAAACCTCACCCTTATCTTCTAATTCATTACGATCTGCCATCAGTGCTGTCTCCAGTCCTTTGATACTATTTCAATGTTTCTAAATAAGCAATAATCGCGTCCAATTCGTCATCCGTTAGATGCTTGAACGCGGGCATTATGGAACCGGGCGTAACGGCCCGAGGATCTCGGTGGTGTACATAGTGCCATGCCTTGACTCGATTCCGGCTTGCAATGTGCAACAGGTCAGGAGCCTTACGGTCCGAGCCAAACAGACTTGGCGCTTCTCCCTGCACGTCACCTGCAACCGGCGGTTCTCCAAAGTAAGCCCAGTCCTGAGTTTGTTCTGGCAGCAGAGTATGACACCACCAGCAGCCTTCTCGAATAAAAATCTTCTTCCCTTTTCCTGCAAGAGTTGGTGAGTCATCTCCTCTCATCCACGGATCATGAATGGTCCAAGCACTATGTCCCAGTATTGCTTCTTTCTCGATTGCGAGTTGAGTTGGCGGAATTTCATTCATGTAAGTAGACCCGCCGATGATCGTAATCGCAACAGAAGTAAAGATTACCAGAACAACAAGAACAGCTCCAGCTACGTACTTCGGCATTGTATTCTCCTATTCTTTGTTAACCAGCTGCTGGTATTGGGACTGCACGCCCGCGAGGCGTTTCAGAGACAATTTTCTCACCATGTTTCGCAGTCATGTACATGTTGTATAGGAAAATCGGCTGCGCGAAAATGATCAGCGCCCCAAACAACACGCGACCCACCATATACGGGTGCGTGGCGATAACAGATTGAATGTATGGTATTTCATACACTTTTGCAGCACCTTGCACAAGGCCCGCCGCCGTAAGTACCGACCAAAAACCAAGGAATCCGATTGCCATCATCCAGAAGTGCAATCGAGCCAGCTTCTCACTATAAAGTTTGCGCTTCAATAGTTTCGGCAATCCGTAGTAAATCGCACCGATTTCGATAAAGCTCGAAAATCCGAGAAGTGCCAGATGTGCATGCGCTACGATCCAGTGCGTGCCATGTATGTACCAATTCAGCGCGCGCGTCTGCTGGAATGCGCCTTGAATGTTCAATGGTATGGCGAAGAGCACACCAGTTAAGGCCCACTGCAATGGAATGTTCTTTGCATACATCCACCACTTGTCTTTCATCGTCATCAGCATGTTGACGACAAACGCTAATGCAGGAATCATGATCAGCACACCGGAAACCGATGCGAAAGATTTCAACCATTCGGGAATTGGAGCGCCCATGAGGTGATGTGCGCCTGGCGTTGAATAGAATGCCGCGATTGACCAGAAATGCAGATGTCCTATTTTATGACTGTACAGCGTATTCCCAGAAATTTTCGGAATGATGTAATAGGCAATCGCCGCGGACACCGGCGTAATCCACAACCCCAAAATATTGTGTGCGTGCCACCACGTCATGTAGGCTTCTGCCAACCCCGTAACTGGAAACAGATCAGGCACCGCTCCGATGAAATAGCTCAGAATAATAAATAGGAGAGCTGCTCCAAAGAACCACATGGTGACATACAGTCCTTGGGTTTGACGATACAGCATCGTCATCCAAATATTGACCGCGATCGGAGCGAAAATGAAAATAAGAACATAGATGTCGAGCGGCCAAATTAAATCCTGATATTCACGACCGGATGTCATGCCATTGATTAATGTGAAAAAGACGGCAACCATGCCAATGTTCCAGGCCCAGCAGTTCCAGACTCCAAGTTTTTCACTCCACAACTTGGTTTTGCATAGTGCAGGCGCCATGTAGCACATTGCCCCGGCGAACGCCATCGAAATCCAGCCGAAGATCACAAAGTGCACGTGCACTGGACGTATCCGTCCGAAGTGCAGCCATGGAATATCGTTCGGAAAGACATCTGGCCAAGCCAGTCTCATGGACGTCAGCAGTGCCAACAGAACTCCTATATTCAGCATAACGATCGAAGAGAAGAAGAAGTGCTTTGCTGCAGTTCCTTCTGCGTAATCGTTCTTAGTCAAAATACTTGTAACCATTTTCTAATTCTCCGACTGCAGTGCTGACTGACTACTTCCCTTGTTTGATCATCATGGAATTCATGAACCAAAACGACAATGCTGATAATACGCCAGTTCCAATGGAGATGATGAATCCCCAAACCAAGAGTCCGGTCCACTCTTCGTGACTGCGCATTCCGAGAAATGGAAGGAACGCGAGCTGGAATACAGTACCCAGGCCGACGCCAATAATAAATCCGCTGTACAAAAAATTGAGTAATCTATGCATTACTTTCCTCCCTTCCTCTTGAATACGGTCAGAAAAATATTCACAATGAACAGCCAGTATCCAAAGCCCATCAAAATCGCAGCGGTAATGATTGAGATATGATGGATTGGACCGACTGTGTTCAAGGCTTGTTGAAATGTCATTCCGTCAAGAATCATGTTTCCTTCCAAGATTCCAAAGAATACCAGAGAACTGAAAAATGCCAGTACACCGATCGTCGAAAACCAGAATGACGTATTTGATAATGTTTGACTGTAAATCGGACGGTTTAAGATTCTGGGCAAAATGTAATAGAACAATCCCATGATCGCCATTGTGACGCCGCCGACTAAGTTAATGTGCGCGTGTGCCAGTGGATCAATCATGTGCCCCGCCGGTCCGGTTGCTCGAATCCACAGCGCAAATTCAGGCAAGGTTTGGATGACGCCCTGAATCGTACCGATCAGCAGATACGTTACTGACATGATTACGAACTTTATGATCAGTCCGGCATCCACATCTTCGACCGTTTCTGGTACCGAAAACGTCCATTTATTGTTCATTATTTCAGTCGAAGCTTCCATCTTACTGATGATTACGAAGTGCTAAATATCGAATATAGTCAACTACTTGTTTACGTTGAGTTGAGTTTAAGACGTTTCCCCAGCCCTGCATCGCCGTTCCGCTTGATCCATCACGAATTACAGCACTCAGTTCGTCATCCGTTTGAACTCGAACGGATGAGTCAACCAGACTTGAGGGTTTCGGCACCATGCGATAACTGTATTCTCCATTCCCTTGTCCGCTCAGCCCGTGACAGAGCGCACACAGTTGCAAGTAATAACTACGACCTCTTTCAATGTCAGCTAGATTCGTACCGTGGGAAAGAATTTCATAATCAACCTGTTCATAGGCCATGGTTCCTAGAATAATACGATCTTCTGGAAACAGCTGCACCGAACTCCATGCGAGCAAGACTGCCAGCGCAATTCCTCCTGACACCCACAGTGCAACGGACATTCTTGAAAACCTGTATCTAACAAAGTTTAAATTCTACTGTTGAGCTGCAGTTGATTCCAACTGTGCAACCATGTTTACGCCTTCAGCAGTCATCTTGGCACGGGTGGTTTCCAAATCAAACTCTGTCCGCAGAGAAATCACGTACCAAACGAGCTGCCAACGCTGTGTTTCATCAAGAAAATCTGCAAATGAGGGCATCGGTGTTCCATCCAAGCCAGTTGTGAAAGTCTGATAAATTCCTTTTGGCTCACTGGACCCAACAAACTGGGATGCATCAGTGAAGTCTCTCGGGATGATCGGCAGGCCGGCATCATCTTCAAGACCAGGTGCAGAGGGTCCATCGCCTTTTCCAGTCGGCCCGTGACACTGCTCGCATTGCATTAATTTGTAAACTTCTTTTCCGGCTTCAACCGACTCAGCGGTCGGTAGAGGCGGTTCGGAGATTTCAATGGGATCTTCCTGCCACTCCGCTTCTTCTTCCCAGCGGTCAGAAAACGTCTTAATGTAAGCGACGACCGCCCACCGGTCTCGTTCCGGCAGATATTGAAAAGCAGGCATGTCCTGGTTCAGTACCAGTCCTCGGGAAATTGAAGTAAACAAATCTTTGTCAGTGGGAAGCGAACCACTTGGTGTAGAGCGCAGTTTATACACCGCTTCCGTGAAGTCTCGAGGCTTTCGTGGAAGTACGTGTTCCTTGGCGTACAGTGCGCCGAGTTCCCAAACCGCACCGTTTCCGTCACCATCGATGCCGTGACAGCCGATGCACATGCCGCGGAACACCCACTCGCCATGTTCGAGCAAACGCGGCGTGACTGGAATTCCTTCACTAACTGGTTCTATATTGCCCGTTGCAGCCGCATAATTGAATAAAGAACGGCCTGTCATCATCTCTTCGTTTTGTTCACCCGTTGACTGCATGGTCATTCCGGTTACTGTAATTGCACCGATGATGACGGTGAGGGCCACTGCTGCTAATAACTTTTTCAATGGAATTACAACTCCTGATCGAATTCGAGAATCAAAATATTCTTGGCTCCAACTTGAGCTTACTAAAAATTAGGGCGTATGATCATCGCCTGAAACAAGCGACCCCACACGCCCCAAGATTTACTTGTAAGTGCTCCTACATAACTACAGCCTGTAAGGAGCAGGCAGCGTATTTATCAGTGTCGACCAGGGTCCAGAACGGAACCGCGATTTGACCAATGAATATAGGCTTCCAATGCTTTCATTGCTTCACCATCAGGGTCAATTATTTCACCCTCATTTGGTTTCTCAATACACCAGTTGATCATATCTCGCAAAGTTGCGAATTCGCTCATTTGCTCCTGGAATTTTGGAAACTCATGGGGATGAACATCCGACGAAAATGGATGACACATGGCACACGCCATTCCAGTATTGGAAAGATTCAGTCCAGGCATGGTTCCGCCGTGGAAAAGATTGTCTCCAAGAATGACTTGTTCCATGAAAGCGTCTTGAAACGCTTGTAAAGTTTCTGCGTCATGTGACACTTTGTGGGCAGAAGCTCGATTTACCATAAAGACAAACAGCAGCGACACGCTCACAAAAGCACAGACGAGGGCTATCAACCCTTTAGATTTTGTGTTCAGCATAGTTATTTCCTCTCTATGTTAAATCAATCACCGGTCCAGCCGCGATCTGCGATTCTGGGGGACAGTTTCTGATTTTGGTTATCGCCAGTTCCCGAATCAGCTCTCGTATTAGCGAATACCTGTTCGCGCCACATCATGTACTCATAATCCATACGGCCTTCATTCATGGCCAGGCTGGTCCAGCCAACTCCGTCGAAGTGATCACCTGGATCAACTCGCAACATGGGTTTCGTGAGTTCCGGAGTGCCTTCTGGAGCATACGGCCATGGCCAGGATGTAGCCAATTGTCCGATGCTGCGCATACCACCGATCTCGTTATAGAGAGGCTGATGGACATGTCCATGAACATTGGTCACATTTTGATATGGAGCAAGAATTTCATGAACTTGGCGCCAGTCCCGAATCCAGAAGTTCCACGGCGCATACACTTCATAAAGCGGCGTATGTGAGAAAATGATTACTGGGTCTCCAGCAGGCCAGTCTGAAAGAGTAGCAGAGAGCCATTCACGGTTCTTCTTGCCCAATCCAGACCAAGGGCCAGCCTGTGATCCATCCAAAGCGGACATATGTCCCATTCGTTCGACATCGGTCATGCCTCTGGCAGACCAATAATCCGGAGCGCTTCCAACTGTATCCAGACCAATGATTCGAACGCCTTTGTGGTCAAAGGTCCAAGGTGATTCACCGAAGTGTGAATTCCAGCTTTCACCCAGATCCAAATACCAATCGTGTTCACCTGGAATGAAATGTTTCTCCAAAGTGACTTCCTGCAGCAGTTCAGCGCCCAATTCAATCTCAACTGGATCGCCCAGCTGCGCCAAGTCGCCTCCGAAAATCATAAAGTCAAATTTTGACCCCATGGCTTCCACTTCAGAAAACGCACGTGTTGCTTTATCGATGAACCGCTGATTCAGCTCTCGCGGATACAGATGCGTATCTGATACCCAGGCAAAGCTGAACGACTCACCCATCGCGGCATTTGCCACCTCCATCGAGGTGAGGGTTTGGAAGAACCCTACAGCGCTGCCGGTTGCCACAGCACCTCCAGTCAACAGCGATTTGTGAAGAAAGGTGCGGCGAGTAATGTCAACGCCTCCTTTACTTACGCTATCACCAACATGCTTATTCTTTGGCATATTACCTCCTCCTGCACTATGCGAAAAATAAAAAATTGTGATCGTTTTTAATTATTTCTATCTTATTATTGAATAATACTTGAACTACGAGCCTAATTCAATAGTAACTTCCGTAGTAGAACCAGCCTCGACAGAGACTGAAACTTCCTTTTCACCAAAGGATTCCTGCCAGACGACAAGAGTGTAATCCCCTGCTGGAACATTATCGATGGAGAACATCCCGTCAGCGCCGGTCTGCATGAAGTATGGATTGGAAACCACGTACAGCCAGCCCAACATCCACCCGTGAGCATCACAGTCAGTACGAACCTCTCCCACTCTCTTGAGAGTTTTGGTGACTTTTGCATCTTTGAATGGCAATGCAACGTTGAAAGCAGTTGCTTTTCCGTAATATCCATGGGTATTGTGCAGCACTGGGTCAGTATTCAAAATGTCAACTTTGCCTCGTCTTGCTACCTGAACATGCGGTTCAAAAATACAGTTGATGTTGTTGATCACCGGACGCTCCATTTTTGACCAGGGTTTGCCTGTGGCTACGTCTTTGAGAAATACGACGCTGTCTTGTACAGCTCCGCCTTCCCCAATGACAACGGATGGAACTTTTCGGGTCTTCCCGCAGACCTCTTTATCTTTGGTGGGAAGTACGGTTCTCATTTTGACTGCACCGTTGTAAGTGATTTTCCCTTGAATGGTCCCGCCGTTGGCAACTTCGCCTTCGACATACTTAGCTGCATGTGCCGCAAATGCAAGCGGCAGGATCAACACCAAAGAAAATACTGCCTGAATAATGCGTCGCATATTGCTCTCCTCCTATTTTTTTTGTGTTTAAGTGTAATTTGATCGTTCTTCAGAACTATTCGGATTCACTGAAAATTTCTGAATGTAGACATAAAGATTAATAATAATGAGAGACAGCGCATTTTTCAACTGAAAACTACAGTCCAATTGTATCCCAGCACGCGGCTTTCAGCGATGACCGTTCCAAATTCCGACAGCTGTCCGTTTTATCCTGTTGACCTTGTGATTCATGCGTTTTCTCAATCTGAGCGCCGCTAAGTTCAAAGGTGCTTCAAATCGAATATTTTAGTTACCTTCGTGTTTTTTCGGTGCGATGGGAAGACAGTTTTTTCCGGGCTCGGTTCAGTTTTCTTATCGCAAATGCAAAATTCAGGACGAGAACGAGCAGTGCGACTCCATAGGCGCCCCACACGAATTTCGCATAGCCGCTCATGTGAATGAATTCTGCGAAGCTCATTGTGTCTCCTGAAGTTTTCGAATCCACCGACTGGAAATCTCGGTTTCAAGAATCAAAGCTCGAATACGCACCATCAGCAGCGTAAAAAACACGAACATGAATCCAACGCTCATGATCAGCAGCGGGATGAGCATGCTGATGTGGATCGTCGGCAGTCCAAATTTCGTAACTGAAGGATTTTGATGCAGTGTGTGCCACCAAAGAACTGAATAATGAATGATCGGTATGTTTACGACTCCGGCGAGCAACAATATAGCACCGGCTTGCTGAGATTTCGTCCGGTCTGAAATTGCTGACTGCAATGCGATGAAACCCAGGTAAAGAAACAGCAGGATCAGCTCCGACGTCAGACGAGCGTCCCATGCCCACCAGGCTCCCCACATTGGTTTCCCCCAAATCGAACCTGTAAGCAGAGTTATAAGCGTAAAGGAGGCGCCGATCGGCGCAGCAGCCGTACAGGTCAAGTGAGCGAGCTTGATCCGCCAGACCAGGCCGATTGCTCCGCTGGCGGCCATGAATACGTAAATGAACATGGACATCCACGCAGAAGGAACATGGACGTATATGATCCGATAGGCATCCTTCTGCTGATAATCCATCGGCGCGGCAACCAAACCGAGGTAAAGACCGACAAGAACCGTGATGGCAGCCAAGGCGGCCAGCCAAGGCGTGATGCGCACTGCGAAGCCGTAAAAATATTTCGCGGTGCTGAGTCGATGAAACCACAAATACATTTTCAGCTTCCCGCCATGGCTCTGAGCGTGCCCGCAATGGCAAACGGGGCGATGGTCATACAGAAAATAAGAAAAGCTCCCAGCAGAGACAGATGTCCGGAAACGGGGAGGCCGGAACCTGCAGCAAGCACGCTTGAAATCGAGTAGATCAAAACAGGTATGCAGAGCGGCAGTGTGAGAAGCGAAAGCAGCATGCCTGCTTTTTGCTGACTGATCACCAAGGCTGCTCCAAAAGCTCCAATCAGGCTGAATGTGGGAGTGCTCAATGCAACCGCGGCGACCAGAGTGAAAATGCTATGCGAATCAAGGTTCATCAGTATGCCTAGAATTGGACTTGCTGCGATTAGGGGCAGCCCAGTCGAGATCCAATGCGCAGTCACTTTTGCAAGCACAAGCAATGACAAAGGAGCAGGTGCGTTAAGAATCAAATCCAAGCTGCCGTCTTCAAAATCAGAACGAAAAATTTCATCCAGCGACAGCATTGATGCGAGAAGCGCCGAGATCCAGATGACGCCAGAGGCGATCGTCCTAAGCACCATTCCATCTGTCGCTGCTGCAAATGAAAACAGCGTGACCGCGATGACAAAAAATATTATAGGCGTCGCAAAATCCGACGGATTTCTGTGCACCAGCAGCAGGTCGCGTTTGAGCAGCGCGAAAAACGCACTCATCTTTGTGAGTCCTCCAAGTGGAGCTCCTGCAGATTCACCGGACCCCAGTCTGCATCCTGATGCGAGGTAACTACGCCGATCCCTCCTTTTGCGAGGTGCCCGGCGAGCAGATCAGCAGCGGTCCTCTGCCCGGAGGCGTCCAACGCAGCAAAGGGCTCATCCAGCAGCCACAATTTTGCGCGTGCGCCATGCAGTCTGGATAAGGCCACTCTTCGCTTTTGTCCGGCAGAAAGAAATCGGCAGGGAATGTGGGCCAACCGCGCGACTCCAAGCTGCTCTAATCCATCAAGTGCGTCCGTTCTGGCTGAAACATTGTGCAGGGTGCGATAAAACACAAGATTTTCCAGAACTGTCAGATCGCCTTTAATCCCGTTTTCGTGTCCAATATAGGCCAATGACCGACGAAATTCCGTCGCATCCTGTCCAATGGCGCTCCCATTCCATCGAATTTCACCTGCGCCTGGTCGAATAAAACCACACAGTGTTCGAATTAACGTTGTTTTTCCGGCGCCATTTCTGCCTCGAACATAGAGAAGCTGTCCATTCGGCACGGAAAACGAGAGATTCTTGAACAGGCATCGTTCGTCTCGAACAACCGATAATTTTTGAACTTCAAGCATTGATTCAGTGGATTCGCTGACCGCTTCGGCAGTTCATATCCTGCGAATGAGGGATGTGAAGTTAAAAAATGGATTATTGTAACTTAATTCTTTTGATTTCATGCTGATTGGATCAGTCAATTGGGAGTCATTGAAATCAGGCGCTTATCGCTCGAAGCATTTTGCGGCCGGCTGGTTCTTCGGATCGGAATTTCGGAATTTCACATGGGTGCATGGTTTCAAATAATATACTCCAAAGGCGGTTCAATTGAGGTCAGGCGATGACGGGACATATGGCACAAAAGCACCAGCGGGTTAAAACCTACGCGAGACGAGAAAGTCGAATGACCGCCGCTCAGCGTCGAGCGATCGAAAATTTATCGGAGCTCTATGTTGTGCCATCCGCTGACGTATCGCTGGATCTGCAACGGATCTTTCCCAAATTGAATCGATTCGCACTTGAAGTAGGTTTTGGTGACGGAGAGGCGCTTGTGCATCTGGCTCGAACCAACCCTGATACCGGATATTTGGGGATCGAAGTCTATCGACCAGGAGTTGGCAAGTGCCTGCTGGCTCTTCATCGTTTGAACATTGACAACGTTCGCGTTTCCACTTCCGATGCCCGAGATGTGCTGGCGCTTCAGCTGCCGCCCCGACTGCTGAGCGAAATCTTTTTTCATTTTCCCGACCCTTGGCCCAAGAGAAAACACAGAAAACGCAGACTCATTCAGCCAGAATTTGTTGAATTGTGCGTGAGTCGGCTCACAGACGATGGCAGGATCATTTTCGTAACGGATTCAAGTGACTACGCGGCCTATGCCCGAGAAAGATTTGCTGAAAATGTTCGGATCGGAATTTTGGACGACGGCCAGGAACTGAGCACCGGCCGACTTCAGCGTTCCGAAACTCGATATGAAAGAAAAGCATTGGAGCGAGGGAACTTCATTCATGAGTTCGTATTTCAGCGCCGACGCGCAGCTGACCGAGCCGGGCCAGTCTGAGACATTATCGATAAAGGTCAGCATGATTTTCGTTGCCCGAAATCAAGACGTCTGCTGGTCGCAATGCAAAAATTCCGTTGCAGACTGCTCCAGGGATATTGTTTAGGTGGGATTCCTCCGCGGGAGGGTCCACCAGATCAAGATTTCGCACATCCACGATGACGTTTCCATTGTCAGTCGTGAAGCCGGTTCTCAGCTGAGGCCAGCCTTTTCGTCCGACCAATGCTCGACTCACGGAACTTTGCGCCATCGGCATGACTTCAATGGGCACTGGAAATGCACCAAGCACGTCCACCATTTTGGTGTAATCAACGATACAGACGAAAATTTCACTGGCTGTCGCAACAATTTTTTCTCGAGTGAGAGCGCCACCTCCCCCTTTGATCAGATATCGATGCTTCGTCGCTTCGTCGGCTCCGTCTACGTATAGGGGAAGCACTCCGGTTTGATTCAGTTCAAGCACCGGGATGCGAAGTTCTCGCAATCGCCTTTTCGTTTCGTTGGAGCTGGCAACGGCACCGTCAATTCTGCCTTTGATTCTGCCAAGAAGATCAATAAAAACATTTGCAGTAGAGCCGGTCCCCACGCCGACAACATCGCCCAGACTGATGTAGTCGAGCGCGGCCTCAGCGGCTTTATGTTTGCATAATTCCAGATTCATGTGTTCTCCAGCGACTGGACCGCTTTCAGTCTATTTTTCAATTTTTGTTCCGTATGTCCAGGAATGTTCTGGGTCCTGCACATTTCCAGAACGCCGTCGCGAGTCAAAATCATTAAGTTCCCTTTTATCAAAGCAGTCCCTGTGAATTCCACAATCCCATGCGCCTGCAGCAGTCAGCGCGCTGCCATCGTCAAACTCCAATCCCAATCGCTCAGGCTCGGCATCCTTTATCGCAGGTTTTGATAGGACATCCGACTGTTGAATTCACAATCCACCCAATCAAAGTCCAGCTCATCCTCTTTGCATTCCTACATTTTTTTCATGCGCCTGCCGACGCAAATCATATTGTCTTTACATTTGCCAATTCATCAATTCATGGCAGGTGACAGGCCTCCTCGTATGGATTGTATCCATATTTATCCAACAAGACGATGACCTTCAAGCCTGATGAACTCCAAATTCGGCGTATCCGATTAAATTTTTCCGGCATAGGGAACTTCTTTTCGATTCAGCAGACATGGATTCGCTGCAATTTCCAAAATATCTTCTCATTAAATTAATATTATGACGTAGGCTTAAGTTCGTGTTTTTTTCAAGACAAGTGTAGTATGCTTGCGCTACAAACAATAATTTCGGTCAGATTGAACTACTTGACGCGAGTGCTGTCTAACAGCGGTATCAAAAGCACTCGAATTTTCACACAGATGCTTCCAATTTACTTCCAGCAGGAATTAGGATTTTGAATAAATTTCTTCTAATGATGAATCGTTGCCTGAAACGCTTGTTTCATTGGCTGATTTTCGCAGTGCTGACGTTCTTTTCCATTGATGTCTGGGCGCAGTCCGCAGGCAGCGCCAGCGCACTTATGGATCTGGAAGCGAATTTGTTCGGGCTGCTTATTTCTGCTTTCGGCATCGGTTTGCTGCTGACATTCACACCTTGCGTGCTGCCGCTGGTTCCCATCGTATTTGCAATCATTGCCGGGCAGGGAAATGCCGCAAACAGTCGCGTGAGAGGTGGGATTTTATCCATCATATATGTTTTAGGCACCGTTGCAACGTATGCGGCGATAGGGGCTGTCGCAGGTGCGACCGGAGACCAGCTTCAAGCGTATTTTCAAACGCCTCTGGTGTTGGCTCTGCTGGCTGCTGTTCTTGTTGCTGGAGCACTGTCCATGTTCGGACTCTACGAGCTGAGGCTGCCCACAAAATTTGAAACCAGGATTCAAACCACTGCTGCGCGGATTCAGGGCCGTAGTGTGGGAGCAGTGTTTGTTCTCGGATTGGTATCTGCTTTGGTAATCGGCGCCTGCGTAACTCCGCTGCTGATCTCCGTACTCGGTGTTGTCATTGCGAAAGGCGACCCTGTGCTCGGAGCGGTCATGATGTCATCAATGGCTCTTGGCATGGGCGCACTGCTGATTGCGATTGGTTTTGGACTCTCGTTTCTGCTGCCTAAAACAGGCGCTTGGATGGAACGCATCAAGCATTTGCTAGGCGTGGCTCTGATTGCTGTCGCAATTTATCTGCTCGGTTCGATCCCTGAAGTTCCAGTTTTGTTTTTATGGGCGGCGCTGTTTATTGTGTCCGCTGTGTATCTGGGTACGATAACGAAAATGTCAGCGCAGCCGGCTGGATTGCAAAAACTGAGCAAGGGCACTGGAATCGCATTGTTTGTGTGGGGCATCGTCAGTTTAACCGGTTCGTCCCTAGGCAACCGAGATGTACTGAATCCACTGCCTCAGCTGACCGATCTGGTCAATCGAAATGATTCATCGAATCTTACGATGACTGGCATTGAACAAGAAAGCGTATTTGTCTACGTTAGGAATATGATTGAATTCGACGAAAAGCTAGGCGAAGCGAAAACAGACAATCGAGTCGTAATGGTGGATTTTTATGCGGACTGGTGTTTGGATTGCAAGAGAATGGACCGAACGACATTCCGCGATCCAGCGGTGATTGCGCACCTTAACGAAAACGTATCGAGCCTGAAGATTGATGTTACTGATCCAAAAGAAGAGTTTGGTCGAGCAGTTCGAAAACGTTTCGGAGTTTTCGGACCGCCAGCCATCGTGCTGCTTGACGCTCAAGGGAACTTGCGGCCAGACCTGCTGACCTATGGATATTTGGACGTAGAGGAATTTTTCGATCTACTGGCAAAAATTTAGACACCGTGCGATATGGAAAATCATTCGAGTTCAAGCTGGAATGGAATTAATTTGTCTGATCGTCAATCCGATTCCGCGTTCAGAATTTGCGTTTTTTCCAATCTGGACCGATTTTTCAGTACGGTTTCAGCAAAATCACAATATTCGATATTTTGAGATCGTCCGTGAAAAAACACTCGCTTAAGATCCGAGAAAGCGCCAAATCCATTTGCTCCGGTCCATGGTTGACGCGAAGATCCAAGTGTCTGCGACGCGTGCCACTATAATTTCCAAAAGGCGGTGCCGTGGCGAAGATCTCGATACGCGAATTTTCATCTCTTCTAAACCGAAACAGTCATTCGTTATAATTTGCGCGGTCTGTATTCTGTAGGAATTCTGACGCTTTTTACTTGGCATTTTCGTTCGTGACTGTATGATTTATTTTCTTTCATCACTGTGAGTTTTGACTATCTTCAACGCACTTTGCTTGCGCGTGTTTATGACGTAGCATACGATACGCGTCTGGATTACGCGGCGAACCTGTCCAGCAGACTGAATCACGACGTATGGCTGAAACGAGAAGATGAACAGCCGATTTTCTCGTTCAAGCTGCGTGGTGCGTACAACAAAATGACGAATCTGTCTCGGTCGGTTCTTGACCGTGGTGTAGTTGCAGCCTCGGCGGGCAATCACGCGCAAGGCGTTGCATTGGCGGGACAGAAACTGAATTGTCCGGTAACAATCTTCATGCCAGTCACGAGTCCTGTAATCAAGGTCAAGTCGGTTAAGTCTCTGGGTGCTGATGTCATACTGGTTGGGGACAGCTATGCTGAAGCGAGTGACGCCGCAAATGAATTCTGCGAAAAGCATCAGCTGCACATCATTCCGCCTTACGACGATCCCGATGTAATCGCAGGAAATGGGACAGTGGGGTTGGAGATCATGCGTTCGCTAACAGGTCAGGTGGACACGATTTTCGTGCCAGTTGGAGGTGGAGGCTTGATCGCTGGCGTAGCGGCCGCTGTCAAGCAGATCAATCAGGAAGTGGAAATCGTTGGTGTTGAACCGGAAGATTCAGACGCAATGTTCCAGTCTATGGAAGCAGGGCGAAGAATCAAACTGAAGCAGGTAGGAATTTTTGCCGATGGTGTTGCGGTGAAAAAAGTTGGCAGTGAGACGTTTCGATTGGTACGCAAGTATGTCGACCGCATCGAAAGAGTTGATACAGACGCCATCTGTGCAGCGATCAAGGACATTTTTGAAGATACGCGTACCATTGTCGAGCCATCCGGAGCGCTGGCAGTCGCAGGCATGAAGCAGTATTGCAGATCGTTATCGGGCCGCAGGCGCACTCTGGTTGCGATCAACTCTGGAGCCAATATGAACTTTGATCGACTGCGACATGTGTCCGAACGCGCCGAAATTGGTGAACGTCGAGAGGCGATACTCGCGGTAACGATTCCCGAACGTCCAGGAAGTTTCAAAAAGTTCTGTTCGGTCATCGGCGGTCGGAACATTACTGAATTCAACTATCGATACGCCGATGACCAGGATGCACATGTATTCGCCGGCATCGAGATAGACGATGCAAGTCAGATCCAGCAGTCAATTGATGAGCTCGTACGGCACGGTTACCCAGTGATTGACTTGACTGACAATGAAATGGCCAAAGTCCACGTTCGACACATGGTTGGCGGTCACTCGCCGAAATTGGATAATGAGCGAGTGTTTCGATTTCAATTGCCGGAACGTCCTGGCGCACTGCTGGAGTTTTTGGAAAAGATGGGCGGGTCATGGAACATCAGCATGTTTCACTATCGAAACCATGGAGCTGATTTTGGACGCGTGCTCTGTGGCATACAGGTGCCACCTGAAGAAAACGATCTGTTTTCGATATTTCTCAAGGTGGTCGGCTATACCCATGTCGAGGAGTCGGACAATCCTGCCTACAGAATGTTTCTCACTTAACTTTCAGGATTTGATAGGGAATAATGAAACCTACAGACTCGCATGATGTTGAATTTGTCGGCCTCTATGTCATACCTGGGGAAGGACCGGTCGCAGCGTTGCAGGACCGTACCGGGACCCATTTGTTTGACAAAGAAGGACTGCAGCATAGAATTTTCAACAGACGAAAGAGCGGTC
Organism: Arenicellales bacterium; assembly: GCA_958295885.1. GTDB lineage: Bacteria > Pseudomonadota > Gammaproteobacteria > Arenicellales > JAJDZL01 > JAJDZL01. Next base: position 1,259,811 of record OY282380.1, on the reverse strand, counting down.
ACGGCACAGATGCCGAGGAACAGGCGCTCGCTCGAATCAATCAACATCAAAACAATGGCGTACGTTAGCTGAAATTTTAGTTTTTGCTCCCAATTTCGAACAACCGCCGTTCCCTTCCGTGGCCGTCAACAAAAGATTGTCCACCGCTGTCAGTTGGTGAGGTTCACCTGTGGTCGGCATCCTTGGAGGTCGATGACGAAAGATTCTGCTACTATCAGAGCTGCATGGGTTCAATCGAACGGGAAAGAATTTTACGGTACCGACCTGAACGGTCTCGAATTCGATTTATCTGTGCCCGAGGAATTCTCAAACAGCTGCTCGGTTCGTACGCCGGATTGAACCCTCAGGACATTCGTTTTGATTACGGACCTTTAGGCAAACCCTATCTCAAAGCCGACGTGGACATGCCGATTCAATTTAATGCCACGCACACCAGGAATGAAGCTTTGTATGCGTTTTGCTGCGGGGCCGAATTGGGCGTTGACATAGAATTCACTTCGCGATCTGTCAATCACGAACAACTTGCTCGAAAAAAACTTACCTTGGAGGAATGCCAATTCTACGATTCGCTTTCTGAAGAGCGTCGACGAAAATTCATTCTGTCCTTGTGGACTCGAAAAGAAGCGTATGGAAAGGCTCGAGGAGTCGGGATTCGATATCCTTTAAACGCTGCCAATCTGATTGGTACGGAAGGCCTCAACAATGCGATTGTGACGGACCAGCGCGGGGTAACTTGGGAAATCGTACAGCTCTCGCCGAAAGAAGGCATTACCGCCTGTGTTGTAACCGAGGGCGAGGGTTGGCGGTTTCGATGTTTTCGATTGGGAGAATAAGGAACCCTTTTGCTGAATTGCCCGCAGTGCTGACGTTTCAGGCGTGGTGGAAAACTGCCTCCCTGAAAAGTGGGTTAACTATTTTCGACCATGGAAACAATGTGATTCCATTCATTTTCTGTAACGGGCGTAACTGAAAGCCGGTTGCCCCTGCGCAGGACCAGCATATCGGCGAGCACTTCCTGCCGCCTTAATTCAGACAGAGCGATGAATCGAGGAAATTTTGATTCCAGCTTCACATCCACCATGAGCCAGCGTGGATTATTGGGGTCGCTCTTGGGGTCGTAATATTTTTCGGTGTCGATAAACGCCGTATGGTCCGGATAGGCTGACCTGACAATGCTCATCGTACCCGCGATGCCGGGCACTTTGCAGTTGGAATGGTAGAAGAAGGCGCGGTCGCCCACCTGCATCACATCCCGCATGAAATTTCGCACCTGATAATTGCGAATGCCGTCCCAATAGTCGGTCTGATTGGGCTCTGCCGCAAGATGGTCTATGGAATAGACATCCGGTTCACTTTTCATCAACCAATAGTTCATGTATCCAGTTCCCTCATTTGAAATTAAAAACCTGCTGATCCGTAACAACCCCCTGCAGCGGCACGTCCCAAAAATTTCGATCGATCGAATCGACCTGCTGGAACCGATGGGCGATGCCCAAAACCTTAGGTCTTTGCCAGTGTTTTTTCATTGTACGCTGCTTGAGGGAGCGGTCATAATAGCCACCTCCCATTCCAATCCGGTTGCCTTGACTGTCGAAAGCCACCAGCGGCGCCAATACCAGGTCCAGCTGGTGCGTAAACAGCCAACCCTCTCTGGCGATGTCTGGTTCTGGAATTCCGTACTTGTTGGGCTTGAAGTGATTCATCTCCGTTACGCGTCCGAACAGCAGGCGGTTTTCTCCACCTCGGTATAAGACTGGCAGATAGCATTCCTTATGCATTGCGCGAGCTTGTTTCAAGGCGGGGCTCAGGTCAATTTCGCCATCATTGGACAAGTAAAATGCGATGCGCCGACTGGACAGGAACAGCGGATGCGCCGACAGCTTTTTCTTCAGATTTTCTGCCGCTCTGCGCTGCTGGTTCTGCGGCAGCGACCGGCGTGCTTGACGGACCTGTCTGCGAATGGTTGATTGTATTGTCGCCATCAGTATAAATGCCGGATAGAGTGCCGCCCGCACGTGCCGTAACAGCAGGACGATCTTGAACCAATTTTTGTTCAAGTGGGCACTGGTGAGACAACATCAGGTGCTTTGCTACACGGCAAGCTCACAACAGTTGAATCATTTGGTTCCCTATTCATCCGTCAGGTTCAAAGATCTTAAGCTGTCTCGAACACTACAGGCGGCATACAGAATCAGGTAGAAATTATACGCAATGATCAGGCAACTAAAACATTCTCGATTTCTTTGATCATTCTAGAAAATCTTTTCTTGTTGTTCACCATGGATTTTTCCCGTTCAACTTGTCCGTCTAGGATTTCACACGCTAAATTGAGCGCCACATAGACTGCAGCTTTTTCCAGTGAAATGGTACGAGGGTCAGCCGCGCGCTGAACTTGACTGATGGCCGAGTCGAGGTGACTGGCGGCGATTATCAGTTTTTTTTCGTTTTCTGGGGCACAGTCGATCTGAAAATTTTGACCTCCAATCGTAAGGTCCACTGTTTTGAAGTTTTCGGGCATATTTATCGATGTGCTGAACGAGCAGCTATCTGCAGGTTGTTGATGATTGTATGAATTCGTTCTGCTGCTTCATTATTTTTAACTTGAAGTACCTGCTGTTGATTCAGGGCTTCCAACAGTTTCGTACGCAGGGCTGCATTTTCCTTTTGCAACTGCTTATGGCTTTTCACCAAACTCATGACATGCCGTTCAAGAATTTCAATTTCGTTTAAATTTTCAGCCAATTTATTCAAAACTTTGTTTTGTAAGAAAAACTTGATTAGAAAATGTCAATCGCAGAACAGGTTATTTGCGAGTGCGCCATTCTTGGAAGATTTTACTAGATAGATATCTACATTTAATGAAATTAATTCTGTTACGGGTTCAGGAATTATATACTTTTGCACTCGCTCAGTGATGCACTCAAATACAACGCGGGTGGTGAAAATATTGGAACGTTCGCGGATTTGGCATGATATAATTTACGCACGCCTTTTTTAAATATGGTTGTTCGTCAATTGTTCGAATTTAAAAGTTCTGTAATACTATACATTTACAGGACTTTTTTTCGTACAGGAGTTTTATCGCAGAATTGAGGTTAAACTCTGAAACGAAAATCGTTAAATATGGTTGATAATGTAAGTAAATAAGATTCACAGCCGGCATTCGGCGTGCTACTTTCTTTCGTTGACTGTCGGACAGATGAGTCAAAAAAAATCAATGGAGGAAATGTCATGTCTAGTTTAGTTGCCCTGTCGGTCAGTATTGCAGTGTTGGGTGGCATCGCTACCGCGCTGTGTCTCGGACCGCTTTCAGGAATCGTTCTGATTTGGACTGTTTTTATTGCATGGGCGTGTTATTTTGCTGTCGGTGGTGATCAAGCTGCGCTTAAAAATACGATTGTCTGTGGTGTTGTTGGAGCTGTCCTTGCTTGGATAGCACTTGTAATTATTCTTGCAATTCCATTGGCGGGCGCACTGACTCTGCCGATTTGGGCCGGCCTTGTTGTCGGAGTGACTGTTTTGGTATTGTGTCTGCTCGCTCATATTGAAGCTTTGTCCACAATTCCAGCTACTGTGCTCGGATATGCAAGCGTAGCAAGTTTCGCACTAACCAAACCTGATGCACTTACGATGGATGCGCTGACTTCAGCCAGCTTCAACAACGCACTGATCGTCATAGCAGTTTCTTTTGCTCTCGGTGCGTTATGCGGTATGGCTTCAGGTAAGCTTGGTGGTGTCCTGACCTCTGATAAATGAGCTGATCTGATCAGAGAGCCAAATGGTATCGTTCTTGTTGTTACACAGCTGAATCTCTCTGAGACCTCATCGTTTCAGGATCGAGCTTCCAAGAGAATCAATTAAAACTATGTTAGAAAATTTGCGATTCTGGCGTTATCCGCTGGAATCGCAAATTTAAGTAGTTCATATTCCGGAATTCATGCTGTCTCTTTGCAGCTTGACTGCGCAGGTGTTCTGTCTGCGGGCGCAAGTGTGGGTGATTCTTGACACTTCGTTACATTTTGGGAAGATTATTGCAGTCAGGATCATTGTCTTTATCTGTACCGTCCTATTTCTACATTTTTATTGCACAAATTTTTAAGCTGTTCGATGGCGGTCCGTCTCAGATTGAACATGCGAGCCGACGTTCTGATTCAGCACCCGTCATAACCCCTGCCCATACTTGGCTTGCTTGCGGATTCTCATGAAAACGATTGGAATTGCTGGTGAAAATATTTCCTCAAAAAAGAGATCCGCTGATGACAGTCTTCCCAAGACTCAGGCACTCAATAAAAAATTGCATCAAATTTATGATGCGCTCATTTGCAAATGTCATAGTGAATTCTTGCTGACGGCTCTGAGTTCCAACCTCCAGCCGGTCTTCAATGAGCTGACGTCTCGGCTTTTATTGAGTTCTGGTAACTGCTCGCCCCTGCCTGCATAACGACAATCACACTCCGACTGTCGCTGAATTCTCACGTTGATTGCCGTTACAGAGTGGGGATTTCCAATCAGCGCTTTCATGTAGATTCAATCGGCAGGTCCGGGCAGTTTTTCATCAGCACATACAGTACGGGCTGAATCCATATGGCGCCGATTTCACCTCATCCTGCCACCTGCTGTTCCGCGGCAATTCGCTGCATGCCAAACAACCCATGGTGGAACTGTCGCGGACTATGCTCGATGTCGATTTCATCTTCACCGCCAAGCCCGCAGCGCACAAGACCCTGCATGGCTGACTGAGCGGATTGAAAATGCTGCTGTGCGACCATCGCACCCAGCATACAGGCAGTACCGGCGCATCACGCACCGTTCCGCTGGCGCAGCCAAGAGAACGAAGTCGTCAATACATGTGCCGCGCGCAAAGGTACTGAACAGTTCAACGATGACATTCAGTCAGGTGCAGACATTTGACTGATCATTGTTGAAACGGCGCCTGCGAACAGAACTCAAAACCGTGTGTCTTCCACCACCTCGATTCTGCCAACTGCGTTTTGTCTGGTTTTTCGGGCATCTCTACCTTATGCACACATCTGCAGTCACTCGCCGCATTCCGGGTTCTCTCGATGAAATCCAATCTCAGCCTGAATCCGACTCCTCAGCGCCCGACACCCTGAACAGTCGGTGCGAATCGTTTTTGAATCAATGATTACAAGCAGACCTGTTCAGCGTGCGGCGGCAGGTCAGTCACCGTCAATCACTGAATCGCCGGTTCAAGTAAGTTTCCGGGTCCGATCAGTTTACCGAGAAAGTTCCCTCACCGTGCCAGAGCTCAGTCCGGTGTAGCTGCAGATCTTGTCAATCGGTTCATTGTTCTGCAGCATCATCCGCGCAACTTTCCGCGCATTCTGCTCAGCTCCTCGCTGAAGTCCCTGCTCAAGCCCCTGCTGAAGTCCCTGCTCAAGCCCCTGCTGAAGTCCCTGCTCAAGTCCCTGCTCAAGTCCCTCCTGCATCTTACTTTCCAGTGTCCCCTCAAGAAACGGGGACGTAAATACTTCCTGCGGTATGGTTACTCGCTCAACTTCCATGATCATCTCCCTTGTGATTTCCGGCCTGACTCGGCAAATGTAGTCAACCGCCTTTCCAATCAATACTTTTCGACGCGTATCGTCAAGTTCCTGCCCCATCCGAAGCAACTCGGCGACCGTTTTAAGATCCGCATCCCATATCCTGTCAAATATATACAATATCTGTCTCGTTTCCAATTTCCTTTCCATTATCTGCTGCTGAACCTGCGTTCGGCGCAAGTTCACGCAGCGCACAATGAAGTTCAATACCTGTCGACCGAACATCTCGATCATTTCTGGTGACTCGGCTGTCAGATCCTGGTGGAACTCCAAGTTGTAAGGCCACTTCGGTTCCCGACCATGATAGATCAATATCGGCAAGATCGGAATCATCTGTTTTCCGTACACCGCAGTCTGATATTCCAGCAGCTGCACCAGCAATTTCGCATCCTGCCAGCTCTTGTGTTCCAGCATGAATACCATCTTGCAGTGCGCACCGGACTTTTTGGACTTGACCGAATACAGAAGATCCATTTGTTTTTTACTTGAGTCCGGCATGAAATGAACTGTCGGCTGCGCACGCAATGTCCGCCAGTCAAACGCATTGAACTCGTCAGCCGTCAAGGCCAGTTCGAACAGTTACATACCATTGCGCGGGTCTCCATATATCTCGCAGAACAGCCGATCATGCGGGTTCTTGAATTTAATTTTGTCAATTTTAGATTCTGCCATAAATATTCATGCCATGCTTATTGTGCTGTCGGATGAAAATGAACTGCCTGCCGAATCTGCCGTTCGGCCTGTCGTTCTTTTGATATGTCTGTCGAAACATCCACTGAGCTGATTTGACCGGACATTTCCGCAGAGATCGGATCGCGTTTGAGAATTCAAACTCTCCGATATGGACTATTGTACATTCTGCGGTCCCAAAATGGAATCGGGCGAACATCACAGGGAAAGATCATCCGCCGCGACGGCGCCGCAGTCGCAGGTTGCAGCAAAATGAACTGCAATCGACATTGCAGCTGCTTATTCTGATTGGATAAAATGCCGATGTTGGCATGCGAAATACTTACCGGTGTTTTGGTGACGGCAGTCCAGCGCTTCAGGTGCGGACGCTCTCTCAATTGCGATTGCGTTCGAATCCTGTCATTGTGATCAATTCCGCTTCGGTTGTCCGATCAGACGCCTGAATCCGCTCTCAAAATGATTGCGATGAGCAGCATGTATCAGGTGGTTCAAATTCTCTTCGGCCATCGTCCTTTCGCCGATGAACTGTTGATGTTTTATTTTGGGCAATAGCTAGCCCCTGCATTTACAACGACAGTCACGGTGAAAAAACAGCGACATCAGAGTGTGATTGTCGGCATGCATGGGGCAAGTAGTTCCGAATTCTGAAGGAAAATGCCTGCGGTCATCGGTCAGTACGCATGAAACCCTGCTGAATCAGCATCACTTCGAACGGTGAAGCAGGATCTTGCTATTGCGCGTATTGTCGCATGATTTGAAGGTTGACCTGTTTGACGACTTTGTCCGAGAAAAACCGGCACCCTCACCGCGGCGTTCGACTGCCAGCGTGACCGGCATTTGCACAGCGGTTCCGCACCCGCGTTTACCGCTGATGAAAGCATCATCGAATTCAACCAAACCGCGTAGCCGACACCCTTCATCCAGATCGCCCGCAGCGGTTCGAAGTTTACGCAAATTGTTCTGTGCGCTGTGTCGGGTGACACCGGTCAGAGTGCCAGTCGAGTGGCTGAAACGCCTCCTTTATTCGTACTCATCAGATCGATGGCCAGAAGTCCAGCGGTGATGTTTGAGTTCTTCTTCCTAGCAGGATCGCCGGTTCAAAGAAGCAGTGCGGAAATCGACGAATTCAGGGGCCTTTCATGATCTGTACACTGTAATGTAAGGATATGATGTCATTATCTTTATCCAGCTACAATCGAACCATGTTCTGAAACTGGAACAGAGGCCTTTTACTCTTTTCCATATTCAGTTGTGATGCTGAAATGGCCTTGGGCCAAAACGAGGGAACCTGATCACACGATCTTGATGATGTGCTGACTGCAGATTTGTTTCATGATGTTTTCTGCAGAGAAATGCCGAACTGCTGCATTCCGTGAGTAGATTGTCAGAACGCTATGAGAATGAAAGCGTATCGAAGCGTTTTGCCGACTCCGATCAAAAGTGCTGAAATCCACCAGCTGACTCGCAACCAGCCAGCAGCAACGCATAGAAAGTCACCGATAACAGGCAGCCAGGACAGCAGAAGCAAAACGCTGCCGTAACGCCGGATGTAAGCTGCCGCTCGCTTGAAGTTGGGTTTGTGAAGCTTTCGTTCGGGGATGAATCGACCGACTGCATAGCTGGTCATCCCGCCGAGCGTGTTTCCTGTCGCCGCGGTCAGCAGCAAAGCCCAAATTCCATGCTGTGTTTTGTGGTTAAGATAAACGATGGCAATTTCTGACCCGCCTGGCAAAAGCGTCGATGACAGGAATGCACTGGAAAACAACGCGAATAAGTCCATCGTTTCGATGACAGGCGGCTAGAGGTTATTGATACCCTTTGTCATGGGTCTTAAATGCAGTCCTTGACGTCACCCCGGCAGGCGGGCTTGGTCCGTCTCGGATTATTTTCTGCAGTCACCTGATTAAACCTCATGACTTGTCCGGAAATGGTTATTGTAGTTTCAGAAATGAAGCGAAAAAACAGAAATTTCGGGCTCATCGAGGCAGCCCATATGGTGCTTCGATCAACCAGCCAGCCAGAGTGCTTCCTGACGGCCAAACCGCAGGGGAATGAATTGATCGGGTCCGCTGGTCCCGCGGCTGAGTCTGTCTGCACTGCAATTCGAATATCGTGCAATACGGTGCAAAGCAATCCTCCATGAAAGTCTGCCGTCGCAGCTGCCGAAAGTTCTTCTGGGCGCACACGGGTTTGCAGTCTCCAGCTGCGAGAGCCGAAGCCTGGAGCCATGCGGGCGCATGCTCGCTGCCGCCCTGTAGTCTGCACTTGGGACGATTGAACCCGCAGGCACACTATCAAGTTCGTTTCGAGACTGCACTCAGGAGTGCGGCGGCGCCTGTGGCTGTTCATCATGGAGAGTTTGAGGAAGCATCCTTAAGTTCATAGATTGATCAAACTGAACCAATCGTACATCTCGATTGATTTAATGAGTTACAGGTTGCTGTTCACTCTATAAAAACTGATTTGGCGATTCTGTCACAGCCTCCTTGATGCCTGTACTGTCGGACAGGTTACAATTTGGATGGAACGGTCGAAAAGGCCCGCTACCATCGTTTGCAGCATAAAATACGATTTTATTTGATAGCTCCGGCAATCGTAAATTAAAATTGATTGAAAAGGCTTGTTGGTAAAAAAAAGCAAGAGTTCTTCAAAAATGTTCAATAAATACAAAAATTTAAGAGCAGGATTTGTGGTTTCAATCATCGGTTCCTGTTATCTATTGATCTCAGCTCTGCCTGCTCATGCAGCTTTGGAAGGCTGTGAACATCTGCTGAATGCCCTTAGGAAAGACTTGAGTTTGCTTACTCGAACTGAAATCATAGAAGAACTAGACACAGAGTTTTATGACTCCCTTATTGATTTCAGTAAGTGTTTGAATACCGGCCAGTCAGCAGGTGGTGGAGGTGGAGTTGCTGGCGTACAGGGAGATGGCTCTGCAGGTGATTCTGCAGCATCCACCACGGATGAATCCAAGCAAGTTGCAACTCCAGCCGCTAATATCCAAGGTACGGAAGTTAAATCGCCTGAGACGACAGATAAAGTTCCTGCTACCGTGTCAAGAATTGACAATGTGAAGGATCCGATGACTAACGGAAAAATTCCGGAAGATATTCCACCGTCGCCCAACGATTCACTGTTGGCCGCTCAAATTCGGCGTGCCGCCATAGCCGAAACTGACCCAGTAAAAAAAGAAAAATTATGGAATGAATATCGGAAATATCAAGGACTGCCGCTAAAAGACAGTCCGAATTGAGGTAATGATTCGAATTGAATGAATAGCGGTCAGCCGCTGACGATTTTTTTAATAGACTAGAATATGGTTGCAGTTTGATTTGTGCCAAAAAATAAACATGACAATGTATCCGTGTTCGACGCAAGCATTAAAAGTGAGTGAAAAGATGAAAAGATTCATATATTTAGCATTGACAGTATGTCTGCCTTTCTATTTGGTGGGATGTGCTTCCAGCGGCGGTACGACCGGCACTACAGCAGCAGCGACTACGCCGCATTCAGGTTTTGGGCTTGCCATTGACGAAGAGTCAGAAAATACCGCTGAGAGATACGAAGGCGTAAGGCTGGACGTTATCGTTCCGGTATTTGATCCTGGTTTGCCCGATGACCCGGATCAATTTGAAAAATTGGGAATTTGGCCTGAAGTGCGCCGAGCGGAAGCGGTCCGTTTTGCCGGACTGTTAAAAAAAGAACTGCAGGCGACAAATGCATTTGGTGATGTGCGCATCGCACCCGATATCAAAGTTTCAGGCGATCTGTATGTACTTGGCGAAATTAAAAAATCCAATGGAGAAGATATTGCGATCAAAATTCGCGTTTATGACGTAAGTGCGAAACGATGGTTGAAAAAATCGTATTCACATCGAGTCAAGGAATATCACTGGCAGGATCTGCGGCAGAAAGGAAAAGACCCCTATCAACCAGTTTTTCGGTCAGCCGCAAAAGATATCGCCAAGCTTCTGAAAAAACGTTCACCCGAAAAACTGCGAGAACTCAGAGCAATCACAGAACTGCAGTTTGCAAATGTGTTTGTGGATGGTGCTTTCGCACATCTCCTGCAGGTAAAAGACAAGAAAGTTTCGCTGGTTGCATTGCCAGCGAGAGATGACCCCATGCTGGCTAGAACGCAGGCTTTAAGAGTCGCAGACGGACTGTTTATGGACAAAATGCAAACTCACTACGACAGCTTTATTCAAAAGACAGATACAAGTTATGTCGCATGGCAGGAATACAGCCTAAGTTCAGCGAAGCAAAAACGAGTCGCGAAAAGCAAAGCCGCAACGAGAGCGATCCTTGGTGGTCTGCTGCTTCTAGGCGCAGCCGCTGCAGCCGACGACAGCTCCAGCAGCGGCCACACTGCGGCCGTAGCGGCAGCTGCCGTAGGTGGCTCTCTTCTGATAAGAGACAGCTTTAAAGCAAATTCTGAAGGGAAGTTCCATCACGACAACCTGATGGAGCTTGGAAGAAGTCTGAATTTCGACGTTGCCCAACAGGTCATTGAAGTGGAAGATGCAACTTTCACACTGCGAGGAGACGTACAGGATCATTTCGTACAGTGGCGTCGCGTGCTCAAAGAAATCTATGAGCGGGAAGGTACGCCCAACATTACAATATGATTTCATTTTCCCCAAGTTTGATGGCGCAAAGGAAAGCAAAAGTCAATCGCCTGAGGAGATAACTTACAAAAGCCTCTTCAGCAGCTGCTATCCGTTTTGACGAATCGTACTAGAAGTTGGATCACATATATTGTCGTTGCGTTGCTTTTGGCGTTCAGCCTGATTTGGTTGGGCAATCGCAGCTCGTCCTTTCCAACGCCTGCGAATTGGTTCGATGCATTCAGGCAATCTGCAATTGATCTGTTCTCGCAGCAAGCCAGCGAATCAGATGTCGAACTTGAAAGCAGGCAAACTCGTTACGACGAGATTCGAAACGAACTCGACAGCGCTTTGCATTCAGATGAACTGACCCGATTAACAAAATTGGGCAGACCCCGACTGAATCAACGTATCAGCCTGACTCTGGAATTGGCCCGCGATTCTAGAGAAGGCGGCGATTTAGACAGTGCTTTGCGACTGCTTGAAAAAATGGTAGTGGAATGGCATACTGCAGTCGAGTCAATTGATACGGATTTACCGCCTGAGATTTCTGAAAGTGACCTGGAAGGTTCAGAATTAATGTCCTCTGAATTCACCGAATCAGCAGAAAATTTCGAACCTTCCTCTGCTGAAAGTGTGACTGCACAAAATCGTTTGTCTCCCGAACAGACGGAATTGAGCGAATCTTCCCAATTCGGTTCACAGAAAATCATACAGTCTGAAACTCCTGTCGAACTTCAAACCAACACAGTTGAGGAGGAGCTGCCAGCAGCTGACATCAACTCACTGCCATTAACAGAACTTGCAGCTGCTGCAAATCAATCGTTCACGACAGCGACAGCTCAAACTTCGGTGGATGACGAACTTGCAAAACCAGATTCCCTGCCAACGAATGAGGATTCAACTGAAGCGGAAATCGAAGTTTCAAATGAAACGGATATTGCGTCCACAGGATTTGATGAATTACTCAACGCTTCGGAAAAGGCTGACAGTCTGCTTAAGCCTGACTCGCTTCAAGAAAGTTTGGAATCGGAGTCGGTCGAATCCACTGTTGATGATCAATCGAAATTAGCGATGGTACGAACTCCTGAGCAAGTGCTCATTGAAAGTTTTTCGTCGGACATTGAAGTCAAATCAAAAGATTCATCCACCACAGAACAAATCCGACAAGAACAGGAAAAAGCGCGGGAGACCTATTTGAATCTCGTAAAAATCATTGATGAATGGTTGGTTTCGAGGCCTGCCAACCAGATGCTTCCCACAGGACTGGCGCGAACGATGGAAACAATGATCGAGATTCGAAACAAGGCTGAAGATGCTTATCGAGAGTCTGATTTCATGTCGGCTGCACGATTGATAGAACTTGCTGATACTGAACGAAATAAATTCATTGAGCGAGAATTCAGTCAGTTCCAGAGTGCTTTCAAAGCGGCGCAGACCGCATACGAGTCTGAAAACTATGAGATGGCTAAGGATGCTATTGAATCTGCCTACAGCCTGCGTCCTAATGATGAGGAAGTTATACACTTGGGCGATAAAATCAGTATGCTTCCCGATCTTCTCATTGCCCGTCAAGATGCCGCCAGCGCTAGGAGCACTGGTCATTTAACGGATGAATTAGCAGCGTTGGAGCGCGTGCTGATTTTCGCTCCTCGAGATGCTGACGCTGCAAATCGAATGAAAATTCTGCGACAGCAGCAAAGTGATCTCAGATTCCATCGCTCTATTGGTCAAGGTCTAACGGCGGTTGGAAAGAAAGATGTGGAAGGCGCAAAATTAGCCTTAGCTAAAGCTAAGAAGGAAAGGCCTTCCAGTTCTGACGTTTCAGATTTGCAAAAGAAAATTGTTGATTTAGAGCTTCAATTGAAAGTGGAAGAAAACTTAACAGCTGCAAATAAAGCGCTGCTGCAGGACGATTGGCAGCTTGCTCTGCAGAGCTATGGCAAAGTTCTCGCCATTGATTCGGAACACAATGAAGCTGCTCAGGGAAGCTTGTTCGCCAAGCAGATCATCGACGCCCAAAAACATGTAGATGAATTTCTCGCGCAGCCTCATAGACTCAGTTCTCCAAATATTGCTGAGGCGGCGCGAAAAACCATCAGCGAAGTAAATTACCTGACAGCATTCAGTGCAAAACTCAGCAAGTCAATCGGTTCGCTGGACAGCGCTTTGGTTGATTGGACAACGTTTGTTCCGATTCGGGTCGTATCCGACGGTGAGACGGAAATTGGAGTCCGCGGTGTTGGAAAGATCGGTAAAACAAAAGAACGTTTTGTGGAGCTGCGGCCCGGTACGTATGTGTTCGAAGGCCAACGCGAAGGATATCGTTCCATTCTCGTCGAAGTGGCTGTCGCTACTGGAAATAACAAAATACCCGAAGTCACCGTGATCTGCAGTGAGCAAATTTGAACAGAAGATAATTGATGCGAAGCGGAATCAGGGTCGATCAAGACTGACGAGTTTTATCGTCATTCTGCTGATCGTGGTATTCGCCATCGGCGCTTATGCTGCCTCGTCCCGCATCGGGTACATTGAAGTGAACGTGCTGCCGAGTGAAGCTGCAGGCGTCGCTGACATCGAGGTCTTGGATGGATATGGCTTCGTGTTCGATGATGCGCTTTGGGGAATAAAACGAGGGGCGGTGCTGGGCGTCACGGCCCCTGGCTTCGCAGCGGAAGAACTGCAGATTTCAGAGGCAGCCTGGGAACGTAATAAGGTGGATGTGATCCTGCGGCAATTGCTGGCGACGATAAGTGTGACTTCCGACCCAAAGCTTGAAGACGTCCATTGGTACCTGGATGATGTCTTGATTTCTCGAGGTTCGATTCTGAATTCTCAAATGGAAGCAGGTCAGTACAGACTCAGTGCAAAACACATTTTCTATGACACAGCAAACTATGAGCTGATCACCGAGCCGGGAGGAACATACGAATTCACTCTGCCTCTTGCCCCTGTTGAAGGGGAGATTACGATCACTTCCGAACCAGCGAACGCACAGATTGCGTTCAACTCCGAAGTCGTTGGCACAACTCCCTTGAAAGTTCTGACTGCAGGCGGAAAAAAAGATCTATCCATCTCCCTCGAAGGATATGAAGCACAGGAGGATTCGTTCTCGATTACGAATGAAAACAGACAGGCTTCGCGTCACTATGCTTTGAAACTCTTAACATATCCAGTTACTGTTTCGTTCTCTCCCAAGGGAGGGACGGTCGCTTTCAATGGCAAGCTGACGTCAGAATATGCGTTGAGAAAGTTGCAGCTGCCAGCGAATACTCACCACAAGATTCTCTATTCCAAACCCGGATATTCCACGAAGGAAGTTGAATTCAAAGTCCGCGCCGGCAGTGCGAATGAAGTAGAGATTCAACTGCAGCCCCAATACGGGATTGTGGAAGTGTATTCCGAGCCTGAAGCCGATATTGAGGTTAACGGCAAACCGGTTGGCCAAACTCCCAAACGACTTGAGCTGCAGACTGTAAATCAGAATATTGTTCTAACCCGTCCCGGGTATTTGTCAGTGACTCGCAAAGTAACTCCTAAGCACGATTCATTGACAGCAGTTGCAGTTGTGTTAGAGTCAGAGAAGGACCATCGGCTTAGAACCGCCCCAGATCAGTATACGAACAGCGTGGAAATGGAACTGAAGCTGAATAAGGAGCTCGGATCATTCACGATGGGTTCGGAGCGTGGCGAAATCGGGCGTCGAGCGAACGAGTTTCCGCGGGAAATACGGTTAACGCGACCGTTCTACGCTGGAGTTCATGAAGTTACCGTCGGTCAGTATCGTCAGTTCGAGCAGTCGAGCCAATCACCAATAAACGCGAATTTTCCAGTTACAGGCGTAGATTGGATTTCGGCAGCCAAATTCTGCAATTGGCTCAGCCTGAAGGAAGGCCTGGAGCCTGTTTACCGATTCATAGGGGACACGTTGCAAGGCAGCGATGCGGCGGCGGACGGGTATAGAATGTTAACTGAAGCTGAATGGGAATGGCTGGCTCGAAAAGCAGGCAGGTTTGAACGAACAGAATTTCCTTGGGGGGATTCCAAATCGATACCAAAAGACTCTGGAAACCTCGCGGACGAATCCGCCAAATCATTGGTCAAATCGTATATACCCAACTACGAAGACGGAAGTCCACAACTGTCTGAAGTAGGCCGGTATCGACCGAACAGGGCGGGCATTCACGATCTTGCAGGCAACGTAAGCGAATGGACCCATGACACTCTGTCCTTGCAGCCACCACCGAAGGACGTCGTAGAATCCGACCCTTGGGACGCTGGAAGTGGCAGGCATCGAACAATCAAAGGATCAAATTGGCATTCAGCAACATTGAGCGAACTGCGAGCTGCCTGGCGGGATGTTGGCAGTTCCACCGGAGATGATGATCTTGGTTTTCGCGTAGGACGTTACTTATATGGAGGTAATTAATATGTCTCAGATTTTGCACAAAATCAAGAGGTTTAGAATTGGAGTTGCGATACTGATGCTGGCAGTCGTCACTTTTTTTCTATTTTTCTTTTTACCCAATTTCAGTGCTCAAAGTCAGAACGTGAACTTGAGTTTGAATACTCCTGTCAGTTTTCCGGTAGATATTTGACGTGAAGGAAACCATCCGAAATGTCATTATTCTCGTAGCGGCTGCCGTCGGTGTTCATGTGCTGTACGTTCAGTTCATTCGACCGAGAGCCGATGAAGTAATTGAAGCAGCTCGGCGTGTCGGCCAGTCGGTGCCTAGAGAATGGTTTGTCATTTTGAAGGACTGGGAACAGGAAATCTGCATCGTGCTTATGATTTACTGTGTCATCCAAATCTTGATGAAACTTAGAGAAATCTCAAAAGAGCAGTATCTGTTTAATGTGGACCTGCTGGAGAATGTAGAGAATTCGCTGGAACATGACACTTTGTCGGAGCTCGAGTCTCTTCCAGAAGAGGTTGGCAGAACGCATTTGGTGGAAACATTAAAAGCGAGTCTTCGGCGTTACATAATCACCAGCGACGTTCAAAATACCTCGGATGCAATTCAAACAAGCATTGAGGCGCTTTCCATGAAGCTTGAGGCGGAGAATTCCATGATTCGGTACATCATTTGGGCTATCCCTTCGATTGGATTCATTGGAACGGTTCGGGGGATCGGCCAAGCGTTGTCTGAAGCGGACAAGGCGCTTGCTGGCGACATATCTGATATGACTGCGAGTCTTGGCATAGCATTCAATTCAACTTTTGTAGCACTGCTGGTGAGCATCGCGCTTATGCTGCTGCTTCATTCCTTGCAGAGAGCTCAGGACCGACGTTTGGTGGACATCCAAGTTTACTGCGAGGAGTTTTTATTGAAGCGCATCAGCCAGTGAAATACTCTTGATGAGAAAAGCTCGGCGACAGCAGGGTAATTCCCTTGCATTTCTTGATGTGATGGCTTGTGGATTAGGAGCCGTCGTACTGTTGTTTTTGATTGTCAAACACAACATTGGATCTGGAGTTGAAGCCGAAGCAGAAGAATCCATTTCAACGGATGCCCAACTGCTTTCCGAGTTAAATCAACAGAAAGAGTCACTCGAAGAAAAAATTCAGACCGCAGCTCAAATGATTGCTTCTATGCGAGAACGAAAGAGGCAGGAAGAGATCGAAACTTCCAAGCGGGAGTCTGCGCAAAACGAACTGGAAAAATTGACAAATCAGATCCGACAGGAGGAAACCCGAAAGAAGTCGCTTGAAAATCAGGTCATAGCCATGCAGCCGGTTCAATCGGACGATGTCGTTGAGGATCTTCAGGTTGGGGAAGAGAAGTATCTTTTGGGCATGAAAGTAGAAGGACGTCGGATTGTGATTCTGCTGGACAGAAGTGCATCCATGACGGACCGCCTTCTGATCGATGTCATTACTCGAAAAATTAAATCCGATCCTGAGAAACAGGCAGGTCCGAAGTGGCAGCGCGCCAAAAGAACTGCAAGGTGGTTGCTGAATCGACTGCCTGAACAAAGCAGATTTGCCGTGGTCGCTTACAACAAGACTGCAAAAATCTTGAACAATGGGCAGTGGGCCGACAGCCGCAGCGCGACAGATGTTCGCACCGTGTTCGACGAAATCGAGAGTCTAGTTCCGACTGGAGCGACCAACCTTGAAGCAGCTTTGCTGTCGCTCAATAAATTGTCTCCAAGACCTACCAACGCATACATCGTGTCCGACGGTCTGCCGACAGTCAGTTCCAAAGCGCAGGGACTGTTTTCCAAATGTGGGCGTGGCAAAAACACCGTGAGTGGAGCCTGCAGACGGCAAATACTCGATAGAAGTTTTGCCAGTGGCTTGTCAAACAACCGTGACCTGACGGTTAATGTCATACTGCTGCCGCTAGAAGGCGACCCCGAAGCAGCTCCGGGTTACTGGGGGTGGGCTGCGGTTACAGGCGGTTTACTGCTCGTTCCAGAGGTGGGGTGGCCGTGAAGATCAAAAAGCGGGGTACGGACGTATTGAGTCTGGCATTTCTGGATGTGATTACGTGCGGCTTCGGTGCGATTCTAATCCTGCTGATCATTACAAAACCAACGCCTGTAAACGTAGTTCTCGTGGACGAAAAACTGGAATCGGAGGCGGAAATCTCAGCAGTATTTGATGCTGTATCACAGCTAAAAATAATGTGGGAAGATATTCAAAGCTCCATTCCCGATCCTGAGGTCAAACAAGATCAAGGCGGCGACAGTCTGGAAGAGATAGATTCATCCGTCATGCTGGCAAAGCAGAAATTAATGGACCTGCAGAGCGATAATCAAGGCCTTGAATTAGTTAAGCAGTCACTTGAAAAAGCCACTATCCAAGTGACAACCCCTGTCAAAAAACGTTCGCTTGAAGTCGGAGGAATTCCAGTCGATAGCGAGTACGTTATTTTTATTGTCGATACTTCTGGGAGCATGAACTTGATTTGGGAGCAAGTAATCGACGTGATGGACAAAATTCTTGAGATTCATCCCACTGTAAGAGGATTTCAGGTCATGAATGACAATGGGATTCATTTGTTTAGCGGCACTAAGCGAAGATGGCTCCCAGACACATCAGTCAGTCGTAGAAATGTAAAAAGAACATTGCGAAACTGGCGCGAATTTTCCAACAGCAGTCCAGTAGAAGGTCTCCAGACCGCGCTGAGTCTTTACGCTCGCAAATCTGACAAGATCTCAATTTACATTTTAGGAGACGATTTTACGGGTTCTTCTTACGATTCAGTCATTGATACTCTGGACAGCATGAATTTCAGTTCAAAGACCAAGTCAGCAATTGTTCGAGTTCACAGCATCGGATTTATATCAGAGTATGGAAGTGAGCGCTATGCAACGCTTATGAGGGCGGTGACAGAGAGGAATCGCGGTGCATTTCTAGGACTTCCCATTGAATAAATCTGCAGACAGTTCACATCAATATTGTGTGAGTGACCTGCACTTGGTGAATTTCAGCAAAAATGTCTTATGACGTAAATTGCAAGTAAGGACTTCGCTAGTTTATTTTGTTTAACGCGTAGACACAAACGCTTTCCATAAATCATCTGACAGTTTCTGTGCTTTTGCAATCTCATCACGCGTCATAGAATCGGCGACAGTTTCTTTCGCATTCTTCCAAGAATCATTGTTTCCTTGCGCAACAGCTATGCTAATCCACGCGTAGGCTTGTACATTATCCTTAGGTACGCCTTCTCCGTAGTAAAACATTACACCGAGGTTATACTGCGCTGAAGCGGCTCCCTGTTCGGCGGCTTTCAGATACCATTGGACTGCGGTGCGGTCATTTTCGGGAACCCCCTCGCCGTTGGCATACATTACTCCGAGGTTATACTGCGCCTCAGCGTTTCCCTGTTCGGCGGCTTTCAGATACCATTGGATTGCGGTGCGATCATTTTCCGCAACTCCCTCGCCGTTGGAATACATATTACCGAGGTTAAACTGCGCCGAAGCGGCTCCCTGTTCGGCGGCTTTCAGATACCATTGGACTGCGGTGCGGTCATTTTCGGGAACTCCCTCGCCGTTGGCATACATTACTCCGAGGTTATACTGCGCCGGAGCGATTCCCTGTTCGGCGGCTTTCAAATACCATTGGACTGCGGTGCGGTCATTTTCGGGAACTCCCTCGCCGTTGGCATACATTACTCCGAGGTTATACTGCGCCGGAGCGATTCCCTGTTCGGCGGCTTTCAGATACCATTGGACTGCGGTGCGGTCATTTTCGGGAACCCCCTCGCCGTTGTCATACATTAGACCGAGGTTATACTGCGCTTCAGCGATTCCCTGTTCGGCGGCTTTCAGATACCATTGGACTGCGGTGCGGTCATTTTCGGGAACTCCCTCGCCGTTTTCATACATTACTCCGAGTCTAAACTGCGCCTCAGCGTCTCCCTGTTCAGCAGACTTCTTTACATCTTCCAACGAATCTTCGGCATGAATGTTAGGTGACAACAACAAATTAAGCAATAAAAAACTGAATATTGGTAGGAACAAAATTTTCATTCTTAAACTAAAACAAGTACTTCGGATGATATGCATATCGTTAGCTCTAGATTAGCGGAGCGTTATGTCGGGTATGGAGGTCAATTAATTGAGCACTATGCGCTTGAACGCAGTAGTATTCTCTTGGTTTGGTAGATCCGTTAGTATTTATCAATTTGCCTCCGGCCGTGCTTAGAGCATGCCTCACAAGCAACGTCACAATTAACCAGTTAGAAAACAAGCTCCGAAACTCTCGTGATTGAATATTCATTTTTGCTTTTACAGGCATTTCAGATAAAACAATACGGTAGGATGTTTGAATTAGCATTGAGCAATCGCAACATAATGCACTGTTCTTGGTTATAAGGTCCTAGAATATTTTTAGAACATGCATGTAGTTTAAGATCTTGAGTACGCTTTGCCCGATGCTAGAATTCCGGCGCGGAAAACGGCAATAAACACATCATCGAATTCCAAATTTCTGTAGAGTAACGTTGCGTGACCGGAAATTCCTTAGTTATTCAAATTATTTTCAGATTTTCGCCAATTCGCGGAACCCAAATATAAGTAATCGGACGAATGAGTCAGACAATCTGGATATATCCAATTCGATACTTCAAGAATTGAGACTAATTCGCGCTACCTGCACCCGTTACCTTCCCATCGAAAACTGTAAAATTCGTTTTGCTTAACAAAGAAATCGACCTTGCAGTGAAAATTAATCGTCTGAGAAGCGAGCCGGGATTGGTTGTCATATACACAGTATTGCCAATATAGTTTGTAGTGTAGCTCGGAGCCGTTCCCGGAATAGTAAAACTAGATTGATTTACGTAATTCAAAGCCTTCTCGTCTTCCGATATTTGATAGACATCATCTGGTATTCCCCAGACATGCAAAAGTTCCCTTTCGTCCTTGTTAATCCAAGAGGCTAAAGCTTCTTCGAATTGGGCTCTATTTGCTGCGGACCCACAAGAAGAAAGCACCAAGGCACAAGCCTATAAAATTAAGAGAAACTCTACCGTTCGGAATATTTGCATGATCAACTCACTGTTGTATGAATAGCTTGTTGCTTCGATTTTTAGAAACAACGCATAGTGTCTATTCTATTAGAATATTCGATCAAAATATTTAGATTTGAAATAGCAAATTACGCAGACTTGATATCATCTGTCGAGGTTTAAACACAACGTTAAGTGTGTCCATGCATAGAACGGTTGATAGTTGGTGTAGGGGTGTTGCTCCAAAAAATGTAGAGACGCTTTATTTAGCAATACGAAAAATTAAAGGAATATTGATCGCATAAAAAAGGGAATTATTCGGACAAATTGAAGTCAGCGATATCGACTAGGCAGTCGCATGATCTCCTCTTCTGGTACTACTTTCGGCAACAACTCGACTTGAGAACAGATTAAATTTGCCTTCTATTTGCTAGAATACTAAACCACTGTTGTTGCGGATATTAATGAGACTCCGTTTAGTGGCATAAAGGAACGATCAGACAAGCGAATAAATTCATTGAATGTTGACGATATGCTAATTGACTCTAAAACATTTTTAATTTTACGAAGGAAAAATTTTTTCCTAGCAATATTCAGTCTTTATTTACTTTTTTTATTGTTGTCATCTGACGTCCTTGCCGATGATTGGGTGGAAGATGTAAAGAAGTCTGCTAAACAGGGAGACGCTCAGGCACAGTATATCCTCGGTTTGATGTACGACTACGGCCGGGGCGTTCCAGAAAATGACCACACCGCCGTCCAATGGTATCTGAAAGCCGCCAAACAGGGACACGCTGAGGCGCAGTTTAATCTCGGTGTCATGTTTAATAATGGAGAAGGTGTGCCGAAGGATAATGTACAAGCCTATGCGTGGATTAGCGTAGCTGTTGCGCAAGGAAACAGTAAATTTTGGAAGTATGTTAAAGAAACTGTCTCCGATTCTATGACACGTGATGAGATTGCAAGAGCACAGTATCTTTCAGTAGATTTATGGAAAGCGTTTGGCCCCACACGTAATACGAAATAAATTTTCTCAAATTGTCGCCTGATGTATGATTACTAGCATTGATTCTGCGACTTTAGTGCATTCATTCAGCAATTCGAACTGCGGTGATTGATTCAATTGAACTGACTATTGAGGCGTTATTTCCAAAATATTAAGAATTTTAGACAATAGTCACAATATGCCTCTGAACCTAAAATCAGGTCTGGGCCAGGCAAATTTATTTTCAAGAGTTTTCGGATTCGACGACCCGAACTTGGCCTAAGACGGATGTGGCGAGTTTTTCGGGTAAGGCGTGTTAATGTTGATTTCTTCCCGCAATTCAGAGTGTTTTGGCTGATGGGAATGTGGTCGAACTTCGACTTTTGGCGCTGGTTTAATTTTGTTGCTGAGTTTCATGTTTGTAGTTCTCGACCGAAACTAAAGGAATTGCTCCAAGTAGTCATCACTCGGATTTCTCCCACGTCCTTTCCGGTCTTAGAGTTTGATCAGTGTAGCATCTAGCTCTACCTGAACTAGTTGGCTTATACTCCATAACGTATCCATCATGGATATAGAATCTCGAGACAATGTTCGTCCTAAATTCCTGCATTGACTACTGTTGCCAAATCCAATCAGCAAGGGCACCACACAATTGATTGATTCTTTGAGCAGCTATCTTGTATCCCAATAGTGAGTACTCAATTCGCGTCATTTGATTGGAAGGCGTTCTTCCGGAAATGACCAACGCTCTTCCTTTAATAAAACCTTCAATTGCAAGGATGCTTACTCTTCCTGTTGAATCTAACGGCTGTAGTAGATAGGAGTTGGCTGACCAATCAACTGGAATATTGCCGTAACCAAGAATGTCCGCTCTAACGGACCCGCTGCGATACAAATCATATCTGGTCTCGGGGGATGTGTTCTCCATCCAAATGCTGACTGTATCCTTGTTCCGCTCAACGCCTATTCCAAAATAAGGTGTTGTTGAACGCCATCCTGTACTAGGACTAAATCGCTTCGCGACGGTAACCAGAGTGCAGTTGTTTCCATCACGATAAATCTGAAAATCTCTATGAAATTCCACCAGATTTCCGAATCTTGAAAAATCAGGGTCAGTCGTTGAAGAACTGGCGACTACTGAAATCAGGTAAAGACTCACCAATGAAGCGCGGCTGACTCGCTCAAGTCTGAGATAGTAGGTTCCTGACGATAATGTTAGATCCAGTATTGCTCCTTCGGGATTGTTAATTGACCTTGCTATTAAGTTTCCTTGGTGATCTTCAAGATACAGATCAGGACTCGCGGGATCAAATGAAAACGAAACTTTTAATTCAATTCGTACATGTTTGTCTGCACCTCGGATTTCAAATCTAAAGTAACTCGAAATTTCATCAAGCAGTAAGGCATCAGAAATTCCACTAAGACCCAATATTCCCCAATCCTTAGCGGATGAGCGGTTCGCAGTACCAGAATATGAAGTGAAGTTATTGTTAGGTAATTTTTCCGTTGTATAGAGCAGCTTGAACTGCGAAATGTCACGCGTGGACTTCAGCCGTACCTCGGCAAAATAAACTCCGGCATCCACCGGTTTTGAAAAGAATTCGGGCGATGTACCTGAGCGCACGTGCGAAGATGCAATCGCAGTTTTGTCGGATTTCAGAACTTTAAGGTCTACATCCGCTGAGAGATCAGTCAATTCAAGCTTGAGAATCTTTGGTACATTGATTTGAATCGGCAAATATAGCGCCGGCAGAGCTCGATCAAGATTGCCTTCGAAATGTACGTTTTCGGCACCGTACGAACTCACGGAGGGAACGATGCTCTTTTTGAAAATCCTGCTGTACGGTTCTTTAACTGAAATGTTGAGGTTGTAGGTGGTCGCAGAGTTGGCCGCGGCTGAAATCTGAACAAAACCCCGACGTCCGTAATCTGAGTTCAGATTCATAACCAGCTCCCCGCTGGCTGGATTAGCTTTTGCCCGTCGCACGACATTGAGTTTCTCGTCCACATAGGTCAGTTCAACTGGTGCGGCAGTGCTGTCGACTTTCAGTTCAATGCCGCCAACGCGCGAATCGTCACGGATAGGATAAGTGTCTACTGTATCTCCGCTTCCGACATACCCTGAATACCTTAGTGACTGGCTCAGCGACCGAGCGTTTTTCAGTTCCGCCGGATCAAGTTTTCCAACTCCTGTGTCAGGTTCCAGACTGCGACTGATGTTCACGCGGTATCGCTTTTCAGTTTTCAGCCGGTTTGCCGGGGTCAGTTTGATCCAGTAGTCTCCTGGCAGCACGGCAGCAGATTTTCGAATGCTGCCACCAGACTTGCCCTTCGAGACGGTTTCTTGGGACTCATTTGTAACTTCATACAGAATAGATGCGTCCGATGACACCGTTACGGCAATTGTCGAATAACTCCTCAAAGACACCTTGAAATAATCTATTTCATCATCACTGGAAAGTTC
Source organism: Arenicellales bacterium (assembly GCA_958295885.1). Classification (GTDB taxonomy): domain Bacteria; phylum Pseudomonadota; class Gammaproteobacteria; order Arenicellales; family JAJDZL01; genus JAJDZL01. The sequence goes on along the minus strand of OY282380.1, from coordinate 1,236,040 downwards.
CTCGTTTGTTGAAATGCCTTTATCTCCAAGCACGCCTAAATCGCGCGCATCTGCGGGCGTAGCGCCTGCAATGTCCCCCGCTTCACCAGGAGGTTCATAATTCTCCACAAAATCTTGAACCAGACTGGCGTCACCCAATCGCTGGGCTGCTCCGATCACTGGATATCCGATGACTGTTCGAATGCCGGTCAGGGGAAAATACTGAATGACAAATGAATTTGTCGATTCGTCCAAGCGGAATGCCTGAAGCTCAACTCGCCTTGAAACGCGAAGCTCCTTCGGAGCTAAACGAAAGTGTCCGCCTCGAGCGACATACGCCCCTACGGCACCAAATCCATTTTCGGCTGTAAACGGGTTCAACATCAGCTCCTGCGCATTGCCGAGCATGTCATAGATGCCGAATAGAGGTTCGCGCGAGCCAATCGGCAAAGGACGCGATGGATCCGAACCGACATGAGCGTGATGCTTGATGGTTTTCCCAGGTCTTGTTCTAGGCAGGTCAGTTTGAAATTCGGTTTTGCTCATTCCGCCGGCCGCAAACTCCTGCCCGCCCCGGGCGACGAACTCCCATTCATGCTCCGCGGGCAAACGCACGAAACCAGGTACGTCCTTGTTTGGACCCAGTTCAGAAAGTTTGCGCCTGCAGTCATTTCGCGAAATGCAGTAAAGGTTGTATGTGTCAAGAAATTCGATGTAATCTCGGTAGCTGAGAAACGTCAGGGGTTCTGACAGAAAATCATAAATTGCCTGTGTTAATAACCCTTTGCACGGTCCGGATATGAATTTTGAGAGAACTTTGCGCGCTCTTGGATCGCGTGACCGCTCCACTAGAATTTTTATCCCTGCATCCAGTGCGCCGCTACCCATTACCGCCACATACTGAGCCTTGGTTATCTCGTACTTGCCGAACAGAAATCGAGCCTCACCGCCTTGACTGATTGATGATCCGACGCGAACTTCAAGGTTGGTTTCAAATAGTCTCGGCGTAGCGCTGCCCATCACGTACGTAGACTTTTCATCACCGTACAAACCCTTAGTGCCAAGTGGAATAGGGGAAAACACAAGCGCCATCCCCAGCGACATAGGCAGCTTGAAATCATTGGGAGACGGGTGCGGATTGTACCAACGCTCAATTGACTTGCCGGACAGCTTGATTGACTGACAGGATTCAGCGGCAGCCGCACTTATGGACCACAGTGCAAACAGTGCCAGCGCGGTCAACTGAATTAATTTCAACTGATTGAAGCTGAACCCAAACATCGGAACAGCCTCAGTCCGAACGCAATGCTTCCGCGGGATCAATTTGCGTTGCCGCGCGTGACGCGGCTAAAGACGCAATGCATGCACCCGCGATTACAAAAATTCCTGCAAATACGTAGTGAGAAAGGTACAGTTTTGACAGCTGGCCGTCGAAGTTCAATTCAACTGCGATGAACTGATTCAGGATGTAGGAAATAAGCAGATAGCAGCAAATCGAAAGAAGAAAACCAAGACTGGAAATGATGATTGCCTGTGCAATGGGGATCCGAAATATCAAACCTTTGGACATGCCAATCAGACGCATCGTAGCAAAGTTCACTTTTTTGCGTTGCACGTTGGCAAAAAAGCTTGAGGTTAAAATGGAATAGCCACCGATCAGCGCCACTGCACTAACCACCAGTACAAGGATGTTCAAACTGCGTTCCAGCCGCTGCAGTTTGAGAATCTGACTGGATTTCGCCCGAACTTTAATGCCTTCTGATTCAAATTTCCTAACGATCTCAGGGATGATGTCAATATTGGCGCCGATCACGCGAAAACCACGGAATCCTGAGGACTGTTCAACAATTTTTCTATTTGAAGCATCAAAACTCAGCTTGACTTGACGGCCGCGTTCAAGCATCGCCATAAATACACCACTGACCAATGCCGAGTCCCCGCGGATAAATCCAGAAGGACGCATGATCAGATCAAGCCGTTCCGTTGACTCCTGGCGTGCAAATTCAACGATTACATTGATACGGTCGGGACTGCCCGCTTCCAGATACGCACTTCTAAGCGACTCCGGTAAAACAATTCGATCATTCAGTCGAAACGAATTCCCAAGGCTTCTAGCACCTTCAACTTCTCCTAGCTCTTCATCCAGATGCAGTGCTTCCGGCAATCCAAATGCCGATATGGTTTGACCAAGAATTTGCATTTCCCGCGGAGGATGGATGCCTAGAGCGAAAGCGTCTGAGTTTCTGAGCACATCATTCGCTTCAGTCAGATCGCGTCTGGAGTAGGCCGAGTTTCCAGGTGTCAGCATCCAGTATTCGCTTGCCGGAACATTTGTTTCAACAGGCCCAGCCGAGCCAATCAGCACAGCTAAATCGACATCGCTGATTTGCTCGGATTTTGAAGTGCCAACGCGAATCGCCAATGTTGACTTGATCAGTTCGCCCAATGGTTCAGGCGCCGCCGCAGCGATGAACGAATAAGCCAGCCGTGGATCCGATTCCATACCTTCCCAACCTCGATCGGGAACCGCAACTCCGGCTCGAAAATTTTCCACGTGTTTTTCCAATTCCGGAACTCCGAGAATCGTTGGCACTGGCAACGCGTCTGAAGGAATGAGACCGCTGATTGCAACATCCAGCTTTACTCGTTTTCGCTGATCATTTTCAATTCGAGTTACTGTAATGGTGAAACTGTCGCCTATCGCAATGCCAGCTGACTGAGCGAAATTCTCAGTAACGACAACACCGTCACCTTTGGGTGGCTCCCCTTTCAGGCGGTGCAGCAGCGGGTCATCCGCGGTGCTGGGCAGCAACCGTACTTCGTCCCGATAGCGACCATCCGAATTGGTCACTTGCACTGCCACCTCCCGAGGGTTCATCATTACGGTTGGAATCGCATAGGCGATGCCTTGCCACGTTCTGATTTGTTCAAAAAGTTCTTCACTTCGCAAGTCGGCGGAGCCCGGGCGAATTTCTCGAAACGTTGGATCGTTTATGAAATTCTGCCGCAGCCGATCAATAAATCCAACTTTGACTGACGCCAAAAGCAATATCGGCGTCAGGACAGCGATAACGGAAAGCACCAAACATAACGACAAAAGAAACTCGTGAATCAAATCGTTTGCAGCGACATGCAGAACGACGCTATTCTTATTGCCAGCGGCTTTATTTTGGATAGACCTGTCCAACAGTCATCTACAGTGCGCTTAGATGTTTTCCACCTGAATTTCTGACCTAATTTTATTCTCTGCTACGAGTTCCGGACGAAGTGTGAATACTCTGTCAGCGAACTTTTCGATCAGATCGGTATCGTGAGAAACCATCAGTACGGTCGATCCATGATCTGCAGCGAGTGATTTCAGTTCTTCAACGATAGAGTCCGCCATGTTTTCGTCGACCGATGCAGTGGGCTCATCCGCCAGTACGATGGCCGGTGACAAACACAGTGCTCTGAGAATGCTGACCCTTTGTCTTTGCCCGCCCGATAGAGTGGACGGATACTTGTCAAGGTGTTCTTCAATTTCAAATCGGCGAGTCATTTCCTCCAATTCCCCTACTCTGGCAGCACGTCCAGACAATCGCAGAGGCAGTTCTAAATTTCTTCGAACAGTTAGAAATGAAAAAAGTCCGCCTGACTGCAGAATGTAACCAAAACTCTTCAGCCTCAACTGTGAAATCGCATGATCATCCGAAGATGCAATCAATGCGGCGATGTCAACGCGCCCGCTGGACGATGAAAACTCGAATTTTTCTACGGAAGTGGGAGCGGAAACCATAGCCAGCATGTCAAGCAAAGTGCTCTTTCCGCTACCGCTTTTACCCACTAGACCGTAAAAACATCCGGCTTCAAGCGAAAATGAAGGAATCCATAAGTCGAATCGGTAGGCATTGGAAACAAATGCCTTTGACATATTGCGCACCTGTAAAATGGTCACAACGGTCTGCTATCGGTCGATTCTAAGGAAGATTTGCAATATCAAGCATGTAAATTCGATCATCTATATTAGCCTGTTCGTTCAGCAGAATCCAGCCATCTGGGCGATTCAAAGCCTCGTCGTAAAAATCAATCAGCGAGTTCAATCGAGTTTCAAAGCGGCTGCGGTCGTCGGCTGAGGAGTTTGTAAATTCTTCCAGCGTGAAGGTCAATACTTCGCTTTTGTAAGGCAAATTTGAGATCCATTTTGGAACCAGTTCACTTTTGGCGATCACGTCCGTATTCTCAATTCCAAGATCATAAGACGACGCGGTCGCACCACTTTGTACCTGGCCGAAAACAAAGGTAGAACTCGCAGTACCCGTATCCAGCAGTTCCGTCAACCCCTGCAGCAGATCTTTCAGCTCTTCCATGTCTTTGCGTCCTAACATAACTTTGATGTCGAACGCTTTCTTCGAGTAATCCGTTGGATCTCGATCAAGCGCCCAGGCTACGATGTTTGATGGCGGCTTGGCGTCACTACCGAGGTAATCTACAAACGCTGCGCGTACTGCGCTGAGAATCGCTTGTCCTGTTGCGTCCGACGGATCAGTGCTGTCAGACAAAATGGCCTGAAAATTACCTTTTGAAATGAATCCCGTAACGCTCTCAATGACGTCGCGCAGACTTTTTTCAAGCGATGTCTGCGATCCGGTAGCAACTGCGAAAGCGATGCTCGATTCCGCATCACCCGCGGAGACGGTCTCAAACTGTGTTCTCGCGATATCGTAATCAGGGGAACCTTCAAATCCGACATACACCGATGCAATGTGCACATTATTGTGATCGGCCATTTCGCGGATTGATTTCTCGTCTAGGCCCGTTGTATTTTTTTCATGTCCAATCGGATGGCCTGAAGCGTCTCCGATCAAGATAATGAGTCTTGCGGCATCCTGCGACCAATTTGAGTGAATCGCATCGTATAAGCCTGCAAACACCTCTTCGGCAAAATCTCCGCTGCTGATTTGGCTTTCTATAACTGTGGGCCTGCCGCCGGCATCACTCCCATCGTTCAGCAGCTCGGCAAACTCCAAAGGGTCCAGTAAATCAGGAGTGAAATTGCGAGAAACAAATTCGATTCCCGGGGACAATTCGACAACATCTCTATAGCCGATAAGTCCGAAACGAAGACGAGTTTGCTCTGAAGCGAAATCCTCGCTGAGAAGCTGAGCACTCTCCTGAATTGCAGTTCGAACGGCATCAATATACGGTCCCATCGAAGCTGTCAAATCAATTACGAAAATTGCATCCATTCCGAGTTGTGACGAAAAACCGCCGCTTTGTTCGCTAATGCACTCCCCTGAATATTCATCCCGCAAGTCACAGGCTGTGGTTTGTTCGGACCGGGCTTGGTTCGTCAGCGCAGCAAGCTGAACAGCCCGCATGTCGCCGTCTCCACGCAGACTGGAAAAATCTGCGTGATCAAGAATAGGCATCAGATAAAAAGTCTGATCAATGTCGATCCAACTGTTGACTTCACGCGATACAACACCATCAGGCACATCCGCGGAAAGAACCTGATCATAAAAGTCGACAGGACTTGCTGCGCCGGAATCGAATTCCTCAATCGTGTCATCCAAGGACTGGTAACTGTCGAACATTACGACAGGTTGACGTTCCGACGGGCCGGGATTGGTGAACGCCAACGCGAGTGCCTGCCGCCATGGAACTACGTCTTCAGCTCGCATCCAGCCTTCTGGATATTCATGCGAGGCACCGACATGAAACCACCCAGTCGCGTTGAAGCTGTCGTCATACGAAACATCGTCCATCTGAAATACGTGAAACACCTCGAACGACGGGACGTTGGATCTGATTTGAGGTCCTGTCTCGTCTTTGTCGAAATATACGTTTGACTGTGGTTTCACGATAACTCGCAGCGGGAGTTTTGTCGTTTCAACGATGCACAAGCTCTGTGGATCATCAAAACAGTCAACATCCGGCAGATTTGCTTGAGCAGAAACAAGAAGCAGTGCTGAAGCAAAACCTAGCAGCAATGCTATTGTTGATTTCTTTTTGCTTTCAAATATCAAATATTTCATGTTGTATTTTCCTAATCTATAGATCCGCTCTATTTCAATCGAATAGCATTCGGCTGCAATCAGCTGAAGGGAAGTAAAGATCTCCAATCTAAGATTATAGACACGGCTTGCATTCACTTCGTCTTCATAGTCTTTGTTCAACAATTCCAATTTCTGAATTTCGATTTTGCGTTGGTTCCAGCATTAAATCATAATTGTTTGGTATTACTGAATCATTACTTTTGAACTGTTTCTGATACAACAATCGACTGTTCAATCCACGGTCAACATTCTCCTTCAGCAGCGGCGCCAGTTCTTCCAACAACCGCCAGGTCACATTAATGCACCTTACAGCTTTGAAGACATCGACATTGTTGCCTTTTCCGTGTAAGCTGCACCGCGAGCGTTTTTCGATCAATCAGTGCCAAGAGTCTGATTTGATGGCTCATCTTGAGGAAGATTTCAATGTGTCCGTACCGTTCGTAGGATTCGATCAGGAAAACTTCGTCCTGATTGACGAGAGGTTCGTCCTTGAGCATTCAATTGAGACGGTCAAGTCAGCTACGGGGTTTGGCTGAAGTTGATTATGCATTCATCAATGGCAAACACACTGGAATTGATGAAAAACATTTATTTCTGAACATCCTAACACAATATGGTCAATACCAAGCCAAATCACGACACTGTATCAGACTGGCAAATGGTTGCTCAATATGCGTATTGTGATCCCCAATCTCACACGATTTCTGCGGAGGAATCAAAGAGATGTAAAAAATCAGCAAACAACTGCTGACTTTAGAGTAGTAAAATTACCAAACCGAACTCAAGTGTTAAGTTAGCAATTTGGATGCATAATTTGTGTTGGTAACGTTGGCGGAATTCAAAAAAGTGGAACTTTCCATAAAGACGAGTGCGTGCTCATAAGTGAATGACACTGTTTGTACATTTACCTGTGCTGGGAACAAGGAACGATCAGGCAAGAGAAAAATCCATTGAATGTTGACGATATGCTAATCAAATGCAACGCCAATTTCATTTTTCGAAGAAAGTATTTATGTTTATCAACATTCAGTTCTTTATTGCTTTGTTTATTGTTGTCATCTGACGTTCATGCTGCAGATTCGTTGGAAGATGTTAAGAAGTCTGCTGAACAGGGCTACGCTTATGCGCAGTTTAATCTCGGTCTAAAGTATTACAACGGCGAGGTGGTACCGCAGAATTACGTTGTTGCAGCTGACTGGTTTCAAAAAGCCGCTGAACAGGGCTACGCTGCTGCGCAGTTTGCCCTCGGGGTTATGTATGACAACGGCGAGGGGGTTCCGGAAAATGACCGCACCGCAGTCCAATGGTATCTGAAAGCCGCCGAACAGGGACACGCTACTGCGCAGTATAACCTCGGAGTAATGTATGGAAACGGCTGGGGCGTACCGGAAAATGACCGTACCGCAGTCCAATGGTATCTGAAAGCCGCCGAACAGGGATACGCTCTGGCGCAGCAAAACCTCGGGGTTATGTATGACAACGGCGAGGGGGTTCCGGAAAATGACCGCACCGCAGTCCAATGGTATCTGAAAGCCGCCGAACAGGGACACGCTACTGCGCAGTATAACCTCGGAGTAATGTATGGAAACGGCTGGGGCGTACCGGAAAATGACCGTACCGCAGTCCAATGGTATCTGAAAGCCGCCGAACAGGGATACGCTCTGGCGCAGCAAAACCTCGGGGTTATGTATGACAACGGCGAGGGGGTTCCGGAAAATGACCGCACCGCAGTCCAATGGTATCTGAAAGCCGCCGAACAGGGACACGCTACTGCGCAGTATAACCTCGGAGTAATGTATGAAAACGGCTGGGGCGTACCGGAAAATGACCGCACCGCAGTCCAATGGTATCTGAAAGCCGCCGAACAGGGATACGCTCTGGCGCAGTTTAATCTTGGTGTAATGTTTTACAACGGAGAAGGCGTACCTAAGGATAATGTACAAGCCTACGCGTGGATTAGCATAGCTGTTGCGCAAGGAAACAGTGAATTGATGAAGAATGCAAAAGAAACTGTCACTGAATCTATGACACGTGATGAGATCACAAGAGCACAGAAACTGTCAGATGATTTATGGAAAGCGTTTGGGCCCGGCCCATAGTACGAAATAAATTCGCTCGATTTGTCGTATGACATCTCCTTAGTGCATTCATTTAGCAAAACGAACCGCGCGACTGATTCAATCGACTGTCAACACATCATTTATACAAGTCTCCAACTTTGCTCCAATTTCTACTTTATTGAGTTTCTTTCCAAATACTCTTTTTGATGTAGCATTTCTAAACGTCATAGCGCATTCAGAATTTCTCACGAACGAACCCTGATACTGTAATTCCAGCTGCAGTACTGTGGAATCTGTCTGATAGATAGTGTCTGGCAGAAAACCCCAATTTTACGCCCAATTTGGCCACAAGCCGGCGAAAATCCGAGGGCGCGACGGCAGCAATTCAAGCAGTGCGATGAAATAGACTGGAAATCAGCAAAAAAACGTTGAAATTCGTAGATTTCGCCTGCGACCGAACCTCCGGAAGCCGGATTTTCAATCATCAATCAAGTACGAGATACGCTACGCGCCGCACAAGCGTTGGCGGCGTGACAGATATTGTGCGCTCTTTGTCTCTCAACAGTGTGCCAAGGCGTTTCAAAAACTGTGTCAAGCGCATGGAATCGAGCAATCGATGGGCAGCGTCGGCGACCGCTTGCTCAAAGTAATTTGCACGATGCTGCAGAACAACACTTTGTATGAGCCTGAACTGCCTGAAACCGCCACCGTTGCCTGAAACAATTTGATGTCGCCGGCAAACTCAATGGAGAAGATCTTTTTGACTTGATAAAGGATACGAAATCCATCTCCGACAAATCCATCTCTCACCGATTCAGTCCAAGTCTTGATAGTTGAACTATATGTGAATCGATGACAAAGGTGCAGCTTCCAACGCAAATTAATTCATATCAAGCAGCTGGCTTGACAATAAATAAGCCCTGGGTTTCACCGAGAATTTGCAGGCGATGGCTGAATGGCTTAAGAAGCACGGTGTGATACAGGTGGCGCTGGAGTCGACCGGCGTTTACTGGATCCCGGTTTATGAAGTGCTTGATGCCCAAGGTTTTGACATGTGGCTGGTGAATCCGGCCGGACTGGTGCGTCCGGACGGTCGAAAATCGGATGTGTTGGACTGTCAGAGGCTGCAGCAGCTGATGAGTCTGGGACTGCTTTCGAAGTCGCACCGGCCGACTGATGCGATCTGCGAGCTGCACAGTTATGTGTGTAGCCGCCAGCGGCTGATCTGGGATCAGGCGCTTTGCGTGCAGCATATGCAGAAAGCTCTGCAGCAGATGAATGTGAAGCTGGATTCGGTGCTGAGCGACATTTCAGGCAAAAGTGGGATGACGATCATTGAGGCGGTTGTGGCAGGTGAGCGGGATGCCCGGGTGCTGGCGAAACTGTGTGGTCGTCGGGTGAAAAGGAGCGAGTCTGAGATTGCGGCAACGCTGCTGGGCAACTGGCGAGAATAGTGTCTGTTTGCCTTGCAGCAGGCACTGGAGAGTTATCAGTACTACAGTGGTCAGCTGCAGCAGTTGGAGGTGCGCATTTTGTCGCGGGTCGAATTGCTGGTGGTGCAGATTACTGATGATGATTCAGCTATGGTGGCAGCGGTGCGGACAGGAAACCAGTTAAGAGGCCTCGAGGACGATGATGGCAGCAGCACCTGCAGATGATCCCGTGGAATCTGCTTGGAGTGGACCTGACGGCGATTCCCGGGGTGGGAGTGGAGACGGTGCTGGCGCTGCCAATTAATTTGCGATTACTTAATTCAAAACTTTCGTCAATTTCTATTAATTCTTAGCCAACTGTTCTAAAGTTTCAACTAATTCGTGCACTAATGTCACTGGATTCAGGTCATGCTTAGTCTGATTAACAGACCGACTAGACATCAAATTATTGTAAACTTGACGAGAGTGTTTCTTTGCATCTTGTCGCCGATTTTCCAATAAATTTGCGAATTCTTTACCCTCTTTCTTGTAATTGCCGAAGCCAGAGCATTGCTTCAATTTTGAAATAACATTGTCACAAGACGACCTATTCCCGCTACTGGAAAATGGTGCTGTAGACGCACGAAAATGCATCAAAAACCAAATCTCAAAACAGGGGTTGGATGTAATCGCAGTAAAAGACTTATTTGACGAGTTCATGTTCTTCATCGATTGAATGGCAGCTTTATAACCTGTGTGTGAGTCTCTATCAAAAACAAAAAAAATGAATTCGTAATCGGGGTCGAGTTTTAAAATTTCTTTTCCATGTTTAACGACACTCTGTGGGGCAGAACCAGATTTCCCACAAATTTTTACCTCAGCTGTAGTTAAACCCAGATTCGCAATTAAGAAACGGAAATAATTGGGCTCAGTTTTTCCTCCCTCGCAAACGACTAACACTCGTTTACGAAGAGGACGAAATGCTGGAGATCGAAAAAATTTTTCCTTTCGTGCCCGTTTTCGAATTAACTTGTTTGTTTTAGTCGGCATCCACAAATTCGCTGATTCGGGGAACAGCACCAAAGCGACCGTCGTTATATGCTTTCTGAAATGTCCTTAATTCCTTGACTTTAAAGTCTGAAAGCGGAAACAGCTTGGAATTCTCATTTTCTCCTTTTTCAAAAAACCACACCTGATCCTGATGCACAAAACCTTTCGCCATAATTGATGTTTCATGACTCGTGAAAATCAATTGGGCATTTTGCATGTTGATGTCAGGGTCGTGAAATAGATTCACTAAAAACTTCAAAGCAATTGGATGTAAACCGTTGTTAAGTTCGTCTACAACCAGCGTATAACCATTTGTCAGAACATCCAACCAAGGTCCTGCTAGATTGAAAATCAATTGAATTCCATCAGATTCTTCTTTCAAGTCGAGTTCCACAAGACTGCCATCCTTTCCTTGGTGAAAAGCTTTAACTTCATAAATTATTAAATTACCGCCCTTTTTCTTGATTTCGTCGGACAATTTCTGTAAATTACTATCACTCTGTAAAAATTTGTTTATTTCTACTACTTTTTCAGCAACTTGAATGGATTTGATCCCAGTGTCAACTGACTGCAATAAATTTCCAATTTTATTCGTCCAACCTTCTGTCAAAATTTGATGGGCGGTAAAGCTCCCAGACATTCGGTCAGCATGTGCAATGATTTTCAGATTTTGTTGAATCCAATCAAAAATGTCTTTAAATGGTTTTGACTTCAGTTGAATTGCCGTCGAAAGGAACAGAGCATTGTCTCGAGTTGAGTTTTTCCAGACTTTTTTCTCGCCTTTTACATATCTTTTACTTATGTACCAATAATATTCACATGACTCAGCGTCAAATTCTCTCTCGAATAACTTTCGAATTCGCGTGTTTGGTAAATTTGGTTTTGCAAATAACCACTCACCCCAAACGCGATCAGAATCTACTGAAAATCCATATTGAAACAAATTCTCACCATGAATAAATACTATTTCGAATTCAGTTGGTTTGCCTGTCCATTCGTTGTTGAATTTAAATGGAGTTACTCGAATTTCTTCACCTTCCTGAATGCTATTTGCTGAAGCAATTACGAAATATTGAAAAAATGCCAAAGCCTCGACAAAATTGGATTTTCCAGAACCGTTCGGTCCAAACAGGCAAGTAGATTTCAGGATGTAGGGAGCATAAGAATTACTGGAACCAAAAGAAATGCTCGGGTCTCTACTTGCTTCAACGCCGGCAACCAATAAAAGAGTTTGCTGATCCGCAAATGATCTAAAATTCTGTACGCTAAATGATACTAACATTGCTTTCTCGTGAACTATAAAGTGATAAATCTGATATTTGATCACATATATTTTATATAAATGTCCTTTTAGGGTAACTTTAAATGGGCGAAACCATTTATTATTCTGAAGGGTTGTGGGGTCATTGCCGAAAGCAGTGCGTGAGGAGGCCTAAAAAAAGCGAGGGCCCGGTTCGCTTTAAATTCAACAAATAAATGCGCCACTATGAAAATCCAGTCCTGTTTGATCTGGACAGGTTTAGCGAACTGCTTTGAAATGGCATGCGTGAACTGATTGCCCAAGATGTGAAATGTTAGTTGCATCAACTGCGGCAGACCGTCACCGCTGTGAACGAAACTTTGATTGTCGGCCACCTTGCCATCGGCATCCATCACGCATGCCCGGTGACACTGCCGCCCCTAGTCAATTCCCATCAACCAAGTCGTCTTCGAGGCAGTTGCGCTGGTAGAAACAGTTTGATTTGATTGAGTAAATTAAAGGGCGGAAATATTTATTACTCCAAACTAACGCTGTTTTCTGCGTTTTTTCAAGTATTTTGCCAGTTTTCCAGCCAATTCTACGCCAGTCGGCAAAAAGCACCTCACCGGGCACCCGCCCAAAGCAGCCTAGCCGCCGCTGGGTCGCAAAAAGATCGCCGCCCATGACGCTGGCGAGGCTATGGCGCGCCTAAAATCCGAAAAATAGCTGCTGCCGCCTGTTTTTACCAGCTGCTCAAAAGCATTCGCGTCGGTTCGATAGCAATTGACCGGGCAAATGTTTGGAATTTCCTAAAATAAGCCGTCAAATGAACGGTTGTGAGAGATTCAGAACGTGTTTTTTAAATTTCAGTCAACTCCAAATTATTGTGAAAACCTTTACAGCGCCACTGCCTCGCTAATTCAGTCGATTTTGAATTCTGAAACTAAGGTAATATATATGTAATGCGTTAATTTACTGCTATAAACATGATTTTCTGTTCTCCAAGCTAACTTTACACCAAGGTAAAATATCACCAGAATAGAGTAAAACCTCACACATTCTCATGATATCGGCGTAATTGAAACTGCTGAGGTAACCATTGTCATTCGAACCAGCCAGTAATCGACACGCGATTGTAAAAGTTCTTTTCGTTTTGCAGGTAACACCTGGGTTTGATAACGAAGAATTGGATGCAATTAAAAATGCACATAATTCTTGGAAAGAATTATTGCCAGCTATGGACAAAATTCAAATCATCGGATTTGAAATCGGAACAGATGGCCAGCAGCCATCCACACCGCCATTTTTTCCAGCCTCATTTACGCGCTACAAACCTGATGGGAATCTTGATCTGCGGCTTATTGTTGACAACAATAACATCATAATTGAATGTGGATCGTATTCGAGTTGGGGATTGGTTTGGAAAAATACTCAAAATCTAATCTCAAAAATAGCCGATTTATCGCGGGATGATAATCGCAAGATTAATTCGTTCAGCCTCCAATATACCGATGAATTTGTTTGGCTGGGCGAAGAAAATTACGAAGTTGGCAATTTACTCAATCTCGAATGTAAATACATTCCGCCCGCAATTGGAGATTATGGGTGTGCTTGGCATCTGCATCAAGGTTGGTTCAATAAGAGAGAACACCCTATCCCTGGTAAAACATTGGAACGCATGAATGTGTCTTCGAGTGAACGAAACGACTCTTGGATAGTTCAGTTTGAAAATCTGAACAGGTATGATGTGCTTGATTCCGAAATATTGTTGCGAACGGCGTTATCTGAAGAAAACCTCCAAATTGAAAAAATTTTTGATTTCTTGCACGACGCGAACAAAAAATTATTGGGTAAATTCCTTAATGATCAAATCTCAAAACGGATAGAGTTGAACATTGAATAGCTATACGTCCACTGAATCTTACGCTCGGGAAATTCTCTCTGAATTTTTCGCTCGGGTGATTCCTACTGAATCTTACGCTCGGGTGATTCCCACTGAATCTTACGTTGTGCTGCCTCCCGCTGAATTCCACGCTCGGGAGAAAGTCGAACAAAAAAGGAGTGTTTTTGTTTGGCATATTGAGGATTGGACAACATCAGTAGAGGATCATTGGGCTTCAGGAGCAGATTCTGGAAATTTTGACGCAGGTGAAGTTGATAATCCCGAATCAACTCTACTGCCAAAAGATGAATCATTGGAAAATTTCAAACTCAGCTTTTTGAACTCGATTGATACAGACGAATTCCGTCGAATACTGGATCAAATTCTGGATAGAGCACGCATTATCAATTTTTCACCAAATGACACGACACCACTCCAATTCTTAATAAGTAAAGACAGATTTAATGAAAATTCTAAAACGAATCTCTTGAATAAAGTAGAAGAATTTTCACATTTAAAACCTGGATGGGGAGAAACAGATAGCATACCGCCAAATACCAACGCAATTTCACAAGCGAGAAAATTCATTGACCTTCTGCCTGCTGGAGCAGATTTACCGCAGATTTCAGTTGCTGAAGATGGCGAAGTCATCTTCTTTTGGCGTTCCGATTCGGCGTACGTTGACGTGGGTCTATGGGGTGATGATGAAATCTACTACTATGCTCACGTGGAGAATGCTGGTATTGACGTAGATGGCAGCGAACTATTCTCTGCACAGTCTTTACCAAAGGAACTCATCAACGCTATTGAACAGGTTTGAATGCGTGCAGAACAAACCGATGGCAGAAGCGGCGAGTGTATTGAAGAAAACTCACCTCAGTCCAACTCTCAATTTGGCATCGTTTCTAACGATGAGATGTTGATTCGCTACATTTACTTGGACAACTACCTCGACAGTAATGGAAAATTGGCCGCAAGTACGATGCAGATTAGGGATTTTATGGAGCCAAGTCGAAATGGAGTTTCTGTATCACGATTGCACCATATGCGTAACGAGGACGTCTGCAGCCAAATAAATTTAATTGAGTCAAAGCGCGATCATCCTATCTATGGCATTGCTATAGCAAACGCGTCAAGAATCAGAGGTTTACGGACTCAGCAAGGACGACGCGTGTTTTGCGTAATTGATGATGCTACACCAACCAATCCAGCTCATGCATTGATTCGGCTTGAAGATCGGGAAAACGCACGTAAAAGTTCAGTTAGAAAATATAGGATTAAGCTGTTGCAACTTTTCGAATTTCGTCCAAGGAGAAAATTGCTTAAGTCACTAGGCAGTCTTCCCGAAAGCAGTTGAATTGGTAAGTGGGGCAAAACTGGGGTTTGGCCTACTTTCCTTTGGACAACGACGACATCTATTTTGGTGTTTGAACTAGCAGAGATTTTGCTTGAAGCGGCGCAGTTGTCGGGCGTCAGGTTGGAGCGGTCGATTTTTCGAGTTGGCTGACGAGTGTGGGCAAGTATGGCACATAGGGTGCGCTTGGCACTTTGAACCGATTTCCTAAAAGATGCCAGAAACTCAGTTGCTGTTTTTGGCAGGTTTTCAAAATTCCAAGCCCGGTGTCGCGCGAATCGCGTCCGGTGTCGCTGCGGGTGCCAGACGATATTTTACGGCGCGTGACTTGTGTTCGAATATCATTTTCCGCTATGTTGTTGTGCAGCGGCGTGTACGGGTGATCCAGCACCCGCAGCAGATCCGGCTTTTTGGCGCGCAGACGTTCAAGCAGCAGATTGAGTAAGTGATAACAGGTTTTGTCATTGAAGATCTGATCGAATTGTTCGATCAGGAATTCACGCAGCTTGGCATCGGGGTTGAGGCGATACTCACCAAGCTGGCGATACAAATCCCAAATTTCGCATTGCTTGGCGTCGGTGGCTTGGCGGTTGTTGTCGCCGCGGCTCGGCAGTTTTTTCAAGTGTCGTTGGCATGCACCCAGCACCGCGCATGGTTGCCGAGCCGGAACTGATTGGCATCGTCGCTTAAGATGACGGTTTCGGTGAATTATCCATCTTCAAGCAGTGCGCCCCACAGCGCGCCTTCGGTGATGATCGGCAGCGGCAGCGGCTTCACTTTGCGCTGCACGATGCCTGACTCATCCAACACCGAATGCAAGCTTTGATCACAGTCGAAACGCGGTGTTGGATGATTTTGTAGCAGTTTGATGGTTATTTTGGGCAATTTGCGTTTGCGCATGTAGTCTATCGCCGCCGAGTTGATCTTATATTGGGTGTTTTCGCCGCTCAGCACCTGCAGGAAGTTAAGGCGAGATTTGCGGTCGCGTGTGGCCAAATAAGTAAACTGATCATTGCCGATGACACTACAGTAGCAGTTGCGGTGCAGATGGCGGGAGCCAATGTCATTGACATGCAGCCATTGGGCACCGGCGATGCCGGCTGCGAGCACCTGCTGGGCTTCATCGACCAGAATATTCATGCCGTCATTGAGGATGCGCATCACAGTACGTTTCGAGAAGGTCACATCCCAGTCGTTGAGCAGGTCCACGATGCGCACAACCGTCGATTGTCCTTGGTAATACAAGGACACTGCCAAGCGCCGTAGGTCGGCGCCGAAATGAGAGCCTTTCACATGCTCGGGCAAAGCCGCGGTAAAGCGACTGCCGCAAGGCGTCCGCCAGACTTCTCGACGGTATTCGGTCAGCAGCGGAGACAGCACAAGCTCCTGAACGCGGTAGCTCTTGAAGCCGATGCGAGTCGAACCTTCGGCTACGTTTATCGCTTTAACCTCAATCGTTTTCCGCTGGATATTGTCGCTGTATTTTTTGCGGCCACGCCGACGCTTTCTGCGACTGCCATCGGTCGAATTCGAGAGCTTGGCTTTAACTTTGTCATGCATGCCTGTACCATTAACTGACAACCAAATTGAATTCATTCTGTCATGTTTTTTGATGAAACATACAATAGCATACAAATTCCGAGATGACAATGAAGCTACTGGAATCCTGAACTGAAAACATAACTTTTTTGTCGGCAATTCACTCGTTTGCGCATCACTTTTGGCAAAGTTTCACTCGCAAATCCAGTCTCTTGAAATGGTTCTGAATGGTTCACGACTATAAAGAATCGGAAATAGAGAGCAGAATTATAATGAACCTAAGTTTTACTGGAAGGAGTTGCAGCAAAATCGGTTCCTTCTTACACATTTGAGAAGGTTTCCATATTGCACTGATCCTTTACGGGACAAAAGTCTGGCTTAAACGTAGTGCCTTCGTATTCAATTCGACATATGTCCCCGATTATTCGGGGGATATCCATCTCAAAAGCTGTTGGTTTTGTGCTTGGAATCATCCTGTTTTTGGCAATACCCCATTTCGTTGAAAACTATTCTGAATTCAATCGCTGGGGAATTTTGTTTTGGTATCCTACTGTAGCTGGCATAACAGGAGCTATGGCAGCGTTCGATAAAGAACCAATTTTTGGTTGGCGGCTCAGCTGGTGGTTTCGAGGATTTTTTTGTGGCGCTTGGATGCACCTGATGCTCGTGCTGTTTGCACCTGACGCGATCAGTGATTTTTCAATAACCGTTCATTTGAGCGCTGGCAGTTTGTCTTCGCCATTTTGGTTTGTAGTCGACGGAATATCGGCTGGCTTGATCTTTGCCTTGACCGTGGAACAATTCCAGAAAAACAGCAGATGAATGAGCGCAATCGCATAGAATTTCTGCAATGGTTGAATTGACATGAAATTGGAATATGGAAAAGTCGACGAAGTTCTTCGCAATCATTCAATCGGATTGAGTGCGGCGAATTTCCACGGCAAGCTGTCGGCGCTGATTTGCCTTGGATTGGAGGAAGACGAGAGTGATGATTGGCTGCCGATATTGATGCCAGGTCGATTTCTGTCCGAAACTCAATACCGGTTGCTGAGGTCGGATACCTTGGAATTGTTTCAGGATGTGCGCACTGAATTGAATAGTCAGGGATTCGAGTATCGGACTTTATTGCCGAATGAATCTTATCCAATGAAGATTCGCGTAGATGCTCTTGCTTCTTGGTGCCAGGGATTTTCGGAAGCAATGGCTTTGTTCAGTGATTACTCACATCGCGAAATGACGGATGTTTGTTATGAATTCATCGACGATGTCCAAAATATCGCAGAAATTGAGTTGAGTGACGAAGAATCGACGGAAGAAGACGAGGCAGCATATTTTACGGTTGAGCAGCACTTGCGGGTCGGAGTGCAGCTGGTCTATGAAACGCTGAACTTCCCCAGTAGCGCTGATATTTATAACGGACAGAGGTAGTTGCGTGATGTTTGAAGTTCGTCGAAAAAAAGTAATGCAGCAGATAGGCAATGGGATTGCGATTGTTCCCAATGCTCCAGTACGTCAGCGAAATTCGGACGTCCATTACCCTTATCGTCCAGATAGTGATTTTTATTATCTGACGCACTTTCCGGAACCATTTTCAGTCGCTGTATTCGCACCAGGCCATGAAGATGGCGAATACATTCTATTTTGTCGTGAAAACAACCCGGACCAAGAACGTTGGGAGGGTTATCGAGCGGGATTGCAAGGCGCAGTCGCAACATACGATGCCGACCTTTCTTATTCGATTTCGGAAATGGACAGCATTATGCCGAAATTGCTCGAAAATCGCGAAAAGATTCATTACTGCATTGGGCGATATCCAGATTTCGATAAGAACGTAATCAAATGGATGAATTCAGCGAGACGCAAAATTCGCTCGGGCATCGCCGTTCCAACTTCCTTGGTAGACATCAGTCGGACCATCCATGAACTTCGCATGTTTAAGCAAGAATCAGAGTTCTCCAACATGCAGCATGCGGCGAGAGTTTCAGCTCGGGCTCACATGCAGGCGATGGCAGTCTGTCAACCGGGCATGATGGAGTTTGAAATTCAAGCAAAACTTGAATGCTGTTTTCGCGAGAACGGCTGCCGTACGGCCTATCCGAGCATCGTAGCGTCAGGTGCGAATGCCTGTGTCCTGCATTACATCGAAAACTCCAGACTGATGCAGGATGGTGATTTGCTGCTGATCGACGCTGGCGCAGAATATGACTGTTATGCAGCCGACATCACTCGGACTTTTCCAGTGAACGGAAGGTTTACGGCTGAACAGAAACTGGTTTATGAAGTTGTTTTGGAAGCACAAAAAAATGCAATTGATGTTGCAAAGCCGGGCAATTGTTACAGTGATGTCAATGAAGCGGCTACATTGACGCTGGTCGATGGATTGATTGATCTGAACATTTTGAATATGAGTGCGGAAGAAGCTCTGGAAACCTCTGCATATCGGCCATACTATATGCATAAAATCGGTCATTGGCTGGGCCTTGACGTACATGACGTGGGTGATTATTACGATTCAGGCGGGTCTCGCCAGTTGCAGCAAGGCATGTATATGACGATCGAACCCGGGCTTTATCTTTCACCCTCTGCCGATTTAGACGAAAGATGGCATGGGATTGGAGTTCGAATTGAAGACGACGTCTTGATGACTGAAAACGGGAATGTTGTGATGACCGCAGATGTGCCGAAGTCGATTCCAGAAATTGAAGAGATCATGTCGATTTGAAGCCCTTTAACACATTTCGACCCGTGAAATTTGCAAGCTCACATGGATTTTGACGTTGTTATCAGCGGTGGTGGTTTGGCGGGTGCAAGTTTAGCCAGCGCACTCGAACCTGCAGGTCTCAAGATCGCAGTCATTGAGAGGAATGATTTTAATCAGGTCGAACAAACGAGTTTCGATACTCGTTACCTCGCATTGACGTATGGTACGGGGATGGTATTTCGGAGCCTGGGTTTATGGCAGGAGTTGGAAGATGATGCTGTCACTGAAATCAAGCAGATTGAGGTTGCGAATGATGATCGCCGCGGACTTGCCAGCTTGAAGTCTGATGACGCAGGGGTTCAAGCGCTCGGTTGGAATGTCGCCGCGGATGCTCTCGGCAGAGTTTTGGTTGAGCGCATTCAGAGTCTTGCAAATGTTACGGTTTTCAGTTCCTCTGTAATTGGCGCTTGCCGCGAGGAAAGCGAGTGTCTCAAACTGGACATTCATGTAAGTGAGAACTCTCTTTCGCGTACGATAAAGACAAAATTATTGGTGATTGCGGACGGTGGCGGGTCTGGACTTCGCGAAAAATTCGGTTTCAAGATTCAACGCAAGCGGTATCCTCAAAAAGCTCTGGTCTGTCGGGTTGAATCAGACCAAGTCCACAGAGGAATGGCTTATGAACATTTCTTGAATTCCGGGCCCTTGGCGTTGCTTCCAGTCGGAAGGTCCAGTTTTTCCATCGTCTGGACAGTCGGGCAAAGCGAAGTTCAGCGCTTGACGGATATCGATGAACGGGCATTCTTGACAGAGCTGCAGCACAGGTTTGGTACGAGAGCGGGGATCTTCAAGAAGATTCTGTCACCTCGGGTGAGTTATCCACTGGCGCTCAGCCGACTTCCAATATTCGTGGGTCCACGCGTTGCGGTCGTAGGCAATGCTTCACATACTGTGCATCCGGTAGCTGGTCAAGGATTTAATTTGGCGCTGCGAGATATCGCAGCTCTTGCAGATGTGCTGGACAATCACAATCGCTGGGGATGGGATATTGGCAGCTGCGACGTGCTTTTGCACTATGAGAGATGGCGCGCCCGAGAAAGCAGGGCCGTTTCGTGGTTTACCGACAGTCTGCTCGAAACGTTCGCAAGCCAATCTGGAGTTTTTTCAACCGCAAGAAATGTTTGTCTGAATATCGTTGGGTCATCTCCGCTTTTACGGCGGTCTGTGCTGATGAGGACGATGGGTATGTTCGGAAAACAGTCGCGTTTGCTGTCGGTTAAATAAATCAAATTTGACAGTGAATATGCACCAGCTGGATTTTGACATCGTAGTTGTCGGCGCGGGTCTGGTTGGTCTGGCATTTGCCTGTGCCATGAAAAACTCCAGTTATCGCGTTTTAGTGATCGATGCCGGCGAACCTCCGATTTTTGACGAGCAGGATATTGACATCCGAGTCAATTCGATTCACTTGGCATCTCAGGCATTTTTGGAAACTTTGGGAGTGTGGCCGATTGCAGTCACAAAAAGAGCATGCCCGTTTCGCATCATTCAAGTTTGGAATTCAACTGGAGGATTCATTGAATTTTCAGCGAAAGAGATCAATCAGACACATTTGGGACATGTTGTCGAACAGAATGCTTTGACCTCTTCTCTGGTTGCGCAGATTGAGGAAATTTCAAACGTAGAACTGAAGTTCAGTGCGGCATTGGCGTCAATCAACGAACAGACCGATCAGATTCGGCTGCATCTGGAGAATGGGCTGGAAATCAGCTGTCGCTTGATCGTAGGTGCTGACGGTGGAAATTCAGTCGTTCGCCGACTTTCAAAGATTCCGATCACTGAGGACAGCTATCACCAAAAAGCGATTGTTGCGCAGGTGGAAGCTTCAGAACCCAAGCGAGAGACCGCTTTCCAGAAATTCTTAACCTCAGGTCCCTTGGCATTTCTTCCATTGACCGACGGAACTTACTCTATCGTTTGGAGCTGTACAGAGAGGCGAGCCAGGGAGCTGAGAGATTTAGATGATGATGTGTTTGGGGCAGAGCTGTCGGAGGCTTTCGATTATCGGTTGGGCGATATCAGTTTGATTGGTCGAAAAGTGTCGTTTGATCTGCGGAAACTGCGGGCACATGCCTACTTTATGGGACGTGTTGTATTAGTAGGAGATTCAGCACACGTCATACACCCGCTCGCAGGCATGGGAGCGAATCTTGGCTTGATGGACGCTGCAGCGCTTTATGAGACTCTGACCGGACATGGCAATGGGGCTCTCACCGATCATCGAATGTTTCGCCGGTATGAAAGGTGGAGAAAATCAGCGAATCATCCCGTCATGATGCTGATGGATGCTTTAAACTCTGGATTTGGCAGCTCTTCGGATGCAATTCGAGGAATTTTGGGAACCGGGCTTACTTTGACGAATCAAGTGCACATTGCAAAACGGACATTGATTCGTTTGGCTTGCGGGATTTCGGGTGACTTACCTGAAATTGCGAAGATTTCAACGATGAATTCAGACACTCAAAAAGATACGCCAAACTAACTTAATGTCGGACTTAGATTCAGAAACCCAATGTCTTTAAATCGGATTGAGTGATGAAGACGACAATCCAGCTGCCTCCGCGAAATCCTGAAATTTGAGGCATTTCAGTCGTATTTTCCAGATTTTGAAGTTTCATCTTCATTTCTTTTTTCTTACTCGAACATCAGCGGTTTCTGCAGGACTATTCGTTCGTCCGGTTTCAGTGTGCGACAGCATCCGTCGATTGTTCCTGTGACTGCAAGGGCATTCACTGCCGAGGTCTGTATTAAGTTGGAGGCCTAATTCCATCAAACTCAGTCGTATCGAAGCGGACTTCCGGCGGTGAAATCACATTCGATGGCGGCCTTCTGATCACTTCTCAGATGGCCCGGCAAATGCGTCTGTTTGAACGTATTGAGCGATGTATTGTCGACCATCGACAGCCGCAACGCATCGTTATTTGGACTATTCTTCTTCCTTAGGTCCAATTGATCCACAGGTTCCCGCAAAGTAAAACAAAGTGTTGGCACCGGCGCTCGGTTATTTTGATAAAGTCAAAGAACTCGTAGACAAATCAGCAAATAACACGATTACACCAGCTGAATTTGTAAAGGTACAGAAACGAGATTTGGCGATGCTACGATACTATGAGCAAGCACGCGGTCTTTCAAAAGAATTGTTGAAAAAGTGGCTGGAAAAGTATAAATTTGCAAAGTGGACGAAACGCCATACAACTAATCCAGGAGCGGAAGTTACTATTGAAGAGAAAGAAAAACGTGCAGAAGAAATAGCAGGTATGCTTTCTAACAATAATATCTGCCATTCTCACCAACGCGTGATCGGAATGCTAACTCTGCGGGAAACTGTTCGTT
This sequence comes from Arenicellales bacterium, assembly GCA_958295885.1. Lineage (GTDB taxonomy): Bacteria > Pseudomonadota > Gammaproteobacteria > Arenicellales > JAJDZL01 > JAJDZL01. The sequence continues at coordinate 1,213,395 of OY282380.1, read as the reverse complement.
TGAAATTAGATGATTTTGGAGAGTATGGTAGTTTACGGCAAAACATCAGGCGCTATAGCGATAGCTTGACGGATTGTATTTTGCGTAAAGGTTTGATTTTTAATATATATATAACCGACATCTGAATTGAGGTAAAACGAATGAATGAAACGAAGCGTCTAAAACAAGAGCTTGAAAAATACAGTGATAAATCAGACCAATTCCGCCAGCAATTGCAGGAATTCGAGGAATTCAAGGAAAAATTAGTGAAGGCAGGCGTATACAGTGAGGACAGCTTTACTATACCGCTGATGCACCGTCTCGGTCATGTACATACAGTTTTTGATCAAGCAAAGAAAGCCGGAGTTTCGTAGTAATTCTTCCTTAAGCACTCAGGAACTTTCTTCTCCCTCAATTCATCTGCTGTCAAAGTGCAGAAAAATCACTCACGTAAACTTTCGACTGGCGATCATACGTTCTTCTTAGTCGATGGCCTGCGTGTAAATCACCGTCGAATTGTTCGAACTGTGTTCTAACCAGCGTGCAATCAGATTCAGCGGAGCACCGGACTGCACCTCCGCAACGGCGAACAGATCATGAAAGACCGTATGTTTTGACCTGTTCCTGGCGCAAATTCTAAGTGGTGCGTATCAACCTATGCATGTTTTAGAGTAAACCTACCCCGATTTGGTAGAGACGCTAACAATTGAGAGTTAGTTTTCGTCCAAATTAGTCGGATCGTTGAAGGTTCGACTTCAGATTGCCAATTCCCTGCCCCAAAGCCTGCGAAACCGAGGTCAGTACCGATATTTTCAATCGAAAATAAACCCCGCACCCTTATCAAGTTCAATTTTTGAAATGCTCAGCTTGATTTTCTTACAGCCTCCTCTGAGAAGAGACATCCAGTGTAATTCAAGGTTTCAGCGAATGTTCTAAGATTGTCCGAATCGCGGGCAGAACAATCAAATAGCCCCTAGTGCTTATTCTGTATGTATTTGCGACCTTGGGCTTTGTAAAGAGAGTGGGATTGTTGATGAATCAAAGAGAGGATCAGAACAATTGCAATCAATGTAGTGTTGATTAGAGTGATGAATAAAATGTGAAATATTTCTCTAGTTTTGGTAACTATTCACCTCCTCTGATTGAATTTTGAGCGGCTGATCATTGCCGTTGACGATGCCATCGGGCAGAGGATTCGTGACCTGACTGCATTGGTTTACAGCAGAACATTTTACTCGCCCCTTGACATGACAGCGTCAATAGCCCATGGTGTTGACATAGTTGAATACACACACCAAATTCTAGATGGGCAACGCAAATTTCAGATCCAAAGTCAGGGCCGGGCTGTGTCAGGCCATCTTCGCGCGGATGCTGCCTCACAGCGTTTGCATCGAGTCGCATCTGGGCGGCAACGCCATCATGAAGCGAAAGCCGGCGGCGATAGCAGCATCGGCATTGAAATTGACACATGTGCCATTCATCAGTTTCGCAGCGGGCATCCGGTGGAAACCGAATAGCCGATGGCCAAAGTCAGCGGGCAATCGCTCAACGAAATGACAGCCAAGCAGCGGGCGCAGTCCGCGGCGTTACAACTCTGCCGAGCAGACAGCTTTACACTTCCTGCAATTTCATCCAGTTTAAAGGTTTACTCCATCATAGAGTGTCTTTCGTTTATCGGAGCAGGACCAGCTGTCCCATCACACATACCCGAGGTGTGATTGCAATGCCGGCTGACGCCCTCCATGTTTTTGCCGCAGCGAATTTTCACCGTGTCATCCACCACCAACGCACTCAGTTCGTTTAGTTTCAAATCCAAGCAGCGATATGCTTTCAGCGGCATCGACTGATGAAACGAACGCCAATGGACTTTTTGGTTCTTCAACAGGTCGCAGAGCGGACATTTGCTGGCTTGAACGAATTCCCGCATCGACTTTCGACAGAACATGGCGATTGACGAATCTCGCAGAAACATCCGCAGCCGCAGAAACACCGCTTGTGCGGCATCCATGCCGCTGAGCTCGATTCACCAGCATTCTCAAATTCAGCCAGCGACAGCGCTCGACATACAGACTGTCAATGAGGACGCTTGCAGCAGTCCGCGTTTCATCTATAGTTGAGGGCAGTTATGGAATTTTGCTGCAATTTTTCATTACATGGCCTCTTTTGGCATGCTGTCGTTTGTAAATAATCAACATTAATAACCATTTTTAGCTATTTTATGAATTTAAATCAATATTTTAGATGAATATCTTTAGATTACGGCATTCTGCGCATTTGGACTCCGCAACTTGAATTGCATATAATTGTTAAACGAGATTCTTGAACAATCTTGGGGCCCGGTTTCGGCCGCAGCCGCAAACGGGCCGCTCTTTTGGTTTCAATCTGCGATGTCTTCTTCTTTCGCAGGTTGAATGTGTACAGCCCCAACACTTCATCATTGAGGATATTCCATGCCAGAGTCCGAACAATCAGCCGCTTCCGGCAAAAAGCCTTCCAATATTCACGACAATTTCTTCAAGGACGTCTTTAAGGCGCGCAAATACGTCACCAGCCTGATTCAGGCAGGCGCGCCAAAAGAACTGTTTGAGATTATTGACTGGGATGCTTTGAGGCTCGAGCCGCAGTTGATCAAAGCCGACCGGCAGGGTGGGAAATTGGCTGATCTGGTGTTTTCCACGACGCTCAAAGACAGTGAGCGCACGGCCAGAATCGTCCTGTTGTTTGAGCACAAAAGCTATCGAGACAACGCTCTGGACAGGCAGATGGCCCGCAATCAGTTTCTGATGTATCTGCAAAATGATTTTCAGTCGCTGATTGTGCCGATCGTGGTGTTTCAGGGGCCGTGGTTCAAGCATAGGTCAGTGACGTTCAGCAATCTGTTTTCCGGCTATTCGGAACAGCATCTGCAAATTCTGACGAAGTATTCAGTCAACTTCGAATGTCTGCTGATCAGCGTCAATGAAATTGATCGCAAGGGGCTGGCGAAAGAAACCATCCTTGACGCGGTGATCCGCGTGATGTCTACGGTGCGAAACTTTGATGAAAGCGGTCTGCCGGATCTAATGGATCGAATCAAGCATGTTCCAGCCAAGGACCGGGACTGGCTGTTCAAGTTGGTGCTTGGTTATGTTTGCGATTACAATAACGAAATTAACCCGGATGACATACTGAAATTTGAAACCAAAACACAGGAGGAAAAACAGATGGTTCTTTCAGCTGTGGAAGCATTCCGTCAAGAAGGACGCCAAGAAGGACGTCAAGAAGGACGTCAAGAAGTTCGTAAGGATATTGCAGCGAATTTGCTGCAAGCAGGCATGGGGCCGCAGGAAGTTGTCGAAGTGACGAAGCTCAGCCGCGAACAGGTCGAATCGCTTTGGCAGGAGATTAACGGAACCTCAGAACTCTAAACTGGCAAATCATACGCGAGATAAATCAGTTGATTACATCAGCCTCAGAAGCATTTCGGGAATAAGGTCGTACAGATATTGCAGCGAATCTGCTGCAAACAGGAATGGGGTCGCACGAAGCTGTCGATGTTCCGTGGCTTTGAATCTGAAATTTGCGCTGCTCATCTAAAATCGGTGTGTTTTTTTACAATGCCCACACCGTAGGCTGCCGACCCTGTAATGTCAAGACGCAAGTAATATGATCTGCCGAAAACCAATACAGTCAGGTTAAGTCAGGTTACTATGTCTCTACAAGTTTTTATTGCCTTCAGCAAACATCCATCGGCGAATTGTAGTTTTACAATCGCATTTGAGCAGCTCAATACTATCGTCAATTGTCAGAGGTGCACGATGTTATTCCAGCAAGTCGCTGTTCTGTCAATCAAAGACAGGTCCCACAGCTGATTCGGCAAATGGCAATGTTCGACAAACATTTCGAACTGCTCGGGCGTAGAGTTGTATCGCCATTGGCATCCGTATATTTCACAGAAGTGCCTCAATCGAAAACAAACCCTGTACCCTTATCAACTGCGATTTTTAAAATTCTCAAATTGAATCTCTCACAGCCTCAATTGTCAGAAACCGCTGCGATAGTACGACTCGCTGGTTAGAGGATGCCGCCAGGTCTGAAACAGATGTTTGGAGCCATCATCCTAGATTTCGAGCCTCGGATCGCGAATCTGCGGGATCTCTCGATAGGCGAGCAAGATCCGGGGATTTGTGAGCGAATCGCTCTCTACATGCTCAATTCGATCTGGACTTTTTCCAGCAGGATGCTGGAGAGTCTGTTTCGCATCAGCGAGCCGAGGTCGCTGATCGAACACAGTGAGCTGACCACGGGCACGGTGGATTATCATCTCGGTCATTCCGAGTAAACTGATAGAGATACCTAGAGAATTGAATCGGCCGCGGTCAAAAAACGAGGGTAAGAGATTCATGCAAGAGGTGATATTCAGTTGGGAATAAAGAGAAGGGCGATGTCGTCAGGAAGGAATTCAGCGAGGAGCCCAGCAGATTGCCAAGAAGATGTTGGATGAAGGAGTGGATTTCGGTACGATTTGCAAATGAACGAGTCTGTCTTTCGATTAGTTTGAGCAGCTGCAAAACGGATTGAATTGATAGAATTTCAAAGTTGTTTTTGATTGATTAGAGACATCAATTGTCCTTCAATAGCAGCTTCGCTCAAGGGAGAGCGTGAAAGCGCCCATAATTTCGCAGAACTCTAAATCAGAACCTACCATAAATTTCAATTGAACGAAGGAAGTCATTTGTTCAATATCCCCACTATTTGAACGAATGTGATGATCCTTTCGCAGTTACCTTGCCTGGCAGACTTCAGTAGGAAAGGCAATGATGCGGTGACGTCAGCGTGCTCCACCGACGATGCTTGGCAGCGCTGCATGTGCGTCTAGTTCTAGTGGGTTTTGTTATCAACCCTCAATCGAATACAATACCAGTACTATTCATCAAAAAGAGAGGGAAGTCGTGAATCAATCCACTTTAATGCGGGCAGGATTGCGTACTACATTACCACGAAGGCTTATTCTCGAAATTCTAGAAAAATCTCCGCAACGGCATTTAGGCGCAGAAGACATATATCGAGCATTGCAGGATTCGGGTGAAGAAATCGGTATTGCCACAGTGTATCGAGTTTTAACGCAGTTCGAACAGTCTGGCCTAGTGTTACGACACCGCTTTGTTTCCGACAAAGCAATTTACGAATTGAACGATGAAACTCACCATGACCACATGGTGTGTGTTGAATGTGGAAGAGTTTACGAATTTGTAGATGAGGAAATCGAACAAAAACAAAAAGATATTGCTGCTCTAGCTGGTTTTGTACTGCAGGATCACTCATTGCAGCTGTATGGGGTGTGTGAAGGGATGCAAGATCACGGGAAATGTTCGATGGAATCTGAGAATACGTTTGGAATCCTAGAAATCAACAGTTAAAAGCCAACTCCGAATTTGTCTTGAAATTCGACTGCCAGGTTACAGATTAAAGTGGACAGCTGCTTCAAGTCCTACTCTGTCAGGACAAAAGAAAAAGGAATTTTGACATCGACGGTGGACTTCGTATCGTTTGTCAAGTAAAAAAGAGCTTCTCCATAGAGTTTGCCGGCGACATCAAAGTGTTTCGGGCAGTGGTGACAGTTTCAGGTGGTTTCGGCTCGTTCAGAGTGTTGTTTTGTAGCATCTTGCAAAGCACCTTGAGCAAGCGGTCGCCGACGCAACGTAAAGCCTGTCCGTGAGTTTTGCCGCAAGCTTTCAGGCGGTCATATTTCTGTTTGCAGAGCGCAATGCTCGGGCGCTGGCGAATACTGTGTGACCGTCGGGTGGAAAGGAGCGAATCTGAGTTGCGTCCGCGCTGCTGGGCAACTGCGGGAAGAGCATCAGTTCGCCTTGCAGCGGATGGAGGCGCGCAGTGTGTCGCTGGTCGAGCTGGTGGCAGTGCGGACAGAAAACCAGTGAAGAGGCCCCGGCGAAAAAGCATCGGCGACTGCAGATGAGCCTGTGGGATCTGTTTGAAGTGGACCTGACGGCGATTCTCGGGGTGGGAGTGGAGACGGCGCTGCTGGCTCGGTCTGACGCCGGGCACCAATATCAGCGGCGGGCGGCGCCTGCCGGGCAATGGCATTAACATAGGATAAGTGTATTTGCAGTTTTTTGTAGAGATGGCAACAGATTGATATGGCGGGCAAATCGAGGGATGTAAAAAAATTGCACATCCGCATTTGACTTTCTTGTGCAGTACTGTCAAAATAGAGGTAAGGATCATTTTGTCAGGAGATCAGCGGTGGATGAGCGCATTAAGAAGTTGAAGTCAACGACATTTTTCGGTCATCGTTTGACCCGCAGACAGTTGGGTGAGATTCAACAGACAGTTTCGCTGTTTGAGAATTTGAGTCGGACTGAGCTGGCGCAGACGATCAGTGAGCATTTAGGCTGGCACACATCAAAGGGTGTCAATCGCTACCAGTCAGCGCTGCTGCTGCTGGAGGAACTGGAACAATTGGGCGTTGTGCAGCTGCCGCCGAAGCAGTCGCATCTTAAGCGCGGCAAGAGCAGGCCGCTGGCGCTGACGGCGCGCACCGAAGAACAGGCGGAGCTGCAGGCGGAGCTGTCGGAGCTGATGCCGCTTTCTGTGCAGCTGGTGACTTCTGCGGATCAGGCAGGGGAATTCAACGAATGGGTGGAGCGTTATCATTATCTGGGATACCGGCATCCGATCGGGGCGAACCTGCGTTATTTCATCGTTGACGGTCAGGGTCGCAAACTGGGCTGTTTGTTGTTTCAGTATGCAGTCAAGGCGCTGCCGTGTCGGGATGTGTGGGTTGGCTGGCAGGATCAGAAACACAAGAAACATCTGCACTTGGCGGTCAACAACAGTCGGTTTCTGATCTTTCCGTGGGTGCGGGTGAAAAATCTCGCTTCCAAGGCCTTGTCGCTGGTGTGTCGGCAGCTGCCGCAGGACTGGCAGTGCCAACATGGCTGTCGGCCGGTGCTGATTGAGACGTTTGTGGATGAGACGCGCTTTGAGGCAAGCAGTTATCGGGCGGCCAACTGGCAGTATCTGGGCACCACCGAGAAGCGTTCCGGAAAAACCCCTAAAGGTGTCTATGTGTATCCTTTGGAAGAAGGTTTTCGAGAGATTTTAGCGCACGGTGAAAAGGCTCGTGCGAAGCGCAAAAAACGCGCGCAGGCAGCAATGCCGAAGCCGCTGGCGAGTTCGGATTCATTCGTGCAGCTGTGGCAGCATCTGATCGGCGAAATCTCGGAAGTAGCGGCGGAATTTGATGAAAAGTGGCGGGTTCGGCGGCGAGTGATCGACACGATGTTGTTGATGCTGTTCATCTTTCGGCTGGTGTTTTCTGACAATCGACAGGGTTATGCCACCTGTTTGTACGAATTATGGGCGCAGTGCCGCGACTTGGAGATCCGCCTGCCACAGCCACAGCCGGTCACTGCGGCCGCCATGAGCCGGGCGCGCGCCAAGCTGGATGAGCAGGTCTTCAAGGTTCTGCAGCAGCGCATTCTGCAGCGCTCCGAAGCGCAGCGAAAGGACTTTCTGTGGCAGGGACATCGTCTGCATGCGGTTGACGGCAGCCGGCTCAACCTGCCGCGGAAACTGCTTAAAAACGGTTATCGCACGCCCAATGACAAGGCGCATTATCCACAGGGACTTGTGAGCTGCCTGTATCAGCTCAAGGCGCGCGTTCCAATTGACTTTGAGCTGGCATCGCATGGCAATGAACGAAAGCTTGCGCTGACGCATCTGAAGCAGCTGGACGAAAACGACGTCGTGGTCTATGACCGCGGTTATTACAGCTACGAGATGCTGCATGCGCACTGGCTGCAAGGTGTGGAGGCAGTCTTCCGACTGCAGAAAAACCTGACCGTGGCGATGGACCGGTTCATGGACTCAGAGCGCACCGATGAGATCATCGAGGTTGAGCCAACCGCGCAAATCCGGACTCGCATCCGTCGCCGCCATGCGCAGGTGAAATGTCCGCCGCTGAAACTGCGACTGGTGAAATACACCCATGCCGACACCACCTACACGCTCGCGGTCACTTTGCAGGATCCAGTGCGCTATCCCATCTCGGACCTGTCTGATCTGTACCATCAAAGATGGGGCATCGAGGAGATGTACAAGATTTCCAAATCCTGGCTGAGCATCGAGCAGTTTCATGCCAAATCAGAACGTGGCGTCAAACAGGAACTGTATGCGCACTTTGTGCTGATCACGCTCACGCGAATCTTCACCAACTACAGTGAAGATCGAATCCAGGGCGCGCCCGAAGAAGACAGAAAACAGGTGAATTTCAAGCATGCGCTGAAGGTGATGGCCCGCAGTCTGGAACAGCTGGTGCTGCGACAGGCAGAACTGATTGCTTCTACGGTCAATGCCATCGTCAGCAGCATCAGCAGGCAACGTCAGAAACAACGTCCTGATCGTTCCTATGCGCGCCAATCGAAACAGCCGCGAAACAAATGGATTCGTAAACGAAATCAACCTCAGGCATCGACGAACCAGTAGCATAAAGTAACATATTTCAATGAAAACAGTCGTCCGCGAGGTGCGTACTATTAAGTCAACACGTATTTATCACTAAGTAAATGCCATTGGCCTGCCGGGAGGTGCGAAGGGACGCGGCACGCAGGCGGCCGGACAGGTTCTGCGGATGTTGGAGATGACACTGAGCCGTAGCCAGTGTGCGCTGGGGGACCGCCGTACCTTTGCTGATTGTATTCGGTCAATGTCATTGGAGTGGCGAAGGCCGCTCTTCAGAAAAGCTACCAGCGATGAGCGGGTTCGGTTTATTTCGAATTATGAACTATTTCTACGGATTAATTGGGATTACAGCAGCTGTGCGTAGGATCGATTGTTGGGAACATGAGGACGTGGTGGACCAACATCGTCAAAGGATGAAGCAGCATCCCGCGGCGAGGCGAGTTCAGTCTGATGACGCTGAGTTACAATTTCAAGTGGCCCTTGAATCTGCTTGGGGTCAAGGCGCTGGAGTGGTTATTGCTGACCAGCTTGCCCGTGAGCAGCGCGGAGCAGACCACCGCTGTGGTGCAGTGTTATCTTCTGCGCTGGCGCATTGAGAGGACTGGCATCGGAATTTGAAATCCGGCTGCGGGGTGGAGTTTCTGCAGCATCGCACAGGCGAGCGCATTGAGCCTGCGGTCACCATCAACGCAGTCATCGCCTGGCGCTGCTGGCAGCCATGACGCTGCTGGGTCAGGAAACCCCGGAATTGCCGATGGAAGTTCTGTTCAGAGAGATCGAAATCGGGGTGCTGGAGGATTTCACACGCAGATATCGCTTATCCGTGCCGGAAAATCTCGGAACCGGTATGGTGGCGATGGCCATGATCGCTGGTTATTTGAATTGAAAAAATGATCCACCACCTGGATACAAGAAAATTTGGGAAGGCTATATCCAATTGGTGTGGCTGTCGCGAACACATGATTTGGGTCTGCGCATGCAGACCCAAAAAGAAGGCTGGTTACACCATAAGTTAAGTTCCGACTTAATTTATGTGTAATAGGTAGCCAGCTGCAGCTGAATCTTTCAGATTGAAGAATATTCACTTTTCGAATTTTCTAAAATGCGCGTCCAACAGGAAGAAGTCCAATTGAAGGAGTACAATTCAAAGACGGAATTGAAGTTAACGGCTGCGAACTGGCAGTTGCATGAAATTTTTCCCATCACACAGTACTTTTGGCAATTAATCAACTCAAGAATTGCTGCGGAGACCCATGGCAGACATGTAACCAAGATAAAATTTTTGATACTATGCAATAGTAGGTGATTAATCCATAACAGAATTTCAAATTTCGGATTTGGGTGTATCTCTGATAGAATCGTTTTCAGATAACAATGTTTAGATACTAGATGAGATTGATATATCTCTTTATGTATCGGTTTCCGTTTGCACAGTCAATAACTTTGAAGATATCTGCGTGTCGCACTTGGAGTGATTCAATTGCATAGTGACTCTGCAACTGTTGCCATAGTCTAGGAATTTCCTAGTAAATACGATATGATAATCAAAGCGGTTACGATGTGAAATTCTTATTGCAAAATCAGGTTCATCACGACCAGAATGGAATTGCATTGCTGACACAACTTTACGCAGCTACTAAGGACTGCTTCTTTGATGTCATTGAAATTGACATGCAATTAACGACTTGGTTCGATGCGGACATGTGCGCGGCACTCGGAGCAATATTATATTTGTTGGGTGTCGAATTGAATTCAGTTCGTTTGATTAATGTTTCTCCAAATGTGGAGAAAGTCCTATCGAAGAATGGATTTCTCATTCACTATGGTGGGGAACCAATGTCTGATCTTTGGGACACGACAGTTTCCTACCGTCGATTCGATATTAAGGATGATCAATATTTTTCCATCTACATTGAGCGTGAATTTATGGACCGTGACGAAATGCCGTCAATGTCAGTCGGGTTGAAAAAAGAGTTTCGCAAGAGTGTTCTTGAAATTTTCAGCAATGCAGGACTGCATTCTGAAACGAAATGGGGAGTCTTTAGCTGCGGACAGTTTTTTCCAAATAGAAGCCAACTTGCTTTCAGTGTAGCAGATTTGGGAATTGGTATACCGGAAAGAGTCCGCCGTTATCTCAATTCAGATATTCAACCAGAGGAAGCGATTGATTGGGCAACAAGGGACTTCCACACGACTAAATCTACAAACATTCCAGGTGGGTTAGGGTTAAAATTGCTTCGCGAATTCATTGATCAAAATGATGGATGCTTTCAAATTGTTTCTGATGCTGGTTATTGGAGTCGAAAAAACAGGGAAACTACTGTAACGCGATTAGATCATCCATTCCCAGGTACGGTTGTGAATATACAGATCAACACCGCAGACCAGAAATCATATGCTCTAACTTCTGAAATTACATCTGGCAGTATTTTCTGAGGTCTCAAAAATGGAAAAAAGACTACAAATTAAATTATTCGAAGTTGTCGGAAGTCCCTTTTGCGTCGCATCGAGTGATGGTCAAAAAGTGTACGATCGTCTATCCGCCGCACTAGGACGAGAACAGCCAGTCGCTCTGTCATTTCTTCATGTGTCCACTTTAACCTCTGCGTTTCTAAACGTAGCGGTCGGACAGTTATACGGTAATTTTGATGAAGTTCAAATTCGTAAACTTTTGACGGCAGTCGACATAGAACCCGATGATAAGGAGCTGCTTAGACGCGTTGTCGATTCAGCGAAGCGATACTTTAAGCACCGTCAAAGTTATGAGCAGGCAATGAAAGAAGAATTGGGATAGATTTTTATGGTGAATAAACCATTGTCAATAGCAAACTATGAATTTCAGCCGGAAGATGAATTATTTCTAGATGCAAACATATGGCTGTTGATTTATGGCCCCCAAAATTATAATAGGTCAAGGGAAATGGTCTACTCTTCGGCATTCCGTCGAATTCTGGAGGCGCAAAGCTCTATTCATATTGATGTTCTTATTGTTTCAGAATTCATTAACACCCACACTAGAATTTTGTGGCGGCAAACAAGGTCTCAACTTCATTTCAAAGCTTTTCGTAATAGTTCCCAATTTAAACCTATCGCTAAGGAAGTAGCGGGCAAAATGACGCGCGTACTGAGTCATTGTTCGCGTATCGAAAATCAGTTTTCAAGTTTGGATATAGAAAGCTTGCTTGATGAATACGCAAAAGGTGGTACTGATTTTAATGATCAAGTTATTGGGAATCTGTGTAAGTGCAAAAACCTAAAGTTGGTCACAGACGATGGAGATTTCAAGAATTGTGGAATATCGGTATTAACCGCAAATCATAATATGTTATGTTAAATTCGGAGTTATACGCACATCTATGTAACTCTGCCTTCTTACGACTATCGAGTACTGCGCAAAAAATGTTTGAGAAATCTTGCACTCAGTTGTCGTTAAACTGAAAAGATCGGAATTTTTCATCCATTTTCACCAAAAATCAGCCTGAATAAGCCAATTTTGAGCTTTGCTACCCTCGATTTCACTCATTCGGGTCAATCATCCCTAGACCGTCGCTGCCGACGGAGCCAAAGAACTCAATCGCTTCATGCTGTAGCAAAAATAGCGCAGCCCAATCTACGCTTTGGCTCGCACTACGCCAATGAGACTGTGAAAGCATTACAATTTAAATATTTTGGAGTAATTCTGTTGTAGGAGAACAAAAACAATTGGGCTCAGTCATGTAAGGAAGAATGACAGTCAATGCCCGTTGTGCGTACGACTGATTCTACTGACAGCTGGAATCAGCTATCTTTAAAACATTTGTAAGCATTCACTTGAGCCGTGATTGACGTGTTTCTGAGACCAGTGTTGATTGCCATTCAATCTTCAGGGTGGTGCCATTTCAAATTGAAATGGCGGGTAATCGTCAGCTTGCAACGAACCGACATGGTTGATGCCAAATTTTGCTTGGATCGAGTATTGCCGGGCAGGTGATCTGGTCTGGGCTGAACGGTTTGCATGAATTCAACCTTTGTTCGTCACTTTGTTCACTGAATTTGGGCATTTTCATGATTTTTGCCCAATCCAGTAGAATGTTCAATTGGTATTTCTGACATTTGTCAGAAATTCATTCTACTTTTCTACCTATAAAAGAAAGTTATTTGCTAATATTTCGTTTTTAGTCTTATGTTGGTACATGTTTATTTGTGAATCACCGATTATTCATCAATACTACCGACTATGTTTATCAAAGCCGTCAAAACCTACATCCGCAAAAACGGACAGCCCCAGAACTCCTGCCGACTGGTCGAAAATTACCGCGTCTAAGATAAAGTCAGACAGCGCCATTTTGGAAATCTTGGAACTGGACCAGGCACTCCCTCCTTCGCTGAGCAAACTGTATCGTCTCAATGATCTGCTGTGGAAACATCGCAGCGACCTGCAGCAGGGACTGTGGCAGCGCGAACGCCAACTGCTTGATCTTCCGGCTGCCGTTGTGTTTTACGATCTGACCAATGTTCACTGCCATGGTCGTCAAAATAGCAGCCTGGAATGCTTCGGGCGTTCCAAACAGAAGCGCAGCGACTGTCCCCTAGTCAGCATGGTGCTGGCGATCAACCGCGCCGGTTTTCCGTGTTATTGTGAAATTTTGCCGGGCAATGTTGCCGAATCCTAGCCCTTGCAGCAGATGCTGACCAAGCTGCAGGCCCGGCACGACGAAACGACACGCCCAACAGTGGACATTCAGATTGAAGGAAACAGTCATCGTCTTTGACGGCACTGCGACCTGATGCCGCAGAATCTGAAAACCCCATACTGACGTCGTGCCGCCGCCAGTACCGAAACGGCGCGGACGACCACCAAAAACAAAAACCGTGAACGAAGCACAGACATGCGCTTGATCCTTGACCGAACTGAAAAAGGACTTTTGTTTGTTTCAAATGAGCGAAATTTCGAGTGCGGTAACTGACGACTTTTCGTTAGCACTTTTGACGCTATTGAATTAGCATCGAAATCTGCTGTCGGTGGCGGAACGCCTAAGGGCGAATTTCAAGGTGCAAAATGTGATTGCGTAACCGACCGAGGCGCGTTGAACGACAACAATCTCAAATAGTTGCAGAAAGTGGGCCGGTATTACATTGTCGGCGTTCGCTTAAAAAACCTGCCGCAGAAGCTGAAAACTCAGGTCTTGGATTTAGACTAATGTCAGTCCTCGCCACAAATTGGGGTTCGTATTTTTTCGCCGGTGAACGAAGAGTGATTGTCAGTCATTGTAAGAAACATGCGCGCAAGGTCCGTCCTGTTCGGGAAAAAGCCGTGAACAAGTTGCCGGAGAAACTCAACGGGAGTCAAAGACCCAAGGTGCTGATGAGCTACTGCGGTTACAAGCTCTTCGCGCGGATGCAGGACAGCAGCCGCGTGCTGGTTAGCCCGAACAAAATCGAACAGGCGCAGCAATGGGACGGTTTGCATGGAGTGGTTGCCAATGTGCCGACGATGCCCGACGACCATGCGCTGTCGAATTGTCGCGGGCTATGGCAGGTCGAACAGAGCTTTCGCATCACCAAACACGATCATGAAGATGCGGCCGATCTTTCACTCGACGCCCGCCGCACCGAGTTCAGGCGCATATCGCTCTTTCGTTCATGACTCTGATGTATGTGAAACATCTGCAATATCGGATGGGTCTGCAACAGCACGGTATTCGCCGAAGGTGATTCGGGATGCCTTGCTCATGGCACTGTATTGCGTCTTTGAGCATCGTAAAACCAGTCAGCGATCTGCGATTCCAATGCGGTTGGGAAAAGTGGCGAAGAAACTATATGCGGCGATGAGAATACGGAGGTCGATGATGCCTTTGGTATCGCAGAAAGATTAAATGTTCAAATTCAGCAAAGCGCAAAAATGTTGTACATAGTTTTAATTTAGTATGCAATGAAATCAATCATTTACAAAAATCCTTCAAAGTCAGGACAAACAGTTCTGTCACATCAGCAGGCATGGTTTGATTTTCCATCCGATCTTCCATTGGATGTCATGCCGGATTAAGGCGACGTTACACTGACCGAGGTAATACACTTATTACTCAAAGTGTCCGGCGTCTTACTTGACGGAACATCAAGAGTGAGTGCTTCAAACTTTACTGACGGTTCGCCAGGGCTCACAAATTGCTATTGTTTCGGGGAGGGGCTGCAGTCTGTATTTGACTTTGACAAAAGCCATCGTCAAATTTTGCCAGTGTCTTGTTACGAAGTGCTGTTAATCTTTTGTTGAAGCGATTCGACCTGTTCCCGGCTGAGCTTCGTCACCTCGACAATTTCCTCCGGCCCCATGCCTTTTTGCAGCAAATACGCTGCAAATTCTTGACGAACTTCTTGGAGACCTTCAGCCCGGCCTTCTTCCCTGAATGCTTCCACAGCTGAAAGAACCATCTGCTGTTCCTCCGATGTTTTGGTTTCCAATTTCAGTATGTCATCCTGTTTAATGTCGTAATTGTAATCGCAAACATAACCAAGCCCCAACTTGAACATCCTTGCCCGCTTCTCGGCTGGAACATGCCTGGTTCGGTCCATTAGATCCGGCAGGTCGCTCACATCGAAGTCTCGCACCGTGGACATCGCACGGATCACCGCGTCAATGTTGGTTTTTTCCGCCAGCCCCCCCCCGGCGATCAATTTCATTCACATCAATCAGCAGACATCGGAAGTTGACCGAATACTCGGTCAGAATTCGCAGATGCTGTTCTGAATAGTCGGAAAACAGGTTGCTGAACGTTACCGACCTATGCTTGAACCACGGACCCTGAAACACCACAATCGGCACAATCAGCGACTGAAAATCATTTTGCAGATACATCAGAAACTGATTGTGGGCCATCTGCTTGTCCAGATAGTTGTCACGATAGCTTTTGTGCTCAAACAACAGGACGATTCTGGCCGTACGCTCACTGTCTTTCAGTGTCGCGGAAAACACCAGATCGGCCAACTTCTCCTTCTGCCGGTCTGCTTTAATCCACTGCGACTCGAGCCTCAAAGAATCCCAGTCAATAATCTCAAACAGCGCTTTTGGTGCGCCCACCCGAATCAGGCTGGTGACATATTTGCGCTCCTTAAAGACATCCTTGAAGAAATCGTCATGAATATTGGCAGGCTTTTTGCCGGAAGCGGCTGAATGATCGGACTCTGACATGGAATATCCTCGATGATAAAGGGTTGGGGTTGTTCATATTAAACCTTCGAAAGAAGAAGACATCGCAAATTGAATCCAAAAGAGCGGCCCGCGTTCGGCTGCGGCCAAAACCAAGCTTCAAGATTGCTCAAGAATCTCTTCCAATGATTACATGTAATCTGAACTGCAAAACAAATACTTGGCCTGTATGCAATCGGCAAGGCGAATTTTGGTTCGGTGATTTGAACGCTATCGACGACTGTTTCGACCGAAATGATGATCTATGGGACGAAATCAAGCAGCAAGCATTTCGGACCGATTGAGAAAATTGGGAATTATATGCCTGACTATACCATTGAAAATTCGTATCAAATATGCATGATCGTTGGAAATTAATTCTATAGGCAAACCAGTGAATCGAAAACGAAATCATCAGGAAAATCATTTAGAGAACGGATATCCCTCGTGGAACTATTTGATATGTATCCTGATAAAGATTCTGCTGGTAAATGGTTTGAATCAATTCCTTGGAAAAATGGCATTGCAGTCTGTCATCGTTGTGGCGGTACGAATACGTACGAAGTAAAAAGCAGAAAACCACTGCCTCACCGATGCCGAGACTGTCGCCAATATTTTTCGGTCAGACATGGAACGATCCTCGGAGATTCTAAAATTTTTCTGCGAAAATGGGCGATTGCAATATATTTGATCGCAACAATTTTTAAAGGCGTATCGAGCATGAAACTGCATCGAGATTTAGGCATCACGCAAAAGTACGCTTGGTTTATGCTGTATAGAATCAGCAAAGATTTGGCAAATGACAGTGACCTTATGAATGGGATTTCGAAGTCGACGAAACCTATATGGACGAATCGGTAAAGAACAAGCATGCAGACAGGAAGTTGAATGCCGGCATAGGTGCAGTAGGCAAAACTTCGGTTGTCGGAGCGAAAGAAAGAGAATCAAAGCAGGTCAAACGCAGGTGATTGAGAACACCAAAAGAGACACTTAACACGGCTTCTTCGAGGAACCGGCAGAAGAAGGTTAGTCAACGCAGATGACTTCAAGGCTGCGAGATGCTTGAGGGTTACGATCATCACACGGTTCGGTACAGCGTTGGTGAGTATGTGGACGCCAAGATTCACATCAACGGCATGGAATCGTTTTGTTCAATGCTCAAAAGAGCCCACGAAGGCACTTACCACAAAATGAGTAAAAAGCATCTGAATCGTTATGTCGATGAGTTCGCTGACCGGCGTAACATCCGCGAACAGGATACGAATCAACAGAGGCAGGACATAGCCGCAGGAATGATCGGATAGCGTCTGAAGTACAAAGAACTGGTTGGCGGCATTGATGGCAGGCTGTATTAGATCGTGCCTTCCGCGTCAAAGCTGGTGAGCAGCAGAGCCGATAAGGCACCATACTGTACCGTTTTGAAAATTCCAGTAGTTGGTGCCATGCTAATTGCCAAATTTCATCATACTTGGTGGGGGATTTATTCGGGACTAAACTGCGAGTGCTGTTGCAGCGGCAGAAGAATCGTGACTTTGTTGCATGGAGTTTTGCTGTCTGCAGCTTGTGTGGCATCGCCTGCGAGGCTGTGAAAGTATTCTCATTTTCGTAGATTTCTGAATCAGAACAAATATTTATATCAATAAAAACAATAAGAAAGATATTCATAATCCACTAATTTAAACTAATTTGGCAATACTTTCACAGTCTCCTGCGCATCCACGGGCAAGCGATGAGATCTGAGCGGATTGAACGAGAACTGTTTGGCTTGCGGTGATGCAATTCGAATTTATCGCCAGTATGAATCCAAAGCAGAAAGTTGAGGAGCTGAGTTTTGCTGTCGAACATTTTTCACTTTCTGGAAGTTCTTTTTGTCGGAATGACGAACAGAACATCATTTACCTTTCCAAAATGAGCCTCAATTCCATAACAGCGTCGAAGCGTTTCCTCACACAATACAGTCGAAGCAGATCCTTCTGCTGCGATTTTTCCTTCATGCAAAAGAAAGAGTCGGTCGCAGTATCGCGCAGCCAAAGTCAGATCATGCATTACGACGACCACACCTGCCTGTCGAGCCACCATGTCGCGAAGTTTTTCCATGACGTCGAGCTGATGTGCTGGGTCAATGCCGGCAACTGGCTCGTCAGCCAATAGAATCTCCGGTTGAGTTGCAAAAGTTCTCGCCAGCATCACTCTCGCCTGCTCACCGCCTGACAAAGTTGTTACAGAACGCGAATAAAATTGCTCAATATCGCAGGCTTTCATCGCTTGACCAACAATTTCCCAATCGTGTTTTGAAGGTCTCTGCCACTGCTCTAAATGTGGCATTCTGCCAAGCATGACGAGATGTTCAACTGCCAGTGGCCAATAAGTGCGACTGTTCTGTTCCAGGTAAGCAATTTTTTTGGCGAATTGAAATCGATTTCTTGAAGTCAAGACTTCTCCATCGTACTGAACAGTACCTCGCGTTACGGGAAGCAGACCGACGAGCGAACGAAGCAATGTAGTTTTACCTGCGCCGTTGGGTCCAATCAATCCAACCAGTTCACCGTTTTCAACTGAAAATGATGTGCTCGAAAGAACAGTTTGACTGCCTCGAACAACTTCAATATTTGTAGCCGATAGAATGCTCATAGATACTGGCTTCGCATTCGCAGCACGACCCACAAAAAAATTGGCGTGCCGATAAGCGCGGTAAATACGCCCAGTTTCAACTCGATATTGAACGAAAGCAATCTTACGGCAACATCCGACAGCGTGAGCAAAGCTGCACCGCCAAGTGCACTTGCGGGCAATAAGAGGCTGGGTCGATGTTCAACAAAGGGACGAAGTAAATGAGGCACCACCAAACCGACAAAACCAATTGTTCCAGCGACTGCTGTAGCTGCGCCAACTGATGCTGTCACGCCAAAAATAAGCCGCAGGCGAACCGAACGTAAATCAACACCGAGTGTTGAGGCTGTGTCTTCACCCAGAGTCAATGCATCCAGCGCTCGACCCAAGGTCAAGACCAGCAGTATTCCGACCAAAACAAACGGTCCGGCCAACCAAACATGATCAAAACTTCGGTTCGCAAGTGAACCGAGCAGCCAGAAAACGATTTCGAGAGAAGCGAATGGGTCCGGTGCTAAATTTAATGCAAGTGCTGTAAGAGCGCCTGCCAGAGTGGAAATTGCCACACCTGCGAGAATCAAGCTTAAAGTCGAGCTTTCTCGACCGGCAATCAACAGCATGACCGCCACACCGATGCTTGCTCCGAGCATGCCGCCAATCGGCAATGCCCACGCATAGACTGCCGATGCCCCGAAATAGATCGTCAAGACTGCGCCGAGTGCGGCGGATGAAGACACGCCGATCAGACCCGGTTCCGCCAATGGATTACGAACATACCCTTGAAGAGCCGCTCCACAAAGTCCGAGAGTTGCACCGATTGCAAAGCCCAGAATTGCGCGCGGAAGGCGGATTTCCTGCACGATAATCTGAGTTGCATTCGATTCACTCGAAAAAAGTGACTTAAAGACAGTGAGAACGTCAATTCCAGCTGGTCCGACTGACAGCGAACAAATTAACGCGGCACTCGCCAGCAAAGTCAGCGTCATCATGAGAAATCGGTAACGAATTTGGTATTTCGGTCGAGTCAACTTCTTTTTCTGATTCCTTCCACAATTTGTTTTCGAAATTCCACCAGCCGGTCGAGTGCATCACTGACAAATGGTGTTCCGCAGGTCCAGTATTTTGCTGAAATGCTAATTCGAGGCAGTTCTTTGAACATTCTGCGGATTGCAGGATGATTTGGCACTTCGTAGGCGAGTGACCGACGCTTTTCCACCGTGTCGATAATGAGGCCGTCCAGTCTTTGTTTGACTAGGATTTCCAGTGGCAGATGTCGGATTTGTTCCATGCCCAGTTCACTGGCAAGATTGCGCAAGCTTGCAGTTTCGACAATTTCCGATATTAAGGTTTGACTGCCACTGGTGTAACCATTGGCTCGATAGATGGCAACGACAGGCTGAATATCCGATCCTTGTTGCCTGTGACGATTGATTCTGCTGTCAAAATCCCGCAGGATTTCCTTCCCGCGTTTTTTTTCACCGACAATTTCCGAGATCACCAAGATAGTGGATCGAATGTCCTCAACAGATGACGCAAGCGGAATTTCTACAACCCGATAGCCCAGTTTGCGAAGGAGTGCCACATGTGGATTTCCGAATTGAACGGTCAATATCAAATCCGGCTGTAACAGGACGATTTCTTCAGCGTTTCCTTGATTGAGAGGGAACTGCTTTGCTTCTTCAGACAGAACTGAGAGATTTGGTCTTGTCGAATATGCGCTCAATGAAACGATGCGGTCGTGGTTTGCAAGCAGCAGGAGATACTGGTCCGTACACAAGTGCGTGGACACAATTCGTTTGGGCGGTTCCTGACCAATTGCCAACTCAAACAGTGCCAGCGTTGGGACAAAGACGCTGAATAATACTTTTCGAATCAAATTCATGACTCTAATTTCACTGACATTACAATTTTGAGCGGCGCGTCAAAATGTGAGTTTCGTGCCAAAGAATACTGAGCGTCCTGGCATCTTGAAACCGAAGACCTCTTGATGATTATCTTTGTCAAACAAATTCTCAATTTTGAGAATTGCCGGTGCGTGTTCGCTGGTGATGAGAGATCCTGCAATGCTGCAAAGCGTTCGGCTTGAAAAGGGTAACCGGTTCAGCACGAAACACATCAAAATTGGTATCTTGGAATTTTTCGGAATGTGTGACATCAACATTCAATTATCCCGAATAATCCCTGATGTTTTTGAGTCCACTGACATTGAAGCTTATCTTGTGTTTGACTGTTGCCAATGGGGATTCTTCATCGAGCAGTCCAAATTCGTTTCCAAATGCAAAAAAAACAGAGTACTGTAGGAATTTCGTATTTTTTAAACAGCCTGGACATTCAAATTCCTTCAACTTGCCCGTCAACCGTTCTATCGATTCAGAATAAGTTTCGACCCTAGTGTGGTTTGCATTTATTATGCTGAATTTCCGTGAAACAATTTGACTGCATGACCCACAGTCCGCAGAGGACTTATAAATTGATTCATCGAAAATCTATTGTGAAAAAAATCCATCTGACTCAGCTGCAGCATCAATCAGCATTCCTGCTGCACTTACGCTTAAATTTTCGGATGTAAAAGAGGGAAGATATGTATGGACGATTGCGATACACGATGTCGATTAGAGCGATTGAATATAGTCTGAGTGAAATTTTTTATATCCAGGCGAAACGACTTTGATGTGATGTTTAACGTGTTCATGCAGCTGAGGAAGTCGGTGAAAGGGTACAGACGGAAATAAGTGATGTTCGCAATGAAATGGCATATTCCACGCTAGTCGTCTGATTGCTGAATGCGTCAATGTAGTACGTGTATTTCGAATCATGTTTGAAGTTTGTTCGCATCCAGCGTGTTCGGCAAGCAGAAACATTCGCAGTGCTACCATCCCAAGCAGTACTGGAACAAACCAAAAAATTAATATCGCCAGGTTTTGAGTCAGGACCGACCCAACAATTGCCGCAATATAAGCAAATGCATGAATTCTGGCTTCTTTGATGACTTTAGGGATTTCTGATTCTGGAATGAATGAGTCTTTAACTTTACCGCAGCTATATAGTGCAATCATGCGAATTTGGGGCCACCAATAAGATCCAAGCCCAGTCATCGACCAGACATATTGGCTGATTGTGCTGGGTTTGGAGGATTGAAGTTCAGGGTCGCGATCAGGATTGTTGGTATAGCGATGGTGCGCGAAGTGAAATCGGCGAAAGTAGTTCGCTGGCAGAAAAAGCAAGAATCCTGCAGCTGCCGCGAATGATTTATTCAACAAAGGGGTTCGAAACGCGGTGCCATGAGTGCTCTCATGCAAGGGTGCGAATAAAAATGTGAGTATCACTCCATAGGAGATCCAAGCTGGAATCAGCCACCACGAACCGTAGGAAATCCATACCAAAAATCCAGTGACAGCAATCGCCAGCAGATGTAGCGAAAGATGTACGAATCCGTAATAATCGCTCCGTCGACTCAGCTCGATCAGCACCGACGCACTTAGCAGATCGCGTCGGTAGACAAAACTTTCCATAAACTCACCGATTGCAATGATGGTTCCAATAAGCTGCCACTTCTGTCTGGTTGGATGGGTCTATATTAATGTTCTCTTAACCAAGGACTTTGTGCAGCAGCGACATGCTTCGGTCGTACGCCAATTCAGTGAAAGCCTGGTGATAACTGTCTCGGCCCGGAGTGGCAAAGGCATGATTTACGCCTGCGTAGTCGTAAATTTCAACATCAGAATTTTCTGCAAAGGCGTCACGGATCTGTTCAACCGCTTTTGGAGGTACAAACGCGTCCTCATCTGCGAAATGCATGACCATCGGACAGTCAATATTGTCGGATTCATCTAAAGACTGTTCGATCGCTACGCCGTAATAGGAAACAGAACAATCGACATTGGTGCGAGCTGCTGTCAGATACGCTAACTTTCCGCCCAAACAATATCCAAGAGAGGCGACTTTACCGGTGCATTCAGGCAACGTACGCATAGCTTCAAGGGCATCAGCGATATCTTTGATGCCTTGATCTACGTCAAATCTTCCGTAGTAATCAAAAGCTTGTGCGAAGTCTTCGTCGCTATAGCTAAGGTTTACACCGGGCTGCATGCGCCAAAAGAGGTCGGGCACCAATACAACATAGCCCTCGCTTGCAAACGTTTCGGACATGTCACGTAGAAATTTATTGATCCCAAAGATTTCCTGAAGCAAAACCAAACCCGAACCTGAGCCTTGTTCTGGCAAAGTTAAATAACCCTGGAATTCCCCACCGTCAGAAGCGTTGATGTTAATCATAGAACCTGCCATATTCTTTTCCTCCAAATCTTGCTGGCATCAGTTGAGTTCACAACTATAAGATTGAAATGCTTGACTTAATGACAATAATGAAATTCGCATCCATTTCATGATTCACAGCCCTGCGAGCACCACTGAGTTGTCGTGCTGTTGAGCTCATTGCAAGCTTCACAATTAATTCGCTGATTTTACAACAGCATGACTCGAATCTGTGCAGCAAACGAAAAGATGCTTGTGGGTCTTGTGTCTGTTACTGCCTGCCTGCGTATTGATCGAGCTTCTATTTCATGAAAAATTTGAGTTTAATTTATTTTGTTCTTTTGAGTTGATCGAAATGTTCCTCATTTAAATCAAACCAGTATGATGAAATTTCATTCCAAGCCGGGGAGCGGGGAAAATCAACTTCTTCTGAATGAAATTTCCAGGGGCGCGCTCTAGCCATGGCCAGTCGATCACGTTTCGAATCCTAGATCGATCCGTCGTATTTGCACAAGACGCGTTTGAGAACTGCAATCCGACCGAATCAAAGTTTGCTGCAGTCAGACATCGCACCAATGGGTGTTTTAGGCCGTACTGGCAAATTGCGCTTGTCGTTCAGTCTCGGGCAGGGGCAGCGTGCGGAAGACGAAATTGTACGGACTAAGCGGACTCAAACAGCTGCAGAAGTGTCATAGAAGGAATCAGGAGTACAGGCGGGATTGAGGTAAAGCAGGTAACGGGTCAGGTATCCGCAGGAACTGATGAGTGTCGCACGCTGCTTTCGGCAATCGCTCTGATAATGAAATAAGAAGTCTCTGATTATCCTCTTTCTATGAGCAGCGAACAATAGGCTTGGAAGGTCAGTTGGCGTAAACATCAGTAACAATCCATAAACAACTCAGACAGACACAGAATGCTCGAAATGTTATGTTGGCAAAGCGACCTGCAATGTCTGCTGACCTATTGAAGTGCCCGATGATGAATCCATACTTCAGTTCCTATGACAGATTGGGGAACGATGGAAAAGGCCGGTGACTTCATCTTTTTAATATGGTCAGAGTTTGAGGTTGTGTTTATTTTCAAAAAATGGGCAGAACCAAAACCAAAAATTAAACTCCAAAATCAGTTGAACTCAACTTGTATTTAATGAAATTCAATCGTTGGTTGGTTCTGCCACAAGCTGCAAGAGGAGAGTTTCAGCTTAGTAAACGTTCTTATCTTTGTTTCAGTTTCATGAATGTCAATTGTTTCAAAGCAGCGCATTCGAAGAAATTTGAACAGTTTTGGCATTTGGAATTAACCGATTCTTTGGTACTGTCTGAATTTTCTTTCGTTTGGTTGGACCCAGAGTTTTCATAGCCGGCATGGGCAGCGGAATAGGTCGCTAAATATTCCTGAAACGCCGTTTTTGTCTTCGAGTTTGACATTAAATAAGTTAATCAGATTAATAATGATTATCATTATCATATAAAATTATCGAAATGTCAAAACTTTTGATTTAATTTTGTGAGAAATTACTGTTTCAAAAATTAAAAGATCAGTCTTTCAATTCTCGAAAATCTGTCTCAAACGTATCAGAATTTGAAGAATGCTGTTTTTGGGAACCTGTTCCGCGGCGCTTAACGAAGATTCGAGATATTAAAAACGAAGCGGCAGACCGGCGCAGTGGAGGCGTCAAACACAGA
The DNA here is from genome assembly GCA_958295885.1 of Arenicellales bacterium. Lineage (GTDB taxonomy): Bacteria > Pseudomonadota > Gammaproteobacteria > Arenicellales > JAJDZL01 > JAJDZL01. The sequence goes on along the minus strand of OY282380.1, from coordinate 1,189,242 downwards.
AATCCGATGGTATCCGTCACAAATCCCGGCGTAATCAGGAAGGCTCCCGCAAGCAGCAGGAAAAGTCCCTCAGCCAGTTCTGTTGCAGGCGCTTCCCCGCTTCGCATACTGTTGATAGCGCGTTGAAAAGTCAGAATGCCCTGCAATTTGACCAGCCACGCTCCAAGGATTGCTGTACTAACTACAGCCACTACCGTCCACGCTGCGCCAATGACTTCACCGACTTCGATCAAAACATAAATTTCGACCAAAGGTACGATGATGAAAATGAAAAATAAAATGATGGTGACAGGTTTCATAGAATCAATCTGCAGGCCATAAATCGTCCACGGCTTTGGTAATTACGTCAATGTGGTCAGTGAGCCGATGGTCGCCATCTTGAATGACATTGAGTTCGACCTTCGAAGATACATGTTTTTTGAATGCGATGCTCTGTTTCACTGGAACCACGTCATCCAAGCTGCCGTGAATTATATGAACTGGATGTCTGTATTGTACTGATGCGGTAAAAGGATTATTCAATCTAGAATCGATGACGGCGTCATAACTGAGTGAAAAATCTTCTTCCATCTCTGGACTCTCGAAACGCTTTATTCGGCTTTCTTTCCAAGATTGCTGTTCTTCTGGATTGAGACTGTCGTAAATCTGGTGAATGAAGCCGAAAGCAGGTGCCAATATCACAATTCCTGCGATTTTCATTTCTGCATCAAGGGCAACCTGGGCCGCAGTCCAGCCTCCCATGCTTGAACCGACGAGAATCTTGGGGCGATTCGAAAATTTAGACAGGACGAGCTTCGAGTCTTCGAGCGCACGCGAGATTTTAAACTCCTCAAATCGACCGTCTGATTTCCCATGACCTCTCATGTCAAATCGAATCCATGATCGATTCATTCGCACCGCTTCGTTCCATAAGTGCATGGACTTGGTGCCGTCTGCTTCCGACAGCAATCCATGTAGAAACACTCCGATTGGACCACTGCCCGTATCGCGGCATACGCCTCGAATCAGCTGCCCGTCAGGAGCTGATATCGCAAAATCCTTAATTTCTGTCGTCATGAAATCAATATAGCGCATTTCGTGCTAATTTCAATAAGAGATGATGCATTTCAATCCGACGGTTCAGGCATCGCAGTCAGTTTGACAATTCGAGAATGAGGTGCAGTCTTGGCTGGCTGGTTTTCGAATGAGAAGCTGCTAGAGGTTCCAGTACCTCAGGTCAAAGGGCCATTATTCATCGTTGAAAATGACGATGTGTTCAAAGTCCGTTCGAATTCCAATCCAATCTCCGATTTCGTGGTTTCTATGGGATTTATCGAGATAGTCAAACCTTTGACCATTTTTCAGTCTCATCTGATAAAGAAAATGGGCTCCGCGAAATGATTTTTTCTCCACCTTTGCTCGTAATGGACTATCGGCATCATGCAGCAAATCATCAGGTCGAACAAGCATGCGCCCTCGCTTGATGTTGGGTAATTTTCTGGAATTCTTTAGTCTAAGAGTGCCAAAAATCGAATCCACGCTGTTTTCGTTGATTACTGTAGCAGGAATCAGAGTCCCTTCACCGATGAAGCGGGCTGTGAACTCAGTGAGAGGATTGTGGTAGATGTTGTAGGGTGAGTCCCACTGATGAATTTTTGCGTTCTGCATCACGCCAACTCGGTCTGCGATGGCAAATGCTACATTGTGGTCGTGGGTAACCGCGATTGCGCTTATTCTTTCAGCGATGAGAATTTCACGCACTTCGGCTACGAGTGACTGTTTCAGCTTTTGGTCCAAATTTGAAAAGGCTTCGTCCAGCAGCAGCAGGTTCGGTTTTCTCGCAATCGCTCGAGCCAAGGACACCCTTTGCTGCTCACCGCCGGAGAGCGAACTTGGGTGACGATTGCCATAACCCGACAACCCAATCAAATCCAAAAGATCATTTACTCTCTGGTTCGTCTCTTCTGTGCTCCAACTGCGCAGTCCAAATGCAATATTTTTGGCGGCGCTTAGATGAGGGAATAGAGTTACATCCTGAAAAACCATACCGACTCCACGTTTTTCCGGCGCCACTGAATACTTCGGACTTGACACGACTTCACCATTCAGCTCGACGGTTCCCTTCATTGGTCGCTCGAATCCGGCAATGCTCCGCAACAGAGTTGATTTTCCACAGCCGCTTGGCCCCAAAATCGAGCCAATTTCACCTTGTCTGAGTTTCAAACTCACATTCGATACGGCCTCTGTTTGGCCGTAATTGACGGAAAGACCGGAGATCTCCAACAGGTAGCGTTTGGAATTCATAGAGGGATTTTTGTGATTGATTTTCACGAATTCAAGTGACTTCGTTTCGTCTCTGTGAAATGGATCTGCTCAGAATGATCACCGGAATGATTCCAGTAAGTATGATCATTAAAGATGGAAGAGCGGCATCGACCAGTCTCTCATCGGACGCCAATTCAAAAGCCCGTACGGCCAAAGTGTTGAAATTAAAGGGGCGCAATATCAAGGTTGCAGGCAATTCCTTCAATACATCAACAAATACGATCAAAAAAGCAGTCAACAGTGATGACCGGATCAGCGGCACATGGACCAGCCTCAGGACTTCAGATGGTTTATAGCCCAGTGTTCTGGCTGAATAATCCATATTTGGAGTGATTTTTTCCAGACCCGATTGAATTGAGCCGGATGAAATTGCAATGAAACGTGCGGTATATGCAAACAGGAGCGCAAATATCGAACCGGACAGAATCAGTCCAAATTCATAGTCGGAAAATAAGCCGAATATGTTGATCAGTTGGTGGTCAATCCAAACAAGGGGGCTGATGACCGCAATCGCGATGATCGTTCCCGGTATGGCGTAGCCTAAACCGGAAATGTTAATGACTCCATGGATGAATCGATCTTTGCTTCTGCGTTTGGCGTAACACAGAATCGTAGAAAAGATGACTGCGATGACCGCTGCGAGAAAAGCCAGAAAAAATGAATTCCAAACCAAATCTGCAAATGTTGCAAACTGCCACGTCGCATCAAACAGCGTCCACTTTAACAGAATGAGTGCGGGGATTACAAATCCCAGCAAAATCGGAATCGCACATGTCAGCCAAGCCGCGGCGACCTGTTTTCCAACCAGCTGAATTCTTAGTCCGTGCGTTGAGTATTTTTTGTTTGCGTCATACCTTGCACGTCGCCGAGAATAGCGCTCACAAAATATCAGAAAGGCGACGAAGAGCATGAGCACCGTTGCCAGCTGTGATGCCGCCGTCAGACTGTCCATTCCATAAAATGCTCTAAATATTCCGGTCGTAAACGTACTGATCCCAAAATACTGAACGGTACCGTAGTCGGCTAAAGTCTCCATAAGAGCCAGCGAGACTCCAGTAACGATTGCAGGACGCGCCAAAGGAATGGCCAACCGAAAAAAACCTTGACGTATGCTGTAGCCAAGAGTTCGGCTGACTTCAATCGCTCGTACTGACTGTTCAAGAAATGCCACTCGAGTCAGCAGGTAAACGTAGGGATACAGAACGAGCGCCAGCATTACCGTCGCACCCGGTACGGACCGTATCGGGAAGTAGAGTTGATCTGCCAGCGGTCGACCAATCAGTTCACGCAGCAGGGAGAATACCGGTCCGGCGTAATCCAGAATTCCGGTGTAGGTATAGGCGATGATGTAAGCTGGAAACGCCAGAGGCAAAAGCAAAGCCCACTGGAAAATTTTTCGACCGGGAAATTCACAGACACTCGTCAGCCAGGCAGTCGGCACTCCTATGATCAGAATGAGCAGACCAACTCCCGCGAGCAGAAGCAGCGAATTGATGACGTACGCATCTAAGACCGTGTTCCACAGGTGCGCCAGAATCTGAATGCTGTCCGTCGCAAATATTGATAATGCGATGATGACAAGCGGAGATATCACGAGAAAGGATAGAATGGGTGCGGAAAGTTCCAACCAGCCCATCTGCGACAGTCGTGAGGTTGACATTGGTCGATTTCTTTAAGGGTTGAACTATTGGATCAGTCTGATCCTCTCAAATGCAGAATGACTACTTCCAGCCGGCCTTGTCCATAATTTCGACAGCTTCCAAGTTATTTACGCCGAGGACGGTCAGATTCAGTTCATCAGCCTTAAATGAACCCAATCTTTCCAAAGTCTCAGACGCGGGAACCCCTGGTATGACAGGATATTCCTGGTTCACTTCTGCATACCAGGATTGGGATTCGGGAGTCAAAAGAAATTCAAGGAGCCGAACGGCATTGTTGCGATTTTTCGCATGCGCGGTGATGCCAGCGCCGCTGACATTGACATGCACTCCACGGTTGCCTTCAGCCTGATTGGGCCAGAACACGCCTACTTTTTCCGTGATTTTCTGATCGTCTTCCTTTGTGCTGGCTGCGAGGCGGCCATAGTAGTACGTATTCGCTAGGGCAATGTCGCACTGCCCGGCTGCGACCGCCTTGATCTGGTCGGTGTCTCCACCGCTGGGAGGTCGGGCAAAATTGAGCACGAGCTTTTTCACCCACTCCAGAGTCTCATCGCTTCCAACCGATTCGATCATAGAGGCAACAAGGGACTGGTTGTAGATGTTGCCAGAAGAGCGTAAGCACAGTCGTCCACGCCACGCTGGTTCCGCCAATTGTTCGTACGTAGACATCTCATCAGGGCTCACTCGATCGTGGGAATAAAAAATGGTTCGAGCGCGCTTGGATAGAGCGATCCAGAAATCGTCAATATCTCGCAGATGTTCTGGTACTAAGGAGTTAATGCTTTTACTGTTGATGGGTTGCAGCACCTCGGCCTTTTTCGCTCGTTGCAAGCGTCCTGCATCGACTGTGATAAACACGTCTGCAGGCGTCGCTTTTCCTTCGAGTTCAATCCGTTTGAGCAGGCCATCCGCCTTTCCCGTAATGAGGTTGAATTGAATGCCGGTCTGATCTCGAAAATTTTCGAGCAAAGGTAGGATCAAAGCTTCTTTTCTTGCAGAATAGATATTGACGACTTCGCTCGAATAGGTCAAAGTTGGCATGAGAATGAACAGGAAAGTCAGTGATGTTGCGCATGCGAGTTTAAGTGTTTGATCGATTTCTTTCATGTTTTCTCTTCTCACCTAGATCAGTCTGGGAATTCGTGCGCCAACAAAAATCATAATGATAATCATTATGATTATAGTAAGATTTACAAAGGAAAAAAGACTGGAGATGAAGATTTAGGCTTTTGCTGGCGAGGAGCGGTTCTTGACCCTCCCGCGAATGAAACGATGAACTATGCCCGACGCTTCAAAAAAGAGCTGCAGATACAGTATGCTGAGTCTGTGCGGATCGATTTGGACTTGATTTTCAAGCCCAAATTCAAGAACTTGGCTGTTTTGTGAAAAGCACAATGTTCCAAACATGGAATCCCAGATCGCCAGAGCCACTCCAAAATTTTTGTCGTGATGCTGTGGTGCTGCTGAATGGTGAATCTGATGCTGAGCTGGAGAAATGAAAATACGTTCAACTGGTCTCCAAAAACCAATGGAAATATGAGAGTGACGCAAATTGGCACCGAGGGCATGGAATGCGTAATTCAGCACGCTTGCGCCGAAAACTGTCATCAGCTGCACTTTCGAACCAAATACAAATACAAAACTTCGCCGCGCTTCAGAACCCCGAGCTACTTGACAGGGTCTGCCGTTTCATGCGCCTAGTCTGAATTGGAAAACCATGTCGATGGAAGAAAAATACGGCTTACATTGCGCAGGTTCCGGCAGAAATTGCCAAAGGCTCAATCAAGCGCTTTTGTGCCGTTTGCTGTAGACTGCGCTAGACTTCTATTTGACCTGCCGAATATGACGCATAGTCGTGCCCGCCAAGTCATGCATGCAAACGGAACCATGTTCAAATGCGCTGTTCGAACTTCGGCTGTAGATTTGCGGTCCGTGGATGCTGCAACAAGTCATTTGTGATTGATCTAAGAAAAATTTTCGCAATGTGAAATTGAAGACGAAATGGCAGAGTTATCGCCTGCTTCAGGACAACGAGCAAGCATCTGAGATCCAGGCTGCTGCAGCTGTCGGCGGGGCAGACCATGATGTAAGCTCATACGACCTTCCTTTGTTGAGCACGCCAGCTGCAGCAGTACGAGCAGCATGGTATGGTTGCTGTCGTAAGAAGTCAGGTTTTATGTACCGGGTCAAGAGAACGATAAAAACGATGCGTTGGCAATCGCCGAAGCGTCGCGCATGCCAGGATAGCATCAGCAGTGATTCAATCCGATGCTCTCATCTGCTGCTGGAATGCGAAGATTTTTGATTTGAAGTAAAATAAAGTTGCCGAAGTTTTCACATCATGCCTTGAGTGAGTGTGAAATTTTCAGCTATTGATTAGGTCTAAAATTAACAAATGCTGATCATGTTGATTCTGTCTCGCGCAGGCGACTACGCTACATCGTATGAACAATAAATTCGTATTATTTCTAGTTACAATTTTGCTTTCTTCGGTATCTTTTGGGCAGGATGATGAGGAATTGCTGCCGCCTGAAGAAGCCTTCGCGTTCAGCAGCAAACTTGTCGGGAACGAACTCGTTGCGACCTGGGATATTGCAGATGGCTACTACATGTATCAGGATAAATTCTGGGTCAACTCACTGACTGAAGATATTACAGTCGGTGACCTTGGAATACCCCCTGGTGAAGCAAAAGACGATCCATTCTTCGGAAAGGTTGTTATTTTTACGGAAAAAACTCAAATTCGAATTCCTCTGTCGGCGGATAAACCACAGGTAACCGGAGTCGAACTGGAAGTTTGGGGTCAAGGCTGCAATGAGCCGATCGGCATTTGTTTCCCGCCCCAGAGCAATATCGTTTCATTGCCCTTTGCAATGATTTCGGCAGCGGAAGCTGCACAGACAGATGAGTCAGCCATGAGTGAGGCGAATGCACTCAGTAGCCTGTTCAGCGATATGCCAAGCGTTACAGCTGAAAACCTGCTTGACGTAGATGATGCATTTGTTCTGGATATGTGGTCAGTGGACGGAGAACGTCTGAAAGCCCTGTTTGAAGTCGAACCAGGGTATTACGTATACAAGGACAAGCTGAAATTCGAACCCTCGGACCAAGTCAGACTGATGCCAGCCGTACTGCCCGAGGGCGAAGTAATGGATGATCCTTACTTCGGCGTTACTGCCATTTACCCTGCAAGTTTTGAGTTCGAAATACCACTGATTCGAGCCAGTCCGGAGTCCGACGTACTTGAAATCACGGCGGAGTATCAAGGCTGTGCAAAGGATTTAATCTGTTATCCGCCGGTGCAGAAGACATTCAGAATTCCACTGGTGAGCTTGGTCAGCGCTGCAGTTGCAGATACGGGTGGGTCCAGTTCTGGTGGGTCCGGATTCGGGAGAACAGAGTCGAAAGGTCAATCGTTCTGGTGGCTGGTCATCACTGCATTTGGTACGGGATTTCTTCTGACATTCACTCCTTGCGTGTTACCGCTGATTCCAATTCTTTCGTCCATCATTGTCGGTGAAGGTGAGAACCAATCGAGAATTCGAAGTGGAACTCTTTCAATCACTTACGTACTGGGCACTGTGGCTGCTTACGCCATTGTGGGCGCCGTAGCGGGATCAACTGGAGAACAGCTGCAGGCGTATCTGCAAAATGTTTGGGCCATTGGTGCGATGACGGTCATTTTTGTGCTCATGGCATTGTCACTGTTTGGTTTTTACGAAATTAGAATGCCATCATCACTTGAAGCCACGCTTCAGTCCGGCACGATGCGACTCGGTGGCGGTAAGGTTGGTGCAGTGTTTGTGCTGGGACTTTTATCCGCCTTGATTGTCAGTGCCTGCGTATCTCCTTTGCTCATTTCGTTATTAGGCATAGCCGTAGCAAAAGCAGACCCAGTGCTGGGTGCGGCAATGATGACAGCCATGGCTTTGGGAATGGGTGTGATTTTGATTGCAATTGGCTTCGGTCTCGCCATGGCCCTGCCCAAAGCCGGAGCATGGATGGATCGATTGAAGCAGGGCTTTGGGGTGATTCTGTTAGGTGTCGCAATTTACCTTCTTGGCTCCATTCCAGAGGTTCCGGTATTGATTTTGTGGGCGTTGTTGCTGATTATCGCCGGCGTATTTCTGGGTGCAACGCAGGAATTGAAAGTGAATGCCAGCGGGTGGGCATATTTTTGGAAAGGATCTGGCCTCGTTATGCTGATCTGGGGAGTATTGGCCTTGATTGGTGGTGTGATGGGCAACCGAGACATATTACAGCCCCTGTCGTCGTTGTCGGGAATTGGATGATTCATGCATCCGTTTTCGAGAATTCAGGCAGTAATCGAACAATTCGCCTCCCGTAAGATTGAATTTCCATAACTTCTCTTGGTTCATCCGAGTTGACCTGATTCGTCTCGGTCTGCATTTCTGCCTGGGAGACAGGAGTTGATTGGCGAAATAGCAATGAAAACCAGAAGGAAAAGACGGTTCTGGCTTTGGGCTTCGGTACTGTCGGTTTTGTTGATGTCGTTCGCTGCAGGCTGGGCTTGGCGAATCCATACGGAAACCTCAAAACCCAGCATCAGCAACATCATTGAACTGCGCGCTTTCGAGTCAAATTGGAAGACCCTGAACGGCCCGCCAATTTCAATTGACGAAATTCTAGGAAAACGAACGCTGATGAATTTCTGGGGGAGCTGGTGTCCGCCTTGTGTCGCGGAGATGCCCTTGCTTAATGAGTTTCATGTAGAATATGCAGATCAAAATTTTCAGGTGATTGGGTTTGCTGTTGACACGGAACAGGCTGCTCAGCGATTCTTGGATGACAATTCCATTGAATTTCCTTCGCTGATTGCTGACGCTGCAACGATTACGGAAATTGGTCGGCTGCAGGGAAATGTGAAAGGAGTCCTTCCTTATTCAGTGCTATTTGACGAAAATGGGAATCTTGAGACAACTTATCTTGGTGAATTGAAAAGAAAACAGTTACAGCGCCTTGTTCGGTAATCGCTACTGTCAAAGTTTCAAATTCCAAAAGATGAATTGGAGATTCACGAACAGGAAGCAATACTATTACGGTTAACTCCATTCAAACCTCCCTGCAGTACGGAAATACAGGAAAGCATGCCTGAACTGACTTCACGGCAGAATTAACTTTTCAGTTCTCCACCGCCTTCCATTGGCGGTTCAATTGCCTCCATGGGAACGGATATCCTGCCATTTGTCAGGCCGGATTGGAGTGTTTGCCTGCAGTCTCTGCCCGTGACTGCTGGGCAGCGAATTCATATCTTGGATGTTCAGAGTCAAAATTCATTTAATATTTCAATATCACGCAGGTGTTTCGCCTGTTGTGAAATCGAGGCGAACTGCCATAAAAACTTTGAAAGAATTGCCACGTCGGTTGAAATAGCAGCTGATGGCGCAGTGTGACGATCATCTCGGAGACCAGGCCGGTGTCGGCCTCCAGCTTGGACAACTGTTTGAGAAAACGTGAAAAATTCCATGCGCCAGGCAATGACGAACGAAGCGGCTGGATTTGTTCGTCGACCGCCTGCACCTGACCTTGCTAATCGTATTGCAGCGTTTGTTTCGGCGGGCTCTGCATTGGCAGTGGGTTGAACCGCAAAGCTTTGCCAGCTGCAAGTTTCGAGCCAGTTCCCGCAGCAGAGAATTCACCGAGTCACGCCCGAACGCGACGCCTGCGATCATGGTCCAGAACAGGGCTTGGATCGGATAGTCGTTGCGGCCGCGGCCGCGTCGAGAATCAAGTTGTGCGACAAATTCTTGGTACGGCAAATGCTCGAGAAACAAGACTAAGCACTGCAGTTCCGGCATGTCATCGGACTCCCAAGCAAAAAGATGTGGATTGTTTTCAGGCATATGAAGATCCCTGCAGTTGCCTTGATGTGTTGAATTTCATGGCCCTGAATGATCTTAAAATACTTAGTAAATGTAAACCATAACATATTGATAATATATGGTATTATAACAAATTACAGGCTGACTTCAGGTGCCCCGTGAGGCACCTTTTGCCGACTGGAGCAGAATTGGCTCGAAAACCAGCAAAATGTTCAGAAAAACGCAGAAAATGGCGTTATTTTGGGATAAAATATATCTCTGTCCCTTGATTTACTCAATCAAATCAAACCGCTCCTAAAAGCGCAACCGCCTCAAATAAAGTGGACAGTAAAATTTTTATTGATTGATAATATGCAATAGAATATTTGTTCAATTTATGAGTTCTGCGAGAATAATAATACTTTAACGCTCTCTTTGCCGAACAGATGCCAATAGGGCAGCAGTGATGCAGCGACATCAGTATGCCCCGTCGACGGCACTTTACGTCACAGCAGGTCGGTCAAACCCGTATCTGCAGTGGATCAATGAGTTGGGCAGTCCGAGCAGAGATGCGAATAATCACAAGGTGCATGCCTTGGACAGACGCTGTTAATTGACAAAGTTATAATTTTGAGTTTACACAATTGGCCTGCTAGGGAACTATGTCTCGAATTCTTGTCATTCATGGTCCAAATCTGAATCTGTTGGGCATCCGAGAGCCTGAATACTACGGTGATGAATCGTTGGAACAGATCAATTACCGCTTGATTCAGAAAGCCGGTGAATTCGGTTATGAATTGATCGCGCGACAGAGTAATGCCGAACATGAATTAATTGAATTTGTACAGAACGCCATCAATGAAAGCATTGAATATATTGTCATTAACCCAGCTGCTTTTACTCATACCAGCGTGGCAGTCAGGGATGCTTTGGCGGCGAGTCGCATCCCTTTTATCGAAGTTCACCTTTCGAACATCTATCGACGCGAGGAATTTCGACGTCATTCATTTTTTTCAGATATTGCCCAAGGTGTGATCAGCGGTCTCGGCGCCGTCGGTTATGAATTGGCATTACAAGCAGCAATTCAACATTTAGAAAGTACTTCTTCTGCGAGCTGAGCAATGGATTTAAGAAAAATTCGAAAATTGATCGAAATTTTTAATGCCTCACACTTAGGTGAAATGGAAATTCGCGATGGCGATGAAAGCATACGGCTGACTCGTGCTGCCGCAGCCATTTCGTCCGAGCCAACCGTTCCCCTGCCAACGGTGGAGGCCGTGCCAAGTTCTTCAATCGATGACGTTGAAGATAAAGATTCATTTCCAATCCAGTCACCAATGGTCGGTACCTTTTATGCTGCGACGGCTCCACAGGACAGTCCGCTCGTGGCGGTTGGCGACAAAGTTTCTGTAGGGCAGCCGATCTGTTTTATTGAAGCGATGAAAATATTCAATGAGATTGAATCCGATGAAAGCGGTACGATCGTGAGCGTACTGAAGGATGATGGCGACCCTGTTGAGTTCGGAGAAGCTCTCTTTTTGTTACGCGAATGATTGACAAGATTGTCATCGCCAATCGGGGTGAAATTGCACTTCGAATCCTGCGTGCCTGCAGAGATTTGGGGATTGCTACGGTTGCTCTTCATTCAGAAATTGACCGAGAAGCAAAATATGTAAAGCTCGCTGATGAATCGGTTTGCATCGGCCCTGCCCCGGCGCATCTGAGTTATCTCAACATCCCAGCCGTAATTGCTGCCGCAGAAGTCACCAACGCCAATGCAATTCATCCAGGTTATGGCTTCCTCGCGGAAAATGCGGATTTTGCTGAACAGGTTGAGAAGAGCAATTTCATTTTTATCGGGCCTTCTCCACAGGCGATTCGTAGAATGGGGGACAAAATTGAGGCGATTAAACGGATGTGCAATGGTGGACTCCATCGCGTACCCGGTTCCGATGGCGCGCTTTGTGATGATATTGAAAAAACTAAAGAGCAGGCGCGTCGGATTGGGTATCCCGTATTGATTAAAGCGGCAGCTGGCGGTGGCGGCAAAGGCTTGCGTCTGGCTGAAGATGAGTCGCAGCTTGACAATGCAATTCGAATTTCAAAAATTGAGTCGAATCTGAATTTTGGAAATACAACGTTGTACATGGAAAAATTCCTCCACAATCCTCGTCATATTGAAATGCAGGTGCTCGCCGATAAATATGGCAATGCAATTCATCTCGGTGATCGGGACTGCTCAATTCAAAGGCGTAGACAAAAATTGATTGAAGAAGCGCCTTCACTTGGAATTAGTGATGAACAACGCCAGATACTCGGTCAACAGTGCACGAAAGCCTGTCAGAATTTAGGTTATTTTGGTGCGGGGACCTTCGAGTTTCTGTATGACGGAAAAGAGTTTCATTTCATCGAGATGAATACTCGCGTGCAGGTTGAACATCCGGTTACTGAAGCAATTACCGGAATAGACATTGTCAAGGAACAAATTCACATTGCAGCCGGCGAGGCTCTATCCAAGCGACAGGATGATATTGAATTCAGAGGACATGCGATCGAATGCCGAATCAACGCAGAACACCCTGAAACCTTTAAGCCGTCTCCTGGCGCCGTCGGTCGATATCATCCTCCGGGCGGTCCTGGGGTTCGAGTCGATACCCATCTCTATTCCGGTTATGAAATTCCTCTGCACTACGATTCACTGATCGCGAAGTTAATTACTCACGGGAGTGACAGAAAAGAAGCATTGGCCAGAATGCAAGGTGCATTGGAAGAAATGATCATTGATGGGATCGAAACCACAATTCCAATTCACCAGCGAATTCTAGCGAAAAAGAAGTTCCTGCGCGGTGCTGTTGATATCAATTATCTTGAGCGAATTCTTGCCCGCTAGGCCGAATCGATGCGAAGTTCGAATTTGACTCACGTCGTTGTCGACTGCACTTTTGAACTTGCAGAAGCCGTCGCGTCGCTGGTTGAGAATATTGGAGCTGATTCAACTTCGCTGTCGTTTCCTGATCGAGGACGCTGTCAGGTCGCTGCGATTTTTGACAAGGAAACTGCCAATATCCCCGAGCTGCAGCGGGTTTTGCATTCCATGCGGGGCGATGACGAGGCTCTTCGCGTCAAGCAGGAGACCCTGCCCGACTGCGATTGGGTCCGCGAGTCGCAGCGCGGTTTTGAACCTCTGAAAATTTGCGAAAAGCTGTGGATTACAGCTCCTTGGCACAACATTCAAGTCGAACCGGCGAAAAATGTCGTAATCACCCCTGGCATGTCCTTTGGGACTGGCCTTCATCCCACAACTCAAATGTGTCTGGAGTTTCTTTGTGAATCGGATCTTGAAAACAGAACGATCATCGATTTCGGATGTGGCAGCGGGATACTGGCGGTTTCTGCGCTGGCGCTTGGAGCTCGAAAAGCTTGGGGAATTGATATTGATGCCGATGCATTGACTGAAAGTGAAGCAAATGCCAAACGAAACGGAGTTTGCGAAGGCTATCGCGCACTTGTTTCCATCGAAGAACTCTCTAATCTGAGTGTTGATGTCATAGTGGCCAATTTATACTCAAAGGTTCTGATTGAATTGGCTGCTCAATTGTTGAAACACACCCGATCTGGAGGTTGGATCGCAGCATCTGGAATTTTGAGTGATCAGGTAGAAGCAACCAGGCAGGCGTTCGGACCGGCAGTGGAGCATTCGGTCCGACGAAAAGGAGAATGGGCGACGATCGTCATGCGGCTTTTGCGCTGAGCTCAAGAATGCAGCTGCCTGCAATAACCAGTTCATCTGAATTGTTTGTGTTCGTTATAATTTTTTTCACGTCTTCAAAACTTGACGGTCTGATATCGATTGATTCCAATGGACTATGATGAGATTTTTACCGAGCGCGTAGAACGCCTGAAAGACGCGGGCAACTATCGAGAATTTACCGACCTGGAACGGCATTCCGGTGAATATCCGCGCGCGACCAATCACTCGCTGGGACGGGAGATCACGATTTGGTGCAATAACGATTATCTCGGGATGGGACAGCATCCTGAGGTTGCTGATGCGATCTGCCGCACAGTGAAAGAAATCGGAGCCGGCGCCGGCGGCACTAGAAATATTGCGGGCACGAGCCATCCGCTGGTTGAACTTGAAGACGAGCTCGCGAGTTTGCACAATAAAGAAGCAGCCTTGGTTTTTACTTCTGGTTACGTCACCAATTCGACGGTTCTCAGTACGCTCGGCCGGCTTCCCAATATGGTGCTTTTTTCTGATTCATTGAATCACGCTTCAATGATTGAAGGCGTTCGATTCGGCAAGTGTGAACGACATATTTTTCGACACAATGATGTAGAGCATTTGGAAGAACTGCTTCAAAGCGTCGACATCGGACGTCCCAAATTGATTGCATTTGAATCGGTTTATTCGATGGACGGAGATATCGGTCCAATCAAGGAATTCTGCGATCTCGCAGAAAAATACAACGCACTTACCTATTTAGATGAAGTTCATGCAGTTGGGCTATACGGCGAACACGGTGGCGGAGTTGCGGAGCGAGAAGGTCAAAGTGACCGAGTCGACGTGATACAGGGCACACTGGGAAAAGCCTTTGGTCTGATCGGCGGCTATATCGCAGCCAACTCGCTGCTGGTTGATTATGTTCGCTGTTACGGAAGTGGATTTATCTTTACCACCGCCATGCCGCCTGCAACCGCTGCAGGTGCTGTAGCCAGTGTGCGTCATGTCAGAAAAGATGTCCAGCGGCGAATTACTCTTCACTTCAACGTAAATCTGCTCAAATCCAAAATCCGTGAAGCTGGGCTGCCGCTGATGGAAACTCCAACTCACATCATTCCCATCAGCGTGTGCGACCCGAACCTCTGCAGGCGAGCGAGCAATCTACTCATGGAAAAATACGGAATTTTTGTGCAGCATATAAATTATCCAACTGTTCCATTTGGAACAGAGCGATTGAGAATCACTCCTACTCCGTTACATACCGAGGAAATGGCCGAACAGCTCGTTGAAGCGTTAATTGATGTCTTTGATGAACTTGGTCTAAGAAAATAAGCACGCTTGGATTTTGCAATGTATTGGCGAAATCCAGTTCGTATTGACTGTTCATTTCACACTTCTTATTGAATTAAATGGATTTTTGCATTCAGCTGTCGGCTGATTATCCGGATAAGTCGTACGGTGGCGATCAGGTGTACAAAGACATGCTGGAGCAGGCAAGGCTTGCGGACCAAGCGGGGTTTGAGTCTGTCTCTTTGACTGAACATCACTTGATCAATGTACTGATGAATCCTGCTCCGCTTCAATTTGCCGTAAGAATTGCTGCCGAAACAGCGAATTTGAAGATTATCACGTCCGTTGTGGTGCTCCCTCTTCACGACATGAGAATTTTTGCAGGTGAAATCGTCGTCGCAGATATTTTGACAGATCAGAGGCTTTTGTTGGGTGTAGGGCGCGGCGCTTACAAGTTTGAAATGGAACGCTTAGGGGTGCCAATCGTTGAAACGCAGGAAAGATTTGATGAAGCGATTGCAGTATTGCAGGCGCTGCTGACCAGGGAGGAAGTGTCGTGGAACGGCCTATACTATCAGTTTGAACCACTTACGATCATGCCAAGACCCGTTCGCGCCGGTGGTCCGCCCATGATGGTGGCAGTGCTGGACCCAGCCAAAGTGTACAGTTATGCCAGACAGGGGATGCACATTCAAACCACACCTTTAGCCGGCAATCGCAAACTGCTGCAAAATCAGGTGCGGCAGTTTCGCAGAGCTCAAACCGAGCGAAACGACAATGACGAGCAAATCACACTGACTCTGTCTCGAATTGCATTCGCTGCCGAATCGAATCCACGCAGGCTGCTTGAAACGGCGCACGCTTATTACAAACGATTTGACAATGTCTTCACGGGCCCTGGCATTGTGGATGCCGGTATGATTCGTCCTCTGCCGAGAACTCAATCTATAGAAGAACTGGCCGCCAATGTTCTCGTTTGTTCGTCTGCTGAGATGGTTGACAGGCTGGCTCTTTATGCTGAGCTTGGTGTTGACCGAATGGTATTCAACATCAATTTTGGCGTAAGTCAGACAGAAACTTTGGAATGCATTCAGCAGATGTCAGAAGAGGTGCTGCCACACTTTGCGTAATGAATTCTCGTAAAATCCTCCAACGCTGACATGCCAACTGCACATTTTGCGTTGTAATTGCCGGGAATGCAGATCCCGCCCAAGCGACTATAGCGACTGGATGATTTCCAATGTCATAGGACACAGCTCAAACTTGGATCTTGCATTGTCTTCGGGCTGAATCAAGTCTAAAGCCTGAAGCCATCTCTTCAGATTTGTTTCATGGTCTGAAAAAAAGTCCGGATACAGTTCTCGCACCAGATCGAAGCTGTCTTCCGTAATGAAATGTCTATCTCCACTCTTTTCTGACAAAATGAACAATTCAACTACGGCACGCCCTACTTCTTTGTCAGTCGAGATGCCAAGCTCTGAAAAAAATGACTCTTTTTCTACTTCCAAGACAGATTTTTTCACCATTTCTGAAATTTCTTCTATGGGCGTTCCTTTTGTACGGTAAGTTCTACGCAATGTTTCAGAAACCAATTTGTGTAGGCCGGCAGTCGCATTAAAAATTTCTTCTCCCTTTGCTCTGCTCCCGGTTCTCAAGTCAATTCGATCAAGGGCGTTGCTGATCGCACCATCCGACCAGCGCCTTAACGTCATTTCAGTAAAATTGATTTGATCTTTAATTCGCGGTCGGCGGCTGCTGGACATCCACTCCCAGGCCCAATCAGGATTTAAGACAATCGCTGCTTTTCCGCGCGACTGAGTCCGGCATATTTTCTTCAGCTCGCCCACGAGCGCATCCATGAATTCGTCTAAATTCTCAACGGAAAACAGTTCTCCCAAACTGATCACTGCATAGCGATGGCTGCGTTTGTAGGGTCTCAGCTGCTGTCTGAGCCGCTCCAAAACCTGATTTCCTGTGATCAGGCCTCCGGAGTTGGGAAACTGTATCTTTTCCCACGCCTTTTCCTCAGCTCCGGCAATGTCGGCCATGACCTTGTCAATCTGTTCTGGCAGCTCATGCAGCCCCATTGCCGGACTTCCAATGATCAATGTCACAGAAAAATTTTCACTGGTATCCGAAATGTGACCCAGCTGTTCTTTGGTAAGCGGTCCGAATGACGCCGGTTCATCATCGCTGATCAAATCGTGGAAATTGCGCGGGTTTGGCTGCGTGAATTCATCGATATCGCTGATTCTAAGCAGTTCGTTCGCAATGGTGTCTTCCGGGCTGAGGAGGCGCAGCAGATTGGGGCTCCTCAAACGATATTTTCTCGCAAAACCTTCATCCTTTATCAAGACCCCGAGACCTGCCATTTCATTGAGAAGGGCCCTCATCGCCTGGTCATCCATCTGGCTGAAGACCTTGGGCCACCAATACTCACCGAGCTCCTTAAACTCATTTACATTTCTAGCGTCAGTCGGCCGCGCTGAAAGCACCAGTCCGTAAGTGACGACCTTGTAGCGGTAATCCAGGTCGAGAGTCCAATTGAAACGGTCCCGCACTTCTTTGCTGAATGACGGGGCGTCTTCAATGGTCAAGACATCGTCTTCTGTCACGTACCGGTTCAACTCATTCCATTGAGAATTGTTCTTGTAAAGATTTTCCAACAACCGGTGACAGAATATCTGTATCAAACCCGGATGATAATTTGAGATGCTGCATATGCGACTTACCAAATCCGCATTTTGGAATTGAAATCCCAGAGTTCGAAATGGACGGACGATTAAATCCTCAGCTGCTTTTGGCTCAAGTGGATTGACGACAATTTCACTGCCAAGCTGTGCGAATGGATGATTTTTCCAATGGTGGTACCTTTGCACGCTCTGCAAGCCGGCAAGAACGACTTTGAACTTTCTTTCGGTTTTCGCCATCAGCGAACGCATTCTTCGAACAAGTTGGAAATCTCGCTGAGAATCCAGATCCAGCAGCTTGTCAGTTTCATCAAGAAGCAGGATGATGCGTCGTCCTTTGTATTTTCTCAAAGTTGATTCGATCAAGCCTGAAACGTAGTCCGACCAGTTGAACCCTCGGCGCTGTCTCACCGGTTTTCCGAATCTTTCGATCGCACCGGACATCTCTAGATTCTCCAGAACCCGCTTCCAGAACGTAATGCCCATATCATCCGGACTTTGAGGTTCTCCAAGATCATTCACGTCAAGGTATTCAATAAACAGACCATTTTCAACCTGCGGATTGTGATGTTCCCGCCTTACGTGAGTCAGCAATGCAGATTTTCCAAGCTGCCTGCCGCCAAAGACGATGCAGCAGCCATAAGGGTCGATTAAATCCGACACTTCATTCGCCCGTCCAACAAACATCTCCCTGGCAACTCTTTCGCCCTGAGTGATGTACGGCTGTTCCCAAGTGAAAGGAAGGCCGATGTCGAGCAGTGCAGAGCGTCGATTGCGTTCCCCACACAGGTACATGAGCAGCGTTGTGTCAAGAGGCAGCATCATATTTCTGCTTCTTACGCATTCGCTGAGCCACTTCAATCTGTAGCCGCGGCTGACCATTCTGGTGATCAGCACAAGAACTGCTTTACCTTGAGAAAAGCGAGACTGATCCATAAACTCAATAATCTGTTCTGACTCTTGAGAGCGATTGCATACGACTATGTCAAGCTCCGAGTTCAGCGCTGACCCAAATCCAGGCAAGGGAGACTTTAGTCCGGCAGGTTTCAGCTGAGCTTCGTAGTGCTCAAGTTGGTTCTTGTTTTTCGCTGTGCTTCGACTCTTGACTTCAGTAACAGGGAAGCCAATAAAGCGACAGACCTCCGCCACATCTGCTGAATTTTTAATGTCCCTCCAGATGCTTAGCACTGACAGCGCCTCGTCGCGGCTTACATCATCGATTGAACCGAGCTGAATGCTGAATTTCGATTCTTTCTTGTAAATTGCATCCTTGAATTTGTTAAAGCCGAATCTTCGTAATTTTGCCTGAAACTTTTCCGTAAACTTGAGAAACTTCAAAAAGTTTTCGCTTAGTTCGGTTGAAGCGGTTCTAGCAATGGGCTGGCGCTTGGTAACTGCATTCTGCGCTCGTTCCAGCAGATCAAACGCAGTTACAAAATTCTGCTGCTCAAGATATTCGTTAAACTTTTGGGAGAAGAAATTCCTGTCATCTTTGCCTTGTGAGGTGTCAGCAAAGGTTTTTTTGATGACTGACCGCTCCGATTTCAGATATGAAATCATCTTTTCAGTAATTTTTTCCATGCGGAGCTCTAACTGATCAACCATTTTGGAAGTTGACAGAATGTTTTTGCCTGGCGAAATCTCGTAAGATTCAAGTGATTTCCGACCTTCACTGACGAGAGACAGCAATTCAGTACGAGACCGAAAATTCGAGTCTGAAGCGTCAGTAGCATCTTCTTCAGAGTTCCAGAGCTGTCCCAGGCGGAACGCCTCTTCTATTTTTATTCTTAGTTGATCAAATCGCCCGTTTAGTTCATTGCGTCGCTCTTGCAGGCATTGATTCAAATGTTCCTCAGCGTTTTTGTCCAATGCCTCAGTTTCCACGAGACGGGCAGCGCGATCAAATTCGTCATTCTCTATCAGTTCATCCAACAGGGTCATCGGGTTGAATTCCTGGTCTAGAAAACTGTTGATCGCTTCGACCAGACTGTCACTGCTCATTTCGTCCGGCAGCATGTCTTCGTTCAGGTAAATTCCTGGAATTCTGATGCATGCGTCGTCAACGCCTGTGTGTTCTGCTTTATTGCCATTGAGAATTGACAGGAGATTCTGAAACCGAAGACGTACGGCATGAGAAGAGGGCGAGGCGTTTTGCTGACTGCTCTTCAGCAGCTCTAGCGCGTTCTCAAGTCCAGCCACAATGCTTTGCTTGAGTTCCGCTTGACGCTGGGATTTCAGCGGTTTATCCTGATTCGTCGTTTGAATGATTTCAACCCATTCATCAGCAATCTTTTTGCTGCCGTGAAGATAATCCAATATTTTTCTCCTGGGCACACCTTCAATTGGCTTGCATTCAGGAATCAATTTGTGAATCGTTTTTATTTCCGACGAAGGATCCAATTTGGAAAGAATATCTGAGACTTTCTGGACGCGCTGTTTTTTATTGTTCTCAACCGTTCTGTGCAGCTTGTACCAAACAGAATCGGTTTGATAAAGATATTTCAGAGCCCGCTCGGCAGGCGCGTAGTTGAATTTGGCATGCAGTATTCGTTCGCGTAACTCCAACGCTTGGCTTGAAAGTTCAAGAAGTTTATCTTCAAGACCGGTCTCCTCGCTCTCCATCTGAATGGAACGCGGTCCTAAGGTAATGCCTTGAGGAAGGTAGATGTTTCGAAAATTTTCGACAATGTCGGTGATGGGCGTCGTCGGCACGGTAGACGCCAGCTGCCACAGCGAATCAGGGTATGGCTTAAGAAACAGCAGCGGCTGAATGATCGCAGCAGCCAGAAGCAGATTTTCATCGTCGGACCACTCCTTTACTTTTGCCAGTTCATCAATGAATTCGGCGAGCCTCCCGGAGCATGACGATCCGGGTTTCACAATTGAACCTTCGGCAAGAACCCCCAAGATATTGGCGTCAAACGCGCCCGATGCTTTAGCTACGTGATAGGCAAGTGAAAAATTCCCCTCCGTAAGAAGTCGATCCAGCAGTTTCTCGGCTGCAGACTCAACAGAAATCTCCAGCTCTGCCTGGTCTTGGTTGGATGTGATCTTGATTGCAGGCGAGGGACTTTCAGCAATGACGATTTGGTCTGTATCATCCAGATCTGCTGATTTACCGTCATCAGGAGGTTCTTCAACATTTTCGCTGATGAATTGCGGGGGATGATCATCACTGCTGACAGTTGGAGCCGCGTCTTCGGCACTTGTTTGATTCTCAGTGTCTGCCTGCTCTTCGTCGGCCGTGCCGGGCTGTTTGATGTCGGTGGCGGACATATCGTAATCAGCGTCCTCCTCATCCAAGTCATAGGAAAGAAGATTCGAAATGCTGAGTTCCAGCACGCTCAAAGAGCTTTGTTTTATCTCGATTAAGTCTTCTAGGTTCTGTAGCAGAACTTTCTGTTCCTCAAAGTTGGATTCAATAAACTTACGATTCAATTCATTGATTCTTGTGTCGATTTCCCTGCATGCGACGAATCTTTGCTGAATGAATTCCAACTGGGAACTCCAATCAGTGAAAAATCGTTGAAACCCGTCTTTCCATGTCAATGAATTTTCAATGGGAAAGTATTTTTGGTGTTTTGTGATAAAGTCTTGATTTTCTGAAAATTCACTGCTGAACCTGCTGCGAAATTGTTCCTGTTCGGTTTCAGCGAATTCACACATTCGATTCGCAGAATCTCGAATAAGAGATGCCAGCTGAACATCAATGATATTCGGCGATAATTTCTCACACATGATATATAAATTGTTTGAATGTCTCGACCAGTTCTGACTTGTAACGTCACTGGCGTACTCAACGTCACTGGCGTATTCCCGAACAAAATCCCTAAGATCGCTCCCTAGTTCTGGATATTCGTCGCATAATTCAATTAAGTCATGAAAATCAAGCTGGTCCATTTCCAAAAGCGCCCAACCAACGTTTGTAAAACATTCGGGATCATCATTTTTAGCGAAAAGCCCGAAAAGTCCGTCAGGGGTCAGTGCCTGAATCATTACCTCTAGATCGTCCGCGAACACGCTTGGATATTTTCTTGTGTAGTACATGAAAATTGCGCCAGGCAGATCCAGCCTGCGTTTTTTGCTGTGTTTTGATGCAATGGAATTGAACAGATACCTGCTGTCGGCGTCTTGCAGAAACTGATGCAAGCGACCGTAAAAATCTTCCTCCGACGATTCGCAGCGTTCCCAGTCGGATTTCCTTTGCAAGTCAGTCTCAATCAGGCGTCGCTGATTTCGAGCATAACTCAGAATATTCCCCAAAAGCTGAGGTGGTATTGATGGCGGAAGTTTGGTAATGCTTGTCATTTTGAATGGATACTATGAAAAATTTATTAATTCTTTGTTTGGACTATTGAAACTTTTACTGACTTAAAAAATCAAAATTGGGCGCTTGGTTCAGCAGGGCCGATGCTGCAAGGTTTTCTCCAAAAGAACAGGTGTTTCCCATGCTGTTTTTTGGTCCATAAAATCCGGCAGGCGGCATCTAAAATGACACTCACACCACTTGGCTATTTTGCTCATTATCAAACAAATTCGGATATTTCGCACTGACTTGCTTAGCGTGGGATGCTCCTGCCAAAAGAAAACTATTCGTTTACGAGTATCATAGCATGGTACGATTCTGCATTGAAATACCCTCTTGGCATGGCACCATTCCCCGCTTGAGAGATTTTATCTTGGTTGATACACCGGGGATTCATTTTCCGCTATTTTCTATTTTGTCTGCGATTCTGACTCTTTGGATATGAATTTCGAGGCATTTCCGCTGGAATATGCCCGACTTCAGTTCACTTATCAACAAGTTTATTGCGCACTTGAGGTAAAGTGCTGAACGGCAGCTGTCTGTAGTGATATTGTCGGAGTAAATCAAATTGAGTTATTGCCGAAAGTAGTGTGTGAGAGGATTCAAATAATATAGGCTTTGTTTTTAATTTGTGTGGATATTGGAATAACAATGATTAAATCACATTTAAAAACATGAGGATACACTGGCATGGATGCTGAACGATTTGAAACCTATATCGCTCGGTTCATCAGCAAGCCCAAGCCATTAAGATTTTCAACAAAGCCTATGCGAGGCTCAATCGGTGTTGGCGGTGGAACAACGCGTGGACAAGGAGCGTCGCTGTCCGCACTGTGGTTCCGCGGGATTGTGCGAACATGGCGGTACCCGTGGCTTGCAACGTTATCGCTGTGCCAAAGGTTGTGGTCGCACCTTCAATGCGGTGTCGGATTCGCCGAAGCCAGGCTTGCATCACAAAGAGAAGCAGCTGGCGTTCGCGGCGGCACGAATGCGTTTGGAGACTGTGCGCGAATCGGCTGGCAATTTTGGGATCGCGGTAAGCGCTGCCTTTCGCTGGCGTCGTCGGTTTTTGTCGACGCAGACGCCAAATGACAAATTGGAAGGCGTGGTCGAAGCAGTCGAAACCTTGTTTTTACACAGGCGCAAGGGGGACCGGAACGTCAAAGATGTTCGAGAACTCCGAGCCGGAGGCGGAACCGGCACCCAGCGCGGCTCTGGTTCAGAACAAGTTGTAGATTTCACTACCGTACAACGCGGTCGATTTAACCGTAATGCGCTGTTGCCGGAAATGAAAGCAAAGCCACTAGAACCCGTTTTAGCTCAGCTCGCGTCCACCGATTGACATAAGCGTGCAACCGTCGAGTCAGCTCAAAGACAAGAAACGTAGAATATTTGTCCAGATTAACGATCGATAAACTGCCAATAGTACAAATTCTAGTTTGTCCATGCAGCTAAGCGAAGTGCTTTCCAAAAAGTTTGAATCGCCAATTTAACGTAGTGAAGCAACAATTGACCGTATTATGTCACTAGCAAATCGTCAGGAGTCATAGATCGTCATGATAAAATCATCGACAGCTCTAATTAACCTCTGGTTTCTTTAAAATCAGCAGCAATGAATCTGTCATGTCTTACCAGGAGAGGCTTGCTTTCCAGATTGAATATGTTGACAGACTAGTACTGAGTTATCTTCATTCTTCCTGCTCTTCTACTTTGACCGGAGGAGGTTCGATGGGGGGATTCGAAATCTTTGCACTACAACTGACGAGCAAATTGGAGATTCATTCCGAATTTTACAATTTTCAGATCCGATACAGCGAAGTTCATTGGTTTCTCTTCACGCGCAGCAGGAGTGGGAAGGTTATGTCGTAGAAATCATAGAATTCAATTTTGTGGCAAATCTTATTGACCTGACAGCAAAAGCGGTAGTCGAAAAAGAGGAGGCTGTCATTCCGTTGGAAGAATTATCAGACTGTGATCAGGCAATGTTGGAAGTCGGTAGCATATTTCGCTGGGTAATTGGTTACGAAAATTTCCCCTCGGGCACGAAAAGGCGCGTGTCTCATATTGTGTTCCGAGACCTTTCCGCAATCAGTGAATCTGAATTAAAAGAGATGCTGCTTGGACTCTAGAATCTTCGAGATTGCTCAATCCTTGACGGCTTTAGGTACAGGTCACAACTACAATGAATTCGAATTTACACTTCTAGGTCCGGGCTACGGCGAATGCGTCGTACTGCATGTCGGCAACGGGAATTGGGTTGTTGTAGATTCTTATGCCGATTCCAATGGCATGCCGATAGCAATGAGATATCTTGAGGGCATGGGTTTTGATCCAGCTCAATCCGTCATTCTTATCGCAGCCGCTCAGTGGCATGACGATCATATTCGCGGTATGGCAAATTTGTTGAAATTTGTCCCAAAGCCAAATTCTGCTGCGCAACTGTATTGTGTGATAAAGAGTTCTTTGCAGTTGCAGATGCCTTGGGAAAGAGGCCTATTGCCGTCGCGGGAACAGGGGTTAGAGAAACTTATCGCAGATTATCTCGATTTAAAAATTTGGTCACTTTCACCAAACGATGCAAGACTTCAAGACTTTCTGAGATCAGTTAGCAGGATGTTGCCTAGCTCGGTACATCCAAAAAGAAATCCCAGTTTGTCTCCGAACAAGACTGCGATAGCGTTATGGCTTGAATTTGGGAAAACTGTTGCTGGCTGGCATTGGCATCGCAGGTGTGCGCTTGGCAGTGCTGAAGCTTTGTTGAAAGGGCTTTTCAATGATCTGGATCCAAGCTGCAACGATGGCGATCATCCTCGCGCATTGCGTCATTCATTCGAAGTTGTATTTGATCAGCGACTTATTGAGGAAGTCCACTTGCCAACCAACTCGAGAGCTGAGACCCACTCAATAAACATTCACGAATTCGAAAAAATGCCGTACTAGTCTTTTTTTATCGTTTTATCATAAATTGTCAGACGCTAATTTGCTCAAAGACTGTTGCACAACGTACCGATCTTGAAACAAAATGGGAGTAATTTGTTTAATTTGTTTTTGGAAGAAATCTCCTCTAGTTGCACTCCATGTGGAAGTGTGAAATAATTCGACTCATGTTAAACTGCCTGCGTAGCAGCGTTTCAAGTGCAGGGTGCTCTGTAACGACTGTATGAATGCGGTGAATCTCAGCTGAGAAAACAAGCGCCACAAAGTTTCACCCCTGACTGTGGGTGAAACCAGAAGCGGGTCCTCATTGACCCGCTGATTTGCTGTATTTGTGCGGCAAAAAACAAACCCTTCCGGGGGAGGTAAATTCCTGGAAGGGTGAAGTGCCTCTGGAGACAAACTGACTGAAGGAGGTCAATTAAATGAATCACATCGAAGTAATCGGCACGACGCAGGTGCTGAAAGATGCAGGGGTCAAGCCAGGCCAAGCTGAAGCGATTGCGAAAGTGGTTGTCGCTCGACGTGACGATCTTGCAACGAAATCCGATATCAGTTCGCATAGAACCGAGTTTAAATCGGATATCGCCGAGCTTAAATCGGATATCGGTTCGCTTAGAACCGAGCTTAAATCGGACATCGCCGAGCTTAAATCGGATATCGGTTCGCTTAGAACCGAGCTTAAATCGGATATCGATTCGCTTAGAACCGAGTTTAAATCGAATATCGCCGAGCTTAAATTGGATATCGACTCACACCGGAAATTGTTTGAGAACAAGATCAATAACCTTCGCTGGACGATGGTTGTTGTCGGTGGCGTTGTTGTTACCTTGGTCAAATTCCTGCCCTGAGCGGTAAAAAACGGACAACAGCTGGATTAAGTGTTTGCTGGTCATCAACGTCTTGTGCACATATTCAATTCTCCTGCTTTTTTCACGCTTTGATATCTCTGCGAAGCAGCGGCTCGCACTGGTGTGTAGCTGAACTTCACTAGGGTTATCCCTGAGGCGGACGACATCCGACGCGGAGCCAGTAGCCCTTACTTCTCATGAGTTTTTTTGTAACTGCTCTTGATCATTGATATCTTCATATCCGTGCACCAGCCCTAAGATTCTCTGTCCAGTCATAGGGTTTAACTGATGCAAGATGCGTTGCGGCTGTCGATGGTCGACAGAATATTGCTCAATACGTTCAAACAGACGCGTTTGCCGGACCATCTGAGAAGTGACCACAAGGACGCCGTCGGAGGTAAGTTCACCGCTGGAAAAATCAGCTTCGAATCGACCGACTTGACGGAATTGGGAATTTGACAAATGGCTTTGAATGGCGTACATTGTGTAGTCATGGGCTTTAACTTATAGTGTGTTTAGTTTTTGTTTTTACTTAAATATTACCATGGTTGAAGCCTTTTTATATTATTGAGGTGAGATATTCGGGCTAGATGTTTCAGTTCGAATGTACTTAGAGGGAAAGCGGAGCATGACTGACGATGATGGGTATTTTGTCCGTGATGCTCAATTTTTTAGCGCCCTCGCGTACTCATGGTACGACAGGAAGAATAGGAAGCTATATCAACGACTCAATTTGCCGCCGATTTCTATTCTTCAAAGGGTATTGAGACCAGTTCTACCGCTTAGATTCAGCTCAATTGGAACTAAGAGTTGGCAGACAGTATTATTTTGCCTGCATGATCTGGGTTTTGTCCATGTTGACTTTGCTTAGGTCGATTCAGGCGTAAATATTCGATGCTGTGTTCAAATTAAGTCGTCCCGTTTGCTGAACTGAAAACAATTTATTGGCATCTGATTTCGAATTCGCAGGTATTGCACAAGAGTCAACGATGACGGATATTCTCAGTTTAGCCTCAGAATGGTACATCTGCCCGGAGATTTACGAGCGCGAACGAAACCGGATTTTCAAACCTGCCTGGTGGCTGCTGGGGCCGGCCCGCGGGCTGTCGAGCAGCGGCGATTACATCTGTGACCGCATTAGTGGATGGCCTGTTTTCGCAATTCGATCTTCTGCAGGAACTATTCGAGCTTATCTGAATGTCTGCCGACACCGAGGCGCGAGTCTGCTGCCCGAAGGCTTGGGCACTGTCTCCGCCGTGCGCTGTCCTTATCATGGGTGGCTTTACGATCATCAGGGCAGATTGCTGAGTGCGCCGAAATTTGGCGGGAATCTCAATGACTCCGGTCAGGAAATTCGTTTGCGAGAGATCCAGGCAGAAGTTTGGAATGACCTGGTCTTTGTGAGAATCAGTGAAGACAAGGGTGGGTCACTGCTGGACTGGTTGGGAGATATCGCAAATGCAGTCGATCAGTTCGCATGTCCGTCAGAGCTCGAGTACCGAGGTGAATTTACGGTGACGGGCGAACTGAATTGGAAAACATATTGTGACAATACCGTTGAAGGCTATCACCTGAACTTGATTCATCCGCGTCTGGGCAGAGCGCTTGCAGGCGGAAAGGTGAAGCTTTACTCCGCCAATTCAGGTCGGTCTGTTGTATTTGATGTAACACATGGAGGCGGGGGAGGCGGCCGAAATCTGCGAGGACAAAAAGGAATGTGGATTTATCACTTTCCAGGCCTGCAGCTGGTTCTCGGGGAAAAAGTTTTCAAAGCTGAAAGAGTGGAATCAGAAAACCCGAATCACGTCCGGTCGAAAAATTGGGCTTGGTACTGTTCAAGTTTGAACGATGAAGAACGTCATGATTCTTTTGAGTGGGCCAGGCAGATTGTTCAGGAAGATTTTGGAATTTGTGCTCAGGTGACAAAAAACATGCGAGCAGGCGTCTATGATCCAGGACCCTTATCACCCAAAATGGAACCGCATGTGGTCAGATTTCAGCAGATCATCCGCGAATGTCTGGAACCTCTGTCCTAAGGCAGAGAAAATCACGCCGTTCTCACGAACAGTTTCTTTTTACGAGGTTTTTTGATTCAACGTCCGCCTGTGACATCCAGTATGGTGCCAGTGCAATAGGAAGCCTGATCGGACAGCAGCCAGAGAACAGCTTGCGCGATCTCTTCCGGTCGACCTCGTCTCTGCATGACAATTGTGTGTCTCAGCGCTTCAAATCTTTCGTCGCCTCCCACACTTTGGTGCATGTCCGTATCGATAAACCCGGCGCGGACCGCGTTGACTCGTATCCTGTCTGGTGCCAGTTCTTTTGCCAATCCAATGGTGAACGTATCAATTGCCCCTTTGGAAGCAGCATAGTCAATGTAATCGTTTGCCGCCCCCAGGCGCGCTGCACCGGATGAGATGTTGATGATTGAGCCGCCCTGACCGCCGTGCTGAGCTGACATTCTAAAAATTGCCTGTTGAGCACAGAGAAACGCACCGATGACATTGACGTCGAATATTCTCCTGATACGTTCTACATCGTAGTTTTCCACCCGCGATAATGGCGCCAGTATTCCCGCGTTGTTCACAAGCGCCGCCAGCTGACCCAGTTCCCGGTCAGTTTGCTCAAACATTTGAAGAACTTGATTTTCATCGGCGATGTCCGCCTGAACAGCGATTGCTTTTCTGCCGATATCCTGAATTCGACTCACAACACCTGATGCTGAAGTCTCATTCTGAAAGTAATTGACGGCGACGTCATAACCTTTGCGCGCGGCCAGTATTGAGATTGCGGCGCCGATTCCGCGACTGCCGCCAGTTACGAGCAGTGTTTTGGTCATTCGTCGAATTAGCTTTTGTGATGGACGATCAGCTCAGAATCGAACGCGACTGTGAAATGCCTAAGCTTCCTCCAGCTCACTGGAACAGGCAGCTGTGTCAAGTACGCCAAAAGCACAATTCATTCAGGCAATAACAGAAAGATATGGTCAAGCTTGAGAAAAACGCGGAGCACTCGGGATGTTTCCTTATTATTTCGAGGTCTTCGAGTATAGCGGAAATCGACTCATGACGGCGATGTCGTCCAGTTCTCGATGTGATCGTACATACTGCTCTGCGGCGTTTTTGCGGGGTTGGAAGTCCCAGCTCGTGTTGGAGGCCTGTTTCATGGTTTCCTGGATGAACAGTCTTGACTGTTGAGATTCAATGACATCCTGTCGGACCTGCTCTAGATTCCACTTGCTTTCAATTTCAGCTTGAAAGGATCGAACCAATGCTTGGTGCTTTGGGTCCTGCGCCAGGTTGTTTATTTCAAGGCGGTCTTCTTTCAGGTTGAAAAGCAGCGGTGGGTCCGCTGGGCAGTGGATGTATTTGAATTCATCGCGCCGAATCATTACCATTGGATGGGCCGTACATTCCGCAGAGTACTGACTGGTCACTGCGTAGCTGTCCTCTGAGCTTTGATCCGTGAGCAATGAATGCAGGCTGTTGCCGTCAATGGAATCCTCCAATTGAGGAATTCGATCCGAGCCGTCTGCGGCGAGTTCCAGCAATGTGGGAAACAGATCGATATTGGAACATGAACTGGGAATGGTGCAGTGCCGGATGCCCGGTCCAGCGACGACCAGAGGAATTCGCACCGACTGTTCGAAGAAGTGCATTTTGTACCATAATCCGCGCTCACCCAGCATATCGCCATGGTCCGATGTGACGATGACGATTGTGCGATCAAATAGTTCTGTTCGTTTGAGCGCGTCAATGAACTGTCCCACCCAGTCATCAAAATAAGATGTGTTGGCGTAGTAACCGTGTCGGGCATTCAATACCGTTTCCTCGGTCGATGGTTCAACGTCCGCCTGAATGCCAGAAATGATTCGCTGACTGTGAGGGTCAGCATTGACTGAATTCTGACTTAATTCAGGCAAATCGATGGTGCTGTGATCGTATTGATCCCACCATCGCGACCGTGAAACATAAGGGTCATGTGGATGTGTGAACGAAGCCACCATGAGAAATGGAGTTTCGTCAGAATTTCGAGCATATTCGTATAGTCTCCGAATTGCCCAAAATCCGACTTCATCGTCATATTCCAGTTGAAATGTCATTTCCGCCACACCTGCTTCATTGACGCTGTCCATGTTGTGGTACCACTCGTCAATGCGTCGGTCTGCATTGCTCCAGTCAGGTGTGAATGCAAAGTCAGCGGGGTAAATTTCGGTTGTCAGCCGCTCAGAAAAACCGTGAAGCTGATCTGGACCGACGAAATGCATTTTCCCAGACAGGCAGCTGTGGTAGCCCATTCGGGTCAGGTAATGACAGAATGTTGGAATTGCGGACGAAAATTCGGCAGCATTGTCATATGCTTTGATTCTGAACGGCAGCTGCCCGGACATAAACGAAAAACGACTCGGCGCACACAGAGGAAAGGCGGTGTAAGCCGCATCAAATCTCGCACCGACTTCCGCGATCTGATCGATGTTGGGTGTTTTTACAACTGGGTGACCATACGTGCCCGTGTAATGCGGGGCAAGTTGATCTGCCATTAAAATCAGAATGTTAGGTGATTTCATAATTTGCTTCGCTCTGTTTGTGGTGATTCATAGCCAAGTTGAGAAAATTTTGATGATCTGCGGAACCCTGATCCCGCAGCAGAGTAAATTTTCAATTCTGATTGGTTTACCCGCAGTGCGTGCATGAAAGGTAGCGGTCCGTTTGCATTTCATGCAGACGGCTCGAGGTGCGCTGAAATTCCCTGACCAAGCGTTTTCCAGTGTAAAGCGAGTCGATGCCTGCGGCAGCGGTTGCAAACAGGTGCACGCCGTGATCATAGAATTCATCAACCAATTCAATAAAGCGTCGAGCCTGATTTTCGTATTCCCAGGTTAGAAGTGGGATGTTTGAAATCATTACTGTGCGATAGATATTGGCAAGTTCGATGTAATCGGCCTTTGATCGAGGCCCGTCGCAAATTTGGACAAAGTCAAACCAGACTGCCTGCTCCGTACGCTGAACAACTTCAATGGCCCGTCCTAGAATCTCCAGCGGCCGCGAGCTTGTTTCCTGATTCTTGCTCAAACGCTGAAACTCTTCGGAGATTGCATTTTGAGATGCTGCGTTGAGGTTGTCATGAAATAGGGTTCTTCCCGCAAGTTCCCTTAATCGATAGTCGATGCCATCTGCAATCTTGACGATGTTCAGGTGAGCAT
This sequence comes from Arenicellales bacterium, assembly GCA_958295885.1. GTDB lineage: Bacteria > Pseudomonadota > Gammaproteobacteria > Arenicellales > JAJDZL01 > JAJDZL01. Next base: position 1,158,457 of record OY282380.1, on the reverse strand, counting down.
TGATCAGTCGAATCGCTGGCAAAAACCGGTCTCTCTGTATGCCGCCTTTATAGAGGTCATCAGGCTTTGTATTGGATGTCATCACCAACACGACCCCGTTGTCAATCAGCGCTTGAATTAAATTGGCCAGAATGACTGCGTCACCGATATCCAGCACAAAAAATTCATCCAGACAGAGAAGCTGGACATCTCTTGCGTACTCTTTTCCAATGATCGAGAGGGGCGACCTCAGGCTGCGCTTTTCCTTCAGTTTGCGGTGAATGTACTGCATGAATCGATGGAAATGAATTCTATGCTTCGCTGTAATCGGAACCGATTCAAAAAACAGGTCCATCATGTAAGTTTTTCCGCGGCCGACACCACCCCAAATGTAAAGACCTTCAACCGCTCGGTTTTTCTTTTTGAAAATCCTCTGAAAGAGTTGAGACTGCCGATGATTTTGCACAATTTGGTCGTGCAGATAGCAAAATTCCCGAAACGTACTTTCTTGAGCAATATCCGGTGGCAGACCAGCCAACTGTCGATTTTCTTGAAACTTCTGAATTAGTGACGGTTGGGTCATCAAATTTCTGATTTTAACGCAGAACTGGTTCAGGCGAATTGCAATGGACTAAGATTGAGGTGCAAAGACAAGATTATGCATGATGAGATTGCTAGCGAAAGTATAATTGATAATCAAATTAAATTAAGGCGACTCGTTCGCATGTCCTCTTCCTATATACCCAAACTTGATCAGCTGATCGAAAACGTCGTTGATATTTCCGTGTCTGCCGGTGCGGAAATTCTACGCTATTTTCGGTCCGATTTCGGAATAGAAAACAAGTCAAACAACAGTCCGGTAACTGACGCGGATATTGCCGCCAACGACATCATCGTAAGTGGCCTAAAAGAACTTGAACCACGACTGCCCATTGTATCGGAAGAGATGAAGCTGCCGCATTTTTCAAATCGTTCAAGGTGGCGTCACTATTGGTTGATTGACCCAATTGACGGCACCAAGGCCTTCATTCGAGGTGATGATGAGTTTACAGTCAACATCGCACTCATTGAGGGAACCGCACCGGTTCTAGGAGTCGTGCACTGTCCCGTAGCACAAATCACCTATTGGGGAGTTGCGGGGTTGGGCGCTTATCGTATTGACGAAGTGCAAAAGACCATCGAAGCCATACAAGTGCGAGAGTTTACGGAGAATCCGGTAAAAATGATCGTTTCAAAATTTCGTGGCAACAAGAAAGTTCAAAAATACGTTGAAACACTGAAAGAACAATCCATTGAATGCCAGATTTTCCGATTGTCGAGCTCCTATAAGTTTTGTCGGGTTGCCGAAGGAGCGATTGATCTATTTCCGAATTTTGGAGTGATTTCAGAGTGGGATGTAGCAGCCGGGCATTGTGTCGTGGAATGTGCAGGCGGTACGATGGAAGATTTTAATGGCAACGCCATTGAATACAACAAACGCAATATTAATGTTCCTCCGTTTGTGGTATATGGAAGCGGTGGATTTTCCTGGAGGCAATACCTGCCTAGATACTAGAACGATCAGGCGGCTTTTGACGCTTCCATCGCCGAATACGACGTGCGTTCCAACGCAGATTTACGTATATGAAACGAGCGAATCTGTAATCGGCCGACAAGACAACCAATCCCAGCGGGATCATCCAGAATCCAACAATGGGTAAAAATCCAAAAATTCCCAATACGACTAGAACTCCACCGATGGTTTTTCGAAGCCAAGGCGGAAATGAATGCAATAACTCTATGAATTTTTCAACTCGACTTTCTTTCATTCTGAACCTGTCATTTTTTTAAAAGGAACTGGCAGTGAATTTCATAAAAATGCATGCGTTGGGAAACGATTTCGTCATTATCTATGGATTCGAACAAAAAGTGTCTATTTCCCGTCGTCAAGCGCAGAGAATCGCACATCGAAATAAGGGAATTGGGTGTGATCAAATTTTACTCGTGAATAAGAGCGACGATGGCGAAAATTGTTTCGATTTTCAGATATTCAATCAAGATGGATCAGAATCGGACCAGTGTGGAAACGGTGCTCGATGTGTAGCGCGATTGCTGCATGATCTTGATTATTCGAAAAATAACGAGATTGTTCTGAATACGTCAAAAGACGAGATGGTGTGTACCATCAGCCAGAATCTTGTCTCGGTGCAGATTGGTGTTCCGCGCTTTGAGCCAACTGAAATTCCATTTTCTGCCGAGTCAAGACAGAAACTTTATTCTATTGAAGTTTATGGTTCGCCGTTGGAATTTTTTGCATTGTCTTTGGGCAACCCACACGCCGTTATCACAGTATCAGACGTTGATGAAGCAAATGTTGAGAAAATTGGGTCCTACATTGAATCACATCCCAGATTCCCAGAAAAAACAAATGTAGGATTTATGGAAATCGAATCGGGCGACCTAATCCGATTGCGAGTCTTTGAACGCGGAGTGGGTGAAACGTATGCCTGTGGTTCAGGTGCCAGCGCTGCAGCAGTTGCAGGCTGCTGCCAAGGATTGCTCAATGAAGACGTAACAGTCAGAATGGCCGAAGGAGAATTGAATGTTCGCTGGAAAGGAGAAGGTTGTCCAGTCATACTGAGCGGTCCTGCAACATACGTGTTTCGCGGGGAATTAAATTTGAACTGAGCATGAGCGCCGACGACACACACATTGACCCCTGCATAGAGAAGTTCGTCCATCATATCAGCTACGAACGCAGACTGTCTCCTCACACCGTCTCCAACTACCAGAGAGAACTGATTCGGCTCGACGAATTTCGTATTGGACGCGATTTGGATTCGTGGAGTCAGATTACTTCGAGACACGCTCGAGAATTTGCAGGGCAGTGTTTTCGTAGAGGATTATCCGGCCAGAGCATAAGTCGCATGCTGGCAGCCGTGCGTACTTTTTATCGATATCTGATGCGAGAGAAGCAGGTCCAAATCAATCCTTTTGAAAATGTAACTGCTCCAAAGTCATCGAAAAAACTTCCGAAGTTTCTTACTGCGGAACAAGCCATGAAATTGGTTGAAGTATCTGGCGACGACACGATCTCAATTCGGGATCGAGCGATATTGGAACTTTTTTATTCATCTGGAATTCGGCTGCAGGAGCTGGTCGGTCTGAATTTGCATGATGTCGATCTCCGCCGAAAAATGGTGCGAGTGACGGGGAAAGGATCGAAAGAACGAATTGTGCCCGTTGGCTCAAAAGCTATAGAAGCCCTGAAGAACTGGTATCGCAGGCGACAGAGTTGGGCTGCGCAGGGGGAAACGGCTCTATTTGTATCAAATCGAGGCAGTCGGATGAGCACGCGGACCGTACAGAATCGAATCGAAGTTCGTGCAGTCGAACAGGGCATTCCGATGCGCGTGCATCCTCACATGCTTCGACATTCATTTGCAACGCATGTATTGGCTTCAAGCAGCGATATTCGCGCGGTGCAGGAATTGCTTGGCCATTCCAGTCTTTCAACCACTCAGATCTATACTCACTTGGATTATGGCCATTTATCCAAAGAATATGATCGTGCGCATCCTCGCGCCAAGAAAACTGACGATCAGTGATCCTGATCAATATTTCGATCTGAATCAGAGACGAATTTTAAGGCGCATATGTAATTTCGATTTTCTGGGTTGCATTTTAAGATTTTCGTCGTCCTCCGTGAACTTTAGGCTCTGCGCACCATTGGTTTCGGATTACTTTAAAATCGTCCAACAAATATTCAGGTAAACCGAGCAGCTCAACCAGCAAGGCTTTATCCAAAGCGATTCTATTGCTGTCATTAAAACATTCACTGGCTCGTAAAAATTTTGATTTGGAAAACTCTTCAAATATCTCATCAATTTTCGCTAACTTGACATCGTCGAAGTTACGCGGATCAATTGTGAGCAATGAAGCCAATCGACTTATCGTGACTATAGATCTTCCAAGATGTTGTTTAGTACCTTCCCACCAGTGACTCATCAATCCAAGAGTTGAATTAAACCAAAGAACTGCAAATTTCTCATATCGGGGGTCGTCTAGTATGAAATTTGGCCAAGCTCGTCCTCCCAACGACTTTTCGAAGGTTAAGCACGCCGCAAGGCTATTCGAATTTAGACCAAAGTCGAGATTCATGTGAAGCTTCGTTGCATTTCTCTTCCAAACTTCGGCAGCTTGGTTTTCTAACCCTGGCCTCGTCTGCAATTCATAATCAGGTTCAACATAAAGATATCTTTCTTTGTTTGTATGGTGGCGCCATAGTGTAGGATAAGTAGGAACACCTCCAGAAATTAAGGGCACTTGATTGAAGGGGCCGCGAGGTTTATTACCGCTTTTGCCGGTAAGGTCTCGGTGCCCAATCCCTCGTTTGCCCAAGGAGCCTAGATTGATGATCGGCAAGGAAAAAACTTCATTTGTACGGGTTGAAAGAAAATTTCCCTGCGACAGCGATAACATGAACCTTGCGAGACTCGAATCCGACAGTCCTGCATAACCTGATTTAAATCCCGGCATGTTGAGAAAAGTGCCATTGCTCTCTCCACTGCCTAACAACACCCGACCATCACCAAATTTACCACGGTTTTGATTGACAAATTTTGCCAGTTCGTACGCCTCCACATGATTTGAAGGTCGATTTCTCAAGTTGACGAACTGAATTAACGACGGAGATACGCTGGATTTTCGATTGGATATTTCCTTAGAATCACCTTGAGTTTTTTTCGCAATGAGGAGCACTTCCGCCATATCAGTATCTGCAGAAAATGCTCCCTCAGTCTTCCTAACACTGGTTAACGAAATCACTGCTATATCCTGGTAATTGTCGTTCAACAATCTCCGAGCGTTCTTCCATGAACTCCCCGCTACAAACGTCGCTGGCAAAACCAGTCCGAGTAACCCACCTGGTTTCAACTTTACATGGGCTAAATCAATAAAATTAGATGCTAAACCAGCATTGCCATGTCCTGCTGGCTGTGTCAGAAACTTTTTAAGTTCATTTAGCCGATTGCTCATCCCGCGTTGCTCATCACCTTGAGTGCTGAATCCTGCAAATGATGGAATCGGAACATTGGCAATCGCATGATTCGTTGGACTCGTAAAGGGTGGATTCATAATGACTATGTCTAACGCTTCATGCGGAATATCTACATCATGGTCAACTTCACTATTCATCACAATTTCCGCAGGACTGTTTGAAATTTGGTCTGTACCGTCCGTTTTTCGTCCTGCCAATTGGTGTCTCCCGAGACTTAACAGGGATCGTACGTGTTCATTTTTGAGTAGTTCCAGTGACCCGATGTGGGGAATCTGATTCAAATCGTACCCGTACGGCATGGTTACAATTCTTGTAGTGACGAAAGGCACGCTAGGATGCATATTCGAAAGGGTTGATGCAGTTAAATGAGTTGCAGCAGGCATAATGTCAAATGCAAACAGTGCGTTCTCCATCATTTCTGAATGAATTTTTCGATCATCCATTCCTTCCCGACGAAATCGACTTACAATCGCCTGATATAAGGCGGCGATCAATGTACCTGTGCCACAGGCGAAATCTGCAACTCTAAGGGATTTGACAGTCTCAGCATCCTTCCAATCTATTTTCAGTCGAGATACCACCAGTTCAGCAAGAAACGCGGCTGAAACAGGCAATGTGTAAAATGTAGCCAAGAATTTTCGATCTGAAATTAACTTCTGAAACATCCGACCAGATAAGTCATTGAGCCCAGTTACGCCGATAAATGTCAGACTGTCGGCTAGTTTATGCAGCGAATTTAAAACCAATGCTGCCTCTCGTGTCGGAATTTTGTCCAATAAGTCTGAGGCAATTTTGAAAATTGGCCAATAGTTCACATTCACAACAATCCACAGCCAACAATGTAGAATTTTTCGCTTGGATAAACCAGATAGACTCTCTAGACTACTCAATGTTGCGACACCCTGCGTGCCTTCAATGCGCGAATGAAAGATTACTGCATTTGCAATAACTGCACCTGCCATTCGGTTTGTTTGTTCACCCGGAGATTGGCAGAGCTGCTTTGCAATCGCTGACTGGACATCTTCTGATGTTGTAGAGAGAATGGCCGCGGCCTGAGCAACTCCTGATTCCAAAATTTTGGTGCTCCGAATCACTAAGGATTCTGTTAGGGCTATCGCTTCCATGCATAAGGCAACATCATTAATTCCACCCTGTAACCAGCCTTGATTAGGCCAACGTTCATGATGATTTTCATTAAGAATGGAAAAAAGGCAATAGCTAAATGTTGAATTTTCAATTGAGGATGCAAGCATATGCTGTGAAACTCTACTGAGATCATTCGGGACGCGCAGTGCGATACAGTGTTCAATTGGTTGTAAGTTGTCAGAAAGTACATCTCCTAAGCGTGATTTTGCATCGCTCTGAACAGTTGTTGCGGGCATGAATTCAATTTCAACCACCACCGGTGAACAGCCTGGTAACGACAGGATTATGTCTGGAGATTTACTGCGAACGCCTTGAATGACCCGCGATCGCTCAGCAGACAAACTTTCCTTCCATAAAGGATGTTTATTTCGAAGAACTTCAGCCAATGCATAATTAAATGCTTTCTCATTTGTACGAGGCATACGCACTCCCCAATGATTTGTCATGGTTTGAACGAATTGCAGGAATTTTCATCATAGGAAAAAGACGTAGATTTACGGATAATGTTGGACTTTCAATTGGCATTTTGCACTTCATCGTCAAAATTGACACGATGACTCGCGCTTCTCGAAACAGGGGGAAGCTACTGATGATTTAGCATCTACTTCTTTCGAATTTGACAAAATTGTCTAAAATTCCTCCTTCTTTTTTGAAAATACAAGCAGGCGGCGAATATTTATTCTTCTGAACTGTAATGATCACAACTGTTCCTTTTAACATGTTTTCATGCACGAAAGTTTCAAGAGACCTGCTTGCTTTATACAATCAGCGAATTCTTGAACGATTGTGTATGGCATTAAGCGCGACCGGTGTTAATTTGGCGAACGAGAACAATCTAACTGTATAGCTACGATAGGAGAACATATCTTGAATAAGGTTTCTGAGTTGATAATCTCATAGTTTGCTTTGAAACATACATGATTCTGGGCATCGCCTCGAATGTATGAAAAAGATGTATACATTCACTGCTGCCGTGATTGGTCAGTTTTTGATTGAATTTGTTGGTTACTACATGTTCAGGTTATTTTTCAAATTGTAACTGTCTGAATAGACTAATTTTCATCTTGTCCAGACTTTAGGCTGAACATACATTCACCTTCCTTGGTCAACTGAATTCATTTGTTCGACCAGAACAACATGCTATAACATCCTAACTATTTGACTCTATTGAATATCTAGAGAGGGATTGAATCATGATCAAATCATACGGCGTATATTGGGCGGTTGAGCATGTCGATTGGGGTATAGCGAAAAGAGGCGGACAGTTATTAGGAGCGGAAAAACGAGATGATGAAGAAAATGCAGTTGATTTTCGATATCAACGAGGAATTTATGCGCTTTACTATGACTTTGATTTAGTTTATGTCGGGCAAGCTGAAAAAGGTGGAAGATTATTTGGGCGATTAAAAGTTCATTTGTCTGACCATTTGGCAGAGCGTTGGAACAGATTCTCTTGGTTTGGCACCAGAGCAGTAACCAATCAAAACGGTCTAACTAAGGAAAAAAAGGCCTGAGTGTTTCGATGCCAATAGCAATTGATATTTTGGAAGCTGTCTCAATTGCTATCGCAGAACCTCGTTTGAATTTACAAAGGGGAAATTGGACCAAAGCTGAGGCGATACAGTATTTTCAAATTAAATATCATTAACTCGCAACTACTCGCCCCTAGTCGGGCAGGCGAGTTCTTGGAGATATTAATTTGGAATGATTTTATTTAGATTGGTTGAGCATTTCCACTGTATTGCCGTTGAGTGCAGGGCTAATTTATTGTCAAGCGAGCTGCTTGATATGAATTAATTTGCATTGGAAGCTGGACATTTGTCATCGAATCGCATGTAGTTCAACCATCTAGAGTTGAACTGAATTGGTGGAAGATGGATTTATCGAAGCTGGTTGTTAAAGCGGTCAAACGCGACAAGGAGTCGGAGTTTTTGGCACTGATGCGCGAGAATCACTATCTTGGAGCATCGTACAAGATCGGCAAAAGTGCGCTTTATGCTACAGTTTTGCAAGGCCTATGGGTTGCATTGAGTGCAATTTATGCCGCCGCGCTGAAAAGCAAGGCTCGAGACGAATGGCTAGGCTGGCATCGGTCGCCTGTATCTGATCACGAATCAGTCTGTGGGTCTTGAGCCGATTCCGAATCTAGACACGCAGACGCTGGCGTTGCTGGTGCGCCAGGTGGTGCGAGACTGGCCGCTGTTCATCGCAGACTGGATGAAGCCAACATTTTGAAAGAAGGCTGATGCCGCATCCGCACCGGGCACGGGCCCGAGAACGTCAACGCGCATCTGTTGCTTTATTATCTGCGTCTGACCAAGAACACCGACGACGTAGCGCGGTCGTTTTACAATGAGTTTAAACGGCGCGCAGCCGACGCGCAGTTTGCCATTGTAGCCATCACTCATCCGGCAGGCATCACAGTCGCCATAACCGGCAAACCGTACCCTGATCCGCGCTGTAGCCGGAAAACGCGCTCAGCAACCGATTGAAACCTGTCCTGATTGAATAAAATTCAACGAAATGCGCGCAAACACCCTCCTTGCTTCGATCAGATTCACGCCTTGTTCGCACAACTAAGCATGCGAAATCGTTCTGTGGACCCAAAAAAATTTGCCGTGGGCATTCTAATGGTTCAGAGAATGGTATGTCTATTATTCAATCTACTGGCCTGACACGCATCCGTTCGGCAATCCTTACGCGAAAAACCAACACTTCCAGCCCTCAAATTCGTCAAAATTTAACTGGTTTCCGACGAGTCATGGCCAAGTTTCAAATTATTCAATTCTTCAAAAGATGTTCAAAAAATATTCTATTGCTGAGTTACTAATCTTGAATTATCTATCAATTAATCTTATATTGATAGATATTGATAGATATTGATTGATTTCTATTAATTTTCTTCCGATTTTTTTGAACACAAATTAACTGATTCAGTAATTTTGAAGAAACTACAGCACATATTTGCCGTAGAGATTCATTTTACCGACCTTCGGTCCATTCATATACAGATCATTCGTTGTAACAATGCGAAAAGTTCCTGTCGCCCCAAAGTTTAAGCACTTGATGGAAAAGTACGGCCAAGACCCTGATGTCTGGCCGAATCTATTGAAATTGTTAATACAGAAACCGCAAAAATACTATCACTGGGATAAAGTTAGATATAAGGAGCCGCCAAATGGCTTCAATAGGGAGCAGTGGTGGCTGGCGATTAGGCTCAACAGAATGTCCGCACGCAGAATGCTGCCTGTTTACGACAAAAACGACGACCAATTCAATTATGTGCTGACAGACGAGACATTGAGAAGTCTTCATGTTATCGATAGCAAAGCGAATGGATTTATCAGTGTAGGTTCCAGGACGCTAAGTGCAGCCACAAAAAATCGATATTTGATTTCATCGCTCATTGAAGAAGCAATAACCTCGAGTCAGCTTGAAGGTGCTTCAACAACCCGAGAAGTCGCAAGTGAAATGTTACGGTCGGGTCGAAGGCCGCATAACAAAGATGAACGAATGATTGTTAACAATTATCTTGCGATTAAACAGATTGAGAAACATCGGTCAGAACCATTAACCATCGAGAGACTTTTGAATCTTCATAAAACTCTAACAGAAAAAACGTTAGACGATCCAGATTCCCCGGGCCGCATTCAAATTCCAGGTGAAAAACGCATTCATGTAGGGGACGAATACGGAAGAGTCTTCCACAGACCGCCGCCAGCCGAACAATTGCCTCAAAGAATGAAGGCGCTGATCAAGTTTGCGAATGAATCAGGTGAGAATGGAGGACAGTTTATTCATCCAGTTCTGCGAGCAATTATCATGCATTTCATAATTGGCTATGATCATCCATTTGTTGATGGAAATGGACGGGTAGCACGGGCGATCTTTTATCATTCAGTTTTGCAGTCAGGTTACGACATTCTCGCGTTCACTTCAATCAGCCAGATCATAAAGAAAGCGCCTGCTAAGTATGGTTACGCATTCCAATATGTAGAAACCGATGAGAATGATCTCACGTACTTTATGCATCATCAATTGAACGTGATCTGTCGGGCGATCGACCAACTCGAGAAGTACATAGAGAAGCGACAGAATGAAATTCGCCGAATCGAATCAAAACTGAACAGAATGCCATTCAATTACAGACAGCTCGCTCTGCTCAGTCATGCTTTGCAGCATCCAAATCATACCTATACGATTCGGTCGCATCGAACGAGTCATGACTGCGCCTATGCAACAGCTCGAAGTGACCTGATGAAGTTAGAAGCCAGTCAACTACTCAAACGCAAGCAGCTCGACCAGAAGACACTTGGATTTGTCGTTCCAAAAAACTTGGAATTGCAAATCGACAGCATAGGAAACACCTGACTGGCATGAGTTCGGCTCAGGATTGGATGACGAACAGCTAAAGGCACGACATTACACTGAGTGTATGCACCATTCTGATCAGAATCGCCCGAATTTTGCCTGTTGACGAACCAACAGATTTGCAGACTCCCGCGTGTTAATCACTGGCGTGACTTCATTATTGTTCAGCACTTTACGTAATTTATTGTCATCAAGCCCGCGATCGGCGACAAAACTGCGCAGGCGCCGCCGGCATCTTCTGCCTTCATTGTCCAACAACTTTTGCCTCACTTACATCAATTCAATGGAAATTTCTGGATTTAAAGTCCTTCCATACGAGGTTGTCATCGGGTTTCCAGACATGGTCGACAATTAGATGGACCACATTTTCTGCTACTTGCAGAGTGCCTTCTACTCCCAATAATGAGAGCGTTTTGGCCAATATTGAATAACGCTCGAAACACCGCGGCCAGAAAACTGCATTGACATATCCTGTTTCATCTTCCAGCGTCATAAAAACCACTCTGGAAGCGCTCGCTGGCCGCTGTCTGCATATGACTGCGCCAACATAACGCACGCGGGCGCCGTCCTCCAGGCTGTTTACGGTTTTGGCATCCGGCAGTTTTTGTGCAAGGAGTTGATCACGGTAGTGCACAAGTATGTGACCGTAGGTGCTCACCCCAGTATTTTGATAATCCCAGGCAGTGGCTTCTCTCGCGTCTAAATCCTCGAATTGAACACAGCTAAGAAGGGGAGGAAATACTTCTTTTTGTTGACTGACGCCATGGGCGAGCCACAGCGCAGTTCTGCGATTGGCGGCTAGGCCTCGAAGTGCGCCTGCTTTTGCAAGTCTTTGGATGCCTGCTTTTGAGATTCCTGTTTCCTGCACTAGCTCTTCAATCGATTGAACGTCGCAACGAGCATGTTGCAGGGTTTCGATATCTTTGTGATTCAGTCCTTTGATATACCGATACCCAATCCGTAGTGCATAGCCACCTTTACTTTCGTGACACAGTTCAATGGTACAGTTTCTTTCACTAAAACGTATGTCAACTGGAAGAATCTGAACTCCGTGTCTACGCGCATCTTCTATGATTGTGGCAGGTGAGTAAAAGCCCATCGGCTGTGAATTAAGAAGTGAACATGCAAACTCCGTAGGGTAATGGCATTTCAGGTAAGAAGCGGTATAGGCAATCAATGCGAAGCTTGCAGAATGTGATTCGGGAAAACCGTATTCTCCAAAACCTCGAATCTGATTGAATACCTGTTCTGCAAATGATTTTTCGATGCCTTTCTTCATCATGCGAGAGATGAGTTTTTCCCGATGCTGCTCCAAACGGTCCACTCTGCGCCACGCTGCCATATCACGTCGCAGTTGATCGGCTTCTCCCGGCTGGTAATCTGCCACAACCATTGCCAGCTTGATCACCTGTTCCTGAAAAATTGGAATCCCGAGAGTTTTCCCAAGAACGGGTTCGAGAGATGGATGTGGATATACGGTCGGTTCTTCTCCTGAACGGCGGCGAAGATAAGGATGAACCATGTTCCCGGAAATTGGGCCGGGACGTACGATCGCGATCTGAACAACCAGATCGTACCATTGCTTGGGTTTCAATCTCGGCAGCATGCTCATCTGGGCTCGACTTTCAATTTGAAAGACTCCCGTGGTATCAGCTTTCTGCAACATTTCGAACACTTGCTCGTCATCTTTGGGAATTGAATGCATGCATAAATGAAGATTGCGATGCTGCGAAAGAAGATCAAAGCATTGGTGCAGTTGAGTGAGAGCGCCAAGTCCTAAGAGATCCACCTTGAAGATCTTCATGGTCTTTAAGTCATCCTTTTCCCACTGGATGACGGTTCGATTCGGCATGGTCGCATTTTCTACTGGAATAAGTTCATCAATTCTCCCCGTTGTAAACACAAAACCTCCAGGATGAATGGATAAGTGCCGAGGAAAGTCGAGTATGGCATTTGCCAGCACAATCAGCAGGCGACAGCTGCGGGTCGCAGGATCCAGACCTGCTTTGGTCAGGTCTTCCGCACTGATCAACCCATAGGAATCAATAATTTTTGAAATTCGCAGCAGCTCGTTGATGGGAATGCCAAGAGCGGCGCCAACATCTCGGACCGCTGATCGAATTCGATAACGGATTACAACCGCAACCATGCCCGCATGGTCTCGTCCGTAGGTGCTGTACACATGCTGAATCACTTCTTCACGCCGTTCATGTTCAATGTCTAAATCAATATCTGGAGGTTCATCTCGTTCGCGTGACAGGAACCGCTCAAAAAGCAGGTTCATGTCGACCGGATCAATTTGCGTGATGCCAAGACAGAAACAGACGGCAGAATTCGCGGCAGAGCCTCGTCCCTGACACATGATGTTATTTTGTCTGCACCATCGCACAATTCGGTGCATCGTCAGAAAATAGCTGCCGTAATTCAAGTCTTCAATGAGGTGCAGTTCCCGTTCCAGCTGCTCTGTTACATTCTGAGGCGGTTCGCCCGAATATCTGTACAAAGCACCCTTTCGAGTCAGTTCCCGCAGCTGTTCATTTACAGTTGTCTCAATCGAGTCCACTTCGGCAGGATATGCATACCTGATTTCATCCAGTCTGAATTTGCACCCTTCGGCAATTTCCATCGTTGCTTCGACCGAAGCTGGATCATCTGCGAACAGCCGTTCAAATTCATCGGTTCCCATAAGGCCGTAAAGAGCATTTGGCTTTAGCAGGTCTTTACTTTCTGACAAAGTTTGACTGTGCCGAATGCAGGTCAGAACATCTTGAATCGGCCGCTGAGTTTTTTGGTGGTAGAGAACTTCGACTCCCGCTACAGTGCGGATTCCGTAATGGTTCGCATAGTTTTTCGAACGGATTTCAAGAAGGGGTTCCTGCGGTCGATTATGACGGCAGATCATGATCAGCAGGCGGTCATTGAAAGCCAGTTTCATTGCACCAAAAACATTCTCGGCTTCCTGTTTTTCGAGAGCGCTGATGCCTTGGGGCAGCCATATCCCATACAGTCCTTCCGCATGCATGCAGCACTCTTTGGATGTAACTTCACTGCTGCCTTTCGCACATCGTCTTCGGCCAAGAGTAATCAATCTGCAGAGATTTGAGTATCCCTGCTGATTTTGAACGAGCAATAGAATGCTGAATGTGGGAAGACCGGGATCTTTGACTGTAATTTCTGAGCCAATGATCAGATGGATATCGTGTTCAAGTGCAGCTTCGTAGGCTTTTACGACACCGTAAAACCCATCCCGGTCGGTGACTGCGATGGACTTTAGTCCGAGTTTTGCCGCTTCGCTGACATATTGTTCAGGCGAACTGGCGCCTTCTAGAAACGAGTAATAGCTTTTGCACCATAAAGGTGTGTACGAATTCTTGACAGACATCGGCGATTACTGAATGAATCCTCGTGCATACCATTGTCGGCTGACATGGTCATAAAAAATCCACTGGACGCTGCCGACCTGACTCTCTACAAAATAATCATCGCGACGAATCAATGTTTTCCGCCACCAAAATCCAGAGATGGGGTATGGGCCGAAAACATGCTGCAGCAAAGCTCGCCGAGGTGTGGCAATGCGCATGGGATGATCAAGCGCGCGTCGGATGATGGATGCATGTCTTTGAGGTTGAGGAGCATGTTCTCGCAAGCTGTCCAATGGTTTCCACTGATAGGACTCTTCGGACAAATGTGAATCCTGGCATTTGGCAATCAGAACTTGATCTGCTCCGAATTCAGCGCGTACGCGTGCGAGCGCCCGATTCGCAGCACGAAGGTTATGTTCAGACTTCGTGAAATATTGGTAAAGACCCTGCTGAGGATCAGGCAACGGACCTGGAATAAGCCGAATTGCGATTTGAGTGATCCCCTCTTGCAATTTCATCGAATCAAGTCGCAAACGAAGAAGATCGACTAGAATCAGTTCGTTCAGTGTCGGCTCTGATGTCTTTAACTGGGCACGGCAGAATCCATGGATGTCTTTCTTCATTCGGACGTGAATCTCTCCCACACCCTGTGAGAGTTCATCCATTTTTTCCAGCAATGGAGTCCAGATCCGCTGAATGATCTTCAGCATCTGCTCCACATTGCTTTCTGCATAATCCAAGTCAGCGCTTGCAGCGTAGTGTTTTGGAAGGCGGATTCCACGTACTTTCCCGTCAGTTGACTTTGTTTTGCGAATCAGTTCATACAGTTCTTCTGAGAATCTGGCTCTGACTTCCCATTCGGGCAGTGACCTTAATTCACCCACCGTGTGGATTCTGAGATTGCTGAGTTCTTTGATCGGTTTCGATGGCAGGTTCAGCTTGGTCAATGGCATCAAAAACGCAGTATCGAGTTCTTTTGAAATCGAATCAAACACAGTGATCGGAGAGTTCACGTGAATTGCAGCGAGAACTCCAAAGCGGGTAAATCCAATGGCGATGTCTGCTTTCAACTGCTCCTTTTCAAACAAGGCATCCCGCAGACGCTGCGCCCAGGCGTTCAGGTCAGGCTCTAAGCGGTTCATGCCGCTGACATCAAGGTAATAGGCGCCGGGCAGTTCGGATACAGGTTCAATTTCAGGACTGAATAACAAAAGATGACGAATCAGTCGCTGGTGGAGGAGATCAATCTCCTGAGGATGCGGAGAAACTGCATGCAGTTCAGGACAAAGTGCGACGGCGTTCACATAGCGCAGACCTGGAAAAATTCCTTTTTTTGAGGCGCGCTGATCAACAGCCCAGACTGTTGATCGACTGTCGTTTCGGTCGACCAGTGCGACCGGTCGGTCAAAATTGGCAGGAAGCCGGCGAACTGCCAGCTGGAGATGAAAATCAGAGACACTGACACATGCAATCCGAACTTGTTGGGAAAGGCGAGAATCCATTGAAGCTGGCGGTCAATAATATCCATCTACGCCGGAAAAGAGTTTTTGCCGAATCCATTTCCTGCCGCGTCGCTTATCGCGGTGAACATGAATCTGGCATAGGAATTGCCCGTCTTCAATCCGTTTGCGGGAGACTTGGGCATGCAAAGATACGAGGGGACTGACTGATTGGCTGAAGGATTGCTTTTCGGTGAGAAAAAGAACACAGGCATTGTGTTTTCGAGTCAAACCGTTGAGTTGAGTCAGACGTCCGGCCGGCAGCAAATGATTTCGGCCAAGGTCAAGCAGTATCAATCGAAACGCGCTGGAGCGCAGCAGTGTCTCGGCAGCTCTTGCCATGTCTTGCGCGTTCATCAGGCGCAATACTGGAAAATTACGCAGGTCGATGCCATTTTTTTCAACATCAGGCGGATAAAAGCAGCTGTTCAAGGCGCCGACCCAGGCAGCGTTGAACCCAGCTGTCTGCACTTCTTGGACGAGCAGAAATGCGAAACTCAGTGAAGCAGTCGGATGAGGTTCTGAAATCTCGATCAGCCTTCCTGACATTTCTTCGAGAGTCCATTGCGGTTCTTTCGTCAGAAATGGTTCAGGAAGTCTTGACAGCGGCTGCAGTTCAACCTTAGCCATTGATGTCTGCCTCTATAAAACCGATGTCTTCCAGATAACGTCGAACTTCAATGACTTTTCCAAGAATCTGCAGGTTTTCAATGTCCGGCATGAGAACTTCATAACGGCTGTTGTGTGGATGCAGCTCGACGCGGCCATCTGCCCGTCGAAATTCTTTTACAGTTGTTTCGTCATCGATCATGGCGACTACGATGTCACCTTGGTGAATATCTGACTGATGACGAACGAGCACGATGTCACCGTCAAAAATTCCGGCGTCAATCATGCTGTCTCCGTAGACGCGCAAGGCAAAAATCGTCTGCTCCGATGAATAAGACTGGACCGGGATATAGCCCTCAATGTCTTCGACGGCAATGTTGAAGGGCCCGGCTGGCACTTTTCCAACGACTGGCGCGAGGGCGCCCATTCGGTGTTTTGTGGGAAGTTGGTAGCCGCGTGCTTTGCCTGGCTGTTTGAGCAGCAGTCCTTCTTGAACGAGCGCATCCAAATGGCTTTTTGCAGATTGAACCGCCCGCATCCGAAAAGCTTTTTGGACCTCGCGCACTGTCGGAGGATTGCCTTCCAGCAGGCGTTTTCGCATGAACTGGTAGATGCGATTTCTTGTAACTCCAGGTTTTGTGTATGCCATGATTCGAAATGGTGTTTGGTGAATGAATCAGCATTATAACAGACAAATGTCTGTTATTGGAATTTAGCGAACAAAAAATCACCAAGAAAATCATTTAGGGAAGGAGTAACTTTACTTGAACTGTTTGATATGTTTTCTGATGAAAATTCTGCTAGGAGATTGTTTGAGTTGATTGTTTGGGCAGACGGCATTGCAGTCTGTCATCGCTGCGTTGGCACGAGCACATATGAACTAAAAAACTTAAAACCTTTGCTCCAGCGGTGCAGAGACTGCTGCAAGCATTTTTCGATTAGACATGGAACGATTCTCGAAGATTCCCATATTCCACTGCGAAAATGGGCAATCGCAATTTACTTGGTCGCAACAAGTCTCAAAGGCATGTCCAGTATGAAACTGTATCAAGATTTAGGCATTACGCAGAAAACAGCATGGTTCATGCTCCATAGATTCCGTAAGGCACTGCCAAATGGAAATGACCTGATGAAAGGCATTATCGAAGTTGATGAAACGTATATGGCGGATTGGAATAGAATAAGCACGAAGACAAGAAATTGAATGCTGGCAGAGGTGCCGTAGGCAAAACTGCAGTCATCGGAGCCAAAGAAAGAGAATCAAAGCAGGTCAAAGCGCAGGTGATTTAAAACACAAAAAATGTTGCATGACTTTATTGAAGACACTGCAAAAGAAGGTTCAACGATTAATACGGATGATTTCAAAAGTTATGAAAATCTCAAAGGCTATGATCATCAAACTGTTCGGCACACCGTTGGTGAGTATGTGGACGGTAAAATTCACATCAATAGCACGGAATCCTTCTGGTTAATGCTGAAAAGAGCGCAGAAAGGCACTTACTACAAATTGAGCAAGAAACATTTGAATCGTTATGTAGATGAATTTGCTGGGAGGCATAATATTCGTGAGAAAGACACGATTGATCAAATGCGAAAGGTTGTTACTGGCATGGTTGGAAAACGGCTGAAATACAAAGAGCTAATCGGTTGTACTGACGGCAGATTGTATTGAGGAGACTTGATGCCATCACGTGTAGAAGCTGAAGTACGATTGCAAATAAACACTCGTCTCCAAGCAAAAGGGTGGGTTCTTGATCCGCAAGCGTCCGAAAGAAACGTGTTTGTGGAACGCGGAGTGCTTGAGCGTTTATCTTCAATTCAGCAGTCTCGGCTAGGCGGAAAAAGTCCCGATTACACACTGTTTACGAATGGGACCCCTACTGCAATTTTAGAAGCGAAAAAGCCGGGTAAGACAATTGAGAATGCTTTTGAAGATGGTTGCGACTACGCAGACCGAATCGGAGTTGATTATGTGTTTGCTTGCAATGGTCCGACATTCAAAACATTACACACGCCCAGCGGGGAGCCGCTCCATCTTAATCAGGTTGAAATATTCGACCCGATTCCGCCATCCGTCTTAAATAGATTCAGCGTCAATAATACCAGCCGTATTCTCACGATATCCGAACATGTAATCGAATCCCGAGGCGAACTTCTAACTATTTTTGAGAGGGTGAACAGCAAATTAAGAACAGGTGGTATTCGTGCCGGACTAGACAGATTTACGGAATTTGCAAATATTCTGTTCTTAAAACTGCTTAGTGAACAGGAAGAAGATAGCGACCTGTGGAACAAACTAATCTATATGCCAGACAGGGATTTGCCAAATTTTTTGAACGGATTCGTACTTGATAAATTGCGCGGAATGTATGGTAGTGATGTACTTTCTGAGACGCAAACTACCGGTAAAACTCTCAAGGAGATCATTAGAGAGCTAAATCCGTTGTGTTTATCTTCAGTTGATGAAGATATTAAGGGTATGTCATTTGAGCACTTTCTGCGGCGTACTACATCCGTTCAGAATGATTTGGGAGAGTATTTCACCCCGCGGCATGTTGTCCGATTCATGGTGAAATTGCTTAATCCGCAATTTGGAAAAACTATTTTCGATCCATTCTGTGGAACAGGTGGTTTTTTGACCGAAGCTTTTCGTCATCTTGGATCTCAGATTGGGAATACCTATGATGCTTATGAGCAACTTCATCATAAATCTCTGTACGGAATGGAGATTACAAAAAATGCTCGCATAGCAAAAATGAATATGATTTTGTTTGGCGATGGACATTCCGGCGTTGTGAAAGGCAACAGCTTGGACCCTGAGAATTTGGAAAAAAGGTACGACTACGTTCTTTCGAATATTCCATTTTCACTTGATTTAGAATCGGATACCATCAAGACAGTAGATCAGAATGCGAAAGATGCGGATGAGGCTTGTTTACTCAAATGCTTTAACAGTCTTCATACAGGTGGAGCGATGGCGGTTATCGTTCCCGACGGCCTCGTGGTCAATCGAGCACACAAAGATTTTTGGCGGTATCTCTGTCAGAATTCACATATTCGGATGATTGCCTCGCTTCCACGAGGGACGTTTGCACCTTATACCGATGCAGCTACGAAAATTGTTTATCTCACTGATAAGTATGTAAAACGAACCAAATGGTTCTATGATGTGAATTTGATACATGACCATGGACATGCTATGGACATGGATAAGTTTCTATTTTTTTACCAAGCACAAGATACCCCGCCAAATATTATTCCAGTTGGAATAGAAGTAGTAACTGTCACGGACAACAGCAAAGCAAGCTTCAGTTTCAATCGTCCTTGGAAAATTGATGCAAGCCTTGCTACCGTACCACTTAGAGAGGTCGCTAATATTCGCAACGGAACCGCTATTACACAAGCAGAGGCGTGTGCCGGACAATATCCAGTTATAGCAGGGGGACGAGGGACAGTCCGATATACCCATAATAAATCTAACGCTGACGGATGCTGCTTTACGATTAGCAAGTCCGGTGCTTATGCAGGATATGTCTGGTGGCACCAGAAACCAATTTGGTCATCCGACAGCTTGATTGTACGGAGTCGGTCGGAAGAAAATTATCTATCATTTTATCTGTATCTGTGCTTGAAGACCAAACAGTACGAAATTTACGACCGCCAGCAAGGCACCGGACAACCGCATATATATTCTGTACATGTAGAAGATTTTCCGATACCCATTTTGCCGCTTGAAGACCAAAAGCAGCTTGTGGCTGATGCTTATGAAGATTTGTTGACTGCGTTAAACGCACAAGAGCATTCGAATGACTCCATGAGGACGGTATTATCTGTTATTGATATTTCTTACAGAAGAAATAACGATGGAAATTTTTAAAATGGAACAGCCAAAATATGAATTGGCACCTAATGAAAATACCTGTTGGAACGCATGAAAGAGCTGAGAGAATTGCTCTCTACCCCACCTATCCGCAGCAAAACAATCAAGTAGCGAAATTCTAATACGCAACTGACTTGAAATATTTTTTCAGCGGTTTAGTCAAGTCTATAATTCCCAAAATTCTCATAAGAACTTCGAATCAATGATGGAACGCAGCTTCAAAACAATTTGAGTGCTGCGAATAACAGTCCTGCTATCGCGACTAGCGATAACATAAGTTTCACGTACTGTCCCGACATTTCCGCGCGCAAATAATCCTTGGTTACTGTGCGCAGTGGAAAGGCGCCATTTGCTAGTGGGTGCGAAACCCACCCGACAACTGTTGTTCCAGTCGGTAGCGACTGTAGCGGTTTATGGAGGTAACGACATAGATTGAAGTACTACAGGTAGAAGGATCGCATGTGGCGATTCAGCGAACGTGCAGGCCACAACGCGAGTGAAGGCTGAGCAGGCCCCGAAAAGATAGTCGCGAAGGTCGATCCACCGGTAATATGGGGAAGACTGGCATTGATTGGGAAGCGAACAACAGATGCACCAATGAATTTCGCCGGGGTACAGGCATGTATGTAAGATGGAGATGGTAGCAACACGGGAAGCCCGGTTGGTGGCGTACACGCATCAACTGGAACTCCGCGAGGAGCAGGCTGGGTCAGTCGGGTGGCGGAGAGGTTTGTAGGACTGTGGACACCGAGTAATGTCGGTCGAGGAAAGGAGCCTCAGGTGAGGAACGATGATGGAAGGATGCAAGGTTTTCGGGAGTGGCACTGCCTAGTACCCCGATATTAAACTCAGAAAATCCGGAAGCGTCACATGCATAAGTGAAGGGCTGCGTGTTGTGATGATGGCGTAGCGTTATCGGGGCGTAAACAGGCTTGATTACGGAACAGAGAAGAGCGGTGACGGTGGACAGAAGACGTGTATTTTCTCAGAAGAGCATCAAAGGATGGTGTGTTCTGCCGTGGCTTCGTCTTGGTTGTCCGTGTGCGAAGCGCATGATCCCACTGGAGAGCCCAGTGCTGGAAATTGGCACGCTGGGTTCGGTGAGCGGGGGCTGGAAACGGAACTATGGGAGTCGGACCGAGGGCTATCTCGAAAGGGATGGAATTACCACCGAACCCTAAGGTCATCGCGCCAGTCCTCGACTCTACAAATCAGCATTGGTTTGTTTGAGCACGTCAACGATAACCTAGGATTGTCGTTCGTCAAAGCCAACTTCCTGCAAGTTGAGGATGCAGGTCGTGAAGTATCAATCATGATATTATTTTACATCTCGTAGCATACTTTGCTAAAGTTTCGGATAACTGTAAACATACAATGGCGGCTAGTGCTCACTTGGTCAAGCGAACATGGAGAAGCTAGGAACATTTATCTGGACAATCACAAATATAGGTAAAACAGAATTTTGAATATCACTAAACGACCGCCGGTTAGTGTCGGTGAAATGTTGACCGAAGAGTTTCTTTTGCCACTGGGGCTGACTCAAGGACAGTTAGCAGAAGCGATAGGAGTGAGCCGTAAAACGGTCAACGAATTGTGCAATAATCGACGAACCATAACAGTTGATACCGCGTTGATGTTGGCGAAGGCATTTGGTAATTCAGCCGAATTCTGGCTGAACTTGCAGCGACGCAACGATCTATGGAAATCTTTGCACACAGAAAATCGAAGGATTCGAATAGAAAACGCAAAGCCTGTCACCCTCTACACGGACATGATTCCTTCAAAATAATTTAACCTCAAGTTTCTGGATTCAAAATGATCAAATTCAGCCTGACAAAACAGCTGGGTCATCATCAATTTTGAGGCTGAGGGCATCCAATTGAAGTGAGATCTCCAAGAATTGTTCGACTTGCCGGTCAAAGGATTGCATAACCAAGTCAAGGCTGCGGTGGGTTAGGGTTTTGCTGGTACGGATGGAGCGGCATTACCAAGGAACGAAAATAGTCTCACAGGCGGCGGGCGAAACTGAGCATATCCAGCTGTTTTTTGATCTGTTCGCACACTTCAGGGACGTTTTGTCTGCGTCCGCTTAATGCCGCATAGCCCAAATCCGAATTAGTTGCGCCAAGATAAGTCTTGGGATGGAGGATGCTATGAAATAACTGAAACTTTTCATAGCAGTCCAGCGGGTTCAACTCCCGTCCGGCAAAGGCACAGCCAGCCGGAAGCGAGTGTTGCATGGCTGACGGCAACGTTAGTCGTGAAGCGTACACAGCAGGCAATGAAGCGTCCTATTGAGCCTCGAGATGGAACAATGACGGTGCTTTCATTTACTATTTGGCAGGAGCAGCACTGTGAGCACCGATATAGGCGAGGATTTTGGAGGTCGTGCGGGGTCGTTGGAACGGGTACGCCAGGCTAACTGGTATTAGGGTAGTCGGTGAAAGTCCGATGGATAGTAAATGCTAACCACATGCTATCGCCGCGAGCCGTGCGCTGAGATTCGTGAGGGTATCAGTGAAGTGTCGGTAGCGGTACGTACAGCCGCAATGATTGAGCATCGAAAAACGAGTCGTTCAGAGTGTCGAGACTGTCCGTTCGGTCGAAGACAACATCGGTTGCACCGATATGGTAAGGTGCAGACGAGCTCTGCGGTGTGGGATGAATTGAGGGACGTACGCACGCCCTGTATCGGGATCTGGGAGGGCTTTGCCCAATCTTGCAAGTCATTGACAAGGTCGCTGAAACTAAGGAGGTATTCGGTAATTGAAGATGAGTAGGGCAAAGCAGTCGGATGCGCCCATAGTACTGTTGAATGCGGCGAACAAAAGGACGCAGGTTGTTGCGGAGTCGAACGAGGGAAGGGGTGCAGCCAAAGGGAATCTGCGAAGCCTAAGCACGTGCCGTACACAGAGACGGAAAAGCGTGTCACAGGCGGCTGAGCGGATACGGAAGGCTGTATCAACGCTTTACCGTCAAACACCTGAAGTAGGAGCCGTGTGCATTAACGTGCACGCACGGATCTGTACGGGGGCGGTAACGCGTTTCCCTACCGCGACCGCAAAATTGCGGGATGGACTGCCAGGAAACCTAGGAGAGCCTGTATTTTCCATCTGAGACAAGAACCTGCGAAGGGGTGCTGGGTGGTAATAATTCCCCGGTTCAGCGAGGGGTCTGCACCTTGCTGGGAGCGTTCAGAGCGGGTACGCCAGGCTAACTGGTATTAGGGTAATCGGTGAAAGTCCGATGGATGGTAAATGCTAACCACATGCTATCGCCGCGAGCCGTGCGCTGATATTCGTGAGGGTATCAGTGAAGTGTCGGTAGCGGTACGTATAGCCGCAATGATTGAGCATCGAAAAACGAGTCGTTCAGAGTGTCGAGACTGTCCGTTCGGTCGAAGACAACATCGGTTGCACCGATTTGGTAAGGTGCAGACGAGCTCTGCGGTGTCGGAGGAATTGAGGGATGTACGCACGCCCTGTATCGGGACCTGGGAGGGCTTTGCCCGACCTTGCAAGTGATTGACAAGGTCGCTGAAACTAAGGAGATATTCCGTAATTGAAGATGAGTAGGGCAAAGCAGTCGGATGCGCCCATAGTACTGTTGAATGCGGCGAACAAAAGGACGCAGGTTCTTGCGGAGTCGAACGAGGGAAGGGGTGCAACCAAAGGGAATCTGCGAAGCCTAAGCACGTGCCGTACACAGCGACGGGAAAGCGTGTCACAGGCGGCTGAGCGGATACGGAAGGCTGTGATCCCATGGACGGATCAACGGTTTACCGTCAAACACCTGAGGTAGGAGCCGTGTGCATTAACGTGCACGCACGGATCTGTGCGGGGGGAACGCGGTAACGCGTTTCCTACCGCGACCACACGTAGCGGGCAGACTAAAAGGTGGTACCGGAAGGTGAAGCAATAAGCCGAAGGGATGAGGTGCAGGCAGTCGCAGCGCCCTGATAGTACTGATGACGGCGAGGAACCACGTCCATCGGGACCCGTCCGAGGAAAGCGGGGTGTTGTGTTAACAGAGCATTGGTGGGATACGATGGAGAGTATACAGAGATTCACAAACACGTTGACGAAACAACAATGAATAGCCGAGCAGGCAGATTTATGTCCGTTGAGCGGAACTGTTGCATGAGGAACCCAGTGCGTCAATCGCGCACGCTGGGGTCTGTGAGGGGTGGGGCATGGTAACATCCCCACCTACTCGGCATTGCTGGGACAATATTGGTTGCATTGCAATACGATTATTTAATAGAATATTCATAGATAAAAAACCGGCGGGAGGTGCGCTACAATCCAAGAGGGCTCGTACTCCGCGCACAATACCCGCCACTTTTTCTCCCCGCCCGACGTATCGATAAGGAATTAATTGCAATGAGATTCGCTATTCTGCTTGATGCTGGATTTCTCAAACGAAAACTTGGTTCTTCAAAAAAACCGATGACTGCCAAGCAAGTTGTAGAGTTCACCAAAACCATTGCAAAAAGAAAAGAACTCGAAGATTACAAATTGCACCGAATTTACTACTACGATGCAGAACCTATGGCAGGTAAAAAGCCCATACCGTTAACCGGTGGTTCTGGCAGCTGGTCACAGTATGATTTTTCAACCACTGCTGTGCACCATGCGAATAAACAGTTGTTGAAAGATTTGATGAAAGAGCCGTTTTTTGCTGTACGACTTGGTGAAGTAATTTTTCGTGGCTGGCTGGTCAAACCAAACAAATTGAAGCCGGGCGGTAGTCAAACTTCCTTGACCATACAGTCAGACGATCTTATTCCCAATATTCAGCAAAAAGGCGTGGATCTTCGCATCGGATTGGATATTGCAGTGTTAACTTTGAAACATCATGTGGAAATCATCGTGCTGGTAACCAGCGATTCCGACTTTGTTGCGGCACTGAAATTTGCTCGCCGTGAGGGCAAGCAAGTTTTTCTGTACACACTTGGACAGAGCATTTATCCTGACCTTTACACACACGCTGATATTTGGATTGATAAATCGCTCGCAAATTTGTAGCGCAATCTGCTTGCGTGCATTTGTTTTAGTGAACACGAAATTCGAGATTTGCTGGGCACTGATTTCGATCTTCACTGAATGCGGAAACCGAAGTTATCCGAGCGCATTAAACCAATTGAAAATGGTTTTTTATCAATGACTCATATGCCAAAAGCTGCCGAGTTTAGCATCAATCTGGCAAGAACAGGCCGTTCAATAAAAGACTTTCACGGAGGCTGTGACCGGACTTTAGGAATTTTTGGGTAGAATTTTCCAAAAATTATGTCCAAACGGAAAATTTCAGAGTAAAAATGTCAATAACTGAGATAAAAAATTTTTTCACTCTCAATTATTCAATAGCATATCAACGAGTTACAGAGAATACACAGGACTCAATTGAATCTCAATTTGGATGATTCTAAACGTCATCATGTAGTACCAATAGTGCTTTCAGGTAGATTTAGCGTTGATTATGCCCAAACCTCGAACTATGAAAATCTAGATAGATCTGGAAAGTTATATTTTTCCAGCAGAGATCATTGGGTGTGCGGAATCAAACGCATAAGTCCTAAAAATTAATTTGTAAGAACACATTTTCATTCTCAGTATGATTAGGAAGGGAGTATAGACAATTCTGCAGAGTCCAAATTTTCAGATGTTGAAGGTAAAGCAAACAATGTCTTCAGAAAAATTATCTGCGATGAGCACACTGATAGAGTTCCCTATCTAACAAAACAGAAAAAATTGATTTGGACAACTTCATTTATCATCAGTGGAAACGTACTCCAGAATTTATCGAGCAAAATATCCCATCCGACAAAAGAGAAAAATTGTATCGGGAAGTAATTGAAGATGTCAGAAACAGATTGATCATTGAACAAATTGAGGACTCACCAGCTCTTCAAAGAACTCCTGAGATTTCTGATGAGTGGGATTTGTTACTACAGGAACGTATCTACGACCAAGTTCAGAGATTGATAGTGGAATCGTTGAATCCCCCGGAATGTGCTGATCTGCTGAGACTGTTCGCTGAAGTCTCAACCTTTATTGGGGGTGTTCAAGCTGTCACGGTGGTACAGGAGGAACCATGAAAAAATTCTTTGTAATGCCATTTCAAAGCTTTTCGGCTTGGTCTTTGCTTTCTATCCAATGGAAGATCGAGTTTTTAACCTTGAAAAATCCAGTACTCGCTGTTTTGTAGGGAGTCATTGGGGAAAGTAGTGCGCAGAGGAGAATTTGATTTCACGCGGCTGCCTGGCGTCACTCGGTAATTTCAATTCCATCTTTAAATTGTATTCCAGCAATGACTTTTCCAAGCTGTCGAAAGCTGCGCAGTCGATTCCACCTTTGCTGCGCACACTGCCCCAGCTTGAACATCATGTACAGCATGCCGGTGCGATTTAAGCAGCCCTTCAAACGTTTGGTGCGATGACAAATCGTCGCGAAGGTTGATTCAATCGGGCTGGTGGTGCGCAAACTCTGCCAGTGGTACGCTGGAAAGTCAAAAAAACGCCAACAACTCGTCTTTATCCTGCAGCAGACACTGGCTGGCTTTGGCGTATTTGCCCTCATAGACCCCGACAAACTGATCGAAACTCTGATGCGTTTGAGCTCGAGTTTCCGCCATCCAGATCTGCTGCAACGCGATCTTGGCCTTGGCCTGCGCCAACTTCGGCAACTTATTGAGAACATTCGCAGTTTTGTGCGCCTAGCAGCACTATTGACGAGTCTGCGGATACACGTCATCGAGTGCCGACCAAAACTCCATGGCACCATCGCCTATCGCCACTTTCGGTGTATTTATCCCTCTTTGCTTTAGATTCAGGGTCGATTCCTGAACCCCGTCCTCAATCGCCAGAAATTTCTTCTGACGATGTTCGTTGACGCCAATGATCACCAGCGAGCACAACTTCACGTCCTCACTGCAAAGACCACTGAAAATACCATCAACCCAAATGTACACCTAGCCCTCCTGATCCAAGGCACGCCGGCTCGCAGCTTCTCCTCAATCAATTCCTTAAACTCAGCGTTTCTTCAACTTGAATTTTCCAAAATATAGTCCATAATGGACTACAAACAATCAATTGGAGTAAATGTTATGAGTGCCCCAGATTCCAGTCCTCGCCGTATCTGGACAATTCCTCAAGCCAAGGCTCGTCTGTCCGAAATATTACGCCTCGCTGAACAAGAAGGTCCACAGCATATTGGTTTGAGACGAACTTTTGTTGTTGTACCAGAGAGTGATTGGTACGCGATGGTTCAAACCAGCAAACCTATGGGGCAATGGTTGGTCGACAATATTCCTCGAGGGGTTGATCTAGATGTCCGTACTGACAGAAAATCTGAGCGAACGATTCCATTCACGGCCAGAGAGACTGAATGAACGGCTTTCTTGTAGACACTAACGTAATATCGGAGTTGACGAGGGATGTGCCTGACGCGCGGGTAGTAGAGTTCTTTGTTGAGCATGATGAGCTGTGGGTGTCCACAATAGTTCTACATGAGTTGAACTTCGGAATTGGTCTGCTCCCACCAGGTAGGCGCCGCGATAGAATTGGCGCGACATTATCGACATTTGTGTCGGAATATGGTGACAGGATACTGCCTGTGGGTTATTTGGAAGCTGACCAAGCCGCCAAATTTCGAGTACAGATGCGCAGTTTGGGTCTTACTTTAGACCTTGGAGATGCTCTTATTGCGGGGACTGCCAAAACCAATGGTCTTGCCATTGCAACGCGAAATCTACGGGATTTTAACAATTTGGACCTCAAAGTAGTCAGCCCGTGGGATTCGACATGATCTCCATTTCGAAATTCTAGTTCGGTGTTGGAAAAATCAAAGTCAATTGTTAGTCTTTGAATATGTTCTATTTCCTACATATGATCAGTTTGAGTTCAATCAATGGAGTTTCAATTTGAAGCACATTTCAAACCTTATGGTGAAGACTGAGATTGGAACTCATGGCTAGGAGAGAGAACGCATCTAAACTGTGGCCTGCGACGAATTAGTGAATCATTCTGTCTTGGCTGCCTAAATCTTGTCTGTGTGAGCGTTACGTCTCATCTTCATGAAACGTAACCAAGCTGAAAAGAGGAAGCGGTGCTATGTTTTCTCTGCCGTTCAGGTCTACAAGTTCAATGACAACAGCACACTCAACGGGGTCGCCGCCAAGTTTTCTGATGAGTTCGGCGGCGGCACAGACAGTGCCGCCCGTTGCAATCAAATCATCGATCAGGATTACCCGATCTGAATCCTCCAGCGCGTCGACATGAACTTCCAGACTGCTTGTGCCGTATTCGAGTTTGTAGTTCGCACTGATCGTCTTGCCCGGCAATTTTCCCTTCTTGCGAATTACGAGCAGTGGAACATGCAACAAATACGCTAAAGCTGACCCGAATACAAACCCGCGGGATTCGATCACTGCCAACGCGTCAAAAGCGGTATTTTGGTACCTTTGGTAAAGTCGGTCGACGCAGTATCGAAATGCGTTTGAATCTTCCAGAATTGTAGTAATGTCTCGGAATTGAACTCCTTGAGTAGGATAGTCGGGAATAGTTCGAATATAACTCTTCAAATCCATCTTTTTATTTCCCGTTACAGGATAGATCGATTCTCGACCAAGAATTCCGCGCTTCGCTCAAAATCGAACTTCGATTGATTGCCAGGCTGTCGTTAGGTTCCTAGAACATCAATCGTTGCTGCCCTTAAGATTGCCGACAATCTATCAATTTCTGAATTTTCAATAACGATTGGAGGTGCCAGACAGAGAACATCACCTCGAACTCGAGTGAACAGTCCTCGTTCAATGGCTGCGCTTATTATCCTGTCACCGATTTTGTCACCGGCATCGAAGGGTTCTTTGGTTGCTTTGTCTTTCACATATTCAACCCCGCACATTAAGCCAAGTCCGCGGACATCTCCGACATGTGGATGATCGCCAAGCGCGCTGCTGAGGTTGTTCATCAGTCGTTCGCCTTTTTCTTCAGCCATTGCTGGAAAATCTTCCCGCTGAACAAGATCAAGCATTGCACATGCAATCGCACTTCCGATTGGATGTCCGCTATAGGTATAAGCGTGCATGAAGGGCTGACTGCTGCCATCCATTGCGTCTGCAATCTCATCACTGACGCCGATGCCGCCAAACGGAAAGTATCCGGAGGTGACCGCCTTCGCAAACTGAACGATATCAGGCTGCACATCCCAATGTTCGAGGCCAAACAGTTTTCCCGTTCGACCAAATCCCGTGATTACTTCATCGGCAACCAGCAGTACTTCATATTTGTCGCAAATTTCCCGTATTCGCGGGAAGTAATCATCCTGCGGCGGAATGACTCCTCCTGAACCCTGTACAGGTTCGGCGATGAACATCGCCACGGTATCAGCTCCTTCCTCCAGAATCCTTTGTTCCAGCTCATTGGCTGCTGCAACCCCCTGACTGACACTTGGGTCAGTATTTTCATAACGGTAAGGGTACGGCGAATTGATGAACGAGAATCCAGGAATTCTGGGTTCGAACATCGGCCAATAGGCAGGAATTCCAGTTGCGCACATTGCGGCAAAAGTAACGCCGTGATAGCCGAGCATTCGGGAAATGACCTTCGTCTTGTTGGGCTTACCCTTCAGTTTCCAGTAATACCTGGACATCTTGATGGAGGAATCGGTCGCTTCACCACCGCCGGAGGTCAAGTAGAATCGATTGATCTGGGGGTAGCAGATGCTGGCGAGTTTCTGTCCTAAGTTGATGGCTGCTTCATTCGAACTGCCGACATACCCTGATGCGTACGGTAATTTCGCGTATTGTCGAGCAGCTGCATCAATCAGTTCCTGTGCACTATGTCCTGCTGTGTTATTCCACAAACCGGCCAGTCCGTCAATGTACTCTTTTCCATCCGTATCGATTAGAATGGCGCCATGTCCTTCTGACCAGATCCGCGCGTTGGAATGTCCGCCTGTAACGTGCAGGGGATGAATGAGGTGATTCTGGTCTAAAGCCAGCATTTGTGAACTAGAAATTGCCATATTTAATCTCCAAATATTTACTTGCTTAAGTTTTCAGTGATGATCACTTCACATTTAGCATTTCGACAGAAAATTCTTATTCAATGTTCCATTAGACATGTAGAGGTGCGGCTTTTTTCCGAATTTCGCAATTTTATTGAGAATTTGCGCCTATAAACCCATTCCAGCTCCACATCGTTAGGATAAATTGCCTGAGGCTAATTCAAATATAACACTCTCAAAATAAAAGTTTTATGTAATGAAATTTATCTACGACCTAAAAATTTCCATTGTCACTGGCCGGTTTATTGGTATATTCGGTGGTTAACATCAGAAAAATTCAGCAGTTGGAATTGGTCATTGCACGTTTGATTTCGAGCTGAATTTTTTTTTAATTATTCATTGTATTTTCAACGGAGGAAATTTAAATGAAAAAAGTCTTTGCTATGGCAACTATAGTTTTCTTTTTCGCACTGTCATCACTGACTGCGATACAGGCAGATGAAACCTGCATGTCACCTTACATTGCAAAAATTGAGGGACAGGAAGATTTCGTTTATGTTTGGACGCTCGGAGTCGAAGGCGTTGGGGATGAACAGGATAAACTTGTTACCGTTGACGCAAACCCAAGTTCTGAATCCTATGGGAAGGTTGTGGATATCCTTTCGGTAGGCGGGCGCAATGAAGCGCATCACGGCGGTTTGACGGATGACCGACGATTTCTATGGGCAGGGGGATTGGATACCAGTCAGATTTTTGTATTTGACATCCATACTGATCCAAGCAAGCCGGCCCTGGTTAAGGTTATCTCAGACTTCACGGAAAAAACAGGTGGCCTGGTTGGGCCGCATACATTTTATGCACTGCCAGGACGCATGATGATCACGGCATTGTCGAACAATGCGGACCAAGGTGGCCGCACGGGTTTTGCGGAATACAACAATGCAGGTGATTTCATAGCAACTCATTGGATTCCAACAGACGGTGATTTGCTTGGAGCCAGTAAGTCAGGCCAGTTTGCAGACGGATATGGATATGACTTACGAATCAAGGCTGACAAGAACATTATGCTGACTTCGTCATTTACTGGCTGGTCCAATTACATGATGGACTTCGGCACTATGCTGGGCGACGAAGCGGCAATGAAGCGATTTGGCAATACCATGGTCGTTTGGGACATGCATGCGAGGAAACCCTTGAAAGTGCTTGATGTTCCAGGTGCACCGCTGGAGATTCGCTGCGCATGGGACCCAGAAAACAACTGGTGTCTGACCTCTGCCGCGCTGACTTCGCAGCTTTGGATCATTTATGAAACCGAATCTGGAGAGTGGGATGCGAAGGCAGTTGCTGATATTGGTGTTCCTGCTGAAATTCCGCTGCCTGTCGATATTTCGATTACAGCAGATGACAAAGGACTGTGGGTCGATACATTTTTGGATGGAAAAGCTCGCTATTTCGATATCTCCGATCCATTCGCGCCAAAGCAGGTATATGAGAAACAAATTGGTAGTCAGATCAATATGGTTTCCCAATCTTGGGACGGTGAGCGAGTGTACTTTACGAGTTCTCTTTTGGGGAACTGGGACAAGACGGGTGACGCTGACGAACAATACCTGAAGCTGTATACTTGGAACGGCAATGAACTTGCGCATGAATGGACGGTGGACTTTTATGCGGAAGGTCTGGGTAGAGCCCATATCATGCGCTTCGGTGCTTATTCGATTTATGGGAAGGTGAATCCGAACATGACTCAGCTGTCCATGAACCAGAATAAGACCGTCAACTAATTTTTTGGAATTTATTTTGTGAGGTTCTGACTTGATTCCGGCATCAAACAGATCGAAGATTTTGGCGACTAAATCTCATGTCGCTGTATTTTCCGTAGTCTTGTTGCTTGCAGTGGGTTACAGCTGTGCGACCCTCGCGGACACCGCAAAATCTAATTTTAGAGCTCCGGGCTGGGGTGAGTTGTCATATACAGCCCCAGCCCCGGGCACCTATGAATTACCACCAATCATGCCAGCGGCTGACGGCGTCGTGCTTAAAACAGACTATTCCACTGTCAGTCTGCACGAATTGATGGCGGACAAGTTAGTTCTGCTCAGCTTTATTTTTACGCGATGTTCAGATGAGAATGGCTGCCCGCTTGCAAACGCTGTGCTGTATAAAATTCAGTCTAGATTGAACGGCCGCCCTGAGTTGGCAAACGAAGTTGCCTTGCTGTCAATATCGTTCGACCCAGATTTCGATACGCCAGAAGTTACGGGACAGTACCAAAGTGCTTATGTCAAAAAAAACGTCAATTGGAAGTTCTTGACAACACGCGGTCAGAGTGAACTGCAGCCCATTCTGGACGGCTATGGGCAGTTTGCCGTCCGCGTTAATGACGGACACGACGAACATGGCAGACAAGCTGCGGACTACGTGCACTTTCTGAAGGTATATCTAATCGACCGAGAGCGACAGGTTCGCAATATCTACAGCGTTTCGTTTTTGCATGCTGACATCTTGATGAATGACCTGGAAACCCTGTTTCTGGAATCTGCGCTCAATTGATCTCTCATGTGGCGAAAGTCACATCAATTCACACCTTTACTTTTCAGCTTGCTGCTGGTTGTTTTTGTCTTCTGCTTTCTTCTGGATTCCGTTGCACAAACTACAGGTGAACTGGAGTCGGACGAAGCTTTCGACACCACCCAGGCATTTGGTCCTGGAGATGTCAAGGAGGGGTACGAAAGCGCGGATTACACAACTCAGTCTCGAAGTCTGCTTGACCGGCGAGGCAAAAAGCAGGACCTGATTCAAAATCTGCAGGACCCGCCATTAGGCCTGCCAACTGTAGCCGTACCTGCCTACAATCAACCCAACCGCCTGCAGATTGAGTTAGGCAGAAAACTGTTTTTTGACAAGCGTCTTTCCATTAACAATACGGTATCCTGTGCTGTCTGCCATATTCCAGAACAAGGGTTCACCAATAATGAAATCAGCACCGCAGTGGGCGTCGAGGGTCGATTTGTTTTACGAAACACACCTACGCTCTATAACGTGGCATATCAGCAGCACCTGTTTCTGGACGGGCGAGAGATCAGTCTAGAGAATCAGGTCTGGCAGCCCTTGACTGCCCGAAATGAAATGGCTGCGCCAGCGATTGGCTATGTCATCAAGAAAATTCAACAGATGAAGGACTATGAGGGCAGATTTGAAGCAGCATTCAATGAACGCGGTCCTGACATTGCTACGATTGGCTATGCACTGGCGAGTTACCAAAGAACTCTGCTGTCTGCAGACTCACCGTTTGATCGGTGGTTTTACGCAAAGCAGGAAGATGCGCTCAGCGAATCGGCAAAAAGAGGGTTTGAAGTATTCTCAGGAAAAGGCGGCTGTGCGATCTGTCATCAAGTGGGGGCGAATTCTGCTCTGTTCGTTGATCATAAGTTTCATAACACGGGTGTTGGTTACGATGTTTCAACCAGAATGCATGATCCAGAGAACCGGATGAAACGAGTCCAGCTTGCTCCTGGAATTTTTACTGAAGTCCCAATCCAGCTGATTCGTGAAGTTTCCCGCGTAAAAGACGTGAATGATCTAGGACTGTACCGAGTGACGGAAGACCCGAATGATCGCTGGAAATTTCGAACTCAGACTCTCCGAAATATCGCGTTGACGGCGCCTTACATGCATAACGGGCAATTCGAGACCCTTCGAGAAGTAATAGATTTTTATGACCAAGGTGGATTCCCAAACGAATTGCTGTCACCCTTTGTTCGTCCTCTGGATTTAAGCGAGCAGGAAAAAATTGATTTAGAGGAATTTCTGCGATCTTTGACCGGAAGCAATGTTGCTGATTTGGTCGCGGATGCTTTCGCTGCAGACATTGGCGAACTGAGCATCGATGATCCAAAATGGACACATGACAACAAACTGGATTTCTAGTCTTATTTGATTTGCAGGCAGTTGCATCGCGCCAATTTTGTGTCGAGGTGGTCGGACTGCCATTCCGTCGGAAGAATATCGGCCTGCAGTTAAAGGAACTGTTCCAGGCGGAGTCACAGGATGTCCAGAGATTTCACATTCATCAAACAGGTGCTTGCATGACGAAATTGGCTCGAGGCTGCCATTGCTACTGATCGTCTGATTTGCGGTAAGAAAAAAATTTTACAAAAACTGTATTTTCCTGAATGATTTTGTCGAAACATGCTCTATTTCGGTATTCAGCATGCTTGGACAGCCGCCTTCAATGGGATTTATGTTCAACATCAGGCAGCAGGCGCGCCGACACCAATTGAAGGTTTTCAATCCATTCCAACTCGTTCCAGTCAAATCCAATATGGATGAATCAATTCGACGCGGCAGTGCCTTGCTCAAATGAGGGAGTAGTTTTTCCGATGCAGAACGGTTCCTCTCAAGTTCTAAACGGAACATTGATGGTTGTAGGGTCAATGGCAGTCATCGGATTGATTGACAATTTCATTCGCTACATTGTCGAAGAAGCAAATCTTTGGCAGTTCTATCTGATTCGTGCAATATTTGCCTGTGGAATTCTCGGCATTTACTTTCTGTGGAGGAAGCAGGAAATTCGCCCGAAACGAACCTGGGCGGTCGCGCTGCGATCTCTGCTTTTGGCAGGAGCAATTTTCATTTACTTCGGTTCCATCACGGTAATGCCGATTGCTGAAGCCGGCGCGACACTGTTCAGTTCACCAATATTTGTTCTGGTGTTTTCGTTTTTTCTGTTTGGTACGAAAGTGGGTTACTGGCGAATCGGAGCAGTAGTCATAGGATTTGTGGGGGTGCTTCTCGTATTAAAGCCCGACCTGATTAATTTGGGTCTGTTCACTCTGCTGCCTCTCATGGCTGGAATCCTGTATGCGCTTGGACAATTGATTACCCGTCATTTTTGTTCCGATGAAAACACTTCTGTCGTTCTTTTGGGATTTTTTGTTGCCACGGGGCTGTTAGGAGCAGTTGGACTGCTCGTTTTTAGCATTTTCGAAGTTCCTGATCGGTGGAGTGACACTGCCGCACATTTAACTGGCGGCTGGGTGGAACCGACTGGCAGATTCATGTTCTGGACATTCATTCAGTGTATTGGTTCACTCGTTGCCGTTACCGGTCTGATTCGAGGCTATCAGATCGCTGAACCTACTTATCTTGCCGTATTTGAGTACAGTTTTTTGATTTTTGCGGGTTTTTGGGCTTGGATGCTTTGGAACGAAATTCCAGACGCAATTGCCTTCATTGGCATTGCGATGATCGTTTCTGCTGGGATTGTAATCACGCTTCGTTCGAAATCTGCTGCATGAAGGTGCGCTCATCACGCAGTGAACACCGATTTCCGTCGGGGTCATTAAAATCACCAACAGTTCCCCAGACTTCATTTCTTATGGTTACGTTTACTCCTCGATTCGCCAGTTCGTCAGCCGTTGTGTCAACATCTTCTACGTTGAATCGGATGCATACCGGATTCTGGCGACGGCCTTGACTGTTTGGGAGTGTCGATTCACATGGCTCGATCATGAGGTAATTTCCACCCAGTTCCAGGCAGGTCAATTTTGAGTGATCGTTATCAAGAACGAACAATACTGGCAACTCCAGAATCCTGCTGTAGAATTTCACATTCGCTTCATATTGATCAGTAAACAGTATTATTCCATTGCGCTTGTACACAAGGTGTGCGTTTTTTTTGTCTGTAAGTTTCATTAACGGTCCCCCCATATATATATATGCTACAAAAACTCAGATTGCATCACCCAGCAATGCCAGTGTGTTCACAAATGCCTGCCACTCTTGCGACAAGTCGCAGACAGATTCAGAACAATTGCATTCTTTGAGCGTCGAACCTCGTTTGGGTTCAAGTGAGGCCAGGCACTGGCAAATTCCAAATTGAGAACAGTTTTCCCACATCGTTGGAACGCCCTTAAAACGATAATCCAAAATAAGCTTCGGATGTTGCTGGGCGATCATCGCACTATGACTGTGGAATGGTCAGTTTCTGCAAAAGATGGTTCCAGACTCGCGACTCTCGAGAATTCATCAAGCGTAACGAAAGATGAAATCGAATTCGAATTCAATCCATGCAGCAGAATACATACTCTCCTGGCTAATAGGACGAGTGACTTGCTGACTGATTTAACCTTTTCGTATCCGCTTTTCGAATTCGTGCAGTTGAGCCAGTCCTTCAAATGAGCGGGCAGATTTCCGAATTTCGTGTACAATGATAAGAGTGATAAAATTGATTATTTTGCGCGAAAAGCGATAAATAACACAGCAGAAAAATTAGTTTCACAACTGTTAAGCCACTGTAAGTTGGCTTAAGATAAACACGCGTCAATAATCATTCCGGGATGTGATGAATGCTTGAAGAGAAATTTGGGGAAGTTAACAGTCGAATTGAAGAATTAAAAATTGAACATCGAGATCTTGATGAAATATTGAAACGACTTTCTCAGGACCGAATTGTAGATGAGCTGCAGATTAAGCGACTCAAAAAGAGAAAACTGCAATTGAAAGATTCGATTGCTTACCTCGAAAGTCAAGCATCACCAGAAATATCCAATCTTACCGCCTGATCCCTGAAACTATTAGGTCTGTCAAGGGCAGGCAGTTTTGAATCTGTCCTAATAGCGGTAATATTCTGGTTTAAATGGTCCTCCTTGAGGTACCCCGATATACTTTGCCTGTTCTTCGGTGAGCCGAGTCAATTTGGCTCCGACTTTGTCTAGATGCAAGCGGGCCACTTCTTCGTCCAAGCTCTTGGGCAGCACATAGACCTCGTTCTTGTATTCCTTCGAATTCGTCCACAGTTCAATCTGTGCCAGCACTTGATTGGTAAACGAATTGGACATCACAAAACTTGGATGACCGGTCGCACAGCCTAAATTTACGAGTCGACCTTCGGCAAGCAGGATCAGCCGTTTGCCATCCGGAAATATGATGTGGTCGACTTGAGGCTTGATGTTTTCCCAAGCAAGCTGCCGCAGGGATCGAACATCGATCTCCCCGTCGAAATGTCCGATATTGCAGACGATCGCATTGTTTTTCATCTGCTGCATATGATCCAAGGTGATCACATGCCAATTGCCGGTAGCAGTCACAAAAATATCGGCAACAGGTGCGGCCTCTTCCATCGTTACCACTCGATATCCTTCCATCGACGCCTGCAGTGCGCAAATCGGGTCGATTTCGGTGACGAAGACGGTAGCGCCCTGACCACGGAGTGACTGTGCACAGCCTTTGCCAACGTCACCATAGCCACAGACCACGGCTATTTTCCCCGCGATCATGACATCTGTCGCGCGCTTAATCCCGTCCAGCAGTGATTCGCGGCATCCATACAAATTGTCAAACTTACTCTTTGTTACCGAATCGTTGACGTTGAAGGCGGGACAGAAAAGAGTATCATCAGACATCATCTCATAGAGCCGATGAACTCCAGTGGTTGTTTCTTCGGTCAAACCTCGGACTTGCTTCATCAATTCAGGGTGTTCGTCATGCATCACCTGGGTAAGATCGCCGCCATCGTCAAGCAGCATGTTCGGGCGCCAGTCTCCAGGCCCGAATATGGTCTGTTTCACACACCACCAATACTCATCTTCGGTTTCTCCTTTCCAAGCAAAGACAGGGATGTCAGCAGCAGCGATGGCTGCTGCTGCATGATCTTGAGTTGAGAATATATTGCAGGACGACCAGCGCACCTCAGCGCCCAGCTCAATCAGAGTTTCGATGAGCACCGCGGTCTGAACGGTCATGTGCAGGCAGCCGGCGATGCGCGCCCCTTGCAGTGGTTTTTGAGTCGAGAATTTTTCTCGAGTTGCCATGAGCCCTGGCATTTCAGTTTCAGCGATCACAATTTCCTTGCGACCCCATGAAGCCAATGAAATGTCCGCCACTTTGTAATCTGCTGAAAAGGGTTGTACTACAGCGGTCATGTGAATTTCTTCTCCGAATGTGTTTTGATCAGCGCGGGCAGTTTGTCAGACTGCCTGAATCAATGCGTCAACTTTGTCTGTTTTTTCCCAAAAAAACTCAGGTTCCGTACGGCCAAAATGCCCGTAGGCTGCAGTTTTTCGATAGATCGGTCGCAGTAGATCTAAAGTTTCAATGATCTGCTTTGGACGAAGATCAAACACTTCAGCGACAATGTCCGACAGTCTGTCGTCGTCCACTCCTGGCTTACTTGTGCCAAAAGTGTTCACCATGAAGGATACGGGTTTGGCTACGCCGATGGCATAAGCTACCTGTACTTCACATCTGGCTGCGAGTCCAGCAGCAACAATATTTTTGGCGACATAGCGAGTGGCGTACGCAGCTGAACGGTCCACTTTGGATGGATCTTTCCCTGAAAACGCACCGCCACCATGACGGGCGGCCCCGCCATACGTGTCAACGATAATTTTGCGTCCGGTGAGTCCGCAGTCCGCTTTCGGCCCGCCGTCGATAAATCTTCCTGTGGGATTAATCAATATCCGATGGCTTGAAGGCAGCATTGCAGCGGGAATGGCTGGTTTGATGATTTCTTCTATAACGCCTTCCCGCACTTCTTTGGTTGGCACGTCTTCGTCATGCTGAGTCGACAATACCACCGTTGAAATGGACTTGGGCCGATCATCTTCGTAATTCACACTGATTTGCGCTTTTGCATCGGGCCCCAGCCAACTCAGTCGATTTTGTTTTCTCACCTCTGACTGACGCTGTACCAAGCGGTGTGCATAGGTGATTGGGAGAGGCATGTACACATCCGTTTCATTGCATGCATAACCAAACATTAGTCCCTGATCTCCAGCACCTTGTTCGGTGTCATCTCCTTCTCCTTCGTTAACGCCTTGTGCGATGTCAGCAGATTGTTGGTTAAGCAGATTTTCAATGCGAACTGTTTCCCAGTTGTATCCCTTGGCATCGGAGTCGTATCCAATCTCTCTGATCGTGCTGCGTACGATCTGCTCAAAATCAGTGTCGGCTGCTGCAGAACTGATTTCGCCGGCGATGATTGCGTGGTGTTGAATCGCTGAATTTGAAGAATTCGTTGATTTCACCAGTGTTTCACAAGCCACTCGACTTCGTTTGTCAGCTGAAATGAGAGCATCAAGTATGGCATCTGAAATCTGATCCGCCATCTTGTCGGGATGACCTTCGGATACAGATTCGGAAGTAAAAATGTAGTTTCTTGGCATTCAGATTCAAAGTATTATGAATTGAGAGATAAAGCTTGCCATTTTATCAGTTTCGAGTGTAATTCGTTTAATCATAGCCGAAAGACAGCAGTTCAATTTTCCGAAATGTGCTCAATTTGTCTCCCGATTTGGGTGCAGTGTCGGTCGAGGCTGTGCACTTTGGAGACTGAAATTTTGATTCCATTCCACGGTTAGAGTATGATTTTATCGTGTAAGGTCAAATTGAGTTTGAATGATGAAGAAAATCACCCTAAGTGCAGATTCTGCTCTAATCGAAAAAGCTCAGCGCCGTGCAGCTGCTGAGCATACGACATTGGATGCACAATTCCAAATTTGGCTGGAAACTTACGTGCAGAGCAAACAGCAAAGTGACAGAGCTGTCGAACCGGTCCGGGAACCGCAGACAAGTATTTTCACTGGTGGTCGAACATACTCTAGCGAAGAACTGCAAGCTGGAATTTTTACTGGCGGGCGAACATTCACTCGCGAAGAAATGAATGAACGATTATTTTTTTCTTGATGCAGATAGTCTCATAGGACGGTTTGATGTCCACAAACATGTGCGCTTTGCCTGCCTGTCCATTTCCGGCAATGAGATTGACCAACGCTTCGGTACCGAGTCTGCAGACCGACCCAAACAGTCGCTTTGTGGCACATCTGCCTGAATGCGACTGAAATGTAAGTTTACGAATCCTCAATCAAGGACAAACAGAGCAGCGTCAGAAACAAGCGCAGCAGAGACGCAAAAGGATGACGAACCAATGAAATGCATTTGGGCGCTCACCATGGATTTCAAAAGTCTGTGGCAACATCCGAACTGTCCATCGCGGGCGCAGGCACATGGTTTCTCTACTGGTCGAATATGTGCTCCTGACTCGACAAAGATTTCCGAATCCGCGCCGGAGTACGATTACACAGCGGAATAACGTTCATGCAATTCAGGGTGGCAGCAGTCGGAATCAAATGCGGATTGAAATCCGGATGGCTGAAACCGCGCATCCTCGGCATGCTTACCGCTGAAGAATTGGCGCAAATCCTGATGGTCTCCACTGACAAAGTTGATAGATCGCGTCAAAAAAATCTCAGCGCTCTAATTTCAAAGCAGTTGAATTTGTGACTGATTTGGATTTGCAGGCTAATTATTATGTTATCGTCCAAATTCAGCGCGGAATTTTCTGAATCACAAAAAAAATTCTTTCCAGCTCTTGAAATTATCGGTTTTCCCGTTATCTATATGGTAACGAGATAGAAAAATCACAACAAGGTTCAAGCGATTCAACCTGAACAGCGGGAATTTCAAGAAAATATGAACACATCTCAAAACACACTTGCGTTATCGGTTTCCGGCAGTGGCAGTCTCAGCGCTTACATCGGCATGGTCAACACCCTGCCGTATCTGGAAAAAGACGAGGAATACCAGCTGGCGGTTCGTTACCGCCAGGACAATGATCTGGAGGCGGCCCAGCAGCTGGTGCTCTCTCATATGAGATTCGTGGTGTCGGTGGCGCGGGGATTCTTCGGCTATGGACTGCCTTTTCAGGATCTGATTCAGGAAGGCAATGTCGGGCTGATGAAGGCGGTGAAAAAATACGATCCAGAGCGTGGAGTCCGACTTGTTTCCTATGCGGTGCACTGGATCAAGGCGGAGATGTATGACTACATCTTGAAAAACTGGAAGATGGTTCGCATTGCGACCACCAAAGCACAGAAGAAAGTGTTCTTTAATCTGCGTCAGTACCGCAAGCGTCTGGAGTCGATGAGCAATGAAGAGATTCATGCTTTATCGAGTGACATCGACGTGTCGCCGAGCATTGTTCGAGAAATGGAAACACGAATCAATGCCCCCACGGTTTCCTTAGACACGACGCCGAGCGATGACGATGGGAACAGCTATGTTCCAGCTTCATACTATGTGTCCGATACAAAGTCAGATCCGGCCCGGCTGTATGCGCAGCAGCAGGATCAGGAACATCAGCACAATATGATTCGCGGTGCGCTTGACGGTCTGAGTGAACGCAGTCGCGACATCATTGAACGGCGTTTTCTTGGAGGCGAGAAAAAAGCGACCCTGAAAGAATTAGGCGTCAGACATGGAATCAGTGCAGAACGCGTTCGTCAAATCGAAAAGAAAGCGCTTTCATCCATGCGGCATCAGATCAGTCGGACCGACTGCCTAACGCACTAAGGTTTGTGGGTAGAAACTCAGCCGCGAAAACCGCAGATAAAACTCACCATCTTCAACGGCGGAGTTGTTCAACTCTCTTTAAATCAGCTGCGCCTATCCTTGTAAAAATGAGTGATGACGATTTTGATCGTGGCAGGTTGAGGGAATACACGGACAGCCTGCCTGAATTGAGAGACGTATTTTGAATTGATCCTGAGTGTCCTTTCATTGCACCATAAAGATATCACGCGATATGGGTGCTTTTGACACTCTCCTTGATTCGCTCAGAAGCAGGGTGTAAATTATGATTTGCCTGGCACAATGCACGTACATTATATTCCTCTAAAACAAGAGTAAGGAATGCGCATTGCCCGACGATAATTTGGCGGAGAAAATCTGTTGAGCATTTCCTCAACATCTCAGTTGCACAGATGCCACTTGGCAGTCATCGCCTTGATAAGAAGCAATCCGAAGAATCCGATTTTTGTGCGATAACCGGGTTAGAGATTTTTGACCTTGCGGGTCATCGTATTTCGACTCCAGCCTAAAATCTTCGCTGTGTCCTGCTTTGACCAGCCTGTAAAATTCAATACAGTCTTAATCATCGTTCGCTCGATCTGATTGCGAAGATCAGCGTTTTTTTGAATTTGGTGGTCAGTCAACATCTCTTCAATGATTTTCTGCAGCCGCGATTCCCAGTTGGAAGCGTTCCGATCATTTCCCGCAGCAGCTCGATAGCTTCGAATTTCAGGCGGCAGATCTTGGACCGTCACCATTTTAGCTGGAGTCATGACTGTCACCGAACGGCAGAAGTTTTCGATTTCGCGTATGTTGCCTGGCCAATGAAATGAGGTTAGATATTCCATTGCAGGATTGGCAATGACTTTTTCTTCGGTGTTCAGTTCTTTTGCAGACCGTCGCAAAAAATGCCGAATCAGCAAGGGAATATCTCCACTTCGATCGCGGAGCGGCGCAAGCGCAATTCTTACGACATTGAGTCGGTGAAACAGATCGGTGCGAAAGCGTTTTTCTTTCACTAACTCTTCCAAGTTCTGGTTGGTTGCCGCAATGATGCGTACATTTACCGAAATTTGATTAACCCCGCCAACTCGATAGAATTTGCCTTCTGACATGACTCTGAGCAGGCGACTTTGCAAGTCGTGAGGCATGTCACCGATTTCATCAAGAAAAAGAGTGCCTTGATGAGCCTGTTCAAATCTTCCGATACGTCGTTGATTGGCACCGGTAAAGGCGCCTCGCTCATGACCAAAAAGTTCGGATTCCAAAAGATCAACTGGTATTGCTGCGGCGTTGATCGCAACCAGCGGCTGTGTTCTTCTTATGCTGTTTTCATAGAGCGCACATGCGACAAGTTCCTTGCCGGTGCCCGACTCGCCGGTAATCAGTACGTTGATGTCAGATTTTGAAAGTCTCCCGATCGCCCGAAATACTTCCTGCATTGGCGGCGACTCTCCGATCATGGTAGTCTGTGTTGGCGCCATGCTGTCAACGGAATCCGACTCCACATCCGATTCACTCATGACCTGTCGTATGAGATTCACGGCATCATCAATATCAAACGGCTTTGGCAAATGTTCTCTGGCGCCTCTTTGAAAGGAATCTACGGTTGTGTCCAAGTCTGAAAACGCAGTCATTACGATGACGGCAACACTGGACGATTGTTTAGTGATTTCATCTAAAAAGTCGAGACCGTTCATTCCCTTCATTCGGATGTCGGTAACGACAATTCTCGGGTGTTCTTTTTGGAAGGATTCAAGTGCCGAATCTGCGCTGCAAAAAGACTTGGAAGAAATTTTTTCCTTATTCAGAGCTTGAGCTAGAACCCAACGAATTGATTCGTCGTCATCAACAATCCAAACTGGTTCAGTGGCTGGTCTCATGCAACTCCACTACACTCTGCGAATACATTCAAAGACGTTGGAGCATTGATGGAACTGCTCAGCAGTGTACCTGGCATCACAAGCGGATCTTTTATGAATGATCATGAAACTTCAAATAAATCGTAAAGCAGGTTTGGCCGGGTCTGCTTTCACAGCTGATTGTCCCGCCGTGACGTCTGATGATCTGATGCACGATGGAAAGACCCAGTCCGTCACTTTGATCTTTTCCGGATATCATGGGACAGAAGATTTGATCTAGAAGCTCATCTGGAACGCCTGGGCCGTTGTCTTCAATGTCGATTCGCGCCAT
This sequence comes from Arenicellales bacterium, assembly GCA_958295885.1. Taxonomy (GTDB): domain Bacteria; phylum Pseudomonadota; class Gammaproteobacteria; order Arenicellales; family JAJDZL01; genus JAJDZL01. Next base: position 1,115,024 of record OY282380.1, on the reverse strand, counting down.
CCTTTGGTAGTGATGCCTGCCAATGTTCACATGACGTTGAACTCGGGTGCGAAATTTCAACTCCCCGTTATCTTCTGTGGCTTCAAGCGCATTGCGAACGATGTTGACAAAAACTTGAATGAGATGTTCGGCATCAGCTTGAACGGTCGGCAGACTCGGATCATAGTCACGAAGAATCTGACTGTCATCCAATCCTTCTGCGAGCGTCAGCGTTCGAACGTGTTCCAAAATTTCATGAATGTTGACTTCCTTAAGAACCGTAGGAACTTGAGGCCCAACCATGCCGTTGACAAGACTGCACAACCGGTCCGCTTCTTTTACGATGATTTTCGTGTACTCGCGCAGATCTGGGTGATGAATAAGTTCGCGGTCCAGCAGTTGTGCGGCTCCGCGAATTCCTCCCAACGGATTCTTGATTTCGTGTGCCACCATCCGAACAACGGCAGAATTGACATTCTGACTTGCTTCGATCGTAATTTTCTTGAAATTACGAACGACTTCATCGACTTCATTAAATTCTAAAATGAGGTAATTTGAATCCTGAAAAGAGACTGGAGTCAGTATGCAGTCAACGAATTTTTCTCGTCTTTGTGCATCAAGGATCTGAGTTTGGCGGACAACCGCCGACTGATTCGCAGAAAGGCACTGTTCCAGGAGTGGACGACTGTCGGGATTTCGAAAAAAGCCGAATATGCTTTCACCGAAAGTCAGATTATCACCGGCATCCAACAGCGCCTGCGCGGAGGGATTGATGAGCAAGACTTGAAATTTGTCGTCGCAGACGACAATTGCAGTGCCCAGTTGAAACAGAGTTTCGGAAGATTCCCGAAAGCTCTGAGCGATTTTTAATTTTTCGGAATAGCGAGTGTCCAGCACGCTAATTTTTGGGGCTGCCTCTGAATACAGAGAGTTGTTTACATTTAGGTCCAGTGGTGTTAATGAGATGAGCTGCGAGGCTTGAGACTCCTTCGGAAATTCCCAAACCTCTTCGCTCTACGAGGAAATACATTCTTGAAATTCTTCGTTGCACCCAGCGTATCAGCTTGAAATGGCTTTATCCGCTGTAATACAGTTCAAATTCCAGTGGGTGAGTGGCCAAATGTATGGCATGAACGTCATGGGTGTATAGCTCGATATACGAATCGATCATATCATCCATAAAGACTCCACCAGCCCTTAGAAAATCTCGATCGTTATCCAATGCGTCGAGAGCTTCATCCAGTGAGGCAGACACATGTGGAATTGCTCTCTCTTCTTCAGCTGAAAGTTCATAAAGATCCTCGTCGGCTGGAAGTCCTGGATCGATTTGATTCTTAATGCCGTCCAATCCTGCCATCAACATCGCTGAGTAGGCAAGATATGGATTCGCCAATGGGTCTGGAAATCGAACTTCTACACGACGTCCAGCTGGGGAAGAAAAGGGGATGCGGATGGACGCAGATCGATTGTATGCGGAGTACTTCAATAGCACTGGAGCTTCAAATCCGGGCACCAGTCGCTTGTAGCTGTTCGTTGACGGATTGGTAAATGCATTCAGCGCTTTTGCATGCTTGAAAATGCCGCCGATATACCAGAGCGCTTCCTGACTCAATCCACAGTGCATATCACCGCTGAACATAGCTTTGCCGTCTTTAAACAAGGATTGGTGGACATGCATGCCTGAGCCATTATCGCCAACGACGGGTTTTGGCATGAAGGTTGCGGTCATGCCGTGTGCTGCCGCCGTGTTTTTCACGCAATATTTATACAGCTGAGTTCGGTCCGCCATTCTCACGAGAGTGTTGAAACGAATACCGATTTCTGCTTGACCGGCAGTAGCCACTTCGTGATGATGTTTTTCGACTTCCACTCCCATGTCAAGCATCGCCGAACACATTGCGGCTCGCAAATCCTGCATCGAGTCAACCGGAGGCACCGGGAAATAACCGCCTTTGATGCCCGGACGATGACCAAGGTTCGGACTGTCGTCGAATTCTTGGCCGCTGTTCCAATCTCCCTCGTAAGAACTGATTTCGTAGAAGCATTTCTCCATACGATTGCCCCAACGAACTCCGTCAAAGACAAAAAATTCCGGTTCAGGACCAAAGTAAGCGGTATCCGCAATTCCTGAGCTGGTCAGATATTCCTCAGCTTTTTTAGCAATGCTTCGTGGGTCTTTGTGGTACCACTCTTTGGTAGTTGGATTGAAAATACTGCAGCGGACAATCATCGTCGGCTCTTGAGCAAAAGGATCCATCACGCACGCATGCGGATCAATTCTCATCGCCATGTCAGACTCATTGATCGGTTGCCAACCTTCGATTGAGGAGCCATCAAAGTAAATGTCTTCATCAAATGTTTCCTCAGAAAAATTTGAGATGGGAACACCAAGATTCTGGACTTTTCCACGAGTATCTGTGAATCGGAGACTAAGGAACTGAACATTATTGTCCTTAATCATTTTCATTACATGTTCAATCGACATCTATGTATAACCTCCAAGTTTTTAGTGTTACGGTCGATAAAGTAAATAAGTAGCAAGATTCATGCCAAATATTTTGTTTGAATTGGAGCACATTCTCTAACGAAAATTCGCAATTATAGTGATTCATATACAAACGTGCACTAAAATTGTGCACAAGGTGATCTGAATTAATGCAGGTTTGACTCCGATTCAACGCTTGATTTTTCCGATGTGAAAAATCTTCGCAGAAGCATTCCAAAAAATCGGTGACATAATGAAAATTCATCCAAAAAGTTTTGCGTGGAAATCAGGCCATGAACGAAGGTTTCGACAAAGAATTTCAGGCGGACATCAAAGATGAATGTGAATAGATAATTCAGATGTTCTGCGGTCCAAAATATTTTGTTGCGAACCGATGCGATGGGAGTTCGAAAGAGTCAATTGCAGCTGCGAAGCTGTTAAGTCAGGGCGTGGATTCGTCAACAGGTCGCAATCGAATGAACAACTGGCTGTTCGAGAAGTCAGCGGTATTCGTCCAGACTTAATTCAGAGTCTCGAAAATCAGCTCGAGTCAGAACAAATCTGTAGCTGAATGGTGGATTCTTCTTCAGATGAATCTGTTGCTAAAACTTTATGACCGTGAATGCGACACCAAGCCGGAATATCGAACAATGCGCCGGGATCTGTACAAATCACTTCTAATATTTGACCAACCTCCAGCTTTGACACTTGTTCCTGTGTTCGGATTACAGGCATCGGGCAGATCAAATTTCGGGCATCTAAAACTGAATCTACACGTACCACGGTGAAGGAATTTCTGACGGATTCATGGGTGAGACGGAGAGCATTTTTTCAGAACCATCACGGCCCGTATATTGAACATCGACCTGATCTGCATACCTTGACTTACCAAATCGAGCCACCAGCCTCGCTGCCTTCTCAACTTCTTCCGCAGGAATATTTCCGTCCACCAAGGTCAGCGGGCCTGAGTGACTGATGATCGAAAAATGCGCGAATTTTGAACGATATCCACTCAAATATTGAGTTTCTCCAGCATCACGGGCAATTATTAATTTCCATTGCTTGCTAGGTCGGAGGTGTCGACCGACTTTAAGAAGCATTATGTCATCCAGTTCGTAGTCTCTTTCAACTTTATGATTCCAAAAATCCTGGAGCTTGCTCGAATAGGATTTATCAGTCAGGAAACAACAGCCACCGGCAGGTTGTGCGTAATCGGATATGCCGAATTTCGCTGCGAGTTCCATCTGCCTGCGTCGAGTACGCCCGCTTATGTTATATAGGCGGCTCCGATCAACCCAGCCTGCACGTTCCGGCAGGGTTGGAGGCAGCAGCTTCGCGCTCAGAGGACGAAGCAATCGGTCAAACGCACCGGATTCTCGTGCAACAACGGGGAAATTGCTCCTGAGTTGGGATTTAGGTCTCTGTCCGATCACTTCTCCGGTTGCGATGAAATCGAAATCGTGAGCTTCCATCCACTCCTTGGCTTTTGCAACCATAAAACCTTTGCAGTCAAGACAAGGATTGAGATTCGCGCCATATCCATGCTTTGGATTTAGAACCACATCTTTATACGATTCAATGACTTCTACAATATGAAGCTTGATGCCAATCTGTTCGGCGGACCATAATGCGTTATTTCGCTTTACTTTATTTTTGTGCTTGTTGCGAATCGCGTGGGTGTGACCCTCAACGCAAAACCCAGTAAAAATGTTGAGTCCTTCCACATGAATACCCTGTTCCAGCAGAATTCGAGCTGCAAGCATCGAATCAAGCCCACCAGAAATCAATGCGATCGCTTTGCGTTTTGGTTTCATATCTTTTCAGATCGGTTCATTGTTTAAGTGAAGTATTGTACTGAATTATGTGTGCGATCAGGCGTTCCAAAGACAGCCAAATTATTTGAAGATGGAAAGTCCGATCAAGATCTGATTCAGGAATTGCAGACGATTCTTAAAGACTTGAGTTTAACCGAAACATCTGTAATGATTGCAGGCAGGGGAAGTTGCAATTTGTCACCGACTTCGTGCATACTGAGACTGTGAATTTATCGTCTCCTTATCAGGTAGAATTCTGGTGACTGCAAGGGGAATTGGGAATTTGGAGGTGTTGGTCACCAATTCCTGCTCAGTTGATTCCCCATTCCTGAGTCAAGCAACCGAATTTGGAACAGCCAACTCCCAATTCCACCAAAAACAGCATACTTTTGAACTTAAACAGTCTTCCAAACCGGTCTGCCACAGTACGCTTTAGTGAGACTGGCGACTTTTGGATAGTGTTGTACATTCCTTGATTATCGTCCATATGAGTATGATATGAATGGTTTTACTTAGATGAATCTGACCATCTAAGGTTCCGTTTTCGCACCACATATTCAATTTTCGTTAGGGGTTAAATGTCCTCACGTAACAGCGGACCGCGCCATTTCTCTAACACTTTCTTCAGAAATGACGTCTCTGAATCGTAATATTTTAACAGTCGCTCCACTATCACTGCGTAGCGTAAAATACACCGCTGAGTACCGTAGCATGCACTCAGATGCGGGCATAAATTGCAACACATCGTTGCCTGTCACTATGGCAGAATCTGAATTCAGCCTCGAAACAGTAAGTATCGCCTGCAATTTTCGATTCAGCTAAAAATCGAACTTTCTATCTTTGGATTCGCGCTGCTATTTGTTGTCTTTTGAAGGTGGTGGTGTAGGAGGTGGCGGCTGTGGCCGAGGTGTCTTACCTGGTCTAGCTGGCTTGCCACTTTAATTGAGCGGTCGCGGTCTTTCATTTCTAGGTGACATATTTCTCGGTCATGATCTTATATGCAATGGATTCGCATTCTTCGTTTAATTTTCGGTTCTCACGGACATCTGCGTCTCCCGCCCATACAGTCACTTTTGTTAATCTCCTAGCCAACCGCCGATTTTTTTCTCTTACTGCGGAATCGTCTGACTGATGATTGTTGACTTCTGCCCATAATTCTCTCCATTCGATTTCCAATAAGCTGCATTCTTTGCTGATCGCATGCAATACAGCCGCCTTTCTTGCATTATTTGCAACGATATCCCATGCTGTTGCCAGTGCAAGTGCTAAACCAGCGATTATTAGAATTATTTCTTGGATATGCTGAGGAAAAATCTTGAATTGACTTAAAAAAACCGCAGTGCCAATTAATGCTGACAATACCAATGTACCTCGAGCAATATAGAATTGGGTGCGATGCCTGTCAGCTAGTTTTTCATAGTACCGGACCAAACGCGCTATGTCCAACATCTCCTCCCAAACATCCTTCCTTGTTTGTTCAGTAACCATACCGGTCCATTAACTTGTCATATTTATTTAGAGGTAGTTTATGTTGGATTATACATTTGCGTAATTCTAAAGTTCATCGCGCCGAGTTCTGAATTTGATTGCTCAACTGTGTAATAAGCCCCAAATCCGCAATTAGAAAATTTTTCAGCCATCAGGACCAAGAATTCAGCCGATTTTCCGAATGTTCAGTACGCTGCCTGGCGAGAACAGTCCCCGGGCTTTGTCATTTCCCAGCAGTTGAGCCGGTCCATTGACGTTTGGGACATGAAGTTCCTTTGACAAGACGCATGAAAGCCTTCCGCAGTGACGGAATTGATGTCAAATGGAGAAGAGCGCCGCCACACAAGGCGGCGGATTCACAACAGTTGGCAGTTGCGGATGGACCAAAGCGCTTCGTCAATACAGCTGCCGATGCGCTTGATTGAGTTTCAAAGTCCACTGCCGCCCATGGTAGACGATCTGTGCGGCCAGCGCATACAGACGCCAGCGTATCGTGATCGCCCGTCTGTTTTCCCAGCCAGCCGGCAGCAATTGTCGCAGCAGCGCCAACAGATTGCAGGCTAACGCACACAGTTTGAAATATGCCGCATTGGCGCCAAAATCCCCACATGGCAGATGTGCGCCGCCGAAGTCACTGCGTAATTCCTTGATCCGGTTTTCCGAGGCTTCGCTGCGCTGATTGTAAAAATGCACGACCTTATGTTCATCCCAGTTCGTCTGCAAGTCCAAATTCGTGGCCAACGCACGGTACATGTACTTCCCTTTCTGCGTGCTTTTATCATCTTGATCTAAAAACAGATTTGGTAGTAGGTCAGGTTGTGGATCCGGCTCTTTTGGTCCATCAGCTGTCGCTGAACGATCAGATAAAAGGCTTTCGGAGTGCCGTGCATCACATGCAAGGTGTGAGCCACCTGCTCAGTTTCCGAATCGGTGCCATTACGTTTGATCAGCGGCACCCAGTCCGACGGCTTGATGGCCGACATCGAATCTTTCACTGAAGTGTCCATCTTGGCGCGGATCACATAGCGAATGTCGTTGGCCTCACAGTAATTGATCATACCAGCCTAGTAAGTGGCTGCATCGGCTCGCAGATGACGGATCGAAACTCCTGCCGGCAACGCCGCCTCACATTTCTTGATGAACTCCAGGTTTTCTTTATTCGGCGTTGCACTCCCTTCACGAAAGTCAACCTCCACCACCTGTTCAATTTCAGCGAGGTGACCCACCATCGGCGTATAGCCTCGTGAGCCTTTGTAATTGAATTTGGTGTCTTTCTTGTTGCATTCTGATCACCGTCGCATCAATGTCCAGCGTGACCCGCCTGCGGTGGTGCAAGCCGGCTGACAGCAGGTGCTTGTTGATCTCCACTAGAGCCTGCATCGACTGTTCGCTGCTGCCGATACGACGCAGCCAGTTACCCTGAGTCCTGACCTCCGGCACCTGCTCGAATCCCAGCAGTTTCATCAGCCCCGGCTCGCAGTGCAGATGACGGACATCCTCCAAGCATTTCGCGCCCTCGTGTTTCATCAGCATGAAAGTGTTGAACAGAATGCTTGGACGGTAGCCGCGGTTGCTGGCCAGAGCAGGCATGAAACGATTAACCAATTCGTTCAATCCCAGGCGTTTGAATCAATCCGCTATCACCACCAAACCGGCGCGGGAGGTTAAATTGCGATTGCTGTCAGCTGTTTTGTAGGGTGGAGTTCATAAGCTTTGTATTATTTTTGGTTGTTTCAGTCATCACCCATTGGGTGATCCTGAAGGTTTCGGTAAAACTCTAATTGTACAAGGCTTTTCTCTATTTTGTCATTTCTAATTGCGGATTAGGGTAAGCCACCACTACGCCAGCGTCTACCGATATACACTACCGTACCCTCTTAGTACGCACGCAGATACGACAAATCGCAGTTCTTCCTTCCCGCTGCCATTCCAGATACTGCAGTCAGTCTCAAGGCAGTGGGAATCAGCTGCAATCTCCGCAGCCTTGTAAAGGACTTTCTAGCTCTGTACTTGCGAAAGATGTCTGAAAACAATGATGTTAAAAATTTTGGCGAATGGCGTGCGTACGTTATAACGCAGGCTCTGGGATGAAATCATAAGGTGACAGCTGAATGTGTGAGCAGCCAAGTCGCTGTTACGACCTTTTTTGTGAATTCCATTCTGACACGAAAGATCCTCCTGTCGATGCCGGAAAATCTTTTGATGCGGTCCATGCGCTACCGAACGGAAGATTCCGAATCGAACCGCGTCGACGTCCCATTTGATGCAGGCACATGGCCCCGATTTTGAGAATTGTACGGTACAGCAGCGGGTGCTGGGACAAAAACGCCCAGATCTTCAAGCCCATTCGAGATTTCCAATCCACCAAGCCTCGTTCAAACAACTGGGCTCGAAGAGAACGCAGAAGTCTTGGCAGCGGAATTTTCATAGGACAGACTTCTTCACACCGTCCATTCAAGGTGCAGGCATTGGGCAGATTCGCCGCATTCTGCAGTCCTACCAATAGCGGAGTCCAGACGGAGCCCATCGGTCCGGGATAAACCCACCCGTAAGCGTGACCTCCAACTGACTGGTAAACGGGGCAGTGATTCATGCATGCGCCACATCGAATGCATCGCAGCATCTCCCAAAATTCCCCCTCAAGCATTTTGGAACGGCCATTGTCTAGAATCACTACATGATACTCATCCGGACCGTCCATGTCTGTGGACCGTGCTGGTCCGCGGTAGATGCTGGTATAAGCCGACATTTCCTGACCGGTTGCACTGCGTCCCAACAGTCTCAGAAAAACAGATAGGTCTTTGTAGGTTGGGATAATCTTTTCGATTGACGCCGTGATGATGTGAACTTTCGGGAGAGCGCTCGTTAAGTCTCCATTTCCTTCATTGGTGACCAAGACCGATGAACCCGAGTCTGCAATGAGAAAATTTGCACCAGTTATGCCAACGTCTGCTCGGACGAACTGCTCGCGCAATACCGTACGAGCTTCATTTACAATCGCAGACACTTCTTCGACTTTTTCGGTGATTCCATGTTTTGCATGATGCTCGAAGAAAAGATCCGTGATCTGGTTTCGAGTCTTGTGAATGGCTGGAGCGATGATGTGACTGGGACGTTCTTCTGCAAGCTGTATGATGTATTCGCCGAGATCAGTTTCTACGACATCCATTCCAATCTCTTCAAGCGCATGATTCAAATCCATTTCTTCACCGATCATGGATTTGCCTTTCGTAACGTATTTTGCGTCAGCTTTCAGGCAAATGCCCTGAATGATTTTGACGCCTTGCTGCGGAGTGCTCGCCCAGTGAACATGCCCGCCAGCCTGAATTACGCTTTCTTCATATTGCATCAAATATTGGTCAAGATGCGCAAGAACGTGATTTTTGATGGTTGCCGCTCTTTTTCGCAGCATTTCAAATTCATTCAGAGCATGGACCGCAATCTTGCGTTTGTCGACAAAACCGCTGCGAGATTTTTTCAGAGCCGACTGAAGCTCCTGATTTTGAAGAGCGGTCTTTACGTTTTTTTTGAAATTTTGAGAAGTGATTTCCATTTCAGCTGGAAATTTGCTCGGTCTGACCAATTCCCAGTACGCTGCCGCGGCCTGACAGAACTTCTGCTACATGCAGAACTTGAACCTTGCTACCGTGGCGCTGCAGCAGCCCCGCAATATTCATCAGGCAGCCGAGATCCCCACCCAATAACGTATCAGCTTGTGTTTGTTCAATGTTCTGCACTTTTTCTTGAGTAATGTGAACGGAAATGTCGGGATACTTGACACAAAATGTACCGCCGAAGCCGCAGCAGGCAGACGAATCGAAACATTCGGTCAGCTTAATCCCATTTACATTGGAAAGCAGACTGCGCGGTTCTTGATAAATTCTGAGTTCGCGGTAACCAGAACAGGAATCATGGTAAGTGCAATTCGAGTGAAACTCTGAATCAGTTTCGAACTCGGCCACCTTGGTCAGAAATTGAGTAAGTTCGTAAGTCCTCTTCGCAATTCTCTTTGATCTTGACAGCTGAGTTCGGTCATTTTCAAAAATTTCGGGATAATGCACGCTCAAAGTTGCTGCGCACGAGCCGGATGGGGCTACGATGTAGTCATAGGATTCGAAGATGTCAAGAAATCTCTTGGCTGTTTTTCTGGTTCCTTCAACGTCACCACTATTGAACAGTGGCTGACCGCAGCAGGTCTGCGTTTTGGGGACGTCAACCTCAAACCCGGCATTTTCGAGCAGAAACGCCGTCGCAAAACCGACTTCCGGTCGGATTAGATCAACGAGGCAGGTAGCGAACAGCCCGACTGTCTTCGCAGAGTTTGTGGTCATGAGCACAACATCGATAGCAGCCGATTATTGTGGAGCTAATTCAGCAACTTGCCCGGGAGCCACAGTGCAATTTGTGGAAATGCCATGACAAGACCAAGACCAATGACCTGAAGAATAACAAAGGGAATGATGCCTCGATAAATTTGTTGAATCTTTACTTCAGGGGGCGCGACGCCCTTCATATAGAACAGTGCAAATCCAAAGGGTGGCGTTAGAAAACTCGTTTGTAAATTCACCGCAATTAAAATAGCGAACCAATAAACCAAATCGATTTTGGCGACATGATCTCCAAAATCCAGAAGTTCGATGATGGGTGCAAAGACCGGCAGCACAATGAGCGTGATCTCAATCCAGTCAAAAAAGAAACCCAACAAAAAAACGATCATCATAAGGATGAACAGAATTCCCCAAGGACCAAATCCAGTACTCTCGACGAATTCAATGACAATATCGTCACCACCGAGGGAACGAAAAACATAGGAAAACGCAGTCGCTCCAATAAATATGAAAAACAGCATTGCACCTGTGAGAGCAGAACGTTCCACCACAGCACGCAAGGTCTTTAAATTTAATCTTCTATTGGCGATCGCGAGCAGGACAGCTCCTGCCGCTCCAACCCCCGAAGCTTCGGTTGGCGTTGCCCAGCCGGCTACGATTGAACCGAGAACGAGCACGATCAAAAGCACAGGCGGCACCAATCCGCGAAAAATCATGACCCAAAATTCTTTTCTGTTTTGAGGGCCTAGTTCAGCGGGAAGCGGAGGCGCAAGTGAGGGTTTGATTGATGTGATTGTGAGTATGTAGATCGAGTATATCGAAGCTAGCAGGAAGCCCGGAAATACTGCGGCAACAAAAAGGTTTCCGACTGACCGCCCGAGGAGATCTGCCATGATCACAAGCATAATGCTCGGAGGAATAAGAATTCCAAGTGTGCCTGAAGCTGCAATTGATCCCGTTGCCAGGGGTATGTTGTATTGACGATGCAGCATCACCGGCAAAGCCATGAGCGTCATCATGACGACCGACGCACCGATAATTCCGGTTGTTGCAGCCATGATGGTTCCCATCACGGTAACCGACAATGCCAATCCACCCGGCACTCGACGCAGCAAAACCTGCAGACAGAAAAGCAGATCGCGCGCAACACCGCTTTTCTCCAGCATGGTTCCCATAAATATGAACATGGGAATTGCCACCAGCACAAGGTTGTCCGCTATGCCTGACCAAATTCTGCCAACGATGTTAAAAAACTCGATGGGCACGAAGACGTCGAGAAAAACGCCTAGATATCCAAAGCCAAGTCCAATGCCACCCAAAACTGCCGCTACTGGATATCCTGAAAATAAGAATATCGCCAGAACTAAAAACATGAACAGTGGCATGTAGTCGATAAAAATGTCTAGCATGATGCTTGCTATCGCTCCTTGTTAAATTCGGTCACTTCCGATTGATCTAGGTGATCGGATTCTTGTTTTTCTCGTTCATTGACAATGTTCCGAAATTCAGCCGGAGCAAACAGCTGAATAAACTTGCGAAATGCCATTCCAACAGCGCTTATCATTAAAATTCCGAAGCCAATGGGCAGAATTGCTTTGATAATCCAACGGAAGGGAAGTCCCGTCGCGGACTCGGACATCTCGTTCTGCATGAATGAACGGTGCCACCAGTCCACACCATAGTAAATCACGATGAATGCATATGGAATCAAAAAGAAAACACATCCGATGAGCTCGATCCATAACTGAGTTCTTCTGCTCAGTCGTTCCCGAACGAGATCAATGCGAACATGAGCATCCTTGATATAAGCGTAGCCAAGGCAGAACATGAAGAGCATTGCATGAAAGTGCCATTCAAGGTCCTGCAGTTTGGTAGAACCGAGAACAAAGAAGCGGCGCGTGATTACGTCGAACACGATTACGGTCATCAGCAAAAGTGAGATCCATGCGGCGGCTTGTCCAATTCGTACAATCCACTTTTCCGTGAATTCGTCAATTCGCAGCAGAGTTCTCATTCGAGGTTTTTTCTAGTGGACGGGGTCCGAAAGATTGGAATAAGCGAAGCCGAGGGCAGGCCTGCCCTCGGCTGATTTTATGACGGGTGATTCTGTCTTACAGGTAACCAAGTTCACGCCAAATTTTGTACTGCTCGCGATAGGCGGTGTAGTGCTCCCAAACTCGTTTGAAATCTGGGTTTGCGGCACTTTCTTCAGCCACAACTTCAAGCCATGCGCCTTCTAAAGCATCAAGTATATCTTGTGACCAGCGGTGAATGACAACACCTTTTTCCTGAAGTTCAGCGAGAGCGGAAGCCTGAATTGCTTCTCCTTCCAACAGCCCATAACGGAAATTGTCACCACAGGAAAGCTCAAACATCGCCTTTTGGTGGTCCGAAAGCGCATCCCATTTTTCCTTGTTCATGAGAACTTCAAACAAGGTGGACTGCTGATGCCAGCCAGGAAAGTAGTAATGTTTTGCAACTTGGTAAAAGCCAAGATTCAGGTCAATCGCTGGCATTGAATATTCGGTCGCGTCAATTGAGCCGAGTTCAAGCGCAGGGAAAATATCACCACCTGGAATCAGTTGGGTTGACACTCCCATTTTTTCCATAACTTTTGCACCCAAGCCAAAGAAGCGCATTTTTAGACCCTTCAGGTCTTCTACTGAATTAATTTCTTTTCTGAACCAGCCAGATGCTTCGGGTGCGATCACTCCACAGATCAGCGAATAAAGGCCATGTTCAGCGTAGATCTCATTCATCAGATCGTGGCCGCCTCCGAAGTAAATCCACGAGCCATATTCAGGGGCTTGAGGACCGAATGGAACAGCAGCAAACACAGCGAGCGCCGAGTTTTTGCCATACCAATATCCAGGAGTTGACCAGCAGGCATCGACAGCGCCAGTTGCGACTGAATCAAAACACTCGCGTGGTGGCACGAGAGCGCCTGGATCGAAATATTTCAGCTCAATCTGACCGTCTGAAACGCGATCCAAGGTTTCGGTCACATGCAGTCCGAGCGTGCCCAGCTGCGTTAAATTTTTGGGAAACCAGCTCGCCATTTTCCATCGGACCTTGTCTGCAGAAACAGGAGCTGAAGCCAACCCGGCGAAAGCGAAACAAACAGCAATCATTGCTGCGATTAATTTGCGCGATTTCATTTTGATAAATCTCCTACAAATTTTTAGTTGAAAATTACTATCGTTAGCGTTTAAATAACGAGAATATGCTTTATCTTACATTATTATGAAGTTTGCAAGTGAACTTCATCAAAAATCCTCTTCGTTGATTTGCAGTCCAATTGTCAAGAATCTTAAGCTGAACATTTCAAATTATACTCAACGATTGGAGAAAAAGTAACTGTTCCCAGTGCAAGCACCCTGCGCAGTTCTTCGAATGATCAGAATTGGACTCAATTTCTCATTATGGGGTTGTAAAAAAGCAGGGAATGCAGTATAACTAGTTGAATATAAAAATAAAAAAGGAACTAGGAGCATTCCCCGCATGAATACACAATGTAGCAGAGTCAAACTTACCTGTCAAACCCCGAATAACGCCAAGCCGCCAATCAAATGCAACTGTTTGAACGCCTCGCCGAGTGTTTCGACGATCATCGAAATCCGCAGCGAATCGTGCATCGACTCGAAAGTTTGATTGGACAGCGCATCCTTGGACTGGTGCACGGTTATGAAGATCTCAACGACCACGAACAGCTGCGTAAAGACGAACTGCTCGGTGCGATGCTCGGCTGCGTGGAATCCTCGCGCACCCACTGTGAAGCCTTGGCCGGCAAGAGCACGCTGAGTCGACTGGAAGTGGCAGCGGCCGGCCTGCAGGCTGACAAAGGTCACCAGATTCAAGCCGACTTTGAGCAGCTCGATCAGCTGCTGGTGGATCTGTTCGTCGAGTCTCGCGCCCGCGCACCCGATCAGATCATGCTGGACGTGGACGCCACCGATTTCGAGTTGCACGGCAGTCAGCAGGAAAGATTCTATCATGGCCATTACCGCGAATACTGTTACATGCCGCTGCTGGTGTTCTGCGAGGACGTTCCGCTGATGGTTCGGCTTCGAACTGCCGCCAAGGAAGCCGCCACGGGTGTAGCTGAACTGCTAGAGTCGCTGGTCGGCATGCTTCGAGTGCACTGGCCGAAAACGCACATCACCATTCGCACCGACAGTGGGTTCTGCCGCGACCGCATCCTGTCGTACTGCGAACAGACACAAGGAGTCGATTAGTCATTGGTTTGAAAGGCAAGGCCTCGCATCAGCGGCAACGCCACACGTGTGTTTGCCGAGTTGTCTTATCAGATGTTGGACAGTTGGAGTCGCGAAAGGCGCGTGACCTGCAAAGCCGAGTCGCTGCCGGGCAAGTTCGACGAAACCGAGCAGATGTGGGATTGCAAAGACAACGCCCGTTTCATCGTCACTTCGCGGGCGGCCGAAACCAATTGCGGTCGAGCCTTGTACGAGGATTTCTACTGTCAAAGAGGAGATGCCGAAAACCGACTTCGTGAACTCAAGTGCGACCTGTTCGCCAAGCGCTGCTCAAGCAATCTGTTCAATGCCAACACCTTGCGAGTGTATCCGAGCACCTTTGCCCATATCGTGTGCATTGTGCTGCTGCGAAGTTTGAAAAATACCGCATGGGCTGGTTTACAGCCGGGCACACTGCGTTTGAAGCTGTTGAAGATCGGCGCCTGTGTGACACGCTCTGCCCGGCGCATTCATGTGGCTTTGTCCAGCGCTTACCCGAATCAGAACCTGTTCATGCATGTCTGGCGGCGGTTGGCGCCCTCGTGATGATCCCCAATTCCCCTGCCTGAATTCGACTCCAGCGCCGCGGCACTGCTCCAGCAAGGACATTGCCGGATTCGGTGTGTACGCGATTCGATAAAAAGCCGTCACCCTGTGTTTTCCGCTTCGAAAACTGAAGATAATCCAAGCTTTTCAGCCCAAAATTACGGTGTTTTTCATCAGTTTCAATTCCCCAAGTGTAAGATCCGGCTATGTGCCCCAAATTTCAAAATTCCCCAGAGGCTAATGAGAAATACGGGTTAGCCGTCTCCCCACAAGGGAACTTCGAATTGATCAGCCAATTGATATTGGCATTCCGTACAGTTGAATCAAGCAGAATATTTTGTTTCCTCTGTGTGAACTCAAGTTGCAGCGATAGAGGGAAGTCAGTCTGCGATTCTCGACGGCATTTGCTTTTGTGATTCTTAAATGGTTTTGCTGCAGCATCAAAAATAAGGAAACAACCTATCACAGATAAAACATTAATAAACAAAAACAATTCTATAATATCAAAACCCCGAGGTCGAAGTTTCTCATTTCAGAGGCAGGCGGGAAAATTTGCAGATTGCTTCCCGACAGGTTCGCAATTGTTTCGTCCAGACTTGAATTTAACCTGAAATATCAACGATTTATGGACAGCGAAAATTATTCAAATCTATTCTGTCCTGAATGTAAGAATTGTTTGACAAAATTACTTGTCAGTTTCAGCCGGCAAAAAATCCCTGCGATCGATTTGCAGAATTTGATTTAAGTGATCTGTAGCATTGAACGAGAATGATTGAATTGTCAGTGGTAGAAAACCGAATTGAACGACACAGACCTATTGTTGTCGGCACTCGAGAAGCCCGCAGTGCCGGTGTAAGTTTGATTTTGAAAAATGGTCAGGATGGAGCAAACATACTTTTTATCGAGCGAGCGAAACGCCGTGGAGACCCGTGGTCCGGGCAAATGGCATTTCCCGGTGGCAAAAAAGACCCAACCGATGCCAGTGTCCGCGCGACAGCGCGTCGCGAAACATTCGAGGAAATCGGTCTCGAACTTTCATCCCATCGTTATGTTGGGCGGTTGGATGATCTCGTTGCACCTCCGTCCAGCCCTGCGAGCGGCTTGGTCGTCTCCTGTTTGGTCCATTCAGTAATTGGAGACATTGAAATCAACTCCAACGAGGAAGTGCATGATACGATTTGGATTCCGGTCGCCTCGCTGATCAATGCGAGAAATTTCCTGCCTTCTTTTCAGCCGACCGATTATCGAGGGACCTTCCCTGGGATACGCGTTGCGCTGAACGATTCTCGGGTGATTTGGGGATTGACTTACCGTTTTCTGCGGAATTTCTGTGAAGTCTGCGATTTGGCCATTGCTCAAAAGCTTCGGTGATTCCGATATGGATGCATTGAATCCCCTAATTTGCTCAATGAGACCGTGCAAGGCGGCAGCGCGAACGGGAAGCGGTCAGCGAAAGCAAAATCAGGCATTGACGAAATGCTGTAAAATTTAAAGACAAGCTCAGTCCGAGCGGCATTTCAGAAGGAAAAAAAATGAGTGTTAAACCGGTTGTAGATCAGTTCTCTCGTCCGATAAGAGACCTGCGCGTCTCAATAACTGATCGCTGTAATTTTCGATGCGTCTACTGCATGCCAAAAGAGTTTTTTGGGACCAATCATGCTTTTTTGCATCGTAAAGAGCTGCTTACGTTCGAAGAGATAGAACGAACCATTCGAGCCTTTGTCGCGCTTGGAGTAAAGAAAATTCGACTTACCGGTGGGGAACCCATGATTCGTCGGAACCTGCCGGACCTGATCGCCGCCATTGCAAACGTGCCAGGCGTACAGGATCTGAGCATGACAACCAATGCTTCGCTGTTGTCGGCGGCTGCCGCCCGAAAATTACGCGAATCCGGACTTCAGCGAATCACGATCAGTTTGGACGCAATGGATAATGATGTTTTCCGTTCCATCAATGATGTAAGATTTCCAGTTCAAAGAGTGCTTGAGGGTATTGACAACGCCCGCGCAGTCGGCATGTCACCGATCAAAGTAAACATGGTGGTAGCTCGCGGTATGAACGAAAACGAAATTCTTCCCATGGTTGAACAGTTTCGAAATACCGACGTAATTCTGCGATTTATTGAATTTATGGATGTTGGCAATACGAATGACTGGCAGATGGACAAGGTGATTTCGGCCAAGGAAATCCTATCAATGATTCACGAAAAGCATCCCCTCAGTCCAGCATCACCTACGTATCACGGTGAAGTTGCCAAACGCTGGCGATATAGAGATGGCAAAGGTGAAATTGGAGTCATTACGTCTGTGACTCAGCCGTTCTGCGGCACCTGCAATCGTGCTCGCTTGACTGCGGAAGGTAAGATTTTCACTTGTTTGTTCGCCACCTCTGGATTCGACCTGCGGGAACACATCAGAAACGGCGCTGATGTCAATCAGCTCATTCGCTTGATTCGTGAGCTGTGGGAAGGAAGATCAGATCGTTATTCCGAGCTTCGATCAACAATTCCCACGGACGTCCGCAAAGTAGAAATGTCATATGTGGGTGGCTGAACCACCTGCATTCAGACAAGCCGCTTGAACATTCTGTGCTGCCGCGCATCGTACTGTGTGAAACGATCAATTCAGAACAGTTGATTTTTACTTCTTTACGAGATGCTCAAGCAGTCGAGGCATCAGCTCGACCAGATTGCAGGGTCGGCTGCGATAATCGAGCTGATGTTCGATCAGCATGTCCCAGGCGTCCGCGCAGGCGCCTGCTGAACCCGGCAGACAGAAAATATACGTGGCATTCGAAACGCCTGCGAAAGCTCGAGACTGCAGGGTTGAAGTCGCAATTTTTTCATACGACAATACACGGAACATTTCACCAAATCCGACAATTTCTTTGTCCAGCAGCGGTTTGATCGCCTCGGGAGTGCCGTCTCTGCCAGTGACTCCTGTGCCGCCTGTGGTCAAAATCACTTGAGTATTGGAATCGACAATCCAGTTACACACCGCGGCACGAACTTTGTGAATGTCATCTGGGACGATTTTTCGTTCCTGACAGCGATGTCCGGCTTTCTCCAATCGTCCAGCCAGCAGTGCTCCAGATTTATCGTTTTCAGCTGTACGAGAATCGGAAATGGTCAAAACGGCAATCGAAACCGGAACAAATTCTCGAGTTAAATCTTTTTTCGTCACGTTTTACTCCACTATCTGTGCATTATTCTTTCTGAAACAGTCATTTTAATTGATCAAAAAATTGCGCAAATTTCTTCTCGACAGCGGACAGCATTGACTGATTTCAAAAAATCTAAAATGAACTTGGCAAATATTAGAAAATTCGTACTCATAATATTCAAAAATCAATGATGAGGAGAGTCAGATAATGGATAAACCGAAAATTGCGCAAACCGAGCCCTATGAAGTGAATCTAAAAACAGGCAAGTACTGGTGGTGCAGATGCGGACTGTCAAAAAAGCAGCCGTACTGTGATGGCTCACATCAGGTCACTGATTTCGAGCCGATGAAAGTTGAAATCAAAAGAGATGGCAAGTACTGGTTTTGCGGTTGCAAACACACCGGCAAACAACCATTTTGCGATGGCAGTCATCAAGCTCTGAGATAGAAAAGACCAAAATTCAGGAATCCTTTTAGCAGACGAGGCTGGCTGACAGCTATGTGATGAAAGAAACCAGGTCAAATTCGAAACGCAAGCCTTTGGTTGTCACACCGGGAGATCCAGCAGGAATAGGACCGGATATTGCAGTCATGCTCCAGGCTGGTGAGCTCAGAGAAAGGATCGTGATCATCGCTGACCGCGATGTTCTGCGTGAACGCGCAAATGCTTTGGGACAGGAGTTTTCCTTTCCCGACTATCGTGAAGAATCAGCTGCGACGTCGGGTATTGAAGTTCTGCATGTCCCGTGCAGTCATAGAGTAACAGCAGGAAAACCTGATCCTGGAAACGCGGGCTATATCCTCAATACTCTTGAGAACGCGATACGAGGCTGTCTCAGAAGAAAATTTGGTGCACTGATCACAGGCCCTGTGAATAAAGAAACGATTCGAAGAGCCGGTATCGATTTTTCCGGTCACACCGAATTTTTAGCGGAGCGCACACAGTCGCCGTTGCCTGTCATGTTGCTGACCGACGAAAAGCTACGAGTGGCCTTGGTCACAACGCACTTGCCGCTTGCTGAAGTTTCGGCAGCGATTTCGCAGGAAAAAATTGTCAGCGTTGCGAGAATACTCAACAATGACCTAAAACTACGGTTCCATATGCCCTCACCTCGCATTGGTGTCTGCGGTCTAAATCCTCATGCAGGTGAAGGGGGGACTCTGGGCACTGAAGATGTGACTGAAATTCTGCCAGCAGTTGAAACTCTGCGCAGCGAAGGCGTTCATATTAAGGGGCCATACCCGGCGGATACGATCTTTATTCAAAATCAGCTCAGAAAATTTGACGTAGTGCTTGCAATGTACCACGACCAGGGATTGCCAGTTATCAAGCACAGCGCGTTCGGACATGTTGTCAATGTCACACTCGGGCTTCCTATCATTCGCACGTCAGTTGATCATGGCACTGCTTACGACATAGCGGGAACAGGAAACGCGGATATTGGAAGCATGATGAGTGCGATTGAACTCGCTCGAAATTTTTGTCGGAGATCAGACTCGAGATGAACAGGTCAAAACGCAGAAAACGGCTTGGGCAGCATTTTCTGATCAACACTCAAGTGATTGATGACATGGTCGGCTTCATTAATCCAAAAGAAGGTGACACGATCATTGAAATCGGTCCTGGCCACGGTGCATTGACACAACGGCTGATACATCGCGTTAAGAAATTTTATGCGATTGAATTCGATGCTGAGCTCGCGTCAAAGCTGCAGAATTCAATGAATTCGCAGACTGCATCGATGATGTTCGGCGATGCGCTTGAGTTTGATTATTCTTCAGTTCAAACGGACACAGAGAAACTTCGCGTCGTGGGAAATTTGCCTTACTCGATTTCGACACAGCTGATCATCAATCTGCTGGGCCATGCCGAATGGATTCAAGACATGTGCTTTATGGTGCAGAAGGAAGTCGCTGACCGACTTGTCGCGGAAATCGGTAGTCGAAACTATGGACGCCTTACAGTAAACGTGTCAAGGGTTTTCGACGTTGATACGGTATTTGATGTTTCGCCTGAGTCTTTTCTTCCGCCGCCCAAAGTTCAGTCGACCGTTATATTTCTTCGTCCCAGAAGGACGGCTCAGGCTGACGCAGCAACAGTTCGGGAGTTTGCCAAGCTTGTTCGTTTAGCATTTGGGAATCGAAGAAAGACTTTGAAAAACTCACTTGCAGGTTTCGTAAGTGCTGAAGCGTTCAAAATTTCGGGTATAGACGAGTCTCTCAGAGCACAGAATCTGAGTGTGGATCACTTTTTGCAGCTTGCAAAAAGCACGCTTGTACATGGCACTCAAACCTTAGAATAAAAACGATAGGATTATATTGATAGAAATGCTGACTAGGTTGTTGATCTCCGTATTTTTTCTTCAGCTCATCGCACTGCAGCCGGTCTACGCGCGTAATTTTGACTGCAGTGTCGTTTATGATGAGTTTGATCAACTGATGATGGCGAATTTTTTGACGGAGCCCTACCGCTACGTCAATACCCTGAATGGAATGCTGACGCGCAGTGAGTTTCTAGGGCTGCAGATTGAGAAATTCAAACTTCGAAAAGAACGTAGAAATGCTGGTATTGCCACGTTCAGAACCAACGCAAATCTGTATGGGAAGATGATCTTTTTCTGGCAGGACAACGCCTGGGAAGAACGTACGCCCTTTGTAATTGATGAACTGATCATATTTGGACGCGTGATTGATGGGTATGCGCCCGTTCGAAGCAATGCAATATATCTGACACCCGGGATGGGTGTTGATTTGGACGGTTCCAGAGCCGTGCCAGTGGATGACAAGACAGCCGATATCGTTTATGAACAAGAAGGTGTTGAGTATAGGATTCGCGCCGTACCGCCTGCAAACGTATTTTTCCCCGTTGAATCGATGTGTGCTAAAGGCGTAGAGCCAGTTTCTGCAACCGAAATCGACCCACAAGTCGTTGAGTAGCACGGATGGCTCGTTGGTGGAAACATTCAATGCGAAGCGGCCGAAAATTTACGAACACTTTGAGCATAGTGTTGCTGCTCCAGAAAAGGTTGCAAAAATATCAATGCCTGCTTCTGTCAGGATGAAACATCAGTGGTAATGCCTTAAGACATTGAATAAAAATCATTTTATGAAACAGACTGAGCCAAAAGCTACTTTGCAATTGTTCAAACTTTGGGCCTTTTGCAGTGTTCAACAGCCTAAAATGAGTGACCGTGCTTGGCTCGGAAAGTGCTGACCGAGAAAATACTGGAACGCATGTGCCTCCTTTGTGTCGAGCAGATGCAGTAAAAAACCATCAAACCCTTTCTCAATTGCCTGCAATGCAATGCTGCTGGCAGAATGGATATCCTGCTTTTGTTTCACTTGCCAAGTCTAAACATGACACTTCGCATCCACGTAGGTCCGCTGTTTTACCTCTGTATTGGCAACTAATCAATGTATAGATTCGAGGAAGATCTGGCGGATTTTTCTCAAAGATATGAAATGCAGCTTCCTATTTTCAGGTTTGCTTATCCAACGATGAATAGCAAACACCGATTGTCTCATTACTGAATCGACTCACGCGGAATGGTGTAGGCCCGTACCTTCGCGGACGGAAAGCGTCATCGATAATTTCTTCAGCCGTAAAAGGCATCTCTGCATTGGCGAGTTTGGAACTGATTGATTTGATATTTGCGGAGTCAACTCCAATTTGAAGCAAAACTGCACTTTTAGATTTTCGCAAAGCATTCGCGAGCCTGAGAACAACAGTCGGTTGATTATCGACAATACAGTTCTCTAGCAAGCCTTACAGCCCTCGTTCATGTTTTACCATGTCGACCACAGTGAAAATATTTTCCATGTGTCCTTCAAGCATGTAAGCAAGCGGTGATCTGTTTTGCAGATTTGTCCGCGGATGGTTCAGCCAATGAATTTCGGCTTCAGCACTTTCTCCAAATAAAGAGAAAAGACTCATGCCGATGCCGACGACATATGTTGCGCGGTCATCTACTTCGTACGATGAAGAATGAACTGAACCTTCTAGAATTAGCTGCTCAATAACATCATCTGATGGAAAGCCTAATAGTTTCATTTGGTCGTTATCGTTTAGGCGCCATCGTTGACAGACTTTTACAAATGCTTCAATTATGCCGTGAGGTCGAGTGGAATTTTCGCTCATGAACGTAGGGTCAGAATTTTGAGCTTTAGGGCATTGACTGTTTTGATTGTAATTTTGTCTTTCCACAGAATCTCTGTTTTGGCTGGTTCTTCATATGTCCCATTCGCAAAACTGATAGGCACGCGTTTTCGATTTGGGCAGGTTGACTTCAATAAATTTGTGCAGACCTGCCTGGATTTTATTTTATTGTTTGTAGAGTGTCTATGCTGTAGTGGACCACTACTCCACTCCAATTCCAGAGCCGAAGTATAAAAATCGCAAATTATCCAAACACGATTCAGCATAGTTTGGAAACGATCATTCCTATCTGCTATCAAGGGGGGCTAAATCGAAATGGATATTTAGGGCATTTTCATAAATTTCGCTCTTTTTTACCGTAAATGTAACATGCCAATCAGCATCAATTATCTTGAATATTCCGCTGAAAAGTGATTAGGTTCCTGCTTGGGAACGAACTTTATCGACCGACAGAATTGAAAATTGACTCAGGTAGTCGATAACGGAAATTTCATCAACAATTTTTCAACAGGACAAGATAATCTGTGCAATGAAAAAATTGCTGCAGAAATCCAAAATTACTCTCAATTGTTGAAGAAACTGCAAGTGTTTCGAATGCCAGCACGGAGTATCTGTGTGCCGAACTCTGTCGAGTGCGCGTTCCGCTGGATGAAAATCTGATCAGAGGGGTGTCAACCGGTTGCCCCGCACACTGAAGCGAGAGTTTGAACAGTTTCTCGAATGCAGTCGCCAACCTGACATGGCAGGCATGCGGATGGAACAGGAGCGCTCGTTAATTCCATTGACGTCAAGTGCCTTCATTTAGGCTGACAGCGACTTGGTGCTGAAGTCACCGCCTTGCGAGTTTCCCGCATCGGACGTTTAGTTCGTTCGCGGCGCACCAAGGAGAACTCTATTGCGTTGGTGCAATCCAGGTTATTTCATGCCCCTCACAGGCTCGCAGGCATTCCGAAGAACGCTACCACTTGCGTTTGCGGATTCGTATGGTTGCCTCGTCGGTGCCGTTATGATAAGAACCGAACCACCGGTCCCACGGCATTTCCACAGTTCCATAGTTGCATTTGTAATGCTTGTGGTGCAGCTGATGGAAGAAGACACCGAGTTCGATCCGTTTTTTGCCCCCGACTTTAAGGTTTTCAAAACCGCAGTGAGAAACAGCAGGGCCCAGACCTTGAAAGTAAGCATGAAACAGAAAATGCAGCGGATGCGATGCAACGACAAAATGAATCAGATAGGACGAAAAATAAAGAACATGTTCGATCGGGTGCATGGAGATTCCAGACCATGGACCGATATTGACATTTCGGTGATGCAGTGCGTGTGCCAGTTTAAACAGAGGCGGCCAGTGCAATAGACGGTGAACCCAGTAAAAGTGCACTGATGACCATATCGGAATCAGTATGAACAAGAAAGCAAACCAAATTGGATTGTCGGCGAAGAAAAGTCTCGGCACATACCCGTTGGAGCTGGCCCAGAAGTACACGATCTCGTACATTGACCAGATCGCAACTCCACTCACCAGGGTCCAAAACATGTTGTCCCGCACCTGATTGCCGAAATCGTGAATTTTGCTGTTGCGGTCCTGATCCCGCGCCTCGTATTTGAGTTCTTTCCCCTGCTTCTTGAGTATGTAGAAGTAAAGATGCAGACCGCCGCCAACCAGAAACATCAGGATTAGGTTTCGAAGCCATATCTGGGCAGCCCACCCAAAGGCAAACTCCCGCATGCTCTCTTCGGGTGGCTGAAATGTGTAGTAGACGACAATCGCCAAACCCAAGAAAATAGGGTAAAGAGCGACTTGCAGCCAGGTCTCAGACAGCCAGCGCCAAATTGCGGAAACGTTGGGTGGCCAATCAAAAAACGGCGTAAGCCGAACTGGCAGTTCTGGAACGTAATTCCAAATTCTGCTGTTCTTCGTAGATGTACTCATGACGGTGGCTCCTAAACAGAATATCGTCTGCTGACTATGGAGAAATCCTTTTCTATGATATATCGAATTCGAGCATGACTTCCTGATTGCCAGACATCTGACTGCCAATCGAAGCTGATTCAGCACTGGTTAATTTAATCTGCTAAATGGAAATGGTTTCCTGTGATGAATTATTTTACTTAATGGACGCAGAATTGAAAAGTTTTCACTGAATGCATAGTTCAATCTCGATGGATTCAGTTCACCAATTCCGTACAATCAGAAAGCGTTTGGTTGTGTAAGAAATCAAGTGCTGCCAGACATCAAAAAAAACGCAGTCATTCGAGTAAAAATCCTGAATTTACCAGAAGTAACAAGTGAATCTTCAGTTTCGATATTGGGACTGAGTAAATCCTACGTCGAAGGAAGGCATGAGCGCGTCGTTCTATCGAGATTATGCGCGGAGTTTCACGCCGGGGCCATTCATGCAGTTGTCGGACGAAGCGGTTCCGGAAAGTCAACATTGCTGAACCTTATTGCAGGAATAGATTTACCGGACCGTGGAACAGTTCAAGTCGCAGGTTGTGCAATCAATGAAGTCAATGAACGCGAACGAACTCTGTTTCGTCGCCGCAATGTCGGAATTGTTTTTCAATTTTTCAATTTAATTCCGTCGCTGACCGTAGAAGAAAATGTAATGCTGCCTCTTGAACTGAACAACATTGGTAATCGGAAAGAACGAGTACGCGAAATTCTGAGCAAAATCGGAATGCAGGAACGATTGAAAAGTTATCCGGATTCACTGTCCGGCGGTGAGCAGCAGCGTGTCGCTGTCGCACGTGCCGTCATACATGAACCAAAAGTGATCTTGGCTGACGAACCAACAGGCAATCTGGACGAGCAGGCAGCGGAACAGGTTCTACATGCGCTTTCACAAGTCAAAGACCGAAGTACGGTGATCTTGGTTACACATAGCCGCGACATTGCAAATCATGCTGACTGCAGATGGCAGCTGCGTGCAGGAATTTTGGAAATTGAAGGACCGCATTCATGAAATTTCTATTGCTTGCATGGGCGCGGGAAACATTTCGGAATCCTCTTCTCTTACTGCTGTCAGTGATTGGGGTTGCCCTGGCTGTCGCCACTGTGGTTTCGGTAGATGTTGCAAACCATAGCGCCCGAAGCAGCTTTCTTGCCGCAAGTTCAGATATTCTGGGAGATACAACTCATCGAATCGTAGGCGAAGTTACTGACGAATTGTATGTTGCTCTGCGGAAAATATTTGGCTCCAAAGTGTATCCCATCGTAGAAGGTGGAGTCATTGTTCATGACAGTACGGATGTGCAGGCAAAGATCTTTGGCACCGATGTCGTAACGCAGTTTGGAAGATTTTCATCGGACGGCACGTTCGGAACGAGTCGGATTGGAATTTTAATTTCACAGCCATACAGCGTGATTGCGACGCAGGAAACTTTGGACTCAATTGGAAAAAATGTGGGTGATTCCATACTGATCGATTCGCGTGGCGGTCGGTTTCACTTAAGGGTCGTGGGGTTATTGGATGCTGACACGCCGGTTCAGAGTCAGACTTTCAAGTCACTGCTGCTGACAGATATTGCAACTGCTCAGTCGGTACTGGGGATGAAAGGACAGCTGTCAGCGATAAGAATTGAGTTTTCCAGCAGCGATGAAGCAGATTCGCATCAGGACATGCTGCCCGATTCCACATGGTTGGAGAGTGATTCGAACGCGCAGAAATCGAGATTGTCACTGACAGAGTCGTTCCAGACAAATCTGACTGCGCTAGGATTGCTTGCCTTGCTGGTAGCAGTGTTTTTGGTCTTCAACACAATGAAATTTTTAGTCATGCGTCGCCGTCGCATGATCGGAATATTGAGAGCTCTGGGCGTCACACAGCGCGAATTCATCAGCTGCGTTCTACTGGAAGTAGTGCTGATCGGAATCATTGCGTCGGTTATTGGTTTCGTATTTGGCGTTCAGTTGTCAAAGCTGCTGCTGGTGCTCGTAGAGCGTTCCATTGACAGTTTGTATTTCCCAATACACGCCCGCGGAACTGTTGTGTCGCCGACAGCCGTTCTGACTGCTGTATCGCTGGGACTGATTGCAACGATTGCCGCCACAATTCCAGCGTTGCGTGAAACATCTCAGGTGGCGCCTTCGCTATTGACCGGCCAAACTTACACGCATGTTCGAATGCCTTATCAAAATAAATTGCTAATATTTGGATTTGTGGTGAGTTTCGTAATTGGCATCGCCGTATTACGCATGAATCCGCGCAGCCTTATGCTTGGATTTGCAGGAATTTTCTCAATCGTTGTCGCCTATATGTTTCTTGTGCCGATGCTGTGCATCGGCATCGGACGCATGATGCAGACAATTTCAAAAAAATTCTACGGTGTACGAGGGGTTTTAGCCTGTCGCTCTTTTTCCGTGGTCCCAGGTCAGGCATCAATCGCAGTGTCTACGCTTTGTTTGGCTATTTCAGCGACAGTCGGAGTCGGCGTGATGATTGGCAGTTTCCGGAACGCCGTTCAAATATGGCTGGATGACCGACTTGTGGGTGATGTTTACATAACTTCGTCGCAGCGGTTTGGTGCAACCTTGAAGCCACAGGATATTGAAGATATCAGGCAATTGCCCGGAGTCAGTTCGGTTGGTACGGCCCGATGGTCGTGGTTGCGTTCCACAGACGGAAAATCACGAGTATTTGCAGTGAATTATGGTGAAAAGGCTTTTCAGGGATATCAGTTCAAAAATGCTGCAGCGGATGAGTTGTGGAATCCATTTCGCTCCGGCAGCGTAATCGTAAGCGAGCCGTATGCCTGGCAGCAAAACGTTAAACCGGGTGATGTTCTGAATTTTCAGCACAACGGACGCACCTTGGAATTCCCAGTTGCCGGCATCTATTATGACTACAGTTCAGATCAGGGAATTGTAACCATGCATCGAAATGCATATATGCAGCATTTCGAAGATGAGTCAATTTCATCTGCGGCGGTATTTATGAATCCTCAAGCAGACATAGTGGAAATTTCGGATCAGATAGAGCGGCTGATCGCGTCACCTGGCGTAACGGTCTGGAGAAATCGCGAACTGTATGATGCTTCTTTGGAAGTGTTCGATCAAACATTTGCAGTCACGGGCGTATTGCGGGGATTGGCGATCATTGTGGCGATGATCGCGGTAATTTCTGTATTGTCAATGATGCAGATTGAGCGCGCCAAAGAACTGGCCGTTCAGTTGGCGATGGGGTTCTCTCCACGGGAAATTTGGCAGTCTGCCTGTTACGAAACCGGAATGATGGGATTTATCTCAGGTTTGCTGGCATTGCCGATTGGCTTGGTTTTGGCGTGGCTTTTGATATGGGTAATCAATCAGCGTTCGTTTGGCTGGACGATGCAGCTGCAGATCGATGCCACGACTATGATTGAAGCGGTCGTGTTGTCAACCATCGCCGCTCTCTTGGCGGGATTGCTGCCGGCGTGGAGGCTGGCCAACAGAACTCCCATCCATTTCATTCGATCTCAGGATTAAAAAATGCAGGTGCGGCGGATTGTTCATTGGACAATTGTTTTTGGATCTGCAGCCGCGTTTTTAATCTGGTGGATGAATTCTTCGCTGCAGGGGGAAACTGAAAATTCTGGCGATGGAACAGCATCTATCGTTCAAATGCTCAGTGAAGAAGATGATGATTCGAAATTTGCGAAAGTCGTAAGGCCCGCCCGGATCTCTTTTCCCGCTGATCATGGTCCGCATCCTGACTTTCGGACAGAGTGGTGGTATTTTACGGGAAATCTATCGACGTCCGACAAAGCTCACTATGGCTATCAATTCACAATTTTCCGGCGTGCCGTGAGTGCGGACAGACCAGACTTGTCTTCAGATTGGGCAACCAATCAAATCTATATGGCACATGTTGCGCTTACAGATGTAAAAGAAGGCAGCTACTATAGTGAAGAGCGATTCAACAGAAAAGCGCTGGGCATGGCGGGAGCGCAGTCCGCTCCTTTTAGCGTATGGCTTGATGACTGGGTGATAGAAGGGGTTTCTGAAAACTGCTATGGGTGCTTGGACATTCGAATGAACATCGCAGCGAAGGATTTTTCTCTGTCATTGGATTTAACAAGCCTGAAACCAGCGGTTCTACATGGTGAAGGAGGTTACAGTCGTAAAGGTGCTGAACCGGACAGTGCTTCCTATTATTATTCCCTGACTCGTATCGCCACGACTGGCTATGTCATGTTAAACGACAGGAAATATAGCGTTTCAGGTACGAGCTGGATGGACCATGAGTGGTTCACATCTGTGTTGGATGCCAAACAGGTGGGTTGGAATTGGTTTTCAGTTCAGTTGGAGGACGGCAGGGATATCATGTTCTTTCAGCTGCGGATAGAAAATGGCGGCGCAGCAGAGTCATTTCATGAAGGCACCCTGGTGAATCCACATGGTGAATGGATACGGCTGTCGGATCAGGACGTAAGGCTGACAGAATTACGGACGTGGAAAAGTGAAAAAAGCGGAAGTGAGTATCCGGTTGACTGGAAAATGGAGATTCCGGAACATAATCTGTCATTGACCTTAAGTGCAGTCATTGATGACCAGGAACGAATAGATTCCCTGAAATATTGGGAAGGGGCGATCAACGTGACAGATCAAGAAGGCAGCAATAAACTTGTTGGGAAAGGCTATCTCGAAATGACAGGTTATTAAAATAATAATATTATTAACATAAATCAATTTTATGGCCATTGGAGAGTGTCATTTTCCACAGTGTTAGAAACCCGCCAAAACAGCTGATGCTCCGGTCTGTGGCGACTTATGGAAGTCATGACGCGGACTGAACACTACGGGAAAACGGATCGCTTCAGACCGTTCAGCGAACGTACAGGGCTGCTGCCTTTCGACTGCCGCGTGATTGCAGCTGCGGCGCAACGGCTGCTGAATTAGCGAGTTTTGGGGCATCTGCATCTGGCGGAAGCTGCCTTCGCAAGCTGAAATTCATTTTCAAACAATCTGTTACAATTGAAAATTGATTGGGATAACATTAGAATTGCGAGAATTGCATTAATGCTTGGATTGACATGGTATCGCCGAAGTTGGGCAAATTGACGATGCAATGAGCATCAGACAGGCGAGGCGTTCAGAGTGTCGATTCATATTCAACGTGGAGGAAGAAAGGATGAAATCATCTAAAAACAAATTGTTCGATTTTGCTAATCGAAAAGTGTCCAGGCGCAAGTTCATACAGGCGTCTGGTGCACTGGGGATCGCTGGCGCGATGCCTGAATTATTCATTGGATCAGCTGCTCGCGCGGCATCACCAGTCAGAGGCGGTCACCTGCGCGTTGCAACCGTGCAGGGTTCATCAACCGATTCGCTGGACCCAATCCATCTGACAAGTGGTCACACCAACTTCTTGTTTTCAACGATACACAATGCGCTGACGGAAGTTGCGCCGAATGGGCAGGTGGTTCCTCTGCTGGCAGAGTCCTATGAGCCCGGTGCCGACCCGTCAGAGTGGATATTTACCTTGCGGCCGGGGGTAACCTTTCACAACGGCAAAACCGTAACAGCGGATGACGTAATCGTGTCGCTCAATCGGCACCGAGGCGAAGAGTCTGCCTCGTCAATGAAGTCATTTATGACCGATGTCGATTCCATTACCAAAGACGGCGATCAAATTGTCAAATTCAAACTGAAGAATCCCAGCGTTGATTTTCCCGTAATTCTCAGCGCAAGCGTGCTGTCAATATTGCCGTCGAAAGATGGAGATATCGAAGCGTTTGATATTGGTTGTGGAGCTTACTCACTGGAATCATTTGAACCGGGTCAGTACTCCAGATTTTTGCGCAACCCGAACGATTACAGGTCAGACCGCGGGTTTGCGGACACTGCGGAAATTTTGACGATTGCCGATTCCACGGCGCGTCAGAACGCCTTGATTACAGGCGCGGTCGATGTCATCGGGGATGTGGATGCAACCACCGCCCCTTTGCTCGCCAGGAACGGTGATGTCGAGATTCTGGACATTACAAGCACTCAGCATTACACCTTTCCAATGCGAACCGACCTACCGCCGTTCGACAACAATCATGTGCGAATGGCACTTAAGCTGTCCATTGACCGGGAAGTTGTGCTTGATACGATTCTGAGCGGCTACGGCAGCTTGGGAAACGATCATCCGATCTCACCGGCCAATCGATACTTCAACCATGAACTCGAGCAGCGGGCGTACGATCCGGAACAGGCCAAATGGCACCTTAAACAAGCAGGGCTTAGCAGTCTGACGGTTGAATTGAGCGCCTCAGACAGTCTTTATTCCGGCTGTGTGGATACTGTTGTTCTGTATAGCGAACATGCCAAGGCGTCCGGCATTGAGCTGATTCCAAATCAGGTTCCAGACGACGGTTATTGGAATGATGTATGGCTCCAGCACCCATGGTGCGCAAGTTACTGGAGTGGTCGGCCGACTGAGGACTGGATGTTTACCCAAGGGTATTCGGAAGGCTCGAACTGGAACGAAAGTTACTGGAGAAACGAAAAGTTCAACCAGCTGCTCTTGGCAGCTAGAGCTGAATTGGACAGCGACAAGCGCCGCGACATGTATTGGGAGATGCAGGCTATCACTCGAGATGACTGCGGCTCGGTGATTCACGCATTTGCGAACCACATTTCGGCGCTCAAATCCAATGTCGGCGTACCTGATCAAGTTGCCGGCAACTGGGAGTTTGACGGCTACAAAATGATTGAACGTTGGTGGATGAAAGGTTAATTGGCCACCAACTCTCCATTTAATCACCATTGAAAAGTCCGACGAAACTGGTGTTTCGTCGGACTTGTTTTTTTGCCTGCTGATTATGGTCAAATCGCGTTCAGCACGTTCTATGGCGCGGCGGCAGAAAGCGCGGCGACAAGTTGAATTGCGTCGACAAAGCAGCAAGCACATGCAGAATCTATCACTGCAGTTGTTCGAGTCTGCTGACGCCATATTGATTCACGACGCAGTAAAAGCGATTCTTTGGGAAGTCGGAATTATTGTCGAACACTCCGCTACGCGCCGCAGTCTGATCAAGCGGCATGGTTGCGTGGAATGCGATGACGACTTTATTCGTCTGCCACCTGACCTAATCGAGAAAACAATCGCGACCGTCCCCCGAAAAATACTGCTCTATGATAGAGATGGCAACTTAAGCGTTGATACCGGCAGCAAAGTGTCCAGCTATTGTCCCGGACACAACTGTGTGCGAATTCTGGATTTCAGAACCGGTGAACTGAGGCCATGTCTGCTTGAGGACATTCGTGAGACCGCCAGACTGTGCGAGCAGCTGCCGAACATTGACATGGTCGGTTCGCTCGGCTATCCAAGCGAAATCCGACCGGAAGACGAGGTGGTCGAAACTACCAAGGTCATGTATGAAAACTGCAGCAAACCTGCGGCACTGCTGGCACACGACGATGAGATACAGAAGCGGATGATGACCGCTATCGCAGACCGGGTCGGCGGCTGGAACCGTCTCGCAGATAAGCCGGTTTCTGTCGAATTGATGGGTCCGATCTCTCCATTGCGGCTGCCCGATGAACTATGCGCGAGACTCATCAACTGTGCTCGCTGGCGGGTGCCGGTGGTCTGCTATCCAGCCACATTTCCGGGCATGTCCAGCCCGATTTCACTCGCTGGGGCAATTGCCCAGTCATCCGCTGAGGCGATCGCTGGCATTGTTGTTCACCAGCTGGCCGAACCGGGAGCGCCAGTATTGAGTGGGTCGGCGGTCCTGCCCATGGACCTGCGCCAGGCCAATCTTGCCTACGGTTCACCTGAATATATGCTTACGGGCCTCGGTGCAAGTGATTACTTTCGTCATATCGGCGTACCATCTTGGGTCGGGGCAGGCTGTTCGGATTCGCATCAGTTTGATGCTCAAGCCGCAGCGGAAGCCGGTGCCAATATGAGCATCGCATCAATGGCAAGAACTCCGTTTGTTCACAACCTTGGTTTTCTATCCGGCGGCCGCACCGGATCATTGGAAATGCTGACACTTTGCGACGAATTGATTGGCTGGTCATCGAAAATGGCGAATGGCGTGACAGTGGATGCCGAAGCTCTCGCCGTAGAAGTCGTTAAGCGAGCTGCACCAACCAATGAATTTTTAACTGACCCACACACTCAAGACCGTTACTTGACGGAAAACTGGTATCCTAATCTATGTGAACGATCTGATGCCGAAGCATGGCTTGAGGCAGGTGGTCAGGATATGCAGAAGCGAATCCGTCAGCGCATCGCCGATTTACTGGGTGATTCCAAGTCAAATCAGTATTTCTTCAGTTGACGAAATAACCATCGAAATATACTTTTTCTGAGAGTATTCCAATGAAGCATGTCCTGATTATGCTGACACAGCGAATCCTGTTGGGTTTACTCACGCTTTTTGCTGTTTCGCTCATCATATTTTTCGCTGTTTCGATGTTGCCTGGCGATGCTGCCGAAGCGATTTTGGGTCAGGCGGCAACGCCTGAAACAGTGGCGGCCCTGCGCTCACAGCTGGGCTTGGACATGCCGGCGCATGTCCGTTATCTTGATTGGCTGGGCAACATATTTCAGGGCGATTTTGGAAGATCAATTGGAAATGGCCGGGAAATTAACGAAGTGCTCGGCACGCGATTCTATAACACCATATTCCTGGCGACGTTTGCAGCCTGCATCGCAGTGCCACTCGCTTTAATACTCGGCATTCTTGCAGCACTATATCGAAACACCTTCTATGATCGGTCTGTCAACATCGTTACGCTGTCTTCGATATCGACGCCTGAATTTTTCGTTGCCTATATTCTGCTGCTTCTGATTTCGGTTAAGGCTGGCTGGCTTCCAAGTCTGTCTAACGTCAGAGCGGATACGACCTTCGTCGAACATCTTGAAAAAACGCTGCTGCCCGCGCTTGTCCTGACGCTTGTGTCTATGGCACACATGATGCGCATGACTCGTGCGGCAATCATCAACCTACTATCCAACGCTTATATTGAAATGGCGGCGCTCAAGGGAATGAAGAGGTTTCGAATCATCTTCCATCATGCATTGCCCAACGCCTGGGCGCCGATCGTGAATGTGATCGTTTTGAACCTCGCATACTTGATTGTCGGCGTCATTGTGGTCGAAGTCGTGTTTGTCTATCCGGGACTTGGGCAGTTTCTGGTTGACGCGGTACAGCGCCGGGATATGCCGGTCGTCCAAGCCTGCTGTCTGATATTTGCAGCAACCTACGTTATTCTCAACCTGATTGCGGATGTTCTTTCAATTCTGACGAACCCCCGACTGCTGCATCCCAAATAGGATTTCATGTTTTGAGTTCACGAGCAGCAAATTCCGCTTTCCTCAGCTATTCTTTCCGCGCTCTGAAGTTGCTGGGTGAGGCGCCGTTGAGCGCCAAATTTGGGCTGCTGGTGATTGCCGCCTATATATTCGTCGCACTGTTTGCCCCTTGGATTGCACCATTCGGCGAATCTGAAATCGTCGGTAGAAAGTTTCAGCCCTGGAGCGAACAGTTCCTCCTTGGAACAGACCATCTGGGTCGAGACATGTTGACGCGCATCCTTTTCGGTGCGAGAAATACCGTCGGCATCGCTTTACTGACCACAATCCTTGCATTCGTGGTGGGTGGAATATTAGGCATACTGGCGGCGATATTAGGCGGTTGGTATGATCAGTTGATGAGTCGCATCGTCGATGTTTTCATGGCCATTCCCGCACTGATATTTGCAATGCTGCTGCTGTCAATATTCGGTTCTTCGGTCCTCAACCTGATCATCATTATGAGTGTGATCGACGCGACTCGAATCTTTCGAATAGGCAGAGCGGTGAGTCTGAACGTTGTGGTTATGGATTTCATCGAAGCGGCAAGGCTGCGCGGCGAAAATCTGCCGTGGGTCGCGATTCAAGAAATTCTGCCGAATATTTCAGCGCCGCTGGCTGCAGAATTCGGCCTGCGATTCTGTTTCGTTTTCCTGACTATCAGCGCCCTGAGCTTCTTGGGGCTGGGCATTCAGCCTCCGATTGCAGACTGGGGATCGATGGTCCGACAGACTGCTGTCCTGATCACGTTTGATGACTATACCCCTCTCATCCCAGCCGCGGCCATTGCGCTGCTGACCGTCGCAGTCAATTTTGTGATTGACTGGTTCTTACACAAAACTTCAGGACTCAAGGATGAAGTTTGATTCAGACGGCTGTCTGCTGGAAATCAAGAACCTGCAGATTGAAGGCTTCAGCGAAGGACGCTGGCACGACATCGTGAATGGCGTTGATCTCACTCTGAAGCGCGGAGAAGTGCTGGGATTGATTGGTGAATCCGGTGCTGGAAAATCCACCATTGGCATTGCAGCCATGGGATATTGCAAGGCAGGATGCAGAATCAAACCAGGCAGCAGCATAAAGTTTGATGGCATGGAACTGACAACTGCCTCGGAGGAAGATAAACGGCGTTTGCGAGGCGCCCGGATCGCTTACGTTGCGCAAAGTGCCGACGCGGCTTTCAATCCTGCGCACAAGCTGATTGATCAGTTTAGCGAATCCGTTATTCAGCACGGAGTCGGCAGCCGAGAACAAGCCTATGCAGACGCTAAAGATCTTTACTCAAAAATCAGGATGCCGGAGCCTGATACGATCGGATTTCGCTATCCCCACCAGGTTTCGGGTGGTCAGCTCCAGCGAGCAATGACTGCAATGGCGCTGTCCTGCCGCCCGGATCTGATCGTTTTTGATGAACCCACCACAGCGCTTGACGTCACCACCCAGATTGAAGTGCTGGCCACAATACGCGACATTGTCGAACTCTTTAATACATCCGCCATCTATATCTCTCACGACCTCGCGGTGGTTGCGCAGATGGCTGACAAGATTGTTGTGCTTCGATATGGCGAACTGGTTGAAGAAGCCGAAACCCGTGCCATGCTTGACAATCCCAAAGAAGACTACACCAAAACTCTTTGGGCGGTCAGAACATTCAAAAAGCCGACGGTTGCTCAATGCACGGACTATGACCCCGTGGTCCGTGTGAACAACATTACTGCAAAGTATCCAAAAACCTCAAATCCGGTGCTCACCGATGTTGATTTTGAAGTATATCGTCAAGAAACCGTCGCAATCGTTGGGGAATCGGGCAGCGGAAAAAGCACTGCTGCACGCGTGATCACCGGGCTGTTGCCACCGCTGCAAGGCTCCGTCGTGCTAGACGGCGAAACGCTGCCGCCCGACTACCATGATCGTTCCATTGCTCAGCTGCAGGCAGTTCAAATGATTTACCAAATGGCTGATACTGCAATCAACCCGCGGCACAAAATTCGCAAAATCGTTGGTCGGCCGCTCAGTTTCTACTTGGGCATGGCAGGCGATGAAAAGCAGAGACGGCTCAATGATCTGATGAATATGATCGAAATGGATCCAAAGCAGTTTCTCGATCGCTACCCTGACGAACTGTCTGGCGGACAAAAACAGAGAATATGCATTGCCCGCGCGCTGGCAGCCAATCCGAAATTCATTATTTGTGATGAAATCACGTCGGCGCTGGACCAACTTGTTGCCGAAGGCATTCTGCGACTGCTGGACCGACTGCAGCGGGAACTCGGCCTGGCTTACATGTTCATCACTCATGATTTAGCCACTGTTCGGGCGATTGCCGATCGAATCATTGTCATGCTGGAAGGTCGCATCGTCGAACAGGGTGAGAAGACCGCAGTCCTCGAACCGCCTCACCACGAATATACGGAACTCCTTTTATCTTCTGTTCCCGAGATGAACCCGGACTGGCTGGACAAAATTATGGCTCAGCGAACAAGCCAAAAAAGCATGCAGTCGGCCGGAAACTGACCGGTTGAGAACACTCTGCTGACCCTTTTCGTCAGTACATGCCGATTCGTTCGTGACCAATATTGACGCCCAGGGCATTGATGAAACGCACCCAGTAAGCAAAGCACGCAATAACCTGTACTGCTTCGAGTATTTCGGTGTCTGTTACGCCGACGCGTCGAAGAAGCTCAAGGTCTTCGCGGGTCATGTTTTCCGGGGAACGGGACAGCTTTGCACCAAAGACCAACAGGGAAGCCTGTTTCGGAGTGAACAGGGAGCTGTCGGCGAAATCGTCATTTCGCACGGCCTGCAGCATCTTTTCTCCAAGTTCTTCATCGCCGAGCAAAGACCTGAAATTCGCACCGTGATGAGTCAGTGCATACTGGCATTCAGCGATGACCGCGACCTGGGATGCCAACAGCTCCAGAAACCACGGTAATGACTGACTTTCCGGGTTGTGCATGATATCCCGATAATGCTGGTCTGCCGCAAGCAGCGGTTTGGGCTGCAGCGAAAACGCAAGGTAGAGATTGCCTATCTTATTGGGGGCATCGACTAACTTGTCATACGTCTCGCACAATTCGGAACTGATTGTTTCAATCCAGCAGGGTGGCTGATCATTCTGCATTGCTAATCCCTCCAAAGTCAGGCATCTTTAAAATACTATTTTGGCATCAGACAGTTCCGCGATGCTTTAGGCGTTCGCTCTTGGAACATCAGGGTTTCCGCCGCCAATTTTCACTGGCGTATATCCTGTTGACAACACTTACTAAAATAAAACCATGCGTCTGCGACGTTTTGTGTGCAGTGTGGCTGTTGTCGAAACGATCGCCCGCACCGCTTGGCTGAATCATAAATCATATCGTGAAGAAGAGATCTACATGCCGATATCGAGACGATAGCGTGAATTCAACACCTGCCGCTCTTTTGGTGTAAAGAGGGATTTGACGTCGGGTCTGTCCAGAAATACGAAACGACCGTCATGCCAAAACAATTCGTCGTCAATTCGTATTGTCGCGTCCATTAGGAAGTAGGCAACATCACCAGGGTCAAGTCCTGCCGCATGTATATGCGTATGCCGGGGAGAGCCATACGCAACAGTGCCCCAGTATTCCAGGTCATCAAAGGGATTCCCTGCGAAAAAAGTGCCCGGGTTAATGCCCGCATGCCAAGAGTGCAGCGCATAAGGGTCGCCTCCGCTGAGTTGTGCGGCTCGTTCAAGTTGTTGAACGATGCTACAGGTTGTCTGCCTGTCGCCATTCATTGACGTAATGATGGAATTTTCGACTCGGGCGCTCACTGGAGAATCTATCATCAGAACACTGTCATCATAAGCGCGCGTCGACGTTGAGGTGATAAATTTCGATATCGTCAAGCTGCCCGAAATATTGCGGCAGTTAATCGCCTCAAAAATCATCACTGGAAACAGGTCAACATGAAATTTTTTACTCGGCTTTCTGTCTCCGTCGGAAATGATCTCACCGCTGAGATCGGTGCCATCAAGAGTTTTGATCTGATAGTGCGAAGCAGAATGGATCGAGGTTTCCAACAGCTGCAGCATCTGCGTCATTTTTTCGTGATCAAGCGTTCCAAACGGAGCCGCCAGATGCGCTTTGGTGAGTGTATAGCACATCACTTTTTTTCCCTCTCCCGGCGACGGCATAAAGCGGGTCTGATCGCCCAGTCTGGAGAAAAAGACAACGGCATCCGACAGCGACATTTCCCGCGAAACTTGGCTGGATACGCTCATAGCATCCACCACTGGTTCGGCAAACAGCACTTTGGTGACTGCGCCAAGTTGGTCTGCCGCCTGTTTCACAGCCACGCAGAGTTCAGCGTCGTAATAGACACTTTCACCTGCCTCACCAACGAGCAACAGTTTCTGACCGGACTTGACCTTGACACAGCGCAGCAGCAGATTACGGATGCCGTCTGCCAAGTCAGCAGTGTTCCGCAATTCTAATTCTGCCTTCGCGTCTTTTTCAGCAAATGCCTCGCTAAGCACCTTTGGTCTTGATCTCCTCTTTCCGCCTTGTGATGTAAGCCTGAAGTTCTTCTTCAATTGCGGGGTCAATCGGTGGTTTTTCGTATTCGCGCAGCAGCATTTTCCAGATTGAGTTGGCTCGCTGCAGCGCAGTACGACTGCCGTCATCCCGCCAGCTTTCGAAATTCCGCCAATCCGAAAGGATGGGTTCGTAGAATGCATTCTGATATCGTTCAAGGGTGTGCGCGGCGCCAAAATAGTGCCCGCCAGCACCTACTTCCTCAATCGCCTCTAGTCCCAGCGAATCCTCGTTTACGATCACCGGCTCAAGAAAAGCTGACTGCATCTGCAGCAGTTCGGCATCGAGTATCAGTTTCTCGAATGAACAAGTCAGCCCACCTTCCAGCCAGCCGCCTGCGTGCATGACATTGTTGACGTGTGCCTGAATGCAGGCGTGAATCGACATGTCACTCTCATAGACAGCCTGGAGATCCACACAAGCTGAAGCTGTCGTGCTGGACGACCGAAACGGTAGTCTGTAGCGGCGTGCAAGCTGGCCGGACATGATTACCGACTGCGCATATTCCGGCGTGCCAAATGCCGGCGAACCGCTCCTCATGTCAACATTGGATGTGAAATGTCCGTAGAATGTCGGAGAACCTGGAGCGGCTGCCTGAGTCAGTGCGATACAGCCTAGGACTTCGGCATTCTGCAATGTAACTGCTCCCGCGACCGTCGCCGGGGCCATGGCGCCGGCCAGCGTGAACGGCGTAATGTGCACAGGCTGGCCAGCTAGGGCGAATTCGCGCATGCCATCCGCTTGACCCTCATCAAACAGCAGTGGGGAGTTTGTGTTGACGCCGCCAACGATCGCCGGTTTCTGCCTCAATCCTTCGTCATCGGTCTGCAGTGCAATTTTGGCCATTTCGATGCAGTCTCGAGCCCGCTCGCCCGTGTTCATCCAGCACGGCTGCCAGCCCTTGTCGGTTAAGGTAATCTGGGCACGCATCATTTCAAAGTGGCGGGTTTCAGGCGGCAAATCCAAGGGCTCCAGCCCGCTGCCGCCTTCGTGATGAAACACATTCAATGAACCCGACAGCTTCACGAAATTTTCCATGTCCTGCTGGGTGCCGGCCCGACGCCCGCGGTCTAGATCCGTTACAAATGAGGGGCCGCAAACTGTTGCAAACACGATTGAATTCCTGCCCATAGTGACTGTCTTTGACGGATTCCTGGCATGGATGGTGAATTCTTCGGGCAGACCGCGGATCATTTCTTCAACCAGATCAGGTTCAAAACGAACATGTTTGCTGGAGTTGTCAACCTCCGCTCTTAGGTCCTTCAAAAGTTTCAAGGCTGTCTCGCTCTCAACCCGAATTCCAATATCGCGCAGAATTTTGAGGCTGGCCTGATGAATGGCTTCGACTTGGTCAGCCGACAGAATTTCCATTGGCGGGTACGGATTTTGCAAAGCCTGGAACGGTCTTTGTGCAAACGGCTGGCGCCTGCGCCCCAAACGGAGCTTCCTGTTTCTGGACCGACGCCGAATCACTTACCTGGCCTGACTGAACACTGAATTAGGGGAAATGCGTACGTCTGAAATTTCGATGATCCCGTCGGCCAAAGAGTGAAATGGATTGCAAGTCTTCAGCTCGGACCAATTGACTCCATTTAACCATCAGCGAACACTATGTCCTCATTCGAGTGCCAGCCGGATCATATACTGGCTGATCGCAGAACTCGGCTTCCCGCAGCTTGCCGAGAATTTCCACGCTGAACTGTCCGCCTGCGGTACAGGCATCAACGTCGACATAACCCAACGCGATGTGGCATTCCGTCTGCGGTCCAAATCCACCTGACGATACGGCGCCTACCGGCTCTCCGTCCAGAAAAATTGCTTCATCGCCCCATATTGCACAGTTCCCGGCATCCACGATCAGCGTGATTCGTTTTGCTCTTGGACGCCCATAGTTCATCGCCGCGCTGCGCCCAACGAAATCGCCTTTGTCCAATTTTATAAATCGCTCCATTCCTGCTTCAACTGCGGTATAGTCCGGAGAGAGCTCAAGCCCCCACGCGGGAAAGCTCTTTTCCAGCCGTGTTTGCATCAGACACCGCGTACCCGCGAGCCCGATGCCCAAGTTCTGCCCTTCTCTCATCAGCAGGTCGAACAACTTGGGCTGAAGTTGTGATGGCAAATACATTTCATAACCGGTTTCACCGGTAAACGACACTCGAAGCGTAATGACATCGGGTATGTCGCCAATCGATATTTTGGCCGCATGCATAAAGGGAAAGTTCGAGGTGTCCATATCTTGATTTGCAAGGCGAGCCATCAGTGACTGAGCGTTGGGGCCGCAAATGTGCAAACCCGCATAGTCAGATGACAGGTTTTTGAGTTGTACTCCAGCAAGGGGAAGAAACTGACCAAAATGTCGCATGAATGAGAGTTGCATAATGTCAGAACCCAACACGAAATATCGATCTTCTTCGATCTTCGAAACAGAAAAATCTCCAATCAGCCGACCTTGTGTCGACAGCATCGGTGACAAAATCATTTTGCCGGGTTGGGGTATTGAATTCGCCATGACGTAATTCAGCCAGTTTTCTGCGTTGTGACCGCTCACCTCAAACTTCGCCATTGCGGAGTATTCCATCAACCCAACTTCATTGCGCACGCGCTTTCCCTCGTTGATTACCGGCATCCACCAGTTGGGCTGACGATAGGTCAGTGAATCACGTGCATTGACTGTCCCCTGTGCGAACCAGTTCGCATGTTCGAGCCCGAATGACGCACCAAATACGGCGCCAGCTGCTTTCAGGCGACTGTAAACCGGTGGCTTGTGTATCGGACGGCCTGCATCAAATTCCTGGTAAGGATAAATATTTTCTGCTCGGTTTTCATAAAAATACCTTGTTGTCTCCCGGGTGTAGGATTTTGAGGCCCAACGCCCGAACCGGGCGACGTCCCAACAGAACAGGTCGATTTCCGGTTCTCCCTGAATCATCCATTCGGCAATTGCCCTGCCAATGCCTGCACCTTGGTTGAATCCTGTCATCACTCCATTCGCACAGAAATAGTTTCGCAGCTCAGGATGCGGGCCGATCAAGGGTCCTAAATCTGGTGAAAAAATCATCGGGCCGTTGATGATCCGCTTGATTCCCGCTTCAGCGAGACACGGCATGATTTCTACGGATTTTTGAAAATTCCACTCCATGCGAGACAGGTCGTCGGGCAGCAGCTCGTGCCCAAAATCTTCAGGCGTGCCGTCTTCCGCCCAATGCGTGCAAGTTGTTTCGTAAGCGCCAAACAGCAGTCCCTGTCCTTCCTGTCGCGCATAACATCCTGCCTCGTTGTCGTTGATCTGAGGCAATTCGAAGTCAAGCTGGTCGATTTCAGGAATGGATTCCGTTACCAGATAATGGTGTTCAACCGGCATAAGCGGCAGTTCGATTCCTGCCAGCCTGCCGACTTCCCGTCCCCAAAGGCCCGCTGCATTGACAATATACTCGGCCCGGATATCGCCCTTTTCTGTGCCCACCAGCCATGGGCCTCCTGGCGACCATTCGGTTCGAATCACTGGGGTGTGACGATAGATTTCGGCCCCCAGATTTCTTGCCGCGCGAGCGAAAGCCTGAGTTGCTGAAGCAGGGTCGACATGTCCGCCATCGGTTTCCCAAAGGCAGGAAATTACATCACCCGTATTGAGAATTGGCGCTTTACGGTGTGCTTCTTCGGGTGATATGAAGTAACTTTCAATGCCGAGGCTTCGGCAGGCGCTCTGCATCATCCGGTTGCTGTCGACTTCCTCACGGGTGCGGCAGATATTGAGTCCACCAGTGAAATGAAACCCACATGACTGACCGCTTTCCGATTCGATCTCCGGGTAGATGTCAAAAGTGTACTTATGAATCTGGGCGGCAGCGTTGGGGCGGGTTACTGTAAACAGTCCGCCAGCAGCGTGCCAGCTTGAACCCGACGTAAGTTCCTGCCTCTCCACAAGGACGACATCGGTCCAGCCGTGCTTTGCCAAGTGGTAAGCGACCGAACACCCGACAATTCCGCCGCCGATTACTACGACTTGGGCTGCATCTTTCATTGAGTTGCGCGATTCAGGTACGGCATCTGAGTTTTATTTCCATCAAAACTGAAATTCGAGACGATGGGTGGCAGAAAAAGCGTCGGCTTCATGTTTCGATTTTAACAAATTTCAAGCTGCCGGCTGCAGCATCAATTCCAATCTCCCTGCCTGTCCTCCGCAGTCGACGAATGAGAGCAGAATCATCTACTACTGATCCAGATTCAAACATTTTTTCGTCAACTGCTGATGCGGAGCAATTTTAATTTTGGATTTACGTTGCTTTGAAAGCCCTAATTTGTTGGGAAGTCAAAAGTTCGAGAATTGCGCGGTCGAGGCCGACTGATGGCGCGCAGCCACATCCGCCAATTTTCAGAGAATCTGCAGTTGAGGAAATAGTCCAAAGCAACGAAGAAGTGACTGCGCGATTTTTGCCATAACCCGCGCAATAGATCGCAGCTGATGTGTAATAAAATGAACAAAATTCAAGGTCAGTAGCAGATTGGGCAATCCATCGGCACTATGTCCGAAATTGTGCTCCGTGAGTTCACTATTATTTTTCAACAGGCAAAGCATTCATTTTCCAACGGCTTCGTCCACAGTTTGCGAAGATTTCGGCATTGTTATCAATTGATGGTAATGGAATTGATGAAGCGATTGCGATAGGTGACATTCTAATCCTGTTCACGCACGATCTCCATGCGAAGGCAGTTGACCCCAAGAGCGTATTCGGAAGCATTGAAAGGGACTGGCTGCCCACGAATCGCGTCGATATGGGTGTGCTCGGCGGGTTGGGGTCGACGTATGCATTTGGACTTCAGAGGCAGCTGACAAATAAAGTCATATGAATGAGAATGAGAGCTTCGCTTGGCGGCATCCAGTGCGTGGTCCACTAAAAGTCGGCTGGCAGTTCGCAGCCGTTCGGTCAAAGCATTCACCATGAGATCCATGGCCGGTATTGATGCTAAAAAATGAGCAAAACGTACACGTTCAATAGAACTAACGACTTACAGTACGGAACCAGAAAAGATCAACCAAAAAAGCTGAAACTAGAACTTCTGGCGAATGCACGATACTCAACGCGATCTTTTGTCACTGCTACAATAACAGGAAATTCGACGCAATTACATCTTGAAATTCAACAGAAAGACGAAACGATCAAATTGATGGAGTAATTATGAGTTACAAGCAAATCAGCACTACACGTCGTTCTCCTTACTTGGGTGCTTTCGTGGACGGTATTGACCTAAGTCAGCCGCTGACAAAA
This sequence comes from Arenicellales bacterium, assembly GCA_958295885.1. Classification (GTDB taxonomy): domain Bacteria; phylum Pseudomonadota; class Gammaproteobacteria; order Arenicellales; family JAJDZL01; genus JAJDZL01. The sequence goes on along the minus strand of OY282380.1, from coordinate 1,071,718 downwards.
GAAACTGTCGCAGAAGTCAGAAGCGCACTGCTGGAATTCAGTGTGTTGTTTTTTAGAAATCAGTCAGTTTCGGATTCTGAGCATTTGAGGTTTGCCGCATATTTTGGCGAGCTCGATACGCCTCATCCGGTGTTTGACTGTAAAGAAGACGATCCTCGCTTGACTGTCATTGAATCAAAAGGACGCGCGCATGATGCCGAGCATTACTGGCATTCTGACGTAACCTATCAGGAAGCTCCTTCTTTGGGTTCCATCCTGATCGCCAGAAAAATTCCAGACTCAGGGGGCGATACCGTATTCGCCAGCATGTATGCCGCATACGACACATTGTCTTCGCCGATCAAAAAAATGCTTGAGTCATTGACCGCTCAGCACTCCATTGAACGGGGCTGGGCGACTTCCTTAAGAATGCAGCCGAATGGTGAAAAACGACTGCAGAAACTAAAAGAAGCATTCCCGCTTATGACTCACCCGGTACTTCGAACGCATCCCGAAACGGGACGAACGGCGCTCTACGTAAACGAATACTACACCTCGCGGATCAATGAACTGTCGGAACCGGAAAGCGAAGGGCTGCTCAGAATACTGCATCACCAATCTCAACTCCCTGATTTTCAGATCCGACATACCTGGCAAATTGGTGATGTTGCGTTCTGGGACAATCGTTGTACGCAGCACTACGCATCGCACGACTATGGTGCAGCGCACCGAGTGATGAATCGTGTAACAATAGTCGGTGACCGACCCTATTTCAAGCAGGTTTTCAGACAGGCTGCCTGAGTTTCTACACCATTAGTCTGAGGTTGCCGCGGAGTCGGCAAGATGCGATAGCGTGCGCGTCGACCGGTTTAAATCCGCCTATCCATCGCAGCAGTGATGCTGAAGCCTGCAGGCGCAGGATGCATTGATGGGTACATCTGCTCTTGCCTTTGCGAGGTTCAGCCTAAAGCGAAACATCCGCGCCTGTTTCTTTTTACCCAGTCGTTCAAGACACTCGACGAGTCCATGCAGACTCCACGGATTTTCGATGTGCTGTGAGGTGCAGACCAGCGTGTCAGACAGACCTAGATCGTCCATATAGGCTTGTCGGGCCTCTTCGATGTGACCCTGCTCGAGCAGCAGAGCGCCTAGAGCATGGCGGGCGGGCTGCATCCATCCCCAGGGTTCATCGTACTTCAGGTTATCATCCAGATAGACGGCCCTGCGCAGGCACTTGAAAGCCGCGTCGTAATTCGCCTGTCGATATTCAAGTTCGCCATTTAGCATCTGAGCGGCAATTTTCAAAACATCCTGACAGGAATTGTTGAACAGATACCGGGTTTCGGGGACGCGCCTTACCGCTTCATAAAAATATTTCTGTTCAGATTTCGCCTGTTCAATTTCTCCGCGCACCGCGTGAGCAATGCCTTTCGCGTACCGCCAGGTTGCAGTTGTCATCGAGTAGAGTTCTGAATCCTCGGGAAGTGGGTGATTGATGATTTCCTGCCAGCGTCCGAAGCGAATGTAGACGTGCGCCTTGACCGCGATATAGCCTTCCATCCAGTCGGCCATGGCTGGGTTTTCAATTCTGAGCAGCTCCTCTGGGGTGGTTTCAATTATTTTTTCCGCAGCATCCAAAGCTTGAGAACATTGTCCTAGAAACATTGCTGCGTAGACTTTCAGGTGCAGATTATGAATGCGCGAAAGCGCCTGATAGTTGATCAGCCCTTCATGCCTAACGTAAATTCGGTCAGCGGCGGCAGCCCTGTCATTGGCTATAACAGCCTCGTAATAGTGACCGCAGCGAACGTCAATATGAGAAGGCATGTGACACAAATGGCCTGAATCCGGGACTAGTTCTCGAAGCTGGTCGCTGGCTCTGAGTGCTTTTTCTGGAACGGGAGACATTTCCATGACGTGGATGTACATGTGCAAAATGCCCGGATGCGGCACTTTTTTGGCTTTTTCGATTCGAGCCGCGGCTTTTTGCAAGACTTCAATCGCCTCTAACGTCGATGCGCCTTCAGACGGCTTTCCCGATCTCAAATTCCAAAGCGCCCATGGTGTCCGCGTCATCAGCGCTTCCGCAAAAAGCGCTGAAACGTCATCATGTTCCGGAAAAGCTTCATAAACAAGTCGCATTTCGTCCGCGTAGTCATCGTTCCAACGCTCATAGTGTGCAAAGTCAACCGGGGTGGGTGATTGATAACGTGCCTGCAAAGCATCGATCATCATCGCCTGCCAGTCCGATGCAAAAGCAATTTTTTGTTTTGCTTCACGGGAATAGTGATAGGTTCGCCGCAATTTTTCGACCATTTCGTCTTTTTGCATTCGAGCCCAGGGTTTGTTGTAATAGATTCCCGATGCATATGCCATGCCCCAGTAAGCCATCGCGTAATTCCGGTTGAGTTCAGTGACTCGCTTGAAGCATCGAAAGGACATTTCCAGATCAAATCCAAAAAGCCAAATTATCCCGCGGTTGAACCAGGTTTCCGATTCATTGCGACCGCTGTTGATCGAGTTGAAATATGCCCCTAGGTCGTACGGGTGATTCATTGCATGGCCCCTCAAATTTAACTGAATACCGGGCGTAATTGAAAACTTGGTTCGAGTTCAACCGTTGTGTTTCGCCGCTTGTTCAATGCTCACTTCGTAAAGCAGGTTTTGCGGTGATCAAACCAACTCGCATTGGTCTTGCCGCATCGTGTAGTATACTTCGTTACGGTTCAATAGACGATTGAACCATTTTAGTTTGACGCCCCGGTTCCGCACCTTCCCGTACTGGGTCAGAAATTCTCTTAATCGAATTAATATATTGTTTATGTTGAAAGAAATAAGGGATGAACACGATTTGAATAGAGATCCGTTCACGGTTCAGCCCGAGACTTTGAGCACTTACCATAAGGATGGAGCAATTTTGCTGAAATCCGTTTTTGGGGAACCTTGGATTACCGATCTCCGCGTTTCTGCAGACAGGGCTCTCAGTCATTCGGACAATTATTTTCATCGCCAGAGGGTATGGGAAAGTGATGACGCCTGCCGCGAATTTTGTCTAAATTCTTCGGCGCCAGCGATTGCCGCTGCATTAATGGAGTCATCCAAGGTCAATCTGCTCTACGATCAGGTTTTCGCCAAAACCGCTGGGGACCCGGCGACCCCATGGCACAATGATCTGCCTTACTGGCCGGTACGGAACGGTCGTGCCATCACAGTCTGGCTAGCGCTTGACTCAATCAGTTTCAATGCTGGCCCGCTTGAATTCATTGCTGGTTCAAACTTGTGGGAAAAATGGTATCAGCCGTTCACGGTGGCAAAAGATGGCAGTCAGGCTGCCTTTTACCAAGGTACTGAAAATGCATTCGAGCCACTGCCAGATTTTGAAACAGAGCGCGGGCAGCACAAAATTCTGTGCTGGGAGATGGAGCCAGGTGATGTGATCGCATTCGATGGAATGATCGTACATGGTGCAAAAGCGAATGCCTCGCCCGCCGTGCGCAGAGGTTACGCCGTGCGATACACCGGAGATGGCATGACTTACCATTCTGATGGGGAAGTCAACCGGATCATTATCAATCCACACCTGAAGGACGGACAGCCGCTGGACAGCGACCAGTACCCGGTCGTACGCGTTCGTAAGTAAGGGAATTCCAACGTCTCAATCGAGCACCGGTCCAGTGGCAGACTGTGCAGAATCAGTTTTTCAGTTTCCTTTGCGCTATTCTCATCAGTGGATCTATGCAGAACGCATGAATTGCTGCATGACATCAATGGTTTTGTACATTTCGGCGTCGGTCCCTACCGTAAAACGTAATTTGTCCAAATAATCCGGCACTGCGAACTGTCTGGGAATGATGCCGTTTGAATTCAGATAATGATTCGTCTCAGCAGCGCTTCGTCCGCAATCCAGAGGAAAACCAACCAGTAAAAAGTTGGTTTGACTGGGGTAGGTCGTTAGACCCAGCTGGTTGAATTCGCTCGTAAGGGTATGGATCCATTGCTCGTTGTGCGCAAGTACCTTTTCGGTAAATTCCGCGTCTTCAATACTGGCGATGCCTGCGGAATACGCAACGCAGTTCACCGGAAAGGAGGGCCCAATTTTGGTAATAAGTTCCACGACCCATTCCGGTCCATAACACCAACCAAGGCGCAGGCCTGCCATGCCATGAACTTTTGAAAATGTCCGGGTTACGATGACATTGTCAAACTCATGGACCAACTGGGTTCCAGATTCATAGTCGTCAACTTGCGCGTACTCTTCATAAGCGGCGTCGATGATGAGCAGTACGCTGCCAGGCAGATGCTGGTGCAGGCGGCGAATTTCAGAACCGGACAAATAGGTGCCTGACGGGTTGTCTGGATTGGCTAGCAGCACGATCCGGGTTCGATCACCAACCTGCTGGAGGATCGCGTCAACGCTATAACTAAAATCCGCGTCGTCGGCCGCAACCGGGGACGCACCGGCCAGTTTTGCATAGATCGGAAACTGCATGTACGCGTTTTTGCTATGAATTAATTCTTCTCCGGGCCCTGCGAAAGCATTGACAATTCGCTGAAGCAGTTCATCGGAACCGGGACCGAAAGCCATCCGTTTCGGATTGAGCCGATAACTGGCTCCAATGGCAGCCGCCAGGCGTGCCGTATCGACTTCGGGATACAGATGACCTCGTTTGATCGACTTCATGCCTGCTTCGATTGCCATTGGACTCATGCCAAGGGCCGATTCGTTGGACGAGAGCTTGATCGGTTTTTCGAATCCATCGAGTTTGGAAATTCCGACCATGTAGTAGTCGATTGTTTCCAATACGGGTTTTGGTGCAATTGATATTTGGCTGTCCATAATGTTGAAGTCTCGGATTTTCGATCAATAAACCTGTTAACGAACAATTACACTTCATTTCAAAGGCAGGGACTCAAATTTTCAGTTCGTTGCCAAAGCGCCAAACCTCAGCAATCCTAATTTTGGGATTTCAGTTATGGATTGGTTGTTGCAATGCATCAAAAGTCATTGATATTAAATTATTTATATTTTTCCGTTTCTGATGTGAATGTCACCCGTAAAACCAGCGGCCGACATTCTCTTGAGCAGATGCGCCAGCTTGGTCGCCGACAGCCACAGCGGCACCCTTGCGCCCGGAATTCATCAGTCCACAAGATTGCGGCGACCGACCGGACTGTGAACTGATTACAGGAAAACGGTGGCTGAACTGATTCCCATAGTGGGCAGAATTTAGAAAAAAGAAAAGTCTTGCCTCGCCCGCTACGATTGCCGCACGATTCTGCTGGTATACTAAAATGAGATTTTCTAAAGCAAATTCATAGCTGAATTTTTGTTTTGCAATCCCTCGATTGTTACCTGATTCGGTAACGGAGACACGTATGACGACGCCGAAGACTTGCGGGGAAGAGCTGATGCAGCTGCTCGTACGTTACGGTGTGACGTTGGTGTTCGGAATTCCAGGTGAACATACGCTGGAGCTGTACCGCGGAATCGAAGGCAGCAACATTCGTTCGGTAACTCCGCGCAATGAACAAGGCGCGAGCTTCATGGCAGACGGGTTTGCCCGGGTGACCGGCAGACCTGGGGTATGCACTCTGATTACGGGTCCTGGAGTTACCAACGCAGCAACTGGAATTGGCCAAGCCTACGCGGATTCAATCCCCATGCTTGTCATTTCCAGTGCGAATGACAGTCGGTCTTTGGGAAAGGGTTGGGGACGACTGCATGAAAGCACGGATTTATGCGCCATTACCCGTCCGTTGACGGCATTTAGCGCGATGGTGCATCACCCGGATGAAGTGCCCGAACTGATCGCCAAGGCTTTCACGATTTTTGACTCCGAAAGACCGCGTCCCGTGCACATTGCGATTCCGATTGACGTAATGGAAATGCCAGTCGAAGACGAGTGGCAGGTCTGTGCGCGGCCAGACAGACCGCTCCCGACCGTCCATTCGATACAGTCTGCGGTGGCATTGCTCGGGGCAGCAGCACGCCCGGTTATTGTCGTGGGAGGTGGCGCTCAGCATGCCTCCAGAGAAGTCACTTCCCTCGCTGAACTTGTGAGCGCCGGCGTCATCTCCTCCAATGCAGGCAAAGGCATCGTCCCTGATTCCAATCACCTGAGTTTGAGCGGCGGCATAATCAGTCCGGCCGTTCAGCGTTATCTTGGAAAGGCAGATGCAGTTCTGGCTGTTGGCACGGAACTTGCCGAAGCCGACAGCTTCATTTACGATCTGCCCGTAAACGGGAAAGTCATTCGAATTGATATCGACTCTTCTCGATTCAATGATGCCTTTCCAGCGTCTGTTGCGGTCCACGGCGATTCGAAGGCAGCCTGTCAAATGATGATTGCCGAGTGGCTGAAAAGCGACCTAGCTGGCAGCAGCCGGGATATTGTCTCCGAACTTGACCAAGTCCGCATGGAACAGGAGAGTGAGTATACCGAAGTTGAGCGACAGCACATCACGCTGATCAGCGCGATGCGGTCGGTGCTGCCCGATGAAACAGTCATCATGGGGGACATAGCTCAAGTCGTCTATACGGGGACAGCCGCAATGAAAACCGAACTGCCGCGCACTTGGATTTATCCCGCAGGGTATGGAACCTTGGGCTGCGCGGTTCCCGGCGCAATTGGTGCGAAACTGGCCACACCGGACAAACCAGTCGTAGCGCTGGTTGGCGACGGCGGTTTTATGTTTACGGTCAATGAAGTCGCCACCGCGGTGGAAGAATCGCTCAGCATTCCCATTGTCATCTGGCACAACCACAGCTATGCCATGATTCGGGACGGAATGGTGAAACGAGGAATTCCCGAGATCGGCGTCAATCCCCGAGCACCGGACTTCGTTAAGCTGGCTGAAGCATTCGGTTGTCCGGGTACGCTGGTACAAAGCGAGGACTCGTTTGAATGCGCTCTAAAGACAGCCCTCGAACACCAGGGTCCTTCAATAATCGTCGTATTGGAAGACGACGACTGGCTGAGACCTCAATAAACTCCCTGTAAAGGTCTGCATCCTGTGGGGAAATCCCAAAAGGTCAATTATTCAGCATTCTCGCTGCTGCGCAATGTGCTCGGGTCGAATCCCTGGCCGAACATCATCCCGTCACCGCAGCTTCGTTCGAGTTACGACATCGTCATAATTGGCGGTGGCGGTCACGGGCTCGCGACGGCACACTACCTAGCAGCCCGCTTTGGCGAGACGAACGCAGCCGTATTGGAATCGGGCTGGCTGGGCGGCGGCAACACGGCTCGAAATACCGCGATCGTCCGATCCGATTACCTGCTGGATGCAAGTTTTGCACTAAAGAATTTCGCACTTGATCTGTGGGGATCTCTGGGTCCAGAACTTGGTTTCAACCTGATGTATTCCCCTAGGGGGTATGTCGATCTTGCACACTCTGATGGCGAGCTGGAAGAATTCATGCTGCGTGCGAATGCAATGCGCCTGCGTGGCGCTGATGCGAAGATCCTGAATCGCGAAGAGCTTAAGCAGCGGGTGCCGCAAATAGACTTGAGCGAAACTGCGCGTTTTCCCATCACCGGTGGACTGGTTCAGGAAAGAGGCGGCATCGTTCGTCATGATGCTGTTGCCTGGGGCTTTGCAAAATCTGCTGCCGATGCGGGAATTCACGTCGTACAGCATTGTCCAGTAACCGGCTTTGAATTCAATGCTGGAAGAATCAGCGCAGTTCAAACGGTCCGAGGCACAATTCAATGTGAAAAAGTGTTGATCAGCGTTGCCGGGGCAACGTCTCAGGTTGCGAAACTCGCGGGATTGTCAATGCCAATTCAATCGATTAACGTTCAGGCTTTCGTGTCAGAACCGGTGAAACCTGCTCTCGATGTGGTTGTCAACTACAACGCCGAATTGTGCTACATCAGTCAGACCGATAAGGGAGAGTTCATACTGGGTGGCGCATCCGATGGCTATCCATCATTTGCCAAGCGGGGTTCATTTTCTACAATCGAAGACGTCGTTGTTCAGGCGGTGCAGATCTTGCCAATTCTGTCCAATCTCAGACTGATGCGACATTGGTCCGGTACCGCTGACATTACGATGGACGGCAATGCAGTACTGGGTGCGACACCTATCGAAAACCTTTACGTGAACTGCGGGTGGGGGTACTCGGGGTTCAAGGCAACCCCGGCTGTGGGTTGGCTGATGGCTGAACTGCTGGCTGAAAACGCGGTCCCGGACCTGATCGCACCATTTTCTCTCGACCGGTTTGAAAACGGGGAACTGATCGACGACAGCGGAATCGGACCTTACCCTTGGCTGCATTGATGCCATGCTGATCCCTTGTCCATGGTGTGGCCTGCGCGATGAGCGCGAGTTCAGTTTCGGCGGAAGTGACATCAAGTTTCCGAATTTCGGCAATCCACACAATGCCTCGACTGATGCCTGGAACGAGGCAGTTCATATACGCGAGAACACCAGAGGCGATACACGCGAACTGTGGTATCACCATTGCGGGTGTGAGCGCTGGATTTGCGTAACGCGCAATACGGTGACTCACGAATTCAGGAAGCCGTCAGCGTCCAAACAGGGTGACTAATCCGCTGAATCCGATGCAGACCAATCGCATTCTCTCATCCGAATTCGGCAGCGCGATTGACCGTTCACAGCCATTGACATTCATGTTTGATGGACGCAGACTGACCGGATTCGCTGGCGACACGGTCGCCTCAGCACTATTGGCAAACAATAATCATCTTGTCGCCCGGTCCATCAAGTTTCATCGACCCAGAGGCATTTTGTCTTGCGGTGTGGAAGAACCATCTGCGATATTGGAGTGTACCGCTCCCGGAATCAATCCTGTCCCCAATCTGAAAGCCACGGAAGTCTTGCTGTCAGAGGGATTGACTGTCAAAAGCCAGAACAATTGGCCCTCCCGAAATTTTGACGCGTTTGAGCTGCTGTCATTCGGTTCCCGTTTTCTGCAGGCTGGCTTTTACTACAAAACTTTTCTTTGGCCGCGATTCGGCTGGCATCGATGGTACGAAAAAATCATTCGTAACTTTGCTGGAGCAGGTCGGATTCACATTAAATTCCCCGGTGCAGACGTTCATTCGACTGACATGGATCAACGGTACAAATACTGCCAGATTCTGATCATCGGCAGCGGACCGGCGGGAATAAACGCCGCGTTAACGTGTGCTAGAAAGGGAATCCACATCGTATTGGTCGAACAGGAAACAAATTTTGGTGGCAGCTTGCTGTGGAGAACGGGTTTCGTTGGCAGTATCGGAGCCGATCAATGGATTTCGGAGGCTCTCGACGAGCTTCGTCAATGTCCTCACGTCACACTGCTCTCACACACCCTGGCTTTCGGACATTACGACCACGGGATGGTGTTTGCTTATCAGTCCGGGGAGTTGGCTGAATCCGGCATATTCTGGAAAATCCGATCTGAACGAATTTTGTTGGCCAGCGGCGCAATTGAAAGACCGCTCGTATTTCCCAATAACGATCGTCCCGGAATCATGCTGGCTGGCGCTGTTCGAAAGTATTTGAACCGCTATGCCGTAAGGCCGGGACAACGTGCTTTTGTGGCCGTGGCAGATGAAGAGGAAAAAGAAGCGACTGTTTCAGACTGTGTTGCTGCAGGGGTTGAAGTTACGGCTTGTCTGGAGTCTGGTCAACAGATTGTCGATGTGGGTGGACGACGCAGAGTCAGATCAGTTGCGGTTAAAACGACAGAGAACAAGATCATCGGCCATGCCTGCGATCTGGTCTGCGTATCCGGTGGCTGGACTCCAACCGTGCATTTGGCAGCCCACATGCACAGTAAATTGCCTTTAGATGAAAAGGCACAGACTTTCACCGCTCCCAAGCAGAGCGGTCCGCTCCTTGCACTGGGAGCGAGTCGCGGCGTATATGACCTCGATTTGATACTGAAGGATAGCGAATTTCAGGCACAAAAAGCCATGTTTCAGATTGGCATTCCAAATGCACGCGCTGACAATGAACCTGTGAACATCGAACATTTTCCTGTCTGTCCGGGCTGGTCAGAAGGCAAGAATCATCGAGCGTTTGTGGATTTTCAGAATGACGTAACGACCGCAGATTTGGCGCAGACCGTAAAAGAAGGTTACCGCGACATCGAGCTGGTGAAGCGGTATACAGTAACGGGCATGGGAACCGACCAAGGGAAAACCAGCTGGGTCAACGCGATTCATCAGATCTCGGCAGCAACCGGAGAGTCCCCTGCAAAAATCGGTCATACTACCTTTCGCCCGCCGTATTCCCCAATCCCGTTTGCAGGAATTGCAGGAGCAAGACTGGGGAAGCACATGAAACCCGTGCGTCGAACTCCACTTCATCGAGTCTTCGAGCAAATGGGTTGTGTTTTTCAGAATTCGGGCGACTGGCTGTATTCTCAATATTTTCCCCGTATTGACGAAACACTGGAACAGGCCGTCAAGCGCGAAGTCCGAGCGGTTCGCACGGGAGTCGGGTTTGTAGATATGTCGACCTTAGGGAAATTCGAAGTAAGAGGACGAGATGCAGAAATGTTTCTTTCGCGCCTTTACTGCAACAATGTATCGGGCTTGCCGGTCGGCAAGATTCGTTATGGGCTGATGCTGCGGGAAGACGGCATCGTATTTGACGATGGTACGGTCACGCGTTTGGGAGACGAACACTTTGTTGTCACCGCAACAACTGCAAATTCGGATGCGGTCTGGCTTTGGATGACTAAACTTGCCCAGATTCAGTGGACAGATTTGGACGTTACAGCAACGAACGTTAGTGAACACTGGGCAACGATTGCTATCGCAGGTCCGAAATCACGGGAAATACTGCGCAAACTGAGCCCCGACATTGATGCAGGCCGGTTGGAATTTCCGTTTGCATCGGTACGCCAGGGAGTTTTACAGCGGGACGTACCTTGTCGAATTTATTCCGTGAGTTACTCTGGCGAGCTGTGTTTTGAAGTTAACATCCCGGCAGGATACGCATGCAGTTTTGTTGAACAGCTCATGGAGATTGGCGATGACTTTGGAATCATGCCTTACGGCCTTGAGGCGCTGGACGTTTTGCGAATCGAAAAAGGGCATCTTACCGTAGGGCGAGAAATTGATGGCCGAACTACGCCTCATGATCTGGGACTGGGGAAGATGATTTCCAATGACAAGGACTTCATCGGCCGGTCTTTGCTCAATCGCCCCGGATTACAGTGTGACGACAGGCTGCAACTGGTCGGTTTGACAGCAGCAGATGAATCATCTGTGATTCCAGCGGGTGGCGTACTTGCCGAATCATCCCTATCGCAGCTCTCCCGGCAGGAAGTCGACGGACATCTAACGGCAGCCGTTTGCAGTCCGACTCTGGATATGTCGATTGCGCTGGCGCTACTTCGAAATGGTCATCGCAGACACGGCGAAGAGTTGTGGGTGGTTTCTCCAGTTGCGGGTGTCTCGACAAAAGTCAAGGTCGGGCCCACCTGTTTTTACGATGTAGCGGGAGATAAACTCAATGGCTGAGTCCCTAGTCCGTGAAATCCTCGTAGGTTCCGCCACATGGGAGCAGGACGGCTGCGAAATTTCCATTTCTGAGCAGCAGATCTCCGTGTTCGAAGGTCAGTTCAGGAGCGCAGAACAACTTGATCAGTTCTGTCATTTGATGATGCAACGAACGGTTGGTACGGGGGAAATGGCTGCTGTAGGCAACATGCTGCTATTGAGATATAGCCCTTTTTCAGCATACATCATATCGAGACTGCTAAACCTTGAGGATTTCAATGCTGAGCACCGAGTTAGTCTGACCGATGTCAGCCATGGCAAATGTGCGCTCTTCGTTCAGGGAGATTCAATATTGAATTTATTTGGCGAATATTGTTCGACTGATCTGTGCGGTGGGCGAGACCGGGATTACGGGATGGTCAAGACCCGATTCATCGACTATGAACTCACCGTTTGGTGGAATTCCAACGATGAGATCAACTTGATGATCAACAGAAGCTACGCGCTGTCTTTCGTCGATTATTTGCACTTGCTTTTTATTCGACGGTAGTTTGCCACTTGTCTCAATTGCCCTCCTTTGATCGAATTTGAACTAAATTTCTTACAATTCGACATCAAAATTCAACAAATTGTCGACACCTTTGCACCGCCTCGGCGAATTTTGCTTTCTCTTCAATCATCGATTCAATGGATTGATATCGAGCTGGAGATCCAGCAGTTTGAGAAATCACCACTTCCCGTTGTACGAGTTTTGCAGAAAATTGAGCTCCATAAGGATGTAGCGAGAGACAGCAGCGGACAAGTCTCGGGAATGCGGGCGAGTTTCAGCTGCAGATGGAGCTGCCGCTGTGCCTGTGTATCGAAATAGCGATCTTTTCTTAACAAGGGAGTTTCGATGGCCCTCGCAAATGAAGGCCTTGAAGCATTCAGCGGAGGACTGGCCCCTTCAAAGGCGGTTATAAAACAAGCAAAACGGGAACTCTATGAAGAGTCAGGGCATAGAGCCAATTCATCCACTTGAATTCGAACTGGAAGTCATTGAGCGCCCCGACACTGCACCAGAAACGCACCTTCGGATGACTGAATCCGCGGAAATTACAGCTGCGCCAACAGGTGAATCCATGAAGCAACTAACTGCTTGAATTTTTTACATATGATGGACTGATTTCTGGCATTGTTTTTCTCACCCAGTTTTCAGCCATTCGGTTTAATTCTCTCGCCTTCATTCCTTGGGAATCAATCGGTTCCCCGATTCGGACACAGATCTCACCAGGTCGTTTTCGAAATTCTCGCCGTCGCCAAAAATCACCGGAATTATGTGCGACAGGGACTATGGGCACTTTCGCCTGAATCGCCAAAAGTGAAGCGCTGGCGTAGTAGGTTCCATGTTTGCCTGGTGCAATTCTCGTGCCCTCTGGAAAGATCACCACCCATCGTCCCTCTTCAATTTTTTGCTTGCCTTGCCGGACTACCTCACTGAGAGCTTTTCGCGGTGATGAGCGATCAATTTTGACGGGACCGGTGGCGGCCAGGCCCCAACCGAAAAACGGGATACGCAGGAGTGAACGTTTCATCACCCAGGCTTGAGGTGGAAATATGGTTTGAAAAGCGATGGTTTCCCACGCAGACTGGTGTTTTGCAAAAAGAACAGCGGGCCGGTCAGGTAAATTTTCCAATCCTTCAACTCGATGATGCAATCCGCAAACCAATTTTAAGACCCAAATTGCGAATTGTGCCCAGATTCCGATAATTTTAGAACGAAATTTTGGCTCGCAAAAATAAACTGCTACAGCCACTGGCCAAAAAATCAAAGTCCATAAGACGAGTATGGAGAAGAAAATTGCTGATCTTGTGTTTGCAAGCATGCGGATACCTGAATCGTTCGTAAGCGCTTAGATTTCAAATGCCATAGGCATCAGTCGTTGAAGGCCGAAACGCGTAGCGTTCCATCCACGAACTTTCCCTGTCGTTCAAGGATGATGCTCATTTTCTTCCAAAATGCTTCATTCAGATCAAAGTCCGATGCTATTGAGGTCCCCATGAGCAGAATCAGAAGGTCAGCGCATTCCTCTGCCAATCGATCTTTGCCCTTACCTTTTGTCACAGCAGCTGAAATTTCTCCAAGTTCTTCGCACATCAGCGCGACTCGAAAGCGTAATTCATGACCTCCAGTATTTTCGAAATCATGTTTTTTGTGAAAGGTTTGGACAGCTTCCAGCATGTTTTGGTAGGAGTCTGGATTCATAATTGGATTCAACCTGCCTGCAGTTTGGAAAGATCAGCGACTTCTCGAAACAATCGACTCACAAACCCCAGCAAAGCGACCCGATTTCTGCGGATTTTGGGGTCATCGTGCATTACCATCACTGAATCAAAGAATTGATCAATTGGGTCGCGCAATATCGCCAGCTCTCGCAGGATCTCAGTATGGTTTTCAGCGCGGACGAGCGGTCGGACTTTTTTGCTGAGATCAAAAGCGAGATCAAATAACTGTCGCTCCTGCTGTTCTGAAAGCAGGTCGATGTTAACTTGGACTCCGACTGGAACCTTGTTCTGTCGCAGTATGTTGTTGATGCGTTTGTTCGTGCCAATTAAGTCTCGATATTCTTCGAACTGACGGAACTGTCGAACCGCTTTTATACGTTGATCAAATTCAAGTGGTCTGGACGGTTTCAGTTCATACACCGAATTAAATTCATCAGCGGCGAATCCTTTGTCAAGATAGTATGCGCGCAGTCTTTCCAATATAAACTCAAATACTCGCTTGACAGTTGGGTCGTCGGGTTCAACGCCGTATTCTTCCTTCGTCTGTCTTTTATGCTGCGCATAAATGTCAGCGGCTTCAAAGAGCGCGGCCTGAAGATCTAGTTTCAGCTCACACTCAATGATGATTCTCAGAACAGAAAGGGCCATACGCCGCAGAGAAAATGGATCTCGGTCACCTTTTGCTTTTTCACCAGCACTGATTAAACCCAAGAGGGAATCGAGCCGGTCTGCGATCGCAACAACCTGTCCGATTGATGATTGAGGCAGTGCATCGTTTGCCGTGCGAGGCTGATAGTGTTCCTCAATGGCAATCGCCACATCAGACGCAGTCCCTTGGCTTTGCGCATAACACCGGCCCATGACTCCCTGCAGGTCTGGAAACTCTCCCACCATTTCGGAGACAAGATCCGCCTTCAGCAGTGAAGCCGCCTTCACAGTTGCCGTTACGTCGGCTCCAAGCTTTTCGGCGATATAGCGAGCCAGCATGACGACGCGAACTGTCTTGTCATAAACGAAGCCCAATCTGTTATGGAAGACGAGATGCTTCAGCAATGGTTGTTTTTCTTCCAGCGAGGTCAGGTGATCCTGTTTCCAGAAAAATTTTGCGTCGGACAGTCTAGCTCGCAAAACGCGTTCGTTTCCGCGAACAATATTCTGCTCCTGTTCCTGATTTTCCGGTTCGATATTTGCCACTCCTATGAATTTGGCCATCAACGAATCGTTTTCGTCCAATACAGGAAAGTACTTCTGGTGAGTGCGCATCGAAGAAATGAGCACTTCGGGAGGCAGCTCTAGAAATTCCTGATCGAAACTGCCAAAAAACGAGTGGGGCCACTCAACGAGATTAGTAACTAATTCAAGAAGATGTTCATCGCTGAGTGCAGTTCCTCCAAGTTTCGATTCGAGTTCTCGAATCTGATTTCGAACTACGTATTGCCTTGCTTGAGGATCAGCAATTACTTTGCCTTTCGAATAAAGCGCTTCGACATAATTGTCAGCACTCGAAATTTCGATGGCACAGGGTGAGTGAAACCGATGTCCTTTCGTATAGATATTGGAGTAAACTCCGAATAACTCGCATTTGACGGGCCGTTCTCCATGTAACAGCAGCACCCAATGCAGCGGTCGCACGAACTCGAAATCATGTCTGCCCCAACGCATCCGTTTGGGTATTGGCAATTGTCTTACGGCATTCTGAATGCAGCCTGGAATAATTTCGTCTGCATCTTTGCCAGGTTCGACAAATCCCCAAGCGACGAAACTTCCTTTTTTGAAATTGATCTGCTGTAAATCGTCGATTGAAATTCCACAGGATTTTGCAAACCCCACTGCTGCTTTCGTTGGATTTCCATGTTCGTCGTATGCTCTGTGAACTGGAGGTCCGCGACGAACTTTCCGCACATCTTTTCGCCGTTTCAAAACATCTTCAACGACCACTGCAATCCTTCGCGGTGTCGCGTACCAATTTGAATTCTGGTCCGAATTTTGAATCAGTCCAGAATCAAACAGCTCAGACTTCAGTTTCTTTTCAAGAGTGCTGCCGAGTTGCTGAATTGCATTTGGAGGCAGCTCCTCCGTGCCCAATTCCAATAGGAGGGGAGCGCTTTCAGCGGAATCAATCTCTTCAAATTCAAAGCTTGGCGCAGGAGAATCGGAGTGATTCGAAGAGTCGGTGGAACATGAAAGCAATGGAAAATTTTGGAATTTTCGACTTTCAAAATAGCATTCCGCCACATTCCTCGCCAGCGTTCTGACTCTGCCGATAAAACGTTTTCTTTCAGTTACTCCAATAACGCGTCGAGCATCAAGTAGATTAAAGGTATGGGATGCATGTAAAACCTGTTCGTATGCAGGCAGCGGCAAGTTTGCAGCAACCAGCTGTTGGCACTGCTTTTCGCAACGGTTGAACTGGTCAAAGAGAGTCCCGGTATCCGCGGCTTCAAAGTTGTAGACGGACTGCTCTTTTTCATTTTGGAGATAAAGATCACCATAACGAACGTCATCATTCCAATTCAGGTCAAAGACATTGTCGACACTCTGAAGATACATCGCAATTCGTTCCAGTCCGTAGGTAATTTCACCTGTGATGGGGCGGCATTCAAGACCACCCGCCTGCTGGAAGTAAGTGAACTGAGTAATTTCCATTCCATTGAGCCAAACTTCCCAGCCCAGTCCCCAAGCTCCAAGCGTAGGAGATTCCCAATCGTCTTCAACGAAACGAATATCGTCCTTAAGAGGATCAATTCCGAGCATTTTCAATGAATCGACGTACAGGTCCTGAAAATTCATTGGTGATGGTTTTAGGACCACCTGGTACTGGAAATAGTGCTGCAGTCGATTGGGGTTTTCTCCGTAGCGGCCATCTGTTGGCCGACGAGACGGTTGGACGTATGCGGACTTGGCCGGTTCAGGGCCGATGGCAGCTAGAAATGTTGCGGGATGGAAGGTTCCGGCTCCCACTTCAATATCCAGTGGCTGCAGAATCACACACCCTTGTTCAGCCCAGTATTGATTGAGCGTAAAGATCAGTTGTTGGAAATTCAATGGAGTTCTGTTATTTGTTTTAGCACATAAGCAACGCAAATTTATGGGAATTGTACATTTAATTACACAACCGTTAAGTTGTTGACATTAGATTCTTTTTTATGTTTGACGGTAGGCTTGACAGCCGAGTCTACACGTCCGTTTAGTCTCTCCTTGTTCTCGAAGGCGAGTATGTTTTCAGCCGCATTAATATCGGCATTGTCCGAGTGTCCGCATTTCAGGCATTTATATTTGCTCTGCGAAATGCGATTCTGTCTGTCTTTGCAGCCACAACAACTGCATGTCTGGCTTGTATAGTGCGGCGGCACTTTCTTTACTGTCATTTTATACGCCAGCATCTGCTCCAATTTATGCCACCCTGTGTTCAGTATGACTCGATTTAATCCTGATTTTGACTTCACGTTCCTGTCTGGATTGACGGCATCGCCTTTCCCCAATGCCGTCATGTTTTTAGTTTTCAGATCCTCGATGTAAACTACGTCATAATCGTTGGCGATGGTTTTAGACACTCCATAGTTACAATTGTCGTTCACATGTTTTATTTTAAAGTCAAAATTACGCTTTAATCCTTTGGCTTTTTGGCAGCGATTGGACGGTTTAATGCCCTGCCTGCGATTGGGCGAATGGCGTCTCGCCATCATTTTTTGATAATTCTTTTGCCCTCGTTCTTTCCTTTCAATGTCTGGAGCGTAAAAAATGCGCCCGTCCGAAAGCGCAACCTGTCCATCATTACGGTCCAAGCCTGCGGCTTTCGCGAGTCTTGGCTTTTTGATCGCTTCGATGGCATACGCAATATACGCATACCACTTTCCGTTCTCTTCTTTTACCGCACCAGATTTCGGTATTGCATTTTCATATGGATTTTCTCCGATCAACTTCAAGTATCCAATTTTCCGAATATGAAGCCAACTGCCGTTCAGTTTGGCGTTCAAACCAAAGTAAACTGGAAAAGACGGATCTGAATTCCACTTGGATTTAAACTTTGGCAGTCCGCTGTCTCCTCTGTAGAATTTTGCATAGGCGGTCTGTATTGGCTTTAACGACAATCGAACTATGCTGGAAGAATAAGTTTGCAGCCAAGGACAGTTATGTTTTCGCAAGTGGGTAAAATATTTCCCAAGCGTGAACCACCGATAGGACTTAATTTCGCCATATGCCTGGAACTCCTCCCGAAGGTGCCCAACGTAATGATTCCAAGCATAGCGACATGCTCCAGACAGACCATACATGCCTTGGTACTTGTCCGCAGTGCCGGCGTGGATTCGGTAACGTATTGTCCCATGCGTTTCCATGTCATGTTATTCAATGTTGATATTGCATAGTCAGGTATGTAATTCCCAAAATTATATAGACAAGCAAGCTGGCAGTAATCTTTGCTAGCGGCCATCTTACTTCGTTCACTGCCTTGCTGGAAAATAATCGACAGCTTGCTTGATTCACATTGGAATACGAAATTCAAGTTGGTTGTCGAAAACTCACGACAACGAGCTGTTTCTTGTCTATTGTGGCTGCTGCGAAATAAATCGTGATCAACGTCCGACCGTCAAATCCTGTCTAGAGCATGTGCGTCGCCAGCAGGATTTCTATTTCGCATCTTTCAATGCATTCGCCGATGTCCTTGCAGTACCAATAATAGTTGTTCGCGCTGAAATTTGTTCCGAATGTGTCGTTATGGTCTCATTTGAAAGATGCCAGTTTACTTCGAGGGTGCAGAATCACACTTCGGATTCAACTGTCGTTTGAATCTGTTTCGTTAGAATCATTGGTAACTGCGGTTCGGTCAAACGGCATCAGCGAACTGGGCAGGTGTGTGTCACGAGTTCAGGAAGTTGTGTAACAGCTCCTGAGCGTGTTGCACCGAAGATGAGGGCAGGCTCCTCGAAGCCGTCTTACAGTAAGAGGCTTCCAACCACCCTAAGCTGCGAAGATTAAGAGTCTTGGCAGTGAGCGTTAGGGAAAAGGCAGGACTTGATCCTGTCAGGTAAGTGTTAAGGAGACGAACGTAATTGAACCTTTGATGAACTGTCGTAAGTTCCAGGCGGTGTCAAAACCGAAGCAAGGCCCGTTGCGTCGGGAAGAGTCTGGGAGGCGTACTGTTTACTGCCCCGGCGGCATCCGGCATGGAGAAGGCGTGAACTTAACCTAGGCTTGGGTGTGGAACGTGAGAACCTGTTGTTTCGATGCAAAGGGAGAAACTCAAGCAGAGAACCTGCAAGAGTGAGAGTACTGATGCGAGGCACAGGGGCGGATAACTTCGTAGTAGTGATGAAGGTGCTGTAATAGTGCTGGAGCGAAGGCAGTTGGTCATCCAGTTGTATTTGGGGATCAATCCATAATGGAGATGAATTTTTGAATACGACAAAAACCGTTTGGTATTAAGCCAACGGTTGGATGATGGGAGCCCAGTGAAGCGGCAGTTCCCTCGGCTGATTCGCCCGGAGGCAGCCGAGGTTTTCTTGTTTTTTCTCCAGCAACACCAGCATCTGCAGCATGGACAAAAGCGTTTCAAACAGTGCCATGACCGCCGGCGTCACTTCGTAGCTGGCTTTAAGCGCCGTGAACTGCGCACGCTGCTCGGCCATCATTACGTTGAGCGATTGCCGGCTGACCGTCCAATGCCATTCACTTAAGTAAAAATTTAAATTCCGGCAGGTGCAAACGGGCAACTGCCTGATTTGAAGCAGCGAATGACGTTGAAAAAAATTGGAGGCAGTTGCGGTGTTAGAAACAGATTGATTTGATTGAGTAAATCAAGGGGCAGAAATATTTATTACCCCAAAATAACGCTGTTTTCTGCGTTTTTCCAAGCATTTTGCCAATTTTCCAGCCAATTCTACCCCAGTCGGCAAAAAGCACCTCTCCGGGCATTCGATGTCAACCTGTAAATTATTATAAATCCATATATTATCAATATGTTACTTTTTAAATTCACCAGCATCTATGCGATAATTCAGGACCATGATTTTCAACACATCAAGGCACTCGCCGGGAGCTTCATATGCCTGAAAACAATCCACATCTTTTTGCCTGGGAAACCGAGGACATGCCGGAACTGCAGCGACTGATACTGATTCTCGAGCACCTGCCGTACCAACAAATCGTCGCTCAACTTGAGTCTCGACGCGGCCGCGGCCGCAACGACTTTCCGATCCGAGCCCTGTTCCGAGCCATGATCGCAGGTGTCGCGTTCGTGCATGACTCGGTGAATTCTCTGTTGCGCGAACTGGCTCGAAACGTGCAGCTGGCACAGCTGTGCGGCTTCAACCCACTGCCACGGCAGAACCCGCCGAAACAAGTGCTGCACTACGATGAGCAGGGCCAGGTGCAGGCGGTCACCGAAGAAGTCCAGCCGCTTCGTCCGTCACTGCCCGAAGCTTGGAATTTCTCACGTTTTCTCAATCAGCTGTGCAAACTGGAAGCCGACACCGGCCTGGTCTCTGAGATGACCGTCACGCTGCGCCATCAGCTGATGGCAGAAGTGCCGGATTTCGAGCGCTGTCTGGGCTACGATGGCAAAGCGCTGCCTTCTCATTCTACCGGCAGAACCATCGCTGGCAAAGATCGAACTTCCGACCCCGATGCCGACTGGGGCAAACACAAGACCAGCGGCCTCCGTAAAGATGGCACGCTGTGGCAAAAGATCAAGACCTGGTTCGGCTGTCGAGTTCATCTGATCGCCGACACGCACTATGAAATTCCGGTGGCGGTGAAACTGCGCAAAGCCTCGCGCTCGGAAGTGGTCTGTCTGCGAGACTCCATGCTGCCGCAGCTGTTCGAGCAAACCCCAGAGCTGGCCGAACGCGGCCTTGAATGCTCGCAGCTCAAGGCCAGCTTGTATGATGAGTACGAGATTCGTCCGCTGATTGACTGCAAAATGATGTGGCGACAGGAAAAACAGAATCAGAACTATGACCCGAATGTGCCCATCACGCGCCTGCTCAACGACGGCATTCGAACCGACAACATCGTGTATGACGAGCGCGGCCAGGTGTATTGTGTGTGTTCTGAGACTAAAGAACAGCGGGAGATGGCGTTCTGTGGATTTGCAAAAGATCGAAAGACCTTGAAATACCGCTGTCCGGCTGCGGTCTACGGGCTGGACTGCAAGGGCTATCAGGAATGTCACCAGCAGCACGGCGGTCAGGTCTCCGACTACGGCCGCACAGCGCGCGTCAATCTCGACAAGGATCGTCGCATCTTCACCCCTACGCCGCGTCACACCGCTACTTGGCAAAAGGGCTACAATCAGCGCACCTCGCTGGAACGTATCTTTTCTCGATTCGACCAAGGCTGTCGTTTCGAGCGGCACTACATACGCGGGAAGATGAAAATGCAAACCCGCGTCAGCATTGCCATGGCCATCATGATGGCGCTGGCTCATTATCGGGCAGACCGCAATATCAGATGCGCTCACTGGTCAAAACCTAGCACCCGCCCAAAGCAGCCTAGCCGCCGCCGGATCGCAAAAGGATCGCCGCCCATGACGCTGGCGAGGCCATGGCGCGCCTGAAATCCGAAAAATAACTGCTGCCGCCTGTTTTTACCAGCTGCTCAAAAGCATTCGCGTCGGTTCGATTGCAATTGACCGGGCTAATGCTTGGAAATTCGTAAAATAAGCCGTCAAATGAACGATTGTGAGTGACTCATACCGTTTTTTTTAAGATTCGATCTACTCCAAATTGTCGTGAAAACCTCTACAGCGCAACTGCCTCATTTGAATTTTTCTTTTGTATTTTGTCTGTAAAACTGCTATATTTTTAGACAAAATAAGGATATCTGATGAATGCCGCAAAAGCTATTCGAACCGATCTGCGGAAATTGCCAAAGGGCAAGCCGTTTACAAACTCGCGCTTTCTGAAGTATGGGTCGCGCGGAGCCGTCAGTCGAACGCTCTCGCGTTTGGTTGCAGAAGGTGAAGTCAAACGCCTTGCTCGTGGTGTATTTGTTCGCCCCAAAAAAAACCGCTTCGTTGGGGATGTCATGCCGGGAATTACCGAAGTGGTGAAGATCATTGCCAGGGACAATCATGAAACTATCCAGGTGCATGGCGCAGAAGCTGCGAGGCGTTTCAAGCTCAGTACTCAGGTGCCTGTAGTGCACGTATTTCACACGAGTGCTTCAAGCCGCTTGATCACGATTGGCAACATCACTGTCAAAATGATACATACATCGAATCAGCGTCGACTTCAATTTGCGGGAGAGAAGACGGGTCTTGCGCTTTCTGCCCTTTGGTATCTTGGTAAGGACAACGTGAACGCGGAGGTGGTCTCCAAGATCAGGTCAGGCCTTAGTGCAGAAGAGTTTGAAACGCTCAGGTCCGCCGACATACCTGCGTGGATGGCAGCTGCACTCTACAGATTCGCTTAAATTTCTCTTCATGGGTGAACCTTTTCTATTACTGGAAGCACGGGAGCAAAGGGAAATCCTTCAGACGGCGGCTGCCAAGTTGGGGTGCAAGGCTGCAATACTCGAGAAAGATATTTGGCTCTGCCGGGTTTTGCAGGTCCTCTTCTCCATTCCTGACCGCCACCCAATGGCCTTCAAGGGCGGCACATCCCTATCAAAGGTTTACGGTATCATTGATCGCTTTTCGGAAGATGTAGATATCACTCTTGATTACCGAGAATTCGATAAAGATTTTGACCCTTTCGCTTCGGGTATCAGTAAAACCAAGATCGGGAAATTCAGCGACCGCTTGAAAACATTCGTTAATAGCTATACTCAGGATGTTGTCATACCGGCTCTTGCAAAAGCGTCCGAAATGTTCGCTGATAGCGTCCAGCACAAAATCCGATCCGAAGATAGTGGCGAGAAAGTTTGGTTCAGTTATCCGTCTGCAGTCGAAGATGCGGATGACTACCTTGAAAGTGAAATTCTTCTGGAGTTCGGAGGCCGCAACGTTATCGATCCTAATGAGCAACACACGATTAGTCCCGAAATTGCCGACGTGATTCCTGAAATCGATTACCCTTCCGCAACTGTAACAGTTCTTTCCCCTTCACGAACATTCTGGGAGAAAGCCACCCTGATTCACGTCGAATGCAACAGACATCGTTTATCTACCAATCCAGAAAGACTATCCCGGCATTGGTATGATGTCGTTTGCCTTTGCAAACACAAACTTGGTGGAAAAGCCATCAATGACCGCTCTCTTTTAGAGAATGTCATCCAGCACAAGAAACTTTTCTTCAATGCCAGCTACTCTCACTATGACGATTGCTTGGATGGAAAACTGCGATTAATCCCTGATAGAGATGATATGCAAGGCCTGCAGTCTGATTACTTGAAGATGCGCTCAGCCGGCATGTTGAATGACGCCGCTTCAAATTTTGAAGAGCTCATTGAACACGTTAAGGCGATTGAAAGTCAGGTGAACTGTTTGTCCTGAATACAAATTTTTACGCCTTGGTTTAATACTGGCTGCGCGACTACTGATACGTGGTGCCTCTGTCTGAAAAAGCTGATTTCCAGAAAATTTCAGGTGTGCCAGATCGAAATTATCAGCTTGAAAACTTGCTAACGATGTTGTTTTGGGCAGTTCGGGCGGAAATTCTGGGGCCGATCCTGCACCGTGGCGAATTCGCCGATCAGGGGTACAGTCGTACCTCTAGCTCCACTTTCGGAGCTGCCTAAAGAAGCAGGCAGGCGAGCTTAGGCTGCCCGTTGGCGTTTTTTCGCTCGCGTTCCTGCAGCAGTGCGCGGAGCCTACGACAGTTCGCAGCCAAGATTACCGGCACCACCGTCCGCGCAAATCTGGATTGCGTACAAATTCGAACATTTTCTTCTTATTTACCTATTATCGGAAAGTTATCATTGATAATATTCCTATTATTAATATAAATGTAATTACTCACCCCCTATCTCATTCAGTCTTGACAGGCTGAGTTTCGTCGCCGCCGAATCAAACGGGTTCAGGCATTGTGATCTGGTTGAGTCAGGTGAAGCGAAGCCATGTTTGTAACTGTCTTGACATTGGAGCGCTGATTGTCTATCTTATGCGTATAGTTCTGAATCTACGCCAAGCATTGATGGGAACGCATATTTGGGACCCAAGGCCTCGGCCGGGCTGCATCAGGCGATCATTGCGCTGATGCCGCCTCATTCGATCTACCTCGAGTCGCATCTCGGGGGTGGCAGAAAGCCGCCGAAGTAAGACAATATCGGCATTGATGCAGACGCCTCGCCATCGATCAGTTCAGTTGCGAGTATCCGTTTGAACTAGCGCACGGCTGCTGGGTGACATATTTTCAAATACGACCGATGCGATCACAGTCTGTGTGACGCTCGCTTGTTTCGGAATCTGAAATACATCGAGTAGGCGAACCATCACAACTGGGTGATCAGGATGCGCCGGCTGCTGCTTGACACTTGCCAGGAAGCAGCCGATGCTGAACCAAAATGCTGTAAGAAACGCGCTTCGAAAAGGTGAGCAGGCGTTGCCGCGCAATCCTCATTGAAGGTAATAAAAAGAAGTTGCCCGAGCGTCCGCCGCGTAAAAGCAAAAAAGCTCCGCCCCCAATCCGAGTCGAAAAAACTGCTGCTTGCGTTCGTCGATTACAAGGACTAGATTCTACGCTTTGCAAAGCGCCGCGAGGTGCTGTTCACCAACTATCGCAGCGAGCGCGATATTCGAATGGCGAAAGTCAAGCAAAAATTATCCGGAACCTTTCGAAACGTCACTCACGCTCAAGCCTACTACCATATTTCCAGCTGCCTGCAGTCACTGTCCTGTCAAGGCTGCAACTCGCTTTCCGCGATGCAAATCACACTCATCTCCAAAACGGTGGAAATGCTCGACCAATGAAAATAAAATTATCTAAAATTAATATCCTCAAGAACTAGCCTACCCGATTAGGGGCGGGTAGTTATTGCGTCAGGACAAGTCCTGGAATTGGGGAATGCTATGAAATAATGAAATCGTTGAAACCACTCATCGCAACCCAACGGGTTCGACTCCTGTGCGGCAAAGGCTGTCGTGAAGCGTACACAGCGGGCGATGAAGCGTCCTATTGAGCCTCGAAATCTCTATCGATGGCGCTTTCAGTGTTAACTAGCTGGGAGCAGCACTTGTAACACCGCGAGTGGCGAGGTGTTGCAAGGCCGTCCGGGGTCGCTGGAACGACGCAAAATCGCGGGAAGGGTTGCCAGGAAACCTGAGAGAGCCTGTATTTTCCATCGGACAGGGTATCCGGCCCAAGGGGAGTCGGACCAGAAAAGTCCCCGGCCCGTCGCATGGTCTGCGGTGCGTCGGGAGCGCGCAGGCGGAACACACAAAGACGGCAGACTACGATGGTACTGGCTGGCGAATCAATAAGCCGAAAGGACGAAATGCAGGCAGTCGTAGCGCTCTGATAGTACTGATGACGGCGGGGAACCGAGTCCATCGGGACCCGTCCGAGGAAAGCGGGGCGTCGTGTCTACAGAGCCATTGGTGGGAAACGATGGAGAGTACACAGAGACTCATAAACACGTTGACGAAACAACAATGGATAGCCGAGCAGGCATGAACGCCAGCGTTGGGTGACGGATGCGAACATCTCGAAATATTTCGTAGTATTGCGCACCATCGCTTCGGCGAGATTCTTGACCTGCGGATCAAAGATGGCGTGATTCGGTGCATGATTGACAAGTGGCTGACGGCAGGGATTATAGATGCAGTTTGTACTGCGCAATTATCTGTTGCCTTTTGCTCGGGTTGTGCGCTCAATTGGCGTCTTTTGAGCGAAACTGTTGCATGAGGAACCCAGTGCGTCAATCGCGCACGCTGGGGTCTGTGAGGAGCGGGGCCCGGTAACGACCCCGCTTACTCGGCCGAAATCACAAATAATTATTAAAAACTTAGAAGTCGAAGGAGGTCAATTCAATCAAACAGATATAGTCTGCCTTGCGATCATCTCAAGAACATTGGTGGATATGTCGGTGAGACTCCCATACAGCCTAGCTTAAATCTCTTTTTAGGAATGAACCAAAGCTCAAATGAGGATTGGAAGTCAACTACAGGACAGCTTTTTTCTGCTACCGTGATACTTAAATGTTCTTAATCAGTACGTTATATGTGGAAGTTAATAAATACTAATATTCGACTAAATTCCGATTTCTATTGCTTAGCGATAGCATCTAGTGATGGGTTGGTTATGGTTGGGTGGCTTTCACTGTGACTTATTAAATCGTAAGCTCATTCTCGAAAGATCTTGGAAATGCAGTCGCGTAAGTCCAAGATGTTTGGCGGGTTAGGATCAAGCCATGGACGAACACGATCACTTTCGCTTGCTTTACCGAATAAATTGCGAGCAGTTCCCGTTCATAAATAGCCGAGCACAAACAATTTTCTTCGAAGCGACTGATCCGCGACCATCTGTGAAAAATTGCTTTCTTGATTTACTTGAATTCTGGAATCACTTCATCACAGAATAGTTTTAGAGATTTTTTCTGCTGCCTGCGATCAAGCCCCATGCTCGCTAGGTAGACGAACTCGTCAACTCCCAATGACTCATACTGTTTCAATTTTTGAATTACCTCATCAGGGGATCCCATCATCAGGTTTTGTTCCATCGCTTGAGGGTCATACTGCTTCGCTTCTGCGAGTTCACTCAATGGAATCTGTCGCGGAAATCCATTGATTACATCGTCTAAATTAAAAAATAAATTCGAAAACATGGCCATCGTTTTCTTAATTGCGACAATTACGGCATCGCGTTCCGATGTGCTGTCGTATACCGACGTATGACGCATAACAGCAAACTTCGGTCTTGAGGCTCCATGATGCTTGTTTAGGGAAGTCTCAAGTCGAGATTTGTACAACTCAACTTCAGCAAACGAATTCAACAGCGGCCAGCTCAGAAGATTGCAGCCGTTCTCCACCGCGTAATCAAACGTGACGGGGGCTCTCGCTGCAATCCAAATCGGCGGATGTGGTTTCTGCAGTGGCTTCGGCACCGAAGTCGCAGTTGGAAAAGACCAGAATTCACCGTTGTGCTCATAGTCTCCCTTCCATAACT
Organism: Arenicellales bacterium; assembly: GCA_958295885.1. Taxonomy (GTDB): domain Bacteria; phylum Pseudomonadota; class Gammaproteobacteria; order Arenicellales; family JAJDZL01; genus JAJDZL01. Next base: position 1,044,969 of record OY282380.1, on the reverse strand, counting down.
CTTTAAGAACCGGCAGAATTTCGTGTACGTACCGGTAGGCATCGGGCTGCTTTAATCCGGGGCGAATGCGGTCAAATTCTCGCTGATAGGCGCCGGACCCAATCCCAAATTCCAGCCGTCCGCCACTGATCAAATCCGCTAATGCAGCTTCACCAGCCAGTTTAATCGGATTCCAGTATGCAGCGACGACCACTGCAGTGCCCAGACGGATCTCGTTGGTATGCCCTGCGAACCACGCAAGAAGTTGAAACGGGTTTGGCGCAATCGTCATCTCCAGAGCATGATGTTCTGCTGCCCATACAATGTTGAAACCGCCTCGGTCAGCGATTTGGACCATTTCCAGGGTATGACGCGCGACTTCTCTCATATCATCCTGATCGCTGATGCGTTCAAGATTTATCGCAAGTTGAAATTTCATGATGGGTGTAACCTAAATGTGGATGTGGATGTCAACGAATTACAAACTGACTTTCCAACGGCGCGCTTGAGGTGTTCATCCAAACCGTTTTGGGACGAGTGTAGTCGTAAATTGCCTGAAAGCCTGCTTCTCTACCATAACCCGAATGCTTGAATCCACCCGTCTCAGCGAGGGGTGAAATTGCTCGGTAAGTATTGGTCCAAATGATTCCGGCACGAATCTTGTTCACCATTCTTAGCGAACGAGCGCCATCGCGGGTGAAAATTCCAGCTGCCAGTCCATGCTTTGATTCATTCGCCTTACGAACGACTTCTTCTTCATCTTTGAAGCGGAGCACGCTCAGAACAGGCCCGAAAAGTTCGGTATCGACGATGCTTAAGTCTTGTCGCGGACAGGCGATGATGGTAGGTTCAAAGAAATAACCCTGAAGTTGGTCGGCCAAATGATCCGGCCGCTTTCCTCCGAATAGCAGTTCTCCGCCCTGCGCCAGCGCGCCGGCCACTTCACGTTCTATTTTTTCAACTTGTGCCATAGTGCACAACGGACCCATCTGAGTTTCCTCTGCCATAGGATCGCCGATGATGATGGTTTCTGCCTGCTCAATCATTCGAGCTAAAAATTCATCCGCGATGGTTTCCTGCAGGTACAGCCTCGATGCAGCGACACAGCTTTGACCGGACGCACCGAAAATTGCTCCCAGCAATCCATTGACTGCGCTGTCGATGTCTACGTCATCGAACACAATAAACGGAGATTTACCGCCTAACTCTAGAGAAACCTCGGCGAAATTGTTCGCTGAATTTCTAATGATGTGCTGAGCTGCCGCAGGACCGCCGGTAAACGCGATTCGGGCCACTTTTGGGTGTGAGGTCAGAGTTTGACCGCAAGGATTTCCGTGTCCGGAAAGGATGTTGACGACTCCTGGTGGAATTCCCGCCTGTTCAATCAATTCACCAAATTTAAGCAGGGTCGCCGGCGCGCACTCTGATGTTTTCAGAACGATCGAATTTCCCGCCGCCAACGCCGGGCCGATCTTGATCGCGCTTAGGAACAACTGAGAGTTCCATGGAACAACAGCTGCGACAACTCCTAGCGGCTCGCGACGAGTAAACACAAACATGTCAGGCTTATCGATGGGAAATGTGTCACCGTTGACCTTGTCGGCGCATCCTCCGAAGAAGTAATAGTAATCAGCAACATACTTTGCCTGCCACTTTGTTTCCACGAACATTTTTCCAGTGTCAATGCATTCAATTTCACCGAGAGCTTCGGAATGTTCAACCAATAAATCTGCTAAGCGATTCAGGCAGCGTCCGCGGTAAGACGGAGACATCGTCGCCCATGGACCTTCGCTGAATGCTTTATGGGCCGCCTCTACCGCTCTGTTTACATCATCCTCGGTCGCCTCTGGAATTTTTGCCCATGGTTTACCGGTTGACGGGTTGCAGCTGACGAAGGTGCCGCCGTCAGAAGCGCGGACCCATTCGCCATCGATTAACATTTGATATTCCGTTTCAGCGTGGTGCATAGAGAATGGTTCTCCGAGAGTGATTGAAGTCAGTTCAGGCGGCTGTCAAGTTTATTTGTCTGTAGTGTGACTGTTATTATTAAAACTTTGCGAAAGGAAATGTATCTAAACGCACTGCCCGTCGATTTTCCGACATTTTGGATTTCACCATAATATTGTACTTTCGGCAAATTTGGGGACGGAATGTCGCTCGTTTTTTTAGCAATGAAAGTGGACCACGCTTCTGATAATTTCAGATTACTGTTGCCGCGGGCAGTGAGCAGTGACCAAATTGTGTTGTCCCTGACGAAATTTTCGCGGTGATAGTTCCAACTTTGATGCTTGCCGGAATTGATGCAATGAAACTCGGAATTTCGTAGCAGCTGAATTTACGGTAGCGTGCTTTTGGTGCCTGCTTGCAGATTTATGACTCGGCCTGCGATTTCGACTCTGATTGAATTGAGGATGTCGTTGAATGAAAATGGATGAAGCAAGTGCAAATGCCAACAGATCTTGATGCCATCCGCACAGCATTCAACAGACATTCTGTTTCGCTGTTTTTGGAAATGGGCGCCTACGAAAGCCTATGGCTGCAAAAGGAAGCAGCATTCAGGTCATTGGCCAAGAAGTTTGCCCAACATCCGGGAAGCGTTCCGTCAGACTTCGCACCCCATTCGGAGGCGCTTCAGAAAGCGAATTTCGTACGGCAGCAGTTTGAAAATGCCGGAATCCGTCGGGTTGGGGTCTGTTTCTACGGTACCGCTGAGTATCCAGAAAAATTAAGGGACGCCGCACATCCGGCAGAATTGTTCTATTACCAAGGTTGCTGGGAGTTGGCACACTCAAGATCGATTGCAGCAATCGGCACTCGAAAACCTTCTCGGCAGGCCTTGAGCAAACTCGAAGCGTTGGGTGGAAGTTGGTGGCAGATGACATCGCCGTTGTTTCTGGGCAGGCGGCGGGCAATTGACCGATCATTGTTGAAACGGCGCTTGCGAACAGAACTCAATACCGAGCGTCTTTCACCGCCTCGATTCTGCCAACTGCGTATTGTCTGGTTTTTCGGGCGTCTCTTCTCAAGCACACATCTACAGTCACACGCCGCATTCCGAGTTCTCAACGAGTGGTTCTCTCGATGAAATTCAATCTCAGCGCTTCGCAACAGTCGGTCCGAATCGCTTTTGAATCAATAATGACAGGCAGACCTGTTCAGCGTGCGACGGCAGGTCAGTCACCGCCAATCATTGAATCGCCGGTTCAAGTCAGTTTCCGGCCCGGTCAGTTTGCTACGAAAGTTCCCTGACTGTGTCAGAGCTCAATCCGGTGTAGCGGCAGATCTTGTCAATCGGTTCATTGTCCTGCAGCATCATTCGCGCAACTTTCCGCGCTTTCTGCTCAGCTCCTTGCTCGATTCCCTCTTGCATCTTGTTTTCTAGCGTTCCTTCAAGAAACGGGGACGTAAATACTTCCTGCGGTATGGTTACTCGCTCAACTTCCATGATCATCTCCCTTGTGATTTCCGGCTTGACTCGGCAAATGTAGTCAACCGCCTTTCCAATCAATACTTTTCGACGCGTATCGTCAAGTTCCTGCCCCATACGAAGCAACTCGGCGACCATTTTAAGATCCGCATCCCATATCCTGTCAAATATTTACAATATCAGCTTAGTTTCCAATTTCCTTTCCATTATCTGCTGCTGAACCTGCGGTCGGCGCAAGTTCACGCAGCGCACAATGAAGTTCAAAACCTGTCGACCGAACATCTCGATCATTTCCGGTGAATCGGATGCCAGATTCTGGTGGAACTCCAAATTGTAAGGCCACTTCGATTCCCGACCATGATAGATCAATATCGGCAATATCGGAATCATCTGTTTTCCGTACACCGCAGTCTGATATTCCAGCAGCTGCACCATCAATTTCACATCCTGCCAGCTCTTGTGCTCCAGCATGAATACCATCCTGCAGTCCGCACCGGACCTTTTGGACCTGACCGAATACCGAAGATCAATTTGTTTTTTGCTCGAGTCCGGCATGAAATGAACCGTCGGCTGCGCACGCAATGTCCGCCAGTCAAACGCATTGAACTCGTCAGCCGTCAAGACCAGTTCGAACAGATCCATACCATTGCGCGGGTCTCCATATATCTCGCAGAACAGCCGATCATGCGGGTTCTTGAATTTAATTTTGTCAATTTTAGCCCGTATTTCTCGTGCGCCGTGGAAAGGCGCTTCTTTTCAGTGGGTGCGAAACCCACACAACAACTGTCGCTCCGGTTGGTAGCAGCCAGGGCGGTTTATGGAGGTAACGACATGGACTGAAGCACTCTGGTGTAAAAGGGTCGCGGTTGAGCGACTTAGCAAGCATGTGGGCCGGAACGTGAGTGAACGCCGAGCAGGCCCCGAAACCGGTAATTGCGAGAGTCGACCCTCCGAGAATAAGGGGAAGACTGGAAGTGGGAACAGGAAGTGAGCGACAAGAGCACTGCCCACTCTCGCCGGGGTATTGGCGCTGGCACGCATGGAAGAGGGAAGAAGCAGCAACACGGGAAGCCCTGGCGATGGTGTGGCACGCACCAACTGACAGCCCGCGAGGGACAGGTCAGGTCGTCCGGGTGGCGGATGGGCTCGTAGTACCGAAGAGGTCGGGTAATGCCGGCGGAGGAAAGGAGCCCTGGTTCAAAACAGGATAGGAAGGAAGCAAGGCAATGATTACTGACGAAAGTCTATCAGAATCAAACAAGGTTCAGAAATTCCAGAATGTTCTATATGCAAAAGCGAAGGCAGAACCCGAGTTTCGATTTTATACGTTGAGCGACAAGATGTGGCGCGATGATTTTCTGCGGGAAGCATATCGCATGGTGCGCCGAAACGGCGGCATTGCGGGAGTGGACGGTGAGAGTTTCGCACACATTGAAGCGAATAGCGTAGATCGTTGGCTCGGGGAATTGTCGCAGGATTTAAGACATGGGACGTACCAGCCGGGCGCGGTTCTGGAGGTGAAGATACCCAAGAAGGAATCCGGCAGGTTTCGTAAACTGGGGATACCGTGCATACGGGATCGGGTGGCGCAGACGGTGGCAATGTTGATATTGTCGCCGATTTTCGAGGCCGATCTACAAGATGAACAGTATGCCTACCGAGCGAAACGAAGTGCGAACGATGCCGTAAAACGCGCGCACGGTCTACTCAACCATGGCTTCAACGAAGTTGTGGACTGTGACCTGAGCAACTATTTCGGTGAGATTCCACATGCGCAGTTGATGAAAAGCGTGGCGCGTCGCGTCAGTGACGGCAGGATGCTTGGGCTGATCAAGGCGTGGTTGGAAATGCCGGTCGTTGCAAAGGACGACAATGGTGGCGGACCGACATGTCGTGCTCGCAAGGAACGAAAGGGTACGCCTCAGGGTGCGCCGATTTCGCCTTTGTTGAGCAATGTGTACATGCGCCGTTTCATTGTCGGCTGGAAGCGGTTGGGCTATGCCCAGCGGTTTGGAGCGCACATCGTGTGTTATGCGGATGATTTGAGCATCTTCGGCAGAAGTTCTGCACGGCAGATGCTGACGGCAGTCGAACGGATGATGAATCAGTTGCAGTTGCCGATCAACCGCGACAAAACGCGCTGTTTGCGCTGTCCGCAGGAGTCGATGAAGTTTCTCGGCTACCGAATCGGATGGAATTACCGTACCAACGGCAGCGTATACATCGGCACTCGTCCCAGCAAAGCAAGCGTACAAAGTCTATGCCGCAAGGTCAGCGAACAAACAAGTCGTAAGTATGGATTGATGGATTCGCAGGAAATGGTCAGACGTCTCAACTGGATGCTGTCCGGCTGGTCGAACTATTTCTATCTGGGTCAGGTCAGTCCTGCCTATTCGGCGATAGATCGTCATACGACCAAACGGCTGCGCCAATGGTTGAGTCGGAAGCATCAGGTAAAGGCGGGGAAATACGTGCGTTTCTCCAACAAGCGACTGTGGAACGATCACGGTCTGGTATGCCTGGCGCCGAAGACGAAGAACCTGCCGTGGGCGTAAGCATAATTCTTGAACGAAAGCCGGATGCGGGAAATCCGCACGTCCGGTTTGACGAGCGGGGGTTTGGAAACGTAGTTATGGTTGAGATTGAGACACCGACTAAAGGCGAAAGCCGTCGGCAACAGTAAACCCCTCAACCTAATACTAAACGCGCCAGCCCTCGACTCTACATTAGCCTCTGGGAAATTTTGAAATTTGGGGCACACAGCCGGATCTCACACTTGAGGGATTGAAACTGCTGAAAAACCCCGTAAAGTTGGACTGAAAAGCTCGGATTATCATCAATTTTCGAAGCCGAAAACACAGGGTGACGGCTTTTTTTCGAAACGCGTACACACCGAATCCGGCAATGTCCTCGCGGGAGCACTGCCGCGGCGCTGAAGTTGAATTCAGGCAGGGGAATTGGGGATCATCACGAGGGCGTCAACCGCCGCCAGACATGCATGAACAGGTTCTGATTCGGGTAAGCGCTGGACAAAGCCACATGAATGCGCCGGGCAGAGCGGGTCACACAAGCGCCGATCTTCAACAGCTTCAAACGCAGGGTGCCCGGCTGCAAACCAGCCCATGGTGTATTTTTCAAACTTCGCCGCAGCACAATGCACACGATATGGGCAAAGGGTAAATATTCGGCAAACCCTTATGGAATAGAAAAAAATTGCTTCAGCTATGGACACCACGACACAAATAGTGTATGTAAATCGTGCATGTCAAATGAGCTCAACCCAATAAGCCCACCTGCGGAGTTTTCGGATTCGGGAAAAGGTGCATCGACGCCTTTTTCCAAACAATTCGTAACGCGGTCGAAGCGGGAGCATATTCAGTTGAAGTATGATGTGAACCGTTGGCGGGGCCTTGCTCAACAATGGAAAGATAAATGTTTCCATTTGGAGCAGTCCCAGCAGGAGCATGAAACCCGAGAGTATTTGAAGCTGCTGGAGAAGCATCGCCGGCAGAGTGAGGAATTGGAGCGAACAAAGGCGCGGGTATGGCAGTTGGAGAAACAAGTCTATGGTCGTAAAACTGAGAAAAAGTCGGTCAAAGAAAGCGAGGCTTTGGAACCTGCGTCGGCTGCGCCGAAGAAAAAGCGCGGCGCACAGCGCGGCAGCAAGGGTCATGGACGCACGCCTCGAGAGAAATTGCCGCGTGAAGTTGAAACCTTGGATGTTGCGCCTGAAGATCAGGTGTGCGATTCCTGTGGCGCTGCCTATGAGGCTGTGAAAGTATTCTCATTTTCGTGGATTTCTGAATCAGAACAAATATTTATATCAATTAAATCAATGAGATAAATATTCATAATCCACTAATTTAAACTAATTTGGCAATACTTTCACAGTCTCCTATGCGCCGATGTCGAACACCGACAACTCGGAGATTCTGGAATATTTTACGAAGGCGTATTTTCGCGAGATCCGGCGGAAAAAATATGCAAAGACCTGCAACTGCCGTCAAACTGCGGCCGTGGTGACAGCCAAGCCGGCGCCGCGGGTCATTGCCAAGGGACTGCTGGGGGTGTCGGCGTGGGTTGAGATTTTGCTGAGCAAGTATTCGTACAGTCGTTCGACCTGCAATCTGCTGCGTCAGATGCGTGATCAGGGCATGGCGATCTCACAAGGTACGGTGACTGACGGTTTGAAGAAGATGGTGCCGTTGTTCGAGCCGCTGTTGGATCAGTTGATGCAGCGGCAGATGGAAGATTCGGTATTTCACTGTGACGAGACCGGCTGGAAGGTCTATGAGAAGATGGAGGGGAAAATCGGCAATCGGTGGTATCTGTGGGTGTTTGAGAGCGCTTCATCGGTGATCTACCGCATTGAGCCGACGCGCAGCGGTGATGTTTCGATCGAGCACTTCAGTGCACTGTCTGAAAAGCTCAAGGAAGTGTTTGTCATTTGTGACCGTTACAGTGGTTACAAACGATTGGCGAAGGTCAATGCGGCGATCATGCTGGCTTTTTGCTGGGTTCATATGCGGCGGGATTATCTCGAAGCTGCGGTGCAGTACCCGCAACTGGAGCGGACTTTGAAGGATGAATTGTCGGCAGAACAGATGCATCCGGCCCAACTCAAGGTGCTGAGCAGTCTGCAGAATCACTGGTCGGGGCTGATGGTGTTTTTAAAACATCCCCAGGTTGCGCTTGATAATAACTCTGGGGAACGGAAGATGCGCAACCCAGCGATGCTGCGCAAAAGCTGCCGCGGCTCGGGCAGTCACTGGAGCGCTTCGCTGGCAGCACAGATGTTCTCAATCATTCAGAGCCTGCTTTTGTGGGATCTCAATCCCCATCGATGGCTGTATGAATATCTCAGCGCCTGCGCCGCCAATGGCGGACAGGTGCCTGAGAATCTTGAGGCTTTCATTCCCTGGCGGATGAGCGAGGCTCGACGGGCTGAGATGTCGCAGCCATCGGATGCAGTCAGCCAGCGCAGTTCTCTGATCTCAAAGTGCGAGGCAGCGGTGTCAACGCAACGCGGCTGTCTTTCAACCGTCTCACAGCCGCCATGACTCGATATTGCGGACGCGACTTCAGTTCCAAGGAGCTGCAGCGCATTCGCAAACTGATTGCCGCCCATCCTGACAGTTCCAGAACCCGGCTGTCGCAGAAGGTCTGTGAGCTGCTGGATTGGAAAAAGCCCGATGGAGGACTCAAACAGATGTCGTGCCGGGTGGCGATGCTGCGCATGTATCGAGATCAGCTGATTGTGTTGCCGCCGCCTCGTCGCCAGCCTCCCAGGGCGGTCATCCGCTTCACCGACAGCACTGCACCGCAGACACCGATCCGTGCGCCGCTGCATGAGTTGCCAACACCTCAACTTTGGCGGGTGTCAACCCCCGCTGATTCACGTCTTTGGAACGAATACATTGAACGCTGTCATTATCTTGGATACAAACCCCTGCCCGGCGCTCAGCAGCGTTATTTCGCTGCCATAGACCGTCAGATTGTCGCCGCCTTCGGCTTCGGTGCCGCAGCATGGAAAACCGCACCCCGGGATGACTTCATCGGCTGGAATCGGGAGCGCAGAGAAGCCAATCTGGCGCTGATCGTAAACCATGCAGGATTTCTCATTCTGCCCTGGATCAAGTGCCCCAATCTTGCCTCGCACCTGCTTGCAAGGCTCGCCCGGGAACTGCCGCAGCAGTGGTACGATCGTTACAGGATTCGACCGGTGCTGCCTGAGACTTTCGTTGAACAGCGCTTTTTGGGTACATGCTACCGGGCTGCGAACTGGATCAATGTCGGTCAAACGAAAGGACTCGGCAAATGCGCCGCCTCCGCCAAGCCAACATTACCGATCAAGGATATCTGGCTGTACCCGCTGTGCCGGGACTTCAGGAAAATACTCAACAGTTGATTCCTCTCGGCCTATGGGCTTGGCCGAATATTTACTTAAATTTTAATTAAAGCAGCAATTTTTTCATAATCGCTCAAGGGCGTAAAATGCCTCTGGCAGTGCTTTTTCCAGCTGTTCTTCTTACTTGACAGGATTCCTGTTCCCCAGCCTCGTATGCAGTCGTCGGGAATCATGCCAACACTTTATATGCCGAATCATTGGCTCGCTAACTTCCTTCGCTGACTTTAAAGGAACCAATTTCAGTTCGCATTGTCGCTGAAGCGTGGCGAACCATGATTCGCCTTTCTCAACAGTCGAACGACTCGATTAACACACACTTGGTCCCAATTCTTACAAAAGTATGATTGTTTTACGATTCAGAACGAAATATATTGAAAATTGTTTCGGAGAATTTGAGTCGAGCGCCGTCAGGCAAGGATGATTGACCGCAATTCTCAATCATATGCATATTCGGTGCACTGCACTGCCCGGATGCAATTCAGTTGAAGTGATTGGCATTAAACACTAATGAAAGATATTCAATGGATGCATGTCGTTATCAACCAGTCGAGACGTGGACAGAGCACGCTGTTTCCGGCGATATTGGAAGACCGCGCAAGTGAAGATGAACTAGTGCTTGCGACCGACGATTGGGTCGAGAATTTGGAAATGAAAGAACGCGGGTTTCAGCAACCCGAAAACGCCGGTCGCGTGGATTAGCCGGTTGACAGCGAAAATTTCAATCAGTGCTTTGTCCTACACACCAATCCGGTTCGAATATTGAAATTCACAGTTTAATTTTTATTTTCGCAATCTCAATGGCACAAATGCACGGATAAGACCACAACCATCAACAGTCGAGCGAATTGGAACTTTTCTTTCTGAATATGTGTCGAAATGAACATTTAAAATATGAAAATTCGAAGCGGTGCGGATTCAGGATTCTTTTGAAGTTTGCACTGCATGGAAATTACAAAAGGATTGTCTTGAATCTCAATATTCAACAAAGCATTGGCGTCGAACGGTTTCTCGGGTGAATGTCCACCGCGCATGACTAATCGACAAATGGCTTGTGTTCTGACTGGATTGACTCTCAGTCTCCTGACGCTGGTCTCTGGCGTGTCAGCACAGTCAGTAAAACTCGTGCACGGGATTGCGATGCATGGCGAGCCCAAGTACGCCGCTGACTTTAAACATTTTGATTACGTGAATCCGCGCGCCCCGAAAGGAGGCAGTCTAAGGACGGCATCGTCGGGCACCTTCGACAGTTTTCATCGGCATATTGATATCGGAAATGCGGCGGATACCGGTGCAATTGAGTCATTGCTTGTCAGCAGTGGAGACGAAGCTTTTTCCATGTATGGGTTGATCGCTGAATCGATGGAAGTTCCAGACGACCGTTCCTGGATCATCTTTAATTTACGCCCCCAAGCGCGCTGGCATGACGGGAAACCCGTCACTGCGGACGATGTTGTCTGGACTTTCGAAATCCTGACGACGCAGGGGGCAGTATTTTGGAGAAGGTATTACGGGGACATTAAGAAGGTTGAGAAACTCAGCGACCATCGTGTGAAATTCACATTTTTGGGCAGCAGCAACCGCGAGCTGCCGTTGATCGTGGGACAGATGCCGATTCTGCCAAAGCATTACTGGGCGACTCGAGATTTTACGAAAACGACTCTGGAGCCCCCTCTCGGCAGCGGGCCCTACCGAATCAAGGATTTTGAACCAGGCCGCTACATCAATTATGAACGCGTGGAGTCATACTGGGGAGCTGAGCTTCCCGTAAACGTCGGTCTGTATAATTTCGATGCGATGCGCACTGACTTTTATCGCGACGATACTGCAATACGGCTTGCATTGAAGTCTGGGGACATTGACCTGAGAGTGGAAAATCAAGCGAAAGCCTGGGCCTCTGATTATGACGTTGACGCAGTTCACAACGGCTGGCTGAACAAGGAACTGATCAAGCATGACCTTTCCACCGGAATGCAGGGATTTGCGATGAACACGCGGCGCGAGCCTTTCAATGATCGAAATGTCAGAAAGGCGCTGGCCTACGCATTCGATTTTGAGTGGAGCAATAGAACCTTGTTTTTTGGACAGTACGTGCGCACCGAGAGTTATTTTTCCAATTCTGAGCTGGCAGCGTCAGATCTGCCGAAAGGAGAAGAGCTGGAGATTCTGGAACGTTACCGAGATCAGCTTCCGCCAGAAATATTTACCGAACCCTATCGAGCCCCGAAAACGGACGGCAGCGGCTGGCCGCGTGAAAACCTGAAAGAGGCGTTTCGCCTGCTTGCAAAAGCAGGCTGGGTGGTCAAAGATCTGAAGCTGGTGAACGAACAGACCGGAGAACCCATGAGCATCGAAATCCTGCTGGTCAGCCAAGCGTTCGAGCGCATCGTGCTGCCGTTTGCGAGAAATCTGGAGAGACTGGGCATCGATACTGAAATTCGCCTGGTTGACCCCAGTCAGTACACGTTCCGCATTCGCAATCGGGACTTCGACATGTTTGTTGCCGGATGGGGACAGTCGAATTCACCCGGAAACGAGCAGAGAAATTACTGGAGCACGGCTGCTGCTGACATTCCGAGCACCCGAAACTATCCCGGGATCAAAGATCCGGTCATTGACGAACTCATCGAACTCGTCGTCAATGCGCCGGACCGCGAATCACTGGTGGAGCGTACGCGGGCTCTCGATCGGGTTTTGCTATTCGGTCACTATGTCATCCCCAACTGGCACATTCAGAATCACCGCGTGCTGCATTGGGATAAATTTTCTCGTCCCACCGGTTACCTTCTAGCGGGCTTGATGATCGACCGATGGTGGTATGACGACGCGAAAGCGGCCGCTCTCGCAGATGAGATTGAAAGTGGACTGAGCGACCTGGCAGCAGAATCCGTTCCATCGATGCTGAACAAGGCAATGGCGGCGATCGCAATTTTTGCAGTCGTCGGATTATTCGCTTATTTCTACCGCCGCCACCGAAAAATGGAGGTGCCGTCATGACTGCCTATATCGTTCGGCGCGTTCTGCTCATGATTCCAACTCTATTTGCCATCATGGTCATCAATTTTGTGGTGATCCATGTAGCCCCAGGCGGTCCCGTTGAGCAGTTGATTTCTGAGCTTACCGGTGTTGGCGGTGAAATGACGGAGAGAGTGACGCAGACTGGAACCGGTGAGACGCTCAGTCAGAACGAAGCGCAACTGGGCTCCGCTGCGAGCAGCAAAGCAACCAGCAAATATCGAGGAGCACAGGGACTCGATCCTGAATTGATCGAAGAGCTGGAAAAACGTTTTGGATTCGACAAGCCGCTGCATGAGCGCTTCATTCAGACAGTCATCGGCTATTTGAAGTTCGATTTTGGCACGAGCTTCTTTCGAGATCAGACCGTAACGGATTTGGTGCTCGAAAAAATGCCAGTTTCCATTTCATTGGGCGTATGGACCACGCTGCTGGTGTATTTGATCTCCATTCCGCTTGGAATCATTAAAGCGACGAGAGACGGAACAGCCTTCGATGGCTGGACGACCGTTACGCTGATTATTGGAACTGCCATACCGGGATTTTTATTTGCGGTATTTCTTTTGGTCGTGTTCGCCGGCGGAGAGTATTGGGACTGGTTTCCATTGGCAGGGCTTGTCTCTGAAAATTGGGAAGAACTGTCGTTCTGGGACAAAGTCATTGATTACTTCTGGCATATCACACTGCCGGTGATTGCGATGGTCATCGGTGGATTTGCCGGGCTCGCCATGCTGACGAAAAACTCGTTTCTGGACCAAATCAACCAACAGTACGTATTGACCGCACGCGCCAAAGGTTTAACTGAACGACGAGTTTTATACGGGCACGTATTTCGAAATGCCATGCTGATTGTGATTGCGGGATTTCCTGGCGCCTTCGTCAGCATTCTGTTTACCGGCTCTCTTCTGATTGAAATCATATTTTCATTAGATGGACTGGGACTGCTTGGATTTGATGCGGCATTCAAGCGCGACTATCCGGTAATGTTCGGGACGCTCTATTTCTTTTCCCTGCTGGGATTGGTCATGAACCTTCTCGGAGATCTGATGTATACGATCATTGACCCGAGAATTGATTTTGAAAGCCGCGAAGTCTGATATGACTACAGATCGAACCGAACATCATCAGCCTCGATTCTTGGGGATGGAAATCACTCCGTTGACTCGGCGAAGGCTCGACAGCTTTCGCGCGCATCGGCGTGGATACTGGTCAATGTGGATTTTCATCGTGCTGTTTCTCGTCACGCTCATGTCGGAGTTCATCGCCAATGACAAACCGCTTGTAGTCGCTTATCAGGGCGATTACTATTTTCCAATCTTAGAGAGTTACCCTGAAACGATGTTTGGAGGTGAATTTGAAACAGAAGCTGACTACAGCGATCCGTACGTCGAAGCGCTCATTCACGATCACGGCTGGATGATTTGGCCGCTGGTTCGATTCAACCATCAGACCGTCGTCTGGAATCTGCCTACGCCTGCGCCTTCTCCACCCGAACTGGAAAATCATTGGTTGGGAACGGATGACAAAGCGCGGGATGTGGTTGCTCGACTGCTCTATGGATTCCGAATTTCGGTTCTCTTCGGATTCACACTAACCGTCATCAGCGCGATTGTTGGGGTCGTAGCCGGCGCTCTTCAAGGTTATTATGGTGGTTGGCTGGACCTTTTGTTTCAGCGATTCATCGAAGTTTGGTCGGGGCTGCCGACTTTATATCTTCTGATCATACTTGCAAGTGTCGTAGAACCGAACTTTTGGTGGCTGCTCGGACTGCTGCTGATGTTTTCGTGGATGGGATTCGTTGGAGTGGTTCGAGCTGAATTTCTGCGAGCGCGGAATTTTGATTATGTGCGGGCTGCCCGCGCGCTTGGAGCTAAAAATACAAGAATTATGTTTAAGCACGTATTGCCGAACGCCATGGTTGCCACAATGACATTTATGCCGTTTACTCTCGCAGGGTCAGTCACGATTCTTACCTCCTTGGATTTTCTGGGAATTGGACTTCCACCAGGTTCCGCTTCGCTGGGCGAACTTCTGGCCCAAGGGAAAGCAAACATCCAGGCGCCTTGGTTGGGATTGACAGGATTCTTTGTCATTCTGATTATGCTCAGTTTGCTGATGTTCATCGGCGAAGCGGTCCGCGATGCATTCGACCCTCGCAAAACGAACGTATGAACACCGCCAGCTCAAAAAATCCTCTGCTTCAGGTCAAAGAACTGTCGGTGTCATTTCGTTCCGTTGCTGAACAGAATGACGCAGTTCGAAACATCTCATTCCATATTCATGCAGGTGAAACTGTTGCAATCGTTGGTGAGAGCGGCTCCGGAAAATCTGTAACCGCACTTTCAATCCTGCAGCTATTGCCCTATCCGGCTGCTTTTCACCCGAGTGGCAGCATCGTTTATGATGGACAGGAACTGGTCGGAGCCCCTTCTGGCACATTGAAAGATTATCGCGGCGGTCGAATCAGCATGATCTTTCAGGAGCCGCAGACGTCGTTAAATCCACTGCACACGATTTCTCGACAGATTGGTGAAGCGATGATCATTCATCAAGGCATGCGTAAAGCGGACGCTCGAGATCGTTCGCTGGAACTCCTTGAGCTGGTGCGAATCAAAAATGCGAAAGCAAGGATGAACTCGTATCCACATCAGCTTTCGGGTGGTCAAAGGCAAAGAGTGATGATTGCGATGGCACTGGCAAACAATCCTGGGCTGCTGATCGCAGATGAACCGACTACCGCACTGGATGTCACCATTCAGGCACAGATTTTAGCCTTGCTGCGAGAGTTGCAGCAGCAGCTCGGAATGTCTTTGCTGCTGATCACACATGATCTGAACATCGTTCGCAAAATGGCAGAACGGATTTATGTGATGCATCAGGGGCGATTCGTGGAGAGCGGGACGAATTCACAAATCTTCAACCAGCCGCAGCATCGCTATACGAAAATGCTGTTGGACGCTGAACCGTCTGGAAGCGCGGGACAAGCGATTCCCAATGCATCGGTAGTGCTGGATTCGGAATCGCTGCGCGTTTGGTATCCTGTTCGCAAGGGAGTGCTGCGCAGAACGGTCGACCACATCAAAGCTGTCGATGACGTTAACTTTATTGTCCGCGAAGGTGAAACTGTGGGCGTAGTTGGGGAATCTGGCTCGGGAAAAACCTCTCTTGCCCTGGCCTTGCTGCGACTGATCAGCAGTCGCGGAACCATACGGTTTCAGGGTGATGAGATTCACGGACGAAAATCGAAAGAACTGCGCAGCTTGCGCAGGTCGATGCAGATTGTGTTCCAAGACCCCTTTGGCAGTTTGAGTCCTCGCATGACGATTGCTGAAATCATTGCGGAAGGACTGCGCGTGCATTTCCCCAAGATGTCAAGAGCAGAGCGAGAATCCAGAGTCATCAGCGTGCTGCAGGAAGTTGAGCTGGACCCTGAGACTCGGCATCGCTATCCACATGAATTTTCCGGTGGTCAGCGCCAGAGAATTGCGATTGCGCGAGCGATCATTCTGAAACCTAAATTCATTGTTTTGGATGAACCCACTTCTGCGCTGGACCGTTCCGTTCAGGCACAGATTATCGAGCTCCTGCGCAATCTGCAGCGCGACCATACGCTCGCGTTTCTGTTCATCAGTCATGATCTTGCGGTCGTGCGCGCAATGGCCAGTTACATCATCGTTCTGCGCGATGGGAAAGTCGTTGAGCAGGGAAAGACGCAGCAGATTTTTCAGAATCCAAGACAGGTTTATACTCAAAAACTGATTCGAGCCGCAGTCGATCTGGACGAAGGAACCTAGCAGTTCGTCACTGCGAAGTGCGAACCCGGTTCGCAGCCACAGACGAATATTGCATCCGTCGTACACTCGTGCTGCAATTTGAATCGACTGTTTCGCCTTGTGATATCACAGGATTAAGGAGCCGTTTCAGGCTGCATATGTCAAGAGAATGATGCTATTTGCTGTATACTGTAATTCATAGCAAAGTGAATTAATTTTTTACTCAAGTCAAATAATTGTTCAAATAGTAGAAAATTATTTCTTCATTCAATAATAAACCGAAACTTAATTTTCGTTAGGTTTCGAAATGCTATTAGGAGGTAGAGCATGGATGACCAATTATCCGCACTCGTTGTAATTTTTACCGAGTTCTATTATTGGCTTACAGTTGTTATCATGTTCTTAATTCACATTGGGTTCTGTCTGTATGAGGTCGGTGTTTCACGCCGTAAGAATCACGTTCATACTCTGATGAAGAACACAATGTTGATTCCACTGGTAACAATCACATTTTTCTTCTTTGGTTGGTGGATCTATTTCGCCTTTCCATATGGCCCAGGCATCGTTGGCGGCATTGTCGAATCGCCTCACGCTGAGCCATGGAGTCAGCTCATGGGCGCACACATGGGCGCCGGCGCTGACGGATGGGAACGAATCAATGGTGTATTCTGGGCGGCGTTCCTGTTGTTCTCGTGGACGGCAGCATCGATTGTGTCTGGTTCAGTCATCGAACGAATCCAGTCCGGTGGATTTTGGATTCTTGCAGTCGCCATCGGTTCAGTGTTCTGGATCATTGACGCTGCTTGGGGTTGGCATGCCGAAGGCTGGATGGTTCAGCTGCTTGGATACCACGATGCATACGCGTCAGGCGTAATTCATGGAATTGCTGGCGGTTTTGCACTGGGAATTCTCATCGTGCTAGGTCCTAGAATCGGGAAATTCGCAGCAGATGGCACCCCGCGCAACATCAACCCGAGAAATCCTTGGCTGGTTACGATCGGACTGTTTCTGATTTATACGGGCTTTTGGGGTTTTTACGTTGCATGCAACATTCCCATTTGGGATGTTCAGGCAGGGGACGGCGAATTTTTCTCCGCAACCAACATCTATCTAGGTCCCACAACTTTGAGCGCAATTACGTTCAACTTCCTGATGTCACTGTCCGGTGGTCTGCTGGCTGGATATTGGGTTTCTAAAGGTGATGCGTTCTGGACTTATTCATCCGGTCTTGCTGGAGTGATTGCCGCCTCGGCGGGCAATGATCTGTATCATCCGATACAGGCCATGATCATCGCAATCATCGGTGTGGTCGTGATGTACAAACTGCACTACTACGTTGAACGACGATTCAAGATTGATGATGCAGTCGGTGCGGTTGCCGTACACGGATACGCCGGATTCTATGGCGTTGTCGTTTGCGGTTTTATGTTATGGGGTTATCCGTCCTCGCCAGACACAAGTTTTGCGACGATCAATCCAATAGGAAATTTCATTGGCGCGGTCATCATGTTTGGCGTGCTGGGGCTGCTCCCCGGCTACGTGATAGCCAAGATACTCAATTCACTAGGTCTGCTTCGAATCCCACCGGCAGTTGAAATCGCGGGGCTCGATACGGCGACCAGAGAATCATGGGAAGCCGAAGCGCAGGCGATCGAACAGGCCGAAGCCGAAGCGGCCCGCGGTGGTTAATTTAAATTTGGAGGAAAATATAGATGACAACAGGTTCATTTACAGACTGGGCTGGCACCATTGCTGACATTGGTCCAATCTATCCATTTGTAGGAACAGAATTTCTTCTGGTCCTGATTGGGGTCGCTTTCTGGATCGCCTGGCACATCACTCAAATAAAAAGTGAATCTGCCAGGCTGAAGGAAGAAGAAGACCATTTCAGTTCGTAAGACGGTCAATAATCCGTCAATAGACAGATACTCGGGGTGACACGCGAGATCCAGCGAGTATCTCCACTCAAAAACAAGTCCCGCCTGAAGCTGCCATGGCTTCAGGCGGGGTTTCGATTTACCGGCCAGATAACAGCAGACCTGAATTTAGGATCGACTGCATAACTCCTGGAAACGGGTAGTGGCATTCGAATCGGATTCGGCGACATCGATTCATGTTGATCCAGCAAGGAAATATTTGATTTTCGGTTCTCTGTGCGCGTCATGTTCAGAGCTCCCTTTCGATATAATAGGGACGTTTTGGGAATTTATTGTTTCCCGCAGTTGTGTGAAAGATGGGGGGTGTCCGTATCACTAGAAAAAAATTAAAGTCAATCGCCGTCGTAGGTGCTGGTTCTTGGGGAACCGCGATCGGAACATGGCTTGCTGGCAACGGCCATGATGTGCGGATCTGGGACATTGACCTGACCGTAATCGATGACATTAACGAAAATTACTGCAACAGCCGTTACCTTCCGGATTGTAAGCTGCCGACGAATCTGCGCGGTTTCCACACGCTTGAATCTGCGATGCAGGCATGTTCAGCTGTCGCAATTTCAGTTCCCAGCCGCGTTTTTGAAGTTGCTTTGCGAAGCGTGGCCTCGAATCTGAACCTGATGAATGCAGCTGAAATGCCGGTCGTGGTTTGGGGGACGAAGGGATTTGATCCAAAGACGGGTGGCCTGCTAAGTGATGTAGCAGATCGAGTGCTTGGGGATTCAGCTGTTTACGCCGTTCTTTCCGGCCCGACCTTTGCCTACGAAATCGTGTGTGGACTGCCCGCCGGAACTGATCTGGCTTCTGCGTCCGAAGATCGCGTCGAGTCAATAGCAGATCTTTTTCGAAGCGAAAGAATACTTGTATATACCACGTCAGACTTGGTCGGCGTGCAGGTCGGGGGAGCCACCAAGAATGTAATTGCCATCGCTGCCGGAATTTCAGATGGACTCGGATTCGGAATTAATGCTCGATGCTTGATGATTGCAAGAGGACATGCCGAAATCAATCGACTGAACATCGCTCTGGGAGGCAAATCTGAAACGATGATGGGTTTGTCTGGGATGGGCGATTTGGTTTTGACCTGTTCAGGAGATTTATCGCGCAATCGCAGACTTGGACTGGGATTGGGACAGGGAAAACCGCTCGATCAGGTTCTAAAGGAGATCGGTCAGGAAGTTGAGGGCATGCAGTCAACTCGCGAAGCATTCGACATCGGCAACAAACTGGATGTGTTCATGCCCATCACAGAGCGGGTCTATCGCATCCTGTTTGAAGGGCTTTCACCCATAGAGGCCGCCGGGGAACTCATGGCATTGGGACCTAGTCTAAAATGATCCTTTTTCATCTGGTTTCTCCTCCTGTTTGGAGAGGTAAATCTTTAGTCGGAATTGAATTTTTGTAATTTTTGCTGCGCCTGACTGGAAAATGTTGTTATATTATCGCGAGAAAATCCTACGAGTGACCTGATCGCGTATTGACGTCACCTCTCACTGAATCTCAACATACGAAGGACTTTTTTGACTGAATTGATTCGAAACGCGCGAATGCCGCGTTTTAATTTACCCTTTCATTCGGGGATGGGACGAATTCTCGTAACCCAGGCCCTCGTAACGGGAGTGGGTGCGGTCCTGTTTTCTTTTATGGGGTTTGCTGCTTTTTATTCTGCAGTTCTCGGAGGTGTCGCCTGCATCATCCCCAATGCCTATTCAGTATGGCGCGTGTTTGGCATTCATCGTAGAATTCATCGTTATGACCCGAACGTGTTCGGTATCATGCTGCGTGCGGAAATGGTGAAATTTGCCTTGACCGGAGCGGTATTTGCAGCGATGTTCTGGCTGATTCAGCCAATTGACCCAGTCGCAATGTTCTCCGTATTCACGGCCGCACTGTTGATTGGGTGGATTGAAGCAGGCTTGAAGCTTCAGTAATGTGGCATCTTGAGTGAACGAAGTATGGCTACGAACGGCGAACTGACTACATCAGGTTACATTAAGCACCATCTGCAGAATCTCACCTTTGGAAATCATCCAGAGAACGGCTGGTCGATCGCGCATTCTGCCTCAGAAGCTGCAGAGATGGGTTTTATGGCCGTTCATTTGGACAGCCTCTTCTGGTCGATTGTATTGGGAGCGGGGTTTTTACTGGCATTCCGTTCGGTCGCAAAGAAAGTCACGAGTGATGCTCCCGGTTCCTTTCAGAATTTCGTGGAGTGGATTTTCGATTTCATTGACGATAACGTGCGCGGCTCATTCTCAGGCAAGAATGATCTGATCGCACCGCTCGCACTGACCTTGTTTGTCTGGGTCCTGCTGATGAATCTCATGGACCTGGTTCCGGTTGACTGGATTCCCGAGGTGGCCAAACTGCTCGGAATCGAGTACATGAAAGTCGTGCCGACGACAGACCCGAACATTACATTTTCCTTATCATTGTCAGTCTTCGTCTTAATGATTTACTTCAGCATTAAAAATAAAGGAGTGAGTGGATTTGTTGGGGAATTGACGTTGCAGCCCTTTGGCAAGTGGATGATCCCCGTCAACTTGTTTTTGGAAGG
Organism: Arenicellales bacterium; assembly: GCA_958295885.1. Classification (GTDB taxonomy): domain Bacteria; phylum Pseudomonadota; class Gammaproteobacteria; order Arenicellales; family JAJDZL01; genus JAJDZL01. The sequence continues at coordinate 1,024,379 of OY282380.1, read as the reverse complement.
AATCAGCCTGTTGGCGAAACCTCTGTCGCACTCGCTGCGACTTTTTGGCAACCTCTATGCGGGAGAGATGATTTTTATTTTGATTGCGCTTTTGTTCAATGCGGGTCTGACACTGGCTTTACTCGGTGGCGTTCTGCAGTGGGCTTGGGCGGTTTTTCATGTTTTGATTGTTCTCCTGCAGGCATTCATTTTCATGGTGCTGACCATTGTCTATATGGACATGGCGCATCACAAACACTAATATCGTATTTCAAAACAATGATTTGCTAGATCGGAGATTACATTATGGAAGCAGCATTGTATTTTATTGCCGGTGCCGTATTACTCGGCATGGGTGCAGTCGGAGCAGCGGTTGGGATTGGAATTCTTGCAGCTCGATTTATCGAAGCGATTGCACGCCAGCCGGAACTACTGCCAATGCTTCGCGTGCAGTTCTTTATTATGATGGGACTGGTTGATGCCGTGCCGATGATCGGCGTTGGCATTGCGTTCTACATTATGTTCGCTGTGGCTTGACAAAAGTCCGGAAAATTTTGAACCAGAGTGACTAGCAACTAAAGCAACGCATTTCAATGAACATAAATCTAACGTTAATTGGACAGACGATCACATTCATCATCTTTGTCTGGTTTTGCATGAAATTCATCTGGCCGCCGATCACGAACGCTCTCAATGAACGGCGCAAGACGATTGCAGATGGTTTGGCCGCAGCAGAGGAAGGCCAGCGCGAACGGGAACGAGGGAAGGAAGACGCAGCACAGCTCGTTGAACGGGCTAAGCTGCAGGCCAAGGACATAATTGCCCGAGCTGAAAAGCGCGGTGCGGAAGTTGTCGCCCACGCCAGTGATGAGGCTCGGGTCGAAGGTGAGCGGATTCTGACTGCAGCTCGAAGTGAAATTGAAATGGAAGTAAATCGCGCCAGAGAACAGCTTCGTGCGCAGGTCGCGCAGCTGGCAGTTGCGGGTGCGTCACAGATACTTTCCAAAGAAGTGGATCAGAAAGCGCATGAGAGAATGCTCCAAGAACTGTCACAAAGCCTTTAAGTGAGCAGGCAGACGTGAGCAGTTCTTCCGGTATTGCAAGACCCTACGCACAGGCGGTATTCGAGCTCGCAAGAGATTCGAATCGCTATGACGAGTGGTCGAGCCACCTTGAAACCTTGACGCAAATTGTCAGCAATCCAGATTTGGATGGCTTGATTCAGAACCCGCGGATTACGCGGGATCAGATCATTGACATCATACTGGAAATCGGCGGTGAAGCGCTTGATCAACAAGTCACAAATCTGGTTCGAATACTCTGCCACTATCGACGATTGCAGCTTGTGCCTTCGATCGCTGAACAGTACGAATCACTTCGTGCCGAAGAAGAAGGAATTATTGAAGCAGAACTGCAGACCGCTTACGCTGTGGACGAAGGTCAGATCGAAAAATTAACCGAATCCCTGCAAAATCGGCTGGGTCGCAAAGTTCGATTGACATGCAGGGAAAACCAAGACTTAATCGGTGGTGCAGTAATACGCGCCGGTGACTGGGTTGTAGACGGTTCAGTTCGTGCAAAGCTTGCCAAATTGTCGAGCTCACTTGGAATCTGAAGCCGTCTTGATTCTATCAATGCCTAACTGCCCTGTACTGAAATAGAGGAAAAAAACAAATGGCAATGCAATTAAATCCGTCTGAAATTAGTGAACTGATTAAAGCCCGCATTGCGGATTTTGACGCTACAGCTCACCCAAGCAGTGAAGGAACGGTCGTATTGTTGACGGACGGAATCGTCCGAATTCATGGGCTTGCAGACGCACTGCAGGGAGAAATGCTGGAATTCCCGGGCGATACTTTCGGACTCGCCCTGAATTTAGAGCGCGATTCAGTCGGCGCCGTCATCCTGGGTGACTATGAACACATCACCGAAGGTGATACGGTTCGGTGCACCGGTCGAATTCTTGAGGTGCCGATCGGTCCTGGACTGCTGGGGCGCGTCGTCGATTCGCTGGGTCGTCCAATCGATGGGAAAGGCCCGATTGAATCCGTCGGCGCCGCACCGATTGAAAAGGTCGCTCCCGGCGTGATTACCCGGCAGTCGGTGTCGGAACCCGTCCAGACTGGACTGAAGTCAATCGACTCGATGGTGCCCATCGGTCGAGGACAGCGAGAACTCATTATCGGCGACCGTCAAACCGGAAAAACTGCATTGGCGATCGACACCATCATCAACCAAAAAGATACGGAAATAAAGTGTATCTATGTGGCCATCGGCCAAAAGGTATCGAGCATTGTGAACGTCGTCCAAAAACTCGAAGAGCACGATGCAATGAAACATACCATCGTAGTTTCCGCTGCTGCGTCCGAAAGCGCCGCCATGCAATACATCGCTCCTTATTCGGGCTGCACGATGGGTGAGTATTTCCGCGATACCGGACAGGACGCGCTGATCATCTTCGACGACCTGACGAAACAGGCTTGGGCTTATCGGCAGGTTTCTCTGCTGCTGCGACGGCCGCCGGGCCGGGAAGCATATCCGGGGGATGTATTTTACCTGCATTCTCGACTGCTGGAACGGGCATCCCGCATCAATGCAGAATATGTGGAATCCATCACGGATGGGAAAGTCAAGGGTCAGACCGGATCATTGACGGCGCTGCCCATCATTGAAACACAGGCGGGCGACGTATCTGCATTTGTGCCTACAAACGTGATTTCAATTACGGACGGCCAAATTTACCTGGAAAGTGACCTGTTTAACGCCAACTTCCGTCCTGCGATCAACGCAGGACTGTCGGTATCTCGAGTAGGAGGTGCGGCACAGACCGCGATCATCAAGAAACTTGGTGGCGGCATTCGCTTGGCTCTGGCTCAATATCGGGAATTGGCAGCATTTTCGCAGTTTGCTTCGGATCTTGACGAAGCGACGCGAAAACAGATCGAGCGGGGACAGCGGGTGATGGAAGTGATGAAACAGCCGCAGTACGCTCCGCTCTCTGTAGCCGAAATGGCTTTCTCGCTGCTCGCCGCGAATGAAGGATTTCTGGATGATGTTGAAGTTTCAGCAGTCGTTGGATTTGAACAGGCAATGCTTGATTACCTGAATTCCAATTTCGCTGAAATTATCGCTGAGATCAACCGGAATCCAGTATACAACGACGACGTTGCCGCCAGGATGAAGCAGGCTGTAAATGATTTCATTCAAAATGGAACCTATTAGCCGATCAATCGTTGAAGTGTGATATTTGAGGTAGCTGATGCCTGGTGCAAAGGAAATCAAGAGTAAGATTCGAAGTATCGAAAATACTCAGAAAATCACCTCCGCGATGGAAATGGTCGCAGCCAGCAAAATGCGCCGCGCCCAGGAAAGAATGCGGGCTGCAAAGCCCTATGCAGAGTCTATTCGTCGAGTTGTAACTCGCCTGACACAGGCAAACCTGGAATACAGGCATCCGTACACGATCGATAGAGAGCTGACGAATGTCGGCTACATCATCGTAAGTACGGACCGCGGGCTGTGTGGTGGACTGAACATCAACCTGTTTCGTTCAGCCCTTGAATCCATCAGCATTTTCGACAGGCAGGGTATTTCAACTCGATTTGGCGTTATAGGGAACAAGGGTCTGGGTTTCTTTCGACGACTGGGGGCAGATATTCTGTGCCAGGCCACACACCTTGGGGACGCCCCCCAGGTGGTGGAGTTGATCGGGTCCGTGCAAATCATGCTGAAAGCGTTTGAAGATGCTGCAATCGACCGTCTGTACCTGGTTTCGAATCGATTCGTCAATACGATGACGCAATCGCCTTTGGTGGATCAGATCCTGCCGATTCACATCGGGCAGGAAGACGATGATCTCGCTCATCACTGGGATTATCTGTATGAACCGGAATCACGAGTCGTGGTGGATGTTTTCATGGAGCGTTACATTGAATCCATGGTTTATCAGGCGGTTGTGGAAAACATCGCATGTGAGCAGTCGGCTCGAATGGTGGCAATGAAATCGGCGTCGGAAAACGCAGGCACCTTGATTGATGAATTGAATTTGGCATACAACAAAGCGAGGCAGGCGTCCATCACTCAGGAAATATCGGAAATTGTGGGTGGTGCAGCTGCAGTTTAGCTGGATGAAAATCTGACGTTCACCTGGTAGTTGAAAATTTACGAAAAGAATTGTGTGAAGACGAGGCAAATATGGTAAAAGGAAAAATCGTCGAAATAATTGGAGCTGTCATAGACGTTGAGTTTCCGCGTTCGAAAGTTCCAAAGGTTTTTGACGCGCTTAAAGTTGATCAGACAGGACTCATACTTGAAGTTCAGCAGCAGATGGGTGATGGAGTCGTACGCACCATTGCGATGGGCTCCAGCGATGGTCTGAAACGCGGCTTGCCGGTCACCGACACGGAGAGTCCAATTCAGGTTCCCGTTGGCGAACCTACTTTAGGACGCATCATGAATGTCCTTGGCGAACCGGTGGACGAAGCCGGTCCAGTTGAATCGGAGGTTCACTGGCCAATTCATCGCAAGGCCCCTGGCTTTACGGATCAGGCGACAACAGTGGAAATTCTTGAGACAGGCGTAAAGGTGATCGACCTGATCATGCCGATTGCCAAGGGTGGAAAAATTGGCTTGTTTGGCGGCGCGGGCGTCGGCAAGACCGTTACGCTTTTGGAATTGATTCGAAATATCGCAATTGAACACGCTGGATTTTCAGTGTTTGCAGGCGTCGGCGAGAGAACTCGAGAAGGAAATGACTTCTATCATGAAATGAAAGAAGCGGACGTGCTGAATAAAGTGGCGCTGGTATATGGACAGATGAACGAACCGCCGGGCAATCGGCTTCGAGTGGCGCTCGCTGGTTTGACCATTTCAGAATATTTTAGAGATGAAGGCCGAGACGTATTGCTGTTCATCGATAACATTTATCGTTATACGTTGGCTGGCGTGGAAGTGTCGGCACTGCTCGGCCGAATGCCGTCAGCGGTGGGATATCAGCCCACTCTCGCAGCAGAAATGGGGATCCTGCAAGAAAGGATCACGTCAACGCGAGCTGGATCGATCAGTTCATTCCAAGCGGTATACGTGCCAGCAGACGATTTGACAGATCCATCACCAGCGACAACATTTGCGCACTTGGATGCGACTTTGGTCCTGTCTCGGCAGATTGCGGAATTGGGCATTTATCCGGCTGTTGATCCGTTGGATTCGACCAGCCGTCAATTGGATCCGCTCGTGGTGGGCCAGGAACATTATGAGACCGCGAGGGCGGTTCAAGGAACCTTGCAGCGCTATAAGGAGCTGCGGGACATCATTGCGATTTTGGGTATGGATGAACTGTCAGAAGACGATAAGGTTACAGTTTCAAGAGCTCGTAAGATTCAAAGGTTCTTATCGCAGCCGTTCTTTGTTGCGGAAACCTTCACTGGAACTCCTGGTCGTTATGTATCGCTGGCCGACACGATCAAGGGATTTCAAGGAATTGTTGATGGTGAATATGACCATATTCCTGAACAGGCGTTCTACATGGTGGGAACGATTGAAGAAGTTTTAGAGGCTCATCAGAAGGCCGCTTGAATGAAGTCTGGAAAAATTTGAATTCAGCTGAACTGATATGACAACCATCCGAGTAGAAATTGTAAGTGCCGAAGAATCGATCTGGTCTGGTTCCGGGTCGATGGTTTTCGCACCGGCGGAAATGGGGGAAGTTGGGATCGCGCCGCAGCATGCACCGCTGATCGCTCGATTGAAACCAGGTGAAGTGCGGGTGCAGCAGGAAGACGGAGAAGAACAGTTTTTCTTCGTTTCCGGCGGACTGCTGGAAATTCAGCCGCAGCTGGTCACTGTATTGTCAGATACCGCAGTGCGCGCAGCTGATCTGGATGAAGCGCAGGCGCTGGAAGCTCAGCGCAGAGCGGAACAGGACCTGGTGAATAAGACCTCAAAAATGGATCTTGCCAAAGCACAGGCGGAGCTGGCTCATGCAGCAGCACAGTTGAGAGCGATACAGAAGCTGAAGAAATCGCGTCGTTGATCGACTGCAGCTGTTTTTGGCTCGAACCGTGGTGGATTTTTCGAAGTAGAATACCGATTGGCTAAATCTGAAGTCATAATCTTAGCTGCCGGGTACGGCACGAGAATGCGTTCTGATGAGCCCAAATCCCTGCAGCAGATCAGTGGTCGGCCGATGCTCGCCTATGTTATTGCGGCGGCTCAGAACGCGCATGCAGACCGTATTCACGTTGTCATCGGCAGTGATGGCGAAAAGGTTCGAAAAGAGTTCGCACATCAGGCTGTCAATTGGGTGCTTCAGCCTGAGCCCAACGGTACTGGACATGCAGTTGCACAGGCAATTCCATATGCAGCTGAACATTCGATCATCTGTGTGCTTTATGGAGATAATCCTTTCGTGCGGTCGGACACTGTCTGGAATCTGATTGATGTGGCTGAAAACAGCGGTCTGTGCATTCTGACTTCCATAGTCAGTGATCCTGCCGGCTACGGGCGCATTGTGCGCAATGAACTAGGTGAACTGCGGCAGGTTGTTGAGGAAAAGGATGCGTCTGATGAACAGCTTCAGATCGCTGAAGTGAACGTAGGTCCCATTGCAGCCAAAAGGAATCTGCTGGCCGGTTGGCTGGACCGCTTGGACAATGACAATATTCAAAAGGAATATTATCTTCCTGGAGTGCTTGATTTTGCGATAAAAGATGGATTTGAAGTGCCAACCATATCGTCAACCAGCAGAACTGAAATAATCGGAGTGAATACTCGTGCCGAACAGGCCGACCTAGAGCGTTTGGCTCAGCTGAAGAACGCAGAGGATTTAATGAAGGCAGGAGTTCGCATCCTGGACCCGGCTCGATTTGATTTACGCGGGGAGTGCGCTGCGGGCAAGGACTGTTCCATTGATGTGAATGTAGTGCTCGAAGGTGTGAATACACTTGCAGACCGTGTGCGGATAGAAGCGAATAACGTGATTCGCAATTCAAGTCTCGGCAAAGGTGTAATCATAAAACCCAACTGTGTGATTGAGGATGCGGAAATTGAAGCGGGCTGTGAAATCGGACCGTTTGCCAGAATTCGTCCAGGCACGCGGATTGGAAAAAACTGTAAAGTCGGAAATTTTGTCGAAATTAAGAATTCAAACTTGGGCGAGGCGACCAAAGTCAGCCATCTCGCGTATGTCGGAGACAGTGACATCGGAAAGCATGTCAATGTAGGTGCTGGCGCCATAACGTGCAACTACGATGGAAAACAGAAGCATCGAACGAAAATTGGTGATTATGTGTTTATAGGTTCAAATGCAGCGCTGATTGCACCCATTGAAATTGGTGATCATTCTGTAGTTGCCGCAGGTTCGACAATTTCGAAAAATATAAGATCCAATCGACTTGCTGTCGAGCGCTCAGCGACTAAAATCCTTAAAGCTCGTCAACGCGGCCGCAAAAATTAATCAAATTTCTTGCAGCATCTGCTTTTTTTTGGGTTCAGCAAGATCGCTCCCGCATAAGCTATTTATAATCTGAACCAATTGTCATAGTGGAGATGTAAACATGTGCGGAATAATCGGTGCCGTATCCTATCGGAACATTGTTCCTGATATAGTCCGAGGCATGCGTATGATGGAGTACCGAGGATATGATTCCTCCGGCATTGCCGTCATCAATTCTGATGGAGATTTAGCGAGAACCCGATGCGCCGGCCGAGTCGAAAAGCTGTCGAATAAGCTGAAAAACGGGAGTTTGCTGTCGGGCACCATCGCCATCGGGCATACTCGATGGGCAACTCATGGTCTTGCAACTGACAATAACGCACATCCGTTGGTCATCGATGGTCAGCACGCAATCGTCTGCAATGGCATCATCGAAAATTACGAAGAATTAAAACAAAGCCACATCCGCGACGGCAAGGTCTACGAGTCAGAAACTGACACGGAAGTCATTCTGCATGAACTAAGTCCTTTATTGGCCGACGGCATGAGCATGATCGAAGGTGTTCAGGAAACCGCCAAAGTTCTGACTGGCTCATTTGCGTTTGCCATTCTTTCCATTACTGAACCTCACAAGATGGTCATTGCCAAACGAGGCAGCCCGCTGCTTATTGGCTTGGGAGAACAGGAAATCTTTGTTGCTTCAGACGCGATTACCTTATCGAAATTTGCAAATTCCATCGTGGTTATGGAAAACGGCGATATCGCTGAAATTTCTGATGCCTCAATTACAAAAATGATCGATGAGTTTGGGAATTCCGTCGACCGCCGCGGAGAAGCTGTTTTAGTTCGTCCGGAAACAGTGACTCTTGGGCCTTACTCTCACTACATGCAAAAAGAAATATTTGAACAGAGTTCAGCTGTTTCCAACACCCTCGAAAATCGAATATCCAATGATGAACTTCTTGAAGAAGAGGCATTTGGCGCACAGGCCACAAAGATTTTTGACAAAGTCGAAGCGGTTCGAATCCTGGCATGTGGAACAAGCTACCATGCAGGCATGGTCGCGAAACTTTGGCTGGAATCCTTCGGAATTCCCTGTGAAGCGGAAATTGCCAGTGAATTTCGCTATCGGAAACCCGTCGTCCCTCAAAATGCGTTGGTTGTCGCCCTCTCTCAGTCAGGCGAAACAGCAGACACGCTCGCAGCGCTCGAACAGGCGAAACGACTTGGATTCAAGCATTCATTGGCGATCTGCAATTCACCATTGAGTTCGCTCACCCGAATCACCGATCTGATTTTTCACACTCGAGCAGGACCGGAAATTTCAGTTGCATCAACGAAAGCATTCACGACTCAAATCGCATCTTTGCTGTTGTTGATGATCGCGCTTGCGAGAAGGAAAAATCTCAGCCATGAGCAGGAAAAATCAGTCATCACGGAGTTGAGGGCTTTACCGGCTAGAATTGATGCGGTTTTGCAGATGGAAAAACGAATTCAGCGACTGGCTGGAAATTTCGTAGATAAGGAACATACCCTGTTTCTAGGGCGCGGCACACACTACCCGATCGCATTGGAGGGGGCTCTGAAACTGAAGGAAATTTCTTACATTCACGCTGATGCATATCCCGCAGGCGAGTTGAAGCATGGTCCATTGGCGTTGATCGATTCAAAAATGCCAACGATTGCGGTTGCCCCAAACAACCACCTGCTGGCCAAATTGAAAGCAAACATTCAGGAAGTCCGAGCTCGAGGGGGTCGATTGTTTGTTTTTTCGGACTCCGGCACCCCGATTGCAGGTGATGATCTCATTGAAGTGATCGAAATGGTGCAGTCAGGCCCTTTCACCTCTCCCGTACTCCACACCATCGCCCTGCAGCTGCTGGCCTATCATGTTGCAATCATAAAGGGGACGGATGTGGACAATCCCAGAAATCTGGCGAAGTCTGTGACCGTAGAATAGATTCGGGATGGAATTGTTTGCTGAAACTTTTTAATTCCCAAACGGGTCCAGGAAATCAGATTCTGAAATTGATCAACTGAGTTAATCGAATATGGCGTTTGCCCGCAGTTCGTTTCTGTTGTTAATCCTTTGGCTCGGATTCATTCATTCAGCTCATGCAGCCGATGTAATGCGACTTGCCACGACCACAAGTACGGAAAATTCAGGTTTAATGGAAAAACTGATTCCTGTTTTTGAGGAAAAATTTGATGTATCCGCTCATACGATTGTAGGCGGTACGGGCAGGGCGCTCAATCATGCCAGAAATGGCGACGTTGACGCAATATTTGTCCATTCCACGAAGGCGGAACTGGAGCTTGTGAACGCGGGTTTTGGAGTAGACCGGAGAGAAGTCATGTATAACGAGTTCATCATTGTCGGACCTGATGAAGATCCAGCGGGAATTCATGGGTCCAGTGAATTGAGTGATTCCTTTCAGCGGATAGCGGAATCTGAGTCGATATTCATATCAAGAGGAGACGATTCTGGAACTCACAATAAAGAACTCATTTTGTGGGAAATGGCTGGTGTTCATGAACGCGGTGACTGGTACAAATCTGTCGGAGCAGGCATGGGGAAAGCCTTGCAGATTGCAGATGAGTTAAGGGGTTATATCCTGACCGACAAGGGAACTTGGCTGTATCTCATGAATCATCTGAATCTACCGATTCATGTTGACGGGGCGAAGGATGGTCGAAATGTTTACGGAGTGATCGCCGTCAATCCGGAGCGTCACCCTCAGGTGAATTACAAGGCTGCGAAGAAGTTAGTTGAGTGGTTGACATCTGACGAAGCGAAATCCATCATTTCCAATTACAGAGTTAATGGAGAACAGTTGTTTTACGTCATGAATTGACAGATTCATAGCAGCGTCTTAATTCCAATTTCAGTCTTTTGTCAACCGCAGACCATCATTCCCCAATCTTGTGGAAATAGCTTATGGAAAGTTTAGTCGGTGCGAGCGCCGAAGCTCTTAAACTGCTCCTGACTGGTGATCCTGAGATATGGGAAATTGTAGGCATTTCTTTTCTGGTCTCCTTCAGAGCCATTCTTTTTATTGTTCCACCCGCGATGATCGTCGCTTTCGTATTGGCATTTTCCGAATTTCCCGGCAGGCCCTACATTATCACGATTGTGAATTCAATGATCGCACTGCCAGCGGTAGTAGTCGGGCTGCTGCTGTATATGCTGCTTTACAGTTCTGGTCCTTTTGGAGGATGGCGTTTATTGTTTACCCAGACAGCCATGGTCATTGGACAGATGATTCTTGCCTTCCCACTGCTCGTCGCGATGTCACATGTCGCACTGCAGAGCATCGACCTGACCGCGTGGCAGACCGCCCGCACCTTGGGAGCTGGAAAAATCTGGGCAATGTTTACCATAATGAGAGAGGTTCGATTCGGTCTTATTGCGGCGATAGTAACCGCCTTTGGTCGAGTCGTTTCTGAAGTAGGGTGTTCCATTATGGTTGGCGGAAACATTTTGCATCATACTCGAAACATTCCAACAGCCATTGCATTGGAAACCTCGAAAGGTCATTTTGAACAGGGGATAGCACTCGGAGTCGTTTTGATTACTCTGGCATTGGTATTGAATTTCACAATTGCGATCTTTCGCGGACGCGATATGGCGCGATACTAGAGGTTGAAGCAGGCACTGTGAATAACGGCGATATATTAATATCTGTAAAGAATGTTCGTAAAACTTTGCAAAGACGAACAATTTTGGATATTGATCATATGGTGATTCGAAAAGGCGAATGTGTTGTGATCCACGGCGACAACGGCGCAGGAAAAACGACACTTCTGAAAATTCTTGCGGGATTGATCCCGCCCGATCAAGGAATATTTTCTCTCAATGGCAGAGATATGACATGGCGGCAGGCTTTTCGTCAGTTTCGAAACGAAGTGGTGTACCTCCATCAAACTCCGTACTTATTTGATCGATCGGTCGAAGACAATGTCGCTTATGGATTGAAGTTTCAAAAACAGGGTCGAGCGCAGGTTCATGAGAAGGTAGAGACTGCTCTTGAGTGGGCTGGCCTGTCGAATTTAGCAAAGCGAAATGCGAGAGATTTATCTGGTGGAGAAAAACAGCGTGTTGCTCTGACGCGGGCGCGGATCATCGTACCCAAACTGCTGCTGTTGGATGAACCCACGACTGCGATGGACAATGTCTCGCGCGAGCATGCTTTTTCTTTGATTCGAGATCTTGCGAACAGCGGCAATTCCGTTTGCATCGCAACTCATGAATCTGCGAAATCCTATCAGGCACAACGCGTAGTGGAAATAGAACAGGGAAAACTGTGTTGAGTCATTGACGATGAGACGATCAGAAATTACAGGCGTAATTCTTGCAGGCGGGAAAGCTCGGAGAATGGGTGGGATTGACAAGGGCCTCATTGGGCTGGCAGGTGTGCCGATGTGCAAAATTGTGATGGATTTGCTGGGACCACAAGTTTCGGAGGTTCTGCTGAACGCAAATCGAAACCAAGAGATTTACGAAAAGTTCGGCGTTCCAGTGATCCGCGACCGAATTCAGGGATACTTGGGCCCTCTCGCTGGTCTGGCGAGTGCGATGCAGTCTGCCAAAACTCCGTGGGTCATTACTGCACCCTGCGATGGGCCATTTTTAAATCACGATTACGTCGCTCGCATGTCTGAGGCTGTTGACGATGGGACCGACGTGGTCGTCGCCTCTGACGAAAAGCGTCTGCAGCCGACTTTTATGTTGGTCAACACAAAATTGAGGCGGAACTTAGACGACTTCCTTGAATCGGGTGGGCGAAAAATTGATCTGTGGTTTGTAAGGCATGTCTATCGCATTGCAGACTTTTCTGATTCACCGAACTGCTTTTTGAACATCAATTCTGAAGAAGACAGACAGCAGGCTGAAAAGCGAATCTTGAATCATGAAATCGCGTAAGCTGTCTGTCATTGGATTTGCTGCATTTAGCGGCACGGGTAAAACAACGTTGGTGACCCAAGTCATACCGATATTGCGAAAACATGGATTAAAACTCGGAGTTTTAAAGCATGCGCACCATAATTTTGTCATTGACATGCCAGGCAAGGACAGCTATGAATTCAGAAAAGCAGGTGCGCAGCAAGTTCTCGTTGCTTCAAAATACAGAATTGCCTGGGTGATAGAAAAGGAAGACGCGACCGAACCGGAGCTGATGGAAACATTAAAAAATTTCGCATCTCAGAACTTGGACCTGATTGTGGTGGAAGGCTTCAAAAAAGAACCGTTTACCAAGATCGAAGTGCACCGTTCGACGATCAAGCGCCCTCTTCTCGCAAAGAAAGACCCATATGTGATCGCCATTGCAACCGACGCGCCTGAAACTCTGACAGCAACTGAATTCGTGTTCCATTTGGAAGACTATGAAGGGATTGCACAGTTCATCATCGAACGGATGGAGAACAACATGCTAACGGAAATAAGCGGTGATTAAATTTTGAATCGACTTCGAATTTGCTTCACTTCTTTCTGTCACTGCACCCAACGAAATCTCAAATCAGTGACTTGAAAATTCTGAAATATGCTGAATCAGGCGATTCGGATAGTCGGTGGTGATTCCTGCCACGCCGGCGGCCATCAAAAATTCAAATTCAGAATCGTTGTTGACGGTCCAGCAGCACACCTTCAAACCAAGTCGATTCGCTTCTTCAATCCGCTCAACCGTCAAGGCTTCGAAGTTGCTGCTCCATACGCTGCCGCCAATCGACTGAATCATCTTCGGAACGGAATTTCCGAAGTCGGATAACATCAATCCCGCGGTCCAGCTGCCATTATTGCGGTCGGCAACCGTATTGAATTGTTCCAGTTCCGATGTAAGGTGCCATTGCGCCAATGTGGGCTGCAGTTCCTTGATTCGGTCGAGGAGATTCCAGTCAAAAGTATGCACGATCGATTTTTCGGTAATTTTGAGTCGATCAATTTCTGCAACCAGCGTTTCTGCAAAAACATTGATGTCCACAGTCAAATGCGGATAGACTGGATGTCTCTTGGGTTCAATGCAATATTTTACGGTGCGACCGTGCCGAGCTGCGAGCTCAGCGATTTCTTCAAGTGTCGGGATAGGGCAGCCGTCCAACGGCTTCTGCTGACGAAAAATTTTCGCATAGTTGGATTTCGGATGAATTCGTCCAATGTCGTAGTTTTGAAGCTCCTGCAGCGACAATTCACAAATTTTCGGTCCGACACCTTTCAGCCATTTCCCGTTGCGGAATCTTGTAATGTCAGGATTTAATGCGAAGTCGTGGTAGGCGACAACTTTGAGGTCTTTGGTTATACCGACATCCAGCTCAATGCCATCGACACCGAGTTCCAGCGCTTTTGCAAATCCGGCTAAACTCAATTCCGGCAGGAGCCCTCTGGCTCCGCGATGTCCGATTACTTCAATAGCCAAAATTGGTGAATCCTGTGTCAGAAAATCCAATACGCGTACGCTGTATCGCAACCTTCCCTGACGAAAAAATTATCGGGCAGTTGCCATTGCATGCTTGATATGTCAATAAGTCATTCCGTTATGAAGCTCGATGAAGTCTGCTGAAGGAACTACGCCTGCTGCCAGCTCGATTCGATCAATTCAAATTTCCACGGTTGCTGTTTGGCGGGCCGGCATCCACAAACAATAATCGAATCCTCATTTTATCATTCTCGCCGTTTTCTGCAATTTCACACTCGGTTGAAATTTGCAGCAGCTGTTTCTTGTTTTTCTGTTGTTCCGCATCACGCTGCCGTCCCCATCTGATGGAGAACAAATTAGCAGTGAAAGGTCTGTTAATCTATGGAGTCTGTCTCGAATTTCCACGATTTAGACCGATCCGGCTCGCTCTGGCCAGAATCAATTCAGTTTCGAATCAACAAGGAGATTTTGCTGCTGTCCAGTTTCGGTAGTGTGGTTCACGAAAAATGCATGAATCAGCTGAACGAATTCGAGACAATCACTAGAATCCATATCTGTAGAGCACTCTCCACAGACTTATAACATTGCTATTTTCTACATACTTTCAAGTAATAGCATATACAAAGACGGGATTTTGTATATGTATTCACAAGAAACGTATACGATTTGCCAATTTCATATAAGCATTATTGCGATGAACTCACAAATCTCGCTACTTCCTTTACCACCTCAGACAAATTTGGAAACCGTACCGGTTCTGCGAGCACTGGCTATCGCACACGCAAAACTGGGAGAACTGAAAGGGACAGTTAAAGCCCTTCCAAATCCGAGAATTCCAATAGATTCACTGTTCCTGCAGGAAGCGTTGGCTAGCCCTGAGATTGAAAACATCGTCACTACGCATGATGAAGCATTTCAAGGCGAGCTGTTCGACCAAGTTGGTTCAGTGGAGACCCAAGAAGTCAAGTGCTATTGCAGCGCGATGTGGCTAGGCTATGAAATGTGGAAGGAAAACCGCCCCATCAGCGAAAATCTGTTGATTGAGATGTTCCGTGTACTCAAGCAACACGATGGTGGTTATCGCACGGTTCCATGAATTGTGATACGCAACATGCAAACTGGTCAAACCATCTATACGCCACCGCAGGACCCGCAGGAAATTGTCTCTCGTATGCGAGTCCTTGAGCAGTTTCTCAACGACCACGTACGCTGTGATTTAGACCCGCTCATCAAGATGGCGTGAATTCATCATCAGTTTGAAAGCATCCACCCATTTTCAGATGGAAATGGACGCATCGGACGTATCTTGTGCGTGCTTTACCTGACACACGTTGAATTGTTGGATGCTCCAATTCTTTACCTTAGCCGTTCAATTTTTCGTACTAAGTCAGACTACCATCAGCTGCTTCAAAAAACACGTGAGGACGGAAATTGGGAAAATTGGATTGTATACATGTTGAATTGTGTAAGCGAGTCTGCGCTATCAACCCTTCGCCTAGTTTCCCATATCCACCGCTTGATGCTCAAAATGAAGCACGGGATTCGCGATGAATTACCGAAAATTTACTCGCAAGAATTGTTAAACAATCTATTTCGTTACCCCTATACGCGAATCGAATGGCTGGCGAATGATTTGCCATATGGTAATCAGACAGCACGGAAATATCTCAAGCTGCTGACTGCTAATGGATTCCTAGGGAAAGTTAAATACGGTCGAAACAATTACTATATAAATCGGAAACTTGTTGACCTGTTAATCAATGTATCTAAGGAAGATTAAAGATGTCGATGGAAAACTGAATGACCTTCTTGATACGACATGAAAAAAATCTGCAAACCGTAGTCGTCTAGTTCAAAAGACACAAAAAGTACTGAAAAGGGAAGTCATGTCAAAGATAAAATTCTCACTGAAGCTGAATGTTCCCCTTTGTGGCTAATAGCAACTTGATCGCTCAGGTGAACACCGTCACGATGTCCCAGTATCTGACGCACCGTCCGGTGCTGGTTAGCGAACGCCTGCAACCCAAACCCTGCTTGAGAACCGCTAGTGCTAATCTTCACCACAAGTTCGTGCCAGACTCAATCTGCTTTAACAACACTGCGAACACCAGTTGACGCGAGAGGAGTCATCAATGTAAATCTGCTGCTGACTTTTCAGCACCACCGGAATGTCGTGGCGCAATGTCAGGCTGATGACAATTCCGCCAATTTCGGACTCGCCAAACTGATTTTGCTGGTATTCTGTTTCTCTCTTGCACTAAAGTCCTCAAAGATCTGATTAATTTACTTGATTGCCCATATATATTGCCCAAAAAGCTTGATCTTTGTTCCAAAAAATCAAGTACTATGTAATTATTAACAATACTTTAAGAGTTCATTTACAGATACTGATGATGATGGTTGAAGCAAAATCCAACTGTAGTTGGGAGCGCACCGCAAATGGTTTATCGCATGCGTCGCAGGTACAAATTACTTTTGCAGGTCTAACAGCTAATACAAAAGCCGCGGTCTGATTTTGATCAGCTTTCCATTGCGTGTTGGAATTCAGCTTAAGTCTTTGTGCAGGATTCCAGGATGGAATTTTCGTCAAAATTGCAGGTGTGAACAATTTTGCGTACATTGCACTCTTCGATATTTTCTAAAGAGTCAACAACCCGTAATTTAACATGGGAAATGCAACAGAACTCGATGCAGCAATATTCGGTTTGGTGATACAGGCCTTATTCAAGAATCAATTATGACAACTACTATTGAGAAAGACGCGGCTCTATCCGTAGTAAATTTATCGAAGACTTACCGCAATGGCAGAGTAGCATTAAAAAGCATCTCCTTTAATGTACGGCAGGGAGATTTTTACGCACTGCTTGGACGCAACGGCGCAGGAAAATCTACAACCATCGGCATTACCTGCTCTCTAGTCAATAAATCGAGTGGTAAGGTTTATGTTTTTGGAGTAGACACTGACGAAGACTTTGGCCTGGCTAAATCCTACATCGGCCTCGTACCACAGGAAATCAATTTCAATCAGTTTGAATCGCCTTGGAACATCGTCATCAATCAAGCGGGATACTATGGTGTGCGGCGTTCAGAAGCAGTGGAGCAGGCTGAAAAATATCTTTCTTTTCTTGGTTTATGGGATCATCGAAACGCAATGTCAAGGAGTCTCTCAGGCGGCATGAAACGTCGGTTGATGATTGCTCGCGCGCTGATGCACGACCCAAAGCTGTTAATCTTGGACGAACCGACAGCCGGTATTGATTTTGAAACGCGGCTGTTCCTGTGGGAGTTCATGCAGGTGCTGAACAAACAGGGAATTACGATCATTCTAACGACGCACTATCTTCATGAAGCAGAGCAACTGTGCCGCAACATAGGCGTCATAGAACTGGGCGAACTGATACTTGACACTGACATGAAAACTCTCCTGAGGCAGCTGAATCAAGAAACCTATGTTCTTGACCTGGTCAAACCGATTCATACGCTGCCTCATGGTTTGAATGAAACTGCTCGACTGAATGATGAAACGACGCTGGAAATCGACGTATCGCGCGGCAATAGTATCAATTCGATATTTGAACAGCTGACAAAGAGTGGAATTCACGCGTCGGGAATACGCAACAAGTCAAATCGATTGGAGTCTCTTTTTATTGAGCTGCTCAAAATTGAAGCCAAATCTTATTCCGATGGCGACAGAAAATGAATAGGCTGGAACTCAGTGCAGTCGCACTATACACCCTGACCCGAAAGGAAATTGCGAGATTCATGCGAATCTGGAGTCAGACATTAATCCCTCCAGTGATCACAACCTGTCTGTATTTTCTAATTTTCGGAAACCTTATCGGTCCTAGAATCGGCCCAATGCAAGGGCACACCTACATCGACTTCATTGTTCCAGGACTGGTATTGATGTCGGTGATCAATGGCGCGTACACTAATGTAGCATCTTCATTTTTCTCAACGAAATTTCAGAGAAATCTGGAAGAAATCATGACTTCACCGATGCCCGATTACGTGATTCTGTTGGGATATGTATCAGGTGGCGTTTGTCGTGGAGTCATGGTTGGTGCAGTCGTGTTGGTAGTTTCATCCATATTTGCGAATGTAGACATTTCGTCACTTGGCATCACTGCAGCGATTTTCATACTTGCGGCGTTAGTGTTTTCACTCGGTGGATTTCTTAATGGAATGTTCGCACGCAAGTTTGACGACATCAGCATCATCCCTAATTTCGTACTGACGCCGTTGATCTATCTTGGGGGTGTGTTCTATTCCACACAGATGCTGCCAGAATTCTGGCAGAACGTCTCCTTGGTCAATCCCATCCTGTACGTTATCAATGTTGGTCGGTATGGATTTCTAGGGTCTAGTGATGTTGGATTAATCACTTCGTTTGCAGTGATTGGAATTGCAGCTGCCATTTTGTTCACAATTTGCCTGCGGCTGCTGCAGCTGGGATATGGAATGAGGGAGTAATCTCTCACATGCCGTTGGTTTGTCGATCGCTTCGCGCTGTGTATGACTCCCACCAAATCAATCTGTCCAGCATCTGAATTCCGCCAGAATGTCAGCAGGGCATTCATCTCTATCATTGCCGAACAATCAGTGCTTTTGTTGCGGACAACCCAACTTCCTGCGTCATATCCGCCGAGCAATTGCTGCTTCCGCCGAAAGATTCAAAAATTCCAGAATTCCATGAATTTCAGGGACAAAGTTGACTGAGTTTTCAATTTGATCTGAGACATGCTGATTTGTTTAGCCCACCCAGCTGATTTGACTGCCAGCTCCACTAATCTGCGAAGTGAGTAAAAAAGCGCGATGCAATGGTGAAAAGGCAGGTGGCGGTCAAAGAGTCACCTGTCATGGGTGTCAAATGTGCCAGCCAGAATCAATGACTTCATGTACTGCTTTTGTTATTGGACAATAAAGATACAATAACGTTTTTTGAACGTTAACTACGGACCAAATGGGTTGTTCACTGCAACGCAACTCTGATTGGCATTGCAAAGATGGATCACGGCGGCGGCATACAATTTCTAGAGCAGCAAGGCATCAATCTGTTTCATGTATTTGATACGAAAGATGTATTGGATCTGATCAAACCTGCGCTTTCGCAAATTGACTTCGAAAAATACCCGAGTGCGGTCCTGATAGGAAATGCAGGGTCTGGTTTATGGCACGCCCTGCAGGAATATGGTATGGACAGTGCCGATCCCGTTGATGATTTCAGCATCCATCTTGCAAATCAGTATTCGAGTCAATTTCTGAAAACCTCAAATTTCATTCTCTATCCGTCTTCCTATCCAATTTCATTGCAGAAAATTGGGATGAGAACCGGTTGGGCTCACACCACTCCCATGGGAATCAGCATTCATCCGAAATTTGGCACTTGGTTCGCTTATCGCGCTTTGTTCTTGATTCAAAAGAAATTGGAAAAATCCGTACCACTTTCAGACCAGCATCCCTGTGAAAGTTGTGTGGACAAGCCTTGTCAGCCGATTTGTCCATCTGGAGCTGTACGCGACATCGGGCATTTCGGACTTGATGAGTGTGCTCAATACAGGATTCAAGACGGTTCGCGCTGCTCACAGCAGTGCTTATCCAGGCTTCGATGTCCGGTGGGAAGTGAACATCGTTATGTCCCAAAGCAGATGCAATATCATTATTTTCGTTCACAGCAAACAATTCTGCGTTATTACGGTTCTGGAAGTTAAAATAGCTGGAGGCCTTGATCTCATATGTATTTTGAAGATTTTAAAGTCGGTGACAGATTCCAAAGCACTGGGGTAACTTTTACCGAAAGCGAGATCATAAGGTTTGCTCTTCAATATGATCCACAGCCATTTCATATTGATGCTGAAGCTGCTGCGAAATCTCAATTTAAAGGACTCATCGCAAGTGGATTTCAAACATTGGCGCTCGTCTTTCGGATGTATATCCAAGACGGGATGCTGAAGCAGGGAATGGGTTCGCCCGGAATGGATGAACTACGCTGGCTTCTGCCGGTTCGACCTGGAGACACTCTTCACATGGAAACAGAAGTGCTGGAAATCACTGCTTCCCGTACCAAAACAGACCGTGGTTATGTGCGAATTCAATGTAACATGATCAACCAGAGGTCGCAGAAAGTGATGAAAGTTCAGGTAACGCAGATCATCAGGCGCAAACAAGGGGACTGAATGCTGTCACTCGAAGTTGAATTCATCAATTCATAGCGGAACAAGATTTGCAGGCTGCTGTCCTCGAAAAAATCGGCGAACCACTTCAGTTTCGGGAAGTTGAAGTTACGCCACCGGGCGCTCATCAGGTTCTGGTAAGGAATTCAGTCTGTGGGGTTTGCCGTACGGATTTGCACATCGTTGACGGAGAGCTTGCAGACGGGGAGCGCCCCATCATCCCAGGACATCAGATCGTAGGTCATGTTGCCGATTTTGGATCTGAAGTCACTGAACTCAAAATTGGAGATCGAGTCGGTATTCCATGGCTGGGCTGGACCTGTGGCGGCTGTAACTACTGCCTGTCTGATCAGGAAAATCTCTGCGACTTTGCCCGTTTTACAGGATTCCATGTCAATGGTGGATTCGCTGAATATGCGGTTGCGGATGCTCGCTATTGCTTTCCAATAGACTCCAACATAAAAGATGAAGAGCTTGCGCCACTTTTTTGTGCAGGCCTGATAGGATACCGCGCATTTCGCATGATCGGTAATGCGAAAACCATCGCTTTTTATGGATTTGGATCCGCGGCTCACATTCTGCTGCAAGTGGCACGCTATAAAAATAAAGAGGTGTATGCGGTAACTAGACCAAATGATGTTGAATCGCAAAAATTTGCATTGCAGCTCGGTGCAGAATGGGCTGGCGGAACAGACAGGGAGATTCCGGTTCAGCTGGATGCAGCGATAATTTTCGCACCTGCGGGATATCTGGTGCCTCTTGCGATGAAAGCTGTTCGAAAGGGCGGGTGCGTCGTGTGCGCTGGAATTCATATGAGCGACATTCCATCGTTTCCATACGAAATTCTATGGGGTGAGCGAATTCTTCGCTCCGTTGCCAATCTTACTCGAAAGGATGGCATCGAGTTTTTAAAGGTTGCAGCTGAAATTCCGATCAGATCCCATGTTCAGACGTATCCATTAATGCAGGCAAACGATGCTCTCGCAGATCTGCGCAAAGGTAGAATTGAAGGCTCTGCGGTCATTGACCTGCGATTATCGTAAAAATTCGTGGTTGACCGCTGGAGAATGAATCTGATTCCCGAAGTGAAGTCGCAGATTCAGGCTGAAAATGAATGTTTGTCAGTAAGACGCGGCATCAGCCTGGATTCAAGCCGTGTGCTCAACAAGGTGCTTCAGCCTTGCTCCTCGTATAGTACCACCACGTGACCACCATGCAGCTCAGGTAGAAAAAGATGAAAACTTGCAAAGCCAAGTCCGGTTTGCCCGTCAATCCAATTGCAGTTCCATAGCTTTTGGGAATAAAGAACGCACCGTAGGCGGCAACCGCCGATGTAAATCCGATGATGGCTGCGGATTCTCGTTCCGCTTGGCGCTGAATTTCTGCCGCGCTCAGGTTGGGCATCAGTTTTTTGACCTGCTGATGAAAAATCACAGGAATCATCTGGAAGGTAGAGGCATTGCCGACTCCAGTTGCGATGAATAGAATCATGAACATGGCGAAAAATCCCCAGAACGCTCCTGGCGAGCCTTTGATTCCAAGAAAGAAGAGAACGCCGTTTACTGCGAAGACCATCACCAGGAACGTCCAGAAAGTAACGCGTCCACCGCCATACTTGTCAGATATCCACCCGGTTCCAGCTCGGCTGACCGCACCGAGCAACGGTCCGATAAAAGCATACAGCAGGACATTGACTTCTGGAAATTGGGTTTTAGCCAAGAGTGGAAAGCCCGCAGAATATCCAATAAATGAGCCAAAAGTACCAGTGTACAACCAGCACATGAGCCAATTGTGCTTTCGCTTGAAAATAACCGATTGTTCTTTGAAGGATGATTTTGCGTCGGCAATGTCATTCATGCCGAACCACGCGGCAATACTCGAGAGCAATATGAAAGGAACCCAGATAAATCCAGCATTCTGAAGCCAAAGACGCTCGCCGTCGGCAAGCTCTTGCGGATCACCACCAAGTATGCCGAATACGCCAACAGTTATGATGATGGGTACGACGAACTGCATGACACTGACACCGGCATTCCCTAAGCCAGCGTTTAAAGCTAAAGCGTTGCCTATGGACTTACGCGGATAGAAAAAGGAAATATTCGCCATCGACGACGCGAAATTACCACCTCCGAGTCCACACAGAAGAGCCAGAATCAAAAAAACTTCATAAGATGTATTCGGATTCTGGACCGATATGCCGATGCCGATTGAAGGCACCAGAAGTGAAGCAGTAGACAGAGCGGTCCACTTTCTTCCGCCAAAAATTGGCACCATGAAACTATAGAAAATGCGAAGCGTCGCCCCGGACAGTCCGGGCAGTGCCGCCAGCCAAAACAGCTGATTGGTCGTGTAGTTAAAACCTACGCCTGGTAATTTTGCGACAACGACTGACCAAACCAGCCAGACGGAAAAAGCAAGCAGCAGTGCTGGTATGGAAATCCACAGATTGCGGGTAGCGATTTTTCGACCGGTAGCTGACCAGAAAGCATCATCTTCCGGCCGCCAGTCTGTTAGTACGTATTTACTTTTCAATTTTGCTTACTCGATGAAACATAAGCCCGATCAGGCACATCACTCAAATATCGTTCCTCCCGCAGGCTTGGGATTCGCTTGATTTCCATTCTGCGAATTGCCACATGCATCCACACTGTGCTGATGAAAACGATCACGAACAGCAGCATGAAAGAAGAAGTCCAAATCCCAATCCAGTCGTTCATGACACCAAAAACGATGGGAAGTATGAAACCACCAATTCCACCAATCATGCCGACAAGTCCGCCTACAGAACCTACGTGATCTGGATAGTAAACGGGTATGTGTTTATAGACGGCTGCTTTGCCAAGCGACATCACAAATCCCAAGACAATCGACAGCATTACAAAAATTGCCAAAGGTATTTCAATTGTGAATTCAATCGGACCTTTAATGCCCTCCACAATATAACTGGTTTCTGGATAACTCATGACAAACAGGCAGGCCAAGGAGGTAATGAAGGTTCCGTACATTACAGCTCGAGCACCCCACTTATCAGACATCCACCCACCGAGAGCTCGAAACACGGAGCCCGGTAGAGAATAGGCCGCTGCGAGCATACCGGCAACTGCCAATTCCAGTCCGTAGGCGCCGATATAAAACCGTGGCAGATAGGAAGCTAAAGCGACGAAACCGCCAAACACGAAAAAGTAGTAGGTTGCAAAGCGCCAAACCTGTAAATTTCGCAACGGTTCAAGTTGGGATTTTGCGGATTGTGGTCGTTGTCCATGTTCACGCCGCTTGACAATACCAGGATCGTCTTTCGCCAAAAAGAAAAAAGCGACCGCGACGACAGCAAGTATAAATGCGTAGATTTGGGCAGATTGCTGCCAGCCGAAGGCAATCACCAAAAATGGCGCTCCAAAATTCGTCACAGCGGCACCAACGTTGCCAACTCCAAAAATACCTAGAGCTGTTCCTTGACGTTCTTTGCTAAACCATTTTGAAGTATACGCTACGCCAACAATGAAAGATCCACCTGCAAGACCAACGCCAAGAGCAGCAACTAAGAACATAGCGTATGTTGTTACGCTGGAGAGCAGATACGTGCAAATTGCGGTTGCCAGCATTTGCAGCGTAAACACCAAACGACCGCCGTACTGCTCGGTCCACACTCCTAAAAATATTCGTGAGACAGAGCCGGTAAGTATTGGTGTTGCGACTAAGAGACCGAATTGGGTTTCACTAAGTCCGAGTTCCTGCTGTATTTGGACTCCGATGATTGAAAAAATCGTCCAGACCATAAAACAGGTCGTGAAGGCGAATGTGCTGAGTCCGAGAGCTCGATACTTATCATTTTGCGTGGGCGATGTCATTCGTGCTTCATATTTTTCACTATATCACCAAAGTGCACAGTTCCTATTATATGGGTCGCAGGCGATAGTTTCGTTGTAATTCGCAGGTTGGAGTGCTTCTCGTGGAATGCTCATTTTAAAATTTCGAGCAACTGGAACTTCAAAAATGAGGATAGCGCCGCCTATCGTCACATGAGTTAACATGCGCGGCGAGGCTCACGACATCGGCTTTGTCAGAAGTGCTGAGTGACGACAGGAAAATACGTACATTTTTTCTGACGATAAGCTGCATGTGAAGCAAGGTCTGACATACTTGGTGTCGAGAATGAGACGATCGCCATGCTTGAAGGCATGCTTCTATCGGAAAGTTCACGCGTCCGGTTTGATGGGCGGGGGTGTGAATACATAACTGAATTTTTCAAGTGTGAAGATATCAACTGGCGCGGTCTGAACTGCCGGGTGGCTTGAGCGGTCTATCAGTGCTGTTGTTTTCAGCACTCGTAGTTGTGGGCCTTTGTGATCGACGAAAACATTCAAAGTCTTCGCGGCAAGAAGATGGCAGGCGTTTCGGCGCACTATGATCACAGCCGGAGGCGGACCGTACTCGGACAGCACGTGGTGACCTTGGGGCTGGTGGCAGCCGAACACTCTGCCCGATGACGCTGTCAAGCAGTTGATCTGCACCTTGAACCGAAAACTTGAACAATTTTTCCAAAGCAGTCTCCAACTTGACCCCGAAATCATACCACTGGAACATAACCCCGCTCCTTTAACTTAGAAAATTAATGCGATTATGAACTCCAAAACCTAAGTGTTGTTTCTTTCATGTGATTCCACCAAGAAAGACGTGACTCGAAGATGTCCTGCCCCGTCCGGAGATCGAAATACCCGAAACGGGTGAAGCGGCGCATGAAGCCGCTGAAATGAATAAACCACAAGAACCTGTGGTTTTAGGTGATGCCCGAACGAGTAGCTGCTGATCTGGGTTGGCGCCCGTTTTAGCCGAATTTAGGGCAGGAATTTTATCAGGGTAAGAACAATGCCTGCCACCACGGTCAACGTCCATCTCAGGTTGTTGATCTTGTCCTCAAGGCGTTGAATGTCCGAATTAAGCTCGATTTTAAGCGAGTTGATATCGGTTTTCGTTGCCAAATCTCCCTGCGACGATTTGAGCTCCATCGCCACCGCCTCAGCCTAGGCTTCTTCCACCACAGCCCGATGCACTTAAAGTATCAAAAGACATAGTTACTTCCTCAGTAGTCTGAGGGCGTTGCCCCACTCTAAGGATCTGCATCCCCACGGGTGAAATTCTTGAACTAGTAGCCCGGTTGATTTGCCCGGCCACCGGGCTTTGCCCAATTCTGGGCTGTATTCGCAAGATGCTGTTCCATCCCACGGTTTTTGGGTGGGTTCTCACCACCTCGCCTGTGGACCTGCGCCCAATCCGCAATCTCACGGCTGATTGGGAATATTCAAAAAGTATTTCAATTATCGGCTTTTCGCAGGTAGGCGTCAGTCTGTTGACCGCAATGAGTGTTTTGTAAGTGACGAGATTGATACGACTGAAATAGTCAAGTGAAATTCTGATAAAAGAGGAATCTATTCTAACTTGCGTTACTGGAGGCATTCGATACTTTTCAAACAATTTACCGACATATGCTTAGGCTACATCAAGCTTAATAGCTTAAACCCCAAAACCGCCCAAATTCAGGCGTTGCGGCTGTGGACTTCGTGAAAGCATTGCTGGTGATCTAGGAACGACGGTGAATGCATGAAGAGCATGGAAAACGCAGCCATGCCGATGTCTTTGAGGCGGTAACGGGTATTGGCGCCGTTACGAGGGTGTGGAATTTGTCCGAAGTACTGGCGCAGCAGCTCAATGAGGATGTCGACCGTGAGTTTCACAGCCAATTTTTATATCAAAAACGGCTGTAAAGTACAAGTGCAATAACAATAACTTACGTTTCCTTGCAATAATCAGTCCAAAACTGAAATCACATGTAAGCATTCACTTCTGCCGCGATTGATGTGTTTTCTCAGACCCGCGTTGATTGAAATTCAATCTTCAGGGCAGCTCCATTTCGAAAATTAAATGGCGGGTCATCGTCAGCTTGCGACGAACCGACGCGGTCTAGGCCGTATTTTACTTGGATCGAGTTTTGCAGGGCGGGCGGTCTGGGCTAGGCTGAACGGTTTGGATGAATTCATGCATTCAAGACCGCCTTCCGGTTTCGTTGCAGCGGTCTGAGCCAGATGTCCTTGATCGGCAGCGCATACTCTTTTCGCACATCCAGTTTACCGCATCCCTGGGTCTAACCGACTCGAATCCGATTGACCACCTGATAGCAGGTGCCGCGGAAACGGGGAGTCTCGCAGAAGGTCTCGAGCAGTACCGGACGGATGGCATAACGCTGCTGCCAGTCCTCGGACAAACGTCGCTGGCAGCATGAGAGAAAATGTAAAGCCAGATTTGGAATGCGGATCCAGGGCAGGATCAGAAAGCGTGCGTTGTTGACTGCCATCGGCAGGTTGCGCTGCCGACATTCTTGCGACCAGCCGATGAACCGATCGCGCGGTGCGGTTTTCCAGGCGGCGCCGAAGCCGAGCAGCGACAGCGGTTCGCCGTTTGCGCTTTGCACCAGATAACGCATCTGCGCACCGGGCAGCGGGCTGTAACTGAGATGGTGATAACGTTCGATGAACGTATTCCAGATCGGCGAGCGTGGCTCGGCTTGGATCATCTCGAACTTCAGCGGTCAAACTTCAGGCAGAGTTGCGGGCAGCTCGGTCAGGTTCGTCGGCCAATCGGTCTGCGGCAGGTCGGTGCGGGGCTTGGGACGAGCTTTGCCTTTACGGCTGGAGCGGGGCGG
This sequence comes from Arenicellales bacterium, assembly GCA_958295885.1. GTDB lineage: Bacteria > Pseudomonadota > Gammaproteobacteria > Arenicellales > JAJDZL01 > JAJDZL01. Next base: position 997,685 of record OY282380.1, on the reverse strand, counting down.
CGGCAATTCGATCAGGTCTTTTCGATGCATCCGCAACAGCGCCAACAGCTTGCAGACTGACGCACACAGCTTGAAATTCGCCGCATTGATGCCAAAATCGCCACATGTCAGCTGTGCGTTGCCGAAGTCACTGCGTAATACCTTGATCCGGTTCTCCGAGGCTTCGCCCTTCCATCAGTTTTGCCCCATTTACGAAGATTCTTTACCTGAGATTCGGAAATGGTCGTAAGCTTCAATGGATAAATATTCTCCCTATAATAATGAAACCCGATACTGACTTGAAACTTCTGCACTAATTCTTTACGAAAACTGGTGCAGGCGTTCTGTCAGAAAACAACTGACTGTTTATAAAAATAATGAGAACATGGACGAAGGAGACAAACATGAAATCAAACCGCATTTTGCAATGCATCCTGATCGCACTCAGTGGTGCTTTCTTCCTGACGATGAACGCCAGTGCAGACAAGCTGGACGATATTCTCTCTGACGGAAAAATCAGGTGTGGAATCATGTTTGATGTGCCTCCGGTGGGAATGCGCGACAATGACAACAACCCTATTGGTTATGATGTTGAATTCTGCAATGACATGGCCGTTGCTTTGGGAGTTGAGGCAGTTATCGTCGAGACACCTGCTCCGGACCGCATTCCGGCTATTCTTTCAGGTCGTGTCGATGTGGGCGTCGCCTCTGCAACCAATTCGCTCGAAAGAGCTAAATCCGTTGGTTTCTCCATTCCCTATTAGATCTGGGAAGTGGGTGTCGCAGTCGCAGCAGACAACATGTCCATCAATGCCTATGAGGACTGTAGGGGAAGTGCTTGATACCTTGAGAATGCTGGCGAAAGACGGGATGACGATGATTGCAGTTACACATGAAATGCCGTTTGCAAGGGAAGTGGCTGATCGCGTTGCATTTTTTCACGAGGGTGTCATTCACGAAATTGGCGCCGCCAGAGACCTGATCAACAAGCCGCAGAAAAAGAGAACTCAGGAATTTCTTGGCAATATATTGTGACTCGTCAAAGAGGAAATCTCAAATTTTCACGTCTCTGCCAATTCGAGGTAAGACTAGCGTGATTGATGCGGCAATCCGTCTCGGCGTGGTGCAGTTGAGCACTGGTGCCTGGTATGATCCTGAAAACCCAGCGGAGCCGGGTTCCTTGTGTAAGCGCGGCAATCCCAACATGCTGACGCGCGACAAGGGCACTTCTAGGCTTGGACAGTGGCCAAGCGCTCACTACTACCTGATTGAGGTAGAGCGCTGCGAAAGGGCGTTGCTGCCCGTCACCGCTCACCAACCCCCTGTCGTTATCCGCCCCGAGACTCAAACTTTTCGCGAGGACAATACATGAACAACCTGCAGGAAGCGTCAGACCTGACAAATACGGTGGCAATCAGTGCACGCCGATTCGAGGAATCGCCGTTTATTGAACGCACCGGCAGTCCAAACATGGTGCGCGGTGTTTATGCGGGTCGCTATTTCCCCATATTCATGGGAGAGGACTGGATCGAAAAATACTGGTGTCTGCGCCAGAAGGCGCTGATTTTTGATGTGCCTGAGAAACCAATCAATATAGAGGGGCCGGATGCCGTGCCGTTCCTTGACAGGGTGCTATCTCGCAACGTGGCTGCAATGACTGAAGGGCGCGGGTATTACGCCATCGCCTGTACGCCGCATGGCGGTATCTTCATGGATGGCGTGGTTTTCAGATTAGGTGAGAATCGGTTCTGGTATGTTCAGGCTGACGGTCCGTTTGAGGCATGGCTGATGGCTAACAGTGGTGGTTTCGACGTTAAAATAACTGACCCCCGTTCACGCGTCATTCAGATCCAGGGACCTGCGTCGATGGCGGTCATGAACTCATCTTCGGACGGCGCAATCGACGACACCATGAAGTACTACAAGTCTGGCTACTTTAATATCGGCGGTCAGAACCTCTATGTCTCGCGCACTGGCTTCACCAATGAACTGGGCTACGAGATCTACTGTAACGGTGCCACGACTGACCACCTGGCGCTGTGGGATCACCTTATGGACTGCGGTGAATCCCACGGGATGGAATTCTCATCAACCCGCGCTTTGACCATCCGACGTATCGAGGGAGGCATTCTGGGAAACTTGACCGACATGGATACCACCATTACGCCGTTCGAGGCTGGGCTTGCGTCGTTTATCGACATGAATAAGGGCGATTTCATCGGGCGAGCCGCTTTGGTTGGCAAGGATACTAGGTCGTGCCTCTTTGGCTTGACCTGTTCAACCGATACTCCTGCTGCCGGCAGCGCTGTGACAGACGGCGGCAGGATCGTTGGCCGCGTCACTGCGGGCGTTCCATCACCTACTCTGTGCCTTGGGGTCGGGTATGTCCGGTTCAGCGCGCCGGGAGAATGGATTGGGCGAACTTTGTCGATGCGCTTGCCGGATGGCAGCATGCATGAAGTCCATATTGTCGATCTGCCATTTTTTGACCGCGAAAAGAAAATTGCCCGTGGTGTGGATCGATCCATACCAAAGCGCCCAGAAAAGGAATGAACTGGTTCCTACGAATTTGCATGAGACAGCATATTGGCGGGCCGAAATGATTCAGTTACGAGATAAATCCATGGATCAGCCACGGATGAAATCATCTGATCAAAACACACAGGTCGGAGCGACTTAGCGAAATGGCGGAACGGAAACCACGACCGCGCCGATCGTTTATCTTCACGCCCGGCTTGCGGCCGGATATGTACCCCAAGGCGCTGGCGTCCGGGGCGGACATTGTCTGTGTCGAACTGGAAGACGGCATTGCTCCGAAGGATAAAATCGAAGCGCGAAGGAGAGCGCTTGCGCTTTTCCTTCATCCTCAGGCCGACGACGGCGTGGAGAGGATTGTTCGAATTAACTCGATGCGAGAACGCTTCGGGATCGAGGACGTACAAGCGATTCTGACCAGTGAAACGCCACCGCCAGCGCTGATGATGCCAAAAGTTCGCACACCCGATGAGGTGGTGCAGCTAGATGGTCTGTTGACTGAAGCAGGTCACAGCACTTCTTTGCATGTTATTATTGAAACAAATGAAGGATTGGAATCTGCCTACGACATTGCGCACTGCTCCGAGCGGATTGAAGCGATGTTCTTCGGCGGCGTTGATATGGCAGCCGAGCTGCGCTGCAAGAACGCATGGGAGCCGCTTTTATACGCGCGCTCTCGCGTGGTGCATGCCGCGGCCAGCGCCGGCTTGGATGTGATTGATGTGCCTTATCTTGATTTGGACGACCCCGAGGGCATGCGCGTCGAGGCAGAACAGGCTCGAGATCTGGGATTTGCAGGAAAGGGCTCGATTCATCCGAGGCAGATCGCTGCATTGAACGAGGTATTCACACCGACTGAAGATCAGATCGCCCGAGCACGACGGATCATTGCTGAGTTCGAAGCCGCTGACACCGGTCTCGTCGTGATCGACGGCAAGCTGATCGAAAAACCGGTTTTGCGCGAAATGTACCGTATTGTTTCAATCGTCAATCGGATGGAGGGTGAATGAAGGAGTGTCGCACCATGCGGCTGCGTCAGCTGGCGTAGCCTGCGCATATCTTTCAGCTTAGGTTGAATTGCACTGTCGGCGCCAGCGAAACAGACCGACTGAGGACTTATGCACGGTTGATCGGTGCATGGTTAAAAGAAGTTGAAAAAGCCGTCATGCCAACCCCTTTACTTGCAGGATTTTGCAAAGATGTACAAACTATTCTATGCGCTTAAAAGCGCATCCATGGGTGTGAGAGTCATACTGGAGGAGATTGGTGCGCCCTATGAATTAATCCAGACTTCGATCGATATGGATGAACCCCGTCCACCTGAGCAGCTGGCAATCAATCCCAACGGATGGGTGCCGGTTCTGCTATGGGAAGGTGATGCAATGTACGAATGCGCCGCGATCGCTGTGTATTTATGCGATCGGCATCCCGATGCGCGGTTAGCCCCGGCTGTTGATGATCCGGCTCGTGCGCTCTATTTGCAGACGCTCGTCTATTTCTCTAATTCCGTTCAGAATGCGTATCAATTGACCTATTACCCGGACCGTTTTGTCGACACACCGGCGGATGAGCCAAGTGCACAGCAGCGCGGAATTCGGCGTCTAAGGGAGACCTGGAGTGTAATTAACGATCAAATCGGAGATAACCAATGGGTGCTTGGCGATCGATTCAGCGTGGCCGACATTTATCTGTTCATGTTAACCACTTGGCTGCGATCGGCTAAGGGACATCCGTCTATTGCTGAATTTACCAACGTCAAGCGCATCGCGGACGTCGTTGTGCGCCGTCCCAGCGTGCAGCTTGTTTACGAACCGTGGATCGCAAATCCAGAATATTGATGTATTGTACGTGTTTGATCACACCGGAGCGGTCGAAGCTGCCGGGCATTGAGTAGAGATGGTAGTTACGTTCCGCCAAACAGACATTCAGTTTGCAACTGATATTGCGCTTGCGGCGATGAACGGCTTCGTTGAACATATATGGAATCTCACCTCTCTAGATTGAGTCTTAAGTCCATAGTTGTTCAAACTCCAATTTTAAACTCTGTTTCTGGAGGTGTGAGATTCCATATCATCACGGTGTCGCTGGGGATTCATGATTTATGTGGTGAACTGTATTAACAACTGCAGCAGCGCCATTCACCACAGACGATTCGAGAGGCCTTGCTTAAGGCGCAGTATTGTGTAGTTGAGCAACTTGTTTTCCCATTATGTCAACTAGGTAACGTCAAATTTCGTTGGGACTGAATTGATCGAAGAGGATTTAGACGGAAAACCCATTCCCATCTGACTTGGCTCAAAATCAGTAACATCCATCAATTAGTCCTGTCACTATGCCAATTGCTGCCTCTGGCACCGCATGCTGTCTGCTGGCTTTGCGAATCATCCTCCTTGCATGACGGGACAGACCATCGCCGAATTCGCTGTTCAGCAGATGCGTCAGGAAGCAGACGACCAAGTTGGCTTCGGTACAGTCTTTGTCCACGATTTCCATCAGCCGATTTCGCGTTTCCCTATCCAGTCCGATGACCGTCAGCTGATCTACTTTTCCAATATCCAGATGCGCGGCCGTTCGGTCCGAATACCGGTTATTGAGCCCTTCGATCAGCCTCTCGAAACGGCTGGGCGCTTCCCCAGGATAAGACGCTGAAGGATCAAGACTGAATTGAGTTGTGATTATTCTGTCGGATAAATCAATCCGATTACGCCTTTTTTTCCCTATGAATTGAGAACTTGCGAAAGTTTTTCCTGCGAATGCCAGGTCTGCCTCGATCCGGCCGCTGTAAACAACGTTACTGCTTTCGCGAATGTGGGTAATTTCGCCCCAGCCATGAGCCAGCACCTGGGGAACGGTGCGAAGAGCGGGTATGTCCGATGATTTTTCATCCTCGTCCCGTTCGTATGCCAGTACGCAGCTCGTGTGTTCCGTCACCAGCTGATAGCGCTCCGCCAGCTTTGCAGCTTCAGTCCCGCCGAGTGTCTGCAGTCGAGAATAGGATGCAATTCTGGGCAGACTGCTGAGCGGTTTCCCGCTGTCCATGTGCTCCTTCGAAATCGGCGCCTCCTGAGTCACAGTACGACCATCCTCGCAGGTCATCACCAGCCTGGCATTGTCTGCAGGACGTCCCCTGAACCACCCGAACACATGAATCGTGTCACCGGCGTACACAGTATCCACTTCAGCAGGAAATTGACGAATCGGCGTTTTGGTCCATTCGATGCGAACTGAACTGGCTCTTCGTTGATCAATCCGCATAAAATGACGCACGATGCACTCTGACATGTTCTCTCTCGGTGATACCAGTTCACAGGCGCCGGAGGTTGTTTCAGCGATTCGTCGAACAAACGCTTCGGATACCGCGCTGCCGACGCCGACGGTAAAGATCCGATGCCCGGAAGCCTGCGCGGCAGCAACATCTTCTTCTGAATTCCAGACATGACCATCCGTAATGAGCATAAGATCCGTCGGCAGTCCTTTCACGCTTCCACATCGGTAGCTGGCTTTCAGCGCCTTTCCGAGTTCCGTTCCGCCCATGTCCGCGTCAAAATGATCCAAGAAAAAAGCCGCCGCCTTTGTGTTTTCCTTGCTGGCGGCGACAGTCTCGTGGAATAACATTTCAAATCCCGTACCGAATTTGATCAGATTGAAATGATCGTTCGGATTCAGCAGGGAAATGATTTCCCGAAGTGCTGATTTCGCTTGACCAATTGACGCCCCGCCCATTGAACCCGAGCAGTCCACCACGAACTTCACGCAGCGGGGCGAATGATGGAAGTGTTCAGGAAATTCTGGGTGAAACGATGCGAGTGCGACGCTTTCTTTTTCATCTTGCGTCCACCACCCTTCGACTTTGGATAGAGGCGGCTTTTTAACATTTAACACAAAGTCCCGGTCCATCAGGGCACTGCCGCCGGAAAGCGATATTTTCCGGACTTCGGCGCTCATCGACACTATGATCGGATGCGAAGGGCATTCGAAATTTGCCTGTGCCAGATCGCCTTCGATCAGAACAGCCAGCGAGAAGCCGTGATCGACCGATAGGACGTATGTCGGAACCTGATGCGCTGCCATGCCAGAAGCGAAGGGATCACCGTATCGAGGCGCGATCGTGGTAGGAAGGTGGAACCGGAGGCTGTCGCCCCGCCAATGGTGCAATTGAGCGTGTCTGAACCGGACCGTTGCCTGTTCATTGGGCTGGATATTGCCCACGTTCATCGTGAAAATGCCCGGTTCGACATTCTGCAGAAGGATAGCCGAATCGCCATCTTCAATCGCCTGTTCGTACTTCTCCTCCGCCTCAGTTTTGGGCTCTACTTTTCCCTGCAGTTTCTTTCCGTTCAATTCCAGCGTCAGCTCCAGAAGCACCGCATCGAGAGGAAGCGGAAAGGTATATACCGCTTCGACATTGTGACTTTCCAGATTGCGGTAGGTCTGGGTTACTTCGACTTCCGACATCAATCCCCGCAAGCCTGCCTGAATGTCAACGGATTCAAGGGCAATGCGGGCTTCATCAATGGGTTCAAGTACTGCAGCGGTTGCGGTATTCATATCTACTTCTCCTTTCTGTTCAAGATTTGTTCGTATAGGTTTATTGCTCCGTCAGCTAACTCCCTTGTCTGCTTCGGCGTCATTCCGGATCGCTTCGGATTGATCGTCAGCTCTACGCCGTCACCGATCAGCACATGGCTTCGAATTTCAATTGAGCCCTTTTTTCTAGGTCTCGGAGGCAGAAAAACTTCCTTGTCATCTGCCGCCAGCAGTTCGCGTATGCGCTCCAAAGACAGTCCGGCTCGCTGCCATTTTCTAACCTCTAAGAGCTGTTCAAGGTGGTGTGCCGTGTAATGCGAGCCGCGCCCCAGTCCCTTAGGCCGATCAATCAACTCAATTTGAATGTAATAACGAACGGTTCGCCTCGGCAGATCAGCCAGCGCGGCCAGTTCATTCAGTGTGAAAGAATGTTCGTTCATTTTCATTACAGTTATTATTATAACAGCACTTCTGTATATATCAAGTGTAACATTAAATAATTTTTATTTTGGCCTTTGGGTGACTTCGATTCATGCAGTCTCTTCAATGCAACCGAATGTTTCAGAGGAAATATGATGAATATTTTGAGTCTTTTTCAGATACTTGCTTCATTGGCCAGTCACGATCTAAACATGGCAGTAATCGGTGGTCAAACTGTACACGCGCCTGCCCTGTAATATGACCGATTTCAGTTTCTTCTTTTTGCCTGCGTTCGATTCGAGCGTGCAGCCGCGGGCGCGAAAGCGGCAGTCCTGACCCGGTCTGGCAGAAACGCCGGATTTTGAAACGCAAACTTCGCTCCTGAGGGCGCTGGGAAATTGAACCTTCCTCAGTCAGGACAATTGGTCAAAATTGGGATGGCGCAGCGCATCTCATGCCGCATAAGAATTTGAATCGATGATTCAATTGGTGTTAAACTTTGTACTAATCTGCACATTTTTAAAAGGCGGAGATGCCCATGAGTCATTTCTTGGATCGATTGCTTTTCTTTCAACGGCACTCTGAAGAATTTGCTGAGGGTCATGGAATCATGACGGACGAAGATCGCAGCTGGGAAGAGGGATATCGCCAACGTTGGCAGCACGATAAAGTCGTCCGCTCTACCCACGGTGTCAACTGCACTGGATCCTGCAGTTGGAAGATCTATGTCAAAGGCGGCATAGTAACTTGGGAAACTCAGTACACCGATTACCCGCGCACTCGCCCTGAAATGCCGAATCATGAACCGCGCGGATGTTCTCGCGGCGCCAGCTACAGCTGGTACCTGTACAGCGGAAATCGCCTGAAATACCCCATGGTGCGAAAACGCCTTCTCAAGCTGTGGCGATCAGCGCGGGAAACTCTTTCTCCTGCTGATGCCTGGGCTTCAATTGTTGAAGATGAGGACAAGGCCCAGCAGTTCAAACGCGCACGGGGACGAGGCGGTTTCGTTCGTTCCAGCTGGGATGAAGTGAATCAGATCATCGCCGCTGCCAATGTCTATACGATTCGAAAATGGGGACCTGATCGCATTATTGGCTTTTCTCCAATCCCAGCCATGTCCATGGTCTCTTATGCTGCCGGGACGCGTTACCTATCCCTCATCGGGGGTGTCTGCATGTCGTTCTATGACTGGTATTGCGATCTGCCGCCATCGAGCCCGCAGACGTGGGGCGAACAGACCGACGTGCCTGAAAGTGCAGACTGGTACAACTCGTCATTTTTAATTCTGTGGGGCTCCAATGTTCCTCAGACGCGGACCCCCGACGCACATTTTTATACCGAAGTTCGCTATAAGGGCGCACAGTCGGTGGTCATCACGCCGGATTATTCTGAAGCTGCGAAATTCAGCGACATCTGGCTTCACCCAAAACAAGGCACTGACTCTGCCTTGGCGATGGCGATGGGACACGTCATCCTGCGGGAATTCTATCTGGATCGTGCGAGTGAATATTTCACGGAGTATGCTCGGCGCTTTACTGATTTTCCAATGCTCGTCTGCCTGCGCGAAGAAAACGGACATTGGCTGCCTGAGCGATTTCTCAGAGCGAGCGATCTGGACGGACAGCTTGGCCAGCAGAACAATCCGCAATGGAAAACCGTCGCAGTTGACGCTGAACAGAATGAACTGGTCGCGCCTGCCGGTTCCATAGGATTTCGCTGGGGCGAAAATGGCAGGTGGAACCTGGAGCCGAAAAGCTCAGATGGCCGCTCAGTGAAACTTCGCCTTTCTCTGGTGGATGATTCTGATGGTGTCGCAAGCGTTGCTTTTCCCTATTTTGGAGGTCGGGCTCACGCACCATTTGCAGCGACGGACCACTCGGAAGTGCTGCTTCGGAATGTGCCCGTAAAAAAGCTGCCGGTGGAGAATGGAACCATCACCATAGCAACCGTATTTGACCTTTTTTGCGCGAATTATGGACTGGACCGAGGGCTCGGGGGGGATCATGTAGCGTCTGACTACAGCGAGAATGTGCCATACACGCCAGCTTGGCAGGAACAGATTACTGGGGTCAGCGCCGAACAGGCAATAACAGTCGCCCGCGCCTTCGCTGAAAATGCGGACAAGACCAAAGGTAAATCCATGGTGATCGTCGGCGCCGGACTTAATCATTGGTATCACATGGACATGATCTACCGCGCCATCATCAACATGCTGGTGATGTGCGGATGTGTTGGTCAGTCCGGGGGCGGCTGGTCACATTACGTAGGGCAGGAAAAACTGCGGCCGCAGACCGGCTGGCTGCCGCTTGCATTTTCGCTGGATTGGTACCGACCGCCGCGGCAGATGAATTCCACATCGTTCTGGTACGCGCACAGCGATCAGTGGAGATATGAGAAACTGACAGTGCCGGAGATCCTGTCTCCAACTGCGCCTCAGGGCGATTGGAGTGGTTCTCTGATCGACTACAACGTTCGCGCGGAACGGATGGGCTGGCTGCCTTCTGCGCCACAGCTGAATCAAAACCCCATTGACGTCGCTCAGAAAGCGAAGCAGGAGGGACAGGATATTTCAGATTTTGTAGTCCAGCAGCTGCGGTCCGAACAGCTTGGTTTTGCCTGTGAAACTCCAGATGCACCGACAAGCTTTCCGAGAAATCTGTTTGTTTGGAGATCGAATCTCCTCGGGTCCAGCGGCAAAGGCCATGAGTATTTCTTAAAACATCTGCTGGGCGCCAGACACGGAGTGCAGTGCGAAGATTTGGGTGAAGACGGAAGAACATTGCATTCGGAGGTACAGTGGGAGGATAAAGCGCCCGAAGGCAAACTCGATTTGCTCTGTACGATTGATTTTCGAATGTCGACTACGTGTCTGTATTCCGACATTGTTTTGCCAACCGCGACCTGGTATGAAAAGAATGATCTGAATACGTCGGACATGCATCCGTTCATTCATCCTTTGTCGACCGCTGTCGATCCTGTCTGGGAATCTCGAAGCGACTGGGAAATTTTCAAGGGCATCGCCAAAGCTTTTTCAGCCATCGCAGAAGATGAGCTGGGAGAAAAAACCGATGTCGTACTGCTCCCGATCCTTCACGACACGCCGATGGAGCTGGCGCAGGCGACGGAAGTGAAGGATTGGACCCGTGGTGAAATCGACCCGGTCCCGGGCAGGACGATGCCGAAAATCGTCCCCGTTCAACGGAACTTCGGAGAAGTGTATCAGCGATTCATCTCTGTCGGACCGCTGCTGGAAAAACTTGGCAACGGCGGCAAGGGAATGAACTGGGACACGTCCAAGGAAGTGCAGTTTCTCAAACAGCTGAACGGCGAAGTCAAGAACAGTCACACTGACCTGCCTCGGGCGCGTATTGAAACCGACATACAGGCAGCTGAATTCATTTTGGCTCTAGCACCGGAAACCAATGGTGAAGTCGCAGTAAAAGCATGGCAGTCTCTTTCCAAGACAACGGGGCGGAACCATGACCATCTTGCCATCCCGCGGGAAGACGACAAATTGCGCTTTCGAGATCTGCAGGCTCAGCCCAGAAAGATCATTTCATCACCGATTTGGTCGGGTCTCGAATCTGAGCATGTAAGTTATAACGCTGGATATACGAATGTCCACGAACTGATTCCCTGGCGAACGCTCACGGGCCGGCAGCAGACTTACCAGGATCATTTGTGGATGCGGGCATTCGGTGAACAGCTGTGCGTCTACAAACCGCCGGTTGATCTGAAAACGATTCCGGCGATGTCGCGCCGCGAAAGCAATGGCAATCCGGAGATTGTTCTGAATTTCATCACTCCCCACCAAAAGTGGGGAATTCACAGCACTTACACCGACAATCTTCTGATGCTTACGCTGTCTCGCGGGGGCCCGATCATATGGATCAGTGAAACCGATGCGGCTGAAGCTGACATCGAAGACAACGACTGGCTCGAAGCCTTTAATGCAAATGGCGCCCTGACCGCCCGCGCGGTGGTGTCTCAGCGAGTCAAGCCAGGAATGGCGATGATGTATCACGCGCAGGAGAAGATTGTCAACGTACCGGGCTCGGAAGTCACGGGCACAAGGGGCGGCATACACAATTCAGTAACGCGCACTGTTCCCAAGCCCACCCATATGATCGGTGGTTACGCCCAGCAGAGCTACGGATTCAATTACTATGGTACGGTTGGATCCAACCGCGACGAATTTATCATCGTTAGAAAAATGGCGAAAATCGACTGGTTGGAAAACGTCAGCGACGACAGCGTCACAATCAAATCAGGGGAGGCAGCAGGATGAAGGTGCGCGCACAGATTGGAATGGTGTTGAATCTTGACAAGTGCATCGGCTGTCATACCTGCTCTGTCACCTGTAAAAACGTCTGGACGAGCCGGGAAGGCATGGAGTACGCATGGTTCAACAATGTTGAGACCAAACCCGGGGTCGGCTATCCGTCCGAGTGGGAAAATCAGGATCGCTGGAACGGCGGATGGATTCGAACGAAGTCGGGAAAGCTGAAACCAAGAATAGGCGGCAAGTGGAGAATATTGTCAAAGATATTCGCAAATCCGGATCTGCCCGAAATCGATGACTACTATGAGCCGTACACGTTTGATTATGAGCATCTCCATCACGCGCCGGAAAGTGAGCACGCTCCGACTGCCAGGCCGCGTTCCCTGATTACTGGGGAACGACTCGAAAAAATTGAAGGCGGGCCAAACTGGGAGGAGATTCTCGGAGGAGAGTTTTCAAAACGTTCCAAGGACTACAACTTTAAAGATGTCGAGAAGGAGATCTATGGAGAATTTGAAAACACCTTTATGATGTACCTCCCGCGTTTGTGCGAACACTGCCTGAATCCAAGCTGTGTCGCATCCTGCCCGTCCGGTGCGATCTACAAGCGTGAAGACGACGGAATCGTTTTAATTGATCAGGACAAATGCCGCGGCTGGAGAATGTGCATATCAGGCTGCCCCTACAAAAAAATTTACTACAACTGGAGCAGCGGCAAGTCAGAAAAATGCATTATGTGCTATCCGCGCATTGAAGCCGGAGAACCGACCGTCTGTTCGGAAACATGCGTAGGCCGAATCCGGTATATTGGCGTGATTCTATATGACGCTGACCGCATTGCAAAAGCAGCGAGCGTTGCGGATGACCGCGACCTGTACGAAGCGCAGCTGGACGTCTTCCTGGATCCCTCTGATCAGAACGTTCGAGAGTGCGCCAGACGGGACGGCGTTCCTGACGCATGGCTGAAAGCTGCAGAGCGGTCTCCAATATGGAAAATGGCAATGGATTGGAAAGTCGCGTTCCCGCTGCATCCTGAGTACCGAACATTGCCCATGGTCTGGTATGTCCCACCGTTATCACCCATTCAATCCGCGGCGGAAAGTGGTCAGATAATGAGTCGCAAGGGAATCCCTGATGTCCATTCGCTGCGAATACCGGTGCAATATCTCGCGAATTTGCTGACAGCCGGCAGTGAAACGCCTATTATTTCTGCGCTGGAACGCATGCTTTCGATGCGAGCCTACATGCGAATGAAAACCGTAGACGGAGTCATTGACGAGAATATTCCTCAGCAGGTTGGATTACAGATTTCGGACATTGAGGACATGTACCAGCTGATGGCAATTGCAAACTACGAAGATCGTTTTGTGATACCGACGAGCCATCGGGAAGCGCAGGAAGATGCGCTTCGATTGCGCGGTGGATGCGGATTTACCTTTGGCAATGGCTGCGCAGATGCTCAAAGCTCCAACCCATTTGCGGTTCCAAGTCAATCGTTCGAATCGCAAGGTTCTGCTAAAGTTGGCATGTCTGGATGAAAACGCTTCAAGCATTAGCCGCACTGCTGACGTATCCGACGTCTGAACTGAAAGCAGCAGCGCCGGAACTGAAAATGGCAGTGAAAGAAGAAAACCTGCTGCCACCTGCGGAACAGGGACTGCTACGTCCGCTGTTTCAGCAAATGGAGCAGGGAGAACTCCTTAATCTGGAGGAAAACTATGTGCTCCTGTTTGACCGAACTCGAAGCCTCTCCTTACATCTATTTGAACATGTGCACGGGGAATCGAGAGATCGAGGTCAGGCCATGGTTGATCTGCGCAGGCAGTACGCACAAGCTGGCCTGGAAATCGCTTCGAATGAACTGCCGGACTACATCCCCATGTTTTTGGAGTATCTGTCAACGCTGAGACCTTCAGCCGCCAGACAGCAGCTCGCCATGTGCGCGCATATCCTGGCGGCGCTTGCCGAGCGGCTTGAAAAGCAGCGGTCCGCCTATGCAGCTGTATTCAATGCCTTGGTCTGGCTCGCCAGCGACAAACCCAGCGCACAGGGACTGTCGGAGCTGCTGACACAAGCGGTTGATGACCCTCAGGACATGCATGCCATTGACCAGCTTTGGGAGGAACAGGCTGTGTCATTTCGGCCGGACGCACAGGCCTGCGGATCCAACACACGCTCGACAGTTCGGGCAGTTCGGTTCGATTCAAAATCTTGAGTGATGCCTTTGGAAAGTAAAAATGCGTGAATACCTGAATTTTCTGCTGTTTGGCGTTTATCCATACATTGCTTTGGCCGTGTTCATCGCGGTCAGTATCGCTCGATTCAATCGAGAGCAGTACAGCTGGCGAAGCGGTTCCAGCCAATTGCTGCGCAAACGGCAGTTCGCCATCGGCAGCAACCTGTTTCATGTTGGAATACTGATTGTATTTCTGGGGCACTTCGCAGGACTGTTGACACCCATTGAGATATTTGAATTCATTGGCATATCTCACACTGCAAAACAGCTTATGGCAATTGTTGTCGGCGGTGTTGCCGGCATCGCCTGTCTGGTTGGACTTCTTCTTTTGATCCACCGTCGGCTGTTTGATCCAAGAATTCGCAGAACCAGTTCATGGTCGGACATATTCGTGCTGATTCTGCTGCTGGTGCAGCTGTGTATCGGCTTGTTCACCATTGCCATTTCACTGAGTCATTTAGATGGAGAAGAGATGGTACGCTTCATGACCTGGGCGCAAATGATCGTCACTTTCCAGCCTGGAGCCGCCGATTTGGTGCTTGACGCACATCCGCTCTTCAAGTTACACCTGTTTCTTGGATTAACCGTATTTTTGGTATTTCCCTTTACGCGCCTGGTTCATGTCTGGAGCGCACCGGTTTGGTATTTGGGCCGACGCGGCTATCAGATAGTTCGCACTCGAAGTGGCAGAACGGTCCAGCGTTAATCAATGGTTTTTCCGGGTGATGCGGAGTATGCCTCGGGGATTCGCGTCAATGATGAATTTATTTCAGAGCACGCGATACTGGAAGAAATGCAGTACCACCCGGGTGCCGTCGACCCAAAACGGAGCGCAGCGGATGCTCTGGTAGTGCGCAGCCTTCTATTGCAGGAAGCGCAGCGGCTCAATATAAATGCAGTCCCTCTGAGCTTGGGAGTCGGGCGCACTGAAGTGGAGGACGAAGCGCTGATTCGATCATTGCTGGAATACAAAGTGATCGTTGAACCCGTTCAGGAAGAACAGTGTCGAAGTTATTTTGAGAGCCATCCGTCAAAATTCATGTCACCGGATTTATATGAACCGAGGCACATACTGTATCAGGTCAATGACAATGATCGACAGAAAGTCAGTACAGCGCGCAGAAAAGCCGTTGAAGTGATCGAGATGCTTTCTCAGCAGCCTTGGCGATTTGAAGAATTCGCGCGTTCTGAGTCCGACTGTACTTCGAGTCAGCAAGGCGGCTATCTAGGTCAGTTTGTGCCCGGCCAAATGGAACCGAATTTTGAAAAGGCGTTACAGCGCTTGGACGATGGAGAGCTGTGTACTGAGCCGGTACGGACCCGTCACGGATATCATGTAATTCAAATGGTCCGTCGAGAGTCGGGGAGGCAGCTTCCATACGATGCCGTACGCGATGGCATTTCCGATTACCTCACTGACCAGAATTGGCGCCATGCGGTTCGCAGTCTGCTGCAGGAGCTGATTCAAAAAGCCAGCATCTCAGGTTGGACGCCGGCAGAGTCGCTTAAACATTGAGGATTTGCAGTAGTTTGTCAACGGCTGCCCGGTCTCTGGAACTTGCTTCACAAAAGCACGCATCTCGACCGTTACTTTGACGCGGAGTATCGAATTTCCAGTCAAGATGTTCATCGCATTTCGATTTTTTCGGTTTGCTCCGTACTATTGATGGAGCTCCTATTTTCAGCAGATTGATGGAGTCGTCCTGGAGCAGGATTCATTGAACCCGTCATGTTCATTTTTAATGAATTTTTATCCCCCGTCAATGTTGCTCGATTTCCATAGAAAGTGGATGCGACCAGTCACCCAATCCGACCGGATTTCCATGTCCAGAACGATTCCAGAAAATATGAATTAATTCGTATCTCTATGAAATTACAATAAATACTGATGTATAATGCCTAGGATAAGCAAGTTTGATGTCTGTAATTCTGCTAGGATCTGTCAGGAGACATATGGTCTTGGGAACTTCATTCAAGTGTATTGAAAGCGCGGTCTGACCTTATGGACAAACAATGAATCTGAAATTTGATTTTGAAAATTTGCATGGCATGGACTAAACTATGGAAATGATTTGTGACTGGCTAAATCAGGATTTAGTGATTTGCGTGAATTCTGCCGATTAGGAATTGGAAGAAAAATTATCACTTGTTGGTTATCGATCGCGTGACTTGATGTCATGCAATTTTGAACAAATTAAAATATTTAGAAGTTCATAAACTTCCGAAGCTGGTGAATTAGCATGAAGAACGAGAATAAGTAATGTACTTAAGTCTACCTTTCTCCCACCGCATCGTTGGCTCAGTATCTGCGCCATCCTCAGAACGTGCATCTCAACTGAATCATTATCTTTATCAGGCAATCGCCTTGGCGGCCCTGTTCTTTTTTCTCATTCCATCTGTGAATGCTGAAGAAGGAAACCCAGGAAAATTAAATATTACTGTTGACACGACACTTTCCCACGGTGCGAGTTTTCGTATGGAGGAGCGAGACCCTGAACTGGTAGATGGTGATCCCAATGGTGACGATGGAAACCTCAATTACGACAAAGGCATGATCAGTCATACCTTCAAAATCACGACGGACCTGCATTTTTCTGGTGAATCCAGCGGTGTCTTTAGTAGATTTACTATGTATACCGATCATTTCAATTCAGACCGACAGCGAGATCGTACTGCACTGTCCGAAGAAGCACACAAATTAGTGGCATCAGATGTGAGGCTTCTGGACCTGTATGGTTATAAGGAATTTCAGATTGGTCAGTCGTTCGGTGATATCCGACTGGGTCAGCAGGTTCTGAACTGGGGTGAGAGCACATTTATTCAAAACGGAATCAATATCGTCAATCCAGTGGACGTGAGTCGACTCCGCACTCCGGGTTCTGAACTGCGCGAAGCACTGGTGCCGGTTCCATTGATCGTCGGTTCCATCTCTCCTACGGACCGCCTGTCCCTGGAAGGTTTTTATCAGTTGAAATGGAAAAAAACCGAAATTGATCCAGTTGGAAGCTATTTTTCAACAATCGATTATGTCGGAGCTGGTGCAACCCAAGCTGAACTCGATCTTCGGTCACAGGGAATTCCGCTTCCGCCAAACGATCTGGACGATTGGCTGAAAATTGATCGCGGAGCTGACGTAGAGCCAGAAGATTCCGGACAGTTTGGCCTCGCGTTGCGATACCTGTCCGATGCATTTGGGGATACTGAATTCGGATTCTTCTACTCAAAGTATCATAGCCGACGGCCATTGGTCAGTGCGAATTCCGGATCTGCGACTTCTTTGCTGAGTGGTGTTGCTGGAGCAGGTGCGGTGTTCGCAGCCGGTGCGACTGCAGGTACTGCAATCGGAACGGCGCTTGCAAGCGGGCAGAGCCTGCCGCAGGCAATTTCAGGTTTCGTGAATACTGCCCCGGCTTTTGCAGGATTCAGCGCCACCGAAAAGGCGCAGCTGACTGGACAGATGGTGTATGCAACATCACAGGTCGCGAAAGCTGGCGGCGCTCTGCCGGCGCAGTTGGCGGTGCTGGGCAGTGTCTTTCAAGGTTATGCAGCGCAGGTCGCGATTGACCGTTATGCAAAAGATGCCAGCTATCATGTTGTATACCCGGAAGACATCGGAGTGGTAGGTGTCAGTTTCAATACGCTGCTGGGCAATACCGGGTGGGCGCTTCAGGGTGAGGTGTCTTACCGTAATGACGCTCCACTCCAGAGAGATGATGTTGACGTTGTAAAAGAAGGTTTAACGCCGATCATCAGCACAATTGATCCTAGGGGATGTCCGCGGCTTGGCGCTCAAGCGCCTGCCTGCGTTGGTCAGATTGCTGCGGGCCTTGGCGCAGCTGGAGTGCCGGTTGTGGGATTCATTCGAAGAGATGTCAGTCAGGCGCAGGTTACCGCAACCAAAGTTTTCGGTCCAGTAATGGGCGCCGACACCGGGGTGTTTCTCATTGAAGCGGCTCGCACCTATGTGCACGATATGCCTGACCCAGCGGTAACTCCTCTTGATGGTCCAGGCAGTTACGCTACAGACAGCTCCTGGGGTTATCGCGCCGCCACCAGACTGGATTACTTCAATGCTTTCGGAGCCGTCAATGTTTCGCCGTATCTTCAGTTCCAAATTGATGCTGCTGGAACAACTCCAACTCCGATCAGCAATTTTGTCGAGGGGAGGCGAACGGTCACCTACGGCCTGGGGTTTGACTATCTGCAGAAATGGGGTGCAAATCTCAGCTACACGCGGTATTCAGGCGCTGGCTTGCGTAACAAACTGAAGGACCGGGACTTTATTTCTTTCAGTGTAAACTACTCATTCTGAGGTGTGCGATGAAATCTCTCATAAAAAATAGTATCGCAACGTTTGTTTTTGTCAGTTCTTTCGCTTTAAGCGGTTGGATTCAAGCGGGCTTGACAGAAGAAGAAGTCGCTCGCTTAGGTGGTGATCTTACCCCGACAGGCGGCGAAAAAGCGGGCAACGCTGAAGGCACGATTCCAGAGTGGACCGGCGGAATCACCGCTCCTCCTCCGGGTTTTCAGGCAGGACAGCATCTCGTTGACCCTTTTGCTGGTGATGAACCGCTGTTCGTGATTACAGCGGAAAACGTTGATCAATATCAGTCGAATCTGTCCGTCGGACATCAGCAGCTGCTACGTACCTATCCGACGTTCACAATGAACGTCTATCCATCGAGAAGAAGCGCCTCACTTCCCCAGCGCATTTATGATGCTACCAGGCAGATTGCTGCGACCGCGGAATTAGTGGACGACGGGAACGGCATATCTGGCGCAGTCATCGGGACGCCATTTCCAATTCCAAAAAATGGCGTAGAAGCCATTTGGAACCATTTGCTGCGTTACCGTGGTGAGACGATCAAGCGGACATTCGGACAGGCCGCGGTGACTCGTGGTGGCGCATATACCGTTTTTACAGCAACAGACGAAGGAATCTTCAACTATTCTCTGCCGGGCATGACGGAAGACCAGCTGAACAACACGATGGTGTATTACAAACAGGAAGCAATAGCGCCTCCGAGACTGGCAGGTGGAATCATATTGGCGCACGAGACGCTGAATCGCGTTGCGGAACCTCGCAGAGCATGGATTTACAGCCCGGGTCAGCGACGCGTGCGACGCGCGCCCGATGTAGGCTACGACACGCCCGCCACGAGCGCGGACAACCTGCGAACCTACGATCAGTTCGACATGTTCAACGGTGCAGTTGATCGATACAATTGGGAACTTGTCGGGAAAAAAGAGCTGTTTGTGCCGTATAACAGTTACAGACTGGGCAGCGACTCACTTGACTTCAGCGACATTTTGACACCATTTCATCCAAACCCAGAGCATCTGCGTTATGAGCTACATCGCGTTTGGGTTGTAGAAGCCACGCTGAAAGAAGGTGCGCAGCATGTCTACAAGCGGCGCACGTTTTATATTGACGAGGACTCCTGGCAGGTCGCAGTAGTTGACCTGTACGACAATCGGGATCAGTTCTACCGCGTATCCGAAGGACACGCAGTTAACTTTTACCAAAATCCCCTGACATGGCTGACGCTTGTAGTGCACTATGATCTGCAGTCCGGCCGATATGTTGCCAATTTTCTAGGAAATGAGTATGAACCGGTTCAGTTTGGAGTAGAACTGTTCCCCACCGAGTTCACTCCCGCAGCTCTGCGAAGACAAGGCAAGAGATAACTCGTTACTGAGAAAAAACCTCCATACCCACATGGCCTGTAGATGTCGGCTAATTTGGTTTTTTCTTGCATTCCTAATTGTTCCACCCGCTAGCTACGCCTGTCCAGAGTGGTCTGTGCAGGCGCCGCTCGCGGGCCTCACGCTGCTGCTGGATGGCCAAGCCGTCAATTCCCATTACGTCGCAGTCGGTGAAAGAGGGCACATTCTAGTCTCGCAGGACAAAGGGCAGAGTTGGACGCAGAGCAAGGTTCCAACCTGCAATTTGATAACCGCGCTCTACATGCACGATGAACGCTTGGGATGGGCGGTTGGACACGACGCGATGATCCTCCGTACGACGGACGGCGGAGCGACATGGGAAATTATTCACCAGGCTCCCGAACTGGAACTTCCTCTTTTAGACATATTTTTTCACAATGAGAATGAAGGTGTTGCGATTGGCGCCTACGGATATTACCTGGAATCCACTGACGGCGGCGACACCTGGTCCGAGCGTATTATTGCCGAAGAGGATGATTTTCACCTCAATTCACTTTCGGCAGCTGGTGACGGCCTGATGTTCATCGCCGCCGAAGCGGGAGTGATTTACCGCTCTGTTGATCGAGGACTGAACTGGGTCTCACTTGACTCGCCCTACTTTGGGTCTTGGTTCGCAATTCACGCGGTCAATGAAGAAATCATTCTGATTGCGGGACTCCGCGGCAATCTGTTTCGCTCAGAAGATGGCGGTGACAGTTGGTCTCAGGTTCCTACTCAGACTCGTGCAACGCTGACAAACATAGTTGAACTTCCCTCCGGTCAGCTGGTCATCACCGCATTGGAAGGCAATTTGTTTGTTAGCGTCGATCAGGGAATATCTGTATCTGATCGAAGTTTGGCGTCAAGATCAGGAATCACTTCCGCAATGCCCGTCAATGATCAGGAATTTCTGTTAACGGGTGAATTTGGAATCCGTCGCTTTCACTCAATCGAGTAGATTTTCGAGTCCGCTCACATGAAACTTTCCAGAAATTCACGGAAGTTCGGTTTCGCCGCTAGACTTGAAAATTTGGTATTTTCGAATCGCATGCTCATTCTGATTTTGTTCGCGGTCGCAACCTTCGTATTTGCATTTTTTGCGTCTCAACTCAGAGTGGACGCAAGTTTTTCCAAGCTGATACCGCTGCAGCACCCTTATATGAAAAACTTTGTGAAATATCGGGATGAGTTTGGTAGCGCCGACCGGATCGCAATCGCTCTTTTTTCCACAGACGGCAGCATGTTCACTGCGGAGTTTTTCGACAAGTTGCGCAGTGTTACTGATGCGGTGTTTTTCATTCCTGGAGTTGACCGAACACAGGTTTATTCTCTTGTCACTCCGAATGTCCGTTTCACTGAAATCGTTGAGGATGGCTTGGTCGGCGGAAGAGTGGTGCCGGTCGGTCTTGAGATGAACGACGAAGGCTTTGCATTGGTGCGGGAGAATGCGATTAAAGCGGGAATCGTAGGACGACTTGTCGCAAACGATTTCAGCGGCGGTTTGATCAGCGCCCGACTTCAGGAATTTCATCCGGACACTGGCGAGAGACTCGACTATTTTGAAGTTGCGAATGAACTGGAAAAAATCCGAGAATCGACAGCGGACAGTCATGTTGATGTTCATATCATCGGATTTCCGATGGTGGTCGGTGAAATCAAAGACGGTGCAATACGCGTTGTGATGTTTTTTGGAATTGCCTTTGTGGTTACCGGCCTCTTCCTGTATTTTTTCACGAATTCTCTGCGTCTGACTCTCTATCCCTTGCTGTGTTCGCTCGTCGCTGTCGTGTGGCAGCTCGGAGCGACGACCGCGCTTGGATTTGGAATTGACCCGATGTCACTGTTGGTGCCGTTTTTGATTTTTGCCATCGGCGTCAGCCACGGAGTTCAGATGATCAGCGTCATGCGCGCCGAAGTGGCTGCCGGCGCGCCGATTTTAGCGAACGCACGCGCAAGCTTCCGCCGTCTTCTCCTGCCAGGCTCAGTGGCTCTGGTTTCCGACACCATCGGATTTTTAACCATCGCTCTCATAGAAGTTCGAGTGATTCAGGAAATCGCGCTGACTGCGAGTTTAGGGGTTGCTTCCATAATTCTGACCAATTTGATCCTGCTGCCGATTCTGCTTTCCTACTTGGATAAAAAAGCGATGCGTTTGGACTATGCCGTTCAGTTTGAGCGGCGCCTGCGACCTGTGTGGGCGCAGCTGGCTCGTCTGGCGCATCGAGGGCCTGCAGCAGTCGTGATTGCAGTTGTCGTTGTTTTATTGCTCTACGCTTACCAGCTTGCTACTCAGGTTCAGGTCGGAGATCAGCATCAAGGAGTGCC
This sequence comes from Arenicellales bacterium, assembly GCA_958295885.1. Taxonomy (GTDB): domain Bacteria; phylum Pseudomonadota; class Gammaproteobacteria; order Arenicellales; family JAJDZL01; genus JAJDZL01. The sequence goes on along the minus strand of OY282380.1, from coordinate 975,672 downwards.
CGAGTTGAGACCAACGTCAACATACAACATCGATACAGCAAAAATAATTGATCGGTTTAATACTGGAATCGATATATTTTCTGTGTTTTCAGAGACCAAAGCGGAAGGATGCATTGAATGGGACATTATGCAGACGCTGAACGAATTCGAGTGGAAAATGCAGAATATAGAAGGCGTGCAGTCTGTCAGCGGATTGGCTGGCATCGCGCGGAAAGTTACCGCCGGGTTAAACGAAGGAAACCTGAAATGGCAGACGCTATCTAGAAATAACTATGTAATTGCACAGTCCGTTTCATATGTGCCCACCACCAGTGGTTTGTTGAACACGGACTGCAGCGTCATGCCTGTGATCATCTATACGGCCGACCACAGGTCATCTACCATCGAACGAATCGTCGCCGCAGTGAATGAGTTCCAGCAGACATCTGATTCAGATGACATCAAATTCGTATTGGCAGGAGGCAACGTCGGTGTGATGGCGGCGACAAATGAGGAAGTGAGAGCGTCACAGTTTCCAATTCTCGGTTACGTGTTTCTTGCGGTTGCAGTGCTGTGTCTGATTTCATTTCGTTCTTTTGCAGCAACGGCATGCATCATTATTCCGCTCAGCATTGTTTCCGTGCTTGCCTATGCGCTGATGGCAAAGCTGGAGATCGGACTGAAAATCTCCACTCTTCCGGTGGTCGCGCTTGGCGTAGGAATCGGGGTTGACTACGGCATCTACATCTACGGACGGCTGCGTTCCTATTTAGAGCAGGGATATTCGTTTTCAGAGGCCTATGAACAGACTCTTTCCGTAACGGGAACTGGCGTTGCTTTAACTGGTATAACCTTGGCGGTAGGAGTAGGCACCTGGATATTCGCACCCTTGGCATTTCAGGCGGATATGGGAACGATGCTTACATTTATGTTTGCCGTGAATATGATTGGAGCAATCATTCTGCTGCCAGCGCTTGGAGCCTGGCTGATTCGACGCTAGCGCCGAATGAATCGCGCTGTTTGAAATCGAACCCGTTCCTAGTTATTCAGCAGATTGAATTTTGCACCGTCAGTTGATCAATCGGATTTGGCGGAAATTCCAGCTGGAAATTGGGTTTTGCTGTTTTTGCATTTTCTGAACGAAGTTCAGGAACTCTCAGATCAGTGTTTTGAGTCCAGCTTTGAACCACCCCGACATAGTGGTGAGTCGATCGTAACGCCCCCCGTGTTCTTCCACTCAGTGGGTGTCAAGGCATGAAGTGAAAGTGCGTGTACGGGTCCGGCCAGCTGTTCTGATAGCAGTTCATTGATCATTCTGTGTCGAAAAACCAATGACTGTTGTTCGAAACTGCCAGAAACTGCAATGACTTTGAAGTGAGATTCAGAACCGGGTGGAACATTATGCATTCCACTTTCGTTGATCACTTCAAGATGTAGGGGAGTGAGTGCTTTCGTCAGCGCTTCTTCGATCTGGTTTTGGATAATCATGTTTCGAGTTATTTTATTAAATTCAATGCCTTGTATATGCCGTTAAATAATGTCCATCTGAAATTCAGGACTTCAATGGAATTATAGGACATATAGGCAGGTCACTTTGCGCACCAGCCGCATCTTGAGTTTGACATTTACATTGCTTTGGAAGAAATTGAACGAAGATTCTTCAATTCGAAAGATAATTGTTCTTTAAAATCATTAAAATGTACAGTTTATCGAACTAAAAATTGTTTAAGTAGGTTCGCACACGGATTTCCGTGAAATCAGGAGAATTTTATGTTCAACAGATCCGACACCATTCAACACTACGATCAAGAGTTATGGACAGCAATTGAGAACGAAGAAACTCGCCAAGAAGAGCATATCGAACTGATTGCATCTGAAAATTACACAAGTCCGCGGGTACTGCAGGCGCAGGGGTCGGTGCTGACCAACAAATATGCAGAAGGTTATCCGGGCAGACGGTATTACGGCGGCTGTGAATATGTCGACGTCGCTGAAAACCTTGCGATTGAACGAGCGAAACAGTTGTTTGACGCCGATTACGTCAATGTCCAGCCTCATTCTGGTTCTCAGGCCAATGCAGCCGTATTCATGGCGCTGATCAACCCTCACGATACAATATTGGGCATGAGCCTTGATCATGGCGGTCATCTGACGCACGGCGCCAAAGTGAACTTCTCCGGAAAAATTTACAACTCGGTGCTTTATGGAGTTGATTCTGAAGGCATCGCGGATTACGAACAGATTCGAGAACTAGCCTTGGAACACAAACCCAAAATGATCATTGCTGGTTTCTCGGCTTATTCTCGAATCATGGATTGGGATCGTTTTCGTGAAATTTCTGATGAGGTTGGCGCCTATCTGTTTGTAGACATGGCTCACGTCGCGGGACTGATCGCTACCGGTCTTTACCCGAATCCGGTTCCGATCGCTGACGTCACCACCACTACAACACACAAGACTCTGCGCGGGCCAAGAGGTGGCATGATTCTAGCTCGAAAAAATCCTGAAGTTCAAAAGAAACTCGCTTCGTCTGTGTTCCCGGGCGGTCAGGGAGGTCCCATGATGCATGTGATCGCAGGCAAAGCCGTTGCATTTAAAGAGGCGCTCGAACCGGAGTTCAAAGTTTATCAGCAGCAGGTGATAAGCAATGCTCGAGTCATGGCGTCAACATTCATGGACCGTGGATACAAAATAGTCTCAGATGGAACCGATGATCACCTGTTTCTGCTCGATTTGATCGACAAAAATATTACAGGTAAGGATGCAGCCGCAGCTTTGGGTGACGCGAACATAACGGTGAACAAGAATACCGTTCCGAATGACCCGCGTTCACCATTTGTCACGAGCGGGCTGCGAATTGGGTCTCCTGCTTCTACAACGCGGGGATTCAAAGAAGAAGAAATGCGAATTTTGACACACTGGATGTGTGATATTCTCGATGACATCGATAACGAAACGACGGTTAAAGACATCAAAGAGCAAGTCAAGGAACTGTGTGGCCGCTATCCTGTGTATCAGTAGAAACACTGTCTCTGTTGATATTTTGATGGGAAATAGATGAAACAGTACTCCATCTTCAGTCTGGCTCGTCATGCAGTCAACAAGCATCAGAAATGGTCTCCAGCGTGGAGAGAACCGGAACCTAAATCCGCTTACGATGTTGTCATTGTAGGTGGTGGCGGACACGGTCTCGCCACGGCTTATTACCTCGCGTCCGAACACAATATCACCAATGTTGCCGTATTGGAAAAAGGATGGATAGGAGGGGGCAATACCGGCCGCAACACCACCATCGTTCGCTCCAACTATCTGTGGGATGAGGCGGCGCACCTGTACGAAAAATCCTTGGTGCTGTGGGAATCCCTTTCGCAGGAACTGAATTTCAACGTAATGTTCAGTCAGCGAGGGGTGATGAACCTGGGGCACAACCTGCAGGACATGAGAGACATCTATCGGCGGTCTTGCGCGAATCGGCTCAACGGCATTGACAGTGAAGTTCTTTCACCGGAAGAAATTAAGCGATTGGTGCCGATCATCGACATTTCTCCGAATGCGCGTTATCCGATTCTGGGCGCTTCTTTTCAGCCACGCGGTGGTGTTGCCCGTCATGATGCAGTCGCCTGGGGATTTGCAAGAGCTGCAGATGCTCTGGGCGTGGATATCATCCAAAACTGTGAGGTCACTGGAATCCAGCGAGTCCGCGGTGTTGTTACAGGACTCGAAACATCTCGAGGATTTATCAAAACAGCAAAAGTTGGCGTTGTTGTCGCAGGGCACTCAAGTGTGCTGGCAGAGTTGGCGGGAATGCGAATGCCAATTGAAAGCCATCCTCTGCAGGCCTTGGTTTCGGAGCCCATCAAGCCGATACTGCATACCGTTGTCATGTCAAACGCCGTTCACGGTTACATCAGTCAATCCGATAAGGGAGAACTTGTCGTCGGAGCTGGAGTTGATTCCTATTTGGGTTATGGACAGAGAGGCAGCGTATCTACAATTGAAGGAAACGTTGCGGCCATTGTGGAGCTTTTCCCAATTTTCAGCAGGGTTCGAATGCTTCGGCACTGGGGCGGCATAGTCGACATCTGTCCTGATGCCTGCCCCATCATTGGCAAGACGTCCGTGTTCGGTCTGTATTTCAACTGCGGCTGGGGAACCGGTGGTTTCAAGGCGACTCCAGGTTCGGGTTGGGTTTTTGCGCATACGATTGCCCGAGATGAGCCGCATGAACTGAATGCGCCATTCAGCCTGGAACGCTTTGTTTCAGGTGCGCTGATCGATGAACACGGTGCAGCTGGTGTTGCACATTGACAAACTGAATATATGAGGAAATCACTTTGCTGTTGATTCGATGTCCCTGGTGTGGCCTGCGCGAAGAAGCCGAATTCAGCTACGGTGGCGAAGCGCACATCGTTCGACCTGAAAATCCTGACATGCTGACTGATGCCGAATGGGCCGACTATCTGTTTATGCGCGAGAACACGAAAGGAGATCAGCGCGAACAGTGGTATCACAGCGGCGGCTGCAGGCGATGGTTTAATGCTGAACGCAATACGGTAACTTATAAATTCGGCGCCAGCTACAGACCAACCGACCCGATTCCGGGAGATGAATCGTGAACCAGCCATTTCGCCGCAAAAACGGTGGACGCATCGACCGTTCCAAGCCGGTTAATTTTGAATTTAATGGAACATCTTACGAAGGTTTTGAAGGTGACACGGTTGCCTCGGCTTTACTTGCCAATGGAGTGAGTCTGGTAGCGCGAAGCTTCAAATATCACCGACCGAGAGGGATTGTAGGCAGTGGTCCTGAGGAGCCGAATGCGATTTTGCAGATCGACCGCGGCGAACAGACAACTCCCAACCTGCGTGCTACCCAAACTGAAATTTATGAGGGTCTGGCTGCTTCGAGCGTGAACTGCTGGCCTCAGTTGAAATACGATGTTGGTTATATTTCTAACTGGACCGCACCATTGTTTCCAGCCGGTTTTTACTACAAGACCTTCATTTCCCCCAGTGGTGGGTGGAAGTTCTACGAAAAATTCATCCGTAAAGCCGCTGGATTCGGTGTTGCTGGGATTGAAACGAATGACGAGCTGAACCGAGACCCGAACCGCTACGAGAAAATTAACGCATGGTGTGATGTTCTGATTGTGGGAGGTGGTCCTGCCGGGTTGTCTGCAGCCTACAGCGCTTCACGACGCGGAGCTCGGGTCATCATTGCAGATGAGAAAAATGAGCTGGGTGGCGGACTCCTCAGAAGTTCTTCGCCTGCTGCTCAGTCGTGGGTGGATGACATCGCGTCTTCACTGACGGAATCATCCCAAGTGCAAATCTTGACTCGAAGTACCGCAGCGGGCTTTTACGATAGCAATTTTCTCTTGATCAACGAGAGGGTGACGGATCATCTGCCGGAACCGGCTCCCAATTGCGTGCGCGAGAGAATCTGGAAAGTTCGCGCGAAACAGGTGGTTTTGGCCACCGGTGCAATCGAACGTCCGATTGTGTTTAAGAATAATGATGTTCCAGGGGTAATGCTTGCATCCGCGGTATCGGAGTACATTCATCGATTCGGAGTCAAGCCTGGATCATCCGCAGTCGTATTCACGAACAACAATTCTGCTTATCAGGCTGCATTTGACATATTGGAAGCGAATATTGAATTGAAAGCTGTTGTGGATGTTCGTCCAAGAGGTCCCGGTGAGCTGCAGATGCAGTTGGAGAGTCGAGGTGTAACCGTCATCACAGGTGCTGCTGTGATTAATTCAAAAGGTCGAAACAGACTGCAGTCCGTAGAGATTGCGCGCCTGTCACAGGACTTGCAGATTCAAAATGATTCTGTGTCTGCGCAGGACTGCGATTTGCTGGCGGTATCTGGAGGATGGAGTCCGGCAATTCACCTGCATGCCCAGTCTGGCGCCAAACCCACTTTTGATCAGACCAAAGCCTGCTTTATTCCAGGAGAGTCTGTACAGCAGGAAGCATGCGCAGGTGCCGCCAATGCGCAGTTTAGAATTGACTTGGCGATTGAAGAGGGCTTTCAGGCCGGTGAAACGGCAGCCGCTGCCGCCGGCTGTGCCACTTCCAAAAGAGTCGACTTGAAACCCATCGCAATCGAAGAGCATGCTGATTATGAAATTCAGCCGATCTGGCTGGTTCCGTGTGAAGAGTCGAGACTTGGAACAAAACGATTTGTCGACTTTCAGAATGACACAACTGCGGAAGATATCTTTCTCGCAGCGGCTGAAGGCTATCGTTCAATCGAACACGTTAAGCGATACACGCTTCTGGGATTTGGTACAGACCAAGGTAAATTGGGCAATATCAACGGTATGGCAATTCTTGCCCAGGCATTGGACCAAGATTTGGCTGAAACAGGCACGACTACCTTTCGCCCTCCGTACACTCCCATTACTTTCGGAGCATTGGCAGGGCGAGAAATTGGTCCGGAGTTTTTTGATCCCGTTCGAAAAACCCCGATGCATGCGTGGCATGCTGAGCACGATGCTCTGTTTGAAAATGTGGGTCAGTGGAAGCGCCCCTGGTATTATCCACATAAAGGTGAATCAATGCAGGATGCAGTTGATCGAGAGTGCCTGCATGCGCGCCAGAAAGTCGCGGTTCTTGATGCCTCCACGCTTGGCAAAATTGATATCTTTGGCCCAGATGCTGCTGAGTTCTTGAATTATGTCTACACCAACTCTTGGTCGAATCTGGCGGCTGGCACCTGTCGTTATGGACTTATGCTGAGTGAAGATGGCATGATAATGGACGATGGCGTAACCGCAAAATTTGCCGATGATCACTATCACATGACAACCACTACAGGTGGCGCTGCCCACGTACTTTTGTGGATGGAACAATGGCGCCAGACCGAGTGGCCATGGATGAAGGTGTACTTCACGTCAGTTACTGAACAATGGGCGGTGATTTCGATTGCAGGCCCAAAATCGCGGGCCGTTCTTCAAAAGCTTGCTCCTAGGCTCAAAGCATCCAACGATGAATTTCCATTCATGACATTCAGAAACTGTTCGGTGGCAGGTGTCAAGGCAATAGTGTTTAGAATTAGCTTTACGGGCGAACTCAGTTATGAAATCAACGTCCCGGCAGCATACGGTCTTTATGTTTGGCAGAAGGTCATTGATGCCGGATATGAATTTGGCATCACACCGTACGGCACCGAAGCGATGCACGTGCTTCGTGCTGAAAAAGGATTCATCATTGTCGGGCAGGATACCGATGGCTCTATGACTCCGTTCGATATGGGAATGAAATGGATCGTATCGAAGAATAAAGATTGTTTAGGCAAACGCTCTTTGTCCCGTTCTGACTGTGCCCGAGGAGATCGGAAGCAGTTCGTAGGATTGCTGACCGACGATCCAAACTTGGTTTTGCCCGAAGGAGCCCAGCTGGTGGAAGAACCCAAGGATGATCCTCCCGTTCCGATGATCGGCCACGTTACGTCAAGTTACTGGAGTGCAGCGCTGGGGCGGTCCATCGCACTTGCTGTTGTCAGAGGCGGGCACTCCAGAAAGGGGCAGAAAATATTTGCCGTTTTACTGGGTGGCGATTCCGAGGAAGTGGAGATAACCAGTCCTGTGTTTTATGATGCGACGGGAGAACGACAGAATGTCTAGCCGAATCCCAATGGTTTCTCCGCTCGCTCCCCTTGGCGGAGAAGAAATGCCCAGAGCTGAGTTTGACGGCGTCACCTTAGAAGAGCTGTCCAAGCTTTGTCATTGCATCATTCGGCTTCAGCGGGATGATGAGAAAACCAAGACGAAGTTTCGAAAATCGTTCGGTTCTGATGTGCCAGCTGCTCCGAACACTTTTATTATTTCGAACGATGTTTTAGTAGCGTGGCTAGGACCTGATGAGTGGCTGGTTCTGTCACAGCTGTTCATTTCGCATGAAGTGATGGGAAAGCTCGTTGAGGTTGTGTCGAAACGATTTGCGACGTGGGTGGATGTAACCAATGCTCAGACGGTCATTCGGGTAACCGGACCAAAAGCGGCAGATTTGCTGAGTCGTGGAATCAGCTATGACTTGCATCCAAGTGTTTTTTCGGTGGGAGACTGTGTCCAAACAGTCATGGCCCGTGTTCCAGTCACCGTACTGAAACACGAATCAGACGTTCAAACCATTGATTTAATAGTGAAGCGAAGTTTTGCAGAATATCTGTGGAATTGGCTGAATGACGTTGCACAGCAAGCGGAATTTCAGCTCTGAACGTTCATAACGTGCAGAATTGCCATACTCAATGCCTTATCTTTAGGCTGTACCTCACCGGGTAATGCCGGCTTCGTTCAAAATAGTGGGAATTTTATCTTCCCATCCAATGGCCATGATATGAATTCCGCTTGCTTCCTGCCTCAGGCTTTTTGCAATTTCAGTTGAAATCCGATGGCTCGTTTCAATGACTCGTTCCTTATCTTTACCATGTGCGGCAATTTTGTCAATGTAGTAATCTGGCACATTGATGCCTGGCACTCGTTTGTTCATGTACTGAGCCATTTTCACGGATTTAATTGGAATCAATCCCGCCAAAACGGGAACGCTGACGGAACCCGCCATTTTCATAAACTTGGAAAACTGAGTGACGTCATAGACAGCTTGCGTCTGCAGAAACGCTGCTCCCGCGTCAATTTTGCGATGCATGTTTTCAATTTCCACCTTTGGGTTGGGAGACCCGGGATTTACAACGGAACCGACAAAAAATTCGGGTGTCCCCGACAGAGCAATGCCCATGTAGTCAGTACCTGATCTCAATGCATCCGCGGCGTCAAGCAGCTGTGAGGCAAAGAGGTCAAATACTGGTTTTGCGTCCGGATGATCTCCATTCTTTGGAGGGTCACCTCCCATGAACACTAAATTTCGGATGCCGAGAGCCGCCGCTCCCAACATTGAGGATTGAATAGCAATTCGGTTCTTATCGCGCGATGTCATTTGAACAATCGGCTCAATTCCTCGGTCTAACAGCAGATGACCGACGGCAACTGGATCCATTGCCATTCTTGCCGAATGAGATTCTGTCAGATTGAACGCGTCAATTTTGTCGCGCAACAGATCCGCTTTTGCAAATAGTGTTGTTAGATCAATACCTTTTGGAGGGGTAAGTTCACAGGTTAGTATAAAATCTCCAGCTTTCATGCGCTGTTCTAACTTTCCGGTCTCCAAAATTCTTCTCCTTTAAGTATTCAATGGGATGGACTTATATTCGTGAAAGACGCGCAGAAGCATACCGGTTCAGCTGCCAAGTTCGTTGAGTATAATATATGAACAAGCGGTGGCGAACCAGAACTATCGAAAAATATCGTAAGCTCCAGCACCAGGTTTCGGGCATCTCTGAGCTGGCGTGCAGTCACTGAACAAAATTCATTCAGATTCATCAATCCAGTTGAGCAGTTGGAATGTCGTATAGTGATCAGTTTGTAAGGGGTCTGGAATGGCTGTGGGGAGAGGGTTTTCTATCTCCAGGAGGGCCGGCAGAAATTCAACAGGTGCTGCAGGGTACTGATGTTCGCGGCAAAAGAGTCTTGGATTTAGGATGCGGAATCGGTGGCATTGATCGATTGTTGGTCAGTCAGTATGGAGCGAGCAAGGTCGTCGGAATTGATGTAGAAGATCAATTGATAACCCGCGCGGCAAAAGATGCGGAGCTCATCGGATATTCATCTGAGCAGATTGAGTACAGGCTGGCGACACCGGGGCGGCTTGAATTCTGTGACGGATCGTTTGAGGTTGTTTTCACGAGGGATGTGATAGTTCACATTGAGGATAAACGGAAAATTTACCAAGATATATTTCGCATTCTTCGTTCAGGAGGCATTCTGGTTGGAGGTGACTGGCTGGGCAGTGACGGCGCCGGCCAGTCCGAGCGAGTCAAGGAATGGCTTGATTTTGCAAAGGTGGATTTTTACTTCTGGACGAGTTCTGAAATGGAGGAACTTTTAATTGAAACTGGTTTTGAATCAGTGCGCATGACTGATCGAAATCAGTGGTACAAGCGAGCTGTTCGTGATGAAATTGCAACAGTGAGCGGAAACAATCAAGGCCGTTTCGCTGAATTGTTTGGCGAGGAAATGGCAAACGCGAGATTACGCAGTTCAACGTTGAAAATGAAGGCAGTTGACGCCGGTGAACTGCGCCCGACAAACTTTAGAGGGCGTAAACCCTGATTCCCAGCAGTCGTGAGCCGACTTCCTCAGATTTCAACGACAATATTGCCGACGTGTTTTTTCGCAACGAAAAGCTTCTGCGCTTCGTGCAGCCGCTCAAGCGGAAATACAGCGGCTAACAGCGGCTGAATTTCAGCTTGTTCGACATAGCGGACGACATTCGCAAAGTTGTTTAAAGCAGGAACAGTACAGCCATAGAAGCTCAGGTCGCGAAGGTATAGGTCACGCAGGTCCAAGTTTACGGTCGGCCCGGCGATCGCTCCCGCACAAGTATACCGGCCACCGCGAGCCAATACTTTGATCAGATTTGGGAAACTAGGTCCTCCAACTATATCGGCAACCACAGTCACAGTTTCAATATCAGCTGCTTCAAGAAGTTCTGCCTGAATGTTGGCAGACGTGCGGGGAATCACTGCATCTGGAGAGATTGCAGCAACTTGTTCGGCTTTGCCTGCACTGCACATTGCGACGACGCGTGCACCGCGGCGACGCGCCAGCTGAATCAATGCTGAACCAACGCCTCCCGATGCTCCTGTCACTAAAACTGTATCATCTTCCGTTACATTCGCGCGGCTTAGCATATTTTCGGCGGTGTTGTAAGAAGTGGAGAAAGTTGCAAGTTCTGCGCTTGATAGCGCACTTTTGACAGGATGAACATTTCTATGGTCAACGGTTGCAAACTCAGCGAATCCACCATTGCATTCACTTCCGAAATAACCGCACTTATCCAGGTTCATTGGGTCATTCCAGTCGCGTAACCAACCATCGATCATCACCCTTGCTCCCAACATTGAAGGATCAACGTTGGGTCCTGCGTCAGCAACGATTCCCACGGCGTCGGCACCTTGGATGCGAGGAAATGTGAGGACCGAACCACCCCAAGCAGCATCCTTTTCATCTGCAGCGTCCGATGCATCTTCACGGGTGGCCCCCTCGACGCTTCTTGAATACCAGGCGGTGCGGGTATTGACGTCAGTATTGTTCAGGCCGCAGGCTTGAACGCGGATGAGGACTTCATTGGAGCGGACGGCAGGCTTTGGCCAGTCACCGCGGAATTTCAGTTTGTCCAATCCGCCGTGTCCAGTGAGAACCACGGCTTTCATCGTCTCTTTCATGATTTGTGTCTAAGGGTTATGAATGGCATTGCTGAATTGGTGCTGTTCTGAAAGGTGACACAGCCAGCCAAACCGGATTGAATGAGCATGCGCTTGAACAGAGTGACTATTCTTTGTCAAGATGCCGTTAGCAGCCGATTCAGTTTTTCACGCTGAGCTTGAATCTCAGATAGAGATTTTTGAAGAGCAGATAGGCGAACCTGCTCTTTTTCCACAATTTTTACAGGTGCACGCGTCAAAAACTGCTGATTGCTCAGCTTCAATTCCGATTTCTTAATCGCAGTCATTGTGTTTGCAATTTCTTTTTCGAGTCGTTTGGTTCGTTCTTCAACATCTCCCAGATCATCCGCCGCAAGTAAAATTCGCATGTCACCTACAAGCGCCGTGAAAGTGGTAGAGGAAGCATCAGTCTTCTTGATTGATGAATCCAGCTTTTCAAATGACTTCAGTTTTGCCAGCTCCCGAACCAGCCATTCGTGCTGTCCCAGAAATTTGAGGTCCAGGTCGGATGCGTTTTCAAAAAAAGCAGATGCTCGACGCCCAGGTTTTATGTTCATTTCACTGCGCAGATTCCGAATTGCGGTTACAACGGACTTCAGCCAGTTGACTTGTTTCGATGATTCGGCATCTGCCGTCAAACTCGAACCAGCTGCATAAGCCTCGAACATAATGGATCGTTCATGATTTTCGGAGTGAATTCGCTGCCAGATCTCTTCGGTGATAAAAGGCATGAACGGATGCAGCAGTCGGACCGAAGCATCCAGCACGAACAGCAGAGACTTACGCAGCGAACGGGCGATGTCAGGATTCAGCGAATCTTGTCTGAGCATGATTTTTGAAATTTCAATAAACCACGCACAATACTCGTTCCAGATAAACTCATACAGCTGTTTTGAAGCCAGATCGAAACGATAAACTGAAATTGCCTTTTCGATTTCCTCCGTTGCGGCATGCAGCTCCGAAAGAATCCATTTTTCAGCAGTGGTCCGGGGTTGATGATCACTTAAGTCGCAAATGTCCGCCTGTTGCGTATTCATCATTACAAAACGCGCTGCATTCCATAATTTATTGCAAAACTTTCGATATCCGTCAATGGTTCCCAGATCGAAACGAATGTCTCTGCCTTGCGTCGCGAGTCGAGCAAACGTAAATCTTAAAGCGTCAGTTCCGTAGGCGCCTATCCCATCCGGGAACTGCTGTCGAGTCGCCAATTCGATTTTCGGCGCAAGTTCAGGCTGCATCAGGCCGGTTGTCCGTTTTTTAAGGAGGTTTTCAAGATCGATGCCGTCGATCAGATCGAGAGGGTCAAGGATATTGCCTTTCGACTTGGACATTTTCTGACCTTCCGAGTCTCGAACCAAGCCGTGAATGTACACTTCGTGAAATGGGATGTCCTCTGCAAATTTCAATCCAAACATGATCATCCGCGCAACCCAGAAGAATATGATGTCAAATCCTGTGACTAGGACATTGGTCGGATAGAACGTAGCCAGCTCGTCAGTCTGTTTAGGCCAGCCGAGCGTTGAAAATGGCCAGAGAGCCGAAGAAAACCAGGTATCCAGTACATCCTCGTCCTGCCTTAAGCGAACATTCCTTCCGTTCCAAAACTCTTTCGCCTGCTGTGTCGCTTCTTCCTCTGAGCTTGCGACGAAAACATTTCCTTCTTCGTCATACCAGGCTGGAATTCTATGCCCCCACCAGATTTGTCGGGAGATGCACCAATCCTCAATATTCTCCATCCAGTCAAAATACGTTCGTTCCCAGTTTTTAGGTACGAATTTTATCGTCCCGTTTTGAACCGCTTCGATCGACGGTTCAGCTAAAGGTTTCATACGGACGAACCACTGATCGGTCAGAAAGGGCTCAATAATTTGACCCGTTCGATCTCCGCGAGGCACCATGTACTTGTGGCTTTCGACTTTTTCGATCAACCCCAGCATCTCTAAATCTTCAAGTATTTTGCTACGCGCAGCTGTTCGGTCAAGACCATGATAGGCACTGTCCGGCAGCTCAATTTCAGCTTTTGATGTCATCACATTAATGACATCGAGGTTGTTGCGCTTTCCAACCACATAGTCGTTGAAATCGTGAGCAGGCGTAATCTTTACGCATCCAGAACCGAATTCGGGATCGACGTAGTTATCGGCAATAATTGGAATCTTTCGTCCGACTAAAGGCAGATGCACTGTTTTTCCGACCAAGTGCGAGTATCTGTTGTCTTCTGGATGCACTGCCACTGCGGTATCGCCCAGCATGGTTTCGGGTCGAGTGGTGGCTATGACCACATGTTCATCACAATCAGCAATCGGATATCGGAAATGCCACAGTGAACCATCTTCTTCCTCCGAGATGACTTCCAAGTCAGAAATCGCAGTCATCAGCACCGGGTCCCAGTTGACAAGCCGCTTGCCGCGATAAATCAAACCTTCCCCATAGAGCTGTACAAAGACTTCCTGCACAGCCGCTGACAGTTCGTCATCCATCGTAAACCGTTCGCGCGACCAGTCTAAGGAAGCCCCCAATCTGCGAAGCTGATTCGTAATCGTTCCACCTGAATTGGCTTTCCAGTCCCAGACTCGATCAATGAACTGTTTTCGCCCTAGATCATTTCTAGTCTTGCCTTCCATATGGAGCAGACGCTCCACCACCATCTGAGTTGCGATGCCCGCGTGGTCGGTTCCAACCTGCCAGAGAGTATTCCGACCTTTCATGCGATGATAGCGGATCAGTGCATCCATCAGCGTGTTCTGGAATGCATGGCCCATGTGCAGGCTTCCAGTCACGTTGGGTGGTGGAATCATGATGCAGTAAGGTGCGCCAGCTCCCCCTGGAGCAAAATAGCCGCGATCCTCCCAAAGCTGATAAATTTTTTGTTCCAGTGAATGAGGATCAAAAGCACTGGAAAGCGTTGCATTGTTCATGGAGAGATCTTCGGTTGATTAAAGTTGAGATTCAAAACATCAGACGGATCTTGAAATCAAATGAGATTCGGGCGCTGCACCGAGTATCGACCTATATGTTTCTGAACGCAGTTTCGCTTTATGCATGTCTCGTTCATCCGCATCGACCACTTCAGCGACTCGAGAAAACTGCTGAAAAAATTCCGGGACCTCGTCGCGCAGCGTAACCAATACATCATTAAACATATGAGGCGGTCTGACGCAGCTTACGATCACCGGAAATTTCTCGGTGTCAATCGACCTTTTTGCGGAATAAATGGTGTGAGGAACAAAACTGTTTTGTGAAAATGTCCAGAGCAATTCATTGAAGTAAGTGCATTGAGACTCATCGTCTACCGCAATGTACACATTGTGACCTTTCTGAAATGCTGTATTTACGATATGGCAGGCCAAACGAAATTTTCCATTCGGCTGACGCGATCTAAGCTGATAGAAAGCAACTTGAGTCGTCATTTACCGCTCCGCCAATGGCCTATGTCGAACTGTTGCACCGGTCCAGCAGATATTGTACAAACAGACTTACCGGTCGGCCAGTCGAGCCTTTTTCTTTTCCGGATTTCCAGGCGGTTCCAGCAATATCCAGGTGAGCCCAACGATAATCTTTCGTGAAACGAGCCAGGAAACAGGCGGCTGTAATCGCGCCGCCATACTTGCCGCCAATATTTGCGACATCTGCAAAATTGCTGTCCAGCATGGACTGGTAGTCTTCCCATATTGGCAGTGGCCACACGCGGTCATCACTCATATTGCCCGCAGCGATCAGTTCTTCCGCCAAAGATTCGTCATTGCTGAACAGGCCGGTTGGAAAGTGGCCGAGTGCGATTACACAGGCACCGGTAAGCGTTGCCGCATCAATCACCACTGCCGGGTTGTATTTGCCAATATAAGTCAGGGCGTCACACAGGATGAGTCTTCCTTCAGCGTCCGTGTTCAAGATTTCGATTGTCGTTCCAGCCATGCTCCTGACGATGTCACCGGGTTTGTTCGCCGCTCCATCGGGCAGGTTTTCGCTGCTGGCGATGGCCCCAACCACGTTAATCGGCAATTTTAAAGCTGCCGCCGCAAGCAGAGCACCCAGCACGCCAGCTGCCCCGCACATGTCAAACTTCATTTCATCCATTGCTGCGGAAGGTTTGATTGATATGCCTCCCGCATCGAAGGTCAGCCCTTTTCCAACCAGTACCGTGGGCGCTTCGTCGGCAGGTCCGCCATCGTATTTGACAATGATCAGTTTTGCGGGCTCGCGACTTCCTCTTGATACGGAAAGCAGCGCTCCCATACGCAATTCTTCCATATCCTCTTCTTCGAGCACTTCAACAGTGATGCCGTCGTACCCACTTAACCCTTTCGCCACATCAGCCAGATAAGTTGGAGTGCAGATGTTGCCTGGCAGGTTCCCTAAGTCTCGAGAAAACTTCACGCCTTTACTGATCGCTTTGCCGATTCGAATACCATCGCGTATGCTGTCAATGTGATCTTCAGATTCAGAAGCGAGTTCGATTTTCCACTTTGCCGTCGATTCTCCGTTCTTTTTTTTCTTCAGCTGATCGAACTTGTAAAGATGCTGACTGATCAGTTCAACAGTGCGGCGAGCCGTCCACGCCAAATCGCGGTCTTGCACCTTCATGTCGTCAATAAAAAACGAAACACTGTCCGCCGAAAGTGAGGACAGTCGTGCGGCAACTCCTCCGATAGATTTGTTGAACTGTGTTGCATCGAACTTGTCTCTCGGTCCCAATCGAACTATGAACAGTCTTTTTGCGTCGATTCCTGAAACAACGGGAAGCAGAATCGTGCTGCCAACGGACTTGGCAAGATCCTCATTCGCTAAGAGTAATTCAATCAGCCCATTCGCCTTGCTGTTGACTGCACCCGCGGAAGACGTAAAATCATCGTTGTCATATATCCCAACGATGACATATCCGCTTGAGCAATTGGAAGAACGCAGGTGTTTAGCTTTAAATTTTACAGACATAGTTTGGTACCTCAACGATCACAGTGTTGATTCTTCTAAAAGAAAGGATGTGCGACAGATCAATTTTATCAGATGAACTCAATCACACAGTTCAGCGAATTCTTTTCCGGTAACAATCGACTTGCTTCAACATTTGACAATATTACGTGGGTTTTGTTCTGTTTCACGAGGCCAGAACGGATTGAATTGCAAAAACTTACTCGTTTCAAATGAAGGCATGCAGCAATTTAAGTCAATCGCGGTTTTCACTCCGAGTTTTGTTTGATACTTGAATTAGAATAGAATTTCTGAAGCCATCAATCTGAATCAGCTGCCGTGAAAACATTTGAAAAAAGTTTAATCAAGGAAACGGTCTTTTTCTGTACCGCGGTCATGGTGCTGACCTTGGGAATTTTTGTGATCGTAAAATTTCTTGCTCTTTTGCGTCGAGCGGTTAAGGGTCAGTTGCCAGTGGATGGTCTCGGCTCACTGCTGATGTACAAGATGATTACGTATTTGGATATCGTGTTCACCCCAGTTCTATTTATGGCCATCCTGCTAGTGCTGTTCCGCTGGCACCGAGATAACGAAATCACAATTTATGCAACAGCGGGAATCGGTCCCGCACGATACATGAGCGTCGCGTCGCAAATCGCAATTGCAGCCGCAACAATTGTAGTGGTTCTTTCCTGTATTGTGAGCCCATTTGCGGAGCGGAAGTTCGAACAGGAGCTGGACAGCTATCAGGTAAAGACCGCTTCGGCACCGTTCGTGCCGGGAACATTTCTATCTGTTGGAACCAAACCGAGTGTTGTTTTCCTGAGCATGGAAGATGATTCGGAAATGCCTGGAGTGATGCGCTTGTTTTATTTGAAAGTCAGACCAAATCAACAAGAAATTATTGTTGCTCAGAACGGTGGTTATGAATTCGACATCGAACAGGCGAGTGGGTTAATTGAAATCTCAAATGGAAGCAGAATCAAGCTGTTCTCTGATACGGAAACATATGAGACAGCGTCCTTTGATTCTTATGAAGAACTGATCCCGGTAGATAACTTTAATATTTCTACGCTTGATCCACAGGTAAAGTCCCTATTGTCACTAATTCGATCCGATGACAGACTTGACTATGCGGAATTGCACTGGCGGCTTTCCAAAGTGGTTACGATTGCGGTCGTCGTTATGCTAGGTTTTGTAATTGGCACCCTGAAACTGTCTTCCCGAGTGGGATGGCATTTACTAAATGCCATCGTAATTTACTTTCTCTACAACAGCGTATTGGGATTTCTATCGGATTACATCAGACAACATCATACCGTTTCGGTTCTTTGGTTGCCTCATCTCGCGATGATCCTGCTGATCACCTGGATGTACATGCGGCATCACATCACGACTTTTATCAGAGTTCGACTTTCAGCTTCAGTTCGTTCAAGATGATGTTTATCGCAAGTATCGTTGGACGATGTATTGGACGATTGATTTTCGGGAAAATCTTTTTGTCGGCGATTTGGCTATTGGCGGTTTATATGTTTTTAGCTCTTTTGGATTTAGTCCAAAGCACGCAAGGAGATGCTCAGTTGATCTACATTGCTAAAGTATTGGGAACGTCAGTTCCGACAATGCTGTACGAGTTGTCTCCCATGATTTTCGTGATCGGAACGACAGTTGCTCTCGCAGGGTTCTCTAGAGATCTCGGTTTCGTGGCGCTGCAGGCCGGAGGACTGTCAAAAATTCAGATCACCACCATCGTAGCTGCGTATTCCGTTATTTTTTCTCTTTTTGTATTCTTATGGGGTGAAAGTGTAGTGCCAATGAGCGAAACCGCCAGGTCGCGCATCATGGCAGATAGAGGGCTTGATTCGGACAGTCAAATTGGCGATTTCAGTCGATGGGTGCGCAATGGAAATCAGTTCATGTATTTCGACAATATTTCCAAGCGGGACAGCATTGCAGGTGTTTGGATTTATGAATTTGATGAAACTGGACAGTTAGCCCGTTATGTGCGCGCTCGTCATGCTTCGATTCATGACGATGTTGATTCAATCAAACTGGATCAAGTAGTGGAAACTACGCTGACTGATTCAGGGGTGGATAGACAGTTTAGTGACAGCATGGAATTTGAGTCCTCACTGGATTTCAAAATTTTAGGTGCGCAGGAAAGCGATCCATTTCAGTTGCGAATCGACCAGCTGCACTCTGTCATTCAATTCCTGCAGACCAATCAACTGAAAACTGAATTTTTTGAGCTTGCATTTTGGAATCGAATCGTAATTCCACTGTCTGTTATTGTGATGGCTCTATTTTCAGTGATTTTTACTTTCCGCATACGTCGCGGTCTGAGCCGCGCTCACTTCGCATTGGTCGGGCTGATTTTCGGTTTAATTTATTTTGCAATTCAGCAGTCTGCAGGTTACGTCGTAATTCTAAACGGGTTGACACCTTCTATAGGCACGTTTGGCACTTTGTTGGTTTTCACGCTTCTCGCATTCATCATGCTTCGTCGCATTTAGTGCAATTTATTTATCCTGCTTCTTCCAATTGACCCGGGAATTTTCTAAACTAGAAAATTTCGAGGCTGCTCGAGATCAACGCACTTCAAAATCTCGAATTCATCCGGATATCTTCGCAGAGACGCGCTTTATCAGTAAGGAGAAAGCGCCCCGAAGACGACTCGAACGTCTGACCTGCCGCTTAGGAGGCGGCTGCTCTATCCAACTGAGCTACCGGGGCGACGACATGTTCGACATGTGGGTGACGATCAACGCTCTGTAATTTGCAGTCCTTGCATCCCTTAAGGCATGTTTGCCTGATTTGCTTTTTGAACCAAGCGGTCGGCCATCGTCGCAATTGACGCGGTTCCAAGTCCGACGAACACTCCACGACCAACATCACTCTGAACCAATGCACCAGCGACGATAAAGCCCAGTTCACCTGCACCAATTATGGCAGCGATTGCGACCACGAACAAGCTCGGCATGACTGCCTGATTCACTCCTGTCATTATGGACGGAAGTGCCAGGGGCAGTTCAACTTTTCTCATTAGTTGACCTGGGCGAAAACTTAAAGCAAGCGCAGCTCGATGAACTTTATGAAGCAGATGTTCGAACACAGGGTGATATGAAGCATTATTTTAGAAGCGACTTTCATGGGGCCATAACTGCATCTGAGTCTTTGGCGTCTTCTACTTGCTCTCGCTGAATGTTTTCGCGCAGGAGGGGCATCAATGGAATCGAACTCATGAAAGATTTGTCAGCTGGAGATGGATCAGACATTGGAATGTAATTGGAGAGAAGCAATAAGTACCCGATACTCTTATCAAACATAAAACTATTGAATGAAGTGCGACCCATGCTAACCCTACATGAACGGCATTCTTTCTCGTATTTCGAGAAATTTGGGTTTATGGGTGTTTCAGCAGATTTGACTCAAAATGAATACGCGGCATGATCAGCGGCAGCATTGAGCAGTCTGTTCGGCAGTTGATCTTGCTACAACCGCCGTTTGAGCGGTAAACAAACTCACAGGCAGATTCCTGTAAGTGCTGGCGGCTAACACCGTTGACGAATTTCGCAGCTAGGAAGCCAGCGCCATCTCGGCAGTGTTCCATCGCGTGCTGAATCATGACAGGCATCGCGGCCAGCCGTGTGACCGAGCGGGTGTCTGAAGTGGCCAACTAGATTTTGACAGTCCTATATGGAGGCATATTGAATTCGAGCCGATTGCTGCATTCGGCGTCGTCTCCAATCTTTCAAATTTCCTGTTGCGTCAGTCGGTTTCAGGCTGAAAAAAACTGGTTGAGTTCGTCTAGCGTCGGGTATTCGTCAGGGGCATCCCACGTTAAGCAAGTCAGTGCGAAATATCCGAATTTGTTTGATAATGAGCGAAATAGCCAAGTGGTGTGAGTGTCATTTTAGATGCCGCCTGCCGGATTTTATGGACCAAAAGATAGCATGGGAAACACCTGGGTATTCGTATGTCGCGTTTCGAAGCAGTGTGTTCTGCTGATTAAGAGATTTGCAGGTTAAAACAACATGCACTCGAATGAATTTCTATTGATTTTACTCAACGTAATTTGAATATACTTTGGTCTATGTTGTGAGTCGCGGGTCACTGCCTGCATTCAAACTGTCCGTAACTTACCCGTTCGTTGCGTCATTGACTAGGCATCTCAATTTACTGCGCCGGTACATTGTTCGTTGCCTACGGTTAAGCATTTAACTTTTGGAGCATGCCAATGAAAGAATCTTTTGTAATCGCGATCCTATGGTTACTGTTCGCACTAAGCCACATGGTGCTTTCAAGTAGTAAATTTCGGCCGAAACTGGTTGCGTTGATTGGAGAAAAGCGATTCATTGCCTTTTATTCGCTTCTCGCATTCGTTTTTTTCGCACCTTTGGTATTCTACGCTTCCACTAATCTCCACTCTGGACCGTTAATATGGTTGGTAATTGACAGTCAGGGAATTCGATATTTACTTGAATTGATAAATTTGATCGGATTCGTGCTCGTGGTGTCCGGTATTCTAACACCGAGTCCGGCAGCGGTGATGAGTGTCCCTCGCGATGAGCCCGTCGGAGTGCAGCGAATTACGCGTCATCCGGTATTTATGGGTATCGGACTCTGGGGTTTCGCACACATGGTTGCCAATGGTTTCTTAAGTGACGTGACGTTCTTTGGCGGTTTCGTTATTTTTGCCCTGATCGGGTGTTGGCATCAAGACCAGAGAAAACTCGCGGGGAGCGACGTACAATTCAAAAAATTCCACGCAGCTACGGCTTTCATACCGTTCACCAAACGTGGTGCCGTACGAGGCCTGAAGGAATTGCGCCCGGTGGCGGTCATCGCCGGAGTTGCGGTTGCACTAATCGCGCGCTTTCTGCATCCCTCGATATTTGGTTGAATAAAAAACATTCGAGATTGGAGATATTTTTTTGAGAAAATTTGGGTGCGCGAGTTGTGAAAGACAAGAATTTCTGATTTCTAAAGGGAGGTTGAATCACCAATTCAAACGTATTCTGTTTAGCAGTCATCACGTACAGCGTGCAAAACGTTCACACCTGCTCAGACGCAGGACCATCTCGCAACTGCAGTGGCTGCCAATCCTGTTCCCTGGCATCTTCGGTCGACTCCCTGATCGCGCCACACATCCTGGCACGAATCGCATCGCCAATCTGCTTGGCTGCCAACTAATCCGATACTTTGCACTGATAACCTACCGCATCAGTGCGCACCCGATGAACTTTCACCCCCGCCGGCCGGCAAACCACGCTCATTCATATGAGTTCGGCGACTGCGTCGTTTCTTCGCATGAATCGCCGGCTCTATTACTCTGGCGCTTGGAGGAGTCGAGCCGATGACGATAGCACTGTTGTTAAAGACCTCCGTAAAAGCTGCCTGCAGACAGCATGAATTTGATATTCCGAGTTGATCTCAGTGCTGAAAAGTTCCCATCAATTTTAAGAAAGGATCTGTTCTAACAGCAACAAGCACCGGCCCGAAACGCATCACCTTTCGCACCACGCGGGTCGTAACCAGTTTCAAACAGACCGTTTTTGCTGTTCCGTTCGATGGCAAGCAGATAACCCTCCGTCCAGTTGGGCACTACTTAAACATCGTGCCCGCGCTTCCTAAGCCGTTCATATACTTCTTCACCGATACTCTCTTCCAAGTTGACTATATTCGGAAAAACTTCATGCGGCGCAAAAGAATTCTGAACAGTGGATGACCCGAAATTTTGCTGCCTAAACAGATTCAGCAATGTTCTCGTCAAACACGACTCGATACGTAACTGTCACCGTTCCAGAAACGCGCTTTGGAACTGGTCAAAGCGTATCCAGTAGATTAATTGTTAAGATTCCGATTTTCTACTAATTATCAATCACTTATCTAATTTAATGGTCTAGAATCTCGGTTTAATTAGCAGACGCTTCGACTGCATCAAATGTTCTCTGAAGCGAATTTAGCGGTAAATTTAAAGAGCCATAGAGGTTGCAGTCAAGCCTTCTTACCTCTTAACGGTACGCCGCAATTTCTTCGACACGTCGCTCAAATTGTTTTTTTCTGATTCGTAATGTTTTCACCGTCAATTTAGGTGTGGACCGACAGAAAGAGCCGAAAATCCAATGCTTTTTGGTGCAAACCCCGTCAAAAATAATTCAGAGTCCGCCGTCGAACGCAAATGCAGTGCTTGATAATCTTTCAACAACAGGCGATAGGGATTTATATTGAAGGGTTTGCACTCAATGAAACTGCATCGTGATCTGGATATTACACAGAAGTCTGGAATTACGAAAAATCGCATCTGAACAATAAAGGCGCTATAAAAATAGTCTATTCGAAATGACATTTGTTCGGTTACAATCCAAACGTCACAAATACGTGAATGAGGCAGGTGAATCCGTTGCCATTTGGGTAAATTTCAACATTGATGTCTTTATAAAATGACAAAAATGTCCCCTCCATATGACAGTCGGCAAATCGCAAACTGCCTGATTGAGCTTGCGAAGCAGCGAGGCGAACTAATGTCGATTATGCGTTTGCTCAAACTCACGTACATGGCGCACGGATGGACTTTGGCGATCATCGAAAAACCCTTGGTTAACGATTATGTCCAAGCATGGAGATATGGACCTGTCATTCCAAGCATATACTACGCGTTTCGACCATTTGGAATATACAGGCTTGATCCGATTCAGCTTGTTCAAGAAAGTGCTATTGATTCAGAAATCGATAGCCTTCTGGCCAGTGTCTACAAATTGTACAGAAATCTCAACGCGAACCAATTGTCAGCCTTGACGCACATTGAAGGCGGGCCATGGCACGCTACATATGTGCCAAATAGGAGAAACATCATTATTCCTAACGATTTGATTTCGGTTCATTTCAAAAACAAACTTAAACGATCAAAACATGGAAACGCCAAATGATCCAGATATTGAATCCATTGATGCGGAAGGAATTCAGCACCTCAACCCGTTAGATAAATACAACATTAAAATACGATGGGCTGCCATCGTGACTAAAATCGATGGCGTTTCAGACAGTCCATCATCAACCAACTGAAATAAACTGCACATTTTCGCTGGCGCCTGTCTGAGAACATCGGCAGCAGATCATCGCGCACTGCGAACCGATTCGAAATCTCAAATTTAATTTTCGAGGTGGTTCATTCGAAATCAAAAGCACTGCAGACATATGAATTGGGGTGCGGTTGATTCGCACTCTTTTCCGAACAATAAAGAACTCGATGCTCGATATGAGGCTTATTGTCGTTTGCATCTATTCTGCCGCAATCAGTTTTGAATTTGCAGGGCAGAATAGATGGTTGCAGTTTCAGACGAAGCTGCTGCAAAGACAGTCCGTCAAACTTGCCGTGAATTCGAGAATGGCATTGATCGAGTTCACAGACGGACCGCAGCTTGCATAGATCGCTGGATCATCAAACAAGCCTTTGTCTGAAAAAAGTTCTGACATCCATGTTAAGATTCAAAGGACCGAGAACGCGGCCACTTCGGGCAGAATTGCGATTCTCCGAGTTGAGACGTGAGAAAGTGCCGACTTGCTTAATGTGTGGGCCGTCAGGGATTCGAACCCCGGACCAATTGATTAAGAGTCAACTGCTCTGCCAACTGAGCTAACGGCCCAAATTTCAATAATTCTAATGATCAGATTGAACACTTCATTGCCCAATCCTGTAGAACATCACCTAACTTGTGAAAGCAAATCCGATTTGGTGAATCAGTTGCGAACATTTTAGCATGTGCATCGCGCGGCCGAGATAAGGAGATGCTCCGAGACCGATCACTGGTTCAATTCAACACCGCCGCTCACAGCGAACGATTCAGTTCTTGACTCACACCGAGATGGCGTTCGAAATTATTGTCAAAATTGGCTTAAGTGCATAGTACAATGATACCAATGACTTACGATTCTTTGCAAGAATCAGTTCGAAACTGAAATCCGAAAGTTAGAATTGCTGCTGCAATCTTCAACAGCTGAGTCAAAGGAATTACCAGCTTTATAATTGATTTAAAGTTTTATCGATTCAAGAGTAGAGTTTGCCTTAAAACCAACACTTACCGGAAAAATCAGCCAATTCTGCTTTGAGGAATTTCCCAAAGTGGAGCAGATGATGAATTTGGTTTGAATTTGATGCGAAACGATTTTTGTCGGTACTCGAAGCAGCGAGTGCTGAAAAATCGCTGAGCTGCAGAATTTTCGAGCCGGGCCTAACGGAGAGTGAGGGAACGGAATAGAAGTAAATCTGACATGAATTGGTTTATCGCAGCACCTAAGTTTCGCCTTTGCCCGGCGTACAGATTAATCATTACGGAGGACAAAAATGTTACCGATTTCAGCCTTAATTCGAGGTGGCAGCACTGTTTGGACAGTTTCTCCTGATGATACAGTATTGGATGCATTAAACATACTTGCGGAAAGAAACATCGGAGTTGTTCCGGTAGTCCACTCAGGAAATTTAGTTGGAATTTTCAGTGAGAGAGATTACACTCGCAGAGTGGGTCTCCTTGGACGATCTGCCAAAACTACTTTGATATCCGAAGTCATGACTGAAAATGTTCAAACTGTAAATCCAGATGAGAGTATTGACGAGTGTATGCAGATTGTGGTCAGCAAGGGTTTTCGGCACCTGCCCGTCGTAAGAGCAGGTGAGCTGATCGCGGTCGTGTCAGCAAATGATCTCCTAGCTCAAGTGATCAGAAGCAAAGAAATGGAGATTGGGAGTTTGGAAAGCCTGCTGTCCGGAGTAGGCGAAATCACATAGCTGACAGACATTTCGTGAATCCAATCACTCACTCAACACAGCAATATGAAATTTGTTTTGGATAAGGAGTTCGAAACAATTTCCATGCCAAACTTTCCTAAATCGCATTTAATCGTATGGGCATTGATCAGCACTTTTGTAATTCCGATTGTCACAAACGCTCAGATGAGTGAGAGTCTGGACGACAAATTTAATGCTGTCGAGAACAGAGCGGCTCCATCATTTGAAAACTTGCAGTGGGTGAACACGGACTGGCAGAAAGCGGACTTTCGCGGCAAAGTCGTTTTAGTCAATTTCTGGGGGAGTTGGTGTCCACCCTGCATTGAAGAATTGCCATCGATTCAGAGACTGTGGAATTCTCACAGTCGCAGTGATTTTGATGTTGTCGCTATAAATGTAGGAGAAGACGAGCCGACAATCAACAAGTTTCTATCGACTTTTATCCCTAGACTGGAGTTTCCAATCGTAGTCGACGAAGACATTAAAACCTATCATGTATGGGAAGTAGGCCCTTTGCCCACATCTCTCATTGTCGACCGAAAAGGACAAATTCGCTATAGTGCAATTGGCGGCCGCGATTTTGATTCAGACAATATCCGAACTATCATTAAGCAATTGCTCTCTGAATGATTTAGTCTGTTTAACGATTCATTCCTACTATTTGTGCCGACCGTCTTGAATTTCAAGAGACTCAGTTGTGATGACACTGCCCGAAGAATATCGCCCAAAAGTAATTGTGACCAAGATTGGACTGGACGGTCATGATCGTGGAAGTCGTATTGTCGCATCAAAACTGCGGGATTGCGGCATGGAAGTCGTATACACGCCACCCTGGCAGTCCGTGCAGGAAGTGGTACGCCTGGCGGAAGAAGAAGACCCGGACGTGATCGGCATTAGCAGTCTGGCAACCGACCACCTGCTGATTCCAGACTTGATTCAGGCACTTAAGGAGGCTAATTTAGCTCATATTGGACTTGTAGTCGGGGGGATCATTCCAGAAGACGACGAAAATGAGCTGCTGTCACTTGGTGTAAGAAAAGTATTTCATCCGGGCAGCTCATTGGACGAAATATCTGAATTCATCGGACTGCTCGCGAAAGATGTTCGGATATTTGCGCTAAAGCAGTGGGAGATGTAGATCAATGAAAAAAAGCAACATCGTTACTTTGTCGGTCACAAAACCGGAAACGGCTCGTTCAAATTGGGAACGGGAATATGCCGAAAGGCTGCCGAACGAAGTGGAAATCAAAAATCGATCTGGCATAGCGATCAAACCCCTGTATACCCCCGAAGATTGGAATGCAGAAGAGTTTTCTGAAAAACTCGGTTATCCCGGACAGGTTCCGATGACTCGAGGCATTTACGCGACGATGCATCGCGAACGGGTTTGGAGTCAGCGCCAGCTGATTGGGTTTGGGGTGCCGGAAGATTACAATCAGCGTCTTAAAAATCTGTTGGATGCAGGAAATTCGGCAGTTAGCCTCATTCCCTGCAACTCGGTTTATCGGGGCTACGACATAGACGAAGTCGACCCGAAACTGTTGGGCACCTGTGGTGTGACGGTAAATACGGTTGCTGATATGGACCGCTGTTTTAAGGACGTTGACATCAAGGCTCTGTCGACCTCTCTTAACGATCCTTTGCCATTCACGTTGCTTGCATTGCTGCTGGCGGTTACCAGAAAACGAGGCATTCATTGGAAGCATGTAACCGGAACCTCCAATCAAAGCGATTATATTTCGCACTACGTCGCGAACCATATGTTCTTTCGATTGTCTTTAGAAGGCTCGCGTAGGGTTTTGGTTGATCACATTGATTTTTGTCAGAGGCATGTCCCCAACTGGAACCCATTGTCGGTAGTCGGTCAGCATATGCAGCAGGCGGGAGCGACGCCAGCCGAAGCGATGGCGTTTACTCTAGCGACCGCGATTCAGTACGCGGAAGACTGTATAGCTCGAGGTCAGGACCCAAACCAGTTTCTCGAACGCTTTACATTCTTTTTTGACATTTCCCTGAGCTTTTTTGAAGAAATCTCGAAATGTCGAGCAGGACGTCGAATTTGGCAGCAGACCGTGCGTGAACGATTTGGAGTGCACAACCCCAAGGCCTGGAGGTTTAAGTTTCACGGTCAGACTTCGGGTGTCGATTTAACTCGACAGGAACCGCTGAATAATATTGCTCGAGTTACGGTACAGGCACTGGCGGGAGTGTTTTCGGGATTGCAGTCACTGCATACGGATTCCTACGATGAAGTGCTCAGCGCACCGACGGAAGAAGCAGCAAGAATCGCAGTAGCGACGCAGAACATTATTCGGGAAGAAGCACATTGTGCAGATGTAATTGACCCGCTCGCAGGGTCATATTACGTCGAATCGCTTACCGACCAGATGGAGTCAGAAATCAGAAGTGTCTTGGGCAGAATTGATGACGCGGGCGGCATGTTCAAAGCCGTTGAAAAAGGAATGGTGCAGCATTGGATCGGTCAGTCTGCAATGCGATTCCAGGAACAGGTTGAAAATGGTGAACAGACCATTGTAGGCGTCAACAAGTATCAGAAACTAGACAATGACGTCGCGGCCAAGCCTCTGAAAAGACCCGAAGAATCGAAAATTGCAGGGCAGCTGCAGAAATTAGCGGCATATAAGGCCAATCGAAACAAATCTGACTATCGGTCGGCAGTTGCCAGCCTTCAGGCTGCTGCACAGGATGAATCTCAGAATATTTATGGTGCGATTGTAGACGCCGTATCCGCCGGCATGACACATGGTGAAGTCGTACGTCTGCTTCGCCAGGAACTCGGATTTGGACAGCCCCAAACTCTGGTATGACCAAGTCGGAAAACGCGGGTGACTCAACTAGTCCGAATCCAGTTCTTGCCAATTTGTTCGATGGGACTCGAAAATCACTGGCGCGGGCGATAACCGTCGTCGAAAATAATCTCAGCAATAAGCAGAAGATTCTCCAGGCCATTCGTTCAAATCTTGGCCGCGCTCATGTGATCGGAGTGACAGGTCCGCCGGGCGTAGGAAAGTCGACCTTGATTGATGCCTGCATCCCGGAATTTCGAGCTCTCGGTCAATCCGTAGCAGTTGTTGCTGTTGATCCCAGCAGTCACTTTAGTGGGGGCGCCATTCTGGGGGATCGCATACGAATGGCACAGCACGCCGAAGACAGCGGTGTGTTCATTCGTTCTGTGGCAGCGCGTGGTCACCTCGGTGGCCTGTCAACGACTGCGCGACACATCATTGATCTTTTTGACGCTGCAGGATGGGACAGGATCATTGTCGAAACGGTTGGAGCAGGCCAGTCCGAAATCGAGATTTCTGAACTGGCAGACACCGTAGTCGTACTGGAATCACCCGGACTCGGGGATGAAATTCAGTCCCTCAAAGCAGGTGTAATTGAAGTTGCAGACTTCATCGTGGTCAATAAAGCTGATTTGCCGCAGTCTGATCTGACGATGAGCTATCTGAAGAACTCGATTGCCTTGCGGCATTGCGAAAAATCCGCCCGAGTGCTGAAGGTTATTTCAACCACTGGTGAAGGGATTCCCGAGTTGGTGCGACAAATTTGTGAAAACATCGAAAGACTTGATGGATTTGAACGCACGCGGACGATTGCCGAACAGAATCGCAGGTCAGCCGCTCGAATTGTTGCTGAAAGCATCGAACGCGCGTTTCGAAGTTCAGGGCATGCAAAGATACAGGAATTTACTCGCCGTATTCAGTCGGGTGAACTGGACCCAGACCCTTTGGCACAACGAATGGTTCGTCATCTCTTGGAGGACTCGCAGGACTCAGTTACAACGAAATAACTCCCGCGCGCCTGAGTACATTCGCCCGATTGATTAGAATCGTTGTTAACGACTAAAGATTCGATCTCCTGATTCGCGAATAATTTGCTTCGCTTTAAAGATTGCATGCTGGCAGGCAGATTCATAGTCAATGTGCGTATCCGCACGAATGAAGTAATGTTCTTTCCGCACTCCGCTGTCTCCATCTTTATAGATGTATCCCGCTGTAACGTAAGTTCCTTTCTGCTTCATCGGTGCAGGTTGAATTAAAAATCCCTCGTGCTCTACTTGATCAGCTTTTGGCTCTGATTCTGACTTGCCCTTGCTCTTGCCGAACAGTCGGTTTAGAAATCCCATTTGAAAGGTTTGCAGATCTGGTTTAATTGAATTTGGCGTTGATGGATTCAGTTTTGCGTTAATTCTCCGTTGACAGGCTAAAAAATTACCGAATCCTATAGCTTTGAAATTTTAGCAGACATAGTTTTTTGACTGTTCGAAATTTGGCATCCGTCGTCGCGGGTTTTCCGGGGCAGCACCGGCGCACTTAAGAATATCCTCACGTGAGACCAGACAACAGAGTGCGCTTTTGGCAGACCAAAGGGCAAAACGAAGGAGTCTGGTTTATTCGGGACGCTGATAGGTTTGACTATGAATGCGGGATGCCTTGATTTTCCGTGAAAGTTTGCGATGGGAAATGGTATAGGATTATGGCAGACTGCGGATTTGACCCAAAAATCGGAAAAAAATTTTGAATTCAGCTGAGTCAGGTATATAAATCCCTATACTTAAAGATTCTTTGATACAAAGTCAGCCTGCCTGAAGGCTGAACGTCCGAAAAATTTTACGTTTCGATAATTACGATTGCTATGAGACAGAAAATAATTGTTGGAAATTGGAAGATGCATGGGAGCTGCAGCTTTGCTCGTTCATTGATGCAGGATTTGTTACAAGGCGGCTCTGAGTCTGTTTCTGCTGAGATGGTCGTTTGTCCACCGGCAGTTTACTTGCAATATGTGTCGGAAATGATCGCTGATTCCAATTTGATAAGTCTGGGAGCGCAGAATGCGAGCGAGCATCCAAGTGGTGCTTATACCGGTGAAATTTCAGCATCGATGCTCAAAGAGCTGGGATGCAGATATGTGATAACGGGGCATTCCGAACGGCGGCAGTATTACGGCGAAGCCGATGCCGAAGTGGCTCGAAAGAGCTTGGCCGTCAGCAATCAGGGAATGGTGCCCATCGCTTGTGTTGGCGAAACCCTGACTGAAAGACAAAATCACCAGGCCCGAGCGGTAGTTGAACGACAGTTGGATGCAGTACTTAATTTGTTTCCGGCAGACAGACTCGAGAAATTCGCTGTTGCTTATGAACCGGTGTGGGCTATTGGGACCGGTCAGGTCGCCACGCCAGATCAAGCTCAGGAAGTACATGAGTGGATCCGGCTGCGTCTCAGTGAAAAGAATTCAGAATCAGCTCAACGCTGTCCAATTCTCTATGGCGGCAGCGTAAACGGAGCAAATGCAGCCAGCATTTTGGCCAAGTCTGATATTGATGGCTGCCTCATCGGAGGGGCATCCTTAAAGTCAGATGAATTTTTGAAAATATATAATGAGGCTGGTTGAAGGAAATTTATATAAACCATGGAAATAATAACAAAGATTCTATTAGGCCTGTTTTTTATCATCGCGATTACTTTGATCGTATTGATTCTGTTGCAACGAGGACGCGGCTCTGATCTGGGGGCGGTATTCGGCGGTGGTTCTTCATCGGTGTTCGGCAGTCGCGGTTCTGCGAACTTTCTGTCGAGAATCACTGCGGTGCTAGCTACGCTATTTTTCGGCATTGCGCTGGGCCTAGCTTATATTTATACCGGAGCGCGTGCTCCAACGAGTGTGACTGAGATCATTATGGAGACAGAGACAGGAGCCGAACTGCCGCAAATGGAATCAGCAGACGAAGATTCAAGCGAAATACCTGAAGTACCTGAATAGTGCAACTTATTTGTTTTTGCCGAAGTGGTGGAATTGGTAGACACGCCGTCTTGAGGGGGCGGTGGCTTGCGCCGTGCCGGTTCAAGTCCGGCCTTCGGCACCAAAATCAGGCATTAGAAATGATCAACGGATTTTAGACATGTTAGCAAACTACATTCCAGTTCTTATTTTTCTGTTAGTGGCGATGATTTTTGGTGCAGCCATGCTGCTTGTGGGCAGAGTGATGGGACCACATAATCCGGATCCGGAAAAATTGTCCCCCTATGAATGTGGATTCGAAGCGTTTGAAGACAGTCGAATGAAGTTCGACGTGCGGTATTATCTGGTTGCAATCCTGTTTATTATTTTCGATTTAGAAATCGCGTTTCTTTTTCCTTGGGCAATTGCACTAGATAGTGTGGGACTGTTTGGTTTTTTTGCGATGATGATATTTCTCGGTGTTTTGGTCATCGGGTTTGCATATGAGTGGATGAAAGGGGCGCTTGAGTGGGAGTAAAACATGCCAATTGAAAATTTAATGCACCAGGGTGTCGTGACTACGTCGATTGACAAACTAGTAAACTGGGCGAGGACCGGTGCGATGTGGCCCATGACTTTCGGGCTTGCCTGCTGTGCCGTCGAAATGATGCACGCAGGCGCTTCCCGCTATGACCTGGATCGATTCGGAATCATTTTTCGTCCCAGCCCACGTCAGTCTGACGTCATGATTGTGGCTGGAACCTTGGTGAACAAGATGGCTCCCGCACTGCGAAAAGTCTATGATCAGATGGCCGAACCCCGCTGGGTCATTTCGATGGGTTCCTGTGCGAACGGCGGCGGCTACTATCATTATTCATATTCAGTGGTGCGAGGCTGTGACCGAATCGTCCCGGTTGATGTCTACGTACCTGGATGCCCGCCGACAGCCGAAGCGCTCGTTTATGGCATCCTGCAGCTGCAAAGAAAAATCAAGCGCACTCACACGATCGCAAAATAAAGTATTCATGCCGTCAATCACACGACTCGCAGACTCAATTCAGAGTTTGCTGGGGCCGCAGGTTCAATCACTGGTTCAGGCTGACAATGAATTGACGCTTGACGTCGATCGAGAAAATATAGTCGAAATCTGCACCAGATTGCGAGACTGTGAAGACACCAAATTTGAGCAGCTGTGTGATCTGTGCGGCGTCGATTATTCACAGTATGGGCTGGAAGACCCGGCTCGTGCCTGGCAAGGTCCCCGTTATGCTGTGGTCTATCATTTGCTGTCCGTCAGTCTGAATCATCGGCTGCGCGTAAAGACTTTCTTAGATGATGAATTTCCGGTCATTCAGTCTGTAATTCAGGTGTGGCCCAATTCCGACTGGTTCGAACGAGAGGCATTCGATCTGTTTGGAATAATTTTTGAATCTCATCCGGACCTGCGTCGAATATTAACAGACTACGGTTTTATCGGACATCCATTTCGAAAGGATTTTCCGTTATCCGGATACGTAGAAATGCGTTACGACGCTGACAAGGGTCGGGTTGTGTATGAACCGGTAACCATAGAACCGCGCACATTGGTGCCTCGCATCATCAGAGAGGATAGCTTCGGTGACAGAAATCCGTAATTACACGATGAATTTCGGACCGCAGCATCCGGCCGCGCACGGCGTGTTGCGGCTTGTGCTGGAAATGGATGGAGAAGTTGTGCAACGGGTTGATCCGCACATCGGTCTGCTTCATCGAGCTACAGAAAAACTGGCCGAGTCCAAGCCGTTCAATCAAAGCATCGGCTACATGGACCGTCTCGATTATGTGTCGATGATGTGCAACGAGCATGCTTACGTGCTCGCGATCGAAAAGCTGCTGGGCGTTGTTCCGCCCATCAGAGCACGCTACATTCGGGTCATGTTCGATGAGATTACCCGCATATTGAACCATTTGCTCTGGCTTGGCGCACATGCGCTCGACATCGGCGCGATGACAGTCTTTCTGTACTGCTTCCGCGAGCGCGAAGACCTGATGGACTGCTATGAAGCTGCCTCCGGCGCGCGGATGCATGCGACGTATTACCGGCCCGGTGGAGTGTATAGGGACCTGCCGAACACGATGCCTCAGTATGCTCCTTCAAAAAACCGCGGGAAACGGAAACTCGCGCGGATCAATAAGGACCGACAGGGAACGCTGTTGGACTTTATTTGGGCATTTACCGAGCGCTTTCCCAAATGTGTCGACGATTATGAAACTTTGCTTACGGACAATCGAATCTGGAAGCAGCGTACGGTTGACATTGGCGTTGTTTCGCCCGAACAATGCCTGGCCCGAGGATTCACAGGTCCGATGCTGCGCGGTTCCGGGGTGGAGTGGGACTTGAGAAAAAAACAGCCGTACGAAGTCTACAACCAAGTGGATTTTGACATTCCCGTTGGAACCAACGGCGACTGCTACGACCGTTACCTGTGTCGCATGGAAGAAATGCGTCAGTCCAATCACATTGTCCGGCAGTGCGTGAAATGGCTGCAGGAAAACCAAGGTCCGGTAATGATCGATGACGCCAAGTTGATCGCACCTCCTCGAGAAACGATGAAACGGGACATGGAATCTCTGATCCATCATTTCAAGCTGTTTACAGAAGGCTATTGCGTTCGCGAGGGAGAAACCTACGCAGCCGTGGAAGCGCCCAAAGGCGAATTTGGGATTTATTTGATCTCAGATGGCGCGAACAAGCCATACCGGTTAAAGATCAGAGCTCCGGGGTTTGTTCATCTTTCAGCACTTGACGAAATGTGCCGCGGGCATATGCTCGCTGATGTCGTGGCGATCATCGGCACCCAGGACATTGTGTTTGGCGAGGTTGACCGCTGATGCTGTCGGCACAGGCGCAGGACGAGATCCGAAGTGAGATCGAAAAGTATCCGAAAGGTCATGCCCGCGCGGCAGTGATGGCAGCACTTCGAATCGCACAGAATGAGCATGGCTGGGTGAGTCGTGACGTGATGGAACATGTTGCAGATTTCTTGGAGATCGAACCCATCAAAGTGGCTGAGGTTGCGACGTTTTATACGATGTATGATCTCAAACCCGTCGGTCGGCATAAAATCAGTCTCTGTACCAACATTTCGTGCGCACTGAGAGGATCAGAAGGGATTGAAAAACACCTGCGGGAGAAACTGAAAATTGGATTCGGTGAAACCACGAAAGATCAACGCTTTACATTGCAGGAGGTCGAGTGTCTTGCAGCCTGTGGCGGTGCGCCTGCAGCGCTGATCGATACCGAGTATCATGAGAATCTCACTCCCCGGAAAATCAACGAAATTTTGGATGCTCTGCCATGACCGCGCGGGAAGTTCGAATTTGTCTGCCTGAACCCGGCTTAAAGAAGCCTTGGACCTTGAAGGCGTACGAAAGCACCGGGGGCTATGTTCAGTGGCGAAAAATCCTGTCTGAATCGGTATCTCCGGAATCCATCGTAAACGAAATCAAAGATTCTGGATTGAGAGGGCGCGGAGGCGCTGGTTTTCCGACAGGATTGAAGTGGAGTTTCATGCCGCGCACCGCACCTGTTCAGAAATATCTGGTCTGCAATTCGGATGAAGGCGAACCGGGCACTTTCAAGGATCGAGACATCATTCGGTACAATCCACACTCTCTCATTGAGGGCATGGCCATCGCAGGGTACGCGATGGGCGCAACCATCGGTTACAACTACCTTCGAGGAGAATTTCATGAACCTTATGAACGATTCGAGCAGGCTCTGAAGGAAGCCAGGGAAGCCGGATATTTGGGAGCCAATCTGTTTGGCAGCGGTGTGGATTACGACATTCACACCCATTTGGGCGCGGGCGCTTATATCTGTGGCGAGGAAACAGGACTGCTGGAGTCGCTGGAAGGCAAGGCGGGTCAGCCGAGATTCAAGCCGCCTTTCCCTGCTCAGTTTGGAGCTTTTGGACGGCCGACAACCATCAATAACACCGAGACTCTGGCTTCGGTGCCGCGGATTTTGAGTGAAGGAGCGCAATGGTTTGTAAATTTGGGACCGAAAAACAATGCCGGAACCAAAATTTTCTCCGTATCCGGACATGTGAACAGACCTGGAAACTATGAGCTTCCCCTCGGCGTGCCCTTTCGTGAGCTGCTGGAGCTGTCGGGCGGCATGTTGAACGACGTTCCGCTGAAAGCGGTGATTCCAGGTGGTTCGTCGGTGCCGGTTCTGCCGGCTGACATCATCATGAACTGCGACATGGATTACGATTCCTTGCGGCAGGCCGGCTCGATGCTGGGTGCTGGATCAGTCATCATCATGAATGAAACCACCTGCATGGTTCGGATGCTGGAACGCATCGCCTACTTTTATTGGGAAGAATCCTGCGGACAGTGCACGCCTTGCCGAGAAGGTACCGGCTGGCTTTATCGACTGCTGAAAAAAATCCGCACGGGCCGAGCAAGAATGAATGAAATCGATCAGCTGCTGGATGTTGCGAACCGAATTGAAGGACGCACCATCTGCGCACTGGGAGATGCAGCCGCTTGGCCAGTTCAGAGTTTTCTCAAACATTTCCGGCATGAATTCGAAGCCAAGATTACGGCTTCCAAACGAGCAGCCTAAGGCGAATGATGTCGAACAAAAATTCCATTACGATTGAGATAGACGGTCAAGAGTATTCCTGCGCACCTGGTTCCATGGTCATTGAAGTGGCTGATCAGGCTGGCATTTACATACCCCGATTCTGTTATCACGAAAAGCTTTCGATAGCCGCCAACTGCCGCATGTGTCTGGTTGATGTTGAACGGGCGCCAAAACCGCTTCCGGCCTGCGCCACTCCAGTGATGAACGGGATGAAAGTGAAAACCGGTTCGGCCAGGGCTGTTGAAGCGCAAAAGGATACATTGGAATTTTTGCTGATCAATCATCCTCTTGACTGTCCGATCTGCGATCAAGGCGGTGAATGTCCGCTGCAGGATCAGGCAGTCGGCTACGGTGGGCATCTTTCAAGATATGAGGAAATGAAGCGAGTTGTATCCGACCACGATATAGGGCCTTTGATCGAAACGGAAATGACGCGCTGCATTCACTGCACTCGCTGTGTTCGTTTTGGAGAAGAAATTGCGGGTGTGATGGAATTCGGCATCACCCATCGCAGCGAACATCTGAAAATTGACACGTTCTTCGACCGTCCGGTCAATTCAGAGGTTTCTGGAAATGTGATTGACCTGTGTCCTGTCGGCGCATTGACTTCAAAACCGTATCGATTCACGGCTCGGTCATGGGAACTGATCAGTCATGACTCCGTGAGTCCGCATGACTGTGTTGGAACGAACATTGAAATCCAGACCCTGCGCGGAGAGATCAAGCGAGTGCTGCCCCGCGTGAATGAAGCGGTGAACGAATGTTGGATCTCGGATCGAGATCGTTATAGCTATGAAGCGCTGCTCGACGACAATCGCCTGACTCAGCCTGTGATGCGCACCGAACAGGGCGTGATCGAGCTGAGCTGGCACGATGCCTTGAAAAAGGTCGTCGGTGAACTGCAGTCGGTCATTCAAGAAGATGGTGCAGACGAACTGGGCGCCTTGGTGTCACCTACATCTACATTTGAGGAATTTTATCTGATGCAGAAGCTGATGCGAGGTTTAGGCAGTCAGAATGTAGATCATCGGCTGCGTCAGATTGATTTTTCAGGTGATGAAGCCGCACCCTTGTTCCCCGGATCAAGCATTCCCATTGAACGACTGTCTGCAGCACGCACCATATTGCTGGTCGGGTCGAATATTCGAAAAGAACAGCCATTGCTCGGACTTCGGGTGCGTAAGGCCTCTTTAGATGGAGCAAAAATTGCTGCGATCAATTCCATGGCCTGGGACTACAACTTCAAGGTAAACTGCAGTGTAACCGTTGCTCCGGGCGTTATCCCGTATGCGCTGGCCCAAGTGCTTCACGCGGTCTGCAAGATCAAGAATGTTGATTTCCCAATTGACGTTTCTCAGGAATTCCTCCGCGGTACGAGCCAATTTCCGGAAAACGACTGTTGTCAGGAAACGGCACAGTTGCTGTGCAGACAGGAATCGAATGGCGTTTTGATTCTCGGCCAAGCGGTGATGTCGCATCCCATGTACAGCTGCATTGAACGATTGGCAAATCACGTCGCTCACCTGACGGGTGCGTCGTTGGTTACCTTGCCGCCTGCAAATAGCGCGGCAGGCTGGCTGGCAGGCTGTCTTCCACATCGAATGGAAAATGGAATACGAGTTTCTCAGCCGGGGTTCAATGCTCGGCAGATGGTGCATAATCCAAAGTCTGCTTACCTGCTGTTCAATGTCGAACCATCTACGGACATGTCGGATGGACTGCACGTTCAAGATACCATGAACAGCGCTCGATTTGTTGTGAGTTTTCAGTCATTTGACGAGATTCCAGATTATGTTGATGTAGCACTGCCGATCGCCCCTTTCACAGAAAATGCTGGAACCTTCGTCAACTGCGAAGGCCGGATTCAAAAAGCGGTTGCAGCGATCGAACCTAGCGGAGAGGCGCGGCCGGGCTGGAAGATTTTGCGCGTGCTCGGTAATTTTCTGGGCGTTCCTGGGTTTGATTATGTGACCGTGGATGAGATATTGCAGGAAGTCTCGCCACCGTCGGGATTCTGTGATCATCCAGATACGATTCAGGATGAGAAGGTCCCCTGCATCGCAAAAGCCAAAGTTAAAGAACCGGGCCGCTTTGAACTGATTTCAGATCCGCTCATCTATGCGGTTGATTCCGTGGTTCGTCGGGCCAGAGCTCTGCAGCAGACACAGGACGCTGCCCCAGTGAAAGTCGGCCTCAATCCTGATGATATGGCTGCATTAAACCTCGACAGTGGAACTCCGGTAACTCTTCATCATGATCTGTTCAGCATTCACACAAACGCTTACCCGGATTCCAGAGTCGCACTGGGTTGCGCCTATTTTCCGTCTGGCAACGCAGATGGGCCGACTGCTGCCAATGGCGCTGAGATTCTGCTCAAACAAGGTGTGATCGAATGAACACTCTGCTGTCTGTCTGGGGCAGTCTGCCGATGGCGATGCAGGTTGGAATTGAAAGTCTTGCGAAAATAGTATTGATTCTGGTTCCGCTTCTGATCTGTGTCGCATACGTTACTTATGCTGAACGAAAAATCATCGGCTATATTCAAGTTCGAATCGGACCGAACCGCGTTGGACCGAAGGGTTTGTTTCAGCCGTTTGCGGATGCCATCAAACTGACCTTTAAAGAAATCGTAATTCCAACCAATGCAAGCCGCGCCCTTTTCATTTCTGCTCCGATTTTGTCGGTAACCCCGGCGTTGGCAGCTTGGGCGGTCATTCCCTTCACAGACACTCTCGTTCTAGCGAATCTTGACGCTGGACTGCTTTATATTCTGGCGCTTACTTCGTTGGGCGTGTATGGCGTAATCGTTGCTGGCTGGGCCTCTAATTCGAAGTATGCATTTTTGGGAGCAATGAGGTCGGCGGCGCAGATTGTCGCTTATGAAATTGCGATGGGTTTTGCCCTTGTTGGTCTGTTGATGGCGGCTGGCAGCCTGAATTTAGTGCAGATCGTGACGGCTCAGGAAGGTGGAATCCACCAATGGTATGTGTGGCCTCTGCTGCCTTTATTCCTGGTTTATTTCATTTCCGGGGTGGCTGAAACCAACCGCGCTCCATTTGATGTTGCAGAAGGTGAATCGGAAATCGTAGCCGGTTTCCATGTTGAATACTCAGGCATGTCCTTTATGGTATTCTTCCTTGCCGAATACGCAAATATGGTGTTGATTTCCACTTTGGCGGCCATTTTGTTTTTAGGCGGCTGGCATGCTCCGCTTGATTTTGCGCCGTTCACATGGATTCCGCCTTTATTTTGGCTGTTTGGGAAGATTGGAATGATGCTGTTCTGTTTCCTTTGGTTCCGCGCTACTTTCCCGCGGTATCGCTATGATCAGATCATGCGTCTCGGCTGGAAAGTTTTTATTCCTGTAACCTTGGTGTGGATTGTCGTGATTGGGGTGTTTCGATTTTTGACGCCGTTCGGTTTCATATTCAAATGAGAAGAAAAAGATTGTGATAGCTTGGATCCAAAGAAATATTAAAACGTTCCTGCTGACTGAACTCGTGCGAGGATTGTCAGTGACAGGACGACATTTGTTCACCCGAAAGATTACGATCCAGTATCCGGAGGAAAAGACACCAAAATCCCCAAGATTTCGTGGAATGCACGCTCTTCGAAGATACCCGAACGGTGAAGAGCGCTGTATTGCCTGCAAGTTGTGCGAGGCGGTTTGTCCAGCCCTGGCAATCACAATCGATTCTGAAGAACGAGCGGATGGAACTCGACGCACGACGCGCTACGACATCGATATGTTCAAGTGCATTTACTGTGGATTTTGCGAGGAGGCATGTCCCGTCGACTCAATTGTTGAGACGGACATTCACGAATTTCACTACGAGAACCGCGGCGATAACATTTTGACGAAAGAAATGCTGCTTGCGATCGGAGATGAGTATGAAAAACGGATTGCCGAGTCAAGACAGGCGGATTCAGCGTACCGATAGAGAGCATTCGTGACTTTTCTTCAGTTTTCCTTCTATCTGTTCGCAGCAACTTTGGTGTTTGCAGCGAGCATGGTCGTCACGGTACGCAACCCAGTTAAATCCGCGTTGTTCCTGGTCCTGGCGTTTTTCAGCGCCGCCTGCGTCTGGATCACACTCGAAGCGGAATTTTTGGCCATCGTTCTGATTCTCGTTTATGTAGGCGCAGTCATGGTGCTGTTTCTGTTTGTGGTCATGATGCTTGATGTCAATCTGACTCGGCTGAAAGAAGGATTCGGCGAATATCTGCCGATCGGAGGAATTGTTGCGACCCTGCTCGTCGTTGAAATGATCGTGGTATTGAATGCCAGAGTTTTTGGGCCTGAAGCCTTGCCTAGACCACCAGGCCAGCCGGAAACCTATAGCAACACCATGGAATTGGGAAAAGTTCTTTATACCCAGTATGCTTATCCTTTTGAAATCGCAGCCATTATATTGCTCGTTGCAATTATTGCAGCGATTTCTTTGACATTGAGGAAGCGCCCCGAAACTCGCTATCAGAAGCCTGCAAAACAAGTATCTGTGCAAAAACGAGATCGTCTGCGAATCGTATCGATGAAAGCGGAAACAGGTGATTTCGATTCAGCGGAAAAAAAAGATCAATGATACCGCTTTCACACTACCTCATCCTCGCAGCCATCGTTTTTTCGATTGCGATCGTTGGAATCTTTCTTAATCGAAAGAACGTTGTGATACTGCTCATGGCAATTGAGCTTCTACTGCTCGCGGTCAATATCAATTTTGTGTCTTTTTCTCACTACCTGCAGGATTTGTCAGGTCAGGTTTTCGTCTTTTTCATATTGACCGTCGCCGCAGCAGAAGCTGCCATCGGGCTTGCCATCCTGATCGTGCTGTTTAGAAATCGTCGCACGATCAATGTTGAAGATCTCAATCGGCTCAGTGGCTAGCTTCATCAAGTTAACACCATATGAAATTTATTATCTTTTTCATTCCGATGAGCTGTCTCATTGCAGCTGTGATTGCTGTAATTGGTGCTGTAATTAGTGGAGTGCACATTAGTCATATGGCAACACGTACTGGATTATTAGTCAGTCTTATTCTTTCCATAGTCACCTTCATTTACACTGCACTAGGTAACTTGTTCTTGGGTTCAGTCGTCGTCTGGGAAACTATAGTCGGTTTGACTTTTAAAATCGGATTTCTGGTTGATCAACTTTCCGCATTATTGGCGGTCGTTGTGACGAGCTCGTCCCTTTTATTGTTAAAATTTTGGCCTGGTTTTAGATTTAGATCCTCATATTCTGAATACGATGATACCCCCATAGTACGGTACAACCCCCATTATCTTCTGAGATTCTATAGTTACCTACCACTTTTCACATTTGCGATGCTCATAACAATTTTGGCCGACAATTTAGCACAGATATTCGTAGGTTGGATGGTATGCTTTTTGATGGCGTTTTTTCCACTAGCTATGCGTTTTTTTGATTCGAACTCCGATGTTCGTGCTAATGAGGGAGAGGGAGTTTTCTTTCTGTTTCGATTCGGAGTTTTTGGATTTATTGTCGCAATTGCTACAGTTGGTTTTCTATTTTTAATGTTATTTAATCATTTAGTTGCAAGATTGCCATAAGAATATATGGCCGCCAATGTCATGATAGTCGTTTACTCTCTCATTCCGTTCAGCTGTCTAATTGCAGCAGTAATTGCTGGAATTGGTGGAAAAGTCATAGGTCGCACTGCAACTCATCGAGTGGCGATAGGCGGAGTTGCAGTCAGTTTCGTTCTTTCTTTATATGTCCTTTACGATGTCCTGCAAGGCAACGTGTTCAATGGAACCCTGTACATCTGGGCAACCAGCGGCGGGTTGACTTTTGAAATCGGATTCCTGGTTGATCAGCTTTCCGCATCCATGGCGGTCATTGTCACTTTTGTGTCTTTTATGGTTCACATTTACACAATCGGCTATATGCACGATGATCCTGGATATCAGAGGTTTTTCAGCTATATTGCACTTTTTACCTTTGCAATGCTCATGCTCGTGATGTCAAACAATTTCCTGCAGCTGTTTTTCGGCTGGGAAGGCGTCGGTGTCGTGTCCTATCTTCTGATCGGGTTTTGGTTTGATCGAGACTCCGCAATATTTGCCAATATGAAAGCGTTCCTGGTTAATCGAATCGGTGATTTTGGTTTCATTCTGGGAATTGCTGCGGTGGTTTATCTCTTCGGAAGCTTGGATTACGCCCAGGTATTTGAAGCCGCACCCGGTGCCAAAGATATGACTGCTGAAGCGTTTGAAGGGGTGCACTGGCATTGGCTGACGATTATCTGCCTGCTGCTTTTTGTGGGAGCCATGGGCAAGTCTGCACAGGTTCCGCTTCATGTCTGGCTGCCTGATTCGATGGAAGGCCCGACGCCAATCTCGGCTTTGATTCATGCAGCAACTATGGTGACGGCGGGGATATTTATGGTTGCGCGCATGTCGCCTCTGTTTGAGTTTTCGGAAGTTGCCCTGACCGTAGTGATTACGATTGGTGCAATTACAGCGCTTTTCATGGCGTTGATTGGCTTGGTGCAAAATGACATCAAGCGAATTGTCGCGTATTCAACGCTGTCCCAATTGGGCTATATGACTGTCGCTCTTGGAGCGTCCGCGTATGCAGCTGGCATATTCCACCTGATGACTCATGCGTTCTTCAAAGCCCTCTTGTTCCTGGCTGCGGGATCGGTCATCGTCGCCCTGCATCATCAGCAGGACATTCGGCATATGGGCGGCTTGAAGAAGGTCATGCCGATCACCTACTGGACCGCTGTAGTCGGTTCGCTGGCCTTAGCGGGCCTGCCTCCCTTTGCTGGATTTTTCTCTAAAGACATGATTATTGAAGCCGTGCATGCGAGCAGCCTGCCCGGTAGCGGATTTGCGTATTTCGCCGTCACGATCGGGGTTTTTATCACTGCCCTGTATTCATTTCGACTGTTGTTTCTTGTGTTCCACGGCAAGACGCGCATGAGCAAAAGTGAATGGGACCATGCGCACGAATCACCTTGGGTGATTACGCTGCCGTTGGTTGTGCTGGCGATACCGTCAGTTCTGTTTGGCTTCATCTACGTTGAACCTTTGCTGTTTGGCGGATTCTTCTCCAGTTCGATTTTTGTTTCCGCAGAACACGATGTGTTATCGCAGCTCGGCCAGGGTTTCGAAGGTCAAAGTGCGGCGGGCGTCGTCACCGGCATGATTGCTCACAGTATTTTCACCTTTCCGTTCTGGCTCGCGTTGGGAGGTGTTTTTACAGCTTGGCTGCTGTATTTCCGCAATCCGGATTTACCTGGAAAAATTCAGTCGCGCATACAGGTGCTGTGGTTCATTCTTGATCGGAAATATGGATTTGACGAATTCAACGAGATCGTAATTGCAAAAAACACTCGATCACTTGGTTCCGCACTATGGCGCATCATGGATGATCGAATCATTGATGGCTATCTCGTGAACGGACTCGCGAATTCAGTAAAATGGGTTTCGGCTCGAATTCGCAATATTCAGTCGGGATTTGTGTACCACTACGCATTTTCAATGATCATTGGATTGTTTCTTTTAATGACATGGCTCGCGGCCAGGTAATTTAGGCATGTTCGCTGGGTTTGGATTGTTATCCGCGACAATTTGGTTGCCGATTTTAGGCGGAGTTGCAGTCATCGGAATTGGTGCTGTACGGCGGGATTGGGTAAAGATCAGTGCGCTTGCTGTGTCTCTTTTAACATTTCTGGTCAGCCTGCCTCTATATTTCAAGTTTGACTTGTCCGATGCTTCCCATCAATTTACTGAACATCGAGCGTGGATCCCAACTTTCGACATCAACTACTCCATTGGAATTGATGGAATTTCGCTGCCACTGATTCTCCTTACTACTTTTCTGACGGTGCTCGTTGTCATCGCCGCTTGGAAAGTGATTGAGTACAAGCTCGCGAATTACATGGCAGCTTTTCTGTTTCTAGAAGGCTTGATGATCGGTGTGTTTTCGTCACTTGACGCGGTGCTCTTCTACATCTTCTGGGAAGCCATGCTGATTCCGATGTTCTTGATCATCGGCATGTGGGGAGGAGAGAATCGAATCTACGCCACGATCAAGTTCTTTCTATACACGCTGCTTGGTTCTTTATTGATGCTTGTGGCGTTTCTATATCTATACAACGTCGGTGACTCCACGTTCAACATACTGGAATGGCATGATCTGCCAATCGGCTATACCCCGCAGATCCTGCTGTTCATCGCATTTTTCGCGGCGTTCGCAGTCAAGGTTCCCATGGTTCCCGTACATACCTGGCTGCCCGACGCGCATGTGGAAGCTCCAACTGGCGGTTCGGTCATCCTGGCGGCTGTAATGCTGAAGATGGGAGGTTATGGCTTTCTGAGATTTAGTCTGCCGATCCTGCCAGATGCGTCCCACGCGCTGGCAGGTGTCATGATCGCACTGTCGCTGATTGCGGTTGTCTATATCGCTTTGGTGGCGCTCGCGCAGACCGACATGAAGAAGTTGATTGCCTATTCGTCCATTTCACACATGGGATTCGTTACGCTTGGCTTCTTTATTTTCAACGCCCATGGGATTGAGGGCGGCATTGTGCAGATGATTTCGCATGGTTTCGTTTCCGGCGCTCTGTTTCTTTGTGTTGGTGTTTTATATGATCGGCTTCATTCCAGAAAGATTGAAACCTACGGGGGCGTCGCTCATTCCATGCCGGTTTTTGCTGCATTGATGATGGTTTTTACGCTGGCGAATGTGGGATTGCCAGGCACTTCGGGTTTTGTAGGTGAACTGCTCGTCATCCTTGGTGCGTTTCAGGAGAACGCGATATTCGCCGCGATTGCAGCTCTCACTCTGATACTGGGAGCGGCGTACACACTCAGATTGTATAAACGCGTAATCTATGGGAAAGTCGTCAGTGATGCAGTTGCTGGCCTGAAAGATCTGGAGCCGCAGGAAGTCATTACTTTGGGATTGATTGCAGCAATGGTGCTGCTGCTTGGAATCTGGCCATTTCCGCTTCTTGAAGTGATGCATCCCTCAGTCGAACTGCTGATTGAGCAGACCTCAATCAGTAAACTCTGACGAAAT
Source organism: Arenicellales bacterium (assembly GCA_958295885.1). Taxonomy (GTDB): domain Bacteria; phylum Pseudomonadota; class Gammaproteobacteria; order Arenicellales; family JAJDZL01; genus JAJDZL01. Next base: position 931,281 of record OY282380.1, on the reverse strand, counting down.
TTCAAATTGCCACGAGTCAGTCTTGTGGCTGTTCCGTTGGTGATTTGGAATGATTTTTAAAGACATCGCGTTGGTGTTTATAAACTCGTGAAAAAATTGTTGGTTCGGACTTTTACAGGCGTGACGCAATTGCAACATCGCGGTTGAGAATACACTTTGCAGAGGTTTCTAAAGATCGCACTTTACGCGATCAAGCAGCTTGAGCGCTCAACTGTGTAGCACAGTACTCATCCGGGGGATTGTTCAAGTTTTGTCGCAGTTGCACGGGATTGAATATTGGAACTATTTTTCCAACTGCTCATTGACTGCAGCCACGCCGAGAACACGTAGATAAAGGTTCCAGAATTCAACTGGAGGACTTTGGTCTGTGCGTTCGACTTGTGGTCTTGTTGGTGGTAGTGACTACAGTGTATTTTGCTGTTGTTGACAGACTTGTTTGAGCTCGGCGGGAAATTCACTGCTGCCGTTGATCAGGGTAAAGCGCATCATATAGGAAGTTGCCCCGACAGATAGAGAGGCGAGCCGCGTACAGTTGAAGTGCACAAGTAGACATGACAGATCATTCTGTGATAAAACGGTCATACGTGGTGGAACGGATACGACGTGGTAGATTGGTAGTTTGTGAACTTGTTAAAGGGTTGATTCATCCGTACTGGATGCGTAGTCAAAGGCGGTAACGACATGTAGGATTTGGAGTGCTGTTAAAGTAGTGTCATCTGCATTCAGCACTTCAAGGTAGGTTATGAGGAAAAATTACATGCGGAAAGCACACATTCTTGAGGGAAATCAAGCGAAGATGAATTCAAAATTTCTTATGAAATTTGTGCATGAAAATTATCGAGTTCAAAAATTTAAAAAAAGATTGAAAAAAATTTGCAAACAAGTTAAGTACTACCCCAGTTCGTGCGATAAGCGCCATTACTTTCCATATCCAAACAAAAATAACAATTTAGTATAAATCAATGTACTACAGCAATCCCATCTATGGCTTTTCTGTCAGAGTCGACTAAAAATATCTATCTAGTGCCTGACAGAAACCCGTCTTGATTTGTTTGTGGTCCTAGAAAGAACTCAAGTCAGGAGCTGATTGTGAGTGCAGTGTGCATCCACGATTGCTATATCTACCGTCTAACCAGGGTCTTAATGTTCAAATGTGGGAATTATTGAGTCCGAATTCTGTTCGATTGACGAAAGCCAGATTTCAATTCCAAAGCACATAATTGTTGGATATCTTTGTCTTTTTGATAACATGTACCCTCTAAAGTTCGACTCTTCAATACTTGAGTAAAGCAATGCCATGAACAAGAAAATTCCAAATTTCGAAGTTTCCCATATCATAGATTTAGCAGATCCATTGAGGTACAGAGATGAGAACGGCAGTACTGCTGAATTAAGCGACTGGGGCGTCAATTCAGAATTTGGGATTCTCTACGATGTGCTGCTTGGCTCGCCGGAGTGTTTTCGATGGATGGGTGAAGAAAATCTAGCCTACAGTTCAATTTGCCGAGCATCTGATCGATCCGGTTTGAAGTTTGATCATTCGCTTGCCATGCGACAGCATGAAGAGCTGGCCGATGCCTACCGGTCAGCGGGCGTAGAAGTTCATTTTCTAGAGCCCAATCAGCACACGCCGTATCAGGTGTATACGCGGGACTCCAACTTCATGACACCTTTTGGGGCTGTTGTCTGTCAACTGGCAAACCCGAGACGTCGAGGCGAATACGCTGAAGTCCTGAGATTTTATTTGTCCAAGGGGATTCCAATCTATGAAATGGTCAGTGCTGGAAATTTTGAAGGTGGAGATTTCAATTTGATTGAACCAGGAGCTGTCCTCATCGGATACACCGATCACCGCAGCGAAGAACGAGCTGCTTTTCAGGTCGGTGGTTGGATGCAGCAGGAAGGTTATGAAGTGAAGTACGCACCTATTGATGAATTCTACGTACACATTGATTTAATGGTGTGCATGCTCGCGGAAAAATGCGCTGCTGTCTGTCTTGAAACGACAAGTGACGATGTTCTTGAGTGGCTGAGAAGCAAGAAAATTGAAATGATTCCAGTCAGTTTTCGAGATACGATGAATCTTGCCTGTAACGTCGTTGCGCTCGGTAATGACCGCGTGATCTCCACCGACGCGGCTGTCAATTTGAACAACAAGCTCCGTGCGATGGGATTTGAAGTGTATGACCCGGATATGTCAATGTATACGCAGGCCGGTGGAGGAGTTCACTGTATGGCACAACCCTTGCGCCGCGCTCGCGTTTAAGTGCATATGTGTCCAGTTTCTTGTTTCAGCATGTCCTAATTTCGCATTTATGCTTTAGAATCGCAGTCGATTTCTCAAGAAAGAAACCACTGCAGAGATTTTTCTTAAAGCAACTGGGAAGAGCTTAAATCCAAAAACGATGAGGGATAGAGAATTCATCAGTCGAGTCTGTGCTCTCCAACTTCTTAGCGATGATAAATATCGCGGCGACATGGATGAATTCCTTGCTGAAGCACTGACCGAATTGAACCGGATGCAACGGAATAAAAATTTTTGAACTATCAAAGAATTTCTATTCCGGACTTAGACAAAATTCGTGTTCTTTGGACGCCACGCAATTGGAAAACATACTCCAAATCAGGAATATCCTAATGTTTTAAACGCTTCTCTCTTTGGAGTGTGATGTCTACATGTTTGTCTCATTACAGCGAAAATGAAATAGAAGCGAAGCCTGAGCCAATCTGGAAAATCTTTAGTGGTTTACTTGAAAATGATGATTGTGTCGATTCCATTTCTATTGGTACGAATGGAACCCGAAATTTAAAATGAAGAAAGAAAAATTCGTAAATTATCCGAATGCTGACACAAATTAACTTAAGAAATTTCAAATGCTTCAAATTATTGAAGTTGGGTTTGAAACCTCTGACTTTGTTATCCGGCACGAACGCGTCCGGGAAATCTACTGTACTTCAGGCGCTTGTTCTTCTGCACCAAACCATGCGTGATCAAGAGTGGTCAAGTCGTCTGCCATTAAATGGCAGTGCCGTCAAATTTGGCACCGTATCTGATATTGTCGACCAAGCCTACGGTCGAAGAAGTTTTGGAATAGAATTGCGTGATGATTTTAAGTGGTATGCATGGGAATTCGCAGGCGAGCGAGATGATTCATCAACGGCGGAAATTAATCGGCTCCAGGTAAACGGCAGGACAAGCGACAGTCCGACCACACTCCGCTATTTGCTGCCTTTAACAGATACCATAGATTCCCTTTCCATTCGATTACGCGATCTGACATATTTAGCTGCCCAAAGGTCAGGTCTGCGAGATTCCTATCCGCTAGACGCCTCGCAACTTACTCCTGCAGTTGGTTCCACCGGTGAGCATACAGTCAGTGTTTTGTATTCCAGTCAAGATAATCATGTGCTAGATAAGCTTGTGATTGAGCGATTTCCGCCTACATTACTTCGCCAAGTTGAAGCTCGAATGTCATTGTTCTTCCCTAATTTCAAACTGCAACTTTACAAAGAATCTCAAACGAATACTATTTCTGTAGGGATTCGCACTTCTCCCGATACAGAGTTCCAACGTCCCGTTCATTCAGGTTTCGGAGTGACACAAGTTCTACCTCTAGTAGTAGCCGCATTATCCGCAGACAGTGAGAGTATTTTGTTAGTTGAAAATCCTGAAGTTCATCTCCATCCTGCTGGACAGGCCGCAATCGGAGAATTTTTGGCAGAAGTCGCGTCTGCTGGTGTTCAGATTATTCTTGAATCACATAGTGATCATGTTCTTAGCGGAATTCGCAGAGCAGTAAAAAAAGACAGTTTACGTTCCGAAGATGCAGCTTTGCACTTTTTCCGCTCACGTACGGAATCCGAGAGTCTTGGAATACCTCAAGTTCAAAGTCCCATACTTGATGCAAATGGCAATATTGATGAATGGCCTGAAGGTTTTTTCGATCAATTCGACAAGGACATGAATTATTTTGCAGGTTGGAGTTGATATGGAGATTTTTGCCAATGAAATTTCATTATGTGAGTAATTTCTGACATTGAGTCATTCCGAATTGCAATTGCACAAATGATGGCGATACTTAATATCGCCACGAACTTTCAACGCGAAGTTTGTTTTAATCGTGCACTTGCGTCGGCTGATGTAGTCCCTGGCGCATCAATTGGTTAATGCAGTGTATAAGCCTTAGGGAGCTGCTTTATGTCAAAAGAACTAAGAAGATCAATTAAGCTATGCCTTTAAAATTCGAATCGACCGCCCCGCATTGCGCGGTAAAGCCAGCTTTTTGTGCTGTGAATGGATCGTCGACAAAGACTGCTGAACCGACGGTTTGAAGTTCATCACGCCCCTTTCATTCAAATCGAACCCTAACGCCAGTACTTCATTCGTAGCTGCCAGGTAATTCCTGTCCGTTTGGTGGAGTTCGTGAAATATTCGGAACCGTTTTTCGTCAAATTCCAGCAGCTGTGTGGTAACGAGCAAGGGCGCGCCCAGTCTGACTTCTGCAAGGTAATTCACATGTGTTTCCACTACTGCATACTCCGCTCCCTGCCGATGTTCGATGCCTTGGTGATTGTTGATCATCTCCCAAAATTCATAAGTCGCTTGATCGCATACGAGTACGTAGTAGGCTAGATTCATGTGATCGTATTCGTCTACCCATTCAGCGCGGACCTGGTCGCGGTGCAGATGCAAAACTTGATCGGAAATCATGCGTGATGCTTTGGTTGCGAGTTGCTACAGCGTTAATTTCGGCGCTGAAACGAGTGATTCCAAGCGCAGTCCAACAGACAGCAGTCTCTCTTCTTCACCTGCTGGAGCCATCAGCTGGAACCCCACCGGCATTTGATTGTGGTCCATTCCGACGGGCACTGTCAAAGAGCACAGGTTGAGGATGCTTCCGACCGTCGTATTCTGCAGCGCCAACAGGTTTTTTGGCATGTATTGTCCAGGAAATTCGAGTTCTTCCACTGTTGGCGGGGACAGCGGCACTGTCGGCGATGCGATGATGTCGCATTCTTGGAACTGTTTTTCCGCAGCACCTCCAATGTGGCGAATTCGACGTTTTCGCCGTAAAAATTCGACTGCGCTGATATTGTCTCCAGTTTGGACTCTCTCTTTGATCACCGTATCCAATGATGCAATCCAGTCGGGCAGCTCGGACTGCAGAAACTCAGTCAGTTCAGCGGAAATCGTACTTCCGAGATTACGCAGTTCGATCGCCTGTTCTACTTCTGGAAAATCTAGATTGATCACGCGGCAGCCGTCGGTCTCCAGTGCATGCAAAGCACTCATGCATACGTTCTGAATTGACTGCTCGCAGGGGTTCCACATTCGACCCAGATCAATACCAATACGAAATTTGTCCTGCGCTTTGGCCATTGCCGCCTGCGTGAACTCCAAGGCGGAATCAATTGAAGAAGATGCATTGTCCAGTGCGTGAAAAGCATAGATCGAGTCCTCGACAGTTCGCGTGAGAACGCCTGCGGTGTCCAAAAAAGGACTCAAAGGTACGATTCCGCAGGTTGACCAGCGATTTTTGGTGGTTTTCAATCCCACCACACCGGTGTAACTTGCCGGCACTCTCACCGAGCCTGAAGTATCCGTACCCATCGCAACAAATGCGGAACCTTCACAGAGGGAGACTCCAGCCCCCGAACTTGAGCCACCAGGCACTCGATGCTGTTCTCGGTCCCAGGGATTGCGTGGCGTACCCCAGTGATGGTTTATGCCGAGTCCGCCGTATGCAAACTGAACGGTGTGAGTTTTACCCATCATGACCGCAAGCTGCTGCTGAAGATTCTGAACAATAGGACCCGCCCGCTGCCATTGATTCGGCAGGCGCGCCTGGCTGCCCGCATAGGTGGAGTAACCGGGTATTCCGAAAATGTCTTTTGCCGAGATCGGGATTCCTTGCAGACATCCGACATCTGAACCTTGCTTGAATTTGTAATCGGCCTTTTGAGCAAGGGTTAGAGCGCGCCTTGGACCCCATTCGCGGTATGCATTCAGTCCGCGGCCAAATAGTTCGTGCTGAGAGATTGCGTAGCGAGTCAGTTGATTGCTGGTAACTTCACCGCTTCTAAGTGTTTGCGCGAGCTGGGCAAGCGTATAGCTGGAAAATCGCTTTTTTTCTGACTCGTTCATAATGTAATGTCAATTCCTTTGAATCAATAGAGTGCAAAGCAGTGGAATTTGGTTTCCTCAGAGTTGACGGGACCGCGATTATCCCCACAATGACGGCGGTGCCGGGGAAAGCATGCCATCTTCAAATTCAAGTCCACCCAATCGATCTTGCTTAAGCCAAATTGATGAATCAAGATCAATGTAGCTGGCATCATGTGAGAGCAATAACGCAGGCGCTAAACTGAGCGACGTTGCCATCATGCTGCCAATCATCACCTGTTTGCCTGCTGATTTTATCTTCTTCGACAGTTCTATGGCTTCGGTCAATCCACCTGTCTTGTCCAATTTGATGTTGAACACATCATATCGATTGTGAAGTCGACCAAGGTCGTCTGCAAGATGAAAGGATTCATCGGCGCAAATCAAAATTGAACTGTCTATGTCTTCAAGAATTTGATCAGAATCTGCTGGAAATGGCTGTTCGATCATTTCCACGCCTAAAGTTTCAAGTTCAGGGAGATAACTCCTAAACTCGCTGGGTGTCCATGCTTCATTGGCGTCAATTATCAACCGCGAGTCCGGACGCGCCGCCCGAACTGATTCTACCGATTCTACGACATCGCTTGGGCCCAGCTTCAGTTTGAGCAATGGGAAACTGCTCCACTTTTTTGCGGATTCAGCCAATTTCTGCGCCGATTCCAAACTTAGCGAACAAGCCCCCAACACGGCTGCGGGGACCGGTAGATTGGCGAGTTTCCAAACCGGTTGGCCGCTTATTTTCGCTTCTAGGTCCCAGAGAGCGCAATCCAACGCGTTTCGCGCTGCATTTGCAGGAAAATTCTGACGCAGTCTTTCGCGGGTTAAGTCTGGGGCGAGTGATCTCTCCATTTCGCGGATGCACTTCAGCGTTTCTTCCACGTTTTGCCCGTAGTGAAGATATGGGACTGCTTCACCTTTGCCGACGCACGATTGGGCAGTGATTTCTACAACCACCACATCTACGCTTGATTTACTGTTTCGTGAAATCGAAAATGCTTCGCGAAGCGGCCAGTTTTCGTGATATGCGTTGATCTGCACGGGTGATTCGAGTGTTCTTTAATTGAAGGATAGCGGGAGAATTTGCCGTTATTTTAAATTTGCTTTTTCAGTGAAGCCATGCGAACGGATCGCGTCAGCATTTCCAGACAAAACTGCCCCATTTTTTTTTCGTCAAAATCTTACGCAATCCAATTCGAGTCATAATTTATGTTTTATTTCTTACGCGGCCTGCCGTTGATTGAATGGCAGAATTGAGAAAAAAACAAATTAAAATTCGGTATTTACCTATGACGCTACCCATTTTAGTTGAAAACTGCCTGATTTTATGCTGGTTCAATGGATGAAAGCGCTGCGCGGTCTCGCCATATGCACATTTCTTACCGCGACATGTAAGTGCATAAAATTCCAAGCATCAATCGGTTGCGAAGCGAGCCGGTCTGCGATGGAACAATGTGTCGGCCTGCGGATTTCCCATTTATTCTCGCCACGCCAGATCAAACAGAGCGGATCATATTCATCATGTTCCCATGTTCCAGCCCCTTAGACGATTGATCGGCGAATTGTTGACGGACTCTTGGAACTGCTCAGGGGACGACGGAGACTGTGAATGAATTGGCAGGAAGAAATCAATGACGCCTTGAACAGCTAATTCTTCTGGATTAAAGATTCACTTTTTCTTTTCAGCTGCGAGACTCTCGTACCTGCCCTTAAGCAGGAGATTGAAGTGCATCCGGAACCTCATATCCCAAACCTTTCGCCGCGTTGATGAAAGCTCCGACGAAGACAAGCGACAGGGACATTAGGGGGTCTGATTGGCGCCTGTCATGATGGAAGATTTCGCAGGCGGTGAGTTTCGATTTTGGACTTTATCTTCATGCATGTGAATCATTTAAATCAGAAAAATATGAATAAAGGATTGCTAACTATTATCAAAAACAAAAATTGCCTCGGTTCTTGTTTCAGCAAAAAATAGTTCACAAATAAACTGCTGCGTGATTGGCGATCACAATGTTCACTCTGGGCAACCATTGGTCAGCTCTATGCGGTGTCGTAACATGTGAATCTCAACATTTTCATGGAGATCGCATCATTGCTCAAAGCAAAGGTGGTTCAGACCTTATAGTTACATTCAATTGTTATGTGGTCATTGCAATTCCGTTAAAGGCGATAGAGGGCTGGAATATGTAATGATACGGATACAAATGAAACGAGATGAATCAAAAGCACCAATCTACATTGAAACGAAAAATTCAGTCGTGAGTTATTGGAGAGTCCTGCACTGGGTGTCTTTGAATTCAGTAACTACAAAAGGTAGGAAAATGAAAAACAAGCAAGGAAAATCGGACGGATACTAATTTTCAACAGAAAATATGACTAAATATACCTGAATATAATCAATATGTTAAATCCCTTAATTTTACTCCTGGCAGAATCTTTGTCACTTGTGCTTGGCACAGAACGGAGAAATAATTGACGCAATTGATTAGTTGATAATCTCTATTTTGAATCGTCGGGGAAAATCAATTGTTTCCATCCCAGCATAAAACGTCGCATGTAGATTTTGCTTAACCATGAAAAAAAGGCAAAGCGGTTGCGAAGTGATTCCGCAACCGCCAGCATCATACCCAAATAAGGCGGAAATTAGTGCATGCTTCGATTCGCTGTGTTAGGCAGCTCGATCAATATCAATGGAAATTCCCAGAGCATCCGCGACACCTTGGCCATATTCAGGATGTACCCGTTTGAAATGACCGATCTGTCGCTCTGCAATCTCTGCTGGAACACCCTGCATTGCTTCGGCAATATTGGAATACAACCGCTGCCTCTGAGCATCATCAAACAATTCAAATAGAGCGCGCGGCTGTGAATAGTCATCGTTGCCTTCGCGGTGATTGTAGCGATCAGCATCACCTGAAATTTTCAATGGCGGTTCACCGTAATCCGCATTCTCGACTGGACCACCTACAGAATTCGGCTCATAGTAAGAATCTGGGTTACCTGTGTCGTTGCTAAAAAATCTCATTGAACCATCCTTGTGGTAGTGATGCACAGGGCATTGAGGCGCATTGACAGGGAGAGCCTCATAGTGAGTTCCAAGTCGATAACGATGTGCATCAGCATAAGAGAATATTCTCGACTGCAACACTTTATCGGGACTGTATCCGACACCAGGAACAACATTTGAAGGACTGAAAGCAGCCTGCTCAATTTCTGCGAAATAATTATCAGGATTGCGATTCAGCTCCACAACTCCGACTTCAATAAGTGGATAATCCATATGTGGCCACACTTTGGTCAGATCGAATGGATTGAATGGCATAGTCTCCGCACTTAATTCGGGCATCACCTGAACGTACATAGTCCAGCGGGGAAACTCTCCTCGCTCAATCGTGCCAAATAACTCTTCCTGATACGACTCTCGGGAAGTGCCGACGATTTTCGTGGCTTCCGCATTAGTGTAATAACGGTGACCTTGCTGGGTTTTAAAGTGAAATTTTACCCAATATCTCTCGCCATCATCGTTCCAGAGACTGAAAGTGTGAGAACCGTATCCATTCATGTACATAGGAGCAATGGGAAGACCACGGTCAGACATGAGTATCGTTACCTGATGAAGGGATTCCGGGGATAAAGACCAAAAATCCCACATCGCCGTAGGTGAACGAAGATTAGTTTTTGGGTGTCGCTTTTGAGTGCGAATGAAATCTGGAAATTTCAATGGGTCTCTGATAAAGAAGACCGGTGTGTTGTTGCCGACAAGATCCCAGTTGCCTTCTTCGGTGTAAAATTTGACCGCGAAGCCTCGGACATCTCTTTCCGCGTCAGCAGCACCGAGTTCACCTGCAACCGTCGAAAATCGGATAAGCAAAGGTGTTTCTTTACCTACATCCGAAAAAATTGCAGCCTGTGAATATTTTGATAGGTCATTGGTAATTGTCAGCTGCCCATAGGCACCCCACCCTTTTGCATGAACGACGCGTTCCGGAATTCGTTCGCGGTTCTGGTGAGCCAGTTTCTCAATCAACTGATAGTCCTGGAGCAAAACGGGACCCCTGGGGCCCGCCGTAATGCTGTTCTGATTACTGGCGACCGGAGCACCAGCAGTTGTTGTCAAATTCTTCATTGTATTTCTCCAGTTTGTTACTTGATGAAGTTAACAATAGAATAATGACCTTTTATAAATATGCAAAATAGATTATATTAATTGTATTAATAGCTAAAACCAATTATTAATGATTTGAATATTCGAGATTTGAGATACGTGGTCACTGTCGCCGAATTGAAGCATTTCGGACAAGCGGCTCATGCGTGTTTCGTCAGTCAGCCCACAATCAGCGGTCAGATCCGAAAACTCGAAGAGCGACTAAATGTCAAGCTGTTCGAGCGTAATAAGCGTTTAGTTCGAATTACCCCAGAGGGGGAACAAATCATCTCACACGCGAAAGAGATTCTCAGGCATGTCGAAAATTTGGAGGAAACAGCAAAAGCGCTAAATGATCCGTTATCCGGTGAACTTAGAATCGGGATGATTCCTACAATCGGCCCCTATCTCACCCCGATACTGCTGCCATCTATCGCCCGTTTACTTCCACAGCTTCGACACGAACTCCGGGAAGATTTAACCGAAGTTCTAGAGTTGCAGCTTCTTGAAGGCGGAATTGATACCGCATTTATCGCCACTCCGGTTCAGGATTCAAGACTCACCCAAATTCGCCTGTATGATGAGCCGTTCTGGGCGGCTCTGCCGAACGGTCATCCACTTGCTGAAAAAGAGACGATCGACATACAAGACTTCGGTACGGAAGAAATCATGTTGCTTGAAGACGGACATTGTTTCCGCGATCAAGTTCTTTCATTTTGTGAGCTAGTACTGAAGAATGAGCTAAATGTCAAAACGCAGAAGACTAGCCTTACCACCATCCTTGCACTAGTCGGTGCTGGTGCCGGGGTGACATTGGTTCCGGCAATGAGTCTGTCTGGTTCGTGGGTAACGGATGCCGGTATCGCACTGAGACGAGAGAAGACGGGAACGGCTAAACGATCAATCACTTTGACCTTTCGCAAATCGTATCCACGGCGACTTCTTCTCGAAAGACTAGCTGACATCGTCTGTGCAGTTGTACCGGACACTGTCTATCCTGTGCGACGATAGATTCATGCCCTAAAGTTTGTAGAAATTCTATTTGTTCGACGATTTTCAAACATAACGATTTTTGCCAGCAGCTGGAAATATTCGATGAAGTTGTAACGACAGAGGTATCGAAACAAACTGTCAAAGTCAAAATCATATTTGCCACTTCAGCTACTCTAATCCCAAGACCAGTTAGATTAGTGACCACTGGATGGAGTGGAGGCCAATAAGAAGCAAGTAGCGGATAAGGGAATAGATGGTTGTGAAAGACTTCCTATAAGAGAAGGTAGCATTATCGACATCATTTCGCAAATCAAGGGGTGTCATACAAGCCGAGGGCATGTACAGACAATTTAATGGGGTACGTCAGCAAGTCGAAGCTGATTAAGGAAATTGTTTTTTTTCAGGAAATCGTAACACGGATTATGTAAGATGTGGCGGATCACCAGCGGCGAGTGCTGGTCGATATTGAGTTCGTGACCAAGCAAACTCGCATCGACACCGAGAACAAGCGCTGTCCGAACTGCCGCAAGATCAACTGCGGGCCATTCCCCGAGACTCTGCCCGCACAACTTCAGTACGGCAGTGGCATCGAAAACGCCGTGCCGAAGCGGTCAATGCGATCAACATCATTGCGAGCTGCGACCACATGGAACTGTCACCATTGCCTGAAACAATTTGATGTCGCCGGCAAACTCTATGGAGAAGCTCTTTTTGACTTGACAAACGATACCAAGTCCGTCGCGATCACAGTCTGTGCGGCGATCACTCGCTGCGGAATCTGAAATTCATTGAGCAGGCGAACCATCACAACTGGGCGATCAGGATACGCAGGCTGTTGCTTGACATTTGCCAGGATCCAGCCGATGCTGAAACCAAAATACTGTGCGAAACGCGCTTCGAAAAGGTGAGCAGGCGTTACCGCGCAATCCTCAATGAACGCAAAAAGGAGTTGCCCGAGCGTCCGCCGCGCAAAGGCAAAAAAAGCCCCATCCCCAAACCCGAGGCGGAAAAACTGCTGCTTGCATTCGTCGATTACAAGGACCAGATCCTACGCTTTGCAAAGCGACGCGAGGTGCCGTTCACCAACAATCGCAGCGAGCGCGATCTTCGAATGGTGAAAGTTAAGCAAAAAAATCCGGAATATTTCGAAACGTCACTTACGCTCAAGCTTACTGCCGCATTTCCAGCTGCCTGCAGTCGATGTCCTGCCAAAGCTGCAACTCGCTTGCCGCGGTGCAAATCGCACTCAACGCCAATGCGGTGGTAATGCTCGACCAATGCAAATAAAATCATCCCAATTTGATATCCTCAAGAATAAGCCTGCTCGATTAGGGGTGAGTAGTTATTGCGTCAGGACAAGTCCTGGAATTGGGGGAATGCTATGATAATAATGAAATAATTGAAACCACTCATCGCAACCCAACGGGTTCGACTCCTGTCTGGCAAAGGCACAGCCAACCAGCCGGAAGCGAGTGTTGCATGGCAGTCGGCAACGGCGGTCGTAAAGCGTACACAGCGGGCGATGAAGCGTCCTATTGAGCCTCGAAATCGCTATCGATGGCGCTTTCAGTGTTAACTAGCTGGGAGCAGCACTTGTAACATCGCGAGTGGCGAGGTGTTGCAAAGCCGTTCGGAGTCGCTGGAACGGGTACGCCAGGCTAACTGGTATTAGGGTAGTCGGTGAAAGTCCGATGGATGGTAAATGCCAACCACATGCTATCGCCGCGAGCCGTGCGCTGATATTCGTGAGGGTATCAGTGAAGTGTCGGTAGCGGTGCGTACAGCCGCAATGATGGAGCATCGAAAAACGAGTCGTTCAGAGTGTCGAGACTGTCCGTTGGGTCGAAGACAACATCGGTTGCACCGATATGGTAAGGTGCAGACGAGCTCTGCGGTGTCGGAGGAATTGAGGGATTTACGCACGCCCTGTATCGGGACCTGGGAGGGCTTTGCCCGACCTTGCAAGTGATTGACAAGGTCGCTGAAACTAAGGAGGTATTCCGTAATTGAAGATGAGTAGGGCAAAGCAGTCGGATGCACTCATAGTACTGTTGAATGCGGCGAACAAAAGGACGCAGGTTGTTGCGGAGTCGAACGAGGGAAGGGGTGCAACCAAAGGGAATCTGCGAAGCCTAAGCACGTGCCGTACACAGAGACGGAAAGGCGTGTCACAGGCGGCTGAGCGGATACGGAAGGCTGTGATCCCATGGACGGATCAACGATTTACCGTCAAACACCTGAGGTAGGAGTCGTGTGCATTAACGTGCACGCACGGATCTGTGCGGGGGGGAACGCGGTAACGCGTTTCCCTACCGCGACCGCAAAGTTGCGGGATGGACTGCCAGGAAACCTGGGAGGGTCTGTATTTTCCATCTGAGAGATGAACCGGCGAAGGGGGTGCCGGACAATAATTCCCCCGGTTCAGCGAGGGGTCTGCACCTCGCTGGGAGCGTTCAGAGCGGTACACGTAACGGGCAGACTAAAAGGTGGTACCGGCAGGTGAATCAATAAGCCGAAGGCATGAAGTGCAGGCAGTCGTAGCGCCCTGATAGTACTGATGACGGCGGGGAACCGAGTCCATCGGGACCCGTCCGAGGAAAGCGGGGCGTCGTGTCTACAGAGCCATTGGTGGGAAACGATGGAGAGTACACAGAGACTCATAAACACGTTGACGAAACAACAATGGATAGCCGAGCAGGCATGAACGCCAGCGTTGGGTGACGGATGCGAACATCTCGAAATATTTCGTAGTATTGCGCACCATCGCTTCCGCGAGATTCTTGACCTGCGGATCAAAGATGGCGTGATTCGGTGCATGATTGACAAGTGGCTGACGGCAGGGATTATAGATGCAGTTTGTACTGCGCAATTATCTGTTGCAGGTGTTTCCCATGCTATTTTTTGGCCCATAAAATCCGGCAGGCGGCATCTAAAATGACACAAATGACACTCACACCACTTGGCTATTTTGCTCATTATCAAACAAATTCGGATATTTCGCACTGACTTGCTTAGCGTGGGATGCCCCTGTTATCTGTTGCCTTTTGCTCGGGTTGTGCGCTCAATTGGCGTCTTTTGAGCGAACCTGTCGCATGAGGAACTGAGTGCGTCAATCGCGCACGCTGGGGTCTGTGAGGAGCGGGTCCCGGTAACAACCCCGCTTACTCGGCCTATAAAATTTAACTTGCATGAATGCACAAAATCGAATCAAATCGGTAATCTGCGTAAAATAAATTCGGCAAATGAATGACTTAACTTAACGGAGAAGATAAAAACAGAGTTGGAACGTCCGAAAAAAAAAACAATATTATTAGATAAAAACATACTATAAATGAAGATAACCTCAAGCGAGGGAGCATTTACGCTTTTTAGGAAGGTGTATTTTAGGAAGCCGATTTTTGGCGTAACGAAATTTATTTTTTGATTTAGGGAGAACACGATGAAATTACTTAAGCGAGCGATTGCTGCAGGTGCTGCTGCGTTAATGATGGCAGGGGCTGTTCAGGCGGCTGATGTTGTAATTGGCTCACCAAACTGGCCTTCGGTGCAAGCTACCGCGTACATTCTTAAAGTAGTTCTGGAAGAAAACCTCGGTCTTGAGGTTGAGGTCCAAAACGGTACCAATCCGGTTGTATTCGAAGCCATGGAAAAAGGTAGCATGCACGTACACCCCGAGGTGTGGCTGCCGAATCAGGATAACCTTCACAATACCTACGTGAAGGAAAATGGTACTGTCTTGATGAATCCGAACGGAGTGTCCGCCTTCCAGGGAATTTGCGCAACCAAACACACCGCAGAAACTTTGGGCGTCAGCAAGATCACTGACCTGACTGACCCGTCTATTGCTTCACAGTTTGATTCCAATGGCGATGGCAAGGGCGAAGTCTGGATTGGCGCCACAGGCTGGGCATCCACTAATATTGAAAAAATTCGAGCCAAGAGCTACGGTTATGACCAGACTCTGGATCTCACCGAAATGGATGAAACCCTCGCGATGGCCAATCTTGATGCAGCAGTCCAGCAGAAGAAACCCTTCGTGTTCTTTTGCTACACTCCGCATCATATGTTTGAATTGCACGATTTAGTCATACTGGAAGAACCTGCACACGATCCCGACAAATGGATCGTTTTTCAGCCGACTGATGACCCGAATTGGCTTGAAAATTCATCAGCAGGTGTAGCTTGGAAAAATGCGAACTTGCACATTCACTATGCAAAATCACTGGAAGAGTCTCAACCCGAAGCAGCAGAAGTCTTAAGTAATGTCAAGCTGAGTACTGATCAAGTCAGCGCCATGGTTTACGCCATTATCGTGGAGAAGATGACGCTGGAAGACTTGGCCTCGCAATGGGTTGAAGCGAATATGGCTTCTGTTGACGAGTGGATGCGTTAGTTGAGAGATCAACGACAAACACAGTCAATTTAATCAATGGTTAATGAAGCAGAACGGTGCAATTCACTTCGACATTACACGATTGTTGGTCGAATGAACGAATTGACGGGGCTTGCAGTGGTGGTCAGTACGGTTCGCCTTGCAGTCAGAAATTTCAGATAGCGAGCATGTCATGAATGACACTGATAAAGATGTAGTAATAGAGCTGAAAAACGCTTGGAAAATTTTTGGGGCGCGTGCCGAAGAAGCCATGAAGGCTGTTAAGTCCGAAGGCATTGGCAAGGCCGAAGTCCTGGAGCGTTATGATGCTGTCGTAGGAATCGCGGATTGCAGTTTCACTGTACGCCGAGGTGAGATTTTCTGTATTATGGGATTGTCGGGCAGCGGCAAGTCGACCTTAGTGCGTCACGTTAACCGGCTGATTGAGCCGACTTCTGGAGAGGTACACTTGCTGGGCGAAGATGTGATGAAACTAACGCCCACCGCCCTCAGGGAGATGCGAGCCAAACGCATTGGAATGGTTTTTCAGCACATGGCATTGCTGCCCCATCGATCAGTTCGAGACAATGTCGCCTATCCGCTTGAAATCCGAGGCGAATCCAAGTCAAGGCGTTGGGACGTATCTCAACACTCATTGTCCCTCGTTGGTCTGGATGGTTTCGAAGATCGCTTCCCGAGAGAGCTTTCAGGGGGAATGCAGCAGCGCGTTGGACTCGCTCGAGCGCTGGCTTCTGATCCGGATGTTCTGCTGATGGACGAACCCTTCAGCGCCCTGGACCCGCTGATTCGTCGTCAATTGCAGGATCAGTTCATGGCGCTGTCGGACCAGTTGCACAAGACGACGCTGTTCATTACGCACGATCTGGACGAAGCTATTCGGTTGGGTACGCGTATTGCGATCATGAAAGATGGTCGAATCGTCCAGATCGGCACGCCGGAGGAAATCGTAACCAATCCTGCAGACGAATATGTCCGTGATTTCGTACAGAACATTTCTAAGCTCAAACTGGTTTTCGCGCACACGATTCAAACGCCGATTAATGAATATCAGCTCGCAGACGGCGAAGACTTAAACCGGTCACCGCGCGTCTCGCAGGATGTTGATCTGGATTATCTAATTGACGTCGCCGTGAAAACAACGCAGCCGACAGTCACCACAGACGACGGTGGCAATGACGTTGGAGTTGTATCCAAGGATCGCCTGCTGCAAGGAATTCGGGACGGTAAGTGATGGCAGAAAATACGGAAATCAATGTAACGGAAGAGATTCCGAAAATCGATCTCAGCGAATCGTTTCGCGAGTTTTCCGGTAAAAACAGCGATTATTACGTAAAAACGCTGTCACAGATTCAGTCATCGGACGAGAATGCCAACCCTTGGAACAAGGCCGCGATGCTGTGCGGCCCGGCTTGGTGCGCGGCTCGCGGATTGTGGAATCTGTTTTGGCTTTTTACGATCGCAGAAATGGTTGCGCTGGTTCAGCTTGGACGAGGAATCTGGGGTGATTTGGGCGCTGAGAAGATGGGAGAAGCCGCACAGCTGTCCCAGCGAGCTCATGATCTGAGGTTGGAAGCAGGTTTCGCAGGAACACTTGGTGATGAGAGTGCGCAATCGTCTGTGGAAATTGCATTGAACCTGGACAAGGCAGCTGAGTTGGCGATACTTGAAGCGCAGGCCGCAGCCGATACTTGGTGGATATACCTGACCGTTGGCGTCGTGTTGTTTGTTGTATTGCGATATGTCATGGGAAAGTACGCCAACCGGTTGTATGAATTGCAATATTCCGCGTGGCGCCTGAACAATAAGATTGCAAGTGGATTTAATGTTCAGCGATTGACGCTTGGCTTGGTGTTGCTGACGGTCATAGTTCCGCTTACTCTATATCGATTTACGGTATCCAGCCCGGTTGACTGGCTGACTGATGTCCCGACGGACGGGTCTTACTACACCAACAGCGCCAATATGCTGGAAGGCTGGTTTGATAGTACCGCGGATGCTGGAAAAGGTGTTTTTGACGGCATCACCGCCGGAGCTCAATCGGTACTCGACATTCTTGAACTGCTGCTTGTTGATGCTCCTTGGCCAGTCGTGGCAGTCTTTCTGGTTGTTATTGCTTGGAGGGTGGCTAGCATTCGCGTTGCCATATTTACCGCGGCATCTTTGTTCTACATCGGATTTCTCGGACTGTGGGAGGCCAGTATGGTAAGCATCGTACTGGTCGGTGCAGCAGCTTTTTTCTGCATTCTCATAGGAATTCCCTTAGGCATATGGTTCTCTCGCAGCGAAAGAGCTTATGCTGTGGCGCGTCCGATTCTGGACCTGATGCAGACGATTCCTCCGTTTGTGTATCTGATTCCGATTATTGCGTTTTTCGGAACCGGCCGAGTGCCTGGCATTCTCGCGACGATAATTTTTGCGATGCCGCCCGTAGTGCGATTGACCGCGCTGGGTTTGCGACAGGTGCCTAGAACGGTGATTGAGGCTGCGGTCGCCTTTGGTGCGACCAAATGGAAGATTCTCATAGGCGTTGAGTTGCCGCTGGCGACACCGGCCATTATGACTGGAGTGAACCAGACAATTCTGATGAGCCTGTCTATGGTTGTGATCGCTTCGCTGATTGGTGCGAAGGGTCTGGGTCAGGAAGTGCTGACGGCACTGCAATACGTAGCAAAAGGTCAGGGCATTCTGGCTGGACTTGCAATTCTGTTTTGTGCGATGATGCTTGACCGAATCGTACAGGGGAGATTTCAAAGACAGGAGGATCAGTAAGTGGCTGAAACAATTAGTACTGTTGAGATCCTGGAATCAATTCCAGAGGTTGATATCTCCGATTCCGTGCGGGAATTCGCCGGTCAGAACGGCAACTATTACGTACGGCAGTTCAAACGCATCCAGTCGTCCAAAAGTGGATACTGTTGGACTTTCAACCTTGGATCGGCTGCATTTGGGCCGCTTTGGGCCACTGCCCGCGGTTTATGGGGATTGTTCTGGGTATTTTCCCTGCTTGAAATGGTATTTCTGGTAATGCTGGGTCTGGGCTTGTGGGGCGAACTCGGTTCAGACAACTTCGCTCGGGCTGAGCGTATGCAGGCCAACTACGAGACTATGATCGGCCGGGCGCAGGAGGCGCGCGAAAAGGGTGATGAAGAAGATGTTGCTTCGTTAGAAAGGCGTGCTGAAAATCTTGCAAAAGCCAGGGACAAAGCGATTGCACAGGGTGAGGTTGCGCGCGCCGGCGGTACGCGGCTGCTGGTTATCGCCATTGTGGGTCTGGTTTTGCTGAAAATATTTGAGGGATGGATTGCCAATATCGCTTATGAGCGGCTGTACTCCCGGTGGCGTGGCGATCGGACTGTTCGGTCCGGCTTTAACTGGTCAATCGGATTGCTAGGTCTAATCATTATTGCATTCGTTTATACGGTTACCCTTTTGCGATTCACCACCGCCGAACCGTCGGAACTGATCACTGAATTTCCAGTCGGCAACACCTATTACCTGGCAATCGCATCGTGGATCGACTACTGGTTTGATCTGGCGTCGACAAATTTTGCATTTCTATTTAAGGGTGTGTCGCTTAGCATTCGAACCATTTTGGATGGGGTAGAAACACTTCTGGTTGGTACGCCATGGCCAGTTGTGATGGCAGTGATCGTAATCTTTGCCTATCGCAGCGCCGGCATTCGAGTTGCAATTTTTACAGCAGCTGCGCTGATCTATATTGCGGTACTGGGGTATTGGCAAAAAAGCATGGCGACAGTCGCACTGCTGGGCACAGCGTCTTTTCTTTGTGTTGTAATCGGCATTCCGCTCGGCGTTTGGTTTGCGCGGAGTCAGCGTGCATTCAATGTTGCGAGGCCAATTCTCGACCTGATGCAAACTCTGCCATCTTTCGTTTACCTGATCCCGATCATCGCCTTCTTTGGAACGGGCAAGCCTCCGGGCATCTTGGCATCTATGATTTTTGGGCTGCCACCGATCATACGCCTAACCACGCTTGGACTGAAGCAGGTGCCTCAGGATGTGGTTGAAGCCGCCCGCGCTTTTGGTGCGACCAATGCCCAAATTCTTCGAAACATCGAGATTCCATTGGCAACGCCCAGTATTATGGCTGGTGTCAATCAGACAATTTTGATGTGTCTGTCAATGGTTGTGATTGCGGCTTTGATTGATGCAAAAGGTCTTGGTTACGATGTTTTGGTAGCTTTGCAATATGCCGCCAAGGGGCAGGGAATATTGGCAGGTGTCGCGATTCTTTTCTGCGCCATCGTTATTGACCGGGTCATTCAAGGCAAATTTAAGGACCCTCAAAAAAGCCGTTAGTTTGATCGGCTGAGTCACTGGTCAGTCGTCGCGGTGAATCGCCGCGAAAAATGAATAGTGCCTGTCGATCAACTGCGACATCAATGACCGCGGGTTGGTTGATTTTCAGTGCAGCACAATGTTCCTCTTCAGCTTCGGTGACTGATTCCGAGTGAATATCCTGCGCCCCATAATGTTCATCTGGCCTGTCAAACGGCGGGCTGCTGAAATCAGCGCCAATGTATCGTTCGATGAAAAAATTCCGCTGACGAGCTGTTTCAGCACCCCGGCATTAATTATCTTCACTGCTGTGATGGCATTGAAACTTTAGTAGACTGTTGTGCTCAGCTCGGACATCGTCATTCCAAATCCTCCATCACTCATCAGACGGACAGTAAATTGCTGTTCAAAAATAACTCGCCGCTGCCAGTCAATTTGGTGCAATGGATTGTCCCTCAGCTCGGCAATGCTATAAAAAATCATAAGATATAAATAGTTGCAGCCCACGAAGGAGCCAAATATGAACCATGCCACGATAGGATTAGACATGCCATAGAAAACGTTCCTCTATTTGAGTTAAGTCGAAATTGTCGAGTCATCGCTCAAGGCAGGACAAAAAATGGGTCTGGTGTCGAGGATGCCGCAACTGTCGGCGGATCGGGTATCGGGTGCGCCGACTGCAACAGCAAAGGTCAGGACGCAGTGCTGTTGCCGACGCGTAAGGTCAAACCTTATGTACAGGGTCAAATGAACGATGAATACGAGATGGCGATGGTAGAAGCAATTCGCCGATTCGTTATGAAGACGGTTTTGCGGTGATGACTGTAGGGCAACAGGATGATGTAGGTTACACGCACTACGCGATCAAAGCGTCAGGCAGCGTACTTAGAAGCGCGGGGGAATCCGGGCTTTATCGGCCGAGCGCTGTTGCATTCGACCGGCGGCACAACGTCGCTGATGGCAAAAAAAGCGAACCGAACGGATGATCCATTGTGCTTGGCTTGTACAATCAGCGGTGAGACGACTATTGGTGACCAGCTGAACCGCGCCGCGCCGAATGATTAAAATGAACTGAAATATGCTTCGCTTTGAATCGTCCGGGTTCGAAATTGTTTTTGTAGATCCAGAGGAATAGAGCACACGACAATGCCTCATTCCTTCTTGCCGTTGAAAACTGCCAGGCGAGTGCTGATAAATTTGTAAAAAATTGTTTTGAAAAGCTCAGTTGAGTCAACAGGCTTTTCCTTGGAGCGTGAGTAACGTTGTTTTATTAGAAAACTTGGAAATCCTATCAAAGATTCCTGGTTCGATATAGAGACATAGAACTCGAGATTTAAATTTCCTGAGTCAGCTGAGTCGTTGACGTTTCAATGCCTGACTTAGACAGTGAATTCCCCCGCCACCGAGAGTAAACATGGAAAGGTCCAGTTCATCGACTAAAAATCCGAGAGCTCGCATTTTGTTGCATGCATTGGTTGAACCGGTCATCGCCAGTACTTTTGAATCTCCAAGTGACATAAGATTGACGCCCAGATTTCGTGCCTCGGAATAGTCTACGTCGACAAATTCAAAGCCTTTGTCCGTCAACCACTTCAGCAGCCATGGCTCAATTGCATCACAGCAGGCAACCAGAAGGTTTTCCGCCAGTGGCACAACCAGTCCATCCATGTGGACGAATTCCCTAGAAATTGGTGCCACCATCGCTTCCCAGCCTTCAGCGCGAACAAATGCGGCAACCTGTTCGGCACCTTCTTTTTCGGAGCGTTCGCCACAGTAGCCGATCAGAACTAAGCCGGGTCTTAATATCACGAAATCACCAGCTTCGAAGTGTCCTGCTGTAACGAACTTCCAGATTGGAATTGCATTCTCTTGATAGAATTTGATAACCGTTGCGTAATCAGCACGACGGCATTTCAATTGCATGTGGCTGATCAGTGCACCCCAAGGCGTCATTGCAGAACTGTCTCGAGCGAATAAATTTCGGTGCAGCACTTCATCGGCATCGAGAAAGTGGCACTTGACACCGTATTCCTCATAGCTGTGCACCATTTGGGCATGCTGACGCTTAGCCAGCTCAAGGTCAAATTTCACACCGGTATGCTCTGCATTCGCTAACGTTCGACCAATAAGAGGTCCCGCTTCAACCCAACGAAAAAAGTCAGGGCGTCCAAGCAAGACATCGCTCAAAGTTGCGTAATCGTTGTCTATGCCCCAATAATCGTGTGCAAATTTGGTTTCGATTTTTTTCGAAGCAGGCGTTTTTCTTAACATGGTGTGTGAACCTCCTTAATTTCAGGCCAGAATTCGTCTGCGTTTAATTCAGACTGCGCAGATGCGACCTTGGAGTGTTTGATCAATCGTTGATTTATGCAGGCTCTTGGCTCAAAATGAGATGAATTTCTATTCAAATTCTTTGCATGTCGTGAATTTATTGTACCATCAACAAAAATCGATGGACAGAGATGTCTCGCAAGAGAAAACTCAAAATTTTAGGTGGGAGGATTGAGGTCGCAGACCGTATTTCAAGTTCAGACAGAATTAATATTTAATATCCTGATACTAAGGGAATAATTTATCAACGCTTTAAAAGATTTCACAGGGATCAATTCCTAAAAGTTGAACTTTGGAGACTTCCAGATACGTCAGATTCCATTAGATCAAGTGGTCTACCAGTTCCTTAACGCCAGTGACAAAAGGGTCAACGGCAGGAAGTTGGTAGCATTTTTCCAACTGACCCAGCAAGTCGATTCGATTCGATTCTTCAACATGTTTGGTATTGACCGAAATGCCGACAAAACGCGTATTTTCGCAAACGATTCGTGCAGACGCAAGATACAGCTCCATGACATCGCTTAGATCTGGCATGGGCTGATTCGGTAATCCGCGCATGTTGGTTCTTGTCGGTTCATGACACAGGACCAATGCATCGGGTTGCGCACCGTGCAGCAGTCCTAAGCTGACTCCGGCGAATGATGGATGATGAAGCGCGCCTTGGCCTTCAATTACATCCCAATGGGAGTCCGGCGCAGCCGGACACAGCTGCTCAATGGAACCAGAAATGAAATCGGCCACGACCGCATCAACCGGTATTCCTGAACCGGCGATGAAGATTCCGGTTTGGCCGGTGGCTCGAAAATCCACCTCAATATTTCGGGACTCCAGCTCTTTTGTGATGGCCAATGCGGAGTACATTTTTCCTACCGAACAATCGCTTCCAACCGTCAGCAGTCGATGCCCACTTCGGTACGTGCCTTTTCCGACAGGCAGATTCTCGGGAGGCTCTCGAATTTCAAGCAGTTCTCCCTCACTGGACGCAGCAGCCGCACGAATTTCTGCAATCGAATCCAACGGAGTGTGAAGACCGTTGGCGATGGACATATCGCGCCTGAGAGCCTCCACCATCGGTGCAGTCCAAGACTCTGGAATCCGACCTCCAGGAACGGCGACTCCGATCAGAACTGTCTTCGCGCCTTGCTGTGCCGCTTCTGCCATCGATAACTCTGGAAGATTCAAAGACGATGCGCAGCCGGGCAGCTTGAACTGTCCGATACAGTCGTCTTTACTCCAATCCAAAACGCCAAATGCAGTTTTCGCTGCCAAGTCGTCGCGTGCATCGCCGACAAATAACAGATAAGGTTTTTGCAGTTTCATCGATTACTCGTGAATGAAAGTGTATCTTTAAGTGATTTATTGTTTATATTTATACCCTCTAGCTCTTCCAAATTTAATCTAATCTCAATATTGAACGGTTCGACGCAAGTGCCAACCTTAGAGATTCCTACTCAGCGTTATTTTTTATGAGTCAACTTATCAGACGAATGACCAATATTGATGGTCGCATCACCCCAACTGAAGAAGCAATGGTGCCAGTTACCGACCGTGGATTTTTGTACGGCGATTCTGTGTATGAGGTGTTTCGAACCTATCGAGGCATTCCATTTTTGATGGCAGAACACTTTGATCGACTTGAAAATTCTGCGCGCCTTGTGCATATGAAAATCTCCCAATCCAGGGAGCGGCTTACCCGCGAAATCAAACGAACAGTGCAAGCTGCAGGCGTTACCGAAAATGACGACGTGTACGTTCGTTATCAAATTACTCGAGGTCAAGGCCCGATTGATCTACATCCAACCACTCATCCCAAAACATGCTTCGTCATCATTGTAGAACCGCTTCGGACATGGAATCCGAAACATTACGAAACGGGGATGTCGATGGCGATTCCCAGAGTGCATCGAAATCCTGTCAATGCACTTGATCCCAATATCAAGGGCGGGAATTATCTGAATAACATTATGGCAGTGATGCAAGCGCGCAAGCGTGGCGCCGACGAAAGCCTGATTTTGAATTCTGAAGGTTATGTGACAGAGGCATCAAACAGCAATGTATGGTTTGTTATTGACGATGTAACAGTTACGCCAGCTACCGGCAATCTTAAAGGTTTAACCAAAGCTTCAATTCTGAAAGCCTGTGCCGAGAGCGGCCCCAAGGTGATCGAACGAGACATCCATGTAGACGAGCTGTCACAAGCGACAGAGTGTTTCGTAACCAGTTCAACACGAGAAGTCATGCCTGTTTACTGTTTGGAACTGTCTGTTGGAGAAATCATTGATTTTCCTCGCGGAGGAGGTGTGCGCACCAAAGAAATTCATGCAAAATATCGACAATATGTTGAAAAATACCTCCAAGCACATGCTGCTGAGTCTTTGCTGGAGAACTGAATAAAAATGGATTTGAATGCGCAAACTGACAGTTCGGTCGAACAGGAAAATATGGAACAGAAAATCAGAATCATCCTGCTATTTGGAGGGCAGTCGTGTGAACATGAGGTTTCAGTTACGTCTGCAGGCTGCATCTACGATGCACTGGATTCGAGCAGGTTTGACGTTACTCCAATCGGCATTGCAAAATCGGGACGCTGGGTCTGGATTGAGAATCCGCAGCCTGTATTCGATTCAAAGGTCGTATCTGAAGAAGGCAATCGTCCCGTCATTCTTGATTATCGAAGTCGTGGGAAAATTCTTGTTCTCGACGAGAGGAACAAAACCTACGGCTCACTACCGCCGTGCGATGTCATATTTCCGATTCTGCATGGCCCTTACGGCGAAGACGGAACTGTTCAGGGTTTATTGGAATTATCCAGAACCCCGTTCATCGGAGCAGGGGTAACCGGGTCCGCTGTCGCAATGAACAAAGCCGTTGCTCAAGCGGTCTGTGCCTCAGAATCAATTCCGCAGGCGAACTATTTGGTGTTCAATCGCAGTCGCTGGGATTCCGATCGGGAAACTGTCGTGCAGGAAATCGAGAACTCGTTACACTATCCGCTTTTCATCAAACCTTCCAGTCTTGGTTCCAGTGTTGGAATCAGTAAAGTTCGGGATGGAAAACAGCTGAAAGATGCTATGGATTTTGCTGCCAAGTTTGATCTTATTCTCATTGTTGAGGAAGGATTTGAAGACTGTTACGAAGTTGAAGTATCTGTGATCGGCAATGATGAGCCGCAGGCTTCTGTGGTCGGAGAGATCATTCCAGGTGCAGAATTTTACGACTATGACGACAAATACATCAATGACGTCACAGAGTTTGAGATTCCTGCAAACCTGCCGGACACAGTGTCGGAACAGGTTCGAGATTATGCCATTCGCGCCTATACGTCAATGAAAGTGTATGGGTTGGCTCGGGTGGACTTTTTCGTTGATAAAGAAACTCATCAGGTCTATTTGAACGAAATCAACACGATGCCAGGATTTACGCCAATCAGCATGTACCCGAAACTATGGATGGCGAGTGGCACAAGTTATGCGGACCTCATCAGTGAACTGATTGAGCACGCAAAGCAGCGCCGAAGGGAACAAGATCGCACTCAATATGTGCTATGACGAAAATCGTTTAATCTCCAAGTTAGTTTGAATTATGTCAGCGACTCAAAATTGTGACTATATTATTGTGGGAGCCGGTTCTGCTGGCTGTGTTCTGGCCAATCGATTGACGGAAGACAGCAGCGTCAGTGTCGAACTCGTGGAAACTGGTCCGAAAGATCGCAGCTGGATGCTGCAGATGCCGGCAGCTTTTTCCAGACCGCTGCTCAGTGAAAGATTCAACTGGGCCTATCGAACGCGGCCTGAACCCTATTTAAACGAGCGTGAGATGGATTGTCCTCGAGGACGGGTGATCGGCGGTTCATCGTCGATCAATGGAATGTGTTATGTTCGAGGTCACGCGTTGGACTACGACCGCTGGGCGGAAGAAACCGGTGATCCTGCTTGGTCCTATTCACACTGCCTGCCATACTTTCGTAAAGCGGAGACCCGTGTAGATGGAGCCGATGACTATCACGGCGACCAGGGTCCCTTGGTGGTCACGACCGCACCCTGTGAAAATCCGTTGTTCCAGACATTTATTGAAGCTGGAGTTGAAGCGGGTTACGGCTATACGGAAGACCAGAATGGGTATCGGCAGGAAGGTTTCGGGCCGATGTTCATGACCGTTAAAGATGGAGTGCGCTGGAGTACGGCCAAGGCCTACCTGGATCCGATATCCTCACAGCGAAATAATCTGAAGATCAGCAGAAATGTGCTGGTCACACGGGTGTTATTCAGTGGAAATCGTGCGATTGGAATCGAAATTTTCAAAAAAGGCAGGTTTAGCATCATCCATTGCGACCGAGAAGTGATCTTATGCGGAGGTTCGATAAATTCACCTCAGCTGCTTCATTTGTCGGGGATTGGCCCAGCGGATCTGCTCAAGAAGATAGATGTTCGCTGTCTGATTGATTTGCCTGGAGTGGGTGAGAATCTTCAGGACCATCTTGAGGTCTACGTCCAGCATAGCTGCAAAGAGGAAATTTCCCTATATCCAGCCTTGAAATTTCATGTTCAGGCCCGAGTCTTATTACAATGGATGTTCACAAAAAAAGGTTGGGGAACTTCCAACCACTTCGAAGCAGGAGCATTTATCCGCAGCCGCGCCGGAATCAGGCACCCCAATTTACAGTACCATTTTTTTCCGGTCGCAGCCAACTATGATGGACGCGCACCGGTCAAAGGACATGGTTTCCAAGCTCATATGGGACCGATGAGGCCGACGAGCCGGGGCTTTGTGCGAACCACTTCCAAAGATCCAAGAAAACCCCCTGCAATTCAGTTCAACTACATGCAGACTGAACAGGACCGCCAGGAAATGATCGAAGGAGTTCGATTGACTCGGGAAATATTTGCACAAAAGGCGTTCGACCGCTATCGCGGTCCTGAACTTGCACCAGGAGCATCCGCTCAATCGGATGATGAAATTATGGAATTTGTCAGATCGAGAGGGGAAAGCGCTTACCATCCAACCAGCACCTGCAAAATGGGGCGGGGCGAGACGGCGGTTGTAGACCCTGAAGGGCGAGTGCATGGAGCAGAGAATCTGAGAGTGATCGACGCTTCCATCATGCCGAGTGTCGTCAGTGGAAATACCAATGCACCGACCATCATGATGGCTGAAAAACTGGCGGACAAGATTCGTCAGGTTGAACCTTTGGCTCCATCTGACGCCCCGCATTTTGTAGCCGGTTCTTGGGAAACGGAACAACGAACACCCTCGTAATCCGGAGTTCATGGTGATCGAAAAGACTGCCCGTGAACTTAGCGGTCTGATTGAAAATCGAGAGATTTCCGTATCCGAATTGGCTGAGGACTGTCTGCAGCAAATCGATTCGAAGAATTCCCATTACCAGTCCATAGCAACTTATTCCAAGACTGCTGCGTCACTGCTCGCACAGAAAGCAGATCGGATTCTTCACTCCAAAGAGCGGATTGGTCGGCTGCATGGCATACCAGTTTTGGTCGATGATCTGCTGGATGTTGCCAATATGCGGACAAGTTATGGCAGTCAGCACTATCAAGAGCATGTTCCTGAGGTTGACTCGATGGCAGTACGACGGCTAAGGCAGGCCGGCGCACTCATCATCGGTAAAACAAAGACCTCGGAATTTGGTTTGATACAGGAAGAATCACACAGGCGGTACGTAGCCAAGTCGCCGTGGGGAAACAGACATGTCAGTGGCGGAGGTTCCAGTGGCATGTCCGTGTCTTTGACACAAAATTTCGCACCGGTTTCAATCGGGGTGGATATTGGAGCGAATGTACTGTTGCCTGCGGCATTTAGTGGAACGTTTGCGTTCAGGCCAACTCATGGACGCATCCCACATACACCAATTTACTCCAACGGAATGATGTTTCCCGATGTCACTGCGGTAACGAAGAGCGTTCAGGATTGTGCGTTGCTGATGGATCTGTTAAGTGGCAGCAGCCATGCTGACCCAATGAGCCTGCAGGCTCCGAGGACCAACTGCGAAGCAGCGTTAAAACGCTCAATTAAACCTCTGAAAATCGCTCACTACCCCTCCTTGTGGAACGCACCCATTGACGACGACCATCGAATTGTTCTTGCCAAGGCTGTCAGGCGCCTTGAAACGATTGGCTGTCAAATGGAAAAATCACGTCCGCCAATTCGAGACTCGACTGAAGCTTGGGATACGATCGTCGCGGCCGAACTGTCTGCCGAGCAAGACAGCGAATTCTCGAAGTGCTCGGACAGGTACGGTCCATTCGTTTCAACGTGGATTCGAAGAGGGAAAACGATCACCGCAGAGGAGTACATCAAAGCTCAGCAGCAGATTTATGGGCTTAGGGCATTACTCCGTAAATTTTTTGAAGAATTTGATGTGTTCATATTTGCTGCTGCCGGCTGTACGCCATTTCGTTATGGTGAAATACCTACCAATCTCGAACGATTGGACAAAACCCCGAGCTGGCGCCAGTATGCTTCAGGGTGTCTGTTCGGATCAATCAGCGGTTTTCCAACTGCTCATCTTCCTTGTGGGACGAACTCCGACGGTTTGCCGGTCGGAGTGTTTGTAACCGCCGGGCATGGAAATGACGATTTGGTCTTTTCGGTCTGTGCAGCATGTAAAAATTATTGAATAGGCGACATTAGAATTGAATTGACGGATGCTGGCTGGGACTTTGGAAGGTTTAACGGCATAGTTTTCACGAAAACGAATAAACTTTTCAGACATCCCGCCAAGTTGGGGACTCGCAGCAGAAGTGAATCGACTGAAGTGTTTCTGCGGGACCGCGGCCGTTTCCAAGCAGGCGGTTTACTGGTCCGTAAACGCATCATGCGCTAGATTCAAAGGAATCGGCCTGAGCGGCAGTCGCGGCCGGTTAAAACCGAATTGCGCCTGGTCAAGTTTAAACCGGGTTGCCAGCAGATATGATATCGCGGTTCCGCACATACGGCCCTGACAGCGTCCCATGCCGACCCGCGTCCAAAGTTTGATGCCTTGCATATCCCTGGTGCCATCGTTCCATGCGTCAAGCACTTTGCCCCAAGTGACGTCTTCGCAACGACATACAACGAGAGACTCCGGTAACGCCGGCAGAACATTCGCGTCAATTTCAAACAAGTCAGCAAGTTCATCAGCAAACCTCTGGGCTCTCAAGCACCGTTTATGCAGTATTTTTTTTCTTTTCCCCAGCCCGGCGCGGAAGTATCCCAGTTTTGAACTTGCCTCCAGTCCGGCAAGCGCACCCCGAGCCAGTGCCGATTCAGCCCCCGCAATGCCAGAAACCTCACCAGCCGCATAAACATTACTGATGGAAGTCGAACCGGTATCGGGGTCCGTTTTGCAATACCAGCCGCCTTTCTTCATATCAAATTCATGTTCGCATCTAAGGAGTGCGGTGATTTCCGTAATTGGTCTGAACCCGTGACTCACAAGCAAACAGTCAGTCTCCAATGCGTGCACCCGGCGATTGTTAATCTTGTCGTTGGAAGCCGCTTTCAATGTGACCGATTCAATCCGGTCCGTTCCTTTGGCAGATTCAATCCGATGTCCGTAGATCATCCGTACGCCGGCGCGTATCACGGGAGAAACCAGCTCCCATGTCTCGCGCCATCGTTCGGGATGCCGAAACACCATCGACATGGTTCTGAGTCGATTCGAATTCGCCTCGATCACGGATACCAGGTTTCCGCCTGATTTAACAATGGTCGCAGCCACTGCCCACAAAAAGATGCCCGTACCAGCTAACACGATCTTGCTTCCGGGTGGACTGCCATAAAGTTTTGTATATCTTTGACCCGCGCCTGCTGTCATGATTCCAGGCAGTGTCCAACCTGCAAATGGCATGACCAAGTCATGCGCTCCCGTACAAACGATCAATGCTTTCGCAGAAATTTCAGATGTGCCGGCTGTCTCCGACTGTATGAACACGCGGTACCCCGGCAGTATTCCCCAGACCTCAGCGTCAGTAATTATGCTCACTCCCAATCGCCGGCATTCTGCGATGAAGTTCGCACCCTCATCCATTTGACGATCGCGTTTTCCAGCATCAGCAGGAGGCTGCATCCAAAATTGACCGCCTGCCTCACCAAAACTGTCAATGATGACTGTCTTGGCGCCACTCCGGGCAGCTTCCAACCCGGCGCCAATACCTGCCGGGCCTGCGCCGATAACCAAAATGTCGGCCGAGATTGTGCTGCTCATGTGTCGGTTTCAACCTTCATGCCGGGCTTTACTCTCGTCATGCAGGAGCGAATGCCTGAACGACCATTGATCGTGACAATACATTCATAACAGATGCCCATTCCGCAAAACAGACCGCGCGGCGCACCTGTCCGTGGAGACTTTCTAATATTCGCGTTTTTTAATTCGTGGAGTACATGACCGAGCAACGCGTTTTCGCGCACTTCGCATTCATGTTCGTCAATCCGGATCGTTACCATGTCTGCACTTACCTGCGATTTTCAAATCGATTCGGAGCGTATGGTTCGGCTCGAAAAGTGGATTCTTTGTCGGCCAGCATGTCACTGATCAGCTGACCAACTGCCGGTGCTCGGATGAACCCTGTCCCGGCATCACCGGCGGCTACGAATAATCCGTCAGCCTCCAGCGGCCCGATGAGGAACCTTTGGTCAGGCGCGACTGCTTCATAGCGCACCCAAGACCGCAGCCACTGGGTATTTTCCAAACACGGAAACAGCCGCAGCAGCTGCGCTATTGAATCTGCCACGAAAACAGGATCAACTTCAGGAACGAAATTCTGCGCACCTGGTTCTGACAGTCCCCCGGCCAGTACGGTGTTGAAAAGAATCTGTCCGCTCGATGACTGTTGAATTTGAGTGTAACCGGCCTCTACCCCGCCAGATGCTTCGCAGGAACTGACTACACTTCGAATCGTTCCAGGGGGCACTGCCACCGATGCCAGGCACTGTGCTTTACGCGGCAGTATCGGCAAGTTGACGTTGCACAGCTGAGCCAATTGTGCGGTCCACGGCCCGCTGGCCAGAACAACACAGTCGCAGCGAATCAATTCACTGCCGGAAACGACTCCAACGATGCATCCGTTTTGTATTTCAATTTCTTCGACGGGAGTATGCGGTCTGATGGCTGCGCCGAACGATTTGGCATTCAGCAGGAGCGTGCGCACCGCCAGAAATGGGTTGACAGTTGCTCCATCGGGGTCATATGTCGCAGCCGCGACGGGTCCGGTCAAATTCGGTTCGATGCACCTGATGTTCTCGGCCTCAACGAACGATGAATTGATTCCGAGGCTGCGTTCTGCTTCAACATGCCGGGCAGCCGCTGCCGCTTCGCTTTCCCGTTCGATAAAACGAAGCTGACCGCAGCGAACGTATTCGAAATTCGCTCTGGAATCGTTTGCTAAATTCAACCATGCACGGCAGCTCCATTTCAATAATTCAATTTCAGACAGATCGATCATATGAGGGGTGATGCACGCAAGACTTGCGCCGGAGACGGCGCTTCCCAGCGCATCCTTTTCAAGCACTGTCACCTGGTGGCCCGATTTCGCCAGAAAGAACGAAATTGCCGCGCCAGTAATGCCAGCGCCGACTACGACAACCGATCGCTTTGCTACCACCTCGACCGACGAAACGATGGATCAGCGGAACGCCAAAAATTTACGGCGACAAAACCGTCAATGCCGTCCTTGAATTCCCGACCATGCAAATCCGAAACAGCTTTGGCAGCCTGAAGAACATGTCGGGAATCGGGAAATCCCAGTCCGTGCGAAAGTGTTGCTCCGTTGACGATCAGCTTTCTAATTTCGTTGAATTGCATCCAGTGAAACCTTTTATCGACATCCGGTCGTATTTTCGCACATAATTCAATCGCGTCATTGGCATTGTCGAGCGCCCGTGTCCAGCCTTCGAGTAAACTGTTCACTGCAGCCTGTGCTCTGGCTGGATCCGCTTCCAGCCAATCTTTCCTGGCAATAATGCCGTCCTTGATTAGATCAGCATCCCAATCGCGTGCAGACAGGCACAAAACGTCGGTCAGTCTGCCGCCGCGTTCTAAAAATTCAAAATATTCGTTGTAAGTCGTCATTTGGGCGCAGGAAACTTCGCCATCCAGCAACAGTTGAACGGTATCTTTGGTCGGCACGAACTCAATGTCACCTGATGCAACTCCAGCCTTGTGCAGCATCCAGTTCAACTCGAGGTCTTCACTGCCTGGCCAAACGGCTATTCGCTTTCCGGCCAGGCGGTGAATGCCGTCAACTCCATGATCTCGACGGCTAAGATAGACCAGCGAGCTCGCCTGTTGAAAGGTCAGGAGACAGACCAGTGACTTTGGATCGTCACTTTCAAGAATGTGAGACGGACTGGCGACACAAAGATCAGCGCGGCCCGAGAGAACCGCTGATATAGGGCTTTCGTTTGTTTTGACTGGCTGACACTCGAGATTGATTCCATGCCGCATCGCAATTTCGCTGTGCTCTGCCAGCAGAGCGCCCGCAAACTGCGCCTGTGGAAACCAAAGCAGTCGAAGACGTACTTTCAACGCTGGAACCGTCCAATCAAGTCGGAATCTGCGCGTCGAAATTGACGGTCGGGAATTTGCTTTCCACGTACATCTCAGTTCGAACAGTTCACAGATTTGTACTCCTGCGGCGCCGCATCCCAAAATGCATTGGTAAAACCACCCGACAGGTCAATGGTGTTTTCGATCAATTTTGCACCGAGCAAAACTTTCTGCGAGGTCTCCCAGTCAGCCATCACGGACATGCCGAAATTACCCTCCAGAGTTGGCCCGGCACAGATCAGTTCACCCATCGCCTTGATCTGTCCAACCTGCTGTGACTCATCCAGTTCACTGTTGTGCTTCAGGACGATTTTTGCAGCGCCTTCGGGGTCCTCCAAGGCATCTTTCCATCCGCGCAATGTGGCGTTTACCATTGCCTGCACAGCAGCAGGATTTTCCTCGATGACCTTTTCAGACGTAAAGATTCCGCCCGACACAAGCGCAACGCCATAGTCGGAAGGGTCCAGGAACACCAGGTCACTTTTTGCAAAGCCCTGATCATAAACCTGCAGCAATTCGTTGAACAGCGTAACTTGCATCACTTCGTAGTCACCGTTCAACCAGGCAATGATGTCGAAGCCCTGACTGATGATCTGCACGTCTTCCTGGTTGACTCCGGCAGCATCAAGCATTGCTAAAAATTCATGCTCATCGCCACCAAACCACAACCCGACACTGTGTCCTGGCATATCCTCCACCCGGTTGATTCCTGCTTCCTTACGTACGATATATGTAGTAGCGCTTCGTTGGCCAAACTGCATCACCATAATCAGCGGCACATCGTTGCCACGCGCGGAAATCACCTGGTTGGGATGACCAATGCCGAACGTGTCCGAGCCTTGCGCGACAGTAACTGCCGGTTTGATGTCCGGACCGGCCGGAATCAGCTGCATATCAATGCCTTCATCTTGGTAGTAGCCTTTTTCCAGGGCAACGATCGGGCCCGCGAACTGGCCTTGGATAACCCACTCCAGGCGCATGGTTTCCGCGGCGGAAACCGTCGTCCAAATTGAGCAGATCAGCAGTGCGATGATCTGCACTGGATGCTTGAGAAAAGAAAAATTTAATTTCATGATGTAATCCTCAATTAGTTGATAAATTAAATTATTCTGCCTTTCGCATTGAGCTGTGCCACGGAATGATCCAGCGTTCGGCAAGCGCAACCAATGCAAAAAAGAGAATTCCAGTCGCGGCAGAAACCAGCATCGCCGACCAAAGCCGCGGCATGTTCAGTGTGCGATAGGCGGTCATAATTACGAAGCCAAGTCCGCGGTCAGCCTGTACGAACTCGGCGATAATGGCGCCAATTACCGAAAAAGTTACGTTGAGTTTCAGCCCGACGAACACATAAGGCAGCGATGAAGGCAGTCGTATTTTTATAAATCGCTGCCAGTTGCTCGCAGCCGCCACATGAAATACATCCATGATGATCGGGTCATAAGAACGCAGCCCTTTCATCATGTTAAGCGCCAGCGGGAAAAACGAAAGAAATGCGGTCACAGCGATCTTCGATGGAATGCCGTGTCCGAACCAGATCAGGATAATTGGTGCGATCGCAACGACCGGAATCGTGTTTGCCGCAATAACGTAGGGTAGCAGACTCTGGGCGAACATTCTCGAATACGCAAACAGTGTTCCCAGCAATGCACCGAGAAAGGAACCGATTAAGAATCCGGCTACCGCTTCGAAAAGCGTAATTCCAGAGTGCCGAAGTATGGAACCCTGATCTTTTGCCAGCGACTCGAAAATCCGACTGGGCGACGGCAGAATGTACGCGGGAATTTCGTAAAAAATGACTGCCCATTCCCAAACAGCGGCAACCAAAACAAACGTGATGACGGGTGGCACCAAAAGCCAGGCAATCTCGCCTGCCGCCGCAAGTTTCCGAGTGCTAAACCGACGCTTATCGTCGCCTGGAGTTTGAATTTTCATACTATAGAAATGCCTGTTGCAGCAAGGTGGTGCCCTGCTTTACGAGTTCAAGAAACTCCTCGGTCTGCCTGATTTTCAGCGAACGGGGTCTTGGCAGGCTGACATTCAATTCTCCGCATATATGTCCAGGGCGCGGTGTCATGACAAATACGCGATCAGACAGCAAAACTGCCTCGTGAATTGAATGCGTCACGAACACGACGGTGATCCGATTCTGTTCTGACAGGACGAGCAGTTCCAAATTCAGACGATCGCGAGTAATCTGATCTAGCGCGCCGAATGGTTCATCCATGAGCATGACCTCCGGCTCGGTGGACATCGCGCGGGCAATTGCTGCCCGCTGGCGCATTCCGCCCGACAGTTGTCTTGGATAAGAACGTTCGAAGCCAGTCAGCCCAACCAGGTTGATGAGGTCGACAGCAACTTTTTCGCGCTCTGGACGCCGTACTCCTTTCAACTCAAGCGGCAGCGCAATATTCTGCAGGATTCTTCGCCACTCCAAGAGAGCAGCGTCCTGAAACACGAAGCCGACTCTGCGCTGCAGTCGAGCAGCTTTGGGGGTCTCGCCGCCAACCCAAACTTGTCCAGCCGTTGGTTTTTCCAAATCTGCCGCAACTCGCAGCAAGGTACTTTTCCCGCATCCGGAAGGTCCGATTACCGATACAAATTCTCCAGCTGCAACGCTTAAGTTGATATCTTCTAAGGCATGTACGGGTCCGGCGCCCTGCTCATCCGAATACACCACGCGAATGTTTCGAAAAGTCAGCGTATCGCTGACGTTTGGACTCGAGTGTTCCTGTTTGAGCGCGTCGATGTTCACGATGATCTGCGATTGGCCAGATTTGAAACAGATGCTGCGAGAACGCGGGTTGCCAGAGTAAGATCGCCCGCCAGACAGCTCTCCTGGTCGCTGTGGCTGATTCCTGCGTGGCAGGGCGTAAATATCATTCCAGTGGAACAGTGATAATGTAGTTGGCGGGCATCATGACCGGCCAATGAATAGATGGGCATTGAAGGGATGCCGAGCAGTTCAGCGCAGCTGCGAATGCATTGCTGCATCTCCTGCGGAAACTCCAAGGACCTGGAAACTGCGATTTCATCAACTTCAACCGCGCAGCTGCCGCGGTTTGACTCACAAAGTTCACGTACCAGGTTTCCCGCATCTTCAAGAACTGCATCATCCGGATGCCTGACATCAACGGAGAAATAGGCGCTCGACGGTACAACTGACGGAGCATTCGGATAGATTTCGAACAAGCCGACAGTAAATTTCAGATCCAGCTGGCCTGCCAGCAGTTTCCTGCGCATTGCCTGAATCATGCTGGTCGCAGAAAATAGTGCATCTTTTCGAGATACCATCGCTGCGGTTCCTGCATGTGCCTGTTCTCCGGTCACACGAACGCGAAATCTTCTGGACCCCTGTATTCCGGTAACGACGCCAACCGATAAATTGGCTGCCTCCAGGCGAGGGCCCTGTTCAATGTGCGCTTCGATGAAACTCGAAACTGGAAAGCCGAAAGGTCGTCTGGGCACACTTCGAAATGATTTCTGAGTCTCTTCGAGCGCTGCAGCAACTGAAATCCCTTCCGCGTCTCTTACTGGCAGGCAGTCCACCAAATTTCGCCGGCCGGTGAACACGTCAGAACCCATCATGCCAGGGGCGAATCTTGAGCCTTCTTCGTTCAGCCAAACAACTGCCTCGACGGAGCGAAAGGTAGCGTGGCCGGATTCACGAATTGCCTGCAAAACCTCAAATGCCGCCACAACGCCAAATGCACCATCGAATTTTCCGCCATTGGGCTGCGTATCAATATGTGAGCCGCTCATTACCGGAGGCGCCTGAGGATCCGCCCCATCCAATCGAAAAAACAGATTGCTGATATCGTCAGTGTAGATCGTCAGGCCCAGCTCCGCACCCCACTGAATCAATAGATGTCGGGCGCATGTTTCTTCGTTCGAAAGCGCCAGTCGCGATACCCCGCCAGATTCGGATTCACCGATTCGGGCAAGCCGCATCAGTCGCTCCCAGAGCCGCTCTTCATTCACGTTGCGCGCGACTTCCAATTCAAATTCATTGCCGGACATCATTTGTCTGCCGCTCTCAAGATTTCCAATGGCACGGATCTTGAATCTCTCGGCAGCCATCGATCAGCCTCGACCGCAGATAAAAAATCCATCACGATTTGGTTGAAAAGGTCCGGTTCTTCAAGGTTGCAGGTATGGCCGGTCTTAGGCATGATAAGCAGACCGCTCGCGGGAATTGTACGTTTTAGAAACAAACCCGGTTGAAGACAATGATCGTCTTCATCGCCAACTATGATCAGCACAGGAACGTTCAGTTTCTTCAAACATTCTTCATAGTCGTAGATGGAAGGACGTTTTGCCTGTATGCCGCGCATGGTCAGAGCGGACCCCAGCGCAGACCGGTCACCGAGCGTTTGTCTGAATTCGTCCCAGCCGCGGGGGTCCTTGACCAGAAACGGAATGCGAGGTGCGGATTGAGCGTAAATCTGAGCGAATCCTTCCGCACCATTCCTGTCGAGCAACTCTGCGATATCAACTGAAATCTGCCTGCAGTAGGCCTCATGCTGTTTCTCCGCGCCAAATCCAACACTTGCAACAGCCAGTGAGACAGCGCGGTCAGGACATTGCAGGCCAAAGTGCAAGGCTGCGAACCCTCCCATGGACAAACCGACGATGTGCGCCCTGTCGACTCCGGTCTGATCCAAAACTTCGCGAAGGTCTTCTACAGCTCGCTGCTGACTGTAACTCGAAGGGACCGGCGGTACAGCTGAGGGCGGATAACCGCGTGCGTTGAATGTGATGCACCGATAACGCCGCGAAAAAAAGCGAACCTGCGGTTTCCAGCTTCTCTGATCACCACCAAATTCATGCACGAATAAGATTGGGTCGCCGTCTGCAGTGATTTCTGCATGAAGCCGAACTCCGTCGCTCGTGCTGATCCATTCAGTCGAGTTGACCTTGGCCATCAGATTATTGAACTCCGTGATGATATGCCACCGTCGACTGTAATGACCGTGCCGGAAATGTAACCTGCTCGGTATGAAACCAAAAACACAATCAGGTCGGTGATCTCTCTGACATGCGCGGGACGCCCCAAGGGATAGTGCTTCAGCAATTCCGCGTACCTCTTTTCATCACCAAGCTGGGTCTTTGCACGGTTCCTGAGCAAAGCGTAAATCCGTTCAGTATTCACCGGTCCGGGGTTGATGCCGACCACCCTGATTTTGTCATCCAGACTGCGGCCGCCCAACGCCCGGGTGAACGCCATCAAACTGGCGTTCCCGGAAGTGCCCGCAATGTATCGGGAATCGAAGACTTCTCCAGCATTGCCAATGTTATTGATGATGACGCCACCACCTTCGGTTTTCATTATCGGATAAGTCAGCCGGCATAAATTGATGTACCCCAACACTTTCAGTTCCCACCCGCGCCGCCACGCGATTTCATCAACCTCGGTGAGATCGCCAGCGGGAATCGCGCCTGCATTGTTGATGAGAATATCGACTCTGCCGACAGCATCAACAAGTTTGCTGCAGGCGCCGATTTCGGTCAAGTCCAGAGGATGAATTTCAACTCCTACGTTACCCTCATTCAAAATCTGGTCTCGAACGCTCTGAAGATTGTCAGCGCTGCGTGCAGTCAAGTGCAGGTCAACGCCTTGTTCAGCCAGCGCAATCGCTGTAGCGCGGCCAATGCCTCGGGAAGCACCTGTTACCAATGCTGACTTAC
Source organism: Arenicellales bacterium (assembly GCA_958295885.1). Classification (GTDB taxonomy): domain Bacteria; phylum Pseudomonadota; class Gammaproteobacteria; order Arenicellales; family JAJDZL01; genus JAJDZL01. The sequence goes on along the minus strand of OY282380.1, from coordinate 892,733 downwards.
CCGTTAATTTAAAATCCATCTGCAGTTTCGCTTATTCGCCGGTTGATCGTCCCGCATATAGGTGAGTAGGTTCATGCAGAAGCTGTTATTCCCTCAACCCCAGAAAGCATTGTCCCCGAGACTTGCGGTTTTGGCCTGATGGACCACGTTCGGAAGCAGTCTGCAGAATTGCTCGACCCACCCGCGAGGCACGCTTAGCGAAACTTTAATAAACTGGTCTCCGAAGCGTTCTGAGTGGTACGAGCCCTGCCGGACCATGATGTCGTGCTGGTCCATCAGCCTGCAAATTACTTCCGGGCTGATTCCGGCCTGAGCACACTCGATGATCAGGAAATTTCCATCGGATGGATAAACAGGGACCAACATTCCCGGAAGATCATTGACGGTTTTGAAGACCAGCGCCTGATTTTCCCGGGTGGTTGCGAGCACTTGGGGAAACCAGTCCGATCTGCTCTTCAATCCCTGGATTGCGCCGCGTTGGGAAACAATATTTGAACCCAAAATATTGGGTGGAGACTGACTGAGTGTTTCAACCAGGTCCGAATTCGCGACAACCGCGCCAATTCTCAGTCCCGCAGTTCCCAACCACTTGGAAAAGCTCCAGATGGTGATCGTACGTTCCGGGTAGAACTTAGCGGCCAGGTGATGCTGAAACGCAAAATCTCGATACGTGCAGTCCTGAATAAGGTAGGCATCCAATGATCGAGCGATGTCACAGATTTCTGCAATCTCACTTTCCGTACAACTGGTGCCGAGTGGATTGTTGGGGTCGATCAGGTAGATGCACCTGCAGTGTCTGCCGACCGCGGTGCGAAGCCGCGCCGGGTCGAGTCGATATTCGAATTTCTGTCCGTAAATGTTGATTTTCTTGACCGATGCTCCAATTGAACCGGCAAATTTCAAGGTCCACTCCCACGTTGGATCAGTCGTGATCAGCTGGTCTCCAGGTTTCAGAAAGGTGTGGCAGACATGATAGAGCCCGGCAACTGCTCCATCTGTTATTAGTGCTGCCATGTCATCGAGCCCCAGATTATCAACGACGAGCCTGCGTAATTCTTCCAAACCGAAAGGTGGCGCATAAACATGGTAATCCTCATTCCGAATGCAATCCAGCATCGCGTCTCGAACCTTTGGATGGGCAGGAAGGTGATTCGTGTTTCTGCCCAGCCACATGAGTTCGGGTCGGTTGGCCATTTTTTCGAAATGGAAGTTCATTCGCTCAAAATTTCTCACCGATTCTACCTGCTCGGTTTGTGAATCACCAATCTTGATTGTATACAATCTTATCCTGATTGTATAAAATTTTGGAATATTTACGGTCCGATTTATGAATCGCATGCCAGAAAATTCTGTAGAATTCGCTCCTATTGCCTGCGCGGTTGAACTTAAAATGTGTGGACCAATGACATTTAAAATGCAAATTGATGAAAAACGGAAGATTTGATGCTGTGCCCCCGAATCGTTAGCCGACCTAAGCCAATTTTGACTTCGAATCGGTTCAGATGATCATGAAAAGTGCAGCGTTCAACCGATCTTATGAATCAGAGAGGACAGCGACGTCCAACTTGATTCAAGAAGATATCGAGACGGCGATTATTCGTGGGGAATTCAGCCCGGGTGAGCATCTGGATGAAATCCGCCTGGCCAGGCGATACGGCGTATCGCGCACACCCATCCGGGAAGCATTTGAAGGATTGATTGCAACGCGGCTTGTTGTCAAGCGACGCAATGCCGGCGTTTTCGTCGTCAAGCCATCACTTGACGAAATAATGGAAATGTTTGAGCTGGTTGCAACGCTTGAATCGTTTGCCGCGAAGAAGGCGGCGGTACGTGCAACATCTGAAGACTTGAAAAAAATACGTGAAGCTCACGAGAATTGCATTGAAGCGTCGAAAACGCTAGATCCAGCCATTTATTTCGCGGCCAACCAGAAATTTCACGAGCAAATATTCAAAGCAGCAAATAATTCGGTGCTGGTTGAACAGATCACATCGCTTGACAAGCGACTCTCTCCGTACCGGCGACTGGTAACGTTTCGGCCACATCGGATCGACGAGTCCAATGAAGAACACGAAGCAATTCTGGAAGCAATTGAAAATCGTTCGCCTGGTGCTGCTGAATCATCCATGGAGAAACATCTCGACCTTCTGGCCGAAGACGCCCTGACGCTTGCCAAGTCGGCCAAGCATCTGGGAGGGGAGAAAAATTCCTAGTGCGTGACAGGGATGTCAGCACCAACTGCAAAATAATTGTGAATCAGGACTTTACGGCTGATGGAAAATGCAAAAGGTTCATTTCGCTTGGGTACGAAGTGCGAATTGAATTGATGCCGTACGTCAATGCAATGCTTGAACCGCCGGAGCGGCTCTTCTAAAGCCATTCCCGCGATTCGCTGCATCAACTTAGATTCATTTGAGCACTAAGTTATTTCTTATAAATTATTATTATCATATAGATAAATAATATTTTCTATGGACTCTAACTGCTATCGGGAGATATTTCAGCGATTCGATTGATCGAAAAGCCGATCAGAAACATCAATAACCGCAGCTCCGAAAATGAGTGTTATGCCAATGATCTGAGTCCAGCCGAATGGTTCTCCCGACAGCCAGGCGGCCGATGTCACACCGAAAATAATTTCACTCATCATGAGAATTCCGACTCGGGCTGGACTGAGAATCTGGGCACCCCAAAAGACCAAAAACAACGATGGCAGATAAGCGACTACAAAGACGAGCAGCCAGAAGGAAGACTCTATGACGATTTCTAAGGTCGGCGCCTGGTCCAGCCCGTGAATCGGTAAAAATATAAACAGTACCGACGCGAGAGCGCCGCCCAAATAAAATCCACCCACCTGCTCCCAAACGGCAGCTTTGTCATCGTCGCGTATTCGCACGGTCGCATAAGACCACAGAAGGCCCGAGGCGAGTGCGAGCAGGTCGCCGAGGTTTGAAAGCCGCGGGATTCCGTCAGCGACCCCTAGGATAACGAACAGCCCAGTCAGTCCCAGAACAACCGCGCAAATGCGAAATGGGGTGATATTTTCATTTAGAAGGATGCGTCCTAGAATCGTACTCCAAACGGGAGTCATGTAAAACAGAAGAACAGTTTTTACAATTTCTGTAACGACCAGTGCAACCGCGTAAAAAATCACGCAGGTGCCCGATAAAACTCCTGTCAGCAGAACTCCCCACGGCAGCCGGCCCGTTTTCATCCACTGTACTAAAAATGCGACTGCAAAAAAGATGCCAGTTGCCCCAAAGGTCAGAAACGATGTCCACGAGGCAGTGATTCCATTGGAATCCAGCTCTCGAAGTGGAATCCAGTAAACGCCCCAAATCGCGCCACTGACCGCAATTGCGATGCTCGCAAGCAGAACTTTTTTTCTAGATTCGTCAGTCAAGGCCAAAGTAAATTACGGGGTGAGATTCAATTGATGACACAGAAATTTCAGATAGTTTTGGCGTAGTGGTAACGGCAGGTGGATTCCAGCAGAAATCGTCAATTGGTTTGTTTTGTAGAACGTTTCTGCATCGAAATCACTGCCGATTTTTTCTTGATCTTACAAGTATTTGTCCCGCTCATGGTCAAAAGCCATCGCCTGCCAGTCCAGCTGCGGACCGTCACTTGATGAGCGATTGAATCAAGAGTCGTTCGGGTACGGTCAGCGGCTAGTTGAAAGTTGCCATCATCGCCAGTTTGTCAGTTGGTTTTAAACAGAATTCAAATGCTAAAGTTCAGCGGTCCATCCTGATTTTGAATGCTGATGAGCAACTTCTATTCTGGCTTGAGAAGCTTCATAAATTGACTGATTGCAATGCAGACAATCAAATTAATATCCTAAATATATTAAAGAATTTTGTGATAAAGATTTAGAAATAGTTACTTAAGTATTTAATATTATTGGTTATATCTAAAATAATTATTTCTGAAATATCTTTCTCTTCAATTTTTCGTTTTCGAATGATCCACAAAAAAGAATCAAATTAAAAACTGCGATTCCAAGAAATTTTGTAAATTGTAAGTTGCTATAAATAAAGTAAATATATAGTTTATGCACAGGTTTATGCACAGTCATTGTGCACTGCACTTTCAGTCCTCATTGGGGTGCTGGCATCCGGACTTTTTCGTTCGACTGTTTGGATTGCAAATAACGTTCAAATCGAAATTTCCAGTCTAAAAAATCGGACATCTGACTTTAACCGATTGCATATTCTCTGGCTATTCAAGTACAGGTGCAGTGATCTGTCAAATTAATTTCAGGAAGTTTGATTCAAAGCTGAATAGATCGGTATCAGTCACTTTAAAAATTCAAACATTCTTGCTGGAGGAGCGATCTCAGCGGTTGAAATTTCCAGAAACGGACGTGTCGGTTCTGCACGGACGGAGTCAGCCTGAGTGCGTCCACGCCAAATAAGGCAGATCATAGCGGCTTTGAAATTTTTAACGATATCGAAATTCAAACTCGAACTGAATTCAAACTGTCAGTTCCAGTGTTCCAACTCACAAATTTATACATGCAATTCAAGGCTGAAAAGCGAAAATATTGGGATTCATCACTGCGATAATTCAGTCTTTGTCTCCTTTCGACATAAGTTTGCGGCTTCGGTCGCGATTTTCCCGCTTTCTGAAAAAACGCGACAGTGCTGCGATGGCAGCAATTTGGAAGCTTCCATTGATGTTTGGCGCAGGTTCAGCGGCAAATTTCAAAAGCCGTCGAGTTTCGGGCGCTCGTTTTTCTTTGGCCTCAGTTTTTAGGTGGGATGAGGTGGACGCATGCAATGTCATTCAACCCGGTAAAATGTTGCATTTGCTTGAGGACGCGCACTCATCTTGGTGGAAAATGCTTCTTTTTTGAAATCATCCACCAACGCCACGCAAATCAACCAATTTTTCCGGTTGACGACGATTCCAGAGACCGACTGCCTCCACGCGCTGCCCCGCTAACCTCTGCACCAGCCGGGCTGAAACGTTCAGCAAGACTGAGAACCGCCGCGGTCTCAATTTTCGGCTGATCTTGTCCTGCCTTACAGTGCGCACTATGGCGGTGATCGACATTTAGTGAACATCAAGCCTTTCCGCGCAAGCATGGAAAAACATGTAAATCATCGTTTATCATAGAAATGTCGTTTTCATCATAAAAGTCTCCGATGCAAGATGGGATGAAAAAAGAGGCTGGTGTAGCGTCGAAAGGAGTACATACATCAGGACTAAAACGCTCTGATGCAGGCAATTTGCTTTTCGTCCACGGTTCCATGCAGGCTTCGGTAACATTGCCGTGCCGGGCTGTTCGGACCAGTTTTATAACGGGGATAAGGGAAACATTGCCACCAAAATCAGAATGTCCACGAACCAGCTTTCGCTACTGTGAAAGCCGAATGTAGAAAGCGCAGCAAGGCTGCGCTTGATTTCATCGTTGCGGGGTGATATTGAGCCTCCTTGTCAAATTCGTTTTTAGGCTTGGCATAAACATGCGAAACTCGTTGTGTGGCAATTGGCGAGCCGAAGAACTGCACCACCGCGGAATGGTGCGTCGGACCGGTGTGCTTGATTCTGTAATGTTAGAATACATTGAAGCGAACAGTCGCACACTCAAATAGGAACGCGGCCAGTTGAATTCACGGCAAATGCTTAGTTCAATTTTCTTGTGAATCGGAAATTAGTTCATGGAAAATAATGATCTTCATGATCATACTGAAAGTCCAGTCGAACGTGATGTTTGGAAGACGCTGAGAAATCTCTCAGTACGTCTGTGGGATTATCGGTTTCTAATTGGAATGGCGCTCGCATGCCTGCTGCTCGCGAAAGTCGCAACAGTCTTGGTTCCGATTACGTTAAAAAGCATAGTCAACTGGTTTGACCCTGCTTTTATTATTGAAGCGACTAATTGGGTTCCGATAGTATTGATTGTCGCACTTGGGCTGCTCGGTCTAGCCAGCACGTTGTTTGAGCAACTCAGAAACGCGCTTTTTTCTCAGGCGCAGCAGCGAGCGGTTCGGAACATCGGATTCCAAGTGTTTCAGCATCTTCATCAACTTTCCCATGCATTTCATCAAAAGCGACCGACCGATGGGATTTTGCGCGACATTGAGAGAGGTACCCGAGGCATCAACCAATGTCTTTGGCACATCGTTTTCAACCTCCTCCCTACAGTGTTCGAAATACTAGTGATTTGCATAATTTTGGCGCTCGTCTTTGAGTTGAAGTTCGTCTTGATAACCGCTGCAGTCATTCTGGCTTACTTTTGCTTTACTTTCTATGCAACTCGTTGGAGAAGAGATTTTCGCGTTCGTCTGAACGATGCGGAATCCCGCGCGAACTCAACCGGCGCTGACGCGCTGCTGAACTATGAAACAGTCAAATATTTTTGCAACGAGGAGTACGAATACAATCGATTTGATTCACAGATGCGGGAGTGGGAGAAACAGTCGGTCATTCGTGAACGGACTCTTGCGTTACAGAATTTGGGCCAAAAAGCAATTTTTGCAATTGGCACGATTCTGCTTCTTTATTTGGCGGGAAAAGGCGTGGTCACTAGAGATCTGACTCTTGGCGATTTTGTTATGCTGAACGCGTTTCTAGTACAGATGTACCTGCCACTGCGTTATCTGGGAACAGCATTTCGGGAAGTCAATCATGCTTTGACGGATATGGAACGACTGTTTGGTCTACTCGACATCGACAACGAAATTCCAGAGACGGAAGAAGAGCGGCAGCTTGAAATTTCCAAAGCGGAAATTAAACTTGAGAATGTTGGTTTTGGTTATTCTGAAGATCAGCAAATACTGCATGATGTGAGTTTTGAAGTGTCATCCGGTCAGAAAGTCGCGCTTGTGGGCACGAATGGTGCAGGCAAATCAACGCTGGTTCGACTTTTGTTCCGTTTCTACGACGTTACTAAAGGTCGGATCTTGATTGACGGCCAAGATATACGGGAGGTCAGCTCCCTGTCCGTTCGCAGTGCAATCGGCGTGGTGCCACAGGATACGGCATTGTTCAACGAGTCAATCGAATACAACATACGATACGGCGCGCCGGATTGCACCGACTCAGAATTCACAGCTGCGGTGAAGCAGGCCAATTTATATGATTTTGTCGAAGCATTGCCGGAAAAGTACGACACGATTGTTGGCGAACGCGTGCTTGAACTGTCCAGTGAAGAAAAGCAGCGAATCTCCATCGCCCGTGCGATTCTGAAAGATCCTCCTATTCTCGTTCTTGACGAACCCATAACATCACTGGATTCAAAATCTGAAACGATAATCCAAACTGAGCTTGATGCCATAGCGAAAAATCGAACAACATTGGTAATTGCGCAACGCCTTTCCACCATCGTTGATGCCGATAGGATTTTAGTCCTGGACCAGGGTGAAATTGTAGAACAGGGCACGCATGCAGAACTGTTGGAAATGAACGGATTGTTCGCAGACATGTGGTGGCTGCAGCAAGTCGAAGAAACCGCTGACGCACAAATCGCTGAACTTGCCGCGAGTATTTCGCTCGGGCATTCATGAGTCTGTCGGCTGTCATCTTTGACCAAGATGGCATGCTTGTCGAATCTGAGACTTTTGAACAGGAGGGGCCCCAAGATCACTTACTTGGTTCAAAAAACGTGGAAATCGTGCCAGCCGGTACAAATTGACGAAACACGCGCAAGGTCGAGCTGCCGAACTCCCGAATCATCGGTCGCTGCTGCGACCCATTATAGGGCGATCTGTCGTACTTCGCAGGGTCTGCCATGCATGCCACCTAGGACCTATTCGCGGCAAAAACCCAAAAACATTACGCGAATAATTCAGTTTTTTGGAGCCTTTTGCAAATGCCACTCCACCCAGCAGTCCAGAAGACCAACGAAAAGATGCGCTCGCCCCCTGACCTGGGCGCAATGGCAAAAAGGACGAAACTGAGGCCCGTCACTTTTCATACGGTGAAAGGCTCGTTCCTCGGCGCCAGGATCCTGGCGCCGGCCACCGCCTCTGCGGCTGACATCTGTTTGGCCTTTGGGTAATTGTGTAGAATACGGAGTCCATCAAGGGTCTCGTCCCGTTCCAGAATCCGTACCATTCGAACAAACTCGAATCGGCTATTTTCGATCACAGATTCGAAAATTCTGGGTTTCTTGAAGCAGCGGTCAGCCCGTCCCATCTTGTGTGCAGTCTCTTTTGGTGGTGAGCTTGGAAGCAGGGTCGAGGACGCGTCGTGCGGTCTGGTCAGAACCAGCCTGTGGGATTTGTTTTGGGCACCCCCACAAGCACCGGCAATTGCATCCGATGCATCATATCTGCAATGATCTGGAACGACCCTGGGGTAAAGAGGATTCGATGCTGAAGGCACTATCCAGACGTTCCAGGGGAACATCTTTGAGCGCATGTCTGTGCCGATCAATATTTTCGATGAGCCATTTGCACAGGTCAGCGGCAGTGTGTTTACGGATGTGAAAAACTGCTCTCCAGGCTTCTTTCAGGAGGCGGGCGGTCAGTTTCGGTCTGGGACCCTGTCTTCATTCTTGGGCGCGCAGACGGAAGAAATGAGATACCAGGTGTAAGAAACTGAAACAATTCAATGAATTACTCTGCATGAGCGCGTAAAATGAGGTTGGAACTTGGCCTTAGAATTTCGTCAACTTCCGCTGGTCGAATTTCTATAGATAGTAGAATTTGGCGAAAATCGTAAAAACGATCCAGATCAGAATCATCAGCGGAGCGCCAACCCGTATGAAATCACTGAATCGATAGTGCCCCGGTCCCATAACAAGAAGATTGGTCTGATAGCCGATCGGGCTTGCAAAGGAACAGTTCGCGGCAATTACGACCGCTATAGCGAACGGAACCGGGCTGACATCGGCGGCGTATGCCATATTGACAGCGATAGGAGTAAACAGGACGGCGGCCGCAGTATTGCTAAGTACGTTGGTCACAAGCGCGACGATTATGAAAAACGCGGACAGAAGAAGAGTTGGATATGCTGTGCCGACGATAGCGGTCGCGGCTTGAGACACAAATTCGGCTCCTCCCGTCACCTGCAGAGACTGCCCCATGGCAAGTGCTGCCGCAACAAGAAAAACCAACCGACTATCGATTGCTCTTAATGCTTGTTGGATATTGAGGCAGCCGAGTGCGAGCATTGCTATGGCACCGGATAAGGCGGCAAGCACTACGGGCACGAGGCTTGTCGCGATGAGTGCGATAATGCAGAACATCGCTACAAGCGCTCGGCGCGCCAGGCTCCGGTTGGGCAATTCAGAAGTAGAACCTTCAATCAGGACGATTTCGCGGTTTGTGTCAAGCAATTGAACATCCTTCCGTTTGCCGAGAATTAGCAGAACATCACCAGCTTCAAGCCGATTTTCAGTGATGCGGCGCATCATGCGGCTCCGGCGCTGGATACCGAGTACGATGCAGCCAAAGTTGCGCCGGAAGTTGATCTGTTCCAAATTTCGACCGATCATTCGGCTATAGGGAGCGATCATGATTTCAACGAGCACTTGCTGATCCTTTTCGTCGCGCGAATCTCCTGTATTCATTTTCTCGCCTGGCTTCAGGTCAATCTCACTGTACAGCCCAGAATCACGGGTTAACAAGTCGATGATTTTTTTGCGCGTTCCACCTACAACGATAATGTCACCAGCTGAAAAAGTAAGTTCATCGAAAGGAGGCAATTCGGCGTGTTCTCCTTGCAGCACCATCTGAACATTGACTTCCTGGAGGAAGTTAAACTTGCCAGACTGAGCCGTTGCGCCGACCAGCATTGAGGATTCGCCGATTGTCAGTTGCGTTAAAAATTGTCGCCCAGAGATGTTGACGATATTTTCCGACATGTCTTTGCGTTCTGGCAGAAGCAATGGTGCGATGTAAGAGACATAGATCAGGCCGGCGATTGCTGCGATCAGCCCTGGCACGGTGAAGGAAAACATGGTAAATGGTTCTTCGCCCATGTTCACAAGGGAAGTTGATACCAAAAGGTTGGTACTCGACCCTATGAGGGTTGTCATACCACCGAGAATGGCCGCATAAGACAATGGAATCATGACTTTGCTTGCGGATAGACGAAGTTTGTCAGCCAGGCTTTGCAGCATGGGGATGAATATCACAACGATTGGCGTGTTATTGCTGAATCCGCTAAGTGCGGAGGCGAAAACCAACATCAACGCAAGGGCCCTTTTTCCGCTGCCGCGAGTCAGATGAAGGATGTCGTGCGCAACATGAACCAATGCGCCGGTTCGCACCAATGCTTCTCCAATCACCAGCATGCTCAGGACTGTGATGAGAGCCGGGTCGGCAAACCCTGCCAACAGGGCAGGCGGGCCCAACAGTTGTTCGCCGTTTTCGTCAGGAACGAAATGGAAGATGATCATCAATACGATCAGAACTCCCGCTGACGTCAGCTGTATCGGCAGCCATTCACCGATATAGAATACGATGGCGACGCAAATGACGAAGTAAATCACCCACATTAGTGGGGTTGCCGCACCAAAATCCATTAGAAAATGTTATTTTGTTTCATTCGATTAAATTTTATGTGGTATCGCAAAATTGATGCTATGTAAAGAATTATATAAGTTAACGAAACTCGTTCGGCTGTCGCCAGTGCGCAATGCAATGTTGTAAGGACTTGTATTTCACAAGAGCTACGGAATGTAGTGGGGACAGCTGGGGATTGGCAGCTGTCAGGCCGGGCAGGTCGATTTTCGAACTGGCTGACGAGTGCGCTTGCGTGTGGCGCGGCAGACTGTGAAAGAATTGCCAAATTATATTACTTTAAGTCGATAGTGAAAATATAAAATATTGTTATTACTTAAATAAATTATCTTTTCTGATTGGGACTGCTACGAATAAAAGAATTCTTTCACAGTCTGACGGGCGGCGCTCCCGGTGCTTTGAACCAGTTCCCCAGACAGTGCCAGAAAAATCAGGTTCTGTCTGCGGCAGGTTTTCAGCGGATCGAGACCGGAATCGTTCCGCCGCCCCCGATCTCGCTGTGGGTACCGGGAGATATTTTGCGAGGCGTGACTTGGGCTCGAATGAAAAATTCGGCCGGATAATTGTGCAGCGGGCTGTACGGATGATGATTCACCCGGAGAGGTTCGGACTTGCAGGCATGAAACCCAGCCAGCAGTTGGTTGAGCAGATGGCAGCAGTAATTTTCTACTGACGGTGTAATTGAGGCAGTTGCGTTGTACAAGCTTTTCATGCACCTTTGGGAGTTGACTGAATCCAAAAACATTGTCTGAATCTCTCGCCGTCGTTCATTTGATGACTTATTTTACGAATTTCCAAGCAATTGCCTCGTCGATTGCAATCGAACCGATGCGAATGGCCTTGCGCAGCTGGTAAAAACAGGCGACTGCAGTCATTTTTCGGATTTCAGGCGCGTCGTGGGCGGCGATCCTTTTGCGATCAGGCGGTGGCTACGCTGCTTTGGGTGGGCGCCAGGTTTTGACCAGTGAGCGCATCTGATGTTTCCAGTCTGCCCGATAATGAGCCAGCGCCATCATGATGGCCATGGCAATGCTGACGTGGGTTTGCATTTTCACTTTTCCGCGTATATAGTGCCGCTCGAAACGGTAGCCTTGGTCGAATCGCCAAAAGATACGCTCCAGTGAGGTGCGCTGATTGCAGCCCTTTTCCCAGGTGGCAGTGTGACGCGGCGTGGGCGTGAAGATGCGACGGTTCTTGTCGGGCTGGACGCGCACCACGCGGCCGTAGTCGAAGACCTGCCCGCAGTGTTGCTGGTGACATTGCCGATAGCCCTTGCACTCTAGATCGTAGAGCGCAGCCGGACAGAGGTACTTCGAGGTCCTGCGATCTTTTTCGAATCCACAGAACGCAATCTCCCGCTGTTCATTGGTCTCAGGACACACACGCTCGTCACAGCACTCGGGCGTTAAATCGATCGCCGGAAGCGATGCGGTTCCAGTCTGTCATGCTGTTTATCCTACCGAATCTGAGGGCATCGGAGCGGCTTGTTTTGCCAGTTGGCGTAGGTCAGATCCTCGTGCGTCATGTGTTGGTTCACTTTGACGGTCACCGTGAAATCCGCACCCTGTTGTTCCCATTGTGCCACAATGAAAGTGAAAGATATTTTCTCTGACTCTGGATTGATTCAGATCAAACACCAATGCCTGAAATCTGCTTGATCTGGAAAACGGAATGTTCTTGACGCGTTCTGACCGGGAATCCAAAAGAAAACAGACCGTATGCTATAATGCACTGCAAAACGTGTACGATTGTGGGTGTTTGCGAGGTTCGCTTAATTGGCGTTATGAATCGTGAAACTCAGTAATTGCTTACACCACAAAGGGGATGGGAGAACCTCGCTTTTGCGAGGTTTTCAAATTATGAACTGAGGTAACATGAAATCGCAGGAAAAATGCAGCAATTAAGCAGATGAATTTCGAAGCGACAAATGACAGTTTGTTTGATTTGATAAGCGATAGCATCGATGATTATGGCTATGATTTGATTCATTTGGAATTGGTCGGCCGAGAATCGTCCCGAGTGCTTCGTCTGTTTATCGATGCGCCAGGAGGAATCACACTGGATGATTGTGCATTTATAAGTCAGCAGGTTGGACGGCTGCTTGACGTGGAAGATCCCATTCCGAGTCGATATACGCTGGAAGTATCATCACCGGGAATAGAGAGACCGCTTGTTCGCCGCGAACATTACGAGAATTTCGTGGGCGAAAGAATTCAGCTGTCGACGATGATCAAATGTGGAGGAAGAAAAAACTTTTTAGGTCAATTGGTAAAAGTTGTAGATGATTCAATTGTGTTGGAGGCGGATGGAACTTCCTACATGATCGATTTATCGAATGTTAGGCAGGCTAGGCTGAAGCCTATTCTGGAACATTGAACCAAACGAAAATCAATCTTGAGTAAATACGAAAATGGTGGTGAATACTAAAGAAATACCACAAGTTGTGCAGGCGCTGTCAGACGAAAGAAATCTGCCGCCCGATGTTATTTTTGAAGCCTTGGAACTGGCGCTGGCCTCAGCTACGCGCAGACATCATCTTCATGCCATTGATGCTCGAGTGAGCATTGACAGAAACAGTGGAGACTTTGAAACATTTCGACGGTGGGAAGTTGTGATGGATGAAGATTATGAATTTCCGGATCGACAAATCCTATTGACTGATGCTCAGAAGAAATCTCCGAACATTGAATTTGGGCAGTATATTGAACAGCCGATGAAATCGATCGAGGCAGCTCGAATTTCTGCTCAGACCGTGCGCCAAGTGGTAATGCAGAAAGTGTATGAAGCTGAACGTGAAAGGGTGCTGAAGGAATTTCTTCCCCAAAAAGGCGCGATGTTGTTTGGTGTCGTAAAACGACTTGACCGAGGAGATGCAATCGTTGATATCAGCGGTGTGGAGGGACTGCTGCCGCGGTACGCCAGCATCCCGAAAGATGGTTTGCGCAAGGGAGATCAGATCCGCGCCATTCTCAAGGATGTGAGATCAGAATCACGAGGGCCGCAGCTGATTTTGGACCGAGTTTGCCCGGAACTTCTAATTGAGCTGTTTAAATTGGAAGTGCCGGAAACGAGAGAAGGCTTGGTTGAAATTCGAAACGCGGCGCGTGACCCTGGTTTGCGAGCCAAAATTGCCGTCTATTCAGATGATCCTTTTGCCATCGACCCGATCGGAGCCTGCGTTGGAGTGCGCGGTGCGCGGGTGCAAAGCGTTACAAGTCAAGTTGCAGGCGAGCGGGTCGATATCGTGCAGTGGTCAAACAATGCGGTTCAGTTTGTCATCAACGCACTCGCCCCAGCTGAGGTGGAGTCGATTGTCATCGATAAAGCAAAGAACAGCATGGACGTCGTGGTCGCTGAAACTCAGTTGTCGCAGGCAATCGGGCGCGGCGGTCAAAACGTTCGTCTTGCATCACAGCTGACGGGCTGGGACCTGAACATACTGACACGCGAAGAAGCAGACAAGAAAGCCATCGACGAGGCGCTCGTAGTTCAGGAACGCCTGATCAAACAACTTGACGTTGATGAAGAAGTCGCCGTGAGACTGGTGGACAACGGATATACGAGCACGCTTCTGATCGCTTATGCAGATCCAGCAGAACTTGCGGCAAAAACGAAATTTGACATGGAAACCGCGGAAACGATCAACAACAGAGCTATGATGGCAAATCTTCAGGAAGAAGTAAAACTGATGGAAGAAGCGGATGACAACATTCCGGATGCATCACTGTACCAAGTCGAAGGAATGGACGACGATACAGCGATTGTCTTGGCTGCACATGGGATCCGAACCATGGAGGATTTAGCGGACTGTGCGACCTTTGATTTGCTTGAGATTCATGGATTCTCAGAGGACCGAGCGAAGACATTGATTATGAGTGCACGCGCTCCATGGTTTAAGGAATTAGAGACTCGGTCTGAGTAGAGAGTAGATATGGCTGTATCCGTCGAACAACTTGCAGGAAAATTGAATGTTCCACCACAGCGTCTGATCGCGCTGTTGGACGCTGCCGGTGTCACCGGCAAAGAAATAGATCACGCAGTTTCCCAGGACGAGACAAGTAAATTACTTCGTTACATGCATCGAGGGAGATTGCAAGGCTTGCCAAAAGGGAGAAAACAAAAAATTCAGACGACCGGTCGCACCGGCTCTAAGCGTGAGATCGTTGTCGAGATCAAAGGTGGTCCTACGGTTGCTCCCCGTCGAATCGATCCAGCAATCATTGCCAAAATACGCAAACCGACCATTCCCGTCCAGCCTGAAGTAGAGGAGGGGCTTTCTAAAACCGAACCGGAAGTCGAACAGGACATCCCTGATGTGACGCAGCCCGCTGCTGAGAAAGCCGCAGCGGTGCCAGAAACTGTGGAGAAGCCTGCGGAAGCAATGGAGGAAAAACCGCTTTCAGAAGCTGAAAAGCCGAAAAAAGAGGCTGTCTCCGACAAACCGGCGGACGTAGATGAAACGCAGGAAGAGTCTAAAGCCGAAGACAAGAAACCAGAAGCAGGCGGTGAGCCGAAACCCAAACGGGAGAAAGCAAAAAGGAAGGCCAAAAAGAGCCCGCAGGGCCAACCGACAAGGCTGCGGCTGCCAGAGCGCGTAATAAAGTTTGAGCGAGAGCAAGCCCGTCGCAGGCGGTATCTGGAAAAACGACAGCGGCAGCACCAGTTTACCATCCCGCAGGAACCACGGACTCTGGAAGTGGGAATCACTGAATCGAATTCTGTGATAGAACTCGCCAAGGCAATGTCGGTAAAGGCCAGCAGCATCATTCAAAAATTATTCGAGCTGGGTGAAACCGTAACCATCAATGATCGGGTGGACAAAGATACCGCAATGTATCTTGTTGAAGAACTCGGACATATTCCAAGGGAGATCGAGGTTCAAGACATAGAATCAAGCTTAACCAACGCCATTGACGACAATCGAGAGTTTCTGCTTCGAACGCCGGTCGTCGTTGTTATGGGGCATGTTGACCACGGAAAAACAACGCTGTTGGATACGATTCGAAAGACTCAGGTCGTAAAGAGTGAGAAAGGCGGCATTACTCAGCATATCGGCGCCTATATGGTCAAGACGAAGAAAGGAAAAATTACATTTTTGGACACGCCTGGTCATGAGGCCTTCGCTGCAATGCGGGTGCGCGGCTCGAAAGTCACAGATATCGTGATTCTAGTTGTTGCCGCAGATGATGGCGTAAAACCGCAGACGATTGAATCGATCAATCACGCCAAAAATGCTGATGTCCCAATCATCGTCGCGATTAACAAAATAGATTCGCATGAAGCGAATCCCAATCGAGTTTTGAGACAGTTGACGGAACACGGAATCATCGCTGAAAATCTTGGTGGTGATGTTCTGACGGTTGAAGTGTCCGCTTTGAAAAAAACTGGAATTGACGATCTCTTGGAATGCATCAACCTGCAGGCAGAGCTGCTCGAATTAAAAGCGCCGAATGTCGGACCCGCGAGTGGCGTTGTGATTGAAGCGCGTGTTGACGTTGGGCGAGGTGTGATCGCGACAGTCCTGATTCAGAAAGGAACACTGAAACGAGGTGATGTGATTGTCGCTGGGGTTCAGAAAGGAAAGGTTCGAGCGCTGAAAAATGATCTAGGCCGCGAAGTCAGACATGGCGGACCGTCCGTTCCCCTTGAAATTCAGGGCCTGAAAGAGGTTCCGGTCGTAGGCGATCAGTTTCTGGTTGTGCCAAACGAAAAATCTGCAAAAGAACTCGTTGAATTTCGTCTCTATAGAACGGAAAAATCAACGAATTTACGGAGAACTGATGTTTATTTTGGCACCTCGGACGAACCGCTGGTAATCAATGTTCTCGTCAAAACTGACGTTCAAGGTTCAGCGGAAGCGATTACCAATGCCATCGAGAATTTGTCGACGCACAGGTATGAAGTCAAAGTAATTCACGGAATGGTAGGCGGCATCAGTCAGTCCGATGTCAATCTGGCTCTGACTACCGAAGCGGCCATCATCGCCTTTAACGTTCGAGCCGATGCAATCGCGCGTCAAATGATCGATGAAAATAAAATCACCGTGATCTACAGCGGTGTGATCTACGATGCCTTGGACGCTTTGAAGGAGCTTATCTCTGGAATGGTTGAACCTGAGACTGTGGAAGAAGTGGTCGCACGAGTCGAAGTTCGAGAGGTGTTCAAACTGTCAAAAGGCGGCACAATTGCTGGCTGTTTCGTTGCCGACGGCACAGTGAGAGACGACGCATTGCTGCGAGTGTTAAGAAACAATGTCGTCATTCATAACGGAGTCATCGATTCACTTCGCCGCTACAAAAACAATGTGCCGGAAGTGAAAGCGGGCATGGAATGTGGAATCATGATTAAAAATTACCACGATGTCGTTATCAATGACGAACTTGAAGTGTTTCAGGTTCGGCCAGCCAGTTAGTCTCTGTCAAGCTCCAGGATATTTCGAGCTGAGCCGTTTCTTCAGGATGTGACCGTGATTGACTACACTTACTGGCTGGATTACCCCCAGGTTGACCGGACGAAAAAAGTCGCTTCACTGGTGCATCGCGAGCTGAGCTTGATCCTGCAGCATAAAGTCTCGGACCCTCGTATTGAATCTACCACCATTACCGAAGTGCTTGTATCTAAAAACCTTAAACATGCAACGGTGTTTGTAGTTGGCGGCGGTACGCCCGAATCTTTGCAGACGGCAGTTGATGCGCTCAATCGAGCAAGAGCTTACATTCGGCGTCAGTTGGCCAGCCAGACTAGTTTGAAGTATACTCCGTCAGTTGAATTCAAGGTTGATCTGGTTCCCGAACGGTCCACACGCGTACTCAGCCTGCTGCAAAAAACTCGCAAGCCATAAGTTAAATTTCTGTGACCAAGAAGTATCGGAAAAAATCGGTGGGAATATCGGGTGTGCTGCTGTTGGACAAGCCAGCTGACATCACCTCCACCGCTGCAGTGAATCAGCTCAAGAAGCTGATGCGCGTTGCCAAAGCGGGACATACGGGCAGCCTTGATCCGATTGCGACCGGTTTGCTGCCGGTCTGTTTTGGCAGTGCAACGAAAGCAGCAAGTTTTTTTCTGCATGCGGATAAAACGTATTGGGCGTGCATCAGGTTAGGCGAGACGACCAGCACCGGAGACCGCCAAGGGAACGTTATTGAAAAAAAGACAGTTGCGGCGTCCGTGCGTAAAATCAGAAAAGCGGTACACAGTTTCGAAGGAGAATTTGAACAGATTCCACCGATGTATTCGGCTGTGAAACATAAGGGTGCGCCTCTTTACAAATATGCGCGCCAAGGAATTGATATAAAGCGAAAAGCTCGTAAAGTGAAAGTTCACAGCATTCGGTTGTTAAAGGTAGACGGAGATTCGATTGAAATTGAGTTGACGTGCTCACGAGGTTTTTATGTTCGAGTATTGGCTGAAGATATCGGTGAACTGTTGGATTGTGGAGGTCACGTGCAGGCTTTGCGAAGGCTTGGTGTCGGACAGCTGCAGGTGGATGACAGTTTCACAATCCCCCAAATTGAGGAATTGGAAACTTTGCAGGAAAGGCGGAGTCTGCTGATTCCTTGTGATCAGACTTTAACGCACCTGCCGAAAATTAACCTTTCTTTTGACGCAGCGTTTTATTTGTGCCGCGGCCAAACTGTCCGCGCCAGCAATTTGCCTTCGCAAGGAATCGTACGTCTGTATGAAGACACGGTAGGTTTTTTAGGATTTGGGACTTCATTAGGAGATGGTCGCGTTGCACCGAAACGACTTTTCCACACAAGCAATAATACTCAAAAACAAGTATGATAGTGAGCAGTAAAACGTCTACACACAAACTCTTCCGCAAACGGCAGGTCAATGCCGGGTTTGCGGTTATTTTTTAATTTAAAAATTTAGGGAAATTAGGTAGTAAATATATGGCTTTGTCAGTTAATGCAAAGACAGAAATCATCAATAATTATCGTCGAAGCGAGAACGATACCGGTTCACCGGAAGTTCAGGTCGCTTTGCTCACCGAGAGGATTCGCGGACTTACCGATCACTTCAAAGAGCATAAGCACGACCATCACTCCAGGAAAGGACTGTTACGTATGGTGAACCGTCGTCGAAAATTGTTGGCATTTGTAAAATCGGAAAATCCAGCGCGGTATCAGGAACTGATTACTAGACTGAATTTGAGAAAGTAATCGGTACAGGAAAAAAAATAATGAATGAATTAGCAGAAGTACGGTTTCAGTATGGATCCAAAGAGGTCCATCTGCAAACAGGGCGAATTGCCCGGCAAGCAACCGGGGCGGTTGTAGCGAGCATGGGAGACACTTCGGTTTTGGTTACAATCGTAGCCGAAACAGCACCGAAGAATTTAAGTTTCCTGCCGCTGACAGTCGAATACGAAGAAAGAACATATGCCGCCGGGAGAATCCCAGGCGGTTTTTTTAAGCGTGAGGGCAGACCCTCGGAGAAAGCGGTTCTGACGTGTCGATTGATCGATCGGCCTTTACGTCCACTCTTTCCCAAAAATTATTGCAGTGAAGTTCAAATCATTGCAACCATAATGTCCGTTGATCCCAATATTGACCCAGACGTGATTGCATTGCTGGGCGCATCGGCTGCCGTAAAAATTTCCGGGGTGCCATTCGAAGGCACATTGGGAGCGGCAAGAGTTGGGTTTGTTCGCGGCAGGTATGTATTGAATCCAGAGTCCAGCATTCTACAGTCGGAATCGAAACTTGACTTGGTTGTAGCTGGCACTAAAAACGCAGTGTTGATGGTCGAATCTGAAGCCAAATGCCTGTCGGAAAAGCAGATGCTGGGAGCGGTTATGTATGGGCATAAGCAGATGCAGACCGCGATAGATGCGATTGACGATCTGGCAGCCCGAGCTGGGAAACCGAAGTGGGACTGGCAGGCGGCGATTGCGGAAAGTCAGCTTTCAGAGCAGGTGAAACAGTTGGCCGAGGCTGAATTGGAGAGAGCTTACGCTGTTGCCGAAAAAACATCTCGTCAGGATGAGTTAGGGCGAATCCGCAACAAAGTTCAGGAAATGCTATGGAATCCGAAAGAAGACGATGACGGCAAACTCGTACGCATCAAAGATGAAATCAAGCACCTCGAAGCTCAGATTGTTCGGACGAGAATTATGAATGGGCAGCCAAGAATAGACGGTCGCGACACCAAGACCGTAAGGCCCATTGACATTCAGACCCGCGTGTTTGCTCGCACTCACGGTTCTACGGTATTTACGAGAGGTGAGACACAGGCAATTGTCATTACGACTTTGGGGACGGATCGCGATGCGCAGATCATTGATGCGCTGGAAGGCGAACATCGAGACCCATTTCTGCTTCATTACAACTTTCCACCATTTTGTGTTGGCGAAACAGGACGAATCGGTTCTCCCAAGCGACGGGAAATCGGGCACGGGCGTTTGGCAAAACGAGCGCTCGCCGCAGTGTTGCCCAAACGCGACGACTGTCCATACGTGATTCGGATTGTTTCAGAAATTACTGAATCGAATGGGTCAAGTTCAATGGCAACGGTGTGTGGCGCCAGTCTGTCTTTGATGGATGCTGGAGTTCAGATTTCTGCACCAGTTTCAGGTGTGGCGATGGGACTGATTAAGGAAGGTGACAATTTTAAAATCCTGACAGACATTCTCGGCGACGAAGACCATCTTGGAGATATGGACTTTAAGGTGGCGGGCACGGAAAACGGCATCACAGCGCTGCAGATGGACATCAAGATCAAAGGAATCACAGAAGAAATCATGTATGCCGCCTTGGCTCAGGCTCGCGAAGCTAGATTGCATGTCCTTGATGAAATGGAGAAAGCATTAGCGGTGCCGCGAAAGGAAATTTCTGAATTTGCCCCCCGTATAATTACTATGAAGATCGATCCGAAGAAAATTCGGGATGTGATTGGCAAAGGCGGAGCGACGATCCGTGCGCTTTCTGAAGAAACCGGTGCGACCATAGATGTAAACGATGATGGTGTGATCAATATTTCTTCAGTCGACAAAACTGCAGGAGAAAGTGCCAAAGAACGAATCAAATACATTACGGCGGATGTGGAAATCGGCAAGATCTATAACGGCGTCGTCGTCAAATTGATGGATTTCGGTGCGTTCGTGAATGTTCTTCCAGGCCGCGATGGTTTGGTTCATATTTCACAGATCTCACGCCGTCGTGTGAATCAGGTTTCAGACGTCCTGTCCGAAGGTGACAAAGTCAAGGTCAAAGTTCTTGACGTTGACAAGCAGGGTCGGATACGGCTGAGCATGAAGGCTGTAGGAGTTGCCGCCTAGAGCACATCAGTCGCTTTAAACTCAGCTGCCCATGAAAGTATTGGTTCAACGCGTGCTGAGTGCAAACGTCACCGCTTCCGGTGAAATGCTGGGAAAAATTGATCGAGGCTTATTGCTGTTTGTGGGATTTACAGACGGTGATAATGCCTTGACAGTTCAGCAGCTGGCCGGCAAAGTGGCAAATTTAAGAATTATCGCTGATCAGTCAGGGCGTTTGCAGCATTCTGTCTTGCAGGTCAAAGGCGAAATTCTAGCGATTCCTCAATTTACCTTGTATGCGGATGCCTCTCGAGGGAGACGCCCCGATTTTACGAAAGCGCTGCGACCGCAGGACGCAAGTCAACTGTTTGATCAGTTTGTAGAAGCGTTGTCGGGTTTCATGGGCGCGACCGTCGCACAGGGAAAATTTGGAGCCTACATGAAAGTTTCGCTCGTAAACGACGGTCCTTTCACAGTCATGCTTGCGAAAGAATCGAACTGAGGCATCCCAAAGCGCGGGCAGGTCTGAAACGACTGTCCGTGCGTCTCGGTCAAGCGGCAGTATTTCTGATGCGCCAATGGGGAATCAAACGCCATCTGGCGGCGCAAACGTAATGGGAGAACCCAGCGCGTTTTCTTGAATCATTTCGTCGGCAAACACAATCTGCCCGCATACGACTGTCCACAGCGGCCAACCGGTCAATTCCATACCCTCGTACGGGCTCCATTTGACTTTCGTGAACATGTCGCTGTTTCTGACTTCTCGGTAGCTGTCAGCATCAATGATCGTCAAATCAGCGTCCATGCCTTCTGCGATGCGTCCTTTGCCTGTCATATTGTATGCGTCAGCAGGCCCCCAGCACATCCACTTAAGCAGCTGTGCAAGATCGCATCTGCCAGATTTCCAGGCTGTCGCCATCAACGGCAGAGAAGTTTCGACACCCGGTATGCCGGATGGCGATTTTGGATAGGGCTGCTGTTTTTCTTTGAGCGTGTGAGGCGCGTGATCGGTTGCAATGAAATCGATTATTCCAGAGTGCAGACCGCGCCACAGAGCATCTTGGTCGACTTGGGTGCGTATCGGAGGGTTCATTTGCATGAAACTGCCAAGCCGGTCATAGTCGTTCTCAGTCAAAAACAAGTGACTTGGAGTGCACTCCACTGTAATGTGTTCAGTCTTGTGTTCGCTCAGATAGTCGACTTCCACTGCAGACGTCAAATGCAGAATATGCAGGCGACGGGAAAATTCACAGGATAATTCAGTTGCTCTGCGAGTTGCAAGCAGCGCACACTGATCATCTCGAATGTAAGAATGAATTCGAAGATTGGAATTTTCGTGCTGTTCTCTTGAAAATTTCTCTGAACGTGAACGCAATCGAGCTTCGTCTTCTGCATGAACGGCGATCAATCGACTGCCGGTTCGGAATATCTTCCGCAAATCCTGTTCTTGATCAACGAGCAGGTTTCCAGTGCTGGATCCCATGAATATCTTGATTCCACATGCTGGAGCAGCGGAGTTCAAGACGGATAGGTTTTGGGGAGTAGCGCCGATGAAAAATCCATAATTGGCGACGGAACAGCTTGCGGCGCGCTCTAATTTTCGATTTAAGGCCTGCTGGCTGATCGTAGGAGGCGAGGTATTGGGCATTTCCAGAAAGCTCGTGACGCCACCCCGAACCGCTGCGCGCGAACCGCTGCACAGATCTTCTTTATGGGTTAAACCAGGGTCGCGAAAGTGGACTTGGGCATCAATGATGCCGGGTAATACCAAATGACCGGCCGCATGAATTTCCTGAGCTGCAGTTTGCGAAATTGAAGAATCAATTTTTTCGATTCGCCCATCGTGACAGGCGATTTCGACCTCCAGCGTCGTGCCGTCTGCCTGTGCAATGAGTCCTTCTCGAATGATTAGGTCGTAGCTGTCCATGAGTGAATTTCGGCTGGCCGCTGCGATGCGCGGCCGCGGTTGACTTTCGACATATGAGAATTGGATTTGCCGCAGCCAGTCAGATGCATGGATGAACGCGCGCCAAAAGGGTGCAGGAAAAAGCTAAACTCCGCGGCGTTCTCTTCTTTCGTCCCACTCTTTGCAGTCAAGACAGAGTGTAGCCGTCGGGCGCGCTTCAAGCCGCTCAATGTTAATTGGAACGCCACAGCTGATGCAAAATCCATAACTGCCAATTTCAAGCCGGGCAATCGACTCTTCAATTTTACGAATCAATCGTCGTTCCCGGTCGCGGTTTCGCAGTTCGATCGACATTTCAGTTTCCTGACTTGCCCGATCAGTCGGATCAGGGTGATTGATGGTTTCATCCTGCAAAGAGTGAACGGTACGGGATGACTCATTCAGTAATTCCTGACGCCATGAAGTCAGTATCTTCATAAAGCGTTCGCGCTGTGCTCGATTCATGGTTACCTTATTGGTGCCTGGTGCAAGGATGACTGTAAAGAGTAATCAAACCAAAATATTGCGTTTTTGGATTGGGAGAATATGATAAAATTAAATCTAGCTTTGCTACTGTTTGTTTTGTCTAGACTTTGATAGTTTAGAATCGGTTATATACCACAAGAACAGACGATTTTCAAATTATCGGCAATATCAACCGGCCGAATTCCTATACCACAATTCGCTGCTCGGAATTCAATTATGTTCATACTGCGCTATTCAACAACTTCACCATTCGTCCGAAAAGTTTCAGTCACAATTATTGAATGTGGATTGGAAAATCAAGTTGAGCGAGAGCTGACGAACCCTTGGGCACCTGAAACTGATTTGCCCGCAACCAATCCGCTCGGGAAAGTTCCCGCCTTGACGCTTGAAAACGAACAGGTTCTTTTTGATTCACCCGTCATCTGTGAATTTTTAGACAGCCTGAGCAGCTTGCCTAGACTATTTCCAGAGAATTCCAAGGAACGATGGAGTGCTCTGATGCAGCAGGCGCTGGGGGACGGGATGATGGAAGCCGCAGTAGGCAGACTTTTGGAAAGTCGACGACCGGCTCAAGAGCAGTCCCAGGCGGCCATCACCCGCTATGCCGCCGCCGTACGGCGCTCCCTTGATCATCTGGATTCCAATACTCAGAACACTGCGAATGGATTTAACATCGGTCAGCTTACGATCGCCTGCGCTCTCGAGTACCTTGATTTTCGGTTTCCTATGGAAAATTGGAGAGATGGGCGTCCGAATTTAACGAAATGGCACGAATCTGTGGCGAGTCGTCCGTCATTGCAACAAACCGTCCCATATGACTGATCTGTACGAATAAATGGGATTTTGAGTATCCCATTGGTTATCGATGTGAAAAGTCCTATCACATCAAAACGAAAACTCAATTTGTTTATCAAGGCTAAACAGCAACTTGCAACTAAGACGCATTAAAATTTCCGGGTTCAAGTCGTTCCTGAGCCCAATTGTAATCTATCTTCCCAACGGTCTCTGTGGCATTGTCGGTCCGAATGGATCAGGCAAGTCGAATGTCTTCGACGCAATACGTTGGGTAATGGGGGAATCTTCTGCGAAGAGCCTCCGAGGAGAAACCCTTGACGACGTGATTTTCAACGGCTCTGAGCAGCGTAAGCCCGCTGCACGAGCGAGTGTCGAACTTGTGTTTGACAACTCGCAGAAACGCTGTTACGGCCACTTGATGAAATATGCTGAAATATCGATTCGTCGAACGCTGACCCGAGATGGAATTTCCGAGTATTTCATCAACGGAACCAAAGCAAGGCGCCTTGATGTTCGCGAAATATTCTTGGGCACCGGTTTCGGACCGCGCTCATATTCCGTTATCGAACAAGGCATGATCAGCCAGATTGTCGAAAGCAAACCAAAGGAACTGAGCGCCTATTTTGAAGAGGTTTCGGGAGTTTCCCGTTTTCGTGAGAAACGTCACGAAACGGGTTTGAGACTCAAAAAGACACAGCACAACTTGGAGCGCTTGGATGACATGCGCTCTGAAGTCGAAAAAAGGCTTCGAATACTGAAAGTTCAGGCAGCGAACGCTCGGCGTTACAAAACCGTCAAACAACAGGCTCGTTTGCTCCAATCGCGTTTGATCGCCATAAAGTGGAAACAAAAGTCAGAACAGCTGCATGACTGGCAGGCACAGCTGTCAAAGCAGGAAGTCGAGCTGCAAAAGAAAATCAACAGGTTCACCGGCGTAGAATCTGAACTCGAGCTGGCGCGCAAATACCAGCTTGAAGTTAACAGCGAACTAAACCAGCTGCACATGAAACATTATCGCGTCAGTTCAGATATTTCGAATGTCGAGGGTCAGATTCAGCAGGTTCGAGATAACAGAGCAAGAGACATCGAGACTCTTGCTTCTCAAAAAGAGCAAATGACTGGACTGGAACAATCCTTGGCACGGCTGCAGATTCGCAAAGAAAATTCAGGCATCGAACTTGCTCAGGTTCAGCAGCAGGTGACAGAGACGTCGGAGAAATTACAGGGTCGAGAAGAAAGTCTTCTCAAGTGTGAGCTGCGCCTTGAGACGGCTCAGAAAGAACTCGATGAAATTCATGCGGCATTGATGGGAGCAGTACGTTCTCGCGATTTGGCATTGTCCCGCTTGAACGATACCGCGAGCCAAAAAAAGACGGAAGTCGCACTGATTGCAGATCTTCAATCAAAATTGGACTTCCTGGAATCTGAAACCAGCTCCAAAGCAATTGACTCGATTACGCAAGTTCTTGACGAGCTGACTCAGAAAAATGAAGGCCTGAAACAGAAAATTGCTCACACCGAAGAATTGCTTTTAAACAGACGACTGGAGAGTGATCGGCATCAAATTCAGCTGGAAAAATTTCGCGACCGATCGCAAGAGGCTGAAATCAGACTGCGAACTTTGGAACGAAGTCTTGCTTCGATGTCGCAGAATGATGACCAGATCGACCTGTGGATCAATGAAAGTGGTCTGTCGAATTCAAAAAGAATTTCCGAAATTCTAACGGTTCGAGATGGATGGGAACGAGCAGTCGATCAGGTTCTCGGAAATAAGCTTTCTGGAATTCAAGTGGATGATCTTCAGTCGGTTGTTGCCAATGCGAATAAGAATTTTTCAGCTCGTCTGTTTTTCTTTGAAGCAAAAATTCTCCGCGACAGAAATAAGAAATCAAAACCGACGCTGGAAAATTTCGTGGAATGCTCGGATTCTGGTGTTGAAGAACTGCTGAGCGGCGTTTTCGTCGCAGACTCACTCACACAAGCCTGGTCAATGAGAGATGATCTCAGCGCTTGTGAATTTGTGGTTACGCCAGAAGGAGCAATGCTTGGCGCCAATTGGTTTTCACCAGCGGTCAAGCGAGAAGCCGAATCCGGAATTTTGGAAACTGCAAGATTAATACAGACTTTTCAGGAGCAGGTCAGCCAAATCGAAGATCAAAAGCAGGAAAAACAACAACAGCTTAAATTGACGAAGGACTCAGTTTTGGAGCTTGAGATAAAGGCTCGAAAGCTTCGTTCGCAACAGACGGATTGTTCGAGTCAAATTGCAAGTTTGCTGAATGAGCGCTCCAAAGTGCAGGTCAGTCATGCAAGATCGGCTGCGAATCTGGAACAGTTTGGCGCCCGGCTCCGTCAAGCGAACGAGACCGTCCGAAATCTCGACGGTCAACTCGGTGAACTGCAGTCGCATGCTGCTGCTGAAGAAAAGAAATTGGAGAACATTCAGCGGAAGCAGCTGGAAGTTTCACGACGGCTCCAGAAAGAAAGACAGGTGCTGAAGCATCAGCAGCTTTGCGTGAATAAAACCATCGTCGCTCTACATAAAGTAGAAATGAAGGTTCAAAAACTCGAGTCTGATCTTGTTAATGCTGCATCATCGATTGTCGAGCGCGAAGAACGGTTGAACAGGACGCGGCTTGAGCGATCGGTGATTGAGGACAGGCTGTCAAAAACGAGTGACCCAACAGCTTTGCTGACTGAGAAGCTCGGACAGCACCTGCAGGAATCCGAAAATCTGGAAGCGAGGCTAAGCGCCAAGCGAGACAAAGTCAATGAGGCCGAAGTCAGTTATAGGACGCTTGACCAGGAAAGGCTCCGAATTCAAATTTCCATGGAAAGCATGAAGGACCAAATTCAGGACCGGAAAGTCGATGTCAACCGGCTTGATGTTCAAGTCAGCGAACTTCTGGAAAAATTACTTGAAAGAAATACTTCGCCTGAGATTGTGCTTGACGATGTCGATGACAGTTTTGATGTCGCCCAGACAGCGTCGGACCTGCACAACTTAGGTGAGAGACTCAGGCGCTTCGACAACATTAGGCTCAATTTTGGCGCTGAGGAAGAATTCAAAAGAGAGCTTCAGCGTAAAGAATACATGGACGCGCAGCACGCTGACTTAAGTCGAGCCATTGCAACGCTGAAAGAGACGATCAAAAAGATCAATCAAGAATCTCGAAAACGTTACCTGGAATCGTTTGATCTGGTGAATGAGGCCTTCCAGAAAATTCTTCCCGAGCTGTTTGGTGGTGGCAGTGGCTACCTGGAACGGTTTGGTGATTATCCCGATCAGGCAGGCGTTCGAGTTTTTGCTCAGCCGAAAGGAAAAAGAATAAATCACATCCAATCTCTGTCAGGTGGAGAAAAGGCATTGACAGCCATTGCGCTGCTGCTGTCTTTGTTTCAGATCAATCCTTCTCCAGTCTGCCTATTTGACGAGATCGACGCACCACTAGATGATGACAACGTTGGTCGTCTGTGCACTGCGCTGAATCGATTGTCGAATTCAACTCAGCTCGTAATGATTACTCACAACAAGATCACGATGGAGTCTGTGGATTTGCTGCTCGGTGTAACCATGCCGGAACCAAACTCGTCTAGAATTTTATCTGTCAATTTTCAAGAAGCTCAGGAGTACGCGGCATAATGATGATCACTATTTTAATCTTCGGTGGAGCGGTGGCAGTGACTACGATTTGGTTGCTGAGTCGATTCATATTCATTTCTCGATTTACGCAGCCATCGAAACTGAAAGGAAACTCCATTCACAATACTAATCAAATGGCTCTCGCAGATGGAGTTGAATACGTTGACGGCTTTGAACTGGGGCCAGTAACGCCAGTCTACGCTGACCATCACGAAAATTATCGTTCTGCATCTGTAAACATTGAAGATCGGAACGGCTTCAATGAGATGAATCGTAAATCCGAAGCATCGAATCCAGGGACTGAAAGCAGCTACGTGGAAGACCTTGAATTACCCAATGATGAATCCGAACTGGCCTGGCAGCAAGACGCGGAGTTGGATTGGAACCGGGAATCTGAACCAGACTGGCAGGAGCCGTTTGAACAGATCCTGCCACAAGAATTTGAGCAGGTTTTGGAACAGGAACTTGTGTATGACCTGCAGGAAGAAGCTGAACGGGACTGGCGGCAGAAACCAGAACAGATCTTGGAACCGGAGGGTAAACCAGTGGCGCACGAGGTCTCCAGTGAGCAGCGCGATGAATCAGACGCTACAGATTCGACGAACCGGCAACGTGACGCTCAGGAGAAAAAATCATCACCAATGGCGAAAATTTATGAATTTGCCGACAGTTTCAATTTTGGCAAAAAGACGAGAGATTCAAGCAGCCGAAAAATCCGCACCCCGATGCTAAGACCTGTATCCGTAATTTCAGAGGCAGTAACACTTCCGAAACCCGGCAGCGAGCTCGTAGCTATGGAAGCGCCGGAGACTGACGGAAATTTCTCGCCTCAAACAGAATTTGATCTGATATTGGATGCACCGGATTATTTGGAAAATGTAAATCGCGAAGTAGATGTGATTGGATGGCTGCCTGGCGGAGAACAATTGGTTGCAAGTCATCGGGTTCTAAAGGCAATTAAAAAGCTGAACATAGAGCCAAGGGCCCCGCTGATCATTCAGGGTTTCGATGTGGCTGATGAAAGATGGTGTGACCCGAGAGACTGTTCAGCGAAAGTCCAATTCGCAGACCTCGTGCTGTCAATTCCATTGTTCTATCTTGGTGAGCCCGTTAGCGAACGGGATTGGTGGCTGTTTTCAACTATGGTCGAAGACTTGGCTTCGGCTCTGGGCCGAATACATTGCATTTCGGAGACAACCGACACAATATTTGATCACGCCAGAGACCTCCATGGCAAAGTCATGGAATTGGATTTACAGGTCGTGCTACTGCTCAAATCCGATGATTCAGGCTACATATCAGAGCAGGCCATGAATTACCTGGCTCGAGAATTCCAGCTTCAGATGCAGCAGGATCTTCCGATCTACGACATGATTGAGTCATCGGATGGAGAGGAACATGTTCTGTTTAGCGTCGTACCTTTTAATGAATCAACTCATGCGCTTGCGCTGGAATTGGGTTTGGACCCAGATTCAAAAACTGTAGTTGTGCTGAGCAATCTTTCCGCCAGCGTGAATCCGCGCTGGACATTTGACAAAATGATTGATTTGGCGCAGAGCATGGCTGATCGGCTTTCATTGAATCTGGTTGATCTAAATGATCAGGAAATCAGTTTCAAATCGATTCGATACATCCGATTCGTTATTGACAAAGTTGTCGTTGAGATGAGCGAGCTTGGAATTGAACCCGGCAGCGAATCCTCGGTTCGAATGTTTGGTCACAATCATTACCTGGAGGAAGTGTTAGGAATTCAAGAAGGTTAACTGCTTTTCTTTCCTTCTTTTTCACAAATTTGGAGCGACCGAATCCTTACATTCAGTCGTTTCTTGAAACCCTCGTAATTTTAGAAGTTGGTACGAATCGCGTTTGTTTTTCAAAACGCGTGTATTGTGGCAATCGTTTTTGAATGGTCTTGAACAATGCCTGCAATTCAATACAATTTGAACTGACTGCGCGTTCGTCCAACCGAAAATTCTATCCGAATTCGGCAACATTCGCGTGTGAACCCAAGAAAAACCAAGCCGCTGGAGTTCTCAATTTTCATAGCTGAACATAGGTGATTGAATCGATTGTTTAATCCATTCAAAGGCGATGGGCAGATCGCTGTACAAATCATTAAAGTGACTTTTCGATTTAATGGAAGAGACAACTGACATCCAAAATCAAATCAATGCTCTGCGCGAACGTGTTCGAGAGTACGATCATGCGTACTACGTTCTTAATACGCTTAAAGTTCCTGACGATGATTACGACAGGCTGTTCCGTGAATTGACCGATTTAGAAGAACGATTTCCACAATTTCACTCGAAAAATTCCCCGACTCAGAGAGTCGGACAAAAGCCTGACAGCTCATTTGAGGAAGTTCGGCATGCGGTTCCGATGCTGTCGCTGAATAGTATTTTTTCCGAAGAAGAAGCAATGCAGTTTGATCGCAGAATTCGAGAGCAAATCAATTCGGAAAAAATCGACTACATGTTTGAACCCAAAATAGATGGTCTGGCCGTTAGCATTGTGTACGAAGCTGGAGAGCTGTCCTTGGCGTCCACTCGGGGAGACGGAGAAGTAGGCGAAAACGTAACGGGAAACGTACGAACGATTCAAAGCGTGCCACTTAAGATTCGAGGACGAAATCCTCCGCGCCTGATTGAGGTGAGAGGTGAAGTGTTTATGACTCGCTCTGGCTTTAAAAGTCTCAATGAGATGCAAAGAGAAGCAGGCGGGAAAATCTACATGAATCCTCGAAATGCCGCTGCAGGCAGTTTGCGCCAGCTGGACCCAAAAATAACCAACCGAAGGCCGCTTGATGCGATTTTCTACTCTATTGTTCGCATTGAAGGCGGAGCATTGCCATCAAGTCAAAGCACTCAGACTCAGCAGCTCAAAGAATATGGATTCAAAGTTTCAGACAAGGGGGAGGTGGCATCAGGAATAGAAAGATGTCTGCAGCTTCGGGAAGATCTGATGCGGCGACGCGATGAACTCGATTACGATATTGATGGAGTTGTTTATAAAGTCAATTCGGTTGCGAACCAGGAACTGCTGAGTTATGTATCGAGAGCGCCGCGGTGGGCCGCGGCTCACAAATTTCCAGCTCAGGAACGCACCACTGTGATTCTTAACATTGATGTTCAGATCGGTCGCACCGGAGCGGTTTCTCCCGTGGCCAGGCTCGAATCGGTTGAGCTGGCTGGAGCCATCGTATCGAACGCGACGCTGCACAACGAAGATGAGATAAGAAGACTTGATGTTCGGGTCGGAGATACCGTCATCGTCCGTAGAGCAGGAGATGTCATACCCGAAGTCGTAGCAGTTGTGAAAAACAAGCGTCCATCGGAGACCAGGGAGTACGTTTTTCCTGACACCTGTCCTGTTTGCGGGTCCAAGATAGAGCGTGAAGAATCAGCAGCGGTATCTCGCTGCACTGGAACTTTGGTTTGTTCCGCACAGCTTAAGCGTGGAATCTGGCATTTTGGGTCGAGAACCGCATTGGATATCGAAGGTCTAGGTGCTGGCATCATCGAACAGCTCGTAGATCAATCTCTCGTCAGGAACGTCGCAGACTTATACAAGCTGACATTGGAACAAGTCAGTGCGATTGAACGGATGGGTGAAAAATCGGCACAGAATCTGTTGAATTCACTTGAACGAAGCAAGCGCACGACGCTTGTTAAATTTTTAGTCGCACTGGGTGTACCGCACGTTTATGAAACAACCGCAGCGACGTTAGCGAATCATTTTGGTACGTTGGAGCGTGTGATGCAGGCAACTGAAACTGAATTGAGTGAATTAAGAGATATTGGCCCTGTAGTTGCAGAGTCTGTCAGCAAGTACTTTCAGCAGGAACGAGCGCAAGATGTGATTCGGCAGCTGATGGATGCTGATTTTCAAATTCAAGAGGTAGAGACCGCAGCTATGGCAGAAGAAGTCACTTCAAAATTTGAGGGCATGAGTTTTGTATTAACGGGGACTCTGAATTCAATGACGCGTGCCGTTGCAAAAAAGGAGATTGAACGGTTGGGTGGAAAAGTCGTTGGAAGCGTATCAAAAAGAACGACTTACGTTGTGCAGGGTGTTAAACCTGGCAGTAAGTTGATTAAAGCGAAAAAATTAGATGTACAGATATTGACCGAGCCTGAATTTAGTGAACTTCTGCAAAAGAGGCCGTCAATCGGACAACTTGTGGAGTGAATGACTGACCCCAAAAAAATTGGTGTTAACCTGAAACGTAACTGCTTGCCCCTTTGTATGCCGACAATCACACTCTGATGTCGCTGGTTTTTCACCGTGACTGTCGTTATAAATGCAAGGGCGAGCTATTGCCCACAATAAAACATCAACGGTTCCTCGGCGAAAGTATGATGGCTCAAGAGAATTTGAACCACCTCATGCATGCTGCTCAACGCAATCACTTTGAGAGCGGATTCATGTGTCTGACCGGATGACTGAAGCGGGATTGATCACAATGACAGGACTTGAACGCAATCGCAATTGAGAGAGCGTCCGCGCCTGAAGTGCTGGACTGTCGTCACTGCAAAAACACCGGTAAGTATTTCGCATGCCAACATCGGCATTTTATCCAATCAGAATAAGCAGCTGCAATGTCGATTGCAGTTCATTTTGCTGCAACCTGCGACTGCGGCGCCGTCGCGGCGGATGATCTTTCCCTGTTATGTTCGCCTGATTTCCATTTTGGAATCGCAGAATGTACAATAGTTCATATCGGAGAGTTTGAATTCTCAAACGCGATCCGATCTCTGCGGAAATGTCCGGTCAGATCAGCTGAGTGGATGTTTCGACAGACATATCACAAGAACGACCGTCCGAATGGCAGATTCGGCAGGCAAGTCATTTTCATTCGACAGCACAATAAGCATGGCAGGAAGATTTATGGCAGAACCTACGCTTGACAAAATTAAATTCAAGAACCCGCATGATCGGCTGTTCTGCGAGATTTATGGAGACCGGCGGAATGGTACGGATCTGTTCGAGCTGGCCTTGACAGCTGACTAGTTCAATGCTTTTGACTGGCGAACATTGCGTACGCTGCCGACGGTTCATTTCATGCAGGACTCAAGCAAAAAACAAATGGATCTTCTGTATTCAGTCAGGTCCAAAAAGTCCGGTGCGCACTGCAGGATGGTATTCATGCTGGAGCACAAGAGCTGGCGGGATGCGAAATTGATGGTGCAGCTGTTGGAATATCAGACTGCGGCGTACAGAAAACAGATGATTCCGATATTGCCGATATTGATCTATCATGGTCGGGAATCGAAGTGGCCTTACAATTTGGAGTTCCACCAGAATCTGGCATCCGATTCACCGGAAATGATCGACATGTTCGGTCGACAGGTATTGAACTTCATTGTGCGCTGCGTGAACTTGCGCCGACCGCAGGTTCAGCGGCAGATAATGGAAAGGAAATTGGAAACTAAGCTGATATTGTATATATTTGACAGGATATGGGATGCGGATCTTAAAACGGTCGCCGAGTTGCTTCGGATGGGGCAGGAACTTGACGATACGCGTCGAAAAGTATTGATTGGAAAGGCGGTTGACTACATTTGCCGAGTCAGGCCGGAAATCACAAGGGAGAAGATCATGGAAGTTGAACGAGCAGTCATACCGCAGGAAGTATTTACGTCCCCGTTTCTTGAGGGGACATTGGAAGACAAGATGCAAGAGGGACTTGAGCAGGGACTTCAGCAGGGGCTTGAGCAGGGACTTCAGCGAGGAGCTGAGCAGAAAGCGCGGAAAGTTGCGCGGATGATGCTGCAGAACAATGAACCGATTGACAAGATCTGCAGCTACACCGGACTGAGCTCTGGCACGGTGAGGGAACTTTCTCGGTAAACTGATCGGACCGGAAACTTACTTGAACCGGCGATTCAGTGATTGACGGTGACTGACCTGCCGCCGCACGCTGAACAGGTCTGGCTGTCAGATTTGATTCAAAACGATTCGGACCGACTGTCGCGAAGTCTTTTGGTACAGTCGCTGAGTTGATTCGGATGGGGCAGGAACTTGACGATATGCGTCGAAAAGTATTGATTGGAGAGGCAGTTGACTATGTTTGCCGAGTCAAGCTGGAAATCACAAGGGAGAAGATCATGGAAGTTGAGCGAGTAATCATACCGAAGGAAGTATTTACGTCCCCGTTTCTTGATGGGACATTGGAAGAAAAGATGCAAGAGGGACTTGAGCAAGGACGCAAGCAAGGACGCAAGCAAGGACGCAAGCAAGGACTCAAGCAAGGACTCAAGCAAGGACTCAAGCAAGGACTCAAGCAAGGACTCGATCGAGGAGCTGAGCATAAAGCGCGAAGTATGGCGCAGATAATGCTGCAGGACAATGAACCGATTGACAAGATCTGCCGCTACACCGGATTGAGCTCTGGCACAGTGAGGAAGCTTTCGCGGTAGTTGAACGGTCCGGGAACTCGCTTGAACTGGCGATTCAGTGATTGGCGGTGACTGACCTGCCGCCGCACGCTGAACAGGTCTGGCTGTCAGATTTGATTCAAAACGATTCGGACCGACTGTCGCGAAGCGTCGGGTGCTGAGGATTCGGATTCAGGTTGAGATTGGATTTCATCGAGAATCCCCGTTGAGAACTCGGAATGCGGCATGTGACTGTAGATGTGTGCTTAAGAAGAGATGCCCGAAAAAACTAGACAAAGCGCAGTTGGCAGAATCGAAGTGGTGGAAGACATTCGGTATTGAAGTTCTGTTCGCAAGCGCCGTTTTAACAATGATCGGTCAATTGCCTGCACCTGACTGAATGTCATCTTTGAACTGTTCAGTATCTTTGCGCGCGGCGGACTTGGCAGTGAAGATGAAATCGACATCGGGCATGGTCTGCAGCAGTTCCACCATGGGTTGTTTGGCATGCAGTGAGTCGCTGCATAACTGCGGGTGGCGGGATGAGGTGAAGTCGGTGCCATATGGATTCAGCCCCTATTGTATGTGCTAATGAAAAACTGCCCGGATCTACCGATTGAATCTACACGAAAGTGCTGATTGGCAATTCCCACCGTGTAACGACAATTAACGTGAGAAGAATTCAGCGACATTCGGAGTGTGATTGTCGTTATGCAGGCAGGGGCGAGTAGTGGTCTCGAAACAATTGGGTTGCTAGCTAGATGTTGAGTTCAGATTTTGAACGACTGAGGCGAAAATAATGTTTGTGACGATTTGGCGTAAAATTACAGTGACTCAGGCGTATCTCACACGATAGCGAAGCTTCCATCAAATAGCCTCTTTCAAGCAGTTAGGAGCACTAACAATTCCAGCAATCAAGCAGGCATGCACGTTGCGGTCAAAGTGCCGAGGGATGGCGCCCACAATCGACTCGCCGCTATTGAAACTTGCTAATATCTCTGATGCGCTTTGTTGTTAAAGACAAAATAACATGCATTTTTCGACGAGGGATCGAGTCTGTGTTGTTACATTGGTGACGATCAGGTGTGGCTGAGAATACGACGTATGGAATGACTTTCAGTATTCAGGCTTTGTTCGATTTGGTAATTGAGTTGTAAGTCTTTGGAATTCCTGCCTTTTCAGGAGGTGGGTAGAACTCGGCGTCTGGCACGAGGCTCTTGCTCAAGAATTTGGTCGCATCTCTGATAAAAACAGTGAACATGTCACTGGCAGCACATCGAATTCCGATTGGCTGGGTTGTCGACATGTTTTTTTCTTTTCCTGTCAGTCCATTCCATGGTGCATCGCGTAAACCCTGCCATTGTGCCAAGTAGAACAGTGAACCAAATCGACCTGATGTGAGATCTGCAGCATCGACACCGCCAGGAAATTCCAACACTGGCAGCTCTCCACTTTCAGCGCGGCTCGCAAGCTCAGGACTCGATTTCCTAAGTTCTTTCCCAGACGCGTGACATATCTCCAGTGCTTCTCCAGCGCCTAAATTTTTATGATATTTTTTTCTGTTTCCAGTAAATACGACCAATCTTCCTGTGCGCTTACACAAAAGAGGGACTTCTTTTGCTGGCTCAATATCCAAATCATTGCCCAACAAGCCCTGCAGTACGGCGAGGTAATATAAAGAGCCATATTTGCAATTTAGTTCATCATTCATTTTGATGTTTTCTTCAATTCCCCCTTTCCACCCTAAAATGAGCAACTCGCCGGTCTTTGCTTTTTGTGCCAGTTCTGGGGCTGTGTTCCGTAGTTTCCGACCGTTCTCCCAGCAAGTGATCAACCCACTGTCATCACCTTGCCACCGCTTTTCAAATGGCAGATCTCCCCGGTCGGGTTCTGAAAAACTACGTACTATTCGCTGTGATGTGCAAAGATTCATCAAAAATTCTTCTGGTGGTTCTCTAAATTTGTTTGTTCTGCCGGTTTTTCTCTGCCGAAGATGTTTGCAGCGGAACTGGTAGTTTATGCTTGGCAAGCAGTGAAATAAAATCCGTTTCACTGATAATTCTAATTTCTTGACCTTTTGATATCAAATTTTCGGCTCTGAGGTGTTTACGACTCTTACCGGATGGAGACGCAATGGATGCCAGATTCTGAACTCCAACGACTAATATCGTTGTTTTTCCAGTGATGTACTTTGCTACCTCACACCCCATGAATGAGGCGCAATCTACAGCTGATTTACGTGTCATTTGTAATCTGCCGGTAAACACGAGCACTTCTCCATGGAGGTCTCCTTCAGGATTAGCATTTGTTGAAACTGGTGTAACAATTTTTTTGTTCGCGCTGCGTATTCTAAATTCGTGCAGCCAGTACTCTACATTGACGTCGCGTTCACGACAAGCCGCCAATGTAATCTCAGCGGCGGCAGCCGCATCCTCGACAGCGTCGTGATGTTTAAATTCATATCCGATGAAATTTGCGACGTTCTTAAGACCATATCCGGCTCGACTGAATTTGTCGGGCCAAGCTCGACGCGCAATTTTGGCACTGTCCAGCCAGTAGACTTGCAATTGCTCAAGATTGTATTTATCCATAGCAGTCTTAAAGGCGCTTCGGTCAAACGCAGTGTGTGAAACCAGTACTTGACCTCGAAGTCGCTGTCGCAGTTCCTCTCGAATTTCCGGCAAGGCAGGCGCACCTTGAACCTGCTCAGGAGTAATGCCGTGTATTTTGACATTCCAATGACCAAAATCGTCCTCGGGGTCGACAAGCGTACCCCATTTATCGGCTACTCGTCCATCGACAACATGAACAATCCCGATTTGGCAGATTGTTGAACGGTCATTATTTGCAGTTTCAACATCTACGACGTTGAATGTCATACCGCATCCAGCTACATCTTGGAAAGACAGTTGCTGCTCATTTCTACTTCGGCGAAGCATGTGGATAGATCTGTCGAGGTCATCGCGCACATCCATTCTAATAGTCATTGTCAGTACCTCAAGGGTGCGTGAAAAGTGTCCTGCGTGCGAATTTCATAAGGCTGGACGGATTGAGAAGAATCCGTCATTGACAAGCCGAATATATGATCGCAACCCTATTCCCATTGAACTGAAACAAGCCTTGCAGTCGGGAGGCCAGTCCAAATATGAGTTTATACACTTGCAATTGTCTGATCTCACATTTCGCTCTTAGTTGAATTCGAATTCATATCAGTATAAACAGGCAGGAATATTGAGTGAAAATCGATTTAGGAGAAACTGCAAAACCTCCCCCGCAAGCTTTGAGAAACGCTCGCATTCGTTTTTACCTGAAGCCTCCGATTTTAAATCACGGTTGTCGAAAATCATTGTATTGGGGCCGGTACCCGCACCGAGAACCCTGCTTCATGTTCAGTCACAGAAGTGCCGTCAGTTACTTGAAATCATTCGCTCTAGAGTTCATGGATCCATCTCAAATATTTGAGATTACTCAATCAATAAAGTTTCTCGGCATTAACGGAGGAATACCAGACAAAAGTGGAATAGTACAGCGTTCTCTACTTCCCAAATCCGGAATTAAATATTTTTTCAGCCAGCAGGTTCGAGAATTTAGACGATTTTCCGAATATTCAGTACGCTGTCCGGCGAGAACAGTCCACGGGGTTTCTCGTTTTGCGGTGGTTGAACCGGTCCATTGACGTTCGGGGCATGAAGTTCCTTTGACACGACGCAAGATAGACTTCCGCGGTGTCGGAATCGACGTCAATTGGAGAAGAGCGGCACCGCACAAGGCGGTGGATTCACGACAGTCGGCAGTTGCGGATGGACCAAAACGCTTCGTCGATCAGCTGCCGTGCTCGATTGAGATTCAAATTCCATTGCCGCCCATGGCAGACGATCTGCGCGGCCAGCGCATACAGACGCCGGCGCATCGTGATCACCCATCTGCTTTCCCGGACAGCCGGCAGCAATCGTAGCAGCAGCGCCAACAGATTGCAGGCTGACGCACACAGCTTGAAATACGCCGCATTGTCGCCAGAATCGCCACATGGCAGCTGTGCGCCGACGAAGTCTCTGCGTAATTCCTTGGTTCGGTTCTCCGAGGCTTCGCCGCGCTGATTGTAAAAATGCACTGCCTCATGTTCATCCCAGTTCGTCTGCAAATCCAAATTGGCAGCCAACGCACGGTACAGGCACTTCCCTTTCTGGGTGCTTTATTCATCTTGGTCTAAAACAGATTTGGTTTCGCCAGGATTAAGCCCTGGGATGGAGGATGATATGAAATAACTGAAACCATCTATAGCAGTCCAGCGGGTTCAACTCCCGCCCGGCATAGGCAGAGCCCGCCAGCCGGAAGCGAGTGTTGAATGGCTGACGGCAACGTTAGTCGTGAAGCGTTCACAGCAGGCAATGAAGCGTACTATTGAGCCTCGATATGACAAATGTCGGCGCTTTCATTATTCAAGTAGTGGGAGCAGCACTCTGAGCGTCGATAGAGGCGGGGAGTTTGAAGGCCGTCCAAAGTCGTTGGAACAGCGCAAAATTGCGGGATGGACTGCCAGGAAACCTGGGAGAGTCTGTATTTTCCATCTGGGAGATGAACCGGCGATGGTGGTGCCGGGCAATAATTCCCCCGGTACAGCGAGAGGGCTGCACCTTGCTGGGAGCATTCAGAGCGGTACACGCAACGGGCAGACTGAATGGTGGTACCGGAAGGTGAATCAAAAAGCCGAAGGGATGAAGTGCAGGCAGTCGCAGCGCCCTGATAGTACTGATGACGGCGGGGAACCGCGTCCATCGGGATCCGTTCGAGGAAAACGGGGTGTCGTGTTAACAGAGTCATTGGCAGGAAATGGTGGAGAGTACGCAGAGACTCACAAACACGTTGACGAAACAACAATGGATAGCCGAGCAGGCATGAACGCCAGCGATGGATGATGGATGCGGACATTTCGAAATAATTCGATCGCATTGCGCACCATCGCTTACGCGGAATTCTTGACCTGCGGATCAAAGATGGCGTGATTCGGCGCATGATTGACAAGTGGCTGAAGGCAGGGATTGTAGATGCAGGTCGTACTGCGTATTTTTCCGCTGCCTTTTGCTCGGGTTGTGCGCTCGATTCATGTCTTTTGAGCGAAACTGTTGCATGAGGAACCCACTGCGTCAATCGCCCACGCTGGGGCATGGTAATATCCCCACCTACTCGGCCAGAACGTCTGGCTGTGTGTCCGGCTCCTTTTCAGCCATCAGCCATCGCTGCACAACCAGATAAAGGGTTTGCGGAGCGTCGCCCATCACATGCAAGGTGCAGGCTGCCTGCTCGGCTTCCGATTCGATGCCATCACGTTTTAATCAGCGGCCCCGGTCTGACGGCTTGATGGTCGACAGCGATTCTTTCAGTTAAGCGTCCATCTTGGCGCGGATCACATAGCGACTGTCGTTGGTTTCACAATAATTGATCGCTCCTGCCTGGCAAGTGGCTGCATCGGCTCGCAGATGACGGATTGAAACTCCAGCCGGCAACGCGGCCTCATATTTCTTGTTGAACTCCAGGTTTTTTTTATTTGGCGGTGCATTCTCTTCACGAAAGCCAACCTCCACACACCTGCTACACTTCAGCGAGGTGACCTGCTATCGGCGAATAGTTTCCGCGAGCCTTTGTAATTTAATTCGGCATCTCGCTTGCTGAATTCGATTACTTTCGCATCAATGTCCTGCGTGACCCGTTTGCAGTGGTGCAAATGTGCTGACAGCATGCACTTGTTGATCTCGACTAGGACCTGCATCAAGTGTCTGCTGTCACTGATACGACGCAACCAGTTGCCGAGAGTCCTCGTCTCCGGCACCTTTTCAAAACCGAACAGATTCATCAGTCCCGGCTGGCGATGCACACGGCGGATATCCTCAAAGCGCTTCGCACCATCATTATTCATAAGCATGAAGGCACTGAAGAGAATGCTTGGCGGGCAGCCGCGTTTACTGCCCGGAGCAGGCATGAAACGATCGACGAATTCGTTCAATCCCAAGCGTTTGAATCAATCCACAGGCACCACCAAAGCGGCGCGGGTGATCAAGTTTGGATTGCTGCCAGCTGTTTTGCAGGGTTGAATCGTTCATTAGCCTTGTATTTTTTTGGTTTTTTCATTCATCGCCCATTGGGTGATCCTGAGGAATTCTTTAACACTTTATTTGTACAAGGTTTTATTCTATATTATCATTCCTAACTTCGGATTATGGTACTTGAATAAATCAAAGTTTGCCCTCATCTCTTGCTTATAATGAATTTGCTTGACAATTCAATAAACTGATGATTTTTCGAAAATCGAGGTAAATTATGGTAGAAAAAATCACTTCGCCATTCGGAGGGTATTACATTTATCCGAACGACCCCGGCAATCTTTTTCAGTCTCTGTTCGGTGGTTCGAAAATGGCATCGCCTGCGGAAAAAAGCAGTGAGTTGACGCCGGCAGTTGATATTTTTGAAGATGATTCCGCTTTCCATGCCAGCATCGAAATGCCCGGAGTCAACAAA
Source organism: Arenicellales bacterium (assembly GCA_958295885.1). Lineage (GTDB taxonomy): Bacteria > Pseudomonadota > Gammaproteobacteria > Arenicellales > JAJDZL01 > JAJDZL01. The sequence goes on along the minus strand of OY282380.1, from coordinate 852,235 downwards.
AACGAAATCCGTGTTTCATGTTCGGGCGGCAATGTAACAATTAATGCGGACGTCGCAAGAAGCGGGCATGAAAATGGACATTGGGTTCAGCATGAAAGACGTATTGGAACCTACGTGCGTAGCATTGCTTTCCGCGGTAAAATTCAAACCGACCAAATATCGGCTACGTATGAAAACGGGATTTTGATGCTGACAATTCCAAAGCAATCCGACAAGGAAAAATCTATCTCTATCAATATCGATTGAAATCGAAACGATTCGACTGAAATTCTGTCGCACTAAATGGTGGATCTAAGTGCGACAGATCAGTCATGCATCGCCTTTTTGCGATGTGAACCAGAAGAGTCACGGTCTCGCGCCGTTTCAACCGCCGAATCAAATTTGATGCATCCAGACCTATCCACATTTTCTTCTGCTGGAACGATCATAGATTTCCAATACAAACAGAGGACAGCAAATTGACTATGTCGAACAGTTTTAATTCTCGCAGCCAACTAGAAGTCGGACGCCATTCATACGAAATTTACTCGTTGCAGACTCTCGGTGACAGGTATGACGTCGAATCTCTGCCGTATTCTCTCAAAGTTCTGTTGGAGAATCTGCTCAGAAATGAGAACGGAGTGGATGTCACGCGAGATCAGATATTATCCATCGCCGAGTGGGATGAAAAAAAGCCGCTTGACATTGAAATTGGTTTTTCACCATTTCGGGTATTGATGCAGGATTTTACCGGCGTTCCAGCTGTTGTTGATCTGGCGTCAATGAGAGACGCTCTAGGTGATATGGGACATGATCCAAGAGGCGTGAATCCAGTCATTCGGACTGATTTAGTTATCGATCACTCTGTGATGGTGGATCATTTTGGCAGCAGCAATGCGATCGACCTGAATGCAGTGCTGGAATACCGGCGTAATACGGAACGGTATTCTTTCCTGCGGTGGGGGCAGAACTCATTCGGTCAGTTCAGTGTCGTGCCGCCTTCAACGGGCATTGTGCATCAGGTCAACCTTGAGTACTTGGCTTCCGTCGTTGCCGAACGACATGCAGACGGGAAAGTCTTCGCGTTTCCTGACACGGTTGTTGGTACGGATTCCCATACCACCATGATCAATGGCATTGGCGTATTGGGCTGGGGAGTAGGTGGCATTGAAGCCGAAGCTGCCATGCTGGGTGAGTCCATTGCGATGCTGCTGCCTCGAGTGGTCGGCTGCAAATTATCAGGTGCTTTGGCAGAAGGCGTAACCGCGACAGATTTGGTCCTGACCGTGGTTCAAATGCTGCGCGAGCATGGCGTGGTCGGAAAATTCGTAGAATTTTTCGGTGACGGCCTGGATCATCTTTCGGTTTCAGATCAAGCGACAATTTCAAACATGGCGCCTGAATATGGCGCTACCTGCGGCGTATTTCCGATTGATTCGAATACGATTGACTACCTTCGTCTTACGGGTCGTTCTGATCGGAATATAGAGCTCGTCGAAGCCTATGCGAAGCATCAAAGCATGTTTCGCGAAGCCAATTCCAAGTTAGAGGCGCGTTACAACGAGGTTCTTGAATTGGATTTAACGCGGATTGAACCGAGCATCGCCGGCCCCAAACGCCCGCAGGATCGGCTGGTTCTGAAAGACGCCCCCGCAACCGTTCGTTCCACAGTGCAGAGCCTGCGTTCCGATCAAACCAAGCCGATGTCCGTTGAAATCGAAATTGATTCAAAGCAGGAAACTCTAGAAGATGGAGATATCGTTGTTGCCGCGATTACCAGCTGCACCAACACGTCAAACCCTGCTGTCGTCGTTTCGGCGGGACTGCTCGCACAAAAGGCCATCGCTGCCGGCCTGTCGGCGAAGCCGTGGGTAAAAACCTCACTGGCGCCCGGCTCACAGGTTGTGACTGGATATCTTCAAAGCTCAGGACTGTTGGATTCTCTGGAACAGCTTGGATTTTCGATCGTCGGCTATGGCTGCACTACGTGTATCGGCAACAGCGGACCTCTGGCTGAGCCCGTCGCAGACGGAGTCAGGCGAGGCGATCTGATAGTCAGTTCCGTCTTGTCCGGCAACAGGAATTTTGAGGGTCGCGTACACGCAGCGGTAAAGATGAACTTCCTTGCTTCTCCGCCGCTGGTTGTGGCATACGCGATTGCTGGAACCATGAACATTGACTTGACGAATGAACCGATTGGAACCGATGCGAGCAATGAGGATGTTTATTTGAAGGACATTTGGCCCAAGACTCAGGAGGTCAGTGCGATCATCGATCAGGTCGTGACCGATGAGCTGTTTCGTTCAAAGTATGTGGATGTGTTTCGAGGCGACAGCATGTGGGCAAAAATTCCAGTGAACCAATCGAGCCGATACAGCTGGAACAACGAATCCACCTACATCCGAAAGGCGCCATTTTTCAACAACATTGTAAGTGCGACTGAGGGGATAAGCGACATCTACGAAGCTCGAACCTTAGCGATGTTGGGCAACAGCGTTACGACCGACCACATTTCACCTGCAGGGGCAATTATGTCGGACAGTCCTGCTGGTCAATATCTTTTGGAGCGAGGTGTTCGCGTCCATGACTTCAACTCCTATGGTTCTCGCAGAGGGAATCATGAAGTGATGGTTCGAGGCACTTTTGCAAATGTTCGACTGCGAAACGAATTGGCGCCTGGAACGGAAGGAGGATGGACCAGGCACATGCCTTCCGGAGAAATAATGTCAATTTACGATGCTTCGATTCGCTATCACTACGAGAAGACTCCACTCATCGTGATTGCCGGAAGTGAATATGGTTCAGGTTCGTCTCGGGACTGGGCTGCAAAAGGTCCTCTGCTGCTCGGTGTCAAGGCCGTCATCGTCGAAAGCTATGAACGGATTCATCGTTCCAATTTGGCAGGAATGGGGATTCTGCCGCTTGAGTTTCAGGAAGAAGATTCGCGAAAATCGCTGGGACTGACTGGAGATGAAGTGTTTCATATCCGTGGCATCAAAAAAGGCGTAAAAACAGTTCAGGTCGTTGCAATAAAGAGCGACGGTTCCCGTCAATTTTTCGATGTGAATGTTCGAATTGACAGCGCTAGGGAGTGGGACTACTACGAAAACGGCGGAATTTTGAGGTATGTCCTGCGCCAGCTGGCTGGACTGCCTATGGCGAGAGCAGTGAGCTGATGAGACCGCAATCCTGAGCTGAATCGATTTATTGGCAGTCGTGACGAGGCTTATTGGAGCTCAATCCGAATGTTTGGTTACCGCTTGAATAGATCGTCTTCGTCCACTTCCATCTGTCGAGTCGCGCGCCAAATGAAAGTCGGTATGATGATCAACATAAATGCGAAGGTAAGTCCAAGGACGCCGAATACTTTGAAGTTCACCCAAATTTCTTCTCGTCTGGCCTCAGGTAAATCCAGGCCGAAGTAAAAGGCAACATATATATTTAGGAAACCGACAAAAATTGAAAATACACCCCAGTACAGATTGATGTTGCGCCAGACTGACGTGGGGAGCTGAATCTTGGCGTTGGCGCCGGCCAACCACTCGAATGCTGTTTTTTTCGTAAAAAACTGAGAATATAAAACAGCGGAACCAATAATCCAGTAGACGATTGTTGTTTTCCATTTGATGAAGACCGGGTCGCGTAGAAGCAAAGTCAAACCACCAAAAACAACAAGAGCTCCGAGTGTAATGAGATGCAGGGTTTCAAACTTCTTATTTTTCCACCAGGACAAGCTCAACTGCACAAATGAAGCAGCGATTGCAACTCCCGTAGCGACAAAAATGTCATAAATTTTATACGCCGCGAAAAAAAGAACCAGTGGGAAAAGATCAAACAGAAATTTCATAGCGGCTTATTTGAATTTTAGATTGGTACCGGGAGAGAGACTCGAACTCTCACGGTGTCTCCACCACCGGATTTTGAGTCCGGCGCGTCTGCCAATTTCGCCATCCCGGCAAGAGAGATTGAAGCGTAATTGTATAACAAATTGAGAGTGCTTCCAAAATGTCCGAGCCTCATGCATCTTATATATGAAGTCAAGTTTTTCGGTTTCAACTGCTTTTTTGCGAAAGTGCGCCAACTGTCCCAATTAATTTCTTTCTCTTTATGTATTTTCTCAAATCAGGCGCTTTGAACTTTCGCGGTACAACTCGAATGGATTCCGTCAATTTCAGCTTGAACGATGCCGCGGGCAAACACGGTGTATTGAACAAATCTGTGCGATGATGACCGCGCTGGAAAGCTTCTGGAAGGAAAAGCGGCAGCTGCACATAAGGGTGGTGAGTCTGGCTTGGCCGGTCATGATCGCCAACTTAAGCCTGCCACTCGCCGGAGCAGTGGATACAGCAGTTGTTGGGCATCTGCCAGACCCCCGATACATTGGAGCGGTGGCGCTGGGAGCGTTGATTTTCAGCAGTCTGTATTTCCTGTTTGGATTTTTGAGAATGGGAACGACCGGGTTTGTCGCCCAAAGTGTCGGGAGAAACGAATTCGATGAAATTGTCGCAACCTATGTGCGAGCACTTTGTCTTGCCGTGCTGGTCAGCCTGGTCTTTGTTGCTTTGCAGACTCCAATTGGCAAAGTCGTTTTCTGGTACTTTAATGCAGACGAAAAAATTGAAGAACTTGCTCTTGATTACTTTCAAATACGCCTTTGGGGGGCACCGTTTGGGCTGTGCAACCTCACTACCTTGGGCGTGCTGTTTGGCTTGCAGCGAATGCGGACGGCTCTGCTGCTGCAGCTGTTGCTCAATGGCATGAACATCGTGCTGGATTTTGTGTTTGTTCTTGGTTTTGGGTGGGGTGTGGATGGTGTTGCATACGCGACCCTGATCAGCGAATTCGTAACGGCGGTCGTCGGCTTGAGGATCTGCTATCTCACGCTTGGACCGAGTCGGTTCAGAACCGTCAGATTTCAGTTGCTTCGCCGAGATAAATTAATTCAGCTGGCACATACCAACATCAATATTTTTATTCGCACTTTGTGTCTTGAAATTGTTTTCATCTACGTCATGTGGGAAAGTGCGCAGCAGGGCAGTCTGGTGCTGGCGGCCAATGCGATCCTCGTGCACCTGATACATTTTCTGGCGTACGGTCTGGATGGGTTCGCTCACGCCGCCGAAGCGCTCGCAGGAAATGCCTACGGCATGAAGCACCGCAGAAGACTGCACGAAGTAGTGGTTGTAACGCTGGTTTGGTCGCTCCTTGTCGCCTTGATATTTTGTGCAATATATGGATTTGGCGGCTCCTTAATCGTTGGTTTGATCACGAATATTGAAAGCGTTCGAGAGACTGCAGATGTTTATCTGCCTTGGTTGGCCCTATCTCCGCTGGTTTGCGTCTGGCCTTTTTTGTACGACGGCGTTTACATTGGCATGACGCGCTCGGTCGAGATGAGAAACAGCATGCTTCTTGCGATGATTGTTTTTTTCATAACGACTCAATTCAGCGTCGAATCAATGGCAAATCACGGAATATGGTTGGGAATTACCATATTCATGGCGGTTCGAGGTTTGGCGCTGGCATTCTGGTATGTGGGCATTGAACGAGAGCTGAAAAATGAATTCTAGGACCAGAGTGAAATTTCAAAGACGCGTACATTCAATTCCGCCGGCAGCGACCTGACTGCCGGATAAAGGTCGGAGCATCAGATTCTGAGCGTTCGTCGCATATTCTGCGGAAGAGAATCTTCGTCATTTCGTTACCAGATCTTGTTCCATCATAGACGTGTTCGAGCACAGGTCATGCAGAATGCTCCTGAATCTAAGTTTGAAATTGACAGCCGGATTTAAATCGGATTTTTTTCGGCCGGACAACCTGGACTATAGATGTTCCTGATATCGAAATAGCGTGAATGCGCTCAATGTTGCCGCTTTTTGACGTCTGTAGAATTGTCTTGCATACTTTTTTTGTGGGCACATGCCATTCGCATGACGAAGAAACAGCAATACGAGACATAAGGACACTTCCATAAACTTCGTGTTCTTGACCCGGGGAAGCTGGATGCGTATTTTCTTTATTGGACGGTGGTCAAATCACATCTAAGAATCCTTTCCATCGTTTACGTCCAGTCAGCTCCATCTTCAATTGCGAAAGACCGTCTATTGGATGCTGCCATGCCTTTCTCTTCAAATGACAAAAGAAGTTACATTGCGTCAAAAATGTGGAAAACAATTGGGGAAAGAAAGTCTTTTTTTGGATGATTTTGGCAGACTTGACGAGTGAACACCAATCGCTGCCAAAATGAAGCAGACAGATATCCAGCGTACAAGTTCTCCCATGCCTGAATTCGAGACAGACGAAGTCATTTCTATTCTTCTGAGTGTGAAGCCGAAACCTGAGCGAAAACCTCAGAAGCAGAAATCTTCCATAAATTTGAAAGAGCCGAACTGATTTTACGCTTGTCGACTATTAAAGATCATTCACAAAGTATTGGTTTATTGCGTCGGGTTGGAAAGTCTCGAATTCAATTCCGAGTAATATGCGGAAATGTCTTCTACATCTTGATCGCTCAAGGTGGCGGCAAGGGCGTTCATGATCGAATGCTGACGCGCGCCAGACTTGTAGTCTCCAAGCGCTTTAATCAGGTAATCCTGGCATTGTCCGAAAATAATCGGAGTATTCTCACCCAGAACTACATTTCCCTTCCTGTGCCAGGTCAGACATGCCTGAGCTTTTTTCCTGCCTTCAACTGGATCGCCAACGGCGAGGCTTTCCTGCGGCGAAGCACCGAAAATCAGCGCGCCCAACAGAAACTGCAAAACGATTGGGATGGCTTTGGTCAATGCAGTGGATTAGCTCCCCAATCTTTGGGATTGGCAGGTGCTCAGAATGAAAGTTTGGACTCAGCGAACGGCAGGGCAATCCTTGTCCTGCCGTCATTGCATTCACCGTCATGCAATCTTTAGGAAAAAATGCAAGCCAAGTCACTTACGCCGCCGGCAGACAAAATTCCCAGTTCCGCGCCAACAGGTTCGCCCCTGTTGCTCTGTTATATTCGCTGAAAATTTACGAGTGGAGTCACTGACCGACTATGTCATCATGCATGCCGCCCAAAACGCCCATTATCGAGTCGTGTTCTTCCTGACCGACACCGGATGACAGCATGGCTTTTGACATCTGTTCGGCAAGTGCGCCAAATTCCTCTTCAGTGATGTCCATGCCTGCATGAGCATCTTTCATATTCTTGCCGGTATAAGTGCAAGGCCCACCGGTTGCTACACAGACCTGTTCGATCAGCAGCCGTTTCAGGTTGTCGATGTCAGTATTGGTAAATCGGGAGTTGATTCGGTCATCTCCGCTGACATTGGTTAAAAAGGCTCACACCACTGTCGTAATGCCTTCGGTACCGCCGACTTTGTCATAAATTCTTTTTTCCTCGGCTGAAACGTTTACTGACGAAACCGATGAAAACAATATTGACGCTGCGACTCCAAGCATCGCTTTTCTTATGCCTGTCATTTCTCTCCCCTTGATAATTTCTACGTAATAGTAAAACCAAATTAACTTTTCAATCAATTAGATAGTCATCTTGATTATCGGGAATTCCCAAATATGCATCAAGGTGTTTTCGTTGAGAGAGTTATTCCTGTTGGAACACACAATTTAGAAGATCAGAAGAGATGATGGAATCAGGCTGAAGATTCAGCTGCAGCCAAGTAATCGATAATTGAGCCGATCAGTGCTGAAAAGCCAGCCTCATCCATCACCGCGTCCGTCCGGGTGCATCCACGAACTGCGTACGCGGACGGTCGCGATGCCCTGCAGGAAGCGACGGTTCCATGCGGCGCAGCGGTGGCACAACTCAACGCCGCACTCCCGTATAATCGACTCAAAGCACTTGCGCGCCGAGGTTTCATCCGGAAACATCTCCATCAGTTCAATGAGCGAAACACCGTTGCGGTGCGGCTTTACGGGCGCGCTTCTGTTGAGATTCATTTCGTTTGCTCGATTGGTTAAACCGATGCTCCAATGAGAGATAATTTCACTGGTTTGGTCAGGTATATAATCTCCAAACTTCTTGTGTCTCCATGGTCTGACCGAATAAAATTGAATCAAGCACAGTGCCGAATGGAAGACGGAAGCATTGACGCCAATACTGGAATCAACGGCGGAATAAACTGATTCAAAATAATCCGATACAAAAAACACTGACCCGAGAATAGAATGAGCGCACAGCCTTTGATTGAGATTAGCGATGCCCTTGATTGTTTGAATCAGCAGGGAGTTAAATTTGTGGATGCGACTTGGTACATGCCCAACGTACCGAGAAACGCCTATGAAACCTACTTGAATGAGCATATTCCCGGTGCGGTCCATTTCGATATTGACAAAGTCGCCAATCACGCGGTTGATTTGCCTCACATGTATCCCAGCCTGGAGTATTTTGAATTGTCTATGAGTGAATTGGGCATTTCCAGTTCGGACAAAGTCATTGTTTATGATCGTTCAAATTTTGTGGCATCCGCACGAGTCTGGTGGATGTTTCTGTCATTTGGGCATCAAAATGTAAAAGTGCTCAATGGTGGACTCAAAGCATGGAAATCGGCGGGAGGGCCCATTGAAACCGCAGCCCCTTGCAAATCTTCGGACAGTCCATACGTCGGACAGTCCGTCGGTGAGCAGGTGATTGATCGAGCGCAGGTTCAAGCGATCAGGTCGAATCCGGATGCTGCCATTTTGGATGCGCGTTCAAAGGGCCGATTCGAAGGGACTGAACCCGAACCTCGTCCGGGACTGCGAGGCGGACATATTCCAGGCAGTCTGAATCTCTACTACGGAGATGTGATGGGCTCAGACGGGATTATGTACGACCCTGAGCGCATTCAGGAAATTCTGCGTGATTTATCTGTCGACTCGAGTCCGGTCCTTGTTACGACTTGCGGTTCGGGAGTTACCGCCGCAATTTTGCTGTTGGCAATCTATCAGGTTCGTAATCAGGGACTGCGAATGTACGATGGGTCCTGGACCGAGTGGGCATTGCACCCGGACAGCGAAATTGAGTCAGCATCCAGCTGAGTGGGGAGACGTTGAGCTCTCTGCGGACTGCAGATTTTGATTTTCACCTGCCCGGAGCTCAGATCGCACAGCATCCAGTTCAAATTCGGACTCAGAGCCGTCTGCTTGTTGTTGGGCGTCAGGACTACAGCACTCGCGAGATTCAGTTTTCTGATCTGACCGAACTGCTTCGCCCTGGCGACTTGGTTGTCTGCAATGATACGAAGGTGATTCCTGCGCGACTTTTTGGACACAGGCCGACAGGTGGTCGAGTTGAGTTTCTGATTGAGCGCATAGTGAATGACCATTGTTTTTGGGCGCAGACGAAAGCTCGAAAAAAACTCAAAATCGGTGAAACCGTAACGGTTGGGGAAAAGTTTCAGGTAACAATTCGAGCGCGGCAGCGGGAATTTTTCGTTTTGGACCTAAATGAAAATCAGAATCTGCGGGAAATGATTGAAATCTGCGGCCATGTGCCACTGCCTCCTTACATCAAAAGGGCCGCGGACGAGTTCGACCTCAAGCGTTACCAGTGTGTGTATGCCAAGCGCGACGGTTCAGTCGCGGCTCCGACTGCAGGCTTGCACTTCAGTTCGAAACTGATGCAGGAAATAAGCGAGACCGGTGTCGAATTTGCTTACGTCACGCTGCACGTAGGTGCAGGAACTTTCGCTCCTGTAAGAAGCTTGGACTTAAAAGAACACAAACTGCACTCGGAACGTTATTTTGTGTCCGATTCAGCAGTTGAAGCGGTCAAAAAGGCTCAGAAACGCGGCTCGCGGATTGTGGCGGTCGGCACGACTGTCATGAGAGCGCTCGAATCGGCATCAAGAACTGGTAAAATTCAGACGAGTTCTGGTGAAACTGATTTGTTCATTACCCCAGGTTTTAAATTTCAAACCGTCAATGCACTCATTACGAATTTCCATCTTCCGCGATCTTCGTTAATTATGCTTGTATCGGCATTTGGCGGCAAAAATCGAATTTTAGAAGCCTATCGTTTCGCGATCGATCAAGGCTTTCGTTTTTACAGTTATGGTGATGCGATGTTTGTGGAACCAAGCCAGGAAGTTTATGGCAAGAGAAATTTGCCTGATTTGAGCTGAACTGCAATGCCTGAAGAACCAATTTTAGATATTTAACCCATTAACGGATTATGAAAAGACATCATATTTGATGTACACTTAATATTTTGTGTAAGATTCACTGCTCAAAAGTAGAAAATTGATTTCTTAAAATGAAATTAGATTCCAATCTAGATACCTTTCCTAAACTTTTATTCAACCGAAAGAAAATTTCTCCGAACCAACCGGCGATTCGGGAGAAAGACTTTGGAATTTGGCAGACTTGGACCTGGGCAGAGGTCGTAGAGGAAGTGCAGACTGTCGCTTACGGGCTCGCAGCAGCAGGTTTTTGCCGTGGCGACAAACTTGCGATTGTGGGTGACAACCGTCCTAGACTTTATTGGGGCATGGCTGCCGCACAGAGTCTTGGTGGCATTCCCGTGCCGCTTTATCAGGATTCCGTAGCGCAGGAAATGGAGTACGTGATCAATCACGCAGATGTCAAATTTGCTTTGGTTGAAGATCAGGAACAAGTCGACAAGATGCTGGAAATTTCACCAAAATGCCCGAAACTCAAGCAAATTTTTTATGATGACCCGCGAGGGATGCGGCATTACAAGCTTGATAACCTTGTCGAATACGAGCAGTTGAAAGTCGAAGGTGAGAAATTCAAAGCTGCTCATTCCGATTTTCTGAATGCCGAAATCGAAAAAGGCAAGAGCCGAGACATTGCCATCTTTCTATACACATCTGGCACCACTGGTTTTCCCAAAGGCGTCATTCTGACTTATCACAATATTTTGAAGACGGTCCAAAATTCGATCGAATTTGATGGGCTGACTGACAAGGAAGAATGTTTGGCCTATCTACCGATGGCGTGGGTTGGCGACCACATTTTTTCTTATGCGCAGTCGTACGTTGCGGGATTTTGCGTCAGCTGTCCGGAACGCGCGGCCACTGTAATGCAGGACATGCAGGAAATCGGACCCACCTATTTCTTCAGTCCACCGAGAATTTTTGAAAACATTCTGACCAACGTTCTGGTGCGGATGGAAGACGCCAGCTGGATAAAGCGCAAAATGTTCGATTACTTTATCGGTGTGGCGAATCGGTGCGGAGTTGAAATTTTAGAGAAACGATCGGTAAGCATAATCGATCGTTTTCTGTATATGCTCGGTAAATTTCTGGTCTACGGGCCCGTGAAAAATACCATGGGGTTCAGCCGAATGAGATTGGCTTACACTGCAGGTGAAGCCATCGGGCCGGAAATTTTTGCTTTTTTCCGTTCACTGGGCATCAATGTCAAGCAGCTCTATGGTCAGACCGAGGCTGCGGTCTATATCACCGTACAAAAGGATAACGACGTAAAACCTGATACATGTGGGCCTCCCTTCCCCGATGTCGAGGTCAAGATTGCAGATTCCGGGGAAATTATGTACAGAAGCCCCGGCGTATTCCAGAGTTATTACAAGAACCCCGAGGCAACTTTATCCACGCGTACCGGAGATGGTTGGGTTTTCACGGGTGATGCTGGATTTTTTGACGATGATGGACATCTGAAAATCATCGACCGGGTTAAAGATGTCGGCCGACTGAACGACGGAACTCTGTTTGCACCTAAATTTCTTGAGAACAAGCTCAAATTTTTTCCGCAGATTCAGGAAGCAGTTACATTCGGCGACAAGCAGGATTATGTAAGTGCATTCATAAACATTGATCTTGACGCGATTTCAAACTGGGCAGAACGCCATCATGTATCTTATGGCAGCTATCAGGAACTTGCTGCCAATGATCAAGTCTACGAAATGATCGAAAGGTGTATTAAGAAAACCAATCAGGACCTGGCGAACGACAGCGAGATTTCCGGTTCTCAGATTCAGCGGTTTTTGATTTTGCACAAAGAGTTGGATGCTGACGATGGAGAACTGACTCGAACGCGCAAAGTGCGTCGACGCATAATTTCCGAGAGGTTCAACTCACTCATCGAAGCGCTGTATTCGGATTCCAATTGGGGACATATTGAAAATGTCGTAACCTTTGAAGATGGTCGCAAGGGAAAGATGGTGGCAGATCTGGAAATCAAGCACGTCACAACGTTCGAACCCATGAAAATGGCGAGCTAGAGATAAACGGACATGAATGCGGCGGCAGAACAAATCAATCAGAACATGGAAACACAAAATACTCCTTCCTTCGTAAATTCGATATTGAAAGTCGAGGGGATCGACGTTAGTTTTGGCGGAGTAAAAGCCCTGCAGAATGTTGGTTTTTCGGTATACGAAGGCGAGATTTTCTCGATGATCGGCCCCAACGGTGCTGGAAAAACATCGATGTTGAACGTGATCAGCGGTTTCTACAAGGCGGATTCAGGCAGTATTTGGTTTGATGGGGATGATCGGACCAAAGCTTCTCCGGATCAAGTCGCGCGCATGGGTTTTGCGCGCACTTTTCAGAACATTGCCTTATTTAAGGGAATGTCCACGCTTGATAACATCATGACGGGTCGAATCGTCAGGGTTGAGAGCAGCTTTTGGAGAGAAGCCTTCTACTTTCCAGCTCGAAAGTCTGAAATTGCACAGCGCAGGCATGTAGAAGGCATCATTGATTTCCTGGAAATTCAAAGCATCCGTAAGACGCCCGTGGGCAAATTGCCCTATGGTCTGCAAAAACGCGTCGAGCTGGGTCGGGCGCTTGCGATGGAGCCTAAAATCCTGCTGCTGGATGAGCCGATGGCAGGCATGAATCTGGAAGAAAAAGAAGATATGGCAAGATTTGTGCTGGATGTCAATGATGAATTTGGCACTACAGTGATTCTGATCGAGCATGACATGGGTGTCGTCATGGATGTTTCGGATCATGTCCTGGTGCTGGACCACGGAAAAAGAATAGCATATGGAGTTCCGGATGACGTTCGAACGAACAAGGATGTGATTCGAGCTTATCTTGGAGACCAATAGGAAGGTTAGTCGAACCGATGGAATTAGTCGATTTTATATTTTTTATTGAAGTTTTAGTTGGTGGTCTGCTGTCGGGGATCATGTATTCCCTTGTCGCGCTTGGACTTGTTCTGATTTTTAAAGCTTCTTCGATTTTCAATTTTGCTCAGGGTGCTCTGGTGCTTTTTGGAGCATTGACGTTCGTACTGCTGACGGAAGTCGCTTCGGACTTTTGGATGTGGACAGGTTGGCTGGCAGTTGGTCTGGCAGGATGTGCAGGACTCATTTTGCTGCTGACGAAAGCGAAAGTCAGCGGTTCTGCGCTAAAGAATATTTCTGACAGGTATCTCGGCAGAATCCCGTTATACATTGCCGCCGTTTTGCTGGTCGTACTGGCGCTTTTCATAGACGGTGGCCAAAACATGTGGCGTGCGGTATTCGTTACGCTGCTCATCTTTTTAATGCTGACAACCGCGGTTCGCTCACCTCAGTGGGCGATGGGGGTTCTGCTGGGCTTGGCCGTAGTCGCGCTCGTAACAGATGAGTTTCTAACTGTTCGTTCCCTGGCGGTTACATTGGTCATCGTAATCGGATTGGCAATCGCTATCGAACGAATCGTACTGCGTCCGATGGTCAATCAGGAACCCATCATTCTGTTCATGGCTACGATCGGCCTGAACTACGTGATCGAAGGCGTGGCTCAAGGCGTATGGGACGCCGATGTCCACGCTTTGGACATTGGCATCCCTGATGTTCCCTACGAATTTTATGGTGTCTATCTCAGTCAGTTCGATCTGTTTGCAGGTTTGATTGCAGCAGCTTTGGTGACGGCTCTCGCAATATTTTTCCAAAAAACGAGAGTAGGCCGCGCGCTGCGTGCGGTCGCAGACGATCACCAGGCGGCTTTGAGCGTCGGCATTCCACTAAAGAACATCTGGGCTGTCGTTTGGGCGGCAGCTGGCATCGTCGCTTTGGTTGCGGGGCTGATGTGGGGTTCAAAATTGGGCGTGCAGTTCAGCATTTCCCTGCTGGCTTTCAAAGCACTGCCTGTGATTATTATTGGAGGATTCACTTCTATACCCGGTGCGATCCTCGGTGGACTTATCGTCGGTTCAACAGAAAAACTTTTTGAAGTTTTTGTGGGCATTCCATTTTTCGGAGGCGGCACCGAAAACTGGACACCGTACATGCTAGGTATGATTTTTCTAATGTTTCGGCCGCAGGGCCTGTTCGGCGAAAAAATTATTGAACGTGTTTAATCGAGGCAAGATCAATGATTTATAGAGAAGTAGGACAGTACAAGACGAGCTACCCGGCCGACCAGGCGATATTTCCGATTACAAATGATCGAATCGGCATCATGCTGATTCTATTGGTTGCATATATTTTGCCGCCTCTGTCAGGCAGTCAATACCTGATGGGACCGATTCTGACTCAGCTGCTCGTATTTGGATTGGCCGCACTAGGCTTGAATTTATTGACAGGCTATGCGGGACAGGTTTCTCTGGGAACGGGTGGATTTATGGCTGTTGGCGCGTTCGGCTGTTACAATCTCGTTCTTCGACTACCTGAAATTCCACTGATTTTTGACTTTATTCTCGCCGGCTTGATGGCCGCAGCGGTAGGAATACTGTTCGGGATTCCTTCGCTTAGAATCAAGGGATTTTATTTGGCAGTCGCTACCTTGGCTTCCCAATTCTTCCTGTTGTGGATTTTTGATCATGTTGGCTGGTTTACCAATTACGACCCAGCCGGAGTAGCGTCAGCGCCGACGTCGACTCTATTCGGAAAACTTGCCGAAGAAGGTGCGGTATTTGGATTTTTGTCGCCGATCAATGTCGTCGTTTCCGGCCCCAATGCCACTCCGGAAGCCAAATATTTGCTTACTCTCACTGTCGTAATCATTCTAGCGTTGCTGGCGAAAAATATCGTACGAGGTATGACCGGACGCGCCTGGATGGCGATACGAGACTTTGACATTGCAGCGGAAATAATTGGCATTCGACCGTTGCGCACGAAACTAGTCGCTTTCGCAGTCAGTTCATTTTATTGCGGTGTTGCCGGAGCATTGTACGTGTTTACCTATGTTGGCAACGCCGATACAGAGGCATTCGATCTGATTCGATCATTCACGATTCTGTTTATGATTATCATCGGTGGTCTTGGCTCCATCATGGGGTCGTTTCTCGGAGCAGCGTTTATAGTACTGCTGCCACCGTTCTTGAACATATTGGCTTCGCATTTGGGAGAAGGCACGTTGTCAGGTGCTACACTCGCCAATTTGGAGTTGATCGTTTACGGAGGGACGATTGTGTTTTTCCTGGCGGTTGAACCGCTCGGATTTGCGCGCATGTGGCAGATAATGAAAGAAAAACTTCGGCAGTGGCCGTTCCCGTACTAAGTCCCCGTGAATGGACATATACAATAAATCGGAAGTCCGTTTACAGTATTACAGTGATAATATACTTATAAGATTAACTTAAAACAGCTATTAACCACATTTTTAGAGGTAATCGAGATGAAATTTAAAGCCATAGTACTGTCGATTGTTGCTTCAGTAATGTCAGTGGTTCCATTTACAGTATCACAAGCTCAGGAGATGGAACAGTTCTTTCCAGCGCTTGTGTATCGAACAGGTCCATACGCCGCAGGCGGCTCTGGATTTTTTGGAGGATTGGAAGACTACATGGCGTTATTGAATCTGCGAGACGGTGGAGTAAACGGCGTTAAGCTGGTTTGGGAAGAGTGTGAAACAGCATACAACTCGGACCGCGGCGTTGAGTGTTATGAACGCTTGAAAAATAAAGGTGAGTTTGGTGCTACGGTGGTGCATCCCCTGAGTACAGGAATTACTTATCGACTGATTGAACGTGCGACTGCTGACAAGATTCCATTGATTTCAATGGGTTATGGAAGAACAGATGCAACTAACGGAAAAGTATTTCCGTGGGTATTCCCACTCATCACCAACTACTGGAGTCAAAATACTGCAAAGATTCGATATATTGGCGCTCAGGAAGGGGGAATGGAAAATCTCAAAGGCAAGAAGATCGCCAACCTCCATCACGATGGCAGTTATGGAAAAGAAACCAAACCCGTACTTGATCTGCAGGCTGAAAAATATGGGTTTGAAGTCAAACACTATCCGGTTGCTCACCCGGGTCTTGATCAGAAAGCCGCTTGGTTGGATATTTCACGAAGATATAAGCCCGACTGGGTAATTTTGAGAGGTTGGGGCGTAATGAATCCAACTGCTCTCAAAGAAGCCGCACGAGTCGGATACCCGTCAAATCGTATTGTTGGAGTCTGGTGGAGCGGTGCTGAAGAAGACGTCATTCCTGCGGGCAAGGCAGCTGTGGATTATGTTGCTGCTGGTTTTCACCCATCCGGATCTGATTTTCCATTGATTCAAGAAATCTTAGATGTCGTTTACGGTGCTGGTAAAGGAAATATCTCACCACAACGAATCGGCACGATCTACTACAACCGTGGTATTGTCGCGGGAATCGTAACGATTGAAGCGATGCGAGAAGCACAGGCTCATTTCGATAAAACAGTTATCAGCGGTGAAGAAATGCGCTGGGGACTCGAAAACTTGAACCTCACAGCTGAACGTATCGCAGAAATTGGTGCTGATGGTTTAGTGGCGCCTC
The DNA here is from genome assembly GCA_958295885.1 of Arenicellales bacterium. Classification (GTDB taxonomy): domain Bacteria; phylum Pseudomonadota; class Gammaproteobacteria; order Arenicellales; family JAJDZL01; genus JAJDZL01. The sequence continues at coordinate 835,606 of OY282380.1, read as the reverse complement.
TGAAAATTACCTGCGCCGACCATGAAGGTGGCGGTCCTGTGATTTTCAGCCGTTGGGATGGATCGAAGTGGGTTCCTGTAACTGATTGGATTGCAACCGATAAATCAATCGTTGATCCGATGATTATGGAGTCTTCCATGGCATATGCTTCAGAAAAGGGGATCACCCCGCGTTCGGGCATGTCTATGGGGTCTGACTGCGGTTGAGCAACACGTCTGATTTGAGCTCATTGCAATGAACGAGACCACAACAGCCGCCGATTACAATGGCGCATTGATATCTGTCAATAACATCGAGGTTATCTACGACAGAGTCATTCTCGTTCTGAAAGGTGTATCACTTGAGGTACCCGAGAGGGGCATCGTTGCCCTTCTCGGGGCCAATGGCGCCGGTAAAACCACCACCCTCAAGGCCATCTCCAACCTATTGCGCGCCGAGCGCGGTGAAGTTACCAAAGGTACGATCATTTATAGGGGCGAGCGGGTGGATGCGCTGACACCTTCCGACTTGGTGGTGCGCGGAGTTACCCAAGTAATGGAGGGGCGGCATTGCTTTGAGCATCTGACCGTTGAGGAAAATCTGCTCACGGGCGCCTATACGCGCCGCGATGGACGCAGTGCAATTCAAGCTGACCTTGAATTGGTATACAACTATTTTCCCCGATTGAAAGTACGTCGGACTGGACTCGCAGGTTATATTTCTGGCGGAGAACAGCAGATGACCGCTGTCGGACGCGCGCTGATGGCGAAACCCTCCGTCATACTGTTGGATGAGCCGTCGATGGGACTCGCCCCGACTCTTGTAGAAGAAATTTTTGAAATCATCAAACGGCTGAACGAAAACGAACACGTCACGATTCTCCTGGCAGAACAAAACACCAACATGGCGCTTCGCTATTCACAGTACGGATACATTTTGGAAAACGGCAGAGTCGTGATGGATGGAGAAGCTTCGGAATTGCTCCAAAACGAAGACGTAAAAGAATTCTATCTGGGCGTAAGCGGTGAGAAGCGGAAGAGCTTCCGGAACGTAAAGCACTATCGGCGGCGCAAACGCTGGCTGACATAGACAATTCCGGCAAAATTCAGCTGGAGACCCAACCGCGTCATCCAGCAGGTTTTTCGCCAGAACTCTGCCTGCTTCAAAGCTGCGGCGTGCAAGGATACAAATGACTACACAATTCTTTGATTCTCTTGAAATTCGAGATTCCGAACTGCGAGAACAGGAACAATTTGCTGCATTACCGGATCATCTGGCGAGAGCAGCATCCAAAGCCAGCTATTTTAGAAATCAGTTGAGTGGATTTGAACTGGATTCGATTGATTCTCGAGCGGCGCTTGCAGAATTGCCGGTTGTCCGCAAATCTGAATTGGTCGACCTGCAGAAGCATTCACCTCCATTCGGCGGCCTGACTGCGTTTGATTCAGATTCGCTGCTGAGAATATTTGCGTCACCGGGGCCGATCTTCGAACCGGAAACCAGACGGAAAGACAGCTGGCGGCTGTCACGCGCATTATTCGCAGCCGGTTTCCGCAGAGGCATGCTGGTTCACAACACCTTTTCATACCACTTTTCACCAGCAGGCGCAATGCTCGAAAGCGGTGTGCATGCTCTAGGCGGTGCGGTGTTTCCGGCCGGGGTTGGGCAGACCGAGCTGCAGGTTCAGGCGATGGAACGACTTCGACCCCAGGCTTATACCGGCACTCCATCTTTTTTGAATATTATTTTGAACGCTGCGCAAGGCGCAGATGCTGATGTATCTTCCTTGAAAATCGGACTGGTTTCAGGCGAAGCTTTACCGCCGACGCTGCGTTCGGATTTAGCAGATCATGGCGTCCATGTCCTGCAGGCTTATGCGACGGCAGATGTCGGTTTGATTGCTTACGAATCAGATGCGATGGAAGGTTTGATTGTCGACGAAGGCGTCATTCTTGAAATCGTGCGTCCAGGAACCGGGGATACTCTGCCCGAAGGGGAAGTTGGGGAAGTCGTGGTAACCGTATTCAATCCAGACTACCCCTTGATACGGTTTGGAACGGGTGATCTGTCTGCGGCTATGGCCGGACAGAGTCCTTGTGGCCGAACCAATACTCGAATCAAAGGATGGATGGGGCGCGCAGACCAGACGACTAAAGTGCGAGGCATGTTCGTTCACCCATCTCAAGTCGCAGAAATCGTCCGCCGAGTTCCAGAAATCGATCAGGCGCGATTGATAGTGACAAGTTTCAGTCACCAAGACCAGATGCGGCTGCACTGCGAAGTATCGGAGCGAACTGAAGGTCTTGAAAAACAAATTGCCCTCGTAGCGCGCGAGGTTTCGAAGCTTCGAGCGGATGTAAGTCTTCATCCGCTTGGTACGTTGGCAAATGACGGCATTGTCATTGAAGACGCTAGAACCTACGACTGAAGAAAACTCTGAACGAAATCCTGCTTTGATTGTGATCTAAGTATGGAACCGCCATCCACATTCGCTTCATTGCAAACTGTCGCCATGCCTGCCAATGCGAATCCCAGCGGAGACATTTTCGGTGGCTGGATCATGGCCCAAATGGACATCGCTGGCGGCATTCATGCCTATGATGTTGCCAGAGGCCGAGTCGTTACCGTGGCTGTCAATTCAATGAGCTTTCATTTGCCTGTCTACGTAGGAGACGTCGTGAGCTGTTATTGCAACACCATCAAAGTTGGGACGTCATCCATTGCGGTATTGGTGGAAACCTGGGTGAAAAGGCGTAAGGAAACAGCTCATTTTGAAAAAGTGACCGAAGGCCGTTTTACTTTCGTCGCAATTGATGAAAATGGTCAGCCGAGACCTGTTTCGCGGGATTGATAATGTCCGATTCATCATTCGATCCGAGCAGCCTGGCAGCACAGATATCTAAAAAAGGACTGCCTCCCGTACACTTGTGGAATCCTGAGCTGTGCGGTGACATCGATATCCGAATTGCTCGGGATGGAACCTGGTTCTACATGGGTTCACCAATCGGGCGGATACGGCTGGCGAAACTTTTTTCGACGGTGTTGCGCAGGGACGATGATGGGGAATACTACTTGGTAACTCCCGTGGAAAAGCTTAGAATTGAAGTCGAGGATGCACCATTCATCGTGGTTGAACTGGAAGAGCACGGGCAGGGTCAGGAACAGGAAATCTTTCTTCGGACTAAGACAGACGACGTCATCCGCGTAGATGATGATCACAAAATTTGGGTTGAGTATTCTGAAGACGGAGAGCCATCGCCCTATGTTGAAATTCGCAATGGTTTAAGCGCATTGATCGCACGCAATGTGTACTATCAGCTGATTGAGATCGGAACCTCGAACGAGGACGGACCAGGTGAGAAGTTTGGTGTCTGGAGCGCTGGTAAGTTCTTTGTCCTTGGTGATTTGGTTCAGGCGTGATCCGGTGAGATAGATGATTGCTGACGACATCAAATCTTTAGGCAGAATTCTCCAGGACAACAAAACCATTGCGGTTGTTGGACTTTCCGCCAAATGGCATCGTCCCAGTTTCTTCGCAGCGAAATATATGCAGGAGCATGGGTATCGAATCGTTCCAGTAAATCCTAACTACGACGAGATCTTAGGAGAAACCTGCTATCCATCATTGGAGAAAATTCCTTTTGATGTTGATGTCGTTGATGTTTTTCAGCGAGCTGAGTTTGTTCTGCCCATTGCAGAATCAGCCATTGCCGTTGACGCAAAGGTATTTTGGATGCAATTGGGGATCATGAATATGGAAGCCGTAGAAACGGCCCATGAAGCTGGAATGGATGTAGTCATGAACCGCTGCATGAAAATTGAGCACGCCAGGCTGTTTGGCGGCCTGAATTTCATTGGCGTGAATACGAAAATCATTTCCGCGGCTCGACCGCGCTGGGTGGTGTAGCAGGCATGGCAGACCGGGAATTTGGAATTGAGACGCTCTGCGTACACGCAGGTCAGCTGCCGGATCCGGCAACCGGCTCCCGCGCTCCACCAATCTATCAGACGGCAGCTTATGTTTTTGATTCCGCAGATCACGCGGCCAGTTTGTTCAATCTGCAGACGTTCGGCAATATTTATTCCAGGCTGATGAATCCAACCAACGCGGTGTTTGAACAGCGAATGGCTGCGTTGGAAAATGGTCGTGCTGCAGTCGCGGTCTCCTCGGGGATGGCGGCTCAGCTGGTTGCCTTGCTCACAATTCTGGAAGCAGGAGACGAAATTGTCTCTGCGAAGACATTGTACGGCGGCACTCATACACAATTCGCCTTTAATTTTAAGAAATTGGGGATTAAATCCAAATTTGTTGATTCGGACGATCCAGAAAATTTTCAGCGGGCGATTTCAAAAAACACCAAATGTTTATATGCCGAGTCTATCGGCAATCCTGCAAATAATATTGTTGATTTAGAAGCCGTGGCGGAAATCGCTCATGCGAATGGAATTCCATTTATCGTGGACAATACATTTGCTACCCCTTACCTGCTGCGTCCTTTCGACTTTGGAGCCGACATCACCGTTCATTCAGCGACCAAATTTATTTGTGGTCATGGAACTTCGATCGGAGGAGTGCTGGTAGAATCTGGAAATTTTCCTTGGGACAACGGAAACTTCCCGACCATGATGGAACCTTCCGAAGGATATCATGGAATTCGATTCTATGAAACCTTTGGTGATTTTGGATACACCATGAAAGCGCGCTGTGAAATATTGAGAACATTCGGTCCTACGCTCAGCCCGTTTAATTCTTTTTTGTTTTTGCAAGGACTGGAAACTCTTTCAGTGCGCATGGACCGGCACTGTGAAAATGCTCATGGTGTCGCCGAATTTTTGGAAATTCATTCGGCAGTAGAATGGGTCAGTTATCCTGGGCTCCCTTCAAGTCCCTATTACGAGCTCGCAAAAAAATATTTTCGCAAGGGAGTGGGAGCGATCATGAGTTTTGGGATTAAGGGTGGAATTGGAGCCTGCGTAAAATTTATCGAATCCCTGCAGTTCCTCAGTCATCTGGCAAACCTCGGTGATGCAAAAACATTGGTGGTGCATCCAGCATCCACAACGCACAGACAAATGGCCGAAGAAGCGCAGTTGGAAGCCGGAGTTTTACCAAACATGATCAGAATTTCAGTCGGTATTGAATCTATTGAGGATATTTTCTGGGACCTGGATCAGGCGCTGATGAAGTCTCAGAGATAACTGAAATATTTTGGAAATGAACAATCAAATTTGAATGATGTCGAGCTGCTGTCATCATTATCAGTTTGTTGATGGAAATGAATCCATATTTACGGTGGACTTCAATCCGATCAAATACGGACCATGTGCGTTGGAAGAACTTTCATTTGATGTCCGTTCGCTGGAGATGAGCAGAGTCGCACTGTTTACGGACAGGAAAGTTCTTTCGTTGGAGCCGGTGGAAATTGCGATTCGAACACTCAGAAAAGCTCGGATTGACTTCGAAGTCTATGATGAAGTCAGCATTGAGCCGACTGATGTTTCATTTCAGGAAGCAGCTCGGTTTGCCGCCGAAGGTCGATTTGATGGATTTGTCTCAATCGGTGGCGGTTCCGTTATCGACACTTGCAAAGCGGCGAATCTCTACAGCACTTACCCGGCTGAATTTTTAGATTATGTCAACGCACCCGTTGGAAGAGGACGAAAGGTTCCGGGAGCGCTCACGCCTCACATCGCCTGTCCTACGACGTCTGGAACAGGCAGTGAATGTACGGGCATTGCCGTATTTGATTATTTGGAACATCGCGTTAAGACGGGCATCGCTTCATCGCGGCTCAAGCCTGCAAAAGCCATCATTGATCCGACGGTTACAGCGTCTTTGCCTGCAGCAGTCGTGGCGGCCAGCGGCTTTGATGTGCTGTGTCATGCCCTTGAATCGTACACTGCAAAACCATTTACTGCGCGTGATATGCCAGCTGACGGTGAACGTCCTTTGAGTCAAGGCTCCAATCCATATAGTGACATGGGATGTCGCGAAGCCTTGCGGCTCACCGGACAGTACCTCATTCGAGCCTTTCAGGATGCGAGTGACGACGAGGCGCGGCATGGCATGATGCTGGCGGCGACTTTGGCAGGAATCGCTTTTGGCAACAGCGGCGTGCATATCCCTCACGGAATGTCGTACTCCGTTGCAGGGCTCGTGCGCGATTACTGTCCCAGTGGCTACCCGCAGGGACATCCGCTCGTGCCCCATGGAATTTCCGTGGTTGTGAATGCGCCAGCTGCATTTCGTTTTACTGCAAGGACCAATTCTGAGCGTCACATTGAAGGTGCCAGACTGTTAGGTGCGGATATTGGAGATATAGGAGCGGATGAAGTGGGAGAAGCACTTGGCCGGCATTTGGAAAACATGATGCGCTCAACAGATATGCCAAATGGCATTTCTGGAGTCGGGTATCGTCAGGAAGATATTGAACACTTGGTAGAAGGTGCTTTCATCCAGCAGAGGCTGCTGAACAATGCACCCTGCGAAGTTTCAAGAGATGATTTAGATTCTATGTACTCTCAAGCAATTCGATACTGGTAAATGAAAAGAGACGAGCTGAGACTGATTTGCCCGGGTTGGGGCGGTTGGGATGAAATCTACGATAAATTCCGATGGAATGTTCCAAAGCGCTTTAACATCGCGTATTCTGCCTGCGACCGACATGCGGAAAGCAGCGGAGATCAGGTAGCAGTTTACTGTGAGAATGATAAAGGCAAGGAAAGCCGTTACACATTCAGGCAGATCAAGCGGTTATCCAATCAGCTCGCCAATACGTTGAAGCACTATGGCGTGAAAAAAGGCGATCGTGTAGGGATTATTCTGCCGCAGCGTCCAGAAACGGTTATCGCCCATATGGCAATCTATAAATTAGGTGCGATCGCTCTTCCACTGTCTGTCTTATTCGGTCCAGAGGCAGTTGGATATCGATTGGCGAACAGTGGTACGAAGCTCGTGATTACGGATACTTCTCACGTTGAACTGCTCGAATCCATTCGCGACCAGCTTCCCGATTTAGAGACCATGATCGATTGTGACGCAGCGAATGGATTTTGGTCGAAGATCGAAAACGCAAGCGATCAGTTCACGATGGTGAATACGCTGGCAGAAGATCCGGCTTATCTGGTTTATACCTCCGGCACCACCGGACCACCCAAAGGAGCGCTGGCGCCGCATCGCTGCCTGATCGGGAACTTGACGGGATTTGAAATGTCGCATAACTTTTTCCCACAGGAAGACGATTTGTTTTGGACTCCTGCAGACTGGGCATGGACGGGTGGTTTGATGGATGCGCTCATTCCATCCCTGTACTATCGCGTGCCGGTGCTTGGCTATGATGGCGGCAAGTTTGATCCGGAAAAAGCCTGTCATTTGATGGCCAAATATCAGGTGCGAAACTCTTTTCTTCCACCGACTGCACTGAAAATGCTGAGGCAGGCGGAAGATGGGAGGAGTTGGAATAACGTCAGAATTCGGTCCATAATGTCAGCCGGCGAAACGCTGGGTGCCGAACTTTATCATTGGGGCAAGGAAGCATTTGGAATCGAAATCAATGAAATGTGGGCTCAGACCGAGTTCAATTACATATGCGGCAATTGTTCTGAGGCGATGGAAGTGCGTCCTGGTTCGATCGGCAAAAGTTATCCGGGTCATGTCGTTGAGCCAGTAGATGAGGATGGAAATGTTCTCGGTGTTGGTGAGATTGGTGAATTGGCAGCGGATCGTGATGATCCTGTGATGGTCTCGGGTTACTGGAAAAATGACAAGGCGACGCTGGAAAAGCACATCGGCAAGTGGTGGGGGACCGGAGACACGGGTTACAAGGACGAAGATGGGTACATTTGGTTTGTTGGTCGAAAGGACGACGTAATTTCCAGTGCAGGCTATCGCATCGGTCCAGGTGAAATTGAAGACTGTCTGCTGACTCATCCTGCGATCGCTCAAGTCGCAGTGATCGGCGTGCCCGACGATCTGCGCGGTCAGGCGGTCAAGGCGTTCGTAGTTCTGAAAGAAGGGCAGCAGCCATCGGAGACGCTGACTGAAAATATTCAAAATGCAGTTCGCAAGCGTCTGGCAGCTTACGAATATCCTAGAGCGATTGAATATATCGATGAGCTGCCTATGACCACGACGGGAAAAGTAAGGCGAATCGAATTGAGGAGAACGGAACAGAAGAAATCTGAGCACTAGGAAATATTTCGGATTTAAGTATTTAATTCAAATACAGCCTAAAAGTACAAGTACAATCAGAACAGAAACTTACGATTCGATGGCAGGTGTGTTGCTTGGTAAAGTGATCATTCCAAGCTAAGAAAGAGTAGGTTTTTATTGCATAATTGTGAATATATCTAAATATTTTCATAGACTTAATTGTATTCCAATTATACCAAAAACTTAGAATTGTGCAGAGACACATTGTCGAATTAAACCAAATTAAAAATACTTTTACAATCTTGTATAAAAAATCATGCTGATTTTAGCTAGGAGGAGTTAACTATGAATCTTGTTATGATTGTTTCACTGGTACTTTGTGCCGCCATTGCAATTTGGGGGATAATTTCCCCGGATTCCATGACAGGCGCCGCACAGGGGCTGGTAAATTATTCCCTTACCGCTTTGGATTGGTTTTTCCTGGCGTTAGGGACGGCCTTTCTCGTGATCATGGTCGTGATGGCATTTTCAAAATATGGAAATATCAAACTAGGCAGAGACGATGAGGAACCGGAATTCAGCACCGCCTCTTGGATTGCCATGTTATTTGCGGCAGGAATGGGGTCCGGATTGCTCTTTTGGGGAGTAGCTGAACCCATCTACCATTTTGTGACCCCACCGGTTGGCGAACCTCAAACTGCGGATACGGCACGTAACGCAATGGTACTGACAAATTTACACTGGGGTTTACATGCTTGGGCGATTTATGGCTGTTGTGCGCTGGTCATTGCTTATTTCACCTTTCGCCTTCGAATGCCTTCCATGGTTTCTACGCCAATCAAAGTCGGGTTTGGCAATCTGTTTAGCAAACCCACGCTGAATGCCATGGGAAATACGGCAGACATTCTGGCGGTTATCGCCGTCATCTTTGGTCTTGCCGGATCTCTGGCCATGGGGACACTCATGGTTCGGGCGGGTATGAATTCCGTTTTTGGAACGGAACTCAGCGTCACTATGAGCATGATAATCATTGCCGTTATGACAGTCTGCTTTCTGCTTTCCGCCTGTACAGGTGTAGATAAAGGCATCAGGATTCTAAGTAATATTAATATGATTACCGCCGTGGCGATATTGCTTGTCGTACTGTTTGGCGGTCCGACGGCTTATCTGTTTCAATCCTTTGTTTTTGCCATTGGTGATTACCTGATTCAGCTCATACCAATGTCATTCAAAACCTATGCCTATACGCCCGCAGGAGCGTGGAACTGGTTTCATGGGTGGACGCTCACCTATCTGATCTGGTGGCTGGCGTGGGGACCCTTTGTAGGAATCTTCATTGCCCGGATCAGTCGCGGGCGCACCATACGCGAATTTGTAATCTATGTTGTTGGAGTACCGACCATAGTCTCCATGTTGTGGTTTGCCGCATTCGGCGGTGCCGCGATCCATATTGAATTGTTCGGTGGCGGCGGAATCACAGAACAGGTGTTTACCGATGTCTCATCGGCTCTGTTTGCTTTCTTTGAGTATTTCCCCGGAACCGTGGTTCTCAATTTTCTCGCAGTGTGCCTGATTTTTATTTTTCTTGTAACCAGTGCGGATTCTGGCACGTTCGTTATCAGTATGATGACCAGCGACGGCGACCTGAATCCTCAGACCAAGCTTAAAATCACCTGGGGCTTGATCATAACCGGGATTACGATTGCCACTATCGTTACGGAAAGTGTAAACGTAGCAAAAGCAATGGCAATTACAGGGGCCATCCCATTTACCTTTATTATCATTATGCAACTCGCTGCATTTTTCAGGGTGGTACGTGAAGACCCAGCAGTAACCACAGCATACCCGACGGATGAAGCTGGTGCACAAGATAAGTCAGTGAAGTCTGTAGCCTAGGAGGTCAACAATGAATTTTAAAATTATAAAATATCTGTTCGTAGCTGCTTTGTCAGCAACTCTTGTTGGCTGTGCAGATAACGAAGGAACCCTGAGAGTGGGTGCCAAACCATTCTCCGAAAGTTTGATTCTTGCAGAGATGATTGCGCAAGTGGCTGAAAACGAAGGCATTGCGGTGGAGCGCAACCTTCCATTCGGGCCAACTCGCCAAGTGATGGAGGCAGTCAAACAGGATGTGTTGGACGTCTATCCCGAATACAATGGCACCAGTTTGATCTATCTAGGGCAGGCGCCAACCAGTGATGGAGAAGCGTCAACCGAAATCATTCAGAATCTATTCAAACCACTGGGTTTGGAGACCGCCGGAAAATTTGGATTTTCCAATGACTATGCAATGGTGATGACGGAAGAACGGGCATCCGAATTGGGTGTCAGGATTCTGGAAGACCTGGCCAAACTCCCAACCGTTAGGTTTGTCGTAGACGAGGATTTCATGGACCGACCGGCTGATGGTCTCCAGCAGATGAACAGGCGGTATGGAATCACGGGAAGCAGCGTCGAGGCTTTTTCAACGGATACCGAAGGAAAAGACCAGATCGTATCTGCATTGCTTGAGGGGAGAGCAGACGTCGGAGAATTATTCATGACAGACGGTCAGATTGCAGAATACGGACTGGTTGTGCTGGAGGACAATCTGGCCTTTTTTCCGGTCTATGAAGTAGCTCCTCTGGTAAGGTCAGATGCGCTTGCATCGATACCCGGCCTTTCTGATGTGTTTGCTAAGTTGTCAGGCGTGATTACCGCAGCGGATATGCAGGCGATGAACAAGGCAGTTGATCTTGATGCACAGACCCCTGCGTCGGTTGCCACTTCATTTCTTGTGGAAAAAGGGCTGTTGCCTGAAGGTGCTGCAAGTGGTGGCCCGGACGAGATAGTCGTGGCTGCTGACCCGAGTGTCGGACGCAGCAGCAGTACTGCAAAGGCACTTCGGGCCGTAAGAGTTGGTTTTCCAGGTCACGATCTTGAGATTATGAACTACGCGAATCCGCTTGAATCTCTGGTAGATGGCAGTGCGCGGGTCGCCATCGTAGGAGCAGAGGCATTTTATTCAATGGAGGGCAGTGGTCTCGTTAAAAAGTCAGGTGTGGAAGCATTTGCCGTACTGGATTACAAGACGGGGCATTTGTTCTCAACAAAAAGCGGAGGCGCCAGTTCCATCGGAGAGATGACGAAAATAGCAACCGGAGAAGAAGGTTCAGGTTCTAGCATCGTGCTTGGAATGATGCTGAATTCTTTGGGACTGTCCGATTCGATTGAAGTCGTGCAGTCGGGGGATGATATTTTGACGCAGGTACAGGGTCTAGCAGATGGCCAGTATGATGGTGTCTTTGCTATGGCTCCCCAGGGTGACCGTTCCGTGAACTCAGCAATTCTGAGGGCGCCTGTCAAGCTGATCGGTTTGGATGAGTGGGCTGAAGGAGGTCATGCAGCCAAGTTCAGCTTCATTCGACCTGCGGCGATCGCACCACGGACTTATCCGCAACAGTTTCAGTCCATTCCCAGTGTCAGTACGCAGTTCGTTTTAGCCAGTCCGGTTGAAACTATTCAGACTGCAGGCGAGGTCGGACCAGGTACGGCGGGGACCGGTGAAAGTTCAGCTATACCGGTGAGCGCGAGTGCTGTTGGTGCAATCAGGGAAGCTTTGGACTCTGGCGAGGTGATAGACCCAGCAATTCCAATGCATGCATCTCTGATCCCCACCATTGAAGTAGTCGACAAGTCTTTGCCCTTTAGATTGGATATTTCTATAGTAAATCTACTGATGCTTGCGTTTACGGTATGGATTTTCTATCTGGTTTCTTTGCCGAGCCCCCGTGATATTGCAAGACCTAGGGACGATAATTAATCGTGAACTTGGTAATTTGAGCGATAAGAAATTTCCGAGTGCAGTCAATATAGTTAGGAAGACAAATTTTGGCATCCTTGTTACTATATGATTCAACGAGTCCGTTGCCAGCGGACCGGCGCTCGGTTTTGTCGGGTTGAGCACTTTTATCCTGTTTTGCTTGTTCAGATGAACAACAAGCAGTGTAAGTGCTCATCCCGGTAATCGCGCTACGAATTCTCAGTTTACCGTCATACACTACATAGGCAGGCGACAGGAGTGCGCCTCAAACATCTCACTCCGCTGCAGTGCAAAGTGTCATCTCGCTTACTTGACCATGTCGAATCAATTTGGTCTTGATCCTAGTTGGTAGAGGCGAAGGGTACTTCGTTTCGCTCTTTTTTCAACTGCACTTCATACTCGAGCGGACTCACACACCCCAAACTTGTACGGAGGCGCCGAGTATTTAACCAAGACACAATATAGCGGATCACTTACCGCCGCAATCCCTTCGCTGAGTTCAATGCATCGGTTCTCAATACGTCTTTTCCTTCGTAGTTGCAAACCAAGATTCCGCCTGAGCATTGTCGTAACAATCGCCGACACTGCCCATCGACTGCACGCATCCAGCACTGCCGCCAAATACAGCTTGCCGTCCGAAGTATGTAGATAGGTAGCATCGCCACCCACAGCAGATCCGGCTCGGCAGCGTCGAAGTGACGATTGACTCGGTCTTCAATGACTTGCGTTCGACTACAAGAACGGGTGCTGTAGGCTCGTTTTTTCGGCACTAAAGCCGATAGACTCGCCTCCTGCATCAGCCGCGCCACTTGATTCACGCCCACATTCCTTCCATTTTTGCACAACTGAGCAGCAATGTGTGGCACAGCATAAGTCCAGTTGTTTTCAGCCGTGATGCCACGGATCGCCGCCAGCAACTTTTAATTTTTCCGCGAACGCCGGCTCGACTGCCGCCGGTGCCACCGGTAATAGTCCGATTCTGAAATCTCCAGCACCCGACACATCAGATGCACCGTGAATTCCTGCGCTCGGCTTCGATCAAGGTGTACGCGTGCGGCTGACACCAGCGGTCGCACCGTCGGCGGCGAACCGGGCCGTTGCTGTGATCTTACGCCAGCTGGAGCCGCCACTCCAGCTGGAATCTCTCCTCAACATCTCCAACCACGGCCAAAAGGCCAAGCTCAGGCCGCGAACGCGAAATGTTCCCAATACCGCTGCCAATTCCGAAGCGGGCCAAATATGTCGCAGCAATGTGAAAATCAGAATTAATCCATTGCGATTTATCTTGAATAATCCTTTTGAATTTATTCTGAAATTCGACACACGGTCCGCGACCTGCCGCTGAATCCCACTCTGGCACTATCTCCGTCACGCTTGGATTCTATGGATTATGACGATCACGTCTACCACAAAAAAACCTAATAATGGAGGATTCCGATTGGAAAAGTCTCCGTTTTCTTGGTGATGGTAAATTGATTTCGCGTTTCGAGTTTCATGTCTCTCTATTCAGCCGCTTCGTTAAGACATACCAGATCGCATTAGATTTTGGATAAGTCTCTTAATGCAATATCTCAGCAACTATGTGCATTCTTCAGTTTGATCTTTAGTCAAGTGGATTTTTAAAGTGTATCCCTCATAGTAGAGAATCAATATCGACATTTAAAGCTTTTGCGATCGCCTGTAAAGTTTTGGCAGATCCGGTACGTTTTCCTCTTTCAATCTGAGAAAGATATTCTGCGTTTATGCCGGTAATCTGTGCTAGCTGTTTCTGAGTCATGTTACGGTGGATGCGATATACGCGAATGGCATTATCTCCAGTTTGTAAGCGGTCTAATACCTTGATTGGAAAGGACTCTTCGTTCTCAAATTTCGCTTGATCATAAAGTTCTTCATCGCTCATCCTGACTTCAGTGTATGCATTGGCCAGTTGATTGAATTCCCGCCACGGAATAACGGCAAATGCTGGGTTTCCGCGTTCGTCGAGGATGACTTGTGGTTTGGTCATGTCGTTCTCCTATCCTTTATAGATATCACCTCTTGGGCCAATTCTCAATATATTAAATTTTTCGTAATTGCTCGTCCCCTCCGTTGCAGAATTAAGAGTATCCAATTGCCGGACGGAACGGCCCGCAAGATCGTCCTTCTACGCGAGAAGGGTATTGCTCTACGGCTCGGGCTTGATGTGGTGCGCATGGTGTGTAGCGTAGAGTTTTGGATGTAGCTATCGCTTTCAGCCAAAACCAAGACTTGGAAGACGTAGCGCGTGAGATTCACACGATCGTGACAGAAAAGAAACGGTGGATAAAATTCGTGTCGGCCTTTCCCTCGGGCCCGAATGCGTCTTCCACATGCGGCATAAACCGGACGGATTGGTTTCGTATCGAACGCGAACCATACGGTGCCTGTATCGACACAAGAGACTACCGACTGTAACGGCAGAAGCTGGGGTATCTCAGTACGAAGTGGTACCAAAGGTTTGGAAGAAGAAAATTCGAGGCAGGAACTGCGTGCCCTGTTTAAACGACGCAAATACGCTGGCCTGGGTGATCGGGATTCTCGTTTTGTGCTTGGTGGTGATTGGATTCGTTTTCTATGTGGGTGTTCAGAACGCTGTTGGAGTGGTGCCCTTGACTATCGTTACTGGAGTGTTCATCGTGATCGGCATCGTTTTCTTGATTGTTATCGGCAAGGAGCGTGACTGATACAAGAAAACCGAGGTGCGTAAGAAAGTCGCAGGAAGCAAATGCAGTCGCGAATCAGTCCTCGCAAGGTGATCTCGTTACCAAAGACTACTTGAGCACTGAAATGGCGAGATTCTTCAACAAATTGTTGTGGCTGGCATTACCCTCGCAGGTGTGCACCTGGCAGTGCTGGAGTTTTGTTGAAAAGGTGATTCAATGAATCTGGGTCCAAACTGCAACAATAACGATCATTATCTTGAGTTGCCTCATTATTATGCAGTTGTATCTGATCAGCGATCTCTTATCAATGATCAACAATGATTTATCAGATATTCTAGGTGGTCAGCGTCAAATCATTGCCGCACTTGAAAAACTGAAAGACACTCAGTAAGCATTCACAATTCCGCAAGGATGCGTACTAGTCGTTTGTTTTAGCGTTTTTTATGAATTATTGGACGCGAATATGCTTAAGGACTGTTGCCCAACGTACCGATTTTGCAACAAAATGGCATCATTTAGTTTCACTTTACCCTAGCGGGCAACGAATCGGTTTGAACCGTGACATGTAATAACGGCAACGTTGTCAAGAGACATGCACCATTGACACACACTATTCATTTGGGTAATAATCAGATTATTGACAAATTGCCTGCGTAGTAGCATTTAAAGCGCAGCGCGCTCTGTAAGGAGTGTATGAATGCGGTGATTCTCAGCTGAGGAAACAACCGCCACAAAGTTTCACCCGTGACTGTGGTGGAACCAAAAGCGGATCCACATGAGTCGGCTGAATTGCTGTATGTATACCGTAAGAAACAAACCCTTCCGGGGAGATGAACCCCGAGAAGGGTGAAGCCCCTCTGGAGCTAACCTTACTGAAGGAGTTCAATTAACATGAATAACATCGAAGTAATCTGCACCGCGCAAGTGCTGAAGGACGCAGGGATTGAACCAGTCCAAAGCTGAAGCGATTGCGAACGTAGTTGTCACTCAGCGTGACGAACTTGCAACGAAATCCAATATCAACGCGCTCAAATCTAACATCAACTTACTTAGAACAGAGATTCAATCGGAAATCGCTGCAACGAGATCAGACATTGCTGTAATAAAATCAGACATTAGCTCTATTAGAAACGAGCTTAAATCCGACATCAACTGGTTGAAGTGGGGTTTAGGTCTTTGTATTGTGGGTATACTTTCAATCGTCGTGCTTTTGTTAACGCCTTGATATCCATGTAAAAACGGTTCAAGCGAAGCGTGCAGCCGCCCTACACCCGACGCAGAGCAGTCTAACTGCTCTCTGCTGAGAAACCGAAAAGTTTCGAATGGCACAAGCATGTATCCACTGTAACATGGCTACTTACAGATAGTTGTGTATACAGGAGTCAAAATTGCAGATTCATCAAATAACACCGCCGTCAGGCGGTCCTTCGCGGCGCAAGCCGCTCAAACCATATTTCCATGAATCCTTCATGGAAATATGACCCCACAATGTTAATGTGGGCAAAGCAAATCCACGCTGAGAGAAGCGGGCGTGGTAGGTGGTACTGCACTCTAGCTTGCCTTCAGGCAGGTAAGGACCTGCTGCTAGCACCTCATGACGTGACAGCATGGGGGACGTAGGTTCACCTTCGGGATCGCAACCGGAGGAAACGCAGCCGCCTGACGAGGATTCGCGTATGACTGCAACATACAAACGTCTCGTCAAGTCAACCCTAAGACACAAAAAAGGGGGCACCATCCAGGCCGGAAAAATTCCGCGCAGTCGTCAAACTGCGTGCGGCAATCGATGGTTTGCAGTACAGCTGAGCTCCCAGTATGGTGCAAACGGGAGAGCGACAGGGACGACGCAAATAGGCGAGCGCCCGTGTGAGGGCCCCCAGAGAGATCCTGTTGAAGAGGACGCGGCTTGCTCTTCAACAAATTTTGTGAGCAACCAGGTGCGCAAAAGTTGTTTGAACAGCCGTCATCCTTTCGAGGATGAAAGCTGTTTGTATTGCAACGCAAGTTAAACAACACCAGCGCTCGATAAATGAAATATATTCTGAATTTGACCGTCATCACGGCAGAAGGTACATTCGAGTACCGACACGTTCCTGTGCAAGAAGCACAGATCTGAATCAATCAAGGTCAGTATGTCTCAACCATCGGCTATCGTGAGACCGCAATTGCAATGAGCGAAGTGCTGAACTGCGCTCCTCCTGCAGTCAACCGAGTGATCGTCAAGATGCAGACTGGCGACGAGGCACTGGTATTTCGGGTGAACCTGCCTTTGGGTGAACGTCGACTGGCAGTTCACAAAAAAGACGAGAGAACGTCCAACGGATAACAGAAAACTGCGAGATCGGAATTCTTAAGCGGATCCGGTAAGAACGCCCAGAAAAAGCGCATCAGTGCAAGTAAGTCGACACAATCTCCGGTCGAGAATGCCCCAGTTCCTGACTGATGATCTCGAGTCGATCCTGCCGTGAAAAACCCATCTTCGTAAGTTCCAACATGCGGTCTTGCACATAGCCATGTCTCAGTCCATGAAACCCTCCGGACCAATCTAGAAGCTCCTTGCTTTTCCTGCTAAATAACCTGGACAGATAAGTCCCACCTGCAAGCCTATAGTTAGTCCAATAAACAGTGCCTCGATCCTTGATACGCTTTTGCGCATCAAGTCGCTGCTCCTCCAGCACCCGCGCCAGTTCGTGGAGAATGAGCACCTCTCGACGTAGCCCACCTTTACCCGCGAACCGTGTAACGAACACCAGTTCTCCCAACAAAACGAAGATTTGACCACTGCCTCCGCGGACTCGCCGGCACGTGTTCTGCCGGTCTCAACGTTAGCAATTCTCGTGATCGTATGCCAGTCGCAAAGGCGATACGAGCTGCAAGCGAACTGCTCTTAGGCAGGTTGCGAGCAATTAGGTCGACCTGCTCTGGAAAATAGGCTCGACTTTCATTCGAAAGCCGTCGTCCTCCGTGGTAGGTCGACTTAATACGAGGCAGCTGAACTGTTTGCCCGTAATTTTGCCGAAGTAGAAATTGCGCCGCCTGGCGATCTAGGTCCAATGTTTTTTTGTCCGACGATGCTGTGTCGATGATTCAGGTAGCGCTGCACCGTGAGTACGCTGACTCCCCGCAGGTCGCCCAACCGCTCCTCCTGAATCCATTTGCAGAAGGTTGTGAGAGCAGACCGATAGCACTCAGCTGTTCCAGTCGAATAAATGTGACCATCGTCTGTCCGCAAAACTTCAGGGACATTGAGCGCCAATGCTCGTCGCACAATGTAATCTGCTTGTTTTCGAGGATTTCGTCGGCTAATTCGACGAATGGTTTTAGCCTTCACTTGAACCGACAGTGAGACTGGACATAACGAAACACTGTTTATCGATCAACGGATACACCCGCATCACGCAACATTCGCTGAATGGACTGAAAGGACAACCGGACCGGCGTTTGTTATAGATGAGATTCTCGTACTCGTCGAGAGGATGTGTTCTAAAAATGCGGCGTTGATGGATTTTAGGCACAGCAACCTCCCATTAAAAAATTGATGATTTTAAAAATCGATTAAGGTTGCGCATGTAAAAATTGCAGGAACAGTTTGTTCCCGGCGATACGCATTACACGTACCGACTCGCCCAGTTTTATGACAAATTCGTCATATTCAGGCTGGACTGATCCACCCGCTTCGAAGTTATTCTGACTGAGAAGTAACGATCAACGAACCGCTCGCTTATACGGTATTGGATGCGGAAAACATGCATCTCTATGTTCCTCTGCTACGCAGAAGCAGGTAATGAGGTTAGTGCCGAAAAACAATGAGTTCACACTAATACATTGAATTTGTGGAGAAATATTGACATTAACATCAATAACTTTTGTAGCGTAACGCTATGTACGCTATGAAGATATCGCAGCTCTTCACTGCGAATGTTTGAATGACGCAACTGCGTTATTCTACGGTGCTCCGCCCACAGTCAGGGGCGGTAACCTTGAAGCAGGAAAGTATCACGCTTATCGTGAACTACTGCTTTACCGACTCCTAAGAGAGAGTCCCGTGCTCACACGGTCTGCACGGATTGACTACATGTGTATGGGATATACACCCAGAGCGTTAGCGTCTCAAGCCTGTTCTTGTTGCAGGTGTTTGTCGCACTATTGTTGTATAGTCCTTCATTATCAATAACTTACGAGCTGCGTGATTAACCCAATATATTTAATCTGCTCCATCGGACTTGCGTCGCTTCATGAATTCCTTTACTAAAACGATGACACTTGATCCCGCTAAAACCGAAGCAGGCCATGGTTGGCCAACGTATGCCATAAAGCAGGCCCCTAACACACAAAAAACCACAGTAAAAAATCCGAGGTACTTACCTAGAGTGTGCTGAAATAATTTTTTTTGAGATGGGTGATTTCCCAATCAATTCGGTGAGCCTGTTCTTTTTCAGCCATTTTGAATATGCGCTCCGCACTCCCAGGAAGAATATTTTCATATTTCTTGATAGTTGCGGGTGCTGGAAGAGGGCCTGAGTATGCTGACCCAACAGCCGTTATCGAAACGCTTTCTTCAGAATCTTTCAATTCTGAAAGTTCAGAGTCCTCGGGTTGGGGAGCGTCAATCTGTTTTGGATTCTTGTTGGGCATTTAAATAGACATCCATTGCATAATACATATCTTTGCCGTAACGTTTTTTATCATCAGCAAATTTATCTTGAGCGTATCGCACAATTTCAAACTCATCCCATATATCGTTTATTGATCCCCAAAAACCTTGCATAAATCCACTACGAAAATCGTCATGAATAACCCTGTAGTGACTCTTTGGACTAGTAAGCACGACAATATGAGTACCTTCAGAATCAACCAATTTATGTCGTGAACTGGCATCAATAATTTTTCTTCTACTTTTTTTGACCAACATTATCCCAATCTCTCTAGTATGTAGTCAAAATTAACCCTAGTTAATTATTCAATCGAGAAGTATAACAATAATATGATTACAAAGTGATTTCATAGTGATTTAAGGGCTAAGGCGAGGTTAACGCGATTGATACGTTAAATGGATGTCTGTTCGTACATTTCTCCCATCAGCTAGAAGGTGAGTTTCGCACTGATTAGCCTATGGTCAGAACTTCCCAAGCTTTCATTACAACAGTAGCTGAAATCCTCTTTGAAAAGAAATTCAGATGTAGCGTTAGCACCTGAAACGCGATTCGATCAGTCTCTTTCGACAATCTGATTAAATTTCAGAAGCTGTCTACCGCGTTGGATTAAATCTATTTTTGCATGAAATCTTTCTCTTTTCTCGTTGACGTCGCGCTTCTGTTGGCGACTGCGCCAGCGGTCGATACACTTCAACCCGGTCAAAATTGGTGAGTACGTAATCGCTTGGCACAGTTTTGCCAAATACGCCGACCGTAGCTGACTGAAAGTCAAATTGAGGAAAAATCTCCTGCAGTCCAGACAGCTGAACGGCACGGCGGGCTGTCGTATTCTCTGGCACCTGCAAAGGAACGATCTGCTGCTCGGAAGCAGTCGTAAAAGCGACTTCAATCTCAAGGATTGGTCGAGCTTCCAAATTTCCGGAGTCCTTCTTCATAAAATGAATTCACCATAGTCTTGGAAAGGAAATGCACCAGCGGAGTTGTCGTTTTTGCGATCAGCTTTGAAGACAGCTCATACTCCAGCTCGAATTCAACTTTACAGGCGCGTTCTCCAAGTTGGGTAAATTGCCATTTGCCATTTAGGAATTTGAATGGACCGGAGACGAATGCCATCGTAATTTGCGAATAGGGTGTTGATACATTTCGCGTTGTGAATGATTTTCGCATGCCCTTGAATTTGAATTCAAGTGTTGCCGTATATCCATCTTCGTGAAATTCATCGATTCGGGCTGAGCTGCAGCCCTTCACAAAGTTTGGATAATTCGCGACGTCTGTAACGAGCGTGTAAATTTGCTCACAGCTAAATGGCGCGATGATTGATTTATAGACGGTTGGCATGCAGCAAATGTCGGTGGAAAAGTGGAATCGGCAGTTTCAAAACCTTTGATTGAATCCAATCAGGAATATTTGCAGGTTTCTTTGTTATTGCGACGCAGTTCTTCGGGAATTTTTTCATCGATTGCTTCATGTAGCATCGCCCAGAAGAATTCTTCCCCTGGATAGCCAATAATTCGGGCGACTTCACGATTTTCGTTAATAAGAACAAACGTCGGCGTGTATAGAATTTCTTCATTCATGACCAATGAGTCGGGCAGGTCGTCACTGATATCGATTCTCCGCAGCGGAGCCTGACAGGATTCAGGAGTGCGGTCATAGATGACACCGATTTCTTCTTCCCACTTACTGCACCAAGTACAATAAGGTGAATCGAACATAATCAATTCGCTTGCGTGTACAGTAAAAGGCGATATCGAGATCGTAAATATCGCGATGAATATTGACTTGGCAAAAGTTAATCGCAAGGGCACGTCAAATGACTTCGGTGATTATTCCAGCAAAGAGTGATGAGTTTCCAATCGTTCAATTCATTACTTATCAAATTATACCGAGTCTATTGATTCCGATTGTATGACCTAAAAATTCATGACTTCCAGCCCAAGCCTGTTGTTCCTTATTGACTTGATTTTTCACGCAAACAATTCCATATTAAATAAACAACAAGATGGAAACTTTACACCAAACGGGTTTTGGTGACTCATAAAAAAACGTACAAATGAGGAATAACGGAGAAAGAAACAGCTTGCTTCAGAAGATTCTGGAGGAGAAGAATTTTTTATTGATGGATGGCGCTACCGGGACCAATCTGTTCGACATGGGATTGGTGTCCGGTGATGCTCCGGAGCTCTGGAACGATCTTCATCCAGATCGCGTTTTTAAGCTTAATTTTGGATTTGTTGAAGCAGGATCGGATGTTGTTTTGACGAATAGTTTTGGTGCGAACGCGATGCGCCTTAAGTTGCATTCAAGTGAGAATCGAGTATCCGAATTGAATGAAAAAGCAACAAAAATTGCAAAAAGCGCGGCTGAACAGTCTGACAAGAAGGTATTTGTTGCAGGGTCGATGGGGCCGCTCGGTGAATTGATCGAACCTTTGGGGGCTTTGTCGATGGAAGATGCGGTCGCTGCTTTCAAAGATCAGGCTCTGGCTCTGGAGCGGGGCGGCTGTGACATTTTGTGGATCGAAACCATTTCTTCGGAAGAGGAACTGACTGCTGCGGCATTGGGAGCAATGGCAACTGACTTGCCATATATGTGCTGCGGCAGCTTTGACACGAACGGTCGGACGATGATGGGAATCACACCTGCCCGATTTGTAGAAATTTGCCTGAGTTTCTCAGTGAAGCCATTAGCAGTCGGTTCCAACTGCGGGATAGGTCCTGCACAGACGGTTGCAGCAACATTGGAAATGGCGCGGGCTTATCCAGGTCGGTTTCATTATGTAGCGAAGGCGAACTGTGGTGTGCCAGTTTGGGAGGGAACCAAGATTCGATATACCGCGACACCAGAACAGATGTTTGACTATGCTCAAATTGCGCGTGACACAGGTGCGACCGTTATCGGTGGCTGTTGTGGCACGAAAGTTCAACATGTCGAGAAAATGAGAGTCGCTTTGGATCAGCATGAACCGGGTCCGATGCCTACGAATGAAGAGATATCAGACAAGCTAGGTAAAGTATTTGACACTGCTCCGGTTAAGTCAACTCGAAGGCGGCGGTCTAGACGGAGAAGATGAGATCAGGATGAAATGGGCAGAAAAAAGAAAAAGGCAGATACAAGCCATATCATCGCTTCAAACAGGAAGGCCAGGCACGAATATTTTTTAGAAGACAGGTATGAAGCTGGTTTGGTTCTACATGGTTGGGAAGTCAAAAGCATGCGCCAGCACCGAGTGAACTTGAAAGAAAGTTATATCTCTGCTCGCGGTGGCGAAGTGTATTTGGTTGGATCTCATGTTTCGCCACTTAGTTCCACATCGACGCATTATCAGGCTAATCCCACAAGAGAACGTAAGCTGCTGTTGCATCGGTATGAAATCAACCGCTTGATTGGCGCTGTGGAGCGAAAAGGGTATTCCATGATTCCAGTGCAGCTGCACTGGAGCAATGGCAAGGTGAAGCTGTTATTCGCCTTGGCAAAGGGAAAGAAAAAACACGACAAAAGAGCTGCGATTAAATCCAGGGACATTGAACGGGACCAGGCCCGAGAAGCGACTCGATATTCGTAACCATTGCGGAGATTATCCGCTCCTGTCATGAACTGTTCCCGTCAGTTGCTGACGATGTGATTGAATTGGTGTTGTATAAAACATTTAAAACGCGTAAAATAACGCTTCTTCTATGGGGGTGACTTGGTTTCGACGCGAGTTACAAAGCCGTTGGAGCATGCCGAGGTGCAGCTGCCTCGTTAATCTGGCTGCAAAGTTATAGTTGCCAACGACGACAACTACGCCTTAGCGGCTTAGCCGCTGAGCCTTGCCAATACTGTGCTTGGATGGTATGAAGCGAGGTCACATAATCCAGGATAGGTTGCAGTAAGCGTCTCGTAAACCTGTGAATGAAAATTTTGACGGGACAACCACAATCCATTCTGTCTATTTGATAGGATTGTGTTGAAAAAGAATGATAGACTAAGCATGTAGGGCCGGCGAGTAGAGGGCTTACGGACGCGGGTTCAATTCCCGCCACCTCCACCAACGCAATGTAGTCGAACCGTCTTCCGCACCATCTTTGGAAGACGGCATTTCGATGAGAGCCTTAGTATCTATTGAACTATGAGCGATGTAATAGGGCTTTCCAATTTCAGGATAAACCGCCTGAAGAGTGACGGGACCCAATAGTTCCCGCAATGCAACGCTCGATTGAGCAAGATTCTTTTCCAGCAATGCTTTTACATTTTCAAGTTTTGCTTCTATCCACTCAATACGTGGCGCTTTGAATATTTTGTCTCGGGTGTTATGCAAACCGTTCAGTTCTACCTGCAAAGAATTCACTCGTCTTTCTGTTTCCTCCAACGCCTTGATTAACGCGTTGCTTTTGCGTCCCTCTGCGATAAATTCAATGAAATTAGTCAGGCGTCGTTCCTCTTTGGCTAATTCAGCCTCTTTGGTTCGGATTTTTCCTGGCACATTCGAACAAAGTTTCTTAATTTCGTCTTCTACTTTTTTCAAAACTGTTTGAACATTCTCCGGTTAAGAAAGCTGTTTGTTTACTTCACTAATAATCAAATTCTCAGTCAGTTTTCGTCGAACGATAACTTTGTTGTCACAGATGCCTCGTTTTGCGCCTAGACATCCGAAATATCCTCCACCTTTACCGCTAATCTGACCGATAGTTGATTCGCAGCTCGCACAGGTCATCAAACCGGCAAGCATGTGCGTAGGATACATACTGCCGCGCTTTCCTTGTTTTTTGGAAAAGCCATTTTTGCCTTTTCGCTTTGGCTAGGCTTTAGATGATGCTTTTCTTCGTTTGCGGACAGATTCCCACAGCTCTTGAGGAATAATTCTCAGAGAATCATCAATGTTGATAATCCACTCTGATTCAGGTTTTGGAAAGCGTTTCCTGCGCCCTGTTCTCGAATCACGACGGCTTTCTGTTTTATTCCATACCCACTTTCCAATGTACTTTTCATTGTCCAATATTCGACTGATGGTGCTACTGCTCCATTTATATTTTTGGTTATTTCTTCCCAATATTCTTTCTTCATTAAGACTCTTGGTGATTCCATCTAGAGAAATTCCCTCGTTATATGTACTGAATATTCGAAGCACAATCGCTGAGTCTCTCGGTTCTCTTTCGAGTTTGTGACCCTCGGGTCTTGGATTAATTTATTAGTCTATTACAAAGTCTCCATAAGGTACGGACTAGTAGCCGAATGTCTTTCCGTCCACTGAAAATCCTCTTCGTTTTTGATCTATTAGGCCGAGCAAAGTCTTTTTCTTCAGGTCTTGCAGCTGCAAGTTTATTGAAAATTCCTCTAATTTGTAATCCTATCTTTGATTCTTCGTCATTGCTGTCGATGCACCATTAGAATTGGTTTACAAAGCAATTAAAAGGCAAAGAGCATCCCAGAGCTAATTCGACACCTCTGTATGAGCAGAAATATTTCAGATTGTGCTTCGGAAGCATTGCAGACCTGTAGCGACAGCAAATTGGCATATTTGGTGGCTATATGGTATTGGGTTCAAAGAAAACAGCCTCCCTGAGACAAACGCCAAAAGCAACTTTGGACGGACGCAACTTTTGGTCGACTGACCAAAATCTCACGGAAAACCAAAACGATCTGCATTGGTTAAACGATGTATTTGCTGACAATAGCAGCCTTGCAACTAACAGGTTGATACGACTGGTGCAAAGAGAGAAGTTGTCGGCAGTAGGTTCACTCGCAACTAAAGTATTGGAGTCTGTAATAGCAATTATTAATGAAGATCTACGTGAACAAGTGTTGACGAGTATAAATTGTTGTCGTTGGAGCAGGGGCAAACACAAAATCGAAAAATCTATTGTTGGTAAGTCTCAACACCTTTTTCATTTCTTGTTGAAAACTAAAATCCTGAAAAATTACCATCTAGCACCACTTGAAAGTAAACCAACACTTGAGTGACAGGATAAAGTTAAATTAGCTTTGAAATTGGGATATGAGGATGATGATGTAACTGAAGCGACTCAATGCGGCAGTTCTGTCTTTAACCAGTATAATGAGAGCAAATTTTGGGCGGAATGGAAAAACAGCATTCGCAAAATTTGTGAAAAATGAAGGTCCTCGAATTGTTGCTGTCGGCGACAGGGGAACAATTAAATTTGCGAAAAGTGAAAATTGTGCATCAAATAGGGAATTTAAAGGGAAAGTTAGATGCTCTACCTAGAATTAAGTCAATTACGAAAAACAATCCGCTGATTGTTCTACCTGTCCGCTGTCATAAGTAAAGCAAGTAAATTAAGTGCGTATTCCTGTATATCTGAGCGCGATTCCTATTTTATCTGAACATTCTCTCACCTTTTGGTTTCCTCGACGCTTTTATCTGCGGTTTTTAAATTTTAATTTAATAAGTATTCCCCTCCATTTATCAAGTTGAAATGCGCACTGCGTAATTTAATCGTCAAGCGCACAGAGTTGTTTCCACTTCGAACGGACTTGATGGCAAAGATGAGAAATTTAAGTTCGAAACCTAGTTTCGGAGAATTTTTCGTCAAAATTTACTGGTACATTCAAATCGGAAGTGACAACTAATACAAATCACTAGCACGAAGCAGGAAGAACGCGAAGCATGTCTCATAGAAATGAGATCGAGGTCATTAAGCAACGCCTTTGGAGCAGCGCCGACAACTTGCGTGCGAACAGTAATTTCTCGGCCAACGAATACTTCTTACCAGTAATGGGGCTTATCTTTCTACGACATGCCTATAATCGTTACCTGCAAATCAAACCCAAGATTGAGGCAACACTTCCCAGCCGAGGTGGCAAATTTCGATCTCTAACCAAAGAGGATTTCTCGGGGCGTCGGGCAATTTACCTGCGAGATGAGGCTAAGTTCGACTACCTACTGAATCTCTCCGACGCAGACGACAGAGCAGAAGCCATCATGCATGCTATGGAGGTAATTGAAGAGGATTACGAAAGCCTCAGAGGCGCTCTGCCTAAGCAGGAGTATCAAGAACTTGACAATAACGTTTTGGGTACGTTGCTTAGGACCTTCAACGACGTGGCCCTCAGGACTATGACCGGCGATGTTTTTGGTCAAATTTACGAATACTTTTTGACCGGTTTTGCGGATCAGAAAGCGCATGATGGAGGTGAATTCTTCACGCCAGTCTCCCTAGTTCAGATGATCGTTAACGTTATCGAACCAGACCATGGTAAGGTGATTGATCCGGCCTGTGGATCCGGTGGTATGTTCGTGCAGTCTGCCCACTTTATCGAGCGAATGGAAGAGAACCCTCAGGACGTTGCCACTTTTTATGGGATGGAAAAGAACCCGACAACCATTCGGTTGGCCAAGATGAATCTTGCTATCCACGGGCTCAACGGCAATATCGCCAAAGCCATTAGCTACTACGAAGAACGGTTCGAACTGGTCAAGAAGTGTGATTTTGTAATGGCCAACCCGCCGTTTAATGTGAATGAGATTGATGCATCCAAAATCAAGAACGACCCGCGTCTGCCTTTCGATCTTCCAGGTGTCAACAAGAAGGGTCAGGTCTCCAACGGAAACTATGTTTGGATATCGTTCTTCTACTCTTACCTGAACGATGCGGGACGGGCGGGATTTGTCATGTCGTCCCAAGCGTCTTCGGCAGGAGGTGCGGAAGCCAAGGTCCGCCGCAAACTGATCGAAACTGGTCATGTAGATGCGATGATTGCAATCAGGAGTAAATTCTTTTATACCCGACAAGTTCCCTGTGAGCTTTGGTTCTTAAGCAAAGATAAGCCGGTCGAGCACAAAGATAAGGTGCTGATGGTAGATGCGCGGAACACGTTCCGAGAAGTCTCACGAAAAATTAACGACTTCTCTCCCGAGCAGACTCAGAACTTGACGGCAATCTTTTGGCTTTTTAGAGGTCAGCGGGATAGATTCTTAGAATTGGTATCGCAATACTTGCAATCGACGGTGGATGCCGCCCAAACGGTCTCTGATCCTTTAGTCGGCTTTTTGGTAGCTTATGAAAAACTCGCGCAAAAAGTCACGGTGCTTGGTAGTGAGCCTAATCAGACATATGAACTACTGAAATCAGATATAGCAGAGTTTGCTACTATGGTTGCAATGTTGGTTGAATTATGGAACAATTCCACTCAGAACAATAGCGGATTGCACATTGCTGCGAAGGCGATGAAACCAATGGTGAAAACCAGTTGCAGCTTGAGCGATCAGATCGACCAAGTCTTCGCACTCATCAAGGCTCAGGCCAAGAGTCAGGAAGGAGGAAAGCGAAGGCTGCTCCCACAGGTCAAAGAAACAAATGATGCTCGTGAGGCAGTGGTCGAATCGTTAAAGCAGATACTCTTTTTCTATAGACAGGCTAGCTGGTTACAAGAGCGTTTTCCAGATGCTCAGTTTCGCGACATAGAAGGTCTAGTAAAACTCGTAGATCGTGCCGAGTTGAAAGAGAATGAATGGAGTCTGACTCCTGGTCGCTATGTTGGCGTCGCTCTGGAAGAAGACACAGAATTCGATTTCGAAGAGACTCTACGGACAATTCACGTAGAATTGGACGAATTGGATAAGGAAGCTGCCAAACTCGCCGTCCAAATTCAGAAGAATTTCAAGGAACTAGGTGTGTGAGTATCGACGTCGCGGAACGAGTTCCACTTGGGGAGTTGTGCGTGATGATCGGTAGCGGCTCTACCCCTCGCGGAGGGGCGTCCGTCTACATTGATCATGGAACGGCGCTAATCCGAAGTCAAAACGTTTATAACTCCAAATTCGTTGCCTCCGGCCTTGCCTATATCTCGGATCAAATGGCTGAGAAGATGAAAAGAGTAACTGTCAAAGAGGGTGATGTTTTGCTGAATATCACTGGAGACTCTGTTGCTAGAAGTTGTCGAGTGCCCACACATATTTTGCCTGCAAGGGTCAACCAGCACGTTGCAATTATAAGAACGAATAAGGATCACCTCGATCCAACTTTTCTCGCTTATTACCTGGTCTCACCTCGCATGCAAGCTACCATGTTCTCGTGGTCTGGATCAGGTGGCACTCGAAAGGCCTTGACAAAAAGAATGATCGAGGGTTTTAAAGTGGCACTCCCGCAATTGGAGACCCAAAGGAGAATCGCAACAACCCTCTCCACCTATGACGATCTGATTGAGTGTAATTTGCGACGAATCGACTTGTTGGAGAATGCTACACGGCAACTCTATATAGAATGGTTTGTGCGCTTTCGATTTCCTGGGGCCGATCAGGTGAATGTAATTGATGGCATTCCAGAAGGTTGGAAACTCCGAAAACTAGGAGAATGGGTAGTCATAAGGAAAGGTAAAAACATCACTAGAGCCTTAGCAGTGGAAGGTGAAATTCCTGTTGTAGCCGGGGGGTTAAAGCCAGCATACTTCCATAACACCGCTAACGTGAGAGCACCAGCAATTACGGTGAGCGCATCAGGCGCAAATGCAGGGTATGTCAATATTTATCTGGAAGATATTTGGGCATCCGATTGTTCTTACATTAGCGAAAGTGACAATGGAAATGTGTGGTTTCTATATTCCATGCTGAAATCGAGACAGGAAGAAATTTCGTCATTTCAACAAGGCACCGCCCAGCCGCATGTTTATCCCAAACACCTAAAACGGATTAAGTTTGTTTTGCCACCTTCGTGGCTAGTTACAAAATTCACGATTTTCGCCGAACGAAACTTCGCACAGGTAGCAAACCTCCAAACTCAAAACAAGAAATTGTCTAGAGCACGCGATATCCTCCTTTTCAAACTGATGAACGGGGTGATTACGGTTTGAGCTCTGCACTCAACGAAGATACGCTCGTCCGGGAAACCACAGCAGACTACCTCCAGCACACGCTCGGCTGGGACGAGAACATTTATGCGATGCACGAAGTACTTGGTCCCGAAGGCACGCTTGGCCGCAAGACTGAAAAGGATGTAGTCCTGACCCGTTACTTGAGAGAGATGCTAGAGCGGCTCAATTCTGATCTGCCCAGTGTTGCCTATCAGGAAGCGATGCGCCAAATCAGCGAGGTGTTGGTCACCCAATCAACGCTCCAAATCAACCAAGAAAAATACGATCTAGTTAAGAACGGAGTACAGGTTCAGTACCGCGACATAAATTGTAACTCAGTCAAGAAGAGACTACGTGTAATCGACTTTGATAGCCCTGACAACAACCACTTCCTCTGTGTCCGGGAGATGTGGATCAAGGGCGACCTCTATCGTCGCCGAGCGGACATCATAGGATTCGTTAATGGGTTGCCATTACTCTTCGTAGAGTGCAAGGCACTGCATAAGGATATTCGTCATGCTTATGACGAAAACCTCGCTGACTACAAGGACACGGTCCCGCATCTATTTCACCACAACGCCTTTATCGTGTTGGGCAACGGATTCAATGCCAAAATTGGCGCCCTCTCCAGCGGGTGGGAGCATTTCAACGACTGGAAACGACTACACGAAAGAGGACCAGGTGTAGTTGATATGGAAACACTACTAAAGGGTATTTGTGACAAACAGAATTTCTTGGACCTTTTCGAGAACTTCATCCTATTCGATGATAGTCCGCATGGCCTGATCAAGATCGTGCCTCGGAATCACCAATTTCTGGGCGTGAATCAAGCCTTTGAAGCAACTAAAGACTGTAGAGTCCGGGAAGGTAAGTTAGGCGTGTTCTGGCATACTCAAGGTTCGGGAAAGTCGTACTCTATCGTATTCTACACCCGGAAGATTCACCGGAAGCTGGGCGCGAACTATACATTTGTCGTTTGTACTGATCGGACGGATCTAGACGGGCAATTATACAAGACCTTTGCTGATTGTGGGTTGGTCGATAACGACAAGGACCCATGCCGTGCCGGTTCAGGTCATGAGTTAAAGAAGATGTTGGCTCAACATAAATCCTACGTTTTCACGCTGATCCAGAAGTTCAACGAAAAACTCGGTAAAGGCGAATTTTATTCAGACAGGAACGATGTCATTGTCATTACAGACGAAGCACATCGGACACAGAATGGTATTTTAGCTTTGAACCTACGGACTGCCCTACCCAATGCCAGTCGGATCGGGTTTACGGGTACGCCACTTTTCTCGGACGATCAGATCACCCGTCGGATCTTTGGGGAGTACATCTCTAGATACGATTTCCAGCGGGCTGTCGAGGATGGGAACACGGTTCCTCTTTACTATGATGCAAGGGGAGAGACCTTACGAGTAACTACAACTGATTTGAACGATAAATTCGCAGAGAAACTGGATGAGTTGGAGATCGAAGATCAGGATGTCGCAGAGCGTCTAGAAATGGAACTCAGGCGGGACTATCATGTGATCACCAACCCGGACCGCCTAGACAAAATCGCCAAGGATTTCGTTTTTCATTACTCGACCCAGTGGGAGACGGGGAAGGCGATGTTGGTCTGCATCGATAAAATCACTGCGGTGAAGATGTATGGACTACTGGTGAAACATTGGAAGCAACGGATCATCGAGTTGAAATCTGGGTTTGAGAATTGTAATGATCGGGAAATTGATGTCAGAAAACGCCAGTTGGACTGGATGCGTGAGACTCTGATAGCTGTTGTAGTTAGTGAAGAGCAGGGCGAGGTTGCGAAGTTTGCTAATTGGGACTTAGATATAACACCGCATCGTAAACTAATCAAAGACGGATTTCAAACAGACGACGGAAAGTGCCTTGATATCGAGTCCGCTTTCAAGAGGGAGGAACACCCGTTTCGTGTAGCTATCGTGTGTGCAATGTGGCTAACCGGCTTCGATGTACCAAGTATGTCCACGCTGTATCTGGATAAGCCATTGAAGGCACATACGCTGATGCAAGCAATTGCGAGAGCTAACCGTGTTCATGAGGGCAAAAACAACGGTTTAATTGTCGATTATTGTGGAATTTTGAAGGACCTTCGAAAGGCGCTTGCAGAATTCGCTGGTCAGGATGGTGGAGAAGGATCACTCCCGGAAGTAGATCCGATCAAACCTGCCACCGAGATGCTTGCCGTTCTAGAAGAGGCTATTGAAGCTGTCAGATCGTTTCTTAGTTCAAAGGGGTCCTTACTTTCTGATATTCTCATCAAAACAGGTTTTGAGCGAAATAAAGCAATCGTTGATGCCAAAGAAGTGGTCAACGAGAGCAATGAAAGCCGGAAACGGTTTCAAATTATGTGCCGTGAAGTGTTCAATAAGTTCAAGGCCTGCTTGAATCTCCAAGAAGTCAATCGATACCGTGATGATCGAGACGCTATCGACGTCATCTACAAGAGCCTGAATGAGGATGTAAAGAAAGCCAACATATCTAACATAATCAAGGATCTACACGCTGTTGTAGGTGGGGTGGTAGAAGTGTGCGAAAGCGATGGGCACGATGGAGAACTCTATGACATCAGCAGGATCGATTTCGATCGGCTACGAATAGAATTCGCTCGTTCTAACCAGAAAAACACAATATCGCAAAGCTTAAATGTTGTTGTTGAACGCAGACTCAAGGCGTTGTTGCAGGCGAACCCGACCCGTACAGACTTTCAGGCACATTACGAAAAAATCGTTTCAGATTACAATGACGAGAAAAACAGAGTGACTATTGAACACACGTTCGATGCTTTAGTGAAGTTGATTGAGGATCTAAACGTCGAAAAAAAACGTGCCGTTCGGGAAGGTTTAAGTAACGAGGAAACACTAGCCTTATACGATCTTCTAACTAAGCCTGATCTTACCGCAAAGGACATAAAGAAATTGAAGGCGGTGGCAACCGGACTCCACGAAATTCTTTCTGCAGAAGTTGCACGTGTTCAGGATTTTTACGCGAAGCAAGCGACTCGTGACGCCATAAAGATTCGCATCCATGACTACTTGTATGACGAAAAAATTGGTCTACCCAAAAGCTTTGAACTCCATGAGATAGAAGAAAAAACCGAAGTTGTGTTCGCTCACGTAATGTGTAATGCGCTACGGTCGTTCAGAACCCCAGCATATTCGTGGTCACCATGAATATCAACTAACCGAATACGCGTTGCAAACAATACTATTCAAGTTTCGGAGTCGAAAATCGCCTTAAATTCCTAAGTTAAGGGAGCGAGGTCATGCTCCAGGCGTATGGTTTCGGGGTCAAGTTGGAGACTGCTTTCGAAAAACTGTTCAAATTCTCGGTTCAAGGTGCAGGTCAACTGTTTGACCGCGTCATCGGTCAGAGTTTTCATCTGCCGGATGACGCGTCCGATCAACGCCAGAAAATAATGCCACAGCCGTCGCGCCAGGCTGAACTGATTGAGCTGGTCCTTAAACTGTTCGCGGATTTCGCACAGATTGCCGCTGCCGTCGGTCGAACCGGCATAGGTGAGCATCAGGTGACGAACCGCAAAAGATGCACCGAGGCGACGAACGAAGCGAAACTGCGAGTCTATTCGGACAAAAACCCCAAATTTTGCTTTGCTTCCTTGAAATAAACTTCCACGCTCCAACGGAGCGAATAAATCTGCAGCAGCATTTCGGCGCTCAATTGGTCATCCGTGGACAGGAATAATGCCCAGTCCTTGCGACTGCCGCCAGCTGCGTTTTCTTTCAGTGCTCGCACGTATAGAAGCTGCACCGGATGCCAGCTCGGCTCTTGCTTAGGATCACTCTGCAGTTGCAGTTCCACCGACAGGGAAAACACCTGCCAAGGCAGCCCGGGCAGCTTGCGCCAGTTCTTGCGCACGCACTTCGAAATGTCCTTGGCATTGAGCAACTGTTTTTTGTCGTGGTCCTACCCCGATAATGTAGAGACACTTTAATTGTAGAGTTTACCTAAGAACTGGAGGGAAAACCAAGATGGGTAAAGTGATCTACCCGGAAGAATTAAAAGAGCATATCCTGTCGGAGCATGAAGCGGGGATATCGGTGAGAGAGTTGGCTCGCAGATACGAGCCGTCGGCGACCACGATTGAGAATTGGAAGCGTCAAGCCAAGTTGAAGGCGAGTCAGCCGGAGGCGGGCGCTGGGAGTGAAGCGGAGTTGCGCCGTTGCAAGCGTCGTATTGAGCAGTTGGAGCAGGAGAATGCGTTCTTGAAAAAAGCCGCGGCCTGGTTCGCCGCGGACGGCGTGACCAACAGTGGTGGAACCAGGCGTACGAACTGATTGAAGTCGAGCGCAAAAATTTCACGATTCGTCTGATGTGTCGAGTGCTGGAGATTTCAGAATCGGGTTATTATCGGTGGCGCCAGCGCCAGCCGAGTCGTCGTTCGCAGCGCCGGCGCCGAACGAATCTGTCTGCATGCGCTGCGCCAACTCGACTTCATCAACCTGCTCGAATCCCTGAACGTCAGTAAAAAAGATGCGGTGCTGTGCGCGGCTCTGGTCATCGCCCGCATGCTGCATCCTGGCAGTGAACGCGAAACCTTGCGCTGGATGCTCGAAGACAGCGCGATTTTGGAAATATTGGAACTGCACGATCAACTGCCGCCTTCGCTGGACAAACTGTACCGCTTGAACGACCTGTTGTGGAAACACCGCGTTGCGCTGCAGCGCGCTTTATTCGAACGCGAACGCGACCTGTTCTCGATTGCGGCCACGGTGGTGTTCTACGACCTGACCAATGTGCACTATCACGGGCGCGCCGATGGCGAGCTGAAGTGCTTCGGACGCTCCAAGCAGAAACGAAACGACTGTCCGCTGGTCAGTTTGGGCCTGGCCTTGGACGCACACGGATTTCCGTTGCACTGCGAGATGCTGCCGGGCAATGTCTCGGAATGCGATACTTTGCAGAAGATGTTGAATAAATTGATCAAACTGCCTGAGTCTGCGCATTCCAGACCCACCGTAGTGATGGATGCGGGAATCGCTACCGAAGATAACATCAAGTTTCTGTCGAAAGGCAATTACGACTGGGTAGTGGTCTCTCGGCGAGGCAAACCGCCCGTACCACAAGGCAAGCCGCATCTGCAGCGAACCACGAGTCAGGGCTCCAAGGTGTGCGTATGGCGGCTGCCGCCACCAGACCAAGACTCGGCGCAAAACCGCGCCGACGACGATGCCAAGGAAGTGTTTCTTTACATACGAAGCGAAAACAAGAAGGCGGGCGACACCTCCATCGTATCTCGAAAACGCCAGCTGTACGAACAGAAACTGCAGAAACTACATCAAGGACTGTCGAAAAAATACTGTACCAAACGAGTCGGCAAGGTGCATGAGAAAATCGGCCGCCTCAAACACGAATATAGCAAAGTAAGCCAGCACTATACGGTCGACGTCAGCGAAGACGACAAAGGCATCAATGCCACGGCCGTGACTTGGAGCTACAGTTCGCAGCACCAAAAAGCCGATGATCAGGCCGGCAGTTATGTGCTGCGCACTTCCCATGCCAACTGGAGCGATGACAGGATTGTGAAAACCTACTGGAGTCTGACCGATATAGAGTCCACTTTCAGAAGCATGAAGTCGGAGCTGGGACTTCGTCCGGTCTGGCATCAGCTGAACCGGCGAATCCAGGCGCACCTGTTCATCACGGTATTGGCTTATCATGCCGTTCACACCTTGCGATTTCAGTTCAGGGAGCACGACATTCACTGGAGTTGGAAGAGCATTCGAAGACGTCTTCGAAACTGGATGCGGGTGACGACCACGCTCAAGACCAAGGAGCATCGCACAATCACCAACCGTCAGGATGTGCGTCCGACCGCAGACCAGGCGCGGTTGGCACAGGCACTGAATATGAAGGCGCAACTGCATCGGAAACGCTGGTGAGGGAAAGAAAAGAAAATAGCGCGAAATGTTGTTACATGTACGATTTGGTCTTTTTCGAAAAAAACATGATATCAATACCTTAGGAGAATTGTTTTTTGATTAGTGCGGAACTAGGGCTAGCATTGAAATTGACTCCCGAAGAGATTAATCAAGAAGCGAGAATACTCATTGCCGTTAAACTTTATGAACTGGGACGATTGTCTACTGGCGCGGCAGCAGAATTTGCTAGAGTGCCCAAGCCGCTATTTTCAACTAAATTAGCAGAATACGGCGTAGACACATTTAAACTGTCGGAGGAAGAACTACAAAACGATCTGTTGAGTGCAAGTCACCATTTGTAACACTTCACCGTTACAGTACTTACATCAGGTGGGTTTGTTAAATGTTCTACCAGTTTTATTCGAATTTGTGCAGATTCCATTGGCAGTTGCAGAGGAATTAGCTCAAGGTAGGAGGCACGGAATTGATTTGCCGGAAGTCAAACAGGTGCCATGGCTGTCTGTCAAGACAGTGAGTGGAAAATCCATAATTATCCAAATTGCTAACCTCGGAAAAGGTGAAAATGAAGTCATCGCTTTGGAGTTGGAGTCTTCTAAACCCCTGCTTGTTCTTGATGATCGTAAAGCGCGTAGGTTTGCTTCTTCAGTCGGATTGGAGATTACTGGAACAATGGGAATTTTGGTTTTGGCGAAGAAACGAAGTCTAATTGAATCGGTTCAGACGGTTCTAGATCACCTCCAAGTCTTGCAGTTTCGGATGGACGATAAGGTTAAACATGCGATCCTTCATTTAGTCGACGAAAAAATATAAGTTGTCCGATGAATTTCTTCAGCTTACAGTTACTTTGCCTTCTTATTCCTGTAGACTCTACGACCCTGTATTGTGAGCATCCTATAGTTATTTATTAAGCTGCCAATTTCGACTATTTTTGAATAACCGGCTGTCGCGGATGTTCCACAAGCAGTTTCAATTTTGGGTATAGAAGTTGCATTGAAGTACTGCGAAATAACAACGTCAAAGTTTAATGTGGAGATGACTTAAATACATTGCGACCACGTCCACCACGCAATGTAGCCGAACCGCCTTTCGAGAGTCAATGGTAGAAGGCGGATTATTGAGTAGTGTGATCGTTTTGATTTATCTATGAGCAATCTAATAGGGGTTTCAAATTTCAGAATAAACTGCCTGAAGAGTTACGGGGCTCAATAGCTCCTGCAGTGCTATGCTAGATTGTCGGTGCCGATGGAAGCTCCCCAGTTTCAATCGGCACTGACACAGTTCGAAGGCGCTTCAAGAGCTGTGTCGAGCCCACGGCATCAAACAGTTGATGGGCAGTGTGTGGGTGTTGGTTACGACAATATGTAAGACGAGTTCTTGTTTGCGGTCCGTGAAGTACAGATAAAAAAATGGCCGGTGTTTGCATCCACCCAATTGAGCGGATGCAAACTCTCAAATACTAACGGCTGTACCAATTTGGTGTGAGTCAGTCAGAATAATGTTCGATTTTTGCAACACACCTTGCGCACTACATTTTGAAATATCTCATAATTAGATGAATCTATGCAAAATTTGAAGAAAATTAATTCCAACCACTTGAAATCAGTTTCTGGATTACGAGAACTAGGATTTGAAGGTTTTGTGAGTGTAGAAACTTTGCGAGCCAAAATGCATTGCATCCCCTCTGAACGAGGTGTTTATTTACTCTTACGTAACTCTGATTCACCTCCCAAATTCCATTCTGTTGGGACTGGAGGTCACTTCAAAAATAAAGACCCAAACGTTTCCATTAAAAAATTGGAGCGTGAGTGGGTCCTAGACGCAACCATAGTCTACATTGGTAAGGCGGGTGGTGTAAATATCGAAGCTAATTTAAAGAGCAGAATCAAGGAATTGATCAAATTTGGTGAAGGTAAGAAATATCCTCATAAGGGCGGCAGGTTAGTGTGGCAACTCTGCGATGCAGAACAGTTGCTTGTGTGCTGGAAAATATTAAAAGAATCCCAACCTAGGGAAATTGAAAAAGCGATTATTGGAATATTTAAGCGGTCACATGGAGGTATGCGTCCTTTCGCTAATTTACGAGATTAAGTCTACTTAGAGTGTTCATTGAGCAAGCACTGTATTTACCTTAAGTATTCCTTACTTGGATTATGATGGATTGAACATGATTCAATATGAATTTTTGAAGCATAGTTTGTACTAGTCTTCATTGGTCCATTGAATTGCTTTTGATACGTTTTTTCTCAAAATTTTTTTTGTAGTAAGTCTTTCTTAAGCCCAATTCGAGTTGATTTAGTTTTAGTGATTTAGCAGCAATTTTTTAGTAGAGATGTTGAGTTGAGATATCCAACGTAGTAAACTCAAATGGTAGAGTAGATATGGTTTGAATACATTGCGACCATGTCCACCATTTCAAAGCATGTTTACGCATATTCCAAAATATAAGCAACTTATGCCAGATTCTCTGATGGCTTTAGTTTGTTGAAATTTGCAAGAATGTCAAAATTCACGTCGTCTTTAAATCGGCCAAAACGAATTGCCACTCAATCGGTTCGGCATGTCGATTTTCGAAGCAGGCAACTCGATCCTTAAATTCTGCGTACGAAATTTTGGTAGAAATTAAGAATAAACTAACGACATTGATTAGGAGGCTGGGGTCAATGGCGGAAAAATCGGGCGATAGTCCAAAAGTCTGCATTACATCAAAAGGAGCTGTATACGTTGATGCGAATGAGCTTTCCCCTAAGTGAAACTGGAAAGCGATCTTGAATTCATGAATTCAAACTGTTCAGACCAGACCAGGTCACCTGCCCGGCAAAACTCGATCCAAGTAAAATACGGCATTGACCGAGTCGGTTCGTCGCAAGCTGACCATGACCCGCCATTTGATTTTCGAAATGGCGATGCCCTGAAGATTGAATTGCAATCAACAAGGCTCTGAGATAACACCTCTATCACGGAGAAGTGAATGCTTACTGGAAAGGTAGCGATCTAGGATTTCCTGCAATACTTCGGAAGATGTGCATAAGGGTTCTTGCTCGCGACTCGCAACAAGGAAAAACTACCGAGCAAATTCCTCTAGTGGGTGTGTCTGTCCCACGGAGTACATGAAAACATTTGTGTCGACGAAAGTCACGAACCTACCGCACCTCGTTTGCGAACTTCATTAATTGCGGAGATATGTTGCTCCCAGTCCGGTTCAATTCCACCGCTATCGCGTTTGTCACACTCGGTGAAGAAAGCCTTTAGGTCCGTAACAGATTCAAACGGTTGGACTCGCGAGTTCCGTTCAAGCCGTTCTTCAGCAGCAGCGCGTAGTCACGCGCTCAATGTCAGACCTTCTTTGTTGGCCTGATGAATGTACCGGCTGCGGTCTTCATCCCCGTAATACTAGCTGCACCCTTGCCATGGTGTATTTCCTGATAAATGGTGTGTATGTGTAAATGAATATACACATCAAGGACATTTTTAATCAAAAATGTTGACAAAGCATTTGTGGTGGCGAATGAGTTCAGGAGAGGTTTATTCTCTCCGATTACGTCATAAGGGCACATCGTGCTCGCTCCATCTGATTGTGTCCTGACCGGCTGAGCATTGCCGTCGGCGATTCCATCAGGTGCACACACCGTGATCTGATCGTGCCTGTCTGCGAACTATTTTATCAGCAGTTTTAATTTTAGCCTCGTTACGCCAGGTGTTTCCCATGCTATTTTTTGGTCCATAAAATCCGGCAGGCGGCATCTAAAATGACACTCACACCACTTGGCTATTTTGCTCATTATCAAACAAATTCGGATGTTTCGCACTGACTTGCTTAGCGTGGGATGCTCCTGTCGTTACGCAACCACATTTTCTACTGATGAGTAAATGCGGCAAAACTGGGATTTGGTCTGCTTTCTTGAACTGTCATATTAATGTGTTACACCGACACTGGCGAGGTTTTCAGCATTCGTCGTTGGATTCGGAATTTACCGATAGAATTTTTTGCTGAGCACGACTGTGACCGATTTACAAACAACAGAGTCTCTGAGTTTCATTGTTTCAATCCGGGAATCATAGCTACACGAAAAACAGACGAGAGGCTAGTAAATTAGAACTTGATTTTGAATATCGGACAAAGGAACTATACGGCATTCTCAGGGATTTTCGTAAAAGATGTTTGGATCAATTTTAGTTTCAATCACCTTGTAACTTCGGAGTATTTGGCCTACACCAGAACTTGGTCGAAACGCGTCGGTATCGACTTTAATAGAGCAGGAGCTCATCTTTTAATTGCAGAAGGAGAAGTAATCCCTGGAAATGTATCGCATGAGGCAGGACATCCGAATGTGCAGCAACCCGCCATACGCGATCTTCGGAAACTAGTGCGTTGGGGCAGAATTCTATGAGATTGATAAATCGATTTCTCACTCTGTGGGAAGTTTCTGACATTCGAACTGCCGCCCCAACATTTCGTTCGCTAGAAACGTGGGATTGGTATTGTCTTGCAGCGAGAATCAAGTATAAAGTCGTTGTTCCGAAGTATAACTAGGCAAACAGCAGTTATTAAGAACAAAAAGATCATAAAGTTAAGCTACCGATGGTAAATCATCGTTTACTTGGTGAGGATTTTAAATTATGAGCGAACATCAATACTACGAGTTTCTGGCAATCGACCGCCCATTGAGTGAGTCGGAAATGGCACAATTGCGGCGTATTTCGACGCGGGCTGAAATCAACCCCACAAGTTTCATCAATGTCTACAACTGGGGAGACTTCCGCGGCGATGAAACATCGTTGATGAAAAATTATTTTGATCTGCATCTGTATCGCGCCAACTGGGCCACCAGTCGATTCATGGTCAGACTTCCGAAACGATTCGTTGATCAGTCACGGTTCGATGACTTTCTGAGAAGCAGTGAGGTGGCAAGTTTGATCGACGCCGGCGAAAACATGATTCTAGACGTATTCTATTTTGAAGACGGCGGATGGTATGAATTTGACGATGGACTTGACCGGCTCAGTCCATTTATACCCTTGCGATACGATCTGATTGGTGGCGACTTGCGTATGCTGTATATCATTTGGCTGGTAGCGGTTGAAGATGGCAGTCTCAGAGAAGAAGTATTGGAACCGCTGCCGGGCCTCGCCCCGTTGTCTGGAGCACTGAAGAATTTTGCAAAATTTCTGCGCATCGATTCAGATTTGATTCAAGCAGCTGCCGAACGCAACGTCGGTGATGACAGAATTGAAGAGTCCTCAGACTCAGTCCTAAAGGTATTGTCGGAGATTCCAGAAAGTAAAAAGACGAAGTTCCTTCAACTTCTTTACGATGGAGATCCGCATGCCTCGATTGAGTTGCGCGCGTTTGTTCGGAAAGTGACTTTATCGAGTTCGAATAAGAAGCCTGCTAGGCGTCGCTCCGTACTCGAATTGCGTGATCGTGCTGAAGCGATACGAATACGCCGCAAAGCCGAGGAAGCAGCGCGGGCGGAAGCCAAACGCAAACAGGTGGAACTCGAAAAGAAACGGGCCCAGCGTAGAGAAATTGACGCAATTGTTGACTTGGGACTTGATAATGCCTGGGATTTGGTCGAAGATGAGATCAACAGACGAAACCGCGATGGTTACAATGAGGCGGCCAAAATTTTATCGGGTCTCAAGCATATATCGAAAGAGGACGGAACCGCAAGACAGTTTGAAATTCAACTTTCGGCGCTGAAGCGGCGGCACCCGTACAAAAAAGTACTGCTGGAAATTCTGAATGCGAAGTTTTTCTGAAACCTGTTTCACCGTACTCGCGCGGGTATGCGCCAAGCAGTGTTCGGCAGTCAACGGAAGTCAAGAAATCAAGCCAATCCGTGCAGTCATTGCTGATTATGAATTTTCAATGTTTCGGTGAAACACCCAGCTAACACCAATTTGCCTAGTAGCAGAGCTGAAAAATATCTAGGAATCAAGATTTGCATTTCGCCAATCAATTTATGACATTACGGTACTTCCGTAGCTAAGTCTGAAACATCAACAAACACCCGCTACGGGCTTGGATTTTCTACCGCATTATCTGTTTCAGCGATTTTCGATGCAACCTACGGTGGGCGAATTCTGACGCTTGATGGAGTCTTACGGTGAAGTGATGAGCCAGAGTACGCTGATCCATCGCAACGCGGCATTTTTAATTATGTCGTAAGTGGGGCAAAACTGGGGTTTGGCCTACTTTCCTGTGGACAACGCCGACCTCTATTTTGG
Organism: Arenicellales bacterium; assembly: GCA_958295885.1. Taxonomy (GTDB): domain Bacteria; phylum Pseudomonadota; class Gammaproteobacteria; order Arenicellales; family JAJDZL01; genus JAJDZL01. The sequence continues at coordinate 794,387 of OY282380.1, read as the reverse complement.
TGTTTAGACTGGCAGAGATTCTGCTTGAAGCGGTGCGGTTGTCGGTCGTCAGGTTGGAGCGGTCGATTTTTCGAGTTGGTTGACGAGTGTGGGCAAGCATGGCACATAGGGTGCGTCTGGCACTTTGAACCGATTTGTTAGAAGATGCCAGAAACTCAGTTGCTGTTTGTGGCAGGTTTTCAAAATTCCAAGCCCGGCGTCGCGCGCGTCGCGGCCGATGTCGCTGCGGGTGCCAGACGATATTTTGCGGCGCGTGACTTGTGCTCGAATATCATTTTCCGCTAAGTTGTTGTGCAGCGGCGTGTACGGGTGATCCAGCACCCGTAGCAGATCAGGCTTTTTGGCGCGCTGACGTTCGAGTAGCAGATTGAGTGAGTGATAACTGGTTTTGTCATTGAAGATCTGATCGAATTGTTCGATAAGCAATTCACGCAGCTTGGAATCGGGGTTAAGGCGATACTCAACGAGCTGGCGATACAAATCCCAAATTTCGCTTTGCTTGGCGTCGGTGGCTTAGCGGTTGTTGTCGCCGGGGTTCGGCAGTTTTTTCAAGTGTCGTTCCGCATGCACCCAGCACAGTGCATGGCAGCCGAGCCGGATCTGTTTGGCATCGTCGCTTAAGATGACGGTTTCGGTGAATTTTCCATCTTCAAGCAGTGCGCCCCACAGCGCGCCTTCGGTGATGATTGGCAGCGGCAGCGGATTCACTTTGTGCTGCAGGATGCCTGACTCATCCAACGCCGAATGTAAGCTTTGCTCACAGTCGAAACGCCGTGTAGGATGATTTTGCAGCAGTTTAATGGTTGTTTTGGGCAATATGCGTTTGCGCATGTAGTCTATCGCCGCCGAGTTGATCAGATATTGGGGGTTTTCGCCGCTCAACACCTGCAGGAAGTTAAGGCGAGATTTGCGGTCGCGTGTGGCAAAATAAGTAAACTGATCATTGCCGATGACGCTACAGTAGCAGTTGCGGTGCAGATGGCGGGCGCCGGTGTCATCGACATGCAGCCATTTTGCGCCGGCGATGCCGGCTGCGAGCACCTGCTGGGCTTCATCGACCAGAGTTTTCATGCCGTCATTGAGCATGCGCATCACGTTACGTTTCGAGATGGTCACATCCCAGTCGTTGAGCAGGTCCACGATGAGCGCAACCGTCGATTGTCCTTGGTAAATCAAGGACACCACCAAACACCGCAGTTCGGGGCCGAAATGAGAACCTTTCACATGCTCGGGCAAAGCCGCGGTAATACGCCTGCCGCAAGGCGTCCGCCAGACTTCTCGACGGTATTCAATCAGCAGCGGAGACAGCACAAGTTCCTGAACGCGGTAGCTCTTGAAGCCGATGCGAGTCGAACCTTCGGCTACGTTTGTCGCTTTAACGTCAATCGTTTTGCGCTGGATGTTGTCGCTGTATTTTTGTGGCCGCGCCGACGATTTCTGTGACTGCCGTCGGTCGAATTCGAGAGCTTGGCTTTCACTTTGTCATGCATGCCGCTGGACTTGCTTGGCTTGAGTTTAGGGGGCTTGGGCAGCTTCTTCAAACGCTTGATCTCATCCGACAGCAACTGCACCTGCTCACTCAGCTTGACGTTTTGTTCTGTCAAGTCGACGATTGCAGATTTTTTGCCGACTGCTCTCGGCGCAGTCTCTGATTGCGTTGGTCACGCTTGGAACGAGTCATGGTCAGCGTTGAAAATGCCTCACCGACACCGCCTTCAAACCCAGATTCATCCTCTTGAGCCGACATCGCAAGAAAAAATATCGATTCCAAATCAATCGCCGCAGCTCACACTCGGGGCGAAACTCCGAACCGCCGAGCCATGTGAATGAATTGAAAACAATGGCCATGAACCATAGCTTGCCAAAAAAGACGCAGTAAGTTAAGCTCAATTCATCGCACTCCCCGCCTCCGGTCAATATCTATATCCAGACAGCAAGATCACACCCATCCGAATCAAGTCCACAATCTGGAGCTGCTGAAGACGACTATGAAGTCGCGATTTCGGCTTGGCATTGACCTCGAAACACACTGCTTCAACTACAATTATGGATTACCAAAAACTCAAAAAATCACTCTCGGTCACTGACTTGGATTCAAGCAGACATGGCCCCGACCATTGAAACCCATACTCCAGTTTTATCCTTTTACACTGATGACGCGTAAGTTATTGCTGTAAAAGTGTCATTTGTGTTTTCACTGAGTTCACAGGCGCGGCCGCCTGCCGCAGAATTTCCCCACTGACGTATCCGAATCGAGTCTGAGCGGTGTGGATGTTCGGTTGAAAAGTCACTTCCGAGGCATTGTTCGCCTCACTTTTTCGATTGTTTTCGCTTTGTCTCAAGGGTTTTGCGTTGTCAGAAAAGCCAGACAGGTCAACGGTCTAGAGACGGTTAAAAACACTTTCCCAAAGAAACGGCTGATTTGAGGGGGTTCAGCCCGGTTTCGGAGCGATTTCCGCGATTCCTACCCCAGCCATCCGTACACCCTCACGCAGCTGTCATTCGCACTTTACAGAACCTGACCCGCGTGTTTCGTTTTCAGTAAATAATCCATTATTATCTATCGGTTACGATTTACAAAAACACCGCTATGGCACAAAATTCCATGCATCGATAATATAGGAAAGTCAATCAAAAACGCACTGTGTCAGGCGTGTATCCGTGCAACACCTGATCGATGTCGGGCCGCTGATCGCGGAATGGGTGGGCACGGACTCGCTTTCCGTCCGGTTGGTCCCCGCCGAGCCCTTGTGCCAAGTGACCACTGCGACGTCTTGTTCTCACCAGACGCCGAAACGGGTTTGGGTTCCGGCCCTCGTGGTTGAACCGGGCTTGGTATCCGGAGTCGCCGCTCTCGCTCTTCTCGATTAACCGAGAACTGGTCAAGACATTCAGACCGCGAACGGAATCCGGGATAGCCTCGGCACCATCCCGTCCAGTTCGTCCTCGACCTCTTCCACTAGCTTCGAGAGGTCATAGTAGAAATCGTTCAGGGCCACAATCATGTGACAGACGCCGACGCTTCCTCGTCGTCGCTCAGCTCGAATTCATATCACATGTCAATACCCCGTGACGGAACTACGGATGATGTTAGCATGGGGAAGACTCTGCGGGATGTCCGGGATACCGGTTAGAAAAATCGCATCATGTTGATAATTCGAATATGCGCATAAGATGTATTCGTTCCAATAGTTTGGATCTGGACCGAACTTCATCAGATAACCGTGTGCGTTGTCTGTCCTAGGAGGTTTCTTCGTCTTTATCCGGTCGAGCTCGCGTTCCAGATAGTCGACAAAGGCGCGTTCGGGATAGTCTCGGATGACGTAAGGTGAGTTGAACACGACATGTTGGCGATACAAACGGTTGAACGGCGGAAGCACACGCACGAACCAGATCTGCCCCTCAAAACCGGTGTAGTCAGACAGAACCGTGCAGGAAATGATCTCCCGCGTGCCGACCTCGCGTAGCAGAACCCCCTCACCCTCGTGGCCGCAGTGCACGTAAAAACCCATCCTCGACTGCTGCATCCGATTTAAGGTCTCCATCAGCCAGGACGGGCAATCGAACTCGGGTAAGAGGCGTAGAATGCAGGTGCCCATAGTTTCCCGGCTGCTCCCGAACTGGACGTCAAACATTGCCCACATCGTGAAATAGCTGGCGGACAACGGGCTCATCGGCGGCCAGCTCGGCATGTATTCGTCCTCGGCGTCGCCAACGATCCTGACGTAACCCTTTGCCTCCCTCATCTCTGAAAGCGATTCGGATATGAACGATGCGACATTCTGCCCAAAAATGTACGGAGCGAGATTAGGGTCATGGTCCGCGTACATGTTGACGGCGTCGTCGCTGGAACCGGCTTTTAGGACCATCTGCCAGCCCTCCCGCCAGCTCTCGAGATCAATGACCTTCGACTTGCGGGAGGAGAGAATCTTCTTCGCGATCTTGTTGGCAACGGAACCCATAGTGTTGTGTTTTTGGTAGTTTTCGCTCGTGGAGATCACCCGTTCGCACGGGAACTTGGTGGACGCAAGCCCCGCATGACCCTAATAGGTCACATCCCTCATGCTTTTAAGATGATTGTAGCCGCGATCAGCAGAGTTTTCCACTCCAGTCCGGTCTGGAAGCATGTCGCATTGATTCACGCGGTACCACTCCCTGTGTTGACGCATAAGCCGCTCGCCATCACACAGGCGCAGCCTGTCTAGTAAATATTCCACGTGAACCCGGCATAATTCACTTAATTGGGACACCGAATCAATTGAGACGATTGGGTGCTTTTTGTCTCAACTATGATTCATTTTTGCATTTCGTCTGTTGCAATTTGGCAAGAATATTCTCCGTATGTCAACCTGTTCAGCACCCAAGCCTGTGAGCAACACCTGTGGAAAATCCGCGCCGCCGAGTGTGCTTGCAACCACATTCGTCGTCCCTGCTGGCGAGCTGATGGTGTGTTCCAGTTTTATTGTGATTCCGTTATCGTGCGAAAGTCTTGGCGATTTTTTACCGGTTCCGCGACTTGTTGCGCCAGGATTGAGTCCTGGGATGGAGGCTGATATGAAATAACTGAAACCATTCATAGCAGTCCAGCGGGTTCAACACCCGTCCGGCAAAGGCACAGCCAGCCGGCCGGAAGCGAGTGTTGCATGGCTGACGGCAACGTGAGTCGTGAAGCGTACACAGCAGGCAATGAAGCGTCCTATTGAGCCTCGATATTGGATAAATGTCGGTGCTTTCATTTTCCAAATAGTGGGAGCAGCACTCTGAGCGCCGATATAGGCGAGGAGTTGGAGGCCGTCGGGGGTCTTTGGAACGGGTACGCCAGGCTAACTGGTATTAGGGTAATCGGTGAAAGTCCGATGGATAGTAAATGCTAACCACATGCTATCGCCGCGAGCCGTGCGCTGATATTCGTGAGGGTATCAGTGAAGTGTCGGTAGCGGTACGTATAGCCGCAATGATTGAGCATCGAAAAACGAGTCGTTCAGAGTGTCGAGACTGTCCGTTCGGTCGAAGACAACATCGGCTGCACCGATATGGTAAGGTGCAGACGAGTTCTGCGGTGTCGGAGGAATTGAGGGATGTACGCACGCCCTGTATCGGGACCTGGGAGGGCTTTGCCCGACCTTGCAAGTGATTGACAAGGTCGCTGAAACTAAGGAGGTATTCCGTAATTGAAGATGAGTAGGGCAAAGCAGTCGGATGCGCCCATAGTACTGTTGAATGCGGCGAACAAAAGGACGCAGGTTGTTGCGGAGTCGAACGAGGGAAGGGGTGCAGCCAAAGGGAATCTGCGAAGCCTAAGCACGTGCCGTACACAGCGACGGAAAAAGCGTGTCACAGGCGGCTGAGCGGATACCGAAGGCTGTGGTCCCATGGACGGATCAACAGTTTACCGTCAAACACCTGAGGTAGGAGCCGTGTGCATTAACGTGCACGCACGGATCTGTGCGGGGGGGGGGGACGCGGTAACGCGTTTCCTACCGCGACGTACGCCAGGCTAACTGGTATTAGGGTAATCGGTGAAAGTCCGATGGATAGTAAATGCTAACCACATGCTATCGCCGCGAGCCGTGCGCTGATATTCGTGAGGGTATCAGTGAAGTGTCGGTAGCGGTACGTACAGCCGCAATGATGGAGCATCGAAAAACGAGTCGTTCAGAGTGTCGAGACTGTCCGTTCGGTCGAAGACAACATCGGTTGCACCGATATGGTAAGGTGCAGACGAGTTCTGCGGTGTCGGAGGAATTGAGGGATGTACGCACGCCCTGTATCGGGATCTGGGAGGGCTTTGCCCGACCTTGCAAGTCGTTGACAAGGTCGCTGAAACTAAGGAGGTATTCCGTAATTGAAGATGAGTAGGGCAAAGCAGTCGGATGCGCCCATAGTACTGTTGAATGCGGCGAACAAAAGGACGCAGGTTCTTGCGGAGTCGAACGAGGGAAGGGGTGCAGCCAAAGGGAATCTGCAAAGCCTAAGCACGTGCCGTACACAGCGACGGGAAAGCGTGTCACGGGCGGCTGAGCGGATACGGAAGGCTGTGATCCCATGGACGGATCAACGGTTTACCGTCAAACACCTGAGGTAGGAGCCGTGTGCATTAACGTGCACGCACGGATCTGTGCGGGGGGCGGTAACGCGTTTCCCTACCGCGACCGCAAAGTTGCGGGATGGACTGCCAGGAAACCTGAGAGGGACTGTATTTTCCATCTGAGACATGAACCGGCGAAGGGGTGCCGGGCAATAATTCCCCGGTTCAGCGAGGGGTCTGCACCTCGCTGGGAGCGTTCTGCAGTTTCGGATTCACCCGCAGGCAAAAATGTGGTACCGGCAGGTGAAACAATAAGGCGCAGGGATGAAGTGCAGGCAATCGCAATGCCCTGATAGTACTGATGACGGCGGGGAACCGCGTCCATCGGGACCCGTCCGAGGAAAGCGGGATGTCGTGTTGACAGAGCCATTGGCAGGAAACGATGGAGAGTACGCAGAGATTCACAAACACGTTGACGAAACAACAATGGATAGCCGAGCAGGCATGAACGCCAGCGATGGGTGACAGATGCGAACATTTCGAAATATTTCGTAGCATTGCGCACCTCCGCTTACGCGAAATTCCTGACCTGCGGATCAAAGATGGTGTGATTCGGCGCATGATTGACAAGTGGCTGACGGCAGGGAGTAAATGGAGTTAAAGTGGAAATTTTCGCCATTGAACATCCGCCACCTCATATTCGGGTTAACCCGTATTTCTCGTGCGCCGTGGAAAGGCGCTTCTTTTCAGTGGGTGCGAAACCCACACAACAACTGTCGCTCCGGTTGGTAGCAGCCAGGGCGGTTTATGGAGGTAACGACATGGACTGAAGCACTCTGGTGTAAAAGGGTCGCGGTTGAGCGACTTAGCAAGCATGTGGGCCGGAACGTGAGTGAACGCCGAGCAGGCCCCGAAACCGGTAATTGCGAGAGTCGACCCTCCGAGAATAAGGGGAAGACTGGAAGTGGGAACAGGAAGTGAGCGACAAGAGCACTGCCCACTCTCGCCGGGGTATTGGCGCGGGCACGCATGGAAGAGGGAAGAAGCAGCAACACGGGAAGCCCTGGCGATGGTGTGGCACGCACCAACTGACAGCCCGCGAGGGACAGGTCGGGTCGTCCGGGTGGCGGATGGGCTCGTAGTACCGAAGAGGTCGGGTAATGCCGGCGGAGGAAAGGAGCCCTGGTTCAAGATCAGGATAGGAAGGAAGCAAGGCAATGATTACTGACGAAAGTCTATCAGAATCAAACAAGGTTCAGAAATTCCAGAATGTTCTATATGCAAAAGCGAAGGCAGAACCCGAGTTTCGATTTTATACGTTGAGCGACAAGACGTGGCGCGATGATTTTCTGCGGGAAGCATATCGCATGGTGCGCCGAAACGGCGGCATTGCGGGAGTGGACGGTGAGAGTTTCGCACACATTGAAGCGAAGGGCGTAGATCGTTGGCTCGGGGAATTGTCGCAGGATTTAAGACATGGGACGTACCAGCCGGGCGCGGTTCTTGAAGTGAAGATACCCAAGAAGGAATCCGGCAGGTTTCGTAAACTGGGGATACCGTGCATACGGGATCGGGTGGCGCAGACGGTGGCAATGTTGATATTGTCGCCGATTTTCGAGGCCGATCTACAGGATGAACAGTATGCCTACCGAGCGAAACGAAGTGCGAACGATGCCGTAAAACGCGCGCACGGTCTACTCAACCATGGCTTCAGCGAAGTTGTGGACTGTGACCTGAGCAACTATTTCGGTGAGATTCCACATGCGCAGTTGATGAAAAGCGTGGCGCGTCGCGTCAGTGACGGCAGGATGCTTGGGCTGATCAAGGCGTGGTTGGAAATGCCGGTCGTTGCAAAGGACGACAATGGTGGCGGACCGACATGTCGTGCTCGCAAGGAACGAAAGGGTACGCCTCAGGGTGCGCCGATTTCGCCTTTGTTGAGCAATGTGTACATGCGCCGTTTCATTGTCGGCTGGAAGCGGTTGGGCTATGCCCAGCGGTTTGGAGCGCACATCGTGTGTTATGCGGATGATTTGAGCATTTTCGGCAGAAGTTCTGCACGGCAGATGCTGACGGCAGTCGAACGGATGATGAATCAGTTGCAGTTGCCGATCAACCGCGACAAAACGCGCTGTTTGCGCTGTCCGCAGGAGTCGATGAAGTTTCTCGGCTACCGAATCGGATGGAATTACCGTACCAACGGCAGCGTATACATCGGCACTCGTCCCAGCAAAGCAAGCGTACAAAGTCTATGCCGCAAGGTCAGCGAATTAACAAGTCGTAAGTATGGACTGATGGATTCGCAGGAAATGGTCAGACGTCTCAACTGGATGCTGTCCGGCTGGTCGAACTATTTCTATTTGGGTCAGGTCAGTCCTGCCTATTCGGCGATAGATCGTCATACGACCAAACGGCTGCGCCAATGGTTGAGTCGGAAGCATCAGGTAAAGGCGGGGAAATACGTGCGTTTCTCCAACAAGCGACTGTGGAACGATCACGGTCTGGTATGCCTGGCGCCAAAGACGAAGAACCTGCCGTGGGCGTAAGCATAATTCTTGAACGAAAGCCGGATGCGGGAAATCCGCACGTCCGGTTTGACGAGCGGGGGTTTGGAAACGTAGTTATGGTTGAGATTGAGACACCGACTAAAGGCGAAAGCCGTCGGCAACAGTAAACCCCTCAACCTAAAACTAAACGCGCCAGCCCTCGACTCTACATTAGCCTCTGGGGAATTTTGAAATTTGAGGCACATAGCCGGATCTCACACTTGGGGGATTGAAACTGCTGAAAAACTCCGTAAAATTGGACTGAAAAGCTTGGATTATCTTCAATTTTCGAAGCCGAAAACACAGGGTGACGGCTTTTTTTCGAAACGCGTACACACCGAATCCGGCAATGTCCTTGCTGGAGCACTGCCGCTGCGCTGGAATCGAATTCAGGCAGGGGAATTGGGGATCATCACGAGGGCGTCAACCGCCGCCAGACATGCATGAACAGGTTCTGATTCGGGTAAGCGCTGGACAAAGCCACATGAATGCGCCGGGCAGGGCGTGTCACACAGGCACCGTCTTCAACAGCTTCAAACGCAGTGAACCCGGCTGAAAACCAGCCCATGCGGTATTTTTCAACCCGACCATTGAAATCCATACTCCAGTTTTGCCCCTTTTACATAATTTTCAGAATACTATCATACAAAAAGAACTACCAAGTTCGTCGATTAGTCTACTAGCTAATAATCACAGCAGGCTTGCCTGGAAGAACTTAAATGTCATCTCTACGCGAACAACTTTTTTACCTGTGTTGCGGTGGAAATCCGCGCGCCTACGAATGTACTGTTTGGCTGGCATGATCTCACGACATGCCTGCACCATCACGATTAAATTTGCACCCCGCACTGTGGTGCGCTCAGAGCAGCCCTCACTAGCATCCGCAGCCTCGTATTCATGCTGACCTAGCTAGGAGACTTGCTACTACGCGCTAGCTCTTATTCGAATGGCATAATCTGGCATAGGTTTGCGCACCTTCATTTACTTCCACTCATTCAATCGCGCGGTCAGCGTATCGTTTTATTTGAAACTGGGCTTGTCATTGGTGGGTTGCTGACCAACAATACTTTTCTTGCACCTCAGTCACCTTTTCGCCGCGTTAAATTTAGCTTCGATTATTGATAGCGCAGATTTTGGGATATAACGAACTTATAAATTATGATAGTTCCGCGGAATATGGGACTGAATAAACAATTGTGCAACGCAGACATCGAATTGCTAGAAGTGTCGCTAGTCGAGTCCTAAGAATTTCGAAAACAAGTATAACTATTGCAAATACGCTTAATCAGAGAATCTAAAACAAAAGTTATCTAATCAATTAGATTCAATAATTTACATTGAATTTGTGTCTAAATATCGGATAAATCTCTTAATTTTTGTTGTCGGTCTATTAATTTCGATTGGAGCAGCTGATGGACAATCTATGGAAAACTTCATACCGTCCGCATCCTCCCACGCGCATGAGGTGGACGAGACAATTCGAATGCAATTTCGTAAGCTTGGCATCGGTGACGTTCACTATATCTTAAGCAAAACATTATTTGTAGTAGACGATAAAACAGCTCTTCCCTATGTTTTAACTGAACGTCGTGACGACGGCATGAATCGGATTGTGATGAGCACTCAACTCATTTATGCTTTCAACTATTTTTCAGAACTGAGCACCCTCAGTGAAGAAAATGGAAATCTGTGGCGGAATTGTGAACTGATGTACTCGAAACACGTACATCTTGCTTACTGGATAATGGTTCAAGACAGTTTGGCAGGTCTTCAACCCACATCCCTTATGTCGCCAAATCGATATGCAGTTGAAGATGGTGATTATTGCGCTGGACTTGAGAAACATTATCCGATTTCAGAACGCCTAAATTCACGGATCAAGGAATCTGTGACTGCTGCAATCGCCACTGCCTATCTTCATGAACTCGCACATCTCCTCTATAGAGATTTACCTGAATCATCCGAATGGCTAGACGTATCGAAGCCAATTGATATGCGAAAATTACTCCAAATTGAGTGTAGTTCCGGAAGAGAAGAATTGCATGCGGATCAGTTCGCAGCGAAAATTCTGGTCGACTGGGGATGGGTAAGCCGTGCTTTTGATAAAACGCTATGGACTACGCTTGGTAGTTTTCGTGGTCGTGGTGAAAATAATTCCGAAATTGAACAATCGAATTCAACATTAAACTCATATCCACGCAGTTTAGAATTTTTTGTTAGTGCTCGTGCATCGATTGAGGCCAAAGGGTTGGTCAAGGGGTTAACATGGTCACAGAAATATTCAGACCTGATCAATCAGGTATCCCATCTTCAGCAAAAAATTGTAAAGCAGCTGCCACTTACCCAAATTTCGAGTTCTGAAAGATTTCCCTGTCACTAAAAATCTTTCTTAACGGGTTGCTAATTCTAACACCGTAATAAATATAAGCAATTAGGGCTTTGTTCTGTGAAAGATTACGGATTTCATCGCCTTGGTAATTTCACACCTTAAGACGCGAATAAATATTAGTCTTTTTGAATGAGGCAACTACATTTACTTATAAGGTTTCGTGCCTCTCAACTTGTTCCGAGACATTTATTTGCTGCGAAATAAATTGCTGGATTGGAAATCTGCAGGCGCGACGAAAATTTCCCAGCAGAAGACATTTTAGATTTACATTCAAGATGTACACCATCAGCCGCAAGCATCGTGCTGACTATTTTCAGACCTCATTAGCTTCAAGTTTCAACAGTACGAGCAGTATTGCTTGTAATTCTACCGATCTGCTACAACTCACCCATTGGGTACATAGAGGTTAGTTTTTCAATATAAAGGTTGATTCCTCTAGACATGTCTGATGATGTGGCTGAAGAGTTCAATTTCGTTTTAAGTATGTTTTCTAAATTGCGTTCAGTAAACTGCAAACTGATTCCTTGACAGTCAAAGCGGCCATCTGCCACATTCAAAAATCTGAAATTTCGGTAAAAACACTTCTCTATTGTCGTCTCCAGAGCATGCAAGCAACTGGCTTCTAGTGCACTGCCTGCACCTGCTTTGGATCTAAATCGGTCATAACCTCCTAGTGGTTCGTTAGCATGTTTCATGGCAGGATCAGTAAATTTTATCAAGAATCCGTTTCAATTAAATTTCTGCGATATCGTTTAGACCACGAGAACAAATCGAATCACGTAACTGGTTATGAGTCTGGTCTTCCAGCAAAATTCAGTTGGGATCAAGTTGATACTTAGTGTCTGCTAGAAAACCCCTCTTTCAGCAAATTTCTTCGGAGATTTTCAGCATATTTTGGATGAATCTCGCACAAAAGATGGTGCCGCCGTCAATTTGCAGGCGATTCTTTGAATTTTGCGATTTTGGCGGGTTTTACAGACGCGTCCCTCTATCCCCGTTCACGCACAGAGGGGATTGGAAGCAATCCGAGAGCGACACTCTTACATCAGGCCACGCGCAAACGTGCTTTTTTCTGCCGCCGAATCCGGCCGCGTTTCGCGCGCTGCAGCAACAGACCAACACGATGCACATTGGCTGCCAGGATTGACAGTGAAACCATGCGGGCAAAACCGAGCGCACCATGACTGCGAACCCGATCCAAACCTCGATTCTCCAGATTGTTCACTGCCGATTCTACCGCCGGATGCTGCTTGCGCGCCACCACGAATTCAGCCGCCTGTTCCCGCGATTGATTCTTTTTGCTCAATTTGCCTTTGCCCGGCAGTGCATTGAGCGCCAGCATCTGATCCAATCGTCGACGGTTGTCCGGGCTATCAAATCCCTTGTCAAAACTCACCATTTGCAAATCTGAAAACCGCGCCTGCGTCGCTGCCACCATCGGCACCGCCACCTTCACATCCGAGCCTTGCCACAGAATCTTATGATGCAGGATGAACTGATATTGATCCTCTAAGATGCACACCGGCAGGCCCAACTCGACCGGCACGCCGGCTTTGCCTTTTACCATCCAGCGCGGGTGCGGCTCGAAAATCGAAAACACTTTTTCCTCGTGCGCAATCGTTTCATCGTCCAGCAGCCGGCGCCTCACCTGATCCAACTGACGCACCGCATGTGCCTGATAATGCTCAATCATCTGTACTAAAAGCGGAAGTTGATCAACGCTGCTCTTGAGCTCAGATACCGTCGCCTGAGAACGCTTCAACAACAACTGACAATGTGCAGGATAGTCCCTCACCTTGCGCTTTTTCTTCCACCCACGCGAACAGCGTACCCGATTGAACAACTTTCTTAACGTTTTCAGTTATTTCTTGTGCTGACGCCAGCCCTCCAGTCCAATTGGTCCGCTGCCCGCGCCGTCTCGCGCACCATGCAACGGATCGCATCGCATAACAGTCCTACGTCCGTGGGAGATTTTACGTTGGCCTCAACGACAAACCAGTCACAGCGACCGCGTAAGGGCTGGCCACAGTGACATCCCATCAACTCTTGACCGCCGGCTACCACCATTTGACTGATCTCCGACAACAGCTCCGGGCTCAGCAGCGATACATTGTCGATCAGCGTCTGCAACTGATACTTGCTCGGTTTGTCGCAGTGAAAGCCGACACTGTGTCCCAGCAACTGACGCACCATATTGTGATGGTTGGCGTAATCCTGCAGGCGATAAAAATCGCAGTTCAAACCCTGCTTGAGCACCGCTAACACCAGCACCTGCCACAACTGCATGCCCGGCCGACCTACCTTCATATCGACCCCAGGCTGCAGCTTTTCCTGCAGCAGCTCAAATACTCGCTGACGCGTCGGTTCGTGGCAGTAAATTCATTGAAGACCTTTGAGTACCGCCGGCACATAGTCGCGCGACTTCGCATCAATCTCAATATCTCCAATCTCGATCTCGCCAAACTGCATCTGCGAGTTTTCCACTTCTCTCATTGCCCAAATACCTCGAAGATCTGTCAAAATGGACTTGATTTTCAGTCAGTTATACCAAAGAGGTTTGATCTTCGTTCGAGAAAATGACCAATTATGCTTATAAAAACAATGTATTATGATTTTCTGGCAGACACTGCTTAATGTACTCTAGTGTGCCGTGGAAAGGCACTTCATTTCAGTGGGTGCGAAACCCACACAACAACTGTCGCTCCGGTTGGTAGCAATCAAGGCGGTTATTGGAGGTAACGACATGGACTGAAGCACTCTGGTGGAAAAAGGTCGTGATTGAGCGACTCAGCGAACATGCGGGCGTGTGTCACGAGTTCAGGAAGTTGTGTAACAGTTCCTGAGCGTGTCGCACTGAAGGTGAGGGTAGACCCCTCGAAGCCGTCTTACAGTAGGAGGCTTCAAACCGACCTAAGCTGCGAGGATTAAGAGTCATGGTGGTGAGCGTTAGGGAAAAGGCAGGACTTGATCTTGTCAGGTAAGTGTTAAGGAGACGAACGTAAGTGAACCTTTGATGAACTGTCGTAAGTTCCAGGCGATGTCAAAACCGAAGCAGGGCCTGCTGCGTCGGGAAGAGTCTGGGAGGCGTACTGTTTATTGCCCCGGCGGCATCCGGCATGGAGAAGGCGTGAACTTAACCTAGGCTTGGGTGTGGAACGTGAGAACCTGTTGTTTCGATGCAAAGGGAGAAACTCAAGCAGAGAACCTGCAAGAGTGAGAGTACTGATGCGAGGCACAGGGGCGGATAACTTCGTAGTAGTGATGAAGGTGCTGTAATAGTGCTGGAGCGAAGGGAGTTGGTCATCCAGTTGTTTTTGGGGATCAATCCATAATGGAGATGAATTTTTAAATACGACAAAAACCGTTTGGCATTAAGCCAACGCTTGGATGATGGGAGCCCAGTGAAGCGAGAGTTTCACGCTGGATTCTGAGAGCAGCTGAGGGGGCAGTTCCCTCGGCTGACTCACCTGGAATCGTCCGAGGTTTTCTTCGTTTTTGCTCCAACAGCAGCAGGATCAGCATTTGTAGCATGGACAGCAGCGTTTCGAGCAGCGCCGCGACTCGCGGGCGTCACTTCGCCGCGGGCTTAAAGCGCGGCGAAACGTGCGCGCTGCTCTTGGCCAACATCTCGTTGAGCGATTCCCGCTTGAGCGCTGCCATCGGCTATTCGGCCTCGACCGCCATGATCGCAGACAAGATCGCACGACGCTCGGCCGGCGGCATCTGACGATAACACCGAGACCAGGTCTCGGCCCTTCGCTTGATGCGTTGGCGGTCGTTGGCGTATCGCCCCGCATAGCGGCGCCAGTGCACTCGCCCCGGCTCGAAGTTGAACCACACTTTTTCGTACACAACCCCAGCCTGATTCATCACCTTTACCGAAATGCTGTTCCAGTCACCGATCAAATCGTCATACAGCTGGCTTGAATAACCGGACAGCATCACCTGACAGGGCAGCTGCCGCAACAGTTCGAGCAGCTGCACATGGTCTTGTTCCGAGTAGTCATAAAGGTAGCGGTAACGAGATGGCGCTTTGCGCGTCGATTTCAGATACGGCGGATCCGCATAGACCAGCTCGGTGCCGTCAAATGGAAAGTTCGAAAGGTAGTGATGGCAGCAGCCGTGCACCAGCTCGACCGGATACTCGCAACTGAACTGATCGATGGCGCGGGCGTCTACATCAATGCCGATATTTCGCTGCGCCGGCGGCTTTCTTTTCATGATTGCACCACCCCCGAGATGCGATTCGAGGTAAACCGAATGAGGCGGCATCAGTGCAATGATCGCCTGACACAGCCCGGCCGTGGCCTTGGATCCCAAATATGCGGTGCTCATCAATGCTTGGAGTTGGTTCTAGACTATACGCATAATATAGACAATTTGCGCTCCAATGTCAAAGCGCTTGCAGTAATGGCTTCGCATCACCTGACTCAACCAGATCACAATGCCTGTGCCCGTTTGATTCAGCGACGATACTCGGCCTGTCAAGACTGAATCAGATAGGGAGTGAGTAGTTGCTTAGAAATTAAGTATGGATTTTGTGGCGATAATCGTGCCCTGGCAATTCATACGGCAGCGTTTCCTTTTGCTCGGCACTGTAATGAATCATTTTAGACTTGTTGGACCGCCCATCGACTCGACAGAGTCATTTTTTACCTTTTTGCCGACGCTGGTGCAAGTGTCTATAATGACACAGGAGTTGTCCGAATCGTTCGCAGCTTGTTTGACGCATTAATTGAAACCACTCGTCCCGGTTTTCGACTACATGCTCTACGATTGCCTTAAGGTAATCCCTCCAGAAAACGCTGTTGTCGCAGGTTCAGACGCCGAAAGAATTTGAGAAAATCCTTAGCCAATAAAAGCTGTATGTATTTTGGAATTGAATCCGATTCCAATTTGCAAACAACTGTTTGCTATACTCTAAATTGAAACCTTATCGCCAAAATTCTCGCGTTGTTCCAAGTATTGTCTCATGTTGATGCCGCTGGACAGTCAAAATTTGACTTGGGCATCACGAATATCGTTTTGCAAAATACTTATTTTCAAGCTTGGAGCAACAGCTTCGCAGACAGTTGAGACGTCGTAATGTGGGTTAGATGGTGGATACTGCTTATTCCGCCGTTAATTGTCGGCTTCACTCTGGTTGCGGTATCACAGTTCGTCTTTCTGCGAGCAAGCTTTTTCGAAGACCTCGGCCTTGGGCGTGTTGGTGACGAGTTGATACTAGGAAACTATGTTCAATTCCTCACAGATGGATTCTATCTCAAAATTCTTTGGGTCACCGTCAAGACTTCAGCACTTGCAGCGCTGTCGACATTAATTTTAGGATTCCCCGTCGCCTATATGATTGCACGAATGCGATCTAGCTGGTCCATGATTCTACTGGCGGGCATTGTTATTTCAACATTTATTACCATCGTTATCAAAGTCTACGGGCTGATCGTAATATTTTCCGCTGATGGCCTCTTTAATCGAACAATGCTTGCTATTGGACTGTTTGACAAGCCTTTTTCAGTGTTTGGCAACGAAACCGGTGTGGTCATTGGGTTGATGCATTTTACGCTCGGATTTGGTGTTCTTCTCCTGTACAGCATCATCCAAACAATACCAAAATCGCTGGAATCCGCAGCACAGATTCACGGCGCCAATCGCTGGCGAGTTTACTACCGCATAATTTTCCCACTGTCTTTGCCGGGCATTTCAGCGATGCTCCTAATGGTGTTCAACATGTGTATGGGAGCATTCACTTCCGCTGCACTTCTTGGGGGTGGCCGCGTTTTCACGCTGCCTGTGATGATCCAAAGGATTGTCATGATGGACATCAAGTATTCCATGGGAGCGACGATCGCCGCAGTGCTGCTGGTTTCGGTGATTTTGATTAACCTTCTGTCTATCTACCTAATGCGACGTCTGCGCGCTGCTCATCTTGTTGTGGTTTGAGGACTGTTGGTGAAGATCTTGACCTACAGAGTTCAAAAAACAATCGGTCGATTCTTATTTGGGCTTTACTGTTCTTTTTCGTACGTATTTCTCCTATCGCCCATAGTGGTTGTTATCGGTACATCACTGAATGGTCCGACAGAAAACGTTGAGGCTTCCTTCAAGTTTCCACCCGATACGTTGTCGTTATACTGGTATACCCAAATTCCCGAAGGGCAGATCGAAGCACTGCTGTTGAGTTTTGTGCTCGCGACTGTAGCATCACTGTGTGGCTGTCTGTTGGGTGTGCCTGCCGCGCTTGGCCTGGTGCGAAGCAACGTTCCAGGAAAAGCACTCATTAGCGCAATTTTTCGCGCTCCTCTGCAGATTCCAGCGATCGTGACCGGAATCGCTTTTCTGCAGCTGTTTTACTGGATTGGTGACATTACCGGATTGTATTGGCAAGGTTCTCTCGTAGGTCTTGCACTCGGTCATATTTTCATTGCCACACCTTATGTTGTCGGAACAGTTACCGCGATTTTGCAGAGATTCGATACGCGGCTGGAGGAAGCCGCCGTAATTCATGGGGCTTCACCGCGGCGAGCTTTTTTTCGCGTTACACTGCCAGTGATCATGCCCGGAGTCTATGCGGGCGCGTTATATGCGTTCATGGTTTCATTTTCCGATGTTCCAGTTGCAATATTTCTTAGCGCACCTGGATTCGTTACCTATCCAGTCGAAATATTCTTCGCGCTTGAAAACGATTTCGAGCCGAGCCTGATGGCATCTGCTACTTTAGTCATTGTCATTTGCCTGTGCCTGCTTTTACTGGTTCAAAAAGTAATAGGACTCGATGCACTTTTGAAAGTAGGCGGTTCTCGTGGCGTGGGATAGTCGTACCAAGCCAATTTAGCAATCCTAAAAACTGAGAGTGCGTTACCGATATGCAGGCATTCCTGGCAGGCGGATAACGATCAACACCAGCAGTGCTGCTCCTAATATTCTAGGGACAATTTTCTCAGCTGCCGACAGAGAGTGAAGTGGAATAAGAAGAATTGAGCAGCAAATTACCAAATTTAATTATCAATGCGTAATTGTCGATAGCACATGGTTATAAACGGATTTTGTTGTAAACTTTATAAACAGACTAACAATTTTCGGTTTGAAGCGAGACGATGTATAGGTTGGTTTTTGGCAGATGCAAGATAGTGCCGATCCGCGAAATACCTTTATCTCAACGCTGAGAATTAGTGTATCGATTGGAACAATAGCAACTGAGGAAGTGAGAAATGTTTAAAACCGCTAGAAATGCCTTGACTGGCTTATTCATTGCAATAATTTTTTCATCATCGGCCTTTGCAGGCCAATTTGATGGTGTCACGCTGCTCGTCGGCACCTGGGGAGGTTTGTGGAAAGAAAACCAAGTAGAGAATATCGTGTCGAAGTTTGAAGCAGAAGGTGGAAAAGTCGAGTTCGTTACGGGATCCCCGGCAGCAAATTTCGCAAAAATTGTCGCAGCGCGCGGTGAAGCTCCATTTGACGTAGTGGAAATTCTTGCCGCTCAGGTTAAAGACTATCATGAACTCGATGTGCTTCATCCACTGGATTTGAGCCTGATGCCCAACACTGAATTCCTGGCGGAAAGCCGCTATAACGAGTGGTTGGTTGGGTCGTGGGAAACCCAGGAAGTCATCTGTTACCACAAGGACAAATTTGCAGAAGAAGGAATTCCAGTGCCCACCACCTATCGTGATCTCGTGCATCCGAATATTGCCGGGCGGCTTCAGTTTCCCGACATCAATTCTGGTGGCGGTCTTCCCGGTCTGGCTGGAGTAACGTTCGCTGAAGGCGGCGACGAAGTCAACATTGATCCGGGTCTGAATCTTGTCAAAGAAATGAATGTTCTGAAATTTTGGTCTCGCGGAGGTGAAACGATGGCGCAGTTTGAGTCCGGTGACATTATTGCAGCAGTCGTTCATGCAGGCTGGTGCCTGCGCGCCAAAAAACTTGCTGGACAGAATGTGACAAGCGTCCATCCACGTATCAATGACGATCTTGTCGGTGTTGCTTCAGAAGGTTGGTGGGGAGTCATGAAAAACAGCAAAAATGCCGAAGCTGCCCAGTGGTATATCAACCAGTTCATCAGTTCCGACTACCAGTTGAAAATGGCCACAAAAACCGGCTTGGTTCCCGTCAATCAAAGTGTTTTTGAATCTATGGCGGATGATCCTCTCGTAGCCGAAATGATCGTATTGGATCCTGAAAAGGTTGCCAGCCAACTGAGAATCGACTATTCGAAAGTCATCATTTCAGATTGGACTGACCAGTGGAATAGAGCGATCGCCGAATAAATGCGGCAGTGCAATAGACTCGACTGATCACCAAAAATGTCCCAGCGCGTCGTTCTGCGGAATGTCACCAAGACATTTGGCAGCGTAGTCGCTATAAAGACCATCAGTTTGGAAATTGAGGAGGGTGAATTTCTCACCCTCCTCGGTCCCTCTGGCTGCGGAAAAACAACCACGCTCCGACTGATTGCCGGATTCAACGATCCAGATCATGGACAGATTCTACTGGGCGACCAGGACATAACGAATCTTCCCCCACAAAAACGGGAAATTGGAATGGTTTTCCAGGACTATGCGCTTTTTCCGCATCTCACCATAAAAGAGAACATCGCCTTTCCCCTACGGGAAAGACGTACTCCTAAAGAGAAAATCAATGACAGGGTAGAGGAGTTACTCGAGCTGGTACGCTTACCTGGCGTGGAAGGACGTTATCCCTCAGAACTTAGTGGCGGACAGGCACAGCGAATTTCAGTCGCACGTGCCGTCGCATATCCACCGAGAGTCTTACTTATGGACGAACCTCTAGGCGCTCTTGATCTTAAGCTTCGGGAAGCCATGCAGCTGGAGCTGCGCAGAATTCAACGGGAGCTGCAGATTACAACTGTTTTCGTCACCCACGATCAAACAGAAGCAATGAATATGTCTGATCGAATCGCAGTAATGAGAAACGGTGAAGTTGAACAGGTTGGCACGGCTAGGGAAATATATAACTTTCCGCAAAGTTCTTTTGTTGCCGATTTTGTCGGACGCATCAATCTGCTTGATGCAAAGCTGTTGAGCAAGTCTGGAGGCATCGCTGAACTGAAAATTCTCGATGACGCTAGAATTCGCGCGAAAATTGCTCCTGAAGTCGAATCAATGTCCAAATCTCTCTGTGTTGGCATTCGACCGGAAAAACTTGTCATTCGCAGCTCAGGGCACGAAGACAGGTATGACAACCGAATCCCAGGCACGGTCATTCGCTCTACTTTTTCCGGTAATCTGCTTGATGTATTTGTTGATGTTGGAGCAAGCAAGCCTTTCTTGGTGGAACAGCGACCGGATAAAGTTCCTTTGGATTCCGGTACACAGGTTGAAGTGTGTTGGAACGCACCAGATGCTTTGATTTTGAGCGCGGAATAATTCAATAGTCGCCTTAACACTCTCGTTGGGCGATTTATCTAACTCACGTCGTGTAGGTGGTGTTCTTTCTAAATTGAACGCGTGAAGTGATTTACACCCCTATGGGCGAAATCCCGCGGAGGGTGGCTTCGGTGTTGTTTGTTTGCTACCATGCGGGTGCTGATACGACACCATTGGTAAGATATTCACAGTTTTCAGATTACTTTTTATGGACAGTGTGGTAGGGATTTTATTTACCCCGATTTCGTAGAAACGTTAGAACGTATGCAGCTGCTCTCGACCTTGAAGTCGAGAGCAGCTCCGGCTTGCGCATTTTTCAGCTGCATATAATGCTCCACCGGACATTCTCAACAATTTCACTTTCTTTGAAAACTAGCAGCACTTGTTACGCACATTCGCTGCTCCGGTTCATTCCCGAGCACCACCCTAACCTCACAGTGGGATTCCATATATGAGAACTGTTGCAGAATCTGGTCCGCACTCGTCGCCCACCGAATTGCTTTGGGTAAGGTCTTTTTGTCAATATTTAATTTTGTTGCAATTGATTTATTACTCATACAAAGTTGATGAAATTGAACAGATTTAGTTGAAATTTCGTGGTAAAGCGGCAAAGTTTCAGTATCCAACAAAATGGACTTAAAATGCAGTATGGACAGGGTTCGAATACATTTCGACCAAGTCCATCAGATGAAAGAATCCACTCCTTTCTCCAGATCTTCTAGTTCGATCAATGGTGTAGTTATCGTCGGTGCATTTGGAGATATCTTCGTGTAGTTTGCCGATGGGATATTTGGGTTCTATGCCGCTAAATTTTAGATTCTTGCAGCTCTTAAAATCATAAGTACATGCTAGCGAACCTGCCTCTACGCTATCTAAAATAAAGTCATGTAGAGTTCTGCGTTTCGTGTTTTCAATGACTTTTGCGTTAACCTTCTTTGATTCTTGTCCTTTGCTCCAACAACCGCTGTTTTTCCAACTCCACCCCTACCTTGTTTCAAATTCTTGGATTTGAATTTATTGTCTTTGAGTCCGCCCATTTAGGTTTCATCAACTTCTACAGTACCTTGAACGTCGCTCACAGGCGCGCAATTTGTGGTTTAACGAGCGACCTAAACCGGAGACTGGCTACAGACTTTGATCAGAATCTTTGGACACCTCTGCTGAGTGTTGAGGATGCAGCTGAACTCGAATTAGCGCGCAAGAAGTTAGCCTTTTAAATGGACAATAATCCTATATAATAGTCGTGATATTGTATCATTTACAGAACTGAGAAAAACCATGCGTACTGTTGAAGCGGTTAAGACCTTGGCCGAGTGGGACCGGTACGGCTGGAACGTGTTTACTCTTTCCGACATGCGCAAGCTGTTTCCGCACGAATCTGAAAAGACGCTCTCTGAAAGCCTGCGCCGCCTGGTACGAAACGGGTTGCTTGAACGGGTTGTAAACGGGGTATTCGTGAATCCTCTCTCGAGCCGAAGCCGGGTTGGCATGTTTGAGCGAATTGCCTGCGCAATCCGTCTCGGCGAGTACAACTATATCAGTCTCGAATGTGCTCTTTCGGAATGGGGTGTGATTTCCCAGATCCCGCAAGCCTACCTGACAGTCGTAACCACAGGGAGGAAAGGCGTGTTCAATACTCATTACGGGGTGATTGAGTTCACTCATACTCAGCGGTCAGCATTGGATATTCTGAAAAACACGATTCAAAGAGAGCGTCCATTGCGGATTGCGACTGCGCCGGCGGCACTCCGGGATCTTCGGCGGGTCGGGAGAAATTTGCATCTCGTCGATTTTGAGGAAATGCAGGAATATTATCACGGATGAAAGATAGGTGCTGTGTTCAAAGAAGGTACATTTCGAGAACTGGTTGAAATCGCACTTGAACACCATCCCGAACTCATGGGTATGGAAGTGATTGTTGAGAAGGAATTACTGCATTACGAACTGTTACATGTTCTTAACCGTGGCGGCTGGCTGGATGGGTTGACATTCCAAGGTGGGAGCGCACTTCGTCTCTGTTACGGAGCGTCGCGCCTGAGTGAAGATTTGGATTTTTCGGGTGGTCCCGACTTTTCTACCAAAAGCATGGATGGTTTGGCTGCATACTTGAAAAAGACACTATCGGGCCGAGGCCTTGGCGTAAATGTTAAGAGTCCAAAAAGCATCATCTCCCATTTCACTTCAGACGTTGGAGTGAGTACCTGGCGCATTGTTTTCGAAATTTTGCCCTTCCGGCGCGGAATTCCAAAGCAAAAAATCAAACTCGATATTGACAATGCTCCAACTTATACGGAAGGTTCAGGCGCAATTGCCCAGAATTATAGTGTGGTGCGCGAATCCCAGATGCTTGTGCGCGTTCAGAGCCGGGAAGAGATCCTCGCGAGCAAGCTTGTGGCATTTTCGTCCTCGGTGGTAACGCGCAACCGTCCGTGTTTTCGCGATATTTGGGATATACACTGGCTCAGAGGGAACGGCACAGCGATTCACAACGATCTGGTATGCGCCAAGATGGGAGACCATCATGTCGAATCAGCTTGGTTTGAGACGGCTGCAGACCGTGTAGGGGGCATCGTCCGTTCGACCGAATTCGCGAACGAGATGAGACGGTTTCTGCTGCCGCATGAGGCTGTGCAGATGCTTGACACGCCTCTGTCCATGGATTTTCTTGCCGGTGAAACCGAGAGTTTGATCCG
Source organism: Arenicellales bacterium (assembly GCA_958295885.1). Classification (GTDB taxonomy): domain Bacteria; phylum Pseudomonadota; class Gammaproteobacteria; order Arenicellales; family JAJDZL01; genus JAJDZL01. The sequence continues at coordinate 771,342 of OY282380.1, read as the reverse complement.
GATGGCCTATCGCTGAATTAGCAGGGAATGTATTTCGTTGCTAACGCTGAATTAAAGCGAAAGTGCAGGAAGTGGGCAATGTAGCATCGTTACGCGGCACTTCATAATTTCGTACTGTGCTGTCGGGATGAAGTGCTGTCGGAAAGCAGTGCTTACGCTGCCCGAATTTTAGTCACTGTTGTGTCGCCAATCATCAGTAACAGGTTATTCACACGAAATTAGTGTATGATATTCCCGTGTAATATTAATTTGAGTTTGAGCAATGAAGAACATAACCCTCAGTGCAGATTCTACTCTAATCGAAAAAGCTCGGCACCGAGCTGCTGTGGAGCATACGACATTGAATGCACAATTTCGAATTTGGTTGGAAACTTACGTAGGACGCGAACAGCAAAGTGACAGAGCAATTGAAACAATCCGGGAACTGCAAACTAGTATTTTTACTGGAGGACGAAAATTCTCTCGTGAGGAAATGAATGAAAGATAAATTTTTTCTTGATACAAATATCCTTCTATACATGTTTGATGAAACAGATATTGATAAACGCACGCGGGCTGAGGATTTGATTCACTCTGGTGTGAGAGAGGGGAATGGATGCATCAGTTTTCAGGTTGTGCAGGAAGCTCTCAATGTAATTACTAAAAAATTACATGCGACAACAGCACAGGCGCATCAATTTCTTGAAGATGTGCTGAATGCCCTATGGCACGTTAATCCGACTGGACGGCTATATCGACATGGCCTTGATATTGTGCGGCGTTACAAATATTCATTTTACGATAGTCTAATTGTGGCGGCTGCACTGGAGGCCAAGTGTGAAATCCTTTATAGCGAAGACTTGCAAGACGGTCAAAGAATTGAAAGACTTACGATTATCAATCCATTTCATTTGCCATAAAATTGCAGTTGTTTGTCAAGAAATGAGCGAGTGAGCAATTGGCTCAATGCTGCATCCGTTCGTATCTGATTCGTACGATTTGTGTTGGCAATATTCCGTTCTTTGAATGCAGGTTTCCTGCGGAATCTAAGCCAAAAGAGAGTGTCGTTTCACCATCAATAGATCAACAACTATTGTTCATTTCAATTATTTTCTATCCTGCGAGGTTGAAACCGTGAGTTGTGTGCTGCAGATTTGATCTGCTAGGCGAGCTCATATTTCTGATGAATCAAATGAATTCATTTGTCTAAAATTGAAATTTCGAACAACAACAAAGGTATGGTTCGAATACATTGTGACCATGTCCACCATATGTAAGAATCCGCACGCTTGTCCATACGTATCAAGTCGGTTAATGGTGGTGGTGGGGGGTATCGCTAAAGCATATATTTCAGTATTTAAAACGCATTACAGCTAACCAATACGGGGTTCGCGGGTTCGAAAGTTATCGGCCCCGATTGTTTTCGAAGGACAATTACAGACTGTCCAGTCTTCTGTTCCAATAGTATCTGAATGTCCGAGAATTTTTTCAATCACCTCCAGAGGTGGTGACTGAAACACATTGGCAAGTGACCGTCGTAGACCATCATCGCTTTCTGTTTCGAGAGCATGAACATGTTCTTCGAATGCTTGCAAAAATTTTCCAGTCTTTTGGTTACCCCGACCTTCGGCGATAAATTCCTGTAATGTGACCAAAACGATTTCGGTGCCATTCGATTTATATCTTGAATGCGTCTTCGTCGCATACCGCCTGAGTGACGATATATGTATCTAATCATACAGGGCATTTACATTTTTCGAGGATCCAATTTCCGATTGGAGGAATCGGAATTTATAGGGGCAATCCAATTTCAACGTATAGTGCAGATCTTAGGATTATTTGAATTTATGGAATCAATTAATCAGGAATTTCAATATGCAAGTCGTCGAATGGATGGACAAACTAATGGTCGGACTGCCCGAAAATTTGATTGAATCCCTTGAACTTAAACCTGGCGATGAGCTGGACGTTGTCACAGCTGACTGTACATTTATTGCAGTAGCAAAAACTGACAGCAGTTCAAGAAAACATGCCATTGAGCGAATAATCAAGCGTTCATGGCAAATTCCTGACGACTATGTTTTTGATCGACAGGAAGCCAATAATCGGTGACTGCATGCATTGACACAAATATTTTGATTTATGCACAAGGCGCGGCCGCAAAAGTGAGGTTGCAGAGGGAATAATTTACTCTGGTCGTGTGATAAGTGTGCAAGTGTAGAATGAGTTTGTCAATGTCGCCCGCCTTATGTTGAAATATCATTGGGAATAAATTTCCACTGTCGTATAAGACTTAACTGTCGCGTTCAATCCAATTCTTCCGATTGACACAAAGACTCATGCCAAGGCATTTATGCTCAGCTAGTTTCATGAATTACATTTCAACGATGCTCTAATAGTCGCGGCTGCGCTACCGTATCGATGTGATAGTCTAATTGCCGAAGACCTTCATTCGGGACAAGTACTTGAAGGTTTGACAATTTCCAACTCATTTTCAACGGATTAGATGATATGCGATTGGCTATTTTGAAATTCCAACCCATGCTCTATCGAGATTCAAGCCGGTAGAAAGGGACATACTGCCAATTTCCAGACTGAAAAGCTTTTTTTGAACTGATTTCAGTGATTCCGTTCTTTATTCACATGAATATTACATATTAACCATCCATCGATTTGCCGTACCAAAACTCTGTTTCGGCTTCTGGATTGCTAATGGATGACGTACTGCGGTTCGGATTCTGGAGAAGTAAGCTAATCTATAGAACTCTACGGTCTCCTATGGCATAACCTACCTATCACACACAAATTCAGTCTGAACTTAACCGATGGTGTAACCCGCCTTCTTTTTGGTTCGGAATGTGCGGTGCCAAATCATAAGCTTTCAGAACGAATCGCCTGCCGTATCATAGTCGGACAGCTGATTTGCTACTTTTGTCGATGATATATGTATCCTGTGATGGGTATGTAAGCGCGCCACTATCCCTTAGCAGCGACCTCATTTAAATTAATTGGAGTTCCGAATTCCAACAAACCTGGGTAGCTTGGAATTGAAATACTTCAGCGAGAGTGGGTGCAGCACAGTCAACCTGGCGCTGGTTCAGCAGCAAATTGAAGCTGACGCGTCAGGTTTTGACATTGATGCCATGGCACTCGCCCGCTCTATGGATTTAGTTGACGAATGATTGTGCCATGGAGGGCTGATTATTCGATAGGCATACTGCTTTTCAAATTTGTGGTCGTCGGTTGCTGTTCAAGATGCTCATAGAAATCCGTAATCGTTTACCGCTCAATATTAATAGTTGACTTTGAAAATGGCAAGTTAGTAAATTATTGAAAATAGGAACAACCTGTATTACGAGGCAAGTTATGAGTACAAGGTGCAATGTTGCAATTGTCGGAGGCGAAATTAAGGTTATGGTTTATCGTCACTGTGATGGATGGCCAACGGAATTAGGGTATGATCTGGATCGGATTGTCAAATGGTTGAAAGAAGAGCGGATACCTGTTCATCCGGCGTCGGTTGCCTCTTGGCTGATACTATTGGGCATCGATCACAGGAACTTTCGGGCAATTGGTCGCAATAAAGAAACGCTTGTAATTGAGCCGAGCAGATTCAGTGTACCGGATTCAGAAATCAGTCCCGGACTGTATCGAATTACACACTGTATTCATACTGATATCGATTATTTTTATGTTGTCGACACGTCGAACAAATGTTGGCGAGGGTATGGATCCTCGAGCTATCGAAATGAGGGCCGCCCGGGATTTCATGAAATACTTGCGTGGCACAAAGTTCGTCTCAACAAAGGTGCGCCACACCCCGAGGGGAACAGTTTTTCGAGTGAGACTGCAAAAGAATTTCAAGACAGAATTTATGATGATTTCGACTAAGTTTAGGCACAATGATATTCTACGAAGCGGAATTGCCAGTAAAGTCGAATGTCGTGTTTAAAAAATTGGAGTCTGAACGCCGCCGTAAAGCTTGGAGTCTTACTGGGTCGCAAAATCTTAGCCCGCTCTGAGAGCAGCCACTGAATACCTTTGCGTGTGATCGGCCGCAGTCTGGCGACTTCTTTTACGAACTAATTCTCCTTTAGATGCCGATAAAGTTTTACCGTTCCCGGTTCCCTTCGTCTTATGGCGACAAACTTCACCAATTTTGCATGCTGCCATAATTGATGATGAATGCAACGAATTCAAAATAGGACTGTGGATTAGGGCAATCCTTACCGCTCGCAAGGCACCAGACGAGGTGCATCGCGCGCTCCGTGTGCGTGCAGCTATGCGCGGCCGGAGCACCGAAGCCGAAGTGCGCACCATCCTAGCGGAAGCGGTCATGCCGGAAGGGCGAATAGGACTGGGTTCGAAACTGTCTGATGTCGGCCGTCGGATCAGGTTAACGGATGAAGAATTCAAAACATTTTACTCATCGCGATCACGCATCGGCCAAATCGGTCGATCTGGAAAGATTCTGGTTGATACAAACGTGGTTTCTGAACCCATGCATCGCGTTCCAGAACCACGAGTTTTCGGATGGCTGGATGCACAGGCGTTAGAGACTCTGTACATTTCCACTATTACTGTCGCGGAAATGCGCTTTGGGGTGCAGTCTCTGCCCAAGGGGCGTCGCCGAGAGTTGTTGCACAACGGTCTGGAACAGGCGGTTTTGCCGTTGTTTACTGGTCGCGTACTGGCGTTCGATTTAGCTGCATCTCAAGCTTATGCGAAGTTGATGGCAAATGCGCAATCAGATGGTCGGTCAATTGCAACAGCCGGCGGTTACATTGCGGCGACAGCAGCGGCCAACTCAATGATGGTGCAACATGGGACGCGTTGCCGTTCGAGGTGGCAGGATTGAGGACAGTCAATCCCTGGGTGGAATAGCTAAATTGGAAGGAGTAAGTATTTCGGAGCGAAATCTACGGAAAAAATAGTAGAGCTCGCTTGTCGCTGATATTTGCCATTGCTTGATGTACATTGCAGCCATCTCCCATTGCAATGAGTTGTTGAATTTGACCTGGTCAAGGGCAGATGTGTCTGGTTGTCGTTTACTCGGTCGCTGTTGAACGATTTCGCCGTCTTTTACGATTTGATCGAAGCACAATGCGTCTTCTATTTAGATAGACTTCGCAGTAAAGCGAATCTAATTTGCAGCAGTCGCCTCAATTCGCTGATCCAACTGCTTCCATCCTGCGTTTCGGAGACGGAATCCCTAGTTTTCATATGATGATTGTTGTTAGTTCTCATTCTGAAATTTTCGTCAAGCGAAGAGTCGTAGCATCCAATTGACTGAACTCGAAATGCAGTCTAAACATGTTTCGAATACATTGCGATCATGTCCACCAGTAAAATTAAAATGCTACTTTGTCAGAGGAACTTGGTGCGATTCTATCGCCCACTAGTGAGGCCAACGAATGTAGTATTGCTATGCAGTGCTTTCTGCTTATTTCGATAAATCTGCTCCAAGTTTAATAGATCGAAATCAGCGTAGCGTTTATGCAATAGATGAGAATTAATGAAAAAGTCTAATTTAATTCAGAACTGAAGAATCACAAATATTGGGAATTTGACAATGTCGAAATCGTTAACCATTAATTACAGCGAAAAAATTCTACTGGCATTGAACTTGACTCCTGAAGAGTTCAGGCAGGAAGCGAGAATGCTCATTTCCGTTAAACTTTATGAACTGGAACGATTGTCTGCTGGTGCGGCTGCAGAATTTGCTAGAGTGCCCAAGCCGGTGTTTTTAACTAAATTGGCGGAATACGGAGTAGACACATTTAAACTGTCGGAGGAAGAATTGCAAAACGATCTGTTGAGTGCGAGTCGCCATTTGTAACACTTCTCCGTTACATTGCCTGCATCAGGTGGGTTTGTTAAACGTTCTACAGGATTTATTCGAATCTGTGCAGATTTCCTTGGCAGTTGCAGAGGAATTAGCTCAAGGTAGGAGGCGCGGAATACATTTGCCGGAAATCAAACGGCTGCTATGGCTGGATGTCGAAAAAGTGAGTGGAAATGCCAGAATTTCCCAAATTGCCACCCCGGAAAAGGTGAAAAAGAAGTTTTCACATTGGGGTTGGCGTCACAGCTGATTTGCTGCTTTTGGCGATGATAATGTATTCTGTGATGGGCATGTAAACGCGCCACGATGCCTTGGCAGCGACCACATTTAATTTAATTGGAGTTCCGAATTCCAACAAACCTGGGTAGCTTGGAATTGGAATACTTCAGAGAGAGTGGGTGCAGCACAGTCAACCTGGCACTGGTTCAGCAACAAATTGAAGCTGACGCGTCAGGTTTTGACATTGATGCCATGGCACTCGCCCGCTCTATGGATTTAGTTGACGAATGATTGTGCCATGGAGGGCTGATTATTCGATAGGCATACTGCTTTTCAAATTTGTGGTCGTCGTATGCTGTTCAAGATGCTCATAGAAATCCGTAATCGTTTGCCGCTCAAAATTAATAGTTGACTTTGAAAATGGCAAGTTAGTAAATTATTGAAAATAGGAACAACCTGTATTACGAGGCAAGTTATGAGTACAAGGTGCAATGTTGCAATTGTCGGAGGCGAAATTAAGGTTATGGTTTATCGTCACTGTGATGGATGGCCAACCAACTTAAGGTATGATCTCGATCGCATTGTCAAATGGTTGAAAGAAGAGCGGATACCTGAAAATCCGGGATCGATCGCTTCTTGGCTGATTTTTTTGGGAATCGATCACATGAATTTTGGCACATACACTCGCAATAATGAAACGTTCGAAGTTGAGCCGAAAATGCCGACTAGATTCAGTCGGCCGTATCCAGGAACCAATCCCGGACTATATGAAGTTACAAGCGGCATTCATGGTGACATCGATTTTTTTTATGTTGTCGACACGTTGAACAAATGTTGGCGAGGGTATGGACGCCGGAGCTTTCGAAAACGCGGTCGTGCGACATTTGATGAAATACTTTTGTGGCACAGCATTTGTCGCAACAAAGGTGCGCCTCACCCTGATGGGGACAGTTTTTCGAGTAAGACTGCGCAAGAATTTGAAGACAAAATTCTAGGTGATTCCTATTGAGTTCATACGAGCTGCATATCCTACAAAGCGGAATAGTCGTCGGAACGCCGCCGTAAAGCTTAGAGTCTTACTGAATCGCTAATGCTTAGCCCGCTCTGAGGGCAGCCACTAGAACACCTTTGCATGTGATTGGGCGCAGTCTGGCGATTTCTTTTACGAACTAACTCTCCTTTAGACGCCGATAAAGTATTACCTTTTCCGGTTCCCTTCGTATTATGGCGACAAACTACACCACGTTTGCATGCTGTCATAATCGTATAATGCATGCAACGAAAGCAAAACAGGATTATGAATTATGGCTGTTCTTACCGTTCGCAAGGTACCAGATGAGGTGCATCGTGCACTGCGTGTGCGAGCAGCTATGCGCGGCCGGAGCACCGAAGCCGAAGTGCGCGCCATCCTAGCGGAAGCGGTCGTGCCGGAAGGGCGAATAGGATTGGGTTCGAAACTGTCTGATGTCGGCCGTAGGTTCAAGTTAACGGATGAAGAATTCAAAACCTTTACTTATCGCGATCACGAATCGGCCAAGCCGGTTGATCTCGAATGATTCTGGTTGATACAAACGTGGTTTCTGAACCCTTGCATCGTGTTCCAGAACCACGAGTTGTCGAATGGCTAGACGCACAGGCGTTGGAGACTCTGTACATTTCCACGATTACTGTCGCAGAAATGCGCTTTGGGGTGCGGTCTCTGCCCGAGGGTCGTCGCCGAGAGTTGTTGCACAACGGTCTGGAGCAGGAAGTTTTGCCGTTGTTTACTGGCCGCGTACTGGCGTTCGATTTAGCTGCATCTCAAGCCTATGCGGAGTTGATGGCAAATGCGCGATCAGCTGGTCGGTCAATTTCAGCATTCGACGGTTACATTGCTGCGACAGCAGCGGCCAACTCAATGATGGTTGCAACACGGGACACGTTGCCATTCGAGGCAGCAGGATTGAGGACAATCAATCCCTGGTTGGCATAGCTAAAATGGAAGGAGCAAGTATTTCGGAGCGCAAATCTACGGAAATAATAAAAGAGCTCGATTGGTCGCAGATGTTTACCATTGCTTGATGTACACTGCAACCATTTCTCATTGCAGGGAGTTGTTGATTTTGACTTGGTCAAGGGTGGATGTGTCTGGCTGTCGTTTACTCGGTTGCTGTTGAACGCGTTCGCCGTCTTTTTCGATTTAGTCGAAGCACAATACGCCGTCTATGTAGATAGACTTCGCGGTATTGCAGACCGCATTTGCAGCAGTCGCCTCAATCCGTTGCCCCAACTACTTCCTGCGTTTCGGAGACGGAATCCCCTGATTTACTACCGATGTTGTTGCTAGTTCTGATTCTGAAATTTACGTCACACGAAGAGTCGTCTTATCCAATCGACTGAACTCGAAATGCAGTTTAGACATGGTTCGACTACATTTGGAACTCTAGAGTAAATTCCCTTAACATATTTCTTGCAATACAAATGAATTTGTTTTTTTACTCTGAGAAAAAGGAAGTGAGCACTACCATCACAATTCGTAACATTGATCCTATAGACAAGTCTTGGCTTCAGCAAGAGGCGCACCGCAGAGGTATTTCAATGGAAGAGTTCGTCCGACGACTAATTCGGAAAAATCGCGAAAATTCGCAACGGATTTCCAAACCATCGGAAATTTTTCGACGATATTTCGGACCGGAGCACGGTATTGATCTACCGCTGAATGAATGGTTCGGCTGTCAACCGTTATTTTTTCAGGATGAAAATAAAAAATGACTGCACCTGTTGTTTGGATTTTGGACGCAAATATTGTCGCCAAGATGATGCGCGCCAATCCAAATCAAGTTGTGGTTGAAATTGTCGCGGAAATTGTCGTGCAAGGTGTCGGTTTGTCGATCATTTCTGTCTGGGAAGTCCTCAATGGAATTAGTCAGCTAGACCTTGGTGAGCGTCGCAAAATCCTTACAGAGCGATTTTATAGAATGCTGGACGAGATGTCTGTTGATCGAATTCTTGATTGGACATTAAACCACCCTCAGACTTGCGCCTAAATCATGGAAGTTAGACGCAAAAGTGGTAAACCTCTTGACAATCACCTTCTAGATGCAATGATAGCGAGTACAGCGAAATATCTCAGACTTACCGTTTTTACACGCAACGAGAAGGAATTCCGTAGTGTTAGTGTCAAATCTGTAAATCCATGGACCCGAAAGTCAATTTGAATTTTGAGTATTATTGACGCGTTTCCGTAAGCATATCGAGTCGAATCGCAAATTGTCAGTACTCAAGTTGTTTAAGTGTTTGAATGGTTCAAATGTCTCGAACTAGTACGTTGCAATCAAATCAATGGATCTTGATCGAAAGCATGGAAAGAAGTCGAATGCATTACGATCACCTTCACAAAATGATAAGTCTCAGTTTCATTTGCAAATTAATGGAGTTATTACGCTGAATCAGCTCCGAAAAAATTTTCGAATGTTACGATTCAAATTACAATATTTGACGAATCATTACTATTGATTTACAATATGAGAATTGGATTGGGGGATGTTCCCGGTCGGCGATTGGCTCTGGGATTGCTCAGGGCTTTTCGTTTATCTAGGGAAGACTTTAAGACCCCAGCCTGAGATTTCGCCCCCTCTATTTTTATGAAACTTTGGTTCAATGATATTCCATGCTCGGTTTGTTTGTTTTGGTCGGATGATTCTTAAACCTATAGGACGAGCGATCAAATCAGCTAATTGGAGGCCAGCTGAATTTATTTTCTTATCTGCAAATACGATCTCAAAATTGAATCTCTTACCCCAATAATTCTCGCCATCACAAATCCGTCGAAAGGCAAGTTCCAGTTCGTTATCTTCTCGCCTGCCTCTTCGCTCCACAACAATGTGTGTTTTACAATCATGTTGCTGTATACCTTGAAGAAATCCAAAAGCTCGCTCCAAGCAAAACACTATGACCGGGGTTCAAAGCCAATGAACTCTTGCATCCATTCACCTTTAAAATTAGACGGATTCTGAAAAAATTAATCCAGATGCCTTTTCGAATACACTGACGGGCAGTAAGGTGCCTGCCCTCGTCGCGGCCGCCTTCTCAGAGCTCATAGGTAACTGATATAGAATTTCTATTCTGTGTATTCGTTTGGTGAAAAGCCGATTGATTCTTGCTCTTCTTTATCAGAAAAGAAGTTGTCGAGCTGGATTCAATAAACCGCTCGACATCATCGCACGGCGCCTGACAAACACGACACAGAATAGATGCAAAGTCAATCCGTCTACTCGCCGCGACGGAGCGAAGCCAAGCCGGTTCAAATAATTACGGCAAAAAACACCGCTTTAGGTCACTTTGATCGGAAATTTGTTCCCCACACTGCAGAAATGCTTTCATTTTCCAATTGAACCGATCAGAACCAAGAACTTGCGCAGGTTTGGGGCGACTGCGGCAGTAGTTCTAAAGAGGCAAAATCAAGCTTATGCAGAGCGACAATCTGGATGAGAATTGAGGAATCCGTTCTGAAACTCCGTTCTGACGATGTCCTCACTCAGTTTCAGAAAATGCGGCATTGGATGAAGGGCGTAAGTATTCAAGCGAGACCTCGGTGAAAAAGAAAGCCGAGCTCCATAGCGCGGACAGCGCCCGCGGACGAATGCAGGCACGCGCGGATGACTGTACTGAAACCTAGGAATTCGTAAGAGTTCTCTAGAGACAATTTATGAACGCAACACTACAAGTCATCATTGCTGAAACATTTCGGTGCACCGCGTGCTGGCACTCAAAAAGGACATCGGCATTCAGCTGGAAGTGTGCGCAGGCAAATGCATTTCACAGAGTAAATTCCAGACCTGTTCCACAAGCGATCTCCCGGTGGCGCGGGTACGAAAAACCCTGATTTCTATTGACTGGTTCCATGATTTGTCACCGGCCGGCACAAGTCGGCCGGTCTTCAGGTCTTCACCGACGAGCATCGACTGCAGCCAGGCAAGACCGCGCCCGTCAAGCACCATGTCACGGATGATCTCTCCCATGGTTGACTCGTAAACGGGATTGATATGCAGTTTAACGTCCTGGGTGGTCATGCGTGCCTGACGCTGCCATCCGAGTGGATTTTCGGATGAAAACCCAATGCAGCGGACAGGATTTTCGGCGGTTCCAGGGAGTGCGAACATCGCATTTCCACCATCGTCCGGTATAGAGACAGGAATCAATTGCTCCGAACTGACTCTGAGGAAATCGTAACCTATAAGGTCAACGAGATCCGGCATTGTCTGCTGATGAAAACAGACCATGAAATCGATTTCGTCGTTGATCAGATTGTCCAGACAGTTATCAAGATTGTCAGACTTTAGTATGAAACTGCCAACCTCGATGTCTCGTTCGATTTCCGCCATCAGACCGGGCAGATAATGGCGTGCGAGCACGTGCTGTGCGCTAATCCGCAAGGTCTCTGCTCTTTGCAGACCAACTCGGCGTGCACCGACCCTGGCGCGGTAAGTCGTACGGACGATTTCCACGGCCTGCCTGTAGAAATGACTGCCCGCCCGTGTCAGGCCAACCGGTTGAGAACTTCGGTCAATCAATCTGACGCCAAGCCAGTCCTCGAGTTGTTGAATTCGTCTGCTGAGAGTGGATTGGGTGGTGTTGCGCTCTTTCGCAGCCTTGGAGAAGCTCCGCGTAGTGGCAAGCACCAGAAAATCTTCAAGCCATTTGAGTTCCACAGTTAGATCCTTCTAGAATTGGAAATATGATGTTATGCAATAAATGCATAGTTTATCATAATTAGAATATTGACATTGAATTCACAGAAGCGTATAAAATTCCTATAAATTCAATTATAATTGCTATGAAATGATTGTATTAGTCTGTATCGCTTAACATTGACAAATCAGGTATCAATCAACATATTATCGAAATATTGCATATATAGTAACAAATTTACGCCTTTGTAACAGGCACCTACTGGAGGTGGGAAACATGTTTGTATCCTCTAAACGAATTATTCTGACCGCCATTGTGGCGGTATTCGGAGCAGTCAGCATAGGCTCCATGGCGGCTGCCTTTGCCGAAACACCCCAGATGGGCGGCACGCTCGTCATTGGCGCGACGTCCACTCCGCGGCATCTCAATCCGGCAGTCCAGTCCGGAACTGCGACGGGAATGCCTGGAACGCAGATCTTTGCGACACCGCTCAGGTTTGACGAAAACTGGAATCCGCAGCCCTACCTGGCGGAGAGTTGGGAAGTCTCCGAAGACGGTTTAAGCGTCACTTTGAACCTGCGCAGGAACGCCAAATTTCATGACGGAGAACCGATCACATCAGAAGATGTGGCATTCTCCATTGAGGCGATCAAGAACAATCATCCGTTCAAAAGCATGTTCGACCGGGTTTCGTCGGTCGATACGCCAGACCCCCACACTGCCATCCTTCGGCTGACTGAACCACATCCCGGAATTCTGCTGGCCATGTCCTCGTCACTGTGCGCAATCATACCCAAGCATGTGTACGGCGACGGCGAGGATGTAAAAACGCATCCTAAGAATCTCGAACCGATCGGTTCTGGACCCTTTCGGTTCGTCGAATACGTAAAAGGACAGCATTTGGTACTTGAAAGGAATCCTGACTATTTTCTCGAAGGCAAACCCTATCTTGAAAAGATCGTCTTCAAGTACAACAAGAATTCCAACGCTCTCGCGCTTGACGTAGAGCGGGGTGATATTCACCTGCGACCGTTCAACACAAAATCTCGGGAACTTGCCCGCCTCCGAGAAAATGAAAACCTGAATGTAACACCGAGTGGATATGCCGCAGTCGGTCCGATTTCATGGCTGGCATTTAATCTGAATCATCCGATACTAGGCAGAAAAGAAATTCGCAAGGCGATTGCCTACGCCATTGACCGCAAGTTCATCAACGAACAGCTCCATGCTGGACTGTCCAAGCCGGCCTATGGTCCCATCGCCATGGACAATCCGTTCGCTGACCAGGATGCCGAACGTTACGACTACGACCCCGACAAGGCAAATGCAATGCTGGACGAGGCAGGTTATCCCAGAAAGGACGATGGCATGCGATTCCAGGTTACGCTTGACACTCTCCTGTCCCAACGTGAAGTTGCTGAGTTTCTCAAGCCTCATCTCGCCGAGGTTGGCATTGACGTCAATCTGCGCATTCCGCCGGATTTTCCTACATGGGCGAACTGGGTCAAGAACCACGAATTCGATATGACTGTTGATGTCGTGTTCAACTGGGGCGATCCTGTGATCGGCGTGCATCGAACCTATGTCACTTCAAATATCCAAAAAGGCGTGATCTGGTCGAATACTCAGAGTTATTCCAACCCCGATGTCGATCGGATACTGGACTCTGCAGGCAAGGAAAATGACTTTGCAAAGCGCAAAGCACTTTACCTCGAATTTCAGAAAATCGTAACCGACGAACTACCCGTATATTGGTTGTACGGGCTTCCATATCACACAGTCTATAACGAAATTGTAGAAAACCCGCCATTGACAATCTGGGGAGCGATGGCGCCAATGGATGAGGTTTATCTCAAGCAATAGAATGTCCAAAGATCGATCTTCCCGGTTCCTTATTCAAGGCAGTCAAGATGCAAACATCAGTGGGAGTTGACAAATGTTATCTGCCCTGAAGATGATCGCCGAGCGCATTGCGTTTGCGTTTGCGGTCGTATTTTCAGTATTGGTGCTCAATTTTATCCTCGTACGACTTGCGCCCGGAGATCCCGCGGAGGTCATCGCAGGGGAATCCGGGGGGATCACTCAGGAAATCATTGATGCCATTCGCAAAGAATACGGTCTGGACCTGCCACTTTACGAGCAGCTCTGGATTTACCTTGGCAACGCGGTAAAGGGCGACCTCGGATATTCCTACTATTTCAATACTCCAGTGGTGGAACTTGTTGTCTCTCGGATGTGGCCAACGATCCTGCTGATTGTTGCTGCGACAGTCCTCGCGCTGTTCGTTGGTACAGCTTTTGGTGTGCTGGCTTCGCGCAAGCCCGAAGGATGGTTCTCGAATTTCATCACCGTTTTTTCTCTGGTCGGTTACTCTGCACCGCCATTTTGGACGGGAATGATACTTATCATCATTTTTGCATTCGTGTTTCCATGGTTTCCAGTTTCAGGTTATTATGACGTAACGCTTACTGTGGGTGGTCTCGGTCACGCACTCGACATAGCCCATCACCTGGTACTTCCAGCGATCACACTTGCCCTGATCTATCTCGCCCAGTATAGTCGGATGGCCAGGGCCAGCATGCTGGAGGTGATGGGATCAGATTACATCCGTACCGCACGGGCAAAGGGTGTCGCTGAAAATGTCGTTTTTTTCAAGCACGGTCTTCGTAACGCCATTCTTCCAATCATTACTATTACCGGCCTGCATTTCGGCAACGTGCTGTCTGGAGCGGTTCTAGTTGAAGCTGTATTCAACTGGCCTGGACTCGGAACTTTGGCATTTGATTCACTGTTGAGGCGCGACTATCCGACTATTCTGGGCCTTTTGTTTTTTTCTGCTGTAATGACAATCGTCGCCAACCTTCTGACGGACTTTTGCTATCGTCTGGCAGATCCCAGAATCAAAATCAAGAGAAGATAGGAACTTACAAAGATCAGCTGGCATAACCATCTACAATTTAAAAACAATAACTTACAATGGCATCAATAACTGATCGCAGAAAATTCACCTTCTGTCATTTCTCAAAGACGTGCGGCAATGGGAACGCTCTGACTCAGGGTTTAGGTGCAGCACAATACGTCTGGAATCATTTTCTTGAGAAAAGTTGGGAATTACTGAAGACCGGCTGCAGCGGGTTTCGTCAGAAACTTCAGCGCAGAGCAACAGGTCTGATCGCGGCTCACCCGAAGATGACGAGTCGGATGTGTCATCAATGCAGGCACTTCAACAAGGACAATCGCAAGACGCAGTCGAAGTTCAGGTGCCTATTTTGCGGACACTCGACCAATGCGGATGTCAATGCCTCATCAAACATTTTTGCCTTGGGAACTCGGGCGATCGGACAGGAGAGGAGTTCTGGCTTTAGCTCCGTTGAATTATCAGGAAGATATGGCGTGGCCGAAGCCGTCAACCATTCTTTGTAAGTTCCAAGAGATAGTATCCATGGCTGAAGGTCCCACACGTACAGAAACTTCCTCAATCAGGGCGGAAAGCCCTGTGCGCGAAGCATGGCGCATGTTTCTGCGCAATCGATCAGCTATTCTGGGACTCATCATTCTGGGGGTCATAGTTCTAATAAGCATTTTCGGTCCAGGTTTGTACGGGGTAGATCCGTTCTCGATCAGGGGAGCGCCCTTTACTCCTCCTGGCGTGGACCCCAATGTCCCCTTGGGTACTGACCATGTCGGCAGAGATATCCTAGCGGGAATGATCAGTGGCGGAAGAGCGACCTTGGCGGTAGGGATGTCAGCGGCGCTCATGACTGTCGCAATCGGTTTGGTCGTTGGCGCTTATGCCGGTTACTATGGCGGCCTGGTTGACGAGATACTGATGCGTATTACGGAATTCTTTCAGGTGCTTCCGTCGTTAATACTGGCCATGGTTCTGGTGGCCCTGTTCACCCCGTCGCTTCAAATGATCGCCATCGCCATTGGCATAGCCGCCTGGCAGTCCACAGCCCGACTTACCCGCGGAGAGTTCCTGCGTCTGCGTGAAATGGAATACGTAAAAGCCGCTCGCACTATCGGTGCGACCGACAAACGCCTGATCTGGATCGTGATCCTGCCAAACGCGCTGCCGCCGCTGATTATCTCCGCAACTCTGATCATCGGCGTAGCGATCCTTTTCGAGGCAGGTCTGAGCTTTCTCGGTCTCGGTGATCCGAACGTCGTGAGTTGGGGGCTGATGATAGGTGCGAGCAAGGAATACATCTTTGAATCCTGGTGGGCGACGACCTTTCCAGGTACGGCCATTTTTCTTTCGGTGCTCAGCGTCAGTCTAATTGGTGACGGACTCAATGACGCACTCAACCCAAAACTCAGGGAGCGGTGATGGATTCCAAAATTGAGAGTTCCGTACTGCTGGAGGTTAGTGACCTCAGTGTAAACTTCAATACCCGCGCCGGTATCGCGCATGTTCTGGACGGAGTCAGCTTCACTTTGTCCCAAGGAGAAGTTCTGGGTATTGTAGGAGAGTCGGGATGCGGCAAAAGCATGACTGCACTCGCGGTCATGGGGCTGATACCCAATCCGCCTGGCGAGGTAGTCGGAGGGCAGATCATCTTCCGGGGAGAAAACCTGCTGGATTCCCCACAGCAACGCTTGCGCCAGGTCCGCGGCAATCAAATATCCATGATTTTCCAAGAGCCCATGACCGCACTAAATCCGGTTTTCACGGTGGGAGATCAGATCGCCGAGGCGCTCGTGCTGCACCAGGGCTTGTCCCACAATGCAGCTCTTGACAAAGCAGTTGAATTGCTTCGGGAAGTTCATGTACCGTTGCCAGAGAAACGTATTGATGAATATCCCCACCAGCTGTCAGGGGGAATGCGCCAGCGCGCTATGATCGCGATCGCTTTGGCGTGCGAACCGGAGATCCTGATAGCCGATGAACCAACCACGGCGCTGGACGTTACAGTGCAGGCACAGGTTTTCGATCTTCTATTGGAGCTCAGGCGGGAGCGCAAAATGGCCATTATCCTGATCACCCACGACATGGGCGCGATTGCAGAGATGGCGAATCGCGTTCTGGTGATGTATGCTGGTCGTGTCATCGAATTAGCAGCAGTTGATGACATTTTGCAGGAACCTCAGCATCCCTATACTCGGGGGCTGATTTCCTGCGTGCCAACGCTGCAGTTCGGCATTGAAGCGGATCGGCAGCCGCTCAAAGAAATCCCTGGAATCGTGCCCCCGCTGACCGAACTCAGCGCCGGCTGCGCCTTTGAACCCAGATGCGAATTCAGTATGCCAGCCTGCACAACCGACAAACCCGTTGCATTCCAGACAGCCAACGGACATTTAACCGCGTGTTGGTTGTCAAATGACGAGCTCGGGACGCGAATATGATCATCTCAAAGTCAGAACCGCTGCTTAGCGTCCGGAACCTGAAGGTTTACTTCCAGACGAAGTCAGAGAAATTGTTTGGAAGTCGCAAGTGGCTGCATGCGGTTGACGGGATCAGCTTTGAAATCCCGAGAGGGACAACCTTTGGAATCGTTGGCGAATCGGGGTCAGGCAAGTCGACCGCCGCTCTGGCCATCATGCGCCTCGTGCCCATCATGGAAGGTGAAATCGAACTGAGAGGGAGCAGACTTTCAGAGGCAGAGGGGAATGAACTCATGCAACTGAGAAGGCGCGTACAGATAATATTCCAGGATCCCTATTCATCCCTCAATCCTCGCATGAGAGCGGGTGCCATCGTTAGGGAACCGCTTGATCTTATGAACATCGGGGATCGTGATCAACGGGACGGCCGCGTCGCCGACCTCTTTCAAAAAGTGGGGCTGCGCATGGAGCAGCGGGCACTGTTTCCGCATCAGTTTTCGGGAGGGCAGCGCCAGCGTATCGGTGTGGCCCGCGCGTTGGCGAGCCAGCCGGATCTCATCGTATGCGACGAGCCAGTTTCGGCGCTTGATGTCGCGATCCAAGCCCAGATACTCAATCTTCTTCGCAAACTGCAGGAGGAATTCCACCTTACATACCTTTTCATTTCCCACGATCTCGGTGTCGTTCAACATATCTGTGACGACATCGGCGTCATGTATCTTGGCGAGATCGTTGAGCAGGCTGATCGCATCGCGCTGTTCAAAAGACCACTTCATCCCTATACATGGGCACTGCTTTCAGCTGTGCCCTCAATGGACAGGCGAAGAGACAAGAACAAGCATCGAGTCAGGCTGAAGGGAGATCCGCCAAGTCCGATTGATCTTCCGCAGGGCTGCAGATTTGCAGGCCGTTGCCCGTTTGTTCGTAACATCTGCCGCGAAAAGGCTCCGGTTCATCGCCAGATATTCCCCCACCATTGGGTCAGCTGCCACCGAGTCAGCGATGACGGCATCCCTCCGTATGAAATTGATGATTACGCAGATCAGCAGACCGCGATTTGATTACCGTCTATAGAGCGAAAAAGATCATCACTATGAATCCGTCTCGACCGGCAGCGACACACGTCGCGGTACGGAACGGAAGGATTGTTGGTGTTGGCACCCCGGAAGAGCTGCCCGGTTTCGGAAGATCTGTACTCGATACGCAATTGTCCGACAAGGTGCTGATGCCTGGTCTTGTCGAGGGACACTGTCACGTAATGCAAGGCGCTTTCTGGCGACGGGCTTACTGCGGCCCCTTCGATCGGATCGACCCTGATGGAGTGGTTTGGCGGGGGCTTTCTTCCAATGCTCTCCTGCTGAATCGCCTGCGGGAAGTCGAGGTGGGTCTCAACGATCCTGGGGCACCGCTCGCGGGCTGGGGATACGATCCACTCTTTTTTAACGGAGAGTGTCTGGACAGGCGCGATCTCGACCAGGTTTCCAGCGAACGTCCGATTGGAATTCTCCATGCATCCTGTCATATTCTCAACGTGAATACAAAAGTTCTGGAACTGTCCGGACTGCTGCGCACCGGGTTGAATCATCGAGGGATTCCTTTAGATGAAAATGGTCTGCCAACCGGCGAACTGAGAGGACACGAAGTCATGTCGGCGGCGAATCGCCATGTCGGCTTCCTCCGCGAAGAACTCGGTCGGGATGAGCTGGGACTTCGGCAGTTTGCACGACAGTGCATCCGAAGTGGTGTGACTACAGCAACCGACCTCGCCGCTCTCTTATCCGACGACGCGGTGGAAATGATGCTCCGTGTCACTGGGGAAAAAGATTTCCCGGTAAGAATCGCAGCGGCTCGTAAATTGGTCAATATTACGGTTCCGAACCTGATTCACCGAGCACACGAACTGCTCGAACAGAGTACCGACCGGTTGCGCTTGGGGGCAATCAAGGTGGTTGCAGATGGCTCCATCCAGGGGTTCACCGCGAGACTTCGGAAGCCCGGGTATTTCAACGGTTCTCCCAACGGGCTTTGGTACCTGCCGCCTGAACAATTAAAAGAGGTTTACCGACTGGCACTCAGAGAAGACGTGCAGGTCCACACCCATACAAATGGCGACCAGGCAACCGAGCTTGCACTCGACTGCATTGAGGATGCCTTGCAGCTGCGTTCGGCTCCTGACCACCGTTTCACATTGCAGCATTGCCAGCTGGCCGATGCTGCACAGTTTCGCAGGATGCACGGGCTCGGAGTTTGCGTGAATTTGTTTTCGAACCACATTTACTACTGGGGTGATCTGCATTGCAGGCATACCGTAGGACCGGAACGGGCCGAACGCATGAACGCCTGTGCAACGGCTCTGGCTTGCAGTGTGCCCACTACAATACATTCCGACGCGCCAATTACACCGCTTGGTCCGCTATTCACTGCCTGGTGTGCAATCAACCGGCTGACCAGTTCAGGACGCGTTCTCGGTCGGAACGAGTGCATCAGTATAGACGCTGCCCTGCACGCCATAACGTTGGGTGCTGCCTATACTCTGAAGCTTGATGGCGAGATTGGATCAATCGAATGCGGTAAACGAGCCGACTTCGCTGTTCTCGAGGACGATCCAACCCGAATTGGCGGGAAGAGGCTCAAAGATGTTCGAATTTGGGGAACTGTTCAGGACGGGCGCGTGTTTGCAGCCGCTGAAGTCTGATGGCGCAGCACTCAAAAAACGAGGAAGTGACAAAAGTCACTGTGATCGGTGGCTATCTAGGTTCAGGAAAAACGACACTGATCAATCATCTGCTGCGTAATGCAGATGGCAGGAGGCTTGCAGTGCTGGTCAACGAATTCGGAGAACTTCCCATTGACGGCGATCTGATCGAAGCCATTGAAGGTGAGGTGATCAATGTGGTTGGAGGCTGCATCTGCTGCAGCTACGGAGACGATCTGGTAACAGGGTTATTGGACATTGGGACGGTCGAGCCCAGAGTGGATCACATTCTAATCGAGGCGAGCGGAGTCGCACTTCCCGGCTCCGTTGCCGAAACTGTCCAGATACTCGACGGATTTTCGCTGAACGGCGTAGTTGTCATGGCCGACGCCGAGACGCTGCTGCATCTCGCAGAGGATTCCTACCTTTCCGACACCATAGCTCGCCAGTTCACGGATGCGGATATCGTTATTCTTAACAAAGTTGATCTCGTCGCAGACAATTCTCGTGCAGCGACACTCAGGTGGCTGGAGAAGCAGTATCCGGATGCTCGAATCATTGAAACCTCCGGTGCCAATCTGCCACCGGCCATTGTATTCGGCATACCGCAAGACAGCGATCGTCGGCTGTCAGATGGAAGCGTTTCGCATGCTTCGCTTTTTTCGAGTATTGCGATGGAGTTGGAAATTGTGACCGATGTGGAAAGATTCGCTGAAGCGCTCACTTCCCCCGCACTGGGACTGATTCGAGTCAAAGGATTTGTGAAAACAGCGGACGGTGCAGTCAAAGCGTTACAAACCGTCGGAAGACGGTGGGAACTTTATAACTTTAACAAGGATGTGCCATGCCAGATCGTATGTATAGGAACGAACCCGCACTGGGACCCCGAGGCACTCAGGCGTGTCATTTCACAACATTCACTGCCTGCAGCGTGAAGTCTCGAGGCGTGATTATCTCAGCGTAGTGACAGCCAAAGTCATCTGCGAGGGAATTGCTTAGCGAACGTATTTGTCTAGACCCGCTGATTCTGCAACGGCGGGATGGAATTCAGTCGCTGCGAGGGTTTCAACAGATGCTGACGTCCGAATCCTCCACAGCACTATTTTCCATCCATCGGATCACCGCCGGAACCACATTTGGGCCGTCGTGGGCAGCCCCTTCCACAAAATCAAGAAGGGTGGCGGAGCCTCGATCCCGCAGTTCATCTCTAAGCCGCTGCAGCCTTGCGATCCGATTGGTTTGAAGATCATTGACTCGGCTGATATACACCGGATCATCGGGAGACTTGGCGATTTCCCATGTTTCCGTGTCCGCATCACCGATTGCCATGTGCGTAGGTACTGCGTGCACGGCTTCGGAATCGAACGATATGCCGAACCGTTCCTCAAGTCCTTTCACGCCAGCCGGCCAAGGTCGTTTTGGATCCGGCAGGGTCACATTACCTGGAGCGCAGATGGACAGGGCCGACAGGCGTTTCGGATGCAGGTATAAAAATCTATGTGCGAACTGCCCCCCACCGCTAAATCCAAAAAGAGCGAATTTGTCCTTGGCAAACGCCCAAGTGGCTGCGGCCTGGTCAATCATATCGAGTAGCAGCAGATCGTAGCGCACACCATGAGTGTCAATCCACTTGTAGCCATGAACATCGTGTGCGTCACTAGCACCAACCGGAAACAGCGGTGCCATGAGCACAGTGCCTGTTCTTTCCGAGAATTCCCGGAAACAGTGACGCATCCAGTCTACGCGACTTGTGCCATGAACCAGGACCAGCAGGCGACTGGCGCTTTTTTGTGGCGTCGATTCCGGTACATATAGGGACAGTGAGAATCGTCTGTCCATGCGGCTCGCCATCCAGGGTGTGAAGCCCGAGTCGTACGGAAAGAGTGTCGATCGTTTCATGAGTCCAATTTAGTTGCCGAAGCTCTTCTGCGATTTGATTTAGATGATTATATATTTGATAAACCACTGAAATACCTTAGTCATCAGTGCGTTAGTTTAACCAATTGAGCAATCAAAATGAATCCCCAAAAAAGCGCACAGCAAGTCGCGCCGAAACCACATCTCGTTGCTCAAGCTGATGGAAATGTTTCCGGACGAAACCTCGGCATGCATGGAGTATTAGTTGATCATCTGGGAGGATGGCGTTGTGGTGCTCCATCGCTGTGGCGGCAACAACACCTGCGAAGTTCCAAGCGGAAAGCCTCTGTCACGGAGACTTCAAAAGTATTACGATTTGGAAAATACTATTACGAGGAAAGTGCTGACGAAGTTGCAGCGGCTTGTCATTTACTAAGGAGAATTGACCGAGAACACTAAATATGGAGGCTGTTTCTGGGCTTTCAACATTCGGGATGAGGAACTATTATTGAATAATACCAAATATATATTAAAGTTAATCAAGGAATTATCGACGCTATCAACAAGTCGCCAGTTGCGACCCAAGCGTACTGTTGCCCGCCAGTTTAGTTGACTGCGTGAGCGAAGACGATGCAATGCGTGCGATTGACGCGGGTGTGGAGGCGCTGACTGCACACAGAGTTATCCACATCGTCAGAATAATTTTTTCGGCAAAGCCGATTGAAACCACACTTAAACTTGACCCAAGGACATGACTTGAAGCAAAAATCATCGCTGTTGCACTGAAAACTTTCGAAACCGTGAATCAGCTGATCAGAATCAGAGTTCCATAACTTCGGAATCAGCGTTCCAAGTTATCGCAATATGAATGTATTCATCCGAAGGTGCGAATCAATTGATTTTGTTCCACCAACGTAATGTGACCCATTGTTCTCTTGTACTAGATGTGAAAGTACCGGTCCTCCAAGACGTGGGGGAGCATTCAGTTGCTGTAAATTTTGTGTAGCACTGAAAAATTGAAGCGCAAGGAGCGTGAAGCCTGTATGGAGTGATCCGGCGGTAACTGAGACAGCGGTCGCTTCGGACTCTAGAGACGTCACTTTGGAGCTGATAAAATAATTTCAGTGGTCCTGGGAAAGGGATAGGCATTGGAGGAATTCACAAAACTAATTGCTTATATAGAGGAAACGTGAAGTTAATCATTACGAGACATGCCAAATCAAGCTGGGATTCGCCGTACCTAAATGACCATGAACGTCCATTGGCAAAACGCGGAAAGCGCGCTTCGAACGCAATCGGCAGGTGGCTGGCTGAGCGAGGCCACATTCCAAGAACCGTGCTGTGTTCCACTTCGGTAAGAACGCGGCAGACGTGGAGCCGGATTGAACGCTGCATTCCCGGGAGGTATGACGTCCGATTTGAATCCAACCTGTATCACGGCGGGATCAGATCAATTGTGAAAGCGTTATCGAGCGTTGATGATTCTCCGGTGCTTATTCTTGGACACAATCCAGCGATTGGATATTTTGCAAGTGCAGTTCTCCAAACGCGACCGGTGCATTCGAAATTTCAGAAATACCCGACCGCTGCAACACTGGTGTGCGAAGTTCCTGTGGAGAAGTGGAAGCAGATGCAACTCGGTTCCGGACAGTTGATTGATTTTGTGGTCCCGCGCGAACTGCAATAGTCAGAGATTTGGGAAACGAAACCAGAACGCAGAAATCGACATTAGCAATTTCCCTTAACCAAAGGCATTCTCCACGAGATTTTCAGGTAGCTATCGCAGCTCAAGACTTTAAGCGAGACAGCCTTGCAGCCTTCTGCATTTTCAGAAGTCCAATCCCCCAAATCCGAAATTAAAAAATTTTTCAGCCAGCAGGTTCGAGAATTTAGCTAATTTCCCGAATATTCAGTACGCTGTCCGGCGAGAACAGATCGGCGGAGTGAATCTGAACCTTAAGCCCCAAGAAGAACAGGAACGCCAGAGCGCTCTGTACAACCGTACGAATAAATACGCGAACATCAGGTCTCAAATGGCGACCGAGTTCGGGCTGCAGATGGTGAGAGAGAAGTCGGGTCAAAGGGAGCCCAAATCGGAGGTGCTACAGTCGACGATGAAGGAGTTATTTCGGCGATTATTCCAGGGGAAAGAGTTTGAGGGTGTCAGAGCGAACGAGCGAGACGAATTAGAATTCTCTGTTACTTTGAGCGACGGACAGAAACACGACATCAACGACCATTCCTCCGGCGAGAAAGAGATCCTGTTCGGATACCTGCGGCTGGAAAACTCGTCACAACGGAACTCGATCATACTTCTAGACGAGCCAGAGTTGCTAACATAACGAGCCAAGTGTTTCTCTGACAGGTGGTTTACATGTCATACCACGTTTGAGGAAAGTCCTCCTAGACAGGCCAAATCAGTATATTATTGATATTACTAGCTATCGGTAAAGATGGTACTTTGTTGAACATGTGTTCCTTAAAACCAACAACGATAGTCCTGTCTACCGCTTCTCGACCTGAATTGAGTCTATTGCAAGTGAATTTATCTCGTTCTTTGCCGTAAGCAATAGATTCATCAGCTTCCTCAAAACAATCAAACTAATAAAAAATATCGAGTCGGGCGATTCCCGCCGCTCAGTC
Source organism: Arenicellales bacterium (assembly GCA_958295885.1). GTDB lineage: Bacteria > Pseudomonadota > Gammaproteobacteria > Arenicellales > JAJDZL01 > JAJDZL01. The sequence continues at coordinate 747,109 of OY282380.1, read as the reverse complement.
TTCGCGCCGAATTCGGCCTTCTACTCTCGGCGATACCGTGCCGACAGCGACGATGTAGTTGATCAAGTGACTAGCCACCAAGCCACCTGATCTGGAATCAATCAATATCTCGCTATCGCCAAATACGGTGTAGCCGTCACCGCCGAGCGCGAGGAAGTCATTAGTCGCGACTGTGTAGCTTCGATCATCCTTCAAAGCTGCGCCGCCAACACTGACGCTGGTCACGCGCTCACCCACCGGCTTGCGCACGTCAAACGAGAACGCCAGTCCAGATACATGCGGGAACCGACCACCGCCTTGCTCGGTCTGGCTCACGCCGGTCTCCAGCATTTGTTTGACCTGAGCTCCGGTGAGGCGAAGCATCACCGTCTTGTTCCCAAACGGGAGTTCGGCCAAAACGATCTTGCGGCTAATTTTGGTTCCGGGGGGATAGACAGTGTCACCACGTATTCCGCCGCCATTGTATAGCGCGATTTGACTTTCGGTAGCTGCCCGAATGGCATCCGCCAGCAGGTTGCCAAAGGCGGTCTCCCCCGATCTGACGGATAGTCGGCGCGTGTCAAGCTCCGTCGCGCTCTCGCCGATCACGACATTGAGGGTTTTGTCCAGATGCGCCTGATAGTCTCTCACCATGGCTGAAATCAGGGCGTCGCCTTCCAATCCTGCTGTTGAACGAAGCCGGAATTCAGGTTTCCAAACCGTCTCAAGCGCACCGTCCTGCTTCACAACCCGGTCCATTGAAAGGTTCAGCACACCGACATGACGTCCTTGGGATCCTGCCTTCATCACAGCTTGCCGGCCGTCATGGCGGGCGATCAGCAAATGATCGTGGCCGCCCAGCACCACATCAATCGCCTCGACAGTACGTAACAGTTCCAGATCAGTCGAAAGCTCTAAATGTGTCAACGCGATGACGACGTCGGCACCGGCCGCCTTCAGCGCATCGGCCAACCGGGCACCGGTTTCCGTCACTGATTCAAAGCTTACATCTGGGCCCGCTTTCGAGATCACCGAGGTTTCCGGCGTCACCAAGCCGAGGAAGCCGATTTGGTAGCCGTCCTTTTCCACCATCGTCGTAGCCGCGGCACCGGGGAAACCGGGCCGACCCGCAACACTCACATTGCCCGCCAACCAGGTCGTCTTGGACTCCGCGAGGCGTTCGCGCAGAACATCGGGACCGAAATCGAACTCGTGGTTGCCGAGGACCGCGACATCAAAACCGATGCTGTCAGCCAAATTGATCATGTGCGCGCCTTGGTCGATACCCGAGAGCAGTGAAGGAGATATCATGTCGCCCCCAAAGGTTACGATGGCAAGACCGCCCTTGGCTTCGGCCCGGGTGCGCTCCTCCGCGGCCACAGTGGCAATCCTAGCGGCACCGCCGGCGTTATCGACGCCATCCATCCGGTCCCAGTCGTTGACGTGAATGAGTGTCAACGTCAACGGCGCAGCCATGGCAACACCCAGGCTTGCCAGAATGCTTGCTACGAGAATGACGACCTTTAATGAGACCGTGTGTTCTCTCAGCCGGCGAATTTGTCTTATTGGTCGTTTCTGCATGTGTCGGTGGTCATGTGTGGAAACGGTGCAATCACTTCCGTTCCAAATAGTACCGGAATCTACCGCAATCAAATGATCCTCTCAACAACAGAGGGGCAAAAATACCTGTCAGTGCTGCTTGTTAACTAGGTATTGTACTTACAATTAATCAGTAGAAATACGTTATAGAGTCGAAATAATCCGAACCCGTTCACGGCAGGCAGCCTTGGCCTTACCAACGACATTGACCGAACGCAATCAGCAAGGGCACACCGGTCGCAGACCGCCGTGCCCCTGTCTTATGCTCTTTGACTCCATCACTGCATCCGTGTGTTTTCCCCATAGTTTCTTTCGTCTTTGCCCATCCTGAACTCATTCGAGAAGCCGTTTACCGTTCCATCGAAGAAGCGACTGCAAAATTTAAGCGATAGATTCGCATTTTACGCAATAAGGTCCGGTCCAAATGGCTTTGGAAACGGAATTTCATGGACTGAAATGATGGAATCTCCATCAGCGTCGGCCGTTTAATGGAGCGGACGATGGGAATCGAACCCACGTAGTCAGCTTGGGAAGCTGAAGTTCTGCCATTGAACTACGCCCGCTTTATCATTATGACAGCCTAGGTTTCGGTTATTAACAAGTTTCGAAGATCAAGAAACCATCAGTCGTAGAGTTTTGGCACGATACAGCGACGTTTGTGAAAAGCAGTTCTCAAGCCCTGTCGCAAACAAAGAGAGAAAAATAAATTTTCTTTAAGATGCAAATTCACTATAACTTACCAAAATTTCGTAATATTACGCACTTAACTGTGAAGTCGTTTGTTTGAATTTTGCAGGTCCAACAAAATCGCTTGATGTAACTTGGTCGTCGCAGTTTGGAGTGATTCCCTATCAACCGTATTATGAGAGAAACAACGACTTCCCAGTTTTAATGTTCGTGGTTCAATGGTCCCGTCAAGAACATCGACCCTTGTTTTGCCAGTAGAGCAAGTCGCTGCTCTGTAAATTGCACGCATAATGGCTGATTCTTGCAAATTTTGCAGTTGATCCCTTACCTTAGTGATGCTTCCATGGGTGAGGTCGAAATTGGAGACGGAGCTAACGGCAGGAAGTTGAGAAGGTGAACACACAGGTTCACGATCATGCGGCATTTTGTCGCGCGTCCACGCCATCTCTGACGGGTACATTTCTATGCACGCACCAGCCGTTTCAGTCATTTTAGCAACGGGGTAAAGACAATGCTTTCCACCAATTTAATGTGCGATGCGACGACTGATCCGTCTCCGTATACCATTTTAATTCAAAAAAAAGTCAGTTCTTCCATTAATAGCAGTTCTGGAAAACGTCAGACATCCGAGCCTATTGCACTGATTCGGGGCAATTGTGCCAGAATCATGTTTGTTTCAGTAAACGAGCATAATACATATTGCCGCAATTCCGAAACTAGCTGCTTGATGCAAACATTCTTATTTTTTCAATTTATCCACTGGGGTCGCTTTGTCTATAGTTATTTTGTCGAAATCTTTTTGGACAAAGCGAATACGGTGGAAATCAATCAATTCAAAACGATTAAACTAAGCTCATAAGATCAAATCGTTGCCCTAGGCTTCTTGAGCAACGTCAACCATTGAAGAATTCAAAAAAAACACGCTGTTTGCGTTCATGCTTTTCGTTGGCAATCTGGCATGCAACGGTCTTTGGAAAAAAGATTGCGAGGCAAATCTTCGATAATTTATTACCATGACAGCGAAATCCTCGATTGAATGGACTGAAGTCACATGGAACCCTGTTACTGGATGTACGAAAGTCAGTCACGGCTGCAAAAACTGTTATGCCGAACGAATGTCTCATAGACTGAAGGCAATGGGAGTAAAAAAATATAGAAACGCTTTCTCAGTTACCCTTCATGAATCTGTTTTAGAAGATCCAACGAAATGGTCTAAGCCTCGCTTGGTGTTCGTTAACTCTATGTCTGACTTATTCCATGAATCAGTCCCTGAGTGGTTCATTGAAGCGGTTTTTGAAGTTATGAATCGTGAATCCCAACACACATTTCAAGTTCTGACTAAGCGGCCGGCTCGTGCAGTTCAGATGAATGAGGAAATATTCTGGCCGCCTAATGTCTGGTTTGGTGTAAGTATTGAGTCAGAGAGATGGATCAAACGATTGCATCTTCTCAAGGAATTAGGTGCTCACACGAAGTTTCTGTCGCTTGAACCACTATTGGGACCCTTGCCAGGATTACAGCTTCAAGGTATTGACTGGGTAATAGTAGGAGGGGAATCTGGGCCCAAAGCTAGACCTATGAAAGTCGAATGGGTTAGAGAAATCCGGGATAACTGCATAAAAAACGAAGTGCCGTTTTTTTTCAAGCAATGGGGCGGAGTTTTCAAGAAGCGAACGGGACGCCTGCTGGATCATCGAACATGGGATGAGATGCCGCAGCGGTTGCACAATCGCAACTGAACTATTGCTACTTGATGCTTTTATTCGAATTAAAACGAATTTTCTTGGTTCAGCAATCAGTCAGAGTGGCATTCAGTCAATGTCAAACTTTGCGTGAAATTCATTTTTCAGACGTCAGAGGATCTGAAATTGGGATTTCATTTGATTGGCGACCGAATGTTTCGTTTAGTTTGCACTGAGGAATATCAATCCAAAGCATCCACACGTTAGCAAAACGTTTTGGTATTGAACTTCCAGGCTCGAGGCATTACTGCGTTCTGTAGTCCTCTCTCAAAATCGCAAAAATTTGTTCCTGGCCTCTTTGCAGGGAGGCAACATCGGTCTTTTATGCGGCAACATCGGTCTTTAATGAACGAAGGTCAGAAACAGCGACCTTTAATTCCGCAATGTCAATTTTCATTGATGCGATATTGGAGCCGAGTCTATCACCTAGATCATCAATTGATGCCCTCAAATTCCAGAACGCACCTACCATCAGGGAGACAGCCAAAAAGCTGATGCCAATTGAGGTTCTAGCTAGTGTTACATGGACACTTAGTGTCCCAATAACTTTGGCTAGCTTCGTCTGAGTGCTCAATTCTTCTCTCGTTACGTATTGAGTTTCATTCATATCTACCTTTTCCAAAGCAATTATAAATTGTGCGGGGCAAATTCCATATGCAGAAATCAATGCCCCTAAAATATTCATGTCACTTCGAATTGGCCTTTGGATAAAGTAAAAAAAGTAAATATAAACAGTTAACTATATACTCATAGAAAGGAAGCGAACATGCAACATAAATTGCGTGATATCGTTAATTGGTGGCCCATTTTCTCCACTCAAGATGCTTGTTTGAAAAAAATGAAACGACACCGCTGGCCGAACCGTTTAGAGTATCAGCGGTGTGAACGCGGTCAAGTTCATATATTGACGCGTCACTACCTCCATCAATGTGTCCAGTTCCGAGATCAAGCCTCGTTGAATGCCTGCAGCGTATTCGAGCGCAATAAACTGCCATTTTCAAATGATTCACACACAACAGCAAGCCCGTCAGTGGTTTTGCCGATAACAAACAGCTTGAGCCGTAATCTCAATCCTTATTTTCTGGTGACTTTTCATGGCATCAGCCCTGAATTCTTGTGCGCCGTGGAAAGGCGCTTCTTTTCAGTGGGTGCGAAACCCACACAACAACTGTCGCTCCGGTTGGTAGCAGCCAGGGCGGTTTATGGAGGTAACGACATGGACTGAAGCACTCTGGTGTAAAAGGGTCGCGGTTGAGCGACTTAGCAAGCATGTGGGCCGGAACGTGAGTGAACGCCGAGCAGGCCCCGAAACCGGTAATTGCGAGAGTCGACCCTCCGAGAATAAGGGGAAGACTGGAAGTGGGAACAGGAAGTGAGCGACAAGAGCACTGCCCACTCTCGCCGGGGTATTGGCGCGGGCACGCATGGAAGAGGGAAGAAGCAGCAACACGGGAAGCCCTGGCGATGGTGTGGCACGCACCAACTGACAGCCCGCGAGGGACAGGTCAGGTCGTCCGGGTGGCGGATGGGCTCGTAGTACCGAAGAGGTCGGGTAATGCCGGCGGAGGAAAGGAGCCCTGGTTCAAAACAGGATAGGAAGGAAGCAAGGCAATGATTACTGACGAAAGTCTATCAGAATCAAACAAGGTTCAGAAATTCCAGAATGTTCTATATGCAAAAGCGAAGGCAGAACCCGAGTTTCGATTTTATACGTTGAGCGACAAGATGTGGCGCGATGATTTTCTGCGGGAAGCATATCGCATGGTGCGCCGAAACGGCGGCATTGCGGGAGTGGACGGTGAGAGTTTCGCACACATTGAAGCGAAGGGCGTAGATCGTTGGCTCGGGGAATTGTCGCAGGATTTAAGACATGGGACGTACCAGCCGGGCGCGGTTCTGGAGGTGAAGATACCCAAGAAGGAATCCGGCAGGTTTCGTAAACTGGGGATACCGTGCATACGGGATCGGGTGGCGCAGACGGTGGCGATGTTGATATTGTCGCCGATTTTCGAGGCCGATCTACAAGATGAACAGTATGCCTACCGAGCGAAACGAAGTGCGAACGATGCCGTAAAACGCGCGCACGGTCTACTCAACCATGGCTTCAACGAAGTTGTGGACTGTGACCTGAGCAACTATTTCGGTGAGATTCCACATGCGCAGTTGATGAAAAGCGTGGCGCGTCGCGTCAGTGACGGCAGGATGCTTGGGCTGATCAAGGCGTGGTTGGAAATGCCGGTCGTTGCAAAGGACGACAATGGTGGCGGACCGACATGTCGTGCTCGCAAGGAACGAAAGGGTACGCCTCAGGGTGCGCCGATTTCGCCTTTGTTGAGCAATGTGTACATGCGCCGTTTCATTGTCGGCTGGAAGCGGTTGGGCTATGCCCAGCGGTTTGGAGCGCACATCGTGTGTTATGCGGATGATTTGAGCATCTTCGGCAGAAGTTCTGCACGGCAGATGCTGACGGCAGTCGAACGGATGATGAATCAGTTGCAGTTGCCGATCAACCGCGACAAAACGCGCTGTTTGCGCTGTCCGCAGGAGTCGATGAAGTTTCTCGGCTACCGAATCGGATGGAATTACCGTACCAACGGCAGCGTATACATCGGCACTCGTCCCAGCAAAGCAAGCGTACAAAGTCTATGCCGCAAGGTCAGCGAACAAACAAGTCGTAAGTATGGATTGATGGATTCGCAGGAAATGGTCAGACGTCTCAACTGGATGCTGTCCGGCTGGTCGAACTATTTCTATCTGGGTCAGGTCAGTCCTGCCTATTCGGCGATAGATCGTCATACGACCAAACGGCTGCGCCAATGGTTGAGTCGGAAGCATCAGGTAAAGGCGGGGAAATACGTGCGTTTCTCCAACAAGCGACTGTGGAACGATCACGGTCTGGTATGCCTGGCGCCGAAGACGAAGAACCTGCCGTGGGCGTAAGCATAATTCTTGAACGAAAGCCGGATGCGGGAAATCCGCACGTCCGGTTTGACGAGCGGGGGTTTGGAAACGTAGTTAAGGTTGAGATTGAGACACCGACTAAAGGCGAAAGCCGTCGGCAACAGTAAACCCCTCAACCTAATACTAAACGCGCCAGCCCTCGACTCTACACACGAGTACATTTGCACATTTGTGTATCGCTTCAATCTTCGCTCATAGAAAGTCCAATTGCTACAATGGATGTTGAATGCGGATGCCAATCATCAACCAATTTCCCTATGAGTCTACTACGCTGAAACAAGTTTAGAGTCATATTGATTATTAGCAAGATCAAGGCAAGGTTTCGAAAAATAGTTCTTCAACTTGAGTTGATGTAGTCTGTGTATCAAAAAATCAAAAGGAGAAATTTAAGTGCGTGAATCTGAAACTGACAATTTTCATGAAATTAACCAGACGGATGTTCGTGAGGGAGTTGAAGTTGAGAATGATGAACCGAATGATATTGAGATTAAACGTCCTTTTAATCCCGAGAAGATAAAGGTGCGCACTGTCAATATCGTTGTTGACCAAATTGTTACTCGTATTCAATACGAAGAAATTGATCTATCGCCTGATTTTCAACGTTTGCGTGGAATTTGGTCAGATGCCCGAAAAAGTCGCCTTATTGAATCCCTGTTGCTTCGAATCCCAATACCAGTCTTTTATGTATCAGCAGATGAATTCGAAAATTGGGCGGTTGTTGATGGCGTACAACGGATGTCTGCAATTTATGAATTCATAAAAGGCAAATACGCCCTTATTGGACTTGAATATTTTTCAGAATTAATTGGCAAGAAATCTGAAGATATCCCAAGAAATATGTTTAGAAGAATTAGCGAAACTCAGCTGGTTGTAAATGTAATCGACCCGGGAACGCCAGTTGAAGTTATGTTCAACATCTTTCATCGTATTAATACAGGTGGCATGATATTGAATGGACAAGAAATTCGTCATGCCCTAAACCCCGGGCCCGCGCGTGACTACTTGAAGATGTTAGCTGAGTCCGATGAGTTCCTTAAAGCCACTGCCTATTCCATCGGAAAAATACGTATGGCAGATAGAGAGTGCGTTTTACGATTTCTCGCGTTTTATATGAATTCTTGGGAGAATTATCATAACAATGATCTAGACGGTTATCTTGTAGATGCAATGAAAAGAATTAATCAGATGAATCAAGATGAGCGAAACAAACTAGAAGTAACATTCATAAAGGCAATGAAAGCAGCGAAAGAAATTTTTGACACAGACGCTTTTCGTAAGCGCTTCAATGTTGATGACCGTAGGAAACCCGTTAACAAAGCTTTGTTTGAAATTTGGGGTGTAGGGTTAGCTAAATGTTCGCCAATCGAAATTAGAGAATTAAAGTGCAGACATAGACTAGTTAAGCGAAAATTTATGAATCTATTGAACGACGGTCAGGAGTTTGAAAAATCAATCTCTTTTTCAACAGGGTCACCACAGCGAGTGAAGAAGCGTTTTAAAACAATCGAAAATTTAATCCGAGAGATATTGATATGCTGAAAAATGCTTTGCAGTGCTAAAAATGGCTGATCTGACTGCTGATTTCTACTCGGATTCTGTGCGCGAGTGTTGGTCATTCTCTGTTTTGTAGACTTCAATTCACTCGTACTTACACAACTTTAAGCCCGCTAGTAGTTTTTCATCACAAGAATATTCTAAATCTTTTTTCTGAAAATCTTAATCCGTTACCGAACATACTTTCGAGTGGATGTATTGAGCAGTCATCAAATCTAGATGACCGCCGCCGCCATTTTTAAACAGTGTGACATCTTGTTCGGAAATTCGCCCTTCTGCTTTCTTTGAGCAGAGTTCGTAGAGGTCCGCGAGTACGCTGGACTCGCGAATGATTCCATTCCGAAGAGGAATTTCAATCTCTCCGATTTCACCGACCGTCGTCTTGCGCGAATCCACGAAAATTCTTGACTTTGTAATCGCTTCATCATCAACTTCGCGCATATCAAGTCGGTACGCTCCCACTAAATCAAGATGAGTGCCTGGTGAAACCCACTCACCGGAAATAATAGGTTCAGTCGTCATCGTGGCAGAACTGACTAAATCTGCATTGCGAACTGCTGCCTCAATGTCACGGCTTGAACTGATTTCGATATGATTGAGATTTAGGGATGCAGCCAGTTTTTCCGCTCGTTCGAATGTCCGATTCCAGATGCTGACCTGCCGAATGGATGGATGAAGCTCACAGTGTGCCTTGATCAGATGGGGTGCCATCGCGCCCGCGCCAATCATCGCCATGCGGGATACGTTAGGATTTGCCAAATATTTTGAACCCAAAGCAGAATCCGCTGCAGTTTTGTAATAGGTCATTGCAGTTCCATCAATGACGGCGACCGGCACTCCGCTCCGGCCGTCGTAGAGTGCATAAATGGCATGGATTGCAGGTCGACCGTAGTCTTCCACATTGTCTGGAAAGATGGTAGCGGCCTTAAGTCCGAGCGCTGTTCCTCCGCTCCAGGCGGCTCGAACCAAAAAGTGATTGTCTGATTTCGGGTCTTTTTCAACGCTGGACAACAGCATGTCCTTCAGATCAGCGGGGGCATTCCTGTGAAATTCCTCGAGAGAATCGACCAGTTCCAGATAAGAACAAACCTCATGAACTTCGTCCGCGGTGATCAATAACATTATTAAATAGAGCTATTGCGGCAGTGAATGGGTCTGCAGCTAAAGTGAATTAGCATTTTATGCAGAGCGCTCAGGTGCGATGAGTTGTCCACTCGGTTCCTGAGTAGAGAATATTCAAATAATTTTCGTTTGATTTCCTATGAAATTCGGCAGCGACTGGATCAAAATCGAATTTCGGCTCAGGTTCATGAATAAAGTGACCGAATTCGTCTTTACCACGAATTAGCGTTGCACTGTCCCATTCCGATTTCAACTGCTTCACACTAGGAGGAATGTATCGAATTGCAATGCCAATTCGCCGCTCCTGACTGCGATTCGGATGAGAAGCGTGAGCGATGCGATAGTTGAAAAATACGGCTTCTCCCGTATCGACTTCAATATTCACGGCTTGATTTTCATCAATTTCAAAGATTGACTGACCGCGCGTAAGCATATTGTCTTTGTGAAATGTGTCTACGTGTTCAAGTCCGTCACATTTATGGCTTCCAGGCAGCATTCGCATGCAGCCGCTTTCGACAGTTGCAGGTGATAGTGCAATCCAGGCAGTCAGAAGCTCTGTGCCACTGATTCCCCAATACTGGTTATCCTGATGCCAGGAAACAAATTTGTTCGAATCCGGCTCTTTCAACCACAGGTCCGTTCCCCAGCATAAGACATTTGGACCAAGAAGAGTTTCGACTCTGTCGACGATGGCTGGTTTTCGAATCAGGTCTGAAACCCACTTGTACAATAGATGACACTTCAGTCTTCGTCCACCCTTGAGTTCTCCGACTACTGCTTCAACAGCCTGAAGTCGAATACGAAAATGTTCAGCTTCTTCTTTCGACATAATTCGAACTGCAGGTGTAAAACCATCATCGCGGTATTGTTGGATCGCTTTTTTCGACAGTGTTGCAGACATAAAAATTCAATTGGCTAATATGGTAAATTCACTCTGGTTTCTTAAGGTTGAACAACTCCAAGAATAAAAAATTGATCAAAATTGTTCGGTAATCTTAAGCAGTTTAAATTCATTATAAGTACATCTCTGACCTGACCTGTTTCTATCTACGAGCATTCCATTTTACAATTGAACTCTGAAATTATTTCGATTGGCATCGAACGCCTAAACGAAATTCGCTCTGATACCTGCCTGTGGGCAAATTCGATGAGCGGATGGTGTGGATGCGCGATGAGGCGCCTGCATCTTCATCCATGCGAAGTTGATATTAATCCGATTTTGCCCGTTCTATGGCTTGATGTCATGTTTTTCGATGAGACGCCAATTTCACCAAGTTCCAGTCTCTTCCGTATTTCGGCAAGTCTCGGCGAAAATTTGAACTGGTTTATTCAGACCGAAAACAGGTCGGACAAGTCGTTCCAAAATGCTGATGGAACCAAGTCAGGTGATTCGAGGGTGATTTGATGATGTTTCCTGAATTAAATGGCAAAAACTCAGCCAAAATTCTTACAATTCCTTTATGCCCCTGAACAATTAAGTCAAATGGAGGTTTAAGACCGCATATTCACCGCCGACACGTGGCGTTTCAGAGCACTTTTACCAAATCTTTCCAGCCAAATTTCGCTGAGGCACCTTCATGGACCGCACCGAACGTTTTTACATGATTGATCAGCTGCTGCAGCAGCGACGATCCACTTCAATGAAACTCTTGATAAGTGAATTGGAAGTTTCCAAGTCAACGGTAAAACGCGATTTGACGTACATGCGAGACCGCCTGTATGCGCCCATTGTCTGGGATTCACGTTTTCGGGGATATCGTTATGAAGAACCAAAGCCGGGCTTTCCAAGATTTTCCCTGCCCGGTCTGTGGTTCAACAGCAGTGAGCTTCATGCCCTGCTCACAATGGAGCATTTGCTTGAACATCTTCAGCCGGGATTCCTGACTTCGCACATCGATCCTCTGCGGAACCGAGTGCGCAGGCTACTTGAAAAAGGCGATCACTCCGTTGCAGAGCTGGTTCGCCGAATTCGAATCGTGCCTGGCACGAATCCACAAGTCGATTCCGCGATTTTTCAAACGGTGTCTGACGCGGTACTCGGTCGTCTTCAAATTGATGCATGTTACTTGAACCGAGGTACGAATCAGTCTGTAACCCGCTACATTTCACCTCAGCGTCTCGTTTACTACAATGAAATTTGGTACTTGGACGGCTGGTGCCATCTGCGTGAAGGTCTGCGAACGTTCAGGCTGTCAAATCTGACGGCAGTCGCCATCACTGACCTGAATGCGATTGACATTGACGATGAAGTTCTTGATTCGGAACTGAAGGCGGGATTCGGAATATTTGTTGGTGGAGAGACTCGTCAGGCGGTTTTGAGGTTCGATGCTCATGTTTCGCGTTGGGTAATGCAAGAGACATGGCATTCAAATCAAACATCGGAATTGGATGAAAAGGGCAGGCTGGTCCTGACCATACCTTATTCAAATGATCCAGAACTGGCAATGCGAATTCTTCAATACGGGGCAGCAGCTGAAGTGTTGGAGCCAGCTGATCTACGTGACAAAATCGCAGCAAAGCTTCTTCATGCAAGTGCGCTCTACCAAAAATAAACAGCTGATTCGACCAGACTCCCAATACTTCTCCTTTACGCTTAATCTGGCCCTGTCCAGACTCAAATCAATCCCATCGTTTGGCATCAGTACAAGCGTTTTACGAATAATTCACTAAATTTTCCGTCAGGTTCACGCTGTGAGCTACCGCACAGTGATAATTACTTAATAGATTACTTTTTTATGGAGAATTTAAATGAATTTCATACCTGGTTGTTTAAGCGAGCTGCAAATCGGCAGCCCACAATCAATTCACAACTTGACAATGACCCCACTGTTGTCAGAAAAAAATGTTGAAACCGACTATTTGTTGCTGGATAAGGCACTGGAAAATGATCTGATCGAGATTTCGGAAATTTCCGAATCTGGCAGTGTTCCAGATCTCAAAGTGCTGAATAAGAGCGCGCAGCGAATCCTTCTTCTTGATGGTGAAGAACTCTTGGGTGCCAAGCAGAATCGCATACTTAACGTTTCTGTAATGGTGCCAGCAGAAAAAACTATCAAGATTCCGGTTTCATGCGTGGAATCAGGCCGTTGGGCTCACCAAAGCAGAACATTTCGGAGCGCCGGCAGAGCGCATTATGCGCAAGGCCGTGCGAAAAAGGCTCGAAGCGTAAATTATTCCCTGCGAATGCGAGGAACGAGACGCGGGGACCAGAGCGAGGTGTGGGCCGAAAATTCGCGCAAAGCAGAGCGTTTGCGCGCGCAGTCAGATACTGCCGCGTCTGATGCCATGTATACGAAATTCAGAGGCAATCTGGATGAGTATCTGAATGGTGTTTCGGTCGTTTCCAACCAAACAGGAGCGATATTCTCGCTGAATGGGTCTGCCACAGGAGTTGACCTGTTCGAATCAGCGGAAGTGCTGAGCGGTTGTTTGAACAAGTTGGTTGAAAGTTATGCGCTGGATGCCATAGACTACAGAAGAAGCGGCACTGATGGAAAAAACCACGTAGCTGTAGATAAGCTCCTTGAGCAGATCGGCAAGGCGAAACCAGAATCTTATCCTGCGGTTGGTGAAGGCGATGATCTGCGCTTCGACAATGCAGAAGTGTCCGGTGGCGCACTGGTGGTGGAAGAGCGCGTCATCCATCTGTGCGCTTTTCATATTGACGACGAAGAACAGGTTTCGACGCGTCGCAGCCGAATGGTGAGAGCGTCCGCTCGCAACCGTTATCGAAGAAACTGATAAATAACCATCAAGATTGACGAAAATCTTGACTTCCGATACCGATTGTTGCGGTATTTGGAAGCAGCGGTTCCCAAGTTGGATGGCTGAGAGCAAGATGGTGAAAAGACAGTATTGCCATTTTGTTCTCAGCCAGTTGAGTTTCAAACTCAGACAGTCTGCGTGGACGGTTCAATTGAAGGGGATCATCAATACATATTTACACACTCATAAATAATCAACAGAATCAATTCGTTGTCGCCATCCACTCCAAGCTAAAAAAACTTTTCCCTAAGTACATTCCATTGCCCCTGCAGATACGCTTGATGCGGCTTCATCACGCTCGCACCAAATTTGCGATTACTACCCGGAAATAAGAAGTTCTCGTCTACGCGTTGGCAAGTCCCAGCATTCGTATCACTTTTCTAGTGCCGGCAAGTTGTCGCGAGAAGTTAGAATATTTCAGCTGGCTTGCAATTTGTACGCTGGAATGGTCATGACAGCTCTGATGGCGACCTGTCAGATTGATTGCTAATGACAGAGGCTTTTGCAAAACCGGTGGTGTAAGCATACAGGTTGAACGTCGTCTGCTGGTTTGGCTTTTCTTATTTTCCGCATTCCTTTTGCAGAATGAAAAGGAAAGCAAAACTTACAATCAAAATTCAATACGGTTCTTGCATGGAATCTATAATCAATGAGACGATGGAAATTGTATCCAGCCTGAATTTTCAATTGTAAAAAATAGTTCCTTACTTGATTTAGTCACGCAACAGTTTTCAATTGACTGTTTTCTATTTGAATTGCACTGATGTCCAAACACTTTTCAGAAAAAGAATTTGAATCGCGGAGGAATGACCTTGCAGTTCGCTTGAGAGAAAACAGCCTGCATGGGGTACTGGTTTTCAGACAGGAAAGCATGTATTACCTCACAGGCTATGACACTTTCGGTTACTGCTTCTTTCAATGTCTCTACTTGGGCAGTGACGGTCAGCTTGCGCTGCTGACGCGCATGCCTGATTTAAGGCAGGCTCAAATTACTTCGGTAATTGAAGACATTCGAGTCTGGACGGACCGAGCTGGGCATAACCCTGTCCATGACCTGATTGAGATGCTGGACGATTTCAGCTGTAACGGGAAGCAGTTGGGGATAGAACTGCATGCCTACGGACTGACTGCCCAGCTTTGGACTCTGCTTGAGCCGGTGCTTTCAAATTATTGCGATTTGGCAGATGTGTCTCACTATGTGAATGAACAGCGCGTCATTAAGTCGCCTGCAGAATTGGAATACGTAAAGCGTGCAGCGGAGCTGGCGGATGATGCTCTTGATCAAGCGATTGAACTCACTGCCCCCGGAGTCAATGAAGGTGAAATTCTGGCAGCGATGCATGGTGCGATTTATCGTGGCGGGGGAGATGATCCAGCAAACGAATTCATCATAGGTTCTGGTGAAAACGCACTTTTATGTCGATATCACACTGGAAGAAGACCGTTGTCCGAACAAGATCAGCTCACATTGGAGTTTGCAGGAGTCTACCGACACTATCATGCCTGTCTGATGCGTACGATTATCGTCGGAGAACCAGATTCTCAGCAGATTGCGATGCATCAGGCGAGTATTGAAGCGATGCAGGCCTGCCAGAGCATGCTGAAACCTGGTGTTGAAGTAGGTGCTGTTTTTGACGCTCACGCCCAGGTCGTGGATGATCATGGTTTCAAAAATATGAGAATGAATGCATGCGGTTACAGTCTTGGAACTACCTATGCGCCAACTTGGATGGACTGGCCGATGTTCTACACTGGCAATCCTGTAATTGTTCAGCCGAACATGGTATATTTTCTACACATGATCCTGTTTGATTCGGCGAGCTCAAAAGCAATGACACTCGGTGAAACAGTTCAGGTCACTGAAGATGGAACAAGCCGATTCAGTCGGCATGGTTTGGATCTTATTGTCGTTTAGATAATTGAATTGATTTATTTTTATTAGAACAGAATTATGGCACGAGCAAGACGTCTTGGCGGCAGAGCAGCGCGAAAGGCACTGCGGGCTGCACCACTAAAAGAAGAGGACAAAGCAGTACGTCCCGGTATGTCCGGCGGCCGCTTTGAGCCACTCAACCCCCTGCAGGTACAGCGGATCAATGAAGCCGTTATGGATGTACTTGAAAATATTGGGCTTTCACAGGCAATTCCTTCCTGTATCGAACTGGTAACCAATGCCGGTGGAAATTACACGAGCGAAGGTCGCCTCACATTCCCTCGGTCATTGGTTGAAGACACGATTGCCGACGCCTGTCGAGATTTTGTATTGCATGCCAGAGATCCAAAACATGACATGGAACTTACAGGCAATCGGATTTATTTTGGGACAGCAGGCGCCGCAGTGCATATCGTGGATGTAGATACGCGTGAATATCGGGAATCTACGTTAAAGGACCTGTACGACATCGCCAGAATTGTTGACGTCATGGAACATATCCATTTCTTCCAGCGTCCGATCGTCTGCAGGGACATGGAAATTCCGTATGAATTGGATTTCAACACCTGTTACGCATGTGTTGCAGGTACGACCAAGCACATCGGCACCAGTTGGGTTCTTCCCGAACATCTCGACGAAACCATGAAAATGCTTCATCTCGTAGCGGGTGGGGAAGATGCATGGCGTGCGCGCCCCTTCGTCAGCTGTTCCAGCTGTTTCGTCGTTCCTCCCATGCGTTTTGCAGAAGATGCCTGTGATGTACTTGAAACTACCGTACGTGCCGGAATGCCGATCCTGCTCTTGGCCGCGGGTCAGGCTGGAGCGACCAGTCCGGCCTCCTTGGCAGGGTCCGTAGTGCAGGAAGTTGCAGAAACTTTAGCTGGGCTGGTCTACGTCAATTTAATAGAAAGAAAACATCCGGCGATGATTGGGGTCTGGCCATTTGTATCGGACCTTCGAACGGGCGCAATGAGTGGAGGAAGCGGCGAACAGGCGATATTGATGGCTGCCTGCGGACAAATGGGGCGGTATTACGATTTACCCACCGCGATTGCTGCTGGCATGGCCGATTCCAAGCTGCCTGATGCACAGTCTGGATTTGAGAAAGGTTACACAACCTCTTTGGCTGGACACTGCGGTGCCAATATGGTCTACGAATCCGCGGGCATGCATGCCAGTCTGCTTGGAGTCAGTTTGGAGAGTTTCATAATTGACAACGATATGTTGGGCGCAGTCAATCGTACGGTGCGCGGCATAGAGGTGAATGAAGACACAGTTTCAATCGAAGTCATGCGAGATGTTTGCATTGGCGGCCCCACTCACTACCTTGGCCACGATCAAACCATGAATCTGATGCAGAAAGACTACGTGTATCCGGAAGTGGGGGATAGAACCAGCCCGAAAGAGTGGGCTGAACTGGGTTCGACCAATGTCATTGAAAAAGCACAGCTCAAACTTCGCGAAATATTGTCAGGCCATTATCCGCGGTATATCGACGATGCAACCGACATGATGCTTCGTGATCAGTTTCCGGTTCGCCTGTCACGCCAGGACATGAGGCGCAGATGAGTCATTATTCGAAGCTGAATAGCAGAACAACGTAGGATATAGAGAAGACATCCATTGACAGGAGAAACAATGAATCAGGAAGTTGTTATTACGTGTGCGGTGACTGGAGCGGGTGAAACTCAGCACAAGCATCCAAATCTTCCGATTACGCCGAAACAGATTGCGGATGCATGTATAGAAGCGGCCAATGCCGGAGCGGCAATCACTCACATTCATGTTCGAGATCCCAAAACTGGAGCAGGGAATCGAGATCACGATGCGTTCACAGAAGTAGTGGATCGAGTGCGCAGTTCTGGCGTCGACGTGGTGCTCAATCTCACGACAGGAATGGGAGGTGACTATGTCGTCGGCGATGAAGTTCCAACCGACCCTGGACCCGGTACGGATTTTGTTATGCCCGAGGAGCGGGTGTCTCATGTTGACTTGCTGCTTCCAGAAATCTGCTCTTTAGACTGTGGCACGATGAATTTTGGCGAAGGCAATTTACTGATGATCAACACTCCCGCTCATTTGCGAATCGCAGCTCAGCACATCAGGAAGCTCGGAGTTAAGCCAGAACTGGAAGTATTCGATACGGGACATGTTTGGATGGCCAACAGGATGGTTGCAGATGGCTTGATTGACGAACCGCCGCTCTATCAGATCTGTTTGGGGATTCCTTATGGAGCGCCAGCTACGACTGCAGCAATGAAAAACATGCGGGACATGCTTCCCGAAGGTGCGAATTGGACCGCATTTGGCATCAGCCGACATCAGATGCCAATGGTTGCGCAGGCCGTGCTGCTAGGAGGTCATGTTCGTGTTGGATTGGAGGACAATCTCTATCTTGAAAGAGGTGTATTTGCGAGCAACGGACAGCTCGTTGAAAAGGCAGTGAAAATTGTGGAAATGCTGGGAGCGGAGGTAGTCGGGCCTGATGCCGCCAGAGAAAAATTCAATCTGAATAGACAAAAATAAGTTTTCGTTGCTGTTCGTCTGAACTGACTGTCGATTACAGAAGAGTTTTGAGAATTCCATGTTCAGCGTATATATCCGTCAGGCTGAACGAACCATCGATGTAGAAATCGGGTCTACGATCCTTGAGACTGCGCTGGCGCTGGGAATTGACTACCCGCACGGCTGCCGCGCCGGAAATTGTGGCGGATGCAAATCTCACCTTCATTCTGGAGAAGTTGAACTTTCTCCTTATTCCAAATTTGCCCTGTCTCCTTTCGAGTATTCCGACGGACTCATTCTAGCCTGCCGCGCAGTTCCTTGGTCGGACTGCGAGGTGTCCTGGTGTGAACTGGATGATGTGGCCATGCATCCAGTATTGAACATCACTGGAACCGTCTCCAAAATCGAAAAACTCACTGAAGACATTATCAGCATCAAGGTGAAGATTCAAGAAAACATGCCTTTCGAGTTTTCATCGGGTCAGTTCGTTTATCTGAATTTTGTTGGCTATCCTCGGCGCGAGTACTCGATGGCAGGATTCCAAAATGGGGAGCTGGAATTCTATATCCGAAAAATTAATGGGGGACTGGTCAGCAGCTTCATTTGGAAATATCTGAGCGTGGGAGAATCGCTGGAGCTTGAAGGGCCGCATGGAAACATGTTCTATCGGGAACAGCACGAGGGACCGATCTTGGCAGTTGCAGGCGGTTCGGGGCTTTCTGCAGTTCAGCCCATCGTTTTGGAAGCGCTCAAAAGTCAATCAGATCAGTCCGTCTATCTCTATCACGGCGTTCGCGACGAACCGGATGTTTTTCGATCGGAAATTTTCGAGAGTTTGCAGGATAAGCGAACAGATTTTCATTACTTTCCAGTTTTATCGGAAGCAAAAGCATCCCAGACTGAATATAAAATGGGATTGCTTTCAGCAGTCCTTGAAGCTGATTTTCGATGTGACCCGGGCTTCAAAGCCTATTTGGCAGGTCCGCCGCCGATGGTGGAAACTTGTACCGAAGTGTTATTGAAATTAGGACTTGATGCGATGAACATACACGCGGACCCATTTTTTACTGACGCAGATCAGGTTAGATGAATATGACAGACGGTTCTATGATGCTGGATGGACGAGTTGCACTGATTACAGGTGGCGCTCGCGGAATCGGATATGCAATCGCTGAAGACTTTGTTCAGCGAGGTGCAAAAGTTGCAATTGCTGACAATGGAGCGGGAATAGATGGCACTTGTCCAGATGATTCAGTGCTGAAAGAAGCAGTCAGTCGCCTTGGTGATCATGCTGTCGGAAAATTTTTAGATGTTGGAAGCCCTGAATCAGCACACAAAGCGGTTCGAAGCGCGATTGAAAGCTGGGGGCGACTTGATATCGTAGTCAACAATGCGGCCATTCTGCGCGATCACTTCATTTTCAAAGCTAAGTCTGCTGACTTTGATGAAGTTGTCCGCGTCAATCTTGCAGGGGCTTACTATATTCTGGCTGCGGCATCTCCGATACTTCGAGGGCAAGCGAAACAGGCTCCGGACGGAGACCCATATTCTTGGGGGAGAGTGATCAATATCGTTTCAACTGCAGGATTTTATGGAAACTACGGTCAGTCTGCTTACGCAAGTACAAAGAGTGGTTTGATGGGATTGACTCGAGCTGCAGCTTTGGATCTGGCTCGTACGAAAATCACGGTAAACGCAATTGCACCATTTGCCCGTTCA
The DNA here is from genome assembly GCA_958295885.1 of Arenicellales bacterium. Taxonomy (GTDB): domain Bacteria; phylum Pseudomonadota; class Gammaproteobacteria; order Arenicellales; family JAJDZL01; genus JAJDZL01. Next base: position 727,543 of record OY282380.1, on the reverse strand, counting down.
CGCGTCACGGAAATGATCATTCCAGCCAACGAAGAGCAGGCGAAATATAAAGAACGCGCGCTTCGCGTCGATCCCAGCTATGTAGCAGCTGTTGCTTCTTGGCTGAGCTCGGAATTCGCGGGTACGGTTTCCGGACAGCTTTTTGGAGTGCGTGGCCGTGAAGTCTTTCTTTTTTCACAGCCGCGGCCTGTTCGCACTCTGGAGGTCGAGGAAAGCGGTTGGGATTTATCGGCACTTCATGCTCTTTCAGAAGACCAATTTCGTCCACTGTATGCAGAATTAACCACTGATCTGGAATCATTCAACTCCGAACCTTTGACATAAATGAAGAGACACCGCCAATGAGCATTGAACCAGGCACGGAAATTACGACAGTTGAGCAGTATCAGCAGGCACCGGAAGAATTTCGGACTGCTGTAGAAAAGATCGTGATCAGTCACGCCGTGAATGAACTTCATGGAGCCAGGGTATTCGATGAGCCGGCCGTTGCGCTTGCTCCTTCACCGTATGCGAAATGGCTGACCTGCCGCGTTGCAATGGAAGAATATGGTCATCATGTGCGTTTTAGTGATTTGGGCCGTGAAATGGGAATTGAAACGAAACGGATGACTCCCGAACACAAGCGGCCACTTTCGATCTTTGAGTTTGATCTGAACACCTGGACTGAATTTTGCGTGATTAAAATCTTGGCAGACATGGCTGAAGTCATTCAAGTGGAGGATTTGATACGCTGCAGCTTTATTCCACTTAGAAAACTAGCTAGAATGACAATGCCAGAAGAGAAATTTCACGTGCAGTTCGGATTGGACTTTACTGAAGAACTTCTCGAAACCGAGAAAGGTCGAACTGAAGTTCAGGACGTAGTTGATCGCTACTATCCGATGATGCACAAGTTTTTTGGCCGGCCGAATTCTGAGAACAATCGAATTTTTCGAAAATGGGGCATCAAGCAAAGAACGAACGAAGCCATGGCAGAAGATTACGCCAATCGGATTGCGGCCGTCATCGGTGGTCGATTTAAGCTGCAGCTTCCCATGGCAGGAGCTTAGTCCGTCTGAAAATCATGGCGATCTCAGTACCTGACACCCCGGAATTGCAAGAGTTTTACTCCCGCCTGCCCAGTTATGGTTTAGCACCGCTTTGGACGGTGCTGTCCAGCTTGATTACACCCACTCCTGAAACTCGCTGTCAGCCGGCAATTTGGAAATACGATGAAGTTCGTCCGCTCGTGATGGAGTCTGGTGAATTGATCACTGCTAAACAGGCGGAACGCCGCGTTCTGATTCTGGAAAATCCCGGTATGTCAGGAGAATCCAGAATTACGGAAACCTTATATGCAGGACTGCAGTTGATTTTGCCGGGTGAAATCGCACCTGCACACCGTCACAGTCAATCTGCCCTTCGGTTTATCGTGGAAGGCAGCGGTGCATTTACCGCTGTTGACGGCGAAAAAACGATCATGGAAGAAGGTGATTTTGTAATCACGCCGTCGTGGGCTTGGCACGACCACGGGAATGAAAGTGACGAACCGATGATTTGGTTGGATGGATTGGATATTCCCCTGGTCACGATGCTGGACGCCTCGTTTTTCGAAAAATACCCGGATGAAGTATTTCCTCAGACTAGACCCGCGGGAGATGCTTTGGCTAGATATGGCTCGGGATTGCTGCCCGTTGGATTTGAAAGTACGACTCCTACTTCGCCTGTTTTCAATTATCCGTACACGCGAACGCGGGAATCTTTGAACCGAATGCGAGCCACTGAACAGTGGGATGAATGTCATGGACTGAAATCCAAATATATCAACCCTGTAACCGGGGACTATGCCATGCCGACCATGGCAACGAATATGCAGCTGCTGCCAGCAAGGTTCGAAACTGCGGAATACCGCTCCACTGATTCCACGGTATTTTCCGTTGTAGAAGGAAACGGTCAGTCCGTGATTGGAGGCGCCACGATGGAATGGAGCGAGCGAGATACATTCGTAGTTCCCAGCTGGATGCCAGTTCGTCACGTCGCCGACAGCGACTGTTATTTGTTTAGCTTTTCGGATCGGCCCGTGCAAGAAAAATTAGGTTTGTGGAGAGAATTGCGAGGTGGAGCAGGTTCCTAGTCAGCGCCTGTCTGTGCAGTCGGATGAATTGATTGCCGAGGTGCTTGAATACGTCCAAACCATCAATTGGTTTTCGCGCATTGGTGAGCCGACTACAGGTTCAGATTCTGTCTCCGTATCGGATTATCTTGATCAGGCGGGCATCGACTGCGACAAAATTCGATACGTGCGCACAGATAAGGAAGCGGTAGATTGCATTAAGAGTCAATTTGATCCCAACTGGTTCTTAATAGAAGAAAAAAATCGCGAGAGGTTGCGTGATTTCGTAACTTCTCATGATCTGAATGATGCAGTTGAAAGTTACCTAAAACGAATTCTTGATCAAATTGCGGAACATGTCATGAACCTTGCCAACGAAAGACTGGGCAATTTTGATCGGTATCTGCCCAAAGTAGGTGCGGGCAGTGCGCTTGAAACCAGTTACCTTTATGCGCTCGAGATGGTGGCAGCAAGGAATCACAGCAGAGTGTTTCTGCGAAAAATTGAAATCTTTGAACGAGGCCGATGGCCGCTTTGTCTGTCGAGGAATCAGTTTGTAGTTTACTGATCGGCAGAAATAGATGTGTTTCGATAGAAAGAATTTCTCATCCTCATAAGCAGTCGAGCTATTGGGGTCCGATTTGATGAACATCGAAAGATTTAAATCAATGATTTTAATGGGTTGGATGGTATTATGCATCTAGATTTAGGAGTAACGAAGTCTGAATTTTGGGCTCAATTGAAATTGAGCGCTGAATTTACGCGGATCCAGATTCAGCAGAGCTTCCTTGTTCGTAAGTGTGGGAGTTCCTTTCGCCTTCATCCATGCCGCGTAACGCGCCAGCAGTTGAGTCGACATCGCGCGGTCAGCAATATGGATTTTGCATTCGCTGAAACGGGGTGCGCCTCAAAGTGATGAAGGTACGTCTACGACTCCGCGGTCGGCCGGACAGCACCAGACGCGCTCCCTATTGAATCAGTGATTTAATGCTATACTAGGTTTCAGTGGAATTTCGAAGAATTCGAATCGCCAAAATTCATTTTCCTCTTGGATGTTGAAGCGTTTGAAAGATCGCTGAGTTTCGAAGGATCGGATATTTTCGCATACTAAGAATTCTGTGTGTTGGGGGACATCTTAAAATAAATCTTGCAGGAAATTGAGTATGAAAACCAAAATAAAACGAATCAAAAAGTCAATTTATGAAAAAGAGCTTTTTCGGATGCAACTCGAGCTCGTCAAGTTGCAGGAATGGGTCAAAGAATCAGGGTTAAAAGTTGTTGTCGTCTTTGAAGGACGTGACGCAGCCGGTAAAGGGGGCGTGATAAAGCGTATAACTCAGCATTTAAGCCCTAGAATCTGTCGTGTTGTCGCCTTGCCAGCACCCACGGAACGAGAGAAAACACAATGGTATTTCCAGCGATACACTGCACATCTGCCTGCCGCGGGTGAAATTGTACTGTTTGACCGCAGTTGGTACAACAGGGCTGGTGTTGAGCGGGTCATGGGATTTTGTACTGATGGAGACTATCGTGAGTTCATGCGTTCCTGTCCGGAATTTGAGCGTATGCTGGTTCGGTCCGGCATTACTTTGATCAAATACTGGTTCTCAGTCTCTGACGAGGAACAGGAGAAACGATTCATGAGCCGATTAGAGGAGCCGCATAAGCGCTGGAAACTTTCACCGATGGACTTGGAATCTCGGACTCGCTGGGTGGAATATTCTCGAGCTAAAGACCGAATGTTTGCACACACTGACATCAAGCAGGCACCTTGGTTTGTTGTCAACTCAGACGATAAAAGAAAGGCTAGGTTAAATTGTATTCGGCATTTGTTGGAGATGATTCCATACGATGACTTAACCCCTGAACCGATTGAATTACCCGCGCGAATAGAAGGAATTGGCTATGTTCGACCGCCAATGTCCGACCAGACTTTCGTTCCTGAAGTTTATCGACGAGAAGATTAGTTAAGTTATTTGGAGACGGCAGCGAGCACTGGTGTTCGCGATGTGGAGCAGGGATCTCGGTTCCTGCCTTCGTCAGCACTTTCAAGAACTCGGGAATATTTGATACCTGTATCACTTCGGGACAGTGACGGTTGTGTGCCTGCAGAATTTTCTCTGCTGGTGATTGAACATTGATGCAGTGAAGAATCCGTACGATTAATTTGTTACCTGAAATTCCAGACTTCGTTCAAGGTGCGTAACCTTATTGGAGACGCATTTTATTGAAGATTCGGAGAATTTCAGTCCATCAAGCCGATCTTCCGATGAAGGAAGGGGTTTCCAGTTCGTCGAATAAGCATGTTGAAGCGTTAATCGCGACTATTGTCATTCTGCAAAAAGATGAAGCGGTGAACTCCGCTCTTTATATATTCAACACTCAATTGCAATTGAGCCATATTTAGATGGTTGACGCAATGCGCTCAAAAGATTGGAAAGTGAATTGTGCTTCTGTTCCTGTTTCAACAAAAATTGCTTACTGAACAGCCAATGCGCGAATGGCCGCCGCATTCGGCATAAGTTGCACCTGTTTGTTATTCCATTGAAGCAGATCGATACGAAAGACAAATAAATCATTGCATCTGCAAAGATGCTGACTACTGACTTCACAAAACGCGTCTAACAGAAAGGGTTCCAAATTGGCGGCCATAAGTTGCGCTTCAGGCAATTGCCACATTTTTGCGACGGAGTAGGAGAATTTTCTAATTTGGCGCAGTGCCTCAGCAGAAATTTCCCAACACTCCAAAAAACGACGAGGCAACGGCTTTCCGTTATCTGCTTTGTTGATGTTGGATACGAAGCTGTCAATCCATATGTTCGAATCAAGCTTAGATTGCGACATATATTCGTCCGGAATCAACTTCAATGCTTTAGTCAGCGAAATGCATTTTCTGGAGCTTGGGAATTTATTTTCACGGTCATCTTTTACCGATCAATTAAGTCTGAATGCGTACGTTAAGAATATCCGCGAGTAAAACGGTGAGTTTTTACTGGAACCTCAAAAAGATTCTGCAGTCGAATTTGAAACTGCTACGAAGATTGTTCGAACTCCCTTGAATCCCTCCGTTACCCTCAACAGCTATTAAATTACGCTGAAACCGCAGCTGATCGAATTTCCCAATATGGTTTGAATTTTGCTGCTGCTGCTTTAATTTTTCCGTCGAACATTCTTCGGCTGATTACCGAATTAATTTATCCATATGTTCACTCCCCGACAATATGAACGAGAAATCGGACTTACATTGTTTATTTAGACAATATGGAGTGCTTAACAGGTCCATATGTTTACTCGCTGACAACATGAACAAGAAGCCGGGCCCATATTGTTTATTTAGACAATATGGAGCGCTTAACAGGTCCGTATGTTCACTCGCTGACAATATGAACAAGAAGCCGGGCTTATATTGTTTATTTAGACAATATGGAGCGCTTAACAGGTCCATATATTCACTCGCTGACAATATAATTCGGTCTAAACATGTAAATTCCAACATCGTATTGTCTTTTGTTAGTGAGAAATCCACTCGCTAGCATAAGTGAATTTCAATTTCTCGTAACAAGGCATTTCAATTAGTTTTAAAGTTAGCAAAATGAATACCCTGCGCGACAGAACTTCAGGCCACGGAAAAATTATTTACTCCGAAAATGGTTTCGAAGCTTTCCTGCCGAACAAATTACCACCAAAAATAGAGTATGACAATGATCTTCAATACTTACTCTCACAAGCAGCACTGTCGCTCGGAAAGCTTGATGGAGCAATACAGATTTTGCCTAATCCAGATATGTTCGTGTACATGTTCGTTTGCAAAGAGGCGGTATTGTCGAGTCAAATTGAGGGTACGCAGAGTACGCTGTTGGACCTAATTAGAAAGGAAGCCAACATTTTAGTGCCTGGTCAACCACATGATCTACCCGAAGTTTCAAATTACGTGAAAGCGTTGAGATTCGGTATCCGCTCTCTAGAGAATCAGCAGATTACTGCGTCTCTCATTTCGGAAACACATCGAATTCTGCTAGAAGACGTGCGTGGGGGAGAATTAAAGCCCGGTGAATTTCGCGATGATTTTGTTTGGATTGGTCCGCAGGAAGGCAACATTAGAACAGCAACGTTCGTACCTCCTCCAGCCAGCGAAGTCTCGAAATGTATGGATGACTTGATCAATTTTATTGAGGCTGAAGATTCAATTCCACAAGTCATTAAAGTCGGGCTAGTTCATGCGCAGTTCGAGACGATACATCCCTATTTTGATGGGAACGGAAGAATTGGCAGACTTCTAGTAACTCTGTTGTTGCATCAGATGCAAATTCTCCACAAACCAGTTCTTTATCTTTCGCTTTACTTGAAGGCGCGCCGGCAACAATATTACGACGCATTGCAAGGTACAAGAGATTATGGAGACTGGAGAACTTGGATTAAATTTTTTCTAAGCGCTGTCACTGAAAGCGCTCAACACTCAGCAAGGATTGCAAAACGCATTATTGCGCTACGCGAGGAAGTTGGAGAAACCCTGTTGACTCAGCTGGGTCAAACTGCCGCAAATGCATTGCGACTTCATAAAAGTCTGTATGAACTGCCGTTCACCGACGTAAAGCGCGCACAAGAGCTTCTGAATGTTCAGTATTCGGCGGCGAATCGTCTCATACATAGCTTGGAAAAACTCAATGTGCTGGTTGAAATTACTGGTCACTCGAGAAACCGCGTTTACGCTTATCAGAGATATATTGAAATTCTTAATGATGAAGTTACTTGATTTTTTATCCTGGTCAAATGTGGACAGTTCGAATCTGCCGCAGTTTCGTTAATGCGAACAAAATAATTTGGATGCTGAAACAGGAGCTGAACAATAAACCGCTCCAAACCCGTGTCACCAAAGGGTAGCAACCCGCGTTAGGTAAAGGCAAATTCGCTATGGTTGGTCCCGCAGCTTGAATCGCCGAATTTTACCGGTCGCGGTTTTTGGTAAGTCGTCCACTACTTCTACCCAACGAGGGTATTTCCACAATCCGATTCGAGCCTTGACGTGTTCTTTCAGAACAACATCAATTCCAACAGATTCGGATGCGTCTTTGAGTACTACAAATGCTTTTGGTTTTTCCAGATTTTCTTCATCTCTTGCAGGCACGACTGCAGCTTCGAGTACGCTTGGATGAGAAGTCAGACACTGTTCGACTTCAAATGGAGATACCCAGATGCCAGACACTTTGAACATATCGTCGGTGCGGCCACAATAGACAAGACGTCCGTCTTCTCGACACTCGTATTTGTCACCTGTTCGAGTCCATTTTCCTTCGAAAGTTGCTCTGCTTTTTTCACGCTGATTCCAGTAATCAGTCGCTGCCGAGTCGCCATTTACGAGCAGTTCACCCAGTTCTCCTACACCGACTTCTTTGTCGCATTCATCAACCAGACGAATTTTATAACCGGGTACGGCAGTTCCGGAAGTTCCATAAACGACATCGCCACTGCGGTTTGACAAAAAGATATGAAGCATTTCAGTGGAGCCAACACCGTCCAGAATTTCGCAGCCTGAGATTTTCTGCCAATTTCTACCGACATCTTCCGGCAGCGCTTCTCCAGCTGAGATACAGCGACGGAGATCAGCACGAAGCTTCCCTTTACCGCTTTCTACGAAGGCATTCATCGCTGCATACAGTGTTGGAACTCCGCAAAATACAGTAGGATTGTGTTCGTTCAGCACATTGAGAACGTCATACGGTGTCGGACGACCGGATAACAGCACTGATGTTGCGCCTACCGACATAGGAAATGTCATCGCGTTTCCTAGTCCGTAAGCAAAAAACAATTTGGCTGCCGAGTAAACAACGTCAGTTGATTTGATGCCCAAGACCTTCGCTCCGTATGTATCGGCCGTAGCTTTTAGGTTGCCATGCACATGCCGAACTCCTTTTGGTTGGCCGGTTGAGCCCGATGAATAGAGCCAAAACGCACTTTCATCAGCAACCACTTCAATCGTCGGCTGGCTTTCACACTTCATGATTTCTGAATTGAACTCCGGATAGTCATTTATTTCAGCACCAACGACAAAAATAGCTGATAAGTGTGGGCACTTAGGGATTGCGGGTTGAACGGATGGATACAGTTCTCTTGAAACGAATAGTGCTTTGGCGCGACTGTCGCGAAGAATGGAAGCATAGACATCAGATGTGGTCAGCGTATTGAGAGCAACTGGAATCACTCCACATTTGAGACTGCCCCAGAAAATTATGGGATATTCCACACAGTCCAGTAACAGTATAGCGGCACGGTCTTCGCGGGTGATTCCATGTTTTTCGTAGAGGGCGCCCATGCGCCCGCTGTCTGCCGCAAGTGCTCGATAGGTAAGTTGGCGCTGGCTGCCGGTTGCTTCTATGAACGCCGGTTTATCGGCGCTGGCGCTGCGAACGTGTCGGTCAACAAAATAACTCGCTGCGTTACCATTTTCAGACATAGCGATTTCTTTCAATAGTTGATTTTGATACATGAATATTAGTGCTGCAATCTAAATAGAATATACAACCAATCGTAAGACTTGATTTAGAGGAAAAGTGTCCAGTCTCACTTGTTGAACAGTGAATCTAGTTCTGTACTTCTGCTGGAATTTCACGGGACAGGGTGTGACAAATCAACAGTTCAATGCTGAAAACGCCGTCTGGAAAACCCCGAGCACGTTCGATTTCAATCCCGTTTGACGGAATCCCTGGGCCAAATAACGCAATTACGGATGTAAGTGGAGTTCTAGTCGGGTATCACACCTTGATATCAGGAGAAGGCGCGCTCGTTGTCGGCAAAGGTCCTGTGCGAACGGGTGTTACTGTGATCTTACCTCGTCCCCATGATCAGTTGCCATTGCCGTGTTTTGCTGGATTCCACAGTCTAAATGGAAATGGTGAAATGACCGGTGTATTGTGGATTGAAGAATCTGGGGAATTGCAATGGCCTATAGGCCTGACAAATACCCATTCCTGTGGTCTCGTTCGAGACTCTATCATCAAATGGGTTGTGCGTCATCATCCCGAGCATGTCGTTGACGGCATCCTGCCTGTTGCAGCAGAAACCTTTGACGGTGAGCTAAATGACATCAATGGCTTTCATGTAACCGACGAACACGTATTTGCTGCAATTAATTCTGCTGCAAGTGGAGCGATTGAACTCGGAAGCGTCGGGGGAGGGACCGGAATGATCTGCTACGATTTCAAGGGAGGATCAGGGACTTCATCCAGAATCGTGGAAATACTGGGTAAATCATATGTCGTTGGAGTTTATGTTCAAGCAAACTTTGGATTGCGAAGTGACTTGGTGATCGCTGGCATACCCGTAGGGAAGCACATGAAGGGAGGTGAAATTCGATCGAAAGGAAAGGGTTCAGTAATTGCTGCTGTTGCAACGGATGCACCGCTGTTACCTCATCAAATCAGTCGCTTATGCCGTCGTGTAAGCCTTGGATTGGCAAGGACAGGCACTTTTGGCAGCGATGGATCAGGCGACATATTTCTTGGATTTAGCACGGTGAATCCAACTGAATTTTCAGATGGATTATTTATGTCAATCAGTTTGCATAACGAGCAGCTCGACTCGCTGTTCGAGGCAGTAGTGCAAGCCACTGAAGAAGCGGTAATCGACTCCATGATCAGTAACGAAAATATGACCGGTGCAAATGACACTACGGCATACGCAGTAGATCATGCAATACTAGGACAATTCTTAGGCTAATGCTAGTTCTATTGATAAAGATGTGTTACGACGAAAGTTCTCAGTAAATGTCTAGATAAATGAATCAGTTAAGATAGTTCTCAATGAATTTCAGTAATTTGGATTCACTGAAATCAATTTTTTGAACATGTCTGCACAGAAATTTCAGTTTGGTCGGTTTAGAAATCAAACAGGGAACATAGTCAGACTTCAAAGGCTATTGCCAAGGTTTTCGAACCTTGATTTGCGCCGGCAACGAAGCTACTTATTTTGGAGATATAGCAAACAAGAAAATTGTTTATTGATCAAGCAACGTGGAGAACTTCCAGATGTTGTGCTGCATGACGAAAAGAGTGATTGAATCATTCTCATCGAAGACGTCACTTTTCATGGCCCGGCAACCCCGAAACGAGCTGATGGAATGCAAGCAATGCATGCGAACCCACAGCTTGAACCAATCTATTGAAGTGTCTTTCCCGATTTCACTGAGTTCCGCGGAGGCACTTAAGATAATATCGCTTGGGATTCCGAAGTGTGGCTCCGTAAAAATGCCGCTCATAATTTACACTATGACGGAGACAGATTTTTCGATCCAAGAACGTGATTTGTAGCGTTGTTACGTAGCAATTCTGTTTCACAGGAACTGCCCTAATACAGTACTATTTGACAATTTCTGTGTTATTGCAGTACGCCAGTAAAATTTCTGTTCAGTTGACATGATGGGCTTCCTGCTTCGAATAGAGGCTTGAAACTTAATTCCATTTGTTTTGTCCAATGTGAAGAATAGTCTTGATACAATTAAAATTAAGTGGATCCTTTGAATTGGTTTTGTTGTTTCTACTGCCTGCAAGTTATTCAGAATTGGAATATGTAACGTGAGTGCCTTCGAAAAGAAGATCATTGCCTTACTGTCTTCACCGAACTATCAGAAACTGTCCACTTACACGCCTCCTTTTGACCCTTTTCGGGTCATCAATTGCAGTGAAAAGAACTATTCTAATGTACTGCATTGGCTTCTAAGTGATTCTGCCAACAGTACGTTTAGAAAGCACTTCGTATCGTGGATTTCAGCTGAACTAAATTGGAGTTCAATACCTCTTGAGAATGATGTTAGTGACGCCGAACCGATAGTTAAGTGTGAATATCCTGACGGAGAATTCGGCCGAGTTGACGTGTTGATGCATTTTCCTCTCAATCTCGCCATAGCTATCGAGGTTAAAGTTTGGGCACCAGAGGGACATGAACAAATTTCACGTTACCAAAAACTTCTTGCTCACTCATTCTGTGACTGCGAGAAAAAAGTTGTTGTATTTCTGACTCCATTCGGAGTTCCAGCAACAACGGTAGATCTAGGAAACGATGATGTCCCTGTTTTAAACATGTCGTGGAAACATATTGCTGAATTCATTGATGAGTGTTCAGGACGAGGCGCGAAACACAACTTTCGCGTTCAGTTCAGTGAACATATACGTAGGAACATTATTATGGACAGTGAAGAACGGAGAATCGTCATGAATCTTCTGAAAGAGGGAGACAATGAGCGGACCGTGCGTAAAATCATCGAAAACTTACCCTTACTAGACCTCGGTGACCAACAATTTGAAGACAGATATAAAAGTATCGTATCGAATCTGACTCGTGAAGAAGAATTAAATTTTTGGAAATATCCTCCTAAAAGAGGAAAAGTAAGAGAGTTGAATATCGACGTCCAAAAATGGACAAAAGAGGGATTGCCGTTCAATTTGATGCTCCATACCCTTGACGACTCCAATAGCCTCTACACGAACTTAGCGGTACGGGTGCTTGTATCGAATGAGAATTACGAAATAAATTTAAGTTCGCTTGAGAAATTCTCCAATTCTAGCGAAGGTATCGTCGGTGAATTTCCGAAGCTGGCTGGATGGCCTTACTGGCGTTCGGTAAGGGCTTCTGAGGGGAATCAAAAAACGGTTGAAGATACGGTAATTGAAGCTGCATTCTTTGAGGACGAATTTTGGACGCAAGTGGAGAAACGGCTAAAAAGTCAGCTTGATCCGTTGTTAAAACACATTGACAATTGGATTGAAGCCCGGCAAAAACAGACAGAGACTAACTAACACCCAAAACGGACTTAGTAGAACACTTAGACAAACCTACAATTGCTTGCTCATAGCTAATGAGGTTTGTAGACGTCCATATCAGTAAACGCCAAACCTATTTATGACGCTGAGGATGATTTATTCTGTACCTGTTGCCGGTTTTTCCAATTTCATAGTTGATTGACAGGATTGCAGATTAGGCTGCATCGATTTCAGTTTTGCGGTCATAGCAGGTGCACTGGCGGGATGAATGGATTTAGCTGGTCATAGCAGCAGCAAGACTCCACAATTGCGTGTATGTGCATGCTTTGGAAGCTGAGGCCAAGACCAAATTGAGACAGGGTCGATCCGTGGCGCACAAGCGTTCCAAACACACGAAAGTGAGTGCGCTACAGTGGAGTGAGGAATAGCAATTTGTGCAATTGTGGTATGGTCTGAACGACACCTTCAGTGTGGTGGTGACCAAATTTGAGCGTCAACGGTGTAGGGTAATCGACATTTTGTTGGTGACACTGTTCATTTTCGACTGGTGCTATCGACAATTGATAGGGTTATGTCGCCGCATTGAATGAATTCTGACAACAGTGCAGGCAATTGGGCATTGCCTTACCACTGTGCGAACCGGCATCGGAGTCAGTGATGCGGTTTTGTGGTACGGGCGACGGCGGTTTGTAGTTGATACAGCAGATTGAATCTGCCGCGGTGCTTGCGTGAATTCGGGAATCGAACGTTGATCGACTAAGTGTAATACCCGCAGGGGTTGGTCAGTTGTCTGTATAAACTGCCGATCAAGTTTCCAATTGACTTTGCATGGATTCATTCAGGATCATGTGCAGGAAGGTTCTGAAGTGTTCAAGGACGACTTCAAAAGCTACACGTATCTCAGGATCTGCTATCACGAATTCGTAAGGCACAGCGACGGGGAGCAAGTAAACTAGTAGATTCATAACATCGATGGTGGTATGTAAAGGCGTTTGTGAGCAGGCGTTACATTGGCGCACAGGAACCAATCAATCAGATGAAAAGGGTAGTTAACGCAATGGTAGGAAAGTGGTTGAAATATATAGGGTCACGTTGAGAAGGATATGGTAAATATTTCTGAAAAAGCAGTTACTGAAAATGACTCGATAAAGTCCATTGAATTTCTCAGACATGATGATATTGTCATCTTCAATGATGATGTCTTAACGACATCCTGCATTCAAGATTCTTCAATCGACCTGATAGTCACGTCACCTCCATACAACGTTGATATACATTACAGTTCACACAAAGATGATGTTTCATATGAAGAATATTTAGAATTTAGTCGTGGATGGCTCGAACGATGTAATGATTGGGCAAGAGACGATGGCCGTCTTTGCTTGAACATACCGCTAGATAAGAATAAGGGCGGACAACAAGCGGTGTGTGCGGACATTACAGGTATTGCGAAAGAGATTGGATGGAAGTACCACTCTACGATTGTATGGAACGAAGGCAACGTATCTAGGAGAACAGCATGGGGTTCTTGGATGTCGGCTTCCGCTCCCTATGTCATTGCTCCAGTCGAAGTAATTCTTGTCTTGTATAAGGAAAATTGGAAAAAGAACAATGGGCGGAAGGAAAACGACATAACCAGAGATGAATTCATGGAATGGACGAACGGTGTCTGGACGTTTAACGGACAGAGCAAGAAAGGTGCTGGCGGGCATCCTGCCGCCTTTCCAATTGAACTTCCTAGGCGATGCATCAAGTTGTTTAGTTTTGTCGGGGATACAGTAATGGACCCGTTTCTTGGAAGTGGTTCAACGCTTATAGCCGCAAATCAGAATGATCGCAAAGGGATTGGAATTGAAATTGATGAAAATTACTGTCGGATTGCTGTAGAGCGTCTGAATCAAGAATCAAAAATTTTCCAGCTGGACCTATTCTGAAAGATCGTGCTAAAAAAACCGACTCAAAAAGAGATCCTGATGGAGTTGTTTCAAAATAATCCTAATCTGAGTGTAGCGCATCCGGAAGTTGTTGATTGGGCTGTATCGGAGTGGCTCGAACGAACAGGTAAGGTATTCAGGGATCCTGATCGCGGAATACGGAGTCTACATGCTGAAGGAAAATAAAAAAAATGAGAAAAGGGGTTTATCGTTACGAGCCCAATTCATTGAAAATTAAGATATTGAATAATTTTACTGGTCAGCAGAAACAACAGATTTTCAAACGCGACCAGAATAAGTGCGTGATTTGTGGGAAAGTTAGAGAAGATGGAGTCGAGTTGCATGTCGATCACATTAAACCGCAGAGCTTAGGGGGCGAAGCGATTGTCGAGAATGGCCAGACTCTTTGTGCTACTCATAATTTCAGAAAAAAGAATCTAGGACAAACTGAAACAGGTAAGAAAATGTTCATCCGGTTATATGAACTATCGAAGAAAAAGGGTGACAGGGAGTTGAAAGGCTTTTGTGCGGATATATTGAGAGTTTACGAAGGTCACGACATCAATAGTCATATTAAATGGCAGGTTGATGGTTCTCGGGATGCAAAGTAGACAAGCAAAATGCCGAGACATCTAAAAGAAGATTGAAATGCCAAAATCGCCCACAACTAAGAAATTATGACAGTGGAATTTTTAAAGTTCTGATTGAATTTTCGTATTCCAATCTTTCCAACCGCTTGACTGTATCAGGGAACTCTCTTGATAAACCAACTGCCGAGGGAATATCTCCGCAGTTTGTAATATGAAGCAGAATCGTCAAATATTTGTAATATGAAGTTATCTGGACAGTCAGGAAGGGGAGCGGAACTTTAATCGATTCAGTTCCCTTCTAATCCTTTCTTGGTGAACAATTCTTGTTGCACTAGAGCGACCGCCTAGCAGGATGCGACTGCGGATTCCGAAGGCCGAGTTGAGTGAGGTTCATTACGGTGCGCGCTATCTGGAACAGTTGCTGCTGTAGCCACAGCAGGCGATAAAAGCTGTCGCAGAGAACAACTTGTAGTGAATGGGTGGATGTCGCCAGTCACGGCGTCCGGAACAGTCCCTGTCCGCGTTGTTCGAAACTGCCGCGCAGAAAATGATTTGGCTGTCGATCGACACAGCCGATGCAGACCCACCGATAGAGAAGAAACTCAAAATACATGCGATATATTTCACATTTTTGCAATAATAGGATAGATATTGCATGAATCATTCCGCTTTACTCAGGTAAGTTATGTTGATTGACTTTCAGACTGAACCATCAAAATATCGTCACTGGCGCGTGGAATTTGATGGACCAGTTGCCCATTTGATTATGGACGTCAATGAAAATGAATGCCTGTTTGACGGTTATGAGCTGAAACTGAATTCGTATGACCTCGGCGTTGACATTGAACTCGCTGACATACTGCCGCGCATGCGATTCGAACACCCAGATGTGGGTGCTGTAATTGTAGAGTCTAGAAAATACAGGGTTTTCTGCGCTGGCGCCAACATTCGAATGCTCGGTGGCGCATCCCATGCCCACAAAGTGAATTTCTGTAAATTCACCAACGAAACCCGTAACACACTTGAATCGGCTGGTAATGAATCGAGCCAACACTATTTGGCTGCGATCCGTGGTGCATGTGCCGGGGGTGGCTACGAATTGGCGTTGGCCTGTGATGAAATTTACATGGTTGACGATGGAGCGACTTCTGTTTCCTTGCCCGAAGTTCCGCTGTTGGCCGTACTTCCTGGAACAGGAGGACTGACGCGTGTGACTGATAAGCGAAAAGTGCGTCGCGACCGCGCCGACGTTTTCTGTTCCACTGAAGAAGGAATCAAAGGAAAACGGGCTGAAAAATGGAATTTGGTTGACCGCGTCATTCCCAATTCAAAATTCGACGAATTTGTTGAAAACCGCGCCCGAAAAGTAGCTGAAGCAGCAAATTTGAAGCAGGCTCGCAGTGGTATCAATCTGACGCCTATTAGACGCGAATTCAGCAATGACGGCTCCGTAGAGTACTCATCGATCAAAGTCAAAATTGATCGAGAACGGGGATTGGCGACGATAGAGATAAGTGGTCCCGACTGCAAGGCGCCAAATGATGTCGAAGAATTGCATGCTTTTGGAGCCGGCAGCTGGGCGCTTCGATGTGCGCGGGAGCTGGATGACGCGATATTACACCTTCGCTTTAATGAACTGGAAATCGGTGTGGTTCTATTCAAGAGCTCAGGTGAGAACAAGACAGTGTTCGAGCACGAAGAATTTCTGCTTGACAACCGTGATACGGATTGGCTTTCAAATGAAATTCTGCTGTTATGGCATCGAGTGCTGAAACGAATTGACATGACTTCCCGTTCGCTGGTTGCGCTCGTTGAAAATGGTTCGTGTTTTTCTGGGATGTTAGCGGAAATTTTGTTCGCTGTTGATCGTTCGTACATGATGGAAGATGACTTTGAAGGTGATGATCGATCACCGGCCGCAATCATGCTAAGTGAAGGCAATTTCGGTTTTTATCCAATGGCCAACAACTTGACGCGTCTCCAAACTCGATTCTTAGGCGAACCCGAGAATGTTGACCGAACAAACGAGCAGACTGGAGTTGGTCTTGATGCGATTCAAGCAGTTGAGCTAGGTCTTGTTACCGAAGCCTTTGACGAATTGGATTGGGAAGATGAAATACGTATCTTTCTCGAAGAAAGGAGCAGTTTTTCGCCGGATGCGATGACTGCAATGGAGGCGAATATTCGTTTTGCTGGCCCTGAAACTATGGAAACGCGAATCTTCGGGCGTCTTACCGCATGGCAGAATTGGATTTTTCAGCGACCCAATGCAGTGGGCGAAAACGGTGCGCTGCAGCGTTACGGAACTGGAAAGCGCGGTGAATTCGATAAGCGCAGGGTTTGATGGGCGCATTTCGGTCTGCAGCCAGTTTGAATTCAATCAGTACATTCCTACCCATGACCACACTTATCTGGAGACATCCAAATGACTCAATACGTTAATGTTGCATATGACACGGTAATTCCCAACAATGTTGGTCTATCTTCAGACAGACGAGTACAGAAAGCGCTTGAGAAATGGCATCCGGGGTTCATTGATTGGTGGAAAGTTCTCATTCCCAAACACTTCCAGAATTCACCTGTATATCTTCGAACTGCGGTTTCTGTCGATCCTAAGGGCTGGGCCAAATATGACTACGTTCGAATGCCTGAATACAGATGGGGAATTTTGCTTGCGCCTAAAGTCAAAGATCGAAAAATTCCCTGCGGTGAACATTTTGGAGAACCCGCTTGGCAGGAAGTGCCAGGTGAATATCGCGCCATGTTGCAGCGGCTCATTGTCATTCAGGGGGATACTGAACCAGCTTCGGTCGAGCAGCAGAGATTTCTGGGTCTTACCGCGCCATCGCTCTATGACCTGCGCAACCTGTTTCAGATAAACGTGGAAGAAGCCCGCCACCTGTGGGCTATGGTTTATCTGCTCCACAAATTTTTCGGCAGAAACGGACGTGAAGAAGCGGATGATTTGCTTCGACGACGCTCGGGCTCCGAGGATGTTCCGCGACTGCTCGGCGCTTTCAATGAGGAGACACCGGATTGGCTTTCATTTTTCATGTTCACGACATTTACCGACCGCGACGGCAAAATGCAACTGGAGTCTCTGGCGCAGTCGGGATTTGATCCGCTGTCTCGTACCTGTCGTTTTATGCTCACTGAAGAGGCGTTTCACATGTTCGTTGGCGAGTCCGGTGTCGCAAGAATTATTCGACGTACTTGTCAAAAAATGAATGAAGCTGGAATTTCCGATCCGTACGAAATCGAAAAAATCCGGGACCTGAGAGTCATAGATCTTCCAACAATTCAACGAAAGATAAATTTACATTACTCTCTGTCTTTGGACCTATTCGGTCAGGAAGTCTCGACCAATGCAGCAAATGCATTCAATGCTGGCATTAAAGGTCGTTTCAAGGAAAACAGATTAAACGATGACCACAAACTCAATGACTCCACCTATCCGGTCGTCCATTTCAGAGACGGTGAATTCAAGTGGGAAAAATTACCAGCACTTAAAGGAATAAACATGCGTCTACGTGATGATTACAGTAAAGACGCGTCGGCGGGTGTCCGACGTTGGAACCAAATTATCGAACGTGCCGACATCGAATACAAATTGAAACTGCCGTACGAAGGCTTTAACCGCATGATCGGCGTTTTCGCAGGCTATTCGATCAGCCCAGAGGGCGAAATTGTATCGCGTGAAGATTTTGACATTAAACGGGGCGAGTGGCTGCCGGTTCCATCGGACGAAGAATTCATTCGATCTCTCATGCAGCCCTGCTATGTGCCGGGTGAATATGCAAGCTGGATCGCACCACCCAAATTTGGCATCAACAATAGACCGGGCGATTTCGAATTTGTGAAACTGCACATGGCTTGAAGACAATTCGTTGAGTCAAACTGATCTCGAATCACAAATGGAAGAAACACAGCGCCATCAGTCTATGACGTCTGCAACTGTGCGCGCTCACGAACGGGAAGTCAACGAGTTCATCGCCAATATTGGTAAACGAATTCGCCATACTCGAGAGCAGAAGGAAATTTCACGTCGTCTTCTTTCCGAACTTTCGGGGGTTTCACAGCGTTATCTCGCGCAACTGGAAAGCGGTTCGGGGAACATATCGCTCGCACTGCTATACCGAATAGCCTCTGCCCTCGGACGCAAACCTGGCTGGCTGATGGAAGATCGCAGTGATGATATTGATGATTTCAGAATCCTATCGCTGTTGCAGACTGTGAGTCCAGAAACCCGAACGCGTGTCATACGCGTTCTTGAATCAGATGCGACATTGGAATCAAAAAAGAAACGAGTCTGCCTGATCGGTCTTCGCGGAGCCGGGAAATCAAGCCTTGGCAGACTGCTAGCCGAAAATATTTCATGGGAGTTTGTCGAACTGAATCGCGTCATTGAAAAAATATGTGAAATACCTGTATCCGAAATCATAGCTCTTTATGGAATGGATGGGTACCGGCAATTCGAACGACAGGCGCTAAACAGCATCATCGAGGAGTCGGAACGCTTGGTGTTGGCGGCAAGTGGTGGCATTGTCTCGGAACCCGACACGTTCACGCTTCTTTTGCAGAACTTTCACACCATATGGGTAAAGGCGTCACCCGAAGAGCATATGGAGCGAGTGCGAGCGCAAGGCGATATCCGTCCGATTGCCGGATATCCAAAGGCGATGCAGAAATTAAAGTCAATTCTGGCAAGTCGAGCAAGCCTGTATTCACAGGCAGACTGCTCCGTTGATACCAGCGGACGTACGCTGACTGAAAGCTTGGAAAACATGGTGTGCGCATACAACAGTTTCAATGCCGCTGATGGGAACGGTTCAGACATTACGCGTTAGCGTTCAATTTTTAAATCACATTTTGCACAGCACTTCTGAAAACAGCAAATGTAGAGGCTGCGCAACGAATACAAATTGGACGTCATTCGGTAAAATTGCACGAATTTTGTAATGTTGATTTAGCGAGGAAGACGAAAATCAGTCACATTCACCATTACAAAATTAAAGAGTCGCAAGCTGGTTCGTGTCTCGTGTGAAAATAGAATGAGTAATGTTCCATCAGCTGTAGATCTTCTAATCGACTCCAGTACCGCGATCATATCGATAGACCATTCATCGGCAGATGAGCTCTTCGAAAAAGTTCTTCTGGAATTAGCTGACGCTGCAAGAATTCTCCGTGAAAATCGGGAAGTGGACCGGGTCATTCTGACCGGATTCTGTGCACTGCATCCTGTAACCGCGGACATCCTTGAGAAAAAATATGCAGATTGGAACGCGCAATTGTCAGATGTAGTGGGAGAAATTGAAAAATCCTCTGCGCCGTGGATCGCCGCCCTAGACGATGATGCATTCGGTGCGGGTGCGGCGCTGGCACTTGCCTGTCGTCTGCGAATCTCGAGTCGAAGTGTAAAAATCGGGTTTCCCGAAGTCACGCTCGGACTGATTCCGTCTGCTGGCGCTACACAACGGCTTCCTCGACTCGTTGGGTTCGAAACTGCACTTCAGATGATTACCTCCGGTCGCCCCGTCAACGCTGTAGATGCTCTGAGTTACGGTTTGGTCGACTTAGTGGACGACGATGTCCTTGCTGCCGCGAAAGGATGTGACGTTAGTGGGTTGAGTCATCAAGCGCCACTTTCTCAGCACCCTCTCGTCGAGTGGGATGAAACTGCCTGGCAGCGTGCTCAAAAACTAGCTGCTGTAAAAAAACCGCAGCAGATTGCTCCTTTGAAGGCAGCAGAACTGGTTGCACTTTCAACCGGAGTCTGCTTCGACCATGGTACCAAAGCAGAACGGAATGCTTTCCTTGAACTTCAATCTTCAATTCAGGCCAGAGCGCTCTGGCACCTGCACTTATGTGAAAAAGCAGCGATTGATCCATCTCGTGTTGCCAAGTCCGCGCAAGTCCGCTCCATTCGCGCTGCAGTCGTGGCAGGTGGAGGAACAATGGGTGCGGCCATCGCCTACGCACTACAGTCAATTGGAATATCGGTTCAGATCATCGAGATCAACGAGCATGCTGCTGAGCGTGCACGAGCCAACGTTCAAAAATTATTTGATGCAGCAGTCGACCGAGGATTAATCGGTTTTAATCAAGCGCAACGACGTAGAAAGCAGCTCGAGATTGTGCTCGGTCGAACCAACCTTCCCAAAGTTGATCTTGCTATTGAAGCGGTCTTTGAAGATTTAGGCGTAAAAAAATCAGTGTTTGCGTCTTTCGAAGATTCACTTCCACATTCTGCAATACTTGCAACCAACACGTCTTATCTGGACATCAATCACATTGCGTCCTCAGTGGGCGATCCGAGTCGTGTAGTCGGACTTCATTTTTTCAATCCAGCGCATATCATGAAGCTGATTGAAGTCATCAAAGCAAAACACACCAGCGACTCGACAGTTTCCAGCTGTTTTGATTTGGCAGTCAAACTACAAAAAATTCCCGTGTTGGCTGGTGTTTGTGATGGATTTATAGGTAACCGTATCCTCGCTCGCAGTCGAGAAATCGCCGACATGATACTTATGGACGGCTCTTCACCCTATCAGATTGACAAAGCAATGGTTGCATTCGGGTATCCCATGGGGCCGTATGAGGCTCAGGATCTTTCTGGTCTGGACATTGCTTACGCAAATCGCAGACGTCTTGATGCTGTACGCGACCCTAAACGTCGCTATGTACCGATTGCCGATCGAATGGTTGAACGAGGAAAGCTGGGAAAGAAGGTGAATGCAGGGTGGTATCAATATACCGATCACAGGACCAAGAACGAAGACCCTGCAGTAAAGGCGCTTATTGTCCAAGAATCAGAAAAAGTCGGAATCAGGCGTCGAAACTTCACTGATGGTGAAATTTGCAATCGGATTCTGATGGCTATGATCAATGAGGCACTAGTCATACTTGATGAAGGGATTGCACGATTCACGACAGACATTGATCTCGTTACAGTACACGGTTATGGATTTCCACACTGGCGCGGCGGTCTGATGTACTATGCAGATCACGTTGGTGTGGCCGAGATCTATAAAAACGTACAGATGCTTGAGTCTGAAGATCCAATCATCTGGAAACCGGCTGCCGGACTCAAGCGGGCACTCGATTCTGGACTTTCATTCAGTGACCTGTATTCCACATCGCTTTAGTGGTTCAAATACAGTGAATTTGCTCCAACAAAAATTTCAGTACCGGCTGTCTAGCAGTCAATACGCATGTAAAGACAAAGAGCAGTTTAGGGAATTTGAGGAAAGATCTTTCCCATATTCTCGCAGATGCTCAATTCAGAAAGAGGTACAGCTGGAACGATGTCGATGATTGCACGAAAGAAAAGAAATTCTGTGAATGCCTTTGTAGAATTAGATGGGTAGTTTAAATAATTTAATATGCCAATTTGGAATGTAGTCGATGAGTAGCAAGAAACTGACTTTGTTTGAAGTCCGCCGACTTTGTTTAAATGACCCTGTTGGATATTTTCAACAAATGAAAGGCGAAAAACTTGAATTCACTCGATTTGGCTTGAGTGTTGCTGCAGTGACGACAGACCCGGAAGTCATTCAGCACATCCTGCTGAAAAATGCTCAAAACTATCGCAAGACTTTAATGACTCGTCTTTTATTGGAACCGCCGCTGGGCAAAGAGACGGTTTTCACAAGTGAAGGTGAATTATGGCGTCAACAGCGAAAATTAGCGGCTCCAGCTTTTAGACTGAATACAATCAAAGGCTTCGCACCGTTAATGATAGAGGAAGCACAGAACCTGCTTGATCGCTGGGATCAAATTCCCTCAGACCAGAGACAAATAGATGTGCAATCTGACATGTCCATGGTAACGCTGAAGATCATCACACGCGCAATGTTTTCCAAACAAAGTGATGATCGGGACGCGGCAGCCATTGCAGACGCAGTTCGGACCATGACCCAGTTTCGGCTGCAGTTCATCGACTTCCTCGGAGTACCGAAATGGGTTCCTAGAGTTTCTCGTCTACGCAGTTATTCCGCAAAAAGGGTTCTAAATCGAGCGGCGCGCAGCATTATTGCAGAAAGAACGAAAAGCGGTGAATCCAAGCCTGACCTGCTGGGAATGCTGCTATCGTCAGTGGATCCGGAAAACGGCCAGAGAATGAGTGACCGCCAGCTGGAAGCTGAAGTTCGTTCCTATTACGCAGCTGGCTACGAAACGACTGCAACAGCACTAACCTGGGTGTTTTACGCATTGCATAAATTTCCTGATGTGGAAGCTAAGCTACATCAGGAATTGGACGCGGTTCTTGGAGGAAGAACCCCAACCTATTCTGATTTGGAGAATTTACCGTACACTCTTCGGGTAATTCAGGAGACAATGCGTCTTTTTACCGTCGTACCGTCAATTGGTCGCGAAGCAATTGCGGATGATGAAGTCCAGGGCGTACGCATACCTAAAAATGGTGTCATTGTCATCAACATTTGGTTGACGCACCGTCATCCAGATCTATGGGAAAAACCAGAAAATTTCAAGCCAGAACGATTCAGTCCGGAAAACAGCATCGGCCGTCATCGGTTTGCTTATTTGCCATTCGGTGGTGGACCGAGAATTTGCATTGGAGCGTCGTTTTCCCTACTAGAAGCGCATTTACTACTCGCAATGATCGCTCAAAAGTGGCGTCTACGGGCTAAGGAAGGATATAAACCTCATCCAATTGGGCAGATCGTACTTCATCCAAAAGGTGGCTTGCCCATGACACTCGAAAGACGAAGGTAATTACGTTGCCGAGTTTATTGGACCCTATGGGCATACTAACATTGCATTGATGATTGACTGATTTGTTTACTCTCGCTGCAATGCGAAAGTCAGTTCCGTCGTTTCACCGCTATCGATACGCGGCTGTTACCGGAGCATCGGTTGCATGTTAGACCAGTCGAATTGTCAAATGAATTTGACTTTACGAATGATTCCACAAATATTGTCCGCTCTTTATGTCGCTTATGTTTCCCGCATTTTTACAAAAGCAATTGCATACGCACTTAGGGAAGTCACAAAATTTCTGAAATTTATTTCTTGATTTGGTTCAGAATATGCCCCATTCAAGCCGTTCTTTCGGTCAGACACTAACAGGCAGGTCGCATCATAAAAGCGTTCTCGTACCAACTTTTCACAGAATAATTCATACCTTTTGGTGTAAGAAGACCCTCTAAATTCCTCAATTACTTGAAAGTGAGGCTCAGCAACCCGTACGGATGTCCGTGACCTATCGGAATCTTCCAACAACATCAGCCAACCTAACCATGGTTTTTTTGAAGGCTTGAATGCTCCTTCTCGATAAGCTGTCAAAAAATCGGTAGCACTTCCTAACGCTTCTTCAACTCGGTTGTTGAAATTGTTGCCGAAAGATGGTCCCACATGCGACTTAAATTCAATGGTTGCCAATAACTCACCATCCACTACAACAACCAAGTCCCAACTCTTCGTGGGTCTGAAGTATCCCGGCAAGACAGTTTTCTTCGTGAAAATAACATGGTCCGGTAAGCCAGTATTTTCAAGGATAGTCGCAAGCAGTTGAATAAATCCGTCAAGTTGTGAACCGCCAGTTACAGCGCTTCTATTCCCTGCGTCCTTCACGCCAGATTTTGAACCTTGCTTTTTTTCCTGCTTCAGCCTGGTAGACCAAAAGTGTTCAACAGCTTGTGCAACTTGATCTGAAGAATACATGCTATTTGTTTTTGATCCTTACCTTGACTTCAGCGTGAGAGAATAAGGAACATGTAGCCTTGTCAATTCGATTTACAGCCGAATCAAAATATTTCGGGTCCAGTTCAATGCCTACGCTGTTTCTTCCCCACTTTGCAGCAGCAACCGTTGTTGTTCCAGTTCCCCAAAATGGGTCTAATACGGTGTCTCCTACAAAACTGAACATTCTAATCAAACGTTCTGCAAGAATTTCTGGGTAGGGTGCAGGATGGTTTCTCGTAGACGCACCGCTTATTCCAGTCCAAATAGACCGAAACCATTGCTTGTGATTTTCATCAGAGATAATGGATAACACCCGTTTTGCAACTGATGGTTTTCTGTATCCACCATGTTTACGTTCCATCAGGATATATTCAATATCGTTCTTGATCACCCCATTTGGTTCATACGGTTTACCAAGGAATCCAGCGCTATTTCCCTTTGTTTCATAGTTTGCGTTGGCAATCTTGTGCCAAATAATTGGAGCTAGATTGTCAAAACCTATTTTTCTGCAATGTTCCTGAATAGATGCGTGAAGCGGAACAACTGTATGTCGCCCCTTATTCTTTCTTCTGGATAGACACACATCACCAATAACACAGACAATTCTTCCACCTGGAACCAGCACTCGGTAACAATTTTCCCACACTAAATCCAGCGCTTTCAAGAACTCATCGTAATCATTAATATCCCCTAACTGATCTTCGTGATCTCGGTATTTCTTAAGGGTCCAATACGGGGGAGAAGTCACTACTAGATGAATGGATTTATCAGGAATAAATGACATATTACGAGAATCAGTTCGAAATAGATCATGGCGTGTTGGTATCTGACAAACTGCGGCATCGATCTGCATCAGTAGATTCTTATCCTTGGCAATTCGAGGAATTTCTGTCTTTGGGTCAGAAAGGGATGCCACCGCCTTTGGCAAATAGTTTTTAAGATTTGGGTTTGCAGTTGTTAACATTGATGTTCTTTGTCTGAACGGTATGAGATCCAGACTATCGAATTGTTCTAATTGGATAGTTTGGAAGATTATGTTTCGCTGACCGGCAACTGCTGAAATACATCTGAAATTCTTACAATGAAAATTTCCAGCAATTTCAATTTTGGAACTGAGGCATAAATTAATCTATACGCTTTCTTCCAAACTAACAATTAGCGACATGAGGTAGTCGGAACTTGAGACTTTCAAAAATATTTTGAATTCTCTTGCCAGTGTACATCAGCAACATTCAAGCAGCGATGAACTGAACCCCTAGTACTGTCACGATTAATTCTCTTTAATGTCACAGAATTTCTGACACTTGGATAGGCATATAACTCAGGGGATTGCGAACAAAAAGCCAACTTTATGTTACCGAAACTCGTTCTTGCCGCGAAGCTCACCAAGATTATAAATCCATGCATGGACCGTATAGGGGCTTCTTGGCGATTCAGGCGTATCTTCTATGCAAGATAAGCCAGTGACGTGCACCTGCGCGAAACTGGTTGGGTACGGCCAATGTAGTTTTTTCAGATTGGAGTACATATTTTACCGGGTACCGACCTTATGCGATATAAATCCTAAAAAATTCAGTTGGGACCGATTAATTGGGTTAGGGTGCTGCTGTTTGCATGAATACACTTTTGTGTTGGTCTATCGTTCCTGTTGATGCTTGAGGGAACACCAACTGCTGCGACGTTTGCCAAATGCAGGTGCCAGTCACTCAGAGGTTTCTTTGCGTGCCAATTGTGGTAAAACAAGAACAGAGGCATATTTTAGAGAATTAAAGCATTGAACTGGAGATCGAAAAAATGCAATTGTCTGCTCAGCCAGGAATACTCACTGAAACAGTTCCTTACCACATGCATGTTGAGTACTCTGCCGTGTCCTTGGAGGAGGTTGGACATCTTCGTCGACTGATTCAATCCGAACTGAAATCTGATGAAATTCGTCAGCGACATGTTCTGTTCGGATTTGGGAGAGAATTATGGAATGCGCTTTCTCCCACGTGTGTGCCAAGGTCGTACAGACCATTTGAACAA
This sequence comes from Arenicellales bacterium, assembly GCA_958295885.1. GTDB lineage: Bacteria > Pseudomonadota > Gammaproteobacteria > Arenicellales > JAJDZL01 > JAJDZL01. The sequence goes on along the minus strand of OY282380.1, from coordinate 701,445 downwards.
ATTCTTAGTCATCGAGCGGTGGTTCCGTCTACCCAGGGTGATTTGTGGGTGTGGTTTCAGGGTGATTCTCACGCCTGGAATCTGGATTCAGCGTGTAATCTGGATCAAATCTTGCAGGAATTAGGGTTCAAGCAGAAGTTAGAAGTAATGGGATTCACTCGATTCGAAAATCGAGATTACACAGGCTTTATTGATGGAACGGAAAATCCCGTGGATGAAGCGGCTGTCGCTGCTGCATTGATTGAAGGTTCCGGTGGCGCAAGTTTTGGATTTACTCAAAACTGGATACATAATCTTGATGCGTTTGACCAGCTGAGTTTGACGGAGCAGGAACAAGTAATCGGCAGAACAAAAGCGGATAGTGTCGAATTAGATGACGACGTCATGCCAGAGACCTCTCATGTGAGTCGTACAGATGCCACCGTCGACGGCGTAAAACAAAAAATTGTACGAAGAAGCGTCCCTCACGGAAATTTAAAAGAAAGAGGATTGCATTTCGTAGCCTTTGCTTGTGACATCAATCGAATTCAAGTCCAAATGGAGAGAATGTATGGAGTAAGTGATGATGGTTTGCATGACCGTCTAACTGAATTTTCAACTCCAGTTTCCGGCAGTTATTGGTATGTGCCAAGTGCCAGACAACTGAACCAGCTCGGATAGCGTTGCAAGAATATATTGAACGAATTCAATTTTCCTCTCTGTCGCAGTCTTCGTCATTCAATGCGGATATATTGCATTCGTCTCAACTAAGATCAAACCACATCAGTTAAACTTGTTATGTAACCGCATGAACATCGTTTCACAGATATTTAACGCTGAACGTCTATCGCAAACATCCATAATTGCCCTGCAGTGGAGTTCAGGATCTTGGACTTACTCTGAGTTGAGCAGCAGGATTCAACAAGCGAGTGTTGACCTGAAAAGTCGAGGAATTAGATTTAACGACCACGTAATTCTGCAGTGCTCAGACACACCTCATTTTGTTGCTTACTATTTTGCAGTTCTCAATATCGGCGCTGTCGCAATTGCCGTTTCCAGCCGATTGAACTCAGAAGATTTGGAGTTTGTATCCAAAGATTCAGCTGCGGTTGGTCTTGTTTACGATTCAGCCACGGAACGTTCCTGCGCAAAATTTTTGAATCAAAACGATGGAGGTTTAATCGCAATCTACATTGATGACTCCACGTTCAGAAGTGAACTCAGGCCGGAGCTTGAAACGGTCCACAGGGGGGAGAAGGATGAAGCATTGTGGGTGTACTCTTCGGGTTCAACGAGTCGGCCAAAGGGCATCGTGCATACTCATAAGGACTTTGCTGTGTGTTGCGATTTCCATTCAAGAACACTGGGTCTTCAGATCGGTGAGAAAATTTTCTGCACCTCGAAATCATCCTTTGCTTACGCTCTGGCGAATGCTCTCTTGGTGCCTCTGAAGTTGGGTGCGACCGTCTATCTACACCCTGACTGGATCACATTGGATGTTGTTCATACGATTTTAACGAGAGAAAGGCCGAAGGTGCTTTTCTCCGTACCGAGCATTTTTCGTGGATTGCTGGAACGAATGAATCCTGGTGACGCGAATCAATATTCAGGTACGGAGTTTTTCGTTTCCGCTGGTGAACATCTGCCTGCGGATATCCGGAGGGAATGGAAGAGAAGTACTGGCAGGAGTGTAATCAACGTCTATGGCTGTTCGGAAACCCTGTTCCTGGCATTTGCCGGCGATCACATGAACACTCCGGACAATTCAGTGGGGCGCCCACTTTCCGGGGTTGTGCCTAGGCTCGTGAATGGAAACGATGTTCTACCGATTGATTCTGACGAAAAAGCGGTATTGCATCTGAATCATCCTTACATGTTTTCCCACTATGCAAATCGAGACAAAGATACGGAAGAACGACTGGTCGATCAACAATTCATAACTGGAGATTTATATTGCCGAGATGCCGAAGGCTGGTGGTACCACATGGGCAGAGAAGATGAGCTGATCAAAGTATCAGGACAATGGGTTTACCTTCGGGATATTGAAAAATCCGGATTGAGAAGTGATGTAGCGTTCGACGTCGCGGTAGTTGGTGCCGACGACGATGCTGGTATGGTGCGACCCGCTTTGTTTTTTGTTCCCAGCAGAGAAATCAGCGTAGAAGATGCATCATCCGAAATGCTAAATCATATCCAAAGCGAGCTTCCAAAAATTAAACGGCCAAGCTGGATTCGAGTTCTGGAGCGATTTCCTAGGACGGCAAACGGTAAAATCAGCAGGCAAGACCTGCGGAAAATGGTTCAGGGAACGAGGCGTGATTGAATTCAAGTGGCGGCATACCGTAGAGTGGGGTGAGTGTGACCCCGCGCAAATTGTTTTTTACCCCAATATTTATCGTTGGTTTGACAAAGGAAGCCACGATATGATGAATTTTCATGGCTTTGGTCAAGCTAAAATGATCAAGCGATATGGGATTGTCGGATTTCCGCTGATTGAGACTCATGCGCGTTTTCTTCGCCCAATGCAGTGGGGTGACGAATTGGTGATCGTCAGTCGAATTGAATCGCATTCACACAAGACCTTTACGGTAGGGCACACGATATTCAATTCGGACATACAATGTGCGAGTGGATATGAAACGAGATTCTGGGGGATTCAGGATCCGCAGTCTGGCGGCAGGCTGCGAGCGTGGGAGATGCCCGGAGATTTTGTGAAGAAGTTGGCCTGATTCTCGTTTGTTTTCAATCCTCGAAGTATTATTTCGTTCTTTATCAACCAGTTGATCCGATAGATATGAATCTGCACGGTTATTTTCGAAGCTCGGCATCCTACAGAGTACGCATTGCTCTCAATCTAAAAAATATTGCCTGCACGAACGAATTTGTTCACTTGACAAGTGGAGAGCAGCAGAGCGATGAATTTCAGCTTCTCAATCCGCAGAAGTTTGTGCCGGTTCTTGAAGACGATGGGATAATCCTGACACAGTCACTTGCGATCATTGAATATCTTGATGAGAAGTACCCACATCCAGCACTTCTTCCAAAATCTGAAGAAGATAGAGCATTTGTCCGTTCCATCGCGTTGTCAGTCGCCTGTGACATCCACCCGCTGAACAATTTGAGAGTGTTGAAATATCTTGAATATAATCTAAATCTTGATAAATCTCTCCGTAAGCAGTGGTATTGCCATTGGATTGCGACAGAATTCAAAGCGTTGGAAACCAGATTCGCCAGTTTTGCACGATATGGGAAATTTAGTTTTGGTGATTCCCCGACGATCGCGGATGTCTGTTTGGTTCCGCAGATGGCAAATGCCCGCAGATTCAACTGCCCGCTGAGAGACTATCCGATTCTGGTGGAGATCGACCAAAATTGTAGAAAACTTGAGGCTTTCCAAAAAGCGTCACCTGAAAATCAGCCAGATGCTGAGTAGAAAAACCTGATAAGGAGTGTAATTCGATGGGATGGCAGAGACAGATATTGAGAGTCAACCTTACTGAAGGAACGAGCCAGGCTGAACCACTGAATATGGAGTGGGCTCAGCAGTATCTTGGGGAACGAGGACTCGGCACAAAGTATCTCTACGAAAATATGGACCCGGCGGTCGATGCGCTTGATCCTGGAAATGTGTTGATTTTTGCAACGGGGCCGCTGACTGGCACGATGGCGTCTACTTCAGGTCGCTACGCCGTGATTACGAAAGGTGCATTGACCGATGTCATTGCCTGTTCAAATTCAGGCGGGAAATTTGGAGCAGAACTGAAATTTGCCGGATACGATCTGCTCTTGCTTGAAGGACGAGCGTCGGAACCGTCCTATTTGAAGATTTACGACGATAAAGTTGAAATTCTCTCTGCGGAAAACGTCTGGGGCAAATCGGTTTGGGAAACTGAAGACTGGCTGAAGTTCCATCATCAAGACCCGTTAATAAAGGTTGCTGCAATCGGTGTCGCAGGTGAAAAGGGAGTTCGTTATGCTTGTGTCGTCAATGACCTGCATCGCGCAGCAGGCCGTTCTGGCGTGGGCGCTGTGATGGGCTCTAAAAACCTCAAAGCCATCGCTGTAAGAGGAACGGTAGGTGTAAAAGTCGACAATCCAAAATTATTCATGGACGTCATCAAGGAAGCGAAAGCGAAACTGGCAGCCAGTACGGATGTGGGAGAGCTGACGGATTACGGTACGAATGCCATGATCGATGCGATGCAGGAATTTGGCGGACTGCCAACGCGAAATTTCAATGAGGTTCAATTTGAAGGCGTTGACAAAATTAATCCTGCCGCCATGGAAAAAGTCCATGAGAATGGACATCGGAATCTGCTGACCAATAAAGCCTGTTTTGGCTGCACAATCGCCTGCGGGCGCATTTCCCATATTGACAAAGATCATTTCACCATCAAGAACCGACCGGAATACTGGCATGCGAGCGGCGGGTTGGAGTATGAAACTGCGTTTGCATTCGGACCAGATTGTGGAATTGATGACATTGACGCCCTTACTTTTGCTGGATTCGTGATGAATGAGCAAGGAATGGACCCAATTTCATTTGGAGGCACTCTGGCTGCTGCCATGGAGCTTTATGAAATGGGCGTAATTACGGACGAAGATACTGATGGAATACCTCTGAATTTTGGCAATGCGGAGGCCTTATCTGTGATGGCCGAGAAGACCGGTAAATATGAGGGTTTCGGCCAGATTCTAGGTTTGGGTTCCAAGCGATTGTGTGAGATGTATGGTCATCCGGAACTTTCGATGACCGTGAAAGGACAGGAATTTGCTGGATATGATTCCAGAGCTCTGCAGGGAATGGGACTCGGATATGCGACGAGCAGTCGGGGCGCCTGCCACATGAAGCACGATGTATTTGGTCCTGACATGGAAGATCAGACAGGCAGTGGAAAAGCCTTGCCCTGTAAAAAATCGCAGGATAAGATTTCTCTGATTGACTCTACAGGTTTGTGTTGGTTTACCTTGGCGGGCTGGGGAATTGGCGATTTTCAAGCACAGATTGATGCAGCATGTGAAGGCGACTGGACGGTTGAACGATTGTACGAAACGGGAGAACGAATCTGGAATCTAGAGCGTCAGTTCAATCTGGCAGCTGGTATGACAAAGAGTGATGATACGTTACCGGAACGACTCTTGAAGGACGCGGCACCATCTGGAGTTGCCAAAGGAAAGGTCAACGAGCTCAGCAAGATGCTTCCAGAATATTACGAAGTCCGTGGGTGGACGCCAGACGGCGTGCCAACTGCCGAAACTTTGGGACGACTAGGTCTTTCCTGATCAAGAAAAGGTTCTCCGAGTCTGCGGACTGCTCCTAATGTTTGTTCCGATGGCGGCGCTTAGGATTCATCAGGTTTAGTGGACTAGATTTGGAAAGAGGGCGTTTTCAAGCAATCGAAGACGTGCTTGAAAACCGCCGGGCCTTGCGCGAAGAGTGCCAATTCCTGATCACCCACAATTGGGACGCGTTCATTTTTTCTGCCGTTGACTGCCAACAGGGCACTCCCACGCTAAGCAAGTCAGTGCAAATTATCCAACGATCCCAGTAAATTGCCGTCAGGGGTGGCTATTTTCGTTCCGATGTAGTATATATGCGGACATGAACGAACATGGCCGCAAAAATAACCCACCCATCCAAGCTGGCGAGGTCAAGGTTCGTCTTGCCCGCACCAGCGAATATCCGAAGTGGGACCGACTGATGCGTCAGCATCATCAGCTTGGATTCAAGCGTTTTGCCGGTCGCGGATTGCGATACATCGTTGAGTATAAGGGGCTGTGGGTGTGTCTGAGTGGCTGGCAGACCGGTTCATTGAAGTGCGCTGCGCGCGACCAATGGATTGGCTGGGCACCTGAGCAACAGTGGCGTCGATTGCATTTAATTGTGAATAACACTCGCTTTGCAATGCTCCACGAGGCGGGTCGATATCCGAATCTGGGTTCGCATGTGCTGAAATTGATCTGTCAGCGAATCAGTGATGACTGGGAAGCGGCCTATGGTCACGGTCTGCTGTTGGCGGAGACATTTGTAAATCCCAAGCAACATGGTGGAATCATGTACCGCGCGGCTGGGTGGCAGACGTTGGGAAAAACCGCCGGCTATTCGCGCAAAGGGGGCAAGTATACCGAGGCGCATGGTGAGGTCAAGCTGTTGTCAGTCAAGCGATTGCGTCGCGATGCCAGGCGCGCGTTGTGTCAGCCAGGCGAGTTGGAGTCGCGCTGGCAGAAAAAGGGCAAGGCGAGCGGTCATTCGCTGCCGACGTTGCGCAGTTTGCATGCTGAGTTTTCCGAGATGCGGGATTTTCGTCGCGCACAGGGGCGCAAGCACACGCTTGCGAGTGCCTATTCAACGCTGATTCTGGCACAATTGAGTGGATTTTACGGTCCGGTGGCGGCGGCACAGTTTGCCGCGGCTCTTTCTCAGGAGGAGTTGGCTGCGATTGGCAGTTGGCGCAATCCGAAAACAGGCTGGTATGAGCCGGCGTCGAAATCGACGTTGCACCGGGTCATTCAGTACACCGATACGGAACAGTTGCAAGGCGTGTTGGATCGCTATTCTGGATGTCGAAACAAACAGTTGTCGGCACTTGCGGCGGACGGAAAGCGGATTCGCGGTGCCAATCGAAATGGAGACAGCCACTATGAGACGGTAACGCTTGTTGAGCATGGCAGTGGGATTCCGAAAGCCAGCCGCAGTTTCTACAAAGATGGGCAAGAGTTGGACGCAACCCGGCAGTTGCTCAGTGAGATTGATGTCGCTGGACGAGTGATCACACTGGATGCGCTGCACAGCACTTTTGAGAGCGTCGATTTGATTTTAGATGCCAAGGCAGACTATATGCTGACGCTCAAGGACAACACATCTTTGCAGTTGGACAAGGTGCAGTCCATGCCGTGGTACAGTCAGCGGGTGCGGCGTTGGGAAGAGGAGTTGACCAAGGCGCACGGACGCATTGAACAGCGTCGTATTGAGGTGCTGGAGGTGGACGATCCGAAGCGTTTCGATTTTAAGCAGGTGCGGCAGGCATTTCGCATTGAGCGCGACCGCGAGGTGATCAAAGAAGCGAACAGTGCGAGCACAGAGGTTATGTTTGGCATCACTTCGGTTGGTGCAGAGCGAGCCGATGCGCAACAACTGCTCAAGTGGAACCGCGGACACTGGAGTGTTGAAAACTTGAACCATCACATTCGGGACCGTATATTCCTTGAAGACGCCTGCCTGACCCGTACCAGCAATGGTCCGAGCAATCGTGCAATGTGCAACAATATTGCGCTGGCGCTGATTTTTCATCACAGTTCCTTAGAGTCAGTGCCGCAGGCGCTGCGCCATTTCAACCTGAATCGTAAAGAAGCCTTCGCCGCAGTACTCTCACCGACCTGAAGCAGCACTTCAGGCCCACATTGAACTGACAGTTACCGCTGCTGCGGACCACCGCGGATACGCTCGGCTGTCCATCGGTCGAGACCGCACAATTCGTCCGTAGAGTGACAAAAACGACCGTCAATTACCGAATTTGTTCGATAATGAGCAAAATAGCCATGTGCTGTGAGTGTCATTTCAGATGTCGCCTACCGGATTTTATGGACCAAAAAATAGCATGGGAAACACCTGGACTGCCAATGGCAGAGAATTATCGCTGCTAGGATTGTAGGATTGGAACGATCGTCTAGTTTGTCTTGCTTGTTACTTTAGCCACAGTGCCGATCAGTCTGTCAACTAGCTGTACCACTTCTTCCTTTCCCATTCTTTGGGCAATGATTACAAGTACCACTAATTCGAGCACTCCTATTACTAGCGGGCCTAAAATCGACTGCATCGAAGAAAATAAAGCAACATTGAGCAGAATCAGGGATATCAGAATCCAAACCAAACGTTCTTCTTTTCGTGCATCCCGTTCTCTTGCCAATTCCTTTGACAAACCTTGAATCTGTTGACCATGCTGACTTGACTCGTCTGAGAGTAACGGTTCAACTTCTTCATTGGATTCAGTCGCTGACTGTTCTATATCAGCTTGCGCTACGGGTCCTATGAAAATCTTTTTTTTCGCTCTTCAAACTCTTTGAGAATGTCCTCATTCGGGATAATGATCCCCATTGCGTCAGGTCTATAATGCTTCGCCCAAGCCCCGTAATGACAATGGGTAACAGCTACCAACTTTGCTCCAGAAAACTCGGACACGAGGCCATATGTTCGACTCAAGGTGACAGCTTCCGACTGTTTTTCGTCTAAATCCTCAATACTGCGAAATATGTTTCTAACAGGTCTGGCGCCGAAAATCTTAGCTTTGTGATATAGCACCGGATGAACGGGTCCAAATAGCCATGCTTGAAAATGATCTCGAACCAGCGGCTTCTTACGAAATCCCAAGTGAATCATGTGAGCGATGTAAAGAATTTTTTGCAGGTCAAGATTGGTTTTTGACCAACCAGACAGGACGCCTAAGTGTTTGCCAGCTGAAATTGCGTCGATAGACATGGCAGTATTGGAAAGCGTTTAAGTTTAAATTTATGAATGTATGTTTGCTTATTCAAGAATGCTTCTCCAAGCAAAAAATTGTGCCATATGCTTGTGTAGCCATGTCAAATTTTGAATATGATCTTTGACTTCCTGTTTGGAATAAATTGAATAAATTACTTCATTATGACAAACTACATCAAGAGCATATAACTTTGGCGGTTCATCTGATTCAATTTTCAAACGCTCAGAATTAAATTTTTCATAATTTTTGTTGCCAGTCGAATAAATTATTTTGTCTTCGAGTTCAATGAATCTTCGTTTTAGAAATTCATGATCTTTAGCTTTTGAACTAAATCCAAACACTAAATCAAGTGTTGAACTCACTACAACCAACCCACCAGCCAGCATGCTCCAATGATCAAACTTGGATAGAAATAAAACTACAGTTGAACCGCCTAAAATGCAAATAACGTTGTTTAGCTTATGTAAATTTACGAAAAATCTGACTCTATGGTCGTGATACCGTATGGACTTCTTGACGGCGAATAATAGGGCGAACATGTCGTCAGAATAGTCTTCTAACTTGTTCATTTCTTTTTACCACCTTATTTAGGCTTCGGAGATGGGGATGGAGGAAGAGTGTCAGCAACTTTTCGGTTGATGGTTTATCACCAATACTTACATATTTATTTTCGACTCCCTGGGAATGTTCTATTTATTGAACCCATATGCGATCCTCATAAAAATTCATAAAATAGCTATTACTTATCTACCGTACCTTGTGATAAGTGCTATATTACAACAACGAATAGTACGATGTGATGCAAAAATCGTCACCCATTTCATGCCTAATCCGTCGTTACTTCATCTCTAAATTCCAATTTAACAATAGTCACTTTTTGAAGCCATGCAATTGAACGTAAAGTTAGTTGGTACTCTAGGTAGATTTTTACCTGCGGGCAGTACTGGAAATAAAACGCAAATTGAAGTCGATGACAGCATTTCAATTGCGAACTTGATCGAATTGATGAATCTCCCAGCTGACAAGCCCTATATGGTTTCGGTCAATGACGTTCTTGTCCCGGCTTCGCAGCGACAGTCATTCTCCGTAACCGAGTCAGACAACATCAAGATAATTCCACCGCTGAAGGGTGGATAGTTCTCAGCAATCCAGTTGGTACTGACTCTTCTGGATACCCCAAGACTTCCAGGCAGATGCTCGTTATCTGGCTTTCAGTAAATCGTTCAAGCCATCCATCAGCCTGTTGATGCCTTCAACTGCAGTGCTCGGTTTCAGGGCGCCGTAGGATACTCGAAGACAGCGGCGGTTCTCGATTCCAAAAGCAACGCCTGGAATTACTGCAACACTATGCTGACGGATCAGATATTCAATGATTTCCATGTCCGACATTCCAATCTCTGGCAGATTTAAAAATCCATAGAACGCTCCTTCCAAAGCACAGCGTTCAATGGAAGGAACCGTTGCTAAACTAATGGCAAAATGTTCTCGAACTTCAGCAATTTCTCGTACTTTTGCATCGCAGTATTTTCGACCTAATTTCAGACATTCTGCTGCCACATACTGACTGACAACGGGCGGGCAGATGAGATTGGTATCCTGAATCTTTCGAATTGGTTTGAAAAGGTGAGGCGGAATCAGGCTGTATCCGATTCGCCAGTTTGCCAATCCGAAACTCTTGCTCGTAGAAAACAGAGAAACGGTATGCTCCCGAGCTGATTCAGCCGAGGCTGGAGAATAGTGGTCCGCGTCTCCATAGCAGAAATATTCGTAGGCTTCATCATGGATGTGATAGATTCCAGCGTCTGAGCACAGCTGATTGATTTCGTTCAAAGAATTTCGTGTGTAAACAGCACCCGTAGGGTTGTTGGGAGAAACCGTGACGACTGCCCGAGTTCTGTCTGTGACTGCTTCTTGAATTGCAGTCAAATCGGGATGAAAGTTCTCATCTGTATCGACTGACACAGCAGAGCAGTCTGCAATTCCAATCGCCATTTCATGATTGAAATACCAGGGTCGGAGCAGAATCACTTCATCCCCAGTATCGCAGATGGCTAGTATCGCATTCAAGAACCCCATATTGCTGCCAGCGCTGACAACAACCTGGTAGTGTTCAGTGTTGATTTCATTTTCCGATGTGAGTTTTTCATGAATCAGCTGTCGGAGCTCTGGTATTCCTTCAACGGCTTCATAATGATGAGAGTCTAAGTCTGTGAACCTGCTCAGGCCGTTCGCAATTTCAGCAGGCGGCTTGTAAAATACAACTCCTTGTCCAAGCGAAATCGTACCTGGATTTTCGTTGATGAGGTCTGCAACTTCCGGAATGATCGGTGTTTGGACTTTGTCGATTCTCTGAGAAATTTCAATCAATTTTGGGTGTCTCCACTGGAAAATTGGCAAACCGCTTGAATCCTCAAATTCTAGCTTTGTTGATTTGAAGTAAAATGTTCAAATTAAAAATATACCGCTCTAGCGAACTCGTTTCCTTACTGAAAATGGCTGAACAGCACCAGAATTGTCCGTACTTCAGACAGGAATAATTCAATTTAGTCCATTTGGAAAACTTCAAAGTATACAATTCATCTGATTTTCAAAAGCAGTCTGCACGCTCAAATTGTAGACCAAGCTGCTGAAAACCAGATCATCCAACTCTAAAAATAAAGAAAACCGTATGAAATACAGAAATCTAGGCACCTCTGAAATTAAAGTAAGTGAAATTTGTCTCGGCAGCATGACGTGGGGAACACAGAATTCCGAAGCCGAAGGACATGCACAGATGGATTATGCATTCGACCGTGGTGTGAATTTCATCGATACAGCCGAAATGTACCCCGTCAATCCCATGTCAGCACAGACAGCAGGTCGAAGTGAAGAAATCGTTGGAACCTGGATGCGTTCCCGTCGAAGTCGGCACGATGTAGTAATTGCGACAAAAATATCAGGTCCGGGATCGTCCATTGTCAGGGACGGTTCGGGCGTATCGAAGAAAACACTTGAACTTGCCTTGCATTCAAGTTTGAAACGACTGCAGACTGACTATATCGATCTTTATCAGATTCATTGGCCGAACCGAGGCTCCTACCATTTTCGACAGTCTTGGAAATATGATCCATCATCCCAAAACGTCATCGAAACCAGAGATTACATCCTCGAGGCGTTGGAGTCTTTGTCTGAGTTCATCGAAGCGGGAAAAATTCGAACCGTCGGTCTATCCAATGAATCCTGTTGGGGCACTTCACAGTTTCTTGAAATTGCCAGGGCCAATCATTTGCCGAGAGTGGTCAGCATTCAGAACGAATACAGCCTGCTGGACCGTAAATTTGATTTGGATCTAGCGGAGCTTGCAGTCAATGAACAGGTCGGATTGCTTGCATTTTCGCCGCTTGCAGCAGGCATCTTGAGCGGGAAATATCAGGGTGATCGAACACCTCCCGGATCGAGACGAAATTTCTCGCCTGACATCGGTGGACGATATACCAAACATGTCATACCGGTTGTTGATGAATATTTGCGAGTGGCTCGAAAACATGGCTTGGATCCGTGTCAGATGGCGCTTGCATTTTGCCTTATGAGACCATTCATGACGTCGGCGATTATTGGTGCGACAAAACAGCGCCAGCTCGAAATCACAATCGCCGCAGCTGGCATGTCCTTAAGTTCAGATGTGTTAGACGATATTAACGAAGTCTACAGACGTCATCCCAATCCGATGGGATGACGCGCATACTTGAAAATTCAGAGATGAATCCAGCCTAGGTGTTGGCTCGATTGGCAATGATGTCTTCTACAACCGCAGGTTCAGCGAGTGTTGACGTATCGCCCAGATCATTAATATCGTTGCTTGCTACCTTGCGCAAAATACGTCGCATGATTTTCCCTGATCTTGTTTTCGGCAATCCTCGCGAGAACTGAATGACGTTTGGTTTTGCGATCGGACTGATCTCGGAGCGCACTAGATTGAAAAGTTCCTTTCGAAGGTCATCGTTTTCTTCGGTTCCGACCACTGTCGTCACATAAGCGTAAATCGCTTCGCCCTTGATGGCATGAGGATATCCGACTACTGCCGCTTCAGCAACACTTGGATGAAGCACGAGTGCGCTTTCGATTTCAGCCGTTCCCAAGCGGTGACCTGAGACGTTCATAACATCATCGACTCGACCGGTGATCCAGTAATACCCATCTTCATCCCGTCTTGCGCCATCTCCGGTCATATATCTGCCTGGAAAAGTGCTGAAGTAAGTTTCAATAAACCGTTCGTGATCGCCCCAGACCGTTCTCATTTGACCGGGCCAAGATCGATTGATGCACAATGCTCCATCAGTTGCACCTTCGAGTTCACTTCCTTGGGGGTCTACCAGAGAGGGTTCAACACCGAAAAATGGATTCGTCGCGGAACCGGGTTTCAGAGAAGTCGCACCTGGAAGCGGCGTAATCATATGACCGCCAGTTTCAGTCTGCCACCAAGTATCAACGATGGGACAGCGACGGTCGCCGACTTTCTTGTGATACCACTCCCACGCTTCGGGATTGATGGGTTCGCCAACAGTACCCAGGATGCGCAGGCTCTTGCGCGAAGTTTTTTCAACATACTGGTCACCTGCGCCGATCAAGGCACGGATGGCAGTCGGGGCGGTATAGAAAATATTGACATTGTGGTTGTCAATAACCTGCCAGAATCGACTTGCGTCCGGATAGGTTGGAATCCCTTCGAACATTACATTGATGGCACCATTCGAAAGGGGGCCGTAGACGATGTAAGAATGGCCGGTGACCCAGCCGATATCCGCTCCACACCAATAGACATCTCCCTCGTGATAGTCAAATGAATATCGAAAGGTCATTGTGACAAAAAGCAAATAGCCTGCGGTTGTATGAACTACGCCTTTTGGTTTCCCTGTTGACCCAGAGGTATAAAGAATGTAGAGAGGGTCTTCCGCGTCCATTTCTTCTGCCGGACACTCCGCAGATGCTTCTGCGACCGCTTCGTGATACCAGATATCGCGGCCTGACTGCATGTTGACCTCATTGCCTGTACGCTGTACCACGACGCAGGTGTGAACGTTTGGACAGTTCTCCATTGCAGCATCCGCGTTGCCTTTCAGCGGTACGGGTTTGCCGCCTCGGGGGCCTTCGTCGGCAGTGATCACGACCTGGCAGTCTGAATCCAAGATTCGGTCCTTGAGCGCCTCGGGAGAAAACCCTCCAAACACGATCGAATGGATTGCTCCGACTCTGGCACACGCGAGAGCTGCAATCGGCGCTTCTGGAATCATTGGCATGTAGAGGCAGATTCGATCTCCTTTTTCTACGCCTCTTGACCGAAGAACATTGGAAAGTCTGCAGACTTCTGCATGCAGTTCACGATAAGTGAATGTTCTAACGGTAGATGCATCGTCACTTTCCCAGATCAGTGCAGTTTGATCGCCGCGATCTTCCAAGTGTCTGTCCAAGCAATTATAGGCAGCATTCAACTTCCCACCTTCGAACCACCGAATTTTACCGACGTTGAAGTCACAGTCACTGACTGAATCCCATTTTTTAAACCAGTGGAGGAATTTGTCTGCCTGTTCCGCCCAGAATCCGTCTGGATCGGACAGACTCCTCTCGTACATTTCACCATAGGTGTCACGATTCACATGTGCCTGCGATTCGATTGACGATGGAATTTCATACACTTTAATTTCAGACATATCAGAACTCCTAAACGTGCTTATTTCCGAGCACTTAAGAAATTATTTTGTGTTAACTACGATGTAATTCATTTTACGTGATTTGATTAAGAAAGCTCTGCATAAGTGTCTGTAAACAGATTTTTTCTGGTTCGACTGCGGCAGCGGCTGCAGTCTGATCAAGTCAAATCAAGCTTTGGAGCTTGCTCTGAATGGTGTCAAACGGCATAAGCATCGTACCAGCGTCTTGAAAACGGTCTGGCTGCGAAGGGGCGGTTTTTACCGGAAGGTGAAGATGGTTTGGCATGCTGCTCAATCCGCATCAGATTCAGTAGCTAAAGGCCAGCATGAACTGTAATTGTGGTTGTTTTTGCATTAGAATCTGCATAGATGATCCGCGACATGAAAGACTCTAAATCCAAAAAAGGCTGCAGACTTTTGCGTGATTTTGAAATTGGACAGAGCGTTCCAGCCAAGAATGCGACTGAGTGGTACGAACTCAATGCTTCGTTGATTTCAGAAAGACTGGAACGCTTTCATTTTAAGGAAATCCATGAATTTCTACTGAAACATCTGCCTAAGCCTCCGAGTTTGGTGGTGGACATCGGCGCGGGAACGGGGAGAGACGCAGCAGGATTCGCAGAATTGGGTTATGACGTAACTGCCGTCGAACCGTCTGTCGCAATGAGGATTATGGCAAGTCATATTCGAAAAGACTTCGGAATTCACTGGGTAGACGATCGCCTTCCTGAACTGAAGGAGCTGAGGAGCAGCGGTGTACTTTACGATGTTATTTTGCTGAGTGCGGTATGGATGCATGTTTCTCCGTCAGAACGCGAACAAGCTTTTCGGAATATCATCGCTCTGTTGAATCCGGGTGGGTTGATGCACTTTACGTTACGACATGGCACTCACGAACGGATGGACGGTTTTTGGGACATACCTCTGGCTGAAGTTCAATCTCTCGCCCGCGACCGCAGCCTGATTGAAGTGGAATGCAATGTCGTTGAAGACAAATATGGACGTGAAGGAGTAACTTGGAGTCAACTCACGCTTCGTGTGCCAGACAACGACACAGACATATGATCAAAAATTCGACTGGATCATAGATCGACCTCTGAGAGAACCAAAGGTGGCATGTAGGCTGTCACGCCAGGTGCGTCCCCTTCATACTTTTCCACTTTTACCAAACAGGACATCGCAGCAGGTCCCTGCGCGAGCTTCGAGGTTCCGCGATCGTGTGTGACGGTATTGGGATTGCTGTTTTTACACAGCGTGATTTCCGAATTTGAGTCTTCCGGATCAAACCAGGAACCTGTAGCGATCTGAACAACATCGCTGCGCAGATTGTCATCAACGACAGCAGTGGCGAGGAATGCTCCTCGTTCATTAAAGACGCGGACGACGTCTCCGTTTTCAATGCCTCGATCTGCGGCATCTTCAGAATTGATTCGCAATGGCTCGCGTCCATTGACTTTATGCGCTTGGCTGTATCCACCATGGTCCAGCTGGGAATGGAGCCGCGGGCGAGGCTGATTGGAAATCAGGTGCATTTCGTCACCATCCCTGGCATTGCTTCCCAGCCACTCCGACGGAGGCATCCAGGTTGGATGCCCCGGGCAGTCATCATAACCAAATGAATCAATCTTCTCTGAAAATATTTCTATTTTTCCACTGGGCGTTCGCAGCCGAAATCGATCTGGTTCTTCACGGAAAGGCTGCAGCAGAATCCCCGGTTTTGAGGGGGCATCCACCCGAAACCAGCCATCCTGTACAAACTGCTCAAAACTCGGCATTTTGGTTCCTTCCTGTTCCGTGCGTTCCTTGGTCTGTTCGTACATCAACTCAATCCACTCATTTTCACTGCGGTTTTCTGTAAATTCCGTTTCCACACCGAGCTGCTTGGCAATTCCAGAAAATATTTCATAATCGGTTCGAGAATCTGCCCAATTCGGCAAAATTTTGTCCATGTAGACAGCATGGGAGTCTCGAGGAGATGACGATACGTCGTTGCGTTCCAGCATGCTGGCGACGGGCAGAACGATATCCGAATATCGAGCAGCCGCGGTCCAGAACGAATCGTGGATGACCGTACATTGTGGAAGCCTCCAACCTTTGATCAGGCGATTGAGGTTCTGGTGATGATGAAATGGATTGCCGCCCGCCCAGTAAATCATTTTGATGTCTGGATAGGTGTAGGCGCCACCGTTGTAGTCGAATTTCTGACCCGGATTGAGCAGCATGTCAGAGATGCGCGCTACGGGAATAAACTTGGAAACAGAATTTTTCCCGACCGGAAGATTCTGATATCGAAGTCGCCCGACTTGATTCCCAACTCCGTTGGTAGATGAATAACCAAATCCTACTCCACCGCCTGGCAGTCCGATCTGACCAAGCATCGCAGCCAGGACAATCGCCATCCAATAAGCATGTTCTCCGTGTTCCTGCCGCGTAAGCGCCCAGCTGATTGTCACCATCGTTCGATGATTTGCCATGCGAACCGCCAGCTTCCGAATCTCGTCGGCATCGATCCCACAAATGGTGGAAGCCCATTCTGCGGATTTCGCAGTGTCGTCCGACTTACCCGTCAAATATTCAGAAAACCTTTCAAAACCAATACAGTAACGCGCTAAAAAATCTTCATCGTGCAAGTTGTTTTCAAATAGTGTGTGAGCAAGCCCGAGCATGAAGGCAACATCTGTGTTGGGAACGATCGAATGCCAATCACTGCCGAGACTGCTTGATGAATCATCGCGAATGGGACTGATGCTGACAAATTGGACGCCGGCTTCCTTTGCCTGGTTCATGTAGTTTCGCTGAACGTGTCGGGCATGTCCACCGTATTCCACCTGGGTGTTCTTTAAAGGAAGGCCGCCAAAAGCAACGAATAAATCCGTGTGTTCAATGATGGATGGCCACGCAGTCGCGTTTATCAGCAGAATAAAAAAGTTTCCCATTACATGAGGTACGAGAACTTCAGCCGACGCAAAACTGTAAGAATTTACGGAATACGTAAATCCTCCGAAGCAGTTTAGAAATCGATGTAACTGACTCGGTGCATGATGGAACTTACCGGCGCTTGCCCAGCCGTAAGATCCTGCATAAATGGCTTCGTTTCCGTATTTCGATTTGATCTGCCGAAGCGAGTCAGCGACAATTTTTTCTGCAGTTTCCCAAGACACGGAGACAAACGGTTCACTGCCTCGGCCAGCTGGATTTGAACTCAAACCGTTTTCGTAAAAACTTCTGCGAATCGAAGGCTGGCGTATGCGAGCTGCGTGATCGTACGCATCAATCCATCCATCAGAAATTCTAGAAGGATCAGGGTCGAATTCGATTCCCGGCATTTCGACGAGTTTTCCATCTCGAACGACAGGCTGATATGCGCCCCAGTGGGTTGCAGTGAGAAGTGGGCGTTTTAAAGTCGTGCTATTCACAAAAATTTCAAAGAGTTGATATCAAGAACAAAAATCGCGTGATCGTCAGTGCTTCTGTGACGTAAAACGCGAATTTGATTATATCCGCTCACAATGAACGAACAGGAAGCTAACACGACACGGCAAGTGTTGACTATAAGTATATTATTTTGCATTCAACTAAAATTCGAACCAAGCGTTTCAGAACTCCGCAGGACATACTGAGAATATTTCCGGTTGGGTGCGTTTCGACAAACAGCCAATTACCATCAACGAAACAACTCGAGAATTGTCTTGACAGAAAACAAAGTAAATCATCGCACGAATTTCTTGAAAGTTCGAGGTGCGCGACAGAACAATCTGAAGAATCTCAATCTGGATGTGCCACTGAGGGAGATGACGGTAATAACAGGTGTCAGCGGTTCTGGAAAATCTTCTCTTGCGTTTGACACAATTTATTCGGAAGGACAGAGACGTTATGTCCAGACCTTCTCTCCGTATGCCCGCCAGTTTTTAGACCGCATGGATCGACCGAATGTCGAATCCATTGACAGCGTACCGCCTGCGGTGGCCATCAATCAGGTCAATCCCGTGCGAACGACCCGTTCTACAGTGGGGACGATGACCGAAATCAACGACCATCTTAAACTGCTGTTTGCGCGAGCAGCATACTTATACTGTTCCAATTGCGGAAGTCGGGTAAAGAGGCATTCTCCAGAACAGATTTGCGATCAAATCATTGCTGATTTTGGAATCAAGGACACTTCTGGAAGTGACATGATCCAGATCGTGTTTGAAGTGCGCATTCCTTACAATCTGTCGCGTTCTTACGTAGAAAAACACATTCTACTTCAGGGATATACGCGAACCTTCAAGGGAAAAGGCAACATTCTTTATGTCGTCCAGGACCGAGCCAGAGCTTCATCTGGAAATGCTTCTCGACTCACTGAAGCGGTGGAAGTGGCGTTAAAAACAGGTGAGCAGGAGATTTATGTACAGCGGCTGAATCGAAAGCGTAAAGGATATGGGAATATGAAGTGGTACACCACTCAGCTGCGCTGTCTGACGTGCAAGCTCGAGTATTTCGACCCAGTTCCCAATCTGTTTTCGTTTAATTCCCCGATTGGAGCCTGCGAAGTCTGTCGTGGGTTTGGACAGACACTTGGAATTGATTATGGAATCGTGATACCAAATGAAACGTTGTCGATTGCGGAAGGAGCCATAAAGCTTTTCAATTCCCCCGCATATCACGAAAACTTTCTTGACATGATGGATTGCGCGGAAAAACGTGATTTTCCGGTGAATACTCCATGGAAAGATTTAAGCCGTAAGGATCAAGAATGGGTAATATCAGGCGATGCAGACCGAATTGATCGATGGTATGGGGTTCAGGCTGTATTTGACTGGCTGGAATCGCGAAAACATAGAATGTACGTGCGCGTGCTCTTATCGCGCTATCGGGCGTATCTGAACTGTCCAGAATGCAATGGTTCCCGACTGGGGCCCGATGCGTTGTTGTGGAGATTGGGAGATGAGTCTGCATCGAACTCGAATATTCAAAAACATTGGCATCCAGACTTTACTATGTCAGATCAGCAGTTTGAAGCATTGCCAGGCCACAACATCCATGACATTATGTCAATGCCTTTGGAGCGATGTGCCGCGTTGTTTGACGCTCTCCAGCTGCCCGCGCCTTTGGATGAAGCTTCGGAACTGCTGCTGAACGAAATTCGAACTCGCCTCCGCTATTTGGTTGAGGTTGGTGTTGGCTATCTAAATTTGGACCGGCAGTCTAAATCATTGAGCGGCGGAGAAGTTCAACGAATCAATCTAACAACTGCGCTTGGCACTACTCTGACCAACACTCTATTCGTTCTGGATGAGCCCACGATTGGCTTGCACCAAAGAGACGTTGGCAAAATAATTCGCATCTTGTGTCACCTTCGCGACGCAGGCAACACTCTGCTTGTGGTGGAACATGATGAGCAGATGATACGGGCAGGGGACAGAATTCTGGAACTCGGACCTGGCGCCGGAGAACGCGGTGGCAATGTGATTCACTTCGGTTCTCTACGACGTCTTCTGGAGGTAGACCAGTCTGAAACAGCAGCTTACCTAAGAGGGGAAGATCGCAGCCCAAGTGAAGGAAGAACCTACCGCTTTGAAATTCCACAGCACGATTTTTTGTTTCCAATTGTAGAATTTTCAGTAGAAAAATCACTCGTAGTTCGAAATGCCTGCCAGAATAATCTTCAGAATATAGATGTCACGCTACCGCTGAACAAACTCGTCTGCATCACCGGTGTCAGCGGTTCTGGCAAGTCCACATTGATGGACGATATTCTATTTCGAGGCATTCAGCGGAAGAAAGGCGAATCGACGGAAATACCGGGGAAGCATGACGCGATCGAAGGGGTTGAAAACATTGACGAGGTTGTGATGGTATCACAAGCTGCAATCGGCAAGACAACCCGTTCCAATCCAGCGACTTATCTGAAAGTTCTCGCCCCGATTCGGCAGATGCTTGCGAAGCAGCAGCTTTCCATTCACAGAAATTACTATCCCGCTCATTTCAGCTTCAATGTAGCAGTAGGTCAATGCCCAACGTGCAAAGGAAGCGGGTATGAACATATTGAAATGCAGTTTCTAAGTGATGTTTACCTGCGTTGTCCCGATTGCAATGGCACGCGGTTTAAACCAGAAATCTGTGACGTTAAATTGCCGCCTGAAGACGGAAGCGAAATTTCAAAACATTTGTCAATCGTGGAAATTCTCGAACTGACAGCCGAAGAAGCAATTGATTTTTTCGGGGCGAATTCGAAAGTCGGGATAGCGCTCCAGCCGCTGGTGAGAGTCGGGCTGGAGTACATGCGGTTAGGTCAGCCAACTCCAACCTTGAGTGGCGGCGAAGCACAAAGGTTGAAACTTGCAGCGCATATTGCGGAAGGCAAACGAAAATCGATAATCAGCAACACGCTGTTTCTACTGGACGAACCTACAACGGGGCTTCACTTCAGTGACATCTCAAAATTGATCCCTGCATTGCATCAACTCATTGAAAACGGTAATACAGTTGTTGTAATAGAACATAACCTTGACTTGATCGCGAATTCAGATTGGATCATCGATCTTGGACCCGAAGGCGGAGACCGCGGTGGAGAGTTGGTCGCTGAAGGTTCGCCTGCTGAACTGGTGCGGCAGTGCCAGAGTGCAACTGGCCAAGCTCTCAGAAATTACTATCAGCCCTCCCGAGCATTTGATTTAAAGGAATCACATTCAAAAGACCGACGAGATTGCGTCCATCAGGAAATCGTGTTGAAAAACGCGAGGGAACATAACTTGAAAAACATTGACTTATCGGTCCCCTACAACGCGATTACAGTAATAACAGGCATGAGCGGAAGTGGCAAGAGCACAGTTGCCTTCGACATTCTTTTTGCAGAAGGTCAGAGGCGGTATTTGGAAACGATCAATGCTTATGCGAGACAGTTCGTACAGCCTGCAACTCAAGCAGATTTTGATTCCGTTACCGGTTTGCCACCCACCGTCGCGATTGAACAGCGAGTCAGTCAAGGGGGAGATAAGAGCACAGTCGCCACCATGACTGAAATTTATCACTACCTTCGATTGCTTTATGTTCGATTTGGGAATCAGTACTGTCCGAACTGTGATATCAAGATTCATCCTCAATCAGTTGAATCGGTAGTCAGTCAGATTGAGCGAAAGTATGTCGATGCGGACATATGCCTATTTGCGCCACTGATTGTCGCAAGAAAGGGGCTGCATAGGAAAATTGCCCGTAGGGCGTTTAATCAAGGTGCGAAGTTCTTGCTGGTTGACGGCAATGTAATGACTTCGAAAGACTGGACCAGTTTAAATCGCTATCAGGAACACGACATAGACATGCCCGTAGGCAGCGCAGAAATTTCTGGTTCTGGTTCGAAATCTCTCCATCACATAGTTGAGACGGCGGGGCAGTTGGGGAATGGACATATTCGGGTCGCGACGAAAGAAGGCATTGATCGCGGGCAAGGAGTTGAGCTGAAATCGTACTCAACAAGTCGTTCTTGTCCGAGTTGTGAGCGGTCCTTTGAGAAACTCGATCCAAGAATGTTCTCCTACAACTCAAAACTCGGATGGTGTGAATTGTGTACTGGAAGGGGCATAGTTTTCCTCAGCGATGACAATCCCGAGATTGAAGTGACTGACAATCGAATTACCTGTCCCGAGTGCAAAGGAAAACGGCTGAATCCAGACGCGCTATCCGTCAGATTCAAAGAGTTTTCGATTGATCAAATTACAGAATTAGCGATCAGTGATACGAAAAAACACTTTGAGGAAATTCAACTGACAGCCCGAGAAGAATTTGCGATTCGTGATATCCGAAAAGAAATCAACGCACGCTTGGAGTTCCTTGAATCGGTCGGACTTGGGTATTTGTCTCTTGAACGCTCAGCTCCGACGCTCAGCGGCGGCGAAGCACAGAGAATTCGATTGGCTGCAAATCTTGGGTCAGGACTTTGCGGTGCCTGTTACGTTCTTGACGAACCGACAATTGGCTTGCACAGCCGTGACAACAGCAGATTGCTATCGACACTCGCAGCATTGCGAGATAAAGGCAATACCATCATTATTGTTGAGCATGACGAGGAAACCATTTCCTCAGCAGACCACATCATTGATTTAGGGCCTGAAGGTGGAAGTCGCGGTGGAGAAGTCGTCGCAACTGGCACTGTTTCTCAAATTAAGAGCAATCCAGCTTCTGTGACGGGACGCATGTTGCGGGAACCGATTCAACATCCTATGCTTCGTAAACGACCCACACCAACGCTGGAACGAGTCATTCAAATCAAAGCAGCAAGCCGGCACAATCTGAAAGAAATTGATGCGTCCATTCCAGTGCAGTCTCTGGTTTGTGTCACTGGGGTCAGCGGTAGTGGGAAAAGTACGCTCGTCCGAGATGTTCTCTATAAGAATCTAGCCGAAGCGATATCCCGCCGACGTTCGAAGGAACGCGAGGCTGTTTGGAGACACTGCGATGAGATCAGCGGACAAGAGCATTTGCGAAGAGTGCTTGAAGTGAATCAGACGCCGATTGGAAAAACTCCTAGATCCTGTCCTGCAACTTATGTGAAGGTCTGGCAGAGAATACGAGATTTGTATGCCGAGACAACGGAAGCAAAAGTCCGAGGCTACACCGCGAGTCGGTTTTCCTTCAACGTTAAAGAGGGGCGGTGCCAGGAATGCAAGGGTCAAGGCGAAATTAAAATCGAAATGAATTTTCTCCCAGACGTCAGAGTTCAGTGTGAAAGCTGCAATGGAGAACGATTCAATCGAGAAACGCTTGAAGTTCGCTATCGCAGCAAAACAATTTCGGACGTCTTGAAAATGAACATGGAAGAAGCTGAGATCTTTTTCAGTTCAATTTCAAAGCTAAAGGAAGTGTTCAATCTGTTGGTTGATGTTGGATTAGGGTATTTGACGCTGGGTCAGCCCAGCCCGACACTGAGTGGTGGTGAAGCACAGAGAATAAAACTTGTTTCAGAACTTGCCAAAGCAAAGTCAGCATTGAATATTCAATCTGCTAGGGCAAAGCATCAGCGAAACCTGCCTAAGACTCTATTTTTACTGGATGAACCGACTGTAGGCTTGCATACTGCGGACGTAGAAAGGCTGATGCGCGTGATTCATCAGCTGGTCGATGCTGGCAATACAGTCGTGATCATTGAACACAATCTGGATGTCGTTGCAGAAGCCGACTGGGTGATAGATTTGGGACCAGAGGGAGGAGACCAGGGAGGACAGATACTGTTTCAGGGTTTTCAGGAAGATTTTTTAAAGGCAGAAAACTCTCATACTGCAGCTGCCTTGCGCAGCCACTTGCGATTGGACTGACATTTCAATCAAAGTTCTCCGTTGGCGCAGCTGAGAAGAAAAATTCTGCCGTTCCAACTGGCATGTCATCGAGATGAACTTGAGTGGGGAATGATCGCCAGACGAAAAATCCAATAAAAGATCTTGAAGCCAGCCATGAGTGATCCATAAACTGTTCCAGAGATTTTAGACTTTCCGATTCTTTTGCGGGACCGCACTGGAACTTCCAATATATTTGCTTGAACCTGGATGGCTTTGATCTGCATCTCTGCGGTCCAACCAAAGTTTCTGTCACACATATCCAGCATCAGATACATGTCCTTGCTCAAGGACCGCATCGGTCCAAGATCCTCAAATTTGACGCCATGAAGCCAGTGTATGAGTCTACAGGCTACTTTCGTACCCCATTTCTGGTGAGGGAGCCGACCTTCTTTTTCGTGAATCGACCTTCTTCTGCAGCCTATTGAAAGATCGCTATTTTCATTCGCTACGGGTTCAATCACGTCGGTCAGATCTTCAGGATAGTCGTTGTAGCCGCCATTGACAAATGCCAAAATGTCAGTCTCGCCGGCCGCTTCGATCCCGGTTGAACATGCGATTCCATACCCTTTTATGGGCTGAGTGATCACATGTGCTCCTGATTTTTCGGCACGGATGACAGTGTCATCAACAGATCCGTTGTCAACGACGACGGTCTGGTCTACGAAACTCGGAATTTCGTGAATGACTTTTCCAATAGACTCCTGTTCATTGAGAACTGGAATGATGACGGTCACATGTCTGTTGTGAAGCATTGCGTCATTCGTTCAGGTCCCAGTCGTATTCATAGCCGCTGATTTCTTCAAAGTCGGCCAAGATGTCAGCGAGGTCAGCATTGGCATACTGCAGAAGATGTTCAATCACATTCTCGTCACTGTCACCGAAATCTTCCGCGTACCATTTATAAATGCTTGACAGAATCAACTCACCCTCTTCAACCAGCACGCCTCGAGGATGATTGACGTATTGCCTTGCTGCAAGGTCCAGCAAATCTTGAAGGTTGTTGGATGTGAATGCCTGGTCCTGTAAATTTGGGCACCCAATTGAAGCACAGTTCACCGCATAGTGGATCCGGTTGTCCTCGTAAATTGGGCGCAGAATTTCATGCTCGATGTCATCTAGGCTCAGTTCCATGCCTTCAACCAAAACCCGTTTCTTCTTCCAAGGACCGCGGCTCAGCAAACCGGAGATGTCGCGAATGCTGTCAACGGGATAGTGATCCAGAATGACTTTTATCGTCACGGAATTGTAGAGGTTGATCCAGTAGGCGAACTGCTGGCTTTCGGTCAGCTGCGTTACAGCGACCGCTTCGAGCATTGCAATGTACTGATTCAATTTTTCATGATCGGAATCGGAAACATCTGCGTACCGGAAATAGTTCAATCCGTCTTCTTCTTCAATGTAAGCTGAAAGAATATCGTCCCAGTCGGAGTCATCCACGATGACGTTCCGTTCGGCAGATGACCGCTCAAAATATTCTGCGAGGTCGGCGGCCGATACAGCGAAACCAGGCAAAATCAGAGCAAAAATAAAATACTTCAAATACTTTTTCATAGCATAAACCACATGGGTAAGTTTCTATTTTCAGTCAATAGCTCGCGGACGAAAGATTACGACTGACAAAAATTTTGGATTACCGTTACTCATTGTCTCAAAGTAATATCATAGAATAACTTGAATCTTAAACAAATTGCATTAATTGTCTAAATTAGAACGGCTTAACAGAGTTATAGTTTCATTGAATTGCATTTCTGCCGATCATTTGTCGTTTAAATCTGGACGTCGTTCCGCCTTAGGTATTCTTTGGATGTTTAATCATATTATTCGATTATTGGGGTTTTTTGGATTAATTTCACTTATTTCAAGTGTTCCTTTCAACATTGCATGTGCAGGTCAAGCAGTGCGTATCGTTCAAGGCAATGCCCTGGAAGTTGATGGCAAAAAAGTAATTTTGAACGGTGTGGCAATACCTGTTCCAACAGCAAAGTGTCTGAAAGGAGAGGCGACATGGCCTTGCGGAGCTGCCGCAACTCTGAGATTAAACGAAATTCTCAAAAGTTCTTCGATACAGTGTGAAACCGCAGATGCTTCCCAGGAAACTCTGCTTGCGAAGTGTCTGGGGTCTGATGGCGATATTGCTGAACAGCTGGTTAGTGAGGGTTGGGCGATTACAGTTGAGGCAAGCGATGAATACTGGGAACATGAGCGATATGCCAGGTCGAATGGAATTGGAATCTGGCGGGAGGGCAATTTGCCACCCGACAGTTGGCGTCAATATCCAGAACTGCTCAAGAATCCAGTTTTGGAGCTGCTCTGCAGCAGCTGTGCTGCAAGAAAGCAGTAGCTGAATATTCTAAAAGCGCCATTTGGTTTCCAGGTGAAAATTTGCACGGTTGATTTCATCGGTTTTGACTCTGCGGTCGTTAGTTCTCGAAGACTGTTAGATGTGGCCGTGTTTGTGATTTCTGTTTCTTGCCCGTAAACGAGATGGAGTTTAAAGGTAGCATAGATTCCACAAGTTCAGGTTGAATTTGTCCCAACGCCGTTAATAGAAGTGGTGTGTTGGTCATTGATTTGACATTTTCTTCTGCGATTGGGTTAATTCTGGTGTGTTGCTGCAAGATGTGATCAACGTCCGTTGTCGTGTCTTTCCATTTGAAGCCAAATGCACTTTTGCCTTCTTCGCAAATAATTTCGAAATCAATTGGATCG
Organism: Arenicellales bacterium; assembly: GCA_958295885.1. Lineage (GTDB taxonomy): Bacteria > Pseudomonadota > Gammaproteobacteria > Arenicellales > JAJDZL01 > JAJDZL01. Next base: position 675,279 of record OY282380.1, on the reverse strand, counting down.
TCTATCCACTACAATTGACTTGTTTCTCCAATCATCTTCTCTTCACTTGAAGACGAAGTAAATTGGCTTCACTAACACTTGGAATGGTTGAATACGGGTTGGCATATAAGCGGCCTACTAGGAAAATCAAATTTAGACTATGAATGCATCAAAACTCCAACAACTGGAAATTCAGTTGCATTTTGGAGACAGCCCAGAGGAATTAAGAAACGAAGCTGAAGATGAATCTGTTCATGGGAATTCTGACAGTTTATATCAAGTAGGAGAATTCTGGACGTCAAAACAAAGACAGGGACATCGAATACACGAGATCAGTTATCGAGCATGTTTCAAACCTCAGCTGCCGAGGTTTTTCATTGAGAAGTACACGAAAAGAGGGGACATCGTATACGACCCGTTCATGGGACGAGGAACAACCCCTGTGGAAGCGGCACTGTTGGATCGTGTTCCCTATGGCAACGATTTGTCTCCTGTCAGCACTGCATTAACGGAACCTCGACTGAACACACCTGAATTGGGGCAAATATCGAAACGCCTGTCAGAAATTACTTGGCGAAAAGAGGGGAATATAGAAAACGAAGAGTTGCTGGCTTTCTATCATCCTAGTACGCTCAGACTTTTGGAGGGGCTGCGATCATATTTTCTGCAGCAGTCATCCACCGGTTTAGACCGAGTCGATTCATGGATACGTATGGTTGCTCTGAACCGGCTTACGGGTCATTCCCCAGGTTTCTTTTCGGTATATACGATGCCGCCCAATCAAGCGGTTACCGTGAAACGCCAGTTGATCATCAATGCTCGTCGAAAACAAAGCCCTGTGGAAAAAAATGTTCCGGGTTTGATCTGGAAAAAATCGAAGGCATTGCTTGCACGCGGAGGCGTTCGGTCAAAGAGAAGCCTGTTGCTGCAAGATTCAGCAGATTCCACTCCACGGATTGGTGACTGCGAAGTTGATCTGGTAGTAACTTCACCGCCATTCGTGAATGTCGTGGACTATCGCACGGACAATTGGCTGCGTCACTGGTTCATTTCCGATGAAGAGTATCCGGAAATGTCGATACATAGAAAAGTTGAAGACTGGCAGGCATTCATCAGTGATGTATTAAGAGAACTTTGCAGAATTCTTAAGGTGGGAGGACTCATAGCTTTTGAGGTAGGTGAGGTGCGTAAGGGAAAAGTTCGATTAGAAGAAAATGTCATTGCTGCATCGTCAGAATTGCCTCTGCATGTGGAATCGGTGTTGATCAATCAACAGTCCTTCACGAAAACATCAAACTGTTGGGGCGTTGGGAACAACAAAAAAGGCACTAATAGCAATCGTATTGTCCTTTTCAGGAAAAAGGATGCGTAGGGGTGCAAGGTCCAAGTAAATCCTAGAACAACACATCGAACCTAGAGAGACATGTTTCGTCTGAGAAAATCGTGCAAGCTTGGAGCGGTTTGAAGGTCCTGAAGTGTGATTCAGAGAATAATTCCGAATTTTTTAAAACGCTCTCGCATTCTATGTTAAAGGCTTGTTTTCAGACATTAAAAATCCAAATGAAAGGAACATCTGAATGAGTTTGGCAATATTGTGGAAGGAAATGTGCGAAATAGGTAAGTAAACGCAGGTATTGTTATGAGAAAAATTGAAATTGGTGCAGCGTACCCAGATTTGCAAATAAATTGAGACAATTTGCTGAGTTTATGCCAATTTCAATTCAAAAAAGTCTTAAGGAGTAAAATATGGTAAAGGTTCCAAATCCTCCACCGCGTAGACCTATTCATGACGGCGTGAGAGGATCTTCAAGAATGCCGAAACCACCACCACCGCCGCCACCACCCAGGCCAAGGTACCCAATCAGTCCACCGGACCGAAGAAAATAAAATTCATTTCGTAAATTTTTTTCGAATAGCACCGAATTTTCGGTCTAGCAGTTCAAGTCCTAGCTGAGTATTCCATTTGTACTGCTAGGTTGGTCAAATTTGAATAAGATTCCACGAAATTTTTGTGTGAAACAAAATGTCTGAATCTGTTTAACATACCTTTCTCAACACTGCTCGCTCGGCGTAGGAATGCGGTAAACAAAATATTGCCGCACCCAAAGCGGCGTTGCATTCTCAAAATGAATGTGGTTTTACGGCTGGAGTACGAAACTGCAACATATGGATGTTTCAGATTTGAGACCTGAATTCATGGGTATTAAAGAGCAGTGGGAGCAATCCCAAGTCGAAGATTAAACTGCTTTTTTTAAGGTTCACACAAGCTGGTTAAATGGGCGATTTACATATTGCATATACGGAACCATGTATGTTGAATTGAGTTAAGCCGCTATCGAACAAACAATCTGCACATAGGCTGATGTTCTAATGTATCGTGACAACGATTGGTTAGTTGCCGGGCGGACAAGTTTAATATTACTACTGCACAGGCCATGATTGTTAAATGTCAGCGTTCGCTGATTTCATTTTCAATCGCCGTTAGAAATTCATAGTAATCTAAAGTAGAACATGACTGCTGAATAGTGGTTATCATCCAGAGAGGGTGGCGCTCATTATGTCCCTGAAACAAGTCAGTCGTTTCCAAGTGGCCCATATCAGTCAAATTGCCAGTTTGATAAATTAGAAATAGAACGTTCAAGGGAATTCGCGAATTCCGAGCTCAAGAGATAGGTCACTGCCTAATCAGCTACCTCTTTGGCATCGCCTGCGGAAATATCTCCTTTGATAAATTCAATCAGTGAACATTTAAGTGTCAGGCGTATTGACTAAATTGACTTATCTGAGCCCTAATAAAGGCAGCAGTTCCAAGAGTGTCCTAATTTCCACTTTTGGTTTCGCTGGAAGCAGATCAAGCTGCTGGCTGTAACGATTGCACCAGGCGACCTGATATCCAAAGTAAGCGCCTCCGATCGCGTCCCAGCAGTTTGATGACTGAAAACTTACTTCTTCCGGGCGGATGCCGAAACGGTCACAGGGAAGTTGGTAGACTTGAGCGGCTGGTTTAAAGATCCCTGCTTCGTCAACAGAAATATTCGCGTCAACGTACTGCGCGATGCCGGAATTTTCGACGACAGGGTCCAGCATGTTGGGAGACCCGTTGGAGAGAATTGCGACTATAATTCCATTTTCTTTGAGAGTATGTAGAACTTCTTCAATTTCATCAAAGCAGCTGAGGTTCAAATACGCGTTCATCAACTGATTGCGCAAATCTTGATCGTCAACATTGTATGAAGCCAATGCATAGTCAAGCGCTTCGCCCGTCACCGTCCAAAAATCGTCGTACTTGCCCATCAGGCTTCGCAGCCACGTGTACTGCAGCTGCTTTGATCTCCACAGCTCGGAAACGGGATTTTCCAGTTCTCCCAGATTCGCACTGTACTGTGAAGCTGCGGAGTGAACATCAAACAATGTTCCATAAGCGTCAAATACACAAGCTCGGACATTCGTAAAAGCCATTTCGTTCATTTGGCGATCTCCCTTTTCTGATTAGGTGGCAAAGAGTAGGTGCATGTTACATGTGCAACCAGATCCTGGTCTGAATTTCCGTATACATCGACGACTCCGACCGCAAGTCGTTTGCCGAGTTTGATTAATTTGGCGACGGCGACAACATCTCCCGGCTCAGGACGCATCAGGAAATTGATGTTCAAGTTGGTTGTGAGCGCCATTTGGACTCGTTCAGCCTTGCTCATAATGGCGCCCCACATCGCGTAGTCAGCCAATGCCATCAGAATCGGTCCAGATATGGTGCCGCCGGGGCGCAAAAAGTCCTTCTTGTAAACCGCTCGTACAGCACATTCGCCCTGTTCCAATTTTTCGACTGTGAAACCAAGAAGCTGGACCAGAGGCAAATGTTGATCCGTAACTTCTTTAAATTCTTCCATTGTGACTTGTGGCATCAAATCTCCACTTCAAACTGCGTTACAGTGATTTGTGACGAATAATTTTAGGAATGTAAACGATGCCATTGAAAAAAATCGCTTACGAAAACACGAAACGTTCGCTGCGTGAGCGGGTTTTGCTAAATTTCTTGACGAAGATCCTGAATTCGCTGGGAAATATAGCTCTTCATTGCCAATTCTGCTTGATCGGGGTCCTTGAACTTAATCGCTTCTGCTACTGATTTAGTCATCACTTCATGCGATTCAGCAACTGAGTGCCAGTTTCCAAGTTTTGAGGAGATTAAGAACCACAATCGCAGATGCAAATTAAAGATTCTGGGTATTGTTTCTGCGATGAAGGAGTTGCCGCACGCTTCTGAAAGAACGGAATAAAAATCTCGGTCTGCCTGGACGTAACGGTCAATGTCATTTGCCTTTGTCGCAGCAACCAGCTCAAGATGAATTTGGTATAGTTTGCTCGCCTGAACCGGGGAAGCTCTCGAAGCAGCCAAGCGGCAGGCATGCCCATCAATCAAACTTCGGAATTCGTAAATTTCCTGAACGTCCTTGTATGTAATTTCTGCAACGAACATTCCACGGTTCAGCTGATGAACGACGAGACCTTCAAGAGCAAGTCTCTGCAGGGCTTCGCGAATGGGGGTTCGACCTATGTTAAGTTCTTCAATCAGTGTTTTTTCACCAAGAACCGAACCGGGTGCGTACTCAAGTTTAGTGATTCGAGAGATCAGCTCCTTATACGCCTGATCGGCCAAGGAACCTGTTGACTGCAAGCCTTTCCCCATTATTCTGTTCATATCAAGGTCGCCTCCAGCGCCATGCCAAGATTCTTTGACAGTTGATCCACACTCAGTTCTTCTCCAATGACAACCATTCTGTAGTGTTCTCTCGGCTCTGAAGGACTAATATCGAGCTGACCTGCAGAATACTGTACCAGGGATGCTTGACCGCCCAGTTTCAAATGTCCTTTCATCCGCCAGACCGTATCCGGCAAGGACCTGCAGTAATTCTCTAAATCCTCAGCCGATAGATTTTCCCGCGGCTGAATCACAAATGAACTCATGGAGTCGTGTGCGTGATGATGATGCTGTTCGTGATCATCATGATTGTGATCATGATGATGATGAGAATGTGAATTGGAATGACCGTTTGTCGCCTGCTCGAAAATAAGACTCGCTTCGACATCGCAATGTTCGGTATAGCAGACTTCTGCTACAGGATTATTCCTTTGAACATGGGTGACTACGGCATTGATATCTTCATCCGTGCTCAGATCAATTTTGTTGACGATGACAATATCAGCATGAAAAATTTGGGATTCGTAAAATTCACCCAACATAGGCTGAATCTTTCGGAACTTTGAGCCATCCACTACAGTAACGATCGGAGCGACATCGAACTTGTCCACGACTTCTGGTTCTTCCAGATCGTCCAGCATGTCTTCCGGGTCTGCGACACCGGTTGATTCTACAATGATTCGCTGAGCACCCTTTTCATATGCGAGTTCTTCAATCGCATTCAACAGGGACCCACGGAGCGTACAGCAGATGCAGCCGGATACGAGTTCGACCGTATCTATCGCTTTTCCCTGAATAATTTCGCCGTCGATGCCGACATCTCCAAATTCATTAACGACGACTGCAGTCGAAATATCCGAGTTGGCGGATTGCAGCAGTTTTTTTACCAGTGTGGTTTTACCGGAACCTAGAAATCCAAAAAGAAGATGAATTCTGGGCAAATTATCCATTGTTAACGGTTCTCCAAAATTAAGCTTGAAGCGTCAATTATATCTACTGTCGACTAAATCGCCTTTTTCGTTGTCGTCTGGACTTTTTCTTGGATCGAAGAGGAAAGCGGGAACCGGAAAAAGTCATTGAATTCACAAAGATGTCCTGAAAATCCGGGCGTGCCGCAAGTGCAACGTGTTCGATTTGCTGAGTGATCTCATCGGCGAGAAAACGTTCGCTCTCTGAAAGCAAAGCCATCTGTGCCCCCAATAGCGCCGCATTTCCAACATAAGAAATTTTTTCGTGGGAAAGATTCGGAATGAGTCTTATCGTTTTTGCGCTTTCGATGTTCACATAATTTCCAAATCCACCACATAGCTGCAATTGGCATATATCTTCGTCTTCCAGTTTCATGACCGCCTGCAACATGCGAATGCCTGAGAATATCGCACTTTTCGCGAGCTGCAGCTGTCGGACATCACTTTGAGTCACGCCGATATGGCGACTTTTGCCTGCACCGTCGCGCCATACCAATATAAATTCCGCGGTACCCCTCTCAGTTCGCGTGAAGCGCTGCCGAATTTTATCTGGCAATCTTTCCATTCCGAGCTTTCGAAGATTTCCATTACAGTCCATGACTTTATGATCGATCATTTTTGCAGCAGCATCGATGAGTCCTGAACCGCAGATTCCGATCGCTGGCACATCACCGATTACTGCACATTCGAAATCACTATTCACGCTGACTTTTTCAATCGCTCCAATTGCTCCTCTCATGCCATCTCGAATCTGAGCGCCTTCCAATGCGGGACCAGCGGGTGCTGAGCATGCAGTCAAGCGATGGCGGGAACCCATTACAACTTCCCCGTTAGTGCCGATGTCAACGAGCACGCGCACTTCTTCACTTTCGTGTATTCGGCTCGCGAGGATGCACCCCACTGTGTCGGCTCCGACAAAACCTGCGATGATGGGCAAGGTGCAGACTTGAGCATTTGGAGCCGCTTTGAGTGGAAGTTCCACTGCGGGAAGCACCAGACCGTCCCGCACAACAGGTGCGTACGGGGCAAGTCCTACATACGAAACATCAATGCCCAGAAAAATGTGATGCATGCAGGTATTGCCGACTACCACAATCTTGTAAATGTGATTCGGATCAATTTTTGCTTCTGCAGCACACCGTCGGATGTATTTGTTGACCTGATTGAGGATTTTTGCTCTGAGTGTGGATAGTTTTTTTTCGTCGAATTGCGCATAGGCGATTCTTGACATCAGGTCTCCGCCATAAACAGCCTGAGTGTTCATTCCACCAGCGTTTGCCAGCTGCTCCCCAGTGGTTAGATCCAGCAGCGTACCAACTACACTGGTTGTGCCGATATCGAATGCCATGCCGTAAATCTGACTTCTCGTATCTCCCGCTTCGACGTCCGTTACGCATCCGTCGAACGTCGTCACCGTAATCCGCCCTTTTTCCTGGCGCAGAAGCTGCGGTATTTTGCGCATGATGTGCAGGGGTATGGCGTTGTGTTTTAGATCGGGAACAACCGAGAGAATTTCTTCTGCATCAGACGTCTGATGGTGTTCTTCCACTGGGGGGCTGGCATGCAGAAGGTGTTTGGCAACGCCACAATCCAGGTGCAGCTGATGGTCCTCCAGAGAGTTGTCAGAGTTGAGAAACTGATGCCCCTCTTCTTCTTTCGGGGGCATGGACAATACCGTTGTATCACCCAGCATTCGAGTTTGGCAGGCGAGACGAAAGCCTTCTAAAACTTCGTCATGCCCTAACTGAACTGCGTCCTGAACTGTAGGCGGCGGTGCATCGCCCGTGAGAATTTTGATTCGACAGCTGCGGCAGCGACCTCGCCGGCCACAGGTGGCCTCAATGTCAATTCCCGCTTGATGACCAGCTTCAAGAATCGTTAGATTTCGCGCTATATGAACCGTTCGTTCTGCTGCCTGTTTGGCAGTGCGAGCAAACGTTACGAAAATTTCCGCGGCCATCTCAACACCAGGACTCGCGTCCCTCCTTTACTAGTTTCAGTGCCAGGCGAACCGCATCGACAGCATCTTTGCCCCATCCATCGGCGCGGCACTCCTCAGCCCACTCCTGCGTCGTCGGTGCACCGCCAATAAGAATTTTCACTTTGTCTCGGTGCCCTGCTTTTTGAAATTCTTCAATCGTAACTTTTTGGTAATACACGGTAGTTGAAAGCAGTGCGGAAAAACCGATCAAATCAGCATTTTCCCGTTCCGCAGCTTCTATAAACTTACTCGGATGCACATCGGTGCCGAGATTTATGACGTCAAACCCAGCATTTTCGAGCATGATCGTCACAATGGACTGTCCGATATCATGCATGTCACCCAGTACCGTTCCAATCACGAACGTTCCAACCGGTTTTTCCGCATTTGCGGCGAGCAGAGGTCGAATCAGCGCCAGTCCGGCTTTCATGGCACGCGCGGTGATAAGCATTTCTGGAATGAATATAATTGTGGCGCTGAAGCGGTCCGCCTGCAGATTGAAGCCAGGAAACAAACCATCATCCAAAATGACTCTCGGATCGATGTTCGCTTCAATACTCTCACGAACTCGCTGGTCTGTATATATGTGGTCTCCCTCTTCAACAGCTTCCCAGAGAGATTCCCATTCCCATTCCTCTGGAGCTCGAGATGCCCATCCATCTGGGATGATCAGTTCAGGTTCTTGTTCGTCAAAATCGAACATGGTTTCAGTCAGTGTCATGTTAATTTAATGGATACTTTCCGTATGTTCCGAAGTCTCGCTGCGCTTCAAGCATGGCGAAAATATTCTGTATGGGTACGTCAGCAAGAATATAGTGAGACGGTGAAAAAATGTAACCGTTTCCAGCTGCGAGGTTTTTCATTACTTCAAGGACTCCCTGTCTGATCTGCTCGACCTGACCTCTCGGCAGCAGACGCTGCACATCGAATCCGCCGATGAATGCGATATCATCCCCGAACTTTTTCTTGAGCTCTGCCTGAAATCTGTTGCCGCCGGTTGGCTGCATCAGTCCTGAGAGGTGCACGCCCAATTCAATCATGTCTCCAATGATGGGAGAATAGTCTCCGCATGAATGCAGTTTGATGTGAATGTCTTCGTTGGCTTTTCGATATTCACTGAACATATAGTCAAATCTAGGTTTTGCCAGTTCGCGCCACTGCTGAGGAGAGATCATCATAGAGCGCTGCGCACCCACATCATCGCCCACGCGGATCATGTCGATGCCCATGTCAATCACATTTTTTCCGAGTTCTGTGTAGTACTCCGTCAACCCATCCAATACGCCGTGTACTAGTTCCGGCTGATCAAATAGAAACAGGAAAAAGTTCTGCGTGCCAACCAAGTGAGCGTAGGCGGCTTCGATCAAGGTAGACGACAAATCTACCATGATGTAATACTCGTCCTGATATTCCTCAATCAACGTTCGGATCGGACCTATAAGCTCTTCGTCAGCAGGGTCAGGCCAAGTGTAGTTCTTCAATTCTTCCATTGAAGTGATTGGATGATGATTTGGAAAATTTTCAGGAACAACTTTCGCAGGTCCCCAGAAATCCTGCGTTTTCACAAATTCTTTATGCTCTTCTTCAGTACGGCCCCGTAGTCCGCTTTTTCCATATCCCACGCCAAAATGGTTGTACCAAGTTTCTCCAATGGCGATCGGTCGATGGGAAAATTCTGCATTGATGCCAATCTGGTAAATGATTGCATCGTTACCAAGTCGAAGTTCCAATTCAGGGTTGTGCTTGAGACCGGTACCTGTATCGTGAATGTCATAAATACGGGCAATTTTTTCTTTGGCCTCGCTCTTCATTCGATACAGCAGCGGAACGCGGTCTACTTTCTCATGCCTTACTGCGCGTGCAAATCGTTCTCGTGGTAACAGTTCTTTCATATGCTCTATCCCCAGCCTGTCAAATTGATCTTTTTTCCAAAATAATTACTGAGATTCAAAAAACATCGGAAATTCGCCTTCAGCACCGCGTCAGGTTCGAGTTTTTCGAACTCGTTTATTTTGTGAACGAATATATTTCAAATATTTTACAGAATACTCATCTTTTGCAGTCAGCGAGGCAGACGCGAATCGAAAATCATTGAATGGTTTCACTGGATTCATGATTGGATCGATCATTAACGCATCGCAGCCCGCGAGAATCGACAGACTCACGAACGCATGGTTCAAGATTTTGCGCTGAGGTAATCCGAAGGAAACATTGCTATGCCCACCGAAAATGTGTACGTTGGGATAGCGTTCGCGCATGATTCGAACGGCATCCAAATAATGATTTCCAAAATCCGGCCCAGCACCAATCGGAAAGACAAGCGGGTCGAGAAATCGATCTTCGGCAGGAATGTTTCCTGCATCCATCATTGCCATGCAGGCTTCAAGATTGTTGACTCGTTCCTGCGCGTTTTGCGGCATGCCTCGATTGCCGCTGGCATTTGCAAATATGTAAGCATTGCGGTCTCGAGCCATTCCAACCAGCTCCTGTCGCCCATCTTCCAGGTTCAGCGAATTGATCGCAGGCCGACTGATCGAACCGTCGTGTGCCTCAAGTCCAGCGTAAATGGTCGCTGATTCGGATGAATCAATTGAAACCACCGACTTTGTAATGGACTGTGCGATCTTTACAATCCATCTCATCCACTCCCATCGCTCTTCAGGATAAACCGACAATTCATCAACACACAGATCAATCACATGTGCGCCAGCTGCTTCCTGTGCTCGAATGACCCATGTGATGTAGTTCATGTTTTTCTGACGACACGCCTCGGCAATATGAGGAATGGCGAACATTTTCTGCTCATTCGGATTTTCTGGGATCGTAGCGGTTACGTCCAAGCGATTTTGCGAACCGTCCAGCCCGACATAGCCAACGAACCATTTTCCATCTTCACGGGACACGCGGGGACTGGTTGCTTTGATTTTTCTTGTCGCGTTGAAATTTTCTCCAATGACAATGAGACTGTCGTTTTTCACTTTCATAAATCGAGGGTTCTCTTAATTGGGCTTGGGAATTAATCCAAATAAACCCGAGCGCGACATTTTTGGGAGCATGGCTGAACTTGTCAGCAAGGTAATGGGAATCTGTGTTTCACCGAATAATTTAAACAGCGGTTTCTGTTGTGATAAATCCCACTGAATCTGTTCTCCATTAATTGGGTATGAATAACCAGGCCCAAGACGTCTCGTGATTCGAATGTTGTTTTGGCCGGCCCAGGTTCGAACCGCTAGCACGAACTGCTTTGTGGCATTTTCTACGCCCATCCACGCAGCGGATTCCAAGAACAATGCTTCTACCAATTGATCTTTCTCCATCCATTCGATAGTTTGATCGTCAATGCCTTTGCCGACGGTCAAGGCGAACACGACTGCTTGAGTGGCATTGCTAAGATACTGTTTGAAAATGGGAGATGAAAACCTGACTGTTTTGTCCATAATCAATTCTTCATCCCGAACGGACTCGATATCAACCGCTCGATACGACACGACTGGCGTGGCCTTCTCGACGTATACTCGTATGGACAGTTCTGCAAGTCGCCGAACTGTTCGACGGACTCTTGTTAAATCTTTGTATCCCTGTATGCGCAATACCGCATCAATGTTCGGTCGATTAACCTCCAGCGATTGAGTGTACGTTCGGTTTAAGTATTGAAAATTCATGAATATATTATAAATATATATTCTCAAATCCGCAATTAGAAAATATTTCAGCCATCAGGATCGAGAATTCAGCCGATTTTCCGAATATTCAGTACGCCGTTCGGCGAGAACAGTCCACGGAGATTCTCATTTTGCGGTAATTGGGGCGGTCCATGATGCTAGGCGCATGAAGTTCCTTTGACAAGACGCATGAAAGCCTTCCGCGGTGTCGGAATCGATGTCAATTGGAGAAAAGCAGCACCGCACAAGGCGGCGAATTCACGACAGTTTGCAGTTGCGGATGGACCAAAGCGCTTCGTCGATCAGCTGCCGCTGTGCTCGATTGAGTTTCAAAGTCCACTGCCGCCCATGGTAGACAATCTGTGCGGCCAACGCATACAGACGCCAGCGTATCGTGATCGCCCGTCTGTTTTCCCAGCCAGCCGGCAGCAATTGTCGCAGCAGCGCCAACAAATTGCAGGCTAACGCACAGAGCTTGAAATATGCCGCATTGGCGCCAAAATCGCCACATGGCAGATGTGCGTCGCCGAAGTCACTGCGTAATTCCTTGATCCGGTTCTCCGAGGCTTCGCCGCGCTGATTGTAAAAATGCACGACCTTATGTTCATCCCAGTTCGTCTGCAAGTCCAAATTCGTGGCCAACGCACGGTACATGTACTTCCGTAAATATTCGGCCAACCCTTATCGAATAGAAAAAAATTTGCTTCAGCTATGGATCACCACGACACAAATAGTGTATGTAAATCGTGCATGTCAAATGAGTTCAACCCAATAAACCCACCTGCGGAGTTTTCCGATTCGGGAAAAGGTGCATCGACGCCTTTTTCCAAACAATTCGTAAGGCTGTCGAAGCAGGAGCATATTCAGTTGAAGTATGATGTGAACCGTTGGCGGGGCCTTGCTCAACAATGGAAAGATAAATGTTACCATTTGGAGCAATCCCAGCAGGAGCATGAAACCCGAAAGTATTTGAAGCTGCTGGAGAAGCATCGTCGGCAGACGCAGATGCATCCGGCCCAACTCAAGGTGCTGAGCAGTCTGCAGAATCACTGGTCGGGGCTGATGGTATTTTTAAAACATCCCCAGGTTGCGCTTGATAATAACTCTGGGGAACGGAAGCTGCGCAACCCAGCGATGCTGCGCAGGAACTGCCGCGGCTCGGGCAGTCACTGGAGCGCTTCGCTGGCAGCACAGATGTTCTCAATCATTCAGAGCGTGCTTTTGTGGGATCTCAATCCCCATCGATGGCTGTATGAATATCTCAGCGCCTGCGCCGCCAATGGCGGACAGGCGCCTGAGAATCTTGAGACTTTCATTCCCTGGCGGATGAGCGAGGCTCGACGGGCTGAGATGTCGCAGCCAGCGCAGTTCTCTGATCTCAAAGTGCGAGGCAGCGGTGTCAACGCAACGCGGCTGTCTTTCAACCGTCTCACAGCCGCCATGACTCGATATTGCGGATGCGACTTCAGTTCCAAGGAGCTGCAGCGCATTCGCAAACTGATTGCCGCCCATCCTGACAGTTCCAGAACCCGGCTGTCGCAGCAGGTCTGTGAGCTGCTGGATTGGAAAAAGCCCGATGGAGGACTCAAACAGATGTCGTGCCGGGTGGCGATGCAGCGCATGTATCGAGATCAGCTGATTGGGTTGCCGCCGCCTCGTCGCCAGCCTCCCAGGGCGGTCATCCGCTTCACCGACAGCACTGCACCGCAGACACCGATCCGTGCGCCGCTGCATGAGTTGCCAACACCTCAACTGTGGCGGGTGTCAACCCCCGCTGATTCACGTCTTTGGAACGAATACATTGAACGCTATCATTATCTTGGATACAAACCCCTGCCCGGCGCTCAGCAGCGTTATTTCGCTGCCATAGACCGTCAGATTGTCGCCGCCTTCGGCTTCGGTGCCGCAGCATGGAAAACCGCACCCCGGGATGACTTCATCGGCTGGAATCGGGAGCGCAGAGAAGCCAATCTGGCACGGATCGTAAACAATGCAAGATTCCTCATTCTGCCCTGGATCAAGTGCCCCAATCTTGCCTCGCACCTGCTTGCAAGGCTCGCCCGGGAACTGCCGCAGCAGTGGTACGATCGTTACAGGATTCGACCGGTACTGCTTGAGACTTTCGTTGAACAGCGCTTTTTGGGTACATGTTACCAGGCTGCGAACTGGATCAATGTCGGTCAAACGAAAGGACTCGGCAAATGCGCTGCCTCCGCCAAGCCAACATTACCGATCAAGGATATCTGGCTGTACCCGCTGTGCCGGGACTTCAGGATAATTCTCAACAGTTGATTCCTCTCGGCCTATGGGCTTGGCCGAATATTTACTGTACTTCCCTTTCTGCGTGCTTTTATCATCTTGATCTAAAAACAAATTTGGTTGCGCCAGGATTTTGGATTCGTTGGTCAAACTGGGAACTGCACGGAATTCCATGCTGCCGTGGGTCACCACGGAGTTAAATCGTCGATGATTCACTTTGTTCGGGGATTTTGGAAGCAACAAATCGGTATATGCCACCTCCGATCAGCGCGCCCACGAGCGGTGCCAGAATATAAACAATGAAAAATCCACCTCGGGGACCGGGAATCGCAATTTCTCCCCAACCTGCAAAATACGCAATGATACGCGGTCCGAAGTCTCGAGCTGGATTCAAACCAGCTTGAGTCAGTGGAGCGAGGACCGAAATGATCGCAGAAACCCCAACGCCAATCGCTACGGCTGCTCCGGCAGACTGCGGTCGAGCATAATTCCGACCGTGCGTAACCACAGATACGATAAAGGCAAGCATTGCAGTACCAACGAGTTCAGCCATAAATGCGGTTTTCCGGGTGACAGTCTGAAAAGCTTTTTCCGTTGTGCCAAAAACATCGGGATTCGGGAAGTATTCACCAAAAACCATCGCGCTCAGCTGACTGCCAGGCTGCCCTCGAATAATTTCCTTTTGCTGCTCAAACGCCAAAATCGCGTCTGAATACAGCAATAGCAGAATCAGTCCCGCTGTTGCACCACCAGCTGTCTGTGCCATCCAGTAGGGCAGGACCCGTCGCCACGGAAATCCGTCATACACTGCAACGACCAATGTTATCGCCGGATTGATGTGAGCTCCAGAAAGAGTCGCCGCGGTGTAGATTCCTAGAGTTACTGCAACCGACCATACTACCGCAACCTGCCATAGCCCCATCTGTGCGCCAGAAATGACCGCCGCGTGAACCACTCCGGTACCAAAAAAAACCAAGACGAAAGTTCCCAGATATTCACCCGTAAGAGCATTGCGCAGATCCGGCAGCTGCTTTTCGTAATCTCCAGAAAACGGACGATCCAGAAATTGAAACAATGAGCGGCGGGATTGCACTGAGAATCCTGACTAGTAGAAAAAAGATGGATTGATCAGGCTGCGCTTACTGTTTTTTGAGGGGTGCCTGATTGCAGTTGGGCGAACCACTCTGCGGATTTTCGCAGTCCGCCCAGAGGGTAGACATGAACAGAATGAATCAGCGTGTCAGGATTTTTCATTCGATGGTTCGTAAGCTCAATGAGAAGGTTTTCGGGCGTGGAATTTGAAAACAGTTTTGCGGTCTTGCGCGCTTTCTTTTTCAGAAACATCATGGATGCGCCGACTCCACAGGCAGTGGCATGGCGGATCAAAGTTTTGACCGTGGCAATTCCCGGAACTCCGATGTGGATGGGTAATGTATTGCCCCATTGCATCAGTTGTTTTTCCCACTCGATGACAGGCCGAGCTTCAAAACAAAACTGAGTAACGATATGCATTTTGGCATCGGTACGATCGGAGAACTTGTTTTTCCAAAGAAGCGCCGATTTAATTCCGTCCGCTGAAATATCGGGACTTCCTTCAGGATGTCCTGCCACTCCAATTCGTTCAATCCCGAATTTGTCAAACAATCCGGTCTCAAGCAGCTGCATCGAATTGTCGAAATCACCGACTGGATTCGGTGAACTGCCTGCCAGAGCCAAAATTTGAGTTCCACCCACTTCTTCCCGAAATCTCTGCAGCGAGCTGCTGAGCTTGGCTCGGTTTGGAATTTGTCGAGCGGCATAGTGAGGAACCGGAACGAAACCTTCGGATGCCAGCCGAGCACAGATTGAAATTGTGTCGTCAATCGTAGATTTCGGCAGCAGCGTCACATAAACGGTCGTACCCGGCGGGAGAATCAACCGATAGTCCGGGATTTTCGTAGCAGCACCTGGTGTGGTTTCATAGGAGCAATTCTCAATGAATTCGCTCAGCGCATTTTCTAATGGATTGAACAACTGGGTATTTTCCGTAGTGATGGGTGAAGACAGTACTGAACTATGATCGGCATTTACGACCACTCAAAATAAATAACTGCATCGTGAAAATCATGAATTTCAGTTTCGCTTGAAGAAAGGATTCGAAACCCATTGCCTTGAGCTCCTGACCATCGCTCGTCAAGCATGACGCGATTGCCGATCCAATGGTCGGCGAACTGGTGTCCTATCATGACATAGGCTTCTGGTGTTCTGATTTTGATGCCTCCTTCATCTCCGAGACGAGTATTCATTGGTCTCGGCGTTTTCCAATTGGCAAGAACATTGCAGGAGTCGGCGTCTAGAGAGTCTGTGACCACAGCACGTTGAATTGGCCAAGCGTATGAATTTCCCCAAAGAGTGACCTCTTGATCTGGCAGTCGACAGGCAATGGCAATAAGGTGCTCACCTCTGAATCGAAAGCGTTCGTAAAACTTCTGGCTGGCGTTTACTGTAACGCATCCAAAACGGTCGATGTCAAGACTTTCATGGATTTCAGGTGGATTCCAATCTAGATTCTTGAGGGAATGTCTGTCAAACTCGGGTACTGGAAATCTTTTTGCCCACATAAGATTGTATTTAGTTTCAGTTTAATGGTTATTCGATGGATTTGCTGTTGCGTCGTTTCCTTTGCAATTTGTTAATTTTAATGTTTTCAGAAGATTTTGATTGAAAAAATTCTAGGATGAAACTACGCTCATTTTTGAATTTTTTGATAATCGAACAGGATTGAAATGCAAGCAGATGCATTTCAATGGGAAGGATATTTCATAAGCTGTCGATCATTCACTCAATTGATAGATTTTGTTCGGGAGGTGGATTTTCAGTTTGATTTGAATATCCTAGCGCAGCGCAAGCAGCATCATATGGAGGTCACACACTCCCTGAGTGGGCCAGAGATCGGCTGACGCCGGCGCACTTTGCGAGTTGTCAGCGCCAGTTGCAAACTAGTGCGCTCAGTCATTTTGAAATTCGTCACTTTGGAAGCATTGAAATTATTTTCCTTATGATCTAGAGGTCAAAACTCGTTTTTGTCTGCCAGATTGGGTGATACAAAGCATGGAGGTCAACAGGGAAACTATTGTATTTCAGGAACTACAGAACCAAGGGCTGAGCTATTGGAAGATTGCCTGAATTCAGTGAAGATCTGCAAAATCAGGCTGATTTTCCTTCAATGAAACCGAAACAGCTGAATCTTCGTTCCAGAAAAACAGACATGCTCGGATTCACCCACCAGCAGCTCTACTTCCGTTCTTTGGTGTGCCACATCAGTAAAAACCTAACCGATGACAGCTTCGAGTTAGTGAATTAATTTCACTATGAATCAAAATATTTTTTTCGAAATCAAGTACGCCATTTCTTAGCGTTTAACAGAACGGTTCCTATGGCTAGGTTCTCATTGGATTCATTCTCCTTGTGATGGGGTGTATCTTCGTACTATTTTCTTGATTTCACAATTCAGCTTCGGCGTGAAGGAGGGCGGTGATTACGTTGGAGTTGCCTGAGACTTTCGTACACTGCAGGGCGCTTTCGTCCTTGTCTCATGCGTCCGGATTGGCGCCGGCGTCAAGGAAGGCAGTGACTACGGCTGAGTTTTTGTTTAAGACTGCCCATCGCTGGGGTTTCAATCCTTCCTTGTCTCTTGCTTCCAGGTCGGCTCCGGCGGCAATGAGAGCGGTGACTACGGCTGGGTCTTCGTTAAACATCGCTGCCAAGTGCAGAGGTGTGTGTCCGTGCTTGTTTCGTGCGTCCGGATTGGCTCCGGCGTCAAGGAGAGCAGAGACTTTAGCTGCGTCTTCGTTAGCTTCGTTAGATCCTGCTGCCAAGTGCAGAGGTGTCGCTCCGTACTCATCTTTTGCTTCCAAGTTGGCTCCGGCTTCGATGAAAGCAGTGACTACGTCGGAATTCTTGGCCCGGTGCAGAGGTGTAAATCCGTGTCTGTTGTCGCGCGCTTCCAGGTCGGCTCCGGCGTCAAGGAGAGCAGTGACTACAGATGGGTGTTTGTTTAATACCGCTGCCAAGTGCAGAGGCGTATCTCCGTACTTGTTTCGTGCGTTCGGATTGGCTCCGGCGTCAAGGAGAGCAGAGACTTTAGCTGCGTCTTCGTTAAATGCCACTGCCTTGTGCAGAGGTGTAAATCCGTGCCTGTTGTCGCGTGCTTCCAAGTCGGCTCCAGAAATTAGGTAATGCGACACATCAACCACTCTCTCGTCGTTAAAGAATTCACTTGCAAGTTCTAGTCGTTGCGGAAACCTGTGCAATCAAAGTGAATGCGAGTGTTCGCTGAGGCGAGCTTGAAATCTAGCCTTGCTACCATCAATGCCAAATTCAGTATTCTTCCCTGAACCGGATAAGAGTATCAAATGATTTTCAAAATTCATTCGAAAGTATACCATGTAAACAGTACCATACGTTTTTTCGAATTTAGTCCGGTAATGCCGGATGATTGTGCTATTGACTGAGATTGATGCTTAGCTAACCAGTGATTGAAACGTCTTCGCTACAGACTGAATACATCTGCACCTTGCGTGAGCCCAAGTTCAAGTGTAATTTCAGCATTCGAGCATGACCAACCGGATAAACGAATAGCCTTGTACTCTGTCGAATGTACCGTTTTACTTAAATCCGAAAGAAGAACAATTTTCGGCTGGCAGGTTCGAGAATTTAGCCGATTTTCCGAATATTTGGCACGATGTCCGGCGATAATCGCCCAAGGGGTTTCTCAATTTGCGGTCGTTGAGTCGAAGCATTGACGTTTGGCACATGAAGTTGCTTTGACAAGACGCACGAAAGCCATTCCGGTGTCGAAATTGATGTTGGTCAGCTGGCGTTGTAGTCGATTGAGTCTCAAAGTCCATCGTTGCCCATGGCAGACGATCTGCTCGGCCAGCCCGTGCAGACGCCAGCGTATCGTGGTCGGCCGTCTGCTTTGCCAGGCAACCAGCGGCGGTCGCTGCAGCCGTGCCAACAGATTGAAAGTACTGCGGAAGTCAAGTTGCGATTGCCGTCAGCTGATTTGTAGGTTAGAATGTTCAAAAGCCTTGTAATTTTCAGGTTTGTTTCAGTTATCACTCAATGGATGAAACTGAAGATTTGTTTAAATCTTTAATAGTACGAGGTTTTTTTTATACTGTCATTTCTAAATTCGGATTTGGGGTTGTCGCATTGCTGCTATATTCTCTCTGTTTTCATAGAATGACACCAAAATTAGCGGAAGCATGTATTATCAACAGGCATTTTGAGAGTTTGAGGTTAAATATGGCGAAAGTCAAGATTTTGTATTGGCAGGACATCCCATCGGTTGTGGAAGCAAGAGACAAAGATGGCGTGCATAAGGAGCTGCTGAGTGAACGATTTCAGGAACTGATTGATTTAATCGCGATGAAAAAGAAACTGATGGGCACCGATGAGTATCTGATGCAGTGGCACAAAGGGCGAAATTACGAAGTTAAAGGCACCGCAAAAGAAGCTGCCGTGGCCGTGAAAGAAGATTTTGAATCCAAATACAAGGAAATTCGAAAATCCGAATTGGCAAAAGCAGTTGGTTGACTGCAGTTTCCTTGAGTGGGCTGACTCAGGATTTAGAGCAGATAAGGCTAAGTTTTCCGTTCTCTACGCCCGCGCGTAACACGCCGCCTTTGGTCAGGGTGCCAAACAGCAGCTCATCTGCAAGCGGCTGTTTGATGTTTTCCTGAATGACGCGGGCAAGCGGACGGGCTCCCATGGTTTTGTCAAAACCTTCTTCGGCCAGCCATTTCCGAGCCTCGTCGTTCACTATGAGTTTAACTTTCTTTGTGCGCAGCTGCACTTCTAGCTCAACTAGAAACTTGTCCACGATCAGAAGGACAGTTTCTTCGTCCAGTGAATTGAATCGAATGATCGAGTCAAGTCTGTTTCGAAATTCCGGAGTGAACAGTTTTTTGATGACTTCCAAGTCATCATGGGAATGATCCTGTTCGGTAAAGCCAACGGATGATCTTGAAATCTGCGCTGCGCCTGCGTTCGTCGTCATGACGATAATAACGTTCCTAAAATCCGTCTTGCGTCCATTGTTGTCGGTCAGCGTACCGTAATCCATGACCTGTAACAGGATATTGAACACGTCGGGATGCGCTTTTTCAATTTCGTCGAGCAATAAAACTGCGTGAGGTGTCTTGTTCACCGCTTCGGTCAGCTGCCCGCCTTGACTGAATCCCACATAACCTGGAGGTGAACCGATCAACCGCGAAACTGAGTGACGTTCCATATATTCGGACATGTCAAATCGAATCAGCTCAATTCCCAATGTCAATCCGAGTTGCCTGGTGACTTCTGTCTTGCCGACACCAGTCGGGCCGCTGAACAAGAACGAAGAAATCGGACGTTCTGGGTCGTTCAGTCCGGAACGCGACAGCTTAACGGCGGCAACCAGTCTGCCGATCGCTTGATCTTGACCGAAAACGACCATTTTCAAATCACGTTCCAAGTTCTTCAGGGCTTTGATGTCATTCGTAGAAACCGAACGCGCCGGTATTCGAGCAATGCTTGAAACGACCGTTTCTATCTGCCTGACTCGAACCGTATGTCTTCGTTTTGATGAAGGCATCAGCTTTTCTCTTGCACCGGCTTCATCAATCACATCAATGGCCTTGTCTGGGAGTTTGCGATCCGTGATGTAACGATTTGACAGTTCGACGGCGGCTCTGAGGGCAGGTTTTGTATAGCGAACTCCATGGTGTTCTTCATAACGGGTTTTCAATCCGCGCAGAATCTTGATTGAGTCTTCCACCGGAGATTCGACCACGTCAATCTTCTGGAACCTGCGCGTTAATGCGCGATCTTTTTCGAATATTTCCCGATATTCTTTGTACGTTGTGGAACCGATGCAGCGCAGCTGTCCTGCTCCAAGCAGAGGTTTGAGCATATTGGATGCGTCCAATGTTCCCCCGGACGCTGAACCCATCCCGATCAGGTTGTGAATTTCATCGATAAAAAGAATCGCTCCCGGTTCTTTTTTCAACTTCTTGGTGACGGTTTTCAGTCTCTGTTCAAAATCGCCGCGGTATTTCGTAC
Source organism: Arenicellales bacterium (assembly GCA_958295885.1). Taxonomy (GTDB): domain Bacteria; phylum Pseudomonadota; class Gammaproteobacteria; order Arenicellales; family JAJDZL01; genus JAJDZL01. Next base: position 654,648 of record OY282380.1, on the reverse strand, counting down.
CAGCGATCAGTTCACCCGAGTCAAGGGAGAAGATGGTGCAGTGCTCAATCACCTCTGGAACTTCGCCATCTATGATCCGTTTTGCCAAACCTTCCGCGATTGCGGTTTTTCCAACACCTGCGTCACCCACCAGAAGAGGATTGTTTTTCTTCCGCCTGCATAGAATCTGGATCAAACGTGCGACTTCTGAGGTTCGGCCGATCAGCGGGTCAATCAATCCTTCCCGCGCCGACTGGTTTAAATTCTGAACAAAGGCCCAAGTGGAAGGCTTTTCGCCTGATTCAGAATCCGAAGATGGATCCTGATCATTTTCATGGGAAATTTCAGACTTGCCAATTCCATGCGATACATAGCGAACGACGTTAAAGCGCTGGATGTCTTGGGTATGGAGGTAATAGACCGCATGAGATTCGTTTTCACCGAAAATGGCAATCAGCACATTCTGACACTTTACTTCCTGCTTGCCGCTGCTTTGCACATGCAGCAAAGCTCTTTGAAAAACTCGCTTGACACTGTGTGTCAGACGCGGCCGAACTTCTACGTCGCGCACGACGGAAGTATTGTTTTTATCAATGAATTTTTCCAGGTCCTGACGCAGCTGTTCAATCGTGCCTCCGCAGGCCTGCAGAATGGCTTGGACCGAATCGTCTTCCAGGAGGGAAAGAAGCAGATGTTCGACTGTAACGAATTCGTGGTTGCGGGACTTCGCGTATTCGTAAGCGAAATTCAATGAATTTTGAAGCTCGTCTGAATACACGCTATTCCGGCTCCATCTCACACTGCAGCGGGTGCTGAAACTGCCTTGCGCGTTTTAGCACTTCGCTTACTTTCATTTCCGCAATTTCGCGCGTAAAGGTACCGCAGACTCCCCGTCCGGAATTGTGCACCTGGACCATGATTCGTACCGCTAATTCATGATGCATCCCAAATAATTCCTGCAGGATGAATACCACAAAATCCATTGGCGTGTAATCATCATTCAGCAGCACAACGCGATACATTCGCGGTTTTTTCAGTCTCGGTTTGGCGGACTTAGCCTGAATGACGCCTAAATCACCAGGTTTGTTCATCAGTGTTTTTCCTGAACCCGAATTGGCATAAGAATGACGGGTAATATGCACGAAGCGGCTGTCTGAAATTGGAATTTTGGTTGATTGAACGCAGTGCATTACAAAAAACATCGCGGTTCATGCTGTGGACGTTGAGAGTCGAAGCCTGAATAGTTCAATCATGCGGAAAGATTTCATGATCTAAGTTGTCTATATTTAACTGAAATTATTTGATATGAGAATTATATATAGTAAGAAGTCGAAATCAAATAATCAAGTTCTAACTTCTGAGGAAATTTTTATGAGCAAAAACGACAGTCACAGGCGGCTGATAACAACCGGTTCGATTTATGAAGAACGGGTGGGGTATTCACGCGCAGTGTGTGATGGCAGATGGGTTTTTGTCGCGGGTACGACGGGCTTCAACTATGACACGATGGAAATATCGGACGACGTCGTAGAACAGTGTCGACAGACTCTCGAAAACATCGGCAAAGTCTTGACTGAAGCTGAAAGTGGTTTTGCGGATGTAGTTCGCACAATCTACATTTTTCCACAAGCTGATGATTTTCAGAAATGCTGGCCGGTTCTGAGAAGTTATTTCAAGGATGTGCGACCTGCCTCGACCATGTATTCTGCGCAGCTCGCCGACCCAAGAATGAAAGTGGAGATTGAGGTCACTGCTCTTAAAGTGAAGCGAAAGGCGTGACAGCTCCGTATCATGACATTTGGTTCGGATCACTGCTCGGATAAGATCTTTTGCGCAAGAAATTCAGCAACTTGCAGTGCTCGCTGATCAGAACCGGCCATGTTGGGAGAGGTCTTGTATTTTCCGCCGATGATTAAGGTCGGAACTGACGAAACGCTGTATTTTTTTGCCAGCAGGTCTGCTTGGGCGACTTTCGTCAGGACTGCGAACGAATTTAAGGACCCTGCTAATTTTTCTGCATCAACTCCGTCTTGCTGTGCTGCCCAATCTTTCAATTGATCGGCGCTGAATATTCGGCTTCGGTCGACGTGCAGAGCATCATAAAACTTCTGCATCAATTGGTCTTTCAGATTGAACAGTTCAAAAGTGTAGTAAACATGGGCATGAAATTTCCAACTGCGAGCGACAGTGGCGGGGATGTTTACAAATTCAACCTCAGGCGGTATGTCCCATGCGAGCAGATAGGGTTCAAATCGAAAACACGAAGGGCATCCAAACCAAAAAAACTCTGCAACTTCCACCCGACCATCGGGTTCAATGACTGCTTCCCTACCTAAATTCTCATAATCTCGCCCTTCCACAAATTGCTGTCCATACACTGTTGCAGTGAGCATGAAGAAGGTGAAGAGTGCAAGTGAAAAGCTTTTAAAATGAATCTTTGGCATGTTTTTAAATCGATTTGGTTGAATGAAATTTAGATTTGTCTTTGAGACTTGTTACCAGTCTCGCTTGAAGGTTGTCAAAGCCTCCATTGCTCATAATTAAGACCACATCTCCTGCTGAAAGTTTGTTCAGAAGATCATCCAGCAGTGAATTTACAGAGTCGTAAATGCAGTAATTTTCATGGGCCGGATTTTCTACGTTCCAGATGACGTTGGGGGCGCGGTACATATAAACTTGATCCGCGAGTTCGAAACATTCGACCAGCTTGTCTCCATGAACTCCCATTCTCATCGTATTTGAACGAGGTTCGAACACAGCGATCAGTCGATTGGGACGAGTGAAATGGTAAACTGCTTCAATGCTTGCCTGAATGGCGGTTGGATGATGAGCAAAATCGTCGAAAACCTGAATGTCATCGATCTTATCCAACAGCTGCAGGCGACGTCGTACCGGCTTAAATTGATGAAGCGCCTCCACGGCCACCTCCGCATCAACTCCGATCTGACATGCGGTCGCAATTGCAGCCAATGCATTCGCCGTGTTATGCCTCCCGGGTATATCCCAAGAAAGTTCGACCGTCCCGTGTATTTTCGAATGAAATTTGGAATGCAGATAGTCTTCAGTCTGTGAATCCGTGTACCAGTCCGCATCTCGGTTCCCAGAAACACTGAAGTTGATGACTGGACTCACAGCACTGCGCGTCACGGAATTCTGCAGACGCTCATCGTCAAAATTCGTAATGATCCGGCCACTTGAAGGCAGGGTGCGGATGAAATATCCGAACTGCTTTTCAATCTCTTCAACTGAATCAAAAATGTCTGCGTGGTCGAATTCCAAATTCAACAGCGTCGCCAGCTTGGGGCGGTAGTGGATGAATTTTGGGCGCTTGTCAAAATAGGCAGTGTCGTACTCATCACCTTCGATTACAAACCATTCTCCTTTACCGACGCAGGCAGCAACATCAGAGTTTTGTGCGACTCCACCGATCAAGTATCCAGGAGACAGTCCGGCGTATTGCAAAATCCAAGCCAACATGCTTGTAGTCGTAGTTTTGCCGTGAGTGCCGGCGACTGCAGCAACTTTTCTGCCTCGAAGCACGTACTGGAAAAGCCACTGTGGCCCAGATGTGTAATTGAGATCAAGATCCAACATCGCGTCGACTTCGGGATTTGTTCGACTGATGGTATTGCCGACGACGACAACGTCTGGACGATCTTTTAGATTGTCTGGGTGATAGCCCGTGGCGAATTCAATGCCCTGATTGTCCAACAGTTCACTCATTGGTGGGTAGGAATTCAAATCAGAGCCGGACACCCTGAATCCCAATTCTCTCGCAAGCAGAGCGAGATGCCCCATAAAGGTGCCGCAGATTCCAACAAAATGTAGATGCTCATTCACAGCTGGTTTGCGAATTCGTCTCCGAACATCGTAACGTAAATCAGCATAACAGCGAGAGACACCAGAATGCTCACTCCGAATGCGAGCAAAAAAGCTCTTATTTTTCCTGAAATCTCAAGGGCATCTTTAAGCACAAAGGCTGTGATGCATAAATTCCAGATTCCGAATGGAATCGCGACAAAGGTGGTCCAAGTGACGCTTTCTTCGGTCATGCCCCCGGACACTGCGAAGATGAACCACGTAGGAATAAACGTCAGAATCTGGACGAGGCAGGTCGTCCCGTACAGAGCCGAAATAGTTTGTCGCCACCTAACTTGGAAACTCCTGATTCTAAGGACGCACCAGATAACCAGGCCGTAAACGCAGATTAACAAAACTGCTCGCATGATCGCTCGGTCCGTCGAGAAACTGGCTTCCAAGACGGATGCGACAAGCAGGGCGGCGACTGCAGTGATAAGGACTAAACTCTCAGACGCTGGCAGATCTGATGGCTTTGACCTGAAAAATGCAATTTCAGTGATCGTTTTAACAGTGGCGGCTTGAATGAACATGGCCAAATCGTGTTGAGTATTATGGAATCCTTGATCTATTCCGAATCTAAGTCACGTAGACGATTCAAACGGACCCAATTCAGATTTACAAATCTAAGACTGACTCTTCGGTGTCTGAAGACTAAAATCAACGAGTAGAATGGATTGAACGGCAATTACTACAGGCAACAGATTTAATAGCGAAGTCTACTTTTAATCTCGGTTCTGATATTTTACTATCTCATTGACTGTAGATTCGAACGTCCTCGTTAAATTACTTCGTCTTTGCGTTTCGTTGTTTCTCCATACCGACGAAGCGCGGGTTCTTTCAAGCCGGCGTATAGAGAATCGATTGACTTGTCGATTTCGATTTTTGAACGTTCAAAGAGACTGTTTCCCGCAACATCGCTTTCAACCAGAAGTGGTCCAAAGTTCCGTACCTGTAAAATCCAAATGGCCTGAGCAATTCCAAGTTCTTCCAGCCAGATCACGTCCACTACGCGCTCAATTCCTCGTCCAAGCAGAGCGCCGGTACCGTAACCGATCGTGGTTAGATATACAGCTCTTTGCGGAGCAAAGTAACTCTTATAGTCAGCCTGCGGCATCCCACCCTTTCCGATTATGACTTTGCAGTTCGTTTTTTTAAACCATTGCTGCAGCCATTTTGAAAATCGAAAACTTGCTGTTGCAGTGACCGCGCCGACAGTGTAGGAACCGTCTGCCCCTACACCAGCTGCGGGAGAACAATGAAAATTGACATTGGAAACAGCACGCAGGTCAATTGGCGGTGATATGCCCTGGTCCAGTATTTTTCGATACGCGCCTTCTCGACCCGTATAGACGACTCCATTGATGTAGACGACGTTCCCAATTTGAAGTTCAACCAGATCTGAGTCAATAACCGGCGTCTCGAGAGTGATGATATTCTGCTTCTGTTCAGTCACTGGACATCATCTCTTCTGTGATAATGAGTAAACCACTGAGGGTCGGTGCGAAACTCTGTTTGACTGTCATCAAGAAGACGGACAACGGCGCGTCTGGAGGATAGACAGAAACTGTGTACGCTGACCGGTAAACCGCCTGTATGAGTGTGCGCCACTTCGATGTGGCAGTCAACCACCATGGAATTTCCAACAAAACCCATCGGACCCATTCCAATCTGGTTGCCCAGTTCTTTGAGTTCATCTTCGAGTTGAGCGATCTCCGGGTCTGGATGACGGTCACCGACAATTCTCAGGCATGCAGCCTGTTTCCCGAGCACCATGCAGGTATCTTTACTGCCGCCGATGCCAACGCCAACAATCGCAGGCTGACAGGCCAGGCCCCGCCGACCAAATTGAATCATGGTGTCCAGAAACATCCTCTTTATTCCATCCCATCCATCACCGGGGAACAGCATTCGATAATCAGTGCCAAACAGGCCGCCTTTGTGTACGGTTGTAATGTCAAGCCAGTCAGCGTCAGGTTCTACTGAATACTCAATTTCAGGCGCACGGACCCCGACATTGTTGTTGTAATCTTTGCGAGTCAGAGGATGCACTCGATTCGGACGCAGTGGAATGTCTGCGGTAGCCTTTGCAGTCGCTTGGCGCAAAGCTCGCTCCACTGCGACAAAACCACCTTCGATTTCGGCTTCGTTGCCAAATTTCACATAGTATCTTGGAAGGCCGGTATCAGCGCACATCGGTCGCTGGTCCTCGACCGCTGCGTCCCAGTTGTCTATCATCGTATCAAGAACAAAACAGCTGAGAGAATTTCTTTCAGAACTTCGGGCTTTCAGAATTCCATCGCGATAATCGTCTGGAATTCGTATGGCGGCACGCCGCGTGATTTCCAGCGCTGCGTCATGTATGGAAGATTCAGAGATCATGGCTGTAATTCAATTGATTCGATAGATTCAGGTACGGTCTCAAGTCGGCTGCAGTCGGGTGAACCGAACTTCCTTCATTCTAGCGCGAATTTTACTGCTTCTAAAATAAACTTGCGTATAACGGGATTCTTGCAGTGGCTCCTTTTTCGGATTGTCCGCCAAGTAATGAGCGCCTCGCGAGTCGGTTCTTGTCTTGGCGGCAGTAACGACTGCCTTGCTCACGAGGATCAGGCTTTCAAGGTTCATATAGTCCTGCCAACTCATGTTGAACGCCCGCGAGTTTCCATCTATTCCAACCAAGGCATGCTGTTTTTCAATTTTGTCGAGTTCTGCCTCCGTTGTTTGAAGACTCTGTGCAGAGCGCAGAATTCCTGCATGCTCCCACATCAGTTCGCACAGCGACTCGCGAATTTGATTCAAATCTTTCACTGGTCTGCCGAACGGCGCCAAAGCGCGGGTCACACTTGCCTGCACTTTCTCCTCATCCATTTCAAGCTGAACCTGATTTTCCTTGACCCAGGCAGCCGCAGAGGCGCCTGCGATGCCGCCGAACACGGTTGAGTTTGCAACTCCGTTGCCTCCAAGCCGATTGGCCCCATGAACGCCGCCGGTATCCTCACCGGCGGCAAAAAGACCGCGAATTGAGGTAGAACAATCTGAATTGATTTCGATGCCACCCATCATATAGTGTGCCGTTGGCGTTACTTCAACAGGGTCGGATACCAGATCGAGCTCTAGATCTGCACAACGTTTGACCATGCCTTTAAACTGCTGTCGAACCATAGTCGGGTCAAGATGATTCATGCAGATGAAAACTCCGCCGTTGGGACCGCCGGCGCCCGCCCTCATCTGCTCCAACATGGCGCGGCTCACGATGTCGCGGGTCGCTCGCTCGCCTCTCGAATCGTAATCAAGCATGAAGCGGCGCCCCTCATTGTCCAACAAATGGCCGCCGGCCCCTCTCAGTCCTTCTTCAATGATGGTGCCTGTAATGCGGGTTCCCCGACCAACCAGCAATCCTGTTGGATGAAACTGCACCATTTCCATATCTCGAAGTGCGATTCCAAATCGGAGCGCCATTGCCAGGCCGTCGCAGGATTTATCACCCGAGGGAGTGTGATATTTGTACATCGTCGGGCCGGCGCCGGTCGCAATAATGATCGCTTTGGCTTGGATGAGATGAAACTCTCCACGTCGAATATCGAGGAATAAAACTGCTGCTGCTCGATTTTGGGCAGGGTCTGGAATGAATTCAATGGCTCGGTGTTCTTCCAGCAGATCAATCAGACGAACCCGCACCTGTTCCGAGAGGCGATTCATGATTTCAATTCCCGTCAGGTCGCCTTTATGGACGGTGCGGTCAAAAGTCTGACCCGCAAACGCTTTTTGATGGATGGTGCCGTCGGCATTGCGGTCAAAGAAACAGCCATGTTTGTTCTCAAGCTCGTACACCCTCTGAATCGAACCGGTTACCAGCGTCCATGCAAGCTCCTGATCATTGATCCATTGTCCACCTTCAATCGTATCTCTGAAATGAGCTTCCACTGAATCACCTTCGCTCAATACAACGTTGTAACCTCCCTGAACCATTCGGGTGCAGCCCGATTTTCCAACTAATCCCTTTGAAGCGATGGTGATGGACAATTGGGGATTTGTATCATGTGCGTGTATCGCAGCCAGCAGGCCAGCGCCGCCACTTCCGAGAATTAAAACATCGGATTGGGATTTCTTAATTGAATTGACTTGTAGTTTGCTATTCACAGTGACGACGAGATGAGAAATATGACCCCGACGACAAACGAAAGAACAATCGACGCAACAATCCAAGGTCCTTGTTTAGAGTTCGCTGAGAACCACTCATAAACAATGATGCGAACTCCGCCAGTCAGGTGAGCGGCAGCGAAAAAAATCAGTATGCACTCCGAAAATTTTACAAGGGGCGTTGAAGTCCAGGTCAAAAACTGATCGAGCCGTTCCGGGTCATTGAGAAGCAGCGAAATGACATAGAGATGTACCGGAATGAACAATGCAAGGCAAAGTCCCGATACTCGGTGAATCAAGAAAGCGACGTAGCTGGAATGTGACCGCATCAGTGACAATAGAATTACCAAATCGCACGAAGCGCAAAACACCCCAGAATCAGAGTGATGACTGCGTACATTGAAGAGATCAATCCAATCGTTCGTTCTCCAAGATCAGTCAGCTCAGAAAAAATGTTTCTAAGACCGATCGTGGCGTGGGTCACGACTGTCAGCATGAAAAATCCATAGAACGCAATCCAGCCTGGGTTGCCACGGACTCTGCCTGCGATTTCAGCGACAGACAATTCTCCGTTTACCGCGTAAATGACTGTGATCAGGTGAATGGCGAGACAGACTGCCAGCATCGCGCCAGTAAGCCGCTGCAGAAAGTAGACGATCAGTGATGGATTTTTCCAATGCGGAGACATTCTCAGATCATCTTAGATAAAACATTGCATCTAAATCTTAGGGAATTATAGGGATAACTTGACATTGAAACGACGATCAAGAATATCGTCGCTTACAGTCTCATTGCATTGGATTGTCGAAAATGTCGAAAAGAAAACATACATTTTCAGGTTGTTCCAGCAGGCTTGGGTTGACTATTTTTGATTTATTCGAAAAGTTCCCGAATGAACTTTCCGCCAAGAAATGGTTCGAATCTATTTTATGGGAGGATGGACAGTATTGCGGTCACTGTGGGAGTGCTCGAACAAAGGGAGTTCCAAACGAAAAACCAATGCCTTATTGGTGTAGTGACTGTCGCAGTTATTTCAGCATCAAGACAGGTACGCCTATGCAGGCAAGCAAGATTCCGCTGCGAAAGTGGGCGATAGCACTATACATGATGACCACAAGCCCCAAAGGTGTGTCCAGTATGAAAATACATAGGGAACTCGGAATTAGCCAGTCTTGCGCGTGGCACATGATTCACCGCATTCGAGAAACTTGGAACCAGGAATGTCTGGATTGTCTGACCGGCGCCGTTGAAGTTGACGAGACTTCTATTGGCGGAAAAGAATGTAACAAGCACGCATCGAAAAAACTCAATGCAGCACGGGGAACGGTTGGGAAAACTGCCGTTGTGGGCGTATGAGGGAAAGTAGCAGTAAAAGTGATGACCAAACCTGTCTTGCGTACGGATATTCAAACCTTACAGAGTTTTATTGCGGACAATGTTGAGAAAGGTTCAAGGTTTATCCTGATGAAGCGAAGGTGTATGAAGGCAGGGTTGAATTTGTGAACGAAATTACGTATGTGAACGGTATTTTATCGTTGTGGGCAATTCTGAAACGGGGTTACATGGGAACTTATAACCAAATGAGCACAAAGCACCTGCGCCGATATTTGAACGAGTTTTCTGGCAGGCAAAATTTCCGTGAGATGGATGCGATCTGACAGATGGAGTCTATGGCAAAAACACAACGGGCAAGATTCGTTGGCGTAACTGCCAGAATTGTTGCTGATCATAGTCACCACACTGGGGATATTCGAGACTTTGTCTGCGACAGCTGCAATACAGGTTTAGGGCGATTCAAAAATGGCAGAGATTGTTTACGAAACGCACTCAACTACATTGAGGATCGAGAATCAGGTTCAATTTAGTCATTTCATCGTAGTAAATACTGGTCGTATAATAGATAAAAACTTAATGACGAGGTGAACTCATGACAGAGAATGTACTTCAGAAAAACATCGATGCTTTCAACAGAATAAAGGATGAATTGGAAAATGAAAATTTTGGTCGCACTGCACTGATGCATGATGGAAATTTGAATTCCATATTTAATGATAAGTTTGACGCTTATGCAGTTGGGTGCGACCAGTTTGGAATTGGTAAATTTGCGATTCAAACTTTTGGAGAAACTCCAATATCATTAGGCATTCACACCTTGTGCCTGCACAATTAGACTTCAAGAAATATATCTTGCCTACTTTTGTTGGAAGTGTTCATAACCGGCAAATCTTGCTGGCTGTTCAAGTCTCGGATCCGAGTCGCACGTCGAACCAAACCTATCACTCTTATCAAGCCTTATTGGATACAGGGGCGCAGATGACTTTAGTAACCGAAAAGGTTGAATCTGAAGTTGGATTGGTCCCAATAGGTAGTTTGAATATCACCGTTGCCGATGGAAATACCATCAACACAAATAAATATATGGTTCGACTTGGTATACCAATTTCAAATTTTGTCAGATTACCAGGTGGCACGATAGGTCATCAGAATGTTATGCGTGGATCAAACTTGGAAGTCGGCGAACTCCCATATAACCCTGCTAACCACGATGTATTGGTCGGAATGGATTTCATTCACCACTTTCATATAACACTATATTCTGATAATTTAATTTTGAGCAGTTGAAAGAACTTGAGCTAATCAAACCACGCGGAAAGAGATGGTAGCATTAAAGAAGAATCCGGCTGGGAATTTAAATCTTAGTTCTAAGTCGCTTCCCAAGCATCCGTCAGAATCGAAACGACATCAAGACATGCCATCTGAACCCAAAGAACTTGTTCGGGCATTCGGCCGAGTGAATAAAAAACGGATAGCTGAAACTAAAGCTGCTATTTCAAAAGAATCAATCAGCAGCTAAAATTCTGATTAAAGGGGGATTTTTCTAATCGCTGTTGGTGTGTCAAGTTATCCCTGAAATTCCCAATTCTCAAGTGGCTTTTTTCGAGCAATAAGTCAGCTGATGGGATATGACTCTGATCTGGGGGTTGAGATTTCGGTTTCGTTGACGCGCCGAAGTCATTGGGAGGATTCAGCAGCCCTTGCTCGAAGTACATTTCGCCGAATTTTCCCCGAGCTGGTAAGAGGGAACGAATCCACAAACTCAATTTCTCTGGGGTATTTGTAATACGCCAAATTCTGTTTGACATAGTCCTGCAGCATTCGCCTGGTTTTCCCGCTTTCTTCGGCTCCCGCCATCAGACGCACATAGGCCATGACAATGGAACCTCGTTCACGATCAGGCTTGGCAACTACGGCGGCTTCAGCGACATCCGGGTGTGATACCAGCGCGTCTTCGACTTCATTCGGCCCGATACGATACCCTGCGCTCTTAATCAGGTCATCGTTTCGCCCGTGATACCAGAAATATCCATTTCCGTCTCTTACTGCGAGATCTCCAGAGCGCAGCCAGTTCCCCAATTTCATGTGTTTTGGAACTCCTAAATTCCCCCAGTAACCTAGAAACAGACTTGGATCATGCGGTCGCCATGAAGCGATTTCACCAACTTTACCGTCGGGCTGTTCCACTCCCATTTCATCAATTATGGCAACCGTTCTTCCTGGAAAAGCCAATCCCATTGAACCAGGGATCGTGGGGAACAAGGCTTGACAGCACCCTACCATGTGATTGAATTCAGTCAATCCGTAAAATTCGTTGCAGACTATCTGAAACTCTTCATTTGCCCAGCGCATCACATCACCCGGCAGGCTTTCTCCTCCGGTACAGATGACCCGCATCGCCAAGTTCCATTTTTTTCTGGGGTGTCGAATTTCAGCGAGGCGTTTGAGTGCGGTGGGCGTCATAAATGAGTGTGTAACCTGATGTTTTTCCATAAACTCAAAGGCCCACTTCGCAGAAAAACGCTGCATGGTTGAAATGACAGTCTGGCCATGCTGCCAGGCAGGAAGCACCAAATCCAGCAGGCCGCCGACCCACGCCCAGTCAGCAGGACTCCAAAAGATTGCATTGGGGTGATCCAATTCCAAGTTGTATACAAGCGACAGCGATGGAACATAGGCATGAATTATTCGATGAGAATGAAGGAGTCCTTTCGGCATGCCCGTTGACCCTGAGGTATACATCAAGATCGCGGGCTCTTCAGTTGCCGTAGTCACAGGTTCAAAATAATCCGGTTGACTGGCGATGCAGTCGTCAAAGTCTATTTCATTCCCCACCGGTTCTCCACAGACAATAAAGTGCTCCAAATCGGGAACAGATTTCGCGATTGTACGCAGGTCTGACCAGTAAGCTGAGTTGGTGACAATCACTCTGGCTCTGGAATCAGCAAGCACATGGCAAACCGCTTTGTTTCCGTATAGGTGAGACATCGTGAGGGCGACCGCACCAATTTTGTAAATCGCCAAGTGTGCGATGCCCGTCTGTGGAGTCTGTGCAGTGTGGATAACGACGGGCTCTCCTCGTTTTACGCCAAGTTCAGTCAGACAGTGTGCGAATCTGCATGCGAGCCGGTCAAGTTCGGCAAATGTGTATGACTCAATCGTGCCATCCAATCGCTCGTGAATGTGTGCGGTATGGTCTGCTTTTTCCCCCTTGGCGAAGAGTCCTACCGTATCTGCGGCAATGTTTGCCTTCAGCGGAATTCCAATCCTAAATCGATCTTTTGAAGAATCAGCATAAAGATTGGTGCAGCCAGTTAAAACTTTGTAGGGAGACGCTTCAGTCAATGGCATGACAATTAACGGTTTAGTTTGGAAGCAATAAAAAAGATGTTATACAGCATGCCTCATTTCAGATTGCATCCTGAATTGTCAATCTGCGCTCAATGGACCTTGATGACATGTATGTTGACTGCCCCATCACGCTATAAGTTTCTTTAACCTGCGACAACAGTTGATTTAAAACCTGCAATTTGGAAAGCCAGCGGCTCAGCAGTTGATCAGTCAGCGAACGAAACTCTTCACACTCTACTTCGGCAGTGAAGCCAACAGCGCCAATACGACGGCAGCAGCGTTGTCAGCAGCAAGAGCAAAAAAAGTTTGAATCTGATTTGGACCTTCTTCCCCGCCCGCCAAGTCGGATAAGCTTCGAACGGCGATGAATGGAACATCGTTCGCATATGCCACATGAGCTGCCGGAGCGCTTTCCATGTCCAGTACGCTGGCACCAAATGTATCAAATACATATTTTCTGAATTCTGCATTGTCAATGAACGCGCCTCCCGACACACCGGAACCTCCTACGATGATTCTGGGTGTCTGTTCCAAACACACATTCTCAGGCGTACATCGTTTGAGCACGATATCATCAACAGATTTTTGGAATTCCTCCAGCATGGATTGGTCTACAGGAAACCAAAATCGGGTTTCCTGTTCACTCTGGGCTTCCTTCTGCACATCCACCGAGCGTGGAAACATCATGCCAAAGTTGGCGTACGGATACTCGAAAAATGGTGGTTTGACCCAACCGTCATCAACTTCACGTGCAAATAGCATTTCGAGATATTGGCCCCAGCGGTCAGCCACAACCACGTCTCCAATGTTGAGCTGAGGATTTACCCCACCGGCGATTCCAGAGAATATGATGCGTTTAATATTGAAGCTGTCGAGGGCAAGCTGTATCGTCATCGTCGCGTTTACGACACTGACTCCAGTTAGAAACAACACGACGTCGTGTCCTATTAATTGACCCACGGTAAATTCAACGCCGTTTTCCGAATAGACGGCATCGTCATTGATTTCACGCTTGAGAAGGGTCAGTTCCGGAGGAAAAGCTGAAACCACCGCTGTGCGCGGAACATTGTCGTAAATTTCGTGCGCGCTTGCTTGCAAGGTCCAGCCTGACAGTATCAGGACCAGGCATGCAGCGAGCAAGTTCCTTGGACTAGTCGTTCTCATTGTTGTGTGCCTAACGGTGCCTTGGACATAATTTCATACATGTATGCAGAAGTCAAAAGTTGTCGAAAATTTTTTAATATGGCTTGAGCGAATTTACCGACTTTAATCTGAAGAGATTCGCCGGATTCCCAATTAACTGTTCAATTCTAACATCAATATAAGAAATTTGAATTGAGTCAGCATGGAATCCGATTTGAGCAGAACGGTACATCTGCATGATTTCCGAAAAACAAAAGGGCCAAATCATTACACAATCAATATGTATCTCAAATCGGGTTGAATTTTGTGGCAGTAAATTTTCGGTGCGTTGAATTTATTCAAAAACGTCAATGAGTAGCGAGATTCAAATTTAAGTCGCTCTCTTTGTTGGACCATTTGCATGAGGCAGTTGCTCTGTCAGAAGCTATTTGATTTGATTGAATAAATCCAGGGATGGAAATCTAATTTATCCAAGTTAAACGCAGTTCTGTGCTGTTTTCCGGTATTCGCGCCGAGTCTGCCCCAGTCTGTAAAAGGCACTTCGTCGGTTTCCTCGAAGTCAATCTGTATATTTATATATTAACATATATTATCATTAAGTTACGGTTTCCATTCGCCAGCTTTTGCAAGATAGATCAGGACAAAACCAAACCACAAATCAAACCACACGAAGGGATTTCGATATGTCCCAATACAATCCACATCCTTTTGCCTGGGAAACCGATGACATGCTGGAACCGCAGCGCTTGATACTGATTCTCGAGCACTTGCCGTACCAAAATTTTATCGCGCAACCTGAGTCTCGGCGCGGCCGCGGCCGCAACGACTATCCGATCCGAACCCTGTTCCGGGCCATGATTGCAGGCGTCGCGTTCAGGCATTACTCGGTGAATTATCTGCTACGGTAACTGACTCGAAACGTGCAGCTGGCACAGCTTTGCGGCTTCAGCCCACTGCCACTGCAGAGCCTGCCGAAAAATTCACAGCAATACGATCAGCAGGGCCGGGTGCAGAGCGTCACCGAACAAATCCCGCCGCTTCGTTCCTAACTGCCCAGTGCATGGAACTTTTCACGATTTCTCCCACAGCTGTTCAAGTTCGAGGCCGACACCGGGCTGGTCTCCGAAATCATGGTCCTAGAAACACCCGCCGCGCCCCAAAGTTAGCAGTTACCAAAATGTCTCAATTCGTTCTCTACCTCACGCTTGCACTTAATCGCACAGCACTCCGTCCACTGACATCCATTCCTCAGTTCTGCCTGATTTACTGAAGTAGTTTTTAACACTTTAATTGTAAATGGCTTTTTTCTAGCATGTCATTCCTATTCTTGGATTTGGGTGCTTGTGGCGTTTCCAATGCTCCATAAAAGTTTATAATCCAACTTCGTGAGCTTAGGTCTTAACCAAGAGCTAAACGGTGACGAACTGGACCGTGACACGCGGAGCCTGTGCTGCCCAGGCAAGAACATTACCGCATAGGCTCAATCAATGTGAGAGTCGACGCACTGATCGCCGGACAGGAACGGTCGGCGGTGCTGTTCCGATACTAGCGCAACAGTTCGGGCACGCATCCGATCGAGCATATGTTTGTCATCAGATGCTCAAGAGCGCAGACGACCACCAAGACCAGCTCGGAGAACAATTGGTTACACCCAAGAAGGGATCGGAGAATCTACAATGAGAAAATTACTCGCAGCTCTCGCCGCAACCGCTGTGCTTTCGGTGAGTCAAATCCATGCCGACGCGCTTGGCCCAGCCCCGCAGATCATCGCCGAGTATGACCGCAGTTTCATCGAGCGATCCGGAGCCCAGACATTTGGCGAGATGCTCGACACGGGCATCCTCCGCTACTTCTTCACCGGAGGGCGCAACCTGCTCGTCATGGTGAACGGACGACCCTACGCGACGACCGCGAGCAATCTGGACACTCTCCCGCTCTCGGCGGTCGAACGAATTGAAGTGCTGAGAGCCGAGAGCCTGGGAACGATCAACGGCCACGCCGCTGTACGTGGCGCATTCAACCTCGTGCTAAGGAAGGATCTGGATGGCTTCGATGTACGCACCGTCGCCCGATTGCCTAGCCGCGACGGCGGCGACGCGCGCCAGGGCAGCGTCGTATGGGGCGGCAAGATTGGCACCGGCGGACATATGACCGTCGGCGTCGACATCCTTGATCGCCAGGAGATCGTCGGCAGTTCCCGCGAGCACAGCCGCTCGGAGTGGAAGCAGGGCGGGAGTTTCGCCGAAGCGAAAAACGTGAGTGTCGGCGGCAATACCGTTTACATCTTCGACACGAGGGAATTCAAATTGAGAACCGTCCCGCTCGGCGAGTGCGACCCGGCCCTCGGCTATACCGGTCTGCTCACTAATCCGCCGGGAATCACCTCGGGTGACAGAGGCTGCGGGTACGCCTACGGCAACGTCTGGTGGGACAGCGCCAGCTACAAGCAGGAGAACGCAATCCTGAACCTCAACCACCCGATCGGAGAGCAAACCGAGCTCCATGTGGACGCAAACGTCACGCAAGGACGCGGGTTTTTCCGCTATGCACCGTCGGTCGATGTTTTCGCTGTCTCCCCAAGCGAGAGCCTGCTCACCTCTATTAACGAATCGGCAAGAAATGCCGACCCAATGTTCCAAGCGACGAATGAAGACTTTTTCGCGGTCGGTCACCGTTTCATCGGTCATGGCAACCGAGACTGGAAGTCGAAATACGAGGAGCACGATGTCTCAGCAAGCATCAAGGGCCGAATCACCGAAGGCCTCGGCTACGACGCCCGCATCAGCGCCAATAGGTTGGACGGCTTGGTGACGGGCGTCACCTTCGTGGATGCCGAGATCATCAGGCAAGAGATCGCGGCCGGAAGGTATGACCTGACCGATCCGCTGTCGAAGAACCCGGACCACCAGGAAGCGATCGAGAGGAGCAGTCTTCGCGAGAATGAAGACTACGGCTGGAAATACCTGGGCTCGCGTTTCGCGCTTGAAGGCACCGGGCCGGGCTTCGGCGAGCGCAGCACGGCATGGACTGCAGGGGTCGAATTCGCCGACGTGGAGGCCCACCGCCTGCTTGAGTTCCGGGCAAGCGACGGCCGGACCCGCAGCGTAGACGGCGTACTCGGGTCTGGTGGCACGAGCTACGCCGGTGAGCGCAGTACGAAGGGGGCCTTCGCTGAAGTGTCTCTGCCCTTTGCCGACTCACTGGACGTAAGGACCGCAGCGCGGGTTGACGACTACAGCGACGTCGGCAAGCTGCGCGCATGGCGCCTCGGGACTGAGTATCACCTGAGTGACATTGTAACGTTGCGCGCCTCGTCGAGCACGGGCGACGAGGCACCTTCCATGTTCCACCTGTACAGCACCGAGACCCAGGACCACCCTTATGTTCGCTGTGTCCCAGAGAGCGGACCGCCGCCGCGCACGTGCGACACAAATTACCGGCAGGTGACGCGCAACATTGGCGGCAACCCCGAGCTCAAGCCGTCGGAGTCGGAGAGGAGTTCCATCGGCTTCGGGGTCCGCACGGGGCCGTCCTACTTCATCGCCGACTGGTACCGGCTCACCACCTCGGATTTGCCGGGGCTGCAAACTGCCACCTCGGCGATACTGAACCATCCCGAGTGCCCGCCGGGTGGAGGTAGCAGCTGCATCGAGCGCACGGCCGGACAAATCACCATCCACGATAGATTTGAGAACATTGTTAACAACGAAGTCTCAGGACTCAACACCCGGTTCGGAACTCGCGTGGAGACTGATTCGGGATTCGTCGCAATGCGCGGGTTCTGGCGCTACGTCGCCAGGAGCAAAGGGCTGACCCTGCTCCCGCGCAATGCCGTGCGTATCGTGACCTCGGTCGGCCGCGGCAACC
Source organism: Arenicellales bacterium (assembly GCA_958295885.1). Classification (GTDB taxonomy): domain Bacteria; phylum Pseudomonadota; class Gammaproteobacteria; order Arenicellales; family JAJDZL01; genus JAJDZL01. The sequence goes on along the minus strand of OY282380.1, from coordinate 636,972 downwards.
TCACTGCTTTCTGGGCCTTGAATTACCGCGATGAGATTGAGAGTCGAAACGGTGGACGGTTTGATTCCTGGGTCGGCCACGACTTGACGCTCGACTGGAAAGAGCCATGGGGATACGAAAACATGCGGGTAACCGCAGGCGTGTACAACGTCACCGACGCGAAGCTCTCTACGAACACCGCGAATCCCTCCTTAACCGACGGGCCGCGTGCGGCCGGCTGGGGACGCACCTTCTTCGTAACCCTCAACATGCGGTTCTGAGGTGCTGCCCGAAGGCGCGTGGAGTGCATTGGACAAGCAGAAAAGTTGGTGTTCACGCCGTTGCGTGGGGTCGTTTCGCGTCGCTGCTCAAGACATTCAATTTGAATGGGTCAAGCCCGAACTTCCGAATCGACAGCCGCCACCTCGGCGATAGCGACCAGCAGTCGCCCGTTCCCGCGAACTCGCTCGATGCAGCAGGCTGCCTATTCCGTACAAATTCAGTCTGGACTTAACTTATGTTGAATCCAACCTTCTGAGTGAAGGTGAAACCAGCTTCCTTTTTGGGTCAGCATTTGCAGAGCCAAATCATAAGTCCGCGCCATTGTTGTCAGCATGCTATAGCCTTCCCAGATCTTCTTGTAACCCGGTGGCGGATCATTTTTACGATTCAAATAACCGGCGAGCATGGCCATCGTCACCACGCCGGCGCCGAGATTTTGTGGCACTTTTTTGCGATTTTGGCGTGCGAAGTCCTTCAATACACCGATTTCGGTCTCGCTAAACAGCACTTCCATCGGCAATTCCGGAGTTTCTCGACCCAGCAGCGTCATCGCCGCAAGCCGCCAGGCAATCACCGCGTTGATGGTGACCGCACGTTCGATGCGCTCGCATTTTCGATGCTTGAGAAACTCCACCTTGCAGCCGGATTTCAAAATCTTGTGCCAATCCTCAATTCGCCAACGCAGCCGATAACGCTGTACTACTTGCGTCGCATCGTGCGCGCTGTTGACCGCCAGACTGGTCAGCAGAAACCACTCCAGCGGCTTGACCGCGTCGCCGGCTTTTGCTTCATACACATGAACCAGATTCAACTTCAGCGGTTTCTCACCCGAAAAACCGCTCGTCGGCTGAATCTGCACCTGACGCCAGCGCAACTCGACCTTTGCCATCCGCGCCGGCTGCTTCGACATCGCCTTCTGACTGCGGCTGCTGCGCCGCGCCGAACGCGCCAACACCGGCACTTCCAGACTCGCCTGCGCACGTTGCCCGCGGATCGCATCGAACATCTTCGGCTGGCCTTTGCCTTGACTTCGATTATGCTGGGCGCGCACCAGCAACTCCACATCTGACAGCCTTCGACACTCGGCCATCACCTCAAAACAATCCGCCTCGCGATCCATCACCGCCACCATCCGCACCTTTTCAAGCGGTGCCGCCAACTCTGCGCTCGCACGCAGCCCGCGCAGCCATCGCTGCGTCTTGGTGCCCTCGTCATCCAGATGGCCATATTCAATGTGCGGCACCCCTAACGGCACTCCCTGCGCATCAAGCGCCAGCAGCGAATGCATGTGAATCCCCATGGTGCCAGCCGATTTGCGGTTGCGACTGATCAAGCCCATGCCCTGACAGCCACCGTGATTGGCGAAATTCAAATCGGTACCATCCTGCACGCACAAAACTTCCGACTGTGCCTGCATTCGCTCCTGCGTTCGCTGTCGATGCGGCGCCAAGATGTTCTTTGGCGTCACCGCCGATTCCGCCGGCTGATCCAGCAGACGATAATGCGCATGCACCGCCGCTTGATCCGACCTGGACGCAGCCGTGAACGGCTCCATCGGCTGCCGAGCCTGGATGTCCGCACTTTTCACCAGTCTTCTGCTGCGACGCTCGTCACCCAACGGCGCACCTCCAAATTCCTGCTCCGACCATTCATCAATCGCTAGTCCCCGACCTCTGTCACGCACCGGGACGCGAACCTTGTCCAACCCCAGATACGTTCGCCATTTCCGTTCTAATTCATAGATATACACCGACTTCACAGCCGCCGCTTCAGACTTGCCCCCAAATCGACCGCGACCCGTCGTCCAGCCCACATGGCACCAGTTCGATGCTCGCAGCGATACCCCGCTGTGAGACGCATCCACAAACGTCTCCACCAAATACGGATCAAATCCATAGCGACTCTTGAAATCCCTGCCGACTCGACGCAGACACAGACCCAACACCTTCGACGCCAGATTCTGACAGCGCACCGAAGGCCGGATCAGGAACCGACTCATGCCGATCACTCGATTTAAATATCGAGACTTCAGCTCTGCATCCCAGCCCATCCACTGATCTCGACTGCGCAGCGCCAGCGCCGAAGACGCAAATCCCAGCGCACCCAAATAACCATGCTCAGACACTGCCAGATATCGCAGCTGACAGCCTACATGAACGACCGCTCCTCGCGGATGCTCGCGAATCATCAGCTCGTTCCACAGACGCAGCTGCGATTCCTCTTCAACCACCACCAGCTGCAAACCGCTGACCTGATCCACCCGCGCCGGCACTCCCTGCGCCAAGGCCACCGCCTGTCCCAATCCACGCGCCTTTACCTGGCGCACCGAACGACTCGAAGCCGGCAGCTCGATCCGACCCGTCTGCTCCAGATCCCGCAGCACCCGAAGACTGCTCGTCACCTGCGCTTTGCCCCGCGCATCGTAAAATCCAAACTCCTCACACACCGCATGCGTCAATTCCGTACGATTCGCAAAACTGCGCGTTGCCATGATCGACTGCAACTGCTCCAGACCAGATGCTGACCTCAGCTTGCGTGGAATTTGATTCTGCTGATACATGATATTCAAATGTACCAGCTCGAATTTTAAAAGTCAAGCCCCAATTTGTACTGTATAGGTAGGCTGCAGGGGAATTTGCCGATCAAGGCTACCATCAAGCAGTCGCCGCGAGGGCGCGTTGAAGTCGACCGTGACACGGCGTATAGTTTCCGTCATGCGCAAGCCGAAGCCGAACATGCCAGAATCGTCCGGAATGTTAATTGCCTTTCAAAAATGGCTCGCCATTGCAATCGAAATGTGCTCCGTTTCTGAACTCTATTTTTAGCCCATAAATTCTCAACAAGAAACGTAACTACTCGGCTCTGCAGACAGAAAGCGCAATTTCTGCAGTTCAACGAGATTCCATGTGGACGCGCGTTGTGCTAGGGGCGATGGCAGTTGCGACCTCATTGGAAATGGGACTCTTGTTTGGTCTGAAGGACGTCAGCGCAACCCTAGTTCCGCACTACTCAAAAAACAATTCTCCTAAAGCATTGATATCATGTTATTTTTGAAAATGACTGAATTGTACATGTAACAACATTTCGCGCCATTTTCTTTAGCTTCGTTTACCAGCGTTTTCGTTGCAATTCCGCCTTCATATTCAACGCCTGACCAGTAGGTAGGCGCATCTGGGTATTGTTTTTTGTTGGTGTAGGAAACTACGGGTTTGATGACCATGATCTTAAAGTGTATTGTCAATGGGGTAATTATAGAGGATTGTAGTGGCTGTTTGGAGTGCTGTATCACTGTACATGTAACAACATTAAGTTACTAGAGTTATAAAAGAAAAGATATTACTAATAAACAATAATATTTGTAAGATATTAGAATATAAATACTACAAATAATGATTTATTAATAAAATTTTCTAACAAATATATTTAATATGGTTGATTGAGCGGCAAAAGTGCGGAACTTGGGGCAACGCATAACAAAGAATTTGCTAAGATTCACAATATTTGACCGAATGTCGCAATACTCAGGGCAGTCGTTGAATTATTGAAGTCGGAATTAAATCAATTCAAGAAACAGGTCTTTCTGATTGTTGAACAGGTGTTGTCGTCACTCTCTGCAAAAGGCAACAAAAACTGGTCTGCCTGTAAAACAATTCAACCGGTCATCAATAAGCGTATCGTAGAGACTTGATCGCGGATCAGTAAGGCCGCCACCGCTCAAGATTCTGATTTTGAGACAGAGTCCGCGGGATTTGCACCTCGAATTGAGATTAATGGAAATCTCCAAATCAATGTTCGACTTACGTCCGATTTCTTGATGCCTGCTTTTCATTCGCCGCGCTCAGTCGCCAGCGCACACTAACTGCAGCCATCGCAGCAGTGCGAATTTCCAATTTGGCTGACTTCAAATGGCCGCCGACTGTGCTGACGCATACGCTGTACCGCAGTGTGAATGGCTGTTCTTTGTCGTTCAACAAAATACGGAAATGTCAAGCGATTGGGTTTTTTGCTTGTTTTCAAAATGATAATCAGTACAATGTAAAATTTCCTTGAATGCTCTCACGGACTATTATGGGGTGGCAATGACATGTCCGGTTCTATGATTAACATAACTGCTTCTGACGGTGGTCGGTTCGAAGCGTATATGACCATTCCTGCTGAAGGATCAGGCCCCGGCTTGATTTTGCTTCAGGAAATTTTCGGAATCAATCAGTATCTTCGCGATATGGCGCACATCTACGCTGAAGAAGGCTACGTGGTTCTCGTTCCAGATTTATTCTGGCGGATGCAGCCTGGCGTAAATCTCGGGTATAACGACGAAGATTTTGGGCAGGCTTTCGATTACTACCAAAGATTTGACGTCGACCAAGGCATCAAAGATGTCGCAGATACAGTTCGAACATTGCGAGAATTGTCTCAATGTACAGGCAAGGTCGGTGCCCTAGGCTATTGTTTAGGCGGGAATCTTGCCTATTTGACAGCAGCTCGCACTGACGTAGACTGTTCAGTTTCCTACTATGGAGTTGCCATTGAGAACTCCCTGAACGAAGCAGAAAACATTTCATGTCCTATGGTGATGCATTTTGCAAACGAAGACACATTCGTACCTCCAGAAGCCGTTGCGAAAATTCGTAGAAAATTCGAAGGAAATTCAAGCGTCGAAATTTATGAGTATCCCGGAGTCAGCCACGCTTTCGCCACTCCTGGTCGGGATAGTTACTGCAAGCCCTCGACGCTGATGGCCTATACGCGAAGTCTCGCATTGCTGAGGAGCGCTCTCGGTCCAACCTATGATCTCAGCAGACTGTGGGACCGGCACTGCGAGTATGAATTTGCGAGCAGAGACGTACCGGCTACCATGAGCACCATGGTTGACGATCCTTATGTCAATCACATACCGACCATGACAGGAGGTGTCGGTGCAGACCAGCTGAGTCGTTTCTACAAGCACCATTTCGTAGATTCAAATCCCGCTGATACAGCCCTTATACCCATATCCCGAACCATTGGCACCGACCGGCTGGTCGACGAAATGCTGTTTTGCTTTACGCATGATTGTGAAATCGACTGGATGCTGCCAGGAATTGAACCAACCGGAAAATACGTTCAGATACCGCTCGTAGCAATCGTGAATTTTCGAGGAAACAAGCTCTGTCACGAGCATATTTATTGGGATCAGGCTTCAGTTCTGGCTCAGATCGGCGTACTAGATCCAAACGGACTTCCAGTTGCTGGTCGGGAGACAGCAGAGAAGTTGGTCGACGAAACGCTGCCGTCCAATACGCTCATGGAAAAGTGGGCGTCCAGCGAAGGAAAACCCATCACTTAATTTAAAAATTGGAGTAACTTATTATGCGTTCTGCATCAACTGTAATTCTGCTTTCGCTATTTGTCATTGGATTCAGTCCAGCAAAAGCAGCAGAAGACGACGTATTGACAATCGCTTACAACGTCAACCTGCCGTCTTGGGACCCCACGGTGGGAGCTTCGGCAGTCAATCCAACCATTCAGTCAATCTACAAGTCAGTGTTCGATCAATACGTCGATCAAAATTCAGATTTGAGTTTTAAGCCAGGTCTGCTCACGGGATGGGGTTGGAACGAAACTCGAAATGAGATATGGCTAGATGTACGCGAAGACGCATATTGGCATGATGGCAGCAAGGTAACGCCTCAAGATGTCGTATGGTCGCTCGAAAGAGCAGGGCACCCCGATACTGGAAATCCAATTATGTTTGTGTGGAGCAAGGTCGCCAACTTCAAAATTGACGGCAACCGCATCACAGGGGAAGTCATTTCGTTTGAACCTACTCTGTTTAAGTGGATGGCATTTCTAACAGCGTATGTTCTACCGCAAAAATATTACGAAGAAGTTGGAGCGGAGGGCTTCGAAAAAGCTCCGATTGGCTCCGGCCCCTACATGGTCGATCAATTCGAACGCAACAGCTTTGTCAGACTAAAGCGTTTTGACGATTACTGGGGAGAGCCAGCTGAGTTCGAAACTGTTGTGTTTAAGTTCATTACTGACGCAAGCAGCCGCGTAGCGGAAATTGAAAGTGGAGGATCGGATATCACGATCGAAATTCCCTATGAGGAGTTCGATCGCCTCAGCGCCAAAGAAGGTCTGAACGGCGTCAGTACGCCAGTTTCCGATATTGGAATGATTTTCATCAACGACGTCGGAGTCATGGAAGACAGCAATGTTCGCAAGGCGCTCGCTCACGCCATTGACAAGAATGCAATTGTCGAACACCTGCTTCGTGGTTATGGCGTGCCGATCGATACTCTGCAGGCTCCTCAATATGAAGCATTCGATTCGTCCATTGAAGTCGATTACGATCCGGATAAAGCTCGTGAACTGCTAGCAGCTTCCGGCTATTCAAAAGACAACCCGGTTCGATTCACGATTCAGACAACCCGAGGTTTCAAGCCAAAAGATCATGAAATGATCCAAGCTGTCGTCGGAATGTGGCGAAAAGTCGGTGCGGAAGCTGAAATCGAAGTCTATGAAATTGCGAAACACTATGAACTGCGTGCGATGGACACCTTAGCGCCTGCTGCGTTCTACAACTGGGGCAATGCAATCGGGGATCCATCTACGTCAACTGGTTTTGCTATGTTCGGTCCATCTCCTCATTCAACTTGGGATACGGACGATCTTGATGCCATGATTGGCCCGCTTTGGGGTGAAGATGATGAAGAAAAACGTATTGAAGGATACAGAGCGGTTGACCGCTATATCGCAGAAAATGCGTACGTGATTCCTCTCTTGCAATACGTTCAGCCAATCGTGTATCGCGATGGTATTGAAGTTACTCCTCACGTCGCCAATTTCGTACTGCCTCAGCTCGTCAAAAAGAGCAATTGAGTGCGTTTGGCAAGTTCTACTTAATGACCAATCCGCTGCTTCCAGAAGCAGCGGATTGACTTATGGCCGCACAATTTCTGCTGCGGCGACTGCTGCTGATTCTGCCGACGCTGCTCGGCGTTTCAGTCATAGTTTTCGTTCTGCTCCGGGTTGTTCCGGGAAATCCCATTTCAATGATGATCCCGCCGGGTGCAACTCAGGCGGACATAGATCACCTTCAGCAGCTCTACGGATTCGACAAGCCGATTGTCGAACAGTACTTGATTTGGTTCCGAGAAGTCATGCAGGGAAATTTGGGCACATCCATCAGTCTGCGCCAGGATGTAGTCGAATTGATTGTGTCTCGACTTCCTGCGACTCTGGAACTCGCCTTTACTGCTTTCATTGTGGCAGTCATTATTGGAATTTTGCTGGCGCTTGCCGGTGCTTATTGGCAGGGTCGGTGGCCGGAAACGCTGGTTGATGGAGTCACCGGCCTGAATCAGGCGATTCCGGATTTTCTCTGGGGATTGATTTTTATTCTGATACTGGGCGTAGTGTGGCCGATATTGCCCATCTCCGGAAGAATTGATCCACATCTGAGCGTCGAATTTATGAGTCAGTTTTATCTCACTGAGAGCATTCTGGCAGGCAATTTCGAACTGTTGCCGGTACTGTTCAGCCATATGGTCTTGCCAGCGGTAGCGCTGGCTTTGCCTCTGACAGCAGTCATCGCCAGAACTCTCAAGGCATCCCTGCGGGAAACGATGACTCAGGATTACATTCTGCTTGCACAGATAAAAGGTTTCGGAACTTGGCGAATTCTGCTCGTTGAAGCCATGCGAAATGCCTTGATTCCCACGGTCGCGCTTTCTGGAGTTCAGTTCAATTTTCTGCTGGGAGGTACAGTGCTGATCGAACAGATTTTCAGTTATCCCGGCATTGGAAATATGGCAATTGGAGCTGTGATCGATCGTGACCTGCCGCTCATTCAGGGACTGATCATTACTTTTGCCATCATGTTTACAATGATCAATCTTTTGGTTGACATGAGCTATCGCATTCTCAATCCGAGAGTTAGGGATGAGTGACAGGCACCGTGCAGATAGAAAGTTCCGGGGAGGACGATTGCGCGTCTTAATTGGCGGCTCTATTGTCTTACTGCTGATTTTGAGTGCTGCGTTCGCACCATGGATTGCGCCACACGACCCTCTTGAACAGGATCTGATCAGCGGATTGCTGCCACCCTTCTGGGCAGACGGTCACAACTCTGTTTTTCTATTGGGCACGGACAGTCTCGGCCGCGACCTGCTGTCTCGGCTGATTTACGGTGCAAGGGTAGCGGTCTTGGTCGCTATTATCGCCGCGGTGCTGGCGGCTTTACTGGGTACTGTTTTGGGGCTGCTGGCAGGATACTTCGGTGGCGCACTCGATACGATTATCGCTCGGATGGTGGATGTGTGGATGGCATTTCCGCCCGTACTGCTTTCCATCGTTCTGGTAGCCGTGATTGGAACCGGTCTGCACGCTGTAATCATTGCAATCGTTGTGATTGACTGGACTAGATTTTGTCGGGTGATTCGAGCAGAAACGTTAGTACAGCGCGAACAGGAGTACATTACGTCGGCAGTCACAATCGGCCTCGGACGCTGGAAGATTCTGTGGCAGGAAATCCTCCCCAATGTTTTCCCGCTGTTGATCACGCTTCTATCTCTGGAAATGGGGATCGCGATCATTGTTGAAGCGATACTCAGCTTTGTCGGCCTAAGCGTTTCTTCTGACCAGGCCACTTGGGGCGGCTTGATTCAGGAAGGTCGCCAATACGTTCACCAGGCTTGGTGGGTCATGACACTTCCGGTGGGCTGCATCATTGTCGCGGTCCTCGGATTCAACGCATTGGGTGACGGACTGCGTTCACAACTTGATCCTATCATGAAGCGATGAAATCAGTTCTCACAATACGCGGTCTGAATTTAGAAATCCGCCAGAATGGACGCCAATCAACCGTACTTCGCAAAATAAATCTGGACATACGGCGAGGGCAGGTTCACGGACTCGTCGGTGAATCTGGCGCTGGTAAAAGTCTGCTTGGTAAAGCGGTCCTGGGAATTCTGCCGAGTTCGTCAAGCATCAGCAGGGGTTCGATTCATTTCGGTTCTGACGAACTGACTGGACTTGACCGCAATCGGCGTCGGCTGTTGGCAAGCCGCTACATCGCAATGATTCCACAAGACCCAATGACATCACTGAATCCAGTGCGGCGAGTTGGCAGGCAGATGTGTGACGTACTTCGCCTGCACAAGGGCCTGCGTCGAAAGGCAGCACAGGAACAGGCCGTGCAATTGCTGAATAACGTTCAGATTCGCGATCCGCTGCGAGTCATTCGGCAGTATCCGTTTGAATTGTCCGGTGGAATGCGACAGCGCGTTCTGATTGCGATGGCATTTTCCTGCGAACCGGATCTGATAATCGCTGATGAGCCAACTACGGCTTTGGACGTGACTGTGCAAAGACAGATTCTGCGATTAATCAAACAGCTTCAGACAGAATCAGGCACCGCTTTGCTTTTCATTACGCATGATCTTGGCGTTGTAGCAAAGATATGTGATTTTGTCAGCGTCATTACCGAAGGTCGAATTGTAGAGCAGCAGGCAATCGAAAAACTGTTCAAAGAACCGCAGCATTCTTACACGCGTACGTTGCTTGCCACCACTTCAGAATACTATCAATATGACTATCGAATGTCTGATGCTGCCCGTTTCCCGCCACCGGAAACCGCGTAAAGTGAGTACGAACGCGCTGCTTGCATCTCGTGATCTGCGATTGACGTTTCCCGACCGGTCCAGAAAACCGCTGTTCGGCAGAACACCGCGTATTGAGGTGCTGAAAGGCATCAGTCTGCAGATCCATGCAGGTGAATCGATTGGCATCGTCGGAGAATCCGGCAGCGGAAAAACTTCTCTTGGACGTACCATGATGCGCCTGTATCGGCCGACTGGCGGCAGCATCTTATTCGAAGGCGTAGACATCACCCACTATTCCGAACAGAGGCTCCGACCGTATCGAGCCCGCATGCAGATGATTTTTCAGGACCCGTATTCGTCACTGAATCCGCGTCATCGAATTGGTACGATCCTTACCCAGTCTCTATGGGCATTCAAACAAGTCAGGAGCCGCCTTGAATCCAACCGGATTGCAAGTGTGCTGCTTGAGCGCGTGGGTCTGCCGGCGGACTTCATCAGTCGATTTCCGCATGAATTGAGCGGTGGTGAGCGTCAGCGAGTCGGAATTGCGCGGGCTGTTGCAATTCGGCCAAAACTGATTGTGGCGGATGAAATCGTATCCGGTTTAGATATCTCGGCAAAAGCCAAAATCATCAAGGTATTGCAGGGTCTCAAAGAGGAACTGAATCTGGCATTGATATTCATCAGTCACGACCTTGCCGTCGTCAACCATATCTGTGATAGAGTATTGGTGTTGCGCAACGGAGAAGCCGTAGAGAGCGGCTTGAGCATGGAGGTTTTCCATCGGCCGCAAAATTCTTATACTATGCACTTGCTTAGTGCCATCCCCTTACCCATAATTGAATCTGATTGGCTGGAATCCAGTCAGTCCAATGAATATTCTGCTGAAACGCTAAAGAAGAAGGAGTCGAAGTCAATAATGGCCAATAATTTTAAAATTGCTGGATGCACCGCATTGGTTACTGGGGCCAATCGCGGCATCGGGCGCGAGTTTGTCGTAACGCTGATCAATCGCGGCGCTACGAAAGTCTATGCATGCGCACGCAATGCTGAGAATCTTGAGGAGTTAGTCAGCTCCTATCCAGATCAGGTGCAGGCAATTCAAGTCGACATAACCAATTCAGAACAAGTCGAGAAAGCTGCCGAACAGGCAACGGATGTCAGTCTTCTCATCAACAATGCCGGAATCAATCGTCTGCAGGCTTTCATCGCCAGCGATGAACTTTCTGCAGCACAGGAAGAAATGAATACAAACTACTTCGGCACTCTATCCATGTGCCGCGCATTTCATGCCATTCTTGGCACAAATGGCGGCGGAGCAATCGTCAATGTCCTGTCTATTCTGGCTAGGGTGAATCTGCCCATGATGGGTTCTTTGTGTGCATCCAAAGCAGCTGGACTGAGTCTGACGCAAGGCGTGCGTGCGGAGCTTGCTCAACAAGGCACCAGCGTATTGGCTGTCATGCCTGGAGCCGTCGACACCGACATGAGTCGTGATTTTCCTCCACCGAAGATGCCGCCTTCAGAGGTTGCGGAGCAGACTTTGGATGCTATTGAAGCGGGACAGGAAGAACTCTACTGCGGTGACATGGCTGGTGGAATCGCACATGGCCTGGAGGCGGACCCAAAAGCTGTAGAAAAGGAATTTGCCCAGTATCTGCCTATGAACTGAGAGCAGCTTCTGACATCCACTGGATTCGGTAAAACGACTGGGTTCAGTTGACAGTCAATGGCCGCAGCTGTGACAGGTCCATCGTTCAAATGCTCGTGTTTGGGTTTGAGGTTCGTCGGGCATCAGGTCTGCGACGCGCTGCCGGGCATGGCCAGACCGTAATTGTGTCAAACGGTTTGGCTGATTTTTAAAATTTCGAAGTGTCAGGAATCACTCCTGTTCGTCAGTTTTTCCACGGTAGATTGCAGACAGATCGCGACTAGGTCGCCCCAACAGTCAATCCCATCCTGATTTTGAAGAAGATCATTCCGAATTTCAATGGACATGTTGTAAATATCCCTGCTTTCCGCGTGAAAGGGCAGCGTGAAGTCTCGTTTGGCATCCATCGGAAACACATCTCCCAAACCAATATTCAGATTTGGAACTTTGCTTCGAAGCTGGCGTCGAAACGATGTTACAAATTCCAGCCGCGTGCGGGAAATGAGATCTACGTGCCAATTACGAAAAGGGCCATTCCTTAGTTTGGGTGTAAAACTGTGGATGGCGACGATGAATTTCATCGAGGAAGAAATATCATTCAAGTGTTCTGCAATTTTGGCGTGGTATGGACGATAAATGCTGTCAATTCTTGATTTTCTTTCTTCGTCACTTATATTTTGATTGAATGGAATCAAAGTTCCGTCACTGACGACCGGTATGGAATCAGGAGATTGAACGGGTCGATTCATGTCGATGACCAAGCGGGAATACCGCTGGGCTACCAGTGGCGCGCGCAGTTTCTTCGCAACGATGACCGCTACGTTTCTCGCATTGACGTCCCATGCGATATGTCGTTTCATGTCCTCAGTGGACAGTGGCTGATGTCGACGGACAGACGGAATTTCACGTCCTGCATGGTCACAGACCAAAACAAGCCGGTTTTGCTCTGAAGACGAGATGAGTTCTACTGGATTTGGATCTGTTGGTGTCAGCATCAAGTCGATCTCGCGACTATTTGAAATAATCTGTAGATTGAAATAGGATTCGCAATTGAATACAGCTAGAAATACAAAATAAGAACACTTATGATATTCAATTCAATTGGGGCCAAACTCTTTTCAAACCGAAGCATTTTAATGATTTTTTGACTTTCCTGCCTTGTTCGTTGATGGAATAAAATCGTGAACTTGCTGAAATTCAGTCAAAGGAAGAAATACGTTCACCAATAAAAAGCACCAGACTAGAGACAGAAACTGCAATGCATTCAGACAGATTCGATAAAAATCAAAATTGGAAAACAGCCTTTCGATCATTTTATTATTTGAACGCGGAGGAACCCGAGGATATCAATTTAGATCCTGAAAAAACAGCTCTGCTTGTAATCGACGTGCAAAATACATATATGGAAGAAAAGGATACTTCTGAGGAAACAAAACGCTGGCAGCCTTTTTACAGTCGCATGAATCAGATCGTAATTCCGAATATTTCGGATTTGATTCGAGAGTGTCGAAAGCGAGGAGTGGAAGTCATTTTTGCCAGAATCGCCTGTCACAAGCAAGATGGTCGGGATCGATCTCTCAGCCAGAAAAAGCCCGGTTTCAATTATCTGCTGATTCCAAAAAACGCACATGAGGGACAAATCGTTTCAGAACTTGCTCCAACGGAAGATGATATCGTCGTCATTAAAACTACGGACAGTGCGCTGACAGGGACTAACCTTCGACTCATGCTACGCAACATGGGCATTTCGGATGTTATCGCGACGGGCATCTTTACCGACCAATGCGTTTCATCAACTGTGCGAAGTCTGGCGGATGAGAGTTTTGGTGTTGTGGTTGTAGAAGACTGCTGTGCTGCGGCCACGGACGAATTACATCAGCATGAGCTCGAAATCATCAACATGATTTATTGTCATGTCGTTCAGAAAGAAGAGGTGCTGAGTTTCTTTCAGTCTTGTTGATCTGCTGGAATTTCAGCTATCCATCGATTCGTTCCAGCACGTGCACCGCGCTGACCGTGCAAATTGCTGAGTGTGCGTCAATAACGCCTCGTCTGAGTGGCCTGCTCGGCTGCAGGCCGGGTTCATAACGATTGCTGAGCAGCCTATGCATGGTAACTGCCTGGGCGATGCCGGTAGCCCCTGGTGCTCCACCTTGCCCGATCATGCCCCCGGATAGGTTCACGGGGATTCGGCCATTGATCTGAAAGTCACCATTTTCCATCGCCGGTCCAGCTTGTCCTTTTGGACAGAGCTGAAGAGCATCTATGCTTTGCAGTTCCGTCCCAGAAAAGGGGTCGTAAACCTCAGCAGCATCGATTTCCGACATGGGATCTTCAATTCCGGCCATTGCATAGGCTCGACTGGCCGCTTGGTATTTGGCCTCGAACCAAAAAGGGGATGTGCGGTCACCTAGACGGACGCAGTCGGTGGCGCCTCCTGAGCCAGAAATCTGTACGGAAAAGGGTTTGAGATCTACAAGCTCGGGATTCGACAGAACGATTGCCGCCGCACCATCACTTACCATAGAGCAGTCGAGCAGCCGAAACGGAGTGCTGATCATGGTGGATTGCAGCACATCGGATACGGTGATGTCCATCGGTTTGTGAGCAAATTTGTTTCCAATTGCGTTTCCATGATTCTTGACCGAAACCAGTGCCGCCTGTTCGACATTGGCATTAAACTGGTCGCAGTACATCTGGAAGGACAGGGCGCATAAGCTCACTGTCGTGACTCCGGTCCATCCTTCGATATCGGCATCGAACGAAAGTGAGTAAACCTGCTGCACCCCTTTTCTGGACAATCGGCTCGCAGTTTGCTCATAACCGACGACCAGACAGTGTTTCGACACCTGCGAGCACACCTGCATGAAGCCTTCGCGAATGGCCACGCCACCTGTGGCGCCACCTGCATCCACGTGAACGGCTGATGCTCCCTGCAAGCCGAGTTCATCGACAATGAGAGCGGCCGGACTGACCTGCAGGGACAGCATGTCACTTTCGCTCGCGACGATGACCGAATCGATATCCTGAGGCTTCAGGCCTGCGCTGCGAATCGCATCAAGACCCACTCTTCTAGCCCAGTCTCGATATGTGGAACCATCCCGGTAACGAGTAAACGGAATCATAGAGGTTCCTGAAATTACAGGTTTCGGGAATTTTTCGGGTGGTTTCAGCCGGAAATCATTTTTTGAGGTAACCATGTTGCCAGTTCGGGGAAAATGATCAGTAGTGCGAGTACCAGAATGTCAAATAGAATAAATGGTACAACACCTTTGACGACGTGGTGAAATTCTGCTTTTCCCGAGAGCGCGCTGAGAACAGCAAAAAGATTGATCCCCACCGGCGGCGTGATGACTGAAATTTCAATGAGCTTAACCAAAACGATTCCAAACCAGATTGGATCGATGCCCAGTTTTACGACAACTGGAAATAGGAACGGCAAGGTGACAACCATCATGGACGTCGTATCGAGAAAACACCCCAGAACAATGTAAAGAACTGATGCCAGAATCATGAATTTCAGCGGCGTGTCGGCAATGGATGTGATGAATTCCACAAGCCCGTCAATGATGCCGACGACAACAAGCATTCTGGAAAGAAGCAATCCACCGATGAGTATGATGAATATCACACAGCTGATCGATGCCGCATCGTATAGAACGGGCGGCAGCCATCCTTTCAGAGTTTTCTTCTTTGCTACGGCGAGGCAGAACGCACCAAACGCACCAGCTGCACCGGCCGCAGACGGAGGGAACAATCCGGTGTAAATTCCACCTAGAACAATCGCCATCAGTACGATTACAGGCCATACATACAGCATGGATTTGAACTTTTCTTCCAGCGATACCCGTTCTTGTATACTGGGCGCCAACGAAGGTCGAACGCGAACGAGCCCATACACGCCTGCCAGATAGATGGCAGCCGTCAGCAGTCCCGGAATCACGCCGGCGATCAGCAGTTGTCCAACGGACTGCTCTGTAATGATGGCGTAAATTACCATCGTGATGGAAGGAGGGATCATCGCCGCAAAACTCCCTGAACCCGCGATCGCGCCAATTGACAGACTTTTTGAATAGCCGAATTTCAGCATCTGGGGAAACGCAATTCGGGTGAAGACTACAGCGTTCACGATCGTAGATCCTGATATTGCGGCGAATACTGCCGAGCCTACGATCACTGCCTGATACAGCCCACCTCTGAATCTGCGCAGCCAAAGATTGGATGAATAAAAGACATCACGCGTGATTCCTGATGATTCGGCGAGGATGCCCATCAGCACGAACATCGGAAGTACAGCGAATGCGTAGTTGTTGACTACCCAAAAAGGCAGGACTTTCAACTGTCCCCAAGTGAACAGTTCGCCAGCGCCCAGCAGCATTCCGCTTATGCCGATGAACCCCATCGCCACCCCGACCGGGATTCCGATTGCCAGGAATACAAAGAGGAGTCCGACTCCCAAGTAACCGACTGATACTGGGTCCATCTCAGTACAGACCGTCCTCTTGTGTTCCAGTCCGGAACTGCTTGAAGACAACGCCAAGCATGTCGAACAGGCACTGAATGGTCATGAGCGTCGCGCCAAATGCCAAAACAAAACGTGCCGGCCAAAGGGGAAAATTAATCAGACCAGTTGCGTACTCGCCGACATTGAAGGCATGGATGGCAGCGGGCCATGTATATCGAGCGATAAGTCCAAATACGCAGACTGCCAATGCGTACTGCACGATATCGGCAACTTTCTGCCAGAATGCCGGCATCATTCGAACCAGCAGCTCAACTCGAATGTGTCTGCGTTTATGCTGAGCAAAAGATGCGGCGAGAAACACGGTGACAACCATCATCGCTCCCATGAATTCAAACGTCGCAGGAATTGGGCGACTTCTGAGCCCGACCACATCCAAATTGGTGCCGATGACATCCGCCGCGCCTGCCAGCATCATCAGCAGAATTGCAACGCCGGACAATATGGCGCTAGTGCGGGTAATCTGCAGAAGAACCTGCCCGGGAGTCATGTATCTGCCGATTATGCTGGTGGAAAAAGCGACGAGTCCCCCAAATGATCAGAGGGACTCTCGCTGTTGTTGGAAGTGAGAAGCAGTTCGCTTAATTTCCTACGACTTCATTCCATATTTCGATCGTTTTGCGGGCGTCGTCGCCACGGCCTAACGCTTCTTGTTCTGCGATGAAGTCAGCAAAGAAGTCTGGATTTGCATCTCTCCATTTCTGAGCCTCTTCAGCGGGGAAATCATGGAATTGAACACCTTGTTTTTCCAGCTCACTGACTGCGGCTTCACCGGCGGCGAGCACTTGGTCGCGGTCCCGTCGCGCTGCTTGAAACGAAAGATCCTGAATGATATTTCGCTGTTCATCGGTAAATCCGTTCCAGACGTCACTGGCAATCCAAACTGCGTTGGTTGGACCTTCCCATAACGTAATGTGATGTATGTGTTTTGCGACTTCGTAAATCTTATAGCTGATCATAAGATCAACGGAAAATGGGATGCAGTCTACCGTTCCGCGGGAAAGTCCTTCATAAAGTTCCTGCAGTCCCAGCGTGATCGGGACGGCACCTGCCGCCTGCACCATTCTTGGCATGTCTTTGCCCCAGGTTCGCACTTTTTTGCCTTCCATATCGGCAACGCTTGTAATTTGTTCCTTGCATACCAGTTTGTACGGATTCAAGTGATGGAAAAATAGCGCCTTCATGCCATTTCTTTGAGCTTCCATGTCAAATTCCGGCACTTCCTGCAGCAGTCGTTCCATCAGCTCGGTCGCTTGTGCAACTTCAGACATCGCCATTGGTATGGAGTTCGGCGCCGCATGAAAAGGAAGTTCAGAAGGAAAATATCCGGGTGACATCGCAGTGAGTTCAATTGCACGCTGCTGAATCAGTCCGAGATTTTCTTTCCCTTTTCCGAGTGCGCCTTCCCAGAATATTTTGATGTCGACTTCTCCGTTGGTTGCCTCTCTAATTTGATCTGCCCACCAGATGTCGACTTGACCGCCAGGTGTGTTTTCGGTCCACTGACTGCTCATTTTGAGCACATCGGCGTTTGCATTTGCGGCGACAAATAACATCAATGCAGAAATGCACGCCAGTACAATAGAATTGAGTTTTCTCATAAAAAAATCTCCCGTCAGATAATATATTTTGAATGTATTTCAAATATATCGTAATTGCGATGCCTATTAATCATCAAATTCTGAGGATGGCGCCTTTATCCAATGAACTCAAGTTCTACGACTGAACACCAAGCGCTCTCCATAAGATCGCAGCTCGCAAAAATCGTTGGAGAGAGGAACGTGATTCAGGAATTTGATTCGGAATCTGTCTATCTGACGGAACGCCGAGGCAAATTCAGCAGTGCAGCCATGTCGGTGGTTTTTCCGGGATCAGCGGACGAAGTGTCTGCAGTTGTGGATTATTGCTGCAGGAACGATGTATCAATTGTTCCACAAGGAGGAAATACAGGCGTATGTGGAGGTGCAGTCTCTACAGCTGACAGCATCATCCTCAATCTAAAGAGGATGAATCGGGTTCGCAGACTCGATGCGGCTGGATATTCGATGGAAGTAGAGGCAGGCTGCATACTCGCAAACGTGCAGGCAGCGGCAATGGAAAAGGGGCTTTATTTTCCCTTGAGTTTGGGGGCGGAAGGCACCTGTCAGATTGGCGGAAATCTTTCTACCAATGCAGGCGGCGTCAATGTTCTCAGATACGGCAATGCACGGGACCTTGTACTGGGGATCGAGGTCGTTCTGCCAGAAGGCAGCGTCTGGAATGGACTCAATGCGCTGAGAAAAAACAACACCGGTTACGATCTCAAGAATTTGTTTATAGGCGCTGAAGGCACTCTTGGCATTATTACTGCGGCAGTGCTCAAGCTGTTTCCAGCTCCTCAGCATCGGTCTACCGCTTTAATAGCAGTGGATTCCATTAAGGATGCGGTGGAGCTGTTTTCAAGAACGCGCAAGGATACTTCAGACTTTGCTTCGTCTTTTGAACTGATGTCGAGAGTCTGCGTCGAATCCGCCGTCGACAAAATTCCAGAGTGTCGTGACTTCTTTGCGGAGTCTTATCCCTGGTATGTGCTTTTGGAACTCAGTGAGCAGTACACAACAGGGAATCAGTCGTGAACTCAACGAAGAATTTTTAGAACAAATGTTCAGTCAGGGGCTGATACTGGATGCAGTGCTTGCGCAGAGTGAGCAGCAGGCATTCGAAATGTGGCGCTTGCGAGAAGCCATTGTTGAAGCTCAGAATTACGAAGGCAAAAGTATCAAGAATGATGTCAGCGTTCCGCTATCTGAGATTTCCACATTCGTTCGTACGACGATCACCCAGCTGGAGAGCTTGATCCCGGGCGTTCGCTGCTTTGTTTATGGGCACATTGGGGACGGCAACATACATTTCAACATCAGTCAGCCGCGGCACATGGACGGAGACGAATTTTTTGATCGTTGGTATGAAGTGACTGATATCGTGCATGAAATCGCAGACAGACTTGATGGTTCATTTAGCGCTGAACATGGGATTGGACTGTTGAAGACCGAAGACATGAAAAAGTTCAAGTCGGCGACGGAGCTGAACATCATGCACTCGATCAAGACGGCGCTTGACGTCAAAAACATCATGAACCCGGGTAAAGTCCTGCCATCTTTGAAGTAGTGTCCGACATGCAGACAGCCCGAAACTCAAAGGGAATTGGATGCAGCGGGATATTGGGTGAATCAGAAGGGCACCCGTACAGACTTGCTTTTCAGTCCCGCGATCGAAGCAGACGGATCTAGTTCTTTGGGACAAAATTTGCTGCAGGACTGTGTAGTATGGCAGGACAGACACCCCGAGTTTGAGGTAAGACTGCGAAGTAATCGATCGGGATGTTCATAGCGGACATCGTTGTAAAGCGACCACCCGCGGTTCAGCGCAGCAGGGCCTAAATAATTCGGTTTCCAGCGTACCACATCGCAAGCTGCATAGCAGACGCCACAGCCTATGCACTCAATCGCGCTGTCTGCTGCCGTACGATTCGAACTCTGAGGTTCAACCTGAGCAAATTTTGTGATTTCCGTCGAGTTGGACTGAAATGTCCCTGCTGTTGTCCACTTCTCAAAAAATACGTCCATGTCGACGACCAGGTCCTTGATGATCGGAAAGTTGCGCAAAGGCGCAATTTCAATCTGCTTTTTCTTGTGAATTTTTGAAGATTGAGTGCGACAGGTCCAACGTGGAATTCCATTGACCATCATAGCGCAGGTTCCACACATGCCGACTCTGCAGGAAAATCGATAAGAAAGGCTCGAATCTAAATATCTTTGTACGTAGGTAACGATATCCAAAACAGTCTGCTGCGCTTGAATTGGTACAGAATACGTCTGAAATGAACCGGACTTGGTACCTCTCCAAATCTTCACTGACATGGATTGCTGTGCGTTATTTGAAACCAAAGGAATTGAGATTTATGTATCTTGTCTTTGTTGAATTTAGTTTTTGATCTTGTTGATGGTGCTAAGGCGAGTTGCTTTAACGTACTGATTTAAAGTTAGATTACGTTCATGAGTCAAACATTTTTTACACTATCGTGCATATAAATTGTCCCATAAAACTACTAATATTTATTTTGTAGTACGTGCAATACTGTAATAATAAAGTGTTATATTGCGTAGAATTGTTAAAAATAATTGATATTTAAGATATAGGAGGTAACATTCCATGACATTTTTCAGAAAGCTGACTGGACTGATCGCGATCATGGCGGTACTGATGGTTCCAACTGTTGTTTCAGCAAAAACCGTAATTCGAGTTCAATCAGTAATTCCCGTTTCAGCGGATGAAACAGTGATGCTGAAACGTTTCGGAGACAATGTCACTGCTTTAACCAATGGTGAAGTAGAGATCGAAGTTTTACCGGCAGGGGCTGTAGTCGGTGTAAAGGAAACACTGGAAGCCGTCAACGCTGGTCTAATTGAGGGAGGATTTGCTTGGACTCATTACTGGTCTGGTTATCATCCGGCAGCGATGCTTTTTGGTTCTCCAACGGCTGGAGCCGGTCTTGGAATCGATAACATTGCATGGATCTCATGGTATATGGAAGGCGGCGGTAAAGCTCTCTACGATCGACTTTGGGATGAAATGGGTATGAATATAAAAGGCTTAATGCTGCAACCCGTAGGTCCTGAAGCACTTGGTTGGTTCAAGGAACCGATCAATAGCATGGAAGACTTCCGCAAATATCGTTTTAGAACACCTCCTGGTATACCAGGCCAGACTTACAAAGAAATCGGAATCGCAGCGGTCGCGATGGGTGGCGGAGATATTCTGCCGGCTCTAGAACAAGGTACGATCGATGCGGCTGAATGGTGTTGCCCAAAACCCGATTCAGTATTCGGTTTTCAAAAAGTGCTGAAGCACTATTATTTGCAGGGTTTGCATCAAGTGGTCGTGAATGCAGATCTCTACATCAACCGTGACGTTTGGAACAGCTTGACTCCTCACCAGCAAAAAGCAATGGAAGTATCTGCTGATGCTTCGTTGATTCAGTCATTGGCTTATCGAATTTTCGAGAATGGAAAAGCCCTGAAATCGCTGGTAGAAGATCATGGAGTCATTTTGCATGACACGCCCGAAGATTACTTTACAGAGTATATGAACGCTGTTTTAAAGAGCATGGATGAAAATAAAGAAGCGAATGAGTTTTTTGCGGAAGTTTGGAATTCCATGAAGGAATTCGCAGATATCGCTGTTCCGTTTTGGGCAGGCGCGCAAACCACCAATGCTAACTTAGGTCAGGCTTACGCCAAACAGAAGTAGATAATTCCATTTTGACTGACCTTTTTTTGAATGATTTTGGAACCGCAAGTTATAACGTAGTAATTTGCGGTTCTAACTCTCAAGATTCAGATTCAGTTCTTGTAGATTTCGTATTTTTTCACCTAAAGAATTTGTATTACACATAACAAATTTTATTGATTTAAGCAAATGAGTGAAGAAGCTCCAGAAGTTACAGATATAACGGACGAGTTAATCGCAGAGCGTCGAGTTAGCGATTATTCGAAAAAGCCGGACGGCATGAACGATATTGTCTGGTTTCTGATTCGTTGGATCGACACGATTAGTCTGTGGATTGGACGCATCGTCTGTGTAGCCACAATACCACTGTTTTCGGTCATGGTTTACGAGGTTTTTATGAGGTATGTGTTCATTGCTCCTACCGTCTGGGTCTACGATATCAGTCGAATGATATTTGGAGCGATGTTCATGCTGGGTGCCGGTTACGCGCTGTCAAAAGGCGTTCACATTCGAGCAGATTTTCTCTATCGAAACTTTTCCGTTAAAACACAGGGAACGGTTGATGCTTGTCTTTACTTGTTCTTTTACTTTCCAGGAATGCTCGTTTTTCTTTGGATGGCACTTGATTTTGCAGGTGTTTCCTGGGTTCGCCTCGAAAAAGGCATGGATACTGCATGGATGCCGATCGTGGCACCAATCAAATCTGCACTGCCACTCGGCGTTTTCTTCTTAATCATGCAGGGTATTTCCGAGTTCTTGAAGAGCGTGCACGCTGCAACACGCGGTAAGTGGCCAGTTTAATGCCTCCTGAAATTCTAGGAATTCTTCTGATCGCGGTTATGTTGTTCGCGATCTTTTTGGGATTTCCAATTTCATTCACACTTATTTTCCTCGGATTTGTTTTCGGTTATCTGGGATTCGGAAAAGTCGTCTTTTATTTGATGACTTTTCAGTTTTATTCGACGATGATGGAACAGACGCTTGCAGCTGTACCTCTGTTCATATTCATGGGAATTTTGATGGAGCAGGCCGGCTTAATGGAACGGCTATTTTCGGCTGTACAGCTATTGCTATCGCGCGTACGCGGGGCACTTTTTGTTGCTGTTCTGTTCGTTTCGACCATTTTTGCTGCCGCCACGGGAATAGTCGGGGCATCAGTGACAATACTTGGAATCATGGCTGCAAAATCCATGAATCGTTCCAATTATGATGTTCGGCTGGCATCAGGAACCATTACAGCGGGTGGAACTCTAGGTATTCTTATCCCGCCGAGCATCATGCTTATCGTCATGGGGCCAGTGATGGAAATCCCAGTGATTGACTTGTTTGCTGCAGCAGTAATACCGGGTATTATGTTGGCCTTGATTTACACCGGATATTCGTTAGTTCGATGTTATTTGAATCCTTCTTTGGGGCCGGTGTTACCTAAGGAACTGCGTGCCAAAAACATGAAAGAAGTCTGGCGTGAATTCTTTCTAGGTTTAGTTCCACCTTCATTCTTAGTCTTTTCTGCACTAGGAAGCATCATGTTCGGACTGGCAACTCCGACTGAAGGCGCCGCATGTGGAGCATTTGGGGCACTGGTACTCGCTCTCGCATATCGAAAATTGAATTGGACAAAACTGTATACCGCACTTGTCAAGACATTAGAGATCACAGTATTGATCATGGTTTTGGTTGCTGCGTCAAACTTCTTCGGTGCCGTGTTTTCAAGATTAGGCACGCCTCTGATGTTAACCGAATTTTTACTGGATTTGGAACTCAATCGATATGTGATTCTGATGATGGTGATGGCATTGATTTTTCTCCTTGGTTGGCCTTTGGAGTGGGTGCCAATCGTTTTGATTATTGTGCCAATTCTGATTCCCTTAATGGATCAACTTCAATTTAATCTGGTGTGGTTTGCGATTTTGGTTGCTGTAAATCTACAAACCGCTTGGCTGTCACCGCCGGTGGCATTGTCCGCGTACTTTTTGAAAGGCGTGGTCCCGGAATGGGATTTGAAGGATATTTATTTTGGGATGATGCAGTTTATGGTGCTGCAGCTGGTCGGACTGATCTTAATCATCATATTTCCACAGATAGTACTGTGGTTGCCGTCATTGATATACGGTGGTGGAGGCGGTAGTTGAGGTGATAAACCTCAACATACCGAAATATCTAATTTCTCCGATTAGCTAGCGGTCGAATCAGCTAAATTCTTAAGTCGATTGTTCATTCGACTTTTCAGCCTGGCAGCTTTGTTTTTGTGCTGAAGTCCTTTCTGAGCGCTACGGTCAATTTTTGAACATGCAGCTCTATACGCTGAGATAGAAGCTTCCAGATTTCCAGTTTCCAGCACTTTATAAAATTTCTTGATGTAAGTTCTTACCGCTGCGCGCTGACTCATGTTGCGAGCGCGCCGCTTTACGTTCTGTCGTGCGCGTTTGCGCGATTGAGGTGTTCTAGCCAATGATGTAATTTCCTTCCTGTATAGGACTTAACTGAAATTGAGTGATGAAGATGCTGCCTCTTCTTCGTCTCTCAACTCAGAATTATGAGGCTTTAAGAACTGCATTATTATAGTCACCTAGTGGCGCAGAAATTATATATTACAGCTTCATTCAAACGGTCTGTATGATGAAATGTATGGTAATTCAGTTTCGGTCAATCCGAGGAAGCCTATTCCTGATACCCTTTGACGATAATTTTGCCGCTGATTATGTCCTTCTCGGCCTGTTCTAGTCTTGCCTCTACCTCTGGACTGATCAGAATTCTGTTGTGTTCATCAAGCGCCCAGCCTACGCCGTTTTCTGCGAGCCTTAAGACTTGGACTCCACTGTCCCAGGTACCGAATTTTGCTTCTGAAAATGATGTGTAGACTGCGATGTCGACTCGCTTGAGCATGGACGTCAGTATGGTACCTGGGTGCAGATGGTTTTGATTTGAATCTACGCCAATTGCGAATTTGCTCAATTGCAGAGCTGCCTGAAATACACCGGTGCCCGTAAATCCAGCTGCTGCGAAAATAACGTCGGCACCCCGTTCAATTTGACTCAGCGCAAGTTTGCTGCCTCTGTTGGGATCGTTCCATGCTTTCGGTGTCGTACCTGTCATATTACGAAAGACTTCAGTGTCTGGTATGACTTATTTTGCACCCTCTTCATAACCGGCTCCAAAGTTTCGGATCAAGGGAATGTCCATTCCCTCAACAAAACCGATTTTTCCGGTTCTTGTTACGAGAGCTGCGGCCATGCCGACCAAGAAAGATCCTTCATGCTCGTTAAACACGATAGATCAAACATTCGGGAGTTTGACGACTCCATCAAAAAAAAATGAATTAAATGTTTGGAAAATCCACAGCAGCTTTCTCAATCGCTGGCGCATATAGGAAGCCAATTCCGGCGATTATTGTCGCGCCTTGTGCATCAAGGTACGAAATGCTGCTTCAATTTCGTTTTGATCAGAGACTTCGGTTTCTTTGTACTCAATTCCTGTTTCAAGCTTGAATCGCTCAGCATCTTCGTACGCCGATTGACTAAATGACTTGGCGAAACTTCGCCTCTGGCTTGAAGCGCCGCGAACTGCGCCCGCTGCTCGGCCATCATTTCGTTGAGCAATTGCCGGCTGACCGTCGCCATTGGTTATTCGGCCTCCAGATACTCGCAACGCAACTGACGTATGATGCACACGACAATCTCAATGCCAATGCTACGCCGCGCCGCCGGCTTGCGCTTCATGATGGCCTGACATCACCCGGCAGTGGCTTTGGATCTGAAATTTGCGTTACCCATCTAGAATTGGTGTGTCTTCAACGATGCCTACGCCATAGACTATCGACGATGTAATGTCAAGGAGCGGGTAAAATGTCCTGCTACAAACCAAAACAATCAGGTCACAATGCCTCTACCCGTTTGCATCGTCAACGGCAATGATCAGCCGCTCAAGATTCAATCAGATGGGGGTGAGCAGTTAACAAATCGGTGAATAGTACGTTACTGTGACAGAATTTATCGTGTCAATTTTTATCTTTGTCGTCGCCCATCTGATACCTCCTATACCCTCTATCCGCCAGAGACTGATCAACATCCTTGGTCGTCGAATTTATCTCATTGGCTATTCGATTCTTTCGCTCGCCTTGTTAACCTGGGTTATTTCTGCATCCCGGCGTGCTTCATTTTTCTTGCTTTGGGAGCCCGCATCTTGGCAGGCGATGGTCGCTGTCATAGGCATGCCACTGTCTTTTTGGTTTATCCTAGCTGGGCTCGCTGAAGCGAATCTTCTTTCAATTTCATTACGTCGCCCAAAACCTGCTGTCTCATTGCCACCAATCGTTACAATTACGCGACACCCCGTACTTTGGGGTTTTACGATTTGGACCGCAACACACGTTCCACCGAATGGGGACGCCGTATCAATTCTTCTGTTCGCAACTTTGACTGCACTTGCAATTGCAGGATTTCCACTGTTGGATCGTCGTGCGCGTCGCCGACTCGGAAACGAAAAATGGATTGAAATGTCTCGATCAACTTCAGTCGTTCCATTCGCAGCAATACTAACTGGAAAAGGTAAAATCCGCGTAGACGCCGCATTTATGTTACAGACGGGCGCAGCAATCGGTGTATATTTCTGGTTTCTTTTTCAAGGTCACAAAATTTTGATTGGCCCCAGTCCGCTTCTATGGATTTCGTGAAAATTATTCAATGACAAAATTGGCACAACTTTCGCTTTTTAGCTACGGGTTCCGGCCTTTTTTTCTCGGTGGTGCGATTTGGGCAGCAACCGCCATGCTTTTGTGGATCGGCTTAATAACCGGAAAGATTTCGTTTGTAACACCATACAGTCCAAACATTTGGCACGCTCACGAACTTGTGTTCGGTTATGCGCCCGCAATTCTGGGTGGATTTATTCTAACAGCCGTTCCAAGCTGGACCGGTCGAAATCCAATTCAAGGTTCTAGGCTGATCGTCCTGTTTTCGATTTGGCTATGCGGTCGGGTCGCATTCTGGTTTGCCGACTCAATTGGGCTTGCAGCTGCAGCCGTAGTTGATAGTCTATTTCTTGTCGCGATTACCGCAGTCGCCTTTCGCGAAATCATCGCCGGACAAAATCGCCGCAATATCAGGATAGCAATAATATTTGGAATATTCGCGGTAGCCAATATAAATTTTCACGTGGAAGTGATGATTCACGATCTTCCTCTCTATTCCACGCGCGCAGGACTCTCGATCCTCGTAATATTGATAATGTTGATTGGCGGCCGAATTATTCCGAACTTCACCAGCAACTTTCTTGCGAAGATGGAAAATCGAAACCTTCCAACACCGTTCAATCGATTTGACGCGCTGTCTATCGGTTTTTCCATTTTATCTCTGGTATTTTGGATAGGGTTGCCGTATTGGACATTTACCGGTCCCGCGCTCGTGATAGCCGGTGCTTTACAGCTTGCGCGTCTTGCGCGCTGGTCGGGATTTCAAACTGTCCGCGAGCCGCTTGTGTTCATCCTGCACGTCGGTTTTTTGTTTATACCTCTAGGATTTTTTACCGTCGGATGTTCAGTCATCTGGCCGCAGTTTGTACCGACTGGTATTGCACTGCACGCATGGTCGACTGGGGCTGTTGGTGTGATGACGCTTGCAGTCATGACCCGCGCTTCCAGAGGACACACCGGTCGGCCTCTAACCGCACCGCTCGCGACACAAATCATTTATCTTTGTGTTCTGATCTCGGCCTTAACGCGGTTGACAACAATATTTCTGCCTGAACTCACACTTGAATTGCTGGCAATTGCGTCTCTGGCTTGGATTGGTGCTTTCGCCCTATTTGCGATCTTGTATGGGCCAATACTTTTTTCGACTTCGCTTGAGGACTGAAATTTGTTGAAGTGTGTGGATATGCTTCGAACATGTTTTAATTGACTTTCGCAGGAAGTTTTTTCTGCGCCTGGAAATCCTGCGAGATCTTATATTCAGTTTTTCAGGAATTATTCGCTTGCTCACACAAGCATTTTCAATTTAGTAAACGGATAATTTTCAGTTCAATTCTCGGTGGTTGTTCAATTACAATAAATCAACTGCGCCAGCTTTTCTGAGACTGTCCGCCAAATTGATGAGAGGAGAGATTACTATTTATGCTAACTAATAATCCATTTGCTGAAGTCGCGACGATTTTACCGCCTGTGGCTATGAAGTCGTTCATTATCATCATGGTTTTACTGGTTATCGCCGGCACGATCTTCGATGTAATCCACAAAAAAAGTGCGAAGTACTTCTTCGAAAGCATGAAAAAGTCGAAAGCCTCCGCAACCCGCTCTGTTGGAGGCGGTGAAAAAATCAAAATTGCGTTCTCCGCTGCAGCGCACGACGTTCTAGCTTCAGGTGAGTTCTGCAATAACCGCCGCCGATTTGCTCACCTTCTAACTATGTACGGGTTCGTTCTTTTCCTGATTACCACGAGCGTGATGATATTCGCATACAGTGATTCCGGTGTCGTTACACCCGTTGTATTTCCACTGTTATGGCACCTCGGAGCATTAATGGTTTGCGTAGGAGGGTATTGGTTTTGGTTCTTTATTCGCGCAGATGTCGCTTCAGAAGGTAATTCTCCATTTCGATATATGCCCGCAGACCTGTTTGTGGTTTCCCTTGTCGCCTGCACGACTCTGGCTCTGATATGGTCTTTTTCCCAGTCCGTTGGTGTCGGCATTCTTGCTTGGCTTTTTTTCTCGGCTTTTATCGTGTCCACAGTAATACTGTTTGCAGGAATACCATGGTCTAAATTCGCCCATATGTTCTTTAAACCAGCCGCTGCATATCAAAAGCGTGTGGCTGACGCCGACGGTTCGCGGAACAATTTACCGCTGCCTTCGGACCAACCGGCCAAGTTCGGTCTCGGAATAAAAAGGGAAAGGCCGCGCCACTACTAAGTGCGGTTGGACATCAATCATATTTTGCAGTTAGTGTGATTGCACTGATTCGTTTACAACAAACTAAATTAGAGACAAATTTGCTATGCCGACTTTTGTATACATGACCCTTTGCGATGGATGTGGCCACTGCGTTGACATCTGTCCATCCGACATCATGCACATCGACAAAACTTATAGACGTGCGGTAAATATAGAACCGAGTATGTGTTGGGAGTGCTACTCCTGCGTGAAAGCCTGTCCTCAGAACGCGATTGATTGTCGCGGTTATGCTGACTTTGCGCCACTTGGACACAGTGTTCGGGTGCTGAGAGAGGAAGAAAAAGGAACAATATCCTGGCGCATTAAATTCCGAGACGGTCGGGAGAAAAACTTTGTTTCTCCCATCACAACGGAGCCTTGGGGTGAGAAAATACCTAGGCTCGCTGAACTCGAAGTACCCACTCAGGACGCGCTCGAGTCACAACTTCTGTGTCACGAACCGGATGCGCTAAACATTGAAACGGGCTTACCCACCATTGAAAAATCAAAATTCAAACAAGGAGTGTACTACTGATGAGAATAAAAACAGTTCACGTTGACTGCGATATCCTCGTTGTTGGTGGTGGTATGGGTGGCACTGGTGCCGCTTATGAATCGCGTTATTGGGGTCGTGATCTAAAAATCGTCGTTGCTGAAAAAGCGAATATTGATCGTTCCGGTGCAGTAGCACAAGGTTTATACGCCATCAATTGCTACATGGGGATGCAATGGGACGAAAATCAGCCCGAAGACCATGTACGCTACGCCCGCAATGACCTGATGGGAATGGTGAGGGAGGACCTTGCCTTCGATATGGCTCGACACGTGGACTCTACTGTGCACAAGTTTGAAGAGTGGGGTTTGCCGATGATGCGAGATCCCGAAACCGGACGTTATCAGCGTGAAGGAAAATGGCAGATCATGATTCACGGCGAGAGCTACAAACCGATCGTAGCCGAGGCAGCGCGCAAATCCGCAGACAAGATATACAACCGCATCATGGTGACCCATCTATTGATGGATGAAAATCGACCAAACAGAGTAGGTGGTGCAGTGGGATTCAACGTACGCACGGGTGACTACTATGTATTTCGCGCAAAGGCGGTAATTGTAGGCGCGGGCGGTGCGTCTCATATTTTCAAACCGCGTTCTGTCGGTGAGGGAATGGGACGAACTTGGTATGCTCCTTGGAGTTCAGCATCCGCGTACGCACTGCCGATTTTGGTAGGCGCAAAGATGACTCAGATGGAAAATCGTATTGTGTTGTGTAGGTTCAAAGATGGCTACGGACCGGTTGGTGCGTATTTTCTGCATTTGAAAACCTACACCCAGAATGCCTACGGTGAAGAGTATGAATCCAATTGGTACGAGCATACCAAAAATTTGGTTGGTGAATACATCGACCATCACCCCACACCGACTTGCCTTAGAAACCACGCTTTCATTGAGGAAGTGAAAGCTGGTCGAGGCCCCATCCATATGGTGACCAAGGAAGCGTTTCAAGACCCTCACAAGGAAGTTATCGGTTGGGAGAACTTTCTTGGCATGACGGTCGGACAAGCAGTCGTTTGGGCATCACAGGATATTGACCCCAAGTACACCAATCCGGAGCTAACTACTTCCGAGCCGTACGTTATGGGTTCTCACGCAACTTGTTCGGGTGCGTGGGCAAGTGGACCTGAAGATGTCTCTCCAGACGAATATTATTGGGGATATAACCGGATGATGACAGTTGACGGACTGTTTGGTGCTGGTGATGCTCTCGGTGGTACAGCTCACGCGTTTTCATCCGGTTCTTTTACCGAGGGTCGGCTGGCGGCAAAGGCGGCCGTGAGATTCGTTCGCGACTACGCCAATGACGAAATCAGGATTTCAGAAAAACAATACGAAGATCTCAAAACTGTCATTTACAAGCCGCTTGAGACATTTGCGGTTGGACGCAACGAAATCGTTGGAGGCTCTGTTTCTCCTAGTTACATCCTGCCTATGCATGGTCTGCAACGTCTCGAAAAAATCATGGATGAATACGCAGGTGGCATTAGCAATCACTACATGACCAACGAACCGCTTTTGCGTCGCGGCTTGCACCTGATTCATACTCTGCAGGAAGATTTCGAATGTATTGGAGCTGAAGACCTGCACCAACTACAGCGGGCATGGGAACTGTCACATCGCATCATTACCTCTGAAAGCGTGATCCGTCATACTTTATTCCGTGAGGAAACTCGATGGCCTGGATACTACTATCGTGGAGACTTCATGAAGCTGGATGACGATGACTGGCACGTGCTGACTCTGTCGCATCGGGATCCGCAATCCGGCGAGTGGACTATGGAAAAAGCCCCGGTCTATCATATCGTCGACTGATTCCTCGTAAAATACGGATGGATGATCAGCTGCCTCCGGCATTCTTATCGATAAATTTTGCGCGCATGTTTTTGAACCTGTAACTCTACCGACACAGGTGTCAGGTAATACGACACTTATCGAGACGTTTGCCGCTAAATTGCATTTTCGGATCTATATCAATTTTTATCTACATGTATGGTTGAGTCCAACGCGTTCGGCTTCACCGAACTAGAAGTAGTCGCCAAGGAAAGCGATGCTTTACCGGTAATGACTGACGTAATTCGTGCCAGTATTACTTCAGACATACATCCCACCCGCTTACCAGGTCTTGTGAAATCGGGGGGCATGCGGTTGACTTCCGTTCGAGATAATCTGGAATTGCTTTCCGGTAACCTCACAACGAACGAAAAACTAGCTAGTGCTGCGAATAACCTTAAATGCCTGTTCGAAGACGGCAACTGCAATTCATTGAAGAAATTCGCGACGCATCTTGACGAATTGGAGCGACTCGCCACAGCGAGCGAGCCTTTTGCACTTGCGACTGTGCTCAAGTGTCAGGCACTGGTAGCTGCATCGATGCAGGATTATTTGTCAGCGGCTGACCTTTGTAAGAAAAGTGCCAGTATTCAGGGTCTTGCCATTGAGCAGAAATGGCATCTTAGTCATCTACAGACTCAGTTGCTGATGGACTATGGGAGAGAGTTTGACGATGATGCGGCGCTACAGGCATCAATCGATTTACTGAAGAATGAGATTCTGCCGTTGGCGGAAGAGTCGGAAAGTGCCGAATTTCTGGCAGCAAGCTTTGCCACACTAGGAAAAGTTCTTGGCATGATCGGACAACGCCGTAAGGGCACACGCTACTTGGAAGATGCAGTCATTGCTTTTCGCGAGGCATTGAGACGATTTAATCCCGAATTGACGCCAATGCAATGGGCGAACACACAGAATGGACTCGGAAATGCACTGGGTTGGTTGGGACAACGTTCTGCGGACAATGCCCTCCTTCAGCAATCAATCGAAGCATTCGAACAGGCCCTGACGAAACAAAATGAAGAGTTGTGTGCGTATAACTGGGCATCCACGATGAACAATATGGCTGCAGTTCTGCAATCGCTTGGTCGTAAAGAAAATAATCCGAGGATTCTTAAACGTTCAGTGGAATCCTACAAAGCAGTGCTGCGAGTTTGGACCCGGGCAACCGTGCCGCTGGATTGGGCAACGACTATGGATAATCTCGGTACTGCGCTTCGCAATCTAGGTGAACATCGTAGAGGTCCAGGCACGCTGAAGCAGGCTGTGGCAGCTTACCAAAGTTCACTGGCTGAACGTATTCGCGAACTGGTTCCGGACGAATGGGCCATGACACACAACAACCTCGGTGCTGCATTGCATAAACTTGCCCAACGGGAGGAAAATCCGGAAATTTTGGAGAGGGCGACTGAAGCATACGAAAAAACCTTGGCAGAGTGGAACCGTGAGAAAGTGCCGATGACCTGGGCAATGACGATGGCGAACTTGGGAGTAGCTAGACGAGAACTTGCGGAAATGACCGGGGATATTCAAACTGCGAAAAAGGCTCTCGAAGAAATCCAATGCGCTGTCGATATTTTTCGGTCGGCCAGCCACGCACAATACACGGAACTTGGCGAGGAGCAACATTTGAAAGCGCGTTTGCTACTGGACTCGCTAGCTGCAGGGAACGATTGCAACAATATCAACAGCGATTCTTCCAGTGTAGATGATTGCTCCATTGAAGGAGTTGAAAAAAGGCTTGCAGAAAAGCTTAATCTGGATGAAGCCGGCCAGCAGAATTCCTGTCCTTCAGCTTCGGGAAATTAGGTTCGTAAGTTATTGATTATATTGATATGATATTTTGAATAAGAATATATGGAGTCCTCCTGCATTACAAGATACAAATCACACGTTGATCACATTTGGGTTGCGGACTTCGCATCCATTGTCAAGTCAAAAAGAGTTTCTCCATTGAGTTTGCCGGCGACCTGAAGTTGATTCAGGCATTGGTGACAATATCAGGCAGTTTCGGTTCGTACAGAGTTTTGTTCTGCAGCACCGGCCCATGTTGCCCACGCCATCTCGTTGGCCACCGCTAACACGGCTTTGTTGTAACCGATGCGCTGTACCAACTGAACCTGCCCTCGTTCACAACCGCTTAAAACATCATCAACTCGCCATCTCCTGTCCATGACAGCGATACTCCGAGTTTCGAGTTCAGTCCGCGTTGTTTCGAAGCCGCCCAACCTGCTTTGGAGTCAATTCGGTAACATCACTTATGTCTTTGATGCACATTCCCTTTGCAAGTAATTTACGAGCATGTCGTTCCCGCGCTTCTTTGATGCCTTCCTGACGACCTTCTTCAATGCCTTCCTGGCGTGCTACATCCCAACTATATATGTTGTATTGCATGATACGATTGTTCTCGTTGCTTACGATTCGCTTTTCAAGTTCCATGATTGTCTCTATTGTAATTGATTCATTGTAGCGATAAAAATACTCGCTCATTTTCGGGATCATCTGTTTTCGATCATCCGCCGACATCGCAGCGCTCAGGCGAAAAAGATGCTCCAGCTCTTTTTCGCTGGCGTTCCAAATTCGGCCCATCGAATACAGCACCGGTTCAATGCTCAAGCCTGCGCTTCGCTGCTGTGTCGCCTCCTCGCGAAGATTGACAATTCGCAGTTCATAATCTGGAATGTGGTTTCCAAACATCCGCCCCAACTCACCGTCCATCCCCGGCAGCGCTTGATGTAACCGCGTCGGCCCGCGCCATTGTCTGCTCTCGCCGTTATAGATCACGATCGGCATCACGGGGATTTCTTGCTGTCGGATCACGATCCCGGCATATTCGAGGAGCTGTCGCAGCGCTTCTGCACGGGCATCGCTTTTGTGATCCAAAAGGCACACCAGCTTCAGCCTTTCTGAGCGCTCGTTCAATCTGACCGTAGTCACCAAGTCCGGCATTCGCTGCTGCCCTAGAACATTGGTCTGTTCGCTGGGTTCAAGCTTCAGCGTGCTCCAGTCAAATTGACGGTATTCGTGCCTGCTCATCAGCACCGAAAACAGTTCTTTGCAGAATTGGGGCTGCTTGAAGAACTCTTTGAAAATTCCATCATGCGTAATTTTAGTCTTGGGCAAGTATTGATCGGGGTCCGATGGCATGGGGCATTGTTCCATTGATGGAGTGGTTGGATGGTTGAACATTACGCTGCGCATCTCTCACACTGCCGTCGTGAGCGTTGCTTTTCACCAAAGGCAGCTGTGATGCGACGTAGTTCTCAGACGCCAAAACCTACTTCAGGCAGGTGCTGATGAAAGAGCATCATTCCCTCAGAGGTGTGGATGCGTCAAAGATGTCAGCGGCTGTTAAATGCAGCACCAGCGAAAAAAGTGCAGATGCAAATCACTGACGCAATCAAAAATAATACAATCTTCAAAAGAAGATGTCAATCTGCGCGGTGAGTTTTAGTGGCGCCATCTGAGAAATCATCAGATCAGTGGCGAAGGCGACGATGCCAGCACCGTACTGCAACGGTCCGGACATGGTTTCGGGAAAGGCGCCGCGGTTGATCTTATTGCTCCTCGGACAGCACTTGATCTCGGCGTCGATGCGAATTTCCTTGGTCGCGAACTCGACATCAACCAGCACCCGTCGCTTGCGCTTTTCGAGCGGCATCTCGAACAGGTCCTCGCCACAGCCGCAGCATTCGCCGAGCGGCGAAGTCTGCTTTTGAACGTCGCGGCACACCCTCGCGTAATCGCCGCGTTCAGGCTTTGGTCCTTTGCTCATGATGCCAGTTCGAGGCTTTGCGGTTTTGTCAAACGGCATCAGCGAACTGCGCCCGCTGCTCAGCTATTATTTTTTTTCGATTTGCGGCTGACCGTTGCCATGGGCTGTTCAGCCGCCAATGCCATGATCGCCGACAGCACCGCAAGACGCTCGCCATGGGGCATTTCTCGATAGCGCCGAAACCAGGTCGCTGCGCTTGATGCGCTGGCTGTCGGTGAAGTTGCGACCCGCATAACGGCACCAGTGAATTCGGTCCGGTTCGAAATTGAACCCCACTTTCTCAGTTACTGCCCCGGCCTGATTCATAACCTGCACCAAGATGCTCTGCCAGTTGTCGAGCAGCTCGTCTTACAGTGAACTGCAATACCTGGAAATCATTGCCTGACACGGCAGCCGCCTTAAAATTTCCAGCAGCTGCACATGGTCCTGTTCTTCGTAGTCATAGCGGTAACGATATCGTTACGGCGCCTTGCGGCTGGATTTCAGATACGGCGGGTCAGCATACACCAGTTCAGTGCCGTTGAAGGCATACCTCGAAAGGCAGCGATGACAGCAGCCATGCACTGTGTTCTTGAACACCTGTACAGGTCCGGTGTGACGGCGAGGATGCCCCATCCAGATCGAGAGCATAACTGAATTTACAATGGAGTCGCACGATGTCAGATACTTCCACTTATTTTGTCGGCATTTGTTGAATTCCAGATTAATTTGAAACGGCTTATTCAAATTAATCTGGAATTCAACAGGATGCGATTCGATGTAAACGCTGTGAGGTGGCATCCGCGAGATGATGGCCTGACACAGCCCAACCGTGGCTTTGGATCCGAAATATGCGTTGCCCATCTAAAATTGGTGAGTGTCTTCAACGATGCCCACACCATAGACTATCGACCAATTAATGTCAAGGGGCTAGTAAAATGATCTGTTGCAAATCAATACAATCAGGTCATGATGCCTCTGCCCGTTTGTATCGTCAACGGCAATGATCAGCCGCTCAAGAATCAATTAGAGGTGGTAGTAGTTACTTGAATTCTAAGATTCGTATCGACAATATCAATTAATCTGGTCCATGACACCGCTTCAATTTGTTTCGCAGATCCAATCTGTAAAGTTAGATAACGTATTTAATCCGTATCTCGACCGTTGTACATCTTGTGACGATTTTGAGGCGCCAAAAATTAGAAGCAGGTCCTTACTTTCGCTTCTACGTACGGCACAGGAAATAGATGTTGATATGCTATGGATAGGACGTGATTTAGGATATCGAGGAGGCAGGCGAACAGGGTTAGCCTTTACAGATGACGTTCATCTTAGTGATCATGGTAAACGATGGCGGTTAACATTCGAACGCCCAACCATCGGAAAAATGGTAGCAGAAATGTCCGCAACGTTCGTTTGGAGAGTTTTGAATCAGCTGGGCGTTACAATTTTTCTTTGGAATCTATTCCCGCTACATCCACATAACGAAAACAATCCATTCAGCAACCGGAAACACAACAAACAGGAACGTCGTGTCGGCGAAGAATTTCTCGTTGAACTTACTTCATTGCTGAAACCGGAATTGTTGATTCCGATTGGAAATGATGCCGCAGCTGCGACACAACGAATATTCGACAAGTCAATAATCAAGCCTGTTCGTCATCCTAGTTATGGTGGATCTGCCACATTTCAAAATCAGATGTTTGAAATCTACGAATCATTGAAACGGCGATAGGAGTTTCAGCTCCGATTCGCTGAAAGTTTGGAATATCCTGTGCCGACAGAACCGTCTTCTAAGAAGCTAAGTCAAAACGCCAAAGGAACCGCGGGTTTGTTGAAATCCACGGCTGCGTTTGGATCAATGACCATGATTTCCAGACTGACTGGCTTGATCCGCGACATCATTTTCGCACAGCTGATCGGCAGTTCATATTTGGCAGATGCATTTTTTGTCGCTTTTCGCATACCGAATTTTTTCCGCAGAATATTCGGAGAAGGTGCTTTTTCCGCCGCCTTCATTCCAGTTTACACCAGATACAGAGTTTCTGGGCATGAGGCGCAGACTCGGGAATTCGTCAATATCGTCACCGGTCGACTGTCTTTGGTCTTACTTGCTCTAACCGTTTTGGGAGTCGTTTTCGCACCACTGATCGTTTCGGTCTTGGCACCGGGTTTTCGAGCAGAGCCCGAAAAATACCAGGTTACGGTTGAAAGTCTGCGCCTTACATTTCCTTATGTGCTGTTCATCTGCCTTGTCGCAGCAAGTGCGGCGATTCTAAACACGCACAAGCGTTTTGCCGCACCTGCAGCGACACCGATACTCTTGAATGTTTCATTGATTGCTGCTGCAATTTGGCTTACAGGACTGGTGGAGAACGCAGCGATTGCACTTTCGATTGGTGTTTTAATTGCAGGCGCAGTGCAGCTCCTGTTTCAACTGCCATTTCTCTACAGGATCAAAGCAATTCCGACACCACGCTTAAAGGTTCGAAAAAAAAACGAAGCAAATAAAGGGGTGCGCGAGGTTTATCGACTTATGATTCCTTCAATTTTCGGATCTTCCGTCGCTCAGATCAATTTGCTGGTCAATACCTTCATGGCTTCTTTTCTGATCACTGGAAGCGTGTCCTGGCTGTACTATTCCGACCGTCTGCTGGAATTCCCGCTTGGCGTATTCGGTGTTGCATTGGGTTCAGTAATTCTGCCAAAACTGTCTGAAGTTCATGCACACAAACATCACGTTGAGTTCAGCAGGCTGCTGGACTGGGGTCTTCGATGGAGTGTCTTGATTTCGGTTCCTGCAACGGTCGGTTTAATCGTTCTTGCTCATTACACCCTTGCCGCTCTGTTTTTTCACGGAGCGTTTACCGAAACCGACGTGATGATGTCTGCCCGCGCATTGACTGCCTATTCAATTGGATTGACAGCCCTGGTTGCAGTTCGAGTTCTGTCTCCAGGTTTTTTTGCAAGAAATGACACCAAGACTCCGGTTCGAGCCGGAGTGATTGCCATGGTTTTGAATATGTTCTTCGCAGTCGCACTCATTTTTCCGCTGCAGCATGTTGGCTTGGCGCTGGCAACTTCTCTCGCTGCATTTGTCAATGCCGGACTGCTTTTGTACTGGTTGGTCAGAGACAGGACCTTGCGTTTTCAACCAGGTTGGACACTGTTTCTAATCCGAGTGGTACTAGCCTCATCTATAATGGGATTTCTGTTGTTATGGATTGTGCCACCGCTTGCCAATTGGCTGGACTACAGCATTACAGAAAGAGTACTACGGCTGTCCGTCTACATTGCTGTTGGAGGCGGTGTTTACGCAATAAGTATCCTAGTGTTAGGCATTCGTTTCAACCAATTGATTCAACGATGAAAACTGATTACGCAAAAGTCGTTCAGATCGGATCTCCTGATTCGCCGCGTTTTTTTACGTTAGCGGAGGCAAATGAAACTTTGGAATTAGTGAAAACAATAACCGCTAATTCTTATAAAGAATTGGAAACTGTTAAAATTCAGTTGAGAAATTATTTGCCCAGTGATCCCAGAGTCACTTTAATCGAAAAACAGTACGAAAAAATTGTAAATAGCTGGATCGCGAAAATGGAGCGTTTAGGTCTTGTCGTAAAAGGTCTTTGGTTGATTGATTTCGACACTGGAGATGGCTTTCTGTGCTGGAAATACCCGGAAATCAGCATTTCTTTCTATCACAGTTACACCGGCGGTTTTGCAGCTCGACAACCTCTCGCTCAGGTAATTGAAGAAATCAGCCCAGATTGGGCGCGCTGATACTCAAATTACTTTCCACCTCACAAAGCTGCCGAATTTGACTGATGGAATTCATTCGAGGGACGTATAACATTCGTTCACGTCACCGTGGATGCGTACTTTCTGTGGGTAACTACGATGGACTGCATCCAGGACACCAGCACGTTATTCAGCAGTTGGTGAAATATGGAAAAGATTTGAATTTGCCCGTCACGATTGTGGGTTTTGAACCCCATCCGCTAGAGTTTTTCGTCGGTGATGCTGCTCCACCGCGACTGATGTCAGTTCGTGAAAAAGTTGAATCAATGCGAGCGATGGGTGTTGACCGGTTCTGCTGTCTGCGTTTCAATCACGTTTTGGCAAATACGGAGCCGGAAGAATTTGTTGAAGATATTCTGCTCAATAGGCTAGGAGCAAGATGCATTATTGTCGGAGATGATTTTCGCTTTGGTCGAAATCGAAGAGGTGATTACCAAATGCTTCATCAGATCTGCGTACGAAATGCAGTTCTAGTCCATAGAATCGACACTCAGTTGCTGGGTGACAACCGAATCAGCAGCACTCGCATTCGTCATTTTCTCCGTACCGGCGACATCAGCCACGCCAATCGTCTGCTGGGTCGTGAATACAGTATTTCGGGGCGGGTGGTCCGCGGAAATGGAAACGGTAGAAAATGGGGATTTGCAACCGCGAATGTGCAAATGAAAATTCCTAAAACTGCATTGGACGGCATCTTTGTCGTGACGGTTGAGCGCAGGGAAGGTTCTGTCCGTCATGGCGTTGCGAGCCTGGGTATGAGGCCCACTATTGGCGGTACGAAAAAAGTACTGGAAGTTCACTTGCTGGATTTTGATCAGGATTTGTATGGTGAAAGGATAAAAGTCAATTTCCTGAATAAACTTCGAGACGAGCTGAAATTTTCTTCTATTGAAAAAATGTGTGAACAGGTTCGGCTGGATATCCTGCGTACGAGAGATTTCTTTCGCGATAGAGATTCCCAAGTCACAATCTACCACTGACGCGCATATTTTCATTCAAACCATTCATTGAGTGAATACAATCCTTACCCAATTGAACATTTTTCATCAATTGCAATATTGTCTGGAGAGTCCATAGACAAACAGATTTTTACGCAGAGAACATGACGAACTATAAAGACACGATCAATCTACCCAGAACTAAATTCCCAATGCGAGCGAATCTTGCAAAGCGAGAACCGGATATTCTCGCTTTTTGGGAACGGATCGACCTCTACCAGTGTATGCGCGAGGTTGGTCAAGGGAGAAAGAAATGGATTCTTCACGACGGTCCTCCGTATGCCAACGGAGCGCTGCATATCGGTCATGCAGTGAACAAAATTTTGAAAGACGTGATCGTTAAATCAAAATCGATTGCCGGCTATGATTCGCCTTACGTACCCGGTTGGGACTGTCATGGTCTGCCGATCGAACACGAAATCGAAAAGAAATTCGGTCGTGATCTCTATCGACAAAATCCTAAAGAATTCAGAAATGCATGCAGAGAATTTGCGAAGGAGCAAATCGATATTCAACGCCAGGGCTTTATCCGCATGGGCGTTGTCGGAGATTGGTTCAATCCCTATTTGACAATGAACTTTCGCAACGAAGCGAACATCATCCGATCTTTGGCGCGCATTATGGAAAATGGACACATGATGCATGACCTGATGACGGTTTATTGGTGCGCGGACTGCGGTTCGGCGCTCGCAGAAGCGGAAGTTGAATACTTTGATAAAAAATCCAGAACGGTTGATGTTCGCATGATTTCCATGGATCCCGAAGCAGCATGCAGAGCTTTTGGATTTGATGGTCGAAAAGGTGCATCTCAAGTCAGTGCGGTCATATGGACGACGACTCCCTGGACTTTGCCGGCGAATCGAGCCGTTGCAGTTCACTCAGATTTTGAATACAGTCTCATCGAGGTGAACTTGAGTGATGAAGTCGAGTATCTGATCATCGCTGGAGATCTCGTGGAATCGTGTATGTCACGCTACAGCATTGAACTGTACAAACCGGTTGCGGAAACGCGCGGAAGTGAGTTACTGGGTCTGATGTTTGGACATCCAGTCCATCAAACCAAATTTCCCGTGCCGGTGATTCCAAGCGAACACGTGACTCTGGAGACTGGCACGGGACTGGTTCACACTGCTCCTGGTCACGGACACGAAGACTTTGCATTGGGAAAAGAACACGAATTAGAGATCTATAATCCAGTTGATCCAGATGGGAAATTCTTAGAAAGTACGGAATACGTCGGTGGGCAAACCGTGGATGAAGGCGGCATCCTTATTACGGAAATTCTCGGACAGAGAGGTGACTTGATCTGCAGCGATGAGATTGAGCATAGCTATGCTCACTGTTGGCGGCACAAAACCCCCATTTTGTATCGAGCGACACCCCAATGGTTCATCAGCATGAAGCGTAAGGAGCTTCGTGATACAGCCTTGAAAGCGATTGAGGAAGTGCAGTGGGTGCCTGACTGGGGTGAAGCAAGAATTGCAGGCATGGTGAAAAATCGACCGGATTGGTGTTTATCTCGTCAACGGGTCTGGGGTACGCCCATTACATTGTTCGTACACAAGGAAACTGGAGAATTACATCCCGATACCCAAGAAATTTTTGAGCGGGTTGCAAAACATGTTGAAAAGCGTGGGATTGATGCCTGGTTTGATTTGGATGATTCCGAATTTATCGGACAGGATGCACAAGACTACAGGAAAATCACAGATGTACTGGATGTCTGGTTTGACTCGGGCGCTACTCACTACAGCGTGCTCAACCATCGTTCGGAACTAACCAATCCTGCGGGCATGTATCTTGAAGGTTCCGACCAGCATCGCGGCTGGTTTCAGTCGAGTTTGCTGGTCAGCGTTGCAATCACTGGCACAGCGCCCTTCCAATCAGTGCTGACGCACGGATTTACGGTAGATGGCGAAGGACGCAAAATGTCCAAGTCAATCGGAAATGTAATCGGACCTCAGGCAGTGATTGACAAATTTGGTGCAGATGTCCTCCGATTGTGGGTGGCTTCGACTGAGTATGAAGGTGAAATGCGAATTTCACAGGAAATCATCAATCGGACAACTGATTCTTATCGAAGGATTCGAAACACAGTTCGCTTCCTCATCGGAAACCTGAACGACTTCGATGCTGCTGACAGCCTGGACTGGCATCAGATGCTTGAACTTGATCAGTGGGCGGTTCGTTATGCGCAGCAATTGCATCAAGAAATCATAGAGGCTTTCGATGCTTACAGGTTTCATTTGGTCTGCCAAAAGATTCATCGATTCTGTATTGTTCAGATGGGTGGATTTTACCTGGACATCCTGAAGGACCGACTCTATACCATGCCAGCGGACAGTAGGGGACGACGTTCTGCGCAAACCGCAATGGTTCACATTCTTGAAGCGATTGTTCGATGGCTCGCTCCCGTACTTAGTTTCACCGCTGAAGAAATTTGGCAGATTTTGCCGAATCGAAGCACAAAATCCGTTTTCCTGACAGGATGGTATGAAGGCTGGCCGAAACAGGCAAAAGATGAAAATTCTGTCAATCTGCAGGTCTGGGAGCATGTAATTGCAGTTCGGGAAGAAGTAAATCGGCACTTGGAGATGGCTCGAAATCAAAATTTAATTGGTTCTTCTCTCGCAGCAGACGTGACAATATACTGTCGCGGAAATCTGCTTGACATCTTGAGTCGGTTAAGCACTGAATTGAAATTCATCACAATCACATCAAGTGCTACGGTACGCCCTTTAGAGTCGATGACTGAAGATTTATCTCAGTCTGAGATTAAAGATCTATTTGTCAAAGTTGTCGCTTCTGATAATTCAAAGTGTTTGCGCTGCTGGCATTTTTCTTCCGATGTAGGACAGAATCCGGACTATCCTGGCATCTGCGAGCGCTGTGTTACCAATATTACGAGCGCAGGCGAAGAACGGCTTGTTGCATAGTGCGAAATTTTCGTTCGGACCGCTTCAGGAATAAGAGGCGTTTGATTTGAAAAATGAACGCTAGGACTAAAGAGTTCACAGAAAAAAGGCTATTTCGCATTCACATCGGACTTGCAGCTTTTGTCTATTTTCTAGATCAGGTTACCAAGTTCTTAATCTTAAACGCGCTTGAACCTTATGGTTCAGTTTACGTCACGAGCTTCTTCAATTTGGTTCTAATCTTCAATAAGGGCGTTGCTTTCGGCCTGTTTGCGGAGTCAAGGTTCGACGCCAACACGATATTCCTGATCACCAATATTGTCATTGTATTGCTGTTTGCCATAGGTGTTTGGTTTCTTAGAAGCAAGCGCAGTCAATCGGTGACAGCAGTTTGGCTGATTATTGGCGGGGCGCTGGGAAACATTACCGACCGGGTGATTCATGGTCATGTAATCGACTTTATTGACATACACTTTGGGGATTGGCACTATGCCACATTCAATGTTGCAGACGCCGCCATCAGCATAGGTGCGGTCCTGGTAGTGATGGAGCTGCTGAATATTCGAATATTTTTTCGCAACGGCTAAGTCATGGGCTGGGCTGCTTAAAGCAGTGTCAGGTCAATTGTCTAATGCCTGCTCTTCCAGAGCGTTCTCGAGTTCGGATTGGTAAGCGAATATGCCGGGAGTTCCACCGGTATGGATAAACATCACATTGTCATCCGGTGCGGCTCTTTCAAGATAATTCAGAAATGCAGCTGCAGTCTTGCCAGTATAGGTCGGGTCCAAAACGAGTGCCTCCTGCTGTGCGAAAACTACGATGCTTTTCCACACGCGGCTTGATGCCACGCCATATCCGGGCGCAAAAGATTCGTCCGTTAGAATAATGTCGTCATCTGGAATCTCAATGGGTACTCCAAGCAAAGTCGAAATTTCCCGGCATCGGTTTCGAATGCGAGGGCTCTGCATTTCCTTCCTTCGTCGTACGCATACACCGATGACCTTGATTTTTGAACCCAATGCGCGCAGACCCCAGAGAAGACCCGCGTGGGTGCTGCCACTGCCGGAGCCGACAAAAATCACATTGATGCTGAGTTTTTTCTCTCGAATCTGCTGGTCGATTTCGTACGCTGCAAGCACGTAACCAAGGGCTCCGAGTGGTCTGTGTCCAGGCGCCAAAGGGATGACGTAAGGTGCGCGGCCTTCTGCTTCCAGCTTTCCTGCAAGGATTCGGAGTCGACTGTCCGCTTCGATTTCATTTTCTCCTTCGGAAAAATAGTGCAGATTCGCTCCAAACAATCGATTCAAAAGCACGTTGCCTGAAGTCTTGTAGGTTTCCGATGGGTTGGAAACTCTGGATTCAAGTTGGATGTGGCACTGCATGCCCAATCGAGCGGCATAGGCTGCGGTTAATCGTACGAAGTTTGATTGCACCGCACCGGTGATTAGGACTGTGTTGGCTTTCTTTTCAATTGCTTCACCAAAATAGAATTCCAACTGCCGTACTTTGTTGCCGCCGAATCCTAGATCATTGCAGTCATCTCGCTTGACGTACAGCTTAACGCGATCGTGCTGTCTGGAGAGATTGCTTAAAAAATCAATTGACGTCGGTTCACTTTTGAGTACGCAACGTGGAAACGCAAGCAGTTTATTCAGAACCGACTGCGGGTCGATGCCGTTCACGTCAGCAGGCTTTCCAGTCGATTTTTCCAGGCGATCAGGCAGCAGCCATCTCACGATTTCGACGGGTTCTCTGCATCAGAACTACAAGCGCTAGAACAACCACTGCTGGAATATAGAAAATTTCCTTGGGCAGTCGATCGGTTGGCTGCTGCAGATGATCAATGACAACCGGCGCATCACCGTAGTAGTCAAACAGGTCGCCGATTTTTCCAAACATATCTGTGCCGACAAACGGTTCTTCGATTCTCATTTGACCGTCTTCCTCCATTACGGTCAATCCCGCCGAGGACAGCCTATTTACCGCTTCGCCTAAGTTCCCGAGTGGCACAAGTACGGTCGTACTCGTAATTTCTCCCGAATCAAAATCAGGACCGCTTACAACGACTGTCATGACTCCGTCAGGTGGAATGTCCCTGACGATTTGGTAAACTTTAGTGGGTTCAACTTTCTCAAAAGGTGGAGATACCTGATCCAGCCAGAAACCGGGTCGGAACAATGTAAAGGCGACTAGCAGCAGTAACGCTGATTCCCAAATTTTGTTTCTCGTAATCAGATAACGTTGAGTGGCTGAAGCGAACAGCATCATTGCGATGACAGCAACGATAAACACGAAAATCGCTTTCAGCGGAGATACGTCAATCAACAGCAGATCAGTGTTGAATATGAATAAGAACGGCAGCAGCGCTGTTCGAATGTCATATGCGAAACCTTGAATGCCGGTTTTGATCGGGTCACCTTTCGATATCGCAGCGGCAGCAAAGGCGGCAAGCCCCACTGGGGGTGTATCGTCAGCAAGTATTCCAAAATAGAAGACAAACAAGTGCACTGCAATTACTGGTACGACCAATCCATTCTGTGCACCCAGCAGCAAAATAACGGGA
Source organism: Arenicellales bacterium (assembly GCA_958295885.1). Classification (GTDB taxonomy): domain Bacteria; phylum Pseudomonadota; class Gammaproteobacteria; order Arenicellales; family JAJDZL01; genus JAJDZL01. The sequence goes on along the minus strand of OY282380.1, from coordinate 592,345 downwards.
GCCATTAACGACGATACGACAATGTAATTCGCTGTTGTGGGTAAGCCCATACCTAAAATCAAGCTCATGACTGCAACCAGTAGCAGCATGACGATTAAACTGCCACCTGAAAGGAATTCAACGAATTCCCCGACGATTTGGTGTGCGCCTGTCAGTGATATGGTTCCAACGATGATCCCGGCTGCACCAGTAGCAACAGCGATCGCGACCATATTGGAAGAGCCTGCGATCATGCCGTCCTTCCATTCAATTACACCTTTCATGATTTCGGTCTTGTAATCCCCTGTTTTTCTAAAAAACGCTTTGATCGGGTGTTGGGTAAGGGCAACGATTGTAATGGCTACCATGGCCCAAAATGCCGATAATGCCGGGGATAATCGTTCGATCACGATACTCCAGATTAGAATGACGATGGGAATGACGTAGTACAGTCCAGTTATGGTTGTCTCGCCTGCACGAGGCAGTTCTGTAATGGGCGCATCTGGCGCATCGACTTCAAGGTCGGGGCGTTTCGAAGCCAACCAGATGAGATATAGATAAACCGAAGCGCACAAAACGATGACAATGGGAAAGGCCGCGTCAGCAAACACGTCTTTGACCCAGCCCAAACCGAAATATACGATTATTCCTAAAATAGCAATTCCGATAAAACCGCCTAGAAAACCAATGATTTTCGACATGAACGTGAGCGACGACGGTGGTTTTGGCAGACCTTTCAAATTGAGTTTCAGAGCTTCCAAATGCACGATGTAGACTAGGGCAATATAGGAAACCAGCGCAGGTACCAAAGCATGTTTAATGATGTCGGTATAATTGATCCCGGTAAATTCAGCGATTAAAAATGCTGCGGCTCCCATAACTGGTGGTGTCAACTGACCGTTTGTCGATGAAGCGACTTCCACTGCGCCCGCTTTCTCAGCTGTTAATCCGGTACGCTTCATCAATGGAATCGTAAAGGTGCCGGTCGTCACCGTATTGGCGATGGATGAACCAGAGTACATACCACTTAAAGCAGAAGCCATAACCGCCGCTTTTGCAGGTCCTCCCTTTAAATGACCGAGCAGCGCGAACGCGACTTTAATGAAAAAGTTGCCCGCACCCGATTTTTCCAGTATCGACCCAAACAAGACAAAAAGAAATATGAGGGACGCAGATACCCCTAAGGCAACTCCAAACACTCCTTCATTTTGCATCCAATAGTGCCACATGGCTTTGCCAAAAGATGCGCCTTTCCACTGTACGGTTTCGGGTAAGAATTCAGAGTGACCGAAGAATACGTAACACACGAACACCGACGCTACGATCAGCAGCGGCAGCCCGAGCGCTCGGAACACGGTAATGCCAAGAACGATCATGCCAATGGACGAAATGACCAAATCACCCGTAGTCGGAAGTCCTGCGCGCACTGCGATTTCGTTGCGAAGGACCACAATGTACAGGCATGACAGGACTCCGAGTGCAATCAGAAGCCAGTCATACCAAGGTATATGATCCTTTGGGCTGGACTTGAACAGCGGGAACGACATCGTGGCTAATACGAAAGCAAAGGCCAAATGAATCAATCTTGCATTCGCACTTGTGACGACCAGGGGAATACCGAGCAGTTCCGTGAAAAAGAAGGGCATGTTTGATGAAATGTATATTTGGAACACTGCCCACAAGAATGCGATGACCAAAATCATCTGATTTTGCCAGCCAATTGGTTTTCTTGAACCTGTATCGACGTTCGCTAATAGTTCTTCAGCTGATTTTTGGGGGCGTTCATTCATGTTCGATTCCTATCTTTTTCTCACAATTGGGGAAAGTCCATACAAAAAAAGGGAGAGCGGCGCTCTCCCTTTTTTCGATGGTTAATTCTTACATCCAACCTCTTTCTTTGTAGTACCTTGCGGCGCCTTCATGTAATGGAGCGGACAGAGAATCGGAAATCATCTCTTCCGGTTTCAGGTTGCCAAATGCTGGATGAAGTTTCTTGAAGTTGTCGATATTTTCGAACACTGCCTTCACAACGATGTAAACAACGTCGGCGGGAACATCGGCGCTGCTCACAAAGGTTGCGCCTACGCCAAATGTAGTGATGTCTTCTTCGTTGTTGTACATTCCGGCTGGAATGGCTGCAGTTCGATAATAGGAATTATCCGAGACCAGTTTTTCAATTTCCGGGCCGGTTGCGTTTACCAAGTGTGCGTCACAGGTCGAAAGTGATTCCTGAGTCAGTGCAGACGGATGTCCGACGAGCCAGAAATAGGCATCAATCTTTCCATCACAAACTGCTTGTCCGGTTTCGGCTGACTTCATTTCAGCGGCGAGTTTTAAATCACTGCGCTCCCATCCCATGGCTTCCTCGATCACTTCCCATGTACCACGAGTGCCAGAACCTGGATTGCCGATATTGACTCTTTTGCCTTTCAAATCAGTGATATTCGATATTCCAGAGTCATCATGTGCGATGATTGTCACTGGTTCTGGGTGAACGGAAAAAACGGCTCGAAGATTTTCAAATTTTCCTTTGTCTTCGAATTTGGATGTTCCATGATATGCATGATATTGCCAATCAGACTGCGCTACACCAAATTCAAGCTCACCACTGCGAATCGTGTTGATGTTGTAGATAGAACCACCAGTGGACTCAGCGGAACAACGAATTCCGTGCTCCTTTCTATCCTTATTGACGAGCCGACAGATGGCCCCGCCAGTAGGATAGTACACTCCTGTTACACCACCTGTTCCTATGCTGATGAATTGCTGTTGACTCTGAGCCGGTAAAATGCCAGCTACCAAAGTAGCGAGGAATACAGAGGATGCTGCTACAAAAATTTTTTTCATGTTATTTTTCCTGAATTAGAAAGTTAGAACCAAAACAAAATAGTTTATACCAGAGAATATAACTGAAATTTATTTCACAGATTTAATTCTTTAGTCCGTTACATGCCAATTTTCCACCCACAAGGTTGTCGTTGATGAATTCCCCGTCGGTTCAATTCCTTTCAGCCACTTGGGAATGATGTACGGATTGGCTCGATAGTACAGAGGCAGAACAGGCAGGTCTTCTGAATATCGATGCTGAATTTTTGCCCAGACTTGGTCTCGCTCCTCTTCATTTAATGTCACTTCAACGGTATCAATCAATGTGTCCATCTCTTCGTTCCGGTAACCCGGATAATTGCTGCCCACCCATTTGTTCGATTCATCTGGTATTTCAGTTGAATGAAGCGTCGTTCTTGGGGAACTGTTGGGAGAGCTGATCCAGGCATACATCACGAGGCCTGTAAATTGCCGTTTGGCTACTGTTTCACCAAAGAAAACGCGAGCTGGCTGATTTTGAATGATGACTTCAATTCCAATTTCGCTCCATTGACTTTGCAGAACTTGCTGGACCGTTTCGCGAACGCGCGAACCCGCTGTCGTACCAAATTCCAGCTGTAAGGGTTCACCTTGACTATTGTGTCGAATTCCATCAATGATTTCCGTCCATCCAGCTTCTTCGAGCAGACGAATGGCTAAGTCGGGGTTATAGTCGTACTTTGGAAGATCTGGATTGTGGTACGTGGTCAGAGGACTGATGAATCCGTCTGCTACCGGCTGATGACCGCTGAACAATTGGTCTGAAATCAGCTGTCGGTCCAGCGCATAAAGGAGAGCTCTGCGAACTCGAAGGTCTGCTAATATCGGATTGTCCAGATTCAAATCGATATGTTCATAAATCAGACCTGGACGAAATATGAAATCGTAGTTATCTGGGTAGCGGCTTTGAAAATTGACGGCTTGGTCCAGGGTTACTCCCAGCACACCTGAGATGTAATCTATCGATTCCGATAGAAAATTGGCCTCCAGAGCTGCGGTATTTTCAATGATCCGAAGCACAATTTTCTCGAAATATGGCTGTTTTCCCCACCAAGACTCATTTTTAACAAACTCAATATAGGCGCCCGGTTCAACTTTGGAAATGCGATACGGACCAAAATACAGACCTGGCAGCAAAGTATCGTTGTCGTAGGCGTTTCGGGTTCGGTAATTGGCTGGTTCAGAAAAGTTTGGGCGATCCAAGTGTTCAGGAATCAGGTATAACGAGAGTTCGTTGTAGTTGAATTCGACTCGATCCAAATATAAGGTAAAGGTTTTATCATCAATCGCTTCTACCGACAGGACTCTGCGGTAAAATTCGGCTCCGAGTACGCCGCTTTCTGGATTTTTCCCAACCTCTATCGTGTACGCCACGTCTTTAGTGGTCACCGGAGTGCCATCTCCCCAAAGAGCGTCAGGCTGCAGCGAATAGGTAACGGCCACACCTTGTTTGCCGTCACCTAAATCGGTCAGAACTGCTCCACCGTTTTCGATGGACGGCAATTCAGTGCACAACAGGCAAACCAGTTCCCAGTCTGCGTCGTATGCCGTGACCGGTCTCATGGCAAGATTCAAAGCAAGATATTTTGCCAGCATTGACTCAAAATTGGGATGGAACGAGGCTGGATATTGGGTGATGCCGATAACCAGAGTATCTTTTTCTTTCGCAAAAGATAAGTTAGAAATGAGAATAAAAACAACGATGGCAATTATGTAACGTGTGAGACGGAACTGCATTGTTATCACCTATGTGGAGTTGATGCTTTAAGAAGGGTGTTGTGTTTTAGATTATATAGGTTGGGTTTTGACTTAAACTGTGACGAATATGTTTGAACCGAAGATCAAAATTGGAGTAAGTTTCTGTCTGTTGGGTGAACGCGTTCGCTACGACGGCAGTCATAAGTTTGATCGTTTGGTCGCTGACGTTCTCGCTTCCACCGTGGAATTGCTGCCAATTTGTCCCGAAGCGGAAATAGGAATGGGAGTGCCGAGACCTCCGATTCACCTCGTTCGCAATGGAGACGAAGTGGAAGCAGTTAGTGTTGAGAATAAATTTGAGGAATTTATGCATTCGCTTCAATCGCTTGCGAATGCGAGGAAGCATGATCTGATATCGCTAAGTGGATACATTTTCAAATCGAAATCTCCAAGTTGTGGACTGACTGACGTCCCCATTATTGAATTAAAGAGTCAAAAGGTGATGAATTTGGGATCAGGAGTCTACGCAAATTCCGTTCGAGAAATGGTTCCAGCGCTACCCGTTGAAGATGAGTTACGACTCAATAATTGGGACAAGTTTCACAATTTTATGGAGCGAGTTCAGTTGTTTAAAGCTTGGCAGTCACTAGACAAGGGAAATAGTCATGACAAAGCTAAATTTCATCAAAATGGTTGCATACACTTACTAGCTCGAAGTCGGAGATTTGTGAACGAGTTAAACAATCTATTCTTGTCGCAAGAATCTCAGAATACCTCTACGTCTAATCGTAATTACATCGTGCAGTTGATGCATTTATTAAGCGAAATACCGTCTCGGTCGGGACACGCTCGCGCGATGAGGTCTGAAGTGTGCTCGGGTACGATTCAACTGTCTTCTAATGAGAAAGAAATAGCACTTCAGCAAATCGATCTGTACGAGAATCGTGAGATCAAGCTGGGGCAGCTCCTTGTTAGATTTTATGAAAGTCCTTGGCACAACCGGAAAACTTCGAACTATCTTAATCCGTATCCACGTGACGTGCTGTTATCGGCAATGCAGCATTTCAATGACCGACATCAAATATTAAATTTGAGCAAAGAAAAACGATCTAATTTTGAGAGTGTAAATTACTGAGCTCAGAGTACTAACGGACTGTATACCAACTCGATTTTTCGGAGATCAAATTCGTACTAAATTACTGAGGAAGGGGATCAGGGTTATACACTTACCGCATCGGCCGTCAGTACCGTTTTAATACGCCGCCTGACTTCTCGCTAGATTCTGACTAAGGCCTGCTTGCTGCCGCCAAAAAGATACCCGTGATGCATCGCTACACATTTGATGTCCAGTTGACTGCTATGTTAACTGTCATATTCCCTCATCTTCATTAGGAATTTCTCGTGAGAATTAAAGTGATTTCTGAGATTATGGTTGGGTTGAAGCCACTTGTTTGTATAGTTGATCTTGTAGTCGCCATCTTTCTGCAGCCGCCACTGGTCACCTTCAATGTTCTCCTTCACCTCTTTTTTGGAGAAGAGCCACCCTTCTCTATCCGATTTCAGCAACACGAGAAAATAATCAACTTTACGCAGTTTATCGAGGATAACCTTGCGTACGCCCCAAAATGGTCTACATACACGACTGATTTTGACGATCAAAAATTTTTGTTCTAACAAGAAATAATTCTTGCGACGAAAGTACTTTCGTAGCGCTGGAACCCATATGGCACCAACATTCTCCGTGAATCTGCAGATATCTTTATCCATAGAATATGGGGCAACCTCCTAATATATTAGAGCTTTTACAACGCAGTATATACCGAAATTTGTATCTTATTAAAATGAACGAGGCAGTTGCCAGGACTAATTTTTTATCAAGCCATCTGCTTGATATAAGTTAATTTGCATTCGACAATAGAGTGGTGAATTGACAATCCTCTTTTTCGCAGTGCATTGACATAATGCTTTAAATTGGCTTTTAGTTCTGCCACAATCACATTCCTTTGTCTGCTAATGATTTATGCGCTCGTAAATGACGAACGAAGTCTTGAACTTTAGACTGTTACGCGTTTAGAAGCCGATGTTCTCATTTTGAGAGAAAGTGACTGATGCGGATTAGCATCGACTTTTTTGTGAGTTTATCACGGATTCATATTGTTCGATCATTGAGCCTGTGCATAGTTGCCAAAGCTATTGTCTTAGTACGACTTTAGATCACTTTGAATTTTGTGGTTGATCACTACATGACATCAATGTATGGCAGTGCTGCCTTGTCTAGTTTCAAACGTAAACTCCAGCAAGACGTAATCTGTATTCGAACTGTAGAGAATTCTACGCGTTGGCGCTTGTGTTCGCCGAATCTGCCTTCAATCATCTCGCGTCGCCTCGCAACAACCGCGATGATCCAAAAGGATCATTAGGTACATGGCAGGAATTTTCGTCGCATTGCCGAACAGTGCAAGTTGTTTCGAAATCCGATACGCAAAATCACACGAGAAAGCGAAAAGGAATTTTGTTATAGCGAACGAAGCAGCAGAACCATCGTCATCAGCTCAAGGTGCTGCAGACGTCAAAGGCCAAGGTGAATCGCAAGCAGCGGTTTCATCATAGGTAGTATGAGACGCTTTGCGGTGATGGCTGTCTAATGGATAATCCGAAACTGATAGCGCCAGGATTAAGTCATGGGATGGAGGATGGTATGAAATAACTGAAACCATCCATAGCAGTCCAGCGGGTTCAACTCCCGTCCGGCAAAGGCACAGCCTGCCAGCCGGAAGCGAGTGTTGCATGGCTGACGGCAACGTAAGTCGTGAAGCGTACACAGCTGGCAATGAAGCGTCCTATTGAGCCTCGATATGTTAAATGTCGGTGCTTTCATTTTTCAGTTAGTGGGAGCTGCACTCTGAGCGCCGATAGAGGCGAGGAGTTTGGAGGCCGTCCGGGGCGCTGGAACGGGTACGCCAGGCTAACTGGTATTAGGGTAGTCGGTGAAAGTCCGATGGATGGTAAATGCCAACCACATGCTATCGCCGCGAGCCGTGCGCTGAGATTCGTGAGGGTATCAGTGAAGTGTCGGTAGCGGTACGTACAGCCGCAATGATTGAGCATCGAAAATCGAGTCGTTCAGAGTGTCGAGACTGTCCGTTCGGTCGAAGACAACATCGGTTGCACCGATATGGTAAGGTGCAGACGAGTTCTGCGGTGTCGGAGGAATTGAGGGATGTACGCACGCCCTGTATCGGGACCTGGGAGGGCTTTGCCCGACCTTGCAAGTGATTGACAAGGTCGCTGAAACTAAGGAGGTATTCCGTAATTGAAGATGAGTAGGGCAAAGCAGTCGGATGCGCCCATAGTACTGTTGAATGCGGCGAACAAAAGGACGCAGGTTCTTGCGAAGTCGAACGAGGGAAGGGGTGCAACCAAAGGGAATCTGCGAAGCCTAAGCAGGTGCCGTACACAGAGACGGAAAAGCGTGTCACAGGCGGCTGAGCGGATACGGAAGGCTGTGATCCCATGGACGGATCAACAGTTTACCGTCAAACACCTGAGGTAGGAGCCGTGTGCATTAACGTGCACGCACGGATCTGTGCGGGGGGGGGGGGGCGCGGTAACGCGTTTCCTACCGCGACCGCAAAATTGCGGGATGGACCGCCAGGAAACCTGGGAGGGCCTGTATTTTCCATCTGAGAGATGAACCGGCGAAGGGGTGCCGGGCAATAATTCCCCCGGTTCAGCGAGGGGTCTGCATCTCGCTGGGAGCGTTCAGAGCGGTACACGAAACGGGCAGACTAAAAGGTGGTACCGGCCACGGCAAAATTTTGTTGGACCCATAGAACAATTTGCACGCTAAGTTGTGAGAACAATGCGTAAATCTGATCGAAACAAGAGGTATGTTTGCGCGCCTTTCGTCGAATTTCATTCAATCAGGGCAGGTTTCAATCGGTTGCTGAGCGAGTTTTCCGGCGATAGTTTGGATTCGGACACAGTCTGCCTGTTACGGCGACTGTGATGCCGGCCGGAGGAGTGATGGCTGCGATGGCAGACGGCGCGTCGGCTGTGCGCCGTTTCAACTCATTGTAAAACGGCCGCGCCGCGTCGTCGGGTGTTCTTGGTCAGACGCAGATAATCAAGCAGCAGACGTGCGTTGCCGTGCAATTCGCACATCGTCGGCGCAACCAGTTTTCGGTATCGTCTGATCACTGCGATCGCAAAGCGACGAAGTGCGCTGACGTTCTCGGGCCCGTGCCCGCTGCGGATGCGGCAGTGGTCCTCGTTCCAATTGTTGACGTCATCCAGGATGCGATGCACGGTTTCGATCGACCCGTGTTCGCGGTTGTAGCCCAGCAAGGTCTGAGCATCGGCCTGATCGGCGCTCAGCGAGGTGATGCCAACGCACTCTTCAACGGTTTGTTTGTACTTTTTACGCTTGCGGTAATGCTTCACGGTGCGGCGGATGCGCAACACCCGGAAAATCGAATTCGGCGTTCAGATCGTGCGTCAGCTCACTGCTTACCCAGATCTCTCGCAGCTCGGAACGACCGTGCTGAATCATCGGCGCCTTACGTCTGGCGTCGGTCTCATCTCCGGTAAGGGTGCGAAAGTCCGGTTCAGCCTGCGGCTTTATGCGCTGCAGTTCCTTGAAATAATAACTCACCGCCTCGTTGAGATTTTTCTGGTTGTCTTTAAGGATGAACATGTAGTCGGCCGATTGGTCCAACACCTGCTGCGCGATCTTGCGCTGCGTCAGCATCGCATCCGCGGTAATCACCTTGCCTTTCAGATCGGGTATTGATTCGAGCAGCGGAACGCACACCCCTATCTCATTGGTATATTTGCTCTTTTCTGTGGAATTTTACTTCAGTTTCGTTTTTTTTACCGAGAGGCATGCGGGTGCGGTGCCCGCTGGCGCCCAGCACATGAAGCTGCCGCCCGTTCTCATCAATCGCACTGCGCAGTGATTTTCCATCAATGGCGATGGCAGTGTCAGTGCCGTCAATCGAAATGCACCAGTTGCGAAGCGCGGCATCAAACTGCTCCGGGTCGATCTGCACCAGCACATTGCGAATGCAATAGACGCTGGGACGCTGCAGTTTGCCGCGGCGCTTGCCGACCTTGAAATACTTGAGAACCGCATCCGACTGCTTCTGCACCCATTCGCCGATTTCCTGATAGCCGCGGGCGCCGCTCAGCGTCGCTGCCGCCGCGATCGCCAGCAGCGTCTCCAGACGGTAGCGCTGACCGCGCGCCTTGCGCGGATCTTCGATCACTGAAAAATAATCGAGCAATGTTCTGTAATCTTCGCCGCCATACATTTTGTGACAGACTCCGTTTCGGTAATAATGAGAATCCAGATGTGCCCCAGCCAGCAGCTGACGCGCGTTTTTTTGAAGCGGCCGCACGAACATCACTTTCGGCGAGGAACCGCCCCGATAGCCGCCGCTTTTTCGCCGAAATCCAGCCGTTTCGCCGATTGGCGTCCAATTCGCAGCCCGGTAACAAGTGCCTTTGAAACGCACCGGATCGACAAATGTCTCCATCAGTAGCAGCGGATGACCGAATCGAAGCGGCCAGTCTCGCACCACTTGGCGCGCCAGCAGCGAGAGCGTCCGCGAGGCCAAATTCGGAATCGACTCGAGAACCACAAACCGCGACTGATTCGTGATCAGATGCAGTCGAGCGATGCGATCCCGCCGATGCCAGCCCAGCCACTCGTCTCGAACCCTGCTTTTCAGCGCCGCGGCATAAAATGAACTCAACGCAACCCATCGACCTTGCAAAACTGCAGCATAAAATGCACTTTCGCCTATCTTGTAAGGCGCCCCAAGATAGTGATGCTCGCGCATCCGCGCTAAAAACTCCGCTTCCTCGTCGCGTTTGACCGCTTCAATAACCAGCTCCGACAAATCCATCTCTCACCGACTCAGTTCAACTCTTGACGGTTGAACTATATTCGAATTAATGACAAAAGTCCAGCTTCGAATGCAAATTAATTCATATCAAGCAGATCGCTTGACTAAAATTTAGCCCTGTGGTACCGGCAGGTGAATCAATAAGCCGAAGGGATGAAGTGCAGGCAGTCGTAGCGCCCTGATAGTACTGATGACGGCGGGGAACCGAGTCCATCGGGACCCGTCCGAGGAAAGCGGGGCGTCGTGTCTACAGAGCCATTGGTGGGAAACGATGGAGAGTACACAGAGATTCATAAACACGTTGACGAAACAACAATGGATAGCCGAGCAGGCATGAACTCCAGCGTTGGGTGACGGATGCGAACATCTCGAAAGATTTGGTAGTATTGCGCACCATCGCTTCCGCGAGATGCTTGACCTGCGGATCAAAGATGGCGTAATTCGGTGCATGATTGACAAGTGGCTGACGGCAGGGATTATAGAGGCAGTTTGTACTGCGCAATTATCCGTTGCTCGGGTTGTGCGCTCGAATTATGTCTTTTGAGTGAAACTGTTGCATGAGGAACCCAGTGCGCCAATCGCGCACGCTGGGGTCTGTGAGGGGTGGGGCATGGTAACATCCCCACCTACTCGGCAGAAAAATTGTCGGTAATCAAAATCTATCGCAATTTTACTCTACAATATACAACATGCCGGGAATAACCGGTAATTTTTTTTAAAATGGAGGGATTCATGAAAGTGAAATGTAAATCTATTGTAGTGGCTGTTGCCCTGACATTGTGCGCAGCCCCGGCAATCGCAGCCGAGAAAGTCGCTATTGGCGTGCCGTCATGGACGGGTGCTCAGGCGATTGCAAATCTGCTGGCAGCGGTCGTTGAAATGCGCATCGGCGGCGAGGCCGAACTGATTCCTGGTAACAACGCAACAATTTTCCAGGCAATGGATCAGGGCAAAGGCGATATTGACGTACACCCGGACGTCTGGCTTCCTAATCAGGAGAGTTTTACTAAAAAATATGTAGATGGTGCCGGTACAGTTACTCTGTCAAGCAATCCCTATGAAGGCAATCAGGGATTTTGCGTTTCCAAAGACTTTGGAGAGAAATACAGCATCACAGACATTGCGGACCTGGGACGTCCTGATGTTGCAGCAGCAATGGACAGTGACGGCAATGGCCGCGGAGAAATGTGGATCGGAGCACCAGGCTGGGCTTCAGCCAATGTGAACGAAGTCAAGGTGCGCGACTATGGCCTGTCGGACTTTGTTGAGCCGATCCGGGCTGAGGAAAGCGTTAAAACCGCGCGCGTCAAAGACTCCATTGCAAAAGGTGAGGGTTATGCCTTTTACTGCTACAAGCCACATGCAATCTGGTACATGTTTGAAGTCCAAATGGTGACCGAGCCGCCTTACGATCCGGCACAATACGTCATGCTGCAGCCGTCAGACTCGCCAGACTGGTACGAACAATCGATGGTTGCGAGTAAGGATGCACTGAAAAATGTTCAGATCGCCTGGTCCAATTCTCTGGCAGATCGCTCCCCCGCGATCGTTGAGTTTTTCCAGAATTTTGGATTGACTGCGGATGATGTCAGCAGCTTTGCTTATGAAATTTCCGGCAAAGGCCGTAATGCAGCTGAAGTCGCGAAAGAGTGGGTCAATAACAACACTGATCGAGTTGACGCCTGGCTTGGCCTCTGATCCGTTCTGACGATGAGTGGAAATATGGCCCTTGAACTCAGGATGAAACTGTGTTCAGGGGCTTCATTGATAAGTGCAGCAGTTGAAGTGAACGAACAATCTAAAGCTTTGCAGGAGTAAAACAACGTGGCAGTCAGTTCGCCAAATATGACAGAAGACGTCGCCATCGAGATTTCAAACATTTGGAAGATCTTTGGAACGAACGCTGTCGAAGCTATGGAAGCGATACAGCAGGAAGGGTTGACAAAGGCGGAGGTGCTGTCTCAATTCAATGCCGTAGTCGGCGTCGCCGATGTCAGCCTCAGCATCAATCGGGGCGAAATATTCTGTGTTATGGGGTTGTCAGGCAGTGGGAAGTCGACGCTTGTACGCCACTTCAATCGTTTGCTGGAACCAACCTCCGGAAGAATTGTAATTGACGGAATTGATGTTTTGGCGCTGAAACATGCCGAGTTGCAGCAGTTTCGAAATCGCAGTATTGGAATGGTATTCCAGAATTTTGCGCTGTTGCCGCACAGGTCGGTATTGGACAACGTGGCGATGCCATTGGAAATCCGGCAGGTCAGCAAGAACGAACGCATGCGTCACGCTGCGGCTATTCTGGACATTGTTGAACTCGGCGCCTGGGGCAGTAAGTTTGCTCACGAGCTGTCTGGTGGAATGCAGCAGCGAGTCGGCTTGGCGCGGGCTTTGGCAGCCAATCCCGATGTCCTGTTGATGGACGAACCTTTCAGTGCGCTTGATCCCTTGATCCGACGGCAGCTCCAGGATGAGTTTATCCGCCTGTCGCACATGATGAAAAAGACAACGGTGTTCATCACGCACGATTTGGATGAAGCCGTACGAATCGGCAATCGAATCGCAATCATGCACGACGGCAGAGTGGTGCAAATCGGTACCGCGGAAGACATCGTGATGCATCCTGCCGATGACTATGTCGCCGATTTCGTCGCTGGCATCTCGCGACTGAAAATCGTGCGAGCCCACGCGGTGATGCAGTCGCTGGACGAGTATTTGTCTAAAAACGCCCCGCTGCCTGCAGACGCGCCGCGGGTAAATGAAGATGAGATGCTTAGCAAACTCATTACCCTGTCGATCGAAAGCCATTCGGCGATCCTTGTTGAAAGAGAGGATGTCGATGTTGGTGTGATCACCAGGAACGACATCTTACGTACCGTAATAGAAGGAGCGGACGTGTCATGACCGAAGAAGTACGAAATCAGCTTGATGATGCTCTCGATTCCAAAGTTGCTGAAAAATATGCAGCTGAACGCAAGGCAAACATCCGTACATTTGTGCGTACCAACCCGGATTACTATATTGCCCAATTTGACAAGATCGGCGGCAGTTCCCGGTTTACACCAACCCTGAATTTTACCGCCGGGCTGCTAGGACCGGTCTGGTTTGGAGCCCGGGGGCTGTGGGTTTGGGCCCTGCCATTTTTGATTGTCGAGACTTTGGGCTATGTGCAGATTGCCCGCGGTCTGTTTGGTGACCTGGCAGCAGATGCAAATGCCCGCATCGCCTCGATCGAGGGGACTCTGGAGCTGCGCCGCCAGCAGTTGGCTGCAGCAATTGAATCCCAGTCCGACAAAATTGATGTTTACAGGCGTACAGTTAAGTCTTTAGAGGAGTCGATCGGAGGCATCAGACTGGAGGCACAGGAACTTTCTGAACAAGGAATTTGGATCGTGTTAACCGGGCTGATCATCCTGGTGGTGATTAAGTCGATACAATCCGTACTCGCCAATTCAGCGCTAGAGGCGAAGTTTTCTGAATGGCTGTCAGACCGCAGCATCCGTTCCGGCATATCCACTCGGCAATTTTGCCTGAGCGCACTGTTCATGATCGTGATCCTCAGTACAGCCATGTATCACTACAGTTTTCCCGGACAGTTCGAACAGCTATCCAACTTTCCTACAGACCCAGACATTCGTTTGACCGGCATTGCCGGAGTTGAGGCGTTCTTTGCTTTCTGCGTAACCCAGGGTGACGCATTATTTGATTTCATTACTTATGGCATACGCCTGATTCTTGATGCTTTAGAGCTCGTATTCGTGAGCACTCCCTGGATTGTAATCGCCAGTTTCATTGTTCTGCTGACATGGCTCACCTCGGGCGTTCGTACTGCGGTTTGGTCAGCGGCATTTCTGGCGTACATGGGGCTGTTGGGATTCTGGGACAAGGCAATGATCACGCTGGCGCTGCTTGGAACTGCGGCCTGTCTATCAATTGCAATCGGTATTCCTTTAGGCATGTTCTGTGCTCGCAGGCCTCGATTTTATGCCTTCATTCAGCCGATTATGGACTTCATGCAAACCATGCCTGCGTTCGTATTTATGATTCCTGTGATTGCGTTTTTCGGGACTGGCAAACCCGCGGCGGTCGTCACGACAATGATCTTCGGCGGCACTCCCGTGGTAAGACTTACCGTTTTGGGACTGCGCGGCGTTCCGGAGAGCGTACGTGAGGCGGCTATATCATTCGGCGCCAGCAAGTGGTATCTGTTTACGCGTGTCGACCTGCCATTGGCCAGTCCGTCAATTCGAGCTGGAATCAATCAGACGATCATGTTATCTCTGGCAATGGTCGTCGTGGCGTCGCTGATTGGCGCCAAAGGTCTGGGCGAAGATGTTTTGGAAGCGTTGCAATACGCCAATGTAGGGCAGGGGATTCTGGCCGGATTTTCCATTCTGTTCTGCGCCATGATTCTTGATCGTCTGGTACAGGGTGCGCGCAAGTGACATCAGTTTTTACGACACCTGCAGTTCTCTGGTGTCGTAAATATATTACCAATTGCGTTTGACTTAATGTCGTACCAGGACTATTCGTTTATCTGAATTCGCCACAGAATTTTAGATGTATCGTATGTGGAATCTCACGCCATTGCAAGTTCGGCCGCGACGGGGTTCTCTCGGTGCAGATTGCACTCGGTGTGCCAGCACAGCCGATTTCGCTGCACCACATGCATTCGAAGCGGCTTAAATCTATGAAATTTGCCTCTTTTCGCTACGGGCAGAATTACTCGACACCAACGTAATTCGGTTTTCGTCTCCCGGGCGGACCGACACTCAATCCGAATCTTCAAGTGCGACTGCGGCGAACTTGTGCGTAGCGGTTCAAATTATTTCAACTGACCTTTACCTAAATTCCATTGTGACTGACACGTACCCGCAGGTCTACTTCGCGACCTACCTCGGGCTGCACGAAAAATTCAATAAGAATTTGCTTCTCGATCTATCACAGACAGATTTGATTATTGCAACACTTGAGCTATGCGACCGCAGTGCGTCGCTATTTAATCCGAAATTGCAGCTGCTTGATCGTGCTCAAATACCGGAAAATCACCTGCACACAGCCTTACCTGAGGTGCAGGTACCCACAATCTGTAACAAAAATCATACAGTTACCGTTCGTATCGGTATATATCTCAGTCTTTTGCAATATCATCAGGTATAGACAGACACTGAAACCGGCAAAAAGAGTGTTTATGCGGAAAATCCCATCTACTACTCAATTTAAATCTTCTAAATTTCAAACTACACACCACATGTGAACAACTTTGTAAGTTGTGGAAAAGGGAACAAAATTATTTTCCGCAAAGTCGTCGCGCCTTCTGATTTGGAAATCGAAATGCACTGTTGTGTGTCATCAATCGACCTCGACCCACTTATCAACTATCAATTAATGAATTGATGGCTATGTTTTCAATTGCTTTGACACGCTAATAAAATTGATTGGTCCACTCAACTCATATCAGGATCGCTGGGTTCTAATCAATTTTTTGACAGATTCTTGTTGATGTAGAAAAATGACTTGCGTACATGTTCATCTTTTGTTCGCCATACAGATTCGCAAATGGTAGCACTTCAACCACGAAGTTACTCAAAACGTTATTCTTTCTCTAAAGAAGAGAAAACGGCCGGAGCCGTTTATACGCCCAAAAATCTGGCAGATTTTGTTGCGAATCAAATTGTTCAAACGGCCGGAACGCTACCCACCGACCAGCCGCTCCGAATTATTGATCCCGCAATCGGTCAAGGTAGTTTACTCCTTAGCCTACTTGAGTGTCTGGAGGCGAACCATCCAAAACTAAAAATTGAAGTATTCGGATTCGAAACAGACCGTACAGCTATTGACATAGCCAAACGACGACTAGTGCGGGATTATCCTGCCGTCACTTTGAATTTTAAACAGAGTAGTTTCTTAGATTTTGTTCTTGAACGTTTTGGTGAAAAATTCGACGATACTAAGAATTTTTCTTCCGTCCCCGCAGCTTATGACCTCATCATCGCCAATCCACCCTATGTTCGAACTCAAATATTGGGCGCAATGCAAGCGCAGCTTATTGCAAAGCAATTCGGTCTTTCTGGTCGCATTGATCTTTACTATGCGTTCACACTAGGAATTGTTCAGGTACTCAAATCAAGTGGAATTGCCGGCATCATCGTTTCAAATCGTTTCATGACGACTAAGTCAGGTGCGTCATTGCGAAAAATTTTATTCGATGGACTCCGTCTCCAACATGTATGGGATTTGGGCGACACAAAGCTTTTTGATGCCGCCGTTCTACCTGCTGTTCTCATTTTTAAGCACAAGAACATTAAAAATGAAAAAAAGCCATCATTTACAACGATTTATCAGACTTCCGAGCCTGCGACGGTAAAAGTCAAAAACCCAATTCAGGCTCTGGATAATGCTGGTGTAATTGAAGTTGAAGATGGGCGATTTTTTCATGTTCGACACGGTCATTTGGATACAAATGGAGAACTAGGTGGAGTGTGGCGAGTTGCGACAAAAGAAGTCGACGAGTGGTTGGAAAGAGTTGATTCTCTAAGCTGGGGTACTTTTCGTGACATCGGGAAAGTCCGCGTCGGAGTCAAAACCTGCGCCGACAAGGTATTTATTCGGAATGATTGGAAGGATATGCCGGCTTTGACTCGACCTGAATTACTCAAGCCAATCTCTACTCATCACATTGCCCGACGGTTCAAACCTCGTTCCTCCAAGCTTCCAAGAGAAATACTATACCCACATGAATCAGTTCTTGGTCGGCGGCGAGCAATTGATATTCGCAACTATCCCAAAAGTCAATCCTATTTGGAAGCGCATCGCGACGCCCTGCAGGACCGTCGTTATGTCATTGACGCTGGAAGAAAATGGTATGAAATTTGGGTGCCTCAAGACCCAAATAGCTGGAGTCTCAACAAACTGATTTTTCGCGATATTGCAGAAGAACCGACTTTTTGGATTGACTTAGACGGAACGGTTGTTAATGGCGATTGCTATTGGCTCATCAGTGAGAAGGTAGATCTATTGTGGCTTGCAGCGGGGGTTGGCAATTCCAGTTTTATCAAGCACTTTTATGATTTCCGCTTTCACAATAAACTATATTCGAACCGTCGACGTTTCATCACGCAGTATGTAGAAAAATTTCCACTGCCTGATCCGAATTGTCCTATTGGCAAGTGCATCATTGATAAGGCCAAACTAATTTACGAAATTACTCCTGCTTCAGAAGTCGAAGAATTGTATATCGAACTGGATAATTTGGTGTGGAAGGCCCTCACTGGAGGCACTTCATCATTAAGCTAAATGTCACTTTGTTATCAAATTGTGGTTTTAGCTCCTACTCATCGAAAAAATCCGCTGGGAGACGAATTTGGATTTTTCTGTTGATCACTACTTGACTTCAATGCATCCTAGCACTGCCTTGCTTGGATTCAAACGTAAACTCTAGCAAGGGAAGATTCTATTCAAGCCATCGAGAATTCTATAGGTCGGCGCTTGCATCCACTCAATCTACTTTCGATAGTCTACGCGTAACCTCGAAACAATCGTGAAGGTCCGAAAGCATCATAGACATTAATGGCGACAGTATTCTTGAAATTGCTGGAGAGCGAAGGTTGTTTCAAAATTCGATTCGCAAGATCATGCACAAGGTTCAATAGGAGCTTATTGTCAGCGAACGAAGCAGCAGCAGTCGAAGCTGGAGAACTACCGTCATCAGTAGGGTGCTGCTGGACTATGAAGCTTGCATTGGAGACTGTGAAAGTATCCTCATTTCAGTAGAAATCTGAATCAGAAAAAATAATTTATATGTTCATAATCCACTCAATCAATGCTAATTTGGCAATACTTTCACAGTCTCATTGGCTACATTGATGCAGCGTATGACAGCCGAGAACATAGGCTTGATTATGACCGCACCTTTTAGATCATAGACATTATAGAAACATGCGATTTTCTTTGAATACGCTTAACGTGACTGTCTTTTGACTCTCGGGTAACTCCTGTTCTGCTATGACAAGAAATTGTTCTACAGCGCGTTGATCACAGTTGTTCAATTCGCTTCTCGTTATGTCAGATCAATTAAAATGTATTGATCTGAGGTAAAGATTTACTCTTTTTTCGTTATCTTTATCCTATGTAAGCAAACGCTCGTCATTCAATACGATGTTGCAAGTCGAAAAATTTAAGGAGGCATTTAAACGACTAAGGGTCAATCGTAATAAAACTTTTCCTTATGGCAATGCTCCACACAAACCCTGCTTCCTTCTAGCAGTCATCGATTTAATTGAAGCAGGTCATTTTTACGAGAACAAAGTACGCTACGAACCACGCTTACTAGAAAAATTTGATGCTTACTTCAAAATTATTATTCCGGAAAAAAGACCAGACAGACCATACTATCCATTCGTATTTTTGGCTAGTGCAGGTTTTTGGAATTTACACGGACAGGATAATTTGAAATTAGATATTTCATCGAATGAACGATACCGTCTTGCAAATAGTGGACATACCAGAGTTAGTGAAACCGTAAGATTTGCTTCCCTCTCCGACGAGTTATTTAGCTGCTTGAAGGATTCCAAAACTCGAGATCAACTACGTGAAGTGATAATAGATAAATGGTTTCCAGAACACCGACATCAAATTCGTGCTGAGTTCAATACGCTACAGCAAGAAATTGATTCGGGTGTTGGCGTATTAGAAGACGAACTTGTAATAAATACAAATTCTGATGTCATTGAGAGGTGGCGGAGAATCAACCAGCAACGCCACCATAATTTCAGAAATGCCGTACTTAGAGCATATGGGTATCAATGTGCGGCAACTGGCTGGAAGCTGAAAGCGAAAGGCGATACGACGTTACTGGAAGCCGCACATATCATTCCATTAGCTGAGAAACCAGACAATCGCCCTCAGAATGGAATGGCATTGACCCCAACCGTCCATCGTGCAATGGACAATCATTTGATAGCGCCAGGTCCTGACTATATCTGGCGCGTATCTAAATTTTTGCGATTTGAAGCCAAAGCAGACAATGGCGCAAGTTGGCTTTTGAAGTTAGATGGTTCCAGGATGATACTTCCAAAAGATAAGCGACTAAGGCCCTCAAGCAACGTATTGGAATGGCGTTATGAGCGACTTATGAAATAGTCTCATCCGAGGTGAACAGGCACAAGGAGTAGAAAAATACTGGTTCTAATTCTCACTTTTTGTCCATACATCCCAAAATCACTAAAGTACTTTACAATCGATGAATTTGCGCGTAGAGAGTAAACAAAGAAATCAATACAGCAGAAAATTCCAGCAATGTAGCGTGTGCACCGCAGCGACATCTCCGATGGTGGGTACGCTCCTCCTTGCCGCTGCGCTCTTGGCGCAGTATGAAAGCAGTTTCAGATAGGTTCAGGTTGCACGGCGTTGTAGTTTGTCGGGCTCGCGTTTTTTAAAGCAAGTCACAGAGCCGATGACAGTTGGCTGCGACATTCAAAAGCGCAACCGTCCTCGCAAAGCTTTATTTGCTGCGAGTGCGAGTCGGGTCCGATCCGCGATGCTCCATATGCTTGGCCGCCGATTCCACCACCGGATGCTGTTTGCGTTCCACCATGAATTCGGGCGCCTGTTCCGCTTGACTCAGCCGACCTTTATTGGGCAATGCTTTCAACGGCAAAAGAGTAGCCGGACGCTACCGATTGGAAAGACTGCGAAAACCTCGATCAAAACTCAAACTGTATAAATTCAGATACTTCTGCCGACAGACTTGCTGTAGCCGCCTCCCTCCCCAATTCCACCGGCCGACCTGACTTGTCACTGCTGTACATCGAGTATGCTCTTCAAATATGGAAAACATCTTCTTCTCATGCGGATTCTTCACGCTGTCACGAATGCGCCGCTGAATCTGTCCCATTAAACCTTGTACAGTTTTCATAAGATGTTGAATTAGAACGAATCGGCATCAATCACTACCTGTCCGAGTCATTGAAAGTCTGACTATCGAGCACTGGTTCTGAACTAAAATCAGTACCAAATCCTACTTCCCCATTAGGCCCAAGTCTTGAATCTATGTTTTGATGGTTTCATTAATTCAGGTGAATTATCAATTGACGTTCACGTTTTCTCAGCCTGCACGCCAAGATCAGTCTTGCAAATACTGCGGGTCGAGAACATTGGCGATAGCGGCCATTCCTGCCTGAAACCCTGCTTGATAGGCGCAATATGGACATTTATGCCGGCCTTTTCCCGACTGATTCGCTGGCAATCTAAGCATCAATTTATCCAAGTCTAATCTCTCGCCACTTTGAGATTTACCAGCATGCAGGCCGCAGTTGCTAAAATTATTCGGTGAAGAAATCTTCGGACTAGCGGACTGTTCTATGGTATGTCCTATATTGACGTCAAATCTTTGCGTCAATCCAATCATGTGCTCCACAAGAACTTTTTTCGCATAGAACGCTCTAGACGTGCTACCATGACCTGACCCTTTCGTACGAGCCTGAATAAATTTGCCGATTCTTCCTGAAACATTGCCAATTCGATATGCTTCCTGAATTTGGTTGTAGTCATTCAGCACGAAATCATATAAATGTGTTTCTTCAAGTTGAAACGAGTTGCATGACAGTACCTTTGATTCAAGTGAATTGTTGCCTACTAAACGCACGACAGTAATTATTTTCCTTAGTTTGGTAAACAGATGGCTATCTTCAAATTTAGTTTTGATGATATTCCGTGGATCAATCATCGTAATTGCTACCGTTTCCTTCACTTCAAATTTGCCATCAATTGTTTCAACTACTGGCACGACCTTTAGTTCCCATGTTCCAAGATTTGGACTTTGGGAAGAATTTCTGGGTAGTCCAAGATAAGCTTCTACGGTGTGACCTGCCCAGCCTTTATTACGGACTGAACCGTTCTCGATGTCAGTTTCGCTCAGAATGTCGTACTTCAACGCAAGAGTAGAAAGATCTTGCCCAGGCAAGGTCTCGAGCTGACGGACGGCCTCTGCTTTTTCCATGCCTTAGGACTTGGACTTCTGTTTCCCGCTGATATCGGGAGCCTTCGCCTTGGGAAGGATAGAAGATTGTTTTGTTGCATGAATTTGGTGAGGTGGCAAGGGGGGGGGGGAGACAAGGATTGATTCGGAGATTTTTGTGAGAATGTAGATTCCAATCTCTTTATTGACAAGTCTGCATATTCTTTTTTCTGTTCAATGCCGATGAAGTTACGATTTAGAGCAAGAGCAGCGATTCCCGTACTGCCAGATCCAGAAAATGGGTCAAGAATTAGATCACCTTTAACTGTAGATGCAAGAATCGAACGTTTAATCAGTTCAACAGGTTTCTGAGTGGGATGTTTCCCGAATTTCCGTTCAGATTTCGAAGCGCTGCCAAATCTCCACACGGTCTTCATCTGTTTGCCACCGTTGATCTCTTTCATCAGCTTGTAATTGAATTTGTATTTGATTTTGTCTTTCTTTTGAGCCTTGCTGGCCCAATACATCAATTCCGTTGAATGAGTAAAAGTCCGGCATCCCAAATTCGGCGGAGGATTAGTTTTTTCCCAAATAATGTCGTTTAACAATCGAAACCCGTTTCGTTGCAGTGCCATTCCCACACTGGAATGAACGTGAACCGTACCGGTTACCCAGATCGTGCCAGTTGGCCGAAGTACTCGATAGCATTCCTTGGTCCAAGCTAAGTTGAATTGGTAGTCACCTTCGATGCCCATGCTTCGGTCCCATTCCCCTTTATTGACCGGAACCATTTTTCCGGCCACACAGGTTACGCCATCATTCGACAGGTTGTATGGAGGGTCAGTCCAAACGCAATCAATGGAGTTGTCAGGCAAATGGCTGAGCAGCGCGAGCGAATCACCTGTGATGAGTGTGGCAGTTTTGTCCGGAGCGCACCAAACTGGAACGTTGCTTGGAAGGTTTTCGGTTACGTACATAGACTCGACTGGATCAGGTAGCTATTTGTAAGTTGGAACTGTATGGTGTCTGATTCGTCTAACTGCAAAGAATTCAAGTCTGTTGTTCATAGATACGAATGTGATCATATTCGATCTAAATCAAAAAGTTAGGAGAATATATTGTAAGAGAGGAAAAAGTGTGGCATCGGACTTCGTATCATTTGTCAAATCAAATTTAGCTTCTCCATCGAGTTTGCCGGCGACATCAAATTGTTTCAGGCAACGGTGGCAGGTGCAGCCAGTCGAGGCTCATACAAAGTGTTATTCTGTAGCATCGTGCGAAGCACTTTGAGCAAGCGGTCGCCGACGTAGCGCAAAGAATGCCCGTGAGTTTTGTCGAGAGCTTTGAGGTGGTCGTATTTCCGTTTGCATATCACACGTGCAGCCAGTCGACGCGAGCCAAGTGATGCAGTGCGTTCTGCATCTGGTTGTTGATGGCACGTCTAGCGGCTGAAAGCGCAGGCCGCGGCGATACAGCGAAAAGCGCGGACCGAAAAGATCATCTTTAAGGTACCCAATGCGCCGAAGAGCAGTTGGAGCGGCAACTGTTGAATTTCAGAATATTTCGCAGCGAATTATTCCGACAATTTTGCCCGGTTCGAAATGAGCCGACAGGCGGCATGTCGATGACACCGGAACCCGTCTTTGCCATCTAAACTGCTGCACCGTCATCGGCAATGATCAGTTCACCAGTTTTGCGACTCGTTTTTCCGAAAACTGGTACTAACCCTCTAATGTAGAGATACTTTTCTGATAGAGTAAACTTAAAAATTGGAGCCAATCAGAAGATGAGTAAAGCAAACTATTCGACAGAATTAAAGGAGCATATTTTGTACGAACATGCAGCTGGCGAAACGACTTCGGCGTTAGCGCGCAAATACAAGCCGTCGGCGACTGCGATTCGAAATTGGAAGCGTCAAGCCAAGTTAAAGGCCAGCGGTGCTGAATCAGGCGAGAGCAAAAACCAGCAGTTGCGTCAGTTAAAGCGTCTTAATGAACAATTGAAGCAGGAAAATTCATTCTTAAAAAAAGCGGCCGCCTAGTTCGCCGCCGACAGTGCTATCGAGTGTGGTGGAAGCAGGCGTACCAGTTTATCGAGACGGAGAGAAAGAACTTCACGATCCGCTTGATGCGTCGGGTGTTAGAAATTTCAGAATGCGATTATTATGCTTGGCGAAAACGCAAGCGAGCCAGTGCAGTTGCGTCAATATCAATGCCGATGCTGTGCAGCGTTGCCGGCCCGCACCTGAAGATGGCGCTATCGCGCCGTAGCCGTGACGGTCGTCTGAACGGGATACGTATGGCGGCCGTTCTGCGTAACTTTCCGTTGCCTTCTGCGCGTGTTGTGCATTCGATTTATGCCCGTTGAGCGAACCTGTTGCATGAGGAACCGAGTGCGTCAATCGCGCACGCTCGGGTCTGTTAGGAGCGGGGCCCGGTAACGACCCCGCTTACTCGGTCGAATTGTTGAAATATTAAAAATGTCTTCTCCCTAGTTCCGCACTACTCAAAAACAATTCTCCTAAAGCATTGATATCATGTTATTTTTGAAAATGACTGAATTGTACATGTAACAACATTTCGCGCCATTTTCTTTAGTTTCGTTTACCAGCGTTTTCGTTGCAATTCCGCCTTCATATTCAACGCCTGACCAGTAGGTAGGCGCATCTGGGTATTGTTTTTTGTTGGTGTAGGAAACTACGGGTTTGATGAACATGATCTTAAAGAGTATTGTCAATGGGGTAATTATAGAGGATTGTAGTGGCTGTTTGGAGGGCTGTATCACTGTACATGTAACAACATTAAGTTACTTGAGTTATAAAAGAAAAGATATTACTAATAAACAATAATATTTGTAAGATATTAGAATGTAAATACTACAAATAATTATTTATTAAAAATATCTTCTAACAAATATTGTTAATATGGTTGATTGATCGGTAAAAGTGCGGAACTTGGGTTAATGACTCACATTACGAGTTTCCAATAATTTTCCTAGGCAATTGCAATCGAACCAACGCGAATGACCTTCAGTAGCGGGTAAACACAGGCGTCTTCAGTCACTTTTCGAGTTTTCAGGCGCGCCACGGCAGGGCTAATTTTTAGTCAAGCGAGCTGCTTGATATGAATTAATTTGCATTCGAAGCTGCACTTTTGTCTTTGATTCGAACATAGTTCAACCGTCAAGAGTTGAACTGAATCGGTGAGAGATGGATTTGTCGGAGCTGGTTATTGAAGCGGTCAAACGCGACGAGGAAGCGGAGTTTTTAGCGCGGATGCGCGAGCATCACTATCTTGGGGCGCCTTACAAGATAGGCGAAAGTGCATTTTATGGTGCAGTTTTGCAAGGTCGATGGGTTGCGTTGAGTTCATTTTATGCCGCGGCGCTGAAAAGCAGGGTTCGAGACGAGTGGCTGGGCTGGCATCGTCGGGATCGCATCGCTCGACTGCATCTGATCACGAATCAGTCGCGGTTTGTGGTTCTCGAGTCGATTCCGAATTTGGCCTCGCGGACGCTGTCGCTGCTGGCGCGCCAAGTGGTGCGAGACTGGCCGCTTCAAAAAAACGCGCGTCAGCTGCTGGCTGGGGCGCATCTGGATTCTCACTATTACCGAAACGGAGTCTGTCACAAAATGTATGGCGGCGAAGATTACAGAACATTACTCGATTATTTTTCAGCGATCGAAGATCCGCGCAAGGCGCGCGGTCAGCGCTACCGTCTGGAGACGCTGCTGGCGATCGCGGCGGCAGCGACGCTGAGCGGCGCCCGCGGCTATCAGGAAATCGGCGAGTGGGTGCAGAAGCAGTCGGATGCGGTTCTCAAGTATTTCAAGGTCGGCAAGCGCCGCGGCAAACTGCAGCGTCCCAGCGTCTATTGCATTCGCAATGTGCTGGTGCAGATCGACCCGGAGCAGTTCGATGCCGCGCTTCGCAACTGGTGCATTTCGATTGACGGCACTGACGCGGCCATCGCCATTGATGGAAAAACACTGCGCAGTGCGATTGACGAGAACGGGCGGCAGCTTCATGTGCTGGGCGCCAGCGGGCACCGCACCCGCATGCCTCTCGGTAAAAAAAACGAAACTGAAGCAAAATTCCACAGAAAAGAGCAAATATACCAATGAGATAGGGGTGTGCGTTCCGCTGCTCGAATCAATACCCGATCTGAAAGGCAAGGTGATTACCGCGGATGCGATGCTGACGCAGCGCAAGATCGCGCGGCAGGTGCTGGACCAAGAGGCCGACTACATGTTCATCCTTAAAGACAACCAGAAAAATCTCAACGACGCGGTGAGTTATTATTTCAAGGAACTGCAGCGCATAAAGCCGCAGGCTGAACCGGACTTTCGCACCCTTACCGGTGATGAGACCGACGCCAGACGTAAGGCGCCGAAGATTCAGCACGGTCGTTGCGAGCTGCGAGAGATCTGGGTAAGCAGTGAGCTGACGCACGATCTGAACGCCGAATTCGATTTTCCGGGCATTGCGCAGGTGTTCCACGTCCGCCGCACCGTGAAGCATTACCGCAAACGTAAAAAGTACAAACAAACCGTTGAAGAGTGCGTTGGCATCACCTCGCTGAGTGCCGATCAGGCCGATGCTCAGACCTTGCTGGGCTACAACCGCGGACACTGGTCGATCGAAACCGTGCATCGCATCCTGGATGACGCCAACAATTGGAACGAGGACCACTGCCGCATCCGCAGCGGGCACGGGCCTGAGAACGTCAGCGCACTTCGTCGCTTTGCGATCGCAGTGATCAGACGATACCGCAAACTGGTTGCGCCGACGATGCGCGAATTGCACGGCAACGCACGTCTGCTGCTTGATTATCTGCGTCTGACCAAGAACACCCGACGACGCGGCGCGGCCGTTTTACAATGAGTTGAAACGGCGCACAGCCGACGCGCCGTCTGCCATCGCAGCCATCACTCCTCCGGCCGGCATCACAGTCGCCGTAACAGGCAGACTGTGTCCGGATCCAAACTATCGCCGGAAAACTCGCTCAGCAACCGATTGAAACCTGCCCTGATTGAATGAAATTCGACGAAAGGCGCGCAAACATACCTCTTGTTTCGATCAAATTTACGCATTGTTCTCACATCTTAGCGTGCAAAATTGTTCTATGGGTCCAACAAAAATTTGCCGTGCGCGCCACGGCCTTACTAGCGTCATTGTTAGTGGTCCATTTGCGATTGGGCGGGTGCCAGGTTTTGATTAGTGACGCAGACCATTGAACGGCAAATCGAAGAATTCTTGGAGGGCTCCATTAAATTGGAATTACTCACTCTCAAATTAGATGATGACGCAACAGATTTGTTAGGCTGATTTAGAGGATTTTGATTACAGAAACTTGAGTGGATAATATTTTGAACTTCTTCGCTGATTATTTTTAAAAACTCACCAAATAAATTGATCAGTTTATTTCTTGTGATCTAATAACTAGGTAGAAAGTCTTATGGAATTGCTGCGTGGTCGATGAGACAAATTATTAGATGGAAATGGAGCTTAAACAATGAGTGGAACATCAATCGAAAGTACAAGTTCAAGTATCAATGGGTTATTCAATAACTTCTACAAAGTTCCAGCATATCAACGGGAGTATGTTTGGAAAACACCTCATGTCGAACAATTTCTAATTGATGTCTATATTCCTCTCGAAAACGCCGATTTTGATAGCAAAAAGGCTGAGGAGTATTTTATTGGCAGCATTGTCGTCTGCCCAACGAAAAGCAAGGTATTCGAAGTTATTGATGGACAGCAACGACTGACAACTATTGTTATTTTACTTAGCGCACTGCGCAGTTACTTTAAAAATAAAAATTTGAGTAAGGCTCCTAATTCTTCAATTAAGAATCTTTTGAAGAACACTTACACCGACGACGACGGAGAGGAAATTAATCAATATCGTTTGATTTTACAGTATTTAGATAGCAATGAAATTTTGGAATGTATCGTTGACAAAGGAAAAGTTGATGAAACTATGAATAGCGGAGCTGTCGCAAACATCAAAGCCGCATTCGAGTATACCGAAAAATTTCTAAATCAAAAATTTAGTCCAAATCCCGACAATTGCAAAAGGTTCTTTGGGTATTTAATCAACAAAGTAAAGATAGTGAAAATTTCAACGGAGGATGTAAGTAGCGCACTCATGCTATTCGAAACAATAAATCAACGAGGCATTGGTTTGAATCCTTTTGATCTAATTAAAAATCGATTGTTTATGCATGAAAATCAAAGTTCTTTTAAAGAAATTACAGATTCTTGGCGTACTCTTTCCAACACTCTTTATGAGATGAAAGAAAATCCATTGCGATTTATGAGATATTACATCATCAGTCACCATAAACTCGAAGGCGAATACGGAGTTAGGCAGCTGAGTGAGGCGAAAATTTTCAAGTGGTTTGATAAAAACTCCGATGAGATCGGTGCTAAAGAATTCCCAAAAGAATATGTTGCGAAATTGAATCGAGCCGCTGAAAGCTACAGAGCATTTCTAAAAAAGGATAAAGACCATTTCAATCCAGACAAAGAGAACCACTACATCAAAAATTTACGGCTCCTTGGTGGTTCAGCCGCCAGACAGCATTTGATTGTATTGTTGGCCGCATCGCGACTTGATTTCGAAGATTTCAATAGGGTAGCCCAAGAGTTGGAAAAATGTATGTTCATCTCTTTATTGATAAAGGAAAAATCCCAAACGATCGAGTTCAACTACTATCAGTGGGCACAAAAAATTCGAGCATTAGACGGAGAGAATTCACTGACAAATCTGCTAAGCGAAATGGCAGCAGACAGACAGAAAAAAATTAATTTATTTAGTACGTTTTTTTTGGAATTGACTACAAACGATATTCAGAAATTCCGGGTGAAGTACATTTTGGCTAAACTGTCACAGCATCTTGAATTGGCAGCTTATGGAAGTGAAGAAAAATATATAAACTTGTCAAACTACATAGATAGTTACGAAATTGAACATATTTTCCCTAAAAATCCTAGTAAGGAGGCAATGAAAGAATTCGGAGAGTTTGAAGTAGAGGAAATTGTAGAAAGGATTGGTAACCTGTTGTTAATCGAAAAATCACTCAACTCGTATTTAGGAAATCAGGAATATTCACGGAAAAGAAAAACCTATTGTGAATCTAAATTACTACTGACTAGCAATTTATTCCAAAGAACGAAAATTGGAAAAACGATGATTGATGATGCGGTATCTGGACTTGAACAATTCAAAACTTGGAATGAACAGAGTGTAATAAAACGCCAAGAGATGTTGTATGAACTTGCTAAAGAGGTCTGGTTGAATTAACGGATAGTACTGTCAAATCAGAATTATTCGAATCTGGTGCAAATGGGCAAAACTGGAGTATGGGTTTCAATGATCGGGGCCATGCCTGCTTGAATCCAAGTCTGTGACCGAGATCGATTTTGGAATTTACCGTAACCCATAACTGTAGCTTAAGTGATGTGTTTCGCGGTCAATGTCAAGACGAAATCGCGGCTTCATAGTTGTCTTCAGCGGCAACAAATTGTGGACTTGATTCAGATGGGTGTAATTTTGCTGTCTGGATAGAGATATTGACGGGAGGCGGGGCGCGCGATGAATCGAGCTTGACTCACTGCGTTGTTTTCAATTCATTCGCATGGACCGGCAGTTCGGAGTCTCGCTCCGAACGGGAGCTGCGGCGATTAATTTGGGATTGAACTTTTTTCTTGCGAGGTTGGCTGAAGTGAATGGAATTGGGTGTGAAGGTGGTGTCGCTGAGGCATTTTCAACGACAGTCATGATTCGTTCCAAGCGTGACCGACGCCATCAGAGACTGCGCCGAGCGCAGGCGGCATAAGAGCTGCAAACCGTCGACCTTACAGCCCAAAACGCCAATTTGACGGCCCAAACATCGACTTGACGGTCCAAAACGCCAAGCTGAGTCAGCAGGTGCAGTTGTTGTCGGATGAGATCAAGCGTTTGAAGAAGCTGCCCAAGTGTCCTAAACTCAAGCCAAGCATGCCCAGCGCATGCATGACAAAGTCAAAGCTAAGCTCTCAAATTCGACTGACGGCAGGCGCAGAAAGCGTCGGCGCGGCCGCGAAAAATACAGCGGCAACATCCAGCGCAAAACGATTGAGGTCAAAGCGAAAAACGTACCCGAATGTTCAACTCGCATCGGCTTCAAGAGCTACAGCGTTCAGGAACTTGTGCTGTCTCCGCTGCTGATCGAATACCGTCGAGAAGTCTGGCGGACGCCTTGTGGCAGGTGCTTTGCCGCGGATTTGCCCGAGCATGTGAAAGGTTCTCATTACGGCCCCGAACTGCGGTGCTTGGTCGCGTCCTTGTATTACCAAGGACAATCGACGGTTCCGCGCATCGTGGACCTGCTCAATGACTGGGATGTGACCATCTCGAAACGCACTGTGGTGCGCCTGCTCAATGACGGCATGAAAATCTTGGTTGATGAAACCCAGCAGGCGCTCGTGGCCGGCATCGCCGGCGCCCGACGGCTGCATGTCGATGACACCGGTGCCCGCCATCAGAGACTGTGAAAGTATTGCCAAATTAGTTTAAATTAGTGGATTATGAATATATATCCCATTGATATAATTGATATTAATATTTGTTCTGATTCAGAAATCTACGAAAATGAGAATACTGATATGTTTTGACCTGTTCCCTCGCGGTTACGGATTAATTGTATACTGACCTTTCAAAGGTTGTACTGTCAGTTTCTCCTTTCGGCTTGATCAACCTGATAGATGGTACGGGCTTGGCACGTGACCTTAGTCAACAATCTGATATGCGTGGGTTGGATACCACATGACCGTACTGCGTCACGGAACTGCCTCTGTCTTTCAACGTGGATCATCGTCAGCCTCTGCTGACGAGCCAACAAAGTATTATCGAGGGTTTTTCCACCAAGGTCCGCACCTTCTATCATTGATCTGTCATTGTGTGTCTGTCGGTTGCATTTGGTTGAGTTCACGGCAGCCGATATCCCAAATGAATGCGGCCAACTCGCGGGCGATGGCGGTCACGATGGTTTTATGGTTCTTACCTTTTCTGCACAAGGCAAGATAGCGTCCGCACAGACGTTTTTGTGCCTTCCACGCTCGCTCGCGGGCATAGTCTGAAGCGTTTTTTGCCTTGCGCTGCAGATGATGCGTTTGGCGCGGTGCGAAACGATAGGTCCATGCGCTTTCGACCAGGATCCGCCGCACTGCGCCGTTGCCGGTTTTGGTGATGCTGCCGGTGCGTCGTCGTCCGCCGCTGCTGAACTCGCTCGGCACCAGCCCCACATAAGCCATGAACTGTGGGGCCGAGCGAAATCGTCGCAGGTCTCCGATTTCCGCTATGATCGTGATTGCAGCCAGGTAGTCGACGCCGCGCAGTGCCCGCAGCGAATCGATCAGCGGCTTCCATTCGCCCTGCTTGGCCTGAGCGATCAGGTCCTGATCCAATTCCTCCAGGTGCCGCTGCTGCGTCTCCAGCGAATCAAGCGACGACGCCAAGGTGATTTGCTGCGCCGGCTGTGCAAACTTGCAGTTCCTCATCCATGCAAAATGTTTTTCATTCCACTTCGTCGCCTTGTACGGATGTCCGTGGCGCAGCAGAAAATGACTGATCTGCTGGCGCTGTTTTTGGATGCTGCGTTTTAAATCCATCCGCCAGCGCACCATGTCGCGAAGTGCCTCCTGCGCTTCGCCGGGCACCCAGATCGGTGTCAAATATCCTAACAGTGACAGCCTCGCCAACTCCCTGGCATCCCGACGGTCCGTCTTGACTCGGTCGCCAGACTTTTTCGGAATCAACGATGGCGCTGCCACCGCACACGAAATTCCCAACTCTCGAAGCTGACGCCAAATGACAAACCCACAAGGCCCCGCTTCATACACAAAATGTAACTCCTCCTTGAATTCGTCGGCCAATGCCGTTGCTAAACGCTTGATCGGCAGTGCTCGGTTCGCAATCGAACCGCGATCCAAAACCTCCAGCCGACGACTATATTCACACCGCCGAGCTACCGCAACCACCACTGTGTCTTTGTGCACATCCAGTCCAATATGCACCGCCGCGGTCACAGCTTCTGACGGCTCTAAATCGGGTATGTTCGTATAAAATCCCATGCCTGTTCCTCCAATGGGTCGCTCTAATTTACGCATATGTTATATGCACACTTAGACTTCGTGCGGGGAACAGGTCAAAACATACGGTCTTTCACAGCCTCTTGTGCGGCGCAACTCACATCCAATTGACATCGATTCTGAAACCGCAGAAGGCATTCATGCGTCGTGTCAAAGGAACTTCATACCCCGAATACGTCAATGGACCGGCTCAACCACCGCAAAATGAAAAAACAATTGGGCTGTGCTCGCTAGACAGTGTACGAATCATCGAAAAGCCGGCTAAATTCTCGAACTTATTGGCTGAATATTTTTCTAATTTTGGATTTGGGTTGATTCGAATTAGCAATAAAATTTTGCAATTTCTCTATAATTAGAACGAAGTTCAACCTGAACAGACTGAAATTCGATGTTGAAGTTTCATTTGCTCGCAAGATTTTGAAATGAAATTTCGAAATATGACTAGGTTCAGAAAATAAATTGCAATTAAAGAATTCAATATTGGCAAGTCTGCTTTTCAGTTAGGAGAGTCTGAGTTGAATGCCAACCTATGTTAGAACCGATAAATGCGATGGCTGTAAAGGGCAGGACAAGGTAGCCTGCATGTATATCTGCCCGCATGACTTAATGTTCTTGGACAAAGATGGTTCCATGACGGGACATGCCATGAAGGCGTTCAATCAGGAACCCGAGCAGTGCTGGGAATGCTACGCATGCGTAAAAATCTGTCCCCAGCAAGCAATTGAAGTTCGACATTATGCGGACGTCGTACCTCTTGGAGCATCCGTGCAGCCATTCTGCGGCTTCGAATCCATCATGTGGACGATTAAGTTCCGCAATGGCAAACGCAAGCGGTTTAAGTTTCCGATTCGCACCACTCCAGAGGGTTCTGCCGAACCTTATCGAAACAAGCCTTCTGTAAACTGGAACGAACTGACTGATCACTCAACGCTATTTACAAAACAAACGCATTCCTGCGATATGGACCAGTTTGTCCAGAGCTAATATAGGATTATGTGATGGCGGATTTTGAATTTGGAAATCCCGAAATCGTAGAAGAAGAAATCGATATTTTGATTATCGGCGGCGGTATGTCCGCCTGTGGCTGTGCTTTTGAAATTATGCGTTGGGCGGAAAGCACAGACCTGAAGATTAAATTGGTTGATAAAGCCGCGATGGACCGGTCCGGAGCGGTCGCACAGGGGCTTTCTGCGATCAACACCTACATGGGTGAGAATGACCCCGCTGAATATGTTCGCTACGTCCGCGGAGATCTAATGGGCATCATCCGGGAAGATCTCGTTTACGATGTTGGTCGCCATGTCGATGATTCTGTTCACAATTTTGAAGAATGGGGACTGCCTATATGGAAACAGAAGGGCGACGAAGGGAAGAGGTTGACCGAAGGAGGCAAACCCGTTCGTTCTGGACGCTGGCAGATCATGATCAACGGTGAATCCTACAAGTGGATCGTTGCTGAAGCAGCAAAAAAGGCATTGGGTGTCGAGAAAATCGAAGAAAGAATTTTCATTGTTCGATTAATCACAGACGCGAATGATCCAAATCGAGTTGCTGGTGCTGCTGGCTTTAGCGTTCGTGATCATAAGCTGTATATCTACAGGTTCAAGGCCTGTCTGTTGGCAGCAGGCGGCGCGGTCAATGTATTTCGCCCGCGGTCGGTCGGTGAGGGAACAGGTCGAGCCTGGTATCCGGTCTGGAACGCAGGTTCTACGTATGCGATGGCAGCAGAATGCGGGGCGCACCTGACTCAGATGGAGAACCGATTCGTTCCAGCAAGATTTAAAGATGGTTACGGCCCTGTAGGCGCTTGGTTCCTGCTCTTCAAAGCACGGGCCATGAATGCGTTTGGTGAAGACTACCAGGTGCGAAATTACGGTATTCTCAAAGACCACGGATACGACGAATATGCCAACGGTCCCAAAATGGGCACCTGTCTGAGAAATCACTTGATGATGAAAGAAATGCGCGAAGGCCGAGGTCCGATTTTTATAGATACGCCTTCAGCAATGGCAAAATTGGCAGAAACCATGACTCCGCGTGAAATCAAGCACCTTGAAGCGGAGGCTTGGGAAGATTTTCTCGATATGACCATCAGCCAATGTGGAGTCTGGGCTGGTGAAAATATTGAGCCCGACAAGGAAATGTCTGAGCTGATTCCTACGGAACCCTATCTGCTGGGCTCGCATGCTGGCTGCGCTGGCATCTGGTGTTCAGGCCCAGACGACCTGCCAGGCACTCCGGAACACTACCATTGGGGCTACAACCGAATGACGACGGTCAAGGGCCTGTTCACTTCCGGGGATGGAGTAGGCGCTTCCGGACACAAGTTTTCATCCGGATCACACGCCGAGGGAAGAATTGCAGCAAAGTCAATGGTCAAATTTGTTCAAGACAACAAAGATTGGCAGCCACAGCTGTCGCGATCCATTGACGAACTCGTTGAAGAAATTTATCGTCCTGTGTCCAACTTTCTGGAACATAAGGACTATACGACAGCAATTGACATCAATCCCCATTACATAACGCCGAAAATGTTTCAGTTCAGACTGCAGAAAGTCATGGATGAATATGTCGCAGGTGTGAGTACGTGGTATCAGACCAATCGCAAGATGCTGGAAATTGCTGAGAAGAAGCTGAACATGCTTCGCGAAGATTCTTTAAAAATGCGCGCGAAAGACTTACATGAATTGCTGAGAGCATGGGAAAACTATCATCGTCTAATAGCTGCCTTCGCCCATATGAAGCATATCCAGTTCCGCGAGGAAACCCGTTATCCTGGTTACTATTACAGGATGGATTTTCAAAATATTGATGATGAAAATTGGAAGTGTTTCGTCAACTCAGAATATGACCGTGATACCGGAGAATGGACTGTATGGCGTTCTCCATATGTGCATTTGATTAAATACGCAGATGACGAGCCGACCGGCATCTCAATTCCTGGATCTGCAGTGTGAGATTCTGTTATTGACTGAGGTGCTGGTGCTTCGTTGCACGCGTCAATATTTTAGCGAGTTATGACACTAGACAGTTTGACTTTTATTATTCCACTAGTCGTAGGACTGGTGATTGGTGGCGCGGCCGGATTTATATTCGGACATATCCGAAATGGTGATGAAGAAGCCAAAGCCAAATATGAGAAGCTTCAAAACGAGTTTAACGAATATCGATCAAATGTCCGTCAGCATTTCGTTGACACAGTATCCCTGCTCAGTCAGATAGATGAACGACAAAAGCAGCTGTATCAGAACATCTCCACAGGAGTGAACAATCTGTGCTCTTCCAAATCCGATGAAAATAATGTCTTTCTGGAGCAGAGTGTGCAGGCTCTGACCCAATTGGAGGATGTGAAAAGGAAGAAGCTGAAGAAATCTGAATCTTCCTGAAATTTTTCTGTCCAAGGCTCTAATGTTGAAACTGAGCCTGATTGGAAGAATTTAATCCCCGGATGCGCCTTCCGGTGATCTGAACGGTAACGGGAAAGGAGTAATGACTCCTTTTCCATCAAAGGAATGCATCTTTGCCGGGCCTTCTTTTTCCACTTCGTCAACACGTACGACTGAGTGAATTGGTATGTAGGTGCGACTGACCCCTTCAAATTGATTTTTCAGCGCTTCCTCACCTGGATTGACGACCAGCTTGGAACTGTCACCGAAGACTAGGTTTTCAACTTCCAGAAAGGCGAACATATCGCTCTGGCAGACATTTCTTGCATAAAGTTCATAGATTTTCCCTTGGTTGTGGAAAATCACACGGTACATGTTAATTTTCTTTGATGGCATTCAGAATATTTACCAAGTTAGAAAAATTTGGTCTCAAGAATTGGCATCTAGCTGGATGCCTGAAAGAATTTTATCAGTTTTGAGAGCAGCGAGCACCAGTTTGACTGTAGGTCACCAATTGTATTCTATTCCAAAATAAATCAGCAGTGCTGGCACGATAAGCCAAAGCAGACCCTTGATCAAGAAAAACAGAAAGCCGATCAACCCAAGCTTTTTCACCCAATCTGGCAGTCTTTCACTCTGTAGAAATTTAAATTGCTTTGCCATGACGTCCAAGCAGATTTACGCTGTCAGTTGATTCAATTATCAGTCAATTTTATCGATTGTCGAGAAAAAAGAGGTCAAGTGCGTGGCGACCAGTTCAGGAGCGTCCATGTGGCAATGGTGCCCACCCTCTATATCGATTACTTGCAGGTGACCGATATGCCGTTCCCGTCCGCTCAGCCGCTCCCAGTTCTTAACGATGCCTCTGGAGCTTCGAATCAACAGAGATTCACACTTAATTTTAGAAAGATAATCGATCACATGGTCTTCAGCAAGATAAATGGGTGACGCTCGGCGCAGACATCGGTCCGTTCTCCAAATAAAACCTCCTTCACCGTTTTGCATCAGGTTTCGAGCCGCGATCAAGCGCGCAGAAGCTGCAGACAGGTCGCCCGCCGCCTGTCTCGCTGCAGCTGCTTCGTCAATGCTGCGATAAACTCGGGCAGGTCTGGATTTCCTCAGCGTATGTTCAATGTGCAGTCGAAGCTGAGTTGTCGTATTTTCAAATTTTCCTGTGAAGGGCGCCAGTCCTTCCACCAGTGCCAGGCGATTGATTTTTTCAGGAACAGCGGATGCGACAAGAGCTGCGATGCCTGCTCCCAAAGAATGTCCCAGCAGATCGAATTTCTCCAGCCCGAGCCGTTCCGCTGCAAGGATGACATCTGCTGCATAGTCAATGAAATGATAGGCGTTTGCACCTTTTCGGTGTTCGGACTTTCCATGGCCAGGAAAGTCGAGCGCGATGAGGCGAAGATGATCCAGGTAAGGCGCAATAGGAATGTAGCTGGCTGCATTGTCCAACCAGCCGTGCAGAGCAATCACAGGCGCATTCGAGTTGTCGCCTGAAGTAAGCGCCGCAAGTTTTAGGTTCTTGGTCGAAATTGATAATTCACGCATTGCAAGCTGATTTTTGAAAAAGAATGAATGATGTCTGCACTTTTGATCTGAAACGTGAGAATGATGATTAATTTTAGCCAGTTGCGCTGCTTATGACTTATGCAATAGATAACGATTGTGGCGTGGTAAAATCTAGTTTTGCATTTCTGTGTCGAGAGTTTAATTGAATTATGGAGGAAAAATGACCCAAACAGCACGAGTTCTAAGAAAGTCTGAAGAGAGTACTGCAAAGAAGGCAGATACAGTCACTATAGTCAATAATCGGGATGGAATGAAATACGAATTTCCAATTGTGGACGGTTCTTTAGGCCCCAGTCTGATAAATATTGGATCACTTTATCGCGAATCCGGTATGTTTACCTATGACCCAGGTTTTACGTCGACTGGCTCGTGTTCATCAGAGATTACCTTTATTGACGGAGAAGAGGGCATTCTGCTGCATCGAGGTTATCCCATTGAACAATTGGTGGAAAACACCGATTATCTGGATGTTTGTTACCTTTTGCTTCATGGTGAGCTGCCATCGAGAGAAGAAAAGAGAGATTTTGATTATTCGATTACCCACCATACGATGCTGCACGAGCAGTTGGTGTCATTTTTTCGTGGTTTTAAGCGGTCTGCTCATCCAATGGCGGTCATGGTGGGTGTCATCGGCGCGCTATCGGCATTTTATCATGATGATACGGATGTCCGCGATCCGATCAAGCAAATGGTGGCGGCTCACCGCCTGATCGCAAAAATGCCAACGATTGCAGCGTATGCATACAAGTATTCTATTGGCCAGCCTTTTCTGTATCCGAAGAACGATCTAACCTATGCAGAAAATTTGCTGCGGCTGATGTTTGGAGTGCCCACCGAGGAATACGAGGTCAGTCTGACTGTTGCAAAGGCGATTGATCGAATCTTGATCCTGCATGCTGACCACGAACAAAATGCCTCAACTTCAACCGTGCGGCTGGCTGGGTCGTCTGGTGCGAATCCGTTTGCTTGCATAGCAGCCGGCATCGCTTCGCTTTGGGGGCCGGCACACGGCGGCGCCAACGAAGCGGTGTTGCGTATGTTGAACGACATTAGGGAAGTAGAAAATATTCCAAAATTTATTGATCGCGCCAAAGATAAATCAGATAGCTTCAGATTGATGGGTTTTGGTCATCGGGTCTACAAGAACCACGACCCGCGTGCCCGAATCATGCGGGAAACCTGTCATCAGGTTCTCGACGAACTTGGATTGAATGATCCGACGCTTCCAATTGCGCTGGAATTGGAGAAAATCGCCCTGCAGGACGAATATTTCATTGAAAAGAAACTCTATCCAAACGTCGACTTTTATTCCGGAATCATTCTAAGAGCGATTGGTTTTCCAACCCAGATGTTTACCGCGATGTTTGCCATCGCTCGAACTGTCGGATGGATTGCCCACTGGAAAGAGATGTTTGGCAGCAAGGAAAGCCAACGCATTGGCCGACCTCGCCAGCTGTATACCGGTCCCGTAAAACGGGATTTTGAAATTCTTGAAAAAAGAGAAAGCAAGAGTACCAACTGGTTTAGTCTTTGGGGAGGTAATTCAAATAAGGACTCGGGAAAACCAGTCGCGTAGTCAACTGTTGATTCTGACCGCGTCTAAGTTGGAATCACACTGCTGCAGAATCTGGGTCAGATCCTTTTTTCGGCGCGATAAATCTTGACCTGTAAGAATCGAAATCGGGAAAAGAGCAGAGCTATCGCCACAATGCAGGCCACACCAACTGCCCACATGAGTTCCACCGGGCCGCCATCAAGGTAAAGACCCAGATACCATCCAAGAGGTACCATCACGCCCCAAAATGATGCGATCATAGACATCGTGATGAACCACATGTTCCGATATCCTCTGAGAATTCCAACTCCAACTGCCTGAATGCCGTCCAGAATCATGATGAAGGATGCAACTAATACGACGGGAGTTGCGAGCAGCAGCACTTCGGGATCATTTGTGTAAATGCGAGCAAGATGCTCTGGAATGTAGAGAAACAAAACTGCAAGAAGTATGAGTGTGATAGTCGCCAGCAGGCTTGCCGTCCAGCCTGCAGCAGCTGCCTTACTCATTTCTTTTCGTCCTAAGTGGTTGGCTACCAGCACGCTTGCTGCCATTGCATATCCCAGAGCGACCATAAAAGCGATGGTAATCAGGTTGAATCCAATCGTCCATGCCGCTGTTTGCAAAACACCCATGTATCCAGCGAACAGAGTCATAGCCAGGAATGACGCAGATTCCATGCCGTGAGCAATGGCTGTGGGATACCCCAAGCGTCGCAATCGCTTCGAAATCAATCGAAATTGAGTTATCGGGCCTTTAATTCCATATTTAGCCAGATCAAACGTTCGCAGGATATATATCAACAGAACAAAAAATGAAAGCCAGCGAGTAATGCTGGTCGCCAGTGCAGCACCTTCAGCCCCCATCGCTGGTGCGCCGTGATGGCCGAATATCAACACCCAGTTGAGATAGAAATTCACTACGTTCGAACCGAGTGTAACCACCATGGCAGGAACGGGCCGCTGCAGACCTTCCAAAAACAAGGAGGTCGCTACCATGCACAGCATACCGCCAAGTCCCAATCCATGCATTGCAAGCACTGGACCGCTTCCTTCAGACAAGGCGTCGGATTGACCAGTGAGACGGAAGAACACCTCGCCAAACTGCATCAGTATTCCCAGCACGATTCCCAAAACGAGTGCATGAATAATTCCGACTCGAAGGATTTGGCCACATCGCCTGTATCTG
This sequence comes from Arenicellales bacterium, assembly GCA_958295885.1. Lineage (GTDB taxonomy): Bacteria > Pseudomonadota > Gammaproteobacteria > Arenicellales > JAJDZL01 > JAJDZL01. The sequence continues at coordinate 553,097 of OY282380.1, read as the reverse complement.
CCTGAGCCGTCGGAACTGGCGGTTAGAATTACGATAGGAAGAATCGATCCGATTCCAATGAGTATCATAGAGACTTGCGGGCCATTGGCCAGTCCATAGAACGCAAGTTCGTTTAAACCTGCGTAACCACACATTGCGACATCGACGGTTACGATTAATATGACGCCTGCACGACTCAGTAATACCGGCCCTGCGAGTCTAAAAATTGGCCAGACTTCGCTTGTGGTCATACGTTAATCCGGCTGTGCGCTGTGATCTGTAATTGAAGGCAACAAAAGATGTCTATTGTAAGCTGGAATGAGGCAGACCATGATTATGTCGAAAGCTGAACTCGCCAGAGCATTTGGGAAATTAAATTCCGATAAGCTGCTGCGGCAGGCATCAGAGCGATTTCAGAGCGGCGTCTTCAACCGTAAGTGAAAGGTTTCAGTTGTCGATCATATAAACTTCGGAATCCGGATAAAAAACCAGCCAGGCGAAAGCAAAATGTAATCCACTGTTAATATTTTTGAGTTGTTTGCCCGTTAGCTCGCCTTGCACTGCCTGGCCAAAGAGATTCCACCGAGAGCCGGTCTCACGATCATAAAATGACTCACCGTCCTGCTCGAAACTTAAAACGAGATCGTCAATTTCTCTTCGGTACGCTGTTGCGGACGGTATGATTTTCGACTTCGCAATATCGGCCCCATCAAGTGCCGACGCTGCGTCAGGTTTTGAAAATACGACAACCGGAACACCGTTGAAATTGTCGTTGATTACAGGTTCGGTTTTGAACGCGGAAAATGGATAAACTCGATGGCGATCATTGACTGTGACGTTCAGCACGCGTTCCATTGGCGGCAGGCGGTCATCATCGAGGTCCACTCGAAAAAATGGAGAATTATTGATATCGTCGTATCCTCGATATGGATTCACACCGTATCGACGAGAAAATCCGGTGTCTCTGGACAGCACCTCGCTATTGGGATACGCTTCGGTAAATTCTCTGAATGAAGTGATTTGTGATGGTAAGCGAGTCAGTCGCACACCGGCATATATTCCTACGATTCCTCGTCCGGTGATTTGCTGCCACCATGATTCAGTCTGTCGGTCATACATCACCAAATCGCTGTTTCTCAGACGTCCTGTCGTGCCAAAGTCCAAAATCTCGCCGTCCAGATTTCTATTGAAGACAATGGATGCATTGCACAATGGGCAGAACGTCACTGCAACTGGTTTTCCGTTCACCACATCGTTGACAATTTCGTGCCAAATCAAAATCTGCAATGGATAGGCTCGAGCTTTCCCGAGAATTTCCAAGACAATGACTGGTTCATTTTCGTCCAGCCACTGCATCGCGATATCGGCAGAAACGAATTCGGGATCATCAATCGCAGGGATTCCGTCCTTTGGCACGCCTCCGGATTGGATTTCACTGAGTTCTACGACTCGATTGTCGAAATCAGTGTTCGGCCATTCTCTTTTGTCTGATAGAAATTGAGCGGAAGCACTCGCTGACGCGAGCGGTCCGATGCAGAAGACCGTTACCAAAAGAGGCAGATATTTTGAGATTAATGCGAATTGATGTATGTATTTCATTGAGTTTACCTAATCTGTTTGTCTGCGTAATTCGACCAATTCAATGCTCGAAGGTTCAATTGAAGAGTCATGGCTCGTCGATTCAACGTATTATGCCTGATGTTTTGAGGATTGCAGCCGGGCCGATCAGAATAACGGCGGCTGTCGCCATGAAAGCCCAGCCCCAAGCGGAAGGCTGAGTTCCGCCACCAGCCAGGTCCAATACGACTCCAAAAATAATAGGACCGATGAATGCGCCTACAAAGCCAATCAAAGTGTGAAACGCCATCGTAGTCCCTCGAATCCGAGACTTTGCAGCTTTAATTACCGCAGAAGAAATTGATGCTGAATCAGCGATTGACAGAGTAGCATACAGAATCACCAACACCAAGATCAAGGGCATTGACTGCTGACTGGAAAACCCAAGCGCGATCCCAACCGCCGCGGCAAGAAGCATTACGACTAATATCACTTTCACTCGATTAATTTTTTCTGCAAGTTCATTGGTAAAAACGCTGAAGGGCTGTGCAAACAAAGTTGCACAAGCCACCAAAATTGGCGCATTCCAATCCGTACCGAAAGAGTCTGCATCCCTCTGGCTCATCGCAAACACTAAAAACGCGACGGCCCAGGAGCGAAAAACGAACAGTTCCACATTATGAACACTATAGGCAATGCTAAACCCTAGTGCTTTTTTATTTTCCAGCACGGGACGAAAGTCAGGAATGATTCTGAACTTCTCACTCGGTCCATCCGGTTGGACGAATGGAAGATGGAAGAAAGCGATTAATAGTGCAATGAACGGACCAATGGAAGAGACGGCGAATACCCACTGCCAAGCAAGATGCTGCATCATGATTCCGGCAACAAAAAACGATGCCGCCACGCCTAAACCGAAGCACATGGTATACACCGCGACCGTGCGGCTCTGCAATTGCTGGGAAACTGAATCAACCAGAGCTTTCAAGCCCGGCATGTAAGTTCCGGCAAGTCCAATTCCCTGTAAGAATCTCCATACGCTGGCACTTCCCACACCGGCTGTCAGAAAGGCAAAAGCTAGTGGTGCTATCGTCGTTAGTGCGATGGAATATAGGTACACGGTTCGCGCTGCGACGCGGTCTGTGAATGGGACCAGAATGGCAACAGCGAGGAGATAGCCCGCAAAGTAAACGCCCGCAACCCAACCAATTTCGGTATTCGTTGCCTGCCACTCCATTTGAAGTGTCGGGATTAATGTCGGATAGACCGAAAAGGGAACCATCGCAAGTATGTGAGCGCAGCAGACCAGAAAGATGGTGAGGCTAGGTTTTCGCGTGCGAGTCAAAACAAAGCAGTATAACGAAGGAAATGATGGAAATCGAAATTAAATCATAAAGCATTGTCGGCCGGAAGTTTGAATTTGCATACAAGAATATTTCTTGCGTAAATTATTCCTGAAACTGAATTATCGTACAATTAGCTGTTCACCAACCATGTCATGCAATCTTAGTTCGATTGATGCTCACCAAACTTCTTTTTACAATCATAACGATTGTTATCGTGCTTTTGGTCTATTCAGCAAGTTTCAGGCAGTCTGCAAAGAAAGCCTATCAAGCAAGGGCCGTTTCCAGCAAACCCAATAAAACGACTCGCTGGGTGCTGTATTCATTCGCTGGCATCATTGCACTGACTTCATGCGCGTTTTTTGTCTACAAATGGCAGCTGGACAATACGGTCGTGAGCATTCGAGTAATCAGCGGTTCCGTGGAAAACACGACGACCTACAAAGCTTTGCAAAAAAACATCAAGGGGCGCACATTTACGACCTTGGATGGTAGGCTTGTTACTCTCGGTGAATCTGACCGAATTGAACTGCTGAGAGACTGATCGAGTCAGTTCGCACAAATTAGGAAAAAAAGCATGTTTCGAACCAGCTCGATACAAAACAATCCAATCTAAAATGACGGCGCTAGATCTAGTCATAATGAATTGCAAAACGTTTCTGCGATTGTACTTCAGGCTGCTCCCGGTAACCATTTCACTGGCCGCAGTGACTTTGGTGATTACTCTCTTGACTGGATTCGGGTCCAACATTGATTTTCTCTGGATATTGATCATCTCAAAGACCATAGGCCAAACTCGAGAGATACTCAATGGTGAGATTTGGAGGCTGTGGACACCGGCGTTCATTCATTTCAATCTTTATCATTTGGTGTTCAATCTATTGTGGGTTTGGATAATCGGTGGCGCTATTGAAAGAAAACAAGGCAGCATGACCATGCTTATGTTGTTTTTGGTTTCAGCTGCGATTTCAAACTATGCTGAATTCGTTTATTCGGGACCGGTTTTTGGTGGAATGTCGGGTTTTGCTTACGCTTTGTTCGGATATGCTTGGATGCAGCAAAAATTCAATCCTACAGAGTATCGATCAGTCGTACCGCGTGCAATTATTACTTTCGCATTGGTGTGGTTTGTAGTCTGCTGGCTCGGACTCATTGGAAATATTGCCAATTATGCGCATACTGGAGGATTGATCGTCGGAGTAATTTGGGGTCGATTGGACGCAAGGAGCGCCAACATAACACGGAAATGGTTTAGTGAATGAAACGAACTGTACTTACACTGTTTTTCTGCTTCAGCCTGATCGCCGGTCTGAGCTGCATCGGCGTAGCGAATGCAGGCTCAATTGAATTTGAAACCTTGCCGAACAGTGCTGCACTCCCAGCGGAGGTTCAAAAGAAAATTCAGGAGGCCTGGTCGCTCACGCCATCTGACTACGACCCCAGATCAAAGCATTTGCGAGAAGATGGCTCACCAATCTATGCAAACCGCCTGCTGTTGAGCATTTCCCCCTACCTAAGGCAGCATGCGCACACTCCAGTCAACTGGTTTCCTTGGGGTGAGGAAGCATTTGCTGAAGCGAGGGCGCGGGATGTGCCAATTTTTCTATCCATCGGTTATTCATCCTGTCATTGGTGTCATGTCATGGAAGATGAAAGCTTTGATTCTATGGAAGTCGCGAGAGTTTTGAATCAAAATTTTGTTGCGATCAAAGTTGATCGTGAAACAAATCCTGCGGTTGACGAAATTCATCTGCTCGCTCTGCAGGTGTTGGGTCTGCCGGGTGGATGGCCGCTGAACATGTTTTTGACTTCCGACGGACATCCATTCATGGGGATGACCTATCTTCCTGAGCCACAGTTGCAGACCGCGTTGGGGGAAATCAGTCATCTTTGGAAAACTCAGAAACAGCAGGCTCAGGAGTTTGGAAAACAGGTTTCTGAAATGGTTCGGCAATTTGGACTGAGCTCAGATCAGCACATTGAAATTGGGCGGCAGCAAGTTGAAGAATTTATTGCTCAGGTCCACGAGGAACTGAATCGAAAGGACGAGTTCGCTCCAGCTTCAAACAGTTTTCCATCCGAAGCAGAGTTGTTTCTTCTGCTCGATGCTGCGGTCCGCTACGAAAATTCGGATGCGGTTTTCAGTGCTTTGGCTCGGCTCGATGGAATGGCGAGAGGGGGCATTCGAGATCATGTGGGAGGTGGTTTTCATCGCTACGCGACTGACAGCGAGTGGCTGATCCCGCATTTTGAGAAAATGCTCTATAACCAAGCGCTGCTTGCTCGTTCCTATCTTTACGCTTATGAACTGACAGGCACCGCTCTTTATCGTCGCGTGGCGACTCAGACATTGGACTACGTCCTGCGAGAAATGACGGATGAATTCGGCAGCTTCTACTCCGCCACGGATGCGGACAGCGGCGGTTTGGAAGGAGAGTATTTCCTTTGGACTCTTGACGACATTCGACGGTCTACGCCAGAAAATTCGGATTTTGTCATTCAACACTTCGGAGCGACTGAGGAGGGAAATTTCGAAGGAAAAAATATTCTCAGCATCACCGCCTCGCCAGAGTCGAGCGCGGCTGATCAGGGTGTCGATCCTGATGAGTATCTGCATCGACTGGATGAGTCTTTGGAAGCGATGAGAGAGTATCGAGACCGTCGTGAAAAGCCGTTTCTCGACCGAAAGACCATCACTGCCTGGAACGGTCTGATGATCACCACATTTTCTCAAGCAAGTCGAATTTTGCAGGATGTTCGGTACTTGGACGCCGCAAGGAAGGCAGCGGAGTTCATCTGGAATCATAGTCTCGACGAAAACGGACAGATGTATCGAATTTTCTTGGATGGCGTCGTTACAGAAAAAGGAAAACTGCGCGACTACGCGTATTTTATTCAGGCGATGATCAGTCTCTATGACCGGACCGCCGAAAAAATTTGGCTCGAGCGCAGCGAAACCCTGACTGAGAAGATGTTCGAGTTGTTTTGGGATGACAAAAGAGGCGGATTCTTTCTGACCGCAAGCAATGACATGGATAATTTGTTCAGCAGGTATAAAGATCGATTTGATGAAGCGCTCCCTTCAGGCAATTCGGTGGCCGCACATTCCTTGTCAAGGCTTTACCATCGTACGGGGGAGCAGATTTATGCCAACCGTCTGCAGCAGCTGGTTCAAGCCTTTGCCGCGGAAATTTCCGAGTATCCTTCTTCGTTCCCTTATTTGTTGGCTGCACATGACGACTTGCGAGGCGGTTCGATTGGCAGTGAGGAATTCGCGGCATCTGGGAATGCCAAGGTATCCGTCAGGCAGTCTGCGAGTCAGTCGTCAGGGAATCAGGTCATCGTAGAACTGGACCTGGCCGATGGCTGGCATGTGCAGTCCGATGCGCCGGCGAGTTCCAATCTGTTCGCGACAAAAGTCGACATCTCCAGTCAGGGATGGAAGGTTGAGAATGTTGAATATCCAGCTGCGGAAATCATACATGCTTCCTTTCAGTCGGACCCGCTTTCCGTTTGGTCAAACCAAGTCGTGATCCCGGTTACCCTGCAAAAGGTCGGGCAGACGGCATGGGCGCCTGTTCTAGATGTAAAACTGCAGGCTTGTGATGACAGCTTGTGTCTGCTGCCTGAATCGGTGAAACTCGAAGTGCCGAAAAGTCTGCTTATGGATTGAGGCGGACCAGACCTCCGTCAATCAGGATATTCTGTCCAGTGATATAGCTTGCCTGGTGACTGCATAGAAAAGCGCAGAGCGCGCCAAATTCGTCGGGCGAACCAAATCTTCCTAATGGAATCGAGCCTCTGCTGCTGTTGAGAAGAACGTCAACAGACTGACCGGTTTTTTCTGCGGCAAAGTGCATGCTGTCGCGAAGCCGGTCAGTATCAAATCGGCCCGGAAGAATTGCGTTCACAGTAACCCCGCTGCCCGCGACCTGTCGAGCGGCGCCAGCAAAATAACCTGTTAATCCAGACCGAGCGCCGTTGGACAGATCCAAATTTGTGATCGGGGCTTTCACAGATGACGAAGTGATGTTTACGACCCGGCCGAATCCACGTTCAATCATTCCGTCAATCACACTTCGAAAAAGCTCAATTGGAGTAAGCATGTTGTTGTTCAGCGCGGAGTGCCAGTGATCCATTCTCCAATTGCGAAAATCTCCAACGGGCGGTCCGCCTGCGTTATTCACGAGAATATCAAGTTCCGGAGTGGCTGAAAGAGCTGCAATTCGTCCTTCTTCCGTTGTAATGTCACTGCAGACGCTGCTGACTGTTCCTTTCGCAACAGCCTCTATTTCTCGTTCCGCCGTTTCCAGGGTCGCCTGCGTTCGGCCGTTCAGCCAAACATTCACTCCCTCCATTGCCAGAGCTTTGGCGCACCCTTTGCCGAGTCCTTTGCTTGATGCACAGATTAAAGCGTTTTTTCCAGTGAGGCCCAGGTCCATTCTCAATTTACTCCTAAGCAGATCGCCATGATGCGACTGTTCAAATATTTATAGAAAATTGTTTCATGAAAGTTGGATTTTCAACGTTTCCATGGGCAATTGCGGGCCGCCGGTCACTCAAATTTTGATGTTTCATCCAAAACAGCGCGGGCATTGCTCCAAGTGCAGTTCAAATCCAAAATCAGACAGCAGGCTGAGGAACATCCGGAATCAGTTCAAAAATAGATCAATTGCTCGCTTGATGCTTTTGATCGAGCTGCGTCAACACTGTTTCTTGTTCCTGCGTTTGATCAACACCTGCAATGTGGATCGTGGATGTCGGAAAAGCGATTTCCGCGCCGTGCTCGATAATAATATCCATGGCCTTGATCAGAACGTCTTGTTTGACGGCCTGGTATTCAACCCAATCTGTAGTTCTAGTATAGCAATTGATCAGAATATCAAGTGAAGAGGCTGCAAACTGCACAAAGTTAACGGCCAGTCGACTTGTTGTTGGATCAATGCCCGGATGACTGCGAACCATAACATCAATATCGTGAACGATGCCCTTGAGCAGGTGCGCATCGTCATAACGAATCCCAACGAACTCGGAAATATATCGGTTTGACTGCTGAGCGATATTGATGACGGATATTTTTGCAAAAGCCGAGTTTGGCACAAATAGCAGTCGCATGTCAAGTCTGCGGATCTTTGTCTGCCTCCACCCAATCTCTTCAATGGTTCCGTAAATGTCCATTTCCGTTGACCGGACTCTGTCACCCACCTTAAATGGACGATCCATATGGATCATTAATCCGCCAAAATAGTTCGCGATCAGTTCCTGTGCCGCAAAACCCAGGGCAATTCCCCCAACGCCGCCAAAGGCTAGGATGCCTGCAATGCTCAAACCGAGAGCATCCATCCCGACGATGCCGCCGAGAACGATTACAACGATCATTAGAACTTTCGATACCGTGTCTGATGTCGTTACATCGAATTTAGAATCTGTTTTCTTTTGTCTGGCAATGTAGTTTCGTTGGAAATTGTGGACGAATCGAATGATGAACCACGTAATGATCGCAATTTGCACCAGCTTTGTTATGGCTGGAACAGCGTCAAATAAAGTAAGATCGTATTCTTTTCGAACAATGTTCAGGGCGTAAAAAATTCCAGAAAACCAGAGCAGGAAGGTGGTGGGCCACTTGATTGACTGAATCGTCGAACGAGTCCAAATATTCTTCAAGCTGGAGATTGCTTTCTCAAATCGAGCGAATATGAGATGAAAGATGAGGCTTACAATTAACGTGATGATCAAGGCCAGAGGAATCTGGATCAGAATCCAATGTTCCTTGCTGATTTCGTAACCAAATATGACTTGTTGTTCCATCATTCAAACCTTATGACTGGGCAGTTGAGATGATTTCGATCAATTTAAGCTCTGGATCCATTTGTTCACCCTAGACTGAAAAATCATCCACAATTCACTACACAATTTGAATGAGTGCATCCAACAGCGCATCCGGCTTTTCTGACATGATGGTATGCCCAGTGCGGTCTAGCAGTACGGTGCGCGAGTTTTCGATCTGGACTGCCAGCTGTTTTGCGAATCTGGCAGGCGTCAATTGGTCGTGTTCGCCCAAAATCAGCAGGGCGGGACACTTGACATTGCTGGCAGCTGTCAAACCGTTTTTGTAGTTGTTGCATGCGTTGAGATCGTTGAACAAAGCACCCGGTCTGCCTCTTTCAAACAATCGCAGCAAGCCACCGATCATCCACATCCCCGGAGTTTCATTTCCACCGAAATGGGCATCGGTGCTATGCCCCCAGGCTGTGAGCAATTCCATGGCGGAATAAGGATCATTACAGGCGGCGTTGAGGAGCTGCTCGGTTACCGGCATTGGTACCGAAGTTCCAACCATTGCCAAAGCTCGGATACGATCCGGGTGCCGTGCCGCGCACTCCAGCGTAACGAGGGATCCCATGCTGTGTCCGACCAATGCAGTTTTCGAAATGTCGAGAGCGTCAAGAACTTCAACCAGCCAATCTGCATATTGACTGATTTCCGGCAGGTAAGATCCTTCCGACAATCCATGCCCCGGCAGATCAACGGCAAGTACGTTGCGTCCATGGCGTGCAAAATGGCGGGCGGGCAAAGTCCATACGGTATGGTCAAGTGACGCCCCATGAACGAACATTACAGAAGGTTTCGTCAGGTCAATTTCCTTTCCGCCTGTAAAAGCGTACGCGTTATGGTGCGTGAGCGTAATTTTCATCTCTGAATTCCAATCGCCTTCAATTCTGTCGTCAGCGTCCTTTCTGGGAAGCTCTCAATGCCCGGTTCATATCTGCAGTCAGATCATCAGGGTCCTCCAGGCCGACGGACAGGCGCACCAGTCCTTCCGATATGCCAGCGGCAGCCAGGGCGCGGGCATCCATGCGATGATGAGTGGTCGACGCCGGGTGAATGACCAGTGATTTTGCATCACCAATATTGGCCAGGTGAGAGAATAGCTTCAGATTGTCAATTAGACGATGACCGGCTTCGCGGCCTCCTTTGATTCCGAAGGAAAAGACAGCTCCTGCGCCTTTGGGGAGCAGCTTTGTGCAGAGTTCATAGTCTGGATGTTCAGGCAGCTCAGGGTAGTTGACCCACTCTACTGCAGCATGAGACTGGAGAAAATCGATGAGAATGCGGGTATTGGATACATGTCGGTCCATGCGCAGCGAAAGCGTTTCCAATCCCTGTAAAACGAGAAAAGCCGTAGTTGGGCTCATACAGGCTCCAAAATCTCTCACCCCTTCTTTCCTAGCCCGCGTGATATAGGCCGCAGGTCCGAATTCTTCAGCGAATACAAGGTTGTGAAATCCTTTGTAGGGTTCGCTGAGAGTTGGAAATTTGCCTGATTCAATCCAGTCAAATTTTCCACCATCCACAAGAACTCCTCCGATCACGACACCGTGCCCACTCAGAAACTTCGTCGCTGAATGAAACACAAGGTCGGCTCCATGATCAAACGGCTTGCACAGGTAAGGAGTGTTGAATGTAGAATCGATCAACAGGGGGACCTGGTGGGAATGGGCAATGTCAGCAACTTTTTCGATATCCATCAACTCGCAGCCTGGATTGCCAATCACTTCGCCGAAAATCAAGCGGGTATTCGGACGAACCGCACTTCGAATCCCGTCAAGATCCCGCGGGTGAACAAAAGTCGTTTCAATACCAAATCTAGGAAGCGTGTAAGACATCAGATTGTGTGAACCGCCGTAGATCGACTGAGAAGAGACGATGTGACTTCCGGCGTCTAAAATGGTTGTGATCGCCAAATGCAATGCGGCCTGTCCGCTGGCAGTAGCGATCGCACCCACGCCGCCTTCCAATGCGGCTATCCTTTCTTCGAAGACCGCGTTCGTAGGGTTTGACAACCGCGAGTAAACATGACCGGTTCGCTCGATGTTAAAAATGGACGCGGCATGATCTACATCGCGGAACACATAGGATGCAGTCTGATAGATTGGAGTTGCGCGCGCACGAGTCGCAGGGTCGGGACGTTGGCCCGCATGCAGGGACATCGTGTCGAACTTCAAGAATTTGGAACTTGCCATAAAGATTCAGTGGTTTATCAAATTTAAGAAACGAATTGGTAGCAGCTTGTTTTAGTTTGTTCATATTTTAGATTCAACGAAAGCTGTTCACAGAAAGAAAGCATTGAATTGTTGATTCTCAAGTGCTAATTTTGACATATTTGCAGATCAAAATGCCTAAATCCTTGACAAACAGTCCTTTTGGACATGAATTTGAGCTACGGTCAGTAATACAACTGCAGGCTACCAATTTTTTTTCAGACAATGTTGGTGCACAGTGTTCGGATATCAGTCTGGCAGTACGTTCCTGATGTCGGTTCGATAAGACGGAAGAATTCAAAGTTGATCAGAGTGAACTGCGCATTGTCAATTCCAGTTATTTTGTTAACAGGTTCCGAAGAAACAGCTTTCCTCATCCCCTCTTGTGAGCGCTAGATTCCAATAGCCAACAATTGGAATCGGTGTGGAACATTATGAAAGTAACCGAAATGCCAACTTTACTAAGCAATTCGAACACGATTATTGGAATTGAATCTAAAGGAGGGACTTAGAGAAACTATGCGGAGCTCACATTCGGTTGCACTTACTTTCAATCGCCACAGGACATTCGAAGCTTAGTCGAACTGTCGGCTATGCCATCCCAACATCGGACGTTTCAGTCCTTTTGAATCGCCACTCCATGACGGAGCGCAGTCACCCCTCTACGCAATTCGTAAATTGATTCGAAATGCCGTCGACATGACAGCTGACTCTAGAAATTCGACACTAGATTTTTCTTTTGTCAGCTTGTTGGCATTGCTCCCTTTGCTGTTTCTAGAGAAAAAATCGCACAGCGATTTATGTTGATAGGCACTGCTTCTTAGATGAACATAATCCTCGACTAAATTCAGAGTCTGAATTTATACTTTCAGACATCAAGGAGTTTCCAAGTACTTGAAAACCCCATAACCTATTCGAGAGTTATTCAAGTCCACCACATACTCAATTGGAACGATTTGAAGGTCTTCCCATTGCGTGTACTCAGCAAATGCCAGTGTTCCTGTTAAAAATAGGCTGACTGAAAATTCTTGAAATTTTCCTTCTTTATTACTCGCCTGAAATTTACAGTCATATCCAGATGTAAACTTGGAATCTGCCGGTGCAAAAATATTCGAGAACCACATTATAACGTCGGACTCCATTACTGCTATTGCAGAATTCTCTAGGTATTCACTTGGGTGGGATTCGAAGTACTTCCTGGCGAACTTGTCGCAGTATTCAGATACAGTGATACCGTTTTGAGCATCACCTGAAGCCTCATCATTGGACTGTCCGATACTTTGATTGGAAACCAATAAAAAGAAGAATACAAGAACTAGAATACCACGGAACAAACCAATTATTCCATTCTGAAAAAAATTAGGCTCTTAAACAAAAGTGCTTCTTGGAAATGGAATTCGACTAAGGATTGCATGTCTAGGTCCAATTGTTCCTTACACTCGTGATTTTCTGACATTGTATCATCGCTGTTTCGGTCGAGAAGATTGAATCTTACGACCGAGGCAGTTGCGCTGTGGAGATTTTCATGAGAATTTGGAATTGATTGAAACCCAAAAACATTGTCTGAGTCTCTTACAATCGTTCATTTGATAACTCATTTTACGAATTATCAAGCAATTGCCCGATCGATTGCAATCGAACCGACGCGAATGATCATCAGCAGCTGGTTAAACCAGGTAGTGTGAGCGTTTGGCGCTCATTAAACTTCCAAACTAGGTATCAAAAACATTGTTCTAAGGTTCAGAAACCAGCTTTCCTCACCATGATCCTATTGGACAAGACATAATGCAAATGTAACTCCCCAATTTAGCGTTTGAAATGAATTTGGTACGATAGTAATACAGCCGCTCTGGTAAGAAGATGATTCGCCAAGTCGGTACTGAGTACTACGCTGCGTCTTTTTATCTTGTTTGTAAGCTGGATTGTTGCATAGCTCCGAGATGACAGCTTAAATCAAAAAAGCAAAAATCTTCTAAGAAATTCAAGTAATTGGACTGACTTGCCGCCTGTCAATTCATCGGTGTTACTCCCTTTCTTTTTTTGCACCTGGACTCCATTACTGTTCCAGCCTGATGCAATCCTCTCCTCGAATCTTCTAAAGATGGCCTCTGATGGGAAGAACTAAAATCGTCAAGTTCAGTGAAGTTCGATAAAGTGCGAATATAATCTAATTTTTGTTCGTGCATTCGCGGTCAGTGTTTGACTTAATGCCGCGGCGCCGCAGCAGACTACATAATAATAAAGCGTTCTATTTCTCGGTACTCAATCTTCGTTCATGGAATCCAGTCGGTCCCAGTTCAGTTGGTGGCATCCTCTGATCATCGTAATCTGCGGTGGATTGGTCATTTTCATTGGATTTGGAACACGCTCCACCATGGGCATTTTCTTGGTTCCGATCACCGAAGAGTTTGAGTGGGGTCGAAGTGTATTTGCATTTGCGGCTGCAGTTCAGAATTTATTCTGGGGCTTTTCACAACCGATATTCGGAGGAATTGCAGATCGGTACGGTTCAGGTCGCGTGATTCTAGTCGGCGGTCTGTGTTACATCGCTGGACTCGGTTTGATGCTTGTTTCTTCTACTCCACTGGGTCTGTATATTTCCAATGGTGTTCTGATCGGGTTTGGACTTTCCGGCACCACATTTGCGGTGGTGCTGGCCGTCATTGCACGCGCGGTTCCAGCAAGGCATCGTTCCATGGCATTGGGTTTGGGATCTGCTGCCGGTTCAATGGGACAGTTCATTCTGGTACCCGTCGGGCAGTCATTCGTGTCCTCCTACGGCTGGTCTTTCACCCTAATGCTGTTAGCTGTACTGATGCTGCTTGTCATTCCACTTGCTGCAGCATTATCTGGCAAACCTGAATTTTCAGGTCCGGAACAGACTCTGAAAGAAGCGTTGGTTCAGGCATCAAGGCATTCGGGATACATTTACCTGACGAGCGGTTTTTTTGTATGCGGTTTTCAAGTTACGTTCATTGGAATACACCTGCCGGCGTACTTGAGCGATGTCGGACTTCCAAGCGGAATAGGAGCGTGGGCCCTTTCTCTCGTTGGACTATTCAACCTGATTGGCACTTTGATTGCAGGTTATTTAGGGAGCAGATACACCAAAAAGAGTGTATTAAGCTTGATTTATTTAGGCAGGGCCGTCGCCATTGCCGTCTTTATTACATTGCCAATAACTGTGGTCAGTGCGTTGGTATTCGCTGCTTCGATGGGTATTTTGTGGTTAGCCACAGTTCCTCTGACCTCCGGAATCGTGGGACAGATTTTCGGGCCGCGGTATTTGGGAACATTATTTGGGTTTGTCTTTTTTAGTCATCAATTAGGCAGTTTTATTGGAGTTTGGCTGGGTGGTGTGTTACACGATACGACTAATTCCTATGATGTAGTGTGGTGGATATGTGTCGCACTTGGAGTTATTGCGGCGATACTGCACTGGCCGATCAACGAACGTCCGATCTTTAAAGAGGGAGGTTGGGTTACGGAATCGGCTTAAATGTTTGCCGAAGTTATTTTGAATATCAATGAGGTAATAAATTGAGTGATCGAAGAATTAAATCTGTAGCTGTTTTAGGCGCTGGAACAATGGGTACGGGTATCGCTGCAGCTTGTGCATCTGCGGGATGTAAGACAGCGATGCTAGATCTCACTAAAGAACTTGCAGACAAGGGAAAAGAAAGAATGTCGTTGGGTCGATTTCCTATGCTGGACGACCCTGGTGCAGCTGATCTGATTGCCACAGGGAGTTTTGATGAATCTTTTGAGCTTGTTGCGGAAGCAGACTGGATCTGTGAGGCGGTAATTGAAGATTTAGAAATAAAACGATCCATCTTTTCTAAACTGGAACAAATCCGCAAGCCAGGTTCGGTTGTCTCGACGAACACCTCCGGTATTCCTCTGCGTTCCATCTGCGCAGGCATGTCAGAGCAATTCAACAAGGATGTCGCAGTGACTCATTTTTTCAATCCGGTAAAGGTCATGCGATTGCTCGAAGTTGTACCAGGCGAAGATACAACATCTGATGTCGTAGATTCTCTGGTAGATTATTGTAGGAATACTTTGGGAAAAGGGGTCGTTGTCGCGAAAGATACCGTCAATTTCATCGGTAACAGAATTGGCTGCTTTTGGATGTTGTCTGGTTTGCATAAAGGCGGTCAAGCGCGCAAATACGGTGTTTCAGTCGATCGCATGGATGCGTTGATGAGTGTCTCAATGGGAATACCTTCAACTGGATTGTTTGGATTGATTGATTTGGTTGGTCTGGATGTGATGCGGCTGGTCGCTGACAACTTAGACCAAAATCTACCACAAGATGATGTTGGGCGTGCTTATGTGCAGCTGCCGGAGAAAGAACAAGAGATGCTTACCTCGGGTCAACTGGGTCGAAAAACTGGCGGTGGTTTCTATCGTATGTTGAAGAATGAAGATGGAAGTCGATTAAAGGAAAAATTCGACCCCGAAAGTGGGAATTGGAGCCCAGCAGAGAAATTTAAAATCGAAAAAGACCCATGTAGTTTGATGTTTGAATCCAGTAGTGAGGGGCAGTTTGTCTGGAATTTGGTTTCGGAAACTCTTTGCTACGCCGCCGATCTGATTCCAGAAATTTCTGATGACATTGTCAATATCGATCGTGCGATGAGGTGGGGTTTTAACTGGCAGAAAGGTCCTTTCCAATTGTTGGATTCGTTCGGAAACGAGGCGGTCATTCAAAGACTGCAGTCTGAAGGCAGAGAAATACCTCGCATGCTGCGACTGCTGCAAGCGAGTGGAAATTCAAACTTTTACGATCAGGAAAACAATCGATTCTTCGGTGATGATGGTGAATTCCACGAAATTCCCGAAGAGTGATTGAAATTTTGTGTCCGAAGAAGTTAAAGGAGCGTCGTTCAAATCCAGTAACTTGAGCGCGTCATAAATTTAGACATCAACTTCATCAATCCTTTCACAGGGTCGGGCAACTCGTCCGCGCCCGCAGCCTCCGCAGTCTTGGCGTGGCTGAGTTCGTCTTCACGCATCTGCGTCAATATTTCATGACTTTTTTTGTCAGTGACCGGCAGGCGATTTAAATGACCGTCAAGATGATCTACGACTTGGTATTCTGTTTCCGCTAGAAAAGCAGCGCTCGTTCGGTCGCCCAACACCCCAACAAAGGCGCCTATCGTGAATGAGCCGGCGTAAAAAAATGGATTGAGCACGCTGGTACGACCACCAAGTGACTTGATTCGATGCTCACACCAGGCTAAATGATCGTTCTCCTCTTCCGCTGCCTCTTGAAATGTCTCGCGCAGCTTTGAATCTCGAGCGGTGACGGATTGCCCTTGATATAAGGCTTGGGCGCATACTTCTCCGGAGTGATTCACTCTCATCAATCGCTTTGATTCATCGATTTCCCACTCGGTGAGGTTGTGTCCGGTTGAATTGTGATCTGGCGAACGTCGATTCGGTTCAGGGGAAGCGAAAAGCGTACGTAGCATGCTGTCCGCATGCTCCAGAAAACGATCTGAAAGAGAATATTGCCTATGCATAGTCATTCGATAGTGTAATTCCGTACTTGATTGATTCTATTTTATTTGGAAATTTGATAAGGAATGTGGTTTCGTAACCGATTTCTGACAGTTCGCTTCTTGGACCCAGGCATAAATTCAATATAATGTGCGAAACCTTTAATTTGAGATTCGTTGCACTCAATTCACTATGAAAAATGTCAACAAAAAAACGATTTCCAAGGCTGAATTTGCGCGGATATTGCGGAAAATCGTAGGTAAAGAAGCAGTGCTTACAGAGGATGAAGTGCTGCGTCCATTTGAGTGCGATGGGTTGACGGCATATCGTCAGCTGCCGTTGATGGTAGTTCTCCCAGCTGTGATTGAGGAAGTTCAAGCCGTTGTGAAGGCTTGTGCCAAATACTCTGTACCAATTGTCACCCGCGGAGCTGGAACGGGTCTTTCAGGAGGGGCTCTTCCTCTAGAGAATGGAATTTTGCTGAGCCTGACTCGAATGAATCATATTTTGGAAATCGATGCGGATGCCAGAACGGCTCGAGTTCAGCCTGGTGTTCGAAATTTGGCAATTTCCCAAGCGGTTCAGCATCTAGGCCTGTACTACGCTCCGGATCCTTCTTCACAAATTGCCTGTTCAATCGGTGGAAATGTTGCCGAAAATGCAGGTGGAGTTCACTGTTTGAAATATGGCCTGACAGGACACAACATCCTTCAGTTAAAAGTGGTGACCGTTGATGGTGACTTGATTACCATTGGCAGTCGAGCATTGGATTCACCAGGCTATGATTTACTTGCGTTACTCACAGGATCAGAGGGAATGCTCGGCGTGATCGTGGAAATCATTGTCAAACTACTTCCCATTCCGCCCTGTGCACAAGTTGTTATGGCGGCGTTCGATGATGTCGAACGAGCTGGAGAGGCAGTCGCCGCAGTCATCGGCGCTGGAATTTTACCGGCCGGTTTGGAGATGATGGACAGATACGCCATTCAAGCTGCGGAAGATTTTGTTCATGCAGGTTATCCAGTAGACGCCGCGGCCATATTGCTGTGTGAATTGGACGGAACGGTGGAAGAAGTCGAAGATCAAATTCACAAAGTGGATGAGATTTTCAAACAGCAAAATTCTACCAGGACTTGGATTGCGAGAGATGATGTGACGCGCCAGCGATTTTGGTCTGGACGCAAGGCGGCGTTTCCTGCGGTCGGACGAATTTCACCCGACTACTACTGTATTGACGGAACCATTCCGCGCAGAGAACTTGGAAAGGTTCTGACTCGAATCAATGAGCTTTCAGAACAATACGGATTGCGAGTTGCCAACGTATTTCATGCAGGTGATGGGAATTTGCATCCATTGATCCTTTACGACGCGAACGTTGCAGGAGAGCTGGAACTTACAGAAGAGATGGGGAATCGAATTTTGGAACTCTGTGTTGAAGTCGGTGGCACTGTAACTGGTGAACACGGAGTCGGTGTCGAAAAGCTGAGTCCGATGTGTTCCCAGTTTGAAAATTCTGAGCTGGAACAGTTTCATGCGGTAAAGGCCGCCTGGGATGTGGATTCCCTGTTAAATCCTGGCAAGGCGGTCCCGACTCTCGCTCGTTGCGCGGAATTCAATGCCATGCACGTCCATCGCGGCAATCTGCCGTTTCCGAATATCGAGAGATTTTAAATTGTCCGGTACTGATGAAACCGAACGGCTGATCAAAGTCGTACGATCCGCCTATCGAAATTCCGAACCTCTTCGGATCATTGGTTCCGGAAGCAAGTCTTTCCTAGGGCGTCCGGTCGCGGGCACCCATTTGAATGTTGCAGAAAACGAAGGAATCCTGTCCTATGATCCTTCGGAATTGGTATTGAGCGTCTGCGCGGGCACCAAACTCAGGGAGATCGTAAAGACGCTTGGCGAATCCGGGCAAATGCTGGGGTTTGAACCGCCAGCTTTCGGTGATGACGCAACCATCGGAGGCACGATCGCTTGCGGACTCTCCGGTCCGAGACGCCCATTTGCTGGTTCAGCACGAGATTTCGTACTCGGCATCAAATGCATTACAGGTAAAGGAGAACTGCTTTCTTTTGGTGGTCAAGTAATTAAAAATGTAGCGGGATATGACGTATCCCGCTTGATGGTAGGCGCTCTGGGTACATTGGGCATCCTCAGCGAAATTTCCATGAAGGTGCTGCCAATGCATGAGGTGGAAAAGACTCTGATTCACGAAACCGGCGAACAGTCGGCTCTGCAGGACATGACGCGCTGGACGCGCCGGTCACTGCCGATATCGGCGATGAGTCATGTGGACGGCAAACTGCGGATTCGCCTTTCTGGAACGGTAAATGGAACTCGAATTGCAGAAACACTGATCGGAGGAGATTTGGACCCGGATGGTGAAACTTATTGGGCTCACTTAAAAGAACATAAACTTGAATTTTTCGACAGGTCGGATTCACTCTGGAGGCTGTCCTTGCCGGCAGTTGCAAAATCCGTGAGCCTTAAAGGTGACTGCCTGATTGATTGGGCTGGAGCTTTGCGATGGATGTACAGCAATGAATCGCCACAGACCATCTTTGACTACGCAAGAAGTATCGGGGGTCATGCGACAATGTTTCGCCCTGACTCACAGTGGTCATCCAATTTCTTTAGTGAATTATCCGAACCTGTTGGCAGAATTCATAGAAATTTGAAACGTTCCTTCGACCCAAGAGGAATTCTGAACCCTGGAATCTTGTACGCTGATCTTTAGCGACAGACCCGCATATCGCAATACGCTGATTCGATGCAGACCAATTTAGCAGATTTTATTCGAACGACAGAAAAAGGCCAGATCGCAGAATCGATTCTGCGCAAGTGTGTGCATTGTGGGTTTTGCACTGCGACCTGCCCCACTTATCAGGTCTTGGGCAATGAGCTGGACAGTCCCCGCGGTCGAATCTATCTGATGAAACAAGTTCTGGAAGGCGTGCGGCCTACGCACCGTACGCAGTTGCATTTGGACCGGTGTCTCACCTGCAGATCGTGCGAAACCACTTGTCCGTCGGGAGTTGAGTACGGACGGTTGTTGGAAATTGGGAGAGAACTCGTTGAAGAGCAGGTTCCAAGGAACGTTTTTGACCGATTCATTCGAGCAGCAATGGTGTTCATCATTCCCAATACTGCAATCACTCGGCTGCTGTTGGGTTTTGCTCACAGCATCAAGTGGCTGTTGCCGACTAAACTGCGGCGGAAAATCCCAGCAAAAGAACGGGAAGTTCCTTGGATTCATTCGGAACATTCACGCAGGATGATTATTCATCAAGGATGCATTCAGAGAGTGATCAAGCCCAACATCAACAGTGCGGCGTCCCGTTATTTGCACGCTCATAGCATCGCAGCCGTTCGTACTCAGGACGGGTGCTGCGGTGCGTTGGGGCTTCATTTGAATGATCAGAAGTTTTTCTTGAAACAGGCAAGAAAAAACATAGATGCCTGGTGGCCAAACGTTGAAGCTGGCGCCGAAGCAATCGTATCCACCGCAAGCGGCTGTGGAGTCACCATCAAAGAGTACGCTCATTTACTGCGTGATGATCCGAATTATTCCAGTAAGGCCCAGAAAATCGCGTCGCTTACTATTGACATCTCAGAAATTCAGCAGACAGCATCCGGAAATCGAAGCAATCCAATGTCCAGATCAGTGGCATTTCACTCCCCTTGCACTTTACAGCATGGACAGAAAATCAACAATTCGGTTGAACAGATTCTAAATCGTCATGGAGTTGATACTCTGACGGTCAGAAACTCTCATCTTTGCTGCGGGTCGGCTGGGACCTATTCCATCCTGCAGCCTAAGCTGTCCCAACAGCTGCTGAAACAGAAAATTAAAGATTTGGAAGCTGAAGCGCCCGAATGTATCGTCACATCCAATATCGGCTGCCTGCTGCATCTAAGCACCGTATCTTCAGTACCGGTTAAACATTGGGTTGAAATACTCTCATCTCAGTCGTGATGTTCAGTATGTATATATTCTGTTCTCGACGAATGGAACTGGAAAGCAGTTTCTTCGAATCAGAATGACTCTTAAATCCATTCTTGATTATTTCGTGTAAGATTAATATCCCGAACAATTTGATTTACCAGCCGCGGAGAAGGTCACATGGGCATACATGAATTCAGTTGGTCAGATACATTTATCCTAGATTGGGAGAAAGGAAAAGAATTCTACTCTGAACTATTCCGTTGGAATTTCGTCGATCAGTATCATGAAGGTCAGCTGGTCTATTCACTGGCATGTCACGACCTCAATGCAAATCCACCAGAATCAACAAGCATCGTTGGAATGGCTTCGTTAGAGGGATGTGACTTTGAAGGTCCCTGCCATTGGATGGCTTATGTATTGGTTGAGAATGTTGATGAGACCATTGAAAAGTTCAAATCCGCCAATGGTGCGGTGTACAAAGGTCCCATGGACGTTATGGATGCAGGAAGAATGGCCGTTTGTGGTGACTCTCAAGGAAAAATGATTATGATCTGGCAGCAGTTGGGTCATTCAGGATCTCAGATCAAAGGTGTTCACGGCACTCTTTGTTGGTTTGAACTCATCACAAGTGATGTCGCTTCATCCATAGATTTCTACGGCTCAGTGTTCGATTGGACAGTAGAAAATGAGACTATCAGCACAGGCGATATCTGGCTCTGCAAGTATCAGGATACGATCGTCGGCGGGATCCATGATCGATTGGCAGAGGCTGGAAATCACGAACTATGGCTGCCTTATTTTCGAGTCGACAACATGAACGATAGTTTGCAAACCATCGAACGATGGAAAGGGTCATTGGTGGCGGGAGTATATTCGGAACCCACGATTGGCAAGTATGCAGTTGCAGCTGATTTTGAGGGTAATATGTTCGGTTTAACCGAATTTGTTTAATTGAAATTGTTAATTTAAACAATACCGAGATTCATTATAAAATTCACGACTTACAACATTCAGTTTGGTCGAGGTTTAGATGGAAACATCGATCTCGATCGCATTGCATCGACTGTAGAAGATGCCGATGTAATCGCCTTGCAGGAAGTTGCCAGGTTTATTCCTCTTTCAAATTTTGAAGATCAGGCAACGGAGTTAGCCAAACGTCTGGATCTTCACTACTGGGTCTATGGTGGCGGTGTTGACGTTTACTTGGACCTCGGGTCTGAAGGTTCGAACCACCGAAGTCGCAGGTGTCAGTTTGGAAACATGCTGCTTTCCCGAACTCCCATACTTTCATCCAGAAACCACCTGCTACCGAAATCTGCATCTGTCGGGCCTCTCAGCATTCAAAGAAGCGCTCTTGAAGGAGTGATTCAATGCGCTGCAAAAAAAATCCGGGTGTATTCCACTCACCTCACCCACATCAGTCAGGAAGTTCGCTTGCAGCAGGTAGAACGAATTCTTGAAATTGACCGAAATGCGGTTCGCGAAGGCGGTCCCATATCGGGCGATCCTTCCCATACGGTTTTTCGGAATCAAGGTAACGTATATGAACTGCCTAGAAAATCCATAATTATGGGAGATTTCAACTTCACCCCGGACGAGGCAGAGTACGATCGAATGGTCGGACCCAAATCTGATTACGGCGGTCGCGTGATTAATCCAGAAGGTCACGTGGATGCCTGGGCGCATAGCGGTAACGATGAACTGTCTGGCATCACTGCAGAACGCAGAGGAGAAGACGTTCGAATGGATTATTGTTTTGTCAGCTGCTCATTGCGTCATTTTATCAATTCGGTCACCATAGAATTAGATGCAGATGGGTCAGACCATAAACCGGTGATCGTTGATATTGATCTCTAAAATTTCTAAAATTGCACCTTTTTCGTCAAATTGGTAAATCAATCCGACATCAAAAACTTGCTAAATACTGGGAGGGGTAGCGATTTTATTAGGGAGCTGTAACAAAATTCCTCAAAACACCAGATATTCAGGATACCTATATTTGATACCTTTTCCATTTCATTAAAATTTGCATCCGTATGCCAACCGCAATATTCCTTTACTCGAATTGCCTGATTGAGCTGACGTAGATCAATTTGTCTGTTTGAATAGCGATCATACCCTACATCAACTGACCACATGCTGCGGCCAGAGGCTGAGGCGATCGCGGTCGACAAGTTTGACATCATTTTCTAGTGCAAGCTTTCGAGCATCATTGGTAAAACCGAGCGAGTTGGTAATAACGACGAACTGAGGATTGGATACTGCGTAGACTTCTTTAGAGCGCAGAACTTGACGAACAGCGTTATCATCCACCAAGCGTTCTCGATTGATCGTGTGTTTCACCTGTACTAAAACAGAGGTGTTTTTTCTATGTCGGCTACGCAGTATAGCGTCTGCACCTCCATCTTTCGTTCGCGGTGTGTTGGAAACTTCCCAATCGCCGCTATCTCTCGCGCGATCCATAATCCAGTACTCGAAACTCTCCCAGTCCAGATCATCAATCTCCGCTGGATTGAATGCTTCAGCGCCACTGACTCCGGAAAAGAGCATGCTATTGTCAGAATTCCTGTCAATAGGCGGCCATAAAGCGACTCGGGCGAGGAAGCGTTTACGGCGAATAAGATCGTTCAACACGCAATCGAAGGATTTCTCTTTGTAAACCGGATGAATTGCAAGAGGGAGGTGTATGGTTACGTTTCGCTTCTGACCAATTCGATAAATGCGGTCATTACACTGCTCCTCAACTGCGGCATTCCACCAACGACTTAGATGGATCACGTGTGTCGCAGCAGTTAAAGTCAAACCCACACCTGCTGCGCGGGGTGATAGGATCATTACATCAAAGCCTCGGTCAACTGTAATGTGACTTTGGAACTCTGTGACGTACTTCTTGCGTTTGTTAATTGGGGTGTTGCCATTAATTGTGCGAACTTTTTTCAATCCGAATTCCGATCGAAGCCATTGCGCTACAAACGCTTGCATACGTAGATCTTCGATGAAGATGAGTGTACGTTCTTCGCGATCGCGGATGCGAGACAATATGTTTTGTACCGCAGTAAGTCGCGCGGAGCGATCAAAATAGTCTTTGATTTTTCCTACCATGGAGTCTGGCGGTTCAGGATGAAGGGAGACTCCGCGAATGTGATGCAGTTTTTTTAGTGACGAACCTCTACCGTCAGTCAAAATACTACGAGCATGTTCATAAACTTCGGCTTGAATACGAGGCATTGTGGACGGATAAAGGTGGTAATCCTTGCGAGGGAGATCAGCAATTACACCTTCTTTGAGGTGCCGTTGCGCAATTGGAGGCCAGAGTTGATCTCCGCTTTTCACTGGAGTGAACAGACGGTGATGTAACTCTGACATTTTCTCTTTGCTAATGTCATTGTAGCGATCAATAAAATCGCGTAACAAACCGAGGCGGCCGGGTTCTTTGTTTCCGCCAAGAGAGATAGCATCCACGATTGCCCAGAGATCAGCAACATTATTTTCGATCGGAGTGCCGGTAAGACCTATTCGGAAGTCAGCTTTTGTCGACCGAGCAGCAAGGGAATTTAGCGTTTTGACATTCTTAATTTTTTGAATCTCGTCGAAAACGACTACAGAGAAATCTATTTTTCGAAAGCTGTGCTGATAGTTCGCGAGTGTCTCATAGGTGGTCAAAAGCCAAACCCTGTGCCCATTTCCTTTTTCGATGGCTGAGTTCAAGTCCTTGAATTCGAGGCGCGGTCTGCCATCATCTGTGTCTTTTCCTTGGAGGTCCGGTACTCGCAGATTTCGAATTGCTTGCCCATATACATCTAGTCGAGCACCTAATCCTGTCCCCATTAAATGCTTTTTTTCCTCTTCTTCCCAGGTGCGGAGCAATCCAGTTGGTGCGACGATCAGAATTGGACTGCGTTCTTCCAGAGGAAGTTCAGCCATATTATCTTGTAACCATGCGAGGAAAGCCAGCGTTTGTAGGGTTTTGCCTAGTCCCTGATCATCCGCGTTCAAGATGCCGGGATGACCGGCCTTCCATGCTTCAATCTGCCACTTCAGTGCAGTTTGTTGATGGTCTAACAATTGCGTTTTCACAGTTTTCGAGGGCATCGCCGCGATCCTTGCTTCACGCGGTGGAATTTTTGGCGACCAATTTTCTTCGATGAAATTTTCTCTAACGCGTACCACTATTCGCTGCGAATGTTCCTTGTCGTCGGTGACTTCAAGAGTCTCTGTGTCAGATATTTCAGAAGGCGGACTTGGAGTTTCGGTTCCAATTATTGAATCTAGCTTGTCTTGAACCTGACGTGTCGCCGGAATGCGTTCTCCTCTATACGTTACCTCAGACTCTCCTGCATCGATAGCTGATTTGACCTTAGATCGTAATTTCGATACCGCATCGGCATCAAGTCTTATATGAACTCCGTCAAGTTCCAGACTGAATATTTCCGGTAGCCATTGGTTCGGTTCAGACCGCAAGAAGTCTAACTTAGGCTTTTGCCAAATACCGATTCCGATGGCGCGGTCAGCGTATTCAGATGTTTCAATTAACAGACTTTCAACCCGGGCTTCAATTTCTTCTTCTCGTGTGATTTCATCTTCATATTCTGAGTCGCCGACCTTCTTTTGATACTTTTTGTGTATGCACTCGGCGAATTCCGCCCGCGGATTAGCTGCAAAGGCTCGACGTTCAGCCGAACCCGCTTTTTGCTTCTCACGCACTACCTGTAGAACAGTTTCGAGATCGTCATCGACGATGAGGTAGTTGTTCCGGCCAAGTGAATAGCTTCGTTTGGCATCCTCGAACGCCCGAAAACCACGATGTTTGTGATTCTGAAACGATTGAAGCAATTCCGCCGGTAGTATCCCATCAGCCTCAATCAACGGCCGTCCTTCTTCCTCTGCGTTACGTAAAGTATCCGAATTAAACAGCACTGGATCGAAATCAACGCTATCTTTATCCTCCCTGAGTGCCAGTGATAGGGCTGATCCTGTATAGATGCTCAAACCTCGAAGAAATTTACTCATTTCAATTGAGTCAGCTGAATCATCAGAATCTGAATCAAGCAAGCGGCGAAACTGAGCAAGGGCACTCCAATGATCCGGCAAATCTACAGTGCCAGCATCAAAGCTGTCGGCTAACTCCAACGCAGAGTAAAGTGGATCAGGTATGGTGAACGTGCCTTTGGCAGTTTTTAGGAAGGCACCCTGCCTAATTGTAGTGATCGATAGACCCGCGTCAAGCCAACGCGTTATTAGCTTGAAGCTTGGTGACCCGATGATTCCTTCCGTGTCTGTATATAGAACGAATGGGGGATGGTCTGGAAGCCCGAGTGTGCGCATCTGTCGCTCACTAAGTGCCGCAACTACAGCATGTTTGACAATAATGCGATCATCTTCAAAGCGCACCGTTCCTGGCTGATCTTCGCCGTACAAACGCAGTGTTCCCAAAGCATCGCAGAGCATCGCATCGCCGGCGACCCAATCATCAACATCAGTATTATTCTTTTTTGCCCGAAAAAAACGGCCAATGAAACCGGTTGACGCATCTTCGACCATGAAGACAATGTTGTCGCCAATCAGGCTGTACTTAATCTCATTCATCAATTGAGTGCATTAAGCACTTTATTACGCCAATTTTTGAAATGCCAAATATCTTGAGGTTTTTCTGGACCCCTGATAACACGAATCTGTTGGCATGTATATTCATTTTCGTATGGTTTAAATGTCGATAGATTTCCAGGCGGAAATATCCAGGTTGGAAAACTGTGAGATCCTTCTACAACCCAACGATCATTTATTTTCATGATCAACAGACTCTTTTCTCGGTCGTGCCGTAATGTAGAACAATTTCTGCCAAACTCCAATCTAACACTATTCCGATTACGATTGAGATGATTTGCTTCTTCCTCAGCAGCTGGACTTAAGGCGAACCAGCCTTCCGAAATTCGATTTTCTTCGTATAGATCAATCCAGAGTGATTTTCGGCTACGCCACATGTGCGATGGGTTGGTTTTGGTGATTATCTCGAAAAATACTCTGATTGTTGTACCTGCCAGCCACCTAAGAATTACTTGCCGAGAACCAACCGAGCATGCTCGCCAGACTCCGGAGTCATTGACGCGTGCATCTCCATAAGCTTTGATCAAACGATTTTCGAGGGTTTCTTTCAGTACTGGGTTTGGATCGCTCCTTATCCAGGGCTGTAGCAAGGCATCAACTGCTTTGGCTGCAGTATCACCCTGTAACGGTGGATTCTGTCCTCCGGGATCCAGCCAATCAAGCAATTTCTTGACCGCCGAACATTCACCGGTATGGATACGCGGCTTAATCCGAAATACGAACCAGTGATGCACATATTCCATCAAACCAGGTCCATGTGGCGCAGCTACACCCATTTTTCGCAATGCTTCGAACGGTTTGGATTTATCGTAGATGTAATTCGCGATCTTCTGGTGCGGCATCTTATCGATATTAAGTATTTGAAACTGTTGAATCAGAGAATCGACAGGTAATTCCAAATCTTTCCAACACTCCCTAAATTTACCTGCCAAAGGACGTGTCAATTTGGTACATATTGGATCAAACGTTTCAAGGTATATCCTAAACATGGTGCGAAGAAAAGGACCATTTGAGCCTAGGACAATTAGATCAAGGATGAAATTGTTCAGGTCATCAAAACGCTGACTTCTCCATAGACCGTCACCAAAAAACGCACAAGCCGTGCGTATAACATCCATCCAGTAAAATCCTTCCCAATCATCATCGAGGCGCCTTCGATCCATAATTTCGGCCAGCTCCACAGCGTCGAGGTCGGAGTCAGTGTTTTCTATGTCTGGCCAGCGGTTCTGTATCTTCTCTGCTTCCTTAGATACGGAATTTAGTGGCTGTCGGTGTCGAATTCTGGTGGATGAGCTCTGCTTTAAAATATCCGAGAGTCGCAGATTTTTCATCGTTCTAGCTGTTCAATATTCACACCTTGCGAATTCTGGCGTTGGCGAATCAGTGCTCTGATTTCCTCCACCTCCTGAAGGTTTTGAGGATTTTGAAGGATGAATCGAATGTCAATCCTGCGATTTGCAGCTCTCGCGTCGTCATTGCTATCACGCTCGATAGGTCGCGTATCGCCATAACCAGCGAAACTGAGGACTTGTTCGTCACGAAGATTAAGGAATATTTTCAGGTCGGGTCGGTGTTTTTCTATGGCACGCAGAGTTTCAGCACCCCGTCTAGCTGAGAGATCAAGGTTGTCTCGCATATTCTCTCGGACTTGTAGATTCTCGCTTAGCGGCACATCATCAGTATGTCCTTCAATTTGTATGGTCTCAAAAACAGCGTCGGCGGAGTTGGTACAAACATAATTTTTCTTGATAGCTCCCTTCACGGTGTAACAGGGGAGTATATTAGCAAGTGCATCGGCAACAACTTGAGCAACTTCTTCAGCTATGCTGCCAGGTTTAATTCGCCATTCCCCTGATCCAAAAAGATCATCGCCTCTAAAGCGAATCAGTCCATCTCTAGTCACCACTTCCACGCGGATACCCTGAATTCGCTGACGAATTCGTTTACCCAAACTATACAATAAGTCGCTTCTAACGGAATTAGCTTCTTTGAGGTATTCGGCGAGGAGATCTCGTGGCATCGAATCTTTTCTAGTCTTTTGCAATTGACTTATTTCTTGTTTAAGATTTATATTTTCACGCGTACGTTCCAATAATGCATGTTTTAATCGTTCAGACTCGTACGCAAGAGAGTCAGCGCGATCCTTTTGACTGTCGCGCTCGAGTTGGAGATTTTCAAAATTCTGCACAAGCTGATTTTTCGATACAGAAAACAAATTAATTTGACGTTTGAGATTCACGTTTTCACGCGCGTGTTCCAATAATTCACGTTTTAGTTGTTCAGACTCGTGCGCAAGAGAGTCAGCGCGATCCTTTTGACTGTCGCGCTCGAGTTGGAGTTTGTCAAGATTCTGCACAAGCTGATTTTTCGATGCAGAAATCAGATCGATTTGACGTTTGAATTCCACATTTTCACGTTTTAGATGTTCCGACTCATGCGCAAGAGAGTCAGCGCGCTTCTTTTGACTGTCGCGCTCGAGTTGGAGATTTTCAAAATTCTGCACAAGCTGATTTTTCGATACAGAAAACAAATTAATTTGACGTTTGAGATTCACGTTTTCACGCGCGTGTTCCAATAATTCACGTTTTAGTTGTTCAGACTCGAGCGCAAGAAAGTCAGCGCGCTTCTTTTGACTGTCGCGCTCGAGTTGGAGTTTGTCAAGATTCTGTACAAGCTGATTTTTCGATGCAGAAATCAGATCGATTTGACGTTTGAATTCCACATTTTCACGTTTTAGATGTTCCGACTCATGCGCAAGAGAGTCAGCGCGCTTCTTTAGGTTGTCACGCTCGTGCCGGAGTTTTTCGGGGTTTAGTCCAAGTGCCGCATCCGGTCTAAAGTGGATCGCGAAAAACGCAAGAAGAACCAAAACAATGAAAAGGAACGAGACAGTTAGGTCCGTCATCGAGACAAAAGCGGAATCGCCTCTCTCACCATGCCGTTTTGTGCGACCTCGTGCGACCGCCATAGGCGTTTATTCCTTTTTGGGAGGGTTAAACTGTTCTGTCTGGGTAATTACAGCTTGCAACCGATTGAGGGACGCACCGAAATTTCGGTCAATTTCTTGTTGGAATTTTCCAATTGCCTCAATACTAGAATTGACAGAATCGTCAATTTGATCGAACGCGCTACCTAAGGCGCGGTCAATCTTGTCAAATCGCTCTAAAATAATTTTTAATTCTACTAAAGATGATTCAATAGAACTGAGCACTTTCTGCATCATATCCAATGATGTTTGAGTCATGTTTCGATTGTCGAGCAAAAGCCGTGCCATACTTATGCTCGTTGTTCTTATAGATTCTAATGCTCCGTCAAC
The DNA here is from genome assembly GCA_958295885.1 of Arenicellales bacterium. Lineage (GTDB taxonomy): Bacteria > Pseudomonadota > Gammaproteobacteria > Arenicellales > JAJDZL01 > JAJDZL01. Next base: position 523,802 of record OY282380.1, on the reverse strand, counting down.
AAAATTGAGCGTATCTTGGTTAGCTGCTTCGATTTTGCTTACCATGCCTCTCACAGCACCGGCAGACTCGGAAAGATTTTGGGTTGAGTGTTTGAGTTCTTCATTGGCCGACACAACGGCAATCACACTGTTCTCTACCGAACCAGCGTACTTCCCAACTTGATTAGACGCCATCTCAATTCGGGAAGTATAGGATTCGATTTTCTCGTTAAGTTCGGTCATAGGATCAAGCAGATTGCCACGCATCTTGGCTGTAGCTTCAGCGATACCAACCGCCATTTCCGCGGCAACTCGTTCGAGTTCTATTCCACCCGCTTCAGCACCGGTAACTATAGAGTGGCTCGCTTCTGCGATTTTATGTGCGCTATCGGTAAACGTGTTTTTTGTTACTTTAGCCGCTTCTTTCATTTCGCGAAGCATCGTCTCTGTCGCTTCGTTAAATTTTTGTGCTGCGATTTCCGACGACCCTGCCATTTGAACTCCCAAATCTCCAATCTGACTGGATAGAGATTGGACCGCTTTTTCGACATTCTCTCCCATCGAGATAGACGAACGATCAAGCCGACTTGTAACGATTTCAAATCCTTGGGAAGCACGTTCAATTGATTCCTTCATTAACTGAACTGACTCTCGGATTCCGTCCGCAAGTTTAATGCTAGCACTATCTGCCATGGATTCTATGCCTTTACTTGTACTGTTCGCGAGTTGTTCAACAGCTGGTGCCATAGCTTGTGCAATTGATTCCCGGATCGTTTTTGGCAATTCTTCCGTAAGAGGTCTTGCGATTTGTGCCACCATTTCAGTCGTCAAATGCTTCAATTGGTCGGTCTGCTCTTTTCCCTGCAGCAATATCTCATCAAGCAGCTCTTGTTCACTTATAAAGATACAGTGTTCCTCTATAACAGTGCATAACGAATGTAAAGAATTATCAATTACCCTCGCGACATCTCTCAACACAAAAATGAAGACAATTGAGCAGAATAGTCCTACAAGTGACATAATGAATTTTGCGCTAGCGATGCCAAGCAGGTGTTTCAATCCTTCCGTAGTTTCGGCACTACCTACATTGGGGCCAGCCAGCAAGAGGCTGACTTCATAAAGAGCGGCGACAAGTCCCAGGAAAGTCAATAAAAGTCCTACGGATACGAACAGTGCTGGGACTTGTCGCCATAATCCTTGTTCCAGACCAAGATCTTCACGAGAAAAATATTCGTAAGGGCGTATGGTGTTGCGCAGTCCATCAGCTTCATGCTTTGGATCAACAGTCGTTTCTCTAAATTTCTTCCAAGCACTTCCCAGAAGGGACGACCGTTTCTTTTTTTCTCTTAGATCCGTGAAAAAAGTGTCGAGTTCTAACAAACGTTCGGAAGTTATGGAGCCATCCATATTTTGGAAATTCGAGTGACATTTCCTGACATCTTTACAGAAACGCCGAGAAGAGATTTCATGCCAAATTGTGAGTCCCACCAAGACAGCCACTAGAATCACTGAAACCAAACCGGGCGTACCTTCGCCGGTTATCAAGCCTGCGAGCATTTGGATTAAATTGATAATCCGCTCGCCACTTATATAAGTAAGCAATGTGTCGATATTCTCTATGAAACCTGCAATTACATTACGATTTTCCACTACAGTTCATCCACGAATTACCTTTGCACTAGTATGTTTATTTTCCTTTGCAGCAAAAGAGTCACTTAGATTCAACCAGTTTAAAACGAAAGAAATTTACTCTGTTAGCAAGTGATTGAAACAGTCGATGAATTAGAAAGTCTATAAGTTAACTCAAGTTTCTGGGTTCAAAAATGACTGGAAAATAAAATGTAAGTAATTGATTCAATGTATTAAATTAGCCCCGAATGGTGTATAATGTCATTTTTTCAAAAATATCAACAAACCAAACGAGGCTAAAGCGTGAACCATTTTAACAATAAATTCAATCTGCCACACAATATTGAACCGACGGTGAAGGACCCACAGCTGCGCATCGACAATCTGCTAGCCCAGATATGGAGTGCATTGGGCCTGAACGGACACCTGGGTCGAGCCGGCATGACCAAGCGCAGTGGTTTGAGTGCGCGCGAAACGGTGTTTCTGCTGTTGATGTGGCGTTGGCTGTGTGGCTCTTCGATCGCCATGTTCTGCCGTGATTCGATGCAGCAGTTTTTCCAAGCGCGCAAAGACGCGGTGTATGAATTTTTCAAGCGTGAGGATCTCAACTGGCGCAGCCTGAACTGCCGGGTGGCTCGAGCGGTCTATCAGCGCTGTGGTTTTCAGCGCTCGTCGCTACGGGCCTTTGTGATCGACGACACCATTAAAGTTCGTCGCTGCAAGAAGATGGAAGGCGTTTCGGCGCACTATGATCACTGCCTGAAGAAAACCGTGATCGGACAGCAGGTGGTGACCTTGGGACTGGCGGCAGAAGACGGCTTTCTGCCGTTGGACTCGGATCTGTTCATCAGTTCCAAGAGCGTGCAGGGACTGAATCATGAGCATCAAGATGGTCGCAGTGTTGTGGCTCGTCGCGATCGCTGTGCGCGGGAGCAAAGCAAGCCGCAAATGGTCATCAGCATGTTGAAAAAAGCGTTGCGTATGGGCTTTGAGGCATCGTATCTGGTCGCCGATTCGTGGTATGGAACCAAGTGCATCATCAACGCTGCGCTGGAGCTGGAGCTAACTGCGGTGCTACGCATGAAAAGAGGGAATCTGAAATATCGCTTGCGCCAGGCAGATGGGAATGAACTGCTGTTGGACGCCAACGAACTGTATGCCGCGGCGATACGCGGAAAATGGCGCAAAGCCGCGGATTTGCCGTGGCGAGTGGCGTCTTTTACGGTACAGCTGAATCTTGAAACCGATGTGCGCAAGCCAGAGCGATGGCAGCGGGTGAAACTGCTGTTCCTGCGCGGCTTGGATGCCGAGAAACGAAGCAGCAGAAAGAAGAAATGGGCTCTGTTTCTGACCACTGATCCTCAGTTGAGCGCCGAACAAATGCTGCGGGCATATTCGCTCCGTTGGAGCGTGGAAGTTTATTTCAAGGAGGCCAAGCAACACTTGGGGTTTCTGTCCGAACAGACTCGCAGTTTCGCCTCGTACATCGCGTCCATTCATCTTTGTGCGGTCCGTCATCTGCTGCTCACCTATGCGGCTTTAAACGGCCACGGACAAAACGTCCCTGAAGTGCGCGAACAGATTAAAGAACAGCTGGATATGCTCAGTTTCGCCCGCCGCCTGTGGAACTATTTCCGTTCCTTGGCGTACCGTTCCATCCGCGCTGGCAAAACCCTCACCGAACACAGTCTTGACTTGGTGATGCAAACCATTGACCGCCAAGTCGAACAATTCCTTGAGACCTCACTTCAATTGGATGTCCTCAGCCTAGAAATTGATGATGATCCAGCTGTTTTATCAGGCTGAATTAGATTATTTTGAATCCAGAAACTTGAGTAAGTTAATATCACAGAATACGTCGTTCTTAATTTATTACTCACGAACATTCCGGTTTCGAATAAAAAGCCGACGTCGTACCGCGAACGGCTGTGATTCGGCTGCATCAAACTATCTTTAGTACAAGTTTTGCGGTTATTTTTCGATAAATTTAGAAAACGGAATTGCTTTTTTTACTGACGATTTTTGCGATTTGCGGTTGAATTCCCTAACCGTACAAAACAAGCTGAGCGCTTTTCTATAGTCTGTTTGCTAACCAAAACCATCAAAGAGGCTCGTTTTCGCCACTGTCAATGATATCTGTTTGAAGGATAAGCTACCGAACACTTTCCAATCGAAATCAATAAGATTCGCCACCTGAAATACTCAAATTAGTCATTTGATGTGCTCTACAATCGAAAGACAGAGATGCACTTCAAACATAATTGACACCTCGAACTTCTATTTTTATTATTATCGTGTGATCGATTTGGATGGTCATATGGAAGATTGGAATTAGTTCACTAACGACGAACTGTCTGGCATCACTGCAGAACGCAGAGGAGAAGACGTTCGAATGGATTATTGTTTTGTCAGCTGCTCATTGCGTCATCGTATCACTTCGGTCTCCATAGAATTAGATGCAGATGGGTCAGACCATAAACCGGTGACGGTCAGCATTAATATATAGGCAGCATCTGGCAGTATTGCAATATACAGAAGTTCCAGACCATGAATGCAGATAAGTGATTGATAAATAAGATTATAAAATAGATTTTCACAATTTGATGCAGTGTGAGCTGAGATGTCCGATAGAACAAACCAGTTTGAAAATACTACGAAAATTAATTGGTAGTGAAAAGAACAATAAATCTGAAATCTAAAAAACAGTGAAGTTGCTGTATCTAGTGGAGCTGCTACAGGTTTTGAGGCTGATTTATGGGGAATTTCAGATGCTCTGCGAGGTTCAATGGATGCGGCTTAGGACAAGCATGCTGTACTTGGCTTAGTTCTTCTGAAATATTTTTTCGACACTCTCGATGAGAAACGAAATGAAGCGCTTGTTGATTGGGGTGAGGAAGCCGCTGAAGACTGTGACGAGTACATCTCTGAAAATATCTTCTGGGTACCTGCTGAAGCCCTTTGAAAGCTCCTAAGATCGCTGCGACGCAACTAACTATTGGCCAATTTGTGAATGAGGCCATGATTGAAGTTGAACGAGACAATTCGGTACTCAAAAGGGGCGTTGCCCAAAGAATATGCGACAGCCGACAGGACAACATCGAAAACAAAAGATTGAATCACGCAAATTGGACAAGGCTGCCGTAGCCAAGATAATAGCGGTCAGATTCGGAGATATTGAAAGTGAGCAATCTTGATGAGATTCGATGGAAGCAACGATTTGAAAATTTCAGTAAAGCTCTGAAGCAGTTGCAAACTGCTTGTGAACAGAAATCCTACAGTGACCTGGAATTGGCCGGATTAGCGCGAACATTCATGTTTACATACGAACTTGGCTGGAAAGTGTTGAAGGATTTACTCTGCTATGAAGGCTGTGGCCTGAATAGTCCTCGTGCAGTAATACGTCAGAGTTTCGAGTCTTCGTATCTCAATGAAAGAGACAACGAATGTTTTCTGGAAGCTCTTGAAAAACGTAACAAGTTGAGCCACATTTACGACAATGCCATCGCAGAGGAAGTCAAGACCTTGATTAAAGACGAATATCATCCGATGCTGCATCGATTGCATCAGACTTTATCGGCAGTTCGCGCCAAATGATCGATGGTTTAAAACAGAGGCATCGCGAAACAATAATTCATATACTCGCGGCCAATGAAAGGGTGGAGCGGGTTGTGCTATTCGGATCGAGAGCTGTACAGACGTTTTCAACCGCTTCAGATGTTGACTTAGTATTGTTCGGAGATCAACTGACGCCCTCCGACCAAGCCAAGCTCGCCATTGGAATTGACGAGACAACAGTCCCACAACGCGTTGACCTGCTGTTGGAAAAGTCAATTAGAAATGACAATTTGCGTGAGCATATCAAGAAATTCGGAGTTGAATGGTTTCGCAGGTAGGGCGGACAAAAAACCGCGGTTTTTGACGCGTCAATTGCAGCTGTCCGCAAGTAGATTAGGCATAGCGGATAATTGGAGCAATCACCAATTCAGCGAAGCAGTGCAATTGAGGCTGTGAATTTACCGTTTCCTTATCAAGCCAACTCTGGAGAATCTGAGCGAAACTGTGAAATTGAAGACAAGTTCAAGCTGCTGGCACGCAACATTCTCCGCCACTCTGCCCGCTTCAAGCAGGGCGAAAATGTCGGAATAATGTGATCCATTGAATGATTATCGTTCTGATTTAACTTGGATAATCCGATTCAAATTAATTTGGGATTCAACACCCGCTTGTCTCCTGTCAACGGCCGCACGGTTCAGAAATTCGAACTCAATGCGCGTTGTTTCGAAGTTGCTCAACCTGCTCCGGCCTCAATTCCGTAACATCACATACATCTTCAATGCGCATTCCCATTGCAAGTAATTTACGGGCATATCGTTGCTGCGCTTCCTCGATACCTTCCCGACGGCCTTCCTCACGACCTTTCTCAATACCTTCCTCAAGGCCTTTCTCAAGGCCTTTCTCAATACCTTCCTCAAGGCCTTTCTCAATACCTTGTCTAAACTCACGAGAAGTCCAGCCCTTAAATTTTTCGACTATCGCTACCATGTCTGTCACTCCTTTAAATTCCTTGCTAAATTGCGGGTTCCTTAGTGCCAAATACTCCTTAACAAACCATTTAGAAATGTCCTTCAGCAGGTATTCATTCCCAGCGTTCTCGCAACTCGACCTGATCTCGTCTGCCAATTCACAAATCACGTCTATGGAGTCGGTTCCTTCCAAACCCACTAAACCCGCCATCACATTCCCCTTCAGCTTCCGAGCTGCCGCACCCTGCTGAGACAGATCAAACAGATAATATTCCTGCTGAGCATACCACTGAACCGGGAACATCGGATCTTGGCTCTCAATCAAATCCCGCAGTCCCAAAGCTGCCGTCCAAGGCTTCAGTCCATTATAAATGACGATCGGTATGATCGCCGGATAGTGCCGCCCCTGTTTCTTGTTTTTTTGTTCGCGCACCACCTGCTGCAGCAATGCACGGTATACCTGCATCCGAACCGCCATGTCGAGATCGACTGACGACTGAAATTCCAGTGCAATAATCAACCAGACCGAACCTCGTTCGGTTTCCACTCGCCACACGGAATCGGCGTGACGCTGGATTAATTTTGACCTTTCTTTGAGTTCGGCGACAAAACTGGCTCGCATTGACTGCAGCGTATCATATTTCAAGCCTTTGCACCAAGGATGTGAAGAAAAAAAGCCGCGCAGCAGTTCCTCCACCAAGAAAGGGTGAGAAAACAATAGTCTGAAAAGAGGATCGTGATCGAATTTGGTTGATGAAGCAGACATAACTAATCCTTCTTTAGCAGGAGTACGGAAATTTGAATTCGATTCGCAGTCACCGTCGCACAAAGAAACCTGCGAAAGACTCAAATGAAAACATTCCACAGTGAATTTGCCTTTTGACAGGCGAGAATCCCAAGGAAACTGAAACATTCAACGACGGTGAACGGCACAATCAATTGATTCATGCAAGAACAATCGGTCCATCATCGCAGCTGCTCGCCCGTCCTGCTCGAGGAAGGACGAAATTTTTAGGACTGTAGACTGAATTAATTTTATTTGAACCAGTTGAACATTTCAACCGCATTGCCGTTCAATGCAGGGCTGTTTCTTGTTGGGTCGATAGAACGATTTCGCGTGCTGAGCTGTGAGAACAAGGCGGATTTTTGATCGCCTTTTGTCGAATTTGATTCAATCAGGGCAGGTTTCAATCGGTTGCTGAGCGCGTTTTATGGCCGCAGCTTGGATTCGGACAAAGCCTGCCTGCTGGTGCGACTGTAATGCCGGCAATTGCAGACGGCGCGTCGGTTGCGCGACCGAAGTTTCAGCCTGTTGGATGACCGTTAAAAGGGAATTTCCGCCATCATTCAGCGAACGACTGATCTGCCGTCTTCGAATTTATTCATCCAGCTCAGCTGGCAGACGTCCAGCATTAGAACAGCGCAGCCTATTTCAACGATTCCAGATGGATCAGTCACAATGATGTACGTTTCCATACATTTGAAAATTTGCAACTTCGTTATGCTTTCACAGCCTCAATTGAATCCCACCGTTCGTCACATTTGTAATACTGTTTGTCCATTTGTTGAAATGCTCCCTTGCAACCGGGAACTCGACTTGTCAGTGCGAATCACTATCGAATGGATTGTGGTGAAGGTTTTCGGTTTAAAGGCGGTGATTCGGCATAGGCGGGGAATAAATTCGGAAGCGGCTCGAATAGAAGCTTATCGGGCTTAAATCTTGTGTCTTTAAAGGGCTTACTGAAGCTAACCAGTGTCTGTCTGACGAATAATGACCTATTGATTTAATGAAGAATAATCTAATGATAATCAATGAAGATTTCCCGAAAATAGTAAATGAAGAAAATTCTCCAATTATTACACAATTCAAGCGATCTTCGAGGTTTCCAGTCGCATGAGACACACCGAGCAACTGAAAAGCAAGCTCACTTAAGTGCAGATTGAGCAGATTGAACTGGATCCCCAATGCCGAGACAACACCCACCAAGGTTTTGTTGCGAGGGCTGCAATCGATGTATGCCGACGCTCCCACTCGCAGACAGCTGTTTGAGCTGATGGAACTGAAAGTCTATGCGGAGGTAGGGCACTGCCTCGGACGCCTTGGCATGAAGCTGTGGAGCATTGTGGTGCTGGCGGTGTTCAAGCAGCGGTCGAACATTTGCCAATCACTATGCGCCGCTGCGGCAGATGCTTGGGCACGGCCGCGAGGGATATGATTTCGATCAGTACGCGCCAGACTCTGGTCGACAACATTGCGCTTTTGAGTCCCGAGCTGCTGGATGCCATCAATAAGTTGGCAGTGCAGGCGGTCATCGGATTTGCGGAGTCGAAGCCGACGCTCCACTGCACACGCGCTGCGATTCACTTGTCGTTGAGAGCAACGTCCCTAAAGAACTATTCTGCTGACAGAGCGAGGGATTTGGATTTCCAGTAATCTCTGATTTTTTCAACGATTCTCTCGTAAAGTGTAAGTACGGCAGGGATAAAGAACAAAACCAGAATCATCGAAAACGCAAGTCCAAATACCAGCGTGACGGCCATCGGAATGAGAAACTGGGCTTGAGTGGATTTCTCAAACAGAAGCGGCAGCAGCCCGACGATCGTCGTCAATGTTGACAGCACTACAGGGCGCAGTCTGCGACAGCCTGCTTCAACCATAGCCTGCTTGATTCCCAGCCCGGCAATTCGAATGCGCTTGTAGAATACCACCAGGACGATCGCATTGTTCACAACGATTCCGGAAAGACCAATTAAACCGAGAATCGTGATGATTGTGAAGGGGATTCCGAGAATGAAATGTCCCCAGGCGGCTCCGACGACACCAAATGGAATGGCAAGCATCACAAACAGTGGCCAGGTGTAGGAACCAAAAATCCAGGCCAGCGTCAGGTAAATCAAAACGAGGGCAATCATCGCTCCCGTCTTCATCGATGCTTCGGTTGCTGTCTGATCCTCCAGTCTTTTTCCCTGCGCCCAGGACACACCGTAAGTTTCTTCAATCTGCGGTCGAATTTCTGTTTCCAAATGCTGAAGGATTTCATTGGTGTTGGCAGTTGCTTCGTCAACGCTGGCACTGACTTCAATGGAAAAATCACCATTTCGGTGCAGCAGCGAGTCAAACCCTCTTGACGGATGGATGACAACTACATCAAGCAAAGGAATAGACTCACCGGACGGCAGGACGATGTGAATGTTATCCAGTTCGCTCGCCTGATTCTTTTCTGAAGCAGGCAGAGTAAGTTTTACTTCGATATCGTGGTACTTCGTAGTGAAAGACTGAATGATGATTCCTTCAATTGAAGATCTCAGCTGTCGACTGACTTCATTGACGGTCAGACCAAGAGTCTGCCCCAAAGGGGTCAGTTTCATGATTTGTTGCTGATTGCCGTAGCTCGTGTTGTCTAAAATTCCGTAGACACCTGGCAGTTCCTGCAGGTATTCAGTGAGCGAAATCGCGGCGTTCTTTGCCGCAGTTTTTGATGGTCCGCTAATCTCAACTTCAATATCTCGTCCTGGAGGTCCCGCTGTCGTCGTTAGTACAATCACGGTTTCCAATCCGGGCACATGCTGAATTTTGCTTTCCCATCCGCGGAGAAATTCGGTTGTTCGAACTTCACGTGAATCCGACTGTACCAACTCCGCAACAACTGAACCGTAATTCCGGCCAATTCTGCGTCGGTCGCCGTCGTCTCCATGGGTCGAACCGTGCTGAACCATTGAGAATCGAACTAAATTTCCACCTAACTCTGAGTCTGTTTCATATAGAAGTTCCTCGATTTCCTCAAGATATTGATCGACCGTACTTCTGGGTGTTCCAGCGCTGAAAGTAACGTTTACAAAAACCTCATTTAACTCCGGCGTAGGGAAAAAACTGTAGCTCAGCCTTCCCGACGCAAACAGTCCCACTGTTACAATCAACAATCCCAGCCCTATGCAGATTGTGGTGATAGGATTCGAAATTGATGTCGTTATGGCTCTGCGAAACCAATGGTCTCGAACATGCGCGACAAATCGATCAACGAGTGAGGGCTTTATGCCTTTCGACCTGCGTACAATTCCTTCAAATGAGTGCCGAAGATGCCCCGGCAGAATGAAGAATGCTTCAATTAACGAAGTTGCGACGACACACACCACAACAAGGGCGATCTGACCGAGCACGACACCGATAATGCCAGAGATGATCATTACCGGCAGGAAGGCAAAAATTGTGGTTAACGAAGCGGCGATAATTGGTACGAACATCCGTCTAGAAGCGCCGCAAGCGGCTTCTGCAGGAGAGGAATTTCGTGAAAATCGGGTTAAGGCGTCTTCTCCCACGACAATCGCATCATCCACGATGATCCCGATCGTCATAATAAATCCGAACAGAGTGATCATGTTCAAAGATCCACCCGACAAATACAAAATTGAAATTGCTCCAAATAAAGACACGGGTATGCCCATCGCGACCCAGAAGGCGAGACGGGTATTTAGGAATACATATAGGACGATCAACACCAGTATCAATCCAACCAATCCATTATTAATTAGAACTCGAAGTCGGTCGCGCAGAGCAATTGACTGATCTGAATAAACCGAGATTTCTACAGCCGGCGGCAGTTGAGGCGTAATTTCATCCATCCAGTCATACAAGACGTCAGCGCTCTTCAGCGTGTCGGTTGATTTTTGCCGTTGTAAAGTCAGCTGAACTGCAGGTTTTCCGCGATATGTCAGGAAGACCTGATCTGACTTGGGCTGGCGCTTAATTGTTGCTATGTCTCCCAGTGAGATATAACGTCCATCAGAATCCACGATGACGGGAACGTTCTCAAAACTTAATTCACTGCGACGTTGGTCGAGGAAACGAATTTCACGGGCTGAGTCATTGCGGCCGGATATCCCGACCGATGAGTCATAGGAGTGCGATTGAATTCTCTGTCCGATCTGATGCAGATTCAATCCAAGATCGCGAAGGGTTTCGCCCGGCACCTGAATTGCAATTTCTTCGACCGGCAAACCTTTAACATTGATCTTTCCAACGCCTCGAGCGAGCAGATCATCTTTAAACTCATTGGCCAATACTCGCAGTTGATCGATAGAATGTCCTGCGATCACCAAATTCGCAATCAGCTCATATCGCTTGACTTCCCGTACGACGGGGCGTTCTGCTTCTTCTGGCAGATCTGAAACAACCGTATCCACCAAGCTTTGCACTTCTTCTTTTGCGGTAGCGATGTCGATGCCTGGTATGAATTCGAGAAAAACTAATGAAACTCCAAATCTGGATTCGGATGTAAGGTTTTTCAGGTCGTCAACGTTTTTGAGCTCCAGCTCCAAGCGGTTTGTGATCGACTGTTCAACGTCTTCTGCAGCTGCACCCAGCCAATCCGTGCGCACTTCGACGAAATCCAATTTGAAATCAGGAAAAAACTGGACATTGATTCGACTAATCACGTAGATGCCACCCACAAAAATAATCAGCATCAAAATATTCATGGCAACCGGATGGGTTGCAAAAATATCTAGAATGTTTTTTCGTTCCATGGTTGTTGAATGTCTTGGAATTTCGTCGTTCGCGGACTGTTTATAGATTCGAAGCTTTTGCCTTCAATCCTTCACTCGCATTAGCCAATTGCGTAATGATCATCAGCTCATCGCGCTGAAGCTCATCGCTGGTGGCGACGATGTAAGAAATTCCATCTCTTTGAATTTGCCCGTGCCGCTCAATCTGAACTGCTTTCATATGCGTTGACTCCAATTTGAACACCCGGTTGCTTCCATAAACCGCTTCAAATGGAACTGTGATTGCGTTGCTGACTGCTGGAAGAGACAATGCTAGCGTAAGGGTGCGCCCAAGCTCAGGATACGTATCCGAAACCAGTCGGAAATATCCATCAACACCTCCTCGTCCTGGATCAACGATCGCGGCCAGTCGGTCAAGGGCTAAAGACAAAGGCTGACCGTCAAAGTCTGCGACAGCAGTCAGTGTTTCACCGTTTGAGAGCGCGGTGCGAACTTTTTGCAGGTGTCGATTTGGAATCACCGTACGAATTTCGGTGTCTGCATATTTGTAAAGGTCAATGAGTGGACTTCCAATTCCAACGTGATTGCCTATGGCGACGTGAACTTGCGTGATCCGGCCGGAATAAGGTGCAGTGATGACGGCTTCCTCCAGGTCCCGCTGCGTTTTATTCAAGGCAATCGATGTCCGCTGAAGTTCGGCTTCGAGAACTGCAACCCTGCTCGGATGTTCTCGAATTGACGCATTTCGAGCGGTTACTGCCTGGCGGGCCTGTTGTTCGGCTCGTTCCGAACCGTCAAATTCCGCTTGTGAAATAATATTGCGGTCCTTGAGCCTTCGATTTCTCTCTAGGGATTCGTTGGCAAGCTGATGCAGACGCATTTCATGACTCAGCAGTTCCTCGTCCGTGATCAAGCGCTGCGTTTCCCGGTCTAATGAGGCATTGATTCGAGCGATGTCTGCCTGGAGCTGCTGCAATTGAGATTCAAGCGTCCGTGAATCCAGGCGAATCAACGCGTCCCCTTCCTCAACGGGCTGCCCGACTGAAAAGTTTACTTCAACGACATCGGCATCTAAAATCGAAGTTAACTTTGAGTGGGAAGTCGTCGTCACCCTTCCGAACAGTTCGACAGTCGGCGCGAGAGTTACCTTTTCGACTTTCTGAACTTCCACCAGCCATGTACGCTGTTCGGGAATCTTTGGAGCAAGTGTTTCTGACTCAACTTTTAGTAAATTAAAGCCGATCACACTCGCGCCGAGGATGGCAATTGGCAAGCCAAATCGAAAAATTTGTCTGGGGATCTTTTTCACAAAATTATTATTAGTTGGATTGAACGGTCAGCGTACAAAAATGAACTTCACTTTCACATTCGAGCTTGATTCAAAACTCAGTTGAGCAAATTTTTATTCTAATTTGAAGGTGATCGAACCAAGGAGCATTTCAATACTGTTTACTCGTAGATTTTATGAAATCTAGCCAGTGAATCAGAACAGAATTGAATGTCTGGATAGACGCGATGCAGCAGCATGCAAATATTTGGTCCGCACAAATCGCACCTGGCTTGGATGTAAAAAACGGCGCCTTGAATATTCAACGCTATAAAATTGAACCGATGTCAACAAAGCGATATCTGAATCGGGCCGGAAGTGCAAGGCTGTCGATGCTGACAATTTGCTTTGATCCGGAGCAACCATGAGAACATAAGAGTCGCGATGCTGTCAGCGCAGCATGCTGAGGCGAAGAGTTTTGAAGGACGACAATCGAAAGTCAACCAAAAATGCCCTCAAACTGGCTCGGCTGGCGTCAGCGGGTGTCGCAATAGTTTGAATGGCATCAAACTTGAATCAGATTGAAATACTGAAAATTCATTAGAAAATGAGGGAGTAATCAGCGATGAGTGAACAAAAAGTAATTGCGTTTTTTCCGGAAGGAGCATTTGGACCTGCCTTAAACTCTGTAGGGATCGCCCAGGCTTGTCGGGCGATGGGACACCGATGCGTGTTTCTGACCGATCCAGGATTTTCCGGAGTGTTTTCCAATTACGGGTTTGAAGAACGGATTGTCAACCTGTCAGAGCCCATGGAACCCGAGGAAATGGCAAGGTACTGGTCCGATTTCATCAATGGACATATTCCAAATTTCAATAAATCTCCCTACGAGCAAATCGACAATTATGTCAAAGAATGCTGGGAAGCGATCGTTGACACATCGAAATGGGCTGAAAAAGAGCTGCCAGCAGTTTTGAATGATTTGCGGCCCGACATCATTCTCATTGACAATGTTGTCTTATTTCCGGCCACCAAACAATTTGGAGTTCCGTGGGTGCGGATCATTTCCTGCAGCGAAAACGAGATTCCTGATCCTGGGATTCCTCCTCATCTGTCAGGCTGTGGTGAACGGGATGAACAATGCTTTCAAGCCTATCAGGACAGGTTCAATGAGGTCATTAAACCGATTCACGAAGACTTCAATGGCTTTCTTGAATCCTGTGGTGAACAACCTTATCCATTGGGAGAATTTTTTGAGCCGTCACCCTATATGAACTTGCTTCTGTATCCAGAACCATTGAAATATGAGCGACGGAACCCTTTGAATCCGGCGCAGTACCAATATTTGGAAGGCTGCGTCCGACAGGAAATAGAATACGAAATTCCCACTTTCAAGCGAGCCAATGAAGCGCCTTTGATCTACCTTAGTTTCGGCAGTCTCGGATCAGGCGACACCGACTTGCTACAGCGTATGATCGACCTGTTCGGACGATTGGATTATCGCGTCTTGGTCAATGTCGGAGATTACCGAGATGCTTACGAATCAATTCCGGACAACATTCACATTGAGTCTTGGTATCCACAGCCTTCCGTGATTGAACAAGCCGATGTAGTAATCCATCACGGCGGCAACAACAGTTTTACCGAATGCCTGTATTTTGGAAAACCAGCCTTGATTATGTCGTATGTCTGGGATGGGCATGACAACGCAACTCGAATTCAGGAGAAGGAACATGGTTTGAAATCCCATCGCTCAAATTGGACGGATGATGAACTGATTCAAGCCATTGAAACCTTGTTGTCCGACAAGCAGATGCATCGGCGGCTGCAGGAAACGAGTGCACGTATGAAAGCCGCGGATGGCAGGCAGAAAGCAGCAGGAATCATTGATAAGCTGTTACGCGCCTGATTGAATGAGACAGCGCCAAATCGGGTTCAGATTTTTATATAAATGTTTTCGTCGGCGACAGTGACTGCGTACGTCTGCAAGTCTTCTTCCGCAGGGTCTTCAACAACTTTTCCTGTGGTGACTTCGAATTCCGCAAGATGAAGCGGGCAGACAATTCGATCATCGTCAACGTAACCATCAGACAGACAGGCATACTCGTGAGTGCAAATGTTGTTGATGGCATATACTTTATCATCCATTAGGACCAGAGCAATTTCTTCGCCCTTCACATCAACTGGGTGTGGCACTCTGTCTTCAAGTTCTGAGAGTTTTGCAACGAACTCGCCGCTGCCTGCATTCGAAGTGTTCATAATCAACTAGCTGACCTCTTTTGGGTTTGAAAATCGTAAATTGTCATGTTTTATAAAAGAATCGGACCCGTACGGAACCGCTAACAATTATATGGAATTTAAAAAACAATGATTTCAAGTATGACCGGCTTCGCATCCCGTTCACGTCAGACAGAACGATGCGAACTTCAGTGGGACATTCGGTCCTTAAATCACCGCGCTCTTGATTTGCATGTGCAGCTGCCAGATCGATTTCGTCCGCTGGAGGCCGATTGCCGAAAGATTATCGGAGCTCGAATTTCGCGTGGAAGAGTGGATGCTTCTTTGTCTTTCGGCCGTGGAAAAACTCAAAACTCCGATCGAATTCTGGATCCGGCGGTCCTGTCTGAGCTGTTGGGGAACATTGAAGAGATTCGTAAACATCTGCCTGAACTGTCAATGCCTTCCGCACTGGAAATCCTGAAGTGGCCTGATCTTTTCGCCGGTCCAGACCCAAGCGACTCCAATTTAAGCGAGCAAATTTTAGGCCTGCTGTCCGATGCAGTCGAAATATTGACTGCTGACCGTCGGCGGGAAGGGAAGGCGATCTGTCTCGTGATTCAGGAGCAGATCGAAGAATTGAAAAAATTTGAAAAATTGGCGCGTGATTTACTGCCCGAAGCCAAGGAAAACATAAAGATTCGCCTGTTGAATAAATTGGCTGAAATCAATGTTGAATTTGACCCTATGCGCATGGAGCAGGAAATTGCACTGATTTTGATCAAAATGGACGTCAGCGAGGAAATGGATCGAATCGGCTGCCATATCGATGAACTCACTCGAACTCTAGCTTCGGAAAGTGATGCAGGCAGACGAATGAATTTTCTGTTGCAGGAACTTCTTCGCGAAGTCAACACATGTGCTGCAAAATCCAATCACTACGAGTTTACTTCGGCCATGGTTGAAATGAAGGTGATCCTAGAAAAGATTCGGGAGCAGATTCAAAACATAGTTTAGTCTTTATTTTTTCCAATTCATTCGGTCAGCTGACGGATGGCATAGAGAAATTCCGACTAATTTGCGTTTTGATGAAGTTAATGACCCTAAGTCTAAACTCAGTCTACTTTTACAGCACAGAGTTGCTGGGAGTCTGTGGCGGAACTGCATTGTCAAAAAGCGACTTTGACCTACAGCGCTTGGAAAGGTGAGAAGTTAAAAGTCTGCTGGCAGTCGGTCGAAAGTCGAGAATTGCTTTATTGTTGCTTCACACCGTGACGATGACTAAGACGCACTAAAATACCCAGATTCGCACCGTGTTGCTTTTTACTCCGGCTTGTATCGTCTGCTGCAGCTATTCGCAGTCCCCTTTGCCGATGCATTGACGAAACCGGGTCAGACTGTTCGGGTCAATCGGCCATTGCCTCTGAAAGTAACTGTTACCACAAAAATACTGCCAATACGGATTTTCCAACCAGCGACCGAACACCGCTTCATCGGACAACTTGTAGATGTGCTTCAAATACAAAAGTTCGATCATCAATCAGTTCGCTGATTCGCACAGCCTAATTCGGCATGACACCAACTACCGAATTGATCATCAACCACAATTCAGTCGATCAGTACTGACAGCCGTACTCACTCATGGTTAATGTTGAGCAGGTTTTCAATTCGGCTGCGCAACAATTCGGATGAGGTAACTACTCCCCCCGAAGCGGGTATGGAAATTTCAGTAAATCTGAATGAAAATGATCTTACTTGGACTGGCCGAGCATTGGCACTGCATTGCCGTCAAGCGCAATTTACACCGCGTCAAACGAGTTGTCTCCTTGGCAGGACATCGACTGCAGGCTGCTGGAGATGCGACAGTAAGCTTGGGCATAATCATAGTTTCGGAAGGTTTCTGAGAACTTCTGTTTGACTTTCGCCATTCGGATGTGGCGCTCGGGTCGAGAGCCACAAACCGCGACTGAATCGTGATCAGATGCAGTCGGCCGATGCCAGCTCAGCTGCCCGTCTTGAGCGCTGCTTATCAGCGCGGTATAAAATGAACTCAACGCTTCCCATCAACCTTGAAAAACTGCAGCATAAAGCGCACTTTCACCAATCTTGTACGGCACGCCAAGCTAGTGATGCCCGCACATCAGAGCCAAAAACTCCGTCTCCTCCTGGTGCCTGACCGCTTTAATAGCCAGCTTCGACAAATCTATCTTTCACCGATTCAGTTCAACTTTTGAATGCTGATCCATACGCGAATCGATGACAAATATTCAGCTTCGAATGTAAATCAACTCATCTCAAGCAGCTGGCTTGATCAATAAACAGCCCTGCATTGAAGGCAATGCGGTTGCAATGTTCGATTGGACCAAATAAAATTAATTCAGTCTGCAGTCCTGAGCACCCGTCCTTCGTCGAACAGGACGGGCGAGCAGCTGAGATAGATGGGTCAATTATTCTTGCATGAATCAATTGACTGTGCGATTCGCCGTCGCTGAATGTTTCAGCTGCCATGGGATTCTCGCCCGTCAAAAGGCAAATACACTGTGGAATGTTCACATTTGAGTCTTTTCGCAGGTTTCTTTGTGCGAAGGCAGCTGCGAATCGAATTCAAGTTTCCTACCCTTGCTAAAGAAAAATCAGTTATGTCTGCTTCATCAACCAAAATCGACCACGACCCTCTTTTCAAACTGTTGTTTTCTCACCCTTACTTGGTGGAAGAACTGCTGCGAGGCTTTTTTTCTTCACGTCCTTGGTGCAAAGGCTTGAAATATGAAACGCTGCAGTCAATGCGAGCTAGTTTTGTCGCCGAACTCAAAGCAAGATCCAAACTAATCCAGCGTCACGCCGATTCCGTGTGGCGAGTGGAAACCGAACGAGGTTCGGTCTGGTTGATTATTGCACTGGAATTTCAGTCGTCAGTCGATCTAGACATGGCAGTTCGGATGCAGGTTTACCGCGCATTGCTGCTGCAGCAGGCAGTGCGAGAACAAAAAAATAAGAAGCAGGGGCGGCGCTATCCGGCGATCATACCGATCGTCATTTATAATGGACTGAAGCCTTGGACGGCAGCTTTGGGAGTGCGGGATTTGATTGAGAGCCAAGATCCGATGTTCCCGGTGCAGTGGTATGCTCAGCAGGAATATTATCTGTTTGATCTGTCTCAGCAGGGTGCGGCGGCTCGGAAGCTGAAGGGGAATGTGATGGCGGGCTTGGTGGGTTTGGAAGGAACCGATTCCTTGGGCGAGACTAGAGAATTGGTAGCCGAGATCAAGTCGAGTTGCGAGAACACAGGGAATGAAGACTTGTTGGAGGACTTTTTGAAGTGGTTTGTCAAAGATTATATGGTACGAAGGAATCCGCAATTTAGCAAGGAAATAAAAGGAGTGATTGACATGGAAGTGGTAGTCAAAAAATTAGAGGGCTTGACTTCTCTAGAGTTTAGACAAGGTCGAGAGGAAGGAATCGAGGAAGGAATCGAAAAAGGTATCAAAAAAGGCCGTCGGCAAGGAATCGAGGAAGCACAGCTGCGACATGCCCGTAAATTACTTGCAATGGGAATGCGCATCGAAGATATTTGTGATGTTACGGAATTGACGCCGGAGCAGGTTGATCGGCTTCGAAACAACATGAATTGAGTTCGAAATTCTGAACCGTTCGGCCGTTGACAGGTGACAGCGGGTCTCAAACCGTATATTGAAGCTGTAAGCCATCGCCTGAATCAGTGTGGCTGGGACGGAGATGCGGCAAAATTTTGTTGGGTTCATAGAGCAATTCGCATGCTGAGTGGTGCGAACAATTCCTATATATGATCAAAACAAGGGGTATGTTTGCTCGCCTGCAGTCGAATTTCATTCAGCCAGGGTAACTAATCACTCCCCCTTCTGGTTGAATCTTGAGCGGCAGATCATTGCCGTTGACGATGCCATCGTGCAGAGGCATCGTAACCTGATTAAATTGATTTGCAGCAGAACATTTGATTCGCCCCTTGACATAACAGAACAGCTAGTCTATGATGTCAGCATCGTTGAATACACAACCCATTCTAGATGGGAAACTTAAAATTCGGATCCAAAACCACGGCCGGGCTGTGTCAGGCCGTTATTGCGCCGATGCTGCCTCATAGCGTTTGCATCGAATCGCATCTGGCCGGTTGGGAACATGCAGCCATTGAACGGCTGCTGGAGATGTCGGTGCTGCACGCCGATGAAACCTCTATCCGAGTGAACCGCAAAAAACACTGGATCCACAGCTGCTCGTTTGCCGACATCGTGATCAAAAAGCGCCATCCAAAGCAAGGCGCCGTTCAGCAACAGCCGAGCCGAGCGCGACTTTTAAATGGCAAAAGGCAAAAAGAAGGTCTCAGGAACCTTCTGAAACTTCGATCATGTCCGAGCCTGCTGTCGATGTCCTGCCAAGGACATTGCTCGCTTGACGCGGTGCAATTCGCACTTGACAGCAATGCGGTGCAAATGCTCGGTCAGTCCAAGTAAAAGCATTCTCATTCAATTTTGCTGAAAACTCCCTACCCGCTTCGAGGGGTGAGTAGTTATTGCGTCAGGACAAGTCCTGGAATTGGGGAATGCTATGAAATAATGAAATAGTTGAAACCACTCATCGCAACCCAACGGGTTCGACTCCTGTGCGGCAAAGGCACAGCCTGCCAGCCGGAAGCGAGTGTTGCATGGCAGTCGGCAACGGCTGTCGTGAAGCGTACACAGCGGGCGATGAAGCGTCCTATTGAGCCTCGAAATTACTATCGATGGCGCTTTCAGTGTTAACTAGCTGGGAGCAGCACTTGTAACACCGCGAGTGGTGAGGTATTGCAAGGCCGTCCGGGGTCTTTGGAACGGGTACGCCAGGCTAACTGGTATTAGGGTAATCGGTGAAAGTCCGATGGATGGTAAATGCCAACCACATGCTATCGCCGCGAGCCGTGCGCTGAGATTCGTGAGGGTATCAGTGAAGTGTCGGTAGCGGTACGTATAGCCGCAATGATTGAGCATCGAAAAACGAGTCGTTCAGAGTGTCGAGACTGTCTGTTCGGTCGAAGACAACATCGGCTGCACCGATATGGTAAGGTGCAGACGAGTTCTGCGGTGTCGGAGGAATTGAGGGATGTACGCACGCCCTGTATCGGGACCTGGGAGGGCTTTGCCCGACCTTGCAAGTGATTGACAAGGTCGCTGAAACTAAGGAGGTATTCGGTAATTGAAGATGAGTAGGGCAAAGCAGTCGGATGCGCCCATAGTACTGTTGAATGCGGCGAACAAAAGGACGCAGGTTCTTGCGGAGTCGAACGAGGGAAGGGTGCAGCCAAAGGGAATCTGCGAAGCCTAAGCACGTGCCGTACACAGCGACGGAAAAAGCGTGTCACAGGCGGCTGAGCGGATACGGAAGGCTGTGACCCCATGGACGGATCAACGGTTTACCGTCAAACACCTGAAGTAGGAGCCGTGTGGATTAACGTGCACGCACGAATCTGTGCGGGGGGAACGCGGTAACGCGTTTCCTACCGCGACGGCCCGGTAACGACCCCGCTTACTCGGCCCGGATGAGTTTTAACGCAGCTTCATTTTTAGTTCTGAAATTGCGGGAAATTGAAGACTAATGATTGCACCTGTTGCAATTTGAAACTGCGAAATAAAGCAATATTACTCAATGTAAACAATGATATAATAGTGTAATATCGATTTATTCAGGAACGACCTAGCTGAAGTTGCAGTTCAAAGAGTTGAGTTTATATGCCTGTCGACAGATTGGTTATCCTGAGTTCGTATTTCGGTGCGATAGCGATCATCTCAGAAGGTAGAAAAATTAATAGAATGAATGAATTGGAACAGCTGCGACAACGATTTAATCGTCACTTTGAAAATTGGGAAATAGAGCTGCCCATTGATGCCACTTTGACTGAAGATGTGTGGTTTATCGTTCAAAAGGGATGGACTATCTGGACGCGCGTCGGAATTGATGCAGATGCCAATCGGAAGTATCTCGACTACTATGCCGTGCATCGCATGACCAACGACCGTCACTTGAGGTTGTACAGCGATGGTTCCAGGGAACATCTTCCCTCCATGCGCGATTGGATTCTCTACTCGGCAGACGCATCAAAGAAAGAAAAGGAAGCAGCGAAGGCTGAATTCTACAAGTACAACCAGAACGTCCAAAAGTTACTTGATGAGAAGGGTTTTGTTATGACCAAAGACGCCCACGGCAGTACGCAACTCAATCGCTGGCTGTTGACATGTCCGAACGCGAAAGACAACACTGAAAGATCGTGAAAATGACAAATGGGTATATCCTACTGCTCTTTGTTTCGCTTCGATCAGTCTCGCCGGCTTTGTCTGATCTTTTTCTGAGACAATGAATCACTGCCAAAGCGATGCGAACGGCAATGCATACATCCGATCCCCGAACTGTGCAAAATTCTCTCCGAGATGGACGACAAATTCATAGTTGAATTTTTCTTCAATGTCACTTTTAAGCACTCCCAGATTCCAGAAGTCTTTTGAAGAGACTTTGCTTGTAGATTTCACTTAAATACCGACGATTTCACCTCTCGGCGATTCGAGTACGAAGCCAACCTTCTGTCGCGAACTTGCCCGGTAGTGATGCAAACGAGAGCGCGTTTTTGCGAAAGTTCCTTGTTTAGCTAGTTCGACAGCAACGAATTTCTCAATCATCTTTCCGACCTGTATTCGATCAATAGACTGAAGAATTTTCGGCTCGTAGTGCAACAGATGAAGCAACAAGTTGAGATCGCACGAGCAAACTTTAGGTGTCATTTACCAGCTGTTTGCCGAGATTGTGCATTCAAACTGGCACTGAACGCGTTAAGAAAAGACTTTCCAACAATATCCGAGACTTCTTGACTGTCATGTGATTCAATATCAAGTCTCGCTCACCCCCTATCTGATTCAGTCTTGACAGGCTGAGTATAACCGCCGCCGAATCAAACGAACCCAGGTATTGTGATCTGGTTGAGTCAGGTGATTCGAAGCCATGATTGAACCGCCTTGACATTAAAGCATTAATTGTCTATCGCATGCGTATCGTTTAGAATCAACGCCGAGCATTGATAGTCCGCGCATAATTGGGAGCCAAGACCACGGCCGGGCCGTGTCAGGCGATCATTGCGCTGATGCCGCCCATTCGATCTACCTCAAGTCGCATCTCGGGTGGGGCAATCATGAAAAGAAAGCTGCCTGCCGAGCGTCTTGCGGTATTGTCTGCTGTCATGGCGGTCGAAGCCGAATAGCCGATGAGCTTCAGATTCTCCGCGGCGATGCGAACGACGAGGATCGAAAAAAGCCGGTTCTGGTGCATGACCGCTGCGGTCACAGTCTGTGCGGCGCTCATTTGCTGCGGAATCTGAAACATATCAAGCAAGCGAACCATCACAACTGGGCGACAGGATGCGCCGGCTTTTGCTTGACACTTGCTAGGAAGTAGTCGATGCTGAAACCAAAAATGCTGCGCAATAATTCTTCTTATCCGTCGGTTGGAGCACAGCCAGCCTATTCATCACCGTTGGTCCCGGCGCGATGACGAGGAAATTCTTGGAAAATCGTATGTGCCGCGGGTAAACCACTTTGTTCAACGATGTACCATGCCGCGACCATCGCCATCACAATCGTTTTTCCTGACCCGGTCGCCATCTTGGCACACAGCCGTCTAAAATCGCCGCTGTCATCTGGAACCTTCATGCCAAATCTTTCGGCGGCCGATGACTCGGCAAGCTAAATAAACGTCTCCACCGCTTTCAGCTGGCAGAAAAAAACGTCTGTTCTCAAATTCCTCAAGATCATCTCCAATATTCCAGAAGCCTGCGAATAATCCCAGATATTCCCGGATATCCGGCTGCTCGCCATGTATCTACGCGCAGACGTATTAGGTAAACTAGAGGGATTTCGACAAATTTTCCAGGATCGTCAAATGTTTTCGAATCTTGAGATGCAGCGATATGACCTGCTGGACGCCGCCCGTATGCAAGATCAAACAACCGCCTCGTACTATCAAATTTCCAATGTCGGACTGGTTTATCGTAAGGAGAATTAACGATCAGGCGATGTATGGTCTTTTGTCACATCACTTAGTATCAGAAGGAATCAAGTGTTCCAGTTGGTCAATTAGACGTGGTAAATCTTCATGCACTGTTTTCCAAACAATATTCAGGTCGAGATTGAATTTTCATGAACTAAACGATGACGCATACCTCGAATTTCATTCCATGCAATTTCGGGAATTTCGTCTCTGAATTCCCTCGGTAGATGATTTGCGGCTTAACCAATGTTTTGCAAAGACTTGGATATAGCATTTTGCGGTAATCGATCTTGTATGAATTCTTCAAATGTAAATCGATCTGCGAATTCCACCGCCTCATGTGCATTTACCAGCATGTCCAGCAAGCGGGAAGCGCAATCACGTCTCATAGATAACCCGCGCGGATTTGAGAATCGCTTTGCGACGAATATAGTTTTTATTGTTCTCAACACTAATTCGAGTCATCAAGTCTACTTTACGGCCGTAAATTTCTGCCAATTGTTGCTCCATTCGAATAAACTTAAAGAAGGTAGGATAATTCGATTTATCGAAAGTAACTAGAATATCAATGTCGCTTTCGTGGTTGAAATCATCGCGTAGTATTGATCCAAAAACAGCCAATTCAATTACGTGCCATTGTTTACAAAACGCTGAGATCTCATCCCGAGTGGCGTTCATACGACAGCTCAGCAGTTCCCCATCTTGGGAGTCTGTGTTATCGGATATTTCTGCTGTCATGTTATTTGCACGACCTTTAAGCTTTCTATACTTCAAATGCCGTGTGCTCTGCCTTTTCGCTCCAAATCAACTGAGGATCTATATGCAGGTCGTGGGAATAAATCCTTGAATCTGCATAAGGGTCTGTACTTGGTGTTACAAGACTAATTGGCGGGTTGTTCACACGCTCCTTTCCGGTGTACCCATAGGATTCTAATTTGCGTCGAGTGTCAATTGGGAGTCAGCCTTTTCGAACTTGATAATGCCAATATTTTGAGTGATAGAACAGGCCCGATGACTCTAGCATAATACCTTGAGGATATGCAGTCCACAAAGTAGGAAACACGAGGAGGCAGTTGCGCTGTTAGGAACAATTTGATTTGATTGGGTAAATCAAGGGGTGGAAATATTTTTGCCCCAAAATAACGCTGTTTTCTGCTTTTTGCCAGTATTCCAGCCAATTCTACCTCAGTCGGAAAAAGGCATCTCACAGGTCACCCGAAGTCAGCCTGTATACTATTCTAATACCACATATTATCAATAAGTTAATGTTTACATTCACCAGCTTTGGTGAAATAATTCAGGGCCATGAAATTCAACATATCAAGGCACCCGCAGGGAGCTTCAAATGCCTGAAAACAATCCACATCTTTTTACTTGGAAAGCCGATGACATGCCGGAACTGCAGCGCTTGGCCTAGATTCTCAAGCACTTGCCATACCAAGAAACTGTCGCACAACTTGAGTCTCGACGCGGCCGCGGCCGCAACGACTATCCGACCGTACCCTGTTCCGAATCATGATCGCAGACTTCGCGTTCGGGCATGACTCGGTGAATTCTCTGCCGCGCGAACTGGCTCGAAAGGTGCAGCCGGCACAGCTCTGCGGCTTCAATCCACTGCCAAGGCAGAGCCCGCCGAAACAAACACTGCAATACGATGAGCAAGGTCAGGTGCAGGCAGTCACCGAAGAAGTCCAGCCGCTTCGTTCCTCACTGTCTGGCGCATGGAACTTTTCACGGCGGTGCCCGCTGGCGCCCAGCACATGAAGCTGCCGCTCGTTCTCGTCAATCGCACCGCACAATGTTTTTCCATCTATGGCTATGGTAGAGTCGGTTCCGTCAATCGAACTGCTCAGGGTCGATCTGCACCAGCACATTGCGAATGCAATAGACACTGGGGCGCTGCTCTTTGCCGCGGTGCTTGCCGACCTTGAGAACCGGATCCTACTGTGCCTGCACCCACTCGCCGACTTCCTGATAGCCGCGGGCGTCGTAGCCGCGATCGCCAGCTGCGTCTCAAGACGGTAGCGCTGACCGCGCACCCGGCGCGGATCTCCGGTCGCTGAAAAATAATCGAGCAAGATTTTGAAATATTCACCGCTATACAATTTGTGGCAGACTCCGTTGCGGTAATAGTGAGAATCCAGATGCGCCCCCAGCCAGCAGCTGACGCGCGTTTTTATGCAGCAGACGCACGAACAACACTTTCGACGAGGAGCCGCGCTGATAGCCACCGCGTATTCGCCGAAATTCAGCCGTTTCGCTTATTGGCATCCAATTCGCAGCCCGGTAGCAGGTGCCTTTGAAGCGCGCCGGATCGACAAATGTTTCCATCAGCAACACCGGATGACCGAATCGAAGCGGCCAGTCTCGCACCACCTGCCGCGCCAGCAACGAGAGCGTCCGCGAGGCCAGATTCGGAATCGGCTCGAGAACCAGAAACCGCGACTGATTCGTGATCAGATACAGCCGGCCGATGCCAGCTCCGATCAATCCATCTCTCACCGATTCAGTTCAACTCTTGATGGTTGAAATATATACGAATCAATGACAAATGTACAGCTTCCAACGCAAATTTATTCATATCAAGCAGCTCGCGCTTGACATCGTCAACGAATGAAGCAACAGCCCGCTATCATGCGCCAACGATGTGCGTTAGGCAGGACTCGTTTTTTCTGACTCGAGGGCTTCAGAAGTATCGCGGTTAGTTCCGTCAGATGACAGCGAGCTACAATTTCAAGCAGGAATCAAAGGAACTGGGGGTAGAAATTGGAACATCTGAAATTGCCGATCAACACCGACAAGACGCGCTTTTTGTGAGGTCTCGATGAACCTCTGGAGTTTCTCGGTTATCGGACCGGTCTGAACTTATCGTCATGGTGGAAAAGGTGCTTACGGTTGCACTCAACCGAACCATGCAAGCGTTCAGAACTTATGCCGCAACATTAATAACCAGACAATTGCGCGTTATGGATGGACGGACTTTGACGGAATGGTGATGCGACTCAACCGAATGAGGTCGGGTTGGTCGAACTATTTCTACCTAGATCAAGTGCATCCGGCCTATCGTATGATTGACGGTCAAACAGCAAAGTGGCTGCTAGAAATGGAGACATGGCTTGGATTGAGGGACAGGCGTTCTGCGAAAGCTGCCCGCTAACAGCAGCTTCCCATCCACCTAAGTCTAACGCGCTACTAGTCGACTCTACTCAGTCCGGTCTATAGGATTTTCTCGAACGATTCTACAATCTTTTCGAAGAAATGCAAAAAATTAAATTGCTATTGTTGATTCCAACTGAAGCCGAGTTAGTAGCATAGTGCAAAGCAACATTTCCCGCTGTGCTTGTTCAGAACGAATAGCAAATATTTCCGTTATCCTCATCAAGGCAAACCAAATCCAACTTGGCGTGATGGTAGATGGTGTGTTCAATCATGTTTCCCTAAACTGGAGCAACTATCGTTGGCAGAATATCCTTACCATCCAGCAACAACTGTTGATCTTCTAAATCTCTTTGAAATTCATTGGATCGAGAGTAAAGGTATGACCAAGATGAAAATTTGTTAAGTGCTGGTTTTTGCTTTGCTTTGTCTAAACACTTTTGTGCATTGTCTCTATCACATAGTGCCCAGCATACGAGACTCATACACTGCTTGAAATTGGCGTCATCGCGGTCATCAAGACGAATGTTATCCGCTATATATTTGAACTCTTCAATTGGAATCTGCTGTGTTTTGCCCCATTTTGCCATAGCCAAGTTGAACATTCCAGGAGCTCCCCATTTGTAGTGTGGATTCGCGCGTAAATTTTCAGAGTATTCAATTGCTTTATTGAATCTCCTCTGACCAATTAGATTAAGAATCAATTCACTTTGGTTTTTCTCCAAATAGTTCTCATCAGAATTGTCGGAAACAATTCTTGAGCGTTGTATGGAGATTCGAAGTAACTGCTCGGCACCCTTGAGCGTGCGTCGCTGAAAACTCAAAAGCTTAGCAAGTTTTTTTAATTCATGTCTGTCAAGTTCCAGTACGCTATTCCATGATCCAATCGAATTGAGTGTTTTTGAAGCCTCTAGGTCCTCCTTTTGGGACAGTAGCAAGCGAACAATTTCTCTTACCTCAGAGAATGACAAGCCGCTATGTTTTGTCGCAGTAATTGTAGATTTAGTGGATTCCGCTAAATACCCTGCCTGCGATGCACAACGCGCATACATCACCAAGTAGCTGGGGACATTTTTGAATCTGTTCCATACTCTTTGCATTATTTGGTGAGATTGCTCTTGGTCTTGAAAATCCATATAAAGTACAACACGCTTCAATATTTCAAAATCATCGATATGATGGTCAATTACCGTTTCAACAAACTCATCAATTTGGTCATCATAATCTTGACTGAACTCAAATAGGCGTATAGGATCTGAAATTTCTTCCAAATACGAAATTGCCCCTGTCCGGTCTTGCCAATTGAATTTTTGAATTTCGCTTACAAGTTCCGAATATTCTGACGAGAGCCGACTGTTTGGTCGTGAAACGGTGAAAATTTCTTGGTTCAGCAGAGAAAGACTAGGGTAATGATGAATCTTTGCTGAAAGCTTTGTGTACTTTAGACGCGTTCGAAATTCTTCAAGGCGTTTCCACAGTATGCTGTGTTCGTCGTCGATGTCTGGAACATTTGATGTGACGAAGTGCGTTTGCAATTTTTCACTTCTATTTTTATTTTCGTTTCTTATGCGTTCAACAATCGGTATAAGACCGGACAAATTCTGTTTGTTCGGGAAGAATAGCAGAACGATTGCATCGGGAATTTGACGCGTACAAATCCCACTGACATCGGTGTGCCCGGTACGCGAATCTACGAGTACATAATCTGGACTCAGCGAGTTTTTCCACTGAGCTTTAAGATTCTCAAACAGCAGATAACCATCCTTGTATTCATAAAGATATCTCCAGTTGATCGAATTAAGTTTATAGTGATAGTCTGCACTTCTTTTGCCGGCCGGCATTAACCATAGCTCACCTTTACTGTCTTTTTTGAAAGAGCCTTTGTGAACATATTCATCCAGCTTGGGAGCGACATCGGTACTCAAGTATTCGGCAACATAATCTACAACGCCTTTCCTGTTTGCGCGTCTGCCCCAATCCAAATTGAATGTATCAAGTCCCGGGGCTTCAAGGTCAAAATCAACAATCAATACCTTCTTTCCTTGTTCTACTAAGCTGGCGGCGCAATTCATCATAGCCATAGACCGGCCAACCCCGCCTTTGAAAGAATAAAACGTCACTACATACATTCTTGACTATCCCTGAAGTTTGAACAGTTTACGTTTTTCATTTATTTTGTTTACGTCGCCTTCAATTGCTGGGAACTTTTGCTTAAATGAAATTACATTAGAAGACTTCTGCCTCCGAGTTGACAAGGCGTTCAGATTTTCGGGTATGCCAGTAAGGAATAGAAAGTTGTCCATGGCAGGGTTTTGAATGACTCCACCTTTTTCCCATCGATTAATCGATGCAATGCCAATCCCGGTAACTTCTGCAAATTTTGATTGTGTTAAGCCAGATTTTTCACGAATTTCGCGCACTTCTGAAGGAGTCATAACATTCAGAAATCTACATACAGCATCATGTTGAAGTTTTGCGGCATCCGGGCCCGTAAACTCGAAATCGCATTCCTTGCATTGGTGAACAGGAATGTCAATGTGTAGAGTTTCTTCTTTACCGCGATTGCTCATCGGGAAAGAAATTTCTTCTTCTCGAGTGGTTACCTCTTTGGAACCACACAATACACAGTCAGGTTGTGTCGCGGGAAATTGAATAATGTTGTTTGAAGATTTCATTTTTATCTATACCTTATTCTGTCGTAGTGAAAACTTCGTCCGATGACTTCCTTTTGGCCAATTTGGAGTTTTATGTAGAGTTTAGGGTTATTAGGTCCCTGCTCGACTTTCATAACATATCCTTTTGAACCGGGTGGTTTTCGCATGTTTACAATTTCAATTTCGTGCCCACTAGCCAGAAGTTCCTCAATATATTCCCAACAAGTAAGTTCTGTGAAATTCCGATGAAATTGATTCGGTCTAGGATCAATAACGGTTGTAGGTTGCCATACGGTGGGAGCCTTCCGCGTCCATTTCACGTGAGGTCTATGTCTTCTAATCAAAGTCAACAAAATTCCTCTAACTTTTTCAATTTCGTTAGACACTAATGGGTCACACGTATCATATGATACTATAAAATAAATAAATCAAGTATATAAGAAATATATTTTATCATACGATAATATCTATTTGCCATCTTACATATGATTTGTTAGTGCCGTCGGATATTAAGTTTGTAACACTTGATTAGCTTTCGCATATCTGGTCGGGATTTGATTGTTGCTAGAGCGTCAGGAACTCGTACGAATTCGTCGGAACAAAAAGGCCCGCTTGGACGCTGAAGACGCATCATCGGTGTCATCGGGTATTTCTAATCACCTATGTTTGCAGCGGGAAGGCGTGGCTCTGCCTGTTGAACCGGCCTTTACAGCAAAATTGAAAAAATTAGCTGCAGGTGGGCGGTGCTCTCGTATTTCTGCTTGATTCTTAAAAAAATAAAAATCTCCTATAAATTCAATTGATTAATTTAAAAAATAGAGATTTCTGCTAGAGATTAACTGTATCGTGAGAGTAAAATTCAGTACTCTAAAGGAGTACAGTGACATGGAAATTCGAGGAAGAAAAATCTGGCAGCAAGCAGCGGGTGATGCAGACCGGAATTACGTAGACATTTGCTTGGAATGGGGCGTGATTCTAAACGGTCCTGCAAGTTTAGGCCGCTGGCCCGATTACAAGAACGACCAATATATGAAGCCAAGGAAAAGAATGAATCTATCTCAGTTTTGTGAAGAAATGGAAGTTTCAAATTTGGTGGTACTTCGTTTGGGAACAAGCAAGGTATATGCAGTAGGAGAAATCGTTGGCGGTTACGAATTTCATGAAGAATTCAATGAATTCGACGGATGGGATATTGGCCATGTTCGTCGAGTTCGGTGGCTTTGGAAATATAAGAATGGGCCTGAGGAATTTCCCACATTTACCTTAAATTGGGGCGACACTACACAACCATTGAACGAATCGAAATCCCACCTTGTGATTAAGTGGATGAAATCGCTGGATGTGTCAGAGACTGTAGGTCAGCCTAAACTGAAGGATCTTCCCAGCAAAAATGACAATGCTCGCAATATCGAAATCGAGGAAACATCCGATTGCTTGTTCGATGAAGGCGTCGCTAGTTCTTCACTCTCAAATCTACTCAATGAGATTGGTGAGCTAATTCGATTCGCAAAGTGGTATTACCGCGGGAATCAACCTCCTTCCGAGAACGAATCGGTATATTACCTCGTCGTACCACTACTGCGTGCACTTGGATGGACGCCCCAGAGAATGGCCATAGAATGGAAGTAAGCATTCACTGTAGCCGTGATCGTTCATTAGCTTGTACTGTTTTCAATTGCAGATTTGCTTTTTCCTGAATGAGACCGGTAGATTCGGAACCCGGCTGACGATCCGCTCGTCTGCACCTAAATCACGGTTCAATATCACTTCGACCCGAAGTGATGAGAGTGATTTTTGAGCATTGCGGATGTGAGACTGAACACAGATTTTCAATTGTGCCATATAGTGCGCTATGGAAGGCATCGTCACCCAATCCCACTTGGTCTCGGTAGAATTGGCGTGCCGGGAAGACCATCCCCTGCAGTCCGAACTAATCGAGGTGCTGCGTTGCGACTGGCTTGAACTGGGTCAGCGAAGCGGCTATTGGCAGTCGAGGTTTAGGAGTTTGATAGGGTACTATGAGCATCTGAAAGAGCAATATTCCGAGGTGTGCAGCTTGTGTGGCAGCGAATTGAGATTGCAGCACAAGGTATCGAAGCTCAAGTAGCGTCTGGCGGTGCTGACGGAGATCGATTGTTGCAGCAAGAAAATCGTGAACTGAATGAAAGTCTGCGGCAGCTTATGGTCGGAAAGCAAGGACGAGGATTTATTGATTGCGCGATTTCAGCGTATGCTGTTTGGTCGCAGAAGCGAGCAGAACAAGGCCTCGGTTGCGAGGGGTTGGTCAAAGTCGAGCGATGATGACAGGCGGTCTCGCCGGAAGGCCTTGAAGAAAGTTGGTCACAATCAGCATGATTAGAGTCATCTTGCCGCGGTGGAAGAACGGCGCGAGATCGTCTGGTTGATGCAGTTGGCCGGCATTCGCAAGGGTGAGAAGTACCGTGGTTGGCTGTGGGTGTCATTGAGCAAGGATGTTGTCAGCGTACATATTGATCGGCATCGAAGCGTGGCGGCAAGGCAACATTTGTTCAGGGATCGAAGTGAAGATGAGCCGCGGCCGGTTCTGGTCTCTGACCGCTACAGTGCGTATAAGAAGTTGGCCCGGGAATTGGAATGTGAGCAGGTATTATGCTGGGTGCATGTGCATCGTGAATTCAATGACGCGTGCGCGGGTGGAGGTGTGCGCATGCAACACTGGAAGGATCGTTGGATGCAGCGTTTCGGCGAATTGTTTCATGCCAATAAAAAACGTCTGGAGGCTTGTGAATCGGTGCTTCCGATGGCGCGGCAAAGCGAGGTCTTTCGACGCAGTCAAGGTCGGCTTGAAGCTTTGATGATGCGTTTTTTCGATCACGCCGAAGCGGAGCTGTAGATGATTTCGCCGAAAAGCGAGAAAGCGCAGCCGATCAAGGACATCTGGTTCAGACCGCTGGAACGAAATTGGAAAGCGATCTTGAATTCATGAGTTCATTCAAACCGTCCAGTCCAGACCGCCGGCCCTGCAAAACTTGATGCGAGTAAAATACGGCCTTGACCGCGTCGGTTCGTCGCAAGCTGATGACGACCCGCCATTTCAATTTGAAATTACCCCAACCTGAAGATTAAATTGCAATCAACACGGGTCTGATAAAACACCTCAAGCACGGCTCAAGTGAATGCTTACCCGTATAACTACAACGCCACCATGAGGAAAGGTGGCGTTGCTGCATTCTGGTAGGGTGCCAGAATCTATCGTCGGCATCCCAACCGATTCTTCTCTATGATCGAATTTGATCTATTCTTAAACCTGCTGTAGATAATGAATTCCACTCGCCCGGTGAGAACACTGCTTTCTTACGTTGACTCCAGCCGCCGATTCGCCGGGAATGAGCGTGAAATAGTTGGTAAACAAATATGTTGCAAGACTCGTAGCAAAGTTAACTTGTCATTTGAATTTTTCAATTAATTCTCGTATTAGGCCAAGTATGCCAGTGGCCACCAATAGTGCTGCCACTATTGTGTATCCTTTGTAACCGAGAAACGCACCAATTGAAAGGCCAAATATTGCAATAAAAAAGCCAAAAATCTGGCCTCTCTTCAGTATTGAGATTTCTCCACGCAGTTTTGAATCCGTCCACTGAAAACGATGATTTTGCTCTTTCTCAACTATTTTCAAAATACGATCAGCACTGCCAGGTAAAGTTTGCTCGTAGCTCTCAAACATGGATGGTGGTGGGAGCGGAGCTGAAAACGACGCTGTTTCTGCCATTGAAATACGTACCTCTTTCGGCATTGCTTCAAGCAATTTCGGATCATCTAATACTGCTTTCAATAGTTGTTGATTACGAATTGTGGAAGAATCTATCTCAGCAGATTCGGATTTGTCAGATTCGTTTACTGTAGTCTCTTCCTTAGATTCGTTTTTGTTTTTGCGACTAGCTTTCTTCATGTATTTCTGATTTGTCGAATGCTCTCAAAGATACGTACATATCCTGACCAATTCGTACTAAATCCTGGTGTCGAGCATCCTTCGGATATTGGGTTATTTTGAACTTAGGTTTGACACTTCCACCGCTGCTGAGCGTACCAAGTACAGTTCGCCAGAATAATTTTTGCTCGTCAAGGGCATCATTATCTTTTTTAAGGGAAGTCAATAGTGCCATATGAATTTTCTCCTGCTCTCCAATTTCGTTATAACTAGTATTAGTATTGTAAATTGTCTTTCAAAATCTCAATGAATTTGTTGCATCAGATCCAGACAAGAATATGAATCGTTATTGCCTCATAGTGTTTCAAAATCAGCCGCTTTTTTCTCGTCGTTTTCTTTGAATTTCCCCTGTTGTAAGCATTAAGTTCAGCACTGATTGAGGTGTTTTCTCAGGCACGTGCTGATTGCAATTCAATCTTCAGGGTGGGGTTAATTCAAATTGAAATGGCGGGTCGTCATCAGCTTGCGACGAACCGACGCGGTCAAGGCCGTACTTTACTTGGGGCGAGATTTGCAGAGCCGGCCGTATGGGCTGGACGGTTTGCATGAATTCAAGATCGCTTTCCAGTTTCGTTCCAGCGGTCTGAGCCAGATGTCCTTGATCGGTAGCGCATATTCCTTTCGCACATCCAGATTGCTTCGTCCTTGGGTCTGGCCGACCCGAACCTATTGGCAGCCTGATAGCAGGTGCCGCGGAAACGAGGAATCTCACAGAGGGCCTCCCAACAGCATCGGCCAGCCGGTCTCGTCGCCGTGCCCCACCGACGTCTCGCCCTGATGCTGAACGATGGCTTGGCAGAGTTCACCGAACAAATTCAAAAATACCACATTACAATTCATCAGCGTACTCTTGCTCATCACCACTCCGCGGGACTCGCTCAAGCGGCAGAATCCGCCCACCGTCAGATGCATCGAATATCGCTGAAACACATAGTGCCCCCAAACTCCGACCCCGTAACAGGTGTTGGGAAACAGTCGATCAACTGGTGCCGCTGCCCGTTCTCGCCCGTCGCCGCAGTCGCAGGTCGAACTCTTGCGCTGTCGACGAATCAGCCGGCGGTAGGCCTTGATCTCGAGATCAACCAACTGCGATTCTTCATAGCCGTTGCTGACATAGGGTTTGCCACACGTCAAACATTCAGCTTCGACCTCGTGCCGTTCTTCCACCGCGGCAAGATGACTGTAATCATGACGTTTGTGACCGACCTTCTTCAAGGCCTTCCGCCGAGTCCACCTGTCATCATAGCTCGATTTCGGCCGCCCCTTTGCAGAACCGGCCTTGTTCCGCTCGCTTCTGCGACCAAAGAGCATACGCTTGAAACGCGCAATCTGTGAATCCTTGTCCTTGCTTTCCAACCGCTGCTACCGCAGACTTTCCTTCAGTTCACGATTTTCTTGCTCCAGCTGCTCTATCTTGCGACCTTGGCGCGCACAATATTGTTCTCACCATCAATCTCCGTCAGCACCGCTAGACGCTGCTTGAGCTTTGACACCTTGCGCCGCAATCTCAATTTGCTGCCACGCAAGCTGCACACCTCAAAATATTGCTCTTTCAGATGCTCATGGCACCCTTTCAAACTCGTAAACCTCGACTGCCAAAAGCCGCTTCGCTGACGCAGTTCAAGACAGTCGCTACGCAGTGCCTCGATTCGTTCGGACTGCAGGGGACGGTTTTCCCGGCATGCCAATTCTGCCGAGACTGAGTGGGATTGGGTGACGATGCCTATAGCAAAATTGAAATTTAGTGTCCAGTCCCACATCCGCAATGCTTAAAAATCACTCTCATCACTTCGGGTCAAAGTGAAAATGTGCTCTGATTCAGATGCACATGAGCGGTTCGTCAGCCAGGTTCCGAATCAACCGGTCTCATTCAGGGAAAAGCAATACTGCAACTGAAAACAGTACAATCTGATCAATCATCACGGCAGAAGTTGAATGCTTACGAGTGGAAAAATATTGATATTGTGCTTTTTTCTGCTCTCCCGTGCAGCGAAGATCGTTTATGAGTTGTCATTGAAGCAAAAAAAGAAAGGTTCTTCGTGCTTGTCTGCATTTGAGCAGGCGCAGAAGTATGCTCTAAAAGTGAAAAATTGCAAGCGAATTATTGTAACGGACGGCCTTCGGTACGGAGTGTTTGCAAGAAATTCAAACAATTCTGACGAACCGCAAGAGATTTCACTGCATGCTTATTTGAATCTTACGAGACTTCGCAATGAATATCCTTTGTATCACTGTAAAGGTGCTAAGGACACATTGCTTTCGATGATGACTCAAGATTGGCAGTAAATGAGTAAATTGAAACAATGCGTCACTATCGTTCTGAAATTGATGCCAATGTTAGAATTAATTTAATTCTCAACCCGCGGGAATTGAACAAATTCGGAGTTAATTCATGCCAGAGCAAGCGAAATTGCAATTACGCGGTTATGGCTTAAGTGGAACGGAGAGAAGGTATGCTCAAATTTAGAGTTGATGAAAAAGTGTTAGAAAATGTTAAGAAATCGAATTTTCACACTGAAAATATTCGTGAAAATTATGATCTGCAACAATCAATAGTGAATTCTTGGGAAGCATTTAAGAACGAACTGGGATATCGAAATTTGTACTTTGTAGGGCAGGAACTCGCTCCTGATAAGTATACCGGGAATAAACTAGACCTATTGGCTTATGATTTAGATGACTCTTCACTGGTCGTCATAGAACTTAAGCGTGCTAAAAACAAACTACAGTTGTTGCAGGCTCTTACGTACGCAGCAAGTGTAAGCCGTTGGGATGTCGATAAACTGCTTGATTCAATCCAAGAAAAGGATGCGGACGATCTAGAAGAACTGCGCGATCTGATATCGCAGAACACACCTGTATCAGAGACAAAGGTAATTCTAATTGCAGAGAAGTTTGATCCGGAGGTCATCCTTACTTCAGATTGGCTGAGCGTGAATTACTCAGTTTCGATTACTGCATTCGCCTTGTCACTCTTCACTGAGAATGACCAGAAGTATATTTCTCTAGATCAGCGATACCCGCTTATGGAACTTCAGGAAACCTTCGCAAGCAGAAAGAAGAACAGGGGACGAAGCGCAAATAGTGCTGGTGGTCAGTGGGAGGATGTTATGCCGAAACTGAAATATCCGTTTGCAGAACGAGGGATAGAATTATGTCAGCAAATAAAAGCTGGATTACCAAAAAAACGAATATTTGGCACAATAAGAACAAATTGGTCTGGTTTTAAGTCGGTAGACCTGAATTTTTGGAATAGATTTGTTACAGTTTGGCTGTATGGAGTATTTGATAAAAACGAAGAAGTTCTTCGCAAACAATTTCGCGATGAAATTTCGATAAGTTCGTGGAGAGATGGTTTAAGTTGTAAAGTTGAAACTGAACGGCAGTTTGAAGATCTCGTGAAATGGTTAGAACTTGATAGACAATCTAGCGATGATTGAATGAGTGATCACTTTGCAGGTTGGAAGATTCGTTGGCTCCTCAAATTCATTTGGTTGAAATGCTATGGGAATGTTCTTCTGTATGATCGGTTGAGCTACTGGGCAGGATTCAAATGCTAGATTGAAACGAATAGATAGTGGTCAACTAAAAATTGCTACAGAAAGAACGAGAACTGATGTTTGGCAAAAATCCGTTAATGGATTCCGGCTCAAGGTTCGTGTACTTGCAGACTGTCGCTACGCCGAAACTGTAAGGCATTAGTTTTTTCAATTCACCGTTCTGGCATTCCCCGCCTCATTCAAGGCCTTCTTCCCTACCTTGAGCAAAGCTGTCGCTGTAAACTTTCCTCTCTTCAGCTATCGTAAATTTCCTGTAAATTCAAAAGATCTCTCGCTATTTTTGACAACTGTTCCCAAATTCACTTCGAATAGCAGAACCGAGTGTAGTCGAGCCATTCTCGTTGATCCGGTTCATTGGTCGATTTAGATTATCACTTTTTCTCGGAATTTTCGATTTTCTAAAATTCTCTCATAGCCTAAATTTTCTAAATTCAAAACTTCATACTCGCCGTAGGCAATCAGCTCCGCAATTGCCAAACCTACAGCTGGGGCCTGCTGCAGACCGTGGCCGCTGAAACCATTTGCAAAATAGTAGTTTTCTATTTCCGGGTGGCTGCCAACAATTCCATTTTGGTCAAATGAGTTGTAGTCGTAATGACCAGCCCAAGCACTGCGCACCCGCAAACGTTCAAATTGGGGAATGCGGTTGGCAAGATTAGGCCAAATTTTGTCCTCAAACAATTCGTGATCGACTTCTAAGGATTCATCGTCTGGGTCGTGTTCATCAGGGCCGGGCGAATAGCCAGTGATAAAGTAGTTTCCTTCCGGCCGTACGTAGAATCCAGAAGGATCCACCACAAGCGGCATGCTGTCGATTTTGGCAGGGCTTTCGAACACAAAAACATTTCTGCGTTTGGGTGTGACGGGCAGATGAATTCCAGCCAGGCTCGCCAATTTACCGGCGAAGGGTCCAGCCGCGTTGACGAAGTGATCACAGATTGTCATCCCTAATTCTCTCAGTTCCACACTCATAACTCGATTCTTAGAGCAGTGAATCGCGACAGCTTCGTCTTGAAAATAGGTAACGCCGAGAGTTATTGCGGTTCGTTTCAACGCAACGAGAAGACTGTACGGGTCAAACCATCCTTCCTTGCTCAATCCTCGACCGGCTGCAGCGAGGCCTTCCGTATTCAACCAAGGATATTTTTTTCTCAGAGCGGCAGCATCGAGTAAATATACGTCAGCTCCCAAGCTCAGTTGGAGTTCGTGACTGAATCTCAAAGCTTCTAAACCGACTTGCGATGCCAGAATCAGATAAGACGAGTGGACCAATCCGATGTCGGGTTCTTGATCGTCCCAGTGCAGGTAGTGATCGATATTTTCTAGAAATTCAAAACCAAACTGTGATATTTGAATATTTTCCTTGGTTGAAAACTGCTGCCGAATCGAACCAACGGACCGAGTGGTCGAGCAGTCTTCGTAGCTGAAGTCTCGTTCTACTACGAATATTTCTCCGTCAAAATCTGGAAGTGTGCTGAGGAAATATGCAATTGCACTGCCGACGATGCCACCCCCGACGATCAGTGTCGTTGATCTGATCAATTTCCTAAGCCCGAAGTCGATGAGTTGGGAACATGAATGGTTGAAATGGAATTGATGTATAGAGCGTTGATTCTCTTTGCCTAATCTTACAAGATTGTAATGAACTCTTAAAGCTAATGTAAGAATTGGAAATCGATAATGACACAATATTCATAAACGACAGTGTAATCGTAACAATTAGGAGAGAATTATGCACAATTTATCAAGATTGCGGTTTACGAACATCATATCCAAAAGGCATATTGTCTGGACCGCTGGTATAGCGAGTCTGCTGGTACTTGCGATTGGCGCTCGATTCGTACTGCCCGT
The DNA here is from genome assembly GCA_958295885.1 of Arenicellales bacterium. GTDB lineage: Bacteria > Pseudomonadota > Gammaproteobacteria > Arenicellales > JAJDZL01 > JAJDZL01. Next base: position 485,457 of record OY282380.1, on the reverse strand, counting down.
ACACGCAGAAACAAATTCACCGGTTCACGCCAATGTGACTGCACAGCCGCTGCACGGTGGATTTGCGGATCTGATTCAAGAGATATCACCGGCCGTAGTTTCAATTCATGTCAGCAGTACCGTCAAAGAAAGATTTCAGCCTCTTTTTGACGATAGGTCTGGATTCCCACAGTTTAAATTCTGGTATGACATGCCAGGGCCAGGGCAGAATTTTCCAGATTGGATGAGACCCGACAATCGTCAAAATTGGAAAGGCGAGGATCGACGCCGATTTCGCAAAGATTTTAGACGTAAGGTCATGATGGGCGGGTCTGGAATTGTGATCGACGCCGAAGGTTATATCGTGACGAATGCTCATGTCATCGACAATGCAGACGAAATTACAGTTACGTTGAGCGACGGCTCGCAGTATGATGCAAACGTAGTCGGGATTGATAAACGTTCGGACTTGGCAGTGCTGAGCGTCGACGCAGGTGAATCCCTGCCTTACGCCGAGTTTGGCGACTCAGATGTGGCGCGCGTGGGTGATTGGGTGGTCGCAGTGGGCGACGGACTGGGGTTCAGTCGTTCAGCCAGTCTCGGCATCCTCTCCGGTGTCGATAGAGTCATGCCAGCTGCAGGAAGGAATTTTGTCCCCACCGTTCCATTGCTGCAATTCGACGCTACGATCAATCGCGGGAATTCTGGCGGGCCTCTGTTCAATGCTCAAGGCGAAATTATTGGAATTAACACATTGATCTTTTCTCCGAACGGCTTTAACGTCGGGCTCGGGTTCGCCATCCCGTCGAACATCGTAAGAGATGTAACCTCATCGCTTGTCGAGCATGGCAGAGTGAATTACGGATTTTTAGGCGTGATGATCCAGCCCGTGAACAAAAATTTAGCAGAAGCATTTGCTCTGCCCGAATCCAAGCCGACAGGGGCTTTGATTGCTGGAGTGGATCAAAACACTCCGGCTGCCAATGCCAATCTGCAAGTGGGTGAAATTGTTCTTGAATATGACGGCAAAATCGTCAAGTCAGTCAATGATCTCGTGAACAAGGTGCAGACAACCCCGCCAGGCACGCAGGTGCAGCTAAAGACATGGCTTGAAGGCAAGCCAAGAACAGTGCAAGTGTACATTGGAACCAAAGACGGCGCCGAGATGGTCGCCAGTCGGGAGCAAAATTCTCCAAATCTACCGAATATTGGACTAAGTATCAAAGAAATCGACGAACAGGTTCGCAGTTCTTATCAACTTGACGAAAACGTGAACGGTTTGATGATTGACGGTGTATTGCCAGGCAGTATGGCGGACAGAGCCGGCCTCCAACCAGGTGACATCATCAACAAAATTGATCATCAGTCCTATACGGACGTAGCAACTGCACTGGATTATCTGGCAGATCGGCAGAAAGACGACAAAAACGTGTTGATTTATGTGAATCGAGACGGAAAGAATCAATTTCTGGTGTTCGACCTGTCCTAACTGATTACTTATCTTCTCCTTAACTTTTTAACTTCATGCTTTCCTAGCCGCCGCGGATCTTCTAATCTGCGGCGGTTATTTTATTTGTGCAGCAGCAAGTATCATAAGGCAACAATGAGTTGCCGCAAATTAGCCAATTAAACAAAACGTGTAATTTGGATCATGAGAATTTTAGTAATTGAAGACGATAGGGATACTCTGTCATTCATTCGTACAGGCTTGGAAGAAGCAGGGCATGTCGTAAAGGGTATAGAGTGCGGGGACGTTGGGCTTCAAGTCGCAAGAACCGAAGAGTTTGATGCAATCGTGCTTGATCGATATTTGCCCAATATCAAAGATGGACTGGATATCGTGCGAACGCTAAGGGCGGAAAATAACAATACGCCGATATTGATTCTGAGTTCATTAGGGGATTTGGATCATCGAGTCGACGGCTTGAAGGTAGGAAGTGATGATTACTTGACCAAGCCCTTCGCGTTTTCTGAATTGCTCGCCAGAGTCGAAGCCATTGTTCGTCGCTACGAGCCTGCCAAGATTCAAATCGAACTGTGCGTTGACGAATTGCATTTGGATTTGCTCAAAAGGGAAGTGAGGCGAGCGAATAAGAAGATATTATTGTCGAATCGCGAGTTTCAAATTCTCGAATATCTCATGCGCAACAGCGGAAAAGTGGTTACACGAAGCATGCTGCGTGAGAAAGTTTGGAATTATCACTTCGATACCCATACTGGCATCATTGACACGCATATGTCAAGACTTCGAGGGAAAGTCGACAGGGGTTTTGATTATCCTCTCATCCATACGGTCCGTGGCAGCGGCTACAAAATCTGCCGCGATGATCAGATTTGATGAACGATCAAACTAGATTTGATTATTCAGCTATCCCATTTGGAGTGCAGAGGATTGGGCGCTTTATCCGGACGAAGCGCAAAAGCTATTCATTGCTGCTTGGAGTGATATATGCGGTAGTTATCATCGCGTCACTGATCTTTGTTCTCATTTTCGTCTACCATTCATCATTCGCGCGTCAGCTGGCGGAAATCGATCAGCAAATTTCCGACGAATTAAACAAGTTGATCCGTCATTCGACAATATTGACCGCGCAGAATCAGACAGTCATTGTAATTCCCAGACTGGTTGATGCGATTCAACGTAAGGTTTCAAGACAGTCGGAATCACCGACGAACTCAACTTTATTCATTTTAGCCACTGAGGACGAGCAGAGGTATGCGGGGAATCTGAGTCGTTTGCCGCTGAAGCAGGTTCAGTTCGGTGAACTGTTTGAGTTTGAATTTACGGTAGTCGAGAAAGATCTGGATAAACATGATTCTGATGTCGGTGGTATGATTGAATCCAAGCACACAGCGCGGGCTCAAGCACTCCTGCTGAAGCAAGAATACGTTACATCGGTTTGGCGACGGTTCAGTTATCCTCAGTCGGATTACGTTCTGTTGGTTGGACGGGACATCACTGACATCAAAGAACTGGAGTCTTTGTTGTTTCGCGTATTTGTTCTAAGCCTGTTCATTACTTTGGTGCTGGCTATCGTTGGTGCCGTTCTCACTTCGATGGTAATCTCGCGTCGATTGGTCAAAATCAATCAGACATGCCGCATGGTGATCGACGGCAATTTTTCGCATCGCATTGACACCAACGGAAGTGAAGATGGTTTCGACCAGCTCGCAGACAACTTTAACGATATGCTCTCGCAGATCGAAGCGCTGATGGAGGAAATTCGCAGAGTTTCAGACAATATCGCTCACGATTTGATCACTCCGCTCAACAGACTCAGAAATCGACTGGAAAAGTTGGCATTGGAGAGTGAGAAAGCGTCTTCAATGCAGGCTCAGGATCAGCAATCGATTGAAGCGGCGATTCAAGATGCGGATGCAATGCTGTCTACATTCAAGGCACTGCTGAGAATATCCAAAGTAGAGTCGAAATCTTTGACCGACAACGTCACTAAGGTGAATTCGCAGGAACTCGTTGACGACGTTTTTGAATATTATGAGCCTTATGCGGAGGAACGAGATGTTCAGATGGAAAGATTTATTGATGCAGAGTGTGTTGATATTCTTGCAGATAGGGATTTGGTTTTTCAGGCGATTGCGAATCTGCTGGACAACGCGATCAAGTTTACTCCTGCCAAGGGGCAGGTGCGAATCGAAGGAATCAAGCACGCAAAGGGGTTTGAAATTGTAGTCAGTGACAGTGGGCCGGGCATACCAGCGGAATTTCATGAAAAAGTCTGCCGGCGGTTTTATCGGCTTGATTCAAGTCGAACCACAGCTGGTAACGGATTGGGACTGAGTCTGGTCTCGGCGATTGCCCGATACCACAATTTGGAATTGGTGTTTGAAGACAATCAACCGGGTTTGAAAGCTCGATTGCGATATTTCCAGCTCGCATCGTAGTTCTCATGTCTTGATGTGCTCATCTCCAAAGGTTCATTTACTTGAGTCCGAAAGGGGTTCATCTCCAATGACTGAACTTCAACTCAGCGCGCGCCCGTATGAAAGGGTAAACCATTGGACTGAAAAAGCGCGTCGAACGCTCACTCATCCCCTGAGCATGTCGTACTGGAACGCTTGTGTGCAGGAATTGACGGCATTTAAACCTGGCAACGTTCATTATTATGCGGAAGGACACGACATGACAGTGGAGCAATTTCTGATCAGTGCTTATGTTACGGCACCCATCATGTCGAATCCTCGGATGACACTCGGATCTCGAATTTACGAATCGGTTCGAGTCACTCAGGAAGCTGTTGGACAAAATACGAATTTAGGCATCATACTACTTTGTGCACCCATCGCATATTCAGCGCTTCATGACCATTCAAAGGGATTCCGAAATACGCTTGTCGAAGTACTCAACAATTCGGACTTGAATGATGCACAGTTGATTCTTGATGCAATTCGTCTGGCGGCGCCATCTGGATTGGGGAAAAGTGAAAAACACGATGTGTTCTATCCGGCAGCGGCTGGAATTCGGGAAATCATGAGCGCCGCGGGCTCCAAAGATCTGATTGCTCAGCAATATGCAAACGGGTTTGCAGAAATTTTTGACTTTGGATTGAGAGTGATTCAGAAAGCGCAGGCGCACGACATCAGTCGAAATGAAATGGCGAGCCAAATCTATCTGGCGTTTCTGTCAGGGTTCTTGGATTCTCATATTCTTCGACAGCACGGTCGAGAAGTGGCAGAGGAAGTCAAAGAACTTGCCGGTCACCTATATTCTAAAGTCAGATTGCGTCATTTTGACAGCATTATTTGTTCAGAACTCATGAAGTGTGATAAATTAATGAAAGTGCGCGATATTAATCCGGGTACTTGCGCGGATATGACAGTCGCAACTATTTTCACAAATGAAACAATATTGGTAATTCGTTAGTATGCTCGCATATCTAAAAAATCTATTTAATCTCAATCAAGTTGGAGGTGATGAGATGGCCATTGATAATGTACGAGTTGGAGAATCTTTAGTCGGTGATGGCAACGAAGTTGCGCACATTGACTTGATCATGGGGCCGAGAGGTTCTGCCGTTGAAATGGCATTTTGTAACACTTTGTGCAACAACAAGGATGGTTTTACAAGTTTGTTGGCGGTTGCTTCCCCCAATGTACCTGCAAGACCACATACAGTGATGTTTAACAAAGTTACGATGAAAGGTGCGAAACAAGCGGTGCAAATGTTTGGTCCTGCCCAACGAGCAGTTTCAATGGCTGTAATCAATAGTGTTGAAGATGGCACGATTCCTGCGGATGAAGCTGATGACCTGTTCATCTGTGTCGGTGTTTTCATTCATTGGGAAGCGGACGATGATGCAAAGATTCAAGACTACAACTATGAAGCTACACGTGAAGCGATTCGAAGAGCTGTAACCGGTCGGCCCACAGCTCAGGAAGTCATCGCTCAAAAGAGCGCTTCGCATCCTTTTGCCGCCCACGACTAAAGCTTATTTTCATTCTGAAGTGCCAGCATTCATCAGCTGGCACTTCACCGACTCCGAACGATCGCATAGGCGGTGCTTATGTGTCAGTTCAATTCCTTTTGATCTTAGATTGATTCGATTGAATCGGTGCTGGCACCTTCAAAACTTGATGCTTCAGAAGCAGAAAAAATGGCCAGGGCCATTTATTTTTCCATCTTAGGGCGGTCAGTACGCATTGCCTTGACAGGCCAACATTTGTAGTGTGTCCCCTGTTCCTGTTTCAGCAGATCGCAGACCAATTGTTTTGATAAAAATAATACTCAAAAAAATCGACTGCGGGAGATTGAGAGTAGGAATGACAAGTCAATCGAAATGAAAGTAAATGCAGCTGCTGAACTGGATGTGGGGTCGATATGTCGGGCACTATATGGATTCTTATGGCGTTCCAGCAGCAGGAGATGCCGCGAAAGAGACTGGAGCCCCCCATTCTTCAGTCGAGTGAAATTTAGCCTGTGGCGTGAGCAGCAACTGAAGCAGATTTAAAGACTGGACTCACATGCGACGATTGTAGTTTGTGATGCTTCCTCACAAATACAAATGTCATCAACTAACCCTTGAAACCAAGCGAACACAGTACAAACGCTCAAATGACGCCAGATTTGCAGAAACAAGCGGACCGACAGCAAGACTTATTCGCTACGGCAGAGAAAGATTCTCTACTCAATCCAGGAGTGTCTTGCGCCTCTTGTTGAGAGAAAGACATTCGGCCAACAGCAGGCAGAACTTCAGTTAAACTCTTGAGGGAAGCAATGCCTCATCTGCGGTGCTGACCAAAAAAATCGTAGATATGTGAATATTTTTGGCAAACGCTGCAAAACCTATCCGGCTCAGATTAATTCATATCACACTGAGATTCAAAGAGATACGATGCGCACTAGACGGCGGTCTTGATAGCCAGCAATAGTCACTGAAAGCAAAACACGACGCGATTGTTGACGATTCCTTCAATTGAAGCAATTTGGACAATGGTTTGCTTCAGTCGAACATGAGGATTCGGACAGCAAGAGTCAAAGTTGATAAGAATCTCATTGATCTATATTTCAGTCGGCTTGAAAAAGCGACCGCCAAGTCATTGTTGTCCCGAGGAGTTCGGACTCGCATTCGCGACGCCAAGACATTCAATTCTTCAATGATCAGCTCTTGATCAGGCGTTCTTCAGAGAAGCGCTCATTTTCCATCGAAAATTTGTACAGCTCTTTCAGTTCATTCAAATGCGAGTCTGGAATCATTCCTTCTTTTTGTAGTTTCCCTACCACTATCCCGGAGTGAATTCCAATTCTTGATGCGAAATTTATTGTGCCATGTTTGGTCTTAAGTTCATCGAGCTTTTTTCTATGTCTAGGTGGAATCAATAAATTGTCTGCAAATTCATTGGCTTCGACTTCAAGTGGACTTCGGGAATCCGAATAATTGTCATCGTCTAGAAAAATTTTCTCTTTTTCTTTAGCATGCAGTAAAACATGAGCAGCTTCATGAAAAAAGGAATACCAAAACCTGTCATTTGATTGACCGGACAATGACAATTGAATTGACGGACATTTTCTATTAGTCGAACGTACTGATCCGCTGATATTCGCTTTCGGAATTGCGGGAACAATAATCAAAAAAACACCGGCGTTCAGGCAATGAGCTTGCATTTTCTGTTGGAATTCTTCGGGCTTGCAAACCGTAAATTTTCGAATTTCATGAATTGCTGTTTTAAACTTCCTTGAGCTGTACCGAACATTCTGTGGATCATAATTTGAGCCTCTTTTAAAACTCTCCGCTTGAATTTCACCTTGGCGCAACCACGCAGTCAACGCCCCTATACTTGAATCGCAATCTTGAATGGGATGAATTTGCGCAAGTTTTTGAACATAGTTTGATTTCCACTGTTCTGGTGTGGCAATACTGAAAAACCTGAGTAATTGCTCTACAAATGCTGTCTTCGAAGCACTACTCAGTCTTTGGTTCGGCAGAATCCCTGTCTGCTTCAGTTCGTCTAACGGAAATTCTTCGAGTCAATCGTGCCAATTTCGATAGCGATCCTTAGCAATCAATCCTGCTGATTGCTGGCGATACTGTGCTTCACGCCGCAACCAGAACTGCTCTGTTGACCCTAGAACAGTCGCCAGCCGCAATGCCATGTCTCGGTTAATGCTACCTTCCCGTTAATGAGACGATTCACGTGTTTCTTTGAAATTCCCAATCGCTTTGCAAGCTGAACTTGAGTCCAACTTCTTTCCTGTATCAGGTCTGCAATGGTGTCGCCCGGAGGAGATGCCCAATTCGGACAGAATTCTTCTTGTTTTTCAATCATGGCAATCTACTATTTCTGTAATTTCTATTTCGTCAACTTTAGACCAATCTATTTCCAAATCAAAATTCGATTGTTTGTATACGCCGAATACACGACGGGTTCTCTTGTTTAACCTGATGGCCATTTGATCCTTGCGCTTCCCTTTTAAAGGATGTTGGTGACCTGCTGTCAGCTCACCAACACAACTAGATGCTTGAATATCTGCTATTCGAGAACGCAATGATTTCGCACACGCGAAACCAAGTTTCCTGCGTGCTTCTTTGCTATCTTCACAAATCTTTCGTAACGAACTGGACTTGAAATGAATTTACACAAACGTACTTCAGCAATTTGTTTACCCCAAAGGTTAATGATATTCAATTAAATAGGTTGTCGGCAACCGCCGGTGAAGCTGTGGAATTTAGTGGTTGGTTCTGGCAGAAGGAGGAATGGAATCTCCACTATTGAAGTCAACGAAATTTATCCGGCTGAGTGGCTCTGTCCTGATTGCAGTCAATGTTGGTCCTGGATATTTTGAATGCTGAGCGGAATGCACACGTAATTTAACGCAATTGGGAATTTTAATTCGGCAAGAAAAATGTGTTCAGAAGAACTGAGAGAAAGAAATCTTGAGCGAGCATCGCAGGAGTATGTGATTGTGCAATTGGCGCGGCAATGGAAAACATCGGCGGTGACGAATCATGTACAGCTTCGGGAAAAAGTGCAAAGGTATGCCAGAGTGATAGGGGTGCAGCCTGCATCCGTCAACTTCAAAACTCTTATATCCCGTTGCAGGCTGTCATTGCGGCGGGTAAATTCAGTTCAACTGGAAGATCATCATAGTGCCTGACCGAATTGCTGATTACGTGGCAGTACTTGAACTCTGTCATCTTCACCATCTCAACAATAGTCTAAAATTCGGGAAATACGTTGAACGGTTAATTGCAGACGATATGGATTCTAGGAAGTGGCTGAAAGTGAACGGACAGCGGGCTTTTTCTGTTTGAAGAATGCATGTCCATTCATTCTTAGATCGGTCGGCACACAAGCTGCTGGCATGAATTTGATTCGACCTATTCCAGTTCATGATGTCCAACTGTAGCAGCGGAGTGTGGAAGGGAATATTTTTGTTCCATATTTGGCGCGAAGTTTATTTCGCAGCAAACGCAGATATAGCTTTGTTTTGAAAATATTCACATAAAATCAGATAGTTCCAATTTCACAGCAAATGTCACAAGTGGAATTTTTGGATGTCCTGCGCATCTCAGGAAGAAAACAAAGTAACTGGAATCCCCAGAGACTGAACGGCTTAGGCAACCGGTATGGAATGATGATCCTGGCAGTCAGCCATCCTGAACGGACTGCCCTGGGCGCGGTCAAGTGCAGATTCAGTAGATTACCAACTCGCTGAATGCGGGGATGAATCAGCTTTCGAATTCGTAGCGTTTGTGCTGTAAGATTTTGAATGAATTGACTTCAGTCTTCGAAAAAGACATCGCATTTTCAGCGGCATGCTGAACTTCGATGGGCCTGAGAACAAAACCTTCCACGTATCGTTAAAGCTCTTTGCATTCACTTTTTTACCACTAGACAGCGGCTTTCGTCGGCATTCTGTAGAAAACAGTGCACTTTCATGTCCTTATTGTTCGATTCGATTGAATTTCGGGACCTGAAACGACGAAAGTGGCTGCCAAAGGCGACTTCGCTCTCTTTTTGAATCTTTCAAATGAGTTGTGTAATAATTAGCTTCAGTTTTCAAGAGTTTTCCTTTCGAAAACTCTCATGACTGCAGATCGAAATTAAGAAACTCCGGAGTGAAGTAATGACAGAAAAGCAAAGCGATAGACGACGTGACGAGACTTTTGATGATGAAACGATTGAACGTCGGTTAAAAGAGGAGTTGCCGAATTGGTACTACGAAAACGGCTGGATTCGTCGTAAGTATCGTACCATGGGTTGGAAAGGCACCTTAATGGTGATCAATACAGTGGGTCATCTTGCCGAAGCAGCATGGCACCACCCAGATATAGCCGCATCTTATGCATTCGTAATTGTCAAATTGATGAATCATGCTGCAAAAGGTGTAACGGAAAAAGACTTTGAACTCGCCAAGAAAATTGAGCAGGTAGTGCATTGGCAGCCGGGACTGGACGGCGGTGCTTTGGAAGGCACCCCAAAAGATCAACGTTTTCGATACATTCGCTACGACTGATCACAAATTCAACTCGACCAACGATCTGGAATGGTTCAGAAAGTTGAAATTGTTTTAAGTCTCGGTTCGAATTTTGGGGAACGTCGGAACAATCTGGCTTCAGGCTTAGATTGCTTGAAGCGGGTCGGCTTGACCGAAGTCCGAGTATCTCCGGTCGTTGAATCTCCCGCAGAACTGCCATTAGGTTCTCCTTCTGCCTGGAACAAACCGTATCTGAATTTAATTGCTCTTGGAGCAACTGATCTCGATATAGAATCGTTTTACCAGGCCAGCAGGAAGATTCAAAGACAGTTTGGAAGTCGAACGATATCCAAATGGGAGCCGCGCCAATTGGATATCGATATCGTATCCTGGGGTGACGATGCAGTGTCTTTTAACGGGAAATCGATTCCCGACAAAAGCACTTTTGAACGTCCTTTCGTCCTGTCACCACTCGTACATATAGAACCGAATTTTCGCCTGCCGTTTAATTCGAGAAAAACAGCATTGAGTTTCAGCAGTTCCAAATCGGCCGAATTTCATATTCCGCTGTGGATGGGAATCATCAACGTCACTCCAGATTCTTTTTCCGACGGCGGGCTCCATATGAACTCGGATATGGTTCGAAAAACCGTGAACAACATGATTTCCAGTGGAGTTCACATCATTGATATCGGTGCAGAATCGACCCGACCCAATGCTGATGCCCTAAACGCCGATGAAGAATGGACGCGACTGGAACCCATAATTGAGCTGATTCAGGACATCATTGGAAATTCGACGTTGGGACCGCAAATCAGCATTGATACCTATCGCGCGTCAACCGCGGAAAAGTCCATTCGAAAAGGAGTTGACATCATTAATGATGTGGGTGGACTGCAGAATCCACAAATGCGTTCGATTGCCCGCGAAAGTCGGAAAACCTTTGTCGTGATGCACAGTGTAAGTTTGCCTGTTGATCCGGCTATCTGTATTGACCCAGCAGCAGACGCAGTGGAGATATTTGACAATTGGGTTCGAGAAAGCCAGAAATTGTGGGACGAAAGTCAATTGGACCGTTCCCGTATCGTTATTGATCCCGGAATCGGTTTTGGCAAAAGCAGCCTGCAGAATCTACATCTGATGCGTTCAACAAGTCGATTGCGTCAACTTGGACATCGGGTTATGATCGGTCATTCCAGAAAGCGATTCATGAAAACATTTGCGAAATTCGAAAGCTCGGATTTGGATCTCGAGACCATCGGCGCTTCTCTGCAAATGTGCTCTCAAGGAGTCGATTTTCTACGCGTACACAATGTTGAAGCACATATGCGAGCCTATTTGAGCTGGGCGCATCTCATGAAAAATCAATTCGAATCTGAGTCAGTCGAATTACAGCGATAGTCGGAGATTGCATTGACGAGCCAGCTCCAGGCTTCTCTTTCCTTGTCGCCCCCGGTTTTTTCAACTGCAATCTCGAGATACTTCATCTCGGAATCAATTTTTTCTGCCGGCAGCATATGCAGTCGACTGACCAAAATTGAAGCTTCAATGATTGCCGCCTGTGATCGGTTGAAACCTGGAAAAGGTCGGATCACTTCTCGAGAAACCTCAGACAGATATACTTTCGGTCTCAGCTCGTGATCAATGATTTTGTCGACTGTCAGCTCTTGATACCAAAGCGCTCCTTTCAGCCTGCTGCCTCTGACTGATTTTGTCGCTTGAGTCGGCCAGTTGTAGCGATCGGTCAGGCAACCGGCATACACGCGGACATCGTCGGTTACGTTCACGACGGCTTTGCCTGTAGTCTGCAGATTTTTTAATGTTTGAGAAGGCTTGAATGGAGCAATTAGAACGCGATCATTTTTATATTGAACTCCCATGGGAGCGATATGAACGTAGCCGGAGCGACTCGCTGTAGTGACGATGACTTCGAAAATCATGCTGTTTTGTCTCGCTTCATGCTTAGTTGTTTCGTCGTGCCGACAGGGTCATACTCCTCGCCGACCGCTTCTGGCTGAGTGACGCAGCCCCAGCTCAAAATGCGGTCTTGAAGGTAACGTTTCCTCAGCTGCCAAGCGATCTGTGCTCGGGCGAGTTCAACGCCGAGATAGAAAGCATGCGAGGCGTCATCTTCAACGGCAAGGTGTGGGTACAGATCAAAAGGATCGGTCGCTTCAAACAGCCCACTTCGGTTGAAAATGTGAAGCCCTTCCTGACTGACCTGAATTCGAAAGCTTGGATCGCGTATCTGATTTGCCAGCTCTCGAATTTCATCTGCTGTTGATGGGTAGGGTTTCTTTTCATGCAGTGCGAGCAGGCCGTCACTGTATCCTCTCGGTAAGCTTGAATCCGATTTTGCAGCATGCATCATTCGTCTTGCGAGGTCAGCTTCGGCTACAGCCGTGCAGGCATGTCCGCTCACTTCCGTTGTGAGTATGGCAGCCGCTTCGAGTTCAGAAGCAATTCCCATTAACACTGCGGTAATTCCGATTGTATCTGCGTCAGTCAGCTCGGTTACATTGCCAGTTCCAATCATGATAGGAACTTCAGGATAATGCTTGCGCAGCTCGTAATACTGAACAATGGAATCCGTCAGTCCAAAATGAATTGGATTGAGAATTGAGTCAGCCAGGAAATCACGATTTTTCTTCGCCATAATTTCAATCGCGGCATACAGGGATTCATTGCCGGAACCATCAGAAGGAATCAGTATTGGGGTGCTGGCGACTTCATCTGCGATCCACAGCGATTTTTCAGAGAGACTCAATAAGTAATCTGCTCCTGCCCGGCCGCCTCGCAGCAGTTCCTGGTCATTCAGAGAATCGACGCTGGTTTCAAATCCCTCTGCTTTCAACGTCTGAATGGAGCTCTCCAAATGAGGAAACGGATTCTGCGGCAGGCAGCCGATGTCAATCACGTCAGCCCCGGCTTCCTTGTAAGCAGTCGCTCTCTGGAGAATTTGTTCGATGTTTAGATCGGGTGCGTCAACGATTTCAGCGAAGATCTTTACTGAATATTCCTGCAACGAATGTCTTCTCGCAGGAGAGCCGAAATACTCAGGCAGATCCTTTAAGTCAACGGGGCCCTTTTTAACGTCAACTCCGTAGTATTCGGTGAGTTCATCCATATTGCCGGCACAGAGCCCTGGAACTAGGATCTGGTCGAAGTGATTGACTGCTTTTAATCGCCTTTTTAGCATATCAGCTGTAATCAGGGCTGCGACGCTGACACCTAGCTGATTGATTTCATATGTAAAATCTTTGGATTCAATACCATCGAGAACGCGTCTGAGGCTCGCTTCTGCAAGTCGGCCTGTTATGAAGAGGATTCTTGCAGACATTCAATACGATTCAGGACTGCCTGTTGCAACGTCTTCATGTTCGTCACCAGCGTCGTATTTTCGAATTCCCCGATTTTCCTTGAACATTCAAGATCGATTTTACGCGGATACACGGTGACCATCTTGCCAGGTGCGGGAGTTATTACAACCGGTTCCGTATCACAGGCGTATACAATGATGGGAAGCTGGCATTTGCCCGCTTGAGCAAAAACATTAGTAACGAGAGTGTCAGAAATTCCGGCGACGCATTTCGCAACGGTGTTGGACGTCGCAGGTGCAACGATCAGCGTATGGTAGTTGTTTTCATAGAACTGCCCGACGGGTACGGCACTCGCTGTTGAGTCATGAAACATTCGAATTCCCGCTTCGCGCAGTCGTTCAATGTACTTGTACATGATGAGAACCTCTTCAACGGCGCGACTTAAAAACAGGTCCACGCCTTTAATTTCCATCAGAAAATCCAAGCACTCTTTCAGATCGTGGCCGGAACCGGTCAGAGCCCATGCAAAACGCGTTTTCGCGTATTTACGAGCCATAACTCAATTGGGACTTTGGAGTCATGGATTCTTTCTCGTCAATCTTCCAATCAGGACTGAATTTTCCGCCAGTCGATTTCTTCTTCAATCAATCTTCTTTTTGCTCGGACAAGTTCCAGGGAATAGGAATCATGTGCATTCTTCTCAGCGGAATTCAAATGTGACAATGCGAAGTCCAGCTTGCCCAGCTGATAATAATATTCCGATTCGGAAAAATAGGCATTAAACAGATCTCCGTTTTTGTTCGCAACTCGAGCGAGCAGTTTATGCAGCTGCCCATATTTCGTAAAGCTCGAAATGTGTCTGCGGATAAATCGATATGCTTCTTCCACCTGGCCAGAATGCAACAGCGAAAGCGTGTACGTTTCAACGACTGCGGGGTTCAACGATGAAGAGGACGCGACCGCTTCTAGAATTTGTGCAGCCTGCGCAGGTTTGTTCTGCTGAATTTTCATTTCCGCTGCGCCTAACAAAAACCATTGATTGTCTGGATACTGCTGAACAAGACTCTCAAGTTCCCGACCTGCCGCCTCGAACTTACCCTGCTTCGCAAGAGTCTGGGAATATCCGTATCGATCCACCGCCTGCTGAAGGCCCTTTGATTTGGCAATTCTATTTTTAAAGACCACCTCACTTTGATGAGGCTGGGTATCAGACTGAACATTCGCACGAATCTTCGCGAAGTAAAAGTCCGAAGAAGAGTGGTCTTTCGCACTTTGTTGATATCGATTGGCGCGTGCTTCAAAACTGGCGATTCTTTCTCGTGTTACTGGATGAGTATTGTGAATATTGGACTGACGCAGACCTCCCTGACGAATTGATTTTTCCAATAGCTTCATAAAGTTGATCGCATGCTTGGGATGATAGTCAGATGCCAATAAAATTCGCAAACCAATTGCATCTGCTTCGCGTTCATAAGTGAGAGTGTAATCAATAATTGCTTCAACGCCGGCAGCCTGCCCTGCAACTGCAAGGGCGATTCCATCTTCACCGCCAATTGCAATTCCCGCCAGCATCGAAAGCAATGACGCCACCTGAGTTGTTTTCGCATCCTCAAACAAACGAGAAAGGTGATCCTGTTTGTGGTGTGCCAATTCATGTGCGATGACGAATGCCAGCTCACCTTCACTTCGTGACAGCGATACGATTCCAGTATTCAGGAAAAAGGTTCCGCCGAGCGCAGCGAAAGCGTTGATCTGAGGGTCTTTCAACACATAGTAACGCAATGGTTCATGCTGCATATTGGCGTTTTTTGCGAGTGTTTCCGCCAATGTGTTGACATAAGTGATCAGCTGCAGGTCACTCGAAAAAGGTTTCGAGTCAAAAACAATGGACAGGAGCTGTCGCCCCTGCCGCTCCAGAAATTTTCCTTTGATCGAGTTGGTCGATTGTGCACTTGCAGAGTGAGTGACCAATAGAGCGAGCACTGTACAAACCACCAGTGCGTAACGCTTCAGATTCTCGTTGATTAATTTGTGTTTGAACTGCATAGATGATTGGTGCTCTTGAAATTCGCAGAAAAGGTCCGGATAAATTCCCTTATTTGTCTCATTTTAACAATTTGCGAACTGTGTTCTATTGACGTTTTTGTAAAGAAACGGGCCGGCATCGAGAAGTGCCAGGAAAAACCACGTGCCTGTACTGAAGAAATGGAATGTTCCGTCAGTCAATCGGACAGTGCGTAGAATTGAATTTCACAATGTTCAGTTTATTTTGAAACGAAGAAACAATGATTTATTCTAAAGAACGTTAAAGTTCAGGATGTTGGATTTGCACTCGTACAAATCAACTTGAAGAACCATCAATTAGTAAAATAAAAAATCAGAATCAGCCATAAATCATCTGAACGATCACTTCAACTGCGTAATGCCGATGCAACAGAACCAGCACAGCATGAAATTCAATCTTCTCATCAAGGAAGGTCCTTACACGCATCAGGCATCAGACTCTGCCTATCAATTTGTGAAAGCCGCGCTGACTCTGGGACATGAAGTGGTTCGGGTGTTTTTTTATCACGACGGAGTCTATAACGCGAGTCGATTGAATTCTCCTCCGGTAGATGATCGAAACGTAACGTCTCGTTGGGTGAAGCTCGCTGAGAAACATGATCTTGATCTTGTCATTTGTATTGCAGCGGCTTTGCGAAGAGGGATTCTCGATCAGGACTCTGCACGGCGTTACGGCAAGGATGTTGACAACATCGACAGTCGATTTACGGTGGCTGGGGTTGGTTACTTTATTGAAGGCAGCATTATTGCGGATCGAACATTGGTGTTTGGGGATTAGGCACAATAGGATATGGTCGCAGTGAAGAAAAAGTTTATGTACGTAAATCGGAGAGCGCCTTACGGTTCGATCTACGGTTTAGAAGCGCTTGATGTGGTTTTGGCAGGGGCTGCGTTTGAGCAGGAAGTCTGCCTGGCATTTCTGGATGACGGAGTGTATCAGTTGAAACGGAATCAAAATCCCTCCATATTGGGCATGAAGCACTATACTCGAACATTCGGCGCCTTGGTTGATTTCGAAGTGGAGTCGATCTACGTCGAAGAAGAATCGATGAATGTCCGCGGATTGAAAGCAAGCGATCTCATTGAAATTTCGCTTGAAGATGATGGAAATGCGGTCAGAATCGTGTCTACACAGGAGCTCACTGAGCTTATGCAACAGCAGGAAGTAGTGTTGCAATTTTAGAAATTTAGATGTTGCACACAGTCAATAAATCACCGCACGAAAAGTCAACTCTCTCAAGCTGCTTAAGAATTGCTCAGTCAGGCAGTGACATTCTGCTGATCGAAGACGGCGTCTACGCAGCGATGACGGACACACAGTTTGAATCCCAGCTGCAAGATGCCATATGCCGGCATCGAATTTTTGCTCTCGAAGAAGATCTTGCATGTCGGGGCTTGCAGATTTCTAAGCTGATTCCAGGGATTCAAACCGTCGATTACCGTGGATTTGTACAATTGGCTGTGGAAAACGACTCGGTACATGCATGGTTTTAGCAAGATGGCGATTGAATTCGAGGGAATAGTTTATTTGACGGATGAAGAGGGGTTTCTCACAAACCCTGAGGAATGGACCATTGGTCTGGCGGAAAAAATGGCGGTTGACGACAGCTGTCAATTGGGGCCGGACCATTGGGAAGCGATAAACTTTCTACGAGAGTACTATGCAAATTACGCAATTGCGCCACCGGTTCGAATCTTGGTCCGTCACATGGGAAAACGCCTTGGAAAGAAGAAAGGAAACAGCCCTTATTTATACGAACTGTTTCCATTTGGACCCGCAAAGCAAGCTTGTCGTTACGCCGGACTTCCCAAGCCAACCGGCTGCATCTGAAACGTTCGATGTTTTCGTAGCTAAAACGCATTTGCAGCGCATTGACACCGTCTTTAATTTTCGCAGTCACTTATTATGTAGTCCCTGTGATTTTTTTCGTCGGAATTCTATGGAAAATCATCAGCTATGCCAGGATTCCGGTTAAAAACTTCATTCCGATTGCACCCATCCCTGCGACTCGATTCGCAATGGTTGCCAGGATGACGCGGGAAGTTTTGATCTTTGAGAGCCTCTTTCGAGCCAGCAGGCGCACCTGGATTTTCAGTTGGCTGTTTCACTACGCACTGTTGATCGTGCTGATTCGTCATCTTTTCTTCGTGACAGATCCACCTTTGTCTTGGCTGGTGTGGATTTTCACACCGAGTGATATTGCCGCTTGGATGATGGTGCTTGGTTTGTTCGGGCTGCTCTTGAGAAGAATTGTGGTGGATCGCATTCGATACATATCCAGCCCATCCGATTACTTGATGCTGCTGCTGTTGCTGGCGATTGCAATCACCGGAATGCTGCTACGCTACACCGCTCATCACGAGATCTTCGCCGTTCGAGAATTTGTACTCGGAATCATCAGGTTTTCCCTCCGAGATCTGCCAAGCAATTTGATTTTGTATATCCATCTTGGCAGTGTGGCGCTTTTTCTTGCCGTTTTTCCTTTCAGTAAACTCATGCACTTTCCAGCATACTTTTTTAGTCCAAGCCACAGTCAGTTTTCATCTCGGGACGGAGAGAATTAACGTGTCTTTATTGAAAACGCGCCGGTCAAATCTGCCAGCCTTGAACCATCAGGCGACAGCGGGCATTCGGCCTCATTTCAAAACAAAGGATGTCAGTCGTCCTGCCTTGGTGGAAGACTGGAAAAACTCAGCAATAGCAAAGCTGGAGGAAATCGTTCAGACCGACCGTGCCGTCAGGGTATTTTTAGACAGCTGCGTCAAGTGCGGTGCCTGTACCGACAAGTGTCATTATTACTTGGGAAGCGGTGATCCAAAAAATATGCCGGTTGCCCGACAGGATCTCATTCGCGGAGTATATCGACGATATCACACGATGTCGGGAAGACTGTTCCCCAAGTTGGTTGGAGCCTTGGATTTAACTGAGGAGTTAATCCAGGATTGGAGCACTTACTATTATCAGTGTTCTGAGTGCCGGCGCTGCTCAGTCTTTTGTCCGTTTGGCATCGATACGGCTGAAATCACGATGGCAGGCCGTTCAATTCTTGATGCTGTCGGACTCAAACAGAAATACATTCATCAGGTGATGGACAACGGAATCCAATTCGGAAACAATCTCGGCATGATTGGGCCAGCCATCGTCAATGCCTTGGAAAGTCTTGAAGAGGATGTTTTTGACGACACAGGTGTCAGCGTTCGGTTTCCGATTGACCAACCTGGGGCGAACATCTTGTTTGTCGTTCCTTCAGCTGACTTTTATGCTGAGCCTCATGTTGATGGACTCATCGGCTGTGCCAAGATTTTTCACCAGACGGGAATGTCCTGGACACTGTCGACAGCTGCATCCGAAGCGTCAAATTTCGGACTGTTCGTGAACGACGAATCCTATATGAAGCAGCTTGCTGAAAGGATTTATTCTTCAGCGCTGAATTTGGGCGTGAAACAGATCGTCATTGGCGAATGTGGTCACGCATGGAGGGTTGCCAGCAGCTACTGGTCAAGAATTCTGCAGCACGTTCAAAAAGATGAAGGCCGAATTCTCTCGCCAATTCACATTTGTGAGCTCACGGACACACTGCTGCGCAAAGGTCTGTTGAAACTGGATCAATCGGTGCATGAGGACAAAGTGATTACCTTTCATGATTCTTGCAATGTAGCGCGCGGGTCAAAAATGGGACAGCATCCGCGGGACATCTATCAGATTCCTCGACGTCTGCTTCGAGCAGCGTGTGCAAATTTCGTTGACATGGCGCCTCAAACGATCTGTGAAAAAACATTCTGCTGTGGAGGAGGGGGTGGATTGTTGACCGATGAGTTGATGGAGATCCGCGTGAGCGGAGCATCACCGCGCGTACGAGCCCTTGAAAGCGTAATTGCGAGTCACTCTGTCACTCACATGGCTGCGATCTGCGCCATTTGCAAGAGCCAGTTTCGATCGGTTCTGCCACATTATGGATTGGGCATGGACATGATTGTCAGCCTGCATCAGCTCGTTGGTGATGCAGTAGTTCTCCGATAATCCGATAATGATCAGCCAACAGCGGCAGGCCAGGTAAATCTGGTGGACTTCATCATCCAAAATCTCGGATCAAGTTTCGATTTGAATCCAGGCATTGCACGACGCGTCCGACGACATCAGTCAAGGTCAATTCGAAACACGAACGGTCCGAGCGATCCGATGCTGCGAGTTGCCACCTGCTTCCGATTTGAGTGATTCTGCCAAGTTCGATTTTGTCAGACACATTGGCAACTACATAATCATGGCTTTGAACGGTACGTGCAGGGTCGACGACAATGATTGAACCACGGGGAATTTCCGGCGAGAAATCATCGCTTGTTACCTGCAGTACGAAGGGTTCACTGGTTTCGCAGAAGCTGCTCATGAGCAATCGGATCGTCGTTGTCAATTCTCAAGCTGGATTACAACCTTTCTCTTTCTGATTTTCCCACAGAAAAACGCTGAATTGTGAATCGCAGCTGCGACCAAAGCAGTTTGGTCCTGGAGGGGCGCTAGGAATCATGATCTTTGGATCGATTTCTGTTGAATCGTACTCTAAAAGTTCGAGTTGTCAATTGAATCAGCCAATAAGTGAACAGATTGAGCATTCGATGCATCGC
Source organism: Arenicellales bacterium (assembly GCA_958295885.1). GTDB lineage: Bacteria > Pseudomonadota > Gammaproteobacteria > Arenicellales > JAJDZL01 > JAJDZL01. The sequence goes on along the minus strand of OY282380.1, from coordinate 465,540 downwards.
TGTACACAAGGTATTTTATAGGTTGAGGCCAATGAATGTCGCGGTCGAAGATGGCAGGAATGCGACCAAGCCTCAAAATTACGGATGACAGATTTGCATCTTTCTCTTCACCGGGAGCTGAATCGGGATTGGTTTGGGCTGTTTGCCAACACTCCGACAATTTTGACGAATGTGTCAGATCAGATCATTGGATTACAGGTGTGGTAAGGAGTTGTCTGCTGAAAATTGCTCCCTTGCTATAAAAATATTGAATTATTCGGATATATTGTTTGTTGTTGCGTGACGCGGAACTCGATGCTTCTCGTACAACTATTCGAACACCGGTGGAATACGCCTGAGTGCCAAATATGCAGGTTTTACAGAGAACCAATCATCGTCAGTTCAAATTGACCGAAGAAGACCTGGCTAAATTCAGCCAGGATGGTTTTCTTGTGATCAGAAACTTCTGTGAAAGAGCCGTCTGTGAGGAAATGCTGGCTGCGATCAACTCTTCTCTCAATCCGGCTTTGGCGCCGGTTGAGTATGAAGCGGAGGTTCAGTATCCAGGCGCTCCCGAATCTAGATTGTCGCCAGGTGGTGATACGCCGAGGCGGTTACTGAACGCCTTTGCACGAGACGAAGTGTTTCGTCGATGGGCAACAGCGGGACAGGTCGGATCGATTGTGAAGAGCCTGCTCGGAGTTTCCCAGGTGCTGGCAAGCCAAAACCACCATAACTGCATTATGACCAAATACCCAGGGTACGGAAGTTCTACGGGTTGGCATCAGGATATTCGTTATTGGAGGTTTGACAGACCGGATCTGGTTACGCTGTGGCTGGCGCTCGGCAAGGAAAATAAGCAAAACGGAAGTCTGTCTGTGATTCCCGGAACTCATCGGATTCACTATGACCGAGGCCAGTTTGATGCGGCATACTTCTTTAGGACCGACCTTAAACAAAACAACGAACTGGTCAAATCTTCCATCGATATTGAAATGTCGGCGGGGGATGTCTTGTTCTTTCACTGTCGACTGTTGCACTGCGCTCGTCAGAATCACTCAGACCAAGTCAAGCTTTCCGTCGTTTTTACCTATCACGCATCAAACAATTATCCAATCGCTGGAACACGTTCAGCCGAACACCCGGACATTGAATTGAGAAATATGGAATGAAGATAGTCGGATACGCACTCTACCCTATGATGATTTTAATAGTGCTTTGGATGTGGAGTCGAGTGCGCGGAATGAAGCTCGAAGAGATCGTGGAAAAATCTGCAGATGAACACCACGAGGTCAACGATATTTTTGCAGAGCATCCGCGAGGTGGCGACTGGCTTCAGTTTGAAAGCTGGCAGAAAGAATCCCGTCACTGAGTCAGCTGTGGAGAGTGGTGCGTACAGGTGAAGACGACGATCAACACATTCACAGAACATAAAAAGAACGGCACGAAATTCGCATGTTTGACCGCCTACGGATACTGTGAGGCACATGTTGCCAGTGGTGCTGGTGTCGAGCTTCTGTTGGTAGGCGATTCCTTAGGAATGGTGATTCAAGGCCACGACAGCAGTCTTCCTGTTACGATTGAAGACGTTGCGTATCATGTTCGATGCGTTCGAAGAGGGAATCAAGGTGCATTGCTTATGGCCGATCTTCCGTTTATGAGCTACTACAGCGAACACACAACGCTTAAAAATGCCGCAGTTCTCATGCGAGAGGGAGCACAAGCGGTGAAATTGGAAGGAGGTGCTTGGTTGGCCAATTCGACTCGACTGCTGGTTGAAAGGGGAGTTCCAGTATGTGCTCACATGGGGTTGACGCCTCAGTCGGTGAATCACTTGGGAGGATATCGCGTGCAGGGTCGAGATCCAGTCAAGGCCCAGACCATGATTGATGAGGCACTCGTTTTACAGGAATCCGGTGCGAGCTTCATTCTGCTCGAATGCATACCTGTCTCACTGGGTAAAGCCATTACGGAAAAGTTGGACGTTCCAGTAATCGGAATTGGAGCTGGACCGCATACGGACGGTCAGATCATGGTGCTGCACGACCTGCTCGGTTTGTATCCGGGCAAACCTGCTAAATTCGTCAAGAATTTTCTTGCGTCAAATTCGAGTGTTCATGCTGCGATTCAGAACTATGTTTCCGACATAAAAAACGAGATATTTCCAGCGCCTGAGCAATGCTATGCTTGATTCCGAAAGAATAATCTGGACTGCGGGATATGGAGATAGGACACTGTCGGGATTCGTTGCTCTGCTGACGGATTTCCATATTGAATCCGTAGTCGACATCCGGTCGAGTCCAATCCCCTATCGAGGTGCGCAATTTACATCTGACCAACTGCGCGCAGAATTGGACCGAAGAGAGATACAGTTTCACCGCGCAGGGCATCAGCTTGGGACCTGCAAAAAAGCTTCGCCTGATTCTACACATGTCGCACTGAGCAAATCATTACGCGGTCACGCAGAACATATGTCAACACCTGTATTCAGACAGGGTGTGAAACAGCTGATTGATTTGGCAGAACATAATCGGGTGATACTAGTCACAGAATTAAAGGATTTTGAGAATTGTCACCGCAGGCTGGTTGCTGACTACCTGGCATTGACAGAGGGACTTCAGTTCATTCATATTCTGGATCGTCATTTGGTCGTGGAGCACACCTTGACCAGCTATATTCGTTATCAGTTCAATTCAATCGTTTATGATGGTTTGGGAGCGCAGAGCATCATCGTTCACTAATTGCGGAGCAGTCGACCATCAAATCAAGATATATTGACAGCTTGCGTAAATGATCTCAGTTCGAAAACGTATCTGGAAAGAAATTGTGAGTGCACATCATGTTTTTTAATTTTAAATTTCGTCAAAAGAAGCCGACAGAAAACGAAGCGATTATCGGCCGCAGCCATCCAATCGAGACTTCTGTTTTCCACTATGTAAATGGCAGGTCCATGTCTGAGCCTTATCCAGAAGGAACAGAGAGAGCAATGTTCGGAGGGGGCTGTTTTTGGGGCGTGGAGAAGCGGTTTTGGCTTCTAAACGGCATACACGTAACAGCCGCAGGCTATTCAGCCGGATATACTAAAAATCCTACATACAGAGAAGTCTGTTCCGGTCAGACAGGACACAATGAAGTCGTACTGGTGGTTTACTATCCAGAGCAGATTTCCTATGAAGAACTGCTTGCTGCCTTCTGGGAATGCCATGACCCGACCCAAGGCATGCGTCAGGGAAATGATGTAGGTACGCAGTATCGTTCCGGAATTTACACTTACGGTTCGGAACAGAACAGACTTGCGCTGGAATCTCATCGCAGTTATCAGGACTCCCTGCGTAGAAATGGTTACGGCCGGCTGACCACTGAGATTCGAGAAGCAGCCGAGTTTTATTTTGCCGAAAAATACCACCAGCAGTATTTGGCAAGAAATCCAGGCGGATATTGTGGGCTTGGCGGAACAGGAGTCTGTTACGTTTCCAAAGCGAGTCAGGTTTCGGCATAGTTTGATCAATCACTCAGTCAGGATATTGTTATGGAAACTTCACTCACGCTTACCCACGTATATGAACTTAGTTTTAACGCATTGAAAGGCTGCGGCTGTGACGACGTCAACGCGATTCCAGTCGCGGAGTCCATTCGAGACGCGGAAGCGGATGGCATACGAAATGTCGGCTTGAATTATCTTTCTCATTATTGCGAGCATTTGCTGTGTGGCAAAGTCGATGGCAATGTCACTCCCGAGTGGAAGCGGATTGCCCCTGCTGTAATTGAAGCTGATGCGAAGCATGGTTTTGCACACAGCGCGTTTGTTGCTGTAGTGGAAGAATTCGTCGATCTGGTAAAACAAAACGGAATCGGCGCACTTCAAATTAAAAATTCGTATGCGGCGGGCGTGATTGGCTGGTACGTTGAAAAATTGGCCGACCAGGGACTGGTTGCGCTGGCTTTTGCCAATTCTCCACCGGCAATTGCGCCTTGGGGTGGTGCAGAGGCATTCTTTGGGACAAATCCATTGGCGTTTGCGTGTCCTAGAAATGAAGCGCCTCCGCTAATCATTGATCAGTCATCGAGTACGACCGCGAAAGTGAATGTGGTAATGGCCGCACATGCTGGCGAGACGATTCCAAATACGTGGGCGCTGGACAAGTTCGGAAATCCAACGACGGACGCGAAAGCAGGTTTGGAGGGTTCCATGGCGCCTTCGGGAGGTTACAAGGGTGTGGCTTTGGCGATGATTGTTGATCTGTTTGCAGGAGCGCTAGCGGGCCCGAACATGTCCTACAGCGCACCTTCCTTCGGGGACAACATCGGAGGGCCGCCTGGTGTTGGTCAATTCTTTATCGGAATATCCCCTGAGAAGTTCAATCCCGATTTTATTGGGAAAGCGGAGAACATGTTTGCTGCGATGTGCGTACAGGATGGCGTTCGTTTGCCCGGTAGCCGACGGCACGCATATCGAGCCAAAGTGGCTCGTGAGGGGGTGCATCTGCCGACAGCTGTATATCAGAAGCTTCTGGCTTACTGCGACAAGTCCAAATCATAACGGACCAGCTCCGTTTTGAGTTCTTTCAATGCAGGAGAGCTGGTGCTTGAATTGTGGTGATAAGTCAAAGCACTGAATCTAGATGTTTAGGAACAGCGTCAGATGACTGCATTATCATGCCTGCTGCGAGTCGATCTTCGCATGGCTTATTAGCAAGTTCGTTCCAATTGAATGGCATACTTGTCATGCATTTCTCCAGACTGCGGAATTAGAGTTTTCGAAGCCACAGTATGCAACAAGTCTCTTTCTTTCCTATTAAGAGTTGGAGGCCGTGCCGTTGACATTTCGGTTTAAGCGGCAGGAAGTGAGTAAAAGTCGAGAAAACCGTCTCAAATTTCCAGCGATTCAGGAACTAACAAATCTAGCAGTACTGACACCAGTTGCCAATAGTAGAACAGGTATGATGGCTGCGAAAGAAAAATTAGGTAACTTTGGTACTAAATTTCCCAATGGCATGTCGCTTCAATGTTAAAAATCCAGAAAATGAGGAGCTTCGAGAGATTGAAAATTATGAGATATTTCTCCGAAGTCGACGGGAGAAACTAACGAATAACCATTTTCCAGAGGACATTGCAGATACCAAATCTGCAGAGTCTTCAATCACACTTGAAGAACTAGCAACCGAGCGTGAAGGCGAAGGCTTAGAGTCACAATCGTCAATGATGTGAGAATTCAAGGAAGGTCCAGTCAATGAAACGCTCGCAGAAGAAATCGCAAGAAAATAGCGGCCCTTTCAAATCGACAGGATGGTACGCTGCCGATCACGGTAAAGGACAATAGTGAAATTTTGGCTTGGACTATGTCTATTACACAGGCAGTAGTGCCAATCGTAACTGAATTGAACATTTTCTCCAAAATTTCCTAGCCGAGAATTTCGAAAATTACTTTGTGACAGAAACTATTTGTATTTCCTTTCCTGAAGTTAATAAGTTTGAGGTTTGTCAACTAGACATTCAATCGGCCAAAGAACCTGTGATGGTTTCAATTAACGCTGAACATGGAGGATTCCAGAAAAATTTTTATGTGCGACTCGGAAGTTCATCCAAGGTGTTATCTCCAAGTTAAAAGCAGTCCTATTTATCGGCAGAATTTCTCCAGTTCTTTTGTAAAAGGGATTCGAACCGTATTGGAATTTAGTTCAGAATTTGTGATGTGTGAATTTTATGTTCTCTTTTGGTCTTTGTACGCCAAGAGAAGGCAAATCCTCGGTAAGCACAAAAGATCCTTTTATTCGGGGAATCTTCAGTCTGTTGAATACAACTGTCTCGCTAATTCTTCTAGATGTGACCTCCAAGCTAGTTTTTCCAGCCAATGCTCAGGAATGCCGCTAACTCCCCAATTTGCTCCCGCGAGCTGACCTGTTACAGCAGCTACTGTATCGGCATCACACCCAAGATTGGCTGCACATAAAACCGACTCCTCATAAGAGTCTGAGTTGTATACAGACCATAGTGCTGCTTCAAGCGTATGTACTACATATCCACTTGATTTAATATCGTCACGATTTTTCTCTTTGAAAGAACCTTTGGCAATCATCGAAATTCTTGAAGATAGATTCAACTGCCTTGGCTGAAGCACGCGCTCTAAATTGTGTCCGTTGATTGCCTCAACCAGCAACTGTGCAAAATATTCGCAAGCGTCAAGGCACTCTTGAGCCTTGTGGGTTGTTTCTGATTGAAGACGAGCTGCAAGCCTAGCTTGTTTCAGATCGTTTTTGTAGAAGATCGGAACTGGCGCAAGTCTCATCAAAGATCCATTTCCAGCGGACATGGGATCTTCGCTTCCCGCAAAGGGGTTGCCTGTAGCTTTGAAATTTTCGAGTGCGTTGCTGATGGTCCACCCAATGTCGAAGCATCGACCAGTGCAGGAGTTTTCTCCGTTCTCAGACCAACGAACGAATCGTTCAATCAGGTCTGACGGATCAAGCTGTTTTTTCTCGAGGAGTGAATCGGCGAGACACAAAGCCATACTAGTATCATCGGTCCACTGTCCTGCTTTGAGATTGAAAGGCCCGCCGCCAATCATATCAGTAATATGTGAATAAGAATCTCTTGGGCTGAACTCCAAAGTAGTGCCGATTGCATCACCTACGGCCAGACCAACGAGGCAGCCAACAGCCCGGTCCAGTTTTATTTCTGATTGTGATAAGGGCATGTCTATTCCTTCTGCGGTAGCATTCGCGTTTTACGGTTGAATCTGGATAATAAAGTGGTATCAGTCAGATCTTCATGTTACAGCAGAAGCAGCACGTGATTCAGATGGATAAACCGTAATTATTTGAAGCTGAACATCAGCGAGAAGCACTGCAGGAATTCGATGGTTTAGCTCGGATCAAGGAATTGGTGGAGTGGGCGGGATTTCGTCCGCGTTTGGAGGATGCCTTTGGAGTCGGTTCGAATGAAGGGCGTTGCGGCCGTTCTGCTTGGGATGCGCTGGTGATGTTTCGGCGTTGCTATTGGGAGTGATGCATGGCTTGACTGGCCGTCAGCTGCAGTTCATGCTGTTGGGCCGAAGGAGTTTCAAGCAGTTTGCTCGGCTTCAGACTAAAGACTGGGCACGGATCAAAAGACCTTGTGGGAAATTCGAAGTCGGCTGTCGAAAAGCGGTTGCATGGATGCGTTGTTTTCGCAGCCCGGGGCGCAGCTGCCGGGTTGGGGTTATCGATTGAACAGCGGGCAGCTGGCGGATTCGTTGATTGTGGAGGTGCATATTCTGAGGCATAAAATGTTAAAATCAATTCGAATTCAAAATGTTTTTCTTTCCCCTCTGTGATCGGACACATGTATCCTTTTATAGTTCAGACCGATGCTCCACAACCTTTTCCCACGACGGTTTCAATACTTGATTTTTTTCAATTTGTGATTGCATCCATTGTCGCTCAGGCAGGACCTATAGCAGTGTCGGACGTCAAAAGAATGCATGAATATCGTCGCTCAGCTGACTTTTGTGAACAAGACTTGGAAGTCTAATCGATCGCTATGGATACGTCAACGTTGATACACACACTCGATGCGCGCTATTACACTCACAAGGATATTTTCAAAAAAGAGCGCAATGGAGTTTTAACTCAGACCTGGCAGTATGCCGGACATGTTTCCCAATTAAAAGAAGTTGGGGATTACTTTACTTTTCGGATTGCAGGTGAAAATCTATTCTGCATTCGATTGAAAGACGGCAGCATTCGCGCGTACTACAATGTCTGTCAGCATCGCGCGCATGAACTGGTCAGCGGAAGCGGAAACTGCAGAACGATCGTTTGTCCATATCATGCTTGGACTTACGCCTTAAACGGACAGCTTCTCACTGGCCCGAACCTGTCAAGCGTTCCGGGATTCGACAAATCCAAGATTTGCTTGATGTCCGTCAAACTCGAAAATCTTCACGGATTCTTATTCGCCAATCTGGACCCCGAATCTGCGCCAATGGATGACTGGTTTCCGCGAGTGAGGACAGAGTTGTTGGAATATGTACCTCACATTGCCCAATTGAAGCCCTACAGAGTGATCAACTTTATAGAAAAATGCAATTGGAAAGTAGCGGTCGAAAATTATTCCGAATGCTATCACTGCAAATTCAACCACAAGTCAATCTCCTCAGGTGTGTTTCGAACTGAAACATACGACATTCAGCCGCAGGGATTCTGTTTGCGACATACCGCAGAATGCCAGAATCTAGAGCGTATGCATTATCCGATTGACTTGAATGCAAACAGCACGGCCGGCAAGTATTCATCCTGGTTTTTATGGCCAATGTTTTCCTTTCAGGTATTCCCTGGCAACGTCCTGAATACCTATTGCTGGCGGGAAGTTGATGTTTCAAATGTAGATGTGTTCCGAGGATGGTATACCGTAGATGGAAAAGAGTCGACCGTCATTCGCGACTTATCAAATTTAGACCACGAAACTACCGTTACCGAAGACGTCAGGATCGTAGAGTCGGTGCAGAGGGGGCTGCAGTCTCGAGGATATCGACCTGGCCCGTTGGTCTTGGATCCCGAATTCGGTATCAATTCGGAACATTCCATCAAAAAGTTACAGGAGTGGATGATTGGAAACTATTCACCGTAATCTACTGATCTCAATAAATTTGTCAAATGCAGGGCAGAGCCATCAGTCGAGATGAAATCATAGATGCCATACAAATAAATTTACACATGAGGAAAATTTAAATTATGGACAAGGGACGATTCAACAAGGGTTTAGTGACGAGAAAACAGACGCTGGGTGAACAGTACGTAGCAAAAAATTTAGATGCAGCTGACGAGTTCAATCGGCCGTTTCAAGAAGCTTTAACGGAGTATTGCTGGGGTTTTGGTTGGGCAGATGAAACGATCGATCTGAAGACTCGCTCGATGATGAATCTTACGATGCTGGGAGCGTTGGACAAGATGGATGAATGGGCGATTCATTGCAGAGGCGCGCTGAACAATGGAGTGACGAAGGAAGAGATACGCGCCATTGTTCACATCATCGGAATTTACTGTGGTGCACCACAGGCTTTGCAGTGCTTTCGAGTTGCCCGGGCGGTATTACAGGAAGAAAACCTGCTTTAGCATCGACTGCCCAATCGTTCAAGCAGTGCGAATTTGGTCTGATTTCGATTAAGCTGCTCTGCCAGCCTTCCGCTTTTATCCTGCGCTCTCAATGTGAATTCAAAATTGAATTCTTGGCGAATATAATTGCATGAATTAAAAAAAGTTCTACCAAAAAGAAATTCGCATTTGATGACCGCAAACATTGATCGAGATAACTATAGAAAAAACGTAGGAATTGTAATCTGCAACAGACAAAGACAGGTGTTGTGGGCTCGGCGAGTCAATCGCAACGGCTGGCAATTTCCTCAGGGAGGAGTTGATTTTAACGAATCTACCAGAGAAGCCGCGTTCCGAGAAATGGGAGAAGAACTCGGATTAAGGCCAGAACATGTTCGTTTGATTGGTTCGACCAAGAAGTGGCTGAAATACGACATTCCCAATCGCTACCGCCGAGACCGATATCAGAAATCCATTCGAGGGCAGAAACAACAGTGGTTTCTTTTTGAATTTTTAGGAAAAGAGTCGGATGTCAGTCTTGACCGCAGTGATAGGCCAGAATTCGATAAATGGAAATGGATTGACTATTGGGAGCCGCCACAGCGAATCATCAGTTTCAAGCGCAGAGTCTACAAAAAAGCACTGATTGAACTTGAACCGCTGCTGAATGAAATCAAACAGCTTTCAGATTCAGCTCGGATGCCGCTCTAAATTACCGTCAAGACGTTTTAGTGAAAGCATCGCTGCTTTGGGCGGACCCAGCTTCCAGCGCGTAACGTTTTCGGTTCTCAACTCGCTTGACTTACTTCGAAAATTGTAATTACTCGATCAACGGATTTCTGGTTTCGAGCAATAGCGACTGCTATTTCTGCAACTTCAGGAGTAACGTGTCCCAACAGATAGACGGTTTTGAATGACACTACAACATTTACTGGACTTGGCTGATCTCTAAAATAGTTGGCAAGTTTTGCTCTGATTGCCACCTGCAGCATTTTATCCTTGACAACTTGGAAAACGCTGCGAAAATTCGTAACGCGCAATTCATTGACGACTTCTCGGACATGTGGATTGCTATAGCTCAAATCTTCAATCCACTGCTTGTGCTCAGCGGTTTTAACGCTTCCAGTTAACAGTACGATATCGTTCACTGTAGTTACGTTGATGTTCGAAGTTTCCGCTATCTCTTTATTTTTCTTAATGAAATTGGATAATTTGAAGGTAATGCTAGTATCTTCCATTTTCTGAACTATCGTTCTCGAATTACCTTCAACGACAGAATTATCATCTGCACGTGATAAAGAAGCTGAAAAAACCATTGCAATTATGATCAACGGAGCGACTGTTTTCGATAGGACACCAATCATGAATTTGGCTTGATTCATAAACAAAATACCGTGTGAGTTGCTTGGGGATCAACGAATGAATTGAAGAAGCAAGAAGCTATTTCTGCTTGATCGAAAATTATATCAAATCAGTTGCCAACTCGTTGCAAGTTCAGCGTTTTAAATCCGCAATTGAAAATTATTTTGTGAAGACTGGATATGACGCGTTGGGGAAGCTGCAAGCCGGTCCATGCTGGAAACCCAGCTTCTGCTGAAACTTGGCGACGCACACTAAGCCGTGGCGTGTACGGTAAGAATTTTGGGAGGTTCGCAGATTTAGAGAATGTAAAACCTGCGTTTGGCTACGGCGGACGCCGCCGGGATACAGCGCTCAATTGAGCACTATGTCACTCGATATGATCTTGGCTGCTCCATCCTTAAACTGAGCCCAGCTGGGATTGCGATAAACAACACCAGATTCGTCCACTCCCATAACTGAAGTTACGCCATGATATCGAGCATCGGAATTTTCGCGGAGAGCATGCAAGTAAGAAATGACGTTATAGCTGTCGACTCCCATTGCAAATATACGTTGAAAGCGATCATCTTTCCCCGGCTCAATTTTTTGCTGCAGCACCGACATGGAATGACTTCTGTCAACCAGCCAATCCATTTCGGGAAATCGAATGTCCTGTAGATCCTGGTCCTTGATTTTTTCGAAATTGGTGTTCAGTATGCGAGAGGTCGAATAAACTGGCAGGTCGTGAGCGTTTAGAAAATCGATATGCGGTTTGATCAGTCGACCATGTCCTGAATCAGCGACAAGAAACATGAAATCCGCGTCCTGTCGACGGCGAGCAGTGAACTTTATCGGTATTTTAGCGATCGCTTTGAGTTGATCATATCGTTCCACACTGGAATGCACATTGAATATCACTTCTATGCTTTCCGAATAGTCCACTTGTTCCTGGGGATATTCCTGAATCTGCAGCACGGTTCCACCGAGTCGCTCCAGCTCATGAACGAAGCCATTGACTGTTCTGGTCGCCCAGTTTTCGGACGACTTTAGGACGAGAGCGGTGGTATGACCGTCCTGCCACGCTCTGCGTGCTACAAAGTTTCCTTCCTCTTCAGGTGCAAGCGCGAACTGGTAAACGTGCAGTGGCAGTTCGATATCCGTCGATTTTCCAAGCAAAAGCGTGTCGACGACAAAATCGCCATAGCGCGCCATTTCATTCACATATTCAATACCGAGCGGACCAATCACAAAATCTGCACCCTGAGCTAACGCGCTATAGTAGTGCTGGGTGATTTCGGCGGGGTTATTGCCCGTATCAATCAAGAGCAACTGTGGTTTGGATGGATTGCTGTCTGCATTGTGCTGCGCCGTGAACCCGTCCAGAAAAGCTCTTGCGGGTCGCTCTAATTGTGAAGTAAGAGGCAATAATACCGCAACTCGTGCAAAAGGCAAACGATTCCAAGAGCTCCGCGTCAGCTGCAATAAGTGATTAGCTGGATGTTCTGGATTTGATTTTTGCCAATTTTCTACGGCAGATTGATAGGCATATGGGTCCGCTCGTTTGCTGTGAATGCCCAATACCAGCTGGTACCACCCCTGTTCTATCGGATCATCCGTTTTTCCTAATTCTGTTGCCAGCTGATCAATTGAAAGCCGGTACAGGTGTTTCCATAACTGGTGTCCGATCTGTGCTTTCTCACTCGTGTCGGGACTTAGTGAGTGAAGTAGAATCATATAGGGGATGGGTTCGAGCGATTCGTCGAGCTTCGACAAAGCAATTATTTTGAGCTTTAGCGCACGGATTCTTTGATCTTGGTTTATATTGGGATTTTTCAGAATTCTCCGAAGCAGTCTGACGGCGCGTCGATACCTGAATTCTGCCTGCAGAAATTCTGCGGCCAAAATTTGAAACTCAATCTTTTCTTCGGGATCAAGCGATTGGAACTGAATAGATTTTCCAATCGACTTGGCTTCTGAAACTCGGTTCTCTTTCTTCAAGGTGATGGCGGCTGCCAGCAATTTAGAATCTTTTTGTGCAATATTCAGACTGGATTGAACGATTGATTCCCATGCTGATGCAGCTTTTTCATCAACAGTTTCTTCAGGAACAAGGATTGCTTCTTCGGCATTCTCGATTTCTTCTACCGCCGAAGGAATAGGATCGACGACAACAACCGGGACAGTCTGCTGATCGGGTGCGGTACAGCCGACACCGACCGCACTTACCAGTAAAATCAAATACCGTTGGGCTTGACGCAATACGAGTGAGAATCGATGCTGCCAGCACCGAGAGGAATCAGACATGGCGAACAATCGAAATTTGACAGTTTTTTTTGTTTGAATCATGCTTTAAATTATACGCGGTGGTAATTTGGACAGATGAATAAGGAAGGGCGGCTGTTTATAGTTGGAACACCCATTGGCAATTTAGAAGATATATCCATTCGAGCACTGAAAATTCTGAAGGATGTTGATCTGATTGCAGCAGAGGACACTAGGCATAGTCGTAAACTGACGGAAAAATATGGCATTTCTACGCCGTTGACCTCATTTCGCCATCACAATCAGAAAAAAGCGGTTCCAAAGCTACTCAAACAGCTGTCAAATGGCTCCGACGTTGCGCTCATTTGTGACGCGGGCACTCCTGCGATATCTGATCCAGGCGCTCTGCTCGTATCAGCTGCTCATCAGCAAGGCATTCCTGTCGTTCCAATACCGGGGGCAAGCGCGTTGACTGCCGCACTGTCAGCCTGCGGCATCGCATTTGATGAGATGCTGTTTCTGGGTTTCCTGCCGCCGAAACGGTCGCATCGAAGAAAGAAGCTCGAGCAGCTGGCAAATGAATCAAAGTGTTTCGTTTTCTTTGAAGCGCCCCATAGAATGGTTGAGTCGCTGAAGGATATGGTCGAACTGCTCGGAGCTGAATGCCCCGCTGTCATAGCGAGGGAAATGACGAAAATTCACGAGACGATTCGAACGGACGATCTGGGGAATCTATTGAAGTGGGTGTTGGCAGACCCAAACCAGACAAAAGGAGAATTTGTCATGATTGTTGACAACTCCGGTTGCACGAAACCCAATCGAGAACAGGATGCAGATCGAATCTTAGAAATTATGTTAGTTGAGCTTTCTCCCCGTCAAGCAGCTCAGCTAACCTCGAAAATTCTTGGACAAAAACGAAACATTCTGTACAGAAGAGCTATCGAACTAAAGAATCACTCAAGAACATCGAAGCAGTGAAAAATTGAGTTTAAATTTTGACTCGCTCCTTGGAATTGAATTATTGAACATATGCTGTTCCAGCAGTTGCGTCAGGGAGAGAACAGCGTTGTTTGCGAGCTATTGAATATAAGCACCAAACACAAACGGCAAATGCAATCTCTCGACGCGATATGGCATAAAGTTACCGTGACTGGGGTGTAATTTCAAGCCGTTTCGAGCTGTCGCCTTCCAAGCTTCCAGCGAGCCTGGCGAATCCAGCATCGCGACTGCATGCAGTCATCCCTGTTTCGATGAAAAGCTGCCCCATCTTAAAGTGCCTGAAAGTGGTTCTGACAGCATTGAATGGCAACCTTTGATATGATTTTCCGAATAAGAACGCGGTCGCAAATGGCTTGTTTCGGCATCGTAGTGTGAACCAACTGATTCGCGAACTGAATTAGAACCAAGGTACCTGAAGTTTCGTGGATTTGTCTGCTGGCACGCTGGAACAGGTCCAAAATGCCAAGTGAAAGACAAAGGAGTGACTCATGTTGATTCAACGCAGTATCGGAGCCTTCTTATAGCATCGAACGTTGTCGTTTCCTAATTGTGGAGCGGCAGGTCGATGAGGAATCTGGCGAGAAGTCGAAAATGATGCAGCCGTCCGTTAGCTGACTACAGCAGTCGTCATCGAGTTTTGGTCAGCATTCGGGTTGCGAAGGCAAGTACATGGACGAGTGGTTGAAGCATGCGGTCGAATTTCGCGACGCAGGCTGACGCTCCCTAGTCTACACGCAGTTGAACGCTAGGCGGTGCGTGCGCCTCAGCCCAATGCGCGTCGCTTCAATCCATTTTCGTCGCAAATTGCAAATGAAAAGCCTGGTCCCCCTGCTTCGCGCTGTTGAATTTTCCAACTGCGACAGACCGATTTATAGATGAAGTTTTTTCATCAAGAAAAATCAGTTGAACGTAAGGCGCGCAATATTCACCAAACAGAGATGTAAATTGAATCAAGTCTAGTAAAATTAACATGGGTAGAGAGTGGATCGGGTAATCGCTCGTTGATGTTTCAGGCATGGCAACGGGAGGAAAGTCCGGGCTCCTCGAGCAGAGTGCCAGGTAACACCTGGGCGGTGCGAGCCGACGGAAAGTGCCACAGAAAAGATACCACCTTGATTTTAGATCGCTGTATTGACGGAAGATGGGTAAGGGTGAAAAGGTGCGGTAAGAGCGCACCGCAGCATCGGTAACGATGTTGGCAGGGTAAACCCCGCTTGGAGCAAGACCAAATAGAAATCCCATAGCGATGCTCGCGCTGGATTCGGGTAGGTCGCTAGAGGTTCATGGAGACATGAGTCGAAGATAAATGATTGCCATCGTTCATCTGAACGAACAGAACCCGGCTTATAGATCAACTCTCTATTCCTTTATTAGTCAGACATGCAGAAATCTCGGATCAAAGCTTCTTCGATCGCTGCTTTGGCCATGACCTGTCACTTCCGCAGGAATTGTGCGCCAGCCTGATCTTAATTAGCTTGCAGTCTCTGCGCATAAAGTGCCTGGCAGCGAGATGAATCCAGGCGACAAGCCGCTCACAAACCGCATTTCAGATCTTTGGTGTGTAGTATTATTCAGTCCAAACCAAATCAACCGAATCGTAAGATATTGGAATTTTATGATGCGTCTTTGAATAGACTTATCTTATTCATTCCTAATGGTAACAAGACTAGGAGCGATAGCCTGTGACACATTACAAAACAGATATTGAAATCGCGAGATCAGCGAATTTAAAACCTATTTTCGAAATTGGTGAACGTCTCAATATACCAGCTAATTCTCTCGTTCCGTACGGACACACCAAAGCAAAAATCAAATTAGATTACATTGATACTCTCAGTGAGCGCGAAGATGGAAAATTAATCCTCGTTACTGCAATTTCTCCAACGGCGGCAGGTGAGGGCAAAACGACAACGAGTGTCGGCTTGGCCGATGGCATGAAGCTAATTGGAAAAGATACGACTCTGTGCCTTCGAGAGCCTAGTTTAGGTCCGTGTTTTGGAATGAAAGGAGGTGCGGCCGGGGGCGGATATGCGCAAGTGGTTCCCATGGAGGACATCAATCTTCACTTCACCGGCGATTTTCACGCAATCGGCAGCGCTCACAATCTATTATCGGCGCTTGTAGACAATTCAATCTATTGGGGGTCGGACGCGAATTTAGATAGTCGAAGAGTGGTCTGGCGTCGAGTGGTTGACATGAACGATCGCGCTCTTCGGGAAATTACATGTTCCTTAGGAGGCATTGCCAACGGATATCCTCGTGAAAGTGGGTTTGACATTACGGTCGCAAGTGAAGTCATGGCAATCTTCTGTTTGGCAACAGACCTATACAACCTTGAGTCGAGGCTCGGTCGCATCATCGTGGGTTTTCGTCGAGATCGTTCTGCAGTTACGGCGAGCGATCTGATGGGGCATCGTCCCATGGCCGTACTTTTAAAAGATGCAATAGCACCAAATCTCGTACAAACTCTTGAAAACAATCCAGCTCTGGTGCATGGCGGACCGTTTGCCAATATTGCACACGGCTGCAATTCGGTGGTGGCTACGAAAGCCGCTCTGAAAATGTCAGATTATGTAATTACAGAAGCGGGATTCGGCGCCGACCTTGGAGCGCAAAAATTTCTAGACATCAAATGCCGTTCGGCGGGCCTAAAGCCATCAGCAATCGTCCTGGTCGCAACAATTCGAGCTCTGAAACTGCAGGGAAATGTTTCAAAATATGACTTGAAAACAGAAAATGTGGAAGCGGTGGCAAAAGGTTGTGTCAATTTAAAACGGCATTTGGAAAATATTGAAAAGTATGGACTCCCCGCTATCGTTGCAATCAATCGATTTGTCTCGGACAGCGATGAAGAAGTCAGGTGCGTACAAGATTTCTGTCAAGCACTCGGTGTCGAAGCCGTTGAAGCCAATCATTGGTCTCAGGGAGGTGAAGGTACGGTAGAACTGGCACACAAGGTTGTCGATCTAGTCGATACTTCTCAACCGAATTTCAGGCTGCTGTACAAGAATGAATTGTCACTCGAAGAAAAAATCAGAAAAATTTCAAAGGAAATTTATCGTGCTTCTGATATCGTAGTCGACGATAAAGCGGCAGCCTACTTATCCCAGGTAGAGAGCATGGGTTTTGGTCATCTGCCCATCTGTATGGCAAAAACCCAATACAGTTTTTCGGTTGACCGGACTTTGGTTGGTGCTCCCGAAGGTCACATCATTCCTGTTCGAGAAGTGCGCTTAAGTGCCGGTGCTGGATTTGTAGTCGTTATATGTGGTGACATGATGACAATGCCAGGACTGCCTCGCGTACCAGCAGCCAATGCAATTCATATTGCTCAAAGTGGTCAGGTCGACGGGCTGTTCTAGCATTTCAAAGTAGAGAATCTATGGCTATACGGTCGCTTGATTTCGAACATCTTCGCACGTCTCCTTTTCACCCTCGTTTATTCGGCCGCAAAGGAGCCGTCGTCAGCGAGCATCATCTAGCAGCAAATGCGGGTGCAGACGCCTTGAAAGCAGGTGGAAATGCAGTGGATGCAGCCGTCGCGGCAGTTTTGGTCGAAGGTGTTGTGAATCCTCACCAGCATACGCTCGGTGGTGAGTGCCCCATGTTGGTCCAGATGGCAGGTGCGCGTCAGCCGGTCGTTGTGAATGGAAACATGATGGCGCCAGAGCGTGCGACTGTCGAACAGTACAGGAATCTGGGATACAGCGAAGTCCCAGACGTCGGCGTTCTTGCAGCCGGGGTTCCCGCTGCCTTGGGATCTTTGACCACGGTTTTGCAAGAGTACGGCACGGCCTCCTTCGAAGATGTGTCATCGTCAGCGAGAGAGTTGGCGCGGGACGGCTTTCCAGCACATCCTGGACTAATTCGAATGCCGGATTTTGGAGTTCACGATCTTCAGGATCAATTTCGGAGCATCTGGAAGAATAGTGCGGAAGTCTATTTACCTTCGGACAAGGTGCCTGAGCCGGGTCAGTTTCTAAAGAATTCTGCCCTGGCCGACTGGCTTGATTATTTGGTCGCAGTCGAAAAATCAGCTCAGGGTGGTCGAGTTCAAAAAATTGCAGCGGTCCGACGACAGTTTTACAGTGGTGATGTCGCAGCCGAAATTGAAAAACACTCGATCAGCAACGGTGGGCTGCTGACGCGGAGTGATTTGGCGAATTTCGAAACGAGACTCGAGAGTCCGGTATCCGTTCAGTTCGGTAACGTTGAAGTTTTTAAATGCGGGCCATGGAATCAGGGACCAGTGCTGCTACAGTGCTTGTCCATCTTGAAAAACTTTCCTCTGCGACGGTATTCACACAATAGCGTGGAATATCTTCATATTGTCATCGAAGCGGTTAAGTTGGCGTTTGCCGACCGAGAGCAGTGGTACGGTGATCCGCGGCAGGTATATGTACCGATTGACGGACTGCTTTCAGACGCATATGGCGCGATGCGGTCAAAGCTTGTGAATCGAAATCATGCAAATTCTGAAATTCGACCGGGTGATCCAGAACGTTCGCTTGCTGTGCTCCCGGTAAAGGAGCGATTGGGTGGCAGGTCCTGGGGGCATGGAACAGTTCACGTGGATGCTGTTGATGCTCAGGGAAACATGGTTGCTGCCACTCCCAGCGGGGGCTGGCTGAAATCATCGGAAGTGATCAAATCTCTCGGCGTGCCTTTGGGCAATCGGTTGATGACTTTCTATCTGCAGCCAGACAATCACCCCAATCTCATCGCTCCATTCAAACAGCCGCGTACGACCATCAGTCCAACACTAGTGCATCGAGACGGCTTTCCGTGGATCGTTTACGGCAGCATGGGTGGTGATCAGCAGGATCAGTGGATGCTGCAATTTTTACTGAATCGCGTCGTATTTGAAAAAACGATTGCTGAATCCATTGAAGCGCCAAAATTTTCAAGTCATCACTGCCCAGGATTTTTTGCTCCCCACGAAGCGTTTACAAACATGGTCAACATTGAAGAAAGAGTGGGTGAGGAAGTCGCGAGAAAGCTGCAGAATCGCGGGCATGACGTACAGGTCGTTCCGGATTGGACCGAAGGCTATCTGCTGGCAATTGAGCGCAGCCATGAAAGTGGTCTGCTAGAAGCAGGGTATGATCCACGAGGTGCGAAAGGAGATGTGTTTCCAGCAGGCGCCTGCTGCTGGTAGAGCGTTTACATCGCCCGTCTGAGAGACTGCGGATGGACCGCATCTAATCGGGCAATGGAATACCGTGCTGCATGCAGGCCGCCCGAACCGTATTTTGCAGCAACAAAGCAATAGTCATAGGCCCGACTCCACCTGGAACTGGGGTGATTGCACCTGCGACATGCTGAGCTTCGGCAAAATTTACGTCACCGACTAATTTCATTTTTCCGGATTCGGTTTCGATGCGGTTGATGCCTACATCGATGACTGTTGCCCCAGGTTTGACCCAGCTGCCTTTGACTAAATTGGGTTGCCCAACTGCGGCCACCAGGATGTCAGCTCCCATGCAGACCTCATTTAATTTCTTCGTTCTCGAATGAGCGATGGTTACCGTGCAGTGCTCGCGTAGAAGCAGAGCTGCAAGAGGTTTTCCAACGATGTTGGATCGCCCGACAATGACCGCGTTACAGCCTGTCAAGTCGGCCTTGACTGATTTCATGAGCTCAACGCAGCCTAGAGGCGTGCAGGGCGCCATGCCCTGCAGCCCAATGGTCAAGCGTCCAGTGTTGACGACGTGAAAGCCGTCCACATCCTTGTCAGGCTCGATGGCATTGATGATTTTGTCAGCGTTGATGTGTGCTGGAAGTGGCAGCTGCACTAAAATGCCATTCACCTGAGCGTCTGCATTCAGCTGGTCAATCAGGTCTAAGGTTTCTGTTTCGGAAATGGTCGCATCTTTTTGGTGATGGAAAGAATTCATGCCAGCGTTGGTGGTTTGAATTACTTTGTTTCGAACGTAAACCTGACTCGCGGGGTTCTCTCCAATAAGAACGACCGAAAGACCAGGGGTTAAGTTATGATTAGTCTTTAGAAATTGGACCTGATTCGCAATATGCTGTCGAATTTCGGCTGCAATTGCTTTTCCATCAATAATTTGTGCCATTTTGTACGCCTCGCATATGATTCGAAATTGCCCGCGTGATAGTGGCACAAAATTTTATATTCTCTTGAGTGCTTCAATTCCACTAATTCGTTCTAAAATTGGGGTAAGTCACTTTTCGTCGAAAATCTGTCAATATGTTGAATAAACTGACCGTCACAGGTTTCATATGAAATTTCAAAGAGAATGAAGTCTCTAGACAGACGTCCAATTGTCGGTGTCATGGGTTCTGGTACGGACTATGATTCAGCTTCCGTCGACAGGCTGGGTCGCTGGCTTGCATGTATTGGCGTTCACCTGCTGACGGGCGGTGGCAAAGGTGTCATGGAAGGGATTAGCAAGAGTTTTGCTTCAGTTTCCGACAGGGAAGGTTTGACAATTGGTGTGATACCGGGCAGCTACGCAGAAGAAACCAAGAAGTATGCCCGTCCGGATGGTTACCCGAATCAGTGGGCTGAGATCGTAATATCGACTCATTTGCCTTGGTCGGGCGCAAAAGGAACCGATGAGCGTTCCAGAAATCATATAAATATTTTGAGCTCTGATATTGTAATTTTGCTGCCGGGTGGAAAAGGAACAGCTTCCGAAGCGGAACTCGCGATTCGGTATGACAAGCCTGTCGTTGCCTGGCTTGAGGATCGATTGCAGATTCCTGGACTGAATCCAGAGGTGCCCGTCGTACTGGAATTTGAAAAAGTAATAGAATTTGTAATGTATCAGATTCAATTGAAAAATGGATGAGTTAGAACGTTCTTTATTGAACGTATTTACCTACAGCGACTTGAACCGATTGGTGAGTTATCGCAATGATGACACTCGACTGCAGTCTTTGTTTTCAGATGCATCATCGCGCTATGTCTTGTTTCATCGAAGTCAGTTTCTTGCAAAAGTTCAACCTGAGATCAAACCTTTGAGCATTCGCGGATCTGAAATTGAGAGATACGAGCTTGATATTCGAAGTCAGGTTTTTTTAGGCTCTCGTGGAAAGAAGCACTATTTTGCTGTGGATCTCGCGGATTCCGCTGAAATCAAGCCGGTTGGCCGTGGAGATGTTGAATTTATCGGCCTGCGAGAGAGTGGACAACAGCTGAAAGCCGAAGATGCTTCGATGTTGTCCTATGCCAAAGCGATGTTTCACTGGCATCACGCACACCAGTTTTGTGGAAAGTGCGGATCACCAACCAAGTCTGCGGTATCAGGGCATTTGCGTCAGTGCATTGACACCAAATGCGTAAAAGCTCACTTTCCACGGATAGACCCTGCGATCATTGTCGCGGTAGTAAATGGCGGAAAGTGTCTATTTGGACGACAGAAGGCCTGGCCACCTCATCGCTACTCAGTGATTGCGGGATTCGTTGAACCTGGCGAGAGTGTTGAGCAGGCGGTCGTTCGTGAAGTTTTTGAAGAAACTAACATTGCCTTGGACAAAGTCAATTACCATTCTTCTCAGCCGTGGCCCTTTCCTGCTTCAATCATGCTTGGGTTTGCTGCATCAGCAGCCAACGCAAAGATCATATTGAATGATGGCGAATTGCAGGATGCACACTGGAGGAGTGTGCGGGAAGTTGTAGCCGGCATGGTCAGTCGTCAATTTCGACTGCCCCCAAAACTATCGATTGCCTATCGGTTGATTGAAGATTGGTTCAATGCTCATTCGGATGAAAAACTGGCAGATGTCATGGAACAGCTGAATGTTGATCAAACGTGGTGACCGCGCTGAATTGAGTGGAAGTTATAATTACAATTATGACTGCTTGCCGTACATGATTGATATGAGTTCATTAAATTGCAATACTGCCGCAAGGGCACAGGTGTTTCGCGACGTTCGGTTTGCCGTGAATCTAATGTCAGCTCAGAAGAAGGAAGTGATCGATCAGAAATTCGATGAAGTTCGCAGTTCTCCCACACCTTTGCCAGTGGTAGATGGCATTTTGATTGACCAATTCATTGAAAAACACACAGCAGTCAATGGCACTGTCGCATTTGTTTCAAGTATCGCCGAAGTTCCGAAGGCTGTTGGCAAATTTCTGGATCGCCATGATTTGCCAAAACGTTTCGTCACTGGAAAATCTGACGCAGTTGCCAGATTGGATTGGCCCGAAGATTGGCAGATGGAGTGCAGAAGTGCAAGAAAGACAGATTTGGTTTCGGTGACTGATGCAGTCTGCGCGGTCGCAGAATCAGGAACAATCGTTGTCGCAAGCTCAGCGAAAGTTTCCTCGACTCACATGTTCTTGCCAGACAATCATGTTGTCGTATTAAATGTAGGGCAGGTCGTTCGACACTTGGACGACGCATTGCAGATTGGTTCTCAATACATACTGAAAGAGTCCCGTGGCTTTCACATGATCACGGGACCATCAAAAACGGCAGATGTTGAACAGACAATTCAATATGGCGCTCACGGTCCTCGACGGTTGCATACGATCATATTGGATGCAAATTAATGCCGCTGACCTGTCAACGTTGAAATGAACATGACGAGGGGATGCAATGGTTGAAAAGATCGGGCGACAGTCAGCATTCAGTCGTGAGGAATTGCTTGCATGCGGACGGGGAGAATTATTCGGTCGCGGAAACGCCCAGCTGCCTCTTCCGCCATTATTGATGTTTGATCGCATTACCGAAATCAACGACTGCGGAGGTGATTTTAACAGGGGCATAGTAGAAGCGGAGCTGGACATAAAACCTGATTTGTGGTTTTTCGACTGCCATTTTGAAGGTGACCCAGTGATGCCGGGGTGTCTCGGATTAGATGCTCTGTGGCAGCTCGTCGGATTTTACCTTGGATGGCTTGGAAAACATGGCAGTGGACGAGCACTCGGTGCCGGTGAAGTAAAGTTCAGCGGACAAATTACAAAAAATATTAAACTGCTGCGTTATCGGGTCAGCATGAAACGAGTCATCTCAGCCGGATTGGTCGTGGGAGTGGCCAACGGCACAGTGGCTGCAGATGGGCAGGAAATTTATTCCGGTTCAGACTTGAGAGTAGGACTATTTAAAACGGATTCGTTGAATTGATGAGAAGGGTAGTTGTGACAGGCTTAGGCATCGTTTCCAGTATTGGACATGATTGCAGCGAAGTAACCGAGTCTCTCAGACAGGGCAGGTCTGGAATCTGTTTCTCACAGGAGTATGAGGAGTTTGGATTTCGCAGTCAGGTTCATGGCTCGATAGACATTGATCTGCCAGCAAAAATCAATCGAAAATCTTTGCGATTCATGGGTGACGGCGCGGCATTCAACTATATCGCGATGCAGGAAGCAATCGAAGATTCATGTCTTCAGCCGGATCAAATCTCTCATCCAAGAACGGGAATGATCATGGGTTCAGGAGGCGCTTCCACTCAGAATATTTGTGAATCAATTGATCTGCTTCGCTCACGCGGAATTCGTCGTGTTGGTCCTTATCGCGTTCCCCGTACGATGTCGAGCACAAATTCGGCGACTTTAGGCACTTTATTCAAAATTAAAGGAGTCAGCTACTCCATCAGCTCTGCCTGTTCCACCAGTGCGCACTGCATAGGCAACGCGATGGAATTAATCCAACTGAACAAGCAGGATGTTGTTTTTGCAGGGGGTGGTGATGAAGTTCATTGGACAATGACAATGCTGTTTGACGCAATGCATGCCTTGTCTAAAAATTACAATGATCGGCCAGAACAGGCATCGCGGCCCTATGATTCAGACCGAGATGGATTTGTGATTTCTGGAGGAGGCGGGGTTGTCGTTCTGGAAGAGATGGAATCTGCCCGAAAGCGCGGTGCAAAAATTTATGCGGAACTAGTCGGTTATGGAGCGACTTCAGACGGATACGACATGGTGCAACCCTCTGGCGAAGGAGCGATTCGCTGCATGCAAATGGCGTTGGAAAATGGATCTGAACCAGTAGATTACATCAATGCACATGGTACAAGCACTCCCGTTGGTGATATCAAAGAACTGGAATCGATTCGCACTATTTTTGAATCGCTTCCTTTCATCAGCTCAACCAAATCCATCACTGGACACGCTTTAGGAGCCGCTGGCGTGAATGAAGCAATCTACACACTGCTTATGATGGAACATGGATTCATCAGTCCTTCAATGAATATCGACAGCATTGATCCGGGGGCAGCTGAATTTCCAATCGTTCGCGAACCGATTGACAATATTGAAATCAACGTTGCCCTGTCCAACAGTTTCGGATTTGGCGGCACGAATTCGACTTTAGTGTTTAAACGCCTGCCTGAGTAAGTTCTCGATCAGCCTGATGCCGATAGGTTGATTATTTCATGAACCGAAATCCGATTTACATCGCGGCATGGCTGTTGCTCCTCTGTTTTCTAATTTACCTGCTGATTGCAGTTGGAGGGTTCACTCGGTTGACTGATTCCGGATTGTCTATCGTTGAATGGGAACCCATAACGGGAGTAATTCCACCGCTGTCTCAGACAGAGTGGCGAGCCGAATTCGAACGTTATCAGCAATATCCAGAGTACAAATATACTCATCCAGATATGAACTTGGCAGAATTCAAGCGGATCTATTGGGTGGAATATTTGCATCGGTTGATCGGAAGGTTCCTCGCCGTATGTTTCTTCATTCCATTTGTTTATTTTTTAATTCGCGGGCATCTCAGCCGCAAGCTGATTCTACGACTCTCCGCCGTATTCTTACTCGGTGGCTTTCAGGGAATTTTGGGATGGTACATGGTTAAAAGCGGACTAGCAGAAAATCCTGCAGTGAGCCAATATCGGCTGACGGCTCACCTTGGATTAGCAGTTGTTTTGTACAGCTACTTATTGTGGCTGGCGTTACAGTTTGTCGAATTTAATCGAGTTGTATATCACTATCGTTTGAAACTAGTGCGCAGATATTCATGTGGATGTTTAGCGCTGGCAGGTCTGATGCTGGTGAGCGGAGGGTTTATGTCCGGTACCCATGCCGGCTATGTGCTGAATACCTTTCCAGATATGAACGGCAAATGGTGGCCCGACATGATAATTTCACTTTCACCAATTTGGAGAAACTTTTTCGAAAACGTCATAACAATTCAGTTTACACACCGCTGGAGCGCTGTTCTGACACTGATCGCAATTATTGGTTTGTGGTCGTTTCGCTTTCGCCTCGAGGGGTTTCATGTCAAACTGGTATTGGATTTACTACTGATCTCGATTCTGCTGCAGTTCTGTCTGGGGATCCTGACTCTGCTTACGCGGGTTGAAATTTCCATTGCCTTGGTTCACCAGTCAGGATTTGTGCTGGTCTTAAGTCTGCTCATTCTGCTGCTTCGAATCACCTCGGATCGATTCTTTATCATAGAAGCCAGGCGCTAATATGCATGCTGGTCCACTGCTCTTTGATGAATTGCGATTCTAAAACTGTCGAACGATGAGAATCTGGATTAAAAATCCACTCGCAATTTTTGCCGATAATTCCCGTGGAGGAGTGGTTGTTGAAGATTCTCTGATTGTTGAATGCATTGCCAGCGGGTCGCAACCGGAAAAACCGTGTGATCATATCGAAGACGCGTCCGAGCATGTCGTTTTACCTGGTTTCATCAACACTCATCACCATTTCTATCAGACACTCACTCGAGCTTATGGACCTGCATTGAACAAAGAGCTCTTTGCCTGGTTAAAAACTCTTTATCCAATTTGGGCGCGGTTGACGCCTGAATTTCTGGAAGTCGCAACGCAGCTTGCTTTAGCAGAATTACTGCTTTCGGGCTGTACGACGGCTTCGGATCATCATTATTTGTTTCCGCGAGGACTTGAAGAAGCGATTGACGTCCAATTTCAGGTTGCGAATGAAATGGGGGTTCGAGTTACATTAACCCGCGGCAGCATGGACCTGTCGGTGAAAGATGGTGGTCTGCCACCTGAATCCACGGTGCAGGATGCGGACGTAATACTCAGCGACTGCGAGCGCGTGATCGACCTCTATCATGATGGCAACGCCGGGTCGCACTGTCAGATCGGGCTTGCACCTTGTTCCCCATTTTCAGTGACTGAAGAAGTGATGCGGGGCTCTGCAATTCTTGCGCAGAAAAACAACGTGCGATTACATACTCACCTGGCTGAAACGCAGGATGAGAATGAATTCTGTCAACGCGAATTCCGCTGTCGACCGCTGGACTATCTGGAAGACATGGGTTGGATTTCTGACCAGGTTTGGCTGGCTCATGGAATTCATTTTAACGATTCCGAAATTGAACGTTTGGGTAGGGCAGGCATGTCGATCACTCACTGTCCGGGTTCGAACATGCTGCTTGCCTCTGGAATCTGCCGCGCAGCAGAATTAGAAGATGCTGGAGTCAACGTGGGAATCGGTGTAGATGGTTCAGCTTCAAACGACGCTTCCAACATGTTTCAGGAAGTCAGAATGGCATTGCAAATTCAGCGTTTGCTCTACGGCGCTGCTCGAATTAAACATACCGACGTGATTCGTTGGGCAACTGAAGGATCGGCGCGATGTTTGGGACGCGAGGACATCGGTGAGATTCGAGTGGGAAAACAGGCCGACCTTGCCATGTTTAAACTTGACGAGCTTAGATTTTCTGGTGCGGGCGATCCACTCGCCGCTTTGGTTTTATGTGGCGCTCACCGGGCGGACCGAGTAATGGTAGGCGGTCAGTGGAGAGTCATTGACGGCGAGATTTTAAATTTAGACATCAACGAAGTGATGAATAATCATCAGCAAGCGGCGAAATTACTGACTTTGATCTGAACTTCGTTTGATTTCGATTATTTCGTTCTTGGAGAGCAAGCGCCTTCCACTTCATTCAATCGGCCAGTCGAAACGTCATAGATGTAGCCATAAATGGAGACAGCGGGTGAAACGAGCGGATGGTTCCGAATGCGCTGAACGTCCGAACGAACGCATTCTTCGTAGTTGTCTATCGATAACCAATTTATCTTTCGGCCTTCTTCCGATCCCGGGTGAATTTCCGGATCACGCCATTCGCCATCCTCATAAATGACAGGATCAAGGCTTTTTGCGAGTAGATTTCCCATGATTTCATCGTTGATCTTTTTCATCCCACACTGAGTGTGTTGGATAACAAACCAATCATAAGTGAACAACATCTTATGTGAAACAATTAGAGAACGAATTGCATCATCACTGGCTCGACCGCCAGCATTGCGAATGACATGGGCATCACCTTCTGCAAAACCGGCTAGTTTTGCAGGATCAATTCTCGCATCCATACAAGTTAAGATTGCACATCGTTTCTTGGGTGTCGATTCAAGCTGACCAAGATCACCGAAATTTTCGCAGTAATCCTGATTGGCTTGGAGAATATGTTCGCGAATTTGGCTCATCTTCGTCAAAATTCAATTCCCTGATGCTGAACTTGATGGCAAGGATCTGCAGTACAGCGCTGAAACAGTTCAATTGTATTGATCCAGCGATTCATAAAGTTTCGATTTTGCGATTCTTTCTGCTGAATCACAGGCTTTAGATCAATGTCTCCACTCAGCACTCCCATTGCCCGGAACAGTAACGGGAATCATCAATTATGCGGAGCACAGAATATTATTTTCTGCAGAGATTTGTGCTTTGAGCACACTCGATTGTGCAGAACTTGATTCTATCTGAGTTTTCTAAATTATAGGAATCCATTGATAGTTTACGACAAATTATTCAAGATTACCGTAATCCCGAGGCAGTTGCGCTGTAGAGGTTTTCATGACAATTTGGAGTTGACTGAATCCTAAAAAACACGGTTTGAGTCTCTCACAATCGCACATTTGATGACTCATTTTACAAAAATCCAAGCATTTGCGCTGTCAATTGCAGTCGAACCGATGCGAATGACCTTCAGCAGCTGGTAAAAACAGGCGTCTGCGGCGGCGGGCAGGAACGGGCAGCGGCGCCGGTTGAGCGACTGTTTGCCAAGACCCGCTACGGGGTTGGTATCTGTTTCAGCGATTTTCGATGCTTCTGACGGTGGGCGGATTCTGCCGCTTGAGCGAGTTCTTTGGGGTGGCGATGAGCAAGAGTACGCTGATCGCGAACTCTTGCTGTCGCTACCGAGAGCTGGTGGAGAGCGTTTTTCTCCGACCGGTAGCAACGGTCATGAACTATGTAGTGGTCAGTTTGCAGACTACAGTGTGTTGCAAAATTTTCCAATCATCATTCCGACAATTAAACTTGCAGTAATTCGAAAAGTTAGTTTGATCGTCAAAATTTAACGGTATAGAACACGAAGCAACTCATCATGATTTAGGAAAAATACACTATGTAGCACAAAGTAAGCCAATAGTCTTACGGATGTTTTTCTATCTCGTCCAAAATGCCAATTGCTTTGTCTGCAAATTCCCAAAAAAAATTCACGTAGTATTCCGTAAATTTTGAATCATCTCCCTTCTTTCTATTGGTTTCATCCAACAATGTTTCCAAATTTGGCTCCCAATCTCGTTTTTTACTGTCAACATATTCGTATCGCGGGAACCAACGATGATCGTTTTCTTTTCCAGGAATTTCTTGATCCAACCGTTCCTTAATGATTTTGAATCGAGTTTTTTCAACGTCATTCATATTAGTTTTTTCTATCGGAGATCTAACGCCAACATGCCACCAATCTGGTTTGTTTTTACTATCATTACCAAAATAGATACAGTACCTACCGTCTGTATCGTCACATCTATCAGGATGTTCGTATTGGATCCAGTTTTCACTGTATAGACACAAGTAAATATAACCATCACCTTCAAAACTAGGCTTGATCCAACGTTGGATGTCTTTTCTTTCAGCTAATTTGACGAGAATAGTATCAGCAAAATGTTGAAAGAACGGTTCCACAACCTTATTTACGACAGAAGGCCAAGCTTCTTTTACCGCATGTGCAGTATTCAAATATTTTGGATTTTCAAGCAGAAATGATTCCACGATTTGTACCTCTACATTATCCGATGACTTGCTAATTCCAAAAGTCTTAGTACAGAAATTTTCCGCGTCACCTAAAAACCACCTTAGCCTATCGACTTCACATTTTTCTTTACATACCTTTAACCACGTTGAAAGCGAACTAACATCCTGATTCGCTCCATTGTGTTGGTCATTGGACGATTCATCTTCAGTATCTTGGTATTCATCTAGATCATCGCTGGACTCGGTGTAAGCCATGACAGTAAAATTCTTGATCCATCGGTCTCGGTTTTCTTTCGGAAAGCTCGATTCCGACGGACCCTCACCATCGGAAGATAAATAAACCAACAAAAAATCACTACTCTTTTTATCCAAATATTTCAAATAATCAAGCACCTGATTGTCTCGATCTCCGGCGTATGGCTAGTTTTCAATTGCAAGCACAAAAGGTTTTTCACGCGAGATTTCCACGTAAATGTCAATGCGGCGACCCTCATATGTGCTGTGCTCAGTTTCGACATTGACAGTTTTTGAGTCTAGATACTCCCAATCCGTTTCTTTTGTTGTGAACTTCAGGAAATGCTGCAAAAAGAATGTACCTTGCCCATGGCTTGCCAAAGGGTTGAGCAGATGTGCAATTATTTGAGACAGTCCAATTTCATCGTCACGCAAGAAATCAAAGATGTTAAATTCGTGCGCGAGTTTGCGGTTTAGTTCACTATTGAGAATTGACGAATACTTGAAACAGGCCGACAGTTCAGAGAAAAAATTCCTCTCTATTTCATGATTCGATTTTTCTTGTATCGAACTGCTCATAACCTTTTCCCTTTCTGCGACTTCAAGTGAATATTTGAACGCTTGTCGGCCTCTACAGCCATCCGTTTATAAAAAATTGAAAATAGGAATCAAATTAGGTCTTGAAGGATTCTTGGCGGACCCGGGGAAAATGTATGCAAAGCTTGGTAAAACTGAGTTTTCGCATGAAATTTGCTGGAAAATAGATCGTTATTTCATTTGTATAAATTTCGGCTGATTACCGTACATCCCAAAAGTGGGGACTACCTACCATTTGTAACGTAAAAAATCGATGGATTTGTACCCACGATTGAAGACTTATTGCGTCCATCAGATACTCCTATCCATCAACTTTCGGTTATCGAACTGCATCTGAGCTTTTTCATCAAAATCACCTTGACGGCCAGATCGAGCGCGTGAATCTGAAACATGTTTTTTGCCAAATCCACTCCAACTATGTTAATGTTGCTGCTAACTTCACTTGCTTTCATGGGCTTTTCCCGCTGCTTGTAAAATCAGTCGGCAATTCAGACTGCCTGTGGATTATTTTTCGACTCCGTCCGGGGAAAGTGTCCATTCCATTAGTTTTAGCAATATCTCGGCAGCCAGTCGAAACTGTATGAGATCGCGATTGAACTCACTATGATTTACCAGCATCACACAAGCGACGCTTAACAGTCGGTCGCTAACGGTACACTCGGGCATGACTGTGCCGCAGTGTGTTAAATTTAGCACCGTGTAAGTTCTCTTGATTGTAGCCTTTCTTTCCCTCAGCTACGCCGAAACTCCCGTCTCTCTGTTCATCCTATTCAGCGGTACTGTAACTGTATCCGAGTACTTTATCTGATGCATGATCATTGGAACGACTAGTTGAAAGTTAAAGCATACGTACCCGCTTGCTTGGCGATCAACTCCTTTGTTTTCTGTACAAAATCGAAGCAGTTTCTGGCCTCTGTATTTCGATCTGACATTCCCGGTGTCATTGTCCGCGTGCACTCCATTTTTACAAGTAAACTTGAATCTACTCACCCTCCATCTGAACAGTCTTGACGGCGGAGTATCGCCACCGCCGAATCAAACGGGCACAGGCATCGTGATCTGGTTGAGTCAGGTGATGCGAAGCCATGATTGCAACCGCCTTGACATTGGAGTGTTGATTGTCTATCTTATGCGTATAGTTTAGAATCAACACCAAGCATTGATGGGCGACGCAAATTTGGGATCCAAGGCCACGGTCGGGCTGTATCAGGCGATCATTGCGCTGATGCCGCCTCATTTGATCTGCCTCGAAGCGCATCTCGGGGGTGGCGCCATCATGAAACGAAAGCCGCCGGCGCAGCACTATATTGGCATTGATGCAGACGCCCGCGCCATCGATCGGTTCAGTTGCGAGTATCCGGTCGAGCTGGTGCACGGCTGCTGCCATCACTACCTGTCGAACTTTTAATTCGATGGTCTGAGCCGGTCTATGCGGATCCGCCGTATCTGAAATCGACCAGAAAGTCACCTGCTCGTTACCGCTGCCTTTACGACTACGAGAAGACCATGTGCAGCTGCTCGGACTGTTGCAGCAACTGCCCTGTCAGGTGATGCTGTCCGGTTATCCAAGCCAGCTGTATGACGATTTGATCGGTGACTGGCATAGCATCTCGGTACAGGTGATGAATCAGGCCGGGGTGGTGTGCGAAAAAGTGTGGTTCAACTTCGAGCAGGAGCGAGTGCACTAGTGCCGCTATGCGGGACGAAACGCCACCGAGCGCCAGCGCATCAAGCGAAGGGGCGAGAACCTGGTCTCGGCGTTATCGTCAGATGCCGCTTGCCGAGCGCCTTGCGGCATTGTCTGCGATCATGGCGGTCAAGGCAGAACTGCAGATGGCAGCGCGCAGGAGGCTGTGAAAGTATTCTCATTTTCGTAGATTTCTGAATCAGAACAAATATTAATATCAATTATATCAATGAGATTTATATTCATAATCCACTAATTTAAACTAATTTGGCAATACTTTCACAGTCTCTCAGGCGGGAATCGCCTAACGAGATGATGGCCGAGCCGCGCGCACGATTCGCTGCGCTTCAAGCCAGCGGCGAAGTGACGCCGCAAGTCGCGACGGTGTTCGAAACGCCGCTGTAAATGCTGATCTTGGTGCTGTTGGAGAAAAATACCAAGAAAACCTTGGCCAGTTCCAGCCTGCCGGGTTTGCTGACGCCGTTTGATCAAACCACACCATCCCGAAAAGGTGCCAAGAGCAAGGGACCGAAGCGCGAACGCGGCGAATTGCCAACGTGCGCATCGAAATGGACGAGCAGACCTCTCCGAGGCAGCCAGCGAGGATCACGAGCGGCGACTGCTGGTCAATATTGAGTTCGTGACCAAGCAATCTCGCATCGACGCCGAGATCAAGCGTTGTCCGAACTGCCAGAAGATCAACCGCGGGTCATTTCCCGAGACTCTGCCCGCACCACTTCAGAACGGCAGTGGTATCGTCGCCTTCGCCACTGATCTTCTGATCTCGCGGATGGTGCCGCTGCGGCGCACCGCGCAGATGTTCAAATTGATAAGCCGGCGGCAGATCTTTGAGGCAACGCTTCTGAAATGAGTCCGTCGTCTGCATCATGCGCTGGCCGATTGGGAAAGCGCAGCGATTGAACGGCTGCTCAACCTGTCGATGCTGCACGACGATTAAACCTCGATCCGGATGAACCGGAAAATCCACTGTATTCACAGCTGCTCTTGAGGCGACATCGCAGTGAAAAAGTGTCATCGAAAACGCAGTGCCTAAGCAGTCAATGCGATCAACATTATTGCGCGCTGCGTCGGCGACCGCTTGCTCAAAGTGCTTTGCACGATGCTGCAAAACAACACTTTGTACGTGCCGAAACCACCTTAAACCGTCACCACTGCCTGCAACAATTTGATGTCGCCGGCAAACTCCATGGAGATTTTTTTGACTTGACAAACGATACAAAGTCCACTGCGATCACAGTCTGTGCGGCGCTCACTTACTACGGAATCTGAAGCACATCAAGCAGGCGAACCATCACAACTGGGCGATCAGGATGCGCCGGCTGTTGCTTTACACTTGCCAGGAAGCAGCCGATGCTGAAACCAAAACACTGTGCGAAACGCGCTTCGAGGAAGTGAGCAGCAGACTGTGAAAGAATTTCCAATTTAGGTTAATTAAAGTCGATAGTGAAAATATTACATATTGTTATTACTTATATAAAATCTTTCTTCTGATTGGGATTGCTACGAATACCAGAATCCTTTCACAGTCTGACAGGCGTTGCCGCGCAACCCTCAATGAAGGCAAAAAGGCCCCATCCTCATGTCCGAGGCGGAAATACTGCTGCTTGCGTTCGTCGATTACAAGGACGAGATCCTAGGCTTTGCAAAGCGCCGCGAGGTGCCGTTCACCAACAATCGCAGCGAGCGTGATATTCGAATGGCGAAAGTCAAACAGAAAATATCCGGATCCTTTCGAAACGTCACTCACGCTCAAGCCAGCTGCCGTATTTCCAGCTGCCTGAAGTGTTGATGTCCTGCCAAGGCTGCAAATCGCATTCAACGGCAGTGCAGTGTAAATGCTCGACCAATCCAAATAAAATCTCTCCAAGTCAATTTCCCCAAGAACTAGACTGCCCGATTAGGGGCGAGTAGTTCCCATGTTTAAACTATATAAGAGTGTTAAATATCTCGAAATTCGAATTAGAATTACTGGTCGAACAGGTGTTTCCCATGCTATTATCTGATCCATAAAATCCGGCAGGTGGCATCTAAAATGACACTCACACCACTTGGCTATTTTGCTCATTATGAAACAAGTTCGGATAGTTCGCACTGACTTGCTTAGCGTGGGACGCTCCTGCTGGTCGAAAGATAGAACTTCCAAATTCGCTATAATCAGATTTGAAGTTAGCATTAAGCGTATCCAGTGCCAGAGGAAATACGATGAAAACAGTAAGCGATTCCCAAAATGTTCGATTCTTTAGCCTGCATCATCAGTTGAGCATCAAACTGATGATCACAGCCTTAGTTGTCTTTCTTGCTCCCACACATGTACATGCAGCCGCTGAAGCCGAAGCCGGCTATATCTTTAATTCATTTTCGTTCCTGTTATGGGGTGCTCTAGTGATGTGGATGTGCGCTGGATTCACAATGCTTGAAGCAGGGTCAGTACGAACCAAGAATGCGTCTGTCATCTGTCTGAAGAACATTGGACTTTACTCAATTGCTGGTTTGGCCTATTTCACGTTCGGTTACAACCTGATGTACATTGATGTCGGAGATATGATCGGCACCTTTAAGTTTTTCTATAGTTCGACAGATGCGGAATTGGCACTGTTGGCAGGGGACTCAGGTCAGCTGGAAGCTGTTGTGGAAGATGGTTATACAACCATGTCGGATTGGTTCTTTCAGATGGTTTTCGTCGCCACAACTGCTTCTATTATTTCTGGTACTCTCGCGGAACGAGTTAAATTGTGGACATTTTTTGCATTCACATTTGTATTGACTGCATTTCTTTATCCGACGGTCGGTGCTTGGACTTGGGGCGGTGGTTGGTTGGACCAACTTGGTTTTCAAGATTTTGCCGGATCAACAATCGTCCATTCGACTGGCGGTTGGGCTGCGTTGGCTGGTGCTATGGTTGTTGGTGCCAGATGGGGAAAATTTCGAAAAGACGGCACTGTAAAGAACACGCCTCCGTCAAACGTTCCGGCTGTGACGTTGGGTGTATTCATTTTGTGGCTTGGTTGGTTTGGATTCAACGGTGGGTCTCAACTGGCGATGAGCTCTGCAGCCGATGTCGTTGCTATGTCGATCGTTCTGGTCAATACGAATTTAGCCGCGGCGGCTGGTGTAATAGTTGCTGTCTCCGTCTCTCGCCAAATCTTGGGCAGAGTAGATCTGCTAGCGGTGTTGAATGGTGCAATCGCCGGACTGGTTTCAATAACTGCAGGTCCTGACATCACCAATCATGTTTGGGCGATCGTGATTGGAGGTGTTGGTGGTTTAATTTCCACAGTTGGAATAATGTTGTTGGAACGATTTAAAATTGATGATGTAGTCGGCGCAATTCCAGCTCACCTCTTTGCTGGAGTTTGGGGTACAATTGCAGTTTGTATTGTAGCAGGCGGAACTTTGTGGGTACAATTGGTCGGTATTTTGGCGATTGGTGCGTTCACATTCATAGGGTCATGGATCTTATGGAAAGTTCTTGATAAGATTATGGGTTTTCGCGTATCTGAAACTGTCGAATTGCTTGGACAGGACGTGGCGGAACTTGGCATTGAAGCATATCCGGAATTTATGCTGATGCCTGATCATGAGGAATACGAAGAGTTTTTGAGCGACGATACTAAATAGCCCTATTGTTTTGTGAAAAATCAACTGAAATATTAATGGAGAATTAGGTAATCATGGAAATCCCAACTGAAAGAAACGGCAATACTCTGATATTGATTCCGGGTGGTCGAATTGACGGCCAAAATGCACTTCAATTTCAATCTGAAATTAACGGCGCGATTAATGATTCAGACAATGCTGTAATTCTACAGTTGAACAACTTGACTTATATTAGCAGTGCTGGTTTGCGAGTCATATTACTGCTTGCTAAGACACTAAGAAGTCGAAACATCAAGTTTGGCATGTGTGAGATTTCACATACCGTCAAAGATGTATTCGAAATTAGTGGTTTCAGCAAAATCATTCCGACACACAATTCCCGAGACGAAGCGATAGCTGCAGTGGTTTGACCGAGTGAGTTTAATATTGTGCTCGTATGCGTGCGTAGCACTAGTGTGAATTTGCACGATGAAGTGTGATTTCTTCACTATGCAAGCAGTTCCAGTTCCGGGATTTTAGTTTTGAATTGATGCTTGTAGTGTATAGTAAGTCATTGTAATTATTTAACTTTTATATTTGAACGGTTTCTGATATAAATATCGGCCGTGAAACTTGCGGTCGATATCTTCATTCAGCAGCTGCGTCAGCACTTCCAACAACTGCAAGATTCGGGCATTGGCGCCAATGTCCGTTGCGGCTTTGGCGACTCGGCATGGTGGCCTATTCCGTTTTCTTCTTGCAAGCCGCCGTCGTTCTTGGCTTCTTCAACGACGCTTTGGCGAAACCCACAGCCTCAATGCCCGCACTACAGCGCCCGTACCAAACAGTTTGAAACCGACTACAGTCATTTTGTGCCGTGTGTCATGTAGATTGTCGAAGGCTGCGAGTCATGACGTACGCCTGCGCCTGAAAATTATCCACACACGCGAATTGACGAACAGGGCTGCGGACTGTGAACTCGGGCAAAAGCTGACTGTACAATCAATCCATGCTACCGGTGCCCATTCTATCTGCGAGATGGCATGTCTACACGCGGGAGTGACTTCCCATTTACTTTCAAGCAAATGGATCATCCGATCCGCTAGGGTTATCTGGGTGGCTTCCAGCTCAGCCGCAAGGTTGTCCGTCCGAATCGCAAAAAAAGGAACGGCTGAGGACCTTTTCTCATATCCGGCGGCTGTGAGCAGCCGCATTTATTCGTTTTGACATCGCACTCGTACCGGACATTCGAATGAACATATGCACATAATTCGTATTGATATTCACAACATTTATTCCGTTGCTGGTAAAGTCAGATTAGAATCAGTTCAAACCAAAGACTAGAATAATTCAATGCTCTTGACCTGAAAGTCTTCTGAATCTGCAAGTGTGATCTTCAAAAGCTTTCCATTCGGAAAGAGATGAGCATTCTTAGCCTGGACCATCTCAAGCAGTACGCGCGCAATTCCTCTACTGCCAATGATCAGCGGAAGACTGTAGTAAAGTGAAGTTTGGGCTGTAAGAAAATTTACGATCCGAATTCGGAATTCCTCTGCACTCTCGCCATTGGGCGGTGTGTGGCCCGCGCTTAGTTTCGGATTGACGATATCTGAACTGACATGGTTCCAATCACCGAGAAAACGTTCTGTCAACGCATTGTCGATGATGCAGTCCAAGTGAAAATATTCATTGACAATCTCCGCTGTTTCAATGTTGCGAGCTAAAGGGGAGGTTAGAATCAGACTTGGCTTGATCTGATGGTGAATTAAAGATTGAGCAGCTTTATGGGCTTGCACACAACCCAACTCGGTTAGTTTGGGGTCCGTATCTCCACCTGAGGCGATATTGAGAAGGTTCGCATTCGTTTGCCCGTGTCGTAAAAATATAAATTGGCGGGTTTGGTGCAGTATTTTCTTTGGCATTACGAAGGATAAAGAATTCTCTTCGGGTTGTATTGCACGCGGTAGAATTTGTCTTTGTCAAATGGGTCATCGTTCCGTACCCAAAGAGCAATAGATTCGATTAACGGCCGGTCCGCCAAATTCGGAGTATGACCGGTTCCTTCAATTTGAACTACAGACAATAGTCTGTGTTCCCGCATTCGGTCGACAACGCTGTCAGGAGTCGCATCGCTTTGCATTCCATGAAGCAATAGAACAGGGCACTGAACTTCATTCCATTCATGCCATTGATCCAGACTTGAGACGGCCGACTTTCGATAGGCAAGCAGACAGCGCAGGTCATGCCGATATACTCTTCCATTTTCGGTATTGGACCAGCTGGTTTTGTGGTGATTCGTGTGCAGAAGCACTGCATCAGGAGCTGGTCCTGTATGCTTCACGGCAGCACCGGTACGGCGGAACAATTCCGATGGACTGTGGAAAACAAAGTGTCGGGCAAGTGAAACCGCACGCCGCGCACGGCGTTCTTTAGGTATATAGGGCCCGATATCATTTAAAATTATTCGCTTCACTCGAGACGGACAGCGTGCCGCAATGCTTATCGCAATCGTACCGCCCAATGACGACCCAAGAAGAGAAACAGAATCCAACTTGAGAAAATCAAGCAACTGCAGGATCTGTTCAACATAAGTCTCAAGATTGTAGTCTGAAATTTCAGACATCCATCCACTTCGACCTCTGCCGACTAGATCTACTGCAATCAGGCGGACATCGGGATATCCATCCATTGCCAAGAAGTCAAAGCGCTGGAAGACATTGGTCAGGCCGCCGATTGCGACGACAGGTTCACCAACCCCGCCTGAATCCGAATACGTAATCGGTACAGAATAAGGTTTGCCTATCCCGTACTTTTCGTCTTGAAGATCTACCGAATGCTGATAGTCAAATTGATAGATTTTTGACCAGCGTCCTTCATTAGCCTGAATTATTGCTTCAATAAATCGGTCGTATTCCTTCCAGCCTAACTGTTGAACCTGCGAAATTTCGAGTGATGAGTGCGTGTGACGCAACGCTGTCTCGGATCGCTTCGCTGACGATTCACACACAGACCTGCACAACTATCTTTTAGTTTGGTAACAGAAGCAAGTGAAGTTATGCGTTGGAACGCACAACCAAGGTAATTCGATTTTTATTGTCAATTCGCTCATACCAGGCGTCATCAGTTAGTGACTTCACAAAGAACACGCCTAAACCTCCGATTTGCCGAGTTTCCACAGAGTCATCAATCGATGGTTCAGAAACCTCTACAAACGGGTCAAATTCGACGCCTTCGTCTTCCATGATCACCCGAATCTCATCATCTTTTTTGGAAAGGCGGATATTAATGTCTTTCTTCTCCATATCAGCGGGAAATCCGTAGAGAATTACATTTGTAACGAGCTCGTCCAGCGCCAAATTTATATTGAAAATCGCTTGGTCTGGCCAAGATCTGGTGGATCCGAAGTTTTGAATTTCTTCTGCGATCCTTGCCGGCTCGGCTGGATCACATTCAAGGGTCAAATTAAGTTGATTCAATGACATGGAATTTCCGATTACAGGTTAAATTGAGATATGTTACGATTATTTGTGCGAATGATAATGCAATACGATGCAGGCGATGTCATCAAACTGTGGAGCTCCAGCGACAAATTCGTTGACCTGGTCAAAAATATACTGAACATCGCTGGCAGCGCTCTTTTTCGGCAGACCTGCTACCGTATCCAGCAGTCTATCGTCACCAAAGGCCTCATCATTCGCATCAAATGCTTCTGGTATTCCATCCGTAAACAAGACCAGACTGGCGCCAGGCTCAAGTTCAAAATAACCATTTTCGAATTCCATGTCTCCAAACATTCCCAACACGATGCCATCTGTTGTCTCCAGCTCTCGAGCGCCCTTTCTGTCGCAGACGACGGGTGGATTGTGGCCCCCGTTGGCATAGATTAACTGACCGGTGTGCTCGTCAAGAATTGCACAGAACACTGTAACAAAAAGATTTTCATTATTATTCTGCTCCAGAAACTGATTCACTGATTCTAAGACTTCACCTGGAGAATCAACGTGAGAGACGGTATTGCGCAGCAGCGTTCGGGTCATGACAGTAAAAAGCGAAGCAGGCACTCCTTTTCCCGAAACATCGGCAATTGCCAAGGCGATACGGTGATCATCCAGTCGGAAGTAATCAAGAAAATCCCCTCCAACTTCCTTTGCTGGCCACATTCCACCACAAATGTCCAATGAATTTGTACTGATCAATTGATCAGGCAGAAGCGACAGCTGCACGCGCTTGGCGATATCCAACTCATTGCGCAAAGCAATTAAGGCCTCTTTGGTAGCCAACGCCTCCCTTAAGCGATGATATTGATCCTGTACTCGATTCGACATGCTTTGAAAAGCGACCGCGACCATAGCAAGACTGTCGGAATCTCGCACACTGCTGGATTCTGAATCAAAGACTGCAGTCATGTTGTGGTCGGCTTGTTTGGCACTTTCAATTTCACTTTTGACAATTTGGCCGAGCTGCTGCAGCTCAGAAAGTAACGCTTCCCGTTCTTCACCATCGAGAGTGTTTGCGAGTCGAGTCATTTCTCGGTGAATAAATCGTTCCTGACGGGCTCGCTGACGTTCGCGCGAACGTTTGAAGCGATTGAAAGCAATTAGATTTGAGCGATAGACGTTAACCGCACGTGCGATATGTCCAACCTCATCATTGTGTGTTGTACGCTCGATATGTGCTTGAGTGTCACCTCTAGCGAGTGCATCTAGAACTTGCACGCCTTCATTGAGCGGTACGAACGCACGGGACAGATATATGTGAAGACTGATCATTGACGCAAGCAAGAAAGCGCAAATGAGCCAAATGGTTAATTGGCTGATTTTTTGCTGTTCGTTGACATGATCGGTAACGTCGCTTATGTTAACCAGTCGACCTACCAAACTGCCCAAAGTCGCGACTTGTGGCAGAACGATTACTGAATAAAATCGTTCGTCCACCGATATGGTTTGCAGTGTGTTGATTTCACGAAGGTCGATCAAAGAACTGATCTTATTCCACTCGGCCGGGTCGGAAGCTTCCAGCAAACGTCCACGCCGGTTGGCAATTATCACAGTGGACGCATTGGCGTTTTCCATCTCGATCAGAGCATGAACAATGTCTTTTGCAAAGATGCCCAATCCCACAACATTCTTTGTGGTTGGTGAGATCAGGGGGGTTGCCACGACAATTCCTGTATTTCTTTGTCTGTCATTTCCAACTCCACTCAATTCAAGCGCGCGTTGAATCGCTTCACCAGCAATGGTCGGTTCGATTATGGGACTTTGAAACA
Organism: Arenicellales bacterium; assembly: GCA_958295885.1. Taxonomy (GTDB): domain Bacteria; phylum Pseudomonadota; class Gammaproteobacteria; order Arenicellales; family JAJDZL01; genus JAJDZL01. Next base: position 425,572 of record OY282380.1, on the reverse strand, counting down.
CTGCTGAATGTGAAGAATACGCCAGTGTCACATCGGGATACACAATGTCAAATCGATCCGCAGTGTCTTCAATTTTCAGGTGATCTGCAATCTCTTCACCCAACAGACGGATTCTTTCAACGTCTTGATCTTCAAGTGCCGCAATGAGCTGCTGATTGTCTTTGACCAGCCAGAGCCGGTCTTCCATGTGCTCGATCTGTTCATCAATAATGTTTGCCCAAAGATTGAGTTGATCGTTGATGACTTCGTCTGAAAATTGATCGCGGATGAGTTCTTCTCGTTGAAAACCTGCGAAAACAATGCAGGCCGATACAACGACAATAACTAAGGCACCAAGTAAACTGATTCTTGTTCTTAGAAGCACTGTATTAGTTTTGGGTCAGCGGTCAAATCAAACTAATTCTGCGCAGTAGTTTTAAAGTCGGCGATTGAGATCATTTCCATAGGAGGATAGAGTCCGACTTCCCGAGCGACGTCGATATTAATCCACAATTTGAAACGTGAAAGTCGAGCGACTGGTAGTTCTTCGGGTTTTTTGCCATTTACGAGGATTTTTTCTGCTTGAACCGCAGCCAGTTTACCAAGTGTGTGGTAATCGGTTACCAGTCCAAACATTGCACGGGAATTTTTCAGTGGGGCTTGCGTCGCTGAAAACGTTGGAAGTCCAATCTCATTTGCTGTGGACGTGTACGCGTCACCGTGTCTGACCAAGAATGAGTCGGGCCCCATGTACAATATGTCAGCGCCGTTGTCTTTGGCTTTGTGGATCAGTTCAGGCAGATGTTTCGGATCAGGTTTCTCGTTCTCGTCCAATGGGACGGGCAGTATTACGAAATCAAGACCGAACTTGGGGAGAATTTCTTCAAGCGATGCTACATTGATGCGAGAATTCCCAGATGTTTTGTCGTAAATGATTCCAACCTTTTTGAATTGCCGATAAGCAAGAATCGTATTGATCTGGGATTCAATGGTGGCCAAAAAGGATACGCCTGTCAGATTGCGCCCGGTGTTCTCATAACTTTCCACAATTCTGGCGACTTTAGGATAGGCAACCAATACAAAAATTCCCGGAATACCCTGAACGAATTTCTCTGGATTTTCAGAGTCATGACGTCCCAAAACGCTGGTTGTCGTACCAGTGCCCCAGGTGTAAACGAGATCAGGCTGCGCCTGTTTGATTTCTTCTACAAACGCGGGTGCGTTGCCGCGATCTAAATTCAGATTACGGACCGTCATCTCAAAAGGAATCCCGCGCTGTGTGAAGTATTCCCGGAAGCCGTCTTCAACTTCAGTTTCACCTCGCCATACAACTGCAAAGACTCGATATGGTTCTGTTCTTTCAGCTGCCTCGACCGACTGTGCGAGCGCAGGCGAAGCAACATAACCGTACAGAAATATCCCGACAGCGGAAGCGAGAAATTTGCGTACTAGAGATTTAAACATTGACTGTCGCAGCTCCCCGCGATCTGTTTCGCCAATCAGGTATGACGATGACGAATACGAACAGTAAAATAAGTCCAAGCAGGAGAAATCCAAAAGCAGCGATTGCATATTGATAACCAAAAACACTGATCAATACTGCGGCGATGATGGGACCGATTACCATGCCGATGCGTTCAACCAGCCGATAGGCTCCAATGACAGATGCAACGCCGATGGTGTTTTGGTACTGTACGGCGACTTGTTGAATGATTGAATTCTGTGACGTAAGCGTCAATGCATGGCCAACGCCAAGGGCCAGAACCGCTATGATCAGAGCATTGGTCGGGCCGCCGACTGCGTCGGCGAAAATGCTGACAAGACAGCCCAATCCCGCAATTGCCGTACCAAGAGCAACTAAGAAACCATATCCGCCAGAACGGTCCGCAAGTCGTGCGACGAACCTGATCAAAGCAATCGCCGAAAGGCCGTACAGCATCATGATTCTACCAATGGAAGATTCGCTATGGCCTAGGTCATTCAAAAATAGAGGGACCAAATAAGCGATGAAACCGGCCAGCATTATTTTTCCCGGAATTGAAGACAGCAGCACTACGCCAGCGAAACGAACATCGGTAAGCAATTGAAACCAGTTTCCAGCACTTAACACAGGACGAGCCGACGCTGTTAGTCCTTCCGTTCGTCCTCGGTCCAATACCTGATAGACCATGTACCCAGATATGATTGCCAGTACGGCGGAAATTAAAAAAGTGCCCTCATACCCGATCCGGTCAGCAATAATCCCTCCAAGAGGTGGGCCGCAGATGAATCCAACATAGACGGCATGAACAAAAATTCCGGTACTGGCAGCGCGTGTACTTTTTGCTGCGTTCTGAGTAACCCATCCTTCTGACGCGATAAATACCAGTCCATATCCTATTCCCGTCAGAACGCGCCACAGGACCAAATCAAAATAGGATTGAGTCAGAAAGTTCCCGATGAAGCCCAGAGTTGCCGCGAAAATGCCAATCAGAAAAACTCTCCGAGTACCTAGCCGGTCCACAAGTGTACCGCCAAACGGAGTAGCAATCATGGCAGCCAGCATGAACAATGTAATCGGTAAGCCAACTAGATATTCAAATGGAATGGCTAAGTCGTGGGCTGCGTGCTGGGACACAAACAGCGGCAGGAACGAGCGAGACATTTCCTCTGCAAATACAAAAAGAAAAAGAGGCACTCGAATTTGGCTGGCATGTCGAGTTCTGAGCTGAATTCCTTGCGTAAAACGATATTGTTTGTCGACATCTACTTTTACATCCGCAATTTTTTTCGAGATGTTATCGTCGATTTGAGCATTTTTCAGCTCTTGCACTTCGAAATGAAAATCACTGTACCTACTCTGCAGATGAAGCAGCATTCGATTGAAATTGGAAATCAGTTGACCGACTTCATCCCTGGTTCTCGAAACCAGCTGATTGGCGAATATTCCAGCGGAACCCTCCGACAGTGCTCGACGAATGTTATCCATTGGCCGAAATACTCTCGTACCGATGAAAAACCGTAAAAACTCTAGAGTTACGAGCCACGAAATTGCGATCACTGCAATGACTTCATAGAGAATTTCAGTCAATTGACTTCGAACATGCTCGCTGCTTACTCCGACATGCAGATAATGCGTGATCCGACCACCAACAAAAACAGGGAAGGAACCATCTAGAAGTCCGTCTATTTCAACTTGAAAGTTTTCGTCGCCTTCTTGCGCTTCGGCAAGTCTCGATAAAATATTCCGGTAGGTTTGTTCTCCTTCAATTCCAGTCAGAAAGAGAACAGAACCCGAGGAATCTCGAAAAGCCAGATATTCAATGTCTTGATTCGACTGAAGTAAATTATCGAAAAACGAATCCATACCGACGAGCTGGTCAGGTGGAATCATCAGATCATCGACCGCGTATTGGATCTGCGCAGAAACCGCGTAACCTACCACGTTCGCCTTTTGTTTCAGCTGTGGTTCAAGAATTTCTTCAAAACTGTCTACGGCAAACCAAGAGATTGCAATCTGGCCGGTAAGCAAAACAAAAGAAGAAAGCAATACGAGCCGTATCAGCAGCGTACCCTGCTGAGCGAGAAAATGGTTGACGCCAGATTCCTTGGTTGCCATTTTTGAGAATAGGTTTCTCAATTTAATTCTTCGTCCAATCGTCGAACTTCAACTGTCGCTGAATCCAATGCGTCATAGGCCGTAAATGCCTTTTCGCTGAAGTGAGTGAATTCCGGATGTCGCAGCTGTGTTTCCTTGATGGCATCACCGTCCTTTTCTCGGTTCATGATGTTGCCCATTGCCAAAGCCATATTTTTTAGGTCCTGACAAGTGCGCTTCAGCATATTTGTACATAAAACGAAAGTGAATAAAGAAATGACAACAACTACGCTGAGTGCTGTCACCAATAACCTTTCGATCTGTTCCACTACGCTTTGGTCGAGAAATTCCCGCGAATAGCGCAGTGCCAGCGAACCAACATTCTGACTCAAGTTGTTGTGCAAAGGCACGCCGACCACTCCCGCGTCAGTTTCCAGAGCGGACCACATCTCCCTTGCTCGGTTTGTTCGCCACAATACCAGCCAATTTTCCGAAACCAAATCACCGACAAAGCTGGTATCCGTGCTGAACAGTACGTTTCCAGTTTCGTCAAAAACTTCTATTGAAAGAATTTGTTCATCAAGATTCAAATATGTATCGAGTTCACCTGAAACACCTTGCAGATCTACTAAAGGCAAGCCTAGGTCCATCTGTGTTTCTATTTTTTGACGGATGTCATTGACAACAAAAAGAAATCGAGAAGTCAGCAGGTTGGCTAAAGTTCGCTCGAATTTGTAAATGCTCAGAATGCCGGTCATGGTCACTCCTGCGACTAAAACGAGTGCTAGTGCAGCTGCAATTTTGGGTGCAAATCCAAGTTTCATTTCAGCTCGAGTGAAAATTTCTCTTGATAGGACGAACTTGATAGGACGAACTTGTCATCATTTCAACAAATACGAAAGTTAACCTGCTCGAACCCGTTGATTTCTCAAATCGGTCCGGCAAATCCGAAATCAAATCAAATTATAAACTAATGAAAGATATGATGAATTACGCTAATCCGAAATTAGTAATGACAACATAGAAAAAAGCCTTGCACAATCAAAGTATTAAAGAAATCTTTAAGATCACCCAATGGGTGATAAATGAAAAAACCAAAAAATATAAAGCTTATGAACATTCTACCCTACAAAACAGCTGACAGCAATCGAAACTTTACCTCCCGCGCCGATTGGGTGGTGTTTTCGGATTGATTCAAACGCTTTGGATTGAACCAATTGGTCCATCGTTTCATGCCCGTTCCAGGCAGCAACCGCGGCTGCCGGCAAACATTCTCTTTAACGTCTTCACGCTCATGAAGCTCGATGGTGCGAAGTGCTTGGAGGATGTCCGCCACTTGCACCACGAGCCGGGGCTGATGAAACTGTTGAGTTTCGAGAAAGTGCCGGAGGCGAAAACCCTGGGCAACTGGCCGCTCCGTATCGGTAACAGAAGACAGTCAATGCGTGCCCTAGTCGAGATCAGCAAGTGCATCCTGTCAACTGGTTTGCACCACTGCAAGCGGGTCACGCTGGACATTGATGCGATGGTTGTCGAACGCAGCAAGCGAAAAACCGAATTCAACGGCAATGGCTCACGACGCTATACGCCAATGGCAGGTCACCTAGCTGAAATTGAGCAGTTGGCGGAGGTTGACTTTCAGGAAGGAAATGCGCCGCCGAATAAAGAAATCCTGGAGTTCATCAAGAAATGTGAGGCGGCGTTGCCGGCGGGAGTTTCGATTCGTCACCTGCGAGCCGATGCACCCACTTACCAGGCTGGGGTGATCAATTATTGTGAGGCCAATGACATTCACCATGTAATCTGCGCCAAGATGGACGCTTCACTGAAATAATCGATGTCGGTCATCAAGCCGTCAAACTGGGTGCCGCTGATCAAACGTGATGGCACCGAATCGGAAACCGAGCAGGCAGCCTGCACCTTGCATGTGATAGGCGACATTCCGCAATCCTTTTATCTGGTCGTACAGCGACAGCTGATGGCTGAAAAGGAGCCGGATCCACAGCCAGACCTACTGCCAAAATTGCCTGTAGATCAAGATGATGAAAGCACTCAGAAAGGGAAGTGCTTGTACCGAGCGTTGGCTGCCTATTTGGATTTGCAGACGAACTGGGATTAACATGAGGCAGTGTATTTTTACAATCAGCGCGGCGAAGCCTCGGAGAACCGGATCAAGGAATTACGCAGTGACTTCAGCGACGCACAGCTGCCATGTGGCGTTTTTTGGCGCCAATGCGGTGGCGTATTTCAAGCTGTGTGCGTCAGCCGGCAGTCTGTTGGTGCTGCTGCGACGACTACTGCCGGCTGCTTGGCAAAGCAGACGGGCGATCACGATACGCTGGCGTCTGTATGCGCTGCCACACAGATCGTCTGCCATGGACGGCAGTGGATTTTGAAACTCAATCGAGCGCAGCGGCAGCTGATCGATGAAGCGCTTTGGTCTATCCGCAACCGCCGACTGTGGTGAATCCGCCGCCTTGTGCAGCGCCGCTCTTCTCCAATTGACTTTGATTCCGATACCGCGGAAGGCATTATGCGTCTTGTCAAAGGAACTTCATGCCCGGAACGTCAATGGATCGACTCAACCACCGCAAAATGAGAATCCCCGTGGACTGTTCTCGCCGAACAGCTTAGTGAATATTCGGAAAATCGGTTAAATTCTCGAACCTTTTGGCTGAAATTTATTCAAATTTAAAATTTGGGAAGTGTGAAATCCCAAATCCGAAGATAGCAGTTCCGATTTAGACCTGATTCGGAAATTGTAGCGGATTCCCACTGTTTAGTATCCAGAATGGCAGTGAGCAGGAGGAGATTGCAGTTTGCCACCAAGTGCGTGCGCACTGCGGTGTTGTCGTGTGTTTCAGATGACGCAGGCTCAGTGATTTCTTCCGCAGTTTTGGAATTAATTCAACCGATTGGACGAAGTGCCGGTGCCGATTCGATTCTGCTGCTGTCGCCAGTTTTCAATGTGTCGGACAGCAATCGCCATTTTTGCGAAATTCAGGTGCAACTGCATCTTGCGTCAGTCGTGACCTTGCAACCCAAAGTCTCAGACCAATAGACTCTAAACGCGCTGGCTCGGAATGTATGAAAAAGAAAAATTAATCCCTCTGTTGGAAACCTAAATTCGAAGCCTTGGAAATACAAAACTCTCTCAGCAATTGCTGGTCCTTGGGGCATCGCTTTCAAGGATCAGTTTCGAGTCTTGGACATTCGATTGAAGTTACTTTCGGAATGTTTCCCAGTCGAACCTGATTTTGAATGTCGATGACTCGCAGCAGCAAGGGTTGAACGGTCAATGACCAGAGTGAACCAGCGTAATTGCTGAAGAACAGGCATTCAGTTGAAGAACTGTTTATATATTGCATCGCAATAGAGAAATTATGGATCGTTTTGACAAGCGGTTGATGATGAGTCTTCAGTTCATCCAATAACGATATGTATGCTATCAATCTGAAGAAGTGTCTGTCTAACTAATTAATAAAAAGTATGTTTTTATTCATGTATTCAGAAATAACTCAAAGAAAACTACAGAAAACGGAGAATATTCCAGAAAAAATATCGATTTGCTATTGACAATTTTATTTTTGGTGTTATATTGCATTGCAACAATATTTTTATTGGAGATGGAAATCATGGAAAACAAGTTTGTTGAATTTACAAATGAAGCAGTTCGAGTCAATTCCCAGCTGTTCAGTAAGTCTGTGGAATTTGGCGTGGACGCTGCTCAGCAGTTCGTTGAGACTGTTTCAAAGCGATCCAATGAGTGGCTGAACGTCAAGACAATGGATGACTATTTCAAGCAGCAAGATGCATGGAATCAACAGTCAATCGATCAAACACAGGAAATTGGCCGTAAAGTGGTCGAGCTTGGAAATGAGGCATACAGTGCTTATCTTTCTCTTTGGGAAAGTTACGCTCCGCCCGTCAGCAGAGCTGTCTCAAGCGAAAAATCGTAACTGGGAAACGCCAGTCGAAACGAATGGATAAAAGATTCATTACCTCCTTTTAGTGTCGCAACGACCCGCCAGTTGTAACAGTTTCGCAACGTCTTTTCGAATATTTTCGACAGATAAGACTCAACATCAGCGGAATTTTAAGAACTGGCGGCTTTTTTTTAAGAGCAGCACTGCCTTTCTCTTTAACGAGACGAGTCGTCAGTGCATCGTTCACTTCGGTTTGAATGAAGCAGACTGTTACTGTTCACTCGAAACGAAATCCGCCCATAGCTCTTCATCAATTTCCTAACTGAACTTCTAAACACCTGCAGTCATTGGTGTCATTCCTGTTTCTCATTCGGAGCGATGAATGACGTGACGCACATCGTGAGGCGTTCAACTGGAAGTTCATTCACACTGGCCAAAAAAAATGCGTCCAGGCAAATGCATCGGATGCTCAAAAGCTGTTTGGTTGATGCTCTTTAAAATGTAGACGATCCCTGTGCTGTGGCAGGTGGGTGAGTCAGAGTGATTATCATTCGGCACTGCTCGAATGTATGCCCGAAATTAGTAACGATTAGATAATTCTCGCATATTCAGGCCGGCGCCATTGAGGAGAAAGCCGGACAGTCCTCCCGTCGCACTGACTTCAAATGTATATTTGATGATTTATGGCCTGTTGAAGCTTGCATTCAGGTACTGGACTGGCTGAAAGTTTCAGCTGTTGCTGATACTGAAAGAGCAGCAATGGACAAAATGATACAAAGAGAAGTTCAATGTCAAAGTTGGCAACAGCTGGAATGTCCATAGACACAGATTTCTGAAGCTATGCTTCACGTCACTGCCGCTGTTGTTCCAACAGACAAAAACTTCAATTTAGATTATCCAGCTCACCCTTCACAAGTTCTCGATGCCACTCCAATGTTTCAGCTGATGGGCGCTGAAATTGGGAAACTGTTGCGACAGAGAAATGATCGATCCGAATTTCGAACTTCTTTCAAGTTCAGACAGTGGACTTTCAGGGGACATCGGAAGCCTTAAGGGAGGGATCTTTGCCCGGCCGATCCGTACTGTCGCCCGGCTTTATGCACTTGAATGCAGATCAGGGACCGGCAGTGTTGATTATCAGCTGAGTATTTTGAGAAGGGATTTGCAACAAACGGAAAGCAATTGTCCTGATGCAGCGATTGCTGACATAAGGGTTCTCGACGATTCAGCCATCGACGACTTCACTCGAACGCAGGGACTGCCAGTCTTGATGGTCGAAGATGGACGGAGAGTGGGTCAAAAATTTCGGAAAGGCGACCAAAAAAGGATTGGATTATCGAAATTGAATATTACCACCCGTGCGCGGGTCCCAGCAAGTGCAAGCTAAGCTGACTCAATGCGAGGAAAAACTGTCAAAATTCCATCTGTATAATTCTTCCTTTCATTTCAGAAAGATTTAATCTCAAAATTTTGTTAACAAAAAGAGTTGCACGATCATGCCATCGCTCACATCATCTCCCTACATGGCACTAGTCGGACGCACCAATCTCTACGTAGACTCATCTAAAGACCATTTCCGAATTGGAATTCCTGTAAACGCCAACATTGCCGCGGATACGGTAGGTTTATATTCTGGTGGAGATAAAGCAAACAATCTCGCTCTGATTCATGAAAATTTGGATGGGTCCATAGAAACGTACACTTTCGCTGAAATTGATCGGCTTGCGTCCAAATTAGCGCATTTTTTAACGAACATCGGCGTAAAACGAGGAGAGCCGGTCGCCATTCACACAGGACAAAGCCCACAGACCGGCATCGCTCACATGGCAGTCTACAAAATCGGGGCGATTGCAATGACGTTGTCGCATCTGTATGGACCAAACACTGTCCAGCACATTCTCAACGATTCCAAAGCAAAAGTAATTATCACTCATTCTGAATACTGGTCAAATTTGCGCAGCATCGCAAAATCATTTGGGAGCTTAAGGCATCAAATTGTATGCGGGACACCACGAAAGCAGGAATTCAACTATGACGAGTGCATCTCAGACCAGCCGGACTATTTTGAGCCGGTCATTACTGCTTCCGAAGAACCGGCTATTCTACAGTACACTTCCGGTTCGACTGGCATGCCAAAAGGGCTTCTGCATGCTCATCGCATCATTCACGCCTATTTGCCATCATTAAATCTGTTTTACAACTTGGAAGTGGATTATCCTGATGCCAAATTTTGGACCCCGTCTGATTGGGCATGGGGTGGAGGTCTGCAGGACTTGCTTCTTCCCGCCTGGCAGCACGGACAGCCAGTAGTATCTTCCAAACATCGGTTCGAGGCCAAATGGGCTTACGAGTTTATGGAACGTCATCAGGTCACACATTCCTTCATGACACCTACTGCGATCAAACGACTGGCTGAAATTCGCTTTCCCAAAAAAAGATGGAATTTAGCGCTTCGCGTAATTGCGGCGGGAGGCGAGAGTTTGCCTTCGGAAGTGCAGCGTTGGGCTTCAGACGATTTTGGAATCGTCTGCAATGAATTTTATGGATTGTCGGAATTTACCGACATGGTGGGCTGTTGTGAAGCGTTGTTTCCGACCAAACCCGGTTCAATGGGACGTACCTATCCAGGAAGAACCGTCGCCATTATTGACGAAAACGGCCAAGAACTTCCCGATGGAGTTGTCGGAGAGATAGCCTCTTGGCATCCGCATGAACCGACTGTATTTCTTGGTTTTTGGGGAAGTCCGGGAGTTCCAGAAAATCTGAAACTGGGAAACTGGCTTCGTTCCGGTGATCTCGCTATGAGAGATGAAAATGGATACTTTTGGTACCAAGGTCGCAATGACGAGTTGATCAAAAGCGCCGGATATCGCATTGGACCGAACGAAATAGAAAATACGCTGATCTCCCATCCAGATGTCGCGGAAGTCGCAGTAGTCGGCAAGCAGGACCGGGACCGAGGCATGATCGTAATGGCTTACGTGCGACTAATGCCAGAGGTTGAACAAACTGAACAAACCAAAACCCGACTGAAACAGTATGTAAAGGAAAATTTGGCATTGTACAAACATCCAAGGGAAATTGAATTCGTTGATTCATTTCCATTGACCAGTTCGGGAAAGATCAAAAGAAATGCGCTGTGGCAGAAAGCAGCTGGATCAACAGGTTAAGTTTGGGGAAGGTACGGAGCGGCCGATTATGGAGCTGCCACCTTCGTTCTTGAGCTCGAGACTGCATGAAGACGGAACTTCCGAATTTTTCCTCTGACTGTTAGGAGAGATTCAATTTGAAGGTTACATTCTGTTGAATCAGTTAAACGAATATTTGAATACAGTCAGTTAAGATCGATTGTCATTGATCGAACATTGCACACTCCACCGCAATCAACCATTTTTTTCAAACCGGTCTGGTTGAATTTGATGTTTGGCGTAAACAGCGCCAAATGCAGCAGTCAATGGCATCGACGAGAACTTGTATAGACAAAGCGCCGACGCAATGGCGGTTTGCGATGTTCAGGTGGTGAGTTACTGTCATCCTCTGGACAGGAAGTTATCGTAGGTGCAGCTGGCGAAAATCTGAACTTGAAGAAGCTTGGCAGAATCGCAGCGATTGCATTCTGCATTGGGATGTCGCGGCCTCGAAGACTGGCAACGGGAAAGAAAAACAGTCAAAATTTCTGTTCGCTCATGAGCGAATCACCACGCAGTCTCGACCCAGCATCAATGTATTTAAGAAAAGATACTTTAAGTCAACGAAAACACCGGTGCCGTGAATACTCAGTTTTCAAGAAGTTGTGCTGACTTGCTTTCTGTCGAACCGCATGTTCTGTGAATACATGCCCTCGGCTTGAATGACGCTGACTGAAATTCGCAGTTCGAACCGAAGCGCGCCGACTGATCTTTGCATTGAATCTCCTGGTGCGAACTAGATAACTGCAATCATTGATGTCATTCCCGTTTCTTGATGTTCAAGAACATGGCAATGAAACATCCAAATTCCAGGGTTGTCCGCTACAAATGCGATTTCCTGTTTCTCGTTCGGAGCGATTAATATCGTGTCACGGATCATCGGGAATTCAACGGGAAGTTCATTTGCGCTGATCACAAATACACTGTGTCCATGCAAATGAATCGGATGTTCAAAGGCCGTTCGGTTAATGAGCTCAAAAATGTAAGACTGTCCGCGTTTCAGCGTCAATATGGGTGGGTCAGTAAGAACATCATCCGGAACCATGCCATTTAATGCCCAGAATTTATCGCGTTCAACCAATTCTCGCATATTCAGGTAGGTGCCATTGAGGATGGCGCCAGATAGTCCTCCCATTGCTCCGCCTTCAAATACCATTTTATGTTTTATGGCCTGATGGAGGTTAGGTGCAGGCACGGGGTTGGCAGGCAGTTTGGCAGGTGCTGAAACTGATGAGGAATATGTCTGGGTCGAATCGAAAACCAGATGCATTAGCTCGTAGGCGAATTCACTGCCAAACGAGTGATCAATAACGGGCAGCGATTCACTCGGACTCTCTGGAATATCAACGATTAGATCAGCCCTCTGTCCCGCTCCGAGCACAACCTGTTCATCGTCGATTTTTCGGGGAGTGACGGGATGGCCATCAAGTGCAATGAGCCAGGGAATAATCGGTTTGAACTGTAAAGAGAACGTTCGTGCATTGGAAACATTGACTAAACGCAAACGCATTCGTTCCCCAGGATAAACGGTGAATTCCTCCCCAATATTGCCATTGACGGTTACCACGTTTCCCATTCTTCCATTGTGGCTGGCATCGTGTCGATTGCCGCTGAAAGGAACAATCTGTGCTTCTTGGTTTAATCTCCAGTCGTCAAGAACCCAGAGTACATCTCGGTTCACTTCCGGTGGAACTTTTTCATCAACAATCAAAACGCCCCTTAGGCCTTTTCCAACTTGTTTGGAGCTGCTGACATGGGGGTGATACCAAAACGTTCCGGCATCTTCGAGAACGAATTCGTATCGAAATTTTTCACCAGGCGGTACGGCAGGTTGGCTGACAACGGGCACGCCATCCATTGTCACCGGGACTCTTAAGCCATGCCAATGAATAGTTGTCGGTTCCTCCAGCAGATTTTCGAGTTCGATTCGCAATGTGTCGCCCTGCTGATATCGAAGCAGGGGACCCGGAACTTGTCCGTTGTAAGCCCAAACCTCCGTAGCTGGGCCAAATTCGAGTACCAAGGGAACTTCCGCAGGAGCTGCTGCGAGCTGCTTTACTTTAGGCTGATACGCAAAGTTTATGTTTGGAATGAGTTCAATGGTTACGCAGCATCCCAGAGACTGCAGAAACTTTCGGCGGCCCGGATTCATCTCTCAATTCATTATTAGGTAGTCCATGACTTGTCAACTTACATTTTAATCCTTTTTTGACGGTCTGACGAGTCGCGGCCGCGTCTGTCAGTACATTGAGCTCACAGTCAGAATTGCTTGGAATCGACAATCGCGTGTGAAAATTTGCTATACAATTTCAGTCGAAATCTTGTCAAGGAGTTAAGCACTGTGAACATTTACGAGCAGCATTTAGGCAAAAACAAAGCCAATTATCAGCCACTGAATCCGATCAGTTTTCTAGCCCGGTCAGCACGCATTTTTCCGAATAAACCGGCGGTGATTCACGGTCAGCGAATCTACACCTATCAAGAACTTTATGATCGATCTCGATGCTTGGGCAGTGCATTGCGCCGAAGGGGCATTGGAATTGGGGACACGGTTGCGATCATGTCACCGAATACCAATGCAATGCTGGAGGCGCACTATGGCGTTCCCATGTGTGGCGGAGTGCTCAATGCTTTAAATTATCGTCTTGATGCAGCTTCGATCGCATTCATTCTTCAACATGGAGAAGCCAAATTACTTTTGACCGATCGCGAATATTCTCCAGTGATCAAAAAGGCGCTCGAAATTTATGATAGGGAAATTACAGTCATAGATATTGATGATGAGTTGGCAGAAGGCGGAGAACGTCTTGGCGAAACCGATTATGAATCACTGCTTGATGAGGGATGTCGAAATTTTGATTGGCTGGCTCCAACGGATGAGTGGCAGGCCATTTGCTTGAACTATACATCTGGCACGACAGGAAATCCGAAAGGTGTGGTTTTTCACTATCGAGGCGCTTATCTCAACGCACTCGGCAATGCGATGGTATTTCAATTGGACAGCAGCAGCGTGTACTTATGGACACTGCCGATGTTTCATTGCAATGGCTGGACTTTTACCTGGGGGATAACTGCAGTTTCCGGTACGCATGTATGCCTTCGAAAAGTGGAGCCCGGTTATATTTTTCCAATGATTCGTGATCACCGGATCACTCATATGTGTGGAGCGCCCATCGTATTGAACATGTTGATTCATGCGCCGAAGGACGTCAAGCTCGAATTTGAGCAAACGGTAGAGGTTGCCACCGGTGGAGCGGCACCACCGAGCCAGGTAATTTCAGAGATGGAGAAAATAGGTTTCAATGTTACTCATTTGTATGGATTGACAGAAACCTATGGACCGGCGACCGTGTGTGCGTGGCAGAGTGAATGGGATGATTTAACATTGGAACAGCGCGCATCGCAAATGGCGCGGCAAGGTGTTCACTATCCAACGTTGGAAGATGTAAAGGTGATCGATCCACAGACCATGGAACCCGTGCCCCAGGACGGAAATACAATGGGTGAGCTCATGGTGCGCGGCAACACGGTGATGCGCGGCTACCTGAAAAATCCTGCTGCGACGAATGAATCTTTTGGCGGAGGTTGGTACCATACTGGAGATCTGGGCGTAACTCATCCCGATGGTTACATCGAAGTTCGGGACCGCAGCAAAGATATCATCATCTCCGGCGGCGAGAACATTTCCAGTCTAGAAGTAGAAGATGTACTTTATGGTCATCCCAAAATCATGGAAGCGGCAGTCGTTGCTCGTCCAGATGAAAAATGGGGTGAAACGCCTTGTGCTTTTGTCACCGCGGCACCTGACGCAGGTGATTCTTTGACTGCAGAGGAAGTAATTTCGTGGTGTCGTGAGAAATTAGCGAGTTATAAAGTTCCAAAAACAGTTGTTTTTGGGGACCTGCCTAAGACGTCGACGGGAAAAATCCAAAAATTTGTGCTTCGAGACCAAGCCAAAGATATTTAGTGCAGATTCAACATTGAGTTTCAATTGCCTAGTTCGAATTTTGAGCTGTTTCCATTTCTGAATTATGAATCGATTCTTATTCTTATTTCCTGGACAGGGTGCCCAATATCCGGGGATTGGCGGTGACCTGTACGCGGAATTTTCTATTTGTCGAGAAGTCTACGATCAGGCGAGCTGTGCTTTGGGTTATGACATGGTCAGTCTTTCCAATGATGCTGAGTCGGGGCGCATCAACTTAACGAAATACACCCAGCCTGTTTTGCTGACTCACTCGTATGCCTGTCTATCGGTTTTTCTGGATTCGGTCGGGTCTTCAATTTCTCCTTCTTATGCCTGTGGGCATAGTCTCGGCGAGTACTCCGCACTGTTGGCCGCAGGAGCGATGGATTTGGAAGCAGCATTAAAATTGGTTTCTGCACGAGGTCAGTGTATGGCGGATTGCGGTGGTGGAGACATGCTTGCTCTTTCTATGGCGAAAGAACAGGTCGAACCTCTGCTGATTTCAACTGGATGTGAAATTGCAGCATGTAATCTCCCTCGCCAAACTGTTGTCGGAGGATGGCCGAAAAATATTGATCATCTATTGACTGAACTTGAACACTTCAATCCTAAACCGCGAGGAATTCGTCTTAAAACAGAAGGAGCATTCCATACCTCGCACATGAAACCAGCCGCTGAAAAGTTTCAGGAAATCCTGAACGGGACGCATTTTGATCTCCCCGTCTGTCCGGTGTCATCCAATGCCAGAGGACGCTTTCATGAAGCCGATGTAGAGATGATTCGTACGAATCTATACAGGCAGCTGTTTAAGCCCGTTCAATGGCATTCCAATCTCATGCAGATTGCAGGTGAAGGCGTAGATGTTGTGATCGAGTTTGGAGGTGGATTGGGAGCAGGCCCCGCACCATCATCAAAGAGGCCGAATTTAGCCGGTACGATTGCACAGTCATATCGGCGGCTAAAGCCAAGACCGAAATATTTATCGGTGATCAACATCGACACACTCCGGTCGTCATGTGAGCAGGTGTCGAAGCTGTAGAAACTGAGTTTGAGGTACGAATCAATGCTGGATTCAAATGACTTCATCGGCTGATTGATCAACTCATTTTTAGACAAAATTCCAGCTGCCGACTCACTCTGTAATTCCTCTCCATTCTGATTAGCGCAAACTTATTCCACCGTTTGCCAGATTACTTTATGTTTATGATTCGGAGGAAACCATCAATGAGTCAGGTGCCGATGTATCTGTCGTCCTTCTGTCGCTGTTTCTGCTGATTCTTGCTGTATCTCACCAGTACGCTTACATATTTGGTGCTGGAATCTCGCGAACTCACAACATCAAATTTGCCGTACTTAGGGTCCCAGCAATGCTGTTTGCAAATGGAAGACTCTACATTTCCATGTCCCGTCTCTGCGTTCGGACCAGCCGTCGCGACATACTGCATTTTGAGAAAAAAGATAACAGTTCTTCTAATTCGCACTCAGCATTTCTTCGTGTTCAATAAACCGGATGATTTCATCCACACCTGTCCCCGTTTTCAAATTGGAAAACACACAGGGGCGTTCACCGCGCATTTTGCGGGAGTCATTTTCCATCACTTCTAACGATGCGCCGACGAAAGGCGCCAAATCAATTTGATTGATGGTAAGCAAGTCGGAGCGCGTGATTCCCGTTTCACCTTTGCGCGGAAAATTGTTGCCGGCGGATACATCGATCACATAGAGCGTCAAATCGCACAATTCTGGGCTGAAGGTCGCACCTAAGTTATCACTACCGCTTTCAATAATGATGATGTCCAGTTTCTCAAGATTTCGTTTGAGCTGATCGATTGCCGTCAAATTCATCGACGCATCTTCCCAAATGGCTGTATGTGGACACCCGCCGGCTTCGACTCCCATGATTCGTTCTTCTGAAAGACTTCGATTACGTACTGAAAATTGTGCGTAATCTTTGGTGTAAATGTCATTCGTTACCACAGCAATTTGGTACTGCTCTCGCATTCTTTTGCAGAGAGAATCGACAAGCGCGGTTTTTCATGACCTCATTGGACCGCCGATACCAATTCGCAGAGTGTAGATTTTGCTCATCATTATGTCTTTGATTTAGATATATTTACGATCGAAACAATCGACTGTATTGCTTTTCATGCAGTGGCCAAGGCCGGTGACCAAATTTGTTCCATCGGGAAATGTTGCTTCGACCTGAATGTCATGGAGCATCTCGGGCACGCCGTCCAATACGCCGGCTCGAGTCAGCAAGGTCGTACCAAAATGCATCAGGTCCGCAACTGTTCGACTTTCGCGGGCGCCTTCCATGATTTCAGCGGAGATGTACGCAACGACTTCGGGGCAATTCAGCTTAAGTCCGCGGGCTTTGCGTCGTTTCGCCAGCAAAGCCGCGCAAACCATAGGTGGCTCCTAAAACAGGATGTCCAGTTACATAACGAGCTCGTTCAAGAACGACTGGAATCCCATCTTTCCAAATTTAGAATCGGTTTCTGATATTACATTTTCTGAGATTCTGACCGCTTGCCAGGACCAGTGATTTCCCAACCGATGAATTTGGCATCAGATGCGACATCTGCACGTACCTGAGTATCTGCCATTGTGTCATTATAAAAGATGGATTCTTGTGACAGCCATTCCGCAGTCAGGTGCATCCCACGCTAAGCAAGTCAGTGGGAAATATCCGAATTTGTTTGATAATGAGCAAAATAGCCAAGTGGTGTGAGTGTCATTTTAGATGCCGCCTGCCGGATTTTATGGAACAAAAAATAGCATGGGAAACACCTGATTCCGCAGTTCCTCGACTTTTCACCTGAATAAGGAGTGCGCTGTCGAGCCTGTTTGCGGTTGTTGCGATAAATCTTTATAGCGTCTGGAGCGGTGATCAGTCCCCATGCTCGTTCTTCGACTGCAATATCCAATTTTAGGGCATCTCTACTAACAGATCCCGCCTGGTGGGTGAGGAATGTATACATGGCAAATGCGGTCGGATTCGGCGTAAAACGGACGCTGTACGCGCAGGGGCCCCGAATGAGCTCGCTCTGACAATGTCGATTTCGAATCTCATTGAATGAACTTCAAACGTAAATTGACTTGCCAATTCGGCGATCAAAGCAAGGGATTGACTTGCATCGGATTTTTCCGATCAGGTCTGAAAGGTTTGTTCAAACCTGCTCAATTTCAATCAAAGTGCCCGCAAAATCTTTAGGATGCAAAAACAGTACAGGCTTGCCGTGCGCTCCAGTCATCGGTTCGGTGCTTCCCAGTATTCGCATTCCATGAGCCAAAAGTTCATCTTTCGCCGAGTGAATGTCTTCAACTTCGTAGCAGATGTGATGGACTCCTCCGGAACGATTTCTTTCCAAGAATTTTTCAATGGGTGAATTTGTTCCCAAGGGTTGAAGCAACTCAATTTTCGTGTTCGGAAGATGAACAAAAACAGTGGTCACTCCATGGTCCGGCAACCGAACCGGGTCGGAAACATCTGCACCGAGAACCGTTCGATACAGTTCACTGGCCTGAGTCAGATTCGGCACCGCAATGGCGACGTGGTTTAATTTGCCGATCATTCTCGAATTGACTCAAATTCAATAATGGGCTGATCTTTAGCAAGACTGTCTCCGACTTCGGCACAAATCGATTTTACGGTTGCGCCGCGTTCCGCGGTCAGCGCATTTTGCATTTTCATCGCTTCAACCACTGCAATCGTTTCACCCGTTTTTACTTCTTGCTGTTCAGTCACGTTCAATTCAACCAGTAATCCTGGCATCGGTGACTTCAAAAATGGCGAGGCCTGAGAAGTCTGCTTGACCAGCATGTGCTGATTGTAATCCGCTGCAAGAGGAGTCAAAACTCTGAATTCAGACCGATGGCCGAAATGATCTATTCGATAGTTAATTCCGTTTCGCCTGACTTGCACACAGAGCTGTTTTTCATTCAGGCGAAAGTAAAATCGTGTTTGTCCTGGTTTCCACTCATGCTTGATAAAGAAGATTTCACCATCTACCCAAGTCACCTGATGACCGTTTGGGCGCTGTCGTATTGACAGATCATATCGGTCACTGTCCCTCACAACGGCCCAATTGGTAGAGACCGTCCAATTTCTGGCGTTGAGCTGTCCACCCAAACTAGCAGCTTGACGCTCAATGGAATAGTGCATGATCAGTGCAATCATGACTGGGATTTGAATCCGATTGTTGCCAGCGGTTTCATGATCATAACCATTTGGGTATTTCTTTTCGATATAGCCGGTGTTGATCTGGCCGCTGCGAACCGCCTTGCGCCGGATTAGGTTCTGTAAAAACGGAATATTGTTTGTGACTCCGGAAATGAAATATTCGCTAAGTGCGAGCTGCAGCCGATCATAAGCCTGTATGCGAGATTCACCGTGAACAATCAATTTTGCAATCATCGGATCGTAGTAGATTGAGACTTCACCACCTTCATAGACACCGGTATCCACTCGAACATATTTGGATTCTTCAGGTGCGCGGCATCGAATCAACCGCCCGGTTGACGGCAGAAAATTTCGAGACGCATCTTCTGCGTAAATGCGAGCTTCCACAGCCCAACCGAACGCTGTGATTTCGGATTGCGAAAAGGGCAGAGATTCATTCGCTGCGATTCGAATCATGCATTCCACGAGATCAATGCCGGTGACGTATTCGGTAATGGGATGTTCGACCTGCAGACGCGTGTTCATTTCTAGAAAATAAAAGTTCTGATCTGGGTCAACGACAAACTCGACAGTTCCGGCAGACACATAATTCACGGCCTTCGCCAGGGTCACCGCCTGATTGGCAATTTCAGCTCGCGATTCAGCCGTCAAAAACGGCGATGGCGCTTCTTCAATCACCTTTTGGTGCCTTCTTTGCAGAGAGCATTCCCGTTCCCCAAGATGAATAACATTTCCATTCCCGTCTGCGAGAACCTGTATTTCGATGTGCCTAGGCCGTTCAATGAATTTTTCTACAAAGACGCGATCATCTCCAAAATAAGTCAGCGCTTCGCTGGCTGAGCGAACAAATCCTTCCCGACACTGTTGATCATCGTAGGCGAGACGCATTCCTTTTCCACCACCTGCGGCAGTTGGTTTCAACATGACTGGATAGCCGATCCGCCGTGCCAGTTCCACCGCGTGATCAGGGCTTTCAATCACATCTTCGAAGCCGGGAATTACGCTGACTCCGGCATTTCTGGCGATTTTCTTGGAAGTGATCTTGTCTCCCATTGCCTTGATCGCAGCCGCATTTGGACCGATGAAAACGATGTCGTTCCGACTGAGCAGTTCAGCAAATTGGGTATCTTCGGAGAGAAAGCCGTAACCGGGATGCACAGCCTGCGCGTCAGTCTGTTCGCAGGCGTCAACTATGGCCTTCATGTTCAGGTAGCTCTCATTGGCAGGAGCCGGACCGATATGAACCGCCTCATCCGCCATTTCTACATGTAGGGATTTTCGATCGGCTTCTGAAAATACGGCAACGGTTTTCAAGCCAAGACGTTTTGCAGTTTTCATCACACGGCACGCGATCTCACCCCGATTTGCGATCAGAATTTTGTCAAACATTGAAATGAAGCCCAGCTACAGTGGAATATTGCCGTGTTTTCGCCACGGATTTTCCAGTTTTTTATGGCGCAGCATCTGAAGAGCGCGACAGATGCGCTCGCGGCTATTGTGTGGCATGATGATGTCATCGATGAAACCGCGGCCTGCTGCTACGAAAGGATTTGCGAACTTGGCTCGGTATTCATCAGTTCGAGCTGCGATTTTCTGTTCATCTCCAAGTTCTGAACGAAAGATGATCTCAACCGCACCTTTGGGCCCCATCACTGCAATTTCTGCGCTTGGCCAGGCAAGGTTGACATCCCCCCGCAAATGCTTTGAACTCATCACGTCGTAGGCGCCGCCGTAGGCTTTGCGCGTGATGATCGTGACTTTGGGGACTGTTGCCTCGGCGTAGGCATAAAGCAGTTTCGCACCGTGTTTGATGATGCCGCCGTGTTCCTGTGCTGTGCCCGGCATGAACCCGGGCACGTCTACAAATGTCAGAATCGGGATGTTGAATGAATCGCAAAAGCGCACGAAACGCGCGGCCTTCAGTGATGAATGAATGTCGAGACAGCCCGCTAGCACCATCGGCTGATTGGCTACGATGCCAATGGTTGAACCTTCCATTCGCGCAAATCCAATCACGATGTTGGCTGCGTGACCGGGCTTTAACTCGAAGAAATCTTCCTCGTCTACGACTTTCAGAATCAGTTCTTTGATATCGTAAGGCAAATTGGGATCATCTGGAACCAAGGTGTCCAAAGAAGGTTCAGCTCTATAGCGCGTGTCGTGAGTCGTCCGAACCGGTATCGGACTCTTATTGCTGACCGGCAGATAATCGAAAAAGTGCCGTAGCATCAGGCAGGCTTCGATATCGTTCTCGAAAGCGCCGTCTGCTACGCCAGACTGTTCTGAATGAGTTGAAGCGCCTCCGAGCTGTTCGGCTGATACGTCTTCGTGTGTGACGGTGCGCGTTACGTCGGGCCCCGTCACGAACATGTAGGAACTGTCGCGGACCATAAATATGAAATCTGTGATCGCTGGAGAATACACCGCGCCGCCGGCACAGGGTCCCATGATCAGAGAAATTTGAGGAATCACGCCTGACGCCATCACGTTTCTTTGAAAGATATCCGCATAGCCGCCTAAGGATGCCACACCTTCTTGGATGCGTGCGCCTCCAGAATCGTTGATACCGATCACAGGCGCTCCGACTTTGATTGCCTGGTCCATCACTTTCCCGATTTTTTCGGCGTGTGCTTCTGACAAAGATCCGCCATAGACTGTAAAGTCCTGGCTGAATACAAAGCACAGGCGACCATGGATGGTTCCATAGCCTGTGACGACTCCATCTCCCGGAGTTTTATTCTTGTCCATTCCAAAGTCGACGCACCGATGTTCAACGAACATGTCCCATTCTTCGAAACTGTCTTTGTCCATCAGAAGGTCAACGCGTTCACGCGCGGTAAGGCGTCCTTTTAGATGCTGTCGGGCGATGCGTTCAGTTCCACCTCCCAAACGCGCTGCGGCTCGTTTCTTATCCAGTCGGTTGATTATGTCTTGCATGGATTCTGTTCAGCTGATCAGCGATTCATCGAGGCTGTTTTCAATCATGGTCAGGACTTCGGGAATCGTATCCAGAATTCGCGTTCCCGGTCCGTATACCGCAGCCACTCCCCGAGAGAGCAGAAAATCAACGTCTCTCGGTGGAATGACTCCACCACAGATTACGACGGTCTGATCTGCCTTTTCGGCTTTCAGGCCTTCAATGACCTGTGGAACGAGGGTCTTGTGTCCTCCTGCCTGAGTTGAGATTCCGATTAGATGGACATCGTTGTCCACTGCCTGTCGCACGATCTCTGCTGGAGTCTGAAACAGCGGCCCGATGTCAACCTCGAAGCCAAAATCAGCATATGCCGTTGCGATGACTTTCGCACCGCGGTCGTGCCCGTCCTGCCCTACTTTTGCGATCAGTGCGCGGGGACGCCGCCGATGCTGCTCGAAGAATTGCACCACTTGGCTGCGCACTGTGTCAATTTCTTCACTGCTGCTGATTTCTTTTCGATAAACCCCGCTGATCGCCTTTGGAGTATCACGATACTGTCCGAAATCCTGACGAAGCGCGTCGGTAATTTCACCGACGGTTGCGCGGGCCCGGGCCGCTTCGATGGCATGCTGAAGCAGTCCCCAGTCACCGCTGGACGCGCAGCCCCTGAGTCGTTTCAGCGCAGCGCTACAGTGATGTTCATCCCGATCGGAACGAACTTGACTTAGGCGGCGGATCTGCTTCTCGCGAACCACGCGGTTGTCGACTTCCAGCAGATCAATGTTTTCATCCGCTTCATCCATGAATTGGTTGACTCCGACGATGACTTCTTCGCCGATGTCGGTTTTTGCCTGACGTTTCGCGGCTGTAGTTTCGATTCGACTCTTGGGCAGCCCAGCCTCGACTGCGACGGTCATGCCACCCATCGCTTCAACCTCGTCGATTAATTTTCCGGCCTCTCGGATCAGCGAAGCCGTAAGATGCTCGACGTAGTAGGAACCTGCGAGCGGATCGACGACGTTGGTCAGGCCGGCTTCCTCGCGCAGAATCAGCTGAGTGTTTCGTGCAATTTTTGCAGAAAACTCGGTCGGCAGAGCCAGCGCTTCATCAAATGAGTTCGTATGCAGTGACTGCGTACCGCCTAAAATCGCAGCCAAGGCTTCCATCGTCGTTCGAATGATGTTGTTGTAGGGAGATTGGCTGGTCAGGCTCACTCCGGAGGTTTGGCAGTGAGTTCTTAGCATCATTGATGCTGGTTTTTTAGGGCTGAACAAACTGTTCATTCGGTCGGCCCACAAATAGCGAGCCGCCCGCAGCTTCGCAACTTCCATGAACAGATTCATGCCAATACAGAAGAAAAACGACAGCCGCGGTGCAAAATCGTCTACTTCCATTCCCGTGGACAGCGCTGCTCTGACATATTCAATCCCGTCGGCGATGGTGTAAGCGAGTTCCTGAACGCAGTTCGCGCCAGCTTCCTGCATGTGGTAACCCGAAATTGAGATCGGATTGAACCGGGGAATTTTCTTAGCCGTGTATTGAATGATGTCAGCAACAATCCGCATGGATGGTCGGGGCGGATAAATGTAGGTGTTGCGGACCATGAATTCCTTTAGAATGTCATTCTGCAGCGTTCCGGAAAGAGCGGATGCGGCTACGCCCTGTTCTTCACCGGCAACAATGAACATCGCTAGGACCGGCAGTACCGCGCCGTTCATCGTCATCGACACCGAAATTTCATCCAACGGAATTTCATGAAACAGGATTTTCATGTCTTCAACACTATCAATCGCCACTCCTGCTTTGCCGACATCTCCGATCACGCGCGGATGGTCCGAATCGTAACCGCGATGGGTCGGAAGATCAAACGCAACTGACAGTCCGGTCTGACCGGCTTTTAAGTTGTCTCGATAAAACTGATTGGATTCTTCTGCAGTTGAAAATCCAGAGTACTGACGCAGTGTCCAGGGCCGTCCGGAATACATGGTCGCTCTCGGACCGCGTAAAAATGGCGGCAGCCCCGGCAGACTGAACAGGTGATCGAGATCAGTCAGATCATCGGCAGTGTAAACGGGCTTGACATCAATTCCTTCGAGAGTTGGCCAATGCAATTCGTCAAGCGGCCGAGTCTTCAGCTCCTTTTGGGCAAGTTCCTGCCAGTCATGAATCGAATGTTTCTTAAAATTCATCGATTTATTTGATCAACTGCTTTGACGGCAGGAACAGACTATCCTGCTGTTCTGGGGTAGCCGATGGACTGCAAGGATTCGGTAATCTCATCCAAGATTAAGGGATCATCAATCGTCGGTGGCATCTTCCATTCTTCTGCATCAGCAATTTTCTGCATCGTGCCACGTAGAATTTTTCCGGATCGCGTCTTTGGGAGTCGTTTTACGACGACCGCTTGCTTGAATGCCGCTACAGGTCCGATTTTCAAGCGAACCAGCTGGACGCATTCGCTTACGATTTCCTTATCTGCTCGCTCGCAACCCGCGTTCAGCACCAGAAAACCAAGCGGCAGCTGCCCTTTCAATGAATCGTTGATTCCCGTAACAGCACATTCGGCGACATCTGGGTGAGAGGTCAGAACTTCTTCCATGGCACCGGTCGACAGTCGATGTCCTGCGACATTGATGATATCGTCCGTTCTTGACATGACGTAAACGTAACCGTCTTCGTCTATGAATCCCGCATCCGCGGTTTCATAGTAACCTGGAGATTCTGCCAGGTAGGTGTCAAAAAATCTTTCTCGTGCATTCCACAAGGTTGGAAAACTGCCGGGAGGCAATGGGAGCTCAACCACGAGTGAACCAATTTGACCTCGCGGAACACTCCGATTCTGATCATCCAGTACGGTCAGGTTCCATCCGGGGACCGGTTTCGTAGGAGAACCTTCTTTCACTGGAAGGTGTTCGATTCCGATTGAATTTGAGCAAATAGCCCAGCCCGTTTCAGTTTGCCACCAGTGATCGATGACAGGCACCTGCAGCATTGCATCGGCCCAGTGCAGCGTGTCCGGGTCGGTGCGCTCTCCGGCCAGAAACAGCGTACGGAAATTTGACAGGTCATATTTCTTCAGATATTCTCCCGCTGGATCTTCTTTCTTGATCGCTCGAAAGGCGGTGGGAGCAGTAAACAGAGTGGACACCTTGTGCTGCGACATCACCCTCCAGAACGCTCCGGGATCCGGGGTGCCGACCGGTTTGCCTTCATACAGTATCGAGGTGTTTCCGGCAAAAAGCGGAGCATACACAATATAGGAATGCCCTACCACCCAACCGACATCTGAAGCGGCCCAAAACACCTCGCCCGGTTCCACGCCGTAGATATGTTTCATCGACCATTTCAGTGCGACGACATGCCCGCCGTTGTCGCGAACAACCCCTTTTGGCTGGCCGGTCGTGCCAGAGGTATACAGAATATAAAGCGGGTCGGTTGCGTTGACTGGAACGCAGTCCGCAGGCGACGCGTCTGCCATGATTTGGTTCCAGTCATGGTCGCGCCCGGCTTGCATAGAAGCTTCCGCCTGCGGTCGCTGATAGATTACAGCAGCCAAAGGTTTATGCGTTGCGAGGTCGATGGCTTTATCCAGCAAGGGCTTGTATTCAATCGTTCGTCCGGGTTCTAATCCACAGGAAGCGCTGATGATGACAGCCGGTTTGGCATCGTCAATGCGCACCGCCAGTTCGTTCGAAGCAAAACCACCAAACACCACAGAATGGACTGCGCCCAATCGTGCAACAGCAAGCATTGCAACAACCGTCTGCGGGATCATCGGCATGTAGATGACAACGCGCGAACCTTTCTCAACTCCTAAGTTCGCAAGAGCTCCTGCAAGTCGAGCGGTTTCATCCAACAGTTCCTGGTAACTGATGTTTCGAACCTCTCCGGTCATTGCTGAATCGTAGATGATCGCGTCCTGATCACCACGACCTTCCTGCACGTGCAGATCCAGTGCATTGAAGCAGGTGTTGACTTTTGCACCGCTGAACCAGCGATAGTAAGGCGCATCTGAGTCATCTAGCACTTTGTCCCATCTGCGGTCCCAATGGACAGCTTCAGCGATTTCACCCCAAAATTCATTGGGATGCCTTATGGATCTATCAAATACTTCTTTTAGTGAGCTCATTTTCTCTGGTTTTGCATATTATTAAGTGGTTAAGTATGTAAGTGTATCGGTGAATATCCTCCCTATATCCAAAGTTTCAGGCCGTCTAACTATAGAATAAAATAAACTAGTCAGTCAGTTCCGATTAATCAATCACTCTGCTTAGGAAATTTACATCATTTTAAGTAGTAATACTGTTTGATTTTATTGCAACCAACAACAATAACGATTTTTTGAATAAGGAGTGCCTTCTTTATGACGTATGAACATATTATTTCGGAAACACGCGGCAATGTTGGATTGATCACGATCCACCGTCCAAAAGTCTTGAACGCGCTGTCGTCTGCTGTGATGACTGAGATCGGAAATGCGATCGATGGGTTTGAAGCCGATGCTGAAATTGGCGCCATCGTTCTAACCGGAAGCGAGAAGGCTTTTGCGGCTGGGGCGGACATCAGCAAAATGAAAGACAAATCTTTTGTTGATGCGTATATGGGCAATTTCATCAGCAGGAATTGGGAGCGCGTAACCGAATGTCGAAAACCCGTCATCGCTGCAGTCAACGGATATGCATTGGGTGGCGGCTGTGAGCTGGCAATGATGTGTGATTTTATTTTAGCGGGCGACAATGCCCAGTTCGGTCAGCCGGAAATACTGCTCGGGATCATACCGGGTGCGGGTGGCACCCAGAGGCTGACTCGGGCGGTCGGCAAGTCCAAGGCGATGGACATGTGCCTGACGGGTCGCAGAATGAACGCCGAAGAGGCAGAACGTTCCGGCTTGGCGTCGCGGGTGTTTCCGAGCGCAGAATTGGTTGAGGAATCTGTCAAGATCGCGCAGCAGATTGCAAACTTTTCACAAGTGGCTGCCGCCATGGTTACAGAAACGGTGGACCGAGCATATGAAACGACTCTGACGGAAGGCGTCTTATATGAACGACGGGCATTCCACTCGATGTTTGCTACTGATGATCAAAAAGAAGGCATGGCTGCATTTTTGGAAAAACGCAAAGCGAACTGGACGCATTCCTGACTTCATTTGTCAGCTTCGGATGTTGGGTTAAGCAAGTGCTGCGCACGCTGTGCAGCTTGTTGATATGCTATTGAAAATAACTCAGATCAGGACGCTGCATCAGTGAATTCAAGTCAAAATGCCTTGCTGTGCCAAACAGAAAAATTCAAAACGGCAGGTTGAAAAATGATAGTTGGCGAATCTGCTGAAAATCTGAGGTTTTCGGCGGGAAAATGGCAAAGATGGCTCAATCGCGCTGCCCAATGAATCGGGTTGATTTTTCAGCTGCGACTGGAGCGCACGTAAATTCTTTGAAACCGTGAGGTTGCCGATATGCCGTACTTTCCAGGTCAGGTGCAGGAACAAACCTCCAAGCAATGCAAGCAACAGGGAGCGAACGACAAAATGACAATTGATGAAAGCGAATTTGATCGAAGATTATCTTATTTGATGAAAGTTGATGCTGAACGAGAAGCGCGATACGAAGACTGGCTGAGGCGTCAGCATTTGGCACCGTCGGCCGGCGATACCGACGTGGAGGCTGCTTTGTTGAATGCCGAAGCTGGACGCGAAGCAAGAGACAAGAAGCAACGAACACCCCTGCACTTGGCGGCAGCAGGCGGCAAGACCGATGTAGTGACTGCTTTGCTGGACGCCGGGGCAGACCGGGAGGCACAGGACCATGATGGACTGACGCCCCTGTACTTAGCGGTGGACAACGGCAAGACCGATGTGGTAATGGCTCTGCTGAAAGCCGGGGCTGATTTAGAAGTGCAAAACTACTGTGGATGGACGCCTCTGCACATAGCGGTGGACATTGGCAAGATCGACGTGATGATTGCTCTGCTGAAAGCCGGGGCTGAACCGGAGGCGCGAGACGACGAGGGATGTACGCCCCTGCACTTAGCAGCGTTGGGCGGCAGGACCGATATGGTGACTGTTTTGCTGGACGCGGGGGCCGATCTGGAGGCGAAAACCAGCTCCAGATGGACGCCCCTGCACATAGCGGTGGACCACACCGAGACCGACATGGTAGCTGCGTTACTGGACGCTGGAGCCGATCTGGAGGCCAAAGACGACTGCGAATGTACGCCCCTGCACTGTGCGGCGGCAGACGGCAGGACCGACATGGTAGTTGCGTTGGTGGACGCTGGAGCTGATCTGGAGGCGCGAGACGACGAAGGATGGACACCCCTGCACATAGCGGTGGACAAAGGCAAGACCGACATGATTACTGTTTTGCTGGACGCCGGAGCCAACCGGGAGGCACAAGACCATGATGGTCTGACACCCCTGCACATAGCAGCGGATATTGGAAAGACCGACATAGTTGTTGCGTTACTGGACGCCGGAGCCAACCGGGAGGCACAAGACCATGATGGTCTGACACCCCTGCACATAGCGGCGGAGAATGGAAGAACCGATGCGATAGTTGTGTTACTGGACGCCAGAACCGACTGAGAGGCACTATGCGAGGAAGGACGGACATTGAAATGAGATTAAGGAATCCGAATTATCAAAGATTGGCAAAACAAGAGAAAAAGAGTCGAACCCCTCCTCACTTTACGGCCAAGAACAGTAAGTCGGATATGATAATTACTCTGCTCAAAGCTGGAGCTGAATTTGAGGCTCAAGACTATTGTGGACAGACGCCTCTGCGCCTTTCGTTGACGAATGGTCAAGATCGACATGGAAGGCATCCGTTTCGCAAACCCCGCGGCGATCATTATTTCACCAGAGCTCCTGTACGCCGAATGAAGAAGGCGCGTCGATTGAAACCATGGATGAGTTCGCTGAGCGTTCCTTTACTCGGCATCTGTCTTGGGCGCCAAAGCATTTGTCATACATTTGGCGGTACGATTGTTCGCGCCGGTCAGGTCATGCGCGGAAAAGTCTCGCAAATTCATCACTCCGTCGACGGTCTGTTCAGGGGAGTCGAGAATCCGTTTGCCGCAACCCGATATCATTCCTTGGTTGCCCAGGCTGATGATTCGCCGGACTGCGTGCAGGCAACCGCTTGGACGGATGACGCTATCAGTATGAAAGTGAAACAACGTGAGAATGCCGATTTGCCGGTTTCCTAGGTGCTGGAACAAACATCCAATTAAATGGATAACAAAGAATTGACAACAAAATGCCTCTTCGGAATAAAGAATTAATTCGGCAATAGGAGAACGGTTTGGCACTAGGAGGATTCTACCGGGAAGGGACACCCCTGCACGTAGCGGCGAAGAACGGCGAGACCGACGCGGTGGCTGCTTTGCTTAAAGCTGGAGCCGACCTGGAAGCGCAAGACGAGAAAAAACGGACACCCCTGCACTTGGCAGCGAAGAACGGCAAGCTCGACGCGGCGGCTGCTCTGCTTAAAGCCGGGGCCGACTTAGGAGTGCAAGATGACTGCGGATGGACACCCCTGCACTTAGCTGCGGAGCACGGTAAGACCGACGTGGCAATTGTTTTGCTCAAAGCTGGAGCTGACTTGGAGGCAAGAGATTTCATATTGGATCGAACTCCCTTGTACAGAGCGGTGGAGAACGGCAAGACTGACGTGGTGACTGTTTTGCTTAAAGCCGGGGCTGACGCAGAGGCAAAAGCAACAGACTTCTTTTCGGAACAGCCCGCTTTGCACAGAGCGGTGGAGAATGACGAGATCGGCGTGGTAACTGCGTTGCTGGGTGCTGGAGTCAAATTGAACGAGCTGGGCGAGGAGGGAAAAGCACCCCTGCACATAGCGGCGGAGCGCGGCAGGACCGACATGGTAATCGCGTTATTGGGTGCCGGGGCCGACTTGGAGGTGCAAGATGAGAACGGACATTCGCCCCTGCACTATGCCGCTGAGGACGGTAAGAGTGATGTGGTGGCTGCTTTGCTCGAGGCCGGGGCTAACTTGGAAGCGCGGGACGATTTTGGATTTACGCCACTGCACGTAGCGAATGAGAGCGAAGTTGTTATCGCTTTGCTGGAAGCCGGGGCTGACCCAAAGGTTCAAGATGAAGAAGGTCAGACACCACTGCATGTAGCGATGGAGTACAGAAAGAAGGACGAAGTTGTAATTGCTTTGCTGAAGGCCGGAGCCGATTTGAAAGCGCGAGACGATGAAGGACAGACACCCTTGGACTTGGCGGTGGAGATGGGCTATCCCGATTTGGTGAATGCCATGCGGAAACCCGGAGCCAACGAATAAGCGAATGCATGACGACGAAACCCTATGGAATCAAATTTACGGAACAACCCGTATTGGAGTTTCAATAAAGCGCACTCTGACATGCCGTCGATAGAGGAGCTTGCTTAATCTTGATGTTGCCGTCATGCCGCGCCAATAAAACCGCAAACGAAAATTAAATTGCCGGGAAAGTGATGGAAAGAGCAGCGCAAGCGCCGCGGCAGTGTCTAAACCAATTCATTTCACCCAATGAATCACTATCATATAGGTACGCGGATTACTCTGCCAAAACGGGTAGTCAGAAATTATTTGTTTGAACGCGATAGCGTGTAAAAGGATGTTGCTGGTCATTGATAATTACGATTCGTTCACCTACAACCTCGTTCAGTATTTTGGTGAACTTGGCTGTTTCAGCAAGGTTGTGCGCAATGATCAGATTGACATGGATGGCATCCGTGACGCGAACCCCGCGGCCATCGTCATTTCACCAGGTCCCTGCACCCCCAATGAAGCAGGCGTATCCATTGAAACCGTGGATGAGTTCGCTGACAGCGTCCCCATACTCGGCGTCTGTCTCGGGCACCAAAGCATCTGTCATGCATTCGGCGGTACGATCGTTCGCGCCGGACAGGTCATGCACGGAAAAGTCTCACAGATTCATCACTGCGGCGACGGTCTGTTCAAGGGAGTGGAGAATCCATTTGCGGCAACCCGATATCATTCCCTGGTTGCTCAGACTGATGATCTGCCGGACTGCCTGCAGGTGACCGCCTGGACGGATGACAGTATCATTATGGGAGTGAAACACCGTGAGTATTCGGTTTACGGAGTTCAATTTCATCCCGAATCGTTTTTAACGGGATGCGGACTCCAAATACTCAAGAACTTTCTAAAAATTGAGAACATTCCAACTCAGACAGACGGATTCTAAATGAACATTCAGGAAGCGCTCACAAAGATTACGAACATGCAGGACTTGAGCAGCGAAGAAATGCTGGCAATTATGCGACAGATCATGACAGGCCAGCTCACACAGTCGCAGATCGGGGGATTCCTGATGGCGCTTCGCACGAAGAACGAGTCCATCGAGGAAATTACCGCCGGGGCGACGGTAATGAGAGAACTCGTAACCAGAGTTCGCGTGAATGTTCCGAATGTAATCGACGTGGTCGGTACGGGAGGAGACGGTAAATCATCATTTAACGTGTCGACGACTTCTGCGTTTGTCGCTGCTGCGGCTGGCGCTCACGTGGCCAAGCATGGCAGTCGGGCCGCGTCTGGGAAGTGTGGCAGTGCGGATTTATTGGAACACGCAGGCGCCCGTACCGATTTGACGCCAGAACAGATTGCAATCTGCGTCGAAAAGACTGGATTTGGGTTTATGTTTGCGCCGGCGCATCACAGCGCGATGAAACACGCGATCGGCGTCCGTACGGAGCTCGGAGTGCGAACGATTTTTAACATTTTGGGACCTCTGACCAATCCAGCTTTGGTCCGTCGCAAAATGGTGGGCGTTTTCAGCCCGGAACTTGTTGAACCGTTCGCGCATGTGCTGAAAAAACTGGGCGCAGAACACGTCGTAATCGTTCACTCTGAAGACGGGATGGATGAAATCAGCATCAGCGCTCCTACATTTGTAGCTGAGTTGAAAAACGGAGTCGTAACGACCTATCAGGTTAAAGCGGAAGACTTCGGCATATCTTCTTCCGCAATCGAAAACATCGTAGTGAATGACCCCCAGGAAAGTCTGGCCATGGTTCGTTCGGTGTTGATGGGAGAACCGTCCGCCGCGTCTGATATGACTGCATTGAACGCCGGAGCGGCCATTTATGTCGCTGGCTTGTCCGACGATCTTGCAGCTGGAGTAGAGAGTGCGCGGAACACGATTCGTTCGGGCGCCGGCAGTGCGAAATTTGATGAGTATATTGAGACCACCAATCGTGTCTAGCCAAAATATTCAGAACAGCGTTCTTTCTTCAATCATCCGCGATAAAGCAGCGGAAGTCGCTGCGCGTCGGGCTCAGGTTTCCGTTCAGCAGCTGAAATCCCAAATTGCTCATATGGAGCCGCCTCGCGGCTTTCAACGGCGAATTCTGGAAGTCACTTCGTCCAATCAGATGGCAGTCATCGCAGAATCAAAAAAAGCATCTCCGAGCAAAGGAGTCATGCGTGAAAACTATGATCCAGCCTCAATTGCCCGCAGCTACGAACAGAACGGCGCGGCCTGTCTCTCGGTGTTGACGGACGACAAATACTTTCAGGGCTCACTGCGCGATCTTGAACTTGCCCGCTCGGTATGCAGACTGCCAGCATTGCGGAAAGACTTTATAATCGAACCCTATCAGATCTATGAATCAAGAGCGCATGGAGCGGATTGCATTTTATTGATCGTCGCCGTGCTGACTCGAACCGAATTACAGGAGCTCGGAGCATTGGCTGTCGAACTTGGCATGGATGTTTTAGTGGAAGTCCACACCGACGCAGAACTGCAGACTGCAGTTGAATTGCCACATGACTTGATTGGCATTAACAATCGGGATCTTCGCACCTTCGAAACCAGCATTGAAACCTCAGTTCGTCTGCGAAAGCTCGTTCCTGAAGATCGGATTGTCGTGTCCGAAAGCGGCATTCATCACAAAGGGCACGTCCAAAGACTCAGAAGCAGTGGAATTTCCGTGTGTCTTGTCGGCGAATCCTTCATGCGTTCCGCAGACCCCGGACTGCAGATGGCCTCGATTTTCCAACCTCATCCCTTGTCTGCAGCCGCCGCGGGTGCCGCGTGAAGGGTCGGGTTCAGCTCCTAAGCGGAGTTAACTTCCGAGTGACTTCCGGCAGCGGACACGCGTCGTGCACAGACGGCCCGCCGGAGCATGGAGGTCAAAACGCTGGGATGCGTCCCATGGAGATGCTGCTGCTGGGCATGGGCGGCTGCACCGCCTATGACGTCGCGGAGATTCTGCGTAAACGCAGACGCGAACCGGAACTGCTTGAGATTGAAATAGAAGCAGAGCGGGCTGACGAGATTCCCAAGGTTTTTACCAAAATCCACCTAATATATACGGTGAAGGGCGCAGGTATCAAGACCACCGAAGTGGCGCGTGCGATTGAACTTTCTTTAGACAAATACTGTTCCGCAACACGCATGCTTGCAAAGACTGCAGAAGTTACCCATGAGTTCAATTTACTGGACGAAACGAGTTCGTCTTCTGCGTAGAACGAATGCGCGATCTTGTTGTCTGGTTTCAGCACCAGCTTAATAATCCTCAAATCATAATTCTAGCGGCCTTTTTGACGATTGGCTTTCTGCTCATCGTTTACGCTGGAAAAATGATGGCACCTTTGATAGCTGGAATCGTCATCGCATACATTCTCGAAGGCGGCGTGAAGAAATTTGAGGCAATCAAAGTGCCGAGACTGTTCTCTGTCATCATCGTTCTGCTTATGTTTCTGATTCTGCTTTTTGCACTTTTCTTCGGGATCATCCCGCTGGTCAGTTCGCAGGCGCTGCAGCTGGCTGCGCAGATCCCTTCCTGGCTTTCAGATGCACAAAGCACGATCCTCGCACTGCCGCAGAAGTACCCTGAACTGCTGTCTGAGGAACAGGTGCGGGATTTTCTTCGCACTACAACCGGTTTCATAACCGAGCTGGGACAGCAGATTGTGTTCGGCTGGACTTCCGCCTCGGTCGTCGGGATCATCACCTTGGTCGTTTACCTCATCATCGTTCCCATTCTGGCTTTTTTCTTTTTGAAAGACAAAGACAAACTGACGAATTGGTTTGTTGGAATTCTGCCCGGCCAGGATCACGGATTGGCGATTACGGTTTGGAAGAACGTAGACCGGCAGATGTCGAACTACATTCGTGGCAAATTCTGGGAAATTTTGATTGTATTTGTCGTCACGTTTGTTACGTTTTCGATTTTCCAATTGCAGTTCGCTGCGTTATTGAGCGTCATTGTCGGACTCTCTGTCCTGATTCCTTTCGTAGGAGCGGCTGTGGTGACCATACCTGTAATAGTTGTCGCCGTTGTGCAGTGGGGCATCTCTCCGGAGTTTGCATATCTTGTCGCTGCCTATCTCGTAATTCAAATACTGGACGGCAATGTCTTGGTGCCGCTGCTTTTCTCAGAAGTTGTCAACCTTCATCCAGTTGCAATTGTCGCAGCGGTTCTCGTTTTTGGTGGTTTATGGGGTGTCTGGGGCGTTTTTTTTGCCATTCCGTTAGCAACGCTCGTACAGGCGGTATACATCTCGTGGCCTCGTATTCAGAAAGACTCTCAGGAGGCAAATTGACCGATGGTTTCTTTACAGAAAGGAAGAGGAATCAGTTCGAACCGAGCAGGTCGTTACGAACAGTGGTCGCGGGTGGATTCGGACGACGGGTGGTATCAGGAATCACAGCCAAGCTGCAGGACCGTCGTAGAAACGGATCGGTCTAAAACTTCAATTACTTACAATCGCTCCCCAGATCTTCCTTTTGACCGCTTGATTAACATGTATCGAGGCTGTGAGCATGGCTGCAGCTACTGCTATGCGCGCCCGACTCATACCTATCTTGGGTATTCGGCGGGTTTGGACTTTGAAACCCGACTGTTGTTCAAGCCCGACGTGGCTGATCAGATCCGTCGGGAAATCACGGCCAGGTCGTATCAATGTCGAATGATTGCCTTGGGTGCCAATACAGACCCTTACCAACCCATTGAACGACAATATAATCTAACGCGCCAGATTCTAGAAGTACTGCTTGAATACCGACATCCAGTTACGATTACAACCAAATCCGCCTCTGTCATGCGAGATCTTTCTCTTTTGTCTGACCTGTCGCAATTGAATCTAATCGGAATCAATATTTCGATTACTACGTTGGACTCCAAACTGTCTCGTTACATGGAACCTCGCGCAAGCGCACCTCACAGTCGGCTGCGGGCAGTGAAAGAGCTGGCGCAGGCGGGCATTCCCGTTACAATATTCTATGCACCTGTAATCCCGGGTTTGAACGAGCATGAACTGGAGTCAATTCTAAAAACTTCTGCGGGAGCAGGAGCATATCGCGCAGAATGGACCATGATTCGATTGCCCCTTGAGGTAAGGGATTTATTTCAGGAATGGCTGGCTGAATTTTACCCGAACAAAGCCAAAAAGGTGATGAACTTGATCCGACAGGTGAGAAATGGCAGGGAAAATAGCACGCACTTCTTCGAACGCATGCGCGGTACCGGTTTGATTGCTGAATTAATCCAGCAAAGATTCATAAGTGCAGTTAAGAAATTTGGACTAGACAACGCTCCAATTGAGCTCGATGTGTCGAAGTTTCGAAAAAACCTGAAAGGCGAATCGCAGCCGTCATTGTTTTAAATTCGATTCGGTGACTGACTTTCACGAGTGAATTGGACGATAGCAACAGTGAGAGAGTGTTGAAATGGAAAGACAAAGAATGCCTCTAGCGATGGACGCAGTTGCTCAACGCAGACATGCTTCGTCCGCGTCAAACAGATTTGATCGTTATCTGATTCAGAAAATATTTGAATTGTCCGGTAAACCAAGAATCAAGATTCAACTCTGGGATGGAACCTCATTTTGTTCTCCGGAAACAAAGCCCATCGCTACGATGCGAATCAACAGCCGCATGACACTTCGCCGGTTGATCAGGAATGCTGAGCTCGGCTTTGGGGATGAATTCAGCAATGGGCAGATCGAAATTCAGGGAGATTTAGTTACATTTCTTTGTGAATTGTTTAAAGCCAAGCAGAATTTACGACAAAACCCCAGTCGATTCAACAAATTTTATAGGTGGCTGACTCAGAGGAAAGCCAAGTCCAATTCACTGTCCGGCTCTCAGTCAAATATTCACCATCATTACGATTTGGGAAATGATTTTTACTCGCTATGGCTTGACCGCGAAGCCATGCAGTATACATGTGCATATTTTCCAGAAGAAAATATGACCATTGAGCAGGCACAGATCGCAAAAATGGAGCATGTCTGCAAGAAATTGATGCTTTTGCCGGGACAGACGGTCGTCGAGGCAGGATGTGGTTGGGGTGGCCTCGCAATCTA
This sequence comes from Arenicellales bacterium, assembly GCA_958295885.1. GTDB lineage: Bacteria > Pseudomonadota > Gammaproteobacteria > Arenicellales > JAJDZL01 > JAJDZL01. The sequence goes on along the minus strand of OY282380.1, from coordinate 389,496 downwards.
CATGGCTAAAAATTATGGAGTGACCGTAAATTCGTACAACATCTCTCATGAACAGATTGTTTACGCTCAGCGCAGAGCAAAAAAAGAAAATCTGTCAGACCGAGTGAAATTCATTGAAGATGATTATCGAAACGTAACGGGCATCTATGATGCATTCGTCTCAGTCGGCATGCTGGAGCATGTCGGCACTCGGAATTATGCTCAATTGGGAGCGGTGATTGATCGGAGTCTGAAAGACAATGGCATTGCCTTAATCCATTCCATTGGGCGAAACGTACCCGAATTGATGAGCGCATGGACTGAAAAAAGAATTTTCCCTGGCGCCTGTCCTCCGACCATTCGGGAAATGATGGACATTACCGAACCGTACGATTTTTCCGTTTTGGATATTGAAAACCTGCGACTTCACTATGCAGAGACCCTGCGGCACTGGCTGATTCGATTCGACGCAAATCAGCATGTCGTAAGCCGAATGTTTGATGAACGGTTCATCCGAGCCTGGAGACTGTATCTGAGTGGATCAATTGCAGCGTTTTTAGTCGGTTCGCTTCAGCTGTTTCAGATGGTTTTCGTCAAAGGGTTCAACAACAAACTCTCTAGAACAAGAGAACACATCTACTTGCCTTCGTAGTTCGAGATGTCGAAATCCTTCAGTTCAGAATTGTCCGAGGTTCAGCAGCTCGCGCAGACGATTCGGGAGTTTGTAGACGAAAGAGATTGGGAACAGTTTCATTCGCCTAAAAATCTAGCTATGGCAATCTCGGTGGAAGCGGCCGAGCTGGTGGAAATATTTCAGTGGATGACTGAACATCAGAGTCAAAATCTCGATCCAATGAAAAAACAGGCAGTTGAAGAAGAAATCGCCGACGTGATGACCTATTTGATTCGATTGTCCGACCGCTTGGACATTGATCTTGTCCGCGCGGTGGAACGCAAGCTCGTGATCAATCGAAAAAAATATCCTGTCGAACTAGTGCGAGGACGATCTCAAAAATACTCTGAATACAAAATTTGAAACGCATTTATATTGCGGAGAATCTGGCAGATGCGCACATTCTGTGCAGCCGTTTGGGCGAACATGGAATTCAAGGGCATATCTTCAATGAATTCGTACAAGGCGCAGTTGGGGAGCTCCCATTTACTCATGCTTGGCCCGAAGTTTGGGTTGAAAGGGACCGAGACGAGGCGCGTGCGCTCGAAATAGTTCAAGAGTATGAAGAAGATGAGAGCCATTTGAGCGATATCAGCTGCCCGCACTGTCATCTGTCCAATCCAGCCAATTTTCATCTTTGCTGGAACTGCTCAGCGGATATGTCGCAAAAGTCATAATGCCAACTGCATCGTCTCTCACCAGCCAAAATTCCTAGAGATTGAAAAAGCGGAAAAAACAGTCAGGATTGCTGAAGCGGTTCTGCTTGAAACTGGTTTTCTGGACCATATTTGTTGTTTCATTTGGTGGAATCATTGCCTACATTTACTTGAACCATGAGGTCCGACAGCAGTTTTCCGGCAAATTATGGGATATTCCAGTTCACATCTACAGTAATTCGTATGAGCTCTATCCGGGAATTCGGTTGGCATCAGAGCGTCTCGAACAGCGTCTGCAGGGCCTCGGCTATCGAAAAAAAACAGTCGCGCGATATCCCGGTGAATATAGTCTGCAGGATCGCTCAGTACATCTGGTTACGCGGGAATTTACTTTTTGGGATGGCCATCAGAAATCAAAAGCGGTTCGTTTGGAGATCAACAACCGCCAAATCACTTCGATGACCGACAGCAGAACGGGACAGCCGGTCAATTCGCTCAGACTTCGACCGCTTCTGATTGGAAGTCTGTCCCAGTTGACTCACGAAGACCGAGAGTTGCTGCGGCTTCAAGAGATTCCTAAATTGTTCCTGTCTACTCTGATTGCCGTAGAAGATCGAAATTTTCCAACTCATCACGGCGTGGACTTTCGGGCGATTCTGCGCGCCGCGTGGGCTAACTTTCGAGCAAATCGAATTGTACAGGGTGGCAGTACTCTTACTCAGCAGCTCGTAAAAATTGTGTACGACAGGGGAGAGCGAACCTATCAGCGCAAACTGTGGGAAGTCGCGATGGCGTTTGTCCTTGAACTGCGGCTTGAAAAGCACGAAATTTTGGAAACCTACTGCAATGAAGTGTATCTGGGGCAGGATGGCAAACGGGCGATCCACGGATTTGGTCTGGGAAGCCACTACTTTTTTGGACGCCCGCTTTTGGAACTGAACGCAAATGAGATGGCTTTGCTGATTGGCATGGTCAAAGCTCCGTCCAGTTATCACCCATTGCGGAATCCAGAACGAGCGCTCCAGCGTCGAAACGTAGTTCTGTCTGTCATGAGAAATCAGAATCTGTTGAGCGAGGACGAGTATCTGCATGCAGTTCGAGCCCCGCTGAATACGATATCTGCAGAACAGAGAAAAAGCCGTACCTATGCGTCTTACGTTGACGTCGTTCTTCGTCAGCTGTCAAAACATTTGAATGAACAGGAAATTGCCAATGGCAATTTTGCAGTGCATACGCATATGGACATTGAAGTTCAGCGAGCTGCGGAACGAGCTGTATCATCTGAACTTGAGGCATTGGAAAAAAGACAGAAGATGGTGCCTGGCACCTTGCAGGGCGCCGTCGTTGTCGTGCAGCCGGACACGGGACAGCTGCTGGCGCTAGTCGGTGGCAGAAGGGGATATATCGGAATGTTCAACCGAGCAATGGATGCGAGGCGTCCGATCGGTTCATTGATAAAACCCTTCGTATATTTGACGGCATTCGCTGAAGGTTCAGAATTTACGTTGGCGTCCGTACTGGTCGACGAAGCTGTCACCATTCCAACGAAAAACAAAAATGAGAAGTGGCGTCCAAAAAACTTTGATGAAGATTATCTCGGCAGACTTACGGCACTCGAGGCGATTGCCAGATCGCGCAATATTCCGACGGTGCGCCTGGGAATGAAGGTAGGGCTGGAACAGGTGGCGAACCAGCTGAACAATTTTGGAATCCGAACGAGAACACCGCTTTATCCCTCGTTGTTATTGGGGACTTCTGAACTGTCTCCTTTGGCGGTAGCGCAATATTATCAAATACTTGCAAACTCTGGTTACCGAATCGGCATTCGCGCCGTATCGACGATTGGCAGAGGTGCCGACATCGCGCAAAAACCACCTCGTTTGCAGGCCAGGTCAATAGTGCCGTCCGAATATGTAAAATTAATTTTATTCGCACTGCAGGAAGTCGTGAAAAATGGCACTGGAAGATCATTGTTGAACTCATTCAGTTCGGAGCTGCATCTGGCCGGAAAAACCGGCACGACCAATGATTTTCGAGACAGCTGGTATGTCGGCATGGCTGGAAATCTAATCGCAGTGGTCTGGTTGGGGCGCGATGACAATCAACCGACCGGACTGACCGGCGCCTCTGGTGCGCTGAAAGTGTGGTCGTCTTTAATGAAGCAGTTGGATCTGCGGCCTTTCCGGCTTACGACAGGAGCCGAGCTTGAATTTGCCAGCATTGATTTGGATACGGGATTGGTTGCTGCGAAAGACTGTCTAAACGTGAAAAGCATGCCCTTTGTACGCGGAACGGTTCCCAAATCAATAGCAAATTGCTGAAATCCCACAAAGAATCAGCAGCCCGCGCTCAGTTTATGCGGAGATCGCAGTCAAAACTTGAATTTTGGAATGTTCAGGGCAAAAATTACCTGATCTGAGCAGTTCGAGTCGCTCTTTTGCCTATCATTACATATAAAATAATATTCTGTTATGAATGATGAATACACACCTGCAGACGTAGAATTCTCTGCTCAGAAATTCTGGAAAGAAAATCAGAGCTTTGAGGTAACGGAAGATAAGAGTAAAGAAAAATATTACTGCTTGTCGATGTTTCCGTATCCGTCCGGTGCGCTGCACATGGGACACGTTCGAAACTACTCGATCGGTGACACGATGAGCCGATACCAGCGCATGCTCGGTAAAAATGTGCTGCAGCCCATGGGCTGGGATGCGTTCGGACTGCCGGCTGAGAACGCGGCAATCGCAAAAGGAGTGGCTGCGGCTCAGTGGACCTATGAAAACATCGAATACATGAAGGCTCAGTTGAAACGCCTCGGATTCGGTTACGACTGGTCGCGTGAGCTGACGACCTGCCACCCGCAGTACTATCGGTGGGAACAGTGGTTTTTTACCCGTCTCATGAAAAGTGGCTTGGCCTATCGCAAAAAATCAGTCGTAAATTGGGACCCAGTCGAGCAGACCGTATTGGCCAACGAGCAAGTGGACTCGACGGGGCGCGGCTGGCGTTCGGGCGCACTCGTGGAAAAGCGCGAAATTCCACAGTGGTTCATCCGCATTACCGCTTATGCGGACGAACTGCTGGATTCGCTCGACGATCTGCCCGGGTGGCCGGATTCGGTAAAAACGATGCAGCGAAACTGGATCGGGCGTTCTGAAGGCGTCAATTTTGACATTCCGGTCGAGGGTGATCATGCTCCAATGCGAGTGTTTACAACACGACCCGACACGGTCATGGGCATCACCTACGCGGCGGTAGCGCCAGAGCATCCGCTTGCACAGCACTATGCGGGATCGCATCCGGAGATCTCTGAATTCATCAAAGAATGCCAGTTGGTCAATACTTCTGAAGCTTATCTGGAGACTATGGAAAAAATTGGTCTTCAGCTGCCCGCTTGCGCCATCCATCCCGTCAGTGGTGAAAAATTTCCGATTTTCGTTGCGAATTTCGTCTTGATCACCTATGGAACCGGCGCCGTCATGGCTGTTCCCGGTCATGATCAAAGAGACTGGGAATTTGCTCAGAAGTACGGAATTGAAGTTCGCAAAGTGGTGCGTCCGTCCGCGGGCGACGTTGATCTTTCAAAAGCTTCGTACGTCAACAAAATCAATACGATATCTTGCAATTCTGGTGAATTTGATGGACTTGATTTTCAAAGCTGCTTTGATGCGACCGCCGATTGGCTGATAGAAAATGCCAATGGCGAACGCACCATCAACTATCGGTTGAGAGATTGGGGAGTGTCGCGTCAGCGATATTGGGGATGCCCGGTTCCGGTCATTTACGATGAAGACAATCAGATTCATCCAGTTCCGGATGAGTCGTTACCGGTGGTATTGCCTGAGGACGTTGAATTTCAAGGCGTAAGATCACCAATTCGCAGCGACCCGAATTTCCTGCAGACGAAAGTGCCCGGATCTAAGCAGTCAGGCCGTCGAGAAACAGACACGTTTGACACCTTCGTTGAGTCTGCGTGGTATTTCGCACGTTTTTGCTGCCCGGAAACTGATGCAAAAGTCGATGAACGCGCAAACTATTGGCTGCCTGTAGATCACTATATTGGCGGAATTGAACACGCTGTTTTGCACCTTTTGTATGCGCGTCTTTATCACAAGCTCATGCGAGATTTTGGGCTGGTTGATTCTGACGAACCGTTTACGAACCTGCTCACGCAAGGGATGGTTCTCAAGGATGGATCGAAAATGTCAAAATCAGTGGGAAATGTGGTCGACCCTCAGGAAATGATTGATCAGTACGGTGCCGATTCCGTACGCCTTTTCATACTGTTTGCATCTCCGCCTCGTCAAACCTTGGAATGGAATGACGAAGCCCTTGCCGGCGCCCATCGATTTTTGAAAAGGCTTTGGCATCAGGTTCATCAGTACCGCGAGGAGATACTCGCACTGAACCGTCAATCGAACGGCATCGAGCTGGATCAGTTCAGGTACGCGGATCCTTTGGACCAGGACGTTCAGGAAATGCGATTCGTCACAAATTCCCTGCTGCAGCGCATTCATCGCGATTACGAACGACATAACTACAACACCGCCATCGCAGCCTGCATGGAACTGCTCAACAGCATTGCCGCCTTTGAAGTGGATCGTTCTTTCCCAAATTATCAGGATCGGCTGAACGCGGCAGTCGAGGCGATTTTGGTTTTGATTCGGGTGCTCGCGCCTGTAGCGCCTCACATCTGCCACGAACTTTGGGAAAGAATTGGAATGCAGGGCGCCTCCATTGACGCACCTTGGCCTAAACTGGACGAGTCGGCTTTAGTTAAAAACGTAATCACACTGCCTGTGCAGGTGAACGGGAAGCTGAGAGGCCAGATTGATGTCAGAAAAAGTGCAGCGGACCGAGAAATCTTGGAAGTCGCACTGGCTCACCATGCTGTCAAGCGACATGTGGACGGAAAATCCATTAAGAAATCCATCATCATTCCATCTAAAATGGTTAATTTAGTCGTATGAATCAACGCATTTATCAATTTGTTCTCGCTGCGCTGCTTTCCGCCGCATTCTTGATCACAGGATGTGGCTTTCAAGTTCGCAGCACCACACCGTCTTCTCTAGACAGTTCACGTACGGTTCGAGTTGAGAGCCCTCAGCCCGAGCTAAAAGTACTGCTTTCGCTAGCGTTGCGTTCGCGTGGATTTGAAGTCGTGGAAACCGAATTCGCTGACTATGTTTTCAGCGTACTGGATGAATATTCGAGCGAGGAAGTCTGGGGCGTCACATCAACAGATGCAACCCAAGTCACAACCTTGACGTACAACATTGATTTTTTGGTTAGAGGGCCTTACGGCGAGCCTGTTCTGCCGGCTCAGACAAAAACCTTGAAATCCGTTTATACGCCGGTTCTGCAGACAACGAATGCTCGCGACATTGTTCGTTTGACAGACATTCACAACCTTAGAAGAAAGGCGGCGTACGATCTTTCGGTATTGCTCACCGATCAGATTCTGAATCTTGAATAGCTTTCGATCCTTAACCGATCTTCAATTTTAGCTCCATGGAATTGACAGCGGTTGCACTGGCGAATCGCTTGAAAAAGCGAGTGGATTCGCGTTATCTTGTTTACGGCAAAGAGCTGTTTATGGTTGAAAGATGCAGTGAAGCGATACGTGCGCGTGCCAGAGATGACGGATTTCAGGAACGTCGGGTTTTCGCGATATCACCGGAATTCAAGTGGCAGACTTTTGACGATGCACTCACTGAAAGATCGTTGTTCTCAACTCAGAAGCTCATCGAATTGCGTCTGCCTGCAAGTGGATTAATAGGTGTGGCCGGTTCCAAGTCAATGCGCACCTGTTTGGAATCGATTGATCCGGATACGATTGTTCTGGTCATTGGCGGCGACCTGCTGAAAAAAACAAAAATGAAAAAATGGTTCCGCGGATGGGTAAAGAATGCAGTCGTGGTCAACAATCGGGGATTTCAGCACAATGAATTTCGCAGTTGGATTCAGTCTCAGCTCGACCGAAATCAAATTCAGCACGAGCCCGCAGTGGCAGATCGACTGGCGTTTTATTTTGAGGGCAATATGCTCGCGGCAGCCAATGAGCTGCGAAAGCTGAGAATGGCGTACGATGGGACGCTGATTACTGTTGACGAAATAAATAAAATTGTCATTGACCAAGCTCGTTTCAATAATTTTGCACTCATTGATGCCTGTCTGGATGGTGATCTGGAACGATCGGTCCGTCTGCTGCAGGTAATGCGTAACGAAGGTGCTGAACCCATACAGGTGCTGTGGTCATTGACTCGAGAGGCTCGAATCATCTACGGGATCGCGCAGGTAGCAGACAGCAGATCGTCGGTTCAGAGGATTTTCCAGGAGCTTCGAATCTGGAGAGCTAGACGCGCACGAATTATGACCGCTGCAAATCGGCTGGAATTAAGTGGAATTTCCAGCATCTTGCAGAAACTTGCGTCAGCTGACCAGATTCTGAAGGGCAGGAATTCAGATCCTTCTGTCGGTACAATTTGGGATGAATGCGAGCGAATCATACTTGGTTTTTGTCAACCGAATAACTATATTTAACTTCTATGAACTTCCAGACACAGCAACAATTTGACATTGAAACTCATGTGCGGGATATCGCAGTTTCCGCGAGAGCCGCGGCGCGGTCCGCGGCGCGTTCTACGACTGAACAGCGAAATCGCGCCTTGCTTTATGCAGCAGAGAGCATAGACGCATCCTATGGTCTGATTCGAAAGCGGAATCAGCTGGACCTGGCCGAAGGGCGTCTTTCGGGATTATCCGATGCGATGCTGGACCGGCTGAACCTTACGGAGTCACGCATTGCCCAGATGGCGGAAGGGCTGAGGCAAACTGCAGACCTGCCTGATCCTGTGGGTGAAATTTCTGGGGTCGTCAGTCGTCCGTCCGGCATTCGGGTTGGACGAATGAGAGTTCCCCTGGGTGTGATCGGCATCATCTATGAATCGCGTCCCAACGTAACCGCCGATTGCGCGGGCTTATGTCTCAAATCTGGAAACGCAGTGATTTTGCGCGGGGGTTCAGAGGCCTTTCATTCCAATCTGGCCATCGTGAATTGTCTTCACGAAGGGCTTGAAGCAGCGGGTTTGCCCAAAGCGATCGTGCAGTTTATTGAAACGCAGGACCGCAGAGCAATTGACGTATTGACTTCCATGGAAGAATGGATTGACGTGATTGTGCCCCGAGGCGGTAAAGGCTTGATCGAAAGAATCACTGCGACATCGAAAATTCCGATTTTGAAGCATCTTGACGGAGTATGCCATGTCTATGTGGATGATGATGCCGACCTGGACAAGGCAGTTCCAATTGTCATGAACTCCAAGACACATCGCTATGGGGTGTGCAACGCCGCAGAAACTCTGCTGGTCGCGCGTGGTGTCGCATCAAAGCTGTTGGAACGGGTAACGCCTCTTCTCGTGGAAAAAGGAGTGGAACTGAGAGGGTGTGAAGCCAGCTGTGAGCTGGAGTCAGTGATGAACCCCGCAAGTGAGAGTGACTGGTATGAGGAATATCTGGCTCCGATTCTAGCAGTCCGAGTTGTAGAAGACATTGATGAAGCGATCGGTCATATTCATAAATATGGATCTGAGCACACCGACACCATTGTTACGGAAAACCTGAGAAATGCAAACCGCTTTCTGCGGGAAGTTGATTCTAGTTCAGTGATGCTGAACGCATCGACTCGATTTTCTGATGGGTTCGAATATGGACTCGGCGCGGAAATCGGCATCAGCACCAACAAATTGCATGCCCGAGGACCGGTGGGACTGGAAGGCTTGACCATACAGAAATATATTGTGTACGGAGACGGGACAACCCGGCGATAAGTTTGAATTCCTCTCATTTGTTCTTCCCGCTCAATTCAAAACCAGTTCACCTGATTTTCGACTGCACGCTTGCGCTGCAGTCCATCACCGCGACGCATGCATGAAGCCAATAGGAGTATTTGGAGGTACATTTGATCCGATTCACTATGGACACATATTGCCTGTGCTAGATGTGTGTGAAAGTACCGGTCTATCTGAAGTTCGATACATTACAAACGCTCGTCCGGGCCATCGCAGCCAGCCCGCGGCTGATTCGATACATCGTTGGCGGATGACAGTTCTGGCCCTCGCGGAGCATCCCAAACTCATAGCGGACGACCGAGAAATTCGACGGCCTGGCATTTCCTATATGGTGCCGACTCTGCGTTCGATGCGAAGTGAATTTGGTTTTCGACCGCTTTGCCTGATCCTGGGACTGGATGCATTTTCGCAGATTCATCGCTGGTATTGGTGGGCGGAAGTGCTTCATTTGGCCAATATCGTGGTGATGGCTCGCCCCGGTGCGACTCACCTGCGCCACTACCCAAAACGGGTCGTCCAGGCGTTCAATTCCCGAACGCGAGTTCTGTTTGAGTGCATGTCTGGCCATATTTGCACCGTTTCAGTATCCCAGTTGGACATATCCGCTACCCAGTTGCGAATCGAACTGAGAAAAGGAGCGGACACGACAAATTATTTACCCAAGAATGTAGCACAGTACATTGATGATCATGAGCTGTATATCGGCTGACAGGCAACAACGCGTATGAATTCAGAAGAACTATTAGAAAATGCCATTGAGGCCATCGGCAATGCCAAGGGATTGAACCTGAGCGTGATTGACGTGCGGGGAATGACGGACATGATGGACTACATGGTGATTGTTACCGGAACCTCAAATCGACATGTCAAGGCAATACTTCGATCTGTAACGAGTGAACTGCGCCAGAAAGAACGGCGACCAGCCGGGATCGAAGGCGACGATTATGGAAATTGGATTTTGGTTGACTTCATCGATGTCGTCGTTCACATCATGGACGAAGACGCACGCGAATTCTACGGCTTGGAGCGCCTTTGGCAGGAATCATTGAAAACGCCCACAACTGCCTGATCGTCGTTTCGAATTTTCTCACTGACTAATTCGAAACGACAGCCACAAAGCCACACTCTGCGATGTGGAGGAGAAAACCATCAATTCAATGTGTCGATACTCTGTTTTGTTCATTTCCTGCCGCGCATCGGAATGGACAAATTAAAATATGATGAATCGATAAACTGAGATCTTCGAACCCATACTGCGAGAGATCACTTCTGAACATTATTAACATGGTACTGAGACAAATTTTTAAGTTTTTGCTGCGCATCATTGCGTGGATGAGTACTGGAATATTGTTTCTTTGTTTTTTTACTGTTTTGGGGCTTGCCAATTTGCAGTCTTTCAAATCGGAATTTATGGAGGCATTGGATTACGCTCTTGGTGAGATGGTTGAATTTGAACAGGTTGAAGTGAGCTTTCAGGGAATTTCGCCCAAGATTCAAGTCCGAGGCTTGGAACTGCGCAGTTCTATCAAAGAAGGGGCGGGGCAGTTGATCACCGACTTTCTGGAAGTTCGTTTTGCTCAGCCACTGTGGAATACGAAAGGCATACAGATCGAATACATCGGAATCGATTCGCCCCAATTGACGGGACAGTTTGATCTTGCCCAATATTTGGGCCGACGCAAAGGCGTTCTAACTTCTCCAACTTCTGATGGCACTTGGACTTTCGGCGTTGTACTGTCGAGTCTGTCGAACGTTCAGACAATGGAAGTGTCAAACGGCCAATTCGAACTGCAGCTGAACTCTCCCTTGACTGAAAAAACTGTCGCCGGTCAATTTGAAATGAACATTGATCCAAACGATGATGTTCATTCGCTTTTAGGCAGTGTATTGACCAGCTGGCACAGTCCATCAAGCCTGAATTTTAGAATTGACATGTCAAAAGTTCCAAGTGGAAATCTGTCAGCAGACCTGCAGTTGGATGTGAATTCAGCGGACATCGTATGGCTGAGTCTGTTCCTGCCATCCACAATGGGCGACCAAGGACTCGCTCTTGATGGGGTTGCTGCGGTTGCCGATTCAAGCATTGAAGCTCGTTGGAGGGACAATCGTTTTGAATCAGTCGGTTGGTCGCTGAAACTAACGGATCCGGGCCTGAGCGCCAGCGACAACGCGACTGAGCTCAGTCTCGCTGGAGAATGGAAACTGGAAAACCGTGCTGATTTCAGTGCGCAGACCAATTTCTGGATCAAGTCACTGAATGCGACTTCTCTTCTTGCGAATTATGGAGTTTTTTTCCCACCGCGCTCCTATGCGTTCATGGCGCCTCGACTGCAGTCGCTCTATTTTCCCGAGCTCAGCGGAAGAATCGGATTTGATCCCAGTCAGTTAATCCAATCAAAGACCTATGATCTGCTGGAAATCGACGGTCAGTACACAGATTTGACATTTGAATTCAACCAAAAGTGGCCGCCGGTTCGCGATGGAAAAGGCACCATAAATGTACGAGGAAAACAGGTCGGCATCAATTCGGAAATTTTGTATTTCAACGGAATAAAGATCAACGATGCGACTGCCAGTGTTTCGGACATCGTAGGTCCAGATCCAATTTTAACCATTGCTATGTCGGCGTTGGCTCCCGCTGGCCTGGGACTGGATTTATTTGGACCGAACGGCCAAGTCAACCCTGGCCAAATAGAAGGCATCACCGGCATGCGGGGAAACGCAGATGTCAAGCTGGACATTCGCATCCCGTTGCGGCGCGGAAAACAATTCAAATTAGATGGAAATCTAGCGGCACAAAATATGGCCTTGGTAACAAGCGTTGGCATTGAAGCAAACGACATTAAAGGAGCAATCGATTTCAACCGCCAAGGTGCAACAAAGGGGAACATCGAAGGTGAAATCCTAGGCGGTCGATTCACCACCGCATTTGAGGGAGAAGAAACAGCCGATACGTTCACTGTTAATGGCAGTGCGAAGGGCATGGGACGGATTTCAGCGCTTGAATCGCTGCTGGGTGAAAAAATCGCTGCTCGAATGAACGGTGATATTTCTTGGAATGCAGACTATAGCTGGACAAAAGGGCTCAGCACAATTACATTGTCGACGTCATTGGAAGGTCTTGAAGCGCGGCTTCCTTTGCCTCTGGTCAAAGAGGCAGATGCGGAAATGCCTTTGAAGGTATCGATAGAGACGAAGGACAAATCCGAGAGAATTGCCAATTTTGAACTCAGTCCACTTCTGGTGGGCCGAATTCATAGCAAACGAAACGGCCAGGGATGGCTGATTGACAAAGGAGCGGTTTCGATTGGACTTTCTCAATTGCCCATCATGCCCGAGTCCGGGGTCAGCGTTGATCTTTATGCGTCATTTCTCGATTTAGATGAATGGTTGAGAGTTCTTGACGATGAGGCCGAAAATGCCGAAAATGCCGAAAATGCCGATTTGAATTACGGACAGAGTGTGCAGCGCGTTCAAATGGTCGTAGACTACCTATTGTTATCGCGAAAACGAATTTGGAGCAATTTCAAAGCGCAGTTCACAAGACAGGAAGATTATTGGGGAATTCAGGTCGACTCAGACCAGTTTGCGGGAGTTGCCCGATATCGGGGCGAGGATTTCTTGGAAGAAGGTGAAGTGCGTAGTTTCGAAGCTGAATTGAGCAAATGTCACATGGCTGAGGCTCAGGAGCCTTTAAGTGGAAAACCAATCGATCCAAGCACTCTCCCAAGAATCAGCATTCGATGCGCAGATACGGTTTACGGGCAGTATCATCTGGGGAAAAGCACGATTGTCGCTGAACCTGAGCATGACCGCTGGGCCATCAGAACAGCGGATTTCGAGGCTCCGCATATGGAAGTCAAGGCCGAAGGTGAATGGCTGCATTCACAAACCACTAACATTCGTTTTGAGTCAAATTCGAGTGACTTTGGTGAAACGATGAAAAGTCTGGGTTATCACGGAACTTTTTTGAATGGACAGATGGAGGGCTCTGGAACCCTCAGCTGGAACGACGCGCTAACGAATTGGTCAGCAGAGAAAACTTCGGGAAAAGTCGGCCTCTTGGGCTCAGACATCTTCGTTCAAACCGGGATTGATACGACTGGGTTGGATTTGATTGGATTTTTCAATTATGACGTTTTCTTCGATAACCTTTCGAAGGAAATTTCTGAATTTGATGAAGAAGGCGTAGGCTTTGACAGCATAGTTGGTGATGCAGAAATTGAAAATGGAGTAATCAGATTTCCCGCCATCGTTTTTGAAAACCCAAGCGTTCAAATTTATGCGAACGGATCTACCAACTGGAGTACCAAGGAACTGGACCTGTCAGTAGGAGCGTCGCCTAAGGTTGGTAAATCGTTAACGCTTATTGCCACTTTAATCAATCCGATGACCGGCCTCTACACCTACTTAAGCAACGAACTTTTAAAAACTTTGGACCTTAATTTGTTTGAACTTCAATACAGTATCGGTGGAACATGGAAAAATCCAGAAATGATTCTGCTGAAGAAGGAAGAACAACAAACTGACGTAGTTAAGCGCAAATGAAGAAAATTTGTTTACTGATGCTGTTTCCCATCATCACCTTGGTGAGTTTCGTTCCGACAGGTGCGCAAGATGATTTTGAAGCGACAATTTCGAGGACTGAATGGCCGGTGGGCGCAACTACCGAAGCCGTGATTGCAATTCCTCAGCTGAAATTCGCCGTGCAGCGATTGACGTCCGCTGAAAATGCAGTCTTGATTGTGCGATATCCTGGCGGTGATGCAGGAAATCAGTGGGCAATCGAGGTCCGCAATAGATTGGTGAGTCTTGGCATCGAATCGAAGCATATTGAAATTCAGCCTGGTTCTGGAATCGAAGACACTTTGCTCATCATCGTCTACGAACAGCGAATCTCGTCATGACTACAGTCGCGGCAGTTCAGATGAACTCCGGCGACGATGTTGACACCAATCTGCAGCTGACCCGAGAATTGGTATGCGAAGCCAGACAGCGCCATGCAGACCTTGTGATTTTGCCGGAATGCTTCGCTTTGATGGCCAAAAGCCACGCCCAGCGTTTGGCATGTGCGAAACGGGAACAGCGACATCGCATCATTGAACGATTTCTTTCGAGGCTTGCTCTGAATGAGCAGATCTGGATTTTGGCAGCCGGAATTTTTACAGCAGGTCGGGATCAATCGAAAATTCGAAATACCTCCTACCTTTTCGACAGCTCCGGTTCAAAGGTTGCAGCTTATGACAAGATTCACCTGTTTGATGTGATGTTGGGCAATGGGGAACGTTATGACGAATCACGATATACCGAAGCCGGATCATGTGTCGTAGCGTGCCGGTCGCCGCTTGGCATCTTAGGAATAACTGTATGTTACGATGTTCGATTTCCGACGCTTTATCAGACGCTTGCCAGGAAAGGGGCTGTTGCGTATGCGGTACCTTCTGCGTTTTCTTACACGACCGGAAAGGACCATTGGGAAATACTGCTGAGAGCTAGAGCTGTTGAAAATCACGCGTATGTCATCGCACCTGCGCAGTGGGGCACACATTCCAACCTGCGAAAAACCTATGGACACACCATGATCGTCGACCCATGGGGAAAAGTTCTTGATCGCAAAATCGAAGGGAATGGGTTGGTAATCGGTGACATTGATGCGCAATACGCGGCAGAAATCCGAAATAGATTTAAAGCTCCTGTTAAATCGTAACTGAAAATTGACTAGCCGTCCAGTTATCAGTAGATCCGCAGAAGTGCTGCTGAGTTCATTGATGAGGATCAAATGCAAAAGGTTTTACGTCAGGGATGAACTTATGGCTAAAGGGTAGGCCGCGGCTTGAGACTTCCTTTAAAGGTCTGCTGCCGCTGTGTCTTGAGGTGGTCAGCGAGGCGACCGCCATTGGTGCGTGGAATGAAATTGTAGACCGCCATCACTATCTGGGGTACCGCCGTCCGATCAATCCGCATCTTCGCAAATTCATTGCGGAACGTCAGGGGCGTCAGCTAGGCTTGTCTGATGTTTTCGTATACAGCCCGTTCACTGGTGTGCCGGGACACGTGTGGACTGGCTGGCAGGGTGAGAGTCACAAGCGGCATCTGGTTTGGGTCATTCAGAACAATCATTTTTAATGCCGCGGGTGAAGGTGAAGAATCTGGCTTCCAAGGTGCTGTCAATGGCACTGCGTCAAGTGGCGGCTGACTGGCAGGCTTGACATGGCTAACGGCCGGTTCTGGTGGAGACTTATGTGGATCTTACACGTTTCAATGCCAGCTGTTACCGTACCGCCAACTGGTGTCAGCTCGATCAGAGCCAGCACCTGGGTGGGATTTTGTACATAAAATCATACGGAAAGGCAGAGGAGTTAAAGCTGATCGATTTTTGTTTCTTAACGGTGTAATCTTGGACTTTTTCAGCTTGTTCCGTTTGCTGACTTGGTTTTTCCTGTAACAAGAATTCGTCGTCATTCGGAAAAGCAGCTTGAATTACATGTCTCTTGAGTTCGAAGTCTTTCTGGCTTGCCGAGGCAACATCATCAAAACACTGTCTTTGAAGTTTCAGGTAGTTCGATTGGACAGTAATGTCGTAGTCGGAAGGCAGTGGTTGATTCTGAAAATCTCTCAGTTTTGCATTCGCTTTCTGTAATTCGGTGTCAGCTTTGTTCCACTTACTCAAAGCGCGTGCAATTTCGCGTTTACTTTTCTGGAGGTCCCTTTTAATGTCGTCTTCGTCAAAATCGAAATTTTTTTCACTACTTTTGTTTGACAAAAGTTTTCGCCATCCCGATTGAATTTCGTTCACATTTGCAGCTAGCCATGGGATATGTTCGTATTAGGCTCCAAGAAAATCGAAATAATTCTCGATGAGAATTTCGGCCGCTTCGATTGAAATGTTTCTGAGAACTGGCTTTCGAAGACGCTCGACTTCCTCGGCATATTTAGCTATCTGATCAAACAAGTCTTCTGTACAAGAAGGCTCGTTCAAATTTAAAGCCACCTCGGAAAGTTTGAAACAGGCCTGCTTTAACTGAACAAGTTCGTCTTTCGTTTCTGTGTCGGTTAGACCTTTGCCAATTTCTTCGGAACCTTGACTGCATGCATTGTTTTCAAGCATTTTTCAAATTGAGTATGTTGAATTTAGCGATATTTTTAAAGTGAACTTTATTGTACCACGAGGCTATTCGTTGATCCGGTTGGTTCGTACTCGAATGCTGAAAATACATTGGAACAAGGGCTCTTACAAGGTGCAGATGTCTTGTGTCCGTAGCGAAAAACATTTCAATCACTGGTTAAATCAGCATCAATCTCAGTTAATGGCACCATCATCAGGCGTTGTCCGGAACTGAATTCGGATAAAGCTGCGTGCCTGTCCGCCGCCCTTTCATTCAACTTTTGCCTTGCTGACGGTAGCAAGATTGTCTGCACCGTCACATCAGAACGAAAGGTTTGAGATTCAGGTGTATGTTTGACCGCTGTTTCGCCACACTGTCGCAAATATGCGCGATTGACTGCACAATGCTCAACCGATAGCGAAAGCGCCGTCAGCGTGGATCGTAGACGATGTTCCAGTAGCCGCTTTGTGCCTGAACGAAAACATAGGGTTTGACGGATTCACCTTCGTCCTGAACTCGTCCAAATTCTCCCAATAATCTGTCCACTTTTTCCAGTGCCTCTAGGCCATCCCGCATTTTGCGCCTATCGGCAGCGAGAGCTTCGGGCTTGGCCATAATTCCGGTGGCTTCCACCACCTGCTTGATGATGTGAACTGTTCCCCGGACGGTTGCAATGTGCAGGTCTGCCACGTACGCGGGGACGTCAACCGACTATTGAACGGGGAGTACCCGCGCCCCTTTCCCCCAGTGAGAATGCAGGCATTCATTATAGTTTCTGCACTGGACGAACTCGTCAGTCCCACCAGGACCTGAGGCTTAATTAGCTGACGATTCATCTCTCCGAGCATTTGGCAGGTCGTGAATCGACGCGACGAGATAATCATCATATCGGCCCCGATTTCTTGAAGGCTCTGGTCTGTTCTGAAAAATTCGTATCGGCACGCAGCCAGTTCGATGACTTTGAGACTTCGAGAATGTTTTCGTATCCTTCCCTGACTTTTCCAGTGACTCCTTCGAGTCGGCCGCCGACCCACTCAAATCCGTAATTCGCGGCCATAGGAACAATGACGATTTCAAATGTCAGCTTGGAATGAGCCGGATCGGTTTCAGTTCCGTCGTAGATGGTCTTGACATCGGGATACTGCTCGCGCAGCCATCTGAACACGTCGTAATTATTGAGAAGAGTTCCCAATGCACCAAAGTTCAGCGACTTGCCGGAAAAATACGGCCAAGACCTTGAAATCTGGCCGAGTCTATTGAAATTGTTAAATCAGATGCCGCAAGAATACCGCAAGCTTCGGAGTTCAAAATCGACGTAAACTCCTAAGTTAAGGGAGCGGGGTGATGTTCTAGGCGTATGGTTTCGGGGTCAAGTTGGAGACTGCTTTCGAAAAACTGTTCAAATTCTCGGTTCAAGGTGCAGATAAACTGTTTGACCGCGTCATCGGGCAGAGTTTTCATCTGGCGGATGACGCGTTCCATCAACGCGAGAAAATAATGCCACAGCCGCCACGCCAGGCTGAACTGTTTCAGCTGGTATTTGAACTGTTCTTGGATTTTGCACAGATTGCCGCTGCCGTCAGTCGAACTGGCATAGGTGAGCATCAGGTGACGAATCGCACAAAGATGCACAGAGGCGACGAACGATGCGAAACTGCGAGTCTGTTCAGACAAAAGCCCCAGACTTTGCTTGGCTTCCTTGAAATACAACCTCGATGCCCCATCTTATTATGGTACAGATCAGATAAGTCTGAGATGGTGTAGCGCACTGTATCCTGCAAAGTTGCAGCGAGCGTGTAGGTGGTGTCGGTATGGGTGTATGGTGTATTTCACCAATCGCAGTTTCAGCGGCGGACATTTCGCCTGCGCATGGCGGTGGTGGATGCGAGCCCGGATTTCCGGTCTTGGCTTCACCTCGATGATCGAATCGATGCGCTCTGAGTCCATGAACCGGTCCATCTCCACGGTCATGTTTTTCTGCAAGCGGAACACTGCCTCCATACCTCGTAGCCAGTGCGCATGCAGCAGCTCGTAGCTGTAATATCCACGGTCATAGACCAACACGTCGTTTTCGCCCAGCTGCTTCAGATGCGTCAGCGCAACTTTTCGTTCGTTGCCATGCGACACCAGCTCAATGTCAATCGGAATGTGCGCCTTCAGCTGATACAGTCAGCTCACAAGTCCCTGCGGATAATGGGCCTTGTCATTGGGAGTGCGATAACCGATTTTAAGCAATTACCGGGGCAGGTTGAGCTGGTTGCCGTCAACCGTACGCAGACGGTGTCCCTGTCACAGAAAATCCTTTCGTTCCGCTTCGCAGCGCTGCAGAATGCGCTGCTGCAGGACCTTGAAGACCTGCTCATCCAGCTGGCGCGCCCGGCACATGGCAGCCGCACTTACCGGCTGTGACTGTGGCAGACGGACCCCTAAGTTACGGCACTGCGCCCATAGTTGATCCAAACAGGCAGCTTTAACCCTGCCGATTGTGAGCAAACACCAGCCGAAAGATGAACACCATTACCAGCAGCGTGTCAATCACTCGCCGCCGCACCCGCCACTTTGCATCAAATTCCGCTGCCACTTCCGAGATTTCGCCGGTCAGATGCTGCCACAGCTGCACAAATGAATCCAAACTCGCCAACAGCTTCGGCGCCGCTGCTCGCAGGCGTTTGTTGCGTTTTGCACGCGCCTTTTCACCGTTCGCTAAAATAACTCGAAAACCTGCCTCCAACGGATACAAATGGACGCTTTTGCGGGTTTTCGCAGAACGCTTCTCGGTGGTGCCCAGATACTGCCAGTTGGCAGTCCGACAACTGCTCGCCTCAAATCTCGTCTCATCTACAAAAGTCTCAATTGACTCCGATCGATAATCATGCTGGCGTTGCCAGTCCTGCGGCAACTGCATAAATTGCAGATTAGAATTGCTGAAGATTAAGAATTTCAGACATCATTGAACGGAAACCAAGTTGATTTGGCAGACATTCAAAGACGCTGGGCTATGATAGAAGCCTGAAACCAGCAAATAATTGATTGGTGATACTGGCCTCCATCCCCTGCTCTTCCCCGTTTATGTTCTGAGCCCTTGAGGCAATGAATTCGTGTTGGAATACCAATTACGGCAATTTTGAGTGCTACAATTTCGCTTGTGCAAAATCCAAATTTAATTTGATGGCAAAATTTCGATGAACTACTTAGATATCGCTCATTCTACGTTACTTGAACCGGCTCAATTGGAAGAAAACGACTTGGACCAACTCGTTGGTCAGCTGTCCGGCCGGAAAATTGACCACGCAGACATTTTTTTCCAGTATTCCCGTCATGAGGGGTGGGTACTTGAAGAAGGCATCGTGAAGTCTGGCTCCTTCGGAATTGATAAGGGTGTGGGCCTGCGAGCGGTGAGCGGTGAGCGAGCGGGGTTTGCAGCGTGCAGCGATTTGAGCCTCCCCTCGTTGAAAGAAGCCGCAGGTTCTGTTCGCGCCATTGCGGAGCGTTCAGCCAAGGATGAGAGTCTGTCGGTCATGCGGCGTACGGACGAAGTGCCGACGCTCTATCAGCCTGACAATCCGCTCAGCAGCTTGACAGATGAAGAAAAAGTTAGCTTGCTGGAAAAAGTCGAGCAGGAATCGCGTCGTTTGGACCCTCGAGTCAAAGAGGTGATCGTGACATTAGCGGGAGTGCACGATGTGGTGATGGTAATGCGCAGCGATGGTTTGACCTGTGCCGACGTTCGACCTTTAGTACGGTTGAACGTAACTGTTGTTGCAGAGCACAAAGGCCGACGTGAATCTGCGACTTCGGGAGGAGGATCTCGCGATACCTACCGTTTTCTCACTCGCCATGATCACGCTCTAGAATATGCGCGTGAAGCGGTCCGCCAAGTGCAGGTGCAGCTGGAATCAGAGGATGCCCCTGCAGGAACCATGGTGGTGGTGCTGGGACCGGGCTGGCCAGGCATATTGCTGCACGAAGCCATTGGACATGGTCTTGAAGGCGACTTCAATCGAAAAGGCACCTCGGCATTCTCAAATCGCATCGGCGAAAAAGTGGCTTCCGAATTATGTACGGTTGTTGATGACGGCACCTTGCCCAATCGCCGGGGATCTCTTAGCGTTGATGATGAGGGAACGCCGACACAGCGAACCGTTTTGATTGAAAACGGCATTTTGAAAGGATACATGCAGGACCTTACGAACGCGCGTCTGATGAATCACTCTCCCACTGGCAACGGGAGAAGACAGTCTTATGAACATCTGCCGATGGTGCGGATGACCAATACCTACATGCTGCCTGGTCCGCATGCGCATGATGAAATTATTCGTTCCGTGGACAAAGGACTGTATGCCACAAATTTTGCGGGTGGACAGGTTGATATCACAAGCGGAAAATTCGTTTTTTCGGCGAGTGAGGCCTACTACATCGAAAATGGAAAAATTACGCGGCCGGTAAAGGGTGCGACATTAATTGGGAACGGGCCGGATGTTTTAACGAAAGTGACCATGGTAGGTGACGATTTTCAATTGGATTCGGGTGTCGGAACCTGTGGCAAGGAAGGTCAGTGGGTTCCTGTCGGAGTCGGTCAGCCTACGTTGCGCATCGATGGTCTGACCGTGGGCGGCGTGGTGGTTTAGGTTGGGGAGCATTCGATGAATCAGCAACCTGTCATCACCTCAGCTGAAGCTCGCGTCGATTTGCCAGCTGTTGTTGAATACGCATTGAAAATGGCGCGCAGGCAAGGTGCGGATGCCGCGTCCGCGGGCGTCAGCTTGAAACAGGGGTTTGACATCTCAGTGCGTCTGGGGGAAATTGAGAATGTGCAGCACGTCAATAACGGCAGCCTGTCTGTCACGGTCTACGTAGGGAAAAAGACTGGTTCCAGCACTACGTCAGACTTAAGTCAGGACGCAGTTGCTGATGCAGTGCGCGCTGCTTACGCGATCGCCAGATATACAGCTGAGGACCCTTGTAACGGACTGCCTCCTAAAAATCGCCTGGCGCGGGAATTTGCAGATTTAGAACAGTTCGTTCCTTGGCATATTAGGCAAAATCAAGCGGTAGAACTCGCGCGTGACACTGAAAATTATGCACGGTCATACGACAAAAACATAACGAACTCAGAAGGCGCGGGCGTTCACACGGAAATTGGCGAAATCGCGTTTGGAAATACCGACGATTTCTTCACTCACAAACGAATCACCCACCACGAGATCGCATGCAGTGTGTTGGGCGGTTCGAATTCTGGCATGCAGCGGGATTCTTGGTACAGCAGCAGTTTAGACCCGAAACAGCTGGAATCACCAAAAAGTATCGGAGAAATGGCAGCGAAAAGAACACTGAATCGGCTGAATGCGCGGCGCATTGACACTTGTGAAGTGCCGGTTTTGTTCGAAGCGCCCATCGCATCGAGTCTGCTTTCGCATTTTATCGGTGCAATTCACGGTTCAGCGCTTTATAAGAGAGCGAGTTTCTTGTTGGATTCTCTAGGCGAACATGTGTTTCCAGACAAAACCAGGATTCATGAACAGCCCCACCTGAAGAGGATCATCGGCAGTTCATATTGTGATGCGGAGGGTGTGGCGACTCAACCCCGTGATATCGTCAGTGATGGAATTTTGCGCGGATATGTGCTGTCATCGTATTCTGCTCGCAAGCTGGGATTGGAAACCACAGGCAATGCAGGCGGAACTTTCAATTTGACGATCGATACCGGTGAGCGGGATTTTGAAGGTATGCTGAAACTCATGAATCGGGGGCTGCTGGTAACCGAACTGATCGGATTTGGCGTCAACAAAGTAACAGGGGATTACTCCCGTGGCGCCAGTGGATTTTGGGTGGAGCGCGGAGAAATTCAATACCCGGTTGAGCAGTTGACCATTGCTGGGAATTTGAAAGACATGTTTCGTTCCATTATTGAAGTGGGCAGCGATGTGGATCTTCGAAAGTCAACCCGAACGGGATCAATTCTCGTTTCAAACATGGCGGTTGCTGGTCGTTGATCTTTGCAGCTGATCTCACTGAATCGCTCTAATCCGACAAGCCATTGAATATCATCCCATTCGAATAACACGATGCCGATCTACGAATACGTTTGCAGCCTTTGCGGTCACGATCTCGAAATCATCCAAGGTTTCAGAGAACCTCCGCTTACAGATTGTCCCGCCTGCGGTGAAATTGGTCTGCGAAAAAAAGTATCTGCTGCTGCCTTTCATTTGAAAGGGACCGGATGGTACGTAACGGATTTTAAAAACAAGTCAGGGAAATCGGACAAGGAATCCGAAAAAACCAAATCCGGCAAAAGCGAAACAGAGACTCAGAAATCATCGAAGTCGACCAAGGCAGCCAGCGAATCAAACGTCTGAAATCAACTTGAACATGAGAACTTCAATGCGCACCCATCAGTGCGGCGCACTTACCCAGGCCAATGTTGGCGAATCCGTGCGTATTGCGGGCTGGGTGAATACGCGACGCGACCACGGTGGTGTCGTTTTCATAGATTTGCGCGATTCCAGCGGGGTCGTGCAAGTTGTCGTCAACCCCGAAACTGAAGAATGTTTCAGGCTGGCTGCAGACGTTCGCAGCGAATTTGTGCTGCAGGTGTCAGGAACCTTGCAGCTGCGACCTGAGGGAACGGAAAATCCAGCCCTTGCGACCGGCGAAGTCGAGGTGGTCGTGCAGTCCATGTCAATTCTGAACAAAGCGCTGGCTCTTCCGTTTCGTTTGGACGAAGATGATGTCAACGAACCGCTTCGACTCAAGTATAGATTTATCGATCTGCGTCGATCTCGAATGCAGCGCAATTTACGTCTGCGCCACTCGCTGGTTCGTTTGATTCGATCGTTTTTGGACGAACGGAACTTCACGGAAATTGAGACGCCGATACTCACGCGCTCAACACCTGAAGGCGCCCGCGATTACTTGGTGCCCAGTCGATCTAATACAGGGTCTTTTTATGCTTTGCCGCAGTCGCCGCAGATGTTCAAGCAGCTGCTTGTCATTTCCGGCTTTGAAAGGTATTATCAGATCGCCCGATGTTTTCGCGACGAAGACCTAAGAGCGGACCGCCAGCCTGAATTCAGCCAGCTGGATATTGAGATGGCGTTCATAAACGAAACGGACATCATGCAGCTGATGGAAGATCTGTTTCGGCAGTTGTTTCAAGAACTGATTGATGTTCGCTGGCCGGCTCAGATTCCTGTTCTAACCTATGCCGAATGCATGCGACGCTTTGGTACGGATCGCCCGGATTTAAGAAATCCGCTTGAACTCGTTGAACTCTCGGATGCAATGGTAAACGAGAAATTTAATGTTTTCAAAAAACCTGCGAGAGCCGCAGGCTGTCGGGTTGCTGCGCTACGCGTGCCCGACGCGATACGTCTCACGCGCCTGCAGATTGACAACTATACGAAGTATGTATCGCAGTTCGGAGCTAAGGGTTTAGCCTACATTAAAGTCAATGATCCTTCGCTTGGACGCGAAGGCCTGCAGTCTCCGATTCTGAAATTCTTGTCCGATGAGTCAATCAACGAAATAATCCATCGCTGTCGTGCAAATAGCGGGGATATGATTTTTTTCGGCGCAGATTTGGATAAAGTGGTCAATGACTCTTTAGGAGCGTTGCGCGATCAGTTGGGACAGGAACTTGGAATCTTGGAAACGGGTTGGAAACCGCTTTGGGTGATTGATTTTCCATTGATGGAATACGATGCCAAAGAACGAAGATGGAACTCATTGCATCACCCGTTTACAGCTCCGAAGGCGGAAAGCATCCATCAATTGGAACATGAAACACAAAACGTAAGGTCACGTGCGTATGATCTCGTACTTAACGGCGTTGAAGTTGGCGGTGGCTCCATTCGAAACCACCAGATCGAAATTCAGCGTAAGATCTTCAGACTGCTCGGGATTTCTGAAGAAAGCATGGAGATGCAGTTTGGCTTTTTGTTGGAGGCTTTGCGCTGTGGCGCTCCACCTCACGGTGGCATTGCTTTTGGCATAGACAGGATCGTTGCTCTGTTGACCGGTCAAACTTCAATTCGAGATGTGATCGCTTTTCCCAAGACACATCGAGCTTATTGTCCTTTAACAGACGCTCCCAACGAAATTAGCTTGGAGCAGCTGAACGAGCTGGCGCTTAGGATCAGGCCTTCGGCGCAAACAAAGAGTAAGACACAAGGAGCCACCCGCCGATAACCACAGCTTCTTGAGTTTGAAACCGGATTTGATTTCCAATTTTCGGCGGCCTGAATCGGTTTTGGTTGTTGTTCAGGTCCCGCCCAATCTTACGTTATTGCTGAAACGACAGCCTCCGGGAGAATTTTGGCAGTCAGTGACAGGCAGCATGGAGTGGAGCGAACAGCGTCCTCTTCAAACGTCGGTTCGCGAACTCAAGGAAGAAACTGGAATTGTGGCTGAACCTGATCAGTTCAAGAATTGGCAGCGTCGTTTTCGCTACTCAATTCCAAGTCAGCTTCTGTATCGCTATCAAGACGGAGTCAGTTTCAATGTAGAACATATGTTCTCGATTCAGCTGTCTGAAGTGGTTCCGGTTCAGATTGTTGCGGACGAACATCAGGATTTTCAATGGATCAGGATTCAAGATGCGATAGATTTGGTATGGTCGTGGTCGAATCGAGAGGCGCTGACCATAGTAAATCACAGGAATTGAACATTCAGAACCTGAGTGCAAAAATCCGCGATTCGTCAGCCGAATGAAATGGATTCTCGATATTCAGCGTTGAACTCAAGCTTTCAGGGCGCTTCAGGACGGACATTTGCATTGTCAGCGACTGCAGCTGCTGACAAAGAGGCGCCCGAAAGTGATAAAATCAGGAATACAACTTCTATTTACCTATCTTATAGATGGCCGGTCATAGTAAATGGGCGAACATCCGGTTTCGAAAAGCCGCGCAGGATAATCGTCGAGGCAAACTTTTCTCTAAGCTGATCAGAGAGATAACGGTTGCAGGTCGCATCGGAGGAGGCGAACCTGAAAGCAATCCTCGACTGCGAGCAGCAATTGATCGAGCGCTTGGCATGAACATGAGTTGGAATGTCATCAATCGAGCCATTCAGCGAGGATCAGGTGCGGCCAGAGGCGAAGGGTTTCAAGACGTCGTGTATGAAGGATACGGTCCGGGTGGAGTTGCGATTCTGATTGAATGCTCAACCGACAATCGAAACCGAACAGTTAGTGATATTCGGCACGCTTTGACCAAACAAGGTGGCAATCTAGGGACCGAAGGATCAGTATCTTATTTGTTCAGTCGCATCGGTGTGATTCAATTTGCAGCTGGCAGTGATGAAGAACAGATTATGGATGCCGCGGTCTCTGCAGGTGCTGACGATTTCGAAGTGTTGGAGAACGGTGAGATTGTGGTCGCTGCACCAGTTGACGAATTCGCAGCCGTAATTGAGGCTTTGACCGAAGCGGAGATCGAATATGAGGAAGCTGAAATTGAACAGCGCGCCGCCGTGCTCAATCCGGTAAATGGAGAGATCGCAACGCGAATTATGGACCTTGTCAGTGCGATAGAGGAATTGGATGACGTAAACGATGTATACACCAATGCGGCATTTTCAAAGGAGTGAAGCTGAATGAGAGTGCTAGGTATAGATCCAGGCTCCAGAGTGACAGGCTATGGCGTGGTTGACTGCGAAAATAATCGCATCAGGCATGTCGCTAGCGGCGCCATCAAATTGCCCACAGGCGACTTGCCAGCTCGACTTAATCAGATTTATCAAGGCATCGGAGCGATTGTTGTGGAATTTGAGCCGAAAATTGCTGTAGTCGAGGATGTGTTTGTATCCGTAAATCCGCGATCAGCACTGTTGCTGGGTCATGCGCGAGGCAGTGCAATTTGTGCGGCAGCTGCGCATGATTTAGAAGTTTTTGAATATTCTACGAAAGAAATAAAACTGTCGGTGACCGGCAGAGGCGCTGCGAGCAAGCAGCAGGTGCAGTTTATGGTGCGCATGCTGCTTTGTTTGACGGAAGAACCGAATGCAGACCAAGCAGATGCTTTAGCCTGTGCGCTGACTCACTGTCAAAGACTGCCACAGATTCGGTCGCAGTACTCAGTGCTCAACCGAGGCGAGGACCCAGATCCTACAGCAGCTGTTCCTTAATTGAGTTGGATTTGAACGTGCTTGGATATCTTCGAGGTGTGATTCGACACAAAGTGTCTTCTTATGCATTGATTGATGTAGGTGGTGCTGGTTTCGAGGTTTACATGAATCCCAATACGTTGTCTTCACTTCCTGAGGTCGGCAGCACGGTAGAACTTTATACTCATCTTCATGTACGCGAAGACGCGTATGCCCTGTATGGTTTCAATGCTCTGCAGGAACGGGATATTTTTCGAGTATTGATCAGCATTCCCAAGATCGGACCTAAACTCGCGCTGGCGATTCTGTCAGAATTCGGCATTCCTGAACTGGTCATGTGCGTTGAACTCGGAGATTCTTCAGCACTTGTGCGGGTTTCTGGAATTGGCATAAAGACAGCAAACCGGCTGATGATGGATCTGCGCGAGAAATTCAGGCGTTTAGACATTGACATAGGTGATGTGAAGACAGATACGGCACCAGATGGAGACATCCTGCGTGATGCGATCGATGCATTGGTGGTCATGGGTTTTTCTCAAAAGGAATCCAGACGTGCGGTGTTGGCCATTCAGAGCCAAGCTGATTCCGCGGAAACAGCTGTGCGTTTAGCGCTTGCTTCGCTAAGTACGTTTGCGATATGAAAATAAGCAATTCTGAAATTTCGCCATTGCGACACAACGAAATGGAAGGCGTATTCGAGCAGAACATACGACCGCAGTGCTTCGAGGAATTTGTCGGGCAAGCCAAAACAATTCGACAGTTGAAAGTATTTGTCCAAGCCTCGCTCATGCGAGGTGAGGCTCTGGATCATGTTCTGATTTTTGGCCCGCCAGGTTTGGGAAAAACTACGTTGGCCCATATAATTGCGAAGGAACGAAAGGTCGACTTGGCGCAAACGTCCGGTCCGGCATTGGAACGACAGGGAGATGTGGCTGCAATTCTCACTCGCCTGCGGGAGGGTTCCGTTCTATTTATCGATGAAGTGCATCGCCTCAGCCCGGTCGTCGAAGAAGTTCTGTATCCGGCGATGGAAGACTACAGAATCGACATCATCATTGGCCAAGGCCCTGGCGCAAAATCGATTCAGCTGGATTTGCCTCCGTTCACTTTGGTGGGCGCAACGACCAGAACTGGACTTTTGACCTCGCCTCTGCGCGATCGATTTGGAATTGTGCATCGACTGGATTTTTACGACAAACTTGATTTGGCTCAAATCATCCATCGATCCGCGAAAATTCTTTTGATCGAAGCCGATGCCGCGGGAGTGGAAAGCATAGCGGAGTGCTCGCGAGGCACACCGAGAATTGCAAATCGACTGCTGCGTCGAGTGCGGGACTATGCTCAGATTGAAGGGGACGGAAAGATAGACCGAAAAACAGCGAGATACGCACTGGAAATGTTGGATGTAGATCAATCTGGACTGGATGTATTGGATCGCAAGTATCTACACATACTGGTAGAAAACTATCAAGGCGGACCGACAGGAATTGAGACTTTGGCAGCAGCCATCGGCGAAGAACGCGGTACGATCGAAGATACGATCGAACCTTATCTGCTGCAGCAGGGTTTCATTCAACGTACGCCGCGCGGTCGAGTGGCAACGATCAGTGCTTGGAGGCATTTGGGCATAGATCGGCGTGATGATCTCAGAATTGAACCACTTCTGTAAATGTTAGTTGAAACAATATAGTACAATCGAAGGTGCAGACGGGCAACCTAAAAAATTGAGTATCATCCCCGTTGATTTCAGCGCAGAATATCGCGTGTATTATGAAGACACGGACGTAGCAGGCGTGGTCTATCATGCCAATTACCTGAAGTTCATGGAGCGCGCACGAACGGATTGGCTGATTGGTTTGGGATATCATCCGCAGCAGCCTGCAAACAGTTGGGGCATCATTTTCACGGTGCGGTTTGCCGCTTTGGATTTCAAAAAACCTGCATATCTCGGTGATTCGTTGAGCGTTTCGATCAACTTGGTAACGTTGTTAGGTGCGAGTCTCGAAGTTCAGCAGCAGATTTCGTGTGATCGAGGGATATTGGTGAGCGGCAAAATTCGAATTGCATGTCTTGATTCTGAACGATTCACAGTACGAAGAATTCCCATAGAACTTAGAAATAGATTTAAACGATAGGAACCTATATGGAAATTGCCGCAACTTCAAATGCACTATCCTTCATCGATCTGATCGTAAACGCCAGTTTCCTTGTTAAAATAGTCATGTTCGTTCTCCTGCTGGCTTCGCTGATTTCGTGGTCCATGATTTTTTATAAATGGTTCACATTGAAATATTGGACCGAAACAGCGGATGAGTTTGAGAGCAGGTTTTGGTCCGTCGGCGACTTAAGCACTCTGTACTATGACTGGGAGAGCCGTACGAAAGATTCTGGATCAATAGCCGTCGTATTTTTGGAAGGATATCAAGAGCTGAGTCGACTGATGACGCGTAGAATTGTGGACCGTACCGAGATTGTCGACGGTGTGCAGCGTTCCATGCGCGTGGCATTGAATCGAGCTGAAGACAATGTTAACTCGAATTTGTCTTTTCTAGCGACGGTTGGTTCTACCAGTCCGTATATTGGGTTATTTGGAACGGTTTGGGGAATTATGAATTCGTTTCGAGCGTTGGGATCACTGCAGACGACTACGATCTCAGCGGTTGCTCCGGGTATCGCGGAAGCACTGATCGCAACCGCCATGGGACTGGCGGCAGCCATACCTGCTGTCATTGCCTATAACCGGTTTTCGTATCAAGCCGACAGACTGCTGAGTCGATATGAATCATTCATGGAAGAATTTTTGAGTGTCGTGAATCGTCAGTACGCTGCAACTTCATAGAATGAAGACCTCGTCAAACTACCGAAAGCGTCGTTTTGTCCAAGTCAACGAGATTAACGTCGTACCTTATATTGACGTAATGCTGGTGTTGATGGTGATTTTCATGGTTACTGCTCCTTTACTGACGGAAGGTGTCAACGTGGAGCTTCCAAAAGCGTCTGCAAAACCAATTTCATCTCAGCAGACGATTCCTTTTGTCGTACATGTAAACGCTGAAGGCCAATACTACTTGAATCAAAATAATCAAGACAATGTCACATTGCGCGACATCCAACTCAAGGCTGCTGCCGTACTCACAGCTAAACCAGATACACTATTTTTAGTACGCGGAGATGCCAGTGTTGATTTCGACTCGGTGATACAAGCGATGGTAGCGCTACAGTCAGCAGGAGTTGATGACGTGGGACTTGTCACTCGTAATCCGCAAAACAACTAGATGGCAAGTGTAAAAGGACTTCCAGCTTCATTCGGTGTCAAGGCGATATTACTCGCAGTAGGTGTGCATGCGATCATTATTTTTGCCGTCGGGGTAAATGTTATTTTCTTCGAATCATTATCGAGTGACAACACTAAGGTTGGGCCGGAAGTTGTTCCAGTGAAAGCGCGCGCGATTTCACAAGAGGAAATCGAACAGGAAATGAAAACGCTCCGACAGGTGGAGATTGCGAAAAAACGTGAGGAGCAGGAAATTCTGAGGAAGCAGCAGCTTGCTGAAGAAGAGTACAGAAAGAAGCAGCAGGAAATTGAACAGATCGAACTGGCAAAACTGCAGGAGCAGCAGCGATTAAAAGAAGCTGAGGAACAGAACCGTAAACGCCAGGAAGAACTTCGTCAGCTGGAAGAGGCCAAAATGAAAGAGGTTGAACGGCTGAAAAACGTGGAATCCGAATTGGCAGCTTTAGAGCAGCAGCGTCAGGAACGAATCGAACAAGAAAGACGAGAAAGTGAAGAAGCAGAAAGACGTCAAGCGGAAGAAGAAAAAAGACGACAGCAGCAGGAACAGGAACAGCAGCGAATTGCTGATCTGAACCGTGAAGAACAACTGAAACAGCGGACTTTGATTGAACAGGAGAAGGCCGAGCTTGAGGAACTGAAACGAAAGACGGAACAGGAGCAAGCCGCGACAGAACTGAAAATTCAACAGCAGAAACAGCAGCAAATTGCAGATCAGAAACAAAAAGAGCTGGAGCGGCAGCGAATTGCAGATCAGAAACAAAAAGAGCTGGAGCGGCAGCGGGAATTGGCTGAAAAGAAGCTTGCGGATCAAGCGGAGCAGAATCGCATCGCTTTGGAGCAGGCAACCCGTCGTAAAAGCATTTCAGAATTCAGCAGGTACGTTCCTCAAATTCGAGCAAAGGTAACTCAAAGTTGGAATCAGCAAGGTCTGACGCAGGAATTTGAATTGGAGACTCTCGTTTTAGTAGAGATTGATCAGCTTGGTTCAGTACTAGATGTCAAAATTGAAAAATCGAGCGGGTCGAAAGAATTTGATCGATCTGTACTGAATGCCGTTCGTAAAGCATCACCCTTGCCAGTTCCGCGAGATCCTGATCTGTACGAGTACTTCAAAGAGTTCGAACTAAAGTTTAATTCCCAATCGAGCTAACTGTGTTGAACCTAATTCGCAACTGTCTGTTGGTCGGAACGTTTTTCTTGATCAGTGGTGTGGCTTCATCTGCCACCATTCGCATCGAAATTGACGAAGGTGTTGTAGTTAAAGTGCCAGTCGCCGTCGTCCCCTTTGGTCAAATTCCAGATGAGATATTGGGCGGACTCGATTATTCGTTGAACGACGTGATTCGAAATGATCTGGAGAGGTCGGGATTATTCGATCCAGTCCAACCCAGTCTGTTCTTGAGCAGTCCCACGAAGAGTGAAGATATTGACTTTAACGACTGGCGATTGATTCAAGTAGACTATCTTCTCATCGGCACGGTGGAACTTCAGGACGGTCAATACCGTGTCGTGTCAAGACTTTATGATGTTTTAGGACAACAGCAGATTTTTGGAGTTCAGTACGAAGTGGGCGAATCTCAGGTGCGTCAGACCATGCACAGGATTGCGAACAAAGTATATGAGAGCATTATTACTGGCAGAAAGAGTTCGTTTCATACCCAGATACTTTACACGACGACTGCTCAGACGAACGCGAACAGCTTGATTCACAGACTCTATTATTCAGATTACGACGGACACAATCCTCAGCAGGTTCTAGAGTCCAATTACCCGATTTTTTCACCAACTTGGTCATCAGATTCAAGCCAAATCGCCTATTCGCTGCTGGAACCTGACCGCTCTAGAATATATGTTCAGACCTTGGCCACGGGAGCAAGGGAAGTGATAGCCGAATTTGAAGGGCACAATCGAGCGCCAAGCTGGTCGCCGGATGGAAATATGCTCGCTTTCACTTTATCGCGGGATGGCAATTCTGACATTTACATTCTTGATTTGCGAACCCGCAAACTGCGACAGCTGACAAAAAACACTCAAATTGACACAGAAGCATCTTGGTCACCAGATGGCGAACACATCATTTTCACATCAAATCGCGGAAAAAATGCTCAGATTTATAGAAAATCACTTGATTTAGACAGCCGCAGTGAGCGTGTGACTGTTGTAGGAAAATCAAATTCAGGGGCCCGCTATCATCCATCTGAAAATAAGTTGGCTCTCATTACAAGCGAATCCAATAGCAGTCGAGTTGCCATTTATGATTTGGATTTGAATGAACTAAATGTAGTGTCATCAACCTATATCGATGATTCAATTAACTATTCTCCACATGGAGACATGTTGATTTACGTTGTAGAAGGTCAGGATCGACATTTACGAATTGTATCGCCAGACGGTTCCACGCAGTCGAGAATCGCGGTAAAAGGCGGAGTAGTGAAGCAGGTTTCTTGGGAAACCAATCAATAGTTTAACTTAATCATAGGAGAAAACGATCAAATGCAACAGATCAGAACATTAATTGCCATTTTGCTAACCACATTCATCTTGTTCGTCGTCACCGGTTGTGCCAGCCCAGCTCTTGATGGCCGTGGCGACGACAGTGTGACGAGCGAAGCGGATGTGACTGATGACGGTACCACGAGTGGAGTTGGTGAAGGCGAAAGCGTGGAGGGTGAAGGATTAGCCGATTCGGAGCCCGCACCGCTTGATACAAGAACCATTCACTTTGATTTTGACGAGTCCATCGTTAGTGAAAAAGGGCAGGTGATTATTCAGGCTCACGCGGAGGTTCTTGTCAGCAATCCAGATGCTACAATTATTATTGCGGGTCATGCCGATGAAAGAGGCACGCGTGAATACAATCTAGCACTCGGTGATCAACGCGCTGTAGCAGTCAGTCGCTACTTTCAAGAGTTTGGCGTTGATGCTTCCAGAATCAACGTTATCTCATACGGTGAGGAACAGCCAGCGGTGATGGAATCGAACGAGGAAGCCTGGCGTCTTAATCGGCGTGCTGAATTTGATTACTGATTTTAGATTCGGCAGTCGCAGAATTAGTTGATTTAGTCAGGAAAGTTTGGGGAAAGTGAAAGTGTTTGTTGATCAATGTAAATATTTGGGTCTGAGCCTGCTGACACTTTCCCTGGTGTTCACAATGGGATGTGAAACCGTCCCAAATGCGCAATCTGATACTGGGGTCGCAGAGCCAGCAGATAAAGGCGCTCTCGGTCTTGTTACGGAGACGACCAACGAACTGAAACAATTGAGAGAGCGTGTGCAGTTGCTGGAGCTCGAATTGAGCCGAAACAAGAAGCGAATGAGTCAGCTGTATAACGATATTGATATACGCCTGCGTAAATTGGAGCGTCGTTCAGTTTCGGCAGCAGGCACATCGGAAGCGACAACCGACACTTCTGAAAGTTCGACACCGACGACAACATCTGACGACAGTTCAGTTCAACCGCAGACCTCAGACGAGAGCAGCGTTGAACAATCGACTTCGGATGAGGATTCTACAGCGCCAATCCAAGTGGAAGTTACGCGTGAGGAGGGTGATCGAGAGGTCTACGATAAAGCATTTCGCGCATTGCGTGACGGAGAGTATGAAGACGCTATCGCTGAATTTGGTAGATTGGTTGAGCAGTTTCCGAACAGTCAGTTGGTTGATGACGGCTGGTATTGGATTGCAGAAGCCAACTACGTCACTCAGAATTATGAAGGAGCATTACCGGTTTTCGAGAAAGTTGTGAAAGAATTTCCAGACAGCCAACGTGCTCCGGATGCAATGCTGAAAATCGGCTACGTATTCTATGAACTGGCCGACTACGAAAAGGCTGGGAATTACCTAAATCAGGTGGTCGAACTCTATCCTGCTAGCAGGTCTGCGTTTTCTGCGCGGCGTCGTTTAGACAAAATGAAGCGAGACGGTGTTTTGTAAGTGAGAAATTCCGGTGGATTTATCCATAATTCGAACTCCGTCAAATGCCAATGTAGCGTTTCTGCAGATCTGGACTGGTACTGAATTTATCGGAGTTGCCAGTCCATACAATCTGTCCTTTCTCGACAATATAGTGTCGGTCCGCAACTTTCAATAAGGATTTTAGATTCTTATCAATCAGCAGTATGGACTGACCTTTATCCTTTAATCGCATGATGCTGTTCCAGATCTGATTTCTGAGCAGTGGCGATAGACCTTCGGTTGCTTCATCCAGCAAAAGCAATTTTGGGTTGGTCATCAAGGCTCTTCCTATGGAAAGCATCTGTTGCTCTCCACCTGAAATTCTCCCTCCCAATATTTTTATTCTTGGTTCAAGTGGCGGAAACAAAGCCAATATCCGATCCAAATTCCACGGGTCTGCAAGCTGATTTATATTGTGGGCAGTGGCGGTTAAATTTTCCCCCACGCTTAAATTGGGAAAGATATGTCGCCCTTCTGGAGCAAGACCTACCCCAACCTTAGCGACGCGGTATGGCGGCCAGCCAGTGATGTCCCGCCCCTGAAACTTGATTTCACCTCGTTTGGGCTTGATCAGTCCCATGATTGAACGAACGGTTGTGGTTTTGCCCATTCCATTTCGACCCAGCAAAGTCACAATTTCGCCTTCTTGAATTTCTAAACTAAGTTGAAACAAAGCTTGGGTGTCGCCATAAAAGGAGTCAATTTTAGAGATGGCAAGCATCGTCAGTCATCGTGTCCTAAATATGCCGTTCGCACAAATTTGTCCTCTCGGACGGCAAGCGGATTCCCATCGGCGATCACCCGTCCGTAAACCATGACCGAAATGTGGTCCGCCAGCGCAAACACTGCGTCCATGTCGTGTTCCACCAATAAAATCGTATAGCGGCTTTTCAGATCTTTAAGCAGTCGTACGATATTTGCGGAATCTTCTCTTCCCATACCTGCTAAGGGTTCGTCTAACACCAACAATTTAGGTTCCATCGCCAAAGCGATTGCGAGTTCCAACTGACGCTGTTCTCCATAAGCGAGCTGTGATGCAAGGGTTCTGCGATGTTTTGCGATTCCGATTGATTCCAGTACGTTGATTGCCCGCTCCTGAATGCTATTTTCCTTGCGAACAGGATGCCAAAAATTAAAACTGTGACCGTAATGTGCCTGAACTGCCAGAGCAACGTTTTCTTGGCAGGTAAAGTCTTTCAGTATGGAAGTAACCTGAAATGAACGCGCAAGTCCCAGCAGGGAGCGAGACGGCGCATTGAGTTTTGTGATTGAACGGCCTTCGAATTCAATGTTTCCGGATTCGGGAGGAATAATGCCGGAAATTAAAGAGATAAGTGTTGTTTTACCTGCACCATTAGGGCCAATGAGTGCATGAATCTCACCTGTTCTAACCTTTAAATCAACGTTATCAACAGCCAATACACCTCCATATCTTTTATTTAAGCCCCTGATTTTCAATAGATGATCAGTCATTCCAGTTTTTCTTTCCTTTTCCTTGAAGCAAACCATCGATCCCACGTGGCGACAGCAGAACCACCAAGATCAGAAAGGGCCCGAAAATAATGTGCCAGTGTTCTGTAATCCTAGAGAGAACTTCTGACAGCAGCCAGAATACGAGCGCTCCTGTTACAGGACCTATGATGCTTGCCATGCCGCCAAGCACTACCATGAATATGAGCTCGCCGGACCGGGTCCAGTGCATGAAGTCTGGACTAACAAATTTTTCAACGTTCGCACTCAGAACTCCAGCCAGCGTACAAATTACGCCTGCTATGACGAAGCAGATCAGCCTGTATCGAAATGTGGGGAATCCAATGACTTCCATGCGAAGTTCATTGGACTTCGCACCGCGAATAACATAGCCGAATCGAGAGTGGATAAATCGGTGTGAAAAATATAGGCCTGCGGCCAACGTTGCGAATATCAGGTAGTAACGCTGAATCGGGTTGTCGAGATTCAGCAGATTCGTGCCAAAATCCGTACGCGTGTAAATGATCAGACCATCATCGCTTCCGTACTCTTCAATACTGATGAAGAGAAAGTAAATCATTTGGGTCAAGGCCATCGTGATCATGATGAAATACACACCGCGCGTATGCAGGCTGATGGCCCCAAATATGAATGCAACTAGAGCTCCTACACCGATCGCCAATGGTATTTGTATATAGGCGCTGTAAATTTCGTAGTAAGCGCATATTCCAACAACATAGGCACCAATTCCAAGGTAAAGAGCGTGTCCGAAGCTAATCATTCCGCCATATCCAAGAATTAGATTCAAACTGATTGCGGCAATTGCCCAAATCATAATTCTCCCGAACAGATTAATGTAGTACGGTTCGTCGAATATGGTCGCCAGGACGGGAACAATGGCACACAAACCGAGCACAAAAGCACCCAGCAGCTTGCGTCGGTCCGAGAGGCTGTTGAATTTTGAAGTCAAGCTGGCTCCCCTTAGATCCTCTATTTTCCAAACATTCCGGTGGGTTTGAAGAAAAGGATGCAGGCCATAAAGATGTAGATCAACATTGACGAAATGGCCGGAGCCGCGGCTTCAGCCGCATTCACATTAATAAATAGAGACAGAAGCACGTCTAAAAACGAACGCCCAAGCGTATCAATCAAACCCGTAATTAAAGCAGCGACAAAGCTTCCCCGGATAGAGCCGATTCCACCGATTACGATGACCACGAACGCGACGATGATGATTTGCTCTCCCATTCCTGAATTTGCACCAAGGATAGGGACCATGAGTATGCCTGCAAGCGCACTTAATGCCGTACCGATTCCAAATACCAAAGTAAACAAAAGTCGGATATTTGTGCCGAGTGCGTCGATCATCTGACGGTCCGATGCACCTGCTCGAATTAGCATGCCCAGCCTGGTTTTGGAAACCAACAGCCACATGCCAATTGCGACAACGACTCCAGCAATGATGATCATGAGTCGGTATACCGAATACTCAATGCCGAAAAACAGCGTTACGGTCGATGTTAGGTAGGATGGAAAGGGCACCGTCAACCCATCGAGCGGCCATACAATCTGAACGAGTTCGTTGAAGAAAAGAATTAACCCAAATGTAGCTAGGACTTGATCAAGATGATGGCGCTGATATAAGGATTTAAGTGTTGTTATTTCAGTTAGAATTCCAATCCCTGCAACGATAGGAACTCCCAACAGTATGGCGGCGATGAATGAACCGGTCCACAAATAAATCGTAGCTCCGATAAAGGCGCCGAGCATATACATGGAGCCGTGAGCGAGATTGACAAGGTCCATGATGCCAAACGTAAGCGTAAGGCCCGCAGCGAGAAGAAAAAGCAGTATTCCAAACTGAATACCGTTAATTACCTGCTCAATTAGTAAAGTCCATTCCAACGGAGATTACCAAACTTAAGATAAGAAAACGCAATTGCTCAGAAGGAGTCGTGCGGTTGCACCAATTACTATCAGCATGTCTTTGACGTTTGAACTTGGCAGCGAAAGAGGGAGAACCTCGTCACGGAAGAGCAGCATTTCCCTCAGCCTGTTCGAATATCAATCCTTGGATTGAAACTGCAAGGCTCTATACACCAAACCTTGCAGTTTCAGCAAATTAAAATGATTCGTGAGGGTCTAACGCATCTTGAAACTCAAAATTCGTTCGGCACAGCGTTTGACAGCTTGTCTTTACATGTTGCATTCGGCTGCGTAAACATCCTGATGATCTTTCAGCACGACATCTCGAACTGAAGTAGTCCAAACACCATCCCCATCTACGACTACTTCTCGACTATAGAAGTTTTGAATTGGAAAATGATTCGGTCCCATCGCGAAATCTCCTCTCACTGAAGGAAAATCAGCTTTTTCTAATTCTGCGCGGAGTGCGTCAACATCGCTGACATCGCCACCCGTTGCATCGATTGCGCCTTTGATGAACATTACGGCATCATAGCTCTGCGCAGCGTAGAAGCTTGGGTATTTTCCATATTTTGCCTTGAAGCCATCAACGAATTTCTTATTAGCTTCTACATCAATATCAGCAGCCCAAAACTGTGTCATGGTCGTTCCGAGCACGCCATTCATTTCTGCAGCTTGAAATCGAGGCAGGCTAAGTGCATCAACGGTAAATACGGTATACAAATCAATACTGTCGGACAATCCTGCCTGCTCATATTGCTTAATGAAAGCAGGCCCATGTTTTCCCGGATAGAAAATAAAAACACCATCCGGATTTGCTGCCTTGACAGTCGACAGTTCTGATGCCCAATCAATTTGATCGGGCCACTTCGTCATATCTTCACCAACGATTTCGCCCTTAAATGTTCGCTTTACGCCAGCAACCATATTCTTGCCTGCAGCGTAGAGTGGTGCGATGACATACAAAGTCTTGACACCGCGCTGGTTCAAAACTTCACCCATTGCCATTGGAGTCTGATCATTCTGCCAAGAAATGTTAAAGAAGTTTTTGTGGCAGTTCTTACCAGCGAGCTGAGAAGGTCCGGCATTGGCACTAATTAATATTTTTCCAGCGTCCAAGACTGTTGTAGCAGACGCTAGGAGTACATGCGACCAGATATAACCGAAAACGATGTCAACTTTGTCTTGAGTGACGAGACGTTCGGTCGCTTGCTTTCCTTTCTGTGGATTAAACTCATCATCAGCGTAGATGACTTCAACGTCAGCTCCACCCATTTTGTGACCGATGTGTTCGAGAGCAAGCTCAACGGCATCACGCATATCATTTCCAATTACAGCAGCGGGCGTACTTAGAGTAGTAACGAAACCGAGTTTGACTGTCGCTGAAAATACACTGGACGAAAACAGTAGTAAACCAACCGCCGAAGATAGAACAATTTTTTTTAGCATTTCGTTTTCCCTGAAAAATTTGATTGAGATAAGGCTGTTTCTGGCTGACTTAGCACATCATGTTAAAATTTAGAAATGTTTTTCGCAAAGTGTGCATTCTTTCAACCCAGAAGAATTACAGGTTAGTATGATTTTAATAGGTTTCTTGCGTGGAACACGTTCAATTTCCTTGATTTGATCTAAAACGATCTGAACACGCATCGAATCTAGCCTGTATTCATATGAAATAAGATGAAAATTTATTAGCGTAGTGCGAACAGGTATCAAACTTTCACAATATCAACAAGACATGTTGGATGGCCAATACGGTTATCCACGCCAGTGGGCGATGCAGCAGCTGATGCAGGTCGCACATTTTTTTGGAGCTTCCGATTTTGTAGCGGTATCCCAGGCTCACATTATGTGTGACACCGAGTCACTCGGTGAAGCCGGTATCGTTCATTTGGAACATTTAGCCAGTCACGTGCTTGATCAGAGAACCGTAGCAATACCAGCGATTACGGATCCGCGTGGAATTGATTTGTGTGCTTATCAGAAATTGAATCAATCGGAGGAATTTGTAGACCGCGAGCAGCGAACGACAAGAGCTCTGAAGAGAATGGGCATTCTTATGACCGATACCTGCATCAATTATCAGTCGGTAGTTCCGCCCGTATTTGGCGAGCATATTGCTTTTGGTGATACGGGTTCTACAATTTATGCGAATAGTGTGTTTGGCGCCCGCAGTAATTTTGAGGGCGGACCAGCAGGTTTGGCGGCTGCGCTCACCGGATGCGTGCCTCGGTATGGTTATCATCTCGATGACCAAAGAATTCCAACACATCTCTTTATTGTAGATTTTCAGCCGAAAACTCTCTCCGATTGGGGAGCGCTGGGCGCAGTGATTGGAAAATTGAGTGGCTCATACTGGTCTACTCCGTTCATCACCGGTGTTGATGTCCAACCGAGTTCAGATGCTTTGAAACACTTGGGCGCTGCCATTGCGAGTTATGGCTCCGTACCACTTTATCTGCTGGAGGGAATTTCACCGGAAGCAGAGAATAAGACGCCACTTGGGAACATCGGAAATGACAGAACTGCAAGAATTGACTTTGATGACATTAAAGATCTTTACGCCAATGCCAGCCAAAACATTCCTGTTGATGTAGTGGTATTTGCAGCCCCGCAGCTTTCTTTGTTCGAGATTCAAGATATTGTTGCAATACTCAATGGTCGCAGGGTACACCGCAACACTCAACTGTTTGTCGCAACTTCACCTGAGATTAAACACGCCTGTGACCGATTTGGAATCACCGATTGCTTAGAACAGAGTGGCGCTGTTTTGCTAAGTGGTGTTTGTTTCTATCAGATGTATGCTCGCGAACTGGCCCAGGCAAATGACTGGAAGACTTTAGTAAGTAATTCAGCAAAACTGGTCAACATAATTGCTGGATACGGTTATGAACCAATGCTAGCTACAACGGAACAGTGTATTAACGCAGCAGTGACAGGAATACTATGACGATTGCTGATAGAAAATACACATGCTCCGTTGGAATTGGGGAGAGAGTGAGCGGGATCGCAATTTGTGCAAATGACAACTTTAGTGCCCGCTATGACCTTGATCGAATTCGAGGAGTATTTTCTCGACCAGCTCATTCTCTCCATGGTCAATCTTATGTAGACAAAATTTTAGTTCTAAACACTGCAAAAGGGGGTGTTGCGACTTCCTGGATGCTGTATGACATGGTTTCAAGGAAAATGGCGCCCCGTGCTTTGGTGCTGAACTCAACCAATCCAATATTGGCACAGGGAGCAGCGTTTGCCAATCTTGCGCTTGTTCATGAGTTCAGTGTGGATGTTACTTCTGAAATTCAGACCGGTGAATTCATAACTGTTGATCCAAGTGAAGGATGGGTATTGGTTCACGTTGAAAAAAGCTGAAGAATTGATGGTTCGATGTCCCTTTAACCTACCATCACCCATGAGAATCAAGACCGAAAAACACGCGGTCTGCATGATCTTTAACTTGCGTTTTCAGAAATTTTATTGGATGTAACATTCTAGTTCCCGAACGGAAAGTTCACTCCGTTGTCTGAATCTGACAAATTGGGTTTACGGCGACTCGTTCCCGACTGAGACGACATCGTATGTCCTCGCCCTAGGCAGGCGCCAGCATTTCGACCAGAAATCTGAATTTCTTGGAGCTCAAATGTTTCGACTGTTCGCAACATATGTGAACTGAATGAAATGACTTTTCGTGATTGCGTGCTCGAGGCAGCAATAATGGATGGCGAAGCAGGCCTGAACCTGTGCCGGACCAGATCAATTCAGCGTACGATGAGCAGTCGATTTGCAGATTTTCACTGAAAATCGAGAATTCAATTCAAGTGTCCGTTTCAATCGTTGGAAGACTTTCTAGTCTGTCCATCCAGTTGGAGAAATTTGGACATTGTGTACGGATTTGATCCAAACCGATATCTAATACGGTAAGTGTTCCCAAAAGCGGTTTTTCATAGCCTTCAACGAGTGCTTGGATTCGTTTAGAAGGGGCTTGATTGGGTGTTTCGTCAATCTCTTCGGGATTCGCAAACTGATTTCGAATCTGTTGAAATTTTTTGATAAGTTCCGGTTTCCCGATTAAGTTACCGAATTTCGTACAGTCGCTGAAGAGAAGCGCCTCGAATTCGTGCATCATCAAGTAAGGAACGAAACGATTTATGTAGAAGGCATTACCCATTTTTGACTGAACATCTTGCAATATGCGGTCCTCTACAATTTTGGCTTTCATCGCGGATGGACTGCTTGTCGACTCTGCGCGGCCTGGCCATGCACCGTTCCCGCTCATCGGTAGACCATAATAGTCTACCATAATAGTCGCAAAGCAACCCTCATCCTCACGAAGGTGATGAGCTATATCCCGCAGAACTGTGGGCCAGGTTCTAATTCCGCCTCGTCGAAAGCGCTGTCGGGCATTTCCCATCAATCTAGCTCCGATTGAAGAATATCCGAAATTAGAAAGATGTGGCGCTAAAATCTCATTGACGAAACTCTCTTCGGTTTGGCCTTCTACGTGAACTAACAATCGAAACATTAATCTGAATGATTGGTTCCAGTCTCTGGTGAAGGGCGGCCTCCAAACTGATTCTTCTCCCAAAGTTGCCCGAGACTGTAATGTTCGAGCCAGCTGTCAAGGCTTTCAGAATTTAATCTGGTGAATTTGGCAGCGCCATCTTCTCGTTTTGCGACGAGTACGTCCTCTGGTTCGAAATTGTCCAACAACAGAGATGACTGCGTAGCGAAAATAGTTTGCGAATTCGTTGAAGCCTGTTTAATGAGGGAGGCTAATAGAGTAATAGCATATGGGTGCAAACCAAGTTCTGGTTCATCCATGATGATGACTGACGGCTGTAGCTTTGCAGGTTGGAGGAGCAAAGTCGCAAGAGCGATAAATCGAAGTGAACCGTCTGAAAGTGACGACGAATCAAAATAGGCATCTGAATTTCGGTGTTTCCACTCGAAACGAATTTTATTTTCATTCAGCTTTTGCGGTGCAAGTTGAAAATCGTCAAAGAATGGTGCAGCCAGTCGTACGGTTCGTTTGATAAGTTCATACGATTTTTCATGGCACTTCTGCAGGTAAAAGAGAAAAGCAGCGAGGTTCGAGCCATCCGGGCGCAGGAATCTATTGTCGTGTACGTCTGCTGTTCTTTTTAACGGTGAAGTTCGGCTAGTATCGTGAAAATGGTAGTGACGCCAACTATCGAGTCCATCTTGAATGTAACTTGGAATTCCACGAGTCATCGTGACGCTGATTCCGGCTTCACCGTTGTTATCAGAAATACACTTCTCGTATGGCTGACGGTAAGTCGATTTGTCCCCAAAAAACAAGGTTTCACCAAACGGAAACAAATTGTCGCGACTGTCGAGACTCAACTGAATTCGGTACTGGTTATTTTCATTCTCAAAGGAAACATGGAGAGTTAGTTTTTGAGTGTTTTTAACGCCAAAATGCAGTACATTATTCGCTCCGCCTGCCTGCCGTACGTAATGTCGTAGACGACCACTGCGTATTGCGTTCAAGAAAGAGAAGGCTTCCAGAAAATTGGATTTGCCGGACCCGTTTGATCCAATTAGTACATTAATTGGGTTGAGTTTTAAGCGCTGAATGCTAGAAATGCTCTTGAACCCCGTTATAGTGATCCAATCAATGGCTGGCGAGTCTTGCATTAATGAAATCAGCCTACTTGCAAATTACTAGACAAAAATTTGTGAACAAATTCATTTATAAAAAAAATTAGAGCGCGGGACGCTAAAAATTACAAGCTCCTGTGTGACTGGCCAATTCCAATTCGACCTGTAAATTGCCTTCCTTCATTTACTTTGTTCAGCTGCTTGAATCTGCAAAGTTTTTAATAGTTTTTTCGTGTGCCGCTCTAGTTTGTATACCCACACTAATTTCAGAAATCACTCAACAGATATATTTCCAGTAATGCTTTCACCTTCTACGCACTAAAAGTGCAGGCGAGCTGCAAAATCAACTGATCAATATGGGCTTGAACGCAATTGCTTCCTACAGGATTATCTTACAATAAATTGCAAAAAGATAAACTGAAGAAGAAAAAAAGCTACATCATTAGAGCAGCTTGTGACACGGCAAAATGAAGGATGTAATGAATCAAAAACCGGTGAGTTCTTGCGCGTAAATCGTAAACTCATGCTATGAAATGAATTCCTTAAAGTTGTTATGGAGGCTTGGTTAATTGATTCAATTTACAAGACCGAGTCTGATAATACGCAATTTGTGTTTGTTCATTCTGGGACTAATGCCCTCGATGCAAAAAAGCATCCCAAAGTCTCAGGAACATTCATCTATCCGAATTCAGCGCCAGACAATGCCTGATGATGGTACTATTTCCTGAGACTGACGCTGATCTAACCAGTGATTGATTGAAACGTCTTCGCTGCAGACTGAAGACAAATGCACCTTATGTAAGCCCTTGTTCAAGTATATTTTCGGCATTCGAGCACGACAACCGGATAAACGAATAGTCTTGTCCAAAGTCTGAGCGTTATTTAAACAGCCTCTGGTCGTGCATTAGAATAATTTTTTCTTACTGACGTAGCTGAACCTCGATTCGAATCAAGGTGAATTGATTCTGTCATCTAA
Organism: Arenicellales bacterium; assembly: GCA_958295885.1. GTDB lineage: Bacteria > Pseudomonadota > Gammaproteobacteria > Arenicellales > JAJDZL01 > JAJDZL01. Next base: position 345,887 of record OY282380.1, on the reverse strand, counting down.
AGTAAGGGATTTTCTGTCTGAAATTTACCATTTTGTAGAGCGAATCGTCGGTTTCCTACTACTTTCAAGAGAAACCGCCCCATCAAGCTCAGTGGCAATTCAAGTTGAAACTTGACCCAAACGAGTCAGGTCCAACCTGTGTAAAATACTCCTAAATCTAGCAAAAATTCAAAATTAGTTCTGCTGTCTCGGAAATTGAGGAGTCCATCATAAAAAATAGAAGGACTGCCGTGTGATAAAATATTCGCTTGATTGGCGGTGAGGGTTGTTCTGCCCACTCCGCTTTTTATTGTAACTAACGAGTTCTTGACCGAAGTTTGCTTCACTCCTTAGATTTACCGCGAGGCGGATGAGCGTATAAGTCAAATTGGCATTGAAAGTGGGAAGATCTCGCAGAGAAGTGCCAAGAACTTGCTTTAATTTTTCTTGACAGTCAAATTGCATCTGGGTCGTTAGCTCAGTCGGTAGAGCATCTGACTTTTAATCAGAGTGTCGCAGGTTCGATTCCTGCACGACCCACACCTTTTGTCAATTCTTTCAATGCGGTCGTCGCATCGTTTCGTTTCTAAAATATAGTCAGAGCTTGTTCCTCACCAAAAGTTGAAAAACGTTTTGAATCAGATTCAAGCTAGAAACCTGATTCATTTAATCAAGCCTGAATTTTTGTTCTTGGTCGGGCTATCACTGTTTCTTGTGTTCGGACAAACTTCTGCGGAAACTTACTGGATGGGCCTTAAAATTGCTCCGGAACATCGCTGCACCCCCTACAGCTCCAAAAGCTATCCCTATTCTCAGTCTGTTGAGAAAAGAATTGTCGAGTCGATGGGACGAATTTATGGACCTTATACCGGTCGATGTTTCAAGAGTGTTCGAGAGACTGACATTGAGCATATTGTTGCTAGGTCTGAAGCACACGACAGCGGATTGTGTGCGTCAGGTGAGCGAGTTCAACGAGAGTTTTCACATGATTTACTGAATTTAACGCTGGCTAGCCCATCCGTGAATCGGCATCAGAAAAGGGATCGCGATGCAGCTGAATGGCTGCCCGATCTGAATCAGTGCTGGTTTGCAAAGCGAGTCATTGACGTTAAGACGAAGTATCAGCTTACTGTCGACCGTCGGGAAGCTGAAGCCTTGTCTGCGGTTTTGTCTCAATGCGACTCAACAGATATGATTCATCTTAAGTGCGTCGACAATCAACCTGAACCTGTTTTAGAGAAAAATCAGCCATCTGCTCTAGAGTCCAATCATCCGCTAGCGATATGGGATGAAAACGGCAATGGGCGCATTACATGTTCTGAAGCGCGAAAGCATGGAATTGCGCCTGTTAGACGAGACCATCCTGCATACATCTATATGAGAGATGGTGACGGTGACGGAATAGTTTGTGAGTAATTGCTTTTTCTTTTGCCGGACCCCACATTGAATCGGAGCAATTTCTTGAAGATGCTGGATTTTCGATTTAGAACTAATGATTAGGTATCACTTTGGTCCACCCATAGGGGTCTTCAATCTCACCTCTCTGTATTCCAATAATCTGTTTGAAGAGCTTTTTGCTGAGCGGACCAGTTTTTCCACAGTTGATCTCGTATTTCCTGCCGCGATAACCTATGCTTCCTACTGCGGTGATAATTGCCGCAGTTCCACAACCGAAAGCTTCTTGAAGAGTGCCGTTCATGGAACCGTCAATTATTTCCTGAATGTCAATCAGTCTTTCTTCACATTCAATTCCCATGTCATTCACAAGACGAAGCACACTGTCCCGCGTGACTCCAGGCAGAATGGTTCCTCTTAGCTGTGGTGTGATAAGTTTTCCGTCAAGATAAAAACAGATGTTCATTTGACCGACTTCTTCTACATATCGGTGTTCGACGCCATCCAACCAAAGAATCTGTGCGAAACCTTCTTTTCTGCCTTCGTTGGTCGCAAGAAAAGTGGCGGCATAGTTTCCACCAGCTTTTGCGAATCCAGTTCCTCCTTGGATTGCTCGAGTGAATTTTTCTTCTGCTTTTAATGCGACTGCAACAGTGTTCATTCCAAAATAACTGTCGACTGGGGAAGTAATGATCAGGAATCTATATCGATTTGCGGGCCGTACGTCCAACTGCCCTTCGTTTGCAAACATGACTGGACGAATATAGAGTGCTTGTTTTTCTCCAGGTGGAACCCAATCTCGATCAGTATGAACGAGCTGTTGAATGGCATCTATGAACGTTTTTTCGTCGATTTTAGGCATACACATCCTCTCGCAGGAGGAATTCATTCGTTGATGATTCATTTCAGGTCGAAACACTCGTATTTGGCCGTCAGGCCCGCGATACGCTTTCAATCCCTCGAAAATTGTTTGCCCATAATGGAGTGAAGCGGATACAGGATGAACTTCAATCGCACCGAATGGCTCGATCCTATGGTTCTGCCAGCTTCCATCCACGTATTCCATCGCAAACATGTGGTCACTGAATACCGAACCGAACTGTAAATTCCCAAAGTCTATTTGCGGCAGATTGCTCTGCTTTGCTCTTGTGATTTCAATAACAGAGTTCATTTTTTATCTAAAATAAAATCAAAATATTACACCGTAATCAACGTGCAGTATTGCCTGCCGGACTGATTCACTGATGACGAATAAAATTTCCTGCTGCGTTTCTCGAAAAAAGAATAATGCTGCAGGAGATTGTCTGCGTACTATATTGTACTTTCACAAATTTTAGACGTAACTCCAGCTCTCAACTTACAAATATTCTCCTAGTTTGAAAGATGAGCCAGTCAGCCTTAGCCTCACTCATGGAAAGTGAGAATTTCACCCATTCCCCCAAAACACAGGTCCCCAACGTATCTGTACTTAGGTTGACCGAGAAATTCAGATAAATTGATTCTTGAGACAGACTGATCAAGCAGTTTTTGAATTAACTTCAGCAGTCCGAACGATTGAAAATTCTGTTGATGGAAGGAATCAGTTTGCAGTTCAGGATGTCTTGCACAGATGATACTTCCTCTTCTCATCTGCAGTCCCGGTAATTTCGCCGACTTTCCCAACAACAAAATTGTTCCTGCGATCATTTCTGCACCAGCGCCGATCCCAACTTCGCCACTGACAGAGATCAAGCCGCGTCTCATTCTATTTCCCAAACGGTTCCCAGCGTTGCCGGATATGATTATTTGGCCATTGATCATTCCATGCTTGCTGCCCGGTTCTCCAGCGCCAACGAAGTCGCCAGCGCTACCGTTCACTTGAACCAGTCCACCGCGCATGGAGCATCCGAAAAAATGTCCAACGTTCCCTGTGACCCTAATTTTCCCACCATACATTTTCCTTCCCACATATGCTCCTGCGTCGCCATCTATATCCAGAGTCCCTTCAGTCATTCCTTCCCCGAGTCTATTGAGCTTGGAATTAGAATTCTCGATCACAATTCTGGAACGGTTCTGTCCTGAAATGACAAACAGGTCCGCAACGCGTATCTTGATATTATTATGCTGAAGTGGAATTTCATGAATTTCCTTGAGAGATTTATTTTGCAACGAAGTTGGATTTAACTGATGGACATCCACATCGTAGTCAGGAGCATTGGTCAATGAAAACGTAAGTGACTTCATATTACCAGTTCATGCAGGTGAAAGTGAAATTTGCCAAGCTTCCCGCCAAAATTTGAAGCCGTAATCTCAACTAATCCACTGTCGGCGCTGTCGCCACAAGCGGCAGCGATACCAACTCGCATAGCTTCGTCGATCGCTTCTACGCTGAGGCCGTCAATGACGATCTCCAGAACCGCATTGGAATTTTCAGACAAGCCAGAATTGACAAGTCCTCGAAGCGTTGGGCAATAGCACTCATTCGTCGATGCGATTAACGCCTTATATTTGGAGCCAACTTTGGACCCGGAACGCACGATTCCACCAGGGAATGGAGTGATCACATCTGACAAAGGGGCGATTGCTTCGACTGCTCTTTCTGCAGCTTGCAGTGCGGAGTCATATTCCCGCGCGATAATCAGAAAATTGCCACCCCCAATTGCGTTCACTCGATAGGTGACATCTTCACAAATGAATTCACCGTCCATCACTGGTATTCGCCAATAGCGCTTTTTGCCAATCTGTTTGGAGATCTGAAACCCATCACCGAAGTAGCGCAATACTCTACCCATGGGAACAGGTTTTCCTTGGTCAATTCCGGCAAATGCGGCACTGCTGGGCGAGGTCAGAACACACTGACCGATTCTGTCTCTAACCTGCTGTTCCAATTGACTTGCCGACATGGCGAAAAACAGAACAGCTGCTCCAGGACGTCCATCTGGCGTCTGTTGTTCGTCTAAATTCTGTTCCAAGCCGGCTTCAAGCTTGCATGCGATTACCGATGTAGCAAATCCAGTTATTGAATTAATCGCATGATTTACCCATTTTCTGTTACAAGCTGTAATAATGAGTCGAGTCGCCGTCATCGGGAACGCTTCAGCAAATGTATTGCGAATTGCGACGTCGTTCACGAATTTCCGCATGGTTGCTTCAGCTGTTAGTGACGTACCAGCGAAGAGCCGATTGAGTTGGACATTTCATCGTCACTGATTTTGAAGTTTGACATGCTCACCGTCCTGCTTGATTCAAAATAGGATGCTAAATGTTTTTCGATCCCATGGTCGAACTGAAGATCGGCAGAATGCGATTTACCAGGTATTATCTTAACAATATTCCCTTCATTAACAACAGATTGTCCATCCTTGATCACTCTTGCGGGATGTCGAAATACGAATTCCCAATTTTCATTAGGCCGATAGAGAACGACGTCGGCAACCGCACCAGGCCCAAGATGCCCGCGGTCTTTCAACCCTAGTGACAATGCGGGGCCTGCGCGGGTAATAATTGCAATTTCGTAAAGTGAATATTCTCTGCTGATATGTTCGACATTGCTCGCTTGTCGAGCAAACCTATTGATGCTTAGTAACTTGTCATCTCTATAACTCTTATCCATTAACAGTCGAATTAAATGTGGGTAAGTCGTGAATGACGCACCGTTGGGATGATCGGTCGTCAAAAATACTTGCCAAGGATTTTTGATCGTGAGAAACAGTTCGAGACCAATTGCCCATTGAAGTGCATTTACGAACTGCTTGGCACGATACTTGAACGGAACGACTCCGCAGCCAGCTTCACACTCAATATCCATGAAAGTTGACTTTCGAGGGTGTCCGTGATGGCGATTTGCAAACTGTTGCATGGTATCCGCTGAGATCGTAACAGTCTGACCAAACATAACGTGCCCAACATCGACTGTCACATGGGAGTTTTCGTTTACTTTTTCAGCAATTTCCAATGCAGCGGAAGAAAAACCTCTTTTTCCTTCTGCGCCGTAACTATGGAACTGAACATGTGCCAAGTGCAAAGGCAGGCCGTCGGTTGCATTAATGGTATCCAGTGTCGAACGAAAATTACCTGGCACTCCCAAATTGCTGGCGTGGACATGAATTGGATGTGAGAGATTCACATCTTTCAAGGCTGCTGCCATAGAACTTACGATCAGACGGGGAGTGATCTGATAGTGCTTGTGAGGTTCGTCAATGTCTAGCTGACGTTGATTGAACTTGAATGCACTGATGCCACCTGGATTGACGATCTTGACACCAATGCATTGCGTTGCACTGACCATCCACCCGACATAATCTCGAATCAGTTGAGGATCTGATTTTGATGCCAGCAATTGCAGGAAATATTCATCATTACCGAGTATCAAATATCCTCCAGTGTCAAGCAGAGGGGTATCACTCATTTCGAGATGTGCGTGCCTTGCATTGGATGGTGCTACAGCCGGTTCGAAACACATTGTGTAGCCAAGTTTGGCATATTCATAGCCGGTGACAAATGTTGAAGGTGCAGCATGTCCACTACCTGATCTTAATAGAGAAGTGCCGCAGATTTGATGTGAATCACAGTCCTCAGTCATCATCATGCGGGCAATATTTCCCTTTCCACCGCCGATGTGTGAATGAATGTCAATTCCACCCGGCATCAGGATTAGACCTTTTGCATCGATCGAATGATCAATTTTTGCGTCAGCTGCAGGCGGTGCAACGATTCGATCTTGTTCAATAAAGATGTCGCGGGTTTCACCGTTCACATGATTAATCGGGTCGTATACTGTTCCACCAGAAATTCGAGTTAACATGCGATCAGTTATCTAATTCAGACAAAATGGCATTTATGATTTCTGCACTTGATGCACATTTCTTTTGTGTGAGCGCTTTTTGGTACAAAGAAACGACACTATCTGTTCGAAATAGATGAGTGCTGTGATGGATTCCCGGCACGCCAACAGGAATAAAGACATCTGAATGACCAGGATTTTTGGTCGAAATGCGAATTAGTTCGGCTGATGTATCAAATGCTGGCACAGTTCTTTCTAAACCCCCCACCCAAATCACGAGATCGGCATCGTTTCGTTCGAGAATTGAGTCATACGCATATTGTGTCGGGTGAAATTCGGGTGAACCAGAACGAAAATTCAACGGAAGTGGTTTACCGCACTGCCAGGTGGCAACTTGGTTTACAGTTGTTGTTGCACACGAATTTGAAAGAGGCATGCCAGCGCAGCGACGTTCTCGGTTGATTGAGTCGATCAAACGAAATATGGCATCTACCGCGAGATCGCCCAACGAAAAATTGAAATCTTCCGTAGACCACAACAACACCGAATACTGAGCGTCCCTGATTAGATTCACAAGCCGATTCATGCTCTTGCGAGGAAAGAGTTCAGGTGAAGGGACCACATTTCTTCGAGGTTCGAAGCTTGCTCTTAGTATGGATGTAATCTGTCCCACTTGATCGAGCTCACATTGAAGCAGTAGTGGTGGTTCTTCGAAACGGGCTGAGTCGTTTGACGAACATTTACCGATCCATGCGAAGTTTCTATCAGATATGAAACCAAATTCACTATTGGTCCCCAGCTCTATCCATTCAAGTAAACGAGGGAATTGAGACAGCAGTTTGTCACCTAGAAAAATTATGAGATCGGCACGATTTTTTACTTCGGTCAGAGTTGTCAGGAATCCTCCATAGGTTTGAAGTCGACCGGAGACCAAGTGATGGGAACGACTGTGTTCATCGGCGATGACGGCACCGATTCGGTCCGCAAGAGCAAGTGCGGACCTGGCGCCAGCAACATCAGTTTGCAGTCCTGCAACTATCGGAGATTTGGATTTTCGAATAAGTTGGGCAGCTTCGCGGATTGCGTCAGTGTGGGTAACGCGTCTGCCACGTATCTCAGCTGGTTTTTCGGGAAGGTTTAATGACTCATGATACAGTGCTTTGGCGATTGGACAGTTAACTGACACTGCGTTCAGTTTACCATCTGCAGAAACAATGTCAATATCATCGCAGAGTAATCCACAGAACGGACACACTGAATTTTTGTGATGTCTTATTTGACTTTCTGTCACAAGTAAATCCGAATCTAAGCGAGGATTTTAAAGGTAATCAGGATGCAGGCTTCCGTATTTGCAAGATGTTGATCTCAGTTGATTTCGATGTCTTCAATCTATCTTCCATAGACAGAATTCGATTGATGTTCGTTTGCGTCATCCGAGTGTTTCAAAAATAAAATAACCTATTGCACTTTCATTCAACCAATTCAATTCGAACTGTTGGGTGTTGGAATCAGAAGACGACAACGTTTCTTAATCCTACACCGTTACGAGTTGCGTCTAGTGCATCATTAATGTTCTCAAAACTGAATTCCGTGGAAACAAGTTCGTCAATTTCAAATTCACCGCGAGCGTAAAGATTCAGTAACTCTGGAATATCAGATTGCAAATTACAGGCACCCATCTTACATCCGAGAATGGATTGATTGGCATCAATAAAATTGACTGCTTCGAATTTAAAGTCAGCTCCTACCGGAGGCATTCCAACGAGAATCAATTTTCCACCTCGACGTAGCATGAGAAAAACTCTGTTGCTCGCATGAGGGTTTCCCGTTGCAACAAATACAAAATCTGCCCCTCGATTATCGGTCAAGCTCAATATCAGATCAACTGGATCATCCTGCTGTGAATTTACTGCATGTGTTGCTCCGAATCGTTTCGCGGAATTCAATCTATCTTCGTTAATATCAATTGCGGTAACTGTCGCTGCCGAACAATAAGCTGCGGCTTGAATGCAATTAATTCCAACTCCTCCCACACCGATTACAACGACGTGATCGCCTGGACTAACGGATGCTGTATGCACAACGGAACCGTAACCGGTAATCACACCGCAAGCAAGCAGTGAAGCGGTAGACGGTTTCATGTCAGTTGGAACTTTCACAACTTGCGATTGATGTACGACAGCAAATTCCGCAAAGCACCCGGTGCCCAAACCACGATGAATATCAATTCCATTCAGTCCTTGTAAACGTCTAGGTTGATCCGTCGGAAAGTGATACTCACATAAATTTGACAGACCCCGATTACAAAAGAAACAAATTCCACAAGAACGTAAAAGCGATATGATGACAGAATCCCCTTGCTGTACATGTGTCACATTCGAACCGCAACTTACAACGATTCCTGCTGCTTCATGGCCATACACAGTTGGTAGACGTCCACCCCACGCACCATCCATATAGAGAATATCGCTATGACAAATCGCGCATGCGGTCATTTTCACCTCTACTTCATGAGCGCGTGGTTCATCGATAAGAATTCGATCGATCACAAGAGGTTTTTTAAACCCGTAACAAACCGCTGCGTTCATGATCGTAGCCAATTTAATCCTCCTTATCAATAAAGTGAATCAAGAAGCTAATTTTCAGCGAGGAATTTGCCGAGAGCCCGGAAATAATCTTCGGGTTCTTCATAAAAAGGTACATGGGAACTATTCGGCAGCACGACAACCTGTGAATTGGGAAGTACGTTGTGCATTCGAATTGCACAGGCAGGTCCAATTTCGTCATGCGTACCTGTGATGATTAGTGTCGGCATCGTCAGTTTATACATTTGTGGAATGCGGTTCCAATCTTTCAAATTTCCAATGTAAAGAAACTCGTTTGGTCCTTGCATCGTTCCATAAGGGCCCATATTCCAGTCGTTCAGCGAAGCCATTAAAGAAGCTGGCCATTCTTCCTTGATTCGACAAACATGACGGTAGTTCAAAATAGTAATTGCTGCTAAATACTCGGGATGAACAAACTGCCCCAATGCTTCATGATGCAACATCATTGCTACAGTTTCACTGCCCAGAGCTTCACGCATTCGATTCAGTTCCTGCGTAAGGTGTGGCAAATCACCACAAGTATTGGCAAGAATCAAGGAGCGAATGTCGTTGGGGTAGGTTAGTGCATATTCAATACTTAGCCAGCCACCCCAAGATTGCCCTAACAAGTGGAATTTTTCCAACCCAATTTGATTACGGACAGATTCTACTTCTTCAACATAACGGGCAATATTCCAGAGAGAGGGATCTTCGGGTTTATCTGATTGTCCGCATCCCAACTGGTCAAAAGCTACGACTCGATAACCGCTATCAACGAGTTGAATGTGGGGGTCGCGGAGGTAATCACAGGGCAGCCCAGGACCGCCGTTTAACAAAAGCAGTACGTTATCCCCACTTCCATAACTGTAGGTGACAATTTGATAACCATCTACGGTTACCGTTCGAGTTTCATCCGGAGCTCTTGGTGCTGTCACAAATTTAACCTCCTAATCTATTGATAAGTAGCCAGTAATTCAATTATTTTCATTTAACGATAGAGTAACTGTGTTTTAAAAATAAAATTAGCAGAAGTGCCAATGATCCGAATTCTAACACGCAATCTTTTAGTCGTTATTCGTACGAATTTGGGAACGGACTCACCCTGAGTGCATCAGACTGATTTAATTTGAAGATCAATATCAGCGTCGCGCAAATTAATTTTTTCTTGCTCCAAATCTGCGAGAGTCAGTGGATGTCGAAGTAGCCATTCACGTGGGAATCGCAGTCTGATCGAATTCTTTTTCGCACGACAGCCTATAGTCAAGTCGAATCTGTCCGTTCGGGGACGATGGAGAAGAACCGCAAGTCTTAACAATACACACAACCTTCTTAAGATTTTCTTTGGGACATGGGACTTCGCAATTAATGAGCTAAAGTTCACTGGCCAAATTATTCGGTGAGAACCTACCAATATTGCCAATGTAGCTTGTTCACGACAGGAGAATCCTGCCATATCAGTAAATTCCAAAAGATAAGCTCCGTGTTCATGATGGTTTAAGTATGTGACAGTTAAACCAATCTCGTGCAAAATTGCAGCCCAAGAAAGTAAGTTCCTTGTTTCCGGAATGTCTTTGAACCAACTATTAAGATTCTGATCATACATATCCAAAGCAATTTCTTGAACTCGTCTCGCATGCTCTAGATCGACTGACCAATGATCAACCAAAGAGTAGACCGTTTTTTCACGTGCATCATCATTACGTAGGCGCCCTAATAATTCATACATCACACCTTCGCGCAATGCGAATTCGGAAACTTCCATTTTGTCAATGTTAAACATTGTAAACAGTGCACTAACGATCGCGTATCCTCCGGGTATGACTTCACATCTGCTTTCCTCAAATCCGAGTTCCATCAAATCCGAAGCATGTTTAAACTGGAGTATTTTTGATCTCAGTTCCAACAGCGACTCTTTATCAATAATTCCGATGTTTAATCCCAATTGTTGGATCGCTCCTGCAACCGCTCGAATCGTACCCGAGCAGCCGACGGTTTTTTCCCAACCATGATCCAAAAATTTACGATGAATTGTTCGCACCTCAAGTTGTGCGTCCATTTCAGCTCGCTCCATTCGATCAGCTGAGATTCGACCATCTGGAAATCTAGAACTTGTTAAACCGACGCAACCAAGATAAAGACTTTCAACCAAATGGGGGTCGTGTTCCGCACCGGCGATGATTTCAGTACTTCCACCTCCGATATCTACCACCAACTGATTTTCGACTTTCATGGATAAGCCATAGCAAACTGATTCGTAGATCAAGCGAGCTTCTTCACGGCCAGAAATTATTTCGATGGCATGACCTAAAGCCTCTTCAGCTTCGGGTAGGAACTGATTAGCGTTTTGTGCCTTGCGAAAGGTATTTGTTGCAACCGCTCTTATGTTGGATGAAGGTATATCCTGGAGTCTTTGGCCAAACCTTCGTAAACACTCGATCGCACGATTGCGAGCAATGGGAGTTAGATTTGATTGATGGTCCAGTCCGCCACCGAGTCGCACGATCTCCTTAATTCTGTCAACTACAACGAGTCTATCGTTGTCGTAACGGGCAATAACGAGATGGAAACTGTTCGAACCTAAATCAGCGGCTGCGACGAATTCGGAGTTGGTACCGAGGTTGTTCAGGCTTTCTGAAGCTGTCACGCGGAGCCCAGTTTACGCAATATGGCCGGAGTAATGAACCAACGAAGAACTCCAAAAGAGTTCATTGGATCGCGCTCAAAGTAAATCATGCAAGCTGCAGCCTTACCGAACTTCAATAGCTGCGTGTTCGAACCGCTGGTAAATTGCTGCATCAGCCAACTCATATCCGGTTCATGTCCGACAAGAACGACGGTACCGGATACACCTTCCAGCCACTGCCGAATTGTACGAAAGCTGCAGCCCGGAGTAAGCAGGTCTGAGATTTCTAATTTTGGACGTTTTGTTTCCGGTATTGCTTCTAAGAAGATTTCCGCGGTCTGGAAAGACCTTGTGTAAGGACTTGTAACGACTCTCTGCACATCACCATCCAGTGCTTTATAAAGTCCGGCAGCCGATTTCTCCATTCTGCTAATTCCGAGATTGGTAAGTGGACGCAATGAATCCGGATCGCCGTCGCTGCTCATATGAAAAACATAACGGTCTTCAGCGATGGCGTGTCGAAGCAGAACTAACCTCATAAGCGCAACTCAATTGGTAGTAATTTTGAAAATAAAATAACGAATGATCAACGGCATTAAATATAACATACAGTGCTGAGACACGGTGATTTCACATCGCCAACTGAACGTTTTGAATCAATCACATTGGCTTTCGCGAACGCTGCGCAAGAGGTCTATAGATGCTTGACACTCGCGTAAACGAAAGTTTTAGTGAATGTGCGGCGTTTTAAGGCGATGTGTCAGTTTGCTTTGATTGTGTGAATAAAGGACTTGATGTCGTTTCTTAGGACAGTACTCTTTTTTAGAGCTCGACATCCTCTCGCACGGGTTGGAAGTCCGCTTTTGAGACCGCGTTTTCCAGCAGAAACGTAATTTCTTTTCTAAGGTTCGAGAAATCCTCCTTCGGACTCGAAACGTTGGCCTTTAGGTGAGAGATATCGGCTTCAACATCGGCGAGGGCACTTGCAATATTGTTTAGGTTGTTGAATGTCATTGCACCGAAACCGACAGAAATTGCTGCAACGACTTTGAAAAAGGGCACCACAATCCAACGCACGGTCTTTTGTGACGCTTCTGTTGCCGATAAACGGCTGTTAAAATCGAGCTCTTTACGAGCGACAAACAGATTCTCTTCCGTTTTTGGTTCAAACTTGACATCTTGGCATCATTTGAAGAGTAGACTGCAGTTATTTGGGAATTCTCGCCCCGACGAATTGGTCATTATGAGTGTGACTTGCGTTGGCGGGGAGGGTCCCAAAGACGGCGCGTTGCCAACGTTCGGAATTCTCACATTCGCAACGGCTTCAGTGCAGGATTTTAAAATTCACGTTTTATTGTCGAATATGCGAATTTTTTTTTCAAGTGATGGAGGAATTTTGGCTGTAAACAGCCAATATGGCCTATCAGGTCAAGTCGATGGCGATTCGATTTGAGAAGACTATCCTGAAGTTTAGTAGTAAAGGGAGTTTAAGTCGTAGGATGCAAGATTAAGCAAGAGCAGATTCGCAAATACCTAATCATGCGCAGTAACAGAATTGACATAATTGGGCTCCAGAAAATTGAATGGATACAGCCAGTGATTCTGTATTTCAAGATTATACGAGAAGCCGACTCAAAAATCAAGTTTCGTGTATAATAGCTGTAAACTTGAAAAAAGCGGAATTTCAGAACAACTGAGTCCGAATCAGTTGTCTTTGGTCTGAATCAGTTAGGTATTAATTGTTTCAAATGGGTAATTTAAGTATGTTGATTCATTACTTCATGCTCACTTATGTTGAATTTTAATCAAACCTGTCTTCAATTCACACTTCATGAGCATTTAGATTTCAGATTATAGCCACTCACTGGTAAGCTGTCAACGAAAATATTTTAGTTTTAATTGACAAATCAGGCCACTTACACTCCATTTTCTAGCACGCTTGAAACAACATCTTCATTTTGAAACATTTATCACCTAACTGTTTCAATGTTGTTTAAATTTAAATCTCGTTGTACTGGCTTGAGCAGAACTTTTTCTCTCGAACTGCCGCAATTGCAACAACTCAATCAGTTTCATCCCAAAATCAACTAGTGGACTCCATTCAATATTCAATCAGTCTCGTTGAAAGAAAGAGTCGTAATTATCTGTCGGCCAGTGAACGCCAGCGTTTCATTGAGGCAGCTCATCGCTCATCGCGCACTGAGATTCAAACTTTCGTTTTGACTCTCGTCTATACTGGGTGTCGAATTTCAGAAGCACTCTCGATCCGCGCTTGTGATGTGGATATCGAGCAGCAATATATCTACCTCTTTACTCGAAGTAAGAATCGAGAATTCTGGCGTGAAATTCCAATACCTCATGAATTCGCTCGAGCACTCGAACTCGTTCATAGCTTGCGCAAGCATCAAGCTGATTTTCGTTTGTCTGAAACACAGCTGTGGAAATTTTCCCGAACGAGCGCGTTTCGGTACGTCAATGATTTGATGAAAGAGGCAAATATAGAAGGGCTGCAGGCGTCTTCTAGAGGGATTCGAAACGGATTTGGAGTGGCGGCGATTCAAGCCGGAGTAACGTTGCCTACAATTGCAGCAGTTCTGGGTCACTCCACTTCTAAAGCGATGTCGTTGTTCACTGCTGATTTTGTCGGCTTGCCTGACCTTCGTCAAGTCGAAAGGATGTGGTAGAGAAATTCTGACTGATGTGACCTGATCCCAGTTCTTTTCTTAATTTTCATCAGCCTTCCATTGGTTGGTATCGGATGCTGAGTTAGTCTGTACATATCCGTTGCCGACAGCAGCGTTTAAACGTCAGCGCTCTTCAAACTTGCCATCAATTGCCGCACGCTATCCAGGGGAGGATGTACGTAGATTATGGTCGAACTTATGGATGCGTGACCAAGCAGTATTTGAAGGTCTTTATATCTTCCCATACGTGCAAGTCGGGTTGCGATCGTATGGCGTAACAGATGCGCCGATATTTTGGTCCCAGTTTTGCGACTCAACCGACCAAAAAAATTACTGATGGCACTCTCTGCTAGACGCCCGTTGCACTTGAATCTTGAATGAAATAACGAAATGTCAAATACGTACCGATTTTCAAACTCGCTGTCTAGTGGGACTACCTCAAGAGTATGTTCTCGAATGATATTCAACTCCGTCAACACAACTTCTAGCGCTGGTATTTCCCAAGATTTTCTAGTTTTGCTGGTCCCGCTGGCGAGCTCGATTGTTTTTCCTTCGAAATCTATATCGCGCCAACGTAACCCTGCGATTTGTCTACGACGCATGCCTGTATAAAACAAGACTCTAATGAATGCCACCCAAAACCAGTTGGGGCGAAAACTAACTTGATCACCACCCAGATAGTTGATTATTTCTCTCAATTTACGAATTTTTATCGTTTTGGGTCTATCGTTGTGGCACTTCATATGCAGTTTGCTCAAATCAGGCATACATTCAAGAAAATTATTTCGAACTGCGAAATTTGTGATGATTTTCATGTGGAGCAAATAGTTGTTCCATGTTGTTGGTCTTGCATTTCTGCCAATTACAATTTCCCGCCAGTCGCAAATAGAATCAATCGTCACGTCTTCAATTTCCGTAATTTCAGTGTCCCTCACAAAAAGGTCGCTAACGAATCGAAAATGACGTTTTGTGTCATTAGCAAGGCTTCTTTCACGTAGGTATTGTTCAGTTGTGTCGAGGATTTTCATTAGCCTCTCCAATTGAATTTTTTGTCAAATTTTCATCACTATATTCATTGAGGCATCTGCTTTATGTAGCATGATTACCGAAATACAAACTTTCACCACTCGAAACTTAACACTTTTCATGTGAATTCTTCGATTATTCTTGCAAAAATTTGATTTATATGAAATATTATCTAAATTCTGCAACAAATTTCAAGTTTTCTTACTTTCGTCCACCTAAGATCATTCGAGTCGCTCGGTTGGCTGATGTTGATGAAACTGAATCCAAATTCTGACTCATTCGTCCCCAACCATGTGAAAGCGCTCCAATGGCACTTGACCCAATGATGCCGACAAGGTAGAACCAGGCAAGAGGCAGCGTTAAATATGAAAATAAAGTAACGAGACCAAAAACCACATCTGCAGCTGATCCGCTTAAGCCAAACTCAAGAAAGGAAGAATCCGGGTACATAGCATCAATCAGTTTTTCATCGAGAAACTCGGCGATACCCCAAATCGCAGAAACAAATCGAAGAGCGAATAGAATTAAAACGAGCCGTATCAAAATGATTGGATGAACAACTGCATACGGAACCAACAATGGAATTGAAACATAGAGCATCATCAGCATCAACGCCTGCAACATCGGCAGCCCTATGACAATTAACTCCATGGCAATGTGTAAGATGGTTGATGCAATTAACGCACCTATCGAACCCAGAATCTGCTGAACGCCGTCGACCGAAAAAATGTCTGTAGAGAAAAATCTGAAAGTTTGATTATCGTCAGCTCTCTGTGTTTTGATTCTCGGTGCCTGACTAACGAATCTCCTTAGAAATCTGTCTTCATGGTCTGAAGCTTCTGGACCCAGTGTTTTTGAGTTCTGTTGTCGTTTTTTTAAGCGATCAACATCCTCTTTAAACCAAGGTGCCACCCGAATTAACTCATTTAGAATTTTTTGCCGAAGGCCAAGATCGCTATGATTCCACCAAATATTGCAATATGGTTGACTCGGTTGGTAAAAATCTGCATCGCCAGCGTTACGCCACTGCGACATCGGAGTTGTCGAATAATATCCTGTTCCACAGGCATCAACATTTAAACATCGTTTATAGTATCCGGGTGTGTTCGCAAAAATTCTCGATCCCAGCCAATCTACATCCTCCAATAAATTTTTCGCAGGCGGAGGATTTTCACTGTTCTGATATTTTGCGAGAGAGGGGTCGTAGCAATCGCGCCGGAACCGCCTCATTTCGCTGAGCAATATTTCATCTTCGATATTAATCTTTCCAATACGTCGTAATAAAGGACGCAAAGTTGCAGGTTCACCCAGCTGTTTTATCACTTCAAGGACAGCATTGGTGCTTACCGATGAAACCTCATAAATAAACCACCAGGCAAGTGGGATTCGAATTTCATCGACAGAGTGACGGTGTCTCATGTATGGCACGTCGGGGTCACCCGCTGTTACCACTTTATCGAGATGAACATCTTCATATTCGATTTCAGTCGGATCTATCGGTACAGCAGGTAAGAAACAAAACACGATTACTATAAGAGCGATTGCTGCATCGTGTTCCATTCGCCTCAATGATACAACCGCGGCCACTTTGGCTTCCTGACTCCGCATTGGCTCTATCCAGTTGCGCAAAAGTGCAACCAATATCGGGACAAACACTAAACCACTCTGAACAAGAATTTCTGAAATTCCATTAGCGATGTACCAGCCGATGGCTGTAGTCGCCAATTCTAGGTAGGAGTGGACCTGCATTTTCTAATCACAGTCAATTGTTTTACCGTAGAAGAATTTCCGGTGTTTTTCTTACGTTAGGTGAGGGGACTGTCAATGAATCATGCGCGCCCAATACATTTAAAATGGATTCAGAAACGAGTCGACGACTAACGTGCAGCTCGAACGTTATCGTGTCAATTTCTCGCTCGAGAATGTCAATTTTATGCCGAATGGATTCAGCTATTTTTCCTGCACTTTGAATATTCGGTTCCATTATTCCGGCAAGTAGAATCCGTCGTGCGAGCAGCGCTTTTTGGACAACGCGCGCAAGTGCCACTTCATTTGCGATTCGATGAATGAGAAGATTTCTATCCGGTAAATCTCGAAGAGCAGCAATCAACGGTGCTGTCAGAAATAGTCGTTTTGTACTCAATCGAATAAAATCGGCATCTGTTGGAGCCTCGCTGGAGTAGACCAAGTCAGTGAGTGCAGTCAAAATATCTTGAGTTTCTTCTTCAATTTTTGGAAGAAGGCCGGTCCCAGCTTTTGTTGAAGATTGAACACCCGTTTGAATTTTAAAGTCGCCAAGTACGTCCGAGGTCCAGCTGGCCGCGTCATCTGGCGACGACCAAGTTTCTGCAATTGTTGTGACTGTTCCGGATTGACTTGGGAGTCTGTCACCGCTGCATTCGGCATCTAGGTCTTGAATAAGGCACCACCCTGTCCTTGCCGTATCTTTGGTAAGCCAGATGGGTTCTTTACCTTTGCATCCAGATTTGTTTCCTCCCACCCACAGCACACACCCGTCAGTCTGATTTGCCTGTCGTTCAGCTTCAGTCGCATTGGCACCAGCTTGAGCTTCTTGCTGCCAGGTCTGCATTCTCGATACTTCCACTAGGTCGCGAAAAGGATTTCCAGATCGTGTAGCACTCTTCATCATTTCTTCACATGATTTGACCGATAAATTCCACTTGTTTTCAGCTCTTACAACGTAATGCTGAA
This sequence comes from Arenicellales bacterium, assembly GCA_958295885.1. Taxonomy (GTDB): domain Bacteria; phylum Pseudomonadota; class Gammaproteobacteria; order Arenicellales; family JAJDZL01; genus JAJDZL01. The sequence continues at coordinate 328,121 of OY282380.1, read as the reverse complement.
GCAATTGGCAGAGACCCGGCTGAGCTCGGCAAAGCACGTAACCGGGCAAAGCGCTGGTAACCGCCGCCGGTATGGAATTCAGAGTCGCGAGTGTATCGTTCAGCTGACCGGTAAGCATGTCCTGAATGTCTAGGGATGGTTCGAAACTGCCGCATAAAAATCCGGAATTTTCTTCATTTTCTAATGGTTGGAGACGTGATAGGAAAGTAGCTGGTGAGTCGACTGCCTTGGCGCCGCCAAGCGAGTAATAGAGAGGGACGTTGAAAATTTGTTCATTTGCATCAAGTGGCCTACTGCAAAACGAATACAGAACCGTCAAGCAGGAGCAAAGTACAAGCATGAAGCGCTCTTTGGTTGATCTATGAATCATGGCATAGTAGTCTGTCGGAAATCTGACATCGAGAATTTGATGAATTAGTGCTCTATTGGTAACACGAATATCAAGATTCCGATACTTTGTTTCGGTTTTGTACTGGGTGAGATTCTCTGCGATTCAGGGTTTGTCCGAAACGAAGCGTAATTCCCTCGACGCGAGTGAAAAAGAAAAATCTTTCTGTGATTTAGGGCGAGTGAGAGTTAAGGCATCGCTTAGATTTTTGTCTTTATGCGGACCGGTGCTCCAGTTTCAAGAAAATATAATTGACTTAAATTTTCTTCCCCACATTCGAACTAATAGGAAAAGTTTTGTTTAAATTTAGCGACACAGTAAAATTTGCAAGTCAACTGATGGAAAAACCTTCGGTGTCTCCACGAGATGAAGGTTGTCAAAAATTGATTTCGGACCGACTCAAAAGGCTTGACTTTACCATTGAGTCAATGAACAGTGGAGATGTCAGCAATTTGTGGGCACGTAAGGGGTCACAGTCACCACATTTGTCGTATGTCGGTCATACAGACGTGGTACCAGCCGGGCACTCCTCAGATTGGAAATACCCACCTTTTACCCCAACTATCGCAGACGGTAGACTCTATGGCAGAGGTGCTGCGGACATGAAAGCTAGCATCGCGGCGATGGTCACGGCCTGTGAACGATTCTTCGGCCGACACCATTCGTTCAATGGATCAATGTCGTTTCTAATTACAAGTGATGAAGAGGCAGTTGCTATTGATGGAACTCGAGTGGTAGTTGACCGGCTGATGCAACGCTCAGAGGGAATTGACTATTGCTTGGTGGGCGAACCAACGTCAGATAAAGTATTGGGCGATACGATAAAGGTGGGTCGAAGGGGTTCGCTGACCTGCAAAATTATTGTTAAAGGTAAGCAAGGACATGTTGCGTATCCTCATTTAGCAGACAACCCAATCCATCGAGCGGGAGAGTTGATTGAAAAATTAGCTCGCAAAACATGGAACGACGGTGATGATGTTTTTCCGAATACAACATTGCAAATTTCAAATGTACGTTCTGGAGTCGGGGTTGATAACGTAATCCCGGGCATCTTAGAGTTGACAATGAACATTCGTCATTCTCCTGTGACATCTGTCGATTCGTTGATTGACGAGGTAGAGCATCTTTGCCAGAGTATAGGAATTGCCTACGATATTGAGTGGTACGGATTCTCGGAGCCGTATTACACTGTTAAAACTGAATTTGCTGAAGTTATCTCAGCCGCAGTAAGACAAAAAACTGGAGTTCTGCCTGTAATGTCGACCTCTGGCGGTACTTCAGACGGCAGATTTGTTGCCAAAACCGGAGCGCAAGTAGTAGAACTCGGGCCGCTAAAATCCACAATTCATAAAGTTAATGAATGTATAGATATTAACGAACTTGATTTGCTGTCAGAGATATACGAAAAGATTTTGGAACTGATGCTTGTTAATTCGTCAACTTCGAGTACACCTTTATGAAAGAACAAGATTCAAACGAACTTGTTAAACTTGGTCACAAGCTTTATCCAACCAATTACAAACCGCGGAGTGTTGTATTTGAATCAGGTAAGGGAAGTGAGATCTGGGGCCTTGACGGTACTCGGTATTTGGATTTCGGATCAGGTATAGGTGTGACGTGTTTGGGGCACTGCAACCCTGAGATCTTGGAAGTCATACGGAATCAATCGGACAAGCTATGGCACACGAGTAATTTTTACTTTAGCAAGCCGCCTATTCGATTAGCCGAAGAAATTGTTAATCGCACATTTGCTGAAAAGGTGTATTTTTGCAACTCGGGGGCAGAGGCGAATGAAGCAGCGATCAAAATCGCACGCAGATATTCACACAATAATTTCGGACCGAAAAAACGGACGATTTTAACGTTTGAGGGTTCTTTTCATGGACGAACGCTCGCGGCGGTTACAGCTACGGCTCAACCGAAATATCATGTAGGATTTGAGCCACTCCCTGCAGGATTTAGATACTGCAAATTTAATGACTTAGAGAATTTTAAGAAATTGTTTCGGAACGATGTCTGTGCTGTTTTGCTAGAACCAATTCAAGGGGAGGGAGGAATAAGACCATTTTCAATTGAGTTTTTGCAGCAAGCTCGAAATTTGTGCGATCAGAATCACGCTTTGCTAATTTTTGATGAGGTTCAGTGTGGAATGGGGCGCACGGGAAAGTTGTTTGCGTATGAGTGGGCTGACGGTGTAGTGCCTGATATCGTTACAGTCGCAAAGTCATTTGGTGCAGGATTACCAATAGGCGCTGCGTTGCTGGGAAAAGAAGTAAGCCATACTTTGCCTTTGGGCAGCCACGGTTCTACATTCGGAGGAAATCCAGTTTGTTGTGCCGTCGCACGAGTAGTATGGGAGAAAGCTAGTTCTTCTAAATTTTTGCAGCAAATCGAGAATAAAGGCGAATTTTTGTTTGGTCTGCTCGCTGGAATTAACTCCAAATTTCAGATATTTAGTGAGATTCGAGGTAAAGGCTTGATGATTGGTGCTGAGTTCAATGCAGAACTTGGGGACATCGCTCCCCAAGTTCTAAATTCTTGCTTGGAAAACAACCTGCTTGTACTTCAGTCAGGAACTAGAGTGCTACGATTGCTGCCTGCTTACACAATCAGTTTAGAAGAGATTGCAGAGGGTGTAAAAAGACTGGAAAAAGTTCTAGAACATTTCTGCTGAACCCAGGGTCAATTTTGAACGTTGCAATCTATGGAGCTGATTCAGTGAATAAGTTTCTTTGTCGCGTCTAAAGCACGGCAATCTTGATGATCCCATCCGACTTCAATAACTTCACCATATTCAAGATTGACGTGACCATGCGCATTCGGAATTTTGATGATGAAATCGTCATGCCCGCACAAGTTCACACGCGTTCGGATGTGGTCACCTAGGTAAATAACTTCTTCCACGCTAGCACGTACGATTGTGGAACAGGAACCAGGTTCTGGATCAATTACCACTCTTTCCGGTCGAAGCGATAATGTTGTATCCTTACCAACTCCTTCAATATTGACCACGGTTGCTTTAACTACGTTTCCATCTGCAACCCGAACATTACATGTTCCATTGGAAACGTCCAGTACGTTCCCAAATAGGACATTGTTCTCGCCGATGAATTGCGCTACAAATGCATTTTCCGGTCGTTCATAGAGATCGCCCGGGGGGGCGAGCTGTTGAATAATTCCGTCGTTGAACACTGCAATTCGATTCGACATAGTCAACGCTTCGCTTTGATCATGTGTCACGTAAATGACAGTAACGCCAAGATTCTCGTGTATATGCTTAATCTCGAACTGCATTTGCTCTCGAAGCTGTTTGTCAAGCGCACCTAGTGGCTCGTCCATTAGTACTAGCTTTGGCCGAAATACCAAAGCGCGAGCAACTGCTACCCTTTGCTGCTGTCCCCCGGACAAATTTCCGGGCAGTCGGTTTCCGAAACCACCTAATTGAACCATGGAAAGTGCTTGCTCAACACGAGAATCAATTTCAGATGCGGGCAACTTTCTAACCCTTAGTGGAAAAGCAAGATTCTCACTGACCGTCATATGAGGAAACAAAGCGTAATTTTGGAACACCATTCCAATTTCACGCTTGTGTGGTGAGACATTGTTGATTGGCGCACCATCAAGAATAATTTCACCGTGCGTTGCAGTTTCAAATCCAGCAAGCATCATTAAACAAGTAGTTTTCCCTGACCCTGAAGGTCCTAGCAAGGTAACGAATTCACCTTGCTCCACTGCTAAATTCAAGTCCTTTACGACGAGTGTTTCGCCATCGTAGCTTTTCTGAACATTGACAAATTGCACGTAAGATACTTGATCATCCATATTAAATCTCTTTTTCTGTGTAAAAAATCTCTTTTTCTGTGTAAAGAATTCCAACTAGTATAAAGTATTTTAAGTATTCTCACTCTGATTTAACATGGCAATAATGTCGTGTGCGCCTTCCCACAGCATAGCAACTGCTACGTAGAAAATAATGATGATGCCAACATAAGCGATCCAACGATATCTAGTAAGGAGATCAGCGATATAAGTTGCCGCCACCAGCATCAATGCTACTGATAGAACCAACCCAAAAATTAGAATAAAAATATGCTCCCGAGCAATTCCGGCCACGGCCAGCACATTATCCAGCGACATGGAGACATCGGCTGCAATAATTTGATAAAGTGCCTGTTTGAACGTAAGTTCTTTGTGTTGACTTTCAGCGCTATTCGATTGATCTGCTTTGCTTCTCTTACGAAGGTCATAGAACAAGTGCCAGCATACCCACAACAACAGTAAACCACCTAGAACGAGCAGTCCTGGTATTTTCAGCAACTGAACTGTTGTAATAGCGAAGATGATTCTTAGCACAACCGCTAAAGCAACGCCTACCGAGATAACTTTTGCGCGCTGTTCTTTTGGCAAGCCCGCTGCAACAAGCCCCACGGCTATTGCATTATCGCCGGCGAAAATCAAATCTATGAGAATGACTTCAAATAGAGTTATTAATTCATTCATCGTGAGATGCCGTGTTTTAAGTTATCGTTCTTGCGCCGAGGCGAGTTTTGAGCGAGAATGGGATTTATAAGAATGATGCTTCCTGAAACCTGAGATTCCAGAGTTGAAATTTGCGCTGTTTCTCGTTTAACGGAGATGCGGTTCCCTCTGTATTCCTTGCGCCTCGGCAGTCGAGCTTCAAGTGAACTAACACTTCAATGATTTCAGAATTGGATATTCTTGCATCTCAATTATACGGAATCTCAACGTAAACCCGATTGCGATTAATTCGGTATTGAATCAAGATTTGAATGACCATCCGCTATGTTATTGCCCATTTGATCGTAAGCGATTCCTCCCAACATCAGTTGAGTATTGTTACCTAAACGAAATCAATACGATAGGATATTAAATTCGGCAGGTATTCACTAATACCATTCATTCAAAGTCAAATTCGCTTAACAATATGTGCCCAGATTTTACGCAACATTTATAGTTTCGCCAGAAATTCCATATATATGAACCGTTTTCAGCTAGATTCCTATACGGCCATCCTTCAGTTCTGCCAAAAACATCACATTTCCTGCTAGGATTGGGCAGCAACATTTGCCATTGATCGGTTTTTTCGTTCGAACTGGAAACCCACTGCAACCAAGTCTGACTCTTACATTTTCCGCGATCATCAGATTTTGGTAGAATCTCCCATCGTCCTCCACTAATTTGACAAGATTTTTTTGTTTTCGCTTTACTATAGCCTCTAACGACTCGCTTTTCTCCACTTTTGAAGATATTTTGGTGAATCCGTCCCTTTCCATCATTTAACAAGATGTCGATTGCGCGTTGGCTTGCGACAGCCGCTGCTTTACCCGCATGTTGCTGGTGAATGAAACCTGATCTAGGAAATATTGATCCCCAGGTAAATGTCGGCCATATTCCGACTTCCCGCTTACCTGGTGTCAATGCCTCACTACGCAATGCGTCAGGTAAACCACTTCTCCAGGCAAGCGAGTCAAGAACGGAATGATAATATGACTTTAACGGTTCTGCTTCGGAACGACAAAGAAACTTAGAATATTGATTTAGCTTTACTATAGGGTTACCTACGATATCTACTTCATTAAATTGCAGTGATTCTTGATTAGCGAAATCGGTTGTAACTCCTGCGATACTCCCCCCTGACAATTGTGAGTTTACAGATTTGTTCAAAGCTGAATATATTGATCTGATTTCTGTCCAGGGTGGTTTGCCAGTGAGTGGATAGGCACTAACGACAAAATCCGGGATTCGATGGGCAATTTTGGGTGACGTAACTACAAAACACCCGAACAAAGTACACTTCAACCAAATGCAGATGCCAGAGATACGCCAATTTAGACAGTCTAAACTTACCGAACGAGACAAAATTTCTGCAGTATTGATAGTTTGTCCAAGAGTTTGGCTGGGAACAATTGATAGCAGTAGAACAAGTAATCCACTTACTATCGCTCTTACTGTAAAGCGCGCCATTTTCTGATGACTAAGAGAAGGTCATCCGTCCCGTAGAACACAAATCTATTGTCGACTACTGCAGCAGGGAATACCTCAATATTAAACTTTTCGATCAAATTTTTCGTTTTGACTACTCTTCTTAATTTCGGTGCAAGGTTGTGGTAATTTGACTCGATGCGTTTCAGCGCTTGCTTTGAAGCGATTCGCGGATCGTCAGATAAGTTCACACTAAGGGCGGATTCGACCCAATTCAAAAGTGACAGCTCAAAAACTTCAACCTCAATTTTGAGATTTTCAACATTTCGAATTTGTGCCATGTTCAAGCTTTCTAGTACCAATAGGTTGATGTTCTTGGGGTATTGGGCGCCGCCAAAACAAATCGAACTCAATAATGCGAATGACAATAGCAATTGGGGTTGCATCAGGAGTCTCATGTTGAATTTTTGTTCTTTCGGATTTGTCTCAATTCACGTGCGATTACATATGCGGCATCCAGTTCAGGAATTTTTTGTCGCTTCATGATTCGAGCTCTTGTTGCTTTTTCATTTTTGTCGGTTTGGCTCAGGGCAAGTGCTAGTGCAGGTGGAGTGTTTCTGAATAAAGTTAGCAACCTAGCTGCTATTACGACGCCTTCCGTATACAAACCCGGTGATTTTCGAGCTGAAAGCAATAAATTTTCTTGCTGTTGAGTCAAAGACTTGAATCGTCCAATTTGATCTACGTCATCTCTGTCCATGGAAAGACAAAACCACCACTCCGGTTGATTAAGTAATTCTTTTGCGTTATCCGGAAATTGACGAAGATTTTGTGTAGCAATCCAGAGCCACGCACCATAGCTTCTCCACATTGCAGAAATGCGATTCACGTATGGGGATACAAGTGGATTCTGCAAAAGGATGTGTGCCTCGTCAATCACTACAATCGTTTGTCTTTCCCTATACTGCTGTGATTCAATTTGGTTGTTGATTGCTGAGAAAAGACCTGTCAAGGCAACTGCCAATTTATCTTCGTAACCTCTTCTAGTTAAAACATCAAGTTCTACGACGGTAACATCAACAACAGGCCAGTAACTTCCTTCACGATCAAATAGTTCTCCGTTAAATCCAGTACAAAATACGTTAATCGCACCGGCCATACTTACGGCTCTTTCAATTTGTTTTGCAGTCAATTTTCGGTTCTGTAATTTTCCGGTTTCTGCTGTGCGATAAAGAGATCGCACTAAGTCGGAAGTTAGGGTCTGCGAGCGATTTTCAGAGTGTGACAACTGTGCTGCATCAATGATGGTTGCTCGAATTATGTCGATGTCGTCTCTTCGCAAATTGTTTTCTTCATTTACCTGACCACCAGTTATCATGAGCCGAGCTTGCAATTCCATTTCACCTAGAGGGTCGCGCAAAAAGGACGCATTCGAATCCACTGAAGCATCTTTTTCTGACAACAAAACCTGCGCATGCCCAAAAGGAGGTAGTGTGACATCACTTTTTCCATCAATTTGAACTCGATGAACTTTTAACCCCAAACGTTCGCAATGCGCCACGAATAATCCAAAAGTAGGCAAGGCTGTTATCAAGAACATTCTTGGCCGATGTATCGCCAAGACGTGAAGAAGCATGTAAATGATCATCGCTGTTTTTCCAGACCCCGTTGGCCCTAGAACAAGACAATGAGCGTTGCTCACTCGGTCTGCCGAATTCAATGGGTCAAACATAATTGGTTCCGCTCCGCGATTAAAAAAGATACATCCAGGAAAGTTTGTTCCTGTTGACCGTCCGTAAACCGGCACCATTCTCGCAATATGCGTCGACAACCAAAGCCTTGCACGCTGGGCAAATGGTCTTTTATCCTGTTCAAAGTCATATCCGAAAGGCAGGGCGCGAACGTAACTATCCAGAGCAACTGGGTCATATCGGGGAATTACCGGGCGCAGTTTGTGTGCTGAAAGGGTAGCAAGTACCTGCTCTGTTTTTCTGTCCAAGTCTTGAAGGTTAGAACCTGAAACATAAACACCTGAAAATACTCTGTAAATTGGATTGCCTTGAGCAATTTCCTTGAGTGCTGTATCTGCAAGCCTTCTTCGCTCTAATGCCACAGCGCCATCCCCGATGGCGTTGGTTTTTACCTTGAGAATTTTAGCTTCGATTTTTTGCTGTGGCGTATAGACGACAGTCATTGACCAAATAGAATTTTCAGGCATCTGATCCCAAAGTGTCCCCACTGACTCCCCGAATTGCAATTCACCCGTTAGGTGACCAATTTTGGGTTCTTCTACTAACTCGTCTACAGTGACAAATCGAGTTGGTTGACCACGAAACCACCAAATGCCGGGTTTTTTCCAAGTCCAAGGAGCAGACCCGTGTAGGGACGCTCGACCAATATCAGCTTTTGCCGAGTTTGAATACAATGATGCCGAACGGTCTAAATCAGATGGACCCCAAGGATAGGCCTTTAGCAAATCTGTCGTAGTAGCAAAACCGGTGTATTTTTCAGGACTCGGTACAAACCAGTGAGTTAGCCACTCATAGAGTTTATCGGCTCCGCAAGGAATAAGTTGAACATCAGCTTGAGCTAGTGAATTCTTGAGTTGAATGCAAATGCGGTCTATTATGTTCTCATCAAATTTTCGTTGAGGAGGTGTGGTTCGCCAAAGACAAAGACGCACTCTTCGTTTTTTGCCACGCCATTTATTGTTGACTGAGTAATGATCTGAAAATAATCCGTCGGAACGAGTGAGGTCGTGAAAGTGCTCTCTTAACGTGTCAAGCCAAGACTTGGCGTAAGTCGAGTTTGGACTGAACTTTTGAGAATAAGCTTCAACTTGTTCTGTGAGATGATCGAATATGAACTCGCTGTCGTCCTTGACAATCCATTGCATTATCCAAGGTGCCGATGCATCTTCTGGGCAAATTCGAGCGATTGCATGATGCACTTTTTCGTAGACTGCTTGAAGCGCTTCGGTACTTAGCGCTTCTGTATTCGTACATCTTACTTCAAAAAATTTGCCTACGCTCGTTAGGTCTTGTAGTCCAATTCTGTTATCGCCTAAATCAATTCTCGGGTTAAGGAGGTCCGCGAATGATCGCGTGTTTTCGACGATTCTTCGATACGATGGATCGGGATGTAGGTGTGGTCCTAAATATTCTTCTACAGTCAAAGGTTTGCACTCATCAGGATTCCAAGTCGATAAAGGAATTTCACCGGGTTCGAATCCAACTAACTTCTGATGATGATTCTTCTTTTTTTTGGAAGAAAGCCACGAAAGAAACCTATACATATCAGTTACATTTCTCCGGGCAAAGCATAATTGACCGATTCATACATTTCAAATACCGTAGAGTAACCTGGTACTGGTGTACCTTCCTCGGAGAGATGAGGAAAAATGTACAGAACAAAACTGGGATTAGGAAGTCGAGAAAACAAAGCGGATATTTCGTTAAACGAATCTCGTGAATATCCGTGCAGTGAACGATCACTGATCGGTACATGATGAGTCAGCTTTCGGGGTGAATGATGACTGCCTTGGTGCTGCCCATAAATTTGTGAAATGGTTTTTGCAGAAGCAGGAATGGGAGTATAGGGTTTCGACGCCCCAGTGCACGAAGTCAGACTTATGGCTAGGCTAGTCAATCCGGCTGTTATTGGTATAGCTAGAGTGTGTTTGTTTTTCAAAGTTCTTTACTTTTCTCGAAATAGGCGTGTAGTCTATATACAGCGGTTCTTCAATATGAATTGCTACAGGTTTACCTGCTGGAATATAAATCGCGTCAAACGAACCTAACTGGCGGTCAGTAACCCAGTTAGCGACTCCACTTAAGCTTTCGCTAACTGCATAACCTGCAAAATAATCATCCAGATTTCCTGTGATAGCTTCAATTTTGTCGCCACTGTTTCCAATCGTAGTGGTCTGGGTTTGAGCGTTTGCTAGAGCTTCAGCGGTTGCTCCCAGGGAGTTAATTAGTGTGGATTGGGCTAAGAAATTCATTGCATTAGATTTCAGTTCTCCAGGTATGCATGGATTGCCGAATTCATCCGAAATCCACCCCAAGCCTGAAAATATTGTTTCAGTATTGATATTTTTTTTCGTAGTGTGAATTGACCCGTCTGAAAAAATGAATGTAGCAACATCGATGTTTCCTGACACGCAGGAAAGGGTTAGGTCGCCTCGAGCAGTTCCTGCAGCCAACATGCCTGACAATCCCGGAATTTTATGCCCATTTGCTGCCAGATTTTCGGAACCGATAATGATCTTAAATCTCCAAGGATCTTGCAGATTTCCGCTTACAGGAATTCGACCAACTAATGCGGTCAGTGCAGTCGCATTTAGCAATGTTGTAGTGGGTGGGATAGTGTAGTGAGGATTTACATTGTCAGATTCATCAGTCAAGGCACTGAATTGATGTTGTGATTCTACCTGATTGCTCAATGTGAGTCCAAATGAATCAACAAAATTTTCATCTGATTCATGCCATATGAATTTAGATGATGTCTTTTGTTCCACATAAACATCCGCATCCTGTTGCTGATAGTAAGATTCTAATAGTTCCAAGCGAGATTCCAGAGATTCAACATTCTGATTAAATTGTTGATTTGCTAGATCCCGATTAATTGACTCGAGTGTTGAGTGAACATCGTTAATTAATCCTAGATACTCCGACCGAAGTTTGCTTCTTTCGAAATTATTTTGTGAATGCTGCTGTTCAATGGATTGTTCTAAATTTGAAATTTTTGTGGCAACGGCGCGAACTTCTTCAGCGGCACTATCTCGATCAGTCAATAGGGAAAGTTCCAAGTTATTTCGGCTTTTCCCAGAAAACTTTGTATCGTTTTCGTTCGATCGTTCATCACTCGTCAAATTGATCCAAAATATGACTCCTACAATCAGTGCTGTTGTTAACCAAAAGAATGTTCGCAAAATTCAGTGTTTAAGCGATTTTTTCATCGCGTATTCGAGTGGAAAATCTGATATTAAAATCAAGACGGTGTTGTCTCCGACATATCCCTCAGGTCGCAGTAGGCTGTGGACGAAAGTAGCGGCACGCCAGTTTCCACGTAGTTCCCTTGCATCCAACACCACGGGTTCAGTCAGTTTGTTCTGTATGGCGACAGCAGATACATAATAGTTTGTGGACTGCCAACTCGCAATGGGAGTTGCAACTACACCGCCGGCACATAGACTAGGGATTTTTGCTCCGCATCTAAAAAAATCAAATTCACTATTTTCAACCGGTATTCGACTTACACCTTCGAGTTCGGATAACAGCCTTGATGGAGCATACAATTGTTGAACTACCCATCGTGCAAGAGTGACATAACCATAGCTCGGAAAGCTTGGGTAATCGAAAGCGGGTGAAATGGGCTCCGTGGGGGGTTGAATTGTAATCTTTTGGTTTGATAGTTCGGAACTAACAGCACTAACTTGAAGAATTAGTCTTCCATGCGGTTGCGCAAATAGAATTATTCGAGATTTTTCGAATTCTTTGAGTGCTGTGAGCCACATGTGGTTGCTTAGAATTTCGATGTTTAGATTCTTTTCAATTTTGTTGGGCACGCCAATTTGAATCTTCTCAGCATCTAGAATGGAAATTTCTTGCTCAATGCCAACTGAAAGGTCTAAGTCAATTGGATTTATCGGCCAATTGTGGGTAACTGGGCCAGCTAGTGCCAGTACAAATGCTTGGATTAACCAAAGCGACAAAAACTTCGAAGTACATGCGAACAATTTATTCTTCATTTAGTATCGGGAAGTAGCAGTCTTTCGGGATTGTCAGGCATTGAATCTAGTAGGAGTCCCCATGGGTTGAATTCTGGATCAATAGACAACGCAATTACTCGCAGAAAGTAACGAATACGAGCATTCTTTACTTCAACCCCGCCGATGTGTTCCCTCAGCTCGACATCAATTGTTACTTTCCACTGCTTGGGATTTTCTTCAATTACCGAATGCGAGACGTGGTTTGTATGAAGAGCTAGAATGTACCGTGTTCGACCTAGTAACTCTGCGGCTTTTTTTTCGTTATTTTGTTTTAACCAAGTCTTAAATTCAGGAGTGATGAATGCGGTCAGTCTATCTAAGTTTTTCGGAAAGTCCTGATAACAATCGATAGGGCAACGATTTAGTTGCTGCCAGATATACCCTGCAAAACTGTAGACTTCCCAAGGGTGAATTGAATTGAGTTTAACCTCCCCACCATAAGTCAAATTTGGCGGTATGCTGATACGTTGTACCCTTGTTGCATGGTGCCAGCCGAATAGAGCTATCAGTAAACCAGCAGCTAGAAAGACCGTGATTAATCGCAGCGTGCGTATGTGGCTGTAGAGATTAGAATCAGCGTGAATATATCGAACCATGAACTAATCTCGTCTTACAGTCGACCAGCATCCTGATTTGTACACAAGGTTTGACGAGAATGCTGGATGAATTGAGCAATAAATTTTCTGAATGTGCCAGTATTCAGGTTTACCTGCCACAAACAGATATTTTGTGTTTGCGAGAGCGGCCACCGAAAATATCGTTCCTGGAGAGAACGCTGCAAATGCTAAAAACAATGCATGATTACCACTGAAGACAGAGTAGCCAATAATTAAAGCGAGCGGCAACCATATACATCCTACTACCAGGGTCGTTGCGAACAATTCGGTGCTACCACATCCCTTGTAAAGGGGCGTTTCATAGTCTAGTTTAGAGACGGGAGGAAGTGATTTCATATGTTGATTATCTCGCTTAGTCTTTCAGAGCCCCACCATGCACCAAATATGACTACCAGGACCACAAAAATCCCAGCTCCAAAATAGATCGCGAATCGTCCCCATTCACCATTTTTTCTAGCTTCGTTAACTTCAGCGATCAGTCCACTGGAAAATCCAATTAATGCAAAAACCACGACAATTGTCAGGCCTAGAAAAATAATGTATCTAATTGAGCCCACAATGTAGCCAATAGGGTCATCTTCGCTAAAATTGATACTGCCAACCTTGGGAGGCGTTGGTAGAGCGGCCTGTAAGTCAGTAGCGATATAGAGGTAAACAACTGCTAGAATCAATGTGAGTGCAACTGAATGCCAACGAAACTTGTTTCCTTTTCGCGTACGAAGAATACTCATCTCAGAGAAATGTAGTAACAGTCAGCATGAGCAGGGTAACCATCAGAGAACGGAAGCATTTAACGAGTAATTCGAAAAAACTAATTTGATTTTTTTGCAATTGTTCAAGTGAAGCGTACACAATCCAAGTCCACCAAAAAATCGAAGTTGAAACGAGAGTTCCAACAATGATGGAGTGAATTACGTTGAGAGCTACTTCAGAACTATTGAGTAAACCATTCATTTTTATCTGCCATATTGTCCGACGATGGGTTTGAGAGTTCTAGGAGTAAAGTCTGAGATGCGAATGTGTGCGTGAATTCCCTGAGTAATTAATAGAAGGTCATCTTTGAGTTGCTCATAGTCAAATTTAATGCGTGAATTTGGATTCGCTTTTAAATTTGCTTCGTCAATAAGAACCTCTAGCTCCTCAATTTCACGTACTAATCTGAATAACACTTTTTTTTCTTCAGACTGCATGCGGGCTGCCACATCTGCTTTTGAAGTTGGCTCTGTAATCACGGTTTGAACAATTGGTTGACTTGGTGTGAAATTTGAAATCGGATCAGGTTTTGTCGAACAACTTGCAATCAGAGGTACCAGTAACTGAACAAGAATTGGTGTTGCACGAAATTTCAACATAGAATTTTTATATTGAACAAGAATGAACACGAAGATTTAAATTCAAACCTCAATGGTAGGAATTTCATTGAAGCTCCTGATTTAGGGTACCGGGCTGTCTTCGCAGTTCAGTCTGCGCGTCAATTGGATATGTAGATTCCACTTTTTAAGTTGCGGAAACGAGTATCAGCGTGGTTGATAGTAACTTGCTTCGACTCAATTTTTTTAAACGAAATTCGATGAGTAGATGCCCATAACCGTAGTTCAGCATTCGAACTGATCCCCTGAATGTAGATGTCTAACTTACCTCCTTGTTGCATATGTTCTAAAGCAGTCTGTAGATATTCTTGGCAGGCTACGTCTTCGTTGCAGGAAAAAGGAGTTATGAGAGCTAAGTGTTTCCCAACAATCTGGTTTTCAACCCCGCTGTTCGCGAGTTTGTTCAAAGCATCCAAATAAGCAGTTTCGAACTTCGAAATCGCAGTCAAAATTGACATTTGTTGTTCTGCTAGCAACTGTGCATACTTTTTTCGTTGTGAGTCCGATTCTGCAAAAATTCCCAGCCATTCCAGCGGAGAAAGATCTGAAGAGAGGACACCTTGATATTTGTGCTTCAAATTTTCCAGCAAGCTGACTTCTTCAACAGAAATATTCAGAATTTTGGCTTTTCGAACCAATGACTCTGAAATTGTAGGTTGGGCACCCACCGAAGACTGCACTGCATCTTGGCCAAATGCGACCGTACAAATAAACAATAGACTTATGGCGATTAAGATTTTCAACTCAGAAAATTATTCGTCTGGTCGATTTTGATTCTGTGAACCGTTGAGTACTCAGCCTTTTACACTTAAGCGTACTTCTTTTCCTGAGTCAGAGAGAAATTTGGCCGATTGTGATAGTGGATCAACACTCACCAGTTGCCATCCGGCTCGAACTGCACTAGGTTCGATCATCGTAATTATTCCTTCAAGTTCGAGAACTGCGTACCAGGTGTTGTTCCAAAGGTCAATGGATACGAGTCGAAACGGAGGGATCTCATTCGACGGATCTATTTTGGGCGTTGATTCAATCGAAACTTGATTGGTTAAAATTTCGATTGACGTTTGTAGATTCGAGATCCGAGCGTTCAAATTACCAGTAATATCATTTTGATTCATCAATATCAAGGCCAGTTGATCATTGATTGGTTCTAGAACCTCATAGTGCTGATTCAACGAAATTATTCCTTCATTAATATCTGTCAGTTTCATTCTCGTTTCATTGAGCAGGGCAATCATTTGCGATTCAATTTGCATTTCGGATTTCGTTTGAATTTGTACAGAATTTAGACTCTGGGATGAGGAATGAGCAGAATGAATCCCGTCTTGATCTTGGATGTTGGCGAATGGTGCTGATTCAGCTGTCATGAACTTTTTGGATTGCACAGCTATGCTTTGTGAATTGATATTTGTCGACGGGATAAGAAAAATTACCGCTATTGTTGTGCCCAATACAATAACGACTGCAAATGCAACGAGCCACATTCGAGAGGAAATCAACTTTTTTGGCAGCTGAATGGATCGATCAGCGACATTGTCAGAGGAGTTTTCAATTTGTACTTGCACACTTTCGCTATCAATTTGATTCATAAGATTCGAATTTAATTGATCGTCGAAAAGTTTAAATTGTTTAATCTTCAATCAATTTATGTTTAATTTTGGCATCAATTGGCACGAGTATCTAGGAGCGTTGAAAAATAACGACGGATGTTATTTTTCAGTGTAGAGAAAGTTCTGACCCATGTCGCTGTGTTGTTGTCGGTTTTGGATTTTAAGTAAAGCGAAATAAAGCAGAAGCTCTAAATTTTGATCGATTCCAGTGCTAAGTAAACTCAGGGCTTTATCCGAATTCGACAGCTAGAATAAACAAGATTTCTAAATTGGGGTTCCATCAAATTGTTGATGTGAAAATCCAAAATACTATTGCACTAATGCTTAGGCCCACTCCGAAAGGTTTTTCTGTTCGGTGCCAGTAGCCGATAAGGCTGCAGATCGATGCACCAACCAACAAAAAGGGAACTGCTTGAATTCCGAACCAAGCCGCCAAGGCCGCTAAGTACTTGGCATCGCCTAAACCAATGCCGGCGATGCCGCAGCAACGAAGCTGGATGTCATGGTAAGCACGGCAACCAATATAGCTCACGACACACCCAAGAGTCGCGTCCGTCCATTGTACGAACAGCCCATTCAAGTTCAGTGTCAGACCTGTGATCAGCAATGCTAAGGTATGGCTATTTGGCAATAGATTAGAGATATGATCAAGATATGCTAATTCCAGCGTAATCCAGACAAAAAAAGCGAAAGTGAGCCAATTCAGTGCAAGTAGCAAGTTAAATCCATCAGTTTCTAAGCAGAGACTTTCAACAATGCACTTAGGTCGATTTAAAGGCATTGCATCGCGTGGTATTCATTAATCCCAAATTCCGTGATCGATTTTGAAGTTTTGAACGTTTCACGAGGTGAATTTCAATTTAAGGGATAGAAATGTGGCACCAGCAGCTCGAATTAAAAACATTTATGTTACCGGCTTGAATTGTTGCTGTCAGTTCAATTGTCATATCATGATCAGTTAATTTTTGATACATCCTAGAGACAGCGATAATAAGAAGTTTGGACTCTGGAACAATCGACAGCGATTGGACAATCAATCGGTAGGCGCGGCGGTGTGATTTGCTGCCCGACTAGATCTTTTACACTACCACCACAAGCGGAAAAAAGAATAGGACGACAGCAATTACGGGAGATAAGATTTTTAATTTTCTCTTCATAACTTTGGTTTTTAGTTTATTCCCCTCTATGGTTCTCAGGCAGATTCTGTCTTTTCCATGAATTTCTAATTTAGTCGGGTCGACGAAATGATATTGTTGGAGCGATTGCTGGATGCCAATAGAACTTGGTGAGCGAGCGGAGCTGCTCTCCATGTACGATCTGTCGATGCCATTAGTTTGTCGTCGGGAATAGAAGTGCGCAAAAAGTAACGCCTGCAGGCGTATGCCCACAGCCGATGGTCGAAGTCACACAGCAGCGGCTATAGAAGGTAATGATGTTGCCCACACATTGTAGAGTCTGTGAATTACGCGTTTGATAGACCTGAATGTTTCTGCTTACTCTGGTAACTCTACGGTAGCAAGCGCTGTTTAAGCCTAATGGAAGAGGACTGCTGCTGGCACATAATCTATTTGTGCTGGCGAATCTGCTGGCATAGTAAACTCTGCCGGGATTTCGGCTGATCACAGTACTCCTGATCGGTGAGCAGTTTGGAATGGTGGGTATATTGCGAATGGCGGCCGCATTGGCGGCGGTGTCGAGTCGATTGGTGGAGATATCTCTTTGATTGGTCGCAAGCAGTCCCAGCCGATGCGGTGTTTTTGCGCGCATTGCTCGGTCTGCCTCGTCAATGCCATGCTTTATGCATAGACGAATCACTTCCGACCTTGAGCAGTTATAGGCTTTGGCCAGTTTTTCGATCTCGTCTACAACCAGCTTCGGTATCGATAGTGAGATCCGAATCGAGTCTTTCGCCATTGTTCAACCGCCAACTCTTTCTTACTGTTATGAACATTATTAAGCTTTGCGGGGAAATGGAGCGTGTGCAACGTTTCAGAAGTCTCAGACGAGACTCGCTATTTATTGCAGTTGGGCTCCGGGCAGGAGCCGATGAATTTTTCGAATACATGGACGTTGTTTTTACACCTGAGCGTAGCCGTGTTTCGAGTCTGATAGACGCGGGTTGTGCGCGTCACTCGGCAGTCCTCACAGTTGAAACTAATTGCACCATGATTCCAGCCCAATGCGCCCATCGTGGCAACTAACTGGTTATGGGTAGGGCTGCATGTAGTCACCGGCGGGTTGATCGGTCGTCGTTCGAGTGCGCCGATTCTGCTTTCGTGGCGGTTCAGACGAGTGCTTTGGGCTGAATTTAAAGCCTCCACTGTACTCAGTCTTGCGCGATTGGCAGCGATGCTGTTGCGGTTAGCGGTAATGTTGTTCCGATTAGTCGCAATGTCGCTGATATTGACAGCGATCGCGGCGGTGTTGGCTGTGATCGAGTTCAGATTCGCCGTAATTCGCGTATCATGGTCGGCAATCTCTGCGTCGATGCGCGTAATGTCAGCACTTTGATCAAGGCGGTCGAATCCTGCGCCGCGGACGCCGTCAGCTGGATTCACGGTCAGTGTGTCGATGTCTGAGCTGGTCAGGTCGGAGTTCTCAGCGCTCAGCTGGTCGGCCTGAACTTCGGCCGCAACAAGGGTTTCAACGTCAACCGCACCCGGACCTTGGAACGACAGGCCGTCGGCGTCCATGTTCAGCTGCATGCCGTTGTTGAAGGTCAGCCCCGCATTCATTTCATTGCCGCCATCCACCAGCAGGAAAGGTGCGTCCACCTGTGCGCCAACTTGTGCTTCCAGACGGGACAGACTATCCCATTCAACGAGATCAAAGGCGGGATCGTCAGGGTCTGTGACAAGACCAGTGAGATCGTCTCGGGCAAACTGAAGTCGAAAGAAATTCATGACACCCGCGCCGGTTTCTTCGCTTGCTTCACGAAACGCAATGGCGGCGAGGTCAGGTCGGGAATCCGCCAGGCCATCTCCGTTTTCATCTTCACCGCCGCGAAATACTCCAAAGTCGATGGTAGCATTGGCGCCTGCGGGCAGTACGTCGACCACAATGATCAGATCGTCGAATGTAGCGGGGTCGCCGGTGGCGTTGAACACATGAGGGATGAGCGTGTCGGCGCTGAAGCTGCACGGTAAAAACCGCGCTCCGGCCGGGTCTGCGCAATCCTGCAGAGAAGTGATGGTAAAGCTGCCATCCGCAGCAGGCGGATTTTCGGTGAGCCACTCAGCGGCTGCGCGCGAATAGGCGGCGATGTTGCGGCCGGCCAACTGCGCCGCTTCAGCATCCAGCTGTGACAGCTTGGTGGTGGCCCAGATCATGACTGCGAACGCGGCGACCCCCAGTACGATCAGAGTTTCCGCCATCGTAATGACGCCGCGCTCCGCATGAGCCTGTGAGTGGGATTTGAGTGTTCTGCGCAGTGTTGCGAACATGATTCACTACCCTCCAAAAGTCCAGACGATGTCTGTGTCACCACCGTCACAGAGATCGGTGATGGTGGCGGGGTCGACAGTATTGGGATCGCCGTCTTGATCTTCGCCGATGCTTGAACCGCCGATCGTTATCGTTTCGACGGCATCCTGGGTTGACGCGACGATCTGATTGCAGCCGTCCTCCGGCATGTCTTCGAAGGTGATATCGAATCGTTGTGTATTCGCGTTCGGACCAATCGTAATGGCGCCGCCCCAGGGATGTTGAGCCGCGTCCTCGTCCACGAAATGGGGTGGAAAACCTGCCAGTCGAACCGCCAGTTCGGTATCCAAACCGGTGAAGTTGTTGCGAATTCCGTAGGTATTGCGTACAACCGTTGCAATCTGCATCAGTCCAGTGAGCCCGGTTGATGCGTTCCGTGCATTGATCATGGCCGGAATCCCTGCAAACACCACGCCAATGACGGTGGCGCCAATGCCCAAGGCGATGAGTGTCTCAGCGACAGTGATGGCGCCTTTTTCGGAATCTTTCGGGGATGTGGGTTTGATGCGCCGAAACAGGGCGCGTAAGAATTTTAGAATTTGCATTGCAAGATTCCTCACAGGTTGAAAGTAGTGGTTCAATCGGACAGTCATCAGAACGCCAGCTGCTGTACAGACGTGGCTACGCGCGCAATGCCGGCATACATCCATACTGTGGCCATGCCAATCAGGATCAAAATGACGGCACCCAGAGTCTTCAGCGTCGCTGCGAGGCGTTTCAAGGAACGTTCAATGTCCTGTTTTGCGAGTTCATCGGCATACTGTTCGAAATTTCCGACTCGTTCGTAAATGCGTAAGTCATCCAGTGTTTCTTGGGAAAAAAGTCCGGTGTCGAAGGCATGTTCTATGGCGGCTCCGCGATACAGTCGAGAGCGCATCTGCTGCAGGTGAGCCGCCAGATACGGCGGCAGGCCGGCTTCCAGCTGTGCCAGCGCTTTGACGCGCTGGACTCCGGCCTGCATCAGCGCCAGCCACGCCGAGAGCACTTCAGGGGCACTGAATCGTCGATACAGAACAAAAATTGGATACCAGTCCATTGCCGCCCGCAGACGACCGGTCCAGCGCGGTGCAGCCCAGATCGACGCAGCGAGTGCCGCTGCCGTCAGGAGTGCCAGCAAAGCCCCCCAGGCTGCAATGAATTCCGAAAAATGAAGCACGCTGCGCGATATGGGAGGCCAACGTTCGACCTCCAGCATTTTCTGCATGACTCCGAGTGCTTGGCCGGGTAATATGGCGATGGCAGCACCACCTCCAAATAACAGCAGCAGCGGATAGAACAGTCCTGAATATATTGTTGAGCGTAATTTCGCCCTCACTTCGGAAAATCGAGATGCCTGCTCGAAGCCTTCGGCAATGCGACCTTCTTGGGTGACTCGGATCAGGATCAGTTCTTCATTGGGAATCCAGTCGGAGGCGCCCTCGGCAAAGCCTACGCCGCGCATGGCAATCCGCTGATGGCTGATAAAACGAAGTCCCGCTCTGGAGGTGGTTTTGCTGTCGTGCAGATATTTCAAGGCGGTGGCAATGGGCACGCCCGCTTTGCTGAGCCAGCTGATCCGCTGCCACAGTCGCGCCCGAGCTGCGGCTGAGATTCGAAACTGAAAGCGGGCGATGTGGTAGAAGATGTTGTCCAACATGCTATGTTTCCATCGGAATCACAGAGCGCAGTGGTGACGTGGGCATGGGCAGAGCATCAAGAGGACCGGTCTCCCATTCCAGGGCGGCTGGGGAAATAGTGCCGTCGGCAGCCAGCCGCAGACCTTGTTCATGTGCCGGCTGACCTTCCAGATGGCGCAGCCAATAACGATGGGCAGCGGCGTAGTCTCCCTCCGCCAGTCGCAGCTGCATGGCCTCATCGGGCACCACAATTTCTGCCATCAGCACTCGTCCTGATACGCCCGTACGATTGCAGATGCTACATCCCTGCTGCGGTCGCCAGGCGGCCTGATCAATGTCATGACCGCGTGCTTCAAATGCCCGCCGCGCACGTTCGACCAAGCGCCTGCGAGGCGCAGCTGCATCCGCGCAGCTGACGTACTGTGCCGTGCTGATCTTGCAGTGCCGGCACAAATGCGGCACCAGCGTCTGGAAGATCAGCCCCTTGAGCACATCGGGCGTACAGAGCATTTTGGCATCCACGCCCAGCAGACTCAGACGTCCGACAATGCCAATCGCAGTGGCTGCATGCACCGTGGTATAGACCCGATGCCCGGACTGGGCAAACTTGATGGTCAGCTGTGCCGACTGCAGATCGCGGATCTCACCGACCATCAGGGTATCAGGATCACAGCGCAAGGCGCCGCGGATGGCAAACGCAAATTCATCTTCATCGGTTCGGCCGCGCCGTCGTACGACAGGCACCTGAGTGGCGCCGGGAATAACTCGTTCTGGTGGATCTTCAACCGTGATGATGCGCAGCCTGCCCGGATGCATCTCCAGTTCCTGGTGCAGCATGCCGACCAAAGAAGTGCTCTTGCCGCTGCCGACGCCACCGGCCATGACCACCAGTCCCGAGGGACGCCGCACCATGCTGCGAATGGACGCTATCTGCGCAGGCTCATACCCTAACTGGTTCAGATGCAAGGTGTCACCGCTGCCAGGCATGATCCGCAGCACCATGTCATATCCATCCGGAGAAGCAGGGATGGTGCCGACCCTGACCCGCACCCGACGACCGTCCGGCAGGGTTGTGTCCATCACCGCATCCTGGGGTTCGTGTGGATTCCAGGTGACTTCCTGATCCTGGCACATGGACTCGTAGATGAAGCGGCAGCTGCGATCCGCTTCCAGCTGGCTCCACTCCGAATGGGGTGCAATCTGTCCATTGATGCGAAAACTGACGGCAGCGGATCTGCGACGGCGCACAATGTGTATGTCCGACGCTGAATCTTTAACCGCACGCGTCAAAAGCGCGCTGATCTGATCGCGCCCGCGATCATAATCCACATCCACCGCCGCGGTTCGAGTCTGGCTGCCGGCGCTGGCATACACATCAGCGAGTTCACGCGGCGTCACTTCATATTGTTTAGTGACATGGATGTTGTGTTTTTTCAGATTTTCCCGCAACTGCGACTTCAGGCGGGTTGGATACTGCAGGCTGGTGTACAGGATCTGTGCGGTAACGGGAGGATCGTCGGCGCTTACCGCGGCGAAATAGGACTGTTCCGCCGGGTCGATTTCAGCGATGGCGCCCGGCGCCGTCAATACTGTGGTGTATGGAGGCATCGAATCATTCGGCATTGGCTGACTCCAATTCGGTCGCGGCGCTTGATGAAATGCGTCCCGCCAGTCCAACTTTCAGTTCATGACCAAATACCTCCAGTTTGAGGCCGCGGGAGTGTACGTCCACGACGCGGGCCAAGCGTATGAAATCCCCTTCGCGCAGACGGTATTGACGTCCATCAAGACGCGCATAGGCCGTCATCTGCTCACCACCGCCGATCACCGCGTACACTTCCAGCTGCTGATCGAACCAGGCAATCTGTTCTTTCGCAGCATGCGGTTCATCGTTGACTGCGCCGATGACTTCTTCTGGCATCGGAGGTGCACCTAATGTCTCCCGTTCCAGGCGTAGAGCCTCGATTTTAGTGCGCGTCTGTTCAATCTGCAGCACCCGCGCAAGCAGGTCCTGGTGATCCTGCAAACAATCGATCTGCGCCACGAATCCAGAAATCTGGCGACAGGGGGTGGGCAGTTCGCCCGCCGCTGCAAGTGAACTGCAAAAGGCCATGATGAGTAACGCCCTAGTTGGATACCTCATAGTACGTGCCAGTGAGTTTCCACTCCATTTTTGGAAAAAGTCGGGTCGTAAGCGAACTGACTGTCAGGGGTTGCCCGCGAATCAAAACTGCGGTTTCTAGCAATTGGCTCAACCGATCTGAAGAGCCTTGAATCTGTGACGTATACACTGGGTACTCGTTGCCGGTTATGGCTGCCGGAGCCATTGACCAGGTGCCAGGTAAAGCCGCAAGTCGATCAAACATCAGATGGCGTTCACTCGCGCGTCCCAAATGCGCGTTCAGTTCCACGGTCTGCGGCTCCAGCTCGGTGGGCAGCTCCAACTGTTCAATAACATTGCCAGTTGTCTCGTCAAATTTGACGCTGTCATGCTCGATCCGCTGCAGCAGATCCACAATGCGGCCATGCTCGCGGCGCCAGATGGCGCGCACGGTTCCCCCGCTCCATTCATAACTGAGCAGTTGCCAGCCTCCCATTCGCTGCGGCCGCGACGCGATCAGATCACTGAAGCTGGCAAGCAGCAGCGGCGTATTCTGTGCCACAGCATCGGTGATGATCTGTCGTTCCTGGTGAAGAAGCGCGGCTGTTTGAGCTGCTTTTCGCTGTGCGCGCAGCACCTCGCTGTCTTCTCCGAAATTGGGCAGCAGATGCCACGCAGAGTAGAACCCGACTGCGAGCAGTACGCCTGCAGCAGACGCGATGAGCGGTTTTTTATAGGAACGCGATTGGACCGGCCTGCATTGATTTTCCTCGCTGGGGGCGAAGTCTCGGATCAGTTCGGAAAAGCTCTCCGCGATCGATTCACGCGCTTCAAAGAAATCCTGGCGCTTATCGAAAATTTGAATTTCACGTCCGGAAAAATCGGCAATGACTTCTGCCACCCGCGCCGAAATCAGGTCGCGGTTGCCCACTAAGTCTCCCGCCGGGAAAATTGCACCTTCTTCGGTTACACAAAGCCAGAACAGATTCGGTTCAAGGCGTTCGACCAAAATCGAAAGCGGCTGTGCCTGAGCAAAAAGCGCTGCCGCACTGGCAAGGCCGAGATCATTTGAGTCATGCGTTGTTCCCAGCTGCGGACCAATTTTACTTTTCAATTCTGCATAACCGACCGGTGTCGGTTTGAGCGCGTGCATTTCCTTGGTCTTTTTCGACTCGCGCGCTCCGGCCGCAACGAGTCCAGGAGGCAACCAGTTTAGATTCAAGGCATAGCTGCTGTCGGAAAATGAATAGGAACTCATAGTGAACCGAGCCCGAACAGGGTGCTGGCGAAATGCATCTGGATGATGCGCGGGGTGATGATCATAACCAGTTTGGATTGACTGGTCGAGATCTTATGCGACTGCGAAAGCAGTCCTTCATTCTGACTGCTGTTGCTGCGCCTGGTATCGAAACCAGCCACCATCAAAGGTTCACCCGAACGCAATAGCACTGGCAACAGCATTGAACGCGACTCCAAGTCCGGCAGCTGAATGACTGGATCAGATGGACCTGCATCAGCCGGGAAACGGGAAATTCCCTTGATCCGCGTCGTGCGTACCGTCAGATTCAGCATCAGACGATCACTGTCCGGGAGTACCTTGGGCAGCAGGTTGATGGCAATCCCATCCTGCAGCTGCCCGGCAATCAGCCGTACTGAAATGTCACCTTCACTTTTGACCACCTCACGTCGCTGCAGAAACGAGGTTTCGTCGCCAAAAAATACCGGTACCGGCATGCCGTTCATTCCACGAATGACCGTCGAAGTCAACTTCGCAATCTTGCCGTTGCCACTAGCTTTTCGCAGCAGCAGCAACATGTCGGAAGCATCGACAGCTTCGGTCGGCGTATGCAGAAGACGAAGCCCGTACAGTTCGCCGCTGTCGTCACTGCCGATCTCAATCGCCGCTGCAGTCTTGCCCAAGGCTTCCTGAACCACTCCAGACAGATTAAAGCCCGCATTGGCGTTTACGCTGTCCTCGATCTCGTAGATCTCGAGTGCCACTTCCACCTGCGTGCTCAATTCATCATTTTTAGCCTGTACCCATTGATCGAGGCGCGCCAATGTTGCCGGTGTGTCACGCGCGATCAGTTCACCGGACTGTGGATTGATCGAGGCGCTGCCAACCGGCGATAACAGTGTGCTCACCGTTGATTCGAGCTGGGACCAGAGTTCGGTGGAATCCGACGCAATCACCACCTGATCCTGAGCCTGAAGATCAGAACCGCCGCTTCCGGTCTGCACTGCACCCGACAATCCGACCGACGCCTGCCACTTGGCAGTGACAGAGGGCGCATAGAGCGTCCAAAAACCGTAATCTGTGTGATAGATTTCAACGCCTCGGGCGGTGGTGCGCCAACTCACCCCCATTCGATCGGTGATGTGATCCAGCGCCTCCAAGGCGCTGCCGTTCCAGGTCAGATCGGGCAGGAGCTCTGCCTGGATGTCTTCTGCCACCTGAATCTGCACGCCGCTGTGCTCAGAGAGAAAACGAGCCACAGTTCGGAGGCTGATCGGTTCGACCAGGGTGATTTCGATCGTGTCGTGCAGCGCCGGGGGAATGGCTGTCGTTTGGCGACTGGAGCGGATGGGTTTTTGCGGACCCGGCCAGGAGCGGGATGACTCCCGCGTGAGCGTGACAGTTTCTTTGTCGGCTCCTGACAGCTGCGCCGTGGCGGATTGCGACTGTTCCACGATCTGTTCGGCCTGCTGGGTCAACTGAGGAGACAAGCGGCAGGAAGACATTGACAGAGCAAAGATGAAAATGAATGCAGACCGCAGGCTCATGGCATGCTGCTGCGTGCATGGTAAGGTTCGATTACCAGGACCGAGTTGCCAGCATAAAAACTGGCGATCAAAGGCACCGGCGCTTCTGCGTAATGTTCCAACAACGTGCGAACCGCCTCGAAAAAGGTACCCTCGTAACTGGATGCATGGTAAATTTCGTAGTCATGACGACTGTTCCACTCTACGGTCCAATTCACCTCTTCCGCCCAACGCATTAGGTTGCTACGTAAAGTTCGAAACGGTTTTAGGGTCCATACTCTTTCTAATTCAGCGGCTTTGGCCGGTTGCGAATCTATTTTTTTGTTAGAATTCTCCTGAATTGATCTGCTGCGATCTAATGAGTGGGTTGAATCTAGTGACTCGTAGGATGAACTGCTTTGCTGGAACCAAATTACTCTTTCTCTAGAATTTTCTTGCAACTCCCAAACACCACCGGTCAGTGTCTTAAGGGCTAACCGAAGATTGAGAGGTCCAAGCTCACGGTGTACGTAAGGTAGAGGTAAGCCTAAAGTGGAACGAAATTCCTCGGTTACTTGTAATTTGTAACCAGAACGCTGGAGTATATATTCTATGGCTTCTCCTACTGTCGCTATCTGCCCAGGAAATTTAGTTTTAACTGTAGTCGACAGTAGGTCCGCTTGTGCACGGGAAGGAGCGGCCGATTGCAAAGTGTATCTGGCTAAGCGATGATTTTCGACCGCGTAACCAACATCCGCAACAGTCAGTAATAGGACAAATCCACAGGAAATTAACTTAGTTGAGTTCATTCCCGTAAATTTCTAATGATTATTGTTGTATTGGAATGTTTTTTAGATTGTCGAACGGAGAGAATTCTTGCTTTTCCACATTCAGGCACAGATGGAAAATGAAAAAGATCAAGATTATTTGTGAATATCAGCGTTGGTTGAATTGTTAGTTAGGACTTGCTCCGTATCACCCAAAAGAAAGCTTCTAGCTTTCCAGGCAAGTGCACTTGTAGCGAAGATGGCTTTGGGATCATTTTCAAGTTCAGAGATCCATGAAATCACGTAGGATTCATGGCGCAAATCGCATTTTAGCCCGAATTCTGCACATAAGAATGCGGAGCCTATTTCAGCAATTAACTCCTCAAAAGCGTAGTTTGATTTGCTGTAGTCGAGTGGTTTGCAAATTCCCGGTCGATTCAAGCGAGAATGGTGTCCGGTCCAATGAACCAATTCGTGCAGTAAAGTGCTGTAGTAACAGGAATCTGTTTTAAACGCTTTTTTAACGGGCATGCGTATGACATCTTCGTTCGGGTAGTACGCAGCTTGATTGCAATCGTGACGTATTCGCACGCCCTTTGAAACCAACAAAGATTCAATTTCATTATGGGACTTCCATGCAGGTTTTTCTGGGGGTAAAGAAGGACCCTCAACGATTTCTTTCGTCAGACCGTCACATTGATCGACGTTGAACAGCGTAAATCCTTTTATGAATTTAATTTTGTCTTTAATCGTCTCGCCATTTGAATCTAGTACTAAGGATCCGCTTTCATCTTTTCGGCGAACTTCAATATTTCGATACAAGATGACTACAGTGCCTTTTTGACCGCGACAAACTCGACCTCCTGCTTTTCGAGTTTGGTTGAATGTCAGCCAACGGTCCCTTTTGAATCCATGGGTTGTGGCAGCGGTCCAAAGAATTGTGACATTGATTCCGGTGTACTTTCGATCGGTAATCGCATTCTTTGGGCGTGTTGGTCTAGGTGAATATTCACTCCAAGGTTTTATCCAAGGTGGTGCTCCATTCTTTAGTGCACTGACAAATTGTGATGTTATTTCGTTGTAGAGATTTGAGGTCTTTTTCTGTGACATTACTACGATGAATTAAGGGGATTGAAGCGAAAGAATACTCAGCAACAATCGTCGCTGAAACAAGAAAAATTAAATTCCGTGATTACGAATTTGAAGATGAGAGACTAAAACCGGCAAGAGCTTGAAACTCTCGTGACAGTCCTATCAAAGTTTTTGACTGTTGAGAATTTGAAGCAAAATCAATTGGGATTTTTGTGCCTCAGTTTTTGATATTTCTTCAGTTGCTTCAGAGAAGACCGGCGATATTCCTTCTTAGCAAGTTTGTAGGCTTTTTCGCAATTGTCCTTTTTGCTCCGGCATTGAAGAACTTCTTCAGCGTATTCAATCTGAAACTTCCCGTCTTCCTTTAACCCAATACCCTTCGATGACAAGCGTTTACAGTAAGTAGCCATGAGGGATACAGGATTCCAAACTGGAATATTCCGTCCTTTTTTTCCGATTGCTATTCTGCCTTCAAGTTCATCAAGTAGGACTTGATTCCAGCTTGCCCATGGTTGAGGAGGGTTCGGCAAGCTACTTGGCAACCGCTGTAAATGTAGCATAATCAAATGTTTTTGATTTGAAGTGAGTGATTTTGGAAATATATGTGTATTTGAAAATTCATCCAAGTCTTCTGAGGATTCACTGTAGTTGCGGTGGTTATTTTTTTTATTATTATTACTACTACTACTACTACTACTACTGTAGTAGTTAGCGCCGTAGTCTATGTCGTGAACTGCGGTTTCAGCACGTCGTTCATCGCAGTCTTTCTCATGAGCTTCGGTTGAAAGGGAGTTTTCAACTTTTATTCTGGATTCGAAATCCGATTGATCGGCAGATACGCTTTTTGGTTGTACATAACGCTCGAAATAATTCGCTTCACGTTTACCCTGAACGGAAGCCCAAGCATCGGCTCTTCTTTGAAACGGGTGTTTGTAGGTTAAGACATCTATGCCTTGATCTATGTCTCGATATATCGAATTGATGATCAGAGTTGAAATTTTCCTCACCCCGGAATTACGATGCTCAGTGCATTCGTTCAAATAGTTCATATAGTTTGCGTCTAATTCAATCGTGCTTTTCAAGTCGAGTGGCTCACCATGAACCATGTAGACATTACCGTCACGTGTGAATCTACCCGAGGCATCGCGAACACGATTTCGGCAAAGAAGAGTAATCCATCGTGTGACTCGGAGTTTAGTAATGGAACACGAAACAGTTCCTCTCGAAATGTTTAATGCGTTTTGAATTTGGTCGTAACTTGGGAATGCCGTTAGAGACAAATCAGGAGTGCAGAATGAACGAATTGCCAGCCAAACCAGCTTGTCATATGGGTTTAGAACCGGGTCAAAAATTAATATTCTAGGATGAGAATCATACCAGTTGTCTGTGAATATGACTCCAGACGTTGTCCGGTCATGCCGTCGATAGTTTTCGACAGCTTCTAGAATTGATTGAATGTTCTCTTTGACACTACGGTTTTCTAACTCGCTCATTTAAATAGTAGAATAATTTCATGGAATCAAATGCGAATTCTCCGACATGATTTCATTTTTTTGACATTAAAAGATTAATCCGATCATACTTTCGGACCAGCTTTAGCTATGCGTTGAATGTTGAGTGAACCGCTAGCCTCCCATTCGTGGAACAGATACCAAATTACCCTCAATGGGACTTCTTTATTGAGTTGATAGTAGATCTCCAAAAATTCTTTGGCACCGAAGTACTGCGAATTTTCGACGATTCTTTTCAATTCTTTCCAGACTGCTTCCGTGGTTTCCTCGGAGGGTGTAGCAGGTCTGCCTGGTGACATCTTTTCCAGTCCAAATTTCCGTCGCTTGAGAGAAAAAGTTTTGCTGCCCATGCCGGTTAAGGCGTACATCAACGGCAAAGGAGCATCATTCTTAATCAATTCATCTGAAAGTGTTTCCTTCTTGTTTTCAGCTTGGATGTAGTGGATCATTCGCCAAAATATTTTTTGATCCAATTCAATCTTCAGGAAATGTGATTTCGTCGTTGCGAGTCTTAGTTTGTCAGAGGGCGATAGAGAAAGCAAAGCATCTACTTCGTTCAGTCCGAATCCCATTTCAGTTAGGGCAGGAAAATCGCCTTCATCTTGACATCTTTGGCAGTACATGAGAATAGAGTGAATCAGTTCACTTTCTTTGTTGATTGACATGTGTTTTCAGCTCCAATTTAAGGTGTTTTGAAAAGGTGTATATTGCTTGCGCGTGCGATTTGGTGCAACGCACGATAAGTGAAGTTAAGTTGGTTTAGGATTTGTGAACACTGGTCATCCAGTTGTCGAAGACAATAACTAAAGAGTCCTAGGTGGGGATAGGCACATTTCATTTTCGATTTGGCATACAGGCTGAGCGTTGCTGAGTTGCCAGACTTAACGAAATGACAAATATCAGTACTTCCTATAATCTTTGCTACAGTAGGTCGAGCGCACTCGACAGCCCACGACAAGTCACTAAATTCAAGTAGAATCCACCAAACAGCTTCTCGAATACACGCTTGATTCAGGTCCGACAAACTAGACTCGGACGGGTAGTCGATGATGAGATACCCCAACCCCCAGTTCTTTGTTTCTTGAATGATTTTTTGTTTTGTAACGGGATGTCGGTGAACCTCGTACTGTTTTCCAAGACGCCAAGCTAATTGATGAGCATCGGTGCGCAGGGCACCAATCTTTCTCAATATTTCATTGCGCTCCGAATCATCGCTGGACAGTCGAGATTTTGACGCGTTGGAGTATTGAGGACTACTGGAATTTTTTAACTGAGTTAGAGTTCGTTTTCGCTTAGGTCGTGGTGAATTCTGACTCAAGAAAGTAATTTCTCCCATTAAGTGGCTATTTTCAGATTTAGCAAGGGTGTTTACAGTGTAAACAGGGGAATTTTTCGCAAATTCAGTGCATTCTTCTGAATGAATCGAACCGGTAAGAATGTTGCGATTTGAATAGACTTCAGTAACGGAGTTGGCGACTAACGTTAGTGAATGATTGAGGTAACCAGCCAGTCGAATTGAAATATCTTGAATGGAAACTCCATGTGTTTTTGCAGCTGCTGACTCCAATGAACGGCGAAATACTTGATTGGTCCATTCCGCTTCCTTAAAGCTTTGGAGTGTTGTATGAAACATTTCCGTTCGAATGTTTTTCGGTGTTTGAAATTCATCACAAACCTTGCTAAATGCGTTCTCAAGTGACCTGATTTTTTGAAATTGCGGGCGCCCCATTTTTCTGCAGACATGCTTCGCAAGCCAAGGTTCCACAAAATCGGTTGCATAGAGCATGATCGACAGAGTGCTGAGCGACGTGCTAAAGCCTTTTCGAATCAGCAGTTTCAAGCACGACCGCAGCGAAAGCTGTTCCTTTTTTTCTTGTTTGAGAAATTCGATTGCGACCTTTACACCGTGTGCTCGATCAATAAAACACAGCGAATTTCGCATTTCGTTTTCTTTCAAATGACCGATAATCGCGTCTACTTCGTTACCAGTCCACGGTTGAAATGAACAATCCACAGATTCGAATCGAGGATCACTGGTATCTTCAAATAACTCACGTACAATTGTCAATCTTGTGTTACCACCTTTAAAAACCATGAATTTCTTCTTTCCTGGTTTTCTTGTAATGACAATTGGCTGATTCATGCCATCGTGGTAAATCGACTCTTTTATCGCTTCATATTTCGGGTGCTTCAAGCGTCTGGGATTTTTGTCGTACGGCTCGATATCCTTCACTGGAACAGAAAGAATCGAGGGGGCAGAAGGTGAACGACTAGCGGCCAATTGTTGTTCATCTGAGAAATTAGTTGGGACGGATGTTTGCAGTTCGTCTGTCTGGTTGTCCGAAGGTTTGATTTCCATCACTAAATTCTCCTGAGATTTATGGTTGCACCAATGCTAGTTCAGGTCATCTCTAGTAGATGCCGGAATTAGAATTGGAAGTGAAGCAATTGAAGAAATTTGCCCAGACATCAAAAAAGAGATTCGCTTCCAATTTATGCCAAATTTCGAAGAGGCCAATCCCGCCTTACAAAGAACGATGAGCTCCAGCGGCGGTAGATTCAACCTTACGGGAAATACTGTGCCAATTGCAGGCAAGTAAGGGTGATACAAAGAATGTCGGATAGCGCAAATTGATGATTGATGAGGAAGTAAAAAGGGAGATTTTTGAAATGAGAATGGCAGTGAGTTTAGGAATATTGTCCAATCATCACAACTCAGATTAGAAGCGAATCTACTGAATCGACAAAAGATCTTTTGAAATTGATCTTTTGAAAAATGGGAATAATTGATGTAAGAATAAGGTTTCATATTCTTGTTTAAATTGATATATATCTGATTTTCTACAAGGTGAATTCAAAAACAACTGAGTCCGAATCAGTTGTCTTTGGTCTGAATCAATTGTTCAGAAATAATTTCGCAGAAGCCAGAATTGGTTTGCTCAAGCAATAGAAGCATTCAAAAGCGGTTAGACGAATTCCTGAAGGCAGAAGCGTTGAAAACAATAGCATGAGAAGGTTGGCAGGGCTGAATTCTCAAGTGCGTCCGCGTTCAAGGCGGTGGTGCGCAAATGGAGAAACTTCGGTCAAGGCTATGCCCTTCTTTCATATTTCCATTTGCGACAGGATGAAAATTCTTTATGAAAAAAGACTATCAAGAGACTAATCAAGTTCTATGGATAGTGTTTGAGGGTGGGGCTAATTTGACTGCATTTAGCCTTTGCGTAAACATCGAACTGCACTGGCGACCGGAGTGAGGGCATTGACCGCGAGGGATGGTCGAAGTCTATAACTACATGGTCAGCTGTGAACGCGCGAGACTGTGGAGGTACTAGAATATAGAAATAGATGACAGGAATTCTACGGCATATTAATTTTTCCGAAAAAAATTAATGACAATTAACTCTAAAATCTATCTCATCGTTTGTGGGTTGTATTTCAGTATTTCAAGCTGACAAGAAATTACATTTACAGTTACGCGGGCCCAGAACCACTGAGGAAACTGGTCCTGTCAGCGGTTGAACGTCAAGGTGAGAGGACTGCCCTCTTGGCGGCCAAACTCTTCCAACCGCTCAGTCATCAACAAGTACAACTATTTACACAGTGTCTAGAGCCTGAAGCTACAGTTTGCAGTGATGTTCATCCAGCCCTGAACATCCTGCCACACCAGGCCTAAGTCTCGCTCCCATAACAGGTCGGCAATTGATATCCAGTTGTGCGCATCATGATCGCCAGTCACAAGGATTTTGCCAGGCGCGTTTTGTGGTGCCATCTGTCACTATTCGCACGAAATCACATTAGACTCGCCTATCGCTTCGATCAAAGTTTATCGGTACGCCAACCGATTCGACAGTTTCTGAATGCAGACGCTAATCACGCAGCGAATTTCCTGCTAGCGAACTGTCATGAAACAAGAACAGAGGCATATTTTCGAATTGCTCAAGACAATTCCGTTTTCTAAAATTAGCGAAAATTAGGAATCAGTTTCTGACCTGAATCAATCCAGTGTTAGAGAGCAAACCAAACTTGGGACGGAACCTTGGGTATTGATCGCGACCCAGTACGGGGTTCCACAACAATACCTGTACCTACCAGCGCTACCACTCTTGAACATTAACGCTAATTTTGTACTAAAGAAAGTTTGATGAGCCGAATCGCTGCCGATCGAAGGACCTGTCTACATGTCGGCGTTTTGTTAGAAAACGGATTGTTTGTGTCAAATTGATGTTTCTGACGGACTCAACAGCGAACATTTACTATAATCAACGTTGCGTGGATTTGATCATCAGCTTGCCGACGCGAATAAACGAGGCTAAAGCGAATCTTCGGTTTTCCCTTTATTCGCCTCAAGTAATAAAATTATTATGAAAGATAAAGGGTTACAAACAAGAGCCGTCCGAGCAGGACAGGCCCGAACAAAAGAAAACGAGCACAGCGACCCCATTTTCGCCACCTCAAGTTTCATTTTTGACAGCGCAGAGCACGCCTCTTTGCTCTTCAGCGAAAAGATTGCCGGCAATCTCTATTCTAGATTTACCAATCCTACAACAAGAGCATTCCAAAATCGCTTGGCATCACTCGAAAACGCGGAGCACTGCGTTGCTACTGCATCAGGAATGTCTGCCATTTTGGCCGTCTGTCTTAGTGTTTTGAAGTCCGGAGACCATTTGTTTGCAACACGAGGACTGTTCGGTTCAACAGTCAATCTATTCAACAACATTTTGACAAGATTTGATATTCAAACCACTTTCATGCCTGCCCATGACACAGAACCATTTGCAGACATGATTCGCAATCAAGCGAAAATGGTATTTATCGAGACACCTTCAAATCCTTTATGTGAATTGGTAGATATTTCTAAACTTGCCCGATTGACGTCTTCCCGCCAAGACTGTTATCTGGTGGTAGACAACTGCTATTGCACTCCTGTCCTGCAGCGACCTCTGGATTTGGGAGCGGATGTCGTCGTGCATTCATCGACTAAATTTATTGATGGGCAAGGCCGAGGAGTAGGTGGAGCAATTGTGACGAATAATTCTAAAGTGGCAGACGCTGTTTTTGGATTTTTACGTACGGCTGGTCCGACGATGAGTCCGTTTAATGCCTGGATGTTTCACAAAGGTCTGGAGACTCTGCCTATTCGAATGAAAGAATCCTGCTCGAGTGCGGGAAAGGTTGCCAGATGGCTGGATCAGCATCCATATGTGACGCGGGTTTACTATCCAGGACTTGAGCACAATTTTCAATATGAATTGGCGAGCCGTCAACAAGCAGATTACGGGGCTCTAATGTCCTTTGAAGTTACTGGCGGAAAAGAATCGGCTTGGAAGTTAATCGACGCTCTGTCAATTTTTTCTATCACAGCCAATTTCGGTGATGCGAAAAGTACGGTGACTCATCCAGCGTCGACGACTCACTCTCGAATTTCTGCCGAAGAAAGAGAGTTAATGGGAGTGACCGATGGTTTAGTTCGAATCTGTATTGGGCTTGAAGACGTGGATGATTTGATTTCAGATTTGAGTTACGGTTTAACTCATTGTCAGAACTATTAATCTATTTCAGAAGGTTAACGCACTAACGAAAGCATTGTTCAACTCGCTATATAGACAGAAATGAGCACTCTATTCTTCCCAATCCTCTTTTGTCATTAATACAACTTGATTGCTCTTTGTTCCTATTTGACCGTCAGCTGTGGAATGGCAGGTCGATTGGCTGCAGTCATTTAGGTTCGACGGTCAGTCTTTTCCTATTTTCGGCTTATATCCGAGTCTCGAAGCCCTGCGAAATCAGCTGGTGTTACAGGCCGATAATTGACCAATTTATTTGGCGCGAAACAAATCGTTGGGTCAATGTCTTGGAGCCACAAAAGAACCACACGATGCGATTGCGCCAACACCATGTTCGGAGTTATAACAGATTTTACGTTAACGCGGCTGAAACGCGGGATATCGGAGGTTTGCCCAAGTAATCAGCGACAAATATTGAAGTTTCCACAAGGGCATCCAAACTGATTCCGGTGTGAATGCCCATGCCGGCCAGCATGTAGATAACATCCTCGGTTGCCACATTGCCGCTTGCTCCTTTCGCATAAGGGCAGCCTCCAAGTCCTCCAATAGAGCTGTCAATTACGGTTACTCCGTGCTCTAGCGCCGTTAGGATATTAGGCAATGCCTGACCGTACGTGTCATGAAAGTGCACAGCGACCGAATCCACGGATACGATTCGACTGACTGCTTTCATCAGTCGGTGCGTGCCTGTGATTGTACCGACACCTATGGTGTCGCCGAGAGATACCTCATAGCACCCGATGCCAAACAAACTTTCGACTACGGTCAAGACCTGTTCAACTGTAACTTTTCCCTCATAGGGACATCCCAATACACAGGAAACATAGCCTCTGACAGGAATTTTCTGATCTTTTGCCAATTCCATGACAGGTCGAATCCTATGAAAAGATTCATGAATTGAGCAGTTCGTATTCCTCTGTGAAAAAGTTTCAGACGCAGCAGTGAAAACTGCGATTTCGTCAACACTTGATTTAAGTGCTGCGCTCATTCCAATCATATTCGGGACAAGAGCGACAAAAGTCGTACTTCCTGAACGATCAATTAGATTGAATACTTCGTGGGTGTCTCTCATTTGCGGCACCCATTTGGGTGATACAAAGCTGCCCACTTCGATTGTGTTTAATCCACACGCGGAAAGTCGATTGATCAGTTCAGCACGAAATTCAACAGAAGTGTTCACTTGCTCATTCTGCAAACCGTCCCTTGGACCTACTTCAACGAGTCGAACTTCTGGTTGTTTTTTGAATGATTGATCTTTACGGGCGCCCATTATTCATCCAAAGCTTCAACGACAACACAAGTTGCGTCTTCTTCAACCTGTTCGTTTTCGGAGTAAACGACCGATGTGACCACTCCATTAATTGGGCTTTTCAATGGATGTTCCATTTTCATCGCCTCAAGAACCATTAAATTCTGTCCAATACAAACTGATTCTCCTTCACTGACCAATATCCGGCTTACTCTACCTGGTAGTGGAGCAGAAAGAGAGCCCGTATGACCGACATCGGCGGTTGCCGCAGACACATGGTCAACTGTCCGCAGTTCATAACATGAGCCACGGTGGAACAACGCAAAATAATTCTCCAATTCCACAGCCGTTGCAGAAAATTCAATGCCGTCAAGATGCGCAGTCAGCTTTTGATTGGAGTCCTGAGTCAATTCACAATACTTCTGATCTGAACCGCATTTCACATGAAGTCCGGACTTGGAATAACAAAGACTGACACTGGACATCTGTTCGCTGTGTTCGATATGAACTACGAACTCTCGCTCCGAATTGATGCGCCACCCGTTAGATGCACTCCACGGTGAACGAAATTCATCTGAAAGCTGACTAATAAGATTCTTTTTGCTTTGGTCCGACTGTGAATGAATGAAAAGGGCTGCCATTATCAGAATTTCAACTGGAAACTTCTGCTGACGATGAATCAGCGAACCTAAATTTTCTTCGACAAATTTTGTGTGAATTGTTGCTGTTGAGAATGGTTCAGTTTGAATTAACTTAATCAAGAATGCCGTATTTGTAGCCAATCCTGCTATGCGCACTTCATGCAGCGCATCGACCATCGTCTGAATTGCTTTAGATCGATTTTCACCTGAACAAACGATTTTAGCGATCATCGGGTCATAAAAACGATCCACTAAGTCGCCTTCTGCGATGCCTGTGTGAATTTGTAGATTTTCCGAAACATAAGGAAAGTGAAGATGCTGAATTAAGCCAGGTGACGGCAAAAAGTCCCGAGCGGGATTTTCAGCGTAAATTCTAGCTTCAACGGAGTGGCGAAGCGGCTGCTTGGGGATTGGCAGGGCGTCAATCGAGTCCCCGGCAGCGATTCGAATTTGCCACTCTACAAGATCGCAATCCGTAATTTGTTCGGTAACTGGGTGTTCCACCTGAAGGCGCGTGTTCATTTCAATAAAGTAAAATGCGTCGCCTTCAAGAAGAAACTCGATGGTTCCGACACTGTAATAATTCAGCGTTTTCGCGATCGATAGCGCAGCCTCATACATGTTCTGCCTGACGCCGACGTCAATATTCGGAGCCGGTGCTTCCTCAATAATTTTCTGATAGCGACGTTGGGCTGAACAGTCCCGGTCAAATAGATGAGCGACATCGCCTAGTTTATCACCGATAACCTGAACTTCGACGTGTCGGGCGTGAGATAGGTATTTTTCAATGATGATGTTATCGTCGCCGAAAGACTCCAAGGATTCTGCCCGAGCAGATTTCAAGCTTTGTTCAATTTCACTTTCGCTGTAAACGATTCTCATGCCTCTTCCACCTCCACCCAATGCCGACTTCAGTAAAACTGGATATCCAATTTTTCTGGCAGCGCGAATCATTTGCTGCTGGGTCCCTGCAGAATTCCGGTAACCTGGCAGCACAGGAACTTCCGCCTGTTTGGCAATTGACATGGACGTCGATTTTGATGCCATGGTTCGAATCGCTTGTGGAGATGGACCGATGAACTCAATTGAATTTTTCAAGCAGGCTTCCGCCAATTCACTGTTTTCAGACAAAAAACCATAGCCCGGATGGATTGAATCTGCGCGGCATCGTTTAGCGGCGCTGATGATCTTGGAAACATTCAAGTAACTTTCGGACGGCCTAGCTTCGCCAATTTCGATAGCTTCGTGAACAAGT
The DNA here is from genome assembly GCA_958295885.1 of Arenicellales bacterium. Taxonomy (GTDB): domain Bacteria; phylum Pseudomonadota; class Gammaproteobacteria; order Arenicellales; family JAJDZL01; genus JAJDZL01. Next base: position 290,399 of record OY282380.1, on the reverse strand, counting down.
TTGGTGTGGAGGGCGTTCCGGTCGGAAGTTGAATGAACAGCCGCGGTCGCAATTCCAAGTCTGGCGGCCGAACGTGCAATGCGACAGGCGATTTCACCGCGATTAGCGATCAAGAGTTTTTGAAAATACACCCTATTTCAGTCTCCATGAGGGAGTTTCCTTATTGAGAAATGCGAGCACGCCTTCTCGACCTTCTTCAGAAGCTCGAACTTCCGCAATCAGTTTTGCGGTTGTTTCGCGCAATTCCGGCGAAATGGGATTTGTGAGAACTTCTTGAATTACAGACTTGGAAATCACTTGTGCGCCGGGCGCAGACGCCAAAAGTTCATCTAAAATTTTGGCTTTTGCATCAGAAAAATTTATTTGACTGCAGCACTCATGAATGAGTCCAATCTGTTGTGCTGTGGTCGCATCAAAACGTTCTCCAGTCAAAAAGTAGCGGCGTGCAGACCGCGCTCCAATGGCATTTACGACGTATGGACTGATCACTGCAGGAATCAAACCGAGTTTGACTTCCGATAAACTGAAAATCGTCGTATCTACAGCAATAGCGATATCACAGCAGGCAACCAAACCAACCCCACCTCCAAACACATTGCCATGTGCAAAGGCCACAGTAGGTTTGGCGAATCGATGCAATAAATTCATCATATTGGCAAGTTGCTGGGCGTCCTCAAAATTTTCGTCTTCGTCGTATTGAGACATTCGTCTCATCCAGTTGAGGTCAGCGCCTGCGCAGAAACTTCTGCCACTGCCCTGCACAGACAATATCCGAACACTATCAAGAGATTGCAGATATTCCAAAGCTTGAGTCAACTCCAGAATCATCGATTCGTCAAAGGCGTTATGAACTGCCGGACGATTCAGAATCAAATGGCAGACTCCGTCATTCGTTAATTCGACGGATATTGTGTCAAAATCAGATAACGTCATTTGCAGACATGAACTACATGCGAAATACGCCGAATCGGGTTACTTGTGCTGGAGCATTGCACGTGAGTGCGATTCCCAGACCCAACACCATACGAGTATCGACCGGATCTAAAATCCCGTCATCCCATAGACGCGCGCTTGAGTAGTATGGCTGGCCCTCGGCTTCGTACCTTTGGACGATTGAATTTTTAAATTGATTTTGTTCTTCTTCTGGCCATGCATCACCGCCGACGCGGTCTAGTCGAACCTGGGTTAAAACATTTCCAGCCTGTTCCCCACCCATAACGGATATGCGAGAATTTGGCCACATCCACAGAAATCTAGGTTCGTAAGCTCGACCACACATTGCGTAGTTTCCGGCACCGAAGCTGCCACCGATGATCACAGTGAACTTCGGTACTTTCGCACATGCGACTGCAGTAACCATTTTTGCACCGTCTTTAGCGATTCCGCCTGCTTCATACTTTTGTCCAACCATGAAGCCTGCGATATTCTGCAAGAAAATCAAAGGAATATTTCGTTGACAGCAAAGCTCGATAAAATGTGCGGCCTTCAGCGCAGATTCCGAATAGAGAATTCCATTGTTGGCGATGATTCCAACTGGATATCCCATCAGGTGAGCGAATCCACAAACCAAAGTGTCTCCGTACAGGCGCTTAAATTCATGTAACTCGCTTCCATCTGTAATCCGAGCGATAACTTCACGGACATCATAGCTCTGGCGTAAATTAGACGGCACGATTCCGTATAGTTCCTTGGGGTCGTACAGTGGTTCTCGTACGGGCTGAACGTCATAGGAGGATTTTGCGGGACGATTTAGATTGCGAACGATCTCGCGAACGATCTCAAGAGCATGGGCATCATCATTTGCGCAATGATCGGTAATTCCAGACTGACGCGAATGCACATCCGCACCTCCTAAATCTTCCGGTGAGACCGTTTCACCTGTAGCAGCTTTTACGAGTGGGGGACCGCCCAGAAAAATCGTGCCTTGACTGCGCACAATGACTGATTCATCACACATGGAGGGAACATAGGCGCCGCCGGCAGTGCATGAACCTAAAACAGCGGCAATCTGCGGTATGCCATCTGCCGACATGTTGGCTTGATTGTGGAAGATTCGACCGAAATGTTCTCGGTCTGGGAAAACTTCATCCTGCAAGGGAAGAAATGCACCGCCTGAATCCACGAGATAAATGCATGGCAGATGGTTTTGGGCAGCGATCTCCTGTCCGCGAAGATGTTTTTTAACCGTCATTGGATAATAGGTTCCACCTTTGACGGTCGCATCATTTGCGAAAATCATGCATTCGCGTCCAGCGACAGAACCGACACCAAGAACCATTCCAGCAGCGGGCACGAATTCATCGTACATCTGATAGGCGGCATACGGCGCGATTTCCAAGAATGGCGAACCTCGGTCAAGCAGCAGCCGAATGCGGTCGCGAGCGAGCAATTTACCCCTGGCGACATGTTTGTCACGGGCGGTTTGGCTGCCGCCAACCTGGATTACTTTCAATGCCGAGTCCAAATCCTCGACCAGATTTTCCATTCCCCTCTGTCGCGATTTGAACTCGGTACTGCTGCAGTTGATGTTGGATTGAATTACGGGCACAATTTAGGAGTGAATAGATGCTCGGCTTCCTTTCACCAGCCGCCGGACGTTACCCAAGCTTCGACATGGGGCAGGCGATCATGGCCCCAAAATGGTTCTCCATCCACGATAAAAAAGGGAGATCCGAAAACACCTTTGTCAATTGCATTATTGGTTGCTGTTCTGGCTAATTTTTTTACGTCTGGTTTCGTCAGTGCCTCGGTCAATCGCTTGACATCAACGCCAACTTGGCCAGCGACTTCAATTACTACTGCTGCTTCGGAAATTGTTCGATTATCTATGAAATATGCTCGAAACAATTTCGTTGCAAATTTTTTTGCGTTCAGCATGTCTTGTTGTGAGAGCCAATAATACGCGCGGCACGCCACAACAGTTGCAATTGGAAAGGGTGATGGAATTTTAAATTCAGTGCCGTCATACCTTGCTACGCGCTCTAAATCTCTAGCGCTGTATTCTTTCACCATGGGAACCTGAAAAAGTGGTTTTCGCTGTGTAAGTCTGAACGCGACTCCCATCAGGTAGGGCCGCCAAACAATGGTGGCACCACACCGACTGGCCATTTCCTCTACTTTTTCACTTGAGAAATAGCCGTAGGGCGACGAAAAGTCAAAATAAAAATCGACTGTCTGATTCACGGAGTATCTGATTGACTGAATTGACGGAGTTAAATTCGCACAACACCCAGCGCGGTCGCTTCACCACCACCGATACACAGTGAAGCAACACCGCGCTTTAGGTCATATTTTTCCATTGCAGCAATCAATGTGACTAAAATTCGGGCACCGGACGCACCGACAGGGTGTCCAAGAGCACATGCTCCCCCATGTACGTTGACCCGATCATGAGATAAACCAAGACTGTGCATCGCGGCCATCGCGACTACTGCAAAGGCTTCGTTGATTTCAAAAATATCTACGTCGTTGACACTCCAAGTGAGTTTTTCGAGCAGCAGTTCGATCGCGCCGATGGGAGCTGTTGGAAACAGGTTTGGCTCAGCTGCGTAAGTGGTGTGACCCACTAATATTGCTTTCGCTGTTATGCCTCGCCGTTTTGTTTCTTCCTCTGACATGAGTACGACGGTTGCCGCACCATCCGAAATTGAACTGCTATTTGCTGCAGTTACGCTGCCATTTTTGCGAAATGCAGGTCTTAGAAAAGGAATTTTTTCTGAATTGGTCGTTTCTGGCTGTTCATCAGTTGCAACATCGAAGCTGTTTTTTCTGGTTGTTACCGATACAGGAGAGACTTCTCTAGAGAATGCACCATTCTCGGTTGCCCGTTGGGCACGGGTAAGGGATTCGATCGCAAACTCGTCCTGTGCTTCTCTTGTAAACTGATAAGCTTCCGCACAGTTTTCTGCAAACGAACCCATCAGTGTGCCTTTTTCATAGGCATCTTCCAAGCCATCTGTAAACATGTGATCCATCACCTGATTATGTCCCATACGATATCCACCCCTGGCTTTTGGCAGCAGATAAGGTGCATTGCTCATGCTCTCCATTCCACCTGCCGCTACAACGGAATTAGTGCCGGCTACAATGGAGTCAAAGCCAAGCATGACGGTCTTCATTCCTGAGCCGCACATTTTGTTGACTGTTGTGCATCCTACCGATTTTGGAATTCCGGCAGACAGGGCTGCCTGGCGCGCCGGAGCCTGTCCCATTCCGGCCGGAAGCACACATCCCATGAGCACTTCCTGAACGTCTTCCCCCTTGATGTAGGAGTCTTCCAATGCGGCTCGAATTGAAGCCGCCCCGAGTTCAGGCGCCTTAACGCTAGCTAGTCGACCTTGGAATCCACCGATTGGCGTTCGCGCTATGCCCGTTACAACGACAGAAGAATTTTGCATGGGTACTATTTCCGATTTTGTTCTGTTGAAAGTTCAGTATGTTTCTTGGAACAGCTCGCGGCCGATCAACATTCTGCGAATTTCGCTGGTGCCTGCCCCAATTTCGTAGAGTTTTGCATCTCGTAGCAAACGACCTGTGGGAGTTTCATTCACATAACCCATCCCACCTAAGATTTGGATGGCTTGGAGAGCGGACCAGGTTGCACGTTCTGCTGTATACAGAATCACCGCCGCTGCGTCTTTTCGCGTGGTCTCGCCTCGGTCACATGCGCCTGCAACTGCATAAACATACGCACGAGAGGCATTCAGAGCTGCGTACATGTCTGCTATTTTGCCTTGAATCAACTGAAATTCTCCAATCGATTTACCGAACTGCTTCCGTTCGTGGCTGTAGGGAACAACCGAATCCATGCAAGCCTGCATGATTCCAATCGGACCGGCTGACAATACGACTCTCTCATAATCGAGGCCGCTCATCAGCACTTCAATGCCCGTGTTGACCTGTCCCAAAATGTTAGCAGCTGGCACTCGACAATTTTGAAATATCAATTCACCGGTGTTGGAGCCGCGCATACCTAGCTTATCTAATTTTTTTCCAGTTGAAAATCCTTCAAATTCGCGCTCGATGACAAATGCTGTGATGCCGCGTGATTGTGCCTTTTTGTCAGTCTTTGCGTAGACGACCAAAACATCTGCATCCGGACCATTTGTGATCCACATTTTGTTCCCGTTCAGAACGTACTCCTCTCCATCCAAGTCCGCTCGCAACTTCATGCTGACCACATCGGAACCAGCACCTGCTTCACTCATCGCAAGAGCTCCGACATGTTCGCCACTAATCAACTTGGGCAAATACCGTCTCTTTTGTTCTATCGTTCCATTTCGGCGAATCTGGTTGACCGCTAGATTTGAATGTGCGCCGTAGGAAAGTCCGACTGAAGCAGATGCACGACTGATTTCTTCCATGGCAACGACATGTTCAAGATAACCCATGCCAGCACCACCTAGCTCTTCATCCACAGTGATTCCAAGTAAACCCATGTCTCCCAATTTTTTCCACAGCTCAGGAGGAAATTCGTTGGAGCTGTCAATTTCCGCAGCAATGGGTGCGATTTCCGATTGCGCAAAATCTCGAACGCTTTCACGCAGCAGGTCTACCGTTTCGCCGAGGTTAAAGTTAAGAGTCGAATAATTGCTGGCCATAATTTAATTTTATTCGGTTCGAACGCAGATTGTCGTTTGCTGAACGACAGCACACAATTTGGTTTCGTCTGCTTTTTGAACGGTTACGGCAATGTCGGCGACCGTCAAAGTTCGCCCCGGTTTGATCACCGTTCCTTCGGCGATCAGAAGCGAGCCTGCAGCTGGTTCAGTGAGATTGATTTTAAACTCTACCGTCAAAACCCGACTCCCGGACGGCATCAATGACATTGCTGCATAGCCACCTGCTGAATCGGCAATTGTACTGGTGGCGCCCGCGTGAAAAAATCCATCTTGCTGAGTCAAGTCTTCGCGATAGGGCAGTTCAATGATGCAGCGCCCTGGTTCGATGGCACGCAATTCTGCACCAATCAAATGCATGATTCCTTGCATTTCGAAACTTTTTTTAGCGTCACGCTCGAAATTCAAATTCAAAGGCGGGAATTTTGGTTTGAAAGCGTATGGCATGTACTTGGAAATCGAGTTAAGCAATGAAAAATATAAACTAGAATTTCGCCATGTTCAATCTTAAGTCTGGCGTCATTATAATGAATTAATGTTGCAGTGCACCATAATCCCAGTTGAAGTGGATTGCGCCGTGTGCCGGATGGCTTGACGGCTGCGATTGGTTCTGGTAAGGCCGTTCAATCCAAGGAATCATGCTTCATATCGGTTTCGGCACTGGCATTTAACGAATTGTCACTATTGGTTCGGCATCCGAACGCTGTTTCTGACATCACAGTTCAATATTTATCTGCATGGAAATGATCTGACTTGAGTCCACGATATTTTGGGATGGTCGTACCAGTGAAAATAACCATCTATCGTCAGAAACGCGATGTTAACTTACATGATTGCCCGTATTTGATAAAATTGGTTATGTTCGAGATTGATGCAATTTACCGTCAATCCTAAATTTTTAGTCGATTCTTCGAACTTCGCGAGATGATGCCCGCGTTAACTTTTTGCGATTTGAATGGATCAGGAATTTAAATCAGAAACAATACACACAACAATCCAATATTTACGAGCTCTTCGAATTCTCATGGCAATCGCTGCGGAACTCAGCATAGTACAACAGCAACCTAGACTGCAGCGTCGACTGCGATTCGTAACGGCAACGAGCCTGTTTGACGGACACGATGCATCAATCAACGTAATTCGACGTATTTTACAGGCCTCGGGCGCCGAAGTCATTCATCTAGGGCACAATCGCTCCGTGCGCGAAGTCGTTTTCGTAGCAGTTCAGGAAGATGCGGATGCAATTGCCGTCAGTTCATATCAAGGCGGACATCTCGAATACTTCAAGTACATCATTGACATGCTCGAAAATCGAGGTCGAAGTGACATCCAAGTGTTTGGCGGTGGCGGCGGAGTCATCGTACCTGAAGAAATTGAAGAACTCCACGGATACGGAGTATCACGCATATATTCTCCTGCCGAAGGTCAGAAAGTAGGTCTCCAAGGTATGGTGAACGACATGATCGAACGCTGTTCGTTCCCTGGACAAACAATGAAAAAGGTTCCGGTCGAAAAATTTCAGACAAATGAAGAACGCGACCTTGCACAATTCATAAGTGAAATTGAAGCGGGCTCGGCAAAGGTTGAAAGTTTTATAAAGAAAAATTTACGCAATGGACGAAATATTCCGGTACTCGGGATCACCGGCACCGGTGGTTCCGGCAAATCGTCTCTGACAGACGAGCTCATGCACCGAATTCAACTGTACTGCGATCCAAGTCTTAAAATCGCAATTGTGGCAATTGATCCCTCTCGGCGCAAGACCGGAGGCGCTCTTCTCGGTGACCGAATTCGGATGAACAGCACCGATGCCACCAATCTCTACATGCGTTCGCTGGCTACCCGAGAAAGGGGCGGCATACCTGAATATCTTGACACCGTAATTGACGCATGTAAAGCCTGGGACTTCAATCTGATCATTGTGGAAACCCCGGGAATCGGGCAGGGTGATACCGATGTCGTTGATTACGTTGATAATACGGTCTATGTGATGACACCTGAATACGGTTCTGCAAGTCAGCTGGAAAAAATCGATATGCTAGACTACGCTGATTTTGTCGCAGTCAACAAGTATGATGCGAAAGGCGCGGAAGATGCCTACCGGGACGTCTGTAAACAGGTTCAGCGAAATAAGCAAGCTTTTCATCAGGACCCTGGCGAAATGCCGGTATACGGCACGATTTCTTCGCGTTTCAACGATGACGGAGTGACGGCGCTGTTTCACGCAATTGTTGAAGCGCTAGATCTGCCGATCAATAAGAATTGGTATCCCGAGCCTCTTGAAACCAAGGTTTCGACCAACTGCACTACTGCGATACCGCCTTCACGTATCGGATATCTCGGTGAAATTGCGGCGGTGGCTCGAAACTATCGGCAGTTTGTGGAGCAGCAGTCTGTGCTTGCTCGTGAAATTCAGCAGCTTCGAGCATCGGCTGCGATGCTGCGGCAGTCAGGCGGTGAGGATCTGTCTTTACTTGATCAAGCTGTTGAGAATCGGAAAGCGAATCTCACTATGGAGGCTCGAGATCTGCTGAGGCAGTGGCCGGGCAAAGTAGATTCATTGCGCGGTTCAGACAAAAATCCTCTCAACCGAAGTTCAAGTTCACTTTATACGAGGTCTATTTCTGGCACGTACGTCCCTAAGATTTCGCTGCCGCGTCTGCACGATCACGGCGATCTCTTAACTTGGCTGATGTTGGAAAACCTGCCTGGTTCCTTTCCGTACACGGGCGGTGTATTTGCGTTCAAGAGAGAGGATGAAGATCCTACGAGAATGTTCGCTGGAGAGGGCGGGCCTGCAAAAACCAACCGACGCTTCAAATTACTTTCGAAGGAGTCCCCCGCAAAACGTTTATCGACTGCATTTGACTCTGTTTCGCTGTACGGGTTCAATCCCGATGAGCGTCCGGACATCTATGGAAAAGTAGGAAATTCGGGAGTATCCATTGCTACTTTGAACGATATGAAAGTTCTGTACAGCGGCTTTGATCTGTGTAGTCGAAACACATCTGTGTCGATGACGATCAATGGTCCCGCTCCAACTTATTTGGCGATGTTGCTGAACACTGCGATTGATCAGCAGCTCGCTGAATTCGAAGAAGCACAAGGCCGAGAGCCGGATCGCAATGAAGCAGATGACATCAAGAAGTATGCGCTGAACAATGTTCGAGGTACGGTTCAGGCCGACATTCTGAAAGAAGATCAGGGACAGAACACCTGTATTTTTTCGACAGAATTCAGTCTCAAGATGATGGGAGATATTCAGGAATACTTCATTCAGAATCAGGTCAGGAAATTTTACTCCGTATCGATATCGGGTTATCACATCGCCGAAGCCGGTGCCAATCCCATCAGTCAGCTCGCGTTTACGCTGTCGAATGCTTTCACCTACGTGGAAATGTATCTGGCCAGAGGCATGCATATTGATGACTTTGCACCAAATCTATCTTTCTTTTTTTCGAATGGACTGGATGCTGAATACACCGTAATGGGGCGAGTTGCTCGCAGAATTTGGGCAGTTGCTCTTCGGGAAAAATATGGTGCAAATGCGAGAAGTCAGCGGTTGAAATACCATATCCAAACTTCGGGACGTTCACTTCATGCTCAGGAAATCAATTTCAATGATATTCGAACGACTCTGCAGGCATTGATTGCGATCTACGACAACTGCAATAGCTTGCACACCAACGCATATGACGAAGCGATTACCACGCCAACTGAAGAGTCAGTACGAAGAGCGATGGCAATTCAGCTGATTATCAACAAAGAATGGGGCCTTTCCGCCAGCAGCAATCCCAATCAAGGCAGTTTTGTTCTGGAAGAATTAACTGACTTGGTTGAAGAAGCAGTGCTATGTGAATTTGAAGCGATTTCTAAACGGGGCGGAGTCTTGGGAGCAATGGAAACAGGTTACCAGCGCGCCTGCATTCAGGATCAGTCGCTTTACTACGAAAAACTAAAACACGAAGGAACCTTGCCGATCATCGGTGTAAACATGTTCCTGAACCCTGAGGCCAAGGAACAGCCGTCCATTGAACTGGCACGATCTACTGACGAAGAGAAGCAGTCGCAATTGGACCGACTGCGTGATTTTCATGAACGTCACGAGCATCAGGCGAAGCGGGCACTTGATCGATTGAAGACTTGCGTCATTGAAAATCGCAATGTATTTGAAGAACTGATGACTGCGGTTCGCTACTGTTCCGTCGGTCAGATCACTTCAGCTTTGTTTGAAGTTGGTGGCAAGTACCGCCGCAACATGTGAAAATCGGCAGTGACCGCATCCATTTAAGGGAAATTTATCTTTTTTTCCATTCATTTTTTTCTACCCGCTATTAAGACGCATTAGTCTTGCATTCTCTTTTTGATTTACAGAAAAAAGTCGTAGTCATCGCGGGCGCGGCAGGTGCATTTGGTTCGGAAATTGCGATAGAACTCGCTGACCGCGGCTGTTTTGTTTCATTGTTCGATAAAGATGAAGAAAGTCTCAACAGAGTTTTTGATCGTTTATCGCCGACAAAGACTCATCATTTGGTATTCGATGCTGCGGATGACTCCAGCTGCAGCGCCGCAATGAGTGATGTGATGGAGCGTTGGGGTCGTATTGACGCAATGGTGAATTGCGTTGGCGTGTTTGAAATATTCCCCTCTGTAGAGATGCCGGATAAAATTTTTACAGGCACGCTCAACGTTAACTTGAATGCTGCTTTTTTTCTCTCACGCAATGCCGCAAAACACATGATTCCCAGGCGCTCTGGACGAATTATCAATATTGCTTCGGTTTCAGACTCAATCGCGAATCCAGGATATGCAGCGTATGCGTCCAGCAAAGCAGGGCTGTCGCAATTGACGCGGGTATTGTCTGTCGAGTGGGCCGAATATTCCATTACGGTAAATGCGATCAGTCCGGCGATATCCGATACACAGCTGACTCATTCATTTTTGGAAGACGGGGATAATCGTCAGTATGCGCTGTCTCGCATTCCAATGAAACGTTTTTTTGAACCGAAGGATATTCTCGGCACCGTGATCCTGCTGCTGTCAGAAGGAGGATCATTCATCACAGGCCAGTCGATACATATTGATGGTGGGCGCACCATCTCTTGACTCAAATCTGCAAGGACAATATTTGGTGACCAATTCAGATCGAACCTACGAACGCATGCGTGTGAACGTAGGAATATTGTCCTGCTGCCAGGCAACGCTGTTTGTTGCAAATTCAGTTTTAATAGCAACCGCGGCGCTGATTGGTGTTGTTCTGGCGCCCGAACCCATATACGCTACGGTTCCAGTGGCAATGCTGTTTCTGTTCGGCATGGGAGGTGCGATGCCGGCTTCTCTACTTATGAAAAAAGTAGGGCGGCGCGCTGGTTTCCAACTCGGTTCGCTTTTTCACATCTTTGGCGCCTCGGTTTCGGGGTTTGCGATCGTAGAGCAAAGCTTTTTGCTGTTTGGATTCGGCATTGCAATGATCGGAATTGGCAATGCATTCGCAGCCTTCTATCGATTTGCAGCAGCGGATGTTGCAGACATATCCTATCGAAGCCGCGCAATTTCGTACGTATTGGCGGGAAGTGTCGTTGCAGCTTTCATTGGCCCGAATTTGGCAAATTTCACAAAAAATGCGGTGCCGGGTGCATTGTTTGCCGGCTCCTATTGGTCAATTGCTGTCATTTACGGCATCGCTTTGATCTTAATTACCTTTCTGAAAGTGCCAGAGGTTGACGCGGAAGCTGAGAAGAAAAAAGGCCGACCGCTTCGAGAAATTGCGAAGCAACCCCAGTTTCTGCTGGCTGTCGTGGCTGCGACGGTCGGTTACGGAGTAATGAATTTACTGATGACGTCGACGCCTCTGGCTATGGAAGCCAGCGGCATGAGTTTCATGCATACCTCACAAGTAATTCAGTGGCATATTTTCGCGATGTTTGCTCCATCTTTCTTTACCGGACATCTTGTCAGAAAATTTGGTGAGTTGAACATTATTCTTGCTGGATTATTTGCACTTTTCACAAGTGTGTTGATTACGTTTGTGTTCGGTCTTTCGTTTTTCACCTTTATTGCTACTCTGGTTTTGCTTGGAGTTGGCTGGAATTTCACATTCCTAGGTGGAACGATGTTGCTTACCACCACTTACGAACCTAGCGAAAAAGCCATTGTTCAGGGGTTTAACGATCTGTTTGTGTTTTCGATCGTAACACTGACTGCATTGATGTCCGGGATTCTGCACCATCTTTGGGGCTGGTTCGTTTTGGCTGGAGGAGCGTCGATTCCGATTTTTACTGTCGTAGCATTTACGCTGTGGATTCGTAGCAGACAGGCAGCCGTACAGGTTGCCAGCTAGAGTTTGTTAGAAGTGTAAATGGGTAAAAACTGGGGGAATGAGTCCAAGCATGTGATAGAGAGCGATTTGTTGCCTATTCGCAAATCATGACTTTGGGGCGGTTGATGAGTCTTCAAGGGCAATGACAGTGCAGGAATTGCGGATTCACAGCCGTTGATGGCAGTGCTGAATCTTATGATGGCTTCGGATAACGCTGCCATATTGGTTTTCGGCTGCAGCGCCACATCTGCACCTGACACTCGGCTGCAGATGGGCAAAATTACTCCTGTGAACGTCTGCGAGATCAAGCGCATGCAGGGTCAAGCAGTTTCAAGGCAACGGCGACAAGTCGGTACCAGACCAGTTCAAACCTTGGAATTCTGCCGACAGGTCCAAGGCGCAGCTGAGGCTGTGCTATTCTACAAAACAGGAATATAAAGTGAGCTGCCGCCTTTCGTTGGCCAATCAATGAGCTCTCTCGAGTACTCTTTTCTCCACCTGGCGCAAGCCAGGCCGACGAGGCGGACTTACCAGTCAATTTTGCTGGAGCCGCGGTCCCCTTAGACTCAGCAGCATCGAGAAACTCGCAGCTGCTGAGCAAAGTTTGAGACGACGCGACTTCACTCAGGGACTTGTCAACCCAATCTTTTTGACATGTCTGAACGACTGCGTTCCCCAAATCATGCGCCCTTCATCGTGGTCACGAAAGCAGGTCCGAACGTCAAGTGCAGCTTGAGCTGGATGCCTGCTGCATTTTTTCGGTGGAATTAACTTACGAGATGTTCGCGAAAGCGAACCCAACGACTGCCAAAACTACGACGACCTGCATGGAAATCACCCATCTGAACTGCGCCTTCATGTCCAACCTGATCTCAGTGAAATCGGACTTGACTTCGGTTCTCAACGAACTGAAATCGGATTTGACTTCGATTCTCAGCGAACTGATCGCAGACTCGACTCTACCGATGTCGGACTTGACTTCAGTTCTCAGCGAACTGATCGCAGACTCGACTCTATCGATCTCGGACTCGACTCTACCGATGTCGGACTTGGTCGCAAGATTGCCCTCGCGCTGGGCGATCGCAATCGATACCGCTTCGGCTTGACGACGCTCCATGCCGGCAGCTTCGAGCTCCCTTGAAGTGCCTAACGTGTCATATGCGAATTTACTCATAACCCAGTTCTACATTCCTCATGTGATGAGGAAACCTCCGCACCTTCGGGTGTGGTTCCCCAAAAAGGACTCAGTTTTGTCACAGCTGCCTGTGCAACTTTCGGTCATCATCCAGCTGCTCCCGCGGCCGTCCTCCGAAATTCGCAGTCATTGTGCCGAGTTTTGGCGAGCAGCTTTCAACACGGTTTACCGTATCATAACCTGCGTTCCGATTGCAAGCCGCGGCCGCGACGATCAGCTGCAGTCGGCGTGAAGCCAAATTTATACGCGGGCAAAAGTGCGAATTGCAGGTCCGTCAAAAGCGCTGCGCGGTGGAATCCAATCAAGTGATGTATCGCGAATTCCGATATGCGCGTGACTCGTGACTCAGTGCAGGATGGTGGTTGCCGAATTTAGAGTCATCTCCGGCCATGGCGGTTCAGAACCGCAGGATCGATTCAGATCAAAGACTGATGTCCATCATGGACTTGATTTCGATGAAGGAATCAGCAGAAGCCGACCATCTGCACTTGACTCTCGGCTGCGAGCGTGCAGGTCACTTTTCGCGTCAACTCGACAAACCTCATGCCCAGCCCACACTATCAGCACATTGATGGCAGCCAGCACCGCGACGCTCCAAAGCTTCATGCCAGAACCCCCGAGGCGGAAACCAACATCAACACAGACTTTCTGCTACAGCAGATCGAACAGCTGCTTGCGAGTACGAGCGTCGGTAAATCGCAATTCTAAGAAACACAGGTTGAGGACTGTATAGAATCAGTAATTTTTAAACAATGCGCTATGATCCAGGTGGTCATCATTCCGAACAATCAAGCCGCTCGAAGCCATGTCCAAGCATGCCGCAATTGTGTGATATGGTTGGCAAATGCTTCAAGACGATCAATTTCAACGTTCGCCGGCTGCCTGAAAGTTTTGGTTGCTTTTTTTAGTTGAATTTAAAGTTAACCACATACGCAGCTTTTCTTCATCCTCCCTCACGCACTACCTTCGACAATAATTCTTACCAATTTCGTTAGCAACCAATTATGAAGACACAATTAGTTGCAACCATAGAAGAACTGTTCAGTAAAAGTAATCAAGGCTTCTTTATATGGATTTCCAGTGAAGGCAAGAAATACGAATCTATTTCAAAATTGCACAGAACTCCTTACTGCAACCAGCTTATTGAGATGCAGGACGAACTAAGCGGATTTACTGCACTTACTGCACCTGGAATGCTGAAAAGAATCTGTATCGTAGACTCTGAAACCGTAGTTTCGAAAAGTAGTGTAAATCGATCAATATCAGTAGTCCAAAACGAAGTCATCGCATCAATAAATGCAACGGTTTTATTTCGAAATATTAGACTTGAGAGAGCAATTGAAAACTTCAGGATACAGACTGTCCCAATTTTAGCGGTTATTAAAGCAAACGGAGTTGTTTATGCTCTCATGTGCTACAGTCCATTCCCTACCTTAGATGAAATTCTAATATGTAATCCGAATAGGCAATCGCAAAAAGCCTATTTAGAAAAGCTCAAAACACTGTTTGAAGTCCTATATTCCAGGGGATTTTACTGGCGTGACCTCGCACCGAGAAACATATTAGTCGACGAAACACGTTTAATGCCCACTTTAATCGTCTTGGATTTCGAAAAATCAGGTCTAGTAAAGGATATTGCAATGCCCTTAGAGGTTTTTTGGCGGGGGTCTGTGATATCTGAAGAAATAGCGAGCCTATGCTATTTGGATGTTATTTTGGATGTATTTAGTGATTATTATCAACCCAGTACATGGTGTACCAATAACGAGAGCATTGAACTTAGCTCTTTCATGAGAAGAGAAGTTAAAGACATTCTAATGAACGATGATAGTCTAATGACTCGGCATAATTACAATTCTCTGGATAGAAAATTAATAGAGATACGCGGGCCAATCGAAGACAGCTTTGGAAAAATTTACTTCCCTGGAAAATACAGTTTCATATTCGATCATATATTGGGTCCTATTATTGACAGGAAAGTAAACGAATTATTTTTGGCTGCAAAAATTGAAGGCCGATTCATTGAAGAGGTGAAGTTCTTCTACGGATTACTTTTTGACAATGGAATAAAGGCAACCGATTTTGTTTCATCTTCAAACAGTGGAGTGTCAGAAGTAGATCTAGATAGTATCGAACATCATATCCAAGAACGATCAAGAAATACAAACTGTCTAAATATTATTAGAAACTTCTTGGAAGGACAGTGACAAACCGTTATCAATGTCAGTTCCTAGCAGCTTAGATTTGAACAACTTGTTTCGTCTCAAGTGTCACCTGACTAATACGGATAGACTATGCCAACTGGCAGCAGAGCCAACGAAAGATGTTGATGTTGTACTCAATGAGTGAACTGCCAGGATCATTCATTTATCCGGTTTTTGTGCCGGACAATACTCGATGACAATGCTAGTAACTGAAATTTGTGCGGAAACGAACAGTGATTGATGTTTCATTACAAAATATGACAGAATAAAATCAATTTGGGTTGTTAAAAAAATTGTACCGGATAATCGAGATGTCCAGGTTGGTGAGTCAGGCTAGATTCTGTGGCATGTTCCTGACCTGTTTCTCCGATAGCGGTCTTTATCCTAGTGAAGTCTCGAACATAATGAAATTTATTTTCAATAAGCCAATGTTCTCCGAGCGGAGTCCGCAGTCGTTCGGTGGTGGCAATTCGATTCACCTAAACTCATAAGCCGTTGGCTGATTATCCTTAATCACCTGCCCAAATCGGCGCCGGCTTGGCACCACAAGTTCAAAGTTTCAGCATAGTTATGAAACGCATCAGCCGTCATCACGCAACCGTCAGGATCCAGTAGGTGGCTCAAGTTGCGAACCGCAGTGGCCTCGTTGTTGGCTGATTCCACTCGCACTGTCGCAGCTCCGAGCCTTCACCATTTACTACCGCGGCCAACGTCGTGCTTGGAGGTGCCCTTGATGTGCTTGCCATCGACGGCAATGACCGACACCGAATTGACTCTCTGCTGCATCCAACTCTTTACTGTCAAATTGTTCCGTAATCGATTTGAAAAACTGAATCAGTATTGGAGAAAATAATAAAATATATAAATATTAACAATCTGATAATAGTTTATCGAAAAGAATTAGCTGAGGACTGAATAGAATCAGTAAATTCTAAACAACGCGCTATGATCTAGGTGCCCATCATTCTGATCGATCAATTTTTTGTACAGGTCGCGGCACAGCTTCGTCGCTGGCAGGTTTGTGCGAGTCGTTTCTGCAAACGTCAATGCTTGAACTAGATCTTTATGTTGTGTGACTGCAGTGCCTCCCGGCTCGTAAGATTCTTCGATCATTCTTCGCCCGTGCAGCTGCAGAATTCGGGAGTCGGCAAAACCACCCAAAAGAGCCTGCCATACTTTGTCCAGTTCCGCACCGCCGTCTCGTGCGAGAGCGAATGCTTCTGCAATGGCCCCAATCGTTAAGCCAACTATGACTTGATTGGCCGCTTTAGCGATTTGTCCAGAGCCCACGTCACCGACATGAATCACTTGTTTGCCTAAATTCTGCAAAATTGGCTTTACTCTATCAAAACTCGAATTTCGAGCCCCCGCCATGATGGATAAGCTTGCTTCCCTTGCGCCGATTTCTCCTCCCGAAACTGGCGCATCAACATAATCAACTTCAGCTCGGCTGAGTTTTTTCGCAAATTGCTTGGTTGCATTGACTTCCGTTGTTCCCATGTCAATGAATATGGAGCCAGGATTGATTCCAGACAAAACGCCATTTTCAGCAAAGAGAACTTCTTCCACAGCATCTGTATCTGACACCATGCATATCGTAATCTCTGACTGTGCTGTTTTGGAGCAGGAATCTGCGATCTTAAAATTTTGCTTTTCGAACTCCAGTAAGACAGGTTTGCTCCGATTGAAAACAGTCACATCAATTCCGGCTTGCTTTAAGTTTCTGGCCATGTGCTTTCCCATTAGGCCGAGTCCGATAAATCCGACGGTTACGGAATTAAGACTATTCATAAGTTTAATTTAGTGTTGATTGAGATGGTGAAACTCACCGAATTTAACATGAGAAATTTTGCGACCGATAATACTTGACCTATGTCAGAAGCAAGTCAAGTTCGATTGGCGCTTTTCTGCTTTACTGAAGAACTCCTTTGTTCATTCTGAACCTTTTCCGGTTTCCCTAAAGATTTTAACGTGATTCAAGCGCAGAATATATTTTGTGATTGGTTGATGGAGATAAGGGTTGGAGAGTCATATTGATTGTGTTTTGGTGTTCGATGAAGAGTGTGGAAATGGACTGCGTCAATTCAATGCCCGCCACGGTAACTGACGATAAATGGTCGCAATACATCCATAGCAGGAATCGAAATCCGGCAACTCTCCAGTTTCCGGTTTCATCGAATTCCATTCTGCCCGGGAATGTGATTCAATCTCATTATCGTCGATCAAAATTGAATATGGTTCGATGTCTCGAGACCTGCACTTTTTGATGAGTGTGTTGAGAATCAAGGTTGCGGCGGCGTTGTTGTCTGACTCTCGTTTCTCTAACAAGATATGCAAATCATAAACATCCTGTCTTCTATTACGCTTGCGAATCACTTGTTGCAGTAGCGCACGAAATTTCTCAGCAATCAGATCCGACTGAGAATAAGCTCGCAATGACAATCCGTCGGCGATTTCAAGAATTTGCCATGTCACTATCATTTTATTGAAAGATATGTCAACGCTGATGGTGTTACTTGCATTTCCTTCGTTGAGCATATTTTCTTGGTGACTGTTTCGTTCGGCATAGGCAACTTTGATTTTTAACCCTAGTTCCGCACTACTCAAAAAACAATTCTCCTAAAGCATTGATATCATGTTTTTTTTGAAAATGACTGAATTGTACATGTAACAACATTTCGCGCCATTTTCTTTAGCTTCGTTTATCAGCGTTTTCGTTGCAATTCCGCCTTCATATTCAACGCCTGACCAGTAGGTAGGCGCATCTGGGTTTTCTATTTTGTTGGTGTAGGAAACTACGGGTTTGATGAACATGATCTTAAAGCGTATTGTCAATGGGGTAATTATAGAGGATTGTAGTGGCTGTTTGGAGTGCTGTATCACTGTACATGTAACAACATTAAGTTACTAGAGTTATAAAAGAAAGGATATTACTAATAAAGAATAATATTTGTAAGATATTAGAATATATATACTATAAATAATGATTTATTAAAAATATCTTCTAACAAATATTTTTAATATGGTTGATTGAGCGGCAAAAGTGCGGAACTTGGGTTAATGCAGGAAAACGAGCGTTGAGGAATGTGTTGTGTGGCAATTTCTTCACTGTCTGCACCTGTATCGCTATATCCACATAACCTAGCTTCGCTGCTGCGCGCGGTAAAGTCGAGTCTAAGCGGTCTCTGAAAATATTAGCAGTATTTTCATTTGGATTAACCGGATCAGTAGCTGAAAAATCGATGTCGCTGGTCTGTCGAGGACTGTCATAAACAAGCCCCATGAGAATGCCGCCTTTCAGATAGAGCCATTTGCTCAGAGACTGTTCCATTGCAATTGCATGAAGTATGATCTCTGTAGCTTGGCGCTGAACATGCTTTACATCGTCTTCCTCGGCACAGTCTACCCAAGGAGAAATTTCAATTTTTCGAATCGGATCAGGCATTGAGAGAAAGCATCCAAGTCTCAGAAAAGTCGGGCGCAAAAGATTTGGAGGGATCTAATTTTCGACTGCCACCTTTTTGTACCGAAGATTTCCAAGATTCAATTTTGTCGTGATTCAGACCTAAACGCTCCTCAAGTATGTAGCCAGCACGACTTTTAACGAGACTGCTTTTTGCAGAATCGACAGATTCAACAATTTCTTCCAGCCAGGATTCTGCATGTTCGTCATAAACATCCAGTACATGCGGTATGCCACCACATAAATGAGGCCGCTGCAGCATATCAAGAAAAGTTTGGCCCAATGACGCAACACGTACATTCGTGCCACGTAGATTGATAGATGTTCCCGCATTTTTACTTTCAACCATACGAACTGGACGCTTGCGCACTGCATCAGGATGACGGATGTACTTCAGGTGAAAGCGCTTCGGTGGCAGAGGGAGTGAATCAATATGGTTTGTCATTATGTCGTACAGCTGCGAAATTGAGGTTTTTCTGTCCGGTCTTGTGCAGATTAAGGGTTTGGGAGACCGATTGGTAATACCCCACCCATGCATCGCGGAAAGATGAGATACATAACACAGTGAGTCAGCGATACAGATAATATCTTCAGTTGATTTTTCAGCAACATCTAGAACGCGAATCAGTTTTTGTTGATAATCTTAGTCATGCCTGATTACATTTGCTTCGCGCATGTTTCGGAGATATTTGTAATGATCTTCTGCGGTAGGTGTTTCATGTCGCAAGTAGAGTCCTTTTCCGTCTCGGTACATAACCTGTATCAAACGAAAGAATGTGTAATGAGTAACGGCTGATTGTCCAATTTCTAACAACTTATCAAGAATATACTGTTCAGCACGAGAGAGTTTTCTTCGATAATGCATGAATTAAATACAATAAAACAATAAGTTAAATCTAGTTTATATAGATAAGTCAAGTCATTTTTCATACCAAATTAGGAGTATGGGTTAAATTTGAGATTAAGTATGAGAAATTTGACGAGGATATGCATCTTGGGACGAAGGCAGTCATTGAAAATTTTTCCGGAAAATTAATTTGGTTGGCGGCAGACTTGAAAGCTGCTCGCGGTGCTGAGATGCGACTCGTCAAATATCCAAATATTGCAAGTGGGCTCGTTCGCATCGTCGCTCTGATTGCTTGACTGTACTCAGGTGGTGACAGGCCGGTGAAAGCTCGCGACTCGTTGTGCGACCTTGGTTAAACGGACCTGATTGAATCCGCTTCACGTAAGTGTTGAAGACATCTGGAGAATCATAAATTCCCAGCTCGAGCCAGCAATTAGTTGAATCGCTTTAAGTCATGAATCCACGCCCTTTAATTCAACGCTGGGAATTTTCTATTCTGGATCAATCGAAAATCTGATAGGAAACGAGTCTGGATTTCACTGATTAGATGGCATCGCAATTTATGAGCAAATGAATTTGGAAGCGGCGTTGACTCTTCACACCACAACAATTTCAAAATTCGTCAATGATTGACAGCGAAACCAGTTTCTCAGTCGGTACAATTACAGTTCTTTCGTTTCAGAGTTGATTTTAGCTGACTGCGGACAAATTTATTCCAATCCAAATGCTGCACTTTTCAGAACTACACCGCCAAGGTGAAGCTAGACGAGGACAAATACTGCTCAAAAGAGGAGTGATTCAGACTCCAATCTTTATGCCGGTTGGTACCTTTGGTGCAGTAAAAACCTTAGAACCTCGAGACCTTTCTTCCATTGGCGCTCAAATAATATTGGGGAATACTTTTCATCTCTTTTTGCGTCCAGGACTGGACATTATTGAATTGCATCAGGGACTCCACAGGTTTATGGGCTGGCGGGGGCCAATTCTCACCGACTCCGGCGGTTATCAGGTTTTCAGTCTGGCAAAACTGCGGCGCATGGATGAAAGCGGCGTGCTGTTTCGTTCACCGTTTGACGGTTCAGAAGTATTTTTGGGACCTGAAGAATCGATTCACATTCAAAAAACCCTGAATTCAGATATTGCGATGGTCTTTGATGACTGCACGCCTTATCCAGCGGCATGGGAACAGGCGAAAGTGTCGATGGAACGGTCAGCCGGCTGGGCAGAGCGGTCCAAAAAGGCGTTCGAAGGTTCTGAAAACGCGCTATTCGGGATTGTTCAGGGCAGCATGTATCCAATGCTGAGAGAACGCTCGCTGAAATCTCTGATTGACATCGGTTTTGACGGTTATGCTATTGGCGGTCTGTCTGTGGGCGAACCAAAGGATCAAATGAATGACATTGTTAAGAGAATAACGCCTCAGCTGCCAAGGAACCAGCCTCGTTACCTGATGGGGGTTGGCACTCCTCAGGACCTCGTGTATGGCGTGGCGTGTGGAATTGACATGTTTGATTGCGTGCTGCCCACTCGCAATGCCCGAAATGGTTGGTTATATACTTCCACAGGCGTCGTAAAAATTCGAAACAGAAAATACCGGGACGATTTGCGTCCGGCAGACGAAAACTGCAGCTGTCCCTGCTGTTCGAACTTTACCCGAGCCTATCTTCGACATCTGTACAAGGTCAACGAACCCTTATGCGCACGCTTGAGTTCGATTCACAATCTTCATTATTACTTGAATTTGATGGAACGAATCCGAAACTCAATTGAAAGGCGGTCTTTTGATCGAATCATGCAGGAATTTGACGTTTCCCCCACTTATTGACCAAGTGAAATCGAGTTTGAAGGAGATTCTTGGAATACTGTAACAATAAGATCAAATAATCAATAACTTAAGATGAGTCAATTTATATTGGCTTTCGAGGAACACAGACTCAAATGCGAATTCTTATGATAAAGTAATATGGCTTTTTGTGATAACATAGACGCTTTAATTTGATTAGATGAACATGGTTGATACTCAATGAATTTTTTCATATCTGACGCACTAGCGCAATCTGGCGAACAGGCAGGTGGAGGATTAATTAGCCTAATACCACTCGTTCTGATTTTTGTTCTGTTTTATTTTCTGTTAATTCGTCCGCAACAGAAAAGAACGAAGAAGCATAAGGAAATGGTCGGTGCTCTGCAAGTTGGCGACGAAGTCGTTACCAATGGCGGAGCAGTAGGCAGGATCTCTAATTTGGATGAAAACTTCATTCAATTGGAAATCGCAACATCTGTTGTCATTCAGGTGCAGCGCCACGCAATCGCACAACTCATGCCTGACGGTACTTATAAGGCCATTCCTAGAAAAAAATCCAAAGCTTCCAAGCGAAAAGCACAGTCACAGAAAGAATCCGGCTAATCGACAAAATAAATTTTTTTCTTGTTGCGTACTAATCTATGAACCAGAACCCCTGGTGGCGATACCTGCTGATTGCCGCGGTTTTATTTCCCGGCTTTTTTTATGCCTTGCCCAATTTATTTGGTGATGATCCAGGTGTTCAGGTAAGAGCAGCTAGATCCACGGGTGCCGATCCTTTTCTTATGGACCAGGTGGAACAGATTCTCGCGCGGGAAAGTATAGAAATTGTCGGATTTATTTCTGATGACAAAGGGCTTCGAGTTCGATTCCAAAGCACTGAAGATCAACTTCGTGCCCGAGATGCTCTGCAGGTTTCACTAGGCAATTTATTTACCGTTGCATTGACTCTGGTTCCGTCATCTCCCGCTTGGATGAATTCGTTAGGTGCGGCGCCGATGTATTTGGGATTGGATCTTCGAGGTGGTGTCCACTTCTTGATGGAGGTGGATTTGGACAGCGCTGTGTCGCGCGCCTATGATCGATATGTGGAAACGCTGCGAAGGACATTACGCGAGAATAAAGTTCGCTACGCCTACGTTCGGAGCTCGGAATCAGCGAATGAAATCGAAATCAAGTTTCGCAACGAAGCGCAGCGCGATGCTGCTTCTGACGTGGTTGACGCTGAGCTCCGCGAACTCAATTTCATTGAATTGGAACGCGATGGTGAGCTCTATCTGATGGTCGAAATCAGGGAAGAAGAAGTCGAAAATTTGAAAAGTTTCGCACTCGAACAGAACTTGGTTGCCCTGCGAAATCGAATTGATGAGCTCGGTGTTGCAGAACCCGTCGTTCAGCGTCAGGGAGATAATCGAATTGTAATTCAGCTGCCGGGCGTGCAGGATACAGCTAGAGCGAAGCGGATTTTGGGGCGAACGGCCACGCTCGAAATCCATTTGGTGGATGAAGATAATGACTTGGACGCAGCGGTGAGCGGCGCCGCGCCAGCAGGTTCTCGAATATATGAGATGCGAGATGGTACGCCGATCCTGCTGAAAAAAGCGGTGGTTTACTCAGGCGACAACATTGTGGATGCTGCAGCCAGCATTGACACCCTTACAGGCAGCCCGATCGTTACCATCAATCTCGACGCAAGAGGCGCGGCAATCAATCAGCGCGTAACCGGCGACAATGTTGGCCGGCGCATGGGCGTGGTTTACATTGAGTCTCAGACCAAAGTCAGAAGAGACAGTCAAGGAAAAGTCGTACTTGATCAGAAAGGAAATCCCGTTCGTGAAAGCCAGCTTGTTGAAGAAGTCATTACTGCACCTGTAATTCGCGAGCAGCTGGGTCGAAGATTTCAGATCGAAGGCCTGGAAAGCG
Organism: Arenicellales bacterium; assembly: GCA_958295885.1. Taxonomy (GTDB): domain Bacteria; phylum Pseudomonadota; class Gammaproteobacteria; order Arenicellales; family JAJDZL01; genus JAJDZL01. Next base: position 267,026 of record OY282380.1, on the reverse strand, counting down.
TAACCGAAGCCCGCGACCTCGCTTTGCTGCTTCGAGCTGGCGCCCTTGCCGCACCGGTCAACATCGTGGAGGAACGCACTGTGGGCCCCAGTCTCGGTCAGGAAAACATCTTGCAGGGACTGCAGTCAGTTATTGTCGGATTTGTTCTCGTCCTCTTGTTCATGATCCTGTATTACCGAGTTTTCGGAATCGTTGCCAATTTGGCGCTGGCACTGAATCTGGTTCTGATCGTAGCGGTTCTATCTGCGCTGCAGGCAACGCTGACTCTGCCGGGAGTAGCTGGAATCGTATTGACAGTGGGAATCGCAGTGGATGCCAACGTTCTGATTTTTGAACGGATACGTGAGGAATTGAGAAATAGAAATTCACCTCAGACAAGTATAAAGGTTGGATACGACCGCGCTTTTTCGACCATTGTGGATGCCAATATTACGACGTTGATTGCTGCAATCGTGCTGTTCAATTTTGGAACTGGTCCGATCAAGGGATTCGCAGTTACCTTGAGCATTGGAATCATCACCTCCATGTTTACTGCAATCTACGGTACGCGAACGGTCGTCAATATCATTTATGGATATCGCAGACGCGTCGGCAAATTGGCGATTTAGGGAAACGAGTCATGGATTTTCTGAAAAAAGACCTGAGGATTGATTTTCTTGGTTATCGCAGGTTCGCTGTGATTGGTTCTGGAATTCTAATTCTGGCAGGTATCGTGTCAATGCTCATTCAAGGCATTGATTGGGGTCTGGATTTTACCGGCGGAACACTGGTTGAAGTTCGATACGAAGAGCAGGTCAGCGTTGATGATATTCGCAGTCAGTTAGCTGCGGTGGGAGTGGAAGATGTCACAGTACAGTACTTTGGCACGAGTCGAGATGTCTTGATTCGAGTTCCGACTCAGGTTGGGACCGACAGCGCCGCAAAGCTGAGTTCAGACATCGTTGGAGTGCTTCGATCTCCTTACGGGGAATTGCTGACCGAATCCCAGGAATCTGGTCTGCAGGAATGCGAAAAATCAGACGGTTCGACCGGCGACTGTTTTGTGCAGATGCGCAGAGTTGAGTTTGTCGGTCCAAAGGTTGGTCAAGAACTCACTGAACAGGGAGGACTTGCCTTGATCTATGCCTTGATTGGCATTCTGATTTATGTGGCGTGGCGATTTGAGTGGCGTTTCGCTGTTGGTTCAGTGGCAGCGCTCGCACATGACGTGTTGATCACGATTGGAGTTTTCTCAATATTCCAGATAGATTTTTCATTGGCTGTGCTGGCGGCGATTCTTGCAGTGGTCGGTTATTCGCTGAATGACACGATTGTCGTATTTGACCGAATTCGAGAAAATTTCCGCAAAAGCAAAAAGGGCACCTCAATTGGAATCATGAACCGTTCCATCAATCAGACATTGAGAAGAACCGTGCTTACGTCGGTAACGACCTTGCTCGTCGTTTTGACGTTATTGACTCTAGGGGGAGAAGTCATTCGAGGTTTTTCACTTGCTTTGTTGATCGGGGTTATTGTAGGAACTTACTCATCAATCTTTATTGCAAGTCCCGTAGTTCTCTATTTGCGGCTGACGCGGGAAGATATGATTGTCCCTGAAAAATCCAAATCCTGATTTCGTTGGTCGCGCCGAGATGCCGCGGCTGTCAGCGTTCGCCATTCTCCTCATCTTTATCTTCTCAGGCCGATTGATTTTCTGTGAATTTTTGAAATGCACTCGTTTGCTGATATTGACCGAGGATTTATGACTCGGGCATTGGAACTTGCTCGAACGCCGGTTTCAGCTCCCCATCCTAATCCACGGGTTGGCTGTGTGATCGTTCATCAGGGTGAAATCGTAGGTGAAGGATTTCACCGCATTGCTGGAAGCGACCACGCCGAAGTCAGCGCGCTCGCCTCTGCAGGGAAACTTCCGCGGGGTGCAGAAATGTACGTGACGCTGGAACCTTGCGCTATTCACGGCAGAACGCCACCGTGTGTCAATCGGCTTATTGAATCGCGGGTTGCGCGAGTCGTAATTCCCAGTGAAGATCCAAACCCCGCAACAAAAGGCCGGGGCATCAAACGACTGCGCGACGCTGGAATAAAGGTTGATGTGGGAGTGATGAAAGAAGAAGCTCGTAAAATGAACATTGGATTTTTCGTTCGGCATGAAGAAGGACGGGTTTGGGTAACGGTTAAGGTGGGCGCTACTCTGGATGGACGGACAGCGACCGCGTCAGGCGAAAGTCAGTGGATAACGAGTGAAGCATCTCGGCAGGATGTGCAGTTGCTCAGAGCTCAGTCAGCAGCAATTCTGACCGGGATTGGAACGGTAATCGCCGATGATCCAAGATTGAACTGCCGAGCCAAGGGAGCTGCATCGGCTCCCATGAAAGTGGTCGTTGACAGTAATTTGAGAACTCCCAGCAATTCTCAGCTGTTCGCAGATGAGAGCGAGACTGTCATCGCGACGACTCGTACTGAGCCTTGTGATGAACGTAAGCAGCTCGAATGCGTTGCCGAGATCGTTGATCTGTCTTCCAATTCCAGGCAATCGAACAAAGCGAGTGTGAACTGCACAGAGCTGTTGGACCATCTGGCAAAGCGCGAAATCAATCAAGTACTGGTGGAAGCGGGGCCGACTCTTGTTGGTTCACTGCTGAAAGATGAACTGGTTGATGAATTGATTGCATACATGGCGCCATCCATGCTTGGAGATTGTGCTCGTGGAATTGCCGCGATGCCTTCCATCCACTCTTTGTCTCAGCGCGTGCGCGGTCAATTTACCGATGTCCGAGCGCTTGGTGATGATTTGCGGATCACATTGAGACTGCATCGCTCGGGCAGTACGTCATCACAGTAGTTCAATGTTCAGTGGAATCGTAGAAACGGTTGGCATCCTTCGACAAATTTCTCACTCCGAGAATGGAGCGGAAGCGCATATCGACACTGGCAGCATAGATCTTGACGATGCAGAAATTGGCGACAGCCTTGCCGTAAGCGGCATTTGTCTGACAGTGACGGAGATTGAAGCAGATGCGGTCAAGTTGTTCGTTTCCAACGAAACCCTTTCATGCACCGTATTTGGCAGTTATCGCGAAGGAACGCGGGTGAATCTGGAGCGGCCCTTGAGAATGAACCAAGGATTGGGAGGACATTTTGTGTCTGGACATGTCGATGGCATTGGACGCTGTGTCCAGTCGGCTCGAGATGGCGCGTCGTTGCGCCTTGAGGTGAAAGTTCCGCAGCGACTCGGTCGGTTTATTGCGACGAAAGGTTCAATTGCGCTCGATGGAGTGAGTCTCACAATAAATTCGGCTATTGATGGCGCAGAATCAACTATATTTAGCGTCAATATCATTCCACATACTCTAAAAGCAACCACGCTAGGGTGCCTGTCAGTCGGTGACCGGCTGAATATTGAAGTTGACGTGATTGCTCGCTATGTTGATCGTTTGGCACACTTCCGGTGAAACCTAAAATAATTCCATCACTCATTGAAGTTTAGATAGTGGAGATTCCAATGCAACCGATTCCGTTTCCAGAACAGAATGTTTTCGGTATTAGCAGTATTGAAACGATATTGAGCGAGTTTGGCGCCGGGAAGATGGTGATTCTCGTTGACGATGAAGAGCGCGAGAATGAAGGCGATCTTCTGATTGCAGCAGAATGTGTTACCGCAGAGCATGTCAATTTCATGGCTACTTACGGTCGCGGCCTGATATGTCTGTCCCTGTCCGAACATCGCTGTTCGCAGCTGCAGCTGCCGCTGATGGTTCGAGAAAACACTTCTCCATATGCGACCGCGTTTACAATTTCTATTGAAGCGGCTCGAAATGTTTCCACGGGGATTTCCGCAGCAGACCGTGCAACCACGATTCAAGCTGCGGTAAGAAAGGACGCAGCGCCATCTGACCTCGTAACACCGGGTCACATTTTTCCAATCGTAGCTGAACGAGGAGGAGTGTTAACCCGCGCCGGCCATACCGAAGCGGGCAATGATCTCGCCAAACTCTGTGGATTTGAACCTGCCAGTGCGCTGTGTGAAATATTGAATCCAGACGGCACAATGGCCCGACTGCCAGAACTCGTTGAGTTCAGCAGAAAGCACGACATTAAAATTGGTACGATCGCCGATTTGATACGTTATCGGCTTGCCCATGAATCAACCGTAAGCCGCGGCAAAGAAACCGTGCTGCAGACAGAATATGGTGATGTCAAAGCGATCAGCTATGAAGATACGGTTAAAGGCAATACTCATCTAGCTCTGGTTTTAGGCGACATTTGCCCTGAAGAACCATCACTTCTGCGAGTTCATGTCTTTACAGGATTTTACGAAGTGATCGATGCGATCACTCATGGCAGCTCAACCTGGTCGGTTCGTCGTGCTTTACAGACTATTTTTAACGCGGGATCGGGTGCGATCATTGTTTTGAATTATCAGTCCGATTTCTCTGGTATTTCCAAATCGCTTCAGGAACGTTTGCACGTCAGCGAAGAAGAAGGCGGCAGTGACCTCAGAATTATAGGGATTGGCAGTCAAATTGCCGTAGACCTTGGGTTTGGCAAACTGCGGGTATTGGGTCATCCGATGAAGTTGCACGGTCTGTCAGGTTTTGGCTTGGAAATTACTGAATACATGCCCCCGCCGCAGTGAGAATGTGAAATGAACGTTCACAAAAGGAAAAGCAGCGAATCCATTCGACTTGGCATTGTAGTCAGCGATTACTATACGTCAATCTCAGAAGGTCTTCTAAGTGGCGCTTTTGACGTACTGAATCAGCATAACGGGGTTCAGTCGGAGACAGTCCGCGTGTCCGGAGCCTGGGAAATTCCGCTCATTGTAAAAATTATGGCAGAAAGCGGTCAGTTTCACGGGATTATTGCTTTGGGATGTGTCATTCGAGGTGAGACGGCTCACTTTGACTATATCTGTGAGCAATGTTCTTTTGCACTGATGAATGTTGGACTGGACTATGGCATTCCTGTCGGTTTTGGCATCTTGACTGCGGATACCAAAGATCAGGCAGTGTACCGCTCTAGACGGAACCAACCCAATAATAAAGGCGCTGAAGCCGCAGAAGCTGTAATGAGTTCAGTGGATGTGACTGCCAAATTGCGACAGGGACTCTGTTTTCAAAAAGAACGGTGAATATATCAGCCCGACATTATGCCCGCCTGGGCGCTGTTCAGTTTTTATACTGGTGGAATTTTAAAAATGACGCGATTGACGAATCGGATGAGCAGTGTCTGATCGATTACAAGGTTCTTTTGCATGGCGACGCAGCCTACCTGCAAAAGTTAATCAGATCGATTCCACCTCGTATTCCGAGAATCAACAAGCTCCTGGGTTCCGCAATGAATCGCAAGATCAATGCAGTCGACCCGGTTGAACGTGCAATTTTGCAGCTGGGCGTTTATGAACTGACGTACCAGATGGATGTTCCTCCTAAAGTGGTTACGAATGAGTGCATTGAGCTTTCAAGGGAATTTGGAAATCCGGACAGCTATAGGTTTATTAACGGCACACTCGATAAGATTGCGTTTGGCGGGAGCAGCCTGCGAAAATCTCGAAACACGAAACCGAAGCGTGCAAAGTTCAATCGGGAATTTGAACTAATTGAAAAACACTTCAACAGGACGAACGACCATGGGGACCATGTCGTCGCTGGAATTGGGGACGATTGCGCAGTTGTCGAAGTTCCACGAGGCCAACACCTTGTAGTTTCGACGGATTCGCTGTTGCAGGATGTTCATTTCCCCAAAGATACGCCGCCAGAACATGTCGGCTATAAGTCACTGGCGGTTTCGCTGAGTGATTTGGCGTCCATGGGTGCAGAACCTGCTTTTGCAACGCTTAACATTTCCATGCCGAATGACAACGATAGCTGGCTCGAAGACTTTAGTCGCGGCTTTTTCGAACTTGCAGATCAGTACGGTGTCTCGCTTATCGGCGGCGATACTGTACGAGGACCGCTGAATATCGCAGTTACCGCATATGGTTTTGCTAAATCCGATGAGTGCATCTTTCGTAATATGGCACGGGAAGGAGATGGTGTTTTCGTGACGGGGACACTGGGTGATGCTGCATTGGGGCTGGTCGGTTCTCAACAAAAACTGAATATTACAAAAATAGAAGCCGAGTACTTCAGGTCCAGACTCGATCGCCCCAAAGCCAGAATCGAGGCAGGGATTGCACTCAGAAACTACGCTACATCAGCGATCGATATATCCGACGGGCTGATTTCAGATTTATCCAGAATTCTGCAAGCCAGTGGCGTGGGAGCTGATGTCAAGCTGAATAAGATACCGATATCCGCGACCTACAGAAAACTTCTGAACACTGTTGGTTGGGATTATGCTTTGGCGTATGGTGACGATTACGAACTTTGTTTCACGCTTCCTGAAAACAAGATGGAGCATGTTCAGGAACTGATGATCAAAGCCAAAGTAGCGGTGAGTCAGATCGGAACGATTCGCAGGCAGCCAGGTCTTGCAATACTGAATGCAGAAGGGGAAGTCTATCAGCCGCACCGGACGGGATACTCCCATTTTTGAGCCATTCTCTTTCTAAATTATGAATCTATCCCAGAAATGGGAATTCATGCGAAATCCGGTCCGGCTGCTCGCAGTTGGATTCGGCAGTGGATTTATGCCAAAGGCTCCAGGCACCGCCGGTACGCTGGCGGCGGTACCGATGGCGTTAGTGATCACAGCCCTTCCGGTGCTGGGCCAGTGCATTGCCTTGGCTTTGATAATTGGACTGGGTTGCTATGTGTGCGGCGCAGCGGCGAAATTTCTTGGAATTGAAGACCCGGGGATTGTTGTTTGGGATGAAATCGCTGGGTTTTGTGTGGCGATGTTCCTGGTTCCGGCAAGCGTTGCAACTGTCTTCCTTGGATTTTTGATTTTTCGTTTGTTCGACATCTTGAAACCTTGGCCCATTTCCAATGTGGAACACTCGTTGTCCGGTGGTGTTGGAATTATGATGGATGACGTTGTAGCCGGCGCGTTCACATGTGCGATTCTACACGGAATCATTTACTTCGATTTTCTATAGAATTCAATCCAAATTTGCCAATGTAATCGTTACTGGCATTTTCTTAAGCATTTCGATTCAAACAGTCGTAAATCCAAATTAGCAGCATCAATGATAATAAAATGAAAGAAAAATCGTCAACAATAATTCACCAATAAAGGGAATGATGAAAATAAGCTACAAACAACTGCTGGATGAAGCGATGGCGGAAGTCGAGACTCTTTCTATACAGGAAGCAGCCGCTTTATATGGCAGCGAGGATGTGCAGTTCGTTGATTTAAGAGATGTCCGAGAGTTGAAGCTCGAGGGTAAAATTCCGCATGCTTACCATGCGCCAAGAGGAATGCTTGAATTTTGGATTGATCCGGACAGCCCTTATTTCAAAACCATATTTGCACAGGACAAAAGGTTTGTCTTATATTGCAAGTCAGGCTGGCGCTCTGCGCTAGCCACTCAGACCGCTCAAAAAATGGGGTTGCCCAAGGTCTGCCACATCGAAGGCGGATTCGATGCTTGGAAAGGTATTGGTGCGGATGTTGAAGATCTATAACCCCTGATTGAAATGATGCAGCATGCAAAGAATTGGATTGTCCGCCTGCTGCTATGCATTTGTTAAATGTTCCAAAGAGATAAGTAAAATGAAATTCATATCGAAATTTTGTTATGGGCTCACAGCTGCCCTTATTGCGAGTGCATCGCTCGCCGATGAGGCGAAGGATAATGCTTACAAAGCTCTCCAAGCCCTATTGCCCTCCTCATCCACAATCGATTCCTTCGCAGAAACTAAGGCGCCAAATGTGTACGAAGCAGTCCTTAGCGGGCAAATCTACCACATTTACGCGGTTGGTGACCACATATTGGTTGGAGAGGCCTTCAATATAGTAACCCGTACGAGCTTGAAAGAAGCAAAGGTCGAAGAGTTGGCGTTAAAAGTGGTTGAAAGCACCTCACTTGACAGCATGATAAGGTTTGCTGCGGCTGACCACAAAAGGTACGTTACTGTCTTCACCGACATTGATTGTGTGTACTGCAGGCGGTTTCATCGTGAAGTGCCGAAGTTAACTGAAGCAGGCGTTGAAGTTCGCTATATGGCATTTCCGCGAGCTGGAATTCCCTCATCGAGCTATGACAAAGCCGTAAACGTCTGGTGTTCTGAAGATCAGCAGCAAGCGATGACGGATGCAAAAAATGGGATTGATATTGAATCTGAAAATTGTACAAATCCAGTTGCAGTTCAATATGACGCAGCCGTAAGCGCAGGAATTAGCGGAACACCGATGATCGTGCTGGATAATGGCACCCTGATTTCTGGGTACCTACCTTATGAACAGCTGCTTGGCAGACTTGGCATCGAGGTAAATTAATTCAGTTGAGTTTGAGTTGATATTTGCTAAACTGCCACTATATCTATAACATGAAGCCTTGAACATTCCCCTTGTTTATCAAGGTTCATATTTACGAGAAGATACGCGAATCTCAGTTTCCACGTTCATTGCAGAGCGTGGCGGCACTGACAGAGAGCAAAATTCTCGTAGTCCTTTTTCAAACATCAAAAAATAGAATCAATGGCAGATAAGAAGAGCAAGATATTAGAAGCAACAATCTCACAGATTCGGCGGCAGTTTGGCCAAGGGTCAATCATGCGTTTAGGCGATGACCAGGTAGATCGGTCCATTCAAGTCATTCCAACAGGTTCACTTGGCTTGGATCTTGTCCTAGGTGTCGGTGGTTTGCCGCGCGGACGCGTGGTAGAGATCTATGGTCCGGAAGCCTCGGGAAAAACAACTTTGTCGCTGTCAGTCATAGCACAAGTGCAAAAGATGGGCGGGTCTGCGGCATTCATTGACGCAGAGCATGCACTCAACACCGCACATGCGTCAGTTCTGGGTGTAGATGTGAATGAACTGCTGATTGCGCAGCCAAGTACGGGAGAAGAGGCATTGGAAATTTCCGATCAGTTGGTACGATCGGCAGCCATTGAGGTTTTGGTAATTGACTCTGTAGCCGCGCTGACTCCTAAATCCGAGATAGAAGGTGAAATGGGTGACTCGTTTATGGGACTGCATGCTCGATTGATGTCACAGGCACTGAGAAAATTAACGGGAAGTATCAGCAAGTCCAACACTTTGGTCATATTCATTAATCAGATTCGAATGAAGATCGGGCAGATTTACGGAAATCCAGAAGTTACAACGGGCGGCAACGCGTTGAAATTTTATGCTTCCGTAAGGCTGGAGATTCGAAAAATTGGATGGATAAAAAAAGGAAGTGAACCTATTGGCAATCAAACGAGAGTCAAGGTCGTTAAAAATAAAGTCGCCCCACCATTCAAAGAGTGTGTATTCGATCTGCTTTATTCTGATGGAATCTCGAAAGAAGGAGAGCTGATCGACATCGGTGTAAAAAACGGCGTGGTGAATCGCGCAGGAGCTTGGTACAGTTTTCAATCCACTCGAATTGGACAGGGACGAGAGAACGCGCGCCAGTTTTTGAGAGAGAATACGGACGTTGCTGACGCGATTGAATCACTGATTCGAGAGAAAGAAAATTTGAATGAATCAAAATAAGTCTGATCTGCCACGCGAATACGCAGTGAATAACAGGGAAGCAGCGGCCCGGACCGCTGCTCTTCGATGCTTGGCGCGTCGCGAGTATAGCGTCAAGGAACTTGTAAACAAGCTCGCTGCAAAAGGATTTGAGCGAGATGTCGCAGCCGACACCGTCGCGAAGCTGGCCGAACAGGATCTGGTGAATGACGGAAGATTCGCCAGAGCTTTGATGCGTGTGCGAGCAGACAGAGGATACGGCCCCTTTCGACTCGAGTATGAACTTCGGCAGAGGGGCGTAGATCCGGAACTGGTAACCAACAGCATGGATCAACTCAACGAAAATTGGAAGGAACGCCTTGAACAGTTGGTCGCAAAAAAATATGGCGAACGACCTATTGAAAGCGCCAATGATTGGATGAAACGGGCCAACTTTTTGAGAAATAGAGGATTTGGGGCCGAGCTGATACATGATGTTCTGGGAAAATACGACAATAAAATTTTTACCTGAATCGATCCGATGAAGACATTTCAGCTGCGGCAGCTTTTTTTGGAATTTTTTAAGGAAAGAGGGCACGAAGTCGTGCCAAGCAGTTCTCTCGTACCCGGCAATGATCCAACGCTGCTGTTCACAAATTCTGGAATGGTGCAGTTTAAAGATGTGTTTACTGGACAGGACAGACGGCGGTACTCCAGAGCGGTCACCGCACAGCGCTGCGTACGCGCGGGCGGCAAGCACAATGATTTAGAAAACGTTGGTTATACCGCTCGACATCACACTTTTTTTGAAATGCTTGGAAATTTCAGCTTCGGTGATTATTTCAAGCAGCAGGCGATCCACTACGCTTGGAATCTTCTGACAGATGCCATTGGTTTAGATAAAGATCGTTTATGGGTCACCGTCTATAAAGACGATGATGAAGCAGCAGATGTATGGCAGAATGAAATCGGGATTCCGAAAGAACGTTTTAAGCGAATTGCTACTTCCGATAATTTTTGGGCGATGGGTGACACGGGACCTTGTGGACCCTGTACGGAAATATTTTACGACCACGGTCCAGATGTAGAAGGCGGTCCCCCGGGCTCGGAGGACGAAGATGGCGATCGATATGTTGAACTTTGGAATCTGGTGTTCATGCAGTTCGAACGCTTTGCCGACGGCAGCATGAAACCGCTGCCCAGACCATCAGTTGACACCGGAATGGGCTTGGAACGGATTGCAACCGTGTTGCAGAAGGTGTACAGCAACTACGAGATTGATTTGTTTCAGGCATTGATTCACGACGCTGCGGCTGTAGTCGGAACCGCTGACTATGAGAGTAAGGCATTGAGAGTGATCGCCGATCATATACGATCGGCAGCGTTCTTGATTGCCGATGGCGTGACTCCATCGAATGAAACCAGGGGATATGTGCTCCGTCGGATAATTCGAAGAGCGATTAGACATGGTTATCAGATGGGCTGCAAGCGGCCGTTTTTTAATCAGTTGACGGGAACGCTTGTGGAACAAATGGGTGATGCTTATCCGGAGCTGCGTCATGCAAGAACTCAGGTTGAGCGCGTTATTTTGAGAGAAGAAGAGAAATTCTTAAGCACTCTTGATGCTGGATTAAGAATTTTAGACAGAGAAATTGCAGCTTTATCGGGATCAGTGCTACCGGGTGACATCGCTTTTCGCTTGTACGATACCTATGGATTTCCTTTGGACTTAACCGAAGATTACTTGCGCGAGCGGAATTTGTCATTGGATAAAGCTGCTTTCGAAAAGTCGATGACACAGCAGCGGGAGCGGTCCAAAGCCGGGAAGTTGTCCGGTTCTGCAGTAGGAGTGGATTTGGGAACTGGAACAGAATCTATGCTGGATTCGGTTGCAGGAACTGAATTTTCTGGATACCAGAACGATGAGCAGCGGGCGCATATCGAAGCGATTCAAGCGAATCGAGAATTATTGGATGAGGTCGAGGCAGGTCGGCAAGCGATGTTGATCTTGGACGTTTCACCATTTTATGCCGAAAGTGGCGGCCAAGTGGGAGATGTTGGAAGCATTCATTCGAAATCTGGAACCTTTGTCGTTGAAGATACGCAATACATAAAGCATCAAGTTATTGGGCATATCGGTTACGTTAGGGATGGTCGAGTTTCTGTCGGCGATTCAATAACCGCGCGAGTTGATGCCGAAAAACGGAATTCGACCAGAAGAAATCATTCTGCAACTCATTTGCTTCATGCCGCACTGAAAAACGTTTTGGGGGTTCATGTTCAGCAAAAGGGATCACTCGTAGCACCGGATCGGTTGAGATTTGACTTTTCTCATGATGCTCCCGTAAGTGAAGATGAAATTGTAGAAATTGAGTCTCAGGTGAATCAGCACATTCGAGAAAATACGCTGGTTCGTTCGCAGATTATGGAATTGGACCAGGCAAAAGCACAAGGTGCAGCAGCTCTATTCGGAGAAAAATACGATTCGGAAGTGAGAGTCATTAGTATGGGAGGTGATTATTCACTTGAACTTTGTGGCGGCACTCACGTATCCCGAACGGGTGATATCGGTCTTTTCAAGATTACGCAGGAATCCAGCATAGCTTCGGGCATTCGCCGCTTAGAGGCTTTGACCGGTCAAAAGGCCGTTGAGCGAATTCAGGCAGATTTCAGGCTATTGTCAGGTGTATCCAGATTATTGAATTCCAGCGTGCATGAAGCGCTCGGGAAAGTGGAACAGGCGGTCAGCAAAAATCGAATGCTAGAAAAGGAACTGTCCGAACTCAAGACTCGAATTGCAACTGGTGATGGTTCCTCTTCGAATTCATCTGCTCAGGTAGTCGGTGACGTGAGGCTCTTTGTGTCTCGCCATGATGATGTGGATGCCAAGGACCTGAGAAAAATTATGGCTCGCATGCAGCAGAACGTAGGGTCTGGAGTCGTGGTCTTAGGTTCTGTAAGGGACGGCAAAGCCACCTTGATCTGCACCGTGTCAAAAGATTTGCTGGGTCGGCTTCACGCAGGAAAAATAATAAAACAGCTCTCTTCACTGGTAAACGGAAACGGTGGTGGCAAACCCCATATGGCGCAGGGCGGCGGTCCTCGCGGAGATAATATTGATTCTGCACTTGAAGCAGTGCCCAGTCTTCTAGTATAGAATTCATCTATTTCAGAATTCTTTTTCTTTTTGATTCTTCATAAAATTCGCGCATGGGCAAAAGACAGTGACAATCGTGGTTGAAAAGTTTGGTGGGTCTTCGGTCGGCACCGTTGAAAAAATCAATCGGGTTGCCAATCGAGTCTTAAGAACAAAAGCCGAGGGCTATGATGTCGTTGTCGTACTCTCAGCAATGGAAGGCGAAACCAATCGTCTCATCAATCTGGCAAAGCAAGTTAATGAATACCCATCTGAAAGAGAGTTGGACATGGCAATGTCTACGGGTGAACAGGTTTCGATTGCCCTGTTCAGTATGGCGATTTTGCGCGAAGGTTATGTTGCTAAGTCCTATACGGGCATGCAAATTCCGATCCGAACGAATGAAATGCATGGGAAGGCGAGGGTAAAGTCTGTTGGCACGCAGAAAATCTTGAAAGAACTGAGCAGCGGCACCATCGTCGTTGTTGCTGGATTTCAGGGAGTGTCGTCCGATGGTGAGATCACAACTCTTGGACGTGGTGGTTCGGACACCACAGCAGTTGCCTTAGCCGCTGCTCTTGATGCGAAAGAGTGCAGAATTTATACGGATGTAGATGGTGTGATGACTACAGATCCTCGAGTTGTTCCCGAGGCAAGATGCCTGAAGCAGGTTACGGCGGAAGAAATGCTGGAACTGTCGAGTTCCGGCGCTAAAGTTCTGCAGATTAGAGCAATGGAGTTCGCACACAAGTACGAAGTTCCAGTTCGAGTACTGTCGTCCTATCATGATGTACCTGGCACTTTGATAACTTCAGAGGAATCAAGCATGGAACAGCCCAAAATTACTGGTATCGCTTACAATGTCAATGAGGCAAAACTTACGATCAAGAGAGTTCAGGATCGTCCTGGCATTGCCTCAAAGGTGTTCAGTCCGATTGCGGATGCGCATATTAACGTTGATATGATCATTCAGAATGTAGGGAGCGACAACAATACCGATTTGACGTTTACGGTTGATCGCAGTGAATATCGAAAGAGCATGCAGATTGTTCGGGAACTTCTGCACGAGCTGGGAGCAGAAGATGTAATTGGAGCAAATGACATTGCCAAGATTTCATTGGTAGGTGTGGGAATGCGTTCGCACACTGGAATTGCCAAGACGATGTTCACGACTTTGGCGAACGAAGGAATCAATATTCAGATGATTTCTACTTCTGAAATCAAAATTTCAGTCATCGTGGATGAAAAATATGTGGAACTTGGCGTTCGGTCCCTGCACGAAGCGTTTGGTTTGAGCCAGAAAGTAGAACCGATGCGCGAGTCCGCGCCGCAGCGGGCCTTGGAAGAATGACGGTTTTAAGACGGCTAAGTTGTCAACTCACCTGAATTCAATCACGATTGTTCCTATAAAACAAATATATTAGTACAGCTGTTACTTTCTTGGAGAGGTGGCCGAGCGGCTGAAGGCGCGCCCCTGCTAAGGGTGTATGGGCATCCCCCATCGTGGGTTCGAATCCCACCCTCTCCGCCAGTTGCTTATAATCAGTCAAGATTTTCATCAATCAGTAAACGCTGCGCCCGTAGCTCAGCTGGATAGAGTACTAGACTACGAATCTAGGAGTCGGGGGTTCGAATCCCTCCGGGCGCGCCAGAAACCAACTAGGATCTCCAAATTTCGAGAATGAATTAGTTCATGTGCGGTCGTTTTAACATTCTGACGGACGCTGCGGCCCTGATGGCAACGTTTGAGATTCTGGAGCAGAACTCTCAGCTCGACTCGTTCGGACTGCGATACAACATCAGCCCTTCACCGAGGAATACACCGATTCGGTCAAGGGAAAATGATGAACTGACAAGAATTCCCATCATTAAATTGAGTGATGAAAATGAACGCATTTTGTGCAGCGCAATCTGGCCTTTGGTGCCGATTTGGGCTGGTGCTGAAATACCAAAATACTCGACTGCGAATGCCCGAAGTGAAACAATGCGGAAACTGCCCAGTTTTCGCAATGCCTGGAAACATGATCGAAGATGTTTGATACCTGCAACAGGCTTTTACGAATGGCAGATTGTTCCTCATCAACGAGTCAAACAACCATGGCACATTCAACACAAAGAGCAGTCAGTTATGAGTTTCTCCGGATTGTGGGAACGGGGTGTGGCAGCGAATGGTGAGGAATTTTATTCGTGTACGATCGTCACCACTGCAGCGAATTCTCTGATGGCGGAAATTCACAATTCAAATAAACGTATGCCTGTCATAATTGACCCTAAGCATCGCGATCAGTGGTTACGCGGTGACAAAGAATCGACCTTTAATCTGCTTGGGCCTTACACCGACGGTCGTTTAAGCGCCTATCCTATTTCTACGAGAATCAATAATCCAAAATTTTCAGGTATGGACTGCATCGAACCCATCGAATCGAACGGTGATGCCGGTGACTTTAGACTCACTTCTTAGATTGAGTGCCGAACACCGCGAATTCATTTTGGTTCATTTTCTAGGGTTACGAGCCCATTCAAAACATGCCTGCAAAGAATAAGGTCGCTATTTCTACGGCGACGGTACATTTCGTAAGTTTTCAAACGATTCGAATTCGTACGGAAAAAGGAGAAATACTTAAGGCTAGATCGCGGGCTTTACAAGAAGTGCTGCCTGGTGATCAGGTTGAAATTCTGACTAGGTTTCGACGTTATCGGGGTCGGGCTGCTGAAGTGGTGGAAATCATATCCGTGCAGGGACTTTCCGAGTATCAGGTTGTTGCTCAAGCTCGACATTCGGGAAATTTCAGATCACGCAAGCTGAAGCTGTCAGTGGTTGGATTGCCTCTTCGAGGAAGCATTGATTGCACGATGTCTGAGATAGATGTTCAAAAAGGGCAGTATGTGCTCATTTCAATTGCTAGAGGGCGATCAAAAAGATCTGGACATTCCACATGGAGATTCGTTCGATTGCATCAGCGACTCCGGTCTCAACGCGAAATTGCGGTTTTCGTTGCAAGATCTCGTTTCGGAGTTCGAGACGAATGGAGCGATTCTGTTTATCGAGAATTAAGCGAACTTTCGATAAATCATTCGTCAAGTGACGTACGGCATCGTTCAGATCTTCGAAATCTTCCATTCGTCACCATTGACCCACCAACAGCGAAAGATCACGATGACGCCATTTGCTGCGAAAAACTGATTGGAGGAAGTTACAGGCTGTATGTAGCGATTGCAGACGTTGATCATTACGTGCCCCATGACTCTGCATTGGACCGAGCTGCATATTCAAGAGGATCTTCGATTTATTTGCCTTTGACTGTGGTGCCGATGCTCCCCAAAGTACTGTCAGATCAACTGTGCTCTCTGAAAGCCAATGAAGAGCGCATGGCTCTCGTGTGTGAGATGGTTATCGACCCTGCCGGCAAGATTCAATCCTACGCATTTTCTAAGGCTGTCATCTGTTCGCGGGCCGCTCTTCATTATTTTGAAATTGAACATAGACTGAGATCGAATTCGAGTGATGACGTCACTCTGAATTTATTGAATTTATCTAAATTGCATCAATGTTTTCAAAAAGCCAGAAAGAAAAGACGCGCGCTCGAATTTGATTTGCCAGCTGCGAAGCTGAAATTCGACCGCAGCGAAACCCTATCGAAGATTGACGTTGAAAAGCGAGTGCTGGCACATGGTTTTATTGAAGAAGCAATGCTTGCGGCAAACGTTTGTGCTGCTGAATTTATGCATGACCATTGTGATTCAGGAATGTTTCGCGTTCACAGTCCTCCTTCAGGGAAGGGGCTGCGCGAGTTGAAGCAGCTGTTAGAGTCATTCGGAGTGAATCTTCCCGATGTCGACAAGATGAACAGTTCAACCTACCTCGCGATTTTGGCACATTTTTCCGGCCAGCCTCAGTTGCTGTCCGCACTTCAGCTCCATCTGCTTCGAAGTTTGTCAATTGCCGTGTACTCCGCGAAGAGCGGCTTGCACTTTGCCTTGAATTATCCGATCTATTCACACTTTACGTCACCCATTCGAAGATACCCCGATTTGGTGGCTCATCGTCTCATCAAAGCAGCAATAGCGGGTGAAAAGCTGGATCTCAAATCTACGGATCTCGAAAAAGTGGCGAAGGAGAGCTCTTATCTTGAGCGACGGGCAGACGCCTGCACGCGTGAAGCCGAAAAATGGCTGAAAGTACAATTCATGGAGAAACATGTCGGTCAAATTTATGACGGAGTGGTTGTGGACGTTAAGAAATTTGGAGTTTTTGTTCGGCTTGATTTTCCCTATGTTGAAGGTTTGGTTCCAACATTCGATCTAGGTCGGGAACATTTCTATTTCAAGAAGACTGCCAGACAGCTCGTTGGCAAAGAAACTGGAGTTACATATTCAATCGGAATGGCTCTAAGAGTCCGGGTAAGTTCTGTGGACATTGAGCTCGGGCACATCAATTTTGAGCCTGCGAAAGGTCTTGATGGCCGCCGAAAACGAAAATCCAGAAAAACAAAACATCGTAAACCATCATGAAAATGGTAATGGGCATTCACGCTGCGCGAGCGATGCTGGAGCATCGGGCAGGCGAGGTTTGCTCTGTTGTGTTGAGTTCACAGCGAACTGACAGACGTTTGAAACAGATTGAAACGCTTGCAAGTCGAAATGGGCTGAAAATTTCGCGGGTGCCCAATTCCGAACTGTCGGAACGAACGAGCAGCAGCAAACATCAAGGCGTGCTTCTTCTCTGCGATGACGCCAAGAGAAAACCGCTTCCTTCTATGAAGCGGTGGCTTGGTGATTTGCCCCAAAACTCATTGATTGTGGTTTTGGATTCAATCACTGACCCTCGAAATCTGGGCGCTTGCATTCGAAGTGCTCATGCAGCAGGTGTAAAAGGGATCATCGTGCCCAAGAGCCGCGGATGCAGAATCAACGCGACCGTATCGAGGACTGCCGCAGGAGCCGCTGAAATTACTCCGATTTTTGAAGTTTCCAATCTAGTGCGGACGCTTGATTTTCTAAAAGAAAACGGTTACTGGGTTATCGGTCTGCATCCTGACGCCACCCAATCCCTGTTTGATGTTGATCTTAATGAGTCTTGTGTGCTTGTATTTGGCAATGAGGGAACCGGACTGCGTAAGGAAACCCAGAAGAAGTGTGATACTCTGGTTCGAGTTCCAATGTTCGGTCAAATAGAAAGCTTAAACGTTTCAGTTGCGATCGGTGTTGCTGGGTTCGAAGCTGCGCGTCAACGAATTAATGTTCAGATCTAATGATTCAGTTCTGTCAGGACTAAGATCTTAACAAAGATTAGTCTAGAGAAAGCGAGCTGAATTGTTTTAAGGCAGCGGTGTCTTCAAAGCAAAAACAAGTATCCGCGTTGCGTTCGAAGTGGACCTCTGTCAGGGAATATTTTGGTCAACTCAATAATTCTCCTCGTGCGCTGCGAAAGCTAATCTGGAAATAACTGCACTTGGTGGGGAAGTGATTTTTTATCATGAAGCACGGCCCTTTGGTCATCAATTTACATCGTACAATCCACTCGGAACGCTTTGTAGCAGGTGGAGCCCGCGATTGAGACTTCCCGGCCCGATGATGGAAACTTTGATGGCGCGTGATTTCGTGGTGTATTCAGTCGATCCCAAACAGCCGGATTGACACTGCGGCCATTTTACGCCGCTGGAGCCAACAATGATCGATTCGATGCCCAGGTTTTGGTCGGTTTTTGTTGTGCCTGTTGGATTTGTCGGGCAGTTATTTCGGCACCGAACAATGAAGGCTGGATTTGAGCTTTTTTGGTTGTTCTCAGCCGTTTAAGATACGGCAGTTCCTGTTCATTGTTGGCGATGCCGAAATGAAGGATTATCCGTAGTCGAATTTTGTAAATTCGTCGAATGCTCTGTACGATCTGCACCGTTACGCGGGAGCTGCAGGGATGTTGAATTCACACGCGCATACACTATGAGTGCCATAGCATGATCAATCGAATTTCCAAATTTGTTTACTAAGAACTACAAAACGAATTTTGAACGGCAGCAAAATGAATTCAATGAAATGACGAGATGTAAATAAGTGAAAAGACAAATTTGAAGATGAGCTGGCAGAGTTGGAAAAAATGTGGCAGTTTGATTTTGAATGATTATGGAAAGCGGCAGCTGGTGTTGAATGCTACGAGGACGTGTATGTAAGTCTCACCAGCGTGAAATCTCAAGAGCAGCGTCGGGAGCAATGAAGGTCTGCTACACCATATGCCGGTCCGTCAATGGTCTTTTTCTTCGCTCATGCGAATGACCCAGTCGAACAAGATGTTGGTTTCCGACGACATTCTTATATTAGCCCGTCTGAGGACGTAGTAGCCACGGTCGGTCTGCAGTGACATGTCGATTGGTTTAGCCAAGCTCCCGTCCATCAGGAAGCGGTCGACTAAAGATCGCCAGCCCAGCCCGATCCCCTGGCCCTGACAGGTCGCTTCGATTAGCAGCGGCAGATTGTTGAAGGCTATGAACTGCATGTCATCCGGTACTGGCACTCCTTTTTCAGTCAGCCATTGACGCCAGTCGACCCAATCCCAGCGGTCGCCGCGCAGGTCGAGCAGCACATGCTGTACCAGACCACTGGGATCGTTGATCGGCAGATGCCTGTTCAGATAGCTCCGGCTGCAAACTGGGAAAATTTCTTCTCGGATCAGCAGAGTCGCGTCGAAACCTGGCCAATTGCCGTTGCCGTAGAGCAGTGCCAGATCGATCTCTTTCTTCAGGCAGTCCGCTTCACGGTCCGAAGCTAGAATTGAGACGGCAATGTCGGGAAATGCCTCGCGAAATTTGGGGAACCGGGGCAGTAGCCAGAGATACGCCATGGAGATATCCGCGGCTATTGTCAGATCGGTGCTCGTAACCTGGCCCCGCAGCTCGTTGGCCACACCGGAAACCTGACCGAGTGCTACGGAGACAACATGCTGGAAACGCTGGCCTTCTACCGTAAGCTTGATTTGCCGATGGCTGCGGTCGAACAGTCGGACCCCGAGGTTTTCCTCCAGGATGCGGACCTGCCGGCTGACGGCCGGCTGGGTGACGTAGAGTTCCTCCGCGGCCTGAGTAAAGCTTAGCAGGCGCGCAGATGCTTCAAAGGCGGGTAGAGCTGTCAGTGGTGGCAGTCGTTGACGCAGTCGATTCATGATTAATACTTATGATATAGACTTAGAAATACTTGATTTAGAGTGTTTAGATACTAAGTAAAATTTATACTTCAATAGGCGTAGTCTTTGGCGGGAAGTTTCGTTTATAAAACTTCGCTTGGCGCAACAGCGACGTGCGGAAGTACCAATCGCTAGTATATTTCCTGTCACTCGAGTGCAAGTTAGGCCATCGGGAGTCGAGACTGCTAAATCATAGAGATGTAAGGAGGAAAGTAATGAAAACAAATCGATTCAGAGCCCTGTCAGCCGCAACCGGCTTCGGCGTCGCATTCGATGAATCAACCCGATCCTTGGTCAACGGGGGTCGCAAAGTAGCCTCGGTTCTTGAATGGGAACCGGCGGCGATGGCCTGTTGTCATTTTCTAAAAATGAAGGAGGACATAAAACATGAATGACCCTGTGTTCTTCCAATTCTCGACGCCTGTCGTCATCATTCTGCTGCTGCTGTTCTACGGCGGCACCTTCTTCCTGTCGACTTTTGTCAACCAGAAGAATGAAAATGTCGACGGCTACATGGTGTCTAGCGGTAAAGTCGGTTTCGGCATTTCTGCCGCGAGCATGACTGCAACCTGGATTTGGGCGGCATCCTTTTACGGTGCTGCAATATCCGGCTACAATTACGGCTTGTCCGGCCCCATGCACTATGGATTCTGGGGTGCCCTGATGATACTCTTCATCTATCCATATGGCCTGCGATTTCGCAAGCTGGCCCCGCACGCCCATACCCTTGCCGAAATTATGCATGCCCGCCACGGTTCCGGCAGCCAACTTATTCTGGCGGTTTCCAACCTCTTCGGCAGCGTCATCAGCCTGATGGTGAATTTCACTGCAGCCGGCGCGCTGGTCGCGGTGCTGTCACCACTGTCCTTTCAGACCGGTGTCCTAATCGCCGGCTTTGGTGTTCTGTCCTACACTCTGTGGTCGGGATTTAGGGCGTCAATTCTGACTGACTTTGCGCAGGTCGTGGCGATGATGACGGTAGCCGTAATCATCATACCTTGGGTGTTGATCAGTCTCGGTGGAACCGATGTGCTGCGCGAGGGCTTGGCGCTCGTTACTGCAGAACAGGCGAACTTCTTTTCGAGCAAAGCCATTTTGGAGCAGGGTGCGCCGTTCTTCGTCGCCGTCCTTGCCTACGCGATCGGCAACCAGACCATTGCACAACGTCTATTTGCCGTGCGCCAGGATCTGATCAAGCCGACCTTCATAACCGCGACTATTGGCTACGGATCGATCGTGATCGGTCTCGGCATGTTGGGACTGATGGCACTGCTGATCGGAATGCAGCCCCACGATGGCGATCCAAACAATCTGATTCCGCAGATGGCCTCGACCTATCTGCCGCCAATTGTTATCGCTCTGTTCTTTATTCTCGTAGTAGGATCGCTGTCGTCAACAGCGGACTCCGATCTTTCGGCATTGTCTGCGATCATGATGACCGACATTTACGGTAAGAACATCGCCAAGGGCAAACCCAATATCGGAAAGATGCTGCTGCTAGGCCGCGCTACCATGATCGTCGCCACCGCAATCGGACTGGTGTTGGCCAGCTTCTCGCTCAATATCTTGGTGATGCTGGTGTTCGTCGGGGCACTCTGGGGTGCCATCGTGTTTCCCGTCATTGCGAGCTGTTACTGGAGTCGGGTGACCAACGCTGCGTTCGTTTGGGCTGTCGTCGGCGGACTTTTGGCGTTCTGCATTGTTCGATTTGAACTGCTGTCGTTGGACGGAGTGTTCGGCGGATTTTTCGAAATCGTAGCCGGCATCGGCGGTGGTGTCGTTCTCGGATTGATGACCTTCGGGTTCTTCGGTCGTATGGCCGGCCTGGTTGTAGGCGTGATGGCCGGCTTGGTCTGCACCTACTATTTCATGGGGTTCCTGCACGACTACACAGTCCTGCTGGGATCGCTGACTGCCTACGGCGCCAGCACTGCGATCTGCATAGCTATCAGCATGGCCAGCAAGCAAGACTTCGACTTTTCCCTCATCGGACAACGCGTCACCAGCTTCCAAGGGAGCGACGACGACGGGTAAAGTTAACACATTGAACGTAAAAAGGAGAGACAGATGCTTAGTTTCTATATCCTGATGTGGCCAGTCCTTTCAGCCGCAGTACTTATTCTAATCGTCTACACCTTCACGAAAGATTTGCGTAAAGCCAAACGTGAGGGGAAGACCATAGTTTAGGCACATTAATGATCCCCTCTCCCGCCAGAAGCGGGAGAGGGGAATTGCAGAGTCCTCTCAACCTTAGTTCATTACTTCACAAACAGAATTTTCATCAAATCAAAATTTGTCCTTCTTTCAGTAGAACTCCTGTTTCCCGTTACTTCTCTTTCGTAGGTTTTCTTCCTACATTTTTTGTAACACTCACCCTCTCTAATTGAATCTTGAGCGGCTGATCATTGCCGTTGACAATCCAAATGTGCAGAGGCATCGTGACGTGATTGTATTGGTTTGCAGCAGATCATTTTACTCGCCCCTTAACATTAATTGGTCGATATTCTATGGTGTGGGCATCGTTGAAGACATTCACCAATTTTATTTGGGCAACGCATATTTGGGATTCAAAGCCACGGCCGGGCAGTCTCAGGCCATCATCGCACTGATGCTTCCTCACAGCGTTTACATCGAATAGCATCTCGGCGGCAGCGCCATCATGAAGCGCAAGCCGGCGGCACAGCACCGCATCGGCATTGATATTGATGCGCCCGCCATCACTCAGTTCAGCTGCGAGCAAGCGGTCGCCGACGCAGCGTAAAGCCTGTCCGTGAGTTTTGCCGCGGGCTTTGAGACTGTCGTATTTCCGTTTGCATTTCGCATCGTGCCGGCAGGCGACGCGAGCCCAGTGATACAGTGCATTTTGCATCAGGCTGTTGATGGTTCGTCGCTGGCATGCAGCCGTCTTTTTGCCCGAACGACGAGTCACCGGAGTGCCGCCGCTGAGCGTTCTGAGGGCTTGATAATTTCGCTGTTCAATAGCTTCTGGCACTTCCGACGGCAGCACCGAGAATGCATTTCTGCCGATCCTTGGGACCAAAAGTAAAATTTACTCGTCGGAAAGCGAGTCTGAGTTGGTTTTGAGCAGCACTTGGCATCAGCGTTCAATCACCTCATCCATTTGGCGCTCGAGGTTCTTGATCTGTGACCGCGGCAACTGCAACTGTGGCGCCACTCCCGAAACCATGCCCGGACCGCTACAGTACGGTGCTGGCATCGTCGCCTTCGCCACTGATCTGATGATTTCTCAGATGGTGCCACTAAAGCTCGCCGCGCAGATTGACATCTTCTTTTGAAGTTGTTATCATTTTTGGTTGCATCAGTGATTTACATCTGCACTTTTTTCACCGGTGCTGCATTTAACAGCCGCTGACATCTTTGACGCATCCACTCCTCTGAGGAAATGATGCTCTTTCATCAACACCTGCCTGAAGTAGTTTTTGGCGTCTGAGAACTACGTTACATCACAGCTGCCTTTGGTGAAAAGCAACGCTCACGACGGCAGTGTGAGAGATGTGCGGCGTAACATTCAACCTTCCAACCACTCCATCAATGGAATAATGCCCCATGCCATCGGACCCCGATCAATACTTGCCCAAGACTAAAATTACGCATGATGGAATTTTCAAAGAATTCTTCAAGCAGCCCCAATTCTGCAAAGAACTGTTTTCGGTGCTGATGAGCAGACACGAATACCGTCAATTTGACTGGAGCACGCTAAAGCTTGAACCCAGCGAACAGACCAATGTTCTGGGGCAGCAGCGAATGCCGGACTTGGTGACTACGGTCAGATTGAACGAGCGCTCAGAAAGGCTGAAGCTGGTGTGCCTTTTGGATCACAAAAGCGATGCCCGTGCAGAAGCGCTACGACAGCTCGTCGAATATGCCGGGATCGTGATCCGACAGCAGAAAATCCCCGTGATGCCGATCGTGATCTATAACGGCAAGAGCAGACAATGGCGCGGGCCGACGCGGTTACATCAAGCGCTGCCGGGGATGGACGGTGAGTTGGGGCGGATGTTTGGAAAGCACATTCCAGATTATGAACTGCGAATTGTGAATCTACGCGAGGCGGCGACACAGCAGCGAAGCGCGGGCTTGAGCATTGAACCGGTGCTGTATTCGATGGGCCGAATTTGGAACGCCAGCGAAAAAGAGCTGGAGCATCTTTTTCGCCTGAGCGCTGCGATGTCGGCGGACTATCGAAAACAGATGATCCCGAAAATGAGCGAGTATTTTTATTACTACAATGAATCAATTACAATAGAGACAATCATGGAACTTGAAAAGCGAATCGTAAGCAACGAGAACAATCGTATCATGCAATACAACATATATAGTTGGGATGTAGCACGCCAGGAAGGCATCGAAGAAGGTCGCCAGGAAGGCATCGAAGAAGGTCGTCAGGAAGGCATCGAAGAAGGTCGTCAGGAAGGCATCAAAGAAGCGCGGGAACGACATGCTCGTAAATTACTTGCAAAGGGAATGTGCATCAAAGACATAAGTGATGTTACCGAATTGACTCCAAAGCAGGTTGGGCGGCTTCGAAACAACGCGGACTGAACTCGAAACTCGGAGTATCGCTGTCATGGACAGGAGATGGCGAATTGATGATGCTTTCAGCGGTGGTGAACGGCGGCAGGTTCAGTTGTGAGCGATTCCCGGCTGACTTTCCCCATTGACTATTCGACCTCTACCGGATACTCGCAGCGAAACTGACGAATGGCGCACGCGTCAATATCAATGCTGATGCTGCGCACCACTGCCGGCTTGCACTTCATGATGGCGCTGCCGCCGAGTTGCGATTCGAAATAAACGCTGTGAGGCAGCATCCGCACGATGATGGTCTGACGCGGCCCGGCCGTGGCGTTGGATCTGAAATATGCGTTGCTCATCTAGAATTGGCATGTGTCTTCAACGATGCCCACACCACCGACTATCGGATCTGAAAAGTCAAGGGGCGAGTCAAATGTTCTGTTGCTAACCGATACAATCAGGTCAAAATGCCTCTGCCCGTTTGTATTGTCAACGGCAATGATCAGCCGCTCTAGATTCAATCAGAGGGGGTGAGTAGTTGCCATTTTTTTCAAATCTACCTGTTTCATTCTCTTTTTCATGACTTGGATGCGAGTAGGGTCATGATGCAACTGGCAAGACTGTCGAAATTAGTGCGAAGGAGCGCAGTCATCAGAATGTCCAAGCAAAAGTGCGGAGCAAGTTGACAAGTGTCAAGGCTCTCCAAACCTCTGAACCGGAAAATACATGATTTTCAATTGGTCAGCAGGATAAAAATCGAAGGAATCGGAGTGCTGTCGAATGATCTTCGTTTACGTTAATCGCCAATAGGGGCTGGCGTCGTATCTCGGTCGACGTGCAGCATTGAAGTGCGGATACGGCGTAAATTTTCTTTAGTAGGTTCGCCTCTTTTTCTTGCGACTCCAGTCGCTAAAATGTCAATCATCGCTAGATACACGATTCGAGAAGCTGTTGGTTTAAAGATGTCGTTTTCTTCAGGGAGCTCAAGTTCAATTGCGACATCTACGATTTTTGTCAAAGGGGACTTTTTTTTTGAAATGCAAACTGTGTGAGCGTCGTATTGGTTCGCGATCGCCACACTGTCGAGCAGTTCCGTGGGTTTGCCGCTGGAAGAAATTGCAAAGAGCACATCTCCTTTTTGAAGAGTCGAAGCCAGCATTCTCTGAAAATACCCGTCTGAGTGATTTTCTGACGGAATGCCGAGCCTGAAGAAACGATTCGCTCCTTCGGCAGCAATGTTGGAGGAGTTTCCTCCGACTCCAAAAAACACGATTCGATTCGCATTCGAAAGAATGTCAACCATTCTGTTTATTTTTTCCGGAACACACTGATTTCTTGCCAGAGTCAGCAGTTTGACAATGATCCGAATCACATAATCGATCAGCTCGCCCGTGGAATCATTTGGATTTACGATGAGCTGACTTGGAGGCAAGTACTGCAGGCTGACAGCAAGGCTCTGAGCGAATCGGACTCGGAAATCCCTAAAACTGGTGCATCCAACACTGTGGCAGAAGCGAGTGACGGTCGCATTGGATACTGCTGCGGCTTGTGCAATGTCGTTTTGGTTTTGGTGCTGCACTGTTTCGTAGTTTGACATGATGTAATCAGCGACCTTTCGTTCGCCCCGTGGCAGAGATTTACTCAATTGTTGTATTTTAGATATTACGTCAATTACTGTTGAGTCTGGTTCCTTTAGGTGTTTATCCGTCATTTCAATTTCCTGAATGCTGTTCTTCGACACATTTCCAAGACTTGAGCTGCTTCGATTGTCTCTTCGCTCTATCGCACGAATGTGCTGACAATGCAAAATCCTAACATTTCACACTATCCAAATTAAGTTCAATTGTCTATTTAAGGAGCAGCTGAGTCAAGGTAAGACGCGCAATCAATCAATTCTTGTCATTTGCGCAATGCGAATGAAGACGATGCAGCTGCGTAATCGGATTCTAATCGGTCAATGACTTCGGTTTGCACTATCAGACTGTATTCCACTCCAAAAATCCATCCAGCCGAAATGAGATCTCCGATACATTCGCAATAAGAGAATTTCTGTAAATTCTCAGTTATGTAAGTTTATTTCATATATTATTAGATATTGGACAATAATATGCTATATATATGAAAGTTATTTTAATATTGACATCGAATCTTATGCATTAGGAGACAAATGATGAATTATGCTTTACATTTCGTAAAATTGATTAAGCGTTTCGCGCTGGTTTTTTCTTTGACGGCATTGGTGTCCACTTCGGCGTGGGCTGACGGTGTCCTGAGATATGCTACAGTTGGCGAGCCTCCAAGTTTAGACCAGCACGTACTCACTTCAGACCTTGCAACGACTATCGCTCACCATATGTTCGAAGGTCTATATACATTCGATGCGTCAAATGCACCCGCTCCTCTTCTAGCTAGTGGTGAAACAATTAGCGATGATGGAAAAACAATCCAGATATCTCTTCGTAGTGGTGTTTCTTTTCACAACGGACAGCCAATGACCTCCGCAGACGTCGTTGCTTCTTTAAATCGATGGGGCAAGCATGGAGCAAGAGGCGGACTGCTTTTTGCCAACGTAGAAAGCGTAATGGCTACCGGAGAGCTTGAAGTTACCATTCAGCTGTCGGAACCATTTGGTCCTTGGAAAAATTTGTTGGCCTTCATCAATGGCGGTCCGGCAATTTATCCTGCATCGGTCGTTGAAAATGCAGGTAAAGAACCCATCTCGCCGGAAAGTTACATTGGTACTGGACTCTATATGTTCAGCGAGTGGGAACCAAATCGACACGTAGAACTCGTTCGATTCAAAGCTTACCAGTCACCTCCGGGTGAAGCGGATGGCTATGCTGGAGCACGAGCTGCGAAGTTAGATTCCATTCGGTTTATTCCCGTACCGGATGTAGGCACGCGGGTCAGTGGGATCAAGTCCGGTGATTATGACTATGCAGAGAGCATCCCAGGTGACCTGTTTGACAGTCTGGACGCGGACCGAGATGTCATGACCATTCTAAATGGAAGCCCAATTTTTGGGCTTGTGTTCATGAACTCAAAAGACGGTCCTCTGATGGAGAATTTCGCTCTCCGACGGGCGATACAGACCGCATTGGACAAAGTTCCTGCTCTGCAGGTTTCGATTGGTCCCGATAAACTTTGGCGGGCGAACGGTTCATTCATGCCGTCTGGAAACGTCTGGCATACCGAATCCGGTACTGACCAGTTCAGCCGAGGTGATGCGGTAGCCGCGCAGCAGATGGCTGCAGAAGCTGGGTATGGCGGTGAACCCATCAAATTTATGGTATCCACCAACTACCCATTTCACTACGACCAAGCTGTAGTCTTCACAAAACAGCTCGCACAGGCGGGATTCAATATTGATCTGCAGGTCTATGACTGGGCGACCCTGATTCAAAAACGGGCGCAACCCGATCAGTGGGACTTATTTTTTACTCACCACGGATTCGTACCGGACCCGATCTTGATATCGGTGATGAATGACAGTTATCCGGGCTGGTGGGCCACGCCAGAAAAAGCTGACCTAAAGGCGAAATTTACCGCATCGGCGAATCCAGAAGAGCGCTTGATGATCTGGTCAGAAATACAAGCGTCGATTTATGATCAGGTTCCTACGATGAAAACGGGAGATGTTTATACTTACAATATCGCTTCTCCAAAACTTCAAGGTTTGTCAGAGCAAACTCTAATTTGGCCGCATTTCTGGAACGTTTCGAAGTAATGCCAAGTTCTTCCTCATCATAATGTTGGGGAAGAACGCATTTGATCAGCTCGACTGCGGCTGCAAATTCTAGTCAGGATTTCGGTATGGCATCCTATGTCGTTAAACGCCTGTTCACGATTTTGCCGACGCTTCTTGGTGCTTCACTGCTCGTTTTTCTGTTTATCCATTTTATTCCTGGAAATCCGGCATCGGTATTGTTAGGAGATGCGGCGACGCCAGAGGACATCGCTGCACTGACGAGAGAATTGGGGCTGGATCAACCGCTGTATATTCAGTTTTTTGCGTGGCTTTGGAATGTTCTTAATGGTGACTTGGGGACATCCATATTCTTCCGTGCTCCCGTCACGAGCGTGATCGCTGACGGTGCAGAGACCAGTGTGCTCCTCGCAATTTTTACGATGTTCTGGATAGTGTCATTTGGAGTGCCGCTCGGAATAATTTCTGCAACCTGGCATGGCACTTGGATCGATCAGCTAACCGCCGGTGGCGCAATGCTATTTGCATCTGTCCCAACGTTTTGGCTGGGACTGTATTTGATTCTGATTTTTTCCGTCGGACTTGGTTGGTTGCCAAGCTCAGGTTATCCATCAATTAGCGACGATGGTGGACTTGCGAACCTGCGTTACCTGATTTTACCGAGTCTAACTCTTGCCGCGCCCAATGCCGCTCTCATCACGCGCTTAATACGAGCCTCAATGCTGGACGTGCAGCGGCAAGACCATGTTCGCACTGCGCGAGCGAAGGGGCTTCACTCAGCAAGAGTAGTACTCAAGCACATTTTTCGTAATTCTTTGATCGCAGTGACAGCTGCCTTTGGATTTACGTTCGCCATGCTAGTATCAGAAGCAGTCGTGACCGAAACAGTGTTTTCTTTACCAGGCATTGGCCGCTTGGTGGTGCAATCAATCTTGCGACGCGATTATCCCGTCATACAGGGAATTATGCTAACCATCGTATTTTTTTACATCTCGGTCAACTTCTTGATTGATCTGCTTTACGCATGGCTGGACCCAAGAATTTCTTTGAAGTAACGTCGCTGGCGATCGTACTGTCACCTTTTCGAGGTCGCCACGTTGCGATGGGCGGGGCAATTTGGTTAATGCTTTCGATCCTCATTGCTTCGTTGGCACCCATGATCGCGACCTTCGATCCGCTTGAGATCAGTCCGACTGCTCGGCTGCTTCGACCAGATGCGATTCACTGGTTTGGAACAGATCATTTTGGGAGAGATACTTTCTCACGCTGTGTTTTCGGTGCCAGAATGGCATTGTTGATTGGAATCGGAGCGGCTGCGATAGCTCTGCTTGTTGGAACTGCAGTTGGCATGCTATCCGCGTATTTCAGTTGGCTGGGACATTGGCTGATGCGCATTGTCGACGTCTTGATGGCGTTCCCAGCACTCCTGCTTGCTCTTGCTTTGATTTCCATGTTTGAACGCAGTGTGTTTAATACGATTTTAGTCATTGGCATTGTCTACTCGACTACAACCGCGAGAATTCTGTTTGGTTTAACCCTTAAACTCAAAAATGAAATGTTCGTCGATTCGGCTGTCTGTGCGGGAGCCAGGCAATATTCAATTTTGCTGCGCCATCTTCTTCCCAATCTGACTTCAGCAATTTTGGTTCAGGCCAGCTTCATCGTCGCCTTTGCTCAACTACAGGCAGCAGCATTGGATTTTCTGGGGCTGGGTCTTCCTCCGGAAATTCCCAGCTGGGGAAATATGCTTGCTGAGAGCCGAATTTACATCACTCGGGCGCCGTGGTTGCTGATTTATCCCGGTGCATTAATAATCCTGACAGTATTTTCACTGAATTTGGTTGGAGATGCGCTGCGCGATCGCATTGATCCTCGGTTTCGAAGTGATCTTGCAGGAGTTTGACCGATGACACTTCTAGATGTCAATAATCTATCTGTTGCCATCCAATCAGGAAAGGAATTGTTACCAATTATTTATGACATTTCCTTTCAGCTCGATGCATCGTCGACTCTAGGGATCGTTGGAGAGAGCGGATGCGGCAAGTCAATTACTGCCATCTCCATCATGGGGTTGACTGAAGGGACGCCCATCCGCGTAACTGGCGGTTCAATTCGGTTTGCTGGTGAAGAATTGGTCGGAATGCAAACTCGAAATCGACGAAAATTCATGGGGAATCGAATGGCAATGGTTTTTCAGGAACCTATGACCTCACTTAATCCGGTCTATCGGGTGAAGGATCAAATAGTCGAATCTATTGTCGAGCATCAATCACTCAGTCGAGTTGAAGCTCGCGAAAAAGCAGTGGAACTGCTGGCGGACGTGCGCATTCCAAATCCAAGAATCCGTCAGCATGATTACCCCCATCAGATGTCCGGTGGATTACGACAAAGAGTCATGATCGCGATGGCAATTTCATGCGCACCGGATCTTTTGATTGCAGATGAAGCGACAACTGCGCTTGATGTTACCGTTCAAGCTCAAATTCTGGATCTATTGCTTGAACTCCAAGAGAAAAACGGCATGGCTCTAATGATGATTTCACATGATCTCAGTGTAGTTGCAAACACTTGTGACGATGTCGCAGTAATGTACTGTGGTCGAATCATTGAAGCTTCACGAGTGAAGAGTCTATTTCGCCAGCCTCGACATCCGTACACCGTTGGATTGATGCAATCCATTCCTGACCCCGATCAAAACATTTCAAAATTAAATCCAATTAATGGAACTGTGCCACTTCCAGGGCAACTTCCAGAGGGATGTTCTTTTCATCCACGCTGCAATCGCAAATCAGACCGGTGCCTTAAACCATTTACAGACAGACAGTTCCTGCGTAGTGTGTTGTGTCATCACCCATATGGAACTTCAGAGAATGCCCGTTAGGCTGAAAGTCATCAATTTAGTGAAACATTTTTCGCTGGGGCGTTCAGGCGTCGCCAGACAAAAATATTTTTTGAAGGCGGTTGATAAAGTTTCTTTCTCGATTGACCGAGGCGAAATACTTGGTCTCGTGGGTGAATCAGGTTGCGGAAAGACGACCATTGGTCGCCTTCTTACGAAGTTGGAGGAACCTACGTCTGGCAAGGCGTACTTGGACGAAAAAGAAATACTGCATCAGAAATTTGGTGAATTTCGGCCAATACGCCGACATGTGCAGATGATTTTCCAAGACCCTTTTGCAAGCTTGAATCCTCGTTTCACAGTTGGTCAATTGATTGCAGAACCGATTCGAAATTTTGGTCTCGCTAACACCCGTGCGGATGTTGCCGAGAAGGTGACTGATATTCTAACGCAAGTAAACATAGCATCCAGTGCAGTCAATCGCTATCCATTCGAATTTTCGGGCGGGCAGAGGCAGCGAATTTGCATTGCCCGGGCGATGGTAGTCAAACCTAAACTGATCATTGCTGATGAACCTGTGTCCGCTTTAGATGTTTCTATTCAAGCACAAATATTGAATTTAATCAAGGAATTACAAGATTATAATCAAATTTCAATGCTATTTATTTCGCATGATTTGGGAGTCATTCGATTCATTGCTGATCGAATCGCAGTGATGTATTCTGGACAAATTGTGGAAATCGCTCAGAAGGATGAGATTTTTCTTCGTTCAAAACATCCTTATACCAAGCTGCTGCTGGAATCAATTCCGCGAATTCGAAAAAAACAGCGGAAACAAGATGATAGAAAATTCAAAGGTGGATCGGTAACTAATGGGCTGATGCAATCGTCAATCGGCTGCAGCTATATTTCGCGATGTCCGATAGCGAGTGATAGATGTCGAGTTGAAATTCCTCCGTTGATTCCAGTGAAAGCCAACCATTTTGTCGCGTGTCATAACCACGACCTTGAGAAGAAAGGATCATGAAGCGCATATATCTTGGATCAATTGCTACGGAGACAAATTGCTTTTCGCCGCTTCGGGCTGATTTTCAAGACTTTCTGGACGGATTCTATGTTCCGCCCGGCGGACATCCCGCCACGCCAACACTCTGTTCGGCGATATATCCGGTAGCGCGCAGTCGAGCTTCCGAATTGGGGTGGGAACTGATTGAAGGAACCGCTACTTGGGCAGAACCGAGTGGCATCATCAACCACCAAACCTGGTTGCAGCTCAGAGACAATCTGCTGTTCGAACTGAAGAGTGCGATGCCAGTCGACATCGTCCTTCTGGGATTGCACGGTGCGATGATTTCACAAAAGGAGCATGATTGCGAGGGTGATCTCTTGGAACGGGTGCGTGCTGTTGTAGGCCCTGATATTGTGATTGGAGTGACAGTCGATCCCCATAGTCATCTTTCCTCGCGCATGGTGAACAACTGTGATCTGCTGATCGCATTCAAGGAATTTCCACATACGGATTTTGTTGCTGCCGCTGAAAATCTCATAGAGCTGGCCCACCAAACTTCTCTAGGTCTCATAAACCCACAAATTTCTGTTTTTGACGTAAAAATGATCGACATTCTACCCACAAATTTCGAACCCATTCAAAGCTTCGTTGCTCGAATGAAGACTTTGGAAAAGTTGGATTACGTTGCGTCGATTTCGTTAATTCATGGATTTATGGCCGGTGACACACCGGACCTTGGTGCGAAAGTTGTCGTGATTACAAATGCAGCAAAGGCGAAGGGAGATCGACTAGTAGGCGAGTTGGGAATGCAGCTTTATTCATTGAGGGGTAAAACGAGACCCGATTACATAGATCCCTCCGAAGCACTTCGGTGGGCAGCGGCAATCAAAAAAGGACCGGTACTGATTGCAGATGTGTGGGACAATCCCGGCGGTGGAGTTGCCGGTGATTCAACAAAATTAATTAGAATTGCTTTGGACATGGGACTGAACGGCGTAGCAGTGGGCTCAATCTGGGATCCTATGGCGGTGCGACTGTGCAAAGCTGCCGGTGAAGAAAGTATCATTTCACTGCGATTCGGAGCGAAAACCTCGCTTACGGCCGGAAATCCGATTGACGCGGAGGTTGAAGTAACCAAATTTGTTGAGAACGCTACGCAGAATTTTGGAGATTCGATTGTTTCACTAGGTGATGCCGCTGCGATTCGCTTCAATGGAATTGAAGTGATTTTGAATGAGAAACGCTGCCAGACCTACTCACCGAGCCTGTTTACGAATTTGGGCATTAATCCAGCGAGTCGAAAAATTATAATCGTAAAGTCCACCAATCATTTTTATGATGCATTCGCACCGATCGCAACCGAAGTAATATATGCATCTGTTGACGGAATTTATCCACATGATCCAAGGAACTCAGATTTTCAAAAACTGGACCGAGCCATTTGGCCATTGAGTCCAAACCCTCATGCAAATTCGAATTGAAGTGTTTTCAGAAACTGAAACTCCCAATGTTCTGGTAGATTTTGATATCGCAGAGAGGAACGTTAGAAAGTTCCAAGAGTACTGTAATTCACATCAAATTCGCGCACGTCCACACATTAAAACCCACAAACTCGAAGCCTTTGCAAAACTTCAGGTCGAAACAGGTGCAGTGGGCATCAATTGCCAGAAGCTGTCTGAGGCCGAAGCATTTTCCGATTTGGCTGAGATTCAGGATGTGCTGATTACTTACAACATAGTCGGCAAGCATAAACTAGAGCGATTAAAGCGGCTGTCGAAACGCTTTTTCATCACCCTGGTCGCGGATAATGCTTTTGTCGTTAGAAGTCTATCGCAGACTTTTCAAAACAGTGCACAACTACAGAATGTGATGGTTGAATGTGATACAGGAGCAGGGCGATGTGGAGTTCAAAGTCCAGAGCAGGCATGCGAACTTGCACTCGAGATTAATAGGTCATCCGGACTGCAATTCAAAGGATTAATGACTTTTCCACCGTCTGGACGGCTGGAAAAAGTCGGTCGCTGGCTGACCCAGGCCAAGTCACTTTGCATGCGAGCTGGTTTGGCGGTAGAGACGATATCCAGTGGCGGCTCACCAGACATGTATCACTCATATGAGATTCCAATAGTGAATGAATACAGAGCAGGAACATATATTTACAATGATCGATCACTTGTAGAATATGGAACTTGCAAATGGAAAGACTGTGCTCTTACAGTGCTGTCAACGGTCGTCTCGGTTCCAACAAGAACCCGGGCTATCGTTGATGCTGGCTCGAAAGTGCTGACTTCAGATACGCTTGGACTGAATGGCTATGGACATGTATTGAATCGACCGGACATTGCAGTTGATCAACTGTCCGAGGAGCATGGCCGTTTGGTGGCGGAGAAAGATATAAGATTAAATGTTGGTGACCGAATCAGGATCGTGCCCAATCACGCATGTGTGGTTGCCAATATGCTGGATGAAATTGTCGAAGTACGGGGCAATCTTGTACGAGGGACTCATCGTGTCATCGCCCGTGGAAAGGTGTGGTAGCTGGTGGTCATTGGAGAAGGCGATTGACGAATCAGTTCGATTTGGGCGAGCGTTGGCTAGACTAGGCAATCCTTATTGTTTCCTGACTATTGCGCAGCAAGAATCTGCCGCAAATCCTGCTGTAAAAATAGGTCAAATTGAGCATGTATAATGACATTTGTAAGTGGAAATCGGAGTTAATGAGGCATTGAAGTCGAAATTGGCGCTGGATGCTCAGCTGGAATCTTTCCGCAGGCTGCTGGGTGCGAGGCTGGACCCTCGCAAAAAAGACAGATTTCGTTTTACCGACCTGCACTGGGCAACCATCGCAAACAATAAGTCTGCAGTAAAGTATCTGTTGGAAAACGGAGCTGATCCTCGAGCTGCGGCAGATAATGGTTATGGAACCGCCTGGGATTCACCTGCGTACAAGAGAACGGTTTCTACGAAAGAATTCCGCGATCGAATTTCCCGACTCGACGTTGATCTCAAGAAACACTACTGGGGTGTTAGAGATCTTACTGCGCTGCATGTCGCAGCCTGTGAGAATTCGGTTCCGATTATTGAACTGCTTCATGCGTACGACGCGAGTTTCAGTCTTAAAGAATACACCGCATTAACACCGATTCATGTTGCAGTGTCGAGCGGCGCGTGGCAAGCATTTGATACGCTTTTGAACTTCGGATTTGATATCGATGAAAAGGATCACGCTCACCGAACTTTGCTGCACTGGGTTGCGTTTTATCGAGCTGACCAACGCGTCGGAATATTTCTGGGCGGTTCTTTTCCACCGATCTATTGGGGACAGATGGATCCGGTGGGTGCCGCAGACGCGCTTGTGGAAAGAAACGCCAACGTCTCCGCGAGAGACTTGTCCGGCAACACACCACTGCACATTGCAGCTGCAACAGACAAGCGAGCCGTTGCTGGGGTGCTCCTCCATCACGCTGCTCAAGTTGACGCGCTGAACCACGCCCGTGCGACACCTCTGCATCTGGCTGCTTGGTTCAATTCAATTGAGACTGCAGAATTGCTGCTGGAATACGGAGCGCAGGTGAATTCGAAAGATTCGGCAGGTAATTCTCCGTTGCACATCGCCACTGCTGATGACGCACTGGAAGCCAAGGCAAATCACATTCCTGGCGGATCGTGCTGTCACCGAGAAGGACCGAATGTCGTTGTCCGACTGCTAGTAGAAAATGGTGCTGACATCAATGCCGAAAATAACGAAGGGTTCACACCGCTTCGCATCTCAAAGGGCAAACGACTCTCAGACGACACCTTCCAGTTCCTCAGTCAAAGGATGTGAACGGAGTCCGCCTTCCGTTGGTGAATGGTCGATTCGCAGTGGACTCTCAAAGCATGAACATGTCAGCAGTGAAAGTCAGCGTTCCACCAAAAAAACTACCTGGCAGGAGAAATTCGTCAATGAATAATCCACAAGCTCGATAAACTGCAGGTTTGACATCGTAGATCTTGTTCTCGAATGCCAGATTCGAAATCACTAAAATCAAGCCTCATCCCAAGTGATTCGAAGGCTCTAGACGTGGTTCTGATAGCCGTTATCAGAGAAAACAATTAAGTTGCTTATGTTGAATTATCTACGAAGTCAAAAATTGGTTGAATAGTGGACAATCACGGAATTCCCGATCAGGCAGGCATGATTCATTTTCATGCTTCAGTGTAATTTCACCGAATATTTTGCAGACCGTGCGGAATTCCCCAACTTTAATGAAGCTCAGAGAGGGAAGAAAGAGATGTTATGGAATCAACTAAGCGAGCGACCCGGTACAGCTGCTGCCGGAGCCTGCGGTACATCCGAAACAATGTGAATCGAGAGCGATTTTCTGATTCACAAGATCACTGAGATGAATGTCCCAAAGATATCTCGGTTTACGCCAACCTGCTGAAATGTCCAGCATTTGATTGAAGTCACAGTCATAAATGCGACCCAACCAGTCCACGCTGATAATGTGCCTGCACATCAAGCCTTCTATTGTTGCTGGATTAAAGCTGTCTGATAACAGATTCATATAGTCCGAAAGTTCACCCCTACGCTCCAGATAGTGTCGAAATCGGCTGATTGGTAAATTAGTGAGCGTATACAAATTGTTAAATACAATTCCAAAATCTTCGAATAATCGAGTCTTGTAGGTCTGCTCCAGCTTCTGTTGTGGAGGTGGTAGAAAGGCACCGCCCGGGTTGTATACAAGATCAAGCACAAGATCAGGACTTGAACCGTATCCAAGCTCATTCAACAGTTGGAGGGCTCGGATACTTTTATCAAATACTCCCTTTCCTCGCTGAGCTTCGAGATTCTCTTTGGTGTAACAAGGCAGTGAGCAGATCAGTTTGATACGACGTTCTGCATACCAGTCCGGTAAATCTTCCTCTCCAGATTCGAAGAAAATCGTTAAATTTGAACGGGACATCACCTGCGCTCCCAAGCTGAGACAGGCATCGACCAGACTGCGGAAATTTGGGTTCAATTCGGGTGCGCCACCGGTAATATCGACGGTTTTTATTTTGTTTACCAAACACCAGTCAATGATCTTTAACATGGTGGGCCAGGTCATGATTTCAGTTCTTTTCGGGCCTGCGTCTACGTGGCAGTGATTACAGGCCTGATTGCACAGTTTGCCCAAATTGATTTGGATGTCTCTAACTTGGACCCGCTTGAGACCTCGCGTGCTATGATTGTGAAGGGCCTCGTAGAAATTAGGCTGGGATGCCAGGTCAACGCGCGTTTTCCCCGCAAACTCTTGAAATTCAACCTTCGTGGGAATCAGGTCCATGATCAAATCTGTCCATTAAAAAATTATCCGCCCAGAAGGCGCTTTCGAATGAAGTGATCAATGGAAATCACTCCCGGCCCTCGGAAGAAGGGAACTAACAACATGATTCCCCATACCTGATGCTGCACAATTCCAGCTGCATTCAAGGTTGGATAAGAAATGACTGCAACAATATTGAACACAAACAAAGCACCAGCCGCAAATCGTGCGCCGAGTCCAAATGCAAGCATAAGCGGCAGGGTCAACTCCGCAGCGATCGCCATGTAGGCTGCCAGTTCAAAAGGAATAATCGGAACTGCGTATTCATACTGAAACAGATACATTGTTGTATCTATGTTGGCAATTTTAGTGAGTCCCGACTTCCAAAACACATTTGCAACCCAAAGGCGGATAAGCAAGTCTGCAATTGGTGTACCACATTCCAGCAGACAGAGGCATTTGCTGATTGATTTGCCGAGCGCTGTTTCTTTAATCATTGTTGGAATCACTATTTTCTAAAATCTATTGGTGTTGAACGGTTACGTCAGATATAACCCCAAGTGAAAAAATCCTGTGTAAGACAAACTCTAAATTGTATTCTGAATTTGATGGAGAGATGGAAAGGTTTATCTTGCCTAACGTATCTTTTTGAATCACCAAACTCAAAAATTCATACACCTGCTGTTCAATCCTGATTACTTTCACCTGCTGGTTTGTTCTAAGGATCAGAACCGACTGACTTTGAGACGTGATCACGAGTTCATCCTCCGTATTGCCTTCTGTTGCATAGTTCCAGATGTCAAAAACAGGAAATGATGAGTGCACCAGCCTGGCAGAGGGGTGAGGATGAAATATCAGGTGTTCGTAGGTTTCGGGGTCGAAATCTGTCAAGCAGTCCAAAGCTTTAACATCTGCCGCAGGTGCGTGAAATGCTATATGGCAAGCCCAGTCAATTTTGGCTATCGCACTGAGGTATCCGAGATGCGAGATTTTTTCCATTGATCTGATGAATGCTGGGATTTCTTCTCCATAATCGTGCAGATCGCCGCTTATTGGAAAGTGCCGCTGAACGAATTCATGCCCAATATACTTAAAAAAATCTTCACCAACGATTGCGGTAGTCACGGGGTATATATTCTGTAAGGATTCAATTAACGTAGTGTGAACATTTCTTTTGTAGATACGCAGTCTGCGCTCAGCTTCCAACCCACGTTCCTGAATTTTTGACCGCAGCGTCGGAACGAGAACGCCATTCAAGACTTCATTCGCAAACTGCTTTTGTAATCTACGCAGCTGCATTCCGCCTCTTTCTCCGATAACTTCGCGCAATGGCGACTTCGTCTAGCAGAATTGAAAAAGGAGGCAGGTCTTTATCCCATTCGATCAATGTCGGAGCTTTGTAGAAGCGTTGAATTGCTGTCGCATACAGCTGCCAAACCTCATCACAAACTCTCTGATCATGTGTGTCGATTCGAATTTGGCCTTCCGGAAGTTTCTTGACGGTATGCCCTGACAAGTGAATTTCACCTACTAAATCCACCGGCACTCCAAGCAAGAAATCCAGCGCGTCAAACTCATGATTGCAGGCGTTCACGAAAACATTGTTTACGTCTAGAAGCAGATTACAGCCGCTACGCTCAGCAATTTCGGAAATGAACTCCCATTCCGTCATGGTAGAGTTTGTATATTCGAGATAAGTGGAAGCGTTTTCAACCAAAATCTGCCGCCCCAGAAAATCCTGTACTTGCTGAATCCGGTTTACCAGATGATTCACAACTTCCTCATTGAATGGAAGCGGCAGCAAATCGTGAAGATAAATGCCATCAATCGAACTCCAAGATAAGTGTTCGGAGACTAGTGAGGGTTCGTACTGTTCGATTAACTCTTTGAGCCGCGTGAGATGATTCAGCCTTAAGGGGTCGGTTGAACCAATGGATAGCCCGACACCGTGGAAGCTCAAAGGATAATCTTTGCGAACTTTCGATAAGTATTTGTGCGGGATGCCACCTCGGCCGAAATAGTTTTCACTGTGAACTTCAAACCAATCAATTGAGTGTGGTGATGAAGTCGCTTCGGCGTAGTGGTCACCACGCAACCCGACTCCGACTGAATTCTCTGAAATCGGGTGCGTGGACATTATTTTAAATGCGTCAGTTTATAAAGACTCTTATGACGCGGATTCTGTTGAACCACCAACCAACTTGTCGCACAATCCATTTGGAACCAGGACAAAAGCATCGCCTTGATTATCCATAGTTGAAGTACCAGCGCAAGAACTATTGGCTGTTTGACAGTCATTTTGGCCAGCTTTTGCTACACCGTAACATTTTTCTTTTTCTTCGGCAGCAACTGTTCCTGAAAGGGAAAGACTGCCGAGAACGAATGCTCCGGTAATTGCGGCTGTAATGAGTGCTTTTTGGGTATTCATACAAATCTCCTAATGAATGAAAAATAAAAAATTAATTTATCGTCTGTATCAGACATTATACAAATGCAAAATTTCTGAATGCATTTGCGCCTGATATCCTAATCCGAAATTAGGAATGACAATATAGAAAAAAACCTTGTACATTTAAAGTCTTAAAGATAACCTTCAGGATCACCCAATGGGTGATCACTGAAACAACCTAAAAAAATACAAGGCTGACGAACATTCTACCCTACAAAACAGATGACAGCAATCGAAACTTGACTTCCGCACCGGTTTGGTTGTGCTTGCGAATTTGTTGATCGTTTCATGCCTGCTCCGGGCAGCAACCGCGGCTACCGGCCAAGCACTTCGCACCTTCGTGTTTCATCAGCATGAAGGTGCGAAGTGCTTGGAGGATGTCCGTCATCTGCACCGCGAGCCGGGGTTGATGAAACTGTTCGGTTTCGAGGAGATGCCGGAGGCGAGGACTCTGGGGAACTGGCTGCGTCGTATCGGTAACAGCAGACAATCAATGCAGGCCCTAATCGAGATCAACAAGTGCTGCATGCTGTCAGCTCTGTTGAACCACCAACCAACTTGTCGCACAATCCATTTGGAACCAGGACAAAAGCATCGTCTTGATTATCCATAGTTGAAGTACCAGCGCAAGAACTATTGGCTGTTTGACAGTCATTTTGGCCAGCTTTTGCTACACCGTAACATTTTTCTTTTTCTTCGGCAGCAACTGTTCCTGAAAGGGAAAGACTGCCGAGAACGAATGCTCCGGTAATTGCGGCTGTAATGAGTGCTTTTTGGGTATTCATACAAATCTCCTAATGAATGAAAAATAAAAAATTAATTTATCGTCCGTATCAGACATTATACAAATGCAAAATTTCTGAATGCACTTGCGCCTAATATCCTAATCCGAAATTAGGAATGACAATATAGAAAAAACCTTGTACATTTAAAGTCTTAAAGATAGCGGGTCACGCTGGACATTGATGCGGCGCTGCTGTTCTCCAATCGACACCGATTCCGACACTGCGGAAGGCTTTCATGCGTCTAGTCAAAGAAACGTCATGCCCCGAACGTCAATGGACCGGCTCAACCACCGCAAAAATGAGAAACCCCGTGGACTGTTCTCGCCGGACAGCGTGCTGAATATTCGGAAAATCGGCTAAATTCTCGAACTTGCTGGCTGAAAAATTTCTATTTTCGGATTTGGATAATATCGAAATACTACCACAAATTTATTCTGCATTCCGACTCTGGATGGGGCGCAAATATTTTCAATGCTTAGAGATTGATTTTCGAGCAGGGCGCAATTTTCGTTGAGTCATTTCAATAAATCCCAGGTACCAATTCTCCGATTACATCAATCAACCGTCTTGATTGCATCAAGACAAATCTTTTTCAAATTCCTTCTCAAATATTTTCATCAATCCATCATTGTCCAAAGCTTGATGCCCTTTTCCTGCAGCTTCGATCATCCAGTCGAACAAAGCGTACATCAGGCGGTGTTGAACTTCATGTTTATCCCGCAATTGATTGACCAGTCTGTCATAAAGCGGTCGCAAGCCTTCAGGTTCATTTTCGCTGACCATCCCAACGACAGTGGCGTGTAAGGCAAGGTGGGAAAGTGGGTCCGGGTCGCCAGGTTTGACGTCATAATTATCATACTGGTCGCGATCAGACAACGCTCCAAAATACATTGGATGCATCTCAATGACTTTAGAAATCCGATTTTCTACAGCACTCAATTTCTCATGATTTCTCGACTTTTCATAAACATCGAAAAAAATGATTCTGCTGTCATCATTTTCAAACATATTGTTTCCTCAATCATGAGTTATTACCGAAGGTAGTGCGCGAGGGTGTTGAGTAAAAGCGGCGCATCTGGTTAACGTTTTAATTCAACTTAACAAAACAAGTAACAAAAGAAGGACGCTACGATGGATAAAGATAACGCAATTGTCTATGAAAATCCAGACCAGTTTGATTTGGCCGCGCTCAGCGAACTGATTTGATATGGCGTACGCGAGCTGATTGCCCAAGCGTTGGAATTTGAGTTTCAGGCAATTGGGATCAACGAGCATGGGCACAGGAAGCTGCTGGCGGTCGGCGACAATGCCTTCGGGGTTTGGGCGGCACTTGATGAAATTTATTCTGATGCTCACCATCAGCACTGCTGAGTACACAAGCCGGCCAACTTGCTCAGTCAACTGCCGAAGTCTAGTCAACCTAAAGCCAATGAAGTTTTGCGTGAGACCTGTATGGCTGAGAGCCGGGAGCATGCGGACAAGTCCCGTGAGCGATTTGTCAAAATTTCCCAAGAAAAGTATCCGAAATTCAGTCGCCGACGGCAGGACCAGCACCTGCTGTTGGAGTTTTACGATTTTCAGCGGTACATTGGTAGAGCATCTGCACCACCGGTCCGATTGAATCGACGTTTGCGGCGATTCGGCACCGCACACGTCGCGGCATGGGCTGTCTGAATCGTAACGGCATGTTGTCCATGATCTTCAAACTCGGACACTGTGCAGAGCAAAGATGACGGAGGCTGCGAGGATTTGGGCAACTCGGCACGCGGAATTTCGGATTAGTGATGATATTAACCAGAAACAGCTGCTTGTAAATTTGGCGGTTAATGTCGCTCGTGTTCAGAATTAGTGCGATTCACCTAGTTCGCTCAGATTTCGTATCGAACTACAAACACTTGAGACTAGTCAGCGCAGTCGAGATTGCTCCAATAGATTTGGTGAATGCGTCATCACATCACTAAATACTTGTATTCTAAGGTGTGGTGCTGGAATATGCAATTGATTTTCTTCGCACACGCGAACTAGATTGTCAGGATAGATGGCTTGCTGAAGACTTCGTCTAATACTGACTCTAAAAAAGGACGA
Source organism: Arenicellales bacterium (assembly GCA_958295885.1). Taxonomy (GTDB): domain Bacteria; phylum Pseudomonadota; class Gammaproteobacteria; order Arenicellales; family JAJDZL01; genus JAJDZL01. The sequence continues at coordinate 224,473 of OY282380.1, read as the reverse complement.
ATATTCTTTGGTGGTTCCTGAGGATTAAAATTCAGATCACTTAACACTTTGCCAAATTTACGAAAACCTCCGCTGCTTAGTTCCACCCATTTAATGTTGTTGTCATCCAGCTGGTTCCTCACCAAATCAGAGAGTTTGTCCGCGATGAAAACATGCGTATCTCTCGAATAAACAGCGTCTGCACTTTCGGGATTTCCCTTGCCCATAAGCTTGACTTCACATTTGACTCCACCTTCTGGTCCAATCAGTTTGAAATCCACTTCTCTTCTGTAGGCAGAGCTCGCAAAACCTGTATCCACCAAATACAAATCTTCATCAATAGAAAACAACTTGCATAGTGTAAGCATCAATGGTTTTTCTGCTCTTTTACCAACCGCGCTCCAAGTTCCTCCTCGAATTTGAGACCGTTTAGTAGCTAAAGTGTTAATCAGAATTAGACTTTCTTTTTTGGAAAGTTGCACACTTTTGTCCTTCACGCGCAACGAAAAAGAAAATTCAAGATTTTGTTCCTGATTCGTGAGATGTTGAATCAATGAATTGAGCGAGGCAAAGTGCTTCTTTGCCGCCTGAACAACAATGTCCTTGCGAGCTGAACCATAAATGTTGAAAATTGTTTTTTGAGTTAGGCCAGCATGAATGATGATTTCATTTTTTGGTAATTCTTGACTAAGAAAAGAATTTTCATACCAATCTTCAGCATCAACATTGGAATGCTTGGCTTCAACAATTTTTTTGAAGAAATCCGCTGTATAGTTCAAGAATTCGGCATCAATCAGATTGATGACTTCATCTCGATGGTCTTCACCTAATATCAATTTCCTGACGATATTTCTGACAACAGTGTTGCTAACAGACATTTTGAAAGTAAATTATTTGAATTGACAGCAAGACATATTTTCGATTTTAATTTAAAACTTAAATGCATGATTTATTTCACGACAGATCAAAGACTAGCTCATGTTTTCAAGGCCAGTCTAGCTGACCTCTACCTATACGCAATATTACGCCAATCCCCGACTCAGAATAAATTCGTAGCATATGAATCTGCTTTTTTCGAATTTTCACAAACCACTCATTAAAAGATCGGGTTACATTTGTAAATCCCTTGAGTTCTTGAAGGCACAGCAGTGAAACTTAGGCTTGTATAAGCGTGTGCCACATTCATGAATTGTATCTTGCAGCATGTTTTAGTTCCAACTTGTTTTGCGAAGCACAAGATTCAAGTCCTGCTCGGACATCATTTCTTTGCTAGGAATCTCAACGGGTCTTCTGGCACTCGAGCCATTGTTGTTTTATCCCGCTAGCAAAGCTACTTTGTGTTCATTCAAATTCGTGCAAGTGCTTTGATGACACTGGTTATTATTTCTGCATTCGGTGATTTTGTTAACTCTGGTTGCTTTGATTCATTAGAAAATAAGTGATCTGAAAGCCACGATGTTTCTTACACAGTGGTAAATATTCGGCCAACCCTTATCGAATAGAAAAAAATTTGCTTCAGCTATGGACACCACGACACAAATAGTGTATATAAATCGTGTATGTCAAATGAGCTCAACCCAATAAGCCCACCTGCGGAGTTTTCGGATTCGAGAAAAGGTGCATCGACGCCTTTTTCCAAACAATTCGTAAGGCTGTCGAAGCAGGAGCATATTCAGTTGAAGTATGATGTGAACCGTTGGCGGGGCCTTGCTCAACAATGGAAAGACAAATGTTACCATTTGGAGCAATCCCAGCAGGAGCATGAAACCCGAAAGTATTTGAAGCTGCTGGAGAAGCATCGCCGGCAGACGGAGGAATTGGAGCGAACAAAGGCGCGGGTATTGCAGTTGGAGAAACAAGTCTATGGTCGTAAAACTGAGAAAAAGCCGGTCAAAAAAAGCGAGGCTTTGGAACCTGCGTCGGCTGCGCCGAAGAAAAAGCGCGGTGCACAGCGCGGCGGCAAGGGTCATGGACGCACGCCTCGAGAGAAATTGGCGCGTGAAGTTGAAACCTTGGATGTTGCGCCTGAAGATCAGGTGTGCGATTCCTGTGGCGCGGCCTATGCGCCGATGTCGAACACCGACAACTCGGAGATTCTGGAATATTTTACGAAGGCGTATTTTCGCGAGATCCGGCGGAAAAAATATGCAAAGACCTGCAACTGCCGTCAAACTCCGGCCGTGGTGACAGCCAAGCCGGCGCCGCGGGTCATTGCCAAGGGACTGCTGGGGGTGTCGGTGTGGGTTGAGATTTTGCTGAGCAAGTATTCGTACAGTCGTTCGACCTGCAATCTGCTGCGCCAGATGCGTGATCAGGGCCTGGCGATCTCACAAGGTACGGTGACTGACGGTTTGAAGAAGATGGTGCCGTTGTTCGAGCCGCTGTTGGATCAGTTGATGCAGCGGCAGATGGAAGATTCGGTATTTCACTGTGACGAGACCGGCTGGAAGGTCTATGAGAAGATGGAGGGGAAAATCGGCAATCGGTGGTATCTGTGGGTGTTTGAGAGCGCTTCATCGGTGATCTACCGCATTGAGCCGACGCGCAGCGGTGATGTTCCGATCAAGCACTTCAGTTCACTGTCTGAGAAGCTCAAGGAAGTGTTTGTCATTTGTGACCGTTACAGTGGTTACAAACGATTGGCGAAGGTCAATGCGGCGATCATACTGGCCTTTTGCTGGGTTCATATGCGGCGGGATTATCTCGAAGCTGCGGTGCAGTACCCGCAACTGGAGCCGTGGATGTTCGAGTGGCGGGAGCGCATTGGCGAGATCTACCACCTCAATGCGCGTCGTCTGGAGCATTTCGATGAGTCGAGGCCGTTGGCTCAGCAAAGCGAATCATTCATGCGCCAACAGCAGCGGCTTGAGCGCTCGGTCGAGCAGATGGAGCGGACTTTGAAGCATGAATTGTCGGCAGAACAGATGCATCCGGCCCAACTCAAGGTGCTGAGCAGTCTGCAGAATCACTGGTCGGGGCTGATGGTGTTTTTAAAACATCCCCAGGTTGCGCTTGATAATAACTCTGGGGAACGCAAGATGCGCAACCCAGCGATGCTGCGCAAGAATTGCCGCGGCTCGGGCAGTCACTGGAGCGCTTCGCTGGCAGCACAGATGTTCTCAATCATTCAGAGCGTGCTTTTGTGGGATCTCAATCCCCATCGATGGCTGTATGAATATCTCAGCGCCTGCGCCGCCAATGGCGGACAGGCGCCTGAGAATCTTGAGACTTTCATTCCCTGGCGGATGAGCGAGGCTCGACGGGCTGAGATGTCGCAGCCACCGGCTGCAGTCAGCCAGCGCAGTTCTCTGATCTCAAAGTGCGAGGCAGCGGTATCAACGCAACGCGGCTGTCTTTCAACCGTCTCACAGCCGCCATGACTCGATATTGCGGACGCGACTTCAGTTCCAAGGAGCTGGAGCACATTCGCAAACTGATTGCCGCCCATCCTGACAGTTCCAGAACCCGGCTGTCGCAGCAGGTCTGTGAGCTGCTGGATTGGAAAAAGCCCGATGGAGGACTCAAACAGATGTCGTGCCGGGTGGCGATGCTGCGCATGTATCGAGATCAGCTGATTGTGTTACCGCCGCCTCGTCGCCAGCCTCCCAGGGCGGTCATCCGCTTCACCGACAGCACTGCACCGCAGGCACCGATCCGTGCGCCGCTGCATGAGTTGCCAACACCTCAGCTGTGGCGGGTGTCAACCCCCGCTGATTCACGTCTTTGGAACGAATACATTGAACGCTATCATTATCTTGGATACAAACCCCTGCCCGGCGCTCAGCAGCGTTATTTCGCTGCCATAGACCGTCAGATCGTTGCCGCCTTCGGCTTCGGTGCCGCAGCATGGAAAACCGCACCCCGGGATGACTTCATCGGCTGGAATCGGGAGCGCAGAGAAGCCAATCTGGCACGGATCGTAAACAATGCAAGATTCCTCATTCTGCCTTGGATCAAGTGCCCCAATCTTGCCTCGCACCTGCTTGCAAGGCTCGCCCGGGAACTGCCGCAGCAGTGGTACGATCGTTACAGGATTCGACCGGTGCTGCTTGAGACTTTCGTTGAACAGCGCTTTTTGGGTACATGCTACCAGGCTGCGAACTGGATCAATGTCGGTCAAACGAAAGGACTCGGCAAATGCGCTGCCTCCGCCAAGCCAACATTACCGATCAAGGATATCTGGCTGTACCCGCTGTGCCGGGACTTCAGGATAATTCTCAACAGTTGATTCCTCTCGGCCTATGGGCTTGGCCGAATATTTACCCGAGACATTGCCCGGCAGCAGCTCGCAGTGCAACGGAAATCCGTGTGCATCCAAGGCCAGGCCCAAACTGATCAGCGGACAGTCGTTTCGTTTCTGCTTGGAGCGTCCGAAGCACTTCAGCTTGCCATCGGCGCGGCCGTGATAGTGCACATTGGTCAGGTCGTAGAACACCACCGTGGCCGCAATCGAGAACAGGTCGCGTTCGCGTTCGAATAAAGCGCGCTGCAGCGCAACGCGGTGTTTCCACAACAGGTCGTTCAAGCGGTACAGTTTGTCCAGCGAAGGCGGCAGTTGATCGTGCAGTTCCAATATCTCCAAAATCGCGCTGTCTTCGAGCATCCAGCGCAAGGTTTCGCGTTCACTGCCAGGATGCAGCATGCGGGCGATGACCAGAGCGGCGCACAGCGCCGCATCTTTTTTGCTGACGTTCAGGGATTCGAGCAGGTTGATGAATTCGAGTTGGCGCAGCGCATGCAGACAGATTCGTTCGGCACCGGCGCTGCGCGGCGGTTCGTGCTCGATGCTGTCGAGATCAACGGTCTGCAGGTTGGTCTGAACATCGGTCGGGGCAGACCAGCCGCGCTGTCGCAGGGATTCTGCGATCTGTCGGGCCTGTCGGTCGATTTCAGCGTCGTATTCGAACAGGCTGTTCTGCCCGCTTAAGATGTCTTCGATTCGTTCCACCAGAATCGGCCACTGTTGTTTAGGAAGCGACCATTTGGTGCCGAGGCTGAGTAGCAGTTTGTGTCTGACTTTGTTGTCTGGGGTGCGGATGCCCTGCACCAGTTGGTAGGCATATTGGGGCTGTCCTTTTTTGTTGGTGTAGGAAACTACGGCTTTGATGAACATGCTCATGAAGTGTATTGCCAATGGGGTCATTATAGAGGATTGGAACGGATGATTTGGGGCAAATGGACTGTACATGTAACAACATTTGAATATTGGAGTAGTTAAAGCAATAAAGCAACTAATAAACTAATATAATATGTAATTATTTAGAATAATAATACTAGAAATATTAATATATTAAAAATATCTTCTAACTAATATTTCTAATATGCTTGATTGGACGAGAAAAGTGCGGAACTTGGGTTATGGAAGGACTGATGCGCGCCGCGAACCAAGCTGGACTCGACAGGCGACTTCTCGTGCTGTGTGCGAATAGTTGGATTCGCGCAAACCTGACGGCAGTCTGAAGGACATGAGCGCCCGCGTGGCGTTGCTGAGGATGCATCGAATAGGCCTGATCGAACTGCCCGCAACTCTGCCTGAAGTTCGACCGCTGAAGGTCGAGATGATCCAAGCCGGGCCGCTCTCGCCGATCTGGAATTCGTTCATCGAACGTTATCACACAGTGTCTGTCAGAAAACGTTTAAAATATTGATAATAATTATTAATCATTTCATTCTATCAAGTGAAGATTTTGCTGGTTTGTGGCATTTGTGAGCGAAATTCGCCTTTAAATCCGTTAATCCGCCAAAACCGAAAATTCTTCGTTTGAAAATATCGAACGATTGTTATTTATTATCAATGTGTTGTAGAGTTTTCTGACGAACACTACATAAGCCACTAGATCTTTATAACAACGTGAAAATATGAGAGTCAGACTAGCCGGTGTCTTTGCATTGGTTTCTTCAGACACCAACAAATTGATCCCACGATATTGGACAAGCACATACTGATACGCACTTGCGGCTGCACTTCAAGCGAGTTTTGGTGTGAACTTAGTAGCAGAATGTTCGAATATGTAATTCCCTGAATTTACATCTCGGTTTTAGATTGAAAAAACTAGATATCGGTTTGATTGATAAATCGGTAGCGTACGAATACTAAAACATGAGATACTAATTTAATATTTTATTTCAACTAAATTTAAGCATTTTCTTTTCGGTTCTCGAAGTGATTTGAAAGTCTGATAAAATTCTTTAAATCAATAAGTTGGCTTCCTTGCCGGTCTCGATCAAACAAATTTGTTTCTAAATTCAGCTTTTCTTTTATACGGGCAATATATTTTGGTTCGAGTTCCGTCAGAAAAAAGTTGCGATTCAAATTAGTGGCGGCCTGGCCCAGTGTGCCACTACCCGCGAAAGGGTCAAAAACAAGATCTTCAATGTACGAGTAGTATCGAATCACTCGGTTGCACAACTCCAATGGAAATACAGCACTATGAACTTTGTCGGATGTCGGATCTATTTTCCAAACGTTGGTAATCTCATATTCCCCATTGATTTTGCTTGCTTCTGTCTTATCAAAAGAATATTGACGCATGTTCCAGTCAATCAATTTATGTGTTTTTTTTCTATAAACCATCAGCATTTCCGTCACAGCGTTGGGTTTATATGCCAAAGGTTTTCTATGCTGATAAAACCCAGCGTTGCGATTTTTAACACTCGCCGCTGGTTTTACCCAGACAATATCGTCGATGTACTCCCAACCACTGTTCACGATTAATGGGTGGAGATCAAATGGAATTGGATACCTCTTACTGGAATGCGAACGGCTGATTCGAGAGACAATTATTGGCGAAGTATTGACAATTAAAAATCTGCCTAGATGTGTAATGCGATGAATTTCGGAGAAAACTCTCTCTAAAAACCCCAAGTACTCTTTATAGCTTCGATAGATAGAATAGTCCCGGGCGTTGTAGTATGGAGGCGACGTAAATGTTAGATGAACAGATTCGTTCGGTACGAACTCCAGTATTTTTACGACGTCGCCCCCAACAACCAAATTCTTTAAGAATTCGGGAAACTGGTCATGAGGCGGAGTATTTTTCCTGCTATTTTTCTTTCGTTGAAGATTTTGATTGACAAGGTCTTGGATAATCTCATTTGGATGTTCTTTAAGAATTAATAGTTCTTCAAAAATTTGAGGGGTGATTGGCAAAACTAAAAGACCCCGCAACGCTTGAAGTACGACTGATGGATCATTGTCGTATAAAAAATCGATTAGAACCGGAACAGCCGCTTCATTTTTTTGTCTTCCGATTGCAGATACTGATTCTCTCCGAACTTCGGCACTTTGGTCATTATTACCATGATCGATAAACACATCAATTAGAGAAGCATCATTCAGTTTCGCAAGATTCTTTATCGCAAGAGCGCGAATTGCCGGATTTCGGCTTTGCAGCAACTCGAGTAGAGGTTTGCGACTACAGTCGTTGCTCAATCTACCAAGCTTGCCTAATACCTGAACAATTACTCCGTCATTTTGATTCTGAGCAAAATACAAAAATGCATTTTCGTCTTGTTTTAGGTAATCAATTTGATCTTTCGTGGGTGTGTAACTCATCGAATTGTTTTTACATAATTTGGCAACTCAATAGCCACTGTACAAGCAACTATCCGATATATTACTAAATTTTTCTCCAAATTTGCGCAAAGCGAAGTGGAGTTGGAAAATACCATCTAGTGCTTGCATGACATATTGAGTAATTTGTCAATCCAAGGACCTTAATTTTAGATCTTATATACAGATCAAATATGTTTTTGATTGTGTTCGTATTATCTTCAACATGTGCCAATGCTGCATGCAGAAAATGGACAGCGTCATTCGGTCCAGTCGTTTTGTATTTTTAGCTGAAATAAAAATCTGAATTGAATCTGAACTGGCGCTTCTAAGGAGCAGACTTCGTCTCTGTTTTCTGTCTGAATTCTACCTTGTCTGCGAATTCACAAAGATCAAAAATCATGCATTCACTGCATTTGGGCTTACGAGCAATGCAGGTGTACCGTCCATGCAGAATCAACCAGTGATGGGCATCTATGCGAAATTCTTCTGGAACGATCTCAAGCAGATTTTTTTCTACTTCAAGCACATTTTTGCCGGGGGCGAGTCCAGTGCGATTCGATACGCGAAATATATGCGTATCAACAGCGATTGTCGGTTCACCAAAAGCTGTATTCAAGACAACGTTCGCAGTTTTTCTGCCAACTCCGGGAAGTAGTTCAAGGGCTTTCCGGTCGTTTGGGACGCGGCCATTGTGCTCCTCCAGCAGCATTCTGCATATTTTCAAAATGTTTTTCGATTTCGTGTTGAATAGGCCGATACTGCGAATATGCTCTTTCACACGTTCAAGTCCGAGCTCCTGCATGGACTGAGGGTCCGGGGCGACTTGAAATAATCGCTTGGTCGCTTGGTTGACTGATATGTCTGTTGCCTGAGCCGAAAGAACTACGGCGACCAGCAGCTGAAAGTTGTTGCTGTAATTCAGCTCGGTACGTGGCTTGGGGTTGGATTCTCGAAAACGAGTGAAAATTTCATGACATATTTGAAAATTCATCTAGCAGAATCGCGGGAATTTAGTAGGTTCGAATTTCGTTTATTGCGCTTCCAGCGTTTAGACCGTTCTCGATTGACAGCATCACGAATTTCTGATTTCAGATCGGATGAGCTGGAGCCAACAGTGGTTGCGGACCGTAAGCTTGCTTTTCGATGAATCCGACGTTCGGTCATACGACGCCATCGAGCAACTTCCTCATCTCCATATTCTGACCAGAGCGCTCCTTTCAGTGGTTTCGGGTATTTGATCATTTCGATGCAGTCAACCGGGCAGTATTCCAGGCAAATTTGACAGCCGGTACATTCTTGAACCAGAACGCTGTGCATGTGTTTTGCAGTTCCGATGATGGCATCTGTCGGACAAGGTTCGATACAAAGCGTACAGCCGATACAGTTTCTCTCCTGAATTCTGGCGAAGAATCGACCCGGGTGCCGCTCACAATCGTCAGCGAGATTTATTTCTGTTTTATGAAGCAGTCTTGCCAGTGCCTGAATCGTAAATTCGCCACCTGGTGGACAGCGATTGATGTCCGCTTCTTGGGCGTAAATCGCATTTGCATAATCCTTGCAACGCGGGTAACCACACTTCGTGCATTGTGTCTGGGGCAAATACCGGTCGATTGAAGCGACCGTTGACAATTGGTGATCTTGATCTTGCAATTTCAGCTGACTGGTGTTCCTGGTGCGATGTCATCCGCGGGTTCCAGCAACCATAAACCAGCATCGTCACCGGCTGCTAAAACCATCCCTTCGGAAACGCCAAACTTCATTTTTCTGGCAGCTAGATTGGCCACAATAACGACATTTCGCCCGACGAGTGCCTCAGGTTGATAATGTCCCTTTATTCCGGCAAAGATTCGTTTGGTCTCAGACCCCAAATCGACTTTTAATTCGATCAGCTTCCTGGAATTATCAACATCAGAAGCTTCTAAAATTCGGGCCGTCCGAAGATCGATCTTGGCAAAATCATCGATTGAAACTGTTGCTTTTTCGGGTTGTTTTTCGACGCTGCCGGTGTCTTTGGAATCTCTTACCATAGCATTGACGCTTTTCTTAGAAACTCGATGCATCAAATGGGTGTAAGGAGAAATTCTGTGATTCAACAATGGTGAATCTACCTGTTCCAATCGATCTATCGATTGATTGAGAAACTCAGCTGTGAGTTTGGACAGTTGAGGCAGTACCGGTGCCAGATAAAATATCAGAACTCGAAACAGGTTAATGCCTTGTGTGCAGACCTGATGCAGCTTTTCTTTCTTGGATGAATCCCTCACAATTACCCAAGGCTTTTGGTCATTGATATATTGATTTGCTTGGTCGGCCAATGCCATTATTTCTCTCATGCCTCGACTGAAGGTTCTATTTTCATACGAGGCAGCGATCGATTCTCTGGCACCTGCGAATTTCTCATAGAGCTCGATATCATCCAATTGGCTGGAAAGTTTCCCTGAATACCCTCTCTCAATAAATTTCGCGCAGCGACTGGCAATATTGACAACTTTTCCCACCAAATCCGAGTTGATTCTTTGGATGAAATCTTCAAGATTCAGATCCAGGTCTTCAATACGGTCGTTCAGCTTCACTGCGTAATAGTAGCGAAGATATTCAGGATTCAAATGATCGAGATAGGTCCGCGCCATGACAAACGTGCCTCTGGATTTCGACATTTTCTTACCATTGACAGTCAAGAATCCATGTGTGTAAATGTCGGTTGGTTTTCGAAACCCCGCTCCATGCAGCATCGCAGGCCAGAACAAGGTGTGAAAGTAGAGAATGTCCTTGCCGATGAAATTGTAGAGTTCGGTATTTTCACCATCCTTCCAATAGGCATCGAAGTCAAGATTCTCTCGATCACACAGATTTTTGAAGCTGGCCATATATCCGATGGGAGCGTCCAGCCAGACATAAAAATATTTGTTCTTTTCTTCTGGGATTTTGAAGCCGAAATAAGGAGCATCTCTTGAAATATCCCAGTCATTCAAACCGACGTCGAACCATTCTTTAAGTTTATTTTTAGCTTCTTTTTGAGCGAGTTCATCGGTAATCCATTGCTGTAACATTTCGGAAAAATTACTTAAGCGGACAAACAAATGTTCAGATTCTCGCTGTTCTGGAGTCAAGCCCGACAATACCGAAACCGCGTTGATCAGGTCTGACGGGGTGTAAGTTGCGCCACACTTTTCGCAACTGTCCCCATATTGATCTTCTGATTTACAACGAGGACATGTTCCTTTGACAAATCGGTCCGGGAGGAACATTTGTTCCCTGGCATCATAGGCTTGACGAACGATGCGACGGTGGATGTGTCCATTCTTCTTCAGCTGTAGGTAAATGTATTCCGATAACTCTCGATTTTCTTCAGAATGAGTTGTGTAGTAATTGTTGAAACGGACATGAAAGTCAGAAAAATCTCTTTCGTGTTCTTTTTGATAGCGACGGATCAGTGCTTCGGGACTAATATTTTCCTTTCTCGCGCGAAGCATAATGGGCGTTCCATGCGAGTCGTCTGCACAAACAAAATAGCACTCGTTACCTTGCATTCGCTGAAATCGCACCCAGATGTCTGTTTGAATGTATTCGACCATATGTCCGAGATGGATCGGACCATTTGCATAAGGAAGGGCGCTTGTTACTAAAATTTTTCGCTGCATTTTGAATCAGGTAAGGATTGTCTAAATTGATCTGTACTTACTCCTGTTACCAAATCAATGGAAAATTACTGTTAGACTGCAATGAAATTTCGCGGGTTTGGATTCGTGATGTAGGCAAGACATATTCATTATAACTAATGATGATCAAATCTCTCTCCGTCAAACTTCGGAGATTTCAATTTGCATTGCCTCCAGAATTAAGCAAATTCAGCAGGTATTTTCTAACAAATTCCAGCGTGGCTTTTGGACACAAACGAATATTTTCGTTTAAGAGTGATCTGGATTTTGTTGCTCTTCAGCATTTCATGCTTCTCTATGATTCAGTTGTTTCTTCATGAAGCAATCTTAATCGCAGTCAGCAGTTCATAGGGGCAATAGCATTACAGGTTGTTTCTAACCCGGTTGCAGATGCAGTTTTGTGAGGTATGAATTTTTATATCGTAGCAGTGACTCCATATTTAGGCGTAAAAATTCAAGAGTCTGAAGCTGTCTGAATTCGATGTTCAGCGGTGCAGCCAACCTGTATGATAAAATGCCACATTAACCTCCTAAACCGTGTTCTTGTAAAAAAGAAGAACGAAAACTACCCATACTGACTCGTGTTGAGCAAGCATTTTGAGATTTTGATGCTCGGTTCGTGAAGAGAAATAAGATTTGAGCTGGTACTTTATGAAAGTGACAACAGTAAACGATGTTAAAGCAGTACTTTCTAGGATTCAGGACCCTCATACTGAATCTTCCGTACTGGCTGACGGTAAATTCAAAAACATCTCAGTTGTGAACGGTGTTGCAAAGCTGACAATTGCTTTGGGGTATCCGGCCAACAGCTGGATTCCTGAGCTCAAATCATCCATTCACCGAGAGGTTTCCGCTTTGGCTGGCATTTCGGATGTTGAAATCAATGTAAACCCGAAAGTTACATCACATTCGGTGCAAAAAGGGGTTTCACCCATCTCCGGTGTAAAGAATATGATCGCCGTGGCCTCGGGCAAGGGTGGAGTTGGAAAGTCAACAGTCTCGGCGAATTTGGCATTGGCACTTTCAGCGGAAGGTGCCCGAGTGGGTGTTTTGGATGCAGATATATATGGCCCAAGCCAACCTAGAATGTTAGGGGTACGCGGCAAGCCTCAGTCAAAAGATGGTAAATCCATGCAGCCTGTGTACAGCTACCATCTGCAGACGATGTCGATCGGATTTCTCATTGAAGAAGAAACTCCCATGATTTGGCGCGGTCCCATGGTGACACAAGCGCTTGAGCAACTGCTCAAGCAGACAGCTTGGAACGACTTGGACTACCTCATAATAGATTTGCCTCCGGGCACAGGTGATACCCAGCTTACTTTGGCTCAGCGGGTGCCCGTGAGCGGTGCTGTAATCGTAACCACTCCACAGGATATTGCATTGCTTGATGCCCGCAAAGCCTACAGAATGTTTGAGAAAGTAGAAATAGAAGTGCTCGGTGTAGTGGAAAATATGAGTGTTCACATATGCGGCAAATGTGGACATCGGGAAAGTATTTTCGGTGATGGTGGTGGTCAGCGCATGGCACAGGAATATAACGTCACCTATCTCGGTGGAATACCGCTTGACACGCGCATTCGAAGCGATGCTGATAACGGTCGTCCTACTGTCGTAAGTGATCCGGACGGTGATATAGCAAAAATTTACAAGGAGATTGCCAGGTCGACGGCGGCGCGACTGTCCAAGCGAAAAAAAGACTTTACAAGCGCTTTCCCGTCAATTGTGATTCAGAATACGTAGGAGTGATAGGAATTGTCGATCAAGTCCGACGAATGGATTCGGCAGCAGGCTGCTCTGTGCTCCATGATCGAACCGTTTGAACCGAATCAAGTCAGCAGCGTCAATGGAAATCGAGTCATATCCTACGGGACTTCGAGTTATGGTTACGACATTCGCTGTTCCAGCGAATTTAAAATATTCACGAATATTAACACGGCGATTGTTGATCCAAAGTCGTTTTCAGAACACAGTTTCGTCAATTTTGTGGGTGAAGTATGTATTATTCCGCCCAATTCTTTTGCGCTGGCAAGAACGGTCGAGCACTTCAGAATCCCACGGTCCGTACTAACCGTCTGTTTGGGAAAATCTACTTACGCTCGATGTGGAATCATCGTGAACGTAACTCCGTTTGAACCAGAATGGGAGGGTTATGCTACGCTTGAATTTTCCAATACGACACCGCTGCCAGCAAAAATTTATGCGAATGAAGGAGTCGCACAAGTCATTTTCTTCGAGGCGGACTCGGAATGCTTAACTTCTTACAGAGATCGAGCTGGAAAATATCAAGGTCAAACGGGAGTGACTCTGCCCACCCTTTGAATGTTTTAAAGGCATAAGTCGTGTTGCCACCGACCAACATTAAGGCACTAGCGGACATGATCGAGCAGGCCATTTTTGAGTTTGATGAACTGGCAACGTGTGCTAAAGAGGATCTGGACGACGAGATGTATGATTTTGCACCTGAATTTCGCGCGATGAGCCGATCTCTCAGCGCCCTGCATCATCAGGTCATTGGAAAAGTCGCGTTTGTCGACAGTCGAGGATTGGCGTTCATGCGACGCGCTCAGCAAATTAGATTCGTAATTCCGTTTTTTGGCTTGATACAGGCCATTGATGAGGCATGTCGGAAAGGCGTGTCAGGGTAGGCAGCTGATGTCGGGAAATTCATTCGGAACTTTATTTACGCTGACGACCTTCGGTGAAAGCCACGGGCCGGCCATTGGGTGCGTTGTAGATGGCTGTCCACCCGGAATGGAGCTTTCGGAATCAGATATTCAGGTGGAGCTGGACCGGCGAAAGCCAGGCACTTCTCGCTATACAACTCAAAGACGGGAAAGCGACATCGTGGAAATTCTGTCGGGTGTGTTTGAGAACAAAACTACGGGAACACCAATTGGCATGTTGATACGCAACACTCAGCAGCGCTCCCGGGATTATTCAAAAATCGCAGATCGTTTCCGCCCAGGCCACGCCGATTACACTTATGCCCGAAAGTACGGCATTCGAGATTACCGAGGGGGCGGACGCTCATCCGCTAGAGAAACTGCGATGCGAGTCGCTGCGGGTGCAATCGCAAAGAAATATTTGAAAGAGAGATACAGCACCGCGATCCGTGGATATGTATGCCAGATTGGTGAAATCACACCGAAAGAAATAAATTGGAATGCAGTTGAGAAAAATCCATTTTTCTGGCCATGTACTGATCAGGTCAAAGATCTTGAAGAATACATCCATTCAGTTCGAAGGGAAGGAGATTCGGTCGGCGCTGCGGTTTGGGCAGTTGCTGAAAACATGCCAACTGGCTGGGGTGAACCTGCTTATGCGCGATTGGATGCGGAGCTTGCAAGTGCGATGATGGGAATCAACGCAGTGAAAGGAGTCGAAATCGGCGCTGGATTCAGCTGTGTGGCAATGAAAGGTACGCAGTATCGGGATCAAATGACCAGTCTTGGATTTTTGTCGAATAACTCCGGCGGGATCGCCGGTGGGATTTCCACTGGACAGCCGGTTACGGTTCGGGTTGCATTCAAACCCACATCCAGCATTGTCGTGCCTGGAAGAACCGTCAATCAAGCAGGCGAGGATGTGACAATATCTGTCAAAGGACGCCATGACCCGTGTGTCGGGCTTCGTGCGACTCCGATAGTGGAAGCCATGCTGGCAATTGTGCTCATGGACCATGCACTCAGAGATCGAGCACAAAATGCAGATGTCAAGTCCGATGCTCCTTACATAGCGGGTGAAGTGCCAAAAGATAAATTGCAGGCGGAGACCGTGGCGGACGACGCTCAGTTTAAAGCGACAGGTGAAGACTGAACGAGAGAAGTGATTCGAAGAAGTATCGCCAAGTATTGTTTTGGCTGCCGTGACGCTGATTCGAACTCAGGAACTGCTCAGAGATTGCTGAATTTGACCTGAAGTGGGATAAGAGTTTCGATCCTGAAAAAACTGTTTGGTGCAGCTTCCGATTTGATGCAGAAGGTTTACTTGATCAATATCAGCGGAACTGCTCTCCAGCAACTTGATTTGAATTTTTCCCAAAGCGTCGAATGTAGGAAGAAAGCTGATGGGTGCATCAAGATGATAACAGCGATTGGTTCGGTAGATTGTACGAAGAGTTGATTTAACCAATTGATAATGAACAGCATCTTGAGCAACAATGTTGTCCGGATGCATGGCGTCGGAATGGATGGGTATCTGGCACTGTCCAATATTGTCTGAAAGATATATCGCCAGCTGACGATATGAGACTGACCAGCTGTTTCGTTTGGTTCTTCTACGATTTACCATCTGTTCGTAAGTTCTGAACTCAAGGTTAATTTCAATGTAAAATTTGGCATTCCCGATTGATTTATTTCTATCAGCATACACCAAAGCCATAGTTTTTCATAGGAGTCAAAAAGAAGCTTATGACAGCAAAAATCTTAATCATACCCGGCGATGGAATTGGTCCTGAAATCATTTCACAAGCTGCGAATATTTTAGATGAATTGGAGAGTTCTTGTGGACTGAATATTTCGTGTGAATGGGGGGAATTGGGAGGTGAGGCCTACGACCGTACTGGAAGTCCTTTGCCGGAGAGCACACTGAAGATGGCAAAGGAATGTGATGCAGTTTTGTTTGGAGCTGCTGGCGGAAGTCAGTGGGATTCGCTGCCCAGGCATCTCAGACCAGAAACCGCTTTACTGAGACTTCGACGGGAACTCGATTTGTTCGCGAATTTGCGCCCTGCAATTCTATTTCCCTGTTTGGCGACGTCTTCGACACTGAAGGATGAAGTCGTCGCCGGGCTGGACATGATGATCGTGCGGGAACTTACAGGCGGAATATATTTCGGTGAACCGAGGGGCGTCGAAACTCTGGACTCTGGCAAACGGCGAGGAATCAATACGCTGGTTTATCACGAAGACGAGATTGCTAGAATTACACACGTCGCATTTGAAATTGCTCGAAAGAGAGCGAATCGCGTCTGTTCGGTGGACAAAGCCAATGTACTGGAAACTACGGAACTCTGGAGACAGGTGGTTTCCGATGTCGCAGAATCACATTATCCTGATGTCGAATTGACACACATGCTCGTTGACAATGCTGCCATGCAGCTTGTAAGAGAACCGAAACAGTTCGATGTCATTGTCACTACAAACATGTTCGGGGATATTCTTTCGGACATATCGGCGATGTTGACAGGATCAATTGGCATGTTGCCGTCGGCTTCGTTGGACAGCAGTCAGAAAGGTCTGTATGAACCGGTTCACGGGACTGCACCAGATATTGCCGGTCAGGATAAAGCAAATCCGCTTGCAGCGATATTGTCGTTGGCAATGCTTCTTCGTTACACTCTCAATGAAGGGGAACTCGCAATGAAAGTGGAACAGGCTGTAGAGCGAGTCATAGAAAAAGGCATGCGTACGCCTGATATATACTTTACGGAAGCACAGCTGGTTGGAACCAGACAGATGGGTCAGGAAGTACGGGATGAACTTCGGCTGCTGCTGGCCTGAAGTGGTTGAAAATTTATTTGGTAATAAATTATGAGTCAGGTATTTGACGTAGCAGTTGTCGGCGCGTCTGGAATGATTGGCGAGTCAATGATTTCCATTCTTGAGGAACGGAATTTTCCCGTAAGAAATCTTTATCCTTTAGGAAGTGAACGGTCCGCAGGATCGACTTTAAAATTTAACGACGAAAGCGTTCGGATTGGCTTGTTGTCTGAATTCGATTTTTCCCGCGTTCAGTTCGGCCTGTTTTCAGCGGGGGCAAGCGTATCGGATGTCTATGCACCGATGGCAGCGGCAGACGGCTGCACCGTAATTGACAATACATCACGATTTCGGTACGAACCGGAAATTCCACTTGTGATTCCCGAAGTGAACGGGCATGCCTTGAGGAATCATGAACGGCTGATTGCAAATCCGAATTGCTCAACAATTCAGATGATCGTAGCCCTTAAGCCGATTTACGATGCAGTCGGAATAGACCGAATTAATGTTTGCACTTACCAATCGGTGTCTGGAGCAGGACGGTCGGCCGTGAACGAACTGGCCGGCCAAACAGCAGCACTGCTAAACGGTCGTACCGCTGAGATTTCAATTGCACCAAAGCAGATTGCATTCAACGTGATTCCTCACATTGATCGATTTCAAGAGAACGGCTATACCAAAGAAGAAATGAAGATGGTTTGGGAGACTCGCAAAATTCTGGGCGATGACTCCATACTCGTGAATCCCACTGCTGTGAGAGTCCCGGTGTTCTTTGGTCACTCAGAGGCGGTTCATATCGAAACAAAAGACAAGTTGACCGCGGAACAGGCGCGAGAATTGCTCAGAGCAGCCAATGGCGTAACTGTGGTTGATGATCCCAATGAACTTATGTACCCTACTGCCGTGACCCACGCGGCGAATCGGGACGATGTGTTCGTAGGACGCATTCGAGAAGACATTACCCTTCACCGAGGACTCAACATGTGGGTAGTTTCCGACAATGTGCGAAAAGGCGGAGCCCTGAACAGCGTCCAAATTGCTGAATATCTTATTGATGGTGTGCATTGATTAATTCGTTTCCATCGTTTTTTTTGCAAGTTTTCCGGTGGGCAGTTCTAAGTTTCGTTCTCCTTTCACCGTCTTTTCAAGTACTAGCGCAGCAGAATAGCAGCACCCAAGCCGGTCAGTCTTACCCTGGTAACGGGACGGCAGTCACTGAATCCAATCTGGACCGCCCCGAGAGTTTCTTTGCAGAAACTGAAAATCGCATCCTGGATTTTAAGGAGAGAGTTGGTCAGTTCATCTATACGACTGTGAACGAGTTTGGTCATCTTGGATCCGCCTTCAGTGAAGAATTTTCCAGAATTGAAGGAGACGGTTTCCGCGAAAAGTGGGCCTGGATTCAGCAGCGATATCAGACCAGCCGAGTCGGACGCATCCATTGGCTGATGATCTTCACTTTGCTTGGCTCCGGGATTCTTTTCTTGTTGTTTTTCATCTATGGATTATTCACGAAAAAGAAAAAACGTAAAAAGCGGGAACAGAAAACCGCTGTGACCCCCGCAGATATTCGGCAGCAGCTGAATTTTGATCCACCCCCAACTTCCACACCAACGACTTTCATACAACAGTTGAAAGCGGGTCAATTCGAAGATGTTGAGAAAAGACTGCAGCTGGAGCTGGCTAAATCCCCAGGAAACGAAGTCCTTCTGATGTATTTGTTTGCATGTCGAGCGGTGAGACTTGACGTGCGGACCTATAAAGACTTGATTCAGCAAGTTCTGCCTACAGGTCTCGACCCGAATCAGGAATTGTGCGCGCACATCGCGCAAATGGGGCGCGTCTTGGCCTCGAGTCAATTTCCTTTAGAGCAGTATCCAGACCCTAAACAGGAATTTCGTCCAGATAAAAACGAAATTTCAAAATCAATCGAAGCGGTTTCAGAGCTGGGAGATGTGCAGACTTTGCTTAATTTGGTGCGAATCTATATTGATAAAGGCGAATTGAGTGAAACAAAGCATCTGATTGTTGAAGCTTTGGTCAGGGGGGATGGCAAGCAGCGTCAGCGCGCACTTGAATTTGCGCGTGCCACGAACATTTAGTGAAACCACTGAATGTCTCTCCACACGTAGTGCCTGAACTGAATTCTTTTTCAGCAATCTGACATCTTTGAATCTCGGATCAGAATCTATGATCTGAGTCAGTTTCTTTGGATGACAAAGAAGAAAAGTACTGCCTTTGTTGTGAAACTACGTCAGTTATTGACGCAATAAATCCTGAATGATCGCAATACACAGTCGATGATGGTTACAATTTGGTGGTGACTTAAATGACACTATTGGATTTACGAGCACCAAGAACTGTAGAGTTTCGAACTCGTACTGGATACCGACCGTGTTCTCTGCAACTGAATTTCCGAGAGGGGCGTAAAGAGCAGCCTTGCGACGAGAATTACACAACAAAGTAATTTTTTCCTTTATTTCCTGCAGGAATTTTTGGAGCTGAACAAAGTCCGCAAGAAAAGTAGTCAAAATTTACAATGGCAGTTCACTATTCATTTATCTAGCATTACGACCGACGGCAGAACAACCGAACCTATACTCAATGCACATTTAGCAATTGAACTTAGGAGGCTTAATCCCGAATGGAATGCTGAAAACGTAATTCGTGCTGAGGCAACCTACGTTATAGCTGAGAGGCTGCGAAGACTTGACATTTTGATCACTCCCCGTTATGGAGTTCCTGTCTGCATAGAGACAGAATGGAGCCCCGCCCCTGGAGTGGAGAAGGATGCACTGTCTCGATTGGGAGCGAACCTCGTTGGACATTCTGGAAAGATTGAATCAGTTCTTGCGGTAAAGGTTGACAAGAATCTGTCTACGGTAAGTCAGCAAATTCTCGCTCAAGCGATTAGAGACGCTCAGTTCGAATTCTGCCTGTATGCATTTGACAGCGACGACCAGCACGTTAGATGGCCAAGTGACGGCTGGGTTGATGCTTCGCTGTCAAACATCGCAGATGCAATAGAGTTTGCAGTTTTGTCTGAAAGTCGATTGAAAAAAGCCGTCGATATAGTTGAATTGGCGATTCAGCGA
The DNA here is from genome assembly GCA_958295885.1 of Arenicellales bacterium. Classification (GTDB taxonomy): domain Bacteria; phylum Pseudomonadota; class Gammaproteobacteria; order Arenicellales; family JAJDZL01; genus JAJDZL01. Next base: position 204,702 of record OY282380.1, on the reverse strand, counting down.
TCTGCTGGTTCTTTACGTTTGGCTGCTGACCGTGCCCCTCAAATGTTGCCTGATATCGCAAAACTGCTGCATCAGCAGGAAAGTGAGCAAACGATTCGGATGGCGATGGAAAAATTAGCCGACGACCTTTTTCAGCTCGGAGCGAGTACGATTCATGACATGGCGGGGCAGGTATTCCAGCGTATGATTGCCGACCGTAAGTTTCTTGCTACTTTTTATACCAAACCCACGAGCGCTTTACTCATTGCTACACTCTGTGTTGACCGGCTGGCGGTGGATTGGAGCGACATGAGTGCAATCAAAAACTTAAGCATAGCCTGATTTTGCATGTGGAACAGGGACGCTCCTGTCAGCGGCATATCAGTCGATTCTAAGAAGGGCGCGTCGTGGAGGTTTCGATGATGGTGAACTACATCGTGACATGATGGAAAATTCGCTGATTGGGGCTGACATTATGCCGACTGCAGTGAATCTTACCGCTTCAATTTTGAGTGCAAGTCATCCACGTGAATTTTTCGAAGGAACAAGGGTAATTTTGCTGCCGTACGGCCAAACCGACTCCAACGGAGTTTCAAGAGTCTCAATTGGTTCATTGGATTTAATCATGGAAGATACAGCCGTAGATTTGTTTGGAGCAGGCACTGAAATAAACGGCACTTCCGAAGAAAGAATAACGTTGATCTCGAACACGAAATATGCGACCTGATCATTATGAATCCTCCCTTTGTTCGCCCGACCGGAAACGAAGCGAAAAAAATTGGTGTTCCCGTACCTGCCTTCGCCGGATTCAATACATCTGACGATGAACAAAGGCTGATGTCCAGGCGCTTGAAAAAATTAAACAAACAGCTGAAGAAATCTCGCGGTAAGGGTAAATTTTCGGATGGTTCATTTCATCCAGTGATCATCGCAGGCAATGGTCTCGCAGGCTTGGCTTCGAATTTTATTGATCTTGCACATGAAAAGCTGAAAATCGGAGGTGTATTGTCACTCGTATTGCCCTTTTCATTCGTACAGGGCAAAGCATGGGAAAATTCACGGAAATTGTTGAACTCCTTTTATGAAAATATACAAATTTTATCCATTGCAGCTTCTGGCTCAGAAAAACGAGCTTTCTCTGCTGATACTGGTATGGCGGAAGTAATGGTCATTGCGACCAAGAAGAATTACAAATCAGGCAGTAACCAAGTCCAATATATCAACCTGCTTCGCCGTCCATCCACTCCGCTGGAAGCGGGTACAATTGCGGCGCGGCTAAAATCAAAAGCAACAGAAGATGTTCTAGATTTACGCTTATCTGATGATTCAGGATCAATTTCAATAGGCTGCATGATTTCTGCGAGTCTGCTGGACGGTGGCTGCTCGGGTATACAGTCCACTACGATTGCTTCGACAATGTTAACGTTTTACAACCGGCACCGCCTCAAACTGCCACGCAGCTCAGCGGAACTCGAACTTCCACTCGCAAAGCTGAACGAAATTGGTCAACGAGGTTTATATCATGCTAGTATTTCATGGCATAAACCCCAAAGACCTTTCGAAAGATTCGAATGGTCGGGCAAGGGTTATTGTGAATATCCAGCTCTGTGGGCACATGATGCCAAACGAGAACAGCACATCAATGTTTTGCCTGACACTCAATTGAAACCGCATCCTGATTACATTGAGAAAGCAGTCGAAATCTGGAATCAATTCTCGTCGAGATTCCACCTGAATCAAAATTTTCGATTAAACTCACAGCCTCTTGCTGCCTGTATTACGCATGATGAAACTCTAGGTGGAAGGGCATGGCCGAATTACATCTTCCGGGATAAATCTTGGGAAATTCCACTGGTTCTATGGATGAATTCGACTATAGGGCTGATGAGTTTCTGGTGGATTGGAACTCGCCAACAACAAGGTAGAGTTAACTTGACTCCCACTAAATCTCCTGAACTTCTGACACTTGACCCCCGCGAACTCAGTGATTCTCAGCTAAAACTCTCTTTAGAAATTTACGATAGATTTGCTGAAAAAAAAATTCTTGCCCGCAAATCAAGCGTATGAAGACAACTCTCGTCAGGAGCTCGATCGCGCTGTGTTTGTTGAATTACTAGGTCTTTCGGAGTCAAATATGGAGTCGCTATCCATAATCAGGTATCAATGGTGTACGGAACCGTCTGTACACGGTGGAAAGTCAACACGGCCTGAATAATTTTATTCCGGCTGCTGGGGTGCAAAGTTTCGCCAAAGTAACGATCAAAACAATGCATTCTAACCCGATTAGCGTCGGGAACACGGTTTCGGTTGGCTCTGTTCTTAATTTGTGTGGATTTTGGTATAATAATGATCAAATCACATTTAAAAACATAAGGATAAACCAGCATGGATGCTGAACAATCTGATGCCTACATCGCCCAGTTCAAGCAACTCTCGGTTCATCAGCAAGCCCAAGCCATTAAGATTTTGAATGAAGCCTATACCGAAGCTCAATCGGTGTTGGCGGTGGATCAACGCGTGGGCAAGGACCGTCGCTGTCCGCACTGTGGCACCGAGGGAGCCTACAAACATGGCATCACCCGCGGCTTGCAACGTTATCGCTGTGCCAAAGGTTGTGGTCGCACCTTCAATGCGGCGTCGGATTCGCCCTTGTCAGGTTTGCATCACAAGGAGAAGTGGCTGGCGTTCGCGGCGGAACAAATGCGCTTGGAGACGGTGCGCGAATCGGCTCGCAGTTGTGGGATCGCGGTCAGCACTGCGTTTCGCTGGCGTCATCGGTTTCTGTTGACGCAGGCGCCAAATGACAAGTTGCAAGGTGTGGTCGAGGTAGACGAAACCTTGTTTTTACACAGTCGCAAGGGGGACCGCAAGGTCAAAGACGAGCGAGAACCCCGAGCCCGAGGTGGAACCGCCACCCAGCGAGGTCGCAGTTCAGAACAAGTTGCAGTGCTCACTGCCGTACAACGCGGTGGACCCACCCGCAATACGCGGTTGCCGGGCATGAAAGCAAAGCAACTCAAACCGCTGTTGGCTCAGCTCGTGGCCACCGATTCGGTTATGGTCAGCGATGGGCACAGGTCGTATGCCAAGTGCGCCACAGAACTGGGATTGCAACATGAAACCATCGTGGTGTCTCGAGAGGGCTATGTGCGCGGAACCTGGCACCTTCAAAACGTCAACAATCGACATGAACGATTGAAGAATTTTGTCAATCATCGTTGCCGCGCAGTTTCTACCAAGTGGCTCGACAGTTACCTGCGCTGGTTCCATCGTTGTGTCACCTCAAACACTCCTACATCAGCTGCGTGTTTGGACCTGGATTTGTGATAAATTCCACACATTTCACGAATAGAGCCTTTCGGTTTGTTTCCTGTTGAAAAGTACTTCTTGAATATGCCGTGAAAATCATTGGGGCAGCCTGCGGGCGCTGGGAACTGCCATGATGCGGAACGCCGCTGAAGAAGGTAGTTGATGCGAAGTCGCGCCACGGCAGCCGCCAAGCGAATTTATCGTCGTGTTCATCTCAAAGGGAAAATCGATTTTGGTTTATGGCATGTGTGATTTTTCAGCGAACTTCGATTGTTGAATACCCGTCAATAGAAAAAGGCGTTGCTTATCAGGTCGCTAAGCAGTTTTGTGATATGGAACCGGTTTGTGCATGCGTTATCCGGTGTTTTAAACTTATGATCGGGATGACTCACCGTATTTGTCACGGAGAAATGCGGTCGTTCTTCGGTGAATCTGTGTACTGTGAAGTGAACTTCTGAATGCAAGCTCACTGATCAGCGATTGAATGCCGAGCGATGTGCCCAACCTGTCATACGTTGCTCCAGCCACGCCATAATCGCGTACATGGCAATACCTTCAACCGCCAAGGCGATCAGGCAAGCAAATACCAACGGCACTTCGAAATTTGCCTGTGCTGTCAGCATCATGTGCCCTAAACCGGAATTGGCCGCTATCGTTTCCGAGAGAACGGACCCGATGAAAGCCAAGGTGATCGCAATTTTCAGCGAACCGAAGAAATAGGGCAGTGAACGTGGAATCCCGACTTTTGTCATGATGTCAAGTTTTTTCGCTCCCAGAGCGCGCAGTACATCTTCCATTTCCGGTTCAATCGTGGCGAGTCCAGTGGCAACATTAACAACGATTGGGAAAAAGGAAATTAGAAAGGCGGTCAACACGGCGGGAAGCCACCCAGCGCCGAACCAGAGCACTAAGATCGGTACCACCGCGACTTTGGGAATAGAGTTGAACCCCACCATTAGCGGGTACAGACCGGCGTACACGGCTCGATCCCAACCAATGAACAGCCCGAGCGCCAATCCGAATGCGACTGCAATGCCAAAGCCAGCCATCGTGGTCCATAAGGTCTGCAGAGAGTTGTTCCACAGCGCTGAGGAAAATTCCTGAAAAGCTAAAGCGATGCGAAATGGTGTCGGTAAAATGTAATAGGGAACATCAAGCAGGCGACAACCCAGCTCCCAGATAAAAAACAGACCGAAAACGCAGAGCCACGGTGCGGCTGCGACCCAGTTGATTCGAATGGTAGAGCCAAAATTCATCCGCGCGCCTGTGCGATGTAGCCGCGCAATTCTTGAACAATGGTGCCAAATTCCAGATCGTACGTCACTTCCAATTCTCTCGGACGGGGTATTGAGGATTCCCGCGTTGCCAATATATATCCCGGACGCGCGCTCATGACCAATATACGGTCCGCCAAAAAAACAGCTTCCCGCAAATCATGTGTAACTAGGACGGTTGTAAAGCCCTTTTCGGCATGTAAATCGCGGATGACGCACCACAGGTCCTCACGCGTGAAAGCGTCAAGAGCGGCGAATGGCTCATCCAGCATTAGCAATTCCGGCTCATGAATCAGGGCTCGGCAAAGCGAAGCTCGCTGCTGCATGCCGCCGGACAGCTGCCAAGGATAATCCTGTCCGAAACCGGCCAGTCCGACGGACTCCAATAGCGCTTCCGCCCGCTCGCGGTAGCGAGCTTTGTTGCGACGCATGTATTTACGATGTGGCTGCACGATTTCCAACGGCAACAGCACATTGTCAATCGTTCGTCGCCAGGGTAGCATGACAGGATTTTGAAATGCCATGCCAGCGATTGACACAGGTCCATTGACAATTTCGCCAGCCACGGAAACGACTCCTTCAGTAGGGAAATTCAGCCCTGTCGCCAATTTCATCAGGGTGGATTTTCCGCAACCGGAAGGTCCTACAACAGCAACGAATTCACCTTTTTCAACCCTCAGTGAGAGTTTTTCAACGGCCAGTGTTCCCACACCGCTTTTGCCTTGCGGCGCATAGCGCAAGGCAACATCTTTGATCTCGATATACGCGGTCAAAGAAATCTACGGCAGCATGCGGTCTGCTTGGTCAGGCAAGTAAGAACCGTCGAAAATGGCTTCGGCGGCCGGACGCTGTTTGAACTCGTAAGTGTCGCCGATCTGGTCGATTGAACGTTCGAAACGTTCTAGGTTTACTCCACCGAATCCGTTGGCTTTTACGTCGTCGGTATGGATGTTTTGAGCAATAGCCAATTTCAAGCGTTCTAATTCAACCTCTTCTCGGGCGACGTCGTTGTGATTCAAAACGTGCTTTATCGCTGCTTCCGGATCGCTAACGGCTTCTTTAAAACCACGGATGGTGGCGCGGATGAAACCTTTCACGGCTCCTGGATTTTCTTCAGCGAATTGCGGGTTGACAATTACTGCATTGCCGTACAAATCCAAACCGTAGTTGCTCATCAGCAATACGGAGATGTCGTCTTCAGGTACGTTGTTGGCTTTGAGATTAATGAAGGAGGAAAATGAATACCCTGTAATGGCGTCCACTTTGCCTTGCGCAAGCATTGGTTCGCGAACGGGGAATCCAATATTTTCAATCGTCACTTGCGAGGCGTCGATGTCATTGGCTTTGACAAAGGCTTTCCACTGCGCATAAGCGCCGTCCGGGGCTGGAGCTCCGAGTGTTTTGCCTTCCAGATCTTTTGGAGTGGCAATGCCTAGAGACTTGCGACCGATAATGGCGAACGGCGGTGCGTTGTAGACCATTAGCACGGCTCTAGCAGTTACATCCGGGTTGGCATCAATGAATTTAACCAAAGAATTGATATCGGCGAAGCCCATCTGATAGGTGCCTGAGGCCACACGAGGAATTGCGTCCAGCGAACCTTTGCCGGTATCCATGCTGACATCAAGTCCTTCCTCCTTATAGTAGCCCTTGTCCAAAGCTAATAGAAAAGCCGCGGCCGGGCCTTCCCATTTCCAGTCGTTGGCGTAATTGATGGTAACTTCCGCCATCGCGGAATTGATTGACAAAGTGGCGGCAGCCAATACGCCGATTAAAAAATTTTTAAGTATTTTCATAACTATGACTCACAATTTTTTGAGTGCCGAAAAAATGTATGATTGTATTGGTTTTGGATGGAATGTGCAAATATTCGATTTTGTCATGTCACAATCAATTCGCTGTTGATTTAAATTCGATTTAGAAATGAACGAATATCAGAGACTTGATTCAGGGGATGGCGATACTGAGCAAGGGTTGATCAAAATTGAAGGACGAAGTTCAGATAATCCATGTATGTAAAATTTCGACAACTAAACACCAAAACAGTTCGCGCCTATTGTTGTGACAGTCGATTACACACCGTGTGAGGAATCTCACACGAAGTTTGTTCCTCTTAGCGCCAGCATTGTCTTATTGCCCAATTTTCTGAATCGGACCAAGTCAAATCCTCTATCGAAATCCCGAGGCATTTGATCTTTAGTGACAGAAAACATCTGAAACCGCCCCTTAACACCAAAATCGTAATCGGTACTGATAAATCTGCCGCCTTTGACAGTCAAATTCCGTCGCAACCTCGCGGAAGCTATCAATCAGATTCCGCCACCTGTCAAAATAATCTGGGAAGGTTTGCTGAAACGTAATTCCATATCAGACCAGAACACGGCCCTGAGCACAACGGCAATTCGGTAATCGCTACAGTCTTGAACGAAGGTTTGAGTGAAATCTCAAAAGAGGATAACGGGATGTGACAGGAAAGCCTGCGATAGCAAGCGTGGCACTGACTCGAAATCTTACAAGGGAATCAAGCCATCGTTCTCTAATCTGTAAATCCTAGTGCGCCGTGGAAAGGCGCTTCTTTTCAGTGGGTGCGAACCCACACGACAACTGTCGCTCCGGTTGGTAGCAGCCAGGGCGGACTTCGTATCCTTTGTCAAGTCAAAATAGCTTCTCCATTGAGTTTGTCGGCGACATCAAATTGTTTCAGGCAACGGTGGCAGTTGCAGGCAGTTGAGGCTCATACAAAGTGTTGTTCTGCAGCATCGTGCAAAGCACTTTGAGCAAGCGGTCGCCGACGCAGCGTAAAGCATGTCCGTGAGTTTTGCCGCGGGCTTTCAGGCAGTCGTATTTCCGTTTGCATTTCGCATCGTGCTGACAGGCGACGCGAGCCCAGTGATACAGTGCATTTTGCATCAGGTTGTTAACGGCTCGTCGCTGGCAGACAACCGTCTTTTTGCCCGAACGTTGAGTCACCGGGGCGACGCCACTGAGCGTTCTGAGAGCTTGATAATCTCGCTGTTCAATGGCCTCTGGCGCTTCGGACAGCAGCACCGACACGACATTTCTGCCGATCCCTGGGATCGAACGTAAAATTTCCACGTCGCTGATCGAGTCTGAGTTGGTTTCGAGTGGCGCTTGGCACCAGTGTTCAATCACCGCATCCATTTGACGCTCGAGGTCCTTGATTTGTGACAGCGTCAACTGCAATTGTGGCACTAAGACTGCGATCTCAATGGCTTCTGGAGGGTGCATCGGATCAACGCCTGGAAACGGTTGCTGGCGCAGGATTGGCAGCAAAGTGTCGGCATCGAAACGACGGATGCGATGTTCTTTGAGCAGATTCTGCAACTCACTGCGAGTCATCTTCTGGGCTTGATGTGGAGTCGGTGCCTGCTGCAGAAAACTTAAAAACCAGCTCTGAGCCACGTCTTCGACAGTCTCCAACAGAGCTGGAAAACAGGCCACTAACAATTCATTTAACGGATTGGATAATTTGACTTTTTGTCGAATCAATCTGCCTCTGCAATGCACTAGGCTGCGCATTGTGCGCTGCTCTTTGGTGAGTGCGGGCGCCTCCCGAAAGGCGTGCTGATCGGTGCGAAGCGCACTGGCGATGACCTGCGCATCGCGTCGGTCGTCCTTGGCGCCGGCGACCGAGAAGCGGTCGCGAAAGCGACTCGACTGCTTGGGATTGATGGACCATAGCGTCAGGCCAAAAGACTGCAGCGCCAAGACCAACGGACCGGTTGGAACTTCCAAGCCGATCTTCAGCTGCTCGACCTGGTGATCGACCCGCTGCAACCGCCACAGCGCCATCTGACGGATCGGCTCGGCCAGATGCTGGCAGGTAGGTTGTGCGACTACTTGACCGTCGTGGTCAAGGACACAGAACTGATGGAACTTTCGTCCCCAGTCAATGCCGACAAAACAAGTGGAATTTTCTGACATCATGTGACTCCATTGTGATTTGATTTATACTCGACCTAGATGGGGCATCCTCGCCGTCACTCCGGACCTGTACAGGTGTTCTAAGACACAGACTTCGCATGAGTGTTTTCGGCGAGTTCCCCATCCAGGCACGAATCCGCCCTAGGTGTTCAAAGACACAGTTCATGGAAAGGTTGCTCTGGATGGGGTGCCCAATCTGAGGGAACATCGCGGCAGTGAATCTGGAGCTCATCGGCTCGGTAATTTAAAAAATTCATAGCGGTGCTCGTTCCTGATGATCGGTTCAATTTCTCGATTTTGATCCACCGCAATCAATTAATTGATTGCGGTGGATCAACTCCCTCATTCCTATGAATCAGGGAGTATTAAATGGTACAGGTTTATGGAGGTAACGACATGGACTGAAGCACTCTGGTGTAAAAAGGTCGCGGTTGAGCGACTTAGCAACTATGCGGGCCGGAACGTGAGTGAACGCCGAGTAGGCCCCGAAACCAATAATCGCGAGAGTCGATCCTCCTAGGATAAGGGGAAGACTGGAAGTGGGAACAGGAAGCGAGCGACAAGAGCACTGCCTGCTCTCGCCGGGGTATTGGCGTCGGCACGTATGGAAGAGGGAAGAAGCAGCAACACGGGAAGCCCTGGCGATGGTGGGGCACGCACCAACTGACAGCCCGCGAGGGACAGGTCGGGTCGTCCGGGTGGGTACGCCAGGCTAACTGGTATTAGGGTAGTCGGTGAAAGTCCGATGGATGGTAAATGCTAACCACATGCTATCGCCGCGAGCCGTGCGCTGATATTCGTGAGGGTATCAGTGAAGTGTCGGTAGCGGTACGTACAGCCGCAATGATGGAGCCTCGAAAAACGAGTCGTTCAGAGTGTCGAGACTGTCCGTTGGGTCGAAGACAACATCGGTTGCACCGATATGGTAAGGTGCAGACGAGCTCTGCGGTGTCGGATGAATTGAAGGATGTACGCACGCCCTGTATCGGGACCTGGAAGGGCTTTGCCCGACCTTGCAAGTCATTGACAAGGTCACTGAAACTAAGGAGGTATTCGGTAATTGAAGATGAATAGGGCAAAGCAGTCGGATGCGCCCATAGTAGTGTTGAATGCGGCGAACAAAAGGACGCAGGTTCTTGCGGAGTCGAACGAGGGAAGGGGTGCAGCCAAAGGGAATCCGCGAAGCCTAAGCACGTGCCGTACACAGAGACGGAAAAGCGTGTCACAGGCGGCTGAGCGGATACGGAAGGCTGTATCAACGGTTTACCGTCAAACACCTGAAGTAGGAGCCGTGTGCATTAACGTGCACGCACGGATCTGTGCGGGGGAAACGCGGTAACGCGTTTCCCTACCGCGACCGGATGGGCTTGTAGTACCGAAGAGGTCGGGTAATGCCGGCGGAGGAAAGGAGCCTTGGTTCAAGATCAGGATAGGAAGGAAGCAAGGCAATGATTACTGACGAAAGTTTATCAGAATCAAAGAATGTTCAGAAAGTCCAGAAGGTTCTATATACAAAAGTGAAGGGCGTAGATCGCTGGCTCGAGAAATTGTCGCAGGATTTAAGACGTGGGACGTACCAGCCGGGCGCGGTTCTGGAGGTGAAAATACCCAAGAAGGAATCCGGCAGGTTTCGCAAACTGGGCATACCGTGCATACGGGATCGGGTGGCGCAGACGGCAGCAATGCTGATATTGTCGCCGATCTTCGAGGCCGATCTACAAGATGAACAGTATGCCTAGCGTGCGAAACGAAGTGCAAACGATGCGGTGAATCGCGCACACGCTTTGGTTAACCGAGGCTTCAACGAAGTCGTGGATTGCGACCTGAGCAACTATTTTGGCGAAATTCCACATGCGCAGTTGATGAAAAGTGTGGCGCGCCGCGTCAGCGATGGCAGGATGCTGAGTCTGATCAAAGCGTGCCTGGAAATGCCGGTCGTTGCCAAGGACGGCGGTGGCGGAACGTCATGTCGTGCTCGCAAGGAACGAAAGGGTACGCCTCAGGGTGCGCCGATTTCGCCTTTGTTGAGCAATGTGTACATGCGCCGTTTCATTGTCGGCTGGAAGCGGTTGGGCTACGCCCAGCGGTTTGGCGCGCACATCGTATGTTATGCGGATGATTTGAGCATCTTCGGCAGAAGTTCTGCACGGCAGATGCTGACGGCAGTTGAACGAATGATGAATCAGTTACAGTCGCCGATCAACCGCGACAAAACGCGCTGTCTGCGCTGTCCGCAGGAGTCGATGAAGTTTCTCGGCTACCGAATCGGATGGAATTACCGTAACGACGGCAGCGCCTACATCGGCACTCGTCCCAGCAAAGCAAGCGTACAAAGTCTATGCCGCAAGGTCAGCGAATCAACAAGTTGTAAGTATGGATTGATGGATTCGCAGGAAATGGTCAGACGTCTCAACTGGATGCTGTCCGGCTGGTCGAACTATTTCTATTTAGGTCAGGTCAGTCCGGCCTATTCGGCGATTGATAATCATACGACCAAACGGCTGCGACAATGGTTCTGTCGGAAGCATCAGGTAAAGGCAGGGAAATACGTGCGTTTCTCCAACAAGCGACTGTGGAACGATCACGGTCTGGTATGCCTGTCGCCGAAGACGAAGAACCTGCCGTGGGCGTAAGCATAATTTTGAACGAAAGCCGGATGCGGGAAATCCGCACGTCCGGTTTGACGAGCGGGGGAGAGGAAACGCGGTCAGGGAAAAGATTGAGACACCGACAACAGGCGAAAGCCGTCGGCAACAGTTTATCCCTTTTCCTAAAACCGAACGCGTCTTCCCTCGACTCCACCAAAATAACTCTATGTGGTGGCGACCGTCTCAGCAATTTCCCGTACAAATCGGTGTACTGACGTAACCAAACCTGGTTGCGCAGTGTGATTTTGGTCAAGATTTTCTTTTACAAGACCCACGATTGCAGAACCGATAACTATGGCATCGGTTTTTTCAGCAACAGCTTTGGCGTGTGAAGAGGTCTTGATTCCAAATCCAACTGCTATGGGTAAATCCGTATAGTTCCTAAGTCGAAGCACAGCTTTCTCAATATGATCTGTCATCGCTACACGCGTTCCGGTAATCCCTAAGACGGCAACGTAATAAATAAAACCGCTCACATTATGTAGAACCGAATGAATTCGAGAATCGTCAGTAGACGGTGTGACTAGACGAATCCAATGTAATCCGGCAGAAAGAGCGGGATCACACAGTTCAGCATCTTCTTCGGGTGGCAAATCCACGATGATTAACCCGTCAACACCACTCTCAATGCATTCGTGTACGAATTTCATGGGGCCATAGCGGTAAATTGGATTGTAATAACCCATTAAAATGATGGGAGTTTCGTCGTCGTTTTCTCGAAAATCCCGTACCAGTTGAAGAGTTTTGGGGAGAGTCATTCCTGCTTTTAAGGCACGTTGACTCGATGCTTGAATTGCCGGGCCGTCTGCCATAGGGTCCGAGAATGGAATTCCTATTTCGATAAGGTCAACCCCTGCCTTTGGCAATCCACATATCAGGCGTCTGCTCGTTTCGTAATCTGGGTCTCCGCCTGTTAGAAAGGCGACAAAGGCTTTTCTATTTTGTGCTGAAAGGGATGAAAATTTTCTTGTGACCCGCGAATCATCTAGTTTGGAAGCGCTCAAATTTTCTCTCCTAGTACTTCGGCGACGGAAAAAACGTCCTTATCGCCTCGTCCGCACAAATTCATCACCAGAATGTCATCCCTGTCGAATTCAGTCGCAATTTTGATCACGTGCGCTAAAGCGTGAGCAGGTTCAAGTGCGGGAATGATTCCTTCCCGCTGGCAGCAAATTTGAAAAGCCTCTAGAGCTTCATCATCTGTAATGGAAACATATTCAACTCGACCGGTATCGTACAGCCATGAATGCTCCGGTCCGATTCCCGGATAGTCCAAACCAGCGGAAATGGAATGCGCATCGATAATTTGTCCGTCATCAGTCTGTAAAAGATAAGTTCTATTTCCGTGTAAAACTCCGGGTTCGCCACCGGTTAAAGAGGCAGCGTGTTTTCCTGTATCAAGACCGAGCCCTGCCGCTTCAACTCCAATGATTCGAATGTTCAATTCATCCAAAAATGGATGAAACAGTCCCATGGAATTAGAGCCACCGCCAATGCAGGCAACGAGACAGTCGGGCAATCGATTTTCTGCTTCAAGAATCTGTTCTCGAGTCTCGTTACCAATGACTGATTGGAAATCTCGTACCATTTCCGGATAAGGATGGGGTCCGGCCACGGTGCCAATGATGTAGAAAGTTGTATCGACATTTGCAACCCAATCTCTGAGCGCTTCGTTCATGGCATCTTTCAAAGTGCCTGTGCCTGAAGTGACGGGCACGATTTCAGCACCCAAAAGTTTCATTCGAAATACATTCGGCGCTTGGCGTTCGATATCCGTTTCTCCCATGTAGACTACGCAAGGCAGATCAAACAGAGCGCAGACTGTAGCAGTGGCAACGCCATGCTGACCAGCCCCTGTTTCAGCAATTATTCGGGATTTGTTCATTTTCTTCGCCAGAAGAATTTGCCCCAAAGTGTTGTTTATCTTGTGAGCGCCTGTGTGATTCAGTTCGTCTCGTTTGAAATAAATCTTGGGGCCTCCTAGATATTTGCTCAATCGGGAAGCGTAATAAAGTGGGCTGGGCCGCCCGATATAGTGTTTTGCGTAGTAATCGAATTCGGCTTGAAATTGCGAGTCCGTTCGAGCTTGAGAATATGCTTTTTCTACACTTAAAATGAGTGGCATCAAAGTTTCGGCGACAAAACGTCCACCGTAGATGCCAAAATGACCCGTTTCATCCGGACCTGAGCGATAGGATTCCATCGTTGGGCTTGTATCTGAACTCACTTATAGTTCCTTACCATTGCATGTCAATACGGAGGGTATTATATCTAATCGCTTGGTCACAACATCTCGGTTAGAGACCTAAGCGTCCTTTAGGTCTCGTCCGGCGAGAAAACTGATGAAATCCTGATTGATTGAAACTACGTGTGCAAAGTTTGAGTGAGGAAATAGAACAATGACCAGAATTGCAGCCTGTGTCGAGTACGATGGTTCGAAGTTTTGTGGATGGCAGTATCAAGTCGGTCAACCGACGGTTCAGCAGGCTGTTGAATCTGCACTATCCCAAATTGCCAATCATCCCGTCACCGTACACTGTGCTGGGCGAACGGATTCGGGAGTTCATGCCTGTGGTCAGATGATTCATTTTGAAACCGACAGTCATCGCAGTGATCGTTCGTGGGTTATGGGTACCAACTCAAATTTACCCCGAGGCGTAAGTTTGCTATGGACGAAAAAAGTCAGCGACGAGTTTCATGCCCGCTTTTCGACACGTAGTCGCGAATATCGCTATGTTTTGTTGAATCGTTCAGTACGCCCGAGTTATTTGGAAAAAAAAGTGAGTTGGTTTGTACGAAATTTGGACGTTCAGCGTATGGATGAAGCTGCGAAACAGTTGCTCGGAAAACATGACTTCAGTGCGTTTCGTTCGTCTCGATGTAAAAACAAGGTTCCAACAAAAACAATCTTTTACATCCAAGTGAATCGAAAGCAACAGTGGGTCTGGCTTGACGTAAAAGCAGACGGATTTCTTCATCACATGGTGAGAATTATCGCCGGAACACTGATCGCGATAGGATCTGGCAATCAGAGCACACATTGGGCGCGGGAAGTCTTGGATAATGGAGACAGAACTCAAGCCGGCATAACTGCTCCAGCTGATGGGCTTTACTTTGTACGAGTCAATTATCCGAAGAAGTTTGAACTGCCAGAAGCACCTCTGGCTTGCAGATTTTGGTAAATTGCGCTTCAATCTTTTGTTCAATCGCACTCTTTGTTTCCCAAGGCAGATTTTATCCCTGTACACAGAGTAATCGTTATAGTTTTGACAGGATTTTTCTGTAAACTAATTTCCTTCAGTTGACGTCAAGGCTGGATATGAAAAAAGTCGGAAATGTGGCTGAGAAAATTTATCGTGAAGGCGTAATTTCAGCTTGAAGCTAGCCGTTAAGGACATCAATGGATGCCTAAATGTTCAGGGTACTGAATATTCGATCTTATCTTGATCAACGTCAAACACCCAGTTAAAAATCTCATCTTTCATGAATGGACAATCTTTTGTTTATCTAAAGAATTCAACCCGATCAATTACTCAATCCAACTTTATCCTGTCAGCACATTGAATCCTGAAGATGAACCCTTCTGTTCTACATCATTCAGTCTTTCAGATTCGCCGCATTTGTTCTGAATGCGACAGCAGTCAAGATTAATGCACCTGGAGATGTCGAAATGTTCTTGATCTGTGCTGGGCAACTTTCGCTTCCGCTACTTCGGATATGCTGTCTCCAATGCAGCATCGTCGAAATTGATAATCTGAGACAGACCGCCATGCAATCGAATTTGATTCTGAATCTTTAGCTCGAATTCTTCTAGCTTATTTTTAATTTGGAGAAAGCTGTTCATAGCTTTGGAAAATATCAGATGAAGTTCGCCTTTGCCCCGTTCACAGGCGCTGGATGAACTGGGTCTGCCGGCCTGCAAATATGAATCTTCTCAATTTCTGATTCTGTATCGTTCAGCGTGCTGGTACTGGTCTCGACCACCAAAAATTAGGATTCGTAAACCATTCGAAATGCGTATTCGACTGTCGCGGGTTCGTTGACATGATCCAGAACGGAAATTAATTTTTTTCAGACCGTACGACTTAAACGAGAAAGAGGCTGAATGCCTTGGAGGTGTTTTGTCTGCATACATGGACTGAACCAGCGGCTCGTCAAAGCCGGTTCAAATTTTACCGGCAATGAAAAGTCGTCTGAGTCAAAGCAGTCTAAACTTCGGTTTCTTCAATGCAAGAAGCGCATACCCTGTGTTTTTAATTTCTTGATTCAGTCCCAACTCGGCCCATTCGATTTCTTTATGGTTGACTTTTCCCGAAAACGCAGATTGTGCCCGATTTCTGATTCGATTTTCATTCAGTTGACTGTTAGTTTCAAAAAATATTGAACACAATTAAGCCCGCACCGACTGACGGTCATTTCTCCAGCGCGTTCCTAAATTTATTTCGGCCAAATTTTGCTCCAGTGGGTTGGTATGACTGCGACTCTGCGCTGAATTGTACGGACGTCAGAATCGACGCATTCAACCGGTCTCAACATGGCCGTCGAAATGGGAAGTGCAATTTCTTCTTACCGCCATTTTGTTTTACAAGTTAAACACTTTATAAGAATCAGTCTTTTCCCTGATTCGATCAGGAGTCATGATAAGTCTCCATTCGGATGTAACATTGCATTTTCACTTTGTAAAAATTGTCACAAAGAGCGCCAATCTGTCAAGGTTGCCCGGAATTGGTCATCACTCAAATACTAAAGTCTCTGCCACAAGCCGCGCATTTTCTTTCCAGCACGGAAATCGACATTTGTTAGCCTGTATGCTGCCGCTGCCAGCAGGTCTTTTCGCAGCGATAACATCTGCCCAATACGCAAGTGATTGGGTGGACGCGCCCCTAGAACCGAATTGGGGACATAAGAGGCTGTGAAAGTATTCTCATTTTCGTAGATTTCTGAATCAGAACAAATATTAATATCAATTATATCAATGATATCAATGATATATGTTTTCATAATCCACTAATTTAAACTAATTTGGCAATACTTTCACAGTCTCATGAGCATTGCACTGTGCTCGAGATCATCGACGATCTCTCAGCACGTCACAAAAAAATCAACCTCGAAAATTGGAGTAGCCCCGCATTGCCGGAGTCGACCGCCATCTGACCCGGTAATCGCGGCTGTACTGCTTGAGCGCGAACCCGGCATGCGGCGTGCCGGTAAATCTGTTGTTCAGGGCGACGCCGCAGCTGACCTCCGCCTCAAGGCGTCGCGCGTCGCTGTCGTTTGCCGTTAGACCTGTAAAATACACGCGTTCAAGCAGAACTGTCGAGCATGCTCGAGGGCAGCGCTCCCCAACCGTGGGAAAATGAGAGCGAGAGTCCATGGTCTGTAATCGGCTGTCGGTCCCAAGTGACAGACGCGGCTTCACCCCAATCCCGGAAACTCTTTGCCTCTTGGGTGATGAGCCTACGCATTTCCAGGTCGAGATTGAGCCCGCATGCAGCATTGACAAAGCTGAACCTGCCGCCAACGTTTACGCCGGTGCCGGTCTCGGCATCGCTGCCGTCGAGACTGTGAAAGAATCGCCTCATTCGTTCAAATAGATTGAACAGCCAGCTTATTACCAATTGAATTGATCAAGAATTCTACGAAATTGGAAAAATTTTCACTTTTATGGACGGTAAAATTATCGGGAGTGATTTCTAATACTTACACTTCAAACTTCATCATGCCCCTGATAGGTTGAATTGTGAAAATTGAATCGTACAGGCAAGATTTGGCCTTATCCATTATTTGATGACATGCAGGCGTTAAAAAAATGAAACGATTGGAACTTTTCTCTATTAGGCAGTCAATCTCGAAAGTTGGTTGAAGTTTAATCGCGTTTGCTCGCATTTCGTATAATTTGGAGCTGTTTCAAGTCAGTAATTTGGATTAAAAGCTTTCACAGGGGATTATCCATTCAAGATAATTTTAGAGTTCAAATTTGAACTGTTTAATAATGAAGCTTCATTCTCGTTTTCTCAGTTTTCCCAAATTCACAGAACAAACAAAGATTCAGATCAAAGTTTGCGGAATCACCCGCGTTGAAGATGCGATTGGAGTCTGTCAAAGTGGAATTGATGCAATTGGACTCGTTTTTTACGGACCGAGCCCGCGCAACTTAACCTGCAACCAAGCTAAAGAAATTCGCGAACTGCTTCCAGAAAACGTTTCAGCTGTAGCAGTTGTAGTTGATCCTCCTGATCATGTGCTCGAAAAAATTGTTAAGAAAGTTAAACCTGACTTTGTCCAATTTCATGGTAGCGAATCTCCGACTCGATGCAAGGACGCTGGATTGCCGTATATCAAGGCAGTAAGGGTTCAAGCATCATCCCAAATGGAACAGGCTGTTCATGATTATGCGGAGGCCAGTGCAGTGCTGCTGGATACCTACGACCCCAAACGAATCGGGGGAACGGGTGTTGCTTTTTCATGGGATTCAGTGCCGAATTTAAAGACTCCGTTGATTTTGGCAGGTGGTTTGCATGCCGAGAATGTCACTGATGCGATTCGCTTGATGCAGCCTTGTGCAGTTGATGTCAGCACCGGTGTGGAGTCATTTCCAGGGAAAAAGAATGTAAATGCTGTTCAGGAATTCGTGCAAGCAGTTCGAAAATATGAGCATGCCAAAAATATCGCAGTTGCCTGAACGTATCGCATGAGCTGGTTTACGAAACTGCTGCCGCCCAAGGTAAAGGCAAGTACGGTTCTTTCGAAAAAGAGAGTGCCCGAAGGAATTTGGGTCAAGTGTTCTGAATGCAGTGGTGTGATCTATCGGATGGAGTTGGATGAAAATTTAGGTGTCTGTCCGAAGTGCAATCATCATATGCGCATGACGGCTAAAGATAGAATCTCATCATTTCTCGATGCCGATACCATTGACTATATTGATGGCGCGGTGAAACCAATTGACCTGTTGAAATTTCGAGACAGCAAGAAATACAAAGACAGACTGTCCGAGGCACAGAAACGAACTGGAAATCTGGATGCGCTGGAAATCGCCCGAGGAAAACTAAACGGGATGCCTGTAGTCGTAAGCGCATTCGAGTTTGGCTTTCTTGGAGGTTCAATGGGTTCTGTCGTTGGTGAACGATTTGTCCACGCAGTGAATGCCAGCATCAGCGATCATTCACCATTGGTCTGTTTCTGTACCAGCGGTGGAGCGAGAATGCAGGAATCAATGTTTTCCCTGTTGCAAATGGCAAAAACGACAGCGGCGATCAGAAAACTCAAAGACGAAGGGGTCCCCTATATTTCTGTACTTGCGGACCCAACGATGGGTGGCGTATCGGCGAGTCTTGCCATGCTCGGAGATATTATCATCGCAGAACCCAAAGCATTGATAGGATTTGCCGGCCCGCGAGTCATCGAACAAACCGTTCGAGAGTCTCTTCCGGAAGGTTTTCAGCGAGCTGAATTTCAACTGGAACATGGAGCAGTTGACATGCTTGTTGACCGAAGAGAAATCAGAACCATTGTCTATCAGTTGCTGTTAACTCTGGTATCAAGACGCGTGAGAGCGACCAACCATGACGTCTGGTAGTCTACAGACCGATAAAATTCTAAATTTTCAGTTACGAACTGCAGATCACAGCGATATTGATCGATGGATTGAGCACATTCAGCTGCTGCACTATCGAACAATGGATCTGACGCTCGACCGAGTGACTGATGTCATCAATCGAATTACTAAAGATGGAATTCCTTTTTTAGTTGTGACCGTAGCAGGTACCAACGGCAAAGGTTCCGTTGCTACGATGTTGGAGTCCATTTTTCGACACGCAGGATACGTAACGGGGCTTTATACCTCTCCTCATCTGGTTCATATAAATGAACGGTTTGTTGTGAGCGGACAGCCAATTTCAGATTCTGAATTAATCGAAGAATTCGAACGAGTTGAGAAAATTAGGGAAAATGTGCCTCTGACTTTTTTCGAATACGGAACAGCAATCGCAATTGATTATTTCATTCGCAGGCAGGTTGATGTTGCAATTCTGGAAGTAGGATTGGGTGGCCGAAAAGACGCGGTAAACGTCTTGAATGCAGAATTGGCCTGCATTACTTCGATTGGGACTGATCATGAAAAATGGCTCGGCAGCGATCGCGAACAGATTGGTTTTGAAAAAGCCGGAATTTTAAGGAGCGATCAGCTGGCAGTCTGTACCGACAGGAATTTGCCTGAATCAATTCGATCAGCAGCAGGCGAGCTTTCTCTCAATCTATATGTAAATGGAGAAGATTTTTCAGCACATGCGCATGAATTCGACTGGTCTTGGACCTCAAGCTGCAATGGATTTGAAAACGGCATAGATTCGATTCCTCTTCCATCCATACCAGGCAATTGTCAGCAGGACAATTCAGCTGGTGCCGTGATGATTGCCGTTCTGGCGCGAAAATATTTGAACATCAGCGACGAGGCAATTCGAACCGGCGTAGGCAGCTCCGTGCTGGAAGGGAGATTGCAGCTCGTTCAGAAATCTCCGCAAATTTTGTTGGACGTTGCCCACAATATTGAGTCTGTTCGAGAATTATCTGCTTTTCTCGCAGAACACCCGGTCGAAGGGAAAAATATCGCGATCATGTCCGTGCTGTCGGAAAAGCCCATAGAAATCATGGTTGACAGCATCAAATCGGTGATTGATCAATGGCATTTATGTGGGATTCAAGATAAAAGAGGCATTACAGCTAGAAAACTTTTTCGCCGGGTGCAGCCGGTTTTGGACAGCATTGCTCCCGTACATTTGCACTACGACGTGACAGAAGCATTCAATGCGGCTCGTTCAATTGTTCAAACGCATGACCGAATTGTGGTATTTGGTTCATTTTTAACAGTAGGGGACATTCTCCAGAAATATCGGGGCGGATCAGCTCATGTTTGCTAAATTGAAAAGAAGCGAGGCCTCCGTTTATCGAAAATCTGGCAATATTTTTGTCGGACTGCTTTTTTGGAGCGCGGTCATCGGAATTTTCGGGATGATATTTCTGTCGGGTCCAAGTTACAAAATTTCCCAGGAGTCAGTTGCTCACAGCGTAGAGTCAGTTGAAACAGACATTCTCTCGCCAACTCCGAAAGAGCTGGCTTCAGCTGAGAACGGGAATGTTGAATTTTCTCAGAAGAATCAGCAGCAATCTCCTGAACGCAACGGTGCCGGAGATCAGATATCTTCATCAAATGACATCGTTCAGGTTGCCAGAAAGGAAGAATTGAGTACGGTCACTGAAACTGAGATCGAAAGCGCACAAATAATAAAATCTGTTACGACCACGTCTCAGCCGAAGTCAACAGATGATTCGAGCAATTCCGTTCCGGCTGGATGGTATGTGCAGGTTGGCGCCTTCAAAAGCGCAGTGAATGCGGATGTAGAGCGTCTGAAGTTTAACACGATCCAGTTCCCAACGGAAATTGAGCACGGTGACGATCAGTTTTCTCGAGTATTGGTTGGACCCTACAAATCTGAAAAAGATGCAATTCAGGCCAGAAGCATTTTGGGCAAGCAGCACAACGTCAAAGGTGGAATCATTCGAGACTTTACAGGTTAATAGGCAGCTCAGTCCACAAGTTCTGACGGGTCAAACCTTAGTGTTGAACTGCAACTGACCCACTGTCATATGTTCCTCTTCCAGTCAATTGATCAGCTCGTCTCCGATTTCAGCCCGCCAATTTTACTGTATGTTAAAATATCTGACGAAAAGTAGGTTGAACTTAAAACTTTTGAATGTCCGGATGCTGTAGCCTACACACGTCTCAGGAAGTAGTGATTCTTGTCCACAATCTATATTGACATCGGTTTCGTTGTCATAATTTTCTTGTCTTTGTTGATAGGGGCCTACCGTGGTTTCGTACGCTCTTTGTTGTCAGTCTTATGTTGGATTTTCTCAGCTTGGAGCACTTGGAATTATGGTAGCTTGGTAGCCCCGCTCTTTTCCGGATTCGACTTGAATCCGAAAATGCAGTTGATACTTGGCCATATCGCAATGTTTTTTGCCGTTCTGCTTTTATCATCCGTCGTGAGCGCAGTGGTCGCACGTGCAATTTCTTTCGAGAGCTTGTCGGGAGTCGACACAACGTTAGGTACTGCTTTTGGGGCTTTTCGCGGGGTGGTAATTTCTTTGGTGCTGGCGGTTGTCGCGTCGTTCACATTCATCATTGATTCACCATGGTGGCAGGAATCCTTGGTGCTGACCGTGTTGGAACCGTATGTTTTTTCCATAAGAAACGTACTTGCAGAGTTTCTGACGTCGACTCCTCCCACAGTGTAGACGGTAAAGAACGATGCTGATCACTTGTGACCATAACCAAAATTCAGCGAAATTCAAACAAATGGAGGTTATGCCGTGTGTGGCGTAGTTGCGATCTTTTCTTCTCAGCAGTCAAGTCTTGAAATCTACGAAGCTCTATCGATTCTTCAGCATCGGGGACAGGATGCTGCTGGAATTGTGACGAGTGACGGCCAGAGAGTCTACGCACGCACCGGTCGAGGCCTTGCGCGCGATGTCCTTCCTGGAAAAATCGTTTGCGACTTAAAAGGTTCGATGGGAATCGGGCATGTTCGATACCCAACAGCAGGCGGCAACACCCATGCCGAAGCACAGCCGTTTTATGTCAACTCTCCTTATGGAATCGCCTTGGCTCACAACGGGAACCTGATCAACGCGCACAAACTTGGTGAGCAGGTTTTCTGGGGCAACCGGCGACAGATCAATACGAGTTCTGACTCGGAAATCATGCTGAACGTGTTTGCCTTCGAGTTGTCGACGACCGTTCGAAAATCTGGTGGAAACCTCAAACCAAAGCATGTATTCAAAGCAGTAAAAAAGATATTCGAACGGTGTCAGGGCGCATTTGCAGTTACGGTATTGATTGTTGGCTACGGAATTTTGGCCTTTCGAGACAAGCACGGAATTCGGCCCTTGGTTTATGGTGCTCGTGAGACCTCCAAAGGCAAAGACTTTGCGTTTGCTTCTGAAAGCGTGGCGCTGGATACGCTCGAATTTCAAGTTGAGCGAGATGTAATGCCAGGCGAAGCAATTTTCATTGATTCAAAAGGAAACGTACACAGTCACCAGTGTTCTAACGATACGTATTCGACGCCCTGCATTTTTGAGTACGTGTATTTGGCGCGGCCGGATTCCATGATCGATCGAATTTCTGTCTACAAAACCCGTCTTCGCATGGGTGAATGGCTCGGTCATCGATTTTTGGAACTGTTTCCGAATCATGAAATCGACGTTGTCATGCCCATACCGGACACAAGCAGACCTGCGGCTTTGCAGATGGCCCACACCATTGGCGTGAAATACAGAGAGGGATTAATCAAGAATCGGTATTTTGACAGGACATTCATCATGCCCAGTCAAGATCAGCGCAAATATTCAGTCCGACACAAGCTCAACGCGATGAACTTGGAATTCGAAGGCAAGAATGTGCTCCTCGTGGATGATTCGATCGTAAGGGGAACCACCTCGAAGCAAATTGTCGCGCGTGCTCGGCAGGCAGGCGCAAAGTCAGTTTATGTAACCTCAGCTTCTCCACCCATCCGCCATCCAAACGTGTACGGAATTGACATTCCCAGTAGATCTGAGTTGATCGCATACAAGCGAGATTCAGAGCAGGTCTGCAAAAAACTTGGTGCTGATTTTGTTCTGTATCAGCGCCTTGAAGATCTGAAAAAGTCAGTGTTGACTACGAATTCAGACGTTGACGCATTCGAAATGTCGGTATTTGACGGAAAGTATGTTACCGGAAACGTGACTTCCAGCTATCTGAATCAATTGGAACGAACGAGAAATGATAAAACTCGAAGACTTGAAAGTGGAACATTGTTCGAGTTGAATCGAGCCGCAGGCGCCAATTAGAACTGAGCACAGTCGCTGGGGCAGTACAGTTCAATTTCACCTGCTGAATCAATTCGAATCACGCCATCTTTGTTGCTGTCCCAATCACCGAGAACATAGCGAATGCCTGTTTCGCCTTTCATCTCAACTTGATGGATGCCTCGTTTGTGAACATGGCCATGGATCAGAATGTTCGTTTTATTTCGCTGCATGACGTCAGAAACGGTTTCAAGATTCACGTCCATGACGTCTGAATGTTTTTTTGCTTTTGAATTTTCACTGAGCTCTCTCAATTCCAGCGCACGCGCGATACGATCCTGGAGATTTAGGGACAAAAATGCTTTTTGCCATTGACTCGACAGTACGATTTCCCGAAATCGTTGATGTTCAATATCGTCCGTACACAAGCTGTCACCATGCATCAGCAATACAAAATGAGGTCCAATTTGGAGAATATGCTCGGCGTCAAGCAGCATTCCATCAAAGCTGGATACAAACTCTTCACCAATGAGGAAATCTCGGTTTCCGTGCATGACAAAAATTCTTACGCCATCTTCGGAAAGTTGTTTCAAGGCATTCACTGCTGCCTCGTGTCCTAACAGACTCGCTGCATCATCGCCAATCCAGTATTCAAACAGATCACCGAGTATGTACAGTTCTTCTGCTTCGGCTGCGATTGAACGAAGATAGCGAATGAACTTCCGGTAAGTGTCCTGCCGGTTCGGGTCGAGATGAATGTCGGAAATGAAGAACTTAGCCACGGATATTTCAGTCAGAGGAAGAGAGAACAGAATTTTTATAATGAAGCCGTTTTCGGACTACAGCCTGTAATTTTAACAAACCAATGAATAGACTGGTTATTCACAACAACTTAACGGGGAACAAAGAGAATTTTATTCCCATTCACGACAATCAAGTTCACATTTATGTCTGTGGCATGACCGTGTACGACTACTGTCATCTTGGACATGCTCGCGTCATGATTGGATTCGATGCCGTCATACGCTATTTGCGATATCGCGGATTTGACGTGAAGTATGTCAGGAACATCACGGACATTGACGACAAGATTATTCAAAGAGCCAACGAACTCGGTGAGTCGATTCAAGAATTGACAGATCGTTTTATTGGCTTTATGAACGAAGATCTGGAAGCATTGTCCACCCAAAAGCCGGACCATGAGCCGAGAGCGACAGACTACATCACTGAAATCATCGATTTAATCTCGAAGCTGATGGATCGAGGATTTGCATATTTGGCCGAAAATGGTGATGTGTATTACCGAACTCGAAAGTTTGACAAATATGGCCGGCTCTCTGGCACGAACCTGGATGACCTGATGGCGGGCGCACGGGTTGAAGTAGGTGAAGACAAGGATGATCCCATCGATTTCGTTCTGTGGAAACATTCCAAACCCAATGAACCAAAATGGAATTCACCCTGGGGGGAAGGCAGGCCAGGATGGCATATCGAATGTTCTGCGATGTCCATGGGATTATTGGGAAATCACTTTGACATTCACGGGGGTGGCATGGATCTTCTCTTTCCGCATCACGAAAACGAAATTGCGCAGTCAGAGGCTGCAACGGGAGAAAAATTTGTAAATTACTGGATGCACAATGGGTATCTGCAAATCAATGCCGAAAAAATGTCCAAGTCGCTTAAGAATTTCTTTACGATTCGGGAGATTCTTGATGCCGATTCCGACCGAAAGCGAATGGGTGAGGTGCTTCGGTTTCTGTTTCTCAGCAGTCATTACAGAAGTCCCTTAAACTACAGCGACAAGAATTTGGAAAAATCAAAGCTGGGTCTCAGACGCATCTATGTTGCTCTCCAAAAAGCAGAGCAGGCCGGCATCTGTGCAGGGAATGAATTTGAACAGGACTTCATCGTTAAATTTCATGCTGCGATGGATGACGACTTCAACACGCCCGACGCCATCGCTGTAATTTTTAATTGTGTGAGGCAGCTGAATCGTGCGCTTGAAGCGAATGACCGAACCCGGGCAGAACGATTGTGCAGCACACTTCATCGGATCACAAGCGCACTTGGACTGATCATACTGACTCCATCAAGATACTTGGGATTGGAGGATGCTGGTGAGGAAATTCATCGAATCCAGAATTTAGTCGCAGTCCGCGCCGCTGCCAGGCGGGAACGAAATTGGTCCAAAGCCGATAAAATTCGTACTGAGCTGTCTGAACTTGGAGTTGAAATTGAAGATCTGGCGGACGGCACTACCAATTGGCGTAGAATTCTCGCGTAGGGTTGAGCTGGATTGAATTTTTTAGATTTCTACGGCATCAGTCAGTCATAACTGAATTCTCTGTCATTTGAAGCTGCAGGTCTGGACAATATTACAAAATTACGCAGTTTAGGGCGGATTAACGCTTTTTGCTCTCCTGTATCGGATGCACTCAACGCTTTCGATGTACCCTTCCTGCCATCTGATTGAGGCGAACTGGGTAGAAGGCCAAAAAATATAGAAGTAGAAAAATTCTCAATCACTATAATTAAATTTCTATTTTGAATAAGTAATATGGTGAACATGCTTATCAGTGGGAGGTTTTAGTAGATGGAGTTAACTGGTGCTGATATGGTCGTGCAGTGCCTGAAGGATGAGGGAGTCAAATACATATTTGGTTATCCGGGCGGAGCGGCACTTCATATTTATGATGCTTTGTACAAACAAGACGACGTTCGACACATTCTCGTTCGTCACGAACAGGGAGCAGCTCACGCCGCAGATGGTTATGCCCGCGTAACTGGAGAGGTGGGGGTAATGCTTGTTACTTCTGGGCCAGGGGTAACCAACGCCGTTACCGGGCTCGCTACGGCCTATATGGACTCCATACCCATGGTCATGATTTCCGGACAGGTTCCAACACATCTGATCGGAGATGATGCTTTTCAGGAAGTTGACGCACTTGGTGTCACTCGACCTTGCGTCAAGCACAATTTTCTGGTGCGAGATATCCGAGATTTGGCGATGACCATCAAAAAGGCATTCTATATTGCCAATTCAGGCCGCCCCGGTCCGGTCGTTGTTGACATTCCAAAGGATGTCACAGCCGAGAAGACCGAATACATCTATCCTCGGTCAATATCCCTGCGCTCGTACAATCCGACAATTCGCGGGCATCGAGGACAAATTAAGAAAGCTGCAAATCTGCTGCTCCGAGCCAAAAGACCTATCATCTATAGCGGAGGAGGGGTTTCAATCGCCTATGCTGAAGACGAACTTCGCGAGTTGGTGCGACTGCTGCAGTATCCGTGCACCAACACCCTGATGGGATTGGGATGCTATCCGAACAATGATCCTCTCTTTTTGGGAATGCTCGGCATGCACGGCACCTACGAAGCCAACATGGCGATGCACGATTGTGATGTCATGCTGGCTGTCGGCGCCAGATTCGACGATCGAATCACTGGCGATCTTTCCAAGTTTTCACCGCATTCACAAAAAATTCACATCGATATAGATCCATCTTCCATCGGTAAAAATGTTAATGTAGCCATCCCGATCGTGGGTGACGCTAAGTCAGTGTTGGCGGACCTCGTTAAAGCTGTCAAGAAAGAAAATCGATCACCCGATCAAATCTATCTGAAGAGATGGTGGAGTCAGATTGAGTCATGGCGTTCGATTGACAGCTTGGCATACAACCGGGAAAGTGACAAGATCAAACCGCAGTTCGTGCTCGAAAAACTGTATGAAGTGACGAAAGGCAAGGCCTTCATCACTTCCGATGTTGGTCAGCACCAGATGTGGGCTGCTCAGTTTTATCGGTTTGACGAACCACGACGTTGGGTTAATTCCGGTGGATTGGGGACGATGGGTTTTGGTTTGCCTGCAGCAATGGGAGTACGTTTTGCTTACCCGGAATCAGAAGTCGTCTGCGTTACGGGAGAGGCGAGCATAATCATGTGCATACAGGAGCTCTCCACCTGCAAACAGTACGATCTGCCCATCAAAATTGTAAATCTGAACAACCGTTACATGGGCATGGTTCGCCAATGGCAGGAGTTTTTCTATGATCGACGATATTCACATTCGTATATGGATGCTTTGCCGGATTTTGTTGCGCTGGCGAAGAGCTTCGGGCATCATGGAGTAAGAATTGAAAATCCATCAGACGTGGAAGATGCCTTAATCGACGCGATGAGCCGAAAAGACCAGCTGGTTTTCCTCGACTTCATCACAGATCAGCAGGAAAACGTTTATCCGATGATCGCCGCTGGCGCCGGACATAATGACATGCATTTGAGGTCTGATGGAGATCCAAGTGAACTTGAGAAGCGGGAGTTAGCGTAAGTGGACGAAAAGCGTCACATCATCTCGGTGCTGCTGGAAAATGAACCTGGAGCCCTGTCTCGAGTTGCTGGATTGTTTTCAGCTAGGGGCTACAACATTGAAACTTTGACCGTTGCTCCTACCGAGGATTCAACACTTTCTCGCATGACCATCGTAACAGTTGGTTCTGACCGGGTCGTAGAACAGATCAAAAAGCAGCTGAACAAACTGATTGAAGTGGTCAAGCTGCTTGATGTTTCAAAAGATGATCTGAATATACATCGAGAGCTGATGTTGGTTAAAGTCATCGCCAAGGGCGAAACGCGCGATGAAGTCAAGCGGCTCACTGAGATTTTCCGCGGTCGAATCATTGATGTAACTGAATCTCTGTATACGATCGAACTGACCGGAGAAGGAAAAAAATTAGATGCTTTCATCGACAAGCTGAAAACGACTCAAATTTTAGAACTGGTCCGCACTGGCGTATCGGGAATTGCTCGAGGTGACATTGCCCTTACTGTCCCATCTTTACGTTCAAACATCAATAGAAAGAATTAAGGAAACCACTATGAAAGTTTATTATGACTCTGACGCTGATCCTTCCATCATTGCCAGTAAGCGAGTGGCCGTGATTGGATTCGGTTCACAGGGACACGCCCACGCCGGAAACCTGCAGGACAGTGGCGTAGATGTAGTCGTTGGATTGAGACCAGGATCTTCATCTCGAGCCAAGGCGGACCGTGCAGGCATTGCAACAGCGGATGTTGGCGACGCCGTCGCCAGTGCCGATATTGTCATGATTTTGGTGCCGGACGAGTTACAGGCTAAGCTGTATCAATCGGAAGTCGCACCGAATTTGAAGTCCGGTGCGGCAGTCGCGTTCGCACATGGCTTTAATATTCATTTCGAATTCATCCAGCCGGCGGATGATATTGACACTTTCATGGTTGCGCCAAAAGGTCCGGGGCACCTGGTGCGATCAACCTACGTAAACGGCGGTGGCGTACCGTGCCTGATTGCGATTCATCAGGACGCGTCAGGTGGAACTCAGCCGCTGGCTCTTTCCTATGCCTCAGCGATTGGCGGTGGACGAGCTGGCGTTATCGAGACGACTTTCCGAGAAGAAACTGAGACCGATCTGTTTGGAGAACAAACAGTTTTATGTGGTGGTGTGACCGCGTTGGTCGAAGCTGGATTTGATACTTTGGTGGATGCGGGTTACGCACCGGAAATGGCTTATTTTGAGTGTTTGCACGAATTGAAACTGATTGTTGATCTGATCTATGAAGGTGGAATTCAAAACATGCGCTACTCTGTATCGAATACTGCAGAATTTGGTGACTTGACTCGTGGTCCGAGAATCGTCGATGATGGCACGCGGGCGGAGATGCGTAAAATATTAGCTGAAATTCAATCAGGTGATTTTGCAAGAGAATGGATGAATGAGAATGCCAGCGGCAACAGTAAATTCAATTCTTTGCGTAAAGCCTCGGCCGGTAGAGGGATTGAAGAAGTCGGTTCCTCTCTTCGCGCGATGATGCCTTGGATTTCAGCAGGACGACTTGTAGATCGAGACGTTAATTAGCAATGCTTTTGGCGCGTGAGGGATATCCCTTCGCCGGAATTGCGATCGCAATCGCCGCAGCAATCCAATTATTTGCTGGAACCGCATGGGCTTTTCCGTTTTGGATTGCCTCGTTGTTTATCGTACAGTTTTTTCGAGACCCGATTCGCGTAGTTCCATCGGGCGATCATGTGATCGTGTCACCGGCCGACGGGAAAGTCGTTGCTGTAGAAAGAATTAAGAATCCTTTTGGTGATTCCGAAGTGACTCGAATTGCGATTTTCCTGAACATATTTTCGGTACATGCGAACCGCATACCCATATCAGGAAAGATTCTTAAACGTTCTTACATTTCTGGCAAGTTTTTTAATGCTGCTTTCGATAAATCTTCAAGCGAAAATGAAAGAAACGTGCTTGTGATTCGCACTCGGGATAATCAAGAGGTAACCTGCATTCAAATCGCCGGTGTCATTGCGCGTCGAATTTTGTGCTACGTTGATGAAAATGACTACGTGACGACCGGACAAAGGTATGGATTTATCAGATTCGGTTCCAGGGTTGAGTTACATCTCCCAGCGAAATACGAGGTAACCGTCAGCATCGGCGATAGAATCAAGGGCGGCTGTGACGTGATAGGGTCAACTGCATAAAAGTCCTGCGGATTTCTTTCCACTTTCTGGAATAAGTCGATTTGCCTTCGAAATCATTTCTTCATTGATATGCCAGAAATTTACTTTTGGGAACTTGTCGAGAGTTGTTTTTCCCGTGTTAGAATAATTGACAGATTCAACAGGATTCTAGGTGTTATTTGATCAAAAATTGCCCTTTGAACAGGGTTCTTGAATAAGTGATCGCACATGCAGACAGAGAAATCGAGAAGGCGAAGATATAAACGCCGTCGAGGACGTCGACGCGGTATCTATATACTGCCAAATTTGCTGACAACCGGTGCTTTATTTTTCGGTTTCTTTTCAATCATCCAAGCTTCTTCAGGTCGTTTTGAGGCGGCGGCGGTTGCCATACTGATCGCAACCGTGCTGGACGGGCTGGATGGTAGAGTTGCTCGATTGACCAATACTTCAAGTGATTTTGGAAAAGAGTACGACAGTCTTTCGGATGTCATCTGTTTTGGATTGGCTCCCACGCTTGTACTGTTCGACTGGACGCTTTCTTCAATCGGAAAAATCGGCTGGCTATGCGCTTTCCTGTACGTGTCCGCAACTGCGTTGAGATTGGCTCGCTTTAATACTCAGTCTTATCACAATGCAGGGTATTTCCAGGGGCTTCCATGCCCGATGGCTGCGGCATTCCTGGTTTCATGGATGTGGGTTGTGGAAACGACCGTTGGCCGAGAAATTGAATCTTTGCCTGTTATCGCGACGGTTATTGTCGTTCTCCTTGCACTAGGAATGGTAAGCGCTATTCCTTATCCGAGTTTCAAGAATTTTGGCATGAAAGGACAAGTGCCGTTTCTTACTAGTGTGGGTGTGGTTGTCGTCATCGCACTGATATCATTCGACCCTCCGAAAGTGGTGTTTACTTTGGTGACCGCGTATCTGATAAGCGGGCCGGTAGTATGGTTCGGGCAGGCGAACAAAAGAAGGAAGAAAAAGCTCCAGCGACAACAGGATAAGGAACGAACATTGCCCAATGATCAGGATAAATCGTGAATTTTCCGAAAATAATTTGTGATATAAGTATTTGCGAAATGCGAGACCACACTGCACAATCAAATTTAACCTTCTCACTGCTTCCACTTAGCAGCCTGCTGCTGCGCCAGTAGGCGCGTCTTTTCTTTTTTAAATCACTCAGTTTCTTTAACCACAGCAATGGTTTATTCCTTGCTGTACATCATTTATTAACCTAGCATTGATTGGAACTAAACATGTCAGACCGGTTGATTGTATTTGACACAACATTAAGAGACGGCGAGCAAAGCCCGGGCGCGTCAATGACTTCAGATGAAAAGTTGACGATTGCCAAGGCCCTTGAGAAGATGCGAGTCGATATTATTGAAGCAGGGTTTCCTGCGGCTAGTCCCGGCGATTTTGAAGCAGTAAAAAAAGTCGCCAAAGAAATCAAGGACAGCACTGTCTGCGCTTTGGCGAGAGCGGTGGCAGGGGATCTGGACAAAGCAGCCAGAGCAGTTCAAGCAGCTCGCTCCGGCCGTATTCATACGTTCATTGCAACCTCTCCCATTCACATGCGCGAGAAACTTCGGCTGACCGAAGATCAGGTTCTGGAGAGGGCGGTCTGGGCGGTCAAGACCGCGAGAAATTATACGGATGACGTGGAGTTTTCTCCTGAAGATGCCGGTCGTTCCGATCTTGATTTTCTTTGCAGAGTGTTGGAAGCAGCGATTAAGGCAGGCGCTCGAACAGTTAACATACCCGATACCGTCGGCTACAACCTGCCTGGTCAATTTGCAGACCTGATCAGAAATTTGATGGAAAAAGTTCCAAATTCGGATCAGGCAGTATTTTCGGTGCACTGTCACGATGACCTTGGGCTTGCCGTGGCAAATTCATTGGCTGCAGTACATGTAGGAGCACGTCAGGTTGAATGCACGATTAATGGACTTGGTGAACGTGCAGGCAATGCGTCGCTGGAGGAAATTGTAATGGCAGTGAGAACTCGTCAAGACTTCTTTCATTGTGATACGCAGATTGACACGACACAGATTGTGCCGACGAGTCGATTGGTATCGAGCGTAACGGGATTTGCAATTCAGCCGAATAAAGCGATCGTGGGCGCCAACGCATTTGCACATGAATCTGGCATTCACCAGGACGGAGTCATAAAAAAGCGTGAGACCTACGAAATTATGAGAGCCCAGGATGTCGGATGGTCGAACAATCGAATGGTATTGGGAAAACATTCCGGGAGGCACGCGTTCAACCAGCGCATGAAAGAGCTTGGATTTGAACTCGAAACCGAAGAAGATCTCAAGAATGCATTTGCAAAATTCAAGCGTCTTGCCGATCGTAAACATGAGATTTTTGATGATGACTTAGTCGGTTTGATGGTCGATTCGAATTTTGTACTGAATGAGGGTCGAGTTCGGTTGGAGTCACTCCGGGTTTCTTCCGATTCCGGTAAACATTCGACTGCAAGCTTAGGACTATGCATCGATGGTGAGTCGCTACAGGCGACTGCAGACGGTAACGGTCCCGTTGACGCTTCGTTTCGAGCAGTAAAATCGCTGGTCGAAAGTGATCCTGTTCTTGAGTTATATTCGGTGCATAGCATCACCGGTGGAACTGATGCTCTCGGTGAAGTCAGCGTACGTCTGAAAGAAAACGGTCGAATCGTGAACGGGCATGGCTCCGATACCGACATTGTCACTGCGTCTGTTCGAGCCTACATTGATGCTCTGAATCGTCTGGGCAGTTCCACTCGGTCACATCCTCAAAAGGATTCAATGATTTAGAATTCCGGTCATGTCACGCGATGAACACCTCGAATTGATGGGAATCGAAATTTGGAAGCTGCGAGAGCTTGAATCCGGAACAGCAGCTGCGGCGCCTGTTGAATCTGACCCTGCGTTCACGAAAAACACAGTTAAGGCAAGTTCAGAGGATCATCTAGATCAATTAGATTTGGAGGCAGTGGCAAACGTAGTAGCCAAGTGTGAAAAATGCGCACTCTCGAAAACCAGGACCAACACTGTATTTGGTTCTGGTTCAGGGAACGCTGAAATCATGTTCATCGGGGAAGGTCCTGGCAGGGATGAAGACCTGCAGGGGCTGCCTTTTGTAGGTCGTGCTGGGAATTTGCTGACCTCAATGATTTTTGCTTTGGGCTATAGCCGCGAACAAGTCTATATCTGCAATGTCGTAAAGTGCAGGCCCCCAAACAATCGAGATCCGAGGCACCAGGAAGCCAATGCATGTTCAATCTATCTGCGACGTCAGATCGAGTTGGTTTCACCCAAGGTGATTGTCGCACTCGGTCGTATTAGCGCACAGCTTCTTCTGGATACGGAGCTGCCGTTGGCAAGGCTGCGACGTAAAACGCATCAGCTGTTCGATACTAAAGTGAATTTGGTTGTAACTTATCACCCGGCATACCTGCTCAGAAGACCTTCAGAAAAATCAAAGGCGTGGGAAGATCTTTGGACTGCGCGCCAATTTCTAAGTAACTGAAGCGCTAGACTGCGAAGGACTGCACGTCATTTAGTGCGGACGACGATTCTCTGATTCGGAAGAATGAGCGAATTGTTCTTAATTTTGTTCCACTGCTGCAATTTACGTACGTCAACGTCATAGAGTTTCGAAATGCTCCACAAGGATTCACCGGTTCTGACTCGATGAACAAGCCGGGTTTGGTTCTCGCTGGCAGTTTGACTGGGTTTCTCTTGAACCTTGGGCGTTGGCAGATGCAGAGTCTGCCCGATTCTGATCAGATTCGAAGAGAGCTGATTCGCTTTTCGCAGCTGATCCACCGAGACATCGTACAGCGAAGCAATTCTGTTGAGACTGTCGCCCCTTTTGACTTTATGGATTCGACTTGGCGCACTGGTCTGATCAAGGTTCGCATAGGTTCCAAAAGGCCCAATTAGAGGAAGCCTGAGCACTTGGCCTGCAATAATCAGATCAGATGTAATCTGGTTATAGCTTTTGATGGATTCGACGGTTATGCCATTTACGGCTGCGATCTGACTTAGAGTATCACCTGGTTGAATTGTGTATGAGGACGCACGTCCCAAAGCCTGGGCGGGATCGATGTTTAATTTCCAAGCTAAAATCCTGTCGTACTGTGCAATCGGAACCAGAATTCTGTGCGGCCCCTTGGGTGGTGTCATTCCCCGTCGGAGTCCAGGATTAAAGTGAGCAAATTCATCATAATTGCTTTCTGTGACGACTGCGACTTTGTTCAAATCAACTTGGTAATCGAAATCGACAATTGCAAATGTAGATTCTGTGGTCAAGTCCGGCAATACGACTCCAAACTTATTCGGATCATTGATGATATTCTTTATTGCTATCAGTTTCGGCAGGTATTTTTTAGTTTCCTTCGGTAACTGAAGAGCGCTGTATTTGGTAGATCTGTTCAGACTTCGATTTCTCGAAACTTCTCGCTGTATCCGATTTTCTCCAGCGTTGTATGCAGCGAGTGCAAGTGCCCAATCGCCGTTGAACTCGGAGTGCAAGGCTTTAAGATAATCCAAGGCAGCACTGGTTGATCTGATGATGTCTCGTCGGCCTTCGTACCAGTAATCTCGATTTAACCCATAGCGCAGTCCCGTATACGGCATGAACTGCCACAATCCAACTGCTCCAGCATCCGAATAAGCGTAAGGGTTATACGCACTTTCTATGATCGGCAATAGAGCGATTTCCGTAGGTAAGTTCTGTCTTTGAACCTGCTCAAGTACATAGGGCAGGTTGGTTGCAGCCTTTGAAAATAAACGAGAAAGATAGTGCGGTTTTGAGGAATACCATTTCTCATACTTGCGAACAGCTGAATTATTAAACTCTTCCAATTGAAACCCATCTCGAAGCTCTTGCCAGAGACTGATCGATTCTTCAACTGGAATTTCCAGCTCCAATGAAATAGCAGACGCTTGAACTGAAAAATCGGGTTCTTCAAATAGGAACTGTTCTGGAACTGAAAATGGCTTGACAAAACGTTTAAGTCGTTTGGCATTGTCATGTCCCAAAGAGTCGTGAACGCCTTGCTTTGGCGAGACATGCGGCTCTCTGTTTGGCGCTGAAGTTAAGGACCGTTCAAAAAACAGAATAAATTTTCGCAATTTACTCACATTTTTCTTCGCCGAAGGTTTGGACTGAACGAATTTCTCTGTGTCGTCGATTTCAGTGTCAGCTGCTGCAGTCTGAATAACCCTGTTTTCCGAGAATGAAGTTTCCTTAGTTGGGTAGAGCTCCAACGGCTGTGCATTGACAGGTTCAATAATTCCAGAATAGTTTGCCGCATTTGCTTCAGAATGGCGAATTCCAGCTGCTGCAAGCAGTGCGACAGCTATGCCTGCAACAGCGAACATTCGTACAATACTGAATTCAGATTTCAGAAACATAAACGCACTCTGATTCGATAAAAAACAATCAATAATTTCGATAAAACCCGCATGTCAGCTCTCAATTCTTCCTTTCCATGCTCACCAAAGAATTCGAGCCGGGGTGTTAAAAATATGTCTATTCTATATGCTTAGACGTTTACTCCACACACAATAAACAATTTACTATTCATACGTCAAAATTCAACTTTTTTCAAAGCAGACAATTTGATTGTAAAACATATTTCGACTCATAATATATTTTTCAAATATCTAGCCAGCTAATTCTACAAACATGCAGTCCGTTGACTCCACGCAATGGGAGGGTCACCAAAACCTGCTAATACAGTTGAACAGCAGAGCAATAGAATAACAAATACGACTTGTACAAGAATGAGCTCAAACTATACGACATTTGGCGAATCCAAATCGGTTTTTTATTGGTTGAGCGATTGAATTCAAAAATCTGAATGGGGATATTATATTGAATAATATCAATGATATAACATCTCATACTCTCTGGTGGACAACTTCACTCGGGAAAGAAGTCATACGAGCTGAACGTTTCAGGTGCCACAAACTGCTGCCGCAGCAGTATTATCGCGTTGCGATGCAGATTTCACAATTCCCTCAATTTCATTATTTGGATGCAATCACGTCGGAAATCAAATGTCAAGTCAGCACTTGGGACTCAGGTGATTTAAAATGTGATGTGGTCGCGGAAGGCGAATGGCTGCCATTCGCGGCTAAATCGATTGATTTGCTGGTCTTGCCCCATGTTTTGGAATTCAGTTATGCACCACATGATGTTTTTCGTGAAATTTCTGAGTGCATTGTTCCAGAAGGTGTCGTAGTGATCATTGGATTTAACCCTAAGAGCATTTTAGGTTTCATGAAATATTGCAATCGCTATCGGAGCATGACTTTGCATCAGGCTAAATTTCTCTCCAGTCTGCGCGTGCGGGATTGGCTGTCACTATTGGGATTTGAATCCATTGCGTGCGAGATGGTTTTTTTCCAGCCGCCATCAATGTCGAATCGGCACAGAAAAAGCCGTCAATTTCTGGAAAATGCAGGAAGCCGTCTTTGGTCAGGATTCGGCTCAGTTTACGTTCTTGTCGCACGAAAGAAAGAAATGGCAGTCCGCTTGAACAGAAGCAAGATGTTTCAACGCCATTTGAAGAAGAAACACGCTGTTTTGCAGCCCGTGGTGGAAAGATCGATTGATGGTTCGAATTCAAAAAACTGAAAATTAATGCCTTCACAAACAAAATCATCAATTCAACACGTACAAATCTACACGGACGGTGCGTGTCGGGGAAACCCCGGACCCGGCGGGTGGGGCGCTGTTTTGCTGTGGAATGAACATGAGCGGGAAATTTCCGGCGGAGTGGTTCGCACAACGAACAATCGAATGGAAATGATTGCTGTCATTGAGGCTTTACAGATTTTGAAGCGGCGATGTCATGTAACGCTCTTCACAGATTCCAAGTATGTGCAAAATGGCATTACGACGTGGATTCACAACTGGAAGCGAAACAACTGGAGAACCGCGGCAAAAAAGCCTGTTAAAAACGCTGATCTGTGGCAGGAGCTGGACCAGCTTAACTCGAAGCATAATGTCACATGGAAATGGGTGAAGGGTCATAGCGGCAACTCCTGGAACGAGCGCGCGGATGATCTAGCTAGAAATGCAGTACCTTCGGCATAGGCATGAATCATGCGTAAAGTAGTCGTATTGGATACTGAAACTACTGGACTGGACTTTCGCGAAGGACATCGAGTCATTGAAATCGCCTGCGTCAAGTTGGATGATCGAACACCAACTGGCAGTGTTTTTCATGAGTACGTCAATCCACAGCGGAAAGTTGAGCGAGAGGCCTTGGAAATTCACGGAATTGACGATGACTTTTTAAGTGGCAAGCCGATTTTTCCTGAAATCGCACCCCAACTTTTTAAGTTTATCGAAGGCTCTGTTCTCGTAATACACAATGCTCCGTTCGATTTGGGTTTTCTGAATCATGAATTCAAGAGAAGCAATGAAGATTATCCTCCGCTGGAATCAGTCTGCGAAGTAATTGATACGCTTGAACTGGCGCGTAGCATGCGTCCAGGCAGAAGGAACAGTCTGGATGCGCTGGCATTGGAATACGACATCGATCTTTCGAAGCGCGTCCTGCACGGCGCACTTCTGGACGCTGAGATTCTTGTCAAGGTCTACAGAGCGTTAACTGGTGGTCAGACTTCATTGCAGCTGGAAAGCATCGTGGCGACAGGCACTGCAGGCACTGGAATGAAGCCGGCTCATGAAAGGAAGAAAGCAATTGACATAGTTGTCGTGCGCGCAACAGAGGAAGAAATCGAATTGCATGAAAACTGGCTTGATTATCTGGACCAGGAGTCAGACTGTGGAAGCATCTGGCGCAAACTTTGATCTTTTGTGCATCGCCTCCCAGCAGACAGTCAGCGTCAACGGTTTACTTGTTGGAATTTTTCGGACTCAGTTCGAGTGATTTTTGAGTAGACCGACTCTTTAATGATTTGGACGATTTCTCAAATCGCTGTTGGTGGCGCTCTCGGTGCTGTAAGTCGATATCTTGCAGGTATCGCACTCCTGCGTTTTTGGACGAGTGATTTCTTCTATGCGACCCTGTTCGTGAATGTAAGCGGCTCGCTTTTAATTGGATTCGCTTACGTAATGCTGGGCTGTTTAGAGGGCGAGCCAGGAAAATTTGCTCCAATGCTGATTACAGGTTTTTTGGGCGGGTATACGACGTTTTCAGCTTTTTCGCTGGATTTCTGGATGTTGTTCCAACAGGGTCGAATTGCCGAATCTTTGATTTACGCGGTCAGTTCAGCCGTATTTTCAATATTGGCGATATTCATTGGCATGGCGGTTGCCAAACAGTTTTCGTAAAGTAATTGCTTTATATCTGAATATCGCAATTGACCAAATTTTTTTCTGCGCTTGCAGATATTTTCACATCACATGAATTACCTGATAGTCTGCGACGAATTCAGATAATCGAATAGCCTTGTGATTTGATGCTAGGTTCAGAAGCGGATTGTGACGATTGTCTATAATCGCATTTTGTTTTCTCTGCATTCAGTCCTAGTTCTCGGGAATCTCAATAGTAATGCACCAACTATCATCCATATATAGGGGAGTTGGTGAGCGGAATCAATATTCAAATTGGCATCAAAAAATTTGTTTCAAATAAAAAAGATGCCTCACGAGTTCACAAATTCTGTGTCACTGTACTCCTTCAAATCATTACAAGAAAACAAGATAGGTTTCCACCCTGTGAAAATCCTGTCAAATTGAAAGTATCTTTTTCCTAAATTTCGAGTATGTCACGCAATTTAGTCAGTGCTGTCGTATGAGCTCGTGTGCTCATCTTCCGAATGTTGTGCAATTTCCACTGAATTGCGGGCATCTTAGAGATGCTTTTGAAAGGCAGAAGAGCCCAGTCAGGCTTACCTTGTTTGATTGACAGCAGGAATCTTCGTTCGTTTTCTAGGAGAGCTGTTGCCGCCCAATCAAAAAGCTGAACTCTAGCAGCCTCGAGGTCATTCAATTCAACTGGTTGAGCCGTCATACCGGAGAATTGTTGGAAAAACAGACTTTCAAGTGGCTTTTGATTGGGTAACAATAGTTCTGCGATTGGGCGATTGTGCCCAGCCAGATAGACAACGAATGCTTGACGAATTTTTTCAGGTATTGCACCTTCAGTTTGCAGAAGCATGATATCAAAAAGGTCACGTGGATGCTGGCGGTCTAAAGCAGCGCAAATTTTACTTCCATAGAGGTCCGCGGCATCCAGCCGGCGGATGTTCGCAAATTCCTCGGAAAGTACCTGCGCCGCTGAGCAAAGGTTGCTTTTGACGGGAGGCAATATGCTACCGCGCATGATTTTGTTTGTTTCGACTTTGACTTGTACGCCGTTTATGGTGATAAGCAGCTTGAGTGTGTTGGCATTCAGTTGAACTTGTGTTCGTGGTACCATTTGTTGGATATACTCTGCGATGGCAGTCAGCCCAGAATGAATGTTGCAAAGAGCAGTCTCTCGATCAGTAACCGGCAGATACGTAAGATCTATGTCCACTGAAATTCTCGGCATGTTATGGTAAAACAGGTTTATCGCAGTTCCACCCTTCAGCGCGAATTCGGGAACTTGCGCAACAGCTGGCAGGCAACGAATCATCAATTCCACCTGTGCTCTATAAGATTTTGACAGTGCCATGATTCTTGCTATAGAGGGTTTGGGTCAGCTATCACCAAGTCGTACTTGCTGTCTAGCTGTCCACCAGCGTGAATGCTTCGTCGCCCGGACCCAAAATCAACTTTCGATAGATCAAGGTGTGACAGCCACGGGCAGTGAACCTGCTCGGCGGCGTGCATGAATAGCCGTTTTGTTTTTACAGACGTGCAGGTCTCGAGCAAGCGCTGAACCACCTGTGGGCGAATCGTCATCAATGACTCCATAATCTGTTGAGCTTCCTCATAGGACTGTCGCTGAGGTACAAGATACATCATTTCGAAAGCAGCCCGCTCCAAGGTGGAGACTGCGATCTTAACGCCTTCAACCTCTACCGTTGAGGTGCTTTTGTAGCCGTCGCCAAGTGTGACGCTTGTTACAAAGGTAACAGGTTGCGACCACTGATGACGCCTGAACCAAGATGGAAGTTTGATTCCAGAATTACCAAACAGGATGACTTCACGTGTTCCTCCAAGCGCTAAGTAGTGAGCGCGTCCGCGCAGGTCCATCGCCGTTATAGCTCCGGGGTGCACATCAAACCCTAGCTGTGTTTGGAGAGCATGGACACCTCCAGGCCAATCTACGGTTGAGCCCGCTCGCACGTAGGCACCATGGCCAAGTCGCTTCAACCAGCCGGACCGAACGTATTTGTCAGCGAGACGGTGGTCTATTCCTTCACTTCTTAGCCAGCGCAAGGTCGCAACAGCGTGGTCTGGCCACTTTTGCAACACACGATTTATTTTGAAACTCATATAACAACTGCGGGGCGACTTTTGGGAAATTATATAAACTACAACAAAGAGAATTAGCAGCAAGTTTACTATATTTACAATTTATCGCAGGTGAACTAGCGAATGCAATTTGGGATTTTCATTGGATTAGACTTGCGGCGCGAATAACCGGCAGCCTGAAGCAACTCGAACAAATTGCTGTCGCCGTCGAACAAGACCAAGAACCGCTTAAAGTGATGCGGCACTTTCGAGACAATGCCGACTTTGTCGAGACGGCGGCACTCAATGCGCCCTGGTTGCTGTCGGTGCTGCGATAGCATTGCTCCGAACATCTGCACTGTCTGCCGCCTCCGCTTGGATTTTTTCAGATTCGTTCGTCGACCGACCCGCCCGAGAACGCCAACACTTGTTGATCTGGCATGATTCGAGCCGATTCGTTAAAACTCGGGTCTGAATCGAATGCAACACTGCCAAGCATGGAGGAAATGTATTAAAAAAGACCCTGAACAGCATCGTCTGGACGTGGCGCTGTTTCGCCACGGACTGATCTGCGAACTCTTGCGCCTGCGACCTGGCGCCGAAACCGCAGAACGCCTGCGCCACCTGGCGGCGCAGCCGCACGTCATTCCGGGTTCAACTCGCATCCGAGTGTCGGAACAGACCCTGCGCGACTGGATGCGCCTGTATCGTCAGGGCGGCTTCAAAGCCTTAAAGCCCAAAGTGCGCCGCGACCGCGGCCAGTTCCGACGCATGTCGGTCGAAACCATGGAATGTCTGATCTCCATCAAACGTCAAAACCCACAGCTGGCGGTGCGCCAAGTCATCGAACAGGCAAAGACGCACCTGCCGGCGACGACGCAGCTGCACGACTCCACCGTTCGCCGTCTGCTGCGCCGCGAAGGTCTGATGCAGCAGACCGCGGGAACCGCCCCGGACTGTCCGCGTTTCGCCTATCGCCACGCCGGTGAACTGAGGATGTCCGACGTCATGCACGACCCCAAAATCAAGGTCGGCCAGCGTCGTCATCGCAGCTATCCGATCGCCATCATTGACGATGCCACCCGCGTCATTCCCTATACGTCCTTTGCTCGCTCGGAAAAGGCGCAGGACTTTCTGGTGGTGCTCAAACAGGAGGCTGTGAAAGTATTCTCATTTTCGTAGATTTCTGAATCAGAACAAATATTATTATCAATTAAATCAATGAGATAAATATTCATAATCCACTAATTTAAACTAATTTGGCAATACTTTCACAGTCTCACAGGCACTGCTGCGGCGCGGCCTGCCGCAGCGGCTGTACGTCGACAACGGCGCCAACTATCGTTCGCAGCATCTGGCCCTGGTGTGCGCCCGACTCGACATCGCACTGATCCATGCGCGCCCCTATCACCCTGCCGGTAAAGAAAAAATGAAAGATTTGTTTAAAGCTTTGCATAAATCTTTCGAATTATCCCGCGTCGAAAAGGTGCATTTGCGAATTTGAAGGTCGATGGTCGCCGTGCCTACTCATAGATTGCCCAAAATTTAGGGGTAGCCGTGTTTGATAGAAAGTTTCGAATTTATCCATATGGAATGGATTCGAACGACTAGCTTCTAACTGACGCGGATGCTGCCCGAAATCGCCGCAACCCTCGATCTTCTATCGCAGAAAAACATTTTCCAATGTC
Organism: Arenicellales bacterium; assembly: GCA_958295885.1. GTDB lineage: Bacteria > Pseudomonadota > Gammaproteobacteria > Arenicellales > JAJDZL01 > JAJDZL01. The sequence continues at coordinate 163,151 of OY282380.1, read as the reverse complement.
AGACGAGGAACATGGTTCAACATCAGAGAACTGGATGTTGCGATAACCGCTGTCCGGACAGCTGATAGGCATAGTTTCTGTAGAATGACAAAAGGTAAGAGATGTCAGCCCGGAAAAAGACGAAGGACTGATAGCTGCTGCGGACCGGGAAGGATTTGTCGAAAAGAAAGATTTTTTGCCTCTTTGATCTCATTCGAGGTGCAGTGGAAGCGATAGACTGTGTCGACCGCCGAATTCAACAGAGCAAGACTAAATTAACCGAGAAAATCTCCTAAAGTCCATAAAAGAGGAAGCAAATTCCGCGATAATTCAAGTTCAAAACGATCCTGATATCTCGGATAGCGACAAATATCGAATTAAAGGTACAATTTCGCAAACGCTCAGGTACGCTGAAGAGCATGAAGGGGCAACTAGGGAGCGACAGAGCAGCTTGAGGTGATGAGCCTCCTCGGTGTCGTTGCGGACTTTATGACTCATGAATTTGGCATTTCGCTTCAAGAACTTGAGACAGCTCATGCGGATATAGCTGATTTGGGCAACCACGACGAGTGTTTTAAGGAACTGACGCTGAAATTCGCAGTCTATGATGACAATTTGAAGGAGTCTGTGAAGTATTCCTCTGGTTATATTGGAGGATCAGAAATGCGTCTAAGTAAGGAACATCCCGTTAAACCTAGAATTCAGCAAGTTGAGCGAATTTGCGGCAAATATGCGAAACAGAGAAAAATTAATATGGCTGTAAACATCATATCTGACTTGGTGGTTCCCTTGGTACCTGTCTCTCTCCAACGGAATCTCCCTTCATTGATATACAAATGCACTTAAGTCAGTTACATCAAAGCGGGGATATTCTCCCGAAAAAATCGCAATTTCTCGCTTGGAATGACGTAAATTGGCAATATTTGGAATTGGAATTCCCACTTCGATTAGAGAATATGTGTTCGATCCCCTGTTTTCCACAACTCAGTCTCAATTTGATCCGTTGGGGTCGAATCTGATCTGGGTCTTACATTGGCGAGGCGGAGCGTCGAATCATTTGGCGGCCGAACAGATATTGTCAATCCACCTGCTGGATTCTCGACCTGCATACGAATTCGGCTGCCTATAACAGTAGTGTAACGAAAATGACTAGCATGACGCCAATTCCATCTATTCTTTTGGTTGATGATGAGTGTGAGTATCTTAGGAATCTAGACTCAGCACTGAAAGAAATTTTGAAGTCGAAACAAGTTGACATTCGGAAATGGAGTCCCAGCGAAGAACACACGGATCCATTTGCCGATTTTGAGAAGTTAGTTGATGAAGATACTATATTGGTTGCCACAGAATACGACTTAACTAGGTCTGGAATGCGGGGATTATTCGGTGACACTGTTGTTGGGTGGTGCAAACGAAGATTTTTACCTGTTGGCGACTATTCACGAGCTGATGCCACAGCTCTTACAAAAACACCAGATCTGTTTGAATTTCGGATTCCTGCAAAGGACAGTGATTGTGCCCCATTCATCGCCAATGTTTTTCTTGGGTTCTTGGAAATTCGAGAAACGCTAATCAGGGACGAATCTACCTATACATCACTGCCGAGCTTATCTGCGGTGCTCGCAAAATTACTAAATCGCCAATATTTAGACAGCCATTTTTCGCTTTACATGTCTAGAATCGTGATGAACAACTCATCAATAGTTCAGCATGTCAGCTCATCTAGTGAAACCAGTAGCGAAATTAAACCTCATCTGGTTCAAATAATCACCTATTTGCTTGGACATTTACTCGTAAATGCCATAATGAAGTTTCCGGGTCCGATTCTTTCAGAACGCGCGCTTTGCGCGTACTTGGCAACATCAATTTCGGAAAAAAAGATCATAAATGAGTTATTTGAAGATGCGTTATACAAGGGACCTTTTTCGGAAATGGGAAATTATTTTTGGTTGGATGAAGTAGACGCGAAATTAGAGAATTTAAATGAAAAAAATGAGTTTATTACTTTCGACGACGAAGAGCTGTTCTTTACTGGTGGAGTTAACCGAAAGATTGTTGAGACAGAAATAAAACGCGAATTGAAAAATCACCTTTGTAAACGTTGCAGTGGGAAAAACGGTGGATTTTATTGTCCATTTACAGAGCGTACTGTTTGTCCGCTAGACAATTGTTCTGTTTCAAACAGCAGCTGGATACCTCGTGGAGCAGATATCTGTCGGATTGAGCGAGATTTCTTTGATGAATGGTCGCCAATCCTTGGTCTGTAGTACATGAACAGACAACAAATGTCTCGTGACTATGCACAAGCGAGAAAGCTAGTTTTCACTACTTGGAAACGTGTCCACGAGATTGTGAACAACCGCAAGGAAGGAAGTGGATATCCGACGGAACTCTACCGAAGAAATTTTCAGTCTTGAATCAGACCTCAATAGAAACCAAATTACAATTGAGGCAAACGATCATCTTCAAAGTTCCACAACGCGCTAGGAATAGTGCAACACTCTATATTTGCGTTGACGAAATCAAGGAAATAATGGTTCCTGAGAAAAGGTGCGCTACTCTTTATTTTCTTGAAAAGGAGGGGCAAAAGAACGAACTTGTGAGCAAGCAACCCTGTGCCTCTTTAATCCTGATAAATCAAATCTTTCATGACAGTAGATATCGTGATATTTTAGGAGAATTGCTGAAGGTGATATCCAAGGCAGAGCCTAATCTTATGAAATCTGATGACTTTGAACGGCTCTCAGAAGTTGCCCGCTATAATGAAGATCGCTGAATAAATCTCCTAAATTCACGCGCTGTTTGAATTGCAAATTTAGTCTCTACGAATCAGGGCACATTGGGTACGTTCAACACTAAACCAAATTTACTGTAAAGACTTGGTTACCCCGTCTTTTTCGTGCGCCCTGAAAAAGCACTTCTTTTCAGTGTGTGCGAAACTCACATAACAACTGACGCTCCGATTGGGACCAGCCAGAGCGGACTTCGTATCCTTTGTCAAGTCAAAATAGCTTCTCCATTGAGTTTGTCGGCGACATCAAATTGTTTCAGGCAACGGTGGCAGTTGCAGGCAGTTGAGGCTCATATAAAGTGTTGTTCTGCAGCATCGTGCAAAGCACTTTGAGCAAGCGGTCGCCGACGCAGCGTAAAGCATGTCCGTGAGTTTTGCCGCGGGCTTTCAGGCAGTCGTATTTCCGTTTGCATTTCGCATCGTGCTGACAGGCGACGCGAGCCCAGTGATACAGTGCATTTTGCATCAGGTTGTTGACGGCTCGCCGCTGGCAGACAACCGTCTTTTTGCCCGAACGTTGAGTCACCGGGGCGACGCCACTGAGCGTTCTGAGAGCTTGATAATCTCGCTGTTCAATGGCTTGTGGCGCTTCCGACAGCAGCACCGACACGACATTTCTGCCGATCCCTGGGATCGAACGTAAAATTTCTACGTCGCTGATCGAGTCTGAGTTGGTTTCGAGAGGCGCTTGGCACCAGTGTTCAATCACCGCATCCATTTGACGCTCGATGTCCTTGATTTGTGACAGCGCCAACTGCAATTGTGGCACTAGGACTGCGATCTCAATGGCTTCTGGAGGAGCAATCGGATCGACGCCTGGAAACGGCTGCTGGCGCAGAATTGGCAACAAAGTGTCGGCATCGAAACGACGGATGCGATGTTTTTTGAGCAACATCTGCAGCTCACTGCGGGTCATCTGCTGGGCTCGATGTGGAGTCGGTGCCTGCTGCAGCAAACTTAAAAACCAGCTCTGAGCCACGTCTTCGACAGTTTCCAACAGAGCTGGAAAACAGGCCACTAACAATTCATTTAACTGATTGGATAATTTGACTTTTTGTCGAATCAATCTGCCTCTGCAATGCACTAGGCTGCGCATTGTGCGCTGCTCTTTGGTGAGTACGGGCGCCTCCCGAAAGGCGTGTTGATCGGTGCGAAGCGCACTGGCGATGACCTGCGCATCGCGTCGGTCGTCCTTGGCGCCGGCGACCGAGAAGCGGTCGCGAAAGCGACTCGACTGCTTGGGATTGATGGACCATAGCGTCAGGCCAAAAGACTGCAGCGCCAAGACCAACGGACCGGTTGGAACTTCCAAGCCGATCTTCAGCTGCTCGACCTGGTGATCGACCTGCTGCAACAGCCACAGCGCCATCTGACGGATCGGCTCGGCCAGATGCTGGCAGGTACGTTGTGCGACTACTTGACCGTCGTGGTCAAGGACACAGAACTGATGGAACTTTCGTCCCCAGTCAATGCCGACAAAACAAGTGGAATTTTCTGACATCATGTGACTCCATTGTGATTTGATTTATACTCGACCTAGATGGGGCATCCTCGCCGTCACTCCGGACCTGTACAGGTGCTCTAAGACACAGACTTCGCATGAGTGTTTTCGGCGAGTTCCCCATCCAGGCACGAATCCGCCCTAGGTGTTCAAAGAAACAGTTCATGGAAAGGTTGCTCTGGATGGGGTGCCCAATCTGAGGGAACATCGCGGCAGTGAATCTGGAGCTCATCGGCTCGGTAATTTAAAAAATTCATAGCGGTGCTCGTTCCTGATGATCGGTTCAATTTCTCGATTTTGATCCACCGCAATCAATTAATTGATTGCGGTGGATCAACTCCCTCATTCCTATGAATCAGGGAGTATTAAATGGTACAGGTTTATGGAGGCTATGACATAGACTGAAGCACTTTGGCGCAAAAAGGGTTGCGGTTTGAACAACTTAGCGAATATCCAAGTTGGAACGCAGAATTATGTCGTTGACTACACAAATTGTTAAATGATAATGATCCTCATTTCTTAAATGTCTTTGCAGCCATTTTTGTTCTATTTTTTAATTCTTTTTCTGATAAAGACAGGAGCCCCATGAATGTTCTCACCGTCGCCATTGCTTTCATGCGAACTTCGTCGGAAATGTTATTGGCGGGTAATTATTTTTTCATAGTTTTGATTGTTTTTAAATCTTCTCTCTTGTTCTTTAATCAATTTCGGACTGAATTTACTCTCAAAATAATTACTGGATTTAAATACTCCAAAATCGCTTTCATCAAGCAATCTTTTTGAGTCAAAATAAAGACTATCTGATAGGTAAGGCGGTCGTTCTGATTTGCTCATATTTGTACATCTAACCATGAAAATATCAATTAATTCAACTGGTCACTATTCGCAAAGTAGTTAAAGATCATCACCAATCAGATCAAAATATTCACTAATTGGACGGTATAACTTGGCTCTGAATTCAATTCTAGTAATGTAAATATTCTTTTTCAATTCATTCATTGTAAAGTGCACTCTAACTTTTTTGTTGGCTGCTCGAATAGACATTAGTTCAAGTAATTTTAAATCCTAACCTCGTTCAGGAAATTGTTTCAAATCTACAATGGCATCCCACACATCTTGCTGTTCATTCATAGTTGGCATTAATTGTTCTTTGTCTCCACCATATTTTTCCCCAAGATGGTTCTTGAGCCATTTCCTCAATACGTTTTTTGATACTGAAATTACTAAATATTTCCCATTCACGTCTGAGCCTAGACATTCAAATCAATACCAATAGTAATTGTGTGGATTTTTTCCAGCATCTTTATGAGCTTTTTTAGCTTCTATTGCCTCCTTTTTAAATTCTTCTCGATGGATTCTGTCAATAATTTCATCTTGACGGTCAATGGAATAACTTAAAAACTTTTTTCTAACCCTATCTTCTTTTAAAAATTCTTCAAATTGTTTCGTTTTCTTGTGCATTTTTAGTCATCTTTGTTCAATTATTTATGAAATTCATTCTGCCGTCTTCACCAACACCAAATCTCTATACATGATTCGCCTTCCAATCATGCCAGCGACAACAATTTCCATTTGGTTGATAGTATCTTCTTCACGGAGATTAGGACGCACTACAAACTCATTTACATAGCGATTCAAATGTTTCTTGCTGATTTTGTGAAACGTGCCTTTGTGCGTTCGTTTTAGCATTGACCTGTTTCTCCAACTGCAATACCCGTGCCTGTGACCGCTCCAATTCCTCAGTCCGCTGGCGATGTTTCTCCTGCAGCTTCAAATACGCTCGGGTTTCATGGTCCTGCTGGGATTGCTCCAATTGGAAATATTTATCTTTCCATTTTTGAGCCAGAGCCCGCCAACTGTTCACATCACACTTCAACTGAATACGCTCCTGCTTCGACCGCGTTACGAATTGTCTGGAAAAGGTGCTGATGCACCACTTTCCGAATCCGAAAACTCCGCGGGTGGGCTTATTTGGATGAGCTCATTTGACATGCACAGTTTATATACACTATTTGTGTCGTTGTGTTCATAGCTGAAGCAAATCTTTTTTTTATTCGATAAGGGTTGGCCGAGTATTTGCGGAACGCGAGTGAACGCAGAGCAGACCCCGAAACCGGTAGTTCTGAGAGGCGACTCTCCGAGAATAAGGGAAAGACAGGAAACGAGCGACAAGAACACAGCTCATTCTCGCCGGGATATTGACGCTGCCACGCATCGTATTAGGAAGTTATAATTGGTACTGGGGAGAGAAAAGTTACAAATTGACTAAGACAGTATGTTCAAAAACTTACTCTTAGGATTCAAATCAGGGCTTCAAATATTTTTGAAGCAATCAAACTCTCGGACAAATGAGTTTGAATGAATCTCATATAGTAAACAAACTTCGATTCAACACGGTCCTACTTATTTCCTGAAACGGCATCATCAATCGGGTGATGAAACGTCCCAAATATTAAGTGCTGAAATTGACGAATCAATCAATAAGCAAGAATAAGCAAGCTAGACAGCAAATTGATGCTGGACGCAAAACCCCTCAAGAATTTGGCATCTGGTCGGAGGCGGCGCTAGCTGACCTAGCGGACTGTCGCGAAGAGGCTTTGGATGAAGGTATTGAAGTGCCATCTGAAAAATCGATTCGGAAAGCGAAGTCATTGATTGAACACATTTCTAGCTTTGTAGAAGAACAACCAGACATTTACCCAATGGGCGAAGGCAGTATCGCAATCGATTTTAGGAATCCTAGCGCGGGAAGTGGAATATTTTTCATTATTGACAGCGACGGTTCTGGAGCGTTATTCACACGTAGCAACAATCATAAAGGTAGGATTCGAGAAACTGACGCCGAGAGATTATTGGACGAGAATCTCAAGTCCAAATTCAAGAGATTCAGCATTTCCTGATGCCTCATGCATTCGACAGTGAAATTTCACTTTCAATAAAAGCGGCAGAAAGTCTTGGCAGAGAATAGTTTGTTGAAACGACAGCGAAAAAAGCCGTTTGAAATAGAGATACTAGAAGTCGTTCGGGTACTAGAGTAAAAGATTTCTGCCGCCGGTTGGCAGGAATGAAGTTTCAGTCAATCGATTAGACATATCTTCTAATTCTGTTCGTACGGAAGTTGAGAAACGAAACGCAGCTTTACATAAAAGAAGATTTTAGAGTTGGTACGTTCTTTCAGCGAAGGACAAAAGGGCAACCGGATGTATCTTCAAAGGTAGTGTTTCGGTCCTTTTCTGGAATATTCCGAATTACCGCTGACTCCTTTGCGTTAGGTGCATGTCAACCTCTCCGAACAACAACATCTTCAGCTGAAGTTTCCTTCCACCATTACGTATTTGGAACATTCCCTAGACACATTTGAACAGCAAACATCAGCTAGAAATACCAAATTGAGTAATGCATTGCATTGGAATTCGAAGTCATGTTTCGTGTTTGTCCGAAGAATCTGTTTATTGAAACTTTTTTCAGCCTCAAGTGAGAAAATTCAAGAACAATTAACTTGATGACCGACCAAAACCGTCGTTTTGATCAAGTTCGGAGAGAATTTCAAGAGTACACAGTAGCGAAATCTCCGATTTTCGGTACAGTCATAATTTTGTTAATGGCCTATATCTGATCGCACAATCTAATCAATGACCCAGAGTTTATAACCGAGATCAAATTCAAATTTAATCGTAAATTCTCCCAAGATGTTGGAATCAATAGCGTGTCAAATTCGAATTGGAAACCATCAGGAAGATTAACCTATTGAAATTTTAACCTATTGAAATTTCCATTCCACAATCATGGTTAAAGTTCGTATCAGTAATCAGCGTCTCGGTAAAGCAGATGGCATTTTTTGCTTCTGATAGTCTGCAAACAAATGTTGAAAAATCATGTTTTTGGCTTCTGGGTGGTTTTCCAGTTTTTTGTAAAACCCAATGCTGTCGCTGATAAGTCCAACCATGCGTTGATCAAACTGCTCTCTAAAATACACCTTTTTATTTTCCAGCGAGCTGTCACCATCCATGTAGACTTGAAGATTCCCATCCTCATTTAATCCAGTTCGCACTCTTTCCACATTCAATTTGTCATCCTCGGTCAGATTCAAACCATATCTCTCATTGATCTGTCTGATGATTTCCGAAAGCAAATCTCTGATCGGTTCAGCCTTACCGAAGTCGTCAAATTCTGGCGGCGTACCAACATGTTCTTCACCTTCGAGCATCTCCATTTTTTCATGAGATTTCTGAATGCGAAGCGAGTCTAGGTCGACATAGTTGGAAAGATCAAACCTGTCAGAATCTCTTTTCGGCAGTTTCTTGTTCAAATACTTCAGAAAGATGTAGGTCTTCTCCAGTTCGATGTCCGCGAATGTAATGATCTGTGACATATAACCGTACATGCGAATGTACTTCTGAATCTTTGACTTGAGCTCTTCCTGCTCATCATCATCTTCAATGGCTTGATACCGGTCCACCACTTTATCCAGTATTGCGTGAAATTCGCTTTCATCACGATTCGGATCAAAAAACACCTTACAGAATTCGTCAACTTCTTGGGGAAAGTACAGTCCGGCCAGTTCGATTGCAACCTTGGTATCATACAAAGAATTGGGGTCTGACTCTCCTTCCAGCATGGTGGAAGAATAAAATCTTTGAAATGACTCTCTAATTTCGTCCGCGTGATTGACGAAATCCAAAACGAAAGTGGCCGTTTTTCCTCGCATGGTACGGTTCAGTCGAGACAGAGTCTGAACGCACTGAACGCCATGCAGGGTTTTGTCAACATACATGGTCTGCACCAAGGGCTCATCAAATCCAGTCTGAAACTTGTTGGCTATGATCAGAATCCTGAAATTCGGATTCTTCAGTCCAAGTGGTATATCGCCTTTATGCTCGATCTCCCCATTCAGTCCAGATTCGGTGAATGAATTTCCTTTGTACTGGACTTCTCCGGAGAATGCCACCAATGCCCGGTATTTCAATCCCCGTTCCTGCAGCTGCCTGTTGACTTCTCGGAAATATTGAACACAGTGCTGCCTAGAGCGTGTGACAATCATTGCTCTGGCGCGTCCTTGAATTTCCTTTGAACCCTTTTTGATCCAGTGGTCCAGCATGATGCTGACTTTGTATTCGATCGTCCCTTCATGAGTATCGACATATTTCAAAAGTTTTGCCGTCGCTTTTGCCACAGGCAGATCCATTTCTTCTGCGCAGAGCTGATTTAGCTTCATATAGCGCTTATAAGTCGTATAGTTTGCGAGAACATCCAGAGTGAATCGTTCGTGTATGGACTGCTGCATCGAATAAATATGGAACGGTTCAAACTGACCGACCGCACTCTTGGTACCGAATATTTCCAGCGTTTTCTCCTTGGGCGTGCCGGTAAACCCGAAAAAAGAGAGATTCGCCTGCTTGCCTCGACTTTTCATCACTTCTGCCAGCATCTCTTCATAATCGTACTCGCCATCGTTCTCAACCGTTGACAGCACTTTTTTCAGTTCCTTGCTCATCTCTCCAGACTGACTGGAATGCACTTCGTCAACGATCACGGCAAACGAATTCTGCTTCAAGGTAGCGATGGTGTCGGAGATGAACGGAAACTTCTGAATGGTGGTAACAACGATATCCTTGCCTTTTTCCAGAAACTCTTTGAGTTCCTTTGATCCTCTTTCAACACCACCGACTACACCGGCTGTTCTCTCGAGCGACTGAATGGTTGTCCTTAACTGATTGTCCAAGACTTTTCGGTCCGTCACGACAACAATCGTATCGAACATCCGCTTCGATTCATCCTCAGATCGATAAAGAGAGGTCAAGGTATGGGAAAGCCAGCCGATTGAATACGATTTGCCGGAACCGGTTGTATGCTGAACGAGATAATTCGTCCCGACTCCGTCCTGTTTTACCTGCCCGCGCAGTTTTCGGATCAGATCAAGCTGGTGATAACGAGGGAAAATCAAGGATTTAGATTTTTTCGTTTTGATTTTCCCAGTCTTTTCATCAAAGTGATAGCTCTTTTCTTCCGATTCATGGACAAAATTCTCAACAATATCCAGCAACGATTCAGGCGTAAGAATCTCCTTCCAAATGTAGCCGGTGCGGTAATCATGATCGACGGCAGGATTTTCCATGTCTTTGTTGTAGGGAAAAAACACAGTTTTCTCGCCATTCAGCTTCGTCGTCATGGAAGCCCTGTCGTTGTCCACGCAGAAATGTGCCGCACATCTTTTGAATTTAAGCAGAGGTTCTCTTGGATCTCGGTCTTCCTGATACTGTTCTTGGGCATCAACTATGGTTTGTCCCGTCAACTGGTTTTTTAGTTCCATCGTAGTGAGAGGAAGTCCATTTAAGAAAATCACCATGTCAATGGATTTTTCGTTTTGATTCGAGTAACGAAGCTGACGGACGATTACGAAGCGGTTTTTTTGATGCAGCAGCTGATGTTTCGGATTCATACCGCTTTTGGGCTTGAAGTAGCAAAGATCCAAATAGACACCGTGGTCGACTACCTGGTTTCTTACGACTTCAGTGATGCCGCGGTTGGAGATGGATTTTGAGATTCTGGCAAGGAGCTTGTTCTCTGTGTCAATACCGTAGATGTTTTCAAGTTTTTCCCATTTTTTAGGCTGAGTATCGCGGATGAATCCAATCACATCCTCACGAATGAGACAGAGCCGTCGGTCGTACTCATAATGTTGACGGGACTTATAGTCATTTGAAAGCAGCTGCTCTTCTATGAAAGCTTCAAATTTGTCTTCGGTTGGATTAAGGTCATTCACTCCGCAAGCTCCGTAACGCGAATTTGTCCCGTGACGATGTTCGAAATCAGTGACTGACGATATTCTTTGTGAAGTTCAATTTTCTGCTGCAGTTTTTCAATCAGAGAATCGATCTGGGTGGTTTTTTGGTCGAGGTGTTGGGAGATTTGAAATTGTTCACTAGTCGGGGGAGCTGGAACATACGAATTCATAATTCCGTCAATTGGAACTCGAGGCATCTTTACTCCTTCTGCTAGACTGTCCAATTGGTGAATAAAAGTTTCGGTAGAAAGAAGATAGTACTGATATTTTGATTGAAATTTTTTCGGTCTTAGCACAATCATTTCACTCATAGACAGCCCCGAAAATTCACAAAATACGACCTTGGCCAAATAAACTCGAAGTTTGTTCAATAATGTATCCCCCTTTTGAAACTCCATCCCTAAATGCCCATAATCGGCGTAGTAATCTACTACTTTTCCGGTCCCAGATTCAACATTTTCTGCGGAAATTTTGATGTCTCCCTCACGGGGATAGCGTTTATCATTGATATGCGAACAGAAATATTTCAACATACTGAGTAACCAATGCTTCGGAAATTCCCCAATCCATTCAATCCCACTGTCTTTCATCTCGACATCAGGGCCCAGTCCCTTCGTAACACACTGATTGATCAAGGCGGTGCGATATTCTGTCAGAAGCTCGATTTTTTGCTGTAGTTTTTCAATCAGGGAATCGGTCTGAAAGATTTTTTGATCTAGGAATTGGAAGATATCAACTTGTTCTCTTTTTGGTGGTAGAGCAACTCTAATTTCACGAATTTGGCGAGTGTAAATGTGAACAATAATGTCACCTCGTGAATTTGATTCCTTGCAGAAATTCACGTAGTTTGCATTAAAAATATAAGACATATATTCTAGTGAATAATCGCTTGGTATTGATAATTTAGCAATTACACAGTCTCCGCCAACTGCAATTTCCGAATTTCCAAGATATAGTACGCACTTGCCGATGTCTTCCTTGGTTTCACCAGAACATGTGAAAAGAAATGCTCCGCGTTGAACTTTAACTGCACCCAAAGCCTTATTTTCTCCAACGTACGAAGAAACCGATTCGAAGACTCTTTCATATTTTGTATAAATTTCGCTATAGAGAATGCAAGGAAAACCATTGGACGTCAGTTCGCGTTTCGAAATACTTTTGCCTTTCGAAAAAGTACAGAAATTAGCTAATCTATTGATGCTCCAATGACTCGGAATTGCCCCAATCCATTCAATCCCGCTGTCTTTGTAATCTGAGTACCTATCCACTGACCAGCTCCATAGACAGTTCTTCAATCTCTTCGTCTAAAGTTCTGAGATCAGCAGTGATCTCCTCCAGCGGTCTCAAAGGCTTGAACCTGTAAAAATACTTCGAAAAGTTGATCTCATAACCGACTCTGTCCTTCTTTCTGTCGAGCCACGAATCCGAAAGATGAGGGCGTACTTCTCTCTCATAGTATTGCTCGACCGATTCGGTCAATGGCACTCTTTCATAATCTCTTTTTTTGGTATCCGGCTTAGGCTTCCCAGACTTATAGGTTTTCACGACACCATTTTCAATCAATGGCTGCTCAACCACCACTCTGGTAAACCCAAAAAAAGCATTTGAATAAATCTTCGAATACTCTCCTTCTGCACATGATTCATAGATCTCAAATAGTCGTCGATACTGAGCTTCACTCACTTCTTTCCTTTTATTACCGAGAGATTTTTTCATGTTCTGAAAAAATCTCGAACCGTCAATCAGCTGAATCTTTCCTTTTCGTTCCTCCGACTTTCTGTTCGTTACAATCCAGAAGTAAGTTGTGATCCCCGTATTGAAAAAGAGCTGATCGGGAAGACGGACAATCGTCTCTAGCCAGTCATTCTCTATAATCCATTTTCGAATTTCTGATTCACCGCTTCCTGCATCTCCGGTAAATAGAGGCGAACCGTTGAAAACAATTCCAATACGAGACCTCTGAGGACTCATTTTGTGGATCAGATGTTGCAGAAATAATAAAGAACCATCTGAAATCCTAGGCTTACCGACAGCAAATCTTCCGTTCGGGTCCTTCATTTCCTCAAGAACAAAGCCTTTTTCGCTTTTCCAGCTCACGCCAAACGGCGGATTGGTAATCATGTAATCAAATTTCTGCCCCTGAAGCCGATCATCCGAAATTGATGAGCAGGGGCCATGAATGTTTTCTGGATTTTCACCCAGCATCAAAAGGTCTGACTTGCAGATGGCGTAGGTGGTGTCGTTCAGTTCCTGACCATATAAGTTGATTTTGAGACTTTCATTGATGTTCTGGTGAATCCACTCCTTGCCAATCGTCAGCATCCCACCGGTTCCACAGCAGGGATCATAAACGGAACGGATCTTGCCTTTCCCTTCAAGGTCTTCTTTAGCACCGCCAAAGACAAAACTCACCAACAGTTTCACGATGTCGCGCGGCGTGAAATGATCACCGCTTTCTTCATTCGACATCTCCGAAAACTTGCGCAGCAGTTCTTCGTAAACCGTTCCCATCTGGTGATTGTCAACGAATGATGGATGCAGACTGATCTGCGTGAACTTGTCAATCAACATATAGAGCCGATCATGCTTTTCCAGCTTTTCTACAAACGGACCGACAGAGAAATTCTCGATGATGTCAAAGACATTGCGCGAAAAGCCATGAACATAGTTGTCAAAGTTTATGCGAATATTGTTGGGATCGCTTTTCAGCCGGGCTAGATCGAATTTGGAATAATTGAAAAACGGCAATCCAATCTCACTCTGAATCACAGGTGAGGTGTCTTGAATCTGATCCTTGTATTTTTTATGAAGTTCAAGAATCTCGTCTTTCTTGGGTTCCAAAACACAGTCGAGGCGTCGAAATACAACGAAGGGCAGAATGATTCGGCCATATTCACTTGGTTTGAATACTCCGCGAAGCACGTCATCTGCAATAGACCAAATGAGAGTAGACAGGTCTGAATGGTTCATAGTACTTGCTTTCGTTTAATTCGTAAAGAAAATTATAAATTCCAATGAATGCTATAGACACCACATCAAGTGTTTAAGATCAAGCATAGCAGTCAAATTTTATCCTATTGATTTGCTTGCTGTTGAATGGGATGGCGAAGACAACGAGGTCTGAGAAACTTTGAAAGAGTCATTACGGAGTGGATATTAAGGATGGATTCGAGGTGAAAAATTCTCGAACGGTGAGCCGTGTCGCCGTTTTATTCGTCACCCTCTGCGCATGAATTTCGGAAATGTCTCAGTTCTCCCTAGCGAAAGATTGCGGCGAATGCGAATAATTTGAATGAAATTGAGCAACAGGTCACATCCTAGATGATTCCTAGCGGCAGAAGGTTGAAGATTTCGCAACTGCTCACCCACTAACTGATTCAGTCTTGATTGGCTGAGTATCGCCGCCGAATCAAACGGGCGCACCAAAATTGCTGTTTGAGACTATTGACTGGGATGCTTTGAGGTTCGAGTCGCAGTGGATTAAAGCAGACCGGCAGGGAGAGAAATTCGCCAATCTGGTGTTTCCCACGACACTGAAAGATAGTGAGCGTACGGCCGGAATCGTCCTGTTGTTTGAGCACAAAAGCTATAGGGATACAGCTCTGGATAAGCAAATCGCTCGCAGTCAGTTTCTGATGTATCTGCAAAATGACTTTCAGTCGCTGATTGTGCCGTTCATGGTGTTTCAGAGTCCGTGGTTCAAGCATCGGTCGGTAACGTTCAGCAACCTGCTTTTCGATTATCAGGAACAGCATCTGCGAGTTTTGACCGAGTATTCGGTCAACTTCCGATGTCTGCTGATCAACGTGAATGAAATTGACCGTCAGGGGCTGGCGGAAAAAACCAACATTGACGCGGTGGTCCGTGCGATGTCCACAGTACGAGACTTTGACGTGAACGGCCTGCAGGATCTAATGGACCGAACCAGGAATGTTCCAGCCGAGGAGCGGGCAAGGATGTTCAAGTTGGTGCTTGGTTATGTTTGCGATTTCAATAACGACATTAAACAGGATGACATACTGAAACTGGAAACCAAAACGTCGGGGGAACAACAGATGGTTCTTTCAGCTTTGGAAGCATTTCGTCAAGAAGGCCAAGCACAAGGCCGTCAGGAATCCACCAAGCAGTTGAATCGAATTGCGACGAGATTTGGACCTTTTATCGCCAGCTGCGCGATGCCGGGCTCGCACTGCTGAAAATCTGCCACAAGCAGAAAATCAGCTTCTGGGAATGACTCGGCAGTCCATTCAGGGTGCCGAACGCACCTCATGTGCCACCCTTGGCCACATTCGTCAGACAACGAGAATAAATCACTGACCCGTCTTCAATCACGACCACTGGCTTCGTGTTTGAAATGCGATCTCTAACAGCTAATGAATCGAAAAAACTTGAATCCAACACTCAGAAAATAGTGCTTCATATCGAGATTTTGCCCCTCTAACGGTTGTTTGGCATACCGCGAGTTGCCGAACAACACCCGATGATGGGATTTCGGTCAACTCGGCGCTGAATTGTTTCAGCAAGCAGTATGGTGTCGCAACGGCACCGGCACATGCTCCATTTCGCCGGTTCGATATGGTGATGCCGTACCGGTCCGGTCACCGTACGACATTGCCTGATTCGTTACTGTAGCTTTTGTTGCTCCGATTCGCAGTTCCAGACCAGATGACCCAGCGGCGAAACTGCTCCATGCACCCCTTTTGTTCTCCCATATCCGCCTTTCGGTTCGAATTCGACTTCGGCAGGCGGCGTCATCAACTCGAACTCATAATCTGTAATGTCGATCAGATACATCCCCATTTCCCACAGTTTGCGGCGGTCAATATCGCTAATCTTCTCTGCCGCAATAACCGTATAGATCGGACTGTCGCTGAATGTCGGAAAATAGCTGCGAAATCTCTTTACCAGCTGCCTCATCTGATGGAAGTGCTCGTGCCTGAACTCTTTTTTGATTTCCACCAGATACACCTCCTTGGTGCCGCTGCGCGAGACGCCCCAAGCATCAACTTTCAAAGGACCGTCCAGTTCCTTCAGGTTCAGTTTCAGAAGGCCTAGGAATTTAGCGTTGAAATGCTGATCGAAAATCCGTCTGAATTCAGGCATCGCCAAATACTCGGTAATACCTTCGATCTGCTCGTAGTTACGCTTGGTGATTTCGGCTGTTTCCGCGATATCTTGTCGGATCTTCTGCAATAGCGCATCGTTCTCGTCCTCCTCGAGAATTGAATCGGTACCCGCATTCATCTTGGCAGTGCGTCGTTCGGATTCCTCACGAATCTCAATAATCTCCGCCTTCATCTCGGCGCTGCGTCGTTCGGATTCCTTGCGAATCTCAGCTATTTCCTTCTGAATCGCAACAATTTCAGCGCGCATTTTCAAGATTCGCTGTTCAATGCATTCGGACTCGTTCTCATTTTCTAATTTAACTTCCATATTATCCTTTGTTCCACCATAATCGTTTTCCAGATGTCAGTCAGACTCATGGCTGAGCAAGAACATAGCTTTCTCAGCAATAAAGTTTAGCGTTCAGCTCGACTGTCAAGAAATTTTACCTCAAGGCAGCAGGGCGACAGCATTCAAGGTAGTTGCGCTGTAGCTATTTTCAGTACAATTTGGAATTGACTGAATCCAAAAAACATTGTCTGAGTCTCTCACAATCGTTCAGTTGATGACTCATTTTACGAATTTACGTAACTGCTTGCCCCTCCCCGAAGCGGGCAGGGAGTTTTCGGCAAAATTGAATGAGAATGATTTTACTTGGACTAGCCGAGCATTTGCGCCGCATTGCCGTCAAGTGCGATTTGCACCGCGTCAAGCGAGCAAAATCCTTGGCAGGACATCGACTGCAGGCTCGGACATGATCGAAGTTTCAGAAGGTTCCTGAGACCTTCTGTTTGCCTTTTGCCATTCAGAAGTCGCGCTCGGCTCGGCTGTTGCTGAACGGCACCTCGCTTTGGATGGCGCATTTTGATCACGATGTCGGCAAACGAGCAGCTGTGGATCCAGTGGTTTTTGCGGGTCACTCGGATAGAGGTTTCATCAGCGTGCAGCACCGACATCTCCAGCAGCCGTTCAATGGCTGCATGTTCCCAACCGGTCAGAGTCTCATGCATGCGCCGCACCAATTTCAAAAGAGTCGCTTCGCAAATCTGACGTCCACACATCATCTTGAGCAACTGCGCGGTGCGCGTGAGCGGCACCATCTGAGAAATCATCGGGTCGGTTGCGAAGGCGATGATGCCGATCCTGTGCAGTGCCGCCGGCTCGCGCTTAAAGATAGCGCTGCCGGCCAGATGCGATTCGATGCAAACGCTATGAGGCAGCATCTGCGCAATGACGGCCTGACACAGCCCGGTCGTGGTTTTGGATCCGAATTTTAAGTTTCCCATCTAGAATGGGTTGTGTATTCAACGATGCTGACATCATAGACTAGCTGTTCTGTTATGTCAAGGGGCGAATCAAATGTTCTGCTGCAAATCAATTTAATCAGGTTACGATGCCTCTGCACGATGGCATCGTCAACGGCAATGATCTGCCGCTCAAGACTCAACCAGAGGGGGGAGGAGATGATTAGTTACCCTGATTGAATGAAATTCGACTGCAGGCGCGCAAACACACTCCTTGTTTTGATCAGAGATAGGTATTGTTCGCACCACTCAGCATGCGAATCGCTCTATGGATCCAACAAAATTTTGCCGCGTCTCCGTCTCCAGCCACACTGATTCAGGCGATGGCTTACAGCTTCAAAATACGGTTTGAAACCCGCTGTCACCTGTCGACGGCCGAACGGTTCAGAATTTCGAACTCAATTCATGTTGTCTCGAAGCCGCTCAATCTGCTCCGGCGTCAATTCCGTAACATCACAAATATCTTCGATGCGCATTCCCATTGCAAGTAATTTACGGGCATGTCGCAGCTGCGCTTCCTCGATTCCTTCCCGACGGCCTTTTTCGATACCTTTTTCGATACCTTTTTCGATACCTTTTTCGATACCTTCCTCAATTCCTTCCTCTCGACCTTGTCTAAACTCTAGAGAAGTCAAGCCCTCTAATTTTTCGACTACCGCTTCCATGTCAATCACTCCTTTTATTTCCTTGCTAAATTGCGGATTCCTTCGTACCATATAATCTTTGACAAACCATTTCAAAAAGTCCTTCATCAAGTCTTCATTCCCTGTGTTCTCGCAACTCGACTTGATCTCGGCTACCAATTCTCTAGTCACGCCCAAGGAATCGGTTCCTTCCAAACCCACCAAGCCCGCCATCACGTTCCCCTTCAGCTTCCGAGCCGCCGCACGCTGCTGAAACAGATCAAACAGATAATATTCCTGCTGAGCATACCACTGCGCCGGGAACATCGGATCTTGGCTCTCAATCAAATCCCGCACTCCCAAAGCTGCCGTCCAAGGTTTCAGTCCATTATAAATGACGATCGGTATGATCGCCGGATAGCGCCGCCCCTGCTTCTTATTTTTTTGTTCTCGCACTGCCTGCTGCAGCAGCAATGCACGGTAAACCTGCATCCGAACTGCCATGTCGAGATCGACTGACGACTGAAATTCCAGTGCAATAATCAACCAGACCGAACCTCGTTCGGTTTCCACTCGCCACACGGAATCGGCGTGACGCTGGATTAGTTTGGATCTTGCTTTGAGTTCGGCGACAAAACTGGCTCGCATTGACTGCAGCGTGCCATATTTCAAGCCTTTGCACCAAGGGTGTGAAGAAAAAAAGCCGCGCAGCAGTTCTTCCACCAAGTAAGGGTGAGAAAACAACAGTTTGAAAAGAGGGTCGTGGTCGATTTTGGTTGATGAAGCAGACATAAATAATCCTTCTTTAACAGAGGTACGGAAATTTGAATTCGATTCGCAGCTGCCGTCGCACAAAGAAACCTGCGAACGACTCAAAGGAAAGCATTCCACAGTGAATTTGCCTTTTGACAGGCGTCAATCCCAAGGCAGCTGAAACATTCAGCGACGGTGGACCGCACAGTCAATTGATTCATTTTCCCCATCTAGACTGGGTTGTGTATTCAACGATGCTGACATCATAGACTGGCTGTTTTATGTCAAGGGGCGAATCAAATGTTCTGCTGCAAATCAATGTAATCAGGTTACGATGCCTCTGCACGATGGCATCTTCAACGGCAATGATCTGCCGCTCAAGATTCAACCAGAGGGGGAGGAGATGATTAGTTACCCTGATTGAATGAAATTCGACTAAAGGCGCGCAAACATACCCCTTGTTTTGATCAGAGATAGGTATTGTTCGCACCACTCAGCATGCAAATCACTCTATGGACCAAAAAAAATTTGCCGCGTCTCCGTCTCCAGTCACACTGATTCAGGCGATGGCTTACAGCTTCAATATACGGTTTGAAACCCGCTGTCACCTGTCGACGGCCGAACGGTTCAGAATTTCGAACTCAATTCATGTTGTCTCGAAGCCGCTCAATCTGCTCCGGCGTCAATTCCGTAACATCACAAATATCTTCGATGCGCATTCCCATTGCAAGTAATTTACGGGCATGTCGCAGCTGCGCTTCCTCGATTCCTTCCCGACGGCCTTTCTCGATACCTTTTTCGATACCTTTTTCGATACCTTCCTCAATTCCTTCCTCTCGACCTTGTCTAAACTCTAGAGAAGTCAAGCCCTCTAATTTTTCGACTACCGCTTCCATGTCAATCACTCCTTTTATTTCCTTGCTAAATTGCGGATTCCTTCGTACCATATAATCTTTGACAAACCATTTCAAAAAGTCCTTCATCAAGTCTTCATTCCCTGTGTTCTCGCAACTCGACTTGATCTCGGCTACCAATTCTCTAGTCACGCCCAAGGAATCGGTTCCTTCCAAACCCACCAAGCCCGCCATCACGTTTCCCTTCAGCTTCCGAGCTGCCGCACGCTGCTGAAACAGATCAAACAGATAATATTCCTGCTGAGCATACCACTGCGCCGGGAACATCGGATCTTGGCTCTCAATCAAATCCCGCACTCCCAAAGCTGCCGTCCAAGGCTTCAGTCCATTATAAATGACGATCGGTATGATCGCCGGATAGCGCCGCCCCTGCTTCTTATTTTTTTGTTCTCGCACTGCCTGCTGCAGCAGCAATGCGCGGTAAACCTGCATCCGAACTGCCATGTCTAGATCGACTGACGACTGAAATTCCAGTGCAATAATCAACCAGACCGAACCTCGTTCGGTTTCCACTCGCCACACGGAATCGGCGTGACGCTGGATTAGTTTGGATCTTGCTTTGAGTTCGGCGACAAAACTGGCTCGCATTGACTGCAGCGTGCCATATTTCAAGCCTTTGCACCAAGGGTGTGAAGAAAAAAAGCCGCGCAGCAGTTCTTCCACCAAGTAAGGGTGAGAAAACAACAGTTTGAAAAGAGGGTCGTGGTCGATTTTGGTTGATGAAGCAGACATAAATAATCCTTCTTTAACAGAGGTACGGAAATTTGAATTCGATTCGCAGCTGCCGTCGCACAAAGAAACCTGCGAACGACTCAAAGGAAAGCATTCCACAGTGAATTTGCCTTTTGACAGGCGTCAATCCCAAGGCAGCTGAAACATTCAGCGACGGCGGACCGCACAGTCAATTGATTCATGCAGGAACAATTGGTCCATCTATCGCAGACGTTCGCCCGTCCTGCTCGAGGAAGGACGAGTGCTCAGGACTGCAGACTGAATTAATTTTATTTGGACCAGTCGAGCATTTCAAGCGCATTGCCTTCAATGCAGGGCTGTTTTTTGATCAAGCCAGCTGCTTGAGATGAGTTGATTTACATTCGAAGCTGAATATTTGTCATCGATTCGCGTATGGATCAGCATTCAAAAGTTGAACTGAATCGGTGAAAGATGGATTTGTCGAAGCTGGCTATTAAAGCGGTCAGGCGCCAGGAGGAGACGGAGTTATTGGCTCTGATGCGCGGGCATCACTACCTTGGTGTGCCGTACAAGATCGGCGAAAGTGCGCTTTATGCTGCAGTTTTGCAAGGTTGATGGGAAGCGTTGAGTTCATTTTATGCCTGTACCATTAACTGACAACCAATTTGAATACATTCTGTCATGTTTTATGATGAAAGATCAATTACTGTAATACTTCGCACAAAGTGGGATTTAAATCCCACTTTGTGCGAAAACGATTCTCTCGACACGGCGATGATGCACAAGATGAATATGGGATGGTACGAACTTGCGCATGATCGCCATTGTCAAACGGATTTGGCACCCCATCTAGAGCGGCCCTTTTTATGCCAGTGTCTTTGCACACCTGCAGCGGATTCGCGCCTAGATGGGGTAACGCCCAATGATCACCTATACGAAGTCAGAGTTCTAGCAACCCTAGTACAGGCTCCGTGGCGTTGGGTGTCTGTGCCTCATCCGTTTTTGAGTATAACTCAATCCCATCCCCGAGGAACTTAACCATGCAATCTCAACCCAACTGTTATGTCGGCATCGACTGGGGACGAACTCGACATGAAGTCTGTGTGCTCGATGCAAATCTGCAAATCCTCGCTCGGCGTAACTTTGTTCACACCTCTGAGCATCTCATTGAGCTGGCGCCATGGCTGCTGCAGACCACAGGCGGCGATGCGCAGCAGCTGAAGGTAGGGCTCGAAGTACCACATGGCCCGCTGGTCTTAGCCTTGCAGGCGCACGACTTGGAAGTGTTCTCCATCAATCCGCTGCAGTCCAACCGCTTCCGCGACCGACTCTCGCCTGCCGGTGCCAAAGATGACCGCCGCGATGCGTTCGTCATCGCCCGTGCGCTTGCGACCGACGGCGATGCTTTTCGACTCGCTCCAGCACTGACCGAACAGCAGCATCTGCTGCGCACCTTGGTTCATGAAAGAGACCAGCTGGTCAAGCAAAAAGTCAAATATTGCAATCAGTTGAAGGAACTTCTATGGTCCTATTTTCCAGCCGCCTTAATGGCCGTCAAAGATGTCTCACAAAAGTGGTTCCTGCAGCTTCTGCTCAAAGCTCCAACCCCCGATCAGGCGCGTCGTCTGCAGCTTGGCACTTTGAAAAAATTACTCAAGCAGCATCGCATTCGTCGCATTGATGCCCCGACCCTGCAGCAGCTGCTGCGTCAGCCGCCGCTGCCAGGAAGCAAACTGATCGCCCCGGCGCGAGCCCTTCAAGTCAACAACCTGGTGCAGCAGTTTCGGCTGCTGCTCCAGCTGCTTGAAACCTGCGATCGGAAGATCAAAGACATCATTGACGCCAAGCAGAATTCTCCGATCGAAGACGACGATGCCAGCGCCACCGACGCTCAATACAGTGATGTTGAAATCTTACAGTCGGTGCCCGGACTCGGCATCAACACCATGGCGGTGCTGTTCTCAGAAGCAGAACCGGCGTTGAAACAAAGAAACTATAGTGCTTTGCGCACGCTCAGTGGCGTCGCGCCGGTGACCAAACGTTCCGGACGTAAACTCGTGGTGTGCCAGCGACGCGCAGTCAATCAGCTGCTCCAAAACGCGCTTTACCACTGGACGGCCAATGCCTGTCTGCACGATGCTCGCTGCAAGCAGAAATATAAGGCCTTGCGTCAGCGAGGGAAATCTCATGGACAAGCCTTGCGAACGGTCGGCGATCGCTTGCTCAACGTAGTCTGCGCCATGCTTCGCAGCAATTCCTTATATCAAGCCCCAGACAGTCTACAAGAGGCCGCCTAGAGTCAATCAATTGGAGCGGACATTCTTACTGGTTTTAGACTTGACAAATCATACGAAGTCCGCCGCGCTGATAAGCAGCGCTCGAGACGGGCAGCTGGGCTGGCATCGGCCGACTGCATCTGATCACGATTCAGCCGCGGTTTGTGGCTCTCGACCCGAGCGCCACATCCGAATGGCGAAAGTCAAACAGAAGTTCTCAGGAACCTTCCGAAACTATGATTACGCCCAAGCTTACTGTCGCATCTCCAGCCGCCTGCAGTCGATGTCCTGCCAAGGAGACAGCTCGTTTGACGCGGTGTAAATCGCGCTTGACGGCAATGCAGTGCAATGCTCGGCCAGTCCAAGTAAGTTCATTTTCATTCAGATTTACTGAAATTTCCCTACCCGCTTCGAGGGGGCTTCCCACCATTTGTAAAGTCAAAATATGGCAGATTCGTCTTCGCTATAAAAATCGATCCCGTTTCATCAGGCCTCCCAAGTTAAGATTTCAAAGTTCGATCAGTTTTTGCTCACGCGACCTTCCCGAAGGTTCTCCTTCGTGGGTCAAATTCGCTTTGATTTTTCAACATCGAACAAGCGACCTTCAGCACCTTCTACGTATGAATTTCGGAAATATCCCAGATTTCCCTTGCGAGAGCTTGCGGAGAGAACAATGACTTTGAATGAATTTGAGCAGCCAGTCACACCTAGATGATTCCTAGCGGCGGAAGGTTGAAGAATTTCCTAAAACTGGCCTTCTTGCTAGGCGAACATCAAAAACAGGAAGCCAGCGAACAGCATCAGAACACCAAGCACCATTACGTCTATGGTCGTTTCTTTTGCCAGACGGGAGACTACGCGGCTCGACTGAAAAATCCAATGATAAATCTGCTTCATTGATCCGATCAGCAAAGCATAGATGTCGTTTAAGACGCTATGCATCAAAGCAGAGAGTGCTTTGTACGCCGAATGCAAGCCTCTTCGATAAACCCATTCAGCATCAATATTAAGACCTCGCAGCTCTGGCGGGTAGATTCCAGACAGCTTAAGCCAAACAAAGGCCAATGCGGAAAATACCAGCAGCTGAATCTGTGCCAGCACGTGGGTTACATCATAAGGGTTGTAGTCCGTGGAGTAAGGCAGGATGGAATAAAGCAGACTTGGAAAAGATCCAATGCCGATGCACAGTACCGCTGCGATCCCCATCGCGATCAGCATGCTCGTGGGAGCCTCTTTGGTTCTGATCCCAGAGTCATGTGCAAAGAATGCAAAGAATGGAATTTTTATGCCTGCATGATGAAAGACGCCTGCTGAGGCGAACAATAGCGCGATCCAGATGACAACATAGCCTTCTTCCAGCGCTGCGGTCATTACCATCGACTTGCTGACAAAGCCGCTGAACAGCGGGAAGGCAGAAATCGATGCAGCTCCAACAATGCACAGAGTAGCTGTCTTCGGCATTGACCTGTACAGTCCGCCCAGGTCGGAACCGTTCATTTTTCCGGTTCGGTACAAGACTGCACCCATCGACATCATCAGCAGTCCTTTAAAAATGATGTCGTTGAATGCGTGTGCAACCGCGCCGTTGACTGCGAGTTCCGTACCGATTCCGATACCACAGACCATGAATCCGATTTGGTTGATCATGCTGTAGGCCAGAACTCTCCTGAGGTCATTTTCGATCACTGCGTAAAAGATGGGAAAGCAGGTCATGATCGTACCGATATAGATCAGAGATTCGGTGCCCGCAAACCCTCTGGCAAGAGCGTAAACCGCCACTTTCGTGGTAAAGGCACTAAGAAATACTGTTCCGGCTGGAGTTGACTCTGGATAGGCATCAGTAAGCCAGTTATGGAGTAAAGGAAATGCGCACTTGATTCCGAATGCGATGAAAATCAATGCCGACGCAAATCCAGACAGTCCAATATGGGTAAATTCCAGGCTGCCGGTTTGGTAATAGTGCAAAACCGATCCGGCAAGCAGCAGCAGTCCCGATACGATTTGAATGATCAGATATCGAATTCCCGCTCGAACCGCTCTGTCGGTTCCCCTGCCGAGCACCAAATACGTGGAAACGAACGCCATCAGTTCCCAGAAAAGGAAAAGTGAGATCAGGTCGCCGCAAAACACTGCGCCTAAAGCGCTGCCCGCATAAGCCAGAGCTGAAGACTGGTGCAGGGAATCGTCGACGCGCCAGGAAAATATTCCACCCAATATTGCGGCGATGTGAAATACGTAACCGAAAACGAGACTCAGCTGATCGCTCTTGTAGAGAGTGAGAGTGAGTCCTGCAACTGAAGTTTGCAGCGTCAAATCATGCGAGTTCGACAGCAGCAGCAGGCCACTGACGACCGGCACCGCTATGACCCAGGACGAAAGCAGTTTTCCCCGTAGAAACAGTGCGACAATCGCACCGAAAAAGAAGATTGCAAACGGAGGAATGTCAGTCATGATCGTAATAATCTTCACTTCGCATGAGAGGTTTGCGCATCCACTTCGCAACGACAACGAGTATCACACAGGCTACGAATCCGAAAACGCAATAGAAAAACAGAAGATTTTCCCAAGGATGCGTGACGTGTCGATGAATGAAGAGATCGAGACCTAAGAATACGACGCAGGCGGCATAAAACCAGCCCAGTATTTTCCTGAGACCGACCGCTCTGCGGGGTTCGTTATTGGATGAATGATCCGATCGTCTGCTCATGTCAGGGCGCCTGCTGTGCGATCATGAAAATAAGTTCATAGGCAAAATCGGGTGCGAAAAACAAGACCAGGCATCCCGTCGCGCAGATCACCATCGCCAATTGTATTGTGCGTGGTGCTTCAGTGACGGTGGCAGTTTCGCCATCCACAGGGTAAAATGCTTTGACTGCCATAGGCATCAGATAAGCTGCGCTCAGCAGTGATCCGACGACGAGTGCAGCTGTAAGCAGCCAGTCTCCTGACTGGGCCGTACCCAGAAGCAAATACCATTTGCTCCACATTCCACCGGTCGGAGGCGCTCCGACGATGGCTACACAGCCGATGAAAAATGCCACCATTGTCACAGGCATTCTTCTTCCAATTCCCTTCAGCTGACTGATTTGCTTCTTATGAGTGGCGACCAGGATTGCGCCTGCTCCAAAAAACAGTGTGATTTTTCCGAAGCCATGCATCAGCATATGCATTCCACCGCCAATGATTCCCCATCCATTGGCGACCAACGCTCCTAGGACGATGTAGGAGAGCTGTCCAATCGTTGAATATGCAAGCCGAGCTTTCAAATTGTCTTTGCGCAGGGCAATAACGCCGGTTGCGATAATCGTGAAGGCCGCAACATACGCAAGAAATCGATGAATGTCCAATTCATACAGCAGATCAATGCCAAAGAAATATACGCATATTTTTAATATAGAAAACACCCCCGCTTTGACGACCGCAACCGCATGCAGCAGCGCACTGACGGGAGTGGGGGCCACCATTGCTGAAGGCAGCCAGCGGTGAAAGGGCATGAGTGCGGCTTTTCCGATACCAAAAACATAAAGCAGCAGCAGAAAATTCAATGTGGTGCGGCTTAATTCATCATCGAAGATGCCGCCTTTTTCGAAATCCAGACTGCCGGTCAGCACCCAGGTCCAAATCAGTGCAAACAGAAAAAAGCCAACGGATGTCCCTAGCAGCAGGAACAGATAAATTCTTCCCGCACGCTTTGCTTCTTCGCTGCCGGCGTGCGTTACAAGTGGAAATGTCGATAATGTCAGTATTTCATAAAACAGAAACAGCGTAAATCCGTTGGCCGCAAAGGCAACACCCATCACGCTGCCGATCGCGATTGCAAAGAACACGTAGAAACGAGTTTGATTTTCTTCATGGTGTCCTCTCATGTATCCAATCGAGTAGATCGAGGTGACAATCCAAAGAAAACTCGCCATCAGTGCGAACAGCATCCCTAGAGGTTCCGCCTCCAACGCGATTTCAATGGGTGAAAACGGTTGAATGATCGTGAAACTTGGAGTCGCGCCCGAAGCTACAGTGGAATAGTTCGATGCAACCAACAGGAACGTGATGACCGCAGCGCTGATGGTGACGCCTTCCCGCAGATTGGGATTCTTGTCAAGCAGTCGGATGATCACTGCTGCCCCCAGCGGAACCAAAATGCATAAAAATTGGCTGTATTGGGCGAAACTCATGACACTACATTCCTAATACCGCCATCGCGGCGCGGGTTGCCTGAGAGCCTGTAAACTGTGCATTAATGCCGAAATAAATGTTTGCGAGCACCAAGATCCAAGTTGGTATCAAGATTGAAAGCGGTGCTTCTTTCACTTGAATCTGTTTTTCAGTTCCAACTCTAAAGTAAGCAATTTCAACAATTTTCCAAACATACGCTGCTGATACCAAGGAACCCAACAGGACTAGCAGAGCGACCCACCATAGGTTTTGTTCGAAAGCGGCGGAAACCAGGTACCACTTGCTGATGAAGCCAGTGGTAAAGGGAACCCCGACTAGACTTAATCCACAGATTACGATTGCAGCCATCGTCCAGGGCATTTTTCGACCCATGTTCTTAAGTGAGGTCAGCTGAGTTGCGCCGTTCATGAAAAACAGGCATCCAACTGCCATAAATAACGCCGTCTTCATCAATGCGTGATTGAAAATATGCAGAAATGACGCAGCAATTCCGGCCACTGACGCAAGTCCTATGCCCAGTACCATATAACCAATTTGCCCTATGCTCGACCAAGCAAGAAGTCGTTTTACATCATCTTGGAAAAAGGCGACCCCCGATGCGATGACTGCCCCGAGAATTCCTAGCGCAATCAAGATCCATTCTGTTGACTGAATTATCGGTATATAGAATAAATCATTGTCATGTGGCACGACTGAAAACCACAATCGAATGAACACGTAGACGGCTGCCTTTGTAGCGGTTCCCGCGAGAAATGCAGTTATCGCACTCGGTGCATAGGTGTATGCATTTGGCAGCCAGTTGTGAAATGGAAATACCGCAATTTTGATGCTTAGTCCGACCGTGATGAATCCAAAGGCAACCAGCGCGGTTCCTGTTCCCGGAAGGGCTTCCATGCGCTGGGCCAAATCAGCCATGTTGAGGGTGCCGGTGAGTGCGTAGAGCAGTCCGACACCGATCAGGTAAAACGTTGCTGCAATGGTTCCCATAACGAGATAGCGAAGTGCAGCAGTCAGGCTGCGACGGTCGGATCCGAAACTGATCAGGATGTATGTCGATAAAGATGAAATTTCTAAAAATACGAAGACGTTGAACACGTCACCTGAGATCGTGATGCCACAAAGTCCCGCAAAACAGAGAATCCACGCGGTGTAAAGCCATCTTTGACTTCGGTCTGAAACTTCTGAACCAATGCTGGAACGAGCATAGATTACGCCAATGAAGTAGATGATGCTGATGATAAGCAGAATGAATGCATTCGCCGCGTCAATCCGATACTCTATTCCAAATGGCGCTGCCCAGCCGCCCAGCGAGTAGATCACAACATTGACCGATTGGACATGTTCCAACAGATAAATGGAGTTCACGATGCATAGCAGGCCTACGGCAGCAGCCACGCTCCAGGCAATTCTCGCTCGTCCAAAAATCGCACAAATCGGTGCAGCAAGCAGCGGGATGATGATTTGAAACGCACTCAGATGCTGAATAAGCACGATTAATTCTTCGCAGCTGTCTCGACGTCGTAATCGTCGATGGTTCCGAATGAGGAGCGTATTCGCACGATCAGTGCAAGTCCCAATGCCGTTGTTGCGACACCAACAACGATTGCAGTGAGAATTAGAACATGTGGCAGTGGATTGGAGTAGGTTTCCGGTTGACCGGTCAATATGGGTGCCGTACCGCCGCTGACTTTGCCGATGCTGATATAGAGTACGAACACTGAAGTCTGGAAAATGTTCAGTCCAACAATTTTCTTCACAAAATTATTGGTCGCAATGACAATAAACAGTCCTGTCATCATGAGAGCTACGACGATGACGTAGTTGATTGGTAAAAAATCAGGCATTTTCCAATCCCGTTAGTCGACTACGGGCGCATCCGGATGTTTATAGTTCGCAAAGGCAAAGAACAGGCTGATCATGACAGATGCGACTGTGATACCAACCCCGAGCTCAATCAGGAGAATTCCTAAATGTTGCCCTGCGACTGAATCCGACAGCAGCACGCTGTAGTTTAAAAATTCGCCGCCCAAAAAAATGCCAGCAACACCAACCATGGCATAGAGTAAAACTCCGACTCCTGCCATGAAGTGCACAAATCGTATCTGAATTACCTTTAGTGCGGCCTCTTTGCCAAGTATGAGACCATAAAGGACATATCCCGCACCAAAAATGACACCAGCTTGAAATCCTCCGCCGGGTCCATAGTCGCCATGAAACTGAACATATAAGGCAAACACCATAATGAATGGAATTAGTGTCTTGCCAATCAAATGGAGAACGATATGATGCTTCATCGACTCAACTCTTTTTTCGACGGGGCCAGCCACCAAGAAGTGCGATCACTCCAATGCCTGCCGTGTAAATCACTACAACCTCACCCAAAGTATCGTACCCTCGATAACTCGCCAGTACCGACGTAACCACATTGGGGATATCAATGTCCGTTGCGGACTGTGTAAGATAGTAAGGTGCTACGTGAAGGTTTGCCGGTGCGTTGGGGTCAGCGAACTGAGGCATGTCGGCTAAGCCAAAAAGCAAGGCTGCTCCGAGCACTGTTGAAGTCAGGAGCGCCAGAACCGGTTTTCGTTTGTGTGTTATCTCAATGCGCGATCCAGTCAACGACAGTGCGGAAAGCATCAAAATTGTTGAAATGCAGGTACCAACGGCGGCTTCAGTAAAAGCCACGTCCACTGCATCTAAAACCACGAACAGGCTTGCTGTCAACAGACTGTAAATGCCGTAGAGCATCACCGCTCCAAGCAACACTGTCGTACGAGCAATAACCAATGCCGTAACCAGCAAAAAAATCAGCAGTGAAGTGTTGATCAGAAGTTCTATGACTTTTCTCCTCTTGACGCAAGCAGCGGTTTGAGTTGGCCGTGACGCGCCGCTTTTGCCAGTGCATGTGAGGAAGTCGGATTGGTAAAGAAGAGAAATGTGAGGATGATCAGCAGTTTTATTGCTGTCAATCCCGGACCGGCTTCTATCAGCAGGCCAACAAAAATCAGTCCTACGCCAGCGGTTTCAGTAACGCCCGCTGCATGTACTCTCGTATAGAAATCTGGAAATCTAAGGATGCCGAAGCTGCCGCAGATAACAAAGAGGCCTCCTGCAATCAGGCATGCATCTCGAATCCAGGTCAGAACAAGTTCCATTATTGTTTTTCGTCCTCTGGCTGCTGCCCCACATGGCCTAGGTCACCGTATTCAAAGTACTTCAGAACAGCGACCGTAGCGATGAAGTTGCACAATGCATAAACTATTGCAATGTCCAGGAATTCAGGTCGTTCGGTCAGGAATCCGTAGAGCGCGATGACCAAAACCGTCTTCGTGCCGAAATTGTTTACCGCTAGAATTCTGTCATAAATTGTAGGGCCTAGAAAGGCTCGAGCAAGGAGCATGGCCATCCCAATCAAGACTGCGAATGTAGCTGCGGCAATCATCATTCAGTTCTATGCTTGCCTGCGGTAATCGTCCGAACTTTTTCGGACATTTCTTCTCGTTGCAGAGACTCCATCAGTTCAGGGTTGATGGAATGAACTTCCAACCAATCTTCTCCGACCTCCAGCGTTAGAGTGCCTGGAGTCAGTGTGATCGAATTCGCATACGTGACTTTCTCCATAGGCGACATGTTTTTTGCAGGCAAACGATAGATGTTCGGTTCAAGCGATTTCTTTGAGAAGAGAATGATTCGCGCTACTTCTATATTCGAGACTGAAATTTCTTTGATAAGGTAGGCGTAGTACGTAATGATCCGCCAGGAAAATGTTCCGATGGGATGACCTTCTCGGTCCACATTGTCCATCCGCGTCGAAATGACCAGTACCAGAGCAATGCTGATGGCACCCAAACTCAATAGCAAAAAAGTATAGTGTCCAGACAGTGCTAACCAGAACAGCACAAGAAAGACCAATGGCGGCAGAAGCAACTTCATTTGAATGCCAGACTCAAAAGATTACAGGCGGACCTCAGTTGATTTATAAAATGACTAATTTCGTAGAGTTTGATTTTAACACTGCAAATTGCTCAAAAAAGAAATATTGACTATGAAAAATCCTTCCATATCGATGAAGCGAGGGGGTTATTACTCTCAGCACACCAAAGGCGCACTACACGTCATCAATCGAGCTGGGGCACATGTTCTTGATAGATTATCACAGATTGAGATCGAAAACCGAGGGCGTCCATTTTCCATTGTGGATTACGGCGCTGCTGATGGCGGTACATCGCTCCCGTTGATTTCAAAAATTGTCAAGGAAGTTCGTGATCGCGCCGAAAATCGAAATATAACCGTGACTTATACCGATCTCCCGCACAACGATTTTTCTGCGTTGTTTCGAATGCTGCACGACCGTTCTGAAGAATCTGAGAGCTATCTGGTCAACAATAAGAATGTCTACACTCTGTCTGCTGGGACTTCATTCTATTACCAGGTTGTACCGGATAACAGTGTGGACATTGCGTTCTCAGCGACCGCCATGCATTGGCTGAGCGGCTTGCCAGGTACGATATCCAATCACGTACATGCAGTCGGTGCGCAGGGAGAAGAGTGGCGTACGTTTCGAAACTACGCACTCAGGGACTGGGAATCGATTCTCTTACACCGCGCCCGCGAGCTGGTGCCCGGCGGGATCTTGGTAATGGCGAATTTTTGCATTGATGAACAAGGACGCTATCTGGGCAATACTGGAGGGAGAAATATGTTCGATACTTTCCATCAGTTGTGGTCTGAATTGGCAGAAACGGGTGTAATTACCGAAGCGGAGTATATGAATACGGCATTTCCACAGTTCTATAAGACCATCGATCAGTTTTGCAGTCCTTTTCGTGATCCAGAAAGTGCGGTTCACCGAGCAGGACTTCAGCTGACAACCGCATACACGGGTGTGACAGAATGTCCTTATCGCAGTGAATTCAACCGCGTAGGCGATGAAAGAGCATTTGCTGATGCGTATGTTCCTACGTTACGTTCTTGGAGCGAAACCGTGTTCCGAGGCGGTCTTTCTCCATCTCGAAGCGAGCAGCAACGAAGCGAAATTGTAGATCGTTTTTATAGTAGTTATCACGCCCTTGTTCAATCACAACCGGAAGAGCATGCGATGGATTATGTTCACACCTATATGGTCATTCGAAAGTCCGATTGAATTTGGGTATTCGCGGATCGATTGGAAGCTGTTTATAAATTCCAGTTTTCTGTTCTAGCAGACGTCCTGCGGCAAGAACTGCTCCTTCATCACGGGGAGGCCCAACAATCTGAATTCCAACAGGCAGTCCGCTTTTGGTAAAGCCTGCTGGAAGTGCAAGTACGGGGCAAGTTGTAAGCGTCAATACAAAAGTAATGGCAATCCATTCGAAATACGTGTCAAAAATGTGATCGCCAACAGATTCAACATATCGTCGTTCCACATCAAATGGCGGCACAATTGCACAAGGGCAAATCAAAAGATCGTATTTTTCAAAATATCTAACGATCGCTCGATAAAGCTTCGCTTGCGTTCGAAGCGCTTGTCCAATTTGTTCTGCGGTTAGGCTTAATCCTTGCTCAATATTCCAAATGATTTCGGGTTTGAGCAGGTTTCGATGTTTTTTGTATTCGTTTTGTAAGTTTGTAGCGAAAGAGGCGGCGCGCAATATATTGAAGCTTTCAATTGAGCCTCTGAAATTAGGTGACTTTTCTTCTATGACGGTACCGATGTCTTCCAGACTCAACACTGCATTTCGACAGATCGACTCTACTTCGGCATCCACATGCGTGATTCCAAGGTCTGAGGAATAGCCGACTCGAAGAGGGGGTTTAGGATTTTCTGTATAACTCTGAAACGAAATGGCCGGAGCTGGAATGCTTAAAGGGTCAGAAGGATGGAATCCAGCCATAGCGTCAAGAAACAGGGCAGCATCACGGCAATTTCGAGCAATGGGGCCCTGCACATACAGACATCCGAAAAGTTCATTTTTTTGATTCTGAGGAACTCTGCCCGGGCTAGGCCGCAGTCCAACGACCGAATTGAAACTTGCCGGTGTCCTCAAACTCCCGCCAAGATCGCTTCCTGTCGCAAGCCATGCCTCTCCAGTTGCAACTGAAGCGCAGGCGCCACCAGATGAGCCAGCGACTGATTTCTGAGTATTCCACGGATTCTTCGTTGTGCCAAATACTTCGTTGAACGTACTCGCACCTGCGCCAAATTCAGGCGTATTGGATTTTCCAACTACAATTCCCCCTTGAGTTTCCAGCTGTCGTACTAGTACATCTGATTTTGTGGGTACGTATTTTGAGTAAATCGGAGAACCGAAAGTAGTGCGGATTCCCTTTGTTTCCGTCAGGTCTTTAATGGATATCGGCAATCCGCCAAGCCATCCTCTAGTGGAGTTTTGGTCGGAGTGCTTTTTTCCAGTCAGTTCAACGGCACGATCCCTGGCTTGTTCCAAAC
This sequence comes from Arenicellales bacterium, assembly GCA_958295885.1. Taxonomy (GTDB): domain Bacteria; phylum Pseudomonadota; class Gammaproteobacteria; order Arenicellales; family JAJDZL01; genus JAJDZL01. The sequence goes on along the minus strand of OY282380.1, from coordinate 129,830 downwards.
TCAAAGTCGGCAGTGCATTAATTGCAAAGTCAACCTGTTCAATTCGTTCAGCACAGATCTCAACAAGGTCTATCGGGGAAACTTCCCGCTTGGCTAGAAGCTGCGTTATTTCGAAAGCAGACAGTTTAAGCAGTTCATTCAATTTTCTAATTCGGAAAGAGTTTTATTCCAAGACATATATTTGGTCGCAGATTAGCTTACTTAAAAGGCAACTACTCCCCTTAATCGGGCAGGCTAGTTCCTGGAGATATCAATTTAAAATGATTTTATTTGGATTGGTCGAGCATTTCCACTGAATTGCCGTTGAGTGCGATTTGCACTTCGGCAAGCGAGTTGCAGCCTTGGAGGCTGTGAAAGACTGTATGTTTTGACCTGTTTCTCGCACAAAGTCTAAGTGTGCATATAACCATGTGCGTATTTTAGAGCGACTGATTGGAGGAACAGGTATGGGATTTTATACGAACAAACCAGATTTGGAACCGTCAGAGGCTGTAACTGCTACGGTGCATGTAGGACTGAATGTGCACAAAGACACAGTGGTGGTTCTGTTAAGAGGTCGCTCCGAGTTACAAATTCATTGCCAATTTCAGAAAAGAACATGGTTAAGGCTTTGAAAGCGGCACAAAGTGAGTTTTAGTCAGTTGGTCGAACTATTTCTGTAGTGGTCAGGCCAGTCCCGCCTAGAGCGAAGTTGAGCGAAACGCGAATAGACAGCTGCTAAAGTGGCTGAATCTGAAGCACAAGGTGAAGACTGGGAAATACGTACGTTTCTCAGACGACAGATTACATCGTGAGTATGGTCTGGAACGTCTGGTGCCGAGGACGAAACGCCTGCCGTGGGCGAAGGCATGTTCTCGTCGGTAAGCCGGATGCGTAAAATTCGCATGTCCGGTTTGACGAGCAGGGGTATGGAAACGCAGGTAGGGTTGAGATTGAGACACCGACTAAAGGCGAAAGCCGGCGGAAACAGTAAACCCCTCAACCTCAAACTAAACGCGCCTCCACTCGACTCTACACTACTTACTTGGATTCTTGTCTGGAAAAATTCACAGAATCCACAGAAAACTACCGTTCTTTAGGAGGCGGAGGCGGTGAAAAATATTTTTTTGGTGGTGGAGCACACGGAGGTGGCGGTTTTTTTATGTTTGCGGGTTTTGGTGTAAAACCCTCTCTTAATTCTCTTTGATTATCAGTAGAGGAGCCTAATGACCAAAAATTCGATTTCATGCCTTACTCCAATTATGAATTATTTTTTGCAGCAGCTACAAATTCCATCATTTCTACCTCCGATTTAGGGATCAAAATATGTGTAGTGTCTCCAACAATTTCTTCAGGTTGATTTTCTATATCTTCATTCTGAACATTATCCAATAGCCATACATAACCTTCAATGAGATAATATAAGATCCGTAGGGCTACTAGGCCATCCCTGGGGCCAGCCATACAAACGACGTTCACCTTTAAGGTGTGGAACCACGTAGCTTTTCCGATTCAATTTGAAAGCAGAAATTCGCGTTGAATTTTCAGCACTCTGTTGGGTTACCTTTACAAAACGAAAGAATTTGTGGAATAAATCATAGTTCCATAGTGTAGCTGCTGTCACACCAAAAACTGAAGAAATGATTAACAATATTACATAATCCCGTGTTTCATTCGAATTAGTGAGCCATTCGAAGCTAATAGCCATCCAAATACAAGCGTCGGCTAACAACTGAACAATTATCGTAAAAATAAAGGAACGAACAATGATGTCTAAGCCAATAGGTTTTCGACTGGAGACAAGAGTCTGGAATTTTCCAGCAGAGAGAAATCCAGGTAGTAGATATTGAAGAATGTTTATGCTTTCACTAGAAAAGTTCATCTCTGATCCATCCTAAACCAAAATTGAGACGCCTTACGTCTTTTGCACTAATCGCATTATTTAAGCTAAAGTGTAAAATCTCATTGAGATCAGCCAACTATTCTAGATCGAAAGTGTTAATTCGTGCTTGACCAGTAATGTAAGAGTTAAGTAATCAAAAAAACTTGAATTGATAATTGACGAAATTAAGCAGTCGAATGTGGGAATTCGCCTTTGCGAAACTTGATCTGAGCTTTCGATATCGTACATTGAATTTGAGAAAGCCAATTCAATCGAAAAACCAAATAATTGCACTAGAGCAGGCATAAAAAGTATTTTTGAGCCAGAGCTGAGTTAAATCATGTCTGTAAAATCCAGTAAAATTTTCACTAGGGTTCGAAACAAAGGAAACCCAATTACCTGATAAAATTTCAACGGATTTCTATCCAGAGTGTTTTTGTAATCTGAGTCATCCATTTTATTTTCGAATTTTCAATTTCTACCTACTTGCAAGATACAGTTTCTACGCCTTACATGAACTTGAAGCAAAAATTTCCGATCATTGATGCACTGCAAGCATCCAAATGGGATAGAGCAACTTTCCAGCAACTCGCTGATTCAGGTCTAGATGCTGTTCATGTCACTTTAGCATTTTGGCATGATTGCAAAGAAACACTTTCTATTATATCAAAGTGGAATCAGTGGTTTATAGATCACAACGACTTAATTCTATTGGTTCGTACAATAGATGATGTCCGGATCGCTCACGATACTTCGAGAGTCGGCATCATTTTTGGGTTTCAGAACAGCTCTCCAATTGAAGATGAATTGGGTCTGATTGAAATTTTTCATACTCTCGGAGTTCGGGTCATGCAGTTGACTTATAACAACCAGAGTCTTCTAGGAACCGGATGTTATGAATCAAATGATGCAGGTTTGACAAATTTCGGTCGCAACGCGATTGATGAAATGAATCGATTAGGCATGGTTATTGACGTCTCTCACACTTCTGAGATAACTTGTTTCGAAGCCATAGAGTATTCCAAATGTCCAATCGCTGTTACGCATGCAAACCCAATTTCGTATCGTAACGTCGTTCGCAATAAATCTGATGAACTTTTGATAGCATTGGCGGAAAGCGGAGGCATGCTAGGCTTTAGTTTATATCCACTACATCTAGAAGATGGGTCCGACTGCACTTTAGAGTCATTCTGCCAAATGGTTTGTAGGGCAGCTGACCTTATTGGAGTGGAGCATTTAGGAATTGGCTCCGATTTGTGCTTAGGTTGGCCAGATGATTATTTGGAATATATGCGTAGCGGAACTTGGAGTTCCACTTCCTCAAAGAATGAGTCGTCAAGTGCGCTAATTTGGCCTGATTATCCGAGCTGGTTTTGCAAATTGAACGATTTTTCGAACATTGGTGAAGGGTTACTAGAAACTGGATTTAACTCTGAAGAAGTAAACATGATTATGGGAGCAAACTGGCTTCGTTTTTTTGAGGAAGTCTGGTAATTAGTTACTGGCAGATACGTCCTATCACTAGGCGAATTATTCGATTTTACTGTGATGTCCGGTTCAACAGGCGGAGAAATTTCTCACCGTTCAAGCCGAGGTGATTTGGGACTAGCTGATTACGATGCTGACGCCTCAGGCGGCATGTATACGTGGATTTTTGCTCCGACAAATTCGTGTGCGTTCCTCTCGTAGCGGCGGAAAACCTGCACCATTTCGAGAACTAATTTGAATGCGTTTTGTTAAGTTTGGTGATGAATTGTCAATCACTGCAAGTATTCGCACGAAATCGACAGTTGAGTTGACTTATTCTGTTTCATTGATTGGCGTGCTTATACACATCCCAGCCTTGCCACAGGTTCATTAGATGCAAGATGAACTGATCATGTTCATCTAAAATTTACAACAGGACACTTAACTCGACCGGCACTCCAGTCATACCTTTTCTCACCAACAGTTCCAACCCCTGTTGTTGCACGGAATTGTGAGTGTACATCCTGTAGATTTTCGAGCACCGCCGGCATGGCCTAGCATGACTTTCGTTTAATGAAAGAGTTGCCAATGGCAGTCTCGCCGAACTAAATTTCAGGGTTTTCAACTTCTCTCATCGCACTCACCTTTTCGAAGATTAGCTAAATTTAACTTGATTTTCTTTGAATGAAAATTGCTCTTCATTCGAGAAAATTAAGTATTATGCATGTATAAACAATTCTTTAAGAGTTTTCTCAGACAATTTTATTTTCTGCACCTCGAAAAAAATGTGTTTCCTGTGTCTTTTTAAAATGTATAGTTCCTTTATCAATGCAGATTAGAAATTTATTGCTCCTTTCATATTCCCGTCCTAAAATTTTTACATTGAGGACTTTGAATGGCTACAAAGATTCTGCTGGAACAGGAAAGCGGATTGGTTGAATATGGATTTTAAGGATTTAGTCGGACTTTAATTTGTTTAAGCGGGGCAGTGCTATTTTGTAAGGGTGAACTAGGGTATAGTTCTGCGCAGCTTACAGGTTCAATAATGACAAGTGAAATTAGGGACATAGCGTCATGAAAAAATTGTGCATTTATTTTCTGGTATTTAGTTCGCTAACATTGTTATCAGGTTGCAAGTTTAACTTCATTTCGAATTTGTATGTTCCTGACCTACGTAAAGTTGCCTCAAATGAGCATACTGTAATAATGACTCCGGCTACGTTTGAAGTTGAAATTCCATCAAAGGATGACTGTGCGGAATTCTCTACCAAATTAAGTGAATTGATGTCAGATTTAATTTCCGATATTTCGCCAAAAGGATGTGTGGATAGAGGATTTGAAACCTATCTTTTAATGGAGGCAGAGATTCCAATTGTCAATGGATTTGCTAAATGGCTGGAATCCACATCCATGTTTGGCATATTGATGTTTGAAAACAATTTAGGATTTAGTATTTCTTTAATGAACAATCTGGACAAATATAAAATTCTCAATAACCGACTTTCGAAAGAGTACCATCAAACGTTTGATATATCAAAATCAACGCTCACAATCGTCTTGAACAGTTCACTAAATGAAGAAGTTGTTCTAATGCAAGACGTATTTGTCAATAGAAAGCCAGTCGATAGATATTTAGAATATCCTCTTAAGCGCCGTACTAGAGTCGAAATAATATTATCAAACGTGGCCTCTAGTCATCTTGAAAGTGAGGGCTCGGCATTCGCATTTATCCTAAAAAAATGAGTTATCGTTGCCTTGAGCTAATTTGGTGCTAGAGAAATTTCTCATCAAAATCTGGATCTTTAATTTTCATTGCGGCGCAATTTCTACAGCGAACATAAATTTTTTAACGTTACCTAAAGGTTAATTTCAATTTAGAAAGGACACCGTACCATTTGCAGTAAATTTAATCGTTGCTTTAGAGTATCGTGGGCATGACAAAAACTCGCGATGATATCGTAAAATCTCGATTGAGGCAATCTTCCATTGACAGATTCTTAAATGAATCAATCAAACGACGACTTGCCAACTTAGTAATCGTGGTTGCACGACTCCATCAACAGTTACAGCACTCGATTTGCCAATGTAACGAGTCGCTACGCCGTAGATTGCAACGCAGGCGGTCGAACTGCTTCGGTTCAGATGCATTTGCTCCCTGATCTTAGTGATTCAGCTATGCTAATTTCCAATACACCCAAAGTTTCTCTAAGACCCCCTTCTGAAGTGATGAGACTTGAACGTCTAGGTTGTTATCATCCTTCTCGACTCAGTTTTACCCGTACTCTAATCAGACGACTTCACCGAGAACAATGGAAGTTCAGTATTAGCCAAGATACATTGGATGAGCAGGGATTTGGTGACTTTGTTTACTTGATTCAGACTCCAAAGGGACCACTCAGTTTCGTCGCTTTTTCTCAGCCGCTGGATGCAAGGGATCGGACTGACCGAGTCATTGCAACGCAATGGGATATGTCCTTCACTTTAGTTAACGGCAATGTTGAACAGAGTGATATCGAACGGCTGCGAAAAGAGGTTCCGAAGCAGGAATCAGGACGAATGAGTGAACGTGAAATAGTTCTCAGCAGAGCAAACAAAAGTGTTCGGCTCTTTCGAGAAATTGCCAACAAGCTCGCTGCTGGGGAACAGCCTGATACCCAGAGGATTGCTTCCATTGGGTATCTCGTCCGTACGACTGCAGTCTATGGAAATGGGAAATTTGGATTGATGGATTTCGACCAAGTTAAGCGTACGACTCCTTTTTCACTACCTTTCCAAGCAGAAATGCTAACTGTTTACTTAGCACGGCAATTCAGTTTTGAAGTTCTAGAACGAATCGCTAAAGGCTTTGGTAAAGATCGGTATGTACCTCTGAACAATTCAACGAAAAGAGTTTTGGGTGTAGGAAACGCAACGGGACTGGGCATGGCTCCTTTCCTAGTTGGACATCCGCAGCTGATTCACCAATGGATATACATACGGGAATTGGCCATAGCACAGGTAAAAAGTGTTCAGAGAATTTCGACGCAAAAGCACCAGCAGTTCACTATTCTCCTGGAAAAAGTGCGTGCTCACGTAAGACAGTGGCGTACCCAGGATGAAAGACAGTCAAGACGAATTTCAACCTTGAAAAATGAATTGGAGCAGCTGAGCCGTCACAACCCTGTCTCGTTTAATTCTGAGTATCCGTGGAAGTCATTTTGTGATTGGACCGCCGCAACCAAGAGTACAGAGTGCGTAGAGCTTGTAAATAGCATGTTGTTGGAAATCTATCCCGAGTTAGTGAACGAACTGGAACAATACATGGGGATTGATGAAGAGATTTTCTTTGACCCCAGTATGACAGTGCGTGAGTTGAAAGATCAGCTTGAAACTAAATATGACTGGGCATTGGAGATTGATTTTTCCGAACCTGATTCACAGTTTCTATTCTGGTACTTTTCCGTGGAGAAAGAAGAACCAAGATTGGGACATCGATATTATGAGCCCGGTCGCGATCTTGAGATGAGAATTGGAGTGGCCAGAGACGTCAGTCGACTGTATCAGGATCTTTGCTCGCTGACCCGAAACGGCGAAAATTTGACCACGGCGGAGTTTTTGCTTCAAAGTCCTCAGCATCGCTACATCGTCACCCGAGTACAATCTCTTGCGCGATTTGAATATGCTGAAATTCATAATAATCTTTTGGATGTCAATTGTCTTCCTATCGATCTGCTGCGATGTAAACTTGCGTTGTTCGGCGCGTCCAGGTTCGATCCAAAATCTAATCTTTGGACGCGTATTACATTGTTTCAAGGTGCTCCCTTAATTGACCAACTGCGGGAATTGGACGTTGATGACTGGGCATTTCCAAGTGTTCCAAACTCTTGATTCTTGAAACATACAGTTAACACACAAGTCAGTTTGTCGGCAAGCGAAGTGCGGGTGCTGTGTCGCCGGATTTTTTTTGCACTTGACTTGCCAGCGGGTGCTGATGTTGAAGTTTCAGAATCCATACTTTGGCTGCAAGTCCACGGGTTTTCAGCACTCGAACAGCTTCATGGCGATTTGCCGGCCCTTCAGCAAAATTCTTATGGTTCCATTCGTTTGACTGAAGATTCAGATGCTCAGCTGACGCTGGACATTCAGGACGATTTGGGTTATTTTGCCCTCATCGAATCGATCGATTTAATCTGTTCAAGAGCATTTAACAGCGATGAATTGGCGGGCGCGTCAATTCAGGGAGTAAAAAATGTACTTCTGATGTTTCCATTGATGATTCGCAGGTCATTGAATAACTTCGAATTTGAACTCAATAGTGGAGATTGTCGAGCTGTATGCAGCGCCGGAAAGCTTTGGTTGAATGCCGACTGTTTTAAGAAAGTACGCGTATGTGGAGCTGAAACAGTAACGATACGAGCTGCTAGAAGTCAGATTGCTGAGAATTTGCCAAGTTTCGATTCAGATTCGCTGCGGCTTCAAGCGGAAGCAGAGGATCTGAGGACTAGAATCAACTTTTCAGTCTACCGAGAACTGAAGGAAGCGGCTGCGAAATCTTTTGTTCCTTCTAGTGAACAATCGCGCAGCCGAGGTGCTGGCGCAGAAGTGGATGACAATGATTGAATTTCATATTTGAGTGTCCTGCAAAATCATGTCCGAAGCTTTTTCTGCAATCGCGAAGGTTGGCGCATTTGTATTCCCTGACGTAATCGTTGGCATAATCGATGCATCAACGACGCGTAGTCCTTGAATTCCGTGCACTCGCAATCGACAGTCGACAACTGCCAGCGGGTCGGAGTCTAAACCCATTTTGCAAGTTCCTACGGGGTGATAAATCGTTTCACCGATAGATCTGGCACTATCGAGCTTTTCTTCAAACGACCGTACGTTTTCACCGGGCAGTACTTCCTGTTCAATCAATTTTGCCATAGGGGGTCTCTTCATGATTCTCCTGGAGACGTCGATTCCAGCCACAGCGACTTTCTGGTCCAGTTCAGTGCTAAGGTAATTCGGAATGATCGAAATGTGATCGCGAGCATCTTTTGAAGTCAGGCACAGACGGCCTCGGCTGGTCGGTCTAAGCTGCGTTACCGATGACGTAATTCCGGAAAAATGATTTACGCCTTTACCTGGACTGTCAGAACTGAGCGGTTGAAAATGAAACTGAATGTCAGGTCGCACCAGTTCTGGTGAAGATTTAGTGAAGATTCCGATTTGACTTGCAGCCATCGACATGGGACCGGTTCGAAAAGCAAAATAACGAAGTCCAATCAACATCCGTCGCAATGGATTGCGGATTTCATCGTTGAGTGTTGGAACGTTACACCGATGAACCAATCGAATTTGCAAATGATCCTGCAGATTTTCTCCGACCCCAGCTAGATGTTTCCGCACAGGAATTTGAAACTCCCCGAGAAAATTGGCATTGCCAATCCCCGAGAGCATCAATAACTGCGGCGACCCCAGCGCACCGGCACTCAAAATCACGGAACGTGAGGCGTGAACGGCCTGCGCACTGCCTTTTCTTCGATATTCGATACCGCTGGCGCGGTTTCCATCGAAAAGAACTCGAATCACGTGAGAGTCTGTCTGAATTTTCAGGTTCTCTCGTTTTTTTATGGGTTTAAGGTAGCCGACCGCCGAGCTGCATCGCCGTCCCTTGGACGCAGTGAGTTGGTAATACCCTGCACCTTCCTGCTGAATGCCGTTGAAATCGTCATTGCTCGGAATGCCACATTCCAGTGCGCTCTGAATGAAAGCTTCACTAATGGAACTGCGAATTCGCATGTTGGAGACGGTAATGTTGCCACCTGTCCCGTGAAATTCATTGGCGCCGCGTTCTTGGTCTTCGCACTTTCTGAAATAAGGCAACAAGTCCTGATATGACCATCCAGAATTTCCCATCGCTTCCCAATCATCGTAATCCTGGGCTTGACCACGAATATAGATCAGACCGTTGATCGAACTCGAGCCACCCAATACTTTTCCTCGAGGCCAACTGATCGAACGGCCATTGAGTCCAGGATCGGGCTGAGTGCGATAGCACCAGTCAGTATCAGGGTTGTGCATGGTTTTGAAATAACCGACAGGAATATGGATCCAGGGACTCGTGTCTCTGCTGCCTGCTTCAAGCAATAGAACCGAAAAGTTTTTCTCTGTCAGGCGATTTGCAAGAACGCAGCCGGAGGTTCCTGCACCAACAATGACGTAATCAAATGTTTGGGAATGCATCTCGTTTTTGAATTGCAATTGGGTCTGCGAATCGCACAACGTCAATTGGTGTAAGTTCGCACAGTTGCCTCTATAAAATTAGACGAATGGTCAGCAGCTTCCCGCTTCAAATAAATTAGATTAACGCGAGGATTTTAGCACGTCGGTCAAGACCGAAATTTCTCATGTGAATTCATTTTTTACTTTCGTGGTTGAGTAACTGGCTTGGAACGAAAATTGACGCGGTGAAACTGGATATTTTATTTCTATAATTCTCAAATGTCTGCTGATGCTTCAGCTGTTATTTTCGATTTTGAATGTGACATGAAAAAGACCTGTAGAATGATGACAGACATCAAGTGATTGCAATTGGAGAGAATCAGGTTTTAGAATTATGAAGTGGCAACGACCTAAAGTTATTCCTGGTACTGGTCTGAACGCCGTTCGACGAGATTACCAGCACATAACGGTTAAACCTTATGCAGGGGCCTGTGGCGCTGAAATCTTTGGAGTGAATATTTCGCGTCCGGTTCCCATTGAGGCAATCAAGGAAATCAAGCTGGCCTACCTGGACCACTTAGTTGTATTTTTTCGAGATCAGGAGATTCATCCAAAAGGCCTGAAAGAATTTGGTCGACATTTTGGTACATTTCATGTTCATCCGTTTGTTGGAAGTTTAGAGAATCATCCGGAAATCATGCTGGTTGTAAAGAATCCCGAAGATCAGTACAACTTTTCTGGCACCTGGCATAGCGATGTTACGTTCGATCAAATTCCACCAATGGGTTCGATTCTATGTGCGATGGAAGTCCCTGAATTTGGGGGAAACACTTTGTTCGCGAATCAGTATTTGGCCTACGATATGTTGTCAGACACCTACAAGCGGCTGTTAGCCGGCCTGAGAGCGATACACAGTGCTGAAAATGTCTACGGAGAATCCGGTGATTACAACAGCAGCGAGTATCGCGACCGGCACACCGGGACAGACATCAAATCTGACGAACGGGCGCAAAATCGGACCACTCACCCAATAATTCGAACTCACCCTCAATCGGGTAAAAAATCACTTTATGTCAATGAACCATTTACGGTTGGAATTGAGGGAATGCTAGAAGAGGAATCCGAACCCATACTCCGTTACTTGGTGAGACACGCAGTGCAGCCGGACATTTGCTGCAGCTTTCGATGGGAAAAAGGGTCTGTTGCGTTTTGGGACAATCGCTGCCTCCAGCACTATGCGCTGAATGATTACCCAGGTCAACGCCGAATAATGTGGCGTTTGACGATCAATGGGGATCGGCCGGTATAAACAGAACTAGACACTGACTCCTCGAAGTCGCTCACCGCGTCTTCGCAAAATTTCAATTGTAGAAAGAAGCCCTATTGAAACGAGCACAAGCAATGTCGCAACAGCAAGAATCGTTGGACTGATATTCTCGCGGATGCCTGAAAACATCTGCCACGGAATCGTACGTTGCTCAAAACTGCCGACGAATAGAATCACAACAACTTCGTCAAAAGATGTAATAAAGGCAAAAAGCGCGCCTGAAATCACACCTGGAAGAATGAGTGGAACGATGATTTTAAAAAATGTTGTCACGCCATCCGCTCCCAGATTGCTGGCGGCGCGGATCAGGCTGCGGTCGAATCCAACAAGAGTGGCGGTTACGGTTATCACTACGAATGGAGTACCCAACGCTGCGTGAGCTAAAATGACTCCGATATGTGTTCCCTGAAGATGAATCCTGGAATAGAAGAAAAACATTCCGCAGGCAGAAATGATCAGCGGGACGATCATGGGTGAGATGAGTAACGCCATCATCAGCGTGCGATAGGGAATATTCCGACGACTCAGTCCCAGTGCAGCCAGAGTGCCTAGCATCGTGGCGATCAATGTCGAGAAAATTGCGATGATGAAGCTGTTGTTCACTGCACCGCGCCAATTCTCGTTGGTAAAGAAATCGTTGTACCAGCGCAGCGAATAGCCGGCTGGGTCGAACGATAACATTTCAGGCGTAAATGTGAAAAACGGTACTGAATTAAACGAAAGCGGAATGATTACTAAAATTGGAACGATCAGAAAAATAAAGATAAGACCACAGATCGCCCTGAACCCATAATACCATATGCGATCAAAAATCGTCGCGTAGGGAGGAAAACTTTTAAACTTCATCATGTCATCCTAGCTTCATGTTGTCAATGCCCACGATTTTGTCGTACAGCAGATAAAGGACCAGTACCAATCCCAATAAAATTAAACCTAATGCTGCGGCCAAGCCCCAGTTGAGAGATACCGAAACATGGTAGGCGATAAAGTTGCTGATGAACGTTCCAGAGGTTCCTCCGACCAAAGCCGGAGTGATGTAATAGCCGATCGCCAGTATGAACACCAAAATTCCACCAGCACCTATACCAGGAATTGTATTTGGCGCGTACACCTTTACGAATGCCTCAATGGGGTGAGCTCCCATAGAGATGGCTGCCCGCATGTAGCTTGGCGGAATCGTCTTCATGACGCTGTACAGAGGCAGAATCATAAACGGCAGAAGAATGTGAGTCATTGCAATGATGGTGCCCGTCGCGTTGTGGATCATGGCCAGTCTGTTATCGGTGTCAATGATGTTAAGCGAGACCAGCAGATCATTGAGTACGCCTTCCCGCTGCAAAAGGGCGATCCAAGATGTTGTACGAACTAAAAGCGAAGTCCAAAATGGCAGCAGCACCAACATTAAGAGCATATTGCTGGTACGCAGCGGCAGAGTTGCAAGAAGATATGCCACTGGATAACCCAGTATCAAGGTCATCAATGTAATCAATCCACTCAGATAGAGCGTTCGAACGAATAGCTTGATATAAATTCGTTTCTTTTCGTCTTGCAGTCCGATGCTGCCGTCAGGTGCGACCTGCAGGTCCATCGCTGCCCAAAAATAACTGGCAGTGAGTGTTGGGCTAAAAGACTTAATGAGCTGCCAGGTTTGAATCTGTCCCCAGCGTTTGTCAACTTTAATGACGGCGTCTTTGTAAGGACCTTCATCTATCGTCGGTATGCGTCTCTGTGACTTTCTGAAAAGACTTGACATTCCAGGAAGTTCATAATTGAGTCGTTTCCCTACCCGAGTGATGACGCGGTCTTCGGCGCCTATTTTGATGTCTTCAACCAGTGCGGCGTACACGCTTTCTGGAGGCAATTCTTCGGACTCGATGTCCCATCGTTCCAGTTGTTCTACAGTCTTGGGAAGATACTCGGATACGATGGGGTCTTCAACTCCTCGCCACAGCATATCGCCTATCGGAAGTAAAAAAGTTACGCCGATAAACAAAAAGAGGGGGGTAACCAGAAGCAGAGACTTAATTTTGTCCCTGCGCAGAGCTCGCCTCAGACTGACCTTAAGAAGGGTTCCGTCGGCAGTCCGGATCGGCTCGTTTTTTGTAAGTGTTGCTTCAGTCAATGTTCTTGAGTCTCACATTCCTATAGCAGTAGGGCACGAATCGATTCGTACCCTATTGCTGTTCTACATGAAACTAATAGTATAGCAACTTACTGTTCAATCCAAGACGCAAACTGTTCGTTTAGGTCATCCTGATTGTCTGCCCACCACTCATAGTTGAAGAGCAACGTTGTCTTTGCGTTGTTTGGATCGGTTGGCATGTGTGGTGCCATGTCGATTCCAAGTGTGGCGTGCTTGCCGACCATTGGGGCAGATGACATGCGTGCTGGACCGTAAGAAATGTATTTGGCTTGGTCTGCAAGTCGTTGCGTGTCCGTAGCAAAACGAACCAGCTTCACTACTTCATCTCTGTTGGAAACGCCTTTCGGAATTACCCAACCGTCGATATCAAATACTTGCCAGTCCCACATCATGCCGATGGGTTGTTTCTCTTCTTCGATTGCCGAAAAAAGACGACCATTGTATGCTGAAGCCATGACAACTTCACCATCAGCCAAGAGCTGAGTAGGCTGGGCTCCGCGAGTCCACCAGACCGTCTGATCTTTGATGGAATCCAACTTTGCGAAAGCTTGAGCTACGCCTTCTGGGGTATCCAGCACATCGTACACTTCGTCTGCGGATACGCCATCACCAATCAATGCCCATTCCAGATTGTTGATCGGCTTTTTTTCAAGAGATCGTTTGCCCGGAATTTTTGCCAGATCAAAAACATCTGCGATGGAGGTCGGCGCTTCTGAGACCAGGTCGGTTCTATATCCAAAAGTCGTTGAGTATACGATTTGTGGAATAAAGCAGGGTGATACGATCATTTCACCGAAATCTTCACTCGCCGGTGTTCCATCTGGAGCGGGTGCTAAAAGTGCATCATGATCAATTTCCTCAATCAGTCCTTCATCACAAAGTGAAATTGTATCGGCCGCAATTGCGTCCACAAGCGACCAGGTTATGTTGCCAACTTCGGCCTGAGCTCTTAATTTGGCGACACCTTCGGAAGCTGAATCGTCGTTAATGATTGTGATGTCAGGGTTCTCAGCCATAAATGGTTCATGGTAAGCCTTCTGTTGGCTTGCGGAGTACGCTCCACCCCATGAAACCACGACCAGCTCCACTGCTTGCGCACTTGTAATACTTCCCGCTACAAGAAACAAAGAAATTACTGGCGTTGCAACTAGACGGGCCAGTCCTTTACAAAATGAAAACTTCATTCACATTTCTCCTATGAATAAATTAATAGAATGCCAATATTGGATGATTGCATACCATTCACATTTATCCTATGAATAATAACAATAGAATTCCAATATTGGATGATTGCATTCAAAATATAACAATTTTCAAAATTGAATAAGCACTTTTTATTGCGTAATTTGCAATTCTCTCAATAATTGACTTGAGAACTGAAGTACATTATTCAATTTCAGCGACAGAAACATTGATGCGAAAACCAGAAAGAGAATTAAACGTGAAGCAGGTTCGAAATCGCCAGCACGGTGCAATGGAGTTTACGGAACCGCCAGTCGATCTAGACAAAGTGCGAAGATATCGAGTCCAACGGGTGCGCGACGAACTGCAGAAACATGATCTAGCAGGTATTTTAGTGTTCGATCAGTTAAATACCAGATATGTGACGGATGCTACCAACATGCAGATTTGGTGTTCTCACTACGAGGCTCGCTGTGCGTTCGTCGCAACGGAAGGGCCGGTCATACTCTGGGATTTCGGCAACATGCCACATTTGGCGGAAGATCTTCCCACCGTAGATGAGTATCGGGTAATCACCCCGTTTTATTTTTTTTCGGCTGGCGCTCGTTCACCTGACAATGCTAGAAAGTTTGCGCAGGAAATTTTGGATCTCGTGCAGACGTACGGTGGTGGAAATCGCAGGCTTGCACTTGATCGCTGCAGTTTTCTGGGCATCAGCTCGTTTATGGAAGCAGGCATAGAGATTGTAGAAGGACAGGACATCATGGAAGTGGCGCGAGTTTTGAAATCAGAAGAAGAATTGGGATTGATGCGCCATTCAGTGAAAGTCTGTGAGCTTGCAGTTGACCATATGCGTCAGTATCTGGAACCAGGCATCACTGAGAATGCTCTATGGGCAAAACTTCACGAGAAGAATATTGAGCTGGGCGGCGAGTGGATTGAAACCAGATTGCTATCTTCTGGCTGGCGCACCAATCCTTGGATGCGAGAGTCTTCGATGCGGGTGATCGAGCGGGGTGACTTGGTCAGCTTTGACACAGACCTTATCGGTCCTTATGGCTACTGCTGTGACATGTCAAGGTCTTGGGTCTGCGGTGAAGACAGACCTTCTGCCGAGCAAGCCAATCTGTACCAACTGTCAGCAGAACAAATTCGATACAACACCGAGCTTGTAAAGCCCGGCGTTACGTTTAAGGAGTTGGGACAAAAAGCATGGCCGATGCCAGAAGAATTCGCGGACCGACGGTACGGTGTAATATTTCATGGAGTGGGGCTCGCGGACGAGTATCCGAGCATCAAACATTACGTGGATTACGACCAGAAAGGATACGAAGGAGTTCTAGAACCCGGAATGACACTTTGCGTTGAGTCTTATATTGGTTCTGTTCATGGAGGGGAAGGAGTCAAGATTGAAGAGCAGCTTCTCGTGACGGAGACCGGGTACGAGATGCTTACGACTTATCCTTTGGAAGACTGGTAGCTTGAATTGGTTTATGGGAAAAATTGGCATCAAAAAGTGTGAGTGCAGTGGGAGCACACATATGAAATTCAGGTTTTATTTTCAACATGCCTCTGCACAAGAATCAGTTGTTAATAGTATTAAACCAATAAAATCAACAAGGGATATTAAATTCATGCAACAAATACCTTATTCCTTCTGATCTTGGGACAGTCAGTTTTTGATTACAAATACCTGCCTAGAAGAACTGAAACTTCATCGCTGACGGAACGGTATTGTTGGTTCTCGCTGCAACCATGATCAAGTTTATATTATGTACTGCTCTAGTACATATGCGTGCGAGTGAGAGTACCGACATATTAATGGAATTTACGCGTCTATTCAATTGATCAGCTGTGCGAATCCTACAAGCGCAACGGTACCAGGGTTACACATTGCCATCAGCTTTTCGGTAGATTTAATACTCTTCCCAATTGCACCTTTTTCAACAGCTAGAGGCTTCTAAAATTCTCCCTTGAATAGTCACAAGTCGTATCAATTCACTATTACGACGAGTTGTTCATCCATTGCCAATTTGACATTTCGTCATTTGGCTAATGCAATAAATTTAATTTTCAATTTCAAATTTTAGGCATTCTTATTCAATTTTGGTGGATGAAACAAAGTCAATTCTCAGCACGCTAAGTTAGCAAACTTTAGAAATTAAACGTTTTGATCATGTGGTCATTTCTTCAATTTTGAACTGGTAGTGACAGAGTGTCAGCAGTGTGATTTACCGAACAGCAAACGCAAGTTATTTCGAGAAATCAATCGGGTATAGCTGATTGATTTGATTCCAAAGAGTCTTTACTTGATTTACAGTAATAGAAACATAATTCTGTCTTTCTGAGTCGTCTAACAGCATAGCGAAGACTTTAGGATCTTGATCCCTAAAATTCATCTCATTCTTTTCATATCGGTATAAAGGCCACCAATCCGCAGATTCGCCTAATTCACGTAAATCGCGGTAATTGTCATACTCACCCGGAGAGTTTTCTTTGCTACATGTAATTCCAAAAAATAATTTATCTTCAACTGCAACAGAGAACCATGCTTCCTTTCCAATAAGAAAATGTAACCCTAAATACCTAATTTTATTTTTGCAATATAGTTCGACGTTTTTCGGGACAGCTTCGCGTAGCTCATGGTTGTCGTCAGTGTTTTTTTCCGTTTTGACAAGATCTGGGATTTCTTTGTACAGCTCCTCTTCGATCTCCTTCCAAAACGTGAACATGAATTGAGGTCTCGCTTTGGTGAGAGCAGCCTGCAAGTCAAAAGACAACTCTATATTATTGTCCTTTCTCAGAAGATTCAGCAAATCACTCATGTAGGTCTCCTTTAAACTATTCCCCGTTAAGGTTCGGATGATCCTCAGGTATTGTTTGATTGCTATCTGCAACTCAAGATTATCAAATGCGCGATCCTGACAATCTTTCAACCAAGGTTGTATGGATTTTTTTGGTTCTTGTGAATTTTGATATGAAATTGTAATAATTTCATCTTTGGCAAGCTTACCGCGACTATCGGAACTCGGATATCCTCCATCCAGAGTTAAATAAACCATATAAATATTTTTGTAACCGAGTCTCACCAAGGTTTCTTTGTATCTTTGAAGTTGTAGATATTGGTCTTCCGCATAAATTTTATTTTCGACCGCAACTGCTGTATCATTGTCGATTCGGATTAGAATGTCTATGTAATCTTGCTCCCGCTTGACTGTTGCTTCCTCTAGTGCAAATTCTTTGATGTCAATATGCTTTAAGAAATATTTTAAGTTTTCTCTCTTTTTGCTCTTCTGCTCCTTGTGATTAAGCAGAGCGTGGAGAAATCGAGAATGCAGGTTTACTTCATCTGATTCACTCCGAAGAACAGAAAAAATATTGAACGGTTTAACCCGTCCGATTCTGTGTTTTTCGTAGAAACGTCCAGCCTCAGCTAATAGTAATCTGTAGTAGACGAGTTTTTGTTCTTCTGTATTCGAACTTTCTTGTTGTTCTGACATCTTTCGGTATCACTCTTTCTCTAGAAGTTCACAATTTCCGATGTTGCAATGATTATGTTTTTTATGAAATCTGTTTGAAATCAACTAATTTTGTTCCAGTTATTTGGAATTGTAAGGCGTAGAATTCAAAAGTATTCTCCTCGCATCAGATCATGAGTGAATTCAAACAAGCAGTCTAATGCCGGCCCAAGCTCTGCAATTCTAGGATCTGTGGTCGTCCCTCGACAAAATCTTGCGTAAATTTGCATAAAAATCACGCAGTGCTTGAACGCTGTTAATACACGATAGTAGTGAATATTTGAAAGATCAAGTTTACTCACTTTTGCATAATATTCGGAAATTTGCTGTCGATTCATCCAGCCTGGAGTTGCTGAAGTAGGCATCTGCCCTACAACGTTAAGTGCCGGTGGATCGGATGGTTCCACCCAGTAACTCAACAAAGTCGCAAAATCGAACAATGGATCCCCGCGGGTGCACATGTCCCAGTCCAGCAATGCAATGGGAGTGATGTAGTCATCAGTATTGAGAACGATGTTGTTTAACTTGAAATCGTTATGAAGTAAAGTGGGCTTCGTATACGGCACCGGTTGCTTGACGAGCCAGTCAATCAGGATTTTTGTAGCGATTGGATAATTGTGGTCCGGGTACACATCTTTGGCTGCTACATGGAATCGCTTAATCCAACCTTTGACAGCCCGTTGCAAAAACCCCTCTGGTTTTCCTAGATCGCCTAGTCCTACAGAATTTGGATCTACAGCTTGAAATGACGCTAGAACGTCGATCACCATTTCGGATAGCTGCCATGTTTTATCGTGAAGAAAATCGGGAAGCTCTTTATGGATTACAGCACCGGGTCGATACTGCATTACCAGAAATGTTGAGCCTAGTATGGCTTCATCATCACAAAACAGTATGGCTTTTGGTGCCAGCGGAAAATTTTTCCACAGTCTCGACGTAACGCGAAATTCGCGACCCATATCATTGGCTCCAGGTGGCAATGGCCCGAGAGGAGGGCGGCGCAACACATAGCGTTCGCCATCAAGAAGAATCAAAAAATTGAGATTTCCGAAACCACCGACGAATTGTCTAGGAGGAGGGTCTGAACTGAATTCATAACCTAGATTTCGAAAGTAATCTTCTAAATTATTCCAGTTTTGGGGTTGCTGATGTTCCAGAGTGAAAAAAATGTCAGTCGTAAGTTCCATTTAACTCCCAAAATTCGAGATTGATCTGCCCTAAAAAACAAACACTGATTCTAACTTAGTTTGCCGTGACCAGATGCAATTGGCTTCCGCTGAGTAATTCGCGGCACTGCAATTTATGATGGTCTGTTTTCCAGTAAATCTACATTGAAGAGCTCGAAAACGGAACCGCAGTGGCACACAGTACTGTAGGTGACGGCTTGTTTCAGAACGTCTCATTACACATGTGTTTCATCATATCCTCTCCACCTTGCGGGATCATGATTTATACGATGTGATGGGCGTTGAACGCAGCAAAGAGGTTGAATTCTGCATATTTCACGAATTGAACTAGCATCCGCTCGCTTTGCCATTTAAAGAATCTGGCAGGAAGTTATTCTCAATCGCAAATTAAGAAATCATTTCGCTATGTTAATAGCTTCATCACCGCAGAAGGTGAGCAAGCTTCATAAATTGAGAGCCCCGAGTGATAAGCATTCACTTCTGCTTGTAATTTTCATCTTAATCGACAGTCGCGCGAGCAAGGAAGCTTAGACACTTGAATAAAATCCTGATTTGATGTCATTCTCGTCTCGAATTTTCTAAAATCAGTGCCAAGGTGAAGAACAATCTGTCGTTCTTCATTCGATTCACAGCAGTGAAAGATTAAAATACCTACGTATTATGATGCCAATTCAATAGGTGAAAAAAGTTGATCCCAATTGTCGGATATGCTGATCGCTGGTCGGTTGCGCCCAGCGAAACAATCGAGTTTAAAGTCAGCAGCCAATTCAAACAACAATATTCCGCAAGACTGGTACGTATAACCTGTGCTGACCCAAACCCGGATGGTTGCGGAATTATTGAACAGGATCTATCCAATGTCTTCCAAGGAGAGTTTCCTTCGAAGCTAAAAGAAGTCCAATTGGGTTCTTATGGAGTTGTCTCTGTTTCCGGAAAATTACCTCACGTCAATCGATTTTCACTCGCTGCCCGAGTTTGGCCGACGTTGATTGAGTCTGGTCATCAGGGGTTAATTTGTTTGATTGACCGCAGAGGAAATCAGCTGCTTGAGTTGTGTTTAAATTCAGATGGTCAAGTTGCAGCGCATGTCGTCGGTCAAAACAATGAGTGCCAATTTGCAACGGAATTTCTCATTAGACGGCGTTCTTGGTATCAACTAGGGATATCTGTCAATTTAGAAGCTAGCCTTATTTCGATTACTCAGAAGTCTCTCGAACCGGAGTTCAATGTTTTTGATACGGGGCAGGTCGAATTTCGATGTGAATTTTTGCCATCTTTACGAGATGTCGATCAAATTTTTATCGCGTGTTCAGGCGGCGGGCAACCTTCGGGATTCTACAACGGCAAATTGGAGCAGCCCAGCATTTTCAATACTGAACGCAAAGTTGCTGATGACGTTGGGATGTTTGAATCAATTGAGAGCCAATCTGTTTTAGCCTCCTGGGATTTTTCAAAATCGATCAGTTCACCGACCATCGAAGATATTGGACCTTTTCAACTGGATGGGAATTTAGTCAATTGCCCAGCTCGAGGAATGAAAGGCTCAAAATGGAGTGGAAAGGAAATGAGTTGGAAGCATTCACCCAAAGAATATGGGGCAATTCACTTCCACGAAGATGACATTTACGATTGCAATTGGAAGTCAGATTTTGAATTCAAAATTCCTCCAGATTTTCGAAGTGGAATGTATTCGATGCGAGTTGAATGTGAAAATTCATATGAGGACATTCCATTTTATATACGCACTGAAACTGGAAAACCTCAATCGAAAATTTGCATCGTCGTGCCTACGTTCACCTATACCGTTTACAATAATCAGGCACGTTCCGTGGACGCAGAAATGTATAAGCGGATGGTAACAGAACGTGGTTTGAGGCCATGGAATCCCGACGATGTTCAGACTTTCGGATTGTCGACGTACAACTATCATTCCGACGGCAGCGGAATCTGTTATTCATCGAGACTGCGTCCTTCTTTGACGATGCGGCCGAACTATATGACAATCTGCAGATCGTATGGGGGGTCAGGCATGAGACACCTGCCTGCTGACACTCATCTTTTTGCTTGGCTGGAGCATCTAGGGCACCAATACGACGTCGTAACTGACGATGACTTGCATGAGTATGGCTATGAACTGCTTGAACCATATCAGGTTGCAATCTCTCCTAGTCATCCTGAGTATCACACTTCAAATACCTTGGATGCAATCTATTCGTATACCAGAAATGGTGGTCGGTTCATGTATTTAGGAGGCAACGGATTTTATTGGAAAGTCGCTTTGAATGAACATTATCCCGGCATGATTGAGATTCGTCGAGCGGAAGGAGGCATTCGGACCTGGGCTTCTGAACCGGGTGAATACTACAATTCATTTGACGGAGAATATGGCGGTTTGTGGCTGCGTAACGGTCGGCCACCCCAAAAATTGTGCGGAGTTGGATTTACCGGACAAGGGGATTTTCAAGGCACTTACTATCGTCGTAAATATGATTTTGATGAAAAGTACGCTTGGGTGTTTGAAGGAGTTGACGACGAAATCTTGGGTGACTTTGGCTTAAGTGGTGGAGGAGCTGCAGGTTTCGAACTCGACCGCGCTGATTTTTCACTTGGTACTCCAATCAATGTTGCCGTTCTGGCAAGTTCAGAAACTTACCCCGATCATTTTGTACTGGTTCCAGAAGAGATGTTGACTCATTTGTCAACCCGAACAGGGGAGCCGGCATCGGAATTGATTCGTTCTGATATCGTTATCTTCGAAACGCCAAAGGGCGGGTATGTGTTTTCTGTAGGCTCAATCAGCTATTGCGGAAGTCTGCCGTGGAATAATTTTGACAACAACATTTCTAAAATCACCGAAAACGTACTCACTAGATTTCTGTCCAATTGGAAATAGCATTGACTTTTTAACTCGATCAAGGAGAAACTGATGAATCCAAACAAACCGAGAAACCCCGGAACAGTAGAGTGGTCAGGAGATAATCCCGGAATTTACTTTAAAGAAGACCCAGACGGAGATTGGACCGCTCTTGGTTTGTTTTTTAGAGTGACTCTCTCTCCATATGGACGCGGTCATGTAATGATTGTGATGGATCAGCCGAACGAAGCCTTGGGATATCCTGACGCGAACAACATCTGTCTTTGGGACAATGAGAAACTGACTGAGTATCTAATTCGAGAATTTGTTTCGAAGTTCCCATCATTTTTGGGGAAAAAAGGTCTTAACTCAATGAGTTATCATCAAATCGACGAAATTACGTCTCGCGCTGGCCTTCCGGATCATCACACCGAATCGATCATTTCCCAAGATCTGGAAGTCGTGATGTACTGGTCAGATATGGGAGAACCTTTTGCCGCCGAAGTGGCGGTTGAAGCCTCCGCTACGGGAGAGCATGAAATGTACAGTGTTTTCCTCGAAGCAAGAACTGCTTATATATCTGTCAATGGGAAGCGATTTGGCGGTTCGTTGACTACCCGAAATTTCTTGGGACAAGAAATGAGCACAGCTTTCATGGCGATCTCCGAAACTTGGGTTAAGCCCCAAAACTAAAGTTTCAATTCATTGGAATTCAGGGCGGTCTGCAATCGATCCTGCTATTGCCAGCTGTTCACCCCGTTCAACGAAGCCTCTGTGGCAGCGGGTGACTGCCACGCCGCCTTGAGGAAAAGTGATGCAGGTTGGAGAATTTTCAATTCGTTCGATATCGTGAATGTAGCCGACGACATCACCCTTCGAAACGATGTCGCCTGGTTCGAAAGTTGGTTCAAACAGTCCTCGATGTGGTGAATAAATGTGTTGGGAGTGATGGGTGATTTCAAAATAGATCGGAGGTTCAGGTCTGGGCGCAATGCCAACGGACAGCACGCCCAGATAATTTAGACAGTTTCGAATGCCTTGCTCTCCGACTGCAAGGGGCTCAGGTGAAATCTGCCCGCCTCCGCCCAACTCAGCAGCGATCATGGGTATTTCGTTGCGCAGTGCAGCAAAATTTACGCTTCTATCGTCGTTAAGTTCGCCCATCAGCCAGATATATCGGCTTCCAAAAATTTCTGCAAGTTCCAAGTTCGTTTTAGACATGGATCGATTGTCATTTAGTACCGCCATCGTGCAAGGCGAAAACCATGCAGATTTACCGCCTGAATGTAAATCAATAACTGCATCACACATTGGCATCAAGGAATTTTCGACAAAATCCGCAATCATCTGGGTTGGCGTACCATTTGGATCACCAGGAAAGGCTCGATTTAGATTGCCATCATCAAGAGGGGAAACTCGGGCTGAGGCCTGAAGAGCAGGTGCGTTCAGTGCGGGCAAACCAATGATTCTTCCTTTAACATCACTCACTTTCAATTTGTGAAGTAACTTCAAAACAGCAACCGGCCCTTCAAATTCATCACCATGAACTCCGCCAGTGATTAAAACGGTTGGACCCTGATCGTTTTCAATCATTCCGATTGGAATAAGAACGCACCCAAGTGCAATCCTGTTATCGGAATACTTAAGACGAAGATCACCAAATCTCTTCCCTGGTTTCGTCAGGTCAAGGTCACAGAAAATTCGGGACTTCGATTCGGCGAGAGGTCGGTGGAGTTTACTCATATGTTTTCAGTTATCCAAATTGCGTTCCTAATTAGTTTTTCATCTTGGTTATGTGCTCCGATGAGCTGCACGCCAATTGGCAGTTGACTGGGTCCAACACTTAAGGGCAGGTTAATGCACGGAACTTTGAGCAAGGTCCATACTCGATTAAATATTGGGTCGCCTGTTTTGTCGAGCCCCAGAGGCGCTTCGCCTGGCGCGCTTAAGGTGAGCAACAGATCGTACTTTTTGAAAAGTTTCAGAAGCGACTGCTGGCCTTCGTGAGCGATATTTATCGCATGGCGGTAATCCTTAAAGCTGGTGTTGAGTCCATCCTGAATCAGTTTCTGAATTTGAGGGCTCAGTGCATCTCGACGCTCTGCAAATTCCGCAGAAAGCGAGCGACTCGCCTCAAATGCCATGATGATTGCCTGGACTTCTGTCAGCAGCCCGTCATCAGGTTCAATTTCAACGTCAGAAATCTGGCAGAATCTGTCTGCAAGCTGACCTGCTGTCTTCAGCAGAAAGTCCTGTTGATAAGATTCGGCCGAATGCCAGTGGGCTGTTCGTACTACACCAATTCGATTCGGCTTTATCGAAATCTCCGAAGGCGTGAACGAGTAAAGCAAACTTTCTCGAATCAGCATCAAATCCCGTGGGTCCCGGACAAAAAATCCCAACGAATCCAAATTCTGTGACAGTCCGCAAATTCCTTCCATCGAAAACGCACCATGACTCGCTTTATAGCCGACTACACCACAATACGCAGCAGGTCGAATGACTGAACCCGCAGTTTGAGAACCGATGGAAACAGGCAGCATATTGTCGGCGACAGCGGCGGCTGAACCCATGGATGAGCCGCCCGGGGTGTGTTTTAGTGAGTGCGGATTCCGCGTCTTGCCGGGAGCAAAAAATGCAAATTCAGTCGACTCCGTTTTTCCGGGAATGATCATTCCTGCATTTCTACACTGAGCGACGACTGCTGCATCTCGAGCAGGTTGATATTTTGAATAAATCGGGCTCCCCATAGTGGTTGGAAAATCGACGGTATTGATGATGTCTTTGACACCGATTGGCATGCCATAAAGAGGGTTGATATTTAGTTTTTTCTCGATTTGGTCGACTTGAGCAAAGGCATAATCTTCGTCCAAAACTGTAAACGCTTTAACTTCAGGCTCCCTTTGATGAATCTGTTCAAAACAGCTTTCGAGTAATTCCCGCGGTCGAATTTTTCTCTCGCGTGTCAATTTTGCAATATCCCAAAGGGGCAGTTCATTTAATGTTTTCACAATGCAATTTGAGTCACGGCAGTCGTACTGCTGGGAGTCACTGAGTTGATCTGGTTAGAGTTTGAATTTAAGCGAGTTGCTTATTGTTTATCTCATTGGCGTAAGGTTATCTCACGACATTTGAGAATTGGTTTTAGTCCGATTCGATCTAGAAACGAGGCGATTAAGCTTTGGCCGTATTCTCCCATCCAAAGGGTCGATCGATACCTGCCATTTTTACACCTGTAAAGGCGGATGCTTCAAACGACAGCGCTCTTAAATCTTCGACTTCAAGGTTGTGAACTGAAGACTTGCCGCAGGCTTTGGCCAGCATGGTGATTTCCATCGCCATCGCAGTAAGATACCGGGCGACTCGTTCTGCACTTGCTGCAACGTTGACCCTTTTTTCTAATTCGGCTTCTTGAGTTGCAATGCCAACTGGACACAGTCCTGTATGGCAGTGATGACAAGCACCCGGTGAAGTGCCTAATTTTGCGTAGTCTTCACCGTAACGAGGAGAATTACAACCCAAAGCAATCATTGCAGCATTACCGATCATGACAGCATCGGCACCGAGTGCCAGGCATTTTGCTACATCGACTCCAGACCGAATGCCTCCCGATACGACGAGAGATACTCGATCTGACATTCCACAGTCTTCCAAGGCTTCGCGAGCAGCGCGAATGGACGACATGCATGGGATACCTGTATGATTGAGCAGTAACTCCGGTGATGCTCCAGTACCGCCTTCTGCTCCATCAACAACGACAACGTCAGCACCTGCTTTTGCAGCGATAGCGACGTCATATCTGGGACGTGTTGCTCCCATTTTGACAAAAATTGGTATCTTGTAGTTGGTTGCAATCCGAAGTTCCTCGATTTTCACTGCAAGATCATCAGCACCTAAGAAATCGGGATGTCTGATCGTTGATCTTTGATCGACTCCAGGTGGTAGATTGCGCATTTTTGACACGCGATCAGATACTTTCATTCCGAGTAGCAATCCACCGGTGCCTGGTTTAGCGCCTTGACCTACAACTATCTCCAAGCCATCGGCTCGTCGAATATGATCTAAATCGAGTCCATAACGAGCAGGACTTATTTGATAGACCAGCAGTTGACTTGCAGTGCGCTCCTCTTCAAGCATTCCGCCTTCGCCAGTACAAGTCATGGTACCCGCTTTAGATGCGCCATACCCGAGTGAGGCTTTAGCACTTGCTGACAATGCACCAAATGACATTGATGCGATATAGATTGGAATTTTAAGTTTAAGGGGATGCTCGACATACGGAGATCCACCCCCTAATATGGTTTCCAACTCGCAGTTTTCGCGATATCCTTCCAAAGGAAGGCGAGTCATGGTCGCAGGAACGAACGCCAAATCATCAAAGGTTGGCATTTGCTTGTTGAAACAGTTGTATCCTCGAACTTGGTATCGTCCTAATTGCGCTAGAGCCTGAACTTCGGCAATCGCATCAGGTGTCCAACGAGTAGAACCTCCTTCGTCGTAGGAGGAGGGTAATCCAGCAGGTCGCTGACGGATTGCGCCATCGTTGAAAGCCACTTCTTCTTCCGATGGATTCGGAAACGGATACTCGTAAATTTTATCTAGATCATCAGCCATGATTTTGCATCCCTACTTTCAAAATACCACAAGCGTTGTCCAGCTACAATTTTTTTCCATTTGTGAGAAGCATCATCTAAATCGTACTTCTGTAGAAGGGTTTCAACAGCTTGAATTTCTGTATCATTTGGTTCAACAACATTTGTATCTACGCCTAGCGACTCGATTTCTCCAACAACCCAAACTTCTCCCTCCCACAACGCATCAGCACAAGATCCAGCGGCACCGCGAAGTGAAATTATGCGACCACCATGTGCCATAAAGCCAGATTGATAACCGAGTTTACCTTCGACAATAATGTTTCCACCTTTCATCGCTACGCCACAGCGAGGTCCACAATCACCCTTAACGTGAATGGTTCCGCCCAGCATAGCGGCTCCCGTTGACATACCCGAGTAACCGTTCACTGTGATGTGACCGGCAGCCATTGCTTCTCCTGTCCCCCAGCCTGAATTTCCCTCGATCCAAATTTTGGCACCATTGTTCAAACCACCGCAATAGTATCCTACGCTGCCTTTAAAGTGTAGTTGAGCACCCATTGGCAATCCAACACCTAAATTGTGTCTCGACAGCGTATTGTGCACTTCCACCGCAAAGTTTTGTTTGACAAGAGCTTGTATTTCTTCATTGATCACGCGTACTTCACGCTCGCCTACCTGTATAGTGCAAGTCTTCATACAGCAATCTGCAGCGTGGTCGCTGCCCAAGTCTGAGTCAGCGCTGGTCCGTCGTAATTGATTACTTGATAATGTTCAGGAATAACCTTTCTCACCGCTTGTTCTTCCGTTGCCGCAGTCAATTGATTCCCACCTTCAATTGTTACTAATGGTTTCATCGCAAATCGGTCTTTCGCCAGGCCGATGCCATGAATGTCACCGATTAGGAATGTGAATACTCCATCTATTTCTAAAATCGACCGGCGCAGTGCCTGTTCTTGGGAGAGGCCCTTGCTCATTTGATCAGAAATCCATACTGCCAGCAGTTCGCTGTCGTTATCTGTCATGAAACGATAACCCTGACGTTCCAGACGATCGCGCCAAGTGTAGTAATTTGTGATTTGACCGTTGTGAACAATAGCGACATCAGGAAACGGTCGCGCCCAGAATGGGTGGCTGGAATTCGGTGAGACGTTCGATTCGGTTGCCAGTCGTGCGTGTCCCAAACCGTGCGTGCCCTGCATTTTGCGAACTCCGTGTTTCGCCGCGACGGTATTGGCGTCTCCTACATCCTTAATGATTTCGAGTGAGCGTCCGACAGACTGAACTTCAATCCGATTTGAGATCGAATCAGCTTCTTTAATCCAGCGTTCCAGATTTTTAGGTTCTTTTATCCGAAGTCGTGCGGTGTAGTGAGAGGCTCGAGTTTCATCAATTTCGGGCGAGTTCAAGAAGTCGGACTGGTGTTCCCGCAGAATGTATAAGAAGTCATCCAGGTCGGTTTCCATGTTTTTTCGATCAAATCCCATCAGGCACACTTTAAATCCGCTGGGAAACGGGAGTGAATAAACCGCAAATCCTGTGGAGTCCGCACCGCGATGAGACTGTGCATCCATGAGTGCCACTAAATCACTGCCGACAAAACCGATATTGTTTAGAATTCTACCTGCAATTCCACACATTTGATCCGTACCTTTTTTGATCTCTGTCTTTCAGACGCTGATGTAAACGTAGATTAACTTTTTGCACTGCTTAGCTGCAAATGCAATCCTTCTCGAATATGCGACCGCATTGCTTCAATTGCGTCGGGTCTGTTCCCGTGTCGCAAGGCTTGGCAAAGCTCCATATGTCCTTTCAACGAGATAGACAAATCAGTTTCAGAGAGCGCAGAAAAAGCGCGTACTGAATTGCTGCGAGTCCATATCATGTCGAACAGGTCAAGCAAAAACGGATTGCCTGCTTCTTCTGCGAACGCGCGATGGATGTTTTTGTTCGCTAAGCCGTATTCGTTGAACGAACGATGTTTCTGCGATTCAATTCGAATCGTGTTCTGTTCCAGTCTTGAGATCAATTCACTGTCTTTCTTGTCCCATAACAGTCCCATCGCATAACACTCAACCAGTTCTCGAACATCGTAAATCTGCCGTGCTTCTTGGCTCGATAATCTTCGAAATACAAAACCGTTGCGGCCGCTGCGCACCAATACACCTTCTACTTCGAGCCGCAGCAGTGCTTCTCGAATCGGGGTCCGGCTCACTTCCATTTCGTCAGCCAGTTTTTCTTGAATGATTCGTTCATTTGGCTCAATTGATCCAAGACTGATGCTGTCATAAATTTGCTCGTAGACTTCGTCTGCCAAGCGTGCGTTTTTTTTGATTTTTTTAAAATGTGCCATATGATGTCAGTTCTGATCAGACCGGCTGAAGTAAGATTCGCGAACTGCGTCTGACTGCTGCAGCTCAGCACTCGTTCCCTGTCGTGTGATCCGACCAGTTTCCAGCAAATAAATGTGTTCGGCTAAACTGAGCGCAAAATTCGCATTCTGCTCAGCAATTAGCACTGTAAGTCCGTATTCTCGATTCAGGTCCAGCAATGCGCTGGCGATATCGACGCAGACTTTTGGTGAGAGTCCAATCGTTGGTTCATCTACCAGCAGCAGGCGCGGACTGCTCATCAGCGCTCGACTCAGCGACAGCATCTGTCGTTCACCACCGCTTTGCGTACTCGCTTCCTGCTTTTGTCGTTCCTTTAAAATCGGAAAGAGTTCAAATACCAGTTCGAGGTTTCTGTTGATTTCTTTTCTTGATGTGTAAGCGCCCGTCAGGAGATTGTCTCTAACATTCATCTGCATGAACAGATTCCCGCGCTCGGGTGCATAGGCAATGCCCATGGCAACAATTTTCTGGGGTGAAAGTCCGCGCAGGCTTTGGCCTTCAAATTCAATGACTCCTTTTGAGGAATTCAAGCCGAATACCGCATCCATCAGAGTTGACTTTCCCGCTCCGACGGGTCCGACGATAGCGATCATTTTTCCAGTGTCTACCGATAAGGACACACCATGCAGGGATATTGCCTTGCCATACCGGACTTCCAGTGATTCGATGTTCAACATGGGCGCAGTCACTTTAGCGTCTTACCTCCGCACCCAAGTAAGCGTCCTGCACCTGCGGGTCCGACACGACTTCGTCAAAGGTGCCTTGAGTAAGAATCTCTCCTTGATGAATCACGATGACCCGATTCACCAGCGGCGCCAATGACTTTAGATCGTGACTGACAATCATGTACGTAGTCGCGTGTGATTTCTTGCGTCGAACCAACAATTCGGAAATTTGATCGATCTCACTGATCGTCAATCCCGCAAACACTTCGTCCAGAAGCAACAATTTAGGATTCGTCGCCAAGGTGCGCGCGAGTTCGAGTTTGCGCAGATCTCCCATTGCCAGCTCCGACGGCATATGATCAAGCTGGCTGGAATGAAATCCGACGCTCTCTGCGATGACCTGTTCGGCATGCATGTCTCCACTATGGCGAATCATTTTCCACAAGTCATCGGGCATCATGCTGACGCGGATGTTGTTTCGTACAGACATTTCTGAAAATGGTCTGGGAACCTGATACGTCCTTGCCATGCCTGCTTTGACCCGCTCATGAATGGACAGCTGGTCAATGTATTCGCCGGCGAGCTTCACACTTCCGGAATCAGGTTTAATTTCATTTGTCAGCAGGTTGAACAAAGTGGTCTTGCCCGCACCGTTTGGTCCGATGATTCCGATGGTTTCGCCCTCGCATACTTGGAACGTAACACCTTTCGCCGCTCGGATCCCACCGAAGGATTTGGTCAGTTCTTTCGCTTCCAGCAGTGCTATCACGTGGCCTCCTTCGGTTTGGTGATTCGCACCACTCTGCCGAATGTGCTGCGCGCCAGGTAATGCAGCCCTTTGGGCTGTGTTACGTAGACCAGCAGAGCGATCATCCCATAGATCAGAAACCTTTCAGGACCTGGAAAGTAGGGCCGAAGCCATTCCAGTAAAAATGTGAGAAAAAACGCGCCCGCGATGGGGCCTGAAATCGTGCCAGCGCCACCCAATAGACATGCAACCAGAATCTGAAACAAAAATCCAATGTCAAACAGCCCGCGCGGAGCAATGGAACCCAGATAATGAATGTACATCGCGCCACCGAGTCCAGCCGCAAACGCACTCAGCATGAAGGCGAAAAGTTTCAATTTGGTTACGTTCAATCCGCAAGAACGAACAACGTCTTCATCCAATCCAATTGCACTCAAAGCATAACCAATCCGCGTACGAACGAGCGCCCAAGATGAAATGGCGAGTACGAGCAGCACGCCAAGCGCCAGGTAGTAGTTTGGAATTGCACCTTGCACAATCGCTGTCAGCCCAGACAGACCGCGGGTGCCGCCAGTCAATTCGGGAGCGACGACCTGAACCAGTCCGTACATCAGTTCCATAAACGCTAATGTGACCAGTGCGAAGTAGGTACCGCGGATTCTCAGCGCCGGAAAGAAAAACAATGTTCCGCCGATCATCGTCATCAAAACGGCAATGGGAATGGTGAAGTAAAGCGGCCAGGCCAGATGGTAGGTCAGAAGCGCCGAGGTATAACCGCCAATGCCAATCAGGAATGGATGTCCAAAGCTGATGTATCCAGTTCGTCCCGACATCACGTCCCAGCTGACTGCAAATATTGCCAGATAGAGCGCAAAGACGAAAGTCCGAATCACACCCGTACCGACGAAAAGCGGCAGCGACAGCATAACTGCCACAAATACGACCCAGCCCAGGATGCTTTTTTGATTTACGAATTTTGAGCGACTCATAATTCGGATTTTCCGAACAGCCCTTTCGGCACTACGACCAGCACCAGGATAATGATCAGCATGGTAGCGACCCCTCGAAGTTCCGCCGCGATCAGACTCGTCGTCAGAGTTTCCAGCATTCCTATGATGTGCGCAGCAACAAAGCTTCCCATAATGCTTCCAATTCCGCCTACGATGACCACTGCCACTGCAATGATCAGAGGCGCAACCCACATATTTGGGTCCAGCTGGGTGTAGGTGGCGAGAAACACACCGGCTAAAGCGCCTAGCCCACCTGAAATTCCCCACGTCACCATGTTGATTCGGTCTGGGTTGATTCCGGAAATGATGGCTCCCTTACGGTCCATTGACACCGCGCGAATCGCCCTTCCAAGAGAGGTTTTGCCGATAAAGAGGAACAGGCCGCCCAACACAACCCAACTTGTAACCGCAGCGATTACGATGTTGTAGGTAATGCTGGCGTTTCCGATTCGCAGTACGCCTGGAATGAGCGGCCACATGCTTTTCGGCGACGGTGAAAAAATCAATACTACGGAGGCCTGTATTACGACTGCGAGTATGAGGGTTGCAATTTCCACGGCGATCGCATCTCCTTGCAATCGTTTGACGAGAATTTGGTATACCAGCAGTCCAAAAATCGCTCCACCTGCCACCGCCATGCAAAAACTGAATATCTTGGGAAAACCCATCAGTTGGGTGCATTGATAATAGAGATAGCCACCTAGCATCAAAAATGAGCCGTATGCCAGATTCAAGATGCGGCCGACGCTGAATATCATCGTGAATCCAACCGCAATGAGTGCATAGAAGCCGCTGAGCATCAGCCCCTGCATTAGAATTTGCGTAAACACTGAACCGCCTATTCGTAAAAATTACATTGACAGAAGATGCGCTCCATCAAGATTCGCCGAGACGTTCAAGATGGAGCACGCCCAATCTGATTGCTATTTCACCCACGAAGGTTCCTGAAAGGTTCCGTTCGCGAATTTTGGAGGATAAATGACCGCTACATTGCCGTCTTCGTACCACTGCACCACGACCATCGCAGGACCGCCGTCATCAAAAGGTGGCGTAATATCAAACTTCACGTTGTGAGTGTATTGTCGATTTGTGCGAGGTTCAACTTCACCTGGCTTCCAAAACGCATACCGAAACCACAGTTCCCCATCTTTGGTCAGCTGCAGATCAGTGTTTTCCATGGCTTCCACCCAAGCATCCAGCGGTGCGAAACCACCCGCTGCTTCAGCTGCTTCAAATGCCGTATAGATGCCGTAGTAAGCATTAAATCCATTGAAATGTGGATACACTGGGCGGGAATCGCCGTATCTGGCTTCGTAATTTTCAATGAACTTGGCAGTTCGGTCATCTAATTCCATACCTACAGAAGGAACTGGGCTCAGAGTCGAAGTTCCACCGCCTAAACCACCAGTATCACCCCAAAAATCCTTGCCGAACGCGGCTACGTTGACACCTGTCATTGGGATTGGAACCTGCAGCTTCACATATTGAGATGCGGGGACCTGGCTGCGCACAGACGATACCAGATAAATGAAGTCTGCTCCGGAATTCACCGCGTTGTTGAACAGCGGACCGAAATCTACAGTGTTCGCGTCGTATGTGATCTCTTCGACAATTTCAATTCCAGCTTCTGGCGCGAGCAGGTCGCGTACCAACCCGGCGATGGACACGCCAAAGGCTGTGTCTTCAAACATGAGCGCCGTTGTCTTGTACCCCATTTGAGCACCCAGAACGTCTTTGCCGAAGTCAATATAGAGAGTCGCGAGCGCTTCGTCACAAGCGATGTTCATGAAATACATTTTGTACTTGTCGTATTCCTCTACGACTTTGTCAATAATGCCGACGTAAGATGTCCATGTATCTAAAGTTGGGGTTTTATACTCCGCCATGCGTTCAAGCCAACCCAGCGAAACGTCATCGATACTGCCAGAGATAATAAAATCGACGTTTTCAACTTCGTTCAGATACTCGTACGCCTTGATGCCTTCAGCAACGTCTTCGCGCGTGTCCGCTTTGACAAATTTAATCTGGCGCCCGCCGAGCACGCCGCCCGCAGCGTTCAACTCATCAATTGCCATTTCAGCACCTCGGATTGTGCTGATGCCAGTATCACTGGCAAATGACCCAATGTATCCAACCACGACAGGATCCTGTGCGTTCGCTGCACTGCCTGTGAGCGCACCAACCGCGAGAATTGCTGAAATCGTGATTGAGTGCCACAATTTTGCTAGTTTCATATTGAAAAACCTCCTTCAAAATTAGCTTATTTAACGTTGCCACAGATCAGCAACGCTGTTCAAGTCAAACTGACTCAAAACGTTCCACTTCCAATTCAGGGGAAGTGATTGATTCTTTCGTTCAGTACTGAATTTCACCTTCATGTTCAAATATCACTGCGTCTGCTTCGATTTCGATCATCATTCCGGGCGTTGTCAGTCCTGCTTCCACTCCACAGGTCACCGGATCAATGCCATCGAACACTTCACCATGAGCTCTTACGAAATCTCCAGCGCCATTTCGCATGTCGGTCATAAATGCTCTTGTTCTAACGACATGATGCAACTCCGCACCTACTTGGCGCAGAGACTCGCGGATTCTCTCGAAAATAAACAAGCTCTGGGCATAGGTATCATGCGGTGCATGCAGTTTCCCGCTTTTTTCTATGGCTGTCGTACCTGCCACATAAACAAAAGGTCCCACGCGTTTCACTCTGCTGTAGGAGCCGATCTTCTCGAATCTTCCTCCGCTCGAGACGCTCATTAAAACCATGTCAGTTCGCTTCCATTCTGGTGCGGACCGCGCGGGCTGCTTTTTGCAGGAATGCCAGTTCTTCGGCCTCCAATTTCAGTTCAACGATTTCATAGACACCTGACATGCTCAGTCTGCAGGGGACGCCGATCACCATGCTGTCCAAGCCATATTCACCACTCAACTGAACAGAGACAGGCACGATGCCGACCCGTGCTCCTGTCATGTATTCAAGGATTTCTAAAGTGGCATGGGCCGGTGCCAGTGTCGCAGATCCAGTTTTGCGCAGATTGACGACGGAAGCTCCCCCTTGCACGGTTTCTGCTCGGCAGGATTCGATTGCAGATTCGCTCAGAAATTCAAGAATCGGGCGTTCTTGAATGAGCGCCCGTGATGCCAAAGGAACCATTTCATCGCCGTGGCTTCCCAGAGTTATCGCCTGAACGTCCGTCACCGCCACCTCTGCAGCGCTTGCAATCGACTGACGGAACCTTGCGCTGTCCAAGGTGCCAGCCATGCCGATCACTCGCTTGCGGGGAAAACCGGTGGTCTGCAGCATCAATTTCGTCATTTCTTCCACCGGATTTGTGACTGTGATCACAACTGAATCGGATGCCAGGTCAGCAATCGACTCACCAATCGTTCGAATAATTCTTCCGTTGATTTGGCTGAGGTCCGACCGGTCCATGCCTGGAGTGCGGGGTCGTCCTGCAGTGACAACAACGACCTGTGCCTGGGCGATGGACTTCAAGGACGTGCTGCCGCTCAACATCGTGCCAGAACGGGTAATGCCACTTGCATGCTGCAGGTCCAATGCAACGGCTTCGGCAGCGCCCGGTAGGACATCAATCAGGCAGATCTCATTTGCGATGGATGCATTTGCTGCCAGGTGCGCTAGATTTGCGCCAACGCCACCCACGCCTATAAGCACTAATTTTTCGATGGTCTGGCGTTTGCGGGCGACAGGGCGAGAGGGCGGCTCCCAGCTTGGATTGTTTCGATAAAGCACCCGTCGGGTGGCCGTTGATCCACTCGTACGCACTACGGCAGCTCTCTCGGGCGGATTTTCCAAGAGCTTGATTTTAAGGCGGGCGGCAGTGTCCTGCGCTTGCGCTGTGACAATGGTGCCCGGTTTGACTTCAATGAACTTTCGTCCTCGCCGAAACGCATTTTGAATTTGTTCTTCCGCGATCAAGGTGCGCTGCTGAATCTGCTTCATTGTCCGTCTACGTCGTTGATCGCAGCAGTCGCGGCTTCTACCGCTGTGGTGATCGAATCCTCACTGCCGGAAATAAATAAACGTCCGAATTTACCAACGGCTCTAACTTGTGCGATGTCAATCAGGGCCGACTTCTCAGCTTCATTCGCTGCGATCGAAATATAAGCAGCAGGAGCACATTCGATAATTCCCAGTGTCTGTCCTGGAACAACCAAAGAGCCAGCGGACCACTTGTTCAGGAGCTGTGCCTGATAAGGTTCAACAGAAGTAATGACTTGAATCGACTCTACAGTGGGTTTCAAGCGGGCGTTCATCGTCATGCCGATCTCAGAGAGAATGGCATGACGGGCCGCCGTCACCTGGGCGTTGTAGGGTGAGCGCAATATGAAAAAACCGAATTCGCGTTCGACTATCTGACTTGCTGCCTCTACTGTGCTGGCTTTCAGCGCGATGTCAATCAGGCGAAAGACTTCGTTGCCTGGCATGAATTCGCCAATCAGCACTGTGTCACCGGCGAGCGGCACCGACCCTTGAACGGTGGCCCCGTTGTAAGCTGCGAATTTTGGCTGCAGATTGTTGATCTGCATAAGAGCTCGAATCGTTAATCTGTCATCCAAGTTCATTCTCCGTATTCGTCGTATATGTCCCGCCAGGGCCTGGATTCGTAAGCCACTCGCTTGATGTTGATCAGATGCAAAGCAGTAACATTGTCGGACGTGATCGAACCCGACCAGGTCCCTGTTCCAAGCATGAAACTGGGTTCTAGATCCGTGGAAAAACCCATGCCGCCGATGATGGACGGTGAATTTACAATGACTCGTCCGACGGGCAGATCGGCATATTTTGCGATCACCTCGGGATCCCTGGCGTGGATGACTGCTGAATGTCCCCAACCACCAAAACTGACGATGTCCCGCGCGATTTTCAATCCTTCATTCACGGATTTCGCATCGTACCAAGCAAGGACGGGATTGAGTTTCTCATGCGACAACGGCGCGTGCCAGCCTATTTCAGTCTGAGGTGTCACCAGAATTCTGACGCGGGGTGGCAGATCGATGTCGGCCAGTTTAGCCAGTGTCGCTGGCGGCTGTCCGACTCGCTCCGGATGAATCGAATGATCTTTGAATATCACTTTGGCGAGTCGCTGAGATTCCTGTCTGCTGCAGAAATAAGCGCCGCGCAGTTTCATTTCAGAGCGAAGTTCGCGGCCTATTCTGCGATCGGCGATCAGAGCCTGTTCCGATAGGCAGGCAGTGCCGTAATCAAAGCTCTTCGAGACGATTACCTGCTCTGCGATTTCGTCCAGTTCATGTGCTTTGGACTCGTGAACATAACATGCCACATTGCCTGGTCCGACTGCCAGGGTTGGTTTGCCGGATGAGTAAGCGGCTTTGACCATAGCGGGTCCGCCGGTAGCGAGAACCACCGATGTGCGTCTATGCGTCATTAATTCCTGCGTTCCCGGAATGCTGACTTTATCCAGGCATTGAATCAATCCTGGCGGTGCGCCTTGCTGCATGGCGGCCTGCGCCATGATCTTTGCTGTCGCCATCCCGCATCTGACGCCTTTTGGGTGAGGAGCGCAGACGATTGCGTTTCCAGCCTTTACCGCAATCAGTATTTTATAGATCACCGTGGATGTTGGATTCGTAACTGGAATCAGCGCAGCGACGACTCCCATTGGTTCCCCGATTGCGGCAATTTTCGTGATTTCATCACGCCAAAGCAGTCCCAATGTCTTGATGTTTCGCAGCCAATGGGGCACTTCAATGGAGTTGAACAAGTTCTTGATTCGTTTGTCTTCCACATTCCCACATCCGGTTTCTTCGACAGCGAGTTCAGCCAGCCTTCGTGCTTCGGGTTCTACTGCCAATGCCATTGCGTTCACGATCGCGTCAATTGCTTCTGGTTCAAAAGCGCGGAATTTCTGGTAGGCCTGCCAGGCGGCAGTCGCCGTTCGACGTGCGCTGGCAATGGATTGAAGATCAAGGTCCATATGTCATCTGCCGTTCATGACCGACTCAAACTGCCGTCGGACTTCATCAATTCCACTGCCATCAATTCCCATGTTTTCCAGTCTGCGGCCGGCGGTCGGAAAATCACGTCGAAGCAAAGTGCCTGCCAATGTGACGACTGAATCAGTCACTGGCGTTGAAACTCCCGAGAGCAGGCCCGCGGACTGCAGCGGAATCAGAGAACCGATGACCGCACTGCTTAACATCGAGAGCGCCTCCTGCTGCGCGGGCACAGGGCGGCTGCCGCTTCCTGCCAGCGCGCCGGCACTCGCTTCGATCCAGGCAGTCGAATCTGGAAGGTTTCGAACGCCAAATAGCCGTGCGACATTCCGTCGTTCCTGCAGCAGCTGTTCAATCACATCCTGGCAGCGTTCACCCTGAAGCAACGCTCGAAACGTGTTTCTTTCTTTGAGCGGCTGTGCCCCAGGAATCATTGAAGCATGATCCTTGGCAATCAGACTGTCGCCGATCATAAGAGCTGCTGCCTCCACTGCGCCCGTCGCGTCGGCAAATCCGCTGTGAATCACATTTTGGCAGGGTTTAATTTTCGGCAGAATCGATTGCAGAGCGTTCAGACTTGACAGTTTGCGGCTTGGCATTACTGCAGCTGTCGTCTGCGCGCAAGCCGATAAATTCAAGGTGCTTCTGTTCTGCACTGCCCAAAATGGGAGGCTTTGCATCTCTACAACTGCGATGTCGGCGCTGCAGCCGCCGACTCGTAGCAGCCAGTTGGATTCAATGGAGCCAAAAGTTCGTCCAGGTGCAATCACCAGCGTCTGGCCGTCCATTAGGTGGTCCGCAAGCACCATGGCGTAGGTGCGATGTTTGTGAATGGGACCTGTCAGAAAAATCAGATCGGCACTGCTGACTGCTGTGTCAAGTTCGGCAGTCGTGTGAATTGACGGAATGCCTGCCTGATCAACTTGATAGGTGCCGACCGGTCCGTCACCGCGAATGGCAATCCCACCGCTGCCGCGCAAAGCCTTGAGTTCAGTTCCATATGCGCTGAAGAGCGTCACTGAGCGATTTTCAGCAAGGCACAGGACACAAAGCTGGAGAGCATCGGCACCGCCACCCAGGACAGTCACGTTTTCGAAATGAAGCGAATCGATTTCCTGCTTGTCCGACCGGCTCCTGCGGGCGACTGCGCGCGTGAAATCTTCAAATTCAGGTGCCATGAGAGTTACTTTCGAAACCTTGACGGGTGCAGGACAAAGCTCTTCTATTCGAGTTGTATGATCAATGAAACCTAGTCCGCGGACCAGCTTGAACTCTGTCTGTGACCTTAGTCTGCCGCAAGCAGATTTTCGATTTCGTCATGTGGACGCGGGATGACATGCACGGAAACGACTTCACCGACTCGATTTGCTGAACTTGCTCCAGCGTCCACTGCGGCTTTTACGGCGCCGACTTCTCCTCGAACAAAGGTGGAGACCAGTCCACCGCCGACTTTTGTTTGACCGACAATGGTCACGTTCGCAGCTTTCACCATTGCATCGGCCCCTTCAATGGATGCGACCAGACCCCTGGTTTCGATCATGCCGAGAGCCATTTGAGCAAATTCCATACTGACTGCCATTTTCATCTCCTGTTTGGTTTAGTTTGATTCTTAAATTCATTCCGATCAGTGTGCCGGAGTCTTGATTGAAATCTGATCGATAATGCCGACGATTGAAGCATCTACGGCGATTCCGGAGATGTTTCGTGGAATGCGGGCGGCTGACCCCAGTACGATCAGAACATATTCGCCGACACCCGCGCCGACTGCATCCACTGCGACAACCGATCGTTCCTCTACATCGCCGTATCCGTTTTCAACGTCAACAATGAGCAGCTTGTGCCCAACCAGTTGGGAATCTTTGACGGTGGCGGTTACCGTTCCAGTTACGCGAGCGATTTTCATTACAGGTTGCTCATATAACGATCGATTTCAACTTGGGTTACTGATGCATTAATGAACCCGATTTCTCGTTCGGCCTGCTGAATTAGAATGCTGAGTCGGTCCTCTCCTATCAGTCTGCGCAAAAACTCGGAATCTTTTGCCAAAGCGACCGCATCGTGGATGTTGTCAGGAATCGGATCTGCATCTTCGATGGCGTATGCATCGCAGTCAGTCATGGGAGAAGGTTCCATCTGCCGTTCCAGCCCATCAAGGCCTGCTGCTATGTCCGCCGCCACCAGGTAGTAGGGATTGCAATCTGCAGACCCGTCTCGTTTTTCGATGCGAACCGCATGTTCGGACCCATCAATTACTCGCAGTCCGACGGTTCGATTGTCGACACCCCAAGTCGTATTCACCGGACAGAACGAATACGCAGTCCGACGTTTGTACGCGTTCGGCGTTGTGGCGACCAATAATGCGCATTCCGCCATCCGTTTCTGCAGGCCGGCGAGAAATGACAGCCCGGACTGCGATAGTTTTCCGTTGTCGCTGAAGATGTTTTTTCCATCTTTCCATAAAGAGTAGTGGGCGTGGAAGCCACTGCCGGAATGTTCCGCAAAGGGTTTGGACATGAAAGTTGCGTGATAGCCGTGATGGAGTGCGATTTCCTTGATCATTGAGCGAAAAAGGACGGTGCGGTCAGCAGTTTTCAGGGCTTCCCCATATCGAATGTTAATTTCAGTCTGCCCGGCTGCATATTCAGTGTTTGACTGTTCGATTGGAATTCCTATTTCATTCAGATAGCGGCGCATTGGACCGAGCACATGCTCGTATTCAGCGGCTCTCGAAAGGCTG
The DNA here is from genome assembly GCA_958295885.1 of Arenicellales bacterium. GTDB lineage: Bacteria > Pseudomonadota > Gammaproteobacteria > Arenicellales > JAJDZL01 > JAJDZL01. The sequence continues at coordinate 89,981 of OY282380.1, read as the reverse complement.
TACACCTGAATCCCCGAGTCTTTCGGCAGCATGGTTTCAGGGTCAAGCAGATAAAATTCAAGTTCTGCGCCGAGCTGCACTTCAATGCCCATGTCTGCGGCTCGTTCGACCTGTTCGACGAGCGCGCCGCGAGGGTCAATTGGCACCGGGCCGTGATCGGCAGCATCTTCGGTATAACCCATGCAGATCGCCACGCCGGGCTCCCAGGGCGAAGCAACCGGTTCGGATAAAGGATACATATGCATGTCTCGATAGCCGTTTTCCATATTGACATAGGGCGTGTCCCAAATGTCTGAAGTCATATCCATGGCATAAATCACCAAAGACAGCGCCATGCCATCTTCACAGACTGTGGGCCAATGTGATGCAGGAATTCGTTTTCCTCGCATAATGCCGTTCAAATCAGCAGCGCCCATTGCTATCGTATGGGTGTTCTCAGGCAGTTTAAATCGCTTTCGTGGGGAGTTGGTACTCATTATGAAACGTTTCTCCAATGTCGCCGGCTGTGCCTCATCTCAGTTATTTCAACAGTTGTACGCCTGTTATTTAAGTTATTCAATCAATTCCATAGGGTACAAGTCAATGTATACTGTATACAGTATACAAGAAATCAGTGCCAGAATATAGTTAGCGGATGCGTTCAATGAAGTCAGATGTGGTTGTAGTCGGCGCCGGAATTGCGGGAGTGATGACTGCGCTTTACGCGCGGCGCAGAGGATATTCGGTCACGCTGATCGATCGATGGGAACCGGGACACTCAAGAGCGTCTTCCACAGACTACACTCGCATCATTCGTACGATCCACGGTCCCGACCGACTCTATACGGAATGGGTGCGCGAGGCCAGGCTGCGATGGATGGAGCTGCAGGAAGAATTTCAGGAACGACTCTACGTCGAGTGCGGCACTTTAGTTCTGGCGGACCTCGCTGACACTGATTGGGAAGATGCAACATTGCCTGTATTTGACTCGCTGGGGGTTCCTTACTTCAAGTTTGGCGTAGAAGAGCTGACCATGCGATTCCCACAGTTTTACTGCAAGAATGTTGCTTACGGCATTTATGAACCGGAATCTGGACTGATTATGGCGCATCGCGCTGTGGTTGAGACAGCCCGGCAGTTCGTACGAGAAGGCGGTGAGTTACGGCGAGGTCGAGTTGTTGCAAATGAATCGGAAAGGCTGTATCTGGACGGCAGACCGCTTGAAGCCGATCTTGTTATTGTGACTGCTGGGCCATGGCTGGGCGAAATGTTTCGACGAACGATTGCCCCGATCTCCCAAATCGTACGTCAGAATATTATTTATACGGCTACTCCGGACAGTGACATTTCGTATGATGGCGATCAAATGCCGTGCTGGGTTGATCATGGCTATCAGGCCTATGGAACGCCGTCCGTGGAAGGACATGGTGTCAAGGCAGCGATCGCATGGACCGAAACGATCATTGACTTAGACAATGATGACCGGGTTGTTGACGAAGCCACGTTCAATCGCACGCGGCAGTACATACGTCATCGCCTGCCCGGCTTGGCAAACGAAAAGGCCGTGGATCAAAAGGCCTGTCAGATCGCGATGACGCCTGATACGCACTTTATTATCGATTTTCATCCCGAATTTGATAATGTACTGATCGCAGGCGGCTGCTCGGGACATCTTTTCAAGCATGGGCCGGTATTCGGCGATTTTGCAGCGGGAGTTGGCCTGCGGGAATTTGGGACCGCGCCGCGGTTTAAAATTTCTACGCGCGGCAGGCTCAGCAGCGGTGATTCACCGAGTGGTCGCTGACGCGCAATGATTTGGCAAAAAAGTTTGATTTTACTGATTGGAAGACTAAGGAGATACAGATGGCAGAAATGAATGATTATCGAGGCGTGCTCACGACTGTCTCAGATAGAGATGCTCTGGACAAGTTCGAACAGGCGCTTGCCCAGCTGCAGTCATATCATGGTGACCCGGTAGAGACCGTTGATGAAGCGATCGAACAAGATCCAAATTTTGTCATGGCTCACTGCTTGCGCGCTCATTGCGGCAGTGCGATGGCTGACGGTGAATTTTCTGAACATTTGCGTGAATCGTTGGCAGCTGCTGAAAAATTATCCGGCATTGCAAACGAACGTGAACTGAAACACATCGCGGCCCTGCAGTCGTGGCTGGCCGGGGAGTTCAAGAAATCGGTTGATTTTCTGGAATCGATCCTGATTGATCATCCCCGAGATGTTCTGGCATTGCAGATCGCACATCTTTCTGATTTTTATTTGGGAGATGCGCATAATCTGCGCGATCGTGTGGCGCGGGTACTGCCGCGTTATGATGAAGACACTCCAGGTTACGGTTATGCTCTAGGCATGTACGCATTTGGACTGGAAGAATGCAATGAATATTCAAGAGCGGAGCAGGTTGGACATCAGGCGCTTGAGATCAACCGTAAAGACGTTTGGGCACTGCATGCGGTGGCACATGTTCTGGAAATGCAGGGTCGACAGCTTGAGGGCATTGACTTATATGAATCCAGAACTGACGATTGGGTTCCGGACAACGGATTTGCGGTTCACAACTGGTGGCACCTGGCACTTTATTATCTGGACCTGCAGGACTACGATAAGGTGTTTCAAATCTACGACGACATGATCAGCGGGGGCAGCGTCGCCCTTGAAAATTTGGATGCAAGCGCATTGCTTTGGCGTCTGTATCTGTTGGGAGTCGATGTCGAAGACCGTTGGAGCGCACTTGCTGACAAATGGTCGGAATCCATCCCCCACGCTGGCTACTATTGTTTTAACGACTGCCATGCGATGATGGCCTTTGTGGCGGATGGCCGAAACCAGCAGGCAGAAACAATGCTGGGCAAATTGGAAGCAAGCGCTCATGGCGATAATTATTCTGCATGGATGACGCGCAGTGTTGGATTGCCCGTTGCCAGAGCAGTCAACGCGTATGCACAGGAAAGATACGCGGAAGCTGCTGAAGCTTTGGCATCTGTGCGCTATACCGCCAACCTCTTCGGTGGGAGTCACGCTCAGAGAGATCTGATTTCACAGACACTGATCGAGTCTGCGATTCGTTCGGGCCAGCATAAATTTGCACGTGCATTGTTGGCGGAGCGCACCGCGAAAAAAGACACCTCGCCTCAGACTTGGCTGAATACCGCTCGAGTCTTGGACGCTCTTCAATGCCGTGAAGAATCTGAGCGCGCGAGCAGCCGCGCCGAGAATCTATTAAACAGAGCTCGTACATCGCATTGACAATGTACGAATTGGTGACTGCCTAGGGAAAGAGGAATCCCTGCAGGGACTTCTTAAGTTCCTTGAAATGCGGGAATCGGCGGACTTTGAATAAAGCTTGATTCATTAGACCGCAGGCTTAAGGTGTGATTTCGTAGAATCTCTTCGGCGAGAGTCCTGCATGTACCACAATTCGTAGATACTCCAAGTTTCGTCTGCAGCTCGCCGAACCTCGATGTGCCATCTTCAACCAATTTCTTGATTTGCCGGTCAGAAATATTGTTGCAAATACAAACGATCATAACCCAAGTTCCGCACTTTTGCCGCTCAATCAACCATATCAAAAATATTTGTTAGAAGATATTTTTAATAAATCATTATTTGTAGTATTTATATTCTAATATCTTACAAATATTATTGTTTATTAGTAATATCTTTTCTTTTATAACTCAAGTAACTTAATGTTGTTACATGTACAGTGATACAGCACTCCAAACAGCCACTACAATCCTCTATAATTACCCCATTGACAATACTCTTTAAGATCATGTTCATCAAACCCGTAGTTTCCTACACCAACAAAAAACAATACCCAGATGCGCCTACCTACTGGTCAGGCGTTGAATATGAAGGCGGAATTGCAACGAAAACGCTGGTAAACGAAGCTAAAGAAAATGGCGCGAAATGTTGTTACATGTACAATTCAGTCATTTTCAAAAATAACATGATATCAATGCTTTAGGAGAATTGTTTTTTGAGTAGTGCGGAACTAGGGATAAGCGCAAATTTTTTCTAAGAGAATAACGGACCATATAATAATGCATATGATAATGATTTGCAATTACTTCTCAAGTCCGAAGATTAAAAAATCCAAATTAGAACTGATGCAGACATTGCTGCCAAAAGACTCGCTCCAGATTGACGAATGGCAGGATATCCGCCATCGGAGTGCAACCGAGTTGCTTCCTGCAGCTCCATTTCGCATCTCGCTTGTGGGATTCGACCACGCTCGCGTCAATGTCCAAAGAGACCTGTTTCGATACAGTCCGTCAACAGCGCAGGTCGGTTGATTTCCACACAATCGGGCTGCGTCGGCTTGCTCTGACCAATGCGTCGCAGCCCTTTTGCCTAGCGTATGGGCGCACGGAATCCGCTTAAGCCCCAATCGTTGTCATCAGCGGCTTTTCGATTTGCAGTTCAAGCACGTCATCTGGACGCCTGGCACCTTCATGCAGCGACAGCATTGCCATGGCCATCATGATGGCCATGGCGCTGGCTCGTTATCGGGCAGACCGAAAACATCAGATGCGCTCATTGGTCAAAACCTGGCACCCGCCCAAAGCAGCCTAGCCGGCGCCGGATCGCAAAAGAACCGCCGCCCATGACGCTGGCGAGGCCACGGCGCGCCTGAAATCCGAAAAATTACCGCAGCCGCCTGTTTTTACCAGCTGCTCAAGGACATCCGCCTCGGTTCGATTGCAATTGACGGGGCAAATGCTTGGAAATTCGTAAAATCAGTCATCAATTGAACGATGGCGAGAGATTCAGAAAATATTTGTGGATTCAGTCAACTCACAAAAGTGCAAGAAAATCTTGTACAGCGAAACTGCCTAATTCATGAATGGAATTTTCAAATACCAATTTATTATCTATAGTAATAGAATATATTATTTCTTATAAATCAATAATATACAGATAATATATCATATCTAATACATGAGTAATTACTCATGGTTAAAGGAAAATAAATCATTTGAAATTTGTCAAAAATGGAGTAAATTATCAGAGAGTCAGTTGAAAGGTCATTGAAGGAGAAAAAAAACCTGACCCTGATTCGAACGAACAAACAAATCGGTCGGCTAAATTTTGGAGTAGAACAATGTTACATTTGATTTATGACCCAGCAGGATTGGCATTATTCGGTGCAGTAGTCGTAGTTCTGTTATTCACCAAAATTCTCGACTGATAAACATTTGCATTTGGTCTGCATTTTGCTATGAACAATAGGTATACGGAAATGACATACAACATGATTGATATTCGCCCACATAGGCGTGCTAAAAGAACCACTGAATACGGAAGTGCGATCGGTCGAGTATGGTTTGCATACAAAAAAGCTGTAGTGCGAAAAAAATCCATTCGAGCCTTGGAGAGCCTGAGTGACGCTCAGCTATACGACATCGGTATTCCGAGATACGCAATTAAAGACGTTATTGACGCAAATTTAAAAGGTGTGGCAAGTGAAGAAGGAGTAGTCGAACCAACAATTTCCAAAATTACTCCGGTTGAGGTATATACAGTTCCTCAAATTCGCATTGCTGCCTGACAGATTCTCATTTAGTAGCTTTATCCTCCTACGTTACGGCCACCGTCCCCTGGTGGCCATTTTTTTCAATTCCCGTCCGCTGAGCTGAGATTCAATCTCTTACGTGCCAGCACAGCTGCTTCGGTGTCTCCCATGCTCCGCAGGATGAGAGCCCATGAAAGAATCAAATAATTCATTCAAGTTTTGGACTGGACCGGGAAGGGCATGTGTTTGTGGATTTTTTGTTTAGTTTGAGTGAGTTTGTACTGTATATTCTTCATCAGCCTTGTATCTCTGAGTTGGTTGTGACGACTTCACCTGTTGGGTGAAATTGAAGCTTGATTTAAGAATAAATTGCAAGGCTTTTTGATTGTTTCGAAAGATAGGTCTTCCAATTAGGGCTTTTTTTCAAATCCATATTCTAGTTTTTGTCTAATGTCAATTAGTTGAAAGATAGATTCGACGAATAAATTTGCCAGGTAACTCATACAGTGAAAGATCATCCGTCATCCATTCAACCGCTCAATCAGAACCTGAAACTGGAGCTGACCGCTATCAATCAGTTCTTCCTGCACTCGCGGATTGCACAGAATTGGGGTTTGGAAAATCTTGCGAAAGCAAGTTACCAAGCTTCTATTGGTGCGATGAAAACTGCTGACTCGCTGATCGCCAGAATACTTTTTCTCGAAGGACTTCCGAATCTTCAGGCACTTGGAAAAATTCTAGTTGGAGAAGATGTCGCGGAAATCGTCAGCTGTGATTTATCTCTGATGACTCAATCAAGGACTCAGTACCAGCGGTCGATCAAACTGTGTGAACAATCAACGGATTATGAGAGTCGCTCGCTGCTGATTCCGGCTTTGAACCAGGTGGAAGAACATATTGACAGGCTTGAAACTCAATCGTGGTTAATTGATTCACTGGGAATCGAAAACTACATTCAATCTCAAACAGGTGGATGACACAAATGAAAGGTGACCAAAGAATTCTGGACAGTCTTCAAAATCTATTGAATAAGGAAATCGCAGGGCGTGATCAATACTTGGCGCATTCCGGCAAGTATTTGGACTGGGGACTCAACAAGCTTCATGTGCAGATGCAGCATGAAATGGAGGAAGAACAGACGCACATCGACGCCATTGTGAATCGGATGCTGTTTCTGGAAGGCAACCCGGACTATGCTCAGAAAGAAAAACCGAATGTGGGCGATTCAGTCATTGAGATGCTGAGCAATGATCTGAATTCGGAAATTGAAGTCGCACGCATGCTGAGAGAAATAATTCAGCTGTGCGAAGAATTGGCGGATTATGAAACGAGAAACATTCTCCAAACGCTGCTTCACGATACCGAAATGGATCATATTTATTGGCTGGAGCAGCAACATGGCTTGATTGAGAAGATGGGATTAAGCAATTACCTGCAGTCCCAGATGTAGTTCAGATTCAAATTTTCGGAATTCAAAACAGGCGGAATTCTGCATGCGATCCGTTTGATGGGTCCAAAAATATCTTAAATGATTTCGAACTGATTCTGAATTCCAAGCCGGAATTCTTAGAAGTTGAGATCAGATGAGGAGCGTTTGGTTTTAATAGGTTTTTACAGTCTTATTTCAAGATCGGAGAGCTGAGCGCGTCCTTAAGTCAGATTAGCGCTTGAAAATAGTTCCAGAGGATACCGATAGATTCCACCGCCGAGACGACCGGCTTCGCCCTCATTGTCGATGATACCCAGGCTCACGACAGGCGTAGTCTTCTCAGCAATGATCTGGCGCACGCATAATCCTGTTCTTAAGTTCAGTGAACCAAATTCATCATGTATGAAGGGCAGTAACTGTGCTGGCAGATTCGTAGTATCTTCAGGCAGATAAGTGCGGAAAAATTTATGCTGTTCCGGAGCAAAGGATATTGCCATCGCACCCAATCCAAAGAGGTCAACGACAGCGCTGTCACCAATCGCGCCCAATGCGCGACTTTCGCCGAATTCTCCAAGGTCTCCAAGAGGAACTGCTGCTGGACAGGTAATCCACACGCCGGGTTGAGCAGACACTTGAAATCCTACCTGTGAACCATTTCCCGCCGCGGCTGTGATTACGCTGCTTTGCGGGACATTTGACGCACTTAGCAGCATGCATTTGCAGGCTGCCATCCAGAGATTCAGAAAAAAACTCGGGCCTTCCAATAAGAACTTCAAAGCGTCAGCATACTGACGAATCCCTGGTTGAAGATGTTCAATGAGAATTTGAGTTGCAGCAATCGTACGGCCATGGCAGTCATCACCTCTTTGCAATGAGTCTGCAGCAATCGGAATGAGTTCCAGGTCTTTCGGTTGAAGATCCTGCAATGCGCCGGCTAATTGACTGTTTATCCAGCGAAAATGATTGACGACATCTTCATTGCAGAGCCCGAGTCGCATGGCAGGTCCGTTACCTCCATTAAATGGTGTGTAGGCTCTGGGAGCTGTCGGATCTGCTGAGTCCATTACCTCATGAAGCCACATCGAAGCAGACGCGACAGCCGCGAGAGGCACGACAACACCATGGTCCTGAGCAGGTTCAAAGCGAATCGTTTTGTTGAATACGAGTTCTTTGGCTTCCTCAAAATTGGACGCTATTCCTTCAAAAACAGCCGCAGAGAATGCAGAATTGAGAACTGGCTGTGGAATTTCATGCACCGACTCAAACGGCGGGCCAGCATGAAGAATTGTGGTTTCCGCCAATCCTATCGCGTCGCGAGCCAATTGATTGGAATGCCAGGCGGGTCGAACCTTCAGCAGGTTGCGTAAAGCAAGTTCATCACTTTCATGTAAATTGTATTTCATGCGAATAATTCGTGATTTAAGTCAGTGTTTAGGGTTTCGCGGCATTTTCTTATTTGATAAATGGTGGAGCAATGTCGCAATTCCAGCATACTAGGAAATATTCTCAAATTTTCGTTGAACATCCGCTGCCGAATTGCTCTATCTGCACAGGGCAGGGATCATCTGCTCCACCCCACTGAAAGCTGCGACAAGCTCCCTGCAATAGCGGGCTTCTAATTGAAACCATAGAATTTATTGTCTCAAATGATGTTTCTGCCGTTTTCATGGCTGTAAATTGAATCCAGCGGATACGTTTCCATTGGAAAATGTAATGATAATTCACTCTGGCTCCGATCTGCATCCGACTCATGTCAATTGCTCGTTGGAATTTGTGGCCTGCAGCAGCTGGAGGCAAAATCTCAAGAGCGAGGGTGACGTGTTCCAGTTGTCTTCGGATTGATTAAAACGGCGACGTGGTCGTAACGACTGGGCTTCGTGGATCAGTCTCGAACTTTGCAGCGTCGTATCTCGTTTCAGCACAGAAGCATCGTGCGATTTATTGAGGGTTCGAAGCACATGCAGATTCTCGCAGCGAGAAGCGCCAATGCATCCGGCGTCCAAGGCGTTAATCCGCTTCAAGTGTCAGCGACGGTCGAAGAGGCTGCCTTCGCCGCAGTGAAATTCGTGGATCAGTTCCGTACTGCCCAATGGGCCGTACGAATTCAGGCTCGATGCTGAAACGAATCTCGACGAAAACTGTACAAAGCATTCGGGTCAACGATCAGATCAATGACCGCTGGTCTGCCGCAATTTAGTGCGGCATTCACTGCGCCACCAATTTCCGATACGCGTTCGACTCGATAACCAACTGCTCCGTACAGCTCCGCGACTTGGTCAAATGGAGGGCTGCTGACGTCAGCACCGATAAAACGACTGTCAAAAAAATCGCGTTGATACGCCTTTTCTGCACCCCAGCATTGATTGTTCAAAACGATTGTGACCGTGCAGATATCGTGATCGACGGCCGTGCTGAGCTCCGAAAGGGTCATGCCAAAACCACCATCTCCCATCAGGCTGACGACAGGGCGGTCAGGAAGCGCTAACTTAACGCCTAATCCGCATGCAAATGAGAATCCCACCAATCCAAAATCTAAAGGTGTGAACAAAGAACGAGGCATCCAGTAGTTCAGAGCATCGGTTGCCTGCAGACAAAGAGTGCCCGCATCCAAGGTTATGGCAGCATTCTTTGGCAAAACTCTACGCAATTCCCTAAACAGCGATTCCGGCTGTATTGGATGTTCGTCAGCAGCCAAAGGCGCGTCTCTATTTTTCAGATAGGTCGCTCGTTCTTTCCTGAAAGACTCACTCCAGCGCTTTACGGATTCCCGCACTTCCAATCCGCTCAAATTTTCGCAGATCTGTTGTGCCACGGTGGTCGCATCAGCGAAAATTCCGAGCTCAACCGGAAAATATCGCCCAATTTCAGTTGGTTCCAGCTCAACTTGGACGATCTTCGCTCGTTCATTGATGTGTTCGTAGGAATAGAACGTAGAATTAAACCCGAGTCTCGTGCCCAAGGCCAATATTACATCTGCATGTTTCACCAAATTGGATGCAACCGAATTTCCACGAGGCCCCATCTGTCCCGCGTTCAGATCATGTCCATGGGGAACTGCATCACCGTGCCCTGGAGAGGTTACGACGGGGGCATTCAGTGATTCCGCAAGAGCCAGAACCGATTGATGGCCGTCACAGTTCTTGATTCCTCCTCCGGCGACTATGACTGGCTGGTCGGCATTGATCAGCAGTTCGGCAGCTTGAATGACATCGGCATCATTGCCAGACGGTGACCTTTGAACTCGGTACTCCGACGGTGACTGGAATGGTGGAAAATGCGCTGCATTCGAAAGAACATTGCGCGGCAGATTCAGATGAACGGGTCCTTGTCTCGGTGCGGTTGCCACTCGAAACGTCTCGCGAAACATTTCGGCGACGCGTGCTGTCTGAGGAACCGTCCAAGTCTTTTTGGTAACAGGAGCAAACAGTGATTGCTGATCAACCTCCTGGAAGGCGTCGCGGTAGACATGCTCGGTGGAAAGCGCTCCTGAAATCGAAACAACGGGAGAGTATGCCGCTTTAGCCTGTGCCAAACCAGTGACGAGGTTGGTTGCGCCTGGACCGTTTTGACCGGCAAGAATGATCCCTGGCCGACTGGATGCCCGAGCGAACCCGTCGGCCATGTGTGCCCCGGTACGCTCGTCATGCACACCAATAAAGCGGATGTCCTCGGTGTCATACAGGGCATCGAAGATTTCCATGGTGGCAGAACCGATCAGTCCGAATATGAGTTCGACATTTTCAGCGCGCAGCGACTCGACTACCGCCTGTCCGCCGGTCAGTCTGTGCACGGCTGATTTTCCAAAAAAGGGTTCATAGACAAAAACAGCGAATCTAATTCAGGACATCAGCTAGAAATTCACGAATCGGACTGATGAACAAATCCGGCTTTTCCATCAGTCCCATATGCTGCAGACGCGGTACGATCACGCACTTGGAATTTTCGATCTCCTTGGCGATGCTTTGCGACATCCATGGCGTACTGCCGCTGTCGTGTTCGCACGTCATTATCAGGGTTGGAATACGAATGGGAGGTTGAGGATCAATCAATTCTTTCACACCTGCTGCCAAAACTTGTCTGCATTGAGTATAGACGGCTGGGTTGTTTCGTAAAATCCAGCTGCCGACTTCGTTCACGATGTCTGACTCAGCTGCCAAAAATTCGGGGGTAAACCAGCGTTCCAATGAAGTTTGCAGGGTCGCCTGTGGTCCTCCGTCGCTGGTATCTGCCACTCGCTGTTCGATGAGTTTTTGTTCGACTTCATCCCTTTGGTGTGGTGAGTTGAGAATAATCAGTGAATCCGTGCATTCAGGGTAATCGATCGCAAAGCGACGATTGATCATTCCGCCGAGTGAAAATCCGACTGCGGAGCAGCTGTCTATGTTCAGTTCAGCAATCAGGTGCCGAAGCTGATTTGAAAAAAGAGATAAAGAAGGCATATGTGAGGGCAGGCTGCTTTCACCATGGCCCGCTAAGTCGTAAGCAAGCACGCGGAATTGATCTGACAGCGCCTCGGCGCAGTCGCGCCACATTTTCCGATTCATTCCCAGACCATGTATCAGAACCACGACGGCTGCATCTTGCGGGCCTGTCAGCTCGTAAACGGTGCCGCGAGCAGATTCAAACATCAGTGGAATTCATTTTAACTGCTGCGCACCTGGACTTTTGACTGCAGCGAGAGTGAACGAGTTGAGTGAATGGAAATTGACGGGTCTCCCTGAAACGGCGATTAAGTGCTGGAACGAATTGGAACACATTATCTGTTTTTTTGGAATCCGTGAAGGACTTCGCTGCAGAAAAGTTCAAAATATCTCTTTCGATCTGTTCGCCAAAATCGCATGCTGGCATGATACTCGAATTCATCTGCACCCAGTTGCTCGCAGCGCATTCGTTTCTCAATGACGTCATCCGGACTGCCCGACGTCAGGTTTCGCATCAGCATGGGTGGACCTTGCTGTTCTCGTTCTGCCATTCATCCAAGGCATTTGCTTCGAAAACACCTTGCCAGGACAAAGCGCCGCCGGCTGCTGCGGTACAACTCGCTGGTCGCGACATCGAACGACTGCCGGTTAGGTATGTATTCTGTTCGTTCGCTGATGATTCAAGGAGCCATTGTTTCAACTGTCAAGATCTTCATTCAGAATTGAAATGTACTCACTGTAGGAATAAATTCGGTTTCTTTTCCTATTTGTAATCTCACGGGCAATTCCAATCTGTTCCAGCGCTGACATTCCATTCGCAACTGCAGGAATTGAAAGGCCGGTTTCAATAGAGATGCTTTTAAGTGTTGAAATTGGACGTTTTTTTAGTGCTTGATGAACCAGCAGCGCGGACGACTTGAAACGTCCGAAAATACCGATTTGCCGTATGTCATTGCGAAACAGTTCATCTAGTCGTCGCGCGACTGAAATTGCGTGCCGCGATGTTTCAATGATTCCGTCAAAAAAGAACCTTAACCAAGCCTCCCAGTCCCCGTGAATTCTTACTGCATTCAATAACGAATAATAATCGCTTCGATTCCTCTTAAAATGCAGACTGAGATATAAGAGTGGTTCGGTAAGTAACCCTTCGTTGCACAATTGCAAAGTAATCAGTAAGCGTCCCACTCGTCCGTTTCCGTCAAGAAAGGGGTGAATCGTTTCAAATTGAACATGGGACAATCCGACCCGAGTGAGAATCGAATGTTCATCATCGTCGGAATGAATATAGCGCTCCAAATCAGACATGCAATTTTCAACAAAATTCGGTGGTGGTGGTACGAAGCGAGCGTTGCCCGGGCGTGTTCCGCCCAGCCAGTTCTGTGACCGCCGAAATTCACCGGGTAATTTTTTGCTCCCGCGGCCAGAAGATAAAAGTATTTCGTGAATTTCTCGGATCAGACGATTGCAGAGAGGGAAGTTGTCTTCTCTCATTCGTCGAAGTCCATGTTCCAACGCGGTCACAGAGTTTGAAACTTCAACTACATCGTCTGGTGGAATTCCCTGAGTATGTTCCAACTCGAACAGAATGAGGTCCGACAGCGTGGACTGAATTCCTTCAATCTGTGAAGAAAGCACCGCTTCTCTTCGGATATATGCATAGGTAAAAAGCCATGGCTCGGGTAGCATTGCAGCTACGCTGTTCAACTGGCCAAGTGCAAACATCGCACGTCCTGAAGAATGCTGCAGATACCCAATATCCAAATTGTCTTTTGGTGGTAGTGGATTGGGGACAAATGCTTTAACCTGTTCATCTCCAATGCGTGCAATTTCATAAAAACCTGTTTGTCGATGCTTCATGATCGCTAGGCTGAATTAAGCAATGTTTAAAACTGCGAGATGGAATTAAGCATATCTGAAATATCTTTAATAATAGTTATAGTTTCTTTTCGTTATTAAGCAATGTTTAATAAGGCAAGACGTTATTAAACATATCTGAAAGATCTTTAATAACAGCTATGATTTCATTTTTATTATTAAGCAATGTTTAATAAGGGACGGCGTGATTAAGCATTGAACGAATTCAAAGGCTGAATTCGCTCGTGCAAATCTGACAGTCTGCTGCAATCCAATTCAGAGGTTCAGCAATCCAGAACGTCAAAGTCTGTGGAATCAAGGTGTTTTACTCTCGAATCAGAATTATAGCTGTTCTTTCATGGTCTCCTCGGTTGCCTTCGGCAGGCACGGCACATTCTGAGCCAGTCGTACCTTCGGCCAAAGCCAACTGACACAGCAGGGTTCCGTCCCATTGATTGCAGCCAACAGGCGCTTGAATCCGTCACTGCCAGTGACCAGCGCTTGCTGCCATAGCCTCCTGACAGTCTGCATGACTGATTTTGGATCGCGCTGCCGCGATGGAAGAAGTGGGGGCTCGGACACTGAACTCCTGAATGTTCGGCGCGGCGCCGCAGCTAAAACTTCCAGCTGGATGCAATCCTCTTCTCAAAACACTAATAATGAGCGTCCAACAGGAGGAATTCCCCTGATTCCAATTAGTCAACCGCAGAACTTGGTTTGATATAATTCAAAATCTATTTCTGCAGGCGAACAGAACTGAAATCTCGAATGCAAAAAAAAGTAAGATGGTCAACGAAAGCCTATGACGGTTACGCGATTCGTGATCGCTTAGCACCCGACGAAACCTTCTCTCACGTGGGGCCCTCCACGCTGGCGGGTGAATATCTGAGAAGGTTTTGGCATCCCGTTGCGATGTCATCTCAGCTTGATACCGGTTATCCGGTCGCTGTCCAAATTCTCTGTGAGCCTCTGGTCGTTTTCCGCGATTTAAGTGGAAGAGTCGGAGTCTTGCATCGACACTGCGCTCATAGGAGAGCATCACTGGAATTTGGACGCATTGAACAGCAGGGCATTCGCTGCTGTTACCACGGCTGGCATTTCGACATCGACGGCACGATTCTGGACACCCCCGGTGAACCTCAAGACAGCGCAATACGTCATCAGATCTGCCAGGGCGCATACCCTGCTGTCGAGTTCAAGGGACTGGTTTTCGCTTACTTGGGTCCGCCGGAGCTGAAGCCGAAATTTCCATTTCTCGATTCCTTGCAGATTGAAGGACATGACCTGATTCCGTATTCGATTCACTCGCCAAACAATTGGCTTCAGGAAACTGAAAATGCCATCGATCCATTTCACAGCGTATTTCTTCACGGTCGAATCAGTGGGCCCCAGTTTCCAGGTTTGGAGCACTTTGTTGATCTTCCCGTCGTGGTATATCGTCAACGGGAAGGTGGAATCGTTTATGCACATGCAAGACGAACCGGGGATTTGGTCCGATTGAGGTTCCATGATTATCTGTATCCGAACCTGGCGCAGAACGGTGGCATGTTTCAAGTGATGGACCGCCCCAAAGTCTTTGGCCGAACCAGTCTGACAAAATGGGTGACGCCCTTGAACGACACGGAGAGCCGAAAATTCGGATGGCGGCACTTTAACGACAGCGATGAAGTCCTGCGACAGGGAAGTCGTGAAGAGGTCGGTTGGGAAAAAGTGGATTTTTACGGGCAGACCGCCCATCGTTCCTATCAGGAACGTCAGTCAAATCCAGGTGACTGGGATGCTTGGACAAGCCAGGGGCCGATGAATGTCCACGATAGAGAGTATCTTGGAGTGACCGATAAAGGCGTGGCGCTGCTTCGGTCCAGACTCAGACAAGGGATCAGGGCCGTGAGTCAGGGCAAGAACTTGGATGTGCTCGAGGGCTCTGAGAACAGGCCCATACCGACTTTTGGTGGAGATACTGTTCTGTGTCTGACAAAAAAATCCAGCGGTGACGCCAAATTTCTCGAATCTGTAGTCGACAGCATTCTCGACATTCACATGCTGGCATGCCGTCTTGGTGACCCTGATCGGGAAAATTTCATCAAGCGCAAAGTGTGCTCGAAATATCCAAATTCAATCCAGCAATAAAATCGCATGGAATCAAGTTGCCCGGTGATGAAGGTTCCGCTGTCTAGACCAGGGCTGCTTCAGATTCGGCCGCATATGTTTGCGATGAACCGGCGATTTGCTCATTTCACAAGAATTAACATCTCGTCCAATGAAAACGCGCTTGGCCCGTCCAGTTTGGTTCAGCAAGCTGCAAGGAAAGCTGCGATGTCGATGGAAAGATATGCGGAAGGCGCCGAAACCGCGTTGTCTGAATTGATTGCCAAGACCTATGACCTCAAGGCTGAAGGTGTGGTCTGCGGTCACGGTTCTGATGACTTGCTTTCGCGCCTCGCCCGCGCGTATCTGAGACCTGGAGACGAACTCATATGCAGCGGAAATGGCTATCAGAAATTTCCAAACTATGCATATGCGAATGATGCAGTTCCAATTCGAGCAGCCGATAAAGAATTTACGGCGGCTGTAGATGAAATCCTTAACTGCATCAGTGACCGCACTAGAATCATTATGTTGGCGAATCCGGACAATCCTACCGGAACCTGGCTTTCGGGCGCTGAAATTCGAAATTTGGCAGATAATCTTCCTAGCGAAGTGCTGCTCATTTTGGATTCCGCCTATTATGAATACGTTTATTCCGACGATTTTGAAAATCCAGAACGAGTCGTGCAGGATTTTTCCAATGTCGTAATGACCCGAACATTTTCGAAAATCTATGGCATGGCTGGACTTCGTCTGGGCTGGATGTATGCTCATCCGGAAATCGTCGATCTCGTACGCCGAATTGGCAACACATTTCCGATTTCCAACATCGCTTATGAATGCGGGCAGGTTGCAATTCGAGAATTTGAGAATCGCCAATTTGTACGCAACTACAATCGAAGAGTGAAAAAACAATTCACTGATTCATTATCGGAGATGGGATTGCATGCGTATCCAAGTCAGACCAATTTCGTTCTTGTTCGTTTTGACAGAAATCGAGTTCCCGCAGCTCAAGTATTCGAGGGGCTGCTCAAGCAAGGCATTCTCACGCGAAGAATGGTTGCCGATTCTTTTGCCGACTGCATTCGATTTACCATCGGCTTAGAATCCGAAATGCTGCAGGTTGAGAAATCTCTGCGCAATATCCTATCCGGTTCACGCTAATTGAATGTCGGCTGCCGCCAGCAACAATTCAATTCAAGGTGGCAGCATCATCGAGTCGTTGGTTAGGGCCGAGGTTCGGACTGTCGTTGCTCTACCCGACATTGTTACCTGTGAAACGGTGCTTTGGCCAATTGTGGAAGACAGTCGGTTTCGTTTGGTGATGGTCTGTAAAGAGGATGAAGGTGTTTCAATCTGCGCAGCTCTGTCCTATTGCGAAATACGCGCAGTTCTGTTGATTCAGCACACCGGTTTTCTAGATTCAATCAACTCAATTCGAGCGATTGCAGTCGAGTACCAGCTGCCGGTCGTGATGCTGGTTGGCCTACAGGGATTGGAACCTGGATTTTCCATGCAGCAGTCCCGCAGTGTCGGCATAAGGGCCTTGGCTTCCATCTGTAACGGATTGGAACTGAAGTACATAGAAATTTCGAGCGAAGAAGACGCCGCTCAGGTTGCGCCTGCCATTCAAACTGCGTATGTCCGGTCACAGCCGATTGTGCTGTTTCTGACAGTAGCGCCACTTTAATCGGCATGAAAAGGGATCAAGCCTTGGAAGTTCTGGCCCAACGCCATCCAGATGGGATCGTGGTGGCTGTTTATCAGTCCGCATTTGACTGGATTGGAATCCGCCCTCACGACTTGAACTATCTTTGCACGGGGGCAATGGGGCAGGCCTCGTCACACGGATTGGGTCTGGCGCTGGGAGCTCCCCATGAAAAAATAGTGGTGCTCGACGGCGATGGAAGTCTTCTGATGAATCTCGGCAGTCTGGTTACGATTGCAGCTCAGAAGCCGCGCAATTTCTATCACTTCGTCTGCCAGAACAGTACTTACGAAGTCAACGGAAATTTCCCGATTCCAGGCGCGGACAGATTGCGGTTTGACAATATGGCGCGTGCAGCAGGTTACCCGCATGCGTTTTCATTTCGCGATTTGAATCAGTTTGAAGCGAAAATCGACCAGATCCTCAGACTGGCAGGGCCTGTCTTCATTAATTTGCACGTGGAACCAGGAGTTTCATACCCTAGAATCTACGAGAAATTACACAGCGCGAAAGCGCGCTCAGCCTTCCGCCGCGCCTTATATCGGAGAATGATTCGAAAGGAATGACTTTGGCAGATGCAGCAGCCGATCAAATTCTACAGCAGGCCAATCCTAGATGTTTCAGACAAAAAACTGATTCATGCCGTCAAAAGTTAAATACAATCAAGAAAACAATGCATTAGTTGCCAACGTGATTTTCATAAGGTCTATTTTTGCAAGATAAGATGTTTAGAGGACTGACTGATTTCCATTAACGCCCAGCAAGATGCGGGAGTGCTGAGAAAGCGCCCGCCAAAACGGAGCCTGCTGTTTACGCGCAAGTCTCCTTTGATTCAGATCGGTCAGCTGGTTGTTCTGATCTTTGCTGCAGGCTGGATGATCTACAGGGGTGCTCAGGCGATGGAATACAACTGGCAGTGGTATCGAGTTGATCGATTCATCTACCGCATAATTGACGGTGAATTCATCATGGGGCCTTTACTGCAGGGGCTGATGGTCACCTTTAAGATTACATTGTTCAGCATGGTATTGACGATACTGATTGGACTGGTCACTGCACTGTTCCGTATGTCAAATTCCTTTTCAGGAAAACTGCTGGCGAATATCTATCTTGAATTGATTCGAAACACACCTCTTCTGGTGCAACTGTTCTTGTTCTATTTCATTGTTGCACCGATTGTTGGCATCGATCGATTTTGGACCGGTGTCTTATGCCTCAGCTTCTTTGAAGGTTCGTTTGCTGCAGAAATTATTCGAGCGGGCATTCAGTCTGTGGCGAAAGGACAGACTGAAGCAGCGAATGCGCTTGGGTTCAATCGCATTAATCGATATCGAGATATTATTCTACCGCAGGCAGTTCCATTGATTCTCCCACCAATGACGGGTTTGGTCATCAATTTGATCAAACATTCTGCGATTGTGAGTGTAATCGCTGTAGCGGATTTGACAACTGAAGGATTGAACATCATCTCGGAAACATTCTTGGCTTTCGAGATCTGGTTTACGGTTGCTGCGATCTACCTTGTGGTGACTGTTTCACTATCGTTATTTGTTTCGTGGCTGGAGTCAAGAGCCACGCGAGGACGGTAATCATTACTCACATAAGGAGAAATAAAAACATGAATCTAAAAAATACTTTGACCGCTCTACTGGCCGCAGCTGTAATTGCGTTTTCTGGTTTTGCGAGTGCGGCGTCACAGGAACTGGCAGCCAGCAGCGTGCTTGAAGATATAAAGAAGCGGGGCTCTCTCCGCGTCGGCATGTCAACTTTTGTGCCGTGGGCGATGCGCGACAAGCAGGGAGATCTGATTGGTTTCGAAATTGACGTCGCAAAGAAAGTCGCAGAGGATATGGAAGTTGATGTTGAGTTTGTTCCAACAGCCTGGTCCGGTATTATTCCTGCACTGATTGCACAAAAATTTGACATCATCATTGGAGGAATGTCGATTACGCCAGCACGAAACCTTACGGTGAATTTTACGACTCCTTACGCACATTCTGGTCAGCAGATGGTTGCGAATAGGGAATTAGCGGAAGGTTTCTCTGTCGAAGATTTCAATGCAGCGGGGGTAATCATTTCCTGTCGTCGAGGTGCGACTCCCTGCAACATCGTTCAGAAGATGTTTCCAAAAGCCGATTCTGCTCGCTTTGACGACGATGCGCAGGCATTCCAAGAGGTTGTCAACGGTAATGCACATGCGATGATTTCCAGTGCGCCAAAACCTCGATTTTGGATGAATCAATTTCCTGAAAAACTATTCATGCCGACAGATGACAATTTGACGACAGGAGACGAAGCGTTTGCCCTTAGAAAAGGTGACCCAGACGCTCTCAACTTTTTTAGCAATTGGATCGTAGTGAATACCAGCAATGGATTTCTCAAAGAGCGCCATGATTTTTGGTTTAAAACTCAAAACTGGGCTGATCAGGTCGAAGAAAAATAAATTTAATTTAATTTAGTTGCACTTCCTTGGAACAATCCAGGGAAGTGCAATTGGCTACTCGGAAATTCTCACGTGACTGAACAACGACTACCGCCTCCAACCAAACGGAAGAGCAATGTCACTGCTCTGGATATCGCAGTGATTGGCAGTGTTGTTGCTGCTGTCGTATTCATCTATTACAGAGTTGAACACGTGCTGATTTACAACTGGAATTGGGGATTGGTCTTCGAATACGTGATTCGAGTTGATGAAGTAACTGGAGAAATCTTTCCCAATCTTTTCTTGAAAGGAGTAGCAATGACGCTTAGGTTGGCGTTTTGGGGCACAATAATCGCTGCTGTGATTGGAATTGTGATGGGATTGTGTCGAGCGAGCAAAAATTTATTTTTGCGATCAGCGAGCCGCTTGTACGTAGAACTCATTCGCAACATTCCGCCTATTGTGTTCATTTTTGTCTTCTATTTTTTCATCAGCAGTCAGATCATTCCAGTCCTTGGTTTGGATGAACTTCACAGGACGGCATCTCCAACGACAGTACAAGTAATGGAAGTGCTGTTCGGCCCCATTGAACTGTTCTCCAATTTTCTAGCAGGATTGATTTGTTTAGCAGTTTTCGAAGGTGCTTATATTACAGAGATTGTGAGAGCAGGGATACAGTCGATCACCAAAGGTCAATGGGAAGCAGCCAGAGCGATTGGATTATCAAGGTTTTTCGTCTTGTGGGATGTCATTCTCCCTCAGGCACTCAGAACAATACTGCCTCCACTCGCAGGGCAGTTCATAATTTTGGTCAAGGACTCTAGCATCGTATCTCTGATTTCCGTACAAGAACTGACATTTTTAACGCAAGATGTTTCCAATACCACGACACACTTTTTTGAATGCTGGATGATTACGGCTGTTCTCTATTTCATGATGTGTTTTCCGCTCGCTGTATTGTTCCAGCGATTTGAAAGATTTGGTGTCGGAATGCAAAAATATTAGAGAAATTCGTATGAATGAAAATCAAATCGCTGCAGAAAACAGAATTTCCGCGGATGAATTTCTAAAATTCAATGGAGTCGGTAAGTGGTATGGCAGCTTTTGCGCGTTATGGGATATCAACTTAACAGTAAATTCAGGTGAAAGAGTTGTCGTATGCGGGCCTTCCGGCTCTGGCAAGTCCACTCTGATCCGGTGTGTAAATCTTTTGGAAAGCTTTGAGGCAGGTGAGATACTTGTGCAGGGAGAACCTGTTGTAAATAATCCAAAAGCAGTTCAGAAGCTTCGTCGCAAGGTTGGCATGGTGTTTCAGAATTTCAATTTGTTTCCTCACATCACAGTACTTAAAAATTTGATGTTGGGACCGATTCGCAATCTGAACATGCCGAAAAAACAGGCCGAAGAAAATGCAATGATGTATCTTGAGAAAGTCCGCATTGCCGAGCAGGCCAAAAAATATCCAAGTCAGCTGTCCGGGGGTCAGCAGCAGAGAGTCGCGATCGCACGTTCACTGTGCATGCAGCCGGAAATGATGCTGTTTGACGAGCCAACTTCCGCCTTGGACCCTGAGATGATTTCTGGAGTTTTAGAAATCATGGTGGAACTCGCCGAAGGTGGAATGACGATGGTATGCGTAACTCATGAAATGGGATTTGCCAAGCAGGTTGCAGATACCATGGTGTTCATGGACCACGGTGAAATCGTTGAAATTGCCACTCCAAAAAAATTCTTTTCGAATCCAGAAAACGAACGTACGCAATTGTTCCTAAGTCAGATCTTGTCCCACTAGCATATTCCTGCCCCACTTGGGAAAACCGAAGCTGTCGTGGTTTCCAAGCAGCGGTATTCAATTTTCAGTTTGATTGGCGGAGCAGTCCGTCACCACCGGAACTGGAAAAAAGCCTGGAGAAGCCCTCCTCTCAAATCTGACTATGACGTCGTCATTATTGGCGGAGGCGGACATGGTCTGGCCACCGCATATTACTTGGCAAAGAACCATGGCATCAGCCGAGTAGCAGTCATTGAAAAGCATTGGATAGGCGGTGGCAACAGCGGTCGCAATACGGCCGTGATCCGGTCCAACTACCTGCGTAGCACCAGCATTCGATTTTTTGAGCAGTCGCTCAAACTGTATGAGCAGCTCGGGCGCGATCTGAACTTCAACATTATGTTCAGCCAGCGCAGTGAGGTTGATGTTCTGTTGACGAATGCCAGCATTAGAAATATGAGAAGGCGCGCTCTTAACATGGCGGTCGAAGGCGTCGAATTCAACATGCTCTCTGCGGATGAAGTTCGTCAGCGGATCCCTGCACTCGCACCGATGAGAGACTGTCGGCTTCCAATTTTAGGTGGTTCAGTGCAGGAGAGAGCCGGAATCGCCCGTCATGATGCAATTGTTTGGGGATATGCCCGCGGAGCTGATGAACGAGGCGTCGATATCATTCAAAATGCTGATGCACTTGCGATTCAGCGAAACTTAAACGGGGAAATTGCCGGACTCGAAACCAGCCGCGGTTCGATCAAGACGAAGAAAATTGCAATCGCTGCTGGATGTGACAACGCCGCCGTTGCAGGGCTGGCCGGTCTGGACCTGCCTCTACAGACCTTCAATTTGCAGGCTTTTGTATCAGAACCCATCAAACCGGTGCTTGATGTAGTCGTGAACTGTCCGGATTTAGGCGTTTATTTGAGCCATTCAGATAAAGGTGAGTTGGTAATCGGCGGAGCAACCGACCCACAGCAGATCTCTTTTCGCAAGGGTGGGAAGATTCACATCCTGGAAGACACTGTCGCGGGATTGTTGGAGCTGTTCCCGAGCTTTCGCCAGTTGAAGATGCTTCGTCAGTGGAGCGGAGCGCTTGAATTCGCTCAGGATGGAAGTCCGATCATTTCAAAAACTTCCATTCCCGGCTTCTACGTCAGCGCGGGCTGGTGGGGAGGATTTAAAGCAATTCCCGCAGGCGGGATGAATTACGCTCATTTAATTGCAAGAAACGAACCTCATGAACTTGCCGTTCCTTATCAGTTGGATCGGTTTCTTTCACTGGACTTCTTACCCGAAGGCGGAACAACTGTTCCGATTCACTGAGTGACCTTCATCTGCTCCGAATTATTCTATGCTGCTGGTTCCATGTCCGTGGTGCGGTAAACGCGCAGAAACTGAATTTTTTTGTGCAGGGCAGGTACGTCCGCCACGAAGCGAGCTGGTCGACGCGGACGACGACGAGTGGATTCGTCATCTATTTTACAAAAAGAACATTCGAGGAGTGCTTGAGGAAAACTGGTGGCACGAAAAAGGCTGCGGTGAGTGGTTTACTCTGTATCGAGATACCGTAACGCATCAGTTTATTGGCAAAGAGTAGAGTTTTGAGTTCCTTCCGACTGTCAAATGGTGGACGAATTGACCGCAGCCAACACTTGACATTCCAGTTTAACGGAAAGACATATTCTGGATTTCAAGGCGATACGCTGGCTTCGGCACTCATGGCGAACGGAGTGGACACTGTGTCGCGCAGTTTTAAGTACCATCGCCGTCGCGGACTGCAAAATTACGGTGTTGCAGATGTTTCTTCAATGGTGCAAATTTGCGGAGCGAACGAATCTCCCAACGTATTGGCCAGCGTGCAGCCGCTATATCAGAATTTACAGGCTCGAAGCGTCAACTGCTGGCCCAGCGTAGAGCGGGATCTTGGGTCGCTTATCAGTCTGTTTTCTTCACTGATTCCGTCCGGTTTTTACTACAAAACATTCATGCTGCCTCACTGGCATGTGTATGAACCCGCCATTCGAAAGCTGGCTGGATTTGGTTCAGCACCAAAGCGCAAATCGGAAGGAATCTATCAGAGCTGCTTTGAGCATTGTGACGTTTTGGTCGTTGGTGCAGGGCCCGCTGGTCTGATGGCGGCAAAGACCGCAGCGGCCTCAGGTGCGCGCGTGCTGCTGGTGGATGAAATGAGCGTGCCGGGCGGCAGTTTAAACTACAGTGAAGCGGTGATTGACAATGTTCCGGCGATCCAGTGGGTGCAGAAAGTCGTGCGGGAACTGAAGCAGAATA
The DNA here is from genome assembly GCA_958295885.1 of Arenicellales bacterium. Lineage (GTDB taxonomy): Bacteria > Pseudomonadota > Gammaproteobacteria > Arenicellales > JAJDZL01 > JAJDZL01. The sequence goes on along the minus strand of OY282380.1, from coordinate 66,493 downwards.
CGAATGTATCCATCCTGCAGAATTCGGTTGCCTGGGGTTATCACGAAGGCAACATGGTGACTGTTTTGGAAAGGAGTATTTCAGAGAATCGTCTGTTGGCTAAAAATTGGAAGATCTGGGCAGAGCAGGTGGTTCTGGCAGCTGGGGCGATCGAACGCCCCATTGTCTTTGAAAACAATGACGCGCCGGGGGTCATGTCCTGTTCCGCGGTAAGGAATTACATCCAGCAGTTTGGAACAGCGCCAGGAAAAAAGGCGGTTCTGTTCGTCAACAATGACAGTGCATATGAAACGGTCAGGACATTGGTCAAAAGTGGAATTCATGTTGCCGCGGTAGTTGACATAAGAACAGCTGCAGGTTCCAAGCTGTCTCATCAAGTCAAGAAAGCTGGAAGTGAACTGCTGCTGGCGCATCAGGTGAAAAAAGCTTTGGTCGGTCGAAGACGGATCAGTGGAGTTTTACTGTCAGATCGTAATGAACCGGGCAAAACAAAGAAAATATCCTGTGACCTGATTTGTGTTTCCGGTGGCTGGAACCCAGCCGTACATTTGTTTTCGCAGTCGCGCGGCCTGCTGAAATTTGATGATGAGCTTGCGGCATTCGTTCCTGACCGCGCGGTTCAGCAGACACATGTCGCCGGTCGAATTCAGGGCACATGCTCACTGAACAATATTCTGCTGCAAGGAATTGAAGCCGCAAAAGACGCCATCACAGCAATGGGTCTGTCAATTGCTCAGCCGTCAGTTCCGACGACGGCCGGCGAGGTAGATTCAGACACCCCGCAAGAAGTGCTGTGGAGTACCGATGACGGCCGGAAACAAAGAAAGTCGTTCGTCGATCTGGCCGGAGACGTAACTGTTTTTGACCTGAGATTAGCCATTCGCGAAGGGTATTCGGAAATTGAACATTTAAAACGCTATACCACCACTGGCATGGGACTGGACCAAGGCAAGACTGCGAACGTCAACGCAATTGGAATCGTGGCTGAAATGACGAATCGGCATCCAGCTGAAGTAAGCACTACAACGTTTCGACCACCGTATGTTCCAGTGGAATTTGGAGCGATTGCAGGCAGTCGCCGCAGCCATGAAGTGCTTCCATACCGACATACACCCATGACTCAGTGGCACATTCGAAGCGGTGCAGAGATGCATGAAGCAGGCGCTCGCTGGCGACGGCCTGCTTACTATCCGAAATCAGGTGAGTCCATGCAAGACGCAGTTCGACGGGAATGCAATGCGGTTCGCAATGGAGTCGGAATCTACGATGGTTCGCCTCTTGGTAAATTTGAGCTGAAAGGCAAAGGCGCCACTCGTCTGCTGAATCTTGTGTACGCCAACAGCTTCGACGGAATCAAAAAGATGCAGGGACGTTATGGCATCATGATGAACGAAGACGCAACTGTATTTGATGATGGCGTTGCTTTTCGTCTGGGTGACAGTCACTATCTTATGTTCTGTTCGACAGGAAGTGCGCCTGCTATGGAACGCAAACTGGAAAAGTTGATCCATGTCGAACAGCCGGATTTGGATGTCATTCTGACTCCGGTTACCGAACAGTGGGCGAATGCGACAGTGTGCGGACCGATGGCAAGAAACATGCTTGAGTCAGCGGAATCCGATATTGACTTTTCACGTCGGCAATTTCCATTCATGTCCTTTACTGAAGGTCGAATCCTAGATTTTCCCGTTCGAATTTTTCGGGTGAGTTTTACGGGCGAACTCAGTTTCGAAATCAATGTGAAATCAAGATTTGGGCTGCAGCTCTGGGAGCATCTGATGGAACTTGGACAGGCATGGGAAATCTGTCCAGTAGGCTCAGAGGCGAATCATGTGCTCAGAGTTGAAAAAGGTTTTCTGTCCATGGCACATGAAGTGGATGGAGTTGTGGATCCAATCGATCTGGGACGCGGTAACTTGGTACATCGAAACAAACCGGATTTCGTTGGAAAAAGAACGATGGAGATCCGTCGACGCAACCGCATACAGAATCAGGAGCTGGTAGGCCTGTATCCTGTTGAGCGCAGTCAACTGATCGCAGAAGGTGCTCCCATAGTGGATGTCGGGAATAAAAACGAGTCGGAAGGATTTGTATCGGCCTGCGTGTGGAGTGATGCGTGCGGTCGGAGTATCGCCTTAGGGCTTTTGAAAAATGGCAGAGCGCGAAAGGGAGAGAAAGTGACCGCTCTGGTCAGCGGACAAGCCATTGCTGCTGAAGTTACAGATCCGATTTTCTACGACCCTGAAGGCCTGAGACTTCGGATGTAATCTTCATGGACCGTCTATTGCTAGAGCGAATTCCGATACGGGCGCTTTTCGAAATTCGAGGCGCACCGACTGATCTGGCTCGTCTGATGGAACATCTCAAATTTCCAACTCCAGTGAACTCAGGTCAATTGGTGACGAACGCTTCGATGCAATGGGTGCGATTCGGCCCCAGACGCGGACTCATCAAGTCGGAAATCGACCAGGAAGAGATGCTCGAAAGGGAGCTTTTGAAGCATTGCGGCGAATTCAGGATCAGCTGTGTCAACGTGTCTGACATGTATTCTGGTTTTTTGGTTCGCGGAAAGAACAAATATCGGCTCATGAATCAGATCGTATCCGTAAATCTGCACGAATTGAAGCCAGCTGGCGCTGTCGCAGCTGAGGTGTTTGAGCTGGGTGGCATCTTGATCCATTCCATACAGAATGATTTCGAAATTTACGTGTCCCGCAGTTATGAAGATTATGCATGGAATCGAATTTTACGATGCAAGGAAAGCGAGTTCGCGGATGTCTGAACGCCAATTGAAGCCGTAGTTGCAGCTGAAGGATCTGCAATACAGCAATCACGCTGTGTTGACTCTTGTATATTCACACAGAGTGAATTCTGTTTTGAAACATTGAACAAATGTAAAATGGCTAGGTCATGTCTGAGCGCAGCTACTTACTCCACCCAGATTGGAAATACTTCGAGAAACCCATGAAGCAGTTCACTCGTTCCGAATGGACCGTTTTGAATTCACAGCAGGCTGAATTTCATGAGAATCACAAAGCTGAACGCGCGCAGCGGCTGTCAAAAGTAATGGAACATGGTCCTGTATTTGGTTATCTGATTGATCTCTGCCGTCACTGTCTCCAGGCTGCCACAAAGTTGTATCGGGATGGTTTTGGCACCCAAACTGTGGTTACAGCATTGTTTCATAACGTTGGTTTTATGAATGCCCCGGTGACTTATGGTGAATAAGCAGCTGAGCTGCTTCGACCCTAAATCTTTACGCAGAATTACTGGATGCTTGCGCATCACGGCGAGTTTCAAAAATACTATTGTCACGATCCTCCTACCGTTAACGACAGGCTCGCAAGGGAACAGTCGAAAGATCGTCCCTATTACAAATGAACAAAAGATGTTTGTCGAAAAGTTTGATCAAAACGCGATGAATCTTTATTGCCAATCGCTGCCAATCAAGGCTTTGAAACCGATGATCAAAGAAATATCTGGCCGCGTCTGGCCCAGCCCGCATGCGAGCTGCACTGGCAGTCGGCAACCACTCACAATGGAAATGTGCCCCCAGGGAAGTACGGTGAACTTCTAAATGGAACGAACGTCAAACAATTTAATTGCCAGTGCCGTCGATCGCCCTGTGGCGGTGATCGCGTTAGTGCTGATGGTTGTTTTGTTTGGAATGCTTGCCTTAAACAATATTCCTATTCAACTGACTCCGGACGTCAATCGACCGATCATTACGATTACAACGATCTGGCCGGGTGCGGCGCCTGCGGAAGTCGAACGAGAAATTGTCAACGTGCAGGAAGATGAACTGACCGGCCTTGAAAACCTCCGAACGATTACCGCAACGGCTGATTCAGGCCGTTCGCGAATTCAGTTGGAGTTCGAGGTGGGAACCGACATGCAGAAGTCACTGCTGCTTATATCCAATCGGCTGGACCGAGTGGGCAGCTATCCGGAAGAGGCTGGTTCACCACAGCTTACGACGTCAGGAACATCTGAAAATGGCATTGCTTGGTTCAACGTCGTTCGTCAAACAGGGAATGAGCGTCCTGTACATGAATATGGTCAGTTCGTTAAAGAAATTATTCAAGATCGACTTGAAAGAGTTCCCGGGGTGGGCGAAGTCACGGTTTTTGGGGGATCTGATCCGGAAATCCAGATCGTCATCAGCCCCAACGATCTAGCTCGCTACCATCTGACAGTAGGGGAAATTCTTCGAACTCTGCGCGCGGCCAATGTGTCTTTGTCGGCTGGTGACATTGACGAAGGCAAGCGTAGGTACATCGTTCGTTCTGATGGAGAGTTGGATACCGTAGAGGCGGTTCGTCAGATCGTCATCCGTTCCGACGCAGATGTTGTTTCAGGCAGTAGCGGACGCATCAAAATTGAGGACATTGCGGATGTCAAAGTGGGTTATCAGGACCCAACCGCAATCATCAGGGTGCAAGGTCAGCCGTCCATTCCATTCAGGGTTACTCGGGAAGTCGGCGCCAACGTGATCGAGACCATGAGTAAAATCAGGACAGTTGTTGCTGATCTCAATCGGACCGTGATGCCAGACAGCGGGCTTATACTGCGTCAGGTTTATGATGAGACCGTTTATATCGATTCATCCATTCAACTGGTGCGACAGAATATCTGGGTGGGTGGTTTGTTTGCTGCACTGGTGATGCTGCTGTTTCTGAGGTCCATCCGCGCCACCTTCAATGTTTCAATTGCAATTCCTGTTTCCGTGATCGGGGCTTTTGTCGCAATGGCCGCGCTCGGACGATCAATAAATGTCGTATCACTCGCTGGACTGGCATTTGCAGTGGGCATGGTAGTAGATGCTGCCATTGTTATCCTGGAGAATATCTTTCGCAAACACGAACAGGGGCATTCAGCTCGTTATGCAGCGATTGAAGGCGCTCGGCAGGTCTGGGGCGCCGTGCTGGTGTCAGCACTGACTACTGTGATGGTGTTTATTCCGATCTTGGTTTCCCGCTTGGAGATTGGACAGCTGTTTCGAGATATTGCAGTCGCAATTTCGGTCTCGGTATTGTTATCGCTGTTGGTTTCGGTGACGGTGATTCCCGCTTTATCGCGAAGGCTGCTGAGGTCGAGTGTCGGGAAAGGAATTCGCCGCAAGCAACTGCGCATCCCTGTTTTGGATGATGTCGCAGCGAACTTTGTTCGATTCATTATCGGATTTACAAAACGTCTGGTTCATCGTCGGATGCTCGCGTTGGTTTGGGTTGCCGTAATTTCCATCACAGCTTTGTTTTTCACACAGAGATTTCTGCCGCCTCTCGAATACCTGCCCGAAGGGAACAACAATTTAATATTTGGGCTGATCGTGCCGCCTCCGGGCTACAACTTGGAAACCATGACGGGAATCGCGAGCAACATCGAATCTGCGATCCGTCCACATTGGGTGACTGAGGGTGAACAAGCCACTGAAGATCCGTCGCAAGCTGTCGATGAATTGCCAAAAATCAAACGATTCTTTTTTGTTTCAACTCGAGCAACTATGTTTGTGGGAGCGATTTCCAATGATCCAAGTCGTGTGGCCGAGTTGATTCCTGTTTTGCAGATTCCCGTATTTAAAGAACCTGGAACTTTCGGATTTATGAGTCAGCCATCGATTTTTGGACGGGGAATCGGCGCAGGCAGAAAGATTGATCTTGATATATCGGGTGCTTCCATTGAAGAAATATTAGCTACAGCAGGCAGAGCTGCCCAGAAAATTTTAACGGCTTTGCCGATTGGAGAAGGAAATCAGTTTCGTCCAAATCCAGGCTTGGAATTGGGAGTGCCAGAGGTGCGGATCTCGCCAGATCGTTTGCGACTCGCAGACAATGGCCTGTCCGCTTTGGAATTGAGTTTGGCAGTGGATGTATTCAACGACGGCCTGCGTGTCGATGAGACTCTGTATGAAGGACGCCTGACCGACATCACTCTAATCGGACGCCAGGACACTGTGACTGAGACGCAAAACATCGGGAGTTTGCCGGTCGTCACACCCAGCGGTCGAATCGTCCCGGTTGGTTCGGTCGCTGAAGTTGAAATTACTGCGGGTCCAACTGCGATTCGGCATCGAGAACGACTGCGAACGATTACGTTGGAAGTTCGGCCATCCTCAGCAGTATCGATGGAAGAAGCCATTGAGCTGATTCAAACTGATGTCATCGCACCATTGCGGGAGGAAGGAATTCCTCCGAGCATCCAATTCAATCTCTCAGGCACTGCAGATTCCCTGGCTGTGACCTGGAATGCGATGGTGCTTCAATTGATTGTCGCATTGATCATTGTGTTCTTGGTCATGGCGATACTTTTTGAGAGTTTCATCTATCCACTCATCATCCTTCTTGCAGTTCCAGTTGCTGCTGCGGGCGGAGTAGCAGGACTCGCAATATTGAATACCTTCGTTCTCCAACCTTTGGATATGCTGACTCTCTTAGGATTTGTAATTCTCATTGGAATCGTGGTAAACAATGCAATTCTGCTGGTGCACCAGTCTCTGCACCATTATCGAGTCGGAAAATTAGATGCGGAAGAAGCGATATTGCGTGCAACCCGCTACCGAATCCGCCCCATCTTCATGTCCACGTTTACGAGCGTATGTGGAATGCTGCCGTTGGTTTTGTTTCCCGGAGCAGGCTCAGAACTTTATCGTGGACTTGGCTCGGTCGTAGTCGGTGGATTGTCTATGTCCGCGATATTGACTCTGTTCATGGTGCCTCCATTAACCGCGGTCTTTCTGGTGCCGCTCGAAAGTCGCCGCAGGCGACGAGCCCGGCGGCAATTGGAACAAACGACACAACAAGATCCTGTTGGAGATGCATCAGGAAATTGATCGAACTTGCTGCGACGAGCCGCCGCAGTTTTAATCAAGCCTAAGAAGGCGTTTGAATGTTGTCAATTCCGCTTGGTTCTGCAGGATTGGTTTTTTGCTGCTCATCGGTCGGAGATTCCTGAATTTCGAGAATATTCTGCTGTTGAACCTGACTGTCTTGAACCTGACCGTCCCACCAAGCCATGAATTCATCTCGAAAATTCCAGCCTGCTACAGCAAGCAACAGGATCAATCCGATGACAATGATGCGAGTTGCGATGGTTGACCAAGTAGTCGTATAGTGTGTTTTGTTGCTGCTGGAAGGGTAATTTGCCGTCTCGATGTTCGTAATTGCTTCGACTCCGAGCTGAGGGTCATTTTCGATCAGCTCATCTGGGTCAAGCTGAACCACGGATGCATAGGCTCTCACATAACCGGTGGCATAGGCTTTGCCGAAAAGTTTATCGTAACGACAGAATTCGATAGCGTCTATGAGATCTTCAGAGAGCTTGATCTGATGTGAAATATCAGACTGAGTTAGATCCAATTTCCTTCTTGCTTCTGCCAACCGAGTTCCGGTATCCAATCGAATGGATAAATCAGGTTCAGATTTATTTGAGATAGAATCCGTGCCGAAACCGAAATGTTTGGGTCGGGTTCTATCTAGTTTGGATAGTTTCAATTTTTCTGCCAACCTTCTGTCTCCCCTCAAATTCAATTCGATTGTGACGAGAGCAGTGTCTCACTGCGCAAACCAACTGTGTAAGTGCCCGTGCCTGCAGCTATCAGTAAATTTTCTTCATTGTGCAGGTCCATTCGCGTTACCGCGACGCTATTGCCGGTACGCAATACATAGCCGCTTGCTGTAAATTGAGATCCATGCCCAGGGCGCAGATAATCAATGCGAATATTGATCGTACCCATACGTGAGAACTGTTTAATTTTTTCGTCGAAAGTATTAAAATTTTTTCGGTGGACGACATCGACAAAAGCAATCATGCCGCCGATGACATCCAATAGTGTAGCGATTACGCCACCGTGCAAATTTCCCCGAACGAAATTCCCAACGAACTGTTCCTGCATATCAACATATAATTTCGGATTTCCTGATTCAAGGTCAGAAACTTTGATATCAAGAGATTTGTTAAATGGGATGGATTCCTCGAAAATGCCTTGTATCACTTCCCAGGATGATGAAACGATATTAGAACTCATTTATTCTGAAGCGCGGAAAATTTTGAATAAATTAACAACCGGAGGGCGTAACACTTAATATGAATCAAAGTGTATTAGCAATGGCAAATTATAACAGATGGGTAAATGAACACATCTATGATCTGTGCTCTGATCTGACGGCAGAAGATTATCGGCTGGACCGCAAAGTTTTTTTTGGTTCCATCCACAACACTCTTAACCACATTTTGCTGGTTGACGTGCTTTGGCTGGCCCGTTTGCAGGGTCTTGAAGCGAATTCAATTCATTCGCTGGATCAAATTCTGTATGACGATTTCGATGAACTGCGTTCCGAACATGCTGATCATGATCGAACAGTCATTGATTTTACAGATGCTCTGGACGATGATGCACTCCGTAAAAAAGTTAAATATTGCCGCATGGATGGTCGGCCAGGCGAGTCAACGATGCATGAAGTCCTTTGGACTATGTTCAATCATCAAACTCATCATCGAGGTCAGGTCCATGCAATGCTGTCGCAGTCTGGCATCAAAAATTCTGATTTGCCTGGTTTAGACGTTGTAGACTTCTTACGGTGCTGAGATCATCCGGTGAATAAGTATTATGTCGGTGCCCCTTGTCAAACAGATGATTTGCCCGCACCGACTGCAAAGGAGATTTGGGGCGGTAGCTCAGTAGGGAGAGCGTAGCGTTCGCAATGCTAAGGTCGGGAGTTCGATTCTCCTCCGCTCCACCATCCATCTCAAGAAAACATCCAACATGATTGCGTTGAAGGTGAATTAAGCAGCATGAACAAAAAAATTTCGGACCCGACTGGTTCCGTCACAAAGGGTGCGGTTTTTAAGCGCACGATTACAATTGGAGAAGATCGGGTCATCACCTTTATGGGTGCTGACCTAAGAGTGTATGAAACTCCATCAATGATTGCAGATATGGAGTATGCCTGCCGCGATTTACTGTTCCAGAATCTTCCTTCTGGCTGGGATTCCGTAGGGGTTGTCGTCAATATTCGACACTTGGCTGCAACCCCCATCGGTGAAAACGCAACCGTAAAAGTAACCATTGAAGAAATTTTGGGTCGGCGCGTTCGTTTCCAATGCGAAGTGCATGATTCTGTCGAAATTGTTGGTGACGGTGTTCACGAACGCTTCATCGTCAACGTTGACAGGCATCGCGCACGAGTTGTCGCTAAGAAAGAACGAATGCGACAGTGCGAATCAGGAAGCTGAATTCGATTCGTCGGCCTCACCGCGCGCTCGAATCATTGCAGCTCGCAATCGACTTTCGCCATTGTCTCAGTTGACAATGCTGACAGCCTGCTGTGGACGCAGTCGTTCATTGCCACGCGTAACGACAATCTCGCCGTTCTGCAGGCCATCGACGACTTCATAACGATTGCCAGCTGCACGCCCGACCCGAATCGGTCTCGGATTCACTACTCCTTCCATCACGACATAAACGATATGCCCATCGGGCAGAGTTACAACTGCGTCCTTGTGCACTGTAACTACTTCTTCCTGGTCTGATATGGGAATGTGAACGATGACGTTCTGGCTCACGGCGAGCTGGTCCGCAATTTTGTCTTGATCAAACTCAAACCGAACGGCTCGGGTGCGGGTGCTCACGTGCTCTTCCGGAATGAAGGCTCGAAGATGAATATCAAATATTGTTCCGTTGTCGAATTCTGCTTTGATCGTGTCACCGACCGACAAGGCTTCGATATATCGGTAGGGTATATAGGCCTCCACCTCAAGATTGTGATCTCCGATCAGGGTGACGACTCTTTCACCAACTCGAACATACTGGCCAATTTCAATATTCCGGTCAACTACGAATCCACTATACGGTGCAGTAATTTCAGTGAGGGAAAGATTGTGAGTTGAAATATCCAGTTCACGCTCGATTTGCTGAGCTGCCGCCCGCGACTCACCTAATGCCTGTTCCGCAATCTTTAATCTCAAAAGAGAGTCTTCATGCTGTGCTTCCGTGGTTGCCGCAGAGTGACGCAACTGCCGAAAACGATCTTCCTGCTGCTGTGCCAGTTCAAGTTCAGTCTTTCTTCTGCTTGTCGCCCAGGTCGACATTTCAATTCTCGCTTCGACCGTAGCTTTCTGCAGTTCAAGAACCGTGGGATCCAGAGTTGCGATCAATGCGTCTTTTTCTACGCGATCACCCACATTTACGTGAACCGATTTCACAGGCGCACTGATGGAAACATGTATTGGCCCCGACTGAGTGGACACCAGTTCTCCGAATACTGCCACCGTCTCACTGATCAACTCAGTTGTTACTTCGTCAACTTCGACAGGCGCTGCCATGTCTTGGGCATTCGCAGTTAAGGGCAACATCAGTGCAAAGGGGATGCTGACTGCTGAAATCGTCAGTAGAATTTGAGATTTGAAAAGATTGGATGCCATAGTCTCTAAACTTGTTCCTTAACTTAATTCATTGATTTTGTGAAATAATTCGATTTCTAGTTTTATGTTGACCGTGACCTGGTCAATCAATCTTCATAACCTTCGACCACAATCATTTTTGAATTCGTTGAGTCTTCTCTCAGTTGTTTTGCAGGAGCATACTCTTCAGAGCTCCACCAATTTTTGGCTTGGTCGACGCTGTCGAACTCAATGATTACAAGTCTCTGCGGATTCCATGTGCCTTCCAAAGATTCCCAATCACCCCCTCGAACCAAATATCGCCCGCCATAAGCTTTCAGAGTGGGTGGCACCATCTGGCGATATGCGGCAAACTTCTCTAGGTCATGAATTTGTACCTGCACTACGATATACGCGGACATATTTTTATTTACCTCAAGTGGGTTAGCATACTGTGACGTCGGTTGTTCATTATGAAGAATATGGAGCAATTTTACACGGTATGTCGAATGGCCGTGCACACGCATAAACGATATACTACAAGGTGCGAACCCATTCGGTTTTTTCTTTCGGCACAATTTTATTCCTGAAAGAGGTCGGGAACCGAGTGAATGATCACATCTAAAGCCGACGGTTTCTAAATCAAACCAAATTTTCAAATTATTTATCAGCACATGCAGCACTCTTTTACTGCCACCACAGTTTGCAGAACATGCAGGACAAATATACGATAAACCCGAGCGGGGCACCCCAGCTTTCCGTAATAGTGCTGCATGGCTTAGGTGCTGATGGCCGTGACCTGGTACCGGTCGCCAATTACCTGAATGTTCCTGGATGCACAATCCGATACGTATTCCCGAACGCTCAAATCCGCCCCATAACCATCTATTCTGGATTTCCAATGAGAGCTTGGTATGATCTTCTCAAGGAAGGATGGGACCACACGGTTGAAGACCGAAAAGGAATTGACCAAGCTGGTCAATTCGTGTTCGAGTGTATTCAGGAAGAGATCGACCGAGGCTTGAATTCAAGACAGATTGTGTTAGCTGGTTTTTCCCAAGGTGGTGCGCTTGCTCTATTTTGCGGTTTGCGATATCCGTCACAGTTGGCAGGAATCATCGCGTTATCGACTTATTTACCAGTTGCTGACTCGACAGCGAGTGAAAAGCACATGGCGAATGCAGACATTCCAATTTTGTATTCGCATGGACTCTTTGACGACGTTATTCCATTTTCTGTAGCCAAAAATTCCAGAGAAAAGCTGCGAGGTCTTGGTTACAGCGTCGAATCCAGGGATTACGAGGTTGCGCATTCAGTTTCACCCCAGCAGATTGTGGATATCAGCAAGTGGATTGCCCGAAGATGTGAAATGGCAGCATCAATGCCGGAATTTTAGGGGTTGGTGCAAATGTTTTGAAAAACTGCGTCGGTCGATTAAACTGGGTCATTTTCAAGATATTCCATTAATTTTTCAATCTGGATCCTCGGACCAGGCAGATGTGGATGAATATCTAAAACCTGTTTGAACGTTTCCAAAGCACTTTCATGGTAGTCAAGCTGAAGGAATATCAATCCTAGTCCAGCGATTGCCCCGAAGTGACGGGGTTCGAGCAGCAAAGTTTGACGTATATCCGATGCTGACTTCTCGAATTCACGAAGAAAGTAATAAACCGTTGCTCGTTTATTCCAACCTTCGGCAAATTCGGGTGCTTTTGTCACGATTTCGTCGAATATTCTCTCAGCTTCAGCTAACTGAGCATTGCGCATGGCAGAAATTCCGGCTTTCATCATCTGATTAATCTCTTCGTCGGAGGATTGGCGCCAAATACCCCAAATCTCATCCGTGATCTCATCAGCAGCGGACTGACTTCCGACAGTCTGCAGCTGTTCGAACAAATCATTCAATCGAGGATCGTTTTGGTCGGTCCATCCAGTTCCGGATCCCAACAAACCAATGATTGAGAGAAAACCCAGTACGGTTTTCAGCAGTCGAATTGAAACAGGGCGGGCCATCAGGGCAGGCATTGCAGGAAAAAATTTATCATTCGCTTGCGTGTTCAGTTAAATACATTCTAGTAATATTATGAATGTAAAATTTAACTTTGTGGATGATGTCCGCGACAGACGACGCGAAAAGTCACGAAACTGAGGGAATTTAACATGACTTTTCTCGGTAGGGTTCTGCTACAGGTTAGGTGAGAGAACCTGCAACAGGTTTTATTATAATTCAAGTCGACTTGAAATTCAAGAGTTGGCGTTCAGTAACACGGCAAAAAATTTGTTGGGTCCATAGAACAATTTCGCATGCTGAGTCGTGCGAACAATGCATATATCTGATTGAAACAAGGGGGATGTCTGCACGCCTTTTGTCAAATTTTATTCAATCAGGGCAGGTTTCAATCGGTTGCTGAGCGCGTTTTCCAGCTGCAGCTTGGACCCGGGCACAGTTTGCCTGTTGCGGCGACTGTGATGCCTGCAATGGCAGACGTGGGTTGACGCGCAATTCGCGCATCGTCGGCGCGACCTGTTTTCTGTATCGTCTGATCACTGTGATCGCAACGCGACAAAGTGCGCTGACGTTCTCGGGCCCGTGCCCGGTGCGGATGCGGCAGTGGTCCTCGTTCCAATTGTTGGCGTCATCCAGGATGCGATGCACGGTTTCGATCGACCAGTGTCCGCGGTTGTAACCCAGCAAGGTCTGAGCATCGGACTGATCGGCGCTCAGTGAGGTGATGCCAACGCACTCTTCACACTGTGTTTGCACTCTTTACGCTCCCTGTAATGGTTCAGGTGCGCTGGATGCGGAACACCTGCGCAATGCCCGGAATATCGAATGCCGAATTCAGATAGAGCATCAGCTCGTTGCTCACCCAGAACTCGCGCAGTTCGGAACGACCGTGCTGAATCTTCGGCGCCTTTCCTCTGGCGTCGGTCTCATCACCGGTGAGGGTGCGAAAGTCCGGTTCAGCCTGCGGCTTTAGGCGTTGCAGTTGTGTGAAATAATAACTTACCGCCTCGTTGAAATTTTTTGGTTGTCTTTGAGGATGAACATGTAGTCAGCCTCTTGGTCCAGCACATGCTGTGCGATTTTGCGCTACGTCAGCATCGCATCGGCGGCAATCACGTTGCCTTTCAGATCGGGCATCGATTCCAGCAACGGAACGCACACCCCTGTCTCACTGGTGTATTTGTGCTTTTCTGTGGAATTTTGTTTCAGTTTCGTTTTTTATACTGAAGGGCATGCGGGTACGGTGCTCGCTGGTGCCCAACACATGAAGCTGCTGACCGTTCTCGTCAATCGCCGCGCACAATGTTTTTCCATCTATGGCGATGGCGGTGTCGGTACCGTCTATCGAAATGCACCAGTTGCGAAGCGCGGCATCGAACTACTCAGGGTCGATCTGCGCCAGCACATTGCGAATGCAATAGACACTGGGGCACTGCACTTTGCCGCGGAGCTTGACGACCTTGAAATACTTGAGAACCGTATCTGACTGTGCCTGCACCCACTCGCCGATTTCCTGATAGTCGCGGGCGCCGCGCAGCGTCGCCGCAGCCGCGATCGCCAGCAGCGTCTCAAAACGATAGCGCTGACCGCGCGCCCGGCGCGGATCTTCGATCGATGAAAAATAATCGAGCAAGATTTTGAAATATTCACCGCTATACAATTTGTGGCAGACTCCGTTGCGGTAATAGTGAGAATCCAGATGCGCCCCAGCCAGGAGCTGACGCGCGTTTTTATGCAGCGGACGCACGAACATCACTTTCGGCGAGAAGCCGCGCTGATAGCCACCGCGTATTCGCCGAAATCCAGCCGTTTCGCCGATTGGCATCCAATTCGCAGCCCGGTAGCAGGTGCCTTTGAAGCGCACCGGATCGACAAATGTTTCCATCAGCAGCAGCGGATGACCGAATCGAAGCGGCCAGTCTCGCACCACCTGGCGCGCTAACAGCGAGCGCGTCCGCGAGACCAGATTCGGAATCGGCTCGAGAACCAGAAACCGCGACTGATTCGTGATCAGATGCAGTCGACCGATTCGATCCCGACGCTGCCAGCCCAGCCACTCGTCTCGAGCCCTGCTTTTCAGCACAGCGGACTTCGTATGATTTGTCAAGTCTAAAACCAGTAAGAATGTCCGCTCCAATTGATTGACTCTAGGCGGCCTCTTGTAGACTGTCTGGGGCTTGATATAAGGAATTGCTGCGAAGCATGGCGCAGACTACGTTGAGCAAGCGATCGCCGACCGTTCGCAAGGCTTGTCCATGAGATTTCCCTCGCTGACGCAAGGCCTTATATTTCTGCTTGCAGCGAGCATCGTGCAGACAGGCATTGGCCGTCCAGTGGTAAAGCGCGTTTTGGAGCAGCTGATTGACTGCGCGTCGCTGGCACACCACGAGTTTACGTCCGGAACGTTTGGTCACCGGCGCGACGCCACTGAGCGTGCGCAAAGCACTATAGTTTCTTTGTTTCAACGCCGGTTCTGCTTCTGAGAACAGCACCGCCATGGTGTTGATGCCGAGTCCGGGCACCGACTGTAAGATTTCAACATCACTGTATTGAGCGTCGGTGGCGCTGGCATCGTCGTCTTCGATCGGAGAATTCTGCTTGGCGTCAATGATGTCTTTGATCTTCCGATCGCAGGTTTCAAGCAGCTGGAGCAGCAGCCGAAACTGCTGCACCAGGTTGTTGACTTGAAGGGCTCGCGCCGGGGCGATCAGTTTGCTTCCTGGCAGCGGCGGCTGACGCAGCAGCTGCTGCAGGGTCGGGGCATCAATGCGACGAATGCGATGCTGCTTGAGTAATTTTTTCAAAGTGCCAAGCTGCAGACGACGCGCCTGATCGGGGGTTGGAGCTTTGAGCAGAAGCTGCAGGAACCACTTTTGTGAGACATCTTTGACGGCCATTAAGGCGGCTGGAAAATAGGACCATAGAAGTTCCTTCAACTGATTGCAATATTTGACTTTTTGCTTGACCAGCTGGTCTCTTTCATGAACCAAGGTGCGCAGCAGATGCTGCTGTTCGGTCAGTGCTGGAGCGAGTCGAAAAGCATCGCCGTCGGTCGCAGGCGCACGGGCGATGACGAACGCATCGCGGCGGTCATCTTTGGCACCGGCAGGCGAGAGTCGGTCGCGGAAGCGGTTGGACTGCAGCGGATTGATGGAGAACACTTCCAAGTCGTGCGCCTGCAAGGCTAAGACCAGCGGGCCATGTGGTACTTCGAGCCCTACCTTCAGCTGCTGCGCATCGCCGCCTGTGGTCTGCAGCAGCCATGGCGCCAGCTCAATGAGATGCTCAGAGGTGTGAACAAAGTTACGCCGAGCGAGGATTTGCAGATTTGCATCGAGCACACAGACTTCATGTCGAGTTCGTCCCCAGTCGATGCCGACATAACAGTTGGGTTGAGATTGCATGGTTAAGTTCCTCGGGGATGGGATTGAGTTATACTCAAAAACGGATGAGGCACAGACACCCAACGCCACGGAGCCTGTACTAGGGTTGCTAGAACTCTGACTTCGTATAGGTGATCATTGGGCGTTACCCCATCTAGGCGCGAATCCGCTGCAGGTGTGCAAAGACACTGGCATAAAAAGGGCCGCTCTAGATGGGGTGCCAAATCCGTTTGACAATGGCGATCATGCGCAAGTTCGTACCATCCCATATTCATCTTGTGCATCATCGCCGTGTCGAGAGAATCGTTTTCGCACAAAGTGGGATTTAAATCCCACTTTGTGCGAAGTATTACAGTAATTGATCTTTCATCATAAAACATGACAGAATGTATTCAAATTGGTTGTCAGTTAATGGTACAGGCATAAAATGAACTCAACGCAACCCATCGGCCGTGCAAATCTGCAGCATAAAACGCACTTTCGCCTATCTTGTAAGGCACCCCAAAATAGTGATGCTCGCGCATCAGCACCAAAAACTCCGCCTCCTCGTCGCGTTTGACCGCTTCAATAACCAGCTCCGAAAAATCCATCTCTCACCGATTCAGTTCAACTCTTGATGGTTGAACTAGATTCGAATCGATGACAAATGTTCAGCTTCCAATGCAAATTAATTCATAACAAGCAGTTCGCTTGACTAAAAATTTAGGGAATTAAATATCTGTTTAACCTCTTGAAAATAAATAATATTGATAATCATTTACAACATTAAAATCTACTTTTTCCTTTTTTGTAATATTTCTTTTTGGGTTTCTGAGTTGGGTAACCCGTTCTCTCTTCTGGTGTGGGACTTAAAACTGGCTGAATACCAACCCACCAATCATTCTCAACAGCACCTTTTTTGTTTAATGTGTAATTTTCATTTAATTTTTTCTTATATTGAGTTAATCCTCTTTGTATGGTACCTGCTGAATAAGGTCTATATTGAACATTGAATTGATAAGATTTTTCTTTTGAATAAAAGAAAATTACATCATGTTTTTTTTACCAAACCATCTCTTACTCACACCACCACTTGTATAACACCAAATAATTTCGTTTCTTGTATTCTGATTGCCAAAAATTGCATCCATAGCTAATTTCAAATAATGACTAGCTGTAGGGTCGCAATGTAGATAAATACTCCCAGTTGGTTTTAAAAGACGTTTCATTTCTAGAATGCGCATAACCATATAAATCAGATAAGACTTCATGGAATCACTATGCACTTCACCTGTAGCTTTTATCAATGTGTAAAGTGCGGGGTGCTTATCGGCTAAACAACCATGCCAAACTTCATCTATATCTTGAAGTGTCCAAGTGTCTTTAAATGCGGCTCCAGCTGCTTCGCTTCCTATTGGGGCGGCATAGTTGTGATTAGAATTAAAAGGAGGGTCAAGATAAATTAAGTCAATGAGACTTGAATTCATTCCTCGCATTACATCTAAATTGTCACCAATCCAAATTGTATTGTGATTCCAGTTTCTTCGGGCTTTCGGAATGGTTTGTTTCTTTTTAAAGTGATCTACGACAACAAACTACCAAATAATGTAATTTCCCATACTCAGGCTTCAATCAGTTTATTTTCGTGTAAAAATCTAGAACGTTTCACATCTTCCAATGCTATATCGTACAAATCTGGATCTTCTTCGGCATACAATTGAAGATAAAGGTTTCTCATATCTTCATCTGTAAGAAATACAGCCGCATCCCATTTCATACGTTTCCTTTTTCTACTCATATCCTATTTCCCTTGCTATTTGTATATCTTTGGACTCAGGTGTTTCCCATGCTATTTTTTGGTCCATAAAATCCGGCAGGTGGCATCTAAAATGACACTCACACCACTTGGCTATTTTGCTCATTATCAAACAAATTCGGATATTTCGCACTGACTTGCTTAGCGTGGGATGCCCCTGCTTTGGACTGTGTTAATTTGCTTCCGCCATATAGAATTACGATTGAATTGTTATCAATATATTTGTAATAAACTCTATTTTTAGAGCCAATTCTAAGTTCCCACAATTCTTCGCCTTTGATGTAGTCATCATATTGAGTTAAATCCAGATTCTTCTTGCTTCCCCTTTCATTTTGAATAAAATTGTTTACATATTTCGTTATTCTAACTCGATATGATTTATCCAAACTCTTTAACCATTCAAAGTAATCATATTCATATTCAGCATTAAATCTCTCTGGTGCTCTACGCCTAGCTTCTTGTAATAAAGTGATGTATTGAACTTTCTTATAGGCTGCAATTATTGGATCTTTCATATCAATCTCTAATTCAATCAATGACGTTGGCTTTGACTTTCTTTGAATCTCTATCTTTTACTCCAATAACAACAGATTTACCAACACCGCCACGACCAGCATTCAACTTTTTGGATTTGTGTTTGTTCTTTTCAAGTCCGCCCACAAAGGTTTCATCAACTTCTACAGTACCTTCAAAAAGTTCTTCAACATCCATAAAGGCTTCTCGGATTCGATGTTCCATAAACCAAGCTGTTTTTTGAGTAATACCTAAATCTCTATGAAGTTTCATGCTCGCAATTCCCTTCAAATTGGTTAGTTGAAAGTAAATCGCAATCACCCATTTACGAAGCGGAAGCTGAGATTTTTCAAATGCAGTTCCTACTTTGACTGAAAAGAATTTTTTACAGGACCGACAGCGATAAGGTTGATCGCGATCGCCCATGGCCTGTCGCAGTTTGCGTAGCATCTTTTGCGCACTGATCCAACTGATGCCAACCATTTGCGACAGGCGCGTGGCTGAGATGCCGCCTTTATCAGAACTCATCAGATAAACGGCTGCGAACCATTTGGGCAGTGGCAGTTTCGTGTGCTCGAATACAGTGCCGGCGATGACCGAGGCCTGATGTCGGCACTAGGTGCATTGATGAAGGTAGTGACGGCTCAAAACATGGTCTTGATCGTATCCGCAGCGCGGGCACTCGAAGCCGTTTGGCCAACGATGCCGTTTCAACTCTTCCAAACAGGCTTCCTGTGTGGAGAAAGCGGAGCACCAATCCACACATTCAGTCGGTTTCTGCTGCATGTCTGTCTCCGCTTTAAGAGGATATAAATATCTGTTTTAATTTGCTTATTTTGACTATAATTATACTATATGTATACTACATGCTGAAATTTGGAGGCATATTTGTAATTAATTTGCCGGCGAGAATTTTAAAATGTTGATTCAATTCTCAAACGCAAGCATTGTCTCAATGCCACTTGAAGGAGAATATCGGTGACTGCTGGCAACGACACTTTCAACACCTCAAATCGAATTCAACCATTTACCGCTGCTGAATACGAAGAGCGTCTGACGCGGGTTCGCACTACGATGACAGATCGCGGACTGGACGGAATGCTCGTTTCAAGTCCTGACAATATCTGTTATCTCACCGGACTTAGTTATCATGGCTACTTCGCGTATCAACTGCTGGTAGTCCCCCAGACCGGCAAACCCTGCCTGATCACGCGGGCGATGGAAGGACCGACGATTCACGATGAAGTTCCCAACGTGCGTCATTGCCCATATTCAGACAGTGCAGGATCAAGCAGTCAGGTATCAGCGCAGTACGTTGAGCCGGTTCGGGTAACAGTGGAAACGATAACTTCAACAGGACTTTCCAGCGCACGTCTGGGGTTCGAGGCCAACAGCTCTTATTTTCCTTATGGCATTGCCCAACGTATTCAGGATGAGTTGCCAAAGACGGTTTTCGAAGATGCCTCCGACATTATCAGTGAATGCAGGCTGGTTAAATCACCACAAGAAATTGAATATATCCTAAGGGCAGCCGAAATTACCGATGCAATGATGATGGCAGGAATTGCGACGGCGGGCACCGGCGTGCAGCAACGGGATGTGATGGCATCAATTTATCAGGCTATGTTTCACCGCGGCGGAACTTACCCCGCGTTCGTACCGCTCGTTCGAGCTACCGAAAATATTGACCATGAACACTCAACGTGGGAAAACAAACCATTGAAGTACGGTGATATGCTGTTTATGGAAATGAGCGGTTGCGTAAAACGTTATCACGCCCCTGCCGGCCGGTTGATTTTCATCGGCGAGGCGCCGCAACAATCACACCAAATTCAACCAATATGTGAAACCGCATTTTACGCTACCGTTGATGCACTAAAAGCAGGTGTCTTGGCGCGCGATGTTTACGCTGCATGGCAGGCTGTTGTTGATGATGCTGGACTTCTTGGATATCGTCGCCATCACTGTGGCTATTCGGTGGGTATTGGATTTCCACCGAGTTGGAGCGGCAGCGGCGTACCCAAGAGTTTACGTCATGATTCCAATATGGAGATTCGGGCTGGTATGGTTTTTCACCTAATGTCTGCGATGTTTCACACAAAAAAGGGTGACTACTTTATCTCCAATGGCGTTGCTGTGACCGAAAGCGGTTGTGAAGTTTTAACCAAGACACCACATGCGGTCACAGTACGATAATAACAATATTCAAATACAAGAAGATAACGTTTGGCGAATTTGAATTGTGATGCTCTGCAACTTTGCAAGAGCGTGAAAAGAGAGAGGCCGTTGCGCTGTAGAGGTTTTCACGACAATTTGGAGGTGACTGAATCCTAAAAAACACGGTCTGAGCCTCTCACAATCGCAGATTTGATGACTCATTTTACGAAAATCCAAACATTTGCACTGTCAAATGCAGGCGAACCTATGCGAATGCCTTTGAGCAGCTCGTAAAAACAGGCGGCTGCAGTCATTTTTTAGGATTTCAGGCGCGCCATGTCCTCGCCAGCGTCATGTGCGGCGATCTATTTCGAATCCACAGAACGCCATCTCCCGCTGTTCTTTGGTCTCAGGACACACACGTCATACACGATGTTGTCGGTTCGAACGCCGTCGTGGAGCAGGCGCGTGATGGGCATCTTTGGGTCGTAGTTCTGATCCTGTTTTTCCTGTCGCCACATCATTTTGTGGTCAATCAGCGGACGAATCTCATACTCATCATACAAGCTGGCCTTGAGCTGCGAGCATTCAAGGCCGCGGTCGGCAGTAAACTGCTGGCAGCGTTCGGCCAGCTCTGGGGTTTGCTCGAACAGCTGCGGCAGCATGGAATCTCGCAGACAGGCAATTTCCGACCGCGAGGCTTCGCGCAGCTGCACGGCTGCTGGAATTTCATAGTGCGTGTCGGCGATCAGATGCACCCGGTAGCCGAACCAGCTTTTGATCTTTTCCCACAGCGTGCCATCTTGACGGCGGCCACTGGTCTTGTGTTTGCCCCAATCAGCGTTGGGGTCCGAGGTGCGATCTTTGCCAGCGAGGGTTCTGCCGGTGGAATGAGAAGACAGCGCTTTGCCATCGCAGCCCAGACAGCGACCGAAATCCGGCATCTGCGATCAGCTGATCGCGCAGCGTGACGATCATCTCGGACACTAGGCCGGTGTCGGCCTCCAGCTTGAACAGCTGTTTGAGAAAACGTGAAAAATTCCATGCGCCAGGCAGTGAGGAACGAAACGGCTGAATTTGTTCGATGACCGCCTGCACCTGGCCCTACTCATCGTATTGCAGCGTTTGTTTCGGCGGGCTCTGCCGTGGCAGCGGGTTGAAGCCGCAAAGCTGTTCCAGCTGCAAGTTTCAAGCCAGTTCCCGCAGCGGAGAATTCAACGAGTCATGCCCGAACGCGACGCCTGCGATCAGGGTCTGGAACATGGCTTGGATCGGATAGTCGTTGCGGCCGCGTCGAGACTCCAGTTGTCCGACAATTTCTTGGTACGGCAGGTGTTCGATAATCAGTATCAAGCGCTGCAGTTGTGGCATGTCATCGGTTTCCCAAGTAAAAAGATGTGGATTGCTTTCAGTCACATGAAACTCCCGGCGAGTGCCTTGATGTGTTGAATGTCATGGCCCTGAATAATCTCACAAAAGCTGGTCAATATAAAACATAACTTATTGATAATATATGGTATTGTAATAATTTACAGACTTACTTCGGGTGCCCGGAGAGGTGCTTTTTGCCGACTGGGGTAGAATTGGCTGGAAAACCAGAGAAATGCTTCGAAAAACGCAGAAAACAGCGTTATTTTGAGGCAAAAAACATTTCCGCCCCTTGATTTACTCAATCAAATCATACTGTTTCTAACAGCGCAACTGCCTCAATTACGAGGCTAAGGCCATTTCGTTTGCGTCGTGTTTCTGCACGGGGCGCAGCAAGACATGGGACTGCAACTCCGACGGCTCTTCAAATTTACCGTTAAACTTGCTTCAAAGAGCGCCTTGTACAGCCGAATCGCTGCCAGTTGAATCGCTGTCAGCGTTAATTCAACAAACGGAATGTTCGTGGCTGCGCAGTTCTTCCCGTTGAATGCTCATTTGAGAAAACTCAAGAAGAGGATGACATCAAGCTGTAAGACTGAGCAATGACTGGGCGTCAACAGTTCGAAAATTCAGCGCTTAAATTTCAGTTTCATCCATCGCCGCGACGGACATTTCAGTACCCATTCACAAATTTCGCACAGAGATAACCGCACTCCTGCTTGAACAGTGCTGAATCAAAGGAGCTGAAGCGTGTGCCGTGCCAACGGCCTTGCCAACGGTGCGGCCAAGCTCCGAATCCGCTGTGCCTCGCTGCACTGATTCAGAGGAATCTGCAACGCTCAGCCTATGATCCGCTGGCTAGAAAAAATTTCATCGCAGCCGGACATCACTGCTTCAGGCCCTGACACAAAGTTTCAAACCCCACTTTCCGGGTGGAAGCAATAAATCTCACTATTCACATCGTGCGCTGCGCTGTCGGTCTGACTGCCATCCAAGCGGCGTGTGACGACGCCCGCTTCGGGATGCTTGGGGTCTTGTTTCTCGAAATTCCACAACTTTCCCTGATCGGTTCACCGGACAGAGGCTTCATTAATCTCAAAACTGAACGCAGTCCAGAAATTGACGATGTTTTGAGATCAAAATAAGAATTGACATCACAGAAACAAATTTTTTTGGACAAAGACAGTGTTTCTACGTATTAGATATTGAAGAACCCGTGTTTGGAATTTAACGGTCAAATTAAGTCACCCAAATCCGCAATTAGAAAATTTTTCAGTCATCAGGATCGAGAATTCAGCCGATTTTCCGAATATTCAGTACGCTGTTCGGCGAGAACAGTCCATGGAGATTCTCATTTTGCGGTAATTGGGCCGGTCCATTGATGTTCGGCGCATGAAGTTCCTTTGACAAGACGCATGAAAGCCTTCCGTGGTGACGGAATGGATGTCAATTGGAGAAAAGCGGCGCCGCACAAGGCGGCGGATTCACAACAGTTGGCAGTTGCGGATGGACCAAAGCGCTTCGTCAATCAGCTGCCGCTGCGCTCGATTGAGTTTCAAAGTCCACTGCCGCCCATGGTAGACGATCTGTGCCGCCAACGCATACAGACGCCAGCGTATCGTGATCGCCCGTCTGTTTTCCCAGCCAGCCGGCAGCAATCGTCGCAGCAGCGCCAACAGATTGCAGGCTAACGCACACAGTTTGAAATATGCCGCATTGGCGCCAAAATCGCTGCATGGCAGATGTGCGCCGCCGAAATCACTGCGTAATTCCTTGATCCGGATTTCCGAGGTTTCGCCGCGCTGATTGTAAAAATGCACAACCTTATGTTCATCCCAGTTCGTCTGCAAATCCAAATTCGTGGCCAACGCACGGTACATGTACTTCCCTTTCTGCGCGCTTTTATCATCTTGATCTAAAAACAGATTGGGCAGCAGGTCCGGCTGTGGGTCCGGCTCCTTTTCTTCCATCAGCTGTCGCTGAACGATCAGATAAAAGGCTCTCGGAGTGGCACCCATCACATGCAAGGTGTGAGCCACCTGCTCAGTTTCCGATTCGGTGCCATCACGTTTGATCAGCGGCACCCAGTCTGACGGCTTGATGGCCGACATCGATTCTTTTACTGCAGTGTCCATCTTGGCGCGGATCACATAGCGAATGTCGTTGGCCTCACAATAATTGATCACCCCAGCCTGGTAAGTGGCTGCATCGGCTCGCAGATGACGGATCGAAACTCCCGCCGGCAACGCCGCCTCACATTTCTTGATGAACTCCAGGTTTTCTTTATTCGGCGTTGCACTGCCTTCACGAAAATCAACCTCCACCACCTGTTCAATTTCAGCGAGGTGACCTGCCATCGGCGTATAGCCTCGCGAGCCTTTGTAATTGAATTTGGTGTCTTTCTTGTTGCATTCAATCACCGTCGCATCAATGTCCAGCGTGACCCGCCTGCAGTGGTGCAATCCGGCTGACAACAGGTGCTTGTTGATCTCGACCAGGGCCTGCGTCGACTGTTCGCTGTTGCCGATACGACGCAGCCAGTTGCCCAGTGTCCTCGCCTCCGGCACCTTCTCGTAACCCAGCAGTTTCATCAGCCCCGGCTCTCGGTGCAGATGATGCACATCCTCCAAGCACTTCGCACCTTCGTGTTTCATCAGCATGAAGGTACTGAACAGAACGCTTGGCCGGTAGCCGCGGTTGCTGCCCGGAGCGGGCATGAAACGATCCGCCAATTCGTTCAATCCCAAGCGTTTGAATCAATCCGCAATCACCACCAAACCGGCGCGGGCGGTCAAGTTGCGATTGCTGTCAGCTGTTTTGTAAGGTAGAATGTTCATAAGCCTTGTATTATTTTGGTGGTTTCAGTCATCACCCATTGGGTGATCCTGAAGATTTTGTTAACACGCTGATTGTACAAGGCTTTTTTCTATTTTGTCATTTCTAATTGCGGATTAGGGAGTCATGTCATCGAACAGGTTCTGTAAATGCGAATTGGTTTCATTCCAATTTTTCACTAAATCACTCGAAATCACATCATAATTTAGGACTTTCAGTAGTCGGAATTATTCGAATTCTTGAATGTCAAATGTATAATTATCGCTTTGTCTGAATTGCACTAATCCTGCAAATAATATAAAAATCAGCGACCATTCAGAAGTAAAATACGCCAAACTATTTTCACTTTTTCAAGTACAGAAATCCGAAATTATGCGCTCCCTTAAATGGATTAAGACGGAAATTTAAAATATGGACGAACAAGACGGTATCGATCGGCCAGAACTTTCTCACGACGAATCGGAAGAGCAGATGTATGATGAATTTGACGATATTGATCTGTCAGCTCTTTCTGATGACGAATTGGTAGTACAGATGCATGATGATCTTTACGACGGTTTGAAAGACGAAATAATAGAGGGAACAAACATTCTCCTTGACCGTGGCTGGGAACCCTATGATGTTCTGCAGGATGCTTTGGTTGAAGGGATGCGTATTGTCGGGATCGACTTTCGCGACGGCATTCTGTTTGTACCTGAAGTTCTGATGTCCGCGAATGCCATGAAGGGAGGCATGGGAATTTTACGGCCCTTGCTGGCCGAAACAGGTGCTCCGACCATTGGCAAAATGGTAATCGGTACGGTCAAGGGTGATATTCACGACATCGGAAAGAATCTAGTCGCTATGATGTTGGAAGGGGCAGGCTTTGAAGTGATCAACTTGGGAATCAATAACCCAGTTGAAAATTATCTTGCAGCGCTGGAGGAACACGAACCTGAACTGTTGGGAATGTCGGCTTTGCTTACAACAACGATGCCCTATATGAAAGTTGTCATTGATACTCTGGTTGAAAAGGGAATTCGGGATGATTACATCGTAGTCGTTGGTGGCGCACCATTGAACGAGGAATTTGGTAATGCTATCGGTGCAAATTCATACTGTCGCGATGCAGCCGTTGCGGTCGAGACCTGCAAAAAGTTGGTTGCCTTATTTCGCGCAGCTTGACCAAGCTCATTTTCCTCGCGCAACCCCTCCGCTGAACTAACCCTCCACAAACATCCGAATGACAGAAACAATTCTACACTCTCAAACAAAATCCGTTGTTATTGGATTTGAAAGACCATTCTGCATAATTGGTGAACGAATCAATCCGACCGGCAGAAAATTACTCGCAGCCGAAATGAAGATTGGAGATTACAGCCGGGTTCAGTCGGATGCAATGGCTCAAGTGGAGGCGGGAGCACACATGCTTGATGTCAATGCAGGCATACCTCTGGCTGATGAACCCAGAATTTTGGCGGAAGTTGTGCAGCTTGTACAGTCCATTACGGATGTTCCTCTGGTTTTGGATTCATCGATTGTGGCGGCCTTGGAATCGGCGTTGAACGTATACCAAGGACGTGCGTTGGTCAATTCAGTGACCGGCGAAGAAGACCGGCTCGAATCCGTACTGCCGCTGATTAAAAAATTTGATGCAGCCGTTGTCGCCATATCCAATGACGAAAGTGGAATTTCAGAAGATCCGGATGTTCGATTCGAGGTTGCTAAAAAAATTGTTGAACGCGCTGAAGATCACGGAATTGCGCGGTGTGACGTCGTCGTTGATCCATTGGTTATGCCAATTGGCGCCATTGGCATGGCAGGTCGTCAAGTTTTTCAAATTGTGCATCGCCTGCGCCAAGAGCTCAGAGTCAACACAACATGTGGCGCTTCAAACATCAGTTTCGGACTCCCACATCGTCGTGGATTGAATGCCGTATTTCTCACGATGGCGATGGCGGCGGGGTTAACGTCAGCGATCACAAGTCCGCTACATCCCGAAATTGTGCATTCTGTCATGGCCGCCAACGTGATGATGGGAACCGACCGCAACTGCGGGGCGTGGATTTCAAAGTTTCGGGAACCTGCGGTGAGCAATGCCCGGCGCCCGCGCGTAAGACGTCGGAGACGAGTAGGCCGAGTCTGAATAGTGGTGTTGATTCTGCCATTGTTGCCGCCGCTGAATCGGTCCATTGACTGACTGATATCACCGTCGGTCTTCTACAACCATTGATGTTTCCGTAAGATGCAAATAGGCAAGCAGACGGATTCGATGGTGGTGTTCACTCCATCTGGCCGGAGAGGACGCTTTGCGCGAGGCACCCCTGTTCTTCAGGCCGCAAGGGCGCTCGGTGTTGATTTGGATTCAGTGTGCGGAGGGCGAGCCATGTGCGGCCGCTGTCAGATTGAGCTCAGTACCGGATCATTTGCCAAGCATGGCGTGGAATCCCATCCCGAACACCTCAGCCCGATCAGTCAGCTGGAAGTCGATTATGCCAAAGCTCATGATTTTAAAGAGGGCAGGCGTTTAGGCTGCTCTGTTCGAATCTTGGGAGACGTCATAATTGACGTCCCACAGGAAAGCCAGGTTCATCGACAGGTCGTTCGCAAACGGGCGGAAGTCCATTCGATCAATCTTGACCCGGTAATCCGAATGTATTACGTGGAAGTTCAAGAGCCCAATATGTATGATCCGTCAGGTGATCTGCAGCGGTTGAAAGATGCGCTGGAATTCGAATGGAGACTGGAAAATCTTTCCTGCGATCTGCGGCAGATTCAGAATTTGCAAAGGGCGCTTCGCGAAGGTGATTGGAAGGTGACAGCTGCAGTCCATGACAATTCACAGATAGTTGCTGTTTGGCCCGGCTTTCGCGACCATGCTTATGGTTTGGCCATTGATGTCGGTTCGACGACAATCGCGGCACATTTGTGCGACTTGTCCAGTGGAGAAGTGGTTGAAGCCGCCGGTGCCATGAATCCGCAGATTAGATTTGGAGAAGATCTGATGAGCCGCGTGTCTTACCTGATGATGAATCCAGGCAGGGAAGAACATATGACCCGGGATGTGCGCATAGCCATCCAAAAACTCGCTGACGACGTGGTTCAGTCGTACGGTATCGAAAGAGCCGACATTTTAGAGGTGGTCGTGGTCGGGAATCCGATCATGCAGCATCTGCTGCTCGGAATCAGCCCGATTGAATTAGGTGGCGCTCCATTTGCTTTGGCAACCGATGAATCCGTAAGCATCTGGGCGAGTGAAATTGATTTGTCCCTTCACCCAAACGCGCGGGCGTTTATTCTGCCATGCATCGCAGGTCATGTGGGGGCTGATACCGCAGGCATGATTCTGTCCGAGCAGCCTTATGCAAAAGAAGAAATCATGCTGCTTGTGGATGTCGGCACAAATGCAGAGATCGTACTCGGTAACAATGCTCGTCTGGTCGCGGCATCCAGTCCGACCGGTCCTGCTTTTGAAGGGGCTCAGATCAGCGGCGGCCAACGGGCGGCGCCGGGCGCCATCGAAAGAGTTCGAATCGATCTGGATACTCTCGAACCGAAATATAAGGTGATTGGATGTGATTTATGGTCGAATGAAGAAGGCTTTGAAGACGCCATTTCGAGCACCGGCGTGACTGGAATCTGCGGGTCTGGCATCATCGAAACCATTGCAGAGATGTATCTGAACGGAATCATTGACTCCAATGGTGTCGTTCAAGGTTCCAAGGCTCGGATGAGTCGACGAATCATCAGGCAGGGACGCACGTATGCCTACGTGATCCATGATGCCGAATTGAAGATACTGATTACCCAAAACGACGTTCGTGCGATTCAATTGGCCAAGGCCGCGCTCTATGCAGGGATTCGATTGCTGATGGAGAGGTTGAATATCGACCATGTCGATGCGATTCGGCTGGCCGGGGCCTTTGGAAGTCATATTGATGTCAAATACGCGATGATTTTGGGGCTGATTCCTGACTGTGAATTAGCAAATGTCACATCTGCTGGAAACGCAGCTGGAACGGGAGCGCGCATTGCATTGCTGGACCGAAACTCGCGCGCGGATATTCGGCAGGTAGTTCGAAATGTCGAAAAGGTCGAAACTGCTGTCGAGCCCAAATTTCAGGAATATTTTGTTGAAGCGATGGCAATACCACACAAGACTGCACGCTACCCTAATTTGTCCAAAGTCGTAAATTTACCGCAGGCAGCGACAGTCAGTTCGTTCAGGAACGGGGGCCGCAGACGTCGAAGGCGAAGTAGAAGGCGAAGAAATTAAAGCCAGCTCAATGCACTACGATATGATTATCAGCAGCGGGCTGGTCGTTGATGGTACGGGCGGGAAACCATTCAATGCCGATGTTGCGGTAGAGGACGGTCGTATTGCCGGCATTGGTGATTTGAAAAATGCGTCGTGCAACAGGAGACTTTCCGCGAAAGGCAAATGCGTGGCGCCTGGATTCATTGATGCTCATGCGCATGACGATCGTGTTCTGCTTTCTTCGCCGGACATGAAATGCAAGATCAGTCAGGGAGTTACAACGGTAGTCACCGGCAACTGCGGCATCAGCCTGGCACCCTTGAGAAAGATGGATCCACCGCAGCCATTGAACTTGCTGGGCGGCCGCGAGTGGTATCGCTTTGAATCAGCGAAAGACTACGCGACCGAACTAAGGGACAATCCAGCTTCGCTGAACTGCATCATCTTGGTAGGGCATTCCACACTTCGGGTTGGCGTTATGGAACGACTGGACCGCGCCGCAACGAAGCGTGAAATGCTGCAGATGGAAAAATTGGTTGACGAAGCGATGGATGCGGGATTCAGCGGATTGAGCACCGGACTGGAATATCCTCCTGCCATCTGTGCGAGCGAAGAAGAAGTGACTCGGCTCGCAATCCGAGCTGCCGCTGCTGGAGGAGTCTACACGACTCATATGAGAAATGAAAGCGATCAAGTGGACGCATCCGTTGAAGAAACGATTCGAGTTGCGGAGCAGGCAAGAATTCGAACGGTAATTTCTCACCACAAAACAGCTGGAAGAAAGAACTGGGGCAGAACGAAAGAGACTCTGGACATGATTCAAGAGGCACAGGCGACAGTCGAGCTCAATTTTGACGCCTATCCGTACATTGCGAGCTCAACTTCTCTGCTACCGCAGTTTGTCGGACAGTCAGAGCGTATTCTGATTACCTGGTCTGACCCACATCCCGAATGTGCAGGGGCTGACCTGCATGACCTTTGTGATGAATGGAAAGTCAGCTTGACAGAAGCGATCAACATTCTTTCTCCTGCTGGAGCGGTGTATTTTCAGATGCAGGAAGAAGATCTGCGCCAGGTGCTGACCTTTCCAGGGGCGATGATTGGTTCTGATGGCATTCCCAGTGACAGTCGTCCTCATCCAAGACTCTGGGGGACATTTCCGCGGGTAATCGGGCACTACAGTCGAGATGAGGGATTGTTTCCGCTGGAGGACGCAGTCGCTCGCATGAC
The DNA here is from genome assembly GCA_958295885.1 of Arenicellales bacterium. Taxonomy (GTDB): domain Bacteria; phylum Pseudomonadota; class Gammaproteobacteria; order Arenicellales; family JAJDZL01; genus JAJDZL01. Next base: position 36,590 of record OY282380.1, on the reverse strand, counting down.
TGGAAATACAGCGTCTACGTTTGGCCTGACCGACCGAGGATTCATCAGAAACGGAATGGCTGCCGACCTCGTCATTTTTGATCCGAAGTCGATCATTGACAAGTCAGATTTCGAAAATCCGATTCAGACTGCAGATGGCATAGAAGCAGTATTTGTAAATGGCGATCTTGTCTATATTGGTGGAGAATCTACCGAAAACCGACCTGGTCAGCTCATCAGAACTCAGGTATAATGGTGCGATTGCGCTGTTAGAAGCTGTTTCATCACTCCAGAAAGATGCGATGTCCGCAGTGCAGCAACCGTACCAAACGCGCTAAAACCGACTATTTTCGTAGCGAGCTATGTGCCACCTCGGTGGTTGACGCACACAACCGCGTCGTGCCTTTGCGCCCGGAATTGATTCCGACCACGCAATGGCAGTGACCAAGCGCACTGAGAACTGAACGCGGGCAAACGCTGGATTCGCCAAAACCTGCACCGTTATGTGTCCGATCTATCTGGTCGATGACCTGTTTGCTACACCAGCCGTCCTGCTGGGAGCTGCCCATAGAAGTGATGTTCTTTGAACTTGAGATTGCGCGTTCGCACGATTTGCGCGTCACTACATGTTACCGGAGCCAAAGGATCTAAGCAGTGCGATCCTCTCCATGGCCAAGTTGGTGGGTTTTGCGAATCGCAAATACGCTCCGCCGCCCGAAAACAAGCAGGTCTGAAAGGGATGCATCCGCCTGACGATCATAGCGCAGGTGGCGGAAGTGCTGCTGAGTTTATCGAATGAGGGTCAGATCTACCAGACCTTGCATCCGGGATGAGCGGCAGCGGAAAGGACCGCTGACCGCGGCGGTCACTGCATTGGAAACAATTGGAAACAATTGGAAACAGGATCCGTGGTGTCGTGTTCATCATGGAACACGCTGCCCCTGCAGAGGCGCGCTTCGAGTTTCGGCCGCCGAACCGATGGCCGCTGCAGTGTGGGTGTGCGCACAAAAATCGAAGGCTGAAATGACCTTCAGGCAGACGGTGTCGAAACCTTGAGTTGGCCGGTGCGTATTTCAGTAAGATGGAATCGCGATGTGAGCCTCAGCGTGGTAGATTTAGCCGGCGGTCAGGCTCGGAAGCTGCCACGCCGCAGCGATACCAGAAAGTTCAGGAAAGTCAACTCCGGTGAACCATAATTTCGCAGGTCGAAGAAACACCGCTGGGCTCATCCAGTGAGAATCAAGTGCTCAGGGGCTTTGTGTCTAAATTGAACTCATGACAACTGGGTAGGCGGCGCTGGGTGATTGAAGAGTATTTTCGGGTGCTCAAATCGGGTGCACGCTGTGAGGATCGTCGCTTTAATGATGCCGATGATCTGCTGGATCGTTTGGACTTTGATGCGGTTGAAATGTTCGACTGGTCTGAATAAAATTAATTCAATCTACAATCCCAAAATCTCGTCCTTCCTAAAGTAGGGCGGGTGAGTAGATGCATATTTCGCAAAAATTTGGAGTGAAAACGCTGTTGAAATGAGTGGAGAAAATTCAATCACCCTCGGTGTTGAAGAGGAACTGTTTCTGGTGGACCTTGAGTCTCGAAAAATTCTCGACAACCCTAACCAGAAGATATTCGAAGCCTGCAAGACTACAAGTGGTCCACACAAGATAGTTCGCGAGTTTTTACGCTCGCAGATCGAGACCAACACGAAAGTCTGCAGTTCCATAGCAGAACTACGCAAGGCCTTGAGTGAAACTAGAAAAATCGTAGTAGAGGCGGCCGAGCAGTATGGAGCCACGGCCATGGCTGCGTCAACCCATCCACTTGCCTCGCTGAGGGATCGAGCCATAACTGAAGGGGAGCGGTACGAGGACTTCGCAATAGTTTTTCAGGAGGCCTTACGGCGCTTTGTCGTGGGAGGAATGCATATTCATGCCGGTTTTGGTGATGCGGAAACACGGATTCCAGTCATGACCGCACTCCGTCGCTACCTGCCATTACTGCATGCATTGTCAACCTCATCACCGTTCACCGAAGGACACGATACCGGCTTCAAGTCCTACAGATTGAGTTTGATTGGCAACCTGCCGCGTACTGGCGTGCCTGGAGCACTGTACTCCAAAAGCGACTATGACCGCCTCCTGACCAATTATCAGCGCATGAAGTTTGCTGCCAATGGCAGCGATCTTTGGTGGGATATTCGACCTTCTCACTCCTATCCAACAATTGAGATGCGAATTTGCGACGTCTGTCCACGCATTGAAGACACGGTATGCATCGCTGCGCTATACGCCTGTCTCATCCAGCGACTCGCCCGCCTCGAGCGTGAAGGTGCACTTCCAGAAGAGCCGCTAACTGAGCTGATCGCAGAAAATCGTTGGGTTGCACAGCGTTACGGTGTGTTCGCTTTTTTTGGTGACCCATCGTCGGAAAGCGGACGAATTGACATTGACGATTTCACAGCTAAACTCATTGAAGAACTCATGGATGAGGCGCGTAATTTAGGTTGCGAATCCGAAATCCGTCATGCTCAGACCATTGTAAGAAACGGTACCAGCGCAGATCGGCAGGTCGATCTCTTCAGACTGCGACAACTAGAGGGCGACTCAGCCGAAGAGGCGCTTCACCATGTCGTCGATTTGATTCTTGCTGAAACTCGCGAAGGACTGGAAGAATCGTTTGATTGACAGCTGCTATTCTAAAACAATTGGCAGCTATTCGACCTATCTGATTCAGTCTTGACCGGCTGAGCATTGCCGTTGACGATTCAGACAGGTTCAGGCATCGCAACCTTATCGTGTCTGTTTGCTCCATTCCAATTTAGAGGTAGTGTCTGTCCGGTAAACTCTTAAATCATTGTTTATATTTATATAAAATCGGATATTCTCGAACGATCACCAGGCTGACAGGGTATAATGCAGAGGAGATAATGTTCATTTTGGCAGATCTTTGAGGAAATAGAGCGACGAGAGTAGTGGAAAGTCGGCAGATGCAGTTTGGGCAAACTGCGATTGGCGACATTGGCATTGATGCAATTCGCTCGACGATGTGCCAGCAGCGCTCAAAGGTCTTCAATGGATTCCCTATTTTTTCTTCTTTTTGAATGTGCATCTACCTACCCTCAAGGTGATTGCCTTCTGTCTCTGCGATGCACATTTAGTCGGTAACGGGAGAGTCAAAATTGACATTTTGAAGTCAAACAACTTCTTACAAAACCACTTTATTGGACTAAACGCACTATTCCATGAATAGGGCTTGGATAAAGATTATCCAGACCTTAATCGAGAAGTTTCTGAGGAAGTTATTCGCTATTTCGAATTGTAGAAAGTGTATCTGCCTCGAAAACGAGTCTGTTGATGGACCGGGCCTTGAAAGGCAGTGGCTGGCGAAACATGAGCCGGACCGACCGATCAGCGAGATCATGGAAACCGATGAGATTGCGGTTTAGCGAAATTTGCCACATGACATTGACCCTCGCGCGAGATTCGGTCGCTGCGGATCTGACCATCAGATAGTATGTCGTGGGCTTGGCTAAAATTGTTGGTTTCAGACTGGAGAGGAGACAGCCGGTGCCGGGTACCAGGAAAATTTGGGAGGTAATGGGGAAACTAGTAATATCGATTTAGGCAGTCTACGAATATAGATAACATGCAGGCGTGTGTCACGAGTTCAGGAAGTTATGTAACAGTTCCTGAGCGTGTCGCACTGAAGATGAGGGTAGGCCCCTCGAAGCCGTCTTACAGCAGGAGGCTTCAAACCGCCCTAAGCTGCGAAGATTAAGAGTCTTGGTGGTGAGCGTTAGGGAAAAGGCAGGACTTGATCCTGTCAGGTAAGTGTTAAGGAGACGAACGTAAGTGAACCTTTGATGAACGGTCGTAAGTTCCAGGCGATGTCAAAACCGAAGCAAGGCCTGCTGCGTCGGGAAGAGTCTGGGAGGCGAACTGTTTACTGCCCCGGCGGCATCCGGCATGGAGAAGGTGTGAACTTAAACTAGGCTTCAGTGTGGAACGTGAGAACCTGGCGCCTCGATGCAAAGGGAGAAACTCAAGCAGAGAACCTGCAAGAGTGTGAGTACTGATGCGAGGCACAGGGGCGGATAACTTCGTAGTAGTGATGAAGGCGCGGTAATGGTGCTGGAGCGAAGGGAGTTGGTCATCCAGTTGTTTTTGGGGATCAATCCATAATGGAGATGAATTTTTGAATACGACAAAAACCGTTTGTTATTAAGCCAACGGTTGGATGATGGGAGCCCAGTGAAGCGAGAGTTTCACGCTGGGTTCTGAGAGCAGCTGAGCGGGCAGTTCCCTCGGCTGACTCACCAGAAAATGTCTGCAATGGCGGTTAAAATTCTGTGTCAGATATGGGTAGTTGGTAAATCGTTAATTGTTTGATTCGATTTAATAAGAATGGTTTATCGCCACTGTCCCATAGAATTCCCAAATATAAAGTAGTTTTCCTGCAATAAGGGGCATGGGTCCCGCTAGTGCTATTCATTCACGGCTAGAGAGACTTAATGAACGGCTTTCCTGTATGCACTGACGTAATATCGGAGTTGACGAGGGATGTGCCTGATGCGCGGACGGTAGCATTCTTTGTTGAGCATGATGAGTTGTGGGTGTCCACAATTATTCTACATGAGTTGAACTTCAGGATCGGTTTGCTCCCACCAGGCAGGCACCGCGATAAAATTGGCGCGAATTCATCGACATTTGTGTTGGAATTTTCGGCAAATTCGACTACATAACGATTCAAGTGCTTTTTACTCATTTTGTGGTAAGTGCCTTTGTGTGCTCTTTTGAGCATTGACCAAAACGACTCCATACCATTGATGTGAATTTGACCTTCAACATATTCACCTACGCTATGTTGTACAGTCCGATGTTCATAGCCTTCAAGCTTTTCGTAAATTTTGAAATCATCTGTATTGACTGTTGAACCTTCTTCGACAGTGCCTTCAATGAAGCCATGCAAAGTATTTCTTTTGGTGTTTTCAATCACCTTCGCTTTAACCTTTTTTGATTCTCTTTCTTTGGCTCCGATCACCGCTGTTTTACCGACTGTACCACGCAATGGCATTAACATAGGATAAGTGTATTTGCAGTTTTTTGTAGAGATGGCAACAGATTGATATGGCGGGCAAATCGAGGGATGTAAAAAAATTGCACATCCGCATTTGACTTTCTTGTGCAGTACTGTCAAAATAGAGGTAAGGATCATTTTGTCAGGAGATCAGCGGTGGATGAGCGCATTAAGAAGTTGAAGTCAACGACATTTTTCGGTCATCGTTTGACCCGCAGACAGTTGGGTGAGATTCAACAGACAGTTTCGCTGTTTGAGAATTTGAGTCGGACTGAGCTGGCGCAGACGATCAGTGAGCATTTAGGCTGGCACACATCAAAGGGTGTCAATCGCTACCAGTCAGCGCTGCTGCTGCTGGAGGAACTGGAACAATTGGGCGTTGTGCAGCTGCCGCCGAAGCAGTCGCATCTTAAGCGCGGCAAGAGCAGGCCGCTGGCGCTGACGGCGCGCACCGAAGAACAGGCGGAGCTGCAGGCGGAGCTGTCGGAGCTGATGCCGCTTTCTGTGCAGCTGGTGACTTCTGCGGATCAGGCAGGGGAATTCAACGAATGGGTGGAGCGTTATCATTATCTGGGATACCGGCATCCGATCGGGGCGAACCTGCGTTATTTCATCGTTGACGGTCAGGGTCGCAAACTGGGCTGTTTGTTGTTTCAGTATGCAGTCAAGGCGCTGCCGTGTCGGGATGTGTGGGTTGGCTGGCAGGATCAGAAACACAAGAAACATCTGCACTTGGCGGTCAACAACAGTCGGTTTCTGATCTTTCCGTGGGTGCGGGTGAAAAATCTCGCTTCCAAGGCCTTGTCGCTGGTGTGTCGGCAGCTGCCGCAGGACTGGCAGTGCCAACATGGCTGTCGGCCGGTGCTGATTGAGACGTTTGTGGATGAGACGCGCTTTGAGGCAAGCAGTTATCGGGCGGCCAACTGGCAGTATCTGGGCACCACCGAGAAGCGTTCCGGAAAAACCCCTAAAGGTGTCTATGTGTATCCTTTGGAAGAAGGTTTTCGAGAGATTTTAGCGCACGGTGAAAAGGCTCGTGCGAAGCGCAAAAAACGCGCGCAGGCAGCAATGCCGAAGCCGCTGGCGAGTTCGGATTCATTCGTGCAGCTGTGGCAGCATCTGATCGGCGAAATCTCGGAAGTAGCGGCGGAATTTGATGAAAAGTGGCGGGTTCGGCGGCGAGTGATCGACACGATGTTGTTGATGCTGTTCATCTTTCGGCTGGTGTTTTCTGACAATCGACAGGGTTATGCCACCTGTTTGTACGAATTATGGGCGCAGTGCCGCGACTTGGAGATCCGCCTGCCACAGCCACAGCCGGTCACTGCGGCCGCCATGAGCCGGGCGCGCGCCAAGCTGGATGAGCAGGTCTTCAAGGTTCTGCAGCAGCGCATTCTGCAGCGCTCCGAAGCGCAGCGAAAGGACTTTCTGTGGCAGGGACATCGTCTGCATGCGGTTGACGGCAGCCGGCTCAACCTGCCGCGGAAACTGCTTAAAAACGGTTATCGCACGCCCAATGACAAGGCGCATTATCCACAGGGACTTGTGAGCTGCCTGTATCAGCTCAAGGCGCGCGTTCCAATTGACTTTGAGCTGGCATCGCATGGCAATGAACGAAAGCTTGCGCTGACGCATCTGAAGCAGCTGGACGAAAACGACGTCGTGGTCTATGACCGCGGTTATTACAGCTACGAGATGCTGCATGCGCACTGGCTGCAAGGTGTGGAGGCAGTCTTCCGACTGCAGAAAAACCTGACCGTGGCGATGGACCGGTTCATGGACTCAGAGCGCACCGATGAGATCATCGAGGTTGAGCCAACCGCGCAAATCCGGACTCGCATCCGTCGCCGCCATGCGCAGGTGAAATGTCCGCCGCTGAAACTGCGACTGGTGAAATACACCCATGCCGACACCACCTACACGCTCGCGGTCACTTTGCAGGATCCAGTGCGCTATCCCATCTCGGACCTGTCTGATCTGTACCATCAAAGATGGGGCATCGAGGAGATGTACAAGATTTCCAAATCCTGGCTGAGCATCGAGCAGTTTCATGCCAAATCAGAACGTGGCGTCAAACAGGAACTGTATGCGCACTTTGTGCTGATCACGCTCACGCGAATCTTCACCAACTACAGTGAAGATCGAATCCAGGGCGCGCCCGAAGAAGACAGAAAACAGGTGAATTTCAAGCATGCGCTGAAGGTGATGGCCCGCAGTCTGGAACAGCTGGTGCTGCGACAGGCAGAACTGATTGCTTCTACGGTCAATGCCATCGTCAGCAGCATCAGCAGGCAACGTCAGAAACAACGTCCTGATCGTTCCTATGCGCGCCAATCGAAACAGCCGCGAAACAAATGGATTCGTAAACGAAATCAACCTCAGGCATCGACGAACCAGTAGCATAAAGTAACATATTTCAATGAAAACAGTCGTCCGCGAGGTGCGTACTATTAAGTCAACACGTATTTATCACTAAGTAAATGCCATTGCTTGGGTTCCCGCCGCCGGCTTGACTCCGCTTCTATCGATTCAGATGGAGGGATCAATCGTTCGCGCCAAAATGACGGAAATAGGCATTCAACCAGCCTCCCATGTACTGCAGACTTCTGCAATCTGCAACGAAATCCTTACAGTCACTGTACGTATCCGTTTTATTCTCAGTCACTAAACTTTGTTGGGTATTTGTCGAGTGCTGAAACCGGGTAAAGCAACTGTCCTAGATAAAGCTATCGATTCGTCAATGAATTTGCGTTTTTTACATTCAATTGATCTGGATGAACATATTGTAAATTCGAAAATGGAATTTACCCTACTCGCTGTAGTGCTCAATAGTACTAAATTCCGCATAGTGTTGACTAGAATTGTCGGAATGAAATGTGATCAGCCTCAGGTTAGATGAGTATTCTCTCACTCCCCACATTGCCCAAATCAGAGTCAATTCGTTGTTTTCAAGGTAGGACTTAAGCAAGTCTTCCTTAACAAAAAACATTGATTCATTATTTCCTAGATCTTCGTCATGGTCAGAAATGTTGATTGTTGCTCGCTTTCCGTCCACTGCATACATATCGAAACTCTGTGGCTGTCCGATCAATTCCAATTCCAAAACGATTTCCTTTGCTAAGAAGGTTGCCGAACATCCGTCGTTTGTGACAGTCAAACCGCTTGATCAATCATAGTCACAGACTGGGATCATGACATCATAGTCTTCATATACATTTTCTATTTGTTTAACAGTGACCGGAACCTCTCGAACTTTAATTCGTTTTAAATCGTCTTTATTCAGGAATTGATTTTTTCCAATTCAATGCTGCAATCACCAAAATGTTGAAGTCGGCCAAGGTGCTCAGACGTCAGGTGATTCGTTATATTGAATCGTGGTATAACACCCGAAGGCTGCATTCGAGTCTGGGATACATGAGTCCGATCGACTATCAAGCGCAACTGAAAAAAACGCAGTCGGAGTTTGCTTCCGCCCAATTGGGCGGAAGCAAACTCTCAAATACTAACGTCTCTACCAAATCGGGGTAAGGCTAATCAGGGCAGGTTTCAATCGGTTGCTGAGCGAGTTTTCCGGCGATAGTTTGGATTCGGACACAGTCTGCCTGTTACGGCGACTGTGATGCCGGCCGGAGGAGTGATGGCTGCGATGGCAGACGGCGCGTCGGCTGTGCGCCGTTTCAACTCATTGTAAAACGGCTGCGCCGCGTCGTCGGGTGTTCTTGGTCAGACGCAGATAATCAAGCAGCAGACGTGCGTTGCCGTGCAATTCGCGCATCGTCGACGCGACCAGTTTTCGGTATCGTCTGATCACTGCGATCGCAAAGCGACGAAGTGCGCTGACGTTCTCGGGCCCGTGCCGGCTGCGGATGCGGCAGTGATCCTCGTTCCAATTGTTGGCGTCATCCAGGATGCGATGCACGGTTTCGATCGACCAGTGTCCGCGGTTGTAACCCAGCAAGGTCTGAGCATCGGCCTGATCGGCGCTCAGCGAGGTGATGCCAACGCACTCATCAACGGTTTGTTTGTACTTTTTACGCTTGCGGTAATGCTTCACGGTGCGGCGGATGCGGAACATCTGCGCAATGCCCGGAAAATCGAATTCGGCGTTCAGATCGTGCGTCAGCTCACTGCTTGCCCAGATCTCGCGCAGCTCGCAACGGTCGTGCTGAATCTTCGGCGCCTTTCGCCTGGTGTCGGTCTCATCACCGGTAAGGGTGCGAAAGTCCGGTTCAGCCTGCGGCTTTATGCGCTGCAGTTGCGTGAAATAATAACTCACTGCCTCGTTGAGATTTTTCTGGTTGTCTTTGAGGATGAACATGTAGTCGGCCGATTGGTCCAGCACCTGCTGCGCGATCTTGCGCTGCGTCAGCATCGCATCCGCGGTAATCACCTTGCCTTTCAGATCGGGTATTGATTCGAGCAGCGGAACGCACACCCCTATCTCATTGGTATATTTGCTCTTTTCTGTGGTGTTTTGCTCCAGTTTCGTTCATACACTACTAACTCTATAAAATCGCTAGCTTTATTCTTCCGTGCGATTGGAATAATCGCCTTTGGATTCAAGGATGGTAATAGCTACTGGATTTTCTCTATCATTTCCTGAAGCGTTATTAGTTGTGCGATATGCACAACTATCTGAATTTTTTAGCTCGAAGTGATTTGGACTGCTTGGGGTAGATTAAGGTAGTGGACCCGCACAAAGCGTTAACTTGTTGTGTATGGCCATAGATAATGAACCAAAACTATATTCGTGATGCTCTAAATCAGTGTTTGATAAGGTAATTTAATGAATGGAATTTATGCGATGTACTATTCTGGAACTGCAGGTTCCGGTTACTCCTTATTGGTTTTAAAAGACGGTTTTATCTGTGGAGCAGATGTCGTTGGGGGGTTGATAGACGGTTCATATGTAAACTCTGGCGACGGAACCGTTGATTTTACAGTTTTATTAAGAGCACCTGCCGGCACGAGTCTTGTTACCGGTGTGATTGTTGGTAGAGAACCCGTAACACAGCAAATTAAGGTTAGTCTACCTGTAGATTTTAGCAACGGCAGTACTCATTGTATTCAAACACCAACTGGACCAATCAATGCTGTGTTCAAGTGGTTACGAGATTGCAAATGACTGATGGATTGCCTTGGAGGCTGTGTATTTATTGATTCCTTATCGAACCGACTCTGGCGAGTCTGATCAAATTGATGAATTTGAAGTGGCAATCACTAAATCCTGCTCGTCTGATCCTCAATTTCTGAATCAAGCAGCCAACATTGGGACTAAAAAGCCTCAATTGCTCCTCAAATCACCGTTTTTTTTTATGTTTCAACCGCATTTCACCCTTATTTCCTAATTTTGGGCGCAATACGACATCAGAGCTTCGAATCCCACTAGATTGAGTGCCCTTTTGAAGTTGTAACTCAGAGCCATCAGCGAAAATTCACCCTGACATTTGGGCAGGGTTCGCATCATGAAATGACGCATCTGCCAGTTGTGCTTGAAGGTGCCGAAGGGATGTTCCACGATTGAACCGCGTTCGCGGGCCTGAGCAGGATGCTCCTTGAGGCGCTGTCGATTGCGTTCTACTGAAGCTTCATGGATCGAGCGATGGATCGTTCGACAGCGAGCCTTCGGCGACAGACACTGCTCACTCAGAGGGCAGGCCTGACACTGTGCCGTACTGGCGCGATAGATCACATACTATTTGTTTTTATTGCGGATGGTTCCACCGCGCTTTAGTGTTTCGTCGGCCGGACAGACATAGACATCGGCCTGGGCATCATAGTTGAAATCGTCTCGACCAAAGCGTCCGCCGCGTCCTTTACGACTCGCATGCTGAGGCTCGGCCACGGTCACTTCAATTCCCTTCTGCTTGCAGGCATCCAACTGTTCCGCGCTGTGATACCCGCTATCGGCCAGACCTTTGAGCTCGTCATTGCACAGCGTCTCGGCGGCGTCGGTCATCATCGGCTCCAACTGCTGCTTGTCGTTTCCGTCCTGAGTGACCTGTTCTGCCACGATTAATTTGTGTTTTTCATCAACGACAATCTGTACGTTGTAGCCGGGTGTCGTCTTCCCGTTTTTTTCAGCAGACGCGCATCCGGATCCACCTCGCTGATCTGACTGTCACCACTGGCTTCGAGCTTCGCCTGCAATTCCTTTTGTTCTTTCTGACGCTCAAGCCAATACTCCATTTTGGCTTTCAATTCAGACACTTCCGCCAACTCTTCGGCTTCAGCTTCGTCGGCATCGAATTCGTCCAACTGCCGATAATATTCCTCAATGCGCGCCTGCATCTGCTCCAGCTGACGCTGCAGCTGCCTGTCGGTATGGATGGTGCTGGCATTGGCATCGGCTTTCAAATAGGTGCCGTCAATCGCCACCAGCTGTCCGCCAAACAATTTCAACCCCTGGCACAGGCTGACAAACTCACGCTGCGCCGCTTTCAACGCCTCAACGTTGTCTTTTCTGAAATCGGCAATCGTCTTGTAACACGGAGTCGCCTTCTGACACAGCCAGATCAACTCCAGATTGCGCCACAGCGCCGCTTCCAACCTGCGCGAACTGCGAATTCGATGCTGATAGCCATACACGTATAACTTCAGCAGCATTTTCGGATGGTAAGCCGGCTGTCCAACACCGCTGCTGACTTGGCTCTGTTTGAAGCCGAGCTCCTGCAGTTGCAAGGATTCCACCCAGGCGTCGATCACACGCACTGGATTATGTTCATTTACATAGTCGTCCAAACACGCCGGCAGCCACGCCGGCTGGTCGCGGCTGAGCATGGGTTTATAACGTCTTTGATTCATTGAATGTATTTGATATCTTATTGATTTAGTGAAACTAATTATGGCATATTTCACTGCTCAAAGATCATTGAATTCGACCTCGATGGACTTTTTCAGTCGACTCGCCTGCGCCCGCTCAGCCAGCCTGCATGCAACCACCGTTTCCGCCTGTCTGCTTGCAGAAATAAGCATATTCCCGCCATCACTCAGCATGCGACTGAGCTTGCCGCCTTCAAACTTTTTCAGGCTGCTCAGCTGACAACAGCCCATTTTCACAGCTGCGCAGCTCATTTCAACGATTCCAGATGTTGTCACTCACAATTGCGTCCGTTTTCATCCATTCGTAGATTTGCTGTCTATTAATACTTTCACAGCCTCAACTGCTACTGTAGCGTCATCGGCAATGATCAGTTTACTTATTTTGCCACACGCGAGCGCAAATCTCGCCTTAACTTCCTGCAGTTGTTGAGCGGCGAAAACCCCCAATATCTGATCAACTCGGCGGCGATCGACTACATGCGCAAACGCAAATTGCCCAAAGCAACCATCGAACTGCTGCAAAATCATCCAACCGCGCGTTTCGACTGTGAGCAAAGCTTGCATTCGGCGTTGGACGAGTTGGGCATCCTGCAGCGCAAAGTGAATCCAGCACCGGTGCCGATCATCACCGAAGGCGCGCTGTGGGGCGCACTGCTTGAAGATGGAAAATTCACCGAAACCGTCATCTTAAGCGACGATGCCAAACAGTTCCGGCTCGGCAACCATGCGCGGTGCTGGGTGCATGCGGAACGACACTTGAAAAAACTGCCGAGCCCCGGCGACGACAACCGCCAAGCCACCGACGCCAAGCAAAGCGAAATTTGGGATTTGTATCGCCAGCTCGGTGAGTATCGCCTCAACCCCGATGCCAAACTGCGTGAGTCACTGAACGAACAATTCGATCAGATATTCAATGACAAAACCGGTTATCACTCAATCTGCTGCTCGAACGCCAGCGCGCCAATAAGCCTGATCTGCTGCGAGTGCTGGATCACCCGTACACGCCGCTGCACAACAACTTAGGGGAAAATGATGTGCGAACACACGTCATGCGCCGCAAAATATCGTCTGGAACCCGTAGCGACAAGGGACGCGACGCGCGCGATGCCGGGCTTGGAATTTTGAAAACCTGCCACAAACAGCAACTGAGTTTCTGGCATCTTCTAACAAATCGGTTCAAAGTGCCAGACGCACCCTATGTGCCATACTTGCCCACACTCGTCAGCCAACTCGAAAAATCGACCGCTCCAACCTGACGCCCGACAACCGCGCCGCTTCAAGCAAAATCTCTGCCAGTTCAAACACCAAAACAGATGTCGTCGCTGTCCTAAGGAAAGTAGACCAACCCCAGTTTTGCCCCACTTACACTCGGTCATTGTTTTTTGATTAGTGCGGAACTAGGGTTAACCACGATCAGTTTAGACGCAACGGTGAAAATTTGATTCGGCTACTGCATTCGACCTCAATTCAACGATGAACCACAGGATTTGTGTGTCGTCGTCCGTCACACAGTAAATTCACAGAAAACTGTCGTCAAAAGGTTAACTTCGCATACGTATGGATGACAACTCTGACAATTCACTGGCATTTCAAGCTGCCGCGGGCCATTTGGAAACGTTTGCTGAATTGCTTAAACGCCACTATCCCTAGTTCCGCACTACTCAAAAAACAATTCTCCTAAAGCATTGATATCATGTTATTTTTGAAAATGACTGAATTGTACATGTAACAACATTTCGCGCCATTTTCTTTAGCTTCGTTTACCAGCGTTTTCGTTGCAATTCCGCCTTCATATTCAACGCCTGACCAGTAGGTAGGCGCATCTGGGTATTGTTTTTTGTTGGTGTAGGAAACTACGGGTTTGATGAACATGATCTTAAAGAGTATTGTCAATGGGGTAATTATAGAGGATTGTAGTGGCTGTTTGGAGTGCTGTATCACTGTACATGTAACAACATTAAGTTACTAGAGTTATAAAAGAAAAGATATTACTAATAAACAATAATATTTGTAAGATATTAGAATATAAATACTACAAATAATGATTTATTAAAAATATCTTCTAACAAATATTTTTGATATGGTTGATTGAGCGGCAAAAGTGCGGAACTTGGGCTATGATCGTATTTATCGAGTCAGTGCCTGCGTGCTGTTCGGCGAAAGCGAGTTGGCGGCGGACACTGCGCAAGATGTATGTTTGAAACTGCAAGACAAACTTGCAGATTTTGAGGCGACAGCCAATTCAAGTCGCTGCCAGATGCGAGTCGTTATCTGAAAGCGGGGGTGGGAGATTCAAGAACCGGCATTGCATGCGCCACTCTAACGTTGGCGCGCTCTGCGCTCTTGCGGGGGAGTGTTTACAACACCAAAATCAGGCCCATTCTGTGTCTACAGCACCGATGAAATACTTCCTTTGCAAGGTCACTTGATTCACCTCGGCTGATTTAAACGCTGAAACTGCCATAGAACCATATTGGTTGGCAGAAACCTCAAATACTCTTTCTTGGTTTGTTCTCATGAACTCCGAGGCGTTGGTATTGTCCGGTAGAGTAGGAGTAGCCCAAAGTGCAAATGCTAGAGTCGTCGAGCAGAGAGGTAAAACCAAGTATTTGTTGGAGTGTTTCATATTAGTGCCTCCTGACTATAAAAAAGAAATTCATCGCCATTTCATGATTGATTATATATTCCGAAGTGTGGGTGCAAAAAATAGATTTGACAGGCTCTAAAACTACAACACTGCTCTATCCACCCATTATTCGTCCTCATAATGTCCGGGGAACTGGGAATTGAATTTCTGTAAAAGATTATCCGAAATTAGTGCCTTTTTGAACTCTTTCGCAAACTCGGGGTTCTGATGTGCGTTGTCGAGAAATTCCCGCATCTCGTCGACATTTGCGCCAGCAAGCAATTTCGCGCGGCCAAGTGATGTCATCGTTGTTAAGTGTCCAGGACAATGTGCAAGATTGTCCTCCAGTATACCTATTATTTGAGCAAACCGATTCTGACGTTTGGTTTCAGAATCTTCCTTGAAAACCGTCTGCTCAATGACACGTGCAGCAATTAGTCCAGCTTTAGCATAGGCTAATGGTACATGCCGAAATGCAACTCTGATCGCCTCTGATTCAGCGTAAGCGTCTTTCAACTTTCCAGTCAAAAGCAGAATCTGAGCGATGTTTATTCGGGGTTCCCAGTAGGTTTCATCAAGACGCGCTGCTTCTTGAAACTTCTTAAGTGCTGGAGTCAAATCAACTCTATGATTCGACGTTTTCTTAGAGACTAGTTCCCTACCCTCGTTTGTTAACCTGAGCGCTTCGAGATTCCGAGTCGAATTGGTGGGGTGCTTCGGCAAGATCGTTCGAATGGGTTGTCGACTAACGGCGTCCCATTCCACTGTAAATCCGTCGACCGGAGAAATGTTCATCTTTGCAGACATCTTTCTCAATGTTGGCGACAAGATGATGACTACGGAAATCAACGATCCAAATATGAGAATCGTGAGTATTACAGAATAGTTATCTTGGAACAAAGGGAGAATCAAGACACAGATTAGAAAAACACCAGTGCCTAAAACTGTGGTCAAACGGAGGTCATTGCGTAATTTCATGGCTACATGCTCGAAAGGCAATCCATGCCGAATTATGTGCTTGGTAGTGTTTGACTACAAAGCGATGTCCGTAAAGCGCATCGCAACAAACTTTGATGAGCACAACTCTTCAATTCATGTTGGTTGACTCGCACATATCCCCTTGTCAATTGCACCTGATTCAGACAACACAGAGTCGGAAATTTGTTTAAATTTCCAAGTTGAAGTGTTCGTGGATTCCAGTCTGAGGGACTCCAATCTGATTAATAGTACTTCTAATGAATTGGAAATCTCTGGAGCAATTATAGACAGGAGCACAGTGTTTCGGCGCCAATCTCAACAAAGAGGCAGTGGCGCTGTAGAGGTTTTCACGATAATTTGGAGTTGATCGAATAAAAAAACACGGTCTGAGTCTCTTGAAATCGCACATTTGATGACTCATTTTACAAATTCAAGTTTCTGGATTGAAAAATGACCGGAATCTAAAATCTAAATAATTGATTTAATGAAATTATTTAGCCCCGAATGGTGTCTAATATTGTCTTTCTCAAACTATCAACAAACCAAACGAGGCTAAAGCATGAACCATTTTTACAACAAATCTACTCTGCCAAAGAATATTGAACCGACGGTAAAGGACCCACAGCTGCGCATCGACAATCTGCTAGCCCAGATGTGGAGTGCATTGGGCCTGAACGGACACCTGGGTCGAGCCGGAATGACCAAGCGCAGCGGTTTGAGCGCGCGCGAATCGGTGTTTCTGCTGTTGATGTGGCGTTGGCTGCGTGGCTCTTCGATCGGCATGTTCTGCCGTGATTCGACGCAGCAGTTTTTCCAAGCGCGCAAAGATGCGGTGTATGAATTTTTTAAGCGTGAAGATCTCAACTGGCGCGGCCTGAACCGCCAAGTGGCTCAAGTGGTCTATCAGCACTGTGATTTTCAGCGCTCGTCGCTTCGGGCCTTTGTGATCGACGACACCATTAAAATTCGTCGCGGCAGGAAGATGGAAGGCGTTTCGGCGCACTATGATCACAGCTTGGGGAAAACCGTGATCGGACAGCAGGTTGTGACCTTGGGACTGGCGGCAGACGACGGCTTTGTGCCGTTGGACTCGGATCTGTTCATCAGTTCCAAGAGCGTGCAGGGACTGAATCATGAGCATCGAGATGGTCGCAGTGCTGTGCTGTGCCGTATCTGCATCACCAAGCGCAGTGGCTGGAATGTTGCACAGGCGATCTTTTTGTTGTTGATGCGTGTCTTTTTGAGGGAATCTTCGATTTGTATGTTCTGTCGCCGATCGATGCAGGATTTCATTCAAACCTGTGAAGACTCGATATGGTCTGATCAAGCATCAAACAGTCAATTGGCGTCAGCTTCATCTGTTGATGGCTCTGCAGGTGTAGTGAGGCCCGCGCCTGAAGCGAAATGAGTGCGTTCGTGGTGGATGACAAGGTGAAAATTCGCCGCGGCAGATAGATGGAAGGCGTCAGCAGTCATTTCGACCACACATTGGGCCGGTGTGTTGTGGGGCGACAGGTTGTGCTGTCGGGACTGGTGAGCGAGGAGCATTTTCTGCCATTGGACGCGCATGATCAACGGAAATACCAAGAGCGCCTGTCGGCATGTGCCGTACCTGCTGTTGGACGTAAGTTATGAGCTGCCCTTGTCGCCTGCGGCAAATGCGGCAACACTCAGCAGTAAAAGTTGGACTTTTACCTGTAAAAAGTCCTCTCCGACAGGTTTAGTTCCAGTCGTTCTTACAATGAACGAATGCGTCAGATTCGATGCTTGAGAAAGCCAATATCCGAGTGAGGCGATTGCCGTGGGACTAGAAATATTTGGAATTCCACTTTCGATGTGTACTGAACGGGTTGGTTTGTTCAAGGAGCTGCGGTGCGTGCAAGTCAGCTCTTCAGATTGAACTTTAGTCCAGCCGGACGACGAATGCAGAAAACAGCTTCTAGGAAAACGCACGCAGCGAGTCAGTGATTCGCCCGCTTTAAATTAAGCTGTAAACTTTTCGGATTCAAACTAAGACCGGCATGTTTCGCAGTAATTCGTCATGCGGCCGTCAATCTTACTCTTTTCGATGGTGCCATTGCATTCTGCACACTTGGCGCCTGCTTTTTTGCCATAAACAGAAAGGCAGTCCTGAAACTTTCCTCTCACACGGCCAGGGCTCTCCCAGTCACTTACTCTGTCTCCCAGGCTGGTTCCGTCATTTTCAATTGCATCCTTCATGGTCTCTTGTATTTTCTTAGCCAGCGTATCGTATTCATCCTCGCAGATGTCAGTAACTTTTTCCGTCGGTGAAATCCGAGCTCGAAACAGACTCTCTGACGCGTAAATGTTCCCCATTCCGGCTACAACCTCCTGCTCCAGGATAAATTGTTTTACACTGACTTTTCGACAACAGGCTTCTCTCTTCAAATATTCTCAATCAAAAATTTTTATCCAGAGGGTCTTTTCCAAGTCTGTCAAGAAGCCGGCATTCCGGCGGCTTGCCTTCAAGCCATAAAACACAACCATGCCGGCGAACACATCGGAATAGAAGTCGATCTTCGCTGCTGAACTTCAACTTCAAATGGACATGTTTTTCGTTATTGGCAGAATCATTGCTTTTTTCCAGCAGGATGTTGCCGGAAATGCCCATGTGCATCATAATGTAACCAGTCTCGAATTCGACCAAAACGTATTTTGCCCGACGTTCCACTGACTCCACACACTGATTCTTGACTTTCTTAGGTAAATTTTCGGGAAACGGGTCGCGTAAATCTTGACCGGTAGTTCCCACATCCGTGATCTGCCTGTCGATCAGGTCTTGAAGTCCGCAAACCGTGATTGCAACTTCGGGGAGTTCAGGCATGATCAACTTCCTAATATTGCCATGAAGTCCGGGACGATGTTTGGGGATTGCAGACATGGTGAGATGTCGCAGGATCTTCGAGGATCGCGATCTGTGTGCGGTTGTGAAGGCCACCGCTGCGGCGAATCAACGAAGTGATGACGTCCCCGAATCTTTTAGATCGTATTCGCAGTTTCGCAGACAGTGAAGCGGCCGGGCTTCAAGAGTCCCAGTTAACGGTCACGCTGCCATCTTGATGCCGCTTGAGAATGTTGAATTGGGCCAATTGCTGGATCCAACGCAGGGCGTTGCGCCGGATCACCAGTTCTTCGTAGTTCACCGTAGGGTCGCGGTCGGGTCGTCGGTCGCGCAGCACCGCGTAAAGGGTGCGAGCCAGTTTGTGGGCGGGAGCGACGGTGGCCTTAACGAGGCGGTGGTCTGCATCTTATGGATGTCCAAGCCGGCGACGCGGGCATTGACAACTTGCAGTTCATCATTCATCCTAAGGATTCTCCATTGATGATTTGAAAAAATGGAGACGGAGCAAACGGCAAGGCTGGTAAACACACGGTGCCGTAACAACCGTGGTGTAAATTGCCGTTCGTCCACGGGACGGGTACAATTCGGGGTGCGCGCCTGCCTTTTCGCTCAGTTTGCCGTGCGGGGTGAAGACCAAGCTTCCCACCAAAATAAAATCGATCTCTGTTTCCGCCTCCTTCGCCAACTTAATGTATCAGAAATGATTCGTCAATTTGCGATCAGATGCCTTGACGTATTTCATCCTTTCGGGGTGATTGAGGCGCATTCATGAGCGTTTACCGTGTAGCAAAAGGAGTTGCAGTATACAAACGTACAGCTGATTCACTGTGATTGACTTTCGCGATACTCACGCAGCCTACATCGAATGCATGAAATTGCTTCTTGACTGGCAAAGGAAATTCTGATTTACCATTGACTTCGGCGATTCGCTTCATTGTGGGACCATCTGTGAACCTTTCTGATTCTGAACAATGCCATCTCCCAGCTCATTCCTTTATTTTGTATTTCCGTAGAGGAAATTGGAGTCTATGCAAAATTGGATGTAAATGAAAGGCTCTGTTCTTAATTTGTGTGGTATTTGGAATAATAATGATCAAATCACATTTAAAAACATAAGGATAAACCAGCATGGATGCTGAACAATCTGAAACCTATATCGCCCGGTTCAAGCAACTCTCGGTTCATCAGCAAGCCCAAGCCATTATGATTTTGAATGAAGCCTATACCGAAGCTCAATCGGTGTTGGCGGTGGAACAACGCGTGGGCAAGGACCGTCGCGGTCCGCACTGTGGCACCGAGGGAGCCTACAGACATGGCATCACCCGCGGTTTACAACGTTATCGCGGTGCCAAAGGTTGTGGTCGCACCTTCAATGCGGCGTCGGTTTCGCCCCTGTCAGGCTTGCATCACAAGGAGAAGCAGCCGGCGTTCGCGGCGGCACAAATGCGTTAGGAGACGGTGTGCGAATCGGCTCGCAGCTGTGGGATCGCGGTCAGCACTGCGTTTCGCTGGCGTCATCGGTTTCTGTCGACGCAGACGCCAAATGACAAGTTTCAAGGCGTGGTCGAGGTAGACGAAACCTTGTATTTACACAGTCGCAAGGGGGACCGCAAGGTCAAAGACGAGCGAGAACCCCGAGCCCGAGGTGGAACCGCCACCCGGGAGGTCGCAGTTCAGAACAAGTTGCAGTGCTCACTGCCGTACAACGCGGTGGACCCACCCGCAATACGCGGTTGGCGGGCATGAAGGCAAAGCAACTCAAACCCCTGTCAGTTCAGCTCGTGGCCACAGATTCGGTCATGGTCAGCGATGGGCACAGGTCGTATGCCAAGTGCGCCACAGAACTGGGATTGCAACATGAAACCATCGTGGTGTCTCGAGAGGGCTTTGTGCGCGGAACCTGGCACCTTCAGAACGTCAACAATCGACATGAACGATTGAAGAATTTTGTCGATCATCGTTGTCGCGGAGTTTCTACCAAGTGGCTCGACAGTCACCTGCGCTGGTTCCATCGTTGTGTCACCTCAACCACTCCTACTTCAGCTGCGTGTTTGGATCTGGCTTTTTGATAAATTCCACACATTTCACGAATAGAGCCATCAACTTAAGAATTCTTTCAGAACAATTGGCACATTTTGTCCTTTATGGACATTAACTTCGAAATTTAGTAATTTGAGGATGTTAACCTGTTCGGTGGGTTCTATTCTGAAATCAAAATTCAGTGCAACATTCGCATACCAACTGCCAAAACCCTGATCAAGCAATATTGTTATCTTTCGGCCGTCTCCTAAGCGAAGGGCGAAACTACGAGCATGAGGCACCTCAAATTTATCATGAATAATGATCTGTCCACGAGGAAACAGCATTTCCAACGCTTTGCGTCTCAATAAATCATCAGGATATGTATGGAAAATCTTAAAACACCGCTTTAACTGCCCGCTACGACATGCGGTCGATATTTGCAACTTACAAGCTTCACCCCCTGGTAAATTCCGTACTACTTCGTAAAGAAGTCTCAGAGAAAGAGGTGTTAGGAGGTAGCGATCAGTATAGCAAATGGTGCGAACTTTAAATCTGTGAAGTGCATTAATTGTCAATGGGGCTTCCTCAGCCAAGATTTGCCAGAATTTATGCCCAAAAGTACTTACTTGACCGTCTGGATGTTGGTAGATTCGGATCATATGTGCATTTCCAGCAGATACATCTATGAGTCGATCAATCGCGAATGGCTGCTTTTCGGGTAGCCTGGTAGGTGCGGGTCCTTGAACTAGGACATTTTCCAAGCCAAGTCCCCATAGAGGACCCGGAACTGCATCCCTCTTATCGTAAGCAGCGATAGCGATGTTTCCTTTATTTACACGAATCACAGCCACTATCAAGGCATTACCAACCGCCGGTAGCTCCGATACATGGTTTAGTGTTGCATGAGCCGCCAGTCGATGAAGATCCAATTGCAGCGCAATTTCCATATTCTTACTGACTAGCGCTTCACTTTGGACGGTTAGTTCAATATTCACGCCAGACTCCTTCAGCTGACGGAATTCTTTTGCGATTGGCCAATCAGCAAGTTCCCAATCCGAAGGAGAGCCGTGCAAATAGAGACAGATGGTAGAAATTACTCCCATCTGTTTTTGCCGATAGAGCCATTCAGTCAACGACGATTCCAAAAGATTTGTACCCGATCCGAATACACTCATAGTTTCTGGAATTTGAAGCCCGTTTAGAATATGATTTGCGATACGTCGAGCTCCGACCCGATCAAGTGCCTCTTTTTTGAAGTTGAGATCCGGACGTAGAATACATGCTGGGCATCCATGCCTACAATCTTCGTTGCAGTCAAGTCTCTGGTGAGCCCCATTTAGACAGTACTGGAACCATTCTTGATCTGATAAGCGCAATACGAGCCCTGCCCCCCCCCCCCAGATGCCCGGTCGTACAGAAAACTGGAGACTCGGTTCTCGCCATATGGACCAGTCGATGAGCTGACTGCGATACCAATCTCACGGGCTGCAGCCCCGAGCCGTATGGCAAGTTCTTCGCGAATCCCAGCTGCAAGGGCAAGCCCTTGATCTCGATTAGCATCGATTGGCAGTTGAAGTTCAAACACATCGGTGTGAGACACATGGCTTAGGTGTACGTTACGTTGAATGCGTTGAGGTTCGGTGTGTCCGCCAGGACAGTAATACCCCTGCTCCAGATTTATTCCCGGAGCTTCTGCCAGTGGATGATGCTTACGAATGCTTTGTGGAGGAACAGCACTTCTCCGCTCTGTCTCAGGTTCGGCACGTCCACAAGAAAGACATAGTGCATAGCCTAGTCCGTGGAGTCCCGACCCCAATGTGATCACTTGTCCATCCGGGGTGGAACGTATACGTCCAGCCTCAGGATTAGGTAGAGCATGCCAAGATGCACCTGCAGCGGAAATTTTGGGTAATTCATAAGGAACATAGCCAAGATTCTCATATCCCGTGTGTGGCGCACGTCGCCCTAAGTAACCCGTTGGCCTAAGGCAACGTCGAATTGTCCGTCTGTTGACTGGCGTATTACATTTTGGACAAGCCTCAGGCACGATACGCACTAAATCGAAAAAACTACAGGAAGAACACTCCCAAAAATCCTGGAGGTCCTCGAGCCTAGATACATCGGCATTTGCTCCCCAAGCAGGAAATATACCTTCGGAACGGTACACCAGAGCGTCTATTACAACCTCAGCTCCAGGTGCGTACCCGCGAATCGCGATATCTGCCGTACGCGAAGCTCTGCCTCGGTGCTCCCCAAATGCAACGACTGCATGTTCATCATTAACGTTGTCGTCTGAGAGGTGATGAAAAGTCACTACGTCAATGGGAAAACCGTAGGATGGTGTCCATCCCCGGCGAGCAGGCTCACCCAACAGAAATTCACCATGCATTCGGCGTGCCCGAGTTTCGAATGCCTGTTCAACCTCCTTGGCACCTGCTGCATCACGCCACTCAAGTAGCGCGGAATACTCTTTTTGCCAGCGCTTCATCATCGTCTCGAACGCTTCCGCAGATTCAGCCATCAGGTAAGAGTCATCTTGGTCTTCTAAACATGTACGCCGTGTAAGATGGGTTAAATCGTCAGTATGAGTCCAATTCTTTCGTAAGCAGTCTAGAAAATTATTAGCCATAGACGGGCATTTAAACGGATTTTTTGTATCTAACGTAGCCCCAAAGAAGCCACCAGCAGATGCCATCAGGTCAATGCCGTCGGTCTGTTACCGGAAGAACTCAGCAAGCAGTGCCGCATTGACATGACGGGCAATAAGTTTGGGGCTGTCAAAACTGACGGCAGGTACCACCACGGATGCTGAAAGCATTTGAATAGGGTTGTCAAACACGATTTGGTCCAGTGGTAGATTTCGGCAGAACGCGATGCTGAAACTCCAAGGCTCGTTTCTTCGCCCGGCTCGGCCTACCCGCTGGCGGTAGTTTACCACCGAGGGAGGTACGTTGGCATTGACTACAATTTGGACATTCGGAATGTCCACACCCATTTCCATCGTAGTGGAGCAATTTAGCAAATTGATGCGCCCCTCCTCGAATTGTTGCTCGTAGTCAGCTAATACCTGACGCTTGATCTGAGCCGAATGTTCCTGCGCACGTATGAATGGGGAGTATGTAGCAATACGATCATGAAGGTCTGTCCACAGAATTCTTTTTCGCAGCCTCTTAATTTCCTCATTGTTCCGGCACCAATGCATTGATTCAACACGTGCATTAGGTTCCAATCCCCCCGCATTGGCTCAAGGGAGCCGTGGCAGTTTGATCGGAACCAGCTGCTGGTCTGGATTGTATGGCGACATATCACGAGGTGAACAACCAATAATTCGCCGAGAAACCAGGCAAACCCAACCTTGGTCAAGACGAACTACAGCAGCATTTTTGAAATCGAGCTGATAAAGTCCACCACCGATATCCTCTGCAACTGTTGAAGTGATGAGAGACCAGAGACTTTCAAGTACTTCACGCGCTTGATCTTGATCAGACATTTTGTTCCATTGACCATTGATCAGTCTGTAGACCAACCGGAGCAAACGGGATGGTCGCGCACCTCGTGGTTTCGATTCGAACCATGGATAAGTTCCGTCCTGTCGGGCAGAATTCGCGAGATCAGGGTGACAGATGGAGTTAGGTCCTGTTCCAGAACGAGGGCTAACGTATCGTAGCATCCAGTCTGGCGAAATCCTAGTTGCCAACCGTTCGCGGAACACAAAATCCACTGCCGCCAACGCAAGTGCGCCCCATGAATCAGAGTCGATACCTTTACGACTGAGAACATCGGGGATTTGCATACCAGCTTTTTCTTCCAGCTTGGGAAAACTCAGTCGTAGGCGCCCCATCGTCTCAGGATTGTTTTGAACTTTTGGTCTCCTAAAGAGTTCGCGGTAGAGGAACAATTTTGCAGGAATATGCAGCTTGTCTTCTTTGTTGTCACCACCACGGATACGTGCACTCCAAACGTCGATCGCGAAGTTACATAGTTCGACCTGTTCGGAAAATCGGGTTACCAATTATGACCAGGGTATTGGTTCCTTCCGGCCGGATAGTTGTGCCTTAATGCTTTGAATATCTTCATCAAATATCGGATCATTAATTTGAGTAAATATCTCAAGCCTTTGATTCAGTATTTTTCGTTTCAAATCATCCAGCCCGTTATCTTCCTGCACCGCATGATAGAGAAACGATCTCGTCAGGTTTCGTTCCGCATCCCGTTGGAGCTTCGCCGCCAATCCAGCCGTTCCCTGACGACTGTCTGAAAACGTGATGGCGCGTCGTCCTCCCATAGGTAGACCGGCTTTATCCAACGGTTCAGTTACCTCCTCGACGAATGTAGGGAGAGTCGCACCCATGAAAAATGGTGGTCCATAATGTTGCGGTACCAGACTCGAATCAGCAGCTCCAGAACAGCAGCTAAGAGTCGAATGGACCATATCCAGCCTGATTCGAACAAAATTACCACCGTCAAGTGGAGCATTGTCATACACCCGTCCGTCTTCAATCCTAAGATATCTGTCTGTAGGATCCTGTCGATCAGGTGACAGTATCACCGTCCCAGTTGGGATAATATTTTCGTTGTCAGTCTTTGAATCGGGTTCGGCATCGACTGAAAAGTCATCCGTCCAAATAGCACAACGCGGCACAAGATGAGCTGACTTCCCTAGAGTTAACCCAGCTAAAAGATATGAAGCGCCACACTCGTGGCAAGCGAAGAGTTCAAATACCGGGGCTTCACACTTACATTTGTCCCGCTGCCTGAACCAAAGCGCCCCGAATCCCCAGTCCGACTCCGCATCACATAAAACCGAATCCCGATACGAACATTCCCTGTTGACACAGACCCAGAAACCACCCTGTGCTCGGTGAAAAATATGTACACGCCATGGCAGAAGCCGGGTTCCGTAATCTGGACATATTGCTCGAGCTGCCACATTCAGTACCGCTTGAGTCTCATCATCGCGGTCAAAACCAAGCGAATCGTACAAAATCTTTGTTACATCTTTGAACTTGACAACCTGATTTGACATCTTTTGCTTAAGGAATTATAACCAATCCTAACCATTCGCCTTGACTTATCCTAACCATTTTGCTATACTTATATTATTAAATCAATGAATTGGTATAGATAAATGGCAAAGAAAAAAGCACCAGGAAAGTCATACAGAAAGGGGATGTCGCTTGTTGAACTGTTCAAGAAGTTCCCCAATGATGAAGCGGCTGAAGACTGGTTTATCAAAGCGCGATGGAGCGGACACGTTGAATGCCCAAAATGCGAATCGACCAACATTCAAGACAAAACCACTCACCCAAATATGCGCTTTCGCTGCCGAAAGTGCCGCAGGTTCTTTTCGACAAAAACGGGCACAGTAATGCAAAGTTCTAATCTTGGTTATCAGGTTTGGGCTATTGCCATTTACCAAATGACTACAAATCTAAAAGGCGTGTCCAGCATGAAA
Source organism: Arenicellales bacterium (assembly GCA_958295885.1). Taxonomy (GTDB): domain Bacteria; phylum Pseudomonadota; class Gammaproteobacteria; order Arenicellales; family JAJDZL01; genus JAJDZL01. The sequence continues at coordinate 10,769 of OY282380.1, read as the reverse complement.
CTGTCAAGGGATTTGGATATTGCACAGAAGAACGCATGGCACTTGGCGCACCGAATCCGTGAAACCTTCAACGATCACGAATTTGATTTTGCTGGCAAAGTCGAAGTAGATGAAACTTATGTCGGTGGTCTTGAAAAGAACAAGCACTGGGATAAGAAATTGAATGCTGGCAGAGGCGGAGTAGGAAAATCTATTGTTGCCGGTATGAAAAACCGAGAAACTAACAATGTCAAAGCACAAGTCATTCCGAATACTCGAAGAACAACACTGCATGGCTTTATTGAATCAAATGTAGAAGAAGGTTCGGAAGTCTTTACTGATGATCTTAAGAGTTATGAACGCATGGTTGATTTCGACCACAAATCAGTCAAGTATTCAGTTGGTGAGTATGTCAGAAAACAGGTGCACATCAACGGCATTGAATCCTTCTGGTCAATGCTCAAAAGATCGCTTAAAGGCACTTATCACAAAATGATCAAAAAGCATCTCAACCGATATGTTCAGGAGTTTGCTGGACGGCACAATGCACGCCCACTCGATACTGTTGATCAGATGAGAAGTATTGTGCAGGGTATGGTTGGAAAACGGCTGAAATACAAAGAACTCGTTTCTGGTGTTGATGGAAGGTTTAACTAAAAGAAAATAAATCAATTAGTTTCTTCAACTTCATCCCGTTCTCTCTTAATCCGATCTAAAAGTTGATGGCAGTTTTTTTGAACAGCAGCTTGCTCTAAAGCATCTAGCTCGCCTTTTAGCTGAGCCAATTCCTGTTCTTTATCATTACCCATAAGAAAAAACAACGCTGGCCAAAAGATTACAACTCCAACTCCTGTAACTACTGCATCATTTGTAGCCTTGGATCTCTGAACTCCAGAAACTTCTGAAACCTTGCTTGCAACCCTTTGCATTTCAAGTGTTACCTGATCGCAGGAATAATCCTTGTAAAAAATAGGCGAAACATATGCTCCAGAAACGGATTGTGGGTTTTTTGAACAGCCAGATAGAACTATTAAAATTATTACGGAAGTAGTGATGACGACATGCTTCATAGAATTCTCCCCAAATAACGCATTTATGATTAGGCTGGCATGTGTCATAATGCAAACAATATACCACATCATCATCATCATCATTTGTTAGAACATGGAACATTAAAAATTCAGAATCAACCACAAGGAGCAGGCATTAATGGAACAATTTCAATGGCTAATATACGTGGGTGCTACTTCTGCGGTTGTCATTGCAGTGATTGTAGGTATTTATAAGTTTGGGATTTGGCATGGAGAGATCAATAGTGACCGGGAAATGTTTAAAAATTTCATGGATGAAATTCGTAATGATCTAAATGAAATTCGTAATGATCTAAAAAACATTTTTAGTAGGCTTCCGCCTTCACCAACGTCAAGTGCCAGCCCAATTTACCTTACCGATCTTGGCGAACGAATATCCAAGAATATAGATGCCAAGTCTTGGGCCGAAAAGCAGGCAGAAGAAGTAGTTGATGAGACCAAAAACATGGACTCATTTGAAATTCAAGAATTTTCATTCAGCATAGCTCAATCTCTAGAACCTGATGAAACACTTCGTCAAAAAATGCGAGATTCGGCATTTCAAGAAGGTATCCCTCTCAAGGGAGTAAAAGATGTTCTTGGCGTAGAGTTAAGGGACGTATTACTTCGTCTGCATAAAAAAACACGAGTATCACTGGACAAGTTTTAAATCAATCACAAAAGGAGAAAATTACATGAATTCCGAGCAGGCAGAAAGATCCTCAAAATACAGCGAGCAGTTCGATCGCATCAAGGCATCGCCCGAACAGGTGGCCAAGGCGATCATGAATTCGACAGCGAGAAACAACGGAGAATGGAAGTATAGACGTAAGGAAAATTCAAAAGATTGTTCCGTTTAATTATCGGAGGTGATTATGTCAAAACTAACTGAAGAAATTGTTGCTTACAAAACCATGCAAAGAGAACTAGAAATAGATTACATGGGGAGATGGGTAGTTATTCACGACAAAAAGTTATCAGGAATCTACAATTCTTTTGAAGCCGCTGCAGAAAAAGCTGTAGAACAATTCGGGTCGGGACCATACCTGATAAAGGAAGTAGGAGTTTCCCCAGTTACTCTACCCGCGTCCGTTCTATATAGACCAGTGTTAGAAAATGCGCCAGGTTGACTGCGGGTTCAATAGTGAGGAGCTATTGGTTCGTATCGGCCCCACTTTACGAGTACGTATAGGATTTGACCTAAACTACCGACCAATAGCCCGGTCAATCCCTGTCTTGCCCGGTAAACGAATATCATGCTTTAATTGATACTGGAGCGGTAGTGAGTTGCATTGATTCAGCTATTGCCACGGCTTTAAATCTTCCTATTATTAACGAGAGTACTGTTTCAGGAGCGCATGGCGCCGGTAAAGTGAATGTTCATCTAGCACAAATTCATTTTCCATCATTTAATTTGACTCAATACGGGAGATTTTGTGGAGTACATTTGCATGCTGGCGGGCAACCTCATAGTGCCCTTTTGGGACGAACTTTTCTTAATAAAATGACGATGACCTATCGAGGGAACACGGGGTCTGTCATGCTTTCATTTAGACAATTATCCTCTTCGTCATAACAAAATTCCCAGCTTAGCGGATAAATCAGAGGGCAGGTTGCTTGATGATTTACCAGAGGCAATTCCCAATTTAAAACAGGTGCTAGTCGAGATGTCAGCACCTGTTTTTTTGTGGCGAATGGTTAGGATTGGTTATAATTCCCTTTGCTTAAGCTTCTGAATTCGCGGGTGTGGAGCCAGTATTTTCCAAAGTTGGGTGGGATCCAATTCACTTAAGACCGTTGGTTCCAGCGGTGTGTCGTCTCCAGTCAATGGGAGTTCGGATTTCACCGTACGACCTTCAATGACTCGCACACAGCTCTCATTGTGGCCAGCTGAGTCGGCGATGAAGCACTGTAGATTTCTTTTAACACTTTCACCTTCACCGATAGTCGCCGATGTTGCCATAAGCCGCACCTGATCAGGATTAACGCCGAAAGCTGCGCGAACCCGCCGAAGTAAAAGTGCGATCTCGGCTGCCTGCGAACCAATATAACCGTGCACCTCGTCCAGCACCATCCATCTCAACTTCCCCTGCGACTGTTCCAAAATTGGGCGATCTTTGGCACGTAAGAGCAAGTATTCCAACATAGTCACATTTGTAACCAGAATTGCCGGTGGAGCATTGCGAATATCCCTCCGGTTACCAATTTCAGCAGGAGCGAGCCTGCTACGATCCTCATACCATGAAGATTCAGGCGTAAGTCCGTTGTAGAGTGCAAATTTGATATTGTGGTCCTGTAGGTTCGCAGTCCAAGCTGCGAGACGTTCGCGCTGGCTCTCGATTAAGGCGTTGAGAGGATAGATCAGAATTGCTTGAACACCGCTAAGCATGTCCGTTGAGGGGTAGCTTGGCAGGTCATTCAACATTGGGATCATAAAGCACTCGGTCTTACCAGAACCGGTTCTGGAGCTGACCAGGTAAGACAATCCTTGCGCGGCTGCATTCCAAGAGTTAAGTTGGTGAGTCCAAGGATGAAGACTACGAGGCATCCGTGCTACTCCAGCTCCATCCAATGCCGTAACCAAATCTGAGTGTAGAAGACTTTCGCGCCGAAGATCTTCAAGGCTACACCTGGCAGATTCCCATGTGGGTATTGATTCAAAAACCAAATCAGCTGAAAGTGAGTCTTCAGATCCCGGTGGACTGGAAGGCGCTTCAACAATGCCGCGTTCAGTGCAGATGATGCAAACCTACTTCTCGCAACGACCGATGTCGCAGACTTTGTGGCCAGAAGTGAAAGGGTAAGGTGTAAATCAGTCACCAACAACCTCCATACAAATGAAAATGAAGAGCAGCGGGCAATGCAGCACAGAAATATTTAGGATCCAAAAGGCGTAGATTGATAAGACTTGGCTTTTCATTCACGTTCGGCGCGCCCCTCCTGTTCGCCGCGATTTCGGCTGCGGCAAGAGGTGCATCAATCATCAATTGAAGGTAATTGGAACTGAATTCCATTCCTGCCGGGCGGTGATGTGGTGGTTCAATGTTGTGCACGCCATGCGGTAATCGGTCAAACCGTTTAGCAGCCATCTGAGCTTCATTCTGCAGACGCACTTCACAATTTGGGATGAGTAACGGTGCTAGAAACTCCTGAAGATCAGGAGAATTAATAATTTGATCGAATAGGCCTGTGGACTCAAGCGCCCACGTAAAATGACCTGCCAGTTCCGGCATCAATGTCAATATTTTTCCAATCCGACGAAGAAGCACATGATTCGCTTCCTGGTCTGACTCCTGGTCGAAACAACACCGCAATTCTGCCAACAGATGTTCTCGATAAGATTGAATTGCTTTTGCAAAATCGGTAACAGACACAACCGGCCAAAATATGGGAACAACCGTATCCAACCTTGGAATTTCGTCCAAATTTGCATGATGCGAAGCTACCAAGGTTAAAAAAACCGCCGCTGCCGGCATACGAGCAAGCGACTGCACCTGATCCAGCACTCCAGCATCGCCTTTTTTCCCTGCAGCCAAAATTAGTTTCCCCAATCGATCCCACTGCGAATCTTCTGGAAAGGACAGCATTTGTTTAAAATTGTCCGTATAGGCATTGATCCGTTCGTCACGCGACGTATTTTGTGTCAAGGAAGAAGGCCAGACAACCGCTCTTTGAGTTTGCCCATTTAGTCCAGGCTGGATTAACCAGGGTCCCTTCTCAGGTTCGCTAAAATGTGTAAGGAGATTTAGTGATGTAGGATTATTAACAGTCTTATTGCATTGCGGCAGATTAATGTGAATCGCATGGATTTTCACATTTTGATGTCTTGGCAATTCAGTTTCCAACACTGTCGCAGGTGTTGTTGCCAAAGCGTCCCAGTCAAGCCCAAGACGTAAATCTCCATCACTGATCACAGCTTGATTCTGATAACGTCGGAGTGCAGGTCGGTCACCTTCGTTCCCACCAACGACCAGGGACGGATTTACTTGAGCGTCCGGTCCGCCTTGAGCTGGCATCTCCTTTATCAAAGGTTGGAGAGCGGCAAGCGATATTTCTCCCGCGGCTGGAAGAGAAATCAGATGGTGGCCGATCATCTGCAGCAATATATTGCCAGATAGACCATCCGGCACAATTGCACGAAATCCATAGAGTGCATCAATCGACAATTGGTGACTGTCAGTAAGCCGATGACCGTTTGGTTTGAGAATCATGCCATGTTGAGTCGGCCAAGGGCTCTGAAGCATAAGTACGGAGCCAGTCTTTAGTTCCGATAATCGTAATTCAACCAGTCCAGGTGGTTGCCCCTGTGTTTCCAGTGTAAGTTGAACTGATCCCTCGACTACATTGTCTGACTCTTCGAAATCTCCAGCTTTAATGGTAACGCGTCGTACGCGTTCTAATCCGTCGGCATTTAATTCAATACACCCTGGAGCAATTTCCCGCAGTTCGAAGCATGTAGTCTGCGGAATGCAAACCAGACGGAAGGAAGCTTGAACTGCTTCGGCTTTTATCCATTCTACAAGTTCGCCAAAGAGAAGTCGGTTTGGCGTACGCTCAATCTCGCAATTGGGGATTAAACGCATGAAGCCTGTACCCAGTTCGTAGAAAGTTACTTTCCCCTGATAAACCGGTAGGTATCCCTTAAATCGCCATCGCCCCAGGATATCGCCAATTGGCAGCATTCGGGTTTCCCGCACATCATCCTGAGATTTGGCTGCAATCCGGTAAGACCTAGAACCCAACGTTAAAATGCCATTCCCTGATATACGATAGAGACATCCACCTGGTGCTTCTTCAGGGTCTTCAAGCTTCAAACCATCACCCAGCTGCGCAATAGTGTCTTGTGATGTCAGAACCCATAGGCAGGATGTTCGTGTCCGCGTGACTCCAGAAAGAAGAACGAGTCGTTGGGCGGCAGCACCGTTGTCCTGATCTCCCGCTCTCCAAAAACCTGGTACTTCATCCGGTGGAGAAAGCCCCGCATCAATCACCGTTTCACCTTTAATCCGACCATCTGCAAAGGCTCTTAATGCAAATGAATCCTGCAGGTTGAATGCACGCGACTCCTCTCCTGTGTAGTTAAAGCGACGAAGCCGAAAGCCTTCCTGCTCGGGTGTGGCAATGTAAACCAGTCCATCAAATTTCAATGGTATTGGACGAAGTCTGACATCCTCTGGACCCGTAAACGTTCTGGCAGGCAGCCATCCATGATCGCCAACTGTCAAGTATGCGTGCCAAATTCCAATATCGTCGCACCTTAACTCACGTCTGCATAAAGGTCTCCCTAAAGAGGATGGAATTCGACGTTCCGCACGAAGTGCCGGATCAATTGGAAATTCAGCGGTCTGGTTAGTCATACGAACAGGAAGGCGTGATTCCCAACCCATACGATGATCGTCCAGCCAGCGTACGGCTGATTCGTCTGGAAGGTCTGATGGTAACTCCTCACGCAGCTCAACTAGGGAAAATGCGAGTTCTGCGAAGAGGCGTGCAACATCCTCAGTTTGAAAAGTCTGTGGAAAGCAATGGACCCTGCGCGCTGCCATTAGATCCAGCCACTGTTGCAAATCCGTTCCTCCTTCAAGCTCGATCTCCTTTACAAGCCCCATTACAGCATTCAGAAATAATCCTGGTGTTGTCAGAAGCTTTGCTGGAATTCCCCCTTCGATCATGAGGCTGTATAGAAACATACGGGTGCCATTGGATAGCACCCGAATCTCTCGATTCCACCATTGGAGACCTTTACTGACAGGCTCTCGGCCAAGATTCTGATCCTCGGGTACGCCAATGGCAGTAAAGACAAATGACCAAGTCAAGTGGCCACCCGTGAAATTCGCTCGAATATGCTCTGTAGGTTAAAAAAACAAATATTGCGGCAACATGTTTAGTATTCCCGTTAAATGTCATCCGCCCAGTCAGTTCACTTTTAAGCAAGTCCATGATCTGTGGTGAACAGCGATAGGAATGAAGGGGACGGCCATCGGGTCTTTCCAATCCGTAAGGTTTGATAATTGAGGATAGCAAATCCATAGACGCGTCAATTATTAAACCTGCGAAAAAATGTGTGGAAACTTCGTATTAATTCGATAAGGTGATCAAGTTTAATTCAATACCTTTTAAAATAATTCTGTCGTACTGAGCTGTTGCGAAAAAATGGAGCCTTCACCAGTTCAACAGACATACTCAGTCGGACAAACTTACAGCGTGAATCCAGTGAATTGTCTATTGAGGCCATCAATTTTTACCACCGCGGTGTCAAGCAACAAGGACTAAAACCACTTAGTATCTCGTATCTTCCCCACAAATTAAAGATTTCCCGTGAACAAAACAGAAAGACGAATATTTCGCACAATTGACGATACAATTTCACCTTCTTCTTTTTTTCGAAAAATTTCTTGATTTCAGGTATTTTATCGCATTGATGTAACCAATCACTTCTATCCAGTGTCTGCCAGAAAACCCCTCTTTTTTTAAAATTTCTCAGGAGATTATCAGCATTTTTTGGATGAACCTCGCACAAAAGATGTTGTCGCCGTCAATTTCCCGGCGGCTCTTTTAATTTTGCGATTTTGGCGTGGTTTACAGACGCGTCCTGCTATCCGCGTGCCTGCAGAGAGGGGATTGGAAGCGTTCCGCCAGCGACACCGTTGCGTCAAGCCACGCGCAAACGTGTTTTTTTCCGGCGCCGTATCCGGTCGCGTTCCGCGCGCTGCAGCACCCGACCAACACGATGCACATCGCCGCCAGCCACGCTGTCTCGATTTTGAATCCGACAATTTTGTTGGAACAATTTGATCCATTGAATTATTTCGTTCCGATTTAATTTGAATAAACCGTTTCAACCTAATCTGGAATTCAACAGCACCGAGGGAGCCTACAAACATGGCATCACCCGCGGTTTACAACGTTGTCGCTGCGCCAAAGGTTGTGGCCGCACCTTCAATGCGGCGTCGGATTCGCCCCTGTCAGGCTTGCATCACAAGGAGAAGCAGCCGGCGTTCGCGGCGGCACAAATGCGTTAGGAGACGGTGCGCGAATCGGCTCGCAGCTGTGGGATCGCGGTCAGCACTGCGTTTCGCCGGCGTCATCGGTTTCTGTCGACGCAGACGCCAAATGACAGGTTGCAAGGCGTGGTCGAGGTAGACGAATCCTTGTTTTTACACAGTCGCAAGGGGGACCGCAAGGTCAAAGACGAGCGAGAGCCCCGAGCCCGAGGTGGAACCGCCACCCAGTGAGGTCGCAGTTCAGAACAAGTTGCAGTGCTCACTGCCGTACAACGCGGTGGACCCACCCGCAATACGCGGTTGGCGGGCATGAAGGCAAAGCAACTCAAACCCCTGTCAGCTCAGCTCGTGGCCACAGATTCGGTCATGGTCAGCGATGGGCACAGGTCGTATGCCAAGTGCGCCACAGAACTGGGACTGCAACATGAAACCATCGTGGTGTCTCGAGAGGTCTATGTGCGCGGAACCCGGCACCTTCAAAACGTCAACAATCGACATGAACGATTGAAGAATTTTGTCGATCATCGTTGCCGCGGAGTTTCTACCAAGTGGCTCGACAGTCACCTGCGCCGGTTCCATCGTTGTGTCACCTCAGCCACTCCTACATCAGCTGCGTGTTTGGACCTGGCTTTGTGATAAATTCCACACATTTCACGAATAGAGCCAAATGAAAAGAATGTTATTAGTACTCGGTCTTGCCGGTCTGCTAAGCATGCCTTCCGTGGTATTTGGAGAGGCTACTTGGTACGGTTCGTTCCGAGGTGGACTGGAATCCGCTGGCGATTCCACCCACATGTTCAGCAACGGCTCGCGCTGGGGCGTGAAGGGTTCGAACGAAGTCTCAGAAGGGCTTTCGGCGAACTATCGTTATGAGGAAGCGCTGGATCTTGCCACCGCAAGTCTTTCGACCGGCAATCGTCTGTCGTACGTAGGTCTGTCCGGTGGATTTGGAACCATCTCCATTGGACGAATCTGGAGCGCAAGCTGGAATTCAGTCGGCGCCATACTGGACAATTCGTATGTGTACGGCACTTCTAAAACGTCGTATCGAGTGGGGCCGGCGGTGTCCTATTCGAATTCGGTCGGAGCGGCCTCCGTGCAGCTTGATCTGGTGATGGACAAGGCCAACAGCGAAAAGTCCGGAGTGGATCAGTATGAATTTGGTCTGAGCATGGATCTTGGCGCGGCCACGCTTGCTTTTGCGCATCGCAAGCGATACGTAGCAGCGGATACCGAGGAGAAATTTATGGTGGGTAAGCCAAGCACGGCACCCTCGATCGTTGTAGATCAGGAAGGAACGTCTGGCACGCCACCCAGCCTAGTTAAGACGGATGGAACTGGAACAGCTAATACGCCAACCGTTGTGACTGTGACCCCCGCCGAAGATGGAACACCTGCAGTAAATGCAAGGGTGGTATCAAATCGAGCATGGCAGGTTGCGAATCCGAATGAAGCGGTACCACTAGTGGATAGCGACGGGACCGCTATCGCAGCCGACGATTGTACGGAAGCGAATCAAGTATTGGTTGCAGCAGATACAGATTATGATGTTACAAATGGCTTAAATGTTGGAGCTGCTGGAGCTACAGCTGCAGGTTGTTACAGTACTGCACACGGGGTGACCCGAATGCGAAGTCCTCTACAGTCAGTAAGGGCCGGTACTGACCCTGATTCAGAAAGTGTAAATCCAATAGATGACACCCAGACCGGCCAAGAAAATGTCCATCGTAGTCAGGGGGACTGCTTAGCTAATGCTAACGACAATGTTTGGGAACCAAGTTCTATGAAGTGTTATCCTGCCGCGGCTACAAACATTGTGTATCTCGCGCAAGAAGCAACTGATGGTACGCCTGCTGTTCCGGAAACAGACATGATGGTTGTAGTAACGACGGAAGGAGAAGCTGGAGTACCGACTGAATACACATTGGATCCAGGAACGGCAGCCGTTCCTACTACGTACAGGGTAGAAAAAGGAACAGATGGAGAGCCATCCAAGTTTGTAACGGTAACTAAAAAGCCCGCCTTCGACGAGACTCTGAACGCGGTTGCGGTGAAAATCGCAGCTGGAAGTCACAGTGCTGCTGTGGGTTTGGTGAAGACATCAAACAGTTTAGACGAAGAATCTTCGACTACGATTGCGAACGCTGGCGGTCCGCTAAGCGACGGTCTGTCCTATCACTTCCAGATTCGAGATGAAGAAGGCAGCAACAATCCCTGGCTGATTGGATTGGCTAAATCACTCGGCGGCGGTTCCACTCTCGTCTTTGAACACGCCAAAGATGCAAAAGAAGAAAACCACACCGCACTGTATTTACAGGTGGATTTCTAAAGAGGTCCATGCGTAAAGGAGGAAAAAGCGAGGTTCATTCGCTCGGACTCCGCAAAATCAGTTGAAAAGAACGCGGGGTGCACGTCAGGTGCGCCCCGTTTCTTTTATGTTTTCGCAAAGTCTGATGCCGCCATCAGATTAAAGCCTTGATGCTTTCAGCCCGCGCGCCAGACCAAAATACTTCCCGGTCAGTCATTGATCTTTCCATATGAGCCGCACCCAGAAATATCACAGTCCACACTTTGACAGAGCTGCTGTTTTTGAGTGAAACGTCCCATCCAGAATTTTCAGACCTTCGCAACTCCTGGTACTCACTAGGCTTTGGCTGTTGCCTTCACATCGGCTGAAGGACTGAAAACACGCATTGCCTTCTGCAGACGAGCAATT